>NZ_LWLE01000038.1:337488-421595 GCF_001905125.1 Streptomyces sp. TSRI0281 | reverse complement strand
GTGGGTGGCCTTGGAGGTCCTGTTCCAGCGGACGGCCATGGCTCCGCCGTCGGCGGGGGTGTGGTGGCCGGCGACGAGGACCACGGTGCCGTCGGGGAGGGGTTTGGTGTTCAGGGCGCGCAGTGCGGTGACGGTGTCGACGCGGGTGACGTCGGCGGGGTGTCCGGGAGCGGCCTGCGCGGAGCCGGAGGCCACGGCCGAACCGGCCACGACCAGACCGGCGAGACCCGAGGCCCGCAACAGATGACGGCGTGACGATGCTGGGACAGACATGACGGAGGTGCTCCTCGCGTTGTCGTGGAACCGGATGACCGGTGACGTCAGATCGTGTTGCGGTAGGGCGGCATGAACCGCATGCGCGGCATCTGGTCGGCGAGGACTCCCCCGTCGACGACGATCCGCGCCCCGGTGAGGTAGGCGCCCGCGTCCGAGGCCAGGAGCAGCAGCGCGCCCACGCACTCGTCGGGGCGCGCGTAGCGGCCGAGCGGGATGCGCTCGCGGTACGCGGATTCGAAGGCTTCCCGGTCGAAGGGGAACTCGCCGTCGATGGGTGTCTCGACCATGCCGGGTGCCAGGGTGTTGGCCGTGATGCCGTGCGGGGCGAGTTCGACGGCCAGGGTTTCCGTGAGCAGTTGGGCGGCGGCCTTGGAGGCGTTGTAGTGGGCCAGTCCGGCCTCCGCCACCAGGGCGTTCTTCGAGGTGATGGTGATGATGCGGCCCGCGACGCCGTCCGCCGTCATGTGCTCGGCGATGCGTTGGCTGAGGAAGAAGACCGCGTCGACGTTGACCCGCATGATGTGTGACCAGCTCGCGGGGGTGATCTCGTTGAAGCGTTCCAGGGCTGCCGTGCCCGCGTTGTTGACCAGGATGTGCAGCGGTCCGGTCTCGGCCCGTACGGTGTCGGCGAACCCGGCCAGCGCGTCGATATCGGCGAGGTCCTGCCCGTACGTCCAGGTCCGGCGGCCGAGTGCGTCGATCGCCGCCGCGGTCTCGGTGATCCCGTCGGCGCCGGGCAGGTCGACGAGGACCACGTCGGCGCCCGCCTCGGCGAGGCCCACGGCGAAGGACCGGCCCAGGCCGCGGGCGGCCCCGGTGACGAGGGCGGTGCGGCCGGTGAGGTCGAAGCGCTCGGTGCCGCGGGGCGGTACGGCTGCGGTCATGGCGGGTTCCTCCAGGCGGAGCGGTACGGGGAGGTGGGCCGCCGCGCCGGACCAGGGAAGGGGACGCGGCGGCCCTGCTGCCGGCCGGTGCCCGGGGACGGGGGGCGTCCCGGCTCCAGGCCGACAGGTCGAGGGGAACGGCGGGCCGTGGGGTGCGGCCCGGTCGTTCGGGAACGGCGGGCCGTCGGATACGGCCCGGCCGTTCGGGGGAACCGGCGGGCCGCGGGGCGCGGTCCGCCGGTCCGGGGAACGGTGCGGTCAGCCGTTCAGGCCCAGCAGGTCAAGCGACGGCCGGTGGATGATCTCCTCCACCTTGTCCGCGTCGAGGGGCGGCAGCCCGGGGATACCGGGAATGCGGGCGATCTCCCGCAGCCCCTTCACCGAGTCGTCGACCGTCGTGAACGGGTAGTCGCTGCCGAACATCACCTTGTCGAAGACCCCGTAGTCCTGGACCAGCCGCAGGCTGTGCCAGAGCTGGAAGGGCCGGTAGTGCAGGGCGCTGATGTCCGCGTACACGTGCGGGTGCTTGCGGATCACCGCGATGCACTCGCCCTCGAAGGGGTGGCCGAGGTGGGCGAGGACCATGCGCAGTTCCGGATGGCGGATGGCGACCGCGTCCAGGTGGCGGGGCATCGCCCATTCCAGCGGGGCGTTCGACACGAAGGTGGTGCCGGTGTGGACGAGGAGCGGCAGCCCGTGCCGTTCGGCGTAGGCGTACAGCTCGTCGTACTCCTCGGCGGCCGGGTCGAAGCCCGCGTACATCGGCATCAGTTTGATGCCGCGCAGACCGAGTTCCTGGTGGCCGTAGCGGAGTTCGTCCTGCCAGCCGGGCTGGGTGGGGTCGAGGGAGAGGTAGCCGATCAGCCGGTCGGGGTGCTTCGCGGCGTACGACGCCACGGCGGCGTCGTCGACCCAGAGTCCGCTGCGGCGGGCCTTGCCGCCGACGACGACGGTGCGGGTGGACGGGGGCGCGGTGGCGGCGTAGTCCTCCCACTTCACCGTCAGGTCGACCTCGCCCTCGTGGGCGCGGGCGGAGTCGGAGCTGAAGGGTTCGGTGAAGTCGTGGCTGTGCCGGAAGAGGTGCGAGTGGACGTCGACGATCATGTCCGGTTCCGCTTCTCCCAGCCGTCCGCGAACATGTTCCAGAAGCGGTGGCTGGGCGGGTGCTCCTCGAAGACCTCGTCGACGAGTTCGACTCCGAGTCCGGGGGCGGTCGGCAGGCCGATGTGACCGTCCGCCATCGGCAGGGTGCCCTTCAGGGCGTCGAACACGAAGGGCTCCAGGAGCCCGTCGAAGGTTTCGAGGATCTTGAAGTTGGGGATTCCGAGCGCCGCGTGCACGGAGACGGTGGTGCAGAGCGGCGAGTTGGAGTTGTGCGGTGCGACGAGCATGCCGTGGGTATCGGCGATCGCGGCCAGTTTCCTTACCTCGGTGAAGCCGCCGGCCATCGACAGGTCGGGCTGGATGATGTCGACCGCGTGGGTGGCGAAGAGCTGCTTGTACTCGTAGCGGTTGTGGAAGTGCTCACCGCCGGAGATCGGGAAGGCGGCGCGCTGACGCAGTTCCGCGTACCGCTCGATGTGGGTCCAGGGCATCGGCTCCTCGAACCAGCCGATGTCGAAGGGCTCCAGCTCGCGCACCAGCCGTGCCGCGGTCGGCATGGCGAAGCGGGCGTGACCCTCGATGAAGAGGTCGATGTCCGGGCCGATGGCTTCGCGGACGGCGGCCACCAGGTCGAGGGAGCGGCGCAGTTCGGCACGCTCCAGCTCGTGCAGTCCGGGTCCGAACGGGTCGAACTTGAGCGCGGTGAAGCCCTTGGCCACGGTCTCCTTCGCCTTGGCCGCGAAGGTCTCGGGCTCCCGCTCGCCGGTGTACCAGCCGTTGGCGTAGACGCGTACGGTGTCGCGGCAGGCGCCGCCGGTCAGGCGGTACGCGGGCACGCCGAGCGCCTTGCCCATCAGGTCGTACATGGCCTGGTCGAGGCCGGACAGGGCGACGCCGCCCATGTCGCCGCCGCGCAGGAAGTCGCCCTGGTAGACGCGGAGCCAGAGCTCCTCGATGTCGAAGGGGTCGGCGCCGATGAGGTGGCGCCGGGCGAGCGCCTCGGTGAGGGCGCAGACCTCACCTACCCGGTAGGGGTGGGTGATCTCGCCGATGCCGCTGAGGCCCTCGTCGGTGTGGACCCGGACGTAGCCGAAGTCCCGCCAGGAGGTGCCGAGCATCAGGGTCTCGACGCGGGTGATGCGTCCGGCGGGGCCGGCCGGACGGGTGCGGTTGACGGTCAGCATCAGAGGGTCGCTCCGCCCATGGTGGAGGTGTTCTCCAGGTCGCGGGCGCCGCCTTCGGCGAGGACCGCCGTGACGGCCGCCTCGGTGCCCTCGATCAGGCGGTCGACATCGGCGTCGGTGTGCGCGTAGCTGATGTGACTGCGCTTGAGGTTGAGCGGCAGCTCGAACAGGCCGTGGTCCAGGAGCTTGCGGCGGTAGCCGACGAAGAGCGAGGCGTCGTTGTTCAGGAGGTCGGCGTAGGTACGGGGGGCCTCGCCCGGCATGAAGTAGCTGACGAAGACGGAGCCGTATCCGGTGACGACCGCCGGGACACCGAGGCGTCCGTACAGGGCGGTCAGTTCGGTACGGACGCGGTCGCCGAGCCGGAAGACGTGGTCGTGGACCGGCTCCTCGCGGAGTTTGCGCAGGGTGGCCAGCGCGGCGGCGACGACGGACGGGTGTCCGTTGTACGTACCGGCGAAGAACGCGGGGGCGCCGGGGCGGGTGGAGAAGAGGTCCATCAGGTCGGCGCGTCCGCCGATCGCGCCGACGGGGGCGCCGTTGGCGATGGCCTTGCCGAGGGTGGTGAGGTCGGGGGTGACGCCGGAGATCTGCTGCCAGCCGCCGATGCTGTGCCGGAAGCCGGTGATGACCTCGTCGAAGATCAGGATGCTGCCGGCCCTGGTGGTCTCCTCGCGCAGCGTGGTGAGGAACTCCTGGTAGGGCAGGAGGGCGCCGACGTTGTGCGGGACGGGTTCGACGATGACGGCGGCGATGTCGGAGCCGTGCTCGGCGAAGGTGCGGCGGACGGCCTCGCTGTCGTTGAACGGCAGGACGAGGGTGGCTTCGAGGACCTCGGGCAGGATGCCGGTGGAGATCGGGTCGTGGCCGCCGACCTTGTCCGGGGCGGAGATGACGTTGAGGCTGACCGAGTCGTGCCAGCCGTGGTAGCAGCCCTGGAACTTGACCACGAGGCGGCGGCCGGTGGCGGCGCGGGAGACGCGCAGCGCGTGGAACGTGGCCTCGCTGCCGGTGCTGGTGAGCAGGACCTTCTCGATCGAGGGGATCAGCTCGGTGAGCTGTTCGGCGAGGAGGACCTCGCCCTCGGTGACGCCGACGCCCATGTGGCCGAGCGTGGCGCCCGCTTCGGCGGTGGCCCGGGCCACGTCGGGGTCGTTGTGGCCGAGCAGCGGCGGGCCGAACGCCGAGTGGAAGTCGGTGTACTCGCGTCCGTCGGCGGTACGGAACCGCGCGCCGTCGGTGCCGGTGACCACCAGGTCGGTCAGTCCGGGAACGCTGCGCTGACCGCTGTTCACGCCGCCGGGTACGACCTGGCGGGCGCGCTCGGCGAGTCGGGCTCCGGATTCGTTGCCCACCGGGCCTGAACTCATGGTGCTTGCTCCTTGCGTCGAGAGTCGTCGGTTTTCGCGGACCCTGCCCGGCCCGTGAGTCCCTGGCGCCATCCGCCCGGCAGTCGCCGCAGGAAGAGGGTGATCCGTGGTGCTCGTGGTGCTGCGTCTCAGTTTTTCAAAACGCTGTTCTGTAGAGCAGAACAGTGCCTGGATATTACGTCCGCCTCCGAGGGGGGTCAACCCCCTTCCGGACAACAAAACGCCGATTACTGGCCTTTCCTGGGCCCTCACGGGACCTTCACGGTCACGGAAGGTCCGCTCCGACCTCGGCAGGCACTACGCTGTTCTGCTATGACGAACAGTGCTGCCCAAGAAGAACCGAAGTACTGGGTCAAGAGCGTGGCCAGGGCAGCGGACATCCTCGAAGCGCTCGCCGCCCCCTCGCAGGGGAACGGCCTGAGCGTCACCGAGGTCGGCCAGGTCTGCTCCATCTCCAAGAGCGCGGCCTTCGGCATGCTCCAGACCCTGCGCGCCTACGGCCTCGTCTCGGACGACGGCGAGGGAATGAACCGGCGCTACCGGCTCGGCATGAGCCTGGCCAGGCTCGGCGACCGGGCCCGCTCCCAGGTGTCCCTGCGCGGTGTCGCCCACCCGGTCCTGCGCGACCTCACCGGCCTCACCGGCATGGCCTCGCGGCTCGCCGTGCCCGAGGACGGGCATGCCGTGGTGGTGGACCAGGTCGAGCTCGACCAGCGGGTCCGACTGGACCTGCGGATGGGCCAGCGCGAGCTGCCGCACTGCACGGGCCTGGGCAAGGCCCTGCTGTCCGCCGTGCCGCAGAGCGAGGCCGCCGCGGTCATCGACCGGTTCGGACTGCCCCGCCGCACGGCACGGACCATCACCGATCCGGCCACGTTCCTGTCCCACCTGCGCGACATCGCCCGGGTCGGCTACGCCCTGGACGACGAGGAGGACGCCGAGGGCATCATCTGCATCGGCGCGCCGGTCTTCGACGACCGTTCGGTGTGCGCGGGCGCGGTCAGCATCACCGGACTGAAGCTCGGCCTGCCGGCCTGGCGCTACCAGGAACTGGGAGGTCAGGTACGCGACGCGGCGCGGCGGATCAGCCGGTCGCTGGGCTGGATCGACGACGCGGCGCAGGACACCTCCGACGCGGCCCGGGAAGATTCCGACGCGATCAGGTCTTGACCGATCGGCATCACCGGCCGTAGGTTCCCTGCCAACCCCGGTGACACCCACAGGTCACCGGCGATTTACCCCTTCCGGCCCGCTTCCGACACCTGCCCATCGTGTCGTGGACATCCGACGGCCGGACCCTTTTGAGCCATCCGCCCCATGGCAGTCCCCCGCAGGAACGCTCCCTCGTTTTCGGCACTTCTCGGAAGGCGAAGTCCGCATGAGCGTTCCCACCAGTCCCACTCCCGCGCAGTCCAGCCGCCGTCATCTGTTGCGGGCCTCGGGTCTCGCCGGTCTGGTCGTGGCCGGTTCGGCCGTGGCCTCCGGCTCCGCGCAGGCCGCTCCCGGACACCCCGCCGACGTCACCCGCGTCGACACCGTCACCGCACTGCGCGCCCTCAACACCAAACCCCTCCCCGACGGCACCGTGGTCCTCGTCGCCGGCCACCACACCCCCGCCGACGGCGGAGCCATGGCCGTCCGCTGGAACAGGACCTCCAAGGCCACCCACAACGGCGGCACCGTCATCACCCCCACCAAGAACCCCACCACCGGACGCTGGCACCAGCTCCACACCGGCACCGTCGACTTCCGCACCTTCGGACACCTCGACGCCAAAACCCCCGCCGACACCGCACTCGACGCGATGGTCAACGACCCCACCATCCACCGCATCGAAGCCCACACCGACCTCCTGTTCACCCGACGCCACCTCTTCACCCGCTCCCACATCGAACTCGACTTCGGCGGCCACCGCATCCACACCGAAGGCATCGAGAAAAACACCCACGACAACCCCTTCGGCGCCGTCCTCTCCTTCCGCGGCACCACCACCGACACCACGCACACCCACAAGCTGGGCGCGCCGATGCCGGACCTGTCCGACCTCTTCGAGGTCGGCGACTCGGGGAAGTTCGCGGTCGGCCAGTGGTGGGCCGTGGAGAGCGACGCGCTGGCGGGGAAGTACGAGAAGGAGATCCAGCGGCTCGTCCAGGTCACCGGGATCGTCGACGCGACGCACATCCGGGTCAATTACCAGATCGGCTGGGACCTGGCCGCGGGGCGCACCCTGAGCTGGACCCGTATCGAGCCCGTCGACCGCGCCCACGTCCGCAACATGGTCTTCGAGGGCTGGGGCGAGGACGAGATGACCGGCTCGCATCCGGTCGCGTACGAGTACGCGGTGCGCTGCGACGTCTCCGGGATCGAGGCCATCGGCACCTTCTGGCCGGTGGTGATGCGCCGCTGGTGCACGTACTACCGCACCGAGCAGTGCTCGCTGACCAACCCCAAGTCCGTCACCTACGGCGGGGCGGGCTATCTCACCCAGCAGATCTACTGTCTGTACGGGCACGTGGAGGACTGTCACACCTCCAACGCCCGTCACCTCAACGACTTCACGGCCTCCGCGTACTGCTACGTGACCAACTGCCACGGCGACGGTGACGACGAGGGCCCGTTCGTGACGCACGGTCAGTTCGAGCACGATCTCGTCTACACCGGCAACTCCGGGCTGATGACGTTCGCCAACTCCGGTGCCGCGTGGGGCGGCAGGGCCAAGCGGATCACGGTCCGCAGGCACTCCTGTTCCTGGTTCGTGGCCCGGGTCAAGATCACTGATCTGACCCTGGAGGACGTGCTCGTCGTCGGCAAGAAGTCGCTCGCCGGCTCCGGAATGCTCTGGGTCAACGCGGACGGTGTACAGCTGCGCGGCTGCACCGCCACCGGACCGCTGATCGTCTCCCGCGCCTCGGACCTCTCCACCCGCCCCAATGTGATCGCCGACTCCTCGTTCGCCTTCGCCGCGGGTGCCGAGATCACCCAGGCCAATGTCTCCGCCCCGGTCACGATCGCGCGGACCGTGCTCAAGGGCGTCGACGGCGCGGTGTTCAACGGCACCGGGCCCCTCGTGCTCGACCAGTGCACGCTGTCCGGCTCGAAGGACACCGCACCCGTCTCGCTCGCGCACACGGACATCACGGTGCTCGGCGGCGAACTCCGCGACACGGGACTGAAGCTGACCTCGGCGAAGGACCAGCGGCTGCGGGTCGACGGCACCCGGATCAACGGCACCAACAAGGACGGCGCACTCCTCTCCCGTACCGGAGCCGGCCGCGCCGTCGACTGGCAGCTGACCGGGCTCGACTCCACCGCCCCCGGGGGCACCGCCCATCTGCGCCTCGCCGAGGGCCCCAACCGCTACCGGGCCACCGGGTCCACCTTCACCGGTGGCGGGCTCGACCTGCGGCCCGCGGCCTTCGCCGGTTCCGGCAGCCATCTGCTGCACACCGGCTGCGTCGAGAACGGCACCGAGCGCACCGCGCTGCCCGACGAGGGCGACCGCGTCGCCCACACCGCGGCCAATCTGCGCTTCTGAGCGCCCCGACCACTGAGTCCGAGGAGGTAATCCCCGTGTCCACGCATACCCCGATCACCGGCCGGCCCGTACGGGTCGCCCTCGTCGGCGCCGGTAACCGCGGTCTGACGTACGCCGAGTGGATCAAGGCCCACCCGGAGCGCGCCGAACTCGTCGCCGTCGCCGACCCGCGTCCGGCCGCGCGGGCCGCCGCGGGCGCCCCCGTCGCATTCGACGACTGGCGGCCGCTCGTCGAGAACCGCATCGCCGACGCCGTCATCGTCGCCACCCAGGACCGCTTCCATGTGGAGCCCGTACTGGCCCTGGCCGAGGCCGGATACGCGATCCTCGCCGAGAAGCCGCTCGCCCCGACCGAGGACGAGACCCGGCGGATCGTCGAGGGCGTGGAGCGGGCCGGAGTCCTCTTCGCCGTCTGCCACGTCATGCGGTACACGCCCTACACCGACCTGGTGAAGGGCGTGGTGGACTCCGGCGTCCTCGGCCAGCTGGTCTCCCTCGATCATCTGGAGCCGGTCGGCTGGTGGCACTACGCGCACAGCTATGTGCGTGGCCCGTGGCGCAGCGAGAAGGACTCGTCCCCGATGTTGCTCGCCAAGTCCTGCCACGACCTGGACTGGATCACCTATGTCATGGGCGGCCGGATCGAGCAGGTCACCGGGTTCGGCGGGCTGAAGCACTTCCGGCCGGAGAACGCCCCGGCCGGGTCCGCCGACCGCTGTCTGGACTGCGCGGTGGAGTCCGACTGCCCGTACAGCGCGCTGAAGCTGTACATGCCCACGCTGCGCGAGAAGGGCGCGGTCTGGCCGGTCACCCATGTCACCGAGGCGACGGACGAGGCCGGGCTGGTACAGGCGTTGCGGGAGGGCCCGTACGGCGTCTGCGCATACCGCAGCGACAACGACGTGGTCGACCACCAGGTCATCGCCATGCAGCTGACGGACGGGGTGACCGCGACCTTCCAGATGGTGGCGTTCACCGAGCAGACCCACCGGCAGACCCGGATCTTCGGCTCGCACGGCTGGCTGCGCGGTGACGGTGAGCGGGTCACCGTGCAGGACTTCCGGACGGGCGCCACGACCGTCCATGAACTGGGCGAGTCCGGTTCGAACGCGGCCGACGGGCACGGCGGCGGGGACGCCGCGCTGGTCGAGGCGTTCGTCACCGCTGTCGCCACCGGGGATGCCGGGGCCGTCCGCTCCGGCCCCGCCACTTCGCTCGGCAGCCATCTGGCGGCCTTCGCCGCCGAACGCGCCCGCCACACCGGCACCGTCCAGCAGGTGCCCCTCGCATGACACCCCCTTGTCCCGGCACCACCCTCACGTCCTCGGAGGACTCCCTCATGTCCCGTGTACTGAAGCGCCGTTCCAGAGTCCGTGCCCTCGCCGCCCCGGTCCTCGCCACCGCGCTGGCCACCGGTGTGCTGGCCGGCTGCTCCAGCGACAGCGACGGCAACACCGTCACCATGTGGACCTACCCCGTCATCTTCGACGAGGCCAAGAACAAGGCCTACTGGGACGGTCTCGTCAAGGCGTTCGAGAAGGAGCACTCCGGCGTCACCGTGAAGGTGGAGACCTTCCCGTGGGCCAACCGCGACACCGCGCTGGCCACCGCGATCGCCTCCGGCAAGGGCCCGGACGCCGTCTACCTCATCCCGGACCAGCTGCCCAAGTACGCCAAGAACATCGTCCCGGCCGACGACTACATGCCGGCCGACGCCAAGGCGGACTACACCGACTTCGCGCTCAAGTCCGTGGAGTACGACGGCAAGAAGCTCGGTACCCCGGTCCTGACCAGCGCCAACCCGCTGATCTGCGACAAGCGGGTGTTCTCCGCCATCGGGGAGACCTCCTACCCCACGAGCTGGGCGGAGCTGGAGGCACTGGCCCCGAAGCTGAAGGACAAGGGCTTCTACGCCACCAGCTACAGCGGTGACACCCAGCAGACACTGAACATGACCTTCTACCCGCTGCTGTGGCAGGCGGGCGGCGACGTCTTCTCCGAGGACGGCAAGAAAATCGCGTTCAACGACGCCGCCGGGGTCAAGGCACTGACGTACCTGAAGAAGCTGGTCGAGGGCGGCTACACCGACAGGGACCTGGTCACCACGACGCCGAAGCTGGAGCAGACCCCGGTCGCCAAGGGCAAGGTCGCCTGTACCTGGCAGAACACCCCGGCCGATGTCGAGCCCTTCTGGGGCAAGGAGAACATCGTCGTCCAGCCGCCGCTGAAGGAGACCGAGTCCATCGGATACGGCACCGTGGGCGCCCTGTCGATGCTGAAGGGCGCCGACAAGAAGAACACCGGCGACTGGCTGAACTTCGTCGCCGAGTCGAAGAACGCGGCCGGCCTCCAGACGGGCGCGGGCTACTTCCCCGCCCGTAGGTCCGGCGGCGACCTCTACCCCGGCGACGCCCTGCAGAAGGCCGTCGGCGACACGCTGCCGAGCATGACCGTGGGCCCGCTGGAGGACAAGTCCCGCGAGGTCATGGGGGTGCTGGCGCCCGAGATCCAGGCGGCGCTGCTGGGCAAGAAGAGCCCGCAGCAGGCACTCGACGACTCGGCGAAGGCCGCCCAGGCGATGCTCGGCCGCTAGCCCGTTCCCACGGGGTCCGGGCCGGACCCGGACCCCGTCCCTCCCGGCATCGCGCCGGGACCGTACACCCCGCAATTTCCCCGTACCGCAAGGAGATCCCCGTGGCAGTCGTCGCGGAACCCACCCGCCGGGGCCGTCGCAGCGGGCCGCAGGCGCGCCGCGAGGCCCGGATCGGCCTGCTCTTCGTCCTTCCGTGTTTTCTGCTCTTCCTCGCCTTCCGGTTCGGCCCCGGCGTCGCCGGTGTGCTGATGAGCTTCACGGACTACTCGCTCACCGGTGGCGGCAGCTTCATAGGGCTCGACAACTTCACCCGCCTCTGGGACGACCCGCTGTTCTGGCAGGCGCTGAAGGTCACCGTCCTCTACACCGTGCTGGCCGTGCCCGGCACACTGATCGCGTCCGTCTCGCTGGCGCTGATCACCCGCCGGGCCTTCCGGGGCGCGAAGTTCTTCCGTTCGGTGTTCTTCCTGCCGGTCGTCACCTCGCTGGTGCTGGCCGCCACCGTGTTCGTCTGGATCTTCTCGACCGGCGGCCCGTGGTCCACCCTGATGGGCTGGTTCGGGATGTCCGAGGGCTCCTGGCTCTCCGACGACGTCCTGGTGCTGCCCGCGCTCGCGATCGTCGGCGTCTGGTCCCGCTTCGGGTACGGGATGCTCATCCTGCTCGCCCGGATGCAGGACATCCCGCGTGAGCTGGAGGAGGCCGCCCTCACGGACGGCGCCGGGCCCTGGCAGCGGTTCCGCTACATCGTGCTGCCGCAGCTCAAGCCCGCCCTGTTCTTCCTCGCGGTGATCGAGACGACGGCCTCCTTCCAGGTGTTCGACGCCGTCTACACGATGACCGGCGGCGGCCCCGCCAACGCGAGTTACACGCTCGTCTTCCAGCTCTACGACGCGGGCTTCAAGTACTTCGACCTCGGTTACGCCGCCGCCATCGGCGTCGCGCTCTTCGTGCTGACCGTGGTGGTGGCCGTGATCCAGCGGCTCGTGATCGGGAAGGACCAGTGACCATGACCGCAAGCCCTGTGGACACCGAGAAGGCACCGCCCGCGCCCCAGGCGTCGCCCGCGGGCGGCGACCGGGCCGGCCGCCGCGCCGAGCGCAGGCTGCGCAAGCAGTCCGAGCAGGACACCGTCCCGCACGGCATGCGCGCCACCCCGGCCGGACGGATCGCCCGCGGCGCGCTGCTGACCGTGGCCGCGATCGTGACGATCTTCCCGTTCTACGCGATGGTCGTGCTCTCGCTGAAGCCGTCCGCGGCGGTCGAGTTCCCCGGCAGTCTGCTGCCGTGGCCGCTGACCGGCGAGGCGTACGACACCGTCATGAACGCCCAGGCCGTGCCGCGCTGGCTGCTCAACACCCTGATCTATTCGGTCGTCTCGGTCGTGGGTGTGCTGCTGCTGGCCTCACTGGCCGGGTACGCGTTCGCCAAGAAGCGCTTCCCCGGCCGGGAGGCGATGTTCTGGTCGTTCCTGTCGATGGTCATGGTCCCGTACCACGTCACGATGATCCCGACCTTCGCGATGATCGCGAAGATGGGCGGCGTCGACACCTACTGGGGCCTGATCGTGCCGACCCTGGCCAACGCCCAGGCGGTCTTCCTGATGCGGCAGTTCATCCAGGGGCTGCCCGACGAGCTGTTCGAGGCCGCCCGGCTCGACGGGTGCAGCGAGTGGCAGATCTTCTACCGGATCGTGCTGCCGCTGCTGAAGCCGATCCTCGCCACGCTGGGTGTCTTCGTCTTCCTGTGGCACTGGAACGACTTCCTGTGGCCGCTGGTCATCGGCCAGTCCACCGATATGCGCACCCTCACCGTCGGTATCGCCTCGCTCCAGCAGCAGAACGTGCCGCTGAACGTGGTGCTTTCCGGCTCCGTCATCGCGTTCGTGCCCATCTTCGCCGCGTACCTGGTGGGCCAGCGCTACTTCACCGAGGGCGTCTCCGCGTCCGGAATCAAGGGATAGCCACGCATGTTCACCGATGAGGCCGCGCTCGAAGAGCGGCTCGCCACCCCCTCCTCCGCACTGATCGCCGACCTCGCCGGGCTGGAGGGCGATCTGCTGGTGCTCGGCGCCGGCGGCAAGATGGGGCCGAGCCTGTGCCGGCTGGCCCGCCGGGCGCTGGACGCCGCGGGCCGGACGGACGTCACCGTGTACGCGGTGTCCCGCTGGTCGGACAAGGCGGCCGCCGAGGAACTGGAGGCCGCGGGCGTCTCCACCGTCGCCTTCGACCTGATGGACCCGGCCGCCGATCTCGGCGAGCTGCCCGAGGCCGGGAACATCGTCTTCATGGTCGGCGCCAAGTTCGGTTCGGCCGGGGCGCCCTCGCACGCCTGGGCCGTGAACGCCGCGATGCCGGACCGGGTGGCGCACCGCTGGCCCGGGGCCCGGATCGCCGCGTTCTCCACCGGCAATGTGTACCCCCTGGTCCCGGTCTCCTCCGGCGGCTGCACGGAGAGCGACCCGGTGGGTCCGGTGGGCGAGTACGCGATGTCCTGCCTCGGCCGGGAGCGCATCTTCGACCACGCCGCGCTGACCCGTGGCACGAAGGTCGCCAACATCCGCCTCAACTACGCGGTCGACCTGCGCTACGGCGTGCTCGCCGACATCGCCTCACGCGTATCGGCGGGCGAGCCGGTGGATGTGACGACCGGTCACGCCAACGTGGTGTGGCAGGGTTACGCGAACGAGGTCGCCCTGCGCGCCCTGCCGCACGCCACCGACGGTACGGCGTTCACCCTCAACCTCACCGGCCCGGAGACCGCTTCGGTCCGTCGCCTGGCCCAGTGGTTCGGCGAGGAGTTCGACCGGGAGCCGGTGTTCGCGGGCGCCGAGGCACCGACCGCGCTGCTCTCCGACGCGAGCCGCTGCCACGCACTGTTCGGCTACCCGGACGTGACGCTGCGCACCCTCGTCGCCTGGCAGGCCGACTGGCTGCGCCGCGGGCTGCCGCTCTCCGGCAAGCCCACCAAGTTCCAGGTCCGTGACGGAAGGTTCTGATCCACCCCATGTCCACTCCTTCTCCTGTGTCCGCGCCGTCCCCGGTGTCCGCGTCCTCCCCCACCTCCACGCCCGCGCTGGACGCGCTCGCCCACGGCGCGGTGATCCCCGCCCACCCGCTCGCGCTGCACACGGACGGTACGTTCGACGAGCGCCGCCAGCGGGCGCTGACCCGCTACTACCTCGCCTCCGGAGCGGGTGGCGTGGCCGTCGCCGTACACACCACCCAGTTCGAGATCCGGGAGCCCGGCGTCGGGCTGTTGCGCCCGGTGCTCGAACTGGCCGCCGAGACCATCGACGCGGAGGCCGGCCGCCCCTTCATCAAGGTCGCCGGAGCCTGTGGCTACACCGCGCAGGCCGTCGCCGAGGCCGAGACCGCCGCCGCCCTCGGCTACGACGCGGTGCTGCTCAGCCCCGCGGTGCCGGGCGCCGACGAGAAGGGCCTGCTGGAGCGGGCCCGTGCCGTCGGCGAGGTGCTGCCGGTGATCGGCTTCTACCTCCAGGAGGCCGTCGGCGGACGCTATCTGTCGCCGGGTTTCTGGTCGGCGTTCACCGATCTGCCGTCCACCGCCGCGGTGAAGATAGCCCCGTTCGACCGCTATCGCACCGCCGACGTCGTACGGGCCGTGGCCGCCGCGGACCGTGCGGACGAGGTCGCGCTGTACACCGGCAACGACGACGACATCATCGGTGACCTCCTCACCCCGTACGAGACGGCGAACGGCACACGGCGCTGGTTCGCGGGCGGGCTCCTGGGCCAGTGGGCCGTCTGGACGAGTTCCGCCGCGACGCTCCTGGACGACGTGCGGGCGGCGCGCGCCGGGGACCACGCGGCGATGGTGCGCTGCCTGGCCCGGCGCACCGAGCTGACCGATGCCAACAGCGCGGTCTTCGATGTGCGCGGCGCGTTCCGCGGCTGCATCGCCGGGGTGCACGAAGTCCTGCACCGTCAGGGCCTGTTGGCCAACATCCGCTGCCTGGATCCGACCGAGACGCTGTCGCCGGGGCAGGCCGAGGAGATCACCCGGGTGGCCCAGGCATACCCTTGGCTGACCGATGACGCCTTCGTTGCGGAGCACCTCGATGCCTGGCTCTCCTGATCCTGCCGACCGCTCCCGGGTGGTCGTCTCCGTACCTCCGCACCTGCGGGCCCAGTTCTTCACCGCCGAGGTCTGGCGGGCCCTGGAGGAGGCGGCCGATCTCACCGTGCTGGACGAGCACCGGGACCGGGCCGCCCTGCTCGCGGCCATGCCCGGGGCCCGCGCGCTCGTGACATCGTGGCGCAGCCCGCGGGCGGACACCGAACTCCTCGATGTCGCGGACCGGTTGGAGCTCGTCGCGCACACCGGGTCGGCGGTCGCCCCGTACGTCACCGAGGAGGTGTTCCGGCGCGGTGTCCGGGTCACCCAGGCCGGGGACGAGATGGGGCGGCCGGTGGCGGAGGTGGCCCTCGCCTTCACCCTCTCCCTGCTCCACCGCATCCAGCGCTTCGACCACGCCCTGCGGGGCGGCGCCGAGTGGGCGGCAGCGAGCGAGGCGCCGCCGCGTCACGAGATCCACGGCAGCGAGATCGGGGTCATCGGCGCCTCCCGCACCGGGCGGGCGTACATCGCGATGGTGCGGGCGATGGGGGCGCGGGTGAGCGTGAGCGACCCGTTCCTCACCCCGGCGGACGCGGCGGACCTCGGTGTGGAGTCCGTGGACCTTCCCACGCTGCTGTCCCGCAGCCGGATCGTCGCGGTGCACGCCCCCGTGACGGAGGAGACGCACCGGATGATCGGCGCCGGGCAACTGGCGCTGATGCCGGACGGCGCGGGCCTGGTGAACACCGCGAGGTCCTGGCTGGTCGACGAGGACGCGCTCCTCGCGGAGCTGGCCTCGGGCCGGCTGGACGCGGCGATCGACGTCTTCGACGCGGAGCCGCTGCCCACCGATCACCCCTTCCGGTCCCTGCCCAATGTGCTGCTCACCCCGCACCAGGCGGCGGGCAGCGTCGAGTGCCGGCAGCGGCTGGGCGCGAGCGCCGTCGACGAGGTGCTGCGGCTGCTGGACGGCCGTCCCCCGCTGCACGCCGTCACGGCCGAAGCCCTGGTGCGGCTGCGCTGAGGCTCCGGCCACGCAGCCACCCCATCCCCCTTCACTTCCAGGAGAGTTCACCCCCATGCGTCTCATGCGCGTCGGCGAGCCGGGTTTTGAACGCCCGGTGCTCGTCTGCCCCGAAGGCCGCCACTACGACCTGTCGGGCATCACCGGCGACATCGACGGCGATTTCCTCGCCGCGCTCGCCGAGAACCCCCGTCTGATCCCGGACGAGCCGAAGCTTCCGGAGACCGACATCACCGGGCAGCGGATCGGGGCGCCCGTCGCGCGCCCCTCGGCCCTGCTCTGCATCGGCCAGAACTACGCGGCCCACGCGGCGGAGTCGGGTGCGCTGCCGCCCGAGCAGCCGATCCTCTTCTACAAGTCGCCGAACACGGTCGTCGGCCCGTACGACGACGTCCTGATCCCGCGCGGCTCGAAGAAGACCGACTGGGAGGTGGAGCTGGCCGTCGTCATCGGCCGCCGCGCCTCCTACCTCGACTCCCCCGCCGACGCCGCCGCGCACATCGCGGGGTACGCCGTCAGCAACGACGTGTCCGAGCGCGCGTTCCAGCTGGAGGAGTCGGGCGGCCAGTGGTCCAAGGGCAAGAGCTGCGCGACGTTCAACCCGCTCGGCCCGGTCCTGGTGACGGCCGACGAGGTGGGTGACCCGCAGCGGCTGCGGCTGCGCAGTCACGTCAACGGGGAGCCGCGACAGGACTCCGGCACCGAGGACATGATCTTCAGCGTGGCGCATCTGGTGCACCATCTGTCGCAGTACCTGGTGCTGGAGCCCGGCGACATCATCAACACCGGTACACCGCAGGGTGTGGCGCTGTCCGGCCGCTTCCCGTATCTGGCCGCCGGCGATGTGATGGAGGTCGAGATCTCGGGCCTCGGCCGACAGCGCAGCGTCCTGCGGTCCGCCTGAGCGCTGTCCCGCCCTTGAGCGGCGGTCAGTCCTCCGGAAGCTCGACCGGGGCGATGTCGTCGAAGACGTCGCCGGGGCCGGGGTTCGTCGCGTCCGTGGCACCGCCGAACTGGGTCATCACACCCCACACGGCGTTGAGCGCGGTCTGTACGGCGCCCTCGGCCCATCCGGCCGTCCAGGAGATGTCGTCGCCCGCGAGGAACAGCCCCCGCTTGTCGGCGGGCAGCCGGTCCTGCATGAAGTGGGTGAACAGGCGCCGCTGATAGCGGTAGTGGCCGGGCAGGTTCGCCTTGAACGCCCCCATGAAGTAGGGCTCGTTCTCCCAGGAGACCGTCACCGGGTTGCCGATGACATGACTGCGGATGTCGACGTTCGGGTAGATCTCGCCCAGCGACTTGAGCATGACGTCCATGCGCTCGTTCGCGGAGAGCGGCAGCCACTTCAGGCTGTCGTCGCACCAGGTGTAGGACAGACAGATCACGGCGGGCTCGTCGGGGCCGTTGTCCAGGAGGTACGTGCCCCGGGTCATCCGGTCGGTGAGCGTCATCGACATGGTGTCGCGGCCGGTGGTCTCGTCCTTGTCCAGCCAGAACGGCCGGTCGACCGGGACGAACAGCTTGGACGACTCCATGTAATGGGTGCGCTCCATCGCCGTCCAGTGGTCGATGGGGAAGAGCGCGTCGTCGCAGTCGATCTTGGAGAGCAGCAGCCAGGACTGCGCGGTGAAGACGGCCGCCCGGAAGGTGCGGATGTCCCCGGTGGCGTCGGTGACCGTGATGCGGTTCTTGGCGGTGCGGTTGAGCCGGGTCACGGCGGGGCGGGGCTCGCCGCCGTGCAGCGAGGCCAGTGACGTACCGAGCGGCCAGTGCACGATCTTCCGCGGTTCGCGTTCCCACAGACGCAGCGGCAGCTGCTGGCTGCCGCCGGTGATCCCCCGGTGGTGGTCGTCGGCCTCGGTGTACACGACCCGCAGGATCTCCAGGATCGAGTTGGGGAAGTCGGTGTCCCAGCCCCCGGTGCCGAACCCGACCTGCCCGAAGATCTCCCGGTGCCGGAAGGACTTGAAGGCGTCGGAGTCGCAGAGGAATCCGTAGAAGGTCTGGTTGTCGAGCTTCTCGACGAGCTTCGCCCAGATCTCCCGGATGCGCGGCACATCGCGCTCGCGCATGGCCCGGTTCATGTCGGAGAAGTCGGCGCCCTCCTCCAGGCAGGAGTTCCAGGCGTTCATGACCTCGCGGTAGACCTGCGGCAGATCGGCGATGGTCTCGGCGTAGTGCGACTCGCCCTTCAGGTCCACGACGGTCGACGGCGTGGCCGGGGAGAGCGGGTTGGGGAAGGGCCGGGTCTCCAGTCCCACGAGGTCGATGTAGTGCTGGAGCGCCGTGGACGACGGCGGGAAGCGCATGGCGCCCATCTCGGCGGTCAGCGCGGGGTCGCAGCCGTCGAACCCGACGGTGCGCAGCCTGCCGCCGATCTCGTCGGCCTCGTACAGGACGGGCCGCAGGCCCATCTTCATCAGCTCGTACGCGGTGATGATGCCGGAGAGCCCGCCGCCGATGACGGCGACCTCGGCCCCGTGCTCGGTCGCGGGAATCTGGCCGAGGCCCGCCGGGTGGGCGAGGAAGTCGTCGTACGCGTAGGGGAAGTCCGGCCCGAACATGGTGATCGGCGGGGCCGCGTCGGTGTGCTGGACGGCGTTGGGCACCGTGGACGTCATGGGGTACGGACTCCTTGCGGGTACGGAAAGAAGAAGGGGACGGGCTCAGGCGAGGGAGCCGTACAGACCGGGGCGGCGGTCGTGCAGATACGGGTTGGCGGCGCGCGAGGCACTCAGGAACGCGGGGTCCACATCGGAGACGACCAGTTCCTCGCCGCGTCCGGCGCGGGCCCGCACGGTACCGTCGGGCCCGGCCAGGCAGCTCAGCCCGACGAACTCGAACTCGCCTTCCGGGCCGGTCCGGTTGACGTACGCCACATACATCTGGCTCTCGAAGGCCCGTACCGGCACGACGGACTCGGCGACGAACTGGAACGGGTGCATCTGGGCGGTGGGCACCAGCAGCAGGTCGGTTCCGGCGAGGGCGTGCGCCCGGACGTTCTCCGGGAACTCGACGTCGTAGCAGATGAGCAGGCCGATGCGGACTCCGTCCAGTTCGGCCTGGACGACGGGTCGCTCGCCGGGGGTGAACCACTCCTGCTCGAAGCCGCCGAAGAGATGGGTCTTGCGGTAGTTCGCCAGCGGGGTCCCGTCGGGGCCGATGAGCTGGGCCGCGTTGAAGATCGGTTCACCGGCGCGCTCCGGGTAGCCGTACAGGACGGCGAGTCCGTGCCGTCGGGCGATGTCCGCGACGGCCTGTGCGCCGGGGCCGTCGGCGGGCTCGGCCAGCCGGGGAACGGCGTCACCGATGGCGTATCCGGTGAGGAACATCTCCGGGCCGACCAGCAGCCGCGCCCCGGCCGCGGCGGCGCGCCCGGCGGCCTCGTCGAGCACCTTCAGGTTCTCGTCCACGGCACCGGGCCGGCCGGAGCTCTGGAGCAGGGCGGTACGCAACGGCGGCATGGCTGACCTCGGGCGGGGTGGGGCGGGGTGGGGAGACGTATCGAAGGTACGGGGCGGCGATCACCCCGGACAAGGCGCGACCGTTGCGCATCCACCGTCGATTCGTTGCGCGTGACGGGCGCCTCGCGGTGATTTATTGCGCGCGGCATCGTCGCAGGTCAGAAGGGTGACATGGGTCTCGGCGCAGAGGGCGGGGACGGCGGTCCGTATCGGTCCGGCGGTTGCGGACGCAGCGCCCCCGCGACGCCCCGGCGACCCAAAGCCCTGAGCCCGGACGGACGCCCGGACCCCGGACGGGCGGCAGGGGCGGCAGGGGCGGCAGAAGCATCGGGACGGCCCGGCCCGAGGGGCGTCAGGCGGGCGGCGGCCCCGCCGAGTAGCGCCGCAGCAGGGGCGACAGCACCAGCACCGACTTCGTCCGCTCCACGTACGGCTCGCCGGCGATCCGCTCCAGCACCTGCTCGAAGTGGCGCATGTCCGCGGCGAAGACCTGTACGAGCGCGTCGGCGTCCCCCGTCACCGTGGAGGCGGCGGCGATCTCCGGATACCGGGCGAGTCCCTGCTTGATCGCCTCCGGCGACGTGTTGCGGCTGCAGTAGATCTCGATGAACCCCTCGGTCTCCCACCCCAGCGCCGCCGGGTCCACCCGCACGGTGAATCCGGTGATCGCTCCCTCGGCGCGCAGCCGGTCCACGCGGCGTTTCACCGCGGGAGCGGAGAGCCCGATGATCGCGCCGATGTCGGCGTAGCTGCGCCGGGCGTCTTCGGCGAGGGCGTGGACGATGCGTTCGTCGAGGTCGTTCAGGCGCACGTCGGGCGGTTCACTTCTCTGCGATGGGACTGCGGCGGGGGCGGCGGTGCCGCCCCCGCAGTAGACCATGCGGCGCCCGTCCCGGGCGCGCCCGGCGCAGCGGGTGACCGGTCAGAACGGGAACTGCGAGCGGCCGTGCTGTACCGAGATCCACTTCTGGGTGGTGAACGCCTCGATCATCGAATCGCCGTTCAGCCGTCCGAGACCGGAGCTCTTCTCGCCGCCGAACGGAACGATGGGCTCGTCGTGGACGGTGCCGTCGTTGATGTGGATCATGCCGGTGTGGATGCGCTGCCCGACCCGCACCCCGCGCTCGATGTTGCCGGTGTGCACGGCGCCGCTCAGCCCGTACGGGGTGTCGTTGGCGATCCGGACCGCCTCGTCCTCACCGTCGAAGGGCACCAGCAGGGCCACCGGCCCGAAGATCTCCTGGTGCAGGACGGGCGAGTCGGCGGCGAGGCCGGTCAGCACCGACGGGCTGACCACGTTGCCGTCGGCCCGGCCGTGCAGCAGGGCCGTCGCACCGGCCGCGACGGTCTGGTCGACGAGCTTGGAGATGGCCTCGGCCTGCGAGGAGTTGATCAGCGGGCCGATCTGGGTCGCGGGGTCGGCCGGGTCGCCGACCGTCAGCGACGCGACCTTGGCGACGAACTTCTCGGTGAACTCCCGCTCCACCGCACGGTCGACCAGGATCCGGTTGGCCGCCATGCAGACCTGTCCCTGGTGCACGTAACGGCTGAAGACCGCCGCGTCGACGGCGTAGTCCACATCGGCGTCGTCGAGCACGATCAGCGCGCTGTTGCCGCCCAGTTCGAGGACGGCCCGCTTGAGGCTGGCCGCGCACACGGTGGCGACGTGCCGTCCGACCTTGTCCGACCCGGTGAACGAGATGACCTGCGGCACGGGGTGCTCCAGCAGGGTGTCGCCGATCTCCGCGATATCGGTGATCACGACGTTCAGGAGTCCGGCGGGCAGCCCCGCGTCCTCGAACACCTTGGCCAGCAGGGTGCCGCCGCAGACCGGGGTGTTCTGGTGCGGCTTGAGGACGACGGCGTTGCCGAGCGCCAGCGCGGGAGCGACCGACTTGAGCGAGAGCAGGAAGGGGAAGTTGAAGGGGCTGATGACACCCACGACGCCGACCGGCACCCGGTAGACCCGGTTCTCCTTGCCCTCGGTCGGCGAGGGGAGGATCTGCCCGGACGGCCGCAGCGCGAGCTGAATGGACTCGCGCAGGAACTCCTTGGCCAGATGCAGTTCGAAGGCCGCCTTCAGCCGGGTGCCGCCGAGCTCCGCGACGATCGCCTCGCTGATCTCCGGCTCGCGCTCCTCGACGATCCGCAGCGCCTTCTCCAGCACGGCCCGTCTGGCGTACGGGTTGGTGTCCGCCCACGCCCGCTGGGCCCGCTCCGCCGCGCGGTATGCCTGGTCCACCTCATCGGCCGTGGCGACGGCGATGGAGGCGAGCTTCTCCCCGTTGTACGGGTTGAAGTCGATGATGTCCCAGGACCCCTTCCCCGGCCTCCACTCACCGTCGATGAACTGATGGGCCAGATCGGTGAAGAAGGACATGAGATCCCTTACCACAGAGAGATAGGCAGTTGATTGTGCTTCATATTACTTATATCTCAACAGACTTGAAGCGCATCAAAGGCTCTCCGGACGGCCGGAAACGAACACTCTTCGACCATCGCGCGAACCCCGGAACGCGGCTGCCCCTCCCGGCATGAATCACCGGGAGGGGCAGGCGGGTTGCGGATCGGGCGGGATCAACTCCAGCTGGCGTGCAGCGGCTTGCCCTCGGCGTAACCGGCGGCGCTCTGCACCCCGACGACCGCCTTCTCGGCGAACTCCTCCAGAGAGGCGGCACCGGCGTACGTGCAGGAGGAGCGGACGCCCGCGATGATCGAGTCGATCAGGTCCTCGACGCCCGGACGGGTCGGGTCCAGGAACATCCGCGAGGTGGAGATGCCCTCCTCGAAGAGCGCCTTGCGGGCGCGGTCGTACGAGGACTCCTCCGACGTACGGTTCTTCACGGCGCGCGCCGAGGCCATCCCGAAGGACTCCTTGTAGTAGCGGCCGTCGGCGGACTGCTGGAGATCGCCGGGCGACTCGTACGTACCCGCGAACCAGG
This sequence comes from Streptomyces sp. TSRI0281, assembly GCF_001905125.1. Lineage (GTDB taxonomy): Bacteria > Actinomycetota > Actinomycetes > Streptomycetales > Streptomycetaceae > Streptomyces. The sequence goes on along the minus strand of NZ_LWLE01000038.1, from coordinate 399,139 downwards.
AGCCGATCATCACGTTGGACGCGCCGGCGGCGAGGGCCATGGCGACATCGCGGGGGTGCCGGACGCCACCGTCGGCCCAGACGTGCTTGCCGTACTTCTTCGCCTCGGCGGCGCACTCCAGGACGGCGGAGAACTGCGGGCGGCCCACGCCGGTCATCATCCGGGTGGTGCACATGGCGCCGGGGCCGACACCGACCTTGATGATGTCCGCGCCGGCCTCGATGAGGTCGCGCACCCCCTCGGCGGCGACGATGTTGCCCGCGACGATCGGCACCTTCGGGTCGAGCGCCCGGACGGCCCTGACCGCGCTGATCATGGATTCCTGGTGACCGTGCGCGGTGTCCACCACGAGCGTGTCCACGCCCGCGTCCAGGAGCTGCTTGGCCTTGCCCGCGACGTCGCCGTTGATACCGACGGCCGCGGCGATGCGCAGCTTGCCCGCGGCGTCGGTGGCCGGGGTGTAGAGGGTGGCGCGCAGTGCGGCCTTGCGGGTGAGGATGCCGACGAGTCTGCCGCCCGCGTCGACCGCGGGGGCGAGCTTGCGGTTGGCTCCGTCGAGCTTGTTGAACGCCTCGCGCGGGTCGATGTCCGCGTCGAGCAGCACCAGGTCCTTGGACATGACCTCGGACAGCTGGGTGAAGCGGTCGACACCGGTCAGGTCGTGGTCGGTGACGACACCGACGGGCCGCTGCTCCGCGTCGACGACGACACCGGCGCCGTGGGCGCGCTTGGGCAGCAGCGACAGGGCGTCGGCGACGGTCTGGCCGGGGGCCAGCACGATCGGGGTGTCGAGGACGAGGTGGCGCGTCTTGACCCAGGTGACGACGTCGGTGACGACCTCGATCGGGATGTCCTGGGGGATGACGACGAGGCCGCCGCGACGGGCCATGGTCTCCGCCATCCGGCGGCCTGCGATCGCGGTCATGTTCGCGACGACGAGCGGGATGGTGGTGCCGGTGCCGTCGGGTGAGGTGAGGTCCACGGCCTGCCGGGATCCGACCGCCGAGCGGCCCGGGACCATGAAGACATCGTCGTACGTGAGGTCGTAAGGGACCGAGGGGGACTCTGTGTAACGACCGGTGCCCGGCTCAAGAAAACGCATAACACTCATTTTTTCATACGAAACGGTGCAGGTCGTTTCCACGAAGACACAGCAAAAGACCCCCGCTTTCGTGTGTTCCTCCAAGGAGGCGGTCGGGGGGCCGGGCAAGTGGAACCTGCCTTACCCACAGACCCTACCCGAAGGGAAATCGAACCATTCGTGATCACCATCCCTGGACCCGTGACAAGGGGTCAGGTAGCTTCAAATCCGCAGGTCTCGGGGGTCAGCGCAGCGTCGTGCAGGCGCTGTCGAAGAACCCGACACGCCCGTTTGACCGGAGAGGATCCAGATCCGCCTGTGGACAGCGAACTGCCGGACATCTACTGCCCGTTCCCGCAGCGGACCAACCCGCATGTCGGTCACACCCGGGACCATATTGACGCCTGGACCCGCCGTACCGGACTGGTGCACCGCGAGTCGGCGAGAAACCGCTTCGAACAGGCCGATTTCGGTGCGTTCGTCGGCATGGTCTACCCGACGGCCGACAGGGAACACCTCGATCTGGTGGCCGACTGGTTCGTCTGGCTGTTCCTCGTCGACGACCAGCTCGACGACGGCCACCTCGGCCGCAGCCCCGAACGCGTACGCGACGTGGTCGACCGGATGCGCGCCGTGGTGGACGGGACCGCCCCCGCCCCGCTGCCCGGCGAGGAGGTCCCGGCGGCCGTGACCGCCCTGGCCGACCTCTGGGAACGTACGACTCCGAGTGCCGCGGCGCACTGGCGCACCCGCTTCGCCTGGCATCTGGTCATGTACCTCACGACGGCCACCACCTGGGAGGCCGGGAACAGGGCCGACGACGTGGTGCCGTCCGAGGAGACGTACATCGCCAACCGGCGGCACACCGGGGCCATCCAGGTCTGCATGGACCTGATAGAGATCGTGGCCGGAATCGAGGCACCGGAGTCGATCCACAACGATCCCCGGTTCATCACCGCCCTGGAAGCCTCGTGCAATGTCGTGTGCTGGGCCAATGACGTGTACTCCTTCGAGAAGGAGCAGGTGCTCGGCGAGATCCACAACCTCGTCCATCTGGTGCGCCACCACCGGGGCCTCGGGGAACAGCAGGCGCTGGACCACGTCGCGGCGAGGATAGCGACGGAGACCGAGCGGTTCCTGACCGCGGAGGACGAGCTGCTGGAGCTCTATCCCGAGCTCTCCGGGATGCTCGTGCCCTACCTCGACGGCATGCGAAGCTGGATGCGCGGCAATCTGGACTGGTCCCGGCAGACCCCGCGCTACAACCCGGCCGACGTCAGCCAGTACGAGAGGCCCGAGCAGTATCTGGAGGAGACGGTGCTGGGCATCGCCGGGGACCACGCGGTGCCGTGCGCGGCGGACGGGCACCGCACCGTCTGAGACCGGCACGACGGAGGCCGGGCGCTCGCACAGCGCCCGGCCTCCGTCATGTCCGTCCGTCCCCGAGTGCTCGGGTCACTCGCCGTCCGGGTCGGCCCGCTCCAGTGCCGGGCGCGATCCGGCCGGCGACTCGGTGAGCAGATAGTCGGCCGCCGCCGTGTCCGTCACCAGGCTGGTGACCAGGCCGGAGCGCAGTACGGCACCGATCGCCGCCGCCTTGCGCTGGCCGCCCGCGATGGCCACCACCTCGGGGATCCGGCGCAGCCGGTCCGCCTCCACGGTGATGCAGCGCTCGCCCAGGTCACGGCCGACCCGGCGGCCCTCGGAGTCGAAGAGGTGCGCGGACATCTCAGCGGCGACCCCGAGCGAGGCGTAGTGGGACCGCTCCTCGTCCGAGAGCATGTCGTGGACCGTGGAGATGCCCGGTTCCCAGGAACCGATCGAGACCGCGGCGACCGTCACCTTGTCGAAGTACTCGAAGGCGCGGGCGATACCCGTCTGATGGCGCAGCGCGGCCGCCGTCGCCGGGTCCGGCAGCAGCATCGGCGCGTAGATCGGGTGCGCCTCACCGCCGGACACCTGGGCGGCCCGGCGGACCGCCTCGACCGAACCGCGCTCGGCCGTCCCCGCGTCGTACACCCCGGTGAGCTGCACGACCGTGCACGGCGGGAGCTGGTCGAGCGCCGCCGCCATGTGGATGGTGGACCGGCCCCAGGCCAGGCCCAGCACATCGCCCTCGTTCACCAGCTCACCCAGGAGATCGGCCGCGACCTCGCCCAGGTTCTCCGGGTCGGCCGCGTCCTCCTTCTCCTCCGCCGGGGACTCGACGACCACCGCGTGCCGCAGTCCGTAGCGCGCACGGAGCGCGTCCGAGCGCTCGGCGTCCAGCTCGGCCGGTACCCGGATCTCGATCCGTACGAGATCACGCTCAAGAGCCGTCTCCAGGACCCGGGCCACCTTGAAGCGGCTGACGCCGAACTCCTCGGCGATCTGGATCTTCGACTTTCCCTCAAGGTAGAACCGGCGGGCCATGGCCGCCGCCTGCACCAGCTCCGCGGGTCCCATCCGCATGGCTGACCGACCCGCCGAGATGCCAGACACCGCGATCTCCTCACTGCTGTTCACACGCCCGATACGCCGCTCATCCTGTCAGATCCGGCGATCCTTGATCGGCCCCGTCGGGCCACGTTCATCTGCGCTTGGTTCAGTGGCCGCACGCCCAGGGCGCCGCGGTCGTGGCCGCGTCCGCCTGCGCGCGCAGCGCCGTCACCGCGGCGGCCGGGTCGGCCGCCCCGTACACCGCCGAGCCGGCGACGAAGACATCCGCCCCGGCCTCGGCGCACCGCTCGATGGTGGCCGCCGACACTCCGCCGTCCACCTGGAGCCACAGTTCGAGGCCGTGCTTGGAGATCAGCTCACGGGTGCGGCGGATCTTCGGCAGCATGATGTCCAGGAACGCCTGGCCGCCGAAGCCCGGCTCGACCGTCATGATCAGCAGCATGTCGAGCTCGGGGAGCAGGTCCTCGTAGGGCTCGATGGGCGTCGCGGGCTTGAGCGCCATCGAGGCGCGCGCCCCCTTCGCACGGATCTCCCGGGCCAGCCGTACCGGCGCCGCCGCCGCCTCCGCGTGGAAGGTGACGGAACCGGCGCCCGCCTCGACGTACCGCGGAGCCCAGCGGTCCGCGTCCTCGATCATGAGATGGCAGTCCAGCGGCGTGTCCGTGGCCTTGCTCAGCGCCTCGACGATCGGCACCCCGAGCGTCAGATTGGGCACGAAGTGGTTGTCCATCACGTCGACATGGAGCCAGTCGGCGCCTTCGACGGCCTTCGCCTCCTCGGCGAGACGCGCGAAATCGGCGGACAGGATGCTGGGGTTGATCTGGGCCATGCACCCAAGCCTGCCACGTTCCCGGCCGGTTCCCCGCCTCGATGCGCCCCAAAGCCTCACGCGATCATCACAGTCCACGCAATCCCGGCATTTTGCCTGCGCTTTACTGTTCTTTTACCGGCTTCGTAGGCGGAATTCAGCCGGTCCGGCGCAGCAGGGCGAGGTACATCGCGTCCGTGCCGTGCAGATGCGGCCAGAGCTGGACGTCGGGTCCGTCGCCCAGCGCGGGCACTCCCGGCATCAGCGGACGGGCGTCGACCCACTCCGCCCGCACCGGTTCTCCGCCACGGCCCTTGAGTACGTCCTCCACGACGACCCGGGTCTCCGCGAGGTGCGGCGAGCAGGTCGCGTACCCCACGACCCCACCGATCCGGACGGCCTTCAATGCCTCGCGCAGCAGCCCGCGTTGCAGCGGGGCGAAGCTCTCCAGGTCCGCCGCCCGGCGCCGCCAGCGGGCCTCCGGACGGCGGCGCAGCGCGCCGAGGCCCGAGCAGGGGACGTCCATCAGGATCCGGTCGAAGGTGCCGGGCCGCCACGGCGGACGGGTGCCGTCCGCCGTGATCACCTGGTACGGGCCGGGGTTGCCCGCCAGCGCCCGCTCGACCAGCCGGGCGCGGTGCGGCTGCTTCTCGGCCGCGACGAGGGCGGCGCCGCGGCCGGCCGCGAGCGCGGCCATCAGGGCGGCCTTGCCCCCGGGACCCGCGCAGCCGTCCAGCCAGCGGGTGTCGTTGCCTTCCACCGGAGCGTTGGCGAGAGCGGCGGCGACGAGCTGGCTGCCTTCGTCCTGAACGCCCGCGCTGCCGTCCTGGACAGCGGTCAGGGCGCCCGGCTCGCCGCCCTCGGCCATCCGTACCGCGTACGGCGACCAGCGGCCGGGCAGGCCGTTCTCCTCGCCGAGAGCCTCCAGCAGCTCATCGGTGGTGGAGCGGCCGGGGCGGGCGACGAGCGTCACCTCGGGCCGTTCGTTGTCGGCTTCGAGCAGGTCCTCGATCCCGGCCCGGCCGCCGCCCAGGGCGTCCCAGAGCGCGGAGACGACCCACCGCGGGTGCGAGTGGACGATGGAGAGGTGGTCCTCGGCGTCCTTCTCGTAGGACGGGGCGACACGCTCCACCCAGCCGTCGAGGTCGTGCGCCGAGACCTTGCGCAGCACCGCGTTGACGAATTTCGCGCGCCCCTCGCCCAGCACCACCCGGGCCAGCTCCACACTGGCGGAGACGGCGGCGTGGGTCGGGATGCGGGTGCCGAGCAGTTGGTGGACGCCCATGTTGAGCACATCGAGGACCGGCGGGTCGACCTCGCGCAGCGGCCGGTCGATGCAGGCGGCGACGATCGCGTCGTACGTACCCTGACGGCGCAGCGTCCCGTAGACCAGCTCGGTCGCCAGGGCCGCGTCCCGCGCGTCGAAGTCGCCCTTGGCACGGGCCTTCTTCAACAGCGGGGGCAGGACGAGGTTGGCGTAGGCGTCACGTTCGTCGACGGCCCTGAGCGCCTCGAAGGCGAGGAACCGGACGGGGTCCTTCTGGGGACGGCGGTGGGGCTTGGCAGGACGGCGACGCGGCTGGTCGTTCACGTGAAAGGTGCTCCGCTGATGGTGAGGGGGCGAACCTCCCCAGCGTACGTCGCCGTCCCGGGCCCCGGCACCTACGCCCCGAGCAGCTCCCCCGGAGCGATCCGCACCCCGCGCGCCCAGTCGGCGGCCTTCATCGGCTTCTTGCCCTGCGGCTGGACCCAGAGCAGCTCGACGGCGTGCGAACCGGTGCCGACGTACACGTTGTTCTTGGCGGCGGAGAGCTCGCCGGGGGCCAGATCGGCACGGTCCAGGACCGGTGCGGCCTGGATCAGCTTGAGCCGTTCCCCCCGGAAGAGCGTCCACGCGCCGGGCGCCGGGGTGCACCCGCGCACCACCCGGTCCACCCGCAGAGCCGGGTCGGACCACTGCACCTGGGCGTCCTCGACGGTGATCTTCGGGGCGAGGGAGATGCCCTCGGCCGGCTGCGGGACGGCGTGCAGCGTGCCGTCCTCGATGCCGTCCATCGTCGCCGCGAGCAGCCCGGAACCGGCGAAGGCGAGCCGGGTGAGCAGGTCGCCGCTGGTGTCGGTGGGACGGATCTCCTCGGTGAGGACGCCGTACACCGGACCGGAGTCGAGGCCCTCCTCGATCAGGAAGGTCGACGCTCCGGTCACCTCGTCCCCGGCCATCACGGAGTGCTGGACCGGCGCGGCGCCGCGCCAGGCGGGCAGCAGCGAGAAGTGCAGGTTGACCCAGCCGCGGGCGGGCACGTCGAGCGCGACCTTGGGGAGCAGCGCACCGTAGGCGACGACGGGGCAGCAGTCCGGCGCGATCTCCCGCAGCCGGGCCAGGAATTCCTCGTCCCGCGGCCTGGCCGGCTTGAGGACCTCGATCCCGGCCTCCGCCGCCCGCTCGGCGACGGGGCTGGCGACCAGCCGGCGACCGCGCCCCGAGGGTGCGTCGGGGCGGGTCACCACGGCGGCCACCTCGTGCCGGTCGGAGGCGATCAGGGCGTCCAGGGCGGGGACGGCGACCTCGGGGGTGCCGGCGAAGACGAGCTTCATGGGTGGCTGACTGCCTCTCGGGCCAAGACGTACGGTGACGAGCAACGCACCAGTCTAAGGGCACTCCCGGTATCCCCTGCGGGTGCGTGACGGCAGCCCCGAGGGGCTCACGTTCTACTCCTACCGGGGGGCGTACGCGCGCCTGTGCGCCCCGCGCATATGCACATACGCCCCGATAGCGTGACCACATACCCGGCTGACGCGTTGGTCAAAGGAGATTGACCGAAGCGGGCCGCCACGGTGCGGCCCGATCCCTTTCAACGCCGGTTCGAGAGGCTTCTTCATGGCCGACCACGCAACCCACGACGCCCAAGCGCGGGCCAGCCTGCATCTCCTGGTGCGGGACATCGAGCGGGTCCGGCGGCAGGTGGACGCGCTGCGCACCCTCACCGCACAGCTGGGCAATGTCTACCGTCCGCGCCGCTCCGGCCCCTCAGCGGGCTTCGTCGTCTATGGCAGGGCCCCGGCCCCCACCGTCCGCCTCGCCCAGGAACTGCGGGACAGCGTCGAGACCCTGGTCACCGCGGCGGTGGACTTCGACCGTTCCCTCGGATTCTCCTGGGACGCGGTGGGCTCCGCCCTGGGGGTCACCAAGCAGGCGGTGCACCGCCGTTACGGATCCCGTCGCGCCGCCCCGCAGCCCGGCGCCGCCGATTCCACCGCCGTCGCGGCCGATGCCGCGGCGCCCCGCCCCTTGTCCCCCGGCATGCCCGGTGCCCCCGTCATCCCGTCCGGGCCCACCCTGCCCGCGGTGCCCGCGGCCCGCTCGATGCCTCCGCAGCCCTCGGTCGGCGCCCCTTCGGCACGGGAGGAGCTGCGCCCCGGCGCCTTCCCCGGCCCGCGCAACGGCTGACCCCACACTGTCCCCTCTGCCCCACCGTGCCGGTCGCACGGCGGGGCAGTCCCGTCTGCACGCTCCGCCGACCGCGTCCGCACCGATGTCCACCGGTCGGCACCGGGGCCTCAGCCGATGTCCGGCGGGTCGACCCTGATCCGTACCGGGTCTCCGCCACCCCGGGCCATCCGCGCCGCCTGCGCCCCCTTCAGCGCGGCGGCCAGCGCCGCACCGCGTCCCGGCACCACCCGGATCAGCGCCCGCTCCCAGGTCTCGCCGGGCGGGGCGTCCCACGGCCTGCGCGGCCTGCCCGGCTCGGCGGACGGTACCGGTACGGGGCCCAGGACCTCGGCCTCCGGCGGCAGTCCGGCCGTAGCGAGGAAACCGGCCAGGGCTTCCACGGGCCCGGTCACCGAAGCCATCCGGGACACCGGCGGAAAGCCCAGCTCGGCCCGCTCGGCCAGCTCGCGCCGGGCGTACCCCGCCGGATCCCAGCGCACCAGCGCCTGCACCGGCCGCAGCGTCGGCTCGGCCACGATGACCACCGTGCCGCCCTCGTCCTGCCCCCGGACCAGCGACGCCGCGGCCGTCCAGCGGCGCAGCGCGTCCTCCCCCGCCCGCAGATCGGGTCTGCCGAGCATCGCCCAGCCGTCGAGCAGCAGCGCGGCGGCATACCCGCCCTCGGCGACGGGCTCGGCCCCCGGCGTACTGACGACCAGCGCGGGAGCGCCCGGCACCGCGTCCAGGATGTGGTCACGCCCCGATGTCCGTACCGGCACGGCGGGAAAGGCGCGGCCCAGCTCCTCGGCGGTCCGGCGGGCCCCGACGATCTGCGCGCGCAGCCGGGTGGACCCGCAGGCCGTGCAGTGCCAGGCACGCTCGGCGCGTCCGCACCAGGAGCAGTCGAGGTCCTGCTGGTCGGGTGCCTCCAGCGGCCCGGCGCAGTGCCGGCAGCGGGCCGGGGTGCGGCAGCGTTCGCAGGCGAGCCGTGGGGCGTAACCCCGGCGCGGGACCTGGACCAGTACCGGACCGCCGCGCAGCCCGTCCCGTACGGTCTGCCAGGCCAGGCTGGGCAGCCGCGCCGTCTTCGCCGCGCCGTCCCGGGCCAGCTCGCCGTCCCCGACCGTACGGATCAGGGGCGCCGCCCTCCTGAGCTGCTCACGGTCCGCGCCGAGCGGGAGCGCCCAGCCGCTCTCCACGAGCTGGGCGGCCTCCACGGTGCAGCTCGTCCCGCCGAGCAGGAAGCCGCACCGGCCGTGCGCGGCCCGCAGCTCCAGGACCTCGCGGACATGGGGGAAGGGGGCGTTGTCGTCGCTGTGGCTGGAGTCCCCGTCGTCCCAGATGGCGACCAGGCCGAGATCCGCGACGGGGGCGAACATCGCGGCCCGTGTCCCGATGACCGCCCGTACCGAACCCCGGCGCACGGCGAGCCACTGGCGGTAGCGCTTCTCGGGCCCGGAGTCGGCGGTGAGCAGTGCGTGCCGTCCCGCCCCGAGCACCTGGGTCAGCGCGGCGTCCACCCGGCCCGCGACCCGCCCGTCCGGTACGACGACCAGCGCGCCGCGTCCCGAGGAGAGCGTCGCCGCCACCGCCAGAGCGATCTCCTGCGGCCAGTGCGGGCCCGGCAGCGCCGTCCACACGGCCCGCGGCGCACCGCCCTCGGCCAGCGCACGCAGGAACGCGGGCCCCTGCCCGTACCGCTCCCACGTGCCCGGCAGGGGCGCCGGCGGCGGCGGCAGGGGCTCCGGGGAGGGCTTGGACTCGGCCCGCCCGTTGCGCGGCGGCACGGCGAGTTGGAGCACATCGGCGAGGCTGCCCGCATACCGGTCGGCGACCGCCCGTGACAGGGCGAGCAGCTCCGGTCCGAGCACGGGTTCCGGCGACACGACGGAGGCGAGCGCGGCGAGCGCCCCCTGATAGTCCGACTCGGCCACGCGCTCGACGAGGAACCCGTCGATCAGCCCGCCGCCCTCACGCCGCCCGTCCCGCACATTGCGTCCCCCGGCCCCGAACCGCACGCGCACCCGCACGCCCGGCCGCGCGTCGGCGTCGAGCTCCTCCGGGACCGCGTAGTCGAAGTACTGGTCGAGATGGAGCACGCCCTTGTTCACCAGGACACGGGCGACCGGCAGCTCCTTGGCCAGCGCGGCGCCGCGCCAGGTCCGTGGCTTGGCGCGGGGCACCTTCGCCCTGCGGACCGTCTCCCGGATCAGCGCAAGCTGCTCCGGGACCCCGGCCTCGGGTCCTGCGGACTGCTCGTCGTCGCTGCTCACAGCCAAATTCCTACCAGACGGCACTGACAGCGGCGCCGGGCGTCACGACACCGGGGCCCGGACACCACGATCGGTGTCCGGGCCCCGGCAAGCCGTGACTGCGCGACGGTCCTACAGGCCCGCGGCGCGGCGCAGGGCGTCCACGCGGTCGGTGCGCTCCCAGGTGAAGTCGGGGAGTTCGCGGCCGAAGTGGCCGTACGCGGCGGTCTGGGCGTAGATCGGCCGCAGCAGGTCGAGGTCGCGGATGATCGCGGCCGGGCGGAGGTCGAAGACCTCGCCGATGGCGTGCTCGATCTTCTCGCTCTCGATGGCTGCCGTACCGAAGGTCTCGACGAACAGCCCGACCGGTTCGGCCTTGCCGATCGCGTACGCGACCTGGACCTCGCAGCGGGAGGCGAGGCCCGCGGCGACGACGTTCTTCGCGACCCAGCGCATCGCGTACGCCGCCGAACGGTCCACCTTCGAGGGGTCCTTGCCCGAGAAGGCGCCGCCACCGTGGCGGGCCATACCGCCGTAGGTGTCGATGATGATCTTGCGGCCGGTCAGCCCGGCGTCGCCCATCGGGCCGCCGATCTCGAAGCGGCCGGTCGGGTTCACCAGGAGGCGGTAGCCCTCGGTGTCCAGCTTGATGCCGTCCTCGATGAGCTGCGCCAGGACGTGCTCGACGACGAACTCACGGATGTCGGGCGCGAGCAGCGAGTCCAGGTCGATGTCGCTCGCGTGCTGCGAGGAGACGACGACCGTGTCGAGGCGGACGGCCTTGTCACCGTCGTACTCGATGGTGACCTGGGTCTTGCCGTCGGGGCGCAGGTACGGGATGGTCCCGTTCTTGCGGACCTCGGACAGCCGGCGCGAGAGCCGGTGCGCCAGGTGGATCGGGAGCGGCATCAGTTCGGGCGTCTCGTCGCAGGCGTAACCGAACATCAGGCCCTGGTCGCCCGCGCCCTGCTTGTCGAGTTCGTCCTCCCCATCCCTCTGGGAGGCACCCTCGACGCGCTTCTCGTACGCGGTGTCGACGCCCTGGGCGATGTCCGGGGACTGTGCACCGATGGACACCGAGACGCCACAGGATGCGCCGTCGAAGCCCTTCTTCGAGGAGTCGTAGCCGATCTCCAGAACCTTGTTGCGCACGAGGTTGGGAATGTCGGCGTAGGCCTTGGTCGTGACCTCACCCGCGACATGCACCAGACCGGTGGTGATCAAGGTCTCGACGGCGACGCGCGAGGCGGGGTCCTCGCGCAGGAGCGCGTCGAGAATCGTGTCGCTGATCTGGTCAGCGATCTTGTCGGGGTGACCCTCGGTGACAGATTCCGAGGTGAAGAGACGGCGGGACACATCGCTCCCTGGGGTTGCAGCGGCTGCTGGCTGATCATTGGTGGTACGCCCGGGAGCTGCGCCCGGCTACGTACCGTCGTCCAGTTTATCGGTCGCACCCGTCGCTTGGGCCACGCGTCTCGCACTTTGGCACGTCTGTGACGTGCGGCACTGCCTTCGGCGGTACGAGGATTCACCCGTCAGGGCACCGAATGGGCCCGATTTCGCTAGCTTTCGGACCCTCGGAGCGGCGAATGTGAAATCTGGCGGAACCTTGTCGCCACGAGGTCCCAGACCGTGTCGGCAAGCGCTTCCTTGGGTCCGTGCGGCACCGGGGTCTCACCGCCGTCCGCCGCGAGCACCACGGCCTCGTTCTCCTCCGAGCCGAAGGTCTTGCGCTCCCCCACCTCGTTGACGACGAGCAGATCGCAGCCCTTGCGGCGGAGCTTCTGCCGCCCGTTGGCGAGAACGTCGTCGGTCTCGGCGGCGAAACCCACGACGATCTGATCCGGCCGGGCCCGGCCGGTGGCGACCTCGGCGAGGATGTCGGGGTTCCGGACGAGCGCGACGGCGGCGGGCTCCTGACCGTCCTTCTTCTTGATCTTGCCCTGGGCGTACTCGGCGGGCCGGAAATCGGCGACCGCCGCCGCCATCACCACGACGTCCGCGTCCGCCGCGGCCTTCAGTACGGCCTCGCGCAGCTGGACGGCCGTTCCGACCCGCAGCACGTCGGCGCCCGCCGGGTCGGGCAGTCCGGTGTTGGCCTCGATCAGCGTGACCCTGGCCCCGCGGGCGACCGCGGTGCGCGCCAGCGCGTACCCCTGCTTGCCGGAGGAGCGGTTGCCGAGGTAGCGGACGGGGTCGAGGGGTTCGCGCGTGCCGCCCGCGCTGATCACCACATGGCGGCCCGCGAGGTCGGGCTCGGCGGGGCCGCGGGTCAGGACGCGCCGGCAGACCTCGAAGATCTCGCCGGGGTCGGGCAGCCGGCCCTTGCCGGTGTCGACGCCGGTGAGCCGGCCGACCGCGGGCTCGATGACGACGGCACCGCGGCGGCGCAGGGTGGCGACGTTCTCCTGGGTGGCGGGGTGCTCCCACATCTCGGTGTGCATGGCGGGCGCGAAGACCACCGGACAACGGGCGGTGAGCAGCGTGTTGGTGAGGAGGTCGTCGGCGAGGCCGTGGGCGGCCCTGGCGAGCATGTCCGCGGTGGCCGGGGCGACCACGACGAGGTCGGCGCCCTGTCCGATGCGTACGTGCGGCACCTCGTGGACATCGTCCCAGACCTCGGTCGAGACGGGGTGGCCGGAGAGCGCGGACCAGGTGGCGGCCCCCACGAAGTGCAGCGAGGACTCGGTCGGCACGACCCGTACGTCGTGTCCGGACTCGGTCAGCCGGCGCAGCAGCTCGCACGCCTTGTAGGCGGCGATGCCTCCGCTGACCCCCAGGACGACCTTCGGCTTCTGCACTGCGTCTCCCCGCACTCGGCTACGTGTCACCCCATGCTGCCTCACCCGTCGGTGACCGCCCGCACGGGACCCCGGGACACACCTCAGGCCCGGCGGAATGCCCGCCGGGCCTGAGATGAAGGTGCTTTTCCGCCTACTGCGCGGGGCCCTCGATGGGCTCGGAGGTCAGCAGACCCGCGTTGATCTCGCGGAGCGCGATCGAGAGCGGCTTCTCGTGCACGTGGGTGTCGACGAGCGGACCGACGTACTCCAGGAGACCTTCGCCGAGCTGCGAGTAGTACGCGTTGATCTGGCGCGCGCGCTTGGCGGCGTAGATCACAAGGCTGTACTTCGAGTCGGTGGCCTCAAGGAGCTCATCAATCGGCGGGTTGATGATGCCCTCGGGCGTGGTGATGGAAGAGGACACTCTCTGCCTTCCGAAGGGGGTAAAGATCAAAGAAATCTTTGATAGTGCAGCATCCGCCGGATGGTGCTCCGTGAGATTCAGTCGCTGCTGTCACGGTGGGCGGAAGCCTGCAACATCAAGGTTAGCAGCTCACGGGCCACATCCTCGACGGAGGTGTTGACCAGCGTCGTATCGAACTCGGCCTCGGCGGCCAGTTCGATCTTGGCGGCGGCGAGCCTGCGCTCGATGACCTCGGGCGGTTCGGTGCCGCGGCCGGTGAGCCGGCGCACCAGTTCTTCCCAGCTCGGCGGAGCCAGGAAGACCAGGCGCGCGTCGGCCATCGACTGGCGGACCAGCCGGGCCCCCTGGAGATCGATCTCCAGCAGGACCGGCTCACCTGCCTCCAGGCGGTCGAGGACGGCCCGGCGCGGCGTGCCGTACCGGTTGCCCGCGAACTCGGCCCACTCCAGCAGTTCACCGTTGGCGACGAGCTTGTCGAACTCCTCGTCGTCCACGAAGAAGTAGTGGACGCCGTCGCTCTCCCCGGGGCGTGGCCTACGGGTCGTCGCCGACACGGAGAGCCATACCTCGGGGTGAACCTTGCGCATATGAGCGACGACCGTGCTCTTGCCGACACCCGAGGGGCCGGAGAGCACGGTCAGCCGCGGACGTACGTCCGGGGGTACGGGGGACGTCCCCCGGGATGTTGCAGCCATGGAGCGATTATCCAGGTTCTCAGGAGTGCCTGAGAACGTCAGGCGGCGGTGCCGCCGAACTCACGCTCCAGGGATGCGATCTGGTTGGAGCCGAGACCCCGGACTCGGCGGCTCTCGGAGATCCCGAGACGCTCCATGATCTGCTTGGCGCGGACCTTGCCCACGCCCGGCAGGGATTCAAGGAGTGCGGAGACCTTCATCTTGCCGATGACGTCGTTCTCCTGGCCCTGCTTGATGACTTCTTGGAGCGAGGCACCGGAGTGCTTGAGTCGATTCTTGACCTCGGCCCGCTCCCGGCGAGCCGCGGCGGCCTTTTCGAGCGCGGCTGCGCGCTGTTCAGGGGTAAGGGGCGGAAGAGCCACGCCTACGTCACCTCGGATGTCGATCTGTCGGATACGGACCGGTGAGGAACCTAGTCGCCCCACACCTGGTGAGCAACGAAACAACCTGTGCTCGTTGGCTCTCGACGGAGACTAGCGGCCAAGGCCGTCTGAGTCAGCGAGAACGGACGAAAAGTCCTGGTCAGCCTCAACCGACCAGGACATTTCCGGCGAAATGGCAGGGATTTCGGGTCAGGAATTCGTCAACACGCTGCAAACGTGTCAGGGTCAGCTCCCGGCCACGGCCTCGCGGACCTCGTCCGCGAACCGTTCGGCCGCTTCGCGCAGCCCTGACGCGTCCGGACCGTGGCGCAGCACGCCCCGGCTCACGCTGGGCACCACATTGCCCACCGCGTCGCCGAACACCGCCGGCAGATCGGCGGGGGTCGCGCCCTGGGCGCCGATGCCGGGGGCGAGCAGCGGGCCGTTGATGGCCAGATTCACCCCCGCGTCGCCGAGCGTGGCACCGACCACCGCGCCGACAGAGCCGAGCGGCGTGACGCCCTCGTTCTCCGCGGCCATGTGGTCGAGCATCAGCTGGGCGAGCGAACGGCCGTCGGCCGCGGTGGCCCGCTGCACCTGGGCACCCTCCGGGTTGGAGGTGAGGGCGAGCACGAAGACCCCTGTGCCGGAGACCGCTGCCGCGTCCAGCGCCGGACGCAGCGAACCGAAGCCGAGATAGGGCGAGACGGTGACCGCGTCCGAGAACAGCGGCGAGTCCTTGTCCAGGTAGGTCGCCGCGTAGGCGCCCATCGTGGAGCCGATGTCGCCGCGCTTGGCGTCCATCAGGACCAGCGCGCCGGCCGCCCGCGCCTCGGCGACGGCCTTCTCCAGCACGGCGATCCCGCGCGAGCCGAACCGCTCGAAGAACGCGGACTGCGGCTTGAGCACGGCGACCCGGTCGGCCAGGGCCTCCACGACCGTACGGGTGAAGCGTTCCAGGCCCGCGATGTCGTCGCTCAGGCCCCAGGAGGTGAGCAGCGAGGCGTGCGGGTCGATGCCGACGCAGAGCGGCCCGCGGGTGTCCATGGCGTGGCGCAGGCGTGCGCCGAAGGGTTCGGGGGTCACTGCGACACCTTCCGGGTCTCGGCGCCGACGGCATCGGCGAGCGTGGCGTACGGGGAGGCGGCCAGGCGTGCGGCCAGCCCCTTGTGGATGGCGCGGGCGTAGAACGGGCCCTCGTAGATGAAGGCGCTGTAGCCCTGCACGAGCGTGGCGCCGGCCAGGATGCGCTGCCAGGCGTCCTCGGCGTTCTCGATGCCCCCGACGCCCACGAGGGTGATCTCGTCGCCCACACGGGCGTACAGGCGGCTCAGGACCTCCAGGGAGCGCTCCTTGAGGGGTGCCCCGGAGAGCCCGCCCGCCTCCTTGACCAGGGAGGGCGAGGACTTCAGGCCGAGGCCGTCTCGGGCGATCGTGGTGTTGGTGGCGATGATGCCGTCCAGGCCGAGCTCGACCGCGAGGTCGGCGACCGCGTCGACGTCCTCGTCCGCGAGGTCCGGGGCGATCTTGACGAGCAGCGGGACCCGGCGGCCGGTGACCGTGCGGTCGGCGGCCTCGCGCACCGCGGAGAGCAGCGGGCGCAGCGCCTCGGTGGCCTGGAGGTTGCGCAGGCCGGGCGTGTTGGGCGAGGAGACGTTCACCACGAGGTAGTCGGCGTGCGCGGCGAGGCGCTCGGTGGACTTCACGTAGTCGGCGACCGCCTCGGCCTCGGGGACCACCTTGGTCTTGCCGATGTTGACGCCGACCGTGGTCCGGAAGACCGGGTTGCGGGCGGCGAGGCGCTCGGCCACGGTGGCGGAGCCCTCGTTGTTGAAGCCCATGCGGTTGATCAGCGCGCGGTCCGCGACGAGGCGGAAGAGCCG
Source organism: Streptomyces sp. TSRI0281 (assembly GCF_001905125.1). Taxonomy (GTDB): domain Bacteria; phylum Actinomycetota; class Actinomycetes; order Streptomycetales; family Streptomycetaceae; genus Streptomyces. The sequence continues at coordinate 382,982 of NZ_LWLE01000038.1, read as the reverse complement.
CTTCTTGGGGTTGCCGGGCTGCGGTTCGCCGGTGACCGTACCGATCTCGATGTGGTCGAAGCCGAGCATCGACATGCCGTCGATCGCGACGGCGTTCTTGTCGAAGCCCGCGGCGAGCCCGAAGGGGCCGTGCATCCGCAGTCCGAGGGCCTCGGTGCGCAGCTCCCTGTGGCGCGGGGCGAGCGCGGCGGCGACGAAGGTGCGCAGTACGGGGATGCGGGCGGCGAGGCGGATCCAGCGGAAGGCCAGGTGGTGCGCCTGCTCCGGGTCCATCCGCTTGAAGACCAGCTGGAAGAAGAACTTGTACATCTGGGTGTCCTCGATGTGCTCAGGTGCTCGGCGTGCCGACGGTGCTCGGCGGGGGCTCACGGAGAGCGGGGCTCACAGAGAGGGGGACACCGTTTCCGGTGTCCCCCTGCCGGCTGCTAGTCGCGGGCCGCGGTCAGATGTTCCGCGTGTTCCTGGAGGGAACGTACGCCCACGTCACCGTGGTTGAGCGCGTCGATGCCCTGGACCGCGGCGGCGAGCGCCTGGACCGTGGTCAGGCAGGGCACGGACCGGGCGACGGCCGCGGTGCGGATCTCGTAGCCGTCGAGTCGGCCGCCCGTGCCGTACGGCGTGTTGACGATCAGGTCGATCTCGCCGTCGTGGATGAGCTGGACGATGGTCCTCTCGCCGTTGGGGCCCTCGCCCTCGGACTGCTTGCGCACGACCGTGGCGTGGATGCCGTTGCGCCTGAGGACCTCGGCGGTGCCGGAGGTGGCGAACAGCTCGAAGCCGTGCGCGACCAGCTCGCGGGCCGGGAAGATCATCGAGCGCTTGTCGCGGTTGGCGACGGAGATGAACGCGCGGCCCTCGGTGGGCAGCGGGCCGTACGCGCCGGCCTGCGACTTGGCGTACGCCGTGCCGAAGACCGAGTCGATGCCCATGACCTCGCCGGTGGAGCGCATCTCCGGGCCGAGAACCGTGTCGACGCCCCGGCCGTGGATGTCGCGGAAGCGCGACCACGGCAGGACGGCCTCCTTGACGGAGATCGGCGCGTCCAGCGGCAGGGTGCCGCCGTCGCCGGTCTTCGGGAGCAGCCCCTCCTCGCGCAGCTCGGCCACGGTCGCGCCCAGCGAGATGCGGGCGGCGGCCTTCGCGAGCGGTACCGCGGTCGCCTTCGAGGTGAAGGGGACGGTGCGCGAGGCGCGCGGGTTGGCTTCCAGGACGTACAGGATGTCGCCGGAGAGCGCGAACTGGATGTTGATCAGTCCGCGTACGCCGACGCCCTTGGCGATGCCCTCGGTGGAGGCGCGCAGCCGCTTGATGTCGTACCCGCCGAGCGTGATCGGGGGCAGTGCGCAGGCCGAGTCGCCGGAGTGGATGCCGGCCTCCTCGATGTGCTCCATGACGCCGCCGAGGTACAGCTCGGTGCCGTCGTAGAGCGCGTCGACGTCGATCTCGATCGCGTCGTCGAGGAAGCGGTCGACCAGGACCGGCCGGGTGGGGCTGATCTCGGTGGACTCGGCGATGTACGAGGAGAGCCGGATCTCGTCGTACACGATCTCCATGCCGCGTCCGCCGAGCACATAGCTGGGGCGTACGAGGACGGGGTAGCCGATCTCGTCGGCGATGGCCTTGGCCTCGGCGAACGTGGTGGCGGTGCCGTGCTTGGGCGCGGGCAGTCCGGCCTCGGCGAGGACCCGGCCGAAGGCACCGCGGTCCTCGGCGGCGTGGATCGCCTCCGGGGGCGTACCGACGACGGGCACGCCATTGTCCTTGAGCGCCTGCGACAGGCCCAGCGGGGTCTGGCCGCCGAGCTGGACGATGACACCGGCGATCGGGCCCGCCAGCGACTCGGCGTGCACGATCTCCAGCACGTCCTCCAGCGTCAGCGGCTCGAAGTACAGCCGGTCGGAGGTGTCGTAGTCGGTGGAGACGGTCTCCGGGTTGCAGTTGACCATCACGGTCTCGTAGCCCGCGTCGCTCAGCGCGAAGGAGGCGTGGACGCACGAGTAGTCGAACTCGATGCCCTGGCCGATCCGGTTGGGGCCCGAGCCGAGGATGATCACGGCGGGCTTGGTGCGGCTCGCGACCTCGCTCTCCTCGTCGTAGGAGGAGTAGAAGTACGGCGTGTTCGCGGCGAACTCGGCGGCGCACGTGTCAACGGTCTTGTAGACGGGGCGGATACCGAGGGCGTGCCGGACCTCGCGTACGACCTCCTCGCGCAGGCCGCGGATCTCGGCGATCTGGGCGTCGGAGAAGCCGTGCCGCTTGGCCTCGGCGATCAGGTCGCCGTCCAGGCGCTCGGCGGCGGCCAGCTCGTCGGCGATCTCCTTGATCAGGAAGAGCTGGTCGACGAACCAGGGGTCGATCTTCGTGGCGTCGAAGACCTCTTCCTGGGTGGCGCCGGCCCGGATCGCCTGCATGACGGTGTTGATCCGGCCGTCGGTCGGGCGCACGGCCTCGGCCAGCAGCTCGGCCTTGTCGCCGGGCTCACCGGTGAAGGCGAACTGCGAGCCCTTCTTCTCCAGGGAGCGCAGGGCCTTCTGCAGCGCCTCGGTGAAGTTCCGGCCGATCGCCATGGCCTCGCCCACCGACTTCATGGTGGTGGTGAGGGTGGAGTCGGCGGAGGGGAACTTCTCGAAGGCGAAGCGCGGGGCCTTGACCACGACGTAGTCGAGGGTCGGCTCGAAGGAGGCCGGGGTCTTCTCGGTGATGTCGTTCGGGATCTCGTCGAGCGTGTAGCCGACGGCCAGCTTGGCGGCGATCTTGGCGATCGGGAAGCCGGTGGCCTTGGAGGCGAGCGCCGAGGAGCGGGAGACACGCGGGTTCATCTCGATCACGATGACCCGGCCGTCGGCCGGGTCGATGGCGAACTGGATGTTGCAGCCACCGGTGTCGACGCCGACCTCGCGGATGATCGCGATGCCGATGTCGCGCAGCCGCTGGTACTCGCGGTCGGTGAGCGTCATCGACGGGGCGACGGTGATCGAGTCACCCGTGTGGACGCCCATCGGGTCGAAGTTCTCGATGGAGCAGACGACCACGACGTTGTCGTTCTTGTCGCGCATCAGCTCCAGCTCGTACTCCTTCCAGCCGAGGATGGACTCCTCCAGGAGCACCTCGGTGGTCGGGGAGAGCGTGAGGCCCTGTCCGGCGATGCGGCGCAGCTCCTCCTCGTCGTGGGCGAAGCCGGAGCCGGCGCCGCCCATGGTGAAGGAGGGGCGGACGACGACGGGGTAGCCGCCGAGCGTGTCGACACCCTTGATGATGTCGTCCATGGTGTGGCAGATGACGGAGCGGGCGGACTCGCCGTATCCGATCTTCGCCTTGACGGCCTCCACGACGCCCTTGAAGAGGTCGCGGTCCTCGCCCTTGTTGATGGCCTCGACGTTGGCGCCGATGAGCTCGACGCCGTACTTCTCCAGGACACCGTTCTCGTGCATGGAGATCGCGGTGTTGAGCGCGGTCTGGCCGCCCAGCGTGGGGAGCAGCGCGTCGGGGCGCTCCTTGGCGATGATCTTCTCGACGAACTCGGGGGTGATCGGCTCGACGTACGTGGCGTCGGCGATCTCCGGGTCGGTCATGATCGTCGCCGGGTTGGAGTTCACCAGGATGACGCGCAGGCCCTCGGCCTTGAGGACGCGGCACGCCTGGGTGCCGGAGTAGTCGAATTCGGCGGCCTGGCCGATGACGATCGGGCCGGAGCCGATGACCAGGACGGACTGGATATCGGAGCGCTTAGGCACGCTGGCCCTCCATCAGGGAAACGAAACGGTCGAAGAGGTACGCGGCGTCGTGCGGGCCCGCGGCGGCTTCGGGGTGGTACTGGACGCTGAAGGCCGGCCGGTCCAGGAGCTGGAGCCCCTCGACGACCTGGTCGTTCAGGCAGACGTGGGAGACCTCGGCGCGGCCGAACTCGGTGTCGGACACCTTGTCGAGCGGGGCGTCGACGGCGAAGCCGTGGTTGTGCGCGGTGACCTCGACCTTGCCGGTCGTGCGGTCCTGCACGGGCTGGTTGATGCCGCGGTGGCCGTACTTCAGCTTGTAGGTGCCGAAGCCGAGGGCGCGGCCCAGGATCTGGTTGCCGAAGCAGATGCCGAAGAGCGGGGTCCGCCGCTCCAGGACGCCGCGCATGACGGCGACGGGGTGCTCGGCGGTGGACGGGTCGCCGGGGCCGTTGGAGAAGAAGACGCCGTCGGGCTTCACCGCGTACACCTCCTCCAGGGTGGCGGTGGCGGGCAGGACGTGCACCTCGATGCCGCGCTCGGCCATGCGGTGCGGGGTCATGCCCTTGATGCCGAGGTCGATCGCGGCGACGGTGAACTTCTTGGTGCCGATCGCGGGGACGACGTACGCCTCCTTGGTCGCGACCTCGGCGGAGAGGTCGGCGCCGCTCATCTCGGGGGCCTGGCGCACCTTGGCGAGGAGCATGCCCTCGTCGGCGATGGCGTTCCCGGAGAAGATGCCGACGCGCATGGCGCCGCGCTCGCGCAGGTGGCGGGTGAGCGCGCGGGTGTCGATGCCGCTGATGCCGACGACGCCCTGGCGCTCCAGCTCCTCGTCGAGCGAGCGCCGCGAGCGCCAGTTGGAGGGCACCCGGGCAGGGTCGCGTACGACGTATCCGGAGACCCAGATCCGCTGCGACTCGGGGTCCTCGTCGTTCACACCGGTGTTGCCGACGTGCGGGGCGGTCATCACGACGACCTGGCGGTGGTACGAGGGGTCGGTCAGCGTCTCCTGGTAGCCGGTCATGCCGGTGGAGAACACCGCCTCGCCGAAGGTCTCCCCGACGGCGCCGTAGGCGCGGCCGCGGAAGGAGCGGCCGTCCTCCAGGACGAGTACGGCGGGGGACGCCGCTGCCCTCTTCGAGGCGTTCCCCGGGTGGGAGATCGTCATCGTGCGGTGCCTTCCGTAGTGCTGGTGAGGTGGTTGACGGCGTCCGCCCAGGCCTGGTGTCCGGCCGCGTGGTCGGAGCGGAATCCCGAGTCGATCAGCTGGTCGCCGTGCGCCCAGGTGATGATCAGCAGGCCGCCCTCGGGGAGGACCTTGCCCGCGAGCGCCTTGTCGAGGCGGGCCTCGCGCAGGGCGGCGGCCGGGACGAAGAATCCGGCCGCGCCGGGGCGTACGACGTCCAGGCCCCTCGCGGTGAGCGTGAGCTCGACCCTGCTGCGGGTGCCCAGGCCGTGCGCGACGATCCGGTCGAGCCACTGCCCGGCGGTCGTCGAGGCGTGGTAGCGGCCGGTGAGGGTCAGCAGCGGCTCGTCGTCCGCGAAGCCGTCCGGGGTGGTCGCGAGTTCCGGCAGGCCGGACTGGAGGGTGGCGCGCCACTTCCAGCCCTGGCGCATCAGCCAGTAGACGAAGGCGACCAGGACGAGCAGTCCGAGGACCCAGCTGACGCGGGCGGACCAGTCGGTCACTTCGGCCGACTTCTGTTCGGCGGCCAGCTGGTACAGGGGGGTGAGTGTTGTCACGCGAGCTTCCCGTCGACGACCGTGGCACGGCCCCGCAGGAAGGTGTGGGTGACACGGCCCGGCAGCTCGCGACCCTCGTACGGAGTGTTGCGGCTGCGGGACGCGAAGCCTGCGGGGTCCACGACCCCACGGTATGCCGGATCGACCAGGGTGAGGTTGGCGGGCTCACCCGCCGAGACGGGGCGGCCGTGTCCTTCGAGGCGGCCGATGGCCGCGGGGCGCGTGGACATCCGGTCGGCGACGCCCGCCCAGTCGATGAGGCCGGTGTCCACCATCGTCTGCTGGACGACGGAGAGCGCGGTCTCCAGGCCCACCATGCCCATGGCGGCCGCGGCCCACTCGCAGTCCTTGTCCTCGTGCGGGTGCGGGGCGTGGTCGGTGGCGACGCAGTCGATGGTGCCGTCGGCGAGTGCCTCGCGCAGGGCCATGACGTCGGCCTCGGTGCGCAGCGGCGGGTTCACCTTGTAGACGGGGTTGTAGGAACGGACCAGCTCGTCGGTGAGGAGCAGGTGGTGCGGAGTGACCTCGGCGGTGACGTTCCAGCCCTTGGACTTGGCCCAGCGCACGATCTCCACGGAGCCGGCGGTCGAGAGGTGGCAGATGTGCACCCGGGAGCCGACATGGGCGGCGAGGAGGACATCGCGGGCGATGATCGACTCCTCGGCGACGGCGGGCCAGCCGCCGAGACCCAGCTCGGCCGAGACGATGCCCTCGTTCATCTGGGCGCCCTCGGTGAGGCGGGGCTCCTGGGCGTGCTGGGCGACGACTCCGTCGAACGCCTTCACGTACTCCAGGGCGCGGCGCATGATCACGGCGTCGTCGACGCACTTGCCGTCGTCGGAGAAGACCTTCACTCCGGCGGCGGAGTCGTGCATCGCGCCGAGCTCGGCGAGCTGCTTGCCCTCCAGGCCGACGGTGACGGCCCCGATGGGCTGCACGTCGCAGTAGCCGGACTCCTTGCCGAGCCGCCAGACCTGCTCGACGACGCCTGCGGTGTCGGCGACCGGGAAGGTGTTGGCCATGGCGTGCACGGCGGTGAAGCCGCCGACCGCGGCGGCCTTGGTGCCGGTCAGGACGGTCTCGGAGTCCTCGCGGCCGGGCTCGCGCAGATGGGTGTGCAGGTCGACCAGGCCGGGCAGCAGGATCCGGCCCGCCGCCTCGACGACCGTGGCGTCCCCGGCCTCGATGCCGGTGCCGACGCGTTCGATGGTCTCGCCGTCGATCAGGACGTCCTGCGGCTCGCCGCCGAGGATCTTCGCGCCGCGGATAAGGATCTTGCTCATGGTTTCGTGTTCTCCTCGGTACGGGCGGAACTGGCGGCGGGGGCGGCGGACGGCGTTGCCGTCCCGGAACCGCCGAGCAGCAGGTACAGGACGGCCATGCGGATCGAGACCCCGTTGGCGACCTGCTCGACGACCGTGCAGCGGTCGGAGTCGGCGACCTCGGCGGTGATCTCCATGCCGCGGACCATGGGGCCGGGGTGCATGACGATGGCGTGGCCGGGCATCTTCGCCATGCGCTCGCCGTCCAGGCCGTAGCGGCGGGAGTACTCGCGCTCGGTCGGGAAGTACGCGGCGTTCATCCGCTCACGCTGCACACGCAGCATCATCACCGCGTCGGAGTCCGGCAGCACCTTGTCCAGGCTGTAGCTGACGTCGCAGGGCCATGCCTCCACGCCGACCGGCACCAGGGTCGGCGGGGCCACCAGAGTGACGTGCGCGCCGAGGGTGGTGAGCAGGTGGACGTTGGAGCGGGCGACCCGGCTGTGCAGGATGTCGCCGACGACGGTGATCCGGCGGCCTTCGAGGTCGCCGCCCAGGCCGCTGTCGGCGCCGACCAGCCGGCGGCGCATGGTGAAGGCGTCCAGGAGCGCCTGGGTGGGGTGCTCGTGGGTGCCGTCACCGGCGTTGACGACGGCGCCGTCGATCCAGCCGGAGGTGGCGAGCCGGTACGGCGCGCCGGAGGCGCCGTGCCGGATGACGACGGCGTCCGCGCCCATCGCCTCCAGGGTCAGGGCGGTGTCCTTGAGCGACTCGCCCTTGGAGACGGACGAGCCCTTCGCGGAGAAGTTGATGACGTCGGCGGAGAGGCGCTTGGCGGCGGCCTCGAAGGAGATGCGGGTACGCGTCGAGTCCTCGAAGAAGAGGTTGACGACGGTACGGCCGCGCAGGGTCGGAAGCTTCTTGATCGGCCGGTCCGCGACCCGGGCCATCTCCTCGGCGGTGTCGAGGATCAGGACGGCGTCGTCGCGGGTGAGATCGGCGGCCGAGATGAGGTGGCGCATCATCTGGGGGTTCTCCGGTTGCTGGAGGTGTTTCAGGCATGCGGGCGTGCGGAAGCGGCCGTACGGCCCGACGGGGGTCGTACGGGAGGGTGGCTACTGCCCGTCCGCAGGGGCGGTCTGCTGGACACCGAGCAGCACGGCGTCGCGGCCGTCCTCCTCGGCGAGCTGGACCTTGACCGTTTCCCGCAGCGACGTCGGGAGGTTCTTGCCGACGTAGTCGGCACGGATGGGGAGTTCGCGGTGACCGCGGTCGACGAGGACCGCGAGCTGCACGGCGCGGGGGCGGCCGATGTCGCCGAGCGCGTCGAGTGCGGCGCGGATCGTGCGGCCGGAGAAGAGCACGTCGTCGACCAGGACGACCAGGCTGCCCTCGATGCCCTCACCGGGGATCTCGGTACGCGCCAGGGCGCGCGCCGGGCGCATCCTCAGGTCGTCGCGGTACATCGTGATGTCGAGCGATCCCACCGGCATGTTCCGGCCGGTGATCTCTTCGAGTTTGTCGGCGAGCCGACGGGCGAGGAACACGCCTCGCGTCGGGATGCCGAGCAGCACCACGTCGTCGGCGCCCTTGGCGCGTTCGACGATCTCGTGGGCGATTCGGGTCAGCACACGGGCGATGTCGGGCGCCTCAAGAACGGGGCGTGCCGCGTTGCCGGTGTGGTCATGCTGTGCGTCCATAAGAAACGGACCTCCTTCTCCGCCTCACTGGACGGATCTTAAAGGACGTCGAAATTGCGTCATCCACGTTACCAGGGCTTGCACAGGGCTCCGGCAGCACCCCCGGGAGGTACTGGTCCGAACTTTTCGGCTTGACGCATCCAAGTAACGCTGCGTAACCTCACAGTGAGTTACCAGCCACGCGGCGGAGCCGCAGAATGTTCCAGCGTCCGGGGAGCCTTATGTCCAGCGAATACGCAAAACAGCTCGGGGCCAAGCTCCGCGCCATCCGCACCCAGCAGGGCCTCTCGCTCCACGGCGTGGAGGAGAAGTCGCAGGGCCGGTGGAAGGCCGTCGTGGTCGGTTCGTACGAGCGCGGCGACCGTGCCGTCACCGTGCAGCGCCTCGCCGAGCTGGCGGATTTCTACGGGGTCCCGGTGCAGGAGCTGCTGCCCGGTACGACTCCGGGCGGGGCCGCCGAGCCGCCGCCGAAGCTCGTCCTCGACCTTGAGCGCCTCGCCCACGTCCCGCCGGAGAAGGCCGGACCGCTGCAGCGCTACGCCGCGACGATCCAGAGCCAGCGCGGTGACTACAACGGCAAGGTGCTCTCGATCCGCCAGGACGACCTGCGCACGCTGGCCGTGATCTACGACCAGTCGCCGTCCGTGCTCACGGAGCAGCTGATCAGCTGGGGTGTGCTGGACGCCGACGCGCGTCGCGCGGTCGCCCACGAAGAGGGCTGAGCCCCTCGGGCGAGCGGGCCTCCCAGGAGGGCCCAGCAGAGCAGAGAAGTACCGCCGGGCGGGCGGGGCCCCACAGGGTGCCCCGCCCGCCCGGCGTTCTCGTTGCCCGGCTCCCGGCGGAGCAAGAGCCGGCCGCACGGGAACCGCCCGCGGATGCGTTGCCGGGACATGACGAAGGGCCCACGGTCGCACGACCGTGGGCCCTTCGTCGGCAGAACGCCGCCGGAGACTACTGCTCCCGGCGGAGATTCGGCTTGAGGTCCTTGAAACGGGCCAGCAGGCCGTTCACGAAGGACGGTGAGTCATCGGTGGAGAACTCCTTGGCGAGTTGGACCGCCTCGTCGATCACCACGGCGTCCGGGGTCTCGTCCATCCAGATCAGCTCATACGCACCGAGCCGCAGGATGCTCCGGTCGACGACCGGCATACGGTCGATCTCCCAGTCCACGGCGTAGGTGACGATGAGGTCGTCGATCCGGTCCGCGTACTGCGCGTACCCCTCGACGAGCTCCATCGTGAATTCGCCGACCGGCGGCTGACGGTCGTCGGTCCGCGAGTGCCGAACCCAGTCCGCGAGGACCGTCTGCACGGACTCACCGCGCTGGTCGGCCTCGAAGAGGATCTGGAAGGCGCGCTTGCGGGCCTTGTTCCGAGCAGCCACGGTTAGCTGTTCACCCGGCCGAGGTAGTCGCCCGTGCGGGTGTCGACCTTGATCTTCTCGCCGGTGGTGATGAAGAGCGGCACGCCGATCTCGTAACCGGTCTCCAGGGTGGCGGGCTTGCTGCCACCGGTGGAGCGGTCACCCTGGACGCCCGGGTCGGTGTGCTGGATGGTCAGCTCGACCGCGGCGGGCAGCTCGACGTAGAGCACCTCGCCCTCGTGCTGGGCGACGGAGGCGGTGAAGCCCTCGATCAGGAAGTTGGCGGCGTCGCCGACAGACTTGCGGTCGACCATCAGCTGGTCGTACGTGTTCATGTCCATGAAGACGAAGTACTCGCCGTCCATGTACGAGAACTGCATGTCACGGCGGTCAATGGTGGCCGTTTCGACCTTCACACCGGCGTTGAACGTCTTGTCGACGACCTTGCCGGAGAGCACGTTCTTGAGCTTGGTGCGCACGAAGGCGGGGCCCTTGCCGGGCTTGACGTGCTGGAACTCGACGACGGACCAGAGCTGGCCTCCGTCGAGCTTGAGCACCAGGCCGTTCTTGAGGTCGTTCGTGGAAGCCACGGTTGCGGAATCTCCTGGACTGAAGCTGGTGGAACGGCCAAGGATGCGCGCTAGAGCGCGAGCAGCTCCTTGGTCGTCATGGTGAGTAGCTCGGGTCCGCCGTCCGCCTCGGGGCGCACGACGAGCGTGTCATCGATCCGGACACCGCCCCGGCCCGGGAGGTGAACCCCCGGTTCGACGGTGACCGGCACACAAGCGTCCAGTTTACCCATGGCCGTCGGTGCCAATTGCGGGTCCTCGTCGATTTCGAGGCCCACCCCGTGACCGGTCCATGGTACGAGACCCTCTCCATGGCCCGCTCGGTCCAGTACCTGACGGGCCGCGCGGTCGACGTCACGGTAGGCGGCGCCGGGGGTCAAGGCCTCACGTCCGGCCCGCTGAGCGGCGAAAACGAGGTCGTAGAGCTCGATCTGCCAGTCCGCCGGAGCGGTGCCGATGACGAAGGTGCGGCCGATCTCGCACCGGTAGCCGCGATAGTTCGCCCCCAGGCAGACGGAGAGGAAATCGCCTTCCTCGACCCGTCGGTCCGAGGGGCGGTGCCGCCCCTGCCCCGAATTGGGGCCGGTGGCGACGGATGTCTCGAAAGCGGGACCGTCCGCACCGTGGTCGACCAGACGGCGCTCCAGCTCCAGGGCGAGGTGACGCTCGGTGCGGCCCACGAGGATCGATTCGAGGAGTTCACCGAGGGCCTGGTCGGTGATCTCGGCGGCGATCCGCAGACAGGCGATCTCCTCCTCGTCCTTGACGATCCGCAGCTGCTCCACGGTGCAGCCCAGATCGCCGAGGACGAGCCGGGGGGCGACCGAGCCGATGGCCCGATGGCGGGCGACCGTCAGATCGTGCTCCTCGACGGCGAGGGACTCCGCGCCCGCGGACGTCGCCAGATCGGCGGCGGCGACGACCGGGTCGCCGTCCGGGGCGGGCAGCACGGACAGCCGCAGCGCTTCGTCGGGCCGCCCGTGGGCGGGATCGCCCGTCGGGACCCGGGGGCAGAGCAGCACGTCCTCGTCGGCGCCGAGCAGCAGCACGGCGCCGGGAGGCGCTCCGCCGGCGAGGTAGCGGACATTGGCGGGGCGGGAGACCAGGGCGGCCGCGGATCCGACGGCGGCGCACCGGTCGCGGAGCAGCCCGCGTCGGACGGCGTACACCTCTGACATGCCCCGAGCGTACGAGCGGGGGCGGAGCTTCGCCCGGTCAGCGCATCCGACCGGGGGGCGCGTCACCGGTGCCCTACCATGCGGGCGGGCTGGCTATCGACCGGGCGAGCACGTCGTCCAGGACCCGGGCGGTGGTCTCGACGTCGTACGTGGAGTTGTCGATGATCGGCAGGCCGGAGCCGTACCAGCCGGCCATCCGGCCGTGGATCCGGGCGACCTCCTCGTCGGAGAGGCGACGGTTGCCGCTGCGGGCCGCGTTGCGCTCCAGGACGACCTCCAGGCCGGGCAGCAGGACGACGGGCAGCAGTCCGGGGCCGACATGGCGCTTCCAGCCGCCGAGACCGACGACGGGCCGGTCCGGGAAGACGGCGTCGTCAAGGATGCAGGAGATGCCGTTGGCCAGGAAGTTACGGGCGGCGAAGCCACAGGTGCGGCGCGCGAGGCGGTACTGCGCCTCGGAGTGGTCGTTCCACCCGGCCTGCGGGTCGGCGAAGCCGGAGCAGACCCATTCGCGTACGTCGTCGAGGGAGACATGCGCGGTGGGGACTCTGCGGCGGGCCGCCCAGAGCTTGGCGACCGTGGTCTTTCCGGCGCCCGCCGGGCCGATCAGCAGGACGGCGAGGGTCGCCGCGCCGGTGCCGGCCTCGGCGGGGTACGCGGGCAGCGGTACGGGGCCGCCCGGGGGCAGCTGCACGTGTCCGGACGTCTCCCGCGAGCCGGGCGCGGGAGCGTGCTGCGGAGCAGGTGCTTGCTGAGGCGCGGGAACATGCTGAGGTACGGGGGCGTGCTGCGGCGCTGGAACGTGCTGCGGCACCGGTCCCGGAGCGCTCTGCCCTTGGCCCCCCGGGCCCCGCCCATGCCCCAGGGGCGGAGGCGGCGGGGGTATCGGTGGCCGCCCCGGAGGTCCGGGGTGGCCGGGGTGGCCGGGGTGCTGAGCCTGGTGCGTCCAGCCGGCAGGTCCGTTTCCGGGTCCTTGGGGCGGCGGCAGCGGGGCCCCCACTGCGTGCTGCATCCGGTGCCACTCCGTCTCGTACAGGCAACTGGCGCTGATCGGACGGCCACCGTACCTTCCCGGGCCGTCACAGGGTGAACGGCCCGGGAACGCCCGAAGTGCCCGTCGGACACGCCCGGATGCGGCGGGTGTCAGTCCGTCAGTTCGTCGGCCAGGGCCCGCAGGGCGAGCCGGTAGGAGCCGATGCCGAACCCTGCCACGGTCCCGGTGGCCACGGGCGCGACCACGGAGGTGTGGCGGAATTCCTCCCGTGCGTACGGATTCGAGATGTGCACCTCGATCAGCGGGGCGGTGCGCTGGGCTGCCGCGTCCCGCATGCCGTACGAGTAGTGCGTGAACGCGCCCGGGTTGAGAACGACCGGAATCGAACCGTCCGCGGCCTCGTGGAGCCAGCGGATCAACTCGCCCTCGTCATTGGTCTCCCGTACGTCGACGTCGAAGCCGAGCTCCTTGCCCAACGTCCGGCAGGTGTCCACGAGTCCGGCGTAGGACGTGGCACCGTACACGTCGGGTTCGCGCGAGCCGAGCCGGCCGAGGTTCGGGCCGTTGAGCACGAAGACCCTGCGGGTCACGCGGAGACCTCCCCGTAGGCGGCGAGCAGGACGGCCGGGTCCGGGCCCTCCATGACGGTGGGCTTGCCGAGGCCGTCCAGGACGATGAAGCGCAGCAGATCGCCGCGCGACTTCTTGTCGACCTTCATGTTCTCCAGGAGCTTGGGCCACTGGTCGCCGCGGTAGGTGAGCGGCAGTCCGACGGACTCCAGGACGGCCCGGTGGCGGTCGGCCGTGGCGTCGTCGAGACGGCCGGCGAGCCGGCCCAGCTCGGCGGCGAAGACCAGACCGACCGAGACGGCCGCGCCGTGACGCCACTTGTAGCGCTCGTTCTTCTCGATCGCGTGGGCCAGGGTGTGGCCGTAGTTGAGGATCTCCCGGAGTCCGGACTCCTTGAGGTCGCTGGAGACGACCTCGGCCTTGACCCGGATGGACCGCTCGATCAGTTCGGCGGTGTGCGGTCCCGCCGGCGTACGGGCGCCCTCGGGGTCGGCCTCCACCAGGTCGAGGATGGCCGGGTCGGCGATGAACCCCGCCTTGATGATCTCGGCCATGCCGGAGACGTAGTCGTTGACCGGCAGCGAGTCCAGCGCGGCGAGGTCGCACAGGACCCCGGCCGGCGGGTGGAACGCGCCGACGAGGTTCTTGCCCTCGGCGGTGTTGATGCCGGTCTTGCCGCCGACGGCCGCGTCCACCATGCCCAGAACGGTGGTGGGCACGGCGATCCAGCGCACCCCGCGCAGCCAGCTGGCGGCGACGAACCCGGCCACATCGGTGGTGGCCCCGCCGCCGACACCGACGATGACGTCGGTACGGGTGAAGCCGGTCTGGCCCAGCGCCTTCCAGCAGTAGGCGGCGACCTCGACGGTCTTGGCCTCCTCGGCGTTCGGCAGCTGGATCGCGATGGCGTCGTAACCCTGGCCCGCGAGGTCCTGGCGGACCGCCTCACCCGTCTCGGCGAGCGCCTCCGGGTGCAGGACGGCGACGCGCTTGGCGCGGTCACCGATGAGGTGGGGCAGCTCGCCGAGGAGCTGACGGCCGACCAGTACCTCGTACGGGTCGGAGCCCGCCGTTCCGGCGACCTGGATACGGGTGGGGCCCTGCTGCGTCATGCCTGTCTTCTCCCCGCCGGACGGTGCGGGGTTCCCGCCCGCGCGCTCCGGCAGTTCCAGTACGTCGATGATCGCCTGGGCGACCTCTTCGGGGGTGCGTTCGTCGGTGGCGACGACCGTGCGGGCGACCTCTTCGTAGAGAGGACGGCGGGCGTCCATCAGCTCGCGCCACTGACGGCGGGGGTTGACCGCCAGGAGTGGACGCGCGGTGTTCAGTCCGACCCGTCTGACCGCCTCGTCCACGTCCATCGAGAGGTAGACGACGGCGTGGTCCGCGAGCAGTTCGCGGGTCGTCGCGTCGAGGACGGCGCCGCCGCCGAGGGAGAGGACACCGGCGTGCCCGGCGAGCGCCGCGTGCACGGCCTGCCGCTCCAGCGCGCGGAAGTGCTCCTCGCCCTCGTCGTAGAAGATCTCCGGGATCGGCTTGCCCGCGGTCGCCACGATGTCCGCGTCGGTGTCCCGGTAGGCGGTGCCGAGCCGTGCGGCGAGCAGTTCACCGACCGTGGACTTGCCGACGCCCATCGGGCCGACGAGAACGACCAGTGGGCCGCTCATCGGATCTGCAGGTGGTCGAGGTACGACTGCACGTTGCGGTGGGTCTCGGGGACGCTGTCGCCACCGAACTTCTCCGCGACCGCGTCGGCCAGGACCAGGGCGACCATCGCCTCGGCGACGATCCCGGCGGCCGGAACGGCACAGACATCGGAGCGCTGGTGGTGGGCCTTGGCCGCCTCGCCGGTGACCACGTCGATCGTGGCGAGCGCGCGGGGCACGGTCGCGATCGGCTTCATCGCGGCGCGGACCCGCAGCAGCTCACCGGTGGTCAGACCGCCCTCGGTGCCGCCGGAGCGGCCGGAGGCGCGCTTGATGCCGTCGGCGGTGGCCAGGATCTCGTCGTGCGCCTTCGAGCCCGGCACCCTCGCCAGGTCGAAGCCGTCGCCGACCTCGACCCCCTTGATGGCCTGGATGCCCATCAGGGCGGCGGCGAGCCGGGCGTCGAGCCGTCGGTCCCAGTGCACGTGCGAGCCGAGGCCGACCGGGACTCCGTACGCCAGCACCTCGACGACGCCCCCCAGGGTGTCGCCGTCCTTGTGGGCCTGGTCGATCTCGGCGACCATCGCCTTGGACGCGTCGGCGTCCAGGCAGCGCACCGGGTCGGCGTCCAGCTTCTCGACGTCGGAGGGCTTGGGGTAGACGCCGTAGGGCGCCTTGGCCGCGGCCAGCTCGACGACATGGCTGACGATCTCGATGCCCGCGGTCTCCTTGAGGTACGAGCGCGCGACCGCGCCGAGCGCGACCCGGGCCGCGGTCTCCCGGGCACTGGCGCGCTCCAGGATCGGCCGGGCCTCGTCGAAGCCGTACTTCTGCATCCCCGCCAGGTCGGCGTGGCCGGGGCGGGGGCGGGTCAGCGGGGCGTTACGGGCCAGCGCGGCCAGCTCGTCGGCGTCGACCGGGTCGGCCGACATGACCTGCTCCCACTTCGGCCACTCGGTGTTGCCGACCATCACGGCGACCGGGGAACCCATGGTGAGCCCGTGCCGGACCCCGCCGAGGAAGGTAACCTCGTCCTTCTCGAACTTCATCCGCGCGCCGCGGCCGTAGCCCAGCCGCCGGCGGGCGAGCGCGTCCGCCACCATCTCCGTGGTGATCGGGACACCGGCGGGAAGACCCTCCAGCGTCGCCACCAGTGCGGGGCCGTGCGACTCCCCTGCGGTCAGCCAGCGCAACCTGCTCAACGGTGCTCCTCATGCTCGCGCCCTGAAACTGCGGTGGCGCGACCGGGTGCGCGGCCCTGGCCCGCCGCCCCCGATCCTCCCACGACCGGGGGCACGAACCGGCAGCCGGTCCAGCAGACGGACGTTCCGGCCACCCGAAGGGGACCGTCCGGGGCCCACCGCGCAGGAGTCAGCGCGCCGCGAGCGCCGCTTCCCCCGCGTGCCGCATGGCGGCGAGCGGGGCCGGAACGCACCCCGTCATCTGTTCGACCTGAAGCACCGCCTGGTGCACCAGAAGATCCAGACCTCCGATGACTGCACCCTCGCGTGCGGACCACGCGGAGGCGAGAGCGGTCGGCCAGGGCTCGTACAGCACATCGAACAGCGTGCCGGGAGCCTCCGGTACGGCGGTGGCGAGGCCGTCCGCGGCCCCCGCCGGAGTGGTGGCGATGACGAGGGGCGCGCCCAGCGCCCGCTCGCCCTCGGCCCAGTCGGCGATCCTGACATCGACACCGAGCCGCTCGCCCCAGGCCCGCATCTCGGCTCCGCGCTCGCGACTGCGCACATAGGCGGTGACCGGCCCGGCGCAGATCTCGGCGAGCGCGGCGAGCGCCGAGGAGGCGGTGGCTCCGGCGCCGAGGACGGCGGCGGATTCGACCTTCTCGACCCCGCGCTCACGCAGCGCGGCGATCATGCCCGGGATGTCGGTGTTGTCGCCGACGCGGCGGCCGTCCTCGGTGCACACGACCGTGTTGACGGCCTCGACCGAGGAGGCCGTGTCACTGACCGAGTCCAGCAGGGGAATGATCGCCCGCTTGAGCGGCATGGTGAGCGAGAGCCCGGCCCAGGAGGAGTCCAGTCCCTCGATGAACCCGGGCAGCGCCGCCTCGTCGACCTCGAAGCGGTCGTAGGACCAGTGATCGAGGCCGAGTTCCGCGTACGCGGCCCGGTGCAGGGCCGGGGAGAGCGAGTGGGCGATCGGCGAGCCGAGCACGGCGGCCCGGCGTGACTCAGTCGAGGGCATCGAACTTGGCCTTGAGCTCCAGGAACGTGTCGTAGTCCTTGGCGAACTCGGTCTTGTGCTGACCGTCGGTCGCCACGAAGTACAGCCAGCCGTCCTTCGTCGGATTCAGAGCCGCGGCGAGGGCCTCGACGCCGGGGTTGCTGATGGGGCCGGGGGGCAGCCCCTTCTGCGTATAGGTGTTGTACGGGTCCATGTTCTTGTTGATCTCGGTCGCGCTGATGTTGATCTTGCTCTGCTTGCGGAGGTAATTGAAGCTGGAGTCGAACTGGAGCTTCTGCTGCGTCTCGACGGTGCTGGGCTTGAGGCGGTTGTAGACGACTTCGGTCATCTTCCGGAAGTCGTCGTGCGTCTTGCCCTCCACCTGGACCAGGCTGGCGGCAGTGAGCACGGCCCAGGGGCCGTCGACGTTGTACCGCTTGGCGGCACCCTTGAGGTCGAGCTTGTCGTACTCCTCGTTGGCCCGCTGGACCATCCGCTTCAGGGCGTCCTCGGGCTTCGAGCCCTTGGCGACCGGATAGGCGGCCGGGAAGAGGAAGCCCTCCAGCGGATCCTTGATGTCCGGATCGTCATCGGCCCAGTCCGGCAGCCCGAGGCTCTCCGCCTTCGTCCTGGCGACTTCGGCGGTCGAGCCCTCCTTCAGGCCGAGCCGCTTGTCGATCTTCTCGTAGACCGTGACGTTGCGGGTGCCTTCGGGAATGACCAGCGCGTTCTGGCTCTTCGGGTCCAGCATCAGCTTCACGGCGCTGTCCGCGGACATCTCCTTCTTCAGGAGATAGACACCTGCCTGAAGGGACTTCCCCTTGGGGTTGCCGTTCTGCGCGGAAACGAAAGCGTCGACCGACTTGACGACACCCTGCTTCTTCAGGATGTTCGCGATGTCGGAGCCGAGGGAACCCTTCGGGATCTCCACCTCGACCGAGCCGGACCCGCCGCCCGCGTAGTCGGGCGCCTCGCCGAACTGGTTCTGCCAGAACGAGTAGCCGACGTAGCCCACTCCCCCGAGGCCGCCGACGAGGACGACCGAGACGACCAGGCAGGCGCAGCCGCTGCGGTTCTTCTTCTTGCCCTTGCCCCGGCGTTCGTTCCCGCCGCGGCCGCCCCGTCCTCCGCCGCGCCGTGACTCGCGCGGGTCGTCGTCGTACTCGTCATCGTCGTCGCGGGAGCCGCGGTCCTCGCCGCCGTCCCGGCCGGCCGGCTCGTCCGCGCCGGTGAAGAAGGGATGAGTCTCCTCCTGCGGCACGTCCGGGTTCCAGTCGGGCGACTGCTGCTCGGGCACGGCCTCGCGCCTGCCCGGGGGCTGCGGCGGCGGGTACGCCTCGGGGGTGCCGTAGAAGTCGTGCGATTCGCCGTAGCCGCCGGGCTGCTGCGCGTACGGGTCCTGGGGCTGGGCCCCGTACGGCATCGCGGCCTGCTGACCGGTGTCCCAGCCGCCGTTGAACTGCGGCTGCTGCGGCTGCTGCGGCTCGTGCTGCTGCGGCTGCTGGGGGTGCTGCGGCTGGTGCTGCTGCGCATACGGATCCTGCTGAGCAGCGTACTGCTGTTGCTGGTGCTGCTCCGGATGCTGCTGGTACGGCGGCTGCTGTTGCTGCTGCTGCTGCGGGTACGACTGCTGCTGCTGCTGTTGCTGCTGGGCGTACGGGTCCTGCTGATAGGGCTGCTGGCCGCCGTACTGGCTCTGGCCGTGGGCAGCCTCTTGGCCTCCCCATCCCTGGTCCCCGTACAACGGGTCCTCGGGATGCCACGGTTCGGAGCCAGGGCCCCGGCCATACTCAGTCATCGATCCCCTAGAGCCGCGAGACGACCTTCCGTCTCTTCGCTTCGCTGTGCGGTTTGTTCGAACACCGCCGCATCGCGCGGAACGTTACCGTATCGCGATCAGACAACCACTTCGACGCCCTCGCCCGGGGGCTTGCCTGACGCCCGTTCGGACTCCAGAGCGTTCTGAAGGATCACCACAGCGGCAGCCTGGTCGATGACAGAACGCCCCTTCTTGGACTTCACGCCCGAGGCGCGCAGCCCCTGACTCGCCGTCACTGTGGTCATCCTCTCGTCCACCAGGCGCACCGGAATGGGTGCGACCGAGCGGGCGAACACCTGCACGAAGGCGCGGACCTTGGCGGCCGCGGGCCCCTCACCACCGCCGAGGGAGCGCGGCAGGCCGACGATGACCTCGATCGGCTCGTACTCCTCGACGATCTGCCCGAGCCGCCGGTGGGCGGCCGGGACGTCACGTCCCGGCACGGTCTCCACCGGCGTGGCGAGAATCCCGTCGGGGTCGCACGAGGCGACCCCGATCCGGGCGTCCCCGACGTCGACGGCGAGTCGGCGTCCACGGCGCATCTGCGTCATTTCCGGCGTCACGCCGTCTCGGTGACGAGGCGTTCGACAGCGGCTACGGCGTCGCCGATGGCACCCGGGTTCGTACCGCCGCCCTGGGCGACGTCCGGCTTGCCGCCGCCACCGCCACCGAGGGTCTTGGCGGCCGTACGGACCAGGTCGCCCGCCTTGAGACCGCGCTCGCGGGCGGCCTCGTTGGTGGCGATGACCGTCAGCGGCCGGCCGTTGGCGGTGGTGAACAGGGCCACGACGGCAGGGCGGCCACCCTGGATGCGTCCGCGGACGTCCAGGACGAGCCTGCGCAGATCGTCGGCCGAGGTGCCGTCCGGCACCTGGCCGGTGACGAGGGCGACGCCCCGTACGTCCTTGGCGGACTCGACGAGTCCGGCGGCGGCCTGGAGGACCTTCTCCGCGCGGAACTTCTCGATCTCCTTCTCGGCGTCCTTCAGCTTGCCGAGCATCGAGGAGATCTTCTCGGGCAGCTCCTCGGGGCGGCCCTTGACCAGTTCCTGGAGCTGGGCGACGACCGTGTGCTCCTTGGCCAGGAAGTTGTACGCGTCGACGCCGACGAGGGCCTCGATGCGGCGCACCCCGGAACCGATGGACGATTCGCCGAGCAGCTTCACCAGACCCAGCTGGGCGGTGTTGTGGACGTGCGTACCGCCGCACAGCTCCTTGGAGAAGTCGCCGATCGTGACGACCCGGACCCGCTCGCCGTACTTCTCGCCGAACTCGGCGATGGCGCCCTGCTTCTTGGCCTCGTCGATGGACATGACCTCGGCCTGGACATCGAGTTCGCGGGAGAGAACCTCGTTGATCCGCTGCTCGACATCGGTCAGCACCGTGCCGGGTACGGCGGCGGGCGAGCCGAAGTCGAAGCGGAAGCGGCCCGGCGAGTTCTCCGAACCGGCCTGGGCGGCCGTCGGACCCAGGGCGTCGCGCAGGGCCTGGTGCGTGAGGTGGGTCGCGCTGTGGGCGCGGGCGATGGCGCGGCGGCGGGAGTTGTCGATGGCGGCGTGGACGGAAGCTCCGACCGTCACCTCGCCCACCTGGACGACACCCTTGTGCACATGGACGCCGGGTACCGGCTTCTGGACGTCGCGGATCTCGATGACGGCGCCCGTGTCCAGCCTGATCCGGCCCTGGTCGGCGAGCTGGCCGCCGCCCTCGGCGTAGAACGGGGTGCGGTCGAGGACGACCTCGACCTCGTCACCCTCGGTGGCGGCGGGCGAGGGCACACCGTCGACGAGGAGGCCGACGATGGTGGACTCCCCCGCGGTGCTGGTGTAGCCGGTGAACTCGGTGGCGCCGGAGTTGTCGGCCACCTCGCGGTAGGCGGACAGGTCGGCGTGACCGGTCTTCTTGGCGCGGGCGTCGGCCTTGGCCTTGTCCCGCTGGTCCTGCATGAGGCGGCGGAATCCGTCCTCGTCCACGGACAGGCCCTGCTCGGCGGCCATCTCCAGGGTGAGGTCGATCGGGAAGCCCCAGGTGTCGTGGAGCAGGAACGCCTTGTCCCCGGCGAGGACCTGGCCACCGGCGGCCTTGGTCTCGGTGACGGCGGTCTCAAGGATGTTGGTGCCGCCCTTGAGGGCCTTGAGGAAGGCGGCCTCCTCGGCGAGGGCGACGGTCTCGATGCGCTTGCGGTCGGTGATCAGCTCCGGGTACTGCAGCCCCATCGTGTTGATCACGACGTCGACCAGCTCGTTGACGACCGAGCCGGTGGCGCCCATCAGCCGCATGTTGCGGATGGCACGGCGCATGATGCGGCGCAGCACGTAGCCGCGGCCCTCGTTGCCGGGGGTGACGCCGTCGCCGATGAGCATCACGGACGTGCGGATGTGATCGGCGACCACACGCAGCGAGACGTCCGTGCCCTGCTCGGCGCCGTAGCGCACGCCGGTGAGTTCGGTGGCCCTGTCCATGACGACGCGCAGGGTGTCGGTCTCGTACATGTTCTGTACGTCCTGCAGGATCATGGCGAGGCGTTCGAGACCGAGGCCCGTGTCGATGTTCTTCGACGGCAGGTCACCCAGGATCGGGAAGTCCTCCTTGCCGTCACCGGCGCCCCGCTCGTACTGCATGAAGACCAGGTTCCAGATCTCCACGTACCGCTCGTCGTTGACGGCCGGGCCGCCCTCGACACCGAACTCGGGGCCGCGGTCGTAGTTGATCTCGGAGCAGGGGCCGCAGGGACCCGGGACGCCCATGGACCAGAAGTTGTCCTTCTTGCCCAGGCGCTGGATGCGCTCGGCCGGTACGCCGATCTTGTCGCGCCAGATCTGCTCGGCCTCGTCGTCGTCCAGGTAGACCGTGATCCACAGACGCTCGGGGTCGAGTCCGAAGCCGCCCTCCGCCACGGGGCTCGTCAGAGCCTCCCAGGCGTAGCTGATGGCGCCTTCCTTGAAGTAGTCCCCGAAGGAGAAGTTGCCGCACATCTGGAAGAACGTGCCGTGCCGGGTGGTCTTGCCGACCTCTTCGATGTCCGGCGTACGGACGCACTTCTGCACGCTGGTGACGCGTGGGGCGGGCGGCTTGACCTCGCCGAGGAAGTACGGCTTGAACGGGACCATGCCCGCGGGGACGAGCAGCAGAGTCGGGTCGTCCGCGATGAGCGACGCCGAAGGGACAACGGCGTGACCGCGCTCCTCGAAGAAGCTCAGCCAGCGGCGGCGAATTTCAGCCGACTCCATTAGTGGTCCTCATTCCGGTTGTACGAGTTGTAGGGGAGCTTGCGGTGGTGGGAGCCGTCGCCCGCCCGGTCGGCGGGGTCGGCGGCTTCGACGGCGAAGTGGCGCTGTACGGGGAGGTCGGGGTCGACCGGTGCGTCCAGGCCCAGCGCGCCGCCCAGTTCGGCTTCGCGCCGGACCATGCCGTCGCGCACGTCGAGGGCGAAGTCCTTGAGCTTGTGGCCGGTCTCGATCGCCTTGTCGGCGGCCTGCGCCGCGAGGCTCTCGGGCGTCAGCTGCTTGAGCTTGCGGTTGACTTTGGTGGTGGCCCAGACGCCGGCGGCGGCGCCGGCCGTGAACCAGAACGTACGGCGGAACATCGCAGCGTCAGTCCTTCTGTCCGCGGGAACTTCGGCCGTTGCGCTTCCTGCCTCGCGCGGACGGCACGGTACGGCCGACGATCACGGTGCGACGGGAGGAGCCGCGGCCCCCGCGCTCCCGCTCCGGTTCCGGCTCGGGAGCGGTCCTGCGACCGATCGCCTGCCGTACGCCGTAGCCGAACGCGGCCACCTTGACCAGTGGCCCGCCGAACGTCGACGCGACGGTGGTGGAGAGCGCGGAGGCGTTGGAGGTGACTTCCTGGACATCCGTCGCGATGGCGTCGACCTTGTCGAGCTGGGTCTGCGCGGAGCGCACGGTCGCGGAGGCGTCGGCGAGCAGCGGGACGGCCTGTTCGGTCACGTCCGCCACGAGTTTCGTGGTCGCCCTGAGCGTCTGGGCCAGCCTCACCAGCACCACGGCGAGGAACGAAACCAGGATCGCCCAGAAGACGGCCACCAGGATCCCGGCCACCTCTCCACCGGACACAGTGCACCGCTCTCTGCTTGTCGCTCGCCCCTGTCGGGACTTGTCTCCGCATCTCACGTCCGACCGCTGTCAGCGCAGCCAATCGTCGTCCCACGACCCTATCGCGCCGCGCATCTCCAGCCGTACCGCATAACAGTGCGGGGCGGGAGTTGACATAAGGAGATTGCACGGAGAGCTTTCACGCCAGTACTCCGCGTGTTTTATGCGACGCCTCCAGCGCCCCTTCCCCAGCTCCGACGGACCGGGATTCCGCCCCGCCGCGGGCGGCAACCTCCCGGCGGAACTGAACAGATTCGTGGGCCGCGACGCCGAGCTGGCCGCGTTGGGGCAGCTCCTGGAGGAATCCAGACTCGTCACGATCGCCGGAGTGGCGGGGGCCGGGAAGACCCGGTGTGCCACGCGGGTCGGCGCACTGATGAAGAAACGGTACTTCGACGGGGTCTGGATCGCCGAGCTGTCCGCCATCCGCGACCTCGAGCTGCTGGAACACGCACTGGTCGAGGCACTGGGCCTCACCGATCACACCAGCAGACCGCCCCGGGGCACCCTCGTCGAGCACCTGGCTGAGCGCCAACTGCTGCTGGTGATCGACGGCTTCGAGCACCTGATCGACGCCTGCGCCGGACTCGTACGGGAACTGCTGCGCCGGGCCCCTCGGCTCCAGGTGCTCGCCGCCGGACGCCGACCCCTCCAGGTGGACGGTGAACTGACCTTCCCGCTCGCGCCGATGACCGACGAGGACGCCGTGGAGCTGTTCACGGAACGGGCCCGCGCCGTACAGCCCGGATTCCGGCCGACGGACGGGAACAGGGCCGCGACACTGGAGCTCTGCCGCCGCCTCGACGCGATCCGTCGCGGCTCAAGGCGCTGTGGGTTCTCGGCCATGTGGCGGTTCTGCAGGGGGACGCGGTCGGCGCGATCTCGGCGCTGCACGAGTGCCAGGAGGAGGCGGAGCGGTCCGGCGACGCCACGGCGACGGCCTACGCGGTGCACCGGACGGGGTGCCTGGCGATCGTCACGGACGACATGCCGCGCGCCGAGGAGCTGCTGCGCGACGCGCTCGTCCGCTACCGGGAGCTGGGGGAACTGAACAGCAATGTGCTGATGGCCCAGATCGAACTGGCGATGGCGGTGGCCTTTCTCGGCGACCTGGAGGGCGCCGCCGTGATCTGCGACGAGGCCAGGGAGATCTGCGAGGACCACGGGGAGCGGTGGGCACTGGCGTACGCGCTGTACGTCCTGGCCTACGCGGCGCTGCGGCGGGGCGAGGCGGGCCGGGCCCGGCGGATGCTCGGGGAGTGCCTGTCCATCGGCCGCGCCTTCAACGATCTGCTGGGCACCGCCCTCTCGCTGGAGCTGCTGGCCCTGGTCACGGTGGTGGAGGGCGACCCCGCGGAAGCGGCGGTGCTGCGGGGGGCCACGGAGCGGATCTGGCCGTCGGTGGGACTGCCTCTGTTCGGGTCGGCGTACTACGGCCGGCCGAAGGCGGAGTGCGAGGAGCGCGTACGCCGTGAACTGGGGGACGCGGCGTACGCCTCGGGGCTGCGCGCCGGGGGACGGCTGGATCTGGAGGCGGCGGTCTCCCGGGCGCTGACCGGCGGACCCCGGGAGCCCGCGGGCCCGCAGGGGCTGGGCAGCGTACCGGCGCCCGGGGAAACGCGAAGGCCCGCCGCCTCCCGTACAACAGGGAGGGGCGGGCCGGAGCGCTGGTGAGAGCGGCTACGCCTGGATCAGCGGGCGTAGTACTCGACGACGAGCTGCTCGTCGCAGATCACCGGGATCTCCTTGCGGTTCGGGTCCCGGTCCAGGCGGAAGGCCAGGGCCTTCAGGTTCACCTGGAGGTAGCGCGGGGTCTCACCGTCGGTGTCGTAACCACCCTCGCGGGCCACCTGGAAGGGGACCTTGGCGCGGCTGCGCTCGCGGACCTGGACGACGTCGTCGGGGCGGACGCGGAACGACGGCTTGTCGACCTTGCCACCGTTGACCTCGATGTGACCGTGGACGACCATCTGACGGGCCTGGTAGATGGTGCGGGCGATGCCCGAACGCAGGACCAGGGCGTCGAGGCGGCGCTCGAGCTCGACGACCAGCGCCTCGCCCGTCTTGCCTTCGGCCTTCTTGGCACGGTCGTAGGCGCGCGCCATCTGGCGCTCGCTGATGTCGTACTGCGCACGCAGGCGCTGCTTCTCCAGCAGACGGACCTTGTAGTCCGAGTTCTGCTTGCGGCCACGGCCGTGCTCGCCCGGCGGGTACGGACGCGCTTCGAAGTACTTGACAGCCTTGGGCGTCAGAGCGATGCCGAGGGCACGCGACTTCTTGACCTTGGGACGCGACTGGTTAGGCACGTTCTCCAGACCTCCGTTGTAGGTTAGGTTAGGCTTACCTTACTCAAGGAGATCGCATGTCTCGCCCTGGGAACACCACTCACGTCACGGACAGCACAGACAGCGGCAGCGCACATGAAGGCGCTGCTACGACGGAAGGCCGATCTGATCGTGGTCAGCCGCGTCCCAGCGGGCTTGAAAACACTCGGATGCCGTCAGCAGCCGAGCGCACACGAACTCTCGTACAGAGTACCCGCTCCGCGGTGCTGGTCGTACCGGGGCTCGATGTGGCCCGTACCGAGCAGCTGATCCCCGACACCCGGGGCGTGGGGCCGGAGGGCGATCTGTTCCTCGCCTTCGCGGCGGATTCCCCCGTCGTACGGGCCGCGACCCACGCCCAGGGCGACGAGCTGACCGCCGTGCTGGAGATCACGGATGTCGCCCCGGTCTCCGTCCCGCACCGCGTCCGCGGCCGGGCCTGGGTCTCCGGCCGGCTCACCTCCGTACCCGGCCTCGCCGGACCCGGCCGGATGATGCTGCGGCTGGAGTTCGGGGAGGCGTACGTCGACGACCTCTGGGGCGCCGGGAGCATCGAGCCGGAGGACTTCCGGGACGCGGCGCCCGACCCGCTCGTCGTCCACGAGGCCGAACTGCTCCAGCATCTGCACGCGGCGCACGGAGAGGAGCTGCGGACGCTGTGCGGGCTGCTCGGCGAGCGCACCGCCGACACCGGCTCCGCCCATCGGCCCGCCGCCGTCCCGGTCGCCCTCGACCGCTTCGGGCTGCGGGTCCGTTTCGTCGAGGACCGGGGGGCGTGCTTCGACGCCCGGTTCGAGTTCCCCGAACCGGTGCGGGATGTCGGCGAACTGCGCCGTGCGATGCACACGCTCTTCGAAGCGGCATCCCACTGACGGGCCCGCGACCGGCGCCATTCGCCGTGCTGCCCTGATGCTGTGACGACCGACGGGACGAGGCGCGCTGCGTGCCGAGGGGTGACCGCCGCGATCCGCGTGATCCGCTCCCCGAACGGTCCGGTCAGGCGGATCCTGCGCCGTCCGTCCCGCCGTCGGCGCCGGTCCGGCCGAGCCGCTCGCGGACCCGGTCCGCCACGTCGGCGTACCGCGCCTCGGCGCCGTACCGCGTGGGGGTGTAGTACCGCTTGTCGCGGACGGCGTCCGGGGCGTACTGCTGCGCGGCGATGCCACCGGGCACGTCATGCGGATAGACATAGCCCTGGGCGTGCCCCAGCTTGGCCGCGCCCTGGTAGTGGCCGTCGCGCAGATGGGCCGGGACGGGGCCGGCCAGTCCCTTCCGTACGTCCTCCTGGGCGGCGAAGATCGCCAGGGTCGCCGCGTTGGACTTGGGCGCCAGGGCCAGCGCGATCGTGGCATGGCTGAGGGTCAGCGCCGCCTCCGGGAAGCCGATCATGGCGACGGCCTGAGCAGCGGCCACCGCCGTCGGCAGCGCGGTCGGATCGGCGAGCCCGATGTCCTCGCTCGCGGAGATCATCAGCCGCCGGGCGATGAACCGGGGGTCCTCCCCCGCCTCGATCATCCGGGCCAGGTAGTGCAGCGCGGCGTCGACGTCGGAACCGCGGATGGACTTGATGAGGGCGCTGGCCACGTCGTAGTGCTGGTCGCCGTCCCGGTCGTACTTCACGGCGGCGCGGTCGACGGTCTCCTCGACCGTCCGCAGGCTGATCTCCGGCTCGTGCGTGGCCAGCGCGGCCCCAGCCGCCGCCTCCAGCGCGGTCAGCGCCCGGCGGGCGTCGCCGCCGGCGATGCGCAGCAGATGCGCCTCGGCGTCCTCCGGCAGGGTCACCGCGCCGCCGAGCCCGCGTTCGTCGGTCAGGGCCCGGCGCAGCAGGGCACGCAGATCCTCGTCGGTCAGCGGCTCCAGGGTGAGCAGCAGCGAGCGCGACAGCAGCGGGGAGATGATCGAGAAGTACGGATTCTCCGTCGTCGCGGCGATCAGGGTCACCCAGCGGTTCTCCACGGCGGGGAGCAGGGAGTCCTGCTGGGCCTTGGAGAAGCGGTGGATCTCGTCGAGGAAGAGGACGGTCTCCTTGCCGAAGCCACCGGTGGCCCGGCGCGCCCCCTCGATGACGGCCCGGACCTCCTTGACGCCCGCGGTGATCGCGGAGAGCTCGACGAAGCGCTTGTTGGTGGCCTTGCTGACCACGTACGCCAAGGTCGTCTTGCCGGTGCCGGGCGGACCCCAGAGGATCACCGACGACGGGCCGGCCGGGCCGCCGCTCCCCTCACCGACGAGGCGGCGCAGGGGCGAGCCCGGCTTGAGCAGATGCTGCTGGCCGACGACCTCGTCCAGGACACGGGGACGCATCCGGACAGCGAGGGGGCTGCTGGACGGGTCCTTCTCCTGGCGGTCTTCGGCGGCTGCGGTAAAGAGGTCGGGCTCCACGATTCGAAGCCTATGCCACCGCACTGACAACGCCGCCGGGCCGGGTCGTCACCGCCCGGCCGGGGGCGGCGCCGGTCAGCTGGTCCAGAAGTCCCACCAGCGGGTCAGGATCAGCATGCCGATGATGCCGATCCAGAGCACCGGCGGAACCCAGTGGAACTCGGTGAGGCCGTTGCGCAGCCAGTTGGGCGCGGGAAGGATGCGGTGCTTGATGTTGTGCGTGGTCACGTAGCAGAACATGAAGATCGTGGCGACCCAGGCGAGGCAGCACCAAAGGCAGAGCGAGTTGATGTTGTACAGCGACTGGTACTGAAGCCACGTGCAGAAGCCGACGCCGAACAGCGTGCCCGCGTTGAGGCCGAGCCAGAACCAGCCGCGGAAGCGTGCTCCGGCGAGCAGTCCCACGCCGATGCAGATCACCATCGCGTAGGTGACGAGCCCGAGCATCGGGTTGGGGAAGCCGAAGGCCGCCGCCTGCTCGCTCTTCATGATGTTGCCGCACGCGACGACCGGGTTGAGGCTGCATCCGGGAGTGAAGCTCGGGTCTTCCAGCAGCTTGAACTTGTCGATCGTGATGATCCAGGCGGCGAGCAGTCCGGCCGCACCGGTGATCACCAGCAGCAGTGCGAACGCGCGACTGCCGCCGATGGTCCTCTTCCCGCCGTCCTCTTCCTGGTGCGAGGAGGGATGATCTACCGCTGCAGTCGTCATATCGCCGTTCCATCAATGAGTAACCAGCCGGGCACGGTCATTGTGCCGCACCGCGGTACTGGGCAACCGTTCGATGGACATAAAGGTGTACGCGCACGGGCCACGCGTCAGCGCTGCCCGCGGGATGCCCGACGGCCGGGGCGGGCTCGCGGTGGCTGTGGCTCCGCGACGGCGTCGCGGTATCGGTGGCGCCCGGCAGTGTGATGTCGCGCCCGCCGAGTTGACGGAACGCAGGACGGTGACGCACTTCACGACCCGCGCGGGCCGCCCAGCCCCCCTTGCGCGGACGCCGTGGGCCCCGGGGCCCACGGCGTTCAAGCGGTCACACGGTGTCCGGCCGTCACACCACGAGGCGGGCGCGGACCGTCCCGGCGACCTCGGTCAGCGGTACGGACGTCTGCTCCCCGGACTCCATGTCCTTGAGCTGCACCACGCCCTCGGCCAGGTCACGTTCGCCCGCGACGATCGTGAAGCGCGCACCCGACCGGTTCGCGCTCTTCATGGCGCCCTTCAGGCCCCGGCCGCCGAACGCGAAGTCGGCGGCGACGCCGCTCCTGCGCAGCTCGGTGACGATGCCGAACAGGGTCCGGCGGGCCTCGTCGCCGAGCGGAACCGCGTACACGCTGGTGGTGGCGGGGATGTCCAGCTCGATGCCCTCCGCCTCCAGCGCCAGCACCGTACGGTCGACGCCGAGCGCCCAGCCGACGGACGGGAGCGCGGGGCCGCCGATCATCTCGGACAGGCCGTCGTACCGGCCGCCGCCACCGACCGCGGACTGCGAGCCCAGACCGTCGTGGACGAACTCGAAGGTCGTGCGGGTGTAGTAGTCGAGGCCGCGGACGAGCTTCTCGTCGTCCTCGTACACGACCGAGGCGGCCGTCAGCAGCTCGCGGACCTCCTCGTGGTACGCCTTGCAGGCGTCGCACAGGTAGTCGCGGAGCTTCGGGGCGCCGACGAGCTGCTTCTGCACCTCGGCCCGCTTGTCGTCCAGGACGCGCAGCGGGTTGATCTCGATGCGGCGGCGGGTCTCCTCGTCGAGGTCGAGGTCGCGCAGGAAGCCCTGCAGCGCCTCGCGGTAGACGGGGCGGCACTCCTTGTCGCCGAGCGAGTTCAGCAGGATGCGGAACTGGCGCAGGCCCAGCGACCGGTACGCCTGGTCGGCGAGAATGATCAGCTCGGCGTCGAGAACCGGGTCCTCGGCACCGATGGCCTCGGCACCGACCTGCGAGAAGTGGCGGTACCGGCCCTTCTGCGGGCGCTCGTAGCGGTAGTACGAGCCCGAGTACCAGAGCTTGACCGGGAGGTTGCCCGCCTTGTGGAGGTTGGCCTCCAGGGCGGCGCGGAGCACCGAGGCGGTGCCCTCCGGGCGGAGCGCCAGTTCGGAGCCGCCCTTGGTGGTGAGGGTGTACATCTCCTTGGTGACGATGTCGGTGGACTCACCGACACCGCGGGCGAAGAGGTTCACGTCCTCGAAACCGGGCGTCTCGATGTAGCCGTAGCCGGAGTTGCGCAGGGGCGCGGAGATGGCCTCGCGCACCGCGAGGTACTTCGCGGAGTCCGGCGGGGTCAGGTCGTACGTGCCCTTGGGGGCCTGAAAGGTGCTCACAGAAACGTCTCTCGTCACATTCCTCGTCGCGGCGCGTCCATACCGTGCAGGTACGGATTGGAGACGCGCTCGCGGCCGATGGTCGTCTGGGGGCCGTGGCCGGACAGCACCACGGTCGAGTCGTCGAGCGGCAGGCACACACGGGCCAGCGACTTGAGCAGCTCGGCGTGGTCGCCACCGGGCAGATCGGTGCGTCCGACGGAGCCGGCGAAGAGCAGGTCGCCCGAGAAGAGGACCGGCGGTACGTCCGCGGCCTCGGGCATCCTGAACGTCACCGACCCCTTCGTATGGCCGGGCGCGTGCGAGACCCCGAGCTCCAGACCGGCCAGGCTCAGCAGCGCGCCGTCGGTCAGCTCCTTGACGTCGTCCGGCTCCCCCACGGTCAGCTCGCCCATGAGAGGCATCCCGATGGAGCGGCCGAGGGCCTTCTCCGGGTCGCTCATCATGTACCGGTCCTCCGGGTGGATCCAGGCGGGGACGTCATGGGCGCCGCAGACGGGGACGACCGAGGCGACATGGTCGATGTGGCCATGGGTGAGCACGACGGCGACGGGCTTGAGCCGATGCTTCTTCAGCGCTTCCTCGACGCCCTGGGCGGCCTGATGGCCCGGGTCGATGATCACGCACTCCTCGCCTGCGGCGGGGGCGACCAGGTAGCAATTGGTCCCCCAGGCCCCGGCGGGGAACCCGGCAATGAGCACGATCGTCCTTAATGTTCGTCCGGCGGAGGAGGCCGCGGCAAAGGGTGCGGCGGATCAGAGCCTACCGGCGCTCCTCATTCCACAGCTAACCCATATACGGTACGGGGCAACCCACGCCCGATGACACGACGTACAAGGAGATCAACCGGTGGTCAGCAGCGATCAGCGGCGGCGGCAGCTCGCCCGGGAGAAGTTCCAGCGGCAGCAGCAGCGCCGGGAGGAAGCCCGCAGCAGGACCAGGCGTCTCACCGTGATCATCGCGTCCGCGGTGGCCGTGGCCGCGGTGGTGGGTGTGGGTGCGTTCGTCGCGGCGGGCAAGAGCGACGGCAAGGACAAGAAGAACGACGCGGCCGCGAGCCGGAGCCCGTCCGCTTCGCCTTCCGAGAGCGAGAGCAAAGCTCCCGAGCCCGCGATGAAGATCGACAAAAAGGCGAAGTACACGATGTCGCTCAAGACGAGCCAGGGCGACATAGCGTTCACCATGGACGCGGCGAAGACCCCGCACACCACGAACTCGTTCAAGTCGCTCGCGGACAAGGGCTACTTCGACGGTACGAAGTGTCACCGGCTGACCACGCAGGGCATTTTCGTCCTGCAGTGCGGCGACCCCAAGGGCGACGGCACCGGCGGTCCCGGCTACACGATCGCGGACGAGAACCTGACCGCGCTCGGCAAGGCGGGCGCCGACGGCACGGTGACCTTCCCCGCGGGCACGGTGGCGATGGCCAACACCGGCCAGCCGCACACCGGCGGCAGCCAGTTCTTCCTGGTGTACAAGGAGACCAAACTCCCGCCCACCTACACCCCGTTCGGCACCATCGACAAGGCCGGTCTGAAGGCCGTCCAGAAGGTCGGCGAGGCCGGTGTCGAGGGTGGCGCCGGTGACGGTGCGCCGAAGAAGGCCGTGAGCGTCGAGAAGGCGACCGTCGAGAAGGACTGACCGGACCGGTACGGCCGGGTGCTCCCGGCCGCCGCCGTGGTCACCCGGGCGCACCGGAGAATTTCGGCCGCGCTGAGTGCGGACAGCCGGGTGGCCGGTCGCCTAGATTGGCGTTGTGCAGGGCGGGCGATGCCCGCCCCAGGAAACTGTGGACGATGCCCGGGGGGCGAACCCCCTCGCAGGCATCAGGTGGAGGAGGCGCTGTGAGCAGCGACCCGTGGGGCCGTGTCGATGAGACCGGCACCGTGTACGTGCGTACAGCCGATGGCGAGCAGGTCGTCGGATCGTGGCAGGCCGGTTCCCCCGAGGAGGCCCTGGCCTACTTCGAGCGCAAGTACGACGGCATTGTGGTCGAGATCGGCCTCCTCGAACGGCGGGTGAAGACCACCGACCTTTCGGCCAAGGACGCGACGACCGCGATCGACCATCTGCGGCAGCAGGTCGACGAGCATCACGCCGTCGGTGACCTCGAAGCGCTCCGCACGCGGCTGGACGCGCTCGTCGCGACGGTCGACTCGCGGCGCGAGGAGCGCAAGGTCCAGAAGGCGAAGCAGACCGACGAGGCCAAGCACGCCAAGGAGGCGCTCGTCACCGAGGCCGAGGAGCTGGCGCAGAGCGAGCAGTGGCGGTCCGCCGGCGAGCGGCTGCGGGCGCTCGTGGACACGTGGAAGGGCCTGCCGCGGCTGGACCGCAAGTCGGACGACGAGCTGTGGCACCGCTTCTCGCATGCCCGTTCGGCGTTCTCCAAGCGCCGCAAGGCCCACTTCGCCTCGCTGGACGCCCAGCGCGAGGAGGCCCGTAAGGCCAAGGAGAAGCTGGTCACGGAGGCCGAGTCGCTCTCCGGTTCCACGGACTGGGTCACGACGGCCGCCCGCTATCGCGATCTGATGACCGAGTGGAAGGCCGCGGGCCGCGCGCAGCGCGAGTCCGAGGACGAGCTGTGGAACCGCTTCCGCGGCGCCCAGGACGTCTTCTTCGCGGCCCGCAGCGAGGTGTTCGCCGAGCGGGACGCGGAGCAGGGCGAAAACCTCAAGCTGAAGGAGGAGCTCGCTGCCGAGGCCGAGAAGCTGGTGCCGGTGAAGGACCTGAAGGCGGCCAGGGCCGCTTTCCGGGCCATCAACGAGCGCTGGGAGGCCATCGGCCACGTACCGCGTGACGCCCGCCCGAAGGTCGAGGGCCGGATGCACACGGTGGAGCGGGCGCTCCAGGAGTCCGAGGAGTCCGAGTGGCGCCGGACGAACCCGGAGGCGCGGGCCCGCGCCGCGGGTCTCACCGGTCAGCTCCAGGGCGCCGTGGACAAGCTGCGTACCCAGATCGACGCGGCGCGTGCCTCGGGCAACAACGCGCGGGCGGACAAGCTGGCCAAGGAGCTGGAGGGCCGCCAGGCGCTGCTGGACCAGGCGCTCAAGGGCCTGGAGGAGTTCGGCGGCTAGCACCTGCCGTTCGGTCCTGACATGCGGGAGGGGCCGCTGTACGTGTCACGTACAGCGGCCCCTCCCGTATGTCATGGCCCGGCCGCGGGCTACGGCCTGCGGGCGGAGGTGACCCGGTAGACGTCGTAGACGCCCTCCACGCCGCGTACCGCCTTCAGGACGTGCCCCAGGTGCTTGGGGTCGCCCATCTCGAAGGTGAAGCGCGAGGTGGCCACCCGGTCGCGCGAGGTCTGGACGGCCGCGGACAGGATGTTGACGTGCTGGTCGGACAGGACCCGGGTGACGTCGGAGAGCAGCCGGGAGCGGTCCAGCGCCTCGACCTGGATGGCGACCAGGAAGACCGAGGACTGGGTGGGCGCCCACTCGACTTCGAGGATGCGCTCCGGCTGCTGGGAGAGCGAGTCGACGTTGACGCAGTCGGCCCGGTGCACGGAGACGCCGCTGCCGCGGGTGACGAAGCCGATGATCGGGTCGCCGGGGACGGGCGTGCAGCAGCGGGCCAGCTTGACCCAGACGTCCTCGACGCCCTTGACCACGACGCCCGGGTCGGCGTTGGCGCGGCGCTTGTTGCGGCCGCGGGAGGGCGGTGCGCTCTCGACGAGGTCCTCGTTGGCGGCGTCCTCGCCGCCCAGTGCCTGGACGAGCTTCTGCACGACGCCCGCGGCGGCGACATGGCCCTCGCCGATCGCCGCGTACAGGGACGAGATGTCCGGGTAGCGCATCTCGTGGGCGAGGGTGACCAGGGAGTCGCCGGTGAGGATGCGCTGGATCGGCAGGTTCTGCTTGCGCATCGCGCGCGCGATGGAGTCCTTGCCCTGCTCGATCGCCTCGTCGCGGCGTTCCTTGGAGAACCAGGCGCGGATCTTGTTGCGGGCGCGCGGCGACTTGACGAAGCCCAGCCAGTCCCGCGACGGACCGGCACCGGCCGCCTTGGAGGTGAAGACCTCGACCAGATCACCGTTGTCCAGAGTCGATTCGAGCGGTACGAGCCGCCCGTTGACCCGTGCTCCTATGGTCCGGTGGCCGACCTCCGTATGGACGGCGTACGCGAAGTCGACGGGCGTCGCACCCGCGGGGAGCGCTATGACGTCGCCCTTGGGCGTGAAGACGAAGACCTCGTTGCGGGAGAGGTCGAAGCGCAGGGACTCCAGGAACTCGCTGGGGTCCTCGGTCTCCTTCTGCCAGTCCAGGAGCTGGCGCAGCCATGCCATGTCGTTGACGGTGTCCTGGCCGCGTCCGGTGTTCTTGGGGACGTCGGTACGCACCTTGGAGGCACCGGCGACGGCCTCCTGCTTGTACTTCCAGTGCGCGGCGATGCCGTACTCGGCGCGGCGGTGCATGTCGAACGTACGGATCTGGAGTTCGACGGGCTTGCCGCTGGGGCCGATCACCGTGGTGTGCAGCGACTGGTACATGTTGAACTTGGGCATCGCGATGTAGTCCTTGAACCGCCCCGGTACCGGATTCCACCGGGCGTGGACGGTGCCGAGCGCCGCGTAGCAGTCGCGGACGGTGTCGACGAGGACGCGGATGCCCACCAGGTCGTAGATCTCGGCGAAGTCCCGGCCTCGCACGATCATCTTCTGGTAGACGCTGTAGTAGTGCTTCGGCCGGCCGGTGACGGTGGCCTTGATGCGGGCGGCGCGGAGGTCGGACTGGACCTCGTCGGTCACTATGGCGAGGTATTCGTCGCGCTTGGGGGCCCGCTCGGCGACGAGGCGGACGATCTCGTCGTACATCTTGGGGTAGAGGATCGCGAAGGCGAGGTCCTCCAGCTCCCACTTGATGGTGTTCATGCCCAGGCGGTGGGCCAGGGGTGCGTAGATCTCCAGCGTCTCGCGGGCCTTCTTCTCCTGCTTCTCCCGCTTGAGGTAACGCATGGTGCGCATGTTGTGCAGCCGGTCGGCGAGCTTGATGACGAGGACCCGGGGGTCCTTGGCCATGGCGACGACCATCTTGCGTACGGTCTCGGCCTGCGCGGCCTCGCCGAACTTGACCTTGTCCAGCTTGGTGACCCCGTCGACGAGCAGGGCGACCTGGTCGCCGAAGTCGCGGCGCAGGGTGTCCAGGCCGTACTCGGTGTCCTCGACGGTGTCGTGCAGCAGACCCGCCATCAGGGTGGCCGGATCCATGCCCAGCTCGGCCAGGATGGTCGTCACGGCCAGCGGGTGCGTGATGTACGGGTCGCCGCTCTTGCGCTTCTGGCCCCGGTGCCAGCGCTCGGCGACCTGGTACGCCTGCTCGATCTGGCGCAGCGTGGCGGTCTCGATCTTGGGGTCGTTGCCGCGGACGGTACGCAGCAGCGGTTCGAGCACCGGGTTGTACGGGCTGGAGCGCTGCACACCCAGTCGGGCGAGCCGGGCCCGGACACGGTTGGAGGAGCCGCCGGAGCGGGCCACCGCACCGGTCGGCGCCGGGGACTTCGCGGCGGGCCTGGCCGGCGCCTTGGGAGCGGGCTCGGCGGGGGCCGCCGCGGCGGGCTTCACGGGGGCCGCGGGGGCCGGGCGCTCGGGGGCGGGCTTCGGCGGAGCGGTCGGCCGCGCGGGCTCGCCGGGCTTCGCTGAGGCGGCAGCCGGGGCCTGCGCAGATCCGCCCGCGCCCTCGCGCGGCGCGGGCTTCGGCGCTCCCGAGGGCTGGGCCTTCTCGGGCGTGGCGGGTTCCGTCCCGGGCTTGTCGGGCTGCGGGGCGGCGACTGGCTGGGCCTCGTCTGGCAAGAGCGCTCCTCGTGCGGATCCGGGCTCCCCGGAAAGCCCATGGTATCGATCCCCCGGCCGGACCTCGCCCGGGGACGCCGGGAGCCGTGACAACGCGGGACGGGCACCCGGTGTTCCCGGGTGCCCGTCCTGTGTGCGTGTCCTGCGCGCGTCCGCTGTGCGCGGTCCGCCGCGCGATCGCCTGTGTGCGGCGCTCAGACGGTGATCAGTGCCTCCAGCGGCGCGCCCCGCAGCGCGGGCTCCAGCCGGGCCCGGCCCGGGAGGAAACCGAGCTCCATCAGGACCGAGACGCCCACGACCTGCGCACCGGCCCGCCGGATCAGCTCCAGCGAGGCCTCGGCGGTGCCGCCGGTGGCGAGGACGTCGTCGATGACCATGATGCGGTCGTCGGGGGTGAGGTCCTCCGCGTGGATCTCGATCTCCGCGCTGCCGTACTCCAGCTCGTAGGACTGCCGGAGCGTGGCTCCGGGCAGCTTCCCGGCCTTGCGGACGGGTACGAAGCCGAGCCCGGCCCGGACCGCGACCGGCGCGGCCAGGATGAAGCCGCGTGCCTCCAGGCCGACGATCTTCGTGGCGCCGTGCCGGACGGACAGCTCCGCGAGGGCGTCGGTGAGTGCCGTGAAGGCCACCGGGTCCGCGAGCAGCGGAGTGATGTCCTTGAACATCACCCCCGGCTTCGGGTAGTCCGCCACATCGCGGATCCGGCTGAGCAGCAGCTCTCGGGTCGATTCGGTGGTGCTGGTCATCAGCGCTTCCCGGGAGTCCGGCCGTGGCCCCTGGGCTGCCTGCGCTGGCCCACGACGGCGCCCGCGGTCTCGGCGTCCTCGGGGAAGGCGTCCTGCGGCTGGTCGTCGCGCTCGTCCTCCGCGGACTCGCCCCGTGCGGCGGCCGCCGCACGCTTGGCGAGGATCCGCTTCTTCAGCGCCTTCATCTGCGGCTCGCGTTCCTTGAGGTCGGCGACGAGCGGAGTGGCGATGAAGATCGAGGAGTACGCACCGGCGGCGAGACCGACGAACAGCGACAGCGAGATGTCGTTCAGCATGCCGGCGCCGAGGACACCGCCACCGATGAACAGCAGACCCGCGACCGGCAGCAGTGCCACGACCGTGGTGTTGATGGAACGGACCAGCGTGCTGTTGATCGACCGGTTGGCGATCTCGCTGTAGGTGAAGCGGGTCTGCTTGGTGATCCCCTTCTGGCCCTCCTTGAGGCTGTCGAAGACGACGACCGTGTCGTAGAGGGAGTAACCGAGGATGGTCAGCAGACCGATCACGGTGCCGGGGGTGACCTCGAAGCCGACCAGGGCGTAGACACCGACCGTGATGGTGATGTCGTGGATCAGGGCGACGAGGGCGGCGATGGCCATCCGCCACTCGAAGGCGATGGCCAGATAGACCACCACGAGGACCATGAAGATCCCGAGGCCGGTCCATGCCTTGTTGGCGATCTGCTCACCCCAGCTGGGGCCGACCAGGTCCGCGTTGATCTTCTCCGCCGGGACCCCGAGGTCCTTGGAGAGCTGCGTCTTGATCGCGTCGGCCTTGGCCGTGTCGACCTCGGTGATCTGGATGCGCAGACCGCCGTTGCCGAGCTCCTGCACGATCGCCTCGTGGCCGGACGCCTCCACCGCGGCCTCGTGGGCCTGGGAGGTCGAGATCTTGGCCTTGACGTCGGTCGTGAAGACCGCGCCGCCCTTGAACTCGATGCCCATGTTGAGGCCACCGACCGCCAGGCCGATGATGGCCGTGATGGTGATCAGTATCGAGACGCCATACCAGATCTTGCGCTTGCCGATGAAGTCGTAACCGACCTCGCCGCGGTAGAGCCGGGCGCCGAGATTGCCGAGTCGCGACATCTCACGCCTCCTTCGGGTCGGTGGAACCGTTGGCACGGCGCGAGCGGCGGAGCGGCGGCTTGGCGCCGAGCCGCTTCGGGTCCAGCCCGGACCAGGAGTTGCCGCTGGAGAAGAACTTCGTCCGGCCCATCAGCGTCATGACGGGCTTGGTGAAGAGGAACACCACGACGACGTCGAGCAGCGTGGTCAGGCCGAGCGTGAACGCGAAGCCCTGGACCTTGCCGACGGTGACCACGAAGAGCACCGCGGCGGCGAGGAACGACACGAAGTCGGAGACCAGAATGGTGCGCCGGGCGCGCGGCCAGGCCCGTTCGATCGCCGGGCGGAGCGTGCGGCCCTCGCGGATCTCGTCACGGACACGTTCGAAGTACACGATGAACGAGTCCGCTGTGATACCGATCGCCACGATGGCGCCGCACACCGCGGGCAGGTTCAGCGCGAAGCCGATGGCCGGGCCGAGCAGAGCCATGAGCGTGTACGTCAGGATGCCGGAGACCAGAAGGCTGAGGAGCGCGATGAACGCGAGCCCGCGGTAGTAGGCCACCAGGTAGATGACGACGAGCGCGAGACCGATGGCACCGGCGATCAGACCCGCCTGGAGCTGCTCGCCACCGAGGGCGGCGGTCACCGTGGTGACGCTCGCCTCCTCGAAGGTGAGCGGGAGGGCGCCGTACGAAAGGATGTTGCCGAGGTCCTCGGCGGACTGCTGGTCGAAGCTGCCGGAGATCTGGGCGTTCGCGCTGAGCGCCGTCCGCACGGAGGGCGCGGAGACGACCTCACCGTCGAGGACGATGGCGAACTGGTTCATCGGCGGCTGCTGCTGCGAGAGCCGCGAGGTGATCGTCTTGAACTTCTTGGCGCCGCCGGAGGTGAACTCCATCGACACGATCCACTCGCCGGTGGTCTGGTCGATCGCACCCTGGGCGTCGCTGACGTCGCTGCCGGAGACCTCGGCCGGGCCGAGCACGTACTTCTCGTACTGACCGGGGGTGTTCGAGCCACAGGCGACGATGGAGTCGGTGGGCTTCGCGTCCTTGCCGGCGGCCGTGCGCTGCTTCGGGTCGGTGCAGTCGAGCTTGGCGAACTCTTCCTGGAGCTTGGCCGTCGCGGGGTCGACCGGCGGCGTGGACGACTTCGGCTTCGAGGAGTCCGAGGCGCCCGGGGTGGGGTCCTTCTTCAGGGCGCCGGTGACCGCGCGCCCCTGGGTGGTGGCGCTCGCCGTCGGGGAGTCGGGCGAGGTGGCCTTGTCACCGGTGGCCTTGTCGCCCTTGTCCTTGTCCCCTGCCTTGGCGGACTCCTCGGCGCTCGGCGTGGTGCCGTCCGAGGGCTTCTCGCTGCCCGAAGGCGTCGGCTCCCCGGGGCCGCTGGCCGCGACGGTCAGAACGGGCCGGAAGTAGAGCTGGGCGGTGGTACCGACCTGCTCCCGGGCCTGCTCGGAGTTCGTCCCCTTGGGGATGTTGACGATGATGTTCTTCGCGCCCTGGGTCTGGACCTCGGCCTCGGAGACACCCAGACCGTTGACCCGCCGCTCGATGATGCCGACCGCGGTGTTCATATTGGTCGGATTGATCGCGTTCGGCTTGCCGGGCTGCGTCTTCGCCTCAAGCGTGATCGACGTCCCGCCCGCCAGGTCGATACCCAGCCGGGGCGTGGTGTGACCGGACAGGAACATCCCGCCGGTGAGCGCGACCATGGCGATCAGGATCAGAACCAGGGCACGCCCCGGCCTGCTCTGACCACCGGCCGGCCCGCGGCCCTTCTTCGGTGCTGCCACCTTCTCGTTTCTCCCTGTCCAACCGCCCCGCGCCGGGTACGCGCCCGAGCGGCCACGAAGTGTTGTGGGGACCTGCCCCCGCAGAAAACCGCACGGTCCGGGGGACGCCGCACGCCTGTGGGCATACGGCCGTCCCCGAGTCGTGAACTACTTCGCGTCGGCGTCGCCGTCGGTCTTGCCGTCGTCCTTGGCGTCCTTGGCCGCGACGTCCTTGGCGACGGCGTCCGTCGTCCCGGCGTCCTCGTCCTCGGCCTTCTTGCCCAGGTCGATCTTCGCGTCGTCCGAACGGTCCGCGGCGTCGTCACCCTCGCCGGTGAGCGAGGAGGCGTCGTCGGGCACGACCGCGCCGTCGACCTTCAGGTCGTCCTCGCCGTGGACGATGCGGTTGTACTCCTCGTCGTCGAGGACGGCACCGATCGAGTTCTTGGCGTAGATGGCGTGGACGCCCGGCGCGATCTCAAGGAGAACCGTGTCGTCGTGAAGCTCCTTGACGGTGGCGTACATGCCCCCGATCGTCCGGACGCCGGTGCCGGGCTGCATGTCGTTACGCATCTGCGCGGCCGCCGCCTGCTTCTTCTTGGCGGACCGGGTCATCAGGAACATGGCCCCGATGAGCACGATGAAGGGGAGGAGAGTCACGGGATTCACGGGACGGGTTTCCTTCGCACGACCGCGCTGGAATGCGGCCTGTATATACGGGGGTGGGTACACCGACCTGTAAGGGCGGCATCGGCGGAGTCTAAGCGAGTCCGCATCGATGGAACAACGCCCAGCATGGCACCGGGGTTCCGGTAAGGGTCAACCTGTGACGCATCACGCCCCGAAGAGACCCTGTTGTCCCTTTCCGCCGTGCTGCGGAGGTACGAGCCCGAGGTGGGCCCAGGCCGCCGGGGTGGCGACCCGGCCGCGCGGGGTTCTGGCCAGCAGTCCTTCCCGTACGAGGAAGGGCTCGGCGACCTCCTCGACCGTCTCGCGCTCCTCCCCCACGGCGACCGCGAGGGTGGACAGGCCGACCGGGCCGCCGCCGAAAAGTTTCAGCAGGGCGCCGAGGACCGCACGGTCCAGCCGGTCGAGGCCGCGGGCGTCAACCTCGTACACCTTGAGCGCCGCGGCGGCGATGTCCCGGTCGACCGTGCCGTCGGCCTTCACCTGGGCGTAGTCCCGGACCCGGCGCAGCAGCCGGTTGGCGATACGGGGGGTGCCCCGGGAGCGTCCGGCGATCTCGGCGGCGCCCTCCACGTCGATGCCGACGTCCAGCAGCCGGGCGGAGCGGTGGATGACGCGCTCCAGCTCGGCGGGGGCGTAGAACTCCATGTGCCCGGTGAAGCCGAAGCGGTCGCGCAGCGGGGGCGGCAGGAGTCCGGCCCTGGTGGTGGCACCGACCAGGGTGAAGGGCGGCAGCTCCAGCGGGATGGCGGTGGCCCCCGGGCCCTTGCCGACGATGACGTCGACCCGGAAGTCCTCCATCGCCATGTAGAGCATCTCCTCGGCGGGCCGCGACATCCGGTGGATCTCGTCGAGGAAGAGCACCTCGCCCTCCTGGAGGGAGGAGAGGATCGCGGCGAGGTCGCCCGCGTGCTGGATGGCGGGCCCCGAGGTGATCCTGATCGGGGCGTTCATCTCCGCTGCGATGATCATGGACAGGGTGGTCTTGCCGAGGCCGGGGGCGCCGGAGAGCAGCACATGGTCGGCGGTGGCGCCGCGGGCGAGGGCCGCCTTGAGGACCAGGTCGAGCTGTTCGCGCACCCTTTCCTGGCCGACGAACTCGTCCAGGTCCTTCGGGCGCAGGGCCGCTTCGACCGCGGTGTCCTCACCGTCCGCGCCGGCATCGACCAGCCGGTCGTCGAACTCCCCCACCGGCCGTTCGTCGGTGCCGGGTCCGGTCTCGTCCCAGTTCATTCGGTCAGTCCCGCCTCGGGTGTTTCGGTGCCGGTCAGCGTGCGCGGTTGAGGGTCTGCAGAGCGGCGCGCAGCAGCTGCGGCACGGGGGGCTGAGCGCCCTCGGCGAGGGCGGCTTCGGCCTGCGGGGCGACGGCGGAGACCGCCTCGTCGGCCTCCCGGGTCGCGTATCCCAGTCCGATCAGCGCGGCCTGGAGCTGATCGCGCCAGCCGGAGGTGACGGCGGTGCCGATGCCCTGCTGGCCGATATGGGCGCCCGTGGGTTCACCGAGCCGGTCCTTGAGCTCCAGCAGGAGCTTCTGGGCGCCCTTCTTCCCGATGCCGGAGACAGCCGTGAGCGCCTTCTCGTCGCCGGTGGAGACGGCCAGGCGCAGCGCGTCCGGGCTGTGGGTGGCGAGCATGGCCTGGGCCAGGCGGGGGCCGACGCCGCTGGCGCTCTGGAGCAGCTCGAAGACCCGGCGCTCGTCGTCGTCGGCGAAGCCGTAGAGCGTGAGCGAGTCCTCCCGTACGACGAGGGAGGTGGCGAGCCTGGCCTCCTTGCCGACGCGGAGAGGGGCCAGGGTGTTCGGGGTGCACTGGACGGCCATGCCGATTCCGCCGACCTCGATCACGGCCGTGGTCGGGGCGAGGGCGGCCACCGGGCCGGAGACGAAGGCGATCATGCGGTACGGCCTTTCAGCGTGCGATGGGCGGCGACGGCCTGCTGGAGCCGGTTCTGCGCGGGCGCGCGCCAGATGTGGCAGATGGCGAGTGCGAGGGCGTCCGCGGCGTCCGCGGGCCTGGGCGGCGCGTCCAGCCGGAGCAGCCGGGTCACCATGGCGCCGACCTGGGCCTTGTCCGCGCGCCCCGAGCCGGTGACGGCGGCCTTGACCTCGCTGGGGGTGTGCAGGGCGACCGGGATGCCGCGCCGGGAGGCGCAGAGCATGGCGACCGCGCTGGCCTGGGCGGTGCCCATCACCGTACGGACGTTGTGCTGGGCGAAGACCCGTTCCACGGCGACGTATTGGGGGCGGTGCTCGTCGAGCCACTGCTCGATGCCCTGCTCGATGGCGACCAGGCGCTGTCCCAGCTCGGCGTCGGAGGGGGTGCGCACGACGCCGACGCCGATCATCGTCAGGGGGCGGCCCGCGACCCCTTCGACGACCCCGACACCGCACCGGGTCAGCCCCGGGTCCACGCCGAGTACCCGCATGGAGCCCCCCCTGTCCTCACCGCTCGGTCAACTGTTCTGGCAGGCTATCGGCTCGCACTGACAATGCGACGGGCCGACGGGGTGTGTCCCCGTCGGCCCGTCCGCGGAAGCTTCTCCGATCGCGCCTCAGGCGTCGACCTTCTCCATGACCTCGTCGGACACGTCGAAGTTGGCGAAGACGTTCTGCACGTCGTCGCTGTCCTCCAGCGCGTCGATGAGCTTGAAGATCTTGCGCGCGCCCTCCTCGTCGAGGTCGACCTGCATGGTGGGCAGGAAGTTGGCCTCGGCCGAGTCGTAGTCGATGCCGGCCTCCTGGAGCGCGGTGCGGACCGCGACCATGTCGGTGGCCTCGCTGACGACCTCGAAGGTGTCACCGAGGTCGTTGACCTCCTCGGCGCCCGCGTCGAGCACCGCACCGAGGACGTCGTCCTCGGCCAGCTCGCCCTTGGGGACGATGACGACGCCCTTGCGGTTGAAGAGGTACGAGACGGAACCGGGGTCGGCCATCGAGCCGCCGTTGCGGGTCATCGCGACACGCACGTCGGACGCGGCACGGTTGCGGTTGTCGGTGAGGCACTCGATGAGCACCGCGACACCGTTGGGACCGT
Source organism: Streptomyces sp. TSRI0281 (assembly GCF_001905125.1). Taxonomy (GTDB): domain Bacteria; phylum Actinomycetota; class Actinomycetes; order Streptomycetales; family Streptomycetaceae; genus Streptomyces. The sequence continues at coordinate 339,991 of NZ_LWLE01000038.1, read as the reverse complement.
AGCCCTCGTACATGATCGTCTCGTAGTCGGCGCCGCCCGCTTCGAGACCGCCACCGCGCTTGACCGCGGAGTCGATGTTCTTGTTGGGGACGGAGCTCTTCTTCGCCTTCTGGATGGCGTCGACGAGCGTCGGGTTGCCTTCGGGGTCCACGCCGCCGGAACGCGCCGCGACCTCGATGTTCTTGATCAGCTTCGCGAAGAGCTTGCCGCGCTTGGCGTCAACCACGGCCTTCTTGTGCTTCGTCGTAGCCCATTTAGAGTGGCCGGACATCTGCCTTCTCCCTCGCGTCACCAAAATCGATCCGAACCCGAGAGATCCTACCGGGATCAGGTCAGCCGACTGCGCGCACCATGTCGACGAACAGTGCGTGAACCCGGTGGTCCCCGGTCAGTTCGGGGTGGAACGACGTGGCCAGGGCGTTTCCCTGCCGTACGGCGACAATATGGCCACCGTGCTCGGCGATGACGTCGGCCGCCGCCCCCACGGATTCGACCCAGGGGGCCCGGATGAAGACACCCTGGACCGGGCCGCCCTCGATGCCGTCGACCTCGACCGCGGCCTCGAAGGACTCGTTCTGCCGTCCGAAGGCGTTGCGGCGCACGATCATGTCGATGCCGCCGACCGTCTCCTGGCCCGAGCGCGGGTCGAGGATCCTGTCGGCGAGCAGGATCATTCCGGCGCAGGTGCCGTAGACCGGCATCCCGGCCCGTACCCGCTCGCGCAGCGGTTCCAGCATGCCGAACAGGACGGCGAGCTTGGACATGGTGGTGGATTCGCCGCCGGGTATGACGAGGCCGTCGACCTCGGCGAGCTCTTCGGGGCGCCGGACCGGCCTGGCCAGGGCATCGGCCGAGGCCAGGGCGATCAGGTGCTCCCGTACGTCGCCCTGGAGGGCCAGGACTCCGATCACAGGGGTTTCGTTCATCTGTGGTTACCAGCCACGGTTCGCGTAGCGCTCGGCCTCGGGCAGCGTGTCGCAGTTGATGCCGACCATGGCCTCGCCCAGGTTGCGGGAGGCGTCCGCGATGACCTTCGGGTCGTCGTAGAAGGTGGTGGCCTTCACGATCGCTGCGGCGCGCTTGGCAGGGTCGCCGGACTTGAAGATGCCGGAGCCGACGAAGACTCCCTCGGCCCCGAGCTGGCGCATCAGCGCGGCGTCGGCGGGGGTGGCCACGCCACCGGCGGAGAACAGGACGACGGGCAGCTTGCCGAGCTCGGCGACCTCCCTGACCAGCTCGTACGGAGCGCGGAGCTCCTTGGCGGCGGCGTACAGCTCGTTGTTGTCGTAGCCGCGCAGCCGGGCGATCTCGTTCTTGATCTGGCGCAGGTGGCGGACAGCCTCGACGACGTTGCCGGTGCCGGCCTCGCCCTTCGAACGGATCATGGCCGCGCCCTCGGCGATGCGGCGCAGGGCCTCGCCCAGGTTGGTGGCGCCGCAGACGAAGGGGGTGGTGAAGGCGAACTTGTCGCTGTGGTTGACCTCGTCGGCCGGGGTGAGGACCTCGGACTCGTCGATGTAGTCGACGCCGAGGGACTGCAGGACCTGCGCCTCGACGAAGTGGCCGATGCGGGACTTGGCCATGACGGGGATCGAGACGGCCGCGATGATCTCTTCGATCATGTTCGGGTCGGACATCCGGGCCACGCCGCCGTCCTTGCGGATGTCGGCGGGCACCCGCTCCAGGGCCATGACGGCCACGGCGCCCGCGTCCTCGGCGATCTTCGCCTGCTCGGCGTCGACGACGTCCATGATCACGCCGCCCTTGAGCTGCTCGGCCATGCCGCGCTTGACGCGGGCGGTGCCGGTGGCCGGGGACTCGGTGGACTGCGGGGTGCTGGGAAGCGTGGACACGGGACCTCACTCGGTGGAAAGACGCTCGGGATGCTGCACGACCGAGCAAACGCTCCGGGACCAGTCCACAGCAAGGGCCAATGGACAGGCTGTGGATCGTTTTCCCCGGGACAGTCCTGCGGTGTACGGCCCCGTCGGCGCTCCGGGCGTCAGGTTCCGGGGCGGTCCGCGAGGGCCACCGGCGGCGCGTCGTCCATCTCGAAGGCGAGCGGGAACGGTGCGTGTCCGGCCAGCCGGAACAGCCGCACCGTGCGGTGCCTGCGCAGGGCGCGGGCCGCCCGCACGGCGTCGTTGTGGAAGCGCCGGGCCATCGGTACCCGGCGCACGGCCGCGGCCAGTTCGGTGGCCGCCTCCTCGCCGCCGGGGATCTCCTTCACGGCCTCGACCTGGGCCGGCTCGCCGAAGACGGCCCGCAGCGCCGTGCTCAGTTCGCTCTCGGCGACCTCGCGGTGGTCCTCCTCGGCCTGGCGTGCGGCGTGCGCGGCCTCGTACAGGACGATCGACGCGGCGGGGTCGAGGACGCCCGAGGTGGCCAGCTCCTGGGTGACCGAGGCACGGCGCAGCAGTTGGGCGTCGAGCGCGGCGCGGGCCGCGTCGATCCGCGCGTGCAGCCGGTCGAGCCGTCCGGCGGTCCAGCTGAGGTACAGGCC
>NZ_LWLE01000038.1:89319-337456 GCF_001905125.1 Streptomyces sp. TSRI0281 | reverse complement strand
CGGCGATCCAGATGAGGGTTTCGGTCACGGGCGCAAAGGCTACCGTCGGGCGGGCCGCGCCCTGCGCTCCGGGCGCGCTCCGGCGGACGGACGGCCCGTGCGGGAGCCCCGCCCGCCGGGCGGCGGGGCGGAAAGCGCACGGGCCGCCGGCCGGAGCGGAACCGGATGGAACCGGACCGGAAGGGAAGTCACAGCGGACCGGCACGGCCCGGAGACGGAGCGGAGCCCAGCGTTGGGGCCCCAACCCCGGCTGCCGGAAACCGACCGGCCCGGCCCGCAAAGCCCCGGCCCGGCAGTCGCCGTACGGAACTCCCGTGTCAGTCCCAGCGGTCCTGGTTGAGGAAGCGGGCCACGCCGCGCCAGGAGTTGGGGCCCATCTCGCCGTCGACCGGGCCGGTGTAGCCGTGGGCGGCGGCGAGGCGCTGGAGGGCCGCCCATGTGTGGGGGCCGGGCTCGCCGTCGATGGGGCCGGTGTAGCCGTAGTGGTCACGCAGGTTGCGCTGGAGGGCCGCGTACGTGTTCACACCGGGGTCACCGTCGACCGGCCCGGTGTAGCCGGACTCGATGGAGAGCCACCGCTGGGCCCGCTGCCAGAAGATGGTGCCGGGCTCGCCGTCCTGTTCGGTGCTGGTCTTGGGCAGCCCGCCGCCGGAGCCTCCGCCGAGGTAGACCAGCGGACTGATCCGGACTCCGTTCGGATCGATCATGTGCCAGTGCAGGTGGGGGCCGGTGGACGAGCCCGAGCCGGGGTCGCCCGGCCGGCCGCCGGAGAGTCCGACGACGCCGCCGGTGCCGACGGAGGCACCGTCGGCGAGGAGGAACTGCGACAGGTGCATGTACTGCGTGCGGTACCCGTTGTCGTGGTGGATCGTGACGGTGTGGCCGCCGGTGCCGTTGTTAGGGATGTTGCTGATAGTGCCGCCGCCCGCGGCGGGCAGCTGGGTGCCGACGCCCATCCCGTAGTCGATGCCGCCCAGCGAACCGTCGTTGAGGTGGTCCTGCCAGCTACCGGTGATCGGGTATCCCCCGAACGGGTTATAGAAGGAGACGGCGTACGCGCTGCGGGCGCCGAACAGTCCGGCGCCCGCGGTGATTCCTATGGCCGCGGCCGTACCGCGCAGCAGCGTTCTCCTGGTGGGTCGGCGGTCGGGGTCGCCCTGTGGCCCGGTCATGTGGTGTCTCCTTGGGGGAAGAGTCGAGAACTGGGTTTTGTCATGCCCACACCCAAAGAGTCCATGCGCCCCGGGCCGCCGGGGAACCCCCGGGGGGAGAACCGGCAGCACAGAACCGGCAGCACGCCGGAGCCACTCAGTCCCGGGACAGCCCGAGTCGCGCCCGCAGCCCCGTCCGTTCGTCGGCCGCCACCGACGCCGCCCCGTCCGTCACCGTCTCGTAGACCGCGAGGATGTCCGCCCCCACCGTCGACCAGTCGAAGCGCCGCACGTGGTCGCTGCCCCGCTCGCGCAGCTCCGCACGCCGCTCCGGGTCGCCCAGCAGCCGGATCGCCGCCCCGGCCAGCGCGTCGGCGTCCTCGTTGGTGAACAGTTCCCCCGCCGCGCCCTGGTCCAGTACCTGCGCGAAGGCGTCCAGATCGCTCGCCAGCACCGGCGCGCCCGCCGACAGCGCCTCGACCAGGATGATGCCGAAGCTCTCGCCGCCCGTGTTCGGTGCGACGTACACGTCGACACTGCGCAGCAGCCGCGCCTTGTCCTCGTCGCTCACCATGCCGAGGAACTCGACCCGCTCGCGCATCTGCGCGGGCAGCGAGGCCACCGCCTCCTCCTCGTCACCGCGTCCCGCGACCAGCAGTCTGGTCTCCGGGCGGGCGGCGAGGATCGCGGGCAGCGCCCTCATCAGGACCGGCAGGCCCTTGCGGGGCTCATCGATCCGGCCGATGAAGCCGATCGTGCCGCCCTGCCACTCGGCCCTGGGCTCGGCCTTCGCGAAGAACCCCACGTCGACCCCGTTGGGAATCAGCACGGCGTCGCCCCCGAGATGCTCCACCAGGGTCCGCCGCGCGTACTCGCTCACCGCGATCCGCGCACTGATCTTCTCCAGCGCGGGCTGGAGGATCGGATACGCGGCGATCATCGCCCGGGACCGCGGGTTGGACGTGTGGAACGTGGCGACGATCGGCCCCTGCGCCGCCCAGCAGGCCAGCAGGCCCAGCGAGGGCGAGGTCGGCTCATGGATGTGGATCACGTCGAAGGTTCCGTCGTGCAGCCAGCGGCGCACCCGCGCGGCCGACAGGAAACCGAAGTTCAGCCGGGCGACCGAGCCGTTGTACGGCACGGGAACGGCCCGCCCCGCCGACACCACGTACGGCGGCAGCGGGGTCTCGTCGTCGGCGGGCGCCAGGACGGAGACCTCGTGGCCCAGGCGGATCAGATGCTCGGCCAGGTCCCGGATGTGGAACTGCACGCCACCGGGTACGTCCCAGGAGTACGGGCAGACGATGCCGATCTTCACGGCTGTTCCCCCCGGGGGTCCAGGTCGTCGAGCCAGAGCCGCTGCAGCATGTGCCAGTCCTGCGGGTGCTCGGCGATACCGATGGCGAAGGCATCGGCCAGCGCCTGGGTCATCACGGACGTCATCTCGCTACGGCTGCCGCTCGTCGGCACCTCGACCGGCGGGTGTATCCGCGCCTTCATCACCGGCGTCCCGTCGTACGCGAGGGTGACCGGCAGCAGCAGCGCACCGGTCTGCTGGGCCAGCAGGGCCGGACCCGCGGGCATCCGCGCGGCGGCGCCGAAGAACGTCACCTCGACCCCCGAGGCCGACAGATCGCGGTCGGCGACCAGACAGACCAGACCGCCCGCACGCAGCCGCCGGGCCAGCGTGCCGAAGGCCGCCCCGCCGTTGTGCGGCAGGACCTCCATGCCGAGGCCCTGGCGGTAGGCCACGAACCGGTCGTACAGCGTCTCGGGCTTGAGCCGCTCGGCGACCGTCGTGAACGGCACCTTGAGGTCGGTGGTGACCCAGGCGCCCGCGAGGTCCCAGTTGCCCAGGTGCGGCAGCGCCAGAATCACCCCGCGCCCGGCGTCCAGGCCCTCGGTCAGCCGGCGGGCGTCCGTGACGTCGATGCTGTCCTTGATCCGCTGCGGACTCCAGGTCGGCAGCCGGAACGACTCCATCCAGTAGCGCATGTACGAGCGCATACCGGCCTTGGAGAGGGCGGCGAGACGGGCCGGGCTCGCGTCCGGCACCACGCGTGCCAGGTTCGACTCCAGCCGCAGGACGCTCTTGCCGCGCCGCTTCCACACCCGGTCCGCGATGGTGCGGAACAGCGCCTCGGCGGCGGGCTCGGGCAGCTTCTTGACCGCGCCCCAGCCGAGCCCGTACAGCCCGTCGGTCAGCCGTCCCCTCAGATCGGACACGGTGCCGCTCACTGCGCGGCCTCGCTCCCCCGCGCCGCCGGTCCGGCGGCGGCCGCCGCGTCCGCCTCGGCGGATTCACGGCGTACGGTCACCACGCGCTGGATCAGCGTCACGAGGCTGCCCGCGGCGACGATCCACAGCGCGATCGGCAGCAGGATGTCGATCCCGGGCACGCCGAACGTGTGCAGACCGGCCAGACCGGCCGCGACCAGCGAGATCACCAGTCGCTCGGCGCGCTCCACCAGACCGTTCACCGCGACCGGCAGCCCGATCGATTCACCACGTGCCTTCGTGTACGAGACCACCTGGCCGCTGGCCAGGCAGAAGATCGCGACGGCGCACAGCACGTTGTCGTCACCGCTGCCCGCGTACCAGAGGGCGAACCCGGCGAAGATGGCCCCGTCTGCGACCCGGTCGAGCGTCGAGTCGAGGAACGCGCCCCACCGGCTGGAGATCCCGGCCTGCCGCGCCATATTGCCGTCGACGAGGTCGGAGAACACGAAGATCGTGATGACGATCGTGCCCCAGAAGAACTCTCCCATCGGGAAAAAGACCAGCGCACCTGCCATCACTCCGGCCGTGCCGATGAGAGTGACCGCGTCGGGGCTGACACCCAGACGGAGCAGCAGAGCGGCGAACGGCGTGAGGACACGCGTAAAAAATGCACGCGCGTACTTGTTCAGCATGGCCTTCCCGAGGGTTCGGTTGGCCGAGCGGCCCCTTCGGCCACCGGCTGGCCCATCGTAGTCACGACGCGCGCGGTCCACCGGACGGGCACCCGTCCCCGGGGGGTGTCTTCGTCACGCCCCGTCGTCCGCCCACGACGGACGCACGACATATGGACGCGACCGGGCCGGAGTGGAAAGCTCGGAATACGGACCGCCCCGCGGCAGGGAGCGCACTCACCGTCGCGGAGCGGGCCACCGACACCGCGGGCGTCGCCGAAGCCGCCGCGGCGGCTCCCCCGCGCCCGTGACCCCTCTCCCCCATCGCGCAGGTGCTCCCTTCGCACCGCGCACCCGACCGGGAGGCACGCATCATGGGCGCCACGTCACACGCACACCCCGGAGCCGCCGGCAGGGCACCGACGGCCGACCATCCCTCCTCCCTGCGGAATGTGGTGCTGGTCGGCCCCAGCGGCTCGGGCAAGACCACCCTGGTCGAGGCCCTGGCCCTGACCGCGGGCGCGGTCAACCGGGCCGGCCGGGTCGAGGACGGCGCGACGGTCTCCGACTACGACGAGACGGAACACCGCCGCCAACGGTCCGTACAGCTCTCCCTGGTTCCCGTGGAATGGGGCGGTTGCAAGATCAATCTGCTGGACACCCCCGGCTACGCGGACTTCGTCGGGGAACTCAGGGCCGGTCTGCGTGCGGCGGACGCGGCCCTCTTCGTCGTCTCGGCCGCACAGGAGGCGGAAGCCGTCGCCGCGACCACCCGCGCCGTGTGGGAGGAGTGCGCCCTGGTGGGCATGGGTCGGGCCATCGTCGTCACCCACCTCGACACCGCCCGTACTTCCTTCGACGAGATGACCCGGGTCTGCGCGGAGATCTTCGGCGGCGACGACCCCGACGCCGTACTCCCGCTGTATCTGCCGGTCCAGGGCCCCGAGGGCCCGGACGGCCATGCCCCGCTCACCGGTCTCACCGGACTGCTCACCCAGCGGGTCTTCGACTACTCCTCCGGCGAACGGAAGGAGACCCCGCCCCCGGACGACCGGCGCGAGGGGCTCCTCGCGGCCCGCGACCGGCTGATCGAGGGGATCATCGCCGAGAGCGAGGACGAGACCCTGATGGACCGCTATCTCGACGGCGGCGACATCAGCACCCGGACCCTCCTCGACGACCTCGAACGCGCCGTCGCGCGCGGCACCTTCCACCCCGTGCTCACCGCCGCCCCCGCGGCCGGGGGCGCCCGCCAGGGCATCGGCACCGTCGAACTCCTGGAACTGATCACCGGGGGCTTCCCCACCCCACTGGAGCGCACGCTCCCCACCATCACCACCCCCGGGGGCGACCCCCGCCCCGCCCCCGGCTGCGACCCTCAAGGACCACTGGTCGCCGAGGTCGTCAAGACATCCTCCGACCCGTACGTGGGCCGGGTCTCCCTCGTCCGTGTCTTCTCCGGCACCCTGCGTGCCGACGACACCGTGCACCTGTGTGGTCATGGCCTCACCGACCCCGCCCACGAGCCGCGCCCCTGCCACGACGCGGAGGTCCGTGTCGGCGCGCTCTCCTCCCCGTTCGGCAAACAGCAGCGCACCCTGGACCGGTGCGTCGCGGGCGACCTCGCCTGTGTCGCCAGGCTCGGCCGCGCCGAGACCGGTGACACCCTCTCCGCCGCGGACGATCCGGTGCTGATCGAACCCTGGTCCATGCCCGATCCGCTGCTCCCGCTCGCCGTCCGGGCCCATGGCAAGGCCGACGAGGACAAGCTCTCCCAGAGCCTGGCCCGGCTGGTCGCCGAGGACCCCACCATGCGCCTCGAACAGAACCCGGACACCCATCAGGTCGTCCTGTGGTGCCTGGGCGAGGCCCACCAGGACGTCGCCCTGGAACGCCTGCGCGGCCGGTTCGGCGTCCAGGTCGACGCCGTACCGCACCTGGTCCCGCTGCGTGAGACGTTCGCGGGGCCCGCGTCGGGGCTCGGCCGGCACGTCAAACAGTCCGGCGGTCACGGCCAGTACGCCGTCTGCGAGATCGAGGTCGAGCCGCTGCCCCCCGGCACCGGCATCGAGTTCGTCGACAAGGTGGTCGGCGGCGCGGTGCCCCGTCAGTTCATCCCGGCCGTCGAGAAGGGCGTCCGCGCCCAGGCCGCCCGTGGGATCGTCGCCGGGCACCCGCTCGTCGACCTGCGCGTCACCCTGCGCGACGGCAAGGCCCACTCGGTGGACTCCTCCGACGCCGCCTTCCAGACCGCGGGCGCGCAGGCCCTGCGCGAGGCCGCCGCGGACACCCGCATCCAGATCCTGGAACCCGTCGCCGAGGTCCGGGTGCTGATCCCCGACGACTATGTGGGACCCGTGATGAGCGATCTGTCGGGACGGCGCGGCCGGGTGGTCGGCACCGAGCAGAATCCCGGCGGACGCACCCTCGTACGTGCGGAGGTGCCGGAGATCGAAATCGGCAGGTACGCCGTCGACCTGCGGTCCCTGTCGCACGGCACCGGCCGCTTCGACCGCTCGTACGCCCGGCACGAGGCGATGCCGCACCAGCTCGCCGCACGCGTCCGCGACGAGCGGAAGAACGGCGCGACGACGGGTGACTGACGGGGTGTCGCAATCACCGCCCGCCCGGACACCGGGACCGGGCGGTGTCGCGATCCGGACGATACTCTGTGGTCGCAGCTCAGAAGGTATGCCTCGTACGGTAGTTGGGCACACCCGCAGGAGCAGACCGTGCGGCGAGTGGGGGCGACAGTGGCCAACGACGGATTCGACTTTTCACCCGGAGCGCAGATTCCGCTGCAGGGAACCGGCGGTCAGGCGGTGGCGACCAACGCCCTGGCCTCCGCCGCGTACCGCGACAGCCCGGTGGAGAAGATCCTCGAAGCCAACAGCGAGTGGCACAAGTCGGAAGTGAAGCCGGGCTCCTCCAAGCTCTTCAAGTCCGACTATTTCAAGCCGAATCTTGGCGAGGCATTCGCCCGTGCCGTCCAGGAAAGGACGCTCGGCGGCGCCCGCGGCGCACTCATCCAGTCGTTCGGGACCGACCCTCAGACGGTGGTCGAGCACTGCCTCTCCGCGAGCGGGCTGCGCAAGGCCCGGGACACCCGGCTGACCCTGGTCACCGCGGTGTTCGGCTTCCTCTTCCTGCCCGGAATGCTGCTGTGGGTCCTGGTCTTCCGGGGGCGCGACGCCCTCAACAAGTCCAAGGACAAGGTCTTCCGGTCCGTGGGCACCGCCCTGCTGTTCGTCTTCGGCATCGGCGCCCTGATCCTGCTGATCAAGCTCCCGCTGAACGGGTTCCTGGCGCTCTACCTGCGCGGGACGATCATCGCGCCGGTCGTCGGCTGGCTCGTCGCGAAGCGGATCGCGGAGGCGTCCGCCAAGGACCTGCGGGCCCGCTGGGACGGCCTGCTCTCCGGCGCCGGTGTCGTCGCCAAGATCCCCGAGGCCGCACCGAAGAACCCGAACGAGACCGCCCGTGAAGCCCTGCGCCAGGGCCTGGAGAAGCTTTCCGCCGAACAGCAGTCCAACTCGGTCTTCTACGCCGGTCCCAAGGGCGTCCTCGGGATGGGCACCCGCTGGGGCAGCTGGCAGCTCGCGGAGGAACTGGTCTCCAAGGACCCCACCAAGGAGATCCACCAGTTCCGCAGCTGGGACCTGATCCGGATCATCCACGACCAGCTGAAGATGCTGGAGCGCGGCCCGCTGAACACCGGCGGCTTCCCCACCCCGTCCGTCAAGCACTGGATCGTGTCGCCCGTCGGCGAGAACGCCGGGTCGGTCTCCCGCCCCGACGGCGAGGACGTCGCCACCTTCCAGATCAAACCGCACGAGATACAGCGGATCTGCAACCACCAGCAGTTCGGCAGCGGTGACCGGCACTACCTCGGCGTCCAGTTCACCCTCTGGGACGGCCAGCTCGTGATCACGATGATGGTCACCGTCACCGTGCTCCACGAGACCCTGCGCATCGAGGTCACCGGGCACGCGCTCGGCCCGGTCCACGGGCTCTTCCTCTCCAAGCCGGAGGAGAAGTCCAGGACGGTCAACAAGACCGTCAGGTTCTGGGAGACCCGCAAGATCCAGCTGCCGCTCGTCGACGCGCACGAGGTGGTCCGGCTCGCGCTGCGCGCCCCCCTCACCTGGTACCCGCCGCTCCTGGACTACCTCGGCGGCAAGCTGGTCCTCCCGGAGCCCTTCGGACTGCGCCACGCCTGGGCGGCCAAGCCGTGGAACCACCGCTTCATGGCGGACGACGCGATGCGCGCCGCCACTCCCGTCCTGCGCGCCGTGCACTCGGCGGCGATGCGGGTCCTCGCGGAGAACGGCGTCGACACCGAGCGCTTCGACAACCGCTCGATGGCGCTCAGCGGCCTCGTGCAGGACCCGGCGCCGAAGAAGGCCGACGTGTACGACGCGTAGGGCCTGTGCACACGGATGCGGTGCGCCCCGGCGATCCGGCCGGGGCGCACCGCATCCGTACGGCGTGCGGTAGGACGACGGCGCGGATCAGCCGGCCGGCAGCTCTTCGGCGGGCCAGGCGGCGGCCAGCATCGTCCGGGTGTCACCCAGCAGCTGCGGCAGCACCTTGGTGTGCCCGACCACCGGCATGAAGTTGGTGTCCCCGCCCCAGCGCGGCACCAGATGCTGATGCAGATGCGCGGCGATGCCCGCCCCCGCCACGGCCCCCTGGTTCATCCCGATGTTGAACCCGTGCGCCCCGGACGCCGCGCGCAGCGCGATCATCGCCCGCTTGGTGAAGTCGGCCAGCTCCGCGGTCTCCGGACCGTCCAGCTCCGTGTAGTCGGCCACGTGCCGGTAGGGCACGACCATCAGATGGCCGCCGTTGTACGGATAGAGGTTCAGCACGGCGTAGACGTGCTCACCGCGTGCGACGATGAGCCCGTCCTCGTCCGATTTGAGCGGGATCACACAGAACGGACAGCCGTCCCCGGCCCCCGGACCGCTCGGCTTGTTCTCACCCTGGATGTACGCCATCCGATGGGGCGTCCACAGGCGCTGGAACGCGTCGGGCGTTCCCACTCCGATCTGCTGCTCCGGCTCACTCGTCATGCCGATCAGCATATTGCTTCACCCCCGCCGTGCGTGTCGCCGGGGCCACCCCGGCCGGTGCCCCGCGAGGCTGAGGTCATGAGCAACCCCTCCGCGCCGGTGGCCCCGCCCCGGCTGACCCGCTGGGAGCAGCGCACGGAAGTGCCGCTGTTCGTCGCCTCGCTGGTCTTCCTCCTCGGCTACGCGGTCCGCGTCCTCGCGCCCCACGACGCCGAGCCCTGGCGCGACATCGCCCTCGCCCTGGTCTGCTCGACCTGGCTGCTGTTCGCCGTGGACTACGTCGTACGGCTCCGGCAGAGCGGCCTCGGCGCGCGCTTCGTCCGCGTCCACTGGCTCGACACCATGGTGCTGGTGCTGCCCCTGTTGCGTCCGCTGCGGGTGATCCGGGTCTACACGGCGGTGCAGAATCGCCGGGACCGGCCGCGGCTGAGCCTGTACGCCCGGGTGATGGCCTACGCCGGTCTGAGCGCCGTGCTCCTCGGCTTCAGCGCCGCCCTGGCCGTGTACCACCAGGAGCACGAGGCCGCCGGTGCCACGATCCGTACCTTCGGGGACGCGGCGTGGTGGGCGTGCGCGACGCTGACCACGGTCGGGTACGGGGATGCCGTGCCGGTCACCCCGGGCGGGCGGGCCGTCGCCGCCCTGCTGATGGTCTGCGGCCTGGGGCTGCTGGGGGCGGTGACGGGTTCGTTCTCGTCGTGGCTGCTGCGGGTGTTCACCCGCGAGGACGAGAAGGAGCCCCCGGGGAGTGGGTGACTCCCCGGGGGCCCTCGTACGCGCTCGTGCCGCTGCGGCTGCGGCTGCGGCTGGGATCAGACCTGGACGCGGTCCTCGACGGCCTTCGCGATCTTCGCCAGGGCCTCGTCGAGCGGGATGCCGTTCTCCTGCGAACCGTCGCGGTAACGGAAGGAGACGGCGCCGTTGGCCATGTCCTCGTCACCGGCGATGAGCATGAACGGAACCTTGGCCTTCTGCTGGTTCCTGATCTTCTTCTGCATCCGGTCGGACGAGGCGTCCACCTCGACCCGCAGCCCCTGCTTCCGCGCCTTGGCCGCGAACTCCTGGAGGTAGGGGATGTGGGCGTCGCCGATCGGGATGCCGACCGCCTGGACCGGGGCCAGCCAGACCGGGAACGCACCCGCGTAGTGCTCCAGGAGCACCGCGAAGAAGCGCTCGATGGAACCGAACAGGGCACGGTGGATCATGACCGGGCGCTGCTTGGTGCCGTCCGGGCCGGTGTACTCCAGGTCGAAGCGCTCCGGGAGGTTGAAGTCGAGCTGCACGGTCGACATCTGCCAGGTGCGGCCGATGGCGTCCTTGCACTGCACCGAGATCTTCGGGCCGTAGAACGCGGCGCCGCCCGGGTCCGGGACCAGTGGGAGGCCCTGCTTCTCGGCGACCTGGCGCAGCGTCTCGGTGGCCTCGTCCCAGGCCTCGTCCGAGCCGACGAACTTCTCCGGGTCCTTGGTGGAGAGCTCCAGGTAGAAGTCGGTGAGCCCGTAGTCGCGGAGCAGGTTCAGGACGAAGGTGAGCGTCCGGTCCAGCTCCTCCGCCATCTGCTCCTTGGTGCAGTAGATGTGCGCGTCGTCCTGGGTGAAGCCGCGCGAGCGGGTCAGGCCGTGTACGACGCCCGACTTCTCGTACCGGTACACCGTGCCGAACTCGAAGAGGCGCAGGGGCAGTTCGCGGTAGGAACGGCCGCGCGCGTCGAAGATCAGGTTGTGCATCGGGCAGTTCATCGGCTTGAGGTAGTAGTCCACCCCGTCGTCGAGCTGCATGGGCGGGTACATGCCGTCGGCGTACCAGTCCAGGTGGCCGGACTTCTCGAAGAGCTTGCCCTTGGTGGCGTGGGGGCTGTAGACGAACTCGTAGCCCTCCTCCTCGTGGCGGCGCCGCGAGTAGTCCTCCATGGCCCGGCGGATGACGCCGCCCTTGGGGTGGAAGACCGCGAGACCGGGGCCGATCTCGTCGGGGAAGGAGAAGAGGTCCAGCTCGCTGCCGAGCTTGCGGTGGTCGCGCTTGGCGGCCTCCTCCAGGAACTCCAGGTGCGCCTTCAGCTCGTCCTTGGTGGGCCAGGCGGTGCCGTAGATGCGCTGGAGCATCGGGTTCTTCTCGCTGCCCCGCCAGTACGCGGCGGCGTTCCGCATCAGCTTGAACGCGGGGATGAACCGGGTGGTGGGCAGGTGCGGGCCCCGGCAGAGGTCCTTCCAGCACAGGTCACCGGACTTGGGGTCCAGGTTGTCGTAGATGGTCAGCTCGCCGCCGCCCACCTCGACGTCGGCACCGTCGTCCGAGGACGCGGAGCCCTTGATGCCGATGAGTTCCAGCTTGTACGGCTCGTCGGCCAGCTCCTCGCGGGCGGCCTCGTCGGTGACGACCCGGCGGGAGAACCTCTGCCCCCGCTTCTGGATCTCCTGCATCTTCTTCTCGATGGCCTTGAGGTCCTCGGGAGTGAACGGCTTCTCGACGTCGAAGTCGTAGTAGAAGCCGTCCTTGACCGGCGGACCGATGCCCAGCTTGGCGTCCGGGAAGAGCTCCTGCACGGCCTGTGCCATCACATGCGCGGTGGAGTGCCGCAGGATGTCGAGGCCGTCCTCGGAGGAGATCTCGACGGGCTCGACGGTCTCGCCGTCCTTGAGCTCGTACGCGAGGTCCTTCAGCTCCCCCTCGACGCGGGCGGCCACGACGGTGCGCTGACCGGGGAAGAGCTCGGCGGCCGTCGTGCCCGTCGTCACCACATGCTCTTCCCGCTCGGAATCGCGTTGGATGATCACACGGACGTCTGACACCGGTCTCTCCTGACTCAGGGGGTGCGGCGCATTCCTCTTGCGCACGCAAGGGGAATCGTACCGAGCCGGAGGCCTCCGACGCGAAAGGGTTGCGCAGGGGGCCCGTCCCCTGCCGGGGATCACACCCCCCGGCTACTCCTCCTCGCCCGTGCACGCCTCCTCGAAGAAGTCCACATTCTCCTGGAGCGACTTCATCAGCCAGTCCCGTTCGGCCTCGTCGACCTGGACGGGTGAGACCTGCGAGGCCCCGGTGAGCCGCCGGAATCCGCCCCGGTTCTCCAATTGCCCCTCCACCCGGAGAGGCAGCCCGACCAGGTGCGCGTGACCCGCGATCCGGTACGCCTCCTCGTCCAGCTCCATGCGGACATGGGCGACCTCGGCGCCCGCGAGCACCCGCAGCCGTACGATCCCGGCGCCGCGCGGGCCCGAGCGGCGCAGGCGGACGACGGCTCCGGTGATCCGCACCGGCACGGCGGGCTCGTCCCGGAGGTAGCGGGCGCCCGCCAGGCGCAGGGCCGGCAGGTCGCCCGGGGAGAACTCGACGGGTTCCGGGCCGGCGGGGCAGCCGTCCGGGGTACCGGCGGCCGGTGCCCAGTCCAGGGCGATCACGATCCCTTCCGAGCCGCGCACCAGGGCGATCAGGGCCTCGGTCAGCTCGCGGCTGACGCCTGCCCCGACCGCGGCGTCGAAGGCTTCCATGCCTCCGGTCGCCCGCTGGTAGTCGACGGCCTCCCGGGTGGCGTGCAGCGCCCGGTAGAGCTGGACGGCGAGGGCCCGCCCGGCGACGGGCACGTACGCGGTGAGCCTGCGGCCGCCGGGCGCGGGCCCGATGAGCGTCCCCTCCAGCGCCGCCCGCGCCGTGGTGCGCCGGCGTGCCCCGTGGTAGCCCGCCCGGCCGCGTACCGCGAGGGCTCCGGCGAGGAGGATCTGCCGGGCCGCCGAGCGCAGCGTCTCCGCCTCCGCCCAGCCCGCGGCTCCGGCCGCGCCGGCGGCGGACTCGGGCACATCGCGCCACCAGCGGATCTCGTCGCTGGGTACGGCGAGGGAGACGAGGATCTCGCGGGCGGACGGGGCCGCGCTGCGGGCGAGCGCGGTCAGCGCCTCGGCGAGCAGGTCCTCGCTGTCGCGGAACGCCGCGGTGTCCGGTACCAGCAGGCTCGTCGCGCCCGCGGCCGGGCCCGGCGGGGTCCAGCGGCCGTAGCGTCCGGCCGCTCCGCCGCGCCGCTGCCAGCCGTGCCGCCGCAGGAGCGCGCCGAGGACGGCGGGGTCCACGCCCGCCGGATCGGGCAGCTCCCCGGTGGGCGTGCGGGGGGCCGCCCGGTGCCCCGGATGGTCAACGGGATGCGCTCGGGTGCCCGGTGGCACCGCTCCGCCCCCGGGCTCGTCCATCGACCGGTGCATCAGGGTCTCCCTCCCGCCCCGACCCGGGCCATGATCTCGCAGAGCGCGCGGTCGTCGAAGATCCGCGAGGTCGGGATGCGCACGGTGGTCCTGTGCCGGCCCGTCACCGCGTGGCCGGCCAGGTTGGTCCAGTAGCAGCAGTGCCGCAGGTCGAGCCGTTCGGGCCCGGCGCTCAGCCAGTCGTCCTGGCTGCGGGGCACGATCATCACGACCAGGATCTTGTGCACCGACACGGGTGTCCGGGCGAGCTTCACGAGGTGCGCGTTGTCGAGCGTGAAGGAGAACGACCGGCCCGGCGGGTGCGGGGGGATCTGGTAGGTGCACTTGAGCTGCACCTTGATGGTCACTTCGTCGTCGACGGTGTGGACGGGGGCGCCGTGGCTGACGTGCCAGTCGATGCCATTGTCGGGAAAGGGCTGCGAGAGGGAACATCCCGCCGCTGCCGCCACCGCGTGCAGGTAACCCACCTGGAGGGTCTCCATGCAGGCGGTCGTGGCGAGCGTGCCCCGCAGGGGTGCGGTCCGCTGGGACAGCAGCCCTCCCCCGTAGCCATCGGCGCGGGTGGGGCCTGGGTCGGGCTGCGCGAGCGCCATGGCTCCCTGTGCCTTCCGGGCGTGCCGATCGGTCGCCCGGCCCTCGTCCGCGGAGGAGGGCCGGCGTCTGTCGAGAAGGGCCGGCGGGCGGTTCAACTTCCTTTCCCGTCACCTGTGTTGTCACCGCAGGAGACCGACCGCAAACGGCGTATCAGGCAAACAGGCCGGGTATCACCGATATCGGGCAGGGGAATAACTCCATCTGCCGTGCAGGTGCGAGGAGTTCGGGGATGATGCACTGGTTCGAGGGGCCGCTGGCCGCTTTCGACACGGAGACAACAGGAGTGGACGTCGAGGAGGACCGGATCGTTTCGGCCGCCCTCGTCGTCCAGGACACCGCGGGCGGGCGCTCCCGCGTCACCCGCTGGCTGGTCAACCCGGGGGTGCCGGTGCCCGCGGGAGCGACCGAGATCCACGGTCTGACCGATGACCATCTGCAGCGCAACGGCCGGTGGCCGGCGCCCGTGGTGGAGGAGATAGCGAGGGCGGTGGCCGAGCAGTGCGCGACGGGCCGTCCGCTCGTCGTGATGAACGCGCCTTTCGATCTGACGCTGCTGGACCGGGAGCTGCGGCGGCACCGGGCGTCGTCGCTGGCCGGCTATCTGGAGAACACCCCGCTGTGCGTGGTGGATCCGCGGGTGCTGGACAAGCATCTGGACCGCTACCGCAAGGGCCGCCGCACCCTGACGGATCTCTGCGAGCTGTACGGGGTGGTGCTGGACGGGGCGCACGACGCGGCGGCCGATGCCACGGCGTCGCTGGAGCTGGTGCGCGCGGTGGGCAGGCGGTTCTCGGCCCGACTGGAGCGGCTGACCCCGGCCGAGCTGCACACCCTGCAGGCGGTGTGGCACGCGGCGCAGGCGCGGGGGTTGCAGGCGTGGTTCGCCAGGAGCGGTACGCCGGAGGCGGTGGATCCCGCGTGGCCGCTGCGCCCGGAGCTGCCCGCGGCGGCCTGAGGCCGGGACCCGGCGCATGAGAAAGCCGGTCCGTCGATGATGCTGACGGACCGGCTCTTCCCGGTGGGCGATACTGGTTTCGAACCAGTGACCTCTTCGGTGTGAACGAAGCGCTCTCCCACTGAGCTAATCGCCCGGGAACGGGTTGAACCATACAGGGCTCGGCGGGCTTCGTTCAAACTCCTTCCAGCCGGGCCGCGAGGCCCCGGCGCCCGGCCCGCATCATCAGGGCGTGGTTGGCCCGGAACAGCGGGCGTCCGGGCACGGCGAGCCGCCGCAGCAACGGCTTGCGCACATCGACCTCCTGCTCGTACCGGGCCCGGGTGCCGTCGCCGTACTCCTCGACGGTCCAGCGGGCCCACCCCTCCAGATCCCCCGTCATGGCCGCTTCGACGACCCGTGAGACGGGGTCGTCGCGGCGTCGGCGGGCGGTGACGACGAGTGCGTACGGGAGGAACGAACGGAGGCGCGCGGTGCCGGTGCTGTCGTCGACGGTGGTGACCGTGCGGACCTGCGGCCACCACCGCGGGTACTCCTCGGCGCACGCCAGCGCGGCGTACACGGTGTCGGGCGGCGCGGATATGTCCCAGACGGCGGTGAAGCGGTAGTGGCACCAGTCCATGACTCCAGTCTGCTCGCTCCGCTGCTACTCAGGCCCGGAACTGAGTATCCGAGCGCATGTACGAACATGTGGGCGGGACCACACTGCGTCCATGGAACATGTGCCGCCGCCCGCCGAGGAATTGGCGCTCCTCGACCGAGAACTGGCTCAGTTGGACACCCGCAGGGGCCAGCTGCTCCACCGGCGCGCCTGGCTGCTGAGTGCTCTCCAGCAGCCGGTGCCCGCACCGACGGCCCGGCAGTCGGCATCCGGGATCCGCCCCTGGGGTCCGCCGCCCGCGTCCGGGGCAGGTGCGTGGGGGCCGCCGGCGGGCTCGGCGGTCCGCCCCTGGGCCGCGCCGCCGGTCGCCGCGCCGCGCAGTGCGCAGAATGTGCTGCTCACCCTCGGCGGGCTGCTGCTGGCGATCGCCGCTGTCGCGTTCACCCTGGTCAGCTGGGGCACGATGGGCATCGGCGGGCGCTGCGCGGTGCTGAGCACGGTGACCCTTCTGGCGCTGGGTACGCCCGCGATTCTGCTGAACCGCACGTTGTCCGCCACCGCCGAGGCGCTGGGCGCGCTCGCGCTGGTGCTGACGGTGCTCGACGCGTACGCGGTGCACGCGGTGGCGGCGCCGGACACGGACGGGCTCGGTTTCACCGCGGCCGCCTCGGCGGTGCTCGCGTCGGTCTGGGCGGCCTACGGTCTGGCGCTGGGCAGGCTGCGGCTGCCGTTGCCCGCGGCCGTGGTGATGGCCCAGTGGCCGCTGTTCCTGTGGGCGTGGGCGGCCGGTGCGCCGGCCCTGGTGTTCGGGTGGGCGCTGCTGGTGACGGCGGTGCTGGACGGGGCGATCGTCCTGTGGGGCAAGGGCCCGGCGGTGCGGGTCACGGCGTGCGCGGGTGCGGCCGTGACGGGGCTGGGCGCACTGCTGGTGGCTCTGGCGGAGTCGTTGTCGGCCGGGGGCCCGCTCGACGCGGTGGCGCCGGGGGCGCTGTTGCTCGCCGGTGCCGCGGTGGCGCTGGCCGGGGCGTGGCGGGCGCCGGCCGGGCTGGCGACGGTCGCCGGTGCGGCGGCCGGGCTGGCTACGGTGGCCGCGGTGGGCGGTGTGCTGCGGGCGGTGGTGCCGCCCCAGTGGCCGGTGGTGGGGTATCTGCTGTGCGGTGCGGCGCTGTTGGCGGTGGTACGGACCCGGCTGCCGCGGGCTGCCGGGCGGGGCGTGCTGGTGGCTTCGGGCGCGGTGGTGGGTGGTTCGCTGGTGTGGGCGCTGCCTCCGGTCGCGGCGGTGCTGATGGGGCCGTTGTCGCTGGTGTCCGATGTGTGGCAGGGCGCGCCGGACGGTTTCCGGGAGGCGTTGGGGGCGTCGGTGCCGTGGTCGCGGATGTCCGCGGCGCCGGTGGTCCTCGCGCTGGTGGCGGCTCTGCTGGGGGCGGCCCACCGGTGGTGGGACGCCGTGGTGCGGGCCGCCGGGCCGCTGGTGTCGCCGGGTGAGCCGGTGCGGGGCGCGGCGGGTGCGGGTGCGACGGCTCTCGGCTGGGGTGCGCTGCTGGTGGCGGCGGCCGCGCTGGATGTGCCGTACCCGGTGGCACTCGCGCTGGAGTCGGTGCTGGTCGCGGTGGCGCTGCTGGTGGCGGTACGGGGTCCGGCCGGGCCGGGCGGTGCCCGTTCGGGTGTGGCGGTGACCGCGCTGGTCGCTTCGCTGGCGGGGTCGGCGAGTGCGGGACTGCTGTCGTTGGCCTCCGAGGTCGCCACCTATGCGGTGTTCGGGCTGCTGGCGGTGCTGTTCGCCGGGGCGGCGGTACGGGCTCGGGCGGTGGTGGAGCAGGCGTTGTTCGCGTGTGCGGCTGTGGTGTGGGGGATCGCTCTCGCCGCCGGTACCGGGGCCTCCCTGGAGCTGCCCGGGTATCGGGCCGCGCCGCTGATGCTGGTGGTGCCCGCGGTGACGGTGCTGTTGGGGGTGCGGCTGCGGCGGCATCCGGTGGCGTTGCCGGTGGAGCTCACCGGGGCGGCGGGAGCGGTGATCGCGGTGGGGCTCGCGGTGCCGGACGCGCGGTTCCTGGCGTTGGTGCTGGCTCTGTGCGCGGTGCTGGCCGCGGGCACGGCGGTGCGGCCGGAGCGGCGGCCGGTGGCCGGGTACGTGGCGGTGGCGCTGTTCCTCGCCGCCACCTGGGTACGGCTGGCGGCCTGGGAGGTGTCCGACCCGGAGGCGTACACACTGCCGGTGACGGTGCCCGCGCTGGTCGTGGGGGTGCTGAGGCGGCGGCGCGATCCGGCGGCGTCGTCGTGGACGGCGTACGGGGCGGGGCTCGCCGCCACGCTGGTGCCGAGTCTCTGCGCGGCGTGGGTCGGCACGGGCTGGGTCCGGCCGTTGCTCCTGGGGGTGGCGGCGCTGGTGATCACGTTGCTGGGGGCCCGGTTCCGGCTCCAGGCGGTGCTGCTGCTCGGTGGTGCGGTGCTGGCACTGGTCGCCCTGCACGAACTGGCGCCGTATGTGGTGCAGGTCGTGGGTGCGCTGCCGCGCTGGCTGCCGCCGGCGCTGGCCGGGGCACTGCTGCTGGTGGTGGGCGCGACGTACGAGCAGCGCAAGCGCGACGCGCGCCGGCTGAAGGACGCCCTGGGCCGGATGCGCTGAGGCGGGGCCGGCCCGGGACGTCCTCCCCGGCGTCCCGGGCCGGCCGCGCGTCGGCCACAACGGCCCGGTGCCGGGGACAACGGCCCCGCATCGGGGACAACGGGCCGGTGTCGGAGCAGGCGCACAAACGCAGAGGGTCCGTGAGACTTTTCAGTCTCACGGACCCTCTGTCCGGGTGGGCGATACTGGTTTCGAACCAGTGACCTCTTCGGTGTGAACGAAGCGCTCTCCCACTGAGCTAATCGCCCGGGCGCACCGCAAACATTACCCCATGTCAGCGGCGCTCCAGGACCGGTCGCAGGTCACTCGCTGATCTTCCACGGCATCGTGATCCCGAACTTCCAGACGTAGATCCCGACCAGCACCGCGATGATCACCAGCCCCACCGAGGTGAGGATGATGTTGCGTCGCCGGACCTTGGGATCGAGCGCCCGCTGGGCGGCCTCCGTGACCTTTCGCCTGGTCCAGCGCAGAACCAGCTGGGCCCAGACGAACTCGGTCGCCCAGATCGCCATGCCTCCGAAGATCACCAGCCACCCGGGGCCGGGCAGCGGAAGCATGATGATGCCCGCCACCACCACGGCGAGGCCGACGATGAAGACGCCGACCTGCCAGCTCAGGTGCAGCGTCCTGGACGACTTGATGAACCCCGGCGCCCGCGAGCCCAGCTCACGCTCCACCTTCGCCGTGCCCCCCGCAGCGGACTCCGGGACCGCCTTCTCGGCAGCCTCGCTCCGCTCGTCACTCTCCGCATTCATGAATCCCAACCTACCCGAACGCTCCTTGTCACCGGAATGGCCGCATAACTCAAAGTTACACACCGCTGTACGAGCTACCTGAAGGATCACAAAAGGGTCAGAGGGGTTTACAACGCCACCGTAGGTGGCATGTCGATTTCGCCGACGTGCGAATCCCCGAGCGCACACTGAGCGAAAGGCCCTGGCGCTTATGAACACCACGGTCAGCTGCGAGCTGCACCTGCGCCTCGTTGTGTCGAGCGAGTCCTCACTGCCTGTACCCGCGGGCCTGCGGTATGACACGGCCGATCCCTATGCCGTGCACGCCACCTTCCACACCGGAGCGGAGGAAACGGTCGAGTGGGTATTCGCCCGTGACCTCCTTGCCGAGGGGCTGCACCGGCCCACCGGCACCGGAGACGTCCGCGTCTGGCCATCACGTAGTCACGGCCAGGGCGTCGTCTGCATCGCACTGAGCTCCCCAGAGGGCGAAGCCCTGCTCGAAGCTCCGGCGCGAGCCCTGGAGTCGTTCCTGAAGAGGACCGACGCCGCGGTTCCGCCCGGCACCGAGCATCGTCACTTCGATCTCGACACGGAGCTCTCACACATCCTGGCCGAGAGCTGAGCCAGGCCGAGAGCTGCGGGACGCCGTCCGACTCGGGGAGACGGCGTCGCGCGGACAACCTCATACGGCAGACACCGGCGCCGTCATCGCGGAAACCACCGCGGCGACGGCGCCGGCGCGTGCACGGGGTCCGGCCCCACCGGACCCGCCGAGAACGGCCGACAGCGACCGGGACCGGCTGAGAACGACCGAGAACAGCCGAGGTCGACCGGGACCGGCCGGTAACGGTCGAGGGCGGTCCGCTCCTGCCCGGCCGAGCCACTCGGCCGGGCAGGAGTCCCACAGCCCCCTCCCGCCCGCCGTACGGGCACCACAGGCCCCAGCAGCCCCCGTGGCCGATAAAAGGGTTCCCCCGGCCCTCAATGCGCCCGCACCGGGCCGGGAGCGGGTCCGTCGAGCCAGTAGAGTCAGCCGCCATCGGCGGGCGCCCGCCTGCCGGAGGCCAGGGAGCGAAATCGTGCTGATCCCACACGACACCCGGATCGCCCTCGACACGGTGGTCGATCTGGTGAACACCGCACCGGAGAACGGGCTGCCGGACAGCGGGCCCGCGGACATCACCGCGCAGAGACCGACGGGCAGCCCCCCGGACGCGTCCACGGGCGCGGCTGCCGACCAGCTCGCCGACATCGAGTCGCTGTACGCCTTCGCGGAGCGCCATCTCATCAGCGGGGTCGGCACGCTCGGCGAGAAGGACCTGCGGGCGGTCCAGGACGTACGGAGCCGGTTCGCGGAGATCTTCGCGGCGCCGGACGCCCGGACCGCGGCCGACCTCGTCAACCGGCTGGTGGCCGCGGCGGGCACCACACCGCAGCTCACCGATCACGACGGCTACGACTGGCATGTGCACTACTTCGCGCCGGACGCCTCGATCTCCGACCATCTCGCGGCCGACTGCGGCATGGCACTGGCCTTCTTCGTCGTCGCGGGCGAGCAGGAGCGGCTGCGGCGCTGCGAGGCGCCGGACTGCCGGCGCGCCTTCGTCGACCTGTCGCGCAACCGCTCCCGCCGCTACTGCTCCAGCCGCACCTGCGGCAACCGGCTCCATGTCGCCGCCTACCGGGCCCGGCGCCGGGAAGCCGCGGGCTGACCGGTCCTCCGGGATCGCGACCAGCGTCCGCCCGGCAACGCCGCCGGGGCATCACCGCGGGCTCACAGCATGAAGAGATCATGCAACGCGGCCATCAGCAGCAGGACGCCGATCACCGTGAGGAAGATCATCAGGGGTGGCTGGGAAAGCGCGAAGAGGCAGCCACGGGGCTCTTCGACAGGGGGTGCGGGGGCCTCGCCCCGGGATGTGTCCACCATCTCGAAGTGATCATGACTCACCCCGACCCCTCTTGGCGATCAACACACGTCTTCATCGCGGGAGTTCACCACTCCGTGGCTGCTCGGATTCGCTCCGGCGTCCGAGCCGCTGTCACACTTTCGGAACTCCGCTCCCGGTCAGCGCGGCGACGCGCTGGAGGCGCGCACGACGAGTTCCGGCTGGAGCACCACATTGCGGTGACGGTGCCCGCCGTCCTCGTCGTCCGCCTCCTCCAGCAGCAGTTCCGCGGCCATCCGGCCCATCACGACGGCGGGCTGACGTACGGAAGTGAGCGGTACGGCGGCAGCCGCGGCGAACTCGATGTCGTCGTACCCGACGATGGCGACGTCGTGCGGCACCCGCACACCCGCCGCGTACAGCGCCTGCAGGACACCCAGGGCGAGCAGGTCGTTGGCGCAGAAGACGGCGGTGGGGCGTGGCACGAGTCCCAGCAGCCGGGCGCCGGCGTCACGGCCGGCCGCGACGTCCAGCCGGTCGGAGGGGATCTCGACGAGCGCCTCGGGGGGCAGGCCCGCCTCGGCGAGGGCGGCGAGGGCCCCCTCGCGGCGGTCCCGGATCTGGTGCAGGTCACCGGGGCCGCTGACATAGGCGACGGAGCGGTGCCCCGCCGAGACGAGGTGCCCGACGGCAAGGGCGCCGCCGCGCACGTCGTCGACGGAGACCGCGCAGGACTCGGCGCCGGGCGCCACCCGGTCGACCAGCACGAACGGGATCCGATGGCGGCTGAACGCCTCCAGATTGCGGCCGGTGGCGTCCGCCGGGGTGACGAGCACGCCGCACACCCGCTGCTCGGCGAAGAGTCCGAGGTATTCGGCCTCCTCCGCCGGGCTCTGGTCGCTGTTGCAGACCATGACGCCGAGGCCGGCCTGCCGTGCGGCGCGTTCGGCCCCGCGGGCCACATCGACGAAGAACGGGTTGCCCATGTCCAGGACGAGCAGCGCCATGATCCGGCTGCGGCCCGCCCTGAGCTGGCGGGCGGACTCGCTGCGCACGTACCCCAGCTCGTCGATGGCGGCCAGGACGCGGGCACGCGTCTCCGGCAGCACCGCCTCGGGCCGGTTGATCACATTGGAGACCGTGCCCACCGAGACTCCGGCCCGCCGGGCCACGTCCTTGATCCCTGCCACACGCCCCACTTGCCCTGCCCCACTGATGCGTTCGGCCGCCGCACTCGCGGGCGGCGCTTCCCATCGTACGGACGCCGTGTGCGGCACCGGGTCTTCCCGGCCGCCGTGTCCGTACCGCCGCGAGCCCGGCGTCGATGCGCGTCGGCACAAGGACGCACATCGCCGCACACGATGGGGAATGAATTGTTTCAATCCGTGGCGGACGCTAGCCCCCATCGTCGTACGTCGTCAAGGCGCAGGTCACGCGGGCGCCGGGCGGGAACCACGACACCGGACATGAATCGATTCATGCCGGAGAGATGCCCTACCGGACGAGTTCAGATGCCGTGCTTCTTCAGGATCGCCTCGATGTCGCTGAAGTCCTCACCGGGCGCCGCGGACGACTGCCGGCTCTTCTTCGGCTGGGCCTGGGGGCGGGCCGATGCCGCCGGGGCGCCGGAGCCGAGGGAAGGCGCGGAGGCGGCGGGGGCGACCGCCTCGTTCCGCGCGGCGGCCCGGGCCGCCTTGCGGTCCTTACGGGTGGTGCCGCTGCGGCGCTCGATCGCGCGGGTGGTCATGAACAGCAGCCAGGCCACCCCGAGCACACCGAAACCGAGCCAGACGCTCGGCTTGAACGCGATCCCGGAGACCCACTCGACGATTCCGGTCATGACCAGCCCGACCGGCACGAGGGAGTAGGCGGCGATCCTGGCCGCCGTGAGGAACCGCTTGCGGTACGCGGTGACCGCGGCGATGCCGAGACCGGCCGCCGACGCCGCGGAACAAATGGTCTCGGCAAGCATCGGGGCCTCCAGGAGCGCGGGGAAACGTCCCCTCCATCCTGCACCGATCACCGGCTTCGGGGCCACGCCCCCCGGCCACATCAGGGACATTTCAGGGCCGCACTCCTCCCCAGGTCCCGATGGAAGCCCTCCACCCGGCCTGAAAGACTGTTCCCATGAGCGATTCCACCCCCGCAGCCCCGGTCGTCCTCGACATCTGGTGCGATCTCGAATGTCCCGACTGCCACCTGGCCCTCAGCGATGTGCACGCCCTGCGCGCCCGGTACGGCGACCGCGTCGAGGTCCGGCTGCGGCACTTCCCGCTGGACAAGCACAAACACGCGTACGCCGCGGCGCAGGCCGCCGAGGAGGCCGCCGCGCAGGGCAAGGACTGGCCGTACATCGAAGCGGTGCTGGCCAGGACCGACGAGCTCGCCCGCACCGGCGAGCCGCTGCTTCTCGACGTGGCACGTGAACTGGACCTGGACGCCGAGGAGTTCGACACCGCGCTCATCGACGGCCGGCATCTGCTGATCGTCGACGCCGACCAGGCGGAGGGCAAGGCGATCGGTGTCACCGGCACCCCGACGTATGTGGTCGGCGACGAACGTCTGGACGGCGGCAAGAGCCAGGACGGGCTCCGCGAGCGGATCGAGGAGATCATCGACCGGCTGCTCGCCGAGCGGGGCTGACCCGGGGGCGCCGCGCCACCGGGCCGCCCGTCGGCGCCGCTACAGCGCCTTGGCCAGGTTGTACTGGGTCGTCGTGTAGCCCAGCGACTCGTACAGCCGCAGCGCCGGGGTGTTGGCGGCGAAGACGTGCAGGCCGAGCCGGTCGAACCCGGCTTCGCGGGTGATGTCCTCGGCAAGACGCATCAGGGCGCGGCCGTAGCCCTTGCCCCGGTGCTCGGTGCGCACCTCGACGTCGTAGACGTACCCGACGGTCTCCCCCGGCCGCGTCTCCCGCCGCGCCACCCACACATGGCCGACGACCTCGTCCTCGTGGACCAGAACGTGGAAGTGCATGCCGTCGGTGGCCCGGCCGTCCGGGAGGTTGCGGGCCTGGTCGGTCTCGGCCTTGTGCCGGGCCTGCTCCTCCGGTACGCCCCGGTCGATCCAGTCCTGTGCGTACGCCTTCACGCTGGAGACGTCCCAGCGGGCGTACTCCTCGGCGCTCATGGGGCGACCCGTGAGGCCGGCGGGCAGCTCGGCGGGGTCCGGTCCGAGCTCCTTGATCATGTTCCGGCTCCGCTCCACGTAGCCGAGCGCGGCGGCCAGCCGCTGGGCGCCTTCGTTGCCCTCCGGGGCCTCGACGCGCACCTGGGTGCAGCCCCACCCCCGCAGCACCTCCTCGGCGGCGAGCGCGGCGATGGTGCCGCGACCGCGCCTGCGCTGGGCCTCGTCGATCCGCAGCGAGTGCAGAACTCCCGCCGTGGCGCCGAACGAATCATCGGTGCTGATCGCGACGACGCCGACGGCCCGTCCGTTGTCGCACACGTCGTACATACGCGCCCGTGCGCCGTCGGCGCCTTGCTGAATCGGCCCGGTCGGCCGGAGTGTCGTGGTCATCACGCGCTTTCTATCCGCTGAGTGGCCATCCGTCACCCGCTTTTACAGACGGCGTCGCGTGTCACGGGCGGCGCCACGTGTCTCGGACGGCGCCCCGTGTCACGGGTCGAGGTCGTTGGCCGCTCTTTCACCGAAGACGCGCATGGCCTTCGCCGTCACCGGCCCGGGACTCCCGGCCCACTCCCGTGTATCGACCCGGTGGACGGCCTGGATGTCCCGGAGCGTGGAGGTCAGGAAGATCTCCTCGGCGTGCTCCAGGACGTCCATCGAAAGGGTCGTCTCCTGAGCCCCCGTCCACTCCACGGCCAGCGCGCGGGTGATCCCGGCGAGGCAGCCGGAGGCGACGGGCGGGGTGTGGATCTGCCCGTCGAGGACGACGAAGACATTGGAGCCGGTGCCTTCGCAGAGCTGTCCGGCCGTGTTGGCGAACAGCGCCTCCGACGCACCGTGCTCACGGGCCCGGGCGAGGGCGACGACGTTCTCGGCGTACGAAGTGGTCTTGAGACCGGCGACCGCACTGCGTTCGTTGCGCGTCCACGGGACGGTGATCACGGCCGTGGTGTCGGGGCGGCGCGCCGCCCCGCCCAGCGCGACGACCAGGCTGGGCCCGGCGTCGCCACGCTCGGAGCCGAGCGGGGACAGCCCGCCGGTGTAGGTGATCCGCAGCCGGCCGAGCGCCATGGGGTTGGCGCCGAGGACGGCGGAGGCGGCGCGGCGGACCTCGTCGAGGTCGGGGTCGGGCAGGCCGAGGCCACGGGCCGAGCGGGTCAGCCGGTCCAGGTGCCGGGTCAGGGCGAACGGGCGGCCGTGGGTGGTCCTGACCGTCTCGAAGACACCGTCGCCCACGGTGAGCCCGTGGTCGAGCACGGACAGCCTGGCGTCGTCGGCGTCCCGCAGTTCGCCGTTGACCCACATCCTCATGTCGCGGTCCTTCCTGTCTCCTCGAAGGCGCCCGACGCCACAGCGAGCAGTCTCGACGCCTTCAGTTCGGTCTCGTCCCACTCGCGCTCCGGGTCGGAGCCCCAGGTGATGCCCGCCCCGGTACCGAAGCGGAGGACCGGCACGGGAGGGTCCCGGTCGATCCAGAACGTCCGTATGCCGACGGCCAGCCCGGCAGTGGCCCGGTCGGCGTCGACCCAGCCGATCCCCCCGCAGTACGGTCCGCGCGGCGCGGTCTCCAGCGCCTCGATGATCCGCAGCGCGCTGGACTTGGGCGCCCCGGTGACGGAACCGGGCGGGAACGCCGCGGCCAGCAGCTCCGGCCAGCCCACCCCGTCGGCCAGCCGCCCGCGGACGGTGGAGACGAGGTGGACGAGCCCGGGATGCTTCTCCACCGCGCAGAGGTCGGGCACGCTCACGCTGCCGGTCGCGCAGACGCGCCCCAGGTCGTTGCGGACCAGGTCGACGATCATCACGTTCTCGGCGTGATCCTTGTCCAGAAGATCGTCCTCGGTGCGCCCGGTTCCCTTGATCGGCCCGGACTCGACGGTCCGCCCGTCCCGCGCGAGGAACAGTTCGGGCGACGCGGTGGCGATCTCCACACCGTGCGCGGGCAGCCGGATCGTTCCTGCGTACGGGGCCGGGTTGCCGCGCGCCAGCAGCGCGGTGAGGGCGTCCACGTCGGCGCCGCCCGGATCGGGGAGCGGCGCGGACATCACCCGGCAGAGATTGGCCTGATAGACCTCACCCGCCGCGATGTGTTCACGGATCCGCCGTACGCCCGCCTTGTAGGCGTCCCGGTCCAGTGATGAGGTCCAGTCCCCGGCGGCGGGACCGCGCCAGGCACCGGGCACGGGAGCGGGCACCGGCTCCGTCCGTACGGTGGAGAAGCGGGCGCAGACGAGGCGGCCTTCGAAATCGGCGCATACGGCCCAGAAACCGGATGAGTCGAGGGCTGCCGGGTCACTGGTGACATCCTGCAGACCGGAGGCGACGAGGCCGCCGAAGCGGGCTATCGGAGCAAGGTCGAACACTCTGGTGAGTCTAGGACGGTGCGCGGTGACCTGCGCCGGGGCGGAGGCACCGCAGCACGCTGCGCAAACGCGTTTTTGTACTGGCCCAGGAATCCGCTAGAGTTCACCACGTCGCCGGGACGCGCAAGCGCACCGGAAAGACACGCGGACGTAGCTCAGTTGGTAGAGCGCAACCTTGCCAAGGTTGAGGTCGCCAGTTCGAACCTGGTCGTCCGCTCGCAGAAGGTGGGGAATTCTTCCCGAATCCCCATCCCTGGTGGAGTGGCCGAGAGGCGAGGCAACGGCCTGCAAAGCCGTCTACACGGGTTCAAATCCCGTCTCCACCTCCAAGGACGATTAGCTCAGCGGGAGAGCGCTTCCCTGACACGGAAGAGGTCACTGGTTCAATCCCAGTATCGTCCACCGGTCCGCAAGGATCCCCGCGCGATTAGCTCAGCGGGAGAGCGCTTCCCTGACACGGAAGAGGTCACTGGTTCAATCCCAGTATCGCGCACGCAGTACACGCAGGGTCACCCTGCGCGATTAGCTCAGCGGGAGAGCGCTTCCCTGACACGGAAGAGGTCACTGGTTCAATCCCAGTATCGCGCACCATCCAGAACCCCCGGTCGTCTCGACGACCGGGGGTTCTGCCGTTCCCCCGACATCCCGCGCACGGTCCCGCGGGCCCCGGACAGGACGCGTCCGGGGCCCGCGGGACGGCAAGGGTTTCAGGAGGAGAAGAGCATCCGGCCGAAGCTCTTCTGACGGTGGTGGCCGTGGTGACCGCCGTGGTGCTGCGGGGCGCCCCACGCGGGAGCGGGCGCCGCGGCCGCCGGGTAGCCCTGCGGGGCGGGGGGCGCGGGCGGGGCCTGCTGCGTCCACTGCGACTCCAGACGGGTCAGGGACTCCAGCTCGCCGTAGTCGAGGAATATCCCGCGACAGCCGCTGCACTGCTCGATCTGGACGCCATTGCGGTTGTACGTGTGCATCTGCGCGTGACACTTGGGGCACTGCATCATCGGCTCGGCTCCTCGCCTTCGGTGTGCCGTCGCCGGAATGCCTGCCCGACGGCGGTCGGTTCACCCTACGACGAGCCTTCGGCCGCCAACTCGGGCGGGAGGGACGCAATTCGGGCACAGGCATCGATCATCATCTGCTCCACCTCATCCGGAGTTCGGCCCTCCGCGGCGGACTTGGCGAAGGCGAGCGCCGCGGTCTGCACCGTGAGGGCGCGTGCCGGGACATCCAGTTCGGGCCAGGGGTCCCCGTCGACGGGTACGGCCGGACCGCCCGCGGCCCGGTAGGCGGCCAGGAAACGCAGCCAGACTTCGGGGGGCAACAGCCCGGCGGCGTACCAGGCCGCGGGCCGGGCGAGGTCCCAGGACGGGTCGCCCAGACCCGCGTCGTCGACATCGATGAGCAGCCAGGGGCCGTGCGGAGCCGGGTGCCGGACGAGTTGGCCCAGGTGCAGATCCCCGTGGCACAGGAAGCCGGCGCGGTGCGCGGGGGCCGGCTCCTCGCCACGCGCCCAGGCGGGCAGGGAGCGCCAGGCGGCGAGGACGGCGGACGTGGCCGGCTCACCGGGCCGGGCCGCCCGCATCCGGGCCACGGCGAGGGCGGCCTTGGCAGGGCCACGCATCGGCGGGAGCGGCAGTGGGGGCCCGGTGCGGTGGAGGCGGGCGAGCAGAGTGGCGGCCTCTTCCCAGGGCGCGGCGTCGGGGTCCGCCGGGTCGACGGGTTCACCGTGCGGCCAGAGGGTGACGGGGCGGCCGGAACGGGGCCCGGCCGGTGCGGGCAGCGGGGGAAGCAGGACGCCGGTCAGCCGGGGGTCGGCCGCCAGGGCGACGCGGGCGGCGAGCGCCTCGTGGTCCGTGTCCGCGGCGTGCGCCTTGGCCACGATCCGGCCGCTGCGGACGACGGTGCCGTCCGGGCGGTCCGCCAGCACCTGGGGCGGCCCGCAGACACACCGTACGGCGGGCGGATGGGAGCTGCCGTGCGCGAGTGCGCCCAGCTCCCGTACGACTGCGGTGGTACTCAACGGCTCCCCCGGCGGTGATCGCTCCGGCCCTGCCGCCGGTCCCGCGACGAGGGTACGCGGCGGGGCGGGCGGGGGCCGCGGGCGTTCGCGTACGCCCGCCGAGCGCGCGAAGCGCTGTACAGGGTTCGCATCCGTGCACCGTCCCGTCGGTGACGCGCTGCTCCGTCCGCAGGGGGCTGCCGTGGTCCGGACAGCGCGATGTCCGGTCAGCTCCCCAGCTGACCGGACAAACGCTGCCGTCCGCCGCACCCCCGTCCCCACGGGGTTGTTGGCCGGATGTCCCGGTCCGGACCGCTCTTCCGGACCCGGGGCGCCGCTCAGCGCCCCAGCATCACGCCCACGGACGACGCCTGTGTGACCACTGCGTCCCAGCCGCCGAAGACGACTACGAGCAGGGCCGCCAGAGGAAGAACCATGGCCGTCGCCACCAAGGGGTGACGCGTGCCGGACGGGCGGGCGCCGAACGAGGCGTATGCCTTGCGTCCCTGCGTGCGGATCATGGTCCGCGTTGCCGTGTCCGACATGGTTCCTCTCCTGACCTGATGTGGGGCGGCGGGCGTTGACCTCGGGGGACGAGTGCTTCACCCGCCGCTTGACCTCAACACTAGGGAAGCGGCGGGCAGGGGTCGTCATGCCCGCGTACCGAATGCCGGGCCTCCATGAGGATGAGCTGTCGGTAGTCGACGTACTCCCCTGGGTGGAGATCGGGCGTCAGGGCTTGGGGTCATCCCGGAGGGGACGTTCGGGGGCGTCCCCCCTGAGAAGCGGCTGTTCGACCGGGCGAGCCCCCTGGTCGCCATGAAGCGCGCGGTACGGACCACGGAGCCGCTCCGGGTGACTTCACTCACTTCCACCACCCCCCGGCGGAGGGCTGTCTCCACCCTGAGGCCCACTCCGGAGGCCCCCACCTCCTAGGCACCGGTCGTGTCTCCCGCGTCCATGACCCTCTCCCCGCGATCCCCCGGCATCGATCCAATCCCCCTTCTGCGACGGTCCTTTGAGATCTCGCACGGGGCGGGAGGCCCGGATCCACGGCCTCCTGACCACTCTTCACGTTTCCCACCCGGCACGGACAATCGAATCTCCGGCGAGGGCGCGGCCTCTGAGCGCGCCGGGCGCCGGGTACGTAAGCTGTGCCTCGTCAGGCGGACCAGGCAGCGGGGATGGGCAGACGATGGCGATGATGCGGCTCCGGCGCGAGGACCCGCGTCTCGTCGGCTCGTTCAGGCTGCACCGGCGACTCGGGGCGGGCGGCATGGGCGTCGTCTATCTGGGTTCCGACCGGCGTGGTCAGCGGGTGGCCCTCAAGGTGATCCGGCCCGACCTGGCGGAGGATCAGGAGTTCCGTTCGCGCTTCGCACGCGAGGTGTCGGCGGCCCGGCGGATCCGCGGAGGCTGTACGGCGCGTCTGGTCGCCGCCGATCTGGAGGCGGACCGCCCCTGGTTCGCGACGCAGTACGTGCCCGGTCCCTCCCTGCACGACAAGGTCGCCGAGGAGGGGCCGTTGGCCGCCGCCGAGGTGGCCTCCATCGGGGCGGCGCTCTCCGAGGGGCTGGTGGCGGTGCACGAGGCGGGTGTCGTCCACCGTGATCTGAAGCCGTCGAACATCCTCCTCTCCCCCAAGGGCCCCCGGATCATCGACTTCGGTATCGCCTGGGCGACCGGGGCGAGCACGCTGACCCATGTCGGTACGGCGGTGGGGTCGCCCGGTTTCCTCGCGCCCGAGCAGGTCCGGGGCGCGGCGGTGACACCCGCGACGGACGTGTTCTCGCTCGGTGCCACCCTCGCCTACGCGGCGATGGCCGATTCGCCTTTCGGGCACGGCAGTTCCGAGGTGATGCTGTACCGCGTGGTGCATGAGGAGCCGCAGCTGCACGACGTGCACGACGCGCTCGCTCCGCTGGTACGCGCCTGTCTGGCGAAGGACCCGGAGGAGCGGCCGAGCACGCTCCAGCTCTCCATGCGGCTCAAGGAGATCGCGGCCCGGGAGGCGCAGGGCCTGCACGAGAGCCGGCCGCCCACCCAGCGCTCCGCGCAGGAGCTGGACCGGCCGACCGGCCGCCTGGACGGTCCGTACACCGAGCAGCACACCCGCCGCGCGGACGGCCCCTCCGCGTCCCGCCCCCAGCAGAACAGGCGTACCGCGCCCGCCCGTCCGGCCGCGCCCCGTACCGGAGGCTCGCGTTCCCAGTCGGCCCCGCGCAACACCACGCGTTCCGGTAAGCGCCCCGGCGCGACGAACGGGACGAAGAACGGCCGGCCGGGCACGAGAGGCGGGGCCCGGACCACCTCGGCGGGGCGGCGGCCGGCGAATCCGCGGCTGCTGCGGCAGCGGCTCGTCGTCTTCGTCGTCGTGACCCTGCTCGTGGCCCTGGGCATCGCCGCCGCACAGGGGTGCCAGGGTCCGGCGCGCGGGCTGGGCACCTCGGGCACCTCGCAGCCGCACACCCAGAACGCCGACGCGCGGCATGCGCAGGCGGGTGTCCCGCTGGAACGGTAGGTTCCGGGGCGAGCGACCGCCGGAGCGTGGTCAGCCCCGGGGACGGCCCGTCGCCACCGCGTAGAAGGCGACCGCCGCCGCCGCTCCCACATTCAGCGAGTCGACGCCGTGCGCCATGGGGATACGGACCCATTCGTCGGCGGCCATCAGTGCCTGTGTGGACAGCCCGTCGCCCTCGGCTCCGAGCATCAGCGCCACCCGCTCCAGCCGGTGCGGTGCCGCCTCGTCGATGCTGGACGCCTTCTCGTCGGGAGTGAGCGCGAGGAGCTTGAACCCCGCTTCCCGTACCGACTCCAGCGTCTTGGGCCAGGCGTCGAGCCGGGCGTAGGGAACGGAGAAGACCGCACCCATCGAGACCTTGACCGAACGCCGGTAGAGCGGGTCGGCGCAGTCCGGTGAGAGCAGCACGGCGTCCATGCCGAGGGCGGCGGCGCTACGGAAGATCGCACCGATGTTGGTGTGGTCGTTGACCGACTCCATGACGACCACGCGGCGGGCCGTGGCCAGCAGTTCATCGGCGGTGGGCAGCGGCTTGCGCTGCATGGAGGCGAGGGCCCCCCGGTGCACGTGGTAGCCGGTGACGCGTTCGGCGAGCTCCGGATTGACCGCGTACACGGGGGCCGGCACCTCGTCGATGACGTCGCGCATCACATCGACCCACTTGGCGGAGAGCAGCATCGACCGCATCTCGTACCCGGCGTGCCTGGCCCGTCTGATCACCTTCTCGCCCTCGGCGATGAAGAGGCCTTCGGCCGGCTCACGGCGGCGCCGGAGTTCGACATCGGTCAGGCCCGTGTAGTCGCGCAGGCGCGGGTCGTCGGGATCGTCGACGGTGATGAGATCTGCCACAGGGTGATACTGCCTTGTCCGGTGTGTGGTGCCAACGCCTTGGATGAAGATCGGTTACCGCGGGTTACCCGGCGGGGGGTGCCACGGAGTCCGGACCGACCGCGACGACTTCGCCGATGACGATCACGGCGGGCGGGCGCACCTCTTCGGCGACAGCTCGTTCGCCGACGGTCGCCAGGGTCGCGTCGACCCGGCGCTGGGCGGCCGTGGTGCCCTCCTGGACCAGGGCGACCGGGGTCCCGGGGTCCTTGCCGTGGGCGATCAGCGCGGCGGCGATGGCGCCGATCTTGTCGACGGCCATCAGCAGGACCAGGGTGCCGCGCAGTCGGGCGAGCGCCGCCCAGTCGACCAGCGAGCGCGGGTCCTCCGGGGCGACATGACCGCTGACGACGGTGAACTCATGGGCGACGCCGCGGTGGGTGACCGGGATACCGGCCGCGCCCGGAACGGAGATGGAGCTGGAGATCCCGGGGACGACCGTGCAGGAGATGCCCTCGGCTGCCAGTGCCTGGGCCTCCTCCATGCCCCGGCCGAAGACGAACGGGTCGCCGCCCTTGAGCCGGACGACGGCCTTGCCCGCCTTGGCGTGCTCGATCAGCGCCTGGTTGATCGCCTCCTGGGCCATGTAGCGGCCGTACGGAATCTTCGCGGCGTCGATCACCTCGACGTGCGGCGGGAGTTCGTCGAGCAGGTCACGGGGGCCCAGCCGGTCGGCGATGACCACGTCGGCCTCGGCGAGCAGACGACGGCCGCGCACGGTGATCAGGTCGGGGTCGCCGGGACCGCCGCCGACCAGCGCGACGCCGGGGGCACGGGTGCGGTGGTGCGGGGCGGCGAGGGTGCCGTCGCGCAGGCCCTCGACGATGGCGTCGCGGACGGCGGCGGAGTGGCGGGGGTCGCGGCCCTGCGACGTGGTGGTGAGGACGGCGACCGTGACGTTCTCGCTGCGGCCGGTGGCCGGGGTCCAGGCGGTGGCGGCCTCGGCGTCGTCGCTGCGGACGCACCAGGTACGGGAGCGCTCCGC
This sequence comes from Streptomyces sp. TSRI0281, assembly GCF_001905125.1. Classification (GTDB taxonomy): domain Bacteria; phylum Actinomycetota; class Actinomycetes; order Streptomycetales; family Streptomycetaceae; genus Streptomyces. Next base: position 304,862 of record NZ_LWLE01000038.1, on the reverse strand, counting down.
CTCGGCGGAGGCGGCGTCGGCGGCGACCGGGTCGGAGCACGCGACGAGGGCGTACCAGGTGTCGCCGAGGTCGCCGTCGACGTACCGGCGGCGCTCCCAGCGGATCTCGCCGGCGTCGGCCATCGCCTCGACGGACGGGGTCGCGGACGGGGAGATCAGGGTGATGTCGGCACCGGCCGCGATGAGTGCGGGCAGGCGGCGCTGCGCGACCTGGCCGCCGCCGACGACGACGACGCGGCGCCCGTTCAGGCGCAGTCCGACGGGGTAAGCGGGGTGATCGGCGTGCTCGGCCATGGTGGTGCGGGCTCCTCGTGCGGGGTGGTGCGTAGGGGGCCGCTGTGGGGGTGGGGCGGCTGGGGCGGGCGGGGGTGGGGCGGGTGTGGGGTCGCGTGGGACCACGATACGCGGGGCGGGTGTGGGGTCGGTCGCCTGCGGCGGGCTTGTCCCCTACCCGCCCCTTCCCGAAACCGGGGCGCTGCCCCGGACCCCGCTCCTCAAACGCCGGAGGGGCTGGGAGTGGGGGCTTGGGGTTGGGGTCAGCGGCCCCGGGCCCCGGTGTCCTCAAGCGCCGGACTGGCTGGAGTGGGGGGCGGCGGCCCTGGGGCTCGGGGAACAGATGTCCTCAAACGCCGGACGGGCTGGGGTTGGCCGACGTGGGCTGGGGTTGGCCGGCGGGGGGCTGGGGTTGGCGGCGCTGAACTCGGGGCTCCGCCCCCGAGCCCCGCTCCTCAAGCGCCGGGCGGGCTTGAGGAGTAGGGGGGTGGCTGGTCGGTCGCCGGGGAGTGTTACTTCTCCGTGACGCCCGCTGCGTCGAACGTCGCCACCTCGTGCATCGCGCGGGCCGCGCTCTGCACGATCGGGAGCGCGAGCAGGGCGCCCGTGCCCTCGCCGAGGCGCAGGTCCAGGTCGACCAGCGGGCGCAGGCCCAGCTTGTTGAGAGCGGCGACGTGGCCGGGCTCGGCGCTGCGGTGACCGGCGATGCAGGCGGCGAGGGCCTCGGGGGCGATGGCCCTTGCGACCAGGGCCGCCGCTCCCGCGCTCACGCCGTCCAGGATGACCGGCGTACGCAGCGACGCGCCGCCGAGCAGGAAGCCCGCCATCGCGGCGTGCTCCAGGCCGCCGACCGCGGCGAGCACACCGATCGGGTCGGCCGGGTCGGGCCGGTGCAGGTCGAGCCCCCGGCGGACGACATCGACCTTGCGGGCGTGCATCTCGTCGTTGATCCCGGTGCCCCGGCCGGTCACCTCTGCCGCGTCGATGCCGGTGTATACGCAGATCAGGGCGGCCGACGCGGTGGTGTTGGCGATGCCCATCTCGCCGGTGAGCAGCGCCTTGTTGCCCGCGGCCACCAGGTCGCGGGCGGTCTCGATGCCGACCTCGATGGCCGCGAGTACCTCTTCGCGGCTGAGTGCGGGACCGGTGGTGAAGTCCGCCGTGCCGGGGCGCACCTTCCGCGGCAGGAGACCCGGCGTCGCGGGCAGCTCGGAGGCCACACCGACATCGACCACGCAGACCTCGGCGCCGACCTGGGCCGCGAAGGCGTTGCAGACGGCTCCGCCGCCGAGGAAGTTGGCCACCATCTGGGCCGTGACCTCCTGCGGCCAGGCGGTCACACCCTGGGCGTGCACCCCGTGGTCCCCGGCGAAGATCGCGACGGCCGCGGGCTCGGGGATCGGCGGCGGGCACATCCGGGAGAGTCCGGACAGCTGGGCGGAGATGATCTCCAGCATGCCGAGCGCACCGGCCGGCTTGGTCATCCGCTTCTGGCGTTCCCATGCCTCGCCGAGTGCCTTGGCGTCCAGCGGGCGGATGGTGGAGATGGTCTCCTGGAGCAGGTCGTGCGGCTCCTCGCCGGGCAGGGCGCGCCGCCCGTACGTCTCCTCGTGCACGACCCAGGACAGCGGGCGGCGCTTGGACCAGCCCGCCTGCATCAGCTCGGGCTCCTCGGGGAACTCGTCGACGTATCCGACACAGAGGTACGCGACGACTTCGAGGTGCTCGGGCAGTCCGAGCGCGCGGACCATCTCGCGCTCGTCGAAGAAGCTGACCCAGCCGACGCCGAGGCCCTCGGCCCGTGCGGCGAGCCACAGGTTCTCCACGGCGAGGGCGGAGGAGTACGGGGCCATCTGCGGCTGGGTGTGCCGGCCGAGGGTGTGCCGGCCGCCGCGGGTGGGGTCGGCGGTGACGACGATGTTCACCGGGGTGTCGAGGATGGCCTCGATCTTCAGTTCCTTGAACTGCTTGGCCCGGCCCTTGGGGAGCGAGCTGGCGTAGGCATCACGCTGACGCTGGGCCAGTTCGTGCATGGACCGGCGGGTCTCCGCGGAGCGGATGACGACGAAGTCCCAGGGCTGCGAGTGGCCCACGCTCGGTGCCGTGTGCGCGGCTTCGAGGACGCGGAGCAGGACCTCGTGCGGGATCGGGTCGCTGCGGAAGCCGTTGCGGATGTCGCGGCGCTCCCGCATTACCCGCAGGACCGCTTCGCGTTCGGCGTCGTCGTACCCGGGAGCGGGCGGGGTGAACTCCTCGGCGGGCTGCTCCTGCGCGGGCGGTTGCTCGGCAGGCGGCTCCTCGGAGGGCTGCTCCTCGGCGGCCACGGCGTCGGCCGGCTGCACGGCCGCGGGGGGAGCCTCGGCCGGCTCCTGCTCCACGAGTTCCGGGGTTTCGATGATCTCGGGCCCCGTGAAGTCCTCGGGTACGGGGACCTGCTGAGGGACCTGGGCGGCCTCCGGCTCCACCACCGTCTCCGGCTCCACCACGGGCTCCGGAGCGGCCACGGGCTCCGGGGCGGCCACCACCGCGGGCGCCTCCTGCGTCACCACAGGTCCGGCCTCGGCGGGCGCCGGTTCCACGGGCGCCGCCTCCACGGCGAACTCGGCGGGACCGGGCTCCTCGGCTTCCGGGGCGATCGGCGCCGCTGCGGGCTCGATCACCACGGGGGCGACGGCGGGCGCCTCGACGACGGCCGGTTCGGGCTCGGGCGCGGCTGCCGGCTCGACGACGGCCTCCGGCAGCTCGGCCTCGACGACCGGTGCCGGGGCGGGAGCCGGAACCGGAACCGGGTCCGGAGTCGTTGCCGAGCCCTCCTCAGGTACGAGGGGTTCCACCGGCTCCTCCACCGTGGGGGCGGCCTCGGACGTGACCTCGCCGGGAGCCTCCGCCGGGGTCTCGACAGGCGCCTCGGCGGGCGTCTCGGCGGGGATGTCCGCCGAGGGGGCCGTCGCTGCCTCTGCGGAGACCTCGGCCGGCACCTCTACGGGAACCTCCGCCGGTGCCTCCGCCGGTGCCTCGGCGGGTGCCTCCGCCGGGATCGCCGGTGCCTCCGCTTCCGTCGGCTCGGGGACGACCGTTTCTGCCGGTGCGGCCTGCGGCGGGATCACCTGGTCCTGCTGGGCCGTGGCCTCCGGCTGGACGGCCTGGACCGCCTGCTCGGGTGCGGGTGTCTCCGCCGCCTGCTGCGGCGCCTGGGCACCCCACGGAGCCCCGCTCTGCGGCGGAAGCTCGCCCAGCTGCGGGCCGGGCAGCACCGGGGCCTCCTCGGCCGGGGCGTCGAAGTACTCGGGACCCGTCGCGGGCGGTCCCGCGTGCCGTGCGGCCATCGGGGCCGGGGCCTGCGGCGCACCGGCGGGCCCCCGGTCGGCGAGCGAGCGGACCACACCGCCGGTGGGCGTACCGCCGTACGACGGGCCCCCGTCCGACGCGGGGCCGCGGTGCAGCGGGCGGCGGGTGGGAGCCGCGGCGTGCGCGGCCACCGGGACCTGGGCGGGAGTCTGCGCGGGCGTGGGGCCCGGAATCCGTACGCCGTCGAGGTCGACGGAACCGGCGTCGCGGCCACCGGACTCGTGGGTGCCCTGGACGGTGCCGGGCGCCTGGGTGGCGTACGCGGCCTGGCCCTGCGCGGGCACCGCGGACTGCGGCGCGGTCCTGACCTGTGCTTGTGCCTGGTGCTGATCCTGGGCAGGGGCCTGCTGTGCGGCCTGCTCGGCGTTCGGGGCCGGTGCGTGGCCCGGTGCCGGTGCGTAGGACGCGGCGACTCCCGAGGTCTGGCCCGGAACAGCCGGGGCTGCCTGCGGGTCGCTCCAGGCGCCCTGGGAGGTCGGCATCAGCAGAAGGTCGTCGTCCTCGGGTGTGTGCTCGGAGGGATCGAGGAAGGTGTACGCGTCCGGGGCGGGGATGCCCGGCTGCTCCACCATGCCTGCGTTCTCCGGCAGTCCCTCGCCCGGGATCTGGCCGGTGTCAGTCATGCGTACCCCTCGCCCATCGTCAGTGCTCCTTCGGCCCTTCGCCCGGGATGCCCGAACCACGGCACGCCGGTGCTCGTCAACAAGAACGAGCGGGCTCGCCGCGCGGCACGAAACGCCCGCGGACCTCTTCATATTCTCGCGGCCGTACGCCGCCGCGACAGGAAGTTCTGCCACGGCTCTCTGTGGACTGCGCCACTTCGCGCGTCCCCCGGGATGTGCCGTACCACAGTGCGGACCAAAACGGTCCCCTTTTCCGGACATTGACGAACGAAGCGACGAACGTCCGGGCGCGGTACAACGATCGGCCAGCCTACCCCGCGCGGCACGCCGCACAGGTCAGGGGGCGAGGTCCGAACGCCGTGCGGAGAGCAGGAAGACCACGGACCGTTCGCGTTCGGTCCACGCGGTGGTGTCGAGTTCGACGGACTGGAGCAGGGAGCATTCGACGGTGAATCCGTTGCCCGTGAGCGCGGCTCCGAGCGCCTCCGCCTCGTCGCGGGTCGACGCGTGGGTCACGATGCGTTCCGGGCGCCGGTCGGCGACGGCGGTGACGACGGGGACGCCGCCGCCCCCGATCCGTACGACGTCCGGTTCGGGCAGCCGTTCCAGGATGTGCGGGGCGCGCCCCTGGACGATCTGGAGGGGTACGCCGAAGGCGCGGGCGGCAGCCGCCGTACGGTCGCAGGCCGACCGTTCGCTGTCCACGGCCAGTACCGCCGCGCCGAAGCGGGCCGCTTCCACCGCCAGGGCTCCGCTGCCGGAACCGATGTCCCAGAGCAGGTCGCCGGTGCGCGGGCCGAGGCGGGCCAGCTGGGCGGCGCGCAGGCCCGGGGACTCGCCCTCGCCGCTCTCCTCGCCGGGGTCCGGCGCGCCGTCCCGGTACGCCTCGGCGGGCAGCGCCCAGCCTCGGGCGCCGCGGGGGTAGGCGGGCTGACGGCCGGCGATCCAGGCACCGGTGGGGCTGGTCTCGGGTCCGCCGCCGATGACGATGACGACGTTCGGGTCGCGCCAGGCGTGGTCGGCCGCCTTGTCCGAGGTGAGGACCGTGACCTGCTCGCGTGCGGTGCCGAGCTCCTCGCAGATCACGAAGGTGCGGTGCACGCCTTCGAGGAGGAGTGCCAGTTCGGCGGGGCCCGCGCCGGGTGAGGTGAGGACGGCGACCTTGTGGTGGGCGCGGCAGACGTTGACGGCGCGGCGCAGCGTGCGGGGGTGGGCGACGACGACCTGTGCGTCGTCCCAGGGCATGCCGGCGCGGGCGAACGCGGTCGCCACGGACGAGACGGCGGGCACGACTTCGACTTCCAGGCCGTGCTCGGGGGCGCGCAGGGTGCGTACGACACCGAAGAAGCCGGGGTCGCCGTCGGCGAGGACCACGGGGCTGCCGCGATGTCCGGCGATCCGGCGGGCGGCCAGGTCGACGCTGCCGAGGCGGATGCGTTCGGCGCGTTCGGGGACTTCGGGCAGTGCGAGGTGGTGGGCCGCGCCCGCGACGAGCGTGGCGGCCGAGAGCGCCGCCGTCGCCGCTCTGGTCAGTGGCGAGCCGTCCCAGCCGATCACCGTGACCCGGTCGGCCATCGTCGTCTGTCTCCTGGGGGTGTAGCAGGCGGGGGTTGCCCACGGGTGGCGGGCAGGGTGAGAGTACCCGGTCGGTGCCGGGACCCGGCGAGGGGCTGCGCGGTGTCAGTTCCAGTCGTTGTAGGTGCCGTAGCCACCGGCGTCGGCCAGTTCCTCGGCGACGCCTTCGAGGTCCTCGGGGAGCAGGCCCCAGACGATCAGGTCGGTCCGGATGTCGGTCCAGCCGCCGTCCGTGCCGTTCTCGGTCCGGGTGCGCGCTATCCGGGCGTTGCGCAGGACTCCCTCGCTGATGCAGCCCAGCTTCTGGGCGACCTGCTGGGAGGCGGTGTTGTCGGCGGGGGTGCGCAGCTCGATGCGTTCGAACCGCTGGTCGCGGAAGAGCCATTCGGCGAGCGCCAGCACGGCTTCGGTGGCGTAACCCTCGCCGCGCGCCCAGGGGGCGGTGATGTAGCGGACCTCGGTGGCCAGGGTGCGCCAGTCGGTGTTCAGGAGCCGGACGGAGCCGACGAGGCGCTGGGTGAGGAATTCGGTGACGGCGAGGACGATGCCGTTGCCCGCGGTGCGCTCGGCGGGAGCGATCCTGCGGACCCAGCGTTCGGCGTCGACCTGGGTGTACGGGTGCGGTCCGTCGGTCCAGGCGGTGACGAGTTCGTCGTTCATCATCTCGATGTACGCGGGGATGTCGGCCATCTCGAAGGGGCGCATCACCAACCTGTCCGTGCTGATGGAGATGGACGGAAAGGTGGTAGTCATGCGCAGCTCCATGCCGAAGACCGGGTAAAAGCACAGCATGCAGCATCGGGCCGACGTTGTGCATGGGCGGGTCCGCACGGCGGAGCCCCGCGCCTTCCCCGAGGGGAGGGCGCGGGGCTCCGTTCGCAAGTACCCGGCAGAGGTCAGGACTTGGCGGGGGTACCGAAGGCCGGGATGACCGAGCCCTGGTAGGTGTCCTCGATGAACTTCTTGACCTCGTCGGAGTTGAGGAGCTTGATGAGCTTCTGGACGCGGGCGTCCTTCTCGTTGCCCTTCTTCACGGCGATGATGTTGGCGTACGGGTTGCCGTCGGCCTTCTCCAGCGCCAGGGAGTCCTTGGAGGGCTTGAGCTTCGCCTCGATGGCGTAGTTGCCGTTGATGACGGCGGCGTCGACGTCGTTCAGGGCGCGGGGCACGGTGGCGGCCTCCAGCTCCTTGAACTCCAGGCCCTTCTTGTCGGTGATGTCGCTCAGCTTGGCGTCGGTGCCGACGCCGTCCTTGAGGGTGATCAGACCGTTCTGGGCGAGCAGCTGGAGGGCGCGGCCCTCATTGGTGGTGTCGTTCGGTACGGCGATGGTCTGACCGGACTTGAGGTCGCCCAGGTCCTTGACCTTCTTGGAGTACAGGCCCAGGGGCTCCAGGTGCACCGTGCCGACGGAGACGAGGTGGGTGTTGTTCTTCTTGTTGAAGTCGTCCAGGTAGGGCTGGTGCTGGAAGAAGTTGGCGTCGACCTGGCCGGTCTCGGTGGCGGTGTTCGGCAGGACGTAGTCCGTGAACTCCTTGACCTCCAGCTTGAGACCTTCCTTGGCCGCCAGGTTCTTCTGGACGAAGCCGAGGATGTCGGCGTGCGGCGTCGGGGACGCGGCGACGACGAGCGCCTTGGAGGTGTCGGCCTTGGCGCCGGTGTCGCCCTTGGACGCCGGGTCGGAGTCCGTACCGCAGGCGCTGAGGCCCAGGGCGAGGGCGGCGGTGGCGGCGGCAGCCGCGGTGATCTTGATGTTCTTACGCACGAAGAGTGCCTCTTTCGGTGATGAGGTGGTGCGCCCGGACAAGGAGTTCGGGCTTGGGGGGAGAGAAAGTCGGGGGGCGTCAGGAGAGGGTGCGGCCCCGGCGGGCCAGCAGGCGCACCACTCCGTCGCCGATCAGCTGGATCACGGTCACGATGACGATCAGCAGCGCGACGGTGATGAGCATGAACTGGTTGTCGAAGCGCTGGAATCCGTAGGTGACGGCCTTCGAGCCGAGCCCTTCGCCGCCGACCGCGCCCGCCATCGCCGAGTAGCCGATGAGCACGATGACGGTGGTGGTGACGCCGGAGACGAGCGAGGGCAGCGCCTGCGGCAGCAGCACCTTGCGGACGATCGTCGGGATGGAGCCGCCCATCGACTGGACGGCTTCGACGAGCCCGTGATCGACCTCGCGGACCGCCGTCTCGACGAGCCGGGCGAAGAACGGGATGGCGCCCACGGCGAGCGGCACGATCATCGCCGTCGGGCCGATGAAGGTGCCGACGACCCAGGTGGTGAAGGGGATCAGGGCGATCAGCAGGATGATGAACGGCAGCGAGCGGCCGATGTTCACGATCACGCCGATGACCTTGTTGACCGCCGTGTTCCGCAGGAGTCCGCCCCGGTCGGTGAGGACCAGCAGGACACCGAGCGGAAGACCGACCAGCACGGTGACGACCGCGGACCACAGCACCATGTAGAGGGTGTCGACGGTGCCCTGGGTCAGCAGTGGCTGCATTTCGGACCAGGTCACTTGGCGACCTCCTGGGTGAGCGGGGCGGATGCCTGTTCCGGTACGGCGGGGGCCTCGGCGTCCACGACCTCGGCCTGGAGGCCCTGCTCGCGCAGGAAGCCGATCGGTACGACGTTGTCCTCGAAGCGGCCGGGCAGCTCGATGCGCATCCGGCCGATCTGGTTGCCGCCGACGGTGTCCATCGCGGCTCCGAGGATGGAGATGTCGATGTTGTACGTACGCGAGAGCTGGGAGATCACCGGCCGGCTCGCGGCCTCCCCGTGGAAGGTGACGTCGACGACGGTGCGGTCGGGGCCGGAGGCGGCGCCGCCGACCGGGAACAGCTCGTGGGCCAGTTCGGAGCCGGGGGTGGCGAGCAGTTCCCCGACGGTGCCGGACTCGACGATGCGGCCGCGCCGCATCAGCGCGGCGGAGTCGCAGACCGTCTTGACGACGTCCATCTCGTGCGTGATGAGCAGGACGGTGAGGCCCAGCTGCTGGTTGAGGTCGCGCAGCAGCGAGAGGATGGAGCGGGTGGTCTCGGGGTCCAGCGCGGAGGTCGCCTCGTCCGAGAGCAGCACCTTGGGGTCGCCGGCCAGGGCGCGGGCGATGCCGACGCGCTGCTTCTGACCGCCGGAGAGCTGGCCGGGGTAGGCCTTCGCCTTGTCGGTGAGGCCGACGAGGTCGAGAAGTTCGAGTGCCTTACGGGTGCGGGCCTGGCCGGAGACGCCGAGGATCTCCAGCGGGAGTTCCACGTTGTCCCGCACATTGCGCGAGGCCAGGAGGTTGAAGTGCTGGAAGACCATGCCGATACGGCTGCGCGCCTCGCGCAGCTCCTGGCCGGCGCGGCGGCCTCGGCCGGCGAGCGCGGTGAGGTCCTGGCCGGCCACCGTGACGGTGCCGGACGTGGGCCGCTCCAGCAGGTTGACGCAGCGGATCAGGGAGGACTTCCCGGCGCCGCTCTGTCCGATGACGCCGTAGACCTCGCCCTCGCGGACGTGCAGGTCGACGCCGTCGAGTGCGGTGACCTCACGGCCGCGCGACTGGTAGACCTTCGTGAGGCCCGTAGTGGTGATCACAGGGGTTTCCGTCACTGTCGAGTGCGCGGCGCGGTGTCCGCCGGGCACGGGGCATTCGTCTGAAGAGACTGTTCGGGCTGGTCTGCCGGTGGGTCTCGGCATGGCCGGCCGCGGCGGAAGGCCGGCAGGCGGCGCAGGCTCGGGCGGGCTCGTTCCATTGGGTGCAAACGGCGCAGGCTCGGACTCGCTTCGGGGCGCGAGGCTCAGGCGGGGGCCCTCAGAAGGCGCGCATTCGACACATACAACGAGCACCGGGCGCGCTGATCGCCTCGGTCGCAAGGATGCGGCTGCTCGTCGTGGTCATGTCCCAAGTAAAACAGACGTAACGACTCCCCGATCCCGGCTGTCCGGATAGCGGACAGCCGTGGATGGCCGCGCGCAACGGCGCGGGGAAAGCGGGGATTCTCTCCTCGCGCGTCTGTGACCTGCGCCGATACAAGGGGGCGGGAGGTGGGGGCGGTCGCCTGGGCCGGTGTGACGGGGAGGGCCGCTGTGGCCAAGGCCACGATCCCGCGACCGTGAGCGTGACGGGATCCGTTGCCGCGGCACGGGCCTTCGGGCGTGAGGGGCACCGGGCCCCTCGCGGAGGTCCGGCGGCTCCGTAATACCCTCGCTTCATGCTTGACGCCCTGACGGTCGCGGTCGCCGTGTCCGCGCTCGCCCTCGCCGCCTGGTGCGGATTCGCCGCCTACCGGGACCAGCCCACGAAGGACTGGCACTTCATCGGGATGGCCGTCGTCTCGGTGCTGGCCCTGGCCCAGCTGGTGGTGGGAATCGTGCAGCTGGCCCGCGGCGAGCGGCCGGAGCAGGGCATGACGATCTTCATCGCCTATCTGATCGGTTCCTTCGCCGCCGTACCGGCCGCCGGTTTCCTGTCGCTGACCGAGCGGACCCGCTGGGGTTCGGTCACGGTGGCGGCGGGCGCGGTCGTGCTGGCGGTGCTCGAAGTGCGGCTCTACGACATCTGGGGAAACTGACCGTGACCGACACCGAACGCCCCGGGGCTCCCCCGAAGCAGTCCTTCGAGCTGGGCACCGGTCCCGGACGGGTGCTGGTCTGGTTCTACGGCGTGTTCACCGTGGCGGCCGCATCCCGCTCCGTCGTCGAGATGATCCTGGACTTCGACAAGGCGCCGCTGGCCTATGTCCTGTCGGCCGTCGCGGCCCTCGTGTACGGCTTCATCACGTACTCGCTGGTGCGGGGCGGGGAGAAGGCCCGAAAGGCGGCGCTGGTGTGCTGCGCCGCCGAACTCGCGGGAGTGCTCGTGGTCGGTACGTGGACGCTGGTGGAGCCGTCCGCCTTCCCCGATGCGACCGTCTGGTCGGACTTCGGGATGGGCTACCTGTTCATCCCGGTGATCCTGCCGGTCACCGGGATGATCTGGCTGCGCCGCGCCAGGACCGTCTAGGGCCTCGCGCACCGTTCCGGGAGACCCCGGACGGGCCGGACCGGTCCGTCAGGCGCTGGCCACGTAGGCCCGTGCCTCCGCGTCCTTCTCCAGCAGGAGCATCCGCACCCCGTCCGCACCGGTGGCGGCCCCGACCTGCGCGTATCCCGCCCTGCGGTAGAGCCGCAGATTGTTCTCGCTGCGATGGCCGGTGTGCAGCCGGAAGCGGGTGGCCGACCGGTCCGCGGCCAGGCCCGCCTCCGCGGCCCCCAGCAGACGGGCGCCGAGGCCGTGTCCCTGGAGCCGGGGGTGGACGCAGAGCCTGGAGATCTGGCCCGTACCGTCCCGGTCGATGAATCCGCGTACCGAGCCGACCACTTCCTCGCCCAGCCTGGCCACGAACACCAGATCCGCGGCGACTTCACCGCGCACCGATTCGAGACTCTGGACGAGAGGGTCTATCCGGTAGTTGTCGTAGAGCTCCGCCTCGCTCTGGAAGCAGAGGTACTGGAGCCTGAAGATCTGCTCGACGTCCTGTGCCGTCGCCGCCGAGATGGTCACACTCATGCCCATGTGCGCATGCCTCCCGCTCACCTGTCCGCCGGTTGTCTACCGCTCCTATCCCCGCGGTTCAGGAGCAACAACCTCCGCCGCCAGCATTCTGCGCAGACATCCAAGGCAACGGGAACGCATCGGACCCAAACTGCCCTGTGACATACCCAACTCCCCTGCGATTTCCCGGTAGGTCGGATCGCCGGGGGCGAGCATCGCCTCCAGCAGCCGGGAGCAGCGCCGGGGCAGCCGGGCCACGGCCGCACGCAGCGCCCGGCGTTCGGCCGCGCCCAGGGCGGCCCGCTCCGGGCAGCCGGCCGGATCGGCGCGGGGTTCCACCCGGGCGTACGGGTGCTCGTGCCGGGCCGTGCGGCGGCCTCGGCGGGCCTCCGCCCGTACGGAGTCGCGCACCCAGCGGGCCGAGTCGTCCGGTGGTCCGGCCGTCGCCAGACGTTCCAGCAGCCGCAGCCATACGGCCTGTTCGAGGTCGGCGGGGTCGAGGGCGGCGGCGGGCGCCTCGGCCGAGGCCTCCGCGCGCACCAGGGGGCGCAGGGCGCGGACGACGAGGGCGGGGGCGGCGCTCCCGGTAGCGGCGGACGGGGAGGCGACGGCGGCCGGGGAGGCGACGGCGGCCGGAGCATGATCGAGAAGGGTCATGCCCCAGCGGACGTGCCCCGCGGGCAGCCGGTTGCCGTGTGCCGGGAGCACCACCCGACCGGGGCATGCCCGGTCGGGTGGCTGACGACGGCGGCTGACGGCGTGCGGTGCTCGGCGGGCCGGAGGGGTACGTCAGTTCCGGGCGAAGTCCGCCGCCGCGAGCAGCGCGGTGTCCGGGTTGTCGGAGAACACTCCGTCGATACCGGTGGCGAAGTACGCCCGGAAGGCGCCGAACGCGTCGCCGTACGCGTGGGGGTCGGTGCCCCGGCGGAAGTCGGCGGGCAGGAAGGTGTTCTCGTTGCGCATCGTGTACGGGTGGAGGAGCAGGCCCTGCGCGTGCGCGTCCTTCACCAGCGTGGTCGGCGTGGTCAGCCGGCCCGAGGCGTCCTTGGGAATGATCAGGTCCAGGGTGGGACCGATGCCCTGCGCGAACGACGCCATCCACTTCAGGCCGGCCGGCTTGACGAGGTCGGCGACCGTACGGGGGTCATTGGCCTCCACGAAGTCCCAGGGGCGCTCCTTGGGTCCGGACAGCAGGACGACGCGCGGGGTGGCGACGAGCCTGGACAGCCGCTGGATGGAGCCCGGCTCGAAGGACTGGAGAATGAGCGGAGCGTCCGCGCGGTGGCGGCGGTAGCGGCGCAGCAGCCGGGCCAGCGGCTCCTCCAGGCCGAGGCCCAGGCCGCGGAAGTACGTGGGGTGCTTGGTCTCGACGTACAGCCAGACCGGCCTGCCGCGCCTGCGGCCCTCCTTGTCGGCCCAGCGCAGGACCTCCTCGAAGGTGGGGATCTCCCAGCGGCCGTCGTAGAGGGTGTTCCTCTGGCGGTTGCCCGGGATGCGCTCCTTGGCACGCAGCGTCTTCAGCTCGGCCAGTGTGAAGTCCTCGGTGAACCAGCCGGTGAGGGGAATCCCGTCGATCTTCTTGGTGACCTTGCGGCTCGCGAACTCGGGGTGGTCGGCGACATCGGTGGTGGCGGTGATGTCGTTCTCGTGGCGGCACACGAGGTGACCGTCCTTCGTCGGCACGAGGTCCTGCTCGACGATGTGTGCGCCCATGTCCAGGGCCAGCTGGTAGGAGCCGAGGGTGTGCTCGGGGCGGTAGCCGCTGGCGCCCCGGTGGCCTATGACGGTCGGTACGGGCAGGTCCCGGAGGGAGCCGTGGCCGTTGCCGTGGCCGCCGCGGCCACGCTCGGCGGCCTGCGCCGCGGCGGGCAGTCCCAGGGCCGCCGTACCGAGGACGGCCGCGCCCAGAAGGGTTCGCCGGCCGGGACTCGTCTGCGCACGCTCTGTCATGAATGCTCCTGGCTGTAGTGTCTGGCACCTGTCGAGCGAGGGCCGATCGTAGGCAGCCGGGCCGTCCGCCCGGCAGCCCCGGGGCGAACATGGCGCAAACACGCGTCAACACTGCGTATCCACTTCGTGAACCCGATGTGCGATCGGGCGGTACCCGCGAGTATCGTCCTCACCTGCACAGACCCTCACCCGCACAGACCCTCATCGCACCTCGGCCGGCCCGGCCACGACACCGGAGGAACCGTTGTCCCGACTCACGGTCATCAAGGCAGTGCTCGGACCGATCCTGCGCCTGATGTTCCGCCCGCAGGTGGAAGGCGCGAAGAACATCCCCGGGTCCGGGCCGGTGATCCTCGCGGGCAACCACCTCACGTTCATCGACTCGATGATCATGCCGATCTGCTGCGACCGGCCGGTGTTCTACATCGGCAAGGACGAGTACGTCACGGGCAAGGGGCTCAAGGGCCGCCTGATGGCCTGGTTCTTCACCGGCTGCGGCATGATCCCGGTGGACCGGGACGGCGGACGCGGTGGTGTGGCGGCGCTGATGACGGGCCGCCGGGTGCTGGACGAGGGCCATGCCTTCGCGATCTACCCGGAGGGCACCCGCTCCCCCGACGGCCGGCTCTACCGGGGCCGTACGGGTATCGCCCGGCTGACGCTGATGACGGGCGCGCCGGTGATCCCGTTCGCGATGATCGGCACGGACAAGCTCCAGCCGGGCGGCGCCGGACTGCCCCGGCCGGGCAAGGTCACGGTGCGCTTCGGTGAGCCGATGGAGTTCTCGCGCTACGAGGGCATGGACCGCGACCGCTATGTGCTGCGGGCCGTGACGGACTCGGTGATGGCCGAGGTGATGCGGCTGTCCGGCCAGGAGTACGTGGACATCTACGCGACGAAGGCCAAGGCCGCCTGAACCCGGTGACGTAAGGGCCCGCACCCCTCGGGGGTGCGGGCCCTTACGCGTACGGGTGGTTACGGGTGCTCGATGCCCTCCTCCAGCTTCTGGCCCCGCAGCAGGAACCAGGCGGCGACGGCGGTCGCCAGGAGTACCGAGGCACCGACGCCCGCGGCGAGCTGCAGCCCGTCGACGAACGACTCCTGGGCCACCGAGATCAGGGGATCCGCCTGCCCCGCGGGCAGGTCGGTGGCCGCTTCGACGGCGCCTCCGAGGGATTCATGGGCGGCCGCCGCCGTGTCGGAGGGGATGCCCGGCGGAGTCACGAAGTCCTGGTAGACGCCGGTGACGATGGATCCGAGCAGGGCGATACCGAGGGCGGCGCCGAGTTCGTACGCCGTTTCGGAGACGGCGGACGCGGAGCCCGCCTGCTCCTTCGGCACGCTGGAGAGGATGACATCGGCGGTGACGGTGAAGGCGAACCCGGCGCCGACACCGACGACCAGCAGCATCCCGCCGAGCAGCGGGTATCCGGTGTCCTTGCTGAGCACGGTCACGGACGCCAGGGCCAGGCCGACCGCCGCGAGTCCGCCGGAGACCACGGAGCGGACCGAGAAACGGCGGGCCGCGAATCCGGCCAGCAGACCCGCGGTGACCGCGCCGACGGCCGCGGGCAGTTCGGCGAGCCCGGCTTCCAGCGGGCCGCGGCCCTGGACCAGTTGCAGGAACTGGGAGAGGAAGAAGACCAGCCCGGACAGGCCGAGGATGGTCAGCAGGTCGGCGAGGACCGCGCCAGAGAAGCCCCGGTGGTGGAAGAGCCGCATGTCCAGCAGAGGCGCTGGCAGCTTGAGCTGCCTGCGGATGAACCAGGTGAGCGCGGCCACGCCGATGACGGCCGACGCGGCGACTTCCCAGCTCGCCCCGTGTGCGGCCACCTCCTTGATGGCGTACACGACTCCGATCATGCCGATCAGGGAGAGCGCGACACTGACCAGGTCCCAGGGGCCCGGTGCCGGGTTCTTCGACTCGGGGATCAGCTTGATGCCGACGACCACGAGGACCGCCATGACGGGCAGGTTGATGAGGAAGACCGATCCCCACCAGAAGTGTTCGAGGAGGAATCCGCCGACGACGGGGCCGACGGCCGCGCCCGCGGAGGCCATGGCGCCCCAGATACCGATGGCGAGGCTGCGTTCGCGCGGGTCGTGGAAGAGGTTGCGGATCAGGGCCAGCGTGGACGGCATCAGGGTGGCGCCCGCGACACCGAGCAGCGCTCGGGCCAGGATCATCATCTCCGGGGTCTGCGCGTACGCGTTGAGCACGGAGACCGCGCCGAACGCGACGGCGCCGATCAGCAGCAGCTTCTTGCGGCCGATACGGTCACCGAGGCTGCCCATGGAGACGAGGAGTCCGGCGATGACGAAGGAGTAGACATCGCCGATCCAGAGCAACTGGGTGCCGGTCGGTTCGAGGTCCTCGCTGAGGAACGGGGTCGCGAGGCCGAGGACGGTCGCGTCGACGGCCACCAGCAGCACGGCGAGCACGAGTACGGCCAGGGCGATCCACCGCCCCGGGCGGCGTACGACGTCCGCGGTGTGCTGGTGCTGGTCGATGCTGGTCATTGCTCCACGCTCCGCCGTGCTCCGCCGAGCAGCAACTCGACGATCATGTACTGGAAGTCCTGTGCGGCGACCCGTCCCACCTGGACGGACCAGGCGCCGGTGCCGATGAGCCCGTAGAGGGCCTCGGTCAGCCAGGCGGGGGTGAGGTCGATACGGAACTCGCCGCGTTCCTGACCGCGCCGGAAGAAGGCGGAGACCCTGGCGTCGAGCCGGTTCCAGCCCTCGTTCACCTCATCGCCCTCGAAGAGCTGGTTCTCGGTGACGAGGAAGGAAAGCAGCCCGGCACCGGGCTCGACGGCCGCGACGAGGCGGCGCAGCCCTTCCTCGGCGGTGCCCTCGTCGAGCGCGGCGGCATCCAGGGCCGCTTCGAATTCCCGGATGCCGAGCTCCTCCAGCGCCTTCACCAGGGCGTCCCGCCCGGCGAAATGACGGTGAAGGGTGGCGCGGCCGATGCCCGCGGCCTTGGCGACCTCATCCATGGTGGCCGTGGATTTATGGGTCAGCAGGGCGGCGGCACTGCGCAGCACCTGCTCACGGTCGAGAGTCATGAGACGACCTTAACCCATGTGAGACATTAACGTCTCACCAGGTGAGGGGGGGCCGCCCTGCCCGCACGCCACGTCCGGACGCGGTGGCGGCGGAGACCGCCACCGATGCCGCTGAGCGATATCCGGTGCCGCGGCGACGGCGAAGTGGGCAGCATAAGGGCATGAAGCCGCTGCTGCTGATCGACATCGACGGTCCGCTCAATCCGTACGCGGCGCTGTCCCGCCGCAAGGCGCCGGACGGATACCGCAGACACCGGATGCGCCCGACGGGGTGGACCGCGGGCCCTCCCCTTCCCGTCCTGCTCAACCCGGCACACGGCGACGAACTGCTGAGCCTGGCCGGACGGTACGAGCTGATCTGGGCCACCACCTGGAAGGACGAGGCCAACGAGTGGATCGGCCCGCATCTCGGGCTGCCCGTGCTGCCGTACATCGACTGGCCCGAGATGCACGGCAGCGCGCCGGACGGGACGTACTGGAAGACGCGGTACATCGTCGAGTACGCGGCCGGAAGGCCGTTCGCCTGGGTCGACGACGAGATCACCGGCCGGGACCGGGAGTGGGTCGCCGCCCATCACCCGGTGCGAGCGCTGCTGCGGCAGATCGATCCGCGCATCGGCCTGGAGCGCGGCGACTTCGAAGCGCTCGCCGACTGGGCCGCGGGAGCCGGGGCCACCGGCCCCTGACGGACGGTCCGTGCAGGACCGGTCCGTGCGGGACCCGTCCGTGCGGGACCCGTCCGTGCGGAATCACTCCTTGGTGGATTGCTCCGTTGAGGGATCAGTCCTTGAGGAGTGTCGGGTCCAGGCCCCGCTGACGGGGCCGTGCGACGGGCCGGTGCGACGGGGCCGGGTCAGCTCCACGGCAGTGTGGAGCGGTGGCGCCAGTACGCCTCCGGCTCCTCCACCAGTGCGTCGAGCCGGTCGCGCCCTTCCTCGTCGAGATCGACGACGGCGGCGTGCAGATTGCCGGAGAGCTGGTTCACGGTGGCCGCACCGGAGAGGACGACACCGGCCCAGGGCCGGCGCAGGACGAACGCGAGAGCGACCGCGTCACTGCCGACGTCGGCCCGGGCGGCGATCTCCTGGACGACGGCGGGGGCCTCGGCACCGGCCAGGCGCCCGTTGGCCATGCCCTCCTTGACGATCACGGTGAGCCCGGCGTCATGGGCCTCGGCGAGCGCCGGTCCGGCCGAGGTCTCCAGCGCGTTGTAGGTGGCCTGGACGGTGCGGAACAGGGGCTCGCCGTCCACCGTGACGGTGAGGGCGGCCCGGATGGCGTCGGCCTGACCGGGTCCGCTGGTGGAGAGGCCGACGGTGACGCCCTCGGCGGCGAGCGCGGCGAGGCGCTCGTGCAGTGCCTTGTCGTCGAGCGCCGGGCTGTCGGCGGTCACCGAGTGGATCTGGTAGAGGTCGAGCCGGTCCCCCAGCAGCTCGGCGGTCTCGGCGCGCTGGCGCTCGTACATGGACAGGCTGTGGTCCTTGACCTCGTGCGCCTCGGCGTCGACGCTCCAGTCCGCGGTGTAGGTGTAGCCCCATTTGCTGCCGATGACGACGTCCGAGACCTCGGGGTGGGCGGTCAGCCAGCCGGCCAGGAACTCCTCGGAGCGGCCGTAGGAGCGGGCCGCGTCGAAGTAGCGGACGCCCTGGGCGTAGGCGGCGTCCAGGAGCTCATGGGTGCGGGCGCGCAGCGCGTCGACGCCCCGGTCGGCGGGCAGGTCCCGGTCGCGGTGCAGATTAATGTAGCCGGGCCTGCCGACGGCGGCAAGGCCGAGCCCGATGTGAGCGGTCGGGGTCGTCGCGGCGGCCAGGGCGGCGAAGGGCATCGCGGGCTCCTCGTGGTCGGTTCCGTTGCTCCGTCCCGACCAACGTAGCCCGCGATGCCCTTCGTACACCTGTTGAGCGGGCGCCGCGCCCCTCGTGGCCGCTACCGCTGTGCGGTCGCCCAGGCGTGCTGGGCCGCCAGGTCGCTCTTCACCTCGGCGAGCTGCACGGCGACGGCGGAGGGCGCCGTACCGCCCCGGCCATTGCGGGAGGCGAGGGCGCCGCGCACGTCGAGGACGGTGCGGACCTCCGGGGTGAGGTGCTCGGAGATCTTCGCGAACTGCTCGTCGGTGAGCTGGTCCAGCTCGATGCCGTGCTGCTCGCACTCCTTGACGCACTCGCCCGCGACCTCGTGTGCGACCCGGAACGGGACGCCCTGCTTGACCAGCCACTCGGCGATGTCGGTGGCGAGCGAGAAGCCGGCCGGGGCCAGCTCCTCCATGCGCTCCCGGTTGACGGTGAGCGTGGCCATCATGCCGGTGAAGGCGGGCAGCAGGACTTCGAGCTGGTCGCAGGAGTCGAAGACCGGCTCCTTGTCTTCCTGGAGGTCACGGTTGTACGCGAGCGGGAGGGCCTTCAGCGTGGCCATCAGGCCCGTCAGATTGCCGATCAGACGGCCGGACTTGCCGCGCGCCAGCTCGGCGATGTCCGGGTTCTTCTTCTGCGGCATGATCGACGAGCCGGTGGAGAAGGCGTCGTGCAGGGTGACGAAGGAGAACTCCTTCGTGTTCCAGATGATGACCTCCTCCGCGATCCGGGAGAGGTTGACGCCGATCATCGCGGTGATGAAGGCGAATTCGGCGACGAAGTCCCGCGAGGCCGTGCCGTCGATGGAGTTGGCCACCGAGCCGCGCTCGAAGCCGAGGTCGGCGGCGACCGCCTCCGGGTCGAGGCCGAGCGAGGACCCGGCGAGCGCTCCGGAGCCGTACGGGGACACGGCGGTCCGCTCGTCCCACTGGCGCAGCCGCTCGGCGTCCCGGGTCAGGGACTGGACGTGGGCCAGCACATGGTGGGCGAAGAGGACGGGCTGGGCGTGCTGGAGGTGTGTACGGCCGGGCATGGCCACGTCCGGGTGTGCCTCGGCGAGACCGACCAGGGCGTCCTGGAGGTCGGCGATCAGTGAGCCGATGATCCGGGCGTGGTCGCGCAGGTACATCCGGAAGAGCGTGGCGATCTGGTCGTTGCGGGAGCGGCCGGCCCGCAGTTTGCCACCGAGGTCGGGGCCGAGGCGCTCCAGCAGGCCGCGCTCCAGCGCGGTGTGGACGTCCTCGTCGGCGATGGTGCCGGTGAAGGATCCGTCGGCGACATCGGCTTCGAGCCGGTCGAGACCGGCGGTCATCCGGGTCAGCTCGTCCTCGGTGAGCAGTCCCGCCTTGTTGAGGACACGCGCGTGGGCGCGGGAGCCGGCGATGTCGTACGGCGCGAGCCGCCAGTCGAAGTGGACGGACGCGGACAGCTTGGCCAGCGCCTCGGCCGGGCCGTCGGCGAAGCGGGCGCCCCAGAGGCGTACGTCGCTGTTGCCGTTGCCGGTGCCGTTGCTCACTGCGTGCTCCTCGGAGAACAAGGGGGTGGATGTGCGACCGCCTCCCCGCCGCGAAGGAACGGGGAGGCGGTGACGTAACAGGTGGCGGTCAGACCAGGTCACGCTTGGCGGCGATCTTCGACGAAAGGCCGAAGATCTCGATGAAGCCCTGCGCCTTGGACTGGTCGAACGTATCGCCCGAGTCGTAGGTGGCGAGGTTGAAGTCGTACAGCGACTGCTCGGACCTGCGACCCGTGACGACGGCGCGGCCGGCGTGCAGGGTCATCCGGATGTCACCGGTGACGTGCTGGTTGGCCTCGTTGATGAAGCCGTCCAGGGCGCGCTTGAGCGGGGAGAACCACAGGCCGTCGTAGACCATCTCGCCCCAGCGCTGCTCGACCTGGCGCTTGTAGCGGGCCAGTTCGCGCTCGACGGTGACGTTCTCCAGCTCCTGGTGGGCGGTGATCAGGGCGATCGCGCCGGGAGCCTCGTACACCTCGCGGGACTTGATGCCCACGAGCCGGTCCTCGACCATGTCGATCCGGCCGACGCCCTGGCCGCCGGCCCGCTCGTTGAGCTGCTGGATCGCCTGGAGCACGGTGACCGGCTTGCCGTCGATGGCGACCGGGACGCCCTCCTTGAAGGAGATGACGACCTCGTCGGCCTCGCGCACGGCGGCCGGGTTCTCGGTGTACTCGTAGATGTCCTCGATCGGCGCGTTCCAGATGTCCTCCAGGAAGCCCGTCTCGACGGCGCGCCCGAAGACGTTCTGGTCGATGGAGTACGGGGACTTCTTGGTGGTCGCGATCGGGAGGTTCTTCTCCTCGCAGAAGGCGATCGCCTTGTCCCGGGTCATCGCGTAGTCACGGACCGGGGCGATGCACTTCAGGTCGGGGCCGAGGGCCGAGATGCCGGCCTCGAAGCGGACCTGGTCGTTGCCCTTGCCGGTGCAGCCGTGGGCGACGACGCCCGCGTTGTGCTTCTTCGCGGCGGCGACGAGGTGCTTGACGATGGTCGGCCGGGAGAGGGCGGAGACCAGCGGGTAGCGGTCCATGTAGAGGGCGTTGGCCTTGATCGCGGGGAGGCAGTACTCCTCGGCGAACTCGTCCTTCGCGTCCGCGACCTCGGCTTCGACGGCACCGCAGGCGAGCGCGCGCTTGCGGATGACGTCCAGGTCCTCGCCGCCCTGGCCGACGTCCACGGCAACGGCGATGACCTCGGCGCCCGTCTCCTCGGCGATCCAGCCGATGGCGACGGAGGTGTCCAGGCCGCCCGAGTAGGCGAGTACGACGCGCTCGGTCACGGGTTTCTCCTTACGGTGCAATCACTGATGGGTATAACTATGCAGTCCTCCGTATGCTTTGTCAAAACCGCTGGTCAGAGACGTGCGGCGGTGATGTGTCGTGCCATATCCCTCGGCAGGCGGGCCTTCATCCCTCGGCAGGCGGGCCTTCATCTCTCGGCAGACGGGCCTTCGCCGCCGATACTCGACACCATGGGAAAGACATATGAACGCATCGACGGACGGCTGAGGACCTTCATCGAGGAGCAGCCCCTGTTCTTCACGGCGACCGCTCCCCTGGACGCCGACGGCACGGTCAACCTCTCCCCCAAGGGCGTCAGCGGCTCGTTCGCCGTGGTCGACGAACGGACCGTGGCCTACCTGGACTTCGCCGGGAGCAACGCGGAGACCATCGCCCACCTGCGCGAGAACGGGCGCATCACGCTGATGTGGTGCGCCTTCCAGGGACCGCCCACCATCGTGCGGGTGCACGGCCGCGGTGAGCCGGTCTTCCGCGACGATGCGCGGTTCACCGGGCTCCTGGACCACTTCCCCGGTGTCGACCCCACCCCGCACGGGCTGCGCGCGATCATCGTCGTGCGGGCCGAACTGATCCGGGACACCTGCGGATTCGCGGTGCCCCACCTCTCGTACGACCAGGACCGCCCGTTGCACGCCGACCGGTTCCGGCGCGAGGACGACGAGAGCCTCAGCGCGTACTTCGAGAAGAAGCCGGACATCGCCACGAGCATCGACGGGCTGCCGGGACTCCCCCTCCCGCTGCCGCCGATGGCGCCGACGGCGGTGCCTCCCGGGCGGTGAGCGACTGGGCCGTACGGAGCAGGCCCGGTGGGGCCGCCGCGCCGGGCGCCGTACGGTCCGGACCATGCGCGTCTCTCTGGTGACCGGTGGAGTACTGCTCGCCCTGCTGGGCTCGGTCGCGGCCCGGCCCGACGGCGGGCCGCCGCTTCCCGCACGGCTGGCCGACACCGGCGGCGGCAGCCAGCTGATCACGGCCGAGGCCCCGGACACCGGCTCCACCACCGGCACGGTGACCTGGTGGGAGCGGCGACGGGGCGGATGGCTGGCGGCGGGTTCGGCGCCGGCCCGGTTCGGCGCGAAGGGGCTCGCCGAGGGCCGTACGCGCGAGCAGGGCACGAACACCACGCCCACCGGGCTGTACGACCTCCCGTACGCCTTCGGGATCAAGGCGCCCGCTCCGGGGACGGCGTACCCCTACCGGCGCGTCAACGACCGCTCCTGGTGGTGCCAGGACAACGCGGCACGGGCCTACAACCGCTGGGTGGAACCGCGACCCGCGGACTGCCGGGCGGACGAGGCCGAGCATCTGGTCACGTACACCGCCCCGTACGCCCGCGCCCTGGTCATCGGCTTCAACTACGCCCGGCCGGTACGGGGCCGGGGTGCCGGGATCTTCCTGCATGTGAACGGGCGCGGTGCGACCGCCGGCTGCGTCTCCGTACCGGCGGCCGCGATGGACCGCATCCTGGCCTGGGCGAACCCGGCCCGCCGCCCGCACATCGCGATCGGGACCGCCTCGGGCCCGACCGCGATCACCGGCTACTGAGGGCTGTCCCGCAGGCCGTGTCCACGCGGGTTCCGCCCGGCCCGGTCCGGACGGAGGGCCCCGGTTCAGCGGTCGTTCTGGGCCAGCCGCAGCAGATGGTCCGCGAGGGCCTGGCCTCCGTTCGGGTCGCGGCTGATCAGCATCAGGGTGTCGTCACCCGCGATGGTGCCGAGGATGGCCTGGAGCTCGGCCTGGTCGATGGCCGAGGCGAGGAACTGGGCCGCGCCCGGCGGTGTGCGCAGCACCACGAGGTTGGCCGATGCCTCCGCCGAGATGAGGAGTTCGGAGGAGAGCCTGCGCATCCGCTCCTCCTTGGCGGAGCCGCCCAGCGGCGCCTGCGGGGTACGGAATCCGCCCTCGCTCGGCACCGCGTAGATCAGCTCCCCGCCGGTGTTGCGGATCTTGACCGCGCCCAGCTCGTCGAGGTCCCGGGAGAGCGTCGCCTGGGTGACGCTCAGCCCGTCGTCGGCCAGCAGCTTGGCCAGCTGGCTCTGGGAGCGCACCGGCTGCCGGTTCAGGATGTCCACGATCCGGCGGTGGCGGGCCGTGCGGGTCTGTGGCACGGACGGCCCGCCGTGCTCGGATTCCTGCGCCTCGGTCATCGTCGTCGCCTCATTCTCCGGATCGTCATGCTCCGGATCGTCCGTCCCCGTATGCCGCGTCGAGAGCGCCCGGCAGGATCCGCAGGAACGCGTCCACCTCGTCGTCACCGATGATCAGCGGCGGCATGAGCCGTACGACATCGGGGGCGGGCGCGTTCACCAGGAGCCCGGCTCCCTGGGCCGCCTGCTGCACCTGTGGTGCGAGGGGTCCGGTGAGCACGATACCCAGCAGCAGTCCCGAGCCGCGGACATGGGAGACCAGGGGGTGTTGGAGTCCCTCTACCCTCACGCGGATCCGCTCGCCGAGCCGCTTCACCGTATCCAGGGTGCCGTCGGCGGCGAGGGTGTCCAGGACCGCGAGTCCGGCGGCGCAGGCGATCGGGTTGCCGCCGAACGTCGTGCCGTGCTGGCCGGGCTTGAGCAGGTCGGCCGCCGGTCCGAACGCGACGGCGGCGCCGATCGGCAGTCCGCCGCCGAGCCCCTTGGCGAGGGTGACGACGTCGGGCTCGACCCCCTGGTGGGCCTGGTGCTCGAACCAGTGGCCGCAGCGGCCGATGCCGGTCTGCACCTCGTCCAGGACGAGCAGGGTGCCGGTGGCCCGGGTGATCTCCCGGGCGGCCTCCAGATAGCCCTTGGGCGGCACGACCACGCCGTTCTCGCCCTGGACGGGCTCGATGATCAGCAGGGCCGTGTCGGTGGTCACCGCGGACCGCAGCGCCGCCACGTCCCCGTACGGGACATGGGTGACGTCGCCGGGCAGCGGCAGGAAGGGCTCGCGCTTCTTCGGCTGGCCGGTGAGGGCGAGCGCGCCCATCGTCCGGCCGTGGAAGCCGCCGTCGGTGGCGACCATGTGGGTGCGTCCGGTGAGCCGGCCGATCTTGAAGGCGGCCTCGTTGGCCTCGGCGCCGGAGTTGGCGAAGTAGACGCGGCCGGGCCGGCCGAAGAGCTGGAGCAGCCGTTCGGCGAGCGCGACGGGCGGTTCGGCGATGAAGAGGTTGGAGACATGCCCGAGGGCGGCGACCTGCGCGGAGACGGCCTCGACGACGGCGGGGTGGGCGTGGCCCAGCGCGTTCACCGCGATGCCGCCGACGAAGTCGAGGTACTCGGCGCCGTCCGCGTCCCAGAGGCGGGCACCGGAGCCACGGGTCAGGGACAGCGCGGGGGTGCCGTAGTTGTCCATGAGCGCGCCCCGCCACCGCTGCGAAAGCCCGGCGTTGGTCATGCTTCCCCCTGTGTCGCGTGCTGTGCGTCGGGCACGACCATCGTGCCGACTCCCTCGTCGGTGAAGATCTCCAGCAGGATCGCGTGCTGGACCCGGCCGTCGATGACCCGGGCGGTCTCGACACCGTTGCGTACGGCGTGCAGGCAGCCCCGCATCTTGGGGACCATGCCGCTGGAGAGGTCCGGCAGCAGCTTCTCCAACTCGGTCGCGGTCAGGCGGCTGATCACGTCGTCGCTGTGGGGCCAGTCCTCGTAGAGGCCCTCGACATCGGTGAGGACCATCAGCGTCTCGGCGTTCAGCGCGGCGGCGAGCGCGGCGGCCGCGGTGTCGGCGTTGACGTTGTAGACGTGGTTGTCGTCGGCGGATCGGGCGATGGAGGAGACGACCGGGATGCGGCCGTCGTCCAGCAGCGCCTGGATGGCCCCGGTGTCGATCGCGGTGATCTCGCCGACCCGGCCGATGTCGACGAGTTCGCCGTCGATGGTGGGCCGGTGCTGGGTGGCGGTGATGGTGTGGGCGTCCTCGCCGGTCATGCCGACGGCGAGCGGGCCGTGCTGGTTGAGCAGCCCGACGAGTTCGCGCTGGACCTGTCCGGCCAGGACCATCCGTACGACGTCCATCGCCTCGGGCGTGGTGACGCGCAGACCGGCCTTGAACTCGCTGACCAGACCCTGCTTGTCCAGCTGGGCGGTGATCTGCGGGCCGCCGCCGTGCACGACGACGGGCTTGAGGCCGGCGTGCCGCAGGAAGACGACGTCCTGGGCGAAGGCTGCCTTCAGCTCCTCGTCGATCATGGCGTTGCCGCCGAACTTGATGACGACGGTCCTGCCGTGGTGCCGGGTCAGCCAGGGCAGCGCCTCGATGAGGATCTGCGCCTTCGGCAGTGCGGTGTGCTTGCGGGCCGTACTCATGAGCTGTACGCGCTGTTCTCGTGGACGTAGTCCGCGGTGAGGTCGTTGGCCCAGATGACGGCCGATTCGGTGCCCTCGGCGAGGTCGGCGGTGATCGTGACCTCCCGGTAGCGCATGTCGACGAGGTCGCGGTCCTCGCCGACGCCGCCGGCCCGGCAGACCCAGACACCGTTGATGGCGACGTTCAGCCGGTCGGGCTCGAAAGCGGCCTTCGTCGTACCGATCGCGGACAGGACACGGCCCCAGTTGGGGTCCTCACCGTGGATGGCGCACTTGAGCAGGTTGTTACGGGCGATGGAGCGGCCCACCTCGACGGCGTCGTCCTCGGTCGCGGCGTTGATCACCTCGATCCGGATGTCCTTGGAGGCGCCCTCGGCGTCGCCGATCAGCTGGCGGGCGAGGTCGGCGCACACGGTCCGTACGGCCTCGGCGAACTCGGCCTGCTCCGGGGTGATTCCGCTCGCCCCCGAGGCGAGCAGCAGCACGGTGTCGTTGGTGGACATGCAGCCGTCGGAGTCGACCCGGTCGAAGGTGGTCCGGGTGGCGTCGCGCAGCGCGGAGTCGAGGCCCGCGGCGTCCACGTCGGCGTCCGTGGTGAGGACGACCAGCATGGTGGCGAGGCCGGGGGCGAGCATGCCCGCGCCCTTGGCCATCCCGCCGACGGTCCAGCCCGCGCCGCCCGCGACGGCCGTCTTGTGCACGGTGTCGGTCGTCTTGATGGCGATGGCGGCCTTCTCGCCGCCGTGCTCGCTGAGGGACGCGGCGGCCTTCTCGATGCCCGGCAGGAGCTTGTCCATCGGGAGCAGCAGGCCGATGAGTCCGGTCGAGGCGACCGCGATCTCGCCCGCGCTGTGTCCTTCGAGGACCTCGGCGGCCTTCTCGGCGGTGGCGTGGGTGTCCTGGAAACCCTGGGGTCCCGTACAGGCGTTGGCCCCGCCGGAGTTGAGGACGACGGCGGTGACCTCGCCGCCCTTGAGCACCTGCTCCGACCAGAGGACGGGGGCGGCCTTGACGCGATTGGAGGTGAAGACTCCCGCGGCGGCGCGACGCGGCCCGTTGTTGACCACGAGGGCCAGGTCGGGGTTACCGCTCTCCTTGATTCCGGCGGCGATGCCCGCCGCCGAGAATCCTTGTGCTGCCGTGACGCTCACGGTGCCACTCCGATCGTCGAAAGACCTGTGCTCTCGGGAAGTCCGAGCGCGATGTTCATGCTCTGCAGGGCGCCGCCCGCGGTGCCCTTGGCGAGGTTGTCGATGGCGCTGATCACGATGATCCGGCCGGCCGCCTCGTCGTACGCGACCTGGATCTGCACGGCGTTGGAGCCGTACACGGACGCGGTGGCGGGCCACTGGCCCTCGGGGAGGAGGTCGACGAACGGCTCGTCGGCGAACGCCTTCTCGTAGGCATCGCGCACGGCCCCTGCGTCGACACCCGGCTTCGCCTTCGCGCTGCATGTGGCGAGGATGCCGCGGGGCATGGGCGCGAGGGTCGGTGTGAAGGAGACGGTGACCGGCTCACCGGCGGCGGCCCCGAGGTTCTGGATCATCTCCGGCGTGTGCCGGTGGACACCGCCGACGCCGTACGGGGTCATGTTGCCCATCACCTCGGAGCCCAGCAGGTGGGGCTTGGCCGCCTTGCCCGCGCCGGAGGTGCCGGACGCGGCGACGACGACCGCCTCGGGCTCGGCGAGCCGGGCCGCGTACGCGGGGAAGAGTGCGAGGGAGACGGCGGTCGGGTAGCACCCGGGCACGGCGATGCGCTTGGCACCTTCCAGCGCCCCTCGGCCGCCGGGCAGCTCGGGCAGACCGTAGGGCCATGTCCCGGCGTGCGGCGAACCGTAGAACTTCTCCCAGTCGGCGGCGTCCTTCAGCCGGAAGTCGGCGCCCATGTCGACCACGAGGACATCGTCGCCGAGCTGCTCGGCCACCGCGGCGGACTGGCCGTGCGGCAGGGCCAGGAAGACCACGTCGTGTCCGGCGAGTACTTCGGCGGTGGTGGGTTGGAGCACCCGGTCGGCGAGCGGCCTCAGGTGCGGTTGCAGCGAGCCGAGCGACTGCCCCGCGTTGGAGTGGCCCGTGAGGGCGCCGATCTCGACCTCGGGGTGGACCAGCAGGAGGCGGAGCAGCTCCCCGCCGGCGTATCCGCTCGCCCCTGCTACCGCTGCACGTACCGCCATCGATATCCTCCTCGTCGATGGCATGACTATACGCAGCGCTGCACTTTTATGCAAAGAACCGGCGGGCTGTACCGGGAGCATGAACGTTACGGCCCGTACATCGGGGATCGAAATCCCGGGCCGGTGTGGAGCAGGACGGCACAGCGGTGTGCGCAACCCGTCTGCTGAAGACGTCCGGGGGCCGGGGACGGGAACCCTGCTCCGTCCCTGCGGCGGAAACGACAAAGGGCAAGGAGTAAGGACTCCTTGCCACTCTCAAGGTATAGCCCACCGGGGGGCTTGCGGCAAGGCCCCGGTCGTACCGCAGAATGATCGGCCAAGGCCAGAACCTGCGGAAATGACAGATCCACGAGGTATGCATGGGTTTGTCGATGTATGGGCTGCGCGGGACCGTCGAACCGCCGGGGGACTCGCGGTGCGATCGCGGGCACTCGGCACCGCGGTGCGGGTGCGCGTGCCACTGGACCGCGCCGAGCGGCCGGTCGAATTCCACTCTCGTTGAATGGGCGTTCTGATGATTGACGTGATCGTGGCCGGTGGCGGACCGACCGGCCTGATGCTGGCCAGTGAGCTGCGGTTGGCCGGAGTGCGGGTGGTCGTACTGGAGAAGCTGACCGAGCCGACCAAGGAGTCCCGCGGGCAGGGCCTCCACGCGCGCAGCGTCGAGATCATGGACCAGCGCGGCCTGCTGGACCGGTTCCTCGCGGTCAGTAAGAAGTTCCAGGTCGGCGGTCTCTTCGGCAGCATCATGAAGCCGTGGCCCGACCGGTTGGACACGGCGCACCCGTACGGTCTCGCCACTCCGCAGCCGGTCAGCGAGCGGCTGCTCAACGCGCGGGCCCTCGAACTCGGTACCGAGATCCGGCGCGGCTGCGAAGTGGCCGGGCTGAGCCAGGACGCGGAGGGCGTGACCGTCGGGCTGACGGACGGCACGCACCTGCGCTCGCGCTACCTCGTCGGGTGCGACGGGGGCCGCAGCACGGTGCGCAAGCAACTCGGCGTCGGTTTCCCCGGCGAGCCCGCGACGGTCGAGACACTCCTCGGCGAGATGGAGGTGACCGAGGATCCGGCGACGATCGCCTCCGTCGTCGAGGAAGTCCGCAAGACCCAGCTGCGGTTCGGCGTCGCCCCCGGCGAGGACGGAGTGTGCCGCATCATCGTGCCCGCCGACGGGGTGTCCGAGGACCGTACGACCGCGACGACCCTCGAAGAGTTCAAGCGGCAACTGCGGGCGGTCGCCGGCACCGACTTCGGCGCGCACTCACCGCGCTGGCTGTCCCGGTTCGGCGACGCCACCCGGCAGGCCGAGCACTACCGGGTCGGGCGGGTGCTGCTGGCCGGCGACGCGGCGCACGTCCACCCGCCGACCGGCGGGCAGGGGATGAACCTCGGTGTGCAGGACGCGTTCAACCTCGGCTGGAAACTGGCCGCCGAGGTCAACGGCTGGGCGCCGGAGGGGCTGCTCGACAGCTACCACGCCGAACGCCACCCGGTGGGCGCCCGCGTGCTGAACAACACCCGGGCGCAGATCACCCTGCTGGGGACCGATCCGGGTGCCACCGCGCTGCGGGAGCTGTTCTCGAAGCTGATGGACTTCGAGGAGGTGAACCGGTACGTCACCGGGATGATCACCGCGGTCGAGGTCCGCTACGACTTCGGCGAGGGCCACGAACTGCTCGGCCGGCGCATGCGGGACTTGGAGCTGAAGCGGGGGCGCCTCTACGAGCTGATGCACGACGGCCGCGGGCTGCTGCTCGACCGGACCGGCAGGCTGTCGGTGGCGGGGTGGGCGGACCGGGTCGACCATGTCGTCGACGTCAGCGAGGAACTGGACGCGCCCGCGGTACTGCTGCGCCCGGACGGCCATGTGGCGTGGGTCGGTGACGACCAGCAGGATCTGATCGGCCGGCTGCCCCGGTGGTTCGGCGCCGCCACCGGCTGAGCGCCCGGTCGCGGCCCGGACGAGCGGGACTCGTCTCCGGCCGGGTGCTCCTTTCCGCCGCGGCCCGGCGCCGTACCTCGGCGCCGGGTGCCGCGGTACGGCGGAGCCCCCGTTCGCATTCCTTCGACAGGGCCCGAACCCGGCCGGCGGGCTGCGTACATGACCTACGGAATCGAGTCACACTCCGCCCGGTGAGCGCTCAGGAAGAGCGCGACGCGCTCACCCTCCCGCCCTCCCTGTACGACCATGCCCTACGGCTGCCCGAACACGCCGGGGATGCGGCGGGCGACTCCGGAGGTCTACCGGGCCGTCGGCGGCACCGGGTCGCGTCCGAGGAACGCCACGAACCGGTCCATCGCCGACGCGTCCTCGGCCACGGGAACGATCTCGCCGAAGGCCATGCCCTCGCCCCGGAACTGCGGCGGCAGCGTGGCCTGCGCGCGGGCCAGGCCGGCCGTCGCCTCCTCCTCGGTGTACGGGACCGGCTGCCCGGTGGCGACCGCCAGGTCCCAGCCGTGGGTCAGGTACTCCATGAGGGTCATGTTGAACACCTGCCCGGCGGGCATCTCGCGGCCGGTGACGGGGACCTCGCGGTCGAAGCCGTACTTCTTCCATCCGGACACCACCCCCGCCGCGGCTTGACGGAACTCGGCCGCCGGGTCGGCGCCGCAGCGGTGGTTCGCGGCGTCACCCTCGTACGTACGCCCGTGGCTCCCCGCCTCGAACACGAGGATCCAGCCGCCGATGTGACGGATCAGCGTCCCGACGTCGTACTCGTCGCACGGTGTGGGGAGATTCAACTGGTCGGCGGCGACACCGCCGATGACATCGGCGGTCTTGGACAGGACACCTTCGAGCAGATCGACTTCGTTCATGTCCGGAGTGTAGGAGCCGACGCGGACGCCGACCCGAAGTTGACGGAACACGGCACGTACCTTCGGCGCCCGGACCCCGCGCGCCCGCAGCCCTGCCGCCGGTGGGGGCGAAATCAGGTGCGGTCCCAGGGACCCGTACGGGAACATGGCCACTTCCCGTGCGGCGGACCATCGCCCCGGCCTTAACATCCGGCCGTCGGGCCGTGCGGCCGTGTGCGGTACGGGGCCCCTGAGCCAAGGAAGAGATCACCATGACGTCCCTCCACGACCGGGCACTCCTGCTCCGCTCGCTGCACGTGCCCGGCAGGCCCCTCGTACTGCCCAACGCCTGGGACGTGGCCTCCGCGCGACTCGTCGAGGCGGCCGGAGCGGCGGCCGTCGCCACCACCAGCGCGGGCGTCGCCTGGTCGCTGGGATCGCCCGACGGCGACCGGCTGGACCGCGATGCCGCCCTCGCTCTCATCTCCCGTATCGCCGCCGCGGTGAGCGTCCCCGTCACCGCCGACATCGAGAGCGGCTTCGCCCGTACCCCCGCGGAACTGGCCGGCACCGTACGGGGCGTGCTCGACGCCGGTGCCGTCGGAGTCAATCTTGAGGACTCCCTCCGCTCCGGCGCACACCCGTTGCGACGGCCGGACGAGCAGGCCGCTCGTATCGCGGCCGCGCGGTCCGCCGCGGACGCCGCGGGCGTACCGCTCTTCCTCAACGCCCGGATCGACACCCACCGGCTGCGCCCCGCGGATCCCGACTCCTGGCTCAAGGAGACCCTGGACCGGGCCCGTGTCTACGCCGAGGCGGGCGCGGACGGGGTGTTCGTCCTGGGGGCCTTCGACGAGGCGACCGTCTCGGCCCTGGCCGACGGGGTACCGGTCCCGCTGAACCTGCTGACCGGGCCGGGCGCGCTCCCGGTCCCCACGCTGGCGAAGCTCGGCGTCGCCCGGGTCAGTGCGGGCTCCGCGATCGCCGAGGCCGCCTACGCCCTGGTCGACCGCAGCGCGCGCGAACTCCTCACCACCGGGACGAGCACGACGCTGGCGGACGGCCTCGACTACGGCACGCTCAACGCCACGATGCCGGGCGCTCCGGCCGCTCCCCCGCCGGCGTAGCACGCCCGGATCGCTCGCGGCGGGCACGGCCTCTCACCCGCCGAGGCTCCAGGCGGGGAAGCCCGCGCGAGCCGCGAGCGCGGTCAGCTCCTCGGTGCGTGCGGCGCGCAGACACACCACCGGATAGCAGTCCGACTCGATGTCGAGGACGGCCAGCGCGGCGCCGACCTCCCGGTAGTGGCGGCCACAGGCGTCCAGGAACTCGGCGGTCGGCAGGAGCATCTCATCGGCGTCGAAGAGCACCCAGGGGTCCACGGACGGACGGGACGCGAGAGCGGTCAACCGGCCCCGTATCTCGGTGGGATCCTCCTTCCAGTCGAACTCCGCGAGCAGCCGGTGCTCGTCGAGCGCGTCGATGAGCGCTATCCAGGCGAGGTTGGGAACGGCCTCCTCGATACCCCGGTCCTCCAGCCGGTCCGCATGGTCACGCACATAGCCGCCGGGGTCGACGTGGGCGTGCCGCACCCGTTCGGCGACTGCCGGGCTGTCGGGCGCCAGCAGGGTGGCGATGGCTTCCAGGGACGTGGCGACGGCGTCGGTGCCGGACATGATGTGCACTCCTTCGACGGCCGCGCGACGGCGGCCGGTACACGGATGCGGGCGCCCTGTTCGGCGTCCTTGTGGCACCCTCCCACGGGGGTACGACAACGGGCCGCGCGCTGCCGGACAGCAGGGGCGAAGGTGCACCGCGCGAAGGACGCGAAGGACGAACAGGGAGCCTTGGATGCTGCACGGTGAGTTCCGCGACGCGCGGCTGGTGGCGGTGTACGACGCCCAGTGCCCCTGGTCGCGCGAGGACGACTTCTTTCTCTCCGTCGTGGGCCGCGTCCCCGGTGCCCGGGTCCTCGATCTCGGCTGTGGAACCGGCCGGCTCGCCCTCGGCATGGCCGCCGCCGGTCACCGGGTGACGGGGGTGGACCCGGCGCGCGCCTCGCTGGAGGCGGCGCGCGCCAAGCCGGGTGCCGGGCGGGTGGTCTGGGTGGAGGGCACGTCCTCGGTGCTGCCCGACGCCTCGTTCGACGTGGCGGTCATGACCAGCCATGTCGCGCAGTTCTTCGTCGCGGACGATGCCTGGGCCCGTGCGCTCGCCGATCTGCGGCGCTCCCTCGTGCCGGGCGGCCGGATCGTCTTCGACACACGTGATCCACGGGCCCGCGGTTGGGAGCGGTGGAATCCGGTCGACTCTGAGCAGCGCGTCGAGCTGCCCGATGGTGGTTCCGTGACGGTGTGGACCGAGGTGACGGCCGTCCGGGACGCCGCGGGCGCAGGGGGCGGTGCCGG
This sequence comes from Streptomyces sp. TSRI0281, assembly GCF_001905125.1. Lineage (GTDB taxonomy): Bacteria > Actinomycetota > Actinomycetes > Streptomycetales > Streptomycetaceae > Streptomyces. Next base: position 272,184 of record NZ_LWLE01000038.1, on the reverse strand, counting down.
GCACGTGGCCGACTGCGGGCTCATGGCCGGCGGCGGGGCGGGGGCGGAAGGTGTGGGCGTCGGCTTCACGCATCACTACGCGTTCCCCGACGGGGCGGAACTCACCAGTACGGCGACGCTCCGCTTCCGGACCGAGGACGAGCTCCGCTCCTCGCTGCGGGACGCGGGCTTCGAGGTCGAGCGGCTCTACGGAGGATGGAACCGCGAGCCCGTCGGTGCGGGCGACGGGGAGTTCCTCGTGCTCGCTCACCGGTAGCGCAGGGTGCGGGGCACGGAGGTCCGGCCGAGGCGCCGGCCGACGTGTCCGTCGGCCGGCCGGCTCAGCCGTGGGCCCGAAAGGGTCCTGGACCGGTCAGACCACGCCGCAGTCGGCGATGGTGACCTTCGCGCGGGTGCGGCCGTTCGGCGTACCGAGGCTCTCGATCTTGCGGACGAGCTCCATGCTGTCGTCGCCGTCGACCTCACCGAAGACGACGTGCTTGCCGTCCAGCCACGAGGTCACGATGGTCGTGACGAAGAACTGCGAACCGTTGGAGTTCGGTCCGGCGTTGGCCATGGACAGCAGCCCCGGACGGTCGTGCGTGAGCTTGAAGTTCTCGTCGGCGAACTTCTCGCCGTAGATGCTCTTGCCGCCCGTGCCGTCACCGCGGGTGAAGTCGCCGCCCTGCAGCATGAAGTCCGGGATGACCCGGTGGAAGGAGGAGCCCTTGTAGCCGAAGCCCTTCTCGCCGGTCGCCAGGGCGCGGAAGTTCTCCGCCGTCCTGGGCACGACGTCGTCGAACAGGTTGAAGTTGATCCGTCCTGCGGGCTCGTCATTGATGGTGATGTCGAAGAAGACCTTGGTTGTCATGGAGCCATCCTCACACTCCTGACAACCGCAGGTGAAACCCGGGGATACCCGGTGAATCACAGCGCCGGGGGCCCGAGCCGGTCTCACGGGCGTCGGAGCGCCGCGTACACCGCCTCGACCAGGGCCATTTTCCGCGGGTCGTCGGCGATGCCGGCACCCATCCGGTTCATGACATAGCCGAGGGCGACCCCGGAGCCCGGATCGGCCAGGCCACAGGATCCGCCCGCGCCGTCGTGGCCGACAGCCCGGGGATGGGGACCGTACGAACGGTTCGGGCCGCTCAGCCACACGCCGAGCGCGATCTCGGTGTCGTGTGCGAAGCCCCCGCCGATCACCAGGTCCCGGCAGCCGCCCTGACCCTCGCGGACGCGTTCCGCCGCCTCCCGGGAGAGGATCCGGCGGCCCTCCAGGCTGCCGTGCCCGGCCAGGGTTCCGTACAGCGACGCGACCGCGCGGGCCGTTCCGTGGCCGTCGGCCGCGGGGATCTCGGCGGCCCGCCACTCGGGCGTATTGGCCATGGCCCGGCCCGTGGCGGGGTTGAGCAGCGGGGCGACGGCCACCGGCTCCAGGTGTGCGAGGAGCGCGGCCTGTGCGGCCCTCGCGGGCTTCGCCCGGACGAGTTCGGCGACGCGGTGCGTGTCCTTCTCCGGGAGTCCGATCGTGAAGTCGATGCCGAGCGGTCCGGTGATCTCCTGCCGCAGGAACTCCCCCGGCAGCAGGCCGGTGATCCGGCGGACCACTTCGCCGACCAGGAATCCGTAGGTGATCGCGTGGTAGCCGGACCGGGTGCCGGGCTCCCACCAGGGTTCGGTGGCCGCCAGCCGGGCGCAAGGTCAGCTCCCAGTCGTACAGCGCGGCCAGGCTGTGCGGCTGCCGGAGACCGGCCGGGCCGGACCGGTGCGCCAGGAGGTGACGTACGAGGACGCACTCCTTGCCCGCCCCGGCGAACTCCGGCCAGTACCGGGCGACGGGTGCCTGGAGGTCGAGCAGCCCGCGGTCGGCCAGGATGTGGGCGCAGAGCGCCGTCGGGCCCTTCGTCGTGGACCAGACGTTGGCCAGGGTCTCCCGCTCCCAGGGGCGGGTCCGGGCCTCGTCGGCCCAGCCGCCCCAGAGGTCGGCCACCGGTGCGCCGTCGACCAGGACGGTGACGGCCGCGCCCAGCTCGTCGCGTTCGGTGAAATTCCGCTCGAACGCCTCACGCACCCCGGCGAACCGTTCGTCGCAGTGACCGTGGATCTGCGGCACGGTGGCCTCCTCGTCCCGGGCGCGTGCCCGTGGGAACCCTGACGCCCCGCGATACCGACTGGTCGGACGGACGGGAAGACGCCGGGAGTACGGGGGGGAAGCGGCCGGGGGTGTCAGTGGACGACGCCGGAAGGTGCAGTGGGGAGGCGCTGGGGGAAGCAGTCGGGAGGCGTTGGGGAAGCAGTGGGCAGGGTGCTGGGGATATCAGCGGATGCCCGCTTCGAGGTTCAGGCTCCAGCGGCCCGGCAGACCGGTCAGCGTGAGCGTGGAGAGCGGGCGGACGTCCACGTTCCAGTACGCCGACGGCGGGGCGTTGAGCGCGTAGACGAGAGCGGCGCGGATCACCGCGGGTTCGGCGACCGCGACGATGGCACCGTCGCAGGCGGGGCGGGTGTCCAGCCGGCCCCCTATCCGCGAGATGAAGGCGAGCAGCGATTCACCGCCGTGCGGGGCGTGGCGCGGATCGGCGCGCCAGGCGTCGACGGCGCCCGGTTCACGGGCGGTGACCTCGGCCGGCGTCAGCCCCCGCCAGCGGCCCATGTCGCAGTCGCGCAGCGCGGGCTGTGCCATCGGGGCGTAGCCCAGCGCGTCCCCGGTGGCCCGGCTGCGCGGGGTGGGCGAGCAGTAGCGCAGTTCGGCGCCGCACAGCGGCACCAGGGTGTGCGCGACGAGCTGTATCTCGTGCCGGCCGGCGTGGTCGAGCGGCCGGTCGTCGTCGAAGCGCTCGGCCGGCAGGGACGAGCTGCGGGCCGCGGCGACCAAGGAGACTCGTACATGGCGGCGACCGTGGGGCCGAACGTCACGCCGGTCAAGAGGGCGCCGCACGGGAATCCGGGTCAGGCCGGCCGCAGCGACATCCACCTCTCCGGGTGGTCCAGTCCGGTGAAACCGACCTTCTCGTAGACCCCGTGGGCATCGTCGGTGGCCAGCAGGAGCCGACGGACGCCGGTGGGCGCGAGATGGTCGCGGACTGCCTCGACGATCCGGATGCCGAGCCCGTGACCGCGGGCCGACCGGTCGACGTACACATCGCAGAGCCAGGCGAAGGTGGCCAGGTCGGTCACGACCCGCGCGTAGGCGACCTGTTCGCCCGATGCCCTGTCGTACGCGCCGAAGTTCAGCGATCCGGCGATGGCCCGGTCCTGGTGTTCGCGGGTGCGCCCCAGCGCCCAGTAGGCGTCGGTGGAGAGCCAGTTGTGGATACGGGCCGGATCGAGCCGGTCCGGGGCGGACGATATCTCGTAACGGTCCTCGGGCGTTTCGGTCATGCCCGGAGGCTATCGCCCCGGGGCGGCCCGCCGAAGAGTTCGTCGCAGGCCGTGCGCAGACGCCGTACGCCTTCCGCGATCTCGGCCGGTCCGGAGACCGCGGCGAAGCTCAACCGGACGTGTCCTGCCGGGGGTTCGGCGCAGAAGTACGGCCGGCCCGGAGCGATGGCGACTCCCGCGCGCAGGGCCGCGGAGATCATGGCGGACTCGTCGGCGCCCGCGCCGTCCCCGGGGAGCCGCAGCCAGAGGCTGCCGCCGCCCGACGGGACGTGCGGCAGCGCCAGCTCCGGCAGCTCCTTCAGGAGCGCGGTGGTCATGGCGGTGCGACGGTTCTTCAACTCGGCCGCCACCACGCGCAGATGGTGCCCCCAGGACGGGGCGCCGACCAGTTCCAGCGCGGCTTCCTGGAGCGGGCGGGGGACGAAGAAACTGTCGACGACCTGAATGGCCCGCAGCCGTTCCAGGACGGGGCCGCGGGCGGCCAGCGCGCCCACCCGGAGGTTGGGCGAGGTGGCCTTGGTGAGCGAGCAGACGTGGACGACGACCCCGTCCGGGTCGTCGGCGGCCAGGGGCGCCGGGAGCGGCCCCGCGTCCTCGTGGACGAGGCGGCGGGCGAAGTCGTCCTCGATGACGAACGCTCCGGCGGCCCGCGCGATCCTGACGACCTCGGGGCGTCGCCCGGCCGCGAGGACGGCACCGCTGGGGTTCTGGAAGAGCGGCTGGCAGACGAAGACCCGGGCCCCGGTGGCCCGGAACGCGGCGGCGAGCAGATCGGGGCGCACCCCGTCGGAGTCCGCGGGCACGGGAACGGGGCGCAGTCCGGTGGCGCGGGCCACAGCGAGCATCCCGGGGTAGGTGGGCGATTCGACGAGGACCGGGGCGCCGGGCGGGGCGAGGGCGCGCAGGGCGGTGGCCAGGGCGCTCTGTCCGCCCGAGGTGATCAGGACGTCGGCGCCGGAGACGGCCGGGCCGATCTCACGGGCGAACCAGGCGCGCAGTTCGGGAAGCCCGTCGGTGGGCGGCCTCCCCCATGCACCCGGCCGGCGTCCGGCCCGTGCCAGTGCGGCGGACAGGGCCCGCTCGGGCTGGAGCGAGGAGTGGAGATAGCCGCCGTTGAACTCGATGACGCCGGGCGGCGGGGCGGCGAGGGTGACCAGGACGCCGGAGGCGTCGACGGTGCGCGGCACCACCTCCGGGCCGCCGTCGCCGCTCAGGGACACCTCCTGCCAGGAGGTGTCGCCGGGGGCGGGGACGGCACCGCGGGGCTCCGCCCGGAAGGCCCCGGAGCCGGGCCGGGTGACGACGAGCCCTTCGGCGGCGAGCTGGGCGATGGCCCGGGAGACGGTGACGGGGCTGACCCGGAAGCGCTCCACGAGGGCGCGACTGGATGGCAGTTTCCCACCGGGTGAGTAGCGGTTCAGTTCCCCCCGGAGAGAACTGGCCAGTTCGGCGACGCTGCTACGCTCTTGCATGACAGCACAGGATAGCGCTACTGGATCGACCTCGATAGCGGTTGCTCCCTCGACGTCGACGGGTGCTCCGGACGGCGCGACCACCCGGCCGTCGGCCGCGGCCGACCCGTCGGTGGGCCTACCGGCGGCCCCGGACTCCTCGGAGGCCCGCAGCGGCACCGTGCTCGCCGGGCTCGGCGTCGTCGCGTTCTCGCTGACCTTCCCCTCCACCGTCTGGGGGCTGGAGAGCTTCGGCCCGTGGTCCCTGGTCGCGCTGCGCAGTGTGCTCGCCGCACTGATCGCGGGCAGCGTGCTGCTGGCCGCCCGGGTCCCGCTGCCCGACCGCCGCCACTGGGGTCCGCTCGCGGTCGTCGCGGGCGGTGTGGTGGTGGGATTCCCGCTGCTGACCACCCTTGCCCTGCGGACCTCCACCACGTCGCACGCCGCGGTGGTGGTGGGGCTGTTGCCGCTGACCACGGCGGTGTTCGCGTCGCTGCGTACCGGGGCACGCCCTTCCCGTACGTTCTGGATCGCCGCACTGGCCGGGGCGGCCGTGGTGATCGCCTTCACGGTGCGGGAGAGCGGCGGGGCCGTGTCGTCCGGTGACCTGTACCTCTTCGGCGCGCTCCTGGTGTGCGCGGCCGGGTACACCGAGGGAGGCAGGCTGGCCCGGGTGATGCCCGGCTGGCAGGTGATCGGCTGGGCGCTGATCCTCTGCCTCCCCCTGGCGGTGGCGGGCGCCGCGGTCGCGCTGCCCTTCGAACCGGTGCACCTGACCGCGCACGGCGTCCTCGGCCTGGTGTGGGTGGCCGCGGTGTCGACCTTCCTCGGCCTGTACGTCTGGTACCGGGGCATGGCGGAGATCGGCGTGCCCCGGGCCAGTCAGCTCCAGCTCGCCCAGCCGCTGCTGACGCTGGTGTGGTCGTTCCTCCTCCTCGGTGAGACGGTCTCGGCGGCGGCACCGGTCGCCGCGGTGGCCGTGCTCGTCTGCATCGCGGCCACCCAGCGGGCGGGCGGCCGGCGGGGCGGGCGCACGGGAGACCGGCCCCGAGGCGGAACGGAAGACCGGACGGAGGACGGGGCAGAAGGCCGGGCGGAAGTCGGGACCGAAGGCAGGGCGAAGGGCCGCGCAGGAGGCGAACCCGCCATACGGTCATAGACTTGTCGACATGGACCGCCACCCGTGAGGAGGTCACTCCCGATGGAGGCACACGCCGGCGACCGGCTGCTGACGCACGGCAGGACCGTGGGGCAGCACGACCGGGTCGCGGAGATCATCGAAGTGCTCGGCGACGGGGGCACGCCCCCGTACCGGCTGCGCTTCGAGGACGGTCACGAATCACTGATGTCACCCGGGCCCGACAGCGTCGTACAGCACACCGCCGCACAGAAGGACCCGGAGCCGTACTAGCGAGCAGCCAGGAGCCGGGGCCGGGATTCACTCCGGCCCCGGCCCCGTACGTCCGGTCAGCCCGGCGCACGTACCCGGCTGGGGTAGTGGTCGGCCACCACCCGCGCCAGGGCGCCGATCCGGTCCGCCGTCACGGACCTGCCCGAGAAGAAGATGTGCCCGTCCACCTCGCCGTAGTCGCGGGCGAACGTGAGATGCCGGGAGAGTTCGGCCGGGTCCTGCCAGGCGGCGGGCTGGGCCGGGTCACCCGCCTTGTACAGCGCCTCCCCCACGTACAGATCGACGCCCGTGCCCCGGACGACCTCGTCCCACCAGGGCAGCAGCTTCGCGTAGTCGGCTGCGGCGAACCCGATGTTCCAGTAGATCTGCGGGCAGATGTAGTCGATCCAGCCCTCCTTGATCCACTTACGGGTGTCGGCGTACAGGTCGTCATACGTCTCCACCCCGGCACGGGTGTCCGAACCGAGCGGGTCGCTCGCGACGTTGCGCCACACCCCGAAGGGGCTGATCCCGAACCGGACGTCCGGCTTGACGCCCCTGATCAGTTCGGCGGTCTCGCGGACCAGCCGGTCGGTGTTGTCGCGCCGCCAGGCGGCCCTGTCCGGGAAGCCCGCGCCGTACCGCGCGTACGCGGCGTCGTCGCCGAAGACCTGACCGGCCACCGGATACGGGTAGAAGTAGTCGTCCCAGTGGACCGCGTCGATGTCGTAGCGGCGCACGGCGTCCAGCATCGCGTCCTGGACGAAGCGGCGAACCTCGGGCAGACCCGGGTTGTAGTAGAGCTTCCCGCCGTACGGCAGGACCCATTCCGGGTGCAGCCGGGCCGGATGGGTGGCGATGAGCCTGGAGGGGTCGGTGTGGTTCGCCACGCGGTACGGGTTGAACCAGGCGTGCAGCTCCAGATCCCTTCGGTGCGCCTCGCTCACGGCCGTGCCGAGCGGGTCCCAGCCCGGGTCCTGCCCCTGGACGCCGCTGAGGCACTGGGCCCAGGGTTCGTACGGTGAGGGCCACAGCGCGTCGGCGGTCGGCCGGACCTGGAGGACCACGGCGTTCAGCCGGAGCTCCACCGCCCGGTCCAGATACGCGATCAGCTGCGCCCGCTGCTCCGCCGCCGGACGGCCCGGCGCGGAGGGCCAGTCCAGGTTGGCGACGGTGGCGATCCACATGCCGCGCAGCTCGCGCGCCACGGAGCCGTGACCGTGACCGTGGCCCTCCCCGTGCCCGTGACCGTGGCCCTCCCCGTGCCCGTGGCCGTGGCCGTGCCCCTGTCCGTGTCCATGGCCGCTCCCGTGACCCCGCGCGGAACCGGCGCCGCGCGCCGCCGCACCCGAGGACGCCACGGCATCACCGGCCGCCGTCAGCGCGGCCACCACTCCGGCCGCGCCCGCCACAAAAGCTCTTCGACCCACCTGCGACATCTTCACCCACCCACCGTTTCGCTTCCTCTGTGTACGGCATCGGTAGCCGTGCGTGACGCAGATCATGCCCGCTCCCGGCCGGATGACCCGCGAACCGGCGGGGCCGGATCGCGGAGTAACGTCGTGGGGTCGAGGCGGGCACCGGAATCACACGGGACCCTGCGATACGGAGAACAGCGAAAGGCACGAGGTGACGGACTCTATGGCCGACATTGCACGCGTCGGAGTGGTGGGCTGTGGCCAGATGGGCGCAGGTATCGCGGAGGTGTGTGCGCGCAGCGGCCTCGAAGTGAAGGTGGCGGAAACCACCGGCGAGGCGCTGGAGATCGGCCGCACCCGACTGCACAACTCCCTCTCCAAGGCCGCCGAACGCGGCAAGATCACCGAAGAGGAGCGCGACGAGACCCTCGGCCGCCTCAGCTTCACCACCGACCTCGGTGAGTTCGCCGACCGCGATCTCGTCATCGAGGCCGTCGTGGAGAACGAGCAGGTCAAGACCGAGATCTTCCAGGTGCTCGACCAGGTGGTGACCCGGCAGGACGCGATCCTGGCCTCCAACACCTCCTCCATCCCGCTGGTGAAGCTGGCCGTCGCGACCTCGCGCCCGGACCGGGTCATCGGTATCCACTTCTTCAACCCGGCCCCGGTGCAGAAGCTCGTGGAGCTGATCCCGGCGCTGACCACCTCGGACGAGACCATCGCGCGCGCCGAGGCCGTGGTCCACGACGTGCTCGGCAAGCACGCGATCCGTGCCCAGGACCGGTCCGGCTTCGTCGTGAACGCCCTGCTGATCCCGTATCTGCTCTCCGCGATCCGGATGTTCGAGTCGGGCATCGCCAGCCGCGAGGACATCGACAACGGCATGGAGCTCGGCTGTGCCCACCCGATGGGCCCGCTGAAGCTCGCCGATCTGATCGGCCTGGACACGGTGGCCTCGGTGGCCGACTCGATGTACGCCGAGTTCAAGGAGCCGCTGTACGCCGCTCCCCCGCTGCTCCAGCGGATGGTCGACGCGGGCCGGCTCGGCCGCAAGACCGGCTCGGGCTTCTACCCGTACGCCTGACCTGCGGAGCTGTCACCTCAAGGGCCGGCCGGGCACCCCCGACCGGCCCTTCCCATGTCCTCGGCGTACCCGTCGCGCGGCCCCGTCTCCACCCTTCGCACGCCCTCGGCGGACCCGTCGCACGCGCGGCCCCGTCTCCACCCGTCGCGCGGTCCCGCGCGCATCCCGGCAGGGCTCTCACCCCAGCCGCACATGACGGAGCATCAGCAGCGCGGCGGCCATATTGGCCGCGGGCACCTCACCGCGGGCGATCAGGTCCGGGATCAGCTTGAGCGGTATCCACTCGCGGCGCGAGGACTCGAAGCCGTCCTGCGGAGGGCCGGTGTAGTGGGCCTCCCGCGACCAGAAGAGGTGGTGCCGGGCGTCGGTGAGCCCGTTGGCCGGCTCCACGGTCATCAGCGGATGCAGCTCGCCGGGGCGCCAGCCCGTCTCCTCCTCCATCTCCCGGGCAGCCGCCGCGGCGATGTCCTCGCCGTCCTCGACCACACCCGCGGCGAGTTCCCAGCCCCAGCTGTCGGTGATGAAACGGTGCCGCCACAACAGCAGTACCTCATCGGCGTCATTGACGACGGTGGCCGCGGCGACGGGCCTGAGCCGGATGACGAAGTGGTCGAGATGACGGCCGTCGGGGAGGACGACGTCCGCCAGGTTCACCCGGAACCAGGGATTCTCATACACATTCTGTTCGCTTGAGTTCGTCCACTGCACGGTGCTGCCGCCTTTCGACACGTCGATGGCACATGGCAGCAGGGTCCGTCCCGCAGGGGAACGCACGGAGCGGTGTACGGGGGAGCTCACAGAGGCACGCGCAGTGCCCCCTCGATGACTTCGGCCGTCCGCACCGCTTCGGCGCAACCGCTCGCCGTGAGCTGCTCCCGCACCGAGCGGAGCCGGTCGCGCAGCCGCCGGGAGTCCATCCCCCGGGCCCCTTCGGCCATTTCGGCGGCCGTGCGCGCCGCTCGGTCCGCCTCGCCCTGGAGCAGTTCGATCTGGGTCAGCATCGCCAGCCGGTGCACTCTGCCCCGGTCGTGCGCCGGGGCGCGCACCGCCGAGACCGCGTGCTGCCGGGCGGCGGACACATCCCCGAGGGTGAGCAGCGCCTCCGCCACCTGTACGTCGACCAGCCCGGGCTGGACGTATCCCGTCTCGTCCGGCTCCCCGCCGGGCCGGACGAGGTCCGCCTCGGACTCGGCACGGCGGATGCACGCCAGGGTGTTGCCGGAGTCCCCGAGCCGGGCGTACGCCTTGGCCTGCATGGCGTACAGATCGGCGGCCAGGGCCGGGGTGATGCGCGCTCCGGCGGCCCGCAGCGCCGCCTCGGCGAAGGCGACGGCACGGCGGTGTTCGGCGAGGAAGAGCGACTGGTTGACCAGCAGGGCGATCACATAGGCGCCCAGGCCCCGGTCGCCGCCGGCCTTGGCCAGGCGCAGCGCCTGGTGGAAGTAGCGCTGGGCCAGGCCGTGGGCGTCGGAGTCGTACGCGCAGATGCCCGCGACGGCCACCAGTCCGGCCGTCGCCCGGTGCAGCCGCCGGCCCAGCTCGTCGCCGCAGCCGCCGCGCAGCAGGGGCGCGGCCCGGGCGTTGAGGAAGCCGACGACCCGGGAGCGGGTCGCGATGCCGCCCGCCTTGCGGTACATCTGCTCGTAGTGGTCGCGGGCCGCCCGGAGCGTCACGATGTCGGCCGTGCTCACCCGGGTCTGCCCCGGCCGGGAGACATCGGTGTCCTCCGGAGGGTTCTCCCACTCCCAGACCGGCATCACCGCCGTCGTTCCGGTGACCGCGGGGGCGGTGGCGAGGTGCGGGCGCCGCTGCTCGTCCCAGCGCCACAGCGTGGTGGCCCGGTCGACGAATCCGGAGAGCGACATGCTGTCCGCCGTGGCGTTCCCGCCGGTCGCGCCCATGCCGATGTCGTCGAGGGCGACCGGGCGTCGCAGGCGGGTACCGAGGACTTCGCAGATCAGATCGGGCACCTGGCCGCGCGGGCGCTGCCCCTTCAGCCACCGGGACACCGCCGTGTGTTCGTAGCGCAGGCACAGGCCGCGGGCCCGGCCCGCCTGGTTGATGTGCCCGGCGAGCCCCGCCCGGGAGACACCGGCCTCGTCGATCAGGGCTTCGAGCAGGATATTGGGCTCCATGGCCCCCCCAGTCGTGCGTCGCGATGAGCCTAAGGGCTGTCCCATGATCCCCGGCGGGACAGCCCTAGTGGAGCACGATTCACACGGGGTGTGAACGGAATGCCCGAACCATCCTGCTGTGCACCCTGTCGCGCCGGTTCGCGTATCGGTTGACTGGGCCGTCTCGCAAGAGGCGGCCGGGTCGTCGGCTCCCCCTCGTACAGACGACGACCCGCACCCGCGCCGTTCGCCCTGCCGGCCTGCCCGACGCTCCGAGGCAGGGGGGACGGCGCCGGATCGCACGACCCACTGCCCAACGAAGAGGAGGGTGGCTGCGGATCGGAGTCCGGGACCGATTTCCTCCCGGTTCCGTCTCCGGGTCCGCGTGCGGTCCCTCCGCCGTTCGGCGGGACATGAGGAGGGGCGTATCCGGTGACCGGATACGCCCCTCCCTGCTGTGCCGGTGCCTGGGTGCTACGCGCCGCGCAGCACCGCGCCGGTGCGCTCGGCGGCCAGCGCGACCGCGCTGTCGCGGGCGGCCGACGCCTCCTCGACGGTCAGCGTGCGGTCCGCGGCACGGAACCGCAGCGCGTACGCCAGGGACTTGCGGCCCTCGCCGATCTGGTCACCGGTGAACACGTCGAACAGCCGCAGCGATTCGAGGAGTTCGCCCGCGCCGTCGCGCAGGGAACGCTCCACCTCGGCGGCGGGTACGTCCTCGGCGACGATCAGCGCGACGTCCTGGGTCGCCACCGGGAAGGTGGAGATCCGGGGTGCCTGGAGCGCGCCGTCGACGGCCCGCTCCAGCACGTCGAGCTCGACCTCCATGGCGCAGGTCCGCTCGGGCAGGTGGAGCTCCTTGATGACCCGCGGGTGCAGTTCGCCCGCGTGACCGAAGAGGGTCTCCTCGCCGTTCACGGTGACGAACAGCGCGGCGCAGCGGCCCGGGTGCCACGGCTCGTGCCGGTCGGCGCGGACGGTCAGCTCGACGCCCGCCTCACGGGCGATCGCGCGGGCGGCCTCGATGGAGTCGGCCCAGTCGGCGGGGCGGCCCTTGCCCCACCAGCCGGCCTGCTCGCGGGCGCCCGCGAGGACGACGGCGGCGCGGCGCGGCTGGCGCGGCAGCGCCGCGTCGAGTCCGGCGATCTCCTCGGCGGAGGGGCGCCGGTCGACGGGCAGCCGTACGGCCTGCGTCTCATGGCCGGTCGGCCGGAAGACGAGCCCGGTCTCGAAGAGCGCGAGATCGTGGCTGCCCCGGCCGTCGTTGCGCCGCAGTGCGCCGAGGAGGCCCGGCAGCAGCGTGGTGCGCAGCGCCGGCTCCTCGTCGGAGAGCGGGTTGACGAGCTTGACCGTACGGCGGCGGGCGTCGTCCTTGTCCAGGCCGAGCTGGTCCAGGACGGCGTCGCCGATGAACGGGTAGCTCAGCGCCTCGACGTAGCCCGCTCCGGCCAGTACCCGGCCGATGCGGCGGTGCAGCCGCTGGCGGTCGGTGAGACCGCGGCCGGACGGCGGCGTCGGCAGCGTGGACGGGAGGTTCTCGTAACCCTCCAGCCGGATGACCTCTTCGGCCAGGTCGTTCGGCTCGGCGAGGTCGGAGCGCCAGGACGGCACCGTGACGATCAGCTCGTCCTGCCCGTAGACGTCGCAGCCGACCTGCTGGAGGCGGCGTACGACGGTCTCGCGGCCGTACTCCACACCGGCGACCCGGTCGGGGTGGTCGGCGGGCATCGCGATGGTGCGGGGCGCGGAGGGCGCGCTGATCTCGGTGACGCCCGCCTCGGCGGTGCCGCCCGCGAGGAGGACCAGCAGGTCGACGGTGCGCTGCGCGGCAGCGGCGGCGGCCTGCGGGTCGACGCCGCGCTCGAAGCGCTTGGACGCCTCGGAGGACAGCCGGTGGCGGCGCGCGGTCCGGGCGATCGCGATCGCGTCGAAGTGCGCGGCCTCGATGACGACCTCGGTGGTGAGCGTCTCGCCGTTGCGGGCGTCGGCGATCTCCGTGTTGGCACCGCCCATGACACCGGCGAGGCCGATCGGCCCGCGGTTGTCGGTGATGACCAGGTCCTCGGCGTCCAGTACCCGCACGGTGCCGTCGAGCGTGGTCAGCTTCTCGCCCTGCTGGGCGCGGCGCACCCCGATCGGCCCGTCGACACGGGTGCGGTCGTAGGCGTGCAGCGGCTGGCCGAGCTCCAGCATCACGTAGTTCGTGATGTCGACGGCCAGCGAGATCGGACGCATCCCGGCCTTCTGCAGACGGCGCCGCATCCAGATCGGGGAGCGTGCCTCGGGCTGGAGGCCGGTCACGGTGCGCGCGGTGAAGCGGTCGCAGCCGATCGGGTCGGCCACCTTGACCGGGTAGCCGTAGGCGTTCGGCGCGGGCACGTCGAGCAGGGCCGGGTCGCGCAGCGGCAGCCCGTAGGCGATGGCCGCCTCGCGGGCGACGCCGCGCAGGGACAGGCAGTAGCCCCGGTCCGGTGTGACGGCGATGTCGAGGACCTCGTCGACGAGCTGGAGCAGCTCGATCGCGTCGGTGCCGACCTCGTGCTCCGGCGGCAGCACGATGATGCCGTGCGTGCCGTCGTCGCCCATGCCGAGCTCGTCGGTGGAACAGATCATGCCGTGCGAGGTACGGCCGTACGTCTTGCGCGCGGCAATCGCGAAGTCGCCGGGCAGGACGGCGCCGGGCAGGACCACGACGACCTTGTCGCCGACGGAGAAGTTACGGGCTCCGCAGACGATCTCCTGCGGCTCACCGGTGCCGTTGGCGGTGCCGACGTCGACCGTGCAGAAGCGGATGGGCTTCTTGAAGCCCTCCAGCTCCTCGATGGTCAGGACCTGTCCGACGACGAGGGGGCCCTTGAGCCCGGCGCCGATCTGCTCGACGGTCTCGACCTCAAGGCCGACGGCGACGAGCTTGGCCTGTACGTCACGGCCGGTCTCCGTCGCCGGCAGGTCGACGTACTCCCGCAGCCAGGAAAGCGGGACGCGCATCAGATCTCCATCCCGAACGGCCGGGTGAACCGGACGTCACCCTCGACCATGTCTCGCATGTCTTCGACGTTGTGGCGGAACATCAGCATCCGTTCGATGCCGAACCCGAAGGCGAATCCGCTGTACTTCTTGGGGTCGACGCCGCAGGCGATGAGCACCTTGGGGTTGACCATGCCGCAGCCGCCGAGCTCGATCCAGCCCTCGCTGCCGCAGGTGCGGCAGGGGCGGTCCGGGTTGCCGACGGACTCGCCGCGGCAGACGTAGCAGACCATGTCCATCTCGGCGGACGGTTCGGTGAACGGGAAGAAGTTCGGCCGCAGCCGGGTCTTCATGTCCGCTCCGAAGAGCGCCTGGACCATGTGGTCGAGGGTGCCCTTGAGGTCGGCCATGGTGAGGCCCTCGTCGACGGCGAGCAGCTCGATCTGGTGGAAGACCGGGGTGTGCGTGGCGTCGAGCTCGTCGGTGCGGTAGACCCGTCCCGGGCAGACCACGTAGACGGGCGGCTTGCGCTCCAGCAGGGAGCGGGCCTGGACCGGCGAGGTGTGCGTGCGCAGCACGATGCCGGACTCGTCGCCCGTGGTCGCCCTGCCGTCGGGCGTGGTGCCCTGGACGAAGAAGGTGTCCTGCGTCTGCCGGGCCGGGTGGTCGGGCACGAAGTTCAGGGCGTCGAAGTTGAACCACTCCGCCTCGACCTCGGGGCCCTCCGCGATCTCGTAGCCCATGGCCACGAAGACGTCCGCGACGCGCTCCATGATGGTCGCGAGGGGGTGGCGGGCTCCTGCCGGGGTGCGGTCGTAGGGCAGGGTGACGTCCACCGCCTCCTCGACCAGTACCCGGGCGTCCCGCTCGGCCTCCAGTTCCGCCTGACGGGCGGCGAGGGCCTTGGAGACGGCGCCGCGGGCCTGGCCCACGCGCTTGCCCGCCTCGGCCTTGGCCTGCGGCGGCAGAGCGCCGATCTCCCGGTTGGCGAGGGACAGCGGCGAGGTACCTCCGGTGTGCGCGGTCTTCGCCTGGGCGAGCGCGTCGAGGTCGCCCGCGGCGGCGAAGGCGGCGAACGCCTCGTCCCGCATGCGCTCGATCTCTTCCGGTTTCAGTGCCTCGACCTCGACTGGGTCGTACGACTTGTTCGGTGCCGACATCTCTTCCCGTGCTTCCGATTGGCTGATACTGCTCTTACCGGGGGATACCCCCGGACCCCCGTGGCCCCGCTCGACGCCTGGAGGACACAAAGGTGCCAAAGGTCGAGTCTAAGGGCCGCAGTGGGTGGAGGGGGCCGTGGGCGGCTCAGGGCCCGCCCGTCGCCCACCGACACGCTGCCCGATTGCTCCGCAGACCCTCTCAGTTCAAGTAGGCCGGCGCGCTCACGGGCAGAATAAATCGGAATTCGGCGCCGCCGCCGGGTCCGCGGCCGACGGTGATCGTGCCGCCGTGGGCCTCGACGATTCCCTTGACGATATAGAGGCCCAGACCGGTCCCGCCGCGCTTGCTCCCCCGCCAGAAGCGGGTGAAGACGCGTCCCATCGACTCCTCGGGGATGCCGGGGCCTTCGTCGCTCACGGTGACTGCCGTTCCTGTTTCGTCACTCTTCGCCGGCGCGGGTGCGGGGGCAATCTCAATAGTGACGGTTCCCTCACCGTGCCGCACCGCGTTTTCGAGCAGATTGCCGAGCACCTGGTCGACCTTGTCGGGGTCGGCCCACAGGTCGGGCAGCGGCTGCCGGGTACGGACGAGGAAGCGGTCGGGCTCCTGCCCGTTCGCGGTGAGGGCCTGGATGTGGCGTTCGACCGCGGCGGAGATGTCGACCGGCTGACGGCGCAGCTCCAGGCGGCCGGAGTCGATCCGGGAGATGTCGAGCAGTTCGGCGATGAGCCGGGTGACGCGGCCCGCGTCGGCGTCGACGGTCTCCAGCATCAGCCGCTTCTGGTCGTCGGTGAAGCGCTCCCACTTGGCCAGGAGCGTCGCGGTGAAGCCCTTGACCGAGGTCAGCGGGGAGCGCAGCTCATGGGCGACGGTGGCGATCAGCTCGGCGTGGCTGCGTTCGGTGCGCCGCCTGGCCTCGGTGCCGCGCAGCGAGACCACGACACGGCGCACCGGCCCGGTCGGCCGCTCGCGTACGTACCGTGCGGAGACCAGGACCTCGCGGCCGCCGGGCAGCAGGAGGTTGCGCTCGGGCTGTCCCACGCGGGTGGCGAGCCCGCCGTACGGGTCGGTCAGGGTCCACCAGCGCTGTCCCTTGAGGTCCTCCAGGGGCAGCGCGTGCTCCAGGGAACGGCCGAGTGCGGCGGCGCGCGGGGTGGCGGTGATCCGGGCGGCGGCGGAGTTGAAGCAGATGACCCGGCCGCTCGCGTCGGCGATGACGAGGCCGTCGGGAAGGTCGTCCGCGTCGATGCCGATACCGACGTCGTCGACGTCTCCGGCGGATTCCCGGCCGGTGGTTTCCCTGAGGTGCCGGTCGGTTTCCCTGAGCTGCCGGCCGGCGCCGTCCCCGCCCGTGTCCATGACGTCCGGACCCGTACCGTCCCGGTCCGCGGCAGTGCGTACGACGGCCGTGTGTGCCTGACGCGGACCGCTCATACCGACAGCCATATTCCCGTACCCCACCTCTCGAACCGGTGCAGTGGGCCCCCGAGTTCGTCACCCTACTAGTCGTCGGTGAGCGAGCGACACCCTGCGGGGGCGCACTGCGCCGGTGCGCCGGTGGGAGGGCTCACGCGGTGGCCGGTATCGGTCGGTGGCCGGTGGCGCCCCGCGTCCACGGGCCGCCGGAAGCCGACGCCGACCGCGGTGGATCAGGCGGTACGGCGCGGGCGCTGCGCCCGCGCGGAGGCGTACAGGCAGACGGCCGCCGCGGTCGCGAGGTTGAGGCTCTCCGCCTTGCCGTGGATGGGGACGCGGACCACGGCGTCGGCCAGCGCACGGGTCTCCTCGGGCAGTCCCCATGCCTCGTTGCCGAAGACCCAGGCGGTGGGCCCGCCCATGGTGCCCGCGTCCAGCTCGTCGTCGAGGTCGTCGGCGCCGGCGCCGTCGGCGGCGAGGATGCGTACCCCGGCGTCCCGCAGTCCCCGCACGGCCTGCTCGACGGGGACTCCGACGGCGACCGGCAGATGGAACAGCGAACCGACCGACGCCCGCACGGACTTGGGGTTGTAGAGGTCCACCGAGGCATCGGTGAGCACGACGGCGTCGGCACCCGCCGCGTCGGCGCAGCGCAGCACCGTACCGGCGTTCCCGGGGTCCCGTACGTTGGCGAGCACGGCCACCAGCGTGGGCTTGGCGGCGAGGATCTGTTCGAACGGCGAGTCCAGGAAGCGGCAGACGCCGATCAGGCCCTGCGGGGTGACGGTCTGCGACACATCGGCCAGTACCTCGCTGTCGGCCAGATGTACCCGGGCGCCCGCCGCGTGGGCGGCGTCGATGATGTCGCCGTACCGCTCGGCGGCCTCGACGGTGGCGAACAGTTCGATGAGCGTCGGCTCGCCGTCGCTGCCCCGGTGCCCGGCGGCCTCGCGCACGGCCTGCGGCCCCTCGGCGATGAACCGGCGCTCCTTGCCGCGGAAGTTTCGCTTGGCCAGCCGCCGGGCGGCGGTGACGCGCGGCGATCGCGGGGAGATCAGTTCGGGGGTGCCCATGGTCGGCGGCGAGCCTCTCTGCGTACGGAGGTGGGGATCAGGTGGCGCAACGCACCGGACCCGCAGACGGCGTGCGCCTGCGGGTCCGGCTCGGTTACCTGGAAGAGCGGCCTGGATCAGGCGGCCTTCGGGGCGTTGACGTCGCTCGGGAGGGCCTTCTGGGCAACCTCGACGAGGGCGGCGAACGCGTTGGCGTCGTTGACCGCGAGCTCGGCCAGGATCTTGCGGTCCACCTCGATGTTGGCGGCCTTCAGACCCTGGATGAGGCGGTTGTACGTCATGCCGTTCTGGCGGGCAGCGGCGTTGATGCGCTGGATCCACAGCTGACGGAAGTCGCCCTTGCGCTTCTTGCGGTCGTTGTAGTTGTAGACCAGGGAGTGGGTGACCTGCTCCTTGGCCTTGCGGTACAGGCGCGAACGCTGACCGCGGTAGCCCTTGGCGGCCTCGAGAATTGCCCGGCGCTTCTTGTGGGCGTTTACTGCCCGCTTGACGCGTGCCACTTGTTAACTCCTTGTAGCGGGGCCGTGGTTGTCCTCACACGGCCCGGAAACGAATTGGTCCCGGTGTGATCGAGGTCGTGCCCCCGGGGTCACCGGGGGCCGAACCTCACTTGCCGAGAAGCTTCTTGATCTTCTTGGCGTCGGCCGGAGCCACGACGACCGTGCCGGTCAGCGAGCGGGTCTTCTTGGACGACTTGTGCTCGAGCAGGTGGCGCTTGCCGGCCCTCTCGCGGAGCACCTTGCCGGAGCCGGTGATCTTGAAGCGCTTGCTGGCACCGCTGTGCGTCTTGTTCTTCGGCATCGCGCCGTTCTCTCCTCGTCAGTGGCGCCCCTCACGGTGCGGGCACCGGACTGCAGGGGCGTCAGATCTCTATGGGATTCCGCGGGGACCCGGGGCGCCTGGATGGCAGCCCCCGAGGATCACGCCTCGGAAGGTGTCTCGGTCGGAGCCTCGGCGGCTGCGGCCGGAGCCTCAGCAGCCTCACCCTCGGACTCGGCGTCGGGCGCATAGCCCTGACGCTCCGCCTTGCGGGCGGCCTGGGCCTCACGGGCCTCGGCCATAGCTTCGGTCTTCTTCTTGTGCGGGCCCAGAACCATGATCATGTTCCGGCCGTCCTGCTTCGGGTTGGACTCGATGAAACCGAGGTCCTCGACATCCGAAGCGAGACGCTGGAGCAGTCGGAAGCCCAGCTCGGGGCGGGACTGCTCACGACCACGGAACATGATCGTGATCTTGACCTTGTCGCCCTGCTTGAGGAACCGGACGACGTGACCCTTCTTGGTGTCATAGTCGTGCGGGTCGATCTTCGGCCGGAGCTTCATCTCCTTGATGACCGTGTGCGCCTGGTTCTTGCGCGCCTCACGGGCCTTCATGGCCGACTCGTACTTGAACTTCCCGTAGTCCATGAGCTTGCACACGGGCGGACGGGCGGTCGCCGCCACCTCGACCAGGTCGAGGTCGTACTCCTGTGCGAGCTCCAGGGCCTTGGCAAGCGGAACAATCCCGACCTGCTCGCCGCTGGGACCGACAAGTCGCACCTCGGGAACGCGAATCCGGTCGTTGATGCGGGGCTCGGCGCTGATGGATCCTCCTCGGTAGCACCACGCGACCGCCTGGCGGACAGCCCCGTAGCGTCTGTTTCGTGAGACCAACCGAGCCGGAACGGCAAAAATGCCCCGGACGGAACACAGGCGGGGCTCCTTGAACTACCGGAACACCGCCGCGTCTACCGCGGGGCGCATCGGGCGGCTCCATCGTCCGTACGGAACGATGGTCGCCACCTGACCGGTGACCCGCCGTCCTCCAGGGACAGACAGGTGGGAGATCGGAGCCTCCACTTGTGGGCCGGGCACATAGATGTCCGGCCGGTCGTTACACAAGGTTAGCAGCTTCCCCGGAGTGGCGCCGACCGGTGCGCGCAACGGGCTCCCGCGGACAGTGGCGTACGGGCCTGGCCTTATCGTGTGGGACATGAGCGACGCGACCCCCAGCACCGATTCCTCCGGCTCCCCCGGCTTCGACGACATGGCCCGTGACATCGCGGAGGTTCCCGCGGTCGAGGTGATCGTGACGGTCGCCGTCAACCTGATGAGCGCGGCCGCCGTCAAGCTCGGCCTGACCGAGGAGGGCGAGGAGCACAAGGACCTGGACGAGGCCCGCAAGCTGGTCCACGCGCTCGCCGGACTGCTGGACGCGAGCACCACGGAGATCAGCACCTTCCACGCCTCTCCGCTGCGGGACGGCCTGAAGTCGCTCCAGCTGGCGTTCCGCGAGGCGTCTCTCGTACCGGACGAGCCCGGCCAGGGCCCCGGCGAGAAGTACACCGGCCCGGTCTACGGCTGACCGCTCTCCCCCGAACCGAAAGCGCGAGCCCGCCGCCAGTGTCACTGGCGGCGGGCTCGCGCTTTCGGTTCGGGCCGGGGCCGGGGGTCCGCGCCGGGTTCAGGCGGTCCCGTCGAGCTGCGCGGGCTCCAGGGCCGGCACCGGATGGGTCAGCCGGTGCGCGAACGCCGCGATCACGCCACCGACCAGCGGCGCCACGATGAACAGCCACAGCTGGGAGAGGGCCGCACCGCCCGCGAACAGGGCCGGACCGAGGGAGCGGGCCGGGTTGACCGAGGTACCGGTCAGCGGGATGCCCACCAGGTGGATCGCCGCGAGGGACAGTCCGATGGGCAGCCCGTCGAAGCCGATGACCGCGACCTTGTGGGTCACCGCCAGCACCACGAAGACCAGCAGGAAGGTCAGCACCACCTCGGCGAGGAACGCTCCGCCCAGGTTGATGTGGACGGCCGACCGGTCGTCGTAGCCGTTGCTCCCGAACGCGCCGCTCGTCTTCAGCCCCGGGACCTGCTTGGCCAGCAGGAAGAGCAGGGCCGCACCCACGATGCCGCCGAGGAACTGGGCCACCCAGTACTCGACGGCCGTCCGGAGGTCGATCCTGCGGGCCACCAGCATGCCCAGCGTGACCGCCGGGTTCACATGGCAGCCGGAGACCGGACCCAGCGCGTAGGCGAGCGTGAGCAGAGTGAAGCCGAACGCGAGGGCGATGCCCACCGTTCCGATGTACTCGACGGCGAGCACCGCCGATCCGACGGCGAAGAAGACCAGCAGCAGCGTTCCCAGGAATTCCGACACCACTGTCCGCGTCTGCATACAACCACCTCGCGAGATCTGGGGCGATCAGTCGGTTTGATCTGATTTCCCGTAATTCTCACGGTGTGGTGCGAGATGCGCGCGTTGAGCAGATCGGTGATCAGCGAGTGAACAGCGCTTCACCCGGGGTGACCGCCCCGGCGGGCAGCAGCGCCAGATCGAGGCCGCGCACCAGCCTGGCCCGCAGTACCTCGCTGGCCGACAGGGCTTCGGCGACGCGGCGGGCCGCCTCGGCGGGCACGGCGTCCGGGGCGAGGACGAGTGCCAGGGTGCCGTCGGCCGGGCCCGGCCCGAGGTGGGCCCGGATCACGGCAGGTTCGGCCGCCACCGTGTCCCGTACCGCCGCGACGACGGCCGGGTCCTGGAGCGGGTCCGTGCTGGTGCGGTTCTCGGCCAGCGCCAGCAGGGCCGGACCGGTCAGCTCGAACGCGACGGGCCCGGCGAGGTCCAGCACCACCGTGTCGGCCTTCTCGTGCGCGGCGGCCTGGAGTGCCTGGTGCAGGGGTACGGCGACGGGGCGGGCCTCGGGGTCCCAGCGGGCCAGCGAAACGGTCGAGGTGAAGGCGGGCAGCGCGCGCCGGTCACCGGCCTGGAGCGTGGGGACCGCCATGTCACTGGTCTTCTCGCGGCGCAGCCCGTTCTCGTCCTCCTCGACCTCGCCGAGAACGGCGACCACCGGAACGAGCAGCCGGGCGGTCCGCAGTGCTTCGAGGACCGGGTCCACCGCCGTCCGGTCCGCCGACCAGGCGGCGAGCGCCGCTGTCAGTGCGGGATCGGCCGTGCCGTCGTCGTCGGAGAAACCGGGGTCCGGAATGTTCTTGAGCGCCACGGGACGAGCGTAGTCCCTGCCTCTTCCCACCCCGGCGACAGGTCGGGCACAGGCTGCTGCCCGGTGGGATTCCTGGCGTCCGGACCATGTCCCGACAGAGATTGCGCCGCCGGTCCACGCGGTCCGCCCCGGCCGCCGCGGCGGTGAAGACCGTGGTGTCGGCCACGGTGCCACCGGCCTGTTCGACCGCCGGGGGCGCCTATCCGGTGGGTCGCGCGCCGGATACCTCGCCCGGTGCGGTGGCCTCCGTATCGTCCGCCTCACCGCCCGCCACACGTGCACCGGCGGCGGCGAGGGGCGAGGAGGCCGAGGTGGATCTCGACGCGGAGCTGGCCCGGGTGGTCGCGCCCCTGATCGGTGACGCCCGGCTGTCGGTCGCGGTGCTGGACACCGGCAGGGGGGCGGGTGCGGTGTACGGGGACGGGGCGGCGTACGACACCGCGAGCATCGTCAAGGTGGACATCCTGGCGGCGCTGCTGCTGCGGGCCCAGGACGAGGGGCGTGAGCTGAGCGACGCCGAGCAGACGTACGCGGCCTCGATGATCGGGCGCAGCGACGATGCCTCGGCCACCAGGCTCTGGCGGGTGATCGGGGGCGCGGAGGGGCTCGACGCGGCGAACGTACGGCTCGGGCTGACCGGCACCGCCGCCGCGCGGGCCTGGGGGCTGACACAGACCACCGCGGCGGATCAGGTACGGCTGTTGCGGGCGGTGTTCGACGGGGACGGCGACGGGGACTCCGCGCAGGGGTCCGTCGAGGGATCCGTGCTCTCCCGGGCGTCACGGGTCTATGTGCGGGGGCTGATGGGGCGGGTCGAGGCGGACCAGCGGTGGGGAGTCTCCGCGGCGGGCGACGCGTGGGCGCTGAAGAACGGCTGGATGCCGCGCACCACGACGGGGCTCTGGGACATCAACAGCATCGGGCGGGTACGGGCCGGCGGGCGCGACTACCTGGTGGCCGTGCTCTGTGACGGGCAGCCGACGAAGGAGGCCGGCATCACGCTGGTCGAGGCCGTCGCGAAGGCCGCGGTCGGCGTGGTCAGCGACGCCCGGTGAGCCTCCGGCCCCGCCACAGGACGACGGCCAGGCCCAGCAGGACGGCGCCGAGGCCGCCCGCCGCCGGGGCCGGCCAGTTCACCGGGGCCTCGTCCCTGTCCGGCGGGGTGGGTCCCGGGCCGAAGTACCGCTTGCGGTATCCGGTCACGGCGGACTTCGCGCCGAGGTCGGCCGGGCGCATCCGGGACCCCGTCCCGATGGCCTCGGCCGGGTCGACGATGCCGTAGCCGCGGGCGTCGTCGCGGCCGTCGGCCGGGGCGTTGCGGGCGGTGTCCGCGAGGAGCTTCTTGATCTGGGCGGGCGTGAGGCCGGGGTGGGCGGCGCGGACCAGGGCGACGGCTCCGGAGACGAAGGCCGAGGCCGCGGAGGTGCCCCACTCGATGTAGTACTTGCGGTCGGGGTTGGCGACGACGATGTCGACGCCGGGCGCGCTGACGGTGGCGTACCAGCGGCGGGTGGAGAACGAGGCGTGCGTGCCGTGCTTGTCCACGGCGGCGACCGCGATCACGCCGGGGTAGGCGGCGGGGTAGGAGACCCGGTCCCCCTTCTCGCCCCCGTTGCCCGCCGAGGCGATGACGGACACGCCCTTGGCCAGGGCGTACTGGATGGCGGCGTCCTCGCCCGGTTCGGGGTGGGCGGACTTGCTGTCGTCGCCGAGCGAGAGGTTGATGACGTCGGCGTCGTGGTCGGTGGCCCAGCGGATGCCGTCGGCGAGCGCGGTGCCGCGGGACTTGCGGGCCTTGGCGCGGGAGGGGTCGTTGGACTCCAGGATCACCCGGACCGGGAGGATCCTGGCCTCGGGAGCGATGCCGAGGATGCCGTCGCCCCGTCCCGTGCCGCTGCCGCGGCCCGCGATGATCCCGGCCATCGCGGTGCCGTGCAGGGCCCAGGCCTCATCGCCCCGCCCGGCGCCGAAACCGATGAGGTCCTTGCCGGGGAGCACTCCGCCGGCCAGGTCGGGGTGGGTGTTGTCGACCCCGGTGTCGAGGACGGCGACGATGATGCCCTTGCCCTTGGTGGTCTGCCAGGCCCGGTCGGTGTGCAGGGCCCCCAGGCCCCACTGCTGGTCCCGGATGGCGTCCGCGTGGGCGGGGGCGGCGGCGGTGAGCGCGAGGACGGTGGCGGCGCAGACCGCGGCGAGGGCACGGCGGCTGCGGTTCATTCCGGCTTCTCCGTGAGGTCGGTGACGGTCCTGCGCAGGCCGCGCTCCACCCGGTCGGCCACGCCCACGGCCTCGTGGCCGAGCCCGGCCTGGGCGGCGGGCGTCGTCGCACCGGCGGCCATGGCCGCGGCGGCCGGCTGCGGGTCGGCGACGGTACGCCCGTCGGCGAAGCCGGAGACGGCGAACACGACGACCGGGACCTCGGTGAGTACATGAACCGTCCAGCTGGCGCGCTGCGCGTCGCCGAACGTCGCGGCGACCGTCCCTCCGACGGCGTACGTGCGCGGCATGAGGTCCTTGCGCGCGGCGAGGCGCTGCTCGGTGAAGCGGCTGCTGAGCGCGCGCATGCCCTCCTCGGCCGCCTCGGTGAAGATCATTCCGACGGTGGTGACGCTGCTCCGCGTCGCGTCGGTGTAGGTGGCCCGCACCATGCGTTCACAGCCGACCGGGCGGAGCGTCTGGAGGAGCAGCGGGTCGAGGCCCTTGGCACAGCCACTGTCGGCGGCGACCGCGACCCGCGTCCATACCCGGCCCGCGGCGCCGGGGCCCGCGCCGTCGCCCTTGAGGGTGCGCGGGAAGAGGGTGTCGACGGGGACGCTGTGCCAGAGGGTCCGGCCCGTGGTGTAGGTGCTGCGGGTGCCGGGTTCGGCCGAGGAGTCGCCGGTGAGCCAGGCGCCGGTGACCGCGCCGCCGATCAGCCCGAGACCGAGGACGACGCAGGCGGCGGCCGCGGCGGTCCGGCCCCGGTGCCGCGGCCGGACCGGGCGCAGCCGGGTGGTGGTCTCCACGGGCGTCTCGGGGAAGCCGTAGCGGTGCGGTACCGGGTAGGAGCCGGGGTACGCGCCGGGGGGTGCGGGCTGCGGTCCGGGGCGGGGCGCCCTACCGGGGAGGGGTGTGAGGTCCACCGCGCCGACGGGTCTGCGCCGGGTCGCGGGAGGCGGTGGCACGGCGGGGGGCGCGTCCGGCGCAGGCGGCGGGGACGGCACGACCGGCGGGAACTGCGGCGACCGCGTGGACGGCGGAAGCGGAGGGGACTGCGGAGGCGGAGAGGTCTGCGGAGGCGGCGGGGACTGCGGGCCGGTGGTCCCGGGTGCGGACGGCGGCACGGGGCGCAGCCGGGCGGTCGTCTCGGCGGGGGTGTGGCCGGCGGGCGGGTTCACGGCGGGGGCGGCCGGGCGCAGGGGTGCGGCGGGGGCCTGGCGGGTGGGCGCGGGGGGCGCGACGGGCGCGGGAGGGGTCCGGTGCGCGGGTGCGACGGGGGTTGTCGGCGCGGGAGGGGCCTGGTGGTTCGGCGCGCCGGGCGGGGGCTGCGGGGCCGGTGTGCCGGTCGGCCGCGGCTGCGGTGCCGGTGTGCGCATCGGCTGTGTCTGCGGCTGCCGCTGCGGTCGGTGCGGGGCCTTCGTCGCCGGAGGTGCGGGAGGCGGTGGCACGGCGGGGGGCGGTCCCGCAGGGTGGGGCGGCGTCGGCGGCGGGGTGGTCGGGCGGGGCGGCACGGGAGCGCGCTGCGCTTCGGTACTCATCCGGCCCGCCCCCTGGTTCACGTCCTCGTACCGCCCGCGGATCAGCGTCACAGGCAGGCCCGTTGGTCCTCGCGTGCCCGTTACTCTACGGGCTGGGGAGCCGCTGAGGGGAACGGGCCGCCGGGGCCGGGGGATCTGCCCCGATCGTCCCCCTACCCAGCGGTACGGGTGTCTGGCAAGCTGCGGCCATGACTGCCCGCGCCGCTGACCGGACCCGATACAACCGGGCCACCGCCCATCTCGACGCCCCGATCGCCGTGGTCGATCTGGAAGCCTTCGACGCCAACGCCGACGATCTCGTCGGCCGGGCCGCGGGGAAGCCGATCCGGGTGGCGAGCAAGTCGGTGCGCTGCCGGACCCTGCTGGAACGGGTGCTCGCGCGTCCCGGGTTCGCCGGGATCATGTCGTTCACGATGGCGGAGTCGCTGTGGCTGGCGCGCGCGGGTTTCGAGGACGTGCTGCTGGCCTACCCGTCGGCCGACCGCGCCGCGTTCGCCGAGCTGGCCGCCGACCCGAAGCTGGCCGCCGCGGTGACGGTGATGGTCGATGACCAGGCGCAGCTGGAGCTGATCGACGCGGCGCGGGCCGGTGGGAGTGAGGAGATCCGGGTCTGCCTGGAGCTGGACACCTCGCTGCGGCTGCTGGGCGGCCGGGTCAGGATCGGAGCGCTGCGTTCCCCGCTGCGCTCCCCCGTCCAGCTGGCGGAGCTGGCCCGCTCGGTGGCCCGCAGGCCGGGATTCCGGCTGGTGGGCCTGATGGCGTACGAGGGTCATGTCGCCGGGGTCGGCGACTCGATCGCGGGGCGTCCGCTGCGCTCCCGGGCGGTCCGGCTGATGCAGTCCGCGGCCCGCAAGGAGCTGGCGACCCGCCGGGCCGAGGTGGTGCGGGCGGTGCGGGCGGTGGTGCCGGACCTGGAATTCGTGAACGGCGGCGGTACGGGCAGCGTCCAGCACACCGCGGCCGAGCACGCGGTGACGGAGATCGCGGCCGGGTCGGGGCTGTACGTTCCGCGGCTGTTCGACAACTACACGTCGTTCACCGGCCGTCCGGCGGCGCTGTTCGCGCAGCCCGTGGTGCGCAGGCCCGGGGTGGGCGTGGTGACGGTGCTGGGCGGCGGCTATCCGGCGTCCGGCGCGGCCGGTGCGGACCGGCTGCCCGTGCCGTATCTGCCGGAGGGGCTGCGCTACGACCCGCAGGAGGGCGCGGGCGAGGTGCAGACTCCACTGCTGGGCGCCCCGGCGGACGATCTCCTGATCGGCGACAAGGTGTGGTTCCGGCACGCCAAGGCCGGTGAACTGTGCGAGCGGTTCGAGGAGTTGCACCTGATCGAGGGCGACCGGATCACGGCGACGGTACCGACGTACCGGGGCGAGGGCCGTACCTTCCTCTGATCCGGCGGGCTCCGGTACGGTCCCGGCGGGCTCCGGTGCGGCCCGGCAGGCTCCGGCAGCGCTCCAGCGCGGCGCGGCACGGTTCCGGTGTGGCTCCGGACGTTCGCGCCGGCGGTGTCAGGGAGCGACCGAGCTGCCCACCCCGCCGCTCGTCGCGCTGTCGCCCACCGGGCGGATGCCCTGGGTGATCGTGTCCATGAGGGAGAGCGGCAGCTCCTGGCGGCCCGCGTCGAAGGCGAACCTGACGAGGACCGGTGTCTCGCTGCCCACCGCCGAGGGGAAGGCCAGTGACTGCACCACGCCGCCGGGGCCCTTCCCGGTGGTGACCTGCCAGCGCACCAGGTAGCCCGTACGCCCGGCCACGCTCACCGACTCGGACTTCAGCACCTTGTGCGACACGATGCCGCCGTGGATGCGGTCGCCGACGATGCTCTCCTCGTACGCGTTGTCGGCGGCGGCTTCGATGTCCTGCTCGGCCAGCGCCTCGGGGGTGCTCGCGTCGGTACGGGCCGGGGTGTGGGTGGTGACCGTGCCGTGGTAGCAGAACGCGCCGGAGTCGCCGGGGCAGCTGTAGGAGGGGGTGGTGTGCATGGTGGGCACGTCCTCGACGGTGCTGTCGGGCTTCTCCCAGCCGGCGGGGACCGGAAGGGTGATCCCGTTGAGCTGATCGGTGAGGAGGGCCGGGGAGTCGTCGGGGGCGGCACTGCTCGGGGAGGCGGTGGCCGGGGCCGTGGGGGACGCGGCCGTTCCGCCGGGGTCCGCAGTCGGCCGCGTACCGCCGTCGTCCCTGCCCAGCAGCACGGCACCGGTGACGGCGACGCCGACGACCACCAGTGCCGACAGCGCGACCGCCAGGACCCGGCCGCGGGACGTGCCGCCGCGGGGCATTCCGCTGCCGGTGCGCTGCTGGGGAAGCAGGGGCGGCCCGAACGACGGTGCCGTGTCCGGCTGTCGCGGTTCGGGGTGCCCGGCGGCGAGCGGGCGGGTGTGCGCGGTCCAGGCCGTGCCGTCCCACCAGCGCTCGGTGCCGGGGGCACCCGTGTCCGGGTACCAGCCGGGCGGTGTCGCGAAGGTCATGCCCCCACTCTAGGGTCCGGGCCCGGGGCCGCGGCGGCCGTCAGAGCGGGGTCACATAGGCCCCGGAGATGCCGCCGTCGACGAGGAAGTCGGTGGCGTTGACGAACGAGGAGTCGTCGCTCGCCAGGAAGGCGACGGCCGCCGCGATCTCGGTCGCCTCGGCGAACCGGCCGAGCGGGATGTGGACGAGCCTGCGGGCCGCGCGCTCCGGGTCCTTGGCGAACAGTTCCCGCAGCAGCGGGGTGTTGACCGGTCCCGGGCACAGGGCGTTGACCCGGATGCCCTCCCGGGCGAACTGCACACCGAGCTCGCGGGACATGGCGAGGACACCGCCCTTGGACGCGGTGTACGAGATCTGGGACGTCGCCGCCCCCATCCTGGCCACGAAGGACGCGGTGTTGATGATCGAGCCGCGGCCCTGGCGGCGCATATAGGGCAGGGCGGCCTTGCAGCAGAGGTAGACGGAGGTGAGGTTGACGTCCTGGACGCGCTTCCACGCCTCCAGGCCGGTGGTGAGGATGGAGTCGTCGTCGGGCGGTGAGATGCCCGCGTTGTTGAACGCGATGTCGACGGAACCGTAGGTGTCGTACGCGGCCTTGAAGAGCGCCTCGACCTGTCCGGGATCGGTGACATCGGCCTGGACGAAGGTGCCTGAGGCCTCCTCGGCGGCGGCTGTGCCCGCTGCCGTATCGATGTCGGCGCAGACGACGTGGGCGCCCTCGGACGCCAGCCTGCGGGCGGTGGCCAGGCCGATGCCGCTGCCCGCTCCGGTGATGACGGCGGTGCGGCCGACCAGGCGGCGGCAGATGTTCTCGGTGTCGGTGGTCATGCGGGTTCAGGCCTCCGTGCTGAGGAAGACGTTCTTGGTTTCGGTGAAGGCGGTGAGGGCGTCGGGGCCCAGTTCGCGGCCGAGCCCGGACTGTTTGTAGCCGCCGAACGGGGTCCAGTACCGGACGGCGGAGTGGGAGTTGACGGAGAGGTTCCCGGCCCGGACCGCCTGGGCGACGCGCAGGGCGCGGCCCACGTCGCGGGTCCAGAGGGAGCCCGCGAGGCCGTAGTCGGTGGCGTTCGCGAGCCGTACGGCGTCGGCCTCGTCCTCGAAGGGGAGGACCACCGCCACCGGCCCGAAGACCTCCTCGGTGGCGACGGGCGCGTCCGGGCGGACATCGGTGAGGACGGTCGGCGGGAACCAGAATCCGGGGCCCTCGGGGGCGCTGCCGCGCAGGGCGGCCGCGCCCTCGGGGACGTAGTCGCGGACCCGGCGCAGGTGGGCGCGGGAGATCAGCGGTCCCATCGCGGTCTTCTCGTCGGTGGGGTCCCCGACGACGACCGAGGCCAGTGCGGGGGCGAGCAGTTCCAGGAACCGGTCGTACGCGGACCGCTCGACGAGGATGCGGGTGCGGGCGCAGCAGTCCTGCCCCGCGTTGTCCAGGAAGGACATGGGGGCGGCCGCCGCGGCGGCCTCGATGTCGGCGTCGGCGAAGACGATGTTGGGGCTCTTGCCGCCGAGTTCGAGGGTGAGCCGCTTCACACGGTCGGCGCACTGGGCCATGATCCGCTTGCCGACGCGGGTGGAGCCGGTGAAGACGATCTTGGCGACGCCGGGGTGGGTGACCAGGGCGTGGCCCGTCACCTCGCCCGCCCCCGGCAGCACCTGGAAGAGGTCTTCGGGAAGACCCGCCTCCCGCCCGATCCGCGCCAGTCGCAGGGCGGTGAGCGGGGTGGTCTCGGCCGGTTTCAGGAGTACGGCGTTGCCCGCGGCGAGCGCGGGGGCGACGCCCCAGGCGGCGATCGGCATGGGGAAGTTCCACGGGGCGATCACCCCGATGACGCCGAGGGGTTCCAGGAGGGTGAAGTCGATTCCGCCGGGGACCGGGATCTGCCGGCCGCTGAGGCGTTCCACTCCCCCGGCGGCGAAGTCGAGCAGATCGCGGACGTTGCCCGCCTCCCAGCGGGCGTTGCCGAGCGGGTGACCGGCCTCGGCCGTCTCCAGCCGGGCCAGGGGCTCGATCTCGGCGTCGACCGCTGCCGCGAAGCGGCGCAGCAGACGGGCCCGGTCGGCCGGGGCCAGGGCGGCCCAGGTGCGCTGGGCCGACGCGGCACGGGTCACGGCGGCGTCGACCTCGGCGGGGGTGGTGGCCGCGACGGTGGCGAGGTGTTCCTCGGTCGCCGGGTTGATCACGTCATGGGCGTCGGGGTGCACGGGTCGGTCCGCGCTCACGGTGTCGCTGACATCGGCGGGGTGGTGGTCGGCGGTCACAGGGTGCCTCACAGGCGTTCGAAGGAGCGGCGGAGCTCCCAGTCGGTCACTGCGGCGTCGAAGGCTTCGAGTTCGACGCGTGCCATGTTGCGGTAGTGCCGCACGACCTCGTCACCGAAGGCCGCACGGGCCACGTCGCTCCGTTCCCAGAGGTCGGCGGCTTCCCGGAGGGTGGTGGGCACCTGCTCGTACCCGGCGGTGTAGGCGTTGCCCTCGCACGCCTCGGGGAGTTCCAGTTCCTCTTCGATGCCGTGGAGCCCGGCGGCGATGAGACCGGCGACCGCGAGGTGCGGGTTGACGTCGCCGCCGGGCAGCCGGTTCTCGAAGCGCATCGATCGGCCGTGGCCCACGACGCGCAGGGAACAGGTCCGGTTGTCGTGGCCCCAGGCGACCGCGGTCGGGGCGAAGGAGCCGGGCTGGAAGCGTTTGTAGGAGTTGATGTTCGGCGCGTGGAGGAGGGTGAAGTCGCGCAGGGCGGCGAGCTGTCCGGCGAGGAAGTGGCGCATCAGCGGGGACATGGCCCCGTCGTCGCCCGCCATGACGTTGCGGCCCTCGGCGTCCTGGAGCGAGAGGTGGATGTGGCAGGAGTTGCCCTCGCGCTCGTTGAACTTGGCCATGAAGGTGAGCGCGACACCTTCCTGCGCGGCGATCTCCTTGGAGCCCGTCTTGTAGACGGCGTGCTGGTCGCAGGTGACCAGGGCCTCGTCGTAGCGGAAGACGATCTCGTGCTGGCCGGGGTTGCACTCGCCCTTGGCCGACTCCACGGTGAGCCCGGCGGCGGCCATCTCGTTACGGATGCGGCGCAGCAGGGGTTCGACGCGTCCGGTGCCGAGGACCGAATAGTCGATGTTGTACTGGTTGACCGGTGTCAGATCGCGGTAGTTGCGGTCCCATGCCTGCTCGTAGGTGTCCTTGAAGACGATGAATTCGAGTTCGGTGCCGACGTGGGCGGTGAGGCCGAGTGCGGCGAGCCGCTCCAGTTGGCGGCGCAGGATCTGGCGGGGTGCGGCGACGACGGGCGATCCGTCCTCCCAGGCGAGGTCGGCGATGACCATGGCCGTCGCCTCGTTCCACGGCACCCGGCGCAGGGTGCTGAGGTCGGGGCGCATGGCGAAGTCGCCGTATCCGCGGTCCCAGGAGGACATCTCGAATCCGTCGACGGTGTTCATGTCGGTGTCCACGGCGAGCAGATAGTTGCAGCCCTCGGTGCCGTGTTCCATGACCTCGTCGAGGAAGAACCCGGCGGCGAAACGCTTGCCCTGCAGCCTTCCCTGCATGTCGGGGAAGGCGAGGACGACGGTGTCGATCTCGCCGCTCGCGACGAGGACACGTAGTTCCTCGGTACCGAGCGGGGGTGTTCGCTCTGCCACGGGATACTCCTCCATCGGCCGGCCGGGAGCCTTAAGGTAGGGGATGGAACCATTGAATGAAAGGGAAGCGGAACGTGACCGAGGAATCCGGCGAGAGACCGGCGACGGCCCGCCTGCGGCCCGTGCTGCGCCCCGTCCGCGCGGGCAACGGCTTCGAGGAGGCCCTGGCGCAGATACTCCAGGTGATCCGGCTCGGCCTGGTGGCGGGCGGCGAGCGGCTGCCGGCCGAGCGCGAGCTGGCCGAGCTGCTCGGGATCAGCCGGGTCACCCTGCGCGAGGTCCTGAAGGTGCTCCAGGAGCAGGGCCTGGTGGAGAGCAGACGCGGGCGCTACGGCGGCACGTTCGTGACGCCACGTACCGGCACGGCGGGCGAGGACGAGCTGCGCCGCCGGGTGGCGGCGGTCGACATGGAGGACATCCTGCGCTTCCGCGAGGTCCTGGAGACCGGGGCCGCCGGACTCTGCGCCGCGCACGGGCTGACCGGCGAGGGCGCTGACCGGCTGCGTACGGCACTGGCGGCGACACACGAGACACCTCTGCCCGACTACCGCAGGCACGACACCCTGTTTCACCTGACACTGGCCGAACTTTCCGGATCACCGACGCTGACCGCCCAGTACGCGGCGGTCAGGGCCACGGTGAACGATCTGCTGGACTGCATACCGCTGCTCGTGCGGAACCTGGAGCACTCCCAGCGTCAGCACGCGGCACTCGTCGGGGCGGTGCTGGACGGGGACGAGGAGGCGGCCCGCGCGGTGACGCGCGAACACTGCGCGGGCACGGCGGCGCTGTTGCGCGGCTTCCTGTCCTGAACGGGCCGCGGCCCACGGACCCGGACCGCGGCCCACGGACCCTTGCACGACGGCACCGGAGCCATAAGGTATGCGGTGACACCATTGACTTCGGCCCGCCCGCGGGCGGCCCACCGGAGGGAACGCACCGTGCCCGAACCTCTCGTCGGCATCACCACCTATCTGGAACCCACGACCAGCTGGGGCGTCTGGGAGCTGCCCGCCGCCGTCCTCCCCGCCGCGTACCCGCGGCTGGTCCAGCGGTCCGGCGGCCTGGCCGCGCTGCTGCCGCCGGACGCGCCGGAGCGGGCCGCCGCCGCCGTGGCCCGGCTGGACGCCCTCGTCGTCGCGGGCGGCGCCGATGTCGCGCCCGAGCTGTACGGGGCGGAGCGCGACCCCCGTACCGGTCCGCCGGCCGGTGAGCGCGACGCCTGGGAGAAGGCCCTGCTCGACGCGGCGCTGGCGTCCGGCGTCCCGGTGCTCGGGATCTGCCGGGGCATGCAGCTGCTGAACGTGGCGCTGGGCGGCACCCTGATCCAGCACATCGACGGGCACTGCGGTCCGCCCGGCACGACCGGGGTTCTCGGCGAGCACCTGGTGACGCCGGTGCCCGGTACCCGGTACGCGTCGGTGGTCGCCGAGGCGTCCGTCGTACCGACCTATCACCACCAGGCCGTCGACCGGCTCGCGCCGTCGCTGTCGGCCGCCGCCCACGCGGCGGACGGCACCGTCGAGGCGGTCGAACTCCCGGGGCCGCAGTGGGTGCTGGGTGTGCAGTGGCATCCGGAGATGGGTGACGACCTGCGCGTGATGCGGGCGCTGGTGGCGGCCGCGGCCACGGAGCGCGACCGGCACCGGGGCGGGGCCGGCCTGGCCCCGGCCCTCACCCGGGCCTGACGCGCCACCAGGCCCGAGCCCCCGTTCGGCCAGGACACCCGCCAGAGGCCGGATTCCCCGTTCGGCCCGCCCGCCGGAGGCCGGACGCCCCGGTCCGGCATGGAGCGCTCAGACGCCGGGCGGGCGGGAGTCGCGCGCCGTCAGGGACAGCAGGTCGCGGGCGGGGCCGGTGGGCCGGTGGCCGGAGGGCCATACGGCGCGCAGCTGGCGGCGGAGGCGTACGCCCGCGACCGGGATCTGCACCAGGCGGCGGGCCGACAGCTCCTCGCCGAGCGCCAGTTCGCTGAGCACGCAGGGTCCGGCACCGCTCTCCGCCGCACCCTTCACGGCGGTCGTCGAGGACAGCTCCAGCAGTGGCTGGGCCAGCCCGCCGTGCACCGCGAGCGCGGCGTCCAGGACCTGCCGGGTGCCGGAGCCGTGCTCCCGCAGGATCAGCGGGGTCGCGGCCAGCTCCCCGGGCAGCAGGGGCGTCCGGCGGCGGGCCCACGGATGGGAGGGGGCGACCACGACGACCAGGCGGTCGTGCGCGATCACCGTGCCGTCCAGTCCCTCCGGGATCGACAGGCCCTCCACGAAACCCAGATCGGCCTCGCCGCCGAGGAGCCGCCGGGCGACCGCCGCCGAATTGCCCGCGAGCAGCGACACGGCGGTGTCCGGGCGCTGGCCGCGCAGCGCGATGAGCCAGCCCGGCAGCAGGTACTCCGCGATCGTCATGCTCGCCGCGACCCGCAGCCGCGAGTCGCGCCGGTCGCGCAGCGCCTGGGCGCCCGCGTCGAACGCCTCGGCGGCCTCGATGATCCTGCGCGCCCAGTCGGTGACCAGGGCACCGGCGTCGGTGAGCCGGGAGCCGCGCGGGGAGCGGTCCAGGAGGGCGACGCCGAGCTGCCGCTCCATCGACCGGATGCGGCTGGACGCGGCGGGCTGGGTGACGCCGACGTCACGGGCCGCCCGCCCGAGGCTGCCGTGCCGGGCGACGGCGAGCAGCAGCTCCAGCGCCCCGAGGTCCGGGACCCGGTGGGACAGGGGCACATGTGCGTCGCTGGACATAAAGCCAGCTTATGACCTCATAGAGACGGACTCCCTGGTGGGGGACGGTGCCACCGCCAAGAATCGTGGCATGGCCATCTTTCCGCAGACCCAGCCCAGGACCGAGCCGCAGTCCCCGTCGTCCTTCGCCTCCCGCCCGGCCGCCCTCCGGCTGCCGTACCTGCGGCACATCGGCCCCAATTGGTACGCGTCCGTCATGGGTACCGCGATCGTCGCGAGCGCGGGTGTCGCGCTCCCCGCGCACCTACCGGGTCTGCGCGCGCTGTGCACCGTCGTGTGGGCGCTCTCCGCGCTTCTGCTCGTCGCCGTCCTCACGGCCCGCACCGGGCACTGGATCTTCCACCGCGACCAGGCCCGCACCCATCTCCTGGACCCGGCCGTCGCCCCGTTCTACGGCTGTCTGTCCATGGCGCTGCTCGCCGTCGGCGGCGGCACCATGGTGGTCGGCAAGGACGTCATCGGGCAGCAGGCCGCGCTCGCGGTCAACACGGTGCTGTTCGTCGCGGGCACACTGGTCGGGCTCGTCGCCGCCGTCGCCGTCCCGTACCTGATGGTCGTACGCCACCGTCTCGAACCCGGTACGGCCTCACCCGTCTGGCTGCTGCCGTTGGTGGCGCCGATGGTCTCCGCGTCGCTCGGGGCGCTGCTGGTGCCCGAACTGCCCGCGGGGCAGTGGCGTGGGGCCCTGCTGATGGCCTGCTACGGGATGTTCGGCCTTTCCCTGCTGGCGACGGTGGTCGTGCTGCCGGTCGTCTTCGCCCGGCTGGTGCACCAGGGCCCCCTGCCGCTCGCGCTGACGCCGACGCTGTTCCTGGTGCTCGGGCCGCTGGGTCAGTCGACGACCGCGGTCAATCAGCTGGCCGATGTGGCGCCGGGCGCGGTCGCTGCCCCGTACGCCTCCGCCTTCGGTGCGTTCGCCGTGCTGTACGGGGTACCGGTGATGGGGTTCGCGCTGCTGTGGCTGGCGCTGGCCGTCGCGATGGTGGTCCGGGCGGTGCGGGGCGGCATGACGTTCACGATGACGTGGTGGGGCTTCACCTTCCCGGTCGGTACGTGCGTGACCGGCGTCGCGGGACTGGCCCGGCACACCGGGCTCGATGTCTTCACCTGGCCGGCCGTCGCACTGTACGTGTTCCTGGTGGCGGCCTGGGCCGTGGCCGGGACGCGCACGCTGCGCGGGCTGGTCAGCGGAGCGCTGCTCGCAGCGCCGAAGCCGCCGCTGCCAGTGACGGCCCGTACCACGTGAGGTGGCGCCCGTCGACGAGTGCGGCGGGCAGCGCGGGGAACGCCTCGGGTCCGTCGTCGGCGGTGAAGCGGTACGGCTCGTCGGGCAGCACGACCAGTTCGGCTCCGGCCGCGTTCAGCTCGGCGAGCGGGATACGGGGATAGCGCTCGGCATGGTCCGCGTAGACATTGCGCACCCCGAGGCGGGCCAGCAGATCACCGGCGAACGTGTCGCGGCCCAGCACCATCCACGGTCTGCGCCAGACGGGCACGATCGCGGGGCGCGGAGTCCCCGGCGGCGGGAGCGCCGCCCAGGCGGCCTCGGCCTCGTCCAGCCAGCGGGGCCGGGCGAGGCCGCACCCGGTGACCAGGACGCGTTCCAGTTCGGCGAAGGCCGCGTCGAGGGTGCGGATCTCGGTGACCATGACATCGAGTCCGGCCTCCCGCAGGGCGGCGAGGTCCGGTGCGCGGTTCTCCTCCTCGTTGGCGATGACCAGATCGGGGCGCAGCGCGACGACGGCCGCCACGTCGGGGTTCTTCGTGCCGCCGATCCGGGCGGCGGTGAGGTCCGGCGGGTGGGTGCACCAGTCGGTGACCCCGGCCAGCAGCCCGGGTGCGGTGACGGCGACGGCCTCGGTGAGCGAGGGGACCAGGGAGACGACACGCACGGGCGGGCCTTTCGGGGACGTACGGCAGCCGCGGAGGCGGCGGGGACTCGCGGCCCTCCGCGCCGGGCTCTCGGCGGCCGGGGCTGCCTGCCTGCGTCAACGGCCCGAGGCGGCCTTCGGGTGGCAGCGGTCTTCGGGAACGGCCTTCGGATGGCAGCGGTCTTCGGTCGGCAGCCTGAGGCGGTCAGCGGCGGTCAGCGGCGGTCAGCGGCGGTCAGCGGCGGTCAGCGGCGGTCAGCGGCGGGAGTCGTACGTGGCGTCGATGTTCTCGGCCACCGCGACGAACAGGAGCCGGGTCTCCGGCACGGTGGCGCGCCAACGGTGCCGTACACCGCCGGACAGGAAGAGCGTGTCGCCGCGCTCCAGCCGGTACGCCTGCCCCTCGGCCTCCACTTCGGCGGCGCCCTCGACGACGTACATCACCTCGTCGTTCCGGTGCTGGAACTCGCGCCCGAGGTCCTGCTCACCGGTGAACTCCAGGGCGCTGAGCTGGTGGCGGCCGCGCACCACGCGGCGTACCCCGTCGCCCTCGCCCGCCCGCACGACATCCACCGAGCGTGCCGAGTCGGCGGCGGCGCGCAGCCGCGCGGTCGTGGTCTCCAGCGCTTCGGCGACACGGTCCAGGGACCGGGGACTGGGGCGGGCGCGCTCGTTCTCGATCTGGCTCAGGAAAGGCACGGACAGTCCGCTGCGCGCGGCGACCGAGGCCAGCGTCAGCCCCAGGGTTCTGCGCCGTCGGCGGACCGCGGCACCCACTCGCGGTGCTTCCTTCTCGTCCATGTCCGGGCTCCCTCCCGCCTGGCCATCCTCCCGGTTGCCAGCACACTACGCACATCGTTTGCCGAGATGGAGCACGGGCGAAGAAGCGGGAAACCTCCCCGGGGCGTTCTTTCGGCCATGCCGAAGGGGACGGCCCCGGTGCGACACCGGGACCGTCCCCTCGTTGACGAGGCGCCGAAATCAGCTGCCGACGGGCGTCAGCTTCTCCGCCACGTCGGGGTTGGCGTCCATCCAGCGACGGGCGGACTCCTTCTCCTTGCCCGCGCCGCCCTTCTGGATCTCCACCTCCAGCGAGGCCAGCTGCTCCTCACTGAGCTTGAAGTCCTTCAGCCAGCCGGTCAGCTCCGGGAAGTCCTTCGCGAAGTCCTTCTTGGCGACCGTGTGGATCTCCTCGCCCTTGCCCCAGGCACCCTTGGGGTCCTTGAGCTTCTTCAGGTCGTGCTTGCCGTAGGCCCAGTGCGGCGACCACAGGGTCACCACGACCGGCTCCTTCTTCTTGATCGAGCGGTTCAGCTCGGCCAGCATCGAGGACGTACTGGAGGAGACGACCTTGTACTCGCCCTCCAGGCCGTACTCCTTGAGCACCTTCTCGTTCAGGGTGCCCATCATCCCGGCGCTCGACTCGATGCCGATGATCTTGCCGTTGAACTTCTTGCCCTGGCCCTTGAGGTCATCGAGCGAGTCGATGCCCTTGACGTACGAGGGAACGGTCAGCTCCAGCGACGTCGGCCCGTACCACGAACCGAGGTCGGTGAGGTTGTCCTTGTACTTGTCCCAGTAGACCTTGTGCGTCGTCGGCAGCCAGGAGTCGAACTGGACGTCCATCTGGCCCTGCGCGAGCCCCGTGTAGAGCGGTCCGGGGTCGAGCTGCTTGACGGTCGTCCGGTAGCCGCGGTCCTCCAGCATGTTCTGCCACAGGTACGTGCTCGCGATGGCCTCGTCCCACGGGAAGTAGCCCATGTTGACGGTCTTGCCCGCGTCCTTGCCCTGCTGCTGGGCGCCACCGGCGCCCTTGGGCAGCGGGGCGAGCTTGTCGACGAGGCCGGGGGACTTCTTCAGCCAGGCGCGTACGCCGTCCTGCTCCTTGCCCTGGCCGGCGGTCTGGATCTCGTTCTCCAGGCTGGTGAGCTGCTCCTCGGTGAGCTTGAACTTCTTCAGCCACTCGGCGACCGGCGGTGCCTTCTTGGCGAAGCCCTTGTGGGCGACGGTGTGTACGTCCTCGCCCTTGCCCCAGGCGCCCTTGGGGTCCTTGAGCTTCTTCAGGTCGTGCTTGCCGTAGGCCCAGTGCGGCGACCACAGGGTCACCACGACCGGCTCCTTCTTCTTGATGGAGGCGTTCAGCTCGGCGAGCATCGAGGACGTGCTGGAGGAGACGACCTTGTACTCGCCCTCCAGGCCGTACTCCTTGAGCACCTTCTTGTTGAGGGTGCCCATCATTCCGGCGCTGGCCTCGATGCCGATGATCTTGCCGTTGAACTTCTTGCCCTGGCCCTTGAGGTCATCGAGCGAGTCGATGCCCTTGACGTACGAGGGAACGGTCAGCTCCAGCGAGGTCGGCCCGTACCACGAACCGAGGTCGTCGATCTTGGAGCTGTACTTGTCCCAGTAGTCCTTGTGGGTGGTCGGCAGCCAGGAGTCCGTCTGGAAGTCGATGTCCCCGCGGGCGACGCCGGAGTAGAGCGGACCGGCGTCGAGCTGCTTGATGTCGGTCGTGTAGCCGCGCTGCTCCAGGAGCTCCTTCCAGAGGAAGGTGGAGGCGATGCCCTCGTCCCAGGGGATGTAGCCCAGGTTGATCTTCTGGCCCTTGCCGACGTCCGCGCTGTCGCCCGCCTCGGCGCTCCTGCCGTCGTCCGAGCCGGCGATGTTGAGCCCGCCGGCGATCAGGGCGAGGACGACCACACCGATCATCGCGACCGCGGTGCCCGGCTTGTAGTGGGTGACCTTGAGGCCCCGCGCACCGGACGCGATCTTGGCCGCCGCGCGGCGGCCGAGCGGGGAGACCCGCTCGTTGAGCGCCCCGGTCATCCGGTCCAGGTACATGGCGAGGATGACGACGGCGATACCGCTCTCGGCGGCTAGACCGACCTGGAGCTGGGTGATCGCGGCGTACACCTTCTCGCCGAGACCGCCCGCGCCCGCCATGCCGCCGATGACCACCATCGACAGCGCGAGCATGATGACCTGGTTGATACCGGCCATGATCGTCGGCAGGGCGAGGGGCAGCTGGACCCGGGTCAGGGTGTCGCGGGGTGTGGTGCCGAACGCCTCGGCCGCCTCGACCAGCTCGCTGTCCACCTGGCGGATGCCGAGTTCGGTCATCCGGACGCCGGGGGGCATCGCGAACACGATGGTGGCGATGACGCCGGGGGTGACGCCGACGCCGAAGAACATGACGCCGGGGATCAGGTAGACGAAGGCCGGCATCGTCTGCATGACGTCGAGCACCGGCCGGAGCGCGGCACTGACCTTGTTGTTCCGCGCGGCCCAGATGCCCATGGGCACCGCGATCACGATGGTGATGACGGCTGCCACGACGACCAGCGAGAGCGTGGCCATGGCCTCGTCCCACAGGGCGAGGGAGTCGATCAGGGCGAAGCCCGCGAAGGTGAGAACGGCCGGAACCGCGCCGCGCAGCCAGAACGCGATGACGGCGAAGATCGCGGCCATCAGCAGCGGCTCACCGCCGCCGAGCACGGCGTTGACGCCGTCGTACATCCCGCCGAGCACGGCCTTGATGGCGTCGAAGATCCAGGTGAGGTTCGACTGGAGCCAGTCGACCGCGTCCTCGACCCATTCACCGAAGGTGAACCTAGGCACCGGCGGTCACCTTCCTGACGTCGGACCGGGACGGGCTCACGGGCTCGACCCGCGGTTCCTCGCCGAGTGCGGCGAGCAGACGTGCGCGCGGCACGACACCGATCACCTGACCCCGGTCGCCGGTGACGGCCACGGCCACACCACTGGTGGAGCAGGGCGTGAAGAGCTCGGCGATCGGCGTCTCGGCGGACACGGTCGCGGGCGCTCCGGCGATCAGGTCCTTGTCCGAGCGGCCCTTCTCGGGCTGCTCCATGATCGAACCGGCGGTGAGCACCCTGGAGCGGTCGACGTCCTGGATGAACGACGCGACGTAGTCGTTGGCCGGACGGACCAGGATGTCCTCGGCGGTGCCCTGCTGGACTATCCGCCCGTCGCGCATCACGGCGATCCGGTCACCGAGGCGCATGGCCTCGTTGAGGTCGTGGGTGATGAAGACGATGGTCTTCTTGAGCCGCTTCTGGAGTTCGAGCAGCTGATCCTGCATGTCGCGGCGGATCAGCGGGTCCAGCGCGCTGAAGGACTCGTCCATCAGCAGCAGGTCGGCGTCGGTGGCCAGCGCACGGGCCAGGCCCACACGCTGCTGCATTCCGCCGGAAAGTTCGTCGGGCCAGGACTTCTCCCAGCCGGCCAGACCGGTCAGCTCCAGCGCCTGGGCGGCGCGCTGCTCACGCTCGGCGCGCGGCACACCCTGCACTTCGAGGCCGTAGGCGGCGTTCTCCAGGACGCTCCGGTGGGGGAAGAGCGCAAAGTGCTGGAACACCATGCTGATCTTGGAGGAGCGGACGTGGCGCAGTTCACGGGGGCTCAGGGCGGTCAGGTCCTGGCCGTCGAACAGCACGCGTCCGGCCGTGGCGTCGAGCAGTCCGTTGAGCATCCGCAGCAAGGTGGACTTGCCGGAACCGGAGAGACCCATCACGACGAAGATCTGGCCGGGTTCCACCGTGAACGAGGCGTCGATCACCGCTGCGGTCGTTCCGTCGGCGCGCAGCTCGTCTCGGCCGGTGCCGTTCTCGAGTTTCCGCACGGCTTGATCGGGTCGTCTGCCGAACACTTTGTACAAGTGGTCGGCTTGCAGCCTTGACACATACACCTCACGCGTTGAACCGAAAACGGTCTGCCACCCCCTCCGGCAGACCGTGGAGCGGTGCGGATTCGGTCCGCACTGCACGCGCATTGGTTGAAAATGCGACGTGGTCCGCTCCGCTGGCGCGCCTGCCCACACTTACGCACACCAAACACAAGAGTGATTCAGCTCACCTCTGAGCCGGTGTCAGTGGGGTGCGGCATCATCGGGGGTGTGACGCGACGCCTGATGCTCCTCGACACCGCTTCCCTCTACTACCGCGCCTATTTCGGCGTCCCGGATTCGGTCCGCGCACCGGACGGCACCCCGGTCAACGCCGTGCGCGGGCTCCTCGACTTCATCACCCGGCTGGTGCACGACCACCGGCCGGACGACCTGGTCGCCTGCTGGGACGCCGACTGGCGGCCGCACTGGCGGGTCGAACTGATCCCCACGTACAAGGCGCACCGGGTGGCGGTGGAGACGGCGGAGGGGCTGGCCGACGAGGAGGACACCCCTGACACGCTGTCCCCGCAGGTGCCGATCATCGAGGACGTGCTGGACGCGCTCGGGATCGCCCGGGTGGGAGTCGCGCCGTACGAGGCGGACGACGTGATCGGCACGCTCACCGGCCTGGCGACCGGCCCCGTCGACATCGTCACGGGCGACCGCGACCTCTACCAGCTGGTCGACGACGCCCGGCAGGTGCGGGTGCTGTACCCGCTCAAGGGTGTCGGGATGCTCCAGATGACGGATGAGGCGTGGCTGCGCGAGAAGTACGGCGTGGACGGTTCCGGTTACGTGGATCTGGCCCTGCTGCGCGGCGACCCCAGCGACGGCCTGCCCGGCGTTCCCGGCATCGGCGAGAAGACGGCGGCCAAGCTGCTGGACGCCTTCGGCGATCTGGCCGGGATCATGGCCGCCGTGGACGACCCCGCCGCGAAGCTGACGCCCTCGCAGCGCAAGCGGCTGGACGAGGCGCGCGATTACGTCGCCGTCGCGCCGAAGGTGGTCCGGGTCGCCGGTGACGTCCCGCTGCCCGACTTCGATCCGGCCCTGCCCGACGAGCCGCGTGACCCGGCAGCGCTTGAGGCGCTCTCGGACCAGTGGGGTCTGGGCGGCGCTCTGCAGCGACTGCTCTCCACACTTCGGGCATGAGGTGCTAGCTTAGGTAAACCTAACTTCTCCGGCCCGGTGGTTTCCGGGCCCCCGTACGTCCAGATCAGGGAGATCCTCGTGGCAGAGCGGCAGGCACCCAGGGCCCAGGGTGCGCAGGTCCTGCGTACCGAGCAGATCACCCCGCACATGGTGCGGGTGATCCTCGGCGGTGACGGACTGGCCGGCTTCGCGCTCTCCGGGTTCACCGATCACTACGTCAAGCTGTGCTTCGCACCCGAGGGCGCCGACTACGCGCACCCGTTCGACATGGAAGCGATCCGCGAGGCGTATCCCCGTGAGCTGTGGCCCACCACCCGCACCTACACGGTGCGCTCCTGGGACCCGGTGACCCGCGAGCTGGCCATCGACTTCGTGGTGCACGGCGACGAGGGCCTCGCCGGACCGTGGGCGGCCCGTGCGCGGCCGGGCGAGCAGGTGACGTTCCTGGGACCCGGCGGTGGGTACGGGCCGCGGGCCGCGGCGGGCTGGCACCTGCTGGCCGGTGACGAGAGCGCGCTGCCCGCGATCGCCGCGGCGCTGGAGCAGATGCCCGCGGGCGCCCCGGTGCACGCCTTCATCGAGGTGCCGGACGCCTCGGAGGAGCAGAAGATCGTGACGCCCGACGGGGTGGCGGTGACCTGGCTGCACCGCGGCGACCGTCCGGTCGGGGAGGCCCTGACCGCGGCGGTGAAGGCACTGGACTTCCCCGAGGGCGAGATACAGGCGTTCGTGCACGGCGAGGCGGGCTTCGTGAAGGAGATCCGCCGCTATCTGCGACTGGACCGGAAGATCCCGCTCCAGCAGCTGTCGATCTCCGGCTACTGGCGCCTCGGGAAGAACGACGACGCCTGGCGCGCCGTCAAGCGCGAGTGGAACGAGCAGGTGGAGCGCGAGCAGGAGAGCGCCGCGTAACGCGCGGTCGCGGTCACGCGCACTGCCCCGGTCGGGGACGGCCCCGGTTGTGGAGGCGGCGTGACGCGGGGACGGCGTGCGCCCCCTGACAGCTCGTCCGTGGACCCCGGTCGCCGTTTCCCACGGTGACCGGGGCCTTCGCGTGTCAGGCGCGCGTGCTCACCTCCGCGCCGCCGCGTCCCGCCCGCGCACGCCGTTCCGCTTCTCCCCCGCACCGTCCGGCACCGCGTCAGAAGACTCCGGCGCTACGTCGAGAGCGCCCGGCGTCGCTTCGTCGGCAACGCCCACCCCGTCCGCATCCTCCGCCGGTCCCTCCGCCGCACCGTCAGCGCCGGCGCCCGCCGGGCCCTCCCCGCCCTCCGCCGTCCCCGTCTCCTCGTAGAGGCGGGCGGACGCGTCGACATGGGCCAGCCGCCGCAGCGCCCCGAACATCGCCTCACCGAGCACGGTGCCCACGACCACGCTCTCCACCAGGTCCTCGCGCGCCACGCGCCGCGCCACATAGTCGAGGTCGGCGCGGGCGACCGGCTCGGCGGCGTCCGCGTACACGTCCAGCAGCTCGGTGAATCCGCCGTGCCCGGCCCGCCGCAGCGCGACCAGCACCCCGGCCAGCGACTCCCCGGCCGTGCTCTCCTCCTCCACGTGCCAGCCCCGCCGCTCCAGCAGCTCGGCGACCTCGTCGCGGGCGTCCTCCAGCTCGGGCCCCGCCTCCTCGCCGTCCGTCGGGGTGACGCCCTCCGCCGCCGCGCCCAGCACCTTGTGCACCGGCTGCTCGGGGTCGTCGACAGCCTCCAGCACATCACCGATGGCGGACAGCGAGAGTCCCCCGACGTCCAGCAGCGCCCGGATCAGCCGCAGCCTGCGCTCGTGCCCGGCGTCGTAACTCGCCTGGTTCGGGCTGGTCAGCTGCCCGGCGGGCAGCAGCCCCTCGCGTACGTAGTACTTGATCGTCGGCACCGGGACCCCGGACCTGCGACTCAACTCACCGATGCGCACCGCGTGTCCGCCCTTTCGTACTTGCCAAATCCCGCCCTCATCATAGATAGTCCCTCTATCGGATAGCGGGGAGTCCCACTATCCATAATCGTTGCTCTCCTGGGGGTTACCTATGTCGACGTGGCGTTTATGGCACCGACCGCTGGTCCTGTTCTCCGCCGCGATGGCCGTGATGGCGGTTGTCTCCGCGGTGGGTCTCGTGGCCGACGACCGGATGCTGGCGGGCGCGCCGATCTGGGCCAAGCCGTTCAAGTTCGCCGTCTCGTTCG
Organism: Streptomyces sp. TSRI0281; assembly: GCF_001905125.1. GTDB lineage: Bacteria > Actinomycetota > Actinomycetes > Streptomycetales > Streptomycetaceae > Streptomyces. The sequence goes on along the minus strand of NZ_LWLE01000038.1, from coordinate 228,305 downwards.
TGCCGTACTGCATGGCGCTCGCCTGGATGCTGACGCTGCTCACGCACGGCCGTCGCATAGGACGGTGGGCCGGCAACCTGGTCGTACTGGCCAGCCTGGGCGAGATGGCCATCATCACCGGGCAGGTCATCCGCGGGAAGCGCAGCCACTTCAATCACGAGACGCCGTTCGATACGAGGCTGTACGACGTGATGGCCTACACCGTCATCACCCTCTGGGCGGCCACGCTGGTGATCGCCGTACTGCTGCTCCGCGCCCGCATCGCCGATCGCGCCTCCGCCTGGGCGATCCGCTCGGGAGTGCTGCTCGCCCTGGTGGGCGCGGGGTTCGGCTTCCTGATGTCGCAGCCGAGCGCGGGACAGCGCGCGGCCGGTGACCTGGACACCGCCGACGTGGTGGGCGCGCACACCGTCGGCGTACCGGACGGCGGACCCTCCATGCCGATCACCGGCTGGTCGACGACCGGAGGCGACCTGCGCATTCCGCACTTCGTCGGGATGCACGCGCTCCAGCTGATCCCGCTCTTCCTGCTCCTCCTGCTCCTGCTCGCGCCCCGGGTCGCCCGGCTGCGCGACCCGCGTGTGCGCTTCCGGCTGGTGGTCGTCGCCTCCGGCACGTACGCGGCGGTCGTGGCCCTGGTCACCTGGCAGGCGCTCCGCGGTCAGCCGCTGATCCACCCGGACGGGTCGACCCTCGCGGCCGCGGGCATGATCCTGGCCGCCACCGCGATCGGCGCCTGGGCGGCGCTGCGGTCGGCACCCGCACGGCGGAACTCCGATTCCTACGACAAGGAGCTCGTGGCATGACCGGTGCACTCTTCGAGATCACGTTCTATCTGACGGCCCCCTTCTGGCTGCTCATGATCTTCGCGCCCAACTGGGCCACCACCGCGCGGATCGTCGCCTCACCGCTGACCGTCCTGCCGGTGCTGGCGGTCTATCTCGTGCTGGCCGTGCCGGTCTTCCCCGAGCTCTGGACGGCGGTGAGCAACCCCGACATCGATGCGTTCCGTGACCTGGCGGCCCTAGCGAACGGGGCGGGAGCGCTCTGGGCGCAGGTGATCGCCTGGGATCTGCTGCTGGGTCAGTGGATGTTCCTCGAAGCGCGGAAGCTCGGGGTGTCGCCCCTGGTGATGGGCCCGCTGCTGGTGCTGACGATCCTGCTGTCGCCGTTCGGACTGCTGATCTTCCTCACCCTCCGCGCGGTGCGGAAGGCGAAGAGCGCCGATGTGGCGGCGCCCCGGCCCGGCGACGGCGTTCCCGGCCGGGTCGGGGACACGGCGGTGAGCTGACGGCCGACGCCCGGCGGTGCGGTCCCGGCTCAGTCCCGGCGGTGCGACTCCCGCACGATCCCGGGGCGGCCCCGGGGCGATCCGGGCGGCGTGGAAGGATCGCGCGAGCTGACCAATCCGCGCCGCCATCGGCTCCGAATCACTCCTGGAACCGATGAGCGTCCTGGGAGGACCCGCGTGAAGGAAGCCGTACAGATCAGCGGAGTGCCCGTGCCGGGGCCCGATCTCCAGGAGCTTCTGGTCCTGGTCGCCCGGGGTGACCAGGACGCCTTCGCCTCCGTGTACGACGCCGTCTGCGGGCCGGTACTCGGAGTGGTGCGCAGCGTGCTCCGCGATCCCGCCCAGTCCGAGGAGGTCGCGCAGGAGGTATGGGTCGAGGTGTGGCGGACCGCGCCCCGCTTCCAGGCGTCCCGGGGATCGGCCGTGAACTGGGTGCTGACCCTCGCCCACCACCGGGCGGTCGACCGGGTCCGCTCGGCGGAGGCCTCGGCTGCGAGGGAGCACAGGGCCGCGCTGCTGGAGCGGACGCCCGCGTTCGACGAGGTCTCCGAACAGGTCGAGACCCGGCTGGAGAGGGAACAGGTACGGCGCTGTCTGCGCAACCTGTCCGAACTGCAGCGCCAGTCGGTGACCCTGGCCTATTACCGGGGCCTGACCTATCGCGAGGTCTCGGAGCTCCTCTCCGTACCTCTGGGCACCATCAAGACTCGACTGCGTGACGGCCTGATCCGGCTGCGCGACTGCCTGGGGGTGAGCACATGAGCACGGCCGAACTGCACACGCTGACCGGGGCCTATGCCCTGCACGCGCTGCCCGATTCCGAGCGCCACGAGTTCGAACGCCATCTGGACGACTGCGAGGCCTGCGCCCAGGAGGTACGGGAGCTGTCGGCCACCGCCGCCCGGCTCGGTCTCGCGGTGTCGGTGCAGCCGCCCCATGAGCTGCGCGCCCGTGTCCTGCGGGAGATCACGGCCGTACGACAGGAGCCACCCGCCCACGCCCGCGGCGGTTCCGCCCGCGACGAGCGCCCCGGCCGCACCGGCCGCTGGTCGGCGTACGCACTCGCCGCCTGCGTCGCGGCCGCCGCCGCGTTCGGCGGCATCGCGGTGTGGCAGAACCACGTGGCGCAGGATGCCCGGCACGAGGCCGACCGCGCCCAGCGGCAGAGCGAGCAACTGGCCCAGGTGCTCTCCGCGCCGGACGCGAGGACCAGTTCGGGCGAGCTGGCCGGGGGCGCCCGGGGCACTGTCGTCGTCTCGCGGAGCCGGGACCGCGCGGTGTTCCTGGCCTCGGGCATGGCCCGGCCGCCGGGCGGCAAGGTGTACCAGCTCTGGTTCAACGACAGCGGAACGATGCGCTCCGCCGGCCTGATGAACCCGTCCGCGACCGATGGGGCGGTACTGCTCGACGGGCCGGTCGACGGGGCGTCCGGCATGGGGATCACCGTCGAACCGGCGGGCGGGTCGGAGCGGCCCACATCGAACCCGGTGGCCCTGATGGACTTCCCCGCCTGACCGGCACCGGCGTCACCGCCCGACGGGGCGGCGACGCCGGTGCGCGTGATGCCGGTACGCGTGACGTCGGCCGGGGCGCGACATCTCCGCACGCTCACGCGGACCGCCAGGGCCACCGCCACCATCGCCCTTGCCACGGCCATCGCCGCCGCCAGGATCAGTTCCCACGCGGTGGCCGGGGGAAGAATCCGCTGGTCCGGGCCGTGTAGTCGGCGTAACCTGCCCGCTGCGCCATGTGCCGCTCCAGCAGCGCCTTCCCGCTTCCCTTGATCAGCAGGAAGCTCATCACCACCGGAGCCACGAGCGTCGCCCCCGCCACCGCGGGCTGTTCGCACACCAGCAGGAACAGCCCCCACCAGACGCAGAAGTCACCGAAGTAGTTCGGGTGCCGGGTCCACGACCAGAGTCCCCGGTCCATGATCCGGCCCCGGTTGGCGGGATCGGAGGTGAAGCGGGCCAGTTGCCGGTCCCCGACGGCCTCGAAGACGAAACCCACTGCCCACAGCGCCGTCCCCGCCCAGGTCCACCAGGTCGGCGGCCCCGTCAGATACTGCGCGGCCTGCACCGGCAGCGAGATCAGCCAGACCAGAGCGCCCTGGAGGAGGTAGACCTTCCGCAGGGCGTACAGCTCCCGATGGCCGGGGGCCTTGGCCAGCATCGCCCCGTAGCGCGGGTCCTCGCCCCGGCCCCGGCCGCGCCGGCCGATGTGCGCGGCGAGCCGCAGGCCCCAGACAACGGTGAGCACCGTCGCCAGCAGCCGCCGCCCGTCGTCGCCCCCGCCCGCCGACAGGACGTACGAGACGACCGCCACCGCCGCGAAGGCGATCCCCCACGCGACGTCCACGACGCGGTGCACGCCCTTCCCGAGCGCGATCACGAAGGTGACCAGCATGACGGCGAGGGCGGCGCCCGCCGAGGCCGCGAGGCCACCGGCGAACGCCGCCCAGGGGAACCCGCTCACCGCTCCGGCTCCGTCGTGCCCCGGGACATCTGCCGGACCGGGGCCCGGCACCCCGGCCGCGGCGAGGAGTGCGGCCGGGCGGCGCCGCGCGGGGCGGTCCTGCCTGGAGTTCCGGTGGAGGTGGTCACGCGGTCTCCTCGCGGGTCAGGAGCAGTTGCTGCACATTGAGATAGCCGGAGCGGAAGCCCGCCTCCGAATAGGCGAGGTAGAAGGTCCACATCCGGCGGAAGGTCGCGTCGAAGCCGAGGGCGTCGATCTCGTCGGTCCGTTCGGTGAACCGTTCCCGCCACAGGCGCAGGGTCTCGGCGTAGTGCGTGCCGAAGGGGGTGCGCTGCCGTATCCGCAGGCAGGTGTGGTCGGCGGTGACCCGTTCCACGGCCTGAACGGAGGGCAGCAGCCCGCCGGGGAAGATGTACTTCTGGATCCAGGTGTACGTGGTGCGGCCGGCGCGCATCCGGTCGTCCGGCATGGTGATGGCCTGGAGGGCGATACGCCCGCCAGGGGCCAGGAGCCGTTCCAGGGCGGTGAAGTAGACCGGCCAGTACTCCTCGCCGACCGCCTCGATCATCTCGACGCTGACGATCGCGTCGTACTCCCCGGCGATCTCGCGGTAGTCGCACAGCCGGACCTCGACCAGGTCCTCGAACCCGGCCTCACGGATGCGGGCCTCGGCCAGTTCGCGCTGCTCGGCGGAGAGCGTGACCGTGACGACACGGGCGCCGCGGCCGGCGGCCCTGAGGGCGAGTTCGCCCCAGCCGGTACCGATCTCCAGCAGGGTGCTGCCGGGGCCGACGCCGGCCAGGTCCAGCAGGCGGTCGATCTTGCGGTGCTGGGCGGCGGGCAGCACCGAACGCTCGGCGGGAAAGCCGCGGAAGTACGCGGCGGAGTACGTCAGGGTCTCGTCGAGGAAGAGGGAGAAGAGGTCGTTCGACAGGTCGTAGTGGTGGCTGATGTTGTCGCGGGCGTGCTCGGGCGTGTTGGTGTGCCCGGCGGGCCGGCGCGCCGCCCACAGCCCGCGCAGCCGTTGCAGGGGGCGGGGGACCAGTTCGGCCGCGTGTCCGGCGAGCACGGTCAGCACGCCCACCAGGTCGGGCGAGTCCCACTCGCCCGCCATGTAGGACTCGCCGAAGCCGATGAGGCCGTGCGCGCCGATCCTGCGGAAGAACCGCTCCGGTTCACGGATGTCCATGAGCGGGCCGCCCAGGCCCAGGCTCTCGCCGCCGGCGAGCCGGGCCCGGAGCGGCAGCCGGGCCAGCGCGCTCCGGACGATCCGTTCCGCGAGGGCGGTCCGTGCCCGGGAGGTCCGGGGCGGCGTGACGATGTCGGGCCAGCGCTCCGGGTCGGGAGCGGGGGTGCGGTGCGCGGACAGCGCGGGTGTGGGCGCGTTCACTGCATGCCTTCCTGTGTGCGGTGGGAGGGGCGGGGCCGCACGGGCAGCCCGCGCAGATACAGCCGGATGCCGTGCAGCCGGATCGCGGCGGAGACGAGAACGGTGGACCAGGGGTGACGCAGGGACAGCCGGAGCAGCTCGGCGGGGGTGGCTTCGCGCCGGGTGCCGCGTACGGTCGCGGTGAACGGGCGGGCTCCGTCGCGCTCCAGACGGATGGTCAGGCCGAGGCGGGGGCCGGGCTCCGGCAGCCGCATCCGATAGCTGCCGTCGACGGGGAAGAACGGCGATACGTAGAACTCCTTGGCGGTCTCCGCCCGGTCCGCCGCGTCCGGGCGGAGCAGATACCCGTGCCGTTCGCCGTAGGTGTTGTGCACTTCGGCGACGACGCAGAGCGGGGTCCCGTCCCGGCGCCGGCACCAGTAGACGGTCAGCGGGTTGAACACATGGCCCAGGACGCGGGCCTGGGTGAGCATCGTGACGGTGCCATCGGCAAGGTCCAGGCCGTGGCCGCGCAGGAAGCGTTCGAGCCCGGCGCGGATGGTGGGCGCGGTGCCGCCGAAGTGGTCGCGGGCGTCGAAACGGGCCAGCGGGCGCAGGACGCGCGGCAGCCGGGGCGGCCGTTCGGGGTCGATGAACCACAGATGGGTGCGGTGGCGGAACGCGTATCGGCCGGGGATGGTCCGCACATGGGTGATCGTGCACGGGTAGAGGGCGCTCACCACGCCACCCCCAGCGCCGCCGCCGCCTCGGCCCCCGAACGGCAGCCGTCCTCGTGGAACCCCCAGCCGTGGTACGCCCCGGCGTAGGCGGTGACGGGTCCGGACAGTGCGGGAAGCCGGGCCTGGGCGGCCACCGATTCCGGGGTGTAGACGGGATGTTCGTAGACCATGCGGGCCCGGACCCGGTCCGGATCGACGCGGTCGGCGCCGTTGAGTGTGACGACGAAGGTGTCGGGGGCATCCAGCCGCTGGAGCCGGTTCATGTCGTAGCTGACGGTGACCCGGTCGCTGTCGGCGGTGCAGGAGGGCATCAGGTAGTTCCACGAGGCCCGTGCGCCGCTGCTGCGGGGCAGGAGCGTGGTGTCGGTGTGCAGCAGGGTGGGGTTGCGGGAGTAGCGGAACGCGCCGAGGGTACGGCGCTCCTCCTCCGTCGGGTCGGCCAGCAGCCGCAGCGCCTGGTCCGGGTGGGTGGCGATGACGACGGCGGCGTACGTCTCGGTGGTGCCGTCCTCGGTGAGGAGTTCCACGCCGTCGGATTGGCGGCGCAGGGACCGCACCGGTGTGGAGGTGTGCACGGCGTTGAGCCGCTTGGCGACGCGGTCGACGTAGGTACGCGAGCCGCCGGTGACGGTGCGCCAGACCGGGGAGCCACCGACCGTGAGCATCCCGTGGTGGTCCAGGAACCTGAACAGGTAGCGGGCCGGGTAGCGCAGTGCGGTCACCGGGTCGCAGGACCAGACGGCGGAGACCATCGGGGTCAGGAAGTGGGAGTGGAAGTACGGCGAGAAGCGGGCGCGTGCGGTGAATTCGCCCAGCGTCATCTCGGGGGCCGCGGTGTCCGGCCGCGCGAGGAGGGCACGGGCCGCCCGGTGGAAGCGCGGCACCTCGGCGAGCATCCGCAGATAGCGGCCGCGCAGCGCGGCCCGTGGCTGGGCGAACAGCCCGGCGGGGCCGCAGGCGCCCGCGTATGCCAGGCCGCACCCCTCGCACCGTACGGACATGCTCATCTCGGACTTCTGTGTGGGGACGCCGAGTTCGTCGAAGAGGCGCAGCAGGTACGGGTAGGTACGCCGGTTGTGGACGATGAAGCCCGAGTCGACGCGGTGCGTGCGGCCGTCCGACCCGGTCAGGTCGTGGGTGTGCGCGTGTCCGCCGACGCGTTCGTCCGCCTCGTACAGCGTCACGTCGTGGGCCTTGTGGAGGATGTGCGCCGCGGTCAGTCCCGCCACTCCGGCGCCCACCACGGCCATCCGCCGCCGTTCCCGTGCCATTGCCTGCTCCTCGGGTCCTTCTTCGCCGGCCGGGGCGCTGTTGGGGGCCCCTTTCCGTTGATTCGTCGCCGTGGCCGGGGCGGATTGGTCGGTCTTCGGCTCTGACCCGATCGGGTGAATAACCAATCCACGGGCCGTCCCGTGCCGAATACATGGCGTGAGGAAAGTTCAGAACGATTCGCGGACGCACGGCACCTCCGGGTCCCGCAGGTCCCGCAGGTCCCGCTGGGCGCGTGCCGCCTTCGCCGCGCTCGGCGGTCTGATCGCCGGGTTCTGCGCCCTGTGCGTGGCCGAGCTGGTCGCTGCTGCCGTACGTCCCGAGGCGGGGCCGGTCACAGCGGTGGGCGGGGCGGTCATCGACCGCACTCCCCCGGCGCTGAAGGACTTCGCCGTACGGCATTTCGGCACCAACGACAAGCTGGTGCTCCAGTTGGGCATCCTCGTGCTGCTGGCGGTCTTCGCCATGGCGGTGGGGGTGCTCGCGCTGCGGCACCGGCGGCTCGGTTCGGCGGCCGTTCTGATCTTCGGCGTGGTCGGGGCGGTGGCGGCGACCACCCGGCCGGAGGGCGGGCCGGGCGACGCACTGCCTTCGGTGGTGGGAGCCGTGGTGGCCGCGGGAGTGCTGTATCTCCTGATCGGGCGGCTCACGCGGGTTCCCGGTCCGACTCCCGCGGCTGGGGAGACGGACCGGGGGACGCCGGGCTCCTTCGACCGCCGCGGTTTCGTGATCGCGGCGACCACGGCCGCGGCGGCCTCGGCCGGTGCGGGCCTGGTGGGACGGCGACTCACCGCGTCCGTACAGGCCGGGGCCTCCGCCTCACGCGCGGAGATCGTCCTCCCGGTGCCGGATTCGGCGGCGCCCGCCGTCCCGCGCGGCGCCGATCTGGGCATCCGGGGTGTGAGCTCGTTCATCACCTCGAACAAGAGCTTCTACCGGGTGGACACCGCTCTGGTGGTACCCCAGGTCGATGCCGACCGGTGGCGGCTGCGCATCCATGGCAAGGGTGTCGGCCGTCCCCTCACGGTCAGTTTCCGCGACCTGCTGGCGCGGGAGATCATCGAGCGCGACATCACCCTGGCGTGTGTGTCCAACGAAGTCGGCGGGCCCTACATCGGCAATGCCCGCTGGATCGGCGTGCGACTGGCCGACCTACTGCGCGAGGCCGGAGTGAAGCCCCCGTCGCGGGGCGGACCCGCCGACCAGATCGTGTCGCGTTCGGTGGACGGCATGACGATCGGCACACCGGTCGAGGACGTCATGGACGGGCGGGACGCGCTCCTCACGCTCGGTATGAACGGCGAGCCGCTGCCCTTCGCGCACGGTTTCCCGGTCCGGATGCTCGTGCCGGGGCTGTACGGCTATGTGTCGGCCTGCAAATGGATCCAGGACATCGAGCTGACGACGTTCGACGACTACGACGCCTACTGGGTCAAGCGCAGTTGGTCGCGCCGGGGTCCCATCAAGACCGAATCGCGCATCGACACCCCGCGCCCCTTCGCGTCACCCAAGGCGGGCACGGTGCCCGTCGCCGGTGTCGCCTGGGCCCAGCACCGGGGCATCGACCGGGTGGAGGTCCGGGTGGACGGCGGCGAGTGGCACACCGCCCGCCTCGGCACGGAGGACAGCCGGGACACCTGGCGTCAGTGGGTGTGGGAATGGCCGGCCACGTCCGGCAACCACACCCTTGAGGTCCGCGCCACGGACCGCACCGGCGCCACCCAGACCGGCAAACGGGTCGGCACCGTCCCCAACGGTGCGACCGGCTGGCATTCGGTGGTGGTCAACGTGTCCTGACTCTTCGTCACCCAACGCCCATGAACAGCGTATTGATCACTACCCCATCCAGGAGAACACCATGAACACCCTGCACTTCCGTCGCATCGCCGTGGCCGTGTCCGCCGCAGCCGTTCTGCCACTGGCCCTGACGGCCTGTTCCTCCGACGACTCCAAGGACTCCGCGGCCGGTTCCACGCCGAGCGCGGCATCGTCACCGGCCACGTCGGACGGCGACTCCATGAACATGGACGAGCCGTTCGGCCCGGCGTGCGCATCGGTGCCGAAGGACGGCGCGGGCTCGTTCTCCGGTATGGCGCAGGACCCGGTCGCCACGGCCGCGTCGAACAACCCGGACCTCTCCACGCTGGTCACCGCCGTCAAGCAGGCGGGTCTGGTCGACACCCTGAACAACGCGCAGAACATCACGGTGTTCGCGCCGACCAATGAGGCCTTCGCCAAGATCCCGAAGGCCGACCTGGACAAACTGCTGGCGAACAAGGCCGAGCTGACCAAGGTGCTCACCTATCACGTGGTGGGCGAGAAGCTGACGCCGAAGCAGTTGGAGAACGGGTCCTTCGACACCTTGGAGAAGAGCAGGCTGACGACGTCCGGTTCGGGGATGGTCTACACGGTGAACGACTCCTCGAAGGTCGTCTGCGGCAATGTGCCGACCGCCAACGCCACGGTCTACATCATCGACACGGTCCTGATGCCGCCGAAGTAGTCCCGAAGCGGCTCGTGCGAGCCGTGACGGCCCCCGATGCGAGCGGGCGCGTGCCGCCCGCCCTACCCTGGCCCGATGAACCCGCTGGATCAGGTATCCCGCACGGCCCGGGTGTCGGGCGCCGTCGTCGGCTCGGCGGCCGGCGACGCGCTGGGGGCCCCGTTCGAGTTCGGCCCCGCCGGAGCGTTCACGGCCCGCTTCCCGGACGGCGTCGGCACGATGTGCGGGGGCGGCGGCTGGGATCCGGGCGAGGCGACGGACGACACGCAGATGGCGGTCCTCGTCGGGGAGTCCCTGCTGGAGTGCGGCGGCCTGGACCTGCCGGAGATGTTCGGCCGGTTCCGGCGGTGGGCGGCGGGCGACCCGAAGGACATCGGTCTGCAGACCGAGGAGGTCCTGACGAGCGGTGAGCCCTGGGACCTGGCCGCCGCCCTGCACTTCCAGGTCAACGGACGGGCCGCGGGCAACGGTTGCCTGATGCGGGCCACCACCTCGGCGGTGTACTTCTCGGGGGCGGGCCGAGCGGCGACCATGGACGCGGCCCGCCGGATCGCGGCGCTGACGCATGGTGACCGGGCGGCCTGGGAAGGTACCGCCCTCTTCCACGAACTGGTCCGGGTGGCGCTGGCCGGCGGCGACCCGCTCGCCGCCGTGCCCGACGCCCTGGAGCACGTACACGAGGATCACCGTGCGCGGTGGGCCGCCAACCTCGCGCCCGACTGGCACCCGGACAGGGCGACCGAGTTCAACGGAGCGGTGTGGCCGTGCCTCGGCACCGCGCTGTGGGCGCTGCGCACGACGGACTGCTTCGAGAGCGCGCTGGTGGCGGCCGTCGACGTGGGCGGAGACACCGACACGGTCGCGGCGGTGACGGGCGGCCTCGCGGGCGCGGTGTACGGGACCGGGGCGATCCCGGAACGCTGGACGGAGCCCCTGCACGTCCCCCTGCCCGGGTACGGGGACCGGGTACTGAGGACCGACGATCTGGTGTCGCTGGCGGAACGGCTGAACGACTGGACGGCCCAGAAGACCGTGCCACACCGGGGTCCGACGGCCATGACCGTACATCCGCCGATCGCACAGTGAGATAAATCTACGCATAAGGGAGAGATAAGAGCAGAATGGTATCTGCAGGCACTCTCCGCACACTCCCCACAGCGGTCGGGCCTGTTGGACCGAAGGAGACGAAAACTCATGAGCAACGTCTCACACACCCGGCGTGACCTGGCCGGTCACCCGGATGTCCCCGAAATGCGCGAGCGGTACGACCGTATGCTCGGTGGCCGCGACGTGGCGTTGGTGGACGGACCGGCATTCCTCGTCGGTCTGTACTGCGCCGTCTCGCCGTGGGTGCTCCACTTCACCGCGAGCCAGCCCGCGCTCGTGACGCACAACCTCGTGATGGGTATCGCCATCGCCGTGCTGGCACTGGGATTCTCCGTCATGCCTGAGCGCATGTACGGCCTGAGCTGGGCCATGTGCGCCATGGGTGCCTGGATCATCGTGTCGACCTGGATCGTGGGCAGCAGCCCGGACACCGGGGTCATCATCAACAACGTCGTCGTCGGTGGGCTGACCGTCCTGCTGGGACTGATCTGCGCGGGAACGGCGGCGAGGAGCCGCAGGAAGATCTGACCGAGCCGCACCACGGGCGGGGGACCGTCGTGGCCGCAGGCTCTCGGACGAGGGCTGCGGCCACCACCCCTGCCCGCACCGCGGGCGGCGTGTCCGTCCACCGGCCCGGTCCGTCCACCGGCCCATGGTTGACGAGACACCAACACGCCTGTTCCACTGGGCGAATGCGCCCTCAGCTGCGGCTGGTCACCCGTGACCACATCGACTTCGGTCGAGTGTGGTCCTCCTCGTGTCGTCCCTGACCGCTCCACGTCACGGCATTCCCCGACACGACCGGTTTCCACCGCAGCACGAGATGAGGCTTCGCCATGCCCGTCGAGTTCCTCGGCATCGCAGCGACCAATGAAGGTTCCGAAGTGACCGCCCGCTCAGGGGTGTCCTTCGACAAGGAGTACACGCTCAAGCTGGCCCGCGCCCACCAGGACCACGGCTGGGACCGGGTGCTGTTCGCCTACGGCTCGGGCTCCCCCGACCCGTCCCCCGCCGCCGCGTACATCGCCGCCCGGACCGAGACGCTGCAGATCCTGGTGGCCCACCGCCCCAACGTCTCGTACCCCACCTTCGCGGCCAAGACCTTCGCGACCCTGGACCGGATCAGCGACGGACGCCTCGCCGTGCACTTCATCACCGGCGGGAACGACCACGAGCAGCAGCGCGAGGGCGACTTCCTCACGAAGGACGAGCGGTACGCGCGTACCCGTGAGGCCATCCAGATCATCAAGAGGGCCTGGACCTCGCACGAGCCCTTCGACCACGAGGGCACGCACTACCGGTTCAACGACTTCGTGAGCGACACCTTCCCGGTCCAACAGCCGCATCCGCGCGTCTCGTTCGGCGGATCGTCGGCCGCCGCCTACGCGGCCGGGGGCGCCGAGGCCGACATCTACTGCCTCTGGGGCGAACCGCTCGCCGAGACCGCCGAACAGATCGAGTCCGTGAAGGCCGCCGCGAAGGCCGCGGGCCGCACCGACGTCCCGAAGATCCAGGTCGCCTTCCGCCCGATCATCGCGCCGACCGAGGAACTGGCCTGGGAGAAGGCGCATCGCACGCTCGACCGCATCAAGGCCCGCAGGGCCGGCGCCCCGCCGGCCCGCCGCCACCCGTTGACGAACCCCGAGAACTCCGGTTCGCAGCGGCTGCTCAGAGTGGCCGCGCAGAGCGAGCGCCACGACCGGGCGCTGTGGACACCCACCGCGGCCGAGACGGGTGGCGCGGGCAACTCGACGGCGCTGGTGGGCACACCGGAAACGGTGGCGCAGGCGCTGCTCGACTACTACGACCTGGGCGTGGAGATCCTCTCCGCCCGCGGCTACGACCTGCTGGACGACGCCATCGACTTCGGCCGGTTCGTGATTCCTCTCGTCCGCGAGGAAGTGGCCAAACGAGACGCGTCCAGGCAAGCGGCCTGAGCCGCCCCGCCGCACCCGGTCGTGGGACGGGGCGGGCAGAGGAGGAACACCCCTGCCCGCCCCGTCCGACGGTCACCCCACGGAGCTGTACGCCACCACGCCCCGCAGCACCCCGTCCACGGCCTTGCGCGCGTTCTTCGCCACCGAACTCCCGTCCCGCGGAGCGGCGGCGGCGACCTGCCCCAGCACGTCGATCACCTGCTTGCACCACCGTACGAAGTCCCCCGCCGGCATCTCCGCCTCGCGCAGCACCTCGTCCAGCGTGTGCCCGGAGGCCCACATATAGACCGCCCAGGCGAACCCGAGATCGGGCTCGCGCTGTCCGACGCCCTCGGTCTGGTTGATCTTGAAGTCCTCCTCCAGGGCGTCGAGCCGGCCCCAGATACGGACCATCTCGGCCATGGCGGTCTTCGCGGGCCCGGACGGCAGCTTGGGGGCCACCGCGTCGTCCGCCTGCCGCGCCTCGTACACCAACGCCGAGACACACGCGGCGAGTTCGGCGGGGTTCAGCCCTTCCCAGACACCCTCCCGCAGGCACTCGCTGGCGAGCAGGTCCAGCTCACCGTAGAGCCGGGCGAGCCGTCTGCCGTTGTCGGTGACCTCGCTGCCCTGGAGGTAGTCCAGCTCGGTGAGCAGCGCGACGATCCGGTCGAAGGTCCGGGCGATCGTGTTCGTCCGCCCCTCGATCCGGTGCTCCAGCTGCCGGGTGTCGCGTTGCAGCCGGTGGTACCGCTCGGCCCACCGGGCGTGATCCTCCCGCTCGTCGCACCCGTGGCAGGGATGCGCGCGCAGTTCGGTCCGCAGCCGGGTGATCTCCCGGTCGTCGGCCGCCGCGGCCCGCTGCTTGCGGTGCCGCTCCGGCTCGATGTGCCCCGCCTTGGTCCGCAGCGCGGACGCCAGATCACGGCGCGACTGCGGCGAGCGCGGATTGAACGACTTCGGGACACGCATCCGCTCCAGCGCCTCCACCGGCACCGGGAAGTCGATCGACGCCAGCCGCTTGACCTGCCGCTCGGCGGTCAGCACCAGCGGACGCGGACCGTCGTGCTGGTCGAATCCGCGATGCCCGTCGGCCCGCCCGGCCGGCAGCCCCGGATCCAGCACCAGCGCCAGCCCGGCGAACTTGCCGGTCGGCACATGGATGACGTCACCGGGCTTCAGCTTCTCCAGGGACGCCGCGGCCGCGGCGCGCCGCTGTGCGGCGCCCTGCTTGGCCAGCTCCGTCTCCCGGTCCTTGAGGTCGCGCCGCATACGCGCGTACTCCTCGAAGTCGCCGAGATGGCAGGTCATGCCCTCCCGGTAGCCCTCCAGCCCCTCCTCGTTCCGCTGGACCTGCCGGGAGATCCCGACGACGGACCGGTCGGCCTGGAACTGGGCGAAGGAGGTCTCCAGCAGCTCACGCGAACGGTGCCGCCCGAACTGCTGCACCAGGTTCACCGCCATGTTGTACGAGGGGCGGAAGCTGGAGCGCAGCGGATACGTACGCGTACCCGCGAGGCCCGCCAGCGCCGTCGGGTCCATCCCCCGCTGCCACAGGACCACCGCGTGGCCCTCGACGTCGATGCCCCGGCGTCCGGCCCTGCCGGTGAGCTGGGTGTACTCGCCGGGAGTGATGTCGGCGTGCTGCTCGCCGTTCCACTTGACCAGCTTCTCCAGCACCACCGAGCGCGCCGGCATGTTGATGCCGAGTGCCAGCGTCTCGGTGGCGAAGACCGCCTTGACGAGGCCGCGCACGAACAGCTCCTCGACGACCTCCTTGAACGTCGGCAGCATGCCCGCGTGGTGTGCGGCGATGCCCCGCTCCAGGCCTTCGAGCCATTCGTAGTAGCCGAGGACATGGAGGTCCTCGCCGGGGATGGACGCGGTCCGCTCCTCGACGATCTCCCGCACCAGGCGGCGCTTGGCCTCGTCATTGAGCCTCAGCCCGGCGTGCAGACACTGCTGTACGGCGGCCTCGCAGCCGGCCCGGCTGAAGATGAACGTGATGGCGGGCAGGAGCCCTTCGGTGTCCAGCCGGTCGATGACCTCGGGGCGGCCCGGCGTCCAGATCCGGCTGCGCTGACGCCGCTCGCGCTCACGGTCCGCCTCGCGCACCATCTTGCCGCGGCGGCGCTCGCGCGGGTTGTACCCGCGCTGATTCTCCATCCGGGCCAGCCGGACGAGATCGGGGTTGACCTCACGGCGTCCGGCGCCGCGGCCGCCGTGGTCGGTCTCCTCCTCGAAGAGGTCGTACATCTTGCGCCCGGCCATGACGTGCTGCCAGAGCGGCACGGGCCGGTGCTCGGAGACGATCACTTCGGTGTCGCCGCGGACGGTGTCCAGCCAGTCACCGAACTCCTCGGCGTTGGACACGGTCGCCGAGAGGGACACCAGAGTCACCGACTCGGGCAGATGAATGATCACTTCTTCCCACACGGCGCCGCGGAAGCGGTCGGAGAGGTAGTGCACCTCGTCCATCACGACGTAACCGAGGCCGGTCAGGGACTGGGAGCCCGCGTACAGCATGTTCCGCAGGACCTCGGTGGTCATGACGACCACCGGTGCCTCCGAGTTGACACTGTTGTCCCCGGTCAGCAGGCCGACCTTGTCCGCGCCGTAGCGCTTGACCAGATCGGTGAACTTCTGGTTGGACAGGGCCTTGATGGGCGTGGTGTAGAAGCACTTGCGGCCCTGCGTCAACGCCAGGTGTACGGCGAACTCGCCGACGATCGTCTTGCCCGACCCGGTGGGGGCCGCGACCAGCACCCCCTTGCCCGCCTCCAGTGCCTGGCAGGCCTCGATCTGGAACGGGTCCAGTCCGAATTCGTACATGTCTCGGAAGGGCCCGAGGGCCGTGGCCTGCTCGGCCGCACGGACCCGAGAAGCCTGGTATCGCTCAGCTGGTGAGAGGTCCTCTGTCATCTTGATACGAGCCTACCCGCCACCTCCGACAGTCAGCCCGATCTTTGAATCGCCGATCGGTTCACCCGGTGAGCACCCTGACCGCGCCGGGCACACAGGTGGCGGTGAGCGGCAGCGGCCCCAGCGGTTCACCGTCCGCGTACGCGGTCACACCGGCCGCCGCCAGCTCGATCGAGGAGACCCGGTGCACGGTGACCTTGGGGTGGCTCAGGTGCGTCCCCCGGTAGACCTTCGGGAACACCTTGAGCAGCGTGGCCCGGCCGCAGTCCGCGACCACGGTGACGTCGAAGAGCCCGTCGTCCATCACGGCGTCCGCGCAGATCCGCATGCCGCCGCCGTACGAGCTCCCGTTGCCCACGGCGATCAGTGTTGCCTCGATCTCCCGGACTTCGCCGCCGTCCAGCCGTATCCGGTACGGGATCGGCCGGAACGCGGCCAGCTCGGCGAGGATCGCGAGGTCGTACGTGAACCGGCCACCGATCCAGCGCATCCGGTTGCCCCGGTCGTTCACCCGCGAGTCGAAGCCGGAGGCGAGCACCGACCCGAACCACCGCTCCCCGGCCCGGCCGAGGTCGATGTCGCGCACGCCCCCGGACTTGAGCGCCCCGGCGGCCAGCCGTCCGGCGGCGGCCGGGTCCTGGATCGGCAGGCCCAGCGCACGGGCGAAGTCGTTGCCGGTGCCGACGGCGACGACACCGAGGGGTGTCGCCGTCCCGGCGACGGCCTGGAGGGCGAGGGACATCAGCCCGTCCCCGCCCACGGCTATCAGCGCCCCGGTCCCTGCGGCCACGGCCTGCCGGGCCCGGTGCAGGGCGTCGCCGGCGTCCTCACCGAGAACCGTACGGACGGAGAATCCGGCGTCCCGCAACGCGGAAGCGGCCGGCTGCGCGGCGTGCGCGCCCCGGCCGCGTCCTGCGGTGGGATTGACGAAAAGAGTGATCTCGCTGGTCACCCGCCGGACCCTACAAGGTCAGGTGATGTCGTCGTAACCGTTCAGCCGGTGCGTGTCAGCACGGTCGGACTCCCCGGAAGCCTGTCCCGGGAGGGCCTTGCGCGAGGCGGACACGTTCTCCACCCCTCCGACGTCCTCGGGGGTGAGGTCGAGCTGCGAGGCTTCGTCGTCGTCGAGCTCGGCGTCGGGGTTGTTGCGGTTCTTCCGCTTGTCGTTCAGCAGGGAGAAGCCGACCGCGATGAAGTACAGCAGCGCGAGCGGTCCGGCGAGCAGCAGCATGGACACCGGCTCACCGCCGGGGGTCGCGATGGCGGCGAAGGCGGTGAGCCCCACGATCATGCCGCGCCACCAGGTGAGCATCCGCTTGCCGGAGACGACACCCGTCAGGTTCAGCGCGATGAGCAGCAGCGGCAGCTCGAAGGCCAGGCCGAAGACGATCACCATGCGGGTGAGCAGATCCAGATAGCTGTCGAGCCCGATCTGGTTCTGTACGTTCTCCGGGCTGAACCCGAGCATGATCTCGGCCGTCTGCGGAAGGATCGCGTAGGCGAGATAGCCACCGGCGATGAAGAGCGGGGCGCCCACGACGGCGAAGCCGTACGCGTACCGCTTCTCGCCGTTGTGCAGTCCCGGCGCGACGAAGGCCCACAGCTGGTAGAGCCAGACCGGGGTGGCGATCAGCACGCCGGACATCAGCGCGACCTTGAGGGCGTTGGTGAAGGGCGCCATCAGGGTGTCGGTCTTGAGCAGCGCGCACGGTTTCCCGTTGATCGCGATGACCACGCCGTCCTTGCAGCCGACCGAATTCAGCAGGGGGCGCAGAAGGAAGTCGTAGATTTCCTTCTGGAAGAAGGCGGCGACGATCGTCACCACGACGATCGCGAGGACGGCCTTCAGAAGCCGGTTACGCAGCTCACGCAGGTGATCGAGGAGGGGCATGCGCCCCTCGTCGTCCTTCTCCTGCTTGCGGGCAGACTTGAGCAACCCACTTCCCTCGTCTCGTGCAGCAGCTGTCGGCGGAGCGTGTCAGCTGTCAGCTCTGGGTGGTGGGCTTGGCCTCGTTGACCGGGCGGGAGCTGGTGACATCTCCCGGAGCGGCCTGGATGGTGCGTGCGGCGGTGGACTGCGGCGGGGTCTGGTCCGCGACGGTCTCCGTCGTGGGCGCCGCCGGCTCGGCGTCGTCCTTCTTCATGGCCTTGGCCTCGCTCTTGAGGATGCGGGCCGACTTGCCGAGCGAACGCGCCATGTCGGGAAGCTTCTTGGCACCGAAGAGCAGCAGGATGACAGCGATGATCAGAACGATCTCGAGGGGCTTCAGATTGCCGATCATGTGCGACTTCCTTCTCACTGAGGCGACTGGAGGGTGGGCTCGCTACCCGTTCGGCAGGACATACGTCCGACCTGTGCGCTGGCAGCGATCGTAACCCGCAGGGGTAAACGTCAGGCAATGCCTGTGCATACTCCCGATTGCGGCCCGCACCTCCCTGCCTGGGCCGACCTCAGCAGCGTACCCCCCGAAGTGGAGAAACATCAGGCCGCGCCCCTGCTATCGGAGGGCATCCCCGGTGGCGGCGAGGTCGGTCGCCGCTCGTTCGAGGTCCTCGGCCGCTCGGTTGATGCGCTGTGTGGTGGTGGACACCTGACGGCCCAGCCGCTGCGCTTCGACGAACACCTTGATGGCGAGGACACCGAGTACGGCGATGCCCAGGAATCCCAGGGCGATGGCGAGCATGGGCCAGAACATGCGGCAGAGCCTCTTCCTACGGGGCGGTGTGCAGGCGCAGCGTGGAGACGCCGCCGCCGGTGAGGAGTTCGATGATGCGTTCCCCGGCGGGCTTGCGGACCGCGGCGTCGCACTCGGGGCAGGTGAAGGAGTAGAACGTGGTGCGGCGGCTGGCGCCGATCGCGAGACGCAGGGCGTCCGCGGCGAGCTCGAAGCGCCCGCGGCAGTCCGGGCAGGCGGCCCGGAACCGTACGGCGGCGGGGACCGGGACGGGAACAGGGCCGGAGGACGGCACCGCCATCACCGTCACACCTGATATCACAGACATATGATCCATATCTCCTCCGGTCGCCGCTCAGGCCGCGCCGTCGTAGGCCGCCAGCGCGTCACGGGCCGCCCGCCGCGCGCTGTCCGCCAGTTCGGGCGGGGACACGATGCGGCCTTCGCCGCCCAGCCGCAGCGCGAGCCTGCGCAGCGAGGCCGGGTCCGGCGTCCGCAGCGTGATCCGCAGCCCGCCGTCGGGGCGTTCCTCCGCACTGTCGTGCGGGTAGTACTCGGCGACCCACCGGCCGCCGGGCCCCACCTCGATGACGACCTCCGGGTCCTGCGCCGAGGGCTGCACCAGCCCTTCCGACAGGTCCCGCAGTTCCAGTTCCGGCGGCGCGGCCGGGGCGTCGAGCAGCCGGATCTCGGCGACCCGGTCCAGCCGGAAGGTGCGCCGGGCCTCGGAGAGCCGGCACCAGCCCTCCATATAGGTGTGCCCGACGGCGAACAGCCGGATCGGGTCCACCTCGCGTTCGGTCAGCTCGTCGCGGGCGGGCGAGTAGTAGCGCAGCCAGAGCCTGCGCCGCTCGGAGATCGCCCGGTCGACATCGGCGAAGACCCCGCCCTCCGATTCGAAGGTCACCGAGAGCCGGGAGCTCGCGGCCCCGACCTCACCGGCCGCCGTCTCCAGCTTGGCGGTCGCCCGCACCAGGGCCAGCCGGTCGCTCTCGCGCAGTCCGGGCAGGGTCGCCACGGCACGTGCCGCGACGAGCAGGGCGGTGGCCTCGTCGGCGGCGAGCCGCAGCGGCTCGGCCACGTCGTCGGGGTTGTGCCACCAGATGCGGTCACCGTCGGTGTCGATGTCCAGCAGGTCCCCGCCCCGGAAACTGGTCCCGCACATGGGGAGCACATCGAGGTCCGAGATCAGCTCGTCCTCGGTGATCCCGAAGGCGCGGGCCACGTCCTGGACGTGCGCGCCGGGGCGCTCGCGCAGATACGTCACCAGGGAGAGCATCCGGCGGGTCTGGTCGATCGCGTTCGTGGCCATCGGTACGGTCCCCTAGTCCTTGGCCACGGCGCGCAGCCGGTCCACCACATCGGCCCGCAGGTCGGCGGGCTCCTCCACGACGACGTCCGGGCCGAACTCGACGAGCCAGGCGTCCAGGCCGTGCCCGTACGGGATCTCCAACTCGTCCCACCCGTCGCCGAGTTCCCGTACCGCTATGGCGCGTGAGCGCAGCGGGTAGCCGGAACCGGACCGCAGCCTGATCCGCGCGGTCCTGGTCGCGGTCTCCCCCGCCCAGCTCTCGACGGTCTCGCGCACCGTCACCACGTCGGGCACCTCGGCGGTGAAGGCGCCGGACCTGGAGCGCACCTTCCCGGCGATCCGGGACAGCCGGAACACCCGCTCCGCGCCCCGGTCCCGGTCCCAGCCCGCCAGATACCAGTGCCCGCGCCAGCACTCCAGGGTCCAGGGCTCGACCTGGCGCTGCGCCGGCCGGGCCGAGTTCGCCTTGCGGTAGTCGAAGGTGACCGGGCGGCGGTCGCGGCAGGCCAGCATCAGCGGCTCGAAGGCCGCCTCATGCACCGGAATACGGGGTTCGAGGGCGCTGTGGACCTCGTACGCGTCCTCCGCCTCCGGCATGCCCGCGGCCCGCAGCTTCTGCAGCGCGCCGCTGGCCGCCCCGGCGAGCCGGGCCTGCTGCCACACCTTGGCGGCGAGCCCGAGCGCGGCGGCCTCCTCGGCGTCCAGCGTGATGGGCGGCAGCCGGTTGCTGTCGCGGCGTGCCAGATATCCGGTGTCGCCGTCCAGGTTCTCCACGGTCTCGATGATCAGCCCGAGTTCCCGCAGATCGTCCTTGTCCCGCTCGAACATCCGGTTGAAGGAGTCGTCGGAGCCGGCTTCCAGGTATGCCTCGATGGAGCCGCGAAGCTCACGCTTACTGAGCGGGCGCCGGGTTCCCAGCAGACACAGCGCCAGGTTCATCAGCCGCTCGGCCTTGGCAATCGCCATCGACGCCCTTTCTCTCCATGCTATGACCGTCGACCGTACCGCCCTCGGGTGTCCGAACAAAAAGCGAGGTCCCGCGCCGGACAGCGTGAGGGCCCATGCCGTACGGCATGGGCCCTCACTCACGTCCGACGGACCGGTCAGACTCCGACCAGGTCGCAGACGAAGATCAGCGTCTCGCCCGGGGCGATGGAGCCGCCACCGGCGCCGCGGTCACCGTACGCGAGGTGCGCGGGGATGGTCAGCTCGCGACGGCCGCCGACCTTCATGCCCTGGACGCCCTGGTCCCAGCCGGAGATGACCTGACCGGCACCGAGCTGGAAACGCAGCGGAGTGCCGCGGTTCCACGAAGCGTCGAACTCCTCGCCGGTGGAGAAGGCCACACCCACGTAGTGGACGGAGACGCTGTCTCCGGCCTTGGCGACGGGGCCGTCGCCCTCCCAGATGTCCTTGATCTGAAGGTCGACCGGCGGCTCGCCACCCGGGAAGTCGATCTCGGGCTTCTCGATGCTCACTGAACTGCTCCTCTAAATGATGAACTGGGCAACCGGGACAGTCTTACATCTTCGCCAGGATGTCCACGGCGAAGATCAGCGTGGACTTGGCGGGGATGCTCTGCTGAGCCTTGTCGCCGAACGCCTGGTCCGGCGGGATGACGAGCAGCACCCGGCTGCCGACCTTCTTGTCGATCAGACCGTCCTTGAGCCCCTTGAGGGTGATCTGGGCCAGCGGGAAGGTCTGGGTCTTGCCCTGTGCGTAGGTGCTGTCGAACTGCTTGCCACCCTTCCACACCAGACCCACATAGTTCACGACGACACTGTCGCTCTCCTTGATGACCGCACCGTCGGACTCCAGGATGTAGTTGGAGACCAGCTTCTTCGGCGGATCGCTCTTGGGGATCGTGACGGTCGGCGCCTTGCCGTCGGTCTTCGTACCGACCTTCGGCAGGTCGATGTTGTCCTGGGCGACCTCGCTGCCCTTGGCGGAGGCGGGGATCTGCGTCGCCTTCAGGACGTCGACGACGAAGACAAGGGTGGCGTTGGGCTTGATGTCGCCCTGCCCCTGCTCGCCGTAGCCGAGCGCCGGGGGGATGACCAGCTGGACCCGGCTGCCGACCTTCTGCCCGACGAGGCCCTTGTCCCAGCCCTGGATGACCATGCCGGCACCGAGCGTCAGATCGAACGGCTGCTTACGGTCGAAGCTGTTGTCGAACGGCTTGGTGGAGTCCCACGACTGCCCGAGATAATTGACCTGGATCGCGTCGCCGTTCTTGAGCTTCGCGCCGTCACCCTCACTGATGACCTCGGTCTTCAGTTCCTTGGGCGGATCACCCTTGCCCTTGGCGAGCGTGGGCTTCTCGCCGAACTTCGCACCTGCGGTGATCGCGGGCATTCCGTTCTTCGACGAGGCGGAGTCGGAGGCCTTGTCGTCGCTGCCGCATGCCGCTGTCGACAGCAGCAGGAGGGGGACGACGAGAAGGCCGGCAAGTCGGCGCACTGGTTCCTCAGATCTCAGGGGGCACGGTAGTTGGGTCCCGGACACTCTAGGCCGTGCACAGGGCCCCGTACGAGGAACGTACGGGGCCCTGTCGTGTGAGAAGCCGAGGCGTGTCCTGTCGTCGGCTCACATACCCGCGATCAACTTCTCCACTCGGTCGTCCACGGAACGGAACGGGTCCTTGCACAACACCGTTCTCTGCGCCTGGTCGTTGAGCTTGAGATGGACCCAGTCGACGGTGAAGTCCCGCCGCTGCTCCTGCGCCCTGCGGATGAAATCACCGCGCAGGCGCGCCCTGGTGGTCTGCGGGGGCACCGATTTGCCCTCGAAGATCTTCATGTCGTTGCAGATGCGGGCGACCTGGCCCTTGCGCTCCAGCAGGTAGTAGAGCCCGCGACGACGGTGGATGTCGTGATACGCGAGGTCTATCTGGGCGACCCGCGGATTCGACATGGTCATGTTGTGCTTGGCCCGGTACCGCTCGATGAGCTTGTACTTCATCACCCAGTCGATCTCGGTGCCGATCCGGTCGAGGTCCTCGGCCTCGATGGCATCGAGGGTGCGGCCCCACAGTTCGAGGACCTGGTCGACCGTGCCGGTCCGGATGCCCCGGCGTTCGACGAAGTCGACGGCCTTCTCGTAGTACTCGCGCTGGACCTCGATGGCCGAGGCCTCACGGCCGCTGGCCAGGCGCACCTTGCGCTGACCGGTGATGTCGTGGCTGACCTCGCGGATCGCCCGGATCGGGTTCTCCAGGGTCAGGTCCCGCATGACGGTGCCCGCCTCGATCATGCGGAGCACCAGGTCGGTCGCGCCCACCTTGAGGAGCATGGTCGTCTCGGACATGTTCGAGTCACCGACGATGACGTGGAGGCGGCGGTACCGCTCCGCGTCCGCGTGGGGTTCGTCGCGGGTGTTGATGATCGGACGCGAGCGGGTCGTCGCGGAGCTGACGCCCTCCCAGATGTGCTCGGCGCGCTGGCTGACGCAGTAGACCGCTCCGCGCGGCGTCTGGAGCACCTTGCCCGCGCCGCAGATCAGCTGCCGGGTGACGAGGAAGGGAATGAGAATGTCCGCGAGCCGGGAGAATTCTCCGTGCCGGGCCACGAGGTAGTTCTCATGGCATCCGTAGGAGTTCCCCGCCGAGTCGGTGTTGTTCTTGAAGAGATAGACGTCGCCCGCGATTCCCTCCTCGTGCAGGCGGCGTTCGGCGTCGACGAGCAAACCTTCGAGAATGCGTTCGCCGGCCTTGTCATGCGTGACCAGTTCGGTCACGTTGTCGCATTCGGGGGTGGCATATTCCGGATGCGATCCCACGTCGAGGTAGAGGCGGGCGCCGTTCCGCAGAAAGACATTGCTGCTGCGGCCCCATGACACAACACGGCGGAAGAGGTAGCGCGCCACTTCGTCAGGTGACAGTCGGCGCTGTCCCCTGAACGTGCACGTGACGCCGTACTCGTTCTCCAGCCCGAAAATGCGGCGGTCCATGACTGAACATTACGCCTTATGGCCTGAGCTGAAACCGGGTTCGACGGCACCGTTTCGATCATTTTCCGATCCCGCCACAACAGCGGCCGTACGCCCGGGATCTGCGAGGACCCTTCCGGTGGCCAGCAGAACCACCAGGGCGGCCACCCCACCGGCCCCCGCGACCGCGAAGCTCCACGCCGTTCCGCCGAGCTCCACCGCCGGGCCCGCCGCGGCCGTTCCGGCCGCGGCGCCTACGCCGAACGTGGTGACGAGCCAGGAGAACGCCTCGGTCACCGTGCCCCGCGGGGCATGCCGGTCCACGACGATGAAGGAGCAGGCGATCGCCGGGGCCAGGAACACTCCGGCCAGCGCGGCGAGCGCCGTCATCACGGGCACCGAGGGGGTCAGCATCAGCGGCAGGTAGCCCAGCGCCAGCAGAGCGACGATGACCCGCAGCCGCCGCTCCGGCGCGCCCGCCCACTGCCGTGCCCCGTAGGTCGCACCGCCGATCAGCGCGCCCAGACCGAGCGCGGCCATCAGCCAGCCGTACACGGATTCCCTGCCGTGGTCGTCGGCGTAGGCGACACCCGCCACGGTGATCGAGCCCAGCGCGAGCCCGACGAAGAAGAACGCGCCGAGCAGCGCGAGGAGTCCGGGCGAGCGCAGGGCACCCAGCCAGTGCGCCTCGCGGGGCGCCGAGCGCCAGGCGCGGGAGGGCTCCGACAGTACGACGGACAGGGCGCCCAGGACGCCTATCGCGTTGATGACGAGGAGCGCGGCGGCGGGCGACCAGAGGGAGACCAGGACCGTCACCAGGAGCGGGCCGACGGTGAACATCACCTCCTGGGCCACGGCGTCCATGGCGTACGCCCGGTGCACCCGGTCCTCGCGCCCCAGGACGCTCGGCCACAGGGCCCGCAGCCCGCCCTCCAGCGGCGGCGTGAAGAGTCCGGCGATGATCACCGCGAGGTAGGCCAGCGGCAGCGTGTCGAGGCCCACCAGGGCGAGCAGGGACATGCCGAGCGCGGAGAGCACCGCGGCGGGGAACTGGATGCGCGGCTGCCCGTAGAGGTCGACGGCCCGCCCGAGCAGCGGCTGTCCCACCGCCGTCGCGAGGCCGTACGCGGCGGCGAGGGCGCCCGCCTGTGTGTAGCTGCCGCCCTCGGCGCGGGTGAACAGCACGATGGCGATGTGGGCGGTGCCGCTCGGCAGCCGCCCCACCAGAGTGCCCGTCAGCAGCCGGGCGGCATGCCGCGCCCGGAGGATGTCCAGATATCCCGCGGCCATTCCCGCCCCCTCACCCTCGGCCGGACTCCCGCCCCGCCGAGGTTTTACGTATAACGTCGAGGCACATACGTACCATGACGGCAGTCCGCGGGTCCACCTCGCGGCACCCCGGGATCTCGCACCGCCCCGTCCCGGTCACCCCCGCACCACCCCGCACGGAGGCCCGAGTGACCAGCGCACAGCAGCCCGCCCCGGCACGGCCCACCAGCCGCGACGTGGCCCGCGCGGCGGGTGTCTCCCAGGCCACCGTCTCCCTGGTGCTCGGCGACAAGTGGCACGGCCGGGTGTCGGACGCCACAGCGCGGCGGGTACGCGAACGCGCCACGGAGCTCGACTACCGGCCGAACCTCGCCGCCCGCAGCCTCCGCCTCGGCCGTACCCGGACCGCGCTGCTCGTGGTCCCCGCCCTCACCAACGAGTTCTTCGCCCGCGTCTACACCGGCGCCGCCGCCGTCGCCGCCGAGCACGATTTCGGCGTCGTGCTCTACCCCTCGCCCGACGGCACCGGCCCGGCCCGGGACCCCTTCGCCTCCGCCCGCGCCGCACTCGACGGGGTGATCGCCTCCTCCATGGCCGCCGATGCCCTCGGCGCGCTGCACGGCGCCGAGCTGCCCCTGGTCATGCTGGACAGCGACCCGTCCGGCCCGGAAGCCGCCGCGCATGTGAACCTCGACATCGCCGACGGTATGCGGCAGGTGGTGGAGCATCTGCTGTCCCTCGGGCACCGTCGCTTCGTGCACCTCGCGTCCGCCGTGGACACCTGGACCTTCGCGGTCCGCGCCCAGGCCCTGCACAAGGCGCTGCGGGATGTGCCGGACGCCGTCGTCGACACCGTCCGGGCCCCCCTCGACGTACGCGCGGGGCGGGAGGCCACCGCGCGGGTACTGGACACCGACGGGCCCCGGCCGACCGCGATCGTCTGCGACGACGACATCCTGGCCGCGGGTGCCTGCAAGGCCGTCCGCCGGCTCGGGCTGCGGGTGCCGGACGACGTCTCGGTCACCGGGTTCGACGATCTGGCCCTGGCCACCGCGGTGGAACCGGAGCTCACCACGGTGAGCCTGCCCGCCGAGCAGGTCGGCGAACGGGGCATGAGGGCGCTGCTCGCCGTCCTGGACGGCCGCCCCGCGGAACCGGGCAGCCTGCCCGTCGAACTGGTGGTGCGCGGCTCCACCGCGCCGCCGTCCAAAGTCGCCGCCCGCTCATGACCGCGCCCCGGCACGCGGTGGACCGCGGGCCGGGGCACAGGAGCAAGCCTGACCGGAGGGGTCTACTCCTCCGACGACTCCGGTGTCTCCGAAGCTCCGGACGACTCCGACGACTCGGAAGCGTCCTTGCCCTTGGTGGATCCACCGGCACCCTTGGCACCGGCCTTCTTGGCGCCCGTCCCCTTGGCACTGGCCCCCTTGGCACCGGCCGAATCGGCCGGCGCGTCGGCGGAATCGGCGTCCTCGATGTCGGACGGGGCGTCCGTCGGGGTGGTCCCCGCCCCGTCCGCGTCCAGCAGCCGCGTCAGCTGCCGGCCGACGATCCGCTTGAACTTGCGCTGCTGCGGCCGCGTACGGTCCAGAACCGCGACCTCCAGCCGCTCCGCGGGAATCTCCCGCTCGCCACCGTTGGGCTCGCGCGACAACGCCTGAACGGCGAGCTTGAGCGCCTCCGCGAGCGTCATGCCATCACGGTGGCGCTGGTCCAGGAAGCTGCTGATCTGCTCCGCGTTGCCGCCGACCGCGACCGAACCGTGCTCGTCCACGATGGAACCGTCGTGCGGCAACCGGTAGATCTGGTCGCCTTCGGCCGCGGCACCGACCTCGGCGACCACCAGCTCCACCTCGTACGGCTTCTCGGCCGCGCTGGAGAAGATGGTGCCCAGCGTCTGCGCGTAGACGTTGGCCAGCCCACGGGCCGTCACATCGTCGCGGTCGTAGGTGTAACCCCGCAGGTCCGCGTAACGTACGCCGCCGATGCGGAGGTTCTCGTACTCGTTGTACTTACCGGCGGCCGCGAAGCCGATCCGGTCATAGATCTCGCTGAACTTGTGCAGCGCACGGGACGGGTTCTCGCCGACGAACACAATGCCGTCGGCGTACTGCAGCACTACCAGGCTGCGACCACGGGCGATGCCCTTCCGGGCGTATTCCGCCCGGTCGGCCATGGCCTGCTGAGGTGAGACATAGAACGGCGTCGACACCGGCTATCCGTCCCTTTCTGTCAGTGACGAGTGCATCGAAGGAGCCTCAGGGACCGGTCAGAGCAGCGCGGCGCGCGGGCCGTCGGGCTGCTCCAGGCGCCGCTCCAGGATCGAGCGCGCGATCTCGGCGGACTCCTGGTCGGTCAGCCTCCGGAAGCCTTCGTCGGTGATGACGGTGATGATCGGGTAGATCCGGCGGGCCACATCCGGGCCACCGGTCGCCGAGTCGTCGTCCGCGGCGTCGTACAGCGCCTGTACGACCAGGGTGAGGGCCTGCTGCTCCGTCAGGTCCTCGCGGTAGAGCTTCTTCATCGATCCGCGGGCGAAGATCGAGCCGGAGCCGGTGGCCGCGTAGCCGCTCTCCTCGGCACGGCCGCCGGTGACGTCGTAGGAGAAGATCCGGCCCTTCTCGCGGTCCACGTCGAAGCCCGCGAAGAGCGGGACGACCGCGAGGCCCTGCATGGCCATGGCCAGATTGCTGCGGATCATGGTGGAGAGCCGGTTGGCCTTGCCCTCCAGGGAGAGCTGAGCGCCCTCGACCTTCTCGAAGTGCTCCAGCTCCAGTTGGAAGAGCTTGACCATCTCCACGGCCAGACCCGCCGTACCGGCGATGCCCACCGCCGAGTACTCGTCGG
The DNA here is from genome assembly GCF_001905125.1 of Streptomyces sp. TSRI0281. Taxonomy (GTDB): domain Bacteria; phylum Actinomycetota; class Actinomycetes; order Streptomycetales; family Streptomycetaceae; genus Streptomyces. The sequence goes on along the minus strand of NZ_LWLE01000038.1, from coordinate 200,683 downwards.
CCGGGAAGACCTTCTCGATGTCGCGCTGCGCGATCATGTTGCCCATGGTGGCGCGCCGGTCACCTGCCAGCACGACACCGCCGGGGAACGAAGCCGCGACGATGGTCGTACCGTGCGGCGCCTCGATGGCCCCCTTCAGGGGCGGCAGACTCCGGTTGCCCGGAAGCATCTGGGGCGACTGGTCGGACAGGAAGTCCATGAACGAGGACGAACCCGGCGTCAGGAAGGCAGCTGGTAGACGCCCGGTGCTACGAGTGTTGGCTTCCACGCGTTTCCCTCCAGGTATGCGATGGCCCTGCGCAAGGTGTCAGGATCATCCCCCAACTTGCCGATGGCCGAATTGCAGTTGAAGCACATTACGCCACGGACCCTACCCGCCCCGTGACAGTGATCCACATGTTCGGCGGGAGCAGCGGAATTCATCGTGCGGCCGCGTACGGGGTGACGGCTCACCTCCGTCGTGCAAGCCGTCACCCCGCCTCCCCGTGCACCGCGAGCGCCCGGGTTCACTTCCGGGCGTTCACATCCGTGAACTACTGTCCACCCTTTTGAACAAAAGACCTGACGAAGTCCTCGGCGTTCTCTTCGAGGACGTCATCGATCTCGTCCAGTACCGAGTCGACGTCATCGCTCAGCTTCTCCTGGCGCTCCTTGAGGTCCTCGGACGCCTGCGCGTCCTGCGCCTGCTCCTCGGCCTCCTCGGTGGAGCGCGTCGCCTTCTGCTGTCCGCCGCCGGTGTCCTTGGTCGCCATGTAGCTCACCCCGCTCGGTTCGAAGCACTTGATCAGACCCTACCCATGGGGTCCGACATTGGCCCGGTACTTGTCTCAACGTCCGGAGGTCATCTGATTGATTCCCAGCCGAGCGGCCTTTCAGCCGCCCGACAGCACCCGGACCAGCTCCTCCGCCGTGCGGCACCGGTCCAGGAGGTCCTTGACGTGTTCGCGGGTGCCGCGCAGCGGCTCCATGGTGGGCACCCGTTGCAGCGAGTCACGATCCGGCAGGTCGAAGATGACCGAGTCCCAGGAGGCCGCGGCGACGTCGTCCGCGTACTGCTCCAGGCAGCGGCCCCGGAAATAGGCCCTGGTGTCCTCGGGGGGCTTCGTGCGGGCCCGGGTGACCTCGTCCTCGTCCAGCAGGCGCTTCATCCTGCCGCGGGCCGCCAGGCGGTTGTAGAGCCCCTTGTCCGCCCGTACGTCGGCGTACTGGAGGTCCACCAGGTGCAGGCGCGGCGCGTCCCAGTCCAGGCCGTCGCGGCGGCGGTAGCCCTCCATGAGCTCCCGCTTCGCGATCCAGTCCAGCTCCCCGGCCAGGCTCATCGGATCGTTCTCCAGCCGGTTGAGGGTGTCCTCCCAGCGGAGCAGGACGTCCTTGGTCTGCTCGTCCGCGTCGGCGCCGTAGCGTTCCTCGACGTACTTGCGGCCCAGTTCGAAATACTCCATCTGCAGCTGGACAGCGGTGAGCGTCCGGCCGCTGCGGAGCGTGATGAGCTGCTTCAGGGTGGGGTCGTGCGAGACCTGGTGCAGGGTCCGTACGGGCTGGTCGACGGCGAGGTCGACGTTGATGAAGCCGTCCTCGATCATGGAGAGGACCAGGGCCGTGGTGCCGAGCTTCAGATAGGTCGAGATCTCCGAGAGATTCGCGTCACCGATGATCACATGGAGCCGGCGGTACTTCTCCGCGTCCGAATGGGGCTCGTCCCGGGTGTTGATGATGGGGCGCTTGAGCGTGGTCTCCAGGCCCACCTCGACCTCGAAGTAGTCCGAGCGCTGGCTGATCTGGAAGCCGTGTTCGTGACCGTCCTGGCCGATGCCGACCCGGCCCGCGCCTGTGACGACCTGCCGGGAGACGAAGAACGGGGTCAGGTGGCGCACGATGTCCGAGAACGGGGTCTCCCGGTGCATCAGGTAGTTCTCGTGGGTGCCGTAGGAGGCGCCCTTGTTGTCGGTGTTGTTCTTGTAGAGGTGGATCGGCTGGGCACCGGGGATCGCGGCCGCCCGCTCGGCGGCCTCGGCCATGATGCGCTCGCCGGCCTTGTCCCACAGCACCGCGTCGCGTGGGTTGGTGATCTCGGGTGAGCTGTATTCGGGGTGCGCGTGGTCGACGTACAGCCGGGCACCGTTGGTGAGGATCACATTGGCGAGGCCGATGTCCTCGTCGGTGAGCTGGCTGGAGTCGGCGGTTTCACGGGCGAGGTCGAAGCCTCGCGCGTCGCGCAGCGGATTCTCCTCCTCGAAGTCCCAGCGGGCGCGGCGCGCCCGGTGCATCGCCGCCGCGTAGGCGTTGACGATCTGGGACGAGGTGAGCATGGCATTGGCGTTGGGGTGGCCGGGGACGGAGATTCCGTACTCCGTCTCGATGCCCATTACTCGCCGTACGGTCATGCGGCCCTCCTTGCCCGGCGCCGCTCCCCTGCGGGGGCGACGCTCAAGTACCGCTGCTTGTCCGGTGCGTATGCGGTGCCCGTCACCGCACTGCGCGACTCGGCGGTACCGCAGAGCCTAGAGCGCCTCTGCGCCGGTGGGGAGATCAATTACGTCATTGTTCCGGCCGGGTCGTGACGGTCGGAAAGCAACCGGCTGCGGACGCCCGAACCGGGCGTCCGCAGCCGGACCGCTCACTACAGGTACTGCCCGGTATTCGCCACCGTGTCGATGGACCGGCCGGTGTCCGCGCCCTGCTTTCCGGTGACGAGTGTGCGGATGAAGACGATCCGCTCACCCTTCTTGCCGGAGATCCTGGCCCAGTCGTCCGGGTTGGTGGTGTTCGGAAGGTCCTCGTTCTCCTTGAACTCATCCACACATGCCTGGAGGAGATGGGAGACGCGAAGGCCCTTCTGGCCTTGTTCGAGGAATGCCTTGATGGCCATTTTCTTTGCCCGGTCGACGATGTTCTGAATCATCGCGCCGGAGTTGAAGTCCTTGAAGTACAGGACTTCCTTGTCGCCATTGGCGTACGTGACCTCGAGGAAGCGGTTCTCCTCGGACTCCGTGTACATCCGCTCCACGACGGACTGGATCATGGCGTGGGCGGCAGCCGGCTTGGAGCCGGTGTGCTCGGCCAGATCGTCGGCGTGCAGCGGGAGGGACGGGGTCAGGTACTTCGCGAAGATGTCCTTCGCGGCCTCGGCGTCCGGACGCTCGATCTTGATCTTCACATCGAGGCGGCCGGGTCGCAGGATGGCGGGGTCGATCATGTCCTCGCGGTTGGAGGCGCCGATGACGATGACGTTCTCCAGGCCCTCCACCCCGTCGATCTCGGCGAGCAGCTGGGGGACGATGGTGTTCTCCACGTCCGAGCTGACGCCGCTGCCGCGGGTGCGGAAGAGGGATTCCATCTCGTCGAAGAAGACGATGACGGGGGTACCCTCGCTCGCCTTCTCCCGGGCACGCTGGAAGACGAGGCGGATATGCCGCTCGGTCTCGCCGACGTACTTGTTGAGGAGCTCGGGGCCCTTGATATTGAGGAAGTAGCTCTTCCCCGTGGGCTGTCCGGTGACCTCGGCGACCTTCTTGGCGAGCGAGTTGGCCACGGCCTTGGCGATAAGAGTCTTGCCGCAGCCGGGCGGGCCGTAGAGCAGGATGCCCTTCGGTGGCCGCAGTTCGTGCTCCCGGAAGAGGTCGGGGTGCAGGTACGGAAGCTCGACCGCGTCGCGGATCAGCTCGATCTGGTCGCCCAGACCGCCGATCTTGTCGTAGTCGATGTCCGGGACCTCTTCGAGGACGAGCTCCTCGACCTCGCTCTTGGGGACCACCTCGTAGACATAGCCGGACCTCGGCTCCAGCAGAAGGGCGTCGCCGGGGCGGATGGTGATGTCCAGCAAGGGCTCGGCGAGCCGCACCACCCGCTCCTCGTCGGTGTGCCCGACCACCAGGGCCCGTTCGCCGTCCTCAAGGATCTCCTTGAGGGTGACGATGTCGCCCGCGCGCTCGTACGCCATGGCCTCGACCACATTGAGCGCTTCGTTGAGCATGACCTCCTGGCCTCGCCGGAGGTCTTCGAGCTCGACGCTGGGGCTCACGTTCACCCGGAGCTTGCGACCCCCGGTGAAGATGTCGCTCGTACCGTCCTCGTTCGCTTGCAGGAAGACCCCGAAGCCGGCCGGCGGCTGTGCGAGCCGGTCGACCTCCTCCTTGAGGGCCACGATCTGGTCGCGGGCCTCGCGGAGCGTATTGGCGAGCCGCTCGTTCTGTGCGGACACGCCTGCGAGGTTCGTCTGGAACTCGACGATCCGCTCTTCGAGAATCCTCGTATGACGCGGAGAGTCGGCGAGCTTACGTCGCAGGACGGCGATTTCCTGCTCGAGATAGGCGACCTGGCCGGCTGGGTCTTCTGACCCTCGCCCGGGCCGGTTGCCGCGGTTGATGTCGTCGTCGTGGGCTGCCACGGTCCTCACCTCCTCCATGGGGAGCTGGACGCTTCCTGACCCTACCTGGGTGGGTGATGATTGAAACCCCTAGATCACAAAGACTCCGGGACGTGTCCGATCTTCACCCTTGCGCTCTCCCTCACGACAAGGGAATACCCACCCTTGAGCATCGGAAAGCGGCCGGTTGTATCGTCGAAGCGTTCAACACCCGTCAGGGCTGGCTCCAATTGGTTCAGATACGCAGGGAACGGCAGGACACATGACCGTGCAGCAGGACGCGTCGGGCGACAGTGACACGCAGGACCTGGAGGTCTGGATCGACCAGGACCTCTGCACGGGCGACGGCATCTGTGTGCAATACGCACCTGAGGTCTTCGAGCTGGACATCGACGGTCTGGCGTACGTGAAGAGCGGGGACGACGAGCTGTTGCAGGACAAGGGCGCCACAACGCCGGTGCCGCTGCCGCTCCTCCAGGACATCGTGGACTCGGCCAAGGAGTGCCCCGGCGACTGCATTCATGTCCGTCGCGTTTCGGACAGCGTCGAGGTCTACGGACCGGACGCGCAGTAACCGTTCAGGCACTCCGTGCGAGGTCGCCCGTGGAACGGACGAAGGCGTTGCCCTTCCAGTGCCAGGTGACGTTCTCCCGCCGGTCGGGGCAGCAGCGCGGGACATCGATCGAGGAGTAGCCGAGCAGGGTCGCCGAGACGACGCCGTCACGTACGGCGAAGTCGCCGACCGTCATCTTCTGGGCGGGGTCCACCAGGGTCGCCACGACCCTGGACGCGGCCCCGCTCCTCTGTGTGAGGACGTAGACGCCGCTGGGCGGGGTACCGGAGCCGGCCGCGCAGTGGACGACCGCCACCGTTTCCGGTCTGCCGTCCCCGTCGAGGTCTCCGGGGGCCTGCTTGGCCACCGTGCGCCCGGCACTGCCGCAGTCCAGCGGGAAGGACGCCGTCGCCGGGTCCGGGGCCGGGACGGGCGCGGTGCCGTGCTGGGCGGTACTGCGGTGCTCCGACGCCGTGGCGGTGGCGGTGGCGGTGGCCGAGCCGGGCTGGAGCAGTCCCGCCCCGGCGACGACGGCGGCCATGGCCGCGGCCGTGGCGAGCCAGTGCACCGGCTTGGTGTCGGTGTGCGCGAGGTCCGGGAGCTCGGAGGTCTGCACGCGGTATGTCTCCTGTGGTTCCTGGGGAGCCGGGGGGGGAAGGCCGTGCCGGATGGGCGTCGGCGGGCGGGGGTGGCCAGCATCGTGCCACACCTCACACGGCGTGGGAACAGCGGGGTGGGTGCCGGTTCCCACAGGTGCCGGTTCCCACGGGTGTACGTCCGTCCCCCACCGCAACGAAAAGGCGCCGCCGCGCAGTTCCCGGGTCGGTCCGGGCAACTGCGCGGCGGCGCCGGTGCGTTGTACGGGGTCAGCCGCGGGTGGCGGAACCGCTCTGGCTGCCGGGTCCGTCGTAGTCGTCGCCGTAGGCGCCCTTGGACGGGCGGCGGCGGCGCAGCGGGGCCTCGACGCCGTCCGCGAGGCGGCGGGCGGTGACGAGGAAGCCGGTGTGACCGATCATCCGGTGGTCGGGGCGGACGGCCAGACCCTCGACGTGCCAGTTGCGGATCATCGACTCCCAGGGCTGCGGCTCGGCGAAGCAGCCGATCTCACGGATGGACTCGACGGTCCGCGAGAGCTGGGTGGTGGTCGCGACGTACGCGCAGAGGATGCCACCGGGCACGAGCGCCTTGGACACGGCTTCCAGGCACTCCCAGGGAGCGAGCATGTCCAGGACGACGCGGTCGACCTCGGTGTCGGAGAGGTTGTCCTGAAGGTCACCGATGGTGAGCTGCCAGGCGGGGTGCGGGGAGCCGAAGTAGCGCTCGACGTTCTGCTGGGCGATCTCGGCGAAGTCTTCGCGGCGCTCGTAGGAGTGCAGCATGCCCTGCTCGCCGATGGCCCGGAGCAGGAAGGTGCTCAGCGCGCCCGACCCCACGCCTGCCTCCACGACACGGGCGCCGGGGAAGATGTCGGCGAAGGCCAGGATCTGGCCCGCGTCCTTGGGGTAGACCACGGCGGCGCCGCGGGGCATGGACAGGACGAAGTCGGGGAGCAGGGGGCGCAGCGCGAGATAGGCGACGTTTCCCGTGGTACGGACAACACTGCCCTCGGGAGCACCGATCAGCTCGTCGTGCGGGAAAGAACCCTTGTGGGTGTGGAAATTCTTTCCGGCTTCGAGCGTGAAGGTGTAGTGGCGTCCCTTGGGGTCGGTGAGCTGGACCTGGTCCCCGACCTTGAAGGGCCCACGTCGGCGGGCGGCACCGGTCGGTTCAGACATGTGACCAGCGTACCGGTGTTTCCCGGGGCGCCGACCGCGCCGGCGGCTGCGGTGGCCGGGCCCCGCCGCCGGGTCAGGCGCCGGGGCGGGCCATGGCGGCGACGAATGCGCGTTCGACGTCGACGGTGGAGAGGACTCCGTAGATCTCGCCGGTCTCCTCGACCACGAGGTATTCGGTGGCCGGGGTGGCCTTGAGCCGGTCCAGCAGGGCTTCGCCGGCGAGTTCGGCGGGGACCCTCATGCCGTCGGTGAGGTCCTGGGCGAGACCGCTGACGGCGACCCAGGGGCGGCGGTGCTCGGGGACGCCGACGATGGCCGCCTCCCGGACGACGCCCTTGGGGTTGCCCTGTCCGTCGACGACCACGAGGGCGCGGGCGCCCGCTTCGTTGGCCCGGCGGAGCGCCTCGGAGAGCGGGGTGGCCGATTCGACGGGGACGGCGCGCCGGGTGAGGGTGCGGGCGCGCAGGTCGGGGAGATGTTCGCGCAGGCGGGCCATGCGCAGGCTGTTTCCGGCGCCGGTCCAGATGATTCCGGCGAGGATCGCGGCGAGCAGGGCGTCGGTGACGGTCTCCATGCCGCTGATCTCGTCGGTGGCGTTGCCGAGGGCTCCGGTGTGGGTGAGGAGCGGGAGGCCGACGAGGACGGTGACGGCGAGGCCTCGGCCGACCCAGGCGGCGGCGATGGTGCCGCTCATGGGCTTGCCGGTGATCTTCCAGACGACGGCGCGCAGCATCCGGCCGCCGTCGAGCGGGAGGCCGGGGAGCAGGTTGAAGGCGGCCACGATGAGGTTGGAGATCATCAGTCCGGCGAGCAGGACGCCGGGGACGGTGCCGGGCTCGACGAACTGCATGGCGAGGTAGAACACACCGCCGAGGACGAGGGAGAGCAGCGGGCCGACGAAGGCGAGGACGAATTCGCGGCCGGGGGTCTCGGATTCCTTCTCGATCTCCGAGACGCCGCCGAAGAACTGCAGCTGGATACGGCGGACCGGGAGCTTGTAGCGCAGCGCGGCGACCGTGTGGGCCAGTTCATGGACGAGTACGGAGGCGTAGAAGGCGATCGCGAAGAAGAGCGCGACCAGGTACCGGAGGCCACCGAGCTCGGGCAGGACCCGGTCGAGCTGGCCGCCGAAGACCCAGGTGATGAGGGCGGCCACGACGAACCAGCTGGGGGCGACGTATACGGGCACTCCGAAGGGGCGGCCCATGAGCAGGCCGCCGCCCGGTTCTGCGGGGCGTTGCGGTTTGCCGTTCTCGGGTCCGGCGCCGGGGCCCGTTCCCCCTGCGCCGGGCTGCGGCCGCCCGCTGTCGCCGCTCTCGTCCACGTGGTCCCTTCGGTCGGTGGCGTCTGCCACGATCATGCAGTGTGCGAGGCTCTGTGGTCGATGGTATGCCGCTCGCTGTCAGTGGCGGGTCGTAGGGTCTGAGCCATGACCTCCGTACCGCGGCCGCCCCAGCCGCCCTCGTCCCTGTCGCCGTCGCGGGCGAGCGATTTCATGCAGTGCCCCTTGCTGTACCGCTTCCGGGTCATCGACAAGCTGCCGGAGAAGCCCAGTGAGGCGGCTACCCGGGGCACGCTGGTGCATGCGGTGCTGGAGCGGCTCTTCGACGCACCGGCGGCGGACCGCACGGCCCCGCGGGCGCAGGCGCTGATTCCCGGCCAGTGGGACCGGTTGCTGGAGTCGAAGCCGGAGCTGACCGAGCTGTTCGCCGAGGACACGGAGGGCGAGCGGCTGGCGCGCTGGCTGGGTGAGGCCGGGCAGCTGGTGGAGCGCTGGTTCTCGCTGGAGGACCCGACGCGTCTGGAGCCCGCCGAGCGGGAGCTGTTCGTCGAGACGGAGCTGGCGTCCGGGCTGAAGCTGCGCGGGGTGATCGACCGGATCGACGTGGCGCCGACCGGTGAGGTCCGGATCGTCGACTACAAGACGGGCAAGGCACCGCGTCCGGAGTACGCGGAGGGTGCCCTGTTCCAGATGAAGTTCTACGCCCTGGTGATCTGGCGGCTGAAGGACGTCGTGCCGCGGCGGCTCCAGCTGGTCTATCTGGGCAGCGGTGACGTGCTGACGTACGACCCGGTGGTGGCCGACCTGGAGCGGGTGGAGCGCAAGCTGCTGGCGCTGTGGGAGGCGATCTCACTGGCGACGGAGACGGGTGAGTGGCGGCCGCGTCCGACGAAGCTGTGCGGCTGGTGCGACCACCGCGCGGTCTGTCCGGAATTCGGCGGGACTCCCCCGGTATACCCGTTGTCGGTACGCCCGGCGGAGTCCGGCGAGGATGGCCAGGGCAGAATGGGACCGGTCCGGGCCGAGGCCGGCCAACCAGTGGCCCCTGAGGGCCCTTAAGGAGTTTTCGTGGCGATCCGGGTCCTGCTGGTCGATGACCAGCCACTGCTGCGCACCGGCTTCCGGATGATTCTGGAGGCCGAGGGCGACCTCGCGGTGGTCGGTGAGGCCGGGGACGGTCTGCAGGCCATCGATCAGGTGCGGGCGCTGCAGCCCGATGTGGTGCTGATGGACATCCGTATGCCTCGGATGGACGGTGTGGAGGCCACCCGTCAGATCACCGGTCCGGGGCGGGACGGTCCGGCGAAGGTGCTGGTCCTGACGACGTTCGACCTCGACGAGTACGTGGTGGAGGCGCTGCGCGCGGGTGCGAGCGGCTTCCTGCTGAAGGACGCTCCGGCCAATGAGCTGGTCCAGGCCATCCGGGTGGTGGCGGCGGGTGAGGCGATGCTGGCTCCGAGCATCACGCGCCGGCTGCTGGACAAGTACGCGGATCACCTGCCCTCGGGCGAGGACCCGGTTCCGGACGCGCTGCACACGCTGACGGAGCGCGAGGTGGAAGTCCTGAAGCTGGTGGCGCGCGGGCTGTCCAACGCGGAGATCGCCGCGGACCTGTTCGTCAGCGAGACGACGGTCAAGACGCACGTGGGGCATGTGCTGACGAAGCTGAGCCTGCGGGACCGCGTGCAGGCCGCCGTCTACGCCTACGAGAGCGGCCTGGTGCGCCCCGGCGCCCAGTGACGGCACGGGACCCCGGCGCGTGCGGACGGGGCGGTCGCCGCGCTTGCGTTCTCAGCGCGCGGGGCGGTCGCCGCGCTTGCGTTCTCAGCGCGGTCCCGTGATCAGTCCCCGAAGGAACGCGAGATCGACTTCTTCGAGCGAGCTCACGATCACCCGGCCTGATGCCGGGGCGATCGGCGCCACGGACGGTACGGCGACCACCCGGCACCCCGCGGCCTCCGCCGCGGCGACACCCGTGGCGGTGTCCTCGATGACCGCGCAGCGCCACGGGTCGGCCCCGAAGCCGGCGGCGGCGGTGAGGTAGGGCTCCGGGTGCGGCTTCGTCCGGGTGACCTCGTCACCGGCGACCGTGAGGGCGAAGTGGTGGTGGCCGACCGAGTCCAGCACCCGGTCGATGATCCGCCGGTGCGAGGCGGAGACGAGGGCGGTCGGCACGTCGTACGCGGCGAGCTCGGCCAGCAGACGCCCGGCGCCCGGCATCAGCGGCACACCGCTTCCGATGCGCTTCTCGAAGCGGTCGTTGAGCAGCCCGGTGAGTTCGTCGAGCGTGATGTCGGCTCCGGTGGAGTCGATGAGGTAGCCGGCGCTGCGGGTCATCGGCCCGCCGACGACCACGTCCCGCCACGCCTCATCGAGCCGGTGACCCAGATCGGCGAAGACCTCCACCTCGACGTCCCACCAGAAGCCCTCGGTGTCGACGAGGGTTCCGTCCATGTCGAGAAGGACCGCCTGCAGGGCGGCGCCTTCGGCCGTGCGAGTCAGGGACGCGGGAACCGTACTGGTCATCCGGCACACCTTCCGTAGGGACGAGAAGGCCGGCCGCCGTCCCGGTGGGGAGGGCGACCGGCCTGCACTGGACCGACCAGTGTACGACTCGTCCGGCTACCGCGCGGGGAACGGCGTGCTGCCGCGCGGGGAACAGTGCCTCACCGGGCGTTGAAGTACTTCGCCTCGGGGTGGTGGATGACGATCGCGTCGGTGGACTGCTCGGGGTGCAGCTGGAACTCCTCGGAGAGCTTGACCCCGATCCGCTCCGGCTCCAGGAGCTCGGCGATCTTCGCCCGGTCCTCCAGATCGGGGCAGGCGCCGTATCCGAGGGAGAAGCGCGCGCCGCGGTACTTCAGCGCGAACATGTCCTCGACATCGGCGGGGTCCTCGCCGGCGAAGCCCAGCTCGCTGCGGACCCGGGCGTGCCAGTACTCCGCCAGGGCCTCGGCGAGCTGTACGGACAGGCCGTGCAGCTCCAGGTAGTCACGGTAGGAGTTGGCCTCGAACAGCTCGGCGGTGGCCTCGCCGATCTTCGACCCGACGGTGACGACCTGGAGGCCGACGACATCCACCTCGCCGGACTCCTCGGGGCGGAAGAAGTCGGCGAGACACAGCCGCCGGCCGCGGCGCTGGCGCGGGAAGGTGAACCGGGTGCGCTCCGAGCCGTCCTCGTGGAGCAGGATCAGGTCGTCGCCCTTGGAGACGCAGGGGAAGTAGCCGTAGACGACGGCCGCCTCCAGCATGTTCTCGGTGTGGAGCTTGTCGAGCCAGCCGCGCAGGTGCGGGCGGCCCTCGGTCTCCACCAGCTCCTCGTACGTCGGTCCGTCGCCGGTACGGGCCTGCTTGAGGCCCCACTGGCCCTTGAAGAGCGCGCCCTCGTCCAGCCAGGAGGCGTACTCCTTGAGCTGGATGCCCTTGACGACCCGGGTGCCCCGGAACGGCGGCTCGGGGAGGGGATTGTCCGTCGCGACGTCGGAGCGGACGCCCTCCTCCGGCTCCGACACCTCCAGCACGGCCGCCTCCCGCTTGGGCACCCGGCGCTGCTTCAGCTCGGGGAGCGTGGCACCGGGGACTCCGCGCTTGACGGCGACGAGGGCGTCCATCAGCCGCAGGCCCTCGAAGGCGTCGCGGGCGTAGCGCACCTCGCCCTCGTAGATCTCGTGGAGGTCCTGTTCGACATAGGCCCGGGTGAGGGCGGCACCGCCGAGGATCACCGGGTAGTCGGCGGCCAGCTTGCGCTGGTTCAGCTCCTGGAGGTTCTCCTTCATGATCACGGTGGACTTCACCAGGAGACCGGACATGCCGATGACGTCGGCGCGGTGCTCCTCGGCGGCTTCCAGGATCGCGGAGACGGGCTGCTTGATGCCCAGGTTGACGACGTTGTAGCCGTTGTTGGACAGGATGATGTCGACGAGGTTCTTGCCGATGTCGTGGACGTCGCCGCGGACGGTGGCCAGCACGATGGTGCCCTTGCCGTCCGCGTCCGACTTCTCCATGTGGGGCTCCAGGTGGGCCACCGCGGTCTTCATGACCTCGGCGGACTGGAGCACGAACGGCAGCTGCATCTGGCCCGAGCCGAAGAGCTCACCGACGACCTTCATGCCTTCGAGCAGGATCTTGTTGACGATGTCCAGGGCGGGCGTGTCCTGGAGGGCCTCGTCGAGGTCGGCCTGGAGACCGTTCTTCTCGCCGTCGATGATGCGCCGCTGAAGGCGCTCGTCCAGCGGCAGGGCGAGCAGTTCCTCGGCCTTGCCCGCCTTCATGGACTTCATGTTGACGCCCTCGAAGAGCTCCATGAGCTTCTGCAGGGGGTCGTAGCCCTCGGCGCGGCGGTCGTAGATCAGGTCGAGGGCGACCTTGACCTGCTCCTCCTCCAGGCGCGCGATCGGAAGGATCTTGGAGGCGTGCACGATCGCGGAGTCGAGACCCGCCTTGACGCACTCGTCGAGGAAGACGGAGTTCAGCACGACGCGGGCGGCCGGGTTGAGGCCGAAGGAGATGTTGGACAGGCCCAGCGTGGTCTGGACGTCGGGGTGGCGCTTCTTCAGCTCGCGGATGGCCCCGATGGTGGCGATCCCGTCGCCGCGGGACTCCTCCTGACCGGTGCAGATGGTGAAGGTGAGGGTGTCGATGAGGATGTCCGCCTCGTGGATGCCCCAGTTGGTGGTGAGGTCCTCGATGAGCCGCTCGGCGATGGCGACCTTGTGCTCGACGGTGCGGGCCTGGCCCTCCTCGTCGATGGTCAGGGCGATCAGTGCGGCACCGTGCTCCGAGGCCAGGGCGCTGACCAGCGCGAAGCGGGACTCGGGGCCGTCGCCGTCCTCGTAGTTGACGGAGTTCAGTACGGCACGGCCGCCGAGCTTCTCCAGGCCGGCGCGCAGCACGGGCAGTTCGGTGGAGTCCAGCACGATCGGGAGGGTGGAGGCGGTCGCGAAGCGGCCCGCCAGCTTTTCCATGTCGGCGACGCCGTCGCGGCCCACGTAGTCGACGCAGAGGTCGAGCATGTGCGCGCCCTCGCGGATCTGGTCGCGGGCCATCTCGACGCAGTCGTCCCAGCGGGCTTCCAGCATCGCGTCGCGGAACTTCTTCGAGCCGTTGGCGTTCGTACGCTCACCGATCGCGAGGTACGAGGTGTCCTGGCGGAAGGGGACGGTCTGGTAGAGCGAGGCGGCACCGGGCTCGGGGCGCGGTTCGCGGACCGTGGGGGCCGTGCCGCGGACCCGCTCGACGACCTGGCGCAGGTGCTCCGGCGTCGTACCGCAGCAGCCGCCGACCAGGGAGAGGCCGTATTCGCGTACGAAGGTCTCCTGGGCGTCCGCGAGCTCGGACGGGCCCAGCGGGTAGTGCGCGCCGTCCTTGCCGAGCACCGGGAGTCCCGCGTTCGGCATGCAGGAGATCGGGATCCGGGAGTGCCGGGCGAGGTAGCGCAGGTGCTCGCTCATCTCGGCGGGGCCGGTGGCGCAGTTCAGGCCGATCATGTCGATGCCGAGCGGCTCCAGCGCGGTGAGCGCGGCGCCGATCTCGGAGCCGAGCAGCATGGTGCCGGTCGTCTCGACGGTGACGGAGCAGATCAGCGGCAGGTTGGTGCCGGTGGCTTCCAGGGCCCGCCGGGCACCGATGATCGACGCCTTGGTCTGCAGCAGGTCCTGGGTGGTCTCCACCAGGAGGGCGTCGGCGCCACCGGCGATCATGCCTTCGGCGTTCTGCTGGTAGGCGTCGCGGAGCTTGCCGTACGGGGCGTGGCCCAGGGTCGGCAGCTTGGTGCCCGGTCCCATGGAGCCCAGCACCCAGCGCTGCTGTCCGGTCGACGCGGTGAACTCGTCGGCGACCTCGCGGGCGATCCGGGCGCCGGACTCGGAGAGCTCGTGGACGCGCTCGGGGATGTCGTACTCGCCGAGGGCCGCGAGGTTCGCGCCGAAGGTGTTCGTCTCGACGCAGTCGACACCGACCGCGAAGTACTCCTCGTGCACCGAGCGGACGATGTCGGGGCGGGTGACATTGAGGATCTCGTTGCATCCTTCGAGGTTCTCGAAGTCCTCAAGGGTGGGGTCCTGTGCCTGGAGCATGGTGCCCATGGCACCGTCGGCCACCACCACACGGGTGGCGAGCGCCTCTCGGAGGGCGTCGACTCGGGTCCGGCTTTCGGCGGCGGATGTCGGCAACGAGGCCATGGATGATCTCCCAGGGATGCGACGGCTGTCGGCTTTGCGACCCTCTGTCGGAAGGCGCACCCCGCCAGCGTAGCCGGACGCGGCCCTGCCCCGTCAGTGCGTTCACGGTGCGGACTGCATGCTGTGCCCGGGGGACAGCACGCTGCGAGTGGTGGGGCAGAGTTTCCCGGGGGTCGAGCAGAGGTCGGCATCGACCGATAGTGTTCAGCATTGTCGAACCGAGGTGGAGGAGTACGGCGCGATGGCCAAGAACATCCAGTCGCTGGAGCGGGCGGCCGCGATGCTGCGTCTGCTGGCGGGCGGCGAGCGTCGGCTCGGCCTCTCCGACATCGCCTCCTCCCTGGGGCTGGCCAAGGGCACCGCCCACGGCATTCTGCGCACGCTCCAGCTGGAGGGCTTCGTCGAGCAGGACGCGGCGTCCGGCCGCTATCAGCTCGGCGCCGAACTGCTGCGGCTCGGCAACAGCTATCTGGACGTCCACGAACTGCGGGCGCGCGCCCTGGTGTGGACCGACGACCTGGCCCGCTCCAGTGGCGAGAGCGTCCATCTGGGTGTCCTGCACCAGCACGGCGTCCTCGTCGTCCACCACGTCTTCCGGCCCGACGACAGCCGCCAGGTCCTGGAGGTCGGGGCCATGCAGCCGCTGCACTCCACGGCGCTGGGCAAGGTGCTCTCGGCCTTCGACCCGGTGGCGCACAGCGAGGTCATGGAGACGGAGCGGCGGTCCTTCACCACCCGCACCGTCACGGCCCCGGACGAGTTCGAGTCGCTGCTCGACCTGATCCGGGCGCGCGGCTGGGGCACCGATGTGGAGGAGACCTGGGAAGGGGTGGCCGCCGTGGCCGCACCCATCCACGACCGGCGGCGGATGCCGGTGGGCGCGGTGGCCGTCACCGGAGCGGTGGAGCGGGTCTGTCCGGGCGGCGAGCTGCGCCCCGAGCTGATCGCGGCGGTACGGGACTGCGCCCGCGCGGTCTCCCGGGACCTGGGCGCCGGCCGCTTCTGAGCCGGCCGGCCGCCGCACCGGCTGCCGCACCCGCCGCCGACCCGGCCGAGGCCGTAACGATCGGGTCCCGCACCGAGTCGTACGCCACACACCCTTGACGCTTCATTCATTCGGGGGAAACACTGCCGTTCAGCGGTCGGCATTGCCGAACACCTAACGGAATTTCCGCGTTAGGGTGTGGCAGTGCCAAGGGCCGGTCAAGCCCTACAGGTGGAGTGACCACACTTCGTGGGTACCCACCTGGGGCGCGATTCACCGGAGGGACCCGGTGAGTCGCCTTCCCCTGGACGAACGACAAAGGAGTCGCGGGTGTCCAGCTCCGACATCTTCATCGGCGAGACCATAGGTACCGCCGTACTCATCCTGCTGGGCGGCGGCGTCTGTGCCGCCGTCACGCTGAAGCGCTCCAAGGCGTTCAACGCCGGCTGGCTCGCCATCACCTTCGGGTGGGGTTTCGCCGTGCTCACCGGTGCGTACATATCCGCCGGCACGTCCGGCGCCCACCTCAACCCGGCGGTGACCGTCGGCCTCGCGATCAAGGGCGCCACCGAGTGGAGCGACGTCCCGGTCTACTTCGCCGGGCAGCTCCTCGGCGCGATGATCGGCGCGGTGCTCGTCTGGGCCGCGTACTTCGGTCACTTCACGGCACACCTGAACGACCCCGAGGTCGCGAAGCAGAAGACGGCGAACCCGGGTCCGGTGCACGGCGTCTTCTTCACCTCGCCGGAGATCCGCAACGTCGGCCAGAACATGGCGACCGAGATCATCGCGACCACCGTCCTGGTGCTCGCCATCCTCACCCAGAGCACGATCCCCGGCCTCGGTCCGGACGATCCGAAGGGTCCGGGCGTGCTCGGCGCGATGATCACCGCGTTCGTCGTCGTCGGTCTGGGCCTCTCGCTCGGCGGCCCGACCGGATACGCGATCAACCCGGTCCGTGACCTCGGCCCCCGAATCGTGCACGCTCTGCTTCCACTGCCCAACAAGGGCGGCTCGGACTGGAGCTATGCCCTGATCCCCGTGGCGGGTCCGCTGATCGGCGGCGCCCTCGCGGGCGGGATCTACCAGCTCGCCTTCGCCTGAGCCATTCAGAGCCGTACACACAGACTTTCCGGGAGCACACCGTGACCGACGCACACACCACCGGGACCCATGGCACCGGGCCGTTCATCGCGGCCATCGACCAGGGCACCACCTCCAGCCGCTGCATCGTCTTCGACAAGGACGGCCGGATCGTCTCCGTCGACCAGAAGGAGCACGAGCAGATCTTCCCGAAGCCGGGATGGGTCGAGCACGACGCGACCGAGATCTGGGAGAACGTCCAGGAGGTCGTCGCCTCGGCCATCGTCAAGGCGGGGATCACCTCCGCCGATGTCAAGGCGATCGGCATCACCAACCAGCGCGAGACCACCCTGCTCTGGGACAAGAACACCGGCGAGCCCGTGCACAACGCGCTGGTCTGGCAGGACACCCGCACGGACGCGCTCTGCAAGGAGCTGGGCCGCAACGTCGGCCAGGACCGCTTCCGCCGCGAGACGGGTCTGCCGCTCGCCTCGTACTTCGCCGGGCCCAAGGTCCGCTGGCTGCTCGACAACGTCGAGGGACTCCGCGAGCGCGCCGAGCGCGGCGACATCCTCTTCGGCACCATGGACTCCTGGGTCATCTGGAATCTGACCGGCGGCACCGATGGCGGCGTCCACGTCACCGACGTCACGAACGCCTCGCGCACCCTCCTGATGAACCTGCACACGATGGCGTGGGACGAGAAGATCCTCCACTCCATCGGCATCCCCGCCGCCGTGCTCCCCGAGATCCGCTCCTCCGCCGAGGTGTACGGCTCCGCCAAGGGCGGCGTGCTCGACGGGGTCCCGGTGGCCTCCGCGCTCGGTGACCAGCAGGCCGCGCTGTTCGGCCAGACGTGTTTCGCCGAGGGCGAGGCCAAGTCCACGTACGGCACCGGCACCTTCATGCTGATGAACACCGGCCACACCCCGGTGAACTCGTACAACGGTCTGCTCACCACGGTGGGCTACCAGATCGGCGACGAGCGCCCGGTGTACGCCCTGGAGGGCTCCATCGCGGTCACCGGTTCGCTGGTGCAGTGGATGCGCGACCAGATGGGCCTGATCAAGTCCGCGGCCGAGATCGAGACGCTGGCCTCCTCGGTCGAGGACAACGGCGGCGCCTACTTCGTCCCCGCCTTCTCCGGCCTGTTCGCCCCGTACTGGCGCCCCGACGCCCGCGGCA
This sequence comes from Streptomyces sp. TSRI0281, assembly GCF_001905125.1. Taxonomy (GTDB): domain Bacteria; phylum Actinomycetota; class Actinomycetes; order Streptomycetales; family Streptomycetaceae; genus Streptomyces. The sequence continues at coordinate 183,275 of NZ_LWLE01000038.1, read as the reverse complement.
TCATCGCCGGTCTCACCCGGTACGTCACCAAGGCGCACATCGCCCGTGCCGTACTCGAAGCCACCGCCTGGCAGACCCGCGAGATCAGCGACGCCATGACCAAGGACTCCGGCGTCGAGCTCGCGGCGCTCAAGGTCGACGGCGGCATGACCTCCAACAACCTGCTGATGCAGACGCTCGCCGACTTCCTCGACGCACCCGTGGTGCGTCCGATGGTCGCCGAGACCACCTGCCTCGGCGCCGCCTACGCCGCCGGTCTGGCCGTCGGCTTCTGGCCGGACACCGATGCCCTGCGCGCCAACTGGCGCCGGGCCGCGGAGTGGACCCCCCGCTTGGACGCGGAGACCCGCGACCGCGAGTACAAGAGCTGGCTCAAGGCCGTGCAGCGGACCATGGGCTGGCTCGACGACAGCACAGTCGAGGAGTAATCACCATGACCACCCTGCAGAGCGTCCCCGCACTCGGGACGCACCCGGCCTCCGGCTCCCTCCCGAGCCGCGCCGAGACTCGGGAGCAGCTCTCCAAGGCGACGTACGACCTCCTGGTCATCGGCGGCGGCATCCTGGGCATCTCCACCGCCTGGCACGCCGCGCAGTCCGGACTGCGGGTGGCGCTGGTGGACGCCGGTGACTTCGCCGGGGCGACCTCCTCCGCCTCCTCCAAGCTGCTCCACGGCGGTCTGCGCTACCTGCAGACCGGCGCGGTGAAGCTGGTGGCGGAGAACCACTTCGAACGGCGCGCGGTCTCCCGCGAGGTCGCCCCGCACCTGGCCAATCCGCTCACCTTCTACCTGCCGGTCTACAAGGGCGGGCCGCACGGCGCGGCGAAGCTCGGTGCGGGCGTGTTCGCGTACTCGGCGCTGTCCGCGTTCGGTGACGGCGTCGGCCATGTGATCAGCCCCGCGAAGGCGCAGCGCGACGTCCCCGAGCTGCGTACGGACAATCTGAAGGCCGTCGCGGTCTACGGCGACGACCAGATGAACGACGCCCGCATGGCGCTGATGACGGTCCGTGCGGCCGTCGAGGCGGGTGCGGCCGTCCTCAACCACGCGGCGGTGACCGGCCTCCGGTTCACCAGGGGCCGGGTCACGGGCGCCGATCTGTCGGACCGCACGGACGGCACGGAGTTCGGGGTCACCGCCCGGCTCGTGCTGAACGCGACGGGACCGTGGGTCGATCACCTGCGGAAGATGGAGGACCCGAACGCGGCGCCTTCCATACGTCTGTCCAAGGGCGCGCACCTGGTGCTCAGGCGCACCCGCCCCTGGAAGGCGGCACTGGCCACCCCGATCGACAAGTACCGCATCACGTTCGCCCTGCCGTGGGAGGACATGCTGCTGCTCGGGACGACCGACGAGGAGTACGAGGGCGACCCGGGCGATGTCGCGGTGACCGAGGCGGACACGGCGCAGATCCTGGACGAGGCGGCGTTCTCGATCCGGGACCAGCAGCTGTCCCGCGATCTGATCACGTACTCCTTCGCGGGTCTGCGGGTGCTGCCCGGCGGCCCCGGCGACACGTCCAAGGCGAAGCGCGAGACGGTCGTGACGGAGGGCCGCGGCGGCATGCTGTCGGTCGCGGGCGGCAAGTGGACGACGTTCCGCCACATCGGCCGCACCGTGATGAACAAGCTCGCCGCGCTGCCGGGGCACCCGCTGGCGGAGGACATGGAGCCGATGGCGCGGCTGCCGCGGAAGCTTCCGCTGCCCGGGATATCCAACCCCGCCGCGGTCGCGCACCGGCTCCTGGTCGACGGCGGTGCCTCCGGTCCCCGGATGTCGCCCGACACCGCACGGCACCTGGCCACCCACTACGGTTCGCTGTCCTTCGACATCGCGCGCCTGGCCAACGAGAACCCGGCGCTGGCCGAGCGCGTCCACCCGGACGCGCCGGAGATCTGGGCCCAGGTCGCCTACGCCCGCGACCACGAGTGGGCCGAGACGGCGGACGATGTGCTGCGCCGCCGTACGACACTGACGATCCGGGGGCTCGCGACCGACGAGATCCGCGGCAGGGTCGACGACATGCTGGCCGGCCGGGACTGATCACCGGACCGGCATCGGGGCGGGTGCACGGGGGCGCTTCCCACTGGCGGGGAGGCGCCCCCGTCCGCGTATCCGGGACGCCGCACCGCACCCCTGCCCGGATATGTGCCATACGGCCGCCATACGCGCGCAATATGCCGCGGGGACAGTGGAGGTCATGAAATTCTCCGTACTTTCCCTGATCGGCCACGCCCCGCACCCGCTGACCGGTGAACTCCCCTCGGCCGCCGACCGGTTCGAGGAGGTGATCGAAACCGGTACGGCGGCGGAGCGCCTCGGTTTCGACGCGTACGCGATCGGCGAGCGGCACGCCGGGCCGTTCCTCTCCTCCGGCCCGAGCGTGGTGCTGGGCGCGATCGCCGCCCGTACGCGCGTCATCAGGCTGCTGACCGGGGTCACGGTCGTCGCGATCCTCGACCCGGTGCGGGTCGCCGAGGACTTCGCGACGCTCGACCAGCTCTCCCGGGGGCGGCTCGAACTGGTCGTCGGAAAGGGCGCCGAGGCCGGGCACTTCGACCTCTTCGGGCTCGACGAGGACCGTCAGTGGGACCTCCAGGAGGAGAAGTACGAACTGCTGCGGCGGCTGTGGACGGAGGAGGGCGTGGACTGGGAGGGCGAGTTCCGTCCGCCGCTGAAGAACGTGACGACGGTGCCGCGTCCGTACGCCGGGGCGCCCCGCGTCTGGCACGGCTCGGCGACCAGCCTCAACTCCCCCGAACTGGCGGCCAAGCACGGTGATCCGCTGTTCACGGCCAACGCCATCCAGCCACGCGAGGCGTACGCGCGGCTGATCGACCACTACCGGGAGCGGTTCGAGGCGTACGGGCACGATCCGGCCGACGCGCATGTGGCGGCGGGCTCGGGCGGGCTGCTGATCGCGAACAGTGCGCGGGAGGCCGTCGGACGGTACAAGGAGCTGTACGAGGCACGGGTGCGGCAGACGTTCAAGCCCCAGCTGGCGGGCCGGGCCGGGTACAACACCCCGTTCCGGACGATCGAGGACGCGATGGAGAACGGACCTCAGCTGATCGGCAGCCCGCAGCAGATCATCGACAAGATCCTCGGCTACCACGCGGTGTACCGTCACGACCTCCAGTCGATCACCGTGGACGGCTTCGGACTGAGCCACGGGGAACAGCTGGAGACCCTGGAGAGGTTCGCCGAGGAGATCGCCCCCGTCGTACGGCGCGAGGCACCGTCCTCCCTCTGGGAGTGACCAGCACCACGGCTGGGGCGGAGGCTGCTCTTTCGGGTGTCCGGACCCGCATAATGGAGCCAGACATCGGATGTCTAATCCAGTCCGAATCCAGGAGGACCGTCATGGCTGTCACCGACGAGGCGATCGAGAAGATCAAGGGAATGATCGTCTCGGGTGCGCTACGTCCCGGCGACCGACTGCCCAAGGAGAGTGAACTGGCCGCGGAACTGGGGCTGTCGCGCAACTCCCTGCGGGAGGCGGTGCGCGCCCTGTCGCTGATCCGGATCCTCGATGTGCGGCAGGGCGACGGCACCTACGTCACCAGCCTGGACCCGCAGCTGCTCCTGGAGGCGCTGAGCTTCGTGGTGGACTTCCACCGCGACGACACGGTGCTGGAATTCCTCGCGGTGCGCCGGATCCTGGAACCGGCCGCGACGGCGATGGCGGCGGGCCGGATCAGCGAGACCCAACTCGACGTGCTCGGAGCCCAGTTGGACGCCCTGGGCGGACAGCCGTCGGTCGAGGAGCTGGTCGCGGCCGACCTGGACTTCCACCGCGGGATCGTGCAGTCCTCCGGCAATTCGGTGCTCTGCTCCCTGCTCGACGGACTCTCCGGGCCGACCACGCGGGCGCGGGTCTGGCGCGGCCTGACACAGGAGGACGCCGTCAGCCGCACCCTGCACGAGCACCGGGCGATCCTCGCCGCGCTGCGGGACCGGGACGCGGAGGCCGCACGGGCCTGGGCGACGGTGCATGTGGCGAGCGTGGAGCAGTGGCTCAGGTCCACGCTGTGAGGCTCGTACGGGCGCGGCGGCCGCGCCCTCTCCGGAGTCCATGACACGGGGACGTCCCATCGAGCTTCTCCGGACGCCATGACACCGGGAACGTCCCATCGAGCCTCTCAGACGCCATGACATACGTACGGGCCGGTGGGTGACACCTCACCCACCGGCCCGTACGGCATGGCCCGCCCGCTCCCGCGAGGCGGTCCGCTCAGTCCTGCTTCTCTCCGCTCGCGAAGCGGGAGATGACCAGCGCGACGATGATGATCGCACCGTTGAGGAACTGGTTCCACAGGGCCGGCACACCGCCGAGGGTCATCACATTGACCACCAGCTGAAGCGTCAGTACGCCGGTCAGGGCACCGAACAGCGTGCCGCGCCCGCCCTTGAGGCTGATGCCGCCGATCACCGCGGCGGCGAACACCTGGAAGATCCAGCCGTTGCCCTGGGTGGCCGCGACCGATCCGTAGTGGCCGGTGTAGAGGATGCCCGCGAAGGCAGCCAGCAGTCCGCCGATGGCCAGCACGATCCAGGTGATCCGGTCGACCCGGATTCCGGCCGCCCGCGCCGCCTCCGGGTTGCCGCCGATGGCGTACAGCGAGCGCCCGTGACGCAGCCAGGCCAGCGCCGCACCGCCGATCGCGAACAGCGCCAGGCAGATCCAGACAGCGGCCGGGGCGCCGAACCACTCGCTCTTGCCCAGGTAGCGGAAGGACTCCGGGACGTCGGTGATCGACTTGCCCTCGGTGATGCCGATGTGGAGGCCGCGCAGCATGGTGAGCATGCCGAGCGTGGCGATGAAGCCGTTGACCCGGAGCTTGAGGATCAGGAAGCCGTTGATCACGCCCACGAGCAGGCCGACGAGCAGGCAGAGCGGAATCGCCGACCAGGCCGGGAAGAGCTCCAGACCGGCGAAGCGGCCGCCGTCCGTGGGGAGCACCAGCCACATGGCGACGACGGGCGCGATGCCGATCGTCGATTCCAGGGACAGGTCCATCCGGCCACAGATGAGGATCAGTGCCTGGCCGAGCACGAGCAGGCTCAGCTCGGAGGACTGCTGGACGACGCTGATCAGGTTGTTGGAGGTGAGGAACACCGGCGAGACGATGAACCCGATCACCATCAGCACCAGGATCACCGGCACCAGCGAGAAGTCGCTCCACCGGATCAGCGCCAGCCGGCCGCGCGGGCTGCCGTCCCCCGCCCCGCTCTTGATGCCGTCGTCGGCGACGGACGGCTGTATCGTCCCGGTCATTCCCTTTCCCCCACACCTTCCATGGCGGCGACGAGTTCCCCGTCGGTCCACCCGCTTGCGAACGACGCGACGACCCGCCCGTGGAACAGGGCGAGTACCCGGTCGCAGACCCGTAGATCGTCCAGCTCGTCCGAGATGATCACTGCCGCGTTTCCTTCGTCGGCGACCCGCCGGACCACACCCAGCAGCGAGTCCTTGGACTTGATGTCCACCCCCGCCGTGGGCCGGACCGCGACCAGCGCGCTCGGTCCGCGGGCCAGCGCACGGGCGACCACCACCTTCTGCTGGTTGCCGCCGGAGAGCCCGGAGACCGGCTGCTCGGGCCCCTGGGTCTTGATGTCGAGCGAGGCGATCATCGACCGGGCGAACTGCCGGGTGCGGGAGGGCAGTACGGTCCCCCACGGACCCAGCTGGTCGGTGACCGTGAGGGTGGCGTTCTCGGCGACGCTGCGGTCCAGCACGAGCCCCTGGTCGTGGCGGTCCTCGGGGATGTACCCGATCCCGGCGTCCAGGGCGTGCGGCACGCTGCCGGGCCGTACGGCGCTGCCGTGCACGGAGATCGTGCCGCCGGTCGCCTTGCGCATCCCGGCCAGCGTCTCGCCGAGCGCGGTGTTGCCACTGGCCGCCGAGCCCGCGAGGCCGAGCACCTCGCCGGGGCGCACCTGGAGGTCGATCGCCTCGAACTCGCCTGCCAGGGAAAGCTGTTCGGTACGCAGCACGGGGGCGGCCGACTCGTCGACCGCGCCCACGCCGGTGGCGTGCCAGGCGCCCGCGCCGCTGCCCTGCTCCCCCGTCATCGCCGCGACCAGATCGGCCTTGCCGATGTCGGCGACCGGGGCGGTCAGCACATGGCGGGCGTCACGGTAGACGGTGACGGCGGTGCACAGCTCGTACACCTCCTGGAGATGGTGGGAGATGAACAGGAACGCCACTCCCTGGCACTGGAGTTCCCGCAGCTTGTCGAAGAGCCGCCCGATCCCGCGGGCGTCGAGCTGCGCGGTCGGTTCGTCCAGGACGATCAGCCGGGCGCCGAAGGACAGCGCGCGGGCGATCTCCACGAACTGCCGCTGCTCCACGGCGAGATCCCGGGCGCGCGCGTTGGGGTCGACCTGGACCCCGTACTCGGCGAGCAGTGCCTCGGCACGCCTGCGGAGCCTGCCCCAGCTGATCCAGCGGGCGTTGTCGTCGAAGCGGTTGAGGAAGAGGTTCTCGGCGACGGTCAGGTCCGGGACGACCATGGACTTCTGGTAGACGCAGGCGATCCTGGACTGCCAGGCCATGGTGTCCCCGAAGGCGGGCGACGGCTCCCCGCCGAAGGTCACGGTGCCCTCGTCCGCCCGGTGGAGTCCGGTGAGGACGCTGACGAGGGTGGACTTGCCCGCGCCGTTGCGGCCGACGAGCGCGTGGGACTCGCCGGGCCGCACCGTGAGCTCGACGCCGTCCAGTGCCACCGTGGGTCCGAAGCGTTTGACGATGCCTGTCGCCTGTACGGCAGGTGGTGGTGCCTGGTTCATGGCTAGCTCTTCTTCTCCAGCTGATTGGCCCACAGCTTCGGGTCGTCGACGTTCTCCTTGGTCACCAGGGGCGCCGGGAGCTGGTCCTCGAAACCGCCCGGGATCTTGATGATGTTCGAGTCGTGGTCGGTCGGACCTTCCTTGAAGGTCTTCCCCTCCAGGGCCGCCTTGGCGTAGTACAGGGCGTACTTCGCGTAGAGGTCGGCGGGCTGGGAGATCGTCGCGTCGATCTTCCCGGCCTTGATGGCGTCGAACTCCTCCGGGATGCCGTCGTTGGAGATGATCGTGATGTGGCCCGGCGTACCGGCCGGCTTCAGCAGCTTCTTCTGCTCCAGGAGGGCGAGTGTGGGCTGGAGGAACACCCCGCCCGCCTGCATGTAGATGCCGTTGATGTCGGGGTGCGCGGCCAGCGTCGACTGGAGCTTGGCAGAGGCGACATCGCCCTTCCACTCCGTGGCCAGCTCGAAGACCTCGATGTCGGGGAAGTCCTTGTCCATGCACTCCTTGAACGCCTGGGAGCGGTCGCGCCCGTTGATCGAGGAGAGGTCGCCCTGGAACTCGACGACCTTGCCCTTGCCCTTGAGCTGTTCACCGAGGTACTTGCAGGCGTTGGCGCCGTACGCCTTGTTGTCGGCGCGCACCACCATGTAGATGCTGCCCTTCTCAGGGCGGGTGTCGACGCTGATGACCGGGATCTTCTTCTCGTTCAGCGTGTTGAGCGTCTCGGCTATCGCACCGGTGTCCTGCGGAGCCATCACGACGGCCTTGGCGCCCTGGTCGGTGAACGTCTGGACATTGGCGACGAGCTTGCCGATGTCGTTCTGCGAGTTGGTCAGCGGAAGGGCCTTGACCTCCCCGCCCTTGACACCCTTCTCCACGTACTGCTGGTAGGAGTTCCAGAAATCGCTGTCGCTGCGCGGCAGGTCGATGCCGACCTTTCCGCCACCGTCCCCGCTGTCGGCGGAGTCGCGGTTGCAGCCCGCAAGGGCTGTGACGGCCAGCAGTACGGCACAGGCTGCCGCACTCGTCGTACGCACTCTCATGGGGGTCCCGTCCTTCGTGGAGTACTGGCTCGGAGTATTTCGGCGGTGCGGGGCTGTGCGGGTGGGGCGGCTCATTCTGCGGTGCGGGGGGTGCTGGTGGTACTGGTGGCGTGTGCGGTGCTGGTGGTACTGGTGGCGTGTGCGGTGCTGGTGGTACTGGTGGGGCGGGCAGTGCTGGTGGTACGTGGTCTCAGGCGTCGGCGGGACGCAGTCGCAGGCCCTGCATCCCCCCGTCGACGGCGAGGGCGGTGCCCGTGACGGAGGCTGCCGCGGGGCTCGCGAGATAGACGACGGCGGCGGCGACCTCGTCGGCCGAGACCAGCCGGCCCAGCGGCTGGCGGGCGTTGAGCGCGGCGCGTTCGGCGCCCGGATCGTCGGCCTGGCCGAGCAGCCTGCCGATCCACGGGGTGTCCGCGGTGCCCGGGTTGACGCAGTTGACGCGGACCCCTTCACGGACATGGTCGGCGGCCATGGCGAGGGTCAGCGAGAGCACCGCGCCCTTGCTCGCGCTGTAGAGCGCCCGTTGCGGCAGCCCGGCGGTGGCGGCGATCGAGCAGGTCTGGGTGATCGACGCGGAGCCCGGCCGGCCGGCTGCGGCGCGGCGCAGATGGGGCAGCGCGTGGCGGGCGGCACGGACCATGCCGAGGACGTTGATGTCCAGCACCCGGGCCCACTCGTCGTCGTCGTTGTCCTCCACGGTGCCGAGGGAACCGATCCCCGCGTTGGACACGAGGGTGTGCAGGGCACCCAGTTCGGCGGCGGCCCGGTCCACCGCGTCCCGCACGGCCGCGTCGTCCCTCACATCGGCCTTGAGCGCGAGCACACCCGGGGGCGCTCCCGTGGTCTCCCGGTCCAGGATCGCGACCCGGGCGCCGCGCTCCAGGAGCATCGTCGCGACGGCGGCTCCGATCCCGGACGCACCGCCCGTCACCAGGGCGGACATCTGGTCGAAGTCCTGTGTACCGGTCATCGGTCGGCCTCCTGAGGTGTGCGGCGGGCCTGCCAGACGGGGCCCTGGGGGTAGCGGTGATCGGCGATCGATCCGGGAAGCATCCGGGCCGAGAAGCCGGGGGCGCGCGGCGCGACGTAGCGTCCGTCCTCGATGACGGTGGGGTCGGCGAAGTGCTCGTGGAGATGGTCGACGTACTCGATCACGCGGTCCTCCCAGGTTCCGGAGACCGCCACGTAGTCGAACATCGAGAGGTGCTGGACCAGTTCGCACAGGCCGACGCCGCCGGCGTGCGGGCAGACGGGCACCTGGTACTTGGCGGCGAGCAGCAGGATCGCCAGGTTCTCGTTGACGCCCGCGACGCGTGCGGCGTCGATCTGGACGAAGTCGACGGCACCGGCCTGGAGCAGCTGCTTGAACACGACGCGGTTGGCGGCGTGTTCGCCGGTGGCGACCTTGACCGACTGTCCGGCGCGCACGGCGGCGTGGCCGAGGATGTCGTCGGGGCTGGTCGGCTCCTCGATCCAGTGCGGGTCGTAGGGCGCGAGCGCGCTCATCCAGGCCACCGCGTCGGCGACGTCCCAGCGCTGGTTGGCGTCGACGGCGATCCGGATGCCGGGGCCGACGGCCTCGCGGGCGAGCGCGAGTCTGCGGATGTCGTCGTCCAGGTCGCCGCCGACCTTCAGCTTGATCTGGCCGAAGCCGTCCGCGACCGCTTCCTGGGCGAGCTTGACGAGCTTCTCGTCGGAGTAGCCCAGCCAGCCGGGCGAGGTGGTGTACGCGGGATAGCCCTGGGCGAGAAGCCGCTCGGTGCGCTCGGCGCGGCCCGGCTCGGCGGCCCGCAGGATCGCGAGGGCCTCCTCGGGGGTGAGCGCGTCGGTGAGATAGCGGAAGTCGACGAGGGAGACGAGCTCCTCCGGCGTCATCGCGGCGAGGAACTGCCACACCGGCAGGCCGGCTGCCTTGGCCGCGAGGTCCCAGGCGGCGTTGACGACCGCGCCGGCCGCCATGTGCATCACGCCCTTCTCCGGTCCCAGCCAGCGCAGTTGCGAGTCATGGGTGAGCTCGCGGTGCAGCGCGGCGAGATCGGCCGCCGTACGGGGCGCCGGGCGCCCCACCACGTAGGGCCGCAGCGCCTCGATGGCGGCGGCCATGATCTCGTTGCCCCGCCCGATGGTGAAACAGAAGCCATGTCCCTCGATGCCGGCGCCGCCGCTGTCCGGGGTACCGGTGCCGGCGGAGGGGCCGGGGCCGCCGGGGATGTCCGTGCGCAGGACGACGTAGGCGGCGGAGTAGTCGGGATCGGGGTTCATGGCGTCCGAGCCGTCCAGCTGTTCCGAGGTGGGAAAACGGATGTCGTGAACCTCGAAATCCGTGACGGTCTGACTCATGTGCGCCCCCAGGGGAATAACATCGGACCTCTGTTGTGGTCATCCGATGTATAGCGCCGTACAGGGCCGGTCGTCCAGTGTTGAGGGGAAATTCGGTCAGCACAGCTCGGATGAATCCGGAGGCTGATGCCCTGTTTCGACCGTTGATGCACCTTCAGTGGCAAGGTTCACCCACCCGTGCAAAGGGGCTGCGGCGGGAGGGGGCCGAAGCCGTAAGGTTGCTCCGTACACAAGAAGACTTCGGAAGGAGGCCTGGGTGATCGAGCTCGAGGGGGTACCCGAGCTGATCGACCCGGTCATGGTGGCCGCGTTCGAGGGCTGGAACGACGCCGGTGACGCCGCCTCCACAGCGGTCGGACATCTGGACAGGGAGTGGAAGGGCGAGGTGTTCGCGGCGCTCGACGCCGAGGACTACTACGACTTCCAGGTCAACCGGCCCACGGTGTGGCTGGACGGCGGGGTGCGCAAGATCACCTGGCCCACCACCCGCCTCTCCGTCGTCCGCGTCGGCGGGGAGAAACCCCGCGACCTGGTCCTGGTCCGCGGCATCGAACCGTCGATGCGCTGGCGCTCGTTCTGCAACGAGATCCTGGGATACGCCCATGAGCTGGGCGTCGAGATGGTGGTCATCCTCGGGGCACTGCTGGGCGACACCCCGCACACCCGGCCGGTACCGGTCAGCGGGGTCACCTCCGACCCCGATCTGGCCAGGACCATGGATCTGGAGGAGACCAGGTACGAGGGGCCGACGGGCATTGTCGGCATCCTCCAGGAAGCCTGCACCCACGCGGGCGTGCCCGCGGTGAGCCTGTGGGCGGCGGTGCCCCACTATGTGTCGCAGCCGCCCAACCCCAAGGCGACGCTGGCCCTGCTGAACCGCCTGGAGGACCTGATCGGGCTGCGGATCCCGCTCGGCGAACTGCCGGAGGACGCCCGCGCCTGGCAGCTCGGCGTCGATCAGCTGGCCGCCGAGGACAGCGAGGTCGCGGAGTACGTCCAGACGCTGGAGGAGGCCCGGGACACCGCCGAGCTGCCCGAGGCGTCCGGCGAGGCCATCGCCCGCGAATTCGAACGCTATCTGCGGCGCCGGGACGGCGGCCCGGGACAGGCGCCCGGCGGTCATGCGACGGAGACCGGTGACGTCTCGTATCTGCGGGACCCGTCGAGCGGCCGCACCAGACCGCCCAAACCGCCGCGGCCGGAAACGGGCCCGGGGAACACCACCGGCTCCTCGTCGCCCGGTGGCCCGCCGCCCCCGGCCGCGGACTCGCCCTCCGACGAGGACCGCGGCCCGGACGAGACATCCGAGGATTCGTCCGAGGACTGAGTCCCGGAGGACTGCGGGAGCGGCGCCGGAACAACCGGAACGAGGGGCGCCGGACGGGACGAACGGTCCCGTCCGGCGCCCCTCGCCTTTTCGCCCCCGGGAAAGCGGACCGGCCCCGGACTTCATGGAGAAGTCCGGGGCCGGTCGTCGCTCACGGATCGAGCGGTTGTTACGGATCAAGCGGTTGTCACGGGCGAGCGGTTGTCACGGGCGAGCGGTTGTTACGGGCGAGCGGTTGTTACGGAGACGGGCCCGCAGGGACTACAGCGCGACGCCCAGCAGTGCGTCGACGGTGCGCGAGACGAGACCCGGCGCGCTCTCGTCCGTACCGGCCCCGGAACTGGCCAGCGCGGCCCAGCGATCCACCGCGGCCAGCGCCGCGGGGGCGTCCAGGTCGTCCGCGAGGGCCTCGCGGACCTCCTCGACCAGGGCGTCGGCGGACGGTCCGTCGGGGCGGGAGACAGCGGCACGCCACCGTCCGGCACGCTCGACCGCATCGGTGAGCACCTTGTCGGTCCACTCCCAGTCGGCCCGGTAGTGGTGCGCGAGCAGGGAGAGGCGGATGGCCGCCAGGTCCACGCCGTCGCGGCGCAGAGCCGACACGAACACGAGGTTGCCGCGGGACTTGGACATCTTCTCGCCGTCCAGCCCGACCATGCCGGCGTGGACGTACGCCCGGGCGAACGGGTGCTCGCCGGTCAGCGCCTGGGCGTGCGAGGCGCCCATCTCGTGGTGCGGGAAGACGAGGTCGGAACCGCCGCCCTGTACGTCGAAGCCCATCCCCAGATGTTCCAGGGCGATGGCCACGCACTCGATGTGCCAGCCGGGCCGGCCACTGCCGAGCGAGGCGCCGTCCCAGCTCGGCTCGCCCGGACGGGCGGCCATCCAGAGCATCGGGTCGAGGGGGTTCTTCTTGCCGGTGCGCTCCGGGTCGCCGCCGCGTTCGGCGGAGAGCAGACGCATCGCCTCGGCATCGAGGTTCGAGACCTCGCCGAAGTGCGGGTCGGCCTCGACGGAGAAGTACACATCGCCGTCGAGTTCGTAGGCGGCGCCCGCGTCCCGGAGACGTTCGACGAGCGGAACGATGCCGGGTATCGCCTCCACCGCACCGATGTAGTGCTGCGGCGGGAGCATGCGCAGGGCGGTCATGTCCTCCCGGAACAGAGCCGTCTCGCGCTCGGCGAGCTCGGTCCAGTCCTCACCGTCGCGCACGGCCCGCTCCAGCAGCGGGTCATCCACGTCGGTCACATTCTGGACGTAGTGAACCTGCCGCTTGGTGTCGAGCCACACGCGCTGAACGAGGTCGAACGCGTTGTAGGTCGCCGCATGACCCATGTGGGTCGCGTCGTACGGCGTGATGCCGCAGACGTAGATGCGGGCGACGGGACCGGGGTCAAGGGTGATCCGTCCGCCGGTCGCGGTGTCGTGGATCCGAAGGTCGCGGCCCTTGCCAGGCAGGGCGGGGACCTCAGAAGCGGGCCAGGCATGCATGTCATGAGCGTAACCGGACGATGCTTCCGGATACGAACCGGATCGGGGAACGTGGCCGAAGAGGCGGTCTTGCGCGGATGCGTGGCGTTCGGCTAGGGGCTCGTCCGCATCCCGTTCCACGGCTTCCGGGGCCGACGGCCGCCCATGCCAGGGACCACCGACGGCACCCCGGCGTACGGCCGTGAACCGTGGCTGCCTCGTGCTCAAGCGCGGCTGCTTCGCGCGCGATCGCCGTACGGAGCCGCCGGCGCACACCCGGCCCTCAGACCGGCGGCCACGGAATCGCCGGCCACTCGCCGCTCGGCTCGGGATGCCGTCCCGTCCCCCGGAGACCCGCGACCCTGGCCCGCAGCGCCGCCAGCTCCGCCCCGGTGATCAGTTCCGCCAGACGGGTGGCGAGCCCCGCCCCCGGCCCCAGCTCCCCGGCCAGCAGGCCGAGCACCTCCACCGCCTCGGACGTCAGCGGCTCGCCCGCCCAGCCCCACAGCAGCGTGCGCAGCTTGTCGTCCGCGTTGAACGTGACCCCGTGGTCGATGCCGTACAGCCGCCCGCCGGGCGCGGGCAGCAGGTGCCCGCCCTTCCGGTCGCCGTTGTTGATCACCGCGTCGAGCACGGCGAGCCGTCGCAGCCGGGCGTCGTCCGCGTGCACCAGGAGCGCCGTCCGGCCCTCCCCCACCTCGGCGAAGCCCACGGCCTTCCAGCCGTCCCCGGGCTCCTCGGACTCGACGAGGGCGAGCAGCGACGGCTCGCCCTCACCCTCGGGGGAATCGATCCACAGCTGGCACATGCCCTCGCCGTAGGGCCCGTCACGCAGCACCGTGGGCGGCACGAGTCCCCACCCGGTCGCCCGGGAGACCTCGTACGCGGCCACCTCGCGCTGGGCGAGCGTCCCGTCGGGGAAGTCCCACAGCGGCTGCTCCCCGGCGACGGGTTTGTAGGCGCAGGTGCGTTCCTCGCCCTCGTACGCGACCGTGCAGTGGAGCACCGCGTTGGACGCGCCGCGCACCTGTCCGAGGACCGTGAGCTGCCCCTTGGTGAGCAGGGTGAGCAGCCCGGCGTCCGTCAGGCCCTGCGACGGTATCCGTTCTGGCGCGGGCATACGTGTCCTTCCGGATCGAGCGGCAGGCTGCACAGCGGGCACGGCGGGCGGCCGGCGTTCACGACGTCGAGGGCGCGTTTGGCGAAGGCGCGCGCCTGTGCGCCGCTCAGCCGGACGCGCAGCATCGGCGGACCGTTCTCCTCGTCCTGCAGGAGCCGTTCCTCGGCCTCCGCGAGGTCGTCCTCGGAGTCGGCGTCCAGCTCGACCAGGGCCTGCGCCTCGACGATCATGCGCTGTTCGTCACCGTCCCAGGCCAGCGCCATCGTGCCGACCCTGAACTCCTCCTCGACGGGTGCGTCGAGAGGCGCGGTGTCGGCCACGGCCATGGGGGCCACGGCGGGCACCGGCGAGTTGCCGCCGGTCCGCCGCACGACCTCGTCGAGCAGTTCGTCGATCCGCTCGGCCAGCGCGGCGACCTGGGTCTTCTCCAGGGACACGCTGGTGACCCGGCCACTTGAGGACGCCTGAAGGAAAAACGTTCGGCGGCCAGGCAACCCGACCGTACCGGCCACGAATCGGTCCGGTGGGTCGTAGAGGAACACCTGACGGGACACGTCCTGTCTCCCTTGAGAATTGACGGCGGATGAGGGGGCGCCTACGGCGCGTCCACCCTACTGTGCGAAGCGATCACGGCGCCCCCGCGCCGCCCCCGACCGCCGCGTCCGCCGATCCGTCCTGCGCCGGGGGCCCCGCGGCATCCGCCCCGACGCCCTGTTCGCGCGGTGCCAGCGAGGCGAAGTCACCGGTGTCGCCGAGCCGGAGGAGGAAGGGGCGCAGCCGGGTGTAGCGGATGGCGGTGACCGAGCAGGGGTCGGCGTGGACGCGCTGGAAGAGGTCCAGGTGCATGCCGAGCGCATCGGCGACGAGGGCCTTGATGATGTCGCCGTGCGAGCACATCACATAGGTCGCGTCGTCGCCGTGCTCGGCCTCGATACGGGCGTTCCAGTCCCGTACGGCGTCGACCGCGCGGGCCTGCATGGCCCGCATGGACTCGCCGCCGGGGAACGCCGCGGCGGACGGGTGCTGCTGCACGACGGTCATCAGGGGGTCGTCGGAGAGTTCGGCGAGCTTGCGCCCCGACCAGTCCCCGTAGTCGCACTCGCTGATCCGCTCCTCGGTGTGCAGGGGCAGGCCGGGGCGGGCGTCGAGCAGGGGCTGGAGCGTTTCGCGGCAGCGCTGCAACGGGCTGCTGACGGCGGCGGCGAGCGTGAGCGCCGACAGGCGTCCGGGGAGGGCGGCGGCCTGCTCGGCGCCGCGTTCGTCCAGGGAGACACCCGGAGTGCGGCCCGCGAGCACTCCGGCCGTGTTGGCGGTGGAGCGTCCGTGGCGTACGAGGATCAGGGTGGGCATACGGGCCAGGGTAGAGGGCCGGGCAGAGGGATCGCCGGGCAAAGGTGCGGAGCGGGCCGCGGCAAGGAAGAATGCCCGCCGTGATTGTGGACTGTGCCATCTACCGCGACGGGCGCCGCACCGAGGGCCCCGCCGACTTCTCCGATGCGCTCGACGAGGCGCGGGCCACCGGGGACGCGTTTCTCTGGATCGGGCTGCACGAACCGACCGAGAAGGAGTTCGATCTGGTCCGCCACGAGTTCGGGCTGCACCCACTGGCCGTGGAGGACGCGCTGAGCGCGCACCAGCGGCCCAAACTGGAGGTGTACGACGACTCGTTGTTCGCGGTCATCAAGCCGGTCGTCTACGAGCCCGAGGGCGACACGGTCACCGCCGACGAGCTGATGGTCTTCATAGGCGACTCGTTCGTGGTGACGGTCCGGCATGGCGAGGGCGCCCCGCTGGCGGCCGTGCGCCGACGTCTGGAAGCCGATCGCGAGGTGCTCAAGCACGGCCCCACGGCCGTGCTGTACGCGATCAGCGACGCGGTCGTGGACCACTACATCGATGTCGCCGCGGAGCTCCAGGTCGACCTGGAGGAGCTGGAGACCCAGGTGTTCGCGCCGACCGGTACCGGCAATTCCAAGAACACCGCGGCCCAGATCTACACCTTCAAGCGGCAGGTGCTGGAGTTCCGCCGGGCGACCGGGCCGCTGGCGGCACCGATGTCCCGGCTCGCGGGCGCCGGAGTGCCGTTCGTGCACGAGCACTCGCAGCCGTTCTTCCGCGATGTCGCCGACCACCTGACGCGTGCCAACGAGCAGGTGGAGGGTCTGGACCGGCTGCTCTCGGACATTCTGTCGGCGCATCTGGCGCAGATGGGGGTGCGGCAGAACGACGACATGCGCAAGATTTCGGCCTGGGCCGCCATGGCCGCCGTCCCGACGATGGTCGCGGGCATCTACGGCATGAACTTCGACCACATGCCGGAACTGCACTGGGCGTGGACCTACCCGGCGGTCATCGCCCTGATGGGCTGCGCGGTGTTCGGCCTGTACCGGCAGTTCAAGCGGCGTGGCTGGCTCTGAGCCCGTACGGCACCGGACGGGACGGCGGGTTCACGCGTACTCGGCTTCCTGGACCGCCGGGCCGCCCAGCGCGTCACGCCGCTCCGGCTGCGCCAGGCTCACCATGCGCCGCCAGCCGACGAGGCGCTCGTACGCGTACATCGCGTGGATGCCCGCCGCCAGGACGGCCGCCCTGGCACGGGACCAGTGCAGCAGGGCCCCCATGTGTGCCATCACGGCCAGGCTGACATCGCGGTAGACCCGGATCTCGGCCAGGGCGCACTCGCGCAGGACGCGCTGGATGCTGCGGCCGTGTCCGGCGCGGGCGAAGCGGAGCAGTTCCTCGTGGCAGTACGCGAGGTGGTTGTCCTCGTCGTTGGAGATCATCTTCACCGCGCGGCCGAGGTCGGGATGGTCGGCGAAGTGCTTGCGCAGGAGCCGCATCTGCTCGGAGGCGCGCTGCTCGGTGACCCGGCTGTGAGCCAGGTAGGTGATGATGTCGCGCTCCGAGAGCGGCTCATCGCCGCTGAGCCGGACATGCGCCAGGCCGATGCCGTGTCCTTCGAGCAGCATCGTGTAGTCGGTCTCCGAGGGGACCTCGACGGGCGGCAGTCCGCGCTTCTTCAGGAGCGCGTTGAAGATCCGGCCGTGCTTGTCCTCGTCGGCCCCGTGCCGGACGATCTTGGAGGCGAGGTCGCGCTGACTCGCGGGAACGAGCGCGGCGATCCGGGCGTTCTCCCAGCCGCCCTGGGACTCCCCGCTGGCGGCGATGGAGCAGAAGAGCCGGAACGATTCGTCGTCGTCGAGGATCTCCTCGAACAGACTTTTTGCCGAGAGCATCACTGCCACCTCCGTACCGGTGTCCGCAGAGCCAAAGTCAAATGCGCTGCGGAACAGTCGGCAACCGGAGGAGCGTGGAGCGGCGCCGGGCGGGTGCCGCGTAACCGTCGGCCGGACGGCGCGTTGTGCTGGGTGACGGCCGTGGCGGGGATGACCCCCGAGCCCCCACCACGGCCGTAGTGCTGCCCGGTCCTGCGGGACCGAAGTCCTAGGCGAGGCCGGAGCGCTCCAGGGCGTCCGTACCGGCGCGCAGGGCGGCGATCCGCTCGTCGAGCGTGAAGCCCGCCGGGGCGAGGGTGAGGGTGGTGACTCCGGCGGCGGCGTACGCCTGCATCCGCTCGGAGATCCGCTCCACCGGGCCGAGCAGCGTGGTCTGGTCGATGAGCCGGTGCGGTACGGCGGCGGCGGCGCCGTTCTTGTCGCCGGAGAGGTACTTGTCCTGGATCTCGGCCGCTTCCTTCTCGTAGCCCATGCGCTGGGCGAGCTGGTTGTAGAAGTTCTGCTTGCGGCTGCCCATGCCACCGACGTACAGCGCGGTGTACGGGCGGAACATGTCGGCGAGGCCGTTGATGTCGTCGCCGACGGCCAGCGGCAGGGTGGGACACACGTCGAAGCCGTCCATGGTCTTCCCGGCCTTCTCACGGCCCGCCCGCAGGTACGTCACCGCGGTGTCCTCCAGGTGGTCGGCGGACGGGAAGATCAGCAGGGCGCCGTCGGCGATCTCGCCGGTCTGCTCCAGGTTCTTGGGCCCGATGGCCGCGATGTAGAGCGGGATGTGCTCGCGCTGCGGGTGGACGGTGAGCTTGATCGGCTTGCCCGGACCGTCCGGCAGCGGCAGCGTCCAGTGCTGCCCCTCGTAGCTGAGGCGCTCGCGGGACATCGCCTTGCGGACGATCTCGACGTACTCGCGGGTGCGGGCCAGCGGCTTGTCGAACTTGACGCCGTACCAGCCCTCGGAGACCTGCGGGCCGGACACCCCGAGACCGAGGCGGAAACGGCCCCCGGAGAGCGAGTCGAGGGTGGCCGCCGTCATCGCCGTCATGGCGGGCTGGCGGGCCGGGATCTGCATGATCGCGGAGCCGACGTCGATGGACTCCGTCTGCGCGGCGACCCAGGACAGCACGGTCGGTGCGTCGGAGCCGTAGGCCTCGGCCGCCCAGCACACGTCGTATCCGAGCCGGTCGGCCTCCTGGGCGACAGCGAGGTTGTCGCTGTCCATGCCGGCGCCCCAGTAACCGAGATTGATGCCGAGCCGCATATCCGCTCCCCTTACTGATCAGTAACGTCCCTGTGGTCCGGACTCTAGCGCGCGTCGGCGCGATCCGGCAGGCGCGGTGGCCCCTCGGTTGTCCACAGGCTCCCCCTCCGTGGAGCCATGGCCAGTAATCTCAGCGCCCATGGAGCAGAGGCATCTCGGCCGTACCGGCCTACGCGTGTCCCGGATCGGGCTCGGCACCCTCACCTGGGGCCGGGACACCGACGAACACGACGCCGCCGACCAGCTGAAGGCCTTCTGGGACGCGGGCGGCACCCTGGTCGACACCGCCGATGTGTACGGGGGCGGGGAGGCCGAGTATCTGCTCGGGCGGCTCGTGGACAGCCTCGTGCCGCGCCAGGACCTGGTCATCGCCACGAAGGCGGGCAGCGTCGCCGACCCGTACCGCCGCTTCAACGGATCGCGCGGACATCTGCTGGCCGCGCTCGACGCGTCCCTGGAGCGGCTCGGCACGGACTATGTGGACCTGTGGCAGGTCCACGCGTTCGATCCGGAGACCCCGATGGAGGAGACCCTGCAGGCGCTGGACCTGGCGGTCTCGTCCGGCCGCGTCCGGTACGCGGGGGTGTCGAACTTCTGCGGCTGGCAGCTGGCCAAGGCGGCCACCTGGCAGCTCGCCGCCCCCGGCGTACGCACCCGGCTGGCCAGCACACAGATGGAGTACTCGCTGCTCCAGCGCGGCGTCGAGCGGGAGGTGCTGCCGGCCGCGCTCGACCTCGGCATGGGGCTGCTGCCCTCGTCGCCGCTGGGCCGCGGTGTGCTGACCGGCAAGTACCGCCTGGGCACCCCGTCCGGCTCCCGGGGCGCGTCCGAGCAGCTGGCCCCCTTCGTGGAGCCCTATCTCGACGACCCGGCGAGCCGGATCGTGGACGCGGTGGCAACCGCGGCGGACGGCCTGGCCACGACGGCCCTCCAGGTGGCGCTCGCCTGGGTCCGCGACCGGCCGGGCGTGGCCGCCCCGATCGTCGGCGCGCGCAACGCGCGGCAGCTCAGGGAGGCTTTGTCAGTGGAGGCGCTTAGTCTTCCTGACGAGATCTGCCAGGCGCTCGACGATGTGTCGGCGCCCGTGCACCGCTATCCCGACCAGGACTGGAGCACGCTGTGACTGCGCTTCCCCGGGGGGAAACCCCAGGCCCCTCGGCCGAAGACCGCGAGACCGACGCGGCCCCCGGCACCGTCGGCGCGCCCACGCCGGGCACCGGCACGCCCGCCGAGGACGGGCCGTCGGCCCCGGATGCCTCCGCCACGCCCGCCGAGGCGACAGGGACCGCCGCCGACGAGGACGCGACCGAGGACGAGGCCGCCGACGACACGGCCGAGGACCAGCCGGCCGGCGACAAGGCCACCGGCGACGAGGCACCGGCCGCGGCCGCGCCTTCCGAGGCGGAGACCGAGCTCGCCGCCCAGCGTGAGCTGCGGGAGCGGATCGAGAAGCGCAAGGCCGAGAAGGACGGCCCCATCCCGGCCGGTACGAAGCTCAGCGGCACCGCCGCCGATCTGCTCGCCGCGGTCCGGGCCGTGGAGAGCGGTGAGAAGGCGGGCACCACGTTCTTCGACTCCCCCGCCGCCGCGCCCGCCCCCCGCCGCGCCGCACCGGCCACCGCGCAGCCCTCCGCGCGCCCCCGGCCGGCCGAGCCGTCCCCGGCCGCGCAGGGCGCGTCACCCGAGGCCGCGGCCTCGGTGCGGGAGCTGCTCGTCGAGGGCGGGGCTCCCGAGGCGCTGGCCCGCCCGGCCACCGGGACGCTGGGCGAGCAGGCCGCCGAGATCCTGCGCGAGGACCCCTGGCAGCTGCTCGCCGTCCCCGGGGTCCACCCGGAGCAGGCGGACGGCTTCGCGCGGGCCCTGCTGGGCGCCGCCTGCGGTCCGGACGACGAGCGCAGGACCGCGGCGCTGGTCGGCTGGCTGCTGGAGCGGGCCGCCCGCCAGGGCCACACGGCACTGGACGCCACGGCCGTACGGGCGTCGCTGGCCGAGCGTGCGGTGACCGATCCCGACGCCGCCGTGGAGCACGCCGTCGCCGAGGGTGTCGTGCTGGTCTTCCAGGAGGGCCTGGACCCGTCGGAATCGGCGGAGGCGACCGGATCCGCCGAGGAGAGCGACGGAAGCGACGACACGAACGGCGTGGACGGCGTGGACGGCGACGACAGCCCCGAGGAGGTGCGGGAGCCGGTCCAGGTGCTGCTGGGCCTCGATCGGTACGCACTGGCGGAGGAGAGCCTCGCCGACGGTCTGGCCCGGCTGGTCAACGCCTGTGAGAAGAGCGCCGACTGGACCGAGGCCGCCGCCTCCGCCCCCTCCCCGTCGGCGGCCGAGCTGATCCGCACGGTCGCCACGGGCGGCCTGGTCGCCCACAGCGGCGGCGAGGCGGCCCGCGCCGAGCCCGCGGCCCTGATCGCGGCGGCGCGGGGCCTGGGGCTGCGCGCCCTCGGTACCACGCACAGCACGGACGGCCGCCGCAGACTGGCCGAGGCGGTCGGTGACCCGGAGTCGGCGGTCACCCTCGCCGGGCTGCTGTCCGGCGCCGAAGGACCCGGCCGGGACGAGGACGGTGCGCTCGCCCTCGACCTGCTGGTGGTGCTGGACGCCCCGCAGCTGGACGTGGAGGCGGCCGCGATCCTGGTCGAGTTCCTCGCCGACGGCGCCCGTCTGGTGCTGAGCGGCGATCCCGGCGTGCTGGGCTCCGCGGGCGCGGGCCGGGTCTTCGCGGATGTGCTGGCCGCCCGTGCGTGCCCGCAGGTCGTGTCCCGTACACCGGACCCGGGGCCGATCGGCGAGCTGGTCTCCGGCATCGGCATCGGTGAGCTGAATCAGGTCGAGGCCCCGGGCAAGGAGGTGGTGATCGTCCCCGTGCGCGACGCGGGCGAGGCGGTCCACCGCACCGTGCAGCTGGTCGCGGACTCGGTGCCGCGCGCCTTCGGTATCCCTTCGGCCGACACCCAGGTGATCACTGTCGGCCACGGCGGCTCGGCGGGCACCCGCGCGTTGAACGCGGCGCTGAAGCAGCGTCTCAACCCGGGCCCCGGCCGGTTCGGCGGCTTCGACCCGGGCGACCGCGTCGTCCATGTCCCGGCACCCGGCCGGACCGTGCCCGGGGTGGTGCTCTCGGCCGACGCGGAGGGCCTGCGCCTGGACTGTGCGGGCACCGCCGTCGTCGTGCCCCAGGACCGGGTCGAGACGGCCGTACGGCACGGCTGGGCCCTCAGCGCCCACCAGGCGGCCGGGATGCGCTGGCCCGCCGTGGTCGTGGTGCTGCCCGGCGACGCGGCGCAGGGGCTCAGCCGCCCCTGGGTGTACACCGCGTTCAGCCGCGGGGAGCGGCATCTGTCCGTCGTGCACGGCGTGGACCAGGCGCTCCCGCACGCGGTGGCGCAGATCCCCGCCCAGGAGCGGACGACCCGTCTGCGCGCGCTGCTGGAGGCCCTGCCGACCCCCGACGCCGCCTCGTAACCGCCGTCCGGACAGCACTGTGGCCCCGGTACGCCGGGGCCACGGATCGCCGGATCTCACCGGAAGGTCAGGATCTGCCCGCCGTCAGGTCGTCCAGGTCCTCGTCCAGCTCCTCCTCGTCGAAGACGGAGCTGACGTCGAAGCGGCAGACCACGAGCTGGGGATCGGCGTGATCGAACGGTGCGCCCAGCCACTCACCGGGCTCGGGGGGCACGTCACCGGCCGAGACCCAGAGGGTGGAATCCCCCTCCTCCAGGCCGAACTCGGTGTGCCGGGAGGCGATCTCGTCCGGTTCGTACTCACCGAACAGCACCCCCAGCGCGGCATGGACGCTGGTGCCGACCACGGGGTTGTTCCCGACGCCCCGGTCGTCCGATTCGAGGTCGGCGAGGCGCTGTGCCTGGGCGAGCAGTCGCGGGGGTTCCACGACCGTGTAGTCGCGCCGGATCAGCACGCTCAGCGCGCTGGGCTCCCCGGGACCGGCATAGGGCGGCAGGGAGTCGTCCGCGCCGGGGATCTCGAAGGGCGTGACCTCGTCATAGCGGTCGTAGAGCAGTTCGTCGTAGACCTCGGCCGCAGCGGCCAGTGCGTTGAACGCGTCATAGACGGCGGGGTCGTCGTCCCCGGTACGGCGTTCGACCGCCTCGAGGTGACGGTCGAGCGCGGCTTTGACCGCTTCGGCGGCGGCACGTACCTCGGCAGCGGTGGGCTGCGCAGCATCAGACATAGTGCAGACGCTATCCGTACCGGGGCTGTGCCCGCACAATAGATGCGATGCCGGAATACGAATTTGTCGACGTGTACGTGCCGCGCGGGGTGTCCCGCAAGGATGCGGCCCGACTGCTGACCGACCGCGCCGAGTACGGGCACTGGGAGTTGGACCGCCTGACGCTGCGCCGCGACGGCAGCCGCAGAGTGCGGTTGCGCAGACGGATCATCCGCCAGCTCCGGGCCACCTGGTGACCGCGGAACGGAGATCCGGATGACGGCGGAACGCGCCGCCCGATGACATCGGAGCGGGCCCCGCAACGGCGGGGCCCGCTCCTCTCACAGCGTGGTTCGCGACAGGCGCGAAGCCGCTATGCGGCGCTGCGGGAGCGGCGGTACAGCACGGCGCCCGCACCGGCGAGGAGCAGGCCCGCGCCCGCCGGGATCAGCAGGTCGAGCCCGCCTCCACCGGTCTGTGCGAGCTGCTCGCCGGGGTGGAGCTGGGGTGCGGGAACGTTGGCCTCGGGCGGGCTGTTGGCCGGCGGGGTGACGGGCGTACCGGGCGTGACCGGCACCTCCGGCTCCTCGTGCGGCGGCCTGACCACGGGGTCGTTGGCGCAGCTGTTGCCGAACGTCGGGTTGAGCAGCCCGCCGATGGTGATGCTGTTGCCACAGGCGTTCACCGGGATGTCGATCGGCACCGCGACGTTGTTGCCGGAGAGGATGCCGGGCGACCCCTGCGCCGTGCCCTCGGCCGAGGCACCGGGCGCACGGTGCCTGCCGGTCCCGGCCCCGCTGTGCCCGGCCCCGCTGTGCCCGGCCTTCTCTGCGTCACCGCCCGGAGCCTGCGCGGTGGTACTGCCCGCGGCCGCGTGGTTGCCGGAGCTGCCGCTGTCGGCCGCACCGGGACCCGACGCGTTCCCCGGTGATCCGTTCTCGCAGTCGTTGCCGAATGTCGGGTTGAGCAGTCCGACGACGCTCACGGAGTTCCCGCACGCGTTGATCGGTACCTCGACCGGAATCTGGATCGAATTCCCGGACAGCACCCCGGGAGAATTCGACGCACCCCCGGCCGCCCCGGCGTCGGCGTGCGCGTAGCCACCGCTGAGCGCGAGCACGCCGCCCGCCGCCGCCATGGTGATCAGGCCTTTACGAGTGACCTGTCGCATAGGTTCGTTTCCTGCCTTCTGCCTTCCGAAATACCCCCGGACACGACCGTGCGAGGGCCGAATGCCGACCGGTCCCGGAGTGCATGGCACGCACTCCGGGACCGGCCTGGCTCAAACCCTTACGGGTTGACGCGCAACGTCACGCGTTGACGCAGGTGTTGCCGAAGGAGGGGTTCAGCAGCCCGATCACGTTGACCGTGTTGCCGCACAGGTTGATCGGCACGTGGACCGGAACCTGGATGACGTTGCCCGAGAGCACACCGGGGCTGCCGATGGCGGCACCCTGGGCACCCGCGTCGGCGGCGGCCATACCCGCACCCGCGAGCACGAGACCACCGGTAGCAGCCGCAACTGCGACGACCTTCTTGATCATTATTCCTCCTAGTTGGAAATGCGGTCCCAGCCGCGGACCGCATCACTTGTAACGAGGAGGGTTTAGCGGGGCTACGAGCGAATGAGCCGATTCACTCTTTCCGGTCACATACGCACAGGCGGTCGATTTATGCCTCGGGCTTCAGCAATTGTCGATGAACCGGTCGAGCACGCGCACGCCGAACTGCAGACCGTCGACCGGCACCCGCTCGTCCACACCGTGGAACATCCCGGCGAAGTCGAGCTCCGGCGGCAGCTTCAGCGGAGCGAAACCAAAGCCGCGGATGCCCAGGTCGTCGAAGGACTTGGCGTCCGTACCGGCCGAGAGCATGTACGGCACGGCCCGCGCGATCGGGTCCTCGGCGACCAGCGCCGTCTGCATCGCGTCGACGAGGGCACCGTCGAACGTGGTCTCCAGCGCCTTGTCCGCGTGTACGTCCTCGCGCCTCACGTTGGGGCCCAGGATCCGGTCCAGGTCGGCCAGGAACTCCTCCTCGTACCCCGGCAGGAACCGGCCGTCGACATGGGCGGTCGCCTGTCCCGGAATGACGTTGACCTTGTAGCCCGCGCCGAGCTGGGTCGGGTTCGCGGTGTTCTGCAACGAGGCGCCGATGAGCTTGGAGATACCGCCCAGCTTGGCGAGGGTCTCCTCCATGTTCTCGGGGTCGAGCTCGGTGCCCAGGGCGTCCGAGAGCTCATCGAGGAAGTGCCGCAGGGTCTTGGTCACCCGCACCGGGAATTTGTGCCGGCCCAGGCGCCCGACGGCCTCGGACAGCTCGGTGATGGCGTTGTCCTTGTGGATCATCGAGCCGTGCCCGGCGGTGCCGTCCACGGTCAGCTTCATCCAGTGCATGCCCTTCTGGGCCGTCTCCACGAGGTAGAGCCGCAGCTTCTCGTTGACGGTGAAGGAGAACCCGCCGACCTCACTGATCGCCTCGTTGACGCCCTCGAACAGTCCGGGGTGGTTGTCCACCAGGTAGCGGGCGCCGTACGTGCCGCCCGCCTCCTCGTCCGCGACGAAGGCCAGCACGATGTCGCGCGGGGGCTTGCGGCCGCTGCGCATGCGGTCACGGACGACCGCGAGGGTCATGGCGTCCATGTCCTTCATGTCGACCGCTCCACGGCCCCACACACAGCCGTCCGCGATCTCCCCGGAGAACGGGTCGTGCGTCCAGTCGGCCGCGTTGGCCGGGACGACGTCGGTGTGCCCGTGGATGAGCAGCGCGGGCCTGGACGGGTCCTCGCCCTCGATGCGGGCCACGGTGGAGGCACGGCCCTTGTGGGACTCGAAGATCTTCGGTTCGAGCCCGACCTCGGCGAGCTTCTCCGCGACGTACTCGGCAGCGAGCCGCTCACCGGGGCCCGAGTGGTCTCCGTAGTTGCTGGTGTCGATCCGGATCAGCTCACGGCAGAGGTCCACGACCTCGTCCTCGCCGGATACGGTCCGGGCCACGTTGGTCTCGCTCACACTGCTTCCTTCCACTGTCGCTGTGGTGCTCCCCCTCATCCTCCCGCGCCCGGCGCGCACACCCAAGGGCACCCACCCCTCGTCATGCGCCGTTCACGCGTGCCGGGACGTGATCGAGCACCCCCGATTGTTTGCTATGGTTTTCCACGTCGGAACGGGCACGGCCCGCGAGACAGACACCCGGTCCGGGTGGCGGAATGGCAGACGCGCTAGCTTGAGGTGCTAGTGCCCTTTATCGGGCGTGGGGGTTCAAGTCCCCCCTCGGACACCAGCTAAGACCCCTGTTGAACAGGGGTTTTTTGCTTTTCCAGGCTGTGGCGTGACCAACCACGTGACCAACAGCCGAGAGATTCCCCAGGTCAGACCAGGAATGACAGACCGAGTCGGCCCATGCCAGCCCAAGCCGCGCCCGTTCGGCGTCCTGACGCCGCTTCCGCCACTTCAGGACGTTCATCACGGACTGGGGCGCACTCCCCTGAACAAACCAAAGCAAAGCGCCCCGGCCGGAGAGATCCGGAACCGGGGCACTGCGCGTACGTGGCTCAGTTCTAGAGCGAGCCGAACTCTCCGGCCTTGATGCCCGCCACGAACGTGGCGAACGAACCGGCAGGGAAGGACAGCACAGGGCCGCTCACATCCTTGCTGTCTCGGACGGGAACGATGCCGGTAGCCAGCACCTGTGTCGGGGCCCACTCGACACATGTGCCGCCGTTGCCACTGTAGGAGGATTTGACCCAACGGAGTGGGAGAGGCTGAGAGTCGGTCGTCACGGGGTGCCCTTTCGTGCCTGCGTGATCATGTCCACGGATGCCGCTTGGGAGAGCGCGGGTGCCTGCATCTGATGGTAGGCCCTCAGCAGCGGCGCCACGGAAGTGATATCGCGGTCCAGATGCCCTTGCGTCTGCGACTCGACGTAGGAGATCAGGGAGCGATCGGGCAGAGTCAGCAAGTTCACCGCGCGGTTGAACGGCCTCTCCTCGCCACCGGCGAACGCAGCGATTTGGAGCACGGTGTTCGTCTCCTCGGCAAATTCGGCCAAGCGCGCCAACTGCCGATTCATCACCGCGTGCCCCCCGATCGGTCGCCGGATGCAGCTTTCATCCAGCACCACGAACAGCAGGGGCGGCAGCGTTCGCACCAAGGCTGCTTGACGTTCTATCAGGGACGTGACCCGTTCCTGTGCCTGTTCGGCCGTGATGGAGCCTCGCTTGACGTTGCTCACCTCCAGCGCCTCCGCGTACTCCGGTGTCTGGAGCAACCCAGGGATCAGGCCCGACTCAAACAGCCGGATCTCCACTGCGCGCCCCTCGTGCGCCAGGTACTCAGGGAAGCCTTCCAGCAGGCTGCCGTGCCTGATCTCCCGCCATTCACGCTCGAACGAATCCGCGGTGTTCGATGTGCCTAACGCCAAGTCAACCTTGCGACTGAAGGGCAGAGTTGGGGGCTTCCGGGCAGTTTCGAGCGCTGAGATATGTCTCCCCGTGCAGCCGACCAGCGTAGCGAAGTGGTCCTGAGTCCAGCCGCGAGCCTCACGGAATCTGCGCATACGTGCACCGAAGGCCGCGAGTGGGCCTGCTTCGGGGTTCAGTTCCTTGCGGTTTACCAATGTGCCCTCCCGAAGAGCGACGTAGCAGACAGCGCGACTCTAGGTCAATGCTGGCGGCCCTGGTAGTGGGTTCACTACGGAGAGGAACGGGCCGTGGCTGCAACGAGCGGTGCCCCACACGGACAGGAACCACCCTTCGCTACACCTGTGGTAGCGGGCGAGGACTACCCGGACGGAGGTGATCCGCCGATCCGGTCGGTGTTCGTATGGCCCCGGTGTGCGTGTGGTTCCCCTCGATGCCCGGACACGGCGGAAGCGGCGGAAACAACCGACGAACAGACCGATGACCGGTCGCAGAGCGAGGCCATACAGCGCCTCCGCCCCCGCATCCGGTACGAGAACGAGCGCAGCCGTTGGAGGGCTCGATGAAGTGTGACAAGTGCACCGTGCTGCGCGCCGAGTTGGCGAAGGCGGTCAAGGCGGGCGACCACTCGAAGGCGACCGACTGCCGCGTCCTTCTGAACCGGCACCCCGAGCACGGAACATCCCCGGCCGCGAAGAGGTGGCCCCGTGGCACCCGGCGCGTCTGACATGACCACCATGAGGCCGAAGCCACCCCGTACGGCAGGGGTGTCGACCGTTCCGAAGAACCCCCGCAAGCGGGTCGCGCAGCTTCCCGAACCGGTGCGGCCGTTCAGGTCGGCCGGTGAGATCAAGGCCGGGCAGATCGTGTTCGACAAGGACAAGAACATGCCCTGCACCGTGATTTCTGTGCGTTGCGGGATGGTGCGGGTGACCCGCCCTGCGGGTGTCCCGTGGGAGACGCACTACAAGCGGTTGTTGCCCGGCACGGCCTACCACTGCCGCCAGCTCGACGCCCTGGCCGCCCTCGCTGTCAGCCGGGTGCGCGGCAGGCAGGAACGGGACGCATCCGCCCTCAGGGGGCCGTCATGAGGGCCGTTTACCGCTTTGGCTGGTCCGCCTTCGTTCTTGCGGTCGGCTGCCTCTGCGTGTTGATCGCCGTTCCGGCTCTGACCGGCAGGCTCTGAAAGGCACTCCCACCATGGACTACTCGCCCGTAGGGCCCGAGCATTTCGACGAGGACGACCACACCGAGGCCAAGGAGGTAGGGGCCGACTTCGTCAACGCCTTACGGCGGGTACGGGTCAGCTTCGGAGCTATCGGCATCGATCACCCTTGTGACACGTGCCAACAGGACGAACACCGCATCTACCTGGGCTGGATCACCCTTGCCGAGGCCCGCCGGATGACCGCCACGGTCAACGCGGCCATGGACGAACTGGACCGGTACCGCCAGGCCGGACGGGTCCCGCGCCTCCCCTGATCGCACGTCCCTGCCGGACGCAACCGCACCCATGGCTCCCCGCCCCCACGCGGAATCCCGGCAGGGACGTGCCCCCACCCCGTTGCCCCCAGGGTGCCGCCCCGTGCGGGGTGCGGCGGACCGGCGAACCGAGTCCCCCTCGGACACAGAGCAGTACAGCGGAGCGGCCTTCATCGTGATCACGGGGAGGCCGCTCCGCTGTGCCGCAGGTCAGCCATGGCGGGGCTCCTTCGAGGCAGGATCTCCGACCCCTTGTCGCCCCCGTGTTCCACGGCCTCCGGCGGCAGGACGGGACCTGTTCGCCGAAATCGGCTCCGGTACACAAGAATGTCCGATGACGGGGCCCCCGCACCTCGCCCGCCGGGAGGACCACCGCATGACCCGTACCGCCGCCGACCGCCCCCACCGCGCCACCGGCCCGTTCCGGACCGGCCGGTGAGGGGGCGCGGGAGGCCGCCTGTCGCGCCGCTGCCCCAGCGGGACGGGGTCGATGCGGTGCGGGTGCGGCTGCCGGAGGACACCGAGGGCGCCTGGGCCACCGTCGGGGATCATCTGATGGCGCGGTTCGCGGGGGCGGTCGGAGCGCCGCGCGTGGCCGCGATGCTCGACGAGGGCAGGTTCGTCGGCGCGGACGGCGGTGCGGTGCGTGGCGACGAGCCGTATACGGCCGGGCGCTTCCTCTGGTTCCACCGGGACTTCGCGCCGGAGGAGCCGGTGCCGTTCCCCGTCGGCGTCGTGTACCGCGACGCGCATCTCGTCATCGCCGACAAGCCGCACTTCCTGGCCACCACCCCGCGCGGCCGGCACATCACCGAGACCGCGGTCGCCCGGCTGCGGCGCGATCTCGGCCTGCCGGGGTTGCAGCCCGCCCACCGGCTGGACCGGGTGACCGCGGGGCTGGTGCTCTTCGTCGTGCGGCCCGAGGAGCGGGGCGCGTACCAGACGCTGTTCCGGGACCGGCTCGTCCGCAAGGAGTACGAGGCGGTCGCCCCGTACGATCCGGCCCTCGCCCTCCCCCGCACCGTACGCAGCCGGATCGTCAAGGAGCGTGGTGTGCTCGCCGCGCGGGAGGAGCCGGGCGAGGCGAACAGCGAGAGCCGGATCGAGCTGCTGGAGCATCGGGGCGGGCTGGGCCGTTACCGGCTGCTGCCCGCCACCGGGCGGACGCATCAGCTGCGGGTCCATATGAACAGTCTGGGGCTGCCGCTCGTCCACGATCCGCTCTACCCGGTGGTGGAGCCGGACGGTGCGCCGGAGGACTGGGCGCGCCCGCTCCAACTGCTCGCCGCCGGGCTGGAGTTCATCGATCCGGTCACGGGAGAGCCGCGCCGCTTCAAGAGCGGGCTGCGGCTCTCCGCATGGCCTGAAGGGTGAACGGCCGGGTCAGTGGCCGCGGGCGATCCACTCGTCCAGGTGCGGGGCCTCCGCGCCGATGGTGGTGGAATCGCCGTGTCCGGTACGGACGGTGGTCGCCTCCGGCAGGGCGAACAGCCGGTCCCTGAGGGAGTCGACGATCGTCGGGAAGTGCGAGAAGGACCGGCCGGTGGCGCCCGGTCCGCCCTGGAAGAGCGTGTCGCCGGTGAAGACCGTGGCCAGCTCGGGGGCGTACAGGCTGACGGCGCCCGGGGCGTGCCCCGGGGTGTGCAGCACCTTCAGGACCGTCCCGGCGATCTCCAGCTCCTGGCCGTCGGCCAGTTCACCGTCGGGCGCGCGGTCCGGGTGCGTCTGCTTCCACAGCGGCAGATCGTCCGGGTGCAGCAGGATCGGTGCGCCGGTGGCGGCGGCGAGGGCCGGGGCCGCGTCGATGTGGTCGTTGTGCGCGTGCGTGCAGATGATGGCGCGCAGCGTACGGCCGCCGAGCGCGGCGCGGATGACGTCGGCGTCGTGGGCGGCGTCGATGACGACCGCTTCGGAGTCGTCGCCGACGATCCAGACGTTGTTGTCGACGTCCCACTCGCCGCCGTCGAGGGCGAAGGTGCCGGAGGTGACGAGGTGGTCGATGCGGGCGGTCATCAGAAGACCACCACCGAGCGCAGGACGTCGCCGTCGTGCATCCGGGCGAACGCCTGCTCGATGTCGCCGAGCCCGATGGTCTCGGTGACGAAGGCGCCGAGGTCGATACGGCCCTGCTGGTGCAGGTCGATCAGCATCGGGAAGTCGCGCGAGGGCAGACAGTCGCCGTACCAGGAGGACTTGAGGGAGCCGCCGCGGCCGAACACGTCGATGAGCGGCAGTTCGAGCTGCATCTCGGGGGTCGGCACGCCGACCAGGACGACGGTGCCGGCCAGGTCGCGGGCGTAGAAGGCCTGCTTGTACGTCTCCGGGCGGCCGACCGCCTCGATGACGACGTCGGCGCCGTTGCCGCCGGTCAGGCCGCGGATCGCCTCGACCGGGTCGGTGGAACGGGAGTTGACGGTGTGCGTGGCACCCATCCTCTTCGCCGTCTCCAGCTTCCGGTCGTCGATGTCGACGGCGATGATCTTCGCCGCGCCCGCGAGCCGGGCACCGGCGATGGCGGCGTCACCGACGCCGCCGCAGCCGATGACGGCGACCGAGTCGCCGCGGCCGACCTCGCCGGTGTTGATGGCCGCGCCGATGCCCGCCATGACGCCGCAGCCGAGGAGACCGGCGACGGCCGGGGAGACCTCGGGGTCGACCTTGGTGCACTGGCCGGCGGCGACCAGCGTCTTCTCGGCGAACGCGCCGATTCCGAGCGCGGGCGACAGTTCCGTGCCGTCCAGCAGTGTCATCCTCTGCTTGGCGTTGTGGGTGTCGAAGCAGTACCAGGGGCGGCCGCGGAGACAGGCGCGGCACTGTCCGCACACCGCACGCCAGTTGAGGATGACGAAGTCGCCCGGCGCGACGTCCGTGACGCCGTCGCCGACGGACTCCACGATGCCCGCGGCCTCGTGGCCCAGCAGGAACGGGAAGTCGTCGTTGATGCCGCCCTGCTTGTAGTGCAGGTCGGTGTGGCAGACACCGCATGCCTGGATCTTCACGACGGCCTCACCGGGACCGGGGTCCGGGATCACGATCGTCTCGACCCGTACCGGTTCGTTCTTCCCCGGTGCGATGACCCCTTGCACCTGCTGCGGCATAGCGTGGTCTCCCTGTTTCTGAGCTTTTGTCATGATCGAACGCCGACGACAACGGTACGCCTCATGAGGTGGCGCGCGGTCATCCGCGGCGGCGTGGACCGCCCGGCGGGGGACCGGAGCGATGCCCCTTCGGACGAGCGGCCGGGCTACGGCGCGAGGACGTCCAGTTCGTGGAGGGCGCCGACCGCGATCTCCTTGGTGAGGCGCTCGGCCCCCTTCTCGTCCCTCTCGCGGACCGCCTCGGCGAGCCGGACGTGGAGGGTGACCGCGGCCGGGTCGGGGTCCTCGAACATCACCTGGTGGTGGGTACGGCCCGCGAGGACCTCGGCGACCACGTCCCCGAGGCGCGCGAACATCTCGTTGCCGGAGGCGTTGAGGATGATCCGGTGGAACGCGGTGTCGTGTTCCAGATAGCCCTCCAGCTGCTGGCCGCGCGAGGTGGCGACCATGCCCAGGGCGCGTTCGGTGAGCTGTGCGCACTGCTGGGGGGTGGCGTTGCGGGCGGCGAGACGGGCCGCGACCGGTTCGATCGCCGAGCGCAGAACGGTCAGTGAGCGGAGCTGGCGCGGGCGGTCGCTGCCGGCCAGCCGCCAGCGGATGACCTGCGGGTCGTAGACGTTCCACGCCTCGGCAGGCTGCACGGTCACTCCGACCCGGCGCCGGGACTCGACCAGGTGCATGGACTCCAGGACGCGGACCACTTCGCGGACGACCGTACGGGAGACGTCGAAGCGCTGGACCAGCTCGTCGCTGCGCAGCACCCGGCCCGGTGGGCACTGGCCGGAGGCGATCTCCAGACCCAGGGTGTCCAGCACATGTGTATGCAGCCCCTGGCTCTGTGTGGTCATGGGGCAAGCCTACGGGGCACCCCTCGGGAACAAAAAGTACGACGTTTGTGTCACAGCCACTTGAATAAGTCGTACCTAATGGGTTTCAGTAGCGCGACGGACCGATGTCGAAGAAGACAGCGAGGCACCAATGAGCACCCCCCACGTCGTCGTGGTGATGGGCGTAGCAGGAACCGGCAAGACCACGATCGGTCCCCTGCTCGCCGCCGGACTCGGCGTTCCGTACGCCGAGGGAGACGACTTCCATCCCGCGGCGAACATCGCCAAGATGTCGGCCGGCACCCCGCTGGACGACACGGACCGCCGGCCCTGGCTGGACGCGATCGGCCAGTGGGCGCACGGCCGGGCCGGTCTCGGTGGTGTCGTCAGCAGTTCGGCGCTCAAGCGGGTCTACCGCGACCGGCTGCGGGCCGGGGCCCCCGGTGCCGTCTTCCTTCATCTGACCGGCGACCGGGCCCTGATCGAGGAGCGGATGGCGGACCGCAAGGGCCACTTCATGCCGACCGCGCTGCTCGACTCGCAGTTCGCCACCCTCCAGCCGCTCCAGGCCGACGAGGCCGGCGTAGCGGTCGATGTGTCCGGCACCCCCGAGGAAATCACCCAGCGAGCCGTCGCCGCGTTGCGCCGGCTCGACATCTAAGGATCATCACCGTGACCAGTCTCAGCGTCGAGATGCTGGCAGCGGACGCCGTCGAACCGATCACTTCGGCCGGCAACGCGCAGTTGGGCATCGCCGTTCTGGCGGGCATCGCCGTCATCGTTCTGCTCATCACCAAGTTCAAGATGCACGCGTTCCTCGCGCTGACCATCGGGTCACTCGCGCTCGGTTCGTTCGCGGGTGCCGCACCGGCCAGGACGATCGCCAGCTTCACCGCCGGTCTCGGCTCGACCGTCGCGGGCGTCGGCGTCCTCATCGCGCTCGGCGCCATCCTGGGCAAGCTGCTCGCCGATTCCGGGGGCGCGGACCAGATCGTCGACACGATCCTCGCGAAGGCGAGCAGGCGGGCCATGCCGTGGGCGATGGTCCTGATCGCCTCGATCATCGGTCTGCCGCTGTTCTTCGAGGTCGGGATCGTGCTGATGATCCCGGTGGTGCTGCTGGTCGCCAAGCGCGGCAACTACTCCCTGATGCGGATCGGTATCCCGGCGCTGGCCGGTCTCTCCGTGATGCACGGGCTGATCCCGCCGCACCCCGGCCCGCTGGTCGCGATCGACGCCCTCGGCGCCAATCTCGGGGTCACGCTGGCCCTGGGTGTACTGGTCGCGATCCCGACGGTGATCATCGCGGGTCCGCTCTTCTCCCGTTACGCCGCCCGCTGGGTGGACATCAAGGCGCCGGAGCAGATGATTCCGCAGCGCCCGTCCGAGGAGCTGGACCGTCGTCCCAGCTTCGGCGCCACCCTGGCGACCATTCTGCTTCCGGTCGTCCTGATGCTGGTCAAGGCACTTGTCGACATCGTCGTGGACAACCCGGAGAACAGCGTCCAGCGGGTCACCGATGTGATCGGCTCGCCGCTGATCGCTCTGCTCGCGGCTGTCATCGTCGGCATGTTCACGTTGGGCCGGGCGGCCGGGTTCACCAAGGGCCGGCTCTCCAGCACCGTCGAGAAGTCCCTCGCACCGATCGCCGGCGTCCTGCTGATCGTGGGCGCGGGCGGCGGCTTCAAGCAGACCCTCATCGACGCCGGTGTGGGCCAGATGATCCTGGAGTTCTCCGAGAACTGGTCGATCCCCGCGCTGCTGCTCGGCTGGCTGATAGCCGTCGGGATCCGGCTCGCGACGGGTTCGGCGACCGTCGCCACCATCTCGGCGGCCGGTCTGGTCGCCCCGCTGGCCGCCGACATGTCCACCTCGCACGCGGCGCTGCTGGTTCTCGCCGTCGGCGCGGGCTCGCTGTTCTTCAGCCATGTCAACGACGCCGGGTTCTGGCTGGTGAAGGAGTACTTCGGCATGGACGTCGGTCAGACCGTCAAGACCTGGTCGGTGATGGAGACGATCATCTCCGTCGTCTCGCTGGCCTTCATCCTGCTGCTGTCGCTGGTTCTCTAGCGAGCAGCCGCCCGCACGGTCCTCCCCCCACGGCCCGTGGGACCGTGCCCCATGGCGCCCGCCGGCCCGGTGCGCATGCCACGGCATGCCTCCGGGCCGGCGGGCGCCGTCGTCATGTGCCGGAAGGGCACGGTCCCGATCGTGCGCCCCGGCCGGTGCGGGTGCGCCGCTCAGCGCCGGGCGGGGGTGTCCCCGGCCGCCTTCTCCAGTTGGAACGCCTCGTTGCCGAGGCCGATCCTCGCGTGCACCTCCGGCTTGGTGGAGCGCAGCACCGCCCCGTACACCAGGCCGGCGACGAGCGCGGCGACGATCACGCCGGGCAGCAGCCAGTTGAGTACCGAGCCGGGACCCGAGCCGACGAGGATGCCGAAGTCCCTGACGGTGAAGACGGCGATGGCCAGCAGGGCGACACCGGCGAGAGCGGACGCGACGAGACGCGGGGCCTGGGCCCGGCCGGCGCCGCGGCGTACGAAGAAGGCGATGACGGCGAACGAGGCGGCGGCCATCAGCACGATGACGCCGAGCGCCCCGACGTTGCCCATCCAGGTGAACAGGTGCAGTACGGGCGCGGTGGGGTCACCGATCGGGTTGTCGTCGGTGAGCGCGAAGGCCAGCACGATCACGGCGGAGAGGACGGACTGGAGCAGTGATCCGGTGGCGGGGGCGCCGCTCACCTTGTTGGTGCGGCCGAACCCGGCGGGCAGCAGGCCCTCGCGGCCCATCGCGAAGGCGTAGCGGGCGACGACGTTGTGGAAGCTCAGGAGCGCGGCGAACATGCCGGTGACGAAGAGGACGTGCAGGACGTCGGTGAAGGTGGTGCCGAGCCGCTCCTCGGTGAGGCCGAAGAGCATGCCGGGGCCCTCCTTGAGGGAGGTGTCCGCGATGAATCCGGGGCCGGTGGCGACGGTCAGGGCCCAGGAGCTGACGGCGAGGAACAGCGCCGCGTAGCCGACGGCCAGGAACATCACCCGGGACACGACGATCTGCGGGCGACTGGTCTCCTCCGCGTACACCGGGGCCTGCTCGAAGCCGACGAACGCGGCGATGCAGAAGCACAGGGCGGTGCCGAGTCCGGCGCCGGTGAGGGTCTCCGGGTTGAAGGCGTGCAGGGACAGGCCCTCGGGTCCGGGCTTGCTGACGGCCGCGATGTCGAAGATCACGACGAGGGCGCATTCCACGACCAGCAGGACGCCGAGCACCTTGGCGTTGAGATCGATCTTCAGCCATCCCAGGGCACCGACGACCGCCACCGCGACGAGGGCCGGTATCCACCAGTGCAGATCGATGTCGAGGTACGTGGAGAAGAGGCCGGAGACCTCGAAGCCGAGGATGCCGTAGATGCCGACCTGCATCGCGCTGTACGCGACCAGCGCCACGAGCGAGGCGCCCGCGCCGGCCGTCGGGCCGAGACCGCGGGCGATGTAGGCGTAGAAGGCCCCGGCGTTGTGGACGTGCCGGCTCATCTCGGCGTAGCCGACGCCGAACAGCATCAGGACGATGCCGAGGATGACGTAGAGCAGGGGCTGTCCGACGATGCCCATCACGCCGAAGACCGTGGGCATCACCCCGGCGACGACCATCAGCGGGGCACTGGCGGCGAGTACCGAGAGCAGCAGGCCGGGGGTGCCGAGCCGGTTCGCCCGCAGGGCGCGTTCCTCGCCCTTGTACGTGTTGATCCCGCCGGTATCGCCGGTCACCTTCGTGGTGCCGGTATCGCTCGAATATGAACTGCCCGTCGACATGGCGGGGTTGGTCCCTTCTGTGGTGACGTCCTCAGTGGCGACGTCCGTGCGGTGGTGTCCGAATGCGGTGTCTTTCAGGGGGTGCCGAGCGCGAAACGTCGCGCGGTGAGGAAGGCGGGGTACGGTTCGCGGCCGGAGTACGCCCAGGGGGCGGGTGTGGCGTGCGGGCCGATGCGGTGGAAGAGGGCGGCGGCCTCGGCGGGGCGGCCCTCGCAGACCTTGGCGTGTGCCAGGAAGTTGAGGTCGGCGCGGTGGCGGGGGTGGTCCTCGCGCTCCCACTCCAGCCACCAGTCGAACGCGGCCTTCATGACCTGGCGGGCCCGCCTCCCGGCCCAGTGCCCGGAGGCCGCCGGATCGTCGGACTCGGTGCCCGCGGCGACGAGGACGCGGTAGCGCTCGGCATGGGCGATGACCGGGAGCACGGCGAGCGGGGAGTCCGCGGGGGCCTGTTCGGCGGCCCAGGCGGCGAAGTCGTAGACCTCGTGGAGCGGGTCCTGGCCGCTGTCGGGGCGGCTCTCGGCGAGATGGGCCGCCATCAGATGGTGTGCGTGGTGGTGTTCGGGGTGCCGGGAACGGATCTCCTCGAAGAGCCTGCCGGTCTCCGCGCTGTCGCCGCCGACGGCACGGTCCAGCAGGAGCAGGCCGAGCCAGGGGGTCGGGTCGGCGGGGGCGCGCCCGGCGGCGGCCAGGCAGGCTTCGCGGGCCAGGGGCACGGCGTCGGCTGCGGCCTTGGGGCGCCGGGCGCGGGCGACGGCGGCGCAGCCGAGGAGCGTGGCGGCATCGGCGCTGTCGGGTTCGGCGAGCAGCCAGTCGCGGGCCCATTCGACGGCGGACCCCGTCTCGGCGAGGGCGAGGACCCGATGGCCGCGGCGGTCCCAGTCGGTGGTGGTGGCGACGAGCAGCGCGCGGGCCACGGTCCATCTGCCCTGGGTGAACTGGTCGCGGGCGTCGATGAGTTCGCTGTCACCCAGGGCCGGGTCGAAGGAGTGGTCCGAGCGGCCGCCCCGTCTGCGGGGGCGGCCCAGGGGCGGCGGAGGCGGGGACATCCGCAGGCTTCTTTCGACGCGGTGTGGGCAAATGATCGCGCACAGCCAAGCGGCAGGCGCGGC
Source organism: Streptomyces sp. TSRI0281 (assembly GCF_001905125.1). Classification (GTDB taxonomy): domain Bacteria; phylum Actinomycetota; class Actinomycetes; order Streptomycetales; family Streptomycetaceae; genus Streptomyces. The sequence goes on along the minus strand of NZ_LWLE01000038.1, from coordinate 145,769 downwards.
TCCGAGTCAAGGGCAGCTCTCCGTCAACTCCTCTGGGCTTCCTTATAGTTGGCCGGAATGAGACCACATTCGGCGGATGTTCGCACAGCGTGCCTCCACCGTCCGGTACGGGCACCGCGCGGCCCCCGGCGGCCGACCGGTGCGTGCCAGACTGGCGTCATGGAGAACCGCGAACCCCTCAAACCCCTCCTTCTGGGCTTCCCCGGCCCGCTGCGCGACACGTTGGTCGCGGCCGTGCTCTCCGGGGAGAAGGTGTCCACCTCCGGGCTGCTGGCCGAATACGAGGCGGAGAAGGAGGAACTGCCGCCGGTGGGCGAGCGGTCGGCGCTGATCGACTCGCAGGGCCGGGAGGTCGCCGTGGTCGAGGTGACCGGGGTACGGGTGCTGTCGCTGGGCGAGGTCGGACTCCAGCACGCGCTCGACGAGGGCGAGGGCTATGCGTCGGTGGCCGAGTGGCGGCTGGAGCACGAGCGGTTCTGGCACAGCGCGGAGATGCGGGAGGCCCTGGGGGACCCGGAGTTCACCGTCGACGACGACACGATGATCGTGGCCGAGCGGTTCCGGGTGGTGGAGCTGCTGCCCGGGTGATCCGGGTGGCGCAGTCGCCGCTCGGCCGCCGGAGGAGGTCCGGATGACGGGGAGGGCGCTCCCCGGACCGCCTCGGCCGACTTCCCCGGACCGCCGACTCGGCCGACCCCCTCTGCCGACCGCCTCAGCCCACCGCCTCGGCAGCCGCCCGGCCCGCCGCGCGGCCCGAGAAGATGCAGCCGCCGAGGAACGTGCCCTCCAGCGACCGGTAGCCGTGCACGCCGCCGCCGCCGAAGCCCGCCGCCTCCCCCGCCGCGTACATCCCGGGCAGCGGGTTACCGTCCGCGGCGAGCACCCGTGAGGAGAGATCCGTCTCCAGACCGCCCAGGGATTTACGGGTGAGGATGTTGAGGCGCACCGCGATCAGCGGGCCCGCCTTCGGGTCGAGGATGCGGTGCGGCTTCGCCGTACGGATCAGCCGGTCGCCCAGATAGGCGCGGGCCCCGCGGATGGCCGTGACCTGGAGGTCCTTGGTGAAGGGGTTGGCGATCTCGCGGTCGCGTGCGGTGATCTCGTGACGCAGGTCGTCCTCGTCGATCAGGGTGTCGCCGGTGAGCGCGTTCATGCCGCGGACGAGGGCGCCGAGGTCGTTCTCGACGACGAAGTCCACACCGTTGTCCATGAACGCCTTGACCGGTGCCGGCACATCGGCGCGGGCCCGGCCGATCACGTCGCGGACCGACTTGCCGGTGAGGTCCGGGTTCTGCTCGGAGCCGGAGAGCGCGAACTCCTTGCCGATGATCCGCTGGTCCAGGACGAACCAGGTGTACCCGTATCCGGACTTCATGATGTGTTCGAGGGTGCCGAGCGTGTCGAAGCCGGGGAAGAGCGGCACGGGCAGCCGCTTGCCGCGGGCATCCAGCCAGAGGGAGGAGGGGCCGGGCAGGATCCGGATGCCGTGCTTGGCCCAGATCGGGTTCCAGTTCTCGATGCCCTCGGTGTAGTGCCACATCCGGTCGCGGTTGATGTGGTGGGCGCCCGCGTCCTCGGCGATGCCCAGCATCAGCCCGTCGACATGGGCGGGTACCCCGGAGAGCATCTTCTCGGGCGGCGTGCCGAGCCGCGCCGGCCACTGGGAGCGTACGAGGTCGTGGTTGCCGCCGATGCCGCCCGAGGTGACGATCACCGCCTGGGCCTTCAGCTCGAACGCGCCGCCGACCTCGCGGCTGCTCGCGGTGCCGCGCCCGGCGCCGCTCGGCTCCAGGATCTCGCCGGTGACCGTGTCGAGGGCCCCCGCCGAGCGGCCGAGGCCGGTGACCCGGTGGCGGAACCTCAGCTGGACGAGGCCCTTGGCGACGCCCTCGCGCACCCGGCGTTCGAAGGGGGCGACGACGCCGGGGCCGGTGCCCCAGGTGATGTGGAAGCGGGGGACCGAGTTGCCGTGGCCGTTGGCGTCGTAGCCGCCGCGTTCGGCCCAGCCGACGACCGGGAAGAGCCGCAGCCCCTGCTCGTACAGCCAGGACCGCTTCTCACCGGCGGCGAAATCGACGTACGCCTCGGCCCACTTGCGCGGCCAGTGGTCCTCCTTGCGGTCGAAGCCCGCCGTGCCGTACCAGTCCTGGAGGGCCAGCTCGCGGCTGTCCTTGACCCGCAGCCGGCGCTGTTCGGGCGAGTCGACGAGGAACAGGCCGCCGAAGGACCAGTGCGCCTGGCCGCCGATGGACTGCTCGGGCTCCTGGTCGAGCACGATCACCGAACGGCCGGCGTCGACCAGCTCGGCGGTGGCCACAAGACCCGCGAGGCCGGCCCCGATCACGATGACATCAGCGTCGTAGGCCATGGGTTCCATCCTTGTCGGGGGCGGTGCCGGGGTGGTGCGGGAGCGGGAGGAGAGGGCAGGGCGGGGAGCCGGGGCCGTGCGCGAAGTTACCCGTGCGTTAGATCTTCGGTACCGGCCGCGGCGGCGTCAACCGCCCGGTCGGCCGCATTCTCACCGCTCCTGTACGGCGCAGGGACTATCGTCGAACCACATCACTCCCTCCCGGCCTGACTTGAGGAAGAGATCGTGTCGGTGCTGGTCCTGGTTCTCTCCGTGAGCGCCGCCTGCTGTCTGGGCTTCGGCTTCGTCCTTCAGCAGGCTGCCGCCCGGCGTGCCCCGATGAGCGACTTCCTCTCCCCCAGGCTGCTGCTCGACCTGATGCGGGTGAAGAGCTGGCTGGCCGGGCTCGGGCTGATGGTCTGCGGGATGGTGCTGGGCGCGCTGGCTCTGGGCCGGGGCGAGGTATCGGTCGTGGAACCGCTCCTGGCGACCAATCTGCTGTTCGCCATGGCCCTGTCCCGGCACCGCACCAAGCAGCCGCTGGGCCGGCAGGGCTGGGCCGGGCTGTGGCTGCTGGCGGGCGGTGTCACGGCGTTCCTGGTGGCGGGCGAGCCGCGCGGCGGCGGGCCGGTGACCGACCCTGTGCGCCACTGGCTGGTGATCGGCGTGGTGGTCGGCCTCGCCGTGCTGCTGACGGCCGCCGCGAGGCACTCCCGGATCGGGGCGGCCCCTGTGCTCCTCGCGGTGGCGGCCGGTCTGCTGTACGGACTCCAGGACGCCCTGACCCGGGCGAGCGGCGAGCGGCTGACCGAGGGCGGCTGGGAGGCGCTGATGACGGCCTGGCAGCCGTACGGCGTCGTCGTCCTGGGCGTGACCGGGCTGATCCTGGTCCAGAGCGCCTTCGAGACGGGTCCGCTGCGGATGTCGCTGCCCGCGCTGACCGCCGCCCAGCCGCTGGCCGGGATCGCCTGCGGGATCGGCTTCCTCGGCGACCGGGTGCGTACCGACACGGGCGCGCTGGCCTGGGAGGCGGCGGGGCTGGCGGCGATCGTCACCGGGATCGTGCTGCTCGGGCTGCATCCCGCGATGCCGGCGGGCCCGGTGGCCGGGCGGCGGACCGAGCGTCTCCAGCCTCGCTGAACGGGCGGTGCCACCCGCGGAACAGCCCTGTACCGGCTTCCGGGGCCCTTGGCCCCTGGTTATTAATAATGGCCAGCATTAGTATGGGCTCATGGCGAGAACGTCAGGACCCGAGACCCGGGACAAGCTCATCCGCGCCGCCGAGGAGATCTTCGCGGCGCAGGGCGTCGAAGGCGCCCAGATCAGGGACATCGTCCGACTGGCCGGGCAGAGCAATCCCTCCGCCGTGCAGTACCACTTCGGCTCCCGGGCCGGACTGCTCGACGCGGTCATGGCGGGCCGGCAGTCCCGCGCCGAGCAGCTACTGGCCCCGCTCCTGGACGCGCTGGGCGCGGACGCGGGCGTACGGGAGCTGCTCACGGCCCTGGTGACGGCCGAGGCCGGTCTGCTGACCGACGACCGGGGCCGGCGCTGTCTGCGCGTCTCGGCCCAGCTCACCCATGAGACCGGGCTGCGCACGGGCGAGCTGCACCCCGCGGTCGACGCCACCGCCTACGGGCGGCTGATCGGCCGGATCGCGGACTGTCTGGGCGCGCTGCCCGAGGCGGTGCGCCTGGAGCGGCTCGATCTGGCGCTCACCCTGATCGGCGCGGCCATGGCCGACCGCGCCCGCCAGTACCTCGACGGCATCGAGGCGCTGACCGGCGAGGACCTGTTCCGCGCCGATCTCGTCGAGACCACCACCGCGTTTCTGCACGCACCCGTGCCGGGCCGCTCCGGAACCACCCGCACCATATGAAGGACAGCACCATGAGCGACAAGACCAGCCTCACCGGCAGGACCGTCATCGTCACCGGCGGCGCCCGCGGCCTCGGCGCCGAGGCCGCCCGCCTCGCCGTCGCGGGCGGCGGCAACGTCGTGATCACCGACGTCCTCGACGAGGAGGGCGCCGCCACCGCCGCCGCGCTCGGCGACAACGCCCGGTTCCTGCACCACGACGTGACCTCCGAGGAGGACTGGCAGCGCGTCGCGGAGTTCACGCTCGCCGAGTTCGGCCGGATCGACGGCCTGGTGAACAACGCCGGCGTCTCCACCGGTCAGCCGCTGGAGACCGAGACGGTCGAGCACTTCCGCAAGGTGATCGACATCAACCTGACCGCCGTGTTCATCGGCATGAAGACCGTGATCCCCGTGATGAAGGAGAACGGCGGCGGTTCGATCGTCAACATCTCCTCGGCCGCCGGTCTGATGGGCCTCGCCATGACCTCCAGCTACGGCGCCTCCAAGTGGGGCGTACGCGGTCTGACCAAGGTCGGCGCGGTGGAGCTGGGCACGGCCAAGGTCCGGGTCAACTCCGTCCACCCCGGCATGACCTACACCCCGATGACCGCCGCCGTCGGCATTCAGCAGGGCGACGGCAACTACCCGAACACGCCCATGGGCCGGGTCGGCGAGGCTCCCGAGATCGCGGAGGCCGTGGTGTTCCTGCTCTCGGACGCCGCCTCGTACATCACGGGCGCCGAGCTGGCGGTGGACGGCGGCTGGACGACCGGCCCGACCGTCAAGTACGTCATGGGGCAGTGACCGCGTACGGCAGGGCTCCGGTCGCCCACGTCGTGGGGCCGGGATCACCGCCGATGGCGTGAGGTTGGATGGGCCGTATGAAACCCACTGACCGGACCGAGGAGATCCTGGACATCGTCGATGAGGACGACGAGGTCGTCGGGCAGGCCCCGCGCGGTGAGGCGACCGCGCGGGGCCTGCGCCATCGCTGTGTGTTCATCGAGGTGCGGGACGCGCGGGGCAGGCTCTTCGTGCACCGCAGGACCGCCGGCAAACTGGTCTTCCCCTCGCACTACGACATGTTCGTCGGCGGGGTCGTGGGCGCGGGCGAGTCCTACGACGAGGCCGCGCTGCGCGAGGCGGAGGAGGAGCTCGGGGTCAGCGGGCTCCCCCGCCCCGAACCGCTCTTCACCTTCCTGTACACGAGCGCCGAGCACTCCTGGTGGTCGGCCGTGTACCAGGTGCGGTGCGAGCTGCCGGTGAATCCTCAGGCGGAAGAGGTCGCGTGGCACACCTTCCTCACCGACGCCGAACTGGAACCGCGGCTCACCGAATGGCCCTGGGTGCCCGACGGACTGGAGGCGCACCACCGGTTGCGGGAGTTCCGGTCCCGTTGAGTCCGGCTCCTGGTCGTAAACGACCACAAACCGACAGATAGGGTTCCGGGCGTGAACGATTTCGTACGGAGCCTTCGGTTGTGGTTCGCCCCGCAGCGGATCCGTGAAGAGGGCGACACCCCTGACTACCGGTTCTCGCTGGCCAATGAGCGCACGTTCCTCGCCTGGATCCGGACGGCTCTGGCCCTGATCGGCGGCGGTTTCGCCGTCGATCAGTTCCTGCCGGAACTGGCCTGGGGCGTCCGGGCCGGTCTGGCACTCGCGCTGCTGGCCGCCGGTGTGCTCTGTGCGCTCAGGGCGGTGAATCACTGGGTGCGGTGCGAGCGGGCGATGCGGCGCGGTGAGGATCTGCCGGTCTCGCGCTTCCCGACGCTGCTGAGTCTCGCGGTCGCCGTCGTCGCCGTCGCGATGGTGGTGGTCGTCCTCTTCGGCTGGGAGGGCCGGTGACCGGGCCCCCACGGGATCCCGGCCTCCAGCCGGAGCGGACCAGGCTGGCCTGGCGGCGCACCACCCTGTCCTGCACGGTGGTGGCGCTGCTGGCGGGCAGGCAGGCGCTGCACGCCGGTGCGACCCCCGCCGCCGTGGTCGCGGTGGCGCTGAGCGCGCTGGCCTGGCTGGGGTTTCTGCGGGTGGCCCACCGGCGGGTGCTGGGGATGAACGTCGCTCGGCCCCAGCCGCTGTCGCCCCGCCACGCACTGCTGGCGACGGCGTGCACCGTGGCGCTCGCGGTGTTCGCCGCGGCCATGCTGTTCTGACCGGCGGCGGGCGTCCGCGCGGTCGCTTCGGGTGCCGGTCGCTTCCGTACGCCGGTCACCTCCGGCGCCGGTCGCCTCCGGGCCCTTGTCACTTCCGTACGCCGGTCGCCTCCGGGCCCGGTGTCAGTCCCAGGCCACGGTGACGACGACCTTTCCGCGGGTGCGTCCCTCCTCGTTGAGCCGGTACGCGTCCGCGGCCTGTTCCAGCGGGAAGACCCGGTCCACGTTGACCGTGATGATGCCCTGCTCGGCCAGTTCCGCCAGATGGGCCAGATCCTTGGCGTCGGGCCGGACGAAGGCGTAGCGGCCGCCGTACGAGAAGACCTCCCCGTCCGCGATGGAGGCGAGCCTGCCGCCCTCGGCGAGGGTGTCCGCCGAGGCCCGCAGGGCTTCCCCGCCCACCGTGTCGAAGGCGGCGTCGATGCCGTCGGGGGCCAGGGCCCGCAGCCGGTCGACGAGCCCGTCGCCGTACTCCACCGGTTCGCCGCCGAGGCTGCGCACATGGTCGTGGTTGTGGGCGCTCGCCGTGCCGATGACCCGGCAGCCCGCGTGCCGGGCGAGCTGCACCGCGAGCGAGCCGACGCCGCCCGCCGCCGCGTGGACGAGGACCGTATCGCCGCTCCGGATCCTCAGGGTGCGGTGCAGCACCTGGTAGGCGGTGAGCCCGGCCAGCGGCAGCCCCGCCGCCTCCTCGAAGCTCAGGCCCATCGGCTTGCGGGCGAGGGTGCGCACCGGTGCGGCGACGTATTCGGCGAACGTGCCACGGGAGAGGAAGTCCTCCCGCACATAGCCGATGACCTCGTCGCCCACGGCGAACTCGTCCACCGCGACACCGGGTTGCACGACGACTCCGGAGACGTCCCAGCCCGGGATCACCGGGAAGACGGCTTCGAGGCCCGACTGGAGGTGGCCCTCACGGGCCTTCCAGTCGACGGGGTTGACAGCCGCGGCCCGCACCTTCACCAGGACCGTGTCCGGGCCGACCTTCGGGTCGGGCCGCTCGCCGTACTCCATGACATCGGCCGAGCCGTACCTGCTGTAGCTGATCGCCTTCATCCTCCGACCTTCGGCGCGGGCCGCAGCGGGCGCAACTCAGGGTGGGGAGCAGGGCGGGACTCCGGGTGCGGGCGGTGCGGGGCCCCGGGTGGGAGCGGGGCGGGGTCACCAGCGCGGGATCGGCGGTGTCACCCACTCCGGGTCGGCCTTGCGCATCGCGGCGGCGTCGTCGCGCTCGCGCATCGTGCCGTCGTCGTCCAGCCAGCGCCGGTGCAGCGCGGCCAGCCGCTCGCGGTCGAGTTCGACGCCGAGCCCGGGGGCGTCGGAGACGGCGAGGGCCCCGTCGGAGAAGACGTGCCGGGTGGTGATGACGTCCTCCGTCTGCCAGGGGTAGTGGCTGTCGCAGGCGAAATCGAGGTTGGGCACGGTGGCCGCGACGTGGGTCATCGCGGCGAGGCTGATGCCGAGGTGGGTGTTGGAGTGCATGGAGAGTCCGACGCCGAAGGTGCGGCAGATCCCGGCCAGTTCGCGGGTGCGGTGCAGGCCGCCCCAGTAGTGGTGGTCGCTGAGGACGACCTGGACCGCGTCCCGGGCGAACGCCTCGGGCACCTCGGCGAGGGTCGTGACGCACATGTTGGTGGCCAGCGGCACATCCGTCCCGGCGGACACTGCGGCCATCGCCGCCGTACCGCTCGCCGGGTCCTCCAGGTATTCGAGTACGTCCTTGAGTTGCTCGGCGACGTACAGCGAGGTCTCGACGGACCAGGCACCGTTGGGGTCCAGCCGCAGCGGCTGCCCGCCGAACGCCTCGGCGAGGGCCCGGACCGCGGCGATCTCCTGGTCGGGCTCGAAGACACCGCCCTTGAGCTTGAAGGAGGTGAAGCCGTACTCGCGGGCGAAGCGCCGGGCCTGGGCGACGATGCCGGCCGGGTCGAGAGCCGCACCCCAGTCGTCCCGCTCGCCGCCCTCCGGGTGGGCGGCCCAGCGGTAGAAGAGGTACGCGCTGTACTCGACGGTGTCGCGGACCTTGCCGCCGAGCAGGGCGTGCACGGGCAGGCCGAGGGTCTTGCCGAGCGCGTCCAGGCAGGCGACCTCGAAGCCCGAGACGACGGAGAGCCGGAGCTTGTCCGCGGTCCGGACACCGCGCAGTCCACCGGCGTCGACCCGGTCGTCGGCGGCCCGTGAGTCGCCGCACACCTCCTCGGCGAGCGCGAACAGCGCGTTCAGATCGCTGACCGGGCGACCGGGCAGCGCCTCGGCCAGCGGCCGGGCGAGCTCCAGATAGGTGCCGTCGCCGTAGGTCTCCCCGATGCCCGTCACCCCACCGCGCGTGACGACCTCCACGATGAGCCGGGGGGTGTACGGCTGATGGACGCCCTGTGTGTTCAGAAGGGGCGGGTCCGCTATGAGGATCGGGGTGAGCCGGACTTCGTCGATCAACAAGGCTGTATCCATACGTGAACTCTATTCAGAGATACGACTGAAGACCAGAGGGTGGAGGGGGTTCCCGTACTCGATTCAGGGAGTTCACTGGACGACATACCGACTGGTCGGCATCATGGGCAGCGATCGTTCTGCCGTCCCGGAGGTGCGCACCATGAGCCCAGTCCACCCGCCAGGTCTCGACCCCGACCCGCTGCGCGCGCATCTCGACCGCGAGCGGCCGGGGCTGGTGGGCGGACCGCTCGAAGCCCGGCTGATCGAGGGCGGCCGGTCGAACCTCACGTACACCGTCACCGACGGCACCGGCCGGTGGGTCGTGCGCAGACCTCCGCTCGGCCATGTCCTGGCCACCGCGCACGACATGAAGCGCGAGTTCCGGGTCATCAGCGCCCTGCACCAGACCGCCGTGCCGGTGCCGGAGCCCGTGCTGCTCTGCGAGGACGACGCGGTCATCGGCTCGCCCTTCTACGTGATGGAGTACGTCGAGGGCACCCCGTTCCGCACGGCCGAGCAGCTCGCCCCGCTGGGCGCCGAGCGCACCCGGGGTGCGATCCTCGGTCTCGTCGACACCCTGGTCGATCTGCACGCCGTGGACGCCGAGGCCGTCGGGCTCGGCGACTTCGGGCGCCCGGAGGGTTTCCTGGACCGGCAGTTGCGCCGCTGGGGCAAGCAGCTCGATGCCTCCCGCAACCGTGAACTCGCCGGGATCGACGCGTTGCACGCCGCGCTCGGCCGCGACCTGCCCCACTCCCCCGCGCCCACCGTGGTGCACGGCGACTACCGCCTGGACAACGTCCTGATCGGCTCGGACGACCGGATCAAGGCCGTTCTCGACTGGGAGATGTCGACCCTCGGCGACCCGCTGACCGACCTCGGGCTGCTCGTCATGTACAGCTCCGACCTCGGGCTGCCCGGGTCCCCGGTGTCCACCACCAGCGGCGCGGCCGGTCACCCCGCACCCGCCGAGCTGATCGAGCGCTACGCCGCCCGGTCCGGCCGGGACACCTCCGCCATCTCCTGGTACACCGCGTTCGCCTGGTTCAAGCTCGCCGTGATCCTGGAGGGCATCCACTACCGCTACACCCGCGGCCAGACCGTGGGCCCCGGTTTCGACCGCATCGGCGATCTCGTCCCGGTCTTCATCGAGCACGGCCTCACCACCCTCCAGGAAGGCTGATCACCCCCATGGACTTCGCATTCGACGCCCGTACCGAAGAGCTGCGCACCAAGCTGCTCGCCTTCATGGACGAGCATGTGTACCCGGCCGAGCGGACCGCGGACGACCAGCGCGCCCTCCTCGCCTCCCCGTGGGACACCCCGCAGATCGTGGAGGACCTGAAGGCCGAGGCGCGCAGGCAGGGCCTGTGGAACCTCTTCCTTCCCGATGCCGGGTACGGTGCCGGGCTGACCAACCTCCAGTACGCCCCGCTGGCCGAGATCCTGGGCCGCAGCCCGCACTTGGCGCCGACCGCGCTGAACTGCGCGGCGCCGGACACCGGGAACATGGAGGTGCTCTTCCAGTTCGGGACGGCCGAGCAGAAGAAGCGGTGGCTGGAGCCGCTGCTCGCGGGGGAGATCCGGTCGGCGTTCGCCATGACCGAGCCCGAGGTCGCCTCCTCGGACGCGACCAACATCGAGACCCGGATCACGCGGGACGGCGACCACTACGTCGTCAACGGCCGCAAGTGGTTCATCTCCGGGGCGATGAACCCGGAGTGCCAGGTCTTCATCGTGATGGGCAAGACCGATCCGGACGGCGAGGACATCCGCCGTCAGCAGTCGCAGATCCTCGTCCCGAGGGACACCCCGGGCCTCGAAGTGCGCCGCGCCATGCGGGTGTACGGCTACGAGGACCACTCCCACGGTGGTCATGCCGAGGTCGTCTTCACCGACGTACGGGTGCCCGTCACCAACCTGATCGGCGAGGAGGGCGGCGGTTTCGCCATCGCGCAGGCACGGCTGGGTCCGGGCCGGATCCACCACTGCATGCGGCTGATCGGCATGGCCGAGCGGGCCATCGAGCTGATGTGCCGGCGGGCCGTGTCCCGTACGGCCTTCGGCAAGCCGCTCGCCCAGCAGGGCGTCGTGCAGAACTGGATCGCGGACGCCCGGGTCACGGTGGAGCAGCTGCGGCTGCTGGTGCTGAAGACCGCCTGGCTGATGGACACCGTGGGCAACCGGGGTGCGCACACCGAGATCCAGTCCATCAAGATCGCGACCCCGCGGGCGGTGGTGGACATCCTCGACCGGGCGGTCCAGCTGCACGGCGCGGGCGGGGTCAGTCAGGACTTCCCGCTGGCGGAGCTGTGGGCGGCGGCACGGACGCTGCGGCTGGCGGACGGGCCGGACGAGGTGCACCAGCGGTCGCTGGCCCGGCGGGAGATCAAGAAGTACCGCTGATCCGGGAGCCCGGCGGCGCGGGGCGGACCGGGTGGGTCCGCCCCGCGCCGGGGCTGTGGCCGGGCGCCGGTTCCGGGCTCGGGGCTCAGGGTCCGGGGCTCGGGGATCGGGGCTCGGGGATCGGGGCTCGGGGTCCGGGGTCCGGGGCTCAGTGACCGGCCCCATGGCCCCCGGCCACAGGGATCGGGGCTCGGCTCCCGGCCCCCGGCCCCAAGGGCTCGGGGCTCAGGCTCAGAAGGTGAGCTTCCAGCTGTCGATGTAGCCGGTGTCCTGCGCGGCCACGTCCTGCACCCGGAGCTTCCAGGTGCCGTTGGCGGTCTCGCTCGACGCGTCGACCGGGTAGGTCGCGATGACGTTGTCGGCCGAGTCGCCGCTGCTGGAGTTCTTCAGCCGGTAGGCGGTCCCGTCCGGGGCGAGGAGGTCGATGACCACATCGCCGCGATAGGTGTGCTTGATGTCGACACCCACCTGGAGGGCGGCGGGGGCGTTGCCGGTACGGCCGGTGACCGCGATCGACGAGGTCACCGCGGCTCCGTTGTCGGGGACGGCGACATCGGTGGCGTTGCTGAAGACGCCTTCGCCCGTGGGCGGTTCGCCGGTCCCGGCGGACAGGGTCCAGATCGCGTGGGCGATGGCATCGCTGTTGCGGTCGAGGGCCGTGTCGTTGATGTTGCTCGTGTTGTCGCAGGACGAGTGGTAGCAGCGGTCGAAGGCCTGTCCCGCCGTGCCGCCCCACTTCTGGGCCTGGGCGGCGGTCTTGGTGTAGTCCGCGCCCGAGAACAGTCCGCCGACGGGTATGCCCACGTTCTTGAACGGGGCGTGGTCGGAGCGGCCGTCCCCTTCCGTCTCTATCTCGGTGGGTATGGAGAGACCGGCGTAGTAGTCCTTGAAGGTCTTCTCGATGACCGGGTCGTCGTCGTAGACGAAGTAACCGGCGTTGGGCGAGCCGATCATGTCGAAGTTGAGGTAGCCGGAGAGCTTGGAACGCTCGGTGGACGGCAGGTTGTTGACGTAGTACCGCGACCCGACGAGGCCGAGCTCCTCCGCGCCCCACCAGGCGAAGCGGAGGTGCTTGTCCGGCTGGAGCTGGGCCCGGGAGACGGCCAGTGCCGTTTCGAGCACGGCGGCGGAGCCGGAGCCGTTGTCGTTGATGCCGGCGCCGGAGGTCACCGAGTCCAGATGGGCCCCGGCCATGAGGACCTTGTTCGCGTCGCCGCCGGGCCAGTCGGCGATGAGGTTGTAGCCGACGGCACCGCCCGAGGTGAACTGCTGGAGGGACGTGGTGTATCCGGCCGCGTCCAGCTTGGCCTTCACATAGTCGATGGACGCCTTGTAGCCGGGGCGGCCGTGGGCGCGGTTGCCGCCGTTGGCGGTGGCGATCGACTGGAACTGGGTGAGATGCGCCTTGACGTTGGCGAGCGGGATGTCGGGGGCGGCCACCGCCGCCGGTGCCGCGGTGGTCCCGGCCGCCTGGGCGGCGGGTGCGGCGGTGGCGAGCAGGGCGGCGAGAGCGAGTGCGGCGGCGGCCGGAAGGGCCGGGGATCTGCGCAGGGCAAAGCGGTTCAGGCTCATCGAGGGGCTCCGGATTCCGTTCGGGGACTGACGGAACGTGCGGGGGGCTACCCGGCCGTGCCGTGCCCGGCCGGGTACTGGAGCTACTGGTGCGAGATGCGTGACCGATGTTCAGCGAGATGACCGCGCACCGTCAAGAGCGGGAACCGGACATGTACGTTCTATAAACGGACAGCTCTTCGGATATGCCTGTAAGCCCGCAGAATCCCGCACCCGCCGGAGCGCGTGGGACGGCTCTCGGTGTCGGAGCGGGGCCGAGGCGGGCCGGACGGAGGGGCGGGGCGGGCCGGTACGGAGGCGGGCCGGGTGGCTACGGGCGCAGGGCCCGCAGCAGCAGGTCCGCCAGGTGGTCGGCAACCTCCTGGCGGCTCAGCGGGCCGTCCGGGCGGTACCAGGTGGACAGGTGGTGGATGGAGCCGAAGTGGTAGTCGACCACCAGGTCCGCCGGGGTGGCGGTGGAGAACACCCCGCTCCTCTGCCCCTCCTCGATGAGCGCCCGGAAGCGCTCGTGGTAGCGGCGCCGCTCGCCCCGCACCTGCTTGTTCTTCTCCGGGCTCAGATGGTGCATCGAGCGGAAGAAGATCGCGGCGTCGTCGAGGTTGTCGATGGTCGTGACGACCACGTCGGCGGCGGCGTCGCGCAGCCGCTGCTCGACCGGCGCGTCGGCGTCCGCGAAGGCGTCCAGCCGCTCCTGCTGGAGCCGCAGCATCCGGGCGTACACCTCCTGGAGGAGGTCCTCCTTGGAGCCGAAGTAGTGGTACAGCGCCCCCTTGGTGACGCCCGCCGCCTCCACGATCTCCTGGACCGAGGTGCGGTCGTAGCCGCGCTCGGCGAAGAGCCTGGTGGCAGCGGCCAGCAGCCGTTGAGGGACGGGCGTGGCGTCCCCGTCCGTCGCCTTGGCCATGTTGCCGCCACCTGCCTTCCGTACTGTGCGTGAACCGGTCTACCGAGGGGAACGCAGTTCCCGCCTGAGGATCTTCCCACTCGCCGTCTTGGGGAGCTCGGCCAGGATCTCCACCTCGCGCGGATACTTGTATGCGGCGAGCCGTTCCTTGGTGGCGTCGGCCTTCCAGGCGCCGAGCAGCGCCGGGACGAAGTGCGGGGTGTTCTGGAGCATGATCGCGACGCGGTCGCCGCGCCGGAGCCCCTCGGCCGCGAGATGCCCGGCCACGGAGTCGGAGAGCCGGTCGGTCTCCCGGTAGGTGAGGCGCCCGTCGAAGTAGGCGAGGGCGGGGCGCTCGGGGGCGCGGGCGACGGATGCGCGGAAGGCGTGCACCAGGGTCTCGGCCGGGGTGACGGGGGTGCGCTGGGCCGCGCTGAGCAGGGCCGCCCAGGGCTTGGCCGCGTACGGGGAGGAGATCATGCGCCGGTCTCCTCCCACTTCCGCTGGAGGTGGTTCATACTGCCCAGCCAGTGGTCGGGGTCCTTGGCGCGGGCCCGGTAGTACCCGGCGACCTCGGGGTGCGGCAGGACCAGGAAGCGGTCCTCGGCCATGGCGTCGAACAGCGCGTCGGCGACCGCTTCCGGCTCGATGGCGCCGGGGGCGAGGACCAACTCGCCCGCGGAGCCCGCGGCGGTGAGCATGTCCGTACGCACGCCCTGCGGGCAGATCGCGTGGACCTTGAGGCCGCGGTGGCGGTAGGTCAGGGACAGCCACTCGGCGAAGGCGACGGCGCCGTGCTTGGTGACGCTGTACGGTGCCGCGCCGATCATCGTCAGGAGTCCGGCGGCGGAGGCGGTGGTGACGAAGCGGCCGCTGCCGCGCTCCAGCCAGTCCGGGAGCAGGGCCTTGGCGGCACGGACATGGGCCATGACGTTGACGTCCCAGGCGGCGGCCCAGATCTCCTCGTCGGCGAAGACGTCGCCGGGCGAGGCGAGGCCCGCGTTGGCGCAGTAGATGTCCACCGTGCCGTCGAGGGCGTCACGGGCGGTGTCCACGATGCGGGAGGCGTCACCGGCGACGGCGGTGGCGCCGATCTCCTCGGCGAGCGGCTCGATCCGGCCGAGGTCGAGGTCGTTGACGACGACCCGCGCACCTTCCGCGGCGAATCTGCGGGCCAGCGCGGCGCCGATACCGCCTCCGGCTCCTGTGACCACCACGCCAGCGCCCTGCACCGTACTCATCGGGTCCCGCCTCTCTCAGCCGACTGCCCCGGCAGACTAACCGGTCGGTATGTCGTCGGGGAAGGGGCCGGCGCCAGGACGGGGAAACTGCCCGGTCCGAGTCGTTCCGCGCGGCCCGCGCCCGCGCTAGCGTGCGTGACCATGACAGTCGGCGCGATCATGGAGGTAGCGGAATGAGCCTGTCCAGACGTGGTTTGCTGGCCGCCGGGAGCGCTGTGGGCGCCCTCGCGGCAACGGCGGCCGGGACCGGACCCGCCGCCGCCCGCCCGGGGCACGGCGGCGGGCACGGCCGGGTCCGCACCGGGTTCGACCGGCTGGCCGCCGACGGCTACCGGACGCTGCGGGGCCAGAAGGTCGGGATCGTCACCAATCCGACCGGTGTCACCGCCGATGTGCGCCACATCGTCGATGTGATGCACCCGGACCCGCGGGTGAACCTGACCGCCGTCTTCGGCCCGGAGCACGGCTTCCGGGGCACCGCGCAGGCGGGCGGCTCGGAGGGGCGGTACGACGACCCGGCGACCGGGCTGCCGGTCTACGACACATATCTGAAGAGCGGTCAGCCGCTCGCGGACATCTTCACCGCCTCCGGGGTGGACACGGTCGTCTTCGACATCCAGGACGCGGGGGCCCGCTTCTACACGTACATCTGGACGCTGTACGACTGCATGGAGGCCGCCGCGCTCGCGGGCAGACGTTTCGTCGTCCTGGACCGGCCGAACCCGGTGACCGGGCGCGCGGCGCTCGGGCCGGTCCTCGATCCGGCGTTCGCGACGTTCGTGGGCCGCCGGGAGATCGCCCAGGCCCACGGCATGACCGTCGCCGAGCTGGCCCTGTTCTTCAACGCGGAGTTCCTGGCGGAGCGGCCGGCGGAGCTGGACGTGGTCACGATGTCGGGGTGGCGGCGCTCGGACTTCTTCGACGGGACCGGGCTGCCGTGGGTGCCGCCGAGCCCGAACATGCCGACCGCCGAAACGGCCCTCGTCTACTCCGGCACCTGCCTCTTCGAGGGCACGAACCTCTCCGAGGGCCGGGGCACCACGCGGCCGTTCGAGCTGCTGGGGGCGGAGGGCATCGACCACCGCTGGGCAGCCGCCGCCAATGCCCTGGAACTGCCCGGGGTGTCGTTCCGCGAGGCGTACTTCGCGCCGACGTTCTCCAAGTTCCAGGGGAAGACGGTCGGCGGGGTGCAGCTGCACGTCCAGGACCGGGAGGTCTTCGACCCGGTCCGTACCGGCATCGCCCTGCTGGTGACGGCGAAGCGGTCCTGGAGCGGCTTCGCCTGGCGCCCGGACAACTGGATCGACAAGCTCACCGGGAACACCCGGGTCCGCACCATGATCGACGCGGGCGCGGACACCGATGAGGTGGTGGGTGCCTGGCGCGAGGACCTGGCGGCGTTCCGGGCGAAGCGGAAGAAGTATCTGCGGTACGGCGGGTAGGACGGACGGGTGCCGTCCCCGTAGGTGCCGTCCCCTGCGGGCGGGCGGCACCCGACCGGCAGGGCGCCCACGGGGGCAGGCCCCCCGTCGGGCGGTCGGTCGAGCGGTCGGTCGGTCGAGGGGCGGTCGGGCAGTCGGGCGGGCGAGCGAGCAGTCGGGCGGGCGGGCAGTCGGGCGGTCGGGCGGTCGTGCCGGCAGATCCGCCGGGTGGTCAGACGGTCAGGTCCAGTTCGCCGAGGTACTCGCCGTCGTTCGTCAGCCCGCGCTTGAGGTAACCGAGCCCCAGATAGAAGCCCTCCGGGCCGCCCTCGCCGGGATGCCAGGTCACCGTGGAGAGCGTCCCGCCGCGTCTGCGGAGCTCCTCGTTCACCGCGCGCACCGCGAAGCGCCCGTAGCCGCGGCCCTGTTCACCGGCGTCGACGGCCAGGCGCCAGAGCCCGGAGCGCGGCGGGGCGTCCGGTACGTCCGCGTCGTAGTCGAAGGGGATGTCGAAGAAGGCCATCACGAAGCCCACGATCCGCTCGCCGTCGCAGATCAGCCGGGGCCAGGCGACGCCGGGATGCACATACGCCTCGGCCAGCGACTGGGCGACCGGCGCCACGAACGTCGTCTGGTCCGGGCGGACCTGAAGGCGGCAGGCGGCGATCACGTTGTCGGGGGTGACCTTCTCCAGGCGCGTTGACACTGTCATGTACGGCACCCTATCCCCGGACCGGGGAGGCCCGACCACCGAATATCGCCTGCTCAGGGCGGCGATACCGGGCGGCCGGGCCCATCCGTACGGCCCCTACCGGTGGGAGGGGAACTCCACGACCTGCTGATAGGTCGGCCGGTTCTGCCAGTGGATCGACTTCTGCGAGATCCCGCCCAGCGGGCGGTGGATGATCGCGTCGGAGCACCACTGCTCGCCGGGCTTGCAGCTGTCGTCACCGGGATAGACCTCGGTGGCCGGTTCGGCCGCCGCCTGCTTCAGAGTGGCGAGCAGGGCGTCACGGCAGCCGCTCAGGTCACCGTTGCCACAGTACGTCTTCGCCAGCGGGCCCTTGACGGGCTGCCCGAGGACCTGGCGCAGGTCCTTGTCGGCGAAGCCCCACCAGCCGTACTGGAAAGCGGAACCGCTGTGCGCCCCGCTCGGCCCGTGGGCGGCCGCCGGGGATTCGTCGACGGCGAGGCTGCCGGTCAGGGCGTTGTAGAGGCCGTCGCCCAGACCGGGCCGGAATTCGGCCTCGATCAGTTTCGGCCACCAGGCGTCCATGATCCGTACCGCGTCGGCGTGGGTGTACGCGTGGGAGCCCTCACTGCTCTCCCTGCGCTGCGATCCGGCCGCCCGCCAGGACTCCAGCTGCTGTACCGCCGCACTGATCTCCGGGTCGGAGACGGGCTGGGAGCGCACCACCTTCAGCAGTTCGGGCAGCAGTTGCTCGCCCCGCAGATCGGTGAGCGCGGCATCGGCCATGGCCCGGGTCAGGGAGGCGCGGGTGACCCCGCCCTCCTCTACGAGCTTCGCCACCCGGTCGTCCAGCAGGTCGCCCCGGTGCACCGCCCCGAAGCCGAAGCCCGCGCTCGCGTAGCCCTCGGCCTGCCGGTTGTTCCAGGAGACGTAGTAGTCCTGGCCGCTGGACTGCGGGTGCTCGGCGTACGGCGTGTAGTCGGCGGTGTTGGCCGCCGGGTCGTAGCCCCGCCACTCGTACGCCCGCTCGGCGCTGATCGGCAGGGCCGGGTCGACGCCCTGCGCCCGGACCGGGTTCATGCCGCTGTTGAAGTAGGCGGCGGTGCGGGAGTCGGCGTAGAACCAGTTGAAGGCGTAGTCGATATGGCCCGCCGCTCGCTGGAAGGAGGCGGCGTCCTTGACCTGGCCGGGGTCGTTGAGCAGTTGGAAGCCGACGATCGAGTCGGCCTCGTGGCGGTAGGTGGTGCGCAGCGAGGTGTACGCGACGGGCTTGCCGGCCACCGTGGCGCGATGGGTGACGATGCCGTAGTTCGTGCGCCACACCCGCATGAGGTAGGAGCCCGCGGCGGTGGAGTCGGCGACGGTCGGCTTCCAGGAGTTGGCGCGCTCCAGTTTCTCCATCGCGGTGCAGGTGCCCCGGTAGAGGTAGTGCGTGGAGTCCTTGGTGGGGGCGCCGCCACCGGGTTCGCACAGCTCGATGGCGTATGTGTCGGTGATGTCCTGGCCGGCCGAGGTGGCGCTCCAGGCGTAGTCCTGACCGCGGCCCATCTGGATGTACATGCCGACTCCGGCGAAGGAGACGCCCCGGGCGCTGATGCCGGGACCCTGGAGTTCCTGGAGCATCATCAACTGGGGTGCGAAATAGCCGGTCTGCGGTCCGAAGACGGCGATCGGGTTTCCGCTCGCGGTGTGCTTGCCGGAGACCAGCAGGGCGTTGGACATACCGCGCTTCTCGGCGCCGGTGCCGGAGCCCGGGAGCGAGCCCTCGGGGATGACGCCCTTGTCGTACATGCCCTGGAGCGGTTCGAGGGCGGCCGGGGCCTCGACCGGGTCCTTCCGGTCGGTTCCCGCCGAGCCGGTCCGGTCGTGGATCAGGGGTTCGGGTGTGACGGAGCCCCGGTCGGGAAGGGCGGTGCCGCGGGCGTCGTCCGGCTTGCCCGCGTACGGGAACGCGGTGCCGTCATGGACGGTGAGCACGGCCTCGGGATCCTCGCGCTGCCGGAACGACTCCCAGACCTCGGTTCCTTCGGCGACGCCGTACTTCTCCTGGGCGGCCAGCAGGGAGAGGGCGGCCTGCACCTCGCCGCCTCCGCCACCGCCGAACTGCCCGCCGACGACGGACGCGATCGAGATCAGGTCGGTCAGCCGGAAGGGCTGGATCTCGCCGACGTTGGTGATGGCGTCGATCTTGCCGGTGAGGACGTACTCGCCGGGGAAGTAGCGGCCCTTCTTGGACTTCTCCCGGTAGGCGTTGATCCCGTCGACATACGCCTGGGCGTCGGCCATGGCCTGCTCGCCCTGCGCGCCCTCGGTGGTCCTGATCCGCTCGACCTGGGCTTCGAGGTCGGCCTCGGTGTACGGGGCCTGCGGCCAGAACTGCTGCTCCAGGCCCTGGTTGGCGAGCGCGCCGCCCGCGAACGAGGTCAGTTCGCCGCGCCCGATGTGCCGGAAGAGATCCATCAGCCAGAGCCGGTCCTGGCCGGCGGCGAACCCGGCGCCGAATTCGGTGCCGTAACGGGTGGTGCCCTTGATGTGGGGGACGCCGCTCGCCTTGTCCCGGGTGATGGTGACGTCCTCGCGGGGCGAGGTGACGGATTCGATCTGGTCCTTCGCGACCCCGAAGGAGGCGTCGTTGAAGAAGTCGGTCAGCTTCCGGTCGGTGAGTGCGGTGTGCCCGGCCACCAGGCCGTTGTAGCGGTCGAGTTGGTCGTCGCTGTGGGCCGGGTGCGTGCCGAACGCCTTGTTGCCGAGGATCTCGACGAGGGTGGCGTTGCCGTTCTCGCCGGGGGGAAGGATGTCGGCGCACTGCCCCTGGCAGTGATCGGTGACGGGTACGGGTTCCGCCGCCGCGGCTCGGGCCGGTGGCGAGGCCGTCGGCAGGAAGGTACCGAGGGCGAGGGCGGCCGCGACTGCGGCGGCCCTGAATGTGCCGGTGCGTGGGGGCATGCGTGCTCCTCCGAGAGGCCGATGCGCCGGAGGTTACTGGCGGTATCACCCCTCAGTAAGGTGAACACCGGTCACCTTTCCCGAATCACCACATGCGCGCACGCCCTCTCACCACCGGGCCGCACGCCGCCATGCAACCGGTCATCACCCCCGCCCCACGTGGGGTGTCTCAGCCATTGGACGTTTCTCATCTTTCGATGGAGCCGAAACGGGCAGTCGTACGTCCATTCCTTGACGCCGAAGTACGAGTGACGGAGGTGGCAGTGTCATGGCCGGTTTCCGGAGTCTTGCGAGACAGGTCCGCGATCCGCTGGGCGATCTGGCATTGCGGCGGTACTCGCTGCGCAAGTGCCTGGAGAGGTTCGCCCCTTACGGCCACCGGGCGACGTGGCACCATCTGTGCGCCCGGCACGGGATCGGACCCGAGGACCGGGCCCCCGATCCGGTGCGCCTGATGCGCGCGCTGGAGGAGCTGGAGGAGGCGCGGGCCATCTGGCTCGCGTACGAGACGGGGTTCGCGGAGCGCAGGCGGCGCGAGAAGCACGACGGGCGGCGCCGGCCGGCCGCGTTCGACGACTGGCACCGCCGCACCTGGGGCGGCAACGGTGTCGCCCGCTGCGCCGACCCCGGGGTCCATCCGTCCGCACCGCTCGCCGAGGTGCTGCGACGGCTGATCGCGGCGCTGGGGTCCGAGCCCGGGGCGGCCTGCCCGGTCTGCACGGCGACCGGTTTCGCCTGGCGGCAGGACGTCGGCCGGGAGCCGTGGTCGGGGCCGGTCTGCACCGGATGCGGCATCGTGGTACCGCGGCCCGTGCTGACGGCCGGTGCGCTGGCGAGGGCCCGGCGGATGCGTCACCGGAACCTGGCGTCGGCGGCGTGAGGCGCACCCGGGCCGGGCGGTCCGGGAAACGACGGTCCGGGAAACGACGGTCCGGGAAGCGACGCGGCGCTCACCCTCCCCCGCCGCCGGTGGGGTGGTCGAGTGCCTCCAGGGCGGGCCACCGGTCGTCGCAGGGCAGGCCGAGCACTTCGACGCGGAGAAGGAGTGCCGGGTCGGCACCCACCGCGCGCAGTCGGTCGGGGGCGTGCTCATGTACCCACGCCCGAAGCTCCGCCACGGGCTCGTCCCGTCCGTGATCGGCCCACCAGCCCAGCGGCCACTCGTCGCCGATGAGGTCGTCGATGTACCGCTCCACGCAGGCGAGCAGATGGCCGTCGGCGGGCCCGCCGCGCCCCTCGGCCGCCCAGATGGCGAGAAAGGGAGTGACGGTGCTGAGCGAGGTGACACAGGACTGGAGCACGTCGTGGCAGGCGGTTCCCCGCCGGACTCCTCCGGCGGGGTCCGCAGCACCTGGGTGAACCACGCCTCGAAGAAGCCGTGGACGGCCTCCCGCTGCTCGGCCGGCCAGCGGCTCCAGCGGGTACGGCCCAGGGCGTGCAGCCCGCCGTAGGCGCCGTCCACCCCGCCCGCCACGAGGAGTTCCACCAGGTCGGGCAGCAAACGGCGCATCGACGCGTCCGGGTCGTCGAAATGGTCGGGCACCTCGCCCGCGTACCTGCTCAGGACGTCGGGCGGTATCGGTACGTCAGGGGTGCGCAACAGCGCGGTCTCCCGCGGCAGATGACACCGACCGCAACCGGTCTCCGTCGGACTCGTCATTCCGGCGAAGACCGTGCGTACGCGGGCGACGGCCAGGTCGAGGGGGCGCGAGGTCACTGGGACCCTCCGGAGGGGACTCCGGTACGCGGGCATCCGCCGGCCGAAGAGCGCGACACTACCGGAAGCACACCCCCCGCGCTTCCCCACACTCACCCGCGCTCCGACTGCCCCTAGCAGCCCGGCCGTTGCGAGCAGCCCTGATCCGCGCCACCGTCCGACGCCGCGCCACGGTCCGACGCCGTGCCACGGTCCGACGCCGTGCCGCCGCCCGGCTGCGTGCTACCGCCGGACTTCGCCTCGCCGCCGGACTTCGCCTCGCCGCCGGGCTTCGTCTCCCCGCCGTCGGACCGCTTGTGCTCGGGCATCAGACGCGAACCGGTGATCCGGTCACCGGAGATGTCGTTGGGGTTGGAGAGCACACAGGTCTCCAGCGACAGACACCCGCAGCCGATGCAGTCGGTCAGATGGTCGCGCAGCCGGGCCAACTGGGCGATGCGCTCGTCCAGTTCGCCGTGCCACGCCCGCGAGAGCCTGGCCCAGTCGTCCCGGTTCGGGGTTCGCCCCTCGGGCAGCTCGGCGAGCGCGTCCCTGATGGTGGCCAGCGGGATGCCGACACGTTGCGAGGCGCGCACGAACGCGACCCGGCGCAGGGCGTCCCTGGTGTAGCGGCGCTGATTGCCACTGGTGCGGCGGCTGCTGATCAGGCCCTTGGACTCATAGAAGTGCAGGGCGGAAACCGCGGCGCCGCTACGCGCGGAGAGCTGGCCGACCGTGAGTTCATGGAGTGTCTGTGGGATCTGTGGCACTCCTCAAACCCTACTGGTCCCACCTCGAACCTCACCTCCCTCTTCGAAAACCCTGCCGATCAGCCGCGAGTCGCCAAAGGCGCCCCGCACTCCGGACGCGCCGTCGTTGACAGGACCGCACCACCCGAAGGATGCTGAGCAAGCGCTTAGACATCGAGCCGCGAGGCGCCGCATGAAGGCACAGAGCCGGAAGGCAGGGACCGGAACCATGGCAGAACCGAAGATCTTCACGTCCGCACAGGAGCTGCGCGACGGGGTGGGCGAGCAGCTGGGTCACAGCGACTGGCTGGAGATCGACCAGAAGCGGATCGACCGGTTCGCCGAGGCGACCGGTGACCACCAGTGGATCCATGTGGACCCCGAGCGGGCGGCGGGCGGGCCGTTCGGCACGACGATCGCGCACGGCTATCTGACGCTGTCCCTGCTGCCCGCGCTCGTACCGCAGGTCATGCGGGTCGAGGGCATGAAGATGGGCATCAACTACGGATCCAACAAGGTCCGCTTCCCCTCGACCGTCCCGGTGGGCTCACGGCTGCGCGCCACGGCCGTGCTCAAGAGCGTCGAGGAGGCGGGCGGCGGCGTCCAGGTCACCGCGCTGGTCACCGTCGAGCGCGAGGGCGGCGACAAGCCGGCCTGCGTCGCCGAGTCGGTGTCGCGCTACTACTTCTGAGCCACCGCGCGTACTTCTGAGCCACCGCGCGCCCGCCGGGGTCGCGGAACCGCTACTTCTGGGCACCGACCATGCGCAGCACGAGGTCGGCGTAGAGCTCGCCGACCTCGTCGGGTGTCCGGCTCCCCTGCGCGTTGAACCAGCGCGCCACGTCGATGCAGAGCGACAGCACCGCGAGCGTGGTGCCGGGAACATCGGGAACGTCGAACTCCCCCGCCCGTACGCCCTCGCTGATGATCCTGCGCACCACGGCGTCGCTCCTGCGGCGCAGCTCGACGATCTCGGTGCGGTGCTCGTCACCGAGGGCGTCCAGCTCGTACTGCACGACGCGCGCGGTGGTGTGCCGCTCGGCGTGCCAGCGGACGAAGGACCGGACCGCCCCGGCGAGCCGCTCGGCCGCCGTGCCGTCCCGGTCGGCCTCCGCCTCCAGGACGTACAGGGCCCGGTCGTGCCCGATCTTGCTGATCCGGTGGAGCAGCTCTTCCTTCGTCTTGTAGTGGATGTAGAGCGCGGCCGGGCTCATCCCGGCACGGCCGGCGATGTCGCGGGTGGTGGTCGCGTGGTACCCGCGCTCGGCGAACGCGTCGACGGCGGCGACGAGGAGCCGCCTGGCCGCCTCGGGTGTCACCTCACCCCACGGGGTGTCGTCACCGTCCATCTCCTGCGCCGTACTCATCGCCACGTGCCCCTCTCCGTCAGCGGACGAACACCATACCCCGAACCTGAGCAAGCGCTTAGAGTCCGGGGCTCCGGATGCCGGAGCCGAGGTCAGAGCTTCTGGAAGGGGTCGTGCTCGGCGAGGATCTTCTCCAGTCGCGCCTGGTCGACGCGGCTGATGAGCTGCCCCGCCTCCTGGCGGTCCCTGATGACCTTGGCCAGTGTGAAGCACGACGTGACGAGGTAGAGCACGCCGATGGCGAGGAAGCCTCGCACCCACGCGTCGGCGTCGAGGAAGTAGATGCCGAGGGCCACCGCGCCCATCGCCACCCCGAAGGATGCGACGGCCTGGCTGTAGAAGGCCGCGGTGCTCTGCTGCTTGACCGATGTCGTCTCACTCATGCCGCACAGCATCCGCCGACGTGGCGTGCGCCACATCCGCATCCGTACTCAGTCCGGTACTCAGACGCCCGTTCGAGTGACGGCCGTCCGGAATCGGTCAGAAGGCGGAGACCCCGGTCAGCGCCCGGCCGATGATCAGCTTCTGGATCTGACTGGTGCCCTCGTAGAGCGTCATCACACGGGCGTCGCGCAGCAGCTTGCCGACCGGGTACTCGTCTATGTAGCCGTAGCCGCCGAAGACCTGGAGGGCGTTGTTGGCGGCGCGCACGGCCGCCTCGGAGGCGAAGAGCTTCGCCGTGGAGGCGGCCGTGGCGAAGTCCGCGCCCCGGTCGATGAGGTCGGCGACCCGCCAGGTCAGCAGCCGGGCGGCGTCGACGTCCACGGAAATGTCGCTGATCAGCTCCTGGACCAGCTGATAGCTCGCGATGGACTTGCCGAACTGCTCGCGCTCGCCCGCGTACCGCAGGGCGGCGTCGAGTGCCGCCCGGGCGATGCCGACGCAGCCCGCCGCGACCGACATCCGGCCCTTGGCCAGGGCGGACATGGCGAGGGAGAAGCCCTTGCCCTCCGGTCCCATGAGCGCGGCGGCGGGTACCCGGACATCCTCCAGCACCAGCTCGGCCGTGGGCTGGCCGCGCAGACCGAGCTTGCCGTGGATGGTGCGGCGGGTGATGCCTGGGCTGTCCGCGGGGACCAGGAAGGCGGAGATTCCCTGGTGGCCAGGGGTGTCGTTGGTGCGGGCGAAGAGCAGCACCACATCGGCCCAGGTTCCGTTGGTGATGAACATCTTGGTGCCGTTGATGACGTAGTCGTCGCCGTCGCGGACGGCCTTCGTCGTGAGGTTCCCGGCGTCCGAGCCGGTCCCCGGCTCGGTGAGGGCGAAGCAGCCGATCGCCTCGCCCGCGGTGAGACGCGGGAGCCACTGATGCTTCTGCTCCTCGGAACCCCAGGACACGATGGTCTTGGCGACCAGGCCGAGCGAGACGGACACGATGCCGCGGACCGAGGAGTCCCCGCGTCCCAGCTCCTCGGTGACCAGGCAGTACGAGAGATGGTCGCCGCCCGAGCCGCCGTACTCCTCGGGAACGGTGAGCCCGAGGAAGCCGAGCGCCCCCAGCTTGCCCACGATCGACTTGTCGACGCTCTCGGCGCGGTCCCACTCGACGGCATGAGGAGTGACCTCACGGGCGACGAAGTCCTCGGCCAGCCGCCGGACGGCTTCCTGCTCCTCGCTGAGCTCCAGGTTCATCGGACGGCACCCCACTTTAAATTAGCACTGCTAGTTTCCTGCTCGCAGGCCCTACTATGAGCCGCATGGCCCGACCGCGCAAGCCCCTCCTCAGCAGAGACCGCATCGTCGGAACGGCGAGCGCGCTCGTGGACTCCGAGGGGCTGGACGCCGTCTCCACCCGCCGCCTGGCGGCCGAGCTGGGGGTCAGCGGACCCTCGCTCTACAACCACTTCCGCAACAAGGACGAGATCCTGGACGCGGTCGCCGACGCCGTCTCCGCCCAGGTCGATCTGTCGATGTTCGACGCGTCCGACCCCCGGGACTGGCGCGAGGCCCTGCACGACTGGGCCGTCTCCTACCGCGCGGCGCTCACCGAGCACCCGCACATCGTCCCGGTCCTCGCGCAGGGCCCCGGCCGCCGGCCGGCCGGTCTGCGGGTCGCCGACGCGGTGTTCGGCGGGATGGTCGGGGCGGGCTGGCCGCCCGCCCAGGCCACGTACATCGGGGCACTGATGCGCTACTTCATCACCGGTTCGGCACTGGGCTCCTTCGCCCGCGGTTTCGTCGACGACGAGACCGCGTACGACCCGGCGGACTACCCGCACCTCGGCCAGGCCCACCTGCTGGCGGACCGCCGCCAGCAGGTGGACGAGGGCGCCTTCGGGACCGGGCTGCGGGCCCTGCTGGACGGGCTCGCGCTCCAGTACGAGCAGGTGGTCCGCGCCGGGGCGGCAACGGTTCGACCCACGCCGAACCGTTCCTGACGCATCCTTGACCGTATGGCACGCCCGACACCGCACGATCCGGCCGCTCCGCGCCTCGCCGCGCTGGCGACGCTGCTCGCCGACGAGACCCGCGCCTCCTTCTGCCTCGCCCTGCTCGACGGGCGCGCCTGGACGGCCGGTGAGCTGGCCCGGTACGCCCGGGTCGCCCCGTCGACCGCCAGCGAGCACCTGGGCAAGCTGGTGGCGGGCGGGCTGCTGGCCGAGGAACGGCAGGGCCGTCACCGCTATGTACGGCTGGCCGACGAACGCGTCGCGCACCTCGTCGAGGAGCTGGCCGCCCAGGTCATGCCCGACGCGGCGGAACAGCCGCGCACCCTGCGCGCGGCGAGCATGAGCAGCGCCCTGGCCCGGGGGCGCACCTGCTACGACCATCTCGCGGGCCGGCTCGGCATCAGGATCACCGAGGCGATGACCGAACGCGGGCTGCTGCGCCAGGACACCGGCTTCGCACTCACCGACGAGGGCCTGGGCTGGTTCGACGCGCTGGGCATCGGCCTTCGTTCGACGTCCCGGCGGCCACTCGTACGGAGCTGTCTGGACTGGACGGAACGCCGCCCGCACCTGGCGGGCGTCGCGGGCGCCGCGCTGTGCCGGCACGCGCTGGACAACGGGTGGTGCGTACGGATCGGGACGGGGCGCGCGGTACGGGCGACGCCGGACGGACAGCGGGCGCTGTCGGGGCTGCTCGGCATCGAGGCGTCGGCGCTCGACTGACGACCGGCGGAGGACCGGCGGAGGACCGGGGGACGAATGGCTGCCGTGAGACCCGCTGTGTGACCTGCCGACTGACCGACGATCGACCGCCGGGTGACAAGCCGAGCGACCGGACGGCCGACGATTGACCGAGGACGACCATTCGGTGGGGGCCGCAACGTCACGGCCCTAGCCTCGTGGTCATGACGACGACGACACCGGGATCACCTGCGGAATCCGCACCGGGGCGCGACTGGCGGGCCCCGGCCGCCGCCTGCACCACGGTGGTGCTGTGGGCCTCCGCCTTTGTCTCCATCCGCAGCGCGGGCGAGGCGTATTCGCCCGGTGCGCTGGCCCTCGGCCGGCTGCTGGCGGGCACGCTGGTGCTCGGCGCGATCTGTCTCGTACGCCGCGAGGGGCTGCCCGCCAGGGCCGCCTGGCCCGGCATCGTCACGTCCGGGCTGCTCTGGTTCGGGCTCTACATGGTGGTGCTCAACTGGGGCGAGCAGGAGGTGGATGCCGGGACGGCCGCGATGGTGGTGAACATCGGCCCGATCCTGATCGCCCTGCTCGGCGCCCGGCTGCTCGGTGAAGGGCTGCCGCGCAGGCTGCTGGCGGGGATGGCCGTCTCGTTCGCGGGAGCGGCGGTGGTCGGGCTCTCCCTGTCCGGTCACGGCGGCTCCTCGGTGCTGGGGGTCCTGCTCTGCCTGCTGGCCGCCGTGGCGTACGCGGCCGGGGTGGTGGGCCAGAAGCCCGCTCTGCGGCACGGTTCCGCTCTTCAGGTCACCACCTTCGGCTGCCTGATCGGTACGGTCGCCTGTCTGCCGTTCTCCGGGGTGCTGGTCTCCGAGGCCGCCGACGCGCCGCTGTCCGCCACCCTGA
Organism: Streptomyces sp. TSRI0281; assembly: GCF_001905125.1. GTDB lineage: Bacteria > Actinomycetota > Actinomycetes > Streptomycetales > Streptomycetaceae > Streptomyces. Next base: position 118,028 of record NZ_LWLE01000038.1, on the reverse strand, counting down.
ACATGGTCTACCTGGGCGTCTTCCCTACCGCTCTCGCCTTCACCACCTGGGCCTACGCCCTGGCCCGCACCACCGCGGGCAGGATGGGCGCCACCACGTACGCGGTGCCCGCACTGGTGGTGGTGATGGCCTGGCTGCTGCTGGACGAGGTGCCCGCGCTGCTCAGCGTCGGCGGCGGGCTGCTCTGCCTGGCCGGGGTGGCGGTCTCCCGGACCCGTCAGCAGACTGGCCTGACGCGGAAGAATCCGGCGCTGCCCGTGGAGGGATCCCGTCATGGCGAAGAGCGGCAATCAGCGGGGCGACCGTAGCGGGACGCGGCGCGGGACCGGCGGGAAGCGCGATTCCGCTCCGGAGTCCGAGAAGCGGGCGGCACGCTACGGGGGCCCGTATCTCGGCGGTTTCGGTGTGGTCGACAGCGGGGACGACGACCCGGTCCTGGTGACGCCGAAGGGCCACGCCCGGGACGCCTGGCGCGAGGACTACCCGTACGACCGCAAGCTCCGTCGGCGGGATTACGACAAGGCCAAGCGCGCCCTGCAGATCGAGCTGCTGAAGCTCCAGCACCGGGTGAAGGAGCGCGACGAACGGCTGGTGATCCTCTTCGAGGGGCGTGACGCGGCGGGCAAGGGCGGCACGATCAAGCGGTTCACCGAGCATCTCAATCCGCGTGGTGCGCGGGTGGTGGCGCTGGAGAAGCCGACCGAGCGCGAGCGCACCCAGTGGTACTTCCAGCGGTACGTGGCTCATCTGCCGAGCGCCGGGGAGATCGTGCTGTTCGACCGCTCCTGGTACAACCGGGCCGGGGTGGAGCGGGTGATGGGGTTCTGCACGACCCGCGAGTACCTCGAATTCATGCACCAGGCGCCGGACTTCGAGCGGATGCTCGCACGCGACGGCATCCGTCTGGTGAAGTTCTGGTTCTCCGTCTCGCGCAATGAGCAGCGCAACCGGTTCATGATCCGGCAGATCGATCCGGTACGGCGGTGGAAGCTGAGCCCGGTCGACCTCGCCTCGCTCGACAAGTGGGACGCGTACACCGAGGCCAAGGAGCTGATGCTGTTCCACACGGACACGGCGGACTCGCCCTGGACCGTGGTGAAGAGCAACGACAAGAAGCGGGCCCGGCTGGAGGCGATGCGCCATGTCCTGCACCGCTTCGACTACCCGGGCAAGGACCTGGAGCTGGTCGGGGAGCCGGACCCGCTGATCGTGGGCCCGGCCTCCCGGCTGTTCGAGCAGGGCGAGATGGACGCCCGGCTGCTGACCCCGGACAACTGAGCTCCGTCCCCGGGGATCCCGGCGGGCTCCGGCCTCACGGGGCGATGCGCCTAGAACACCACCAGCGCACGGCCGCCCTTGCCCGCGATCATGTTGTCGAAGGCCGCCGGGATGCCGTCCAGCCCGATCCGTTCGGTGACCATCATGGAGACGTCGAAGCGGCCCGCGAGGATGTGTTCGGCGAGTACCGGCAGATCCCGCTCCGGGTCGCTGTTGCCGTAGACGCAGCCCGTCAGTGACCGGCCCCAGTGGAAGATCTCCAGGGCGTTGAAGGTGACTTCCTGATCCTTTCCGCCGATGCCGACCACCGTGGTACGGCCGCCGCGCCGGGTGGACTCCCAGGCTCCGCGGATCGTGGCGGGCCGTCCGACACACTCCACGGCGACGTCCGCGCCCTGACCTCCGGTGAGTTTGCGGATCTCGCGCGGGGTGGTGGCGGAGGCGAGGACGAAGTCGGTGGCCCCGGCCCGCCGGGCCAGCTCCTCCTTCTCGGGGGAGACGTCGACCGCGATGATCCGCGAGGCACCCGCGATCCGGGCGGACTGGAGGACGGCGAGGCCGACCCCGCCGATCCCGAACACGACGACGCTCTCGCCCGCGCGGACCCGGGCGGAGTGGTGGATCGCGCCGTAACCGGTGAGGACGGCGCAGCCGAGCAGGGCGGCGTCGGTGAGCGGGATGCCGGCCGGGGCGGGCAGCACGCATTTCCCGGCGACGACGGTCTCCTGGGCGAAGGCCGCGACGTTCAGACCGGGGTGGAGTTCGGTGCCGTCGGCGGTACGGGCATGGATGTTGCCGGCGCCCTTGAGGGCGTCGGCGCAGAGCCAGACCTCGCCGATCCCGCAGTGGAAGCAGGTCCCGCAGGACGGTGCCCAGTTGAGGACGACACCGTCGCCGGGGGCGACATGGGTGACGCCCTCGCCGACGGAGAGGACGGTTCCGGCACCCTCGTGGCCGAGGACGGCGGGGACCGGAACCCGCATGGTGCCGTTCGACAGGGACAGGTCGGAGTGGCAGACCCCTACGGCGGCGAGGGCGACGCGCACCTGGCCGGGGCCGGGTTGCGGGAGTGCGATGTCGGTGATCTCCAGGGGAGCTCCGACGGCGGGCAGTACGGCGGCGCGGACCACGTGCAGGCTCCTTGGTTGGGGGCTGGTTCGGATACGTTCGGAGGCGTTCGGATACGTAGCGCGGCTGGGGCGGGAAAGCCCGCTCGGGCGGGAAGGCCCGCTCGGCCCTGAAGCGGCTCGGACGGGGAGGCCGGCTCAGAACTGGAGCGACTCGGACGGCGAAGGTCCGCTCAGAACTGGAGCGGCTCGGACGGCGAAGGTCGGCTCAGAACTGGAGCGACTTGGTCTGGAGGTACTCCGCCAGACCGTGCGGGCCCAGTTCGCGCCCGACACCCGACTGCTTGTAGCCGCCGAAGGGGGCCAGCGGGTTGAACCGCCCGCCGTTGATGTCGACCTGGCCGGTGTCCATCCGGCGGGCGAACGCCACGGCTTCGGCGTCGTCGGCGGCCCAGACGGCTCCGGCCAGGCCGTACACGGTGTCGTTGGCGATCCGGAGGGCGTCGTCCACGTCCTCGTACCGGAGGATCGCCAGGACCGGGCCGAAGATCTCCTCGCGGGCGATGGTCATGTCCGGGGTGACATCGGCGAACACCGTGGGGCTGATGTAGTAGCCCTCCTCCTTCGGGGCCTCGGGGCCACCGGCGACGAGCCTGGCGCCCTCCGCGATGCCCTGTTCGATGTAGCCGCGCACCCGGTCGCGCTGCTCGGCGTTGACCACGGGGCCGACCCGCTCCCCCGGTATGTACTTGGCGACGGCCGCCGCGGCGAGGGCCACCGCCTCCTCGTACCGCTCGGCGTCGACCAGCATCCGGGTCCAGGCGCTGCACGTCTGACCGGAGTTGGACATCACGTTGGCGACGCCGACGTTGACGGCCTTGGCCAGATCGGCGCCGGGCAGGATCACGTTGGCGGACTTGCCGCCCAGTTCCAGGGCGACGCGCTTGACGGCGGCGCCCGCGGTCGCCCCGATCCGTCTGCCCACGGCGGTCGATCCGGTGAACGAGACCAGGTCGACGCCCTCGTGCTCGGCGAGGGCCTGTCCGGCGACCGGGCCGAGACCGGTGACGAGGTTGAAGACCCCCGCGGGCAGCCCCGCCGCCTCGGTGGCCTCGGCGAACAGCTGCGCGGTGAGCGGGGTGTCCTCGGCGGGCTTGAGGACGATCGTGCAGCCCGCGGCGAGCGCGGGTGCCACCTTGGCGACGATCTGGTGGAGCGGGTAGTTCCAGGGGGTGATCGCGCCGACCACGCCGACGGGCTCCAGCAGGACGGTGGAGCTGCCGAGCTTCTCCTCGAAGGCGTACGTGGCGGCGAGTTCGGCGTACGAACCGGCGACGACCACCGGCAGAGCCGCGTGCACCCTCTGCGAGAGCGGAAGGGGCGCGCCCAGTTCCGCGGTGACGGTCTCGGCGATCTCGTCCTTGCGGGCGTCCAGGGCGTCGCGCAGCGCGGCGATCCGGGCCGCGCGCTCGGCGGGCGGCGTCGCCGCCCAGCCCGGGAACGCGGCGCGGGCGGCACGTACCGCGGCGTCGATGTCGGCCGCCGTGCCGGCCGGGACCCGGGCGATGACCTGCTCGTCCGCGGGGTTCACGACCGCGATCGTGTCCGGGCCCTCGGCCGTCCGCCACGTACCGCCGATGTACATCCCGTCATGGGCCTTCATGGCATGTCCTCCAGGGCATGGGTGCTGCCGTTGTCGTCCGGACCCCAAACTAGCGCCGTTAGTTTTTGGGCGCCAGAGGCGCAGGCGGTGGCGCAGGCGGTGGCGCAGACAGGGACGCAGACAGGGACGCGGTCCTGAGTGCCGCTCAACGGGCGGTGCGGGGCCCTTCGCCGCGGGCGCCGAGTCCCGCCGCGCCCAGGAGCAGCGCGCCGAGCATCACGAACGGGGCCGCGGTGCCCGCGAAACCGGCGATCAGTCCGGCGGAGGCGGGGGCCGCGACCTGGCCGAGGCGGTTGCCGGTCAGCCGCAGGGCGAGGGCGGTGGAGCGGGACCCGGCGGGCGCGGCCCGCACGACGGTGGTCATGGACAGGGGCTGGCCGACACCCAGGCAGAACCCGAGCACGGCGAGCAGCACGGCCAGCGCCCACACGGGCAGGGGCAGCGCGATGCCCGCGCAGAGCAGGGCGGCGAGCAGGCAGGTGGTGGTGAGCAGGGCGGTCCGGCCGAGGATGCGGAGCATCGGCGTCATCACCAGCCGGCAGGCGATGGTGGCGGCGGCCCGGAGGCTCAGCAGCAGTCCGACGGTGGCGGGGGCGATCCCGCGGTGTTCGCCGACGACCGGCAGGTACGCGGTGAGGATGTCGGTGGCGGAGAGCACGGCCAGGCTGATGAAGATGCCCGCCGGAACCCCGCGGGTGCGCAGGATGGAGCCGACGGGGACCTTCCGCGCCGACGGTCCGGCGGGCCGGGCGGGGGCCCGGTGTTCGATGCGCCGGAGGGAGGCGAAGGAGACGGCGGCGACGGCCGCCGCGACGAGGAGGGCCAGCGCGCTCGTACGGTCCATGGCGCCGTCCCGCCCGGAGATGACACAGCCGGCGGCGATCGGGCCGATGAGCTGGCCGAGCGCGGCGCCGATGGTGAAGTGGCCGAAGTTGCGGTCCTGTTCGGCGGGGGCGGACTGCCGGGCGACGATCGACTGGGCGCCGATCACGAAGCAGAGGTGGCCCAGGCCCATCACTCCGCTCCAGGCCGCCATCTCGGGGAGGGAACCGGCGAGGCCGCTCAGGGCGCAGCCGCCGGAGATCAGGGCGACGCCGAGCGGCAGCAGGGGTGCACAACGGCCGTGGTCGGTCCTGCGCCCCAGTGGCACGGCGGCGAACAGCGGGAGGAGTGCGTACACCCCGGCGATGACGCCGATGGCCCGCTCGTCCGCGCCCAGGGACAGGGCCCGGTAGGAGACGGCGGGCCGCGCCATCGACACCGCTCCTTGCGCGAACGCGAAGGCGATGACGAGGCGCAGCAGCCAGCCCCTGCCGGGGCCGTTCGTGGCGGCCATGGATCAGATGATGCCGAAGAGGATGCTGGCGCAGAGCACCACCAGCGAGGTGAGCACGGCCCACTTGACGGTGAACCTGGTGTGGTCGCCGAACTCGACCTTCGCCATGCCGACGAGGACGTAGACGGCGGGGACGAGCGGGGACGACATGTGGAGGGCCTGCCCGGCCAGGGAGGCGCGGGCGATCTCCAGGGGAGAGACGCCGTGGGCGGCTCCGGCCTCGGCGAGGACGGGGACGACACCGAAGTAGAAGCCGTCGTTGGACATGAAGTACGTGAGCGGCAGGCTGAGCAGACCGGTGACGATGGCCATGTGCGGGCCCATCCCGTCGGGGATGGCGCCGACGAGCCAGTCGGCCATGTGCTCGACCATGCCGGTGCCGGTCAGGACACCGGTGAAGACGGCGGCGGCGAAGACCATGCCGGAGACGTTGAGGACGTTGTCCGCGTGGGCCGCGATCCGGGCCCGCTGGTCGGGCATGTGCGGGAAGTTGACGGTGAGGGCGAGGGCCGCGCCGAGCAGGAAGAGAACCGGGATCGGCATCAGTTCCATGATCATCGCGGTCAGCAGGGCCACGGTGAGACCGGCGTTGAACCAGTAGAGCTTGGGACGCAGCGTGGACCGGTTCGGGTCGAGGCCCTTGAACTCCTCGTCGCCGTCCGTGTCGTTCCCGTCGTCCCCGTCGCTCCCGTCGCTCCCGGTGGCGGGTGCGGCGTCGGCATCCGTGCCCGCGCCGGTCCCCGTACCGGCTCCGCCGGAGACCTTGCGGGTACGGTCGCCACCGTCACCCGCACCGACGAGCACCGTCTCGGTCGCCGGGTCCTGGACGAGGGCCTCGTCCAGGGTGAGGATGCCGAGCCGCTTGCGCTCACGCAGGCCGAGGACGTACGCCAGGATGAAGACGGCGAGCAGTCCGACGGCGAGCGCCGGGATCATGGGGACGAAGATGTCGGCCGCGTCCACCTTGAGCGCGGTGGCGGCGCGGGCGGTGGGACCGCCCCAGGGCAGGGTGTTCATGACCCCGTTCGCCGTGGCGGCGACGCCGGTCATCACGACCAGGCTCATCTTCAGGCGCTTGTAGAGCGGATACATCGCCGAGACGGTGATCATGAAGGTGGTGGAGCCGTCGCCGTCCAGCGAGACGATCGCGGCGAGGACCGCCGTACCGACGACGATCCGCAGCGGGTCGGCCTTGCAGAAGCGCAGGATGCCCCGGACGATCGGGTCGAAGAGGCCGACGTCGATCATCACGCCGAAGTACACGATGGCGAACATGAGCATGGCGGCGGTCGGTGCCAGGTTGCCGACGCCCTCGATGACGTAGTCGCCGAGCTCGGCCCCCTGGCCGACGGCGACACAGAAGAGTGCGGGGATCAGGACCAGCGCCGCGATCGGCGACATCTTCTTCGTCATGATCAGCACCAAGAAGGTGGCAATCATGGCAAAGCCGAGGATTGTCAGCATGTGGGACACCTCACGTTCACCTTTGAACTCCCACCGGAGTCGGCGGTCCGGATGACGTTAGGTGCCCCGTCGCGGCGTTAACAAGATGTTGACGCGCGAGCAATACGAGCAAAACCCCAGGTCAATGGGCAGGTGCTACGGAGACGGGGAAGGCGTTGAGCACAGCGGTGCCGGAGAGCGGGTCGAGCAGCGAGCCGTCGAGCAGCTGATTGACGTTGACGCCGGGGTCCGCCGCCGCGACGGACATCCGGGCGCCGGGGCGGCTGTGCCCCCAGCCGTGCGGCAGGCTCACCACTCCGGTGCCCACCGTCTCCGTGATCTCCGCCGGGGCCTCGACCTCACCGCCGTCGGCCGTGATACGGGCCATGGCGCCGTCCTCCAGTCCGAGGCGGGCCGCGTCGTCGGGGTGGATCTGGAGGGTGCAGACGTTGGTGCCGCCGCGCAGGGCGGCCACGTTGTGCATCCAGCTGTTGTTGGAGCGCAGATGGCGGCGGCCCACGAGGAGGAGCGGCGCGGGCCGCCCGTCCCGTCCCCGCCGTTCGTCCAGGGCGGCGCGCAGCCTCGGCAGGTCGGCGGCGATCGGTGCCGGGAAGAGCTCGACGCGTCCGCTGCGGGTGCGCAGGATCTCCGGGAGGCGCGACCCGAGCGGACCGAGGTCGATGCCGTGCGGGTGGGCGAGGAGCGTGTCCAGCGTGATGTCGTACGGGCCGAGGCGCAGCATCAGGTCGAGCCGGCGTTCGGGGCCGGTGAGACCGGACAGTTCGGCGGCGAGTTCCTTCGGGGCGCCCGCCTTGGTGAGCGCGGTGCCGATGGCCAGGTCGTCGACGGCCTCCGGGGGCGTTCCGTGCATCCCGCCCACGGCCAGGACGAGGCGGGCGAGGATCTCGCTCTCGTCCATCAGGCCGTCCTCCAGCGGTATCGCGGGGCGGGTGTAGCGGACCTGGTTGTGGACGGCGAAGGAGTTGAACGCGAAGTCGAAGTGGCCGCTCTGCGACGGCGGCGGCGGGGGCAGCACCACATCGGCGTGGCGCGAGGTCTCGTTGAGGTACGGGTCGACGCTGACCATGAAGTCGAGCCCGTCGGCGAGGGCCCGGTCGAGGCGGTCGCCGTCCGGTGCCGAGAGCACGGGGTTGGCGGCGAGCACGATCAGCGCCCGGATGCGGTCGTCGCCCGGGGTCTGGATCTCTTCGGCGAGCGCGGCGATGGGCAGTTCGCCCTTGGCCTCGGGGTGCGCGGAGACCCGGCTGGTCCAGCGGCCGAGGGCGAAGCCCTTGCCGGGTGCGGCGGGGCGGGGGGCGCGGCCGGTGGCGGAGAGCGGGAAGAGGGCGCCGCCGGGGCGGTCGAGGTTGCCGGTGAGGATGTTGAGGACGTCGACCAGCCAGCTCGCGAGGGTGCCGTGCTCCACGGTGCAGCTGCCGATGCGCCCGTAGACGGCGGCGGTGGGGGCGGCGGCGAGCTCGCGGGCGATCGCACGGATGGTGGCGGCGTCGATGCCGCAGGTCCCGGCGACCGCTTCGGGGGTGAAGTCCCCCATGGCTCGGGCGAGTTCGTCGAGTCCGTCGAGGTGCTCCGCCAGGGCGCCCGGGGCGGTGAGCTTCTCCTCGAACAGGACCTGGGCGAGTGCGGCCAGCAGCAGGGCGTCGGTGCCGGGCCGGATCACCGCGTGCCGGTCGGCGAGGCGGGCGGTGCGGGTGCGGCGCGGGTCGATGACGGTGAGGGTGCCGCCGCGGCGGCGCAGCGCCTTGAGCTTGCCCGGGAAGTCGGGGGCGGTACAGAGGCTGCCGTTGGATTCGAGGGGGTTGGCGCCGAGCAGCAACAGGTGGTCGGTGCGGTCCAGGTCGGGCACGGCGATGGCGTTCGGATCGCCGAAGAGCAGCCCGCTGGAGACGTGCTTCGGCATTTGGTCGAGGGTGCTCGCGGTGAACAGATTGCGGGTACGGAGCGTGGCGAGCAGGAGCGGCGGATAGAGGGCACCGGCCATCGTGTGCACGTTGGGGTTGCCGAGGACGACACCGGCGCTCTGCCGCCCATGCGCCTCGATCAGCGCGGGGACCCGTGCGGCGATCATGTCGAACGCCTCGCCCCAGGTCGCCTCCCGCAGCACACCGTCCCGGCGCACGAGCGGGGTGCGCAGGCGGTCCGGGTCGGCGTCGAGTCCGCCGAAGGACGCGCCCTTGGGGCAGATGAACCCCCGGCTGAACACATCGTCCCGGTCGCCGCGGGCTCCGGTGACCCTGTTTCCCTCGATGGTGAGCGTGAGACCGCAGGTGGCCTCGCAGAGGGGGCAGATACGCGGTGCGGTACGGGAGTTGCGGGGCTCAACGGCGTCGTGGGAGTCGTGGGACTCAACGGCGTCGTGGGAGTCGTGGGCGTCGTGGGACATGGGCCCTCCCCGGGCGGCGACGGAAGTGGCGCGCGGACATGGGCCGGGCAGGCAGGGCGGTTGCCCCGGCCCCCGCACCGGCCCGGCCGAGCATACCGACCGGTACGCATGGCGGGGAGGGGTTGGCCGCACCGGTCAGTCGAGGATCTGCCCGAGGTAGGCCCTGATCAGGATCCGGGTCTCGGCGACGATGGCCGGGTCACCCGACGGGTCCGTGCGGAAGGCGAGTTGGAAGAGGGCGTCGGCGGCCTCGACGCTGACCAGGATCGCCCGGAGCAGGTCCGGGTCGGAGCTGCGCCCGAGGTGGCCGGAGAGCAGTTCGGCGAGCCGGCCCGCGACCCGCCGGTTGGCGTCGCCCAACGGGTCGTCGACCGGGGACGGGGCGCCGAAGTCGACGAGGGCGAAGCCGGGGACGGTCCGCTTCATCGCCAGGTACTCGTCGAGTACGGCGTCGATGACCCCCCGCCAGTCGGCGGCCCCGATATCGGTCAGCCGCGCAGTGATGCGGTCGGCGTAGCTGTTCAGATTGCGCAGGGCCAGGGCGTCGACCAGCGCCCGCTTGTTGGAGAAGAAGCGGTAGACGGAGCCGATGGGCACCTCCGCCCGGACGGCGACGGCACGGGTGGAGAGCTGTTCGTAGCCGGTCTCGTCGAGCAGTTCGGCGCAGGCGTCGAGTATCCGGGCGAGACGTACGGTGCTGCGCTGCTGCACCGGGGCACGGCGGAGGTTCGGGTTCGCATGGGGCACGGGCTCCATGATGCCGTGGGTCTCCTCTGCGGGCAGGGGTGGTGGACGCCGGTCCGTCAGGCGATGAGCAGGGCGAGCCCGCCGAGGGTGTACGCGATCATCAGGGCCAGCAGGGGCAGTTGCCCGGCGACGGCACGGGCCGGCGGGAACAGCCGGACGGACCGGTCGTGCGCGGCCACGACCCCCAGGACATGACCGAGGACGATGGCGGCGACCTGGAGCGTGGCGAGAGCGCCCGGCCCCAGCAACGGCGGGGGCGGAGCGGGATTGTCAGTGCCGAGTGCCACCATGACTGTGCGTGGACCTTCGGTGACGAAGAGTGTGAAGTAGTGGGCGACGAGATAGCCGAGGGCGATCGGGACGAGCGAGTGCGCGAAGGCGGTGAGCGGGTGCGGAAGGGTGCCGGAGATCAGCCGGGTGGCTCCGGCGCACAGGACGTAGAGGGCGGCGACGAGGGCGACGGCACCGAGGAGTCCGAGCGTGGCGGTCGGGGTGCGGCCCAGGGGTGATGTCTGCACGGTGGTGATCCAGGAGGGGGAGTCGGAGAAGCCGTCGTACGCGGTGGATCCGAGCATCACGCAGACGGTGGCGACGAGTCCGGGGCCCTGCTCGGTGGCGTCCAGTCCGTTGAACGGGGAGCGCAGGACGAGACGGCGGTCGGACGGGCGGCGGCCGAGCGGGGAAAGGCGGGCCAGCAGGCCGGAGTAGACCTCGAAGGCGTCGGCACGGTCGAACCAGCGGGCGCCGTGGCGGACGGCCCCCGCCAGGTGGACCGCGGAGTGGAGGGCGAGGAAGAGGAGGAGGGCGGAGGACGACGCGGGGTCGGGCGAGGCCAGTTCGAGCCAGGTGAAGGCGAGGAGTCCGGCCGCGGCGGGCCACAGCCCGAGGCGGACGGGGAGGGGGCGGCCGGTGGCGGGGTCGCGGCGCAGGGCGCGGCAGAGGAGGAGGTGCACGGTGCGCAGCGGATTGAGCAGCCGCCAGACGGGGCCCAGGAGCAGGGAAGCGGGGACGAGCCCGACCCAGAGGAGCACATAGAGGGCGCCGGGGGCGGGGTTGAGTTCCGGGTCGTCAGGGCCGAGGAGGAGGTGGAGCAGCACGAACAGGGCGGCGGCCAGGGCGAGCACGCGCGCCGCGAGGCGGGTCGGCCGGGCGTCGGCGAGGCGTTGTACGGCGCCGGGGATCGGGCGGCCCGCCCGATCGCCCCGGAATCGGGAGGCGGACCAGAGCAGGCCGAGCGCGAGGAAGGAGACGAAGAGCGCGGCGAAGGCTCCCGCGAAGGCGTAGAAGGGCGAGAGAGGCAGGTCGTGTGCGGAGCCGACGCCGTGGGCGAGGACGGTCGCCGTGCGCACCGCGCCTTCGGGATCCGCCGTCACCGTACGACGAGTTGGGTCAGGAGCAGGTCGGACTCGTGTGTCTCGACCTCGAAGAGCCCGGTGCGGTCGGCGGTGAAGGTGAGGGTGGTGGTGCGACCGGCGGGCAGTTCGGCCGCCTTGTCGTAGCCATGGACGTGGAGGGTGTCGGCGCGGTCGGTGCGGACGCGGAGGGCGACGCGTTCGCCCTTCCGGACCTCGGTGCGGCCGGGGGCGGGGCTGACCTTGCCGTGGGAGACGGTGATGTCCAGGATGCGGTCGGCGGCGGGCCGGGGCGGCGGATCCGACGGGTGCGTGGGGCTCCCGGAGGTACCGGACGTTGCGGAAGTGCCGGGAGCGAGAGGGGTGGTGGTCTGGATGGGCTTGGCGGCGACGGCCCAGGCGGTGTGGTCGTCGGCGTAGAGCCGGGCGGTGAGGGAGCGGCCCTCACCGGTGGTGGAGCGGGCGAGTGTGCTGGGGAGGTGGTACCAGGGACCGTAGAGCCGGGCGAGCGGGCGCCCGTCGAGGAACAGGCGGACATGGCCGCGCCCGGCGAGCGCGGCGCCGCCCACGCTGTCCGGGGTGAAGCGGAAGTTCCGTACGGAGACATGGACGTTCCAGCCGTCCTCGGAGTCGGGCCGTACGGAGAGTGCCACCTCCGGCGCCCGGTCGGCGTCGACCTGGCGCAGTCGGTGACCGCTGCCGTCCTCGGTGGCCAGCAGCCGCCCGACGGCACCGCTCGCCTGCTCGTGGCCGGTCCCGGGCTTGTGATGCGTGGTGGCGCGCCCGCCGCAGCCGCTCGCCCCGAGGACGAGGACGGCCGCGGCGAGAAGGGCGAGCAGACCGCCGCGGACGAGCCCGGCCCTCGCGGGGCCGCCTCCGCCGCGGAGACGGGTGCGGGGACGGACGGGCGCGGGGCCGCCTCCGCCGCGGAGACGGACGCGGGCGCGGGGCGGCTTCATGAGGCGTCTCCGTTCGGCGGAGTGCGGGTCGTGGAGGGCTGCCCCTCCGGAGCACCGGCGGCCTCCGTGTGCCCGGAGGCGTGCTCGGCCCCTTGTCCGGCGGAGTGCTCGGCCGCCTGCTCGCCGGTGGCCCCTTCGGCGTGCTCGTCGGCGTCCTTCGCGGGCGCGGGCTCCGGCTCCGCGCCGTGGCGGGCGGCGACGACGACCGCCCACAGCACCCACACCACGCCGAGCAACCCCCGCGCCCACGCCGGACTCAGCGGGATCCACGGGATCATCAGGACCGCCTTGTCGAAGGCGTCCAGCAGGGTGAGCGCGCCCAGGACGACGGTGGTCCAGCCGAAGCCCGGCCGCTCCCGGCGCAGCGCGAGCCCGGTACCGGTCCACCACACACCCGTCAGCAACAGGGCCGCGGCGGGCAGATAGGAGGAGGCGAGCCCCATGGTGGAACCGGCCACGTCCAGGGCCAGACCGGCACCGCCCAGCAGGGTCAGCACGGTCAGGGTCCGGCTGTGGCGCAGCCTGCGCCACCACAGCACCCCGCCGACCAGGGCGAGGACCGCGGCGAGCCCGAGGGCCGCCTGCACCTCGATGCGTTCGATGCCCCGTGCCCCGTACCAGTCGCAGCCGGCCGGCAGCCGTCGCGCCTGCACGTTGTAGTCGGCGCAGACCAGCAGATGGGCGAGCTTCACCGGCTCGCCCGTCAGCCGGTCGGTGGGCCAGGACACCTCACCGCGTTCCGCGCCGCATTCGGGCAGGGTGCGCGGGGTGGCGGCTCCCGTTCCGGGCTGCCAGCAGTTGGAGTCGCCCTGCCCGTCCCACCACACGTCGGTGCGGTTGGGCCGGGACCTGCCCTCCTTGTCCGTGCCGAGGTGATTGCCGGCGTACCGGTTGTGGTGGGAGGTGTCGGCCTGCTTGGCGAGGGAGTTCTCGCCCCGGATGAACGCGGGGGCGGCGCTCAGGAAGAAGGCGGCGCGCCGGTGCCCGTAGATCCAGTTGTTCTCGTACAGGTTCCAGTTGCCGCCCGCGGTGATGATTCCGGTGCCCGGCGGCATGGAGATCTGCGGGCAGACGACCCCCTGTTCGTAGCCGCGCTCCACGGGCGGCTTGGCGCAGGTGCCGTCGGCCACGTACCGGTAGTAGTCGGCGTTGTTGTCATGGATCAGGTTGCGTTCGAAACGGGCGTGGTTCTGCGGCAGGCCGGGGTGTCCGGGGAAGGCGCTGTCCATCGAGGCGCCGCCCATGTTGTGGTCGAACTCGTTGTCGTGGACATAGACGGAGTCGCCCGCCGTGCCGGAGTAGCCGACCATGTTGTGGTGGCTGCGGCAGCCGGTGATCTCGATGGAGTAGCGGGGGACGTCGTAGCCCCGGCCGTCGTTGATGTCCGAGGCGCTGCCGGGGTAGATGCCGGAGTCGCCGTTCCCGTACGACTCGCAGTTCTTGTAGAGCCCGTGGTCGCTGGCGAAGGTCAGGAAGCCGTACTCGTCGTTCCACCGGGTGAGGACGTCGTCGATGACGAAGCCGTCCTGGGCCAGGACGTACAGGGAGTTGAAGGTGGTGCGCTGGGCGGTGAAGTTCTTGAAGTAGATCCCGTCGGACTTGTCGGCGCGGATCGCGTTGAGCTTCTGGTACTTGGCGTCGATGACGACGTCCGTGCGCTTCGCGCCCGTCCCCTCGATCTGGAGGTCCTTCTTGCCGAGGATCGCGACCAGGTTCTGGTTGTGCGGGCACTGCTTCTGCTGTGCGTAGGTGAGGATCTGGTAGCCGAGCTGCGAGTCGGGGGCCTTGAGCCGGGCGCATTCCCCGGCCGGTTTCGGGAGCGAGGGCTCCTCCTCGTACAGGCCGGGCAGGATCGCGATGGTGGTCCCGGGCCGGACGGCGGCGTCGACGGCCTGTTGCAGATGCCGGTAGCCGGACGTCCGGCACTGTTCGAAGAGGGCCAGGTTCCGGGTCCGCAGCTGCGCCGGGAAGCCCGATATCCGGCGTACGAAGTCCGCCCGGTCGCTCTTGCAGACCAGTAGATCCGGAGCACCGGTGCGGTACTGGGGGACGCTGCCGGTGCCGTCGGGAAGGGTGAGGGGCCGCTCTTCGTGCGCCTGGGCGGCCGGAGCCGCGAGCAACGCGGCGACGAGCGCCGCGAGAACCACCAGAACTCTGCGTGTCCACGACATGTGCGGGAGAGTAGAGCATTGTTCAACTTTTGGAACCCCCTTGCGCACCACGAATGCCGTTGACGCGCCCTGTTCCGATTCCTACGGTTACCCATAGGATTCGTTGTCCGGCGGATTTCAGGGATTCTCAGCACCGGGAGCGCATGATGAGCGGCATCGAGCAGGCGGGGAAGACGGCGGAGGAGCCGGCGTATTCGTCAGGCTTCGGCAATCAGCACAGCACGGAGGCGGTTCCGGGCGCCCTGCCGCACGGCCGCAACTCGCCGCAACGTGCCCCTCTCGGCCTGTACGCGGAGCAGCTGAGCGGCTCCGCGTTCACCGAACCGCGGGCCCACAACCGCCGTTCCTGGCTCTACCGGATCCGCCCCTCGGCCGCCCACCCGCCGTTCGTCCGCGTCGACAACGGCGCCGTGCGCACCGCGCCGTTCACCGAGTCGGTCCCCGACCCCAACCGGCTCCGCTGGAACCCGCTGCCCGCCCCCTCCCCCGGCACCGACTTCCTGTCCGGTCTGTGGACGCTGGGCGGCAACGGCGACGCCGGGCAGCGCACCGGCATGGCCGTGCACCTCTACCACGCCAACTCCTCGATGACGGACCGGGTGTTCAGCGACTCGGACGGCGAGCTGCTGATCGTCCCGGAGCACGGCGGCCTGCTGCTGCGCACCGAACTGGGCCTGCTGCGCGCCGAACCGGGGCACATCGCGCTGATCCCGCGCGGCGTGCGGTTCCGGGTGGAGCTGCTGGACGACACCGCCCGCGGCTACGTCTGCGAGAACTACGGCCAGCCGTTCGTCCTCCCCGACCTCGGCCCGATCGGCGCCAACGGCCTGGCGAACGCGCGGGACTTCCTGGCGCCCGTCGCCGCGTACGAGGACCGCGAAGGCCCCGTCGAAGTCGTCAACAAGTTCTGCGGCAACCTCTGGTCGGCGACATACGACCACTCCCCGCTCGATGTCGTCGCCTGGCACGGCAACCACACCCCGTACGTCTACGACCTGCGCCGTTTCAATGTCATCGGCACGATCAGCTACGACCACCCCGACCCCTCGATCTTCACGGTGCTGACCTCGCCGTCCGACATCCCCGGTCTCGCCGGGGTGGACTTCGTCGTCTTCGCCCCGCGCTGGCTGGTCGGCGAGGACACCTTCCGCCCGCCGTACTTCCACCGCAATGTGATGAGCGAGTACATGGGACTGATCGAGGGGGCGTACGACGCGAAGGCGGACGGTTTCGTCCCGGGCGGCGGATCGCTGCACAACATGATGTCCGCGCACGGCCCGGACCACGCGACCTTCGAACGGGCGAGCGCGGCGGAGCTGAAGCCGCAGAAGATCGACGACGGTCTTGCCTTCATGTTCGAGACCCGCTGGCCCGTCACGGCGACCGCACAGGCCGCGACCGCCGACCACCTGCAACGCGGGTACGACGACGTATGGCAGGGTCTGACCCGCAACTTCCGCCCGTAGGCGCGGAGCGGGACACGGCGGCGCGGGGCGCCGGCGGAGAGGGATGACCGAGGTGGCCGAGTGAGCGGGGTGAACGAGGTGGGTGAGCCGGGCGGGGCGGACAGCAAGGGCCGGACGCTCCGGGTGGACGAGGTGCGCCACACACCCGCCTTCGCCCCCGACTCGCTGGTGCTGAACCGGAAGCTCCCCCTCTGGTACCAGGTCTCGCAGTCGCTGCGGGCCTCGATACTCGGCCGCCCGCAGGACGCCTCGCCGCGGCTGCCCACCGAGGAACAGCTCGCCGTGCACTACGGCGTCAGCGTCCTGACCATGCGCCAGGCCCTGAAGGAGCTGGAGACGGAAGGGCTGATCAGCAGGCACCGGCGGCGCGGCACGTTCATCGAGCCGCGCGCCCGCCGCGTCTCGCCGGTCCGACTGCTGGGCTCGGTCGACGCGATCGTGGCACAGCAGTCGGGCGAGCGGACCACCGTCCTGGGCCACGGTCCGGGCGCGGTCCCGGGCGACCTCGCCGAGTTCTTCCCGGACTGCGCCGAGGTGGTCAGCTACCGGCGGCTGCGCTGCGACGACGAGACGGGCGAGCCCACCAACTGGGCGGAGAACGCCCTGCGTCCCGAGGTCGCGGCCCGCCTCGATGTGGCCGATCTCGAACGCTGGCCGATGACGAAGGTACTGCGCGACGCCCTCGGGGTGCGGATCTCCCGGATCACCGACACCGTGGAGGCCCGCCTCGCCGACCCGGTCACCGCCGAACTGCTCCGGATTCCGCTGCTGAGCCCGATCCTGCACTACACGGGCGTGACCTACGACGACGGCGGCCGGGTCGTGGACGTGGCGCGGATCAGGTACCGGGGGGACCGTTTCTCCTTCTCCGTGACGGTCGAGGCGCACTGACACCACCCCATGGGGTCATGCCCCGCCGTTACGATGCCGGAGGTTCGGCGGACGTGGCGAGGGGGAGGACGACACGGTGGCAGCGCGGAGGGCGGCCGGGGCCGGCGGGGACGCGGATTTCCCGCTGCTCGACGAGTTGATGCCGTGGTCGGTACGACCGCTCAGAACCGGGCGCCCCTGGGTGACCGGCCCCGACCGGGCGACGCTCAAAGCACGGTGGGAGCTGCTGGTCCGGGCCGAAGGCGCCGAGCAGGAACGGCTGTTCGGGCCCAGCCGCTCCCGTACGCCGCACACCCCGGTCGCCGCGCTGCCCGGCCGGAACACCGCGACGGGCAGGTTCGCCCGGAACCCCGGGCCCTTCCCCGAACCCGTACGCATCCTGCACGGCCCCTACGACGAACAGTGGCTGATCCCCGACCACCGGCTGATCGACGCCGCCCGCCCCGAGTTGTGGCGGGTCGCGGACGAGCACCAGCTCTTCGCCATCGAGCACGGGTATGTACCGCAGGCCCCGGGACCCGCCCTCTCGGTGACGGCGCTGCTTCCCGACGGGCACTCCCCCGCCGGGCGGCCCGGCCGCATCCGGCCGCTCTTCCGGCGGCCCGGCGGCAGCGAACCCAACCTCGCACCGGGCCTGCTCGATCTGCTGCGCCGCCGGATCGGGGGCGAGGGCCGCACCGGCCCGGACGCGCCCACCGCCGAGTCCGTACTGGCCTGGGTGCTCGCCGTCGCCCGTCCTTCCCCCGCGGGCTGCTCCGTACCGCTGCCCGCCGACGGACCGTTGTGGTCGGCCGGGGTGGAGCTGGGCCGGGAGCTGATGCGGGCGCAGCTGCGCGGAGCACGTGGCGGTGAACGCCCCCGGCTGCCGGGCGGCCGTCGCCCCTATGTGCGGGCGGCGATCCCGCCCCGGCCGCTCACGCTGGGCTACGACCCCGGCGAGGAGGTGCTCGCCATCGGTGAGGGCCGCATCTCCCCCGTACCCGCCGGGGCGTGGGAGTTCCGGGTGGGTGGCGTACGGATGCTGGAGCTCTGGATCGAGCGGCGTACGGCGGCGGCAGCGGCAGCGGCAGCGGCAGCGGCAGCGGCAGCGGCAGCGGTCACAGGGGCCGGAGGCGAGCCCGGTGGCGGCGGTCTGGAGACGGTCGGCCCGCACGGCTGGCGCCAGGAGTGGACCTCGGAGCTGCTCGAACTCATCACCGTCCTCGCGCTCCTCGACGGGCTCCGGGCCGGGCAGCGGACGCTACGGGCGCGGCTGCTCGGGGCGCCGCTGCTCTCCCGCGAGGAGCTGCTGAGCGCCGGGGTGCTGCCGGTCGCGGCTGCGTCGCGGCGGCCCGCCTCCGTGCTCGATCACCACGAGGAGGGCCCGGACGGACAGTTCGCGCTGCTGTGACCGGCCGCGAAGAGGCTGGACGTTGCGGCGGGAACGGGGCCGTGCGGCGGGAACGGGCCGGGGGGGCGGGAGCGGCCCCGAGGCGGGCGGTGGCCGTGGGGCAGGGGGGTGCCGCAGGGCAGGGGTGACAAAGCTGCCGCGTACACGCCGTACCGGCGCTGGGTGAGCACACCGACGCACTGCTGCGGGCCCTGGGAATGACGGACGGGCACACAGCAGTGCTACGCCGGGACGGTGTGATCGCCTGATCCGCCCCGGGTGACGGGCCGGATCAGTGGTGACGTGCCGTCTGATCAGCGGCGGCTGCCGAAGAGCGAGCGCCGCAGTCGCCGCAGCGGTGCGAAGAGCGAGACACGCGCGCTCTTGCTCCGGCGGCGGTGCGCGGCATCGCGCGAGGTCAGCTCACGCATCAGCAGGGTCGCTTCCGCCGAGTCGCGCTGCGGGACGGCAGGGCCGCCGAGCACCGCGAGATGGCGGTCGAGGCGCGAACTGGTCGCGCTGCTGCCGCAGGTAATGGCAGGCACTCGCGGCCTGCTTCGCACCGTTATCTGTTCCATGTCACTCCCCACCCGTACGAGGGCACCCGGCCCGGGCAGGTTAACCCTATCGCCCCGCGATGACACTCGTGTATCCCGGTTGCAGGATTGAGCACACACATACGGAGGTTGACGACCAGTTACCGAATCTGTCCGATTCCAGGGCGACTTGGACAGATCGGGCCGGCGTCGGCCCCCCGGTCCGTTCAGGTCCGTACCGGTCCGTACCGGTCGATTTCCTGTCCATTCCGGTCCCGCGGACAAGGAGACCCCGACCGGCGGGGCCTCCTGATCCACGGGGCGGACGCGGTCAGGCGGCCGACTTCAGGACGGGCAGATAGCCGCCCGACTGTCCGGCGGCGGTGGGGTGGTAGGACTCACCGATGTTGGTCCAGTTCAGGCTGTGCAGCCAGACGTTGCTTGAGCAGATCTCGTGCCCGGCGAAGGCCTTCGCGACATCACCGAAGGTGAAGCCGTGGTCGGCGGCCCGCTTGGCGGTGGCCGCGTTGAGGTAGTCGGCGGCGCCGTTGATGGCGGCGCGCTCCTTCTCGTTCAGACCGGCGAGGCAGCTGCCGTCGAGCTTGTAGAAGCGGGGGTAGCCGAGGACGACGACCCGGGCGGAGGGAGCCTTGGCGCTGATCGCCGCGTACACGGAGTCGAGCTTGCCGGGCAGGGTGGAGTCGACGTAGGCGCGCGCCGTGGCGATCCGGCCGAGGCAGGTCGACTCCGGCTGGAGGACACAGGTCGTCATGACGTCGGCGAAGCCCGCGTCGTTGCCGCCGATGGAGATCGAGACCAGGTCGGTCGAGGAGTTCAGCGGGCCGAGCTGACCGCCCGTGACATCCCCGGTACGGGCACCGGAGCAGGCGGTGAAGGCGAACGAGGAGGGGGAGTTGGCGGCGGCCCAGAGTGCCGGGTAGGCGCGGGTGCTGCGCTTGCAGTCGCCGCTGGCACTGTCGTAGCTGCCGGACCCGACGCCCGAGGAGTACGAGTCGCCAAGGGCCACGTAGTCGACGGCCTTGACGGTTTCGGCGGCGTTGGCCGCACTTGCCCCGGTGAGGGCGAGCGCGGTACCGAGCAGGAGAGAGGACGAGAACGCCACGAGTCTGGACATATTCATGGGACCTCCTTGAGCAGGGATATCTGCTCCGTCCGTGGTAGCAGCAGCACCCATGGAACAGGAAGTGTCCATGTCAAAGATTCTTGGCGAATGCGCCTTACCGCCCCCTTGAGTTCGACGGGAGCCGGGTACGGTCGACCCGCACGAGGTGGTGAAACCTGGGTGCGCGGGGTCGCCCCGTACCGGATCATGGGCGCCATGTCTGCCAACCCTGAGTCCGCTCTGCCGATCCGGCTCACCGTCGACGACAGTGATTCACCCTCCGACGTCGTCGACGCGCTGTTCCTCGGCCGCTTCGCGACGGGCGAGCAGCCGTACTCCCACAGCTCCTCCCTCGACCGCGTCAAGTCCGGTGCGACACTGCTGCCCCCGGCCGCCAAGGTGCTGCGGGCCGCCCGCGACGACGACCGCAGCGCCATCCTCGCCGAGGGCGACGGCTGGACCCTGCTGGTCTCCCGGTGGAACCGGGGCGCCGATGTCACCGTCACCGCGACCAGCCCCGAGCTGGCGGAGAAGGTGCTCGGGCAGGCGACGGACGGCGCCCAGGACGAACCGGAACCACAGCCCGACAACGTGACCATGGGCTTCTGGTACGTCTCCCCCCGCCGCGGCCCGTACCGCACCACCCGGCAGATCGCCGCCGGGACCTGGGACGAGGTCCGCCCCAACTACACGGCTCCGGTGGCTCAGGCCATGGACCGGCTGATGAAGGTGACCCCGGACGACATCGCGGGCCGGCTGCTCCTGCTGCACGGTCCGCCCGGCACCGGCAAGACGTCCGCGCTGCGCACCCTGGCCCGGTCCTGGCGCGACTGGTGCCAGGTCGACTGTGTGCTGGATCCCGAGCGGCTGTTCAACGACGTCGGCTATCTGATGGACATCGCGATCGGCGAGGACGACGGCACGGCGAAGGGGCGCTGGCGCCTGCTGCTCCTGGAGGACTGCGACGAACTGATCCGCGGCGAGGCCAAGCACACGGCGGGCCAGGCGCTGTCCCGGCTGCTGAATCTGACGGACGGCCTGCTGGGTCAGGGACGCAACGTCCTGGTGGGGGTCACCACCAACGAGGACCTGGAGCGGCTGCACCCGGCGGTCGTCAGGCCGGGCCGCTGTCTGGCCCGGATCGAGGTGGGCTCGCTGACCCGCCAGGAGTCGGTGTCCTGGCTGGGTACGGAGGAAGGGCTCGGCCGGGAGGGCGCGACGCTGGCGGAGCTGTACGCGCTGCGGCGCGGCAGCGGACCCGCGTCGGTACCGAAGCAGGACGCGGGTGCGGACGCGGGCCTCTACCTCTGACTCCGACTCCGACTCCGACTCCGGCTCTGACTCCGTCTCCGGGGCGGCGCGTGCCCGCCTCCGCCGGCCCGTGCCCCTGTCCACCGGCCCGTGCCCGCGCCCGTCGATTACCCCTGGGGCGCCGTCATCGTGTGTACGCGGCCCGCACCGCGTCCTGGGCGAGCGACACCGCCTGTGCCCGGGACAGGCCGAGCCGCTGGGCCAGCTCGGCGTACTCCTGTGCGGCGGTCGCGGCCTTCCGCTCGGCCGCGTCCCCGGCGGCCGCGACGAACGTCCCGTTCCGGCCGCGGGTCTCGATCACCCCGTCGGCCTCCAGCGCGCGGTACGCCTTGGCCACGGTGTTGGCGGCGAGGCCGAGCTCATCGGCGAAGCCGCGTACGGTCGGGAGCCGGTGGCCGACGGGCAGGGCGCCGGAGCGGGCCAGTTCGGAGAGCTGCGTGCGCAGCTGCTCGTACGGGGCGATGCCGGCATCCGGGTCAATGGCGATCTTCAGGGTCACGGGCCGATTCTCCCCCACCGCGGGAAATTGGGGAGCGGTTCGGGCCGGGCTCCACGTAGCGTCCGGCGCATGACTGTCATCGTTCGCGACTTCCGGCCCACCGACGCGGAGGGCTGGGTCCGGGTACGGCGGGCCGCACTTCCGTACATGGTGGCCACCGCCGAACAGATCACCTTCGATCTGGACGCCTCCCACCCCGACCGTCGCTACCGGCTGCTCGTCGCCGAGGAGGACGGGGAGATCATCGCCACGGCACAGGTCGGCATCGCGCACGAGAGCCCCGAGCCGGGGCAGGGGTTCTGCAATCCGTACACCCGTCCGGACCGGCTGGGTCGTGGGGCGGGCTCGCTGCTGCTGACCACCGCCGAGGAGTATCTGGCCGGGATCGGGGCCGTCGCCGTCTACACCTGGGTCCTCGACGAACCGGCCAACCGGGAGTTCGCCCGGAAGCGCGGTTACACGGCGAGGCGGCCCGCCCATTTCCTGCACCTCGACCTGGCGAACGGCACGCTGCCGCCGCGTCAGGAGGTCCCCGCGGGCGTCGAGCTGCGTACGGCGGCCGACTTCGCCGACGATCCGCGGCCGCTGTTCGAGGCGGACGCGGAGACGACGGCGGACGAGCCCAGCGACACCCCCAGCGAACTCGCGGACTACGAGGACTGGCTGAACAGCACGTGGCGCCATCCCTGCTTCGACAGCGGGCTGACCTCGGTCGCGATGGTGGACGGCGAGGTGGCCGCATTCAGCGCGGCCACGACCGACGGGCGGACCACCTACTCGACGGGTATGACCGGCACCCGCCGGGCATACCGCGGCCGGGGGCTGGCGAAGCTCGCGAAGAACGACTCCCTGCACCGGGCGCGCGCCGCCGGGTACACGGACGCGTACACCGGAAACGACGCGGGCAACGGTCCGATGCTGGCGATCAACGACTGGTTCGGCTACCGGATCTGTGCCACGGAGGTACGTCATGTCCGCACCCTCGTCTGAACCGGTGGCCGTCCTCGTCGCCCTGACCAAGGCGGGCCGCACCAAGATCCGCTACCCCGCCGGGCTGCTGCGCGACGACGGCACCCGGGTGACCGTACGGGCCCCCTGGGCGGCGCCCGGTGTCCGGGACTTCGGCTTCGTACGGTTCGAGCCGGGCGACGTCTTCACCGAGCACTACTGGCGGGACCGGTGGTTCGCGGTGAAGGAGGTGCGTACGGGGGACGGGGAGCTGAAGGGCTGGTACTGCGACATCACCCGGCCCGCCGTCCTGGCGGACGGTGTGCTGTCGGTCGAGGATCTGGACCTGGATCTGTGGGTGTCGGCGGACGGCACGTCCGTACTGCGGCTGGACGAGGACGAGTTCACGCAGAGCGGCCTCGCCGGGCGTGACCCGGACGCGGCCGGAGCGGCGGTCCGGGCGCTGGACGAACTGGAACAGCTCGCCCGTACCGAAGGCCTGGCCCCGCTGCTCGCCTGAGGACTGTCCCGTCATCCCTGGCGGGACAGCCCTCAGGCCGTGTGCGCGACGGCCCGGGGGGACGTCGCGCACGCGCTCTAGCGCCGTGCCGCCGTCCCCGGTGGATCAGTGTGCGGACGGGTGCCCGCCACCAGCTCCACCTCGTGTCCCGCCGTGTCCTCCAGATACGCGGCGTAGTGCTCGCCGCCGCCCGCGTACGGATGGCGGTCGGGGAAGAGCAGCCGCCAGCCGTGCGTGGGGGCCTCGGCCACCAGGGCGTCGAGGGTGGCCCGGTCCCGGACGTGGAAGGCCAGGTGGTTGAGGCCGGGGCGGCGGCGGTCGTGCGGGCCCCGGGCCAGGTCGGGCGACTGCTCCAGGACGAGATAGGCGCTGCCGCGCCGCCAGCTGCGGCCGTGCTGCCAGCGCTGGTACGGGACATGGCCGAGGCGGCCGAGCAGCCAGCCCCAGCACCGCTCGGCCCCGGCCAGGTCGCTCACCCACAGCTCGATGTGGTGGACCCTGCCGGTGTCGGCCCCGGCGGGCCGGAGCGGGACGGCCCGCGCGATGCCCGCCGGGTCGTAGGCGATGGGGTCGCCGTCCTCGTGCCAGTGGATCAGGAAGCGCTCGTCCGCCCGGTATCCGTCGAGGCCCGCGCGGCAGTAGGCGACGATGTCGTCCGGCAGGGCGTCCAGCGGGAACCAGGCCAGCTCGGAGCACTTGCCCGGTTCGGCGTTGCGGGGCGGGCGGGCCGCGTCGTACTCCGCCTCGAAGAACCAGCCCATGCGCGGGGCGCCGGCGGGACCCCGGTGCTGCATCACGAGGGCGACCCGCAGCTCCTCGGGGTCCAGCTCCACACCGATCTCCTCGGCCGCCTCCCGGATCATCGCCTCCCGGACGTCCTCGCCGTCCTCCGCGTGGCCGGAGGGCATGTGGAGCAGCCCGTCCGCGTATCCCGTACCGGCCCGGCGGGCGAGCAGGACATCGGGGCCGCGGCGGAGGATCAGATGGACGTCGACGACCTCCGTGTGCCGCCGCGGCGGCTCCGCGCGGGCCACCAGGGCGTACCGCTCGTCGTCCACCTCCTTGCCCCAGAGCCGGGCGTCACCGGAGAGGGCCTCGTGGTGGATGCGCTCGGTGTGCGGAGCGAGCAGCGCGGTGAGACGGGCCGCGGGGAGGCCGACCCCGCCCCACACTCCTTCGATCAGCACCAGCCGCCCGCCGGGCTTCAGCAGACCGAACCAGTGGCGAAGGGCCGCCGCCGGGTCGGGCAGCAGCCACACCACGTGCCGCGCGACGATCACATCGAACCGCCGGTCGCCCAGAGGGGGGTCGGCGGCGTCCCCGACGAGCACCTCGGAGCCGGTCCCCGCGAGCTTGGCCCGCGCCTGCGCGGCCATCCGCGGCGACCGGTCGACGGCGGTGACCCGGTGCCCCTGTCCGGCGGCGAGCAGCGCGAGGCTGCCGGTGCCGCACCCCAGGTCGAGCACCTCGGAGCCGGTGGCGGGCAGCCAGTTCTCCAGCCGCCCGGCCCAGGCGTGGCGGACCGCCGGATCGAGCAGCCCGTGGTCGGGTTCCTCGTCGAAGGAGTCGGCGGCGGCGTCCCAGTCGATCGTCGTCATGCGGTCGATAATCTCAGCCGCCACCGACAGCGCGGGGCCCCTGGGACGCACGGGCCGCCCGGATCCCCCCGGGCGGCCCCCTGTGCTACTTCCGCTCCGTCGCGCGCCGGCGTACCACCAGCCCGCGCACCAGCGGCCAGGCCACGATCAGCACCACGATCGCGTAGACCGTCACCGAGAACGGGGTGTTGACCAGGCCCGAGAGGCTGCCGTCGCTGATCTGGAGCGCGCGCCGCAGTTGCTGTTCGGCGGCCGGGCCGAGGATCACCCCGATCACGGCGGGGAGCACCGGCAGCCCGTACCGCCGCATCCCGAACCCGATCAGACCGATCACCAGCAGGATCACCAGGTCGAGCGACTCGCCGCCGACCGCGTACGCACCGACCGCGGCGAAGAACAGGATGCCCGCGTACAGGTACGGGCGCGGGATCCGCAGCAGCTTCGCCCACACGGGTGCCAGCGGCAGGTTGAGGGCGAGCAGCAGCACCATGCCGACGAAGAGCGAGGCGATGAGGCCCCAGACCAGCTCGGGTTCACGTTCGAACAGGAGGGGGCCGGGCTGGATGCCGTACTGCTGGAACGCGGCCAGCATCACGGCGGCGACCGCGGTGGTGGGCAGGCCGAGGGTGAGCATCGAGACGAGCGTGCCCGCGGCGGAGGCGGAGGCCGCCGCCTCCGGCCCCGCGACCCCTTCGATGGCGCCCTTGCCGAACTGCGCCCGGTGCTTGGAGAGCCGCTTCTCCGTGACGTACGAGAGGAAGGTGGGGATCTCCGCGCCGCCCGCCGGGATCGCGCCGAACGGGAAGCCGATGAGGGGGCCGCGCAGCCAGGGCTTCCAGGTGCGCCCGAGGTCCGCCCGGCCGAGCCAGGGGCGGCCGACGGGGATCGGCTCGCCGGTGGAGCGGCGCAGATGGGCGGCGACCCAGAGGGCTTCGCCGATGGCGAAGAGCCCGACCGCGACGATCACCACGTCGATGCCGTCGGCCAGTTGGAGCGAGCCGAAGGTGAGGCGTTGCTGGCCGGTCATCTGGTCCAGGCCCACGAGGCCGATGGTGAGACCGATCAGGAGGGAGGCGAGGCCGCGGACGCGGGAGGAGCCGAGGACGGAGGTGACGGCGATGAAGGCCAGCACCATGATGGCGAAGTAGTCGGGGGCCCCGATGTCGACGGCCAGGGAGGCCACCGTCGGGGCGAGGACGACCAGCAGGATCGTGCCGATCATCCCGCCCGCGAAGTGTCCGATCGCCGCGGCGGCCAGCGCCTGGGCGCCGCGGCCGGACTTCGCCATCGGGTTGCCCTCGATCGCGGCGACGACGGCCGCGCTCTCCCCGGGGGTGTTGAGGAGGATCGAGGTGGTGGAGCCGCCGAACATCGCGCCGTAGTAGATCCCGGCGAACATGATGAACGCGCCGGTCGGTTCGAGTCCGTAGGTGACCGGCAGCAGCAGGGCCACCGCCATGGCGGGCCCGATGCCGGGGAGCACACCGATCGCCGTGCCCAGCAGGACACCGAGGGCGGCCCAGAGCAGATTGGCCGGCGTGAGCGCCGTACCGAAGCCGTCGATGAGGGAGTTGAGGGAATCCATCGGTCAGAGCACCCCCATCAGCGGGCCGCCCGGAAGCGGGACCCCGAGCAGGCTGTCGAAGACGAAGTAGGTGACGAGGGAGAGTCCGGCCGCGATGAGCGGGTCGCGGTCGTGGTGCCGGCTGCCGAGCGCATGGGCGGAGCCCCAGAAGAGCAGCGCGCCGACGACCGGGAAGCCGAGCGGGTCGATCAGTACGGCGCTCGCGAGGAAGACCCCGGCGAGCAGGAGCACGGTCTTCCGGTCGGCGGGCTCGGCGAGGTCGATGTCCTCGCCTCCCTCCGCCTCGCCGCGACCGCCCCGCAGGACGTCCACGGCGAGGAGTACGGCGACCACGAGCAGTCCGGCGCCGATGACGACCGGGACGGTCCTGGGGCCGACGGGGCCGCGCTGGGTGAGGGTGACGCTCATGGTGAGGGCGTCGGTGAGGACCAGGACGCCGAGGGCGAGGAGCAGGACGCAGACGCCGAGTTCGGAGTGGTCGCGCAGCCAGGAGCCGCGCCCGGAGGCGGAGGCGGAGGCAGGGTCGGGAGCAGGGACGGGAGCAGGGACGGAGGCGGTGGGCGCCGTGTCGTCGGTGGTCACAGTCCCAGCTCCTTGAGGACCGTGGCGACGCGCCGGTCCTGGGCGTCCAGGAAGTCACCGAAGGCGTCGCCGGTCAGGAAGGCGTCGTCCCAGCCGTTCTTCTTCATCGAGTCCTTCCACTGCTTCGAGTCGTGCAGTTTCCGGACCAGGCCGACGAGCTTGTCGCGTTCGGCGTCGGAGAGACCGGGCGGGGCGACGATGCCGCGCCAGTTGGTGAAGTCGGTGTCCAGCCCGGCCTCGCGGAGGGTGGGGGCGTCGAGTCCGGGGACCCTCCTGGGACCGGTGACGGCGAGCAGCCTCAGCTCGCCCGCCTTGATCTGGTCGAGGTATTCACCGACCCCGGAGACGCCGAAGGCGACCTTGTCGCCGAGGATCGAGGCGAGCAGCTCGCCGCCGCCGTCGAACGGGATGTAGTTGACCTGTTTCGGGGCGATGCCCGCGGCCTTCGCCATCAGCATCGGGGCGAGGTGGTCGGGGCCGCCGGGCGAGGACCCGCCGCCGACCGGGAGTCCGGCCGGGTCGGCCTTCCACGCGGTGAGCAGTTGGCCGATGCTCCTGTACGGGGAGTCCTTGGCGACGACGACGATGTCCTGCTCCTCCGTGAGCCGGGCGATCGGGGTCGTGTCACCCAGGGTCTTGGGGGACTTGTTGGTGTGGACCGCGCCGACCACGCCGAGGCCCATGGACATCGCGAGCCTGCCGTTGCCGTGTTCGCCCACGAGCCGGGTCAGGCCGACGGTGCCGCCCGCGCCGGGGAGGTTGAACACCTCGACGTTGTGGGTGAGTCCGGCGTCCTCGGCGTTCTTGGCGGCGGTGCGCGCCGTGATGTCGTATCCGCCGCCGGGGGTGTTGGGGACCATGAGGCGCAGTCCGGGGATCTGCGTGCCGCTGTCCGAGCCGCCGCCCGTGGAGAGCAGCGGCGGCCCCACGAGCACCAGCACCGCCGCCCCGAGCAGGGCGAGTGGAGTGCGCAATCGCACGGGTTCCGCCTTTCGCTGTGAAGTGGCCCACATGTTGCCCGCGTGTTGACGGCCTGTCTCCGTTCCGGAATCAACGGACGTTGTGGTCGTTGTGGTCGCGCTCTACGGTGGCCGCGTGACAAAGGTGCTGGTGGTGGACGACGACTTCATGGTCGCGAAGCTGCACAGCCGCTATGTGTCCGCGATGGACGGATTTACGGTCGTCGGGGTGGCCCACAGCGGCGCCGAAGCGCTGCGCGCGGCCCGGCGGTTGCGCCCCGATCTGGTACTGCTCGACATCTATCTGCCCGACATCGACGGGATCGGCGTGCTGCGGGAGCTGCGTGCGGCGGAGGAGCGGGACGCGGACGGGCACAGTATCGACGCCCTCTTCATCACCGCCGCCCGCGACGCGGGCGTGGTCAGGGCGGCGTTGCGGGCCGGTGCGCTGCACTATCTGATCAAGCCGTTCCACCGGTCGGCGCTGGTGGAGCAGTTGCACCATGTGGCCTCGCTGCGCAACCGGCTCGACGCCCTGGACGAGGCCCGGCAGGAGGCCCGCCAGGAGGACGTGGACCACATATTCGGCACCCGCCCGCCGGGCTCCCGCGAACTGCCCAAGGGCCTCGCGGCGCACACGGCCGATCTGGTGGAGCGCATCCTGCGGGAGCACCCCCAGGGGCTGTCCGCGTCCGAGTGCGCGCAGGCGGGGGCGCTCTCCCGGGTCAGCACCCGCCGCTACCTCGAATACTTCGCGGAGACGGGGCGGGCCGAGGTGACGCTGCGGTACGGGGGCACGGGACGGCCCGAGCGCCGCTACCGGGCACTGAGCTGACCCGGCACGCCTCCGCGTCCTTCCCGCCCGGCCTCCCGCCCGGCCTCCGGCCCCCGCGGAACGGCTC
>NZ_LWLE01000038.1:0-89299 GCF_001905125.1 Streptomyces sp. TSRI0281 | reverse complement strand
CCCCCGCTCAGAGGCTCCTCAAGGGCGTCATCACGATCGCCCGTCGCAGGCTCGCCGCAGCCGCCGCCCTCGGTGCCGTACCGCTCGCGCTGACCGGTCTGTCCGTCACCCCGGCCGCCGCCCACGGTTCGCCGACGGACCCGGTCAGCCGGGTGTCCGCCTGTTTCGCGGAAGGGCCCCAGAGCCCGGATTCGGCGGCGTGCAGGGCGGCGGTCGGTGCGGCCTCCGGGTCAGCCGACCACCGAGGCGCAGGTCGTCGGGGTGGCGCGCGCCGGGTCGAGGGCGTTCGCAACCTCGTGGAAGGCGATCCGGTCGATGGTCCCGATCGCCACGTGCTCGGACAGGTCGACCGGGCACAGGTCCTGGAGCAGGACGTTGCGTACGTTCGGGCCGTCGAGGTATTGCGTGCGGTACGGGGTGACGACCTCGTCGTACCTGGTCGCGATGACGGTGTAGCGGACGCCCGGTACGGTGTCGCCGCCCGCGTTGAGCTTGGTGATGAACGGCGAGCCCGCGATCTGGTCGGCGAGGCCGGGGGTCTTCGCGGTGAGCAGGTCCTCGGCGCCGGGGAAGTACGGCAGCAGCTTGGTCAGCCCCAGGAGCGTGGTGCCGTGGTTGTCGGGGGCGATCCCGATGAGGGCGTTCACCTTGTCGGCGCCGCCGAGGAACTTCAGGTAGTAGTTCGGCATCATGCCGCCCTGCGAGTGGCCGACCAGGTCGGCCTTGGGCGCTCGGGTGGCGGCGAGCACCTTGTCGACGAACGTGTCGAGCTGACCGGCGGACCTGTCGATGGGGCCGAGTCCGTTGAAGAACGGCACGCCGGGGAGTTGGCCGTAGTCGAGCGAGTAGACGCAGTAGCCCCGGTTGACGAGGTAGGGGGCGAGGACGAGCCAGTTGTCGATCGCGTTCCCGAAGGTTCCGTGGACCAGGACGACCGGGCGGGGGTGGGCGGCGGAGGGCTTGCAGGAGTAGTCGTTCCAGCCACGGGAGGCGGCGGCCTCCGCGGCGACCGTGGAGGCGGCGGGGGTGGCCGCGGTGGCGGTCGCCGTGGGGGTGGCGAGGGCCGCGACGGCGAGGAGCAGTGCGGCGAGGGTCCTGCGCGCACGAGGGGTGCGCGACGCACGTGTCCGGGGCAGCATCGTGTGGTCTCCTTGCGGCTCAAGGGAGTGGGGATGTCGGTGCGCCCTGCGGCCCGGACCACAAGTCTTCTGTCGCTCTTCCTTCGGTCGCTCTTCTTTTCGTGCTCATGCCAAATTACGCACGAGTAAGGTCGGGAGGGAAGTTACGCGTCGGTAAAAACTGCTGCCGCACCACCGCATGCCGCACCGGACGGACATCACGGCACGTCAGGCGGCGAGCCGCCCCGGCTTCACCGCCTGTGGCCCGAACTTCGCCCGCAGCCGGTCCGACACCTCCTCGATCCGGCGTGCCCGCTCGTCCGCCGGATCGAGGCTGAGCTGATGGGACGCCCGTTCCGCGTCGCCGAGCCCCTCGGCCCGCAGCGCGATCCCCCGGACCCGGGCCCGTTGCAGGCCGAGCGAGTCCTGGATCCGGTACGCGAGCGCGGTGAGCGCCGCCGAGTGGGCGGTGGGCTCCCGGAGCGTACGGCTGCGGGTCAGCGTCGCGTAGCCAGTCCGGTCGGCGTACCGCACGGAGACCGCGAGCGCACGGCACACCTGCCCCTCGGCGCGCAGCCGGGCGCCGAGCTCCTCGGTGAGCGAGAGGAGCGCGCGGCGGTGCCGCTCCCGGTCCAGTTCGTCGTGCGGGAAGGAGCGTTCGGCGGCGATGGACCGGGCGGCGGCGTTCGGCAGGACCCGGGTGCGGTCGATGCCGTTCGCCCGCTCCCACAGCTCGCGGCCGGTCCGCACCCCGGTGATCCGCTGCAGGGTGGCGAGCGGCGCCGCGGCGATCCGGCCGACGGAGTCGAGCCCGTATCCGCACAGGGTGCGTGCCGTCGCCGCCCCGACACCCTCCAGCGCGGCGGCCGGCAGGGGCGCGAGGAACGCGGCCTCCTGGCCGCCGGGCACCACGAAGGTCGCGCCGGGCGCCGCCCGCCGCGCCGCCATCCGGGCCGGCATGGGGGTGCGGGCCGCCCCGATCGCGCATTCCACGCCGTGCAGGGCGAGCGCCCGGACCCGGATCACCGCGGCCAGGCCCGCCGCGTCCTGCCCGAAGTAGCGCAGCGCGCCGCTCACATCGGCGAGCGCCCCGTCGGGCGGTGCGGCCTCGACGACCGGGGTGAACGCGCCGAGGAGGGCGAGCATCCCCTCGTAACCGGCGCTGTCCACCGGCCCGCCGCCGATCCGACGGAAGCGCAGGCACAGAATCGTCGCCCGGTCACTCATCCCGCGCTCCCGGGGCTCCGGTGCCACAACTTCCTTCCGGTGGGGGCCCCTTCGCCGGGCGGCTGGAGGTCGGACCAGGGATTCATCTCGTAGCCGGTGGACAGCTGGATACGCCGGCCGTCGGCGCCCCCGGGTGCCTCCTTTGAAGCGGTGTCCTCGTCCGGCACCTCCGCCAGCCGGGCCGCGACCGCGTCGAGTCCGCCGGTGCGGCGCAGCTCCGCCAGTTCCGCCAGGTTCCAGGCCGCGGCGCCGACCACGCTCAGGCTCCGCGGGCCACGCCGTTGCACCACACCGCGCACCAGCAGCAGCCAGGAGTGGAAGACCGTGTGCGCGCAGGCCGCGTGGCTGTCGTCGAAGAAGGCCAGGTCCACCAGGCCGGTGCCGTCGTCCAGGGTGGTGAAGATGACCCGGCGCCCGGAGCGGACCGGCGGGGTCTGGGTGGCCGCCTTGGCGCCCGCGACCAGCACCGTCTCCCCGTGCCGCGCCTCCCGCAGCCGCTTGGCGGAGACCGCGCCCAGCTCCTCCAGGAAGGCATGGTGGTCCCCCATCAGATGGCGCGAGACATCCATGCTCAGCACACCGAGCTCGGCGCTGAGCCGCTCCGCGTCATTGAGGTCGGGCAGGCCGATGGAGCCGGACTTCCGGCCCTCCCCCAGCGGGAGCTGGGCCCCGCGGGTGCCCGGTCCGGCGCTCCGCCGGGCGCGGTGGAGTTCGGAGAGGTGCAGCAGCAGATCGCGGCGGTTGGCGCCGAAGGCGTCCAACGCGCCCACCTGGGCCAGCCGTTCGGCCACCGGCCGGCCCGGCCGGGCACGCTGCCA
Source organism: Streptomyces sp. TSRI0281 (assembly GCF_001905125.1). Classification (GTDB taxonomy): domain Bacteria; phylum Actinomycetota; class Actinomycetes; order Streptomycetales; family Streptomycetaceae; genus Streptomyces. The sequence continues at coordinate 86,136 of NZ_LWLE01000038.1, read as the reverse complement.
GAAGTCCAGCAGCGAGGTGTACGGCTGCCCGGCCTCGATCCGGGCGACCTCCGCCTCGCTGATGCCGTGGACGTCCGGGAGCGCCAGCCGCAGCCCCCACTTCCCGGCACCGCCCTCCTCACCGGACACCAGTTCGATTCGATGAGCGGCCGCCGACCGGTTGACGTCCAGCGGCAGCACCGGCACTCCGCGCCGCCGCGCGTCCGCGAGCAGCAGCCGCTTCGGGTACATCCCCGGGTCGTGCGTGAGCAGCCCGGCGTAGAAGGCCGCCGGATGGTGCGCCTTGAGCCAGGCCGACTGGTACGTCGGTACGGCGAAGGCGACCGCGTGCGCCTTGCAGAAGCCGTAACTGCCGAACGCCTCGATGATCTCCCAGGTACGGGCGATCACCTCGATGCCGTACCCCTTCGCCGCCGCATGCCGCGCGAACCAGATCTTGATCCGGCCCTGCGACTCGGGGTCGGAGAGCCCGCGCCGCACCCGGTCGGCCTCGCCCCGGCCGCAGCCGGTCATGATGTCGACCATCTCGATGATCTGTTCATGGAAGACGACCACCCCGTAGGTGTCCCGCAGCGGCCCTTCCAGGTCGGGATGCGGGTAACGGACGGGCGCCCTGCCGTGCCGGGCCTCGATGAACGGCCGCACCATGTCGGCGGCGACCGGTCCGGGCCGGAACAGCGAGATGTCCACGACCAGGTCGTGGAAGGTGGCGGGCTGGAGCCTGCCGACCAGATCGCGCTGGCCCGGCGACTCGATCTGGAAGCAGCCCAGCGTCTCGGCGGTCCTGATCAGCCGGTACGTCTCCGGGTCTCCGGGCGGTACGGCATCGAGGTCCACCTCCTCCCCCGAGGCCCGCTTCACCTCCGTGACCGCGTGCGCCATCGCCGACTGCATCCGTACGCCCAGCACATCGAGCTTGAGCAGCCCGAGGTGCTCCACGTCCTCCTTGTCGAACTGCGCCATCGGGAAGCCCTCGCCGCTGGTGGGCATGACCGGGGTACGGCTCAGCAGCGTGGCGTCCGAGAGCAGCACCCCGCACGGGTGCATGGCGATGCCGCGGGGCAGCGCGTCCAGCGCCTCCACCAGTTCCCAGAGCCGGCCGTACCTCTCCTTGTGCCGGGCCACCTCCTTCAGTTCGGGCAGTTCCTCCATGGCGGCGCGGGCGTCGCGGGCCCGGATGTGCGGGAATGCCTTGGCGAGCCGGTCGGTCTCGGCCGGGTCCATGGAGAGCGCGGCCCCGACGTCCCGGATCGCGTGGCGCACCCGGTAGGTCTCGGGCATGGCGACGGTGGCGACCCGCTCGGCACCGAAGCGCCCGATGATCCTGCGGTAGACGTCCAGGCGGCGGGCCGACTCGACGTCGATGTCGATGTCGGGCAGCACGAAGCGCCGCTTGGACAGGAAGCGCTCCATCAGCAGCCCGTGCTCGACCGGGTCGGCGTGCGCGATCCCGAGGAGATGGTTGACCAGGGAGCCCGCCCCGGAGCCACGGGCGGCGACCCGGACCCCCATGTCCCGTACGTCGTCGACGACTTGGGCGACCGTGAGGAAGTACGAGGCGAAGCCGTGGTGGGCGATGACGTCCAGTTCGTGATGCATCCGCTCCCAGTAGTCGTGCCTGCGGTCGTACCCGCGCAGCACCATGCCCGCGGCGGCCCGGGAGGCCAGCACCCGCTGGGCGGTGCGCCGCCCGGCTCCGACGAGACGCGGTTCGGGGAAGTGGACGGAGCCGAGCCCGAGGTCGTCCTCGGGGTCGACGAGACAGGCGTCGGCGGTGCGGCGGGTCTCCGCCAGCAGTCGCGCCCCGGCGTCGGGGCCGAGACCGGCGGCGGCGGTGATCCGCCCGGCGGTCTCCCCCATCGCGCGGGCGTCCTTGAGCCAGCGCTCACCGCTGTCGAGGGGCGAGCGGCGCGGGTCGACGGGAACGAGCCTGCGGGCCGAGTCGAGCACATCGGCGACCGGGCCCTGCTCCCGGTCGGCGTACCGGACGGCGTTGGTCAGCACGGCCCGCACCCCTTGTTCGGCGGCGAAGCCGACGGTACGGGCGGCGAGCCGCAGCGATCCGGGTCCGGTGCCCTCGCGTCCGTGGTGGACGGCTTCGAGGCGCAGGTCGTCGCCGTACATCTCCCGCCAGGGCGCGAGCAGCGCGGCGGCCCGGTCGGGGCGGCCGGCGGCCAGCGCCCAGCCGACCTCGGAGGCGGGCCCGAGCAGCACGGTGAGCCCTTCGGCGGGCAGCGCGGGCCAGTCCACCAGGGGCGGCCCGCCCGCGACGGACGGGTCCGCGGGTACGGCATGGGCGGCGGTGACGAGCCGGCACAGCTCCGCCCAGCCGCGGGCGCCGTCACGGGCGAGAAAGGTGACCCGGGGCGCGGATTCATCGACAAAGGCACCACCGCGGACGGGCGCGCGGAGCCGATGCGTACGGCCCGCTTCCCTCGTACGCCGCGCCACCGCGAGGTCCGCCCCGAAGAGCGGCCGGATCCCGGCCTTCTCGCAGGCCCTGGCGAAACGGACCGCGCCCGCGAGGGTGTCGCGGTCGGTCAGCGCGAGGGCATCCATCCCCCGCTCCGCGGCACGCTCGGCCAGCCGCTCCGGGTGCGAGGCCCCGTACCGCAGGGAGAACCCGGAAGCGGTGCGCAGATGTGTGAACCCGGACATCCGCACCTCCTGGACCGATCCGCTCTGTACTCACCACCCCCTGTCTCTCCACCATAGACCAAGTTCGAACATTCGTGCGATAACCGAGGGGCGGGGCACCCCTCCGACCGTTCCGTCAGCCATTCGGCCCTGCCCCACCTGCGTAAACAACGGGCCGCCCGGACCGTGGGGGCATGACTTTCGTCGACGAGGTGAAGAACGCCGTCACTCCACGGGCCGCCCTGCTCGTCATCGGGGTGCTCGGGCTGCAGCTGCTGTTCATCGCGTCCTACGTCGGGGCGCTGCACAAGCCGAAGCCGACCGATGTCGCGTTCGGGGTGGTGGCCCCCCAGCAGATGTCCCAGCGACTCGTCACCCAGCTGGACGAGCTGCCCGGCGGTCCCCTGGACCCCCGCGAGGTCGGCGACGCCGCCGAGGCCCGCGAGCAGATCCTGAACCGCGACATCGACGGCGCCCTGATCGTCGACCCGGCGGGAAGGACCGACACCCTGCTGGTCGCCTCCGGCGGCGGCACCGTCCTGGCCTCCTCCCTGGAGAAGATCCTCACCGGGGTCGAGGCCACCCAGCGCCGGACCGTGCGCACCGTGGACGTGGCCCCCGCCTCCCGCGAGGACTTCGACGGGCTCTCGTCCTTCTACCTCGTGGTGGGCTGGTGCGTGGGCGGCTATCTCTGCGCCTCGATCCTGGCGATCAGCGCCGGCTCCAAGCCCGCCAACCGGCAGCGCGCGATGATCCGGACCGGCGTCATGGCGCTGTACTCGATCGCGGGCGGGATCGGCGGCGCGATCATCATCGGACCGATCCTCGGCGCCCTGCCCGGCAGCGTGTGGGGCCTGGCCGGCCTGGGCGCGCTGGTCGTCTTCGCGGTCGGCATGATCACGCTCGCCCTGCAGGCGCTGACCGGCATCGTCGGCATCGGCCTGGCCGTCCTGATCATCGTGATCGCGGGCAACCCGAGCGCGGGCGGCGCCTTCCCGCTGCCGATGCTGCCGGACTTCTGGCGGGCGATCGGCCCCGCCCTGCCACCGGGTGCGGGCACCTGGGTGGCCCGCTCGATCGCGTACTTCAAGGGCAACGCGATCACCGGACCGCTGCTGGTGCTCTCCGCCTGGGCGGTCGTCGGTACGGTCTTCACCCTGCTGCTGTCGATGCGGCACCAGCCGGAGACGGCCCCGCCCGGCCCGGCGCCCACGGCGACGGCACCGGGCGGGCCGACCCTCACCTGAGCTTGTTCACGGCCACCCGGGTGGTCTCCTTGAAGGCGGCGACGGGCGGGTCGCCCCAGTTGCTCTCCCAGCTGACGATCGTCACGGTGTCGCCGTCGCGGCCCACCGAGACCAGCTGGTTCTGATACCCCCAGCCGCCCTGGAAGCCGATGCCGTAGACATGGGCGCCCTCCTCGGCGGCGACCGTGCCGTGGTCCCAGAACGTCACGGGACGGCTCGGCTGCTCCTGCTCCATACGGGCCTCGCAGCCCGCGATCGACGCCTCGGCCTGTGCGCCGAATCCGGCGGCCGCGGCCTCGGTGGGGAAGACCACGGACACCTGCGAGCCCCCGGCCGTCTCCGGGGTGCCGTAGGTGGCGTTCCAGACATCCCCCTCGGGCAGAACGAGCGCCTCCGCGCAGATCGCCTGGTGCGGCCCCTCGGAGGGACCGGACGACCAGTACCACGCCGAGAAGGGATCCGGCGGCATGTCCGACGGCTCCAGGAACCCCGGCATCGTCGCCTCCGCCGCACCGGCGGCCGAGGCCGGCACCACTCCCGTCACCAACGCCGCGGCGACGGCAGCCACCACCACGATCCCTCCGGCCGGACGACGTCCACGTCTCATCACACTTCCCCCTGCGGGTGACGCGGCGCCCGCCCCTCGGGCGCCGACGCGATGAGCATGTGCCGATACGGCCGGAGCGCACACCTGATGCACACAGAAAGGCTGGATATACACATGAGTTGTGCCGAATACCACCACTCTTCACGAGTTTCGCCCCGAACAGCAGGACGCCCGGATGGCCGGAATCCGAACGCCCGGATGCCCGGCGCCTGTTCGGCACCGGGCATCGGGGACGGGGCACGCGGGTCTCCGCTCAGCTGCCGTAATACGCCCGTCGCATCAGCCGGACCATGTCGTCGATCATCGGCATCCGCGGGTTGGCGGGGGCGCACTGGTCGGCGTACGCGTTCATCGCCTGCTGGGGCAGCGCCTCGATGAACGCCGTCTCGTCGACGCCCTCCTCGGCGAAGGAGGCCGGGATTCCGCACTTGGCGCGCAGCTCCTCGACGGCCCGCGCGTAGGACTCCACGCCCTCGGCCGGGGTCGACGCGGGCAGCCCCAGCATCCCGGCGATCTCCTGGAACCGCTCCGGGGCCCGGTAGACCTCGGCCTTCGGCCACGGGGTGGCCTTGCCGGTGACCTGGCCGTTGTGCCGGATGACATGCGGCAGGAGCAGCGCGTTGGTGCGGCCGTGCGGGACGTGGAAGGTGTTGCCCAGGGTGTGGGCCATGGCGTGCACCAGGCCGAGGAAGGCGTTGGCGAAGGCCATCCCGGCGACGGTCGACGCGTTGTGCATCTTCTCCCGCGCCTCGGGGTCCCGCGCCCCGTCCACCACACACCGCTCCAGGTTCCCGAAGATCAGCTTGATGGCCTGGAGGCAGAGCCCGTCGGTGTAGTCGTTGGCGTAGACGGAGACGTACGCCTCGGTGGCGTGGGTCAGCGCGTCGAACCCGGAGTCCGCGGTGACGTTCGGCGGCAGCCCCATCGGCAGCACCGGGTCGACGATGGCGACGTTCGGGGTGAGGGCGTAGTCGGCGAGCGGGTACTTCTGCGCCGCCGCCGGGTCGGAGATCACCGCGAACGGGGTCACCTCACTGCCGGTGCCCGAGGTGGTCGGGACGGCGACGAGCTGCGCCTTCTCGCCCAGCGAGGGGAAGGTGTAGGCGCGCTTGCGGATGTCGAAGAACTTCTCCTTGGTGTCCGCGAACTCGACCTCGGGGTGCTCGTACATCAGCCACATGATCTTCGCCGCGTCCATCGCGGAGCCTCCGCCGAGCGCGATGATCGTGTCCGGTTCGAAGTCGCGCATCAGCGCCGCCCCGGCCCGTACGGTCTCCAGCTCCGGGTTGGGCTCGACCTGGTCGATCACCTGGAGGGTCACCCCGGCGCCCGGACGGGAGTGCAGGATGTCGATGACCTTCTGTACGTAGCCCAGCCTGCCCATGGTCTTGTCGGTGACGACGGTGACCCGGCTCAGACCGTCCATCTCGGCGAGGTAGCGCAGCGCGTTGCGCTCGAAGTAGATCTTCGGCGGCACCTTGAACCACTGCATGTTGTTGTTGCGCCGTCCGATCCGCTTGATGTTGACGAGGTTGACCGCGGAGACGTTGTCGGAGACCGAGTTGTGCCCGTAGCTGCCGCAGCCGAGGGTGAGAGAGGGCAGGAAGGCGTTGTAGACGTCGCCGATGCCGCCGAAGGTCGAGGGGGCGTTGACGATGATCCGGACCGCCTTGACGCGCCTGCCGAACTCCTCGGCCAGCTCCTCGTCCTCGGTGTGGATGGCCGCGCTGTGCCCCAGCCCGTGGAACTCGACCATCCGGGCGGCGAGTCCGAGTCCGTGCTCGGTGGAGTCGGCCTTCAGGGCGGCCAGCACCGGGGAGAGCTTCTCCCGGGTGAGCGGTTCGCCCTCACCCACCTCCGCGCATTCGGCGATGAGGAGCGAGGTGTTGTCGGGGACCTGGAATCCGGCCTGTTCGGCGATCCACTGCGGCGACCTCCCGACGACGTCCGCGTTCAGCTTCGCGCCGGAGCAGTTGGCGGCGAAGGCCGTGGTGCCGAAGACGAATTCCTCCAGCTTGGTCTTCTCGGCTGCGGTGACGACATACGCGCCCAGGCGCTCGAATTCCGCGAGGCCCCGGTCGTACACCTCGTGGTCGAGAATGACGGCCTGCTCGGAGGCGCAGACCATGCCGTGGTCGAAGGACTTCGAGAGCACGATGTCATGCACCGCGCGCCGGAGCCCGCCGCTTGCGGTGACATAGGCGGGCACGTTTCCCGCGCCGACACCGATGGCGGGCTTGCCGCACGAATAGGCGGCCTTGACCATGGCGTTCCCGCCCGTCGCCAGGATGGTGGAGACGCCGTCGTGGTTCATCAGGAGGCCCGTCGCCTCCATCGAGGGTTCCTCGATCCACTGCACGCAGTCCTCGGGCGCGCCGGCCGCGACCGCCGCGTCGCGGACCGTCCGGGCGGCCTCGGCCGAGCACCGCTGCGCGGAGGGGTGGAAGGCGAAGATGATCGGATTGCGGGTCTTCAGCGCGATCAGCGCCTTGAAGACGGTGGTGGAGGTCGGGTTGGTCACCGGGGTCATCGCGCAGACGACACCGACCGGTTCGGCGATTTCGGTGATGCCGTTCACCTCGTCGCGGCTGATGACCCCGACGGTCTTCAGCCCTTCCATCGAATGCGTGACGTGCTCGCAGGCGAACAGGTTCTTGACGGCCTTGTCCTCGAAGATCCCGCGCCCGGTCTCCTCGACCGCCATCTGCGCGAGCTCGCCGTGCCGGGCGAGTGCCGCGAGCGATGCCCTCTTGACGATGTGGTCGACCTGTTCCTGCGTGAACGCCCCATAGGCGTCCAGCGCGTTCAGGGCCCTTTGGACCATTTCGTCCACCATCTCATCGGCCTTCATGGCAGGAACTCCTTCTTCGAGTCTGTGTTCCTCCGCCCTTCCATTCGACACCGGTGATCACTCGGAGGCTGTCGCCAAAGGCCCCGAGCGCAGGGCACAAAGTCCTTCACGGGGCGCACCGTTCTCCCTGCGCACCCGCTCCCACCTGCGAAGACAGCAAGGGACCAAAGCCCCGCCCAGCCTTGTGAAAGCGTTCACAAATAATGTCGCGGGACCACCCGGACCCGGAGTCCGAGACGCACCGGAGAGGCCCCCGGCTCAGCCGGGGGCCTCGTTGTTCCGCGATGTGCTGTTCCGCGTTGTTCCGCGCCGTCCCGCGCTATCGCGCGCTATTACGCGCTGTTCCGCCGGGACCCGGTCAGCCGATCTCGGCCCCGAAGGCGGCCAGCGCCTCCGGTACCGGCTGGAAGAAGGTCTCCCCGCCCGAGGAGCAGTCGCCGCTGCCGCCCGAGGTCAGACCGATCGCGGTGTCGCCCGAGAAGAGCGAGCCGCCGCTGTCGCCCGGTTCGGCGCAGACCGTCGTCTGGATGAGACCGTTGACGATGTCACCGTTGCCGTAGTTGACCGTGGCGTCCACGGCGGTGACCTCACCGTCGTGCACCTGGGTGGTGGAACCACTGCGGGTCACCGACATGCCGACCGTCGCCTCACCCGCCCGGGTGATCGGCTGGGTCGTGCCGTCGTAGAGGTCGACCTCGCTGGGGTGCTCCACCTCCGAGGTGTACTTGACCAGGCCGTAGTCGTTGTCCGGGAAGCTGGAGCCCTCGTTCGCCCCGATCTCCGCACCGCCCTGCGAGTCCGACCAGCTGGTGACGGCCTCGGTGCAGTGCCCGGCGGTCAGGAAGTACGGCGCGCCGTCCTTGACCACGTTGAAGCCGAGCGAACAACGGGAGCCGGAGCCCCAGATCGCGTCGCCGCCCGCGATGAGCGGCTTGAACTCCCCTGCGGTCCTCTTCAGTTCGGCCTTTGAGCCGAGTCCGTCGACCACCGCGGAGACCTTGTCCCAGGCCGCACCGTCGACCGTGCGGTCGGCGGTGACGACCACCTTGTTGCTCACCGGGTCGACGGCCCAGGAGGTACCGGGGACCGCGGCCCTGTCGGTGAGGGTCGCGCGGGCGGACTTCAGCTCGGCGAGGGAGTTCTGTACGACTCTGGCCTCGGCACCCGCCTGGCGCACCCGCTCGGCGGCGGCCTCGTCGACCACGTTCACGACGAGGCTCTTCGCCCCGGCGTCGTAGTACGCGCCGGCCGTGTCACCGCCCAGGTCCTTGTCCAGGGTGGTGGCGAGCTTTCCGGCCGCGTTCGCGGTGAGCGTCCGCGCGGAGAACTGCGGCACATCGTCACTGGCGTTCGCAGTCTGAAACGTCATTCCCGCTGCGACCAGGGCGACGACGGCCGAACCGGTCACCATCGCGCGCTTCCTGGATATGCGTCGATGCTTCAACTTCGACCTCCTGTGGGGCCGCGCACGGACAAGTGGGGTGCCCGTACACGGAGGATGGGGCCGCCCACTATGGCGATGCCGCCGGACAGCGCACAAGGCCGATGCCCGGACGCACACACGACACCGACACTTCACCCCTCTCGTGTTCACGTACGGGAAGGCGATGCAACGGCCGTTCCATGTGCGAACACCCGTACAACCAGCGAACGTCTGCGGATACGGGCCGGGGCCCCCGCGGAATGCCCTGCTCAATACCTTCACGGTTCCTTCGGGCGAGGAGTCCCGGTCACGCCCCTGATGGGTCATCATCGAAAAGGCAGCACACGCGGGCACACCGTGCCCGGACCGGCCGGGGAACCGAGCGGAGGAGGCACGGGTGCGAAGTCGGGTGCGCGCGGCGGACGGGCGGCATCTGATGGTGGAGCGCCTGGGTGATCCGCGCGGCAGACCGGTCTTCCTGCTCCACGGAATGCCGGGCAGCAGGCTGGGCCCCGCTCCACGCGGCATGGTGCTCTACCAGCGCCACACACAGCTGATCGCCTACGACCGCCCGGGATACGGCGGCTCCGACCGGCACGCGGGCCGCCGGGTGATCGACGGCGTCGAGGACGTACGGGCGATCGCCGACTCGCTGGGCCTGGAGCGGTTCGCCGTCGTGGGCCGCTCCGGTGGCGCCCCGCACGCCCTGGCCTGCGCGGCGCTGATGCCGGACCGGGTCACCCGCACCGCCGCCCTGGTCGGCCTCGCCCCCTGGGACGCGGAAGGTCTCGACTGGTTCGAGGGGATGGCGGCGTCCAATGTGCTCGCCTACTCCACCGCCGCCGCCGACCCGGACGGGCTCGCGGAGTCCTTCATCATCCGCTCCGCGGAGATCCGGCAGAACCCCGTCCGGCTCCTGGACGATCTGCGCCGGGAGCTGACCGACTCCGACCGGGTGGTGGTCAACGACGCCGGAATCCGTTCGATGCTGCTGCGCAACTACCGCGAGGGGCTGCGCACCTCGGCGTACGGATGGATCGACGACGCCATCGCCCTCTGCCGCCCCTGGGGCTTCGATCCGGCGTCGATCACCGGACCGGTGATGCTCTGGCACGGGGAGAAGGACGTGTTCACCCCGGTCGGCCACACCCGCTGGCTGGCCGGACAGATCCCGGGAGTCACCGCCGTACTGGAACCGGCGGCGGCACACTTCGACGCACTGTCCGCGCTCCCCGGAATCCTCAACTGGCTGCTGGACGACCGGGAGCGCACGGACGCGTGAGCGCGGCCGGGCCCGCCGCGGCGGGCCCGGTCCGGCTCACACCGTGAGCGGTTCCAGTTCGCGCCGGAACCGGCGCTCGTCACGGGCTATCCGGGTCAGCGGATGGTCGTCCCCGAGTTGCCGGGACAGCTCGGCGACCACCTCCGCACGCAGTTGCACCGCCTCGTCCTCGCGGCCCAGCGCGTCGAGGGTGACCGCCCTGTTCGAGATCATGGCCAGGGTCTCGGGGTGATGTGCCCCCAGGGCCTCCCGCAGCTGCGTGGTCAATCGCTCCTCGGTCTCCAGCACCAGGGCGAGATTCCCCCGGTCCGCGGTCGTGCCGGCGAGATTCATCACGCAGAACAGGGTGTTGGGGTGCTCGCGGCCGAACCTCTCCCGCATCGAGGCGACCACCATCGTCAGCACCTTCTCCGACTGGTCCACCTCCCCGGTGCCCGACAGATAGATGCCGAGATTGTTCTGGGCCGCCAGGGTGTACGGGTGCTTCTCCCCCGGCACCTTCATGTACTGGTCGACGACCTCCTGGGCGGTGTCCCTGGCCTCGGCCGCCTCGCCCGCCGCGAACAGGTCCGCCGCCAGGTTGAGGTCGCAGGCCAGCGAATCGGGGTTGGCGATCGTGTACTTCGCCCGGTACCTGGCGCGGGTGGCCACCGTCAGCCGGTGGGCGTCCTCCAGCCGGCCCGCCCTGCGCAGCGACACCGCCAGGCTCTTCGCGGCGCTGAGCGTGGCGGGGAAACTCCGGCCGAGCGTGTGCTTGAAACTGTCGTACGTGCGGCTGAGCAGCCCCACGGAGTCCTCGTACCGTCCGACCTCGCGCAGGTCGCGGGCCAGGTTCATCGCGGAGGAGAGACTGTACGGGTGCTCCGGGCCGAGCACGTCGGAACGCAGGTCGTAGACGTCCTGGTCGATCTCGCGCGCCTTGGCGTACTGCCCGACGCTCCGCAGGTTCAGGGCCAGGTTGTTGGCCGCCGCCAGCGTCCTGGGGTGCGAGTCGTGGAAGATCTGGCTGAATCCGTCGCGGGCGTCGGTCGCCAGCTCGATCGCCTGCGCGTAGTCGCCGAGCAGACCGAGGTCGATGGCCAGACTGCTGGTGGTCATGTACGTGTGCGGGTGCTCCGGGCCCAGTACCTCCCGCTGCCGCTGGAGGGTGAACTCGTCGAGCTCCTTCGCCTCCACATACCGTCCGCGCGTACGCAGGATGTTGGAGATGTGGAAGCAGAGGTACAGGTACTGGAGATCCCGCTCCCCCAGCGTCTCCAGCCAGGTCTCGCGCAGTTCGCCCCCGAGGGTGGCCGCGGTCCGGACGTCTCCGCGCTTCCACAGGTAGCGCACCCGGTCGATCAGGAGCCTGCGGGCCTCCGGCTCCTTGCAGTTGCGCGCGTCGGACGGGCCGAGGTGGGGCCAGATGGTGGCGAAGGTCTGCCAGGTCTCCGGGTTGTCGATCGGCTCGTCGTCGTCGGGCCGCGCGCCCGCCAGGATGCGGTGCACCACATGCCGGGCCTCGCGCTGCTCCTCCTCGCTGAGCTGGGCCCTGATCACCGCCTGCACCAGGCGGTGCACCTGGATCGAGTTGGACACCTGGTCGACCTTGGCGAGGGCGAACCGGCCGATCTCCCGGATGACCCGGCCCAGCACCAGCTTCTCCTGGAGCGAGGAGTCGTACGGCTTCAGCGCCTCGATCATCTCCTTGCTGTAGAGGAGATTCGCGGAGATCGGCTCGGGAGCGAAGAAGGCACAGAGCTGGAGCAGCCGCACCGCCGCGGGCGAGCGCTCCTTCAGGCGGACGATGGAGATGTTCCAGGTCGCGGCCACCGGCTCCGGGTAGCCGGCGGGCTGGTTGAGGGCGAGCACCTGGGGTGCCTGCTGGGCGAGCTGTTCCAGATAGGCGCCGATGGGAGTGGCGGTCTCCGCGATCCAGGCCGCCGCCTGCTCGACGGCGAGCGGCAGGTCACCGACGGCGGTGGCGACCTGGGCGGCGTCGTCGTCGCCGAGTCCCGGGGCGCGGCGCTGGAGGTGCTCGATGGACTCCTCCCGCAGGAAGACGTCGACGGGCAGCGCGTCACCGTGCTGGGACCAGGTCTGGTTCCTGGAGGTCACCAGGATGTGGCCGGAGCCGCCCTGCGGGAAGTAGCGGCGGAGCTGTTCCGGGTCGTCGGCGTTGTCGAAGACCAGCAGCCAGCGGTCCGAGGGCACTCCGCGCCGCAGCAGGTCGACGGCCTCCTGCGAGGCGGCGGCCATGTCCTCGCCGCCCTGGGCACCGAGCCGGACGGCGAGTTCGGCCAGTGAGGCGACCACGTCGTCGGTCTGCTCGGACGATATCCACCACACCAGGTCGTAGTCGGCCATGAACCGGTGCACGTATTCCAGCGCCACCTGGGTCTTGCCGACGCCGCCGAGTCCGTACAGCGTCTGCGGCTGCGGCAGGACGACGGCCATGCCGCCGCCGAGCTGGTCGCGCATCCGCTCCAGGACGAGGGAGCGGCCGGTGAATCCGGGGTTGCGCGGGGGCGCGTTCCAGATCCTCGGCACGGTGCCGGGGAAGCGGGGCCCCGGTGACGTCCCGTCGACCAGTTGCACCGGCCGGTCCAGGGCCCGCATCAGGGCCGAGGTGGCGTGCACCTCGTCGAGGCGGAAGAGGTCGACGGGGTTGCGGTCGATGTAGGGCGCGCTGAGGCGTACGTCCCCGACCCTGAGGGGCAGCAGCTGACGCCTGCCGCCGCCGGGGTCCTCGGCGACCGCTCTGTCCCACACACCCACGGCACGCTGCGACTTGAGGTAGGCGCTGGAGAGCAGGACGACGGTCCTGGCCGCGTTCTCGGCGGTGACGGCGACGGGCTCCTGTGGGCCCCGTTCGGCGGAGACGTCGCGCGGGACGACCCGGAAGCCGGCCCGGGTGAGGACGGATTCGATCCAGTCGGCCCACATCCGGTTCTCCGCCACATAGCTGAGGAAGAGGTCGGCGGGCAGCGCGGGCCTGCGCCGGGTGAAGGCGTCGCGGATCCGCAGGCGCGCCTCTTCGCCCACCGGGGGCATGGAGGTGATCTGCCGGTCGGTGAGGACCGTGGTGAGCCGTTCGAAGGCGGAGAGCAGCGAGTTGGTGAGTCCGGCCTCGTCCCCGAAGGTGGCGAGCGTCTCCTCGTACGCGTAGTAGGGGCGGTACGGGATCTCCACCGCGCCCCAGTAGGCGGTGAGTTCGTCGCCGGACAGGTCGCGCGGCAGCCGGTCGAACTTGAGCCGGGCGAGTGCGCGTCCGGCGTCGGCCTTCTCCTTCTCGCCCTCGTCGATGCGCATCGGGACGGGAAAGATGGAGATGGGGCGGCCGGTGTAGCGCTCGGAGATCTGCCGGGCGACGGAGGCAGCGCCGTCGATGGACTGGTCGCTGAGGGTGAAGCAGTCGACGAGCACGTCCGGGAGGTGGACGGTGCAGATGTCGGCGATGTCGCTGAGCCCGGTACGGCTGTCGATGAGGACGTAGTCGTAGTTGGCCTTCATGTCGTCGCGCAGGGCGTCGAAGAAGTGGCCGCCGCCGAGCCGGTCGTAGAAGTTGTCCCAGTCGAAGGTGGAGACGGTCGCGGAGTACTCGCGGTTCTGCCGTCCGGCGGAGACGAAGTCGAGGGTGCCGCCCTGCGGGAACGCCCAGCCCAGCGCCTCGGGGGTGAGGGAGACCGCGTGCGGCTGGATGCGGGCGTAGTCACGGTGCCAGTCGTCGGATCGCTGGGCGGGGCTGGTCGCGGCCCACGCGTACTCGGTGATCAGGTCGATCACACCGGTGGTGGCACCGAGGGTGGAGGGATCGAGGAAGGGGTGGAAGAACCGGTGGAGACCGGGTGCCTCCAGGTCCCAGTCGACGGCCAGTACCCGTTTGCCGTTGGCGGCGAGGATCCAGGCGGTGTTCGCCAGGGCCATCGTGCGGCCCGTTCCGCCCTTGTACGAGTAGAAAGTGACGATGCGCCCGTCACGACCGGCTGTCATACGTCCTCCGCTTGCGTCGCAGGGTCGTTCGGGTCGGGTAGGAAGCTGGTGTTGCCCATCGGCCCCATCAGTCGCGTCCGTTCGCTGTGTCCTCCACCGGTGGCCGGCGGATAGGCCGTCGCGTGCCGCAGATACTGCTGGGCGGCCACCTCGACCACCTGGGGCAGGACCTGCCCGAATGCCTCCATGCTCGGCACTCCTTTGGCCGCGGCGCGGCAGAAGGCCCGTCCCTGCCGCATTTTGGCCGGCATCGTCTGTTCGAGTTTCTCGGTCAGTTCGGCCTCGGCCGCCCGGCTCTGGTGGTCGTCGCGGTTCCACGGGACGACCATGGTCACCCAGGGCCGGTTCTCGGCGTCGAAGGCGGCGAGCCGGCGCCGCCGGTCCTCGTCCTGAAGCGCCCAGCGGTCGACGAGGAGGATCTCGGGGGTGCTGGGCGACTGCTTGCCCTCCTGGTGCCCGGACTCCTCGTCGAACGAGGAGATGGCGGCCTGGTAGTTGAGCGAGCGCACCAGCTCCTCGGCGACATAGGCGAGCGGTCTCGCGGCGGCCGGGTGGTAGGGGTTCCACTCCTGCGGGTTGTCTCCGTAGTAGTCGGAGTTCCGCCCTGCGGGCAGGTCGTGGCGCGTGGGAGCGCAGATGGTGATCCGCATCGGGCGGGGGGCGCCCACGCCGCTGCTGGGCGAGCCGAAGGCGCTGGGGGCGATGCGGTAGTCGACCGGTCGTCCGGTGTCGATGCGCGCCGTGTCGGCGACGCTGACGATGCGCTTGGCCAGTTCGTAGACGGCCCGTTCGTAGTCCTGGTGGAACAGCCTGAGTTTGATCAGCCCGTAGAGTCCGTCGCTGACGTAGCGGTCTCCGAAGTCACGGTGATTGAACTGCAACCGCTCGGCCGATCCGGGCAGTTGGCTGGGAGGCACCGGAACCCAGAGCGCCGGTACGATCGCTTCGACCGGCTGGTTCGAGCGGGCCCGGTGGTGGATGGCGCGCTGTTCGAACGCGTACCACTCCTTGCCGCACATCTCGCTGGCGAAGTAGCGCGGTGAGAACAGGGGGACGAACACCCGGCAGGTGGCGAGCACTCCGCCGAGCCGTTCCGACCAGCCCTCACCGGAGCGTATCTCCCGGTCCATGAACCCCGCGGGTGCGCCCGCGGGAAGATCGGTCATGGCCATCACATGGCCGCACAGATCCTGAAAAAGCCTTTCGACCCACATATCGGGGTCCGTTCCACCGCCGTACCCCGGTGTGTGTGCGTAACTCAGAAAGAAGTACGGCCGATGGTCCGCCGCTCGCTGCTGCGTCGATGCGTGCACACGACCCCCGTCCTGTGTGAGCACTCGCATCCGAGGAGTAGGGAAAGAATGCGAGCGAATTCATCATTCCGGAGCAGACCATGCTCCACCCCCCTGGCGTTCGGTCATTGAACGCCGCTTTTCAGTCAACCGTCTCCATGTTCGGCACATGTCTTTCCTGATCAAGAACAGGCTTGCGACTGTTCCCCCCAGATGTCCCGTGTGTACCGCTGATCTCTTTACGGACTCCGGCCAGCAGCCGCTTTCCGTCAACGGTCGGTTCGGCCGCTTTTTCGATCATGTCGAGTGCTTGTGGTACGCCCTGGAGGAACTGTGGTGCGAAGAGGCCGAGCCCCACCCGTTCGAAGGTCTCCGCCAGCAATCGGGAGAAGGGAACGGACTCTTCCCGCCAGGGCAACCAATGATCCCAGGAACCGTCCGACGCGTACAGATCCGTGACTTCGGCCAGCGCGCGCAGTTTCGCCCGCCGGAATCCGCCCAGCAGTGCGAGCGCCAGTTCCCGGGCGTCGTTCGCCGCACCGATTCCGAGCGCCCCGTAGCCGTGCCGCCCCGCGGCGGCCCCGGCCGCGGCCAGCGGGGTCAGCGTGGTCAGCGTCGCCGCCGCCTCGGCCGCCTGCTCCGGTACGGCCTCCTCCAGCAGCGCCCACGCGGCGGCGAGGCGTGCGCCCCAGGCGTCGGCCTCGGCCCGCCCGAGCCGCGGCGCGACGGGGGCGCCGAAGCAGTCGCGGTACGGGTCGAGATCGTCGAGTACGAAGGCGGGCACCCCGGCCGCCTCCACCCGGCGCACCGGCTGCCAGTGGGCGTTGTCCGCGGCGCCGCGGAGGACCCGCAGCTCCGTGTGTTCGCCGGGCCCTTCGCGGCGGACCGTGAACCCGTCGCCGGTGGCGCGTACCAGAGCCGTGCCCCGGTCCCCCGGCCCGCCGATGCGCACGGCGCCCAGGGTGGGCAGGAAGAGCCGGCCGTCCCGGTAGTCCACCGGGACGGGCAGGTCGTGTCCGGCGAGCACGGCGGCGGCGGCCACCGACGAGGCCAGCCGCTCCGCGGCCCGCCCGGCGTCGGGCCGCCCGTCGCGCACCCCTTCCAGCGCGTCCAGCAGCCAGCCGCGGGTGAACGGATGGGCCAGCACGCCGTCCAGTCCGGTGGCGCCCGCCGCCGTCCCCTCGGCCCGCGCCGCCAGTTCCCACGCCCGGTCCCAGCTCTCCCCGCCCCGCCCGCCGAGGTCCTCGTTGAGCACCGCGAGCAGGGTGCGCGTCAGGTCCCGCTGCGCCGCGAGGAGTTCCCGCGGCTCGGAGACCGCGGGCGAGCCGGTGGCCGCCGCCGTGCGCTCCTCGATGCCCTCCACGAGCGCCTTCAGATCGGCGCAGTAGACCGAGGGGTTGTCGAAGGCGTTGTCGGAGCGGTAGCGGTGGGTGTAGAGCCCGCCGCCGCACGACCGTACGACGGGGCAGCTCCGGCAGGTGTCACTGACCCCGGCCAGACCGAGCTGTCGCGCCCGGACGCCGGGGTGGGCGGCCACCTCGTCGAAGGAGTTCGTGAACACGTCGAATCCGGTGGCCGCGGCCCCCTCGTAGGCGCTCTTGAGGGAGTCGACCTGTTCCAGTTGCCCGTCGGTCTCGACGACGACCAGATCGGTGGGGGCCAGTCCGAGGGACTCGGTGAGGCTGGGGCCGCCGCTCAGGCTGGACAGGACCGAGGAGAAGATCCGCACCGGCACCGGCCTGCCCCGCTCCGTCCAGCGGTCGAAGACCGCGAGGAGCCAGTCGGCGTAGGCGGTGGGCGATCCGTCCGGGCGTGGCGGGGGGTCGTCCCAGGTGGCGTGCGGGAGGAGGAAGTCGACGAGCGGCGGTTCGAGCTCCGCGAGGGCCTCGTACACCGCGAGGGGGTCGTTGTGGATGTCGACGGTGCACAGGAGGCCGAGGTTGAGATGGCGGTATCGCTCCCGCTGGAGCAGTTCGACGGCCTTGAGGACCTGCGGGTGGCTGGTGCGTCCGTTCGCGAAGCGGCGGTGCCGGTCGTTCGCCGTACGGTCCCCGTCCAGCGAGATCCCGACCTTGACGCCGAACTCGTCGAAGAGGTCGAGGTATCGGGGGCTGAGCTGGACGCCATTGGTGTGAATCCGCAGGTCCAGCTCAGCGATGCCGTGCATAGCTGAGCCGAGCTCCTCGCAGACACGGCGCAGCCGCGCCGGTCCTGCCAGAAGCGGTTCTCCACCGTGCAGGATCACTGAAAGGGAAGAGAGCGCATGAGTCGCCGCATGCTCGGCCAAGCGTCGGGCGGTCCAGGAAATAGCGTCGTCAGAGATTGTCTTGGGGCGGGTACGCCAGCTCTGATCTGCATGTTCGTAGACATAGCAATGGTCACAGGCGAGATCGCACCGGCTGTGCACCTTGAGCACGATTTCGCGAAAGGGGACCAGGGGTCCTGTCATTCCCCCAGTCTAGCCACCTGTCGGTCCGGTTCAGAGCGCCGAACTGAAGGTCGAAGTACGCGTGTTGCGGCCCGTGGACGCACCGAAGACGCGGCTGACCTTCCTGGTGGTGTCGACGTCCCGGACGTCGATCTCGGCGAGCGGTGCACGACTCTTCGCATTGGCGAAGGCGGGGGAGGATTCGTAGATCTTCACGGCCGTCCTTGATGGATTGTTTCCGGACATTTGAATGCCACCGGTATCTGCATAATTGCAGCGTCCGGCGGCATGACTTTACTCCCATCCGGCCCCTCACACACGCTGACCGGCCGGTCATTGACGCCCCGGATCCCCAGGCGGAACATCGTGCGCGCTGGACCGGCCGGGTGAGGTGGGAACCCGCAGGCGGCAGGGGTGGGAGCGGGTCGGGTACGAGTGACGGGGAACACGGCCCGGCGGGGCCGTGCGCGGACCCGGACGAGGTCCACGCACGGACCGCCGCGGCGCGCAACTCCCGGATTGCCGGGTGTCCCGGAATCACCCCTCCCGGCACATCGCCCGGCAACGTCCTGGCGTGACCGCCCCGTTGGCGCCGAGGACACTCCCCCGCACCGGTCCCGTCCGCGAACGGACCCCGGCGGCCCTCAGTCGATCGGAGCGTTGTAGCCCGCCCGCGCGCCGCGCATGCAGTCCAGGATCCGCTCATGGCTGTCACCCACGACATCGGTCACCCTGACGCGCACGTACAGCGCCTCGACCTGCTCGACGAATCGCTGCGAGAAGGCGCCCACCAGGACCGATTCATACCCCCCGGTGCCCACCAGGGGGAATCCCGGGCCGAAGGCGATGAGCTGGAAGTCCTCGGTGACGAGCAGACCGGACGCCGTCAGTTCGGTCAGGACGTCGGAGACATCGGCCCACGGCGCGTCGGCGGCATCGGGTTCACCTCGGCGGACCAGTCGGCAGTCCCAGCCCTCGATGACCGCGATGTGCTGACCGCCGTTGAGTATGCCCACGCGCCACGCGGACAGATCCCCCTTCAGCAGGCCCTTCGTCCAGGCCCCCCGCCAGCCGAGGTACGGACGTACCGTACGGGCGTACTGGGCCCTGGCCAGGACCGCGCCGGCGGCGACGGCCAGCAGACTGCCCAGCGCCTCCATGTCGAGCAGCTGAAGACGCCAGGGCCAGTCGGTGCGCGCCTCGGCCGTGACATTGGCCCGGACCGCCTCCCAGATCAGCACGAGGGTCAGCAGACACAGCAGCACCAGGGGTGCGGTGAACAGCAGGGGGCTGCGGCGCACCCTGCGCTGGTTGTCGGACAGCGGTACGCCGCCGTCCCCGTCACTCCGGTCCGTCTGGATCGCCCCGTCCCCCACCAAGAGGCGAGTCACCGGCACTCCCCCCGGCAACTCCCCTACCAGCCAACACAGTTGTGTCACTTTCCCACACTTCGCGAGTCCGCACGAGAGTGGCCGGAACACATCCGGAAAGCCCTCCGCGCCGAGGGCCGGCATTGCCGTCCCCGGCGGTCCCCCCTACTCTCGTGGCCCCGGCCGGGCGTGGACCTGTGAGGCGTGCCCTGACCGGCGGCGCGATCGAGCATGCTCATAACTGCAGACGGGGGTGAACATGACGGCGCTTCCCGGACCCCTTCGGTCCATGGTCTTCAGGAACGAGGACCTTCCCGCGCTCTTCCACCGCACGGACGCCATCGCCATCGCACGCCAGCGCGAAGCGGTCAACACCACCCGGGGCCAGCTGGCCCTGCTCGTCGTGGGCACCGTGCCCGCCGCCCTCCCCTGGCACACCCGGATCGGCGGCTCCTTCCAACTGCTCGACGCCATAGGCGTGCTGGCCTACTTCGGCGTCCTGGTCACGACCTTCGCCGCCTCCCGCCGCAAGGCGAAGTCCCACTGGCAGCTCAACCGGTCCGCTGCGGAGTTCATCAAGTCGATCTGCTGGCGGTACGCGGTCCACGGCTCCCCCTTCGACACCACCGCTCCGCACCCGGAGGCGGTGTTCGCCAACCGGCTCGAAGAGGGACTTCAGGAGCTGCGGAAGGTGGGGTGGGCCGACCCCCGCGACGATCCGGACGACTCCGGCGGCGGTCTCATCACGGAGTCGATGCGCGAGTTACGGAACAAGGCCTTCACCGTGCGCAAGGAGACGTACATACGGGACCGGCTGATCGAGCAACGGCGGTGGTACCGCAGGCGCCAGCAGGTGTCGCGGCGCGGGGCGCTCCTCTGGTCGAGCACCATAGCCGCGCTGACCACCCCCGCCCTGGTGCTCGGTGTGCTCCAGACGTTCGGGGCGGCGCGGTCCTTCGCCCTGACCGGGACGCTGTCCGCGGCCGCGGCCGCCTGTCTCGCCTGGAACGAGATGCGCCGCCACCACCCGCTGATCTCCGCGCACTCGCTGGTCGAGAAGGACCTGGAGTCCATGCAGGCCGCGATGGAGACCACTCTGACCGAACGGCAGTGGCCGGTCGCGGTCTTCGAGACCGAGCGGATCGTCTCACCGGAGCACACCGACTGGCTTGCCAGACACCGGATGTGACTGCCCATCAGTCCAGTGACGTTCCATCCATCAGTCCGACGCCCGCCGGCGTCAGGCGCGCTCCACGCCCTCGCGCCAGATGACGGTGACCGGCCGGCCGAGGGTTCGGGCGTACGTCACGATGTCGCCCGTGCCGCCCAGCCCCCTCGCCGGGCGGCCGTCCCAGACGGCGAGCAGCCGGTCGCAGTGGTCGGCGATGTAGGCACCCGCCGCGTAGTACGCCTCGTCGGTGGAGTGCGCGAAGTCCAGCCGGACCTCCTGGGCCGCGCGGGACTTGAGCATCCGGTAGCGGGCCAGGTCGGCTTCGTCGTCGAAGCACGCCTCGTAGTCGCCGCTGGGGATCACCGCCGTCAGCTTCGCCCCGAAGGCGAGCGCGAGGCCGGCGAAGAGCTGGTCCGCGCCGACCGCCAGGCTGGAGAGTGCTTCCATGGACCCCTGCGGGCCGCACAGTGCCGCCCGCATCCCGGCCAGCACATGCGCCTGGGCCTCCGCGGGGATGGAACGGTGACCGGTCACTCCGATGCGATTCACGGACCTGGAACCCCCTGCGTGTCTGCGCCCGACCGTCCTGACATCCTCTCAAAAGCCGCGGGTCGAGCGGGAGCCCCCGCCCGGAAAATCCGGACAGGGGCTCGTCATGCGGTACATCGGGTACGGGCCGGGGTCAGTAGACGCTGACGCCGTACGCGCTGAGTGCCTCGGTGACCGGCTGGAAGAACGTCGTACCGCCGGAGCTGCAGTTGCCGCTGCCGCCGGAGGTGAGACCGATCGCCCTGGTACCGGAGTAGAGCGGGCCGCCGGAGTCGCCGGGTTCGGCGCACACGTTGGTGCGGATCATGCCGTAGACGATGTCCCCGCCGCCGTAGTTGACGGTGGCGTTGAGACCGGTGACCGTTCCGCCGTGGGTGCCGGTGGTGGAACCGCGGCGGGTGACGGACATCCCGACCGTGGCGTCGGCCGCGCTGGTGATGTCCTGGCTGCCGACCGTGCCGTCCTTGGCGATGGAGCTGTTGGTGTACTGCACGATGCCGTAGTCGTTGGTCGGGAAGCTGGATCCCGTGGTGGTGCCGAGCACGGTGGTGTGCGAGGAATCCGCCCACCAGGTGCCCGCGCCGTCGGTGCAGTGACCGGCGGTCAGGAAGTAGTAGGTGCTGCCGCTGCGGACGTTGAAGCCGAGGGAGCAGCGCCAGCTGTCGGCGTAGATCGCGTCGCCGCCGGAGATCAGCTTGCTGAACTTGCCGGGGGTGCGCTCGATCCGCAGGGCGCCCACGTCGGCTCCCGCGGACTCCTTGATCTTCTTGATCTCCGCCCGGGAGACGGTGCTGTCGACGGTGACCAGGAGTCGGTTGGTCTTCGGGTCGATGTTCCAGGCGGTGCCGGCGACATCGGCGCCGAGCACGGCGTCGGCCGCCGCGGTCAGCCGCGTGGCGCTGTAGGTACCGGTGGAGTCGGCGCTACCGGTGGAGTCGGCGCTACCGGTGGAGTCGGCGGTGGCGGTGGGGACGGCGAGGGCGGCGACAGCGACGAGGCCCGCGAAGACGGCGGTGGCCCTGCTGCGTCTCGCGGTGCCCTTGGGGGTGGTGCGCTTGATCCTCACTTCTCGTTCCTCCCGAGGGGAATCGGGGGTCCTGCCTGTGGGGTGGCCGGACCCGTGAGGCGCAGTCGAGGAACACGTCCGGCATTCCGGGCGCCGTGCTCCTGACAAGCGCTGCTCGGGAGTATCAGGGGGCGTCAACCAGCCGCGCAAGGGCGCATTTTCGGCCGCGTGCGCGTCGCACACGGGTCGGCCCCGGCAGCTCCGTGGCTGCCGGGGCGGGAAGGGGACGCCCGTGTCCCGGTAGGACGGATCAGGCGTCGATACGGTTCCGCTCCCCCGCCGCGACGGCGGTCGTGAGGGTGTTGCCGGGCGGCGGGAACGGGCAGATGAAGTGGTCGGCGAAGGCGCAGGGCGGCAGCAGCGCACGGTTGAAGTCGACGTGCACACTGCCGTCCTCGGCCGGTGCGGCGGGCCGCAGGAAACGGAAGCGGTAGCTCCCGTTTCCGCTGGTGGCGTCGGCGAAGACGGCCCACAGCGAGCCGTCGGGCTCGACCGCAACCTGGAGCGTGTGCGCGGTGCCGTCCACCTCGAAGGCGATCTCACCGGCCAGTCCGAGGCCCCGCTCGACCCCGTCGGCGTTCTCCACTCGGACGGTGCGGTCGGCGGCGTACGGGCGGAAGGTGCCGGGCAGCGTCCAGCGCGCGTCGTACGTCGCCTCGATGGTCCGGAAGGCCTGCCGGGCAGGGGAGTCCGGGTCGAAGTCACGGACCGCCCAGAGTCCTTCGCGGCGCAGCACGACCAGCCGCCGCCCGCCGAGCTCCACCCGGGAGGCGTCGATCGGTCCGCGGTCCGGTCCGAGCCTGATGTCGCCGGTCAGCGGCTTGCCGTCGACAGTGAGACCGTCGGCCGGAGTGGCGGTGAGCACCAGCTCGTCGCCGTCCTCGCGCCAGTGCCCCGGGACGGCCGGAATTCGCCCTTCCGGGTAGTCGGAGAGCCAGTGGGTACCGGCCAGGGAGAGTGGACCGTACGGTGCCGCCACCGCGACGACGCGCTCCTCGTGCCAGCTCTGCCAGTCCTGCCGGGCGTCCCGGTCCTCCTGGCTGTCCTGCGGGTTGTGCTCTGCGTCCGTGCTCATGCGTTCAACCTTTCCATACCGGTTCCGCCAGGCCGAGGTGCGACCGCAGGGTGGACCCGGTGTATTCGGAGCGGAAGACTCCGCGTTCCTGGAGCAGCGGTACGACCCGGTCGACGAAGTCGTCGAGGCCGCCCGGGGTCAGATGCGGTACGAGGATGAAGCCGTCGGCCGCGCCACCGGCGACGAACGCGGCCAGCTCCGCCGCGACGCTCCGCGGGGAGCCGATGAACGACTGCCGCGCGGTCGTCTCGATGACCGTCTGCCGGATGGACAGTCCCTTGGCCTCGGACACCGCGCGCCAGCGGGCGGCCACCGCGAACGGATCGCCGTGCCGGACCCGGCCCTGGACCATGGCGGAGTCCGGGTCCGGGTCGATCCCGGGGAGCGGCCCGTCGGGGTCGTACGCGGAGAGGTCACGGCCCCAGACCTGTTCCAGGGCGAGGAGGGCGTTCTGCGGGGAGACCTGCTGCCGGCGGATCTCCGCGGCGTTCTCCTGGGCCTCGGCGTCCGTGTCCCCGAGGACGAAGGTGACCCCGGGCATGATCTTGAGGTCCGCGGGCCGTCTGCCGTACTTCTCCAGGCGCGCCTTGACGTCGGCGTAGAAGACGCGGCCCGCCTCCAGCGTGCCGTGCCGGGTGAAGATGATGTCGGCGGCGGAGGCGGCGAACTCCCTGCCCTCGTCCGAGTCCCCGGCCTGGATGACGACCGGGTGGCCCTGCGGGGAGCGGGGGACGGTGAACTCCCCGGAGACGGTGAAGTGCTGACCGCTGTGCGCGAACGGCCGGGAGTGCCCGTCCGGCGTCCAGGAGTCCCAGAGCTCCCGGGCCGTGGCGACGAACTCCGCGGCCCGGGTGTAGCGGTCCGCGCGGTCGAGGTAGCCGCCGCGGCGGAAGTTCTCCCCGGTGAAGGCGTCGGAGGAGGTCACCACGTTCCAGGCGGCGCGGCCCTCGCTGAGGTGGTCGAGCGTGGCGAGGCGGCGGGCCAGTTCGTACGGTTCGTTGAACGTGGCGTTGACGGTGGCGGCGAGCCCGAGGCGGTCGGTGACGGCGGCCAGCGCGTTCAGCACGGTCAGGGATTCGGGCCTCCCGACCACGTCCAGGTCGTGGATGAGGCCGTTGTGCTCGCGCAGCCGCAGCCCCTCCGCGAGGAAGAAGAAGTCGAACTTGCCGCGCTCCGCCGTTCTGGCCAGGTGCGCGAAGGAGGAGAAGCCGATCTGGCTCTCCGAGCGCGGATCGGCCCACACGGTGGTGTTGTTGACGCCCGGGAAGTGGGCGGCGAGATGCATCCGGGCCGGCGCGCTCACGCTTCCTCCCCGGCGGTCCGGGCGAGGGCGTACCGGGCGGCGGGGCGGGCGAGCCCCAGGTGTTCGCGCAGGGTGCCACCGGGGTGGAAGGTGCGGAAGAGACTGCGGTGCTGGAGGAGTGCCACGGTGCCGTTGACGATCCTTTCGAGGTCGCGTCCCGGGGTGATGGGGGTGAGGTGGAAGCCGTCCACCACCCCGGCCCGGTGCCACCGGGTGATGAGTTCGGCGAGGTCGACCGGGCCGCCCCGGAAGTAGGAGCCCCGCCCGGCGAGGAGCGGGCCGCTCTCCAGACCGGGTTCCGGTGCCGTTTCGGCGTCCCCCAGATCGACGGTGAGCGCGACGAGGACCCGCAGGGTGTCGGGGTCGCGGCCGTGCGCGGCGGCCCGGCGGCGTACGTCGTCACGGATCGCGGCGGCCTGTTCGGGGGTGGTGGCCCGTGCGTGGACGACATCGGCGTGGCGGGCGGCCGGCTCGCGGGCCGCGGCGGCGGTGCCGTCGAGGACGACGACCGGGCGGCCCTGCGGCGGGCGCGGCACGATGGCGGGCCCCCGGACCGAGAAGGTGCTGCCCTCGAAGTCGACGTAGTGCAGCTTGTCGCGGTCGATGAAGCGCCCGGTGGCGACGTCCCTGATCTCGGCGTCGTCCTCCCAGCTGTCCCAGAGCCGGGCCGCCACGTCGGCCGTCTCCCCCGCCTCCTGCCACAGCGCGTCGGCGGGTGCGGCGGCGCGTCTGCCGAACAGCCGGGCCTCGGCCTCCGTCGTGGACACCTCCACGTTCCAGCCGGCCCGTCCGCGGCTCACCCAGTCGAGGGTGGCGACGGCGGAGGAGATGTGGAAGGGCTCGGTGTGGGTGGTGGTGACGGTCGGTACGAGTCCGATGCGGTCGGTGTCGGGGGCGATGCGGGAGAGCACGGAGAGCGCGTCGAGTCCCGGGCGGGCGAAGGAGTCGCCGAGGGTGACGTAGTCGAGGGCGCCGCGTTCGGCGAGCCGGGCGAGGGCGAGGTAGTGCCCGGCGTCGTAGTGGGGCGGGCCACCGATCTCGGCGGCCAGGTGAAGGGGCCTGTTGGCGGACATGCGGGACCTCTCGGGTCAGTTCTCGGTCTTGGGGAGGCCGGGCGGGTTGATCTCCGCCTTCTCGATGGCCTCGTTGGTCAGCCCCCAGCGCTTCAGCACCTCGGCGTACGAACCGTTGCCGATGATGTGGTCGATCGCGGCGGCGTACGCCCCGACCAGTCCGCTGTCCTTCTTGGTGGTGGCGGCGATCTTCCCCTGGAGGCCGTCGCCGCCGCCCGACAGGGTGCCGACGATCTCGGACCGGCCGGCCGAGGCGACGTGGTAGTTGGCGGAGGGGCTCGGGCCGAGATAGGCGTCGATCCGGCCGGACTGGAGCGCGAGGTAGTAGTCGGTGTCCTTCTGGAAGTACGTGATCTCCACCGGCTCGCGCCCGGCCTTGACGTTCTGCTCGCTCCAGTCGACGAGGATCTTCTCCTGGTTGGTGCCGGAGGACACCGCGATCGTCCTCCCCGCGACATCGGCGGGCGCCTTCACCTTCCAGCCGGATCCCTTCTTGGCCTCGAAGGCGATGTTGTCGAGCCGGTAGGTCGCGAAGTCGTACTTCTCCTTGCGCTCCTCGGTGACGGTGACGTTCGACAGGACGGCGTCGAACTTGGAGCTGTCGAGGCCGACGAAGAGGTTCTCCCAGGACACCTCGTCGAACTGCGGTTTCAGGCCGAGCGTGTCGGCGATCAGCGTCGCGAGGTCGGTCTCGGAGCCGATACGGGTCCTGTCGTCGGTCGCGTAGAAGCCGAGGGGTGGTGAGGCGTCGGCGCTCGCCCCGATCCGGAGCGTGCCTCTCCGGCGGACGGCCTCCGGTACCCGGTCGGCGATGGCGGCCACCTCCTTGCCCCTGATCCGGTTCTGGTCCGGGCCGATGTTGACCCCGGTGTCCTTCTGCCCCTCGGGCCTGATCACGTCGGTGGCGGCGTCGCTGGTACCGCAGGCGGTGAGCAGCCCGGTGGCCGTGAGAGTGGCGACGGCGAGGGCGCGGTGGACGGACACGTGACTACTCCTTGACGGGAACACGGGCGGGGATCACAGAACCTTGGAGAGGAACGCGCGGGTGCGTTCCTGGACGGGGCGGTCGAGTACGTCGGCGGGCGGGCCCTGCTCGACGATGCGGCCCTCGTCCATGAAGACGACGGTGTCGGCGACCTCGCGGGCGAAGCCGATCTCGTGCGTGACGACGATCATCGTGGTGCCCTGGTGGGCGAGGTCCTTGATGACGTCGAGGACCTCGCCGACCAGTTCGGGGTCGAGCGCGGAGGTCGGCTCGTCGAAGAGCAGCAGTTTCGGTTCGAGGGCGAGCGCGCGGGCGATGGCGACGCGCTGCTGCTGACCGCCGGAGAGCTGCTTGGGGTACGCCCCCGCCTTGTCGGCGAGCCCGACCCGGGCGAGCAGCTTCTCGGCCGCGGCGACGGCGTCCTTCCGGGGGCGGCGCAGGGCCGAGACCGGTGCCTCGATGATGTTCTCCAGGACGGTGAGGTGCCCGAAGAGGTTGAAGTTCTGGAAGACGAAGCCGATCCGGGTGCGCTGGCGCAGAACCTCGCGTTCGCGCAGCTCGTACAGCTTGTCGCCCTCCCTGCGGTAGCCGACCAGGGCGCCGTCGACGCTGATCCAGCCCTGGTCGACCTTCTCCAGGTGGTTGATGGTGCGCAGCAGGGTGGACTTGCCGGAGCCGGAGGGTCCCAGGACGACGGTGACCTCTCCGGTGCGGACGGACAGATCGATGCCGCGCAGTACCTGGAGCGAGCCGAAGCTCTTGTGCACGGAGCGGATCTCGACCATGGCATCGCTGGGTGCGCTCATCGCACGGCCCCCTTGGCGTAGTGACGTTCGACGTAGTACTGGAGGACGGAGAGCACGGTGGTCAGGAGGATGTACCAGACGGTGGCGACCATCAGCAGGGGTACGACCCTGCCGTTGCGGCCGTAGACGACCTGGACCTGGTAGAAGAGTTCGCCGATCGCCATGACGGAGACGATCGAGGTGCCCTTGAAGAGGGAGATGATCTCGTTGGCGGCGTTCGGCAGGATGGAGCGCATCGCCTGCGGCAGCACGATCCGCCGCAGCTGTCGCAGCCGCGGGATGCCGAGGGCCGCCGCGGCTTCCGACTGCCCGGAGTCCACGGCCAGTACGCCGCCGCGCACGATCTCCGCCGCGTACGCCGCCTGGTGCAGCGCGAGCCCGAGCACGGCCGCGCTCATCGCGCCGACCAGGTTCATCGTGTCGAAGGTGAAGAAGCCGGGGCCGAACGGGATGCCGAACCGCAACTCCTTGTAGAGGTAGGCGAGGTTGAACCAGAACAGCAGCTGGACGATCAGCGGGATCGAGCGGAACGCCCAGATGTAGGCGTGGGCGACCGCCCTGAGGAAGGGGCTGGCCGACAGGCGCATGAAGGCGAGGACGATGCCGAGCGCGAAGCCGAGAACGGTTCCGTAGAAGGTCAGCTGGAGGGTGACCCAGACGGCCTTGAGGATGGTCGCGGCGGTGAAGAACCGGGCGAAGACGTCCCATTCCCAGCCGGGGTTGGTGACCAGTCCGTGCAGGAACTGGGCGAGCAGGACGGCGGTCGCGGCGACGGCCACCCAGCGCCAGGGGTGGCGGACCGGGACGACGGTCAGGCCGCTGTAGTCGGTGACGGGGTCCTGAACGGTCTCTTTGTCGATGGGTGGATCGCTGGTGAGCGACATGAGGGTTCCTTAAGCGACATATGTACGGGAGGTGGGCCGCGGTCAGGCGCTGAGGCGGCCGCGACAGGAGAGGTCGCGCAGGAACGTCAGCACGGTGCGCGCGGTGGCGTCGTTCTGGCCGAAGGCCGGGCCGCCGGTGCGGGGCCGGGTGAAGGCGCCGCTGCTGCGCGCGGTGGTGTAGGGGCCGAGCGCGAAGCGGCGCGGGTGCGGGCGGCCGTCGCGGTCCAGGATCCGGCCGTCGCCCGGGTCGACGGAGAGCAGTCCCGTGTCGGTGGTGGCGGCGCCGTCCTCGTACAGGCCGCGCAGCAGCGGGCTGGCGGTGTGGCGGAGCGAGGGGTCCGGGAGGCGGGCCTCGACCAGTGCCCGCGCCTCGACGCGTTCGGCAGGGACGGTGGCGCTGCCGGCCCGGAAGATTCCCGCTTCCTCGTCGGCCTCGACGGTGACCGAGGCGCCGAGGAAGCGGACGACCCCGGCCCGGGAGAGGGCGAGGAGCTGCTCCAGCCGGGGGCCGGGCGGGCCGGAGGCCAGGTAGCTGAAGAAACCGTGCCACCAGTTGCCGATGTCGCCGAACCTGATCAGCTGCCCGTAGGCGGAGAGCAGCCCGAGGAACACCGCCAGGTCGGGGCTGTGGCCCGGGTCGTGACGGCGTGCCAGGTCGGCGGTGATGTAGTCGCGCAGACCGTCCTGGAGCGCGTCGTACGTGGGGTGGCGCACCCCGTCCAGCGGGTGGTCGAGCGCCGCCAGGTCGAGCCGGTCGGCGGGGTCGGGCACGGCCGCGGCGACGAGGGCGGCCAGTTCGGCGCTGCCCGGATCGGCGGCGGCATACTTGTCCTCGAAGACGTCACGGCCGACGGTGGTGCGCTCGGGGTGGGCGGTGAACAGCCGGTGGTAGTGGGCGTGGCCGAGCTCCTTCTCGACGTGCGGCCACACATCGCGCCGGAAGTCGAGCGGTCCGGGCCGGCCCAGCAGTTCCCCGGCCAGGCCGGGGCCGAGGAAGCGCGGCAGCGGCGGTCGCTCGCCCGTCCAGCCGTAGCCGATCTTGGAGTGGTAGGGGACACCGCGCCGCGATCCGACGTGCAGCACGGGCTCACGGCCCGAGGGCAGGTAGACGCCGTTCTCGTACCGGCCGCCGCGCCCCTCGGTGAGCAGCACCATCAGATCGATGAAGGCGAGCCCGAAGCCGCGGACGATGACGGGTTCGCCCGCGGGCAGGGCGCTCAGGTCGCTGTCGGCGGTGAAGTCGGGCTGCAGGTGGATGAGCCCGTGCCGGCCGGCGAACGCGCTCAGCTCCCGCTGCTCGGCGTCGGGTTCGGCGTCGAGGTGGCCGACGGTGAGGACGACGAGGTCGGCGGTCAGGGGGGCGGCGCGGCCCTGGAGCCGGACGCGCTGGCGGCCGCCGCGCGGGCCGGTGACGCCCAGGGCGCGGGTCCGGTGCTCCCGCACGGTGATGCCGGGCGGGAGTGCGGCCAGCGCCTGTTCGTATACCCAGCGCAGGTAGGCGCTCTGGAGCCGGCGGCTGGGGAAGTCCTGGCCGTACAGCTGCCGTATCTCCTCCAGCACGGCGGGTTCGGCGTCGACGGTGATCCGCCCGGCGCGGACGTCCTTCGCCCAGTCGTCCAGGGCGGGTCCGGGCCGTACGGGGCCGTCCTGCCGCACCGTGTCGTCGGTGAACATGGTGACGTCCTCGGCCATGGAGTTCATCCAGAGCAGCGGCGACTGGTCCGGCCGCCATATCCGGCCGCCGCCCGGCGGGTGCGGGTCGACGAGATGGATGTCGAGGCGCCCGCCGGGGTACAGACCGGCGGCGTTGGCGGCGATGCGTTCGATGACGCCGGTGCCGCGCGGCCCGCCGCCGATGATGACGAGGCGGGGCGTGGCGGCGGGTGCGGTGCTCATCGGGTGCCCGCCGTGCCGCGTGCGTAGTGCCGTTCGACGTAGTGCTGTCCGAGGCCGAGGACCGAGGTGACGGCGACGTACCAGAGGGTGGCGACGAGCAGCAGCGGGATGACCTGATAGGTGCGGTGGTAGACGAGCTGGACGGAGTGGAGCAGGTCCTGCACGGCGATGATGCTGACGATCGAGGTGCCCTTGAGGGTGCCGATCAGCATGTTCCCGGCGGGCGGCACGATGGAGCGCATGGCCTGCGGGAGCACGATCCGGCGGAGCCGGCGCCAGGGGCCCAGGCCCAGTGACTGGGCCGCCTCCAGCTGTCCTCGCTCGACGGAGAGGATGCCGCCGCGGACCACTTCGGCGGCGTACGCGGCCTCGTGCAGGGTGAGTCCGACGACGGCGACGGTGACGGGCCCCAGGAGGTTGACCGTGCTGACGCCGAGGATCTGCGGGTACAGGGCGCCGATGTTGAACCAGAACAGCAGCTGGACCAGGATCGGGGTGGATCTGAAGAGCCAGACGTATCCCCAGCTGACCGCCTGGAGCACGCGGTTGCCGGAGAGCCTGAGGATGGCCAGGAGGGTGCCGAGCGCGAAGCCGAGCACCATGACGAGCGCCGTGAGCCAGAGGGTGAGCCCGAGTCCGCGCAGGACGGAGGCGGTGGTGAGGTAGTCGCCGACGACGTCCCACTGGAAGGCGTCGTTGCGGATGACGGAGACCAGCGCCAGGGCGAGGAGCACGAGGACGGCAACGGCCGCTGCCCACTGGCCTGTTCGGCGGACCGGGACGATGCGTGGCACCACGTCGCCGTCGGTCTTGACGGGCGGTGCGGGAAGCGGGGGAGGCAGGACATCTGTCTGCGCGGACATGCGAAGGCTCCGTGGATGCAGAGATCGAACACGGGGCGTGCCTTCACACCAAACACAACGTGGACCGGGCCCCTCAGCGCCGGTCCGCCTCCGAGATAAGCGCTGTGCGCGGCCCGTTGTCAAGCCTGTCCACACTGTGGGCCCGACGTCTCAGGCCGGTTGACGCGCAACCGGATGCCTGTTCCACTTGGGCCATGCATGCGCAGCAGTGGCTGGTCACCCGCTCCCACATCGACTTCGGTCGCGTGTGGTCCTCTTCCTGTTGAGCTGACTCCCTGCTTCCCGCTTCACCCGCTCACGCCCCTGTCCGCGTTCGAGCACCCCTTTCCCGCGTGCCCTCACGTACACAACACCGCTTCGCCCTCCCCTCGCACCGCTGATTCCCCGCCCCGCGCTCCGTGCTGTCCTCGCACCGGAGTCCGGTCGGCGTACCCGCTCGCGCCCTGACGTCATCGGCGAACCCTGATGAACGATGAACCCTGACGAACCCGGAGAAGCCCCGCCATGCCCCGAACCCGGCACACCGCCGCCTTCGCCCTGATCACCGTCGCCGCGCTCGCGCTCACCGCGTGCGGATCGGGGGACCCGGCGGCGGCGCCGGGCGGCGGATCGGGTGCGGCGGGTGCCGGCCAGGGGAAGATCCCGACGGCGGACGTGGTGTCGGCGGTCAAGAAGGACGAGGCCGCGGCGGAACTGCTGCCCGCGGACGTCCGGTCCTCGGGCACGCTCAGGATCGCCTCCAGCGTCGGCACCCCGCCCGGGGCGTTCTACCTGGAGGACGGCAGAACACCGGCGGGCGCGGACATCGACTTCGCGGACGCCGTGGCCAGGGCGCTCGGGCTGAGGCTGAAGCGCGAGATCGCGTCCTTCGAGGCGATCCTCCCGGCGCTGGGCAGTGGGAAGTACGACCTGGGCACGGGGAACTTCGGGGTCACCGACGAGCGCCGCGAAACGATCGACTTCGTGACGTACATCAATGACGGCCAGGGGTTCGCGGTCCGCGACGACAGCAAGCTGAAGAAGGTGACCGACCTCACCCAGCTCTGCGGCCTGACCGTGGGCACCGGGGCGGGCACCACGTTCGAGGTGACGCTCCAGGAGAACAAGCACCTGTGCACGGACGCGGGCAGGAAGGCGTACGACGTGAAGACGTACAGCGACCAGGCGGCCATCTGGATCTCCCTCCAGCAGGGCCGCAGCGATGTGGTGATGTCCACCATCAACGGGCTGCGCTACGCGGTGACGCAGCAGGAGGGGCTGCGCTTCCTCAATGAGTTCAAGCGGCTCGACGTCGGCTTCGCCTTCAAGAAGGGAACCCCGTTGGCGCCTGCCTTCCGGGCCGCGGTCAACGGTCTGCGGGCCGACGGTACGTACGACCGCATCCTGAAGAAGTGGGGCACCGCCGAGTCGGCGATCACCTCCTCGCGGATCTCGCCGCCCGAGCTGAAGTGACCTGCCGTCAGGCGAGTGCTCCGGGGCCCCGGCAGGGCTCCGGGGCCCGCCTCAGCAGTCGCACCCGCAGTCGCAGTCGCAGCAGCACCCGTCGCCGCAGGAGCTGCAGCAGTCGCACGCCTCGCAGCAGTCGCTGCAGTCGGCCTGGCGGCAGAGCCCTTCGCGTTCCTGCCGGGACCAGGGGTCCTCGAAGGACCCGCAGCACATCTGGCAGGTGCAGGCGAGCCCGGCCCACACCAGGCACCCGGTGATCAGCCCGCGCCGGTCGCGCGGCGGCTCGGGCGGGGGCTGGGGCGGGAGGGCCGGACCGCCGGGCGTCGGCGCGTACGGATTGCCGGGCGGCGGCCCGAACGCGCCCCGGTGCGAGCAGGAGGAGGAGCCGAACGCCCGGTCCACGGAGCGCCGCAGTTCATGCACGAGCAGCGCATGGGCGAGCCTGCCGTCGGTGAACTCCGCGTCGCGCAGCGCGAGCCGTACGCCGTGCAGCGCGTCGTCGCACAGCCGCCGGGCCTCGGCGAGCGGGGTACCGGTCGCGGTGAGCGGGTTCCAGGCGCCTGACGCCGCGTCGGCTTCCCGGTCCTCCACGGCGTCCAGCAGATGCGCGAGCCGTCCGAAGAGCCGGCCCGCCTCGGCGAGCGGCGCGGCGTTCCGCGGTACGCCCGCGAGTACGGCGGTGTGCGCGAAGGCCGCCGCGGTCGCCGTCTCGGTGGGTTCGGTGACCGTCAGCAGCGGGGTGCCGGGGCCGGCGAGCGCCTCGATCCGGGTCTGCCGGTCGACCGCGTCGACCAGCGACGAGGTGTCGAAGCCGAGCTCGGCGCCGGTGCGGGCACCGGCCCTGTCCCAGCCCGCCGCGACCCTGCGGGCGGCGGCGGCGACCGGCCGGCGCGCCAACAGCCCGTCCCGGTCGGCGACGTGGTCGCGGACCTTCGCCGAGGCCAGGACGAGCGAGACGGCCGCGGCGAGCCTGGCTCCCTCGCCCCGGGCGACCGGGGCGGTCCGCATGGAGCGCAGCGGACAGGGCCCCGCGGTGCGCCGCCCGGCGGGGGTGCGCCCGGCCTGAGCCTCCGTCAGGACCGAGACGATCAGGCCGTCATAGTTCGTAACGATCCGGGCGAATTGCCCATGGTCCGCGCGCAGGGCGAGACAGAGCCCGCACAGATGCGCCATCCACTCGGTCCTGAGCCCCTCGGTGAGCCGATGGGTACAGGGCCTGACGATTCCGAACACGACGATCCCCCGAGAGCCGTTCGACAGGTACGCGCCACTCGTGCACCTGCGCGGCGTGCATCGTATCGAGTGGTCCGTTCACCCGTACGTCCCCCATGTCACCCGTACGGACCGGAGCATCATATTTTCCTTCCGCGACCGTCCTTATGCAGGAGGAACCTTGACGAACCGCCACATCCTCTGCACCAGTACCGTCACGAATCCCCTGCGCGCCGACTATCCACTTGGCGCGGTATCCGCATCATGGACGACGATAGGGATACGAAAGAGATGCGGAACGCCAAGGAACCGCGGTGAGAGGAGGCGTCCATGGGATCGGTGCGCAAGGCAAGTGCCTGGCTGGGCCTCGTAGAGGACAACCACGACGAGCGGTACTACGACGACGAGTACTCCGGGGGTGCGGAGACCGGGACGGGTGGCCAGGCGTGGGTGACCGACCCGCGCGTGCAGGTGGCCGCCGAGACGGCCGAGGAGCAGGACCGCCGGATCGCCACCGTGACCCCGGAAAGCTTCCGGGACGCACGGGCCATCGGTGAGCTGTTCCGGGACGGCGTCCCGGTGATCGTGAACCTCACCGCCATGGACCCCGCCGACGCCAAACGTGTCGTGGACTTCGCCGCAGGGCTGATCTTCGGGCTGCGCGGCTCGATCGACCGGGTGGCCACCCGGGTCTTCCTGCTGACCCCGGCCGACACCCAGGTCCTCAACGGCGGAGCCGCCGGCCGGAAGGCCGACGGCTTCTTCAACCAGAGCTGAGCAGGGCGCTCGCCGGGCAGGTGGTCCGGCGGCGTCCCGTTTACCGGAACGCGTCCAGACCGGTGAGCGCCTTGCCCAGCACCAGCTGGTGCATCTCCACGGTGCCCTCGTACGTGAGCACCGACTCCAGATTCGTCGCATGCCGCATCACCGGGTACTCCAGCGAGATCCCGTTGGCGCCGAGAATCGTGCGCGAGGTACGGCAGATCTCGATCGCCTCCCGCACATTGTTGAGCTTTCCGAAACTGACCTGTT
Source organism: Streptomyces sp. TSRI0281 (assembly GCF_001905125.1). GTDB lineage: Bacteria > Actinomycetota > Actinomycetes > Streptomycetales > Streptomycetaceae > Streptomyces. The sequence goes on along the minus strand of NZ_LWLE01000038.1, from coordinate 51,666 downwards.
CCGGGCGGAGCCTGCCCGCGTCCAGCCTGCGGCCCAGATGGTGGGCGAGCAGGATGCCCTTGTGCAGTTCGACGGCCATGTCCGCGAGCTTGGCCTGGGTGAGCTGGAAACCGCCGATCGGCCTGCCGAACTGTTCCCGCGTCCTCGCGTAGTCGAGGGCCGCCTCGAAACTGGCGCGCGCCGCGCCCATGGCTCCCCAGACGATGCCGTACCGGGCGTGGCTGAGACAGCTGAGCGGGCCGCGCAGGCCGAGAGCGCCGGGGAGCACGGCATCGGCGGGCAGCCGTACGCCGTCCATCACCAGCTCGCTGGTGACCGAGGCGCGCAGGGACCACTTGTGCCGGATCTCCGGCGCGGTGAAGCCGGGGCTGTCGGTCGGTACGACGAAGCCGCGGATTCCGCTGCCGCCGTCGTCCTCGTCGGTCTGCGCCCATACGACGGCGACCCCGGCGACCGAACCGTTGGTGATCCACATCTTGCGGCCGGTGAGGACCCAGTCGCCGCCGTCACGCTTGGCGTACGTCCGCATCCCGGCGGGGTCGGAGCCGTGGTCCGGCTCGGTCAGGCCGAAGCAGCCGATGATCTCGCCCGCCGCCATGCCGGGCAGCCACTGCCGCTTCTGCTCCTCGGAGCCGAAACGGTGGATCGCGTACATGGCGAGGGAGCCCTGCACGGAGACCAGGGAGCGGATACCCGAGTCCGCCGCCTCCAGTTCCAGACAGGCCAGCCCGTACTGGACGGCCGTGGCGCCCGCGCAGCCGTAGCCCTTCAGGGACATGCCGAGCGCGCCCAGCGAGCCGAGTTCGCGGGCCAGCTCGCGGATGCCGGGCAGTTCACCGTTCTCGTACCACTCGGCGATGTGCGGCAGGACGCGGTCGGCGGCCCAGGTGCGGACGGTGTCGCGGATCGCGAGATCCTCGGGGTCGAGCAGATCGTCGATGCCGAGAGGGTCGGTGGCGTCGAAGGGCGGAAGCTTCGGCGGCTTCGGTGTCGTCGACGGCTTCGCGGACTCGGTGGTGGACATGAGGGTGCCTCCGGCGGCTCGCACGGTGTTTCGGAGGGCCCTCGGGACGCCCGGGACCCTCTAAAACTAGCAGTGATAGTCAGGGCGTCGTGCTGACGTTACGGCTCAGTGTGCCGCTCGTCCAGAGCCGGTGGCCTCGGCCGGCTCGCGCCGCGCGGGCAGCGGGACCTGCCGCTCGGAGCGGTCCGGGACACGCGGGGCAGGAGTCTTGGCGGCCCGTGCCTCGTACGGCAGACAGGTCTCCTTGGGCGGACACTCCATGGTCCTCGGCAGCCGCAGTGCGGCCAGCGCCCCGAGCAGCAGCAGGCCCGCGCTGACGAACAGCGTGAGGTGCAGCCCGTCGATGAAGGCGTGCCGGGCGGTGGACCGCAGCAGAGCGCCCATCGGGCCGCCCAGCTGCGCCGCCACCTGATACGCCTCGCCCAGCGAGTGCGCGGCGGCCGAGCCCGCCTCCTTGGGCACGCCCTTCTCGTGCAGCGTGGCCAGACCGGGGGCGTAGGCGGCGTTCATGACACTGCCGAGCAGGGCGATCCCCATGCCCGCACCCAGCTGGTAGGAGGTCTCACCGATCGCCGCCGCACCGCCCGCCCGGTCCGCGGGCACCTCGCTCAGCATCGATTCGTACGCCCCGAAGAGCGTGGACTGGAGCCCGAAGCCGAGCAGCACGAACCCGACGGTCAGCAGGGCGGGCCGGTCCTGCTGTCCCATCAGGGTCAGCAGCAGCACCGCGGCGGCGGTCAGGACGAAGCCCCAGCCCACCATCCGGCGAGGCCCGACGCGCCGCAGGGTGTACGAGCCGGTGACGCCCGCGGCCATCGCCGCGAAGGTCAGCGGCAGCAGCCGCAGCCCGGTCTCCATGGGGCTGAGACCCAGCACCAGCTGGAGGTACTGGACCGCTATCAGTTCCAGGCCGACCAGGGCCAGCATGGCGAGCACGATGCAGCCGACGGCCGTGCTGAAGGCGGGCCTGGAGAACATCCCGATGTCTATGAGCGGATGCGTACGCCGTTTCTGGCGGCGCACGAAGACGGCCAGCAGCACGGCGCCGGCCACGAGCGGGACGAGGGTGGCGGGGCCGAGGAGTCCCTCGCCGCCGCCGACCCGCTTCACGCCGAGGACGACACCGAGCACACCCGCCGCGGCCATCAGTGCGCCCAGCACGTCCCACGGGCCGTCGCTGCTGCCGCGGGACTCGGGCAGCAGCCAGCGGCCGACCGGCAGGATCAGTGCCATCAGCGGGATGTTGATCAGGAAGACCGAGCCCCACCAGAAGTGCTCGACGAGAAAGCCGCCGATGACCGGTCCGGCGGCGGCCCCGACGGCGGCGACCGCGCTCCAGACGCCGATGGCCAGGGCACGCTCCCGGCGGTCGGGGAAGACCTGGCGCAGGATCGACAGCGTCGCGGGCATGATCATCGCGCCGCCGACGCCGAGCAGGGCGCGCGCCGCGATCAGTACGGCCGGGGTGTCGGCCAGCGCGGCCATCGCCGAGGCGACACCGAACAGCGCGTAGCCGAACAGCAGCACCCGCCGTCTGCCGATCCGGTCACCGAGGGTGCCGAAGAGAATCAGCAGCGACGCGCAGACCAGCGGATAGGCGTCCACGATCCACAGCAGACCGACGGCGCTGGGCCGCAGGTCCTCGGTGACCGAGGGCACCGCGACATGGAGCACGGTCGCGTCCAGCGCGACCAGCAGCAGGCTGAGACAGAGAACGACGAGAACGAGCCAGCGGTTGGCGCCGTCGGCCGCTGCACGCAGCCGGGCTCCGGCCGTGGTCGTCCCGGACATCTACGTACCTCCCAGAGAGTCCCTCGCGCTCGGCAGGCCAACGGGGAACCGGCTTTCGGTGTCCCCCAGGCCCGGCATCGACGGGCGAGTGAGCCGTCAGCGTACGCGAGTTCGGCGTGGTCACACGTGGTCCAGCTCATACACCTGTGCGCCGCGGAGTGTGGCGTACGCCACTCCGGCCCCCTTCCCGACCCCGGTGCCGCCCCCTCCCCCGGAACACCCGAGGGCCGTGGGGGACGGCACCGGGGTACCCCCCACGGGTGACACGTCGCCGATGCGCGCCTCCCCCGAATGGCCGGAAGAATTACCGCGGAAACCCTCACGCGGAATTTTCCGACCCCTCAAACATTCTTACGAAGCGGGCCCGCCGAGAATTGGCCACAAGATCACGAAGATTCTTCGCCGCTCCCCGAATAGACGCCGATCTGAGACATAGTCCACATCACATCGTCATCACAAAGCGGCCGGATCGGCCTGGTCACACACTCACTCGCTGTAACGTCGATTGGGTGCGTACCGACATCTTTGCCCGGCTGGACCGGGAGCCGGAACCGCCGAAGATAGAGGCACCGCGGATGAGTCGTCACCGCATCGCTCTCTTCGGCGGGACGTTGGCGTTCTATCTCGCCATCGTCGTCGCGGTGCTGGTCTCGTCCTGGCTGGTGGCCCTGGACTGGAAGGTCATGCTCTTCCGGCCCTACCAGCAGTGGCCCGAACTCCACGCCTTCCTCGACTACTACGTCGTGCTCGGCCAGCGCGGCCCCACGGCCGTGATGATCGCCAGCTGGCTGGGCTGGCGCTCCTGGCGGCAGCACACACTCCGGCCGCTGCTCACCCTCGGCTGCTCGCTGCTGCTGCTCAATGTGACGGTCGGCGCGGTCAAGCTGGGCCTCGGGCGGCTCGGCCCGCACTACGCCACCCGGATCGGCTCCGCCGAGATGTTCGCGGGCGGCGATATATTTCCTTCCGGACACACCGCCAACGCCGTCGTGACCTGGGGAATCCTTGCCTATCTGGCCACCACGCCACGGGCCAGGCGTTATCTGTCCGCCCTGTCCGCGACGGTCTCGCTGGGCGTCGGGCTCACCACCGTCTACATCGGTACGCACTGGCTCAGCGATGTGCTGCTGGGCTGGGCGGCGGGTCTGCTGATCCTGCTGGCCCTGCCCTGGTTCGAGCCCCTGATCACCCGTGCCGAGGCCCGGGTCTTCTCGGTGCGCGAGCAGTGGCGGCAGCGTCGTCGGGCCGGCACCCCGGTCCCGGTCTCGGCCGACGTACCGCCCGCGGTGCTGCTCCCGCAGTCGATCGCCTCCGAGGGCGTCGCGGCCGAGGACGAGGGCCCCGGGCCCGGAGCGGCCACGGGGACGGGCCAGCCGTCCGGTCACCCCGGCCAGGGGACCCGGTCACGGGCGCACGCGTCCCACCCGGTGCGTTCCGAACGCACCCCGGTCACCCCGGCCGGCTCCCGCCGCCCTCCGCACGCCGAGCGCACACCGCGCGGCAGCACGAGCCCGGCCCGGCCGATGACGGGCGGCTGAGCCGCCCCCGGACCGCGGGGACGGTACGCACAGCCCCACTCCGCACGGCGAAGGCCCCGACCGCGCCGGTCGGGGCCTTCGCTCGCTCCAGGGGGTCGCACGGCCTCTCAGCCCACCCAGCAACGCGTCACGGTGGAGTCCTCGACCTGGAAGTTGAGGCGGCCGCCGCGGAACTCCATGGTGAGGAACGTGCCCGGTGGCACGGCTCTGACAGTGGTCCAGCCACGGGACCTGGCCTGCCGCTCGGCGGCCTCGGCACCGAGGCCGACGTACGACTCGGGGACGTCGTCCGGCTGTACGGGAGGGGTCGGTATAGATGCCATACCTCTCACCGTAGGCGGCCTCGGACCGTGACGGAAGGCGGGGCTCCGGAGGCCCGTGCCGCATCCCCACATGCCGTACCGGTCACGCTTGTGTCACAGGATCCCCACACTCGTTTACTTCGAACAATTCACTCGAACGGACTCTCCGGAACGGGCGCTCGGGGCTTTTCGGCCGACGGGCAAATGATCTCGGAACGGCAAACGCGGAATGCGTGACGGGATCATGCGGTGATCTGCCTTTTCCCTCGGCACCTGGCCGGGTTCGCCTGGATGCCCATAACACCGGGAATTCATGCGCCTTTATGCAGGTCTTATCTATGCGCACGATTCCCGCACTCCCTCCGCCCCCCACTCGCACGATCGGAATCTCGTGGTCCGAGAAGCGGCGATTGCGGACGGCGGGGTCCGCAACCGCTCCGCGGCTCAGCCGGCCCTGCCCCTGCGGAGCAGGTCGGCGGCCTTGTAGCGCAGGGCGTACGCCCCGTCCAGCGCCGTGCCCCGGGATCGGTGCAACGCGGTGCGCAGAGCGCCCTGGCCCCGGCCCCGCGCGCCCTGTGCCGCCAGCTCGGTGAACAGGTTCTCGTGCCGTTCCGCGATCCGTGCCGGGTCGAATCTCCGCGATGCGGCCAGCGCCTCGCGCCCCATCCGGTGCCGCAGTCCGTCGTCCTCGATCAGTGCGAGCAGCGCGGCGGCGACCGCCGCATCGTCACCGACCGGCACCAGCCGCCCGTCGGTGCCGTCGTCGATGATCTCGGCCGGTCCGTGCGGGCAGTCGGTGGCCACGACCGGCAGCCCGCAGCGCATCGCCTCGACGATCGTCATGCCGAACGACTCCCGGTCCGACGTGACGGCGGCGATGGAGCCCTTGGGCCACTCGGCCTCCATCGGGTGGACCGATCCCATCAGGAGCACCTGGTCACGCAGTCCGAGTTCCTCGATGAGGGTACGCAGCGTCCGCTGCTCGTTGCCGGTGGCGTCGCCGCCGCCGTAGATCCGCAGCCGCCAGTCGGGGCGTGCCGCGCTCACCTCGGCGAAGGCCCGTACGAGCAGGTCGTAGCGCTTGACCTTGTGCAGCCGGCCCGCCGCGACCACCCACTTCTGATCGCCCTGCGCGGGCGGGCCCACGGGGGCGGGCACGCTGTTCGGGATCGCCTCGATCCGTACGCCGGGCAGCCGCAGCCGCCTCCGGTAGTCCTCGGCGTCGGCCCGTGTGACGGTCGTGATCGCGTCGAGTAACTCGTAGCGGTGGCTTATCTCGCGGCGCAGCCGGTAGCTGTGGCTGTCCAGCGTGAGGTGTTCCTGACCGATGCGCACCGGGCCCCGGCGGGCCTGTCTGCTGATGTGCACGTTGAGGCCGGGCCGGGTCCCGACGACGACGTCCGCCTCCAGGGAGCGCAGATGGGCCGCGATCCTGGCGTCGGTGAGCCGGCTGTACTGCTGATGTCTGCTGTCGCCGCGCGGGAACACCGCGGCGGGCCTGGCGTGGTCGGCCGCATCGCCGTCGTAGGTCGCGCTCTTCGCGCGCAGGTCGACGAGATGGCGCATCGTCACGCCCGGCGGTGCGCCCAGTGCGGGTGCGTCGCGGTGCCGGAAGACCGAGACGATCTCGATGTCGTGCTGCTCGGCGAGTGCGTGAGCGAGATTGAACGTCGTACGGATCGTTCCCCCGATGCCGTACGCGTTGTGAAGCAGGAAAGAAATGTGCATGGCGTCGCCGTAACCCCCTGGTCGGCTTGGTCTGCTGGGGACTGTACTGGCCATCGGTCACGCATACGGAATCCGTACAGGCGTCCCGTGTCGCGGGCGCCCGGCCGACCGGAACCCGTACGTGACCTGTTGTTTCCGGAATCAGGAGGTCCGGTTCGATGACGGGACCGTCCCCGGCGGACCGGTCCGGTCATCGGCGTGCCGAGGTGTCGACCTGTCTCCTCGTCGCCGCCCGCCCGCGAGCTCACCCGGCTCTCCCGAAGGGCTTCCCGTCCGGATCACACCGGGCTCGCGAGCCCCCGCCCGGCGGAATCCGGCCTGCTCCGGCACGATCCGGCCCGACTCAAACCAAAGACCCCAGGTGCGTGACTCCGGCCTCGGATCCCGCGTTGTCTCTTCATGAGCCGGGAACCGCCCGGCCCACGCACCGAGTTCGAGGAGCCACCCGTGCCGCGCATGCTCGACGTCAGCGAGGACGTACGCGCCGAGATCGGCGATGCCGAAGCCGACCGGCTGCTCGTCGGCGACAACGCCCCAGGCAGTTACGACTGCACCTCCTGCCGCACCCCCGGCGACTCCGAGCAGGAACGCACCAGCACGGTGCTGTTCATCGGCGACGAGACCGCCGTGCTCGCGTTCGCCCACGCGACGTGCATCCCTTCGCAGGTCGTCCAGGTCGCGGAGGACCAGCTCCAGGGCGCAGTGCGAAGCATCACCGGCAGCGAGCCACAGAACCCGGAGGGTCTCATGCCCGAACAGGCCGTCCTCGGCATCACCAGCGGTCTCGTCCTGATCGAGGACGATCTCCGCCCCGCCCTGGTCGTCGAACCGACCGGCCCGGTCGCCCGGCCCGGAACCGACGGCAGCGGGGGCGACGCGTTCCTCCAGCTGCTGCTGGAGCAGGGCTTCCGCCCCGCCCCCGACATGAACCGGCTGCCGGACGTACTGCCCGGCTGGTCCGTCCTGCTCGCCATGGGCCAGCTGCACGCCGTGCTGCAGCCGGGCTCCGGCGGGGGCACCCCGGTCGCCTGGTGGCAGGCCCATCAGCCGCTCCAGGTCACCGAGGGCTGGCGGACCGCGGTCAACAAGTCGAAGACGGTCCTCGTCTTCGCCGCCCCGGCCGGTTCGATCGGCCAGCAGCCGCGCGAGGACCTGCTGCGCGACGCCCTGGAGAAGGCCGCGGTCAATGGTCTCCTGGTGGCCGCCGCGATGCCGCTCGCCGGAACCTGATCGTGTCCGTACGCCCCGGACACCCACGCCGAACAGCGATTTCTCCGCCGCGACCGCATCCGACGGGCGGTGAGGTCGTTGGCACCTATGTGCACTCATACGACTCCTCCCGCCAGCACCAGAGTCAGATCCCTGCCATGCGCCCCTCGCAGGATTCGGAGGGCAAGTCCCCCACCCCGATCTACGACGCCCTGTACTCCGAGTACCGGCGGTCGTTCCGGGCGTTGCCGGGCGATCGGAGCGGTGAGGAGAATCTCGGCTTCTCGTCCTTCGGCACCGGGCTCTTCGGCGTTCGCCCCCCACTGGGCCACTCGGCCACCGGCGGACACCACGGCGGCTACGGCAGCCAGGGCGGGCAGAGCGGCACACCGCGCACAGGGAGCCTCGGTTCCTGGCAGCGGGTCGGCCGGCACGCCGGACGGGCGCAGCCGGCGCTGCCCCCGGGGCCGGCGTCCCGGGAGTACTGACGCCGGAGCGGGGTGCGCCCGGACGTGCTGACGTACGGCTCGTGGCATACGGGCGCGTGGCCGCCGGCGCCCGCCGTACCGCTCGTGAGGTACCGCTCGTGATGTACCGAAAAAGCCCGGGACCGTATGTACGGAAGAAGCCCCGGACCGTTCGCCGAAGCGAGCGGTCCGGGGCTTCTTCGTGCCCTGCCCCGTGCTACTTGTTGCGGCCGCGCTTCTCGCGGACCCGGACCGAGATGTGGATCGGGGTCCCCTCGAAGCCGAACTCCTCACGCAGCCGACGCTCGACGAAGCGGCGGTAGCCGTGCTCCAGGAAGCCCGAGGCGAAGAGGACGAAGCGCGGCGGCTTGGTGCCCGCCTGCGTGCCGAAGAGGATGCGGGGCTGCTTGCCGCCGCGCACCGGGTGCGGGTGGGAGGCGACGATCTCACCGAGGAAGGCGTTCAGCCGGCCGGTGGGGATACGGGTCTCCCAGCCCTTGATCGCCGTCTCGATCGCCGGGACGAGCTTCTCCATGTGACGGCCGGTGACGGCCGAGACATTGACCCGCGGGGCCCAGGCGACCTGCGCGAGCTCCGTCTCGATCTCGCGCTCCAGGTAGTAGCGGCGCTCCTCGTCGAGGGTGTCCCACTTGTTGAACGCGACGACCAGGGCACGCCCGGCCTCCACCGCCATGGTGATGATGCGCTGGTCCTGGACGCTGATGGACTCGCTGGAGTCGATCAGGACGACGGCGACCTCGGCCTTCTCCACGGCGGCCGCGGTGCGCAGCGAGGCGTAGTAGTCCGCGCCTTCCTGGAGGTGGACACGGCGGCGGATACCGGCGGTGTCGATGAACTTCCAGGTGATGCCGCCGAGCTTGATCAGCTCGTCGACCGGGTCCCGCGTGGTGCCCGCCTGCTCGTTGACGACGACCCGGTCCTCGCCCGCGACCTTGTTCAGGAGGGAGGACTTGCCGACGTTCGGACGGCCGATCAGGGCGATCCGGCGCGGGCCGCCGAGGGTCCCGTCGCCGAAGCGCTGGGCCGGGGCCTCGGGCAGGGCTTCGAGGACGGCGTCCAGCATGTCGCCGGTGCCGCGGCCGTGCAGGGAGGAGACCGGGTACGGCTCGCCGAGGCCCAGCGACCACAGGGCGGTGGCGTCCGCCTCGCCGCTCTGGCCGTCGACCTTGTTGGCACACAGCACGACGGGCTTACCGGCCCGGCGCAGCAGCTTGACCACGGCCTCGTCGGTGTCGGTCGCGCCGACGGTCGAGTCGACGACGAAGACGACCGCGTCGGCCGTCTCGATGGCGTACTCGGCCTGGGCGGCGACGGAGGCGTCGAGGCCCAGCACGTCCTGCTCCCAGCCGCCGGTGTCGACGACCTTGAAGCGGCGTCCGGCCCATTCGGCCTCGTAGCTGACGCGGTCGCGGGTCACCCCGGGCTTGTCCTGGACGACGGCCTCACGGCGGCCGATGATCCGGTTCACCAGGGTCGACTTGCCGACATTGGGGCGGCCGACGACGGCGAGCACGGGAAGCGGGCCGTGACCGGCCTCGTCGAGGGCACCCTCGACCTCTTCGAGGTCGAAGCCTTCCTGCGCGGCGAGCTCCATGAACTCCGCGAACTCGGCATCGCCAAGTGCTCCGTGCTCGTGGTCCGAGCCGTCGGAGTGAATCTGGTCGTTCATGAAGTCCGTTCCTCTTTGCATCATCATCGATGGACCGCGGTCGGCGCGGTCCACTACTCAAGTCTCGCCTAACGCCCGGTGAGGCGCCTGGCACTTTCCAGGTGGGCGGTCAGCTTCCCCTGGATCCGCAGGGTCGCCTCGTCCAGCGCCTTGCGCGTCCGCCGCCCACTCCCGTCGCTCGCGTCGAAGGCATCGCCGAAGACGACATCGACCCGGCTGCGCAGCGGAGGCAGCCCCCGTATCAACCGTCCGCGGCGCTCCGTGCTTCCCAGGACGGCCACCGGGACGATCGGCGCACCGCCGCGTACCGCGAAGTACGCGAGTCCGGCACGCAGCGAGGCGAAATCTCCCTCGCCCCGGGTGCCCTCCGGGAAGATCCCCAGGGCTCCGCCGTTCCCCAGCACGCCGAGGGCGTGGGTGATGGCCGTGCGGTCGACGGTCGTACGGTCCACCTTCAGCTGACCGATTCCGCGCAGGAACGGGTCGAGGGGGCCGACGAACGCCTCCTTCTTGATCAGGAAGTGCACCGGCCGGGGCGCGGTGCCCATCAGCATCGGTCCGTCGATGTTGTGGGAGTGGTTCACCGCGAGTATGACGGGTCCGGAGGCGGGCACCCGCCACGCTCCCAGCACCCGGGGCCTGAAGAGCCCGTACATCAGCCCGATCCCGATGCCCCGCCCGACGGCCGCTCCGCGCAGCGTGGGCGCCCCCGTGGCCTCGGTCACCTCTCGGCCCGCTTCTCCCCGACGAGGGTGACGACGCACTCGATGACCTGCTGAAGGGTCAGCTCGGTGGTGTCGACCTCGACGGCGTCGTCCGCCTTGGCCAGCGGGGAGGTCTTGCGGCCGGAGTCGGCGGCGTCCCGCTGGATCAGCGCCTCCTTCGTGGCGGCGAGGTCGGAGCCCTTGACCTCGCCGCTGCGGCGGGCGGCCCGTGCCTCCGGGGACGCGGTGAGGAAGATCTTGAGGTCGGCGTCGGGGAGCACGGTGGTGCCGATGTCGCGGCCCTCGACCACGATGCCGTTCTCGGCGCCCGCCGCGATGGCGCGCTGGAGCCCGGTGATCCGGCTGCGCACCTCGGGGACGGCGCTGACGGCGCTGACCTTGGAGGTGACCTCCTGGGTGCGGATCGGGCCCGCGGCGTCCTCGCCGTCGACGGTGATCGTCGGGGCGGCCGGGTCCGTTCCGGAGACGATGACCGGCTTGGCGGCGGCGGTCGCCACCTCCGCCGCGTTCTGTACGTCGATGCCGTTGTTCAGCATCCACCAGGTGATCGCCCGGTACTGGGCGCCGGTGTCCAGGTAGCTCAGGCCGAGCTGGGCGGCGACGGCCTTGGACGTGCTCGACTTGCCGGTGCCGGAGGGCCCGTCAATAGCGACGATCACTGAGGCGCTTACGGTTTCCACGGTGGTGGACACCTTCCTGGTGCACGGGGTGAGGGCGAACGGGCCGCAAGAGGGCCACGCACCAGGTTACCGAGTGCCGGGCGGAGCCTTGTACCCGTGGTGGCGGGCCCGCTCACGGGCGCAGGGACCAGCCCCGCTCCTGGAGCGCCACGGCGAGCGGGGCCGCCGCGCTCGGCTCGACCATCAGCTGGACCAGGCCCGCCTGCTGGCCGGTGGCGTGCTCGATGCGGACGTCCTCGATATTGACCCCGGCACGTCCCGCGTCGGCGAAGATCCGGGCCAGCTCGCCCGGCCGGTCGCCGATCAGCACGGCCACGGTCTCGTACGACGCGGGGGCCGCGCCGTGCTTGCCGGGCACCCGGACCCGGCCCGCGTTGCCGCGGCGCAGGACGTCCTCGATGCCGTCGGTGCCCGCGCGGCGCTCGTCCTCGTCGGCGGACTGGAGGCCGCGCAGTGCCCGTACCGTCTCCTCCAGGTCGGCGGCGACTCCGGTCAGCACATCGGCGACCGGGCCGGGGTTCGCGGAGAGGATCTCCACCCACATCCGGGGGTCGGAGGCGGCGATGCGGGTGACGTCCCTGATGCCCTGCCCGCAGAGGCGTACGGCCGTCTCGTCGGCCTCCTCCAGGCGGGCGGCGACCATCGAGGAGATCAGCTGCGGGGTGTGGGAGACGAGGGCGACGGCACGGTCGTGGGCGTCGGCGTCCATGACGACCGGGACGGCGCGGCACAGGGCGACCAGTTCCAGAGCGAGGTTGAGGACCTCGGTGTCGGTGTCCCGGGTCGGGGTGAGGACCCAGGGGCGGCCCTCGAAGAGGTCGGCGGTGCCGGCGAGGGGGCCCGAACGTTCCTTGCCCGACATCGGGTGCGTACCGATGTAGGGGGTGAGGTCGATACCGAGGGCTTCCAGCTCGCGGCGCGGGCCGCCCTTGACGCTCGCGACGTCCAGGTAGCCCCGGGCCACCCCCTCGCGCATGGCGGTGGCCAGCACGGATGCGGTGTGGGCGGGCGGTACGGCGACGATCGCCAGGTCGACGCGGCCCTCGGGCGCCTCGTCCGTGCCGGCGCCGAGTGCCGCCGCGGTACGGGCCGACGAGGGGTCGTGGTCGACGAGGTGGACATGGATGCCGCGCCCGGCGAGGGCGAGGGCGGCGGAGGTGCCGACCAGTCCCGTTCCGATGACGAGGGCCGTTCTCACTGGGCGATGTCCTTGCGCAGGGTGGCGGTGGCGCCGAGGTAGACATGCTGGATCCCGGCCCGGGGAAGCGGGGTCTCGACATGGGCGAGTATCCGTACGACACGGGGCATGGCCCCCTTGATGTCCAGCTCCTGGGCGCAGATCAGCGGGACGTCGACGATGCCGAGGCCGCGGGCCGCGGCGGCCGGGAAGTCGCTGTGCAGATCCGGGGTGGCGGTGAACCAGATGCTGATCAGGTCGTCGGAGACCAGGTTGTTGCGCTCCAGGACGGCGGTGAGCAGGGCACCGACCTGCTCGTCCATGTGTCCGGCCTCGTCCTGTTCCAGCTGGACGGCTCCACGGACCGCTCGTACCGCCACGTCGTACTCCTCGCCTCTTCGATTCATCGTTTCCGGGCACCTCGGCACCTCGGCGTCCCACGTGCCTCAGCGCCTTCGGGGGCCCGGCGCCCGCGCTCTTCGCGTCGCGCCGTTCCCTCCTGTGTCTTTCAGCCTAGAGGGGTCCGGCCGCCCTCGGTCACGGTGCTCTGTCCGTGAGACACGGCGGTGGCGTGGACGGCGAGGAGCAGGTGCCGGATCCGTGCCGCGAGCCGCTCGGGCGTCGCGGTGATCCGCCCGTGCACCCAGTCGGCCAGGACCCCGGTGAAGAGTCCGGCGACGGCGCTCGCGGTCGCTTCCTCCCCCGTGCCACCGGGACGGCGGCGGCGCGGTTCGTCGGACCGCCTCGGGCGGCGCGACGAGTGCCGGTCCGGGTGTCTCGCCCGACGGCGGGAAGGAGCTGGCCAGGACCGACGGCATCCCGGTCGCCGACGGCACCGTGTTCCAGGATCAGAAGGTCGTGGTGACCCAGCCCGCGGCGGGCGAGTTCAAGGCGTTCTCGGCCGTCTGCACCCATGCGGGCTGCATCGTCTCGTCGGTCGCCGACGGCACCATCGACTGCGCCTGCCACGGGAGCAGATTCAGCATCACGGACGCCGCGGTGGAGGCCGGTCCCGCGCCGCGTCCGCTGCCCGCGCAGAAGATCACCGTCTCCGACGGGATCATCCGGCTGGCCTGACCGGCCTCTCCCCTCCGTGCGGGACCAGGATCCCGGCCGTACGGGACAGGAGAGGCCGGTCAGGGGTGCGGTTCAGGAGACCGGGCGTCGGAGGTCCGCCAGCAGCGCGGCCTCCGCGACCTCCGGATGCCCGCTCGCGCGCAGCGCGTCCAGCCCGTCCACCCACGGCTGTGCCCAGGAGGTGGACTCGCCGCCCCTGACGACCAGGTGCACGGCGGCGAGCCCGGCCGTGACCGAGCCGTGTGCGCGCAGCATCTCCACCACCGCCGCGATGGCCCCGACGGGCTGGGCGTTCATCGGTGTCCGCCGGTGGTCGCGCACCTGGTCGAGAGGGCCCGGCCGCTCCCCCGCCAGGCCGAGCCAGCGTTCCCAGCGCTCCGGCGAGGCGTCCGCGACCGTCAGCGCCGTCAGGGCCGCCGTCAGCGCCACACGGGACGCGGAGTGTGCCAGCCCGGCCCGCTCCAGCGCGTCGGCCACCGCGTCGAGCGCACCCGCCGGGCGGTCGCGGTACGCGTCGTTCTGTTCGCCCAGGACCCACAGAGCGGCGCGCCGCTCCTCGGGGGCGTCGCTCCGGGCCTGTGCCACCAGTACGCCGAGCACGGTGACCAGTTCCCCGTGGCGCGGGCCGGGGACGGCCCATTCGCACAGCAGGTCCAGCGCGTCGCCCCGGACCTCACGCGGACGCTCCGGGTCGGCCGCCACGGCCGCCATCGTCCCGCGCACCGGCCCGTCGGCGGAGCCGGGACCCCTGAGCGCACGGGCGGCCTGCACCGCCGTGCTCCGCTCCGCGGTGGCCACCGTCCGGGCGAGGAACCGGTACCGGGCCCCGGCGGCCGCGGCCCGGTCGGGACGTGCGGCGAGAACCCGCTCGCGTACCGCCGGGTGATGCAGTTGTGCGGCGAGCCGCTCCCCGATGCCTGGTACGTCCATCCGCGCCGTCAGGGGGCCGGCCATCGCGGCGTGGACGTCACGGTGCTGGCCCGGTGTGTCCCAGCCCGCGAGCAGGGCGGCGGTGGCGTTCGGGGAGGACAGCGCGGACAGCCCCCGGACGGCCGCCTTCCGGCCGCCGACGGACCCGTCGGTGTCCCGGACCATCCGGGCGAACCGGGCCACGGCCTCCTCGTCGGGCACCGTGGCGAGAAGGGTCCTGGCCCCGGCCATCGCCGCCCGGCCCCGCACCCCGCCGGTCCCGGCGCGGTCGAGCAGGAAGTCCAGCGTCCGCGGGTGCGCGGCGGCCCCTCCGCGCTCGGCCGCCCGCTCCCCCAGTGCCCCGCAGGCGGCGGCCGCCACGGGCTGCGGTGCCCCGGCGACGAGCGCGTACAGGGCCTCGGTGTCGCCCAGCAGGGCCGCCGCGTCGGTGCGTTCCCGCAGCGGTACGTCGTCGTCCGCCGCCACCCGGGCCAGTTGCGCGTCGAGCAGGGCCCGCTGGCGCGGCAGCCACCGCCCGAGTCCGGCGCGCGCCTGGCGGGGTGCCCAGCGCGACGGCAGGTCCGGCCCCATGACGGCGTCGAGGAGGTCGGTGCGGCGCCGGGACAGGGTCCGCCACACTTCGGGCACGGCCACGAAGGACACGTCGGCGGCGAGGAGTTCGGCGCACCGACGCTCCCGGGTGACGGGATCGGCGAGCCGGAGCGCGGCGGCCCGCCGGCCCCGTTCGCCGTGCGGATCGTCGAGTGCCGCCCGGCCCACGGCCCCGTCGAGTGCGGGAAGTTGTGCGAGGTGCCGCGCGAACAGGCCCGCGAACAGCAGGACGTGGGCGGGCGTCGGCGTTCCGCAGCGCTCCCAGACCGCGCGGGCCCCGGCGCCCGCCATGTCCAGCGGGCGCACGTCCCCGCTTCCGCGCGGATCGTCCAGGACCTGGACGAGCAGCCCGATGACGTCCGCCGCCCGTTCGGCGTCACCGGCGCGTACCGCGCGGAGGGCGGTGCGCCGCAGCCACTTCTCGGCTGCCCGGAGCGTCTGCGCCGTGGAGTCGCGTGACTGCACGGTGGTCGTCGCGGCGTCCCGCAGCGCGGCGAAGGGTGCCGCGTCCAGCAGCGGGCCGCGGGCGGCGCCCGCGGCGAGAAGGGCGGTGCGGCGCACCTCCTCCTGGTCGTGCCAGGCCCGCTCGCAGGAGAGGAGGACGCGTGCGTACGCCTGCGGATCGCGCTGCCCGCCGACGCAGCGCAGCAGGGCCGCCCAGGCCAGGGCCCGTTCCCACGGGCGGTGGGCGGCGCTCAGGTCCCGCAGCAGCGGTTCCGCCTCGGCCGGCGGCAGCAGGGAGGCGATCCGGCTGCGCGGGTAGGCCCTGCGCCCGGCCCGCCCCTTCAGCAGGCGTCCGGCGATCTCGGTCCGGTCGGCGGGATCGAGCGAGGCCACGGGGCCGATGAGACCGGTCCACTGTCCCCGGCTCGCGTCCAGCCGCGCCTCGACCACCCGGCGGCGCTCGGCCGGTGGCAGCAGGGCGAGCAGCGGCTCCGCCGTGGTCCAGCTGTCGGTCGGGCCGCCGATGTCGTGCTCCACCCGCAGGACGTCCGCGAGCAGGGCGGCGTCCTGCGGGCCGCAGGCGTCCAGCGCGCGGCGCACCCGCCGGGACACCGGCCCCGGAGCGAGCGGGACCCGTTCGGTTCCGGTACGCCGCAGGGAGGCCGCGACGGCGGCCGGTTCCCTGAGCAGCACCAGCGCGGCCGGCCCGGTGACCAGGTGCGGGGCACGCTCCAGGAGCAGCGCTCCGGCGGCCGGGTCGCGCGCGGTGAGGCGGCTGACCAGGTGCTGGCTGCCGTTGCGCGGCCGGGCAGCCTCCCACCGGTCCCGGCCGTCGGACGGGGCCCGGTCGGCGAGGTGGGCGGCGAGGGCGCGGGGCGCGGTACGGGTGAGTGTGAACAGGATGCCGTGCGGCACCCCGGACAGCCGGGGCAGCCACTGTCCGACCGCGTCGGGGGTACAGGCGGGCAGCAGCCGGGCGGCGTCCTCGTCGCCGTGCAGTTCACGGACCCGGGGAAGGATCCGGTCGGCGAGGTCCCGGCGCCGGGACAGCCGCAGAACGCGGTACGTGTTGTGGCGCACGGCCCGCAACGGGCCGAGGGCCAGGGCTTCCAGGGCCTGTTCGGGAACCGGCAGCCGGATCGCCGCGGACAGTGCGCGCGGGCGCAGCACCGGGTCGGCGAGGGCGAGGGCGACGGTTTCGAGATCGCGGCGGACGACGGCCAGGAACAGTGCCAGCCGGCGGTCGTCGGGGTCCGCGGTGTCCAGGGCGGCGCGGGCGGCGCGGTAGCCCTCGTCGTCCAGCGAGCGGGTGTGTTCGGCGATGGCCCGCATACGGGCCGGGTACGGAAGGTGGTCGAACCGGGCGTACAGAACGGTGACTTCTTCTCTGTGGGGCGTGGGTGCGTTCATCGCGCTCACCGGGAGGAGGTGAGCCGGACCTTTCGGATCATCGTCATGACGGCGATGGTGGCACCGGAGGCCGTCGGCGCGCAACGGTTTTCGCGCGGGACGGCTGCCCCTGGCGTACCCTCGCGCAGATGATCACCGCCGAAGCCGAGACCCTCGTACGCGACCACACGATCTACTCGTGCGTGATGGGTTCGCGGGCGTTCGGGCTTGCCACGGACGGCAGCGACACGGACCTGCGGGGGGTCTTCGTCGCCCCCACCCCGTTGTTCTGGCGCTTCGAGAAGCCGCCGACGCACATCGAGGGTCCGGCCGACGAGCAGTTCTCCTGGGAACTGGAACGGCTCTGCGAGCTGGCGCTGCGGGCCAACCCGAATGTGCTGGAGTGTCTGCACTCCCCGCTGGTGGAGCGGGTCGACGACACGGGCCGTGAACTCCTCGCGCTGCGCGGGGCGTTCCTGTCCCGGCTCGCCCACGGGACGTTCGTACGGTACGCGCGGGGCCAGCGCGGGAAGCTGGACGCGGACGTCAGGCAGCACGGCGCACCGCGCTGGAAGCACGCGATGCATCTGCTGCGGCTGCTGGCGAGCGGCCGGGATCTGCTGCGTACGGGCGAGCTGACGATCGAGGTCGGTGACGCGCGCGAGGAGTTGCTGGCGGTGAAGCGCGGTGAGGTCCCGTGGGCCGAGGTGGAACGCCGGATGAACCGGCTGGCCGAGGAGAACGACGAGGCGGCCGTCCGCTCCCCGCTGCCGGCCGGACCGGACCGGGCCCGGGTGGAGGACTTCCTCGTCCGGACCCGGCGGGCGTCGGCGCACGGGACCGCGTGACGGACCACGTAGGGGACCGCGTGACGGACCGCGCACAGGACCTCGTGAGGGACCGGACGATGTGACCGACCCGCCAGTCGTGGCGTGACCGACCGGCCGCCACACGGACGGGACCGCGCAACGGCCCTGTCCGTACGAACGGCCGCAACGTCCGTACGAACGGCCGGGACGTCCGTACGACCGGCGGGACGTACTCCCGGCCTGCTACTCCCCCAGCCGGGCGCGCACGACGAGTTCGTTCAGCGCGTCGAACTCCGTCACCGCGTCCGCCAGCAGCGACCGGGTCTGCGCCTCGTCCAGGACCCGGTGCAGCCCTTCGATGTCCCGCGCCACCGCCGCCCCGTCCAGCTCGCGTGCCATGCCGTGCTCGGCCTCCGCCTTCGCCGCGATCAGGTCGGGCAGATACGCCGGGGCGGCCACCGTGCCGAGCAGCGTCGGCAGATGGGCCAGTATCCGGCCGCTGCGCATCAGATGGATGCCGGTGAGCAGCGCCCGGAAGGTGTAGAGCAGCGGCTTCAGCTCACCGGTCTTCTCGAAGAGCCGCCACTGGGTTCCGGCGAAACCCCGGTAGTGGTGTGCGTGGTTGCGGGTCAGCACGCCCGGGGCCAGGGCGCACAGTTCCGCGTGGAGTGCGGTCGTGTGCACGACCAGCGGGGACAGCAGCTGTTCCAGTACGTAGCCGTTGGGCCGCAGCATGAGACGGACGAACTTGCGCAGGTCGTGCGTGACGAGGTCCATCTCGACCCCGTCTCGGTCCCACATCCGTGAGCGGGTCTCGGCCGGTTCGCGCAGCCCCAACAGGTCGTGCGGGGGCAGGATATGGACCCCCCGAAGGTCCACATCCGAGTCCCGGGACGGGAAGCCGTACAGATGGGCCCCGGAGACCGTGGCGAAGAGCAGCGGTGCCGGCTCCTCGGCGAGGACCGGACCGAGGTCGGTGACCGGCAGTCCGGCGCGCTGGAGGGAGGAGGTCGCGGTGCTCATGGATCAAGCATCCCAGAGCGCGGCCAGCGACAGCAGATCGCTGCGGTACTCGATGCGTTCCGCCCACTCCTTGGGCCAGGCGCCCGCGCCCAGATGGGCCCCGGCCAGCGCACCCGTCAGACAGGCCAGCGAGTCGGAGTCGCCCCGGGTGCAGGCGGCCCGGCGAAGGGCGGTGACGGGCTCCTCGGGGAAGAGGAGGAAACAGTGCAGGGCCGTGGCGAGGGCCTCTTCCGCGACCCAGCCGTCGCCGGTGGTCCGGCAGGGGTCGGTCTCGGGCGACGGGGCGCGCAGGGCGTCCTGGACCGTGCCCAGAGCGGTCTGGCATTCGTCCCAGCCGCGCTTGATGTACGCCTCGGGCGAGGAGTCGCCCGCGTACCGCCAGAGGTCTCCCAGCCACCGTTCCAGGTAGCGGCCGCTGTTCTCGTACGCGTACGAACGCAGCTGCCCCACGAGTCCCATCGGCTCCGCCCCCTGGGCCAGCAGGAACACCGCGCGGGCCAGCAGGTCGGAGGCGGCCAGTGCCGTCGGGTGGCCGTGGGTGAGGGCCGCCTGGAGCTGGGCCGCTCCGGCACGCTGTTCCTCGCTGAGGCCGGGTACGAGTCCGACGGGCGCGACCCGCATGTTGGCGCCGCAGCCCTTGGAGCCGGTCTGGCTGGCCTCCTGCCAGATCCGGTCGCCGTCGAGCAGCCGGCACGCCTTCATGCAGGTGTGTCCGGGGGCCCGGTTGTTGTCCGGCGAGTGGAACCAGTCCACGAACTCCTCGCGGACCGGGCGGATCAGCCGCAGCGGGGTGAGCGGTCCGCGGTCCATGGCGGTGCGTATGCCACGCCCCAGCGCGAGCGTCATCTGGGTGTCGTCGGTGACGATCGCGGGCCTGGGCAGCGCCATCTGCCGCCACGGACCGCACTTGGCGAGGATGGCGGGCACATCGTTGAACTCGGTGGGGAAGCCCAGTGCGTCGCCGAGCGCGAGCCCGGTCAGCGCACCCGTGGCCGCCTGTTTGGTGAGGGTCCTGGTCATGTTCATTCCGTTCGTCCTTCCGGGCGCAGGAGTGGAGGGTGCAGGGCGGTGGCGGCACCCGCCCGGTACAGGGCGGCCGGTTTCCCCCGTCCGCCGGTGCGGCGCGGCGGTCCCTCGACGGCCTGGACGAAGCCGGGCACGTTGAGGACCTTGCGCCGGAAGTTGGGGCGGTCCAGCTCGACGCCCCACACGGTTTCGTACACCTGCTGGAGCTCGCCGAGGGTGAACTCGGCGGGGCAGAAGGCCGTGGCCAGACAGGTGTACTCCAGCTTGGCGCCGATCCGGTCGTAGGCGTCGGCGAGAATCCGCTCGTGGTCGAAGGCGAGGACGCCCACGGTGCCCGCGTCCCACCACTTCGCGCGGACCGCGTCCCCGCCCCCGCGCGGCTCGGGCAGATCGGGCAGGAGCGCCGCGTACGCGACGGAGACGACCCGCATCCTGGGATCCCGGTCCGGTTCGGAGTAGGTGCGCAGCTGTTCAAGGTGCAGGCCGCGGACGGTGTCCTGGCCGAGGCCGGTCTCCTCGGCCAGCTCGCGGCGCGCGGCCAGGTCGGCCGACTCACGGGGCAGGAGGAAGCCCCCGGGCAGGGCCCAGTGGCCCTTGTACGGTTCCTCGCCCCGCTCGACGAGCAGGACGTGCAGCCGGCCGGCGCGGACCGTGAAGACCGCGAGATCCACGGTGACCGCGAAGGGGGCGAAGGCGTAGGGGTCGTACCCCTCGGAGGCGCCGGTGCTCATCGGTGCCCCGGAAGGGGGGCGGTGCCGCTGGTGGTCATCGGCGCTCCGGGAGGGGTGCGGCGAAGTTCCAGCCGGTGGCGAGCACCGCGTCCACGGCGGCGACGGCAGCTTCCAGGCGCGCCTCGTGCACTCCCGTGACCTCGATGAACTCCCTTCCCGTACGGGTGAGTTCGGCGCGGAAGCGGTCCGTCATCCAGGGCCGCAGCTCCTCGCCGTCGCGGAGTCCGTCGTCCTCGAAGGCGACACCCTCGTGGTCGGTGAGCAGCCACAGGTGGTGCCGGGCCCGGTCGGCGATGTCCTCGACGAGGGGGTTGCGCCCACCGACGTACCGCTCGTGCCAGACGGTGGTGGCGAAGGAGTCGGTGTCGCAGAACAGCACCGGGGAGCCGGTGCGCGCGGCCTCCTCCTCCCTGGCGTTCTGCGCCTCGGCGATGACGGGGAAGTCGTCCGTGGTGAAGACGACGTCCTCCCACTGGGCGTCCGGCCACCGGCCGCGCAGTGCGGCCAGCTTCTGTTCGCTGAACTCGCGCCCGTACTCGGCGACGTACCGGGTCTGCGCCCAGCCGCCGCCGCGTGCCCGGTAGTGCTCCGTGAGGGCCCGCGCCAGGGTGGTGGTGCCGGTCGACTCGGCGCCGAGGACGACGATCCGGCGGGTGAGCGCGGCCCGGACGGGCGGTTCGAGGAAGTCCCAGCAGCCGACCGGGTCCTTGCGCACGGCTGTGCCGGACACCGGGAAGAGGGTGCGGTCGGGGTCGACGAGGACGGACGCGGCGCCGAAGCGGCGGGCCAGTTCGGCCCCGTAGGACTCGGAGGTGAAGACGGCGTCCACCGGCTCCGGTACCGCCGCGGTGAAGACCGCCATGTGCGCGTCCCAGACCGCCGGGTCCGTCAGATCCATGCGGGTGTCGTCGACGGCGCCCACCACCCGCACGTCCGGGTGCACCTCGCGCATCCAGGCGACCCGGTCGGCGAGCGGGACGGACTCCACGGAGGCGGCACAGACCAGGACGGTCAGCCGTTCGCAGCGGTCCCGGGCGGTGCGGACCAGGTGGTGGTGTCCCGCGTGCGGCGGATAGAACTTGCCGAGGACCAGGCCGTGGCCGAAGCGCTTCATACCGCGGCCACCTCCGCCGTACGGTTCCGGCCCGTGGCGAGATCGCGGTTCCAGCTGCGCAGCCCCATGAGGCAGAGCGCCAGGAAGCCGATGTAGAGCAGGGAGGTCAGATAGAGCTCCTTGTACGCGTACAGCGGGATGTAGACCACATCGGCGGCGATCCACAGCCACCAGGACTCGACCCGCTTGCGGCACTGCCCGTACGTCGCCGTCAGCGACAGCGAGGTGGTCAGCGCGTCCCAGAACGGCACGGTCGAGTCGGTGGCCCGCGACAGCAGGACCGTGAGCGCGAGGGTCCCCACCGCCCCCGCCGTGAGCAGCCAGGTCCATTCGGTGCGCGAGGTGCCGCGCACCGGCAGGACGGATGCCCCTGGTCCACCCCCGTGGGTCCAGGTCCACCAGCCGTACACGGCGAGGGTGATGAAGACGATCTGGAGGCCGGCGTCGGCGTACAGACCGGACTGGGCGAACAGCAGGATGAAGAAGAGGTTGTTCGCGATGCCGATGGGCCAGTTGGCGAGGTGCTGGCGGGCCACGAGCCAGACACACAGCGCTCCGCTGCCGAAGCCGAGCACCTCGGTCCAGCTGACCGGGGTGTCCAGGACCGTCACCAGGGGTTGCTGCAGGGGATCGAGGAAATCCGCGAGACTCACGCCCGCCTCCTTAATAGTCACTCTGACTATAAAGAAGGAATGGCGACGGCGAAAGGCCCGCGGCCGGTTTCTGTTCACCTATCGGGAACAGGAACCGGCCGCGGGCCTCGGAGCCGTACGGGGTGTACGGGGTGGCTACAGACCGACCTCGCGCATCAGCATGCCGACCTCGGTGTTGGTGAGGCGGCGCAGCCAGCCGGACTTCTGGTCGCCCAGCGGGATCGGCCCGAAGGACGTGCGCACCAGCCGCTCGACCGGGAAGCCGGCCTCGTCCAGCATCCGCCGGACGATGTGCTTGCGGCCCTCGTGGAGGGTCACCTCGACCAGGTAGTTCTTGCCGGTGTTCTCCACGACGCGGAAGTGGTCGGCGCGGGCGTACCCGTCCTCCAGCTGGATGCCGTCCTTGAGCCGCTTGCCCAGGTCGCGCGGGAGCGGGCCCTGGATGGCGGCCAGGTAGGTCTTCTTCACGCCGTACTTGGGGTGGGTGAGGCGGTGGGCCAGCTCACCGTGGTTGGTGAGCATGATGATGCCCTCGGTCTCGGTGTCCAGCCGGCCGACGTGGAAGAGCCGCGTCTCCCGGTTGGTGACGTAGTCGCCGAGGCACTGGCGGCCGTCCGGGTCCTCCATGGAGGAGACGACACCGGCGGGCTTGTTCAGCGCGAAGAAGAGGTACGACTGGGTGGCGACGGTCAGACCGTCGACCTTGATCTCGTCCTTGTGCACGTCGACGCGCATGCCCTGCTCGACGACGATCTCGCCGTTGACCTCGACGCGGGACTGGTCGATCAGCTCCTCGCAGGCGCGCCGCGAGCCCATTCCGGCCCTGGCGAGCACCTTCTGCAGGCGCTCGCCCTCCTCCTCGGCGCCCGGGTGGGTCTTGGGCAGCTTGAGGTCGGGCTTGTTCGCGTACCTGTCCCGGTTGCGCTGCTCGATCTTGGCGTCGAGCTCACGCGGACGGGCCGGGGCGCCGTACGGAGCGCGCCGGGTGATCCTGCCGACGCCCTGCGAGGCCTTCGGGCCGCCCTTGGCGCCACCGCGGGCCGCGGCGCCGCGCCCCTTGCGGAGGCCACCGTCGCCGCCCGGCTTGTCGGCGCCCACGTCGTAGCGGCGCTCCTCGGGACGGGGACGGCGGGGACGCTGCTCCTGCTTGTCGTC
Source organism: Streptomyces sp. TSRI0281 (assembly GCF_001905125.1). Classification (GTDB taxonomy): domain Bacteria; phylum Actinomycetota; class Actinomycetes; order Streptomycetales; family Streptomycetaceae; genus Streptomyces. The sequence goes on along the minus strand of NZ_LWLE01000038.1, from coordinate 28,393 downwards.
GCGCCCGCCCTGGCCGCCGCCCTGACCGCTCTGACCGCCCTGGCCGCTGCCCTGGCCCTTCGGCCGGAAGCCCCCGCCGGATCCGCCGCTGCCGCTCCGGGGGTTCCGGTTGCCGCCGCCGCTGCCGCCGCTCCTGCCGCCGCCGCTGCTGCTCCTGCCGCCGCTGCTTCCGCCGCTCCTGCTGCCGCCGCCGCCGCTGCCGCTGCCGCCGCCGCTTCCGCTGTTCCTGCCACTGCTTCGCATCAAAAATCCGTCTTGTCGTGTGCGTGAGTATCCGGGGTGTCCGGTGCGTCCGGATCGAACGACGGCACACCCTCTAGCGTCTCAGCCTCGATCGCGTCCGCCTCCGGGAGGAAGGGCGCGAGCTCCGGGAGCTCGTCCAGGCCTCGCAGGCCCATACGCTCCAGAAAGTAGTTCGTCGTCCTGTACAGGATCGCACCTGTTTCGGGTTCCGCGCCCGCCTCCTCGACCAGACCCCTCTGCAGGAGGGTCCGCATCACGCCGTCGCAGTTCACTCCGCGCACCGCCGAGACGCGTGAACGGCTCACCGGCGCGCGGTACGCGACCACCGCGAGCGTCTCCAGAGCCGCCTGGGTGAGACGGGCGTGCTGGCCGTCCAGGACGAAGCCCTCGACCGCCTCCGCGTACTCGGGCCGGGTGTAGAACCGCCAGCCGCCCGCGACGAGCCGCAGATCGAAGCCGCGCCGCTGCACGGTGTACTCGTCGGCCAGCTCCCGCAGCGCGTCCGCCACGGCCCCGCGCGGCCGCTGGAGGACCTTGGCGAGGTGTTCCTCGGTGGCGGGCTCGTCGACGACCATCAGGACCGCCTCCAGGGCGGGCTTCAGATCGAGGGCGGCGACCGCGCCCATGTCCCGGTCCTCGTCGCCGTCCCTGCGGTGCGCGCTCATGTCTCCGTGTCCTCCTCGGCCGCCGCGTGGATCTCCTGGTCGAACTCGTCCGTCACCGCGGGCTCCGCGCCCTCCCCGCCGCACCAGCGCACGAGGAGGTCGCCGAGCGCCTCCTCCTGGTCGAGCGTGACGGCCTTCTCCCGGTACAGCTCCAGAAGGGCGAGGAACCGGGCGACGACCGTGAGGGTGTCCGGAGCGTCCTCGGTGAGCACCCGGAAACTGACCTCGCCCGCCCCGCGCAGCCGCGCCACCACGATCTCCGCCTGCTCGCGCACACTGACCAGCGGCGCGTGGATGTGGTCGACGTACACCTGGGGCTTCGGCTTCGGCTGCATGGCCTTCACCGCGAGCCGCGCGAATCCCTCGGCGCCGATGCTGATGACGACCTTGGGCAGCAGCGCGGCATGGTGCGGTTCGAGACCGACGGTACGGGGGTAGCGGCGGGCCTCGGACTCCAGCCGGCCGTTGAAGATCTCGGCGATCCGCTTGTACGCGCGGTACTGGAGCAGCCGCGCGAAGAGCAGGTCCCGGGCCTCCAGGAGCGCCAGGTCCGCCTCGTCCTCCACCTCGGCGGTGGGCAGCAGCCGGGCGGCCTTCAGGTCCAGCAGGGTGGCGGCGACGACGAGGAACTCGGTGGTCTGGTCGAGATCCCAGTCGGCTCCCATGGCACGGATGTATGCCATGAACTCGTCGGTGACCTTGGACAGGGCGACCTCGGTCACATCGAGCTTGTGCTTCGAGATCAGCTGGAGGAGAAGGTCGAAGGGCCCCTCGAAGTTCACGAGCCGCACGGTGAAGCGTTTGTCGTCGGCAGCGGGCCCGTCCCCCGGCACCGGCTCCACCACGGGCCGGGAGACCGCCTCGGACACGGGAGCGGCCTCGGGAACAGCCTCGGACACGGGCTCCGGCACGGGCTCCGGCACGGGAGCGGCCTCAGGAGCGGAAACAGCTTCGGCTTCGGCTTCGGCTTCGGGCGCCGGGCCCCAGGACGCGGCGACGCCGGGCCCGCGGCCGAGAGCGCGGCGGCGCGGGCTGGCGGAGTCGTCGGTCACGGGCATCGCGGTCCAGGGGTGCGGGGAGAACGGGCGGGCGGTGGCGGCCCCGGCACGGGCGAGGACGGGAGGCCCGGAGGGACCCCGTCCTCGCACGGCGTGGAGACCGGGCCCGGCGGTCGGCGCGGGCCCTGACGGGCAGGCTACCGGCGCCGCACCGCTCAGCGGCCGCGCAGCCGCCGTACGAGGATGCTCGCGTCGCCGCGGGACTCCAGATCGGCCAGCACCACCGCGACCGCCTCACGCACTATCCGCCCGCGGTCGACCGCGAGCCCGTGCTCGCCGCGCAGGACGAGACGGGCGTGTTCGAGGTCCATCAGTTCCTCGGCCGACACATAGACGGTGATCTTCTCGTCGTGGCGCTCCCGGCCGCTGGGCCGTCGATTGGCACCACGACCGCCGCCGCGCCTGCGCTGCTGCTGGACGGCGGGGCCCTGCTCCTGCGAGGCGGAAGGGGCCGGTGGGGCGGAACGGGACCCGGGGACGGCCCTGCCGCCCGCCGCGGACCGGTCGCCCTCGGCGTCGCGGCTGCGCGATTCGCCTCCGTCGGCACCGGCCGCCGAGTGTTCCTCCCGGGCACGGGCCGCGGACCGGTCGGCCGAACCGCCGCCGGAACCGTCCGGAGCGGACGCGCCCGTCGCGGGATCGCCCTCCCCCGCCGGTGCGGGCACCCGCCCCTCGGCGTTCGCCTTGCGTCGCCGCTCCGCGGGGGACGACGCCTGGAGCCCCATCCCACCGGTGGTGCGGAACAGTTCGTCGGCCCCCGGCAGACTCACTCGGCGTGACACCGGGCGAGCACCTCCCTGGCGAGCTGTCGATAGGCGGCGGCACCGACCGAGTTGGAGGCGTACGTGGTGATGGGTTCACCGGCGACCGTGGTCTCCGGGAAGCGCACCGTGCGCCCGATGACCGTGTGGTAGACGTGGTCGTCGAACGCCTCGACGACCCGCGCGAGGACCTCGCGGCTGTGCACCGTACGGGAGTCGTACATGGTGGCGAGGATGCCGTCGAGCTCCAGTTCCGGGTTGAGCCGCTCCTGGACCTTCTCGATGGTCTCGGTGAGCAGCGCCACTCCGCGCAGCGCGAAGAACTCGCATTCGAGCGGCACTATGACCCTGTGGGCCGCCGTCAGGGCGTTCACGGTCAGCAGGCCGAGCGAGGGCTGACAGTCGATCACGATGTAGTCGTAGTCGGCCATCAGCGGCTTCAGGGCGCGCTGGAGGGTCGACTCCCGGGCCACCTCGCTGACCAGCTGCACCTCGGCGGCCGAGAGGTCGATGTTGCTGGGCAGCAGGTCCATGTTGGGTACGGCGGTCTTCAGCAGGACCTCGTCGGCCGACATGCCCCGCTCCATGAGCAGGTTGTAGACCGTGAGGTCGAGCTCCATCGGGTTGACCCCGAGGCCGACCGACAGGGCACCCTGCGGGTCGAAGTCGACGAGCAGGACGCGTCGTCCGTACTCCGCGAGTGCCGCACCCAGGTTGATGGTCGACGTGGTCTTGCCGACGCCGCCCTTCTGGTTGCACATCGCGATGATCTTCGCGGGGCCGTGATCGGTCAACGGGCCCGGAATCGGGAAGTACGGCAGGGGCCGCCCGGTCGGGCCGATCCGCTCGCGGCGCTGGCGCGCGGCGTCGGGCGCGAGGGTGGCCGCGTACTCCGGGTCGGGCTCGTACTCGGCGTCGGGGTCGTAGAAGTGCCCCTCGGGCACCTCGGCGAAGTCGGCGAAGTGGGCGGTGTCCCGGCCACTCTCGTTGCCGGCCATGGCGTTCACGTGTAGGCCGTCCATCATCTGGGGGGCTGTCGTCATGTGCTGTTGGGTGGTGAAGGTGCGGACAGCTACGGAGCCGACAGCTTGGAGCCCGATCGGGCCCTGACCCCGTGCAGGCATCCCTGGTTGACCACCCCCGGGAGTAAATGTCGACTCATTCACAAGTCGTCTTACCTCCTTGGACGTGACCAGGAAACTTATCGATAGGTCAGCGTGGCACCATGCCGACGATTGGCGACTCTATGGCGTGTCACCGGTCCGCAGCAACACAATCCGCCGGACCCGGCCCGATGTGTCGGCAATCGAACACCGCCCTGTCAAGGGTGCACAGCGAGCAAGGCGCACATTTCGCCGCTGCACGAAACGGGTAAAGAGTTACCTTCGAGACGAGTTGCGCAAGGCCCCCACCGGACCCGATACACGTCCGGCCGGACCTTGCTCGGCAAGGTCCGGCCGGACGTACGAGGTTGACGGAAGGCGTTGACCCGTCAGCCGAGAAGGGTGCTCAGCTCGACGTGCGCGAGCCCGTGCGCCTCGGCCACCTCACGGTAAACGACCTGCCCGTCATGGGTGTTGAGCCCCTTGGCGAGTGCGGCGTCGCGGCGCAGCGCGTCGGCCCAGCCACGGTTCGCGAGCTCCACGATGTACGGCAGCGTGGCGTTGGTGAGGGCGTACGTCGAGGTGTTCGGCACGGCGCCCGGCATGTTCGCGACGCAGTAGAAGACCGAGTTGTGGACCATGAAGATCGGCTCGGCGTGCGTCGTCGGATGCGAGTCCTCGAAGCAACCGCCCTGATCAATTGCAATGTCGACAAGTACACTTCCGGGCTTCATCTTGGCGACGAGCTCGTTGGTGACCAGCTTCGGGGCCTTCGCGCCGGGGATCAGCACGGCACCGACGACGAGGTCCGCCTCGACGACCGCCTTCTCCAGCTCGAAGGCGTTGGAGACGACCGTCTGCACCTTGGTGCCGAAGATCTTGTCGGCCTCGCGCAGCTTGTTGATGTCCTTGTCGAGCAGCGTCACGTGGAAGCCGAGACCGACGGCGATCTGCGTGGCGTTCCAGCCGGAGACGCCACCGCCGATGACCACGGCCTTGCCGGCCGCCGTGCCGGGGACACCGCCCGGCAGCACACCGCGGCCGCCGACCGAGCGCATCAGGTGGTACGCGCCGACCTGCGGGGCCAGCCGGCCCGCGACCTCGGACATCGGGGCGAGCAGCGGGAGCGCGCGGTTGGCGGTCTCGACCGTCTCGTACGCGATGGCGGTGGTGCCGGACTCCAGCAGCGCGTCCGTGCACTCGCGGGAGGCGGCGAGGTGGAGGTACGTGAAGAGCGTCTGCCCCTTGCGCAGGCGGTGGTACTCCTCGGCGACCGGCTCCTTGACCTTCAGCAGCAGATCGGCGGCGGCCCACACCTCGTCGGCGGTGGGCAGGATCCGCGCCCCCGCGGCGACGTACTCCTCGTCCGTGATGGAGGAACCCGCACCGGCGTTCCGCTCGACGAGGACCTGGTGGCCGTGGCGGACGAGCTCATGCACTCCGGCAGGGGTGATCGCCACCCGGAACTCGTTGTTCTTGACTTCGCGGGGGATGCCGACCTTCACGTCGATCACGGTCCTTGGCTCGGAGGGTTACCAGGGCAGAAGTGGACATACCCGGATATACGCAGCATAAATGGAGACGCCACGAAGGAACGCGGCAGAGCCAGTCTAATGAAGGACTTCGCGCTGTCTAGCCTTACAAAGCATTAATTTTCAGTCGCGGCACTACGGATTTCGTAGGCAGAACCCTCCTCACCCAGCAATCTGTCGGCCGCACCCCGGTGCAACCCGGCCGCCGCCGGGTCTCCGAGCCGGTCCAGCGTGTCGGCCAGCCTGAGCTGGAGCGCCGCCTGAAGCCGCACGTCCTCGGCCCGCCGGGCCAGCTCGACGGCCTCCCGGCAGGTGTGCAGCGAGTCCTGCGGGCGCCCCGCGTACTCCTGCACCCGCGCCGCCTCGCTGAGCGCCCGCGCCTGGGCGGGCAGGTCACCGAGCCTGCGATAGCCGGACGCCGCCGCCCGCCAGTTCCGCAGGGCCTCCCCGTAGCGCCCGGCGTACGTGTGGACGGCGCCGAGGCGCCCGTACAGCCGCGCCTCGTCCGCCCGCTCGCCCTGGGTCAGGCGCTGGGCGAGCGCCCGGCCGTACCAGTCGGAGGCCCGGTGGAAGTCCCCGAGCTCGGCGTAGGCGCCGCCTACGGATTCCATCGCGCGGCCGGTCGCGTACAGGTCCTTCGCCTCGCGGCCCGCGTCCAGCGCGGCCCGGTAGCGGGCCAGCGCCTCCTCGGTGCGGCCGGTCCTGGCGTCCAGATCGGCGAGGTTGAGCAGCGCGGCGGCCCGCTCCCGGGGCAGCTCGCGGCGCTCGGCCACATCCAGGACCAGGCCGTGCAGCCCGTACAGCTCGGGCGCGGCGGCCTCGGTGCCCCGGTGCGCCGCCAGTGCCCGCACCAGCGCGGCCACCAACCTCCGTGCCAGGGTGTCCAGTTCACCGTCCTCGACGGCGATCCGGGCCGAGGCGAGCAGGGCGGGCTGGCGGACCCGCAGCCATGCGGCGGCCTCCTCCGCGTTGGGGAAGCGCAGCGAGCGGGGCAGTCCGGCGAGCTTGCGGCGGGCGGCGGAGCCCTCCGGCTCGGTGATCGCCCGGCAGGACTGGAGCCTGCGCACGGTCCGCTCCAGCATCCGAGCCCTGGCCAGCTGGATCTCGGCCGGTCGGTCGCGGTCCTCCAACAGGGCCCGCAGCAAGGGCGCGAGGCAGCCGGGAACCTCGTACTGGGGCTGCGCCGCACCGTTCGTCCGCAGCAGCCCCAGCTTCACGAAGTCGTCCAGGGTCGACTGGGCGGCGGGCACCGAGCAGCCGGCCAGCGCGGAGGCGGTGTGGGCGTCGGCGAGCCCGGCGGGCGCGAGTGCGAGAAGGCGCAGTATCCGGGCGGCGGCCTGCGGGAGGGAGTCGTGGATCAGCCGGAAGGCCCGGGACAACGGGCGGGCGCCCGCGGGCTGTTGGTCACCGGTCTCCGGCAGGGTGTGCAGCCGCTTGGCGACATCGGCGACCGAGGCCCCCGGGCGGGCGGCGAGCCAGCCACCGATCAGGACGAGGGCCGCGGGCTGCCCCCCGCACTCCTCGGAGAGGGTCTCCGCGGTCAACGGGTCGACGGTGATGCGGACCTGGCCGATCAGGCTGCCGAGCAGCCGTACGGCGGAGCCCACGTCGAGCCCGCCGATGGTGCAGGGGCGCACGTCGGGGATGCCGGTCAGCGGGCCCGTCGCGGTGGCGACGACCAGACAGTCCGGGCTGTCGGGGAGCAGCGGGTCCACCTGTTCGGCGTCCACCGCGTCATCGAGCAGCAGCAGGACCCGGCGTACGGCGAGGGCCTCGCGCACCATCTCGGAGAGTTCGTCCTGATCGGCGCCGGGCGGGGCGGGCACATCGAGCAGGTCGAGGATGTCGCGGGCGGTGCGCTCGGTGGGCACGCGTTCGCCGCCGGGGTCGGTGAGCCCGGCACGGAGCACACCGTCGGGGTAGTCGCCGGTCCCCACGAGCCGTCGTGCGAGCTCCGCGGCGAGTGCGCTGCGGCCGGAGCCGGGGCGTCCGGCGATCAGCAGGACCCGGGCGCGTGGGGTCTTGCGGCCGGCCAGCGTGTCCAGCCCGGCCCGCTCGATGTCGGCCCGCAGGGCCTTCAACTCACGTTCCCGGCCGAAGAATTGGGGTGGGGCGGCGCCGGACGGCTCCTCGGTCCCCGCAGTCCGGGCCGGGCCGCTGGTGTCCACCGCCTGATCCGTCACGAGCCACGCTCCACTTCGCTGCACGCGGTGCCCGCCGGAACTCCGGTCGGGACCTTCCGAGCGTAGTTCAGGGGTGCGGACGATCATGGCGGAGCAGGGCGGGAAGGTCCCCCGATCGGATCAGCGTTTTTTATGATCGTCCGACCGGGGACCCCGGAAAGCGGTGGACCCGATGGCCGTCAGGCCTCGAACGGCCGGGCGGGCCAGGGCGCCTCGGCCGGGCGCAGCGAGTCCACTCCCTCGCCCGCGAGCGCCGCGGTGAGCGCGAGTACGCCCACCACCAGACAGGAGTTGTGCAGATCCCCGGCGAGCACTGCGCGTACCAGCTCCGTCAGCGGCACCCGGGCCTGCTCCATGTCGGCCTCCTCCTCGGAGACCGCGTACCGCTCGCCCTCGGCCTCGGAGAGGTTCCGGGCGAGGAAGACGCGTACGGCCTCGTCGCAGCCGCCGGGCGTGGTGTAGATGTCCGTCAGCACCCGCCACTCCTCGGCCTTGACGTGCGCCTCCTCGTACAGCTCGCGCTGGGCCGCGTGCAGCGGGTTCTCGCCGGGGATGTCGAGCAGCCCGGCGGGAATCTCCCAGAGCTTGTGGCGCACCGGGTGCCGGTACTGCCGCAGGACGAGGACGCGGTCCTCCTCGTCGATGGCGAGCACGGCGACGGAACCGGGGTGGACCTGGTAGTCGCGGCGCGCGACGGTGCCGTCCGGCATCACCACGTCGTCGGTGCGGACGCTGGTCTTCTTACCGGTGAAGGGGGTCACCGTCGCGGTGACCTGCCACTCCTCGGGCGTGTCCTGGAAACCCATGTACGTCCTCCCACGAACAAACAGAAACCGGGGTACGCATCCCTGAAGGATCCGTACCCCGGCCAACCGTAATGCCTCGGTGTTACTCGCCCGTCGTGCGAGCGGCGAGCTGACGCTCCACGGCCGCCTTCACCAGACCCGCGAAGAGCGGGTGCGGGCGGGTCGGGCGGGACCGCAGCTCCGGGTGCGCCTGCGTGGCGACCAGGTAGGGGTGGACCTCGCGCGGGTACTCGACGTACTCGACGAGCTTGTTGTCCGGGGAGGTGCCGGAGAAGACCAGTCCGGCCTTCTTCTCCAGCTCGGCGCGGTAGGCGTTGTTGACCTCGTAGCGGTGGCGGTGACGCTCCTCCACGTACGGCTGGCCGTCGTACGCCTCGCGCACGAGCGAGCCCTCGGCGAGCTTGGCCGGGTAGAGGCCGAGCCGCATGGTGCCGCCCAGGTCGCCCGCGCCCTCGACGTACGCGAGCTGCTCCTCCATCGTGGAGATGACGGGGTGCGCGGTGGCGGCGTCGAACTCGGTGGAGTTGGCGTCGGGGATCTCGGCGAGGTTGCGCGCCGCCTCGATCACGATGCACTGCAGGCCCAGGCAGAGGCCGAGCAGGGGCACCTTGTTCTCACGGGCGTACTGGATGGCGCCGATCTTGCCGTTGACACCGCGGTCGCCGAAGCCGCCGGGGACGCAGATCGCGTCGACGCCGCCGAGCTGCTTCGCGGCACCCGCCGGGGTCTTGCAATCGTCGGAGGCGACCCACTCGACCTTGACGCGGGCCTTGTTGGCGAAGCCGCCGGCCCGGATGGCCTCGGTGACCGAGAGGTAGGCGTCCGGCAGGTCGATGTACTTGCCGACGAGCGCGACGGTGACCTCGTGGTCGGGGTTGTGCACCCGGTCCAGCAGGTCGTCCCAGGTGGTCCACTCGACGTCCCGGAACGGCAGGTCGAGCTTGCGCACGACGTAGGCGTCCAGGCCCTCGGTGTGCAGCACCTTCGGGATGTCGTAGATCGACTTGGCGTCCACACAGGCCACCACGGCGGCCTCGTCCACGTCGCACATCAGCGAGATCTTGCGCTTGATGGCGGTGGGCACGTCACGGTCGGCGCGCAGCACGATGGCATCCGGCTGGATACCGATGTTGCGCAGGGCGGCCACGGAGTGCTGGGTGGGCTTGGTCTTCAGCTCGCCGGACGGGCCGATGTAGGGCAGCAGCGAGATGTGCACGACGAAGACGTTGTCGCGGCCGACCTCGTGGCGGACCTGGCGGACGGTCTCCAGGAACGGCAGCGACTCGATGTCACCGACCGTGCCGCCGACCTCGGTGATGACGACATCGACGTCGTCGGTCGCCATGCGGCGGATGCGGTGCTTGATCTCGTTGGTGATGTGCGGGATGACCTGGACGGTGTCGCCGAGGTACTCGCCGCGCCGCTCCTTGGCGATGACCTGGGAGTAGACCTGGCCGGTGGTGACGTTGGCCGAGCCGTCGAGGTCGACGTCGAGGAAGCGCTCGTAGTGGCCGATGTCCAGGTCGGTCTCGGCGCCGTCGTTGGTGACGAACACCTCACCGTGCTGGAAGGGGTTCATCGTGCCGGGGTCGACGTTGAGGTAGGGGTCGAGCTTCTGCATGGTGACCCGCAGGCCCCGCGCCTTGAGCAGGGCACCCAGGCTGGAGGCAGTCAGACCCTTGCCGAGGGAGGAGGCGACACCCCCGGTGACGAAGATGTGCTTGGTCGTCGTGGATGTGGGCTGCATAGCCAAAGGGGGCTCCCGTGGTCGCGATGATGAGGTGCGTACCGGCTGCCGAACCGGAGAATCCGGAGGTGCCGTCGCTGCGGTTCGGGGGCCTCGTCCGCTGTCGCGAACGACCACCGGTCCACGGGCTACCAGGGTAACAGCGACGGCGGGAGGCTGCTTCCGGCCACACCCCTCACACGGGCATCACAAGTTCACCGCACTGGTTTCACGTCCCACCCGTTCGGCTCAGACGTATTGCGAAGACCGTCGCGCGGATCTTGCTGGTGCGTCGTATCCTGCTCAAACATTCGCTGCCGAGCCGGCCTGCCAGCGGCACCACCCCAGCCCGCTCACCGGTGCAGGAGCTCGTCGGTTCTACGACCCCCTTGAACCCGCAGTAAGAGCCCTGAGGGGCGACAAGGCCGTTCGACTGGAGACGCACGTGGCCGGGCGCATCGAGGATTACGCACTCATCGGAGACATGCAGACCGCCGCCCTGGTCTGCCGGGACGGCACAGCTGACTGGCTGTGCCTGCCCCGCTTCGATTCGCACGCCGTCTTCGCAGGACTGCTGGGCACCGAGGAGCACGGCTTCTGGCGTCTGGGTCCTGCGCGGGCGGAAGGAGCCGAGCCGCCGACGGCGGACCGGCGCCGCTACCGCGGGGACTCCCTCATCCTGGAATCGGAGTGGGACACGCCGCGCGGCACGGTCCGCGTGACCGATTTCATGCCGCCGCGTGACGGCGCACCGCAGCTCATCAGGATCGTGGAGGGCGTCAGTGGCCGGGTGCCGATGCGCTCGGAACTGCGCATGCGGTTCAGTTATGGCCGGGTGACACCCTGGGTGCACAAGGTCGACTCCCGCACCGTCGCCGTGGCGGGACCGGATTCCGTCTGGCTGGACACCGAGGCGGAGACGTACGGCAAGAACCTGACCACGTACTCCGACTTCACCGTGGCACCCGGTGACCGGATCGCGTTCACGATCAGCTGGCAGCCCTCGCACCATCAGCCGCCCGCGCTCCCGGACCCGGAGGGTTCCCTGGAGGCGACCGAGCTGTTCTGGCGCGAGTGGGTTGATCAGTGTACGTACCACGGGCCTTATCGGGAGGCGGTGGTCCGCTCGCTGATCACGCTCAAGGCCCTCACCTATGCCCCGACCGGTGGCATCGTGGCGGCGCCGACCACCTCGCTCCCCGAGGAGATCGGCGGCGTCCGGAACTGGGACTACCGCTACACCTGGCTGCGCGACGCCGCGATCACTCTCTCCTCGCTGCTGCGCACCGGCTACCGCGAGGAGGCACGCGCCTGGCGCGAGTGGCTGCTGCGGGCGGTGGCGGGCGACCCGGAGAACCTGCAGATCATGTACGGCATCGCGGGTGAGCGGGAACTGGGCGAGGCGGAGCTGGACTGGCTGCCCGGCTACGAGAACTCCGGGCCTGTCCGGGTCGGCAACGGCGCGGCGAACCAGCTCCAGCTCGATGTGTACGGCGAGGTCACCGAGGCGCTGCACCTGGCGCATATGACGGGGCTGACCCGCAACGACTACGCGATGGGCCTCCAGCTCAAGCTGATCGAGTACCTGGAGAAGCACTGGTTCGAGCCCGACGAGGGCATCTGGGAGGTACGCGGGCCGCGCCGGCACTTCGTGCACTCCAAGGTGATGGCCTGGGTCGCGGTCGACCGCACGATCAAGCTGATCGAGTCCGGGGACGTGGAAGGACCGCTGGAGCGGTGGCGCGAGCTGCGCGACGACATCCACCGCGACGTCTGCGAACAGGGCTACGACAAGGAACGCAATACCTTCACCCAGTCGTACGGGTCGAAGGAGCTCGACGCGTCCTTGCTGCTGATTCCGCAGATGGGCTTCCTGCCGCCGGACGACAAGCGGGTCATCGGCACGATCGAGGCGATCCAGCGTGAGCTGTCCACGGAGGACGGCTTCGTCCTGCGCTACCCCACGGCGGGGGACGCCGCGGGCGTGGACGGTCTGGAGGGCGACGAGGGCGCGTTCCTGGCCTGCTCGTTCTGGCTGGCCGACGACCTCGCGATGATCGGCCGGGTCGACGAGGCCCGCCAGCTCTTCGAGAAGCTGCTGTCCCTGCGCAACGACCTGGGCCTGCTGGCCGAGGAATGGGACTCGCGACTCCAGCGCCAGGTGGGGAACTTCCCACAGGCGTTCAGCCATGTGCCGCTCATCGACACGGCACTGCGGCTGACGGCCAGCGGGGCGTACGTGGGCTGACGCGACGCGGAACGCGCAGGATCCCGCGGCTGACGCGACGCGGAACGCCGCAGGATCCCGGATCCCCTGCCCTTTCCCACCGGTGCTGTCCACCGCGTGGCCGGCAGGACAGGGGATCCGGCGTTCCCGCACATCAACCGCGCAGGAGCGCCATCGGACAACCGACCCCCGGCGAGCCACAACGACCGGTTGTGCACGCCTAAGGTGAACCGGTGAACACCGAGGCATTGCGCTCGTTCGTCCGGGCGGCCGAGATCGGACAGTTGCAGCATGCGGCCGATGAGCTGGGCGTGACGCAGCAGGCGGTCTCCAAGCGGATCGCCGCCCTGGAGCGCGAGCTGGAGGTCCGGCTGTTCACCCGTACCGCCCGAGGGGTCGAGCTGACGCTCGACGGCCAGGCGTTCCTCCCCCACGCGCGGAGCATCGTCGCGGGTATGGAGCGCGCCATCGGCGCGGTCAGGCCGGGCTCCCGGGCCCTTCGGATCGACGTTCTCGGGCTGCGAAGCGCGCAGGCCGTGGTGCTGCACGACTACTGGCGGTCGCATCCCGAGACCGACCTCGATGTGGTGACCCTCCGGGTCGACGACCCACGCGTGGCGGTCGCCGCTGTCGAAGCGGGCGATATCGACGCCTCGTTCCGTACCGTCACCACCCCGGACGCACTGCCGCCCGACGTGCGGATGATCCACGCGTTCGCCTCTCCGCTGGAACTCCTCGTCGGCCCGGGACATCCGCTCGCTTCCGCGCGCAGTCTCACACCACCCCAGCTGCGCAAACACCGGATCTGGGTACCGGGCATCGCGCCCCGAAGCGAATGGTCGGAGTTCTACGATCAGCTCGCCACCGACTTCGACCTGCGCATCGACGCGGCAGGCCCGCACTTCGGGGACGAAGTGCTCCTGGACACCCTCGCGGACTCCGCGGACGTGGCCACCCTCGTCGGGGCACGCGACCGGTACATCTGGCCGGCGAGCCACGACCTGCGCCGCATCCCCGTCGTGAATCCGACGCTCGCCTACCCGCTCTCCCTCATCCTCCCCAGGACGAATCCGCACCCGGGACTCCGCGGGATCATCACCCACCTCGAAAGCCTGCCGGTCCTCCCCGGGCCGGTCTGGCTCCCGTCCTGGGCCACGGCACCACGGCGCGGCGCCGACGACAGCGCAGATGTCCGCAGGTCCCCACCCCGGCAGGGTGACGCGACCGGCTGCTGAGAGCAGCCTCCACCGGCGCCCAGTGGTCCCGTCCAACCACCGGTACGCCAGAGTCCAACCACCGGTACACCAGAAAGGTTCGTGGCATGTCCAACGACCGTCTCCTGCGCATCCACAGCGCAGAGTTCCAGGCCATGGCCGAGAGGGTCCTGCGGGCCACCGAGCTCACCTCCCGTCTGAACGTCCTGCCCTTCGAGGACGAAGCGGGCAAGGCGGAACTGTTCGAGCAGATCCTCGGCAAGCCGCTGCCCGGGAAAGTCACGGTCTATCCGCCCTTCTACACGGACCACGGCCTTCGCCTGGACCTCGCGGAGCGGGTGTTCATCAACCAGAACTGCACGTTCCTGGACTACGCCGGCATCCGGCTCGGCGAGCGCGTGATGGTCGGGCCGAAGGTCACGTTCATCACCGTCGGTCACCCGGTCGACCCGGAGGAGCGACGGGGCTGGCTGAGCGGCGGACCCATCGACGTGGCGGAGAACGTGTGGATCGGCGCCGGTGCCACGATCCTGCCCGGCGTCAGCATCGGCCGCGATGCCGTGGTCGCCGCCGGCGCGGTCGTGGCCGATGACGTTCCGCCGGCAAGCCTGGTGACCGGAGGCAAGGCGACCGTGCACCGACAGTGGTGACGGCCCCTCCGGGCCGCACCGGGCCCCGCACGACGTGTTCCGTCTCCATCACGACATCGGGCCCGCCACCGTCCGCGCGTGACGCGGGGGCCGACCGCCGGGTAGCTTCCTGACCAGGGCTGCTGCCCGTTTCGTAGGTGAGTGGAAGCACGAGGCCGAAGTCTGTGGAGAGCCAAGGCGGAATCACCGTCCGACGCGCGCTGGAACTGCCCGGCCTGCGCGGCGGGCTCCCGGAGGTGGTGGCCGGCGCCGAGCGGCTGAACCGTACGGTGCGCTGGGTGCACGCGGGCGAGGTGCCGAACATCGCCTCCCTGCTCAAGGGCGGCGAGCTGCTCCTCACCACCGGTCTGGGCCTGGGCACCCGCCCCGCCGAGCAGCGCGCGTTCGTCCGCAGACTCGCCGACCGCGGCATCGCCGCCCTCGTGGTCGAGCTGGGCCCGCGCTTCAGCAGGCTGCCCGCGTCCATCGTGGACGCCGCGCGGGCGGCCGGGCTGCCCCTGGTCCAGCTGCACCGCGAGGTGCCGTTCGTCGCGGTCACCGAAGAGGTCCACACCGAGATCGTCAACGGGCACTACGCGCTGCTCCAGCAGGCCGAGGAGGTGCACCGGCGCTGCACGCACGCCCTGCTCGGCGGGGGTGGCGTACCGCAGGTCCTCGGCATCCTGGCGGACTTCACCGCCAACCCGGTCTTCCTCGAAACACCCGACGGCCAGCTCCTGTACGCGGCCGGCACCGGCACCGGCCCGGTGGGCGCCGACCCGCTCCAGGTCTGGGACGGCATGCGCGGCGGCCGGGCGGCCCGCGAGACACCGCCGACCGGCGCGGTGCTGGTGGATGTTCCGGGCGGTGGCCCGGGTACCGGTTCGGTACGGGCCAGGCTGGTGCTGCTCGCCGTGTCCGGTCCGCTGGTGACCGTGCACCGTATGGCGGCGGAGCGGGCGGCGGGCATCCTCGCGGTCGTCCTGATGCAGGCGCGGCAGGAGGAGGAGCTGGCGGCCCGCGGCCGGGGCGACTTCCTCACCGACCTCGCGGAGGGCCGGATCGCCCCGGAGGACGCGCCCGCGCAGGCCAGGGTGCTCGGTTTCAAGCCCGGCGACACCCCGCTGCTCCCGGTCGTGATGCGGCTGGCCCCCGAGCTGTCCCTCTCGGGCAACTGGGCGCTGCTGGCCCGCGCCGTGCTGGAGGAGCTGTCCTCCGTCGGCGTGCCGGTTCTGCTGGGGGTGCGACCCGTGGAGGGCCGGGTGCCGCTGCTGCTGGGCCTGCGCTCGGAGAGCGAACGCACCGCGGTCGCGGACCGGGTGGCGGCGGCGCTGCGGGCGGGCGTGGAGCGGGCCGGGCTGGAGCGGGCGGGGGCCCATCCGCCGGTCGTGGTGGTCGGCGTCGCGGGCGGCTGGGCGGCGGCCGGGGCGGGGCTGCGGCACGCGGCGGAGACGGCCGCGGCGGCGCAGGGGCTGAGCGACCGGCCGTGGTACGACGCCCGGCGGCTGGACATCGACCTGCTGCTGTGGCGGCTGCGGGACCATCCGGACCTGGCGGCCTTCGTGGACCGGGCGATCGGCCCGCTGCGCGATCACGACCGCACCTCGCGCCCCGCGCTGCTGCCCACCCTGGAGGAGTACCTCGCCCATGCGGGCCGCAAGGCGGAGACGGCGCGCGAGCTGCATCTGAACCGGCAGACGCTCTACAACCGGCTGGCCCGCATCGGTGAACTGCTCGGCACCGACCTGGACGACCCGCAGACGGTACTGGCCCTCAGCCTGGCGCTGCGGGCCCGCCGCCACGCCGGATGACGTCGCCGCCGCACGGGGCCGGAGTTTCGGCGCCCCGTGCGCTCAACGCACTCGGGGCGCCGCCAGAGGCTGCGCCAACTCGTCGTACACGCTGAGCACTTGGGCGATCGTGTCGTCCTCGGTGGGCCAGTCGGCCGCCCGGATCCGCCCCGCCTCGGCGAGCCGCTCGCGTCGCCGCGGATCGCCGAGCAGCCGCACGACGGTACGGGCCAGCGCCTCGGCGTTCCCGTACGGGACCAGTTCCGCGGCGTCACCCACGAGTTCGGGCACCCCGCCGACCGCGGTGGCGACCAGCGGCACCCCCAGCCGCAGCGACTCCTGCGTCAGCAGTGACCGGGCCTCCCAGCGGCTGGGCACGACCGCCACGTCGGCGGCGGCCAGCAGTTCACCGATATCGCTGCGGCACCCGAGGAGAGAGACCGGCAACTCCTCTTCGCTGACGCGCCGTTGCAGCGCCGCCCGGTCCCGCCCCTCGCCCGCGATGATCAGCAGGGGCGCCGGGTCGAGTTCACGCCATACCCGAGCGGCGTCCAGCAGGCTGTCGAATCCGTGATGCGGTACGAGACTACCGGCTGCCATCAGCAACGGGCGCCCCACCGCTCCCAGTTCGGCCCGCACCTTGGCGCCGTGGACGGTGTCGGAGAACCGGGCGACCGGAACGGCGACCGGTGCGAGGCGGGCATCGCGCGCCCCTCGGCCGCGCGCCCGGTCCACCAGGTCCGACGACGGGGCGAGTACAACGTCCACCGCCCGCGCGGCCCTTCGCTCCAGCAGTTGCAGCATCCGCCGACGGGCACCTTCGGCATGGACGCGGGTGTGCCAGGTCATGACCAGCGGAACCGTACGGCCGCTGAGGGCGAGAGCGGTACGCACGGCCGCGTGCAGCCCATGGGCGTGCACGACGTCCGCGCCCGCGCAGGCGGCGCGCAGCGCGGCGACGGCGGCCGGGTCGCTGCGCCGGGGCACGGGGGCGAAGTGGGCCCCCGTCGCCGGGAAGTCGTAGACGCGGTCCACTGCGGCCGGGGCACAGACGGTGACCTGCACTCCCCTGGCGATCAGTCCCGCGGCCAGCGAACCGACGTGCGCGCTGCTGCCCGCACTGCCGCCGCCCAGGACTTGGACCGTACGCAGATGTGACACGTTGAATGGCTCCCGGGGCTCCCGAGTCGGCGGTGGGTACTCGCCAAGGATGCCAGTCCGTACGCACGTTCCGGGACCGCAGGAACGTTGCTGCGGCACCCTCGTCGACAACCGGACGCACCGCACCACTCGTACGAGTGAAGTGCCTGGCGTGAAGTTGCCGCCCCTGGTACGGACCATCCCCCTGAGCGCACGCCCGGAGCGCGAAGAGAGCGCGCCCGGCGCCCATGGGTGCAGGGGACGAGCCGACAAGCGCCTCCGGACCGTCCCAGGGGTGTGGGGCGGGTCGAGCCGTCGGGGGGCCGGGGCGAGGCCGGTCCGGGGCGGGTACGAGGGCCGGGTCGAGGCCGGTCCGGGGCCGGTACGAGGGCCCGGTCGAGGCCGGTCCGGGGCCGCCCCGTACCGCCGCCCCCCGTCCGTCAGCCGTCCGCCCGTGCCGTGGCCAGCAGTTCCTCGGCGTGCGCCCGTGCCGTCTCGGAGTCCTCCTGGCCGGCCAGCATCCGGGACAGCTCCCGCACCCGGTCCTCGCCCTCCAGGACCGTGACACCGCTCCTGGTCACCGAGCCGTCCACCGTCTTCTCGACCAGCAGCTGCCGGTCCGCGAAGGCCGCCACCTGCGGCAGGTGCGTCACCACCACCACCTGGGCCGACTTGGCGAGCTTCGCCAGACGGCGGCCGACCTCGACCGCCGCCTTGCCGCCGACGCCCGCGTCGACCTCGTCGAAGAGGTACGTCGGTACGGGGGCGGAGCCCGCGAAGACCACCTCGACGGCGAGCATCACCCGGGACAGCTCACCGCCCGAGGCACCCTTGGCGATCGGCCGGGGCGGGGCCCCGGGGTGCGGGGCCAGCAGCAGCTCGACCTCGTCGGCACCGGACGGGCCGTAGAGGACGCTCCGCCCTCCGATGTCGATGCCGGAGGCCTCGTCCGGCGCCTCGGTCTGCCGGACGGCGAACGAGACCCGGGCGTGCGGCATCGCGAGGGAGGCCAGCTCGGCGGTCACCGCCTCGGCGAAGCGCGCCGCCGCCTCCGTACGGGCGTCGGTCAACGCCTGGCCGAGTCCGGACAGTTCGGCGCGCAACGCGTCCCGCTCCGCCGTCAGCTCGCCGATCCGGTCGTCGTCGCCCTCCAGCTCGGTGAGCCGGCCCGCGCCCTCCTCGGCCCAGGCCAGCACGGCGCCGATGTCCGCGCCGTACTTACGGGTCAGCGCCGTGAGGGCGGCCCGCCGCTCCTCGACCGCGGCCAGCCGCAGCGGATCGGCGTCCAGCTGATCCGCGTACCCGGACAGCTCCCCGCCCACGTCGGCGAGCAAAATGGAGATCTCGCCGATCCGGTCCGCCAGCGCGGCCAGGACCGGGTCGTGGGCCCGCACCGCGTCCAGGGACCGGCCGGCGGCCGCGACCACGGTCGTGGCGTCGATGCCCTCCGGGTCCTCGGGATCGCCCACGAGCGCGGTGTGCGCGAGCGCCGCGGCGGAGGCTAGGGCCTCGGCGTGACCGAGCCGGTCGGCCTCGGCCGCCAGTTCGGTGTCCTCCCCGGCCAGCGGCTCGACCCCGGCGACCTCGTCGAGGCCGAAACGCAGCAGATCCGCTTCCTGGGCCCGTTCCCGGGCACGGGTGGTCAGCTCGTCGAGCTCCGTGACGACGGCCCGCAGCCGCCGGTAGGCCGCCGCGTACTTGGCGTGCGGGACATCGACGCCGCCGCCCGCGTACCGGTCCAGGGCCTGCCGCTGCCGTGCGGGCTTGAGCAGTCCCTGCTGGTCGGTCTGACCGTGCACGGCGACAAGTTCGTCGGCCAGCTCTGCCAGCACCCCCACAGGCACGGATCTGCCTCCGAGGTGCGCCCGGGAGCGCCCCTCCGCCGAAACGGTACGGCTGATCAGCAACGCGCCGTCGTCGAGTTCCGCACCGGCCTCCTCGGCGCGCAGCGCGGCCGCGTCGCCCTCGGAGACGGTGATTCGCCCCTCGACGACCGCCGCCTTGGCACCGATCCGCACCAGGGCAGGGTCGGCGCGCCCGCCGAGCAGCAGCCCGAGACTGGTGACGACCATGGTCTTGCCCGCTCCGGTCTCGCCCGTCACCGCGGTGAAGCCGGGTGACAGCTCCACCACCGCGTCGTCGATGACTCCGAGCGACCGTATCCGCATCTCCTCCAACACGGACATGACCTTACGAGGTCCGCGAGCCGGTGTGTGACGGCCCCCGGTCGTCAATTCACTCTCCCGGGCACCGGAGGACCCCCCGCGACGGACCGCCGGAGCATCAGTTGGGCGCGCCCCGCCAGCCCGAGACCGGCAGCGCGAACTTCGCCACCAGCCGGTCCGTGAACGAGGCCTGGTGCAGCCTGGCCAGCCGTACGGGCACCGCGCCACGCCGCACCTCGACCCGTGCGCCCGCCGGAAGCTCGACGGTCCTGCGGCCGTCGCACCAGAGCACCCCGTGCGGGGTGTGCGGCTGGACCTCGACGGCGAGGACCGAGTTCGGCGAGGTCACCAGAGGCTTGGCGAAGAGCGCGTGAGCGCTGATCGGCACCATCAGGAGCGCCTCGACCTCGGGCCAGACGACGGGCCCGCCCGCCGAGAAGGCGTACGCCGTCGAACCGGTCGGGGTCGCACAGACGATCCCGTCGCAGCCGAACCCGGTCACCGGCCGGCCGTCGATCTCCAGCACGACCTCCAGCATCCGTTCGGGCGACACCTTCTGCACGGCCGCCTCGTTGAGCGCCCAGTCGGTGTGCACGATGGCACCGTTGCTGTGCACGAGCACATCGAGCGTCATCCGTTCCTCGACCTGGTACGCGCGGGTGACGACCCGGTCGACCACCTTGTCCAGGTCGTCCCGCTCGGCCTCGGCGAGGAAGCCGACCCGGCCGAGGTTGACCCCCAGCATCGGGACGCCGGAGGCCCGGGAGAACTCCGCGCCGCGCAGCAGCGTGCCGTCCCCGCCGAGGACGATCAGCAGCTCGCAGCCGTCCACGGCCGCCGGTGTGGTGTCCGTGACCGTCTCCACGGACGGCGGCAGCGGCAGATCGGCCGCCTCGGTCGCCAGGACCCGCACACCGAGGCCGCTGCGCAGCAGCCCCTGCACGACGAGTTCCGCGCTCCGGATCGCGGCCGGCCGGCCGGTGTGCGCCAAAAGAAAGACTGTTCGTGCCGCATTCGTCGTCAACGAGGCCCCTCCGCCACTGCACGGTCGACATCCGCGGGATCCAGCTCAGGTGCACCGGCCCGCAGCCACAGAAAGTACTCGACATTCCCCGACGGTCCGGGCAAGGGGCTGGCCGTCACGCCCCGGACTCCCAGGCCCAGCCCCCAGGCCCGGCGCGCGACTTCCCGTACCGCTTCGGCCCTCAGCTCCGGGCTGCGCACCACCCCGCCGCTGCCGAGCCGCTCCTTGCCCACCTCGAACTGCGGCTTGACCATGAGGACCAGGTCCGCGTCGGGCGCCGCGCAGCACGCGAGGGCGGGCAGCACGAGCCCCAGCGGGATGAACGACAGGTCGCCGACCACCAGGTCCACCGCCTGTCCGTCGATCGCCTCCAGCGTCAACTCCCGTACGTTGGTGCGGTCCTTGACGATGACGCGTTCATCGGACTGGAGCGACCAGGCCAACTGCCCGTAGCCGACGTCGACGGCGACGACATGGGCGGCACCGGCCCGCAGCAGTACGTCGGTGAAGCCGCCGGTCGACGCCCCGGCGTCCAGCGCCCGCCGCCCCTCGACGCTCAGCCCGAGGGGGACGAAGGCGGCGAGGGCGCCAGCGAGCTTGTGCCCGCCGCGCGAGACGTACTCGGGGTCGCTGTCGTCCTTGGTGACGACGACCGCGGCACTGGTCTCGACCTGGGTGGCGGGTTTGGTCGCGGTGTTCCCGCCGACGGTCACCCGCCCCGCGGCGATCAGCTGGCTCGCGTGCTCACGAGAGCGGGCGAGCTTGCGGCGTACCAGCTCGGCGTCGAGGCGGCGACGTGCCACTCCTGCCACGTTCGGTTCAGCTCCTGTTGTTGTACGAGGGCATGGGCGCGGGCCCGGGTGCGGGTGCCGGACGGGTGTCCAGCGAGGTCAGCGCATCACGCAGCCCACGGTGTACATCCTCGTACACGTCGGTGTGTCCGTCCGCCGGGAGGTGGTCCGCGTCGGCCAGACGCTCCAGCTGGGCATCGATATCGGCGCTCCCGGTAGGGGTGCGTCCGACGCCGAGGGGCGCGGGATCCGCGGGCTCGAAGGAGGGCGCGGCGGCGGCCACGTCGGCCTGGGCCGTTTCCCCGGGCATACTCGCCTGGGCCGTTTCCCCGGGCGTACTCGCGGGCGCCGTCTCCGGCCCCGGCATCCAGTCGCTCATGCCGAAACGCTACCGCGACGGGCCGGTGTACCGTCGATCGCGATGGCGACCATGGCGGAGTGCCGCAGCGCACTCGACAGACTTTCCGACAACATCGCAGGAGCCGACGGCGACGTGCGCGGCGCTGCTGCCCTGGACCGCTCGCTGAGCTGCCACATCAAGGACCTCGACGTGACGTTCACCGGCCGGCTGGCCGATGGCCGGATCCGGGTGCTCGACACGGTCGAGGGCCCGCCCGGGGAGAAGGCCGAGATCAGGCTCGCGATGACCGGCGACGACCTGGTGGCGATGGTGGACGGACACCTGAACTTCGCCAAGGCATGGGGCTCGGGCCGCGTCCGCCTGGAAGCGGGCTTCCGCGACCTGCTGAAGCTCAGATCACTGCTGTGACGAAACGGTCCGGGGCACACGGGCCCGGGGCCGCGGAATCAAGCCCGTACGGTGTCTGACACCGGACACAGGGCCATGAGCGGCGGCTGCGCCGAGTCCCTCAGACCGCCCCCGCCGCAGCCTTCGCACCGGTATCGGCCGTGGCACCCTCCCCGGCCGCACCGGCTGCCGCACCGGCTCCGGCTGCCGCGCGCCGTGCCCTGCGTGAGGCCGGCACCACCAACGGCGTGCCCGTCTCCGGATCGTCGATCACCTGGCACCGCATCCCGAACACCCGCTCGACCAGTTCGGCCGTGACGATGTCCGACGGCGCCCCCTCGGCGATGATCTCGCCGTCCCGCATCGCGATGAGATGCGTGGCGTACCGCGCGGCGTGGTTCAGATCGTGCAGCACGGCCACCAGCGTGCGCCCCCGGTCCTCGTGCAGCTCCGCACAGAGGTCGAGCACATCGATCTGGTGCTGGATGTCGAGGTACGTCGTCGGCTCGTCGAGCAGCAGCAGCGGGGTCTGCTGCGCGAGCGCCATCGCGATCCAGACCCGCTGACGCTGACCACCGGACAATTCATCGACATAGCGATCGGAGAGCTCGCCCACACCGGTCGACGCCATCGACTCGACGACGACGCGTTCGTCCTCCGGCGTCCACTGCCGCAGCAGCCCCTGATGCGGGTAGCGGCCACGGGCGACGAGGTCCGCGACGGTGATGCCGTCCGGGGCTATGGACGTCTGGGGAAGCAGCCCCAGCGTCCTGGCGACCTTCTTCGCGGGCATCCGGTGGATGGCCTGTCCGTCCAGGAGCACCTGCCCCGCTCTCGGCTTCAGCATCCGGGCGAGCGCGCGCAACAGGGTCGACTTGCCACAGGCGTTGGGCCCGACGATCACCGTGAAGGAGTTGTCGGGAATCGCTACCGAGAGGTTCTCGGTGATGATCCGCTGGTCGTAACCAAGGGTCACCGAGTCCGCGGTGAGGCGCTGCATGGTCCTGCTCCCCGAGTTGATGGGTGGGTCTGCGCGGTACGTGGCGAGCGCGAGCCCGCACAGAGGGGCGGACCGGAACCCGGGAGAGCGCAGCCCACCGACCACGGCCACCGCGAAGTTAGGTTAGCCTACCCTCCACCTGAAGCCGCCGGTCCGGTGACGGAGGTCCTCCGAGCCGCTCGGGCCCCGTACGCGGTCCGCCCCCGCTACAGGGTCCGCCCCGCACGAGGCCACCTCCGTACGAAGCCCGCCCCTCCTCACGAGGCCACCTCCGTACGAGGTCCGCTGTCCTCGGCTCCCATCGCCGCCACGCCACCACGGGCCGCGTCAGCGTTTCTGCCGCCCTACAGCCCTACAGCCCGAGCCTGGCGATCACCTTCGCCGCATCCAGCCCGCACGAACCCTCTCCGGCCTGTGTCCACGCGGCCCCGCACAGAGCCCGCAGCCCGTCGAGTGCGTCCCCGTCGCCCTCCAGCACCAGGGCCTCCCCGCGCACGAGGGCCGTCCAGTCACCGCACCTGAACGCGTCACCGGCCACGGTCACCTCGGGCTGCCCGGTCAGCAGCCCCCGCAGATCCCGGTCCACATAGGTCGGCCGGTGCCGGGGCTCGGCGGCCAGCAGCTGCGCCGCGTCGGTCACCCCGGTCAGGACCAGCAGCGAGTCCACGCCCCCGTTGAACGCCCCCTCGATGTCCGTGTCCAACCGGTCGCCGACCACCAGCGGCCGCTCGGCCCCGGTCCGCAGCACCGTCTCCCGGTGCATCGGCGGCAACGGTTTGCCGGCGACCTGGGGCTCGGCACCGGTGGCGATCCGAACCACCTCCACCGCCGCACCATTGCCCGGCGCGATACCGCGGGCACTCGGAATCGTCAGATCGGTATTGGACGCGAACCACGGCACCCCCCGAGCGATCGCATAGCTCGCCTCGGCGAAACGTCCCCAGGCCATGTCCGGCCCGCCGTACCCCTGGGCCACCGCCGCCGGCCCGTCGTCCGCCGACTCCACCGGCACCAGACCGCGTTCCCGCAACGCGACCCGCAGCCCTTCGCCGCCGATCACCAACACCCGTGCCCCGGACGGCAACTGATCGGACATCAGCCGGGCCACCGCCTGCGCCGAGGTGATCACATCAGCGGGCTCGGCAGGAACCCCCAGCTCGGTCAGGTGCTCCGCCACGGCGTCCGGTGTCCGCAGCGCGTTGTTGGTCACGTACGCGAGATGCATACCGCCGTCCCGCGCGGTGCCCAGTGACTCGACGGCGTGAACGATCGCCACCCCGCCCGCGTACACCACCCCGTCCAGGTCGAGCAGGGCCGTGTCGTACGCCTCGCTCAGCGCCGTGCTGCTCCCGCGCGGCCGGGACGCGTACTGCTGATCACTCATATGTCCTCGCTCCTCGTTCCATGCCTCTCCCCCGATCATCGCGCATCCCCGGAGCACACATACGATGCAGAAATGAACACATCAGGTCCCGTCGAGCAGGGGCTGCGGCTGATCCCGTTCCGCGGACTGCGTTACGTCCCCGAGCAGGTCGGCAGCCTCGCCGCGGTGACCTCGCCCCCGTACGACGTCGTCGTCAGGCCGGACGGACTTCACCACCTGGAATCCGCGGACCCGCACAACATCGTCCGGCTGATCCTGCCGCAGGCGGACACCGCCGAGGCCCGCCACCGGCAGGCGGCCGAGACCCTCGGCCGCTGGCTGACCGAGGGCGTACTCGCCCCGGACCCCGCACCGGCGCTCTACGTCTACGAGCAGCGCAACAGCGAGATCCTGCAACGCGGAGTGATCGGCGCCCTGGCACTCTCCCCCGCGGCCGACGGCATCGTCCTCCCGCACGAAGACGTCATGGACCACGTCGTCGAGGACCGCGCCGACCTGATGCGGACGATGCAGGCCCATCTGGAACCGCTGCTGCTCACCTACCGCGGCGACGGCACCCGGACCGGAACGACCGCTGTCATCGAGCGCATGACGGACCGTCCGCCCTTGCTGGCCACCACGACGGAGGACGGCTTCAACCATCGCCTCTGGGCCGTCACCGACCCCGCCGAGCGGGCCGAGATCGAGGTGGACCTCTCCGGGCAGCAGGCCCTGATCGCCGACGGCCACCACCGCTGGGCCACCTACCTCCGGCTCCAGCGGGAACAGGCCGCGCCCGGCCCGTGGGACTTCGGCCTGGTCCTCCTCGTCGACACGGCCCGCTACCCGCTCCAGGTCCGCGCCATCCACCGGCTGCTGCGCGGGCTCCCGGTCTCCGAAGCGATCGCCGCCCTCACCGGCCTCTTCCGCGTCAGCGAGGTCGACGGGCCGCTCCCTCACGCCCTCGACGCCCTGGCCGGGGCGGCGGCCGAAGGCAACGCGTTCCTCCTCGCGGGCGACGGCGGCTTCCACCTGATCGACCGCCCGGACCCGGCCCTCCTCGCCCGTACGGTCCCGACGGACCGCCCACCGGCCTGGCGCACCCTGGACGCGACGGTCCTGCACTCCACACTGCTGGACCACGTCTGGCGCATCCCCGACGCCCCCGAGCACATCTCGTACATCCACGACACCGCGGCAGCCGTCGAACAGGCCGAGCGGCTCGGCGCCACGGCGGTACTGATGTATCCGGTACGCGAGGAGGTCGTCCGGGACCTGGCCAGGCAGGGCGTCACCATGCCCCGCAAATCGACATCCTTCGGCCCCAAGCCGGCCACGGGCCTGGTTCTGCGCAGCCTCGGCGTGAACTGAGGAACCCCGGAAATCCCGGAAACGGAAAAGGGCGGCACTCCGGAAGGAGTGCCGCCCTTTTCGTCACTGCTTACGCCTTGGCGGGACCGTCCGCCTCGTCGTCATCGTCATCGTCGTCGTCATCGTCATCGTCGTCGTCGTCGTCGTCATCATCGTCCGAGGTCTCGACAACCTCGACGTCGTCCTCGACGTTTGCGACCCGGTCCGCATCCGTGGGGGCGTCGTCCTCTCCGAGGGCGTCCACGAACTCCACGCCGTCGAGCGCGGCGAGCCGGTCCGACGCGTCGGTCGAACCGTCCTTGTCGGCCTCCAGCGCCTTCGCGAACCACTCGCGCGCTTCGTCCTCGCGACCCGCTTCCAGCAGGGCGTCCGCGTACGCATAGCGCAGACGCGGCGTCCAGGACTGAACGGAGCTGGAGGCGAGTTCGGGGCTCTGCAGCGTGACGATGGCGGCTTCGATCTGCCCCATGTCCCGGCGCGCACCTGCCGCGACCAGACGCATCTCGACCTGCCCGGCCTTGTCCAGCTTCTGCACCTCGGGCTCACCGGCCATGGCCATGGCCCGCTCCGGCCGCCCCAGTCCACGCTCGCAGTCGGCCATGACGGGCCACAGGTCCACGGACCCGGTCATCCGCCGCGACGCCCGGAACTCCGCCAGCGCCTCGGCGTACTTCTGCGTCGCGTAGGCCGCGAAGCCGGCCGCCTCACGCACAGCCGCGACCCGCGAGGCCAGCCGCAGCGCGATACGCGCGTACGCGTACGCCTGCTCGGGGTCCTCATCGATCAGCCGGGCCACCATGACGAGGTTGCGCGCGACATCCTCGGCAAGGGTCTTCGGCAGGCTCATCAGCTCCTGCCGCACATCCTTGTCGATCTCGTCGCCGGTGACGTCATCGGGAATCGGAAGCCGCTTGATCGGATCGCGATCCCGGTCACGGTCCCGGTCGTCACGACGCTCGAAGCCACCGCGGTCGTCGCGCTGCTGCCCACCGCGGTACCCACCACGGTCGTCATCACGACGCGGCCCACGATCACGGTCCCGGTCGTCACGACGGAAACCGCCGCCCGAGGCACCGCCGGAGCCACCGCCACGGTTGTCGTCACGACGGAAGCCACCACCGGAGCCACCGCCACGGTTGTCGTCACGGCGGAAACCACCGCCGGAGGGGCGGTCGTCATCGCGACGCGGCCCACGCGGCCGATCATCACGACGCTCAAAACCACCACTGGGACGCCCACCACGGTCGTCGCGCTGCTGCCCACCGCTGGGACGCCCACCACGGTCGTCATCACGACGCGGCCCACGGCTGTCGTCACGACGGAAACCACCGCCCGAGGCACCGCCACCACGGTTGTCGTCACGACGGAAGCCACCACCGGAGCCACCGCCACGGTTGTCGTCGCGACGGAAGCCACCGCCGGAGGGGCGGTCGTCATCGCGACGCGGCCCACGCGGCCGATCATCACGACGCTCAAAACCACCACTGGGACGCCCACCACGGTCGTCATCACGACGCGGCCCACGGCTGTCGTCACGACGGAAACCACCGCCCGTCGCACCGCCACGGTTGTCATCGCGACGGAAGCCACCACCGGAGCCACCGCCACGGTTGTCGTCGCGACGGAAGCCACCGCCGGAGGGGCGGTCGTCATCGCGACGCGGCCCACGCGGCCGATCATCACGACGCTCAAAACCACCACTGGGACGCCCACCACGGTCGTCGCGCTGCTGCCCACCGCTGGGACGCCCACCACGGTCGTCATCGCGACGCGGCCCACGGCTGTCGTCACGACGGAAACCACCGCCCGACGCACCGCCACGGTTGTCATCGCGACGGAAACCACCACCGGAGCCACCGCCGCCCGAAGGCCGGCTGTCGTCACGACGGAAGCCGCCACCGGAGGGGCGGTCGTCATCGCGACGCGGCCCACGCGGCCGATCATCACGACGCTCAAAACCACCACTGGGACGCCCACCACGGTCGTCGCGCTGCTGCCCACCGCTGGGACGCCCACCACGGTCGTCATCACGACGCGGCCCACGGCTGTCGTCACGACGGAAACCACCGCCCGACGCACCGCCACGGTTGTCGTCACGACGGAAACCACCACCGGAGCCACCGCCACGGTTGTCATCACGGCGGAAACCACCACCGGAGCCACCGCCACGGTTGTCATCACGGCGGAAACCACCACCGGAGCCACCGCCACCGCGATTGTCGTCACGACGGAAACCACCGCCCGAGGCACCGCCACGGTTGTCATCGCGACGGAAGCCGCCACCGGTGCCGCCGCCGCCCGAAGGCCGGCTGTCGTCACGGCGGAAACCGCCACGGTCGTTGTCACGTCGAGGCGCACCGGAACCGGACCGGTCGTCACGACCACCGCGGAAGCCGCCCCTGTCGCCGCCGTCCCGGCGACGCGGCTCGCGCTCCGGACGATCGTCGGGAGAGTTGGTGGACATGGGTGTGACTCCTGTCATCGGGTACCACAGACATTCTCGCGCAGCCGACGATCCGACGCGCTTCGAAGAAAAGCAAAAAAGGACCCTTGGTCCCAGCGTGAACGCTGGGACCAAGGGTCCTTGAAAAATTGTTCGGCGGCGTCCTACTCTCCCACAGGGTCCCCCCTGCAGTACCATCGGCGCTGAAAGGCTTAGCTTCCGGGTTCGGAATGTAACCGGGCGTTTCCCTAACGCAATGACCACCGAAACACTATCGGGTTCTAGCGAACAAGCACACTTTTCAATTAAGTAGTGAAGCTGTTCAACCGGTGCGACTGTTCGCAACCCGGGAACAACACAGTGGACGCGAGCAACTGAGGACAAGCCCTCGGCCTATTAGTACCAGTCAGC
>NZ_LWLE01000037.1 GCF_001905125.1 Streptomyces sp. TSRI0281 | reverse complement strand
CCGGCGCAAGACCTGGCAGTACATCTACGGTCCCGGTGTCGGCTCGACCGTCGCGCGTGATTCCGGGCCCGACCTCGACGTCCACATCGTCACGCACGAGGAAGTCGCCAAGGGCCGCGGCCTGCCCATCGCCCGCGGCGCCCGCCTGGGCCGCGCCCGCATCATCTGGGGCTGGCTCGTCGGCGTCGCGGGACCCGCCCTCCTGACCACCCTGCTCACAAGCTTTCAGCCGGGCCCGGGTCTCGCCAACGATGTGCTGCTGTTCCTGTCGCTCACGGTGGCCGCGGCGCTCCTCGGCGGTGTGCGGCCCGCCCTCGCCTCCGCGGCGGTGGGCTCACTGCTGCTGAACTACTACTTCACTCCGCCCATCCATACGCTGACCGTCTCCGACCCGGAGAACATCGTCGCGATCGTGATCTTCTTCGCGGTCGCGGTGGCGGTCGCCTCCGTGGTGGATCTGGCGGCCCGCCGCACCCATCAGGCGGCCCGGCTGCGCGCCGAGTCGGAGATCCTCTCCTTCCTCGCGGGCAGCGTCCTGCGCGGCGAGACCAGTCTGGAGGCGTTGCTGGAACGAGTCCGGGAGACCTTCGCCATGGATTCCGCGGTGCTGCTGGAGCGGGGCAGCGACGTCGAACCGTGGACCTGTGCGGGCAGCGTGGGAAACGCCCACCGGGTCGAACAGCCCGAGGACGCCGACGTGGACGTACCGGTCGGTGACCACATGGCGCTCGCCCTGTCCGGCCGCGTCCTGCCCGCCGAGGACCGCAGGGTACTGGCCGCGTTCGCCGCGCAGGCCGTCGTCGTCCTGGACCGCCGGCGCCTGGTCGGCGAGGCCGAGGCAGCCCGCACCCTCGCCGAGAGCAACCGCATACGCACCGCGCTCCTCGCCGCCGTCAGCCATGATCTGCGCACCCCGCTGGCCGCCATCAAGGCCGCCGTGAGCTCGCTGCGCTCCGACGACGTCGCCTGGTCGGAGGAGGACGAGGCCGAACTCCTCGAAGGCATCGAGGACGGCGCCGACCGCCTCGACCATCTGATCGGCAACCTCCTGGACATGTCCCGCCTCCAGACCGGCACCGTCACCCCGCTGATCCGCGAGACGGACCTCGACGAAGTCATCCCGATGGCACTGGCCGGGGTGCCGGACGACAGTGTCGAACTGGACATCCCGGAGTCGCTGCCGATGGTCGCCGTCGATCGCGGCCTGCTGGAGCGGGCCGCGGCCAACGTCGTGGAGAACGCCGTCAAGTACAGCCCCGACGGAGAAGCGGTCCTGGTGTCGGCCAGTGCGCTCGGCACCCGGGTCGAGCTACGGGTCGTGGACCGGGGCCGGGGGGTTGCGGACGAGGGCAAGGAACGGATCTTCGAGCCCTTCCAGCGGTACGGCGACGCCCCGCGCGGCGCCGGAGTGGGCCTCGGCCTCGCCGTCGCCCGCGGCTTCGTGGAGGCCATGGGCGGCACACTCGACGCCGAGGACACCCCCGGCGGCGGCCTGACCATGGTGCTCACCCTCCGGGTCGCGGACGGGCGCCCACCCACGCGGCCCGACCTCCCTGCCCAGGTCACCTCGTGACGAACGGCTGATCACGGGACGCCGCGCGGCCCACCGTTCGGAGCGGGCCGCCCTCCTCGGCGAGCGGCGCCGAACCCGGCGGGTACGACGGGACAACCCACCGGGCGAGCCGCCCGCCGACCACCGGGGACGACGGGACAGCCGGGGACGACGGACCACCGGGGACGACAGAACGACCCCTACTCGTCGAAACGCGAGATCTTGAAGATCGTCAGGGCGGTCGCCCCGTCGATCTGCCGTGACAACTCCAGCAGCGCCGACTCCCCGTACCGCAGCCGCCCGCGCGCCTGCGAGACACGGGCCGCCGCGTCCACCTGCTGCCACAGCGCGGGATTGGAGGCCAGCACCCGCGGATCCAGCTCGGCCCGGCCCCCGTCCTCGTCGCAGATGACGAGCCGCCGCACCACCCCGCCGGACCATCGCGCCGAGACCAGCCGGTCGGTCCGTACCCGCTGCCCGCGCAGCGGTCCGCGCGACTCCAGCCAGTTCTCGCCCGCGGCCACCCGTGGGGGCAGCAGGATCACGAACAGCAGCAGCGCCAGCCCGGACCACAGAACCGCGCGGGGTGTCGTCAGTGTGCCGTCGCCCGCGTCGACGGTGACCAGCAGCCCGAGGAACAGCACCGCGCAACCGCACGCCGCGCGGAATTCCCCTGGCCAGTAACTGTCGTGGACCGTGCCGGGTGTCGCGGGATCTCCGGCGGGCGGCCGGGTACGCCCCGGTGTGATGCGTCGATGCATGAGGCGACATTAGGAACGCCACCCCTCGATCCGGAACGGTCTGACGTGACTTTGACGCGGTGGCCGCCCGTCTTGACGGAGGTCTGACACGGCGGGCTCCCAACGGTGCGGAAACACGCGCGCCCGGGAGTGCGCGCACTACGCCGAATGCTCCACCGCTTCCGGGGTCCCCACGCGCGGCGACTTACGCTCGCCCTGTGTTCAACGTGCCGGAACTCCTCAAACGCCTGGTGATCGGCCGGGCCATGCGCAGCGAGGAGCTGGGCGAGACGCTGCTCACCAAGCGGCTGGCCCTGCCGATCTTCGCCTCCGACCCGCTGTCCTCGGTGGCCTACGCCACCCAGGAGATCCTGCTCGTGCTCACGCTCGGGGGCCTGGCGTATCTCCACTTCACCCCGTGGATCGCGGCCTCCGTCGTGGCGCTGATGACGGTGGTGGTGCTCTCCTACCGTCAGGTCGTGCACGCCTACCCGAGCGGAGGTGGTTCGTACGAGGTGGCCTCGACGAACCTGGGACCGTCGGCCGGACTGGTGGTCGCCGCCTCGCTGATGGTCGACTACGTCATGACCGTGGCCGTGTCCGTGGCGTCCGGGGTGGACAACATCATCTCGGCGCTGCCCGCGCTGGTCGACTACCGGGTGCTGATGGCGCTGGTCTTCGTCGCGCTGCTGACCGCGATGAACCTGCGCGGTGTGCGCGAGTCGGGCCACATGTTCGCCGCTCCCACATATCTGTTCATCGGCGGCGTGCTGATCATGGTTGCCACCGGCCTGCTCCGCTATGTGCTCGGCGACGCGCCGGTGTCGGAGAGCGCGGCGTACGGCATCAGGCCGGAGGCCGGGGAATCCCACCTCATGGGTCTGGCCCTCGTGATGCTGGTCCTGCGCGCGTTCTCCAGCGGCTGTACGGCCCTGACGGGTGTGGAGGCGATCTCCAACGGCGTCCCCGCCTTTCGCCGCCCCAAGTCGAAGAACGCCGCGACCACCCTGGCCGCGATGGGCCTCATCGCGATCACCATGTTCGTCGGCGTCACCACACTCGCGCTGATCGCCAAGGTGCACATCACCGACAACGCCTGCCGGCTGACGGGCCTCGGCGGCGACTGCGAGGGCTACACCCAGCGCACCGTCATCGCTCAGGTCGCCGCCGCCGTCTTCGGCGGCGACAGCGTCGGTTTCTACTTCATCCAGGCGGCCACCGCCCTGGTCCTGATCCTGGCCGCGAACACCGCGTACAACGGCTTTCCGCTGCTCACCTCGATCCTCGCCCAGCACCGATACCTGCCGCACCAGTTGCACAACCGGGGCGACCGGCTGGCCTTCTCCAACGGCATCCTGGCGCTGGCCGTGGTCGCCGGGCTGCTGCTGTGGGGCTTCAAAGCGAATGTGACGAGCCTGATCCACCTCTACATCCTCGGTGTGTTCACCTCCTTCACGCTCTCCCAGTCCGGGATGGTCCGGCACTGGAACCGTGAACTGCGCACCGAGACCGACCTCGTCGTACGACGCCGGCACCACCTGGCCCGCACCATCAACGCCACCGGAGCGGTCGTCACGGGGCTGGTCCTGGTCATCGTGCTGGCCACCAAGTTCGCCCAGGGCGCCTGGCTCGCTGTGCTGGCCGCCGGGGTGCTGTGGCTGCTGATGCGGGCCGTCCGCCGCCACTACGACAGTGTCGCCGCCGAGCTGGAAGTCACCGACCCGCACAGCGAACTAGCCCCTCCTTCACGGGTGTTCGCGATCGTGCTGGTCTCCACGCCGCACAAGCCGACCCTGCGTGCCCTGGCCTACGCCCGCGCCTTCCGGCCGTACCAGCTGGAGGCCCTGACCGTCGCGGTCGACCCCGAGGCACTGGCGGACCTCCAGCACAAGTGGCAGGAGTACGACATCCAGGTGCCGCTGAAGGTCATCAGTTCCCCGTACCGCGAGATCACCAGGCCGGTCGTGTTGTACGTCCGCTCGATCCGGCGCGCCGGGCCGCGCGATGTCGTGGCGGTGTTCATCCCCGAGTACGTCGTCGGCCACTGGTGGGAGAACGCGCTGCACAACCAGTCGGCGCTGTGGCTGAAGAGCCGTCTGCTCTTCACACCGGGCGTGATGGTGATCAGCGTGCCGTGGCAGCTGCATTCCTCCCGCCACGCCAACCACCCGGCAGTACGTGCGCCGGGCGCCGTACGCCGCGGCGAACCCGCGCCGCCCGGCCAGTCGGCGGGGAAGCCGGTGGGCCACGACCGGCCGACGTGACCCCGCCCTGCCCCGCCTCCGGGAGGGAGGCGGGGCCGTGACCGGCCGGTGCCGGTATGTCAGAGGCGACGGCAGTGCAGGAACAGCTGCGGCTCGGGCTCTCCCGCCGGGTGGGCGGGGGTGAAGAGGCTGTCCTGCTGCCACTGGACCGAGAACCCGGCCCGCACCACCAGCGCGGTGAACTCCTCCGCGCCGAAACTGGTCACCCGCACGGGCCGGCCCATGAAGACGACGCCGACATCCTCCACGTCCAGCGGCACCGTCGCCACGACCAGCCGACCTCCCGGCCTCAGCGACCCGCCGAGCTTGCGCAGCAGCCGGGACTGGTCCTCGCGGGACATCTGCAGCAGTGAGAAGTACGCGCAGACGGCATCGAAACCCTCTTCCTCCGCGTCCGTCCCGGGCAGCGGCATCGTACGGATGTCGGCGCACCGGAAGGCCGCGCCGGGCACCTGCCGGGCCGCGATCTCCGTCATGACGGGCGACACATCGACACCGAGCACCTCATGGCCCGCGTCCGCGAGGGTCTGCGCGGTCGGCCGCCCCGTACCGCAGCCCACGTCCAGGACCCGGCTGCCGGGCGCGAGGTCCTCCAGCAGCCGGTGGAGCGAGGCATGGTGGGCGGCCGAGTGGGCGAAGGCCCGTTCGTAGTCGGCCCCCAGCGAGTCGAACGCCGCTGCGGCCGAGAGGTGGCGGTCCTCATCCATGGAGTCGGTCCTTCCCTTGCCCGGCGGTTCCCCGGGATCGTCGCATCATTCCCGGCGGCCATCAACGTCCACGGCCTCGGTCGCTCCCGCCCGGCTTCCGGCGTGAGCGCGGATCCGCCCATCTCCACGGTGAGTCCGCCGTCGCGGCCCGTCTCCGCGGCGTCCGTGAGCGCGTCCTTCGTGGCGTCCGTCAGCTCGCTGACCTTCGCCCTGTAGGTGACGGTGGCGTACGCCGTCGTACGGTCCTCGCTGATCGCCCGGGTTTCGAAGGGGCTGAGCGCACCGGCGACCTGCGAGCCGCCGCCCACCTCGTCGACGACCTTGTCGACGGCCGCCCTGTTCGCGCTCGCGGTGATCTTCTGGCCGTCCGGTGCGACGAAACCCCGTCGTCGGCGACCGCGGCGAAGACGGCGGCGGCGAGCAGCGCCACCCAGATCAGGGCGACGAGTCGCCGTTTGCGGAAGGACAGACGGCCTAGCCGATAGAGGAAGGTAGCCACGAAGGAGGCGCTCCGGACTGGATCGTGCGACGGGACGGTGCGGTGCTGCGTCCTCCGGGCCGGAGCCCGCGACGAGGCGGGGCGGATCCGGGACCGGGGGAGTACCGCAATCCTTCGTGACGGGGGGCGTCACGTCGTCGTGCACGTGCAGGCCGTTGTCCGTACTGCCCCTGCCGTACACGGGCGCGGGTGCATGACCCTCCGCGGTGAACTTCCGCCCCCGCGCCGGTGAGTCAGCGGATTCGGGACCCGTCCACGGTCCGGCACCCGCTATCCAGAGGGACATGATCACGAACTGGTGCCGCGGTGTCGGCGCCCTCACCCTCGTCGGCGCCCTGGCTCTCGCCCTCCCCGCCTTCGGCCCGCCCTCGCCCGCCCGTGCCGCGGAGGTCACCACGCTGGCGGACGCCGTGGGCAAGGTCCCCGTCGTCCCGGAACACAGCGGCGGCTTCACACCCGGTGCGTTCCCTCACTGGAACGCGGGCCAGGACCCCGAGGACGGCTGCGACACCCGGGGCGAGGTGCTGCTGGAGGAGGCGATCGAGGAGCCGAGGACCGGCGCCGGATGCGTGCTGTCGGGCGGCAGATGGCGGTCGAACTACGACGGCCAGGAGACCACCGAGCCCGGTGCCCTGGAAGTCGTCCACACCGTGCGGCTCGCCGAGGCATGGGAATCGGGGGCGTCGAAGTGGACCGCGGCCCGGCGTGAGGCGTACGCCAACGACCAGGGCGCGAGCACCTCGTTGACCGCGATCACAGCCCGTACCGCCAAGCAGCGCGGCGACCGCGACCCGGTCGACTGGCTGCCGCCGGTACCGGCGGAGCACTGCCGCTACATCGCCGAGTGGGTGGCGACCAAGCTGCGGTGGCGGCTCGACGCCGACACCGACGAGCACGAAGCGCTCAAGGTCTTCGCCGAGGGCCCCTGCGAGGACACCATCGTTCAGCACGTGACGGCGCCGTAGCGGTTGCGACGGGCAGCCGGCTTCCGGCTGCCCCGTTCGAGATCTGAGTAGGTGACAGCGTGGCGGCTGAGTATCTTCTCCGATTCGTCGCGGGCCGTCGGCTGGTGGGATGAGGGCATGAACAACGACTCCGAAGCGCCGCGGCACTCGCGCATCCAGCACGTCACCACCGCCGGAACCGCCCTGGCCGTGACGCTGCTCCCGCTCGTGGTCGGAGTCCTGCTGGCCAGGACGATGGCGGCGGACCCCATGACGTCGGTGAACGCGCTGGTCACCAACGGCGGCCATCGGGTCCGTGTGCCGCCGAACGAGTGGCGCCGCTGCGGCAGGCACGCGCTGCGGCGGTGGAGGACCGCCGAGCGCGTCTGACCGAACACCCGTCGCGGGCTGCGGACCCCGGCCGTGCGCGAGGCCCGGCTACACCGCCGCCGACGGCGACAGCCGCTCGACGGGAAGCTCGTCCTGTGCGTACCGGCGGCGCAGTTCCTTCTTGTCGAACTTGCCGACGCTGGTCCTGGGGATCTCCGGCAGGGCCGACCAGCGCTCCGGGAGCTGCCAGCGGGCGACCCGGTCACCGAGGTGGGTACGGAGCCCGGCGTAGTCGCCCGCCTCCCCGGCCCAGACCACCACGGCGAGCGGGCGCTCGTCCCACCGGTCGTCCGGGACGCCGATCACCGCCGCCTCCCGGACCTCGGGGTGGGCCATCAGATGGTTCTCCAGCTCGACCGACGAGATCCACTCACCGCCCGACTTGATGACGTCCTTCGCCCGGTCCGTCAGGCGCAGATAGCTGTCGGAGGTGAGGGTGCCGAGGTCGCCGGTACGCAGCCAGCCATCGTTGAACTTGTCGGACGGCGCCCCGGCGAGGTGGTACGAGCCGGTCACCCACGGGCCCCGGACCTCGACCTCTCCCACCGTCGCACCGTCGTTCGCGAGAACCGTGCCGTCCTCACCGGTGAGCCGGAGTTCGACCCCCGCCGGGGGCCGGCCGGCCGTGGAGCGGTAGAGCATGGCCCCTTCCGGGGAGCGGACATGATGCGGCGCCCTGGCGACCGTACCGAGCGGTGAGGTCTCGGTCATGCCCCAGGCGGCGACGACCCGTACGCCGTGCCGCTCCTCGAAGCCGGTCATCAGCGACGGCGGGCAGGCCGCGCCGCCGACCAGGACCTCACGCAGCGAGGACACGTCGCCGCCGTGCGTGTCGAGGTGGGCCAGCAGCGCCGCCCAGACGGTGGGCACGGCGGCGGCCGTGTGCGGCTTCTCGGCGGCGATGAACCCGGCCAGCGGTTCGGCCTGGAGATGGGGGCCGGGGAGGAGGAGGGAGGTGCCGGCCATGAAGGCGGCGTAGGGCAACCCCCAGGCCATGGCGTGGAACATCGGCACGACGGCGAGGGCGCGCTTCGTGTCGTCCAGGCAGAGGGCTTCCGGCATGCACACCTGCATGGAGTGCAGATAGATCGAACGGTGGGAGTAGACAACTCCCTTGGGATCGCCGGTGGTTCCGGAGGTGTAGCACATCGCGGCAGCCGCGTCCTCGTCGATCTCCGGCCAGTCGAAGTCCCTCGGCGCGCAGGCGAGCAGTTCCTCGTAGCGGTGCACCCGTACTCCGGGAAGGTGCGGCAGCGGTCCCTCGCCCACGACGACGAGGTGCTCGACAGCGGGCAGTCCGGGCAGCAGCGGGGCGATCAGCGGCACCAGGCTCGCGTCCGCCAGGACGACGCGGTCCTCGGCATGACGGGCGATGTGCCGCAACTGATCGGCGGGCAGCCGCAGATTGAGCGTGTGGAGCACGGCGCCCATGGAGGGGATGGCGAGATACGCCTCCAGGTGTTCCTGGTTGTTCCACATCAGGGTGGCCACCCGCTGGTCGCCGGTGACGCCGAGGCCGCGCAGTGCGGCCGCCAGCCTGGTCGCCCTGAGAGCGACTTCCGCGTAGGTGGCGCGCCGGGCCGCCCCGCCCGTCCAGGTGACCGCCTCGCTGCGGCCGTGCACGGTGGCGCCGTGACGCAGCAGGGTGGTCACGGTCAGGGGATGACGCTGCATGGTGCTGAGCACAGGGGTCTCCTGGTGAACGGGAGGGGCGGCTACGGGCGTAGGGACGGTGCTACGGGAGGATGCGGCAGCCCGTCCTGGTGGCGTTGGCCGGATCGAGGACGTTCATCACCTCGTGCAGCACCTCGGAGTCGACCTGCATCGTGGCGTGCTGGGCCAGGTCGTACCAGCACATGTCCTGGGTGTAGAGGTTGCGGACGTTCGGCCCCTGGAGGAACTGCGAAGCGACCGGTGTCACGATGTAGTCGAGCTTCGTGGAGATCACGGTGTACTCGACACCGGGCGCGGTGTCCCCGCCCGCGTTGACCTTCTGCAGGAACGCCGAACCAGGGGTCTGGTCCAGGCAGCCGGGGCACCAGCTCTCCAGCAGCGCCTCCGGTGCGCCCTTGATGCTCTGCAACAGGGTGGCGAGGCCGGACAGGGTGGTGCCGTGGCTGGTCGGAGCGAGCGCGATGTACCTTTCGGTCTTCTCCGCCCCGCCCAGGAACTTCTGGTAGTAGCGCGGCAGCAGCCCGCCCTGGGAGTGCCCGACCATGTCGATCTTCGAAGCGCCGGTCGCGGCGAGCACACCGTCGACGAAGGTCTTCAGCTCGGCGGCCGACCGCTCCATCGGGGCGATCGCGGCCAGCACCGGGATGTTGGGCATCCGGCCGTACGTCGGCGCGAACACGCAATAGCCCCTGGCCTTGAGCAGCGGGGCCAGTTCGATCCAGTTCAGGGTGCCGGTCACGAAGGTGCCGTGCACCAGGACGACCGGGCGCGGGTGTGCGGCGCTCGGCTTGCAGTTCCAGTCGTTCGCGCCGGGCAGCGCGACCGCCTGCAGCGCCTTGGCCGCGTCGATCGCACCTCCGGCGTCGGCGGTGGATGCGGTAGCGGTGGGGGTGGGGGTCGTGGGGGTGGGGGAAGCGGTGGGGGTGGCTGCCGCGGCGTGGGTGGCGCCGAGGCCGGCGGTGATGAGGATCCCGGCCGCGCACAGAGCTGCGGCGCGTCCCGTGCGCCGAAGCCGGATGCGGATGGACATGATGCCCTCCCGGATGTCGTCGACCCGGCGGCTCCGGGTCGGCGCACATGGCAACACCACCGGGTCCCGGACCGCGAGCCCGGAGGCGGGATTGGTTGCCGGGTGCCAAACCCGACGGTGCCGCGTTGTGCGCCGTGCACAGGGGCGGCAAGGAATTCCGGTCAGGGGTCTCCCGTTTCCGGCCGGGGCGTGCCACCCTCACCGGCCATGGAGCCGACGACGCTGTCACCCCGCACAGACGGTGCGCCGCCCGTCAGCGTGCCCCTGCTCATCGGGGAGGTACGGGACGAGCTGCGGAGCCGGTTCGCCCCGGCGGCCGACCGGATGGCCGCGCAGATTCTCGTCGAGGACCCCGCGTACGCCAGGCTGATCGGCCGCAAGGAGCTGGGCGACCGCATCCATCGCAATCTCTGCCAGGCGCTCACCGGTGTCGCCCAGGCAGCGCAGAACCTGCCGGTGGACCTCCAGGACGCCATGAGCACCGGGAGCCGCCGCGTCGAGCAGGGACTGCCGCTGGCCTCCCTGCTGCACAGCTACCGGCGGGGCGGCAGGCTGCTGTGGGAGATGATGTACGAGGTGATCGCCGAGCGTCACCCCACCGCCCTGCCCGTGCTGCTGCCCGCGGCCGCCGTCGTCTGGGACGTCCTGGAACAGATCACCGACGCCGTCGCCGAGTCCTACCGCCAGGCCGAGGCCGCCCGTGCGGCCCGCGACCAGGAGCGCCGCCACTCGCTGCTCGACGCCCTGCTCGACGGATCGGGTGTGGCCGCCGGGCTCGCGTCCGAGGCCGCCGCCCGCCTGGGGCTCCCCGAGCGCGGGCGCTACGCCGTCATCGTCCTGCGGCCGGTCCCCGGTGCCCTCCCGCCGTCGTCCGATCCCGGCGCCGAACTCTTCTCGGGTCTGCGCATCCTCTGGCGGATCAGGGCGGACGGCGAGACCGGGCTGGTGCCCCTGGGCAGCGGCAGCCCCGAGGACCTCCGCAAGCACCTGGCGGGTTACGACGTACGGGCCGGGGTCAGCCCGGTGGTGGGCTCCCTGGCCGACCTCGGGCGGGCGCGCTGGCTGGCCGAACTGGCCCTGCGGACCTGGCGGCCCGGCGGGGCGCCGACCGTGCTGCTCGACGAACGGCTGCCCGACGCCCTGGTCGCCGCCCAGTCGGACCTGGCCAGACGGCTGCGTACGGTGGTTCTGGGGCGGGTCCTCGCGCTCCCCGCGGAGGAGTGCGGCACGCTGCTGACCACGCTCGGCGTCTGGCTGCGGGCGGGCGGCTCCTCGGTCGTCGCGGCCGAGCGCCTGTACTGCCACCGCAACACCGTCTCCAACCGGCTGCGTCGCCTGGAGCAGCTCACCGGACGGACACTCACCGACCCGGCCGGCGCGGTCGAACTGTCCCTCGCCCTGGCCGCCGTGGAGCAGCTCGGGGCGCAGTGAGATCCACGGCCCGCCGTCCCGCCAACCGCCGGCCCCGGTGCTGAACGGGGGAGGTTTCGCACGGTGTTCACTCTGCCGACCCCCGGCGCACTCCCGCTGTCGGCAGCATCGACGTGCCCGGCCGCCCCTTCCTCATCCCTCCCCTGGAGCACGTGTGAAGATCCTCCGCAAGATCTCGTCGGACGGCGCGTCGCGCGGCACCCGGGTCCGTGATCTCGACGAGATGAACCGGCGGACCGTACGGCAGGCCGCGCGGACCCGGCCGGTCACGACCTCGGACATCCTCACGGGGCACCGGAAGGCGTTCCCGTACCACGGGTGGGTGGAGGTCGAGTCGGGCCTCTGCCCCGCGTTCGTCATGTTCTGCGTCAACGACGAGGCCGTCGCCCTCGACACCGTATGGAACGGCCGGTTCGGCTACGAACAGGGAAGCCTGTACCACTGGAGCCGGCTGGCCGCCACGAGCCGCACGGTGCTCGACGTCGGTGCGCACGTCGGCTACTACGCGATGATCGCGGCCCTCGCCGCCCCCGGGGCGACGGTGCACGCGTTCGAGCCGGTGCCCCCGATCCATGCCAGGCTGGCGGTCAACCACCGGGCGAACGGGATCAAGAACCTCGTGCTGCACCAGAACGGGGTCTCCGACCGGGCCGGGAGCGCGGATATCAACATCCGTTTCCCGCTGGCCAATCTGCTGTCCACCGGTTCCTCGCTGGAGGAGTTCGCCCGGCCGGTGGCCAGCGCGTTCACCACGCGCGTCCAGCTGTGCACCCTGGACGAGAAGCTGGGGGACACCCCGGTCGACCTGATCAAGATCGATGTCGAGGGGCACGAGCCCCGGGTGCTGGCCGGGGCCCGTCGCCTCATCGAGCGGGACCGCCCCGTCATCATTCTGGAGGCCCTGCAGTCCACCCAACTGGCGGCACTCACCGAGCCGTTCGACGATCTCGACTACACCTTCCGGTGGATCTCGGAGGCGGAGGGCCGGCTCGTCCCGGTCACCGAGGAGCGACCGGACAGGAGCCGGAACCTGATCTTCGCGCCGCGGGAGAAGGAGTACGCCTGACTCGTGAGGCCGGGGCGATGCGGCCGCCGGGCCGCCGGGCCGGTGGGGCGGGGCGTCCCCGGCGGCCGGTGGTTCAGTGGACGGGGTGCGCCTCGGGGGCCGACGGCCGCTCGAACTGGGTGCGGTGCAGCTCCTCGTACCGTCCCCGGGCGGCCAACAGCTCGGTGTGCGTACCGCGTTCCACGACCCGGCCCTCCTCGATGACCAGGATCAGATCGGCGGCGCGTACGGTCGAGAGCCGGTGGGCGATCACCACGGCCGTCCGGCCCTCCAGGGCTTCGGCCAGGGCCTCCTGAACGGCCGCCTCCGAGGTGGAGTCGAGGTGGGCCGTCGCCTCGTCGAGGATGACGACCCGCTGGCGGGCCAGCAGCAGCCGGGCGATGGTCAGCCGCTGCCGCTCGCCCCCGGAGAGCCGGTAGCCGCGCTCGCCCACCACCGTGTCCAGACCTTCGGGCAGGGACGCGATCAGTCCGTCGAGCCGTGACCGGCGCAGGGCGTCCCAGATGTCGTCCTCGGTGGCCCCGGGCCGGGCGAGGAGCAGGTTGGCGCGTACGGACTCGTGGAAGAGGTGTCCGTCCTGGGTGACCATGCCGAGCGTGTCCCGGATCGAGTCGGTGCTCAGATCGCGTACATCGACGCCGTTCAGCCGTACCGAACCGGAATCCGCGTCGTACAGCCGGGGCAGCAGCTGCGCGATCGTCGACTTGCCCGCGCCCGAGGAGCCGACCAGGGCGATCATCCGGCCGGGTTCGGCCCGGAAGGAGATGTCGTGCAGGACCTCGGTGCCACCGCGGCTGTCGAGCGTCGCGACCTCTTCGAGGGAGGCGAGGGAGACCTTGTCGGCGGACGGGTAGCCGAAGGAGACCCCGTCGAACTCCACGGACACCGGGCCGTCGGGAACCTGGCGGGCGTCCGGCTTCTCGGTGATCAGGGGTTTCAGATCGAGGATCTCGAAGACCCGCTCGAAGCTGACCAGGGCGCTCATCACCTCGACCCGGGCACCGGCCAGCGCGGTCAGCGGGGCGTACAGCCGGGTCAGCAGCAGGGCGAGGGCCACGACGGCGCCCGGTTCCAGGCTGCCGCGCAGGGCGTAGTAGCCGCCGAGCCCGTAGACCAGGGCGAGCGCCAGGGCGGAGACCAGGGTGAGGGCGGTGATGAACGTGGCCTGCGCCATGGCCGTACGGATGCCGATGTCCCGTACCCGGCCGGCCCTGGCGGCGAACTCGGCGGACTCGTCCGCGGGGCGCCCGAAGAGCTTGATCAGGGTCGCGCCGGGGGCGGAGAACCGCTCGGTCATCTGGGTGCCCATGGTGGCGTTGTGGTTGGCGGCCTCGCGCTGGAGGCCCGCCATCTTCGCTCCCGTCCGGCGGGCGGGCACGACGAACACCGGCAGCAGGACCAGGGCGAGCAGGGTGATCTGCCAGGAGATGGTGAGCATCACGGCGAGGGTCAGCAACAGGGTCACCAGGTTGGACACGACGCCGGACAGCGTATTGCTGAAGGCGCGCTGGGCGCCGATCACGTCGTTGTTCAGCCGGCTGACGAGCGCGCCGGTACGGGTCCTGGTGAAGAAGGCGACCGGCATCCGCTGCACATGGTCGAAGACCGCGGTACGCAGATCGAGGATCAGCCCCTCGCCGAGGGTGGAGGACAGCCATCGGGTGAGCAGGCCGAGCCCCGCCTCGGCGACCGCGATGAGGGCGATCAGCAGGGCGAGCCGGGTGACCGTGCCGGTGTCCCGGCCCTGCACGATCGCGTCGATGACGCGCCCCGCGAGTACCGGCGTGCGACCGCGAGCAGTGCGGTGACCACGCTGAGCAGCAGAAAGCGGTTCATTCGGCGGCGGTGCGGCCGGGCGAAGGCCACGATGCGGCCCAGGGTGGCCCGGGAGAAGGGCCGCCGGTCCTGCTGGGCGTTCATCGCACTGTGCAGCGATGACCACGCCGTGACTTCCATGTCCATGGGATGCTCCGGAATCTGATGGCCGACAAGCGGATCCCGTCGGCCGTGCGGCCTCCGGTACACAGCACGCTAGGACCTCAGGCAAGCTTGAGGTCAAGCGGGCGCGTGGAGGCGGGGGCTCCCGTACCCTATGGGCGCGCGAAGAGGGAACGCCGCATGTGTGTACGAGAGTTGGGTGTCGCGCTCGACGGCCGGCCGGGGCGGAGGAACGCGATCACCGATGCGTTGAGATGTCCGGTGGCTGCCGGGGCGACGGACGCCGCGTGGAGCGGGTGATGCGTGCGGCGGGCGCCGCGCGGGGTGGACGGTGCGTGGAGCGGGTGATGTGTGGGGCGGGCGCCGCGTGGGGTGGACGCCGCGTGGAGCGGACGACTCTTGGGGCGGCGTCCGGAACCGCGGAGCCGTAGCGTTGCCCCGGAAACGACCGTTGCGCGCGAGTCCGGGCCCGGGGGTGACGTCATGTGCTGGAGTGCGACCGCCGACCTGGCGGCGGGCACCGTCATCGTCGCGATCGGCGTGGCCGCCGTCGCGCGCACCCGCCGGGCCCGCGATCTTCCCCTGGCCGCGCTGCCCCTGCTGCTCGGGGCGCACCAGATCATCGAGTCGGTGGTCTGGCGCTCGGACGGCGGCACCGGCCCGGCCACCGTCGCCTGGGCGGTCATCGCGCTTCCGCTGCTGGCCCTGTGGGTGCCGCTCGGCGTGTTCTGCGCGGCTCCGCCCCGCGCCCGCGCCCGGCTGCTGGTGCCCCTCGCCGCCGGAGCGGTCACCGCCGTGTTCCTCGGGTACGCCCTCTCCGCCCGCCCGGTGACGGCCGAGGTCAGGGGGCACACCCTCGGGTACGTACTGAACCTGCCGCATCCGCAACTGCTCGTCGCGGGCTATCTCCTGGCCACCGTCGGCTCCCTGCTCCTGTCGGGCGACCGGCGCCTGTGGTTCCTCGGGGTGCTGGTCGCGGTCGGCGCCGCCGTCTGCGCGGCGCTGTGGCGGCTGGAGTTCATCTCCACCTGGTGCGCGTTCGCGGCGGTGTGCTCCGTCGTCCTGCTCGGCTGGGCCGGCCGAAGGCCCCCGGTGGCCGTCGCGTCGCCGTGAGCGAGGGTGACGCCGACCGGTAAGCCGGAGCGACGGAACCGATCGGTCATGCGGTGCTGGCATGATCAGGGGCATGGACGAGTGCATCATCGCCGCGTGTGACGGGGCGTCGAAGGGTAATCCCGGGCCGGCCGCCTGGGCGTGGGTCGTGGCCGACGCGCAGGGGCGCCCGGAGCGCTGGGAGGCGGGCCCGCTGGGCACCGCCACCAATAACGTCGCGGAGCTGACGGCTCTGCTGGAACTGCTGGATTCCACCGATCCCGCCGTGCCCGTCGAGGTGCGGATGGACTCGCAGTACGCGATGAACGCGGTGACGAAGTGGCTGCCGGGCTGGAAGCGCAACGGCTGGAAGACCTCGGGCGGCAAGCCGGTGGCCAACCGGGAGCTGGTCACACGGATCGACGACCGGCTGAGCGGTCGGAACGTGACCTTTCGCTATGTGCCCGCCCACCAGGTGAACGGGGACCCGCTGAACGCGCTGGCCGATCAGGCCGCCAGCGAGGCCGCGGTCACGCAGCGGGCGGCGGGCACGGCACACGGTTCCTCGGAACTGCCGACGCCCGCTCCTGCCCGGTCCACCAAGGTCGGCCGGTCGGAAGGTACGGATGGGACGGCCGGCAAGGCGGCGGGTGCCTCGCGCCCGGCGCGCTCCACCACCAGCACGATCCGGGCCAGATTCGCGGGCCGGTGCCACTGCGGAAAGCCGTACGCGGCCAAGGACATGATCGCGAAGAACCCGAACGGCTGGGGCCACCCGGAATGCCGGGCCGCTGCGGTCTGACGCGGTACTGGGCGGCGCGGGCGGGGGCGCTCGGCGCGGACGCCGTGCTCGGCCGTGCGGGCAGGGGGCGCCGAGCCCTGAAGCGGTGCTGGGGGCTCCGCGGCGGTGCCGGGGGCCCTGAGATGGTGCCCGGTGGTCCGTGGCGCCGTCCGGCGGCGTGATGGCCACGCTCGGCCCGGTGCCGGCGCTCGGATCAGATGTCGGCCCAGACCAGCCGGCCCGCCAGGGCGACGCGCGTCCCCCACCGTGCCGCCAGCGCGTCCACGAGCAGCAGGCCCCTGCCGTCCTCCGGCAGTGACATGTCCGCGTCCCGGACCGCGAGACCGTCGAGGCCGTCGAGTCCGTCGGGACAGTCGGAACCGTCCGGCGTCTCCGCGGCACCGGGCGCGGGCCCCGCCCGGTCTCCGGGTGGGGTCGGGGACGGAATGGCGGCCCGGCCGCGGTTCCATACGCAGATGCGTACCCCGTCGGC
Source organism: Streptomyces sp. TSRI0281 (assembly GCF_001905125.1). GTDB lineage: Bacteria > Actinomycetota > Actinomycetes > Streptomycetales > Streptomycetaceae > Streptomyces. The sequence continues at coordinate 427,115 of NZ_LWLE01000037.1, read as the reverse complement.
GGAGCGGAGCAATCGGCACCGGATCCGTCGGGTGCTGGTGTGCTGCACGGCGTTCGTGACCAGCTCGGTCACTATCAGGGCCGCGGCTTCGACGCGGTCCGCCGGTTCGCCCCACGCCCGCATCGCCTCCTGCACACGGTGACGGGCTTCCGGAACGCCTTTGGCGATGCGGGGAACCCACCAGCTGTGTGCCCGTGTGCTGCCAGCATCGGGAGCGCGTTTCGCGCAACTGACTATTTCCGACATGTATGTACTCTCGGTGCAAAGCGCATACTTTGCAAGCGACAGAGTGTGTGGATTGCTCCCCATTGAGGCCCCACCGAGGAAGGCACGTGCATGAGACCCCGATCCGGCCCCACCGTGGAGCACCGCGTTCTGGCGGCACGACTCCGGCTGCTGCGGGAGCGGGCAGGCGTCAGCCTGCAGGCCGCGGCCGAGGCGCTGGACGCCCACCCGGCCACCGTGCGGCGCATCGAACGGGCCGAGACCGGACTGGACGCCCGGCAGATCGGGGAACTGCTCGACTGCTACGCGGTCCCGGCCGCGATGGCCGAACCGATCATGGCCGGACTCGGCGCCGCGAACCTTCCCGGCTGGTGGCACGGGTGGCGGGACGCGATGGAGAGCTGGCAGCAGGACGTCATCGGCATGGAATCCTCGGCCGGCCTGGTGCGGACCTGGCACCCCGCGCTCGTACCGGAACTGCTGCGCACCCCCGCGTACGCCGATGCGCTGTACCGGGCGCAGTACCCCGAGGACACCCCCGCCCAGCGGGAGAGGCGCGTAGAGCTGCTGCGGGAGCGCCAGCGCCGCCTGCGCGACCGAGGCGCCGCGCTGTGGGCGCTGCTGCCCGCCGCCGCCCTGCACACCCTGGTCGGCAGCCACGACGTCATGGACGAACAGCGCAGGACACTGGCCGACGCCGCGCACCAAAAGCACCTCACCGTGCAGGTGGTTCCGCTCGACCATCCGCCGCACGCCATGACCGGCGTACCGCCGCTGCACCTGCTCCGGGTGCCCGCACCCGAGATCGGTGACCAGGCCATCCTGGAGACCCCGGGCGTCCGGGTGGACATCATCGACGACCCGGACATCGTGATGGGCCACCGCATCCGGCTCGACGCGGCGTGCGCGGCCGCACCGCACCCCGGCACGCCGCTGCCCGGCTGGTGAGCGGGGCCGCGCACCGGCGGTGACCGGGATGGCGGCGGGCGCCGGTGCCGGACAGTGTGGGGGAGTGGTGCAGCCGCGCAGAGCCCAGTGGATCCCCGTCGGGGTCATCGTCCTGGCCGTCGTGTTCGACCTGGTGACCCCGACCGATGTGACCTCCGCGCCGCTGCTCACGGTGGCGCCCGTCGCCGCCGCACCGCTGCTGGGGCTTCGGGGCATCATCGCGGTCGGCCTCGTCTCCATGGCCGTCCACGCGGTGCTCGCCCACGTGGACGGCACTTTCGGCTGGGAACGGGGTGTGGCCAACCAGATCACCCTGCTGGCCGTAACCGTCCTCGCCGTCTTCATCAACCGCACGCTGGAGGGCCAGCACGCCACGACCCGGCGCGCCCGCCAGGTCGCCGCGGTGGCCCAGCGCGCCGTGCTGCCCAGGCCCCCGTCGCGCCTGGGCGAGCTGCGGATCGCGGCGCTCTACATGCCCGCCGAGGACGAGGCCATGATCGGCGGCGACCTCTACGTCGTACAGGACACGCCGTTCGGCACACGCGTGATGGTCGGGGACGTACGGGGCAAGGGGCTCGGTGCCGTGAGCGCGGTCTCCGCGGACCTGGGGGCCTTCCGGTATGCCGCGGACCAGGCCGAGGACCTGCCCGGCCTGGTGCTCTCACTGGAGCAGGCGCTCCTGCGCGAGGGCGGGCGACGGGGTGGCCAGGAGCAGGAGGAAGGCTTCACCACCGCCCTGATCGCCGAGTTCGCCGCGGACCTCACCGCCGTACGCATCGTCAACCGCGGCCACCCGCCGCCCCTGCTGCTGGACGAACAGGGGGCCGCCACCGCGCTCGAACCGTCGGAGGAGGCGCCTCCGCTGGGGATGAGCGCGCTGGGAACCTGGACGTCCCCCGTCGACACCTTTCCCTTTCCGCCCGGCGCGACGCTGGTGTGTTTCACGGACGGCATCACCGAGGCCCGCGACGTCGACGGAACGTTCTACGACCCCGCCGTGCGCCTGCCGGAGCTGCTCCGGAACCGCGCGCTCGTCGGCGACCCGGCCACTCCGGCGCAGATCCTCCACGCCCTGATCGAGGACGTGGGACGCCACACCGGTGGCAGGGCCCAGGACGACCAGGCACTTCTCGCCCTGCACCGCCCCCTGCACTGACCCGGTCCCGGAGCCGCGAGCCTCGGGCGCCGGTTCTGTCCCGGGCCCGGAGCCGCACCGCCCCCCAGGACTGCCCCCGTGCAGCCCGACCGACCGCCGGGACCGGCCCGGTTCCGCCCCCGATGCGTACTGCCGCGCCGTTCGTGGTTTCAGGTGCCTGTTGGCGGTCAGGCGCACCGGTACGGACCGAACCAACCGACCCCGAACATCGGGAGTGAGTCACATGGAGAACTGGCGCATGCGCGCGGCCTGCCGCGAGGTGGACCCCGACCTGTTCTTCCCCATCGGGAGCACAGGCCCGGCACTCGTCCAGACCGAGGACGCCAAGGCGGTCTGCGCGACCTGCCCCGTGCGGGAGCAGTGCCTGCGGTGGGCCCTGGAGAACGGACAGGACTCCGGCGTCTGGGGCGGCCTGGGCGAGGACGAGCGGCGAGCACTGAAGCGCCGCACCCGCAGGCGCGTCAAGGAGACCCGCTGACCGCCGACGCGCCGATGCCCCACCACCCGCAGCCCCGCCTTCCGGACCGTTCCGGTGCACGATGAGTCATGGACACCACCGCTTGGCTCCTCATCGGCGCGGCCGCCGCGCTGCTCACCCTGGGCGTGGCGGCGATTCTCCTCGTCCGCGTGATCAAGGCCAGGAAGCTCCTGCTGGACGCGGGAATCCCGCTGCGTGACAAGGCACTGGTGTGGGCGGCGGTGATCTACACCGTGTCCCCGGTGGACCTGCTGCCGGACCCCGTCTACCTCGACGACATCGGGTTCCTGATGCTGGCCCTGCGCTCGCTCCACGCCGCAGCCGCAGGCGGGGCGAGAGGGGTCCGCCCGCGGGCGGCAACCTTTCGGCGGCCGGGAGCGACTGACGGTACGTAACCCACCCCTGGCCGGAAGGTGCGTACCGTGGAACACCCACAGCCCCCCACCCGCCGCCGTCGACGCCGGGCCTGCCCTGCCCGTGCGCTGCTCGGCGCCTTCGCCGCCGGTCTTCTCGCCGTGGCCGGGCTGGTCGCCGCGGGGCAGACCTCCGGGGCCGCGACGGTCCGACCGCTTCCTCGCCGGGACCGCGTACCTGGACAGCTCCAGGCCGTCCCTGATCATGACGCGCGGCTACTGCACCCGCAGCGTCATCGCCGCCTGGGACGGGCGCGACGGCGCGTTCACGCGACGGTGGACCTTCGACACCACCAGTTCGACCAATTCCGGCAAGGGGTACGACGGCCAGGGCAACCACCAGCTCTCCGTGGCCGACGTCGACGGTGACGGCAGGGACGAGATCGTCTACGGCGCGATGGCCGTCGACGACAACAGCAACGGCCTGTGGACCACGAGGAACGGCCACGGCGACGCCATGCACGTCGGTGATCTCGATCCCTCCCGGCCGGGCCCGGAAGAGTTCAAGGTGGACGAGGACAGCGCGAAGCCGTCGTCATGGACGGCCGACGCCAGAACCGGGCAGATCCTTTGGTCGACCCCGGCGAGCGGGGACAACGGTCGCGGAGTGTCCGGCGGCATCTGGTCCGGCAGCCCCGGCGCCGAGTCCTGGCCGTCGGCCGTGGACGGAGCGCGCAACCCGCAGGGCGCCGTCGTGAGCGGACGCAAGCCGTCCAGCACGAACTTCCTGATCCGGTGGGACGGCGACACCACCCGCGAACTCCTCGACGGAACCCGTATCGACAAGTACGGCACCTCGGGCGACACCCGACTGCTGACCGGTGCCTCGGTCCACTCCTCCAACGGCACCAAGGCCACGCCCGCACTGTCCGGAGACCTCTTCGGCGACTGGCGCGAGGAAGTCGTCCGGCCGACCACGGACAACACCGCCCTGCGGATCTCCTCCACGCCGTACGAGACCGGCACGAGGATGACCACGCTGCTCCTCGACACCCAGTACCGCACCGCTCCGGCCTCGCAAAATCCGCGTACACCAGCCACCGCACCCGAGTTTCGCGATCGGCTCCGGGGTACCGGTCGCCCCGCGGCCCGATCTGAGCACTCCGTAGCGGACGGGCCCGATACCCTCCCCGGTCGGCGGAGGGACCTGCCCCGGTCGTCGTGCGCTCCCGGTCGGCGGAGGGTCCTGCCCCGGTCGTCGTGCGCTCCCGGTCGTTGTACGCCCCCGGTCGTCGTACGCCCCCGCCGGGGCGTCCGCCGCCCCGGTCATCGGCCGCCGGGGAATTCTGCGGCGTCGCGGACATCGGCGGGCGGTCATCGGTGTCCGCCGGTGTCCCCCGGCGGTCAGTGCGGAACGCTGGCCGTGATGACCTTGCCGCCACCGGACCGGTCGCGCACGCTGACCCCGGGGGCCAGCCGCCGCACCATCAGCCATCCGAAGCCGCCGGTCCGCCCCGTCAGGTCGGGTGTCCGGGGCTGGGGATGGACGGAGCTCGGATCGGTGACGCTTATATGGACGCCGCTACGGTCCACCTTCAGCCACAGCGCGGTGACACCTCCGGCGTGCCGGAGCGCGTTGGTGACCAGCTCCGACACGAGCAGCAGCAGATTCTGGACCGTGTGAGCTGCCGGAGCGGGATGCAGCCGCAGCAGGAATGAGGCGACCGCCTCGCGCGCGTCGGCGGCCCGCTGAGGCCGGCAGACGAACTCGGTACGCGTCTCTCCTATGGGCGAAGGCGTCATCGGAATGTGGTCTTCGGTACTCATGCACACTCACCCCGTCGAGTTGGCACCTTGACAAGGGTTCGCCTACCCCCGCTCACGGATTGCATGGACCGTGTCCGGAGAATTCTGGCGGTCGTGATCGCGGCCGTCGCCCGCCCCCGCCCGTCCAGGGTCACGGCCCGTGAGGCAGTAAGCGGCGCCTGTCGGATCCCATATCACGATCCAGCGCGCGCCCCGACTGACGAACACGGCCCCGCACTCCTCGTGCCGGGCTCGGCTGACGTCAATGTCGGACACACCGGATCGGGATGACCCGCGGAGCACGTGGAACTCCGGGTACGAGCCGGTGCCTCGGCACCGTTCTTCCCGAGCGGAAGCCGAACCTCGTCATCTTCAGGCCACGGATGTCCCAAACATTTCTGTCGCCATACCCTTTCCTGGGCTTAATCTCACCTTTCGAGAAACAGCGCAAAAATCGACGCGAGGATGGTGTTCAGAGAAATGATCAAGAGGATTAAGGGCGCGTCGAAAATTCGGCGACTGGCCACTTATGGGGCGTCGCTGGGAATCGCGGTGGGATCACTGGTGGCCATGCCCGGTACCGCGACGGCCGCCTCGTCCGTGGCCTCGTACAACGGTGTCTGCGGCTCCGGTTACGCGCTGATCGACTCCGTTGGCCTGGGCGGTGAAGCGGTCGTCTACCTGACGTACAACAGTGGCAACGGGAAAAACTGCGCAGTGACCCTTCGTAACGCAGTGGGGGCGCCGGAGTTGATGGACGTGGTCCTGAGACGCTCAGGGGATGATGCGTCGACGGTGTGGGACAGCGGAAATTACACCTCCTATGCCGGCCCGGTTTATCTCTATGCGCAGGGGTCGTGCATAGACTGGGGAGGGCTGTTCCGTAAGAGGGTGACAATGGGTAATTCCCACTGCGGGTAACGCGGGGGCCGGACGGTCGGGACGCGTGGGCGTAACAGGCCGTGACTCCGGCCACGCTCGCGTCCGCGTCCGTGTGTGTCCCGCCGTGTGCGTCCCGCCGTGTTCGTCCGGCATCGGGCCGGTCGCCGGGCTGCGGGGTCGTGGGACCGCACCGGCGAAGGGTGGGCCGGCGGACGAGTTCTGCCTGCTCCGGGCCGTGTCCCCCGGCCGAGTGGTCGGGGGACACGGCCGCACCAAATTTCTATCGTTGGAAATTTTGCGTGCACGACCGTTGTGGTGCGTTTGGCGGTGTGGCTCAATGTTCGACCATGTGCTGTGCCTCACAGGTCCGAGGCACTTCGGTTCCTTCGACGAGGACGACGCCTTGAGACGACAACACCCCCGCCCCCGAGCCCTGTTCAGGGCGCTGGCCTGTGCCGCGGCCCTGCTGATACCCGTCGGTGCCACGCTGGTCCCGGCGGCTGCCGCCGCGCCTGCCACGCCCGCCGTCGCGCCCGCCGGAGCCGCGGCGACCGCCTTCGCCCACGACGACCCGGCCATCGAGGTGAACGGGCTGAAGGGCGAGTACTTCAGCATGTCCGCCCCCGGTGCCCGCGACTTCGCCGAGCTCGGTGCGACAGTCCTGGATCCCGAGATCAACTTCCCTGGACTCACCGGTGCGTTCGAGTCCGCGACCGGCAGGACCGAACACACGACGGCCCGCTGGACCGGCCTTCTGGAGGCGCCCGAGACGGGCGACTACACCTTCGCCGCCAGCGGCGACAACGGGTTCAGACTCTTCCTCGATAACAACGTTGTCATCGACCACTGGCAGCCGGACTGGGACAACGAACAGACCAGCGAGCCCGTCGCGTTGACCGCCGGGGAGCCGCACGAGTTCCGGCTGGAGATGTTCCAGGACACCGGCGGCGCCAACATGTTCCTGCGCTGGTCGAGCGAGAAGCTCAAGAAGCAGATCGTGCCCGAGTCCGCCTTCACCCCGCCCGCCGGCTTCGAGGTCTACCCGGTGGGCCTGGGCGTCGCCGAGGACGGCACCCGGATCCAGGCCACCTTCGAGGACCGGGTCAGCGACATCGCGGGCGTCAAGGACCATCTCAGGATCGAGACCGACACCTCCCCGATGCCGGTGAAGTCGGTCGTCAGGGCCTCGGACAACCCGAAGGCGCTCATTGTCACGCTCACCGGGCCCGTGCAGAAGGGCCAGCAGGTCCGGTTCGCGTACGACGGTGAGGGCGGTCTCCGGTCGGGCGACGAGATCGTCCCGGAGATCAGCCGCACGGCCAGGAACCTCTCCACGCACCGGCTGACCACCTCGTGGGGCGACAAGCTCGACCGGGACCACCCGCTGCCCGAGTACCCCCGGCCGCAGCAGGTGCGGGCCAAGTGGCAGAACCTCAACGGCCCCTGGGAGTTCGCCGGGGCCACCGAGGGTGAGCAGCCCGTCTTCGGCAAGAGGCTCGCCGAGCGCATCACCGTGCCGTTCCCCGTGGAGTCCCAGCTGTCGGGCCTCGAACGCCACGAGGACCACATGTTCTACCGCAGGCTCGTCACGGTGCCCAAGAACTGGTCCGTCGGCGGCAGCGGGCCCCAGCGGCTGAAGCTCAACTTCGACGCCGTCGACTACCGGGCCACGGTCTGGGTCAACGGGACGAAGGTCACCGAACACACCGGCGGCTACACCGGATTCAGCGCCGACATCACCGACGCGCTGAAGGGCCGCGGCCCGCAGGAGATCGTGGTGGCGGTCACCGATGTGACCGGACCCGACCAGCCCAAGGGCAAGCAGTCCACGAACCCCGGCGGCATCGTCTACACCCCCTCCTCCGGCATCTGGCAGACCGTGTGGATGGAACCGGTCGCCCCCGCCTCCGTGGACACACTGACGACCACCCCGGACATCGGCAGCGGCACGCTCGCGCTGACCGTCAACTCCGCCGACGCCTCGGCCGGGGCCCGCGTCAAGGCCGTCGCCCGCGACCGCAGGGGCAAGGTCGTCGGCACGGTCACCGGACCGGCCAACCGCGCGCTGACCCTGCCGGTGCGGAACCCGCACCTCTGGTCGCCGGACGACCCGTACCTGTACGACCTCGATGTGACCCTGACCGACGGCCGGTCCACGGACACCGTCGAGAGCTACTTCGGGATGCGTTCCCTGAAGATCGACAAGGTGGGCGGCTACCAGAAGCTCGTGCTCAACGGAAAGCCCTTCTTCTCCCTCGCCATGCTGGACCAGGGATTCTGGCCCGACGGCCTCTACACCCAGCCCAGCGACGCCGCGCTCACCTTCGACCTCAAGGCTCAGAAGGACCTCGGTTTCAACGCGGTGCGCAAGCACATCAAGGTGGAGTCGCCCCGGTGGTACTACCACGCCGACCGGCTCGGTCTACTGGTGTGGCAGGACTTTGTCTCCAGCGACATCAGCGGTGACCAGGGCAAGCGGGCCTTCCTCTCCCAGGGTCGGGAGATGATGAAGCAACTGCACAACTCGCCCTCGATCGGCGGCTGGATCGTCTTCAACGAGGGCTGGGGCGAGTGGGACCGCACCGAGACCGGAAAGATCGCCGAAGCGGTCGGGGCCGATGATCCGTCCCGTGTCGTCAATGCCCACAGCGGGGTCAACTGCTGTTCCTCGAAGGGTGATTCCGGCAAGGGCGACATCATCGACCACCACGACTACGTGAACAACGACGCACCGTTCCCCGACCACCGGGCCGCGATGGACGGTGAGCACGGCGGATTCACGCTCCGTACCCCCGGGCACATGTGGCCGGGCGCTCCCGCCGCCATCTACAGCGGGGTCGCGGACAAGGCCGCGCTCACCGCGAAGTACGTCGACAACACCCGTACGTACTACCTCGCGGCCGCCGGCGCCGAGCTGTCCGGCTCCGTGTACACCCAGGTCAGCGACCTGGAGAACGAACTCAACGGCCTCTGGACATACGACCGCAGGGAGATCAAGGTCGACCCCGTCAAGGTCCGCCGGATCAACCGGCAGGTCATCGCGGCGGGCGCGGCGGCCGGTGACCGCGACGGGCTGAAGGGCGGCGCCGCGTGGTCGCTGGACGAGGGCAGGGGTACGACTGCCGCCGACAGCGGCCCCAACAGGGCGCCCCTGGCACTCGTCGCGGGCGCCTCCTGGACGCCGGGCGTGAAGGGCTCCGCGCTCAGGTTCGACGGCGCCGGACAGTACGCCGAGACCCGCGGCCCGGTGGTCGACACCAGCGGGCCCTACTCGGTGTCGGCCTGGGCGTCACTGGACTCGCTCCCGGGCAACTACGCCACGGTGGTCAGTCAGGACGGCCGGCGCCAGGAGAATCCGTTCTATCTCCAGTACGGACAGGGCGCGTTCGCCTTCAGCACCCCGGGCGGCCACCGCGCGCGGCTGGAGATGGAGCCGCGGACGGGCACGTGGTACCACCTCGTCGGCGTACGCGACGGGGACGAGCTGAAGCTGTACGTCGACGGGAAGCCGGTGGTGACCGCCGCGGCGGGTCCGGCCGACGTCAGCACCGGGCCGCTCTCCGTGGGCCGCGCCAAGTGGGGTGGCAGCAAAGGTGACTTCTTCGACGGCTCCATCGACCAGGTGAAGGTGTACGACAGGGCGCTCACCGACGACGAGGTGAGCGCACTCCACGGCGGCGAACAGCCGTAGGCGTCCGCGGAGGGGCCGGGCGGGAGGCGACGCGGCGCTCATCGCCGCCCGGCCACCGGCCCTCGGTGCGGTGCGGTGCGGTGCGGTGCGGTCGGCCGACCGGCCCGACCGGCCCGATCGGTCCGGCAGGTCGCCCGCACCGCCGACCTCCGTACCGCCGACCTCCGTACCGCCGACCTCCGTACCGGCCCCCTCGTCGCGAGCCGGCCGAAGCTCCGGCACGGAATCAACGTACGCAAAGCCCTTATACCCGCGCGGAGTTGGCCACCCCTCGCGCTGCCGGCACCGGGCGTCGACACAGGGCGGAAACCCTCCGGACGCGCTCTTGCCGCTTGCACCTCACCGCATATATAACGTTGTAAACCGAGCCGCCGACAGGCCGCGCAAGCCCCCTCGGCCGCCGTTCACGCAGGACGGCACAGGGGTGTGAGCGATGCGGTCCCCTCGGCCGTCGAGCGTCCGCCACGTCATCCAGTCATCGTCCCTGTTCCGACCGCACGCCGATCGGCGTGCGGTCAATCCGCCAAGGAGCGTCCCGCGCATGATGATCCAGCGCCGATCCCGTACCCTCGCCGCGGCCTGCCTGCTCGCGGCCACCGCCACGCTGGCCGCCGCCGGCTGCGCCAAGTCGGAGACCACGAACAGCGCGGGTTCCGACAGCGGCCAGGGCGCCCAGGCGGCCGAGTCCCCCGAAAGCAGCTCCGGTTCGGGCTGTTCGCTGCAGACCTACGGCGCGCCGAAGCTGGACCTCAAGGACGCGGTGGTCGGCTTCTCGCAGTCGGAGAAGGAAGCCAACCCGTTCCGTATCGCCGAGACCCGGTCCATCAAGGACGAGGCCAAGAAGGTCGGCGTCAAGAAGCTGCTCACCACCAACGCGCAGTCGCAGCTCTCCAAGCAGATCAGTGACATCCAGGACATGCTGTCGCAGGGCGCCCAGTTCCTCATCGTCGCCCCGCTGAACTCGGACGGCCTGGAACCCGCCCTGAAGGCCGCCGCCGCCAAGAAGGTGCCCGTCCTCACCATCGACCGCAAGGTCAACTCCACAGCCTGCAAGGACTATGTGGCCTTCCTCGGTTCCGACTTCGTCGAGCAGGGCAAGCGCGCCGCCGACGCGATGATCAAGGCGACCGGCGGCAAGGGCAAGGTCGCCATCCTCCTCGGTGCCTCCGGCAACAACGTCACCACCGACCGGACCAAGGGCTTCGTCGACCGGATCAAGGCCGAGGCGCCGGGCATCGAGATCGTCGCCCAGCAGACCGGCGAGTTCGCCCGGGACAAGGGCCAGCAGGTCATGGAGCAGCTCATCCAGTCCAAGCCCGACATCACCGCCGTCTACGCGGAGAACGACGAGATGGGCCTCGGTGCCGTCACCGCGCTCAAGGCCGCCGGGAAGAAGCCCGGCAAGGACGTCAAGATCGTCTCGGTCGACGGCACCCGCAACGCGGTGCAGGCACTGGTCAACGGCGAATACAACGCCGTCATCGAGTCCAATCCGCGCTTCGGGCCGCTGGCCTTCGCGACCGCGCAGAAGTTCTACGGCGGCGAGGAGATCCCGGAGAACGTGATCATCACCGACCGCGCGTACGACGAGTCCAACGCCGAGGCGTCCCTCGGCGGCGCGTACTGACCCCCCTCCCTCCGGCTCATGGCCGTCGCGGCGCCGCCCGATGCCACGACGGCCGCCGGGCCCACATTCCCGTAACACCGGAAGGTCAGGTTCGATGGCGCCACCCGAAGCAGTACCCGAGCCGTCGCAGGCCCCCGCCGGGCCCGTAGCGACCGCCTCGGCCGAAGCCCCGGCAGCCGACGGAGCCCCCGGTGCCCCTACGGCCACCGAGGTCCCAACAGCCGTCGGAGCCACGGCACTTCCCGTCGGTGCCGTGCTGGAGGCCCGCTCGGTGAGCAAGCGGTTCCCGGGGGTCGTCGCCCTCGACGACGTCTCCCTCGCCCTGCGCGCCGGGGAGACCCATGCGCTGGTCGGTGAGAACGGCGCCGGGAAATCCACCCTCATCAAGGTGCTGACCGGGGTGTACCGGCCCGACGGGGGCGAACTGCGGATGGCCGGATCGCCGGTCCGCTTCGCCCGGCCGTCCGAGGCCCAGCAGGCCGGGATCTCCACCATCTATCAGGAGGTGAACCTCGTCCCGCTGATGAGCGTGGCGCGCAACATCTTCCTCGGCCGCGAGCCCAAGAACCGCCTCGGGCTCATCGACTTCGCCCGGATGCACCGCGAGACGACCGAGCTCCTCGACGGTTTCGGCGTCCGCCTCGACCCCCGAAGGCCCCTGCACACCCTGGGAATCGGCACCCAGCAGATGGTCGCGCTGGCCCGTGCCGTCTCCGTCCGCGCCCAGGTCGTCATCATGGACGAACCCACCTCCTCCCTCGAACCGCGTGAGGTGGAGACGCTCTTCCGGGTCATCGCGAACCTGCGCGGCCAGGGCATCGCGGTCCTCTACGTCAGCCATCGTATGGACGAGCTGTACCGCGTCTGCGACCGCGTCACCGTGCTCCGCGACGGCCGCCACATCCATACCGGCGACCTCGCGGACCTGGACCGGATGCAACTGGTGTCGATGATGCTCGGCCGCGACCTGGCCGAGGTGCGCCGCTCCGGGGTCACCGGCTTCGCCGCCGAGGGACACGACGCGGCCCGCACCCCCGCGCTCACCGCCACGGGACTCTCCAGCCGCCACCAACTCCACGACATATCTCTGTCGTTGTACGCCGGCGAGGTGCTCGGACTCGGCGGGCTCCTCGGCTCCGGCCGCAGCGAGACGGCCAAGGCCCTGTCCGGCGCCCTCGGCCTGGACGCCGGAGACGTGAGCGTCGACGGCCACCGGCTGAGCCGCCTCACCCCGGCGGCCGCGATCCGGGCGGGCATCAGCCGGCTGCCCGAGGACCGCAAGGCCGACGGGATCGTCCCCGGTCTCTCCGTCCGCGAGAACATCGTGCTGGCGGCCATGCCCCGCCTCTCCCGTGCCGGTGTCATCTCCCGGGCCAGGCAGGACCGCATCGTCGACATCTTCGTGAAGCGCCTGCGGATCAAGGCGTCCAGCCCCGAGCAGAAGGTCGGTGAGCTGTCCGGCGGCAACCAGCAGAAGGTGCTGCTGGCCCGCTGGCTCTGCCTGGAACCCAAGGTCCTGCTGCTGGACGAACCCACCCGGGGCATCGATGTCGGCGCCAAGGCCGAGGTCCAGAGCCTCATCGACGACCTGGCCCGCGAGGGCCTGGCGGTCCTGCTCATCTCCTCCGACATCGAGGAACTCATCGAGGGCGCCGACCGCGTCGTCGTCCTGCGCGGGGGCTCCGTCGCGGGCGAACTGGCGGGCGACGACGTGGCGGAGAGCCGCCTGCTCGCCGTGCTCGCCGACCACACACCGGAGCCCCGAGGGAAGGCCCCGGCCGCTCAGGAGGACCCCCGATGACCACCCCCGCCACGCTCTCCCCGCCCACGAAACCCGCGAACCCCCTGGCGCGGCTGCGCGACCCCGCCTGGTACCAGGAGTACGGCGTGTACGCCGCCGTCGTCGTGGTGCTGCTCTTCAACGCCCTGTTCACCGAACACTTCATGACCGCCGACAACCTGCGTACCCAGCTCGTCCAGGTCGCTCCCATCGTGATCGTCGCCCTGGGCATGGCCCTGGTCATCGGCACCGAGGGCATCGACCTGTCCGTCGGCTCCACCATGGCCCTGGCCACGGCGCTCCTGCCGCTCTACCTCGGATACGGGCTCGTGCCCGCGCTCGTCGTCGCGATGCTGGCGGGCGCGGTCGTCGGCGCGATCAACGGAACCCTGGTCTCCCTCGTCGGGCTCCAGCCCATCGTCGCCACACTCGCGCTGTTCGTCGGCGGCCGGGGCCTGGCCCTGGTCCTGGCCGACGGCCGGCTCAAGCAGATCGTCAACCCGGAGCTGCTCGCCCTGGGAACCGGTTCGTTCCTCGGTATCCCGCTGGTCGTGCTGATCGCGGGCGCGCTCGCCGTAGCCGTCGCGTTCCTGGTCCACCGCACCACCTTCGGCCGCCGGCTCGTCGCCATCGGCGGCAACCGCTCGGCGGCCACCCTGGCCGGACTGCCCGTCACCCGCGTACTCATCGGCGTGTACATGCTCTGCGGCGTGCTGGCCGCCCTGGCCGGCATCCTCGCCACCGCGAGGCTCACCGCCAGCGACCCGTCCTCGCTGGGCACCCTCATGGAACTGTCCGCCATCACCGCCGTCGTGGTCGGCGGCACACCGCTGGGCGGAGGCTCCATCCGGGTGCTCGGCACCGTGGCGGGCGCCCTGCTGATGCAGCTGTTGCGCGCCACGCTCGTCAAGCACGACCTGCCCGACTCCACCGCACAGATCGCCCAGGCGGCCATCATCATCGCCGCCGTCTACGTCGCCCGGGAGCGTCGGTCCCGATGAACGAAACCACCCCCGCCCCCGCGGCCCAGGCCCCGGCACCGCGGAAGACACCCACGGCCGGACACGGCGGCGCGCCCCGCCCCCTCGTTCGCCCCGAACCGGCACCCCGGCAGCGCATCGCCGAACTCGTCCAGCGGCAGGGCGTCCTCGCGGTCCTGCTGACCGTCGTGGTCATCGCCTCGTTCGTCTATCCGACGTTCGCCTCCCTGGACAACGCCCGCGGGGTGACCGTGCAGGCGTCGTTCCTCGCCGTCGTCGCCCTCGGCATGACCCCGGTCATCATCACCGGCGGCATCGACCTGTCGGTCGGCTCCGTCTTCGCCCTCGGCGGAGTCCTGGCCGCCTGGGCCTCGCAAGGGGGCCTCCTGCCCGCACTGCTGGTGCCCCTCGTGGCGTGCGGCGCGATCGGACTGCTCAACGGCTTCCTGATCGCGCGGGCGGGAATGGCGCCCTTCATCGTCACCCTCGCCACCCTGCTCGCGGCCCGGGGCATCCTCCTCGCCCTCACCGACGAGGGCGCCACCACGTATCTGGTGCCCAAGGGGTCCGCCTTCGCCGAACTGGGACAGGGCAGCGTCCAGGGCTTCGGGTACCCGATCCTGATCGCCCTGGTGCTGTTCGGGGCGGGCGGCCTGCTGCTCCAGCGCACCTCGTTCGGGCAGACCCTGTTCGCCGTCGGAGGCAGCGGCGACGCCGCCACCCTGATGGGCCTCCCCGTCGCCCGTACGAAGATCCTCGTCTACACGCTCAGCGGGCTGCTGGCCGGACTGGCCGGGGCACTCAACGCGGCCAGGCTGTCCTCCGGCGTGACCATCGTCGGCGTGGGCATGGAGCTGGACGCGATCTCCGCCGTCGTCATCGGCGGAACGCTGCTCGTCGGCGGTGCCGGTTCGGTCAGCGGCACACTCTGGGGTGTTCTGCTGCTCGCCGTCATCCAGAACCTCATCAACCAGATCGGCTCGCTCAACTCCTCGTACCAGTCGGTGGTCAGCGGGGGCTTCCTTATCGTTGTCGTCGTGGCCCAGCGCTATCTGGCGCGCAGTCGCAGAACCACCTGAACCGGTCGGGGCCGGGCAGAGCCGAATCCAAGTCAAGGAGTGCCGTGGGCGTCAGCCTCAAGGACGTTGCGCAACGGGCGGGCGTGTCCATCAAGACCGTGTCGAACGTGGTGAACAACTATCAGCACGTCACACCCAAGATGCGGGCCAAGGTGCAGCAGGCGATCGACGAGCTCGGCTACCGGCCGAACCTCACCGCCCGCCATCTGCGCAAGGGCCGCACCGGCATCATCGCCCTCGCGGTGCCCGAGTTCGGCAACCCGTACTTCGCGGAACTGGCCGGAGCCGTCGTCGACGCGGCCGCCCGGCACGACTACACCGTGCTGGTCGACCACACGGCGGGCCTCCGGGAGAAGGAACTGCTGGTCAGTCAGGGATTCCGGTCCCATGTGATCGACGGCCTCATCCTCAGCCCCATCCATCTGGAGACGGAGGACCTGATGGCGCGCACCGAGACGGCGCCCCTGGTCCTGCTGGGGGAGCGCGAGTACGAGGCCCCGTACGACCACATCGCCATCGACAACGTGGCCGCGTCCCGCGAGGCCGTACGCCACCTGATCGACAACGGGCACCGCCGGATCGCGTTCCTCGGCTCCCGCACCGGTCGCGAACGCCAGCCCGCCCACCTGCGGCTGCGGGGCTGGCGCGAGGAACTGGTGGCGGCGGGCATCGAGCCGGACGAGTCCCTGGTCGTGGTCACCGACGGCTACGGCCGCGAGGACGGGGCCGCGGCCATGGCCTCCCTCCTCGACCGGGGCGAGCGGCCCGACGCGGTGTTCGCCTACAACGACCTCATCGCGGTCGGGGCCATGCGCACGATCACGGAGCGCCGGCTCGCCGTCCCGGCCGACATCGCCGTCGTCGGCTTCGACGACATCGAGGAGAGCCGGTACGGCACGACCACCCTCACCACCATCGCCCCCGACAAGGAAGCCATCGCCCGGCTCGCCGTGGACAGCCTCGTGGAACGCCTCACGGGGGACCCGGTGTCCGAGCCCCGGCGGCCACGCCCCGGATACCGCCTCATCGTCCGCGAATCCACCGCGCCCCGAACCGGCCCCGACCCCCTCGGCTCGTAGGGGCCCGCCCGGCGGCGCGCTCCCACAAGGAACTCCGATGCCCCGCCCCACCGCGCACCGCACACCGTTCGGCTCCGCCCACGGGCATACGCAGGCCCACCTCTGGACCCTCGACTCCGGTACGGGAGTCCGGGCCGAAGTCCTCACGTACGGCGGTGTCCTGCACAGCCTCACCGTGCCGGACACCGCCGGGCACCCCGGTCACATCGTCCGGTCGCTCACCGGGATCGACGACTACACCGGCGAGAACCCCTACTTCGGTGCCGTCGTCGGACGCTACGCCAACCGCATCGCGCACGGCCGCTTCACCCTCGACGGCACCACGCACCACATCCCCGCCAACGACCGCGGCCACGCGCTGCACGGCGGCCCCGACGGCTTCCACACCAAGGTGTGGCGGGCCACCGCCCGGGTCAGCCACACCGCCGCGGCCCTCCGGCTCACCCTGCGCAGTCCCGACGGCGACATGGGCTTTCCCGGCACGCTGGACGCCGCCGTGACCTACACCCTCGACACCACCGGCACCCTCGCCCTCGACTACACCGCGACCACCGACCGTCCCACGGTCGTCAACCTCACCCACCACGCCTACCTCAACCTGGGCGGCGGTGACATCCTCGGCCACACGCTGGAGGTCGACGCCGACCACTACCTCCCGATCGACCCCGACGGCATCCCCGAGGGACCCGCGGCGCCCGTGCGGGGCACCCCGTTCGACCTCACGGCACCGCGCCGTGTGGGGGAGCGGATCGCCCTCCCCGACGAGCAACTACGCCTGGCGGGCGGCTTCGACCACTGCTGGATCCTCCGCGACCCGGACGCGGACCCGAACGTGGACCCGGCTGCCGATCCGGAGGTCGATCCGGACCCGGCCACCGCCCCCCGGCACCCCGGCGACCTGCGCCGCGCCGCACGGCTCACCGCCCCCGACGCGGCCCGGACGCTGGAGATTTGGACCACCGAACCGGGAATCCAGGTCTACACCGCCAACCAGCTCGACGGCACGTTCACCGATGCCCGGGGCCGCCGCCACGGGCGCCACGGCTCGGTCTGCCTGGAGACCCAGCACCTCCCCGACTCACCCAACCGCCCCGCCCACCCGAGCACCGTGCTGCGCCCCGGCGACACGATGCGCAGCCGTACGGAATGGCGCTTCCCCCACCTCACGGGCGCCCCGGGGAACGCCCGGACCGATTAACCGGTTGCGGGCCGCCGCGGCGCCCTGC
Organism: Streptomyces sp. TSRI0281; assembly: GCF_001905125.1. Taxonomy (GTDB): domain Bacteria; phylum Actinomycetota; class Actinomycetes; order Streptomycetales; family Streptomycetaceae; genus Streptomyces. The sequence continues at coordinate 409,805 of NZ_LWLE01000037.1, read as the reverse complement.
TGTAATCCCGGCACACGCATTCGACCCAGGAGATGATTATGCGCGGAGCTTTTGTGTCCACCCAGACAGGAATTCACACCTATCTTGAGGGCATGAAGCTCAGTGCATACGTTGAATCTGGGAATTCTGGCGCACGTCGACGCCGGTAAGACGAGCCTGACCGAGCGGCTGCTCCACGCCGCCGGAGTCATCGACGACATCGGCAGCGTCGACGACGGCAGTACACAGACCGATTCGCTCGACCTGGAACGGCAGCGCGGCATCACGATCAAGTCCGCCGTCGTCTCCTTCGTCATCGGCGACATCGCGGTCAACCTGATCGACACCCCCGGCCACCCGGACTTCATCGCCGAGGTGGAACGGGTCCTCGGCGTGCTCGACGGCGCCGTGCTGGTGGTCTCCGCCGTGGAGGGCGTCCAGGCGCAGACTCGCGTCCTGATGCGGACGCTGCGCAGGCTGCGTATCCCGACCCTGATCTTCGTCAACAAGACCGACCGGGCCGGAGCACGGTACGAACAGATCCTCGCGAGCATCGCGGAACGGCTCTCCCCGGACGTCGTCGCGATGGGCTCGGCCCGGGGGCTGGGCACCCGCGACGCGTGCGGTACCCCGTTCACGGCGGCCGACGCCGCCTTCACCGCCGCGCTGACGGAGCTGCTCACCGCCCACGACGACGACCTGCTCGCCGCGTACGTCGACGATCCGACGGCTGTCCCGTACGAGCGGCTCCGCGGCGAACTGGCCGCGCAGACCGGGCGGGCGCTGGTGCATCCGGTGTTCTTCGGCTCCGCCGCCACGGGCGCGGGCGTCGCCGACCTGGTCGCCGGAATCACCGAACTGCTGCCCACCGCGGCGGGCGACGCCCACAGTCCGGCCTCCGGCACGGTGTTCAAGGTCGAACGCGGCCCGGCGGGGGAGAAGATCGCGTACATCCGGATGTTCACCGGGACGGTGCGTACACGCGAAGTGCTCCGGTTCCGCGGCGCGGACGGCACACAAAGCGAGGGCAAGGTCTCCGCGATCAGTGTCTTCGACCGGGGTGCGGAAGTGCGCGGCCATGGTGTCGGCGCGGGCCGGATCGCCAGGATCCGGGGGCTCGCGGACATCCGGATCGGTGACACGATCGGCGACGCGGCGGCCGGACCGGCGGTGCACCACTTCGCCCCGCCGACCCTGGAGACGGTCGTCGTCCCCCGCCGCCGGGCGGACCGGGGCACCCTGCACCTCGCCCTCGGCCGGCTCGCCGAACAGGACCCGCTGATCGCTCTGCGGCACGACGACATCCGGCAGGAGGTGTCCGTCTCCCTCTACGGCGAGGTGCAGAAGGAGGTCATCCAGGCGACGCTGGCGGACGAGTTCGGCGTCGAGGTCACGTTCCGCGAGACCACGACCATCTGCCTGGAGCGGCCCGTCGGCACGGGCGCCGCCTTCGAGATCATCGACAAGGACCCCAACCCCTTTCTCGCCACCGTCGGACTCCGGGTCGAACCCGCCGCGCCCGGCAGCGGAGTGGAATTCCGGCGGGAAGTGGAACTCGGCTCCATGCCCTATTCCTTCATGAGGGCGGTGGAGGAAACCGTACGGACCACACTGCACCAGGGAATTCACGGCTGGCAGGTCACCGACTGCGTGGTCACGATGACGCATTCGGGATACTGGCCCCGGCAGAGCCATTCCCATGCGACCTTCGACAAGACGATGTCGAGCACCGCCGGTGACTTCCGCCACCTGACGCCGCTGGTGCTGATGAGCGCCCTGCGAGAGGCCGGAACCAGGGTGTACGAGCCGATGCACCGCTTCCGGATCGAGCTGCCCTACGACACCTTCGGGCCGCTGGTGCCGGTGCTCGCCCGGCTGCGCGCCGTGCCGGGGACACCCGTGGTGCGGGGCTCGGTATGCACGCTGGAGGGAGATGTCCCGGCCGCCCGTGTGCATGAACTCCAGCAACTGCTTCCGGAGATGACGCGGGGGGAGGGCGTCCTGGAGTCCGCCTTCGCGCACCACCTGCCGGTCACCGGAACGCCCCCGGAGCGCTCGCGCACGGACCACGATCCGCTGCACCGCAAGGAGTATCTGCTGCGCACCCTGCGCCGGGTCGGCACGGGCGGCGACGGCAGCTGACCACGGAAGGGGTGGTGCGGTCCGGTTCACCGGCCCGCACCACCCCTGACTGCTGTCCGCCCTCCGGGACCGATGCGGCCCGCAAGGCACCCGCGACGGGCTCAGGTCGCGGTGAAGCGATGTGTTCCCGAACCCGCCGCGAACACCGCGCACCCCTCCTCCAGCCGGAGGAACCGCGCCGAGCCGCCCTCGGCCGAGGCGCTGCCGCCGCCCGGGACCCAGACCTCGGCCGTGGTGTTGGCGGGGAACGAGACCCGCAGCGAGAAGCCCTTCCGGCCCGTCGACCAGCGGGTGGTGACCGGTCCGTAGAGCGAGTCGAAGCGGCCTTGTGCCTCGGTCACCCCGCCGCCGGGGCGCGGCCGGACCACGATCTTCCGGAAGCCCGGGGCGCCCGGGGCGATGCCCGCGATGTTCGCGTACATCCATTCGCCGACCGAGCCGTACGCGTAGTGGTTGAACGAGTTCATCCCGGCGTCCTGGAAACTTCCGTCCGGCCTGATGGAGTCCCAGCGCTCCCACATCGTGGTCGCGCCCCGGTCGATCTGATAGCCCCAGCTGGGGAACGTCCGCTGTGTCAGCAGCCGGTAGGCGACGTCCGTATGACCGGTGGCGGTGAGCACCGGGAGCAGTCGCGGCGTACCGAGGAAGCCGGTCGACAGATGCCAGTCCTTCGCCTCGATCAGCGCGACCAGCCGGTCGGCGGCGGGCGCCCGGTCGGTCGCGGTGAGCAGATCCATGGACAGGGCCAGCACGTACGCCGTCTGTGTGTCCCCCTTCACGCGCCCGTCCGCCGAGACATAGGCGGCACGGAACGCGTCCCGGACCCGGCCGAACAGCGCCCGGTACGGCTCCGGGTCCTTGCCCAGCACCTCGGCGGTCCGGGCCACGAGATCGGCGCTGTGCGCGAAGTACGCCGTACCGATGACGTCCTTGGGCGTCTCGTCCTGGATGTTGAGCCAGTCGCCGTACCCCTCGTCGGGGCGCAGCAGGCCGGTGCTGTGCGTGGTGAGGTAGTCCAGCCACTTCACCATCGAGGCCCAGGACTGCTCCAGCACCCTCACGTCCCCGTACGCCCGGTACAGCGCCCAGGGCACGGTGACCCCGGCGTCGCCCCACCCCGCCACGCCCTTGCCGACCGGCCCGACGAGCGGCGCCACGTCCGGGAAGGCGCCGTCGGCGGCCTGGTCGTCGCGCAGGTCCTGGAGCCACTTGGTGAGGAAGCGGGCCGATTCCATCGTGTACGCGGCGGTGGGGGCGAACACATTGATGTCACCGGTCCAGCCGAGCCGTTCGTCCCGTGCCGGGGTGTCGGTCGGAATCGAGACGAAGTTCCCGCGCTGGCCCCAAGTGATGTTGCTGTGCAGCTGGTTGAGCAGGGGAACGTTCGTGGAGAAGTCCATGGTGAAGGGCGCCGCGGTGTGGATGACGCGCCCCACGACCGCGTCGCGCGACGGCCGGCCGGGAAATCCGGTGACCTCGACATAGCGGAAGCCGTGGAAGGTGAAGCGCGGCTCGTACGTCTCCGTCCCGCGCCCCTTGAGGATGTACGTGTCGGTGGCGCGGGCGGTGCGCAGATTGGCGGTGTAGATCGTGCCGTCCGGGTCGAGTACCTCGGCGTGCCGCATCCGCACGGTGGTTCCGGCCGGACCGCTGACGGTCAGCCGGGCCGTTCCCACCATGTTCTGGCCGAGGTCGAAGACGAACACGCCGGGCCGGGGCTCGGTCACCGCACGGGCCGTCAGCTCGTGTGCCACCCGGGAGGGCCCGCCCACCTCGGCGACCACCGCCGCCGTCACCCCGTCGACGGCGTCCGCCGCGGCCCAGGCGCTGTCGTCGAACCCGGTGCGCGTCCACCCGTCCGTCTCCAGGCGGGCGTCGTACACCTCGCCCGCCATCAGGTCGGCCTCGGTGACCGGCCCGGCAGCCGCGCGCCAGCCGGTGTCCGAGACCACCCGCTCGCTCGTCCCGTCGGTGTAGGTGATCTCCAACTGGGCCAGCACGGCGGGCTGTTCACCGTACTGGTGGGGGCCGAACCAGCCGATGCCGCCCGCGTACCAGCCCGCGGCCAGCGTCACCCCGAGCGCGTTGCCGCCGGGCCGGAGCAGGGCCGTCACGTCGTACGTCTGGTACTGGACGCGCTTGCGGTAGTCGGTCCAGCCCGGCGCGAGCCGGTCCTCGCCGACCCGCTCGCCGTTCAGATACGCCTCGTACAGGCCGAGCGCGGTGGAGTACAGGCGGGCCCGTGCCACGGTCCCGCGCCCCAGCCGGAACTCCTGGCGCAGCCGCCCGGCGGGGGAGTGCGCCACCGGGACCTTCCCCCAGGGGCCGGAGCCCCAGGGGGCGAGGACGGCGGCGGTGGACCAGGAGGTGTCGTCGTAACCGGCGGAGCGCCAGTCGCCCGCGGGCTCCCGGTCCGCGGTGCGCCAGTCGGCGCCGGTGGGAAGGGTGCGCACCCCGTCGGCGGTGGTGAGTTCCAGTACGCCCAGCAGTCCGGCCGGTCCGGTCTCGGCATTGGTGGCGGACACCGCGATCACGTTGGTGCCCGGCCGGAGGCGTGAGGTCACGTCCACCAGGACCGGGCGGCTCCAGTTCCGCGCGGGGCCGTCCGCCTTGGTGCGGGCCACCTCGACGCCGTTCACATGGGCGGTGAAGCCGTCGTCGGCGGTCAGCACCAGGCGGGCGCGGGTGACGTCCGGCGGGACGTCGGCCCGGCCGCGGAACCAACGTGTCGCCGCGGGTGCGCTGTTGGCCGGATCCCCTTCGGGGAACCAGATCCATGAGGCGTCGTCCAGTGCGGGCGCACCGGTCAGCGCGGCGGGCGCGCCGATCCACCGGGCGGACCAGTCGGCGGCCTCCAGGAGTCCGGTCTCCCACCAGGACGGCGCGCTCCATCCAGAGGCCGAGCCGTCGGCGTCCCAGACCCGCACCGACCAGAAGTAGCGCGTGCGGGACACCAGGGGCGGTCCCGCGTACGGCACCAGGACGGACCGGCCGGACGTGACCTTGCCGCTGTCCCAGACGTCCGGTTCGGCAAGCCGCCCGGGGTCCGTGGCGACCCGCAGCCGGTAGGCGCTCTGCCGGTGGCCGGGCCGGTCGGAGGTGAGCGGCCAACTCAGCCTGGGGCGCGGAGTGTCGAGGCCAAGCGGATGGTGTACGTATTCGACGCCCGGTCCGGCGACCCGGACCGCGTCGGCGGCGCCCCGCGCCCGCTCCGCGGCGCGGGCGGCGGGGACGGCGGTGCCGGAGAGGGCGGCTCCCAGAGCGGTGGCGGCGGTGGTGCTGAGCAGTCGTCTTCTGTTGATCACAACGCGGCTCCGTTACGACTCGATGATGAATCGTTTCACGGCAGTGAAGCTAGAGTTGTGGGTGTGCTACGTCAATAGGCATGTTGAGACTGAAACCTTTCATGACTGCTCGGGCGTGCAACGGCATGGCCCCGCGCGGCCCGTGGCGCCGGAGCGCGGAAATTCATCCGTGTGCGCGGCAAGCTCCCTCCATCAGCCCTGTCGCTCCGTCAGATCCCCCTCTGATCGGTTGACTACGGAGTGTGGGTGACATGTTCCGCTGCGTTATGGGGGAGATAGGGGAGGTCTGTTTCCGGGCCCGGAGCCGGCACGCCCTGAATTCCCCGAACCGGTCATTGGGAGAACCTCGGTGGAGAACACGGAATCCGTACGCAGCTGTCCGTTCGACTATGCCCAGCAACTGGAGTTCGACCCGCAGCTTCGGGAGCTGCTGACCGAAGCGCCGGTGTCCCGCATCCGTATGGCGTACGGAGAGGGCGAAGCCTGGCTCGTCACCCGCTACGAGGACGTCCGGACGGTCACCACCGACCGGCGCTTCAGCCGCAGCGCCGTCACGGGCCGCGACTTTCCGCGGATGACCCCGGAACCCATCGTCCAGGCGGAATCCATCAACCTGATGGACCCGCCCGACAGCAGCCGCCTGCGGAGCCTGGTGGCCAAGAGCTTCACCCCCCGCCGCGTGGAGCACATGCGCCACCGGACCCAGCGCATCGTGGACCAGCTGCTCCAGGACATGGAGGACAGCGGGTCCCCGGCCGACTTCGTGGCCCGGGTGTCCGCTCCGCTGCCGCTGATCACCATCTGCGAGGCGCTCGACATCCCCGAAGCGGACCGCCCCTGGCTCCGCGCCCACGCCCTGACCATGATGAACACCGGCGCCGCGGGCAAGGACGCCGCGGTACGCGCCAAGGCCGAACTGCGTGCCTACTTCAGCGAACTGACGGCCGACCGGCGCCGCTCGCCCGGCGAGGACCTCATCAGCACGCTCGCCACGGCCAGGGACGGCGCCGAACTGCTCGACGACAACGAACTGGCCGTCATGGCCATGGTGCTGCTCATCACGGGCCAGGACACCACGACGTACCAACTCGGCAATATCGCCTACACACTGCTCACCAAACCCGCGCTCCTGGAATCGCTGCGGGCGGCCCCCGAGCAACTGCCCCGGACCCTGGAGGAGCTGCTGCGGTACATCCCCTTCCGCAAGGGCGTCGGCATCCCGCGGATCGCCACCGAGGACGTGGAGCTCAGCGGCGTCGCCATCCGGGCCGGTGACGTGGTCCACGTCTCCTATCTCACGGCCAACCGGGACGCCAGGAAGTTCGAACGCCCCGACGAGCTGGACCCGGACCGGCCGTCCATCCCGCACATGACGTTCGGCTGGGGTGCGCACCACTGCCTGGGCGCGCCGCTCGCCACGATGGAACTGGAAGTGGCCTTCTCGTCGCTGCTGACCCGTTTCCCGGCCCTGAGCCTCGACGTACCGCCCGAGGACGTCCAATGGAACACGACCTCCATCTGGCGTTATCCGCTCGCCCTGCCCGTCACGTGGTGACGAGAGCCTCCGCTCCAGAGAACGAGGAGAACCCATGGCGACTCTGTGCCGACCGGCCATCGCTGTGCCCGAACACGTCATCACGATGCAGCAGACCCTGGACCTGGCCCGGGAGACACACGCCGACCACCCCCAGCGCGGCCTCGTCCTGCGGCTCATCCAGAACACCGGAGTGCAGACCCGGCACCTCGTCCAGCCGATCGAGGAGACCCTGAGGCACCCCGGGTTCGAGGTGCGCAACAAGCTGTACGAGGCGGAGGCGAAGGCCCGTGTCCCCGAAGTCGTCCGGCAGGCCCTGGCGAACGCCGAACTGGAGGCCGCGGAGGTCGACCTGATCGTCTATGTGTCCTGCACGGGCTTCATGATGCCCTCGCTGACCGCATGGCTGATCAACTCGATGGGCTTCCGCTCCGAGACCCGGCAGCTCCCCATCGCCCAGCTCGGCTGCGCCGCGGGCGGCGCGGCCATCAACCGGGCGCACGACTTCTGTCTCGCCTACCCGCGGGCCAATGTGCTCATCGTGTCCTGCGAGTTCTGCTCGCTCTGCTACCAGCCGACCGACATCGGGGTCGGCTCGCTGCTCTCCAACGGACTGTTCGGGGACGCGGTTTCGGCAGCCGTGGTCCGTGGGCAGGGCGGCACCGGCATGTACCTGGAACGCAACGGTTCCCATCTGGTGCCCGACACCGAGGACTGGATCTCCTACGCGGTACGCGACACGGGATTCCACTTCCTGCTCGACAAACGGGTGCCCGGCACCATGGAGATGCTCGCACCGGTACTCAAGGATCTGGTCGACCGGCATGGCTGGACGGTTCCGGCCATGGACTTCTTCATCGTGCACGCGGGCGGTCCGCGCATTCTCGATGACCTCTGCCACTACCTGAACCTGCCGCCGGAGATGTTCCGCTTCAGCAGGGCCACGCTCACCGAACGAGGCAATATCGCCAGCTCGGTCGTCTTCGACGCGCTCGCGAGGCTGTTCGAGGACGGTTGTCCGGCGGAATCCGCGCAGGGCCTGATCGCCGGATTCGGACCCGGCATCACGGCAGAGGTGGCGGTCGGCCGCTGGGCCGTCCACGGGGAACAGGTCCGGGAGCACGGCGACCGTACGGACCGGGAGCTCACCGAGAGCGTTGCGCTGTCCGGCTGATCCCGCTAAGGCATCCCCGGGGTGGGGACGAAGGAACTGGTGTTCGCACTTCGCGGATCTGCCTCTTCCCCGCACGATCCCCCCACCCCGAGGAGAACGTATGCGCCTGCGCGCCCGCTGGGCACCAGCCGCTCTGCTGCTGATCGTCCCCCTGATCGGCACCACCACCCAGGCCACGGCCGACACCGGATCGAGCGGTGTCGCGGTGCGGCAGTCCGCCCGCGCCGTCCCCGACCAGTACATCGTCACCCTTCGGCCCGAGGTGTCGCCGGACACCGTCCTGCGGCAGTTCGGGCTCCGCGCGATGTACACCTACGGACGCGTCGCGCGCGGCTTCGCCGCCACGCTCACTCCCACGCAGCTCGACCAGGTACGGGCCTTCCCCGGCGTCCGGTCCGTCGAGGAGAACGGCGAGGTCGCCGTCGTCCCCACGGCGTCGAAGAGGGAAACCACCGGCCCCCGGGCCGCGGCCGCGTCCTGGGGGCAGGACCGGATCGACCAGCGACAGCTGCCGCTGGACCAGTCCTTCATCACGACCGCCACGGGCAACGGCGTGACGGTGTACGTCGTCGACACCGGGATCGACGCCGGGCACAGCGAGTTCGGCGGGCGGGTGGTCAACGGATTCGACGCCATCGACGACGGCCGCGGCGGTCAGGACTGCAACGGCCACGGCACCCATGTGGCGGGCACGGTCGGCGGGGCGACATACGGCGTGGCCACGTCCGTCTCGCTCGTCAATGTGCGGGTGCTCGACTGCGAGGGCAGGGGCACCTGGGCCGGGATCCTCGCCGGATTCGACTGGGTGGTCGAGGACGCCAGGAACTCCGGCCGTCCCGCCGTGCTGAACTCCTCGCTCGGCGGGGCGAAGTCGCAGGCCGTCGACGACGGGATCAACGCCGTCGCGGAGGCGGGCGTGCTGCCCGTCGTCGCGGCCGGCAACGACAACATCGACGCGTGCGACATCTCCCCGGCGGGTGCCGAACGCGTGGTCACCGTGGGAGCGAGCGACAACCTCGACCGGCAGACCTCGTTCAGCAACTGGGGCGCATGCCTCTCGCTGTACGCCCCCGGCCAGGGCATCGTCTCCGCCAGGCTCGGCGGCGGCTCCGTCGCCCTCGACGGCACCTCCATGGCCAGCCCGCACGTGGCCGGTGTCGCCGCCCTGCACAGGGAGGCGGACCCGGCGGCGAGTCCCGCGACCCTCGCGAGCCGGCTGGCCGACGAGTCGACCCCGGACGCCCTGTCCTATCTGAGTCCCGGCTCGCCCGACCGGCTGCTGTACACCGGCGGACTCTGACGGTCCGGTCCGCGCCGCGGGTCCTGCGGCGGATGCCCGGGTCGGATCCCGACCCGGGCGGCGTACCGCAGGATCGCGGGGCAGCGGGGGCTGCGGCACAGTGGGGCGTATGGATGACCTCAACGCCCTCGCCGACGAGCACCTGGCCGCCGCCCGCGTCGCCGCGCACGGGCGCAGCGCCCACCTCCTGCTCCAGCAGCCTCCGCTGCGCCAGACGGTGATCGCCTTGACCTCGGGGACGGCGCTGGACGAGCACAACGCGCCGCCCGCCGCCTCCCTCCAGGTGCTGCGCGGCTCGGTCCGGCTGACGGCGGGCTCCGGCGACGTGGAGCTGACCACCGGGGCGCTGCACCCGATCCCGCAGGAGCGGCACGGCCTGCTGGCCCTGACGGACGCGGTGGTCCTGCTGACGGCGGTCAACGACTGACGGCGTCGGCGAGCGGCGGCCTCGGCGAGCTGCGGCGGTCGATGACCAGCCGCTGCCCACCGCCGGAAGCGGGGCCGCGGCTGACGGACCTCACCGACCGACGGAGGCCGGACCACGGGACCGGTGTGCATCGGCCCGGACGAGGCATGAGAGAAAGGTGCAGCCGGGGGCGTCCGAGGAACGGGCGAAGGATCCCGGCCCGCCGCACCTGCCCACGCCCCCGGAGTACGAGCTTGTCCAGCCGGACCGCCACACCCGCCGTCGAACGCACGCCCCGCACCACCGGGGTGCGGCGCCGCTGGTTCAGCGCCCTGCGCCGCACGCCCGTCGCACTGTGGAACGACGACATCTCCGACTGGGCGGCCGCCCTGACGTACTACGCCATCCTCGCCCTGCTCCCGGCCCTGCTCGTCACCGTCTCCGTGATCGGTCTGGCGAATCCCGGGGCCACGAACGCGCTGATCGCCGACATCACCGCCTTCGCGCCCGCGGAATCCGGGGCCGCGCTCCGCCAGCCACTGGAGGCGGCCACCCACGAGCGCACCGCCGTCTGGCTGCTCGTCGCGACCGGGACCGTCAGCGCCGTATGGTCCGCGTGCAGCTACCTGGCCGTCTTCCGCAGGGCGCTGCACGCCATGCACCACGTCCAGGACACCCGGCCGGCGCTGCGCAAGGCCCACATCATCGTCGCTTCGGCCGTCGGGCTTCTGGTGCTGCTGATGGCCAGCGCCTTCGCTCTCGTACTCACCGGGCCGCTGGCCCGCTGGCTCGGACACCGGATGGGGCTGGCCCATGCCGGCGAGACCCTGTGGGCGGTCCTCAAATGGCCCGTACTGCTCTGCCTCGTCGCCTGTCTGATCCTGGTCCTCTTCCGCACCGGTCCACCATCGGCCCGGGGGAGGAGCCAGGGGCTGCCCGGTGGCGTCCTGGCCGCGTTCCTCTGGCTCGTCGCCTCGGCGGGATTCGCGCTGTACGCGACCCACATCGGCAGCTACAGCCGGCTGTACGGTTCGCTCGCGGGCCTGGTCGTCTTCCTGATCTGGGTCTGGTTCACCAATCTCGCCCTGCTGGCCGGGGCGCAGTTCAACGTGGAACTGGCCCGGCCCGCCCGCGAAGCCTCCGGCACGGACGCCTCGGACTGAAGCGCCAGGCGCCGGGCCCGGCCCCCGGGCGGGAGGCCGGGCCGGGAACGCTCAACGGGCCCGGACCCGCTCCAGTACCCACAGCGCCGTGCTCATGGCGGCCAGCGAGGCGCCCAGGACGCACACGCCCGACCAGCCCGCAGCGGCCCACACCACCGCGGCCAGGGACGCGCCCACCGCGCCGCCGACGAAGAACAGCGTCATGAAGGCGGAGTTGATCCGGTTGCGGGCCTCCGGGCGGAGCGCGTAGATCACGTTCTGACTGCTGTTCAGGCCCGCCTGCTGGGCGATGTTGAGCACGATCACCCCGGTCGCCAGCCACCACAGCGAGGTCTCGCCCGCGAGCAGCGGCAGCCAGGCGAGTGTCAGGAGGATTCCCGCGGCGCCCGACACCGCCTGGACATGGCCGCGGTCGCCCAGCCGGGCCGCGAAGTTCATGCCCATCACGCCGATGACGCCCAGCAGTCCGAAGAATCCGATGGCGGCCGCGGTCCAGTCGTAGGGCTGCCGGGTGAGCAGAAAGGTCAGCGCGGTCAGCTGCACGCTGTACGAAGCCATGGAGAAGGCGCCGATGGCGGACCGTGAGCGCAGCAGGGGTTCCTCGCGCAGCAGGGCGAGCGTGGAGCGGAGCAGCGAGCCGTACGTGGTCGGCGCCGCACCGTTCGCCACGGGCAGCCGGGGCAGCTTGCGGTGGAGCAGAACGGCCATGACCGCCATGAGCAGGGCGTTCACCCAGTAGACGGTCCGCCATCCGCCGAGTTCGGACAGGGCACCCGCGGCCATGCGCCCCACCAGGCCGCCGAGCAGCACCCCGGACATCACGACGCCGACGACCCGGCCCCGGGCCTCCGGGGCGGCCAGGGTGGCCGCGAAGGGGACGACGACCTGGGCGCCGACCGAGGTGAGGGCGACGAGGGCCGTCCCCGCGAGGAGGAGCGGGCCGGAGGGGGCGGCGGCCGTCAGCAGCAGGAACAGCGCCGTCGCGGCGAACAGCCCCACCGCCAGTCGTCTGCGCTCGGTGATGTCGCCGAGCGGTACCAGCAGGATCAGGCCCAGCGCGTAGCCGGCCTGGGCGGCCGCCACGATCAGTCCGGCCAGGGTGACGCCGATGTGCAGGTCCTGGGTGATCAGGTCCAGGAGGGGCTGTGCGAAGTAGTTGCCCGCCGCCGACAGCCCGGCCGCCAGCGCCATCAACAGGATCAGACCGCGTCCCAGGGAGGCCGACGAGGCGGCGGGGAGCGCCGAGCCCTGGTGCGGTGTGCGGGTGGTGTGCGAGGAGTGAGCCATACGCACCAGCGTCGCGCCGTACCCATCGATCAGTCCAACACATGTTTTTCATTCCAGCGATCGTGATTCACGATGGCTGGATGGAACTGCAGCAGATGCGCTACGTCGTCGCGGTCGCGGAGACGAGGAACTTCACCCGGGCCGCGAAACAGTGCCTGGTCGTCCAGTCCGCACTCAGCCACCAGGTCGCCCGGCTGGAGAAGGAGCTCGGCGCCCGGCTCTTCGACCGGTCCAGCCGCCATGTGCGGCTCACCGCGGCCGGGGAGGCGTTCCTGCCCGCCGCCCGGCAGGCCCTGGACGCGGCGGAGCGGGCCCGTGCCGAGGTGGCCGCCGCGGCCGGTGAGGTCAGCGGGCGTCTCGCGATCGGGGCCATTCCCACGGTCACCGCGGTCGACGTCCCGGGTGCGCTGGGGGAGTTCCACCGCCGCCATCCCAAGGTGCGGATCGTGCTGCGCGACGGGGCGAGCAAGGACCTGGTGGAGGGTGTCCGGACGGGCGCTCTCGACCTGGCCTTCCTCGGGGTCCTGCCGGACTACCGGCCCAAGGGCGTCAGCGACCATGAGCTGGCCCGGGGCGAACTGGCCGCGATCACGGCCGCCGATCACCCGCTGGCGGACGAGGACGAGGTGGATCTGGAGCGGCTGGCACGGGAGACGTTCGTCGACTTCCCCGACGGCACGGCGGCGCGGGCGCAGTCGGAGGAGGCGTTCACCGCGATGGGACTCGTCCGGGACGTCGCCTACGAGGTCACGGGCGCCGACTTCATCGCCCGGCTGGTCCGCAAGGGGCTCGGGGTGGCGCTCCTGCCCACCGCGTTCGCCGATGAGGTGCCGGGGGTGCGGGTGCTGCGGGTGCGCGATGCTCCGGGGCGGGTGGAGCGCCTCGTCTGGAGCCGGTTCCGCCCGACCCCGGCCGCCTCGGCGTTCCTGGCCGGCCTGGGCCTCGGGCCGTGGAGCACGGACGCCACGGACGCGGGTGGCTGAACGGGGTGCCGTCGGCGACGGTCAGGGGCCTTGGACGGCTGCTGGTGCCGGGCGGCGTCGGGCCGGTCGTGATGCGGCCCCGTCCGCGCCACGGGTCAGCTCCGGCCGCGGTATCCGGCGACGACGGGCAGGGTCTCGCGCAGGGCGCGGGCGCTGTCGTTGAACGTGTCGCCCAGACTGCGGCCACGCCAGCGGCCCTTTGCGCTGGAGAACCGGCTGATCCGTTTGCAGTGGTCACCGCACGAGGACCGGTACGCCATGATCGTGTAGTACTCGCGGTCCTCGGTGACCCAGCCGGTGTTGTACGGGCGGACCGGGCTCACATCCATCGAGCCGTCCGCGTTGTCCTCGATGGTGCCCCGGTCATGGGCGAGGCCCAGATTGTGCCCGATCTCGTGGCTCACCGAATCCAGGGCGATGCCGTCGACGTCGACGACCGAATAGGCGTACTCGTCCGAGGAACTGTCGAGCGCCGACGCGTAGTCGGCGGTGCCGCCGCCGCGCTCCGGCTGGTCCACCACGAGGGTCACCAGATCGGCCCCGTACCTGGCGCGCCGCTCGTGGACCTCCCGGCCCAGGCGCGAGCCGGTGTGGTCCTTGAGGCTGCGGTGGGCGGCGTGGAACTGCTCCGAACCGTCGTACGCCCTATCGGTGTACGGGCGGACCATCCTGATGGCTCCGCAGACCCCGCTCTCGCGCAGGGAGCGGTTCATCCGGGTGGCGATCTGCTGAGCCGACGCGGGGACCCGGTAAGTTCCGCCCACGCGCGCGGCGGCCTTCGGGGTGTAGACCGCGAGCACGTCGACGACCGGGCAGCGCGCCGAGACATGCCGGGCCGGGATGTCCCTCGAAACCGCGTCATAGGCGGAGGCCGCGGAGAGCGACGCGCCGAGGAGGGCGGCCATGGTGGCCTTCAACGTGGTCGATTTCATGGGGAGTTGTCTCCAACCGGGCGGCCGAGCGGGTGATGACACGGAGTGCCCTATTTCTAACAGCCGGTGACGGGCCCCGCCTGCCGTGTCGGCCCGTGTGGCCGGCGCGGGGGCGGTCCGGCCACACGGCGCGTCATCGTGTTCACGGAATTCCCACGCGGGTACCCGATGCGGGTCCAGGGGGTGCGGTGCCGGGTGGATCGGGTGCAAGTACGTTGAATGTGTGACGAGTTGACGGTCCGTCCTGGAGGCGGAAGGGAGCGGTACGACGATCGGCCCGCGAGGTCCCGGGCTCGCGGATCGGATGAAATGTAAAGAATTGTGAAGGTGTGTCGAAGGAACGGCCGAGCGGTGCGATCGCGTGGCGCGCCACCGCCGCGGTGCCCCGGGGGCGTGCGACAACGGGCGTGCGACAACGGGCGTGAACGTGAGGGCGGGCCGAGGGGTGTGGCGGCGGCGGGCTGGGCAGGTACACCTGTGCGAGTGCGGACGAATGGGCCGGCGGTCGGCGGCAGAGGGGCATGTGTGACGTGACAGTGCAGAGCGAGTGGCGGTTCTCCGACGACCGGGGCCGGCTGTCCACGGCCGCACGGCGCCCTTCCCGGGTGCTCGCGTACGTCCAGGCCGGCGCGACGCTGTGGGACTACGGGATACGGCCGCGGGGGATATTCGGCTCCGACCACGACGGTGCCGGTCCCGACCGGGCCAAGACCGGGACACTCCCGCTGGACGAGGTCGACTACCTCGGCGCGGGCGATGACCTGGACCTGGAGACACTGCTGCGCGACGAGCCGGACCTCGTGGTGGCCGTCAGCTACGGCGGCGGCCATGTCTACGGGCTGGCCCAGGACACCGCCAAGCATCTGGAGGAGAGGGTCCCGGTCGTCGTCCTGGATGTGGGCACGGCCCGGACGTTCGCCGAGATCGGCGACCGGTTCGCCGAGCTGGCCCGCTCCCTCGGTGCCGAGGTCCGGCCGGCGGCGAACGGTGACCTGGAGGCCGCCCGGGATCGGCTGCGCGCGGCCGTGGGCGAGGGGCCCGGCGACGCGGTCCGGGTGGCCGCCCTGTCCCCGGCCGGCGTGGCGCAGGCCCATGTCGCCCGCCCCCGGATGTGGCCCGAGCTGCGGGTGCTCGCCGAGCTCGGCGTACACCTGGTGGAGCCGGCCGAAGGGCCCGGGGCGAACTGGTCCACCGTCGGATGGGACGCGGTGGCGTCCCTGCGGCCACAGGTCGTCCTCACCGACATCCGGTCGAACGCCACCCCGCTCGACGAGCTCCGGGAGAACGCGGACTGGTCCGCCCTGCGGCAGGGCGCGCCCATCGTGCCGTGGAACCCGGAGCCGCTCTACGGCCCCCCTGCCCATGCCCGCTTCCTCGGCCTGGTGACGGACGCGGTCCGCGCCGCGCGCGGAGAGTGAACGGCCTGCCCGCCGTCTGACCCGGCAGGCGAACGTCCCCGGCCGCGAGTGAGGAGGCGTACGGGTCGGGGCGAGGACGTGCCCGGCGCCTGCCGTGCCGGGCTTCCCCGGAGTGCCTGCGCCCCGTAGCTCCCGCTCTGCCGCTGACCACGCGTCGACGGTGAACGCCGCCTGTGCACAAGGCTGTCGGGCCTCGGCCGACATCGCCGACGGCCACGCCGTCGACCTCGGCCGTGCCAGGCACGTCCCTGCCGCCGCGGATCCGCGCCCGCAGCGCCCGGATCGGAGCATTCCGAGCGACCGGCAGGTCGCCGGTGCCACCGACAGGCACCCCACACGCGGCAGGATCGGACGCAATGTGTCCGGAGGCCGAGCCTCCTGCCAGGACACCGTCGTCACGGCATTCCAGGAGCCCCCTCATGTCTCGCATGCTCGACAGTCCCGACCTGCTGGTCATCGGCGAATGCGTGGCCGACGTCGTCCGGCTGCCGGGCGCGGCCGACCAGGTGCACCCGGGCGGCAGTCCGGCGAACGTCGCGTACGGCCTGGCCCGGCTCGGCCGCGCCACCACCCTGCGCACCCAGCTCGGCCCGGACGCCCACGGCCGGCTGATCCGCCGCCACCTGGAGTCCGCCGGGGTGGACGTGCGGACCGACGGGTCGGCCGCACCCACCCCGTCCGCCGCGGTGGCGCTGGACGCCGACGGCCGGGCCACGTACGCCTTCGAGATCACCTGGACCCTCACCCCGGCGGTGGAGGACCGGCCGCCCCACCATGTCCACACCGGCTCGATCGCCGCCGTGATGGAACCCGGCTCGGCCACTGTCCTGGACGCCGTCCGGGCCCTGCGGGCCACCGCGACGGTCAGCTACGACCCGAACGTGCGGCCGGAGCTGATGGGTGATCACGACAGTGCGCTGCGCCGGGTCGAACGCTGCGTCGCGCTGAGCGATGTCGTCAAGGCCAGCGACGAGGACCTGGAATGGCTCTACCCGGGGGAGTGCGCGCAGGAGATCGCGAGACGCTGGCTGGCCCGGGGTCCGGCCGTCGTCCTCGTCACCCGGGGCGGCGACGGCGCCGTGGCCGTACTCCCCGAAGGCCGGGTGACGACGGCCGCACTGCCCACCGAGGTCGTCGACACGGTGGGCGCGGGCGACGCGTTCATGTCGGGCACCCTGCACGCCCTCGCCAGGCACGGACTGCTCGGGGCCGAGGCCCGGCAGCGGCTGCACACCCTCGACCGGGACACCGTCACGGACGTGCTGCGCCACGCGGTGGCCTCCGCCGCCGTGACCGTCGCACGGGCGGGCGCCAGCCCGCCCGACGAGGCGGAACTGCGGGAGGCGCTCGCCCGCACCTGAGACACCATGGTGCCCCGCTCCCCGGGTACGGGAGCGGCGACACCGTCAGGTCCCGATCCGGGACTCACCGGCCGGCCCCTCCCCACCGGTGGCCTCGGGAAACATCTTTAACCCGTTCGGCCCAGTCGAACGCACCCCCACCAGGCATTCCGCCGTTCGTCAACGGGTTGGCACGTTCGACGACGGAATCGGGGCAGTGGGTGGCGAGGGGACAGGCAGTCGACAGCGGTACGGGGCCGGGTGCGCGACGGGGAGTCTTACGGGCCGGCGCACGCACGGCGGTGCTGGAGAGCGTGGCGGGATGGGTGCCCGGGGAGCCGGTGGGCAATGACCAACTGCCCGCCGCCTGGGGGGTGGACGACACCTGGGTGCGGTCACGGACCGGCATCGGCAGCCGTCACCGGGCCGGGCCCGGACTGGCCACCGGCGATGTCGCGTTCGAGGCGGCCGGCCGGCTGCTCGGCAGGTCCCCGGCACCCGGACCGGTGGACGCCCTGGTCCTCGCCACCGCCACCCCCGACCACCTCTGTCCGGGTACCGCGCCCGCCCTGGCCGCACGCCTGGGGCTCGGCACCGTACCGGCGCTCGACATCGCCGCGGTGTGCAGCGGCTTCGTCTACGGACTGGCCGTCTGCCACGGGCTGGTGGCCTCGGGCCTGTACGAGCGGGTGCTGCTCGTGGGCGCCGATGTCTACTCGGCCTGGCTGGACCCGGCGGACCGCTCGGCGGGTGTGGTCTTCGGCGACGGGGCGGGCGCGGCGCTCGTGGCGGCCGGGCGAACCGGAGCCCCCGGCGAGCTGCTCGCCTTCGACCTGGGCAGCGACGGCACCGGGTACGACCTGATCACGGTGCCGGGCGGCGGCGCACGGGCCCGGTCGACGGACCGCCCGGCGGCGGCGGGCGACGAGTTCTTCCGGATGCAGGGCCCCTCCGTGTACCAGCACGCCGTCCAGCGGATGACCGGATCGTGCCGCGAACTGCTCACGCGGGTGGGCTGGGACGCCGCGGAGGTCGACCACTTCGTGCCGCACCAGGCCAACGCGAGGATCCTGCGCGCGGTCGCCGAACGCGTCGGCATCGGGCCGCAGCGCTGTGTCACCCATCTGGAACGGGTGGGCAACACCGGTGCGGCTTCCATTCCCCTGGCCCTGGCGGACGCCGAGGGGCGGGGCCGGTTCAGGGCCGGCGACCGGGTCCTGATCACCGCCTTCGGTGGCGGATTGACCTGGGGTTCCGCGGCACTTCGCTGGCCGGGCGCCCCGCAGACGATTTCTATGGAAGGAACACAGAATGGCGCGGTCCGCTGACAAGGACACCGGCACCGACACCGCTGTCGCGGTGACGGGAGTGGGCCTGGTGACTCCCGCGGGTGCGGACGAGCACAGCTTCTGGGAAGGGCTGTGCTCCGGATACTCCATGGCCCGGCGCTGCGACGAACTCGCCGGTCTGCCCGTCGACTTCGCCTGTTCGGTCGACGGCCTGGACCTGGACGCGGCGGTGGGCGGACGCTCGGTGTGGCGGATGGCCCGGTTCGTGAAGCTGGCCGTGGTCGCCGCCCGGCAGGCGGTCGCGGACGCCGGGTTCGATCCGGCCCGCTGGGACGGCGGCCGGGTGGGCGTGGTGCTGGGTGTCGGGGTCGGGGGCGTATCCGTACTCGTCGACAACGCCGCCCGGCTGGCGGCCGGGGGCCCCGACGCGGTGTCCCCGCTGCTGGTGCCGATGATGATCCCCAACGCGGCCGCCGGAGAGGTCGCCATCGCGCTGAAGGCCCACGGCCCCAGCCTGGCGCCCGTGACGGCGTGCGCCTCGGGAGCCACCGCCATCGCCGTGGCGCGCGATCTGCTGCGCAGCGGCGAGTGCGACGTGGTGGTGGCCGGTGGCTCGGAGTCCGTGCTGACCCCGCTCGTGGTCACCGCCTTCGCCAGGATGGGCGCCCTGTCCACGCGGACCGACGATCCGGCGGGCGCCTCCCGGCCGTTCGCGGCGGACCGGGACGGCTTCGTGATCGGCGAGGGCGCCGCCATGCTCGTCCTGGAACGCGCGGACGAGGCCAGGGCCAGGGGCGGACGTACCCGCGCCCTGCTCACCGGGGCCGGGTCCAGTACGGACGCCCACCACCCCACCGCACCGGAGCCCGGCGGCCGGGGCGCCCAGCGGGCCGTCGAAGCGGCCCTGCGGCAGGCGGGCTGGAAGCCGGGCGATGTCGACCACATCAACGCCCACGGCACCTCCACCCCGCTCAACGACGCCATGGAGACCACCCTCATCTCCCGGCTCTTCCCGCACCGCCCCCCGGTCACCGCGCCCAAGGGCGTCGTCGGACACACCCTGGCGGCGGCGGGCGCGATCGAGGCGGTGGCCACCGTGCTGACCCTGGAGCGGTCCCTCATCCCGCCGATCGCCAACCTGGATTCCCTGCCGGACGCCTTCCCGCTCGACTGCGTGACCAAGGAACCCCGCCACCAGCGGGTCGAGACCGCGGTGAGCCACTCCTTCGGCTTCGGCGGCCACAATGTCGCACTCGCATTCCAGAAGGCCTGACCGGCGCCCATATCCGGGAACGGCGAGGGGTGTCCTCGCCGTTCCTTGATCGTTCTACGTCCGTGACCGTAATGATGAATAGCTCGGCTCCTACGTCGACCACAGATCTGCTGACCCGGGTGCTCTACGGGGAGAACTTCCGCCAGGAGCACGGGTTCTGGCGACGTCTGCTCACCACGGAACCGTTCCGTCGTCCCGCCTCGGGAACCCCCGACGAGCGGCTCGCCCTTTCCTACGACCGCCTGCGCATCCTCAACGAGTCGATCGACAGCGCCGCCCGGCTGGCCGCCGATCCGCGTGCCCTCGCCGCCCTGCACGAGTGGCTCAGCCCGGCCGACCCGTCGCTGGCCACGGTCGCGGGCATCCACTACAACCTGTTCCTCGGCAGCCTCCTCGACCACGACAACGGCAGCCGCCGCGATCTGTCGGAATTCCTCCAACTGCGGCGCACCGGAACCTTCCTGTGTACGGAGGTGGCGCACGGCAACGATGCGCCGGCCGTCGAGACCACGGCGACGTACGACCGTGAACGCGACGGCTTCGTCCTGCACACCCCGCACAGCGGGGCGCAGAAGTTCATGCCCAACACCGGCCCGGCCGGCGGACCCAAGGCCGGGCTGGTGGCCGCCCGGCTGCTGGTCGACGGCACCGACCACGGCGTCTTCCTCTTCCTCGCACCGCTCACCGACGACGTGCGCCCCCTGCCCGGCGTACGGGTGCGGCGGCTGCCCGCCCGGATGGGCAGCCCGGTCGACCACTGCCTGACCTCCTTCGACCGGTTCTTCGTGGGGCGCGATGCCCTGCTGGCCGGTGAGCAGGGCGCGGTCGGCGACCGCGGGGAGTTCACCAGTGAAGTGGCCAACCGCAGGCGCCGGTTCCTCGCCTCCATCGAGCGGGTCGCCCCGGGCAAGATCTCCATGAGTGCCTGCGCGGTCGGATCGGCCCGGGTGACCCTGGCCATCGCCGTCCGTTACGGCGGCCACCGCCTCATCACCGGCTCCCGCGCCTCCCAGCGGGTACCGGTCTACGCCCACCGGACCCACCATGGCCCGCTCGCCGGGGCGATGGCCACGGTCTTCGCCATGAGCCTGCTGCACCGCAGAGCGCTCCAACGGTGGGAGGAGCGCACCGAAGCCGACCGGGACGAGGCGGAGCGCCTGGTCGCCGTGGCCAAGGGATGGATCACCTGGCAGGCCCGTGATGTCATCGTCGAGTGCCGGGAGAGGTGCGGAGCGCAGGGGCTGCTGGAGAACAACGGGATGACCGAGGTGTTCAGCGGCGTGGAGGGAGTGATCACCGCCGAGGGGGACAATGTCGCCATCCACGCCAAGGCGGCCGCCGAGATGATGTTCGGCTTCGCACCGCGGGAGGGGTCCGCCGCCCCCGCGGCCCCGGGCGATCTGGCCGACCCCCGGTTCCTGCGCCGGCTTCTCGCGGCCGTGGAGGAGATCTGCTTCACCCGGGCCCGGGAGCGGATGAGCGCGGCACCGTTCGGTGACTTCCTCGGCCGCTGGAACGCGGCATCCGGACCGGCCCTGCGCGGTGTCGAGGCGTACGCGTACCGGCAGGCGGCCGAGGCGTACGCACACGCCGTGGACGGCCTGCCCGAAGGACCGGCCAGGGACCGACTGGGGGAGCTGCAACGGCTGTTCGCCCTTCAGTGGGTGGACCGTAACAGCGGCGATCTGCTCGCGGCCGGACAGGTGACCGCCGATCAGGTAAAGGAGCTGCCGGGCGCCATCGAGCGGCTGATCGCCGCCGTCGCGGCGCACGCTCCCGAGCTGGTCGATTCGTTCGCTCTGCCGGACGCGCTGCTCGCCGACCGGCCGATCGCGGGGCCGGACTACGCGGATGCCTACGACGACCCCGACGGAGCCTGGCATCGGGGCGAGGACCGGGCGCCGCAGTGCGGGCGGGAGAACCGGTCCGCGCGCCTGCGCGTCCGCGACCGTATCCGCCGCCGGTCGGTGCGCGAAAGCGTGGGGGCGGTCGGCGTCGGCGGCGTTCTGCTGGCGTACTGGGGAACGACATCCGTGTTGTCCCGGTGGCTGGAGAAGCCGCAGGTGAGCGTAGACGAATCGGTTCGCCGGAAGGCGTAACCGGAAGGCCTGCATCCAGTTACTTCGGCGGTGGGTAGATGCGTTCAACTACCCGCCGTTCGAGGTACATGCCGATGAGAGGTAGACAGTGAACACCGCGAAGACCGTGACGGCCGCGAGGACGACGAACACGATTCACCCGAAGATCACCGAGGTCCTGGCCGGGACCTTCAAGGTGCCCGACTCCGAGATCTTCCCGGAGTCGACGATGGACAGCCTGGAGATGGACTCCCTGGCGGTCGCCGAGTTCGCCGTCATCATCAAGGAGACGCTGGGCGTCGACGCCGACTCGGACACGCTCTACAAGGACGCCACACTCACCGACATCTCGGAGTTCATCCGCGCGGCCGTCGACGGTGCGGTGCCGGTGAGCTGCGCCCGATGAACAAGCCCGCCATCGCCGTCACCGGCCTGGGAATGATCACCCCGGCCGGCAACGACACCGACACCACCTGGGACGGCGTCTGCGCCGGGGTCTCACTCGCCCGCACCGTCCCGGAGCTCGAAGGCTGCGCGGTCGACTTCGCCTGCACGGTCTCGGGCATCGATCTGGACGCCGCGGTCGGCGGCCGTACCGCGTTCCGCATGGGCAGGTACGTCAAGTTCGCCGTCCTGGCCGCACGGGAAGCGGTCGCCGACGCCGGACTGGACCCCGCCGACTGGGACGGGACCCGGGTGGCCGTGGTCGTCGGCACCAGCAGCGGAGGCTCCGCCGGACTGACCGAACAGGCCGTCGCACTGGACCGGCGCGGACCCGCGGCCACCTCACCCGCGGGCATCCTCCTGACGATCCCGAACATGCCCGCGGCGGAGATCGCCATCCAGATGCGGGCGCACGGCCCCAGTCTGGCGCCGTGCACGGCCTGTTCGTCCGGAGTCACCGCGCTCTCCGTGGCCCGGGACCTGCTGGCCACCGGGCAGTGCGACATCGCGATCGCCGGAGCCACCGAGTCGATCGTGTTCCCGGTGGCCATGACCGGCTTCGCCCGCTCGGGAGCCGCAGCGCTCCGGGACGGCGACCCGTCCAGGCTCTGCCGGCCGTTCGCGGCGGACCGGGCCGGACTCGTGATGGGCGAGGGCGCCGCCATCATGGTGTTGGAACGGGCCGAGGACGCCCACGCCAGGGGCACGACCCCCAGGGCGCTGCTCGCGGGCACCGGCGCCACGACGGACGCCCACCATCCCACCAGCCCGCATCCCTCCGGCACCATCGCCCGAGCAGCCGTCGACGCCGCACTGCGGGATGCCGGATGGCGCGCCGAAGACGTCGACCACGTCAACGCGCACGGCACTTCCACAGCGCTGAACGACGCCACCGAAGCCGCCCTCATCAGCCGGGCCTACCCGCACCGGCCGCCCGTCACCGCCCCCAAGGGCGTACTGGGGCACTGCATGGGGGCAGCCGGTGCCATCGAGGCGGGGCTGACGATCCTCACGCTTCAGCACGGTGTCGTACCGCCGATCGCCAACCTGGACGCCCCGGCGCCCGAGTTCGACATCGACTGCGTCACCAAGCTCCCGCTGCGGCTGCCCGTACGGCGGGCCGTCAGCCACTCCTTCGGCTTCGGCGGCCACAACGCCGTGGTCGCTCTCCAGCGTCCGTAGCCGACGGAGACACTTTCGGGCCGGTGCGGCGGGACGACCTCCCAGCCGCACCGGCCGCAACGCACCGGCCGCACAGGCACTGGCCGCACACGCACCGGCCGCCATCGCGCAGCCCCTCTTCGCGCAGCCCTTCTTCGCGCGGGCCGCAACGCGTCAGCCGCCGTCGCGGAGACCGCAACGCACTGCCACCGGGACCCGGCACAGCGCGCGATCCTGGCCATCGCCGTCCGTTACGGCGGCCACCGCCTCATCACCGGCTCCCGCGCCTCCCAGCGGGTACCGGTCTACGCCCACCGGACCCACCACGGCCCGCTCGCCGGGGCGATGGCCACAGTCCTCGCCATGAGCCTGCTGCACCGCAGAGCGCTCCAACGGTGGGAGGGGCGCCGGGGGCCTGTGGGCCGAACGCGTCAGCCGGGAGGCGGGCGGTCGGCTCATCCTCGACGGGGTCAGCATCACGCCGCCGCCCGGCGCCACCGTCGCACTGCTCGGCCCCAACGGGTCCGGCAAGTCCACCCTGTAGCGGGTCCTCGCGGGCGTCCTCGCTCCGGGCAGCGGCACCGTCACGCTGGACGGCCGCCCGCTCGGCGACATCGGCCGCCGCACCGTGGCCCGGCGCGTGGCCGTGGTCGACCAGCACGCGGCCACCCAGGTCGAACTCAGCGTGCTGGACGTCGTACGCCTCGGGCGCATCCCGCACCGCCGCGCCTGGTCCGCCCCGGACCGGGCCGACGAGGAGGCCGTACGCGAAGCGCTGGGGCGCACCGGACTGGCCGACCGCGCCGGACAGTTCTGGCACACCCTGTCCGGCGGTAAGCGCCAGTGGGTCCAGATCGCCCGCGCCCTGGCCCAGCAGCCGCGCGAACTCCTCTGGACGAGCCGACGAACCACCTCGACATCCAGCACCAGCTGGAGCTGGAGGCCCTGGTCGCCTCGCTGCCGGTCACCAGCGTGATCGCGCTGCACGACCTCAACCTCGCCGCGATGTTCTGCGACCGGATCACGGTGCTGAAGGCGGGCCGGTTGGTCGCGGCCGGCACCCCGGCCGAGGTGATCACCGCAGAGCTCGTCGAGGACGTCTACCGGGTACGGGCGGTCGTCACCCCCGAAGGCCCGGACGGGCGGCCGTCGGTCCGCTTCCTGCCGGGGCGTGGGCCGACCGACGCGCGGTAGCGACACCGACGTACCGGGCAGGAGCGCCGCGGCGGAAAGCCCGGTCCACATCGCGTCGGACGGGCTGCGACAACAGCCCGTCCGGCGATCGGAACCATGGGAGCGGCCCTCGGCCGCGGTGTGCGGGGGTCAGTGCCGGCGTCCCTGGCCGAACTCGCCGCCCATGTCCTTGCCCGTGCCCATGTCCTTGCCGTCCGCGTAGTCGATCTTCTCCTTGCGGACCTCGGCGGAGACCTCCTTCTGCTCGGTGACCTTGTTGGTCTCCAGGCGGACGCGCTCCACCGGGACGGCCTCCTTGCGGACGGTGGCGCGTTCGGCGTGCAGCGTCACCTCCATGTCCTGCTCACCGATGTTCGTCGTCCCGGTCGACTTCTCGCCCGGACGCAGCGGCTCGCGGACCACCCGTACCTCTTCGTGGGACACCGGCACGGTGCGGGTGACGTTCTCCGTCACGACGTACTTGTGCAGACGGGCCCTTCCACTCTCGTACTCCTCCGTGCCGACGTGCAGCTGCTCCTCGGAACGGATCATCTCCTCCTTGCCACCGAGACCGGTGGCGGACCGTTCGGCCCCGGCTCCGGCTCCGGCGAGCGGACGTGCCGTCGCGGAGGTGTCCATGTCGCGGTGCTTGCCCATGCCGGTACCCGCTCCTGCCATGCCCGTGGTCGTGCCGGTGCCCGTGGTGGTGCGGCCCGTCGAGGCCACGCCGCGTGTCCCGGCGCCCGCGGCGCCGGCGGCGCCCGCCGCACCGGTTTTGGCGGCCTTCGGCGTACCGGCCCCGGCACGCCCCTTGTCACCGATGGCGCCGGCCTTTCTGGTCAGCCCGTAGTGCCGGTAGAGCTCTTCCTCCTCCGAGACGGACAGGTGCGCGTCCGCGTCCACCCTCGGGGCGTCCTTGACGCTGTCCTTCGGATACGAGACGTGCAGGTCGGAGCCCACTCGACGGGCTCCGGCGAGCGGTACGAAGCTCTCCTTCATGCCGAACAGCCCGGTCTTGACCGTGACCCAGTCGGGCCTGCCGGTGTCGTCATCGACATACACCCGGCCCACACTGCCGACCTTCTCGCCCTCGTTGTCGTAGACGGTCAGACCGTCCAGCTCTCCGGAATCCGTGAAACCGTCAGCGGCTCCCATAACCGATTCCTCCTCGCCCGGACATGCCCTGTGGGGGGATCCACCAGGTGAGGCGCGTCCGACTTCCATCGCGCCTCACCCGGATGGACGCTGCAACTTCCCGGCTGGTGGGGCCGGCACGCCGAAGCCCCGGTCATGGCGCCAGGCCCCGTGCGACGCGGCCGCGATCCGGCCGCTCCGGTTAGGCCGATCGGGTGAGGTCGGACGGTGCGGGCGTGGGGGTCGAGAGCGCGTCATCCGTGCGGAACGGCCGGATCACGTGGTATCGGGGATCGGACAAACTGCCCATGGGTGAGGCGATCGCGGCCTCTCCTAGTATCGACGCGAGCCTTCAAGGGCCATCCCGCAGCCGTCCGTCGTTCTGCCGTTCCCACCCGGGGGTACCTCATCCGATCCGCCGACACACCTCTGCCCGGACAGCGCGGAGCCCTGCTGTCCCGGCGGGAGGACGGACAGGACCTGCACCACCTGGTGTGGCGGCTGGGGCCGGGCGTACGGGTGTGCAGCAGCGCCGTACTCGGCGGTGGCATCGGACCCCGCGCCTGGATCCTCAACGCACAGGTACCCGGTGGCTATCCCCGCCTGGACCCCGAGCGCCACCTCGCCGAGATCGCCGCCGCGGAAGGGCTCATGGGACCGGGCGCCGGGCTGATGACGGCGGCCGACGTCACCGCTCACACCGTGGCCGCCGACGAGGGCGTGACGGCCACCGTCACCTGCGGGCTCGGCGTGCGGGGCTGGGCCGCGGCCCCGGCCGAAGCCACCGCCGGAGCGCCGCTCCCCGGCACCGTCAACATCGTCGTCACCGTACCCGCCGCCCTGTCCGACGCCGCCCTGGTCAACGCCGTCGCCACCGCCACCGAAGCCAAGGTCCAGGCGCTCCTGGACGCCGGTCTCGACTGCTCGGGCACCCCGACGGACGCCGTGTGCGTCGCGGCCCCCGACCCGGGGCCCGACGGTGGCGAACCCTTCGCCGGGCCGCGCTCGCCATGGGGGTCCCGCATCGCCAGGGCCGTGCACGCCGCCGTGCTGGCGAGTGCGCGGACCGCTCCCTGAGGCTCAGGCGCCGGACGGGGGCGTCGGCGCGATCCGCTCCGTGGCGCCGCCGAAGGCCAGCACCAGGGTGCGCGAGGCGAGCAGCCAGACCCCGTCGGCCTTGCGGAACGTGTCCTCGTAGTGGCCGACATTCGCCGGCAGCCGCGGGGCGGGCAGCGAGTCCCCGGCACCGTCGACCCGGAAGGTCGCGAAGTACGTCGTCGACGAGGCCGTGGTGGGCGAGTCGACGGTCACCAGGATGTTCGTGCACATCCGACGCGAGTGCCGGTCCGCGGGCCGGGAGCCGAAGTAGGACCGCAGCGCCTCCCGCCCCTCGACACGGCGCCCGCCCACGGGCCACTCCCACCGGCCGTCCGGGGTGAACAGGTCGGCGACCGTGGGCGGATCGCCGAGGTCGAGCCTGCGGACGAACTCGACGACGAGCCGTTCGCAGGCCCGCTCGGCCATCAGCTGTTCCATCGGGTCGAGTGGGTGCGAGTCAGTGATCATGCCGGTTTCTACCAGCCGCCCGGGCGGGGCCGCGCGCTCTTTTCCCGGCCGCGCGCCCTTCCCGCCGGTCGTACGCCATGCCCCCGGCCGTACGACCGGGGACATGGACGTACGGCTGTCACCGGGTCAGACGACCGGCGGACATGGGCGTACGACGGTCACCGGGTCAGACGACCGTCACCGGATGCCGGACCACCGCGTCGAACAGATAGCCCTGTGTGTTGTGGACCGCCACCTCCGGCTGCGTACGCCCCGAACGGTCCGTCGCGCGGGCCAGCAGCACCCCGGGCCCCCGGTCCCTGGGCACCCAGTCGGCCGACCACCGGACCCAGCTGCCGGACCGGGGCTCGTCGCGCAGCCGGGCGCGGCGCCAGCGGGTACCGCCGTCGGTGCTGATCTCGACGGAGCGCACCGGCGCCCCACCCGACCAGGAACGGCCCGTCAGCAGCACCCGGCGGTGCGCCGGGAACGAGGCGCCGAGGTTCAGCTCGAACGCGCTCTTCAAGGTCTGGCGGGTCAGCGGCGCGCTGCCCTCCGGCGGATGATCGGGGCCGAACAGACGGTACAGACCCGTGTTCCACGGCGTGAACAGCGGCTCCGCGCTCACCTCGATGTCACCGACCCACTTGATGTTCGCGACCCCCACCCACGAAGGGACGATCAGACGGACCGGATGGCCGTGGTCGGGCGGCAGCGGCTCACCGTTCATCTCGTAGGCGAGCAGTACGTCGTCCAGAGCCTTCGCGACCGGCAGCGGTCTGCGCACCCGGCCCAGGTCGACGCCCTCGCTGATGACCTCCGCGTCCAGGCCGCGCGGCAGCACGTCGACCGCGTTCCGGCCGATCCCCGCACGGTGGAGCACGTCCGCCAGCCGCACCCCGCGCCAGCGCGCTGTGCCGATCGCGCCCATGGTCCACGCGGTGCCGCTGACCTGCTGATTCTGCTGAGAGGCGTAGAAGCTGCGGGCGTTGCCCGCGCACTCGACGAAGGCTGTGCGGGTGACCGCGGGCAGGGCGCGCAGATCGGCGTACGAGAATTCGACCGGCCCTCCCGTCAGTCCGCTGCCCCACACGGTCAGCCGCCAGTCGGCCGCGTCGATCCGCGGGGTGGCGGTGTGGTTGCGGACGAAGAAGCGGTCGGCGGGGGTGAGCAGGCCCGTGGAGCGCAGCGCCGCGAAATTCGTCTCGGCGTTGGTGCCGCGCACCGTGAACAGCTCGGGCGGCAGCGGCTTCACCACGTCCGGCGCGGGTGCGGCCGCCCGCGCGGGCGAGGCGGCGGCGGGGACCAGCGGCCCGGCAGCCGAAGCCGCCGCGACCAGTTTCAGCAGGTCCCGGCGGTCGAATCCGGCCGAGCGCGCACGGTCGCGCGACCACTGGCGAAGCCGTATTCGCTCGTAGTGGTCCTCGGACTCGGACAGCGGCACGGAACTCATGGGCGCTCCTGGGGAAGGTGAGAGGGACGGGGGACGGGAAGCAATTCCCGTAGCAGCATGCCCACTTGGCCGGTCTCGATCAGGAATCCGTCGTGCCCGTACGGTGATTCGAGGGTCCTGAGCCGGTCCGCGCCCGGCAGCAGCGCCGCCAGCTCCGCCTGCTGCGTCAGCGGATACAGCCGGTCCGAATCGACACCCGCGACCAGGGCGGGCATTCCCGCCCGGCGCAGCGCCCCGGCGACACCGCCCCGGCCCCGGCCGACGTCGTGACCGTTCATCGCCTCCGTGAGCACCACATAGCTGCCCGCGTCGAAGCGGTGCACCAGCTTGTCCGCGTGGTGGTCGAGATAGGACTCCACCCGGTAGCGGCCGCCCCGCTCCGGCTGTTCACCCGGCTGGGGCTCCCTGCCGAACCGGGAGCCCAGCTCCGGCTCGCTGCGGTAGGTGACATGGGCGATCCGCCGGGCCTGGCCGAGACCCCGGTGGGGTCCCTCGCCGGGTGCCGCGTCGTGGTAGTGCCCGCCCCGCCACCCCGGGTCCGTGCGGATCGCGGAGATCTGCACCGACCCCCAGGCGATCTGCTCCGCGGAGGCGGCGGCAGGGGCCGCCAGCACGAGGAGGGAACCCGTGCGCTCCGGATGGCCCACCGCCCATTCGAGAGCCCGCATACCGCCCATCGAACCCCCGACGACCGCCGCCCAGCGTTCGATGCCGAGCGCGTCGGCCAGCGCCACCTCCGCCGCCACCTGGTCACGGACCGTCAGATACGGGAATCCGCCGCCCCAGCGGGTGCCTTCCGGCCGCCGGGACGAGGGGCCGGTGCTGCCCTGGCAGCCGCCCAGCACATTCGGCGCGACGACGAACCAGTGGTCGGTGTCGAGCGCCTTCCCCGGACCGACCAGCGCGTCCCACCACCCCGCGGTCGGGTGCCCCGGTCCCGCGGGCCCGGCCACATGGCTGTCACCGGTCAGCGCGTGCAGGACCAGCACGGCGTTGGCCCCGTCCGGGGCCCGCCGCCCCCATGTCTCGTACGCCAGGCGCACGTTCGGCAGGGCGGGGCCGGACTCCAGCGTCAGCGGCCGGTCCAGGACCACCCAGGAGCGTCCGCCCGGCGGGTCCCCCTCCCGTCGGCCTCCGGCGGCCGGCGGGAGGGGATGTGTGCGGGACGTGGCCGTCCGGTTCAGGACGCCGCCTTCGCGGCCCGGAATCCCGCCTCCAGATCCGCCGTGAGGTCGTCCACGTTCTCCAGCCCCACCGACAGCCGTACGAGGCCGGCGGTCGCACCGGTGGCGGCGAGCTGCTCCTCGGTCAGCTGGCTGTGCGTGGTCGACGCGGGGTGGATGATCAGGCTCCGTACGTCACCGATGTTGGCGAGGTGGCTGAACAGCTCGACCGCGTCCACGAACCGCTTGCCCGCCTCGGCCCCGTCCCGCAGCTCGAACGACAGCACCGCACCGGCACCGCGCGGCAGATAGTGCTGCCCCGCCTCGTACCAGCGGTTCGACTCCAGACCGGCGTAGTGCACCGCCGCCACCTCGTCGCGCTGCTCCAGCCACCGGGCGAGCGCCAGCGCGTTGGAGGTGTGCCGCTCCAGCCGGAGGCTCAGCGTCTCCACCCCCTGGAGCAGCAGGAACGCCGAGTGCGGAGAGAGCGCGGGCCCCAGGTCGCGCAGCAGCTGGACGCGGAGCTTCACGGCGAAGGCGGACGGTCCGAGATCCGGCCAGTAGCGCAGCCCGTGGTAGCTCGGGTCGGGGGTGTGGAAGTCGGGGAAGCGCTCGGAGTGCGTACCGAAGTCGAAGGTGCCACCGTCCACGACCACCCCGCCGAGCGTGGTGCCGTGCCCGCCGAGGAACTTCGTCGCGGAGTGGACGACGATGTCCGCGCCGTGCTCGATCGGCCGCAGGAGGTAGGGCGTGGGCACGGTGTTGTCGACGATGAGGGGCAGTCCGGCCCCGTGCGCCGCGTCCGCGACGGCCCGGATGTCCAGGACGTCACCGCGCGGATTGCCGAGCGTCTCCGCGAACAGCGCCTTGGTGTTGGGCCGGATCGCGGCCTGCCACTGCGCGATGTCGTCGGGGTCGTCGACGAACGACACCTCGATGCCGAACCGGGGGAGCGTGTGCCGGAACAGGTTGTACGTGCCGCCGTAGAGCGAGGTGGAGGAGACGATGTGGTCCCCGGCACCGGCCAGTGTCAGGATCGCCAGGGTCTCCGCCGCCTGCCCCGAGGCGAGCGCGACGGCCGCGACGCCGCCCTCCAGCGCCGCGATCCGCTGCTCCAGAACGTCCTGGGTGGGATTGTGGATGCGGGTGTAGATGTTGCCCGGTTCGGCGAGCGAGAACAGGTCGGCGGCGTGCTGGGTGTCGCGGAAGACGAACGACGACGTCTGGTAGATCGGCACCGCACGGGCACCCGTCGTCGGGTCGGGGGACGCGCCGGAGTGGATCTGCTTGGTCTCGAACGACCAGGCGGGTCCGGCCTCCTGCCGGTCGTGGTCCTCGGGCGTGTGCCCTGCGGTGACGGAGTCGAGGGGCTGGCTCATGTGTTTCCTCGCACGCTGGTTCAGTGGCTGATCGGCAAGAAGCACGCGCTGTCGACGGGCTGACTACGCACCGTAGAGGGCAGGGTGCGGGTCCGAGAAGCGTGTCGCCTGCTTGGCCACGAAGCTGCAATACGGAAGCAACACAAGGGATCCGGCGGCTACTCCTGGGTGAGCATGCCGCTGCGCAGCCGGCGCAGCATGCGGCTCAGCAGCCGCGACACATGCATCTGGGAGATCCCGAGTTCCACGCCGATCTGCGCCTGCGTCAGCTCCTGGCCGAAGCGCATGTCGATGATGCGGCGCTCGCGGGCGTCCAGCTCCCCGAGCAGCGGAGCGAGCGCGTGCAGATTCTCCACGCTCTCCATGGCCGGGTCCGGTTCGCCCAGGACATCGGCGAAGGTGCGCCCGCCCGCGTTGTGGCGTCCCGACTGCGAGGTGTCGGTCGGCATGTCCAGCGAACCCGCCGTGTACCCGTTGGACGCGACGATGCCCTCGGTGACCTCCGCCTCCTCGATGCCCAGATGCTCGGCCAGTTCGTGAACGGTGGGGTCCCGGTCGAGATCGCCCGCTAGGGACTCCTTCGACTTGGCGAGGTCGACGCGCAACTCCTGCAGCCGGCGCGGCACGTGCACGGCCCAGCTGGTGTCCCGGAAGAATCGTTTGATCTCGCCGACGATGTACGGGACGGCGAACGAGGTGAACTCGACCTCGCGGGAGAGGTCGAACCGGTCGATCGCCTTGATCAGACCGATCGTGCCGACCTGGATGATGTCCTCCATGTCGCCGCTGCCCCGGTTGCGGAACCGGCCCGCGGCGAACCGGACCAGGGACAGGTTCATCTCGATGAGCGTGTTCCGTGCGTACTGGTGCTCCCGGGTGCCCTCTTCCAGTTCCTGGAGCCGGTCGAAGAAGAGCTTCGACAGCTTGCGTGCGTCCTTCGGTGCGATCTTCCCGGCATCCTCGATCCATGGCAGCTGCTCGGCGAAGTCTGCTTGTTCCACTGCGCCGGTCCGTTCCGCAGTGGTGGCGGTCTGCGCGGTGTGCGCCGTCATCTCGTCACGCTCCCCTGGTCGTAGGCCATGAGGTTTAAGCGCCTGCCCTCACCCATGACTCCCATGCGTCCCGGACGGATCGAACGGGTCACACGTGGGGAATTGGCCGGGAATCGACGTGTTCGGCGCTGAGCGGCCGTGATGAGCGGCCGTCATGAAGGGGTGTCATGAAGGGCTCTCATGAAGGGGTGTCATGAGGGGGCGTGCGGTACGTGGGAGAACCGCCGGGCGCCGACGGTGGCGGGACACCGGAGACGCGCAGGACACGAAGAACCGCCCCACCGGTACGGGGGAGCCCGGTGGGGCGGTCTCCACCAGACTGCCACAGCCGGGCGGCGATTGGGGCCCGACCGGCGCGTATTGAACGGTGGTTGAGTCGAATTCGACGGTTGCCCGACCACGTGTACGCGTGTCAACGGGCCTTGTCGACCGGATTCGCCGACCGGATCCGTCAGGGGGTGATCCTGCTGACGAGCTCCGGGACCCACTCCACGTACTCGACCTCCGCCCCGCCTGCATGCCGTGCGTAGAGGTAGCGGCCGGTCGGGCCGGTGGCCTCAGGCGCGGTGATCCGCCCGCCGCTCGCGGCGAGCCGGGCGGACAGTTCATCGAGGTCGGAGACGACCACCGTCGCCGAGGCATGGGTGTACCGCGCGCGTTGTTCCGCCGGACCGGCGATGACGAGGAAGTCGCCGATGGCCGCGAGCTCGATCGAGTCGAAGGCGAAACGCAGATCCGGTTCGCCGCCGACGAGCTGCCGCAGCAGTGGCAGGCTCGCGTCCATGTCGTCGGCCCACAGGCGTGCGTAAGTCTTGAGGATGGTCATGGGGGATGCCTCTCCGCGGCTTTCCGGCACAGCGAGCGGGGCCCGGAGCGGGGCCTGCTCGCTGTGGGTTACGCGGAAACCGTAGAAGACCGGCCGAGGGTGCCGGAAGAAGGCACTTTTCGGAAAGAGAGGCACCTCAAGGTGACCCGAGCCGTAAGCGCTGTACCCGAGAAGGCGGTCACACCCGCCCCGGAAGTGGGCCCTGGCATCGAGCCCGCCCGCCGCGGCTACGACGCGGTGGGCGGCCCGGTCCCCGGTCCGGCGCCAGCGCCGTGACCTCTTGATTGCGGGTCCGTGAACAGTCCGCCGCCCGGGGAATACGATCCGGTCCCCTCGCCTTTCCGCTGCTGTCGGGCGCCCGCGGCCGTCCGGCGGACCCGAGACGGACCGGAACGAGGGACCTCATGCCCAAGGCGTACATATTCCACCGCTACGGCGGACCCGAGGCGGAAGCCTTCATCGAGCAGCCGGTGCCCGTCGCCGGGCCCGGCGAACTGCTCGTCGCCGTCCGGGCGGCCGGGGTCAACCCGGTCGACTGGAAGCGGCGGTCCGGTCTCCGCAGACCGGGAAGTGATCCGGCGCCCCTGCCGGGTGTCTTCGGCAGCGAGGTGTCGGGGACGGTGGAGGCGGTCGGGCCGGGCGTCGAGGGCTTCGCGCCCGGTCAGCCGGTCTTCGGCTCCCCGCTGACCGGCGGTTACGCCGAGTACGCCCTGCTGGCGGCCGACGCCACCGCCCACAAGCCGGACGGGCTGTCGTTCACGGACGCGGCGGTGCTGCCGGTCGCGGCGGCCACCGCGTACGACGGACTGCGCCAGCTCGACGCGGCTCCCGGCTCCACCCTGCTGGTCACCGGAGCCGGTGGCGGTGTCGGTGTGGCCGTGGTGCAGCTCGCCCGCCACTTCGGGATCCGGGTCCTCGGTACGGCGAGCGCCGCCAAGCAGGACCTCGTCGAATCGCTGGGCGCCATTCAGGTGACGTACGGGCCCGGAGTCGAGGACCGGATACGGGCCGCTGCCCCCGAGGGCGTCGACGCGGCCTTCGATCTGGCCGGCGGCGAGGCACTGACGGCCGCCGCCGCCGTGGTGGGGGACCGGAAGCGGCTGATCAGCGCCGGGTCGCCGGGGGAGGTCGCCGAGCTGGGCGGTGCGGCCGTGCGCCGGACCCGTTCCGCGGCCGTGCTCGACGAACTGGCGCGCCTCGTCGTCGGCGGAGCCCTGCGCACCCATGTGACGCGGACGTTCCCGCTGGCCGAGGCCGACCGGGCACTGCGTACGGTGGAAAGCGGCCACGCACGCGGAAAGATCGTGATCGAGGTGGCCCGATGAGCGCTCCCGCCGCCACCCCCGCTCCAGCCCCCGCCGCCGTATCCGCGTCCGCGTCCGTATCCACCCCCGCATCCGAGACAGGAAAGACGCTCGTGCCCGTACATTCCTCCGCCGGCCACCCGGCCCATCCGCTGGACAACCCCGCCCGCTCCTCGCTGACCGGCCCGCACGCCCACTTCGCGGAGCGCCGCGGCCGCATCCTGCGCTATCCCGTCGATGTCACTCCGTGGCTCGCCCTGCCGGACGACCCGGACGCCCAGGACTGGTCCGATGTCGCCGCTCTCGCCGGTCCCGGGGCCCCGGTCACCCTGACCGCGTTCCGTGAGCCGCCGCCCGGGGACTGGGAGATCCTCTTCCACGCCGAGGGTGTCCAGCTCGTCGACGAGTCGGTGGCCGCGGCGCCGGACCCCGAGGCTGTGCTCCTGGGACCCGCCGATGTCCCCGAGATGCTGGATCTGGTGGCCCGCACCCGCCCCGGCCCCTTTCTGCCCCGCACCATAGAACTCGGCACCTACCTGGGCATCCGCCGCTCCGGCGTCCTTGTCGCGATGGCGGGGGAGCGGCTGCACCCGCCCGGCTGGACCGAGATCAGCGGGGTCTGCACCGACGAGTCCGTCCGGGGGCAGGGGCTCGCGGGCCGGCTCGTCCGGGCGGTCGCCCACGGGATCAGGGAACGCGGCGAGATCCCGTTCCTGCACGCCTCCGCGTCCAACACCAACGCCGTCCGGCTGTACGAAGCCCTCGGCTTCCGGCTGCGCCGCAGGACGGAGTTCCTGTCGGCCCTCGTTCCCCAGCAGGTCACGGTTGCCCGGCCCGCTCCCGTCCCCGGCCCGGGGGTTGCCACCGGCCCGGCAGCCGGGGCCTTCGGCGCCCCCGCCCGTGCCGAAGGTCCCGGGCCGAAAGTCCCGACCGGGACCTTCGGCCCGCGCTCGGGGTCGTAAGACTCGTGTGCCGACGCCACGGCCCCCGGTCCACTGGGTGAGGGACCCGTCCTACCGACGGCCGACACCCGGGACCGAGGACCGAACAGGAGGCACACCGTGGCCATGGGCCTTCAGCGAGCGGCAGCCGTGCGCGGGGCGGAGCTGCCGGGCGCGGACGCGAGCGAGGCGGCGGCGGGCGCACCCCGGATCGGGAACTGGCCGCTGGCCGGGGGGCTGGCGCTGCTGACCCTCGCGGTCGTGCTCCTGCACGTCTTCACCGGTGACGACTTCGAGGTGGCCCCGCTGCTGGTCGTCGTCCCCGCCCTGGCCTCCGTCTTCTGCACGGTCCGCCAGACGGTGGGGGTGGCCGGCTGGATCATGATCGTGGTCGTCGGTTCCCGTATCGCCTCGGACGGGTCCTTCTGGGACCTGGTACTGGGCATCGGCTTCACCGTGCTGGCCTGCGCCCTGGGTGTCGGTTCCTGTGCGGCCCGCATCCGGCACGCCCGGCAGATCGCCAGGCTGCGCTCCGCCGCCGTCGCGCTCCAGCGCCAGATCCTGCGCCCGCTGCCGGTCCTGACCGACCAGGTCTTCGCGTACGGGCTCTACGAGCCGATCGAGGAGGACCGGTTCGTCGGCGGTGACATCTACGAGGTCGTCGAGTCGCCGTACGGCACCCGGGTGATCATCGGTGATGTCCAGGGCAAGGGGCTCCCTGCCATCGGCGCGGGCTTCGCCGCGCTCGGCGCGTTCCGTGAGGCCGCCATCCGCGAACCCACACTCACCGGCGTGGTGGACGCCCTGGAGGACGCTGTCGTGCGGCACAACGCGTTCTCCTCCCAGACCGGTGAGACCGAGCGGTTCGTGACGGCGCTGATCCTCGGGTTCGACGGCGGAGACCGGGTGGAGGCGGTCAACTGCGGCCATCTGCCGCCGCGACTGCTGCACAACGGCGAGGCGTCGGCGATCGCCCTCCAGCGGGCTCACGTACCCCTCGGCATGGCCGAGCTGAGCCGTGAGGCGCGTACGGCGGAATGGTTCGACTTCCCCCCGGGCGCGACGCTGCTGGTCTTCACCGACGGCGTCACCGAGGCCCGTGACGCCTCCGGCGACTTCTACCCCCTGGACGACCGGCTCGGCCGCTGGGCGCGGCGGGGCCCGCGCGAGGTCCTGGACTCGCTCCACGCCGACCTGGAGGACTTCTCCGGTGGCGTCAGGCGCGACGATGTCGCCGCCCTCGCCCTGCGCCGGGCCCCGTCCGGCGGCGGGCGGCGGGCCGAGGCCGTGCCCGGGAACGCCCTGCGGGCCGTGGAGCCCCTCGGCGACCGGTAGCCGGAGGCGCGGCGACACACCCGACACACCCCACACCCCGTCCCGTGATGTCCTGATGGGACGAGTGTCGCGGTGGGACATTTTCGGGTGTACGGTGCATGTATGAATCCGGAACGGAACATCCCGGAGAGGCGCAGCCGCAAGGCCCGCCGGACCCGGGAGACGCTGGCGCAGGCCGCGTTCGAGCTCGTACTCGACCGAGGACTGCGGAGTGTGACGGTCGAGGAGATCGCGGAGACCGCGGATGTCGACCGACGCACCTTCAGCCGGTACTTCCCGAGCAAGGAAGCCGCCGTCCTCGACTCCGTACGGGGCGACGGCGACCGGATCAACGAGGCCCTGAAGGCCCGCCCCGCCGCCGAGCCGCCGCTCACCGCCTACCGGCGCGCCGTGCTCGACTGGCTCGGCGACCCCTCGGCGGAGCCCTGGCACCGCCGCCCCCGGTTCTTCGACCTGCTGGTCGTCGCCGAGCGGGAACCGACCCTCTACGCGGCCTTCCATCACATCCGGGTGGACGCGCAGGAGGACTCGGTCGCCATCGTCGCGGACCGGCTCGGCGTCGATCCCCGGCTGGACATCCGCCCCGCTGTCACGGTGGCCGCGGGAGCGGGCGCGCTGCTCGCCGCCCAGGCCGCCTGGGTGCGAGGGAGCCGCCAGGACGCGTTGCCCGAGCTGGTCGTCCAGGCGTTCGACGCCCTCGCCTCGGATCTGCTCACCCAGCGGCAGGCCGCCACGGCACCGCACAGCACCACAGAAGGAAAGGCAACATCATGAGCACCGACACCCCCGCCACGTCCGACACGGAGTTCGCCGGCCGGACCGCCCTCATCACCGGTGGCGCGTCCGGCATCGGCCTCGCCCTGGCCGGGCGGCTCGCCGCGAGCGGTGCGGCCGTCGTCGTCGCCGACTACGACGAGGAAGCCGCGCGCAAGGCCGCCGCCGAGCTGGAGAGCACCGGCGCGAAGGCCGCCGCGGTCGCCATGGACGTGACCGACCCGGCCTCCGTCGAGGCCGCCGTCCGCTTCACCGTCGACACCTTCGGCGCACTCCACCTGGCCGTCAACAACGCGGGCATCGGCGGTCCGAGCAACCCCACCGGTGCGTACGCCATCGAGGACTGGAACCGCGTCGTGGCGACCAACCTCAGCGGCGTCTTCTACTCGATGCGCTACGAACTCCCCGCCATCGTCGCCGCGGGCGGCGGTGCGGTGGTCAACATGTCCTCGATCCTCGGCACCAACGGCTTCGCCGGTTCGCCCGCGTACGTCGCGGCCAAGCACGGCGTCGTCGGCCTCACCAAGACCGCCGCCCTCGAATACGCCGCGCAGAACGTCCGGATCAACGCCGTCGGCCCCGGCTTCATCGACACGCCCCTGCTGCGCAACACCGAGGGCCCGGCCCGCGACCACCTGATCTCCCTGCACCCGGCCGGACGCCTCGGCACGGCGGAGGAAGTGGCCGAGCTCACCGCCTTCCTCCTCTCCGACAGGGCCTCCTTCATCCACGGCAGCTACCACCTGGTGGACGGCGGCTACTCCGCCTCATGACCGCCCCGAGTGGTGGACCGGGGGCACGGGGGCGAGAAAGAGAACAAGGAAAGACTGAGGAGACACCATGAAAGCCGTTCAGTACCGCGCCGTCGGATCCGCTCCCGAGGTCGTGACCGTTCCGGACCCCGAGCCCGGCCCGGGGCAAGTCCTGCTGAAGGTCACCGCCGCAGGTGTCTGCCACTCCGACATCGCCGTGATGAGCTGGCCCGCGGACCAGATCCCCTTCCCGCTGCCGCTCACCCTCGGCCACGAGGGCGTCGGCACGATCGCCGCACTCGGTGACGGCGTCACCGGCTTCGCGACCGGCGACTCCGTCGCCGTCTACGGTCCCTGGGGCTGCGGTACCTGCGTGAACTGCGCCGAGGGCAAGGAGAACTACTGCCTGCGCGCCAAGGAGCTCGGTATCGCACCGCCCGGACTCGGCGCCCCCGGTGCCATGGCCGAGTACATGATCGTCGACGACCCGCGCCACCTGGTGCCGATCGGCGACCTCGACCCCGTGAAGACAGTGCCGCTCACGGACGCGGGGCTGACCCCGTACCACGCGATCAAGCGCTCCCTGTCCAAGCTGGTGCCCGGCGCCACCGCCGTGGTCATCGGCACCGGCGGTCTCGGCCACGTCGCGATCCAGCTGCTGCGCGCCATGACCGCCGTGCGCGTCATCGCGCTCGACGTCACCGAGGACAAGCTCGCCCTCGCCCGCACGGTCGGCGCCCACGAAGCCGTGCTGTCCGACGAGCACGCGGCCGCCAAGGTGCTCGAACTGACCGCCGGTCTCGGCGCCCACGTCGTCCTCGACTTCGTCGGCGCCCCGCCCACGGTGAAGACGGCCGGAGCGGTCGCCCGTGTCGACGGCGATGTCACGATCGTCGGCATCGGCGGCGGCGCACTGCCCGTCGGCTTCGGCACGCTGCCCTACGGCACGACCGTCACCGCCCCCTACTGGGGTTCGCGCAAGGAGCTGGTCGAGGTGCTCGACCTCGCCCACGCCGGTTCGGTCGACGTCCATGTGGAGACGTACTCCATCGACGAGGCGCCGCTCGCGTACGAGCGACTGCACTCCGGCAAGATCAACGGCCGGGCCGTCATCCTCCCCAACGGCTGAGATCCGACCTCCTCCCCACCGGCCGGCAGCCGGCCCCGTCGCCCGACGACGGAGAACCTCCGTCACCCACGGAGCTTTCCGTCGCCCGCCGACGGAAAGCCCCCACCGGACCGTGCGGGCCGCCGCAGCACAGCGACGGCCCGCATTTTCCGGTCCGAACCCACGTCGCGAAACCGGTGCGGCCGGCCATGGGCATGGGTGAGACTGACCCCATGGGGTTTCTCGTACTGATGACTTTGCCTGGACTGGTGATCGGGCTGACCCTGCTCGCCTTCGTCGACCAGCTGCTGCTGCGCGCCGGGCGGGCCGGGATACTGCCCTGGCGCAACAGTGCCCGGCAGGGCCAGGTGTCGGCGACCGGCTTCGAGCAACTGCACGCGACCTTCTCGCCCGGCAAGCAGAGCGAACTCAAGGAGCGTCAGAGCGCACTGCTGCTCAGGGACGACGAGGAGGACGGCGCCCCGCCGAACAGGTCCACGGTCGACCTGACCGGCGGCCGGGCGGTCATCCGCCTCCCGAAAGCAGGCTGACCCTTTTATTGCCGAGCAGGCCCCCCGGGCCGTCGCTAGACTCTCGTCCATGGGTTCGTACTACTTCTTCCGCTGATTCCCGGCCAGGACGCCGCCGCCCGACGCTGAGCGTCGCCGGATGCCCCCAGGGGCACCCACGCGTGCCGCAGTCCCTTCCGCCGTCCGGCATCCATGCCCCGCCGTGCGCTTCCGCGCGCCTTCACGGGCTTGTCCTCAGGGAAGAAGCACCCATGCACCCCCAGCGCGACCGCGCTCAACTGACCATGAAAGACGTCTCCAAGAGCTATGGAGACCGGTCGGTACTCGACCAGGTGACACTCACCGTCCGCCCCGGTGAGAAGGCCGGCATCATCGGCGAGAACGGCTCCGGCAAATCCACCCTGCTCCGGCTGATGGCGGGGGTGGAGACGCCCGACGGCGGGGACCTCACCGTCCGGTTCCCCGGCGGCACCGGATACCTCGCCCAGACCCTCACCCTCGCCCCCGGCGACACCGTTCAGGACGCCGTCGACGCGGCGCTCGCCGAACTGCGCGAACTGGAACGCCGCATCCGCGCGGCGGAGACCGCGCTGTCCGCCGCGGGGGAACCCACGGACACGGAACTCGCCGCCTACGGAGACCTCCTCACCGCCTACGAAGAACGCGACGGCTACCGGGCCGACGCCCGCACCGACGCGGCCCTGCACGGCCTCGGCCTGGCGCACCTCACCCGCGAACGGCCGCTCGCCACCCTCTCCGGCGGCGAACAGTCCCGGCTCGCCCTGGCCTGCGTGCTGGCCGCGGCCCCCGAACTGCTGCTGCTCGACGAACCGACCAACCACCTGGACGTCCGGGCCGTCGGCTGGCTGGAGGACCACCTGCGTGCCCACCGCGGCACCGTCGTGGCCATCACGCACGACCGGGCCTTCCTGGAGCGCGTCACCTCGGTGATCCTGGAGGTCGACCGCGACCTGCGCGGCGTCACCAGGTACGGGGACGGCTGGGACGGCTACCGCACGGCCAAGGCCGCGGCCCGCCGCCGGTGGGCCCAGGAGCACCAGGAGTACCTGGCGGAACTGGCCCGCACCGAGGAACTGGTGGACGCGGCCGGGCAGCGGCTCGCGGCCACCGGAAAGGACCCGAAGGAGGGCTACGGCAAATACCGTCGCTCGCACGAGGCCAAACTCTCCGGCCAGGTCAGGGCCGCCCGGACCCGCCTCGAAGCACTGCGCCGCTCACCCGTGCCCGCCCCGCCCCTGCCCCTGTCCTTCACCGCCCGGCCGGCCGTCGCCACGCAGGACGACCGGCACCACCCGGAGCCGCTGCTCGCCCTGGAAGCCGTCTCCGTCGGCGACCGGCTCCAGCTGCCCGCCCTGCGCGTCGAGCCCGGACAACGGCTCCTGGTCAACGGCCCCAACGGCGCAGGGAAGACCACCCTGCTGCGGGTGCTCGCCGGGGACCTCGCCCCGGACACGGGCACGGTCCGGCGACGGGCACGGGTCGGCTACCTCCCGCAGGAACTCCCGCAGCGGCCGACCCGGCGCACCCTGCTGGAGACCTTCGCCGCCGGCCGCCCCGGCTTCCCGGACGAGTACGCGCAGGACCTCCTCGGCCTCGGGCTGTTCCGCCCCGAGGACCTGGCCGTCCCCGTCGCGGCCCTCTCCATCGGCCAGCAGCGCAGGCTGGCGCTGGCCCGGCTGGTGACCCGGCCCGCCGATCTGCTGGTCCTGGACGAGCCGACGAACCACATCGCGCTGAGCCTGGTGGAGGAGCTGGAGGAAGCCCTTACGCGGTACCGGGGAGCCGTCGTCGTGGTCTCGCACGACCGCGGCTTCCGCGACCGCTTCACCGGAGACGTGCTGGAACTGCGGGCCGGCCGCCCGGTCCGGAGCCCGGAGAAGGCCCACGAGGGCTACCCGTCCGAGGAGGCGTGTCCCTCGCGGACATGACCGCGCAACCGGTCGAGGAAGACCCGCTGGCCCGTGACCAGGCGCTCGGCGGCCCGCTCCGGTGTGCACCAGGCGAACCGGTCCATCTCCGGGAACTCCCGCTGCACACCGGACCCCCTCGGCCACTCCATCGTGAACGTCCCCGGGACGGCCGCCGCCGGATCCAGTTCCGCCTCCACCGCCCACACGGTCACCGTCTTGCCGCTCGGCTGACGCGCCGCGCCGAGCGGCACCCAGGCACCGTCCGGAACCGGTAGCCCCACTTCCTCCTGGAACTCCCGGCGGGCGGCAGCGGCGGGCTCCTCCTCCGGGCCGTACTCGCCCTTGGGGATCGACCAGGCGGCCGCCTCGCGACGCGCCCAGAACGGGCCGCCCATGTGCCCGATCAACACCTCGACATCCCGCTCGCTCCCCGTGACCGTCACCCGGAAGAGGAGGAGACCCGCGCTGCGCCTGAGCGTCGACATGTCGTCAAGTCTGCGGTCCGGAACGGCGGGCCGCCACGCCGACGCGGCGCACCTGGGTGATCATGTCGGTCATCAACCCGCCGCGCGGTGTTTCCTCCGATGTCCCCGTTGTCCCCTGGTGTGTCCCGGTCCGCCCGGCCATGCTGTCCGCCGACAGCGCTTTCCCCCGTGCAACCAGCTTGATTCCAGGAGGATTTGTGGGCCTTGGCATACTGGGCACCGCCATGCGGCCGCTCGTGCTGCTCGCGACGGTGACCGCGGTGACGGCCGGGGCTCTCGCCCCCGCCGCCGCCGATTCGACCCCCGACCCCCGTCCCCGTAACGCCGCCGAAGTCCTCAGACCCGTTGCCCCGCCCGCCGCGAGCGCGGCCGGCGGGACGCGCTCCGTGGTGGACGGCGACGGCATCGAGACCGCCCGCACATCCCGGCCGATCGCGCCCGGGGTGCGCCTCAGCTCGTACGACCGGCTCGAATCCGACAAGTGGCTGCGGGTCGACGCGCTCTCCGTGGACCTCGACGGCGAGGATGTGCGCGCCGACTACCTCTCCTCGGGCAAGGTCGCCGAGCGGCACCCGGTCTCCGAGCTCGCCGCCCGGCACGACCCGGGCAGCGGACGCCGTACCGTCGCCGCGATCAACGCGGACTTCTTCGACATCAACGAGACCGGTGCCCCCCTGGGCCCCGGCATCCAGGACGGCGTCCCCGTCCACTCCCCGGCGCCCGGCGTCCACCGAGCCGTCGGCATCGGTCCCGAGAACGCGGGCCGGGTCCTGGAGCTGTACTTCGAGGGCACCCTGACCCTGCCGTCCGGACAGCACCCGCTGGCCGCTCACAACGCCGCGAACGTACCGGCGCAGGGCGTGGGCGCGTACACCTCCGCCTGGGGCAGCGCGGACCGCAAGCTGACCGTGGACGCCGCGGTGCCCGTCGCGGAAGCCGTCGTACGGGAGGGCAAGGTCGTCTCCGTATCGGGCACCCCGGGGTCGGGCCCCGTCCCGGACGGCACCACCGTCCTGGTCGGCCGCGAAGCGGGAGCGGCCCTGCTGACGGCGCTGCGGCCCGGCGACCCGGTCTCTCTCGCGTTCCGGGCGCGCGCCGGGAGCGGGTCCGTTCCCCGTACCGCGGTCGGCGGCCGTGAGCTGCTGGTCGTCGACGGCACCGCCCAGAACCACGACGGCGAGGGCAACAACACCGCGGCGCCCCGCACCGCGGTCGGATTCTCCCGGGACGGCCGCACCATGCAGGTCGTCACCGTCGACGGCCGGCAGGCCGACAGCGGCGGCGTCACCCTCACCGAACTCGGCCTGATGATGCGCCGTGCCGGTTCGTACAGCGCACTCAACCTGGACGGCGGCGGCTCCTCGACGCTCGTCGCGCGCGAGCCCGGCAGCGACGCCCTCCAGGTGGAGAACAGTCCGTCCGACGGCAGCGAGCGCACCGTCCCCAACGGCCTCGCCCTCACCGCCCCCGACGGCAGCGGCAGACTCAAGGGCTTCTGGGTGGAGACCCGGACCCCCGCAGGGGCCGCGCCGGGCACCGACCCCGTCAGGGGCGGCTACCCGGAGCGGGTCTTCCCCGGCCTGACCCGTTCCCTCACCGCCGCCGGTCACGACGAGACGTACGGCCCCGCCGCCGGAACCCCGGACTGGCGGACCGCGAACCCGGCCACCGGCAAGGTCGACCGCCATGGCCTCTTCACCGCCCGCCGCAGCGGCAGCACCGACGTGACCGCCCGGCGGGGCGCCGCCCGCGGCAGCACCCGGCTGACCGTCCTGGACGAACTCGCCCGCATCGAGCCGACCACCCGGCGCGTCGGCCTCGCGGACGCCAAGGCCACCGGAACCTTCGGCGTCGTCGGCCTCGACGCCCACGGCACCAGCGCCCCCGTCGAGCCGCGCGACATCGAACTCGACTACGACCGCGACCTGTTCGACATCCGCGACAACGGACAGGGCTCCTTCGACGTCGCCTCCCGCACCGGCAGCGGAGCCGGCCGGGTCACCGCCACCGTCGCGGGCACCACCACCGTCCTCGCGGTCAGCGTCGGCCTCGCCGAACAGGCGGTCGCCGCCTT
The DNA here is from genome assembly GCF_001905125.1 of Streptomyces sp. TSRI0281. GTDB lineage: Bacteria > Actinomycetota > Actinomycetes > Streptomycetales > Streptomycetaceae > Streptomyces. The sequence goes on along the minus strand of NZ_LWLE01000037.1, from coordinate 365,638 downwards.
CGACGACGCCGCGTCCTGGAAGTTCAGCCAGGCACGGGCCGAGGGCTCCCTCACCGCCACACCCGAGGGCCACACCGGCACCGGACTGAAGCTCACCTACGACTTCACCCGGTCCACCGCGACCCGCGCGGCCTACGCGAGCCCGCCCCGGCCGGTGACCGTGGCCGGACAGCCCCAGTCGTACCGGCTCTGGATCAAGGGCGACGGCAACGGGGCCTGGCCGACCCTGCACCTCAAGGACGCCGCGGGCTCCGACCAGTTGCTGCGCGGCCCCTACGTCACCTGGACCGGATGGCGGCAGGTCACCTTCGCCGTACCGCCGGGGGCCGCGATGCCGCTGAGCGTGCACCGGTTCTACCTGGCGGAGACGGCGGCCGCCCGGCAGTACACCGGCGAGATCGTTGTCGACGACCTGACCGCCCAGGTCCCGCCCACCGTCGACCTGCCCGAACAGACGGAGCCGGCCGACGCGTTGATCGACCCGGCAGCGGTGACGGAGCGCCGGGACTGGCGGTTCGCTGTGATGTCGGACGCCCAGTTCGTCGCCCGTGACCCCGACAGCGCCATCGTCGCCCAGGCCCGCCGCACCCTGCGCGAGATCAGGGCCGCGCGGCCCGACTTCCTCGTCGTCAACGGAGACCTGGTGGACGAGGGCTCGCCCGCCGACCTCGCCTTCGCCCGGCAGATACTCGACCAGGAACTCGGCGACGCCCTGCCCTGGTACTACGTACCGGGCAACCACGAGGTGATGGGGGGCAGGATCGACAACTTCGTCACCCAGTTCGGCCCGGCCCAGCGGACGTTCGACCACAAGGGCACCCGGGTCATCACCCTCGACACCTCCAGCCTCAGCCTGCGCGGCGGAGGGTTCGCCCAGATCAAGGGGTTCCGGGAGCAGCTCGACAAGGCAGCCCGGGACCGCCGGATCGGCTCGGTCACGGTGATCGAACACGTACCGCCGCGCGACCCGACCCCGCAGCAGGGCAGCCGGCTCGGCGACCGCAAGGAGGCGGCCCTCATCGAGCAGTGGCTCGCCGACTTCCGCCGTACGACGGGCAAGGGCGCGGCCTTCATCGGCAGCCACGTCGGGGTCTTCCACGCCTCGCACGTCGACGGAGTCCCGTATCTGATCAACGGGAACTCCGGAAAGGCCCCCGCAGGCCCGGCCGGCGAGGGCGGCTTCACCGGCTGGTCGCTCATCGGCGCCGACCGGGTACCGGCCGGCGAGCAGGCGGCGGCCCGGCAGCGGCCGTGGCGGGGCGGCCCCGACTGGATCTCCGTCCAGACCCGGGCGCATGTCGACTCCCTCACCCTCGACGCACCGACGGTGATCGTCGCGGGGGAGCGTACGAAAGTGGGCGCGAGCGTCGTCCAGGGCGCGCGCACCGTCCCGGTGGCGTTCCCGCTCAGCGCGGACTGGACAGGGTCACCGAACGTGTACGTCGGTGACCCTGAGGACGCCCGGCACCGCCACACCGCCGTCCTCGACCCGGTCACGGGCACGCTCACGGCCCTGCGCCCCGGCACCGTCACGCTCGCGGTGACGGTCAACGGCACGACGCAACGGGCCCGGATCGAGATCGCGGCGCAGGCGGCAGCCCCGGCCGCCTGACACCCGGCCGCCCCGGTCCCGCGTCCACGAGGGGTGGACGAGGGACCGGGGCGGTGCGCGGTGGACGAGGCATCGGGGCGGGGCCGGCGACGTGTGCCGGAAGCCCCGGAGCGGTTCCGGGCGGTTCGCGGGCTCCTACGCCTTCCGGTAGCCGTACGCCTCCGAGGCCGCGGCCTCCACCGCCGCGAGATCGCCACCGGCCGAGGCGGTCACCACGGCCGCCACGGCGCCCTCCACGAACGGCGCGTCGACCAGCCGCGCCCCTTCCGGCAGCTCGTCGCCCTCGGCGAGCATGGCCTTCACCGTGAGCACCGCACTCCCGAGGTCGACCAGTACCGCGATACCGGCCCCGCGGTCGACCGACTCGGCGGCCCGCGCGATCAGCTCCGCGCTCGTTCCGAGTCCACCGTCCGGCAGGCCCCCGGCCGCGGCGACGGGCGCGGTCGCCCCTCCGGCCGCGAGCCCCCGGGCCAGCTCGGCGACGGACTCGGCCACCGGCCCGCTGTGCGAGACCAGGACGATTCCGACCTGTGCGCGCCCGCTCATGCGCCGCTCCCGTCGGCCGTCGATCCGTCGGCCGCCCGCCCGTCCTCGGCCACCTGCCCGTCCTCGGCCGGCTGTTCGGCCTCGGCCAGCGCGGCGACGAGGAGCGCGGACGAGGTGGCCCCCGGATCCTGGTGACCGATGCTGCGCTCCCCGAGATAGCTGGCCCGTCCCTTACGCGCCCGCAACGGAACCGTCGCCACCGCACCGGCCCACGCCGCGTCCCGGGCGGCGGAGAACGATGTGCCCAGGGCGTCGGCAGCGGGCAGCAGCGCGTCGAGCATCGTCTTGTCCCCGGCCTGCGCCCCGCCCAGCTGCCCCACCGCCGCGACACCCGCCGCGAACGCCTCGGCCAGCTGCCCGGACGTCACCTCGGCCGACTCGCCCAGGGACTTGCCCGTACGCCGGAGCAACGTTCCGTACAACGGCCCGGACGCCCCGCCCACGGTGGAGATCAACTGTCGTCCGGCGAGGGTCAGCACGGCTCCCGGCGTCCGAGGGGATTCCTTCTCCAGGACCGCCGAGACCGCGGTGAAGCCGCGCCGGAGGTTGTTGCCGTGATCGGCGTCGCCGATCGCCGAGTCCAGCTCGGTCAGATGGTCCGCCTCACGGTCCACGGCAGCCGCGGTGGCGGCCATCCACCGGCGGAAGAAGTCGGCGTCGAGCACATGATCTCCTGTTCCTCTGGCCCCTCCGGCACAGGTGGGGCTGTCCCGCACGTGCGGGGCTGTCCGGCACGTGCGGGGCTGTCCGGCACGTGCGGGGCTGTCCGGCACGTGCGGGTGCCGGACCGTACGGCGGATCGGACGCTATGGGCGTACCGGCGTTTCAGCGGCCCCAACGGAGTGCGGCCGTCTGCACGGGCGCGTCCCAGAGCCGCAACAGCTCCTCGTCGACCTGGCAGAGCGTCACCGAGCAGCCCGCCATGTCGAGCGAGGTCACATAGTTCCCCACGAGCGTACGAGCCACGGGCACACCCCGCTCGGAGAGCACCCGCTGCACCTCGGCGTTGAACCCGTAAAGCTCCAGCAGTCCCGTCGCCCCCATCCCGTTCACCAGTGCCAGCACCGGTCCCGTGGGCCGCAGATCCTCCAGTACCGCGTTCACCGCGAAGTCGGCGATCTCCCCGGACGTCATCATGGGACGCCGTTCCCGGCCGGGTTCGCCGTGAATGCCGATGCCCAGCTCCAGTTCACCCGGTGGCAGATCGAAGGTGGGACTGCCCTTGGCCGGGGTGGTGACCGAACTCAGTGCCACTCCGAAACTCCGCGACGACGCGTTCACCTGCCGTGCAAGGTCGGCCACCCGGTCCAGCGGCGCCCCCTCGTCGGCGGCGGCTCCGGCGATCTTCTCGACGAACAGCGTCGCGCCGGTGCCCCGCCGCCCGGCCGTGAACGTACTGTCGCTCACCGCCACGTCGTCGTCGATGAGCACCTGGGCGACCCGCACCCCTTCGTCCTCGGCGAGTTCGGCCGCCATCTCGAAGTTCAGTACGTCACCGGTGTAGTTCTTGACGATGAACAGGACTCCCGCCCCGCTGTCGACGGCGGCCGCCGCCCGCACCATCTGATCGGGCACCGGGGAGGTGAACACCTCCCCGGGACACGCGGCGGACAGCATTCCCGGCCCGACGAACCCGGCGTGCAGCGGCTCGTGCCCGGACCCGCCGCCGGATACGATCCCGACCTTCCCGGCCACGGGGGCGTCGCGGCGCACGACCACCCGGTTGGCGACATCGACGGTCAGTTCGGGGTGTGCGGCGGCGATGCCCCGGAGCGCGTCGTCGACCACGGTCTCCGGGACATTGATGAGCATTCTCAACAGTTCCTCCTGGGAAGAGTGCCGGCCGGCCCCTGAGCTGGGTTCGGAGTGCATGACACCGAGTATCGAAGAGACCCGCGTGATCGGGAAGCGACGTGGCGGAGGGATCACGCATCCGTCATGTCATCGGGGTGACGTGTCCGACCGGGCGGGCGGGACCCATGAGGGGGAGGAGGCGTCGCGGGCGATCAGGCGGGGCGTGCCGGTGCCGTCGGCCGGTACGGACCAGATGTCCGAGGAGTCCGTCCCGCGGGGGAGGGCGTAGGCCACGGTGCCGTCGCCCAGCCAGGCCGCCTGGTCGTCGACGCTGTGCGTCTCGGCGAGCGGTGTCTCGCGCATGGTCGCCAGGTCGAGTACATGGAGCCGCCACGGGTTCCCGGCTCCCTCACGGACGCGCTTCTTGAACGCGATGCGCTTCCCGTCGGGGGAGAGGGAGGGGCACTCGACGTTGGCGCGCACGGTGTGCGCCTTCCACGCTTTGAGGTCCCCTTCGACGAGGTGGGTCCTGCCGCCGGTCGACACGGTCGCGTAGAAGCGGTTGTCGTCGTCGGTGAAGGTGACGCCCCAGTAGTTCACATCGGGGGCGTGGTGGCGTTTGCCGTCGAGGTAGAGCTGGATGGTCTCCATGCTCTTGATCAGATAGCCGGTGCGGGTGTCGAGGATGCCGGTGCGGGTGGAGAACGCGGACGTCGCGTACGAGTCGCCGGAGACGAACACCGTCCACGACACCACCCGGCCCGACGGCGAGACACGGGCGCGGTTCGGTGTCCCGCCGAAGTCGACCGTGCGGCGGGTGCGCAGGGTGTCGTCGAGGATGACCGCTCTCGTCATCGGCCGGAGTCCCGGCCGGGTGGTCAGGCACACCGCCGTGCCGCCGCTCGTGTGGAAGCGGCGGCACGACAGGGCTGTCTCCTCGCGCGCGGTCCCGCCCGTCCTCGTCGTCGGCTGGACGGCGACGGTGCCCTTCGCCGTCCGCAGATACAGCCCGGCGGTGTCGCCGGGCGTGACGTGCGAGGACGTGACGGCGGAGGAGGTGTCGGCGCGGTCGGCGGCGTGCACGGTGTACACGACGGCGACCGCCGCCAGCATCGCACCGGCGGCGGTCACGGCCACCGCACGGACGCGCGGGGTCACAGGGCTCATGGGGTCTCCCGGAAGGCATGGGCGGGGATCAGGAAGCAGGCGGCGGCGAAGACGGCGGCGAGGGCCACCGCGGCCGCGGCCAGGGCGGTGCTCACGCCCCACGCCGTCCACGCGGCGCCGAACAGGACGGAGGCGAACAGCCGGCCCGTCGCCTGGCCCGTCTGGAGCAGGGCGAGCCCGCCCGCCCGTCGGTCCGGCGGTACCAGCGGGCCGGCCAGGGCCATCAGGATGCCGTCGGTGGCCGCGTAGTACGTGCCGTGGAGCAGCAGCACCGCGCCGGCCAGGGGCCAGCCGCCGATCGGGAACAGCAGGGCCGCGTACGCCCCGAGCAGCGCGAGATGTCCCGCCAGGAACGGAACGCGTCTCCCGACGCGGTCGGCGGCGCGGCCGAGCGGCACGGCGAGCAGCAGGTAGACGGTGGCGCTGCCCAGCGGGAGCAGCGGGAACCAGGCCGCGTCCAGCGACATGCGGTTCTGCAGGACGAGGTAGAGGAAGCCGTCGGTGACGCTGACCAGGCTCAGGAGGGCGGCGGCGAGCAGGATGCGGCGGAACGGCGGGAGGGACAGCAGGCGCAGGGTCGAGCGGAGGGTCGCGGTGGGCCGCTTCGCCGCGGGTGCGGGGGGCGCGCCCGGGAGCGCACCCAGCTCGTCGCGACCGGGGATGAACGCGATCAGGAGCAGTACGCCGAGCACGCCGAAGCAGAAGCTGACGACGAAGACGGCGTCGTAGGCGTCCGCGGTCGCCCACAGCAGGGCGAAGGCGAGGAGCGGCCCGATCATGGCCCCGGTGGTGTCCATGGCGCGGTGGACACCGAAGGCGCGGCCCAGATGCCGTTCGTCGCTGCTGAGCGAGATCAGGGCGTCGCGGGGCGCGGTGCGTATGCCCTTGCCGATCCGGTCCGCGGCGAGCGCGGTGGACAGGGCGGGGATGGAGCCGCCCGCCGGCAGGAGGGCCAGCTTGCACACCGCGGACAGGGCGTATCCCGAACCGGCGACGAGTTTGTGGCGCCGCCAGCGGTCGGCGATGTGCCCGCCCGCGAGCCGGACGAACGCGGTGATGCCGTTGTAGAGGCCGTCCAGGAAGCCGAATTGGAGCGGGCTCAGGCCGAGGCCGAGGACGAGGTACAGGGGCAGGACGGCGGTGACCATCTCGGAGGAGATGTCGGTGACCAGGCTGACCGTGCCGAGGGCGATGACGGTTCCGGCGACGCGGCCGCGTCCGGTGCCGGTGGCCGTGCCGGTGTCGGTCGTGCCGGTCCCGTTCGTCGTGCCGGTGGCGGACGGGGTGGAAGTCGCCGGGGGCGCGGTCGTGTCCTGTCGTGCCTTGTTTGCCGAGAGATACATGTGGGGTCCCGGAGCGTGGGCAGCGGACGGGCGCGGCCGCCCGGAGGGGCAGCGGCCGCGCCCGAAGTGTCAACGGCAGGTGTACGTGGGGCTGGTGTCGCGCACCGTGCCGTCGGTGCCGACGAACTGGGACGTGAAGGAGTTGTCGGTGAAGTCGAGCCTGACGACGCCGAACGTGTCCCAGATCCGCTTGAGGCTGTTGCCCTGGACCGTGTCACCGGCGCCGTAGAGGTCCTTGCCGCCGGCGCCGCCCAGGATCTCGACGATGCCGTTGGGGTCGGCCACACCGTTGGCGGTCTGCGGGGCGAACCGCTCGTAGTGGTGGTCGTGACCGCTCAGCACCAGTTCGGTGCCGCCCTGTTGGAGCAGCTTCCACACCGGCTGGCTCACCGGGTCGTTGCCGTGGCTGCCCGAGCTGAAGAGCGGGTGGTGGAAGTAGGCGGCCACACAGCTCTTCTTGTTCGCGGCGAGGTCGGCCTTGAGCCAGTCGATCTGTTCCTGCTCGTCGAACCGGTTGGAGTTGAGGGCGACGAAGTGCCATTTGCCGTAGTCGTAGCTGTACCACATCTTGCCCTTGGGGGTCGCCCGGGAGCCGAAGTACTCGCGGTAGGCCCGCTCGTCCTGGTTGTCCCAGTCGTCGTACGCCTCGTGGTTGCCGGGCACCGGGTACGTCTTGTCCTTGAACGTGCCCCAGGATTTGTCGTAGTAGTTGCGGAAGTCCTCGATGTGGGCGTCGTCGTACTGGTTGTCGCCCATGGTGATGTAGAAGGCCGGGTTGATGGCCTTGGCGCGGGCCGCGGTCTTGAAGTGCTGGCACCCGGACTGACTGGCGGTGCACTGGTCGGCGATGTCACCGGCACCCACCACGGTGAACGCGCCGGCGGGGTCCGGCGGATCGGTCGGCCCCGGCCCGTCACCGCGGGCGCCGAACGCCTCCAACTCCTTGATCGAGTAGCCCCATTCGGTGCCGCGGGAGGTGCCGTACACGCGCAGGTAGCGGCCCTTGCCGGTCAGCCCGGTCCACTCGTCCGTGCCACCGTTCCCGGCGGTCTCCGCGGCCAGCACGGTCCATTTGCTGCCGTCCGCCGACATCTCGATCCGGTACGCGTCCGCGTAGGCGTCCTCCCATTCGACCGTGACCCGTGACACCGTCGCGTCCTTGCCGAGGTCCAGCCGGATCCACTGCGGGTCCTTGCCCTCCGCGCTTCCCCATCGGGTGTTCCGGTCGCCGTCGACGGCCTTGGCGGGCGCCAGGGACGCGTCCTCGTCGGACGACGAAGTGGCGGGTGCGGAACGCGAGATGAGCTGATCGGCGCGCTTTTCGACTGTCCCGCCGAAGCTGCCCGCGGGCTCGTCGGCGATGTGGAACTCATCGCCGTACACCTTCCAGGTCAGTGGCGTCCGGAGGTCGAAGTTGCCGTTCTCCAGGAACACCCGCTGTGCGGTGTCCACCCGGCTGGTGTCCTCGTGTGCCTCTTCGGACTTCATCTCGGCCACGCGCGCGTCGAGGAACGCGCCCAGGTAGTCGCTCTCGTCGCCGCCTTCCGCGGGGGTCTCGGCCTCGGCGCGGGCATCGTCACGGATCGACTCGAAGCCGCTCTGGCCGTGCATCACGATGGCGTCGTAGTAGATGAACTGCCCGAGCGTGCGCAGTCCGTCGTCCTTGGCCCGGGCGACCGACGGATCGAAGTAGACCCGGTCGCGCTCGTGCTCCTGCGCCGCCTGGAACCCCTGGGTCCGCGCCGCCTCCTGCCATGCGTCGGTGAAGCCGGGGTCAAGACCCTCGTGGGAGTCGCTGCCGTCGACCTCGCGCAGCGCCGGCAGATACGGGGCGAGCGGGTTGTCCGGCTCCTGCTCGGTGTAGTACTCGACGAGTTCGAGCATGTCGTGGGTGCCGGAGCAGAAGCCGACGATGCCGCCGGTGTAGCCGCGGCCGTCGTCGATGTCCTCGATGTAGTCGTACTCGCCGCGCCAGTCGAGAGTCGAGTTCTCGGCACTGGAGACGATCTGGAGGGCGATCTCCTTCTTTGCCGGATCGTCGAGGTCGGCCGTCTCGGCAGCCCGGCCGACGCTCATGGCGACGATGGCGGGCACAGCGGCGAGCGCCATGGCGAGGGCTATCCGGAGTCCGGTACGTCGTCGGCGGGGATGCCGTCGGAACGGTGGGGAGACGGACCCCGGGCGGGGTGTGCGCATGTGGTTCCTCCACTTTCCTTGCGGTTGTGGGGCATGCCGGCGCCGGTCCTGCAGCAGTGGGGGCGGCAGCAGTTGACTGTTAGGAAGCTTTCCTTCCTATTGCTGGCCACATTGGTACGCTGTCGACGGGTCGGGCGCAAGGGTGCGCGCGCAAAAAATATAGGACTACCGGGTGGGTGTGGGGAGTTGGGCGCCCGGCGCCCGACGAGGAAGACCCTCGCGGTGAACTGCCCGCATATCAGATGCACTTCGCCCCTGGGGGCGTGAAAGCCGCCCCGGGGGCGCCCCACGCGTTCGGTGCGCTCCTGGAGCGGTTCGGGAACCGGGGCCCACCGTGGTCAGCCTCTGCGAGGGGCGGGGGAGGTGCCGGCGGGCGTACGGTCAGACGTCGGCCCGCTCCGTGTACTGGCGGCACTCGCCGGTGAAGACGGCCGCGAGCTCGGCGAAGATCGCGGATGCCGGGAACGCTCAGGCGGCCGATGTCCTCCCGGTGATTTCCCGCCTCGCCTGCGGGGGCTGTCGGTGACGTTGTGCCCGGCGGACGGCGAACGGGGCGGCGAGCCCCGTCAGAGTGAACAGCGCTCCCACGACGTACCACCCGGGGCGGCCCCAGGTGATGCAGAGCGAGATGAGCAGGGCGGGGCCGAGGGCTTCGGCGAGTCCGGTGCCCAGGCCGAACACGCCCAGGTACTGGCCGGTGGCATGCGGCGGGGAGAGGGCGAACGACACCTCGAAGCCCGCGGCGGAGTGCCACAGCTCGCCGACCGTATGGATCACCACGGCGGTCATGAGCAGTGTGGCGGCAGCCCAGGCGGGGATTCCCGCAGACAGTGAGATCAGGGAGCAGGAGACGAGGAACGCCACGCCGGATCGACGGTAGGCGTTCGCGCCGGCGGCGGGGGAACCGATGGAGCGGCCGGCGCGTACCTGCAGCGTGATGACGATGACGGTGTTGACGATCATGGTGCCCGAAATGAGCCAGTGCGGAGCTGTGGTCGCCGCTACCAGCCAGAGCGGGATGGCCACGGTCAGTACCTTGAACTGAATGGCCATGATGCCGTCGAGGGCGGTGAGCAGGAGGTAGGGCCGGTCTCGCAGGGCGGTCCAGCGAGGTTCGGGAACGGCCGGGACGGGTGTGACCGGAGGCAGCAGCACCAGGGCTGCCGCGGAGGCCATGAAGGCGACGGCGTTGCCGATGACCAGGAGATGGTAGGCGGTGAGGGTGCCGACCTGGACGGCCCAGCCCGCCAGCAGGGCGCCGAAGGAGATGCCGATATTGGTCACGGCGCGGAGGCGGGCACGGAACTCCTGCGGCCGGTCCCCGCCATAGCGCCTGATGAGCGGAGCGCGCGCGGCGATCCCCGCAGCCTTCGCGCCGGTCGCCACGCAGACCGCGAGGACGAACGGCCAGAAGCTGTCCGCCAGTAAGAAGCCGGCCGTCGCCAGCGCCTGGACGATGAGGGTCGCCGCGTAGACGCCGCGAGCGCCGTGTCTGTCGGCGATGTGCCCGACCGCGATCCCCGAGGCGAGCGAGACGGCACCGGCGATGGCGAGTCCGAGCCCCACCCGGGCCGCCGGGAGGTGAACGGCCTGGGTGAAGTAGAGCACCCCGGCGGTCAGGTAGAGGCCGCTGCCGAGGGTGTAGATGAAGTTCGGGCTACCGGACGGGGCCGACCAGGCCCGACTCCCAGGCGGCCAGCGCCGCCTCCACGCGATTGCGTACCCCGAGCTTGCCGAGGATCACGCTGACGTGTGCCTTCACCGTGCCCTCGACCAGGTGCAGGCGGGCGGTGATCTCGGCGTTGGGCAGGCCGACGCCGAGGAGCGAGAGGACGGAGTGTTCGCGTTCGGTGAGCGTGTTCACCGGATGGTGCGGCGCTGCGCCGACCGGCATACCGTGCGTGCGCAGTCCACTGATCACCCGCGCGGCGACCCTGGGCGACAGGTAGGCGCCCCCCCCCCCGCGGCCACGGCGTGTACTCCTGCCGGCAGTTCCCTGGGGTCGTCCGCCTTGAGGAGGAATCCACTGGCACCCGACCGCAGGGCACGGGCGATGAAGTCGTCCTCGCCGAAGGTGGTCAGCATGACCGTTGCCGTGTCCGGCAGTTCGCGGTAGATCCGGGCAGCGGCGGCGATCCCGTCCATCCTCGGCATCTGGATGTCCACAAGAGCCACGGCGGGCCGGTGGTCGCGCACCGCCTCGACGGCCGCGAGGCCATCGGCCGCCTCGGCGACGACCTCGATCGCGGGATCCCGCGCCAGGATCGCGCACACCCCGGCACGGACCATCGCGTCGTCTGCCACCAGCACTCGGACCACCGGCACAGCGTAACCAGGGACTATTCCGTGGATCCCCGGCGGGCGCACGCGGATCCACCCCTGGCGAAGGGCAGGGGGACAGCCCTCGGCCGTCGGCCGCATGCGGCGGATCGCCGTACGGCGGAGGCCCCCTGACGAAAGCAGGGGGTGTGATCACCTCCACCGGACGGATGTGGCGGGGGCCCGCCGGTTTCTACGGTCCGGGGAGACCTGGAAACACCGGCGGACGGAGAGTGCGCGTGATCACCCTGAGAGATCTGACGAAGCGGTACGGAGAGACGGTCGCCGTCGACCGGTTGACCTCCGACATCGCGGAAGGGCAGGTGACCGGGTTCCTCGGCCCGAACGGGGCGGGCAAGTCCACGACCATGAGGATGATCCTCGGCCTGGACCACCCCTCCCACGGGGAGGCACTCATCGACGGCCGGCCCTACTCCGCGTACCGCCACCCCCTCCGGGAAGTGGGAACACTGCTCGACGCGAAGGCACTGCACCCCACGCGCTCCGCACGCAGCCACCTCCTCGCGCAGGCCCGGAGTAACGGCATCTCCCCGAAGCGGGCTTCCCATGAGTGCCGTCCACAGCACGGCATCCGTCAGAGCCGGCCTCGCGACCGGGTACCCGGCTTGCGAGGCCGACCGTGCGCCATCCTTGCCCACACCCGTACGACTGATCACCCGCCGAAGCTACCGAGGGAGTTCCCGGACCTCCGGAGGCAGGCAGTGCGAAGTCCCGTGCAGACGCGCGTCTCGGCATACGCGATCGCCCTGGAAGGGGACCGTCTGCTGTTGACGCGGCTCTCGGCGCCCCACCGGTGTTCGCTCCCGGGCTCCGGCATCTCGCCGGAGGATTCCGCTGCCGGACCTGAAGGAATCACCGCTGCCCCCGGCCGCCGTCGACGGTCTCGCGATGGCCCCCGGTTTCGCGACGATCGGCAAGGGAGCCGGTGCATCCGCGCGTGTGCCACCGGACCGGACCGCCGCCGACCCGGCCCCGGGCTCCGATCGCGACATCCCGCCCAGGTGACACCGGCTGGAGGGGCGACACCGTTTGGATGATCAAAACGGCAGCGGGTTACCATATGAGCGCCGCCTAGCTCGAAAGATAAACCTGTGACTGTCAATGAAGACGCGTTCACCAACTGGAAGCACCGCGAGGAGATCGCGGAGTCGATGATCCCGATCATCGGGAAGCTGCACCGGGAGCGGGACATCACCGTCCTGCTCCACAGCCGTTCCTTGGTCAACAAGTCGGTGGTCAGCATCCTCAAGATCCACCGATTCGCCCGGCAGATCGCCGGTGAGGAGCTCTCGGTCACCGAGACGCTGCCGTTCCTGAACGCGCTCACCGCGCTCGACCTCGGCCCGTCCCAGATCGACATCGGCATGCTCGCCGCGACGTACGCGACCGATGGGCGTGGCCTCTCGGTCGAGGAGTTCACCGCCGAGGCCGTCGCCGGAGCCACGGGCGCCGACAAGATCGAGCGCCGTGAACCGCGCGATGTCGTCCTCTACGGATTCGGCCGCATCGGCCGCCTCATCGCCCGCCTGCTCATCGAGAAGGCGGGCTCCGGCAACGGTCTGCGGCTGCGCGCCATCGTCGTCCGCAGGGGCGTTGGCCAGGACATCGTCAAGCGCGCCTCGCTGCTGCGCCGTGACTCCATCCACGGCCAGTTCCAGGGCACGATCACCGTCGACGAGGCGAACAGCAGGATCATCGCCAACGGCAACGAGATCAGCATGATCTACTCCGACGATCCGACGTCGGTGGACTACACGGCGTACGGCATCAAGGACGCCATCCTCATCGACAACACCGGCAAGTGGCGCGACCGCGAGGGCCTTTCGAAGCACCTGCGTCCCGGCATCGCCAAGGTCGTCCTGACCGCGCCGGGCAAGGGCGACGTCCCCAACATCGTGCACGGCGTCAACCACGGCACGATCAAGCCGGACGAGCAGATCCTGTCCTGCGCGTCCTGCACCACCAACGCGATCGTCCCGCCGCTGAAGGCGATGGCGGACGAGTACGGGGTCCTGCGCGGCCACGTGGAGACCATCCACTCGTACACCAATGACCAGAACCTGCTGGACAACTACCACTCGGGCGACCGCCGCGGCCGTTCGGCGGCGCTCAACATGGTCATCACCGAGACCGGCGCCGCCTCGGCCGTCGCCAAGGCGCTGCCCGAGCTGGAGGCGCCGATCACCGGTAGCTCGATCCGTGTCCCGGTGCCGGACGTCTCGATCGCGATCCTCAGCCTGCGGCTCGCACGCGAGACCACCCGCGAGGAGGTCCTCGACCACCTCCGGGACGTCTCGCTGACCTCGCCGCTCAGGCGGCAGATCGACTTCATCAGCGCCCCCGACGCGGTCTCCAGCGATTTCATCGGCTCGCGCCACGCCTCGATCGTCGATGCCGGCGCCACCAAGGTCGACGGCGACAACGCGATCCTCTACCTCTGGTACGACAACGAGTTCGGCTACTCCTGCCAGGTCATCCGGGTCGTCCAGCACGTCTCCGGGGTGGAATACCCGACGTACCCGGCCCCGGCGGTCTGATCCCGGGTTCCAGGATCCGCGACTTCGCCGGCAACGAAGGCAGTTCGTCAGCAGTGGGTTGGCAAGTCTGCGATCGCTTCGACAAGGGGGCTACGTTCAGTAGCGGTCTCCGCGCAGGGCGCGGAGGGTGACGAACGCGAGGTGGGGCCTTCCGCCGGTGGAAGGCCCCACAAGCCCCTGGACAGCTGAGGGTCACAAACGTTCGTGCGTTCTCGGGGAATTCGGGCCGGGAAGCGTGCGGGTTTTCGCCTTCTGCCCAGCAGGCGCCCGGCAGGTCAGGTCCCTGGCCGGGAGCCTGCCCGTGGTCGGGTAGACCGTGGCGCTCCTGTCCCCGCAGGAGTTGCTGCCGGTGACGATGTGCCCCTCTCCGCCGGCGACGGTGACCATCCGGGATCCGCGCACGGCCCGGTGCATGGCCTGGCCGCCGGACAGGGGCGTTCCTCGTTCTTCCCCTGCCTTGCCGTCGCTGCGGTTGCGGGGCAGGGGCCGGCCGACGACCGCGACGAGGCGGGTGTCGGCATCGATGATCCGCCCCGCGCCCTGCTGCCCCGCCGTCCCGGTTACGGCACGAACGAGATGTCCGGGTAGCGCGGGGACGGTGCGGACAGCAGATGGCTGTCGTGGCCGCGCAGATGGAGGTCGAAGAAGGCGCCCAGATAGGCACGTTCGGCGGCGACGGCCCGGTCGGCGTCGATCGTACCGATGCTTGCGGTCAACTGGGCGACCACCTCCGGCGGGAGGGTGAGCGCCCGTTCCAACTGCTGTACCAGCGGCGACAGATCGGTATAGGTCTGGTGCCCCGAGTCGCGCAGGCGCAGTTCGAGGTGCCAGCCACGCAGATGTGACCAGAACTGTTTCCAGGACGGGTCGTTGTGACGCCCGTGGTTGGCGTTGCTCATCAGCAGGAACGGGCGGTCGAGGCCGGTGGCGGCGACGGCTCCGTTGAAACTGCCGTCCAGATTGACACCGGCGAGCACACGGCTGTCCCGTGCCATGACCTCGGCGGCGGTGTCACCGCCGAGCGAATGCCCGAACATACCGATCCTCGACAGATCGAGGGAGCCGCGCAACCCCTGGGGCAACTGGCCGTGTCCGGCGCCCGAACCGCTGCCGCTGTGCGCGGTATTCGTCGTCCTCCCGGCGTTCAGCGCGGCGAGTCGGTCCAGGACGTACCCGGTGTCGTCCATACGGACCCGCAGCGCCTTCCTGACGTTGGCATCGGTCGGCCGGGCCGGCTGCCGGCCCAGCTCCAGTCGGCCGCCGGGGAACTCCACGATCTGACTGTCGTACGTGTGGTCGATGGTCACGACCGCATAGCCCCGGCCGGCCAGATCCTCGGCGAGCGCGGTGCTGAGCCCACGCTGTGCGCGGTAGCCGGGGGAGAAGAGGATCACCGGATGACCGCCGGGGTGCGGGCGTACGGGCGCACCCTCATGACCGTGGGTCAGTGGGAAGTCCACGTTGTCCATCGGCGTCCGCAGGTCCTTGCTGATCTGCTGCCGGAACTGAGCCGCCGCCACCGGTGGCAGCCAGGGGGCGCGCCGGAAGCCCCGGGTGCTCCGGGCCGGGTACCACAGGGTGACCATCAGCTCGCGCGGCGACGGGTGCGACGTCCACGGGTCCTGGCGCGCATGGTCGATCAGGTGCAGGGAGAGGGTCCCGATGTGCTGCGGTCCGGCCGGCCTCGGCAGCGTCAGCCGTACCCGGCCCGTCCGGATTCCGGTGGCCGATCGTGGGCCTGCCCCCGCAGGCAGGGCATCGAGGGGGCGGGTGTGCGCCTCGGCCACGCCCGCGGTGGCGAGCACAAGTCCCGCCGCCCCGGCTGCGGTCAGTACTGATCTGCGTGTCGGGCGGCCTGCTGCGTCGCTCATCGGCATTCCTCATCCGTGGTCGGAGGTCACGCGGCTTTCTCCCGTCGAGACTGGCAGCGTCGCGGCGCCCGCGGACGGCACACAGCGGGAACTCCGGGTACGACCGGGGACATCCCCGACTCCCGCTCAGGGGCGCGTACGCCGTCGGTGAGGGGCCTCGGGACGAGACGGGGCGGGACGAGACGGGGCGGGACGAGACGGGGACAGGGGAGGAAGCGGAGCCGGTTTCCGCCGGCTGTCACGCGGTTCTGGCCCGCAGGTCATGGATCGACCGGAGCACGACATCCGGACGCTCCTCGTGAAGCCAGCCGTGCCCGGCGTCGTCAAGGATCCGGTGCTCACCGTGCGGGACCGAGGTGGCCAACTGCGCGTGCAGCGCGGTCTTGGCCTCGTTGATCCTTCGCAGGGTCTGCGCGGACCACAGCTGGGCCTGGGTGTCGTCGTGCCCCAGGACCGTGATCACGGTCAGCGGTACATCCGGGAGGTCCGGCGCGTTCCGGAGTTCGTCGGCGACCTCGTCGTACAGATTCCGGTCCTCGTGCAGCCCGGCCTTCCACGCGGCCGTGATGTGGTGCTCGATGAGCGGTTCGCGGACAGGGAGCGGCCACGTCCCGAAGAGCGGTGCGACCTGGTCACGGGCTTGCAGGAGCTGTTCCCGCGTCAGCTCCGGCACGTCCCGGGCGTGCATCTGCGCCAGCTTCTCCCGCGCCTCCTGGGGACCGTGCGTGTGAAGGTCCTCATGGAAGGGGTCCAGCAGGAGCAGCCCGGCCACCTCGTCGGGGAAGCGCTGCGCGTAACGGCGCGCGTAGGCGCCGCCCAGTGAGTGGCCCACCAGTACGTAGGGAGCGGGAACGCCGGCGGCGCGCAGGACCGCGCGGAGTTCGTCGGCGACCTCGGCGGCGGTGCGGGGGAGTTCGGCCCGTGCGCTCCACCCGGTCCCGGCGCGGTCGTAGAGCACGCTGGTGGTGAACTCGGCCACCTTGTCGTGAGTGTTCAGATAGTCCAGGCCCACCATCCCGGCGCCCGGCAGGAAGACGACGGCCGCCGCGGCTTCGCCGTGGCCATGGCCACCTTGATGGCCGAATTCGACGCCTACCTCGACCGTGACGGCGCCGAACCGACCGCGGACCTGGTGGGTTTCCGGCAGCACGCGCTCTGGCTGAGCCAGGAGGAAATCGCCGAGATGATCAACGACTTGCGCAGCGTGATCGTGGCCCGTATGAACCGTGAACCCTCGCCGGAGCGCACTCGGTACCTGCTCAGCCCGATCCTGTTTCCCGCCGAGCCGCGAACGCCGCGAACAACGGGCCCGCACGTCTGACCCGCGCGTCTGACCCGCACGCCGGGCAGGAGCGGTGAGCGGTCCTCCGGCTCTCCACGCGCGGACGCGTGAGCGCCTCTTGGAGCTGCGCCGGGCCTGACGTCGGCACGGTCGGCCACCCGGCCGGTCTTGCAACCGGTCATCCGCCCGCCCGGCCGTGCGGCGCGGCACGACCGTGTGCCGCAGCCCCGGCAACGCCCCCTCCGCTCGGGCGTCGTGAGCTGTTGACGTCTCCGGAGCGAAGGCCATAGGTTCGTGGAAAGCGCTTTCCAAGCGTATCCACAGGAGACTCGGACATGAGCAGTCCACTGCGTATCACGCATGCCCACGGGGACCGGATCACGGTCACGGACGAGAGCGGCGGCGTCGATCTCATCAGCTACGTCTACCGGCCGGAAGCGGCCTGGGAGGCCCCGAAGCCGTATCTGCATCCCATCCGCACGCTCGGCGATAACGTTGTCACCGACTACCGTCCGCATGACCACCGATGGCACAAGGGCCTGCAGATGACGGCCTCCCATCTGTCCGGACAGAATCTGTGGGGCGGCAACACCTACGTCCACGGCCAGGATTACGTGCCGTTGCCCGAACGCGTCGGTTCCATGGCCCACCTCGGCTTCGACGAGGTCACGGCGGCGGACGGGCGCGCGGTCGTCGCCGAGCGGCTGAGCTGGCGTCACCATGACGGTACGCACTGGGCGGACGAGCTGCGCCGTATCGAGGTGCACGATGTGGAGTACGCCCATGCGCCCACCGGCCCGGGGGCGACCACCGAAACGGGCGGCAGCTGGACCCTGACCTGGTCCAGTGCCATCACCAACCGGCGTGCCGAGCCGCTGTGCTTCGGCAGCCCCACCACCCACGGCCGGGAGGCCGCGGGCTACACCGGGCTCTTCTGGCGCGGGCCGCGCGCGTTCCGGGGCGGGCGGGTGCTCGGCCCGGAGGGCGAGGGGCCCGGACTGATGGGGACGCAGGCCCCCTGGCTCGCCTACAGCGGGGAGCACGACGGCGCCGACGGGCACGGCACGCTGATCTTCCGGCACGCCCCGGAGAACGACCATACGGGGAAGGGGGGCACCCATCCCGCGCACTGGTTCGTCCGCAATGAGCCCTTCGCCGCCGTCGCCCCGTCCTTCGCGTTCTTCGACGAACTGGAACTCGCGCCGGGCGACACCCTCGCCCGCCGCTACCGCGTCACCGTCGCGGACGGCGCGTGGGACCGCAGGCGGATCGAGACGTACCTGGAGGAGCACCCGTGGTGAGTACGCGTACGAACGACGCCTGCTTGTACGTGGAGTTGACGCTCGACGACCATGAACGGGCGCGCCTTCGCAGGCTCTGGAGCGGGCCGGTCCGGTTCGCGGAGCCGGGGACCACCGACGCCGACGACGCGCGGGCCCTCGCCGACGCCGACGTCGCCCTGGGCAATCCGCGGCCGGACCGGGTCGCCTCGGCGCCCCGGCTGCGCTGGCTGCAGCTCGCCTCGGTCGGGATCGACAGCTACCTCGGGCTCGACTGGGCTCTCCTGGGGCGGCGGTTGACCGTCACCAATCTCGGCGACCTCTTCGCCGACCCGGTGGCCGAGTCGTGCCTGGCCGGCATCCTCGCGCTCCACCGGGGCATCGATGAGCTGTCCGGGCTCCGTGTGCGGGGTACCTGGGCCAAGCCCGTGGTGCGGCCCCGGCTGCGCCTGCTGACCGGCGCGCGGGTGCTCGTCCTGGGCCGGGGGTCCATCGCACGGCGGCTGGCCGAACTGCTCGGCCCCTTCGGCTGCGCCGTGTCGCACTTCGCCCGCGGCGCGGGGGACATCCGTACCCTCGCGGAGCTCGATGAGCGACTGCCGTCCTTCGACGTGGTGGTCGGACTTCTGCCGGGCACCGCGGAGACCAGCGGTCTGCTCGACGCGCGACGGCTCGCCCGGCTCCGGCCCGGCGCGGTCCTGGTGAACGCGGGGAGGGGATCTCTGGTGGACGAGGACGCCCTGGTGGCCGAACTCGCCTCCGGCCGGCTCGGCGGCGCGGTGCTCGACGTCACCGAGCAGGAGCCCCTGCCCTCCGGGCACCCGCTGTGGACCTGCCCGAACGTCGTCCTCACCCAGCACACCGCCGGCGGCTCGGACGACGAGAGCAGCCGGGTCATCGATCTGTTCGCGGAGAACAGGCTGCGATACGGGACCGGGGCACCGCTGCGCAACACCGTGCAGTGGTCCCGGGGATTCTGAGGTGACGACAGGATGACCGAACCCACAGATCCCGGCGCACGTATCGCGGCGATCCGGCCGGTGCTGCTCAGCGCCCCGTACGCGGATCCGGAGAACCTCGAAGTGATCACGTCCCTGCCCACGGGGTGGCGGACGACCGGCCTGGTCGAGGTGACTCTGGACGACGGCACGACCGGGCTCGGTGAGGCGTACCTCGCGGTCTTCGCACCGCGGGTCTTCACGTCGACGGTCGAGCTGATGGCCCCCTACCTGGTGGGACGCCCGGCCGACGATCTGGCCGGCCGGTATCGCGACATGGTTCTCGTCACGGGGTACTGGAGCCTCCAGGGGGCCGCCCGGCATGTCGTGTCGGCCGTCGAGACCGCCCTCGTCGACGCGCTCGGCAAGCGGACGGGCCGACCGGCGTACGAGGTGCTGGGCGGCCGCCGCACCGACCGCATCCGGCTGTACGCCAGTGGGGGCGATTCCGCCTCGCCCGCGGCGATGGGTGCCGAGATCGAGGCCGTCGCCGCACTCGGCATCAGCACGTTCAAGATCAGGGCCCGCGGACACGAGGCGGACAAGGCTGTATGGACGCTGGAGCATGCCGCGCGCCACGGCGTCGGCATCGCCATCGACATGGCGCAGAACCTGGCCGATCCCGGGCAGTCGGCGGCGGACACACTGGCGTTCCTGGACGCGGTCAGGGCCAGGACCCGGGAGCCGGTGCACTTCCTGGAGGAGCCGTTGGGCCCGGCCCGTACGGCGGACTACCCCGCTCTCCGGCGGGCCGCGGGCTGCCCCGTGGCGGGCGGCGAAACGGTGTCCACGGCCGAGGAGTTGGCCGAGCGGATGGCGCGGGGGTACTACGACATGGTGCAGCCGGACGTCACCGTCGTCGGCGGCCCGCGGCAGGCGCTGGCCGTCTTCGCCGGGGCTCGGGAGCACGGCGTCGAGCCGGTCGTCCACTGTTGGGGCAGCGCCGTGTGCCAGGCCGCGAACTACCATGTGGCCTTCGCCGGGGGCGGGCGGCTGGCCGAGTGGCCGATGCCCGGCTACCCCTTGCGGGCCGAACTCCTCGCCGAACCCTTCCGTCTGGAGTCGGGACACCTGTGCGCCCCGCGGACTCCGGGGCTCGGCGTACGGCTCGACCCGGAGACGGAGCGGCGCTACCCGTTCCGTGAGGACGCCGTCTACCGCTGTCTGGTCACGCTGCCGCCGACCGCGCCGGGAGTGTGGGACATGGCCTGATCGCCACCCGGCCGCCAACTCGGGCCACTTGGTCCAGACCTATTGACCGGAGGTCTGGACCATTTTACGGTTTGGCAGGGTCACGACATGGGTGGGGTCGGGTGCGAACCTTTCGCGCCGGACGGCGGCAGGCCCTGGCGGGAAGGGACACGGATGATGGGTCGCACGTCACGTCTGCTGGGCATCGGTCTGGCAACGGCGTTCGTCGTACAGCTGATGGTCGCGGCGGCGCCGCCGAGCGCGGCGCGGGCGGACACACCGAGCGCGGCACAGGCGGACACCTGCGCGGTGAAGTCGAAACCTGCGGGCAAGGTGCTCCAGGGCTACTGGGAGAACTGGGACGGCGCGGCGAACGGGGTGCACCCGCCGCTCGGCTGGATCCCGATCACCGACTCCCGCATCACGGGCCACGGGTACAACGTCATCAATGCGGCCTTCCCCGTCATCCGCTCGGACGGAACCGTCCTGTGGGAGGACGGGATGGACGCGACGGTCAAGGTCGCGACCCCGGCGCAGATGTGTCAGGCCAAGGCGTCCGGCCTCACCGCCCTCATGTCGATCGGTGGTGCGGCGGCCGGGATCGACCTGAGCTCCAGCGCCGTCGCCGACCGCTTCGTCGCGACGGTGGTGCCGATTCTGAAGAAGTACAACTTCGACGGCATCGACATCGACATCGAGACAGGGCTTGTCGGCAGCGGCAACATCAACCAGCTGTCGGCCTCGCAGGCCAACCTCATCCGGATCATCGACGGGGTGCTCGCGCAGATGCCGTCGAACTTCGGCCTCACGATGGCTCCCGAAACGGCGTACGTCACCGGGGGCAGCGTGGTCTACGGCTCCATCTGGGGCGCGTACCTGCCCATCATCAAGAAGTACGCGGACAACGGCCGCCTCTGGTGGCTGAACATGCAGTACTACAACGGCAGCATGTACGGCTGCTCCGGAGACTCCTACTCCGCGGGAACGGTCCAAGGATTCACCGCGCAGACCGACTGCCTCAACGCCGGGCTCGTCGTCCAGGGCACCACGATCAAGGTGCCCTACGACAAGCAGGTGCCCGGACTTCCCGCGCAGCCGGGCGCCGGTGGCGGCCATATGTCGACCGGTCTCGTCTCGCAGGCATGGAACCGCTACAACGGCGCGCTGAAGGGCCTGATGACCTGGTCCCTCAACTGGGACGGTTCGAAGGGCTGGACCTTCGGCGACAACGTGAAGTCCCTGCAAGGCCGTTGAGCGACACGGTGCACCGGGCGGCGTCGGCGCCCGGTGCATCACCGGCCGGCTCCTCCGGGACGGAGCGGCCCGCCGCTGTGCCGCTCGCTGTCGGACCGCGGCGCGAACCCGTCAGCGCGGCCGCGGGCGGCGCCGGGGATCGGGTACATATCGTGGTGCTCGTCCGTACCGGGCGGTGGCACGCCCGAGCGGGCCGACCGACGACAACGAGGAGAACCGATGGTGCACGAACGGGCCGGGCAGCCGGCACAGCCCGGAGATCTGGTCGATGTGGCACGGCTGGTGACGGCCTATTACGCCCTCCACCCCGACCCGGCGGAACCCTCCCAGCGCGTGGCCTTCGGTACCTCGGGACACCGCGGCTCGGCCCTCTCGGCCGCGTTCAACGAGGACCACATCGCCGCCACCACCCAGGCGATCTGCGAGTACCGGTCCCGGCAGGGGACCGACGGGCCGCTCTTCCTCGGTGCCGACACCCACGCCCTGTCCGAGCCCGCCCGGGTCACCGCGATCGAGGTGCTCGCCGCCAACGGGGCGGTCGTCCTCATCGACTCCGACGACGGCTATACCCCCACCCCCGCCGTCTCGCACGCCATCCTCACGTACAACCGGGGCCGCACCGGCGGCCTCGCGGACGGCATCGTGGTCACCCCGTCGCACAACCCGCCCGCCGACGGCGGTTTCAAATACAACCCGCCGAACGGCGGACCGGCCGGCTCAGACGCCACCTCGTGGATCCAGGACCGCGCCAATGCCCTGATCGAGGGCGGGCTCAAGGAAGTCCGCCGCATCCCGTACACCCGGGCGCTGGCCGCCGCGACCACCGGCCGCCACGACTTCCTGACCGGATACGTGGACGACCTGCCGTCCGTACTCGACCTGGACGCCGTACGGGGGGCGGGGATCAGGATCGGCGCCGATCCGCTCGGCGGCGCCTCGGTCGCGTACTGGGGCCGTATCGCCGAACGTCACCGGCTCGACCTCACCGTGGTCAATCCGCTCGCCGACCCGACCTGGCGGTTCATGACGCTGGACTGGGACGGCAGGATCCGGATGGACTGCTCCTCGCCGCACGCCATGGCCTCACTGATCGCCCAGCGCGACGCCTACACGATCGCCACCGGGAACGACGCCGACGCCGACCGGCACGGCATCGTCACCCCGGACGGCGGTCTGATGAACCCCAACCACTATCTGGCCGTCGCCATCCGCTACCTCTTCTCGCACCGCGAGGGATGGCCCGCCGGTACGGGCATCGGCAAGACGCTCGTCTCCTCCTCGATGATCGACCGGGTCGCCGACGACCTCGGCCGCCCGCTGGTGGAGGTGCCGGTGGGATTCAAGTGGTTCGTCGACGGGCTCTTCGACGGCACCCTGGGCTTCGGCGGCGAGGAGTCCGCCGGGGCCTCGTTCCTGCGCCGCGACGGCCGCGTCTGGACGACCGACAAGGACGGCATCCTGCTCGCCCTGCTGGCCTCCGAGATCACCGCGGTCACCGGATCCACCCCGTCCCAGCACTACGGCGAGCTCACCGCCCGCTTCGGTGACCCGGCCTACGCCCGCGTCGACGCGCCCGCGACACGGGAGGAGAAGGCGGTACTGGCGCGGCTCTCCCCGGACCAGGTCACGGCCGACACCCTGGCGGGGGAGCCCATCACGGCCGTCCTCACCGAGGCACCGGGCAACGGCGCCGCGATCGGCGGCCTCAAGGTCTGCACGGACAGCGCCTGGTTCGCCGCCCGGCCCTCCGGCACCGAGGACGTCTACAAGGTGTACGCGGAGAGTTTCCAGGGTCCCGCTCACCTCGGCCGGGTGCAGGAGGAGGCCCGCGCCCTGGTCTCCACCGCGCTGGGCGGCGCCGGCTGACGGCCGCCGGTCCGGCTCCAGGATTCCCGCAGCCGGACCCGCCCGTGGGAACCCGGAGCCGTCACCGAGCTTCCCCGAGGGGCTCAGGTGCCGGGAACGGTCCGGTGCACCTGACGGAGGAACGTGGCGTTGTCCGGCGTACGGCGGAGCTTGTCCAGCAGCGTCTCCAGGGTGGCCTGGCCGTCCCTGGCGTGGAGGGCGCGGCGTAGTCCCCGAACGATGGTCAGTTCGGCTGCGGGCAGCAGGAGTTCGTCCCGGCGGGTGCCCGACGGGGCGATGTCGACGGCAGGGAAGATCCGCTTGTCCGCGAGCGTCCGGTCCAGCCGGAGTTCCATGTTGCCGGTGCCCTTCAGCTCCTCGAAGAAGTAGTCGTCGGCCCGGGATCCGGTTTCCACCAGGGCCGTTGCCAGGATGGTGAGCGAACCGCCCTCCTCGGCCAGGCGCGCGGCACCGAACAGCTTCTTGGGGCCGCCGAGTGCTGCCGCGTCGACGCCACCGCTCAGCGTGCGCCCGCCCGCTCCGGCCGCGTTGTTGTGGGCCCGGCACAGCCGGGTGAGCGAGTCCAGCAGCAGGACGACGTCCTGGCCCTGCTCGACCAGGCGCTTGGCGCGTTCCACGGCGAGGTCGGCGAGAGCGATGTGCTCCTTGGCGGGCCGGTCGAAGGTCGAGGCGAACACTTCGCCCCGAACCGAGCGGCGCATGTCGGTGACCTCCTCCGGACGCTCGTCCAGGAGGACCACCATCAGATGGCACTCGGGATGGTTGGTGGCGACGGCCGCGGCGAGCTGTTGCAGCAGCACGGTCTTGCCGGTCTTGGGCGGTGCGACGATCAGTCCGCGCTGTCCCTTGCCGACGGGCGCGATCAGGTCGACCAGGCGCATCGCGGGCCCGCCCTGCGCGGTCTCCAGGCGCAGCCGGTCGCGGGGGTGGAGCGGGGTGAGGTCGCGGAAGTCGGGCCGGCCGAGCAGCGCGCGGGGGTCACGGCCGTTGATCCGGTCGATCGCGGTCAGGGCGCGCGGCCGGTCGCAGGTGCCCTCGACGACATCGCCCTTGCGCAGGCCGTGCCGGCGGATCAGTGCGGGCGGCACCTGAATGTCGTCGGGGGAGGGGTGGCCGCCGTTGACGCGGAGCGTGCCGTGTCCGTTGTTCGTGGTGTCGAGGACACCAGCGGTCCGGACGGGCCGGTGTTCCGCGGCAATGGGGCGTTCGAGTGTGGTGGTCATGAGAGGAGGTCCTTTCGCGGACAGGCGAATGAGAGGCCCGGCGATCGGAGGGGCGGCGATATCACGCCCCGTACCACGGGCAGAAAGAGCCCGGACCGGACTGAGAAGTAGTGCGAGAAGGCTGGATCGCGGGTCCTGAGAAGGACGAGCGCAACAGCGAGGAGAGAAAATAGCACCGGAGCCCGAATATGGGGGCTTACACACGTGCTGATCGCACTGTATCACTAAGTGTGGGGGCGAGGGGAGAGGGGCGGGCGACGGACGGAAAGCCGACCGCTCCACCCGACCGCCGCCGGGCAGCCCGCACCGCACTATTGCCTGCCTGCCTGCCTGCCTGCCTGCCTGCCTGCCTGCCTGCCGCACCCGCGCAAGGTCGAGGCCCGGCGCGGGTGCGGGTGCGGCAGGCAGCATCCGGCCGATCAGCCGCGCGGCCCCGGCGTCGTCCCCTCGCCGCTGTCGCCACCGCTGCGGCCGCAGTCATCGGCAGCGCCGCCGTCGCCGCGGAAGACGCCGAGAATGCGCTCGGCGGCGAGTGTGGCCGTCAACTCACCCTCCCGCACGCGGTGTTCGAGACCCGGGGCGAGCTCCCGTACCGCCGGATGGTTGTGCAGGCTGTCCAGCAGCTCGTCGCGGACCATCGTCCATGTCCAGTCCACCTGCTGCTCGCTGCGCTTGGCCACCAGCCGCCCCGTGGACTCCAGGAGGGACCGGTGCTGCTCCAGCCGCTCCCACAGCGTGTCGAGACCGCTCGACTCCCGGGCGCTGCAGGTGAGGACCGGGGGAGTCCAGGCCGCGTCGATCGGGTGCATCAACCGCAGTGCGCCCGCCAGTTCACGCGCCGCCGAACGGGCATCGCGCTCGTGCGGACCGTCGGCCTTGTTGACCGCGATGGCGTCCGCCAGCTCCAGCACCCCTTTCTTGATGCCCTGGAGCTGATCGCCGGTGCGGGCCAGGGTGAGCAGCAGGAACGTGTCGACCATGTTGGCGACGGCCGTCTCGGACTGGCCGACGCCGACCGTCTCCACCAGCACCACGTCGTAACCCGCCGCCTCCATGACCACCATGGACTCACGGGTCGCCCGTGCCACCCCGCCCAGTGTTCCGGCGGTGGGCGAGGGGCGCACGAACGCGTTCCGGTCGACGGCCAGCCGTTCCATCCTGGTCTTGTCACCCAGGATGGAGCCGCCCGTACGGCTGGACGAGGGGTCGACGGCCAGCACCGCGACCCGGTGCCCGAGCCCCGTGAGCATGGTGCCGAGGGCGTCGATGAACGTGGACTTGCCCACGCCGGGCACCCCGCTGACGCCGATGCGCCGGGCCCGCCCGGAATGCGGCAGCAGCTCACCGAGCAGACGCTGGGCCAGCGCCCGGTGATCGGGGCGGGTCGACTCGACGAGAGTGATGGCGCGGGCGATGAACGCCCGCTTCCCGTCGAGCACCCCGTTGACATAGGCGTCGATGTCGATCTTCACAGCCATCCGGTCAGCGGCTCACAGCTCGTGGCCGAGCGCGGCGGCGAGCCGCGTGACCAGGTCGTGTGCGGCGTCGGGGATCACCGTTCCCGGCGGGAACACCGAGGCGGCGCCCGCCTCGTGCAGGGCCTCGATGTCCTGCGGCGGAATCACCCCGCCCACCACGATCATGATGTCCTCGCGCCCCTCCGCGGCCAGTTCCTCGCGCAGCGCCGGTACGAGGGTGAGGTGCCCGGCGGCCAGCGAGGACACCCCGACGATGTGCACGTCGGCCTCGACCGCCTGCCGGGCGACCTCGCCCGGCGTCTGGAACAGCGGGCCGACGTCGACGTCGAAGCCCAGGTCGGCGAAGGCGGTCGCGATCACCTTCTGGCCGCGGTCGTGGCCGTCCTGGCCCATCTTGGCGACCAGGATGCGCGGACGGCGGCCCTCCGCCTCCTCGAACGCGTCGACCAGCTTGCGCGTGCGGTCCACCGAGGGGGACTCTCCTGCCTCTTTGCGGTACACCCCGGAGATCGTACGGATCTGGCCCGCGTGCCTGCCGTAGACCTTCTCCAGCGCGTCCGAGATCTCCCCGACCGTGGCCATGGCGCGCGCGGCCTCGACCGCCAGCGCCAGCAGATTGCCCTCCAGGCCCGGTCCCGGGTCCCGCCCGGCCGCGTCCGTCAGCGCGCGCAACGCGTCCTGGCAGACCCTCTCGTCGCGCTCCTCGCGCAGCCGGCGCAGCTTCTCGATCTGCTGGGTGCGGACGGAGGAGTTGTCGACCTTGAGCACATCGATCTGCTCATCGGTCTCCACCCGGTACTTGTTGACCCCGATGACGGGCTGGCGCCCCGAGTCGATCCGGGCCTGGGTGCGGGCGGCGGCCTCCTCGACCCGGAGCTTGGGGATGCCGGCGTCGATGGCCTTGGCCATCCCTCCGGCCGCCTCGACCTCCTCGATGTGCTGCCAGGCCCGCTCCGCCAGGTCGTGCGTCAGCTTCTCCACGTACGCACTGCCGCCCCACGGGTCGATGACCCGGCAGGTGCCGGACTCCTGCTGGAGCAGCAGTTGGGTGTTGCGGGCGATCCGCGCCGAGAAGTCCGTCGGCAGGGCCAGGGCCTCGTCCAGGGCGTTCGTGTGCAGCGACTGGGTGTGCCCCTGGGTGGCGGCCATGGCCTCCACACAGGTGCGGGTGACGTTGTTGAACACGTCCTGCGCGGTCAGGGACCAGCCCGAGGTCTGCGAATGGGTGCGCAGGGAGAGGGACTTGGCGTTCTTCGGCTCGAACTCCCGGACCAGCCTGGCCCACAGCAGCCGGGCCGCCCGCAGCTTGGCGATCTCCATGAAGAAGTTCATGCCGATCGCCCAGAAGAAGGAGAGCCGCGGCGCGAACGCGTCGACGTCGAGCCCCGCCGCCCGGCCCGCCCGCAGGTACTCCACGCCGTCGGCCAGGGTGTAGGCGAGCTCCAGGTCGGCCGTGGCCCCGGCTTCCTGGATGTGGTAGCCGGAGATGGAGATCGAGTTGTAGCGCGGCATCTTCTGCGAGGTGAACGCGAAGATGTCGGAGATGATCCGCATCGAGGGGCCGGGCGGATAGATGTAGGTGTTGCGGACCATGAACTCCTTGAGGATGTCGTTCTGAATGGTCCCGGCCAGCTTCTCCGGTGGTACGCCCTGCTCCTCGGCCGCCACGATGTACAGCGCCAGCACGGGGAGCACCGCACCGTTCATCGTCATCGACACGGACATCCTGTCCAGCGGGATGCCGTCGAACAGCTGACGCATGTCGTAGATCGAGTCGATCGCGACACCGGCCATGCCGACGTCACCGGTCACCCGGGGGTGGTCGCTGTCGTAGCCGCGGTGGGTGGGCAGATCGAAGGCGACGGAGAGGCCCTTCTGCCCGGCCGCGAGATTACGCCGGTAGAAGGCGTTGGACTCCTCGGCCGTGGAGAAACCCGCGTACTGCCGGATCGTCCAGGGCTGGTTGACGTACATCGTCGGGTACGGGCCGCGCAGATACGGTGCGATGCCGGGGTACGTCCCCAGGGAGTCCAGACCTTCGAGGTCCAGCCCGGTGTAGAGCGGCTTGACCGTGATGCCCTCGGGGGTCTCCCACAGCAGATCGGTCTCAAGGCGGCCGGTCGACTCCTTCACCGCGGCCCGCCACGCGTCGGCCGTCGCGGTGGGCGGTGCCTCGGACTCCAGCGGGACGGTGGAGAAGTCCGGCACCGGGCTCACGGGTGTCCCCGGAGCCGTGGAGGTCTCGCGGGTGTCGGGGGTCTGCATCACGCCACTCCCATGCGGTCGAGTACGGAGGAGAGGACGGCGATCGCGTCGCAGCCGGCGAAGACGAAGGAGTCGACACCGGGGTGATCTCCGGGCCGCCCGGCGAGGAACACCTGACCGGCGCCCGCGGACCTGAGCGCCGAAGCCACCCCTTCCGCGTGCTCCGCGTAGAGCGGGTCGGAGGAGCACAGGCACGCGACCGTCGCCCCACTGGCGGCGAACGCCCCGGCGGCCGTCGACGCGTCCACCGACACCGGGTCGTGCACCGCCTCGATCCCGCCGGCGAGGAAGAGGTTCGACGCGAAGGAAGCCCGCGCCGTGTGTGCCGAAGCGGGGCCCAGCGCGGCGATGAACACCTTCGGGCGCGCCCCCGTGGCCGCCAGATGAGCGTCCGAACGAGCCCGCAGCGCTTCGAACGCCTCGTCGCGGCGGACCCTCGGCAGCCCGCCCTCCGGCGCGCCGGAGCCGACGGGCACGGGCTCGCGCTCCACCGGCCGCTCCGTCAGCTGCGGGAACTCGCTGACCCCGGTCACCGGCTCCTTGCGCCGGGCCAGGTCCTTGGACCGGGCCGCCCAGGTGGCCGCGAGCCGCTCCGCGACCAGCCCGGAGCGCAGGGCGGTGGCCAGGCCGCCCACCCGTTCGATCTCCTGGAAGAAGGACCAGGCGGCGGCGGCGAGTTCGTCGGTGAGCCGCTCCACGTACCAGGAACCGCCCGCCGGGTCGATGACCCGCGCCAGATGCGACTCCTCCATCAGGATCGTCGAGGTGTTGCGGGCGATCCGCCGGGCGAACGCGTCCGGCAGGCCCAGCGTGTGATCGAACGGCAGTACGGTGACGGCGTCGGCCCCACCGACGCCCGCGGCCAGAGCGGCCAGCGTGGTCCGGAGCATGTTCACCCACGGATCACGGCGCGTCATCATCACCGGTGAGGTCACGGCGTGCTGACGCTGCGCACCCGCTCCGGCGGCCCCGCACGCCTCGGCGACCCGCGCCCACAGCCGACGCGCGGCCCGCAGTTTGGCGATGGTCAGGAACTGGTCGGCGGTGGCCGCGTAACGGAACTCCAACTGTGCGCAGGCCGCTTCGACGGACATCCCGGACCCGGTCAGCGCCCGCAGATAGGCGACCCCGGTCGCCAGGGAGAGACCCAGCTCCTCGGCGGCCGAACCACCGGCCTCGTGGTACGGCAGCGCGTCCACGCCCATCGCGCGCAGCCCGGGATACTCGCGGTCGCACACCTGCGCCCAGTGGACGGCGGCGGTGAGGTCGGGCTCGGCGCCGGTGCGGGCCGCCTGCCCGAGCGGGTCCGCGCCGAGACTGCCGCGCGCGGCCTCCTTCGGCACCCCCCGCTCCTCGTACAGGCGGAGCAACTCCCGTACCGCTGAATCGAATGCGGTGGGGGCGTCGAGGGCGACGGGTGCCAGGTCGAGATAGACGCCGTCCAGTGCGCGGGCGAGGCCGGAGACCGGAATCCCGGTGGGGGTGCCCACGGCCAGCCACAGCGAGGTGACGCCGTTCTCCAGATCGCCGAGCACGGCCTCGTTGAGCCGGGCGGGGTCCGGCAGCGCGTGGCGCTGCCGGACGTCCCAGCCGGCCGCCGCGGTCCCCTCGGCCTTGCTGCCTCTGGTGAAGGGGGCGAAGCCGGGGAAACCGGTGTCGGGCGAGGTGTCGTGCGAGGTGTAGAGGGGCCGGGTGGTGAGCCCGTCCTCCAGCGTGGTGGACAGCGCTTCCTCCGCTGCCGCGCCCGAGACTTCCTTGCCCGACTTGCGCAGTACGCCTTCGACGAGGCTCTGCCACTGGTCATGGGAGGGGTCAGGGAACCCGGCGGCCGGAGGGAGCCCGTCAGCAGGCAGGACCGTCATGCTCAGATGTTAGGTCAGGGCATGGAATGAGCAGCAGGGGCACCGTCTGTGACCTTGCCCTCTCCGGAACGCACTTGATCCTTTACGTACCGTGGCGTAACCGGCCGGGCTGTGCGGCGGCGCAGGGGGCCGCGCGGGCGCGGCGGGCCGCTCCGCGTACGCCGCGGATCGGCGACCGGCCGATGCCCCGGAGTGGTATCCGGCGTTTTCCGTTGTCGATTCCCGCGCCGCATGCGACGTTGATCCTGATATGCGTAATTCACGTAGTTAATCGGGGAAAGAGGCACTTCATCGTGCAGACCGCCCGGGCCGTCCCGGCCGCCACCGTTGTCAATCTGCGCGATCTGGGCGGCATCGCCCTGGGGTGCGGCCGCCGGGTGCGGCAGGGAGTCCTCCTGCGCTCGGGGCAATTGAGCGACCTCGATCCGCAGTACGACATGGCGGTGGCCGCACTCGGCATCCGTACCGTTGTCGATCTGCGCACCGCCGATGAGCGCCAGTGGGCCCCGGACCGGCTGCCGGCCGGGGCCAGGCTCTTCGTCGCCGATGTGCTCGGGGGGCATCCGGGTGTCGCCCCGGCCAGGCTGCGGGCGCTGCTGGCCGACCCGGAGGAGGCGAGCCGGGCGCTGGGCGGCGGCAGGGCCGAGGGGCTGTTCGCCGACACCTATCGGCAGCTGGTGCTCTCGCCCGGTGCCGCGTCCGCGTACCGGGCCCTCGTGGAGACCGCGGCCGATCCGCGGGCGAGACCGGTGCTCTTCCACTGCACGGCGGGCAAGGACCGTACCGGCTGGGCGGCGGCCCTCCTCCTGATGATCGTGGGTGCGTCGCGGGAGGTCGTCAGGGCGGAGTTCCTGGCGGTGAACCCGGCGATGCGGGCGGCATTCGCGCCGTACGTCCAGAAGTTCCTCGACGCGGGCGGCGACCCCGACATCGCCTCCGCGATCACCGAGGTCCGCCCCCGCTATCTGGACGTGGCGCTGGATGCCATGGACGAGCGGTGGGGCGGGCTCGACGGATATGTGCGCGACGGGCTGCGGATTCCCGAACCCGCGATGGAGCGGCTGCGCGGCGAGCTGGTGATGCCTGTCTGAGGGCTGCCCCCGAGCTTGGCTCAATACCCCCTGGGGGTCCTGCGCGCCGGAGAGCCGGGCGGGCTCAAGCTCACCGTGAGCAGGGACGGCCGCCCGGTCACCGACCTCCAGCCCATCTCGGGGCGTACGGGCACCTCGGCGCCGTGCGCTCGGGCGACCTGGCCTCTCTGCACGTCCACCCGAACGAGGGGGGACCCGGCCCGGAGGTTCCTTCACGGCGACCGCACCCAGCGAGGGCACCTACCTGCTGTGCCGGTCTGTGTATCGTGAATGTGCCGGATCGGAAGTCCTTCGAGAGGGGCACGCGGTGACGGAACGGAAGCCTGCCGGGGTCAGTTTCGAATCCTGGGTCGACAAGCAGATCCGCGAGGCCGAACAGCGTGGCGACTTCTCCCGGCTGCCCGGTTTCGGCAAGCCGCTCGCCGGCCTGGAACGCCCGTACGACGAGGCGTGGTGGATCAAGGCGAAGATGCAGCGTGAGGGCCTGTCCGTACTGCCGCCGGCCCTGGCACTGCGCAAAGAGGCGGAGGACGCCCGCGACGCGGTGCCCGGAGCCAGGAACGAGGCCGAGGTGCGGCGGATCCTGACCGAGGTGAACGAAAAGATCCGGAAGGCGATCCTGATGCCGCCCGCGGGGCCGCCGCTGAACCTCACGCCCTTCGACGTCGAGGCTGCCGTCCAGGAATGGCGCGCCGAGCACGGCCGCGCCTGACACGTTCGCCCCCTTCGGTCTCCTTCCCTCCCTCTCGCCCTTCCCTTCCTGCCCCCAGCCTGTCTGCTGCCCGCAGGACCCGTCGGAGCCGGGCCGGCCCACGTCCCATGCATCGAAGTCCTCGCTCCGGGCACTCGCGTTGTACGTAACCGTGCTGCGAACCAGGAGATGAAGGAGGCCGACGTGACATCAGCGCACGCCCATGGGCGACGTGGTGGGGCGAAACGGGCAGGCAGACGCTCCGCCCGGCGCGAGACGTTCACCGCCGCAGGCCGGGCGGGATTCATGGCCCGCGGCGTCGTCTATGTCCTCATAGGGGTCCTGGCGGCCCGGATCGGTCTCGGCGACCGCGGGGAGCAGGCCGACCGGCAGGGTGCGCTGGGGCAGGTCGCCGCGCAGCCGTTCGGCAACGCGATGCTGTGGACACTGGTCGTCGGTTTCGCGGGCATGGCCCTGTGGCGGGGCTCCCGCGCCGTCCGTGGCAAGGGCGGCGGCGCCAAGCAGGCGGGTTCGCGGCTGCTGGACGCGGGCCGGGCCGTCTTCTATGTCTCCGTCGGCTGGGGAACGGCCGTCTACGCGGCCGGGCAGGGCCAGGGGGCCGACGGTGACGCCCAGTCGCGCGACTGGACGGCCAAGGCGCTGGAACTCCCCTACGGGCAGGTCATGGTGGGCGCCGCGGGCTGTGTGCTGATCGGCGTCGGCGTCGTACTCGCGGGGCGCGCGGGGCTGAGGCGCTTCCTGCGCCGCCTGGACACGGGCGCGATGAGCCGCCGGACCGAGCGGGCGGTCACGGTGCTCGGCGTCGGCGGGGGAGTGGCGCGCGGTGCCGTGTTCGCCGCGGCGGGTCTCTTCGTCGTGGTCGCGGCGGTCCGCTTCGAACCGGACGAGGCCAAGGGGGTCGACGAGACGCTCCGCAGCTTCGCCATGACCCCCGCGGGTCCATGGCTGCTGATCGCGGTCGCCTTCGGCCTCGTGCTGTTCGGGGTGTTCTCGTTCGCCTCCGCCCGCTGGCGCCGACTGTGAGTGCCCACCTGACCGATACGTCATACTTCCTGTATGACGTCAAGCATGACGACCTCCCGGGGCGGCCCGCACCGCGACGGCGTGGTGATCCGGCGGGCGACGGCGGGCGACGCCAAGCGGCTCACCCGGTTGGTCAGGACCTCGCGTGCGTACGAGGGCCCCTACGCGCCGATGGTGGCGGGCTACCGGGTCGGGCCGGACTACATCGAGACGCACCAGGTCTTCGTGGCCACGTCCGGGGCCGATGCCGCCGCCCCCGGAGCCGAAGCTGCCAACCCCCGGGTGTTCGGCTTCTACTCGCTGGTCCTCTCGCCGCCGGAGCTCGACCTGATGTTCGTCGCCGACGACGCCCAGGGGCTCGGCATCGGGCGGCTCCTCGTCGGCCATCTGCGCGACGAGGCGCGGCGGGCCGGGCTGAGCGGTGTGCGCATCGTCGCGCACCCGCCCGCCGAGGGTTTCTACCGCAGCGTGGGGGCCGAGCGCACCGGCACACTGGCCGCCAATCCGCCCGCGGTGATGTGGGACCGGCCCGAACTGATGCTCGCGATCGTTTGAGCGATCCGCCGCCGGGACGCGAAAGAGTCCCCCCGGACCCCGGACCCCGGGCGCTGGTCAGGCGGTCAGGTTCGCGAGCTCCGCGTTGGCGCGCCCCCTGAGTGCGCCGACGGGCGGGAGAAAGGCGCGGAGGGCGCCCGGCCGACAGTGGCCGGGCGCCCTCCGCGTTCTGACGCGCTCAGGGAGTCCGAGGGCTACGACCAGCCGCCGTACGGACGCGTGATGAGCTCCAGGGCATGACCGCTCGGATCGAGGAAGTACACGCCCCGGCCGCCGTCATTGTGGTTGATCTCGCCGGGGAGCTTCTTGTGGGGATCGCCGTAGTACGCGATGCCCTGTTCCTTGATCCGGGCGAACGCCGTGTCGAACTCCGCCTCCGAAATGAGGAAGGCGTAGTGCTGCATCGTGATCGAACCCTCGGGAATCGTCGCGAAGTCCAGGGTGACGCCGTTCGCGAGGACGACCGGAATGAAGGGGCCCCATTCCGCCCCGACCTCCAGGTCCAGAAGGTGCGCCAGGAACTCGGCGGATTCCCGATTGTTCCGGCAATGAACGATGGTGTGGTTCAACTCGACTGACACTGTGGAATGCCTCCAACGGGCATCTCACGGGCTACCTCCACGCCTCACCCGGCCGGTGACCGACGCGCGATGCCGTGCGAGTGATCCTAGGCGCGCGGGCGGAAGGGCGTCGAGTGCCCAGGATGCGATGGCTGATTTCCGCCCGCCGGGCGGCCCGTCGCCCCGCGGTCGTCCCGGCGGGCGGAGACGCCCGTGATGCGGTCACCTTGGAGATACCGGGTTCACCACGCGGCACCGGGGGCACCCGTAGCAACCTCGCCCACCGTGAGGGAGCCGACCCGCACAGGCGCAGTGAGGAGGCAACCGGTGGTACGGAGATCCGGCGGCGCCCGGGAGACGGGCACGGACCGCGGGGAGAACCCGGACAGCGGGCGTCAGGAGACCGAGGAGGAGCGGGCGGACCGGCGGTGGAGCGATCTGCTCCAGGAGTTGCGCGTCGCCCAGACCGGCGTACAGATCCTGTTCGGCTTTCTGCTCGCCGTGGTCTTCCAGCCACGGTTCGCCGAACTTTCGGTGGCCGACCGCAACATCTACGTGGTGACGGTGCTGCTCGGCGCGGCGACGGCGGCCACACTCATCGGGCCCGTCTCGTACCACCGGCTGCTCACCGGCCGCCGGCTGAAACCGCAGACGGTCACCTGGGCCTCGCGCCTGACGGTGCTCGGCCTCGTGCTGCTGTTCTGCACGATGTGCTCGGCCCTGCTGCTGATCCTCCGTGTCACCCTGCACAACGCGCTGGCCCTGTGGCTGGTGGGCGGCATGGCGCTGTGGTTCCTGATCTGCTGGTTCGCGTTCCCGCTTTGGGAACGCGCCCGAGCTGCCGCGGATACGGCCCCGCACCGGCGGTCCGGCCCGCCGGACTGACCGGGTCAGCCGCCCGTAAGCGCCGGGCTGCGCACATCGGTGATGGTGAAGAGCGCGCCGTCCGGGTCGCGCAGGGTCGCCTCACGGCCCCGGAGCACGGTCTGCTCCTCGATCAGCGTTCCGCCGTGCTGTCGCGCCGCCGCGACCGTTTCGGCCAGGTCCGCCACGGGGAACTGGACCTGCCAGTGCGGGCGCACCACGGGGTCCACGGCGGCTTCCACCGCTCCGGAGCTGATCCGGGCCAGCGGGCGCCCGTCGCACCGGACGATGACCTCTTCCCCCTCGTACGCGACGTCGCAGCAGCCCGGACGCCCGCTGGCCCAGTCGAGCACCTCGCCGTAGAAGATCGCGGCGTCGAACGCGTTCCGGGTCCGCAGCCGCAGCCAGGCGTGCGAATGGTCGTCCGGTGCGGGGGGCGAGCTGGCGGGCGCGGTCCGCTCCCAGAGGCCGAACGCCGCGCCGTCCCGGTCGGCCGCCAGGGCCCCGCGCCCCTTGCCGAGCGCCAGCGGGCCCACCGCCACCGTTCCGCTGCGCTCACGGATCCGGGCGGAGGCGATATCGGCGTCCTCGACGGCGAAGTACGGCATCCAGGCCACGGCGACCTGGTAGACGGCCGACATGGCGCTGATCCCGGCGACGGGCACCCCGCCGCGGCGTGCGACGGAGAACTCCTGGCCGAGCCTCCCCGGGCGGAACGTCCAGCCCAGCACGTCACCGTAGAACTGCTGCGCGGCCACCAGATCGCGGGTCATCAGATTGACCCAGCACGGTGCCCCCGCTCCTGTCAGCGGCGCCGGACCCGGCGCCGTACCCGATGCGCTTGCGCTCATGACCCCACTGCCTTCATCGGTTCTGCGGGGGATCCACGTCGGGCGGGATCACCTCATTGCCGTGATCGCCGAGCTCGTACGGTGACAGGCCCCGGCCGTCCTCGGGAAACCGGTCCGAGCCGTGCACGTCGGGCTCCTCGATATGACTGCGGTGATCGGGCATGTGCGGTTGCTCGTCGGGGCGCGGAGGCGGCAGTTCCGCGTCCCGTTCGCGCATGCCCCACCAGAAGGCGCCGATCAGCACGGCCACCACGGCGACCCCGGCGATGGGCAGCACCACCCCGAGGGCGCCCGCGTCCGCGAGCGTGGTGGCGAGGGAAGCCTGGGCTCCGTTCGTTACGTCCATGCATGCCGCATACCCCGGATAAAGCCTACCAGTCAACTAATTGCGTTAATTCATATTTTATGGGGATGTAAAAGAAAAAATGTTTCATATGGTGTGCCCGGCTCCATGACCCGCTGATCATCACGGTTCGCCGGGCACGGCCCGTGTCCGGCGAACCGGGTGGCGCTCTCGTGTCGCCGCCGGCCGGCTGCTGGGCGAGCCTGGAGGGGGTCCCCGAATTCCCGGCACCCAGCGGAAGGAACCACGGTGAACAGCACGCGAGAGCAGAGTCGAGACCACCCGGCGGGCCGCGAAGTCGTGGTCGCGCTGACCGGATGCGCCACGGAGGACGCGAGGACCGTGTTCGACGTGCTGCGCCGCTCCTTCGACTCCGACCGTCTCGGGAGCGACGCGCCCCAGGAGGGACCGGGACCGCGCCCGACCGTGTGGATGGCCACGGTCGACGTGTCCGAAGCGAAGGCGGCGGCCGAACCCGCACGGCTCTCGGCGCCGGTCACGGTCGATGTGCAGGGCGGCTACTGGGCCGTCGAGCGATTGCGCAGCCAACTGACGGGCGCGTTCACGGTACGGGTCGTCGGCACCGCCGCCGGTGACCAGGAGGAAGAAGTCCGACTGCGGCTGGAGAGCCACTGATGGAACCCCTCGACTCCATGCCGCGGGACGCCGGAAGCCACGACACCGGACGGCGCCGGGCGACCGACGAGCGCTCCACCCTCACCCTGTACGTCAACGGCACCGCGACGACCCTGACCCTCGACCACCGCACCACCGTCCTGGACATGCTGCGTGAGCACCTGGGGCTCACCGGGGCGAAGAAGGGCTGCGACCACGGGCAGTGCGGTGCCTGCACCGTGATCGTCGACGGCCGCCGCGCCAACAGCTGTCTGCTGCTGGCCGTCGCCCACGACGGCGCCTCGGTCACCACGGTCGAGGGACTGGCCGACGGGGACTCGCCGCACCCCGTGCAGCGGGCCTTCGTGGACCGGGACGCCCTCCAGTGCGGCTACTGCACTCCGGGACAGATCTGTTCCGCCGTCGGCATGCTCGGCGAGGCGGCGGACGGCTTCCCCTCGCACGTCACCCCCCGGTCCACCGGGCCCGGCGGACCCGCCGCCCTGGACGCGGACGAGATCCGCGAGCGCATGAGCGGCAACCTGTGCCGTTGCGGCGCCTACCCCCGCATGGTCGAAGCGATCGAGGACGTGGCGCCGTGAAACCGTTCGCCTACCTGCGCCCCGCGTCCGCCGCCGAGGCCGTCCGCCTCGGCGCCGCCCGGCCCGGCTCCCGGTTCCTCGGCGGCGGCACCAACCTCGTCGACCTGATGAAACTCGGGGTCGAGACGCCCGGACTGCTCATCGACATCGGCAGACTGCCGCTGGACCGGGTGTCCCGTACCCCGGACGGCGGCCTGCGTATCGGCGCGACCGTGCGCAACAGCGACCTCGCCGCGCATCCGGACGTACGCGTCCACTACCCCGCCCTTTCCCAGGCCCTGCTGGCCGGTGCCTCGGGACAGCTCCGCAACACGGCCACCACCGGCGGAAACCTGCTCCAGCGCACCCGCTGCCCGTACTTCCAGGACATCTCCAAGCCCTGCAACAAGCGCTCACCCGGCTCCGGCTGCCCCGCCCGCGAGGGCGCCCACCGGGACCTCGCGGTCCTGGGACACTCCGCGGAGTGCGTCGCCACCAACCCGTCGGACATGGCGGTCGCCCTGGCCGCGCTCGACGCCACCGTCCTGCTGCTCGGACCCGAGGGCGAACGGGCCGTACCCCTCACCGAATTCCATCGGCTCCCCGGCGAGAACCCGGATCAGGACACCGTTGTCCGGCCCGGGGAACTGATCACCGACGTGCTGCTCCCACCGCGCCCCGACGGCGCCGTCTCCCTCTACCGCAAGGCCCGCGACCGGGCCTCGTACGCCTTCGCCCTGGCCTCCGTCGCCGCGCTCGTCCAGGTACGCGACGGGCGCATCACGCACGCCGCACTGGCCTTCGGCGGACTCGCCCACCGACCCTGGCGCGCCCGCACCGCGGAAGGGATCCTGCGGGGCGCACCCGCCACGAGGGCCACGTTCGCGCGGGCCGCGGACGCCGAACTCGACGCCGCCCGGCCGCTGCGCGACAACGCGTTCAAGGTGGACCTCGCCCGCAGGATGGCGGTCGACGCCCTGAGCGAACTCACCGGGCAGAGCGCCCCGACGACCTGAAACCCCCGACCACCTCACCCGCCCCGACGACCTGAAATCGGCCGGGCAACTCGCCCCCTGCCGGCCGGGACCGCCGCCACCGCGCTCGTACGCCGTACCCGCCATCGCCCCGTTCCCGGTCGCCCGCATCCCCCCAACGACCCGACACCGGATCAAGGACCCCCGCCATGAGCCACGCCCCCCACCCGCTGGGCGCTCCCGTCGTCCGCCGCGAGGCCCTGGACAAGG
This sequence comes from Streptomyces sp. TSRI0281, assembly GCF_001905125.1. Taxonomy (GTDB): domain Bacteria; phylum Actinomycetota; class Actinomycetes; order Streptomycetales; family Streptomycetaceae; genus Streptomyces. Next base: position 327,094 of record NZ_LWLE01000037.1, on the reverse strand, counting down.
TCACGGGCAGCGCGCGCTACGCGTCGGAGCACACCCCGCCCGGCTGTCTGTACGCCTGGCCCGTCCCCGCCGCCATCGCCGCCGGGAGCGTCACCGCCGTGCGCACCGCCGACGCCCTCGCCGTCCCCGGCGTCCACGCCGTCCTCACCCATGAGAACGCCCCGCGGCTCAAGGAGCCCGACGATCCGATCCTCGCCCTCCTCCAGGACGACCGGGTCCCGCATCGCGGCTGGTACATCGCCCTCGTGGTGGCGGACAGCCTCGAATCCGCCAGGGAGGGCGCCGAGGCCCTCCTCATCGAGTACGCGAGCGCCCCGCACGACGTCACGCTCACCGAGGACCACCCGGGCCTCTACACCCCGGAGCAGGCCAACGGCGGCCACCCGGCCGTCCGGGAACGCGGCGACTTCGACGGAGCCTTCACGGCGGCCCCCGTACAGATCGACGCGACCTACCGCCTCGGCGCCCTGCACAACCACCCCATGGAGCCGCACGCCTCCACCGCGGTGTGGGCCGACGGGCATCTGACCGTCCATGACTCCAGCCAGGGCTCCACCTCGGTCCGCGACAGCCTCGCCTCCGCCTTCGGCCTCGAACCCTCGCAGATCACCGTCGTCTCCGAGCATGTCGGCGGCGGCTTCGGCTCCAAGGGCACCGCGCGCCCGCAGGTGGTGCTCGCCGCCATGGCGGCCCGGCACACCGGACGTCCGGTCAAACTGTCCCTGCCCCGCGGCCAGTTGGCCGGGGTCGTCGGGCACCGCGCCCCCACACTGCAGCGGGTGCGGCTCGGCGCCGACCTCGACGGAATCCTCACCGCGCTCGCCCATGAGGCGGTCACCCATACCTCGACGGTCAAGGAGTTCGTCGAGCAGGCCGCCGTGCCCGCCCGCATCATGTACATCTCCCCGCACAGCCGCACCACCCATCGGGTGGCCGTACTGGACGTCCCCAGCCCGTCCTGGATGCGCGCACCGGGGGAGGCGTCCGGGATGTACGCGCTGGAGTCGGCGATGGACGAACTGGCCTGCGCGCTCGGTGTCGACCCGGTCGAACTGCGCGTGCGCAACGAACCGGCGAGTGAACCGGACAGCGGTCGCCCGTTCAGCAGCCGGGGTCTGTCCGCCTGCCTGCGCGAGGGCGCCGAACGCTTCGGCTGGTACGACCGGGACCCCGCGCCCGCCATCCGCCGGGACGGGCCGTGGCTGCTCGGCACCGGGGTGGCCTCGGCGACGTACCCCGTACTCGTCTCCCGCTCCACCGCGTCGGCGCACGCGGCCCCGGACGGCGGCTACCGCATCGCCGTCAACGCCACGGACATCGGCACCGGTGCGCGTACGGTCCTCGCACAGATCGCCGCCTCGGTCCTCGGTACACCCGTGGAGAACATCCGGATCGCCATCGGCGACAGCGACCTGCCCACCGCCCCGCTGGCCGGCGGTTCCTCCGGTACGGCCTCCTGGGGGTGGGCGGTACACAAGGCCGCCACCGCCCTCGCCGCACGGCTGGGCGAGCACACCGGTCCGCTCCCGGCCGACGGGCTCACCGTCACCGCCGACACCGAAGAGGAGACCGCCGCGGAATCCCCGTACGCGCGTCATGCCTTCGGCGCCCACTTCGCCGAGGCGGCCGTCGACACCGTCACGGGAGAGGTCCGGGTGCGCCGACTGCTCGGCGTGTACGCGGCCGGGCGCATCCTCAACTCCCGTACCGCACGCTCCCAGTTCATCGGTGGCATGGTCATGGGTCTGGGCATGGCACTGACCGAGGGAAGCAGCATGGACCCCGTCTTCGGCGACTTCACCCAGAGCGATCTCGCCTCCTACCATGTGCCGGTCCACGCGGACGTGCCCGACATCCAGGCCCACTGGATCGACGAGGAGGACCCCCACCTCAACCCCGTGGGCAGCAAGGGCATCGGGGAGATCGGCATCGTCGGCACCGCCGCCGCCATCGGGAACGCCGTGCGCCACGCCACCGGGGCGAGGCTGCGTGAACTGCCGCTCACCCCGGACCGGCTCTTGCCCTATCTGCCCTGACCCGTCGAAGGTGCGGGGCAGGGGCCGGCTCCCGGCCGGGGGGTGCGGGCTTGACAGGGAGATTCCCGCCTCCGAAAACCGCGCTATCAGGGCAAATGGCCTATCTGTTGCGCATTCGGCACTCCCGGGTCACCCTAATGAGTGACCCATAAGTGATAAGTGCTCACGCTTCGTATTCGGGGGTCGGTGGTTCATCCGGGTGAAGCACGTGGGCCTCGCGGTGAGGAGCCTCGACGATGACCGTTCCACTCGACCGGCACTACCTGGTCGAACTGCAGGTGTCCGCAGAGCGGGTTCCCCAGCTGCGGCGGATCGTCGCCGCGCACCTGCGTCACTGGAGCCTCGAACTGCACGTCCGGCCGGTGTGCCGGGCCCTGGACGAGCTCCTGACCAACGTCCGCCGACATGTCGGTGACGACAACGAGTGCGTCATCGAACTGCGCTGGACGGGACGGCACCTCACGGTGTCGGTCTCCGACAACGGGAGCGAGATGCCCCGGTTGCTCGGCACCGGCGGCGGACTGAGCCGGGTCATGGCCCTCAGCGACAGCTGGGGAACCTGCCGGACCACCTACGGAAAAGTGGTCTGGTTCACCCGCTACGCCGAGGCGCCGCGCACCACGGAACTGCTGCCGCTCACGCCGCCGCACGGCGTACGCGAAACCCGGCTCCAGCCGCTCGCCGTTCTGGTGTGAGCGTCGCGCACGGCCCTCCGGCCGGTGTGGATCGTGCGCCCCCGAGCGCGCATGATCCGCGCCGGCCGGGTACGTGTGGGGGACGAGGGGCCGCGTTGCGCGGCGGCGCGAGGCGCGGCACGGTCGGAGTACCGATGCAAGGAGGCCACTGCCATGCCCATCGCGACGGTCAACCCCGCGAACGGCGAGCTGCTCAAGGTGTACGAAGCGCTGGACGAGGAGGAGATCGAGCGCAGGCTCGCCGCCGCCGAGACCACCTTCCGCCACTACCGGACCACCACGTTCGCCGAGCGGGCGGACCGGCTGAACCGGGCCGCCGACCTGCTGGACGAGGACCGGGACGACATCGCCCGCACCATGACCACCGAGATGGGCAAACCCGTCGTAGCGGCCCGCGCGGAGGCCGCCAAGTGCGCCAGGGCGATGCGCTGGTACGCGGCCAACGCCGAACGGCTGCTGTCCGACGAGCACCCCACGGACGCCGACGCGCACGACTCCGGTGCCTCCCGTGCCCTGGTCCGCTACCGCCCCCTCGGCGTCGTCCTCGCCGTGATGCCGTGGAACTTCCCGCTGTGGCAGGTGGTGCGCTTCGCCGCCCCCGCGCTGATGGCGGGCAACGTTGGACTGCTGAAGCACGCCTCGAACGTACCGGGGACCGCCCTGTACCTGGAGGATCTGTTCCACCGGGCCGGCTTTCCCGCAGGCTGCTTCCGGACGCTGCTGGTCGGCTCCGGCGCCGTCGAGGCGATCCTGCGGGACAGCAGGGTCGCCGCCGCCACCCTCACCGGCAGCGAACCGGCCGGCCGCTCGGTCGCGGCGATCGCGGGCGACGAGGTGAAGAAGACCGTACTGGAACTGGGCGGCAGCGACCCGTACCTCGTCCTCCCGTCGGCGGACATCGAGCAGGCGGCCGCGACCGCGGTGACGGCGCGCGTCCAGAACAACGGCCAGTCCTGCATCGCCGCCAAGCGCTTCATCGTCCACACCGATGTGTACGACGCGTTCGCCGAGCGCTTCACCGCGGGCATGGCCGCCCTGACCGTCGGGGACCCGATGGAGGAGTCCACCGACATCGGCCCCCTCGCCAGCGAGCAGGGCCGCACCGACCTGGAGGAGCTGGTCGACGACGCCGTGGACCGGGGCGCGAGCGTGCTGTGCGGCGGCGGCAGGCCGGAGAATTTGGGCGGCGGTCTGGACCGGGGCTGGTTCTACCGCCCCACCGTGCTCGACGGGATCACCCCGTCGATGCGCGTCCACCGCGAGGAGACCTTCGGCCCGGTGGCCACGCTCTACCGCGTCGCCGACCTGGACGAAGCGGTGAGCCTGGCCAACGACACCCCGTTCGGGCTCAGTTCCAACGTATGGACGAGGGACCCGGCAGAGATGGACCGCTGCGTACGCGACCTGGAGGCGGGCGGTGTCTTCTTCAACGGGATGACGGCCTCGCACCCCGCGCTGCCCTTCGGCGGAGTCAAGCGCTCCGGCTACGGGCGGGAGCTCGCCGGGCACGGCATCCGCGAGTTCTGCAACGCCACCACGGTCTGGTACGGCCCCGTCCGGCCGTAGCCGTAGTGGCAGACGTGTCCATCGCCCTCCTCATCCTCGGGTCGGCCCTCGGCCCGGAGACGGAGGAGATGTTCACGATGTGCCCGGAGTGCTGGGCCCGCATGATCGGCAGAACGGCGGCGATGCCGTGCAGGACCCCGCGCAGGTTCACGTCGATCATGCGGTTCCACTTGGCGAGGTCGGCGAGGCGGTCGGTGCGCCGTGCCCCGAGAACCACCTGGTGGCCTGCTCGACGCCCACCGTGCCGTGGGCGACGAGCGGGCCGCTGCCGACCACCGGTGACGGGCACCCGCACGCGCGGTGCCCGTCGCGCCTGAGGGAGAGTTCACCGACCGGCCCCGGAGCGGCCGACGCGCCCGCGACCCGCAGGACCGCCGTTCTTCGTCATGGGCGATCATGAGGGCGTTGGATGCCACATGGGGGAGAGAGTGCCGTGAAGCTGCGCTGTGCCGTGATCGACGACTTCCAGTCCGTCGCCACCACCGTCGTCGACTGGTCCCCGGTGGCCGGGGACGTCGAGGTCGTCCCGTTCCGCGAGCACTTCGGTACGGAGGACGAACTGGCCGCCGCGCTGGCGGACTTCGAGATCGTGGTCACCCTGCGCGAACGCGTCCGTTTCCCGGCGACGCTGTTCGCCCGGCTGCCCCGGCTCAGGCTGCTCGTCGCCTCCGGCATGCGTAACTCCGTCATCGACTTCGCCGCCGCCGAGCAGCACGGCGTCACCGTCTGCGGCACCGCCAGCTCCGCCACCGCACCCGTCGAGCTGACCTGGGCGCTGCTGCTCGGCCTGGCCCGGGGAATCGTTCCCGAGGCCACCGCCCTGCGTACCGGCGGCCCTTGGCAGTCCACCCTCGGGGCCGACCTGCACGGCAGGCGCCTCGGTCTGCTGGGTCTGGGCAGGATCGGCGGCCGGGTGGCCGCGGTCGGCGGGGCCTTCGGCATGGACGTGGTGGCGTGGAGCCAGAACCTCACGACGGAGCGCGCCGAGGAGGTCGGGGTCCGTCGCGCCGCCTCCAGGGAAGAACTGCTGGAGACCAGTGACTTCGTCTCCGTCCATCTGGCGCTCGGCGAGCGTACGCGGGGGTTGATCGGGGCGGCCGAGCTCGCCCTCATGCGCCCCACCGCGTATCTGATCAACACCTCCCGGGCCTCCATCGTCGACCAGGACGCGCTGCTCGCCGCGCTGCACGGCGGAACGATCGCCGGTGCGGGCGTCGATGTGTTCGACGTGGAGCCCCTCCCTGCCGGACACCCGATGCGCACCGCACCGCGACTGCTGGCCACCCCGCACCTCGGCTATGTGTCGCGCGGCAACTACGAGACGTACTACGGCCAGGCGGTCGAGGACATCCGGGCGTTCCTCGCGGGCCGGCCCGTCCGCCGGCTCGGCTGACGGCGGGCGCCGGGCGGACCGGGCAGACCCCTCGCGGTGCCACCGGCCGGGCGGCCCCCTTCTCCGGCCGCCCGCGTTTCCCCCGGTTCAGTAGCGCAGGGCCGCCGCGATCCGTCCGTGTCCGACGAGGGAGTCATCGGCGACGAAGACCACGTCCGCGCCGCCGTCCAGGGCCGCCTCGACGAGTTCGTCCACGATGTCCTCGCGCACCTCTCCGTCCGCCGTCTGCGCGGTGTCCACACCGACCGGCTCCAGATGCTCCTCCGTCACCCTGACGGTCCGCTGGACGTGTTCCTCCACCGCGAGGAGACCGGCGCGGCCCTCCCGTACGGCGGCCCACACCTCGTCGAGACCACCGGCGAACGTGTGGCTGCCGCGTGCGTGGTCGAGCCTGGTCTCGATCTCGTCCGCCGTCCGGCCCGACCCCGCCTCCAGCGCGGGCCGCAGCTCCCGGAGCAGCTCGGCGGGGGAGATGTCGGCCGGCGCTCCCTTGGTGACCCGGCCGATGGCCGTCCCGGCGCTCTCGCCGACCTCGTCGAGCAGTGCGAGCGCGGGTGCCAGACCGACGAGGTACAGGGGGCGCGGGTCGGCGGCGAGCACCGCGCGCAGCTTCTCGTCGACCGTACGCAGGAACTGCCGCGTCTCCTCGTCGCTGAAGGTGCTCGGGGTGTCGCCGATCCGCTCCTCGCGCTGCGGGTTCGGCGCCTCCTTGGGCGCCGTCAGCGGGAAGCCGTCCCGCTCCTCCGGGCGGACGGTGTCCGCGGTGCCGCTCCACAGGGCCGCGTGGTCGGCGGCGACGGTGAGCACCCAGAACGGCCGGGCCTGTGCCTTCGCGGCGACGAGGTTGCGGGTGAGGAAGGTGTCGCTCAGGACCACCCGTTCGGGTGCGGTACGGGGCAGCTGCCAGATCTGGTACTCCTCGGCCGTGGCGAGGATGACCAGCGAGTCCAGCGCCCGGCGCGGGTCCACCTCGGCGACCGCCCGGTCCAGCTGTTCCCGGACGGCGGCGCCGGCCTCGCGGGTCACCTGCGGGTCGGCCTCCAGCCGGTTGCCGGCCTCCGCCACGAGGTTGCGCAGCCGTACGGCGTCCTGGGCGTTGTCCGGGGCCCGGCGGTGGGTCGGCATGGTCAGGGAGACGGCCGGATAGGGCCTGGTCGCCCGCAGCTCCCTCAACAGACCGGCGGTCAGGGCATCCGTATCCATCGTTCCCTCCCAGGGCTTGTCCCCGCTCCCGTATGGAACAGGTGATTCAACGAGTCAATTCATACCTTTTCATCCTAATATGGGCGAATTGGTCGTCAGGGGTATCCTCCCGATTGGACGGAGCGTCCGTGAATCCGAACAGTCCTCCGCTGCGGTTGCCGTGCGGCAATCGCGGCGCCCGCGCCCTGGTTCCTGCCGTGCTCGTCGCGGTGATCCTCGCGGGGACCGCGGCCTGCGGCGGCTCCGGCACCTCGGGCGAGGGGACATCCAGGAGCGTACGGACGCTCACTCCCGAACCGGAGGGTTCACCGTCCGCCGAGGAGAGCCCCCGCACCCAGCAGAGTTTCGCCGCTTCCGTCTCCGCCGAGGCCGAACGGGTCAGGCGGCGGGCCGTCGAGGAACTGGACGCCGTCCAGGGCCGGGGCAACGCGGTCGCGGACGTGTCCGTGAACGGGTTGCCGGTCGCGAGGTCCGAGGAGTTCCGCAGCGCTCTGGTCCGGGTCACCACCCCCACCCGCGCGGCCGCTTTCTACGCGGTGAAGGTGGAGTTCGTCGACGCCGGCGGAAAGGTGATCGACTCCGTCGTCCTCGGCTTCGAGGACGCCCCGCCGGACCGGACCGTCAGTGAACACGCCCACAGCCGCAAGGCGGCAGGGATCAAGACCTTCCCCCGGATCGCCCAGGCCGAGCGCGGCTGAGGGCCGGGCCCGGATGAGCGCCGCCGATGCCGTGACCGATGCCCTGCGGGAACTGCGCGCCGAGTTCATCGGCGTACGCGAGGGACAACTGGCCGACTACATCCCGAAGTTGACCCTTGCCGACCCGGACGCCTTCGGGCTGGCCCTGGTCAGCATGGACGGGCATCGCTACAGCATGGGTGAGGCGGAGATCCCCTTCACCCTTCAGTCGATCTCCAAACCGTTCGTCTACGCGCTCGCCCTGTCCGTCCTCGGCCTCGACGAGGTAGGCCGCTGGGTGAGCGCGGAACCGAGCGGCGAGGCGTTCAACGCCATCAGCCTGGAACCGGTCACCGGACGGCCGGCGAACGCCATGGTCAACGCAGGCGCCATCGTCACCACCGCACTGATCCCCGACACCCCCGACGAGCCCGCGTTCGACCGGATCCTGCACTGCCTCGGCAGCTTCGCCGGACGGCGTCTCGACGTCGACGAGGAGGTGTACGCCTCCGAGGCGGCGACCGGGGACCGCAACCGGGCGCTCGCCTATCTGATCCGCAGCGCCGGAACCCTGCCCGTCGACCCGGTGGCGGCGGTGGAGACGTACTTCCGGCAGTGCGCCGTCCGGGCCACCGCCGTCGATCTCGCGACGATGGCCGCGACCCTCGCCCACGGCGGCGTCAATCCGCTCACGGGGGACACCGTGGTCTCGGCCGAGGTCGCGGCACAGGTCCTCGCCGTCATGGCCACCTGCGGCATGTACGACGCCTCCGGCGACTGGCTGCTGCGGGTCGGTCTGCCGGCCAAGAGCGGAGTGTCCGGCGGACTGATCGCGGCGGGCCCGGCCCGTTTCGGTCTGGCCACCTACAGCCCGCCGCTGGACGCGTCCGGCACGTCGGTGCGCGGGCACGCCGCGCTGGGCGCACTGTCGCGGCGGCTCGGACTCCATCTGATGAACAACCCGGCGCTCCCCGGATCCACCGTCACCCTCGCCACCACCGCCGACGATCTGCCGTCGGCGCCCGCCGACGACCGCGAACGGGCCCTGCGGGAAAGGGTGGGGGTGGTCGCCGCGCAGGGCGCCCTCGACTTCACGGCCGCGGAACGGGTGCTGTACGCCCTGGACGAGTCCGGACCGGAGCGGACCGGTTCCGTCGTGCTCGACCTGCGCGAGGTCACCACCATCGACTCCGTGGCCCTCGCGATGCTGCACACCGGGCTCTCCCGCCTCGCGGGCGACGGCCGGCGCGCGGCTGTCGTCGACCCGGCGGACCGGCTCGGCCCGCCCGACCTCGTCAGGGAGCGCACCGGCCAGGATCTGCCGCGCTACGCCTCCCGCGAGCAGGCCGTCCAGTACTGCGCACACGCACCGCCGGGGGCCGGCTGACCGGAGGCGGCGCGGCGCGGGCGGACGGGGCTCGGCCGGGAACGCTCCCCGACGCGGTGGCACGACGTGGCGCGGGAGGGCACCCGCGTTCAGGTGCGCGCCACATCGTGCCGGACTGCCGTCCGCGTAGGGGAGCGTGGCCGGAGCGGTCCGTCTACCAGATGGCCTCGACCCATTCGGGGTGGTCGATGAACGGGTTCCGGTTGTGCTGGTACTGGTCGAATATGACGTCGTTGCGCCGCTGTTCGAAGGTGTCCGGCGGGTCTTCCTGGCTCCACTGCTTCAGTACGGACAGCTTGCCGATGTTCGGGGCGGAGCCGTTGCCGACCCGGTCGTTGGGTTCGAGGTCGGCGAAGGAGTCGTCGCCCTCGTACCGCACCGCCATGTAGAGGATCATCCGGGCGACATCGCCCTTCACCGCGTCACGCGGTTCGAAGGAGTCGCTGTCGGTGTAGTTGCCCGGCGCGTCGCCGAGCTCGCTCCCGCCGTTGTCGAAGTCCTTGTTGCCGCGGGTGGAGTTGACCTTCACGTTCGCCGGGCGCAGGTGGTGGATGTCGGTGCCCGGGCCGGTCGCGGTGCCGAAGTCGCCGTGCGACTTGGCCCAGACGTGCTCCCGGTTCCACTGGTTCGTGTTGCCGCCGTTGTCGTTCTTGGACTGGGAGCGCCCGGTGTAGAGGAGGATGACGTTGGAGGAGTTGGCGGGGTCCTCGTCGGTGGCCTTGAGGGCGTCCCACACCTGGCTGTAGGAGAGCTTGGTCTGGTCGCTGATGATCGTGTGCAGGGAGCCCTTGAGTTCGGTGCCGGTCTTGCCGAGGGCGTCCTGGTAGTACGTGTCGTCGAGGGTGGTGGCCGGGGCCGCCGAGGCCGCTGCGTCCGGCCGGGGCTGGGCCGGTGCGGCGGCCGCGGTGCCCGCGAGCACGGCGACGGCGGCCGCGGTGGCCAGTAGTGGACGCGCGTAGAACAGGTGACGACGGGACATGTGGGGTGTCCTCTCCGGAAACGCGGGCACCACGAACGCCGGCACTGGGTTGGAGACGGCGTCGCGGTGGTCGTGTGGTGTGTGGTCAGCCGGGAGCCTTCCACACGCACCGTGCCACCTGTGTGAACGCTGCGTACCTATCATGTGCAGGTCAAGTGAGGGTGGCCCGTGCCGCCCCGCCGAGGCGCCTCGGCGGGGCCGCGACCGGCCCGGGGAGCGGGTCCGGGACCGGACCCGGGCCGGGTTCCGGGAGTAGTTCGGGGCCTGGGCCATGACCGGCCCCGAGCCGACTCCGGCGGGCGGCTTCCCGACCCGGATGCGGTGACGTCCGTACGGCGCGAGAATTGCCGGAAGGACGAGGAGGCGGCATGAGCGAAGAGCCCGAATCCGTATCCGTGACCACGGCCGTGCCCGAGTGGCAGGAGGTGACTCCCGACCGTCTTCTGCACACGGGCGGGAGCGACCAGCCGTCCGCGGAGGACCTGGTGCTCGCCTCCGGGCGGGATCTGACACCGCAGACGCTGGAGTGGGCGCGGCGCAAGCTGGCCGCCGAGGGGCGGTCGGCCATCGACAAGCAGCTTCCGTAGCGGGCCCGGTGGAGCGGCCGGGAGTGCGGGGGGAGCGGCCGGGAGTGCGAGGGGCCGGGAGACGGCCCGCCCCGCCGATCGCCGCCGGGCGTGCGCCACGCGAGGGTGGCGCGGCGGGATGATGCGGGCAGGCGCCGAGGTGCGCGCGGTGGTGGGCTGAACCGGCGGCGAGGTGTGCGTGGTGGTGGGCTGAACCGGCGGCGAGGTGTGCGTGGTGGTGGGCTGAACCGGCGCCGGGGTGTGCGTGGTGACGCGGGTGAACCGGCGCCGGGGCGGCCCGGACGGACCGGGGTGCGTAGGGTGCCCCCGGAGGTTTCCCCGGCGCTCGGCTAGCCTGGGTGCACAATGAACCGTTTGACGACGTCACAGGGCGCTTTCGATCTCGCCCGCTTCCCCGAGCACCCGCGCGACCCGTTCCGGGCGTGGGACGCCGCCGATGAGTATCTGCTGCGGCAGCTGGAGGACCCCGACGCCGCCGCGCCCGTCGACCTCTCCGGCACGGTGGTCGTCGTGGGCGACCGCTGGGGCGCTCTGACCGCCGTGCTCGCGGACCACCGGCCCGTACAGATCACCGACTCGTACCTCGCGCAGCGCGCCACCCTGGCGAACCTCGCCCGCAACGGGACCGACGCCGACCGGGTGCGGCTGCTGTCCGCACGCGACGCCCCGCCGGACCGGATCGACGTGCTGCTGGTGAGGGTGCCCAAGAGCCTCGCCCTCCTGGAGGACCAGCTGCACCGCCTCGCGCCGTCCGTCCACGCGGGCACCGTGGTGATCGGCACCGGCATGGTCAAGGAGATCCACACCTCCACGCTCAAGCTCTTCGAGCGGATCCTCGGGCCGACCCGCACCTCCCTCGCGGTGAAGAAGGCACGGCTGATCTTCTGCACCCCCGACCCGGACCGGACCTCGTCGCCGGGCAGCCCGTGGCCGTACCGCTACGAGCTGCCCGGCGACGTCGGCGCCGTGTCCGGCCGCACCGTGACCAACCACGCCGGGATCTTCTGCGCCGAACGCCTCGACATCGGCACCCGCTTCTTCCTCAACCACCTGCCCGCGCGCACCGGCCCCGACCATGTCGTCGACCTGGGCTGCGGCAACGGTGTCCTCGGTCTGTCCGCCGCACTCGCCAATCCCGACGCGGCACTCACCTTCGTCGACGAGTCCTACCAGGCGGTCGCGTCGGCCGAGGCGACCTTCCGGGCCAACACGCCCGCCGGCGCCAAGGCCGACTTCATCGTCGGCGACGGTCTCGCGGACCTCGCCCCCGGCAGTGTGGACCTGGTGCTCAACAACCCGCCGTTCCACTCCCATCTGGCCACCACCGACGCCACCGCCCGGAACATGTTCCACGCGGCGCGCACGGCGCTGCGGCAGGGCGGTGAACTCTGGGTCGTCGGCAACCGGCATCTCGGCTACCACACCCAGCTGCGCCGGACCTTCGGCAACTGCGTCACCGTGGCCGGTGACCCGAAGTTCGTCGTCCTGCGCGCCGTCAAGCGCTGACGGCGGACGACGGCTTTCCGGCCCTCCGGTCGTCGCCCTTCCAGATTCTTGCAACACGTTCTACTCTGTGCGCCGCCGCACACGGACGACGCGAACGCGAGACTCTGGAGGGGCAGTGCACCTCGAATACACGCCTGAGCAGCAGCAGTTGCGCGCCGAGCTGCGCGCGTACTTCGCCGGCCTGGTCCCCGACAACGCCTACGCGCGCTACGCGGAACCCGCCGCTCAGAAACGCTTCTACCGCGAGACCATCCGCCGGCTCGGCGCCGACGGCTGGCTCGGCGTCGGCTGGCCCCGCGAGTACGGCGGGCGCGGGCTGTCCCCGATGGAACAGTTCATCTTCTTCGACGAGGCCGCCCAGGCCGGCGTACCGCTGCCGCTGATGGCCCTCAACACCGTCGGACCGACGATCATGCAGTTCGGCACCGACGAGCAGAAGGAGTACTTCCTGCCCAAGGTGCTCGCCGGGGAGCTGGACTTCGCGATCGGCTACAGCGAACCCGACGCGGGCACCGACCTCGCCGCCCTGCGGACCAGGGCCGTCCGCGAGGGAGACGAGGCCACCGGCCACTACATGGTCAACGGGCAGAAGATCTGGACCACCAACGGCGACACCGCCGACTGGGTCTGGCTCGCCGTGCGCACCGACCCCGGGGCCCCGCCGCACAAGGGCATCACCATGCTGCTGGTGCCTACGGACGACCCCGGGTACTCCTGCACCCTGATCAACACGCTCGCCTCGCACGACACCACCGCCAGCTACTACGAGAACATCAAGGTCCCCGTCTCCCGTCGCGTCGGCGAGGAGAACAAGGGCTGGCGCCTCATCACCAACCAGCTCAACCACGAACGCGTCACCCTCGCCGCCCACGGCACCATGGCCGTCCGCGCCCTGCACAACGTCCAGCGCTGGGCCGCCGACACCCAACTGACCGACGGCCGCCGTGTCATCGACCTCGGCTGGGTCCGGGCCCTGCTCGCCCGCACCCACACCCGGCTCGACGCGATGAAACTCCTCAACTGGCAGATGGTCTCCGCGCTCCAGGACGCCACCCTCACCCCGCAGGACGCCTCGGCCGTCAAGGTGTACGGCTCCGAGGCCCGCCGCGACGCCTACGCCTGGCTGATGGAGATCGTCGGCTCGGCGGGGCCGCTCAAGGAGGGCTCGGCGGGCGCGGTCCTGCACGGCGAACTCGAACGCGGCTACCGGTCCGCCGTCATCTTCACCTTCGGCGGGGGCAACAACGAGATCCAGCGGGAGATCATCTCGTGGATCGGCCTCGGAATGCCGCGCGTACGCCGGTGAGCGGGAGGTACGAGCGGACGAACGACGCGGACCCCGGGCTCTTCGGACCCGGATCGGTCACCTGACAGCTGCACGGCGACCCGATGATGTGGGTCGCGGGGGTGCGGGCCCTGTATCTCCAGGCGCTGCACCCGCGCGCGGTCCGGGGCGTCATGCAGCATTCCGACTTCCGCCAGGACGCCTGGGGCCGGCTGATGCGCACCGCCTCGTTCGTCGGCACCATCACCTACGGCACCACCGGGGCCGCCGAGGCGGCGGGCGCCCGGGTCCGCAAGATACACCGCCTCCTCAAGGCCACCGACCCGGCGACCGGCGAGATCTACGGCATCGACGAACCCGGACTGCTGCTCTGGGTGCACTGCGCAGGTCGACTCCTACCTCCAGGTCGAACGCCGCTCCGGCTACCCGCTCACCGACGCCCAGGCCGACCGCTATGTCGACTGACACCGCGAGGGGGCGCGCCTCGTCGGCCTCGACCCGGACCACGTCCCCGCCTCCGCCGCACACCTCGCGCCTACTTCGACCGGGTGCGCCCCGAACTCCGCGCCGGGGAGGAGGCGTTCGCGGTCGACGGCTTTCTCCGCGGGCCGCCCGTCCATACCCTCCTCGTCCCGGCGCGTGCGCTGCTCTGGCGGCGCGTGGCGGCACTCGCCTACCAGTCGCTGCCTCCGTACGCCCATGAGCTGTACGGCAGACCAGCGCCGCCCCCGCACGTCGTCGACCGCCGTCTGCGCGCCACCGGCGCCCTGCTGCGGGCCATCTCCGCCAGGCTGCGCCGGCAACTGCCGCCCGGACATATTCCGAAGGCGATGGCACGACTCGGCCCGGACAGCCGCCCCACCCCGTACAAACTCCGCAGCCAGGCCGCCATACTGGACGGGCCGGGGAGGGCGCAGCAGTAGGCGGAGCGACGGGGGCGAGAAGCAGGCGATGGCGGACACCAGGCTGATCCAGAGCCGGTACCGGCTGCTCGATGTGATCGGGCGCGGGGGCATGGGTGAGGTGTGGCGGGCCCGGGACGAGTCGCTCGGCCGCCAGGTCGCCGTCAAGTGCCTCAAGCCGCTGGGGCCCCAGCACGATCAGTCCTTCACCCGGATCCTGCGCGAACGCTTCCGCCGCGAGGCCCGGGTGGCCGCCGCGCTCCAGCACCGGGGCGTCACCGTCGTCCATGACTTCGGCGAGCACGAGGGCGTCCTCTTCCTGGTCATGGAACTCCTGGACGGGAGCAATCTGAGCCAGCTCCTGGAGGGGAACGCACAGCACCCGCTGCCGGTCGAGGATGTCGTCGACATCGCGGAGCAGGTCGCCGACGCCCTCGGCTACACCCATCAGCAGGGCATCGTGCACCGGGACCTCAAGCCCGCCAACATCATGCGCCTCGCCGACGGCACGGTGAAGATCTGCGACTTCGGCATCGCGCGGCTCGGCCACGACATCGGCTTCACCTCGCGTCTCACCGGCACCGGCATCGCGATGGGCACCCCGCACTACATGTCGCCCGAGCAGATCAGCGGCGGCCAGGTCGACCACCGCAGCGACCTCTACTCGCTGGGCTGCGTGCTGTACGAGATCGCCACCGGCGTACCGCCGTTCGACCTGGACGACGCCTGGGCCATCCTGGTCGGACACCGCGACACCCAGCCGCAGCCGCTGCGCACCCACCGCGCCGAACTCCCCGGATTCCTCGACCGCGTCGTCCTCGACCTGCTGGCCAAGACCCCCGACGAGCGGCCCACCGACGCGGGCGACCTGCGCCGCCGCATCGTCCTCGGGCGCACCGGCGGACAGCCCTACGCGGGCCTGTCCGGGCGGGACCGTCCCGCCCTGCACGCCGCCGACCCGCACGCCCCCGTCCCGCTGCAGGGCAGCCCGTCCGCGGCCCGGCAGCCGGCTCTGCCGTCGTGGACCCGCAGCATGACCACGGGGCACAGGGCGGGCGGGGGGCGCCCCGGCCCGCAGCTGCCCGACCACACGGCCGGACTGACCGGACAGTGGACGACCGGCGTCGTGCTGCCGACATCCTCGGCCACCCGTCCGTCCGGCCACCCGTCCGTCCGCCCCGAGACCCCCCTCCCCGCTCCCTCGCCCGAATCGCTCGCCACCCTCGCCGAACGGCACCGCGCGGGCATCGACCTCGGCCGCCGCGGCCACTGGCACGAGGCGGGCGGGGTCCACCGCTCGGTCGCCGCCGAACGGGAACAGGTGCTCGGCCCCGATCACCCCGACACGCTCGCCAGCCGCTACGAGGTCGGGTTCACCCTCAGCCGCACGGGCCGCGCCTCCGACGCGCTGCGGGAGTTCGGCCGGGTCGCCGAGGGCCGCGCGCGCACCCTGGGCCCGGACCATCCGGAGACCCTGGCCGCCCGTCAGGAGACCGCGTACGTCCTGGGCCAGCTCGGCCGGCACCTCGACGCCCACCAGGTGTACGCGGCCGTCCTCGTGTCCAGGGAGCGCTCGATGGGGCCCGACCACCCGGACACCCTGCGCTGCCGCCACAACCTGGCGTTCAGCCTCAGCAGGCTCGGACGTCCGGAGGACGCGCACCGGATGGCCCGGGAGGTGGCGGACGCGCGTGCCCGGCTGCTCGGCGCGGCGCACCCCGACACCCTCGTCACCCTCTACGAGGTGGCGTACACCCTCGGTCAGCTGGGCCGCTGGGAGGACGCGCTGCGTACCTACGAGGACGTCGCGCGGGCCCGTGCCGTCGCGCTCGGCGCCGACCATCCCGACACCCTCGCCGCCCGTTACGAGGTGGGCATCAGCCTCGGCAGGCTGGGGCGCGGCACGGAGGCGCTGGAGCTGTACCGTGCCCTGGTCGAGGACCGGACGAGGATCAACGGGCCCGCCGACGCGGAGACCCTGCGCGCCCGCCACATACTCGGCGTCAACCTGGGCCGGGCAGCCCGCTGGGAGGAGGCGCTCGTCGAGTCGCTCGACGTGTGCGCGATCCGGGAGCGGACCCTGGGTCCGGATCACCCCGACACCCTGGTCAGCCGCCGCGAGGTGGCCGTCGGCATGGGCTGGCTGGGCCGCTGGGCGGACGCGCTCACCGTCTACCGGCAGGTCGCCGAGGCCCGCGACCGGATCCTGGGCGCGGATCACCCCGACGCCCTGGCCAGCCGCAACGACGAGGCGCACTGCCTGGAACGGCTGGGGCGGGGCGCCGAGGCCGCGGAGCTGTACCGGTCGGTCGCCGCGCGCCACGGACAGGGCGCCCTCCCACCGCACTGAGCCGACGCCGCGCCACGGGGTGTCCACATGCGGCGCTCGGCAGAGCCGACCACGGCACGGCACGCAGCGGGGGCGGGCGTCCGGTGCGGCGAAGGTGTTCCGCCCACCGGATGCCCGCCCCCGCCGGACGGCCTACTGGCCGAACACGCCCCGCAGCGCGGCGAGCTTGCGCGGCAGGTCGTACTCCGCACCGCCCTCGTGCCCGTTGTACGTGAACACCTCGATCTCGGCCGGTCCCGCGTAGCGGTGATAGGCCGCGAACACCGTCGAGGAGGGGCAGATCTTGTCCATCAGCCCCACCGAGAACCACGCCGGAGCGGTCGCCCGCGCCGCGAAGTTGACGCCGTCGAAGTACGACAGGGTCTCCATCGCCTCCTCGGCCCGGAACCGGTGCCCCGAGAGCCAGCGGGCGATCTCCGCGTACGGCCCGGCGTCCGTGATCTGGGAGGCGCGCCGGTAGTGGCAGAGGAAGGGCACATCGGCGACCGCCGCCGCCAGGTCGTCGCGCAGCCCGGCGACGGCGAGCGCGAGCCCGCCGCCCTGGCTGCCGCCGAGGACCGCGACCCGCGAGGGGTCCACGGCCTCGTGGGCCTTCGCCGCGTCGACGGCCCGGACCGCGTCGGTGATGAGCCGGCGGTAGTAGTGCTTGTACGGGTCCTCGATGCCCCGGGTGAGGAAGCCGGGGGAGGAGGAACCGTGCCCGTCCGGCCCGATGTCCGGGGTGTCCGCGGTCTGCTTGCCGCCACCGCCCTGGCCCCGGTTGTCCATGATCAGGTGGGCGTAGCCGAGCGCGCTCCAGGTCAGCCAGGAGTAGGGGATGCCGCGCCCGCCGTTGTAGCCGATGTACTGCACCACCGCGGGCAGCGGGCCCGAGCGGACCTTGGGCAGCATCAGCCAGGCCTTCACGGGCTGGCAGCCCCAGCCGCGGAACGTCACGTCGAACACGTCGACGGTCGCGAAGCCGGCGTCGTACGGCACGAACTCGGCGTCGAGGCCGTGCCGTCCCGTCTCGGTCAGGGTCTTCGCCCAGAAGGCGTCGAAGTCGGCCGGCTCCTGCGGCTCCGGCCGGTATTCGCGCAGCCGCTCCAGGGGCATGTCGAACAGCAAGGGTCTAGCTCCTCTTCAGCGTGAGGTTGAGGGTCGCACCGTGGTGTGCGGCGGTGTCGGCGGTGATCCTGATGCCGTCGGCGGTGGGTGCGGCGCTGATCCCGGGGTCGGACGAGGCGAGCCTCAGGCCCCGCCCGGTCAGCTCGACGACGACGGAGGACCGCAGCTGGGTCGGGTCGGACAGCGACACGGTCACCGTCTTTCCGTCCGGGCGCACGAGCACCGAGGCCGGACCGTCGGCCTTGAGCTCCTGCGCTTTGCCCGCGGTCCAGAAGTTGGCGGCGAGCAGGCCGTCCGCGCAGCGGCGTACCGCGTGCACGGCGGTGGAGTCGGCGACCAGCTTCAGCGGCGGGGCGGTCGACAGCCGCCTCGTGCGCTCGGCGGAGGCGGCCGGGGCCTGGAGGTAGAAGTAGCCCGCACCGCTCGGTGCGGTGCCGTGGTCCTGCCACAGCGTCAGGTACGGGCGGGTCACCGGGGTGTCCGTGCCGTACTTGAGGTTGATCTCCCGCCAGGTCGCGGTGCGCTCCTCGCGCAGTCCGCGCAGGGTGGTGGCCGTGGGGAAGACATAGCCGCCGGTCCCGGCGACATGCAGCCACTTCACCCGGTCCAGCTGTGCCGACCAGCCTGCGTCGGTGGGCGCCGCCGTGCCGTTGACCAGCAGCGCCGCCTTCGGGTCGCGCAGTTTGCGGTTCTCCACGACCGTCTCGGCCCGGCCCGCGTCCGCGGTGATGCCCGAACCCACACACGCGATGACATCGTCCAGGCAGAACCAGCTCTTCAGCCCGTGCAGGGTGCTGCCGAACGCGCGCAGTTCCATGCCGTACGCGCCGAGCGTCGTCCCGGGCAGCGCGGTGCCGCCCGCCCAGTCCGCGGTGCTGGTGGTGCGCTGGCCCGCCGCGTCCGCCGGCCGGCCCGCGATGACGGTGGTGCCGGGCAGCCTGGCCGGGTCGACGGTGGGCCAGTAGTCCTCGCTGTAGTGCCCGAGGTCGTCCGTGTACAGCAGCACCATGCCGTCGGAGAGGTGCCAGGCGCGCAGGTTCTCGTTCTGGATCGACTCGTAGTTGTAGATCCGGGTCGAGTACGCGGAGATGCCGAGCGCGAACGAGGGCCTGTGGTGCGCCGCCTTGTCCATCCGGGAGTGCTGCTTGTGCGCCACCAGCGGGCCGCGGGCGGGCGTGGCGGAGTCGATGACCTTCCGGGCGGCGACCAGGGAGGCCAGGTCGGTGACGGCGAGGAAGTCCCGGTAGGTGTCCTCGGCGATCCACTGCTTGACCAGCGCGGTGAACCGTTCGCCGCTCTCGCCGGGGAAGCTCGGGATCAGCCGCAGCACCGCCTCGATGACCGTCTGCGCCGAGACATGGCCCTGCTTGCTGGGGCGGGCGATCTCGCGTCCGCAGACCGAGGCCATCACGTCGCCGCGGGCCATCAGCGGGTCGAAACCGTCGTCGACCCAGGTGCGGACGTTGTCGAGATCGGGGTCGGTGACCTTCCACGCCGTACCGGCGAGCAGGTTCAGCAGCCGGGAGAGGTTGTTGAGCAGCTCCTTGCCGTAGCCGCCGTTGTACGGGTGCTTGTAGTGCTGGAGGAACGAGCCGTCCGGGTAGAAGCCCTCACCGGTGCCCGCCGCGTCGCCGGAGCCGTTGAAGGCGAGGACGCTGTTGGCACCCGAACCCTCGACGTCCGAAAGAGCGTCACGGACCCGGGCCAGCGCGTCGCCGTCGTCGCGCAGCACCGCGTTGACGGCGACGACGGTGGAGATCCACACGCGGTTGGCGCCGGTCGCGATCTGCCGGTCGGCCCGCCAGAGGTTCGGGTCCGGCGTGTAGTGCCGCACCGCGGTGTTGATCCGGGTCAGCCGCTCGGTGCCGAGCACGTCGTACAGCAGCACCGACGCGTCGTTGAGCGCCAGTGCGGAGCCGATCTCCCAGTCCCAGTCGTTGTCGAACCGGGTGTGCTCGGGTCCGTAACGGTTGGTCAGCATCCAGTCGATGCCGCCGAGCAGCAGGTCGCGCAGTGCCGTGTCGCCGTACTGCGGGGTGCCGGGGACGGCCCACGCGGTCGCGGCCGTGGCGAGGCGCTTGAACGACGTGGTGACGTGGTTGGAGAGCGTGGTGCTGGTCAGATCGGGGAACAGGCCGTCGGTACGGGTGGGGTCCAGCCCCTTGGCGGCCGTGGTCGCGGCCCGGCCGATCCGGGCGACGGCGGCGGCGATCCGCGTGTCGCCCTGGTCGAGACCGGGGCCGCCGGTCAGCAGTGTGTGCCAGCGGGCGCGGAGCGCCGCCGCGTCCCCGGCGGCGGCCTGCGCGCTGCCGCCGAGGACGAGGGGAAGCGCGGCGACCGCGCCCAGAGCGGCCGCACCCGCGAGAACGGTGCGCCGGGTGGTGCCCCGGGCGGTGTCGGAGGAGGGGATCGGGGAAGTGCCTCGGGTGGTGCCTCGGTTCATGATGCGGGCCCTCACAGGAGGTGTCGGCGGTCCACGGCCGCGGCGAGCGCGGCATGGCCGGAGGGGGTGGGATGCAGGCCGTCACCGCTGTCGTAGGCGGACAGCAGGCGCGAGGGGCGGGCCGGGTCGCGCAGCGCGGCGTCGAAGTCCGCCACGCCGTCGAAGAGCCGGCCCGTGCGTACGGCACGGTTGATCTGCTGCCGGACCGTGTCCAGTTCCGGTGTCCAGCGGATCCACCCCTCGAACGGGGTGATGGTGCAACCGACGATCCGCAGCCCGGCGCCCCGGGCCCGCAACGCCAGTTGCCGGTAGCCGGCCAGGACGAGCGCCGGGTCGCTCTGGCTGGGCGGCTGCTGGAGGTCGTTGATCCCCAGGTGCACGATCACGGAGCGCAGTCCCGGCAGCGAGAGCACATCGCGGTCGAAGCGGGACTGACCACCGGGCCCGAAGCGGGCGTCGTCCAGCAGCATCCGGTTGCCGCTGATCCCGAGGTTGGCGACGGCCGAGCCGGGCAGCCGCCGGGCCAGCTGGTCGGGCCAGCGCAGGTCGGCGTCGTCGGGGGTGCCGACGCCCTCCGCGAGGGAGTCGCCGAGGACGGCGACGACCGGGCCGCGCGCCCCCGTCGTCTCGACGCCGGTCAGCAGGAACACGGACGTGGTGCGGACGCCGTCGACCGTGTGCGACGCATGGGTGTTGCGGTGGAAGGACAGCGGCCCGGTGGGGCCCGGCAGCCGGGTCGTCACCGTCAGCCTCGCCCCGTCCGCCGCCCGCAGTCCCT
Organism: Streptomyces sp. TSRI0281; assembly: GCF_001905125.1. Taxonomy (GTDB): domain Bacteria; phylum Actinomycetota; class Actinomycetes; order Streptomycetales; family Streptomycetaceae; genus Streptomyces. Next base: position 306,200 of record NZ_LWLE01000037.1, on the reverse strand, counting down.
CGACGGTGTCACTGGTGAGCGAGGCGCCCGCGGCCAGCCACGCCCGGCTCCGGCCGGCGAACGTCACCGGGCGGCCGCCCGCCGTCACCGGACCCACCAGGATCGGTACGGTGCCGAAGGCGTTGCCGTACCGCAGCCGCACCTGCCCGCCCGCCGACAGCCGCAGCACCGCGGTGAACTCGCCGTCGGTGAGACCGGCGCTCGCCACGGTGTCCGCGGGGGTCGGCGCGGTCTGCGCGGTCGCCCAGGACGTGGTCCAGCGGGAGCGGCGCGCACCCGTCTCTTCCGCGGCCTGTGCGGTGGGCGCTGTCAGTGTCACGGCGGCCATCCCCGCGGCCCCGGCGGCGGCCGTCAGTACCCCGCGTCTGGCGGGCCCCCGGCCGGTCACTGGGGGCACGCGCCGGTCGGGTTGTACGCGCTGCCGTAGGTGCCGACCGAGTCGCCGCCGGTGTTGCCGCTCATGGTGTTGGTGCAGACGTCCGCCTGCGGGGTGCGCATGAACTTGATGCCGCCGCCCGCGTTGCCCGTGATGGTGTTGCCGTAGACGCCGGTGTTGGTGCCGTCCGTGGCGGTGTCACCGCCGAGCCGGATGCCGGCGCCCGTGTTGGCGTGAATGGTGTTGTAGCGGAAGATGTTGCCGCTGCCGCGGGCGTCGAGCCCGCCCGAGCTGGAGTCCTTCTGGCCGCTGCAGTCGTTGTACTCGACGTAGTTGTTGGTCGAGTTCTCCTTCACGTCCACGCACTCGTTGCCCTGGGTGGCGATGGTGTTGTGGTGGATGCGGTTGTTCTTGCTGATGTCGGCGGCCGCGTCGGGGGCGCCGTTCGCCCCCTGCTGCTCGGGGGCGGTGCCGAGGTAGATGCCCTCGCCGTTCTTGCCGCCCCCGCCGAACTTGAAGTCGGCGACACCGCAGTTGGTGATGGTGTTGTCGTTCACCTCGGCGCCGGTGATGAGATAGCGCAGCCGCAGGCACTCGTCGGCGGCGTTCTTGAGGGTCATGCCGGTGATGTGGAGGGCGCCCACACCGTTACCGGGAGTCGTGCTCATGACATATATGAGCTTCAGGCGATAGCCCGACACCTCGGTGGACGAACCGTGCAGCCCGTCCACCGTGAAGCCGCTCAGCGTCGTCGAGTCGTGCTGGACCTGGATGATCCGGGCATCGCCCGCACCCTTGACCACCGCGTTCGAGGGCCCCGTGATGGTGACCCCGGCACGCTTGGTGATCACGTCCTGCTTGTACGTACCGGCGGCGAGGTTCACCACCGCGCCCGTCGGCGCCAGGTCCACGGCCTTCTGGATCGTGGCGAGCGGAGCGCCCGCCGACGTACCGGCGTTGCTGTCGCTGCCGGACGGGGAGACGTAGTACGCGCTCGCCGCCTCGGCGGCGGACGCCGGGGACGGCAGGGCGAACGGGGCGACGCCTGCGGCGAGCGCGGCGGCGAGGGTGGTGCGCATGACACGGCTCATGGGGTATGCCTCCTGGGATCAGCGAAGGACAGAGCGAGCAGTACGGGAATGCTGGGACCCAGAAGCAGCGGACCCAGCGGTACGACGAGGGACAGCAGCACGGCGGAGATCACCGCGCCGAGCAGTGCGGTGCCCCGGGCGGGAGACCCGAAGCCGAGCGCCAGCGCGCCGAGCGACCAGGACCGGAGGGAACCCTCCGGACTCCGGCCGGCCTCGGCGGCGAGCGCCACGTGATGGATGACGAGCGCGGCCGCGATGCCCACCTGCGCGGCGAGCACCACGAACGTCCAGGGCTCGGAACGGCCCAGGAAGTAGACGATGTTGGCGGCCAGCATCGCCGCGGCGGCGGTGGACAGCAGTCCGTGCCGCCACAGCGCGCGCCAGTACCGCCCGAACGAGGTGAAGGTGTTGGTGAAGCACCGGCTGTCCCCCTCAGCACGCCACCGCTGCAGGGCGGACCCCATCGCGGCGAGCGCCGGCAGCCAGGTCACCACACCCAACGCCAGCACGGCGAACGCGGCCCCGGCGGCAGCCGGATACGCCACGAACTCCAGGCGGCGCAGCAGTGTCGGCCAGCCTGACGACCGGGTCTCGGGCTCCGGTGCGGAGAGGGTTGCCCGCATGGTTCAGCCGACCTTTCCTGTGTACGGCTCGGTGACGTCGAGGAGCACCCGGCCCGCCAGTTCCAGCCGGGTGGCCGCCACGACGTACGGCGCTCCGGCGGCGGTGAGCAGGACGGCCGCCGCGTCGGCGGCGAGCGTGGCGTGCCGGATCCGGCGGGCGACGGGGGAGAGAAACACAGTCTCCGCGGCCTCCGCGCCCGCCTCGCCGCCACCGCCCGGCCGGAAGGCGACGCCGTGCCCTTCCGTGCACACGACCTCTTCCGCCGCGCAGGTCCCGCCGGGCGCGATCGCGGTGAGGAAGAGCCCGTCCGACGACCGGGTGGTCGTCGACCGCAGCGTGTGCAGGGTGCGGGTGAGGCGCAGCTCCGGCGTGCTGGACGTCGGATTGGCCTCCACTTCGGTGACCTCGCAGGTCACCGCAGCCTCCAGCGGCGCGAACTGCCGTACGAGGGCGGTGGCGGCCCCCGACCGGATCAGCCGGGCGCCGTCCGGCCGCGGCTCGGTCGGCCGGTCGGTCTGGAGCAGGAACGTCCACGCGCGCTCCTCGTCCGCCTCGGCGAGATCGAGCAGCACGAGCCGGCCCGCCGGGGTGAACACCAGGGTCCGGTCCAGGCGCCGCACCCCCAGAGCGGGGTCGTACATCGCGGCGATCTCGGCCGTGGAGTGCGCCCACCCGCCCTCCGCGTCCACCAGCACATCGCGCTGACGGGCCTGGCGCTCGTACGGGATGTCCTTGTAGACGTGGTAGCGGTCCTCGTCGGCGTACCCCTGCCCGTCCACCAGCAGCAGATTGTGGTGAGCGGCCCGCTTGCGGTTGCTGTAGCCCTCGTCCACGGCGAGGAACGCGCCCTGCGAGACCAGCACGAACGAGCCCGAGTCCGGGTGGTGATGCCCCTGGTTCAGGGTCTCCCAGCCCAGCTCCGCACGGTGCTTCTCACTGGTCTCCCACGCCCTGTGACCACCGCCGGGGCTCGCCTTGAACGACACCAGCGTGGCGTCGTCCTCCCAGCCGGTCCGCGCCGCGAGCAGCCCCAGATCCGGGAAGAACGCCCGGGTCTCGGTGGGCCGCGCCGCCGTCACGGACGGGTCGTACCAGAGGTATTCCAGGTACGCCTCCGGCAGGATGCCCGGCCGCACCCCGCTCTCGGCGGCCTCCGCCCACAGCAGTTCCCCCGAGGCCAGATCGCCCATCCACTGCGCCTCGGGGATGCCGTACTGCGCGGCCAGGCGGTAGTAGAGCCCGGCGCTGTGGCCGCTGCGCCGGTCGTGGCAGTCGCCGTGGTCGACGTTGAACGCGAAGCCGGGCGCGGTCTGATGCAGCCGGTAGCGGAAGGTGTTGGTGAGGAAGCCGCCGCGGCCCCACCAGTCGATGCCCTCGGCCTCCTTGAGGAGATCCAGATGGATCGCGAGGAACGGCACCCCGTAGCGCCAGTACACGACGCCCTCGGCATGCGAACCGTCCTCGGGCATCAGATCCAGGACCGTGCCGAGATTGTCCTTGGCGCGCTCGGTCCACTCCTCCTTGCCCAGCACATAGCCGGCCGTCGCCAGGCCCGCGTAACAGATCCAGTTGTGGTTCTGCCAGTACGACGACGACCACCAGCGGCCCTCGCTCGCCACCGCGAACTCGTACAGCCGCCGCCCCTGGAGCAGCAGCTTGTACCGCAGCAGGGCCCGCACGCCGTCCGGCAGATCCTCACCGATCCACCGGTAGGCGAGCGAGAGGTGGTGCAGCAGCCAGCCCGCGTCGAGATCGTGGTCGGGCATATGGGCCTTGCCCCAGTGCGGCAGCCGCACCGCCGCCTCGATCCACCGCCGGCTCTCCGCCAGATCGGCGGGGTCCCCGCCGATCCGGTAGGCCAGCGCCGGGTTGGACGCCGCGGGGCCCAGCCAGGTGATGCTGGCCGACGGATGCGTACGGGGCGGGGTCAGCCCCCGATGCCGGGCCGCCTCCTCCCGTACCCGGGTCTCCTGCGCGGGGCGCGGGCCGGGCGGCGGGGTCGCCGAGAGCAGCAAGGATCAGCCCTCCGTCCGGAATCGTGCCGTGGCGCCGTCCGCCAGTTCCACCGTCAGCTCCTCGCCGTCCAGCCGTACATCGGTCACCGCGGGGCCCGCGGACGCCGCCTGGTACACCGAGGCGAACACCACGTGCTCCGCCTCGACGGTGAAGTCGACCCGGGTGCGCATCCGCTGCGGGTCGTCCGCGGGTCCGGGGCCCGGCCGCGTCATCGGGCGGACCGGGAGCCCGGCGGTGTGGGTGTGCCAGCCGTGCAGGGTCTCGTCGCCGTACCAGGTGGTGCGCACCGCACCGGCCGCCTGCACCTGGACGTCCAGCGAGGTGCCCGGACGCAGCTGCGCCGAGATGCGACGCGCCTCCTGGCCCGTCACCGTCAGCAGGTCGACCAGATAGCAGTCACCGACCGCGACGCGTCGGACCGCGCGCACCGACTCGTACGCCGTGGTGACCTCGGCGGTCACCGAAGTGGCGTCCGAGCCGAGCAGCGTGCCCGCGCACTCTGCCTGTTCGCCGCCGTCCACCCGGAACGCCGGGTGCGCCTCGGTCGACGTGTACAGATCCCGGAACTCGGTATGGGCGTACGGCACCTGGCCGGGATCCGGCTGCCACGGGGTGGTGTTCCCGTACAGATACAACGACAGCTTGTCGCGGTGCCCGTGCGAGCCGCCGTGCGGACCGAAGTCCACCAGGGCATGGATGCCCGCGGCGCGCAGCACCCCGTAGCCGGCCACCGGGTACACGGTGACCGGGCCGGGCGCCGGGCGCTCGGCGAGCGGAGGGCCGGCGAACCAGCCGCCCAGCAGCGCGTCGAGCCCGTCGTCCGCCGCACCGAGCTCGTCCCGGGCCCGCCCCGCCACCGCGTCCAACGCGGCGGAGGGAACCAACTGCTGCGCGAGCGCCACCAGTTCGAGCCACTCCAGGGCGAGCGGGTCACGCAGATACGGGCCGTCGTGCAGCGCGGGAAGAATGCCGCCCGGCGTCGCGATCGTGGCCAGTACGTCCGTCATCCCGGCCAGCACGCCCACCACATCGGCGGGAATGGCCGTCGGGTCGGTGAAGCGCAGCGCCAGCAGCGCCGCCCGCAGCACGAACCCGTGGTAGTAGGTGCTGCCCTCCCACTCCCAGCCGTCCTCGGCGACGGCGACCCGCAGATGCGCGTACAGCCCGTTCCTGCCCTCCAGCCACCGCTCGGCGCCGTCCCACTCCCGGCCCCGGGCGGCCGAGGCCGCCCGGCTCGCGGAGACGCCCGCCGCGTTCAGCCACGCGGTGTAGTTGGAGGCCAGCTGCCCCTGAGCGGTGAGGACGTCACGGGCATCGAGCGCCGCCCGCTCCAGGTCGTCCAGCAGCGGCAGCAGGACCGCCAGGCCCTCGGTGCCCCGCTCGGCGAGCGTGCTCACCGTGTGCCCGACGTTCACCGCCCAGATGGCGTCCGTCAGCGCCTGGTGGAACAGCCGGCCGCGCAGCATCCAGGTCTGCGCCTCGCCGTGCTGATCGGTCGCCAGCTCCGCGTAGAGACCCGCGTACTCCACCAGCCGCGCCACCGCCTCGGAGTCCTGCCCGCCCCGGTGGGCGAGCACCCGCAGCTGCCGCGCCCACGCCTGGTGCGACAGCACCGTCCAGGCGCCGCGCACCGCCTCGTCGTCCACCCGGCAGCCGTGCGCACAGCGTGCGCCGCCCGCCGGGAAGACCCCGGCGAGCAGATCGCCGTGGTCCAGCTCCACTCCGTGCGCCGGGCAGATGTACGCGTGCCACCAGCCGCCGCGCTCCCGCGCGATCCGCCTCAACGCGGCCACACGCCACCGTCGATGTCCAGCGTGGTGGCGGTGAGGAAACCGGAGGCGGGCGACGCGAGGTGCACGACCGCCGAGGCGACGTCCTCCGGCGTGCCGGCCCGGCCCACCGGGATGCCCGCCTCCATCGCCTGCTGCGCCTCGGGCGCGGTGAACGTGTCGTGGAAGGCGGTGCCCTTGATGAAGCCCGGAGCGACCGTGTTGACCGTGATCCCGGTCCCGGCCAGCTCCTTGGCCAGACCCTTGGTGAAGCCGCGGATGCCGGCCTTGGCGGCGGCGTACGCCACCGAGCCGGGGCCGCCGCCGTTGTGCGCGGCCAGCGAGGACAGGGTGATGATGCGCCCGGCGGACGACTTCGTCAGATGTGGCAGGGCGGCCCGCACGGTGCGGAAGGCCGATGTCAGGTTGACGGAGAGGACCTGGTCGAAGTGGTCGTCGCTCATCTCGGCGATCTTCGCGCGGCCGATGAGGTGGCCCGCGTTGCAGACGAGGACATCCAGCCCGCCGAGGAAGCCGGTGGCCTCCTCGACCAGGCGGTCCACGTCGGCGGTCACCGTCACATCGGCCCCGAACGCCTTCGCCCGGCGGCCCAGCGCCTCGATCGCCGAGACCGTCTTCGCGGCCTCGTCGGCGGAGGAGTGGTAGTGGACGGCGACATCGGCGCCGGCCTCGGCGAGAGCGACGGCGATGGCGCGGCCGATGCCGTGGCCCGCCCCCGTCACCAGCGCGCGGGAGCCGTGGAGATCAGCAGACATGGGTGAAGCCCTTTCGATAACCGGTCACCTGAGGACCGGAACCGGTCACTTGAGACCGGCGGTTGCGAAGCCCTGCACGAAGTAGCGCTGGCCGATGAGGAAGAGAATGACCATGGGGAGGGTGGCCAGCGTGGTGCCGGCCATCAGGAAGTGCCATTGGGGGCCGTTCTCCGTCTTGAAGACGGAGAGCCCCACCTGGATCACCCGCAGACTGTCCGTGCGGGTCACCAGCAGCGGCCACAGGAAGTTGTTCCACGAGGACTCGAAGGTCAGCAGCGCCACCGTGGTGAGCGCGGGCTTGACCTGCGGGGTCATGATCCGGGCGTAGATCCGGAACTCGCCGAGCCCGTCGAGCCGGGCCGCCTCCTCCAGCTCCACCGGGAGGTCCAGGTAGAACTGTCGGAAGAGGAAGACCGCGAACGGGGTGACGGCACCGGGGATGATGAGCGCCCACCAGGTGTCCAGCCAGCCGCTGCCGCCCTGGCCGAGGATGTCGTTCCCGCCGGCCAGCGGCATGAAGCGGACGATCAGGAACTCCGGCAGCACCTTGGTGTACGTCGGGATCATCAGCGCCGCGATGAACAGGTAGAAGATCATGTCGCTGCCGCGGAACTTGATCCGCGCCAGCGAGTACCCGGCCATCGAGGCGATCAGCACGTTGAGCACGGTGTGACTGAGCGCGATGATGAAGCTGTTGCGGGCGTACGTGGCGAACGGCGCCGCTTTCAGCGCGTCGACGTAGTTCCCGAACGCCCAGTGCTCCGGCAGCAGTCCGGCGTCCTGGGAGGCGATCTCCACCGGCGTCTTGAGCGAGGTGAGCACCATCCAGATGAACGGCACCATCATCAGCAGGGAGACCACCGACAGCGTCAGATAGAGCGCGATCCTCCCGGCCGAGACCGGTTTGCGGTTCGGCCGGAGCCTTGGTGCGGGCGCCGGCTTCTGAAGCTCAGCTGTGGCCACGGGTGCCTCCCATGATCCGCCGGTTGACCAGGGTGAAGCCCATCAGCAGCACGAACAGCACGAGCGACTGCGCGGAGGCGTAACCGACGCGGAACTCCCGGAAGGCGGACTTGTAGATCTCGAACGTCATCATCGTGGTGCTGTTGGCGGGGCCGCCGTCGGTGAGGATGTAGATCTGGTCGAAGGACTGGAACGCGGTGATCATCGAGGTGATGAGCACGAAGAACGTCGCGGGCTTCAGCAGCGGCAGCGTGATGGCGAAGAACTGCCGCACCTTGGAGGCGCCGTCCACCGAGGCCGCTTCGTACAGCTCCTTCGGCATGGACTGGAGCGCGGCCAGATAGATGAGCATCTTCATGCCGATGCCCTGCCAGATGCCGACCAGGATCACCGAGGGCATCGCCCAGCCCGTCGAGGACAGCCAGGCCGGACCGTCGATGCCGACGAACGACAGCAACGCGTTGAGCAGACCGTTGCCCGGGTTGTAGATCCACAGCCAGACCAGCGCGATGGCGACGGTCGCCGTGACCTGCGGCAGGAACACCGCGGTGCGGAAGAAGCCGCGCGCCTTGAGGCCGGTGTGCAGCGCCAGGGCCGTCAGCAGACCGAGTACCATCCCGAACGGAACGGTGAAGAAGGTGTAGATGACGGTGTTGACGATGGACTTGCGGAAGACCGCGTCGTCCATCATGTCCCGGAAGTTGTCCAGTCCCACGAACTGCGGCGCCGTCAGCACGTCGTACTTCGTGAAGGCCAGGACCACCGAGGCCACGACCGGCAGGCCGATCCACAGGGAGGCGTGCAGCAGCGCGGGCGCCACCATGAGCATGCCTGCCCGGCGGCGGCGGCGCCCCGGGCCCGTGGGGACCCGGCCGGTGCGCTTCGGCGCCGATTTCTCAGGAGAGGCGGGCGGCCGCGCGGGCCGTGCCTTCAATACGGATGTCGCTCCCACAGTGACGGGTCCTCACATCCGGCCGATGGCGGCCTCGGCGAGCCGGCCGAGTTCCGCGATGGCGTCCTTCGCGGACTGGTCGCCCACGATCGCCGGCTCCAGCGTCGGCTTGATCTTTTCGCGGATCTCCATCCAGGCGGCGGTGCCGCCCTCGGAGACGGCGTGCTGAAGGTTCTGCAAGGAGAGGTCGACGAACTGGTTCTCCTTCACATAGCTGGAGTCGTTGAGGTCGCGCAGACCGGGCACCGAACCGCGCTGCGACGCCGCGCCGAGGATCGATTCGGGCGTTGCGAGGTACTCCACCAGCGCGCGTGCCGCCGCCGGGTGCTTGGAGCTCGCGGACTGGGTGACGAGGGTGCCGCCCTGGAGCATCGCCGGCTTGCGGTTGGCCAGGACGAACGCGCCCAGCTTGTCGTCCTTGATCAGGTCCGGATTCTGCTCCGTGACCTGGACCCACAGCGCGCTCGTCGTCATCATCATCGAGGCCTTGCCGGTCGCTACGTTCGTCGGTGCGCCGAGCTCCGTCTTCTTGGCGTAGACCGCCGAACCGTCCTTGATCAGGTCCTTGAAGAGCTGCAGGGCCTCGACCCCGCGGGCGTCGTTGAACAGCACCTTCTTGCCGTCCTCGCTGAACAACTGGCCGCCGTTGGCGAAGAGGAAGGTCTCCCAGCACTGGCGCAGCTCGATGGAGAACGGGTCGAATCCGATCCGGCCGTCCCTCGTCAGCTGCTTGGCCACGGCACGCAGCTCGGCCCAGTTGGCCGGGGTCTTCTTGATCCCTGCCTCGGCGAAGTGGTCCTTGCGGTAGACCACGATGCGGGTGTCCAGCACCACCGGAAGCGCGTAGAGCTTGCCGTCGTAACGGGACGGCTCCAGCACCCGCTTCTCGTAGTCGTGCGCGGTCGCCAGCTTCTCCGGCAGTTCGGCGATCGCCTTCTTGGCGGCGAACGGCGGTATCCAGCCGACACCCATCATCAGTACGTCGGGCAGCAGCCCGCCCGCGAGACCGGTGGTGATCTTCTCGTTCAGCTGGGCGTACGTGGTGTAGTCCACGTTCACCTTGACGTCCGGATACTTCTTCCGGAACCCGCCGAGGATCTTCCCCTCCAGCAGCGTCTTGCCTTTGGCGCCTTCGTAGATCGGGGTGAGCAGCGTGATCTCACCCTCGGCGGGGCCGTCGGCCGAGCCGGCGGAGGTGGAGCCGGTGCCGCAGCCGGTGATGGCCGCAGCAGTGCCCGCGCCGATGACAGCGAGCAGCGACCGTCTGTTGAGTTCCATGGGACACCCCTTTTGAGGTGGAAGCTGTGGATCGATCCAGCGATGGTGTCCCAGCCATGGCTGGGAAGTGCTGGTAAATCGATGCACTGAGACTAGGAACGCCGTGAGAGCGGCGTCAACAGCTGATGCACAACAATTTTTCAGGAAAGTTAACGGGTGTATCGATGGAGAGAGTTAAGTAAATCGATACACTACGATCGGCAGGTCGTTCCGAACCGGAGGTGGCATGAGCGGGGTTACGATCCATCAGGTTGCGGCGGCTGCGGGGGTGTCCGCGAGCACCGTGTCCAACGTCCTCAACGGGCGCACGGACCGTATGCAGGCGGCGACCCTGGCCCGTGTCGAGCAGGCCATCGAGCAGCTGAACTACCGGCCCAACCGGGCGGCACGGATGCTGCGCACGGGCCGGATCAAGGTGATCGGCCTCATCGTGCCGTCCGTCGCCAACCCCTTCTGGGGGGCTCTCGCCCGCGAGCTGGAGGCCATCGCGCTCGCCGAGGGCTATCACGTCCTGCTCTGCAACAGTGAGCGCGACCCGGCCCGTGAGCTCAAGTACGGCGAGGAACTGCTCGCCGACGGGGTGAGCGGTGTGGTGCTCTGCTCCTCACTGCCCTCGCTCGAACATGTGGCGCCGCTGCTCAGCCGGGGTCTGAAGATGGTCGCCTTCGACCGCACGGCCCAGGCGGGCGATCCGGCGTCGCTGGCCAGTATCAGCGTGGACAACGCCATGGGGGCCGAGCTCGCCACCCGTCACCTGATCGAACTCGGTCACCGGAGGCTCGCCTTCGTCTCCGGCTCCGTCAACAGTGTCAACCGGCGCGAGCGGCTGCGCGGCTTCCGGGCGGCCCTGGAGTCGGCCGGTCTCGATCCGGCCGACGCGATCGTGTGGCCCGGGGCGGAGACCGCCGAGTTCGGGGACAAGGACGCCGCCGAGCTGGGCCGCAACGCGGCTCGCGAGCTGCTGGGCGGACCGCGTCCGCCCACCGCGTTCGTCGCGATCAACGACATGTGCGCGATCGGGATCTGCCGGGGCGCGAAGGACGCCGGACTCAGTGCCGGAAAGGACATCTCGGTCGTCGGCTTCGACGACATCCTGCTCGCGGACCTGTTCGAACCGCCGCTCACCACGGTCCGCCAGCCGCTCCCCGAGATGGCCGCGGAGACGTTCCAGCAGCTCAGGGCCCGGATCGACTCGGCGCCCTCGGCGGGGCGTTCGCTGCTCATCCGCCCCCGGCTGGTGGTGCGCAAGTCGACGGCACCGGCGCCGGTGCTGGTGCCGTCACCGACGCCCGCGCCGTCACAGGCGCCCGCACCGGTGGCCTGAGCGGGCGGGCGCCGGTGACGGCGCGGGCGCGGTGAGCAGGCGTCCGGCCGGGCGGCCCGTACGGTTCACCCGGCCCGTACGGTTCACCCGGCTCGGTCGGCTCAGTCGGCCGAAGCCGTCCAGCCGGTCGCCTCGATCCGCCCGGCGTCCCGCGGCCTCGACTCGTCGAAGACCGTGCGGCCGCCGTCCCGGACCCGGATGCCGTCCACGTACGCGCCGCGCCCCACGTACAGCTGGTCCGTGGTGTAACGCCACCGCAGGCGCACCTCCTTGCCGCGCCAGGCGGCCAGGTCCGCCTCCAGCCGGTGCCAGCGGCGCCCCGACCAGCCGGACACCGAGCCCGTCGGGCGGTCCTCGGGCTCCCGGTCCGGGCCGGAGCCGGTCGCGACGGTGGTGAACGGCACCGTCTGCCAGCTCGCCCCCGCGTCCGCCGACAGCTCCAGGGCGAGGACGTCGGAGCCGGGCTCGGTGTCCCACCACAGCGCACAGCTCACCTCGGACCGCGTGGACGCCAGGCGCAGCGCGGGCAGTGCGAGCGTGGCGGTGGCGGAGCTCGCCATGCCGGAGAACCAGGCGGTGCGCCCCCGGGCCGGCCGCACCGGGACCGCCCGTGCCATCCGGTTGGCCGTGGCTACCCGGGGTGCGCTGCCGGAGCGCCAATTACGTACGGGATGCACCGAATTGCCCAGCACGATCAGAAATGAGTCGGTCGACGGGTCCAGGACCAGGCTGGTGCCGGTGAAGCCGGTGTGGCCCGCGGTGCGGGGGGTGGCCATCGCTCCCATGTACCAGTGCTGGTAGAGCTCGAAGCCGAGACCGTGCTCATCGCCCGGGAACGCGGTGTTGAAGTCGGTGAACATCAGCTCCACCGACTCCTCGGACAGGATCCGGGAGCGCCCGTAGACCCCGCCGTTGAGCAGCGTACGGGCGAGGATCGCCAGGTCCCAGGCGCAGGAGAACACTCCTGCGTGGCCCGCGACCCCCTCCAGGCTGTACGCGTTCTCGTCGTGCACCTCGCCCCAGACGAGCCCGCGCTCCAGGCCCGACCACGGCAGCCGGGCGTCCTCGGTGGCGGCGATCTTCGGCTTCCAGGAGGCCGGCGGGTTGTAGCGAGTGCGGTGCATCCCCAGCGGAGCGGTGATCTCGTCGCGGAGCAGTTCATCCTGAGCGCGGCCGGTGATCTTCTCCAGGATCAGTTGCAGCGAGATCAGATTCAGGTCGGAGTAGAGATAGGCGCTGCCCGGTGCGCTCGCGGGCACCTCGTTCCACAGCAGCCGCAGCTTCCCTTCCCGGGTCGGCTCCTTGTAGAGGGGGATCCACGACCGGAAGCCGGATGTGTGCGTCAGCAGCTGGCGGACCGTGATGCCCTGCTTGCCGCCGCCCGCGAAGTCCGGGAGATACGAGGCGACCGTCGCCTCCAGCTCCAGCGTGCCCCGCTCGATCTGCTGCACGGCCAGGATCGAGGTGAAGAGCTTGGAGACCGAGGCGAGGTCGAAGACGGTGTCCTCGGCCATCGCGATCTGCTGCTCCGCCGGGAACTCCACACCCGTGTCGGTCTTCTCGTCGTACCCGGCATAGCGCACAGCCTTGCCGATCGGCCGGTGCAGAGCCACCGTGCCGCCGCGTCCGGCGAGCAGGACCGCGCCCGCGTACCAGGGGTGCTTGGGGGAGTCGCTCAGGTACTGCTCCGCATCGGTGACGAGCTGGTCCAGCTGTCCCTGGAGCAGTCCGGCGCGGGCGGCGGAACCGCGTCGCAGCGTGGGGCGCCCCGAAGCGGGCCCCGGTTGCGCACCCTTGTCCGTACCCACGCCCGTACCCACGCCCGTTCCTGTGCCCGGTTCCGCCCCGGCGGCCGTTCCCGCGAGGGGGATCGGCGCGAGGGCGAGTGCTCCGCCCAGGGCCAGTATCCCGCCCCCCAGTCTCCGGCGGCTGAATCCGCTCCCTGTCGCGTCCCCGGTCATCCGCAACCCCTCCAGCGTGTGGGGGCATCCACGGGGCGGCGCCCGCGTGGCAGCCCGCGCGAAAGTAACTTTCGAAAAGTTGGTCGAAGAGTGAAACTTCTTGCCGCCGCCGAGATTACTGGCACCCCTGCCGCCCCGTACGGCCCCGGCGGCACAAAGAATCTGACACAGCATCAGGAAATCTCTTCCTTCGGTTGTCCGGCTGCGGCATCCTGCCGCCCATGGAGACGGAGCTGAGCAGAAAACTGGGGATCGAGCACGCCATCTTCGGCTTCACGCCGTTCCCCGCGGTCGCCGCTGCCATCACCAGAGCCGGCGGTCTGGGGGTGCTCGGAGCGGTCCGGTACACCGCCCCGGACGACCTGGCGCGCGACCTCGACTGGATGACGGAGCACGTCGACGGCAAGCCGTACGGCCTGGACGTCGTCATGCCGGCCAAGAAGGTGGAAGGGGTCACCGAGGCGGATGTCGAGGCGATGATCCCGGACGGACACCGCAGATTCGTCCAGGACACCCTCGCCGCACACGGCGTCCCCGACCTCGCGGAGGGCGAGGCGTCCGGCTGGCGCATCACCGGCTGGATGGAAGAGGTCGCCCGCAACCAGCTCGACGTGGCCTTCGACTACCCGATCAAACTCCTCGCCAACGCCCTCGGCTCCCCGCCCCCCGACGTGGTCCGCCGCGCCCACGAGCACGGGGTGCTCGTCGCCGCCCTCGCGGGCAGCGCCAAACACGCCCGGCGGCACGCCGAAGCGGGCATCGACATCGTCGTCGCCCAGGGATACGAGGCGGGCGGCCACACCGGAGAGATCGCCTCCATGGTGCTGGTCCCCGAAGTGGTCGACGCCGTCGGCCCGCTGCCCGTCCTCGCCGCCGGAGGCATCGGCAGCGGCGAACAGATCGCCGCCGGGCTCGCCCTGGGCGCCCAGGGCGTATGGCTCGGTTCCCTCTGGCTCACCACCGAAGAGGCCGACCTCCACTCCCCGGCCCTGACCCGCAAACTCCTCGACGCGGGCTCCGGGGACACCGTGCGCTCCCGCGCCCTCACCGGGAAACCCGCACGCCAGCTGCGTACCGAATGGACCGACGCCTGGGACGACGCCGCCGGACCCGGCACCCTGCCCATGCCGCTCCAGGGGCTCCTGGTCGCCGAAGCGGTCTCCCGGATCCAGAAGTACGAGATCGGGGCCCTGCTCGGTACACCGGTCGGGCAGATCGTGGGACGGATGAACGCCGAACGCGGCGTCCAGGCGGTCTTCGACGACCTGACCCGCGGCTTCGAACGCGCCGTGGACCGGATCAACCGCATCGCCGGACGGAGCGCGTCATGAACCAGCCCCCCAACGGCTTCTGGGCCCAGGCCACCGCGGACCCCGGCCGCACCGTCCTCGTCGCACCCGACGGCGAGGAATGGAGCGCGGGCCGGCTGCACGCCGCCGCCAACCGCATGGTCCACGGACTGCGTGCCGCGGGCCTCGGGCGGGGCGACGCGTTCGCCGTCGTCCTGCCCAACGGAGTGGAGTTCCTCACCGCCTATCTCGCCGCCTCCCAGGCCGGTTTCTATCTGGTCCCCGTCAACCACCACCTCGTCGGCCCCGAGATCGCCTGGATCGTCGCGGACTCCGGGGCCAAGGTCCTGATCGCGCACGAACGGTTCGCGGACGCCGCGACCGCCGCCGCCGACGAGGCGAACCTGCCCGCCACCCATCGCTACGCCGTCGGCACGGTCGACGGCTGCCGCCCGTACGCGGAACTGCTCGACGGCCGGCCGGACACCCCGCCCGCCGACCGCACGCTGGGCTGGGTCATGAACTACACCTCGGGCACCACCGGCCGCCCCCGCGGCATCCGGCGGCCGCTCTCCGGAAAACTCCCCGAGGAGAGCCACCTCGGCGGCTTCCTGGGCATCTTCGGCATCAAACCGTTCGACGACCATGTGCATCTGGTCTGCTCACCGCTCTACCACACGGCCGTGCTCCAGTTCGCGGGCGCGGCCCTGCACATCGGCCACCCGCTGGTCCTGATGGACAGATGGGCACCGCAGGAGATGCTCCGGGTCATCGACGCGCACCGCTGCACACACACGCATATGGTCCCCACCCAGTTCCACCGCCTCCTCGCCCTTCCCGACGAGGTCAAGCGGCGCTACGACGTCTCGACGATGCGGCACGCCATCCATGGGGCCGCCCCCTGCCCCGACCACGTCAAGCGCGCCATGATCGACTGGTGGGGACGGTGCGTCGAGGAGTACTACGCGGCCAGCGAGGGCGGCGGCGCGTTCGCCACCGCCGAGGACTGGCTGAAGAAGCCGGGAACCGTCGGAAAGGCCTGGCCCATCAGCGAACTGGCCATCTTCGACGACGACGGGAACCGTCTGGCGCCCGGCGAACTGGGCACCGTCTACATGAAGATGAGCACCGGCGGCTTCAGCTACCACAAGGACGAGACCAAGACCCGGAAGAACCGCATCGGCGACTTCTTCACCGTAGGTGACCTGGGCGTCCTCGATGAGGACGGCTATCTCTTCCTCCGTGACCGCAAGATCGACATGATCATCTCGGGTGGGGTCAACATCTACCCCGCCGAGATCGAGGCGGCCCTTCTCGCCCACCCCGCGGTCGCCGACGCGGCCGTCTTCGGCATCCCGCACAGCGACTGGGGGGAGCAGGTCAAGGCCGTCGTCGAAGCGGCCGAGGGCTTCGAGCCCGGGGACGGCCTCGCCGCCGTAATCCTCGCCCACTGCGAACAGCGGCTCGCCGGGTTCAAGCGGCCCAGGAGCGTCGACTTCATCGCCGCGATGCCCCGCGACCCCAACGGCAAGCTGTACAAACGACGCCTGCGCGACCCGTACTGGGAGGGCCGCGCACGCGCCCTGTGAACCGGCGGTCAGGTCCTGGGGGAGGGGCGGGCCCCACCCCCAGGACCTCTTCGGATCAGCGGTGCTCGCGTACCCGCACCACCCGCAGCTCCGGCGAGCGCGCGATGTCCTTCTCGCAGAACCGTGACGTCACCCAGCGCTCACCCGAGTACAGCCGGGTCTGGTCGCTGAAGTGCGGCGACATCGGATTCGAGGACTGGGAGTACGTCAGCAGCGTCCGGGCCACCGGGCACGTGCCGCCGTCCCAGCCGACCGCCTGGATGTAGCTGGAGCCGTCCGACACCTCGGTGTAGCCGCCTGCCGCCGCGTTCCACCGGGGCTCCGTCTTGTTCCAGATGCCCAGCGACTCCGTACCGCCGCCGATCGGGATGCGCTGGTCGCCGCGTACGACGAACTGGTGATCGCCCAGCGGGGCGTCCAGGGCGATGCCCGCCGCCCGCAGCTCCGCCACGGTGTCGGCGAGCGCCGCCGTCACCCCGGGAGCCGAGGTGGTGAGGGTGTTCGGGGTCCGCACCGGATCGGCGGGGCTGTACGGCACCTTCCACAGCTGGGCGGCGGGCACCTTCGCCGCCCGGCGCCAGAAGCGGTCGAAGAGCAGTGCGCCCCGGCTGTCGGTGTCCACGCTCCGGTCCCAGCGCCGCAGCACCGGACACGCCGCCGACACATCGACCGGTGAACCGTCGCTGCCCACCGCGGTGCCGCCCGGCAGCGCCGAGCAGGCCGCCGCCATGTCGGCTGCCGCCAGGTCACCGGCGGGCGCGCGGTTCGCGAACTGCTGGCGCTGCAGGTCCGCGACGCGGAGCCGCCCCCGCTCCGCCATCGCCGACACGTCCTCGATCGCCCCGCGCGTACGCATCGAGCGGTTCGTGCCGATGGTGCCGAAGACCCGCTCGTAGCCCGTCAGCGGCCGCGCGGCATTCGTCAGCCAGGCGCTGTCGTTGGAGTTCTCGACGTACGGGGTGTCCTTCAGGGTCGGCATCCGGCTCGGGCCGAAGATGCCCGGCTGCAACGCGTCCGGGTCCGACCCCGGCGCGCAGTCGCTCTTCGAACCGTCCAGCACCGCGAGCCCGGACGAGGGGTAGGTGGCGCGGCCCAGCGGGGTCGAGCAGCGCTCGGCCAGCTCGTCCGTGATCCTCGGCAGGACCTGCGACTGGGAGAAGAAGGAGTGCCCGGCGGAGTCGGCGGCGATCGTGTTCACCCAGGGCAGGCCCTGGGTACGTCGCAGCGCGTCCTGGATACCTGCGGTGCCGCGCGCCTTGCTGAAACCCAGCGCGGTGTCGGACGCCCGCAGATTCACCGCGTTCGGGTCGTTGAGCGCGTACGCGGTGCTCGCCGTCCACGGCAGCGGCAGCCCGGCGCCGAGCGAGGTGACGACCGGCCCGAACCGGGTCCACCACTGGGTGCGCGTCACCGCGGCGGCGCCCTTCACCGGCACCGACACCGTGCGCTTCGTCATCCGCTCCGGTACGCCGTCCACCAGATACGCCGTCGGGTCGGCCGGATCCAGGGTGAGCTGATGCAGATTGAGCGTGACCCCCGTGGCGACCGTATGGCTCCACGCGACGTTCGCGTTGTGCCCGATCGACATCGTCGTCGAGCCGAGCAGCGAGCCGCCGGAGACGTTCAGTTCGCCGGGAATCGTCTGCTGCGACTGCCAGAACCTGCGTCCGCCCTGCCACGGGTAGTGCGGGTTGCCGAGGAGCAGTCCGCGCCCGTTCGCCGTGGTGGTCCCGTTGAACGCGACGGCGTTGGACCCCATGTCCGCGTTCTGCGTGGACAGCAGGCGCTCGGCCGCCTCCGCGGCCTCACCCGGTGTCACTCCCGGCTGCGCCGGTGCGGCGGACGGCGGCTGCGCGGCCGTGATGCCGTCGATGCCGCGGCCCTGCCCGCCGAGCACCGAGAGCGCGAAGGCCCGGACCGCCACGTCCAGCGCGGTGACGGGCCGTACCCAGGAGGCGCCGCGGCACGCCGGATCGGTGATCCGGTTCTGCTTGATCCACGCGTTGTACCCGGCCGCGAAACCGCGCATCGACTCCTTCGCGTCACGGCTCGGCCCCGCCGGTGCGGGGACTTCCAGCAGCTTCTCGACGGTGCGGCTCTCGCGTACCCCGCGGAAGTACAGATCGCTGGACAGGTTCTTCGTCGCCGAGGACAGCGAACCGTCCGGTGCCGCGTCCGCGCCGAGGTAGCGGGACCGTTCGCCGCGCACCGTGAGGAACCCGTCGGCCAGGGTGCACACCTGATCGGCCGCCTGCGCCCAGCCGTTGCCGAAGCCCAGCTGCGCGTAGTCCTTCGCCACGATGTGCGGGATGCCGTACTCGGTGTACCGGATGACGGCGGAGAGACCGCCGCCGGACGGATGCCGTTCGTGCGGGGTGCCGGCGGTGGCCGACGGCAGCGACGCCGACACGCTGAACAGCGCGAGACCGGCGACCGCGGTCATTCTCAGTCGGTTACGGAGGGACAAGGCTTCTCCCAACTGTGCGGGCGGGAAAGAGGGTTGCCCGAGTGTCCGGGCGGCCTCGCGCCACTCAGCCAGCAGACCCGTGCGCCTGTCAACCGGTTGATCGCTATCCAGCCTCTTGACCACCCGGACGTGTCCGCTCAGGATCACGCCATGACAGGTGTACGAAGCAGCACAGTCGACGGTGTCGTGACCCGCAGCGCACGGCGGACCCCCGGACGGACCGCCGTCCGCTACGCCGGGCGGATCTGGACCTACCGGTCCCTGGACACCGCGATCAGTACCGCGGCAGCCGTCCTGACGGACGAGCACGGCCTGCGCCCCGGCGACCGGGTCGCCTCCTACGCCCATAACTCCGATGTGTACCTGATCGCCTTCCTGGCCTGCGCCCGCGCCGGGTTCGTCCATGTGCCGGTCAACCAGAACCTCACCGGCGAGGACCTGACCTACCTGCTCGACCAGTCCGGCAGCTCCCTCGTCCTCACCGACCCGGACCTGGCCGGGCGGCTCCCGGCCGGACGTCCGGTCCGCACACTGCGCGACGCGCCGGACAGCCTGCTCGACGCGCTGGACACCGCCAGGCCCTTCGTCCCCGAGTGCGCCCCCGGCGCCGATGACCTGGTGCAGCTGCTCTACACCTCCGGAACCACGGCCCTGCCCAAGGGCGCGATGATGACGCACGGGGCGCTCGTCCATGAGTACGTCAGCGCGATCACCGCGCTCGGCCTGACGGCCGGGGACCGGCCCGTGCACTCCCTGCCGCTGTACCACTCCGCCCAGATGCATGTGTTCCTGCTGCCGTACCTCGCGGTCGGCGCCGAGAACACCATCATCGACACCCCGGACGCCGACCGGATCTTCGACCTGGTGGAAGCCGGGCAGGCGGACAGCCTCTTCGCCCCGCCGACCGTCTGGATCGGACTCTCCCATCACCCGGACTTCGCCACCCGTGACCTCGGCGCCCTGCGCAAGGCGTACTACGGGGCGTCGATCATGCCGGTGCCGGTCCTGGAACGCCTCCGCGAGCGGCTGCCGGAGCTGGCCTTCCACAACTGTTTCGGACAGAGCGAGATCGGGCCGCTCGCCCTCGTCCTCGGACCCGGCGAGCACGAGGGCCGGATGGACTCCTGCGGCCGGCCCGTCCTCTTCGTCGAGGCGCGCGTCGTCGACGAGGACGGCAAGGAGGTCCCCGACGGCACGGCGGGCGAAGTGGTCTACCGGTCCCCGCAACTGTGCCAGGGCTACTGGGAGAAGCCCGAGGAGACCGCGGAGGCATTCCGCGACGGCTGGTTCCACTCCGGCGACCTCGCGGTGCGCGACCCGGAAGGGTTCTTCACGGTCGTCGACCGGGTGAAGGACGTCATCAACTCCGGCGGGGTGCTCGTCGCCTCGCGCCAGGTCGAGGACGCGCTCTACACCCATCCGGCGGTCGCCGAGACCGCCGTGATCGGGCTGCCCGACGAGCGCTGGATCGAAGCCGTCACCGCCGTCGTCGTGCTGCGCGGGTCCGCGACCGACACCGAACTGATCGATCACGCCCGCGAGAAGCTCCCCCACTTCAAGGCCCCGAAACGGGTCCTGTTCGTGGACGAACTCCCGCGCAACGCCAGCGGGAAGATCCTCAAGAGGGAGCTGCGGGACCGGTTCGCCACCGGCCGGCCGTAGCGGAGAGCCCGGCGGACCACGGCCGGGCATCCGGCGCCGTACGCCCGTTCGCCGTCCGCCGGGCGATTCCTCCACCGCGGCCGTCCCCGCGCCGGTGACCTGCGTAAACGATCACGCGGAAGCCGTCGCTGCGGCTGACCGAGTGACACCTGCGGCGATGGGTCATGTTGCGGAGGTGACGGGGTGTCGGTTGCCTCGGAGACGGAGCACAGCAGAGGCGCCGCGCAGACAGGCCGGACCCTGCTCCCGTTGGAGGATCCTCATGCGCAACACACGCGTCGGTACGGGAATCGGCCTGGTCGTCGGTGTCCTCGCAGTGTCGGTGCCGGTGGCCGTCGCCGCCGACACCCCCGCCGGTGACCGGGCGGTCAGCATCAGCCCCAGGAACGTCTCCCCGGGGTCCACGGTCACCGTCAGCACCCGGGCCTGCGGCAAGGAGACCTACGGCAAGGGCACCTCGGAGCTCGGCGGGGAGTTCCATCTCTTCGCCGGTGACAGCAAGGGCGAGCTCGTCGGCCAGTTCGAGATCCCGCGCGGGGCCGAGCCGGGCAGCGACACCGTCACCGTCAAGTGCCCGCCCCGGATCAAGCTGACGGATACGTACGAGGTCACCGGCCGGACACCGAGCGGCTCGGTCGCCGCCGGCTTCGGATCGCCCACCGACCAGGGCACCCAGCTCGCCGTGGGAGGTGTGCTGCTCGCCGGAGCGGTCGGCGGCGGGGTGATCAGGATGCGCCGCCGGATGAGCGGTGCCGGTGCCCGGAGCTGACGGCCCGCCACGCCGCACAGCCGCACGGGCCCCGGGCACCGCATCGGTCCTGGGGCCCGGTCCGTATCACCGGTCCGCCGGTACGGACCCCACATCCCCCGTAGCGAGGCAGAGGCAGGCTCAGACGCGATGGAAACCGGGCGCAAGACCAGCGAATCCCCGCACTCGTTCACCCCTTCGGTCAAGCATCTCGTCTGGGCCCTGCTGGCGGGTACCGTGCTGGTGATCAGCGGGACCCGCGACAACGAGCCGCCGCAGCCCTCGGCCGCCCAGGCGTTCGCCACCCCGTCGGCCGCCCCCTCGGCCACGGCCACGGCGACGCCCTCGGCCATTTTCCCGGCCGCACCGAGGAGTACCGGCCCCGTGCGAGCCGCCCCTGGAACGTCCCCGGCGCCCGCCGCTCCTGGACACGCCGGTCCGGCCGCACCCCCCACGGTCCGGCCGGTGTGGCCGCCGATGGCCACGACCTACTTCGCCCCCGTACCGCGCACGGAGCCCGCCCGCACGGAGCCCGCCCGCACAGTGCCTGCCCGCACGGTGCCCGCCCGCACCGCGCCGGTCGCGGCCCCCGCCGTCGGGCCATTGCCCCCGTCGGATCCGGTGCGGCTGCGGATCCCCGCCCTCCGCGTCGACGCCCCCATGACGAGGCTGGGCCTCGACGCGGCGGGTGCGCTGCGGCCACCGCCCGACGACAATCCGCTGCTCGCCGGGTGGTACGGGGAGGGCACGTCCCCCGGCTCGACGGGGACAGCCATCACCGCCGGGCACGTGGACACGCGCCTCGGCCCCGGTGTCTTCCAGAAGCTCGGGCTGCTGACCAAGGGCGCCACCGTCGAGATCGTCCGGGCGGACCGGCGGACGGCCGTGTTCACCGTCGACGCCGTGGAGGTGTACGACAAGAAGGGGTTCCCGGACAAGAAGGTCTACAGCCACTCCGAACGCCCCGAGCTGCGAGTGATCACCTGTGGCGGAAGCTACTCCAAGAAGACCGGCTACCGGAGCAACGTCGTGGTCTACGCGACGCTGACCGCCGTAAGAAGCTGATCGCACCCGAGGCACTGATCGCACCCGAGGCACTGATCGTGCCCGAGGCGCTGATCGTGCCCGAGGCGCTGACCGCACCGGGGCGCCGACCGTGCCCGGTTCAGCCGGCGTCCCGGAGGTCGATGATCCGCTTGATCTTGCCGACCGAGCGCTCCAATGACTCGGGGTCCACGATCTCGACCCCGACCGAGACCCCGATGCAGTCCTTCACCGCCGCCGTGATGGACAGCGCGGCGGCGGCCCGCTCCGCCGTCGTGGCATCGGCCCGCGCCTCCGCCCGTACCGTCAGCGCGTCGAGCCGCCCCTGCCGGGTCAGCCGCAGCTGGAAATGGGGCGCCACGCCTGGCGTACGCAGCACGATCTCCTCGATCTGGGTCGGGAAGAGGTTCACCCCGCGCAGGATCACCAGGTCGTCGCTGCGCCCGGTGACCTTCTCCATCCGCCGGAAGACCCGGGCCGTGCCGGGCAGCAGCCGGGTCAGATCCCGCGTGCGGTAGCGGATCACCGGCATGGCCTCCTTGGTGAGCGAGGTGAAGACCAGTTCGCCCTCCTCCCCTTCCGGCAGGACCTCGCCGGTGAACGGGTCGACGACCTCCGGATAGAAGTGGTCCTCCCAGATGTGCAGCCCGTCCTTCGTCTCCACGCACTCCTGCGCGACGCCGGGGCCCATCACCTCGGAGAGCCCGTAGATGTCGACCGCGTCGATCGCGAACCGCTCCTCGATCTCGCGCCGCATCTCCTCGGTCCACGGCTCGGCCCCGAAGATCCCGACCTTCAGCGCGGTCGTCCGCGGATCGACGCCCTGGCGCTCGAACTCGTCCAGGAGCGTCAGCATGTACGACGGCGTGATCATGATGATCTCGGGCCGGAAGTCCTGGATCAGCCGCACCTGCCGGGCCGTCATGCCGCCGGACGCGGGGATGACCGTGCAGCCGAGCCGCTCCGCGCCGTAGTGCGCCCCGAGACCGCCGGTGAACAGCCCGTATCCGTACGCCACATGAACCTTGTGCCCCGGACGGCCCCCGGCGGCCCGGATCGACCGGGCGACCACGTCCGCCCAGATGTCCAGGTCACGGTCGGTGTACCCGACCACGGTGGGCAGGCCGGTGGTCCCGCTGGACGCGTGGATGCGCCGGACCCGGTCCTGTGGCACGGCGAACATCCCGAAGGGGTAGTTGTCCCGCAGGTCCGCCTTGGTGGTGAAGGGGAAGCGGGCGAGATCGGCGAGCGTACGGCAGTCCTCGGGCCGCAGACCGGCCGTGTCGAAGGCCGCACGGTAGAAGGGCACGTTCTCGTACGCATGGCGGAGCGTGGCGCGCAGCCGCTCCAGTTGCAGCGTCTCCAGCTCGTCGCGGCCGAGTCGTTCCGCTGCGTCCAGCAGGGCCGTCATGCGCGTGTTCCTCTCCCCGGGCGGGCGACCGATCATTCGGTCGATCTTCCTGGGAGCAGTAATTCAGGATGCCGCGACCATGGCAAGGGGGGTGCACGGTGGATGACCGGCCGACGCTCCGGCGGCGCCAAGGGCGTGTTGCTGATGGAGGCGAAGCGCACCGCGATGCGGTTTCCGGGGGCGCGATCGCGACAGCGGCCGGTTCGGGCTCGCCCGAACCGGCACTCCGCGCCGAGGAGGCCGCCGTCCTGCTCCTGGCTGCCAACCGATCCGCCGCGTACGCCGGTTCGGGCGAGAGCGATCAGGTCCTGTACAGAACGGAGTCGAGGACCTCGTGCAGGGTCGCCTCCGGGTCCGGCACGGGGCCCGGAGACCGCCAGGCCACGAAGCCGTCGGGGCGCACCAGGACGGCACCTTCCGCGGTGACGCCGTGTGCCTGGGCCCAGTCGGTCCCGTCCTCGGTCTTGAGATCGGAGCCCGTTCCCGCCCCGATGCCGAGGGCGTCCAGGGAGACGGACAGCCGGCCGGCGACCCGCGCGGCAGCGGCGCGCCACGCCGTGTCCCCGGCATCGCTCAGCAGTACGAAGGACCGTTCGTAGAGATCGAGGGTGGACACCCGCTCGCCGGCCCGGCGCACCCACAGATGCGGTGCCCGCGACCCGGGTTCCCCCGCCAGCCGCATGCCCTCGGGCACCACCGGACCGTCGGGGTCCGCGTCCACCACGGCACCGTGGACATAGCGGTAGCCCAGTACGACCGGAAGCATCCCGCCCTTCCTTCCGCCGCCGGGACCGCCGGCGTCCGGTCCGCCCGCGTCCGGTGTGGGTGCGTAGCCGGGGTGGCTGTGCTCTCCCGAGCGGGCCGAGGCGCGTGCGCTGGTCGCCCTCGCCACGGGCAGGCGCTCCGTGCCGTAGGTCTCCAGCAGTCCGGGTCCCGCCGAGCCGTCGAGCACCGCGGCCAGCTTCCAGGCGAGGTTGTGCGCGTCCTGGATACCCGTGTTGGAGCCGAACGCGCCGGTGGGGGACATCTCGTGGGCCGAGTCCCCGGCGA
Organism: Streptomyces sp. TSRI0281; assembly: GCF_001905125.1. Classification (GTDB taxonomy): domain Bacteria; phylum Actinomycetota; class Actinomycetes; order Streptomycetales; family Streptomycetaceae; genus Streptomyces. The sequence continues at coordinate 281,810 of NZ_LWLE01000037.1, read as the reverse complement.
GGAAGACCCGCCCGGACACATACCGCTCGGCGACCCGCTCGGCGGCGTGCCACGGCGCCTTGCCGGTGATCTCCACATCGAGACCGGGGTCGCCGATCGCCCGGCGGATGTGCTCGGCGCACCGCTCGTCGGTGAAGTCCTCCAGCGTCTCGCCCCGGTCGGGGTGCCAGGGCGCGTGGAAGACCCAGCTCTCCTCGTTGTCCACCGGCAGCAGCGCACCGTCCGCCTCGGGGTTGGTCAGATAGCAGACGATGAAGCGCCGCTCGCCCACCACCGCGGCGAGCCGCCGGGACCTGAAGGTCACGCTCACGTTGTGGAAGAGGTCACCGGGACCCGACTGGCCGATACGCAACTGCTCCCGGATCGGGCTGCGCGGCCCGTCGGCCGCGATGAGGTAGTCCGCGCGCACGATGGTGTGCTCACCGCTCTCGCGGTTCTTCACCACCGCGGTGACCCCTGAACCGTCCTGGACGAAGGACATCATCTCGCTGGAGAACCGCAGGTCACCGCCCTGTTCGCGGGCGTGGTCCAGCAGCACCGGTTCGAGGTCGTTCTGGCTGCACAGGCACCAGCCGCTCGGGCTGAAGCGGGCGAGCGCGCCACCGGGGTCGATCTCCTTGAACAGCCACTCCTCCTCGCCGCCGGTCAGCGAGAACGCCTGCAGGATGCCGTGGTTGTCGGCGAGGACGGAAGCGGCGTCCCGGATCAGCGGCTCCGCGCCGGCGACCCGGAAGACCTCCATCGTGCGCACGTTGTTGCCCCGCCCACGTGGATGGGTCGAGGTGGCCGCGTGTTTCTCGACCAGCACGTGCTCGACGCCGAGCCGTCCCAGGAAGAGTGAGGCGGACAGGCCCACCAGGGAGCCGCCCACGATGAGGACTGGTACGCGGAGGTCGACGTTCTCGTTCATCAGTTGATTGCTCCAGCTCGGACGCCGTGCGGATGCAGGTTCCATGCCCTTGTTCCGAGCGGTTCGGACGTCGGCTCACCTGAACGGTTCATAAATCTCGCACCAGCCGTACCAGCGTTCCAGGATCAGTGGGAGAACGATGCCCGCGATGCGCGGGTGGATGGCACACACCAGCGGTCGGGCGGGGCCCCGCGCTGAAACTCCACTGGACATCGACGGTTGACGCAGGGCCACGGAGGTGGCCGCCGCACCGTCTCGAAGGAGAGCGAAAGATGACCACCCTCTCGGAACGGATATCACAGTCCGCCTTCGACGGTTCAAGGCTCAGGGTCGTGCTGCTGCTGGATCTGCACGACGGAGCGCAGAAGCAGTTCCTGGAGGCGTACGAGCACCTGCGCAACCAGGTGGCATCCGTCCCCGGACACATCAGCGACCAGCTGTGCCAGTCCATCGAGAACCCCTCGCAGTGGCTCATCACCAGCGAATGGGAGAGCGCACCGCCCTTCCTCGCCTGGGTGAACAGCGAGGAGCACGTCGAGACGGTCCAGCCGCTGCACGGCTGCGTACGCGACACCCGGTCCCTGCGCTTCAGCATCCTGCGCGAGACCAGCAAAACCGTCGTTGCCGCTCCCGAGCCGGCCAAGGGACGCCTCCAGTCCGCGCCCCGCCTGGGCGACGGAGTGGTACGCCACGCCCTCACGTTCACCGTGAAGCCCGGCAGCGAGGACGCGGTCGCCAAGATCCTGGCCGACTACGACTCCCCGAGGGCACGCGTCGACGAGACCACCCGACTGCGCCGTACCTCCCTCTTCATGCACGGCAACCGTGTCGTACGGGCCGTGGAGGTCGAGGGCGACCTGCTGGCGGCGCTGCGCCATGTGTCCCGCCAGCCCGAGGTCAGGGCCGTCGAGGAAGCGATCAATCCCTATCTGGAGCAGGACCGCGACCTCAGCGATCCCGACTCCGCCCGGATGTTCTTCACCCGGGCGGCCCTGCCGACCGTGCACCACGTGACGGCGGGCCGGCAGAAGCCCGAGGACGTCCGGCGGCACGCGCTGTTCTACCAGGCCAAGGACGGCTGTGGCATGGCACTGGCCCGGCTCCTGGCCGGGCAGGACGAGGAAGCCGCCGACGACCACGCGAGCCCCATCGACAGCAGCACCATCTTCCAGCGCGACGACGTCGTCGTCCGGCTCCTGGAAGTGGGCGGCCCGCTCGACGCGCGGCCCGCGCAGGCACTCGGGATCGAGGGCCTGCGCAAGGCGGCCGTGCTGGGGCGTCTCCTGGACGGCGGCGCGAACGCCGTGCCGACGAACGACGAGGAGGCCGCGCGCTTCCTCGCCCGGTCCGAAATGCGTCTGATCACCGATCGACGGGCCACGGAGTCCTGACCGACGTACCGGCAACGCAACGGCAACTCCGGGGAATGCCCCCGGTGTTGCCCGCCCAACACGCACAAAGCGCCTGGAGGAGAGCATTCATGACCACGTTCCGGCCTCGCATCGTCGACCTCAGCGAGACGCAGCCCAACCGCAGGCGCGGAGGCGACCTGCGCGCCATGCTCACCCCCACGGCGGTGGGCGCCACCAGCGGCTTCATGGGCCTGGCCCTGATCCAGCCGGGCGATCGCATCGGCGAGCACTACCACCCGTACTCCGAGGAGTTCGTGTACGTCGTGCACGGCCTGCTGGAGGTGGACCTCGACGGTGAACCGCACTCCATGCGGGCCGACCAGGGACTGCTGATCCCCCCGCATGTGCGGCACCGCTTCCGCAACGTGGGCGACGTGGAGGCGCGCATGGTCTTCCACCTCGGCCCGCTCGCGCCGCGCCCCGAACTCGGGCACGTGGACACCGAGGACACCGGCGCGGTCGACGGCAGGTCCGAAGAGCGGGGAGCGCCGCCAGAACGAACCGGGGCGGCTTCATGAACCGGCGCGTGGCGGTCACCGGAGTCGGCGTCGTGGCCCCCGGTGGGATCGGCGCGCAGGCATTCTGGGACCTCCTGGCGGCCGGCCGCACCGCGACGCGCGGCATCACGCTCTTCGACCCGACGGGCTTCCGCTCCCGGATCGCCGCCGAGTGCGACTTCGATCCCGTCGCGCACGGACTGGACGAGGAAGAGATCGCCCGCTCGGACCGGTACGTCCAGTTCGCGCTGGTGGCCGCCGCGGAGGCGCTCGGCGACGCCGGACTGGACCCCCAGAAGGGCGATCCCTGGCGTATCGGGGTCTCGATGGGCACCGCGGTCGGCGGCACCACCCGCCTCGAACACGACTACGTCGCCGTCAGCGAGTCCGGCGCGCGCTGGGACGTCGACCCCCGTCCGGCGGGCCGGCATCTGGAGCGGGCCTTCTCGCCCAGTTCCCTCGCCTCCGCGGTGGCCGAACAGGTCGGTGCGCACGGCCCGGTGCAGACCGTCTCGACGGGCTGCACCTCCGGCCTCGACGCCATCGGATACGCCTTCCACGCCGTCGAGGAGGGCCGCGTCGACGTGTGCCTCGCCGGGGCGTCCGACTCGCCGATCACCCCCATCACGGTGGCCTGCTTCGACGCCATCAAGGCGACCTCGGCGAACAACGACGACCCGGAGCACGCCTCCCGGCCGTTCGACGCGGGCCGGGACGGTTTCGTGATGGGCGAGGGCGGAGCCGTACTCGTCCTGGAGGAGCTGGAACACGCCCGCGCCCGTGGTGCGACCGTGTACTGCGAGATCGTCGGCTACGCCACCTTCGGCAACGCCTACCACATGACCGGGCTGACTCCCGAGGGGCTGGAGATGGCCCGCGCCATCGACACGGCCCTCGGCCACGCCCGGATCGACGGCTCACGGATCGACTACGTCAACGCGCACGGCTCGGGCACCAAGCAGAACGACCGGCACGAGACGGCCGCGGTGAAACGGGCCCTGGGCTCCCACGCCTACAAGGTGCCGATGAGTTCCATCAAGTCCATGGTCGGGCACTCGCTCGGCGCCATCGGGGCGATAGAGATAGCGGCCTGTGTGCTGGCCCTGGTCCATCAGACGGTGCCCCCGACGGCGAACTACGAGACGCCGGACCCCGAGTGCGACCTCGACTACGTGCCGCGCGTCGCGCGTCCCATGAAACTGCGCAGCGTTCTCTCGGTCGGCAGCGGGTTCGGCGGATTCCAGTCCGCGGTGGCCCTGACCCGATCCGGAGGGAGGACCCCATGAACACCTCACAGGCACGGCGGCCGGTCGTCACCGGCATCGGCGTCGTGGCCCCCAACGGAACAGGCGCCGGCGCCTTCTGGAAGACGACGCAGGAAGGCGTCAGCGTGCTGGACCGGGTGTCGCGCGAGGGTTGCGAGCACCTGCCGCTGCGGGTCGCGGGCGAGGTCCGGGACTTCGATCCGGTGGCCCTCGTCGAAGAGCGGTACCTGGTGCAGACCGACCGGTTCACACACTTCGCGATGGTCGCGGCCGACCTCGCCCTGGACGACGCCCGGCTCGGCCGGGCCGACTACGAGGACGCGCCGTACGGCGTGGGCGTGGTGACCGCGGCCGGCTCCGGCGGAGGGGAGTTCGGGCAGCGCGAGCTGCAACGGCTGTGGGGCCAGGGCTCCCGCTATGTCGGCCCCTACCAGTCGATCGCCTGGTTCTACGCCGCCAGCACGGGGCAGATCTCGATCCGCGGCGGCTTCAAGGGGCCGTGCGCGGTCGTCGCCAGCGACGAGGCCGGTGGTCTGGACGCGCTCATGCACGCGGCCCGGTCCATCCACCGCGGCACGGACGCCGTCGTCGTCGGTGCGGCCGAGGCACCCCTGGCCCCGTACTCGGTCGTCTGCCAGCTCGGCTACGAGGACCTCAGCACCTGCGAGGACCCGGCGCGCGCCTACCGTCCGTTCACCGCGGACGCCTGCGGGTTCGTGCCCGCCGAGGGCGGTGCCATGCTCGTGGTCGAGGACGAGACGGTGGCCCTCGCCCGCGGAGCCCGGGTCCGGGCCGAACTGGCCGGTCACGCCGCGACGTTCACCGGCGCGTCCCGCTGGGAGCAGTCCCGGGACGGCCTGGCGCGGGCGATCGGCGACGCGCTGGCGGAGGCCGGCTGCGCACCCGAGGAGATCGACGTCGTCTTCGCGGACGCGCTCGGCGTACCGGCGGCCGACCGCGCCGAGGCCCTGGCCATCGCCGATGCCCTGGGCGCGCACGGACGGCGCGTACCGGTGACGGCGCCCAAGACCGGCATCGGGCGCGCCTACTGTGGCGCGCCCGTGCTGGACACGGCCGCCGCGGTGCTGGCCATGGAGCACGGCCTGATCCCGCCCACTCCCAACGTCTTCGATGTGTGCCACGACCTCGATGTGGTCACCGGCCGCGCACGCCCCGCGGAACTGCGGACGGCGCTGGTGCTGAGCCGGGGGCTCATGGGGTCGAACGCGGCGCTGGTGCTGCGACACCTCGACGGTCCCCTCGCATGAGAAGGAGAAGCCACTGATGACCACTCAACTGACCTACGAGGAACTCGCCGTGCTGATGAAGAACGGCGCCGGCCTCACCGTCGACCCCCAGGAGATGGAGAGCCGGCCGGCCGCCGTCTTCGACGAGTTCGGTCTCGACTCGCTCGGTCTCCTGGGCATCGTCGCCGCGCTGGAGAACCGGTACGGCGTACCGCTGCCGGCCGACGCCGACCGGTGCACCTCGCCCCGGGAGTTCCTCGACCTCGTCAACAGCAGCCTCGTGACAGGAGCCTGAAGTGTCCGGACACACCGAGAACGACATCACCATCGCCGCCCCCCTGGACCTTGTCTGGGACGTGACGAACAACCTGGAGGAATGGCCGCGGCTGTTCAGCGAGTACGCGGCGGTCGAGGTGATCGAGCGGAAGGGCGAGAAGACGACCTTCCGGCTGACCATGCACCCCGACGACAACGGGAAGGTCTGGAGCTGGGTCTCGGAGCGGACCACCGACCGGGCCGGGCGCAACGTCGTGGCCCGCCGCGTCGAGCCGGGCCCGTTCCAGCACATGGACATCCGGTGGGAGTACTCCGAGGTCCCCGGCGGCACGAAGATGCACTGGAAGCAGGACTTCGCGATGCGGCCCGACGCGCCGGTCGACGACGAGTGGATGACCGACAACATCAACCGCAACTCCCGCGTCCAGATGGAACTCATCCGGGACAAGATCGAGCAGCGTGACCGGGAGCGGCGTGCCGCCTCGGTCACGGCAGGCTGACCTCCCGCCCGTCCACGGCCCCGCACTCCGCCGCGGCGGAGTGCGGGGCCGGCCCCAGAAAGGCACCCTTCGATGCACCACGCACTGATCGTCGCCCGTATGGCGCCGGAGTCGGCGCCGGACATCGCGGCACTGTTCTCCGCCTCCGACAACACCGAACTGCCGCACCTCGTCGGGGTCAACCGGCGCACGCTGTTCCAGTTCGGCGATGTGTATATGCACCTGATCGAATCCGACCGGCCGCCGGGCCCGGAGATCGCCAAGGTGACGCAGCACCCGGAGTTCAAGGACCTCAGCGACCGGCTGACCGCCTTCGTGAGCCCCTACCACCCGCAGACCTGGCGCGGTCCGAAGGACGCGATGGCCCAGGAGTTCTACCGGTGGCAGCGCGACGGCGCTGTCTGAGCGCACGGAAACGCCCCGGGTCCGGTGTCTGCACCGGACCCGGGGCGTTTCCGTGCGCCCGAGGGTGGTCTCACCCGGGGACGACGCATTCGAACGCGTGCAGATACGCGTTGACCGGACGGATCTCACCGATGATCAGCCCGGCATCCGACATCCGGCCGACCAGGCTTTCCCTGGAGTGCTTGGCGCCGCCGACATTGAGCAGCAGCAGCAGGTCCATGGCCGTGGTGAACCGCATGGAGGGGGTGTCGTCGACGAGGTTCTCGATGATCACGACCCGGGCGCCCGGCCTGGCCGCAGCGACCACGTTGCGCAGGGTCCTGCGGGTGCTCTCGTCGTCCCATTCGAGGATGTTCTTGATGATGTAGAGGTCGGCCTCCACGGGGATGTTCTCGCGGCAGTCACCGGCGACGATGTCCGCCCGGCCGGCGAGATCGCCGCCGTCGCGCAGCCGGTCGTCGGCCCTGGCCACCACGCCGGGCAGATCGAGCAGGGTGCCGCGGACCTCCGGGTGCTTGTCCAGCAGACTCGCGAGCACATGGCCCTGGCCGCCGCCGATGTCGGCGACCACGGACACCCCCGTCAGGTCGAGGAGTTCGGCGACGTCCAGTGCGGACTGCTTGCTGGACGTGGTCATGGCCCGGTTGAACACCTGGGCCGACTCGGCCGCGTCCTGGTGGAGGTAGTCGAAGAACCCCTTGCCGAACGCCTCGGGGAAGACGCTCGTGCCGGACCGTACCGCGTCGTCGAGCCGTGGCCAGACCTCCCAGGTCCAGGGCTCCGTGCACCACAGGGAGATGTACCGGAGGCTGTGGGGGTCGTCCTCGCGCAGCAGCCGGGACATGTCCGTGTGGACGAACGCCCCGTCCTCGGTCTCGCTGAAGATCCCGTAGCAGCACAGGGCGCGGAGCAGCCGTTGCAGCGGCAGGGTCTCGGTCTTCACCGCCTTCGCGAGGTCCGCCGCGGTGGTGGGCGATTCGCCGAGCGCGTCGGCGACGCCCAGCCGGGCGGCCGCGCGTACGGCCGCGGCGCAGGCGGCCCCGAAGGCGAGCTCCCTGAGCCGCATGGCCGGTGGCGGGCCGGGGGTGGGGGTGGGGGGCGGCGCCGGGGTGGGCGCCGGGTTGGGGCTCACGGTGGTCATACCGCCTCGATTCTCCTGGTGCGGGGGGACATGTTTCAGCACATCCCCGCGGGTTCGGAAGTCCCGCACTCATTGCGGGTGAAGGTGTTGCCCGTCCCGGTGTCCCGGTTGGCGAGGTCGGCCGGCCGGTTGTCCCGCACCACGTTGTCGCTGATGGCGTTGTCGGTGTTCGGGGCGCCCACGAAGCTCTTGAACAGGACGATGCCGCCGGAGAGCGGTGTGGCGCCCACGTTGTCCTGGACCAGGTTGTTGCGCACGACGGTGCTCTCGCTGCCGGTGAGGACGATGCCGGTTCCCTGAATGGCCGACAGCCGGGGGGTCTCGGGGCAGAACTTGTTGTTCGCGACGATGCGGTTGTCCTGCACGGTCATCGCGCCGGCCTTGGGCTTCGACTCGTCGCCCACGACGAACACGCCGCTGCAGTTGCCGGTCATGGTGTTGTCGTCGATCGCGAGGTTCCTGACCCGCCGGGCGGTGACGCCGATGCGGTTGCCGGTCAGCCGGTTGTCCCGGATGTCCGTGCCCAGTGTGTCGGTGGCCCCGTCCTCCTCGTCGACCGTGTTCGCGACGAAGATCCCGGCGTCGCCGTTGTCGCGGGCGGTGTTGCTCCGGAACGCGCCCCGGGTGGACCTCTCCTGGGCGATGCCCCAGGTGCCGTTCTTCTCGGTGGTCACCTTGTGGACGCTCAGGCGGTCGGTCCACGAGCCCCAGATGCCGCTCTTGTCGAAGCCCGAGACGGTCAGCGAGCGGATGTGGACTCCGCCGACGGGCTTCGCCGACGTACCGATGACGCAGATTCCGTTGCCGCCCTTGGCGCAGGCGTTGACGGTCGCCCCGGCCGCCGTTCCCGCGGATCCCCCGGCCGTGGTCCCCGCGGATCCCCCGGCCGTGGTCCCCGCGGATCCCCCGGCCGTGGTCCCCGGCATGATCACGGTCCGGTCCCCGGACCCGGTCAGGGTCAGGTCCGGCGTCGTGACCAGCACGCTCTCCCGGTAGGTGCCGGGCAGGACGACGACGGTGTCGCCCGGCCGCGCGGCATCCACGGCCTGCTGGATCGACTCCCCGGGACGGACCACAAGGTGGTCGTGCGCGGTGGTCGCGGAGGAGGGGAGGGCCGTGGCCAGTCCCGTCGCGGTGATGACGGCCACGGCCGCCAGACATGTGATGTTTCTTGTCCTCATGAACCGAAGGTATGGGGGATCAGCCCCCTCTGCCACACAGGGTGAGCGGATGGATACACGGGGTCCCTGAATGGCTTACTCCGGGGCCCGGCACCCCCTCGGCCGAACGGGGGTACGCGGGCCGTTCACCTCCGCCGCCCGCTCGGCTCAGCGGCCCGGCGGGGGCGCGACGACCGAGCGGGCCCACCGGTAGTCCGCCTTGCCGCTCGGTGAGCGCTGGATCCGGTCGGTGAAGACGGCGCTGCGGGGGATCTTGTAACCGGCCAGCCGGGTGCGGCAGTGCGCCTGCACCGCCGCCAGGTCCAGCGGACCGGCTCCCTCGCGCAGCTGGAGCACGGCCGCCACGCGGTTGCCCCACCTCTCGTCCGGCACCCCGGCCACCAGCACGTCGTACACATCCGGATGGGCCTTGAGCGCCTGCTCGACCTCCTCCGGATAGACCTTCTCGCCCCCGGTGTTGATGCACTGCGATCCGCGCCCGAGGACGGTGACGATGCCGTCCTCGTCGACGGTCGCCATGTCACCGAGCAGCACCCACCGCTCCTCGCCCCGGCGGAAGAACGTCTCCGCGGTCTTCCCCGGGTCGTTGTAGTAGCCGAGCGGTACGTGCCCGCGCTGTGCGATCCGCCCCGGTTCACCAGGGGCCACCGGCTCGTACGTCGCCGGATCGACCACCTCCGTACGGGAGTTGACCCGGAGGCGGAATCCCTTGTCCGGGCCCGAATCGGCCGTCGCGGTGCCGTTGAAGCCGGACTCCGACGAGCCGAAGTTGTTGAGCAGCATCACCGTCGGCACCAGTGCCTGGAACTCCGCGCGCACCGAGTCCGACATGATCGCCCCGGAACTGGAGACGGAGAACATCGACGAGCAGTCCGTGCCCCTGAGCGGCCCCCTGAGCGAGTCGATCAGCGGCCGCAGCATCGCGTCGCCGACCAGCGACACACTGGTGACCTTCTCCTTCTCGATCGTACGGAGCACCTCGTCGGGGACGAACTTGCGGTGGACGACGATCCGCTGGCCGAAGTTGAAGCCGATGAACGCGGTGAGCGTGGAGGTGCCGTGCATCAGCGGGGGAGTGGGGAAGAACGTGATCCCGTCGCCGCCCGCGGCCACCCGCTCCGCCAGCTCCTGCGGGGACTCCACCGGCTCACCGGTCGGCGCGCCGCCGCCGAGCCCGGAGAAGAACAGGTCCTCCTGGCGCCACATCACGCCCTTGGGCATGCCCGTCGTCCCACCGGTGTAGATGATGAACTGGTCGTCGCCCGAGCGCGGCGCGAACCCCCGGCCGGGGGACCCGGACGCCTCGGCGTCCGGGAACGCGACGGCTTCCGGCCCCGGGGAGCCCTCGGCGGATTCCCCCACCCGCACGAGATGGCGCAGCTTCCCGGCCTGCGGCGCGGCGATCGCGACCCGCTCGTCGAACTCGGCGTCGAAGACCAGGGCCGCCAGATCGGCATCGCGGTAGAGGTAGACCAACTCCTCTTCCACGTAGCGGTAGTTGACGTTGACCGGGACGATGCGGGCCTTGAGGCAGGCCAGCACCGTCTGGAGGTACTCGATGCCGTTGTAGAGGTGCAGGCCCAGGTGCTCACCGGGGCGGACGCCCGCGTCCGCCAGGTGGTGGGCGATCCGGTTGGCGGCGGCGTCCAGTTCCGCGTAGGTGAGCCGGCGCTCCGCGCCCGTGCCGGGATGGTCGACGTACACGAGCGCCTCGCGGTCCGGAACCACGTCGACGACCGACTCGAACAGGTCGGCAAGGTTGTACTCCACCGTTCCTCCTGACCCCGGGTGCTGAGTGACTCGGCGGTCATTAGAGCGCCGACCGGCACAAGTGGGAAGAGGCGCCGCCGAAGAAATCTGACTGACTGTCAGAAAACTATTGAACTGCGACCCCTCCTACTGCAACCTGTTCTGGATCTGGAGACGGAGGCAGGCAATGGGTGGAACGGAACATCTCGGGACGCGGCGCGAAGGCGCCACGCTGGTGCTCACCTTGAACAGGCCGGAGGCCAAGAACGCGCTCTCGCTGCCGATGCTGGTCGGGCTGTACGACGGCTGGCTCGCGGCGGACGAGGACGACTCGATCCGCTCCGTCGTGCTCACCGGCGCGGGCGGATCCTTCTGTGCCGGCATGGACCTCAAGGCCCTGGCGGGCGGGGGAATGGCGGGTGAGCAGTACCGGGACCGCCTGAAGGCCGACCCCGACCTGCACTGGAAGGCGATGCTGCGCCACCACCGCCCCCGCAAACCGGTGATCGCCGCCGTCGAGGGGCACTGCGTCGCCGGTGGCACCGAGATCCTCCAGGGCACCGACATCCGCGTCGCGGGCGCGGGCGCCACCTTCGGGCTCTTCGAGGTCCGGCGGGGGCTCTTCCCCATCGGCGGCTCGACCGTGCGGCTGCCGCGCCAGATCGCCCGTACCCACGCCCTGGAGATGCTCCTCACCGGCCGCCCGTACAGCGCGGAGGAAGCCGCCCGCATCGGTCTCGTCGGACAGGTGGTGCCCGAGGGCACCGCGCTGGCGAAGGCCCTGGAGATCGCCGAGCGGATCAACGCCTGCGGACCGCTCGCCGTGGAAGCGGTCAAAGCCTCCGTCTACGAGAGCGCGGAGATGACCGAGACCGACGGCCTCGCGGCCGAACTCGCACGCGGCTGGCCGGTCTTCGACACCGCCGACGCCAAGGAGGGCGCCCGCGCCTTCGCCGAGAAGCGCCCGCCCGTCTACCGGCGCGCCTGAGCCAAGGAGACAACCGTGCCCGAAGTCCTCAGCGCACCGCTGGTGGTCGAATTCCCCTTCACCCGCTCGCTCGGCCCCGTGCAGAGCGCCTTCCTCACCGGACTGCGTGAGCGGACCGTGCTGGGCGTACGGACCGGCGACGGAAAGGTCCTCGTCCCACCCGTCGAGTACGACCCCGTCACCGCCGAGGAGATCCGCGATCTCGTCGAGGTCGCCGCCACCGGCACCGTCACCACCTGGGCCTGGAACCCGGCGCCCCGCCGCGACCAGCCCCTGGACACCCCCTTCGCCTGGGTCCTCGTCCGGCTCGACGGCGCCGACACCGCACTGCTCCATGTCCTCGACGCCCCGGGACCCGAGGCCGTACGCACCGGGATGCGGGTCCGCGTCCGCTGGGCGGCCGACCGGACCGGCGCGATCACCGACATCGCCTGCTTCGAACCGTACGAAGGCGACGCGGACGGCGGCCGGCCGGCCCCGCACAGCGGCGAGTTCACCGACCCGGTCACCACGATCGTCACTCCGGCCCGCCTCGACTACACCTACACCCCCGGCCGGGCCCAGACCGCCTACATCAACGCCCTCGCCGAACGGCGCACCGTCGGCGAGCGCTGCCCCTCCTGCCGCAAGGTGTACGTCCCGCCCCGGGGGGCCTGCCCCACCTGCGGCGTGGCCACCGCGGAGCCGGTCGAGGTCGGCCCGCGCGGCACCGTCACCACGTACTGCGTCGTCAACATCAAGGCCGCGCACACCGCGAACCTCGGCATCGAAGTCCCGTACGTCTACGCCCATATCGCCCTCGACGGCGCCGACCTCGCCCTGCACGGACGGATCGGCGGCATCCCGTACGACCAGGTGCGGATGGGCCTGCGCGTCGAGCCCGTCTGGACCGAGGGCGGCCGCTACCCCGACCACTACCGGCCCACCGGAGAGCCCGACGCCGACTACGACACGTACAAGGAGCTGCTGTAGATGCGAGACGTGGCGATCGTCGCCTTCGCGCAGACCGGCCACCGGCGGCGCACCGACGAACTCTCCGAAGTCGACATGCTGATGCCCGTCCTCCATCAGGTGCTCGGCGAGACCGGTCTGAAGGCGCGCGACATCGGCTTCACCTGCTCGGGTTCCAGCGACTACCTCGCGGGCCGGGCCTTCTCCTTCACCATGGCGCTGGACGGCGTCGGCGCCCACCCGCCGATCTCCGAGTCGCATGTGGAGATGGACGGCGCCTGGGCCCTGTACGAAGCCTGGGTGAAACTGCAGACCGGCGAGGCCGACACGGCCCTGGTCTACGCGTACGGCAAGTCCTCGCCCGGCGAGGTCCGCGACGTCCTGACCCGGCAGCTCGACCCGTACTACGTCGCACCCCTCTGGCCGGACTCCGTGGCTCTGGCCGCCCTCCAGGCCCAGGCACTCATCGACGCGGGCGCCGCCGACGAGGCGGCCCTCGCCGAGGTCGCCGCCCGCAGTCGCACCGACGCGGCGGCCAACCCGTACGCCCAGCTCAGCGGCGACGTCCCGGCGGGCGACTATCTCGTGCGGCCCCTGCGGACCGGCGACTGCCCGCCCGTCGGCGACGGAGCCGCGGCCGTGGTCCTCGCCGTCGGGGACACTGCCCGCGCCCTGTGCGCCCGTCCCGCCTGGATCCGGGGCATCGACCACCGCATCGAGGCCCACGGCCTCGGCGTCCGGGATCTGACCGACTCCCCCTCCACCCGGCTCGCCGCCGAACGTGCGGGGGCCTTCGAACGCCCCGTCGACACCGCCGAGTTGCACGCGCCCTTCACCTCCCAGGAAGTGGTGCTCCGTAAGGCCCTGGGGCTGGGGGACGAGGTCAGCGTGAACCCCTCCGGCGGTGCGCTCGCCGCCAACCCGGTGATGGCCGCCGGTCTCGTCCGGCTCGGTGAGGCCGCCGCCCGCATCCACCGCGGCGAGTCCGACCGGGCCCTCGCCCATGCCACCTCCGGACCCTGCCTGCAACAGAACCTGGTCGCCGTCCTGGAAGGGGAGAGCACTCATGCCTAAGGAGCCCGTCGCCGTCGTCGGCATCGGCCAGACCAAGCACGTCTCCGCCCGGCACGACGTCTCCATCGCCGGACTCGTCCGTGAGGCCGCCGTAGCCGCCCTCGCCGACGCCGGTCTGACCTGGGCGGACATCGACGCCGTCGTCATCGGCAAGGCTCCCGACTTCTTCGAGGGGGTGATGATGCCGGAGCTCTATCTCGCCGACGCCCTCGGCGCGGTGGGCAAACCGATGCTCCGCGTCCACACCGCCGGATCCGTCGGCGGATCGACCGCCCTGATCGCCGCCAACCTGGTGGCCGCCCGTGTCCACCGGACCGTACTGACCCTCGCGTTCGAGAAGCAGTCCGAGTCCAACGCCATGTGGGGCCTCTCCCTGCCCATCCCCTTCCAGCAGCCACTGCTGGCCGGCGCGGGCGGCTTCTTCGCCCCGCATGTGCGCGCCTACATGCGCCGCAGCGGCGCCCCCGACACGGTCGGCTCCCTGGTCGCGTACAAGGACCGGCGCAACGCCCTCAAGAACCCGTACGCGCACCTCCACGACCCCGGCATCACCCTGGAGAAGGTCCAGGCCGCACCGATGCTCTGGGACCCCATCCGCTACTCCGAGACCTGCCCGTCCTCCGACGGCGCCTGCGCCATGATCCTCACCGACCGCGGCGGCGCGGCCCGTTCGCCGCACCCGCCCGCGTGGGTGCACGGCGGCGCCATGCGCAGCGAACCGACGCTCTTCGCGGGCAAGGACTTCGTCTCGCCGCAGGCGGGCAAGGACTGTGCCGCCGATGTGTACCGGCAGGCCGGGATCACCGACCCGCGCCGGGAGATCGACGCCGCGGAGATCTATGTGCCGTTCTCCTGGTACGAACCGATGTGGCTGGAGAACCTCGGGTTCGCCGACGAGGGGGAGGGCTGGAAACTCACCGAGTCCGGCGCCACCGAACTCGACGGCGACCTTCCCGTGAACCCCTCGGGCGGAGTCCTGTCCACCAACCCCATCGGGGCATCCGGCATGATCCGCTTCGCCGAGGCGGCCCTGCAGGTACGTGGCCGGGCGGGCGAACACCAGGTGCCGGGGGCCACCAAGGCGCTGGGCCACGCCTACGGCGGCGGGGCGCAGTTCTTCTCGATGTGGCTCGTCGGATCACAGCCGCCCGCCGGGTGAGACCGGGCGCCCGCCGGGGCGGGCGGGGCGGCCACCGCCGCGCTCTCCCGCCCCGCTGCTGCCCCGTCCTCGAAGTCCTCGAAGCCCTCGAAGCCCTCGAAGCCCTTGAAGACCCGCGGCAGCTGACGCGGCTCGCCCATTCGGTCCCCACTCCCGAACGAATGAATCCACGAACGGGCGAAGCCACGAACGAGGGAATCCCGAACGGGGACCCCCCGAACGGAAACCCCCCGAACTAATGGGTGAGCGCAGATCTACCATTAGCCCATGTCCGACACCCGGATCGCCCTCGATCTCGCCCTCACCGTCCGCCACGACGGACAGGGCGGCGTCGGCGACGATCTCCGCACCGCCGCGGACCTCACCCGATGGCTGCACCGCCATCCCGGTCTGCTCGACGCGGCATGGGAGGCCGACGACCGGGCGCTGGCCGCCGTACGGTCGCTGCGCGCCGCGGTCCGGGCACTCTTCGCGCACGCCGTACGCCCCGGCGCCCCCAGCCCCGCCGACGCCGGGCGGCTCCTCCCCGTCGCCGAGGCCCTGGCACGGCTCAACGCCACGGCCGCGGCCGTTCCCACCGTGCCCGTGCTGGCGTGGCCGGAGGCCGGTGAACCCGCCGCCGACGACCGTCCGGCCGCCGGCGGCGGCGCCGGTGCGGACCTCCCGGCCGCGGCTCTCGCCCGCGCGGCCATCCGCTTTCTCGCGGGTCCCGACCGGGCCGCCCTGCGCGCCTGCCAGGCGCCGAGATGCGTGCGCTACTTCGTCAAGGAGCACCCCCGCCAGGAATGGTGCGGCCCGTCCTGCGGTAACCGGGCACGGGTGGCCCGCCACCACGAGCGGCACCGCACGCCCCCCTCGTAGCGTCGCGCGCACGGCGGCGAGCGAGGTCGTCCGGCCCCGACGCATGCCCTCGCGGCCGGGGACCGGACCAGGCTCGACCGTCGTCGGCCGGGCGGGAGTGCCCGCCCTTCGCGGGCCGCCGTCCGCACGGGCCCGGCTCCGCAACGTGAGCCGGGACACGTAACATGTGCGCATGTCCTTCCTCCGTCGCCGTAGCGCCGCCACACCCGCGGGCCCGGACTTCGATGTCCTGGCCATGGACCCGGGGGACTGGCCCGGAAACCTCGGCGCCGGTCTGCTCCCCGCACCCGACGGGAGCTGTCAGGGCGTCTTCCTCCGCTACGACCTCTACGGCGGACGCGGCCCGGCCATGATCATCGGGAACCTCCCGACAGGCTCTCCCGCCCGTGAGACCGAGGAGGGCCAGGTGCCCTTCGAGGTGGCGCAGCTGCTGCTCGCCCTGGAGAACGACGAGCCGATCGAGGTGACGAGCACCGAGGACGTCCCGGTCATGCAGGGGGACAATCTGCTGATCGTCCGACGGGTCAAGCTCTCGGAGAGCCGTATCGCATGCGTGCAGTTCGACCGCAGCGACGGTGTGCTCGTCACCATCGCCAGCTGGGACCGGCCGATCACCGACGATCTGTACGCCCTGCTGAAGCCGCTGCCCGCGGAGCTGTTCCAGCAAGGCTGAAACGTCACTGCTGAGGCCGCCCGCACCGCGTCGGGCGGCCTTCCGCTTTCCCCGGCCGCCGGTTTTCCCGATTCACCTGGCTCCCCGGCCCCGTATCCCTCTCCCCGGCCACTTCCGTCCACGCGCCCGTGACCTCCGTCCAAGGGGCCATTGCGTTCGGTGTCTTGCCGGGCAGTCGTCGGACCTTTACGGTGCTGTGGCATGGCATCCGGGATGACGCGACGCACCACAGTGAAGACGGCGGCCAGCGTAACAAGCGCCCTAACCCTAGGGGTTCCGGCCCTCTCCGGAACAGCGGCAGCAGCCGTTACCTCCGATGAATCGCCGGATGCGGTCCACCGTGACGCATCGGCGGAACTGCCCGCACCGACCCTCTGGTACAGCACCCCCGCTGCGGGCTGGGAGCGGGAGTCGCTCCCCATCGGCGGTGGCGCGCTCGGCGCGAGCGTCTTCGGGACGCTCGCCACCGAACGCCTCACCTTCAACGAGAAGACCCTGTGGACCGGCGGCCCCGGATCGGCGCAGGGATACGACTTCGGCAACTGGACCGCCGCCAGGCCCGACGCCCTCACCGGCGTCCAGGATCGCCTCGACCGGGACGGCTCGCTCGGCCCCGACGATGTCGCCGCCGAGCTCGGCCAGGCGCGCCGCGGCTACGGCGCCTATCAGGTCTTCGGTGATCTGCTGCTCGACCTGCGGGACGCCCCGGCCGCGCCGGACGCCTCCTACCGGCGCGCACTCGACCTCTCCACCGCCCTCGCCACCGTCAGCTACACCCACCAAGGGGCCCACCACACACGGGAGTTCTTCGCCTCCCACCCCGGCCGGATCCTTGCCGGGCGGCTCGCGGCCGACCGGCCCGGCCAGGTCGCCCTCACCCTGCGCTACACCTCGCCGCGCAGCGACTTCACCGCCATCGCCGCCGGGGACCGGCTCACCGTCCGGGGCGCCCTCCAGGAGACAACGGGCTGCGCTTCGAGGCCCAGATCCGGGTCCGTACCAGCGGTGGGAGCGTCACGGCCGGGGCGGACGGGACCCTCACCGTGACCGGTGCCGACAGTGCCTGGTTCGTCCTCGCCGCCGGGACCGACTACACGGACCGCTATCCCGCCTACCGGGGCGAGGACCCGCACCGGGCCGTCACCCAAGCGGTCGACGCCGCGGCCGGGACCTCGTACGAGAAGCTGCGCGAGGACCATGTCCGTGACCACCGGACCCTCTTCGTACGGAGCGGTGGAGATCCTGCCCGCGCTGCCCGCCGCCTGGCCGGACGGTTCGGTCCGGGGCCTGCGGGCGCGCGGCGGCGTCACCGTTGACATCACCTGGGCGGGCGGAGAGCCCACCCGGATCGTCGTCACCGCGAGCCGCACCGGTGAACTGACCCTGCACAGCGGCCTGTTCACCGGTGGTGAGAAGAAAATGAAGGCCCGAGCGGGCGGACGTTACGTGTTCACGGGCTGAGGCATCAGCAAGGAGATCACCCTGGCGGCCGAAGTGCCGATCCCGGTGGGGCCGTTGAGGTGCCACGGGGCTCCGCCCGTACCCGACCGCAGGTCCGCCTCGCCGTAGCGGACGCAGTCGCGGTGCCAGTTCAGAATTCCGGCCAGCCAGTTCTGCAGATCGAGCACATAGGTGTCCAGGATCTCTCGGGCATCGGCATCGAGTGCGAAGTCATCATAGAGGAGCGGCAGTTCGTGCTCGATGACATGCTCGAACTGCCGCAGTCGGCTCTGCATCAGCTCATGCACCATGGACACGGCCGTCGGGTAGTCGACCCCGAAGAAGTTCTGCACGACCAGGACGCAGTTGTGCACCTCGCCCTCGTACTCGATCTCCTTCTGGTAGGAGAAGAGGTCGTTCAGCAGCGTCGCGTAATCGACCGCGGCGTTCTCCAGTGAGCGGATCGGTCCGCTGCGGTAGACATCGGCGGGTACCCGGTCGCCGTGGGACAGCCGGCTCAGCCGCATCGTCATGTCCGCGCCGAACGTGAACCGCCGCATCTCGATGTAGTCGACCGGGTCCGGAATGCGGTTCTGTGCCTGGTTGGTCAGCTCCCAGAGCCAGCTGTCCAGCATGTCGTCCACCGACGTGCGGAACGTGCGCCGCGAAGCCTCGTCCATCGGCCCCGCCGTGCGCGCCCACAGATCGGCGAGCCCGCGCTCCATGGCGTCGGTGGGCTCGGGAACGGGCTTCCCGTCCAGCGGCATGAACAACCGGAGCCGCTCGTTGGCCGCCCATGCCCCGGCCAGGTCGCGGGCCCGCCCGTAGATCACCGGATAGAGGTCGTCGCCGTACGTGCCCCACGTCAGCCAGTTCGACGACAGGTCCAGCTCCTCCGGTGTCGCGTCCGGATCGATGCCGGCCGAGCAGAGCGGCAGGTCGATGTTGCGGGCCCGGCGCTCGTCCCAGACATGCGATCCGGGCCGGCCCGGCAAGGGGCCGAGCATGCCCGTCCGCCGGGCCCACTCGATGTTCCGGTTCCGGGCGCCCGCCAGATGCGGACTCAGCGTGAGGGGGTACGGGAGATCGAAGTCGGGAAGCAGGGAGGGGCCGACATGCTGGAACGGCACATGGGTATGGCTGCGCCGGCGCGCATCCCCCGCCCGGGGAGTGAGGCGGATGGACGCGGCGGCCATGCCCCAGCCGGATTCGGCGGGCCCGGCCGGAACCCCGCCGCCGTTCATGTAGCGGCTGGAGCGCAGGTGCCACTCGTGCCCGCCGGACTGCCAGTCCTGAAGCCCCTTGGTGTACGCGAACACGGCGGAAGCCTCGGTGGGCGTGAGCCCCTTCTCGGCGCAGAGCGGCCCGACTTCGGTGAGCGCCGTGTTCTCGAACTGCTGGAGCCGTGAGGTCAGCAGGTCGTTCACGGCCTCGGCCGCCTCCTGCGTGGTGCACCCGAGGAAGTTCTCAAGGACCAGCACACCATTGCTGTTCTCCTTCTCGTCCTCGACCTCGCGCTGGTACGAGAAGAGGTCGTTGCGCAGATGCACCGCGTCCGAGAAGGCGTCCCGCAACACTCCGAGCGGCCGTGATCCGGCCACCGAGGCCGGGACCTCCGCATCCGCCGCGAACTCCACCAGACCCGCCGACCAGGGCGCGCCGCCGACCTTCCGGCGCATCTCGATGTACTCGACGGGGTTGGCGATCCGACCCTCGTCCATGTTGGAGAGCTCCCACAGGGACTCGTTCAGCAGATGCTCGGTGTTCTCGGCGAACCGGGCCCGCCAGGCGCCCGACATGGACGGCACGGTACGCGCCCACAGATCGGCGAGCCCCGCCTCGACGGGGTTCTCCGGCTCCGGCATACCGTCGGCGAGGTCCGTGGGCATGAAGGCGGGCAGCCGGTCCAGGTACCGTTTCCCGCCCTCCCGGTCCAGCGTCCGTTTGTAGGTCTCCAGGAAATGGTCGTCGAAGAAGAACACCCACACATACCAGTCGGTCACCAGCGACAACGCCTCGGCTGAGCAGTCGGGGTGGGTGTACGCGCACAGCAGCGCGTAGTCGTGCGCCTCCAGGTCCTTCTCCTCCCAGATGCCGGAACCCTCCAGCATCCGCATCCCGCGTGCCCACTCACGGGTGTGACGTCGTGCCTCCTCCAGATGAGGGTTGAGCCGTGCCGGATACGGAACATAGAAGTCCGGGAGAGAGAAGGGCTGTGCCATGGTGCGTCCGGCCTTTCCGAGATTTCCGCGCGGCGCCCGCGCGGACCGTTGGTGTCCGCGCCAGCACTACCCCTCGGCCGTCCGGGGCACGCACAGCGGCAATTAGTCAGATAAACGCGGGTGGGTGGCGAGTGCGGGAAACCGCAGGTCGGAGCATCCGCCAGTGGTCTGGTCCAGTGGCTCATCGAGCCGTCTCCCCGGCACTCTTGACGTGCTATCACCTCACGTCACAGAGTGTGCGCCCATAACGAGGAACGCGGAGATCGCCCAAGGAACGGCTCCTGTACGACCAGCTCCAGGAAGGGTTGTCATGACGTCCAAGCGGAGGACCAGACTCGGGCTCGCCCTGACCGCGGCCGGTGCGCTGAGCGCTGCCCTGCTCGCCCCCGTGGCGCAGGCCGGGGCGGACGGGGTGCGGCCCGAGTGTCCGCGCTCTCTCGCCTGCGACTGGGTCCCGGCGGCCTACCAGCAGACCGGGGACCCGGCCGACAAGGAGACGTACGGCAATTACGACACCGCCGACCGGCCGCACAGCAACAAGATCAAGTTCATCGTCCTCCATGACACCGAAGTGGACTTCGACACCACTCTGAAGATCTTCCAGAACCCGCTGAACAAGACCTCCGCCCACTATGTGGTGCGCTCGTCCGACGGCCATGTCACGCAGATGGTCAAGAACAAGGATGTCGCCTGGCAGGCCGGCAACTGGTACCTCAACACCCACTCCATCGGCATCGAGCAGGAGGGCTTCGCCGCCGAGGGCGCCAAGTGGTACACGCCCGAGATGTACCGCGCGACGGCGAAACTCGTCCGCCACCTCGCCGCGCGGTACGGCATCCCGCTGGACCGTCAGCACATCATCGGCCACGACGGCGTCCCGCCCACCAGCGCCTCCGGGACCAAGAACATGCACTGGGACCCGGGCCCGTACTGGGACTGGAACCGCTTCATGGCGCTGCTCGGCGGGCCCACCGCGCCGACCGCTCCCAGAGGCGCCGAACTCGTCACGGTCAGCGCGGACTTCAAGCGGAACAAGCAGGCGTTCCGCGACTGCGAGAAGGGCGTCGACCTGCCGCGCCAGGGGAGCAGCGCCGTCCCCCTGTACACCGGGCCCTCCACCGGCTCCCCGCTCTTCGCCGATCCGGGCCTGCACCCCGACGGCTCGCCGGGCACCAACTGCGCCGCCGACTGGGGCAGCAAGATCAGCGCCACCCAGCAGGCGGTCGTCGCGGACCGGGCCCCGGGCTGGACCGCGATCTGGTGGTACGGCAAGAAGGCATGGCTGCAGACCCCGGACCGCGCGCGGGTCATCACGCCGACGGCCGGCCACGTCGTGAAGCCGAAGGACGGCAAGGCGGAGGTGCCGGTGTACGGGGTGGCGTACCCGGAGAAGTCCGAATATCCGGCCGGCCACACGGCGCCGGTCGTCGGCAGTCCGCTGGTCTACACGATCAAGAGGGGCCAGGCGTTCCCGGGCGGCGGAGAGGCGCCCACGGGGTACTTCTACGCGCCGACGATCGACTCCTCGAAGCCCTACGACCACACGTACTTCGCGGGCGGTCAGAAGTATGTGACGGTCCAGATCGGACACCGGATCGGCTTCGTGCGGGCCTCGGACGTGGAGGTGGTCCGCGTGCGGTGACGCACGGCGGCGACGCGAGTCCGGTGCGCGGCGGCGAGGTCCGCGGCGGGGGAGCCCGCCGCGGGAGGTCCGTGGCGCGGCGGGGCGGGGTGGCCCCCGCCTGCCGCGCGCCGGACGGTGCTCAGTAGGCGGAGTCGACGTTGTCGATCGAGCCGTAGCGGTCCGCGGCGTAGTTGGCCGCGGCGGTGATGTTGGCGACGGGGTCGGTGAGCTTCTTCGGCGTACCGTTGACGTGGTACGTGTCGAAGGTGGGCTGGATCACCTGGAGGAGCCCCTTGGAGGGCACGCCGTTGCGGGCGTTGATGTCCCAGTCGTTGACCGCGTGCGGGTTGCCGCTGGACTCGCGCATGATGTTGCGGTGCAGCCCCTCGTAGGTGCCGGGGATGCCCTTCGACTTCATGATGTCGAGCGACTCGCGTATCCAGCCGTCCAGGTTGTTCTTGTACTGCTTGGGCGCGGCGGCGGCCTTGCGGTCGGTGGAGCGGTTGGCGCTCTGCTCGGACTTGTGAGCCTTCAGGACGGCGGCCTTCGCGGCCTCCGACTTCGCGGCCGCGGCCTTCCTCGCGGCCGCGTCCTTGGCCACCGCGTCCTTGAGCATCGCGTCCTTGTTCAGCCGGGTGTCGGCGCCGGGGATTCCGGTGGCCCCGGCCGCCTTGACGGCGATGGGCGCGTGCGCTGCCGCGGGCTGCGCATCGCTCGACTCACCGGTGGCGGCGAGCGCGGTGACGGAACCGGCCGCGACGAGCACGGCGGCGGTGATCTTCTGCGATCGGTTGATGCGGACGGTGTTGCGGAGGGTGCTGAGGCGAGGCATGCGGGAGCTCTTCCGGTGGGGGACGGGCGTGGCGGCCTTCGGCGGCGCGGGGTGCAGGAACCGATGGCCCGACCTCGTTCGCCGGATGGCGTGGGTCGCAGGCTCGTTCTCGGTGCTTGCCGGGATCCATGGTTAACGGGCTGAGTACCGGGAGGCAATGACCCCCTTTACTAACCTTCATCGTGAGATAGCGCGGAATACCCCATTTGGCAGCCTATTGCGCCGGAAAACGAGAGGGATGCGCCTACTATCGACCGTCGTATGTGACCGAGGTCCTGTGGCGGGCTTCACCTGGCGGGGCCCGGAAGGGCGCGCCTGCGTGCCGCTCGGTCATCGGGCGTTCACCGAGCGTGGAAGGTGTGACGGGAGGGGGGGATTACCGCGGGAGTTCGGCTGAACGAGAGGTGCCGTACGGCCGCGCGAGGGCCGTGAAAGAGCGGGAGGAAGCCGCGTCGGGCGGATCCGGAAGGCGCGCCTGCCGGGCTCGGAAGCCGAGGCCCGTCAGCGCCCCGCGACCTCCCGGTCCACCTGCTCCACCGACAGCGCGTGCTCGATCGCCAGGATCCCCGCCCCGACCGCCGCCGCGTTCTCGCCCGTCCGGCTGGGCTCGATCCGCAGGACATGCGTGGCCGGCGGGTGCGAGCGCCGGTACACCGCCTCGCGCACCCCCGCGAGCAGCTGGTCGTGCACGGCGGCCAGCGCACCGCCCAGCACCACCGTGTCCGGGTTGAAGAAGTTCACCAGTCCGGCCAGTACCTCGCCCACCGCCCGGCCCGCCTCGCGCACCATCCGTACCGCGTCACGGTTGCCGGACTTCACCAGCCGCACCACATCGCTGCCCGAAGCGGCCTCCAGCCCGAGACCGGTCAGCTTCGCCGCCAGTGACGCACCGCCCGCGACGGCCTCCAGGCAGCCCGAGTTGCCGCACCGGCAGGGGTCATCCAGCTCCGCGACCCGGATATGGCCGATGTCGCCCGCACAGCCCCGCGCCCCCCGGTGCAGCAGGCCGTCGGAGACCATCCCGCAGCCGATACCCGTACCGACCTTGATGTACAGCAGATAGCGGCAGTCGGGGAACGCCCGCCGCTGCTCGGCCAGCGCCATCACGTTCACGTCGTTGTCGACGAGCCGTTCTTCAAGAACGTCGTCCGAGGCGTCGTCATCATCGCGGCCGTCGCCCTGTACGCCCGGCGCCGCCGCACCCCGCAGGGGAGGACCGCATGACCACCGCAGTCAAGACCCCGCCCACCGGCCGCCGCGTCCTGCGCGCCCTCGGCACCGGCACCTCCGTCCATCTGCTGCTCGCCGTACTCCTGGTGGCCCTCGCCCTCACCGACCCCGGGTTCTACGAACCGGACCGCTTCCTCGCCTTCGTCAAGCGCGCGGCCCCTCTCGTCATCCTTGCCGCAGGCCAGTATCTGGTCATCGTCTGCGGCGAGTTCGGCCTGTCCGTCGGAGCGGTCGTCACCGCCGGGGTGGTCGTCGTCGCCGAACTGTACGCCGCCTTCCCCGCCGCACCCTGGTCCCTGGTCACCGCCGTCCTGCTGCTCGCCGGGGCGCTGACCGGACTCGTCAGCGGACTGATCACCACCCTGCTCAGGGTGCCCTCCTTCATCACCACGCTCGGCATGATGCTGATCCTCGAAGGGGCCGTCTTCTTCTGGACGGGCGGCTCCCCGCAGGGCGTTCTGCCCACCGCGTTCCGGCAGCTCGGCGGGGGAACCGCGTTCGGATGGCTGCCCTGGGCCGTGCTCGCCTGCCTCGCAGCAGGAGCGCTCGCGGTGGCACTCATGCGTTCCGACTTCGGCCGCACCCCGCTCGCCACCGGGGACAGTGAACGGACCGCCGCGCTCTCCGGCGTACGGGTCGCCCGCGTCCGCACCATCGCCTTCGTCCTCTCCGGCGTCGCGGCAGCCCTCGCCGCCGTACTCGTCGGCGGGTTCTCCGGAGTCTCCGCGCAGGCGGGCCGGGGCTACGAGTTCGAGGCGATCACCGCCGTCGTCCTCGGCGGGGTCGTGCTCGGCGGCGGCCGGGGCTCCGTCGTCGGGGCGATGGCCGGGGCGTTCTCCCTCCAGGCCGTTGTTCGCCCTGCTCAACCTCCAGGGCGTATCCGGCGCCCTGGAATCGGCCGCGCAAGGCGTCATCGTCATCGCCGCCGTCGGACTCGGCGCGGCCGACCGGTCCCGGCCGCGCCGCCGCCGTACCCCATCCCCGGGAGGGACATCCACATGAGTACGCGACCGACCCGGCACGCCCGCCTCTGCGTCACCGCGGTCCTCGGTGCCGCCCTCCTCGCCGGCTGTACGAGCGATGTGCCCCCCGGCACGCCGGCCGCCGGATCGAGCAGCCCCACCGAGGGCTCCGGCACCGGCGAGCAGTCGGCGTTCTTCGACCGGGCCGAGTACGACCGGCAGCTCGCTCTCGGCAAGGAGACGGCCGAGGGCCCGGCGGACCGGCCCTGGGAGCAGATGCTCCGGCCGGAGCTCGTCGACACCGCGCGGTACCGGAAGAAGGGCTCCGGCGGCCTGTACCTGTGCTTCTCCGAAGCGGGGGTGTTCAACCCCTGGCGGCAGGTCGGGCTGAAGAACATGCGGGCCGAGGTCGCACTCCACAAGGAGATCACCGACTTCACCGTCCTGGACGCCCAGGGCAAGGACGACAAACAGATCTCCGACATCCAGGAACTCCCCGGCCGGGGCTGCGACGGCTGATCGTCTCCCCGAACACCACCGCCACCCTCACCCCCGCCGTGAAGCAGGCCTGCGCGAAGCTGCCCGTCATCGTCTTCGACCGCGGCGTGGAGACGGACTGCGCGGTCACCTTCATCAACCCCATCGGCGGCTACGGATACGGGGCGGCCGCCGCCGACTTCCTGGTGGAGAAGGTCAAGCCGAAGGGCAGGATCCTGGCCCTGCGGATCTCGCCGGGCGTCGACGTGCTGGAGACCCGCTGGTCGGCGGCGAAGCTCGCCTTCGACAGGAGCGGACTCGACGTCGTGGACGTGAAGTTCACCGACGGCGACCGGCTGACCCCCGACCGACCGACTCCTCGGCCCCGACCGGCCCCGACCGGCCCCGGACCCGTCCGGACAACGAACAGCGCGCTGTGGGACCGGTGTGTCGGCACCGGTCCCACAGCGCGCTTCCCCGTCGCCGCGGTCCCCTGACACGGGCCACCGTGCCGTGGCCCGCCCTTCTACCTCGTCCTGTTCACCGTGTGCCGACCGCGGCGCGCACAGCCCGCCGCGCCATGGCGCAGTCGTCGTGCAGCCTGCGCAGCAGCAGCCGCTGCTCCTCGCCCGAGAAATGCGGACCCGGCCGGTCCTGGGCGGAGGCTGCCGGTGCCGTCTCGCGCATGGTGCGCTGCACCGCCGTCTCGTACTGACGGATCTCCCGTGTCAGTACGAGCATCAGATTCACCAGGAACGCGTCGCGTGCCGCGGGGCCCGCGGCCTGCGCCAGCTGGCTGATCTGCCGCCGTGCCACCGGCGCGTCACCGAGTACGGCCCACAGCGTCGCCAGGTCGTAGCCCGGCAGATACCAGCCCGCGTGCTCCCAGTCGACCAGCACCGGGCCGGTGGGCGACAGGAGGATGTTGGAGAGCAGCGCGTCGCCGTGGCAGAACTGCCCCATGCCCTGCCGCCCGCCCGCAACCGCCAGACCGTGCAGCAGCTTCTGCAGATCACCCAGATCACGGTCGGTGAACAGACCCAGCTCGTGATAGCGGGCGATCCGCGAGGCGTAGTCCAGCGGCGCGTCGAACAGCCCGGCGGGCGGCCGCCAGGCGTTGACCCGGCTGATCGCACCGAGCGCGGCCCGCACATCGGCCCGGGGCGGAGCCTCGGACGGATGCCGCGTCAGAGCCGCGACCCGCCCCGGCATCCGCTCGATGACCAGCGTGCAGTTCTCCGGGTCCGCCGCGATCAGCCGGGGCACCCGAACCGGTGGGCGGTGCCGGACGAACGCGCGGTATGCCGCTATTTCGTGCCGGAACCGTTCCGTCCAGGCCGGGGAGTGGTCCAGTAAGCACTTGGCCACGGCGGTCGCGCGGCCGGTGGTGCCGACGATCAGGACGGACCGGCCGCTGCGGCGCATCACCTGGACCGGGTTGAACTCCGGGCAGATGCGCTGCACCGAGACGATGGCCATCCTTACCTGCGCGCCCTGTGGCCCGGACAGGTCGATCCTCCCGCTGAGGGGCCCGGCGACCGGCCCCCCCGCCCGCCGCGGCCGGCCCAGCACCGGCACCGGTGCGCCGGGGTGCGGGGCGAGATACGGACCGCTGCCCGGCCCCATGGGACGGAGCGGCCGGGGCGGGGCGGACACGGAGGACGATGCTGTGTACATGGGCGAGACAGATCCCTTCGCGCGCCGACAGATTACGTGCGCCGCCCCGGCCGGCGGCCGATCGGCACCCTGGGGAGTACCTAGGGCTGCCGGGCGGGGTGGCGCTTTCCTACCTGACACCGCGCCACGGGTGGCAGACCATCTGGCGTGCCCTGGCGAACCCTGGCGAATAGTCGACCGGCATCTGACAGGGGGTTAGTGTCAAGTCAGCCGAGAACCTGGGGGCTTGACGTGACCGGAGAACCCAACACCCGCCTTTCTGACCTGTTCGGCCTGGCCGGCTGGTCCAAGGGCGAACTCGCGAGAATGGTGAACCGGCAGGCGGCGGCCATGGGCCACCCCCAGCTGGCGACCGATACCTCGCGGGTCAGGCGCTGGATCGACATGGGGGAATCCCCCCGTGATCCCGTGCCCGAAGTGCTGGCAGCCCTGTTCACCGAGCGGCTCGGCCGTGTCGTGACCATCGAGGACCTCGGGTTCGGCCGACGCGGGCGTGTGGGGAAACGGCGTGACTCCGGGACGGAACAGAATCCCGACGGATTGCCGTGGGCGCCCGAACGGACGGCAGCGGTCCTCACCGAATTCACGGGAATGGACCTCATGCTCAACCGACGCGGCTTGGTGGGGGCGGGCGCCGCGCTCGCCGCCGGATCAGCCATCACCGGCGCCATGCACGACTGGCTGCACAGCGATCCCGCTCTGGCGGCCGACGCTCCACGTCTCGACGATCCCCTGCACGCCGACCCCGCCGGTCTCGACCGGTACGAGGCCGCTCCGGTCGGGTCCCAGGAGATCGAGGCACTGGAGCACTCGGTCGAGGTGTTCCGCGCCTGGGACGCCGCCCGGGGCGGCGGACTCCAGCGCAAGGCGGTCGTGGGCCAACTCAACGAGGTGGGCGGGATGCTCGCCTACCGCCACCCCGACCATCTGCAGCGGCGACTGTGGGGCGTCGCCGCCAACCTCGCCGTACTCGCGGGCTGGATGTCCCACGACGTCGGTCTCGAACCCACGGCCCAGAAGTACTTCGTCATCGCCGCGCACGCGGCCCGCGAGGGCGGCGACCGGCCACGCGCCGGTGAAGCACTCTCCCGGGCGGCCCGCCAGATGGTGCATCTGGGCCGCCCCGACGAGGCGCTGGACCTGATGAAGCTCGCCAAGTCGGGCTCCGGCGACGAGACACTGCCCCGCACCCAGGCGATGCTGCAGACCATCGAGGCATGGGCGCAGGCGGCCCTGGGGCGCGGACAGGCCATGCGGCGCACCCTGGGCGAGGCCGAGGAACTCTTCGTCTCGGACAAGGGCGATGTGCCGCCGCCGAGTTGGATGCAGATGTTCGACGAGGCGGATATGCACGGCATGCAGGCGCTCGCGTTCCGCACGTTGGCCGAGCACGACCCGGCGGCCGCGACCACGGCCCAGCGCCATGCGAAGGAGGCCCTGGACCTGCGGGGAGACGGTCGCCAGCGGTCCAAGCTCTTCGACTACATCTCGCTCGCCTCTGCCTGCTTCATCGCCGATGACCCGGAGCAGGCCGACCGGTACGCACGGCTCGCCCTCGTGTCGATGGGGGAGACCTCCTCGCACCGCACCTGGGACAGGCTCCGCGAGATGTACCGGCTGACCGGCCGGTTCGCGGGTTCCGCCAGGATTCAGGACCTGCGCGAGGAGATCGAGCTCGTGCTGCCGCAGAGGGCGGCGAAGAAGGTCAGGGGTACCCAGATCTGATCCGAGGCGCTGCCGGGCAGCGGCGCCCCCGTCCTCCGTACAACCGCCCCGTGTCCATCCGTCCGGCGTCCACTCACCGATTCCCCGCACCGGCGGGCGTCACATCGTCGTGCGCTCCGTCATGCCCCGATGCGGGCGATCAGCACACACGCGTCGTCCGGACGCTCGGTCCCGCCGAACCCCTCGACGACGGTCCGTACGCAGTCCTGTGCCGTGCGGGCGTGGGCGAACCTCGGTGCGAGATCGAGCAGCGCTTCCGGGCCCGCACCCCGGTCGCCGCGCCGCGTCAGCCCGTCGGTGTGCAGGACCAGCACATCGCCGGGCAGCAGCGGCACGTCCTCCTGCTCGTAGGCGACCCCGGACGCCGCACCGAGCAGAACCCCGTCCGGCGGGGGCAGGGGGCGCCCCGTTCCGTTGCGGAAGAGCAGCGGGGCGGGGTGTCCTGCCTGCGCCCACGAGAGAACGCCGGTCGCGGGGTCGAAGCGACAGCACAGCGCACTGCCCAGTGCGGGCTGCATCGACGATTCGAGCAGCTGGTTGAGATGGCCCATCAGGGGACCGGGTCCGATGCCGGCCACCGCCATGCCGCGCAGGGCGCCGAGCATCATCGCCATGGCCGAGGTGGCCGGGATGCCGTGGCCGGTCAGATCGCCGACGGTGAGCAGTGTCCTGCCGTCCGGCAGCTCCATGGCGTCGTACCAGTCGCCGCCGATGAGATCGCTCGACTCCGACGGCAGATGGTGGGCCGCGATGTCCATCGCGCCGGGGCCCTGCCGGGGGAGCCGTAACGATCCGCGCCACGGAGGCAGCACCGCCTCCCGGAGTTCGAGGGCCAGCCGGTGCTCGGTCCGGACGATGTGGTCCTGGCGGCGCACCGAATCACGGTTCCGGCCGACCGTCCGCTCACTGCGGCGCAGCTCGCTGACGTCACGCAGGACCGCCCACATGGAGGCGGTGCAGCCTTCCGCGTCGAGGACGGGCTCACCCATCATGTGCAGGGTCCGCATCCGGCCGTCCGGCCGCAGGATACGGAACTCCCCGTCTATCGGCCGTCCGTCGACGAGGCAGTCCGTCACCATCGAGGTCAGCGACGGCTGGTCCTCGGGGAGAAGGACGGAGGGCAGTTCGTCCAGCGACAGCGGTCCCGTCCCGGGCGGCCTGCCGAAGATGCGGTACAGCTCGTCGGACCAGCTGACCTCGTCGGTCAGGAGGTTCCATTCGGCGCTGCCGACCCTGCTCAGCAGTGAACCGGGCGGCGTTTCGGGTAAGGCGTACCGGCCGGACGCGGCGGCGGAGCCGGAGGCCGGTGCGGCGTCCCCGGTGCTCTGCGTGGGCACCCCCGCCCGCAGCTGTCCCAGGTGGGCGTCGAGATCGTCGAGATGCTGGACCGCGAGTTCGCACAGGGCGCGCCGCCAGCGCAGCTGCGGGTCGTCCTCGTCGACGATCACGGCGTCCCGCCGCACGGCGTCCACGTCTCCGCGCAGCCGACGGGTCCGGTGGATCAACGCGTCGACGGCATCGTGCTCGGGCGGCTGTGGTGCGGGGCGCTCCGCGAACAGATGGGAGGGCATCTCTACTCCGATACAGGCGCGGCGCGGCCAGTTCTGAGGGGTGGGCCGAAGACGACTGTGGCACAGGCTGCGGCAGCCCGTAAGGGATTTGGCAACACTCGATACGTTGTTGCATCCGGCATATGCCATGGGCTGTGTGGGGCGATGGCTCGCCGAACACCCTTGCCTTTGCAGGGATGTTGACGCAAGTCGCCCGGCGTGCGCGGCCGCTGTGCGCGCCCGCGTGCGAGGTTCCCGCGCGGTGTGCGCGAGGGGGGTCGGGGCATATGCCGTCGGCGGGACGGGTGAGGCGGACGGGATGCCTGAGGCGCGGGAGCGGTGCGCGGGAATGCGGGCGGACCCTCCCGCGTTACGACACCAGAACGAAAACGACACCCATTCCCGATACGGGGGCGGGGTCGACGCACACGCCGGGAGGCGCCCATGGCACGCAGTGAGGTCAGGCCCGTCGTCACACTCCGTTCGACGGCCGGAACAGGCCTGAGCTATGTGACGCGCAAGAACCGCCGCAACAACCCGGACCGACTGGAACTGCGCAAGTTCGACCCGGTCGCGAGGAAGCACGTCCTCTTCCGCGAGGTCCGCTGACCGTCGGGGAAGCACGCGCCCGTACACCCGCCACCGCGCCCGCGGTGAGGAAGGAACGCATCCATGAAGTCCCGTATCCACCCCGTCTCCCGCCCCGTGGTCTTCCGCGACCGCGCTGCCGGAGTGGCCTTCCTGACCCGTTCGACCGCTGACGCCGAGCAGCGGGTGGAGTGGGAGGACGGCAACACCTATCCCGTCATCGACGTGGAGACCTCGTCCGCGAGCCACCCGTTCTACACCGGCGCAGGCCAGGTGCTGGACACGGCGGGTCGCGTCGAGCGGTTCCGCCGCCGCTACGGAAACGCCGCGACGGCCGGAAACTGACGCGAGCCGGGAGTGCCGTGCCCTGGATCACACGCAGGGTCCGGATTCCCGGGAACACGTCCGGATGGTTTATCGTTCATCTATCAGTGGGTGTGAGGGGGACAGTGTCCCCGGGCCTCACCTGTAGCCCATGGGGAAGATCGTTCGGCTGAAGCCCCATGGAGCCCTCCGCCGAGAGGCGACCGCCCTTCACTCCCACGCACAGGCCGCCCCGGCCGGATTCCCCCGATCCGGCCGGGGCTTCTCCATGCGGTCACACGGTCTCGTGGAGATCCTTCGCGTAGTGCTCGATGGCGCGCCGGTAGCGCTGCACGGAGCGGTCGTCGCTGGTCGAGGCGAGCAGCTCCAGCAGAATGCGCATCGCCTCGTGGTGCTCATCGGTGTTGAACAGGGCCATGGAGAGGAAGGTCCTCAGCGCACCGTCGTCGGGGAACTCCGCCACGCCCCGCCGGAGCGTTTCGACCGCCTGGCCGTATCTGCCCAGCACGCGGTAGGTGCTGCCGAGGCCGAGAAGCGCGCCGCGGCGGTCCTCGGCGGCAAGTGCCGTGTCCCGCAGGCACCGCTCGTAGTACGGCACCGCCTCGGCCTCCAGGCCGAGCACATCGTGGACCCAGGCGGTCTGGTACGCGACCTCGGCGTCGTCCGGGAATTCCGCCGTGAGGGCGAGGAGGCGTTCCCTGGCCTCCTCGGGGCGGCCGTCGGCGCGCAGTCGTACGGCCTCGGCCAGCAGGGCGTCCCTGTCACGTGAGTTCATACGGTCATCGTCGCAGGCGGAATCCCGCCACTTCGCCCCAGGTGTGTCCCCGGATGCCGGGGGCACCCGTCCGCCATGACTCCAGAGACGAATCGTGGTGCACGCCCAGCGGGAGGGTGGCGGGTCCTGCTGCGTGCGACCGTGCTGGTGGTCGCCTTCCTGGGACTGGTGGCCTTCTCCGTCCTCCTGGCGAAGGTGACGCTGACACCGTCGCCCGCGTCCGAGGATCTCGTCACCTCGAATCTGCGGCCCGGGAGGTCGCTGCGGCAGTACGCCGAGGACTACACGTTCCTCGCCGCCTGCAAGCAGGCGGGCGGAAACCTGCTGCTGGGCGTGCCCTTCGGTGTGCTGCTGCCGATCGTCGTGCCGCGCCGGCTCCGGATGATCCGTATGACCTTCCTGACCGTCCTGGTCGTGATCGCCGTCGAACTGGTGCAGGGCGCGCTGGTCGCCGGACGGGCCTTCGACATCGACGACGTGATCCTCAATACGGCGGGTGCGCTGCTGGGCTACCTCCTGCTCGGGCGCCGGCTCAGCCACCGCTACCACGTGTTCGCGGCGGGCGAGGGAGAGGCGCGGACGGAGCGGACGGACAGCAAGGGTCGGGAGAAGCGGACACAGGCCAACGGGAAGGCACGGACGCGGACCAACGGGAAGGCGGGGAGCCAGGTCAAGGCGAAGGCGGGGAGCCAGGCCAAAGGGAAGGCGCGGACTCAGGCCAAGGGGAATGCCGGGGTGCAGGCCAAGGGGAAGGCGGGGGCGGCGGGGTCCAGGGGCGCGAAGGCCCGCGCCGGTGCGGCGGCGCGGGCCCGGCGCGGGCGTGAGCTGATCGCCCGGCTCTGCGGGCGCCGACCGGTGCCGGGCGGGGAAGCGCCCGGCACCGGACGTCGCACTAGAGCGCCGGGTGGGCGTTCTTCATGAGCTCCTGGAACTGGGCGGAGAACCACTGCCCGGAGAGCGGGGCGTCCGGCAGCGCGCCCGACATGTTGTTGCCGTTGCGGACGTTGCCCGGGTACGTCGGGTCACACATCCGGTCGAATCCCTTGCCCTCCCCGTTCGGGATCTCCTTGCTGGAGCCGTCGGACTCACCCGGCGGCTTCATCCAGACGTACGCGTCGACCCCCGCCTCGGGCGCCGCCTGCGGCCGCTCACCGAGGCCGGCTCCGGACTGGTTGCACCAGTTGCCGAGGTGGATACGCCGGTCGTAGCGGCCGCCGTCGACGTACGTGTCCACGCTGGTGGTCGCGCCGGGTCCGGTCGGCCGGGCCGTGCCGCCCCAGCCGTTGCGGGAGGTGTCGATCAGCATGCCGATATGCGTGTCGAAGCCGATGGAGACGAGTCGGGTGCGGAAGGCCTGGGCGAAGGACAGCTCGTCGGTGTAGCGGTTCCAGTCGACCCACTTCGACTGGCGTACGGACGTTCCGTTGACGGAGTCGCCGATGGCGAAGTGCTCCTCCTTGAGCGCGCTGTAGTTGGCCGTGTTGGTGATGAAGCCGTGTACGTCGCCGACCGTGGCGCCCTCGGCGGTGGCCGCCTGCTTGAAGGTGTCGGCGGACGCGGCGAAGTTGTCGTCCCAGCCGATCCAGCCGTGGTGTCCGGCGTCGATGTAGTTGTAGACGTTGGACACGTCGCCGAGCTTGTTCAGGGCGTAGCCGACGCCCTTCGCGTAGTTCCCGTTGGCCTTCATCGTGTCGCAGGCCGGGGTGGCGGTCGGGCGGCTGCCGGTGTTGGTGACCAGGTTCGGCAGCGAGTCGATCTCGACCGTGGTGACGATGCGCAGCCCCGCGTACTTCGCGTCGCCCAGGATCGCCGCTATCGGGTCGATGTACTCCGTCCTGTACCGTCCCAGGTCGTTCGGCCCGAGCTCGCCGTTGGAGGCGAGCGCCGCGCAGTCCCGGCCGGGCAGGTTATAGATGACGAGCTGGACGACGAGTTCGCCGTTGCCCTTCTGGGCCAGCGCCTCGTCCAGGTGGTCGCGCAGCCCCATTCCGCCGTTGACGCCCTCGATCGCGGCGATGCGGTCGAGCCAGACCCCCGTGGGCTCGTCGGCGATCCGGGAGCCGCCGGGCTCGGCGGACGCCTTCGCCGCCCACTCCGGGTTCACATAGACCTGCGCGCCGGCGTACGGGTTGTCGACGCGGTCACCGGGCCCGGTGGGATCGGTGGGGTCGACCGGGCCCGTGGGGTCGCCGTTGCACGTCACGCCGTTCAGCTTGAACGTCGCGGGGACGGTGCTGTTTCCGCCGGCCGTCGCGTTGAAGCCGAAGGAGGCCGAGGCGCCTGAGGCGAGGGCGCCGTTGTACGAGACGTTCTTCGCGGTGACGGCCGTGCCGCTCTGCGAGACGGCCGCGTTCCAGCCCTGGGTGACCTGCTCGCCACCGGCGAACGTCCACTCCAACTGCCAGCCGGAGAGCGCCGCGCCGTTGTTGGTGACGCTGACGGCGCTGGTGAACCCGCCGTTCCACTGGTTCTGGATCGTGTAGTCGACGGTGCACCCGGCCGCCGCGGCGGAGGCCCCGTGGGGATCGGAGGCGGCGGCGGTGCCCGCTGCCGCGGCGACGAGTGCCGCCGCGGCGAGGAGTGACGTACGTGATCGGCGCAAGGTGGTGCGGCTCGTGCGGCTCATACGAATTCCGTTTCCTCAGCTGTCGAGGGCGCGCAGATGATCACGCAGCCCGATTCCGTACGGGTGGGGGTTCCTTCGTAGTCGCTGATCAAGGACGGGCCCGAGGAGCAGTCCCAGGTGTTCCAGGTCCATCCGAGAGAGGAGAGTCCGCGGTCGTCGAACCACCGCATGACCCGGTCGGCGAAGTTGTGGGAGCAGGTGTTCTCGCCGATCTCGCCTGCGACGAGGGGGACTTCGGCGGCGACCGGCGCGAGCGTGGAGTTCCAGCAGTCCTCGTTCGCGCAGACATCGAAGTTGTAGAGGTGCCAGGCGGCGGCGAGATTGCCCGCCGGGTCCAGGGGCCGGTGCCGGATCCACTGGCCGAGGTCGTTGGAGTACGCGAGTCCGCCGGCCAGGATCAGGTTCCCGGCGCCGGTCGCCCGTACCGCGTCGACCAGATCCTGCATGCCCGCGACCTCGTACCCGATGCCCGGGCAGGTGCCACCGTCCCGCCAGCAGGTCCATGCCTGGTCGAGGGTGGGCATGGCGCGGTCCGGATACGGCTCGTTGAACAGGTCGAACACCACGGTCGGGTCGTCCTTGAACGTCGAGGCGACCGAGGACCAGAAGTCCGGGGTGTACCGCGCGTCCGGCATCGGCTTCTGGCAGCTCGCGTGCACATCGGAGCAGCCCGCCGAGTTGCCCGTGTACTGGCCCCAGGACCAGTGCAGTTCGACCATGGGGGTCATGCCGTGGTCCTGGACCCGTTGGACGAGGTCCTTCACGGCATTGATGTAGTGGGTGCCCGCGTACCGCGGGTCGATGTTGTCCAGGCCCAGCCAGCACTCCTCGTTCAGGGGGATACGGACGGTATTGGCCTTCCAGTCGGCGATCGCCCTTACCGAGGCGTCGTCGACCGGGCCGTCGAAGATGCCATGGCCCTGTACGCACATGAACTCTCCGCCGGAGCGGTTGACGCCGAGCATGCGCCGGGTGGCGCCGGACTCGTCGACGAGCTTGTTGCCGGACACCTTCAGTACGGGCGGCCCGGCGGTGGGGTCGGGGGGATCGGTGGGGTCGGTCGGGTCCGGGCCGGGATCCGTGGTGCAGAGGGTGCCGTTGAGCGTGAACGTGGCGGGAGGGGAGCCGGCTCCGGACCCCGAGACCAGGAATCCCGCGGTGACGCTCGCCCCGGTGGCGAGCGTGGCGTTCCACGTCTCGTTCGACGCGGTGACCACTCTGCCCGACTGCGACCACCGGGCATTCCAGCCCCCGGTCACCGTCCCGTTGCCGGGCAGAGCGAACTCCAGATCCCAACTGCCCACGGAGGGACCCAGGTTGGTGAGTGTCACCGCTCCCTGGAAACCGCCGTCCCACTGGTTGGCGGCTGTGTACTCCACCGCGCAGACAGGGGCGGATCCGGAAGCGGGGACCACGGGTCCGACGACGATGCCGGCCGCGGTGAGCACTGCTCCGAGGAGCAGCCGGAACAGGTGCCGTACGTGCGGTAAGCGCGGGGGATGTCGCATGAGCGACTCCTTGCAGTTCGGATGTGTCCCCTACGACACATCGACTGATGGAACCGCTCCCACTGGTGTGGCATGACGTTAGAGCGTCATGAGGTGTCGGTCAACACACGCGTTCTGAGCTGTCGCTATCGAATTTATTCGACTCTTCAACTCTCTTGACTCCCCTTTTCTCCGTCTCCATGCTGGGAGCGCTCCCACTGGTTCAAGGCTTGTGCTCGACCCCGCACGCCCGTCCTGTCGCCGAACCGCGAGGAGGAACCCGCGTATGCCATCGGGAAGCGCACGAAGACCATGGGTGCCGGGGAGATCCGGCACAACCGGAGCGAAACCCCGTCGGCGGACGGCATCGCGGACCGGTGACCGGACCTCCCTCGGCGCGGACCGCCGACGCGGTCCCTACGCGTGGCCGGGGGGCGCACCCCGGGCGCGGTGCAGTCCGAAGGCGGCGAGGGCCGCTCCGAGCAGGCACAGCACCCCGGTCACGGTCACGGCGGTGTGCACCCCGTTCATGAACGCCTGCCCGCTGCCCTCGGTCACCGCGGCCCTCAGCCGGTCCGGCATCCCCTCGGAAACGGGTGACACCCCCATCGCCACCGCGTCCCGGGCCTCGCCCAGGCCCTGTGCCACGGGCGCCGGAACCCCCGCGGAGGTCAGCTCGCCCGTCAGGGTGGAGCCCACCCGGCTGCTGATCAGGGAGATGAGTACGGAGGTGCCCAGCGCCCCGCCGACCTGGAGGGACGTGGCCTGCAGCCCGCCCGCCACCCCGGCGTGCCGGACCGGCGCGCTCCCGACGATCGCGTCGGACGAGGCGGCCATGACCATGCCCACACCGAGGCCGAGGGCGATGAAGGACGGCCACATCGCCGCGTACGGCGAAGCGGTGCCCAGGCCCAGCAGTCCGAACGAGGCGCCGGCCTGGAACAGCATGCCCAGCGTCATCGACAGCCGTGCGCCGAACCTCTCGGTGAGCGCCGCGCCCAGCGGGGAGGCGACCACGGAGGCGAGACTCAGCGGCAGCGTACGGACGCCGGCCTCGACGGGGCTGTAGCCCCGCACGTTCTGCAGGTACAGCATGATGAAGAAGATCGCGCCGAGCAGCACGAAGAAGTTCACCGCGGTGATGATCGTGCCGATGGTCAGCGAGCGGTTGCGGAACAGCCGCATCGGCAGCAGCGGGTGCTCGGTGCGCGTCTCGAACCATCCGAAGACGACGAGGACGAGGAGCCCGGCGGCCAGCGTGCCCGTGGTCCGGCCGGAGGTCCACCCCCAGGTCTCGCCCTTGACGACGCCGAAGACGACCACGAGCAGGCCGAGGGCCAGCAGGACGACGCCGGCGATGTCGAAGCGGTGATGTCCGGTGGAGTTCTTGCTCTGCGGGAGCACGAACGCACCGTACGCGAGCGCGATCGCGCCGATGGGCGCGTTGATGTAGAAGACCGTCTCCCAGCTGGCGTGCTCGACGAGGAGACCGCCGACGATGGGGCCGAGCGCGGTGGAGACGGACGAGACCATCGCCCAGATACCGACGGCCATCCCGAATTTCCTCGGCGGGAACACGGCGCGCAGCAGACCCAGGGTGTTGGGCATCAGCAGCGCGCCGAAGAAGCCCTGCACGGCGCGGAAGGTGATGACGCCCTCGATGGACCCGGCCAGACCGATCGCGACCGAGGCCAGGGTGAATCCGGCGACCCCGACCAGGAAGTACGTGCGGCGCCCGAAGCGGTCACCGAGTTTGCCGCCGAGGATCAGGGCCGCGGCGAGTGCCAGGAGATAGGAGTTGGTCACCCACTGGAGCTGGGACGTGCCGGCTCCGAGGTCCCGGCCGATCGCCGGGTTGGCGATGGAGACGACGCTGCCGTCGAGGCCCACCATGAACAGACCGAAGGCCACGGCGGTGAGCGTGAGCCACGGGTTGGACCTGCGTCCGGCCGGGCCCCGGGGCGTTTCCCGCATCGGGGTCCCGGCCGTCGGGGGAGTGTGCGCGGGCATGACGAGATCGCCCGCGGAGGGGGAGGACATGCGGAAGTGCCTTTCGACTGAACCGGAATGAGACGCCCCCGCCTCGGGCGCCGGGGCGGGGGAAGTGAAGGGGAGGGTGGTAGGGGCGGCAGGCCGGCAGGTGTCAGCTCGCGTCCGAGCGGACCTGTCGCGCGAGCGCGGAGAGGGCGGGCAGGGCGCGGGCGATGGAGGCGACCTCGTCGTCGCCCAGGGACCGGAGCCCTTCCGCGACATAGGTGCCGAACAGCGCGTCCACGGCAGTGCTGTGTGCGCGCGCCCGCTCGGTGCTGTGCAGATGGGCCACCCGCCGGTCGGCGGGATCCTGCCTGCGTTCCACGAGGCCTTCGCCGCTCAGCTGGGACACCATCGCGCTGACGTTGTTCGGTTTCATGAGAAGGGTCTCGGCCGCCTGCCGGACGGTGATGCCGTCCTGTTCCGTCACCAGGCGCAACAGGGCGAGTTGGCCCTCCGACGGCTTGGGGTGGCCGTATTCCCGTTCGACCCGGCGGTCCGCCGCCCGCAACAGCACCGGAAGCACGGCCGTGAGCGTCGCGGCGATCTCGGCGGGGGTGCGGGGGGACGGGCCGGAGCTGTCGGGAAGCATGGAAGCACCTTAGGTATGAAGTGATAGGTATGTCAACATAGCTAAATTCGCGACGGTCGTACGGCGTCGATCCGGCCGGTGGTCGCGGGCCGGATCCGCGGACGCGGTCGTCTCCCTCATGAGCCGTCCGGCGGGCACCCGTTCGGCCCGTGGCCGATTGCGGGCCGGTTCGTGCGGACCCAGCGTGGGGTCACGTCGTACGCGCCGATGCCGTACGGATCACCTGCCGAGGAGGAGTGCGATGGCCGACGGTCAGTGGAGCCCGGGCCGCGTCGCGGGGGACGCGGACGAATTCCAGCCCGTCGTCGACATCGTCGAACCGTCCCGGCAGCGCCGTCTCACGGTGCTGCTGCGTCTGCTCCTGCTCATCCCGCAGTTCATCGTGCTGTTCTTCCTCTACATCGCCGCCGTGGTCACCGTGATCGTGGGCTGGTTCGCCGCCCTGGTGCTGGGGCGGCTGCCCCAGCCGGTCTTCCGCTTCCTCTCCGGATACCTCGGCTACCACGTGCGGGTCTCCGCGAGCGAGATGCTGCTGGTCGACCGATACCCGCCGTTCGCGCTGACGCCGCCGCCGGACTACCCGGTGCGGATCGAGGTCCGGGCCACCGACCTCAATCGGCTCGCCGTGCTGTTCCGGCTGTTCCTGATGATTCCGGCGGCGATCGTGCAGAGTCTGGCGGTGACCGGCTGGTTCGTCCTGGGGTTCCTCTGGTGGCTGATCACCCTGATCCTGGGCCGGATGCCGCGGCCGCTGTTCGAGGCGACGGCGGCCACCCTGCGCTATCAGACACGGTTCTACGCCTACGCCATGATGCTCACCCCGGCCTATCCCAAGGGCCTCTTCGGTGACGACGACCTCTCCGTACTGCCCGCCCGGACGCGTTCCGGCACCCGGCCGCTGGTGATGGGCGGAGCGGGCAAGGCCCTGGTGGTGCTCTTCCTGGTGCTGGGCCTCCTGGGCGGTATCGGCTCTTCGACCACCACATGGTCGGACGACGGCGATGACCACAGGATGAGCGGCCAATAGGTTCGCGCCGACGGCCGTCAACAGGCATGCTCGCCGAATGACATGGACAGCACCCGAAGCAATCGACGCCTACCGTTCCCCGATGGCGGACAGCCCACTCGCCGCGGGCGAGCGCGAGATACTGGCGGAGTTCCTCGCCTCCTTCCGCACCGCGCTCCTGCAGAAATGCGCCGGTCTGACGGGGGAACAGCTCGCCGGGACGACCGTGCGGCCGTCCAACCTCAGCCTGCTCGGGCTCATCAGGCACATGGCGAAGGTCGAACGCGTCTGGTTCCGTGAGCGCTTCGCCGGTCGGACGCTGCCCCCGATGTACGACGCGGACAAGGGCAAGGACGCCGATTTCGAGGACCTGGCGCCCGAGCGTGCCGCGGAGGACTACGCACGCCTGGTGGAGGAGATCCGCCTCGCCGACGAGGCGATCGCCGGTGCCTCCCTGGACGACACCTTCGTCCACCGGGGCGAGGTCTACTCATTGCGCCTGGTCCATGTCCACATGATCTCGGAGTACGCCCGCCACGCGGGCCACGCCGATCTGCTCCGGGAGAGCCTGGACGGGGTAACGGGCAGCTGAGGGCGGGCCCCTGAGTCTCGCCGCCCCGTCCGCCGGGGGGTGGCGCCCCAGTACGTCAGGGGCGCCACCCCCCCCGGCGCCTTCGTGCTCGCGGTGAACTCCGTGGCGCGGTGCTCCTCGCGCACCGTGAGCCTCCGGGACCGGCTCATGCGGGTGGCCGGTTTTCGACTCCCTCCGCCTCCGGTGTCCTTGACGTGTACGCGCCGATCGGTATGGTCTAGTCCAAGTGCAAGGCCTTTCCGGACAGCCGCAGACCGGGCTCCGGCAGTGGTCCTTGCTGTGCCCTTCGCGCCACTTGGCCCCACACTCGCGAGGCCTCGCCGCCCCCAGCCGGGTCACCCCACGGCCCGCCACCATGCGGCACGGCCTCCTGTGAAGGAGAAGCATGCACGCCAAAAGGAAAACCGCGGTCGCCGTCGGTGCCGTACTCGCACCGGTGCTCGCGCTGAGCCTCCCCGTGAGCTCCGCCGGTGCCCACGGCTATATCTCCTCGCCGCCCAGCAGGCAGGCGCAGTGCGCCGCCGGAACCGTCAGCTGCGGTGAGATCAAGTACGAGCCGCAGAGCGTGGAAGGCCCCAAGGGGCTGACCAGTTGCAGCGGCGGCAACAGCAGGTTCGCCGATCTCGACAACGACGCCAAGGGCTGGCGGGTCAGCCCCGTGAGCCGCTCCCAGTCCTTCCAGTGGACCCTCACCGCCCGGCACTCCACCAGCACCTGGCAGTACTACGCGGGCGGCCAGAAGATCGCCGAGTTCAACGACAACGGTGCCCAGCCGGGAGCGACCGTCACCCACCAGGTCAACTTCGGCAGCCACACCGGGAGGCAGAAGGTCCTCGCGGTCTGGAACATCGCGGACACCTCGAACGCCTTCTACGCCTGCATCGATGTGAACGTCAGCTAGAGGGCTCCGCACACCGCGCCCCGGACGGGCATCCTCGTCCGGGGCGCCGTGCTGCCCGTGACCGGAGAACGGCATGGCGCCGAGAGTGTCCTGTCGGTGCCCGCGGCTCATCCGGTTTGCCGTACCGGCAAGTTTCCTTGTGCCTGCCGCGGCCCGGTCGAATGATCGTGCAGAGGGCGGCAGGACGGACGATCAGCCGCCTCGCCGGTCGTCGGCGTCCCCGATGTCCGGGACGCCCGAGGAGGAAATATGCCGCAGACCACCCCGACGCCCCAGCCGCCGGCGACGGACCGGACATGGCCGTCCACCGCCGTTCCCGGCGCGGTCCACCGCCTGGTAGACGTCCCCGGCGGCCGTATCCATCTGGTCGAGCAAGGCGCCGGCCCCCTCGTCCTCCTCGTCCACGGATTCCCCGAGTCCTGGTACTCGTGGCGGCATCAGCTCCCCGCGATCGCCGCCGCGGGGTTCCGTGCCGTCGCCATCGATGTACGCGGCTACGGCCGCTCGTCCAAGCCCGCCGCCGTGGACGCCTACCGCATGCTCGACCTGGTGGCCGACAACGCCGGGATCGTACGCGCCCTCGGCGAGGCGACCGCCACGGTCATCGGCCACGACTGGGGCTCGTCCATCGCGGCCAACAGCGCACTGCTCAAGCCCGACCTCTTCACCGCCGTGGGCCTGCTCAGCGTTCCGTACGCACCCCGCGGCGGCATCCGTCCCACCGAAGGCTTCGCCCGGATCGGTGGCGACGAAGAGTTCTACGTCAGCTACTTCCAGACACCCGGCCGGGCCGAGGCGGAGATCGAGGAGGACGTGCGCGGCTGGCTGGCCGGCTTCTACACGGGGCTCTCCGGCGACACCCACGCACCGCAGGACCGGCCGAGCCTCCACTTCGTCCCCCCGGGCGCGAAGCTCTCCGACCGGTTCGCCGAGGGCCCGCTGCCCTCCTGGCTCACCGAGTCCGACCTCGACGTCTACAGCGCCGAGTTCGAACGGACCGGGCTCACCGGCGCACTCAACCGCTACCGCAACGTCGACCGGGACTGGGCGGACCTCGCCGCCTGGGACGGCGCGCCCGTGACCCGGCCCGCACTCTTCATCGGCGGCGCACTCGACGCCTCCACCACATGGATGGCCGACGCCATCAGCGCCTTCCCCACCACCCTGCCCGCCCTGACCGCGGCGCACATCCTCGAAGGCTGCGGCCACTGGATCCAGCAGGAACGGGCCGACGACGTCAACCGCCTGCTGACCGACTGGCTCAGCGCGCTGTGACTACGGGCCGCATACCCGGGCCCGCCATGCCCCGGTCGGGGTGCGCCCGGCGGGCCCGCGGGTCATGGTGACCGTATGAACAGTGCAGGTTTGCTGGCCGACTCCTTCGGCCGGGTTCGGGAAGCGGTGCATTCGG
This sequence comes from Streptomyces sp. TSRI0281, assembly GCF_001905125.1. Classification (GTDB taxonomy): domain Bacteria; phylum Actinomycetota; class Actinomycetes; order Streptomycetales; family Streptomycetaceae; genus Streptomyces. The sequence continues at coordinate 239,449 of NZ_LWLE01000037.1, read as the reverse complement.
CGGCCGAAGGGCTCCCGCCCGACCATCTCAACGCCCGGCTCGACGACGGCGCCAACTCGATCGCATGGCTGCTCTGGCATCTCGCGCGGGTCCAGGACGACCACATCGCCGATGCCGCCGGAACCGAGGAGGTCTGGCTCGCCCAGGGCTGGTCCGACCGGTTCGCCCTGCCGTTCGAGGAGCGGGCGACCGGATACGGCCACAGCGCCGAAGAGGTCGCCGCCGTGCGGGTGGACTCGACGGAACCGCTCCTCGGGTACTACGACGCCGTGCACGAGCGGACCCTGGAATTCGTCGCCGGGCTGACCGGCCACGCGCTCGACCGGATCGTGGACGAAGGGTGGTCACCCCCGGTGACCCTGGGTGTCCGGCTGGTCAGCGTCCTCGCCGAGGGCCTTCAGCACGCCGGTCAGGCAGCGTTCGTCAGGGGCTCGTTGCAGCGCGCGTGACCCCTGACGGCGAGGGCGCCGACAGTCCTGGAACCATGCCGGACCGCACACCCGTGCGACACCGGAATTCCGGTGGCATACTCGGAAGCAGTCCCGCTGGACAGACTGTCCCTGGCCGAAAGGCGACACGTCATGAACTGGGCATCCTGGACGACCAGCGGTGTCTACGCGGGCGCCGGCGGAGTCCGCACCGAAGAGGTAGGCATCCTGGCCGGAGATCTGACCGTCCATACCACCTGGTCCGACGGACAGGCATCGGTGGCCGTGCAGTACAGCGGCTCCTCGGACTGGTTCACCCTGGCGGGCAGCCCCGTGCCGTGCCCCTCCGAAGAGGAGAGCCGCGCGTTCCATCAGAGCGTGGTCGAGGCAGTACGTGCCGGAGACGGCGCCACGGTCCCGGTCGCCGGGAGCCCGCCCGAACCGCCTCCGCCACCCGCCCCGTAGCGTCCCGTCCCCACGCTGCGTGCCGGCGACGGTACGGGCGATTGCGGCACTACAGGAGGCGCGGGGCCAGGCGGCGCGCGACCCACATGAGCCTGGTGCTCCGTCCGGGAAAGGCCCACAGCCACCCCCTCGGGCCAGGGCCTTGTCCATCGAGTCCCGTACGGCTTCCGGCGGCAGGCCGGGGCGGACACCCACCATGTCGGGACTGTCGGCGCGGAGTTCTCACTCCAGCCATATCGGCGCAGGCCACAACACCCCACCCGTACGGGAGAAATGTCCGCTCCGCAGCCTTCCGCAACACGCTTTAGAGTGGCCTCCGGGCCACTCCGGGTACGGGGCGGGCGGTGAACACGGGGCGAGGAGCGGCGTGATGGTGCTGGCGGGCGCACGGCGGAGCAGAACGAAGAAGCAGCGTCCGTTCTGGGTGGAGCTTCCGCTGCTCATCGGCATGGCGCTGGTGCTGGCCCTGCTCATCAAGACCTTTCTCGTTCAGGCGTTCTCGATTCCGTCGGAGTCCATGCAGAACACCCTTCAGAAGGGCGACCGGGTCCTGGTCGACAAGCTCACCCCGTGGTTCGGATCGGAACCCGAGCGCGGCGAGGTCGTCGTCTTCCACGACCCGGCGGACTGGCTCAGCGGGGTACCCGTGGACAAGCCCAACACGGTCCAGAAGGTGCTGAGTTTCGTCGGCGTGATGCCCTCGTCCGAGGAGAAGGACCTCATCAAGCGCGTGATCGGTGTCGGCGGGGACACGGTGGAGTGCGCGGGCGACGGCCCGCTCAAGGTCAATGGCACCGCTCTGGACGAGCCGTACGTGTTCCCCGGGAACACCGCGTGCAGCGACGACGACGAAGGCCGGTTCAAGGTGACCGTGCCCGCCGGCCGGATCTGGGTCATGGGCGACCACCGGCAGGATTCGGCGGATTCCCGCTACCACCAGGACGACCCCCACGGCGGAATGGTCCCGGTCGACGACGTGGTGGGCCGCGCCGTGCTGGTCGCCTGGCCGGTCACCCGCTGGGGCACCCTCCCGGTGCCCGGCGCTCTGGACCGGGCCGGTGCGGTGGCCGCCGCGCATCCGGGTGGACCGGCCCTCGCCGGTGCGCTGACGCTCGTTCTGGTGCGGCGTCGGCGCCGGGCGGGCAACTGAGCACGGCACCGGGCGTTTTGCCGTAACGGCAACGGAATTCGCCTGTCGGCCGGAACCGGGGTCACAGTGACGGCATGAGCCACCATCACTCGGCCGACCACACCGAGAACACGGATGACCACTTCACCCAGGAGTTCTGGGACGCCCGCTACCGTGCGCGCACCGTCTGGAGCGGCAACCCCAACCCTCTCCTCGTCGAGTACGTCGCGGGTCTCACCCCGGGCACGGTGCTGGACGTGGGCAGCGGCGAAGGCGCCGACGCGATCTGGCTCGCCTCGCGCGGCTGGCAGGTCACCGGTGCCGATCTGTCCACCGTCGCGCTGGAGCACGCCGCACGGAACGCGGCCGAAGCGGGCGAGGACATCGCGGGCCGGATCACCTGGCAGCATGCCGACTTCCTCAGCTGGGACCCGGCCCCGCGGCGGTTCGACCTGGTGTCGGCGCAGTTCATGCACCTCCCGCGGCCCTCGCTCGAAGCCCTGTACCGCAGGCTGGCCGCCGCGGTGGATCCCGGCGGGACCCTGCTCGTCGTGAGCCACCACCCGGCGGACCTGGACACGTCCATGGGCCGGCCGATGGCCGTGGACACGTTCGTGACGGGGGAGGAGATGGCCGCCGTACTCGACCCCGACGCGTGGGCATCGATCGTGACGGCGGCCCCCGAACGCATGGCGGCGGACCCCGAGGGCCGTCAGATCGTCATCCGTGACGCCGTGCTCCGGGCCGTACGCCGCGGCTGACCCGCCAGGACCGGACACGACGGGGGAGCGCTCACGCCCGCGTCCCGACTCCGGCGGACGCGGGCGCGACCGCGCCCCGGTTACTGGTCGACAGTGAAGATCGCCGCCCGGCCCGCCCGCGCGGCCTCACCGTAGAAGTCCCGCAGATCGGGCAGATAGGCGAGCGCGTAGCCGATGTCGTCCTCACCGCCGCTCCCCTGGTACTCGGAGAAGGTGAGGGCGGCGAAGCGCTCCCTGAGCCATTCCTCGTCGAGCGGCGCCAGGGCACGGGCGATGTCCCGGACCTCCGCCGCATCGACGTACGAAACGATGTAGTCGTCGCCCTCGTGGAGCAGCCTGCCCCCGAGGACGGCATGGGAGAGCGGGTACTCACCTCCGGCGTAGGACAGGCTTCCATCGGTCAGACAGCGATGCAGGACGTCCCAGGACTTGTCGAGCTCCATCAGCGCCGACACGTCCCAGCCCTCCTCGATCGTTTCGACGATCTCCATCACCCCGGTATCGCTTCCGGCCGCCAGCAGCCGTTCCGCGTCCGCGGCCTCCAGCGCGAAGAGGACCCCGCGACAACCCATGTGCTTTCTCCCGCCCGGTGGCATTGACTCAGGGAAGATCCAACCACAGGGCCGCGGGCGCTACTTGCCCGCTCCGAAGTGCCGCACATAGCGACGCTGCCAGGGTGTCTCCACCGCACGCGGATGGTAGTGGCGGCGGATGAACGCGACCGCCTGATCCGCCGGGACACCGTCCAGAACGGCCAGGCACGCCAGGGCCGTTCCCGTCCGGCCGATGCCGCCTCCGCACGCGACCTCGACCCGTTCGCGGTCGGCCCGGCGCCACACTTCCGCGAGGAGATCACGCGCCGCCCGCCGGTCCGCGGGGAGCCGGAAGTCCGGCCAGTGAAGCCAGTCGGACTCCCACGGCGTGGGTGGCGGCCGTTTGCCCAGCAGATAGACGCCGAAGTTTGGCACCGGTCCGTCGGGAAGGGGACGGCGCAGGCCACGGCCACGTACCGTCCGCCCGGAAGGGAGGCGGACGACGGCCTTGTCCGCAGGGCTCCAGCTCTCAGTCACGCGGCCAAATCTAGCGAGGTGACGGGCTGCGCCGTACCCCATTCGGCACACCCCGTTCATCAAAACGCCCGGAGACGGCACCGGTCGCAGTCGATGCCGTCTCCAGGGGGGCTTCGCCCATTCCCGGGGTCCGCCGGTTCAGCTCCGCGCGTCGAGATCCCGCTCAAGAAGCCCGGCGAGCTCCTCGACCGCCGCACGGGCACCGTCGCCCTCGGCCGACAGCACCACGGGGTCACCGTGCTGCGCCGCCAGGGCGAGTACCGCGAGCATGCTGCGGGCATCGACCGGATCGCGACCGTCCCGGGCGATGGTCACCTTGACCGGCTGACGGGTGGCGGCCTGGACGAACAGCGAGGCCGGGCGGGCGTGGAGGCCGCTGCGGGAACCAACGGTCACGGTGCGCTGATGCATGGGTTCACTCCTGTTTGAGGTACACCGGAAAGGTGGGGTCCACCGGATAAGAGGGCGTGGCGATCAGGCGGTGACGGTGACCTCGGAGCCATCGGCCGCCGACGGGGCGGCCACCGTCGACCGGCGCATGCCCTTGAGCAGCACGACCAGAGCGGTCGCCACGACCGTCCCGGCCGCGATGGCCAGCAGGTAGAGGAACGGATTGCCGATCAGCGGTACGACGAAGATGCCGCCGTGCGGAGCCCGCAGCGTGCAGTCGAAGGCCATCGACAGGGCGCCGGTCACCGCGCCGCCCGCCATCACCGACGGGATCACCCGCAACGGGTCGGCCGCCGCGAACGGAATCGCGCCCTCGGTGATGAACGAGGCGCCCAGTACCCAGGCCGCCCTGCCGTTCTCCCGCTCCGTCCTGGTGAACAGCCTGCTCCGTACGGTGGTGGCGAGGGCCATCGCCAGCGGCGGCACCATGCCGGCCGCCATGACCGCGGCCATCACCTTGAGGCTGCCCGGCGTCGGGTCGGCGAGGCCGCCGACCGCGAAGGCGTACGCGACCTTGTTCAGCGGGCCGCCCATGTCGAAGCACATCATCAGGCCGAGGACGATGCCGAGGATGATCGCGTTGGAGCCGGACAGGCCGTTCAGCCAGTCCGTGAGGGCCTTCTGCAGCGAGGCGATCGGCTTGCCGACCACGATGAACATCAGGAATCCCACGACCGCCGAGGCGATCAACGGGATCACCAGCACCGGCATGATGCCGCGCAGGGTCGGATGGACCTTGACCCGCTGGATCGCCATCACCACCGCACCGGCCAGCAGTCCGGCGACGAGGCCGCCCAGGAAGCCCGCGTCGACGGTGAGCGCGATGGCTCCGCCGACGAAGCCGGGCACGAGCGCGGGGCGGTCCGCCATGCCGTACGCGATGTACCCCGCGAGGACCGGGACCAGGAAGCCGAAGGCCGCGCTGCCGATCTGGTTGAGCAGGGCCGCCCAGCTGTCCGCCTCGCCCCAGACGAAGTGGTCGGCGACCGACTTGGCGCTCGCTATCTCGTAGCCGCCGATGGCGAACGAGAGGGCGATGAGAAGTCCGCCCGCCGCGACGAACGGAACCATGTAACTGACGCCCGACATCAGGTACGTCCGCAGCCGCACGCCGAAGCGGGCGTGGTCGGCGTCCGGCCGGTCCGCACCGGGCGCCGCGCTGTCCGGGGTGTCCGAGGCGGTGCTGATCTCACCGCGCTCCGCCTTGCGGCGGGCCTCGGCGATCAGTTCGACGGGACGGTTGATGCCCGCCTTCACCCCGACGTCGACGACCGGCTTGCCGCCGAACCGCGCCTTCTCGCGCACCTCCACGTCATGGGCCCAGATGACCGCGTCGGCCGCGGCGATGAGCGCGGGGTCCAGCTTCTGGAAACCGGCCGAGCCCTGTGTCTCGACGGTGAGTTCGACGCCCTCGGTCCGGGCCGCCGCCGCCAGTGCCTCGGCGGCCATGTACGTGTGCGCGATGCCGGTGGGACAGGAGGTGACGGCCACGATCCGGAACGGTGCGCGCTCGGCAGCACCGGCCGGGGGGCCGGGCACGGCTCCGGCGGGAACCGGGGCGGACGGAGCGGCGGAGCCGGCCACCGGTGCGCCCCCGGTCGCCTCGGCCTCCCGGGGCGCCGGCTCCTCGCCCCGGATCAGACCCGCCACCGCACCGGGATCGTCCTGGGCACGGAGCGCGGCGGTGAACTCCGGGTCCATCAGCCTGCGGGCCAGGCCCGACAGGATGGTGAGGTGGTCGTCGTCGGCTCCGGCCGGTGCCGCGATCAGGAAGATCAGATCCGCCGGACCGTCGGCCGCACCGAAGTCGATGCCCCGTTCGCTCCGCCCGAACGCAAGGCTCGGCTCGCTCACGTGCTCGCTGCGGCAGTGCGGGATACCGATGCCGCCGTCCAGACCGGTCGGCATCTGCGCCTCCCGGGCGGCCACGTCGGCGAGGAAGCCTTCGAGGTCGGTGACGCGATGCTCGGCGACCATCCGCTCGGCGAGCGACCTCGCGGCGGCGTCCTTCGTTCCGGCGGACAGATCGAGGTCGACCAGTGCCGCGGTGATCAGTTCACTCATCGCGGTGCTCCTTGCTCGTGGACCGCCCTGCGGGCGGCCGGGGGACGTGGGGCGGCAGGCTCATGCGCGTGATGACGGCGGGTGGTGCCGCTCATGGGGCGGGCTCCGTCAACGCGCGGTCCAGGGGAACGTCGGAGGTCGTGACGACCGCCGACAGATCGATATCGGCCGGGGTGGGCATGACGCTTCCGGGAAGCTGCACCGCCGCCGCACCGTGCGCGACGGCTGCCGCCAGCGCGGCCGGTCCCGCACCGCCTGCGGCCAGGAACCCCGCGAGGGACGCGTCGCCCGCGCCCACGTTGCTGCGGACCGATTCCACGAAGGCACTGCCGAAGTACGTACCCGACGCCTCCACCAGCAGTTGTCCGTCGGCCCCCAGGCTGGCCAGCACGGACCCGGCGCCCCGCTCGCGCAGCTCCGCGGCGGCCTTGACGGCGTCCCCGACGGTCGCCAGGGGGCGGCCGACCGCTTCGGCGAGCTCCTGGGCGTTGGGCTTGATCACATCGGGGTGTTCCCGCAGGGCCGCGGTCAGCGCCGTACCGGAGGTGTCGAGCGCGATGCGCGCACCGGCGCGATGGCTGCGCGTCACCAGCTCGGCGTACCACTCGTGCGGCAGCCCGCGCGGGAGGCTGCCGCAGCACGCGATCCAGTCCGCGGCCGCCGAGCGCGCCCGCACGGCCTCCAGCAGGTTCTCCGCTTCGGCCGCCGTGATCTCGGGGCCGGTCGCGTTGACCTTGGTGAGGGTGCCGTCGGGCTCGACGAGCGTGATGTTGACCCGGGTGCTCCCGGCGATCTCCACCCCGGCGGCCTCGATCCCGTGCTCGCCGAGCAGACGGGCGAGCAGGGCGCCCTCCGGTCCGCCGAGGGGGGCGACGGCCACCGTACGGTGGCCGGCCGCCGCGACCGCGCGGGAGACGTTGACGCCCTTGCCGCCGGGGTCGACGCGGTCCGCGGCGGCCCGCAGGACGGTGCCCCGGACGAGGCCCGGGAGCTCGTACGTACGGTCCAGGCTCGGATTGGGGGTGACGGTGAGGATCATGCGCGTACTACCTCCGTGCCCCGGCTCTCGATGGAGCGGGCGTCCTCGGGGCTGAGGCCCGTGTCGGTGATGAGCAGGTCGACGTCGTCGAGAGCGCCGAAGCGGGCGAAGTGTTCCTGACCGAATTTGCCCGAGTCGGCGAGCAGGACGACACGCCGGGCGGCCCGGATCACCGCCCGTTTCACCGCGGCCTCGGCGAGGTCCGGGGTGGTCAGCCCGGCGTCGGGCGAGAACCCGTTGGTGGCCAGGAAGACGACATCGGCGTTGATCTCGGCGTACGCGCTCAGGGCCCAGGCGTCGACGGCGGCTCGTGTACGGTGCCGGACCCGGCCGCCCACGAGGTGCAGGGTGAGGCCGGGGTGGTCGGCGAGGCGGGCGGCCACCGGCAGCGCGTGCGTCACCACGGTCAGGGCCGAGTCGATCGGGACGGCGGCGGCGAGCCGGGCTGTCGTGGTCCCGGCGTCGATGATCACGTTGCCCTCGGCGGGAAGTTCCCCGAGCGCGGCCTCCGCGATGCGGTCCTTCTCGTCGGCCGCGACCGCGTCGCGCTCGGCGAGGTCGGGCTCGAATCCGAGCCGCCCCACGGGAATCGCGCCGCCGTGCACCCGGCGCAGCAGTCCGGCGCGGTCCAGGGCCTTCAGATCACGCCGAACGGTCTCGGCGGTCACCTGGAACTCCTCGGCGAGGGACAGCACATCGACCCGGCCGCCCTCCTGGGCGAGACGGAGGATCTCTTGCTGCCGCTCCGGTGCGTACATGTGGTTTCGTATCCGTTTCATGCCCGAGTCTGTGGTTTCGCGATCAGATTACGTCCGGGGTGCGGGAATGTAAACACAATCGGGCGAAGAGTGGGCATGTACGGGCAGCAGACAGCAGACAGCAGACAGCAGACAGCAGACAGCAGACAGCGGCGGGGCGCCCAGGCGGCCGGCCCGGCCACCCGGATGCCCCGCCGCTGCCTGCTCGCCACAGGCTTCGGCCGGCTTCGGGCCGCGCTCAGTGCGTGTGCGGGCTTCCCTGGCTCACGGGCCGGGCCAGGAGCGGCACTCCGAGGACCTGGTGCCCACCGCTCGCCAGCATGCGTACCTCGCCGCGGTCACTGATCTCCGCGCGGACGATGCCCGTCTCGTCCTCGTAGACCGGGTATCCGCCGGCCCCGGACCGGGCGGTCAGCCGCACGGTGACGACATCGTCCTCGGCGCCGGACGCCTGGAAGATCAGTTCGTAGCTCTCCGGGTATTCCATGACGGCCTCCCGACCGGGCGGCGACAGGAACCGGCGCCCGCGTTGCGTCCATTGTTTCCCACCTCCGCGAGACCCGCTCAAGGAGCGGACCCGTGGCACGCGGTGCCACCCGCCGGGGACGCCCGAGGGCGGCGGGACGACGGCCAACGGGCGAAGAGGCCGGTCGATCGGGTGACTCCGGCCGGTCGGGCAACATGACTGATCGCCGGGAGGGCTAGGCATGCGCGTATGAGACTTGAGCCCCGACGAATGACCCGTGTTTCCTCCCGTGCCCGAAACCTCCGTGTCGCAGGCGCCCTCTGCGTGGTCGCCGCCGCCGTGCTGGTGACCGGATGCGGGGCGAGCGGAGACGAGACGACGGCCACGGCCACTTCCGAGGCCGCGAAGGTCGTCCCGCAGCAGACGACCACCGCGTCGAAGAGCGCGTCCGGCAGCCCTTCGGCCACGGCACAGCTGACCAAGGACCAGAAGGAGCGCAAGAGGCTGATCGAGGCCACCAAGGTGACCTTCGACAAGGCGGCCACGACAGCGGTCGGCGAGGTGGCCGGGAGCAAGCTGGCCGAGCTCGACCTGGACGACAGGGACAGCGACGCGAGCGCGAGCCCCAGCGGGAGCATGAGCGCCAGCCCCAGCGGAACCATGAGCGCCAGCGCCAGCGCCAGCGCGAGCCCGAGCGCCGGCGCCGTGAAGCCGGAATGGGTCGCGGAGGTCGTGGAGAAGGACGGCACCGCGCACACCGTCCGCATCGACGCGGTCTCGGGAGAGGTGATCGAGGCCACGGCGGACACCGATCAGGACGCCGCCGAAAAGAAGCAGATGGCCCAGTGGATCACCGAGGCCACGCAGACGCCCGAGCAGGCGGCCAAGGTGGCCACGGACAAGAAGAAGGGAACGGTCACCTCGGTCAACCTGGACGACAACAACGGCAAGGGCGTCGTCTGGACGGTCGACGTGGTCGACTCCGGGTGGAAGAAGACCACGTTCGACGTGGACGCGAAGAACGACACCATCATCAGCGAGAAGACCGACGAGGACTGACCTGTCGGTGACGTGACCGTACGTCGGCGGTCTGCCGCGAGGGCACACCACCGACGTACGGGAAGCGTGGAGACCGGCCGGGCATCCCCGGATCAGTGGAGCGGTGCGCTCAGACCGAGCGTGTAGAGACGCCCCGGGCGGCCGTCGAACACGGCCTCGCCCGTGGGCTCGAATCCCGTACGCGTCAGTACCGCGTGCGAAGCCGCGTTGTCCACGGTCGTGGCGGCCCGCAGCGTGGTGAGTCCGTAGTCGGCGGCGGCCAGAGCGCAGACCCGGCGGACGGCCGACGTCGCCAGCCCGTGACCCGCCGCCCGCTCGGCGATCCGGTAGCCGAGCTCCGCGGAGCCGTCCGCGACCTCGATCAGGTTGACCCGGCCCAGTACCGTGCCCTCGCCGTCCTCCACGATGTGGAAGTGGTGCAGCCCGGCCCGCTGTTCGGCGAGCAGGTCGTGGTGCCGTACATCGAACTGGGCGAAGTAGTCGTCTCCGCGGTCCGGGACCGAAGCGGCGAAATAGGCACGGTTCTCCTGCTCGAAGGCGAGCAGGGCCGGGGCATGGTCGAGGCGAAGCCGACTTATGACGATCATGCGGTGACGATAGTGTCCGGTGCGCCGGAGGTGCACGTCGCGAGGGGGTGCGGGACAGTCCTCAGGGAGAGGCCTGCCGTTCCAGGGCATGTGCCAGGCCACGTTCGGCATCGTCGGACGAGGCGCGGTGGTAGGCCCGTTCGTAGGCGGTGTCGCCCGCGGATTCCCGCGCGTGGCGCTCCCACCGCTCGCGGATCGCGCCGAGCTCGGGGGTGCCGCGATGGGGGTGGCCGATCATCCGCCAGTACGTGTGTCCCGTGCCGGACGTACGGGCCGCCTCGACTCCGTCTCCCTGGGCGGCGATGGCCCCGGCGAGCAGGTCGAGACCGAGGGCGATGCCGAGGCTGTCGTGCAGGGTGTGCTTGCTCGCGAGCATGGCACGCGCGTGAGTCTCGGCATGGCGCGGTCGGCCCTGCAGCAGGTGTATCAGGGCGAGTTGGTGGTCCGCGTAGGCACGGGCCCAGTGTTCGCCGTGGCGCAGGCTGATCTGCTGGAGCCGGGTGGCTTCTTCGTACGCCTCGTCCAGGCGGCCGAGCGCGGAGAGCGCGAAGAGCCTTATCACCCGGCAGCGCATGTGCGAGGGGGCGTCGCGCGAACTGTCCGGCAGATGACGCAGGGCGTGGTCGCTCACCGAGTGGGCGGTCTGCGGACGGCCCATCATCAGATAGGTGAAGCTGATGGAGTGGGCGGCGGAGAGTATGGATTCGGCGTCCTGGTCGCGCCGTGCGGCGCGGTTGCACTCCTCACCGACCCGCCGGGCGGCCTTGTGGTCGCCCTGGAGGGTGAGCGTGATCCCGAGGGCCCAGAGCGCGCGGGTGCGGTGCGGGCCGGGGGAGAGCGGCAGGGCCAGGGCCCGCTCGATATAGACGCGGGCCTGGTGCAGATAGCCGCAGCAACTCCAGAACAGGCCCGTGCAACCGGCCATCTCGACGGCCTTCTCGGGGTCCTCGGCCAGCAGGTGGTCGAGGGCCGCGCACAGATCCGCGTGGGTGTCGGCGATCCTGCGGTACCAGGCGACCTGGGACGGGCCGAGCCAGCCGGCGTGGGCCTGCGCCGCGACGCTCGCGAAATGCCGGGCGTGCCGGTCCGCGAGGGAGGTGTTCTCCGCCAGTTCCGCGAGCCACATGGCGCCGTACTCGCGCAGCGTGTCGAGCATCCGGTACCCCTCACCGACCCGCTGGAGCACGGACCGGGTGGCGAGTCTCTCCAGCGCCGGGGCGATCGCGTCGGTGGTGAGCGGACCGCCGGAGCACACGGCCTCGGCGTCGGCCGTCCCGACGACGCCGCGGAACACGGAGAGCCGGGCCCACAGGAGGCGTTCGAGGGGCTCGCACAGCTCGTGGCTCCAGCCGATCGCGGTGCGCAGTGCCCGGTGGTGGCGGGGCCACCGGGCCTCGTCGGTGAGGGCGTCGAGCCGGGAGGCGAGCCGGCCGGTGATCTCCTGCGTGCTGCTCTCGCGGAGCCGCGCGCAGGCCAGCTCGATGGCCAGCGGGACCCCTTCGAGGCGGCGGCAGATCTCCTCCACGGCCGTGGCGGTGCCCGGGTCGTCGAGCGCCAGAAAGGGTGCCGCGATCGCGGCACGGTCACGGAACAGACGCACCGCCTCGTCCCCGTCGTCGCCCGCAGGCAGCGGCGGCACGTCGAGGCAGTGCTCGCCCGCGATGCCGAGCGGCTGCCGGCTGGTGGTGAGGACGGTCAGCCCCGGCGCGGCGGCGAGGAGTTCGTCCACGAGGTGCCCACAGGAAGCGAGCACCCGCTCGCAGCAGTCGAGGACGAGCAGCAGCCGCCGGTCGGCCAGCCACTCGCGCAGCGCGTCCTCGGGGAGGCGCGAGCTGTGATCCAGCAGTCCGACGCCGTCGCAGACGGTCGTGGTGAGCAGCTGGTCGTCGTGGAGATGGGACAGATCGGCCCACCACACACCGTCGGGGAATCGGTCTTCGGCGCGGTCGGCCGCGCGCAGTGCCAGCCGGCTCTTTCCGACCCCGCCACTGCCCGTGAGCGTGACCAGCCGGTGTTCTTCGAGTGCCCGTTCAATGCTGCCCAGTTCGCCGCTGCGGCCGATGAAACTGGTCCTCACGACGGGAAGGTTGCCCATCACGCACGCCATCCTGCCCCGGCCGGATCCAGGGTCCACGTCCATGACGGATAACAGTCAAAAACGGCCGACAATGAATCCTGAAGGGTCAGGAATTGGCGTGATCTGACGCCGCGTGAGCAGATGGGTGTAGGAACGGGACGCCTCGCCGGACGCCGCCTCGCGGGGGCGCCGCGCCTACTCTCCGGTGACTCCGTCGATGGCTTCACGCAGCAGATCGGCGTGCCCGTTATGGCGGGCGTACTCCTCGATCATGTGGGTGAGGACGTAGCGGAGGCTGAACACCTCGTCGCGCCACCGCACACTGGTGTCGAGGGAGTTGACGGATTCGACGATCGCCCGGGACCGCGCGCAGGCCGTCCGCCAGAGCGTGAACGCCTCGTCGGGATCGGCCGTGTCCACATCGAAATCGGCGAACGTGCCGTCGGGATTCTTCGGCCAGTACGCGGGGATGTCCTCCATGTTCCAGACGACCTGGAACCAGCTGCGCTCGATCTCGGCCCCATGCCGTACCAGCCCGAGCAGGGACAGTCCGGACGACGGGACCGCCTTCCTCCGCAACTGGTCGGCGGTCAGGCCCGCACACTTCATCGCGAGAGTCTCCCGCTGGTACTGGAGGAATCCGGTCAACGAGGCGCGCTCGTCTGCCGTCCGTGAAGGTGTTGCCCGCTCGTGATCACGCATCGGGGCATCATGGCAGGGGCCGGCCGCCGAAGCCCCCGAATTTCCGGGCGCGGGGACGGCCGCGCGGACGGGCGCGGGGGCGTCATGCGGAGGCGTCGATGCGAAGGCGCCCGGCGGAGGCCGGGGGAGCCGGGTAGACGCGCTCCGCGGGGAGCAGCCGCTGGGCCTTCGGGGCGTTCCCGTTCTGTACGAGCCCCGCGACCTTGCGGGCCTGCGCGGTGATGTCGGTGAGGTCGACGATCCACTCGTCGACGAACGTCCGGATCAGCCCCCTGCCCACCCCCACCTGGATGCTGTAATGGTTGAGCGCCGCTCCGCGCAGGGAACGCTCCGGATCCCACTGGACATGAACCGGTGCTCGGGCGACGTGCGCGGGATCGGCCGTCGTCAGGACGGCCTGTGACAGGGCCTCTTCCCATCCTTCCCGGGTGATCCGTACGGCGAGAACGCGTTCCTGCCCTGATTTCCGTGCCCAGTTGCTGCGGTGCATGAGCCACAGGAACGACGGTTTGATCCACGTCATGCGAGTGAACGAGAACGGTGGCACGAAGCGGCTGGCGCGCACAGCGGGATCTGCGACCGCGGGCGAGTACGCCTGATAGACGACGATCGTGCGAGCGTCGTACTGGGCGCGTATCTGACGCTGGGGCAACATGCGGCGCACGCTGCCATGTCACGGATGCATCGGCAAAGGATTTCTAGACCCCCCGACGCCCGAGCTCGGCGAGCGCGCGGGCGGCTCGGGGAGCGGCGACCGCCGCCAGGAGCAGAGCCACGGGGATGACCGTGTCGGCCCAGGGGGGACGGATCGGGCGGTAGACCGCGGTGCCCTTGCTGATCTCGATGAACCCGAGGGGCCGGGCCGTCGCGCCGCCGCCCCCGCCGCCACCCTCGTTCGACTTCCCGTCACCGTCCTCCTGCGTGGCGCCGCCCCCGAACCCGAATCTGGCCGAGGCCACGGGGATGACGGTCACGTCCTCGCGGACGACCGGCTCCCCGAAGACGGCCGACACCGCGGCCCTGCCGCCGAGGCGGGCGGCGACCCGCTCCAGCAACCGGGTCGCCGCCTCCGTGCTCGCGCCCGCTGCCTTGACGGCGTCCTGCGGCGTTCTGCGTGGCGTTGTCATGGCGGTGCCTCCGAGCCGGTGAGCTGACGAGTGGGCGTACCGAGTATGGGCGTACCGAGTATGTCCCCGGAGGCGGGCCGGGGTCTGCCGCAGAAGGAGATCCGGCGGTGCGGCCGACGGGCGTCATCCGTGCGGCGGCGGTGGCGGACTAGGGTCGTCGGTATGCGAGGCGTGCGTGTGGTGTTGATCGGGGGAACCTCGAATGTCGGCAAGTCGACCGTCGGCCGGGCGGTGGCGGAGCGGCTCGGATTCGCGTACCGGTCGACGGACGGGCTGGCACGTCACCCGGGGCGGCCCTGGCGGACGCCGGATCACGAAGTACCGGAGCATGTGGCCGAGCACTACCGGTCGTTGACGGCCGATGAGCTGCTTATGTCCGTTCTCGACCACTACGAACGGCTGTGGCCCCGCATCGAGGAACTGATCACGGCCCATGCGGCGGGCGGCGGTGACCGGCCGGCTCTGGTCCTGGAGGGGTCGGCTCTCTGGCCCTCCCGGGTCGCGAAGACGGCGGCTTCGCGCACCGCCGCCGTGTGGCTCACGTCGGACGCGGGCACCGTGCGCGCCCGGGTGCGTGATGCGGGCCGTTACGAGGCGGCGACGGCCGGGGAACGGCACCTCATGGACACGTTCCTGGCCCGCACCGAGCGTTATCAGACACTCATGCTGGACGACATCGACCGGCTGGGACTCGATCGTATCGACGCGGGAGGCGGCCGGTCCGTCGAGGCGCTGGTCGACGCGGTGCTCGCGGCCGTCGACGCGCAGGACGTGGTCGGACGGTCCTCCGGCGGTCGGTGAACAGCCCCGCACCGGGGAGCTCCCGGCGTACGCGAGTGGATCGGCCGACGCACCCGGGCGGCATCAACTCCCTTGCGTACGGGGATGATGCCGCCCGGGTGCGTCGGACGGGTCGGTTGGACGACCGCGCTGGGGTCAGCCGTTCAGGGTCTGCTTGAGCCAGTCGACGATGACGGGCAGAACCTCGGGCAGCTTGGAGATGGCGCAGTGGCCGGTGCCGGGAACGAGCTCGACCCGGGTGTCCCGGCGATTGCCGAAGACGAGGGTGTCGTGCTGGGGGATATGGACGTCGTCGGCACCGTTGATGACGAGCATGGGCGCGTGGGCGTCCTGGTCGAGGTACGGGCGCAGGTCGAAGCTGGTGAAGGCGTCGCTCAGTTCGTCGGAGCTCGGGGGCCGGTCGAAGCCGAGCGCGTTGCCGACGATCCCCTCCATGCCGAAGGCGAAGCCGCGGCCGGGCGCGAACGCCGCTTCCACGGGGCCGCCGAGGACCACGGAGGCGTCCACCGCGGCGGTGAGGCCGGTGCGGGCCGAGTAGTAGCCGCCCATGGAGAGACCGAAGTGCGCCACCTTGCCGTTGCCGATCCTGCGGGCTTCGGCGATGATGCCCTCGATGATCTCGGTGCCGCCGTCGGGAGTCATGGGGAGATGGCTGGTCTCACCGGTTCCCGCGAGGTCGAAGGTGACGACCCGGGTCTGTGACAGCAGGGCGAGCTGGACCCACAGCGAGTGGAGATCCATCTTCCAGGAATCCACGCCGCCGCTGGCGAGCGTGACGGGCGCGTCGGCGGGCAGACCCGGTGCCGCCAGGACATGGATCGCGACCTGAGCCGTGCCGCCCCGGTGGGGAACGGTGAGGACGCGCCGTTCGAAGTCCACCGGGAAGCCGGATGCGGAGAGTGTGTACTGCTCGGTCTGCCGGGCGAGCGCGGAGCGCTTGGGCCCGTCGGCCAGGGTGGGGAACTTCGCCCAGCCGTAGGCCGCCGCCGCCAGGTCGTGGCGGCCGGTGGCGGCGTAGCTCTCGGCGAGCCGTGACCACTCGTGCACCCAGCCGCCGGGCGCGTCCGGCCACATGTCGTCGATCGCGGCGCGGGTGGCGTCGACGTCCTCGGCGGGCAGTCCGAAGCCCAGCATCTGCGGGTATCGCTCGATGAACAGTTCACGGGGGTCCAGAGGCCATACGTATGACATGTCCAACTCCTTGCACGTCGCTCCGGGCGACGCTAAAAGCGGGAATCCTTGCGTTAAGAACAATGACCCACTTCCTCGATAAAAGCAAGAAATCTTGCATTAGTATGGTGGTGAGGAGTGATGCACATGACTGAGGAAGAAGTCCGGCGCCGGCCCGGCGGCCGGGGCGCACGGGTTCGCCAGGCCGTGCTCGACGCGGCTGTCGACGCGCTGGTCGAGCACGGTGTGACCGGATTCAGCTTCGCGGATGTCGCCGCACGGGCCGAGGTGAACGAAACCTCCGTCTACCGGCGGTGGCGCACCCGCGAGAATCTGATCACCGACGCGCTGCTCGCCGTCAGCGACCGCCGCGTCCCGGTGCCGGACACCGGTTCCGTACGCGAGGACCTGTACGCGTTCGCCACCCTGGTGGTGGAGTACCTCAACAGCCCTCTCGGCGGAGCCCTCGCCCGCGCCGCCGTGATCACCGTGGAGGATCCGGAACTGGCCGCGGCCCGCGAGGAGTTCTGGCGATCGAGGATCCGGTCGGCCGGGGTGATGATCGAACGGGGCGTCGCCCGGGGTGAACTCCGGGCCGGGACGAATCCGCGCCTGGCCCTCGAAGCCCTGATCGCCCCCCTGCACAGCCGGGCGCTGCTGACCCGCGAGCCCCTGGACGAAGATCTGCCGCGGGCGCTGGCCGATCTGGTCCTGGACGGGCTGGGCGCGCGGGACGGCGGTCGGGCCGCCACGGCCTGACCCCCACCACCCCAGGGGTGCCGCCGGTCAGGGGCGCGCGTCGAGAACGGCCAGTTCGAGCCGCTGAAGGCGGTCCGGATCGGCGATCACCTCGTACGCTGCGATCCTGCCGCCCTCGATCGTGAGGGTGAGAGCGAGAAGCAGCTGCCCGCGCGGGGCCACGACGATCCCCACCGCTCCGCCCACCAGCGCCGGTGCCGCGAACCGCGAGTTCCGGGCGAGCAGCACGGTCTCCTCCGCCACGGCCCGCGCGCCGCGCACCACGGCAGCCGCGCCCGGCGGCAGGGCGGCGGGATCGGCCCTGCGTACGACATCGGGGGCCAGCACCGCGAGCAGGGCGCCCAGGTCGCCGCCGCGCGCGGCGGCGAGGAAGGCATCGACGACGTCGCGGTGCGCGGCCAGCTCGGAACCGGTGACGACGGGCGTGCCATGGACCTTGTGGCGCGCGCGGCTGGCGAGCTTCTTCGTGGCGACCGGTGTGCGTTCCACGATGGGAGCGATCTCGTCGAACGGTACGGCGAACGTGTCATGGAGCACGAAGGCGATCCGCTCGGCGGGCCCCAGCGTGTCCAGGACCACGAGCAGGGCACGGCCGACCGAATCCACCAGCAGCGCCTCCTGCTCGGGGTCACCTCCCTCGTCGCCGTCGACGAACCGTTCGGGAAGGTGCTCCCCGGCCGGTTCCTCGCGCCGCGAGGTGCGGGAGCGCAGCAGGTCGAGGCAGACACGGGACACGACGGTCGTCAGCCACGCGGCCAGATTCGCGATGCCGGCGGGGTCGACCCGGCTCAACCGCAGCCAGGCTTCCTGGACGGCGTCCTCGGCCTCGGACGGCGACCCGAGCAGCCGGTAGGCGACCGCCCGCAGCCGCCCGCGATGCGCCTCGAATCGCTCCGCCAGCCGGTCCTGCTCGTCCATCGGTCACCTTTCGCCGTCGCGCTCCGTCGACCCTACGAGGCGCACGATCGCGCCGAAGCGGCAGGCCATCCGGCACCTGCCGACCGTACGACGAGGAGAGCCGCACCATGAGCACACCCCCTGTCACCGCGCTCGGACAGCCCCTGCTGCGCCGGGTGGATCTCGCAGGCCTGTCGCTGCCCAACCGGGTGGTGATGGCCCCGGCCACGCGGGCTCGCGCGGCCAACGACGGACTGGTGCCCACCGAGATGCACGCCGCCTACTACGGTCAGCGGGCAGCCGCCGGGCTGATCATCACCGAGGGGGTCTGGGTCGGCGAGCGGGCCATCGGCTTCCCGGGCGTACCCGGCATCTACAGCCAGGACCAGATCACCGGATGGCGGCGGGTCACCGACGTCGTCCACGCCCTCGGAGGCCGCATCGTGCTGCAGCTGTGGCACACCGGCGCCGCCTCGCACCCCGACCATCTGCGCGGAGCCCTGCCCGCCGGGCCCTCGGCGATCGATCCGCACGAGAAGTCGTACACGCCGAGCGGGTTCAAGGACACCGTCACCCCGCGTGCGATGACCGCCGCGGACATCAGGAGCACGATCGCGGACTACCGGGAGGCCGCCGGAAACGCCCGGCGCGCCGGATTCGACGGCGTCGAGATCCACGCCCTCGGCGCCCATCTCATCGCGCAGTTCCTCAATCCGCGCCTCAACCGCCGCTCCGACGCGTACGGCGCGGGGCGCGCCGGCCGACGGCGGCTGCTGCTCGACATCATCGACGCGGTCGCCGAGCCGTGGCACGGAGAGCGTGTCGGCGTCCGCCTCTCGCCGTACTGGACGGGCGGCCGGTTCACCGCCGATGACCGTACGCTGGCCGACTACGACGCACTCGTGACGGAGCTGAACGACCGTCCCGTCGCGTATCTGCACCTCCGGGGGCGGGAACTCGCCGCCCCGGGCGCCGCCCCCGACTTCGCCGCCTTCGCACGCTTCCGGCGACGATTCACCGGCCCGCTGATCGCGAACCTCGGCTTCGACCGTGACTCCGGGAACGCCGTCATCGAGGCGGGAATCGCCGACGCGGTGTCCTTCGCGGCCCACTTCATCGCCAACCCCGACCTCGTCGCCCGATTCGCCCTGGGCCGCGATCTGGCGACCGGCGACCCGGCCACGTACTACATCGGCGGGGCCGGCGGCTATGTCGACTACCCGGTCAGCGACTGGCAGGACGACGGGCGACAGCCGCGGGAGCGGAACGCCCTCACGAGCGGCTGAAGGCGCTGGATACGGTCCAGTCTCCCGGCGAGCAGATCACCGTGGGTGAGGGAGAAATCGCCGTTGGGCAGCGAACCGTCGAAGTGGGCCCCCATCACCGAGTCGGGCAGGAACTGGCGCAGACGGTGGCGCATGTGGGGGTCGTGGTCGACGAACTCGCCCCACCCCTCGGGAGCTTCGTCGGTGCCGAAGAGCACCCAGTGGTCCACCGCGACCTCGGTGGTGAACCCGGGCGGCTCCCCCGTATGGCAGTCCAGCGCCGGAAGGGTCAGCCGGTCCGGGTCGTGCGGTGAATACCACATGATCAGCGGTTTGGCCCGGGCCGCCTCGGCGTTGTCGAAGCAGCACACGACGATGGTGTGCCCCGGGTAGTGGTTCGCGTAGAAGCGCAGCAGACGGGGGTTCAGTTCGGGGCGCTTGTGGGACGGGACCCGTGCGAGTGCGGCGGGCAGCGCGGTGGCGTCGGATGCCAGCAGCACCGTGTAGACGTCGTGGTCGAAGACCTCGACTTCGTCACCGGCGCCCCAGCCCATCCACGCGATGTCGGACGCCATGCCCGCGGCGACCGGCCGGACGGCATCCACCATCCGGCCGAGAACGTCCGAACTGCGCCCCGCCGGAAGGAAGTTCTCCCGGCCCATCCGGTACGCGGGAAGATGGAGGAGCATGGCGTTGGGGCCGTCGGCCAGATTCACCGCGGTGTTCTGGTAGCCGAGCACATGGACCAGCCCGTGGAGAGGGTGACGCAGCCGCCCGGCGTACAGAGTGGATCCGGAGAATTCGGCCTGGTCCACGGAGATGCACATGGGACCAGCCTATGGCCCGTCCCGGCGCGCCGGTCAGGTGTCGAATCTCGCCGAGACGGCCTGCTCCAGCGTGAGACCGCTCGCATCCTCGTCCGGTTCGAGGAACCCGTGGATCACGGCGAGGGCGACCGTGCCCATGAGGGAGCGGCGCCTCTCGTGGTCGACGACCCCGGAGCCGGGGTCACCGATGGCGCGCAGTGTCATTCCGTCGGTGGTCGCGGACAGCGCGTCGGCCAGGTCGCCGAGTGTGAGACCCGGACGCAGCCGCAGACCGCGCTCCCGCATCACCGCGCCGTACAGCTCCTTCCAGGAACCGAGATAGTCCTCGTACAGGGCGGAGACGGCCCGCATGATCTCCTCGTCCCCCTCGGCGGCGGTCATGAGGGCCAGCCCGAGCCGGACGGAGGGCATGGCGGCGCCCTCGGCGGTGTGCTGGTACGCCGTCTCGTGCACCGCGCGGACGAAGTCCGGCCCGCTCACCAGCTTCTCGGTGTTCGCGGCGCGCTGTTCCCGGTACTCCGGCCGGTAGTTCTCCCGCCACACCGCGAAGCTGATCAGATCGGCGACGAACTCCGACTGGGCGCTCCAGCGGTCCCGCAGCATCGCGACGGTGCCCTGCCGGGGGAACGGCCGGGGGTTGTTGGCGACCTCGGCGGCGATCGCGCGCTGGGAGAGGAAGCTGAGGAAGGGCCGCTCTCCGTGGGCACGGCCCGGGGAGCCGGGGCCGAGATGCCGCCCGAGCAGCCGCATCCCGGCCGCCAGATACGCGGCCGTGACCGGGTCGTTCGCCAGCCGGGACCGGAAGGCGCGGGTGCGTCGGTTGAGATGGCGCAGCACCCCGGACAGGTCCCGGTCGTAGGGGAAGGGAAGATCGCGTTTCGGCCCTTTGCCCCAAGGGGCGCGCGGCTCATTCACGTGTGCCATGGCCGCATACTTCCCCGGCACGCGCTCGACGGAAAGGGGCGCAGCCGCGCGGAGTTACCCCCGCGCGGACCGGTACCGCGCGACTGCGGGGCGGCGCGTCGTCGGGCGATCGCGCTAGACCGGGACTCCCGACCGACGAAGGGGTGATCGAAGATGCTCTCCATGGAGTTGAGCCATGCGGCGTGGGTGCCGGCGGCCGTCCTCATCAGCGGCGCGCCGGTCCGGCTGATCCTCGGCGTACTGGCCATCCACGCGACCCGCCGGGCGCTGCGCCCAGCGGGCGGCTCGAAGGCGGCCGACCGCCTCCGCGCCCACCGCCTCGCCGCAGATCGCGTGGATCTCCCCGTGGCGCACGGTGAGGAGACCTCGCTGAGTGCGGTGACGCCGGGGAAGGTCTTGGTGATGCCGCGCATCTCAAGGACCGGGCGGCCCGTCACTTGAGCTGTCCCGCCGTGAAGTACCCCTCGTTCACCAGGAGCTGGGTGTTGGACTTGTCGATAATGACCGGGTCCAGCAGATACGACGGCACGGTCTTCCTGCCGTTGTTGTAGTCCTTGGTGTTGTTGACCTCGGGCTTCTTGCCGGTGAGGACGGCGTCGCCCATCTGGACCGCCTGTGCGGCCAGCTTGCGGGTGTCCTTGAAGACCGTCTGTGTCTGCTCGCCCCGGATGATCGACTTCACCGAAGCCAGCTCCGCGTCCTGGCCGGTCACGACGGGCAGCGGCTGGTCCCCGCTGCCGTAACCGGCGCTCTTCAGCGCCGAGATGATGCCGATCGACATCCCGTCGTACGGGGCGGCCGGCCCGGCTGATCCGGGACGGCGCCCTGTCCGCACGCGTCCACACCCACGCCGCCGTGAGCGGCCGTCGTACGGTCGTGTCCCTCTGCCGCCCCTCGCGGCGGTTCCGGCCAAAGTGCTGGCCTTTGGCCATTGTCGGTCGGCGGGGCGTGCGCCGTAGTGGAGAGGGATAGAAAGGACCGGACGCTCGGCGGTACGTCTCTTGGCATCTCGGTGAATAGTGGGGGTTTCATCGCGTGATCGGTTTCATGGATCTCGAAGCGCAGGTGGCGAACTTCAAGGAGAACGGCTACCTCGTGCTGCCCGGACTGCTTCCCGGCACCCTGGTCGAGCGCCTCGCGCGCGAAGTCGACGAGTGGGTCGATTCCGGTCTGCGGCAGTTATCCATCGACGCGTGCTTACGCCCGGAGGAATGCGCTCCGCCGTCGGTGGTGGAGTTGCGGATGGAGGCGCACGGAGAACTCGCCGCCCACGCCCCCCTGCTGGAACTGCTCGGTGACGACAGCCTGCTGGGGCCGTCCTTCGTCTTCCACCACCTGCACAGCGACCGCCGCCCGCCCGGAGGCAGCGGCAAGAACTGGCACCACGACTACGAGCAGCGGCCGCAACGGGACCGCGATCAGCCCATGATCCACACCCTGCACTACATAGGCGGGCTCCAGCCCACGGTGGGCTCCCTGGCCGTGCTGCCCGGATCGCATCACCTCGTTGCCGAGAAGGACGCGTGGACACACCTCGGGACGACCGTGCGGCCCGGTGAAGTACTCATCGACGAGCTTCCGCCCGGCTCCACCGTGCTCCTGCACTCCGCGCTGTTCCACACCCGGCGCGCCGCGCCCGGTCCGACGGCGGGCGGGGGACCCCGCTACATGATCGACGCGTCGTACTGCCGGACGGGCACGCTGTGGCCCCCGGTCAAGCCGTACTGGCGCGAGGTACTGTCCGTGGGCCGGGAACGGGGACTGGGCCAGGGACGCTGGCCGGAACTGTTCGCCGACCGGCATTTCAGCGAATACGTCCGCACAGGAACGGGAACGCCGGCATGAAGGTGTTGGAAGCGGTCACCTTTGACGCACTCATGAGGCGATTCAGCCGTGAGCACCCCTATGACCCGGACGACGAGGCCAACTCGAACGACGAAGCCCGGACCCACATCCAGAACGCCCAGCTGACCCTCGGAGGCCGCTGGCACGAGGTGATGCTGGAGGGCACCGAAGTGCTCGACGTCGTGCTGCCCTGGCATCTCGGGGAGAACGGCGAGGTCGAGCTGATCCCGAGGACCGGCCTGACCGTGGCAGCGGCGGCATCCCGGCTCACCGCACTGGGAACGTCGTACGCCGACACCAATCCGCTGTGCCGGCGCAAGCTCGCACGTCAGACCCACGCCCGGCCCCGGCCGCTGTTCCTCAGCACCAGCGCGGTGCCGGGCCAGGACTACGAGGCACTGACGGTCCGCGAGGGGCTGATCCACCTCGACGGACTGCACCGGATGCTGGCCTGGCAGCAGGCCGGGCACCTGGTGCCCGGCCGCTGGGTGCGGGCCTACGTCGCGGGGCTATCCCCGGCCGATGTACGGCATGGAGCTCGGCATGACCAGGACGGACTGAATGTTCACCCCGGCCGGTAGCGCGGCCATGGCGCGCACCATGTCGACGACATGCCGCATGTCCATGGTCGGCTCGGCCCGGAGCGACCCGTCGGCCTGGCGCACCTCGGGCTGCGGCCGGTCGTGCGGGGTCACGTTGCCGATGTCGATCT
This sequence comes from Streptomyces sp. TSRI0281, assembly GCF_001905125.1. GTDB lineage: Bacteria > Actinomycetota > Actinomycetes > Streptomycetales > Streptomycetaceae > Streptomyces. Next base: position 216,067 of record NZ_LWLE01000037.1, on the reverse strand, counting down.
GGCCGCAGGAGATGTCGTAGCGGCGGCCGTCGAGGGAGAGCGAACGGGTCAGCCCGGCCACGGCGTGCTTGGCCGCGGTGAAGGCGATCGAGTCGGGGCGGGGCGCCTGGGCGGAAGGAGCACCGTTGTTGATGATCCGCCCGCCTCGCGGCGACTGCCGCTTCATCATCCGGAACGCGGCCCGCGAACACAGGAAGGTGCCGGTGGCGATGGAGTCCATGACCCGGTGCCAGTCCTCGACGCCGACATCCTCGGTGGCGGTGTACGGCATGGTGTCGGCGGCGTTGTTGAACAGCAGGTCGATCCGGCCGAACCGCTCTCCCACCGTCGCGAACAAGTCATCGACGGCCACCGGGTCGGTGATGTCCGCGGCGACGGCCACGGCGCGTCCCCGGTCCGCCGCGGGCGCGAGCGCCGCCGTCTCCTCCAGCCGCGCCGTACGCCTGCCGGTCAGCACGACGCTCCAGCCGTCGGCCAGCAGCCCCAGTGCACAGGCCCGCCCGACACCGCTCCCCGCCCCCGTGACCACAGCCGTTCTCACCACCACGTCGCACACATCCTCTCTCCGTGAGTCAGCCACCGCACGCGTGGCTCTCGGAGCGTGTCCCCCCGTCCTCCCCTCCAAACAGGAGCAGCGATGAATGACGCTTTCCCGGCGCTCGGCGGTACCGAGGGCAGCAGGTCCTGGTTCGAGCGCGCGCAGGCATCCCTCGCCGGCGGGATCAGCTCCTCGGCCCGGCTGACCTCGACCGGACCACACCCGTACCCGCTCTACATGCAGAGCGGTTCGGGTGCCCGCATCCGGGACGTCGACGGCAACGAGTACATCGACTACCTCGTCTCCTACGGCAGTGCGATCCTGGGCCACGCCTCCCCGCTCCTCACCGACGCCCTCACCGAGGTCCTGCACACCGGCACGATGTTCGGCACCTGCAACATGCCGGAGGTCGAACTGGCCGAGCTCATCTGCCGGATGGTGCCCTGCGCGGATCTGGTGCGCTTCGCCAACTCGGGGAGCGAGGCGGTACAGGGCGCGGTGCGCGCGGCACGCGGATACACCGGACGGTCCGGAATCCTCAAATTCGAGGGGCACTACCACGGCTGGTCCGACACCCTGGCCATCTCCAACCGCCCCACCGTCGCCGAAGCCGGACCGTACGAGGCGCCCCACTCCGTACCCCACTCGCCCGGTATTCCGGCCGGTGTCGTGGACGACGTGGTGGTCTGCCCGTGGAACGACCCGGCGGCCCTGCGGGCCGTCCTGGACGCCCACCGCGACCTGGCGGCCGTCATCTGCGAACCGATCGTGGCCAACAACGCCTGCACCATGCCCGACGCGGGCTTCCTGGACCTCCTGCGCGACGAGTGCACGGCACGCGGGATCGTGCTGATCTTCGACGAGGTGTGCACCGGATTCCGCACGGGCCCCGGCGGCGCCCAGGAGCTCTTCGGAGTGCTGCCGGACCTCGCGGTGTTCTCCAAGGCACTGGGCGGCGGCCTCCCGATCGCCGCCTTCGCCGGCCGGCGCGAGGTGATGGAGCCACTGGCCCGCGCGGAGGTCAAACACGGCGGCACCTACAACGCGTCACCCCTGTGCGCGACGGCTGCCCTCGTGACACTGCGCGCCCTGAACGACCCCGCCGTCACCAAACGGATCGACGAGACCGGGCGCCGTGTGATGGAAACGGTGCGCCGCGCCGCGCACGACAGCGGCGTGCCGTGCGCGGTCCAGGGGGTCGGCGCCATGTTTCAGGTGGTGTTCACCCCGGACGGCACCCCCACACGGCAGTACCGGGACCTGTTGCGGACCGACCAGCCCCGGTACGACGCCTTCCGCCACGAGCTGCTCAAGCGCGGGGTGCACACCAACGCCTACGCCATGGCCTGCTGGTTCGTGCCCGCCGTGGTGTCGGAGGACGACCTCGCGGCCACCTGCCGGGCCGTGGAGGAGGCCTTCGCGGTCCTGTAGCCGCGCCCGGCACGGCATCACACGAGGCCCACCCAGGCTTCGGCCCCGAACGTGCCCTTCACGTCGGAGGCGATGGTGGTGGCGTCCACCCTGGCCTCCAGCGCGTAGACGGTGGTCTTCCGCGCGCCGCGGACGCTGAGGTGGACCGGGCTGTCGCCCGGGTGGTCCGCGAGAATCCTCTTCAGTTCGCCCACGGACCGCTCGGTGATCCGGTGGGAGGGGAGCGCGAGCCGCACGGGTGGCCTCCCGCCGTGCTCGGCCGAGGACACGTCCAGTACCGCGAGTTCCCTGCCGAAGATGTTCACGGTTCCGTCGCGGTCCTCGATCCTGCCGGTGACGGAGATGACGTTGTCCTCGGCGAGCGCGTGCTGCACGAGGCGGTAGGAGGCGGGGAAGAACAGGACCTCGATCCCGGCGTCCCGGTCGGCGAGGTGCACGATGGCCCAGGCGTTGCCCTGCTTGGTCACCTTGAGCTGGACGCCGGTGATCAGCCCGGAGAGCCGCACGTCCCCGGCCGTGCGGCCGGAGGCGAGCAGTTCGGCGATGGAGCAGTCCCGGGCGCCGGAGAGGATGTGCTCGGCACCGTCCAGCGGGTGGGCTGAGACGTACAGGCCGAGCATCTCCCGTTCGGTCGCGAGCAGCAGTCCGCGCGGCCACTCCGCGTCGTCGATGGCGAGGTCCAGGCCGAAAGCCGGTCCGCCACCGCCCCCTCCGCCCAGGCCGGCGAAGAGATCGTCCTGCCCGAAACCGGCCGCCTTCTTCACCGGGATGACCGCGTCGATGGCCTCCTCGTGAAGGGCGGCAAGTCCCTTGCGCGAATGCCCCAGGGAATCGAAGGTGCCGGCCTTGACCAGGGACTCGACAGCCCTCTTGTTCAGCGCGGGCAGCCCGGCCTTGTCCAGGAAGTCGGAGAAGGAGGTGAACTTCCCCTTGCTCCGGCGGGCGGCCAGCACGGCGTCGATGACGTTGTCGCCCACGTTGCGTACGGACCGCAGCCCGAACCGCACGTCGTCGCCGACCGCGGTGAACTCCGCGACCGATTCGTTCACGTCCGGCTGAAGAACACGGACGCCGTTCTTCCGGGCGTCGGCGAGGTAGACCGCGGCCTTGTCCTTGTCGTCGCCGACCGAGGTGAGCAGGGCCGCCATGTACTCGGCCGGGTAGTTGGCCTTGAGATAGGCCGTCCAGTACGAGACGAGTCCGTACCCGGCGGTGTGGGACTTGTTGAACGCGTAGCCGGAGAACGGAAGCATGACGTCCCACAGCGCCTTGACCGCCTCCTCCGTGTAGCCGTTGGCGCGCATGCCGCTGTGGAACGTGTCCCACTCCGCCGCCAGCACCTCCGGCTTCTTCTTCCCCATCGCACGGCGCAGCAGATCGGCGCCGCCCAGGGTGTACCCGGCCAGCTCCCGGGCGATGGCCATGATCTGCTCCTGGTAGACGAGCAGATGGAAGGTGTTCCCGAGGATCGGCTCCAGAGCCTCTCGCAGCTCGGGGTGGATCGGGGTGATCTCCTGGCGGCCGGTCTTGCGGTGCGCGTAGTTGGTGTGCGCGTTCGCCGCCATCGGGCCGGGCCGGTAGAGGGCGTTGACCGCCGCGATGTCCTCGAACCGGGTGGGCTCCATCTGCTTCAGCAGGACCCGCATGCCACCGCCGTCGAGCTGGAACACCCCGAACGTGTTGCCCTCGGCCAGCAGTCGGTACGTGGTGGCGTCGTCCAGCGGGATCACGACGGCCGAGGAGCCACCGTCCAGCGGATCCACGGTGGCCAGGTCGACGCCCCGGTTCTCGCGGATGTTCTCGATGGCCTGATCGATGACGCCCAGGTTCCGCAGCCCCAGGAAATCCATCTTGATCAATCCCATGGCCTCGCACGACGGGTAGTCGAACCCCGTGATCCGCACGCCGTCCGAGGCCCGCATGTGCAGCGGGATCCGGTCGGTGAGCCGCGTCTTGGAAAGGATCACCGCGGCGGCGTGCACACCGGTGCCGCGCGTCAGGCCCTCCACCCCGCGAGCGGTGTCGATCACCCGTTTCACGTCCGGCTCGTTGTCGTACATCTGCCGGATCTCACCGGCCTCGCCGTACCGCTCGTGGGACGGGTCGAAGACGGCCGCCAGTGGAGCGGACTTGCCGTTCTGATCCGGAGGGAGCGCCTTGGTGATCCGCTCGCCGTGTGAGTAGGGGTAGCCCAGGATGCGCGAGGAGTCCTTGGTCGCGTTCTTGGCCTTGATCCTGCCGAACGTGTTGACCATGGCGGTGTATTCGTCGCCGTACTTCTCGGTGACGTAACGGACCATTCTGTCGCGCTGGCGGTCGTCGAAATCGAGGTCGACGTCCGGCGGGTTGATGCGCTCGGGATTGAGGAACCGTTCGAACAGGAGGCCGTGCTCCAGGGGGCACAGTTCGGTGATGCGGGTGGCGTAGGCCACGAGGGAACCGGTGGCCGATCCGCGGCCCGGACCGAGGGGGATCCGGTTCTTCCGGGCGTGGGCGCAGATGTCCGCCACCACGAGGAAGTAGGAGCTGAAGCCCATGGGGCCGATGACCGTCATCTCGGTCTCGAACCGCTCCATGACGTGCGGGGGCACCGGGTTCCCGTAGCGCATCGCCAGGCCTGTGAGCACTTCCCTGCGCAGCCATGACTCCTGGGTCTCGCCCTCGGGTACGTCCGGGAACCGCGGCATCTCGTCGGCGTAGTCGAATACCTCGTCGTAGGACTCGACGCGCTCGGCGATCAGCAGGGTGTTGTCGCAGGCTTCCGGAAGCTCCGAGAAGAGGCGGCGCATCTCGGCGGCCGTCCTGAGGTAGTAGCCGGAGCCGTTGAAGCGGAAACGGCCCGGGTCGGCCTTGTTCTTGCCGACCCCGATGCACAACAGACTGTCGTGGGCATCGGCCTGGTCCTCGGTGACGTAGTGCGCGTCGTTGGTCGCCAGCAGCGGGATGCTCAGCTCCCCGGCCAGGCGCAGCAGACCGCCGCGGACCTCACGCTCGATGTCCAGACCGTGATCCATCAGCTCCAGGAAGTAGTTCTCGCGGCCGAAGATCTCCTGGTAGGCCGCGGCGGCGGCCTTCGCCTCGTCGTACTGGTCCAGCCGCAGCCGGGTCTGGATCTCGCCGGAGGGGCAGCCGGTGGTGGCGATGATGCCGTCGGGCCGCTCAGCGATCAACTCGCGGTCCATACGCGGTTTCCCGGCCGGGAACTGGCCCTCGTAACTGGCCCGCGTGCTGAGCCGGAACAGGTTCCGCAGGCCCTGGACGTTCCGCGCCCACATGGTCATATGGGTGAAACGGCCGCCACCGGAGACGTCCTTCGACCCTTCCCCGTCGGCGCTCACGGCGCGACGGCCGCCCGGCCCCCAGAACTCCTGCTTCCGGGCGAAACGCGACGAGGGCGCCACGTACGCCTCGATGCCGATGATCGGCGTGATGCCCCCGAAGTCCTTCGCGACCTGCGCGAATTCATGGGCGCCGAACATATTGCCGTGGTCGCTCATCGCGATCGCGGGCATCCGCTGCCGGGCCACCTCCCCGAACATCGGCTTCAGCTTCTGTGCGCCGTCCAGCATCGAATATTCGGTGTGATTGTGCAGATGGACGAATGAATCCGGCACGGGCGGTCGCCTCCGATGCGAGGGGGGAAGCCCCACCCCGGTCCGCGACGCGGGGGAGCCGTCGACGGCTGCCGAGGGCACCGGCATCGGTCGCCAGTGTGGGGCCGGGTCCGTCGCGGTGCGGTTACGCCGCCGTCCTGCTGCGCTGCCTGCGAAACCACACGTTGACCAGAGACATCAAAGCGAGCGTCGAGTACGGGAATCAAACAACTATTTCGCCCGGGAGAAACAACGATCGGTTGCGTGCCTAGGATGGGACACGTGGACCTCACTGCCGTGCGTACCTTTGTCACCGCCGTCGACGCGGAACAGTTCCAGGAAGCCGCCCTCACCTTGTCGATCACTCCGCAGGCGGTCTCCAAGCGCATCGCCGTGCTGGAGAAGGACCTCGGCGTGCAACTGTTCCATCGCACCGCGCGGGGAGCCCGGCTCACCATCGACGGGCAGGCGTTCCTGCCGCACGCCCGTGCACTCCTCGAAGCCGAGGAGCGGGCGGCGGCGTCCGTGCGACCCGGACGCCGCGCCCTGCGCGTCGATGTGATCGGCCGACGGCTCTCGGTGGCGGGTCTGCTGCGCGACTTCCACCGCGCACACCCCGACGTCGAACTCGATGTGGTGACCCTCCTGGACTCCGGTACGGCCATCGCGGCCATCCGGTCCGGAACGATCGACGCGACCTTCCGTGCCGTCACCATGCCCGGACGGGAGCTCCCCGATGGTGTCGAGGCCACCCCGGTGTTCGACGAGCCCCTTCAGCTGTTCACCGGACCGGCCCACGAGTTCGCCGCCGCCCGCGCGATCACGCCCGCCCAGCTCGCCGGGCGCCGCATCTGGATGCCCGGCAACATTCCCGGTACCGAGTGGGCCGCCTACTACGACGAATTCGCCGCCGCGTTCGGGTTCACCCTCGACGCGATCGGCCCCGACTTCGGCATCGAACCCCTCCTCGACACGATCGCGGATTCCTCGACGCTGGGGACCTTCGTCAGCGAACAGACCCCGCTCGTCTGGCCCGCGGGCCACGACCTGCGGCGCATCCCGATGCACGACCCGACCCCGGTCTACCCGCACTCCCTGCTCTGGCACACCGACAACCAGCACCCCGCCCTCGCCGCGCTCCGCGCCCACCTCGCCGCCGCGTACCCCGGCCGCCCCGACGGCGAGACCTGGACACCGGCCTGGGCCCGGCGTCCCGATTGAGCACGGGGAAGGCGCAGTGGCCGATGTCTCCGTCGGCGACCCGCGTGACGCTCGGCGCGGGGCCACGACCGGGGGCCGTTCCGGTCGCGGCCCCGCGGGCATCGAGCTCGGTCACGAGCAGCAGCCACCGGTCCCGACGGGTTCGGCAGGGCCGGTCGAGGGCGGGTTACGGGGCGTCGCAGCAGCCACCGGCGTCGGCCTGCTCGGCTGCCGGGTCGTCGAAGAGTCCGGCGCCGCCGCAGACTCCGGTTTCCGGGAGGGTGAGTTCGACGCGGTCGGCGGACTCGGTGTCACCGGCGAGGGCGGCGGCGACGGAGCGGACCTGCTCGTAGCCGGTCATCGCCAGGAAGGCCGGGGCGCGGCCGTAGGACTTCATGCCGACCAGGTGGATGCCGGGTTCGGGGTGGGACAGTTCGCGGTGGCCATGAGGGTAGACGGTGCCGCAGGAATGCTGGTTGGGGTCGATCAGCGGGGCGAGCGAGGCGGGAGCCTGGAGCCGTTCGTCGAGGCCGCCTCCGTCATGAAGACGCGGCTGGTTCCCGGTGGATCGCAAGGGACCTCTCCCAGGGTCCGCCGATCACCTGGTGTGTACGGGATCACGGACCAGGACGGCGAGAGGCCGCCGGTCATCGACTCCCGTCCGCTCGATGTTGAACCGGTCCAGTGCGTCGGAGATCAGCGCCATGTCCGCGGGATTCGGGTCGTCGGTGACGACGAGCTCCGCCCGGGGCACGACGAGCTCCGCCCGGGGCACGGAGTGTCGTGGTGCGCCGGCGGTCACCGACGCGATGGTCGAGCGCGGGCTGCTGACGTGGGGGCCCGAGCCGGGCCTGACCGGTGAGGGCGCGGTCTGGCCGGCCGAGGTCGGCATCACTGTGCCGGGCGGCTCGCGCCGCCCATTGGTGCGTGCGTGCGTGCCTGGACTGGACCGAGCGCCGCCCCCACATGGGCGGTGCCGTGGGTGCGGCCCTGTGCGGCCACGCACTCACCGTCGGCTGGTCACGCGGATCGGCACGACGCGCGCGCTCACCGTGAGCGACCTCGGCCGGCAAGCACTGCACGACCACTTCGGCGTGTCGACGGGAGAGCGCTGACAGCGGCATCGCTTCGGACGGTCAGGCTGTGGTGCCGGGCCACGGGATGTCGGTCCTGACCGGAGCGTCGTAGTCGACTCCGGGCACGGCGAAGCCGTACAGGCGCTTGACCTCCGTGTGGAACCAGTCGAGATCGGCCAGCTCGCCGATGGTGTCGGTGGTGGCGCGGTTCCAGCGATCCGTGACGGCCCTCTGCACGTCGGGGGCGAGTTCCCAGGTGTCGAGACGGATGCGGCCCTCATCGTCCGGGTCGAGCGGACGGGTGCCGGTGAGCCGGTCCCACAGATCGGTGAGCTGCGCGATCGGCGGTACGAGAGCGTCGCCGAGGGTCCCGCGCAGGAGTCCCAGGTAGAGGGCGATGCCGGGAATGGCCGTGGAGGACTGGGTGACGGCGGCGCCGTTGACGGAGGTGACCGCCCTGCCGCCGACGAGTTCGGCCAGTCGCTCGTCCAGCGTCCGGGCGGTCTGTTCGAGGTGGGCCTTGGCCACGCCGATGGTGCCCTGCCGGTAGATACCGGCGGTCAACGCTGAGCCGATGTACGAGAGCGCGACCGTCGTGAAACCTTCCGCGAGCAGGCCCCGCGCCGCGAGATGGTCGATCCACCGTTCCCAGTCGGCGCCGCCCATGACGGCGGTCGTCCGGGCGATGTCGTCACCCTCGGCGGGCGGCGACTCCACCTCTCGTACCTCGGGCGCACCGTCACCGTCGAAGACGAGAGTTTTCGTCCGGTGCGCCTCGCCGATGGACTTGAGGACGGACGCGTACGTGACGCCGGTGTCCGGGTCGGTGCGCCGGGGCGCGGCCACCGAGTAGATGAGGTAGTCCAGCCGCCCGTCGAAGCGCTGCTTGAGCAGATCGGCCACCTGGTCCTTCATGGCGTCGGAGAAGGCGTCGCCGTTGAGGAAGACCATGTCCCGGCCGTGGCTGCGGGCGAGCTGGGCGGTGGCAGCCGTGCGATACCAGCCCGCCGTTCCGGTACGCCTGTCGGGTGCCTTCTCGAAGCACACACCGATACCCCGGACGCCGACCCTCGCCAGGCCCGCGACGGTGGCGGCGAGCCCGTAGCCGGCGGACGAGCCGATCACGAGCGCGACCGGCGCACCGTCCGACGCGCTGTGCGCTGCACCGTCCGGCGAGGCGGCGGGGGAGTCGGCCGGGGAGGGGACTGCCTGCCACATCTGCTCGACGACACGCTCACAGCCGGTCGGGTGGGAGTCGATGAACAGGAAACCACGGTTACGGGGGGTGATGACGCGTTCGCTCACAGGCCTGTGTCCTTGGAATGGGGGAGGGGGGTGCGGCCGCGACCGATCCACCGCACTCCGTCAGTCTGCGACCGCACGGACCCGGGCGGGATTCCCGGCCGGGACAGTAACGGGCAGCCGATCTTGGAGACTCCAGCCACTCCCGCCACTCCCGCTCCTCCGCAGGATCATGAGCGCCGCCCCGCGCTCTTCCCCTTCCCGCACATCACGGACGTCGCCGCGCCGGGCATCGTCATGCGCGGGCGGCGTTCCAGACAGCGCTCGTCCCGAAATAGGAGTCGTAGAGTTCCTGCACTTCGAGGAGGCTCTCCGGCGGCACCTTGCCGTAACGGATGCGCTCCAGATGTCGGAAGTACTCGAAGCGCTCCACGCCGGGCGTGATGATGACCAGCATGTCCGCGATCTCGCCGGGTGCCGCGGCGAAGGCGTGCTGTGTGCCGGGCGGTACGACGACGACGTCCCCGCGCTCCGCGGTGACCACCTGATCCCCGGACAGGAGTTGGGCGGTGCCGTCGAGGACGTAGAACATCTCGGCGGACTTGCCGTGGTGGTGCGGGCGGGCACCGTTCGCACCCTTGTCGAGGGTGACCCGCATGCTGGAGAGCGCGCCGCCCGTGGCGGAACTGTCGACGAGCAACTGGTTGGTCACCGGGCCGCCCTTGCCGATCAATTCGGCGTCTGCGGAGCGCACGACGACGGTTCCGTCGAAGTCGGGGATGAAGAGGGACATTACCTGCTCCTGCGGTAGTCGACGCGCCGTCCGCCAAGGGCAGCGCGCCTTCGGCCAAGGGCGGCGCGCCCTTGGTCAAGGGTCACGCACTGTCAGCCGAGGACCGCTACGGCCTCGATCTCGATTTTCAGCTCAGGGCCGACCAGCCGGTTGACCCCGATATGGCTGCGTGCCGGCCTGTGCTCGCCGAAGAACTCCGCGTAGACCCGGTTGACCTCGTCCTGGGCGTCCATGTCGGTGTTGAAGATGGTGACCTTCACGATGTCCTGGATCTCGCCGCCCGCCGCCTTCAACGCGATGAGCAGATTGTCCAGGCAGGCCCGGGTCTGCTCCCCGATGCCTTCGGGAACGGTCAGCTCGGCCTCGTCGTGGGGGTGCTGATGCACGAGCGGGTAGGCGGTGGCGCCCGAGAGCCATACGGTGTCGCCGCGCGTGACGACCGCGGGGGCGAACGGCATCGCGTCTGCCCCGGTGTCCTCCCGCAGCTGTGCGGCCCAGGCCAGGGAATCGGGTGTGACGAACTGCTTCACCGTAGCTCCAAATTTGTATGATGACTGATGAATGATGGCAGGTGACCAGGATACGGTAGGGCTGGAAGATCGCAAATCGGCGGGAAAGGGAGCACTCATGCGCATGATCGGCCGCAGGTCCTCGGTCGACGAGGTCGTTGGTCAGCTCAATGAGGCTCTGGAGCAGGGCACTTGGGTGATCGGGGACCGACTGCCGACCGAGCAGCGGCTCACCGAGGAGCTGGGAGTGAGTCGTACGGTGATCCGCGAGGCGGTACGGGCCCTGGTGCACCTCGGCGTACTGGAGACCCGGCAGGGGGCCGGTACCTATGTGGTCTCCACGGCCAATCCCGCGCCCATGCTGCGCCGGTTCGGGACCGCCGATGTGCGTGAGGTGTTCGAGGTGCAGCTCGGCTTCGACGTTCAGGCGGCCCGGCTCGCCGCCACCCGCCGCACCGATGCCGACCTGCGGCGGCTGCGCAGCTTGCTGGCCGCCCGGAACCGCGCCACCGAACCGGAGGAGTTCGCCCGCACCGACGCCGACTTCCACCTGGCCGTGGTGGAGGCGGCGGGCAACAGCGTGCTGCTGGAGTGCTACCGCTTCTTCGTCGGCAGGCTCCATGACAGCCTGCACGCGCTGCGCAGCCAGGACGTGATCCAGGAGAGCGGCGCCGAGCCGCACGAAGCACTGCTGGCGGCGATCGAGGCCGGGGACGAAGCCGCGGCGGCCGACGCGGCCGCGGCGGCGATCCGCCCCAGCCTCAAGGCGCTCACCCCGCCGCAGGGCTGACCGGAGAGCGGTAGGGACGCCGCATGCCCGGGTGGTCTCGCCCCGCTCGCCGACACGCCGACGGAACGACTGGGGCAGCGGTTGGCTTGCCCCCTACGTCCTACGCCCTACGCCCAACGCCTCAGCGCCCTGGCGCCCTCACGCCTCAGCGGGAAGAGAGGGACCCGTCGGCCGCAGAAAGGCGGCGGCGGGTCAACACCTGGGTCGTGCTGCCGTCGTCCTCCTCGATGTCGCGGATGTGCTCGAAGCCGATCCTGCCCAGCAGGGTGAGTGAAGCCGTGTTCTCCGAGGCCACGGTGGCGTGCACCTCGGTCTGCCCGAGCGTGTCGAAGGCGTGGGCGACGATCGCCTCCGCCACCTCGGTCCCCAGGCCGGTACCCCAGGCTGCGGGAGCCAGGGCGTAGATGATCTCGTAGCCTCCGACGGTGTCGGTCCGCTTGACTTCGGCGTGCCCGATCAGCAGCCGGCCCCGACGAACGGCCCAGACGTCGAACAGGTCCTGGGCGTAGACCTTGCTGAAGATCCGCCCGAACAGGGCCCGGTCGGCTGCCTCGGGAGCAGGGCCCTCACCCATCCACCGGGACACCCTCGGGTCCTGGAAGAGCGCGACGAAGCTCTCTTCGTCTTCCGGTGTGTACGGGTCCAGGAGCAGGCGGGCCGTCCGCAGGGTGGAAGTCACGAGTGGCGACGCTACGCAGCACGATCCAACGCGGCAAACCACTTTCACCGGGGCGGAATTCGGTCCGGGTGCACCTGATAGTCGCTTTCCAGGTGACACGGCAGTGTGCCAGGGTCGGGCCGGTGAGCGCTTCCCGATGTGACCTGCTGCGTGGGCAGTTCGACCTGACCTGGTCGCTGTTCGAGTACCACATGGCGCGGCTGGAGCCCGAGGACTTCCTGTGGGAACCCGCACCCCTGTGCTGGACGGTGCGCGCGGCTGCCGACGGAAGGTGGGTTCCGGACTGGGCGGATACGGAGCCCGAGCCCGTACCGATCCCCACGATCGGCTGGCTGACCTGGCATATCGGCTGGTGGTGGAGCGTGAGCATCGATCACGCGCGGGGGCAGGTGCCACGGGCGCGGACCGACGTCGTTTGGCCGGGTGAGGGGAGCGCGGCCATCGAGTGGTTGCGCCTCCTTCGCGGGGACTGGCTGGGTGTACTGGACCGCCTCACCGACATCGACCTGGACGCCACCGCCCCGTTGTCGTGGCAGAACGACCCTTCGTACACCGTCGCCCACATGGTCGCCTGGGTGAATGCGGAGCTGATGAAGAATGTCGCCGAGATCGGTCAACTCCGGCTGTTGCGTGCCGCATCGGCGAAGGCGAACGGGTGAGGAACCGATCCATGATCTCCTGCGCGAACAGCGCGCCCCGGCCTGGCCGTCCGGCTGCCCCGGGTACGCAAGTGACGCTCGGCCGGGGTGTCCCGGCCGAGCGTCGCGGAAGCCCGAGCCGCAGCCGCTGACGGACAGCTCCGCGGCGGGTGGGCCCCGCCGGTGGCGGGTGGGTGCCGCCCCCTGAACTCCCCGTGCCGCCTGACAGGGCTCCTCCGGTCAGGCGGCACGTGCGTCGCGGGCGCGCGATGAGCCCGGCGGGTTCAGGCCGCGTCCGCCTTGGCGGTCTGCTCCTCACTGTGAGGGGAATCCGGCGCGGGGGCTGTGCGCAGGGTGAGCAGCGACGCGAGCGCGCCGACGGCGGCGAGTGCTGCCGCGCCGAGGAAGGCGGCGGAGAACCCGTTGGTGAGTGCATCGGGGTTGCCGAGTTCGCGGGCGCCGTACGCCGCGGACACGGCCGTCATCGCGGCCAGTCCGAGAGCGGAGCCGACCTGGTAGCTGGTGTTGACGATGCCGGAGGCCAGGCCGCCTTCTTCGGGGCGCGCACTGGACAGTGCGGTGCCGAGGGAGGGGATGAACGCCAGCGACATGCCGACCGCGGCCAGCAGGGAGGCAGGCAGGACGTCGACCCAGAAGGTGCCGTCGGCCCGGGCGAAGGACAGCCACAGCATGCCTGCCGCGAGGCCCAGCAGACCGGTGACGATCAGCGGCTTGGTCCCGAAGCGGGCGATCAGGCGGGGTGCCAGGACGACCATCATGATCATGGTGGCGACCGTCATGGGCAGTAGGGCCGCGCCGGAGGCGAAGGCGCCCAGTCCCAGGACCTGCTGGAGGTAGAGGTTGAGGAAGAACCACATCGGGATCCATGCGGCGGCCATCAGCAGCTGCGCGATGTTCGCCCCGGCCAGGTTGGGGGCCCGCCAGATACCCAGCCGCATGAGCGGCTCGCGGCGCTTGGACTGGATGGCTATGAACGCGGCGATCAGGGCCACGCCGGCCGCCAGTACGAGCCAGGTCTCGGCCGAGCCCCAGCCGGTTTCGGGGGCGCGGACGATGGCGTAGACGGCGGTGGCCAGTCCCACGGTGACGGTGGCCGCTCCCGCGAAATCGATGGAGCCGCGGCGGACCGGGGCCGAGGGCATGACCGACGGGGTGATGGCCAGCACGACCAGGGCGATCGGGATGTTGATGTAGAACACCCAGGGCCAGCTGGCGTACTCGGTGATGACACCGCCGAGGAAGACGCCGGCGGTGCCGCCTGCCGGGGCCGCGGCGCCGTACAGGGCCAGCGCCTTGGTCAGCTCCTTGGGGCGGGAGCCGAAGAGCATCATCAGCAGGGTCAGCGCGGACGGGGCGATCAGTGCGGCACCGACGCCCTGCAGGGCGCGGCCGGTCAGTTCGACCCAGACCTCGGAGGCGAGGCCGGCGGCCAGGGATCCCGCGGCCATCACCGTCCAGCCGACAACGAAGATCCGCTTGGCGCCGAACAGGTCGGACAGCCGCCCGCCGAGCAGGAGAAGCCCACCGAAGGCGACGACGTAGGCGTTGAACACCCAGGACAGGTTCTCCGGGGAGAAGCCCAGGTCAACCTGCATCTTGGGGAGAGCGACACCGATGATGGACGTGTCCATGATGACCGCGAACTGAGCCAGGGCGATGAGGACGAGCGCCGTCCAGCGGCGCGGACTGGGAGGGGCGGTTGGGGTTGACATAGCTATCTCCTATACCGGAGGGGGGTATCTCCTCGGGATCAGCAATATACCCCCCTCCGGTATTCCGAGCTGCGTCGGTCCCCGAATTGCCGACGGAAAGCGGGTGTCCTCGAAGTGCTCGCGGGTATGTCGTCCGGCGTCCACCGGTCCTTGCTCTTGGGTGTGGGCGAAGAGATCGGGCGGCGAGGAGATCGGGCGGCGAACCGTTCCTCGTCGCTCTCGACGAGGGCCGGGAGCCCGTGGGCGGTATGAGAGGCACCCTTCCGACGGCGGTCGGCCACACTCCGGCCGCTCCCGGGGGCGCGGGTTGTGCGGTCGTCGTGGTGGGAAGGCTGCCGCGACGGCCGTGGCGGGAAGGGAGCCTGGGATGTGGGGGACGACAGCGGATGTGGCCGTGGTGGGCAACGGAGTGCTGGGGCTGTCGATCGCCCTGGAACTGGTGCGTCGGTCTCCGGGGGCGCGGGTGGTCGTGGTCGGGCCGGCCTCGCGGCCGGGCTCGGCCACGACAGCGGCGGGTGCCATGCTCAACTGCTTCGCCGAAGTCACCGACTCCACCGCTCGGCACCCTGCCGCCCGTGCCGAATTCGCGCTCGCGCGTGAGGCGCTCGATGCCTGGCCGCAGTGGTTCGAGCGCTTGCACCACGAGGGAGCGGAGGGAGCGGCCTCGCTGCCCTCCACCCTGTCCCCGGGCACGTTCGTCATCCTGGGAGCACAGGCGACACCCGCAGCCGTGCGGAACTTCGAGGCCGTCCACGCCGCGCTCAAGGAGCACGCCGAGCCACATCACGAGGTGGACCCCGCAGAGATTCACGTCCTGCGCCCCGTCCCGCACGAGCGCCCCGTACGCGCCCTGTACCTGGAACGAGAAGGGTCACTCGACGCCCGCGCCCTGCTCCTGGCGCTGGAGAACGCGGGCCGCCGGACCGGTGTCACCTCCCTCGAAGGCGAGGTGTCCGAGCTGGTCAGCACCCATGGCGCGGCGTGCGGACTGCGCCTTGAGGACGGGCGGGTGGTCTCGGCGGGGGCGGTCGTGCTGGCCGCAGGCACCGCTTCGCAGCAGCTCCTGGGCCGGGTGGCGCCCGATCACACGGCGCCACCACTGCTGCACGGCACCGGCTTCGCCGTGCAGACCCTGCGCCAGGAGCCCGTGGGCTTCGACCACGTCATCCGCACCCCCACCCGCTCGGGCGCCTGCGGGATGCACCTGGTCCCTCTCGGCGGCGGCGTGGAGTACATCGGCGCGACCAACATCGTGCTGTTCGACCCTCCGGCCGGACCCCGCGTCGGTGTCACCCAGTCCCTGCTGCGTTTCGCCACCGAGCAGTTCGACGTCCGCCTGGGCATGTCCGCGATCCAGCGATGGCACTACGGCAGCCGCCCGGTCACACTCGACCGGTTTCCCCTCCTCGGCCCCGCCCCCATCGACGGACTGTTCCTCGCCACGGGCACGTACCGCGACGGATTCCACAGCTCACCAGTGATCGCCCGCCGTCTCGCCGACATGATCCTGGACCCCGGCCCCGTCCCGGATTCCTTTGGTCCGTTCACACCGTTCCGAGCCCCGATCGAGACGACGACCGTCGACGCCGCCATCGATCGGTACGTCGCCGACGCGGTCGAAACGGCGACCGAGTACGGGCTGCGGCTGCCCTACTTCCTCGACACCGGACCGGTCGCCTCCCACGCCCGACGCGAAGCCCGACAGGCCCTCGAACGCCTGGACCGGCCGCTCGCGCTCGCCCCCGAGATCCTTGGCGCCGTCCGCGACGCCTCCCCGGCCCACGTCCAGCACCTCAACCGCTACCTCCACGCCACCCATGCCCGCCACAGCGCCCCGTCGACGGCCGACTGACCCTCGGGCGGGTGCACCGCACGCGGTGGCCTTCGTATTACGGGTGATGGCTCGTCCAGGCGTCACCCACCGGGCCGACGAGGAACGGCCCGACCTTCAGGGCGTGTCGGGAGTGGCGGTCCGTCGTTGGTCGACGTGCGGACCGGGTCCATCCGGCGAGCGGTCCGGTCGGCGGATCACCGGGAAGCCGGTTCCGGCATGGAGGAGAAGCACGATGAGCGTGGGGATGCGCAGCACGGCAAGCGGTATGGCGAGCGGCAACCAGGTGGGCCTGCCGCCGATCCTGCCGGGTCATCGCTGCGGGATCAGCCGCGTCGTGTGCACCGCCCTGTTCGCGGCTGCGGTCTTACCGGCGGGGAGCGGGCGAGGACGGGTGGCCGGCCGAGGTGGAGGCGACTGTGGCGGCGGGTGAGCCGGTGGAGCACCCGGCGGTGAGGGAGATGCTGGCGCTGAGCGGGCGGGCGATGCCTCTGTTGCGCGCGTGGGTGGCGGGGGAGCCGGGCTGCGGTGTGGCGAGGGCGCTGCTGGCACTGGCGACCGGGGACAGCCTGGACGATGCCGCGCTGCAGGAGCAGTTGGTGGTCGCGCACAGCGACGCGCTGGCCGCGGGGGAGTGGCAGGCGAGCCTGGTGTACGGGGTGTTCCTGTACACGCACCGGCAGTACCGGCTTGCGGCCGATCATCTGACGCTGCACTTCGACCGGTGGCCGGCCGACGAGGTGGCGGGGCTCATGCTGGGAGCCTTCTCCTCCTGCGGGGATCCGGCCTACCGCGCGCACGGCGACGCTCTCGTGGAGCGGCAGTCGATGCTGGCAGGCCCGGACAACTGGCCGTGGACGAGCTGGCTTGCCGCGACCAGGTCGGAACAGGGGCGCGTACAGGAGGCTCACGCACTGGCCGAGCAGGCACTGGACCTGTACCCGCGCGCGGGTGTGGCCGTCCATGCCCTCGCCCACGCGGAACACGAGATGGGGCTCGGCCGCGCTTCCGTCTCGTTCTTGGACAGCTGGCTCGCCTCCGACCCGCAGGCGGTGCAGCTACGTCATCTGAACTGGCATGCGGCGCTGCAGTCGATCGCCGCCGGTGACTTCCCGGACGCACGGCGGCGGGCGGACGCGGCGCTGGGGCGTGCGGATGTCGGGATGCGGGCCGCGACGAACTGGCGCCTGCTGCTCGCCGGTCAGGCACCGGCCGGACGCAGCGATCCGGCCCATGTACGGGAGTTGCTGAGCGCACCGGGCGGGACGGCGGAGGTCTTCCATACCTTCAACCTCGCCCTCGCCCTGGCCGTGGAGGCCGCGACCGACGACCTGCGTGCCCTGGCCCGCCGGGCCGCCGCCGATGAACGCCCCGACTACCGCGAGGTCCTGGCCCCCGTGGTCCAGGCGCTGGCAGAGATCACCTCGGGCCGACCGCGGACAGCGGTGATTCTGCTGAGCACCCTGGGCGAGAAGGCGGAGCGCATCGGTGGAGTACGCGTGGAACGCGAGATCATCCAGGACACCCTCGCCCGCGCCCTGATCGACTCCGGCGACCACGTTCGCGCGGCCGGTCTGCTCCACCACCGTACGACCACCCGCCACCACCACACCTACGAGGACCTCCTCCTCACCACCGCCGCGCCGGCCGGGGTGACCGTGAACCGCTGACCCTCCCCGCTCCCTGCGCGGGACCCCGATCCACCCGACCGCCGCCTTCCCGCTGGAGATGTTCCATGGCCGTGCCCCAGATGATCGTCGTCTCCTTGCGAGGCAGCGGCACCCCGCTCCTCGCCGACGTCACCACCGCCCTCGGCTACACCTCCTACGGCACGATGAGCGGCGACCCACGCGGAGGCGACGACCGGCCCGGCCCGGGTGAGGTCTACCCCCTGCTGGAGGCCGCCTGCGGCCAGGACCGGGCCACCCTGCTGCTGCACGGGCAGAGGCAGAACCGCGAAGCGCTGGAGACCGTCTTCCAGGAAGCGGTCAGCGCCCTGTGGCGGGTCTGGTGGATGCGCCTGGGCCAGCCCACCACGCTCGCCTCACCCGTCGACCCGGGCACCGAGGCCCGCCTGGCCCACCTGCCGGACAGCGCACTGCTCAAACTGCTGCCGGGCCGTGGCTGCTGGTACCTCACCGGCCTGGACCTCCAACGGGCCGACGCCGGATTCCTGCGCGCCTGGCACGCCGGGCGGCAGCCACCCCTCGTCTTCCACCACCGCGACATCCGCGACCGGATCATCAGCCAGATCCGGATGCTCTCCCAGCCCGCCGACCGCGTCGGCTCGATGCCCGAGCACCTCATCTACCGTGACATCCTCGCGGCCCTGCCCACCCTGGACGACCGGATCACCCTCGCACTGACCGACCCCTGCTTCCCCGGCATGGAAGAGGCCCGTCGCAGCCAATGGATGCTGCACCACCCCGCGGTCTGTGTCCTCACCCACGAAGAACTCACCGGACCCACCACCGGAGCCCGTGCACAGGCCCTGACCCGCCTTCTGCGCGCCGTGGGCCATCCCGACCCGTCCGCGGCGCTCGCCGGCACCCCATCACTGGCCACTGTCGACGACGCCGAAGTCGCGGTGGGCACCGGACGGACGCTCTTCACCCCCGCCCACGAAGACCTGCTCCACCGGCACCACAGCGACCTCCTGCCCGCGAGCCCACCGCGGAACAGCGTGCTCCCGGACCGGCACAACGCCCCGGCGCCCATCGGGTGACCTCGCGGAGACCCCGCGCTGTACGCCCACCATCGGCAGCCAAGGCGGACTGCTGCGGCCCGGAGCGCGGCGGCTCCCCTCCACCGGGGCGCCGTGGCGACACTCCGGCTTTCTCCGCTCGGCGGCGCGAAGTACCAGCCAACCGTGAGCAGCATCGGAATTCCCCTCACACCGGCCACGATCAGAGCCGCGGCCGGCCCGGATACACCCGCGAGCCATGCGCCGACGGCGCTCCCCAGGAAGATGCGGTCACCGCCGGCGGGGATCAACGCGGCGAGATGCCGGAGTAGTGCTCCGCCCCCATGACGACCGACATCAGACGGCCGGGCGTCACCGCCAGGAGATGGCTGAACGAGGTAAGTGTCGAGTCCGCCGTCCACAGGAAGACGCCGCGGAACTGCTCGTCGCGCATTCCTGTCACCGGTCCGGCATGGGTGATGCCCGCGTTCACGACGAGAAATTCCACCGGCCCGTGCTGTTCGGATGCACGCGGGAAACGCACGATCGCACGTGACGCACCAACCACGCGGGCAGAACGTACCGATGGTCACACCTGATCGCCACACCCCCTGTTCAGGTACGCGCACGGCGCACCGCCCACCGTGATCCTCGCCGGTGGCAAGCGCAACGACGTCACCACGGGTGTCCGCGAGCACAGGTCACCGGGCCCCGTTCGCCGCGCGGACGTCGGACCTCCGGTCCGGGCCAGGATGCTCGCTCACCGGACCGGTCCCAGCGCTTCCGTCCGCCTCCCGTCCGACAGTTGTCGGATTCCTGTCAGATTCCTGTCAGATTCCCGAGGCAGGACAACCGGTGACGGCACGTCACCCTCTCCCCGGTGCGGGGGGCGCCCCTGGGGAGACCGGGGGCGCTGAAGCACACCAACGACGAGGAGACACCATCGTGAGACAGCTCTCACGCGCGCTGACGGCCGCCCTGGCGGTCGCGGCGCTGGCGGCGGGTGCGCCGGCGCACGCGCAGCCGACCCCCGAGTCCATACCCGGCGCGCCTTCGGGCGCCTCCGGGGAGCGACTGCCGGAGGGGTGGCGTTTCCAGGGCGGGGAACTGATCTGGAGCTCGCCCGAGCCCGTGGGCATGGGCGGCGCCCTGGTCGAGTTCCGCTCGGGGGAGCGCACCCTCGGCGTCCCGGAGCCCTCCCCCGACCACCGCGTCTTCCGGCTCCGCCTCGACGGGGCGAAGGTCGGACCGGTGGGCGAACTCCAGGTGGTCGCCGGTTCGCGGCGGCTGGACGCCGCAGGGGCCGGCCACGCACCCGGTCAGCGGCGCTCGGCGGCCGCGACGGAGCCCCAGGAGCCGTTCCCCGCCAACCCGGTCGACCCCGGTGTCGCCGGGAAGTACCGCACCACCAGCGGTGAGTACGTCCTGAAGTCGGTGAAGCTGCCGGGCTACGCCGAGCCCGTGGAGATGCGTGCCACGGTCGTCGGCCCGACGGACGCGCCGGGGAAGCGGCCGCTGGCACTCTTCCTCCACGGCCGCAACGCCACCTGCTACGAGCCCGACGAGAAGATGCCCGCCCTGCAGTGGCCGTGCAAGCCGGGCTACAAGGAGGTCCCGAGCTACCGCGGCCATCTGCACGACCAGAAGCGCCTCGCGTCCCAGGGCTATGTGACGGTCTCCATCTCCGCGAACGGTGTCAACGCGCAGGACGGCCGCACGGCCGACCACGGGGCGCAGGCCCGTTCGTCCCTCGTGCGCCGGCACCTCGCCCGCTGGGCGACCTGGAGCGCGAACCCCGCGAAGGCCCCCGAGGCCGTGCGCGCCATGAAGCCCGCCGACCTCTCGAAGGTGCTCCTGGTCGGCCACTCCCGGGGCGGCGAGGGCGTCAACCGGGCGGCCCTCGACAGCGTCTCCCCGCCGCCGCCCGCCGAGGACGGCTACCGGGGACCGGTGAGCTGGCGAATCCGCGGCACCGTTATGATCGGCCCCACCCTCTTCGGCCAGAACCCCACGCCCGACGTGCCCTCCATGACCATCCTGCCGGGCTGTGACGGCGATGTGAACAATCTTCAGGGCCAGATCTACCTCGACGGCACCCGGGGCATCGGCCGGGGCACGGCGCTGCACAGCGCGGTGTACATGGTCGGCGCCAACCACAACTTCTTCAACACCGAGTGGACGCCCGGCCAGGCCGAGGCCCCGGCCGCCGACGACGTGTGGGACGACGAGGACCCGGTCTGCTCGTCAAAGGCCGAGACCCGGCTGAGCGCCGAGCAGCAGCAGACGGCGGGCACCACCTACATCGCTGCCGCCGCGCGGCTCTTCCTCGCGGGAGACGACCGGGTCCGCCCGCTGCTCGACGGCTCCGGCCGTCGCGCGCCCTCGGCCGGCCCCGCCCGGGTGCTGACCCACGCCGTCGGCGGCAACCGCATCCCGGCGATCCTGCCCGACGCTCCGCTCTCGGTGTCGAACGGGCGCGTGTGCCGGCAGGTCACGACGAGCGACACCGATGCCTGCAAGCCGAGCTCCGAGCCCGGTCAGTCGCCGCACTTCGCGTCCTGGACGGCCACCGACGACGAGCCGGACCGCAACGCGGTCACGGCCAGTTGGACCAAGCCGGGCACCCCGGTCCGGCTCACACCGGGGCGCGCCTTCTCACTCGCGGGCTCCGACGCGCTCGCCCTGCGGGTGATCGTGCCGCCGAACACCCGGGGCACCCGGCTCGACGTCGCCCTCACCGACACCTCCGGCAAGCGGGTGGGACTCGGTCAGGTCACCGTCGACGGCCTTCCCGGCTCCGCGTTGACGGCCGCGCACTGGGCCCGTGAGGTCCGTGTCCCGCTGAAGGCCGCTGTCGGCGCCGGTGTCGACCTGAAGCGGGTGCGGTCGCTGGAGCTCACCCCGCTCAGCGACTCCGGCCGGTTCTGGCTGATGGACGCCTGGGGCTGGCGCCCCGGCACCCCGGTGGTACGCCCCGTCGCGCTCCCGCGGGTCGACATCGGCAGACTGACGGTCAAGGAGGGCGACTCCGGCACCCGTACCTACCGCGTGCCCGTCCAGGTCACCGGTAAGGGCACCGGCGTGATCAAGCTCTCCGTCCTGGACCCCGAGACGGACAGGACCACGGTCCGCACCGTGACAGTGAAGGCCGGTGGCTCCGTGGACGTGCCGATCACGGTCAAGGGCAACCCCCGCTTCGACTTCGACCTCAAACACGAGGTCGCGGCCAAGGCCGTGCGCGGCACGGCGGTCGGCAGCGCCCTCGGGGGCGTCCTCGTCGAGAACGACGACCCCATGCCCACGGTCACCGTGACCCCGGTCGCCGACTCGGTGACCGAGGGGCAGACGCTCACCTGGAGGGTGAGCCTCTCCGAGCCCGCCGACATCAACATCGAGACGCCGTTCACCTTCCTGCCGGTGCTCGAAGGCACGGAACTGTCCACGAAGGACGTCGACGAGGAGTGGCTCGCCGGTCTCGGCGGGTCCGCCGACCCGGAGCGGCCCCTGTCCACGATCGATTCCTACCTCTGGACCGGCGTCCCCGAGGGCGAGACGAGCATCGAGGTGTCCGTGCCCACGATCGCCGACGCGCTGACCGAGCCGGAGGAGTCCCTGCGGATTCAGGCGCATGTCTACCAGGCGGACGGCGAGTTCACGGAGGGGCCGATCGTCACAGGAAAGGTCACGGACGGGGCCCGGCGCTGACGCCCGGGGCCCACATCCCGCGCTGACGGCACCCGAGCGCACCACCCACCTGGCCGATGGCACCGGCCCCCGCAGCGGGGGCCGGTGCCATCGGCACGAGGAGGCCATGAACGTTCACGAGGGCGGGCTCGGGCCGTCCGGCCCGAGCCCGGTTCCGCAGTGCCGGTGGCCGCGAATCAGGCGCGTGGTCGCCCAGGATTCGGGACCACCGCGGTCACTTTCCTTCGAAGACGGTTCGGGTGGTGGTGACGACGGCACACTTGCCCGCCGCCCAGCGCAGTGCCATCGCATGGTCCTCGGCGGAGAAGTCGGCGACCGCGTCGGCCACCACGAACGCCTGGATGTCCTGCATCCAGGCGTCGCACGCGGTCATGAGGACACCGATGTGGGCGTACACGCCGGTGATGACGATCTGATCGCGGCCCTGTTCACGCAGCCGCTCCAGGAGATCGGTGCGGACGAAGCCGCTGTACTTCCATTTGGTGAGCACCGTGTCGCCCTCGTCGGGCGCGACATCGTCCGCGATGGCGGCGGCGTACGGGTCGGCGGGCAGGCCCGGACCCCAGAAGTCCTGCTGCAGACCGCGCTCGTCGGGGCTCTGGCCGCCCGGCTGCGCGGTGTAGAGCACCGGCACGCCGAGGCGCGTCGCCTCCTTCTTCAACGCCGCTACATGTGACAGCAGTTCGGGGATCGGCGAGGACCCGGAGTCATAGGCCGACAGGAAGTAGTTCTGCAGATCGTGGACGAGGAGCACCGCGCGATACGGGTCGACGGTCCACTCGACCCGGTTGGCGGGCAGCTCGTCGGCGGCCGGCATGGGATACGGGGCAATGGCGGGCAGGGCCATGGTGCGGAAGATTCCGTTCGGGATCGCTGGGAAGCCGGGCCGGCGCGCGGGCCCGGGAGGGTCAGGCGTGCGGGGAGAGGGGGGCGTCACGGGCCGCGGCGGCGGTCCGCAGACCCTTCTTGGAGACCTTTCCGACGCCGGTCTGCGGGAACGCGTCCACGAACTCGACCCGGTCGGGCACCTTGTACGCGGCCAGACCCCGGCCCCGTACGAACCGTTTGATGTCCACCTGCTTCAGCGGACCGGCGCCCGAGCGCAGGATCACGTACGCACAGATGCGCTCACCCAGATACGGGTCGGGCTCGGCCACCACATTGGCGTCGTGCACGGACGGGTGGGCGAGGATGTGGTTCTCCACCTCCTCGGCGGCGATCTTCTCACCGCCCCGGTTGATCTGGTCCTTGGCGCGCCCCTCGACGACGAGGTGGCCGCTCCCGGTGACCCGGACGACGTCGCCCGTACGGTAGAAGCCGTCCTTCGTGAACGAGCGGGCGTTGTGCTCCGGCGCCCTCCAGTAGCCCCGGATCGTGTACGGCCCCCGCGTCAGCAGGTGGCCCGTCCCGCCCGGCGCGACCTCGCGGTCCTCGTCGTCGACGACCCGGATCTCGTCGTCCGGCGAGATCGGCCGCCCCTGGGTCGTGACGATCACCTCGACCGGGTCGTCCAGCCGGGTGTAGTTGACCAGTCCCTCGGCCATCCCGAAGACCTGCTGAAGGGTGCAGCCGAGCGCCGGCCGTACCCGCCGCGCCGCCTCCTCGCTGAACTTGGCCCCGCCCACCAGCAGGACGTCCAGGCTGCTGAGGTCGTGCGCGGTGCGGGTCGCCGCCTCGGTCCACAGCAGGGCCAGCGGCGGGACCAGCCCGGTGATGGTCACCCCCTCCCGCTCGATCAGCGGGAACGCCACCTCGGGGGAGGGCTGCGGGCACAGCACCACGCGCCCGCCGGCATGGAGCGTACCGAGTGAACCGGGGGAGGAGAGCGGGAAGTTGTGCGCCGCGGGCAGCACACAGAGATAGACGCTGTTCTCGTCGACCCCGCAGATCTCGTTGGAGCCGCGCAGCGAGTAGATGTAGTCGTCGTGGGTGCGGGGGATCAGTTTCGGTACGCCGGTGCTGCCGCCGGAGAGCTGGAGGAAGGCCAGGTCGTCCGGGCGCGGAGCGCCGTAGCCGACCGGATCCCGCGCCACGTCGGACAGCGCCTCGAACGCGCCCGGATCCCCGGCGGCGACGAACACGTGCCGCAGTGTGCCCGCACCGGCGCGGGCCTTCGCCGCGAGCTCCCGGTAGTCGTAGCCGCCGTGTTCCGCCGCGATGACGTACGCGACCGCCTCGGTGAACTCGCAGAAGTACGAGATCTCCGTCTCGCGGTGGGCGGGCAGTGCGAAGACGGGCAGCGCGCCGATCCGGAACAGTGCGAAGACGACCTCGAAGAACTCCGCGATGTTGGGCAGTTGCACCACCACACGGTCGCCCTTGCCGATGTTCCGGGCGAGGAAGCCCGCCGCCAGCCGGTCGGCACGCCGGTCCAGTTCCGCGTAGCTCCATCGGGTTCCCGCGATGGGATCGACCACGGCGATCCGGCCCGGGTGCGCCTCGGCCCGTTCCCGCAGCATGGAGCCGAACGTCTCGCCACGCCACCAGCCGGCGGCCCGGTACCTTTCGGCGAACTCCGGCGGCCAGGTGGGTGCGTCGTGCGGGCTCACAGCTCGGCCCCCACGGCGCTGAGGAAGGTCCGGAACTTGGCCGCCGTCTCGGCGGTCTCCGCCTCGGGCTCGGACGCCGCCACGATGCCGGCGCCCGCGTACAGGCGCAGGGTGCGTGCCTCGGCCTCGGCGCAGCGGATCGTGACGACCCACTCGCCGTCGCCCCGGGCATTGCCCCAGCCCACCACGCCGGTGAAGAAGCCCCGGTCGAACGGCTCGGTCTCCGCGATGACCTGACGTGCCGTCGGAGTGGGGGTGCCGCACACGGCGGGGGTCGGATGCAGCGCGCAGGCGAGAGCCAGGGCCGAGGTGTCGGGAGCGGCGAGCGTGCCGGTCACCGTGGTGGACAGGTGCCACATGGTGGCGGTACGGATCAGCGTCGGCCGGGCGGGGACGGTCAGCTCCGCGCAGTGCGGGGCCAGCGCCTGGTGGACCGCGTCCACGACGACGGCGTGCTCATGGAGATCCTTGACGGACTCCAGCAGTGTGGCGGCCCGGCGGACGTCCTCGGCGAGGTCGGCGCTGCGCGGGGTGGACCCGGCGAGCGGATTGGCGACCACCTGCCGCCCCTGCCGGGAGACCAGCAGTTCCGGACTGGCGCCGATGAGGGTACGGCCGGCCCCGGTCGGCAGCGCGAAGGTGTAGCCGACGGGGTCGCGGCGGGCCAGCCGCTGGAGCATCGCGGGCAGGTCGAGGGGGGTGCCGGAGGTGAGTTCGAGGGTGCGGGCG
Organism: Streptomyces sp. TSRI0281; assembly: GCF_001905125.1. GTDB lineage: Bacteria > Actinomycetota > Actinomycetes > Streptomycetales > Streptomycetaceae > Streptomyces. The sequence continues at coordinate 190,348 of NZ_LWLE01000037.1, read as the reverse complement.
AGCACCACCTTGCTGAACTCCCCGCGCCACATGCGCTCCACGGCCGAGGCGACGCCCGCTCCGTAGACCTCGGGTGCGGGCACCGGGCGTATCCGCCAGTCCGCCGCACCGGACACGCCGACGGGCAGGGCGATCAGCGGATCGGAGGCGAGCGGCGGTGCGACGCGCAGTGCGCCCGGCACGCTCAGGGCGGCCGGTGCCTCGTGGTCGAACGGGATGGCGCCGATGACCACGGGCGATTCCTGTCCGGTCTCGCCGGCCTCGGCCAGGGTGGCGTTCACCCGTTCGTCCAGCGGCCGTTCGTCGTGCGGCACATGGCGTGCGGCACCGTGTGCCAGCAGGGTGCGGTCAGGGGTGGCGAGGAAGAGGTCGCCCGGTGTGTAGGCGTCCAGAAGAGAGGTGGCCGCGCCTACGGCCGGGTGAGCCGGATCGGCCGGGGGTATGTGCGTGGCGACCTGGGATGCCGTCGACACGGGGACTCCATTCTCGATGGTTCCGCCAGCGGGTGCGGGGGGATGAGGTGTACGGGAGAGCTGAGGGCGGCTCAGCGCAGGGTCGCGCCGCCGTCGACGTACAGCTCCTGAAGGGTGATGTGCCGGGCGCGGTCCGAGGCGAGGAACGCGACGGTGTCGGCGATGTCTTCGGGGGCGGCGATCCGGCCCAGTGGTATGCCGGTGCGGTAGGTCGCCGGGTCTCCGTCGATGACGCGCTGTTCGGCGCCGGAGTCGGTCCACAGGGCGCGTTGCATCGCGGTGTCGGTGGATCCGGGTGCGACGACGTTGCACCGTACGCCGCTGCGGGCGAGTTCGAGGCCCAGGCATTTGGTGAACATGGCGGCCGCCGCCTTCGAGGCGGCGTAGGCGGCCATGCCGGTGCGGGGGATCCCGGCGGCGTTGGAACCGACGGTGATGATGCAGCCGTTGCCCCGGCCCGTCATCAGCGGCGCGACGGTCTGCGAGACATTGAAGACACCGCCGGTGTTCACGGCGAAGGTGTCCGACCAGTCCTGGGCGGTGAGTTCGGCCGCGGGGCCGGTGCGCAGGATGCCCGCGACGTTCACGAGCACGTCGACGGGGCCGAGTTCGCGGTCGATGCGCGCCACGGCGCTCTCCACCGCGGGCCGGTCGGTGACGTCCATCACGTACGGCTCCAGCCGACCCGCCGAGCGCTCGCTCATGGGTTTCTCCGCCTGTTGCCGGTTCCATGAGGTGGCCAGGGTGTCGATGCCGTCCTGCGTGCGGTCGGTGGCGGCCACCCGGGCGCCGAGAGTGGCGAGCAGATCGGCGACAGCCGCCCCGATGCCTTGTGCGGCACCGGTCACCAGGACGGTGCGGCCATCGAACTCGCCACTTCCGCCCGGTATGTGCTCAGGCATGAGCAACCTCCTACGGGGTGTTAGGTAAGGGTAACCTAAGTTACATTGGCCGCCCGCGAGAACGCCGGACTGCCGATGTCTGCTTAGGTTAGCCTCACCTTACGTAAAAGCCACGCAGGAGGCCACGGCCTCTGATTCCGAACATGACCCCCGCTTCGCCCAGTTGAAAGGAGGGGCGCATGCCGGCGGACGGGCGCGCCGCCGAGTGCCGGGCGGCCGAAACCGGTCGGTAACCGGGTCCTTGAGCTACTGACCGCGGGTGCGGAACCACTCGGCGGTACGTTCCAGCCCCTCCCGCAGAGGTACGGGCTCCACCTCGGGGAAGAGGGAGCGCAAGCGTGCGTTGTCGGCGTGGGAATGCCGTACGTCGCCCGGACGGGGAGGAAGGTATTGGGGGTTGAGGGGCTTGCCCAGTACGGACTCCAGCTCGGTGATCAGCTCCAGGAGCGAGGTCCGGGTACCGTAGGCGAGGTTGACAGGCTCGGCGGATACGGCTCCTCGCAGGGCTGCCCGGGTGAGGACCCGGCAGACGGTTTCGACGTAGGTGAAATCGCGGGTCTGGTGACCGTCACCGTGCACGAGGACCGGGTGACCGGCCGCCATCGCGCTGATCCAGGCGGGCACCACCGCGGCGTACGCGTGCCCCGCGGGTTGTCCGGGCCCGTAGACGTTGAAGAAGCGGAACGGAAGCACCGGTAGGCCGTAGCAGTGGTGGAACGCCCCCAGATACGCCTCGGAAGCCAGCTTGCTCACGGCGTACGGACTGAGCGGGGCGGTGCGCAGCCCCTCGTGCTTGGGCAGATGCGGATTGGCGCCGTAGACGGAGGACGAGGAAGAGGCGATCACCTGCACCCCGCCCGCACGCCGGGCGGCTTCCAGCACGCAGAGGGTGCCGGTGGCATTGGCGTGGTGGCTGGCGATCGGATGGGCCACCGACCTGGCCACGGAGGGGAGCGCGGCCAGATGCACGATCGTGTCCGCGCCCCGGAACACCCGGTCCAGGAGGGCGCCGTCGAGGACGCTGCCCTCGGTGAAGTGCACGTCCAGGCCGCGGAGGTTCTCCTTGAACCCGGTGGACAGGTCGTCCACGACCCGGACTTCGGACACCTCGGGTCGCCGCGTCAACGCGTGTGCGAGGTTGCTGCCGATGAATCCGGCGCCCCCGGTGATCACCATCTTCATGCCCACCACTCCTGGTCTGAGGGTTCGGAGAACGTCGATACTGGAGCCGTCGAGCCGTCGAGCCGTACGGCAGGCCGAGTTGCCGGCGCGGAGGCCCGCTCGCGAACTTCAAGGAGTGAGTGCGCCCTCCTCGGTGCGATCCCGCCCCGCCTCAGCGGAGCAGGCTGATCACATTGCGGGTGATGGCGTCCACCAGTGGGTCGAGGGTCAGCAGCCGCGCCCAGTCGGTGGTGGCCGCGTTGAAGACCGTGCCGCCCCTGGTGTAGAGGCCGAAGGTCGCGGCCCTGCCCGGGTCGGTGTTCTCCCGGGCGGCGGTGTACCAGCCGGAGTCCGGGGCCGTGGGGAGGTCGGCCACGCCCAGGATGGTGAAGTCGGCGGGTGTGCCGTCCGTGCCGGTCGCGACCGCCCGTCCGAGGGGGTCGCGCCGGTGCGCGGCTCCGTCGCATTCGTAGCCCACAAGCGCGTGTTCCTCGCCGAGGACATCGCCGTCGCTCAGCCCGGTGCCCGCGAAGACGGGGTGGCCGGTGTGCTGGAGCGTGAAGCCCAGGGGTTCGCGGAGACCGGCCCAGTGGCCGCCGCCGTTGCGGTAGCTGACACCGATGAGGGAGTTCTCGGGCTCACCCTCCCACCAGTGGTCGGGAGCGCCCCGCATCCGGTCGCAGTCCGAGCCCTGGGGGACTCCGGGCGGGTACTTGGCGCATCTGATGGCCGTGCCGTCGGCGGTCGGTGTGACCCGCCACCAGCAGGTGTTGGCCCCGAAGACGGCGATATTGCCTCCCCGGTCACGGAAGGCGGTGATGTGCCGACGGGTGCGCGCACTCCAGTACTCGTCATGTCCGGCGGAGAGCAACAGCCGGTATCCGGACGCGTGTCGGGGGCTTTCGTGGAGGTCGAGGTCGGTGCAGTAGTCGACGGTGTGCCCCGAGGTCTCCAGCCAGGAGATGAAGGGAGCGTCCCAGTGGGCGAAGGTCTGCCGCGGCGTCCGCGGATCGTGGGCGTCGGGCTGCCCTTTCACGGGGCCGCCGATGCCGCCCCCGGGGCGCCGCAGGGTGATGGTGCGGTACGCCTCGTCGTGGGGAAGTGCCCCGTACAGGCTGGCGCCGCCGCTCCTGTTGTACGCGTGGTAGGTGAAGACGGGCACCTTGTACAGGATGCGCGTACGGTGTGCGGGTTCGCGTGCCGTCACCACGAAGAGCATCCGGGAGTGCCGGGCGTCGAGTGCCTCGGCACCGGCCGGCGGCGCGGCGGCGGGCCGGGCGCTACCGGGGCCGAACACCGCGATGTACACGCCCGAGGGCCAGTCCCCGGGAACCGCGAAGTCATGGCCGGGCCAGTGCCAGTCCTCGTCATGTCGGCCGGGGGGCGCGTACCGGCCCGGTCCTGCGGTACTGCCCATGAGACGGGGGCGAGCGCCGCAGCGGTAGAAGTCGGCCCGGAACCGCTCCGCCCGGGTCGAGACATGGAACCGCAGGATCTCCCCGGCCCGAACGCTCGGCCGTGCGGGATATCCGTCCACCGACGCCCCGGTGGGCAGCGGCGCCTCGCCGCACGCGGCGGCACCGGGGAGCGCGGCGGCGTCGCTCCGGCTCTGCGCGGCGCCCGGCTCCGTCACCTCGGGAGCCCGGCTTCCCCGGTCCCGGGGCGGTCCGGGTGGCCGATGTCCGCGAGGACGTCATCGGCCCGGCGGCGCCAGGTGTAGCGCTCCAGGACCTGACGCCGGGCTTCGTCGCCGAGCCTGCGCCGCAGGGCGCCGTCGGCGACGAGTTCGCCGAGGGCTTCCGCCCACGCCGCCGGATCCTCGGGCGGGCGGAGCAGGCAATTGACCCCGTCCTGGAGGACTTCGCGCAGAACCGGGAGATCGGAGGCGATCATCGGGAGTCCGTGGGACATGTACTCGAACACCTTCATGGGGGAGGCCCAGCGCCCGGTCTCGCCGAGCCGGCCCCAGGTGTAGACCTTGGTCTCGTAGGGGGCGAGGACGATGTCGAAGAGGCCGTAGTAGGCCGGGAGCGCGGACGGCGGCCGGTGCCCGTGGAAGTACACGTGGGAGGCCCGGCAGGCCTTCTCCCAGCGGGCCCGGTCCTCGGCCGTGCCTCCGACCAGGTGGAAGTCGAGACCGGGAAAGCGGTCCGCGAGATCGAGGACGAGGCCGATGCCGCGTCCGTCGTACAGGTGCCCCACATAGCCGACCCGCGGTACGTCCGGGCGGCCCGGCAGCTGCGGTGCCTGCGTCGTGGCGGTGGGACCGGGAGGGTCGGCGCAGTCGGGTGCCACGAGGATCGGCAGGGTGCCCAGGTCTTCGTACTTCCTGCGCAGATCGCCCGCGAGGGCATGGGTGATGGCGACGACGCGGGCCAGACCCGGCTTGCCGAGCAGTTTCCTCTCGGTCCCCACCGGGACCAGGTCCTTGCGCAGTTGGTGGACCTCGTACACGAAAGGTGCCAGATCGGAGAGGACGGACAGGGCGTAGGGGTCGCGTCCGTAGACGATGTCCGGGCGGGGGCCGCGGGCCACCATGCGGCGGATCGTGTCCGCGCGCTGCCAGTATCCGTTGGGTGTGTGGTCGGGGGCGGCGACGAGGCGGATCGGGAAGCGGTTGCTGACGCCGTAGTAGGTGTACGGGTCCTCGGCCGGGTCCGGGCCGGGCATGGAGTAGAGGGTGATGTCGTGTCCGGCTGCGGCGAAAGCGTCGCACATGCGCATGACGTGGACGCCGTTGGCGAAGAGGGAGGGGATGCTGCCGCCATGCAGGTAGCTGATGCGCATGGTGCCTACTCCTGCGGGTCCGATGGTGCGGGCGACCGGTGGCGGTCCCTGCCGGGGGCGCGGCGAAGTGCGCGGTCTGCGGCGGGGCTGCGACGTTGCGCGGGGTCTGTGGCGGGGGTACGACGTTGCGCGGGGTCTGCGGCAGGGTGGTGATGTCGCACGGGGGCGCGGCGAGGCGCGCGGTCTGCGGCGAGGCGGCGGCGAAGTGAGCGGTCTGTCGGATCCACTGGCATCTCCTCGTGTGGGCCGCGATGAGTGGACAGTGAGTGAGGGCCTCTGCCGGTCCTTCCACGGTGTTGTCGGTCCATGCCTCCCTCTTCGACACGCGGTCGCCCGCGCCGGGCCGCGCCACCCGATCGGGTCGGGTGCGAGGAAACGCCGTGGCCACGGCCGCCGGTCGGGCGAGGTCATCATCGCGGGTGCCGGTCGGTGTTCCAAGAGCGGCATTTCAGCCTTTCCCTGGTCCGATTCGCTCGTGGGGACGCGCGACGGGACACCCCCGGCGGGAACCCGCAGCGCCGTGCGCGCGGGAGCGGTGCCAACGGGCTCCGGCGGGCGACGGCACGCCCCCGACCCCGTGTCGTCGGCCGGGTGCACCCGTGCCGAACGTACCCCGCGCCTCGAAGGGGCATCCTTTGAGCCTCTTCGCATGAGCCTCTTCGCAGCGAAACGAGCCGGAGCCGCCTCCCCTCTTCTGGACAGAGATTGGCTGGACTGTGCTGGTTCCCCTGCCGGACAGGCCAGTTCCCGTGTGGTGGCCGACGCGGTGGGCGGCCGACTCCCGTGGGTGGAGGGGCCGTCGTCGGCGGAGCGGGAACCGCAGGTCGGAGGTGATGCGCGACGGCCGTTGCCGGGCTTGACGCGACGGAGCGGGAGCGTCCCGGGCGGGGTTCGTCGGGGTCGGCCGCCCTCCCTCCCTGTCCTCAGTGTGACGATCCGACCGCACCTTGTGATCACGGCGGTGCCGTGCGTACCTTGGCGCCGCCGGGACTCCCCGTCGGACGTCGGTGGAGCCGGTCGCCGAAGGGAGATCGATATGCACGAGGAAATCGAGCAGGTCCCCGAAGAGGAACTGCCCGAGCTGGCACTGATGATCGACGTGCCCAGCTGACGGTACGTCACCTCGGGCGGCGGGCCGTTCAGGGCCCGCCGTCCCCCGACGGCGACACGGAGGTACCCGCGGTGCGAGTGGAGCCCGACGCACGCCGGAGCGCTGAAGAACGTTCCGTACTGGCGCGTATGACCCGGTCGGCCCTGGAACGGGCCGGGCTGGACGTCTCCCCGGAAGAGGCCGTGCACCCCGCGGTCGTCGAGGCCGCACACATCGCTCAAAGCGTTCTGCGAAAGGGACCTCCGGGCCCGGAAGGCATCGCGCGCCTCTCCGGCATGCTCGCCCGTGCCCGGTCGGGCATCGCGGACACACCGCCGTCCGGTCTGCCCTGGCCGGTCGGACTCGCCGCGCCCCAACCCCACCTCGAACGCAGCGTCGCCCGCGCGCTGAAGGCCGTCCCCCGCACCGACGGCGACATCGGCGACCGAAGCCGCTCGGCAGTCGTCGCGTGGCGCGAAGGGGATACGGAGGTGATCCGCGGGACGATCGCCCTGCTCGCGGACATCTGGCCGGGCGCGTATGCCGAACTGAAGGAGATCCTTCGCCAGACGGTCCTGCTGGACGGGCCCGCACTGGACGGCTTCACGGATTTCGCGGTCCATGGCGCCGTGTTCATCCGGCGCGACCGGCTGGGACCGGACACCGGCGGACTCCCCGGAACCGTCCGGCTCGCCGAGGCACTCGTCCACGAGGGCACCCACACCCGGTGCAACGCCGCCTCCGTGGCGGCGGAGCCGTTCCTGCGCCCCGCGGCCGACGGCGGGCCGCTGGTCACCACCCCGCTGCGCCTCGACCCGCGGCCGCTCACCGGGCTGTTCCAGCAGATGGTGGTCCTGGCCCGGAGCGTCCTGCTGTACCGGCGCCTGCTCGGGGAGACCGCGGCGGACACCCGCACGACCGCGGCCGTGCGGGCACGCCACGACGAGCTCGCCCGCTCCGCCACCGATGCCGTGCACATCATGACGGGACATGCCGAAGCGCTCACCGACCACGGTGAGGCGGTCCTGAGGGATGCCGCCGAGGTGGTCCGGGTGCGTGCCTGATGTCCGTCTCCCCGTGGGAACCACAGGTGTTCACCCCCTACGCCGCCTGGCCGGAGGTCGTTTTCGCGCGGGTCGCGGCACGCTCGCCGCAGTTCGATCCCGTCTGCGCCGCCGGCAACCGGCCCATCGTGGTGGGCAGTGCCGCCGGTCACCGTCCACCGCGCGTCGTCGCGAGCGCCCGCGGTGAACTCCTCGAACGTGTCAGCAACATCCTCGCGGGCCGCGCCGCCGAGTCGGACGCCGGGATCGTGGCGACCCACGGCGAACTGCGCCGCAAGGGGATACCCGCCCTGGACCCCGCCGAACTGATGTCCGGAGGCCCGGCCGGCACCGTGGACGACTTCCGCCACGCCCGCCGGCTCTGGGTACGCGGCCGCTCCCTCCGCACCGGTGCGGACATGCATGTACCGGCCGGTGCCGTGTTTCTGCACCACCGGCCGCCGGCCGGCTGCGACCCCGGCCCCGGCGCCGGGTCCACCGGTCTCGCGGCACATCCCGACCCGGAGGCCGCCGTGCAGCACGCCGCGTGGGAGGTCCTCGAACGCGACCTCATCCGCCGAAGCTGGTACGGACTTTCCCGCGCTCCCCAGGTGATTCCCGCAGGTGAGCTCCCGGGACCACTGGCGAAACTCCTGGACGGAATCGGCGTGACGACGACGGTGCTCGATCTCCCGGCACCCGTCGGATCACGATGCGTCGCCGTATGCCTGCACGCACCGGACGGCACCCGGCAGGCGTTCGGGGCCCGTTGCGGCCCGGACGGCCAGGGGATCGCCCCGCTGATCGAGAAGGCCGCGTACGAGGCACTCATGGTGCGCTGGAGCGTGCACACCCCGGTGGCCGAGGACACCTGGACGCGTCGGCAGGGCCGCGACGCCCCGGACTCCGCCGTCGAGCACGCGCTCTGGGCCTACCACCGGCAGGACAGCCTGCGCCTGTGGACGGAACGAGCCCCGCTGGCGCCCCGGGAAACCCCACCGCCATCGGCCGGCCCGGATCGCGTCGGACCCGGACCGCGCACCGGCCCGGACCGTTCCGGAACCGAGTCACACACCGTCGCCGATCCTTCCGGAACCGTGTCGCACACCGTCGCCGATCCTTCCGGAAACGGATCGCACACCGTCGCTGACCCTTCCGGAAACGGATCGCACACCGTCGCCGATCCTTCCGGCACCGCCGTGCTGTCCAGCCACACCGGCCAGGACCTCATCCTGGTGGATACGACGTGCGAACCGGCGCGGGGCCTCGGCTCCGCCGTGGTGCGCGTCGTGGCCCCCGGAGCCCACGCCCTGCCCACCGGTCCGGACGACGAACGCCATCTTCCGGCCGCTCCGGGCCCGCACCCCTTCGGCTGACCGGCCCGAGCGCTCGCGAGGCCCGCGCACACCCCCATTCCCGTGGTCCGCCCGCACCACGGGGACCGAACCGACCGCAGGCCGAGGAGACCCCGACCATGCCCACGTTCCACGACCACCCCGCACCCGCGTTCACGGCGGCGACCGGCAGTGCCCCCGACAACGCGGGCGACCCGGGCAACGCTCCGGCGCAGCCCCCGGCCCCTTCTCCGGGATACGCCGACATCCATGCCGACGACTACGACCGCTGGTTCGGCAAGCCGGGCATCACCGCGGCGACCGTGGACACCCTCGCCTCGCTCGCCGGTGACGGCCCCGTCCTCGAACTCGGCATCGGCACCGGGAGAGTCGCGTTGCCCCTGGCAGCGCGCGGTCTGGACGTCCACGGCGTCGAGGCGTCGGCAGCGATGGCGGCACGGCTCCGCTCGAAGCCCGGCGGCGACCGCGTCCACGTCACGTTGGGCGACTTCGCCGACCTGCCGGTCGCCGACACGTACTCCCTCGTCCACGTCGTCGGAGGCACGTTCTTCGAACTCGCGGGACGCGACGCCCAACAGCGCTGTCTGACGGCCGTGGCCACCCACCTCGAACCCACCGGCGTCTTCGTCCTCGACGCGCATCTGCCCGAAGCCCTCGCCGTGGCCGCGGCATCGGGCGTACCCGAGGTGGTGTCCGAGACCGACGAGCACCTCATCCTCTGCCACCGCCGGATCGATCCCTCCACCCAGACGTACCAGTCGCACTACCTCATCCACGAGGCGGACCGCACCCGTCACCTCAGGGTCCACTTCCGCTACGCCTCACCGGGCGAACTCGATCTCATGGCCGAGCGCGCCGGACTCCGGCTGCGACAGCGTCTGGGTTCCTGGCGAGGCGGCCCGCTCGCCCCGGACAGCACCTACCACGTCTCCGTCTACGAACTCCGCTGACGCCCCCGCCCCCGCCGACCCGCCCCGTCCCCATCGACCTGCCGCTGATCGCCTGCGTGCCCGTCAGCCGCCGCAGCCTCCGCCCGCCCGGCGGCGGGCGAACCGCTGTGGCTCAGCGGCCGAACACCTTCCTTGGAGCTCTCGTGACCCACGCGGACCCCGAACCGCCCCCTCACACCGTGGACTTCCCCTTCCCCCATCACGACGGTCTCGGCCCGCTGCCGGAATTCGCCCACCTGCGCCGCGAGGCACCGTGCGCCCGCATCCGGCTGCCCAGCGGCGATCCGGCCTGGCTGGTCACCCGATACGCCGACGTGCGCACCGTGCTTGCCGATCCGCGTTTCAGCCGCAGACGTGCCACGCAGGGAACAGGGCCGCGGATCGCACGCGTGCCCACCCTGCCCGACTCGATACTCGCCGCGGACCCACCGGAGCACAGCCGGCTGCGCAAGCTGGTCGCCCCGGCCTTCACCGTCCGCCGCGCCGAGGCCATGCGGCGGGACGTGGCCCTGCTGGTCGACGAACTCCTCAGCACCCTCGCCGCCCACGACCGCCCCGCCGATCTGGTGGCGCTGCTCGCCCGCCCCTTGCCGCTGGCCGTCATCTGCGACCTGCTGGGCATCCCGCGGCAGGACGGCGACCGGCTCGACACCTGGTGCGACAGGCTGCGCAACCTCACGGCCAGCTCCGATACCGAGGTCACCGCCGCTGTCGGAGAGATGACCGGTTACCTGGGCGCACTCGTCGCCGCCAAACGCCGCCACCCCGGCAACGACCTCCTGAGCACCCTGATCTCCGCCCGCGACGAGGACGATCGGCTCAGCCAGGACGAGCTGATCTCCTTCAGCCTCGTGCTGCTCGCCGGAGGCTACGGGACCACCGCGGACCGGCTGGCCGGCATGGCGCACCTCCTGCTGGACGAACCCCAGCGGTACGAGCGGCTCCGGCGCGAGCCCGGCACCATTCCGAAAGCCGTGGAGGAACTGCTGCGGTACGCCCAGACGAATGTTCAGGCGAACCTGCGCGTGGCCACCGAAGAGGTGGAACTCGGCGGGAACACCATCGCCGAGGGCGATGCGGTCATGGCGGTCAACTCGTCCGCCAATCACGACGAGACCGTCTTCGAGAACCCCTCTCTGCTCGACTTCGACCGTGACCGCAATCCGCACATGGGCTTCGGACACGGCGTCCACCACTGCGTCGGTGCCCAAATCGCCCGCGTCCAGCTCCAGGAGGCCCTGGCCGGACTCGTACGCCGGTTCCCCGGCCTGCGCGCGGCGGCTCCGCCCGAGTGGAAGACCGGCTTGAAGACCCGGGCACCTCGTTCGCTCCTTGTGACCTGGTGAGCCGTTCACCGCGAGCGCCCCACCGTCACCCGTGCCCGTCACCCGTCACCCGTGCCCGTGCCCGTGTCGTGCTCGTGCCGTGCCCACGCCCGTTCCCGTACCACGGATCGGAAGGCTCCCGTATGCAGTGCCTCACCCTCAACAACGGCATCTCCATGCCGCGAGTCGGCCTCGGCGTCTGGCCGCTGACGGATGACCAGGCGTACACCGCCGTCACTCACGCCCTTGGGTGCGGCTACCGCCGTATCGACACCGCCCGGGTCTACGACAACGAGGAGGGTGTCGGCCGCGCGATCAGAGATGCGGCGATCCCGCGTCAGGAGGTGTTCCTCACCACCAAACTCTGGAACGCCGACCACGGATACGACGCCGCGCTCCACGCGTTCGACGCGAGCATCCGGCGCCTGGGCACGGACTACGTCGACCTCTACCTGATCCACTGGCCCATCCCTCGGCGTAACGCGTACGTCGAGTCGTACAGAGCGCTGGAACGGATCTACGCCGAGGGGCGTGCGAAGGCGATCGGCGTCTCCAACTTCACCGCCGCGACCCTGGGCAGACTCCTGGCGGAGACCGGCATCGTGCCGGCCCTGAACCAGATCGAGCTTCACCCCTACTTCCCGCAGCGCGCCATGCGTACGTTCGCCGCCGAGCGGTCCATGGTCACGGAGGCGTGGAGCCCGCTCGCCCAGGGGCAGCAGTTGCTCGCCGAACCCGTTCTCGCCCGGATCGCGGAGAGGAAGGGGAAGTCACCGGCCCAGATCGTCCTCCGCTGGCATCTCCAACTCGGGAACACGGTGGTCCCCAGATCCGTGACCCCCTCCCGGATCAGGGAGAACCTGAGCGTCTACGACTTCGCTCTCGGCCCGCAGGACCTGCGGGACATCGCCACCCTGGACAACGGTGTCCGGATCGGGCCCGACCCGGACACCGTTGTCCAGCGGTGAGTCGGCTGTACAGCCGGCACCAACGGCGTCACCTGTCCCGCTGTTTCGTAGTCCCGCTGTGTGCTGCCCCGCTGTCCAGTCAGCTCAGTCCGCTCGTCCGCGTTCAGTTTCGGTCTGTCAGCGGGGCTGAGGTCCTTGCGGCAGGTGGAGGAGATAGGGAGCGACGTAGCCGCGGTAGGCGTGCCTGCGATCCGACGGGAGGTCCTGCCAGCCGGTGATCCGGCCGCGGCACAGCCGGGATCCGCACTGGCAGCGGGGCGGGAAGTGCTGGACGGTGTGGTTCCGCATGGCGTAGTCGAAGGTGACCTCCTGCCCGACGTGCACCGGGAAACGGGCCACGAGGTCGTGAGCGCCGGAGTCGTTGACCTGGACTCCGCAGTTCGGATCGCACGAGTGATTGACGCGGGGCATCAGGCCGGCGTGCCGGATGAACCGGTCCGGACCGATCTGTGAGGCGTGGGCATCGTTGCGGTCGAGCTCGGCCTTGATCGCACCGGCCAGCACCACCTCCCCGATCCGGAACGCATGGGTGGCGAAGACCCCCGCTCCCTTGCCCGGTGTGTCCCGCAGCTCCGTCCCCGGGCTGTGCGTCGGCTCGCCCGGTGCGGGGGGCGGGGTGGCGGTCACTCGGTCGGGGTGCATGCGGAGCCCTTCGGTCGGTAGTGGCGGGCTCTTGTGCGGCCCGCTGAGGATCGAACTGCTCTGGACGGCGCCGGAACGCTGTCGTGTTCCATACAAGCGGCCCGCTACCCCGATGGGCAGGCGGATACCGGCCGGACAGCGGAGTTCACCGGCCATGTGGACGGCCGGAGCTTCGGTGCGGGAACGCCGGTGTCCGCCGTTGTCGGGACATTGACCTGCACCGAAGGGCGCGATCGCCTCACGTCGGGGTGGAAGCCCTACGGCGGGAATGAGCCGGGATCGTCCGGCCGCACGCATCCGGAAATCGGCCACGAACTTGTTCGTAACGAACGTGTTCGTTACGCTGTTCGCATGCCTTCGAGAACCCCCGTGCCCCGCAGCCGTCGTGAGCGGCCCGCCAAGCCCGCGCTCACCTACGAGGGCATCGTCGCCACCGCCGTCCACCTGATGGAGACCGAGGGACTGCGGCGCGTCACGATGCGCCGGCTCGCCCAGGAACTGGACACCGGTCCCGCCTCGCTGTACGTGTACGTGGCCAACACGGCCGAGCTGCACGCGGCGATCCTGGAGGAACTCCTCGGCGCCGTCGATCTCTCCCCGGTGGACGGCGAGGGGGACTGGCGCGGGCGGCTGACGCTGTTGCTGGAGTCCTATACGCACATCCTGTTCCAGAACCCCGGCCTGGCCCATTCCGCCCTGGTCGCCCGGCCTTCGGGCCCTCACTACCTGGCCCTGGTGGAAGCCGTTCTCGTGCTGCTCCACCAAGGCCAGGTGCCCGATGAGCAGGCCGCCTGGGGCGTGGACGTGCTCCTCCAGGTGGCGACCGCCACCGCCGCCGAGCAGTCGAGCCGTGCTCGATCCGCCGACGCGGCGGACGAGCACAACGCCCTGGTCGTCGCGCTGCGCGACGTCTCCTCCGACACCCACCCGCGCATCGCCGCGCTCGGCGACGATCTCGTCTCCGGAGCCCCGGGACAGCGCCTCGCCTGGGTCTTCCGCGCGGTGATCAACGGCACCCGTGCCACCCCGCGCGACACACCGTGACACCCCTGTCCGCCTGCGGCTTTCCGCCCCCGGACCGAAGGAGAGCACCACCATGAGCACCACACCCCACTACCCCATCGCCGTCATCGGTGCCGGACTCGGCGGTCTCACGCTCGCCCGCGTCCTGCATGTCCACGGCATCACGGCCACCGTCCTCGACCTGGAAACCTCCCCGAACGCCCGCACTCAGGGCGGCATGCTCGACATCCACGAGGAGACCGGACAGGCCGCCCTGCACGCCGCTCGGCTGCACGAGCGGTTCCTCACCAAGATCCACCCCGGCGGCGAGGCGATGCGCGTCCTCGACCGGCACGCCCACGTCCTGCTCCAGGCAACCGACGACGGGACCGGCGGCCGGCCGGAGATCGACCGCGGGGACCTGCGCGACCTGCTTCTCGGCTCCCTGCCGGACGACACCGTCCGCTGGGGCAGCAAGGTCACGCAGACCCGGCCGCTGTCCGACGGACGACACGAAGTCACCCTCGGCGACGGCACGGTCTTCACCACCGGCCTGCTGATCGGCGCCGACGGCGCATGGTCCCGCGTACGGCCGCTGCTGTCCGGCGCCACGCCCGCGTACACGGGGATCGCCTTCGTCGAACTCGATCTCCTGGACGCCGATGCCCGCCACCCCGAGTCCGCGCGACTGCTCGGGGGCGGCATGTTCTTCGCCCTCGGCGACCACAAGGGCTTCCTCGGCCACCGGGAGACCGACGGCAGCCTGCACATCTACACCGCGCTCCGGATCGCGGAGGACTGGCTCTCCACGCTGGACTTCAACGACACGGAGTCGGCCAAGTCCGCTCTGCTGCGTCAGTTCACCGACTGGGCACCCGAGTTGCGCGGACTCATCACCGACGCGGACGGCCCACTGATCCCCCGGCTGATTCGTGCCCTGCCCGTCGGCCACCGCTGGAGGCGGGTACCGGGTGTCACGCTGCTGGGTGACGCGGCACACCTGATGTCCCCGTTCGCAGGCGAGGGCGCCAACCTCGCCATGATCGACGGCGCGGACCTCGGACGGTGCCTGGTCGAGCACCCCGGAGATCCCGAGGCGGCTCTCGCCGCATACGAGGAGATCCTCTTCCCCCGCAGCGAGGAGATCGCGCGCGAGTCCGCCCGCGGACTTGAGACCATCTTCGACGACAGCGCACCGCAGCCGCTGATCGACATGTTCAACGCCTTCGCGGCGGAGCCGGTCTGACGTGAGTCCTGTGGACGTTGTCCGGGTGTCGTGTCTCCCGCCGCGCGAGCGACTCGTCGATGGGTTCGAGAACCCGGGCCCATGCGCGTTCGGCACCCGGGGCGGGCAGGAACGAGGCGACCCCGGGCAGGCCCCTCGTAAGGGGGCCTGCCCGGGGCCGACCTGCCGGAATCCGCGTCCAGGGGCTACGGGCCGCCGGTCACCGTGCCGGTGACCACGGGCCCCTCCCGGGGCTCCCACTGGTCGTCGTAGGTGATCAACCGGAGCTTCAGGAACTCATCGGGTTCGCTCTCCCCGTCCGCGACGGTGGGCACGCTCACCTCGCTGCTCAGCGCCCCCGCCGGCACGTCGGCGTAGACCGACGGCTCCTCCTCGATCCCGGACAGCGCTCTGGCCGGTCCGGGCAGCTGGCCGAAGTTGTCCTCCAGCCACTCCGGGTCGACATCCATGGTGGACAGCTCCGGACCCCCGGTGACCGGGAGGATGGTGAAGTTGCCGGAGATGTCCACGTCGGCGGCCTCCGACAGCGTCATCCGCCAGACCAGCGGCCGTCCTTCGGCGACGCGGTCCGCGACGGGCGTCACGGTCACCTCGGGCATCGGGTCGTCATTGAGCGCCGTCACCCCGCCGCGGTGGGAGCCGACCACCGCGCCGCGCACCGCCTTGACGTACGCCTCCTGCGACGTGCCGAAGCTGTAGCGGGTGTTGCCCCGCACCTCGACCGGCACATCGACGGCGTGGGTTCCGGCGCGCACGGTCACCGTGCGGTACGCGACCTTGTCCGTCCCGGGCTCGGGGACGAACAGCCGTACCCGGCCGGTGCCCTTGCCCGCCACGCGCACCGGCACGCGGTAGTGCCGTACGCCGGAATCGCCCTCCTTGACCGTCAGCCGGCCGACATCGACGCGGGGCATGGCCGCGGGCTTCACGGCCGGAGTGCCGGGGCGCCAGCCCCAGGCATCCACCAGCCACGCCCGGCCGGAGCCGGAGCGCGGTATGAGCTCCAGGGAGGTCACCTGCTTCAGGTCGAGACCGGGACGTGCCGCGGACAGTGGCAGGCGGATCTCGCGCCCCCAGTAGGAGGCGGTCCGGTCACTGCCCGGCAGCCCGTCGACACGGACCCGGCCCAGCACCGCGCGGTGGCCCGAGGCGTCGACGACGGCGACGTCCAGCCGGGTGCCGGTGGTGTTGGGCGGCACGATCACCCGGAGCGCCAGCGCCTCGGCTCCCGACAGCGAGACCGGGCGCGCGGAACGGACCCGGACCGGGGACCCGGCCTTGGACCATGTCATCGCCACCGCGTCGCGTCCCGGTTCCGCCGCGGTCTCCCAGGCCGCGAAGTGGGGCGATGCCCCGGCCACGTCGGAGGGGAGGCAGGCGCGCGCCGGGTCGGAGTCCACCGCCGCGCACAGCCGCCCGCCGCGGACGGAGACGGACGGGCCGGGCAGGAAGGCGGGCGTGCGGTGCGCGCCGACGGCGTCGGTCAGCACCCGCGCGGGGCCGGCCGAGGGCATCCGTACGCCGGAGCCGTCCAGCAGCGGTCGCGCCCGGTCGTCACCCGCGACGAACAGCCGGGCCGAAGCGGCGATGTACGCGGCCCCGGCCGTCTGCTGCTGCGGGGCGGTCAGCCGGGTCTTCGTGCCAGGGGTGCACACCGGGTCCACCGCGTCGTCGGACCCGAAGTCGTCCTCGGCGGGCGCCTTCGCCTGCCCGGGGGTCCACTCGCTGTTGAAGAAGTTGTGGTTGGCGCCGGTCATGTAGACCGCGCTGTGCAGGGCGGCGCCGCGGCCGACACCGCGCGTCCCGTCGGCGTAGATCTGGCCCTGCAGGTCGGACACATCGCCGTCGCACCCGGGCAGGACGGTCGTCGACGGCACGTCGGGAACCGGGTTCTGCCCGAAGATGGTCGGGCCGATCAGCACATTGCCGCGGATGTTCCAGCGCACCGGACCCCGGTACCCGTCCTGGTCGGCAGGCGGCGGGGACAGGCTGTCGAGCGCCGCGCGGTTGACGCCCTCGCCGCCGCGGGAGTGACCCACGAGCAGCACCCGGGACAGGTCGGCCGGGGAGACCGCGCGTACGGCGGCGGGAGCGGCGCCGCGGTGCGCGGCCCAGTCCGCCAGGCGGGCGAGGTGCAGGCGCACGAGGGAGGAGCGCGCCTGGGCGCCGCCGTCCTCGGCCCGGTCGTCCTGCGCGTTGATGCCGTTGGCGGAGATGGACACCGTGACATAGCCCTGCGAGGCCAGGAGCTTCTGGGCGCTCCCGTAGCCCTGGTAGCTGGGGACGGGACGGGTGCCCGGCTTGCAGGGCCAGTCGATGTCCTGGTCACCCGCCGTGCTGTAGCACGTGTAGTGACGGCCGTGCAGGAACAGGGCCAGCGGCCGTTTGCCGGGGGCGCCGACGGGTCCGACCACGCGGGCCCGCATCTCGACCGCTGCCGGGAAGCCCGGCAGGCGGACCGACGTCAGCGCGTACTCACCCGCCGCGGTGCGGTAGCGGCCGGGGATGCCGGGATCGGTCTTCGCGGCGGGCAGCGTGGCGGCGGGCCGTGCGGGCGGGGCGAGTTGCGGGAGGCGCGACGTCGGCCGCTTCCCCGCCTCGTCCAGTCGGCGTCCGGCGGCCAGTACCCGCAGATCCTCCGTCCGGCCGAGCCGTGCGGTGTCCAGGGACAGACGGAACGACCGCCGGTCCTTCGCCGCCACGGGCAGCCCGAGCAGCCGGTCCCCGGTGTGGAACTCGACCCGTGCGTCGCCCATCGGCACCGGGTCGGCCGAGGTCCAGATCAGCTGCTTCCCGGCGTCGCCGCCGGCGAACCGCCATCCGGGGGGAAGGTCTCCCTCGGCGTTCGCCGAGTGCGCGGACCGCAGTGGGTCCGCTGTCGGCAGAGCGTGTGCCGATCCCAGTGTCGTCGCGGCCAGCGCGAGCGCCGCCACGGTGGCGCCTGCCATGTGCAGGACCCGTATCAAAGTGGTACTCCTCGGCATCACTTGCGCTATGGCGCCCCGGTCACTCCGAGGCTCTTGCGCCCCCGAGGACGGAAACCTGTGGCCAAAGGTTGCTCCGTGGAAGGGAATTCGATGCCGGGCGCCCGCCGCCGAGCAGGAGACGGCGTGCCGGAGAGGGCTCCGGGACCGCCGCTCTCCGCCGCCCGGCCAAAACCGTTCGTGCCGGTACCGCCCGCCGCCGTACTGTGACCGGTCGACAACCGTGGGGCGCGCGGGTACCGCTCCGGGCCGCCCCCACGAGGAACCATGATCACGTGGAGGGCAGGGCACAGTGGAGCACTACGGGGGATGGGCCGACGAGCACTACGGAGTCATCGCCGACACGTTCGCGCGGAACTTCGCCGACTTCCCCGAACTCGGTGCCGCCGTCACCGTGTTCGTCGACGGCCGCAAGGTCGCGGAGCTGTGGGGCGGCGTCGCGGACCGGCGGACCGGCCGGTTGTGGAACCAGGACACACCCGTACCGGTCTTCTCCTGCGCCAAAGGCATCGTGAGCCTGTGCGCCCATCTCCTCGCGCAGGAGGGGCGTCTCGACCTGGACGCCCCGGTGAGCCGGTACTGGCCCGAGTTCGCGCGGCACGGCAAGGAAGTCATCACCTGCCGCACGGTCCTCGGACACCGGGCGGGCCTTCCCGCACTCGACCGGACCCCCACCTTCGAGGAGATCGCCGCCTGGACACCGGTGATCCGGGCCATCGAGGAGCAGAACCCGCTGTGGGAGCCGGACACGGCGTACGAATACCACGGCCATGTCTTCGGCTTCCTCGTCGGTGAGGTCGTCCGGCGCATCACCGGGCTCACCCCGGGCGCGTATTTCCGCCGCACCGTGGGCGATCCGCTGGGGCTTCGGGCCTGGATCGGCCTGCCCGCCGAGGAGACGGACGGCCGTGCCCGGCTCGTCGAGGCCGAGGGGCGGCCGGGTATGCCGGGGCCCGAACACCTGCTCACCCGCATCGTGACGATGAACGGAGCGCTGGTCTTCCCCGGCCTCGACGAGCCGCACGGCTGGAACGATCCGGCATTGCTCGCGATGGAGCTGCCGGGAGCGGGTGCCACCGCGTCCGCGAGCGGCCTGGCCGGGCTCTACGCCGCTGCCGTGGCCGGCATCGAGGGCCGGGAGCGGCTGCTCGCACCGGACACCGTGACGGACGCGGTCCGGGAGGTGTCGTCCGGCAAGGGCTGGCTGGGCTTCGACGCCGGTGCCCGCTGGGGCTCGGGCTTCCTTCTCGACTCGTCGTTCCGGCCGATGCTGGGGGAGCGCAGTTTCGGCAACGACGGAGCCGGCGGCCAGTTCGCCTTCGGCGACGACGAGTTCGGTGTGGGCTTCGCGTACGTCGCCAACCGCATGATCGGCCACGGCGACGCACGGGCGGACCGCCTGATCGCGGCGGTACGCACCTGCCTGGCCGGCTGACGTCCACCTGCGGGCGGGGCACCGGTCGGCCGTCGCCTCCGCGGGCGGTACGGACGCGGAGGGTGCTGGGCCCGGTGGCCCCGGACGCCCGCGGGAGGGCTCAGCCGACCCCGTCGCCGGGCGCCACCGGGTGCGCCTCCAGCTCAGGATCTGCCAGGAGGTCGGCGATCAGTTCCCTGGAGCCGCCGATGTACGTGCTCACCAGGTCCACGTCACCGCCCAGGCACCAGGCACGATCCTGCGGCCACCACAGGTCGGGCAGCTCGGCGAACTCGTCCAGGGACACCGGGGTGATGGCTTCGGCGAGCGTCCCGGCGAGCAGCACCTCGTCGCGGCCGGGGGTGTCGAAGGTGGGTACCCGGTCGAAGTCCCACCGTCCGTAGCCGTTCCACAGGCCGAACCAGCAGCGCTCGGTGGTCCGGGTGTGCCGGGCCAGGACGGGGATGAGGATCCTGGCGACAGCGGGCGGGGTCGGTCCCTCCGCCGGGTGCTCGTCCCAGACGCCGGGCAAGCCGTACTCCGAGACGTTGTGGTAGTCGCGGTCCGTCCCGATCACGTCGTGCCAGTCGGTGCCCGGCACCACCTCGCGGCCGTGGGCGGCGGCCACCGTCGCCCACCGCACCGGCAGCTCGTCCAGGGAGGCCGGATGCAACACCCGCGCGTAGGCGGCGAATCCGGGTGCCGCCACGCCTGCCACCGTCCCGAAATCCCCGTACCCCGGAGCACGCTCGGTGAGCCAGCCGGCCGGGCCCGTGACGGCCGTCTGCACGCGGAGGCGTCCGTACCGTTCGGGCGCGGGATCCCGGTCCACCGGGCGATAGTTGTCCACCCGCACAGTCTGCCCGGCCGGACCACCCGGTGCCGATGCCGGCCGCTCCGGTGGAGAAGCCGGTCGAGCCGGACGGAATCGTCCGGACCGGCAGACGAGCACATGCCCCCGGCGGGCATGCGCGCTATACGCGCTCCAGCGAACGGTGCGGACCGGCGGGAAGTTCGACGTCGATCGTGTCGCCGGGGCGCACGCTTCCCCCTTGCCGGACCACGCCCATGATCCCGGACTTGAAAGCGAAGCCGTCCGTCGTCTCGTCGAGTTCGAAGACTTCCCTGAGAAGGCCCTTCTGGAACGCGTCGATCTTTGAACACGGGTTGCGCAGACCTGTCACTTCTACGATCGCTTCGCCGCCGAGGTGGAGCAGGGAGCCGGTGGGCAGGCCGAGCAGGTCGATACCGCGCGTGGAGATGTTCTCGCCGAGTTGTCCCGCGGAGACGGCGAAGCCCTTCGTGGCGAGTTCGTCGAAGAGTTCCTCGTGCATGAGGTGCACCTGGCGCAGGTTGGGCAGATCCGGCTCGTAGGTCATACGGAACTGGTGCTTGATGGTCTTCCCCGCGTGGACATCACCCTCGACGCCGAGACCGGCGAGCAACATGATGCTCGTACGGTTCGGCTTGCTGAAGGAGTATGTCCCGTGTCTGCTCACAGCCGTTACCCGCGCCACCCCGGTGTCCGCCTCTCCTCGCCCGCGCATCCTCGAACCAGGCAAGGGTAAGGGGCCCCGGCCGTCACGGAGCGGCGGGTGCCCGCACCGCACAGCTCCCCACCGCACCGCTCCCCGCGTCGCGGCGTCGTGAGGGAGCGGTGCGTGCCGTACGAATCGTCAGGCCGGGACCGAGGCCGGGACCGGGGTGCGCGGAGTGCGGTCGGCCGCTGTCCTGGGCTCGTCGGTGGTGTTGTGCGGCTCACCGGTCGGCTGCTTGATCCAGCAGGCGAATTCCAACAGGATCCCGTCGGGGTCCTGGAAGTAGAAGGACCGTACGTACACCCCTTCCTGCAGACGGGCGGCCACGGTCGTCGGACTGTCGTCGTGGTTCATGACCGGGCTGACCTCCACCCCCTTGGCAACCAGGCGGGCGCGGTACTCGTCGAACCGCTCCGGCGGCACATGGAAGGCGACATGGTTCATCGAACCGACGGCACTGAGGAACTCCCCCTGGCCGGGGAGGGATACGGGGGCGGAGATTCCTGGCACACCGTCGGGGGCGTCCGCGAACCAGAAGAAGGCCACGCAGTCACCACCCCCACAGTCGAAGAAGAAGTGCTGGCCGCTTCCCCCGGGAAGCTCGATCGTCTTGATGAGCGGCATACCGAGAAGGCCCGAGTAGAAGTCCACGGTTCTGCGCATATCCGCACAGACCAACGCCAGATGGTTGATTCCCCCGAGCTCGAACTCGGTGTTCCGAGGTGTCATTTCTGGTACCTCCAGTGGTACGGGACAGCGGTCCCGTTGTCCGGCCGCCGCCCTCCCGTGGGCGGCGCCAAACACCGAGTGTGCTGCACGGGGCACAACCGGATCAACGGTGACGTACGGACGGCGCGGCTCCGGCGGTCGGGTCGCCGCCTGTGCAGGTGGTACGAGGTCACCTCGGCCCGCAGGGGTAGGTGGCCGCCGGGGTCCGGGGGAGTGCCGCACGGCGAGACGCGCCAAGGGAAAGTGGGTAATTTGATGGCATATGGGTTACTTGTTACATATGACTGATCTCGACTACGCAGACAGGTCCGACTTCGAAGACGCCGAGCGGGGATTCGTCGCCGCCCTGGCACCGGCGGTCGTCCGGACGGACGACGGCCGGATGATCTGGGACGGCGACGCGTACGCGTTCCTGGACGAGGAGTGCCCGGACACGGCGCACCCGAGCCTGTGGCGCCAGAGCCGGCTGTGCAACAAACAGGGCTTGTTCGAGGTGACCGAGGGGATCTACCAGGTCCGGAACCTCGACCTGTCGAACATGACGCTCGTCGAGGGTGATACCGGCGTCATCGTCATCGACCCGCTGATCTCCGCCGAGACCGCGGTGGCGGCGCTCGCGCTGTACCGCGAGCACCGGGGCGACCGCCAGGTCACCGGGCTGATCTACACGCACTCGCACGGCGACCACTTCGGCGGCTCGCTCGGCGTCCTGCCGCACGGCCACGCCCCGGTGCCGGTGATCGCCCCGGCCGGGTTCCTGGAGCACGCCGTCGCGGAGAACGTGTACGCGGGCGGCGCGATGACCCGCCGCGCGGTGTACATGTACGGCGCCGAACTGGACAAGGGCCCCGCCGGTCAGATCAGCGCGGGCCTGGGCATGACGACCTCCACGGGCACCATCACCCTCATCCCGCCGACGCTCGACATCACCCGTACCGGCCAGGAGGAGACCGTCGACGGGGTACGGATCATCTTCCAGATGACGCCGGGCACCGAAGCACCGTCGGAGATGAACTTCTACTTCCCCGACCGGCGCGCGCTGTGCATGGCGGAGAACGCGACACACAACATGCACAACATCCTGACCCTGCGCGGCGCGGTGGTCCGCGACACCCGTATCTGGGCCCACTACCTGAACGAGACCATCGCACTGTACGGCGACCGGGCCGAGGTCGCGTTCGCCTCCCACCACTGGCCGACCTGGGGCAAGGACCGCATCGTCGACCACCTGGCCGGGCAGCGCGACATGTGGGCCTATATGCACGACCAGACCCTGCGCATGACCAATCAAGGACTGACCGGGAGCGAGATCGCCGAGCGGATCGAACTGCCGCCCGCCCTCGCGGGCCGGTGGGCGAACCGTGGCTACTACGGTTCGCTCAGCCACAACGTCAAGGCCATCTACCAGCGTTACATGGGCTGGTTCGACGGCAACCCCGCGCACCTGTGGGAGCACCCGCCGACCGAGCAGGCCACCCGGTTCGCCGCCGACTACGGCGGCGTCGCCGCCCTGGTCGCCAAGGGTGAGGAGTACGCGGCATCGGGAGACCTGCGCTTCGCCGCCACGCTGCTCGGCCACGCGGTCTTCGCCGCCCCCCGCGACACGGCGGCCAAGGAGGCACTGGCTTCGGTGTACGAGAAGCTCGGTCACGGCTCGGAGAACGGCACCTGGCGCAACTTCTACCTGATGGGTGCCCAGGAACTGCGTGGCTCGGTCGCGCACACCTCCTTGGAGACGACCAACCCCGAGATGGCGATGGCACTGACCGTCGACATGCTCATCGACTCGCTCGCCATCCGCATCGACGGGCCGCGCGCCTGGACCAAGAAGCTCGCGATGGCCTGGCACGTCACCGACGAGAGCCGCACCTGGCACCTGCTGCTGTCGAACGGGGCGCTGACGTACCGCAGCACCGACGGCGCCCCCGACGCGCACGGTTCGGCGCCGGCCGCCGATCTGACGCTGACCTTGACGAAGCGGCACCTGCTCGGCGTCCTCGCGGGTGCGGGCTTGGACGATGTGAAGGTCCAGGGCGACCCACAGGTCTTCGCCACTCTCGCGAGCCTGCTCGACACCCCCGACCCCGACTTCGCCATCGTCACGCCCTGACCACCACGCGCACGACGCGGCTGCCCCTCGCCACGGCCGGGGCAGGCGCACCCGAGGGGACGGAGCACACCCGCGCCGCGCCGCGGCGCGTCCGTACGGGCGGCGCGGCGTGGAACGCGCTGATCGGCGGTGGCCGCGGTCGGCCCTCCACGGAAGGAACCCCGTGAGCACGAGAGAGCCGGCCATGGCCGTTGGCTTCGGATCCTTCGAGTTCACCGGAGGCGGCACGTTCATCAACCTGGCCGCGGCGACCACCAACGCCCTCAACGGCGCGCTGCTCGCCCGCCGTCCCGACCACTACAAGAACTTCACCGTGGTCGGCATCCTGCTGATGGCCCTGCTCGGCGGCATCGGCGGGGTATCAGCCGCGACGTCCTGGTGGGTCATGTCCCGGCCGCGCTCACCAATTCCTCGTACCTCGTGCTGTGCCTCATCGCCGGGATCATCGGCCACCACCTGGCCTACGACAGGGGGCAGCTCCTCCGGGAAGGGCTCTTCCAGTTCGTCACCTCCTTTGCTCTGCCCTGGTACGCCATCGTCGGCGCGCAGACCGGGGTGGAGGTCGGCCTGCCGGTTCTGGGCAGTCTCGCGCTCGCCGTCGTGGGCCCCACCGCGGGACGCTTCCTCATCGACGTCTCGTGTGGCGTCCCGCCCAAACAGTTCCGCGGCGAGTGGTTCGTCGCCATCGCCGCGCTGACCGGTGCGGTGTGGATCGCCCCCGACCAGTGGGACTTCCCCGCGCGGCAAGCGCCCCGCCCGCCCACCGTCGGCGTCCAGCTCCTTGCCGTGAGTCCGGTACGCCTTCCTTCGCGGGATTCTGCGTCGCCGCTCTCCTGATGCCCGGCCCACGAATGGCCCGGCCCACAGGCCGGGCCCGCAGGGTCCCCCGACCATGAACACATGAGTGACACCGACAGCGCCGCTGACAGCGCCCCTGACACGACGGCAGGTTCTCCCCTGCTGACGCGATTGCCGGATGTGCGGGACGGACTCGCGGACCTCTACCGGGACCTGCACAAGCATCCGGAACTGTCCTTCGCCGAGACACGCACGGCCGGCATCGTCGCCGAGCGGCTGCGGAAGCTCGGTCTGCGGGTCACCACCGGCATCGGACGCACCGGCGTGGTCGGTGTGCTCGCGAACGGCGACGGCCCCCATGTCCTGCTGCGCGCCGACTTCGACGCACTGCCCGTCACCGAACAGACCGGCCTGCCCTACGCCAGCACGGCGGACGGCGTCATGCACGCCTGTGGTCACGACATGCACGTCACCTGCCTCCTGGGCACACTCGACCTGCTGGCCGACGGACGGGCCCACTGGTCCGGAACCATCACGGCCGTGTTCCAGCCCGCCGAGGAGATCGGCCAAGGAGCCAGCGCCATGGTCGACGACGGCCTCTTCGACCGGTTCGGTACACCGGATGTCGTCCTGGGCCAGCACGTCGGACCGTTTCCGGCCGGTACGGTCGGCTGCCACCCCGGCCCCGCGCTCGCCGCCGCCGACGCGCTCGCTGTCACGATGTACGGGAAGGGCGCGCACGGGTCACGCCCCGAGGCCGCCATCGACCCCGTCGTCATGGCCGCCTCCACCGTGATGCGCCTGCAGACCGTCGTCTCACGCGAGATCGCCGGCGGCGACACCGCCGTCGTCACCGTCGGCGCGCTCAACGCCGGTACGAAGGACAACATCATCCCGGACACCGCCGAGCTCAGACTCAACATCCGCACCTACACCGATGAGGTACGGGCCCGAGTGCTGGCAGCGGTGAAACGGATCGTGCGGGCCGAGGCCGAGGCATCCGGTGCCACCCGCTCGCCCGACATCGACCCGATCGCCGCCTTCCCCGTTCTCGTGAACGACGAGGCGGCCGTCCGGCGCACCGTCACGGCCTTCCGCGGCCACTTCGGCGCACAGCGGGTCTTCGACCCGGGACCCGTGACCGGCAGCGAGGACTGCGGGATCTTCGGCACCGCGTCGGGCGCCCCGGTCTGCTACTGGTTCTTCGGCGGCACCGCTCCCGACTCCTACCGGAAAGCGGCCGCCGCCGGAACGACGGACCGGGACATTCCGTCCAACCACTCCCCGCACTTCGCCCCGGTCGTCGAACCCACGCTGAGCACCGGCGTCGAAGCGATGACCACAGCAGCCCTCACCTGGCTGTCCTCCGGGAAGCGGTGACACCAGCCCCTGTCGGCGCCACCCGCGATCGAGCGGATACGCACGGCCCGTGCGCCCGGTGGTCCCGAGCCCGGCGGCGTCGGGCGAGGCGTTCCGCGTCATGTCAAGGGGGTGTGGCCACACCCCCGATTCGGGGGGCCAGGCGTAAGGATCCTGTGCGGGGAGCCTGTCAGAGTCGTCGGAGAGCGAACGATCGGCCCGCACAGGGCGGGCCACGACCAGGGGGAGAGTTTCATGCAGCGCAAGCGTCCGGCCGTCGCAGTCCTGCTCGCCGCAACGCTCACCGGGGCGTTCGCCCCGGCGGCAGTGGCACACCAACCGAACCCGGTGCAGAGGCAGTTGGATCTGCTGGTCGACCGGGGCGGGGTGCCGGGAGCTCTCGCGTACGACGGCAGGGCGACCCGTACCGCCGGGGTTTCGGACATGGTCTCGGGCCGTCCGATGGCCGACGCGCAGGGCCGATTCCGGCTGGCCAGCAACACCAAGGCGTTCACCGCGGCCGCCGTGATGAAGCTGGTGGCGGACGGGCGGATCCGACTCGACGACCGCGCGGGCACCTACGTCCCCCAGCTCTCCGAACGCGACATCACCGTACGTCAGTTGCTCAAGCAGACCAGCGGATTGCCGGAGTACTCCGCGCTGGTCGACTGGACCCGGCCCGGCACGGCGGAGGACTATCTGGCCCTCGCGCTCAAGGAGAAGCCCGTCTTCGAGCCCGGCGCCGACTGGGGCTATTCCAACACCAACTATCTGGTCCTCGGCATGGTGATCGACAGGACGTCGGGCGTCGGCTTCCGTACGTACATCGAGCGCACGATTCTGCGCCCGCTGCACCTGGACGACACATACTGGCCCGCTCCCGGCGAGCTGACCCTGCGCGGGCCGCACGCCCGTAACTACGGTGTCCACCCGGCGCGTCCGGAGGCCGGCCGGGTGGATGTGACCGAGCTTCCCGGGTACGAGTTCGGCGCATCCGGCGGGCTCGTCTCGACGCCCGAGGACCTCAACACCTTCTGGGACGGCCTGTTCGGCGGCCGGCTCCTGCCCGACTGGGCGCTGCGCCTGATGACGCACGACACCACCGCCGTCGGCAACCGTGACGTCTACCCGGCGGGCAGCCGCTACGGCTACGGCGTCGCCTCGATCCCGCTCAGCTGCGGCGGCGTCTACTGGGGCCATGGCGGCGATCTGCCCGGCGACTCGGTGGGCGGCGGCCGGGCCACGGGCCACCGCGGCACCGTGACGGTCTACACCACGACCTGGGCGGCCGAGGGCGAGAATCTGCGCCGCCTCCAGGGGGCCGTGGACGCGGCCCTGTGCGCCAGGGGTCGCTGAGGGCTGTCCCGTCGGACGTCCGCCGGGTCGGTGTCTCCGGTTCCGCGAGCGGTCGGGGAGCGGCCCTGAACCCTCGTCCGGCGGGGGCCCGTCCCGCAGCGGTCCCCTGGACCCTGGGCGTTCGGGGTGTCAGGGCTTGCGGGCGAGGCCGCCGTGCTCGCCGATGGGTCCCGGGGCGGTGGAGGCGGGTTCCGGGCGCCAGAGGGGAACCGAGACGACCCCGGGGTCCAGGAGTTCCAGTCCGTCGAAGTACGCCACGATCCGGTCGACGGGACGCAGGAAGTACGGGACGGCGCCGGTCTCGTTGTAGGCGTCCTGGGCCTGCTCGTAGTCGGCGTCGGTGCCCCGTGAACCGTCGTTGATGGAGAGGTAACTGCCGGACGGCAGTCCGTTCATCAGGCGGGTGACGGTGGTGCGTGCCTGGTCGTAGTCGGCGACGTGACCCAGGATGTTGCTGAGGATCAGGGCGGTGGGGCGGGTGAGGTCCAGCGTTTTCGCGGCGGCCGCCAGGATGCGGTCGGGGTCGGACAGTTCGGCGTCGACGTACGCGGTCGCTCCCTCGGGGGTGGAGGTGAGCAGGGCGCGGGCGTGCGCGAGGACCATCGGGTCGTGGTCGACGTAGACGATCCTGCTCTCGGGAGCGAGACGCTGGGCGACCTCATGGGTGTTGTTCTCGGTCGGCAGGCCGGTCCCGACGTCGAGGAACTGTCTGATGCCCGCCTCATTGACCAGATACGTGATGGTGCGGCGCAGAAAGGCGCGACTGCTGCGGGCGATGGTGACGATGCCGGGGAAGACGGCGCTGTACGCGTCGCCGGCCGCCTCGTCGACGGGGTAGTGGTCCTTCCCGCCCAGCCAGTAGTTCCAGATCCTGGCCGAGTGCGGCACCGACGTGTCGATCTTCTGATGCACCGCCGGTCCGGGCGTCATCGCGTGGTCACTCATGGGTACCGTCCGTCTTTCAACCGATGCGTGAGGCATGAACTGTTCAGCGCCCAACCTACGTTCCAGTAATCGGGGAACGCGGATCAGCGCACGCTTCGCACGGGTCGAGCGGCGGTTTTCAGGCTTCCGGGTGCCGTCGGCGTTCGTACGAGGCGGACCCGGCGGCCCCGCGTCATCACGCGAGGCAGTTCGCCCAGTGCTCCGGTACGGCGAGGACGGAGTTGCGGGCCGGGTCGGAGACCGCGGCACAGCGGACGTTCTCAGGGGTTCGCGTGAAGGAGATATAGGCCGGGAAGTTCGCGAACACGTTCAGCGTCATCGAGGCCGCACACAGATCGGCGCCGAACAAGGTGTGGTTCTCCGGAAGGGAGACGCTGCTGATCACGAGTGGGGTCGCCTGCGGGTTCAGCAGGGAACTGAAGGCCCGCACACCGAGCTTCGGCGGGACCGGGGCACCCAGCGCCGTCCGCAGGGCATCGCGTTGCCGGGTGTCCCGGACTTTCGCCGTCTGCCGGCACACGAGGGAGACGGCTTCCGCGAACGATTCGATCCGGTGGGGGAATTTCAGGCGGTACACCCCGAGCCGGTTTCCGGCGTGGTGCCGTTCCTGCGGTGTTCTGGTCGACATCGCCACGCTTGCCACGATGTCGCGCCGGGATTCCGCGGGAACGCGGTCGCGCTGCCAATCGCCGAACGCCAGGCCGAGCGCGGCCAGGCTCACATCGTTGACGCTCACGCCGTAGGTGTCGGCGTAGGTGCGCAGGACCGCGACGGGTACGTCCCGGTAGACGGAGCGCCCGTCCGTGTGGCCGGGAGCGGCGGAGTGCGGGGGTGACCATGCGGACCGGTGCACCAGGGAGCAGGCCATGTCCTTGAGGACCCGAGCCATGCCACGGACGCCGGGGCTTGTCGGCGGATGCAGACGGGCGCCCTCGCCGGGCTCGTCCGGCAGCAGGGCCGTCGCCGCGTGGGTCGCGCCCACTCCGTCCAGGAAGCCGTGGTGTGCCCTGAAACAGACCCGGAAGAACGCGCTCCCGGGTTTTCCCTCAAGGAGCCGGACGTCCCAGAGCGGCAGCCCGCCGACGAGCTCGAACGGGCTGCGGGAGATGCGGCCCGTCTCTTTGTCGATATCGCTCACGGCGGCGCCGAGGACGTTGCTTCCGAGGGCGGCGGTGCCGGCGCGGAGACGGGGGATGCACGCCGCACGCTCCTTCACGCGCCCAACGAGCAGATCCAGGGCGGGCGGAGTTCCGCGATAGTCCATGGCCAAGGTGATGACCGGCTGGTCGCGGCCGCTGTACGAGAGATAGGTCCTGTCGAGCAGATTCGAGCCGTGGCCGGATGGCGCCGGGCCCACGGCAGGCTCCTTCTCCCGGTGGACGGGGAGAGGGGTCATGTCTTCCTGCCCCAGGCGCTCACCATGGCCACGGCGGTGTCGGTGAAGCCGGGAGCGCGGTGCAGAGCGCGCATGGCCTCGATGTCCTCGTGCCGGAGAGTGCCGGCGGCGAGGTGCGCGGGAAGGGACTGTTCGAAGGTGGCCGTCCAGAAGGCATCGGTGGCACCGCCGTCACCGATCGTTCCGGGCGTGGTCCGGGCCCGGACGTCATGGAGGCCGATGCCCCGCAGTCGCTGTGGGAGGGTCTGGGCCCACCGCAGATCGGTGCCGACGGTGGTACGGAAGAGGACTTCGCCCGCCCGGGTGACCTTGCGGAGGATCGGGTGGGGTGAGGCATCGACGGGCTGCACGGTGAGGTCCTCGACGACGAGCCAGCCACCGGGGCGGACCCAGCGTGCCGCGCGTTCGAGAATCCGGTCGTGGTCCGGTAAGTGGCACAGCAGGGCGCGGGCGTGGACGAGGTCGAAGGAGGCGTCCGGGAAGTCCTCGGTGACGACGTCGTGCCGGAGGACCCGCACAGGTGCACCGGGCTGGAAGCGGAGGAACCGGATGTCGGTGTCGGTGGCGACGATGTGACCGCGGGGGCGATGAGCGGCCAGCCAGGCCGCGATGGATCCGGCACCCGCTCCCAGTTCCAGGCAGACCGCGGCCTCGGGCAGGGACAGGCCGACGAGGGCCTGGATGGTGGCGGGGTCGAACGCCGCTTCGAGCGTTCCCAGGCGCGACCGTTCGCCCGGGGTGTGATGGGCCACGTAACTGCTGCCGTACCCGCAGGGCGAGGGCAGGGCGGGCCGGTCGGAGGCCGGCTCGACGCGTGTGGTCACAGGGTCACATCCAGGCGTGGGGGGCAGCGCTTGACGAAGCCGGTCGGCCGGGGGGTGAATCCGGGCGCCCACCGCAGGTCGGGGAAGGCGTCGAGCAGGATGCGCAGGCCGGCGGTCAGTTCGGCACGGACCAGATGGGAGCCGAGGCAGAAGTGGCGGCCGGCGCCGAACGCGACGTGGGAGGAGGCCGCGCTGTACTCGCGGTCGATGCTGTCGGTGCGGTGGAGGTCGAACTCGTCGGGCAGCCGGAAGCGTTCCGGGTCGCGGTTGGCCGCCCCGATCAGACAGGCGACCGTCGCTCCGGCCGGAACGGTCCCGGAAGGCAGTTCCACCGCCTCGGACGTCTGGCGCAGCACCAGTTGCATGGGCGCGTCCCGGCGCAGGGTCTCGGTGAGCGCGTGGTCGACGAGTGCGGGGTCACGGCGGACGGCGTCCCGGACGCCGGGCTCGTCGAGGACGTTGACGATGAGGTTGGCCAGCCCCGCGTTGCTGGTTTCGCTGCCCGCGGTCAGCAGGATGGCGCAGCAGCCGCGGATGTACTCCTCGGACAACGGCTGCTCGTCGACGACGGAGTCGAACATCACCGAGATGAGGTCGTTGCCCGGCTGAGTGCGGCGGGCGTCCAGGTAGGGCTGGAGGTAGGCGTAGAAATCGTCACGGCTGGCCAGCCCGTAGGTGAGGAGGCCGGGGTCCTGGCGGTAGTTGCCGAGATAGGAGAAACCGACCTTGGTCCAGTTGCGCAGCCGGGCGACCTGCTCGGGGGTGTCGGTGGGCAGGCCGAGGAGGCGGGCGATCACCTGGACGGGCAGGGGAGTGGTGAATTCGGTGATGAGGTCGGCGGTGTCACGGCCGCGGAGCCGCTCGACCAGCGAGGTGGCGACCTCGGTGATGGAGTCGTGCATGACGGCCAGGGCCCGGCTGCGGAACTCCGGGGTGAGCAGGGCCCGGTGGGCGGTGTGCTCACGGCCGTCCATGGACACGATGCTGTGGCCCAGGAGCGGGGTGATCTGCCAGGTGTAGTTGGCGTTGGTGAACCGCTGGTCCGTCAAAGCGGTGCGGACATCCGCGTGGCGGCTCAGCAGCCAGGTGTCGGTCGGCTCGTCATAGGCGAGGGGGAACGCGGTGCGCAGCCGTTCGTACAGGGGATACGGGTCGGTCTCGAACTGCCGGGACTTCAGCGTCGGCGTCGCCTCCCCCGTGCGTACGGACCCGTGACGGTCCTGCGCGGGGATGCCGGACTGGAGGTGGTAGCGGGACGTGGTGCGGTGCCAGTCCACGCTGGCCGTCATCACCTGCTCCAACCGGCCGGCCGCCCGCGCCACGTCCGGACGGTCGGCTTCCGGGAGGTCCGCGTGCCCGAGGTGGCGCCGCTTGACGGCGGTGAAGTCGCTCACCGCCGTCGCCAGCATCTCGTGCGCGGCGTCCACGGCCGCCTGCGGAGTCAGGCTCCGTTCCTGCGCGAGGACCGTCACCAGGTTGAACCGTTCACCGAGGACGACGTCCTTCGCCACGGAGTGGATGTCGTTCGTCCACGACACGACATCGGCCGCCCGGTCCCGCAGTACTGGCCAGCAGCCCTGCCCGCACGGGTCGGCCGGCAGCACCAAGCCGTCGGCGGCTTCGATCAGGTCGAAGAACAGCGGCGCACCGAATGTGTGCCGGCGGATGCGTACGTACTCCTCGGACCCGATGTCGGCCGCCGTCTCCCGCATCCGCACCAGATCGCGCTGGGCGTCGAGATGGTGCAGGAGATGCCCGCGAAGCCGCTCCAGCCACGCCTCGTCGGCCAGGCGGCCCGTGCGCGGCCAGAGGTCGTCGATGAGCACGGTCAGCATCGGGTCGTGAACGCCGGCCCGGCCCTCCTGCCCGCGGGTGATCGCGTCCACCGCGGCGGAGAACCGGTCGAGGGCCCCGTCCTCGGCCCACGGGCCGTCA
The DNA here is from genome assembly GCF_001905125.1 of Streptomyces sp. TSRI0281. GTDB lineage: Bacteria > Actinomycetota > Actinomycetes > Streptomycetales > Streptomycetaceae > Streptomyces. The sequence continues at coordinate 158,016 of NZ_LWLE01000037.1, read as the reverse complement.
TCGACGCGGTCGTCGAGGACCACCGCCCACAGGAACCAGTCCATCAGTACGGTGGCTCCGGCCCGGGGCGCCGTCCCGGTCAGCGCCACCCCCAGCCCCAGCAGCGACGTCTCGGCCAGCCGTGCCCCGCCCCGTGGGCCGATCAGCCCGAAGTCCTCACCCCACCGGATGGCGTGCGCCCGCAGCACCTCACTGTCGGGCCGCTCACCTGGCGTGCCGAAGGGCAGCCGCACTCGGGGGATGGCGAACGGCTCGGAGCCGATGAGGCTCGGAGAAGAGACGGGCACCACGTGGTCTCCTTGCGGGGCGGACGGGCACGGGCGGCCGCGCGGAGACACGGCCGCCCTGCACAACCGAGCACCGGGCGGCCGGGACACGGCTCCGCAAGCAGCCACTCGGCACGGCACCGCAAGATCACCTGATCGAGTCACGCCCGGCCGGAGTGCGCGGGTCTGCCGTCCGTACGACCGAGCCGCTTTCGGTCGGCCCGGCCTGCGGGTATCAGGACACCGTGCCGGAAGCATCGTTCTCCGGTTCATTCCTGCGACGGGCCCGCGCGCTGCTCCGTTTGGCCGTACCCCCCAGGACGGGCCCATCGGGAGCTCACATTGCAATGTTCAAGCGAACATTATTGTGTTAGAAATGAGCCGTGGGTGTCGCCGGTCGCTGGACCTGACCCAGCGGCCGACGCAGGGCTCCGCCCCGCTTTCCGGGGCGGAGCCCTCCCGTCGCACGATGCGCGGCGAAATAGCCCCCGTGTACGGAGACTTGGACGCGCCTGCCCGCAAAAGGCTGGTGCACGGGTGCGCGACGCCGGTGACCGGTGGGTGCGGAAACGGAACTCCCGCGACGGAGGCCGACTCATGCGTGCGGTCGTGATCTGCCCGGAGTTGTTTCCGGTCCGGGCTGCTGTTCCTGGGCACGGGGGAAGCGGTCCCGAAGGGCGGGAGCGCAGGCGTACGGCGTATCCGGTGCGCCTCCGCTCCCGGCCTTTCCCGGCTCAGCCCTTGAGGCCGGTCAGGTAGGTGTCGATCACCCGCATCGCCTCCTCCGGGGCGCCCCTGCGGTAGAGCCAGTGGCCCACCAGGTCCATGGTGAACAGGGACGCCTTCGGGAAGGCGTTCGTCATACGGCGCGCACCTGTCAGCGGAGTCGCCAGGTCATGGGTGGCGTTGACCACGAGTACGGGCGGGAGGTCACCCTCCGCCCGGGCGGGACGGGGCTTCGGCGGCATGGTCCAGCCCTGGCAGCCGAGGACCAGGTCCAGGGCCTGGGTGTTGTAACGGACGTGCGGGGCGGCCTTCGCGACCCGCTGGCGGATGGCCCGGTACTGGGCGTAGTCGCGGATCCGGAAGTCGTAGTCCCGGCACAGCACCAACTGTGCGGCGGGGTCGGTGCTGCTGCTGGTCCAGCGGACCTCGCCCTTTCCGGTGTGCAGGGCGGCCAGCTGCCGTGCCGTCCCCTCCGGGTTCCACACCCGGAGTTCGCCGGTGAGGAAGTCGGACAGCCGATCGGCGTCGACCTTCGTCCGCGTCGGTCCCTTGGGGCCCGGCTCAAGGAGCGTGCCCGCGTCGGCGCGGGCGAACAGCTGATCGGTGACGGCCGTCAGCTCCTGGTCCTTCAGCGCGCAGGCCGCGTCCTCGGCGCACCAGGCAGCGAGCTTCTCCAAGGTGCTGTTGAGAGTGACGCTGCCGTCGGTGAGGTAGCGCTCGGCGTCCGGCCGGTCGGGGTCCATCGCGCTGTCGAGGGCCAGTGCGCGCAGGTTCCCCGGGAACAGGCGGGCGTAACGCTCGCCGAGGAACGTGCCGTAGGAGTGGCCGAGGAAGCTGATCCGGCGTTCGCCGAGGGCGGCGCGGATCGCGTCCATGTCGCGGGCCACGCTCTCGCCGTCCATATGGGCGGCGAGCGGGCCCGTCCGCTTGAGGCAGCTGTCCGCCAGTCGGCCGTTCAGGGTGCGCAACCGCGCGAACCCGGCCGCGTCGCGGGGGCGGGCCGGGACCGGGTCGTTGATCGTCTCGTCGCAACGGGCGCCCTGGCTGCGGCCGACGCCGCGGGGGTCGAAGCCGATCATGTCGAAGCGCTGGAGCATGGCCGGGGAGTAGCCCCCGACGGGGTCGTCCGCGTACAGCGCGTCATCGGCCCCGGGCGCCCCGGGACCGCCCGGGTTCGACATCAGGACACCGATCCGCCGCGCGGGGCCGGTGGCCCGGTAGCGGGCGACGAAGATGCCGATCTTCGGGCCCGTCGGCTTCGACCAGTCGAGCGGAACCTTGACCGTCGCACACTGTGCCTTCGGGCTGGGATCGGGGTAGGGCGGATCGGCCTTGGGGCAGGGGCCCCAACTGATCGGCGGGGCAGGGGCGGTGGCGCCGGCAGGCTCCTGGGCGGTTGCCGTTCCGGGAACGGCCAGGGCGGCCGAGGCGGACAGGGCCAGGAGCGCGGAGAGTATCCCCCGTCTCGGGTGGGGGTTCGGGTTGGTGTTCACACGCATGCTCGTGTTCATGCGCGTCACTGTTCCGGCCCCGCATGATGGCGCCTCGATGGGCACATGGTGAGGACGTAACAGGGCGGCCCCTCACCGGACCGGCGAGACCTCCTGAACCGAACGCGGTTCAGGGCGTGTTGAGTGCGGCCGTCGGGTGCGGGCTGCCGGCGGGAGGGGGTGCCCCCGCGGTCCGCCGGATCGCGCTCGGACGACGACCGCCTCGCGCGCCGGTTGTCAGTCGGTTGTCCGGGAGACGGCCCCCTGGGTGTCCGCGGTCCAGGAGGCGAGGATGCGCAGGGCGTCATGGGAGGCGGTGCCGGGCTCGGCGGTCCAGACCACCAACTGCTGATCGGGGTCGTTCGCGCAGGCGAGGGCGTCCCGGTCGAGGGCCAACTCGCCCGCTACCGGGTCGCGCAGCACTTTGCTGCCCCTGTTCCTGGTGGCGATGTGACGGCCCCCCCGCCGGCGGCGGAAGCCGTCGTCACGCAGGGAGAGCTCACCGACGAGGGTGGCCATGCGTGGGTCCTGGGAGTTGCGACCGGCTTCCGTCCTGAGCATGGCAACGCAGGAGTGCGCGGTGTTTTTCCAGTCCGCGTGAATCACCTTCATGGCGGGGTCCGAGAAAACCATCCACGCGTAATTGCGATTCCTCTCGGGAATTCCGGAGAAGTCGATGAGCAGGGCGGCGGCCATGGGATTCCAGGAGAGAATGTCGCGGGCCGGGTTGAGGTCAGCCGGCTTCGGCGGGATCGAGATGACGGGTGTCACCGAGGCTGACGACGTGTCGATTGTGGAAGAAGTCGTCTTCGTGCAGGGTGGTGATGCTCCCGGAGGGCGCCCTGAAGCCGGCGTATCCGGCCGACTCAAGTGGCATCCTGATCCAGGACGCCACAACGCATGTCAGGGAACCGCCGTGCGTCACGATGATCTGGTGCTCGCACGGGCTCCGCAGGATCTCGTCCATGGCCGCGTAGATCCGCTGGGCCCATACCGCCTTGGTCTCGGAGCCCGCCACGCCCTCGTCGTGATCCATCCGCTCCCCGACGGCCGGCGGCGGGACGAACCGCCGGTCCAGCCACTCCTGCGGCTTGCCCTCCGCTTCTCCGTAGGACTTCTCCCGCAGCCTCGGGTCCAGGACCGGTTGCACGCCAAACAGTTCGGCCACCTCCTCGGCCGTCTGCCGGGTGCGCCGCAGATCCGAGGAGTACAGCTCGACCTCGGCGTCGTCCGGGACGACGGCCCGTAGCGCTTGGGCGATAGAGGCCGCCGCGCGGACACCGGTGGGCGTCAGCCGCGAGTCGTGCCATCCACCGACGACCTTTTCGACGTGGTGCGTCGCTTCCGGATGGGTGACGACGTAGAGAGTGCGCATGAGTGTGGGCCCTTCGTGTGGGTGGAGCCTCGCCCGGCCATGGTGCGCAGACGACGGGCAGTGGCCGCCGACCGCGTTCATCCCGGCCCGCCGTCGTCCACGCGGAGCGCGCCTTGACAGCAGGCGCCGGCCGGGGCTTCTCGGCCAACGGTCTTGTGGGTTGGGTGGTTCAGGGGGTCCGGCATGCCTTTCGGGTCTTCAGCCAGTCCGTGGCGGCTTCGAGGGCCTGGTCGTCTCCGCGTGTTTCCGGGACTTCCACATCGGGTGTGATGGGCCCGTCGTACACGTGGCCGGTCCGGTCGGCTTCGCGTGCCACGGTCAGGATGACCAACGCGCCGTCGGACAGGCGGTACGGCGCGTTCGCGGTGGGGACACCGGCCGTCGCCTCTCCGAACGTACGGGTGTCGGGGCGGCCCCGGAACGCGATGGTCACGGCCTCTGCGGCGCTCGCGGTCCTGCGGCTCGTCAGGACAGCCACCGGCGGCGCCGGTCGGGCGAGGGATTCGGCCGGCCCCCAGTCGTCCGAGTGCTGACGGGGGGTGCCGTTGTCGATCGTCCACGGGGACCTCTTGCCGTCCGCGTAGACGGCTGCGCCAACGGTGCCGTCCCCGAGTATCGGCCCCACGGAGGCGAGCGGCCCCCACATGTCCCCGCCGCTGTTGCTCCGCAGATCGACAACCCAGCCGCAGGCGCCTTGGGCGTCCATCCCACCCACGGTGGAGCGTGCCGAGCGGACGTACGGCGCGGCCACACGGGCGGAAGGGACCGGGGGCAGCATCAGATAGCCGATGCCGCCGGGCAGCCGGCGCCCTTCGGGGAGCATCAGATCGTCAGTCGGTGTGTTGAGGGCCTGGGAGGCTTCTTCCGGATCGAAGAAGGTGCTGTGCCGGTCGCCCAGGTCCCGCAGGGCCCGCCGGATCGACGCGTACGTCCCGGCAGGCGTCCGCGCGCTCTCCGCGCGCGTGAAGGCGTCCCGGCGTACCTTCGGCCAGTCCACGTCCGCGGTGACCAGGGAGCGTTTCTCCATCACGTCCAGGGCGGAGGTGAGGTAGGTCCTGGCCTTCGGTGCCATCCCGCCGCCCGGGTCGGTTCCGGTCCCTCCGGCGCACCCCGCCGTCGCCAGCAGAACCGACACCAGGGCCGCCTCCGCGAACCCGGGCCTCCGGGGCCTCGTCGACGTCCTCACTGCACACACTCCTGCTCCGGCCATGGCCACGGCGGCACCGAGAGATCACCCACTCGCAGGCCCCCTGCATCCTAAGGGCGACGAACTCCGGTTCGGTGGCCGCCTTCCGCCCGGTGGTGGTCCACGCCCTGGTCCTGGGACCGGCAGCCGACAACGGCCCCTACGGCTATACCTCCGTGCCGTCGCAGCGCTCGCAGCCGACGTCCGCGTCCGCGACCGTGCAGCGATCGGAGAACGCCGGATCCCGCCCGGCCACGCTGCCATCCTGTCTGCTTGAACCCTCCTGGACGGCGGTGCAGGGTGGATCCATGACATGGACAGCGCCACCGGTCGAGCGCAGCAATCAGCTGGGTGACCTGGGTACCGTGACCGAGCGTCGGATGCTGGAGGGCTGGCTGGGCCGGCACCGGGAAACGTTGCTGGCCAAGTGCGCCGGGCTGCAGCAGGCCCAGTTGGCGCGGACGACCGTGGAGCCGTCGAACCTCACCCTCCTGGGCCTGGTCCGGCACATGGCGGAGATGGAGCGATGGTGGTTCAGGCGAAGTTTCGCAGGTGAGGCCATCGGCGATGTCTTCGCCGGCCCGTCGGACGGCGACGAGGGACTCGACGGAGTTCACGCGGCTGATGCGCAGAGGGACTTCGGGCTGTTGCGGGCGGAGGTCGAAGCGTGCGACGTGGCAGCGGCCGGGCACGACCTCGACGAGACCTTCGTGTCCTCGCGCGGAGTCTCCCTCAGCCTGCGCTGGGTCTACGTATTGATGATCCAGGAGTACGCCCGCCACAACGGCCACGCCGACTTCCTACGGGAGCGGACCGACGGAGCAACGGGTGACTGAACTTGTCAGCTGAGGCGGTCGGCCCGGTCGAGAAGGTATCGCTGCTCCGCGCCACAGGTACAGTGCCGCGATCCGGGGCCAAGTCCGTCCGCTTCGGCGACGCGGCCGTCGCGTGCACGGCTGCGATCGCTGCCTGCACCTGGTACGGGCCCACCTCTCCCCGGGTCCAGACGCTGTTGATCAGGCCGGTCACGCCGGCGTCGTCCGGGAGGCAGTCGTGGACCATGAGGGTCAGCCGGATCGCTCGGTGGGTCAGGCCGACGCGGGCCGGCCGGTGGCCGGTGGAGGCCGTCCGTCCGGCGTCCTACGTACCGTGGGTGCTGACAGCCGGATGGCTGAGGCCCTCGCTGCTGACGAACTCGCCGGCATCGATCAGTTCCTTCTCGAACTCCTGGTACGCGGCGAAGGCGACCAGCGCCTCATCGGACGGGGCGTCGGCGGTAGCGGCGTCCCGGGCGGCGGCCGGTGAAAGCGGTGTCCCCCGTACGAGGGGAAGCCACCGCGCAGCCGATCTGCCGCATCGAGCAACGTTTCCTTCCGCGGCACGGCTTGACCCTCCTGCAACAGGAGGCCCTACGGTCCCAGGCCATGAAGATTGTTGTTCATGACACGGCGTCCGCCATGTTCGATCTGCTGCGACGACCGTTGGAGGAACGGCCCGACGCCCTGCGGGAACTGCTCAGTCCGCTCCAGAGCGCGATGTCCGCGGTGGGTGATCTGGACATGGTCAAGATGCATCAGATGGGCAGTGGCTTCCGGATCGATCGCGAGGACCCGCGCTACCTGGCAGCCCTGAGCCGGATGCGGGAAGCGGGGGTGTGGAACCAGATCGAGAACTGCCTCGCCGCAGCGTGGGAGCGACTGAGCGGTGAGGTGCCCGGAATCAGGAGCGCCGAGACCGTACATGTCGTCCTGGTGCTCGGAGACCCCGATGACGACCTCCTGACGGTCCGCAACGCCGGCTACTTCGGCATGGGCGGTATCCCGGGGGCGATCCAACTGACGATGTGGCCCACCGCGACCAGCCTGGCGAAGATCGGTTACGCCGCCGCACACGAGCTGCACCACAACGTGCGTTACGCCAATGTCGTCTGGAACCCGCTGACGGTCACGGTCGGCGAGCAGGTCGTGGCCGAAGGACTGGCCGAGGCGTTCGTCCGGGAACTGGCGGGCGAGCGGGCCATGGGGCCCTGGGCGACGGCGCTGTCCGGTGCGGAACTGGACGACGTCCACGAGAAGCTCTCGGCCGGGATCGATGTGGCCGGGATGCAGAACCTGCCCGCGTACGTGTACGGCGACGCCACCGCGCGGCACCTGGGGCAGCAGCCCGTCGGACTGCCCGACTTCGCCGGTTACGCGGGCGGCCTCCGCATCGTGGACGCCCATCTGGCGGCCTCCGGCCTGACCGCCGCCCGGAGCACCGCGCTGCCGGCACGCGACATCCTCACGAACGCGGGCGTGGCGACCGGCGCGTGAGCCACTCGGCCGGATCGCGCGGCGAGGCGGAGGAGAACGACCTGGGCGCGGCGGGCATCGCAGCGGACGGACCGGAACACGAAAGGGCACCGCACCGGGATGCGAGACGGGAGCATCACGCCGAACCGCTCGCCACGTCGCGGCAGCTTCGGGAGTGCGGGGCCCGGAAGTCCTGGCATCGGCGAGGTGAACGACACTGAGCCGATGACGAGCAATGCCCGCGAGCACGAGCCGGCCTTCACCGGGGAGGGCGCCGAACCGCCCGGTCCCGACGGGCTTACCGTCGGCCGGACGGCTGCGCTCGTCGGGGTCAGTGTGAAGACGCTGCACCACTGGGACGCGATCGGTCTCGTGAGTCCGAGCGAGCGTACCTGGGCCGGGTACCGGGTGTACTCGGGCGACGACATCGCCCGTATCCACCGCGTCCTTGTCTACCGGGAACTCGGGTCTCCGCTCGCCGAGATCGGCCGGGTCCTCGACGACCCGGACGCCGATGCGCGCGACCACCTGCGTCGGCAGCGGGCACAGCTCGTGGAACGTATCGCCCGCCTGCAGAAGATGGTCGGCGCGGTCGATCGCATGATGGAGGCGTCGAGACCCGGGATGAGACTGACCCCCCAGGAACAGGTCGACATCTTCGGCGCCGACTGGCAGCCCGCCTGGGCCGAACAGGCCGAGGCCCGCTGGGGCGACAGCGCGCAGTGGACGCAGTACGCCGAGCGGGCGGCCGGGATGACACCGCAGGACTGGAAGGCGGTAGCGGCAGCGAACGACGCCCTGAACGCCGACCTCGCCACGGCGAAGTACGCCGGTGTCGCACCCGGGTCCGACGAAGCGAACGCCCTCGCGGAGCGGCACCGTGCCTTGATCTCGGGGTACTTCGACTGCACGCACTCGATGCAGGCGTGCATGGGGCGGATGTACGTCGGTGATGCCGGGTATGCCGATGCCTACGACGCACTCGCGCCGGGCCTCACCCTCTGGCTGCGCGACGTGTCTTCGCGAACGCCGCAGTCCACGGCGTCGACCCGGAATCCGCGCGGTGGGAGTGATCGCGGAGCCTGACAGCCCTCGCAAGGGACCCTTCTCCCGGAGCCGGAGCCGGAGCTGGAGCCGGAGCAGGATCGGGACGGTCCGGAGCTGAAGCCGCGGCGCGTGGGGTGACACCGAGGTGAAGCCGGGCTGAAGCCGGGCGCGGCCAAGCTCTGCCGCATGACCTCACGACGGGGCTCCACCCCGGAACACCGGTACGCAGGCGAAAGGCAGACCGTCACGACCACCGTCCACCTCACACCTGAGCAGGTCCAGAACACGGCCGCCGGCTACGCGGAACTTCGCGAGCGCCCCGAACTGCCCCAAGTCGTCCTCCCCGGCCTCCGGACCCCCGTCCGGCTCGTCACCCGGTACGCCGACGTCAAGGCCGCTCTCACGGAGCCGCGGCTCGTCCCTGACCGCGGGGCGATACCGAGCGAACGCGAAGAGGCCGGCCCGCAGGACGAGTTGATGGATGCCGCCTCCGCCGGCCTGCCCGCCGAATACGTGAAGTACTTCGCCGGACATCTCGCCCTCTTCGACGGTGAGGAGCACGCGCGCCGCCGCGCCCCGCTCACCAGGGCGTTCACCGCCCGCAGGATCGCCGCCCTGCGCGAGTTCGTCGAGCGCACCGCCGACGGGCTGCTGGGCGGCGGAGCGGAACGGCGGCCGTACGGATCTGCTCGGGGAGTTCGCGTACCCCCTCAGCACCCATGTCATCTGCGAACTCGTCGGTGTCGACGAGCGGGACCGCGACCAGGTCTGCGCGTGGATCCGCGACTTCGCGTACGGCGACGGAAGCCGTACGGGCGAGGCGCTGGTCGGGATCGTGGAGTACTGCAAGGAGCTCATCGCCCGCCGCAGGGCCGCCTCCGCCGAGGACCTGATCTCCGCTCTCGTCGAAGGGGCCCGGGAGAGCGAGGGCCCGCTCAGCGACGACGAACTGGCCGGCATTGTCTTCCTGCTCATCGATACCGGTATCACCCCGCCCGCGCTCTTCCTCGCCCACGGCGCGCTCGCGCTGCTCGACCACCCCGTGCAGGCGGCCAGGCTCCATGCCGAGCCCGAACTGCTCCGGCGGGCCGTGCCCGAACTCCTGCGGCACATCACCCTCGTACGGATCGGTGCCACGCTGTACGCCGAGGAGGACTTCGACTTCGCGGGGACCCCCTTGAAGACGGGCGAGGCCGTGACGGTGGCCCTGCTCGCCGTCGACCAGGACTCCGAGGAGTACGGGGAGAGCGCCGAACAGCTCGACATCACGCGCGAGTTCGGCCGGGGCGACGGCCACCTGGCCTTCGGGCACGGCGCGCACTACTGCATCGGCGCCGCGCTCGGCAGGCTCGTCACCTCTGTCGTCCTGGACCGGCTGTTCGTCAGCCGCGACAGCCTCCGGCTCGCAGTCGCCCGCGAGGAACTGGAGTTCGGCCACTGGCCGGCCGACGGCTTCCACCTGCTGAGCCTGCCGGTCACCCTGTGAGAGATCTCCTTCGCCCTGTCCCTGTCCGCTCGGCCAGCAACGACAGTGCCACGGGCCCCAGTTCGTCCCGCCAGGGCGGCGTACCCCGAAACCGGGTAGGCGTATGCCGCGCTGTCGGCGTCCTCGGCGGCCTGCCGGGAGCGGGTGGAGGACATCGTCGGCCGGAAACTGCGCAGGCAGCGGAACCGGCCGACGAGGGCGATGAGCCGCACCCCGTCCCCGTACGGTCGCGGGCCGGTCTGGCGGTCTCTCCGGCGAACGAGTTCTCCACCGCCGACCGACCGGCGTCGGGTGCTGCATGGAGTGGTGCCCTGAAAGCTGACTGGCAGTGGATGTGCCGGGTTTTGTGCGTTATGAGATGTTTCGGCGCGCCTGCTCGCGTTGCGCATTCGAACAGGTGGAGCATTCGCGTGTGCCGAAGAACAGTGTCGTTTTCCCTTTCCCGCAGGATCTGCGGGAGGCCCAGCTCGCCCTCCATCAGACCCGTGCCGAGTACGAGGAGTACGCCCGGACCCTGCCGTGGTCGGTGGAGCCGATGCCGGGGTGGGAGACGGACAAGCAGCTCCACAGCACCTACGTCTCCGCCAAGCCCGAGAGCCCCGGCTACTCGGACGAGCAGGCACAGCGGATCGCCGACTACCGTGCCCGGCTGCTGGAGCTGTCCGTCAGGGTGTCGACGCACCCGTTCTGGGAGACCGTGGGCTCCGGGGATGTGGTGGCTGCCCGGATGGCACTGAAGCACGCCCACGAGGCGTAGCCGTGGTTATTGATGGAGCGTGATCAATCGGGCGAGGCGCTTGCCCGCGATTTCCAGTGGCTCCTTGCTTCGGAAAACCTGCGCTGCCAGTTCGGCGCCTTCGATTGCGCTGATCACCGTGTGGGCCAGGTCGTGTGCGTAGCTTTCGCTTATGCCGGAGGAGCGTAGCTTGTCGTGCACGAGGCTCCTCCAGCGGGCGAATGCCTCCGCGGCGGCCATCTGAATGTCCGGAACGCGGCCTGCCGTGCCGAGTGATGTCGTGGTGATCGGGCAGTCGTCGATCCGGTCGGAGGCGCACAGACCTTCGGCGAGGGTGCGTCACAGGGCGGCGATGGCCCGAGCCGCGTCTTCCTCGTGGCCGAGTGCGGCGCCCAGCAGTACCAGATCCGGATGGAGCTGTTCTGGACGAGCATGACGGCCTGGCTTCTTCGATGGCGGGGCCGAGGCGAACGGCATCGCGGTCGAGGAGATCCTGCCGTACTCGGTGGACGTGGCGGGCTCGTTGCCGGACTTCTTCCGGTTCTACGCGCCGCGGCTCGTCGTCGGGGACAACACGGGCGACGTGGATCGACTCGCCATAAGGGTGGCCGGCATGGCGCATGTGGTGGACACGGTGCGGGCCGCAGGGGTGGATGCCGCTCTGCCCGAAGCGGTGCTCGGCGGCTTCCGCCTGACCGGCAAGGAGGCGTACGACGCCGCCATCGAAGGCCCGGGTTTCGTCCCGCCGCCCCAATTGGAGGTCGTGCGCATGGTCGAGGAGGACGACGTGGTCATGGCGGAGCTCACCGGAACGGTGAAGCGCGAGACGGGAGAGGTGATCCGCATGTCGATGGCCGAGGTGTTCCGCATGCGTGACGCGAAGATCTGCGAGCGCCGCGCCTGGGTGGTCGAGCTCAAGAAGAACGACTACAGCTGAACCACCTCCTGCAGTGACCACTTCACTCCACTTCACTCCACGTCCCGACCCGGGCCCGCCGTCACCACATCTGCGCCCTCAAGGCGCACCCGCAGTCGCGCTGCTGTTCGCGAGATTCGGCCGCGCCGTCGTCGGGCACCGGCGGCGGTGACACGGACGGTACGTGCGCCTCGACGCCAGGTTGTACGGCCGGCTCGTCCCGCGGTTGTGCGGGTCAGGCGGGGGAGTAGCGGCGGGCATGGACGATGTGCTGGGTGAGGCGGGTGAAGGCGCGGGCGGCGGCGCTCCGGTACGCGCTTTCCCGTCGCAGGAGCGCGGCGGTGCGGGTGGGCAGGGCCGGTTCCAGGGGGACGGGTGTGAGGTGGGGGTGGTCGTGGGTGATGGCGTCGGGCAGGACGGTGGCCAGTTCGGTGCGCCGGACGATTTCGGTGAGGGCCTGGATGGAGTTGGCCTCCACGGTGATGCTCGGCTTCACCCGGTGGGTGCTGAAGTAGTCATCGATATGGCTGCGCGTGGCGAAGTCGCCGCTGAGCAGCGCGAGTTGGCTGTTGCTGAGGTCGTGGACAGGCATCGGCTCCTTGGGCTCGGTCCCGGCCTGCCGGGTGCCGGTGACGAGGCTGAGGGTTTCGGTGAACAAGGGAGTCGCGGCGATGCCGGGCAGGTGGGGGCCGTGGAAGGCGATGCCGAGGTCGAGTTCGTCGGACAGCAGGCCGGTCTCGATGCGGTCCTGGGGCATCTCCTTGACGTTCAGGGTGATGCCGGGGTGGCGGGAGTGGAGCTCGGCGGTGAGAGGGCCGATGAGGTAGGCGGTGAAGGTGGGCGTGAGCGCCAGTCGGAGGTGGCCGCGGGAGAGGTCCGCGACGTCCAGAACGGCACGCTCTGCGGCGGCCAGGTCATGGAGGGCGTGGCGGGCGTAGTGGGTGTAGGTCTCGCCGGCGTCGGTGAGGCGTACGGTGCGCCCGCTGCGGTCGAGGAGCTGTGCGCCGACGGCGCGTTCCAGCTGTTTGATCTGCTGGGAGAGCGTGGGCTGGGAGATACGCAGTTCTTCGGCGGCGCGGGTGAAGCTGGCGTGCTCGGCCACGGCGAGCAGGTACCGCAGATGGCGGAGGTCCGGGGTCATGACTCAACTATAGATGTCATCGATAGCAAGCATTGATATTGCGTCTTGGACGCTATAGGTACAGGTCATGCATGGTGGATCTCGTCAGCCCCACGGGGCGGACACCCACCGAAGGAAGTGACCATGCAAGACCTCACCGACGGCGTCGCGCGATTCCAGCGGGACGTCTACCCGGCCAAGGAGGAGCTCTTCGCCCACCTGGCCGATACCCACCGCCCGACCACACTGTTCATCAGCTGCTCCGACGCCCGTGTGGTGCCGGAGCTGATCACCCAGAGCGAGCCGGGCGAGCTGTTCGTCATCCGCACCGCCGGAAACCTCGTCCCCGCCTACACGCCGGGCCCGGACGGCGTGGCGGCCAGCGTCGAGTACGCCGTCGCCGTCCTGGGAGTGAGCGACATCGTGGTCTGCGGGCACTCCGCCTGCGGCGCGATGACCGCCCTCGCCGAGCACCACGACCTCAGCGCCGCCCCGGCGATCGCGGACTGGCTGCGTCACGCGGATGCCTCCCGAGCCCGCGCCGCTGCCGAGACCGGTGCCGAGCAGGTGAATGCCCTGGTGCGGGGGAACGTGCGCGCCCAGCTGGTGAACCTGGCCACCCACCCCTCGGTGGCACGCGCCCTGGCCGCGGGCACGGTCACCCTGCACGGTTGGGTCTACGACATACCCACAGGCGCCGTCGAGGACCTGGAGGCTTCCCGGCCGGCCGCCCGCGCCGCCTGACACCGGGCCTCGAAAACCTGCTCCTGTGCCCCGGACCGTCCCGGGAGCACTGCCTGAACCCCAATACCCGCCGTTCCCCCTTCTCTCGGCGAGCGGCACCAACCGAAAGGAACACTTCTCATGGTGCACGCCCAGTTCGACAACTCCGCCCGTCAGGCCCTGTCCATCAAGGCCGTTGATGCCAAGGTGCGCAAGGACCTGTCGTGGCAGCAGATCGCCGACGTCGCGGGCTTCTCCGTCGCGTTCGTCACCGCCGCCGTGCTCGGCCAGCACCCGCTGCCCGAGGCTTCGGCCAAGGCCGTCGCCGAGCTCCTGGATCTGGATGCCGACGACGTGATGATCCTGCAGACGATCCCGACCCGCGGATCCATTCCCGGCGGCATCCCCACCGACCCGACCATCTACCGCTTCTACGAGATGCTCCAGGTCTACGGCACCACCCTCAAGGCGCTGGTCCACGAGCAGCTCGGCGACGGAATCATCAGCGCCATCAACTTCAAGCTCGACGTGAAGAAGGTCGCCGACCCCGAGGGCGGCGAGCGCGCCGTCATCACCCTGGACGGCAAGTACCTGCCGACCAAGCCCTTCTGACCAGGCTTCCGCCAGGCCGAACCCGGGGCGGGCCACCGTAAGTGATGCCACCCGCCCGCCCCGGCCTCCATCCTCATCACCCGCCGGGCGGCCCCGCCGCCCCATCCCCGGAGGAACTCCATGGACTTCGCACAGCGCACGATCGATATCGCCCGCCGCAACGTCGAAGAGGGCGGCCGCCCGTTCGCGACCGTCATCGTCAAGGACGGCCAGATCCTGGCGGAGAGCCCGAACCTGGTCGCGCAGACCAGCGACCCCACCGCGCACGCCGAGATCCTCGCCATCCGCGACGCCTGCACCAAGCTCGGCACCGAGCATCTGACCGGCGCCACCATCTACGTCCTCGCGCACCCGTGCCCGATGTGCCTGGGCTCGCTCTATTACTGTTCCCCGGACGAAGTCGTCTTCCTGACCACCCGGGACGCCTACGAGCCGCACTACGTCGACGACCGCAAGTACTTCGAACTCGACTCCTTCTATGGCGAGTTCGCCAAGGACTACACCGAGCGACGCCTGCCCATGTGCCACGAGGCACGCGATGCCGCCACCGATGTCTACAAGGCGTGGCAGCGGCGCAACGGCGGCGAGCGCCGCGTGGCCGACGCGCCGACGGCCTGACCTCCGTCCGGCTTCCGCCTGATCACCGCCCGCGCCCGGCGCGATCGATTCGAGTCGCCCGCGGGACGAATCACCATCCGCCTTCGAAGAAGGCCAGGAGTGCCGGTGCCGGATCTGCCGCGGTGGCCGTGTTCGCCACAGCGACAACGATGACGAACAGCGACAACAACGCGGAGAGAGCTCCGAACGACCCCCACACGCGCCTGGTCCGCCTGTCGGACGACTCCGTCCTCGCAAACCTCATCCACAGCGCGACGCTCATGCCGATGAGGACGAGCGCCACGATCGAACCGACAACGGCCATCGCTACGTGATACCGAGCGAAGTCGCTGGTCATCAGGTCAAGGGCGGGTGAGGTGTGGGCACCCGTGCTCAGGGAGTCGGCCAGTTGCTGCCTGACCTGATCGAGCGTATCGGCGAGCTCGCCGTCGGATGCGCCGACCGTCAGCAGCGGCAACAGCGAGGAGAGGGGCGCCACCGCCCCCTGGATGTTGGCCATGAGCGTCACCAACGAGAGCAGCGCGAGCATCGTGACAAGAACGCCGGCCGACGCGAGGGCGGCTCTTCTCCCCGCTCCTGGACCGCCGGCCTTCAGGAACGCCTTCCAGAGGCGAACACCGAACGCAACGAGTACGAGCAGCAGGATCGCAGCGATCACGGCCTTGACCACGTGGTAGCGGAACCAGTAGTCGACCACCCTCTCCAAGTCCGGGGACAATTCCCGGTCGCCGGAACTCCAGTACCCGACGAGCGCCTCGCGGACGGCTTCGGTGAGGTGGTGACTATCAGCGAGGCCGTCGTCCGCCCCGCTCGCCGCCAGCATGCCCGGGGCGACGACGAATGCGGCGACGAGAGCGGCGACGAGGGCCACAGCGAGGGTGACGAGCACTGCCGGTGTGCGGGCGGAGATACCGGCGTATCGCGTCGGGGCTACGGGGCTGTGCAAGGAGGTTCCTTCGGCTCGCTGGAGTGTGTGACGGCGCGCCGGTCCCTGCGGGTTCGCCGGTTGAGGAGTTCGGCGCGACAGAGCCCCGGAACCAGGACGTTCGATGCGCGGTTCCGCCACAGTTGCTGGACCGGCCAGGACGACATCTCAGATGCTGTTGTCCTGCCCCTCACCCTTTCTTACCGGCGGTCGCCCGGTCACTGGGGGACACCGCAGGCTTGGGGGTAGGGCCTGCCCCACCTCGCAGAACAGGACGAGGTGGGACGGGTCGTGGCGCAGCGGGCGGTACTCGGGGCGGGGGGCTCCGCCCTCGGCGCACCCGGACCGTCGCAGGCCCGCCGGGGCCTGTCGTACCGCTTCTCCATGGGCCAACGCCCGTAGCCATCCGTGGCGTCGCCGCGTTGCCGAGCGCTCTCGCCAGGACGGAACGCTCTTCAGACGCGGAATGCCGTCACATACCGTTGGGGGTCTCGGCGCAGATCCGTCTCCCAGAGGTGCAGGGTCTGTTCCGCGAAGGTCCGTCCCGTGGCGAGGATTTCGTCGAGCGGGTCGAGGTAGTCCACTACCCGGGCGGGTTCCAGGCCGGCTCTGACCCGGGCCGTCAGACCCTGGCGGGCCAGGCGGAGCAGTTCTGTGGCGAGATCGTGGATACGGTCGTTGCCCAGCCTCGTCCGCAGTCCTTCGCGTGGGAGGTTGCGCAGGGCATCTTCGTGGTCCCGCAGGGTGTGGTGGCCGAGCAGGTTCCAGGCGGCGTCGCGTGACGGTGCGTGGTAGCTGAGACCTACCCACAAGGCCGGCACGGCTGGGATGTGGTGGAAATGAGGTCCGTCGGCACCGCGCAGTTCGAGGGTGCTGCGTACATGAACATTCGTCCAGATCTGCGACAGGTGAGCATTCCAGTCATGCATCGTGGGCATGGTTCCGTCGTCGAAGCCCTTGTCCAGGATGGTGGCGAAGGAGCGGTCGGGGGCCGCGTGGTACGCGCCGTCGGCGGCCCGGTGGTAGAGCATGGGAACCTGCAGGGCCCAGTCGACGACATCTTCGATCCCGACGTCCGGGCGCAGGGCAGGGGGCAGCGTGCCGCAGCGGCGCGGGTCCATGCGCAGCCACGCGTCCGAGCGGTGCGACAGGAGTCCGTTCGAAAGCCCGCCCTGGAGCGGTGAGTTGACCAATAGCGCGGCTACTACGGGGGCGGCGGCCGTGTGCATGCGCAGTTTGTGGCTGAAGTCCTGCCTGTCCAAGTAGTCCACGTGGACCTGGGTGGAGAGCGATGTCGTCATGATCTGTTCGGCGCCGCTCCCGGCGGGTCCCAGGCGCTGGAAGAAGTCACGCATGAGCCCGCCGCGGGTGGAGGGCACCCAGCCGATGGTGGCGGTGTCGTCGAAGGGGAGGTTGGCGCCGGGCAGGAGCGCCAGACCGAACCGGCCGACAAGATCCGCGAGCCGCTGCAACGTGTCGCGTGCGTCATCCACCGCGCTCTGCAGATTGGGCGCGGGGGTCGATGAGTATTCCACCTGCCCGCCGTGTTCGAGGGTGATCTGAGTGCCGCTCTCCAGCCGGATACCGGTCAGCAGTCCCGCATCCTCCAGACGCTCACCGCCCCACTCCTCAAGAACTGTCTCCAGGACCGCCAGCGTCCCGTTCTTGCCCTCGTAGGGAGTGGCACGCCCGGTGTCGGGTGAGACGAGGCCGGACTCGATTTCCATGCCTACCTGCTCCGTCGCCGCCGGCGACGGAGCCATGACGGTGGAGAGGTCTTCGTGGTTCAAGGCGGCCCTTCCGGTCATGCCGCCCCCACGGGGGCGGCGGCTTCTGCGTGCTGCCGCATGCCGAGTAGTTGGCTGACGACATGGAGAGCTGACTGCGCCGCGCCCTGGCACCATGCGTGCGCACCGGACAGGTGCTCACCGGCGAAGAAGACGCGTGGGTCCTCGACGGGGTGCGGAGAGCCGAGCGCTTCGAGATGGCGGCCGTGCTCGCCCGGCCGCAGGTGTGCGAAGGCACCACCGCCCATTCCTGCCTGCTCACCCCAGTTCCAGTGGACGATGTCATCGACGTCCTCGGCGATGCCGGGGTGGAGCTGTTCCAGACCGTCCAGGACCAGGCGGTCACGATCGTCGGACGACATCGCGGCGAAGCGGCTGGCATTGGCCCCCCAGAGGTACGCCCCGAGAAGGGCCGTGGGCGCTTCGGAGCGCTGCGGGTCCTGGGCGGTCCAGCGTGGCGTGAGGCCGTCGGGACTCTCACCAGCGGGGCGGGCGTTGTCCGAGGGATACCAGCACTGCTGGATCGGGAGATCGGTGAAGCTGCCCCCTCCGAACAGGCCGTCGCGCGACTCCCACCTGCGGCGCGTCAGGTGCAGCAGGCTCTTGGAGCTGCTGGCGTAACTGATACCCCGGATCGCCTGACGCTGATGGTGGGGCAGGCCGGGCAGGAACGCGATCCGGTCGAGTGCGGGAGCGGGGACGCAACAGATGACGAAGTCGAAGTCGTTCTCGAACGACGTTCCCATCCGCTGGCCACGCACCGACGCCCCTCGGCCGGTCAGAGCGATTTCTCTGATGTCGGTGGACAACCGGACCGTGTTCGGGACCAGTCGCTCCACGAAAGCGCGCACCAGGGAATCCATTCCGTCAACCAGTTCCAACTGGGTGGTGTGGAACAGACCGAAATGATCGACGAGGACCTCCAGCAGCGAAGAGTGCTCGTAGTGAACCAGCCCTGTGGCATGTCCTACGAAGTCCCAGGCATCCTTTGACATGTGTTCGTGCACGAACTGCCACAACGATACAGACACCAGTCGGCCGAGAGCCGGATCATCCCACTGACCCTGCAGCACGCGGCGCTGCTGCTCGAAGCTCAGCGTTTCCCATACTGTTCGCAGCAGGCGGTCGAGAAGCAGAAGAGGAGGCTCCTCCTCGTTGCTCCGCAAGTCGAAACCCGCATAGAGATGATGCGCGTTACGCATCCGGACTCTCCGCCCTCGCAGGTGGTAGTAAGCGTCCGGGTTCGAGTTGATGAATGGGCGAACTCTCAAACCGAACTCGTGGACATACTGCAACACGCAGTGATGATTATCGGGAATGCGCATCGCACCCAACTCCGCGTGCGTGTCGTCCCAGAAACGATGGGTGCGGACCCGGCCGCCAGGCCGGCTCGCCCTCTCGTACACCACCACGTCGTAGCCGCGATGCTGCAACTCGTAGGCCGCCACAAGTCCGGCGACACCGGCGCCGATCACCGCCACCCGGCCCAAGCCGCCGCCCATTCGCACCCGCTCCCGCAGGTCGGACGGGAATGCGTAGCTTTCGTCGAACATGACGTTCCCCCATCTGGCCAGCCTGAATCCGGCCGATCCGTCTTCCGTGCACCGCAGGCGAAACAATGGTCCCAACGGGAACGCGGGCCTGACGTGCTTTCACGCGGCGGTGCGGCGAGCAGTACACCACCACCCAACGAATCCGATCAAGACCACCTTCACCGAAAAGGAGCAGTGGGCACTTGCCCCTCTGTACCAGTCATCCGGGCCATTTCAGGGACCGAAAGGGCAAGATCGGCAGATCGATACGGCCGACGCGCATTTGTGTATGTGATCAATGGCTGTTCCGGGCGACGCGCAACCGCTTGAGGCCCGGTCCGAGCTGATGAAGGGTATCTTCCCGGCCCTCCGATCACGGAGGCCGCACCTCTGGTGCTCCAGCCGTGGATCGGGTGACCTTGCGGCTCGGCCGTCCGTCAGGAGGCTGATGGGTTTCTGCTCGTCGCGCCGGCTTTATCGGGGTTGGCCTCGCCGTTACGGTCGAGATGAGGCCGGAGGCGGGGAGGAACGACGAAAGTGCCATCTGAGCTGGGACGATGAGCCTTGTCGAGGGGTTCTGTCGGTCCAAGCGGAAAGCACTTTCTGCGTGCAGGGCATCGGTTCTCGCCCCAAGCTCCACATCAAGGATGGGCGAGTTCCAGGACGGCTATGCCTGTCAGTACAGCCGCGCTCGCAGCCAGGCGCAGGCGGCCGAAGCGTTCACGGAACATGAGGGTGGCGATGAGCGCGGCAATGAGGATGCTGGTCTCGCGCAGGGCGGCGATCGTGGCGAGGTCGCCGTGGGCTTGTGCCCAGATGACCAGTCCGTAGGCGAGCAGGGAGAGGGTGCCGCCCAGCAGGCCCACAGCGAGGTCTGGCCGGAGCTGGGCGGGCAGGGAGCGGCCACGGCGCGCCAGGGCGAGAAGTGGCAGGACCGGTCCTTGGAGGAGGAAGAGCCAGGCGATGTATCCGGCCACCGTCTCCGAGTGGCGTACCCCGGTGCCGTCGATGACGGTGTACGCGGCGATGACCGCGCCGGTGGCCACCGCTGCGGCCAGCGCGGGCAGCTGGGCGCGTCCGGGCCACCCGTTGGCGAAGGCCAGCCCCGTCAGACCTGCGGAGATGGCCACGATGCCCGCGGTCTCGACCGCGGTCAGGGACTGGCCCAGGATGCTCACTGCGGCGAAAGCGACCAGCAGCGGAGCAGTGCCGCGGGCCAGCGGGTACATCTGACCGAAGTCGCCGAGCTGGTAGGCGCGCAGCAGGAAGAGCTGTGAGAGCACCTCAAGGACGGCCGAGGTCAGGATGAACGGCCACGCCGAGGCATGAGGAAACGGGACGAAGCAGACCATGACGGCCGCGCATCCGGTATAGGCGAGGTTGATCAGCGTGAAGCCGACAAGCTTGTCGGGGATGCGGTGAGCCATGGCATTCCACACGGCATGCAGGACGGCGGCGCTGAGCACCGCCGCAGGAACGAAGGCGCCCGCGGGCAGGAAAGAGGGCATGGAGAGGGAACTCCTGACGGCCAGGAACAGGTGAGGAATATAATTCCGCGCTACTCTAAGCACATGGAACAAAATTCCGCACCGGGATACAGTCTCACGTCCCACCTGCGTGCGAGGCTCCCGGAGCTCCGCGAGACCGAGGTCCGAGTCGCCCAAGTGATCCTCGACCAAGGCCCCGATCTCGTCGCGCTCAGCGTCAGCGATGTCGCCAAGCTCGCAGGCACCGCGTCCTCCTCCGTCGTCCGCGCGTGCCAGCGCCTGGGGTTCCGCGGCTACCAGGAGCTGAAGATCGCCGCCGCGCGACAGGTCCCCGCCCGCATCCCCGCACCCGACCTCGACGACCCCGCAACACGCGCCCTCAACGACACCCTGCGCGCCTCCCACGAAGCCCTCGACGGACTCACCACGACCCTTACCCCGGCGCAACTCCAGGCCGCAGCAGCCGCACTGAACGCCGCCCCCCATGTCGTCGTGACCGCCGCCGGGCTCTCCGCGGCCGTGGCCATCGACGCCGCCTACCGCCTGCGCGCCCTGGGCTGCGTCGTCGACGCCCCCACCGACCCCCTCACCGCCCAACTGGCTGCTGCCCAACTCCCCGCCGACGCCGTGTGCCTGGCGATCAGCCACACCGGCGCCACCCGCAGCACGGTCGACACCGCACGCCGCGCCCGTGAAGCCGGCGCCACCGTCGTCGCCATCACCAGCTACGCCCAATCCCCGCTGAGTGAAACCAGTACCCACACTCTCGTGGCAGGCGGGCAGGACCTCGTGTTCGGCCTGGAGACCACCGCCAGCCGCATCGCCCACCTCGCCGCTGTCGATGCCCTCACCCAGACCCTCATGGCCCAACGCGCCACGGCCGCCCAACGAGCTCTCGACCTCTCGGCGGACGTCACGGCCGACCACGCCTACTGACCTCACCGTTTCGATCGAGATGAGGTCGGAAGAGGGGAGGAACCACGAAAGCGCCTTCCTGAGCTGGGGCGATGGGCCTTGCCCAGGGGCTCTGTCGTCGCTGGAGCAAGGCACTTTCTCCGGAGCACGTTTGCTGGCGGACCTCGCCGGAGCGACCGGGCTGAGAGTGGCGTACTCCGCTGTGCTCCCAAGTGAAACAGCGAGGTTGGTCTCTTGCCTCCGAGGCGAAGCCGTGAAGGCAGAGGCCGGGAAGGACACCGAGCTCGGCACCGTGGTGAGCGGCTTCGTCCAGGGCGTGGGGTGCCGGCCGCAGATGGCTCTCGTGGTCGGGGCACCGCCCGGCTGCTCCACCCGGCGATGTAGCCACCAGGCCCGATCCCATGACAGATCGGTGGTCACCTCGGCGGCATGACGGCGCATGACCGTGCAGACGGTGCGAGCGCCATCGACGAGGTGCGGGCTGCGGAGCCACAGGATGCCCCCGCGTAGGTGGAGTCCGGCGAGATGGGGCCAGTAGTGACTATTCAGCTCGCTGGGCGGCATCCGAAGGCTCGTACCAGAGGCTCGCCATGGGGGAGTGCGTGGCCCAGCCCAGTGAGGTGTAGAGAGCCCGGCCCTCAGGTGTGCCGACCAGGAGGCCAGTCCTTGCGCCGGCCTCGTATGCGGTGCTCTGCAGTGTGCGCATCACCAGGCCGCCGAGGCCCCTGCGCCGGTGCTCGGCGGCGGTCTCCACTTGGTCGACCGCGACATGGGCGCCTCCCTGGGTGATCTGTCCACGGGCGGCGAAGTGCCCGGCGCGCGTGCGGACCAGTACTCGGCTGACGCCGCCACGGGTCCAACCGGTGAGCGTGTAACCGGCCGGCACCTCAGTGCGCTCCGGTATCAGGTGGCAGGTCATCAGGAATCCGGGGCTGTCGCACCGCCGGCCCGGACCGACCCAGGGCAGGACTGTCTGATCCTCGGCGAACAGCTTCAGCCACGTGCCGGGCGCGCTCGTCGCGGCGACGATCTTGCGCACATCGACCTCGGAGGGCTCCGGCAGCACGTGTCGCGCGACGTGCTTGGGCTGCCCGACGCCGATCGTCCACCCCCGCGGCTCGTCGATCGGGTCCGCGCTGCCGCGGGAGACGACCCAGCCGTTGATCCACATCCGCACGAGCTCGCTGATCCTGGTGTCCGGCATCGCCGCCCGCCCTCTGGATGGTAATAGGTGATACTGCGTAGTGAGCCTTACGTGACAGGGGTGGGCTTTGACCATAGGGGCAGAGCGGACGGAGGCCATGGCTTCCCTGGCCGTCCCGCCGATCATGGTTGGTAGCCTGCGAAGATGACTGCGACTTTCGACGAAGCTGTCCGTGCCCGGCTGCAAGCCCCTCACATCTGGTACGTCGGCACCGTGTTCGCCGACGGAGCGCCGCAGGTCAGCCCGATGTGGGTGGATCTTGAGGGGGAGGGGGAGCTGACGTTCAACACCTCCGTGGGCCGGGTGAAGGAGGAGAACCTGCGCCGCGACCCCCGCGTCTATCTCTCGCACGCGGACGCCACCGATCCCTTCGACCGAGTACAGATCAGTGGCGAGGTGGCCCGCTTCATCGAGGGCGAGGAGGCACAGGACCGCATGGACCGGCTGGCCCGGAAGTACCTGGGCAGCGAGCGGTTCGAATGGATCATGCCGGGGGAGCAGCGGGTCGCGGTGATCGTGCGCCCGGTCAAGGTGCGGCACATCGTCGGGGTGGAGCGGTTCCGGCCCGGCGGCCCCGTCCCGGCTTCCTGACCGGCTCCGCCGAGCGCCGCCCCCGCGCCCGGCTCGCCTTCCGTCGTGTGCGGCCAACCGAGCGGTCGGGGGCGTTGGGGGTACAGCCGCGGGTGCTGTTTGGGTCAGGTCTGCCGAGGGGCCGGACCCCGGAGGCGGGTGGCGACCGGGGTCCCTCTTCTCTGCTTGCCGGACTCCGGCGGATCATCCGCCGGAGTCCGGCCGGGGTCCATCGGCGCCAAGGCCGAGTGGCTGGTGTCAGGGGGTGCAGTTCAGGGTTCCGGCGCGCAGTGCGTGGCCCCCGTCGTTGCTGTCGTCGGACCAGATGACCGGTTTGCGGCCGCCCGTGCAGGTGGTGTGGGGGGCGATGGCGAAGCCCTCGTTGTTGTAGTCGGACATGCCGGCGGGGCGGTTGTAGGTGTGGGTGATGGCGAATTTGCCCTGGGCGTTGATGTCGAGGGTCGAGGTGCGGCCCTGGCAGGTGTCGTCGCAGACGGCCCACAGGTGTCCGGTGGCGGGCTCGAACTCCAGGTCCATCACGCCGGTGAAGCCGCTGGTGGCCGTGGCGATGCGGGTGTACCCGCCGCCGGACTGATTGAGGGCGTAGGCGTAGATGGTGCCGGTGGCCTCAACTCCGACGAAGAACAGGCCGTTGCCGTGGCCGGGGTATCCGGCCGGATCGTAGGTGGCGCCGGTGCGCTCGTCACGGAAGCCGTGCGCGGTCAGGAAGGTGTCCGGGACCCACGAGAGGGCTTCGGGGCCGGCGTTGGCCGGCAGGGAGGGCAGGTCGGAAGTGAGGTTCCACTCCTGGGTCGCGTTCAGCGAGGACGTCGTGGAAGAGGCGTCGAAGCGCAGGATCTTCGGCGCGCTGGTGGAGCCCTTGCTGTTGTCGCGCTCGGTGGCGACGAACATGCCGTCGGGGGTGACGACCACACCCTCGGCGTCAGGCTCGCCGCTGCCACCCGCATAGCGCAGGCTCTTGCCGGATGCCCAGCCGCCTGCCGGGTCGGGGCGCCACGTCGTACCGTTGGGGACCAGCCGGTACAGCTTGCTGGGGCCGTTCTGTACCGCCCAGAGCACGCCCGTGCTCTCGAAGGACAGTCCGCTGAGGTTCTCCCCGAACACGTTCGAGCCATCGGCGACGGTCACCGCCCCGTCACCCGGCCACGCGGCGTCGGAGCCGCCCCCGCCGCAGGCGTTCGCCGTGCCCTTGGTCGGGGCTGAAGTGGTGGTGAAGGCACCGGTGCCGTCCCCGCAACGCCCGAAGGTGGTGGTGGCGTGGTCGGTCCAGGTGTAGGAGTCCACCAGCGTGGAACCGTCCGCCTGGAACAACCTCGCGGAGTCCGAGCTGCCCAGGCCGAACGAGGAGTCGACGTCCAGGGCGAGGAAAGCACCCGGAGCGATCGACGTGTTCTTGCCGATCTTGTAGGAGTGGGAGTTGTCGTTGTCCTTGACGACCCATCCGGAGACATCGACTGCGACGGTTCCGGTGTTGACGAGCTCGACCCAGTCCCCCGGGCTGCCGCCGCTCGACTCGGTTTCGTTGATCCGCACCGTGGACCGGTCCTGCGCCGAGGCCGGAACGCCGGACAGGCCAAGGGTGAGGAAGGTCAGGGCGACGGCGGTGATGTGGGCTTGTCTACGCCAGTGGGTATGCAAGGTGGCCGGTCCTTTTCTTGAGGGGTCGGGCGGGCGGGGGAGCGTGTTCATGCTCCCGGCGAAGTGTGGGGCCTCCCGGCGACTATGTGCTGAACACGTCACGAACTGTTCGGGGTAACTCACAGAGCCGGCTTGGCCAGTTGGAGATCGGAGTCGTCCCCCTCTGACCGTGCTGCGGGACGCCGGGGACATACCCAGGTCTTGCGGTGTGCGCACCAGGTCCGGACATGCGGACGCGCCAATGTCGTACCGCCGGTGGCCGACGGTAGCCGTATTTTTGGGCGCACGTCCGGGTGTCTGATGTGTGCCGTAGGGTTCGCGGAGTTTCACCGCTCTCGGAGGTTTGGCGTGTCTGTTCGTGCCCGGCTCTGTGCCACCGTCCCCGCGCTCATGCCCGCGTCACAGGCCGGTCCGCCGGACATCGCAGGGCTGTCGGGGCACAGGATGCTTGTCCAGCGGAGCGACGACGAGATCGTGGC
Organism: Streptomyces sp. TSRI0281; assembly: GCF_001905125.1. Taxonomy (GTDB): domain Bacteria; phylum Actinomycetota; class Actinomycetes; order Streptomycetales; family Streptomycetaceae; genus Streptomyces. Next base: position 132,866 of record NZ_LWLE01000037.1, on the reverse strand, counting down.
CCAGGCTCTGGACGATGCCTTCGCCGCACGCCCTGGGGCGAGGGTCTCCTTTCCCGCGCCCTGGCCGCGTCTCTACGGGACGTGGGAGGTGGCGCCGGACGCAAGTGTCGCTGTTTTCGCCGGGGTTCATGCCGTGCGGGCGGTGGAGCCGACGGGTGCGATGCGCTGGGAGGTTCGGCATGGATGCTGGAACGGCGCGTGCCGGGAGACGCACGAGTCGTACGGTGAGTACGCGGATCGCCAGGATCATCGGTACCCGGACGGTGGCTCGGTCGGTTTCTCGGCGGACGGCAGACTCGTCTGGGCGCACGTACGCGGCCCGTTGCCCGAGGGCGGGCCGAGCCCTGAAGCAGCCGACGAGTGGCTGGTGCTCGACGCCGAAGACGACCGAGTGCTCGCGCGGGTCAACGCCGAGGCCGCGGCGGTCGGCAGTCTTCACCTTGCCCACCCGACCGACCCGCATCAGATGGGGCTGAGCATCGGCGAAGGGCAGGACGGGGCACCCCTGCGCTGGGGCCGGTGGGACGGGGCAGAGGTGGACGTCGACTACGTGGAGGGCGATCTGTGCCTGCTGAGTGTGAGCCCCTCGGGTGAGCGGCTCATGACGGTCGCCCACGATCAGGACTCGCTCGCCGTTCGCGACTCCCACGGCGCCGTGGTGGAAGGGTTGGAGTGGGACGCGGGGGCAGTGGTTCCCAGGCACCCTGACGCTCCCTCGGGCGATGACGACGAGATGCTTGTCTGCTGGGATTGGGCAGGTGGGTTCGTCGACGAGAGGACCCTGATCGTCTCGACCGCCGAGAGCGACGAGGAGTGGGGCCGCGGCCGGCACTGGCTGGTCGACACCATGGGGACGCGCGGTCTCGTGCAGGTCACCTATCCTTCGCCGGTCCCCTGGCAGCCGACCGCGCTGGGCAACGGCGCCTGGTGGACTCCGTCCGAGTCCCGTGACGCCCTGCAGGTCTGGGAGCTCCACACTCCGGACGACTGACCTCGGGGGCCCATCGGCACCGTAAACCCTCTTCCCAGGCCCAGCTCTGTCCGGCCCGTCCCGGCCCGTTCCGTCCCGGAACAGATGTACCGGGACGGTGCGCCTCAGTGCGACTTCCCCCCAGGGCTCAGGGCTCAGGGCTCAGGCCCCCTCAGGACTCAGGACTCAGGGCACAGAAACTTCCCTGCGCTCAGTACGGTCATCGGCGCGGTTCCCAGCGGAAGAGGCGGGAGGCCAGCGCGACGGCGACGATGACCCAGCTCAGGGTGGGCAGCAGCAGAAACAGGGAGTCGGCGACAGGAACGCCGCCGTTCCAGGCGTTGAGGACCAGTTCGGTGGCCGAGCCGCCGGGGAGCAGCCGCTTGAGCAGGGTGAGTTCCCCGGTGCCGGTGATGGCCACCCAGTTGGAGACGGCGATGGCGCCGAGGCTGATGGGCAGCGTGGTCACCTGGGCGTGCTCGGGGGAGTTCGTCACTCCCGCCGTGGCCAGCGCCAGGCCGAGCATCATGATCACCGTTGAGAGGACCGCCGCCGCCAGGAGGAGAACGTTGGCCGGTCCGCCCGCGACCGCGGCCAGTACGGCGAGGATCGCGGTCGTCTGGATCAGCGCGAGGACCGTGACCGGGAGTATCAGCCCGGAGAGAATTCCGGCGTCGCCCGCCGGAGTGGAGCGCAGCCGCTTGAGGAAGAGGGTCTGACGGTGCGAGGCGAGCGTGGTCACCGCGGTGGTGTAGAGCCCGAACGCGCCCACGGTGAACATCACCACCGCCACGATGTATCCGAGGCTGCGCAGGTCCGCGATGGCTTCGTGCTTGTAGACGAAGTACGCGCAGGCCGCTACGGGAATGAGGAAACTGGTGACCAGAACCGGCCGGTTCCGGAAGATCTGGATCAGCTCGCTGAGAGCGATCGACAGCATGGTGCAGGTCCCTTTCTTGGGAAGTTCCGGGAGGGCCTATTCGCTGCCGATGGAGCGGAAGACGTCGTCGAGCCTCGTCGGTCCGGCTTGGAGTTCCCGTAGCTCTACCGCGTTGGTGTGCGCCCAACCGAGCAGGGTGTGGAGGTCCTTCTGCAGGCCGAAGGTCTCGATCAGGAACTTTCCGTCCAGCTCGCGCGTGGCCCGCAGCGGCAGTGCCGGCGCGGGGACCGGCAGGGAGAAGCGGATCGCGGCCGGCAAGGTCTGCGTCAGCTCGGTGACGGTCCCTTCCTGGTGGAAGGCGCCCTTGTGCATAAGCCCGATGCGATCGGCGCGCTGCTGCGCCTCTTCCAGATAGTGCGTGGTGAGCACGATGGTGGATCCGTCCTCGCGCAGTTTGTCCACGGCGTCCCAAAGGGCGTCCCGCGACGGGATGTCCAAGCCGGTGGTGGGCTCGTCCAGGAAGATCAGCTCCGGGTTCCCGTACACAGCGGTGGCGAAGTCCAGACGTCGCTTCTCACCGCCGGAGAGCTGGGACACCTGGACATCGGACTTCTGGGTGAGGTCGACGATGTCGAGTACGCGTTCGGCCCTGTCCGTACGCCGGGAGAGCTTTCCGATCAGCCGGACAGATTCCTTCACCGTCAGGTCCGGGGAGAACCCGCTCTCCTGCAGCATGATGCCCATCCGGGGCCGCACCGCGCGCCGGTCGAGGGGGCTCTGCCCGAAGACCCGTACGGTGCCCGAGGTGGCCGTACGGTGGCCTTCGACCGTCTCCAGGGTCGAGGTCTTTCCGGCCCCGTTCGTGCCGAGCAGCGCGTACAGCTCACCCTTCTCCACCTGGAAGGACAGGTCTTTCACGGCGTGGAAGTCGCCGTAGCTGAGGTTCAGACGTTTAACGTCGATGACTGGTGTCGAGGTCATGCGTCGATCTCAGCCGCCCTCGCGAGCGGCCGGCAGTGGCACGGTGTCAGCACTGCACCATGACATTCTTGAGGTGAAGGCATGACGCAGTGTCACTGGTGTCATCCGCCGAGCCGGAAGAATACTGCGTGGCAGACTCTGCTTTTCGATCCCGGAGAGAGCCGCACATGGACACCAGGCCCCCGCACAGTCCGGCGATCCCCTCACCCGGCCCGCGCACTCGGCAACTGGGCGGCGACCGGTGAGACCGGCCCAGCGAGCGGCGCACGAGATGTTCGAGCACAGCGGGACGACGCAGGGACGGCTGCGCAGATGGAACCTCATCGCGTTCGTCCCGCCGCTCGCCGCCGTAGGGGCGATGCTGGTGGCGATCGACGCCCGGAACTGGTGGGACGCCGCGGTCCTCACCCTGAGCGTGATAGCGGCCATGGTGGTCGTCGAGCGGTGGACAGCGAGCGACACCTCCCGCGTCGCGCTCCACTGCCTGATCATCACCGCGGCCGTGTGGCCGTTCGGAGTGCTGGTGGCCGACAGTCACACCGCGTTCTACGGAATTCTGATCGTGGGCCCCTACCTCCTCTCTCAGCTGCCCCGTCACCGAGGCGTGGCAGCCCTGGCACTCATCACGTTCGTCGCCGCGGTGGGCACCGCGAAGCTGCTCGAATCGCAGGACGATGTTCCCGGCGTTCTGATCCGGTACGTCGTCGTCCCCACGGGCGCCACAGCGTTGGCGACCGGCCTCATGCTCGCCAACCAGCTGTTCTACAAGATCATGGAGCAGTCACGGGAACGCGAAGCGGAACTGGCCGTCATCCGGGAGCGCATTCGGTTCGCCAGTGATCTGCACGATATCCAGGGCCACACACTGCATGTGGTGAAGCTGAAGATCATGCTGGCCGAGAAGCTGCTGCGCAGCGACATCGGGCGCGTGGAGGACGAACTGCGGGAGGTGCGTGCCCTGGTCAGCGACACCATCACCCGGACCAAGGAGCTCGCCTACGCGCAGCGGCGGCTCAACCTGTCCGTGGAGCTGGAGAACGCGAAGAACCTCTTCGAAGCCGCGGACATCCGCGTACGCGTCCACCGCGGAGCCGACGTCGATGAGAGCGTCAACGGACTGCTCGGCCAGGTCCTCCGCGAGACGACGACCAATATCCTGCGCCACGCGCAAGCCACGCGGGTGGGGATCACCCTCTCGGAGTCGGGCATCACCATCGTCAACGACGGCGCGGGGGCGGCTCCCCTTCCAGCGCTCAGCGGACTGGCCACCCTCAAGGAACGAGTGAGCGACAACGGAGGGGAGCTGACGGTGGAGCAGGAGAACGGGAACTTCCGCACGGCTGCGGCGTTTCCGCACCTCCGCTCGGCGACGATGCCCTCCGCGGCACGGGAGGACGGTCGATGACCACCGTGGTGCTCGCCGACGACGAGGCCCTTCTCCGCAGAGCGCTGGCGTCGTTGCTGACCCTCGAAGGCGAGATCACTGTGCTCGCCGAAGCGCAGGACGGCGAATCGGCCGTCCGGGCCACACTGCGACACCGGCCCGACGTGCTGGTCATCGACTTGGAGATGCCCGGTCTGGATGGACTCGGCGCGGTCGCAGAGATCCGCCGTGCGCGGCCGGACCAGGTGATCCTCATGGTGACCCGCCATGCCAGACCGGGGGTGCTGCGCAAAGCCCTGAAACTCGGAGTCCAGGGATTCGTCAGCAAGTCGGCAGAACCCGCGCACATCACGGAGGTCATCAACACTCTGCACGAGGGCAAGCGTTGGATCGACCCGGACGTCTCCGCGCTCGCCGTCGTCGACGACTGCCCACTCACCGACCGGGAGATCGACGTCCTGAGGGAGACCGGTGGCGGGTACTCCGTCGCCGACATCGCCACCCGCCTCCATTTGGCGCCAGGCACCGTACGGAACTACCTCTCGAACGCCATGCAGAAGACCCAGACACGGACCCGGCACGAAGCGGCGCGCTACGCGCGTGAACACGACTGGCTGTAGGGGCGGCCGGGGCCGGAGCCGACACGGTTACGTCGAGTGTGTGCGCTGCGAGCTGCGAACCGGTCGCCGCGTGGGCGCCCGGACAACCCGCGGCAAGCGCTCATACTGCGACACAGGGGTGTCGGACGAGGAATGGACAAGGCCGGTGGATCGGGCGGGGCGTCATCCCTTGGCGTTGGGAAGGCACGGTCTCCGAGGGATGACGCCCCGCCCGGCTCACCAGGTCTTGCCGGCCTGCTCCCGGACCGTGCGGTTGATCCGGTTGAAGAAGTTGGTCATCGCTACCTCCAGGAGGATCGCGCCCAGTTGTTCCTCGCTGAAGTGGTCGGCGGCGGCGTCCCAGATCTCGTCGGTCACACCCGGTGCGCCGTCCTGGAGCCGGGTGGCGGCCTCGGTCAGGGCGAGGGCAGCCCGCTCCGCATCGGTGTAGAAGGGCGTCTCGCGCCACGCGACCACGTTGTGCAGCCGCTCCTCCGTCTCACCGGCCTTCTTCGCCGACCCGATCGAGGCGAAAACGCACGGGCTGCAGCCGTTGATCTGGCTGGCGCGCAGGTGGATCAGGGACAGCAGGTGATGGTTTACGCCCCCCGCGTGAACCGCCTTGTAGAGGTGCTGGATCGCTGTGATCACATCGGGACTGGCCGGGCTCTTCACACGTGCTTCCATCGGTCCTGTTCCTCCATCGGTGGTTCATCGGTTACCTGCGCCCCTTCGGGCCCGTCATCACCCATGACGGAGCAGAGCCGAGGAAGGTAACAACATGTCCGACACCAGCCAGACGGACCCGGTGGCCGAGGCGTTCGAGGCCCAGCGCGACCGGCTGCGCGCGGTCGCCCACCGCATGCTCGGATCGCACGCCGATGCCGAGGACGTGGTCCAGGAGGCCTGGCTGCGCCTCTCCCGCCAGGACACGGCGACCATCCACAACCTCGCCGGATGGCTGACCACGGTGGTCGGCCGGATCAGTCTCGATGTTCTGCGATCGCGGCAGGCCCGCCCGGAGGCGTCCTACGACGACGGTCTGTCCGAGCTCGTGGTGACGCTCGACGACAGTCCCGCTCCCGAGGACGACGCGGTGCTCGCCGACTCGGTCGGGCTCGCGCTCCTCGTCGTTCTGAAGTCGCTCGGGCCGAGCGAGCGGCTGGCGTTCGTGCTGCACGACCTGTTCGCGGTGCCGTTCGACGAGATCGGCCGGATCCTCGGCAAGTCCACCGGCGCCACCAAGATGCTCGCCAGCCGCGCCCGCAGGAAGGTACGGGCGAGCGAGCGACCGGCCGCCGTCGGACGGGAGCGGCGAGAGGTGGTCCAGGCATTCCTGACAGCGGCTCGCCACGGCGACTTCGAGGAGCTGCTGCGGCTACTCGACCCCGAGGTGAAACTGACCGTCGACACCCCGTCCGGCGTGGTCGTCACCCTCGGCGCCACCAAGGTCGCAGCCGGCGCGCAACTCTCCGCCCGCGCAGCCACGCAGGGGCGGCCGGTGCTCGTCAACGGCCTCCCGGGAGTCGTTTCCTGGCGCGAGGACGGCACCCCGCTCTCGGTCCTCGCGTTCACCGTCGTCGACGGCCGGATCACCGGCATGAAGGTCGTGATCGACCCGGCCAAGCTCGCGCTGATGGACCTGCCGGATCCGGCGTGAGCGGGACCAGTAGCCGCCCCCGGCCCTCCAGCGCCAGTGAACCAGGGGTGCCTCCCCGGACGTGCGGCTGGACCGAGTGGAGGATTCAGGTGCTCGGGCGGGAGAGCGGTTCGAACCGGTGCGTCGCGGTGAGGCGTTCAGGCGTGATAAGCGGTGATCGCGATCTGGGCGAACGAGCGGATCAGGGGATTCGTTTCGCCCTTGTTCCATGCCGCTACCACCCGGCTCGGCTCCATGTCGATCAGCGGGACCACGGTGAGCCCCCGCGCCGGCTGGTGGGCCAGGAGCGTCATGCCGACCGTGCCGTTCCAGAGAACGGCTTGCCGGCATTCCTGGACGGCGCGCACCACCGGGCCCTCGCGGGCTTCTCCGCCGTTCCAGTACGCCTGCCAGAGGGGATCAGTGCCCTGCGGGAAAACGAACCAGCGGCGATCGGCCAGGTCGGCCAGCTTCAGTCGGTCGCGGCGGGCCAGCGGATCGTCGGCGCGCAGCAGCGCTCCCACCGGGTCGGCGCGCAACTCATGAACGGTCAGGCCGGTCTCGTCGAACGGCCCGCGGGTCAGGGCAACGTCGACCACGCCGGCGTGCAGCCCGCAGGTGGGGTCGGTCAGGTCGGTCTCGCGGATGCGGACCTCGACGCGTGGATGCCGACGGTGGAAGGCGGCGGCCAGCCGGGTTGCGCCCGGATCGGTACTGTCACCAAGAATGCCCACGGAAATGATCGCGGCTCCGGCCGCCGCGGCCACGCGTACACGTACCTGGTCGGCCCGGTCGAGCAGGGCGCGCGCTTCATCCAGCAGTACCGCTCCCACCGGAGTCAGCGTGACACCGACGGACGATCGGTCGAGCAGCGTGGCGCCGACCTCGGTCTCCAGCTGTTTGATCGCCCGGCTCAGGGGCGGCTGACTCATGTGCAGCCGGGTGGCGGCCCGGCCGAAGTGGAGTTCCTCGGCGACCGCCACGAAGTAGCGCAGCGTACGTAGCTCCATGGTGCAACGATACCCGGACGGTATCGACGTCCGGGAACAGGTCTTGGACAGTCGCAGCGCCCTGGCGGTGGAATCGACGCATGACTGACGAACCGCTGACCAGTGAGCCACTGACCGACCCCGACGTATCGGTGGTCGGTCCGGGCGACGGCGAGACGATCCTCCTGGGCACCACGCGACTGCGCGTCCTCGAAGACGGCAGCAACACCGGGCACCGCCTCGGGCTCGTGGAGTCCGTCCTCGCGCCGCACACGCCCGGACCGCCGCAACACCGTCATGCCCAGCACGACGAGGGTTTCTTCATCATCTCCGGCACGGTGCGGTTCACGGTCGGTGACAAGGACCACGACGCCTCGGAGGGCACGTTCGTGCTGGTCCCGCCCGGAGCCCCGCACACGTTCGCCAACACCACCGACCGACCGGCCGTCATGCTCAGCATTTTCACGCCCGACCTGTATGTGCAGTACTTCCGCGACCTGCGGGACACGATCGCCGACGGCCGGACCATGACCCCACAGGCGACCGTCCGGACGATGAGCCGTTACGCCACCGAGCCCGCCACCGATTTCACCGAGGGGCCGGAAGGACAACGCGACCATGGCTGACGCCGCCGAATGCGTACAGCCGAGGCGGCTCCTGTCTTTGAACGTCCGTGCCGCAGAGGCACATGCGCGGCCCGACGCCGGATCGCCCTCAACCTCACGCTCATCGGCGCCGGGGCCGTGGCCATCTGGCTGGCGACGACGTGGCTGTGAGGTCGGGCCCGAGCAGTGATCGGTGAGTTCGCACTGCGAGCGCGGGCCAGGCGCGCGCCGTTGGCGAGCAGGAGCAGTGGTGCCCGCTGATCAATCCGACCGTTCACGGTGCGCACTCTCGTGTGCGGCCTTCAGTGGTCCGGTCGCCGGGATGCGCAGTGGGTGGTCTGTAAGATCATGGGCGGGGTGGGGCTGTAGCGCAGTGGCCGTCGCGCCTCTACCGCATGGAGGAGGACACCGGTTCGAATCCGGTCGGTCCCATCCCGCCCTGACGAGAACGGCCTTGATCCCGGTCCACTGGGCCGGGATCAAGCAATCGGTTTCCCGGACACGTTCGTGTCAGGGCCCTTCGCCGCCAAGTCAGCGCGGGCGGAAGCGCGTTGTCCGGGGCGGAACTGACGGTCCGAGCTGCGGCGCCCTTGCGAGGCACCCCGAGCTGGTGGACGTCGTCGTGAGCATTCGAGCGCACCGTCGGCCGCGACGCTCACATCATGGTTTCCACTCCCGCGATGAGCATGGTCAGGACCGATTCGAACAGGACGTCCGGGGGCTCACTCTCGGATTCGGCTGCGACCCGTCGCAGGTGCGGGAGTTCTCCGGGTGCCGGGTTCGGTGGCACGCCGGTCCATCCGGCCGGGTCCGAACCGGGCGGCGGCCGGTCGTGCCAGGCGTCCCAGATCTCTGCGAACCCGGAGACCTGAAGGATGGTGATCGACCAGGCCCGGGAAGCGTTCTGCGGAGACAGGCCGAGGTCGAGGAAGAACCCCACGAGGATGTCGTCGGGCCGCAGCAGATCGGCGGACGCGAACGGGGTCAGGTCCTCGGCGCGGGCGAGCGCCAGCATTCCCGGGTGCCCGCGGTACCAGGCACGCAGTTCCCGGCAGTAGGTCCGCAAGCTCTCCTGCCAGCGGTCGGCGTCCAGCCGGGGGTGTGGCCGGTCCCTCTGGCAGAGGGCCACGACCTCCCCGAGCAGATCGCGCCGATCGGCCACGTAGTTGTAGAGCGCCCGCGGCGATACGTCGAGGCGCGCACCGACGGCGCGCATCGTCAGCTCCGCCGGGCCCGCCTCACCCAGGATCTCCAGGGCCGCACGGGCGATCCTCTCCCTGGTCAGAGTGGGCCGGCCCTTGCGGAACTCCGGGCGTCTCCGGCCGCCGGCCGCACGCTCGCCCCGGGGTGCCGCGACCGGCCCGACGCCATCTGTTGTTGCCACGCCGGCATCGTAACGACCTTTGAACTTCACAGTGCGTTGACTTTAAGGGCGATAGGGAGTTAGGTCAGCCTTACTGAAATGTGGGGATGCTTCGGGAGGTTGACATGCCGTGGTCGCCGGTCCTTGGGTACGGCCTCGGCTACGGGCTGGCGCTCAGTGTGCTGTTCACCGCCGCGGTGTTCGCCGGAGCGGCCATGAGCAGGGACTTTCTGCTGAACGACTATCCGCCCGCGATCCAGCGCCGGTACGGCCGGCCCAAGAGCGCTCGCGGCCACCGGGTAGCGACGCTCTTCGGCGTGTTCATCTGGGCCGTCTGCGGCCTTCCGCTGATGATCGCGGCGATGATGGGCCTCGACGGTGCGCTGGACGACGGCCTGGAGTTCCTGCCCGCGGCTGTCTGCGCGGCCCTCGTCTTCACCACGTTGACTGTCTGGGACCTGGTCGTCCTCGACTGGATCATCCTCGCGGGGCTGCGCCCCCGCCTGCTGCTCCTTCCCGGCACCGAGGACATGGCGGAGTACGGCGACCTGCGATTCCACCTCGGCGCCGCCCTCAAAGGCAGTCCACTCATCGTCGTCGTGGGCCTGCTCGCCGGAGGCATCGCCGCCATGGTCGCCTGAAGCAGCAGCGGCGCCAGGCCCACCTGCGGGGTCGTGGATACGTTGTGGTGTCGGACGCCTCATCAGGCGATCGGATCCATACGCCTATCGCCGTCCCAGCGGGCTCGGCGCAGGTCCAGTACCACCAGGTTGACGCCGCCAGAGAGGGAACCGGAACCGGGGAAGTACTGGGCTCCAACCCGAAGAGGCCGTTGTGGGGGACCGGCTGATGAGAATCGGTGAGGGAAGCATGGATCGGCACCGCTCCCCGTCGGCGTATCCCGAACGGCCACCGACTGACCATCCCGCACCCGGCCGAACCGGGTGCGGGCCGACAAGGCGTACACCTTCCGCAAGAATCGGGAGAGGCCGTCAGCGGTGGCCCAGCACGTTGACCACCCGTCCGCCGGGGTCGCGGACGAAGAACCGCCGTACGCCCCACTCCTCATCCTGCAAGGGGTGCACGATCTCTGCGCCGCTCTCCCGCATGACCGCATAAGCCGCATCCACGTCGTCCACCTCGATGCTCATGTCGGGGGTGACAGGCGCGGTCTTGTCACTGGTCATGACGCTGATCTGCGCTGCCGGGGTGGACGGGGACGCGAGCGTCATGATCCAGCCGTGGTTCATGACCTCCTCGAAGCCCAGCAGGCCATAGAACTCCCGGCTCTCCTGCGCGGCCTCCGACTGGATGTTGGGCACCACACGGCGAACGGCCATCGACGACTCCAAGTGAGAACGAACGTGCTTCCATATCTCCAGGAGTACTGCGCCACGTCCGCCGCCGCACTTTCGCAACACGCTTGGCTGACGACACTCCTGGCCCCCGCTCGCGGCATTCGGGGACGCTCAGCTGTAACGCGACGCGAAGACCCGGCGGATTGCCGCCAGCGGGTACGCGGTCTCCCGACTCTCGTGCTGCAGCCTCAAGTAGAAGTCCGTCACGACTGCCGCAATCGGTGCGTGCCGCGCAAGGGCTCCCGTGACCTCCGGTGGACCCGCAGGCGGCCGGGCCCCTTCGGCACACGCGTGAATCAGTGCCACCCGTTCATCCCGCCCGTACCCGTACACCCCCGTGATCAGCCAGTTCACCAAGTAGCTGAGCGTGTAGGCGCGGTCGTGCGTTCGGTGTCTCTCGAAGAAATCGGCCTCTGCGGGGGTCATGTCGAAGCGGGACGACAGAGCGAGTCCGTAGTCGGCGAAGTAGAGGCGTCGGCCGTCGGTCAGGATGTTCTCGAAGTGGGCATCGAAGTGCAGGAGACCGCGGTCGTTCATGAAAGAGGTACCGGCCTCCAGTCCCCTCTCCACCAGGACACAAGCCCGGTCGGCCGCCTCGTCACCGGCCCGCATCTGCTCGGTGAGCCATGCGTGCAGCGTCTGCGGAATGTACTCCAGGAACAGCACGAGGCTCGCCGGGGATTCCGCGAGGGCCTCGATACGGCGACGTACCTCCGCCCCGCCTCCCCAATAGGACACGGCCCGATCCACATCGGCGAGCTCCTCCGGAAGAGCCGGGGCCGTGTCCGGCAGAACCCGCCAGTGATACATCAGTGGAAACCCCTGATGCTGCCCCGAGAGCACCCAGTTGGTGGTCATCGTGTGGACGGCAGCCTCCCGCCACGCCCCGAAGCCGGGTCCGCCGACGCCGTACTGACAGAAGAGTGGCAGCCCGAACACGTTCGCCGTGGACCGAACATGCTCGGGCCGAAGCTCCACCTCGGTCAGGGGGACCCGCTTCACGAAGACCGGCGTACCTGCGACGTCCAGCAGCGCCGACCTCCCGCCGATACCGGAACCGAGTGGTGCGGCAGCGTCCACAAGCTCGCCCAGTCCTCGATCACTGTGCAGGGCCAGGGACGTGGAAACGGCGCTGTAGGCAGCCAGCCGCTCATCGGGCAGCATCCCAGCGCCGTCGACCATCGCCCGCATCCGCCTTCGCAAAATCCCTGCCTTGCTTGTCGTCGACACCCTTGCGGACCGTTGCCTCACTCATCCCGGCCCGACGAACGCCCGGCCGGAAGCTACACGTTGGTCCTCTGCGCGACCTCAGTCGCCGAGGATCCGCTCCCACAGCAGCCCGTCCCGCCAGCTCCCGTCGAGAAGGATCGAGGAGTGCGCGACGCCGTACGGGCTGAACCCGTTGCGGCGCAGCACCCGCTGCGACGGCAGATTCTCCAGATTGGTGGACGCCTCGGCGCGGTGCAACCCGAGTTCGTCCGTCATCACCCGGAGTACAAGCCCGACAGCGTGCCCGGCATGCCCCTGATTCTGGGCGACGCCGGCGATCCAGTATCCGACGGAGCCGCGACGCAGGTGCGGCTGCGGCAGGATGCCTCCGACGGTGACCTGCCCGATCACCCGGTCGTCGGCGAGCACCACACCCGGCCAGACCGTGCCGGCCCGGTATCCGGCCAGCAGGCTGTCGATTCGCTCCGCCTGGCCCTCCGGGGTGAAGAAGTCGGCCGGCTGGGCCGGTTCCCACGGCCGGAAAGCCTCGACGTCCCGCACCCGATGCGCGGCGATCGTTGCGGCGTCCGTGGGCTCTATCAGGCGGATTCTGGTGCTGCTGCGCATGGTTGATCCTCGTCGCGGTGCCTCGGATGAGACGGTCAGCCTATGCGGGGGTGCCCGCGCCGCCGCACTCCACGCCCGCCGGAGATCGTTCTCCCCGCCGCCGACAGGTCGCTGTGTCCCGCAGGTTCTTCCCGATCCCGATCCCGATCCCGATCCCGCTCCCGCCCCGGCGGGCGGCGGGCCTCACTCGTCCTCGGCACACGGTTTCCGCGTGCTCGGCTCCTCGGGGAGGACGTCCAGTTCCTCGGGCGTGAGCTCCCGGTGGCCGATGATGTCGCACAGCTCGCCGTACCACCGCCCCGGGCTCAGATACAGCGGGCCGCCACTGCCGTCCGGGCCGATGTGGATCACTGTTCTGCCGTCTGTGGAGGCGCCCATGAACGCGTGCTCCCCGTCCAGCGTGCTGCCGCGCGGGCCGTTGAACGAGTAGAAGGCCTCGTAGCCGCGCTCGCCGATCCGGTAGATCCGTACGGCATTGTTCGCGGCGATGAGATAGCGTCCGTCACCCTCCAGGAAGCCTGCGGCGTACGGCCTGGACGACGACTCCGCGATGCTGCGCAGCGGACCGATCTCCTTGCGCGGGGGGTTGCCGCGCCGCCACAGCTCGAACACCGAGCCCCGGCGCAGAATCGCGAAGTACTTGCCGCTGCTGTCGAAATGGGCGGCGAGAATGTCGTCGCCGGTCTTCACCGTGTCGGTCGTGCGTCCGGTGGTGATGTCGACGATGTGGATCCCGGGCCGGTTCATGACCATCACGGTGATCCGGTTCGGCGCGGGATAGGCGCCGATCATCATCACCGCGCCCTTGTCACCTCCGAATCGGGAGCGGACCGCTGAAGCGTCGAACCGGGCGAGCCGCTCGCCGGTACGCGCGTCCCACTGCTCCACGACGTTCCCCGCGACAGTGATCAGTTTTCCGCTGTGGTCGAAGAAGTAGGTGAATTCCCACTGCGGCTTCTCGTCGTCGCCGTTCCCGCCGAGTCCGATGTCCCCGAGCGACGGCGGTGTGACTGGCTTCGGCGGTGGTTCGGCGGTGGTCACGGTCACTGTCCGGCGCAGCGTCGTGGCATCGCGGACCGTGACGATGTTCCTGCCCTCGTGGTCAGCGACGAGTCGTCCGCCGCGGTCGAGGGCGATCGACTCACTGCGGTCCGGCACCCAGTAGGGCTTGCGGCGCGGTGCCTCGGCGAGCACGCGGTCGCTGGTCTTCCGCGCGTGGTGCACCTGCATGCGGGAGCCGTCCGCCAGGACGCTGATCGTGTACTTGCCGTCGTGAGTGAGCAACTGCTGGCTGACATCGGCGAACCAGTAGCCGGGGCGCAGCTGGACGAAGCCGATCAGCGACGTGTCGTGGCGGACGTAGTAGAGCTTGCCGCCCGACTCCACGAGCATCGGGCTGCTCTTGGCCGTCGTGGAGGCCCCGGCAGGCAGGGCATTGCGGGAGATGACCTCGCCGCTGTGCATGTCCACGACGGTGAGGCCCTTGGACGAGTTGATGGCGACCCGGCGCCCGGTGCCGTCGACGGCCTGCACCATGCACGCGTCCGATGCGAAGTCCTTGTTCTTCTCCCGGTAGGTGCGTCCCCGCAGGGCGCCGTCCCGGGTCCGGTGGACGGTCACCTCGGCGGTCCCTCCCCGCACCTGACACAGGATCGCCGTGGTCCGGTCGCCGGAGAGCCGGATCTGGTCCGCGTCGGCCCGGACCAGCATCCGGCCTTTGCCGGTGATGAGGTCGAGGGCGAGCAGACTGGCTTTCTCCCCCTGCCCGAACGCACGGAACCGCTTGTACACGGGTACCAGCAGCGTCCGGTTGTCGGCGGCCGGCCACAGCCTGAATTCGAGGCCCTTGGGCGCCGGGAGGTTTCCGGCGAGGGCGCCGTGGGGGCCGCTGTCCAGGTTCCACCACGCGATCCGCTTGTGGACGTGGGCGACGATCATCCTGCCGTCTAGCGACATGGAGGGGGTGACCGTGCCGCTCCAGTCCGTGCCGCTGCCAGGGGCGTCGGGCAGTCTGTGCAGCGGGCCCGCGGGCTGCTCCGCGTCGGCCCGCACTTCGAACCAGGCGGCCTTCCCGTCCTGCTGGAAGTACGCGGCGCGCTTCCCGTCGGCCGACACCATGACGTACTGGACCTCGTCGCTGGAAGGCACCCGCACGCTGCGCACCCGCCCGGTCAGCGCCTGCACGAACAGGGTGGCCCCGGAGCGCCTGGACCCCGCGAGGACCACATTGCCGTCCCGGCTCTTGTCGAAGACGTTCTCCCCGAGGCTGCCGGAGAGCACCCGGTCGTAGTTCGTGTTGTGGAGGTACTGCCGCAGCAACTCGTTCTCGGCCTCCTGGGTCGGGGCCGTTTCGTACGCGGCGAGGGAGAGCAGAGCGGCGCGAGCGGGATCGGTGACCGTCGACTCCTGCGCGGTCCGGGCGAGGGCACGTGAGGCGCCGAGGGCTGCGCGCTCCTGGCTGTTCCGGCGTTCCGCGACGAAGAGCATGCCGATCACCAGGGCGAACGCCACGGCCGTGGCCAGCCCCGAGAACAGGGCCCTGCGACGGCGGGCTCGGGTGCGGCGGTGGGCCCGTCCGGCCGCCAGGTAGTTCCGCTCGGCCTCGCTCAGCGCCGCGTCCCGGTCCGGCAGCCAGCGCTCGGTGCCGGCCATCGCGGCGGTGGTCGGCAGGTGTGCGGGGGAGTGCTCGGTCTGCTGCCAGCGGTCCATCTCGTGCCGTACGGACTCCCGCCACCCGAGGAACGAGCGGTCCTCGGCCACCCACGCGGCCAGCTTTCCCCATGCGCCGATCAGCGCCTCGTGCGTGAGCTCCACCGTCTCCGTGCCCTCGGCGCTGCGGTCGGTCACAAGGAGCCGGGTGTGTGTGGCGAGCCGCTGGGCGATGCGCCACTGATCCTCGCTGAGGTCGCCACGCCGCGCGAGGCGCCGCGTCGCCACCGCGGCGCCGAGCGGCAGCCGGACGAGCTGGGTGAACAGCCGACGGGCCGTTTCCTCGTCCTCCGGTGGTACGTGCTCGGCCCAGACCCGGTCGGCGTGGTTGCCGAGCGCGCCGCTGACGCCGCCGAGTTCCTCGTACGCCCGGTGGGTGAGAACGCCGTCCTCCTGCCGCCGCCACAGCAGGTCGAGGGTGAGGGCGAGGAGTGGCAGTGCGCCTGGTTCGGTTCCGGTTTCGGTGAGGATGCGTTCGGCGAGGTGGCGCTCGTAGGACACCCCGGGGAGGTTGTCGACAGGTCCGGTCACGATGTCGCGCAGCCCGTCCTCGCCCAGCGGTGCGAGCGCGAGGAGGTGCCGGCCGACGACGGGTCCGAGGCGAGGGTGGGCGAGGACGGGTTCCAGGAAGTCCGCGCGCAAGGTGGCCAGCACCCGGACGGCGGGCGGCAGGGTGGGAGGGTCGAACAGCACGTCGGCCAGTTCGTTCACGGCGTCCGGCGGCTGCTGGAGCAGTTCCTCCAACTGGTCGACCACGATGAGGAGTCGGCTGCCGCTCCGGACTTCGAGCAACCGTGCTGCCGTCTCGGACAGGCCCTGTTGCCTCAGTACGTCGCACAGTTGGGGTATCCGAGCCAGCCGACGGGTCTCGGGCAGGTCGGGTTCCAGGAGCGGCAGCAGCGCGGCGGCCAGGGCTGCCATGGGGCTGCTTCCGGACGCGGGCCGCACGACGACCACGGCTGCGCCTTCTGTGCGTAGTCGTGGTGTGACGCCGGCCAGGGCGAGGGATGACTTGCCGGAGCCGGAGGGCCCGACGATGGTGACCCATCGCTGTTCGTGGAGGGCTTGGGCCACTGTGTTGCTTTCGGCCTGTCTGCCGTGGAAGACCGCCGCGTCTGCTTCCAGGAAGGCTGTGAGTCCGCGGAACGGTGAAGGGGGGTGTACGAGAGGGCCCACTTCGGGATGGGCCGTGAGCAGACTGCTTGTCGGGATGAGGTAACTGGTCGGTGGCTGACCGGATTCGGCGACGGTGATCATGCCGACCACTCCGGCGAGCCGGTCGTCCCACACCGGTCCGCCGCTGAACCCCCTGGACACCGGATATCCGCTGCCTGCGAGGTCTGCCTGTACCCAGCCGTCCGCTTGTCGGGCCCGGAGTATCCCGGCGTGCCAGACTCCGCCCGGACGTCCTGCGGGCAGTCCGAAGGCCCGGACGCGGTGGTCCCAGAGTTCTTCCGCGTCCACCAGCCGGACCGGTCCCGCCCCGGGCAGTGGAGTCTCCAGCCGCAGTACCGCGACGTCGGCGGGGCCGGAGGGTTCGGCACCCGGTGTCCGTGGTGGCACCCAGTGTTCGATGGCCGCGGTCGAGTGTGCTGTGGTGCTGCCCGCTGCGGTGGGGGCGAGGGGCAGGTCGATCCGGACGCGGGCGCCCGGTTCCGGCGCGGTGCCGGGATGGGTTCCGAGGGCGGCGGAGACCACGTGCGCACAGGTCAGGGCAAGGGTGTCGGATACCAGGAAACCGACACCGACCGCCTCACCACGGCCATCGAGGACACGCAGCAGCGCCCTGTCCAGCGCCCTCGGTCCGATGCCCGCCGACTGCCGGTCCGGCCCCTCCGACGGCGTCACTCGGCTGCCCCTTCCGACGGCCGACGCCACGCCGGAGGCACCGTGTGGTCGGCCTGACCCGTGGACCGGGAGATCACCCCGTCGGCCTCGGCCGACAGGGCAAGGCCGAAGTCGACGCCGACCTCGTCGGGGCCGTCGGGCGCCTCCTCGATCTTCACCTGGACCGTTTCCGTCCGGTCCTGGGGTGTGGGGCCCGCCGCCCCACCGGCTCCGGACACGGGAAGTTCGACCGGATACGCCATGCGTCCCCCTTCGCTCGGGCACCAATACCGTCAGCGTCCGTCGGACAGCCTCCGGGTTACGGGCACAACTGCTGTGCTTTCGTCTCCGCCGGGAGGGCGTCGAGTTCGCCGGCCGTGAACGTGCGCCGGCCGACGATGCGGCACAGCTCCTCTCTCCACACGTCCGGGTCGAGAACCAGGGCCCTTCCCGCGTCGCCGCGAGCACTCTGGATCACGGTGCGCCCGTCCTCCGACACGTCCGGGAACGAGTACTCCTGCGACTCGTAGGGCGAGTCGCCGAACGTGTACGACTCGTCGTAGCCCCGTTCCCCGATCCGGTAGATCCGTACGGCGTTGTCGGCGGCGATCAGGTAGCGGCCGTCATCGAGGAAGACGGCGCGGTACGGGGTCCTGTCGTCACCGACGGTGCTCAGCGGGCCGAGCGCCCTGTGCGGCGGATCGTCCCGCTGCCACACCTCCAGACCCGTGTCTCGGTGCATGATCGCGAAGTTCCTGCCGCTGCGGTCGAACTGGACGGAGAGGACGTCGCCATCGGTACTGATCCGGTCCGTGGTCCGTCCGTCCGTGATGTCGACGACGCGGATGCCGGGCTGCCCCTGAACGATCACGGAGATCTTGTTCCGGGCCGGGTACGGGCCGACCGTCACGGGCGCGTCGGGGGCGCCGTCCGGCCGCAGGGCGCCGACATCGAAGCGGGCGAGCTGCCGGCCCGTACGCGCGTCCCACTGCTGGACGACGGTGCCGGAGACGGTCATCAGGCGGCCGGTGTCGTCGAAGAAGTAGCGGAACTCGTACTTCGACCCACGCCAACTGAGCGCCCCGCCGACATCGAGGTCGCGGGGCTTCTGGGGGCCCGGCCGTCGTTCCGGCGGCGCGGGGGTGGCCACGGTGGCAGCCTTCCGCAGCGTCGACGCGTCCCGGACGACCACCACGTTCTTGCCCTCGCGATCGGCGACGAGCTTGCCGGCCGGGTCGAGGGTGAGTACATCGGTTTCCTCGGGCGCCCAGTACGGCTTCGCGCGAGGCGCCTGCGCGACCACGCGCCCGCTGTGTTCCTGATCCGCCGGGCGCAGTTCCAGCCGGGAGCCGTCCTCCAGGACGCTGAGTGTCCGCTTCCCGTCGGCGGTGAGCCGGTGCTGCGCGGTCTCGGGCAGGACCTTGCCGGGGGCCAGTCGCACAAAGGCGATCATCGAATCCTGATAGCCCGCGTAGAGGAGCTTGCCGTGCGACTCCAGGAGGACGGGGGAGGCCATGAAGTCCATCGACGATCCCGGCTGGGGCATGTCGGTGATCGTCTCACTCGTGTTCATGTCCACGACGCGCAGTCCCTCGCCCCAGCCGAGTGCGATGCGCCGGCCCGTCACGTCGACGGCGTCCACCGTGCACAGGTCGGTGGTGTACTTCTTGTCCCGCTCACGGTAGGGGTGACCGATGCCGGTTCCGTCGGAGGTCCGGTGGCGGCTGATGACGGTCAGTTCGTCCTCCCGGCGGCAGACAACGGCGGTCCGGTGATCCCCGGAGATGTAGATGTCCTCCGCGCCGGTCAGGAGTTCCGTGGGGCGGCCGGTGGCCATGTCGAAGGACTGCAGGCTCTGTTTCCCCGATGCCTCGTAGACCGTGGTGAGCAGTGTCCGCCCCTCCGGGCCGAACCAGAGGGCGGTGGACATGTCCATGTGAACGGGCGCATCACCGGCGAGGGTGGAGCTGCCCAGGTTCCACCACACCAGACGGTCCCGGACCCGTGCGGCGAGCATCCGGCCGTCCGCCGACATGGCGGAACGCGCCCCGGCTTCGTCCCAGCCGATGCCGATGCCCGGCGCGTCGGGCAGTCTCTGCACCGGGCCGAGGGGGCTGTCGGCGTCGGCTGCGTCCACCTCGAACCATGCGGCCTTTCCGTCCGCCTGGATGGAGGCGACGCGCTTTCCGTCCGCCGACACCGTGACGTGCAGGACCTGCCCGGTCGAGGGCACCTGTGCGCTGTGCACGGCTCCGGAGGTGGCCCCGACGTACAGCGTGGCCCGGCCCAGTTGCGAGACGGCGAGCACCACATTGCCGTCCCGGCTGGTGGTGAAGGCCCTGACCGTGCCCAGCATGCCGGACAGCACCTGGTCGTAGCCCTCGTACCGCAGGTACTGGCGCAGAAGTTGGTTGCGGGCCTCCTGCGTCGGAGCGGTCCGGTGGGCGGCCAGGGCCATCAGGACGCCGAGCGCCGGATCGGTGCTCGTCTCGTCCTCCGCGGCCAGCGCGAGAGCGCGGGAGGCGGCGGACGCGGCGCGGTCCCGGCTCTCCTGCCGCTCGGCGAAGAACAGCGACAGGGCCACCAGGACCAGCAGCACGACAAGGCTGATGCCCGACCGCACGGCCCGTCGCCTGCGGACTCCCGCGCGGCGATGGGCGCGCCCGGCATCCAGGTAGTGCCGTTCGAGGTCGGTGAGTTCGTCGCCGCGCTCGCTCAGCCACTGCTCGGATTGGGCGAGTTGCAAGGTCGTGGGCAGCAACTGCGTTGCGTGCGAGGCGCGTTCCCAGCCGTCCATGTCCTGTTGGAGCGAGGCCCGCCACTCCAGGAACGCCCGGTCTCCCGTCGTCCAGTCGGCCAGTCTGTCCCATTCGCTGATCAGTGCCTCGTGCGCGAGCTCGACCGTTTCGGTGCCCTCGGCACTGCGACCGGTCACCAGCAGCCGCGTCCCCGCGAGCCGCTGGGCGATGCCCCACTCCTCGACGTTCAGTTCGGTGCGGAGCGCCATCCGGCGCGTCGGTGCGGGTGCGCCTGTCGGCACCCGGACGAGCCGGGTGAACAGCCGTCTGGCAGCCTCCTCGTCCTCCGGTGGTACGTGCTCGGCCCAGACCTGGTCGGCGTGGTTGCCGAGCGCGCCGGTGACGCCGCCGAGTTCCTCGTACGCCCGGTGGGTGAGCAGGCCGCTCTCCTGCCGCTGCCACAGCAGGTCGAGGGTGAGGCCGAGGAGCGGCAGTTCGCCCGGTCCCGGGCCGATGTCGGTGACGATGCGCTCGGCGAGATGGGGCTCGTAGGACACCCCGGGGACGGACTCGACGGGTACGGTCACCACCTCGCGCAGGCGCCCGGCGTCCAGCGGGGCGAGCGCGTGCAGGTGCCCCCCGACTCTCGGGCCGAACCGCGGATGGGCCAGCACCGGTCCGAGGAAGTCGGCTCGCAGCGTGATCAGTACGCGGACGGTGCCCGGCAGCGGATCGGCGCCCAGGAGCAGGTCGGCGAACTCGTCCACGAAGGCGGGTGCAAGGCCGAGGACCTCCTCGAACTGGTCGACCACGATGAGAAGTCGGCTGCCGCGCCGGAGTTCGAGCAGTCGGGCCACGACGTCCGCCGGACCCTGTCGGCGCAACAGATCGGCGAGTTCCAGGGTCCGGTCCGGCCGCTCGGTCTCGGGCAGGTCGGGTTCCAGGAGGGGCAGCAGCGCCGCGGCGAGCGCTGACAGGGGGCTGTTTCCGGCTGCGGGACGCAGGATCCCAACCAGGGCGCCTTCTGCGCGTAGTCGTGGTGTGACGCCGGCCAGGGCGAGGGATGACTTGCCGGAGCCGGAGGGCCCGACGATGGTGACCCATCGCTGTTGGTCGAGGGCTTGGGCCACTGTGTTGCTTTCGGCCTGTCTGCCGTGGAAGACCGCCGCGTCTGCTTCCTGGAAGGCGGTGAGTCCGCGGAACGGTGAGGGAGGGATGACGAGGGGGCTGAGCCCGGGATGTGCTGCGAGCAGACCGTTCGTGGGGATGAGGTAACTGGTCGGTGGCTGACCGGATTCGGCGACGGTGATCATGCCGACCACTCCGGCCAGCCGGTCGTCCCACACCGGTCCGCCGCTGAACCCCCTGGACACCGGATATCCGCTGCCTGCGAGGTCTGCCTGTACCCAGCCGTCCGCTTGTCGGGCCCGGAGTATCCCGGCGTGCCAGACTCCGCCCGGACGTCCTGCGGGCAGTCCGAAGGCCCGGACGCGGTGGTCCCAGAGTTCTTCCGCGTCCACCAGCCGGACCGGTCCCGCCCCGGGCAGCGGAGTCTCCAGCCGCAGCACGGCCACATCGGCGGGGCCGGAGGGTTCGGCACCCGGTGTCCGTGGTGGCACCCAGTGTTCGATGGCCGCGGTCGAGTGTGCTGTGGCGTCGCCCGCTGCGGTGGGGGCGAGGGGCAGGTCGATCCGGACGCGGGCGCCCGGTTCCGGCGCGGTGCCGGGATGGGTTCCGAGGGCGGCGGAGACCACGTGCGCACAGGTCAGGGCAAGGGTGTCGGATACCAGGAAACCGACACCGACCGCCTCACCACGGGCATCGAAGACACGCAGCACAGCCGCGTCCAGGGATTGAGGGCCCGAACCCCGCGCGCTTCGCGACGGTAACGCGGACACCGTCAGCCCGTCGCGTCCGCAGAGGGGTCGCCGGACGGCTGGTTGCGCCAGGTGAGCGTGACCTTGAAGTTGGCCTGGCCGGTCGTCCGGGAGATCACCATGTCGGCCTCGGCCGACAGGGACAGCCCGAATTCGACGCCGATCTCGTCCGGTTGGCGTTCCATGTCGCGGAAACCGTCCACGAAGCTCTCCGCGACCGGCCGGATCCCGGCCAGCATGTCGTCGAGCGACCGGGTCGCACGCGCCACGACCTGTCCGGGACGTGCGACCTGGACCAGACCGTCCGCCGTCTCGTCGATCTGGACCTTGACGGTGCTGTTCGCGTCAGGAGGAGCGGATCCCGCATTCTCGCTCGTACCGGACACGGGCAACTCGACCAGGAATGCCATGCTTCCCCCTCCGCGACACGCGCCACCCGAGCTACGTACCCTAACGCTTCCATGGTGCGTCCGGCCCGAACTCTGTTGCATCGGCACATGCGAGCGACACGGCATGCCCCACGCCCGTACCGCATCCCCGCCCGCACGCCGGTGAGATGAAAGAGACGGCATCCACGTGCAAGGCCTCAACCCGCAACACCCCATGCAGGCACAGGAGATGCCGGAGATACATGTAGCTGTCGCTGCCGTCCCCTTCCATCAGGCTCACGCCGGATCGGGGTGGCTGTCGCAGCGGCCTTCGGTACGTCTGCCGCCGGCTGCCTCAAGAAGGCGTACCGCATCGGCCGACGGCGGGCCGACCGGTTCGAACGAGCGGCCGGACAGTTTGACTGTTCGTGGGCGGTGGTCGGCTCATCCCCTGTCCCGATCGCTCGACGGGGCCGAAAGTGGTGCCGGCCCGGTCGGCCGCGCATGGCCGGGCAGCGGGCACCACTTCCTCGTCGACGGGCGGGCCATCCTGCTCGCGGTGTCCATGACCGGCGGAAAACGCACCGACGTCACCCAGCTGATGCCCCTGCCGACGGCGATCCGCGAGTTACTCGGCCGCAGCTTCGGTCTCGTCGCGGGTCGCGGCGGCGGCCGGGCTGTAGAAGACGGAGCGTCCCTGCTTGGAGCGCTCCAGCAGTGCCTGCGCGACACCCTGTTCCAGAGTGCTGCGCACCACAGTCACCTTCACATCGCGCTTCGGATTGGCCTCGGTCAGGGCCGCGGCGATTTCGGCCGCGGACTTGGGCTCGTGATGCCCGGCGAGGTATTCGGTGATCAGCTCACGCCACGTCGGCTCACCGGAAGTCCTTGCAGGGGTGCTTTCCCCCGTCGCGGGCTTTGCCTTGCGCGGCGCCTTCTGGGCACTCGCTTTGCGCTTGGGGCGGACAGGCGCGGCAACAGTGGCGGCTTTCCGTCCCTTGCCGGTCTTCGTGGCCGGTGCGGCGACGCCGCCGAGGACGTGCTGCATCTTCACCAGGACCTGCCCGCTTTCCTCCAGCTGGACAAGTTCGTCCTGCAGCCGAGTCAGTTCGGCACGTACGCGTGCCTGCTCACTCTGGTTGGCCGAAAGGTCGTCGGCGATCCGCTGTGCGTAGTCTGCGGTGAGACCGGACTTGGGTGTGTTTTGAGACATGGGATCCTCGTCTATTCATGTGCGCCAATCGGGTTGTAGCGGCTGATGTTACCCAGTAAAGCCGAGACACCGGACCGATGAGTGGTAGAGCAACTCGAATAGAGAGCTGCTGGCGGTTTCGATCACATGTCACCACGTCTCGGCCTGGGGCGGGCCACTCACCCCCGCGACGGGTTCGGGTGCGACCGGAAATCGTCCAAGCCGGAAGCGCCGGCCGGCAAGGGCGAAGAGCCCCTACCAGCCAATTCAGCCCGTCATTCCGAGGGCTCCGATCCCTGCCGGACTGCTGGAACGGGGGGTCGGTGGTGGTGTGCGTTTCATGTACGCAGGTGCGGAGGCGACAACCCTTTTCGAGTCGACGGCCACCTCTTTCCTGCTACAGAACCCAGTCGTCGGCAGACCTCGGAGAGAGCGCGCGGACTTGCTGGGTACATCGCCTCCAAGGTTGACGATCGCATGTCCCCATGGAACCGCTCACAGAACAGAGGCCGGTGCCGGTGCGCGGCCACTACTCTGGGAAGGTGCCGGAAGACCGATCGCGTGGGGCAAGCACGGACGCCGAACCGCAGAGTGTTCGCGAGGCCCCTGACGTCCTGAGCGCCGAACAACTGAGACGCATCACTTCGTTGCATCGCGGATTCACCTACCAGCATCTGTACGCGGTCGGCTGCCTGCTGCGGCTGCGGGCGGCAGAAGGCCGGTGCCTGCGCGTCGAACGCGATGAAGACGTGGAAATCGAGTGCGACGACCGTTGGCTCTACTTGCAGGTCAAGACTCGTCAGGACAACCTGACCTGGGGCGACGTGGAGGGCGCGGTAGATCAGTTCCGCAGCGTCCGGGACGAGCACACGGCGGGCCGCCGTGCCGGCACCCCCTACCTGATCGTGGTCACCAATACGGACATGGGACGGGACCTCCTGACCCGGACGCGAGAGGCGCACTGGCCCGCGGACGTGGCGATCGTCGGGCCGGGACGGCCGCACCCCGCAGAGACGTGGCTGCCGGACCCGGGGCGCGACCTCGCCGCCATGCTGAGGAGCTGCGCCGACCAGGCGGAGCAGATCCCCTTCGGGTCGCTGAGCGCCGAGACCCTGGTCTGGAAGCTCGCCGCCCGGGTTCAGTACGCGTGCACCGGTGTTCACGGCCAGGGGTTCACCGCCGCGGATCTGCCGCAGTTGTACGAGCAGTTCGTGGAGGAACTGCAGGCTTTCCCCCGACTGCCCGCTGTCTACCGACCCCGGGACGGGGAGCCGGAGCTCGCGAACGACGAGTCCGTGAGGCTGGTGGTCGGCTTCTCGGGGGCAGGCAAGACGACGTGGGCGGCGAACGCCGCCGGGCACTGTCCTCAGCCGGTGACCTACTTCGACGTCGCGTTCCTGCCGGCCGCCTCCGTGCCGGGCGCCTTGGCGCGGGAGCTGGCCGCCCGGCATCTCAGGACGCGGACCGGATCCCTGCCGGCCGCCGCGGGCATCGAGGTACTGCGCGCCGTGCACACCTTGCTCGTCCAGGCGGAAACCGCTGTCGCAGTCGTCATCGACAACGTCCACCTGCTCGGCATCGAGGACGTGCGGTTGCTGGTCGGCGCCCTGCCGACGGCCCGGCTGATCCTGTTGGGTCACCCCCGGCCGGAACAGATCCTGCTCGCCGCGCACCTCGGTATATCCGCGGAGTCGCTGGACGGCTGGGGCACCGACACCATCGCAGCGGTCTTCGGCGGCGAAGGCAGCACCCTGGACTATCGCACCGCCCAACGTGTCCTCTCCCTCACCGCGGGTCTGCCGCTGTACGTACTCAGCTCAGCACAGTTGACCCGCACCGCGTACGCCGGAGACGGGGCCGCCTTCTGCGACTCCGTGCAGGCTCGGACGCACACCATGGTCACTGCGCAGGACCTGATCCTTGGGCAGGTGTTCAGCCAGCTCTCGCCGCGTTCACGCACCGTTGCCGGGATCCTCGCGGTCGCGGAGGTGCCTCTCACCGGCTTCGAGTACCACCGGCTCGCGGAAGCAGTGGGCATACGCCCTGCTCATGCCGCGCGGGCTGTGCGTGATCTGTCCGGTCGGGGCCTGACGCAGGACTTCGCCCATGGCCGGGTGACGTTGCACGACGCGGTGCGCCCCGTGGCCCTGTCCGCCTCGGAGGACCTTCCCGACGAGGCCCTCCATCGGGTGCGCGAAGCACTCCTGGACGTACTGGAAGGACAGCGCGGGCTTCTGCGGCTCGGGCGCTGGATGCGTCTGCTGGCCGAGACGGACCGGATCGAGCAACTGCTCGACCTCACCTCGCTGGAGGCGTTCTACGAGGGCGGGTACCCCCGCGAGATCCGCGCCGCGGTCGCGGACACCGCCCAGGACCCGGACCGGGGCAAGGGCATCCGCTTCGAAGCCCACAACGCTCTGGCCACCTGGGCCTACGCCGAGGGCGACCGGGACGCGTACGCCGGACACGTGAGCGACATGGAGCGGCTGGCCCGGAGCGGTGACAGCAGCATCGGCCGGCGGGAGAGAGTCATCCTGGCCATTCGCCAATGCGTCGTCTACGGCCGTGCCAAGGACACACGTCGTCTGACGAAGGCGTTCACGAGGCCACTCCGGATCAAGCTGCCGACATGCGCAGCCAGAAGTCCCGTATCGAAGCGCTCGCCGCCCAGCAGTCACCGGCTGTCGGCGGTGGGGTGGGCGCCGACCCGGATGTCCCGTAGCCGGTCTCGGCTGCGAGGCGGGGTGACGGGCGATGAGGCGGACGTGGTGCACAGGGGCCGCCGCGACGCTTCCCGCCTGCACGATCTCGTGGCCCCCGCCACCGGGTTCAGGGGTTCCATGTCACCGGCCTGCCGGCGGTGGGGAGTCAGGGCTCGGGCGTGATACGTCCGAGGCTGAGGACCATGCGTTCGACGGTGTCGGTGGGCGGCCAGGGGAAATCGGGCAGGCTCGCGCGGAGGGAGACCTGTCCGTGCAGCGCGGTCCACAGCGCGACGGCGTCGCTGAACGGGTCGCTGCTGGTCGAGCGTCCGGCGCGTACGCATGCTTCGAGGTTGTCGACGAGGGTCCGGAACGCGTCCAGCCCGCGGGTTCCTGAGACATCGTCGGCGGCTTCGGGCTTGGGGCGGGGCCAGTCGAAGAGTACGTGGTAGCGGGCCGGTTCACGGGTGCCGAAATCGATGTACGCGGCGCACCCGGCGAGGAGCCCTTCGACGGGATCGTCGTGTGCGGCGACGGCCTCGGCCACCGTCTCGTGCAACTGGGCGATCGCTTCGAGCACTACGGCTTCCACGATCGCGTCCCGGTCGGCGAAGTGAGCGTAGATCGACGGTGCGGAGATGCCGACCTCGCGGGCCACCGAGCGCAAGGTCACGGTCTGGTCGGAGCCGGTGCGCACGATCAGGGCGGTCGCCGCCCGGACGATGTCCTCGCGCAGCCGGGGGCCTTCGCCCCTGCGGTTGCGGGGGCGTGCGGGCACCGTTGCGCACGGGTCGGGCGAGTGGGTGCCGGGTGCCGCGGAAGCCTTCGTCATAGCTCTGACTTTACAGCCGTTAGCCGACTGCCGTAGCGTCCCGACCTGAAGACTTACAGCCGTAAGTTTACTTTCGTAAGGATGTATGGACGTGCGTACGGACAATGCGACAGAACCCGACACGGGACACCCGCGGCGCTGGCCGGCACTGGCTGCCCTCTGCGCGGCGCTGGTGGTCACCACCCTCGACAACACGGTGCTCAACACCGCCCTGCCCGCGCTCGCCGGTGCTCTGCGGGCATCCACCGCGGACCTTCAGTGGATCAACAACGCCTACACGCTCGTCTTCGCGTCGCTGCTGATCCCCGCGGGCAGCCTCGGAGCCCGCTTCGGCCAGCGCCGGGCACTGGCCGGCGGCCTGGTGGTGCTGGCAGCCGCGTCCGGCGCCGCCGCGACGGCCGGATCGGCCGGAGAGCTCATCGCCTGGCGCGCGGTGATGGGCATGGCCTCGGCCTTCGTCATGCCGGCCACGCTGTCGATCATCATCGTGCTCTTCGGCGCCAGGGAACGGGCACGGGCCATCGCCATCTGGTCCGCCTCCGCAGGCATCGGCATCGTCCTCGGCCCGGTCACCGGCGGGCTGCTGCTCAACCACTTCGCCTGGGGCAGCATCTTCTACGTCAACGTCCCGCTGATCGCTGTCGTGCTCGCCGCCGTCCTGGCGCTCATCCCCGCCCTCCCCGGCCGTCCCGCCGGCCGTTTCGACTTTCCCGGCCTCCTGCTCTCCACCGCCGGTCTCGCCTTGCTCGTCGATGTGATCGTGCAAGGCCCCGAGCGCGGCTGGCTGTCCACGCGGTCACTGGTCGGTGCGGGCGCCGCGGGAGTGTTGCTGGCCGCGTTCACCCTGTGGGAGCTGCGCACGGCGCAGCCGATGGTGGACCTCCGGATGTTCGCCCGGCGTACGTTCACCGTCGCCAGTGTCCTGCTCGCCGTCACCTTCTTCGCCCTGTTCGGCCTGCTCTTCGTCTACACGCAGTACCTGCAGTTGGTGCACGCCTTCAGTCCCCTCAAGGCCGGATCCGGGGCCTTGCCGTTCGCCGTGGCCATGGCCCTCGCCGCCGGTACGAGCGACCGAGTCGTCGCCCGCCTGGGCAGCCGCTGCACGATTGCCGCAGGTCTCACCGTCATGGCTGTCGGCCTTGCCTGCATGTCACTCGTGACGGTGAATACGGCTTTCGTCCCGCTCGCACTGCTCATGGCCGTGATCGGCGGCGGCATGGGTCTGATCATGGCCCCGTCCAGTACCGCGAGCATGGCCGCACTGCCCCGCGAGAAGTCGCCGATGGCCTCCGCGATCAACAGTGTGGCCCGCGAGCTGGGCGGCGTCCTCGGTATCGCGGTGATCGGGACGGCCGTCTCCGCCGCCTACCGCTCGCACCTGCTCGACGCGCTGCCGGGCGCACCCGCAACGGCGGTCGACGACCTGACCTCCGCCCATGCCGCAGCCGCCGGCCTGGGACCGGAACGGGGCGCGGAACTCATCCGCGCATCCCATCAGGCCTTCACCACCGCGATGAACACGGGCACACTGATCTGCGCCCTCATCGCCCTCCTCGGCGCCGCAGCCGCCCTGATCTGGCTGGACCGGTCCCGGCCTCCCGTCCTGAAGGGAGCTCCGAAGAACCCGGAACGGGCGCTCGGCTGACTCGTCCATCCCTGTTTCTCCATCCCCGCTGAGTGCGGCGGCGCCGGGCCGGGCCGCCTGTACGGGGAGCAGGACAAGGGCGGTGCACCTGAGGGCTGACTATCCGTCACTACCCCTCGTGCGAGCGGGGAGCTGACGGATCTCGCCGAAAGGGTTGTCACGGACGGTAAGGTAATCGTTACTCCATTGCACCCGCATCGCGTGACGAGAGTGGTACGACAGTGACCAACGTGATCGAGACGCCGCATCAACAGGTCCCCGAGTCCGGGACGAGCGCGCTGCTCCTTCTGGCGCACGGCAGTATCGACCCCCAGGCGCAGGAGTCCACTCGCGCGCTCGCCCATGCGGTCGGACTGTCCCGGGCATGCCGGGTCGAAGTCGCGTATCTCCGGCATGCCCGTCCCAGGGCACGCCACGTGCTGGGCACCCTCGCCGAGACCGGACACGACCGTGTGGTCGTGGTGCCCTTGCTGCTGACCTCCGCGTTTCACGCCCGGGTCGATCTGCCCAGGGCGCTGTCCGACCCTCCTGCCCCGGTGCCGGTGGTGACGCCGGTGCTGGGCAGTCCACCGGGCGAGCCCGACGCGCGACTGGTCGCCGCGCTGCGGCGCCGTCTCACCGACATGGATGTCGAGTTCGACGCGGTGGTGGTGGCGGCCGCGGGCAGTAGCGACAGCGATGCCTGTGCGTCGGTGACCGCCATGGCGTCCGCGTTGGGAGCGAACCTCGGTCTGCCGTGCCTGGCCGGTTTCGCGTCGACCGCGTCGCCGACAGCCGCGGAGGCGGTAGCGCAACTCCGCCTGGCGGGAGCGCGTCGGGTCGTGGTCGCGTCCTATTGCTTCGCTCCTGGACTGCTGTTTCGCCGGGCGGCCGACGCGTCGACCGAAGCCGGCGCGGTCGGCATCTCCGAACCGCTCGGCGACGCGCCTGAACTGGTCGAGCTCATCCTGGAACGCTTCCACGAAGCCGGCGACGTGCAGGCGGGAACAGCAGGGTCGGCCGACCGGCTCTGACGGGGCCGACGATCGGCCACCACCGTGTCGATGCCTGCGACCACGGGCCGTGCTGTGGCCGGCGCCGGAGGACGGCCGCGACGTCGGCGGTCGCCACGGCATCCTGGCGTGCGTGGGTGGTGGCCGCGCGCTCGTCGTCCCTTCCGCCGAGTTCGGACAGGGGCAACGGCGGCGTGGGCCGCGACGGGTTCTACGAGCGGGTCGTCCCGCGGTCGGCGTATACGGCAGGGGCTGTCCGGGTTGCCGGGCGCACCGTCAGGATCAGCACGGCCAGCCCGGCGAAGATGACCGCGGCGATGATGGCGGTGACCTGCAGACCGACGGTGAACGCCTCCCGAGCGGTGTGCAGCAGATCCGCGCCCCGGCCGGCGGGAAGGTGCCTGCTGGTGGCGATCGCGCCGGCCAGTGAGTCGGACGTCCCGTCCATCCGGCTGCGGTAGACCACCGCGGCCACCACACCCAGCAGTGTGAAGCCGAGCGAACCACCGAGGTAGTTGCCGGTCTCCGACATCGACGCGGCCGAGCCGGCGCGCTCCGGTGGTACGGACCCGACGACCAGCCCGGTGCCCAGGGCGAACAGCGGGCCGGTGCCCAGCGCCAGCACGGTGATGCCGATCATCACCGGTACCAGGGCGTTCGGCCCGTCGGCGCCGACCAGCAGCAGGCTGCCGAGCGCCGACACCACCAGCCCGCCCCCGATGGCGGTCGTCTGCTTCATCCGACGGGCCAGCGCCGGTGCGGCCATGGTGCCGATCGCCACGCCGATGCCCATGGGAGCGAACAGCATCGCCGACGCGGCGGGGGAGAAGCCCAGTACGCTCTGGAGGAACTGGGTCACCAGCAGGCCCGTACCAGCCATGGCGATGCCGGCGCAGGCCAGCGCGACGAGCACGGCCGTGAACGGGCGGTCGCGGAGCAGTCGCAGGTCCAGCAGTGGCTCCTCCAGCCGCAGTTGCCTGCGTACGAACAACATGCCGATGGCCGCGCCGGCGACGAGTGCCACTGCAGGCACGACGGGCACGCTCTCGACGGCCAGCTGCTTGACGCCGTAGACCATCAGAAGGACCGCCGCGAGCGACAGCCCGACGCCGGCCAGGTCCAGCCGCCCGGCCCGGTCGCCGCGGAACTCCGGCAGAAGCACCGGTCCGGCGAGCAGCAGCACTGTCATCGCCGGCACGGCGACCAGGAACACCGATCCCCACCAGAAGTGCTGGAGCAGGAAACCGGCGAGTACGGGTCCGAGCGCGCCGCCGGTGAACTGGCAGGTCGCCCAGATCGCGATGGCCTTCCCGCGCTGTCGCTCGTCGCGGAACATGTTGGTGATCAAGGCCAGCGTGGAGGGCACCAGGGTCGCGCCGGCGACGCCCAGCAGCGCACGCGCGACGATCAGCATCAGCGGGCTGACCGCGAAGGCGGCCACGACCGACAGCACCGCGAACGCCGCTCCGCCGATCAGCAGCAGCCTTCGCCGGCCGATCCGGTCGCCGAGCGTACCCATCGTGATGACCAGGCCGGCCACCATGAGTCCGTAGCTGTCACTGATCCACAGCTGCTGGACATTGGTGGCACCCAGGTCGGCGCTGAGCCGTGGGAGGGCGAGAAGCAACGCTGTCGTGTCCATTGCGACGAGCAAGGTCGGCAGCATGAGGACGATCAGTCCCAGCCGTGCCCGGTTGACTCGCATATCCGTAACTCCCTGGTCTCGTGACGTTTCGCCGGTTGGTCGGAGCGGTCGGGAGCTTCTTGACATCGGTTGCGGACGGCGACCTCTTCGGCTGCCGCGGTGGGGCGTCACGCGCACATGACGTCGTCGCGGGCCGGGCGCTGCGACGGCGAAAAATGTCATGCGAAGGCGAAAAATGTCATGCGAAAGTTCGGGCAGGGATGTCAAGGCGACGGCGATGGCTCCGACCAACCGGTCGAAGGGCCCGGCAGGGCTCGCGAACCACGAGGAGTACGAGATGAAGTTCCTGATCGGCCTGCACCTCAACCCGGCTGTGCTGGACGCGCTCAGCGATGAGGAGAAGGCGGCGATCGGCGACGGCCACGGCGCGTTCATCGAGGCGCTGAAGAAGTCCGGCGAGCTGATCACCACGCAGGCGCTGGTCGACCCGTCACAGGCCGCCGTGGTGTCCGTACGCAACGGCCGGCCGGTGGTGACCGACGGACCTTTCCTGGAGGCCAAGGAGTATCTGGGCGGCTTCTACCTGATCGACTGCGAGAACAAGGAGCGGGCGATCGAGCTGGCCTCGCAGATCCCGGACACCGCGATCGAGGGTCTCGGGGTCGAGGTGCGACAGGTGATGTTCGCTGACGGACAATTGGAGGCATGACAGCACCACCCATCGAGGACCTGCTGCGTGAGCTCACGCCGCGGGTCCTCGGCACGCTGGTACGCCGGTACGGTCAGTTCGAAGGGTGCGAGGACGCCGTACAGGAGGCCGTCCTCGCCGCCACCGTGCAATGGCCGGCCGAAGGTGTGCCCGACAACCCGCACGGCTGGCTGGTGACCGTCGCGTCCCGGCGGCTCATCGACCAGATGCGCAGTGACCGCGCGCGCCGGGAGCGGGAGGCGGCAACGGCCGCCGAGGTGCTCCCCGAGGACGTGCCGGACACCGACGACACGCTCGTTCTGCTGTTCCTGTGCTGCCATCCGACGCTGACCGCGGCCTCCCAGACCGCCCTGACACTGCGCGCCGTGGGCGGCCTGACCACTGCCGAGATCGCCCACGCGTTCCTGGTGCCGGAGGCCACCATGGCGGCCAGGATCAGCCGGGCCAAGCAGCGCATCAAGGCCGCCGGCAGGTCGTTCGGCATGCCGGACGGCGCGGAGCGGGAAGAGCGGCTACGGGTCGTCCTGCATGTGCTCTACCTGATCTTCAACGAGGGCTATACCGCCTCCTCCGGCAGTGAGTTGCACCGAACCGACCTCGCGCAGGAGGCGATCCGGCTGGCCAGGATGGTGCACACACAGTTGCCCGAGGACAGCGAGGTGACCGGGCTGCTCGCGCTGATGCTGCTGACCCACGCCCGCCGGGAGGCACGTACGACGGCGGACGGCGACCTGGTGCCGCTGGACGAACAGGACCGTGCGAGGTGGGACCGCGGGCTGATCGACGAGGGCCTCGGGCTGGTCAAGGCGTCCCTGGCCGGCCCGGAGCTGCGGCCGTACCAGCTGCAGGCCGCCATCGCCGCCACGCACGCCGACGCGGCCACGACCGGAGAGACCAACTGGCCGCAGGTGCACGCTCTTTACCTGATCCTGGAACGGATCGCCCCCAACCCGATGGTCACCCTCAACCGCGCCATCGCGCTCGCCGAGACCGAGGGCCCGGCTGCCGGGCTGGCCCTGCTGGCCACATTGGACAGTGACGAGCGGATCGTCGGGCACCACCGGCTCCTGTCGGTGCAGGCGCACCTGCTGGAGAAGTCCGGCGACACGACGGGGGCGTACGAGCACTACCGGCGCGCCGCGAAGTCCACCGCCAGCATCGCCGAGCGTCGCTACCTGGAGTCCCGGGCCGGCCGGGCGCGACCGTAGATTCCGCTCCTGGCGACGGGGCGGGCGCCGGGCACAGAGGGGGAGAGGCGCGGTGCTTCGGCGGCGTCGGACCACGGCCACCGTGCTGAGTGCGTGGAGAGTCCGGTGGTTCAGAACTCCGAATCGGTCCTGCGGAAGGGGCGTATCCCGCCGTCGGAGCCTGCGGTCAACCGTTGCTGTGCCCCTTGCGGTCTGTATCCCCGAGTGCGGATCGCGAGCGTACGAAGACGGACTGAGCACCGCGGTCGCCGTTGGTTCGTACGGGGCGGGTGCCGGGGATGACGAGGAGCACACATGACTGTACGTCGGTCCAGATCGCGCAGGTACGTGGTGGGCTTGGCGGTGGTGCTGGCGACGGCCACGACCGCGCTCACGGCCCCTGCTCGGGCATCATCGGGTGGCCCGGACCAGCCCGTCGGCCGCACCGGCCATCAGGAGACCCGGCAGGCCATGGACGCCGTTGTGCGGGCGGGCATCCCTGGGGTCACCGCCCAGTCGCGGTCCAAGGGCGGCATCTGGAAGGGGGCGGCGGGCGTGGGCAACCTCAGGACCGGCGCACCGCGCGGCGCCGACGACCGGTTCCGGATCGCCAGCATCACCAAGACCTTCGTCGCGACCGTCATGCTCCAACTGGAAGCCGAGAAGCGGCTCGGTCTCGACGGGACGGTGGAGTCCTGGCTTCCCGGAGTGGTGCGCGGCCACGGTCACGACGGCCGGAGGATCACGGTCCGTCAGCTGCTCAACCACACGAGCGGCATCTTCGACTTCACCGACGACCCGGGATACGCGAGGAGGTATCTCGGCACCGGCTTTCTTGAGCACCGCTACGACACCAGGTCTCCGAAGGTGGCGGTGGACGCTGCCATGGCGCACGCTCCGGCCTTCGAACCCGGCACCCGGTACGCGTACTCCAACACCAACTATGTGCTCGCCGGGCTGATCATGGAAAGGGTCACCGGCCGTACCTATGAGCACGAGATCCGTACGCGGATCATCAAGCCGCTCAAGCTGCGCGCCACCCTCATGCCCGGTGACAGCTCGCGCATGCCGAAGCCGAGCAGCAGGGCCTACTCGACACTCGGTGACGACACCGATGCGGCCAGGGTCCACGACGTCACCGTCCAGAACGCGTCCCAGACGTGGGCCGAGGGCGACATGATCTCCGACGCGGGCGATCTCCATCGCTTCTTCAGCGCCCTGATGCGGGGCAGACTGCTCGCCCCGGAGCAGTTGAAGGCGATGAAGACCACCGTTTTCGATTCCGGTTACGGTCTGGGGATCGAGCAGGTGACGACGGGCTGCGGCATCACGTTGTGGGGCCACGGCGGCGGCTGGATCGGCTCACTCTCCTACGCGGCGACGACGGATGACGGCAGCCACGCTCTGGCCTTCAACCTCAATGGGGACTGGAGTTCCGCCGGTATGGGCCGCGTGCTGGAGGCCGAGTTCTGCGGCGCGGCGGCGGCCACCACGGGGATATCGTCGGAACCGGTCGAACCCCGGACGGGGGGAGCAGGGCCGGGCTCCGCTGTCGCTCGGGCACGCCTCCTGAGGGCGCTCCCGCCGGGGCGGGCGGCCCCAGTTTCCTGGACCGCCCGCCCCGGGCCCGTTGCGCAGGCCGGGCGCAGGCCGGGCTCAGAAGGTGACGTCCGAGCAGGCGTAGAAGGCGTTGCCGGTGTCGGCGATGGTCCAGACGCCGAGGATCAGGTGCTTGCCCGACTTCTGCGGCAGGACACCGGCGTGGGACACCGTGGAGCCCGGCAGACGGCCGCCGAACGGCACGGTCAGGAACGGCTGGGACTCCAGGTCGGCCCGGGTGAGGGGCTTGGTGGGGTTGTATCCGTCCTTGGTGATGTAGTAGCGGAAGTCGGTCGTGGCGTGGCGTGCCTCGATCCGCCAGCGGAAGGTGTAGCTCTGCCCGCCGGTGATCTTCGTTGCGGGCCAGGCGCCGCCGCGCGGGTCGTCGAGCTCGGAGAACCGGCCGTTGCCACCGGCGCAGAGGGTGCCGTCGACCGGGCCGCGGGCGGGGAAGCCCTTCGGACCCTCGACGCTCGGCGGCTCCCACTGGATCTGGCCGCAGTTGTGCACGGTGCCGATGCCGCAGAGCTGCTGACGGCTGACGGGGGCATCGGTGTAGCCATGGCTCTGGGCACTGCCGGTGGTGGCGAGGAAGGAGACTGCGGCGATGCCGAGCCCGAGCAGTGATGAGGTGATCCTTCGGCGCATGCTTCGCTCCTGAGGGAGGTGTGGGGGCGCTGCGAGACGAGTGGAGAGGGCGCGCCCCACTCCACTAGGTCTAGACCAACTCCGAGACTAGTGACGGTATTTGGTCGTGTCCATACCAAGAATGGGCGTCGGTGTCCGGGGTGACGGTCATGGCGCGCAGTCGTTCCCCGCTGTTCGGCTCGCGCGTCAGTCGGTACCCGGCGCCGAAAGGCTCGTACGCAGCAGGCGCAGGAAGGCCGCGGCCGCGGGGCTGGAGGGACCGTCCGTGCGCCAGGCCAGAGCGACCCGGCCGCGTAGCCGCGGCCCGGTGATCTCCAGCGTGCGCAGCCCCAGGGCTGACGCCGCACCGAGGGGGAGAGCCGGAACCACCGCCACCCCGAGACCGCGGGCGGCGAGCTGTGCCAGGAACAGCGGAGCGGCTGCCTCGAAGGAGATGCGGGGCTGGAACCCCGCCTGCGCGCACGCGCGGTCGAGGACCCCGCGCAGCCCTGTGCCGCGCGGCAGGCTGATCAGCGGGCGCTCGCGGAGCTCGGTCAGCGGAATGCTCGTGCGGCCCGTGTGCGTGAGGGCGGGGTCGTCCGGGGCGACGGCGGCGACCAGGGGCTCGTCGACCACGACGTGCACGGAGACGCCCGGTGGCGGCTCCTCCGCCGCGAGTCCGATCACGGCGATGTCGAGCTCCCCGCGACGCAGCGCGGCGAGCATCCGCTCCGAGGTGTCCTCGGTCAGGGCGATCTCGACCTGGGGGTGGTCGTCGTGGAAGTCGGCCAGTACCGAGGCCAGATCGAATTCGTGGGCGGCGGCGCCCGAGACGAAACCGATCGTGACATGACCGCGCAGCAGTCCGGTGAACTCCTCCACGGTCTGGCGTACCGCTTCGACGGCGGTGAGCGCGGCCCGCGCGTACGGCAGTACGGCCTCGCCCACTTCGGTCAGGGTCACCGACCGGCCGGAGCGGTCCAGCAGCGGTTGCCCGAGTTCCTTCTCAAGCTGCCGTATCTGGGCGCTCACCCCCGGCTGGGTCAGGTGCAGACGGGCCGCGGCACGGGTGAAGTTGGCTTCCTCCGCCACGGTGACGAAGTACCGCAGCCGTCGAATGTCCATAACTGATTATTCTAGCTGCGAGAAATACAAACTCTTGGACTTATGATCGGGCTGCCGAGACCCTTGGGGCATGGGGAACTCGACGTACCGGAGACCAGTGCCGGACATCAGAGCCGCGATCGCGGCTGAACGACGGGAGTTGGCGGCCGTGCTGGACGGCCTGTCGGCCGCGGAATGGGACGCTCCGACCCTGTGCGCGGGGTGGCGGGTACAGGAGGTCGCGGCCCACATGACCATGGGGTTTCGGTACTCGCTCTCCAAGATGGCGGTGGAACTCGTCAGATCGCGAGGCAACCTCCACCGGATGACCGATCGATGCGCTCACCAGGACGCGGCCGCCTATTCGGCGCGCGAACTCGCGGCGCTGCTCGGAGACAACGCGGATCACCCCTGGAAACCGCCGGTCGGCGGGATCGCGGGGGCCTTGGGCCACGATGTGATCCACGGCCTGGACATCTCGGTCGCGCTGGGCCTCGGCCGCCGGGTTCCCGAGGATCGCCTGCGCATCCTCCTGGAGCGTGTCGACGCCAGGACTCTCACGTTCTTCGGGGCCGACCTCGACGGCATCGAACTCCGCGCCGACGACCTCGACTGGTCCTTCGGTACCGGAACGCCTCTGTCCGGCGCCGCGCAGGACCTCCTCCTGCTCGCCCACGGCCGACGGCTCCCCCCGGGACACCTCCGCGGCGAACCGCGCGATCGCTTCGTCCTCGCGCAGATGTGACCGCGGTAGCCCGTGGACGGCCACCTGCGTGCCCGTGTGCCCGTGTGCCTGCCGGCCGACGGCCGCTCTCGCGGGGCAGCAACCCGCCCGAGCTGCGCCGCCCCGTAAAGCTCAAGCTCAGTGCCTGAAACGGGTGTAGGGGTCCGGGGTGACAGATAGTTTCCTTGGACGTGTTGTATTCGGGGGAGTGGGGACGGGCATGAGGCGCATAGTGAACGGTGTGTTGGCGGGGGTCGTCGTGACGGCGTTGGGAGCCTGTGGCTCGTCGGGCGACGGTGCCGACAAGCCCGGGGCAGGTGGGGCACCGTCTGCTTCGGGGCAGGCTTCGGGCTCGCCGGGTACGGTGCCCCGAGCCGCACGGGAGAAGGTTCCTCCGGCGTTCGACGGTGGCCGGGGGTGGGCCGTCATGCAGTCGGAGGGGCTGACTCGGCCGACTGTCGCTCCGCACTCCAAGCTGGTTCTCTTCCTGAAGACATACGAAGGAGGCGCGGCGTTCGGGGTGGAAGCACGGGACGGAGCCACCGGCGCCGTCCGCTGGTCGAGCGCCCCGTGGAAGCCGGCCGAACGGGCTGCCGAGATCAGCGCTGACGACGTGCGGCTGGCTGTGGCCGCCAAAGCCGGGAAGGACTACGTGGTTCTTGCCGCGGCAGTCGCGGAGGGCAGGGACGCGGTGAACCGCGGCAAGGAGATCGCCGACGTCGCGGTCTTCCCCGCCGACTCCTCCGGTGCGGACGTCGAGCCGACGCACCGGCTCAAGGTTCCTGACGGCGGCAGCGTGAGCCCGCACGACACGAACGGCACGGTGGCTTTCGGAACCGACACGGGAATCACGACGGTCGATGTCACGACCGGGAAAGTCGGCGCACGGCTCGACAGCGGGAACCCGGAGTACCAGCTGCGGGTGACCGGATACAGGTACGGCACCTTCCGGATCGACGAGGCATGGCCGGCGAAGACCGTGGTGCCCGACGGCGCGAAGGCGGAGAGCGGTTCGGGGGAGGCGAGGCGCACGGTGTGCGGGGCGGCTACGTCGCGGCGCTGTGGCCGGCCAAGAACGAAGCCTTCGACTCGCTGGGACTGTCCATGAACCATGTGTGGGCCTTGCACGACGAGCGGACGGGGAAGCCGGTGTACTCCTTCACGTGCGACGGCCTGACCGATGGCGGCAAGGTCGGCACGGAGAACAGGGCGGTGCTGAGCGACAACGGGCGCTATCTCGTCACCGGCTACGCCGCCTTCGACCTCAAGGCCAAGAAGGGCTACTGCTTCGGCGGGACTCAGGACACGGCCAAGGTGAACTTCATGGGCGTGGACAACACCGGCACGGCGTACGGGACGGCGCAGAATCCGGGCGCCGGCACTCCGGTGTCCGTCGATCTCGCGACCGGTGACCACGCCGAGCTCAGCGGCGTCGTCCTCCCCGCCGCGGTGACCGGCGATGTCGCCCTGTACGAAGCGACACCGAAGCACGGGAGCAGCCCCGCCGCTGAGCTGGCCCAGCACGCCGTCTTCAGCATCTACCCCAAGCGCTGACATACCGTCCGGACCGAAGGACCGTCCCCGGGCCCCGGAGCCCCAACGGCTCCGGGGCCTCGTGCTGCCCGGCACCAGAAGGTGTTGCTCGCACCGCGCCGGCAACGTTGCACGGCTACACACTGGCAACGTACTGCCCGGTCGGCATGCTGAGCTGCGTGAACGACGGCCTCGCCCGGGAAGGGGCCCGTGGCAACGACGGTTTTCGTTGCCTCATTCCTTGATCACGTACCGCAACGGTCCGGAGACGCACCATGCTGTGTGTCACCCACTTGGCCCTCGGCCGGGAGGGATACCTCTCCCGCCTCCGAGCGGGGCAGCTGAATGGAGACTCACGTGGATCGGCCTTTGCTGCAGCTGAAGACGGCTCTGGTTTTCCTGCTGGCAGCGCTCAGCGGCACAGCGGCGGCGGCACTGTCCTGGCTGGCGGGGGACGGCTCCCCACGCAGTGCGCTCGCAGGCTTGGCCGTCGCCGGGCTGGCGATCCCGTTCTTCGACCGTCTGATCGCATCCGGGGAAGACGCGGGCGTCTGCGGGAAGGCGGAGCATCATGGGTGAACTGCGGCCCCTGGGACAGGACCTGACACATGAGTCACGCGCACTGGCCGAGGCCCTGCGGGAGTTGTTCGAGGGGCTGGAGGTGTCCGTGCGCCGGTACGCGGCAAGACACCGGCGTGATCCCGGTACGTTCTCCCGCTACCTCAACGGGACCCGCTTACCTCCCTGGCCGGTGGTCATGGACCTGTTCGCCGATCTGGCCGAGCACCGCGGCACCACCGTCACCGCCGAGACCATCGAGTTCGTACGCGAGCTCTACGGGTCGGCCGTCGACGCCAACTCCTCCCCGAAACACGCGGCACAGATCATCGAGCAGCAACTGGCAGACGCGGACCGGGTCTCGCGCCGC
This sequence comes from Streptomyces sp. TSRI0281, assembly GCF_001905125.1. Classification (GTDB taxonomy): domain Bacteria; phylum Actinomycetota; class Actinomycetes; order Streptomycetales; family Streptomycetaceae; genus Streptomyces. The sequence continues at coordinate 93,324 of NZ_LWLE01000037.1, read as the reverse complement.
TCCAGTGTCCGCGGCGACGTCCTGGGCGACGCCCTGCTGGACCGCGCGCACCGCATCGCCGACCTGGGAGTGCGGCTCAACCAGATGGAAGCGATGCTCAAGGCCGAGCGCGAGCGTGCCGGCCAGCTGGCCGCGGCACACCCCGACGTTTCGGAACTGCTGGGGGAGCGCGACGTCCTGCGGCGGGAGGTGGCGCGGCTGGGAGAGGAACTCCAGGCAGCGCATGAGCAACGGGCGGACGCGGAGGCCCGCTGCGATCTGCTGGAGCGCCAACTGGAGGCCGTCGAGCACCCGGCGGCACTGCCCCAGCCCGCACCCCAGCCCCAGCCCCTGCCGAAGGTCCTTGTCGTGGACGACCAGCCCGACAACCTGCTCGCCATGACGGCGGTGCTGGAGACGCTGGACCAGGAACTCGTTACCGTCTCCTCCGGCAGGGAGGCATTGAGGGCGCTGCTTCACCACGACGACTTCGCCGTCATCATCATGGACGTGCAGATGCCCGAGATGGACGGCTACGAGACCGCCGCCCACATCAAGCGCCGGCCCCGCAACCGGGACGTACCGATCATCTTCCTCACCGCGATGGGCGTCGATCCCGAGCACACCGCGCGCGGGTACGCGGCCGGGGCGGTCGACTACATCAGCAAGCCCTTCGACCCCTGGGCCCTGCGCGCCAAGGTCGCCGTCTTCACCGAGATTCACCTCGAACGACGGGTCGGCCACCCGGCCCCTTAGGGCGATGCGGTGGTCCGGCTTCCGGAGACGCGGAACGGCTCGGTTCCGCCCGCCCGGCGAAGCCGCCGTGAAGCGGCTGCGGTCGCCTCGCCATCCAGGTGTTGCCCGCCGGGCCTGTTGCCTGGGACCGTGGCCGCATGGTTGACACCCACTCGCGCGGCTACCTGCTCGCCGCTCGCAGGATGTTCTGGTCCGGGATCCTGTTGCTCCTCATCGGTCTGGCCTCCACCTGGGCCGTGACGCGCCACTCCGCCAACTCCTGGGAGTGCGAACCGACATGCAGGCTCTCGACCAGCACCACCTGGGAGGTGGCCGAATGGGTGGGCGCCGCGTTCGCCTTGCTCGGGTGCATGCTGGCGGTCGCCTCATTCCTGATGATCATGTGGCGCAGGCCGCGGACCCCGCCGGGCAAGGACGGCCCGTAGCGCCCCGGTCCGCTGATCCCACGGCCCGGCCTCCGGTGTGACCGCCGCACAAGCCGTACAGCCGAGCGAGCCGAACGCCACAGCGGCGTAAGCGCTTTGGCTACGTTGGGGGGCGAACCACGTGCCCGCCCCCCCCAAGGCCGACTGCCGCCCTTCAGGCCGTCGGCGTGGAATTGCCTCGGCCCCGGCGCAGGGTGCGGACGCACCAGCCGATCAGCACGGCATTCACCAGCGCGCCCAGAGCGATGGCGAGGACCGCCATGGAAATGTGGTCCGGCAGCACCAGCAGAATCAGGCTGACCGGTGCCGTGGCGAGCGTCGGGATCACCCCGGCGAAGGACGCGTCGTCCCCGGCGTCCACCGTGAGCGCCCAGACGAGCAGGATCGCGCAGACGCCGAGGTAGCCGAGCGCGACGAAGCTGCTGAGTGCCTCACGCACGGTACGCAGGAAGGGGTTTCCGGACGTGGTCATGGGGCTGTGCTCCTTGTGTGTGGTGGACGCGTTCATGGGTGGGTGTCCTTTCCGGTGGCGACGTTGCGGCACGGCGTGCCGGTGTACCCGCCGGGAGGGGCGGGGGATGGGCTCGGTTCGGTGCGTCCCGGAATCGGGGCTACGCGGAGGGCGGGTTCGGGCGGGTGATGCCCAGGTCGTAGGCGAGGATCGTCGCCTGTACCCGGTCGCGCAGCCCCAGCTTGCGCAGGAGGGCGTTGACATGGGATTTGACGGTGCCGACGGTGATGCCCAGCTCCTCGGCGATCTCCGTGTTGTTCAGCCCCGAAGCGATCAGCGCGAGGACGAAGTTCTCGCGTGCGGTCAGCCGGTCCAGGATTCCCGGCTCGGCACCCGCCCGGGGCCCGGTGCGCGGCCCGGCGGCGTAGTGACTGATGAGGCGACGTGTCGCGGAGGGCGCGAGCACGCTCTCGCCGGCGGCCACCACACGGATGCTGTGCAGGAGTTCGGCCGCCTGGACGTCCTTGAGCAGGAAGCCGGAAGCACCGGCGCGCAGCGCGTCGAAGACATAGGCGTCGAGGTCGAAGGTCGTCAGCACCAGCACGCGCGGCCCTCCCTCACGACCGGTGAGAATGCGCGTGGCGGCGATTCCGTCGAGCTCGGGCATCCGTACGTCCATGACGATCACATCGGGGGCGAGTTGTCCGGCCAGCCGGACCGCGGTCGCGCCGTCGCCCGCCTCACCCACCACCGTCATGTCCGGCTCCGCGTCGATGACGGCCGCGAAGCCCGCTCGGACGACACTCTGGTCGTCGACGACCATCACCGTGACGGGCATCGGGGTCCCTCCTCGTCTCCCCGTTCCGGGGCGGGTGCCCCGGTATCCGAGGTCTCATTGATGCGGTCGGGAGTCCTGGTCATGGGCCCCAGCGGCAGGCGCAGGAGTGCGGTGTCCGGCTGCGAGGTGGACAGGCTGCCGCCGAGGGCGGCCGCGTGCGCCGCCAGCCGCTCCCGTACGGCCGGGCGGGTCGCGTGCGGGGCACCGGTGGCGGTGATGCTCAGGACGCCGTCCGCCGCGTCGAGCACGAGCGAGGTGGGGCCGTCGCCACCGGCCGCCAGGAGGGTCTCCGCGGCGCGGTAGGCGGCGAGGTCCACCGCGGCCGGCAGCCGCTGCGGAACCCTGGCGGTACGCCGTACCTCGACCTCGCGGCCACTGGCCCGACACTGCTGGGCGAGCAGATCGAGCGCCTCAAGTGTGGGCTGCGGCCGGAGTTCGGCCGATGGCGCGCCCTCACGAACCGAGTCGAGCAGGGCGCGCATGGCGGCCAGCGCGTCACGGGCCCGGTTCGCCGTCTCCGCGAGCCGGCCCGCCTCGGCCGCGTCGACCACGTCGGCGGTGCGCGCGAGCACGGTCGTCTCCAGCCCGGCGGTGATGCGGCGGCGTTCGGCCCACGCGTCCCGCACCGCCTCCCCGGTCCAGGTGGCGAGGCGGTCGTCGTCCGCGTTCCTGACGGCCCGCTCGCGGCGCCCGTACCGAACGCCCGCCCACCAGGCGGCACCGGCCGCCAGGCCCGCTCCGGCGCTCGCGAGCCCGGCCACCGCCACCGCACCCGCGCCACGGCCGGTGAGGAGTACGGCGACGGTCGCGGCCGCCGCGTGCACGACGGCGAGCGCCACGGGCGCGGCCGGCCGGGCCGGTGCCGCGGTGTCGGCATCGGACGGAGCGCGGGACGCGAGCACGACGAGCGCCGTACAGGTGGCGATCATGCTCATCAGGGGCGGCAGGACGACGGGCCCCGCATATCCACTCGCGGCCATCGCGGCCGGCCAGAGAGCGGCCAGCACGGCCAGGGCGACCAGCACGGTTCGTGGCGTCCGCCGCAGCCACAGCAGCGACACCGCCTGCGCCGTGGCCAGCAACGCGAACAGCACTCCGGGTGAGATGCCCGACCCGCTGGACGCCTCGTCCGCCCGTACGACCAGTACCGGCAGCAGCGGTTGCAGGCACAGCCCCACGGCCGCGGCGAACTGCGCGACCCGGTACGTCCTCGGCACGGCCGACCGCGGCGGCCCCGCGACCCGTCCCGGCAGCAGCGCGCGCACTTCCCACCCGCCGTCCGCCGTCGGACCGCTGCTGAGCGTGCCGCCCGCCTCGCGCGCCCGCCCCCGCAGGAAGGTCTGGCCGCGCCCGCCGCCCAGGCCGGCGCCGGGCGCCGCAGCACCGGCGGGCGGGTCCACGGGCCCGTTCCGCACGATGACCTCCGTGCGGTAGTCGTCGTGGGTGCAGCGCACAGTGGTCGGGGCGCCGAAGGCATGACGTACCGCGTTGGTGAGGGCTTCGCGGACGATCGCGTACACCACCTCGTCGGCGGAACCGCCGGGCAGGCCACGGATGTCGCCCGTCACGGGCTGCCCGAGGCTTCGAAAGCCGTTCACCAGCGCGTTCAGGCGCTCCCGGGGGGCCGGGCCGTCTTCCGCCGTGGGCTGTGGGGAACGGACGGCGCTCAGCGCCTGTCCCACCTCGCGGCCGGTGTCGGCGGCGAACACCAGCGCCTCCTGGGCCAGCTCGGGGCGGCGCTCGCGCAGCCCGAGGGCCGCTTCGCAGGTGACCACGACGGCCGTCAGGTGATGGGCGCTGACATCGTGCAGCTCCCGTTCCATGCGCTGCCGTTCGGTCGCCGGGAGCCGGTCGCGCTCCGACTCCGCCCGGCGCATGCGCCGCTCGGCGGTGTCACGCGCGGCGCGCACTCGGCGCAGGTGCAGTCCGGTGCCGCAAGCGGCCGCGTAGAGCAGGGTGGTGAGCAGGAGATCGAGGCCGTCGCGCTGACCGAGCCCGTGCAGGGTGATGCCGTGCAGCGCCTGCCAGACCTCAAGCGTCACCACACACAGCAGCGCGGTCGTGGTGTCCCGCTCGACGGCCACGGAGAGGAGGGCGAGGGCCACGCCGCCGGTGCCCAGAACCGCCACGGCGCCGACGGGCAGCGGACCCGCGCCGAGTGCGCAGGCCGTGACGACCACCAGGAGGGCGAGCACAGGGCGAGCCCGCCGGGCGGCCAGCGCGATGGTCACCAGACCACCCGTCAGAGCGGCCGCGAGGAGCTGGGCGGCGGATGGCTCGACGCCGCGCAGCAGTGCCGCACCGGGCCATACAGCGGCCTGGGCGGCGAGCAGAAGAACCGGTAGGAGCCGGTCGTCGGTTCGTTGCATGATGTGACGAGGCTACGGTGGCCGACACCCGGCGTGCCTCCGGCCGAAGGGGGATTGCCGCCTCTAACCGGAGGTAGAGACGGACCGACGGCGGCCACCTCCGGGAGGACCGCAGGCGGAGCGCACCCACGGTGCCTGTGCGGTCGGAACGGGCTCTGACCGGGGGCGTGGGCCGCACGCCACGGCTTCCACATCACCGCCGCGCGAAGCGGCCGGTGCTCAGCCAGGAGCCGTCCGCCTCCACCGGGACGACTACCTGCTGTCAGCCCCGGTGCTGGTGCCGGTGCCGCCGCCGGTGCTGGTGTCGGCCGAGGCCCGAGCGGCCGTCTTCGCGGGCTCCAGGAGTTCCGCCGTACGGCGTGCCGTGCGCCCCGCCCAGGAGCCGCTGGTCAGCGCGCCCACCAACAGGACGCACGCACCGCAGGCAGTGATGATCCACCAGGCCGGACGGCTCGCGTCGATGAACCCCGTACGGTACGAGGCCGTGCCCACCGCGCCCACGACTCCACCCGCCAGCACCGCGCCGATCACCGCGACGCCCAGCGTCTGGCCGATCTGGCGACTGGTGGACGCGACGGCCGCTGCCACGCCCGCCTGGGAGCGGGGCATACCGGAGACAGCGGTGTTGGTGATGGGGGCGTTGACCATGCCGAAGCCCAGGCCGAACAGCACGTACCCGGTGAACATCAGCGCCGTCGTCCGCTCCGCGTCGAACGCGGCGAAGAGGACGCCACTCGCCGTCATCGCGGTCCCGGCGATCAACAGCGGGAGGCGCGGGCCGCGGTTGCCGACCAGCCGGCCCGAGAGCGGGGCACAGACGAAGGTCATGGCAGCCATCGGGAGCATGTACAGCCCGGCGTGCAGCGCGGACAGACCGCGTACGTTCTGGAGGTAGAGCGTGTTCAGGAAGAGGAATCCGCCCAGCGCCGCGAAGGCGCACACCGCGATGACGGTCGCCCCGCTGAACGGCGCACTGCGAAAGAACCGCAGGTCGATCAGTGGCTCGGCACGCCTCGGCTCGTACAGGACGAGTCCCGTCAGAGACAGGACCGACACGGCGGCGAAGGACAGGATCATCGGTGAGGTCAAGCCGGCCGAGGGCGCCTCGATGATCGCGTAGGTCAGCGCGCCCAGCGCCCCGATGACCAGCAGTTGACCGACGGGGTCGGGCCGGCGGGGCTTGGGGGCGCGGGATTCGGGAACGTACCGCCAGGTCAGCAGCAGGGCTGCGGCTCCGATCGGCAGATTGATCCAGAAGATCGACCGCCAGCCGACGGAGTCCACCAGCAGTCCGCCGATCAGGGGGCCCGCCGCCATCGAGATTCCCACGACGCCGCCCCAGACGCCGATGGCGCGGGCGCGCTCACGGGGCCCGGTGAAGGTGTTGGTGATGATCGACATCGCGACGGGATTGAGCATCGAACCGCCGACGGCCTGCACCATCCTGAAGGCGACGAGCGATTCGAGGTTCGGCGCGACGGAGCAGAGCGCCGAGCCGAGCGTGAACAGGACGAGACCGGTCTTGAAAACCCGGCGGCGGCCGATCCGGTCGGCCGTCGATCCCGAGAGCATCAACAGGGCGGCGAGGACGAGCGTGTAGGCGTCGATCGTCCACTGCAGCCCGGATACGGACGCGTGCAGTTCGCGCTGCACGGAAGGCAGGGCGACATTGAGGATGGTGTTGTCGAGGCTGACGATGAGGAGGCTCATGCAGCAGATCGCCAGCACGAGCATTTTCCGACGGTGGCTCAGCTCGGGCATGTGTCGACTGTACGACCGGCCGACACGTTTCCCGGTGGGGAACACCTGCCCGGCGCCCTGCCCGACAGGCGGGAGCCCGGCAGAGCGGGCCGAATAATCGCTGGACAGCGCTCGGGCCGGCGTCCAGCGTTGCCGGCATGCAGCAGGAGAAGATCTGGGACGCCGATACCGCCCTTCGCTACGACACGCCAGGATCCGGCATGTTCGCGCCCGAGGTCCTGGGCCCGGCCGTGGACCGCCTCGCCCATTTCGCGGGGGAGGGAGCGGCGCTTGAGTTCGCCATCGGGACCGGTCGGGTCGCGGTCCCGCTCGCCGGGCGAGGAGTGCCGGTCACCGGCGTCGAGTTGTCACGGCCGATGGTGGAGCGACTGCGTACCAAGGCGGACGAAGCGACGATCCCCGTCGTCATCGGTGACATGGCGACCACGGTCGTGCCCGGGAAGTACGCACTGGTCTACCTCGTCTACAACACGATCTCCAACCTGCTCACCCAGGCCGAGCAGGTCGAGTGTTTCCGCAACGCCGCCCGCCACCTCGCGCCCGGTGGGCGATTCGTGGTCGAGCTCTGGGTGCCCGAGCTGCGCAAGCTCCCACCGGGCGAGACGGCCACTGTCTGGCAGTCCGCACCGGACTACATCGGTTTGGACACCTATGACGTCCTGCGCCAGCACGTCGTATCGCACCACTTCCGCTTCGACGAGACCACGCGGGCCACACTGTTCCGCAGCCCCCACCGCTACATCTGGCCGGCCGAACTCGACCTCATGGCCCAGCTGGCCGGGTTCGAGCTGGAGACCAGGCACGCGGACTGGGAGGGCACCGAGTTCACCGCCGAGTCGCGTTCCCATGTCTCCGTCTACCGAATCCCACCCGCGCGATAGCCCCGTTCCGGGCTCCCCGTTCCGGGCTCCCCGTTCCGGGCTCCCCGTTCCGGGCTCCCCGTTCCGGGAGCCGCGGCTCGACACGGCGGCGCCGCCCGGCAGGAACACGACGGCCGGTCCGCCGCTGCCCGACCGATGGACGAAAACGCGGCGGCCGTCGATCTCCTGGAACCCTCCGATCGGCGGAGTGGGCCGATCCGAGGAAGTGCTGTTGTCCGTCATGCGGCAAGGCTCCAACCTTGACGCGGGGTCAGGGCCAATCCCTTCCGCCGCCGCCCCGAAGTGTGCGGGGCTGTTCATCGCGCTGCCGTGCGGCTGAACGGTCGGGCAGCGGCGGAAGCACACGGTCGTGCGTACCGCTCAGGCGAGTTCCCGCAGGAGCGGATCCGCGTCCATGAGGAGGAAGAGGTGCCCGCCGTCGGGGATCGGGCGAAGCTCGGCGCCGTCGATCTGCGCGTGCGCCCAACGCGCCACGTCGATGGGGACGTTGCCGTCCTTCTCGCCGTGGATGAACACGGTCGGCACCCGGATCGCTCCCAGCGGCTCCGGCAGGGGTCGGGCGTATCCGGCGAGATCGGCCATGGCCGCGTCCATGCCCTGGCGTCGTCCCTCGGTGGTGTCCAGTTCCGAGAACTTCCGGAACTCCGCTTCCTTCATGATCAGTTGGTCGGCGAGTGGCCAGGCGGAGAGGTGCGTCCCGCTGCTTCTCGTGCGCTTGAAGATTCCCGTCCCCGCGAGCATCGGCCGGGCGATCAAGGGGGCCCAGCGCACCAGCCGGTTCAGCCACTTCACGATCGGGATCCGGCGTGCGTACGCCTGACGGGGTGCTCCGGGGACGGCGGCGCACGCGAGGATCAGCTTCGACACCCGCTCGGGGTGCGCCTGGGCGGCGGCCAGGGCGTATCCGCCGCCGCCCGAGATCGCCACGAGCGGTGCCCGTTTGTGGCCGAGGTGGTCGAGCAGGGCCACGAAGTCGTCGTTCCAGCGGTGGAAGCCCCGGCCGGGGACGGGGTCGGTCTCGCCGTATCCGGGGCGGTCCGGGCAGACCAGGTGAAGGCCCGCGTCCGTGGCCGCCCGCCGCAGTGCGATCCCCTCGAAACGGCTGCCCGGGGTGCCGTGGAGCACGATCACGGGCGGGGCGGCGGGGTCCCCGTACGAGCAGTAGGCGATACGGCGCCCGCCGGGGGCCGTCAGGTGGACCGTCTCGGGCAGGTCCTGCAAGGAGGGGGTCATCTCTGTTCCTCGGGCGATACGGGGGCGGCGGCAGCGGCGGCGATTCCGCCGATGACGAAGTCGAGCCCGCAGGTGAACCGGCGGTCGTAGTCGTGGTGGTCCGCGAACACGGACCGGGCCCCGTTCGTGGGCGAGGACCGGTGCGGTTCCGGGGTGCCGCGGCCGAGGCGGATCGCCACATGGCCGGTGACGAAGTCGTGCAGGGCGCCGTACGCGTACGCGGCGGACTCGTCGTCGAGTCCCGCGGAGCGCAGTGCCGCGACGACCCGGTGCGCGGCATCGTCCGCGCCGGGCCCGACGAGGGGGGCACGGCGGTGCGCCTCCAGTACGACGGGATGGCGCATGAGCAGGTCGTGGAGCGAGTGCGCGAACAGCCGGACGACACCGCGCCAGTCGTCCGGCCAGACCACGGACCGGGTCACCTCGCCGACGATTCTGGACACCAGCGCGTGCTGGAGCGCCTCGATGCCACCGGTCGTGCGGTGGATGGCCATCGGCGACACACCGAGCCGTTCGGCCAATGCCCGGAAGGTCACCGCGTCGAGCCCCCGGTCGTCGGCCATCGCGGTCGCCGCATCCAGGACCGCGTCGAGCGTCACCGCCCGGGGGCGGCCGTTCCTCGGAGTACTTGCCTTCTCGCCCACCATGCCCGCATCATATCGATACGCGTAACGAAACATCAATGGGAGCGCCCATGACGGAGTTGCACGACCTCTCGGCTCTTCAACTGGCCACCGCGTACGAGTGCGGAGAAACGAGCCCCACCGAAGTCGTGGACCATCTGCTGGCCCGCATCGAAAGCGGCGACCGGGTGGGCGCCTTCACCACCGTGTCGGCCGACCGGGCCCGCGCGGAGGCGGCCGCGGCCGAACGCACACTGCGCTCGGCCGACCGCGCCGGGCTGCCGCGCCTGTTCGGCGTGCCCACCGCCGTCAAGGATCTGGAGGCGACGGCGGGCGTACGCACCACACTGGGTTCCACGCTCTTCCGCGACTGGGTCCCCGGACACAACGACGAGATCGTCGAGGTCATGACCGACGCCGGGCTGATCAGCCTCGGCAAGACCACCGTTCCGGAGTTCGGGGCGGCCTGCTACAGCGAGCCCGAGGTGTCGGAACCGGCGCGCAGTCCGTTCGACCTCGGCCGCAGCGCGGCCGGCAGCAGCGGCGGGGCGGCGGCCGCGGTCGGCGCGCTGCTGGTTCCGCTCGCGCAGGGGAGCGACACCGCGGGATCCGTGCGTTCCCCCGCGAGCGCCTGCGGTGTGGTCGGGCTCAAGCCCAGCCGAGGGCTCGTCACCGCGGGCCCGGCCGGCTCCGACGCGATGGGGCTCTCCGTGAAGGGTCCGCTCGCCCGCACCGTACGCGACGCGGCCGCGTTCCTCGACGCGCTGACCACCCGTACGGGAGTCGGCACCGTGCATCCGCCCCGCGTCGACAGTTACGAACACGCCTGCGACGCCCCCGTGCCGCGGCTCCGCGTGGCGCTCGCGCAGGGGTCGGTCTCGGGGGCCCGGGTGGACACCGAGGTCGCCGCCGCGGCGGAACTCACCGCCCGGACGCTGGCCGGACTCGGCCATCAGGTGTTCGCCCGGGACCAGGCGCCGGATCCCGAGTTCACCGAGGGGTTCCGGATGATGTTCACCGCGCTGGTCGGGTCCCGGGTCATGGCGTTCGACGAGACGGCCCTGCGCCCGATCGTCCGCCACCTGCGGACCCGCTCGCAGCAGTGCGCCTCGGGCGAACTGGCCGCCGCGATCGGTGTCGTCCAGGCCCGTGCGCGGGTCTGGACGCTCGACTACGCGGACGCCGACATCGTGATCACCCCGACCGTGACCACGCCGCCGCCGCTCATCGGCCAGCTCCGCGACGATGACGATCCGGCAGGGGAACTGGCCGCGATGACCGCCTTCACGGGCAATACCGTCATCGCGAACGCCACCGGGTATCCGACCGTCAGTCTGCCGTTGGGCTGGAGCTCCGAGGGGCTCCCGCTGGGGGTTTCGCTCACGGCCGGGTGGGGCCGCGAGGATCTCCTGTTCGGCGTCTCGGCCGCACTGGAGGCGGCCCTGCCATGGGCCCATCGCTATGGCGACCGGACCGCGGCGCGAACACCGGTGGCGGGCTGAGCGGGAACGCCGAAGGCGGGCGGCTGGCGAACGCCGCCCTCAGGCAGGGACAGGGGCCTCGGTCGTGGCGGGCGCAGGTCCGCACGGGTGGGGGACGCTGTGACGCAAGCCTGGGGCCCGCGCCCGCACCGCCGCCGCCGTACCCGGCCGTCGGTAACCGCATCACGCGCGGGCGCTCCACCGCGTCACTGGGGTGGCCGGTGTGCACACCGGCCACCCGGGTGCGGTACGAAGTGCGGTGTGAACGAACAGACTCAGCCCGCGACCGTTCGCGTGTTCATCGCCCTCGCCCCGCCCGACCACGCGAAAGAAGAATTGGCCCGGGAGCTGCGCCCCGCCTACGACTCGCACCCTGACATGCGGTGGAACCGTATCGAGGACTGGCACATCACCCTGGCCTTCCTCGGGGAGCTACCGGCCGAGACGGTCCCGATCCTGCGCCCGCCTCTCGCCGGCCTCGCAGCGAAGCGCCCCTCACCGTGTCTGGCACTGCGCGGCAGCGGAACCTTCGACGACCGGGTGCTGTGGAGCGGAATCGAGGGAGACCTCGATGAGCTGCACACGCTCGCCGCCGATGTGCGTACCGCGGTCAGGAGCTGCGGTGTCGCCTTCGAGGACCGGCCCCTGCGCCCGCATCTGACGCTGGCCCGTGCCCGCCGAGGAGACCGGTCCTCGGCGGGAGAGATCGCCGAAGGGATCACCGGATTCACCGGCAGCCGATGGCCCGCCGAACGTCTGCACCTGGTCGGCAGCAACGTCGGCCGGAGCCGTGGGCCGATCCACTACCGCGACATCGAGGCTTGGGCCCTCGGCAACGGCAACCTCACAGGACCCTGAGCGAGCCGACCGGGGCCGGCCGACGGGCGACCGCGATGCTCACGCGGATGCCGTCAGAGGGTGGGAGCGCGCCCGAGGCGTTCGCGCAGTGCGGCGGCGAACTCCTCCGCCCGCGCCAGCTGACTGCGGAGCTTCTCCACCTGCTCCGACGCACCCTGCTCGTAGCCGCGGACGCGCTCCAGCAGGGCCTGACGCTCGTCGGCCGTCAGTTCCTCGCCGGAGTCGAGGCGGTCGGTGGCGGCGAGCAGTTCACGCATCTCGTCCAGGGTGAAGCCGAGCGGCTTCATACGGCGGATGACCATCAGACGGGACACGTCGGCCTCGGTGTAGAGCCGGAAGCCGCCCTGCGAGCGGGCGGACGGGGTGACGAGCCCGGTCTCCTCGTAGTGACGGATGGTGCGCAGCGACAGTTCGGTCCGCGTGGCGACCTCCCCGATCTGCATCTGCTCGCTGCTCACGCGGGGACCCGTCTCTCTGTCGGAAGGCCGCAGTAGACCGACGCCGATCTCTACCCTAACGTTAGGGTAGAGTACGTGATCGCAGGGGATCGGCTCCACGCCGTCGCCGCTTCCATGGTGCGGGACGGACCGTTTCCGCGACCCTCAGCCGTGTCGGGGCCGACGATGCCCCCGGCGAAGACCGATACGAGCTGGAGAGCGCGTGCACATTCCCATGACGCCCGGCGCCGCCTGCCCGCCGTGACTCTTCGCCCTGAGCCGTGCCCGGAGTTCTCGCCCGCGCTCGTCGTTGCCCTCTGACTTCAGCCCGCGCCGTACGTGGGCTCCGCGGGATGCCGTGCCGGCCTTCCCGTGTCCTTCCCGCACGCCCAGGATTGCCGGGCGTGCCCGAGCACGGCAGGTACGTCCCTTGTTCACGTCCGCACCGTTCACGTCCGCACCGTCCACGTCCGCACCGTCCACGTCCGCACTGTCCCCGGCCGCGCGGCTGCGCGGCCTGCGCCCCGACTGGCTGTCCGACCCGAAGGTCTGGCGCACCGAGGTCCTGGCGGGCCTGGTGGTCGCGCTCGCGCTGATTCCCGAGGCGATCTCCTTCTCGGTCATCGCCGGTGTCGACCCCGCGATCGGCCTGTTCGCCTCCTTCACGATGGCCGTGACCATTTCCGTCGTCGGCGGCCGGCGGGCGATGATCTCCGCAGCGACCGGTGCCGTCGCCCTGGTCATCGCACCACTCAACCGCGAGCACGGCCTCGGCCACCTGATCGCCGCGGTCATTCTGGCCGGGGTCTTCCAGATCGTCCTCGGCGCGCTCGGCGTCGCGAAGCTGATGCGGTTCGTGCCCCGCAGCGTGATGGTCGGGTTCGTCAACTCCCTCGCCATCCTGATCTTCATGGCCCAGGTCCCCGAGATGCACGGCGTGCCCTGGCCCGTCTACCCGCTGATCGCGGCCGGGCTGGCCCTCATGGTGCTCACCCCGAAGGTCACCAAGGTGATCCCGGCCCCGCTCGCGTCCATCGTCATCCTCACCGCCCTCACGGTCGCCGCCGGGATCGCGGTACCCACCGTCGGCGACAAGGGCGACCTGCCTTCCTCCCTGCCCGTACCGGGACTTCCGGACGTGCCGTTCACCCTGGACACCCTGACGACCATCGCCCCCTACGCCCTGGCCATGGCGCTGGTCGGCCTGATGGAGTCCCTGATGACCGCCAAGCTCGTCGACGACATCACCGACACCCCCTCCTCCAAGACCCGCGAGTCCATCGGCCAGGGCATCGCCAACATCGTCACCGGCTTCTTCGGCGGCATGGGCGGATGCGCCATGATCGGCCAGACGATGATCAACGTGAAGGTGTCCGGCGCCCGTACCCGCTTGTCCACCTTCCTGGCGGGCGCTTTCCTGATGGTGCTGTGCATCGTCTTCGGGCCGGTCGTCTCCGACATGCCCATGGCCGCGCTCGTCGCCGTGATGGTGATGGTGTCCTTCGCGACCTTCGACTGGCACTCCATCGCCCCCAAGACGCTCAAGCGGATGCCGGCGGGCGAGATCGCCGTCATGGCTGTCACCGTCGTCTGCGTGGTCGCCACCGGCAACCTCGCCATCGGCGTCGTCGTCGGCTCCGTCACCGCCATGGTCATCTTCGCCAAGCGGGTCGCCCGCCTCGCCGACGTCACCTCGGCCACCGACCCCGACGGCACCACCGTGGTCTACACCGTGACCGGCGAGCTGTTCTTCGCCTCCTCCAACGACCTCGTCACCCAGTTCCATTACGCCACCGACCCCGACAGGGTCGTCATCGACCTGACCGCCGCCCACATCTGGGACGCCTCCTCCGTCGCCGCCCTCGACGCCATCGAGACCAAGTACGCCCGACGCGGCAGGACAGTGGAGATCATCGGCCTGAACGACCCCAGCGCCGACCTTCACAGCAGGCTCACCGGCGAGCTCACCGGCGGCCACTGAACGACTGCCGGGGGCGGGTCGAGGGTCCTCCGCAGCCGAAGGCGGGCGTGGGACCACGACCGGGACGGTGGCAGGCCGCCTCCGACCTGCCCTCCGAGAGGGGCGGCGGAAGACCGTGCCCAGGCTCCCGCCCCGCCCTGTCGGGTATCAGGCCAGGTCCGGGCCGGACCCGCCCCGGACCTGCCCGGCGCGTCCCGCGCCGAGACCCGCGGCTGCCTGGATCGCGCACACGGCCAGCAGTGTCGCCAGGGGGACGCCCCATCCGCCGCTCGCCTCGTGCAGAAGCCCCGCGCCCAACGGGCCGATCGTGGCGATGAGGAAACCGGTGCCCTGGGCCATCGAGGACAGTGCCGACGTCTCGTCGCCGTTGCCGGTACGCAGCCCGATCAGGCTCAGCGCGACCGCGAATCCGGCTCCCTGCCCGAGCCCCAGGACCACGGAGGCGGCCCACACGCCCGCCGGTGCGGGGGCCAGGACGATGCCGGCGAGACCCACCCCGCTGAGCACCGCCACGAGCACGGCGGGCCCACGCTGGTCGGGCAGTCGGCGGTACACCGCGGGCAGCAGCGCCGCCCCCGCCACACCCACCAGGCTGGTCAGGGACAGCAGGAGGCCGCTCTGCGCCTCGCTGATGCCCCGGTCCTGGGCCATCGTGGGCAGCCAGCCGAACACGACGTACGCCAACAGCGCCTGCGCCGCGAAGAAGACCGTGACCCGCCACGCCGTCGCGTCCCGCCACAGCCGCACGCGCTGCGGCGTCGGTGCGTCGACGGCCCGCGCGTCCGCGCGCACCCCCGGCCACCAGGCCAGGACCGCCGCGATCGACAGGGGGACGGCCACCAGCGCCAGTGCACCGCGCCAGGCCCATCCGGTCGCGTCGGCCAACGGCGGTGCGACCGCCGAACCGCTCGCACCGCCCAGGGTCAGGAACGCCGAGTAGAACGCGGTCACCCCCGCCACCGCGCCCGCGAAGCGCCGCCGGATCAGTCCGGGCAGCAGCACGTTGGCGAGCCCGATCGCCGCGCCGACCAGCACCGTGCCCACGAACAACGCCAACGCTCCCGGGAGCAGCCGCAGCGTCGCGCCTGCGGCGAGCAGGATCAGGCTCGCGAGCACCACGCGCGCCTCGCCGTACCGCCGTCCGAGCACGGGGCCCGCGAACGCGAACACGCCCAGGCACAGGACCGGCAGCGCGGTCAGCGCGCTCACCGCCGCGGCCGACAGGCCCAGGTCGTCGCGGAGGCGGCCGAGCAGCGGGGCGATCGCGGTGACCGGTGCCCGTAGGTCGAGGGCGACCAGGGCGAGCGCGATCAGGGCGCCGATCGCCGGACCGGTTCTCGCCGGTATCGGTACGGGTGAGGTGGGGGCGGTATCGCGGAGCGTCGGGGGACGCGGAGGTGGAGTGGGCATAGCAGGTCCTTCGATGGAGGGAGGCCCGTTCGGGCCGGAGTCACCTCTAAATTGATACAGTACGGACTGTATCAATTCAAAATCCGGTTACAGTCCGTAAGCCGACCGAAAGGACTCACCCGTGCCCCCGCCCCCGCGCACCGCCGGCCGCCAGAAGGATCCGCAGATCGACGCCGCCGTGCGCGCCGCGACGCTCGACCTGCTCGCGGAAGTCGGCTACGCCGACCTCACGATCGGGCAGGTGGCGAAGAACGCCGACGTCTACCGCCCGGCCATCTACCGCCGTTGGCCCTCAAAACAGCACCTGGTCACCGACGCGCTGGCCACGGTCCTGGGCACCACTCCGACGGTGGACAGCGGCGACCTGCGCGCGGACCTGCTCATCGGCATCGGCAGCCTGGTCACCGCGTTCGAGACCACCGTCCTGGGCCCCGTCCTGCCCGCGCTCGTCGCCGACCTCGCCCGCGAACCCGAGCTGCGCGAGAGCTTCCTCGACGACGTCTTCCACGCCCGCCGACGCAGCACCGAGACCGTCCTGCGCACCGCCGCCGCACGCGGCGACATCCGCGAACTCGACCGGGCCGAGATGGAATTCACCCTCGACGCGCTCGCGGCACCGGTCTACTACCGGGCCCTCTTCCGGCACGCCCCACTGGACGCCGCCCTGGTCGAACGTACCGTCGACCTCGTCCTGGCCGGCCTGCGGAACGGCGACTGAGCGTCACGCCGTACCGAAGAACGCGACTGCGCCCGGACGCCATGACGGCCGACGGAGGGCGAGGCGGATCCGCGGGCGTCAGGCTGCGCCGATGGACGGTCACGGCGTGATCGTGATGGCTGTCGGGACAGCCGTCGCGGTGGCGGAACTCCCTTACGACAGGTGGTCGAACTGCCATTCCGGGGGCGGGCCTTGAGAGCCGGTCACCGGCTGGTGAACCCCGCCGCAGGTCGCCCGGGCGGGCAGCCGGTGCGCCCGTCAGCCGGTGTCCGGGATATCCCGGTCGTCCGGGAGGTCGAACAGGCGCTGTGCCCGTCGCTCGTTCTCCTGCCGGAGCGCGGCTCTCCAGGGCCAAGGGTCCTCGGGCTTGAGGTAGGGGCAGACCACACGGTGCGCGATGCGGCATTGGGTTCCGGGGAGGGGCTCGGCGTCCCACAGGTTCATCGCGGCCCCGTCCGAAGTGATGATCCAGCGCCGGTGCGGGGGCACGGTGTGGGCGGGGACGATGACGCGCGGTTCGAGGAGGACCCAGTGGCCCTCGTAGTGGGTGGCGTAGCGGTCCTGGCGAAGGTCGCAGAACGGGCAGTCGGGCGGGGCGGGCGGCCGTGGGGCGGTGGCGCCTTCGAGGAGGGCCTGGAACGCGTTGTCGGTACTGTCCGGGCCTGGTGTGATGTTTCCGGAATCCCCCATGTTTTCAGGGTCCGGACGGGTTGCCGGGGCGGGTAGGGCGCGATCCGGCCGTGCCGGGCGGGGGAGGGGCTGCCCGGTGGGCCGCGGGGCGCCCTGTGAGGTGCGGGGTGACTCACCCGTACCGAACTGTCGGGCCGAACCCGTATACGCGATGGCCGGCACGGCGCATGCGCGAAGGCACGTGGCAGAGGTCCCGTCTGCCCCTTCGGGGGTGCAGGCGGGACCTCTTGGGCTGCCACGGGGAGGACTCTCCCCGTAGCACTGTTGGTGGCTGCCTCGGTGTGCTCAGCCCTGTGTCGCGGGCCTGAGGCTGCGGAGATGCCTTTGGACTTCGCCGACGCAGGTCAGCGTGATGGCCATGCTGACGACGATGGCCAGTGCGGCGATCAGAGTGTCCGGGCCGAAGGATTCCTGAAGGGCCGTGTTCAGGAAGGCCACTGCGAGGGCGATCTCGCCGAGCCCGAGCGCCCCGAGCCATGCCGCTCGGGCGGTGGGCGGAGCCCAGGCCTGAACCCTCCTCCAGCCCAGCAGCGCCGCCCCTCCTCCCATGGCCAGCACCGTCAGGATCAGGAGCCCGGTGAACAGGGCGTCACCTGTGGGGGACGGCGCGGTGTGATCGAGTTCGGCGGTGTCCGGTCCGGACAGGGCGAACAGCAGCCCCACGAGGACGATGTAGGCGATCTGCGCGATCAGCAGTGCCGGCGCGACCCGCTGGTGCAGAAGGCGGTTCATGCGTTGCTCCTTACAAGCTTCTTGTTCTTGATGATCCAGAGCTTGCCCTTCGACATATAGCTCCCGCAGGCGCTGCGGGACTTGCTGGATGCCTTCGCCTTGGGGTTGTTGCTCTTGTAGCTCCGTCCGATGGCGCGGCCGATCTTGTTGTTCCGGAGGTCCATCTCCTTGTCGTTGTCCTTGGACTGCGACTCGTGGCGGGTGGCGACCTCGTAGGCGGTTTCGTGGTTGACGAAGATCTCCATCATCGCGTTCCAGTAGCAGTGCCGGAAGGCGTCGCCGGTGCCCTGGTACAGGGTCTTGTCCGCGTAGTACTTCTTGGCGTAGTGGACCGCCACCGAGGCCTGGTCACGGGCCTTGGAGCAGTCATAGGGGTTGAGTCAGCAGTAGCGCTTCTCCGACGGGGTCATCCCGTAGCCGGAGGCGCTGGGATCCAGGAGGACCGGGTAGTGCACGGTCTGACCATGTGCTCGACAATGAGGTTAAATTGAACAAGGGTTGACAAATTATGCCGAACCGTGGATGGCTGATTTCGCTCCGGCCGTTTCTGCGCGGGCGGAGTCCGGCACTCAGTGGTGCGGGGGTCCCGTCCGTGGAGGCGGGGACCGGCCGCCCCGCGGCCTAACGAGCACTTTATGTAATGACTCCAATACCCTGTGTGCTGTGTTGGTGGGAGCGGGTCCTCGTGTGCCCCGGACTGTGCCGCGGCTGCTGGTGCTGATCACGGTGCTGGCCGGGCTGCTGCATGTGCTCGGCTGTGCCCACGGTCCGCAGGCCGCCGGGATGCCCCGTACCGACACGGTGGCCGCCGTCGCGGCCACCACCTCGCCGAGCGTTCATCCCGCCGGGGTGTCCGTCGCCGCCGCCGCGGCACTGTGTGACCACGGGGCCGCGGTGGAGTGCACCGGGGTGGATGAGCCCGCCGAGGCCGGCCCTCGGGCGGATCTGCCCCCGCCCCCGGCGGCCGACGACCGGCTCCTCCCGGGCGAGGGTGCCTGGTGGCAGGCCGCGAAGAGCCGGGCGCGGTGGTGCGAAGGCGGTGCCCACCCTGCAGAGCACAGCCGTGCGCGCGCCGAACTCGGGGTGTGGCGGACCTGAGCGGACCGCGCCGCCGGCCGCGCCCGTGACATCGCGCGCCCGGTGACGTCATCGTCCCCAGCGGTTCCGTCCACGAACACCCCGGCCCGCCCCGCCCTGACGGGGCGCTGCGGTCCGGCAGGAGACCAGCGCGATGAACTCATCCCTCGTTCCCCCTTCCGTCCTGTCCCCGGCCCAGATGCTGTCCGGAGCCACACGCCGCGCCCACACCCCGGCCGCTCTGGTCGGTGACACCCCCGTGCTGTGGGTCGGTGAGCCCTTCTCCAGCGCAGGGCGCGGATTCTGGGCCAAACTCGAAGGCCACAACCCCGGCGGCATCAAGGACCGCACCGCCCTCTTCATGGTGGAGCGGGCCCGTGAGCGTGGCGATCTGCTGCCCGGCGCACGGATCGTGGAGTCCACCTCCGGCACATTGGGCCTCGGGCTCGCGCTGGCCGGGATCGTCTTCGGCCACCCCGTCACCGTGGTCACCGACCCCGGCATGGAGCCCTTGGTGTCGGGCCTGCTCGCCGCCTACGGCGCCGATGTGCAGACCGTCACGGAGCCGCATCCCGTCGGGGGCTGGCAGCAGGCCCGACGTGAGCGTGTCGGTGAACTCCTCGCGGTCCACCGGGATGCGTGGTGTCCGGATCAGTACCACAACCCCGACAACGTGACCGCGTACGTGGGCCTTGCCCAGGAGCTCGTCGCCCAGCTCGGGCGGATCGACGCCCTGGTGGTCAGCGTGGGTACCGGTGGACACTCCGCCGGCATCGCCTCGGTCCTGCGAGGATTCTTCCCCGCCCTGAAGGTGGTGGCCGTCGATACCTGCGGTTCCACGATCTTCGGCCAGGAAGCCGCACCACGGCTGATGCGGGGCTTGGGGAGCAGCATCTATCCGCGCAACGTCGACTACACCCTGTTCGACGAGGTCCACTGGGTTGCGGCCGGTGAAGCGGTGTGGGCGGCACGGGCGTTGGCCCGCTCCCGGTACGCCACCGGCGGGTGGAGCGTGGGCGCGGTCGCCCTGGTCGCCCGGCATCTCGCCACCACACTCCCGGCCGAGGCCCGGATCGCGGCCGTGTTCCCCGACGGCCCGCACCGCTACGCCGGTACGGTCTTCGACGACGCCTGGTGCCGGGAACGCCGACTGCTGGGATGCGAACCTGCCGCTGCCCCGGACCGGATCGCCCACCCCGGCGAGCGGGTCGTCACACGGTGGACGACGTGCGAAACCGTCCTGGACCCCGCTCCGGCCCCGGCCTGCAATACGGGAGCGGCGAGCCTGGCGGGAGCGGGGCGATGAAGACGCTGTGGACGTCCACCCTGGGCTTCCCGCCCGCGGTACGGCTGTTGATGGTCAATCAGTTCGCCATCAATCTCGCCTTCTACATGCTCATGCCCTACCTCGCCGCGCACCTCGCCGGTGAACTCGGCCTGGCCGCGTGGGCGGTCGGCCTGGTGCTGGGGGTACGCAACTTCTCCCAGCAGGGCATGTTCCTCATCGGCGGCACGATCGCCGACCGCTACGGCTACAAAGTCCCGATCATGGCCGGGTGCGTGCTGCGGACGGGTGGGTTCGCCCTGCTCGGTGTCGTGGACAGCCTGCCCGTTCTCGTGATCGCCTCGGCGGCCACCGGTTTCGCCGGCGCCCTGTTCAACCCGGCCGTGCGCGCCTACCTCGCGGCCGGGGCGGGGGAGCGGCGGGTGGAGGCGTTCGCGACGTTCAACGTCTACTACCAGGCCGGGATGCTGCTGGGCCCGCTGGTCGGCCTCGCCCTGCTGGCGGCCGACTTCCGCCTGGTGTGCATGGTGGCCGCGGGCATCTTCGCCGCCCTGACCGTTCTGCAGGGCCGGGCCCTGCCCGCACGCCGCGCCGCCGACAGCGGCCGGCCGGGGAGCGGGGTGCTGGCACAGTGGCGCACGGTGGTGGCCAACCGGCCGTTCCTGCTGTTCTCGTGCGCGATGATCGGCTCCTACGTGCTGACCTTCCAGGTCTACCTCGCGCTGCCGCTTGCCGCCGGCGACGCGTTCGGGGCAGCGGGAACGAAGGCCACCAGCCTGCTGTTCGTCCTGTCCGCAGCGGTGGCCGTCGCCGGGCAACTGCGGCTGACCGGCTGGGTGACATCACGCTTCAGAGGCGAACAGGCCCTCGTACGCGGGCTCGCCCTGATGGGCGTGGCCTTCGTGCCGCTCGCCCTGACGGCGGCGAACGGCACAGCCGTACCGGACGCCATGACGCTGGCCGCGCTGGCGGTCGCCGTGATCGCCCTGTCGGCCGGCAGCGCGGTCGTCTACCCCTTCGAGATGGACACCGTCGTCTCCCTGTCCGGCAACCGCCTCGTCGCCACCCACTACGGCCTCTACAACACCGTGTCGGGCATCGGGATCACCCTGGGCAACCTGGCCACCGGCGCCCTGTGGGACTACGCCCAGCAGCACCGGGCACTGTGGCTGGTGTGGACCGTTCTGACGCTGACCGGCGCCGGCTGCGCGGGCGCGGTCCTCGCACTGGCCCGCGCCGGGCGGCTCACAGCACCAGCACCCCGGCCCGCTCCCGCCTGACCGCGACAGCCGACCGGCGGGGCGGGGTCCAGCGCCGTTCGTGCGGGGCTCCGCCCGGCCGCCGGAGCGAACCTGCGATTGATCAAGGAAGCACGGAACGGGCGCGTGGCGTTGCGTCCTTCAGGCGTCGAAGCGACCGCGCGAGTCCTCGATGTGACCGAGGTACTGGCGGGTCCAGCCGCACATGGCGTCCACCGTGGCGCGCAGGGCCCGGCCCGGCTCGGTGAGTGTGTACTCGACCCGCGGCGGCACGGTGGGATACACCTTCCGGTCGGCCAGGCCGTTGCGCTCCAGCATGCGCAGGTTCTGGGTGAGCATCTTGTGGCTGATGCCCTCGACCTCGTTCCGCAGTTCGCTGAAGCGCAGGGTGCGCTCCCCGAGCGCCTCGATGATCAGGAGCGCCCACTTGTTGGCGACGTCCGAGAAGATCTCCCGTGCCAGGGAGTCCGCGCGCCTCAGGTCTGCGTCCTCGGGCAAATCTTCGAGTATCTGCTTGGTCACCATCAGGTTCCTCAATCACCGAAAAGTGCGTCTTCCAGGTCGGCCCAGACTCTCCTGGAGTTTCCGAGTAACCACAAGAGAGCGACGCGGAGGCGATCACGATGGCCACGATCGATGTCTTCCACACAACGTGCCGGCCGAGAGCGAATGCGGCTACTCGCAGGCGATCAGGTCCGGTGAGCCGGTCCACATCTCGTGATGATCATGGGCGGTGAAGGGGCCGCAAAGACGTCCCCGTTCACAGGACCAGGCCCGCTCCGGCGACAGATTCACCCCGTTCCTCGACGTCCGGTGGCCGGTGGCCGTCGCCACGTCCCTGACCTCACTCCGTAGAGCCCCACCCGGCACCCGGCAAACGCCCGCCCTCCTCGGGGCGTTGGGCATTCGCAGGAGGCCGTGAAAGGGCTGCTGAGCCAACAGGCCCTCCTGGACGCCATCCCCCTGACTCCACGCGGACGCGCAGACCGTCCGGGCGTAGGCTTCGCTCAGCATGCACGCGACAGGGGGCGGGGCGGAGCACATGACGGCTGATTCGGCACAGAGGTGGGGATCGACCCTCGATTCGGTCATGGTGTACGCGCAGGGCGCGGTCTGCCGACGCCTGGCCCGGGGGAGCGTGTCGCCCGACGGCCGGGTGCGGGTGACGGGACTGCCCCGCTCGCTGGACCCGGGTTCGCTGCGGGCCCGGGTCCTGGGCCCGCCCGGTGTGCGCGTCACCGAGGCGCGGGTGGAAGTCGAGGCCGAGCCGCGCTGCACGGGCACGCCCGACGAGCTGCGGCGCGCGTTCGAGCGGCTGAGCGACGCGTACGCGGCGGCCCAAGGACACCGGGACCGACAGCTGAACCTGATCGAGGAGGTCAGGGCCCTCCACCCGGTCGCACCTGCCCGCAGGCGCGAGGATCTGTACCGCAGCACCCCGGTAGACGCGTGGCTGGAGCTCGCCGCATTCGTCGATGAGCGGCTGACGGGACTCCACAACCGCCTCGTCGAAGCGGAGGAGGCCCTGCGCAATGTCGAGCACGACCTCAGCGTCGCCGCCGACAGGCTCGACCGCGCCACCACCGACGCGCCGTCAGCGCATGTGGAGACCGCGGTCTGCGCGGTCCTGACCCTCGACGGCACCGGCGATGCGGAGGTGGAACTGGAGCTGGAGTACGGGGTGCCGGGCGCCGTCTGGGTGCCGGCCTACCGTCTTGCCTACCGTCAGGGCGACGGCAGCGGCCGTCTGGTGCTGCGAGCCTCCGTCGCCCAGCGGACCGGCGAGGACTGGACCGGCGTGCGCATCGCCCTGGCCACCGCCGATCTTCGGCGCCGCACCGATCTGCCGAGGCTTCGGTCGATCCGGATCGGACGAAGCCAGCCGGTCCCCACGCCTCCTGGCTGGCGCGAGCCACCGGCCGGGCTGGCCGACCTGTTCTCCGGGTACGACGCGGCAGGCGCTGCCCCGGCCACGACCGCCGGACCCGTCGCTGTCGGGGCCGGCTTCGCGTCCGCGAGCGCCGCGGGAGGCTCCGCGTCCGATCCCGTTGCACCAGCGTCGGGGTACGGCGGTCCATCGGTACCCCAGGGCTTCGGCGCTGCCCCGGAAGCCTTCGGTGGCGCCGTGCCCGCCCTCGTGCCTCCGGCCGGGGCGCCGCCGGGCAACAGGCCGCGTACCGGCGGCAGGCCCTTCGCGGGTGCCCCCGCCCCCATGGCTCCCGCGGCTTCCGGCCGGTCCGCGCCGCCGCCCCCTCCGGCACCCGCAGCCGGTCCGCCGCAGCCGAGCGGCGCCGAGCTCGACTACGCCGCCCTTGCGCTGTGCGGCCCCGACGACCAGGGCGGTCGCAGAGGACGGCTGTTTCCGGACTCCCCCTTCGACCCGGTGGCGGCCGAGTACCGCCGCCGCGCCGAAGCGGTGTCCGCGCTGCCGCTGCCCGGACAGGCGGTGCGCCCCCGCGAATCGGCAGGGTCCTTCGACCACCGCTTCGATGCCACCGCCCGCGCCGACATTCCGTCGGACGGCACCTGGCACACCGTCACCGTCGGCGAGATCCCGGTCGGTCTGCGTACCGAGTACCTCTGCGTGCCATCCGTGGAGCAGACCGTGTTCGCGACATTGGTGCTCTCCAACGCCACCGACCAGGCACTGCTGGCCGGGCCGGTGGAGGTCACCGTCGACGACGACTTCCTGCTGACCGCCGCACTGCCCACGCTTGCCCCCGGCGGTGTCCGCCGGGTGGGGCTCGGGCCGGCCGAGGGCATCCGGGTCACCCGCCGTACGAACCTGCACGAGTCGACCTCGGGCCTGCGCAACAACACCACCGTGCTCGACCACCGTGTCCATGTGGAACTGGCCAATCGGCTCGCGAGGCCCGTCACCGTGGAAGTCCGCGAGCGGGTCCCGGTCACCTCGGAACCGGACGTACGGATAGAGGAACGGGCCGACTGGACGGCACCCGACGAAGGCACGGGGCCCGATCGGCATGCGCCGGGCACCCGCGTCTGGCGACGGGACCTGCCCGCTGGCGCCACCGCCGCCTTCGACGGCGGCTACGAGATCCGCATCCCGACCGGCAAGGCCCTGGCCGGCGGCAACCGCAGGAGCTGACACACACCATGTCCACGGCCCCCAAGCCGATCGCCCTCCCCGTCACCGCCGTCACGTGCCTCGAAGACCGGGCCCACATCGAGCGCACCGCCGTGCTCGACCTGGAGGCCGGGGTCCAGCGGCTGCGTCTCGGGCCGGTCAGTGCGCTGGCCGTCGACCGGACCCTCCATGCCGAACTGACCGCCGATCACCCCGCGACCGTGCTCGACGTGCGGATCGTCCGCAGCTGGACACCGCGCGGGCCGCTGCCCTCCGCCGACGACGACTCCGCCCTGCGCCGGCGCGTACACACCCTCGAAGAGGAGCGGCTGACCCTGGGACAGCGGCACGACCGGCTGAAGGCCCGCCTCGACCTGCTCGGCCGCCTCGCCGCCGATCTGCTGCGGGAGATCGGCGAAGGAGCCGGCTCCGGGGAGAGCGACCGGACACGCTGGTCCCGCGAACTGGACCGGGTGGACGAGGAGCGCGAGACGTACGGCGAGCAACTCCGCGGCGCAGAAGCCCGGCTGGCCGCCGTGAGCGCCGAACTCGGTGAAGCCGAGCGGGTCATGCACCTCTCGGAGGAGGAGCCCGCCGAGTTGGTCGGCCATGTCGAGCTGACCGTGGAGGCGGCGGTCGCCGGGCCGGCCGGGCTGCGCCTGAGCCACCTCACTCCGTGCGGGTTGTGGCGGCCCGCCTACCGGGCCGTGCTCGACGGGGGCTCCCTGACGCTGGAGACCGATGCGATGATCTGGCAGCGCACCGGTGAGGACTGGTCGGACGTACGGCTGACGCTGTCGACGGCCCGCTCGGCGCTGGCCACCGATCCGCCACAGCTGGACGAGGACCGGCTGACGCTCACGGACCGCTCCGCGGCGGAGCGCCGCACCGTCGACGTCGAACTGCGCGAGGAGGAGATCGGGGCCCTCGGCCCGGCCCCGGTGCTCGGCCTGCCGGGGGTGGACGACGGCGGCGAGGCACGGGTGCTGAGACCCCCCGCGCCGGTCTCGGTGCCCGGTGACGGCCGCGCCCACCGCGTGGCGCTCTCCGCGTACACCACGGCCGCGCCCAGTGAGTACGCATGCTCACCGGAGTTGTCCCCCCTGGTCACCCAGGTGGTGCGGTTCGACAACCTGTCCGGCCACGCGCTGCTCGCCGGGCCCGTGGACCTGGTCCGAGGCACCGGCTTCGGCGGCCGCGGCACGCTGGACTTCACCGCCCCCGGCGCCCCCGTCGAGCTGGCCTTCGGCAGCTGCGACGACTACAGGGTGGTCCGGCAGGCCGAGGAGTCCCGCGACTCCGTCGGCATCAGCCAGCGGACCGTGGTCACCCGCACGGTGCGGCTGCACCTGTCCCGGTTCTCCGCCCCCGGGGAGCACGACGAGCGAGTGGTCGCCCTGCGGGAGCGGATCCCGGTCTCCGAGGTCTCGGCGGTGGACGTACGTCTGCACAAGGACGCGTGCGCCCCGGCACCCGACGTGGTCGACGCCGAAGGCATCGCCCGCTGGGACGTCACCCTCCCGCCGGGCAGCCGCCGCACGGTCACCCTGGTCTACGAGCTGTCGGCGAGCGCGAAGGTCACCGGACTCTGAGTTCGGTGACCTTCGCACGTCTGCTGGGCGGACATGGGTCCGGCTGCGTGGTCACTCGTTGTCGAGGTACTCCCGCAGTGCGTGCGAGCGGGAGGGGTGGCGCAGCTTGCTCATGGTTCTGGACTCGATCTGGCGGATGCGTTCACGGGTCACGCCGTAGACCCGCCCGATCTCCTCCAGGGTCCGGGGAGGGCCGCCGAGGAGGCCGTAGCGCAGGGCGATGATGCCCGCTTCGCGCGGGGTCATGTCCGCCAGCACGGTCTGGAGCGTCCGCCGGAGGAAGCCGAAGGCGACCACGTCCCAGGGGGAGGGCGAGTCACTGTCCACGATGAGGTCGCCGAACGCGGTGTCCCCGCCCTCGGACACGCTGAATTCCAGTGAGATGGGTTCCCTGGCGTAGGCGTCGAGTTCGGTCAGCCGTTCCACCGAGATCTCCGCTTTCTCGGCCAGCTCCTGAGCGGTGGGCTCGGCCCCGAGATCGCGGATCAGCTCGCGGCGGACCCGCGCCACGCGGTTGATGACCTCGACGGCGTGTACGGGGATGCGGATGGTGCGGCTCTGATCGGCCATGGCGCGGCTGACCGCCTGTTTGATCCACCAGGTCGCGTACGTGGAGAACTTGAAGCCCTTGGCGTAGTCGAACTTCTCCACGGCCCTGATCAGCCCGGCGTTGCCTTCCTGGATCAGGTCCAGGAAGTGCAGTCCGCGGCCGGTGTAGCGCTTGGCAACGGCGACCACCAGGCGCAGGTTGGCCTCGGTGAAGTGCCTTTTCGCGTGGCGGCCGTCCTCGGCGAGGAAGGTCAGCTCCCGGCGGTAGCGCGGGTCCGGTTCCGGCTCTTCGGCGAGGAGCTGTTCGGCGTACAGGCCGGCTTCTATGCGCTTGGCCAGTTCCACCTCCTGCTCGGCGGTCAGCAGCCGGAACTTGGAGATGAGCCGCAGATAGTCCTTCACCGGGTCGACCGAGGCGCCTCCGGTGGAGAGCCGGGGGGCGGGCGCATCGCTCTCGTCCTGCTCGGCGAGCAGGAGAACGTCGGGGTCCTGTACGTCTGCGGCGCTCATCGGGACTCCAGGAGGGAGTTCAGGTACCGGCCGGTGTGTGACCGGGGCTCGGCCGCGGCCTGCTCGGGGGTGCCTTCGGCGATGACCTCGCCGCCCCGCTGTCCGCCTTCCGGTCCCATGTCGATGACCCAGTCGGCCGTCTTGATCACATCGAGGTTGTGCTCGATGACGACGACCGTGTTGCCGCCGTCGACCAGGCGTTGCAGTGCCGTCAGCAGCCGGGCGACATCGGCGGTGTGCAGGCCGGTGGTGGGTTCGTCCAGGATGTAGAGGGTGCGGCCGCGGGTGCGGCGCTGGAGTTCGGCGGCGAGCTTGACACGCTGGGCTTCGCCGCCGGACAGGGTGGTGGCGGCCTGGCCGAGCTTCACGTAGCCGAGTCCGACATCGTCCATGGTCCGCAGGTGCCGGGAGATGATCCGGTGGCCGTCGAAGAAGTCCAGGCTCTCGGCGACGGTCATGGCGAGGACGTCCGCGATGGACTTTCCCTTGTAGCGCACTTCGAGGGTCTCCCGGTTGTACTGGGCGCCCTGGCACACCTCGCAGGGGACGTGGACATCCGGGAGGAAGTTCATCTCCACCTTGATGGTGCCGTCGCCGTAGCAGTGTTCGCAGCGGCCCCCCTTGATGTTGAAGGAGAACCGGCCGGGCCGGTAGCCGCGTGCCTTGGCCTCCCGGGTCCGGGCGAACAGCGTGCGCAGGTGGTCGAGGACGCCCGTGTACGTGGCCGGGTTGGAGCGGGGGCTGCGGCCGATGGGTGCCTGGTCGACCTGGACGACCTTGTCGATGTGCTCGGTGCCGGTGATGGAGCGGTGCCGGCCGGGCACCTTGTGGGCTCGGTGGAGGCGCTGGGCCAGGGCGGTGTGCAGGATGTCGTTGACCAGGGTCGACTTGCCGGAGCCGGACACACCGGTGACCGCGGTGAACAAGCCGAGCGGGAACGACACCGTCACGTCACGCAGGTTGTGCTCGCACGCCTGGTGCACGGTGAGCGAGTGGCCGCTCCTCGGCTTCCTGCGCTGCGCGGGCAGGGGGATCGTCCGGCGTCCGGAGAGGTAGGCGCCGGTCAGGGACTCGGGGTGCTCGGCCAGTTCCCGCACGGTCCCCGAGCAGACGATCCGGCCGCCGTGCGTACCGGCGCCGGGACCGAAGTCGACGACCCAGTCGGCGACCCGCAGCGTCTCCTCGTCGTGCTCGACGACGATCACCGTGTTGCCCCGGTCGCGCAGCCGCCGCAATGTCTCGATGAGCCGCTGGTTGTCGCGCTGGTGCAGCCCGATCGACGGCTCGTCCAGGACGCACAGCACACCGGTCAGTCCCGTACCGATCTGCGTCGCCAGCCGGATGCGCTGAGCCTCCCCGCCGGAGAGGGAGGCGGCGGGCCTGTCGAGGGAGAGGTAGTCGAGTCCCACGTCGAGCAGGAACCGCAGTCGCTCGCCGGTCTCGGTGAGCACCGCGTCGGCGATGCGCCACTCACTGTCCGTCAGAGTCAACATCCGCACAAATTCCACGAGTTCACCGAGAGGCAGCGCGGCGGCCTGTGCGATGCTGAGCCCGCCGACCGTGACCGCCAGGACGGCGGGGGCGAGCCGGGCGCCCCCGCAGTCCGCGCACGGCACCTCGCGCATGTACCCGGCGAAACGGGTCCGGCCGGCCGTGGACTCGGTGCCCTCCGCGTGGCGGCGCTCGATGTGCGGGATCACTCCTTCGAAGCGGGACAGGTACGAGCGCTCGCGGCCGAACCGGTTCCGGAATGTGAGGTGCAATCGCCGGTCCGCCCCGTGCAGCACCATCATCCGTACGTCGTTGGGTAGTTCATTCCAAGGGGTGCGGGTACTGAAGCCGGCATCGGCGGCCAGGGCTTCCAGCAGACGGGTGAAGTATTCGGCACCGCTGGTGTGGGCCCATGGGGCGATCGCGCCCTCGGCCGGCGACTTGGTGCCGTCCGGAACGACAAGCGCCGGGTCGACCTCCAGACGGGACCCCAGGCCGGTGCAGGTGGGGCAGGCTCCCCAGGGCGCGTTGAAGGAGAACAGCCGGGGCTCCAGCGACTCCAGACCGATGTCGTGCGAGCGCGGGCAGGACATCTCCTCGGAAAAGATCAACTCCCGTTCGGCACTGCCGGGTTCCCGGTCCACGAACTCGACCCGGACGACACCCCCTCCGAGCCCCAGCGCGGTCTCCACCGACTCCGTCAGCCGCTGCCGGATACCCGGCTTCACGGCCTGCCGGTCCACGACCACGTCGATGGAGTGCTTCTTGCGCTTGTCCAGCGCGGGCGGTGCGGACAGCGACAGAACCCTGCCGTCGACCCGGACCCGGCTGAATCCATCGGCGGTCAGCTGCCGGAAGACCTCGGTGTGTTCGCCCTTGCGGTCGCGGACGACCGGGGCGAGGACCTGGAAGCGGGTCCCCCGACTCTCGCCCAGCAACAGGTCGACGATGCGTTGCGGCGTCTGCCGGCCGGCTGGTTCGCCGCACTCGGGGCAGTGCGGGTGGCCGATCCTGGCGTACAGCAGGCGCAGATGGTCGTAGACCTCGGTGACGGTGCCGACCGTGGAGCGCGGATTGCGGCTGGACGTCTTCTGGCCGATGGCGATCGCGGGCGACAGCCCCTCGATGGCGTCGACCTCGGGCTTGTCGAGCTGTCCGAGGAACTGGCGCGCATAGGAAGAAAGAGATTCGATGTAACGCCGCTGTCCCTCGGCGAATATCGTGTCGAATGCCAGACTTGACTTTCCGGATCCGGACACGCCGGTGAATACGATCAACGCGTCCCGAGGCAATTCGACGGACACGTCACGAAGGTTGTTCTGACGGGCACCCTTGACAACGAGCCGATTTCTCACTTCATGAACCTCGGGTGGTGTGGAGAGCGGGCCGAAATTAACGGTAACACCACGCCATCGCTGGTCAACGCCGCTCCTGAGCACCTTTTCGCTACGGGAAATATCACTCTTGACGCGAAAGTGTTCCGTGTGCGCACAGAATTCAATGGCCGACCCCGAAGCGGCCGTCGCGGCGCGCAAGAATCGCTTGACTTCTCGCGTGAGGCGTGCGCAATGGGTGGCGCGAAGAAAGTCGTGGGGGCTTGAGAGGGGCTCCCTGCTCACCTTCGTATTGACGAAAGAGGAGTTCCGTACGTGAGGGTCCGCGGCATGTCGAAGATGTGTGCCGCGGGTCCGGTCGCCCCAGGAATGCCCTGGGGAGTCGGGGTGGCCGACAAACCGGTCCCGGCCCCAAGGACGTGTTGGCCAACGTCGGGGCAGCGGGTCTACATCGACCCGTTCTTCGCGTTCGGGCACCTGCCACCAGCGCCGATGAGCACGGCAGGGCCCTGCCCGAACGGCTGCCTGCGCGGATACATGGCGGCGACGCCGAGTCCCCCACGGCCGAGGCCGATCAGGCGATCATGCGGCGCGAAGAGAGTCAGCGCCTCTCCCGCATCACGCCGGTCGACCGCGGCATGCCGGGCATCTCAAAACCTGGACGACAGCTTCGTTGAGAAGCGGAGGGCTGCGCAGGCGGAGTCGGCTCTTCCTGGCCTCATCGAGCGATCGTCATGCCGAAGGGCACTGGTCCCAGCGCACGGACGAGACCGCTGACCATCAGCACGAACGCCTCGGGTACCCGGGCGGTCCTCACGTCTCCGAGGTCGGTGATCCACTCCGGCGGCCAGCCCAGCTCGGCAAGCAGGCTGCCGACGACCTTCTTGGCGTCGGCACCGTTGCCGGACACGAAGGCGGAGGGAGCGATGGCCAGTTCGGCCGGGTCGGCCATGACCGAGTCGTGCATCGTGTTGAGGGACTTCACCACGCGTACGTCGGGCAGCGCCCGCTGAATCTCCTCGGCGAGGCTGCTGCCCGGATACAGGGGCGCCGATGCGAAACCGGCGGAGTCGAACTCGGTGGCGTTGGCGACGTCGACCAGGACCTTGCCCGTCAGCTGTGGGGCGAGGCCGGCGAGCGCATCCAGCGACGCCGAGCCGGGCATGGCGTTGATGACCACCTCGGCCGACCCGGCCGCGTCCTGCGAACCAGTGACGCGTATCCCGGAACCGGCCCGGTCGGCGGCTGCCTTCTCAAGGAACTGGCCGAGGGCCCACGCCGCTATGGAGAGCTGGCTCGTGCGATCGCAGGGGCAAGCCAGAAGATGCTCACACAGACTTTGCGTCGCCTCGAACGCGATGGACTGCTCTCCCGCACGTCACCCCGGCCGTGCCGGTACGCGTGGACTACGCGCTGACCCCACTGGGGCAGAGCCTGGTGCCCGTCATCCAGGCCGTGACCCGCTGGGCCGAGCAACACATCGAACAGATCGATGTCGCCCGCGAGGCACATGCTGCCCAGCAGCGCTGAATGACCGGCCCCGGCACTCGCCCGACCCGGTCCTGATCACCTCGGCACCGACCTGACTGGTGCGGAGAGGCTTACGGAGCCGAGGGTTCGAAGCCGTCAATCCTCCTGATCGTCCAACCTTGCCCAGGTGTAGCTGTCCATACGGTCGTGAGGCCCGATCCTGGAGAGTTCCGAACCGTCGCGCCCTACAGCCACGATGAGCGGCCGTACCCCCACGTGGCCCCTGGACGGGGACTTCCAGACGACGATGAGTCTGCCGTGCCGGGGCACATCGGCCCTTCGGCCGCCGACGAGAAGGTGATCCACTTCGGCCGCCACCTGGAGTTCGTTCGATCCGACCCACGGAGCCGTCCCGATGAAGTCCGGATGACGATGCTGCAGACGGTAGGCATAACTCAGAACACCCGCGCCTCCGCCGAGCTCGATCATGCCGACTTGCCCCGGCCCGCCCGCCGCCAGCCTCTCCCCGGACAGGTCACCACCCGACGCGCTGCCACTGCCTGTG
Source organism: Streptomyces sp. TSRI0281 (assembly GCF_001905125.1). Lineage (GTDB taxonomy): Bacteria > Actinomycetota > Actinomycetes > Streptomycetales > Streptomycetaceae > Streptomyces. The sequence goes on along the minus strand of NZ_LWLE01000037.1, from coordinate 61,481 downwards.
TCCTGCCACTTCTCGCCGCAGCGCTCGATCAGTGCGGTGTGCGTCTCCGCCCTCGCGGAGCCGGGACGCCGGACGAGCCAGACTGCTCCGATACCCGCGTCCAGGTCGACGTCACCCGACACCAGGGTCAGCCAGCGGCGCGGCATCCAACCAGGCTGCGTGACTTCGCCGTTGACCACGCGTCGGATCACTCGCGGCAGAATGATCTCCATCCAGCGGTCGTTACGGCGCATCCGACGCAGTTCCGCGCGAGTGGACATGTACACACGGTACCCAGGGGCGAATCCCGCCGCACCAACGGCGCCGACGCGCTCTGACCCCCGCCCCCAGGTGCCCGCGGCAGGCGCCCCCACGCCGCCGGCCCGCCAGATGCCGGACGAGCGGCGGAACGAGTTGTTCGCCGCCACGCCTGGAGCCGACATGGCCGGCTCCAGGGGCCTCTCACGAACTGATGCGGGGGAGCCCGGCTCACAGGCGCGTGCCTTCGGGACTCTTCGGCCGGTGTGCTGTCCCCCATTGCGATCAGTTCTTCGCGGCGTGGGTACAGCGGCTCCCGGCGCTCGGGAGTTTCCGCTCAGTGAGGTAGTCGTCCTTCTCACCCAACGCGCTGCGGATCGCGTCCATGTAACGGACGACGCTCAGGGTGTCGGCATGGTCGAAGACCGGACCGCGTGGCGTCGGCAGTCCTGACGTAATGCCCGGTTGTACGTGGCGAGTCGCTCGAACTCCGTCTGGTTACGGGGGTAAGTCGACGGCGCTTGGTTCAGCAACTCCGTTGAGCACGTGACCGGTTGGCTGCCTCCGACACCTCGTGGATCGAACCCGACGATGTCGAACCTCTGCTGAACATCCGCGCCGAAGTGGGACGTGGCACGCCGTACGGCGAAGTCGACCCCCGAATCGCCCGGTCCACCCGGGTTGACCAGCAGCGCACCGACCCGGCGATCCGGATCGGTCGCCTTGCGGCGGGCCACGGCGAGATCGAACTTCTCAGCAGACGGGCGTGCCCAGTCGATGGGCAGGCGCAGGGTCCCGCATTCCGCTGCGGCGTCCTGGGGGCACGGTTTCCAGTCGATGGCCTCCTGTGCCGTCGGGCTTCTGCCGGGACGACCTGCACTCGCCGCCTCCACGCCCGGCATCGAGGCTCCGGCGAGTACTCCAGCGGTGAGCACTCCGGTGAGCACCCTGAAGAGCGGTTGCATGAAGTCCTTTCCGAGATCTCAGAAAATGGATCACGGGGTTGTCCCCTGGACGAACGTGCCAGCGCGCAGCCCGGGTCACAACCGCGCGAGACGGGAATCAGGGAAGGCACCGGGACGTGGTCAGGGCTGTCCTCCGGGTGGCGTCCCAGGGGTTGCCCCTCTTGAGCCCGACTCCCTCCCGTGTTTGCGCCCGCCCATGCACTGGCCCTCCCGCAAGGGGTCTCCCGCGACAGCCCGGCCCGCTCGTGCCTGGCCTGGAGTGCAGCTTGGCGTATGCGGTACCGGTGACGCCCTGCGGAACGTGCGCGGAGACCGTTGCCTTGTCACTCCACTGAACGTGGGCCCAGGACTTGTTCTCTTGTGAAGAAGTCCACCATCTCTGACGGGCGGTGGCACTCGTGTGCACCGTAGGGCCGGAACATGCCGAGCGAGGACAACCCGGACCTCTCTGTCAAGCACCGGCAGGGCTGCGCGGACGTGTATGACTTCCTGGATCGGATCCGTCTCCGGCCCGGTGCGTGGCTGTCCGGGCCTTGGCGACACCAGCCCGCCGGGTTGGGCACAGACGTCGAACGCAACCTTCCCGACGGCTCGACTCCCGTCGAGGAGTTCTTCCGGTTCTTGGACACCTACCGGAGCGATGTGGCGCAGAAGCCGGCACCGGTCGCCGCGACGACTAGGCTTCATGGCCATGTGCAGGGGAGGGGGCAAGGTGACGGCTGATCTTCGGTTCGGCTGGGAACTCATGGGGTCAGGCTGGGCAAGGTGCCGTATGACTGACGGGACTTCGGAGCGAACGGACCTCGTCAGCTACTGCACGGATGCTCTTGCCGACTTGCTCTACAGCTTTGCGGCTCTTTACGGACCTGGCACTGTCCACCGGTTCTCCTTCGACCTCGAACCGGCCGAAGTGAGGTGGGTTCTTCGAGGTGAGGGATCGGACGTAGACATCGCGATCTACTTGTTCCCCGATATGTCAGCGAGCTTCGATGCCTCCGACGACGATGGCACTCTCGTATGGAACTCCAGGCTGGAAAGAGGCGCCCTGAGCCATTCCATCGTGGAAACTGCACAGTCGGTGCTGCGGTTCCATGGGGAGGAGGGCTATCGAGCCAAGTGGATGCAACATCCTTTCCCCATCGCCGCACTGCAAGACCTGCGCCGCATGCACGTGCGAGACGACGTGTGCGATACCCAGCACGACATGTCGCTCCCGTAGCCGGCCGCGAGGGTGCGCCTCCGGGTGAACTTCAGCTCAGTTCATGATGTTGAACGAAGGAAGCCAGGTCTCTGTTCCAGTACGCCCCTGCGCCCCGAATCGTGGCGACGTCACTTTCGGAAAGCGACTATCGGCTGTACGGGAAACGATCTTCATCCGGTCTCTTCCCGTCGCGGTCGACGCCACTCGTGAACCACCCGCCCCTGCGGTGGGATTTGGGGCGGGTGCCTCGTTCGTCAGCGCGCTTTCGTCGCTGTAAATGGGGAACTGGGAATGCCGCGCATCGGTGCCGTCCGGGGCAAGGCCGCCAAGGTGCTCAGCCTGCTGATGGACGCAGGCTGACCATGGGTAAAGTCCGGTCCGCCGACGCACTGCGGGCCGCGGTCGTCGGGTTCACCGGCCTCCGCCCCGGCACCCGTGCCTGGTCCTCGTCGCGGTCGGCACCGTGGGCGCACTGTGCGAAGACTGCCGACGGGGGAACGCCATGCGAAACGTGTGGGATTCCTCAAGGTCCGTCGCCGAGCACCCACGTATCCGCGGGCGTTGTCACTACGAGGTGGTATCTATGCCGCATGAACATTGATCAAGCTGATCCTGCCGAGCTGGCGGCGCTTCGTGCGGCGTTCGATGTCGATGAGGGCGGCGGGTCGGCTCTTGGCTGGGAGGCAGTCCATGCATTCGAGGCAGAACACGGAATCGTGCTGCCCGAGCCGTATCGGACCTTCGTCGCTGAGATAACGGACGGTTCGCACTCGGGGCCGCCCGAGTACGGGCTGTTGCCGGTGGCGGAGCTGCCCGACGACTGGGGCGATGACGAGCAGGAACGCGACGTGAGTAAGCCGTTCCCGCTGGCGGCGGCATGGATGTGGGAGGAGGACCCGGACCGGACCGAGGATGCCGACGAGATCTTTGCGCAGGTCTACAACCACGGCACGGTTGTGCTCGGCACCGACGGATGCGCGATGAACTGGCATCTCGTTGTCGCCGGACCTCACCGAGGGCACGTCTGGCTGATCACTGACGTCGGAGCAGTCCCTTTCGGCGAGCAGTTCGGGTTCACCACCGCTGAACCCGGCTTTGCCGGCTGGGTCCAGCACTGGGCAGCGAACAAGCCCTGGTATGACGCTGAGTGACTCTCCAGGTGCGGGGGCGTCGCATCAGGTTCTTGATCGCGCCCCGTCTCGTATCCGCGCTCTGCACGCTGACGGAAGACTCCGGGCGGGGGCTTCACCCGCAGCCCCCTCGATTCACCGAAGAAACGGTTACTGCTCCGACGGCAGCGGGTTGGCCGCGAGGGCCGACTGGCGGGCCTGGGGCTGGCTGATTCCGTCGGTGCCGCTGTGGCTGCGGGGAGCCGTCCAGACGAAGAAGTCCCGCAATTGTTCGTACGGCGCGCTGCCTCGCCGCCGATCTCCCCGCCGCGGTCTCGCCCGCACCCTCGGCATCCCCGTCACATCACCACGAGCCGCCGCCGGAGGCAGGGCGGATGGGCAGCCGGGATCAGCCGAAGGAAGAAGCGCAGAAGATCTCCTGTCACCGAAGGCTGAGGGGGCATCACGGTGCTTCGGGCCATTGCCGAGACCTGTGCACCGGCTCAGGCAGCGAACCACGGAACACGGCAAGCGTGGGGCGCCATTCCTTCCGGACACAGAGCTTTGATCACTGTCTTGCGGATCGCTCGCCATGTCCGCAGGGAACACTCCAGGTGGACGCGCAGTTCAACGGCTTCCCGCTCGCCGCTGTTCTGGCCAGGGTGTTCGAAGGCCCACTGTTCCGCCAGAGAGTCGTACATTTCAGCGGTCGTGAGGTCGCTGTCAGGATAGGTGCGCGCAACGTTCGCCCTGATGATCCGGGCGCTCCGGGAAGCTGTGGCCCCGTCGACGAGCTCCCTGACCCATGCCAGCCCCTGCTCGTCCGCGTACAAGCCGAACCTCAGAATTCGCGTCGTCATGATGGCACAAACCTACTGATCACCAGCCTTCAGCGACAACCTTTAACGCACCACGACCGACGACGGCCTCAAGAGCGGATCGAAGGCCATCCCGTCCGACCCCGACTGCTCCGGGAGCGGGCGACAGCGTCGACGGGGCCCAGCCGCGGTCGTTGATTGCCCCGCTACGGGAGGCGGGACATGCACTCCATGCCAAGGAAGCGTGCACTCTCGGTCAAGGACTTCTCGGCCCCCGTGATCGACAGTGGAACCGCTTCGCGACATGGACGCATCAACCCAACGGAGGAACGCATGTCCTTTCAGCGTCGGATAGCAGCGGGGGCGACCACCCTCGCGCTGGCGGGCGCGAGCCTGGTCGGCCTCGCGATACCTGCTTCGGCCGCCCCGCCCACGATCCAGGACTGCTATCACGAATACGTGCAGGGCAGCCTGGGACACCTGGGAGCGGCCGTCACCTGTCAGGGCGGGTCGAACGATTGGTTCTACGGCTCTGTCAGATGCCAGCGCTTCGACAATGGCGATCAGTACGACCACCACGGCCCGATCGTGCGGGCAGGACAGACCTCGACAGCGTGGTGTGACTACAACGCCAAGGTTGCCGAAGTGTGGTACACCCCGGCCTGACCAAGGCGCGTCGTCGGCGTGGCGGGTCAGTGGGCCGCCACGCCGACGGCCTGGCGGCCCACGGTGCCCGCGACCTGGTTCCCGCCGACACCATGACGGCTCCGGTACGCGAGCACAAGGAGGACCTGCAGGCCCCTGCCGATGTTCTGATCGCCGCCGGTGCGGTCATCGCACCGGCGGCGACGGGCGTCGAGGCAGATGACATCTGACGGCCGAACACGGGTCCGGTGGCCGCGTAGGGGCGCCTGCTCGGTCTGTGGCAGCCGTCGCGAAACGGCACTGCCTCCCAGGTAGTGTTGCGTAGCTCATCATCACGACGCCATTGATCAGGGAGCCAGCCCATGACCATTCGCCCCGTAGTGCGTCGCAGCGCGCAGGGAACGACCGAGCAATGGTCGGATGAGCGCGGAACGCTTGAGTTCACAACGATGATCGGCGACGGACTCACCCCGACCGAAGAGCTGACAGGAGGGACGTGCCGCGTCCCTCCTCACAGCTCGTTGCACAGGCACAGTCACGCGGCCACGGAGATCTACTACATCCTCAGCGGTTCCGGGGTCGTCGACCTCGCCGGCACCGCGCACGATGTCGGCGTCGGCGCCATGGTCTTCATCCCTTCGCACTGCGCTCACGGAATCACGAACACCGGCAGCGTGGAGTTGGAGTTCGTCTTCATCTACGCAGCTGATTCCATCGAGGACGAACGCACGACATACGCCTGAGCCCACAAATGACGCTGTTGCTCCGGGCTGGGTGTGACGTGGAGGCATCACCGAGGCAGTGTCGGCGCCGATCTGGACCGGGGGAGGCCGTGCACTGCGCACGTCACGTCCGTCTTACCTCGCCAGCATCCACCGTGAGGAGTCGCACCGGGAGTTGCTGCAAGCGGAGGTGAGTCCGGGTTGTCGTGGCGGGAGCGGGGGTCTTTCGGTGGGGAGCACGGCTGCTGGGGCGGCGGCCCGCGGCCAGTTCACCGATGAGTGCGGCTCACCCCCCACTCGCAGCCTGTGCGGCTACTCACCACGCTACGTTGCCGGTGAGTGCCGCTCACCATCCCGGCCGAAGGTCCGCGCACGAAGTGCCTCACACCCTCGCGCCGGAGTTATGTGTAGCGAGCCGAGCGTGCGCACCCCTTCAGGGCCCACGTACTCAAGCAGCCCGGCCTCCCACGCGCGGGTCGACCGGTGTGAGAACTCCGAGCCGGTCCTCGATCGCCTGGGCCGCCTCCAGGCACAGGTCCTCCCGGAACGCGCGCCCGACGATCTGCACTCCGGAAGGGAGCCCGTCGGCTGTCCCCGTCGGTACGGCCACAGCGGGTACGCCCACGAAGCTGGTCACGGTGCACAGACGCATTCCCGACCCGACCCGCTCCCTGCCCGACCTGTCACGTGACTCCAGCCCAGGCTCGACCGGTGGCTCGGTGAAGACCGGGCCGAGCAACAGCGGGTACTCGTCGAGGAATTCGGCCCATGAGCGGCGGATGTTCATCCAGGTGCCCATCAGTTTCATGAACTCGGCCGCGCTTGCGGGCGGGGTCTGCTCCATCGTCATCTCGATATAGCGGTCCCCGCCCTTGCCGAGCAGCTTGCGGACCATCGGCCAGGTCGGGGCGAACTCGGTCACGGTGATCCGGCCGTACACCTCAAGGGCCTCGTCCATACGCGGTACGTCCGGCACCTCGCGCACGTCGTACCCGGCGTCGCGGAGCGCGTCGGCCGCGGTCGTGACGGCTGCGCGGACCGTGGGGTGGACGCCGTGACCGCCGGGGTCCGCCACCACCGCGACCTTCACCGGCCCGACGAGCGGTTGGCCGTAGGCAGGCACCGGCACGGCGCGTGGGTCTCGCGGATCAGTCCCGGCCAGCACCTCGTAGGCAAGCCGAAGATCACCCACGCTCCGGGCCAGCGGGCCGTCGGTGACCAGTATCTGGGACGCCGGGCCGGGGTCCTCCGGGCCGAAAATACGGTGGTCGGCGGGGAACCGGCCCGTGGACGGCTTCAGCCCGGCCACGCCGCAGAACTGGGCCGGGATACGCACCGACCCGCCGGAGTCGTTGCCGAGTCCGAGCGCCGCCATGCCCGTGGCGACGGCCACGGCGTCGCCACCGCTGGAGCCCCCCGGGGTCCGGCTGCTGTCCCACGGGTTGACCGTGTCGCCGAACAGCTCGCTGCGCGTGTGCATCCCTGCCAGGATCAGTGTGGGGATATTGCTGTGCCCGATGGGGATGGCCCCGGCCGCGCGCAGCCGTGCCACCGGGGGTGCGTCGGCCGACGCCACCAGATCACGGAAGCGCTCCGAGCCGAACGTAGTGGGCACGCCTTCGATGGCGGTGCTCTCCTTCACCGTGAAGGGGACGCCCGCCAGGGGACCCAGCGCTTCACCGGCGGCCCGCCGACGGTCCATCTGTGCCGCGGCCTCACGTGCGCGCTCCGCCAGGAGCTGGGTGACCGCGTTCATCTGCGGGTTGACCTCGGCGATGCGATCCAGATGACTGTCGACCAGTTCGACGGCTGAGACCTCCGCGCTGCGCACAGCCTCTGCCTGCGCGGTGGCCGGCATCTTCCACAGGGCGTCCTGCATGGCTCTTCCTCCCTCATCCACGTACCAATGCGCTTGCATCGGAACCGTACCCCTGGAACCGATACGAGCGCATCGCATAAAGTGCGACGCAAAGCAGAGCACTGTGAAACGAAGGAGGTGACGGGCATGCCCAGGCAGGTCGATCATGTGAGCCGACGCCGTCTCATTGCCGAGGCCGTCTGCGAGCTCGCCGACGAACGCGGGCTGGAGGGTGTGACCCTTCGCGACGTCGCCTCCCGCGCGCAGGTGTCGATGGGCGCCGTGCAGCGGTGCTTCCGTACCAAGGAAGAGATGCTCGTGTTCGCGCTCGGGCACATCGGCGACCGGGTCATCGAGCGTGTACAGGCCCGCCTCGTCGGGAGCCCGGCCCAGTCGGCCGGCACCGCGCTGGGGCACGCGGTCACCGAGATCTCACTGCTCCGGGAAGAGCACCGCGCCGAGGCCAGGGTCTGGCTCGCCTTCGTCGCGCAGGCGGCTGTCAGCGAGGCGCTCGCAAAAACGCTGAAGGCGAACTACGCAACCCTTCAGACGACGTTCACCCGTCTCATCTCGGAAGCCGGTGAGGGCGCCGACCGCGCCGTGCCCCTCGACCCGCAACGCGAGGCCCGCACCCTGCTCGCCCTCGCTGACGGGCTCACCGCGCACGTCCTCATCGGCCACCTCACTCCGCAAGAGGCACACGACGTCCTCCACGCGCACCTGGCCAACCTCTGGGAGCAACCGGTCCGGCCTCCTCGTGCCACCGTGGAGTCATCGTCGTCATGGAGTGCCCCTCCGAGCGGCCGAAGGGGGAGTTGAAGATGGTGCGGTCCGTACTTCAAGGAGCGGCGGCCCTGTTTGACCTTGACACAGTGACAGGGCCTTTACTGCTGCCGAGGAGGTGATCTCGATGACGATCACGAGACAGGACACAGACGCGGTACGAGCGCTCCAGGGGCTGGAGGACGGCCGTCCGTCCGTGCGACTGCGGGCCGCACTGGCTGTCGGCACGACACCTGACCCGCGCTTCATCGACAAGCTCATCGAGCGATGTGCGATCGAGCCCGAGTTTTACGTCCGCGACATGCTGACCTGGGCGCTCACCCGCCATCCGGCGTCCCTGACGCTTCCCGAGCTGCTCCGCGAAGTCCGCTCGGAGCGCGCGCAGGCACGGAGCCAGGCGCTGCACACACTGTCCAAGATCGGGAACCGGCAGGCGTGGCCGGTGATCACACGGGCGCTGCTGTCCGACGCCGACGACGGGGTGGCGCGGAGCGCCTGGCGGGCCGCGGTCGTGCTCGTACCGGAGGGCGAGGAGTCCGGGTTGGCCGCGATGTTGGCGACGCAGCTCGGACGCGGCGGGAAGGAGACGCAGCTGAGTCTCAGCCGGGCACTGGTCGCGCTGGGTGAAGCGATCGTGCCGGCTCTGTGTGCTGCGACGACGGCTCCTGACCCGCGCGTGTGCGCGCACGCGCTCGCCACGCAACGGCTGCTGCGTGAGCCGGACGCCGGATTCGAGTTCGCGATCGAGGAGGCCAAGCGCATCGTGGCCCTCGGCGGGGCCGGCCAGGAGGGACAATAGGTCGTGTTGATCGGTGAGGTGGCCCGACGGTCCGGGGTCAGTGCCCGCATGCTCAGGCATTACGAGTCGCTCGGCCTGGTGCGGCCTTCGGGCCGTACGGGCTCCGGCTATCGGGAGTATTCCGGGGAGGACATCCGGCGTATCTTCCACATCGAGAGCCTGCGGTCGCTGGGGCTGTCGCTGCGCGAGATCGGGTGCGCGCTCGAAGATCCCGGTATACCTTCGGCGCTCGTCGGCGACCTCATCCGGCAGACGCACGAACGCATCGCCGCGGAGACCGAGCTGCTCACACGGCTGCGCCGGATCGATGCCGCCGACCCCGCAGACTGGGAGGACGTCCTCCAGGTCGTCGCGCTCCTCCAAGCACTGGGGTCGAAGAGCGCCGACGCGCGCCAGCGTGCGGCCCTCTCCGCGGCCGACGAGATTCCGGTGCCGGTGGAAGCCCTGGTCGAGGCGGCACTGAGCGAGACGGAGCCGAACGTCGCCGGAGCCCTTCGATGGGCGCTGGCGCGATCGGGCGACGGCGGCCCGGCGCTGCTGGCGGAAGGCCTCGGCTCACCGGTGGCAGCGGTGCGGGAACGCGCCGTTCGGTCCCTCGCCGAGATGCCCGGTGACGAGGCCACCGCGCAGCTGCGGGACGCGCTGGCCGGTCCCGACGTCGTGGTCCGCGGGTACGCGGCTCTGGCTCTCGGGACACGTGGAGTGGCCGATGCGGTCCCGACGCTCATCGACATGATCGTGGAGGGAGGGAACGACACCGATGCGGCCGACGCACTGAGCGTGCTGGCGAGTGACGGGGCGACGGCGGACCGGATCGCGACAGGGCTCGTCGACCGCCTCGCCCACGACAGCGCACAAGCGCCCGCACGCGGACGACTGACCCAGGCGCTGGCGGGCATTCCGGGGACGACGGCCTCACGTGCCCTCGTGGAGCTGTCGCACGACGGGGACCGTGCCGTCGCGCTGACTGCGGCGTACCTTCTTCAGCTACGCGACACACGGTGACGGACCTCTCCCGGGTGCCGCGTACGCGGTGCGGACGGGGCGGGACCTGTCGGGAGGTCCCGCCCCGTCTTCAACGGGTCATGCGGCAATGGGCCGTACGACCGGGCTCAGAAACGGTCAGGCGCGCGCTGCGGGAGCGGAGACCCGGGGCGCACGTCCTGCTTCTGGTTCTTCCGTGCCTCGGCGTTCGAAGCGGCCGTCGCCGTACAGGTGACGTCCTTCGCGGGGAGCTTGCCGGTGAGCAGGTAACCGGTGACCGTGCCGTCCGTGCACGCGTTGCCGTTCGGGTAGACGCCATGGCCCTCGCCGCCGAGGACGGTGACCATGCGCGATCCCTTCAGGTTCGCGTGCAGGGCCTGACCGCTGGGCAGCGGGGTCTGCGAGTCCCACTCGTTCTGGACGACCAGGGAGCCGACCTTGTTGTTCACCTTGGTGGCCGGTTCCACGGACTTGTCCCAGAACGCACAGGGCTTGATGCTGGACGTGAAGTCACCGTAGAGCGGGTACCGGCCCTTGTCCTCGATGGCTTCCCGCCGGTAGGTCTCGGGATCGCGGGGCCACGCGGCCGAGTTGTCGCCGCACACCACGGCCCAGAAGCTCGCCGTCATGTTGTCGGACGGCGCCTCGGCCGCACCGGCGGCGGCGCCTGCCGCCCCGGCCTTCCCGGATCCGGCGAACGCCGCGAGCTTCTTCGCGGAGGCGGGTACGCCGGCCGCTGCCTTCTTCAGCTCCACGATCGCCTCGGTGGCTTCCTGGGGAGAGAAGACCGCTCCGCGCATGCCGCTGCGGATGTCATCACCGGTGACCGGCTGCCCGTCCACCTCGATGGGCTTGTCGTTGGCCTGCGCGACCAGGTTCCAGAAGGTCCGGTCGACCTTCTTCGAGGTGTCACCGAGGTCGTACTTCTCCGAACGCCCGGCGGCCCAGGCGGTCCACCGGTCGAACGCGGGCTCGGCACCCTCCGCCCACCACTGGACCATCCCTCGCCAGGCGCGCGCCGGATCGACCGCGCTGTCCAGCACGAACCGGTCGGCCCGGCCCGGGAAGAGCTGGGTGTAGACGGCGCCCAGGTAGGTGCCGTACGAGTAGCCGACGTACGAGATCTTCTTCTCACCGAGGACCGCCCGGAGCAGATCCATGTCGCGCGCGGTGTTGCGCGTGGTGATGTGGGGGAGCGTGTCGCCCGCCTTCTCTCTGCACTTGTCCGCGACCGCGCGGGCCCAGGCGACGTCCTTGTCGAACGTCTCCTCCTTGTACGGTCGCAGCCAGTCCTCCTCCTCCGGCGTCAGGCCGCAGGAGACCGGGGTGCTGCGACCCACACCACGCGGGTCGAATCCGATGAGGTCGTACTTCTGCTGCGCTGACTTGGGGAGTCTGTCCTGCATCCCCAATGGCATGTAGATCCCTTCTCCACCCGGGCCGCCCGGGTTGGAGAGCAGGACACCGCGCCGCTTGTCGGGCGCGGTGCTCTTGATCCGGGATATCGCCAAGTCGATCCGCTTGCCCCCGGGAACCCGGTAGTCCAGCGGGACCTTGATCGTGGCGCACTCGAACGATGCCGGGGCGTCGGCTTCGCACCGCTTCCACTGCGGCTTCTGCTTCACATACCGGTCCAGCGCGCTCCTGGCGGCGGACGAGGACGAGGACGCGGTCGACGGGGCGGCGGCCGGAGCGGCGGTGGCCGTCGAGGTGGCGAGAGCGGGAGCCAGCGTGGCTGTGACACTCACGGCCAGCAGAGGCACGAGACGTCGTCTGCGCACGATATGGATTCCTTCCGGTCTTATGTTCGGACAGGAAAGATCCTTCAGGACCGGTCATGCCTCCGGATCCCCCCGCCGGGGTGCACCTCCCTCCACCCAGGGAATGACACAACGGTCGTGTGTGGTCCCGAAGTTGTAGGGGGAGCGATGCGGAAGCCTGACGGGGCGGCGTCGGGTCCGAGCCGGTCAGGGGGTTCGTGCGGGGCGGCGGGCAGTCCGGTGATGCCTGCTGGAGGGATGGGGCGCGTGCCGGCGCGGGACAGCGCCGCGAGCGCGGCCCCGGACGGCCGTCGGGCGCGTCCCGCCTGCTGCTGTGCGTGGGGGCCGGACCGGGCCCGTGGACCGTGGCTGCTAGAATGGTTCCTGTTCGGTTGAGGTCATCATCGAATCAGGGTTGATCACTTGATCCCCGTCACAGCATGAGTTGTCACAGCATGAGTTGCAGGCTCCAGGTCACCGACCTGGAGCCTTTTTTCTTGTCCCACCACGTTCTGGCTTCACGTCGCCGTCGCCGTACCGCAGGCCGCGAAGCCCTCGCAGAGATGGTCAAGATCATGGATATTGAAGGATTTCCCCGCCAGTTCGCGCGAACCCGCCGCTTCTCTCTCGGAGTCCCACGCGAGTTCACCGTCTCCCCGGACGGCGACCGGGTGCTGTTCCTCCGGTCGGAATCCGGCGTCGTTCCGCGCGTCCGACTGTGGATGTACGAGGGGGGTGACGAGCGGATCCTTGCCGATCCAACAGCCGGCGGCAGGGAGGGGGCCCGGGAATCCGAGCGCATCCGTCCCGAACCGATCCCTGTGCGCTCGGCCGGAGTGGTGTCCTACACGACCGACCGCCGCGTTCGGGTGGTGGCATACAGCCTCGACGGTTCGCTGTGGACGGTGCGTACGGACGGTGGCCCGCCACGTCGCATCCAGACCGTCGGCCCGGTGAGAGATCCCCGCCCCTCCCCGGACGGCACTCTGATCGCCTACGTCGCTGGAGGCGCCCTTCGTGTGGTGGGTACCGATGGGGCCGGAGACCGGCCGCTCGCCGTGCCGGAGACCGCGGATACCACCTACGGGCTTCCTGATTACAGCGCTGCCGCGTCCATCGGAAGATCGCGCGGCTACTGGTGGTCTCCGGACAGCGGTGCGCTGCTCGTCGCACGGGTCGACACCTCCGTGGTGGAGCGCCGCTATCTCAGCGATCCCTCGGATCCCGGCCGATCGCCCCGGTCGTTTCCCTATCCAGCGGCAGGTACGGCCAACGCCATCACCTCGTTGCACCTGGTGACGGTCGTCGGCGGTCACACGCCGGTACAACTGCCACGTCAGGCACGTGCGAGTGAAGCCCCCGCCAACAGCTGGGGGCTCGCTTTCGAGTACGTCGTCAGTGCCGACTGGCAGGGTGCGGGCCCGGTGATCAGTCTTCAGACCCGGGATCAGCGAACGATGCGGGTCCTGCGGGCCGACCCCGTGACCGGCGCTGTCGAGCGGCTGTCCCAGCACACCGATGAAGGATGGGTCGAGTTTCCGCCGGGTGCTCCGCTGCACACCGCATCAGGAATGCTGGTGCTGCCCCAGGTCCGCGGTGATGAGCGGACGATCCGGATGGGTGAGGTCCTCGCTCCGGCCGGACTCCAGGTACGCGCGGTACTGGGGTCGGTGGGCGAACGGGTGTTGTTCACCGCGAGTGAAGAGCCGACAGAAGTACATGTGTGGGCATACGAGGCCGGCCACGGCTTCGAACGGCTGACGCACACTCCGGGAGTGCATACGGCCACCGCCGGGGGTGACACCCTCGTGTTGGACAGCAGAACGCCGGACGGGCAGACGGTGACGGTGCTGCGGGGCGGCAAACAGGTCGGCCGGATCGCGGTCCTGGCGGAACAGCCGCTGGTCACACCGCGGCCGGCACATCTGTCGCTGGGGAAGCGGCAGTTGCGCAGCCGACTCCATCTGCCCTCCTGGTACGAACCGGGCATGGACAAGCTGCCCGTACTGCTCAGTCCGTACGCCGGACCCGGTATGCAGGTGGTGACGAAGGCGCACGATTGGTACACGGCGGTGTGCCAGTGGTACGCCGAGCACGGCTTCGCCGTACTGGCTACGGACGGGCGAGGCACCCCCGGGCGCGGGGTGCGGTGGCAGCGGGCCATCCTTGGTGACCGACTCACCCCTGTTCTCGACGACCAGATCGACGGGCTGCACGCCGCTGCTGAACGGTGCGAGGCCATGGACCTGGAACGAGTAGGCATCCGGGGCTGGTCGTTCAGCGGCTATCTTGCCGCCGGCGCCGTGCTGCACCGTCCCGATGTGTTCCACGCGGCGGTCGCGGGCGCGCCGCCGACCGACCGGCGCCTGTACGACACGTACTGGGAGGAGCGCTTCCTCGGCCACCCGCACCTCCAGCCGCTCGACTACGAGCGCAGCTCGCTGATCTCACTCGCTGAGAACCTGACCCGGCCCCTGATGCTCGTGCATGGACTGGCCGACGACAACGTGGCCCCAGCACATACGCTGCGCCTCTCGGCGAAGTTGCTCGCTGCGGGGCGGCCGCACAGAGTGCTGCTGCTCCCGGGGGTCGGGCACCTGGTGACCGGGGAAGGGGTCGCGGACACCCTGCTGCGGCTCGAACTGGACTTCCTGAAGAGCTCACTCGGAGAGTGAACAGGCGCCGGAGCACCGGCTGTTTCCGGGGCGGTATCACTTCGTCGCCTCCTCGGCGGTGGTTGTCGCGGTGGCCGCAGCGGTGCGCGGTTGGTAGCCACCGGCCTGAAGCGTGAACATGGCGGCGTAGTCGCTGCCCAGGGCCATCAGTTCGTCGTGGGATCCGGACTCGACGATGCGACCGCTGTCGAACACATAGATCCGGTGGCAGTCGATGACGCTGGCCAGTCGGTGGGAGATCAGCACGGTGATCTGGTCCTCGCGCAGCCGGCCGCGCAGTACCGCCTCGTAGACAGCGTGCTCGGAAGGGGGGTCCATGCTGGCCGTCGGCTCGTCCAGGAGGAGCAACGGTGCCTTCTTGTACAGGCCGCGGCCCACGGCGACTTTCGCCCACTGCCCGCCCGACAGCTCCTGGCCGTCCTTGAACCGCTTGGACAGGATCGCTTCCCACTGGCCGGGCAGGGCGGCGATGACACCGTCGGCGCCGGAGGCCCGCGCGGCGTCCATCGCCCGCTGCGGATCGACGTCCACAAGAGTGCCGGTCGAGATGGCGATGTTCGACAGGGCGCTGAAAGGGAAGCGGACCGGCTCCTGCAGCACACAGGCCACCTGCCGGTGGACCGACTGGGCGTCCATGTCACGCATGTCGACGCCATCCCAGCGCACGCTGCCCTGCTGCGCCTCGTACAGGCCCGCGAGGAGCTTGGCGCAGGTGCTCTTGCCCGAACCGTTGAGGCCGACGAATGCCACCGTCTCCCCGGCGCGGAGGCTCAAGCTGATCCCGTCCAGGGCCGGTGTGTCCTTGCCGGGGTAGGTGAAGCGCACGTCCTCCAAGGTGATCGTCTTCACCTGCGCGGGCGCCTTCAACGCAGCTTGACGAGGCAGTAGTTGGCGACAGCGCTCCTGCACGGCAAGGAGGTCGTCCACCCATAGGGCGTGCTCGTAGACGAGATGGGCGACCTCGACGAGCCGGGTCAGCGACGCCTGGCCTGCCTGGATGGCGATGACGGCACCGGCACCGGCTGCCAGGGGAAGCCATCCGGCGATCAGCATGGCACCCAGCACCGTGTAGGTGGTGCCGGTGCCGAGCCCGCCCACAGCCCGCCCGGCCAGATTCAGCATCGCGGAGTGCATGCCCAGCCGGCTGTCCTCCGCTGCGATCTTGGTGGTCAGCCGCCGGTGCTCTTCCAGGAGCGCACCTTGCGCGGTGTCGGAGCGCAGTTCGGCGGCCGAGTCCACGTCGAGCATCAGCCACGAGAAGACCCGGACCCGGCGCTGCAGCGTATTCCAGCGTTTGAAGGAGTGGAATCTGGCACGTGCGCTGCGGACGGCGGCCGCGCCGACCGGGACGACGGACAGCAGTAGCAGAGGCAACAGGAGCGGGTGCAGGAGGCTCAGCACTCCGGCGGTGCCGACGAGCCCCAATGCGGCGGACGCGAGGGAGACGACCTGCCCGACGATCTGCCGCGCGTGGAACAGCCCTCGGTCGTTGGCGCGGTGTACCTCGTCGTGCCACTCGGCGTCCTCGACCGCTTCGAGACGCACGTGCGCGGTGAGCCGGAAGAATTCGCATTCCAGGGCCGTGCGGATCTTGGGCGTCACCCTGGCCTGAGCAGCCGCGACGGCGGCCTCCATGAGCGCACGGGCCGCGAGGAAACCGACGACGAGGAGGATCTGGGGAATGGCGGCACGCACACGATCGGGCGTGGGGCCCTGGGCGAACAGGTGCTGGAGAACAGCGACCGAGGCGATCAGCCCGAAGGCGCTCATGGCCGCCGATGCCAGTTGGCAGACGATGACCGTGACCGTGGCGGCGGGGTCCGCACGCCGGGCGAGCCGCCCGATCAGAGCCGTGATCCTGGGCAGCCGGGCGAGGACCTGCCACACCGTGGCGTTCGCGGCCGCGCCATCGTGGACGGACCAGTACGCCTCCTTCATCCCGTCGGTCACATCGCCGTCCTGCGGGCCGGTGGGGAACGTCGCGGGAGGCAGCGGGAGCGGGACGGACCGCGGCGCCGGAACACTCCCGTCGACAGGGACCTTCGGACCGTGAGTGTTCGTCATCCCTCCCGCCTCGCATCCGGCCGTGTCGAGCAGTGGGTGGAGGTGCCGACCTGCCGCACATCAAGGGTGGGAGGAGCCGGGACAGGCCGCCGTCGTTCGAATTCGAGGGGCTGGCACGCGGGGGCGGGGAGCGGAGTCATCGTGTCCTCCAGCAGATCGTCGAATGGCACGGGTGCTCTAGAAACGGGTCACCCGGCACGCCGTAACGGGTGACGGCGAGGGGATTCCTGGACGCTTGTACGAATGTCGCCGCTCGCACCAGGAGCGCGGGGTCATGCCTTTGAAACGCCCTCGTTCGAGCGATGGTCGCCCGTTCGGCCGCTTCCTCCGAGGGTTTCCGGCCAACCTGATGCCCTGGCCGCCCCGTGCGGCGGCTGCGCCCGACCGTGCCCGGCGTACGGCGGCACGGCGGCGGCGATGGCCCGATTCCGCTCGGCCGCTCCAACGCCACGGAATCGGCGTGCCAGGCTGCCCACCCCGGAGCGCCCTCACCCACCCCGGAGGACCCTCACCCGCCTCGAACTCCGCCCGTGGGCCCGTCGTCTTGCGGCGAGCCGACGCGCGTGTCCACCGTCCCGGCCGTGCCGCGACAGCAAGGAACTCCCGTGTCCAGCGACCCGACATCCACGACAGAGGCATCCACCGGCGGCTGCCTGTGCGGCCACATCCGTTTCGAAGCGATGGGAGAGCCCTACGACCCCCACGTATGTGCCTGCCCCCACTGCTCCCGCCTCTCCGGCGGCCCGATCATGGGCTGGGTCGGCTTCCGCCGGACCGGCTTCAGCTGGACCGGGCCCGGAACCCCCAGCTCGTACCGGTCCTGGCCCACGATGCAACGCTGGTTCTGCGCCCTGTGCGGTACGCCCCTCGGGGCTGCCGCCGATGGTGCGGAATACCTCGGAGTCTGTCTCTCGGCCCTGGACAACGGTGCCGGGATCATCCCCATCGGTCACAGCTTCCGCCACAACACACCCGCATGGCTTCCGCCCATCCCCTCCACCCGACCGCCGTCCGAGTGAGCGCTCCTCGGCGTTCCATGGAGGGGATTTCGGGCGGACAGTGTCCGCGTGGATCTCGCCCGTTGTTTCGCTGGTCAGTCGGGGGTACGTGCTTCGGCTCCGCACTCCCTCGATGCGTGGGACCCAGGGCCGAGAACGGGTGATGCCCACACTCCGCTGCCGGCCCGGACCGAAGGCCGAGCGGTCATCCTCCCTTGTCTTCAAGGCAGTTGTTCTCGGTCAGGTGGTCGGCAGGGTTCGGTCACCGGACCTGCCGTAGCCGTCGGCCTGCAGGTGGAAGAGCTCTGCGTAGGTCCCGCCGAGGCGTATCAGTTCGTCGTGACTGCCGCTCTCCGTGATGCGTCCGCCGTCCAGCACGACGATGCGGTCGGCCATCCGGACCGTGGAGAAGCGGTGCGAAACGAGCAGGGTCACCGCCCCGGAGAGGGCTCCCTCCCGGCTCGCACGGGTGTAGCGCTCGAAGATCGCGTGCTCGGTCACGGCGTCGATGCTGGCGCTGGGTTCGTCCAGTACGAGCAGGAGAGGGCTGGTGCGCATCGAGGCGCGAGCCAGTGCGAGCCGCTGCCACTGTCCGCCCGACAGGCCCACGCCTCCGGCCCAGCGGGGGCCGAGCTGGGTATCCAGGCCGTGCGGCAGGCCGTCCAGCACTTCGGTGATGTCCGCCCGGAGCGCGGCCGCACGGACCCGTGACTCCTGCTCCACGTCAGCCAGTTGTCCTATGCCGATGGCCTCCCGGGCAAGGAGCTCGAAGCGTACGTAGTCCTGGAAGCAGGCCGACATGGCACCGCGCCACTCATCGGCGGGCAGTTCCCGGAGCTCCTGGCCATCGACGGTGATCTCGCCGCCGTCGGGTTCGTACAGGCGGCAGAGCAGTTTGATGAGGGTGGTCTTGCCCGCTCCGGTCTCGCCCACGACCGCGACGGTGCTGCCCGGCTCCAGACAGAGGTCGATCTCCCGCAGTACGTCGCGCTCCGCGCCGGGGTAGCGGAAGCTCACTCCACGCAACTCGATGCCGCGTGCCAGACGCGCGGGGACCTGCCCTGTCGCCGGCGGAGCGGGCGTTCCGGCGGCTTGATCGATGCCGTCCACCAGGCGAAGCAGGCGTCGTCCGTCGATCAGTGCCCGCCGCGCACCCGCCACGGCCATGGTGATGTCGTCCACCTGCTCGATGAGTCGCACCGCCAGACCCAGGATGATCAGCGCGGCGCCGACGCCGACCCGGCCGTGTATGGCCTCCTGGACGAGCAGGACGAGCGCGGCCAGCAGGCCGGTCGAGAACACCAGCCATCCGGCCGCCGTGATCCCAGCGGCCCGCCGCTCGGCGCGACCCCGGACCGCGGCAATGTGCGCGGAGCTCTCACGGAACCGTTCGCGCAGCAGCGGTCCGCTGCCGGACAGCCGGATCTCGGCTGTCGCCTGCGGCCGGGTGGCCAGTTCGAAGATGCGGTCGGTGTGTCGCAGAGGCTCGGCCAACTGCTCCTCGGCGCGCATCCGCACGGACTCCGCGCGCCCCGTGGCAGCGACGGCTGGTATCGCCACGAGCAACAGCAGGGCCAGCGCCCCATGCACGGTGACCAGGGCGGCCACGGTGATCGCCACCATGATCAGAACCTGCACCAGGGCGACCAGCCGGACCACCAACGCGCCCAGCGAAGACGACTGGTCCCTGGCCCTCTCGACCTGGTCCAGGTAGGCGGGGTGTTCCAGGTGACCGGTCGTCACCGGCTCGCTCACGGCTTTGACGACCCGGCGTTCAAGGAGGAAGTCGGTCTTCTCCCTGAGAGTCAGCTCCAATTTTCCCGCTGGGTGGTTGAGCGCCGAACTCCCCGCGTCGCACACCGCGAACATGACGGCATAGCCGAGCGATGCCGTGGTGTTCCCGCTCAGGGCCGCGTCGACGAGGAGCCCGAGGGCGACGGCGTCGAGCGGGGCCAGGACGCCCGCGGCGATCCGCAGGGCGATGACCGCGGCCGTGAGCCGCGGGTCGGCGCGCAGGGAGTCGGACAGGACCAGACGGATCAGCCGGAGTGTTTCCTTCACGGTGTCCTCCCGTCCGCGAGGTCCAGGGCTGCGACCTCAATGTCTCCGGCGTTCGGGTCGGGGACATCGAGATCTGAGGCGTCCGGGGCGGGGACGTCCGGGCGCCCTGCGGCCGGCTCCATGGCCTCATCGGTGAAATGGGCGGCCTGGAGACGGAACATCTGTGCGTACCGGCCGTTCAATCGCATCAGCTCGTCGTGGGTTCCCTCCTCGGTGACGGAGCCGCCGTCCAGGACGACGATGCGGTCGGCGCGCCGGACGTTGGCGAAGCGATGGGAGACCAGCACCGTGGTCAAGCCGGTGTCCGTGCCGATGATCCTCTCGAACAGCTCAGCCTCGGCGCGTACGTCCAGACTCGCCGTCGGCTCGTCGAGCACCAGCAAATGGGCGCCCGTCGCGGTGCCGGCCAGTGCACGGGCAACCGCTATGGACTGCCACTGCCCGCCGGAGAGTTCGGTGCCTCCCGTGAAGTCGCGGGACAGCACAGTGTCCAGTCCTCGGGGCAGCCGCCCGATCAGCTCCGACGCCCCTGCCTGCCCGGCCGCGCGCAGTACCGCCGCGTCATCGACCGGACCGGCCGCTCCGACGGCGATGTTGTCGCGGACCGAGAAGGGGTAGCGCACCTGGTCCTGGAAGACCGCGGCGACCCCGGTCCGCCACTCGCCGGACGCGAGGTCCGCGAGATCCGTGCCATCCGCTGTCACCCGGCCACCGGTGGGCCGGACAAGACCGCACAACAGGTTGATCAGAGTGCTCTTGCCCGCACCGTTGGCCCCGACCACCGCCAGGGTTCCGCCCGCCGGGACGGTCAGGTCGATGCCATGGAGAACCTCGTCGGCTGCCGCCGGATAGCGGTAGGTCACGTTCTCGAACCGGATGACGGGCCGGTGCGCGGGTGCGGGGCGTACGGCCCGGTGCGACGCGTTTCCGGTGGGCTCGGGCAGCCGCGCGGCCGCCGAGACGGCGCCGGCCCCGATGGCGAGCCGGGAGAGATCGTTGAAGCTCGGTACGATCCGCCAGATCTGACCGGCCGTCTGGACGTACAGCACCGTGGCGGTGAGCCCGAGCGTCCCGTTCGACAGCTCGCGGCCCATGGAGCCGTAGACCACGGCGTAACCGAGCGCCACCAGCGCCACGCGGGGAAGAAACCGTCGCAGATCGGTGCCGCGCCCGCGCCATACCGGGCTCATGGCCCGCCGGAAGTGCCTGGCGAACCGGTCGCCGACGAAGCCCGCGAGGCCGAAGATCCTGATCTCCTTGCCCGCCGCCGGGTCGAAGGCGAGGTCGCGGTAGTACCTGGCCCGTTCCTGCTCCTCGGTGCGGCCCGCCCAGCCCTTCGCGACCTTGGCGTGCTCCTGGCGGAAGTAGCGGTCCCAGGGGAGGAAGGTGCCCAGTAGCACCAGCGGCGCCCACCATTGGAAGGTGGCCAGGACAGCGGCCGCCGTCAGCCCGTGCAGACGTCCCGCGACCAGACCGGACAGTCCCCCCACCGCGGCGGACGGTCCGAACGCGGCGGTCCTGATGTCCCGCGCCCGCGCCACCGCCTCCCGAAGCCCTTCCCCGCCGTGCTCCTCGCCGTCCGCCGCCGCCATGACCCGCATCCGGGTCCGTTCCTCCAGCCGCGTACCGAGGGCACGGCACA
Organism: Streptomyces sp. TSRI0281; assembly: GCF_001905125.1. Lineage (GTDB taxonomy): Bacteria > Actinomycetota > Actinomycetes > Streptomycetales > Streptomycetaceae > Streptomyces. Next base: position 40,160 of record NZ_LWLE01000037.1, on the reverse strand, counting down.
GCGACCTCTGGAGCGGAACGGCGGCCTGCGCGGCGAAGAACACCACGGTCAGCACGGCGAGCACCAGCAGGAGGCGAGTGTGGGCCCTGGTGCCCGCACCGTGGCGCACGGCGTCAGGGAGCGAGCCGATCGCGATGCTGGTGAGCCCCATCTGGACCAGGGGCAGCAGGCCGGTCAACAGCGTGACGGCCAGGAGCCCGGCCGAGAGGCCCCGGCCGGCCCGGGGCAGGGCGGCGGCCAGGTCACGGACGGTGCCCGCAGCCCGCAGAACGCCGTCCGTCCGTGGCCGTCGCCATCGCCCGTGCGGCCGTTCATCGCGCCCGGCATGATCATCGGTGCTCATCGTCGTGCCCTCCTTTCCTGCGAAGTTTCCTGGGGTGTGCGTGATGTTGGTCAGCCAGCCTGTGAATGCTGAGCAGCTTGTGCTCAGATCGGGGCCCGGTTGTGCGGGGCGTGGGCCGGTCGTTCGGTGTCGGACACCAGGGCCAGGAACTCGCCCGGGGTGTAGTGCAGCGCGCAGCAGACGGGCCATCCGATCGCGTACTGCGCGCAAAGTACGGTGAAGCGCTCCCAGCCGACCGGCTGCCGTTCGGCGTACGGCGCGAGGTCAGGAACTTCGCGAACGTCAGGTCCTGCCCGGGGGTGACGTCTCCCGACCGCCGCGCCACCTGCTCCGCCGACAGGTCGTACCCACGGCCCGGCAGGAACTGATCGAGGCAGACGTCCTCGCAAGGATCAGTCCATTCCCGGCTGTACGGTCGCTGGTCACGCGTCACCTCCGGTCCGCCCGGGGAACGACCGGACGTCCTGCGCGATGGCGTCGTCCCCCAGGGTGTGCTCCACGACCGGGAGCACCTGGGGGCTGAGGAAGTAGGTCTCGAACAGCGCCCTCTTGGCGCGGGCGGTTCTCCAGGCGCATCGTGCCCAGCGGGCTGCGGCGCTCGGCTGCCACGCCGGGGTCATGGGCGTACAGATACTCGTCCCGTTGCCCGACCGCCGCCACGGCCGCCGGGTCGAGTACGTCGTCGACCACCGTGAATCCGTACAATTCCAAGCGCTTGGCCACACCCCGCTGGGACGCCTGCCACGACGCTCCTGCTGAACAGTTGAACGGATCGTGCCCCTCGGCCGATACATCAGCGCCGGGTAACCGCACCCTCACTCGTCCCGTCCCCAAACTTGTCCCCGAACAGGGCCGCCACCGAGTAGTAAATCGATCCACCGATGCTAGGAATCCGATCGGAGTGGCGTCAATCGCTTGTAGCCCATAATTTCAAGGAAGTTAACGGAGACGGCGGTTGGCAACATGTAGTGCATCGGTACACAGCCGCCCTCAGGGACTCCGAACCGGACGCGGTCGAGGCGCCCGTGGGGGCCAGCCATCCCAGGACTCTTCTCAGAGCCGGTAGTTGCTCGATGTGATGGAGGCCTCGGGGGCAGCATGCCCGCCAGCCGTTCCCGGGGAGCATAGAAGTCGACCAGGCCGGTGAAGCGCCTCAGTGTGCGTCAACCTCCGGACATGCTTGGACCCGTTGATGTGCCGGCCCGACCCGCCCCCGAGTCCACGACCCAGGGGCGGGCGACTGCCCAAGCACGGCGGTGAACTTCCGGTCGTCTCCGGCACCGTCAGCCGCCTCGGTTTCGAGCACTGGCCGTTCGACGGTGACCCGAAACCGATCAAGTGACCGCTGCCGGTCGAACGACAAGTTCAGGCACGGCGGACCCGCCAGAGCCATGTTGCCGTGCCGGCCAGCACGGCGAGCATCGCCAGGTTGGCCAGGAGCGCCGGGGTGTCGCCCGCCGGGCCTCCGCCGGACAGGTTCCAGGTGGCGATGACGGCACTCGGCAGGACCGCGGCAAGCAGAACGCCGGTGGTCTTCTGGACGGCGACCCAGTGCACCGAGGTGCAGAGCAGTACCGCACCGGTGACGCGCAACAGGACGCCGAACAGCGGCCCGGGGAGGTCGGGGAAGACCATCATGAAGGGCAGTGACAGGGTGAGCATCAGGAGCGGGACCAGGGGGTGCACCTTGCCACGCCGGGCGGGTGTGCCGACACCGTTCCGGGCCGGGGCTCCGGCGGCCCCGTTCCCCGCCTCGGCCAGCGCCGTCGCCGCGATCGTGCGGGGGTCCCCCAGCTCCGCCAGGACCTCTCCGATCGCGGTATCGGGGCGTTCGGCGCGCGTCACCTCGATGTGTTCGGCGAGGTCGGCGAGGAGTTCCTGGCGACGGTCGGCGGGGAGCGCGGAGGCCTCGCGCTCGACGGCGGAGAGGTAGTCGCGTACGGGGTCGGCAGAGGTCTTCATGCGGGGTCTCCGGTACTGGGGTGGGGGGTGGCCAGGAAGGCGTCGACGGCGTTGCGGAAGCCGGGTCGGACGCGGGTGAACTCGTGGAGGAGTTCCGCGTCGTAGCGGGGGCGGTTCCGCATCAGGGCGAGTACGCGGTACTCCAGGACACCCTTGTGCAGCTGGGTGGCTGCCCGGATCTGCCTGGCCGAATCACCTGGTTCCATGCGATGCAAGATACCTGGTGGGGCAAGTGGATGGGAAAGGGGGGCGCGGATCCCCTCGACCCGTCAGACCGGTGGTGCCGGTGCTCACGGCCTTCCGGGTCGTCACCGGGTCGTGTGCAGGCGGGTGGCTCCGACGAAACCCGGAAATCGGAAGCAACTTCTCACCGCCCCGTGCGCGATGGGCAGTCGGGCGCGTCAGTGGAGCCTGCTGTCACGGGGGCGAGGCTGTGCCCAGCGGGACGCGGCGGCGCGAAGGTGTCAGGGCCTTGCCGCACACGAGGTCGTTGGGCAACGGGGCCGGGTCAGCCGACCGGGCCCGCGTCCGCGTCGTTCTTCTTCACGCAGGCGTCGTCGAAGGCCGACAGGGTGATCACGCCGTCCTCCTGGAAGGTCCGGTACTCCGCGACCACGCTCCAGCCGCGCTGATTGAGGACCACCCGGGCCAAGTTGACCACCCCGTCGTCCGCGTCCTTGCGCTCATAGCGTTCCTGTGGCTGCTGCCAGTCGCGCTCGCGCAGCTCGCCCACCACCGCCTCGTAGCGGGCGATGTCCACCGGGGCGGTCTTGGTCCCGAACCCCTTGAAGGCGACGCTGCACGATTGCGACGCCGAGCCGGCCGGGGTGTCGTCGCTCATCCGCCCGTATTCCGGTGCGTTCGCCGGAACGCCCGCGTCCGCGGCCGAGGTGTCGAGGTCCGTACGCACGACTTCCTTCGTGAGTACCCCGGTGCCCTTGGGCCGGGGCGACTTCGGGGTGGCATCCACCTCGGTGCCTGCGTCGCTTGTGCCGCAGCCTGCGGCTCCGAGCGCGATGACTGCTACCGCCACGGTGGCCCACTTCGTTCTGCGCACAGTCACTTCCTCCCAGGTCGGGGGCAGTGCGCCCCGCGATCAAGGGGCGAGTGTGCCACGGCGTACGGGCAGTGCGGCCCCGGCTACCCGGCTGCTCTTTCTACGGGAACACCGGATGCCCGCCGGCCGACGGGCATTCGGCACTCTCCATCGAAGAAGGAGTTCCCGCTGCCGTGCCTCTGGAGCCCGCCGACCACGGGTCCTTGAGCCCCTTACCCACCTCGGGCGGAGGTGTGATGAAGGGCGGTGCTGTGGTGGGTCTGAGGTACATCCGCGTCGGGGCGCGTGCCCCGGGCGGACGCCGGCGGTCACCCCGTTCGATGCGGTGGCTTGTAGAGGTCGTCAAGGCGGAGCGGCGCGGGCTCGGGCAGGGGTGTGCCGTCCGTCGGCAGGCAGGACTGGAGGAAGTAGGCGAGCAGGCGGCGGGATGCGGCCATGGAGGCCGCCGGGGACTCTCGCGCGACGCCGTTGTTGGCCAGAAGCAGAAGGGTGACGTCGCTGGGGTCGAAGTCCTTGCGCAGCTGTCCGGTGTCCTTCGCGCGCTGTACCAGCGGGGCGAGGGATGTCTCGGCGCGGGCACGCTCACGATGGACGTCGGGCGCGTCGGGAAATGGGGAGAGGAACGCGGCGCTGAACCCGCGGTCCTGGGCCTGCATCATGCACACCTTGGTGAGGACGTTGCGAAGTCCGTGCCAGGGATCGTCGTCCTGGAGGGCCTCGTCGAGGGCTGCGACGCACTGGCTGAGTTGTTCGGAGAACGCGGCGGCGATCAGTGAGCCGCGTGTCGGGAAGTACCGGTAGAGGGTGGCGGCACCCACGCCCGCCCTGCGGGCGATTGCGCGCTGGAAGATATGTCGGTGCCGTTGAGGGCGTACGCCTCGCGGGTGGCCTGGAGGAGCCGGGCGCGGTTGTGCCGGGCGTCGGCTCTCTGCCCCGGGGCGGGGGTGCCGGAGGCGGAGGGGGCGGGTTCCGAGACGGTTGAGCAGGCATGTCTCCCGCTTACTGAGGTTTTCGTGTTGTCGTCGGGTGGTGACAGTTCATGATCCCTGCGGTACGCCGGTGGGGTGAGGTATGCGGAGGGTGGGGGCCTGACCGTCGAGCGTCGGGCGTTTCGTGAGGAGGTCCGGTGTCAGGCCGGGCAGCGGTTCGCGGCGGGTGAGAAGACCTCGGTGATCGCGAAGGATCTGCGAGTGAGCGTGCGGTCGGTGGGACGCCGGCGTCGTGCCTGGCGCGAGGGCGGCATGGAGGGCCTGCGTTCCGCAGGTCCGGCGAACTCGCCGACCCTCACCGATGCCCAGTTCGCCGTGGTGGAGGAGGAACTCGGCACAGGCCCGGCGGCGCACGGCTTCGAGGTCGAACGCTGGACCCTGGTCCGGGTCCAGGTGGTGATCCGCCGTCGGCTGTGAGTGAGCCTGCCGGTGGCGACGGTGTGGCGGCTGATGAACGGCACCGCTGATCCTGGCAGGCGCCCGCCCGCAGAGCACTGGAGCGTGACGAGCACGCGGTGGAGCTGTGGAAGAAGAAGGTGTGGCTCCGGGTAAAAGGCTCGCGGCGGCCTCTGGGGCCTGGAACGTCTTCGAGGACGAGGCCGGCTTCTCGATGACGCCGCCCCGTGCCCGTACCTGGGGCCAGCGCGGACATACCCCCGTCATTCGCGTGCGTGGCAGGTCCCGCCGCCGGACCTCGGTTGCCGCGCTGTGTTGCTGCAAGGCCGGAGGGAAGAGCCGTCTCATCCACCGGCCCCGCACGCACCTCCTGCTCAAGGGCGCCCGCGAGAGCTTCTCCTGGCAGGACTGTCGCGACCTCCTGGTGCGGGCACACCTCCAGCTCGACGGACCGATCGTGGCGGTCCGGGCCGACGCTGACAGCCGCTGGGTATGGGGAGCGGAGCACGCGACCGGCGCAACCGACGACGACCGATGGGCCGACGCCGTCGCCGCGAAAGCGGTCCTGCCGACCGGCACGTGCGACGACACCAGCACCATCACCTCCACACCCAGCCGTGAATCCGGCGCGCAATCGACAGCGTGCCTGCGCGGGACCGGGACAGCGGGTGAAATGGCTGGCGGGAGGACGACCGGACCGCCGTCGCTATCGGCCGGGTGGGGACGTTCCGACAGCCCCGGGGGAGTGGACAGTGGCAGTTTCGGCCGGAGCGAGTGGCAATGTCCATCTGACGCGCAGCCTGCGGAGCCGCACATCTTCCCGATCCGCGTGCTGCCTACGAGACCCTACGGCCGGGGAAACCGAGCCGCTTCGTCAGGGCGCGGTTCACCCTTGGGTCTCGTCCGGGTACATACGAGGAGCGCGGCGTGTATCCGCAGCGTTGGTAGAGCGCCAGGGCGTCGTGATTACGGAATCCGGTTTCCAGCACGAGCCGTATGGCGCCGTTGACGGCAGCGTGGCGCTCCAGGCATTCGAGGATGTGCCTGCCAAGGCCGTTTCCGCGTGCGCTCTCTTTCACGTACATGCGCTTGATCTCCGCGGTCTCCGCGTCGAGGAGGCGGATCCCGCCACAGCCGACGGCGCCCCCGTTGTGGTGGGCTATGAGGAACAGGCCCTGCGGCGGGTCGAATTGTGCGGCGGGGGTCTCTCCTGGGTCTTCGGCGAATCCGTAGGTCGCGACCTGGGCGAGATGCAGGGCTCGGGTGAGGTAGTGCGCGTCGGGGTGGTCGTAGGGCACCGTGCTCAGTCGGGGAAGGGCTGAGCCGACTGGGGCGGAGCTGAGGTTGGTCATGTAGTTGATAGTGCTCGGTCCCGGCCAGGTGGCGATGCTCAGGTTGTTGGCCTCGGTGGCGCCGCGGGTGAAGAAGACGTCTGAAGCCTTCAGGCCGATGTTCAGCTGGCTGCCCAGCAGTTCGGCCATGACCGCACGGGCGCCGCCCGTGCGGGGCCCGGCATACGTGGAGAGGTCCCCGTCACGGATGAAGCGGTTCAGCAGCGCGGAGAGGCAGTGGGCAAGATCCGGGGAGGGCGGGAAGCGGTTGCAGCCCTCCCCGTCTTTAACTTCAAGGCAGCGGGTGGGTCGGGCGGGGGTGTACCCCCAGCCCACCCTGCTGTCACGGCTTGTAGTCGTCAACCCTGGTCAACCCCGATCTACGTCGGCACGGTGCGGCCCCTCCGGTCTCTACGCTGTCGCCTTCCACCACCCCTGGGAGGCGCCCGGCTTCGTCACGAGGCCCCGGGCGACGTCCCCGGCGGCCATCAGCTGGTGGTGACCAAGGAACCCGGGGCTGAGCAGTCACCCCCCGGGAGTTGATTCGCTGGACTCGGCCGAGCTCGGCGCCTGAGTAGCCGTCCACGGCACCTTGGTGAAGTGGCCGGTGTGGTAGGCGCTGGTGACTGCCCCGCTGCGCGAGCGGCACGGCGAGCCGGGGGCGGCCTTGCGCTTCGGACACGGATGGCGCTCGACGAGATCGGCTTCGGACTCAGGTCCGGCGAAAGGTTCTTGAGGGGCCGTCACGGAACCAGGCCTTCGCACAACGGCCGTCTCGGACCCCCCTCCTGCCACCTTTGAGCGCGAACGGGTTCTGAGTGGGCGTTTGATGTTGATCTCTGCGGGCCATTTTCAGGCAGTTTGCACAGTCTTGTGACCACGCATCGCGCGGTGTGACATGGATCACCTTGGTGCATTGGGGGCGCCATGTGTTTACCTACAGCTGTCCAACATTTGGAGGTATGTATGGAGGGGTTGAGAGAGCCGCGTCGTGGCGCGACCCTGTCCGCCCAGGCCGCTGATCAACTACGGGAGCAGATCGCCTCCGGCCGCTGGCCGGTCGGTAGTCGGATACCTCCCGAACACGAGTTGGTCGCGATTCTCGGAATCAGTCGCAACACCGTGCGAGAGGCCTTGCGCGCTTTGGTGCACCTGGGCCTGCTGGAAGCCCGCGCCGGAGACGGCACCTACGTCCGGGGCGCCAGCGAGCTGGAGGCAGTGCTGGTGCGCAGGGCGGCAACGGCACACCTGTCCGATGTCTTCGAGCTGCGCGCGGTGTTGGAGGAGCATGCTGCGGGGCTGGCCGCGCAGCGTCGGACGAGCGCAGACGTGAAGCGACTGCGGGAGCTGCTGCACAAGGCGCAGGAGACCAACTGTGCCGGTGAGATGACCGCGTTGGCCGACGTCGATGGCTCATTCCACCTGGCGGTGGTGGAAGCAGGCGGGAACAGGTTGCTTGCCGAGGTCTACAAGCACTTGGGGAGCGCGCTGGCCGCAGCGGTCGCCGGGCTGACCTGGGGCAGTGATATCGCCGCCGAACACGACCACTGGCACACCACCCTCGTAGAGGCCATTGCGGCGGGAGATGCGGTGACTGCCCGCTCCGCCGCCTCCACGCTCGTACGGATCAGCCGCCGCGCCGCGCCGGGGCAAGAGGGGGTGCATGAGCGTGACTGTTCCGAAGGGCGCTGACGCCCCCGGGGTCGAATCCGACGGTCACCAGGGCGGAGCGCCTCGCATGGGGGTTGCTCCTGGTTGGGAACTTGCTTGTTGCGGCGAATCTGCGGGCGCCGCTGACAGGTGTCGGCTCGGTGCTGCCGATGATCGAACACGACACCGGCTTGTCCAGCCCCGCGGCAGGACTGCTCAACGCTTTGCCACTGCTGGCTTTCGCGGCCACGTCACCGCTGGTGGGCAGGAGTGCGCAGCGCCACGGAACCGAGCGTGTCTTGTGGATCGCTTTGCTGGTGCTGACGGTCGGCATTGTGCTGCGCTCGCTGCCAGGCGTGCTGACCTTGTTCGCAGGCACCGTGATCATGGCAGCAGCGATCGCCTACGGAACGTGCCGCTGCCCTCGCTGGTCAAGAGCACTGTTCCCGAACGGCGGATCGCCGCAGTCACCGGGCTCTACGTCACTGTCATGGGGTTGATAGCCGCGCTCCTCCGGGGTGTCCGTGCCCCTGGCTGACCATCTTCCCGAAGGATGGCAACTCCCCCCGGAGCGGGGCAGGCGCATACTCTGTGGCGTTACCCACTGATCTGGCAGGTCAGTGCGTTCATGGGACCGCAGTCCCTCGATTTCTCCACCACGATCGCGTGGTTACCCAGCATCGTGCACGACCACGGCGCCTCCGAAGGCGCCGCCGGCCGGCAGCTGTTCCTGCTCCAGGTGACCGGTCCGGTCTCCAGCAGTACTGTGCCGATCCTCGCCCGACAACTCACTGACCAACGGCTGCCGGCCGTCAGCGGTTCATTGACGTGCGCCACCGGATACCTGGGGCTGCTCCTGGCCCCCGAGATGGCGACCGCGTGGAGTGCGCCGATCGGCCTTGGCGGCGGAGCCTGCCTGGTGTTGACGCTGACGTTCCAAGGACAGCATGCGGCCGACGCGTCCCAGGCCGCCCCCCGTCCGGCATGGCCCGAAGCGTCGGCTACCTCCTAGCCGCCGTTGGGCCCCTGCCGTTCGGCTCAGCCCATTTGACCTCGCCGATGGGTGCACTGTCCCGCTCGGCCTTCTTGTCGCGCTGACCCTCGTTCAGGGCCTCTTCGGCCTTGGAGCTGGTCGCGCCGTCCGCCTTCCGCAATCAACGACTGCCCAGCCGGCACCGGAAAGGATTCGATCCGCATGAACGGAACGACCTGCTTCAGTTACTTGGACACTCCTATGGCAGCACCGCTGTCCATCACCGAACTCATGCCCGGCGCCTATAACGTCATGGAGTACACCGCCGTTGCCGCCGGCGAACAGGTGCTGATCCTGACGGAGAACTCCGTGGACCCTGTGGTGGTGCAGGCACTGGCGGCAGCAGCCGCCTACCGCAACGCCGAGGTGCACGTTCTGGCCGTTCCCCCGTTCAGCGCGGGTGGCTGGGACTCCGAGCAGCCATCACCCATGCTGTCGGCCATCCACGCCGAGGCCGATGTGGTGCTCTCCTGCACATGGTGGGGTGAGGTGCACAGCGACCGCTTGTTCTTCGACGAGGTCGCCAAGCGCAAGGCCAGGTTCCTCTCACTGCACCAGACCGCGACCGCATCGGCTCTGGCCACCGGTGCCCGCTTCCCACTGGAGCTGTATTTTGCTTTGGAAGCCAAGGCAACCGCACAACTCGCCGCAGCCGGCGAGATCCGGGTAACCACCGCTGCAGGCACCGATGTGACCTTCCGTGACTTCGCCACCAGTGGCCATCACGCTCCTCTCATCGCTGGAATGTGGCGGCCCTTCCCTTACGGTGGCGTCAACTTCTACCCCAACCGCACCGACGGGCTGCTGGTCATCGAGGAGTCCACGGTCACCGGCACACCGGCCGAGCCCACCACGATCGAACTCACCAACAACGTGGTAACAGCGATCGAGGGCGCGACTGCCGCCACCGAGCTATGTCACTATTCACCAAGGGGCTACTACCTGCGGCACGCCCTGATCGGACTCAACCCGAAAGTGCGCTCAAGCGGTGGCACCCAGTTCGAACGGGAGAAGCACGCCGGTGCGTTCTACCTTGGCCTGGACGCCCTGACCAAGGAGGGGGAGCCTGACCGTAGCGGGCCGGGACACGCCCACTGCGACTGCCAGTTCGACAAGCCGACCATCACCATTGACGGCACACCCTTTATTGAAGACGGCCGCCTCCGCCTTCTCGAAGATCCCGAAATCCGCGAACTAGCCACACGGTTCGGTCCCGCCGATGTGCTCCTCGATCCCAATCCCCGAATGGTGCTACCTGCCAGATACACACGGTATTAACCAACCCCCTGCGGTAGCCCAAGACATGGTGCATGGGCTCCCGAGGCTGAACTCTTGTCCGCATCGACGCCCAAGGAAACCCAACTCGTCCTGGACGCCCTGGACATGGGCCTTGGGGAACGCGACCGCGAGGGCCACCCCTCGCGGTCGCGTGGCTGGCCGGCCTGACGCCCCTTCAACCAAACAAGCAAGAACATGCAGCTCGGGTGACCACTGCCCGGCACGAAACCCACACCGCCGAATTTCGATTCTCGTGCTCTGCCCGTGGGTCCGTGCGTAGCTTCACGGCCCGGAAAAGTGACTCGAAGGGCGCCTGGCAGGTAAAACACCTGCTCAGGCGCCCTTTGCCTGCGGCTGGAAGAAGCCGAGCTTCTTCGGCGAGTACGGCACCAGGAGGTTCTTCGCTTGCTGGTGGTATAGAGGAGAATGGTCAGCGCTGTCAGTGCGGTCCAGAAGTCTTGCAGGTCGGGATCTGGTTCAGCCAGGAACATGGCAGCCTCGCGTCGTGAATGAGGCAGGTGATGGCTCTGGTCGCTTTCAGCAGCAGCGTTTGTCCGCCGGTTTGGGAGGCAGCGGATGATCTAAGCCTCCGCAGATGTGGACGAGAGATGACGGCGCTCGGGACGTTCGGGACATGATCGGGGACGACCGCGGATCTGCGAGACGAGGGGGTACTGCGATGGCGATCAGAGGGCTGCATCCGGAAAGGACGGCTCGGCTTGAGGCGCTCGTGGAAGAGTGCCGACCCGCTGCTCACGAGTGCTGGTGGGATGGCTTTCGTGCTGAGGCTACTGAGTGAGCGCTGAGTCGAGGTGCTTGACGCGGTGGTGATCACGCGCGAGCTACTGGTGGCTGGTCCCACGGCACTCGGGGAGGCGAAGGCCATCGTCTTGACGAGTCCGGGCAGAGGCCACGAGCTTCGAGTGCACGAGCAGTTCGTGGATGACCTGGAGCAAAGCGGCGGTCTCGACCGGTGATGAGCGGTTTCATCCCGTCTGCTCCGGTGTCTCATCCGGGCCCGCCGCCCGCTGGGTGGCGGGCCCGGATGAGACCAGTGGAGGGTCAGCCGACCTCTCCGTACCGTCCGCCACGTCACGCCGTGCTTGCGCTCAAGCTCCCGCCTCACGTGCCGCCACGATGGTCACGCCGGATCGCCGCGTACAGCTCGACCTACGACATCTGCGGCAGGACCAGGACCTTTCACCAGGAGCAGCCCGATGCTGCCCCGGCAAGAACCCCAGTGCCTCCCGAACTCATCAACATCACCCGACCGTGGTTCTGGGCGCTCCTCAAACCCCTCGACAAGTGACGTCACTCCTGCGGCTCTGGTCCCCTTCTTCGCCAGGTAATGGAGTGTGCCCCAACGATGCACCGGCGTGCGCTGAGACAGGCGCTCGGAGAATCGTTACCTCTGTCCCCGGAGCAGGTGGCTCTGCCATTTCTGCGTCTGCCCTGTGGCTCTTGTTTGTAATGCTTGGTGGTGATCTGGGCGAGTTGGACATGAGAGTCAGGAGTCAGAGATGGTCATCCCTGTCCCGTCCGGCCCCTACGTCAGGGTGATCTTCGTCGGCGTGGGTCAGGGGGACTGCACTTTGATCGTTTTCCCGGATCCGCCCGCCGGGAGTGGCGAGGTGGTGTTGATCGACTGCGGAAGCACCAAAAACGCGTGCTGTCTTCTCGACAGCACCAGCAACAAGCGCGTGGACGCACTTACCAACGTTCGAAATGTTCTGAATAATTATGTCCCGAAGAGAGAGATCGACTATCTCTTCATCACTCATGCGGACGAGGATCACTACAATCTCCTGGTAAGGGCGTTGGAGGGTTTTACGGCGAAGGGAATCTTTTATACCGGAGTGCTGGAGGATTATAAGAACGGACGCGACAATTTCTCCGGAGTCAAGGGAGATGCCACCTATAAATGGCTTAAAGGTCATGGTGCGCTGCCGCTCGCCAATTCCCTTGCGTTCAGTGGCCCGCCGCCCGGCGGGATTGTCGATGTTCCTTGGCGGTATGGGCAGCCGGTTGTCCGGATCGGAAGTGATGAAGGGCTCTACGTCGTCGCTGCAAATGCCACGGGATCGTACGCGACGCGCCAGCAAAAATGGGTGAAGGTACTGGAGGCAGGGACGGACCCGCATGAAGTGGTGCGGCTCAAGAAAGAGTTGAGTCGCTACGATCCGAATCCCGACAGCACAGTGCTTTCGCTGGTCTACAAGAAGAGTCTGGTGATGCTCATGGGAGACGCGACTGTCCTCACCGAAAAATTTATCCTGGGCGCCTGGGCACCCAAGATCCCCTCTGACAGCGTCACCCTCAAGATGGGCCACCACGGTAGCGCCACATCGTCCCACGAGCAATGGGTCAAGCTGCTCAAACCTAAACGCCTGACCGTCAGCTCAGGGACCAAATTCTTCCAGGAATCTGGAATTCCCACACTCGCCCATCTGAATAACGTGCAAGGGTGGTCCGGAAAAATCGAGGAGTCCACTGCTCACGAGTACACGTATTTTAATGACAGGTACTTCAATAACGATCAAATTAGTATGTCTGTTTTTACCTCGCAGTTGATGGTAAATCCGGACTGGACCGAAACGATGGCGTACGAACAGCGCTTCATCTGCGGTAACTGGCACCTGACGATCGACGACCAGGGAAGAGTTGAAGTTGGCTACTAGCCCACCAAGGGGGGCGGTAGCAAGGCGAAGAGCGCAGGTCGCGGGTCAAGGGGGTACTTCATGGCGCTGACAGTTGAGGAACTCAGGAGGAAGTTCCCCGCGATCGGGGGCGACTTCCTCCTGAGCAAGGAAGAGTTGGCGTTACCAGGTTCCGAAGGGCTCTTTGACAGCTACCTCCGTGGAGCGCTGTCCGTAACTGGCCTGACCGTGTCCGACCCGGTCCGCCTCAGGCTCTCAGGAGCAATCTCCATCCCCGGGATCACGTCGGGAGCTGAGGCGACAGTCGTCTTCCGGGTCGATTCGGCGGCATCACCGCAGGCCGTGGCCGGGCTGCGCATCGACGTCACGGTGACCGATGCCTCGGATCCGCACCAGTGGAAGATTGTCCTGCCGTATCTGAAACTCGACGCCGGCTTCTTGCGGACGTACGGGTTCACGCAGCTGCTGCTGGTGCTTTCCTTTGATCCTGAGGGAGGAGACGCGGCCGCCGCACATGCGACGGTCGGCGGTGACCTGCCGTTCGCCGGTGCCCCCTCGGGAACGCTGCGTCTACGTGGTCTGCCGCAGGCGGGCGCAGCCTCAACCACATGCACTCTCGCCGGTGAGTTCACCGGCGTGTCCACCTCGCTCACTTCCCTTGCTCAACTCGTACCGGGGGCGAGCGGCGAACTCTTTGCGCTCCCCGACAATATTCCCGGTCTCTCTGTTCCCGGCACGGTCGACCTGAAAAGTGTGAGCGTTGTTGTCGCACCGGACCGCTCGGAGGCAGGGCTGAACCCGGTGCTGACCGCCTCGGTGCGGGTAACCATCCCTGTCAGCTGGTCTCTGCTCCCCGATGTGTTCGAGATCGAGGAGATCGACATCGAATACGCCATCGGGTCACCGAGCAGTTCAGCGAACGTGTATACGCGGCTCGGCGGGATTCTCCATATTGGTTCTTCCTGCGTCGGCGTTTCGGTGTCGGTTCCAGGACTGGATCTCCAGGCAACGCTTCTTGAACCGTTGCCCCTTGCCGACGTTCTCGGGATTTTTCTTCCGGGCACTCAGATTCCGGGAGTGGCCGAAGCCTTCACCGCGTGGATCAACGCACGGTCGCAGAGCTACCGAGTGAATCTGGACCTCGCGGGTCCCTGGATGATCGGTGACGTCTTCGCGCTCACCGGCTTCCAACTGGCAGTGGAAGGTACGGGCACGGGGCGCCCCACAGGCCGCATCGGAGCGCAGGCAGCTGTTGGCCGGACGACGCTGAGCCTCCAGGCGACCTACGACGGGGGCCGGTGGAGGTTCTCCGGCGTAGCCCGGGACGTGTCACCCGCTGACTTGTTCCCTCGCTTCCACATCGCGCCGCCTCCGGTGCTGTCCGATGTGACCGTACGCGAGGTCACTGTGTCGTTCGACAGCGCGGGGCAGGCATTCGATGTGGTCTGCGCCTGCGCATTCCCGCTGGGGAACGTCAACGCGTCTCTGCGTCTGGAGGTGGCTCTGGAGAAGCGACAGGGCAGCGGGACGGGGTACGGCCAGACCTACACCGGCGCTCTCGTACTTGAGGTGCCCCAGAGCATTGGGGATCCGCGTGTCCTGACGTTCCATGTCGGCAAGGTCCAGGAGGGGGAGTTCACCGCCGGCTGGACCGACTCCCAGGGGGTGTCGCTGGCGGATCTGGCCAAGCTGCTGGGCGCTGAGGAGGAGAGTACTGCCGAGTTGCTGGGGAAGCTGGGCACGGCAGACAGGATCACCATCGGCTATTCGTCCACGCGCAAGTCGGTGGTGTTCGCCGCTCATGCGAAGGACGCCGGCGGATCGCTGGTCGTGGCGTCCGTCCAGCCGGAGAGCGGTGAGCGCGAGTGGGCGGTGCGCGCCGTCGTGGGGATCGGCGTGGGCTTGTCGCAGGTGCCGCTGCTGAAGGACCAGATCCCGGCCGGGCAGGATGTCTCCCTGCGCGGAACGGGTGTGCTCGTGGCGTCGAAGCAGTTGTCCGCGCAGCGGGTGGCGGTGCTGAACCAGGCACTGTCGGCTTGCGATCCGGACCTTGCACCGCTGCCCGGTGAGGGGCTGGCCAAGGGCGTGGCGTTCGCGGTGGACGTGCAGTTGCCCGGGACGGCCCACCCCGTGTCCGTACTGGTGAAGGGCGGACGGGACACGAAGGATCTACCGCCCGGCGCCCCGGCTGCCCCGGCCGCCCCGGTGGTGGCGTGGGTGGACGTGCAGCGCACGGTGGGGCCGGTGCGGCTGGGCCGCGTCGGGGTGAGTTACGTGGACGGCACGGTGTGGGTGCTGTTCGAGGCGTCGCTGGGGATGGCCGGGCTCACGCTCGGCGTCGAGGGACTTGGTATCGGTGTGCCGCTGCGGGACCCGGCGAAGCCGGAGTTCCGGCTGGACGGTCTGAGCGCGGGATACAACCGTCCGCCACTGACGGTCATGGGCGCGCTGGTCAACCGCACGGATCCCGCGTATGCGGTGCTCATCGAGGGCGTGCTGGTGGTGTCGGCGAGCAAGTTCGGGCTGACCGCGCTGGGCGCCTACGCGCAGCCCAAGGACGGCGGCTGGCCGTCGATGTTCCTGTTCGGGAAGGTATCGGGGAGGTTCGGGGGACCGCCTCCGGTGGAGATCACCGGAATCCTGGCCGGGTTCGGTTTCAACAGCACGGTCAGGGTGCCCGAGGGCGACAAGGTCCTGGACTTCCCGTTCCTGAAGAACCTCACCTCCACGGACCCGGACACCGAGCCGTTGAAGGTGCTGAAGACGCTGACGGACGGAGGTGAGAAGGCTGTGGTGCGGCCGGCCGCCGGGCAGATGTGGTTCGCCGCCGGTCTCACCTTCAACGTGTTCGAGTTCCTCCAATGCCAGGCGCTGCTGGTCCTGGAGGTCGGTGACGACTTCGCCGTCGCGGTCCTGGGCACGGCGGAGGCCCGGTTCCCCAAGCAGGGCAAGGCGTATGCGAGGGCCCGCCTGGGCATGTCGGTCAAGTACCGAGCCAGTGAAGGGATCCTGAAGCTCACCGCACAGCTCGCACCGGGCTCCTACCTCATCGACGAGGCGTGTGTCCTCACCGGGGGCTTCGCGCTCTACGTATGGGTGGACGGCGCCCGGTCGGGGGACTTCGTACTCACCCTGGGCGGCTACCACCCCGGGTATGCGGTGCCGGCCCACTATCCACAGGTGCCCCGCCTCGGATTCTCCTGGCCGGTCACGTCCAAACTGGCGATCACCGGAGGCGCGTTCTTCGCGCTGACCCCGGGGGCGGTCATGGCCGGTGGTGACCTGGAGGTGAACTACCGGTCCGGGGACCTGCACGCCTGGCTGACCGCGCACGCGCGGATGCTGATGGAGTGGGCCCCGTTGCGCTTCGACGTCAGCATCGGTATCAGTGTGGGCGTCAGCTACGTCCTTGATCTGTGGCTGGTGCGCGAGACGATCCGGGTGGAGATCGGCGCGACGCTGGCCCTGTGGGGTCCGCCGACCGCCGGAACCGTCACCGTGAAGCTGTGGTTCATCAAGTTCACGGTCGCGTTCGGCAACCACAGTTCCGCCGGTGACCGGATCGCGACTTGGGAAGACGTGGCCAGGCAGCTGCCCGCCGCCACGGATGCCGTACGGCTGGCAGCCACCGACGGGCTGATCCCCGTCACGTCCAAAGACGCCCTGGAGCAGGGGTTGTGGGTCGTCGGTCCGGGCGCGTTCTCGTTCACCGTCCGCACCGCCGTCCCGGTCACCACATGGACGCTTGTCGGCCCGTCCGGATCACAGCCGGTCGAGCTGAACGGCAGTGCCGGCGTCCATCTACGGCCCATGCGCGCCACCGAACTGACATCCGTTTTCACGTTGACCCTGACCGATCAGCAGAAAACCGTTCACGACCTGAGCGACTGGTACGAGGCGGAGCCCTCGCCCCGGGTGGACAGCAGCCTGCCCGCCGCACTGTGGGGCCGCTACGGCGGAAAGCTGACCCCATCCAGCCCCCAGCGGGTTGATCAGCAGCTCACCGGAATCAACCTGCGGCTGCCCAAGCCCGACCGGGGCAGCTCCCCGGGAAGCATCGAGGCCGACGCGCTGTCCCATGACGACCGGATGCCGGACGGGGCTCTGCCGCTCGGCCCCCCGCTCCCGGCTGAGTCCGTGCGCGACGTGGCCGGGCGGGTGCACCCGCGGGAGACCACCTACGGGGGCACCCCCGGCGCGTCGTTGCCTGTCAGAGGCTGCCCGGCTCCCGGCCCGGGCGGCGAAACCCGGGGCACCCTGCTCCTGGACACGGAGCCCAAGACGGTCTGGGCCCGTAACCGGCTGTTCGACGCGATGACCGTCATGGGCGTCGGCCCCGGAACCAACGACCGGCTGGACCCCGACGACTATCTCGTACCGGGCGACATCGAAGCCCTGATGAAACAGCTGCCGAGCCCGCCCCTGCCCCCAGGACCACGACTGTTCGTCCTCGACGACCACGGCGTGCTGAGCACAGTCGATACTGACAGCCTCACCATCGCCGACCAGACAGCCGAAGGCGCCGTACCCGCCGGGAACCTGGCGGTCAGCCCCAACGGACAACGCACCTGTAGCGGCAACTCCAGCCAGCACCCCCTGATCATGCGTACCTCCTTCACCCCGCCGACCCCGGCGAAAGCGCTGGACACCACCGGCGTCTGGGTGGGCCAGGGCGCCCGGGCAGCGGCCATTTCCCCCGACAGCGCATGGGCGTTCCTCGTCTCCACGACGGCGGGGGAGCTGGAGCAGATCGCGCTCAAGACCCCGGAGAAGGTCCGCAGCACAGGGTTGAACAACGGTGCCGTGGACGTCGTGTGCGGGGCGAAGCCCGATCTGTGGTCGAAGAAGAGCGGATGGGTGTACGTCGCCCACGGGGTGCGCAACAGCGTGGTGGCCGTAGAGGTCAAGGAGGACGCGCTGATCACGCGTTTCGAGCGGAAGGCCGGCCCCTGTCCGACCCTACTGGCGATGGATCCCCGTGGCCGGTGGCTGTACGTGCTCAACGCGGGGCAGTCCACCGTCAGTGTGGTGGACCAGCTCACCCTCGATGAGAAGGAGAGGGAGCCGGTGGCGGTCCTGATGACCGGGACCGATCCCAGTGCTCTGGCAGCGTCACCGGACGGGAAGCGGCTGTATGTGGCCAACCGTGTGGCGGGCACGGTGTCGGTCTTCGATGTGTCCGGCACAACGCCGCGCGAGGTGGGGGTTCCGGCGTGGGTCGGCTCCCAGCCCTTGGCGTTGGCCGTGTCGCTGGACAGCAATCGGGTCTTCGTCGCCCGGTCCACCAGCCAGGACACCGCTACCGTCAAGACCGGGAGCGATACCGGGCTCGGCTGCGTCCGTGTGCTCGACACCTCGGGCGACGCTCCCGTCCTGCTGCCCCTCTCGCTTCCCCTGGCGGCCACGCCGGTGGCGATCGCCCTCACCAGGGAGCCGGAGATCCCCAGGAAAACAGGCCCGGGTGACACCGATGACGAGGCCGAGAGCAGCACGCGGGACGAAGGGCAGGGGACATGACTCACACAGATGACACCGCACAGGCCGACCCGCGGCTGAGTGTGGGGTTCGTGGACTGCCTGGTACCGAAGCTGGCCGCGGGCACCTACACGCTCACCGCCCACCAGAGCCTCACCAAGAGCGGCGAGGCGGTGGACAAGGGCTACCTGCCGACCGCGCAGAAGCCCGTGACCCAGAAACTGGAGGTGCGTGCGCCGCGCTTCACCGTAGAGCCGGACTGGATCCACGGCACCTACCCTCCCCCCGGATCGACGGGCCTGTACGCCGACGTGCTGCCGCACGTGACCATCAACCGCGACACCCTGCCGTGGGAACGGGAAGCCTTCGCGGCGGACGGGGCGACGCGGCTGCCGTGGATGGCTCTGCTCGTCTTCGGTGAGGCCGAACTCCTCAACGACCCGCACTGCTTGGGCCGGAGCGATGCGCGCACCGTACGGCAGCTGTCCGATCCTCTCAGCCGCCTCCCGGAGGACAAGGACGTCACCCTGCCCCCGCTCGCCCACCCCGAGGACATCCCGGCGGAGGATCTGGAGGTGGTGTGCGGCACGGTCCTGACCACCCGCGGCGTGTTCGACGCCCTCGCCCCCACTGCGGGGGACCTGCCGTATCTGACGCACGTCCGGGTGGTCGACGAGCGACACCAGAGGGCCGTTGACGATCCGGACCTGATCGAGCCGGGCTCCTACGCGGTCGTCGTCGGCAACCGTCTCCCCAGCGCGGTCGGCGGACGCTACGCGGTGCACCTGGTGTCGCTGGAGGGCTGGACGCTGCCCTCGGCCGCCCCGGGCACGGAGCACACGGCGAAGGACCAGCCGCTGCGGCTGATCTCGCTGTGGTCATCGGCGTTCGAGACCTTGCCCGACCAGGTGCCGGGATTCGCCTCCCTCACCGAGAACTTCGTCGACCGCCAAGGCCCCGACGGGACCGGGCTGCTGCTGAGAATCCCCGCCGACAGGACCAGCCTGGAGGGCACGGCACAGAGCGACGTCGCCGACCGGCTGGACCAGGGGTACGTACCGCTGCCCTGCCGTACGGAGGCGGGGCACGCCACCTTCGGCTGGTACCGCGGCCCGCTCACACCCGCACCTGTTGCCCCGCCGGCCGGCCAGGCGCGCCGACGCTGCGCCCGGGAGGCGCTGACACACCTGGAGGAGTACGGGGTCTACGACCTGAGCCTCGCGGTGGCGTTCACCACGGGCCGGGGTGCCGCGCTCGCAGACCACGCGTTCGCCGCCGCGCTGCTGCGCGTGCGCGCCAAAGCCCTGAAGACCGTCACTGCTCTGGACACAACGGTGTTCTCCGCCACCCCCGAGGCCCCGGCCGACGCCGGGAACGCTGCCCCGTCCCTCGTATACAAGGGCCGCGACGGGCTGGTGCCCGGCGGGGCCAAGGCACGGCTGGACCAGTGGGTGAAGGCGGGCCTCGGCGGACAGCTCACCCGGACGCTGGTGGCGCCGGGAGCCGCCGCCGTGGAGAGGAAAGACGGGCTTGCGGGTGAGCCTGCGCGAGTGACGCCCGTCGCGGCGGCGCCGCGCCTGCCCGGCGCCGCCGGGCTGACCGCCGAACGGGTACGTGACGACGGTGCGCTGCGCGAGCGGCTGCGGGCGGCTCTCACGGTGCTGACCGGAACCGGCGACAGCTCCGAACCGCCGGAGGAGGATGAGGATCTCGCCGTCGTGCGTGACTGGCTGCTCAGGCTCCGGGACCTGAAGGGGGTTCCCTTCGCCCATCTGGTGTCCGACGGACGGATGCTGCCGCCCGAGAGCCTGCGGTTCTTCCATGTCGACGCGGGCTGGATCGGGGCGCTGCTGGAGGGCGCGCTGAGTGTCGGGCTCGCCCACGACCTCAACTTTGCTCTGGACGATGTGCTTTTCGGTCCCGGCGGTCTGGCCCTGCCCGCACAGGGACGGCTCACCGGTGTACTGATCCGTTCGCAACTGGTGCCCGGCTGGCCCGCCCTCGAAGTACGCCCCTACCCGAACAAGCAGGCCACCGAGGGCGAGCAGGCACTGTCGGTGATCCGCCGGGACAAACTCGCCGACGATGTCCTGCTGCTGCTGATGCCGGGCGTGCCGCAGCGGGTCGAGATCGCCGAGCCTCAGCAGGGTGTTCACTTCGGCATCGACGAGCCCGCCGGCAGCACCGAGAAGGACCCGGTGACCAGAGGCATCATCCGGCTGCGGGACCTGTCCCCGGGCACCCTGGGCCAGGAGCTGCCAGGCCAGTGCTTCCCCGATCCTCCGGGCCTCATCCCCTATCTGCGCACCCCGGCACCGGGGCTGCCGGACCGTGTGTTCCGCACGGCCTACCTCGCCGACCGGCTCGGCAACGCGACGGCCGTGAGACGGGCCCTGACCCCGGCCGAGTTCGCCATCCAGCTGATCAACGCCGCGCAGCGCCGCACCTTCCGGGCCGCTCAGCGCGAGAGCACACCCGGAACAGGAGAGCACTCCCATGGCTGACGACGACACCAATCCGCTGATCGTGCCGGTACGCGTGGACGCCCTGGTCGTCAACCGGGACGTACGTAAACGCGACGGGCAGGGCTTCAGACGCTGGGCGCCCCACTTCCAGCGGCTCGCGCATCACCTCAGCCCGGAGCCCGGACCGTTCCAGAGCGAGATCCCCTGGTCGGACCCCACCACAGAGGAGCCATACCTCAAGTACGACGGCGTGTACGTGCGCTGGGAAGTACCCGCGGGGCTGCGGCACGCCGCTCCCCGCACACCGGGTGGCAACAGTGTCTTCCCCCTGGTACCCAACCGCTGGCTCGTCGTACGGCACGTCGAGAACAACCCGGGACTGGCGGCCGGCTGGGTGGTGGAGAGCGACTACCTCGACGACCGGGACGGCACCTCCGCCACCATTCACCCCGTCAGGCCCAACCCCGGGAAGACCGAGGACACCCCGTACCGGTCCACGGTGACCCCGACGATGATGGGCAGGCGTCAGGACATCGGCCCGCGCGGGACACCATGGAACGAACCCGCTCGCCGGGAACTCAAACGCAAGGAGATGTTCCTCTCCTCGGTCGGCCCCGGGCTGATGACCTTCCACGCCTTCCAGCCCTACCACCAGAACGTCTTCTCCCTCCACGACGAACTCAAGGACGACAGCCTCAAGGACATCGACCGGGCGACCGTCAACTACCAGGTGGTGGGCTGGCATTCCGACCCCGGCCAAGAGGAACTGCTGCGCCGCATCAAGACCGGGGAGAGCCCGCAGCAGGCACTGGCCGCGCTGGAATGGACCGGGCCACCGGCCGGATGGCAGCCGACATCCACCGTGTACTGCGGCCGCACCGCCGGCGTCGCGTGGAACCGGCCCGGGGGCATCCCCGCATCGGACCGGCCGGACCCGAACCCGGGACTGCACAAAGTGAAGATCGCGTTCGGCAGCGGCGCGGACGAGGCAACCGCCGCACTGCTGACCGCCTCCGCCACCACCAGCGGCGAGTCCGGGGCGGAGGACGGAATGCTGCTGCACGCACTGGGACGTGGCCTGGTGGACACCCTCGACGAGCAGGACGGGGACATCCTCACCGCGCAGGCCATGCACCGCGGCTGGTTCGAACAGCACCCCGGCGGCTATGTCTGGCGGATCGTGGACACCTCCGAGGAGGTCAACCCCCCGGGCACCCCGGAATCGGTCACCTGGTCCGGAGCCGGCCCGGACGCCGAAGCGCTGCTCGCCCAGCTCAACCGGGACCAGGACGCCCACGACACCGCCACCCGGGAACTGGCCGCACTCCAGAGCAGGCTGTACGCCCTGTGGTGGATGAACGGCCTCGCCTTCCTCCCCAAAAAGCCCTTCCCCAAGAACCTCTCGGACGAACTCGACACGTCGAAGCCCGCAAGCCTCGTCGTGGAAGTGGCCCGGCGTCAGTCAGCCGTCACCACGCTGCTGGACAAGATCCCGCACGGGCGGGACGCGACCGAACTCGCCGACTCCGTCCGCCGGTACCTTTCGGCGAAGAAGCTCCCCGACGGCTGCGAGCTGCGCCGCGAGGCACTGCCTCCCTTCTTCGAAGCCATGGACCCCACCGTCGTCCTCGGCGGCGCCACCAGCCATCAGCGCTACCGCGACCTCGACGACAGCGTCCTCGTCTGCCGGCAGCCCCGCGACATCAAGGGCACGGTGAAACCGGGCGACACCTTCCCCGAACCGTTCAGAAACAGGCTCAAGCCCGGGGAACTGCCCGGAATCGTGGCCGCTCTCCTGGGCGAGTTCGTCTATCTCCTCGCCAGCCCCACACCCGAACTCCTGCCCGTGTGGCGCCAGCCCTGGAAACCCCTGCTCTACCAATGGACGGTGCAGCACTGGCCCGTCCCCTTCAACACCACGTCCCCCAGCTGGGAGTTCGACGGCGCCACCTACCAGTGGAAGAATGGTGACGCCGCGCCACCTCTGGAAAAGTACGGCCGCCGCTTCCTGGTGCCGCTGCCGCAGTACACGATGAGCAGCCAGCTCGACCGGTACGCCGCCGACCTCACCGGAGAGGGTGCGGACTCCTTCGCCACCGCCTGCGCCGAGGTGAAGGAACTTGACCTGCTCTCCCAGAGCACCGACGGCCTCACCGATGCCCTCGCCTGCCGGGACGCGGCCCCCAACGTCCGCCCCTCCGACCCATGGATCGCCAACCTGGTGGGCGAGGAATTCCGCTACCTGCCCAACCCCGGCCCAGTGAAGCAGGGCACCTACGACGCCTCCGGGTTCACGCAGATCCGCGCGGGGCAGATCGCCCTCACCCGCCTCAGCGTCATCGACGAATTCGGCCAGACCCTGGACGTCGTCCTCTCCGGCGACGCACAGAAACTTAAGCCCATCGTCGCCGACAGTGTCCGCCCCGGCATCAAACGCGCCGACATGGACTATCCGGACCGGCTCGTCCAGCTCCCGCCACGCCTGCTGCAACCCTCCCGGCTGCGCTTCGACTTCGTCAGCGAGCACAACGACAACGAACGCGTCGACCTCAACTCCGGCACCACCCCCGTCTGCGGATGGATCGTCCCCAACTACGTCGACCGTGCACTGCTGTGCTACGCGCCCACGGGAGCACCACTGGGCGAGATCCGCCTGGCCCAGAAGACCAGCGACACCACCACGGGCTCCACCGTCGTCCAGTGGGCACCGCTACCCGACTCGAACGCCCACCGCCTGGAAGACCTGCGCGACAGCCGCCCCCACCTCTACCGCTTCGCCGCCCACCTCCTCGCGGCCGGTCCGGCCACCTTCCTCGCCCTGCTCTCCAGCACTGACAAAGCACTGGCCTGCATCAACCCGGGCAACCCCTACGGTGACGAAGTCCTGGGCACCCTGCTGGGCCGCCCCCTCGCCCTGGTCCGTACTCGGCTCGGCTTCGAACTCGACGGTCCGCCGCTCGCCGACCCCGGCTGGAAGTACGCCCTCGACTGGAAAGCACTGACCGAGTGGCGGGAACGTATCAAAAAGGGCATCCCGCCGGAGATGGGCCACCTCGCCTATCCCTGGCCCGTGCGCCTGGGCAACCCCGGCCAGCAGGGCGACGGACTCCTCGGCTACTTCTCCGAAACCGCCTATGAGCGCCTGTACGCCGTCGTCACCTCTACCGTCCCCGACCCGGAGAGCTACGTAGAGGCGATCGGCTCCGGCAACTGGCCCCGCCTGAAGGCCGACTCCACCCAGACTACCCACCTCACCCTGCTGATCGACCCCCAGGCCGCCGTCCACGCCACCACCGACGTTCTGCCCGTCACCGAACTGCGCCTGCCCTCCCGCTTCACGCGCACCGCTATGGCCGCCATGCGCGTCGCCCTGCGCCTGAGCCCCGTACTGACCACCACCCGCCGCGTCCCCGCCGCCACCCGAGACACCGTGGCGCCCGGCGCAGGGGCCGCCGAAACCGGCACCGCCTGGCCGGCTCCGGCTCAGACGCCGTTCACCGAAGCAGTCGCACTGCCCCACCCCGCGACCCCCCAAGGAACATGGGACTGGTCCGAACTCGTCCTCCCGGACCCCGCCACCCCCACCGAGGACAACCCTTCGACCCCCCAGTGGGCCCACCACCCCATCGTCCCCACCGACCAGAGCGCACGCCTCGACGCCGACAACCCCACCATCCGCACCGGCTACCTGCGGCTGACCGACGGCTTCGGCACCTGACCACCCCGCCACGGCCCCGCACTCATTCCGCCCCCACTCACACCAGAGAAGGAGACCCGGTGACGCAGGAAACCGGCGGGACTCTGCTCGACTACACGATCGTCAGCGACCCCTACCCCCTGTGTGCTTCGCTGAACGCCGGCACCCCCACCTCCACCCTCCACATCCTCATCGCCCCGCCCGGCGACGAGACCGTCCACTGCCAGGACATCCAGTTCGCGGTGCCGTACGGCAGCGGAGCCCACGACCTGGTCAGCGTGCAGGGCGGGCAGGGGAGCAGTCCCGACAACTGGACGGTCACCTGGGAGCCGGCGAAAAGCGTCTTCCTCGCCGTGCCGCCCTCCGGCTCCGGCGGCACAGTGGGTGCCGCCGGCGTCCAGCTCACGCTGAAGGGCCTGCACATCAACACGCGCCCCGGCATCGCCACGATCGAGATCGCGGAAATGGCCGGAATCACGACCGGCTCGTACAGCATGCAGCGCGACGAATGTACCGTGACGAAATTCCCGCGCCCGGCCGTACCCGCACAGAACGTCAGCGACTTCGCCGCGACCACGCCCGAGGTGGACGCGGGAAATACGGTGACGCTGTACTGGACCGGCCCCCAGACCCTCACCTACGACATCGCCCACGGCACCGGCGCGACGCCCGCCACGGGACAGGCCGAAACCAACATCACCAACTTCACCTGGAAGGGTACCGTCACGCGCGACACCACCTTCCACCTCCACTGCCGCCTCGGCGAGACGACCCACACGCTCACCGCCACGGTCGCCGTCAACAACCCCCGCCTCACCGGACTGCAAGTGGACGGCACGCTCATCGCGAACGGTCAGGTGGAAGCGGTCGCGACAGACCGGTCCGTCCGCATCCGCGAACTGCAAGGACCATCGAGCATGCCGCTGACAATCAAAAGCTCGACCGACTTCCTGGCCGGATGTCCCGTATCTGTCACCGACTCCGTCACGGTAACGGGAAAACTCATCGCGAACGGAGACCTGCAAGCGATCCACGAAGACCATTGCGTCCGGATTCGCGACTTGCGCGGCCCAATGGCCGGGCCCCTCACCATCAACAGCAGCGGAATCGAATACATCGACTCAAAACACCCCGTGAATCTGGCAGGTAATTTGATCGCCAAAAATGATGTCACTGTAACGGGGAAACTCGTGGCGAATGGTGGCATTGAAGCAGTCGCGGCAGACAAGCTCGTCCGCATCCGCAAACTGCTGGGACCATACGGTCAGCCGTTGGAAATCAACAGCTCGACCAACTTCCTGGCGGGTTGCAATGTGCACATTGCTGGCGAAATGAAAGGGAGTGTCGGACAATTCGCCCAGTACGGAGACACCATGCACATCCAGAACAAGACGAAATCGAACTGCTACCTCGGCGCAAGCGTTAAGGGCGACAAGACGCATGCGTCGAATTGGAACAGCTGGACCTACTGGGCCAGTTCTCGTGACAACGAGACCTACCTGGTGATGAAAAAAGGCTGATTCCATGGCACTCGGACGGACCCCGCCGCTCCGCATTCGAATATCAACACCGCCGTGGGCCGACCCCCGCCGAGCCCCATGAACTCCCAGGAAGTGTCATCCCATGCCCAGTCCCCCCGCGTAGTCACATCGGCGCTCATGCTGACCGCCGCGCTCACCTTCGCCCCCGTCACCCCAGCAGTTGCTCTTGTCGGGAACGCGGAACACACGCCCCAGGCGCTCTCCTCCAGCCCCGACCCCCAAGGGATTCCAGGAAAGCGCCGATCCCTACAAGGACGCGGACTGCAGCCGAATTTCCGGCCGCGTCTTCGCGGAATTCAGTCGAGGCTCCAGTATGCAGGGATGGTTCGCGGAAACGGCGGAAGCGCTACCCGTCCGACCCACGGCCGGGTCGCTCCGGTGAACAGTCTGTTCAACGAGTTGATGGAGAAGGCCGACCACACGTATTAGGGTCCCTGCCGTCTGATCGCTCCATTGCCCGCCCGTCAGAGACCCGAGGCTCCAGACGTGCCTGAATCGGGCCTCCCCCGTAAGGCATCCGGCCCGCTGGGCACGTGTGGGTCGCGCTGGTCACGGACTCCGAGTCGAGGAGGGTCGGGCCTGAAGCTGTTCCACACGAAAGGCGGCGTGACTGAGGTTGCGCCGCGTCTCGCCGATATCGAGGCAGATGTGCAGTGCCTCGTCGAGGCGCGGATGGAGATGCTGCTGGGCGTCCGATTCCTGGCGAGCGAGTACGGCACCGGGCCGGTCCACGGCGGTCGGATCGACTCGCTCGGTCTCGACGAGAACGGGTCGCCGGTCGTCGTCGAGTACAACCGCGGCATGGGCGCCGGTGTGATGAACCAGGGGCTGTTCTACCTGTCGTGGTTGATGGACCACCGGGCTGAGGTTGAGCAACTGGCCCGCGATCGGCTCGGAGCAACGGCTGCGTCAGAAGTGCTTGGAGCGGCCCGCGGCTGATCTGCATGGCCGGGGACTTCACACGCTATGGCGTGCACGCGGTGCGTGAGCATCGGCGCAGTATCGACCTGGTTCGCTACCGGTTCTTCGGCGACGAGCTGTTTGGTCTTGAGGCCGTGGCGTCTGTCGGCGGCGGGACACGTGGACGCTGCTGCGTACGGCGTAATGGTCGCGAGCCCGGAAGCACGTATTCACCCGGGTCGAACTGGCCTCCGGCCTGGCCAAGCGGTCCTATGACCTGCGACATGCTGGAATCTCCTGCTGGCTTTACTCGGGTGTGGATCCCACGGAGTGTGCTCGTCGAGCGGGCCGGAGCATCGAGGTGCTGTTCCGTTCTTGGTTGTTTCCGCATCGAGGAAAAGGTGCCTGACCGATGAAAGCCCAGGTCAGGCACCTTTTCTCATGCCTCTAGAAGAAGCCGAGCTTCTTCGGCGAGTACGACACGAGGAAATTCTTCGTCTGCTGTTGGTGCACGGCGTCCACCGCTTGTGACCTGCAGAGACGGCTGAAAGTGCGTGGCAGGAAATTTTGTTGGCCCGTACCTGGTCCGGATCTTGCATTTCGGTGCTGACGGGGCACCGGTCCCACCTGGTCGCGTCGGGCCCCGCCGGTCGCGAGCTCTGTCGGCGCGCCCTGTTACGAATCTTATGCCGGGGGGCATAGCAGATGGCATCAACACTGCAGGAAAGGATTCTCATGGCGCCCAGGGACCGCACCCCCCGCTACACCGTGCCCGGCCTCAGTACCAAGGACAGCAAGCAGCTCATCTCGCTGCTGAGCATGCGTCTGCACGCCCTCAATGATCTGGCGCTCACTCTCAAGCACATTCACTGGAACGTGGTGGGGCCGCACTTCATCGCGGTCCACGAGATGCTTGACCCTCAGACCGAAGCGGTCAGGGGAATGACGGACGACACCGCGGAGCGCATCTCCGCGCTGGGCGGCGAACCGCAGGGTACCCCTGGGGCCCTGGTCACCGAACGGACCTGGGACGACTACAGCCTCGGCCGCGCCGATGCCCTCGCGCACCTCGGCGCCCTCGACCTCGTGTACACGGGGATCATCACCGGACACCGTGCAGCGGTCTCCAAGGCGGGAGACGTTGATCCCGTCACCGAGGACGTTCTCATCGAGCATCTCCGTTCCCTGGAACAGTTCCAGTGGTTCGTCCGCGCCCACCTGGAGAGCGGCTCCGGCGCTCTTTCCACGGCTGGGGCGCGAACCGAAGAGCAGGCGGCCAAAGCCGCAGCCCCCTCTCGCAGGCCTGCTGCCAAGCGGTCGGCGAAGAAGAGCGGCGCCGCCAAGTCCTGAGCCGTGTCCTGCCTCCAAGGCACACCGCTGTGTCCCTGCCCGATTCGGTCGCTCAACAGTGTTCCAAGGCAATGGCGCTGAAGAGTTTCGCGGGGTCCCGCCGACGATCCGGACGACTTCGAGAAGCGGTCCGCTGGACTCCGTGAGCCTTTCGGGCGGGGCGGCGGGGCGGCGGGCCGCCGCGGCCGCGCCGACCCATTCGCCTCCGACGGCGGCGGCTGTTCCCTCTTGTTGTCGGAAGTTGTCGGCGAGAGTGCGGTGTGCGACAGGGGAGGGGCCTGGCGGCCTCCCGCCCGCCCGAACCGTCATGGATGTGAGGGCCTGGCCCTTCAGCGCTGCCCCTTGCGGTCGCGGTGTGTCAGCCGGCTCTGGAGGTGGGACAGGGCGCTGGTGCACTGCCGGCGCAGAGCGGCCCGTGCGGCGTTGGAGCCCGGGGCTCCGTGGACGCCGCCGCCCGGGTGCGCGGAGGCGGAAGCGAGATAGAGACCGCGGACGGGTGTCTCGGGGCGGCCGGTGCCGGGGGAGGGGCGAAAGACCAGTTGCTGGTGCATGGCCGTGGTTCCGCCGTTGATGGCGCCGCCATGCAGGTTGGCGTCCAGGCTCTCCAGCGTGGGTGGGGCGAGGATGCGCCGGGCTCTGACCGAGTTGCGGAAGCCCGGGGCATATCGCTCGACCTGCGCCTCGATGCGGTCTGCCATCGTCTCCTGTTCTCGTACATCCCAGGAACCGGTCAGCCCGGCGTCCCCGGCGTCTCCCCGCACCCGATGCGGTACATGCGTGTACGCCCATGCGGACTCGGTGCCCCGAGGCGAGCGGCTCGGGTCAGTGGTGCTCATCTGCCCGAAGAGGGCGAAGGGCTCGTCAGGAACGCGGCCCATGGCGATTTGCGCGGCGAAGCGGGTGAGGCCGTCCACGCCGTCCGCGAGGTGGACGGTCCCGGCCTGCGCGGCCCCCAGGCAGGCCCAGGGCACTGAGCCGTTCAACGCCCAGTCGACCTTGAACGTGGCGAAGTCCCACTGGAAACGCTTCAGGTCGGCGAGCAGCCGCCCGGGAAGGTGTTCTTCGGCCACCAGGGAGCCGTAGAGCGCAGGCGCGGACACATCGGCCAGGACCGCCTTGCGGGCCTGCACCGCCTCGCCACTCGTGGTGCGGACCCCGATGGCCCGGCCGCCGCGGATGATGACCTCGCTGACTTGCTCCCTGCAGCGGACAATCCCGCCGCGCCGCGCGAGTCGGCGGACTAGTGCGGAGGTGAGTGCCCCGGAGCCTCCAGTGGGAACGGGGAAGCCGTAGGTCTGGCCGAGCATGGACATGAGCCAGCCGAAGCCGCCGCTGCCCGCCGCCTCCGGTGAGAGGTCCGCGTGCAGGGCATTGCCCGCGAGCAATAGTCTGCCGCCCTCGCCGCGGAACTCCTCCTCTCCCAGACGCCGTACCGGCAGCACCATCGTCCTGGCCAGTCGCAACCCGCCCGCCGCATGCAGCCGTAGCGCCAGCCGGGCCCCGGCGCGGACCGGGGGGAACGGCGTGAACAGGGCGTCGAGAATGCCGGGCCGCAGCGTCTCCCAGACCTCCCGCAGCTCCTTCCACGCGGCCCCGTCCCCGGCGGCGAACGTCTCCAGGCTCGCGGCCGTCTCCTCCAGATCACGGCTGAGAACGGCGCAGCGACCGTCCAACAAGGGGTGGGCGAGCACTTTCGGGGCGTGGCTCCAGCTCAGCCCCTCACGTTCCAGATGCAGGCCGGCCAGGACAGGGGAGGCGGCTGCGAGGGGATAGAAGGCGCTGAAGAGGTCGCTGACGAACTCGGGGTCGACCCCCCGGTCGTGCCGGACCGCTCCTCCGGGCTCGTCCTGAGCCTCCAGGACCTGAACGCTCCAGCCCGCGTCGGCCAGGAGATTCGCCGCGACCAGCCCATTGGGGCCCGCCCCGATCACTACGGCGTCCGGCATGGCGTACTCCCCGCTCGGTGGTTGGCGCCCCGTTCGGCGGAGGGGCTGGATCCAGCGAGGTGCGGGTTCAGGCCCTGCGCGGTCGCGGGCGCCCGGGATTCGTGCGGGGCGGGTTTTCATCGCCCTCGCACAACCGGGCGAGGCGGCCCAGCATCGCGCGGTTCCGCACTTGCTGCGCGACATCGATAAGGCCGTTGTGCAGAGCGCCCCCCGCCCCGCGCAGCGGGTGTTCGTCGAGGATGACCAGTGTGTGCTCGCCCCAGGGCCGCAGTTCCATCGCGATCCTCGCCGTCCCCAGAGGCCCGCTGTCCGCCTCCAGTTCGAGGACGCGGGTCGGCTCGCTGCGGCGCACGACGGTTCGGTTGTGGAGGATGATCGGCCCGATCTTGATCTCGTAGCGGAGGGCTGCCCCCAGCTCCGGCCACTGTCCCTCGTCCTGCTCGGACCGCGAGGTACCGACGACCCAGTGGCCGTACTGTTCGACGTCGGACAGGACCTCCCAGACGTCCGCGGGAGGCTTTCTGATCAACCGGTGTCGTACAGCCATGCGCTCCTCCGTCGTCCGAAGTGTCGCGTCCCTCACCGTGCCTTCCCACGCTAGGTCCAGGTTCGCACTCCCGCGCGGGGACATCAGCCGTCGCGGACTTCGGCCGGCTGCCGGAGCGCACCCCGACGAGGACCGGGGCATCCTTGTTAGGGGCGTCGGCGTGTTTCGCTGAGTGGAGGTGCCATGCCCGTTGCGAGCCCCCTGGACTGCCGTACCGCCGTCGGGACCGGAGCCGCCCGCGGTCTCGGTACCGCAATGGCCCGGGCGATTGGCGCGACGCGGCGCCCGGGTGGCGCTGCTGGGCCTCAAGGAAGAGGAGCTGGCGAGGACGGCGGCCGAGCCTGCCGAAGAGGCCGCCCGCTGGTGCGCCGTCGGTGTGAGCGGTGCGGCCGCCATGGAGGACACAGCCGCGTGCGTACGGTCCCGGTTCGGCTCTCCCCCGGTGGTGATCGGGAACTGGGCATCGCAGCGGCCGGCCCGTCTCTGGGCTCCGGATCCGAGCCTGTGGCGGCGGATGTCGAGGTCAACGTGGTGGGCATCGCGATGACCGCACGCGCTTTCTTGCGTTGCGTCCTTCGCGCAGGTGTTGTGCGCCGGAGTGGCGCACCGGGGCGTGGGCGTGGCCCATCCCCGGGCGGCAAGGCGGCGGCGGACAGTCCGGCCGACGGAGGCTCCCGTCCCGACTCGACTCGCGAGGGGGATGGAACCGGCGGCCCGCACCATGGCGCCGCCGGATTTCCAAGGCCCGGCCGGTGACACCACCGCTGGTCGCGGGTGCCCACTTCGGATACACGGCTGTGAACGTCACTGGCCGAAGAACAATCGAGGAGGCGGACACCATGCGTGCTCTGACCTGGCAGGGGCGGCGGGACGTCCGGGTGGAGACGGTCCCGGACCCGGGGATCGAACAGCCCGACGACGTGATCGTGCGGATCACCTCCACCGGGATCTGCGGCTCGGACCTGCATCTGTACGAAGTCCTCGGGCCGTTCCTGGATCCGGGCGACATCCTGGGTCACGAAGCCATGGGTATCGTCGAGGACGTCGGCCCGGAGGTACACGCTCTCTCCCCCGGGGACCGGGTCGTCATCCCGTTCAACATCTCGTGCGGCACCTGCTTCATGTGCTCCCGGGGCCTGCAGTCGCAGTGCGAGACGACGCAGGTGCGCGCGTACGGTTCCGGCGCCTCCCTGTTCGGCTACACGAAGCTGTACGGGCAGGTGCCGGGCGGGCAGGCCGAGTTTCTCCGGGTTCCGTTCGGCAACGCCCTGCCCATCAAGGTGCCTGAAGGGCCGTCCGACGACCGGTTCGTCTATCTTTCCGACGTCCTGCCGACCGCCTGGCAGGCTGTGGAGTACGCGGCGGTGCCGCCCGGCGGCTCGCTCACCGTCCTCGGGCTCGGCCCGATCGGCGACATGGCCACGCGGATCGCCCAGCACCGCGGCGCTGGTCTTGTCATCGGCGTGGACCTTGTCAACGAACGCCTCGACCGCGCCTCCGCGCACGGCGTGACCTGTCTGGACCTGCGCCGTCACGAGAAGGATCTCGGGGACGCGGTGCGTGAGCTGACCGGCGGGCGCGGCACCGACGCGGTGGTCGACGCGGTCGGCATGGAGGCGCACGGCAACCCGGTGTCCAAGGCCGCCCAGTGGGCGGCCGGGCTGCTGCCGGATGCGCTGGCCCAGCCGTTCATGCAGAAGGCGGGTCTGGACCGGCTCGGCGCGCTCTATGCGGCGATCGATCTTGTACGGCGTGGTGGGACCGTCTCACTCTCCGGCGTGTACGGCGGGGCCGTGGACCCCCTGCCATTGCTGCGCATGTTCGATAAGCAGCTCCAGTTCCGGATGGGCCAGGCGAACGTGCTGCACTGGGTGCCGGACATCCTGCCGCTGCTCACCGACGAGGACGTCCTCGGCGTGGACGGTTTCGCTACCCACCACCTGCCGCTGGAGAACGCGCCGCAGGCGTACGCGGACTTCCAGGCGAAGCGGGACGGGATGATCAAGACCCTGCTGCGCCCCTGAACCGCTGGTGCCCCCAGCCCGGGAGTACACTGCCCGAGGCTCTTTGCCCTCTTACACCGGGAAGTGGGGGCGGCCTGGACCCGGTTGCCCCGTTCGATGAGGGTGAGGAAGGCCGCTGCTGTCTTGAACAGCGGCTGCTTGGAGGCGGGGTCCCAGTCGGTGACGGTCGTTTCGTTCGCCGCCGGGCGGGTCTGGTCCTGTCCGGCCGTGTCCGTTTCGCTGAGCTCGGCCCCACATGTCGGGGGCCGCCTCGTTCAATTGGGGTGTGCGGCCGATCTTGGTGCGGGTGTGGACGGCGTCACAGATGTTGCCGCCCACTCGGGAGTGCTGTCCCTGACCTGGGCAACCAGCCCCTGGAACGCGGGTCCACGCACAGGAGCCGCGGGGCTCGGTGCTTTCCAGGCGGTCGAGGATCCTCATCCATACCTCGGCTCGGTCATCAGCACGGACGTCGAGGAGTGGGACCGCATGGTCAAGATCAACGTGCAGGGACTGCTGAACACCACCCACGCCGTCCTGCCCGCCTCCCCCAGGCCGCCGAGCAGGATCCGCAGCGGGGGGCCGGCACCGTCACCATCAGCTCCGTGGCCGGCCGCCGCGCCGACAACGGCTACGGCGTATACAACCTGACCGAGTTCGGCGTCAACGGATTCACCAAGTCGCTGCGGCAGAAACTCACCCAGCACCACGTGCGCGTCGGCGTCATCGAGCGGGGCGGCATCGCCACCGAACTCGGTTCCCACAACCGTTCCGAAGTCCATGACAGCACGTTCAACTGCGAGGTCCCGGAGACCTGCCGGTTCGACGCCCGGCGCCGTCTCGCGGCTGCGGTTCTCCAGTTCGGGCCGAGTGATTCCAGCAGGCCGGTCATTGCCGCAATCTCGATCTCGGGCCCCCTGGCCCCCTGCCCCGGACTGAGGTCGGGGCCAAGAGGCGGCGGACACGGATGCGCTGCGCTGCTTGGGCACTCGAATGGCGTATGTCTGGATCCTGGAGCACCGTGGAAGGGGACGTGGGCGCGGGCGGCGGAAAACGTCTGCCACTTCCGGTTCACCCCTCACGGAACTCTCGTTACGAGGTACTCATGGCGACGAACGGCAGTGAAAACGGAATGACACTCGGTTCGAACGAATCGTCGGGCGGAACGAAGGGGACAACGGTCATAGCGGATACCGTCGTCTCGACAATCGCGGGGATAGCGGTGCGTGAGACCGATGGGGTTCACGCCCTCGGCGGGGGAGCCTCCCGGGCCATGGGAGCGATGAAGGACAAGGTGTCCCGCTCCAACGACCCGGGCCGCGGAGTGAAGGTCGAGGTGGGAAAGAAGCAGGCCGCCGTCGACGTTGACATCGTGGTCGAGTACGGAACTCTTATTCTGGAAACCGCGAAGAGGATCCGTGTCCATGTCACCGATGCGGTGGAGACGATGACTGGGTTGGAAGTCGTCGAGATCAACATCAAGGTGCTTGATGTCTACGTGCCAGGGGAGGACGACAGCGCGGACGGCGGCGAGGAAAAGAGCGCTCCTGAGAGGTCGCGCCGCGTTCAGTGAGGCGCCGGCCAGGGGATGGCGTCCTGGTGTGGCCGGTCTCGGGCAGGAGCCGAACCACTCGGCGTCGAGGCGAAGTCGGCGCCGTCGGCCCCGTGCACTGCGCTGCGGGCGCATCCGACCGTCCCCGACCGTCCCCGGCCCCTTCGATAACGCGCCGGTGCTTCGGCCATCTTATCGCTGGGGCGGTTCGGTGCCCGGGGGAGAGTGTTCGGGTGGCTGTTCTGTTCATCGTTCACGCACGTCCCGTAATCTCCGGCGGGCGCGCGACGACAGCTACGCCACCTCGCGGCGTTGTCGGAACGCCGAATACATCCAGTATGCGGACGACCCTCCGCCTCGCGATGCACCGCATCTGACGCCGCCCTGATCCACCAAGGATTACGGGAGAGCCTTTAGGCCCCGATGAGGATCAGGGGCCGGACAGGCCGGAGACGGCAATTGCCGCGTCGATCTCCCGCACGAACGGTTCCAGATCGTCCGGGTTCCGTGAGGTGATGAGCTTCCAGCCGCCGGACTCGTCCGTGACGACCGGCTGATCCACCCAGTCGCCGCCTGCGTAGCGGATGTCGGTCTGCAGAGAGGCGTAGGAGGTGAGCTGCTTCCCTCTGACGACGTCGGCTTCCACCAGTACCCAGGGCCCGTGGCAAATGGCCGCGACGGGGCTGCCGGCTGCGGAGAACGCGCGCACGATCCGGCCGGCGGAGCTCTGCATGCGGAGTGTGTCGGCGTTCAACGTCCCACCTGGTACAAGCAGAAGGTCGTAGCCGGCCGGATCGGCATCGTCCAGTGTCAGGTCGGGGTCCAGAGTTCTGCCGGGCGTCTTGTCACCGACGAGGGTTTCGACGGCGTCCATCGTCACGGCTGCGACATCGACCTGAGCGCCCCACCCGCGCAGGTGGTCGAGCGGGACAACGAGCTCGTCCTGCTCGACGCCGTAGTTGGTGACGATGACCAGCACCTTCCGCTTGCTCACGTCGTGGTCACTCATTAGCTGTCGTCCAGCCTGTCTGCGCGGGGCGCGCCACCCTCCGGGATCGCATCTCTGGGGTTCCGAGTGGGCCGCGGCTCACTGGCGGCACAGACAGAACGGATGCCCGGCCGGATCCGAGAAGACCCGGAAGCCACGCTCCCCCCGGCGGTCGTCGACGTCCAGAGGTTCCGCCCCCAGCGCCAGCACCTCCCGGTGGGCCCGTTCCATGTCCGACACATGGAAGTCGAGATGCTCCTGCTGAGAGTTCCGGTCACCTCGGGGCCACTCGGGCGGCCGGTGGTCGGGGGCACGCTGGAAGGCGATGCGAGCCCCGCCCAGGACGTAGAGGTCGTACCAGTCGTCGGTTCCCCGCTTCACCTCTCCGCCCAGAATCCCCTGATAGAACGTGGCGAGCGCCTCGGGGTCGGGGCAGTCCAGCGCGACCAGGCAGTACGTGGCAACAGCCATGTGATTCCTCGATCTTTCGTCTGCGGTTCGTACCTCGGGTTCGGTGACCTGTTCCGCCGGCCGGTCGGCGGGTGGACGTTGAATGCCGACCGCTGGGCCGCGACCTCGTGCGGCAGGCAGCGGCCCGAGCGGCTCAGCGGCTCACCGCGTTGCGGAGCTGCTCCTTGTTCATCGTGGAGCGGCCCTCGATGTTCTTCTTCCTGGCCTCCTCGTACAGCTGGTCCCTGGTACGGCCCTGCGCCCCCTTGTGCGAGCGCTCTCCGCCTCGCTGGGAGGCCGACTTCGGGTCCTGTGTGGACGTCTTGCTCGCCGTCTTCGACTCACCCGAGCGGGCACGCTCCTTGTTGACGGTACGGGCGGCGATCTCCTTCGCGCGCTTCTCCGGCTCGCCGCGCTTTTCGGCGCTCTCCTTCACGTGCTCGTACTGACGCTCGCGCTTGCGATTGGAACCTGCCGGCATGGCGTTCTCCTTCTGGCTCTCACGTCTCTTCTCCGGGCGCACATGGCCCGCACCGGCAACAGCGATGCGGCACGGCCTACAACCGGGTTGCCACTGGTCCCCGTCCGAAACATGCCACCGCCGTCCCGGGTGTGCCCACCGGGCCGTGCGCTCGGGTGACCTGGCCCGGGGGCTCGTCGGACACGGTTTTCGTGATCTGCGACCCCGAGGGACCGTGTTCACCGTTTCCGACTCACGAGGGGCTGACGGCGCCGAGGGCCGCAGAGCCGCCCATTGACCAACACCGGGCTTCCGGAACCCTCGGCCGTCGGCCGAGCCCGGCCCGGTCACCCCGAGCCTGGCCGTACGACGGGAAGCCCGGCGGTACGAGCGGCGTCGACGAGCACGTCGCGCAGCATGGCCGGGGTGAGGCGGCCGGTGAACACGTTGCGCCGGCTGACGTGGTAACAGCCGAAAACCGTCAACGCGGCTCGGGGCCCGTCCGTGGGCGCCAGCGTCACCCGTACGCCGTGTCCGAATGCGGGGCGTGGACGAGGCAGCTTCCAGCCTGCCTGCCGCAGGGCCGGCAGGGCAGCCTGCCAGCCGAAGCCGCCCAACACGACAACGGAGCGTGCCGTCGGTCGTAGCAGCCGCAGCTCCCGAGCCAGCCAAGGGCGGTAGGTATCGCGCTCACCGGTCGTGGGGCTGTTGGCGGGCGGCGCGCAGTGCACGGGCGCGGTGACTCTGACTCCGTACAGCTCCAGCCCGTCGCCGCGGCGCGTCGCGACGGGCTGGGACGCCAGACCGAGCTCGTGCAGCGTCGCGAACAGAAGGTCGCCGGCCTGATCACCAGTGAACATCCGGCCGGTCCGGTTCGCGCCATGCGCGGCGGGCGCCAGCCCCGTGATCACCATGGCCGCGTCCGCCAGCCCGAACCCGGGCACCGGGCGCGCCCAGTACTGCCAGCCGCGGAACGCGGCACGTTTGATGAGCGCGGTTTCCTCGCGCCAGGCCACGAGACGCGGGCAAGCGCGGCACGTCACCAGGCTCGTGTCCAGGTCGGCCAGCGTGCCGGCCTTGGCGGCGGCCGACTCGGGGAATTCCTCTGCGGAGGACATGATCGACCCGTTTCGATGTAGTAGGCGGCTCCCGCATGGCTGTCACAGCCTTCCGGAAAAATAGACCGGGTATGGGCATCAGACATCAGATATAGCCGGTGTTCCGTACCGGGAAGCCCATTGCCGGTGCCGGCCCGGGGCGATCTGGGACGACAGGAGCTCTCGTCTGCCGCCCGGGCTGCGGCGGCGCCCTCGCTCTGCGGGGGAGTGCGGCAACGGTGCGGCGCACGCGGACGATCCGTGTGCGCAGCCCGACCAGAACGTCTTCGTGCTTGCGCAGCGTGCCGTCCAGGAAGCGCAGCACACGCTGCCCAGCGGCCTGCCTACCCAGTAGGTTGGCGAAGGCGATC
Organism: Streptomyces sp. TSRI0281; assembly: GCF_001905125.1. Lineage (GTDB taxonomy): Bacteria > Actinomycetota > Actinomycetes > Streptomycetales > Streptomycetaceae > Streptomyces. The sequence continues at coordinate 2,622 of NZ_LWLE01000037.1, read as the reverse complement.
GAGGACTACCTCGGGCGGCGGGTGCTCGCTCCAGTCACCAGTCGCGGCGAGACCGGAGGTAGCACAGCTGCCACGCATACGGGCCGAGCCGGGCGTGTTCGTCGCCGGCCTTGCCCCGGCCGCGCTCCAGGCTCACAGGTCCTCGTGACCGAGTGGCGCGGCCAGCCCGACTTCGAGTTCGGTGAGCCGGGCGTGGTCGGTGGCAAGGGCTGTGCAGCGCCAACCGCTGCCGTTGGCCGGGTGGTCGACGCAGAGGAGTACGCCTTCGGCGTCGCCGGGCCGGAAGCCGAGTCCGGCTTCGGCCAGGCGTGTCACGGCCATGTCGATGGAGAGCGGCGAGGCGGCGATTGTCGTGCCGGTGTCCCATGTGGGCATGGGGTGGCCCGCGCCGGCCAGTCGGCTCACCAGGGCGTGGGCCGTGGTCGTCGCGGTGCGCCGCACGTTGCATTCCAGCCCATACAGAATTCCGTCAGGGGTAGATACCGCGTCCAGGCTGTACGGCCCGCGGTGGCCTTTGAGGGCGGATGGCGGCCCAGTGCCCGGGGCCAGGCGGTCAGTTCCCTGCGTGCCGGGTCGGACAGGTCAGCGAGGGGCGAGCGGTAGCCTGCGAAGGAGCCGCCATTCATGCGCATCTCGCCGTCGTATGTCACCTCGATCCGGGCTGCGGTGACGTGCCCCTGTGCGCTGACGGCCCTGTCTCGGGCTTCGCCTTTCCGCCCCCGGGACGATCTGTCGACGGGACGGTGGCCTATCCTCCGCGCGACCCGCGACCCGCGACCCGCGACCCGCGACCCGCGACCCGCGAGCACCTGCGCGAGAGCGCGATCCGAGCCAGGACCCGTTCAGCCGGGCCGCGCAGCCGGCGGCCTCGTCACCGACGCCGAGTCGGCGTGTCCTATCCGTACGTGTGTGCAGACGGGCTGTCACAAGCGGTGGCCCGGGTGTCAGGACCGCGATCGTCCGGTTGCCTCCGCTGCGCGTCCGCCGGCCCCCAATAGCCCCGTCGCTTCGAATGGCGATCGCGCCAGGTCCCGGCGTGTCAGCAGTGAGACCAGTCCCGGCAGACCGGCGCGCACCGCCTGGACACTCCGGAGCCAGCCGGGCACATATACGGAAGGTGCCCGCCGCTCGACTGCGTCGACCACCAGCCGGGCCACGTACTCCGGGGGATAGGTCTTGCGTGCCGGTGGAGGCATATGGGCCCGAAGCTCGCGCAGCACACGATGCTGGTCCGCATCCCGGATCATGTCAGTGTCGATCCAGTTCAGATACGCGATTCCCACGCTGACCCCGCGGGGTGCCAGTTCCGCGCGCAGCGAGTGCGAGAAGGACTCCACGCCCGCCTTGGAAGCGCAGTACGCACTCATCATCGGCGCGGCGCCGATGGATGCGAGCGAGGCGATCTGCTGGTAGTGACCGCGCGTGCGCAGCAGTTGCGGCAGGAACGTCCGCGCGGTGACCGCGCTGCCCACGAGGTTGACCTCGATCACACGCCGCCAACTGTCCGGATCGGAGTCGGCGAACGGACCTCCCTCCGCCACTCCGGCGTTGGCGATGACGACCGAAACGGGGCCCAGCCGAAGGCCCACCTCTTCGGCGACGCGGGCCATCGTCCCGTCGTCGGTGACATCGACGTGCCAGTGCTGTGACTCTGTGGGGAGTTCGGCGGCAGTCCGGGCGAGTGTGTCCTTCTCCAGACCGAGCAGGGCCATGCGGACGCCTCGCGCGGACAGCTCCCGGGCGATAGCTGCTCCGAGGCCGCGTGCGGCCCCCGTCACCACGGCTGTACGGCCGCTCAGGATGTGCTTTCGGTCAGTCACGAGAACTCCTGCGGATAGGCGGCGAGGGTGGGTGGGTGATCGGACTGCTGACGAAGGGCTGTCCCGGAATCCGCCGACTGACGGCGCTGCCGCTGGGGCAAGGTGAGAGCCATTCCCATCCGCGAGCACTACAGCTCGACCGTCTCGGCTGTCGTGACGGTCCCTTGCGTGTCGCGCTCCATTATGAGGAGGGCTGCATCAGCGAGGTTCCTGTGGATATGGGCAACGGCGTTCTCGGGAATGGCTACCTGCAGATGACGAACGTGTGCGTCAAGGGCGGAATAGAGCACGCGCTGCTCGTGACCTGGCCGCAAAGAATGACATGGCGGCCCACGTCGAGCGGGGACAGGAGGTAGGGAAGAGGAGCTTCGTAAAGATCGAGTGTCTTGCCTTCACCACGAACAGCGAGTCCGTATCCGCATCCGGTTGTATCGGGCGGACGAGTTCGGCTCTCGGCCCGGCCATGGCGGACGCGACGATCTCTCCATGCGCTCATGATGTCACCGCATGGAAGGCGGCGCGCATGGTGAACTCATGCGGGTATTTCCGAGGTGAGAGCCCGGGGGCGCGGAGAGAGGAGACCGGGACCGAGGTGGGGGGCGGCGGTTGGTCCGCTATCGGGGTGTCGTGCTGCCCGGGCAGGATGTGGCTGTGCCGTAGCGCGGATGGCGCAGTTCGGGTGTCGGTCGGCGTATCGAGGGGTACTCGTGGGCAGTCGATGTCTGACTGCTCTGCCTACGGAGTTGTGAAGCTTCCCCTTGATCGTGGACACCTGGAGACTGGGATCTTGAGGTTCCAGAGG
>NZ_LWLE01000036.1:175340-480808 GCF_001905125.1 Streptomyces sp. TSRI0281 | reverse complement strand
GAGGTGGGTCAGTTTTGATCCGCTGTCAGAGGGTCACGATTCACCCGTCGCCGACAGCGTGCCCGGCACCGCCCAGTAGGGGCGGTACACAGCGGTCAATACGGGTTCGGATGGGATCCCAGTATTCCCTCTACGGCAGTCAGTTTCGCAGGTCAGGTGCCATCCACATGCGCAAGTACCGGGTGCTTCCCAAGCTCAGAGCGCGAGTTCGATTCTCGTCACCCGCTCCATGAAAAAGCCCCAGGCCAGTGGCCGGGGGCTTTGTTGTTGCTCAAGCCCGATCGAGCGCCCTGTGTACCCGTTCTGCACCCAACGCGTCCGTCGGCTTCTTCAGGTCGCCAGCACCTCGCGAGCACATATGTCAACTATGATAGTTGTTATATGCTTCAGTGCATGGAGACAAAGACATACACAACCATTGACCTGCGCAAGGGGATGGGCGAGATCCTGGACCGGACCCGGATCGCCGGTGAGGCCGCCGCCATCACCCGCAAGGGGAAGACGGTCGCCTACTTGGTGCCGGCCGAGTGGTTCGAGGAGATGGCTCGTCGGCACCAGTCGCACGAGGACCGGCACGAGGCGGCCTGACCCACCCTTCCCATCAAGGAGCCCGAACCATGCCCGCCCACGCACTCCACTTCGATGGGTACGGGGGGGAACCCCTGCGGTTGCCACCCATGCCCGAACGCACGCCTCAAGCACTCCGGTTGGCCATTCAGGAACACACCCCACACCTCCTCCCGGACTTCGAGGCCCACTGGAAGCGCGTCATTGGCGACGCCTTCAGCATCACCCCCGTGCCAGCCTTCATGCGCCTGTGGTGGACGCAGTACGCCATCGCGCGAAATCCCGTTCTCGACTCGCACCTTCGCGATCTCGAAGCCCGCGCAGCCGAGTCCGATGACCCCGAGGAATCCATCCGGCTCCTGGAGGAGTACAGCCGCCTCCGGCACGAAGCCGCCGAGAGGAAGCCCGGAGAGTGATCGACGAACCACTCCGGCCGCCTTGGCAGATGGACTGGACGAAGCAGGCACAGCACGACTTCCAGAACATGCCTGCCGAAGGCAGTGACCTGGTCATGAGTGCTCGTGCGGAACTGATCACCGCCGAAGACCCGTACTTCCGGGGAATCGACGCCGATGTCTCGCTCCCGCACTGGATGACCGTCCGGCCACTGGCTTCCACGAACCCCGGCGGCCCCCACATCGTGGACCTGGCCGGCGGACGCGGCTGGCTCATCTACACCTTCATGCGCCGCCACGCCGACCCACAGATCGTCGTCACCGATGCCTTCTGGGCCTGACGTCTGCGCCAGCAGCGTCTGCACCACGGGAAGCTTCCGCTTCCTGCCGCCGCTCCGGCAAATCACCTCAGGTTGATGACCTGCCGTCGGCGTGCCCCCTCCGTGCCCTTCGGAGCGGAGAACAGCGGTCACGTACGGCTCCCAGGGGTTACAGAAAATTACCCCATTTCCAGCAACCGTGCAGGTCAGAGCCATCCCCTCCACTCAAGCACCGTTGATTCCCAAGCTCAGAGCGCGAGTTCGATTCTCGTCACCCGCTCCACGACTAAGGCCCAGGTCATCGACCCGGGCCTTGTTTATTGTTCCAACTACTACGGCTCCGTATCGAGGAGTCGGGCGGCCGCACGAGGTCCATCAGGTTGGACCAGGCTTGTTCGGCGGGAAGCAGGTCCCGCTCCGGCAGGGCGTATTCGGGGTGCCATCCGTTGGCCTCACAGCCGGGGACGTTGCGCAGGATCAAAGTGGTGAGGTTCGGCGGGACCGAACCCGTAATCCGCACCGCGAGGTAAGTTTCGTGGCCGTCGTCGGCGCGGACCTGGAGGCCGACGGTGAAGGTGTCGAAATCCACCGTGTGCTCCTGACCGTCCCGGAGGGTGGCACGACTCAGGGTCAGAACTGCAGTCCGGAGCCGCCGGACGAAACGGACTCCCGCTTCGGCGCGATAGCGCACGTGGTCCTCGCGAGCGGGGAGTAAGTGGGCGGTGTACGTGGCGGACTTGAGCGCGTCGGCGTTGTCGGCGTTGTAGAGCGGGTTCGGGCGGTCTTGCCGTCGGCTTCGAGCGGCGTAGAAGTCGTCGGTGGAGCCGTCCTCACGGTGGCCGGCCGCAACCAGCCACGGAAGATCGGCGTCCACCCAGACCGCCCCGCGCCAGCGCTGGACCTTCACCTTGAACAACATCTGGTCATCGACAGCGCGGATGCGCTCATGCTTGGCATCGTCCGCCGCGAACTGCTCGGCGGTCTTCGCCAGGATCGGGTGCTCGATCTCGTCCAGGGAGTCGGTCACCGCCGGTAAGGGGAGTCCGAGGTCATCGCGTAGGCATCGCAGGGTGGGCCTGGCGGGACGCATCGCAGTGAACGGTCATTCGTCGATCCCGCCGACCGCGTCGATCTCCTCCGATGTCAGACCGGTCAGGAGCATGACGTCCGACTTCAGGGAGCCGTCCAGGACGCTGAGCGCTTCCACCATGCCCTCGCGCACATCCTCACGCCGCTGGTCCAGGTAAGCCCGCACCGCCTCCGCGACCGCTGCGTGCCCCGCAGGCGAGGCCGCCGCCGCCTCAGCCCGAGTACTCCGGCTTCTCCACCTGAGCGTGTTCAGCCGCTTCTTCGCACTGCTGCCGGACTACGGTCTGATGCGATTCCACGAGCCGGGTGGATGAGTGCGGGACGGCGATCTCCACCCGTCGTTCCACCCATGGGTCCAGGTGCGCGAGGCCCTGCGCGAGCACGCTTGAGGGCATGACAACGACCGAGTGGATCACCGACATCGCCCTCGTCCTGATCGTCTTCCGGCAGCTGCGGGAAGGCCGTCTCGACCTCAAGACCTTCCTGATCCCGCTGGGGATCGTGGCCTTCGTGGCCCACACGTACCTCGACAGCGTGCCCACCGCGGGCAACGACCTGGTGCTGATCGGCGTGCTCATGGCCGTCGGCGCGGCGCTCGGCATCGCGGGCGGCGTCTGCACCCGCATCCGGGTTGCGGGCGAGCACCTGCTGATCAAGGCCGGCGCGGTCTCCGCGATCCTTTGGGTGCTCGGCATGGGCGCCCGCATGGGCTTCCAGTTCTGGGTCTCGCACGGCGGCGCCGACAACGTCGCGCGGTTCAGCATCGCCCACCACATCACCACCGACCAGGCCTGGGTCGCGGCCTTCGTCCTGATGGCACTCACCGAGGTCGTCACGCGACTCGCGACGATCTTTGTCCGGAGCCGGATGGTGAACGGCGGGCAGGCGCGGACGACCGCGGCGACGCCCCCGGCGCCCTCTCTCGACCGTACGGCCTGACCGTGGACTATGGTCACGCCGTGCCCGAAGCACAGAGCGTCCCGGAAAAGCAGAGCACGCCCGGTACGGGCTCGGCCCCGTACCGGGCGTCCGGCCCCCTGCCCTTCACAGGTCACGATCCTCGCGTGGGCTGGGTCCTGACCCTCTGCGTCATCGGCTCCGCGTTCATCACGGTGCGGCCGATCGGTCTCAGCGGCCGGGGCCTCGTGGTCGCCGCGCTCATCGTCGTCAACTCCCTCGCCCTCCTCGCCCGGCACCTGCCCGAGCACAGGGTCCCGCCCCGCGTCGCCCTGGTCTGGCTGACCCTCGGCATCGTCGCCGCGGCCGCCCTGATCGCCGTCAGCCGCAGCGGATCGAGCTACCTCTTCGCGTTCTTCCTCGTCGGCCACGCCGGATACCGGCTGCAGCCCAAGCCGGCCTTGGCCCTCGCGGCGTTCTGCGGCCTGCTGTGCGGCGGAGTCCTGTACTTCCGCATCGGCCCCGGCCACCACCTGCTGCCCTGGGTGGTCGGTCTGGCCGCCGGCACCCCGGTCGTCCTCGGCATCATCAACCGCAGCCGCCGGCGCGCCGTCCAGGCGGTGATCGAGGCCGCGGAGTCCGCCGAGCGGGCTGCCCGCGCCGAGGCCCAGGCCGCCGTCCTCACCGAGCGGGGACGGATCGCCCGCGACGTGCACGACGTCCTGGCCCACTCCCTCGCGGGCATCAACATGCAGCTGGAACTGGCGGACGCCCTGATCGAAACCGGTGACCTGGAGAAGGTCCGCCAGGCGAACCAGAAGGCGCACAGCATGGTCAAGGAGAGCCTGAAGCAGGCCCAGTGGACCGTGCACGCGCTCCGTGAGGACTCCCTGCCGCTGGTGGGCAGCCTGACCGCGATGCTCGACTCGTCCGGCCACCGCGACGCCCTCACCCTCACCGGCACCGCGCGCGACGTACCGTCCCAGGTCACGCAGAACCTGCTGCGGATCGCGCAGGAGTCGCTGACCAACGCCGTCCGGCACGCACCCGGCGGCGAGGTCCACGTGGAGCTGACGTTCGATGCCGCATCGACGACACTGAGAATCCGCAACAGCGCGGCGACCCGTGCGGTGCGCGCGGGCGTCGGCAGCGGAATGGGACTGATCGGCATGCGGGAACGGGTCGCCCTGCTGGGTGGCACGATCACTGCGGGCCCGGTCACCGAAGGACCGGACGAAGGCGGCTGGCAAGTGGAGGCAGTGATACCGGGATGAGTGAACCGACGCGGAATCCCCAGCGGCTGCGTGTGATTGTCGCCGACGACCAGGCTGCCGTACGGGAGCCGCTGGCCGCGGTCCTCGGTCTGGCCGAGGACATCGACGTCGTCGCCTCGGCCGCCGACGGCACCGAAGTACTCGCCGCAGTCGCCGCAGGCCCGGTCGACGTGGTCCTGATGGACCTGCGGATGCCGGTGATGGACGGCACCGAGGCGACCCGGCGGCTCACCGAGGAGCACCCCGAGGTCGCCGTGGTCATCCTGACCACGTTCGCCGACGACGACTCCATCCTGGCCGCGCTGAGCGCGGGCGCCAGCGGCTACCTCACCAAGAACGCGGGGCGCCAGGACATCACCCGCGCCATCCGCGCCGCCGCCGCCGGGCAGTCCGTCCTCGACCGCGAAGTCCAGAACCGCCTCCTGGAGACGGTCCGCACCAAGCCCCCGGCCCCCGGACAGCCGCTGCCCGACGACATCACCCCGCGCGAGCGCGAGGTCCTCACCCTGATCGGCCAGGGCCTGCCGAACCGTGCCATCGCCGAGAAGCTCTTCATCAGCGAGGCCACGGTGAAGACGCACATCAACAACCTCTTCGCCAAGGCGGACATCAAGGACCGCGCCGACGCCGTGCGCCGCGCCCTGGGGGCGGGCCTGGCCTGAGTCGTCGAAACTCTTCGGCCTCCACCTCGCGCGGCGATACTCCCTGCGCATCTCAGCAGATCAGGAGGGGCGTCATGCCGGCTGGGGCCGTGGACTCCTCCACACATCATCCGGTGCTCCTCATCGGATCCACCGGTCCTCCGGAGCTGGGCTGGGACAGCGCGTCGGCTTGTAGCGACGGCAGACACATCGTCGTCCAGACTCGGGCCGACCGCGCTCACTCGGGTATCGATCCGGCCTGTCATGGGAGACGACGTCTTCGACGGGGTGCTGTACGTAGAGGGGTCGCGAGTACGCGTGGCCGACGCGGAGAACCTCACCCGGTGGCGCTATAGGCACCGGCACCGTTGTCACCATCGGCGCCGCCCGGCGTCACCCTCGTCCGCGACACCATCGAAGCCCTCGCCCGGCGCGCCCTCGCCATCATCCGCGGAAGCTGTGCGGTCACGCGGTCCGGGCACGCTGTCCGAGCCCGCCGAGGACAAGAGCCTGAAGGCTGAGCTCTCGGCCGCGGTCGCTGACCGACTGTCCCGACCCAGGCGTTCGGCTGAGCATTTCGACGAATACGCCGTGCCGTTCGGGTGACAACCGTTCGCGCCGCCCGTATCCGGCGCCCATCGGGGTCCATACCTGAGCCCATGGACAGGAAACTGCCGAGACGAACGGTGCGTATCGCAGTGCGAGGAGAGAATTTCGGATCCCTTCGGCATCGCCTTGTCGCCGGATGCTGTGCCCTGCTGCTTCTGGCCCTGACTTCGGGCGGGGCAGCCCACGCGGCCTCGGCGCCCCGGAACGGCGGTTCCGACCGGCTCGACCCGCGGATCACGGAGATCATGCGGAAGCCGGACTACGCCAACGCCCAGTGGGGCCTGCTCCAGCAGGACCCGGACAGCGGGCGGGTCGTCCACAGCCGGTTCGCCGAGCAGTTCTTCATCCCCGGGTCGGTGGCCAAGCTGTTCGGCACCTCCGGGGCGTGGAACACCCTCGGCGGCGACCACCGCTTCAAGACGCCGGTCTACGCGCTCGGCGAGCGACGCGGAAGCACACTGGACGGCGATCTCGGCCTGGTCGCCCAGGGTGACCTCACCATGGGCGGCAGGACCCGTCCCGACGGCACGGTGGACTACACAGACCTCGACCACACGTACGCCAATGACTTCCCCGGCGCCACGCTCACGCCGCAGAACCCGCTCGCCGGGATCAACCGGATCGCGCAGCAGGTGCGGCGTTCCGGCATCACCCGCGTCGAAGGGAACGTGATCGTCGACAACCGGCTCTTCCAGCCCGAGCCGGTCTTCGTCCCCGTCCCCACCCCGCTGATCATCAACGACAATCTCATCGACCTGCTGACCACCCCCGGCGCCCGCACCGGCGCGCCCGCGCAACTGGACTGGCGGCCGAAAGTCGCCCCGTACCGCGTCACGTCGACCGTGCGGACGGTGGGGGCGGGTGAGCCGACCGACATCGAGGTGACGACCTCCGACAACGGCACGCGGATCCATCTGTCCGGCACGATCGCGGCCGACTCCGAACCGGCCTTGAAGGTGTCACCCATCGCCGATCCGGCGGCCTTCGGACGCACCGCGCTGATCGAGGCGCTGGGGCGGGCCGGTGTGGAGGTGACCGCCGATCCGACCGGTGCCAACCCGATCGGCCAACTCCCCGGCTCGTACGAGGGCCGACCGCGCGTGGCGCTGTACACCTCCCCGCCGTACTCCCAGTACGCCAAGCTCATCTTCAAGGTCAGCCACAACCTGGGCGGCAACCTCGCCATCTGTCTGATGGCGGTCGCGGCCGGCAGCAAGGACTGCATGGACGGCTTCCCGGTGCTGGCCGACTTCCTGGAACGCGCGGGCGTCGACCGCAAGCAGGTCCAACTCCTGGACGGCCGCGGCGGAAACCCCGTCGACCGGACCACGCCCAAGGCCGTGGTGCAGTTGCTGACGTACTGGCATCGCACCCCCGAGGCGGAGCTCTTCCGGAACGCGCTGCCCATCCTCGGCGTCGACGGCCTGCTGGCCGACAACTGCACCGACTGCCCCGCGCGCGGAAAAGTGTTCGCCAAGACCGGTGCCGCCGTCGGGCTGGACGCACTCAACAACCGCCTGGCCGTCGGCGCCATCACGATCGCCGGCTACCTGGACAAGGGCAACGGCCGCTTCGACGTCTTCTTCGCCGGCGTGAACGGCGCCTCCACCCCGACAACCGACGTCAACGGTGTACTGGATATCGCCGATGACCTCGCCGTGATCTCCGCGTACCTACAGGAGGAGGCAGTGCGGCGAGAAGACTGAGAGCACTGCGTCGCGGCCGGCTGAGGGGATCCGCACACCACGCGGTACGAGCGGCTGCAACACCCGCATGAGTTGCCGGTGATTCCCGAGCTCGGAGCGCGAGTTCGATGCTCGTCACCCGCTCCACGCAGAAGCCCCAGGCCAACGGGCTGGGGCTTCCCGCGCGTCATGCCGCATGCCACATGTGCCCTACCGGGACGTCATGTTGACCACGAGGCAGTGCCTCGGGAGCGGGGACTCGGGCCGGTGGGCGGATCTGACCGGGCCGATGCCGGATCCCGGGTCCGCTGACATGCGTCGGCGGCGGACGACCGCGTCGTTGGCGTCGGCGTCGGCGCCCGCGCTGGTGCTCCTCGGCGGAGTGTCGGCAGGTCAGCTGCGCCCGGGGACCCTTCCTCGCCGCCTCCGGCGAACGGGCACCAGGACCGCTGTAAGGTTTCGCCTTTCGTGTCGGGGTCTCACGACTGGTGCCGGATGGCAGTCGGATCCGGCGTGGCGCCGAGACGTGAAGGTCACGTCTGTTCCTCGTTCGCGTCGATAACGCCGGCGCCCGGAAGGCCGGGGGGGCCGCGCCGGGAACAGCCGGTCCGGTCGGGACGGTTGCATCGACCGGAGGACCCGGCGCCGCACGGGCGGAGAACACGGAGACCACACGGTCGTCCGCCCCGCCAGGATCCGGGCCCCAGGATCGCGGCGGCTCCGCCGCGTACTCGGACCACGACGTATTTCTACAGAAGGACTGTTTCATGACTGACCGGCCCTTGACGCTCATGGCAGTACACGCCCACCCCGATGACGAGGCGACCAGTACCGGAGGGGTCCTCGCGCGGTACGCGGCGGAAGGCATCCGCACGGTGCTCGTGACCTGTACCGACGGCGGGTGCGGCGATGGAACGGGGGGTGCCAAGCCGGGCGATCCCGGGCACGATCCGGCGGCCGTCGCCTCGATGCGCCGTCAAGAGCTCAAGGCGAGCTGCGACGTCCTGAAGGTCAGCGATCTGGAGATGCTGGACTATGCCGACTCCGGGATGACCGGCTGGCCGAGCAACGACGCCCCCGGATCCTTCTGGCAGACCCCCGTGGCGGAAGGCGCCGCCCGGCTTGCGGAACTCATGCGGCACTACCGACCCGATGTGGTCGTCACCTACGACGAGAACGGCTTCTACGGTCACCCCGACCACATCCAGGCCCACCGCATCACGATGGCGGCCCTGGAGATGACCGCGCTGACACCGAAGGTGTACTGGACGACGATGCCCCACTCGACGATGCGGCGGTTCGGGGAGGTCATGCGCGAGTTTCAGGAGGACATGCCGGAGCCGGATCCTGCCGAAGTCGCCGCGATGGCCGAGATCGGCCTCCCCGACGACGAGATCAGCACATGGGTGGACACCACCGCATTCAGCGGTCAGAAGTTCGATGCGCTGGCCGCGCACGCCAGTCAGGGCGAGAACATCTTCTTCCTCAAGATGGGCAAGGAGAGGTTCGGCGCATTGATGGGCATGGAGACCTTCACCCGTGTCAAGGGCACCACCGGCTCGGCCGTACCCGAGACCGATCTTTTCGCCGGACTGCGCTGATCCGCCCGTCCCTGCCGGGGCCCGAGAGCGCATCGGCCTGAACGGGCGGACGACGGTGGAAGCCGGTGGATGACGGTGGAGGCCGGTGGAAGCCGGCCGCCGAGGTTGTCCGGAGGGGCTTGATCAGAGGCGGCAGCTGATTTCGAGGCCGTCCTCAACGGGGAAGGTGACGCTGTGGTAGCCGTTGACGGTGTCGCGGACGTGGTCGAGGTAGGGACCGAGGTCGGGGAGGTCCACGTCGTCGGCAACGACAAGGGTGCCGGGGGCGATGTGTGGCTCAAGGAGTCGCAGGACGGGCAGGCAGAGGTCCTTCCACCCGTCCAGGAACAAGAAGTCGACCGGCTGCCGCAGTGCGGCGAGCGTCTGCAGGGCGTTCCCCTCCAGCACGGTGATCACGTCGTCGAGGCCGGTGGCGGCGAAGGTGTCGCGGGCGGAGGCCGCCTTGGCCCGGCTCATCTCCGTGGTGATGACCCGGCCTGTGCCGTTGTCGCGAACGGCAGCGGCCAGGTGCAGGGTGGAGATGCCGTACGAGGTGCCGAACTCGACGACGACGGCCGGTTTGACGGCGCGGATGAGGTTGTAGAGGAGTTTGCCTCCGTCGGCGGAGACCGGCATGTAGATCTCCTGTGCTGTGTCGGCGAGTTCCTGCGCCGTGAGCGACTCTCGGTCGTGGGGCTGGGCGCCCCACAGACGTGCCGCGGTGTCATCGTCACGGGCGGCGGCTTCGAACATGCGGGTCAGGGCGGCGGAGACACGTGGTTCTGCGAGGGTGCAGGGATGCGTGGGCACGGTTGCTGGGCTCCTTGGGGCGGTGCGATGGGTGGGTGGGTGTCACGGGAGGGCGGAGCTGACAGGCCGTCCTCCCGTGTCTGCGCCGGGCCGTCTCGTCAGGCCGTGTAGGCACCTGCGTCAATGTCCGCGAGCAGGGACGGCCCGGTGGGCTCCCAGGCGAGAAGCTGCCTGGTCGCGTTGTTGGACGCGGTCATGGCGGAGGCGAAGAAACTGCCGACGAAGCCGAAATGGGCTCCGGCGTCCTCCGGGGCGACGGATTCGACCGGCAGGCCGAGGCTGCGGCCGATCGCTTCGGCGATCGCCTTGGTGGTGACGGCCTCCTCGGCGACGGCATGCAGGCGCGTCCCCGCGGGTGCCTGCTCCATGCCGAGGCGGACGATGCGGGCGGCATCGTCGCGGTGCACCGCCGACCAGGCAGCGGAGCCGTCACCGATGTAGCCGGAGACTCCTTGCCTGCGGGCGGCCGCGGTGAGAAAGTCGACGAACCCCCAGTCGCCGCCGCCGTGAACGCTCGGTGCGAACCGTGTGATCACGGTCCTCACACCCTGGGCCACGTAGTCCAGGGCAAGGTTCTCGCTGCCGCCCCGATTGGAGTCCGGGCCGATGGCCGGAGAGACATCGGCCTCCGTGGCGGGCCTGCCCTCGACGAGGCCGGAGAGAGGCGCGGCGACAACGAACGGGCGGTCGGTTCCGGCCAGGGTGTCGCCCAGGGTCCGGACCGCAGCGCGTTCGGAGCGGTCGGACTCGGCAGGGTTGCCCCAGTCGTGCTTGTTGGCCAGGTGGATGACCGCGTCCGCACGGGCGGCGCCCCGCCGCAGCGAGGCGGGATCATCCAGGTCACCGCGGACGACGCCCGCGCCCTTGGCCGCGAGAGCCTGCTCGGCCCGGTCGGATCGGGCCAGGCCGATGACCTGGTGGCCCGACGAGATGAGCTCGTCGACAACGGCAGATCCGATCCAGCCGGTCGCTCCAGTGACAAATGCACGCATGAGCGTGTCCTCCTTCGCCCTGAAAAGGGCATGGGAATGGCGGAGATGGGTGGGAGTGCCCTGATCACGGCGCCGACGCCGAGTCAGGTGGCGTGAGGCCCCTCTGCTACCGCGGGGCGGTCCGGTGGGCGCGGCGGGCGCCGACGACGACCAGGGCTCCGGCCAGGAGCACGACGAGGGCCGCGGCGCGCAGCGCGGTGTTGGCGCCGTGGGTGAACGCTTCGGTGACGGCGGAGTGGGTGAACGCTTCGGTGACGGCGGTGTGGTCGGCCGGTGCCGGCGTGAGCGCTTCCTGCACCGTTCGCGGGAGCGGCGTGGGCCGGATCGGGTCGGCGGCCAGGTGGTGTGTGAACCCGGCTGTGAGGATGGTGCCGACGACAGCCACACCCAGAGCGCTGCCCAGTTCGCGGGTCGCGGACTGCAGACCTCCGGCGATGCCCGCCCTCTCCACGGGCAGGGCAGAAGCGATCTGCGCGGTCAGACAGGGCGCGGCCAGCATGATGCCGAGCCCGATGACGAACAGACCGGCCGCGTACACGGGGTAGGCCATGGTCGAGGCGTACGAGAGTCCGAGCAGGCCGCCGCTGGTGAGCGCGAAGGCCGCGGAGAGCGTCGCGGGGATCCCGAAGCGGCGGATGAGCCCGGGAACGTAGCGGGTGCCCACCAGGAGCGGGACGGTCAGCGGGATGATCCCGAGCCCTGCCTCCAGTACGGAGAAGCCGCGCCCGTACTGCAGGAGCGAGGCGTTGACGTAGAAGAGCCCGAAGCTTCCGAAGAAGGTGATGGTCATGCCGAGGGCGGCGCTGCTGAGTACCGGGCTGCGGAACAGCCGCGGGTCGAGCAGGGGATGGGGGACGCGCAGCTCGACACGCACCCAGCACAGGCTCAGCAGCACGCTGCAGGCGAAGGCGATGAGGACGACCGGGCTGCCCCAGCCCTGTTCGGGCCCTTCGATGATTCCCGTCAGCAGTGTCACGAAGGCTGCCACGAACAGCAGCGTGCCCGGCAGGTCGAGGGTGCGGTCGATCCGAGCACTGCGCGGCACGGACCGTGCCACCCACGCCAGGCAGCAGGCCGCGATGAGGGCGACCGTCGCAAACAACGCGCGCCAGGAGCCCGCGCCGAGCACCGCGCCGCCTCCGACGTTGCCGACGACGCCGCCGATACCGGTGGCCGCCGCCCAGACTGCCAGCACATGAGGGCGCCGCTCGGGAGCAGTGGCGTGCAGCAGGACGCCGACGCAGTTGGGCAGGACGCACGCGGCGCCGAGGCCCGTGATGGCGCGCCCGATCAGCATGATCGCCACGTTCGGCGCCATGGCCGACACAACGGCGCCGCACGCGAATATGCCGAGCCCCGCCATGAGGACGCCCTTGCGGCCGAGCTTGTCGCCGGCCGCACCGGCGGGGATGACCAGGCAGGCGAAGATCACGACATAGGCGTCGACGATCCACAGCAGGTTCGACGAGGTCGGCCGAAGTGAACTCGCGGCCAGCTGCGGCACTGCCAGGTTGATCGCCGCGACGAATCCGACGACCAGGGCAGTGCACACACTCACGCAGGCGAGCACCGGGCCGGACCGCTGCGCCGGGCGCGGAGCGCCCTCCGGTAGGGGAGCCATTGCTCTCGATTCCTTCTGGGATTGCCGTACACGAAGCACGGTGGGGCACCGCCCGGCATGCCCTCCCGGGACAGGGCGAGGAAGGCCGGACATCCATTTACGAGTCACCGTGCTCCGTTAAGGTAACACATACGAGACACTGCGCCTCGTATACAGTGGCGACATGGTGGATGGAAGTGGTCGCGGACGGCCCCGCAGTGAAAGCGCACGCGCCGCCGTGCTGCACGCCGTCGACGACCTTCTGGTCGAAGTCGGGTACGCGGCCCTGACCATGAAGGGCATCGCCGAGCGGGCGGGCGTGGGCCGTCAGACCGTGTACCGCTGGTGGTCGAACAAGGCGGAAGTCCTCTATGAGGCCAGCGCCATCGATGCCCAGCACGAACTGTCCGTGTCCGGCAGCGACGACCCCCGCAAGGACCTCAAGGCGTATCTCGACGCCCTCGTCACCTTCTTGTCCCGCTCCCACGCAGGTGCGGCCTACCGCGCCCTGATCGGGGAAGCCCAGCACGACGCGGACGTCGCCGCGCTGCTCGCCTCCCGCGACATCCTCGGGGAAAGCGCCGCACAGGTCGTGGAGGCGGCGCGGAAGTCGAGCGGCACCGCCCTCTCGCTCGAACAGGCGACCGCCCTCCTGATCGGGCCGCCCTTCTTCCACATCCTGTCCGGGCGCAGCGCGGATGGCCTCGACACCGAACAGCTCGCGGAGCAGTTCGTGCGCACCCTCAGCCATCCGGGGACGTGAGGCTCCCCAGCACGCAGCACGCAGCACGCAGCCCGCCACACGCAGCACGCCCGAAGCGGACGAGGCCGGTACGGAGCCTGGTTTCCACGTCACCCGCCAGGCGGCGATCCGCGGACCGCACCGGCTGTGGCCGTGCCACAACGCGCCGGCGGCAACTGGTGAAGAGCGGTCGGAGCGAGTGCCGATACGTCACGTGGACCCGGGCGGCACCAGCCCACTCCCACAGGTCGGCGGGCGTATGTGCGCGCGTGAGCGGCGAGTGATTCCCGTACTCGGAGCACGAGTTCGACTCTTGTCACCCGCTCCACGGCAAAGCCCCGGGCCAATGGCCCGGGGCTTTTCGTGTCCCTGTACCACGGGCTTCCCACAAGAGACTTCTCCCCAAGGTGTTAGGCCGCTAGTGTCCTGCGCCGCAAATGGGAGCTCTAAGAAGTCATCTCATTTGGCGAGCCTGCGGTAGCAGATGAGGGTGCAGGCGATGCTGGTGAAGGCGAGGAAGTGGTCGGCTTTGCGTTCGTAGCGTCGGTGGAGGCGGCGGCAGCCGGCGAGCCAGGCCATGGTGCGTTCCACGGTCCAGCGGTGGCGGCCCAGCCGTTGCGAGGACTCGACTCCCTTGCGGGCGATGCGGTGGGTGATGCCGCGCTCGCGTAACCATCGCCGCAGGTGGGCGTAGTCGTAGCCCTTGTCGGCGTGGAGTTTGCCGGGCTTGCGCCGTCGCCGGCCGCGGCGTGAGCGGATCGGCGGGATGCCCTTCACGAGCGGGATCAGGGCCTGGCTGTCGTGCAGGTTGGCCCCGGAGATGCCGACGGATATGGGCAGACCGGACCGTTCCGTGATCAGGTGGATCTTCGAGCCGTACTTGCCCCTGTCGACAGGATTCGGACCTGTCAGGTCCCCTTTTTCAGGGCCCGCATGTTCACCGAGTCGATCGCGCAACGCGACCAGTCCAGCTCGCCGCGGGCACCGAGTTCATCGAGGACCAGGCGGTGGAGCTTGGCCCACACCCTGGCCTTCGACCACTCCGAGAACCGCCGGTGGGCGGTCGCTCCGGACGGGCCGAACGACGCCGAAGGCAGCTGCAGCCAGGTACAACCCGACGTGGCCACGAAGACGATCGCGGCCAGCACTTCCCGGTCGCCGTGCCGACGCCGACCACCGCCCTGCGGCCGCGACGGCGCCTCCGGCACCACCCGCTGGAACAACTCCCACAACTCGTCCGGCACCAGCCGCTCAACGATCCCCACCATGACTCACAGAATACCGAGTCACCCAAATGAGATGACTTCTAAGTAGCTCTCAGGTATTGATGGTTGGTGGGTCGATCTTGGTGAGGTAGTCGGCGAGCGAGTTGAGGGCCTCGTCGGCTGTTTTGGTCCAGATGAAGGGTTTCGGGTCCTGGTTCCACTGCTTGATCCATGCGCGGATGTCGTCCTCCAGGGCTTTGACGGAGGTGTGGACGCCGCGGCGGATGAGTTTGTCGGTCAGCAGGCCGAACCACCGCTCGACCTGGTTCATCCAGGAGGAACCGGTGGGAGTGAAGTGGATGTGGAAGCGGGGGTGCTTACCGAGCCAGGTCCTGATCTCGGCGGTGTGGTGGGTGGCGTAGTTGTCACACACCAAGTGCACGTCCAGGCCGGTGGGAACGGCCTTGTCGATTCGGATCAGGAACTTCTTGAACTCGATGGCCCGGTGGCGTCGGTGGAGTTCCGATATGAAAGACAGAACGCAGGGCACGGTCGAAATGGCGGTCCTCCGCGGCGCGTCCCGGACTGCTGTCTACGCGGCACTGAGCGGTACTCGCTTGCCAAGCGTTCAGACCCTGGGTGCCATGATCGACGCCTGGATCGGTGGTGGCGAGACAGATCGGCGATTGTGGCTGGAACGGCGTCGCCAGACCGAAGAGTCCATGGCGGAGTCTGCGCGGCTAAGAGGAATCGCTACGACACGTCGCACACCTGAAGAAGTGGACTTCACGCAACAGTTGCTTGAGTTGTGGCAGGAGTGCGGCACTCCTGCGACTGAACGAGCGGCACGCCACTGCAACTTGAGCGCGCGCACAATCGATTCGTACCTCGAAGGAAGGACACTCCCGACGGCCGAACGCCTCAGTGAACTCCTCGACGGACTGTCCGTCCTGTGTGAGGCTGACCAGGCTTCGCCGGTGTCCTCCGTCCGTGAGTCACTGGTCGGCGAGACTCTCTTGCGGGCACGAACTGCCCGCAAGGAAGAACGGGCCAAGGTCAGGCAACTGGCAAAAGCGCTTCCCGGAGGGCAGCCGGCCCCCTCAGATACCACGCATTCCAACGGATTCGGCATGGTAGCTGGAGTGCTACCTGGCCAGAAGTTCGACAGTCGAGGAGCGTTGGCCCGGGCCGGTGTGCACCGGCAATTGATGGCCGGCATCACTGGCCGGCAAGGTCTCGGCGCAGAATCAGTCATCGTGTCTGACAACTACCCCGGAGACGATGACTACGGGGATGTGATCGTCTACACCGGTGAGGGCGGGCTGAACCCAGAGACCGGCCGCCTGGCACGTGATCAGCAACTGACGCGGGGAAACGCGGCCCTCGCAACAAGCGCTGCCATCGGCGCTCCCGTCCGAGTGATCCGGCGGATCACTACAGGCTCTCATTCCTGGCTCTACCAGTACGTCGGCCTATTCAAGGTGGAGGACTACTGGTCCGAGCAAAGCTCGCACGGCTACAGGGTATGGCGATTCCGCCTAGTTCAGCTCACAACGGCAGAACAAAGCGAAAGTAATCTGTCAACGCCCGTTTCGGCAGTGAGACAGGAGGATCGGCACGACGGCGACCGCCCCGGCTCCGCCTCCTCGATTCAGCGAATCGTGCGCAGCACCGCAACCGCGAACCTGGTGAAGCAGATGCATGACTACACGTGCCAGGTCTGCGGAATCCGCATACTGGGTCGGGACGGTGGCTACGCGGAGGCGGCGCACATTCGCCCACTAGGGTCGCCACATAACGGTCCTGATGTGCTCGGGAACGTGCTCTGTCTGTGTCCCAACCACCACGTACTCTTCGATCAAGGAATGTTGATCATTAACGACGACCTCACAGTCATGGCCCGCGCTGACAGCACGGTGCTCGGCCGTCTCCGCGAGACTCCGGATCATCGTCTAGACAGGCAACACTTCGCGCGCCACCGAGTTCTCCACGGATTGCCCGAGTGAACCGCCCGGGGCCCGAAGGAAAGATCCCTCGCTTCGCGTTGAGTAGGTGCAGGTCCTACACAACAGCACCCGGCGCCTTCGTCCGAGCACACCGATCTGTCGCCATACACCTGATACCACTCGGGGTCACGACCTTACATAAGCTGGAACCTTGCAAGGACCGCGATATCTCTGGAGACCAAGAGGCAGTCCTGCGCGACGCAGGTCGTTCGACAGTGTGGCTTGGCGGCCCAGCCAACAGCGAGGAAGTACGGCCGGAGATCGTGATCGGGCTCCACAGACTCTGCTCGCTGGATCTTATCGACGACAGAGGCTAGTACATGGGTAGCCTCAAAGACGACGGAACCATTGACTGCCGGAGTGCATACGCGATTTCCCCAAGGCAATGGAGGACTGTAGCCCTGGATGTCGCACGAGACGACGAGGTTCTTATACGCGTACAGGGGGCAGCGACTGCTGCAATGGCGGCTACCTCGAAGATGTTCGCCGTGCCCCGTCCGTGCCCTTCGGAGCGGACAACGGCGGTCGGGATCGGCATCCGAGCGCCACAGTCAACCAGCCCGCTCTAAGAAAACGTGCCGGCCAGAGGCACTTCAACCTGCCAAAAGCCGCTGATTACCAATCTCGGAGCGCGAGTTCAATTCTCGTCACCCGCCCCATGACAGAGCCCCAGGCCAACAGCCGGGGGCTTCTCTGTTGTCTGCACCAGGTCAGGCGTCCCGCACCAGATCCCAACAGAAGGGTCCACCTTGGACTTCTCGAGGGTGACGCGCACTAGATCATCTAGCCTGCGCACGCCTCCTGCTGTCGCTCAAGATCCCAGTGCTGGTCGATCAGCGCGGCCTTCTCCGACGATTGGCAGGTCCGAACCATCGTGTCCTTGGGAGTGGCTCCGGATCGGGTAGCCAGGGTGTGCCTGGTGTGGCGAAGGTCGAAGAAGTGGCAGCCATCCGGCGTGCCGACGAGCAACCGGGCCTTGTGCCGCTCCCGCTCTCCGATGCTCTCGGGCGCACGCAGCCCCTACCCATCCGTTCATCGGTATCTCGCGGCCCGCGCCCGAATCAGAACTGCCCCAAGGCATCGAAGCACCGGCGGCCTCCCTTCGCGTTCCCATCAGGTGGCCTTCCCGTAGCGCAAACACCGAACGGGCTGGACCGGGTTGCCTTCGATATAGGTCATGAGGCCACTCTCTTTGATGCGCACGTGGCTACCGATCTCGAGGAAGACGACACGGTGCTCGGTAAGGGTTGGAGTGACTGTGAACCGGCACGTCCCTCAGGTGGTAGAACCAGCCAGCCGTTTGTACGCTCGGGCGTCACCGAGTGCGGCACGGAGTTGTGGCTCGATGGAGAGCGCAGATACGAGCACCTCGTAATAGATGATCGACCGAATGTCCAGAATTATACAATCTACCTTCTGGATATCCTGGGCACGGTCGGTACCCACTGGCAAAGCCGCGACGGCAAGACTTCGCGGAACTTTCGCCACTTCATCAAGGCAGCTCGCACGGCTGGACTAATAACGCGGTGAGAAAAAGTTGCCGTGGTTGGATTGGTCTGCTCCACAGCGTTAGCCACTTAGCTGGTTTGGTGGCGGCGGGCCTACGCGGGTGCTTCTTGGCGAAGCACCAAGAGGTCAGCCGCGCGCTCGAATGGCTGGCCAGCTCAGACCATGAGGTCCTTGAACTTGGCACACTGCTGGGCACGAGCCGGGTTGCCTCTGTGCTGCATGCCGCACTCAGGCAGCCCGGCCTTGTCGCAGACGCCACGCCACTCACACCCGAATGTGAGTTTCGCATAGTGCTGACCCCTCTCGCCAACGAAGGCCAGCCCGGCCGGCCCCACTGCGCGAACCACTCACGCTGCCGACAGAGGTCCTTGTGCAAGGGGGACAGCACGATCTCCCGTCTGCCCCCGGGGCTTGGGAGCACCGACATGGGCCCATCGGCAAAGCACCGAGCTGATATCGCTATTCAACACCCCCACGACTTCTGCCTCTACTAGAGGTCAGTCACGTGCTCCCCCCTCCTGCCAGCCAGCTCACGCTGTGGGCCCATCCGGTGCCCCGGGAGCCCATGTCAGTTGTGTGTGCCATGACCTCGCATCACGTCCACGGAATCTTGCGGGCACCACCAATTCAACAAGCTGTCACCGTCAAGTACGCCAAGTCCAGCGCTCGCAACTTCACGAGCCTGGGCAAGGCGACCATGATCGGCATCTCTTCGCATCGCCTCGCCCCCACAGAGGCAAAAGATGGACACATTCGTTCAACTTAGATAAGTTTCGGCCAAAAGAATGCAGAACCGTTAGGATTTATGCACCCATTGACCTTCCCGTGTGCCATATGCCATCGTCTCTTCATGGACAGTGCGAGAATGATCCAGAATTCGGAATTTCCAATCCCTACCGTTGTGACCATCACCCCGGATACGGCAAGGGAAATTCTGCAGCGGAACACAGGAAACCGACCGCTCGACAAATCGGTAGTAGCTCAACTGGTTAAAGAGATCCACAACGGAAGTTGGCAGGTAACTCACCAAGGGATCGCTCTAGATGGCCCCCTGGCCACTGGAAATATCGTGGATGGCCAACACCGGTTGCACGCTATCGTGCAGTCTGGCATGACAACCCCAACCTTGGTTTTCCAAAATGTGCCTCCGGCGACATTTTCAGTCCTTGACACTGGAAAGCGTAGGTCCGGTGGCGACGTACTTGCCCTTACTGGGGAGCGAGATACCACCCTACTCTCCTCTACTATTCGCCACGTTCATCTCTTTCGAACCTCGCCATCCGGCAGTTGGGTGGGAAGTAGTTCACGTGTCACCAATAACGAGATCCTTGCCATCTTCCGAGTCCAGCCGGAGGAGTTCCGCACGGCGGTGAAGCAAGGCAGGATCCTTGGTAAAGAATTGGGACTGATCCCTACGGCAGCGGCATGCGCCTACTTCCTGACAGTTGAATCCGCTCCAGTGGCCCAGGCTGGCGAATGGATGCGCGGGCTTACGACACAAGCCAACCTTGACTCAGATGACCCCAGGCTTGCTCTGATCAAGGTAATGAGGCAGCTGCGAGGGGGCGGCACTCAGCGGCGTCGGACTGATACGCGCAGCCAGATCGGCCTCTACATTAAAGCTTGGAACGCTTGGGTGTCCGGCAGGCCAGTCAAATCACTGCGCCTCCAGAAGGGAGAGAAAATGCCGCAGCCTATCCAGATGCTGATCGCTGACTGACCCTCTGAAAAGAGACTCGACGGCGCCGAAGGTATCGGACAGCCGCGAAAAGGAAGAGGTGTATGCCCGTATACGCGGTGTGCTGTAAATTCACGCACACCGCAGCCCTCCCCCCGCAGTCCAAACTGATTGCCTCGACGCGCGAGCGGCTGCATGGTCAGCGTGCCTGTCCGGCGACCCGGTACTGCCTGCGGTCATAGCAGTGATGCGGATCTGAGGCATGTGACCTACGGCGTCCTGAGCCGATGCTCTGACGCTCTCGGACCAAGGAATGTCCCGCTATGCGGGTTCCGAGGTGAGTGGGTTTCAGAGGAAGACCAGTGGGACGTCCTTACTTGCATACCTAGTCGCAGGATGCCCACCGGCCGGGCAGCCTGCGACTACGCCCGAACCGACTTCCCCGGTCGATGTGCAGCTGGCTCACGAAGCCAGCACGACGTCTCCTGGACCGGTAGGCCGCTGTACCGAGACGCCCTGGCAACCCACGCCAGGATCCGGACGCCTCTATCCGCAGCTCTTACCTGCACGCTCAATGTCCAGCGAAAAGAGCGACGGAAAGTTCCTGACAGATTGAGACCAGCTTGACTCTGTCGGGGATCTTGGAGTTTCCCGGTGCGACAGCATGG
This sequence comes from Streptomyces sp. TSRI0281, assembly GCF_001905125.1. GTDB lineage: Bacteria > Actinomycetota > Actinomycetes > Streptomycetales > Streptomycetaceae > Streptomyces. The sequence goes on along the minus strand of NZ_LWLE01000036.1, from coordinate 460,541 downwards.
TCAACGGGCATGCTCGGGTAGTTCCGCCGACCGACGAAGCTGTCGAGGTGCCCGTTGTCCCTTCGCCCCCGTTCAGGTGAGCAAGTTCCGCCTCTGACCGCAGGTTGCGCGGACGAGCAACCCGGGTGGCACGGCAGCGATATGGGTGCGTGACCGGCTGGACGGTCTGTGGTGCGACGAGGACTTCGCCGACTGGTACCCGAGGGCAGGGCGTCCGGGTCTTTCGCCTGCTCAGCTGGCCACTGTCTGCGTACTGCAGTTCCTGCCCGGCCTGTCGGGCCGGCAGGCCGCCGAGGCGGCTCGCTGCCGCATCGACTTTGAATACTCCATGGCCAAGGAGTTGGACGACTCCGGGTTCCACCACAGCGTGCTGGCCGACTTCCGCGATCGCCCGGTCGAAGACGACCGCGCCGACCATCTTCTCGACCTCGCGCTGGCCCGCCTCAAGGAGGCCGGACTGGTGCGCGAGCGCACCACGGCGCACCGACTCCACCCACGTCCTGGCCGCCGTGCGCGACCTGACCCGCCTAGAGTTGATCACCGAGGCGGTCCTTGCCGCACTCGAAGAAGTCGCCGGCACCACCCCTCACCTGCTCGACGAGCTGGTCGACGAGGACTGTGGGCTCCGCTACGGCCGACCGGTCCGCCTGGGCAAGAACCCCACCAAGCCCAGGACCAGAATCCTCGCCACCGGAAACGACGCCGTCCGGCTCCTGGAACACCTCTACCGGCACGGAACAGACCACACGACCGGCCCGCGCGTCCAGGCCCTGCGCCAGATCGTGGTGCAGAACTACCACCGTGACGCCGCAGGACACCAGCGCTGGCGCACCGCCGAGAAGGAAGAAGGGCCTGGACTGCCTCCCTCGTCCCGGGCGATCGTCTCTCCTTACGACACTTCGGCCCGCTACGCACGCCACGGGCACATCATCAGCTGGAAGGGGTTCTCCGCTCACCTGACCGAGACCTGTGCTCCCGACGGCCCGAATGTGATCACGGATGTGGTCACCGCCGCGGCCACCACCCATGACAGACAGGTCCTGCGCGGCATTCACGCCCGCCTGGCGCGTCGCGGGCTGCTACCCGCCGAGCACCTGGTCGACGGCGGCTACACCTCCCTGCCTCACCTGGCACAAGCCACCCGTGAACACCAGGTCGCCGTCTCCGGGCCGCTCCGGAGCAACCCCACCCTCCAGCACCGTCTGAAGGAGGGCTTCGCCCGGGACGGCTTCACATCGACTACGACCGCCAGCAGGTCACCTGCCCCCAGGGACAGGTCAGTGCGAGCTGGCACGGCTCCTACCCAACCTCCTCGCCCACCGCCGCCCCGCTGATCGTGGCCAGGTTCACCAAGAGCCAGTGCCGCCCCTGCCCGGCCCGCGCGCAGTGCACCAGCACCGCAGACAGTGCGCGCACTGCGGGCTTTCCCCCGCGAGGACTCCGCGACCTGCAACTTCGCGTCCGTACCGAGCAGCAGACGCCCGAGTGGAAGGCCCGCTACGCGGTCCGCTCCGGAGTGGAGGGAACGGTCAACGAGTTCGCCCACGGCCGCGGCATGCGGCGCTGCCGCTACCGAGGGCAGGGAAAGGCCCACATCCAGCACGTCCTGACGGCCATCGCCGTCAACATCGAGCGTCTCAGCGGACTGCCACCAGACGAGGAAACCCCCGCACCCCGCCGGCCGACCGCCTTCCAGGACTACCTCGACCAGCGCGAGATTCCCCGGTTGAAGTCCTGGCGAAACTTGGGCAGCTGACCTCGGCGACTTGAAGATCCCCGACAGAGGCAAGCTAAGGGCTGTCCCGTCATCCCTGGGGGATGGGCGCGCGGCGTCAGATGCGGTGCGTCGCAAGGCGGAGGGACGTCCGCATACTGGATGTATTCGGGCGTTCCGACAACGCCGCGAGGTGCCGTAGCTGTCGTCGCGCGCCCGCCAGGGATGACGGGATAGCCCTTTGCGACCCAAACGCTTTCGGCTGTACGGCAGCTGACTGCGCGGACGGGTCGAGGAGGGACGGACTTTCGTGGGGGTTTGCGGGGCTAGCCCGTCCGCGTTGCAGGCTGCCGTCCCGTACACGGAGCACCATGTTCGCCCCTCATACATGGGAGTTCAGTATGAACGGTCAGCTCGGCACCCGCAGCACCGTGCGGCTGCTGGCGGGCGCCTCCAGTGCGTACGTAGCCCTGCTGCACCCAACCCTCGGCACCGCGCTCCTGGTAGGCATGGGCGTGGTCATCTTGCTGCACACCCAGATGCGGTGAACGGAGCCGGGGCGCCGCAGGCGAAGGCGAAGGCGAAGGCGCTGAGGGCATCCTCATCCCTCCATCCCCAAGACGACTTCGGGGCAGTTCCTCGGCGGAACCCGGGCCCTCGGCCTCTCAGTGTGGCCGCGAGAGCTGCGTGGACGACGAGCTGGGCGGTCGCCTCGGCGATTCCAGCGATCGAGCAGTCGTAGGCGGGCTCGGTCTCCTCAGAACGCGTCTGGTCCGGTGGCGGTGTATCACCAGGCGTCGCTCTCATGATCGTGGCGGAAAGTGGCGATCCCGCCCGCATAGGCGGGCGGGAGGGGCTCATGCATCTGGCGGCCGCGGGCAGGGACAGCCTCGGGTCATTTGGGGCGGGCGGACTGGCGAGTGACGCCCCAGGCGTCCGCGGGCTGCGAGTAGCCAGCCTCGGTGTGCCCGGCGTTCTTAGCTTCGGGCTGCGAGGTCATCGGCCAAGCGCTGGACTGCGTGGAGGGTGCGCACGGGGTGGCAGCTGAATGTCGGGGCGGCCTGGGCGGCAGTGGGCGTGCCCTCGTCGGCGACGCGGTACTCGACGGCCGGGTCGAGATTCTCAGGATGCAGCGAAGCACTGTGCCTTGGATGTCGTCCTGCAGGTCGAACTGGCCGTCCTCTGTAACCGGGCGCCAAGCAGGCTGGCGCAGATTTACGATCTGGGCCGGGAAGTCGAGGTCGGTCGGTTTCGGCAGGCTCATGTCGACAGGCTTTCCGCGCGATGATCCGACAGGAGTTACCGTCGCCCTCACAGGTCATCTGCGCGAATAGCACGCGACCAGGGCGAGTGAGTGTGTCTCAGAGGTGTGCTAGGCACGGCAGAGCGCCGATGCGCTTGCCTATGCAACACCCGTCTCCAAACCTGCTATGGGCGTCTTAGAAGCCGTTGTCGTACCGAGTGGTTCGGTTGCGGGTCGAACTTGGGTGCCCGGTTGGGTGATCGGCTCGTGGCCGGTGAATGGAAGCGGGGCCTCCCGAACAGCTCATGGGTGTTGAAGTCCATTCGAGCGTCAGGAGGCCCTGTGCCTCAGTCTTCCGTGCCGGTGTCCGTGGAGTCCAACCCTGATACCCCGTCGTGTGACTGTCTCGCCCATGTGTACGGGAATGCGGCCGACCATGGTGAGCGACGGCGTCATTACCCCTCGGACATGGCGGACGAGGAGTGGGCCGAGGTCCGTGCCGCGATGCCGGTGCCCGGCTGGCTGGAGGGCCGTGGCGGGCAGCCGGAAAGCTACTGTCGCCGGCAGATGGTCGACGCGATCCGCTTCCTCGTGGACAACGGAATCAAGTGGTGGGCGATGCCCGTGGACTTCCCCGTCTGGCACCGGGTCTATGCGTTCTTCCGCCGCTGGCGGGACAAGGGCCTGGTCAAAGAGTTCCACGACCGGCTGCGTGGGAAGACCCGTGCCGCGGCCTGCCGGGCCCCGGAGCCGACCGCGGGCATCATCGACTCCCAGTCGGTCAAGGCGGCCGCGTCCGTGCCCGCGTCCTCCCGCGGCTTCGACGGCGGGAAGAAAATCAACGGCCGTAAGCGGCACATCGTGGTCGACACGACAGGGCTGCTGCTGACGGTCATGGTCACCGCGGCGAACGTGACCGACCGGGAGGCGGCCCAGGATCTACTCGCCCGGCTGATCAGGCGGTTCTTCCTGCTCAGGCTGGTCTGGGCCGACGGCGGCTACACCGGACCCCTGGTCGACTACGCCGCGAAGGCACTGCGTCTCGCGCTCACGGTCGCCAAACGCAATGCGGACACCTCGGGCTTCGAGGTGCTGCCCCGCAGGTGGGTGGTGGAGCGGACGTCCGGGTGGCTGATGCGCTCGCGCCGCCTGGCACGCGACTACGAAAGGCGGACCAACACGTCCGAGGCCATGGTGCTGTGGTCGATGACCATGATCATGAGTCGCCGCCTTGCGAAACAGCGACGCTGAAGGAGCCCGGAGTGTCCTCGACAAGCCGGCCCCGCGCGGCCGGACGCTTCGCCTTGGACCGCACCCCTTCGATCTTCGCCGGAACCAGTCCGAGGCCCAATAGGTCGGCGAGTTGCCGGCAGATCGCCGACCCTTCGCCGGACCGCTCACGATCGGCCAGGACGTGCATGATCCGCTGGTAGTCCGGCGGCAGCACCGTCACGTCCAGCCCTTCCCGCCGCACCGGCACCACCGAGCCGGGCACCACCCGGGCCACCGCCGGTTCCGGCTCAACCGGCCGGGCATCCCGGAAAACTTGCATATCCTCGGGATCGCCGGCCCGGACAGCACCTCACTCACCGTCTCCTTCGCGATCACCAGGCGATCCCGCACGGCCTCCGCCTCCTCCAACTCGGCAACCAGCCGGTCCAGCTCGTCCCGCAGCGACTCCACCCGCTGCCGGGCAGCGACCTACCGCTCCTCGATCAACCCCATCACCGACGGCATCCGGCACCTCCACCAAAGAGAGAACACGACGTGTCATCTCTACTGCAGCGAAAGCAACTTCACGCCTGACCAGCGGAAACCCGGCGATCACATCCGGAAAGACAACAGATTCTTAAGCAATCTCCTTGTGCCCACGTGGGAGGGCAAGCAGGGTCGAGCCGACCACACTCGTGCCCCCATCCGACCCTTCAGAGCGGACAACAGCGGTCAGGCACGGCACCCCGAGGCCACGCCAACCTCGCCCGCCCCGGCCAAACACACAAGTCAGAGCTACTCTTGGCTTCCAGGCATCCGTGATTCCCGCGCTCGGAGCGCAAGTTCGATTCTCGTCACCCGCTCCACGACAAAGCCCAGGGCCACGGTGGATTCTGGGAATCATTGCAACACGTGGTTGATTGATCAGGCCGCGAGGAGTTTATGCAGGCGCTCGGCTGGGGCTTCCCAGTCGAGCGTTGTGCGTGGTCGGCTGTTGAGTTCGGCGGCGACGGCGGCCAGCTGATCGTGGGCGTGGACGGACAGGTCGGTGCTCTTGGGGAAGTACTGCCGCAGCAGGCCGTTCGTGTTCTCGTTGGATCCGCGCTGCCAGGGGCTGGCCGGATCGCAGAAGTGGACCGGGATGTCCGTGGCGACGGTGAAGGTGTGGTGGGCGGCCATCTCGGAGCCCTCATCCCAGGTCAGAGACTTGGCCAGGTGTCGCGGCAGGGTCTGGATGGTAGTCCGCAGGGCTGCGTTGACGTCTTCGGCGCCACGTCCCTGACGTAGCGGGTGGCCCGCTCGACCAGGGTCCCGATGGCGGAAGCGCCGTCCTTGCCGATGATCAGGTCGCCCTCCCAGTGACCGGGCACGGCGCGGTCGTCCACTTCGGAAGGACGTTCGCTGATCACGACCATGGGATGAGTGAAGCGTGACTGCCGGGCAGCGGCCTGGCGGTGCGGTCTGCGCCGGGCTCGTTCTGGTCGGCGTAGTTCCCCGCGGCCCTGGACGTAGAGGGCCTGATAGATCATCTCGTGGACCACGTGCATCTCCGGCCGGTCGGGGAACCGTCTGCGAAGAGCGTGACAGATCTGTTCCGGGCTCCACCGCATCGCCAGGTGAGTCTGGATGAAGTCCCGCCGCTCGGAGTTCTGGCCGATCTTGCCCGGGGACGGGGCCGGCGGGCATCTGCGCGGCGCTGGGCGGCATTGGGACGGTAAGCCCACCAGGTGTGGTTCCCGCGCAGGGCCGTGCCGTTGCGGCGGATCTCCCGGCTGACGGTCGACGGGCTGCGGCCCAGTTCGGCGGCGATCGTGCGGACGGATGCCTTCTCGCGCAGCCGGTCTGCTATATGGATGCGCTCGTCCTCCCGCAGGTACCTCGTCGTCGACAGCACGGGCTCCTGCTCTGCCAGAACAGGAGCCCGCCGCCGCTTCGGGTCGGACCGGCCTTTTCGCCACTCACGGCTGGTCCGCTCATGGACGCCGACGCGGCGGCATGCCTCTTGGCTGCTCAGCCCCATCTGCACGAGCCGGAAGTATCCCTCCCGCTCGGCACGGAGCTTCCTGGGCCCCTGCGGCTTCCGCTCCCCGCGGATCTCGAAGTCCATCGCACCCCTTGAGCTGGGATGTTGCAACGCCCACTAGAAACGAAGCAATGGCCCGGGGCTTCATCGTTGTCCAGGCACCTCTCAGCTCTCCGTGCCGGCCGGCGGACAGCGTCGGTCGAGCGGCTAGGCCGCTCCCCGCCAGATCGTCAGGGCGCCCTGGAGGAAGGCGATGTCCGGCATCGCGGTCGACTTCGTCGTGATCACGAACAGTGCGATGTCCCCCGAGGGGCCCTTGATGCAGATCTCGCTGCCGTTCGCCGCGCCGGCGAGGGGGAGGCGGTGGCTCTTTCCGTGCTTGAGCATCCGACGGCACTCGTCGAGGGTGCCGCCCGGCTTGCCGTACAGCTGGAGGAACACGCTGGTGTCGCTCTCCAGTTGGCAACCGGCCGTCTGGCAGCCGAAACGGATGTCTCCCGTGCGGCCCTTCGCCTCCGCTTCCGGGTTCTTGAGGTTCACCGAGTTCTTCGCTTCCAGCATGACCAGGGGGTACGGCTCGGGTCGCGGCTCCCGGGGCGAGGCCGAGGAAGATGACGTCGTCCCCGCTCCAGGTTCACCGGCACCCGAAGCCGCCGAGTCCGAGGAGTCGGCCGAGTCCGAGGAGTCCGAGGAGGATCCCCGCGCGGAATCCGACGACCGAGCGGCCGCCGGTCCCGTGGCGGACGCCGACGGGCCGGCGGAGTCCCGGTGATCGCCCCGGCTCTCCGCGTCCATGACCCGCCAGGCCAGGGCCGTGAGCAGCAGCACGCCCCCCACCGCACCGACCACCACGATCCGCGCGGTGCGCCGCCTGCGCCCCTTCCCCTCCGCCTGCGTCGGCCGCCGCAACCCGGCAGGGGGCTGCGGGTACCCGATCAGCGGCTGCGGCTGCACCGGGGTGGGGGCGGGCACCGGTGGCGGAACCACGACGTCCGGCCCGCCGATCTCCCGCCACACGGCCGGTGCCCCGCCCGCGTCGGCGTCCGGTCCCAGCCGCTGCCGACACCACTCCACGACCTCTGCCGGAGTGGCCCGCTCAGCCGGGTCGGCGGCCAGGCAAAGGGCGAACAGAGGGCGCAACGGTTCGGGCAGCAGGGACAGTTCGGGCCTGGAGTGCACAATCCTGTACAGCACGTTGACACCTTGGCCATCGCCGTAGAGCGGCCTGCCCAGCGCCGCGAACGCCGCTGTCTGGGCAAGGGCGAAGACATCGGTCGCCGCTGTGACCTCTTCCCCGGACGCCTGCTCCGGGGCCATGTACGTGGGCGTGCCGATCATTTGTCCCGTCGCCGTGTACGAAGTGCCGTCGGCTGCCAGGGCGATGCCGAAGTCGATCACGCGCGGCCCGTCGGCGGCCAGCAGCACGTTCGACGGCTTGAGGTCCCGGTGCACGATGCCCTCGGCATGGATGGCCTGCAACGCCTCGGCCATCCCCGCCATCAGCCACAGCACGGCGGTCACCGACAGCGGACCCCGGCGGGCCACGGCCTCCGTCAGGGACGGCCCGGGAACGTACAACGTGGCCAGCCAGGGGGGTACGCCATCCGCGTCGGCGTCGATCAACTCGGCGGTGTACGCCCCCCGGACCCGCTGGGCCGCCCTGATCTCCCGGCCGAACCGCCGCCGGAAGTCCGGGTCGTCCGCCAGCTCCGGCCGCACGACCTTGATCGCCACGGGCCGGCCACCCCGGGTGTGCGAGAGGTAGACCCGTCCCATGCCACCCGCCCCCAGCCGGGCGGCGAGCCGGTAGCCCGCCACCACGGGCGGGTCGGCCGCCTGAAGCGGCTGGAAGACATCCGTCACCTCATCCATCGGCCTGCTCCCCCACATGTGCTGCATCGGCCAACGGCAGCAGCCTAAGGGGCAGGTCCATGACGTGGTGGTTTCGGAGCGGCGGCCAGGAGTGGTGGTGATCCTGGAGTACGTCCCCGAGGCGACCCTCGCCGGCGGACGGGCGCGTAGGTGGCCCGGGTGGCTCCGAATGAGTGGACTCCTTGGCACGCGGACATCAAGGGGGCCTGAGCCACGGGTCCGGATGGTGATGTTCTGCCGTCCGTGCTCTCTCACAGAGGCGGGCCGTCCGCCCCCTTCTGGAAGAGGCGCCCCCCATGCGACGTACTCCCTCCCGCCGTCCGGTCGCCGCAGTGCTGCTCGCGGCCTCCGTACTGGCGCCGATGACCGCGATTCCCGCCACGGCAGTTCCCGCCACGGCCGTCCCCTCCATGGGGATGGCCCGGCACGACAAGGCCGGTCCCACGCCGGACGGTCTTGGTCCTGAGCTCACCGCCCGGCTGGACAGGACCATCGAGGAGGTCCGCGAGCAAGCGGGCATCCCCGGCGTCGTCGTCGGACTGTGGATGCCGGGGTGAGGGAAGCTATGTCCGCGCGACCGGCGTGGCCGACACCGCCACCGGCAGGCCGATGTCCGCCGACTCCTCCGTGCGGATCGGCAGCGAGACCAAGACGTTCACCGTCACCGCGCTGCTGGAACTCGTGGACGACGGCCGGATCGAACTGGACGACCCCATCTCCGATTACGTCCGCGGCGTGCCCAACGGTCACCGGATCACGCTGCGCCACCTCGCCGAGATGCGCAGCGGCCTGTTCCCGTACACCTCGGACCCCGACTTCACGCACGACCTGCTGAGCGACCCGGAGCGCACCTTCACCCCCCGGGAAACGCTCGCGTACGGCTTCAAGCACCGGAACACCTTCGCGCCGGGGGCGCGGTTCCAGTACGGCAACTCCAACCTCGTCCTGCTCGGCCTGGTGATCGAGAAGGTCAGCGGTCACCGGCTCGCCGACTTCATCCGCGAGCGCGTGCTCGACCCGGCCCACCTGCACCACACACTGTTCCCGACGGGGTCAGAGTTCCCCGCGCCGCACCCGCACGGCTACACCGACCAGACGCTGAGCGGCGAGACCGCGGACGCCACGTACGGGAACCCCAGCTGGGCCTGGGCGGCCGGAGCGATGATCTCCAACCTGCACGACCTGCGCCGCTGGGCCCCGATCGTCGCCACCGGAAAGCTGCTCAGCCCCGAAACCCAGCGGCAGCGGCTCAAGACGCTGCCCACCGGGTTCCCGGGTACCAGCTACGGCCTCGGGATCTTCAAGACCAACGGATGGACCGGGCACAACGGCTCGATCCCCGGCTACGAGACCGTGACGGTCTATCTGCCCCCGAAGAAGGCCACCCTCGTCATCATGATCAACACGGACATCCAGTACGAGGGCCAGGAGCCGTCCACCCTTCTCGCCCGAGCGATCACCACGGTCGCCACACCGGACAACATCTACGACAAGGACAGCGCGATCAGCCCGCGCGCATAGCCGCCTCAGCACCTGTCTCGGCCTCTGCCTCTGCCTACGCCTCTGCCAGGGAGCGAGGCGGCGGGCTTGAGAGGAGAGAGGGGGCGCGCCGCCCCCGAAAGGCCCAGAGGTCCTCAGACCGCCGTGGCGGACAGCCGCCCGGTGTGGACGGCGTCGACGAGTCTCTGATGGTCGCGCTCGTTCTGGTCGGCGTAGCGCTCGGCGAAGGCCACCAGCGCGCGGTCGAAGGCGTCTCCACCGCCCAGATAGGCGGCGATGGCGATGCGATCGCCGGATCTCGCGTGGGCACGGGCCAGCGTCGCACCGCACAGTGCGCCGAAGGTACGCATCCCTCGGGGCACCATGTCCTCCGCGGCGGCAACCCACTTCCAGTCCCGCAACTGCCGTACGTAGAAGTCCCTGCGTCGGCCGTCGATACCCTCGACGCGCTCCCATCCCAGGAAGATGTCGCTGGTGGCCTGCATCAGCCGCTGTCCGGCGACCACCCGCTCGCCCTGCGTTCGGTACGCGCTGTCCCCCACGTGGCGCGCCAGCACCGACTCGTCGGCCTCCTTGGCCTGAAGGAACAGCGGATCTCCTTCGTCCTTGCCGAGCAGGAGCACGATCCAGCAGCGGGTGCCCACGCTGCCGACCCCCACGACCTTGCGGGCCATGTCGGCCACCCGGTACTGATCCAGCAGGAACCGACGGTCGGACTGCAGAGTCTTGCCGTACCGCTCGATCAGTGTGCGGATCTCCTGTTCCACGGCACCACGCCGGTCGTCCGGCAGCACATCTTCGAGACGGGTGACGAGCGGAGGGTCGGAAACGATGCGGCGCCGGCCGTCGACGACATGGGTGAGTTTGCCGAAGACCTGGAGGGTGTCGCGCGAACGTGCTTCGGTCACGGCCCGCGCCCAGCGCTTGCGGCCTCGCGCGGACAGGTCGGTCACGAAGCGGTCCTGCACCCGGTCGATGTCGAACTGGGCGTACCAGACAGCCAGGTTGCCGAGTCCGGCGAAGGACCTCATGCCCTCGCGGTACGACCGCACCGTGGCCCGTACGATCGCGGCCCGCTCCTTGGTGCTGAAGCCGTTCGCCCGGCCCGCGATGACGAGACTGGCGGCCAGCCGCTTGACGTCCCACTCCCAGGGGCCCGGCAACGTCTCGTCGAAGTCGTTGATGTCGAACATCAGGCGGCGCTCGGGTGAGGCCAGCAGCCGGAAGTTCAACATGTGTGCGTCACCGCACAGTTGGGTGCGCAGGCCCGTCGTCGGGGTGTCCGCGAGATCGGACGCCATGATGGCGGCCGCACCCCGGTAGAAGCGGAACGGCGACTCGGACATCCTGCCGTAGCGGACCGGCACGAGGTCGGGCAGCCGGGACGCCGACTGCTTCTCGATGATCTTCAATGGGTCCGGCCGGCCTGATCCGGGTGCGAACTCGGCGTGGCTGGAGCGGGGCACGTCGGTCCGCACCGCCTTGCCCGCCGCGGCCCGCTCCTGCGGGGTGCGGTGCCGCACGTCGCGTCCGTCGAGGTGGTTGTCGGTCATGGCTGCGGCTCCGTGAGGTGGTCTCGCCGACGCCGCCCGGGGCGGTGGCGATGGCTGCCGGACGACACGGGGAACACTTCTCGGAGCATGGTGGAATCCCTGTGCCGGGCCGAGGTCAGTGCAGGATCTTTTCCTTGCCGCGCCGGAACGCCCCGTCTCCGATGTCACCCTGAAGCGGACATCGGAGAGTCGTGCCGACTGCTCCGTTTCGCGTCGTTCACGACCTCGTCGCCGGTGCCGCAAGTGAAGCGGAACGGTCCCTGATGGTCGGGTGTTGCCTTCGCCGGGGAACGCACAGGGTGGACGGGATACGGCACTGACAACGCTGACAGAAACGACACGAGAGTCAAATCGGAGCGATGCGAACCCGGGCGAGCGAGGGCCTCCAGCACCCGGGCGTGGCGGGTGCGGCCGGGGCCGCCGCGGGCTCGGACGAGTTCGGCGACCTTCTCCACCCGGTGCGCGATCAGCACCACGCGCCCGTCCGTGCCCGGCACGGGCGCGTCGACCGGGCTCCGGAAGGGACCACCCGCCAACCGGCCGATCGCCACGGCGGGTCGCGGACCGACAGTCGATGTACGTTGCGACCATCGGACAATGCCCCCCAAAGTGGACTCACACGGAAGCTCGTCAACAGCGCGGATCGTCCTGCTGACACTCGCGGCGGGCCAGTTCCTGATGGCACTCGACAGCTCCGTCATGAACGTGTCGATCGCCACGGTGGCCGAGGACGTGGACTCGACCGTCACCGGTATCCAGGGCGCGATCACGGCGTACACCCTCGTGATGGCGATGCTCATGATCCCCGGTGGCAAGGTCGGCGCCCTGATCGGGCGCAAGCGGGCGTTCATGATCGGTTGTGTCATCTACGGATGCGGGTCACTGACCACGGCGCTCGCCCCGAACCTGCCGGTGCTGCTGATCGGCTGGGCGCTGCTGGAGGGAATCGGGGCGGCGTTGATCCTGCCCGCGATCGTGGCGCTCGTCGCCGGCAACTTCGCCGTGGAACGACGCCCCGCCGCCTACGGACTCGTCGCCGCGGCCGGGGCCGCGGCCATCGCGGTGGGGCCGCTCATCGGGGGTGTGGCCACGACGTACTTCTCCTGGCGCTGGGTATTCGCCGGGGAGGTGGTGCTGGTGCTCGGCATCCTGGTGCTCGCCCGGCGGGTCGCCGACGCGGCGCCCGACAGGCGTCCGCGTATCGATGCCGTCGGAGCCGTGCTCTCCGCCCTGGGCCTCGGCATCTTCGTGTTCGGCGTCCTGCGCTCCGACCAGTGGGGCTGGTTCCGGCCGAAGCCCGAAGCGCCCTCATGGCTGGGTGTCTCACCGGTCGTGTGGCTGATGCTCGCGGGCCTCTTCCTGATCTGGTTCTTCCTCCGCTGGGAGGCCCGGCTCGTCGAACGGGGCAGGGAGCCGCTGGTGAATCCGGCTCTGCTGGAGAACAAGCAGCTCACCGGCGGCCTGACGATGTTCTTCTTCCAGTACCTCGTACAGATGGGCGTGTTCTTCGTCGTACCGCTCTATCTGTCGGTCGCGCTCGGCCTGTCGGCGCTCAAGACCGGGGTGAACATCCTGCCGCTCTCGCTGACCCTGCTGGCCGCCGCGATTCTGATCCCGCGTCTCCTCCCGGACGTCTCACCGCGGCGGGTCGTACGGCTCGGCATCCTCGCGATGCTCGCGGGGGCGGTGGTCCTGATGGCCGCGCTCGACGCGGACGCGGGCGCGGAGGTCGTCACGGTCCCGCTGCTGCTGATCGGGCTGGGCATGGGCGCGCTGGCCTCCCAGCTCGGCTCGGTCACCGTGTCCGCGGTGCCGGACGAGCAGAGCGCGGAGGTCGGCGGCGTACAGAACTCCGTCACCAACCTCGGAGCCTCGATCGGCACGGCACTCGCCGGGTCGATCCTGATCGCCACGCTCAGTACGTCGTTCCTGACCAGCGTCGAGCAGAACCCGGCGGTCCCGTCCGCGGTCAAGGACCGGGCGAGCACCCAGTTGCAGAGCGGTGTGCCCTTCCTGTCGGACACTCAGCTCAAGACCGCCCTCGACGACGCCGACGCGAGCGCGGCAGTGACCGACGCCGCGCTCGACGCGAACGCGGAGGCACGACTCGACGGTCTGCGCGCCGCACTCGCCATCCTTGCGCTCAGCGCTCTCCTCGCCCTGTTCTTCACCCACCGGATCCCGACGACGCAGCCCGGCTCGACCACGACGTAACGGGGACGGCGATGTTGGCGGTCCGCGCCCCTGGTCTGCCGGTGGCGGAGGTCCGGGTCTTGATGCCGGTGCGGGCGATCCTCGCTCAGCGCACGGGGAAGCCGTAGGAGTACCCCTGCTCCCTCAGCCAGGGCAGGACCTCGCGCAGAGCGGCCAAGGTCTGGGAGCGGTCCCCTCCGGCGTCGTGGAAGAGGACGGTCGGCCCGTCGGAGATCTCCCTCTTGACGGTGGCGACCATGGTGTCCACGCCGGGACGCTCGAAGTCTTTGGAGTCGACGTTCCAGCCCAGCGGCCGCATCCCGCGGGACGCGGCGAGCTGCCGGCTGAACGGGGTGAAGGCGCCGCCCGGGGCCCGGTAGTACTGCGGCCGGACGCCTCCGGAGGCCTTGGTGATCATCCGTTCGGCATCCAGGATCTGCTGGGACTGGTAGGCCTCGGACTTGGTGTCCATGGCGGTGTCGTGCGAGACCGTGTGGTTGCACAGCCGGTGCCCGGCCGCCACGACATCCTTGACGAGGTCCGGGTGTGCCTGGGCCTGCGTGCCCACCATGCAGAACGTGGCCTTCACGCCACTGTCCTTCAGCAGTCGCAGCACCTGCGGCGTCCAGACCGGGTCCGGTCCGTCGTCGATGGTGATGTTGACTCCCCGGTCACCGCGGTCCGAGGCATGCGCGATGTCCGCCTTCACCTTGGCCACGGGCCCGTCCTGCCGGGAGTCCGGCGCCGAGACGCCCGCTTCCGGCTGACGCCCTCCGACGGTGTCGGCCTGCGCGGACCACACCGAGGTGGCAGCGGCCACCGCCGTCACCCCGAGCGCCGCGGCGAGGAGCCGACCGTGCCATCCCCTTCCCTTGTGCTTCGCCATGTCCGCCCACCCCTTTGCCGTCTCCGCCGATGCCGTGCCCCTATGAAGACACATGAACGCCCCCACAAGATCCCCTGTTACCGATCGCGGACGAACCCGCAGGGGACCGGCGACAAACGCAGAGGCCCCGGGACGGACGAGGGGCGCAACGGCCCCGGAAGGCGCCGCGAAGCAGGGTCCCTTGCTCAGCCACTCGGGGTCACACACCCCGCAGACGGAGAAGAGCCCGTCAGCAAGCTGACGGGCTCCCGGCGAAGGATCGAGCTAACCTGCCATCAGGTCGGGTCAGGTCAGGTCAGATCGTCGGTGTCTCGTCGACGATCTCCTTGTGCGGTTCGACAACGAACTTCCAGCCCTCGCTGGGCTCCAGGAACCGCACTCGGGTCGGGTAGATGTCCAGGGCGCGGCGGTCGCGGTTCTGGTTGTTCGTGTTCTTCCGCCCCCGGGCCGGCTCCTCGTACAGGTCGACCTTGACGTCCGGCACCGCGACGACTTCCTCGCTCCAGCGCTGAACGACCCCCGCACCGAACGCGTCCCGCGCGGCGGAGTAGAGCGACTCCAGGGATTCCATGTTCCCGCTGGGCACGAAGAGCGCGAGGTTCAGGAGGACGCCGGCGGTCTGGAGAACCTCGATTTCCTCCCCCGCCTTGTCGGCGATCCAGATCCCGCCCTCTTCAGCATTGTCCGGGAGGACGTGAATCTCCTCGCCGAAGACCGTCCTCGCAGCGAAGGACCCTCCCTCAAAATTCTTGCCCGGCTCCGTAAGGAAGGCCGGTGCGTAGCAGTCGAGAGGAAGGCCATCCATCCCTGCCGAGACGAAGATGCCGTCCTGGAGGCCCAAGCCTGAAACCTCTTCGGCCGTAAGACGTCGAGCCGTAACCTTCTCGGTATTCACGCCATTCCCCTTTATCGCGGCGTCCTGTGAATTCATTAATACTCTACCACGAAAAGGGTCAACCACTTCTCATTACGCATGACTTGGCGCCCGCCATGACACCGGTCAACCCGGCGGGAAATCACCACCCGGAGCGCATCGGACAATACCTCGCGCATCACCGGATAAACCCGAGCGAGCCAGGGGCGACGCAAGGGAAAGTGCACATTCACCGTGCCCCAGGTTCACACCGAATCAAAATCGAGTGGGATTTCTGTTTTCAGCAACATGACGGCGGCAGCGAACCACCGGTGCAGAGTTCAGCGATGATGACCGGGCGATTCACGCCGGCCCTCCGCCACTGCTGCCGAAGCTCACCCCGCCGCACATTCCGGAAGGCAGATGAGCCGGACCTCCCGGCGTCACCCCCCAGGGGTGACGCCCAGGAGCGCGCATATGAACATCCACGCATACTCCGGCATGCTCGATGCATGTCCTCAACGACTCGCATTACCGTCACGCTGCCCAGCGACCAGGTGGCGGAGCTCCGTAAGCTCACGGACAACGTGTCCGGCTACGTCGCGGAAGCGGTGGCCCGCCAGATCCGGCACCAGCTGCTCGGCGACGATCTGCGACGTCCTGAAGAAGAGCACGGCCGGTTCAGCGACGAGGAACTGGCCGAGGCCCGCTCGAAGATCTTCGGTACCGCCGCCCCCTCCAAGGACGCGAACGCCGCACGAGTGGGCGCATCGAGACCATCGTCCTGGACTCAGCCGAAACCGGTCGCACTGCTGACATCAGACAGCGACGACATGGCAAAACTCTGCGGCGGCCAGGTCCGGATCATCCCTCTCTGACCCACAAGCCCCCTGCGCCAGAGCGCATCCACCGCTACGCATCACCAGCTCAGAGCGCATTCGACCACCACGACCTTTCTCATGCCGCGTGATACGTACCGCCGGGTCCGGGACAGGGACGGCGGCGAAGCGGAGCGGTCCCGCTGTCCCTCGTGCGCGGTTGTCCTCAGCCCCTGGGCTCTGCGCCGGGCCTGCGGTCCGCCGGCAAGGCGCAGGCCGGTGAGCCGCCGGGCAGACGGTCGCGGTTGGTGGCGATGAGCCGGTAGACACCGTGGGCGATCCAGCGCACCGGGGGCAGGGTGAGCAGGCCGCCCGGCCAGGCCCAGACACCGCCGGCGCTCAGCAAGAGCTTGGCGACGGCCTGCGCGCCGCCGTACACCCTGCCGGAAGGGACGATGTACAGCAGCTCGTGTTCGGCTCGCTCCTGGGTGACGCCAAGAGCTTCCAGGTTCGCGAACTGCCACGGTGTGACGGTGCAGTTCGGACGCAGCCGCCGCATGAGGTAGTTCACCGAGGTCGTACAGAAGGCACAGTCACCGTCGTAGACCAGAACAGATCGATTCGGCATGGGCCCATCCTGCCTGAACGGGCTCCCCCGCACCGAGGCCCCCTGTCGAGCTCATCGACGTCGGCCGACGGCCGTAGCCGTCCAGGGCCCGCGCCGGCCATGGTGAGGGCGCCGTCGCACCACGTACTTACGTGGCGTTCCACAGTTCGGTGAGCAGCGCCCGTACGAGTGGGTTCGTGCTCGTGGGGTGCGCGCAGAAACGGTCCTTGAGGGACACCGCGACGTCCTTCGCCTCCGTGCGGATCGACGCGGGGTCGTAGCGGCCGTACTTGTAGACCCACATGAGGTAGAGCGCGGCGCGCGCATAGCCGCTGCCGGGGTCGAACTGCGCGTCCATGCCGTTCGGAATGCCGGGGGCGCCCGTCCACGCGGTGGCGCACGAGGCATGAAGGGGATCGCCCGGCTCGTTGTGACGGCTCTCGTGGTTGAACAGGTACAACGAGTGGACGTACGGAGTGACCACGGTCGGCTGCGACGGATTGTTCGACCACAACGCAAACGTGCGATTGAGGTTGATCACGCCACCGCCTGCCATGTTGACCGCGTCACCCAGCGAGACGCGCACGGTGTGGGTATTCAGCCGTACGTGTTCGTAGGCGGACTCGGCCGTCCCGAAGGGGAGTGGCTGGAGGAACCGCTGATGCCGGAGCGCGTCGAGCTTGCAGATGACGGCGGTCCGCGACGGGTTCGCGGAGGTCTGGTCGAACGGATAGCCGGGGTACGACGCCCACTGCCGGGTCGGATCACCGGCTGCGCCGTCCACCCATTCGAACGCGAAGTCGCCGAGCACCCGATCGATCTCCGCCTGCGCCGGTGCCGCCCGGTACAGCGCCCATAGATCGGCGAATACACGGACGTTGACGCTCCGTTTCAGGCGCTCCTTCGAAGCGGTGATCACATGGGTTCCCGGTGACAGCGTGGCGGTCGGGCTGCCCGTGCCGAGCGGGCCGTCACGATTCGACTCCCATGTGATGCCGTCGCTGTTCCAGGACGGCCCGGTCGTGTTGAGGATGTTCGCATCGAGCGGAGTTTTCTCTCCGCTGACGAAACGCTCTCCCTCAAGTGGACTCTTGATGTTCATCGACCCGCCGAACCACGGGGACATACTGATCCCGGCGTGGTTGAACCTGTATCCGAGACCCATCCGGTCGACGACGCTGCCGTTGAGCGCGAGTGTCCACAGTCGGGAAAAGCCGTCGGTCTGGTTTGCCGCGAAATAGAAGAGGTCTTCCGACGGCGAATGGCACAGACCGCCGAAGACGCGCAGTCCAGCACCGAAGAGCCGGGTCACGACTCCGTTCAGCTTGATGGAGTAGAACCAGGTGAAGTTGTCGAGCGTGACCAATGCGTAGAAGGTGTCGCTCCCCTGAACGTAGGTCAGTCCATGGACCACACCGACGGCGAGCACGAACAGTACGGTGTCCTCGCCGCTCATCGTCATCCGATGAAGTCTGGCGATTCCGTCGGAGTCGTTCGAGACCGCGTAGAAGCAGTTCTCCGGGCCGCGGTAGGCGATCCCGCCGTTCAATCCCGGACCGACCGCAGCCACGCTCTGCAGTGTTCCCCCTGTGCTCAGGCTGCAAAGGCGCGGACCTTCCGGATCGGTCGGTGCCACCGTGTAGTAAAGCCGCGTCGCCGGATTGTAGGTCAGTCCCGCCAGGTCCTTCGCCGTCCCGATGGACTGTTGGCTCACAGCGCCCTGGATATCAATAGTGGCCCAGGTGGGATCGGTGCCTGGATTCCGAGAACCAATCGCGTAAAGGTCAATCATACGAACCACCACAGATCATTGGGGCCATGGGCTGTCCCGTAATCTCCTGACCGGCGCCAATGACGGGACGGCCCTGGGACTTCGGTTGCTGACGAGATCGGCGCGCAGGTGAAACCACCGCGGTAGGACGAGGCTGGCATGGGCGGCGGCGCGAGCGCGTGAGGCGCGCACGCTGCTTGGGCAATTCGGCCGTCCAACAGGTTCACAGCAAAACCACCGTCGCGCGAAGGTATCCGGAAGGCAATGCGGTCGACCGCGTTCGGAGAGGCCCGGTTCGTTGTCCGGCCCCGGTGCCGGCCGTCGTCAGGCCCTCGGTGCGGCGCCCCCTTGCGTGGTCGGAGTCAGGAGGGAGACACGGCCGTCCCGGCGAGGGCTGCCGGGAGCTTGGACCGGATCGCGGTGATCAGGGTGCGGCTGGCTTCCTGGGCCGCGGTGCTGCCCTCGGTGGGGGTCGTGTTGGCGCGCTGGTGCAGGACCACGCCGAGGATCAGGCGGGGGGTGCCGTCGATCTCCTGGGTGGTGGCCCACATGAGGTTGCCGCCCGCCGGGGTGGAGGAGCCTGTCTTCAGGCCGATGACCCCGTCCTCGCCGAGGAGTTTGTTGGTGTTGGGGATCTCTACGCCGATGCCGGGGGCCGTGACCGTGGGGGTGGCCACGATCTGGCGGAAGGCCGGGTCCTTCATGGCGGCCCGGGCCAGCTTCAGTTGGTCGGTCGCCGTGCTCTTCGTACTGGCCTCCATGCCGGTCACCCCCGTGTAGGTGGTGCGGTTCATGCCCAGCGCGGCGGCGGCCTTGTTCATCTTCCTGACGAATGCCTCCTCGTCCCGCGCGTCCCAACGGGCCAGCAGGCGGGCGACGTTGTTGCCGGAGGGCACCATCATCAGTTCCAGCAGCTGGCGTTGGGTGTACGCGCGCCCGGCCAGCACCGGGGCCGTCGTCTCCACGGACGAGTACGACTCGTCCGCGGACCGTTGGTCGGCGACCAGCTTCGCGCCGGGGGCGTCGGCCCGCATCGGGTGGTTCTTCAGGATCACGTAGGCGGTCATGACCTTGGTGACGCTGGCTATCGGGACCGGCGTCCGCCCACCCCTCGTACCGAGGCTGCCGATCCCCTCGACCTCCACGCTCGACTGGCCCTCGGCCGGCCAGGGCAGGTCCATGGCCTTCGCCGCGGGAGCGACCGGCGGAACAGCGGCCGCGGCGGCAGTGGTGGACCCGGCGGGGTGGGACAGGACGTCACCGGCCAGTGCGTACCAGGTGCCCGCGCCGGTCGCGAGGACGACGGCGGCGGACAGCGGTACGAGGACGGAGCAGCGGAAGCCGGAGCGGGCGGCGAGCATGGGCACCTCCAGGGGACGTGTGCGGTTTGCACACACTCATCACCTTCGAGGAGCTGTTCTTCCGGACCGGTGCGACGCCGTTTCCGCCGCCGCGAGACTGCGTATCGGTTCCGTTTCAGGCCGTTCCGGGGGCCAGGTCGAGGGTCGCGACCGCGCCTCCGTCCGGGGAGTTCGCGAAGGTCAGCCGGGCCCCGAGGACGCCTGCCTGCCCCTGCGCGACGGTCAGCCCGAGCCCGTGCCCGTATCCCCGCTCGCTCGCTCCGGTACGGAAACGCTGCGGGCCCTGGTCGAGGAGTGCGGCGGGGAAGCCCGGCCCGTGGTCGCGCACCACGATCCGCGCGCCGGTGACGGTGACCTCGACGGGACCGGCTCCGTGGCGGTGGGCGTTGGTGACGAGGTTGACCACGACCCGCTCCACCCGGCGCGGGTCGGTCTCCACCACCGTGGCATCCCCGGCGGTGACGTGGGTGTCCGTCCCCGTGCGCCGCACCACGTCGACGACCAGTTCGCCCAGCGGCACCGCGTCGGGACGGGCCCGTTCGGCACCCGCGTCGAGGCGGGAGATCTCCAACAGGTCCTCGATCAGCGCGTGCAGCGCCCGCACCCGGTCCCGTACCAGCTCGGTCGCCTCGTCGTCCTCCGGGAGCAGTCCGGCCGCGGTGACCAGTCCCATCAGCGGGGTGCGCAGTTCGTGCGCGACGTCGGCGGTGAAGCGCTGCTCGTTCTCCAGTCTGCGTTGCAGGGCCTCGGCCATCCCGTCGACGGCCGCCGACATCTCGGTGATCTCGTCGCGGGCCCGTCCGGTGCGGCCGATGCGGGCGTCGAGGTCGCCGTCGGCGATCACGCGGGCAGTGCGGGCGCCGTGGCGCAGACGGCGGTTGATCGGCTCGGTGGCCAGGGCGGCGAGCGGGACGACGACGGCGAGTGCGGCGAGTACGGACGTAAAAATGCTGCGGTCCAGGAGCTGGAGGCCGCGAACCTCGGAGCTCATGTCCGTCCGTACGACCAGCATCTGGTCCCCGACGGCCACGACCCCCCACATCCAGTACCAGTTGGGGCTCTTGACGTCGTACCAGATGCCGTAGGCCCCGCCCCTCCTCGTGTCCTCGGCCAGGGCCCGCGCCAGCGGCTCGGGCAGTTGGTCCGGGAGCATGATGTCGGCGCTGGGCGGCCTCTTTCCCGTCCGCGCGTACTCCCGTTCCGCCGCGGACAGGGCTGCGGTGACCCGCTCCTGCCCCACCTTCATCCCCCGGTCGCGGGTCGCGTCGTGGACGAGGAAGCCGATCACGGCCGCGACCGCGCAGCAGGCGGCGGCGGTCAGCGCGGCGATCTTCCAGCGCAGGGCGAGGGGGTTCACGAAGCGCACGGCGCTCAGCCGCGGACGAGTTTGTAGCCGAAGCCGCGGACGGTCTCGATCCGGGCGCTGCCGATCTTCTTGCGCAGGCGCAGCACACACAGGTCCACGACGCGGGTGTCGCCCTCCCAGCCGTAGTCCCATACCTCGCGCAGCAGGCGGCGACGGTCGAGTACCGCGCCGGGGGCGGCGGCGAACTCCAGCAGCAGACGCAGTTCGGTGGGGGTCAGCGGGACGATCCGCCCGGCCCGGCGCACCTCCATGCCGAGGGTGTCCACGCTCAGGTCTCCGAAGACCAGCAGTCCGTCGCTGTCAGGGGCTCGGCCGGCGCTTCCGGCGGCGGGCGAGGCCGTGGAGGCGGTCCCGGTGGTGGACTGGGCCGGTCCTCCGGCGGGCTGCTCGAAGGTGGCGCGGCGCAGCAGGGCGCGGATACGGGCGACCAGGACGCCGGTGTCGACGGGCTTGATCACATAGTCGTCGGCGCCCGCCTCCAGGCCCGCGACCACGTCGAGGGCGTCACCGCGTGCGGACATCATCAGGACCGGGACCAGGCTCGACTCGCGGATCCGGTAGCACAGGCCGATCCCGTCGAGCTCGGGCAGCATCACATCGAGGATCAGCAGGTCGTGTCCGCCCGCGCGGAACGCCTCCAGGCCGCTGAGGCCGTCGGCGGCCACCGCGACCTCGTAGCCGTAACGCCGCAGGGCGAGTTGGACGGCACGGCGGATGGTCGCGTCGTCCTCGACGACGAGCACGCTGACTGGGTCCGGGACCCGGGCTTCCGACACTCCACCTACCTGGCCGTTCTGGGACATTCGTCGCTCGCATCGTAGTCAGTCGGCAGTCCGGGCGCGGGGTGGTGCCGGGCCCGGGGCAGGGCCGGCACCAGGCGCGGCGCGGGGTGGTGCCGGGCCCGGGGGGAGAGCCGGGGCCGGGCCGGTCACAGCCGCAGGGACGCCGCTACGGGGAGGTGGTCGCTGCCGGTGGCGGGCAGGTTCCAGGAGGAGAGCGGCGTCATCCCCTTCACCAGGATGTCGTCGATACGGACCACCGGGAACGCCGCCGGCCAGGTGAAGCCGAAGCCGTCCCCGGACTCCCGCTGCGCCGAACGCAGCTGCAAGGTCACCGGGGCCAGCGCGCTGTCCTGGTACGTGCCGTTGAAGTCGCCCACCACCACGGTGCGGGGCGAGGGCTCCGCCCGTATCGCGGCGGCCAGCTCCCGGGCCGCCTCGTTGCGGCGGGCCGTGGTGAAACCGGCGGCCGGCTGGACGCGTACCGATGCGAGGTGGGCCGCGTAGACGGCGACGGGCCCCTTCGGCGTCTGCGCGGTGGCCCGTATCGCGCGGGTCCACGGCATGATCGGCACCGCCTCCACATCCTTGAGCGGGTGCTTGCTCCACAGGCCGACACCGCCGATCACCGCGTGGTGCGGGTAGGCGGTGGCCAGCTCGCGCTCATAGACCCGCGCGGCCTCCTCCGACAGTTCTTCCAGCGCCACCACGTCCGCGTCCGCGTCGGCGAGTGTCCGGGCGGTCCCCACCGGGTCGGTGTTCCCCTCGTCCACGTTGTGGCTGACCACCGTCAGGTCGCCGCCCCCGGAGCGCTTGTCGGTGAGGGCACCGCCGAAGAGCGTCACCCACACCACGGCGGGTACGAGTGCCGCCGCGGCGGCGAGCCGGGAGCGGCACAGGGCCGCCAGCACGAGCAGGACCGGCACACTCAGGACCGTCCAGGGCAGCAGCGTCTGGAAGAGGCTGCCGAGGTTGCCGATCCCGTTCGGGATCCGGGCGTGCGCCGCCATCAGCGCCGCGCAGAGCAGGGCGGCGGCGGCGAGCAGCAGACCGTCGCGACGGCCGCCGGTGAGGGAACGGCGCGGCGCGCCGGGCTCCGCATCGGTGGTGGGCTCGGCACCGGGGACGGGTTCGGCGTCGGTGGTGGGCTCCGCGCGGGTGGTGGGCGCCGCATCGGTGTTGGGTGGGGAAACCTCCGGAGAACTCAGCACGGCATGTGCCTCCCAGCCTTCTCGTACACCGAAGGTCGGGTACCCGCACAGCCTCCGCCAGGCGCACTTCCGGACGGTCAGGGCCGCGCTTCGGGCACCGCACGGCTGTGTATCAGGTGGGTATCGGCGCCACGCCCCACGCCCCCGGCTCCGGGCCCCGCGCTCGGAAGCCCCCCGTGGTCCCCCGTCCCGCGCCCCTGCGCCACGGCGCCGGAACGGGAGGAACGCGGCCATTCCGCCGCCGACAGGATCCGGCATCAAGAACGCGTAAAGATTGCCGCTTTCCGGCAATGCGAACGCTCGCGCCCCTTTGCCAGGATGGCGGCGGGGAGCGCGAGGCACCGCCCCGCTGCCGGAACTCGGAAACGGCTTCCGGGCGGGGACGACCCCGCGTCCCGTCGGGGACACCGCGCCCCCGACGTCGGGTGATCACGGACTGGGGGGCGGAACAGTGGGGGAATTCCTTGATGCCGCGTTCGGATTTCCCGCTTCGCTGTTCAGCGCGGCTCTCGTCGTGGTCGTCGCCTTCTGGCTGCTGGTCCTGTTCGGTGCCGCCGAGCACGACAGCTTCGACGGGGACGTGCCGGGCGGCGCGCTGGGCATCGCCGACGGTGTGCCGGTCACGGTCGGGGTGTCGCTGCTGACCGGAACCGCCTGGTTCACCGCCCTGGCCGGGACCCTGGCGCTGCATCGCGCCGGAGCCGAGGGGCCGGCCCGTGCCGCACTCGCCGTAGGAGTCCTGGCCGCCTCGCTGCTTCTCCCGTGGTGGGTCACCCGGCTGCTCGTACGCCCCCTGGCCTCGCTCTTCCCCGAGGAACCCGGGCCGTCCCGGTCCGACTTCATCGGGTTGACCTGCACCATCCGCACGGGGCGGGTGGACGCCGGATTCGGTCAGGCCGAGGTCGCCGCGGCGGACGGTTCCACCGCCGTCGTCCAGGTCCGCCGCCTCGACAAGGACCTCGCGGCCGCACTGACGCGCGGCAGTACCGGGCTGTTGTACGCGTACGACGACGACGGCGAGTTCTTCTGGGTCGCGCCCTTCGACGCGGCGCTCGATCCACGCACCGCCACCTGAGCCGCACGAGCTCACGCCCGGTCCGCACTTCATCCCACTTTCGGCGGCCTTCGCCGTACCTTCATCGCAAGGACTTCACCATGGATGCCATCTCCTTGGGCATCGGCGTGCTCATCGCCGTTGTCCTGCTCATCGCGGTCGCTCTGCTCTTCGTCGTCAGCCGGCTCTTCCGGAAGGTCGAGCAGGGCAAGGCGCTGATCGTCTCGAAGATGCGGAAGGTCGACGTCACCTTCACCGGGCAGGTCGTGCTGCCCGTTCTGCACAAGGCCGAGATCATGGACATCTCGGTCAAGGCCATCGACATCAGCCGGACCGGGCGGGACGGGCTGATCTGCCGGGACAACATCCGTGCCGACATCCGGATCTCGTTCTTCGTGCGCGTCAACAAGACCGTCGAGGACGTCATCAAGGTCGCCCAGGCCATCGGCACGGCACGGGCGAGCGACAAGGAGACGCTGCAGGAGCTGTTCAACGCCAAGTTCTCCGAGGCGCTCAAGACCGTCGGCAAGCAGCTCGACTTCACCGATCTCTACACCAAGCGCGACGAGTTCAGGGACCGGATCATCCAGGTCATCGGCACCGACCTGAACGGGTACAGCCTGGAGGACGCGGCCATCGACTACCTGGAGCAGACTCCGCTCCAGCAGTTGGACGCCACCAACATCCTCGACGCCCAGGGCATCCGCAAGATCACCGAACTGACGGCGATCGAGCATGTGCGCACCAACGAGTTCCAGCGCACGGAGGAGAAGGAGATCACGCGGCAGAACGTCGATGCCCGCGAGGCCATCCTGGAGCTGGAGCGGCGTCAGGCCGATGCCGAGATCAAGCAGCACCGTGAGATCGAGACCGTCCGTGCTCGCGAGGAGGCCGAGACCGCACAGGTCCAGGAGGAGCAGCGGCTCCGTTCGCAGGCCGCCTTCCTCAAGACCGAGGAGCAGCTCGGCATCCAGCGCGAGAACCAGGCCCGTGAGGTCGCGGTCGCCGAGAAGAACCGTGAGCGGGTCATCGCGATCGAGAGCGAGCGCATCGAGAAGGACCGCCTCCTGGAGGTCATCGCCCGGGAGCGGGAGACGCAGCTCAGCCGCATCTCCGCCGAGAAGGAGGTCGAGGCGGAGCGCCGGGACATCGCCGAGGTGATCCGGGAGCGGGTCGCGGTGGACCGTACGGTCGCCGAGCAGGAGGAGTCGATCAAGCGGCTGCGGGCCGTGGAGGAGGCCGAGCGCAACCGTCAGGCGATCGTCATCGCCGCCGAGGCCGAGGCCCAGGAGCTGCTGGTCAAGGACATCAAGGCGGCGGAGGCCGCGGAGGCCGCGGCCGTGCACCGGGCCGCCGAGGAGATCACCCTCGCCGAGGCGCGGGTCAAGGCGGCCGAGCTCGACTCCCGGGCCAAGCTGCGGCTGGCCGAGGGCAACCAGGCCGAGGCGGCGGCGGCCGGTCTCGCCGCGGTGCAGGTGCGGGAGAAGGAGGCCGACGTGATCGAGAAGGCGGGCCGCGCGGAGGCCGAGGCCACGTCCGCCCGGCTGCGGGCGGAGGCGGAAGGGGCCAGGCTCAAGGCCCTGGCGGTCGCGGAGGGCACCTTGGCGCAGGCGACGGCGGACGCGGCGGTGATCGGCGAGAAGCTGAAGGCCGAGGCGGCGGGGCTGACCGAGAAGGCCGCGGCGATGGCGGCGCTGGACGAGGCTTCGCGCGGTCACGAGGAGTACCGGCTGCGGCTGGCGGCGGAGAAGGAGATCCGGCTGGCCGGGCTCGACACGCAGCGCCATGTCGCCGAGGCGCAGGCCACGATGATCGCCACCGGTCTGGAGAGCGCCGACATCAACATCGTCGGCGGCGAGTCCGTCTTCTTCGACCGGCTGGTCTCCTCCATCTCGCTCGGCAAGGGGGTCGACGCCTTCGTCCAGCACTCCGACACCGCGCAGGCGCTGGGAAGGAACTGGCTGGACGGTACGTCCGACTTCACCGAGGACGTGACCCGCGTCCTGGGCTCCGTGTCCACCGCGGATGTACGGAACCTGACGGTGTCGGCCCTGCTGATGAAGCTGATGAAGTCGGGCGGCGCCCAGTCCGGGCAGTTGCGCGAACTCCTCGACAAGGCGGGTCAGTTGGGCCTCGCGGACATTCCGTTGGCGGAGCTGGGGGCCGGCCTCGACGGGGCCGGGACGACCAAGGTCTGACCACCACGACCACGGCCGGAGCGGTCGCGCGAAGAGCGATCCGTGCGACCGCTCCGGCCGGCACCCACGCCGCTCAGGACGACACCCGCACCGCTCCGGCCGGCACCCACACCCCCCGGCCAGGAAACCGCACCGCCAAGCACCGCCAAGCACCGCCAAGCACCACCACGCACCGCCAAGCACCACCACGCACCACCACGCACCACCACGCACCGCCGAGCACCGCCGAGCACCGCCGAGCACCGCCGAGCACCGCCGACACCGTACGTATCCGCAGGGAGCCATCACCATGACCAGCACGTCCCCCATGGACGCGGGCACCTACGAGGTGCTGCGGGACCGGCTCGGCGCACAGGCCGGCGAACTGGCCCGCCGGGCCGAGGCGCTCAACGCCCGCCGCACCGAGGAGTTCGGCTCCACCGAGCTGACCCTGGCGGGCACCGAGCACCTGCGCACCGAACAGCTCGGCGTACCCCGCGACATCGTGGCCGTCGGGGACCGGCTGCTGTTCGGCTACAACACCCTGCCCGGCCTCAGGCCCGGAACGGCCGTGGGCGATGTCCTCGCCCTGCACGACCGTGATCTGGAACCGCTCCCCGAGGACGCCGTCCCCGGCCTTCTCGACGATCCCGCCTTCCTGCGGGAATTCGCCGACCTGTACCGCTACTACCGCGAGGCCCGGCTCCTCCGGCTCCGGCGGGTCGACGGCAGACTCCTTGCCGTCTTCCGGACGGGGGAGAAGAGCGACGACATCCGCGTCCTGCGCTGGGCCCTGGACGCGGACGGCGGAACCGCCTTCCTGGACGCCCGGGGAGAGCGCGACCATGTCTTCCCCCCGTCGCACGACGTCGAGTGGACCGCCACCACCCGCGAGGATCACGTCCTGGGCCGTCACCCCCACGTGTCCATCGACGGCGAGGTGTTCGTCGCCGCTGTCGGCGGCACCCTCACCGTGAAGACCGAGGACGACACCGAGACCGGCGAGGGGATCCACTCCGAGCCGGTCGACGAACCCCTGCAGTCGCTCGCCGACGCCGAGATCGCGTACGCGAGGGTGGGACCGCTGGTCCTGCTGCGCGTCCGCCCGTACAAGGAGGAGACACGGCGCCACCTCGTCTTCAACGGCGTCACCGGGACCGTCACGCGCCTCGACGGCATCGGCCGGGCGTGCCGACGGCTCCCCGAGGACCAGGGAATCGTCTTCCCCGGCGGCTACTACCTCACCTCCGGCGAGGCGAAGACCTTCGACACCGGCACCGGAACCGAGGGCATGGAGTTCGAGCGGGTGGTGCGCTCACCGAACGGCGAGGACGTGCTGTACGCGTTCCACGCCCCGGTGACCGGGCGCGGTCTCCTCCTCCCGTACAACGTCATCCGCAAGGCGGTCGCCACCCCGATCTCCTGCCACGGCCACGCGCTCTTCGACGACGGCACGCTCATGGTGCTGCGCACCGGTTCCGACGAACCGTCCCGGGTGCACCCCCTCCAGCGGTGGCACTCCTCGTACGTCTCCGACACCTATGCCGCCGGGCGGGCCACCGGCTCCGGGGCGTTGTCCCGCATCGGAAACGCGGACCTGGTGCGCGGCATCTCCGACTGCCTCTCGATCGCCCGCGGCGTGTTCGAGACCGAGCCCACCAGCGGCGTGTACGAGACACTCGTCGCCGCCTGCGTCCGGGCCGGGGACCGCTACCACTGGCTCGGCGACCCGGAGGCCGGTGACCTGGGAACGCCGCTGGACGAGGTGCGGGCCACGGCCGAGCAGGTGCTGTCGGAGTTCGAGACCGTGCGGACCCTGACCCGCCGGGCCGCCGACGCGCTGGGGGAATCCGCCGACCGGATCGCCTCGCTGGTACGCCGCGCCCGCGGGGAGGTACCCGGCGGGGCCGGTGAATGGGTGGACCGGCTGACCGAACTGCGCCGTGCGCAGGGGCACTTGCTCACGCTCAAGGAGATGCGTCACGCGGACACCGGGCGCATCGACGCGCTGGCCGCCGGTATCGACACGGACATCGTGTCCTTCGCCCGGCGCGCCATCGCGTTCCTGGAGCGGAAGGACGCCTTCAGCGATTACCACGACGACGTCGAGCAGCTCACCGAGGCCGCCGGGATCATACGTACCGTCGCCGAGGCCGAGCCGATCGCCGCCCGGCTGGACGAGCGGACCGAGGGGCTCCGGACCGTCACCGAGGTCGTGGCCGGACTCGACATCGGGGACGCCACCCTGCGTACGTCCGTCCTGGAGCGGATCGCCGAGGTACTCGCGGGCGTCAACCGGTCCCGCGCCATCCTCGACGCCCGCCGCCGCGAGCTCCGCGTCCACGAGGGCCGGGCCGAGTTCGCCGCCGAGTTCGCCCTGCTCGGTCAGGCCGTCACCGGCGCACTCGCCGCCGCGGACACTCCGGAGTCGTGCGACGAACAGCTGGCAGGCCTCCTCCTCCAGCTGGAGAACCTGGAGTCCCGGTTCGCGGACTCCGATGCCTTCCTCGCCGAACTGGGCACCAGGCGGACCGAGGTGTACGAGGCGTTCTCGGCCCGCAAGCAGACGCTCCAGGACGCCCGCGCCCGCCGCGCCGAACGTCTGGCGGACTCGGCCACCCGCGTCCTGGAGACCATCGCCCGCCGGGCGGCGACCCTGGCCGACCCCGACGCGGTCAGCACCTACTTCGCCTCCGACCCCATGGCCGCCCGGATCCGCCGCACCGCCGACGAGCTGCGCGGACTCGGCGAGGACGTGCGGGCCGAAGAGCTCGACGGCCGGCTCAAGGCGGCCCGGCAGGAGGCCGCCCGCGCGCTGCGCGACCGCACCGAGCTGTACGCGGACGGCGGCCGGACCGTCCGGCTGGGCCGGCACCGGTTCGCGGTGAACACCCAGCCTCTGGAACTCACCCTGGTCCCGCAGGACGACGGCCTCGCCTTCGCCCTCACCGGTACCGACTACCGCTCCCCCGTCACCGACCCGGACTTCGCGGCCACCCGCCCGTACTGGGAGCAGTCGCTGCCGTCGGAGAACGCCGACGTCTACCGCGCCGAACACCTCGCCGTACGCCTGCTCACCGCACACGGTGCCGCGGCCCTGGCCGACGCCGACCTTCCCGCCCTCGTACGGAGCGCCGCCGAGGCCGCCTACGACGAGGGGTACGAGCGGGGTGTCCACGACCATGACGCGACCGCCCTCCTCCGTGCCCTGCTGCGCCTGCACGACGGTGCGGGGCTGCTGCGCTACCCGCCCTCGGTGCGCGCCGAGGCCCAGCTGTTCTGGGCGCACGGAACGACCGGGCAGGACCGCTCGACATGGGTGCGCCGCATGACGTCGCTGGCCCGCGCACGGGCCGTCTTCGGCGCCGCCCCGGCGATCGCCGGTCTGCGGGCCGAGCTGGCCACCGCCATGGGCGGTCCCGGCAGGGAGCTCGCCGCCGAGTACCTCTTCGAGGAGCTGACCAGCGGTCCGGAGGGCTTCGTCACGAGTCCGGCCACCCGCACCCTGCTCGCCGCGTTCCGCCGCGCGGCGGGCACCGCCGCCTATGACGAGGATCTGGTGCGGCTGGACTCCCTGGCCGACCGCCGCCAGCTGGTCGAGGCCTGGCTGACCTCGTTCACCGCCACGACGGGCGAGGCCAACGGACCCGGCGAACCCTCCGGACCCGGCGAACTCGCGGAGGCCGTGGCCGTAGAACTCTGCCCCGCTCTCGACCGGTACGA
Source organism: Streptomyces sp. TSRI0281 (assembly GCF_001905125.1). Lineage (GTDB taxonomy): Bacteria > Actinomycetota > Actinomycetes > Streptomycetales > Streptomycetaceae > Streptomyces. Next base: position 430,625 of record NZ_LWLE01000036.1, on the reverse strand, counting down.
GGTCCACGCCCCGCTGTCCGAGACGGTCGAGGGGCTCCTCGGCACCCACCCCCGCGTCACCGGCCGCCGGCTCACCCTCCGTATCGACGAAGTGCTCGCACGGGGGCGGGACTTCAGCACCCGGGTGGCGGAAGGGTTCCGCGACTACCAGCGGCGGCGCACCGCGCTCGTCGCCGCCGAGCGGGCCCGGCTGCGCCTCGACGCGTACCGCCCCCGGGTCATGTCCTCCTTCGTCCGCAACCGCCTCCTGGACGAGGTCTTCCTCCCCCTCATCGGCGACAGTCTCGCCAAGCAGCTCGGCACCACCGGCGACACCCGCAGGACCGACACGCACGGCCTGCTGCTGCTCATCTCGCCGCCCGGCTACGGCAAGACGACGCTCATGGAGTACGTCGCCGACCGGCTGGGCCTGGTCCTGGTCACGGTCAGCGGCCCGGCTCTCGGGCACGCCGTGACCTCGCTCGACCCCGCCGAGGCGCCCAACGCCACCGCCCGCCGGGAGGTCGAGAAGATCAACTTCGCGCTGGAGACCGGCAGCAACACCCTGCTCCATCTGGACGACATCCAGCACACCTCGCCCGAACTCCTCCAGAAGTTCGTCTCGTTGTGCGACACCACCCGCCGGATGGAAGGTGTCCGCGACGGTGGGAGCCGCACGTACGACCTGCGCGGCAAGCGCTTCGCCGTCTGCATGGCGGGCAATCCCTACACCGAGGCGGGCCGGCGTTTCCGCATTCCCGACATGCTCGCCAACCGGGCCGATGTCTGGAATCTCGGCGATGTCCTCACCGGGAAGGAGGACGCCTTCGCGTTCAGCTTCATCGAGAACGCCCTCACCTCCCACCCCGTCCTCGCCCCGCTCGCCGGGCGGGAGCGCGCCGATCTCGACCTGCTCGTACGCCTCGCGGAGGGCGACCCCACCGCCCGCGCCGACCGGCTCGTCCACCCCTACGCCCCCGCCGAGCGGGAGCGCGTCCTCGCCGTGCTGCGGCACCTGCTCACCGCACGGTCGGCCGTCCTGGCGGTCAACGCGGCCTATATCGCCTCCGCCGGGCAGCCCGACGCCGCGCGCACCGAGCCGCCGTTCCAGCTCCAGGGCTCCTACCGCAACATGAACAGGATCGCCGCACGCATCGACCCCGTGATGAACGACGCCGAACTCGCCGCGGTCATCGAGGACCACTACACCGGCGAGGCCCAGACCCTCACCACCGGCGCCGAGGCCAATCTCCTCAAGCTCGCCGAGCTGCGGTCCGCCCTCACGCCGGAGCAGTCCGCGCGCTGGGCCGCCGTCAAGGCCGCACAGGTACGCGCCCGCGCGCTCGGCGGCCCCGAGGACGAGCCGGTCACCCGCGCCGTCGCCGCGCTCGGACTGCTGGCCGACCGGATCGCCGCCGTCGAGTCGGCCATCGTCCGGTCCGGCGGTCCCCGTGGATACGGCGGCGCCGATGGCCCCGATTCCCCGTGATTCCCCATAGGAAATCGGCTCTGTCCGCGTTGTCGGCCTTGTCGGGCCCCGTGTGAACATTCCGCATGGAAATCAACTGGCGTGGGCTTCTTGACAATTAGCCGACACCCCGATGGTAAGATCATCTTACTTCCAGTGGGCTGATGGCGTATGGGGGCATTCCGGGAGGGATGAATTCCTCGGCCCCACGTTCGGAGGGGCCTCCCGAAGCGGGAGCACCCGGGACTCGACCAAGTCCTGACGGTGCCTCACATGAGGGAGCGTCACACCGTCTTCCAGCCATGGCACTTGAAGTGAGTCTCATGACCTTTCCGCAGGGCCCCGTCATCTGGGCACTTGCTGTCGTCGCACTGGTCGCTGTGGGTGCCGTGCTGCGGGCTCGCACGACCAACATCAGACTGCGCAGACACCACTCCGAACTCCAAGGAGAACGCGACACGCTGCTGCGGCAGCGCGACGAGCTCCATGTCTCGCACAACGGTCTGCTCCACCGGCACGCCTCGGAGCTCTCCGAGGTCCGCAAGGACGCCGAGGAGGAGACCAAGGCCGTCCTCAAGGCGGCGGTACGCACCCTGCAGGGGCTCGCGGACGAGCAGCAGGTGGTCCTTGAGAAGGCCCAGCACAAGTACGGCGACGATCCCGGGATCCTCGCCGACCTGATGGCCATCGACCACGCCAACAGCCAGTTCGGCCGCCGCGCCCAGGGCATCGCCGTGCTCTGCGGCGGCTGGCTCGGACGCCGCGAGACCGTCGCCTCCGTCTTCGACGTGGCCCGCAGCGCGCAGGGGCGCATCCGGCAGTTCGACCGGGTGCGGATCAACGGGCAGGTGAACTTCTCGGTCGTCAGCAAGGCCGTGGAGCCGGTGGCCGTGGTCCTCGCCGAGCTGCTGGCCAACGCCACCAACTACTCCGCCCCCGGTACCCCGGTGGAGATCAACATCCAGGCCGTGCCGACGGGCGTCTGCCTGATCGTGGACGACGCCGGACTCGGCATGGGCCAGGAGGAGAAGGACCGCGCGGCGGCTCTCCTCTCACCCCGTGCGGCGATCAGCGTCTCCAGCCTGGGTATCCCGCCGCAGTTCGGATTCGCCGTCTCCGGCCTGCTGGCCGCCCGCTACGGGTTCCGGATCTCGGTGGACTCCGTTTCCCCCTATGGAGGCGTACGCGCGGTGGTTCTTCTGCCCGACGAGCTTCTCACCAGCGAAGTACCCCCGGCCCCCGTGGCCGCCGACCGCTACGACGCGGCCCCCTCGGAGTTCTCGCGGCGCGAGGCTCCCACACCGCCGCCCACGCCATTGTTCCCGCCGGCCACGGCCCTGCCGGACCACGCCGCGCAGTCCGCGGCTCCGGTCACCACCGCCGGTGGGCTGCCCAAGCGCCGCCGCAAGAGCCCCGTGTCAGCGGTGCCGTCGGCCGACGCCGGGCCGGCACGCAGCAACGAGGAGACCGCTTCGCGTCTGGGTGCGTTCCAGCGCGGAACACGGTCCGGGCGTGACATGACGACGATGGAAGGACCCGAGATCCAGTGAACCCCGATCTGTCGTGGGTACTGAACGATGTGCTCCAGGTACCCGGTGCACGCCACGCGATCCTCGTCTCCGCCGACGGCCTGTTGCTGGCCAACTCCAGTGAGATCGGCCGGGACGACGCGGAGACCGTCGCCGCGGCCATGAGCTCCATGCAGTCGCTCAGCCGGGCCGTCGCCCCCTTCATCGGCACCCGTTCCCCCGGCCGGTGGCGGCAGACGCTCCTGGAGTACGAGGACGGCTGGATCTTCCTGATCGCCGCGGGCACCGGCGCCTACCTCGCGGCGACCGCCGCGGCCGATGTGGACATGGAGGCCATGTCCTTCCGCATGCAGCAGCAGGTCACCGCGCTGGGGAAGGCGATGACCACTCCTCCCCGCCAGAACGCGGGAAGCGACGTATGACGGCGCCGGGCGAGGAGCAGCAGGTCAGCAGCGGGTTCGTCCGGTCCTATGTCATCACCGGCGGGCGGGGGCTGCCCGCCGCGGACGATCTCTCCCTCGTCACCCTGGTCACGCTCGCCCCCGACCGGCAGCCCCCGCCGAGCCCGAGCCCCGAGGTCCGGGCGATCTGGGAGCTCTGTTCCGGCGGCTATCTGTCGGTGGCCGAGGTGGCGGGGCACCTGGAACTGCCCGTCGGAGTGGCGCGCCTGCTGCTGAAGGATTTAGCGGAACAGGGGCATCTCCTCCGCCGCAAAGCCCCGCCGCCGGCCCAACTCGTTGACAGGAAGATCCTCGAAGAGGTGTTGCATGGACTCCAGGTCCGGTTCGGCTGAGAGCATCTATGTGCCGGACGCGGTGCAGCGTGCGGCGAAGATCCTCGTCGTCGGGCACTTCGCCGTGGGCAAGACGACGCTCATCGGCACCCTCTCCGAGATCACCCCGCTGCGCACCGAGGAGCGGATGACGCAGGCCGGGGCGCACATCGACGATCTCCGGGGCGCACCCGACAAGAAGACCACCACGGTCGCGCTGGACTTCGGCCGGCTGACGCTGAGCGACGAGCTGGTGCTGTACCTGTTCGGCACGCCCGGCCAGCAGCGCTTCGTCGAACTGTGGGAGGACATGGCGCGGGGCTCGCTCGGCGCACTGCTCCTCGTCGACCCGGCCCGGCTCGCCGACACCTTCCCCGTCATCGACCTGGTCGAGACGTACGGGCTGGAGTACGCGGTCGCGGTCAACAGCTTCGACGCGCAATCCCAGCACGCCGAGGAGGAGCTGCGCGAGGCTCTCGATCTGCTGCCCGACACCCCGGTCGTGTACTGCGACGCCCGGGACCAGAGATCGTCGGCCCAGGCACTGATCACCCTCGTACAGCACCTTCTCGCGCACGTGGCCTGACCCCCGTTCCCCCCGAAGCCCGGGGCTCTCGGAGCCCCGCGATCACACCGAGGAATCACACATGGACTCTCAGCCGGGAGCCACCCCGTACAGCGCCCCCGCTGGGTGCCCGATGCACGAGGAGCGCCAGACCTCCCTCTACGGGCCGGAGTTCGCGTCCGATCCGCACCGTGTGTACGACGCGTTCCGGGCGAACGGGCCCGCCTCGCCGATCGAGCTGGCCCCCGGGGTGGAGGCCACGCTCGTCGTGCAGCACGAGGCCGCGCTCCGGGTCCTGCAGAACCCGGCCCTCTTCGCCCGCGACTCGCGCCGGTGGACCGCGTTGCGGGAGGGCCGCGTACCGCTCGACTCGCCGGTGCTGCCGATGATGGCGTACCGGCCCAACTGCCTGTTCACGGACGGCGCCGAGCATCTGCGGCTGCGCAAGGCGGTGACCGAGAGCCTGGGGCGTCTCAACTTCAGCCGGCTGAGCCGGGATGTCGAGCGCATCGGTGACTACCTCATCGACCAGTTCATCGAGCGCGGCAGCGCCGACCTGCTGGGCGAGTACGCCAAGCTGCTGCCGCTGCTGCTGTTCAACCAGCTCTTCGGCTGCCCCGGCGACATCGGCGACCGGCTGACCCGCAGCATGTCCGCCATCTTCGACGGCGAGGACGTCCTGCGCGCCAACGACGAGCTGACGGAATGCCTGATGGAACTCGTCGCGCTCAAGCGCCGCCAGCCCGGCGAGGACATCACCTCCTGGCTCATCCAGCACCCGGCGGGCCTGCGCGACGAGGAGCTGAAGGACCAGCTCGTCATGCTGATGGGCGCGGGCGTCGAGCCGGAGCGCAATCTGATCGCCAACGCGCTGCTGCTCCTGCTGGCCGGTGACACCGCCGGCCCCGGCTCGGAGCGGCGGGGTTCCGGGATGCTGGTCGAGGACGCGCTGGACGATGTGCTGTGGAACAACCCGCCGATCGCCAACTACGCGACGCACTACCCGGTCCAGGACATCGAGCTGGACGGCGTGACGCTGAGGGCGGGCACCCCCGTCCTGATCAGTTTCGCCGCCGCGAACAGCGACCCCGCGCTCACCGACGCGCGCCAGACCCTGAGCAAGGGCGCCCACCTGGCCTGGGGCGCGGGTCCCCACGTCTGCCCGGCCAAGTCGCCCGCCCAGCTGATCGCCCTCACCGCCATCGAGAAGATCCTCAACACCGTGCCGGACCTCGCCCTGGCCGTGCACCCCTCGGGCGTCGAATGGCGGCCGGGACCGTTCCACCGGGCCCTGGTCGCCCTGCCGGTGCGATTCAGCCCGACTCCCGCGCGCGGCAGCGGCACGGCGGTTCGCACGCCGGCCGCGCCGACGGCGCAGCCGGCCGGGCCGGCTTCCCCCGCCGCCGCCCCGCACCACCACGCCGCGCACGCGCAGAAGAAGTCGAAGGGATGGTGGAGTTCCTTCCTCGACGTCTTCCGCGTGTGAGTGTGCGGAAAGGACCGGCGGATGCCCGCCGGAGCGTTCCGGAGGAATACGGATGGTGACTCCGCGTATACGTACGCGGAGTCCACGTACCGGCGAAAGCCCGTGGGGGCGGCCCGGCGAGTGCGCAGATGAGTCCGGGTGTACGCGAATGAGTGCGGGCGCCACTCCCCAGGTGATTCCGCATAGGGCAATTCGCCTATGACAAAGGGCATTCACGACTTTTGCATGTGACGGGGGCAACAAGGATCGATGCTTGGCGGCGATATGCGGAGGGGTAGGTTCTGGCCGTAACCCGGAGCCTAGGTCAAGGAACTCTGCGTGAGCACTGTGAGTGGCATAGCCACGCCGCCTGTCGACCGTCGCGCCCTGATCTCGCTCCTCCGCCGCCTGAACTCCCCGGAAGGACAGGCGGACCCCTACCCGCTCCTGGGTGAACTGAGGGCCATGGGGGATGTCGTACGCGCTCCGTGGAACGGCTACTTCGTCACCGGTTTCGACGCGTGCAGCGAGGTGCTGCGCGGCCGGAACTGGCTGACGCCCGACTTCGCGTGGCAGGAACGCCAGGACGGCACCGGGCGCTGGGACGCGATCGCCACGCGGGAGATGACCAAGACCCTCTCCCGCCTCAACGCCCCCGCGCACACCTGCCAGCGCCGCACCCTCGGCAACCTCTTCGACCGTTCGACCATCGACCGGCTGGCCCCGGTCGTTCAGGAGCACGTCGACCGCCTCCTGGACGAACTGGCGGACAAGCTCCAGTGGGGCGAGGCCGACCTCGTCAGCACCGTCAGCGAACAGCTCCCGATCAGCACCATCGGCTCCTGGCTGGGCATCCCGCCCGAGGACCACCCCCACATCCTGGAGATCACCCACAACCAGGTGCACGCCCAGGAACTGCTGCCCACCAAGAGCCAGCTCGCCGTGTCCGCCGAGGCGACCGTGCGGCTGCGGGCGTACTTCACCGGCCTGGTCGCGCGACGCCGCGCCGCTCCCGCCGATGACGTGCTGACCGGCTGGATCCACACCTGGGACGGGCTCGAACCCGACCGGGAGGCGGCGGACGAGATCCTCTACCGCCTCACCATGTTCGTCACCATCGCCTCGCTGGAGACCACCGCGACGCTGCTGTCCGCCATGGTGAACCTGCTGCTCGGCGAACCCGGCCGCTGGGCCTGGCTCGGGGAGCACCCCGAACACATCGACTCCGCGGTGGACGAGGTCCTGCGGTACGACCCGCCCATACACATCAACAGCCGCATCGCCGCCGAGGACACCGTCCTGGCCGGGGTCCCGATCGCGAAGGACAGCATGGTCCACGTCATGTACGGGGCCGCCAACCACGACCCCCGGCGCAACGCGAACCCGGACGACTTCGACGTCCTGCGGGGCGGCAGCCACCTCACCTTCGGCGGCGGCGTGCACTACTGCCTGGGCGCGGCCCTCGCCCGCCTGGAAGCCCGTACGCTCCTGACCGCTCTCCTGGAGCGCTTCCCGGCCCTGCGCGTCTGCGCGCCGCCCAGTTACGCGTCCCGGATGGTCTTCCGGCGCGTGACCTCGATGGGCGTGGCGATATGAAGCTCTCCCTGCCCGACTTCCTGACCCCCTACGGCCGGCCCGGCACGGTACGCACCGTTCGCGAGGGCCCCGTCCTGCGCGTGGAGCTGAACAGCCCCGCCACGGGCAACGCGGTCACCGAGGCGCTGCTGGACGATCTGCTGGACGTCCTGGCTGTACCGGACCCCGATGTCCGGGTGCTGGTGCTGAGCGGTGCCGGGGACGACTTCTGCCTCGGCGGGGACCGGAACGAGTTCGCCGACTGGCTGGAGGAGGACCCGACCGGGCGGGGCATCCGGCTCGCCGGGGACAAGGCCCGCCGGGTCTGCGAGGCGATCTCCGGCAACCGGGCCGTCACCATCGCCCGGGTACAGGGCAAGGCCATCGGCGCCGGGCTGGCGCTCGCCCTCGCCTGCGACCTGCGGGTCGGGGCCGACACCGCCGGATTCCGGCTGCCGGAGCTGGCACTCGGGCTGCCCACCGCCTGGGGCGGGGTGCTGCCGCGCCTGATCCACGAGGTCGGCGCCGCCCGCGCACGCGAACTCATCCTCACCGGGCGGGCCTTCGACGCCGCCGAGGCGTACGGCCTGTCGATCCTGCAGCGCGTCGTGCCCGAGGACGCCCTGGACGAAGCCGTCTCCGCCTGGGCCAAACCCGTCGTCCGCCGCCCCGAGGCCGCCCTGCGCGTCACCAAGGCCCTGCTCAGCTCCTACGCCTCCGCGACCCGCCTGGCCGACCCGTCCTTCCTCGACGCGGAACTCATGGCCTCCGTGGCCGCCGCGACCCGGCGGACCCGCGACAGCGGGGAGTCCGGGGCGGTGCGGGCAACCCTGAAGCGTGCTGCCGGTGGGGCCTGACTTGCGCAACGGCCGCTGACGGGGTTGCGTCGGGGGTGGGGACACGGTCGTACGCCGTACGTACGTGGTCTCCCGTGCTCCCCGCTGGAGGTGAGACCGCCGTGCTGTTCACCGACCGCACGGATGCCGGGCTCCGGCTCGCTCGGGCGCTGCGGCAGCTGGAAGGCGAACACCCCGTCGTCCTGGGCCTGCCCCGCGGCGGGGTCCCGGTGGCCTTCGAGGTGGCGCGGGCACTGCGTGCGCCGCTCGATGTGATCGTCGTCCGCAAGCTCGGTGTCCCGTACCACCGGGAGCTGGGGTTCGGCGCCATCGGCGAAGGCGGCGTCCGGGTCATCAGCGAGGAGATCGTGCGCCGCGGCGGCGTCACGGAGGAGGACGCCGCGGCGGTCGAGCGCGCCGAGGAGGCGGAGCTCGTACGGCGGGCGCGCAGGTTCCGCGCACACCGGCCGCGGCAGGACCTGGACGGCCGGACGGTCGTGGTGGTGGACGACGGGATCGCGACCGGTGCCACCGCCGAGGCCGCGTGCGCGGTCGTACGGGCGCAGGGCGCGGCCCGCGTCGTGCTGGCCGTCCCCGTGGCACCGCCGGACGCGGTGGCCCGGCTGCGCACCGGGGCCGACGAGGTGGTGTGTCTCGCCACGCCGCACCCGTTCTCCTCGGTCGGCGAGTGGTACCGGGACTTCTCCCAGACCTCCGACGAGGAGGTCGTCGCCCTGCTGGCACGGGCGGCGGACGACCCCGTACGCCTCCGGCCCGCCCGGAACGGAGAACTCCGGCTGGACTTGAGCGGTGCGGGCGGTGCGGGCGATACGGGCGATACGGGAGGTGCGGGAGGTGCGGGAGGTACAGGCGGTGCGGGCGATACGGAAGGTACAGGCGGTGCGGGCGGCCTGGAGGTGGTCGGGGATCTCGTCCTGCCGGAGGGCGCCGAGGCGGTCGTGCTGTTCGCCCACGGCTCGGGCAGCAGCCGCCACAGCCCTCGCAACCGGTCCGTCGCGGCGGCCCTGAACGAGGCGGGCCTGGGCACCCTCCTCTTCGACCTGCTCACCCCCGCGGAGGAGGCCGACCGCGGACACGTCTTCGACATCGGGACCCTCGCCGGGCGCCTGGCCGCGGCCACCCGCCTGCTGCGCGACCGCGTACCGCTCCCGATCGGCTACTTCGGGGCGAGCACCGGGGCCGCGGCGGCGCTGCGGGCCGCCGCGACCGCCGACGCGGACATCGGCGCGGTGGTCTCGCGCGGCGGCCGGCCCGACCTGGCCGGGCCGCGGCTCGGCGACGTACGCGCGCCCACACTCCTGATCGTGGGCGGCCACGACACGACGGTGCTGGCCCTCAACCGGCGGGCCGCAGCGGAGCTGACGTGCGAGAACCGGCTGGAGATCGTCCCCGGCGCGACCCATCTCTTCGAGGAACCGGGTGCGCTGGACACGGTCGCGGAGCTGGCACGGGACTGGTTCACCACACATCTGTCGGCGCGGCCCGGGAGCGGTACCGGGGACTGACGTGGACAGTGCGGGCGGGTATCGGCCGCGATCCCCACCGTCGCGCGACGCACGGACCCCCGGTGCACACTCGTAGAACGAGGCCCCATCCGCCTCTCGCGATCATTGCGAGGTCACCCACGTGCTCGACGTGCCGTGGTGGCTGTGGGGGGCGTTCGCGGCGACCGTGATCGTGTCGCTGGTGATCGACCTCCTGGCGCACCGGACAGCTCATGTCATCGGCTTCAAGGAAGCAGCCCTCTGGAGCGGGATGTGGGTGAGCCTCGCGCTCGCGTTCGGCGCGGTCGTCTTCCTCGTCCTCGGACCGACGGCCGGAACGGAGTACACCACCGCCTGGCTGCTGGAGAAGAGCCTGTCGGTCGACAACCTTTTCGTCTTCGCCCTGATCTTCGCCTATTTCAAGGTGCCCCGCGCCTACCAGCACCGCGTCCTTTTCTTCGGCGTGTTCGGTGCACTCGTTTTTCGCGGGATATTCCTGTCCCTCGGCGTCGCGGTCGTCGGCCGATTCACCGCCGTGCTGTTCGTCTTCGCCGCCGTCCTTTTCTACAGCGCCTATAAAATCCTCAGGGGCGAAGAAGAGACCTTCGACCCGGGCAGGAGTTTCGCCGTGCGCCTGCTGCGCAAAGTGATTCCCGTCCGGGACGACTACGCCGGTGCGAGATTCACCCTCAAGGAGGCCGGCAGACGCGTCGGCACCCCGCTGCTCGCGGTCGTCGCCGCGATCGAGGCGGCCGACCTGGTCTTCGCCGTCGACAGCGTGCCGGCGGTGCTCGCGGTCAGCCACGACACCTTCATCGTGTACACCAGCAACGCCTTCGCCATCCTGGGGCTTCGGGCCCTGTACTTCCTGCTCGCGGGCCTGCTGAACCGGTTCCACTACCTGAGCCACGGCCTCGGCGTCATCCTCGCCCTCATCGGCGTCAAGCTCATCCTCCAGGCGTCCCACAAGCTGATCGATGATTCCATCCCGGAAATCCCCTCGCCGCTGAGCCTGGCGGTCATCGTCGTGGTCCTGACGGTGTCGGTCGTGGCGAGTCTGCGTCACCCCCAGAAATAGCGCGACCCTGCGGACCATGCGCCAACAAAGGAAATGGAAAAACTTTCCACATTCCCCGGACGGGCTTATCGTGGGGTAATGGCCAGCACCGAGCGTGAGACCAAGCGGCAGGCCGCATTCATGTGTCCGACCTGCAAACACCCCGTGACGACCGAACTGAAACGACACAAGACCCTCGGGATCTTCGTTCCCGTCTGGGGCCCCGGCCCGTGCGAGAACCCCGACTGCGCCGATCACCGGGCAAATGCGGAGCCCACGGGGCATCGAGCCCACCCGTGAGGGCCCCTTCGACGGTCCGGCCCGGCCGCCCGCGTTCCGCGTGAAGCACGACGCACCACTGTCCACAGGACACCTTCGTCGCTACGATTGAAACGAATCAATCCGACCGGCAGAGGCGTGAGAGATCCATGAGTTCGTACGACATCGTTGTCATAGGTGGTGGCCCTTCGGGGGTCCCGGCCGCCGTGCAGGCCGCCCGCCTCGGTGCCCGCACCCTGCTCGTGGAGAAGAACGCGGGCCTCGGCGGCACCACCACGTACGCCAACATCGCCTTTCCCGGGCTCTTCCACGCCTGGGGCAAGCAGGTCATCGCCGGGATCGGCTGGGATCTGGTGTGCCGGGCCGTCGAGTTGAGCGGTGCGGAGCTGCCGGACTTCTCCGACGACGACGTACGGCCCCACTGGCAGCGCCAGGTGCGGCTGAACGCACCGCTGTACGGCGCGCTCCTCATGGAGGAGGTGCACAGCCGCGGCATCGACCTGCGCCTCCACACGATGCCCGCGTCGGCACGCTGGACCGGCGAGGCGTGGGAACTCCAGCTCTGCGGCAAGGACGGCCTCCGGCCGGTCACCGCCCGGCGGCTCGTCGACTGCTCCGGCGACGCCGACGCGATCGGCCTCGCGGGGCTGCCGCGCAGGCGCAACCCGGCCCGGCAGCCCGGCACCATCGACATCCGGCTGTCCGGCTACGACGTCGCGTCCCTCGACCGGGACGAACTGGACCGCCGGTACACGGAGGCGGTCGGGTCGGGGGCGCTGCACCCCGCGGACCTGGGCAGCAGGGGTCGGCCGCTGCTGCCGTTCCTGGACAAGAAGGGCGAGAACGCGATCCATCTCGTCGGCATCGAGGGCGCGACGAGCGAGGGCCGTACGGCGGCGGAGCTCGCGGGCGGGGCGGCGATCCTGCGCATCTACCGTTTCCTGCGCACCCTGCCGGGGCTCGACGGCGTCCGGCTCGACTTCCGCGCGGCGGAGGTCGGCGTCCGCGAGAGTCTGACGATCGACGCCCGGAGGAACGTGACCGGCGAGGACTACCTGAGCGGGATCGTCCGGCCCGACGCGGTGTGCCACAGCTTCTACCCGATCGACATCCACCGCCCGGACGGCGACGGGATCGACAAGACCTACCTCCGCCGCGGCGTGGTCCCGTCCGTGCCGCGCGACGCGATGATCCCGGCGGGCAACCCGTACGCGGTGGTCGCGGGACGCTGCATCGGCTCCGACCAGGTGGCCAACTCCGCGCTCCGCGTCCAGGCCACGGCCATGGCGACCGGGCAGGCGGCCGGCGCGCTCGCGGCCCTGGCGGCGGACCGGGGTGGCGATCTCGTCTCCGTACCGATGCCCGAACTGCGTCAGGTGCTCGTACGTTACGGGGCGATCGTGCCCCCGCTCCCCACGCCCGCGGAGTCGGCCGGGGCCACCAGGTCCGCCGGGGCCGACGGGGTCTGACCCCGCTCGGAGCCGGCGTCCAGGCGGGCGGCGAGGCGGGCCCTGGCGGCGGGCCATTCCCCGGCGAGCAGCGAGAAGTAGATGGTGTCCCGCCAGGTGCCGTCGTGGCGGAGCCGGTGACGGCGCAGGACTCCTTCGCGGCGGGCGCCGAGGCGGGCGATCGCGGCCTGCGAACGCTCGTTGAGGTGGTCGGTCTTCAGCTGCACGCGGCCCATGCCCAGCTCCTCGAAGGCATGGGTCATCAGGAGCAGCTTCGCCTCGGTGTTGACCGCCGACCGCCAGTACGCGCGGCCGTACCAGGTCCAGCCGATCTCCAGGCGCTCGTGCTGCTCGTCGACGTCCATGAACGTCGTCCAGCCGATCGCCCGGCCGCTCGCCCGGTGGATGACGGCGAACGGGACGTACGTGCCCTCCCGCGCGGCATCGAGCAGGCCGGTGAGCTTGGCCGCGAGCTCGTCGCGCGTCCGCGGGGTCGGGCCGCCCTGCCAGCGCCAGACCTCGTCGTCCAGGCCACCGGCCACGAAGAGGTCGTCGAGGTGGTCCGTCGTCAACGGCACGAGGCTGATGTGGCGCCCGGTCAGAGTCACGGGCCGTGGGGTGGTCGCAGGCATGGCGGGAGTCTAGGCCACTTTGAACTAGCCAGATAATTTTATGCACTAGCGCAAAGAGCCGCTGTGCGTTCTCGACGCGCGAGGAGGCCGGTGGCTGACTAGCGTGACAGTGCGGGGCGGGACCACGCGAGCGAACGGAAAAGAGTCGGAGCCATGGCTGTACAACCTGAGGGCACACCGTGCTGGGCGGACGCGATGTTCGCCGATGTCGAGGGCGCGAAGAGCTTCTACGGTGACGTGCTGGGCTGGACGTTCGGCGAGTCGTCGTCGGAGTACGGCAACTACACGCAGGCGTACGCCGACGGCAGAGCGGCAGCGGCCGTCGTCCCACCGATGCCCGGAGCGGAAGGGCACTCCGCCTGGTGCCTCTACCTCGCCTCACCGGACGCCGCCGCGACCGCCGCGAAGATCCGTGAGCACGGGGGCGAGGTGCTGATGGAGCCGATGACGGTCGGCGAGTTCGGCACGATGGTGCTGGCGCGCGACCCGAGCGGGGTCGTCTTCGGCGTATGGCAGGCCGGTACCCACGAAGGGTTCGAGGCCACGTCCGGGCCCGGCGCGTACTGCTGGGCCGAGGTCTTCACCCGGGAGCCCGCGAAGTCGGACGCGTTCTTCTCGGCCGTATTCCCGTACCGCATGCGGCAGATGGCGGGCGGCGAGGTCGACTACCGGGTGTTCGACGTCGGCGGCGACCCGATCCTGGGGCGGATGAAGATGGGCGACGAGTTCCCGCCCGAGGTACCGCCGTACATCAGCGTGTACTTCTCCGTCGCGAACTGCGACGCGGCGGTGGCGAAGGCGACCGAGCACGGCGGCGTGCTGCGGTTCGGGCCGATGGACAGCCCCTTCGGCCGGTTCGCCGCGCTCAGCGACCCGCAGGGTGCGACGTTCGCCGTGATCGACACCGGCACGGTCCAGGGCGAGATGCCCACGCTCACCCCTGCGTCCTGACCACCGCCGTGTTCCGAGGGCTCCACGGCGGCGTGCTTTTGCTGCTCGGAGGCCCGAGGCGGCTCAGGACCCCGAGGGATCCGCCGTCCCGGGCGTCCCGCCGCTCCCCGCCCCGCCCGAGTGGACCGGCCAGGGTGCGCCGTACGGCGAGGTCGTCGGCGTCGGGGTGGGTTCCGGGGGTGCGTAGGGGCCCGACCGCGTCTCCATGAGGAGCATCAGCACACCCCCTATGAGCAGACTGATCATGATCAGCGCCAGGCCCACGGGGTTCCGGGGGTTGTACACGTACCGGCTGGAGCCCCACTTGCTGCGCGTGAATATCGGCTCGTCGTCAGGATGCACAACGGAATCCTAGGGACGCCGCACCCGGTGGGGGCCCGTTCCGGGAACCGGAGACCCTGTCCGGTGCGTAATACCGTACGAAGATCGTCCGACTCGGGACGTTTGATCCACGGTGAACACGCAGGAAAGACGGGGACCCCCATGGCACTGTTCGGCAACGCGCACACGGTCAACCCGGCCAAGGCGCAGCAGGATTACGCGCGGCTGCTGGGCCAGGGCGAGCAGGTGCACGCCGCGTACCAGCTGATCCGCGACACCATGCTCTTCACCGACCGTCGGCTCCTCCTCATCGACAAGCAGGGCATCACCGGCAAGAAGGTGGAGTACCACTCCGTCCCGTACCGCAGCATCACGCACTTCGCGGTGGAGACGGCCGGGACGTTCGACCTGGACGCGGAGCTGAAGATCTGGATCTCGGGGAGCGCCACCCCGATCGAGAAGACGTTCACCAAGGGCGTCGACATCTACGAAGTGCAGGCGATCCTGACCCAGTTCGTGGCCCGGTAGGGCCCGGAGGCCCCGTGACCCGGCCCCGGGACCGCCGGGTCCCCGGTGTGCGGCGCCGAATGTGCGGCGCCGGATGTGCCGCGCCCGGTGTCAGAGCGTCGGGTGTCAGAGCGTCGGGCGGAGCCGGGCCGTGGCGATCTGGCGTCCGGTCTTCGCCCGCAGCGCGGCCACCTTGTCCCGCAGCACGGGCAGCAGTGCGTACAGCACCTCGCCGGGGCAACTGGTCCCGTAGCTGTCGCGGTGCCCCGAGATGACGTGGAGCCTGGCCGTCTCGCCCTTGTCGTACAGACTCTCGTCGTTCGTCGAGACCAGCTCCACCGTGCCGCGCGGATCGGCGCCGGGGCGCAGTTTCCAGGCGGCGACCTTCGCGATCCCGTCCACGAGCGCCTTCGGCACCGTCGTACCGGCGCCGAAGCTGCCGAGGGCCGCGATGCCCACGGTGTCGGCGTTGAACCCCTTGGTGTGCGCCCCGCGCACCGGACGGGCGACGCCGCCCGCGCGGCCCTCGTAGATGGTTCCGCACCGGTCGACGACGAAGTTGTAGCCGATGTCGTCCCAGCCCTCGCTCCTGACGTGGTCGGCCTGCACGCCGCGGATCAGGTCGGGGGCATCGGCGCAGTCGTACCCGTTCGAGTGACCCGTGTGGTGGACGAACACCGCCTTCGCCGCCCCCGTGTAGCGCGGCCCCTCCTTGACCAGCCCCTCGTCCGCGTGCCAGGACGCCCGGCCCACGATCACCGGCTGCGGCAGCCCGCGCGGCGCCACCGGGCCGATCGCGGCCGGAGCGGGCGGCGCGATCCCGGCCGGGGCATCCCGGAACACCAGGAAGGCCAGCGGCAGGAGCAGGACGCCCGGGGCGAGTCGGCGGGACCACATGGGTTCCAGACTGCGCTCCGGCCCCCTGCTTCGCAGAGGAGCGGGCCAACCGGGTGAGAGCGACGGCGCCGGTGGGGCCCGGCGAACCGTGACTCCGCCCCGCGCACCACGGGCCCGCCCCGCGCACCACGGGCCCCTGCCGCTCACCACGGGTCCGTGCTCTCCGCGGACAGGAACGGCGCACCGGGCCCCGCCGCGCCCACCCCCCGGCGCAGCAGCCGGAAGGCCGGCAGCGGGAACGTCAGCACGGACACCGTGGCGGCCGCCACGAGCGCGGCGCCCTCGCCCGCCCCGAGCACCTTCTCGTCCAGGCCGATGGTGGTGATCGCGACGACGAGCGGCAGACAGGTGGACGCGAACAGCGCCGGCGCCGGCCGCTCCGCCCCGGCCGTCAGATCGCGCGGGGCGAGCAGCGGCGCGAGGACCGCCATGGCCATGATCAGGATGAGGGTCCCGGGCTGCTCCATCGCTTGTGTATAGCAATAGACCGCATCGAATCATCCGATATAGCCCACCAGGGCGACGCCCCGTCCCCACCGGTCTCCCGCACTCGCCCCCACCGGCCTCCAGCACCTCGTCCTCGCCGGTCTCCGGCGCCTCGCCCGCCCCACCGGCCTCCGGCACCCGCCCCCACCGGTTCAGTTCGCGCAGTGCGTGTCCTGTGCGGGCCGCCGCCCGGTGACGAGGAATTCGCTGACCGTGCGGTCACCGCACGCGTTCCCCCCGCCCAGATACATGCCGTGCCCGCCCCGGCCGACCGTGACCATCCTGGCCCGCTCCCCGAACGCGGCACGCATCTTCAGGGCGCCGCTGTACGGGGTGGCGGGGTCGCGCAGGCTCTGGATCATCAGGACGTTGGACGGCCCCTCGTCGGTGATCCGGGTGGGCCTGTCGGCCGGAGCGTCCTTCCAGAACGCGCACGGAGTGATGTTCGCGGGCATCCCGGCCGTCAGCGGGTTCCGCTCCCGGTCGACGGCCACCGCCCGCCGGTACCCGGCGACGGACCCCGGCCAGCGCACGTCGTTGCAGATCACCGCGACCATCACCGCCGCGTCCTCGTCCGGGATCACCTGGGCGAGGTCCGGCGTCAGGACCGGGCTCCCCTGCGGATCGAGCGCCGCTTGGATCATCCCGGCCAGCGGGGCGTAGGCACTGTCGCTGAACAGAGCGCTCTGGAGCGCCTGCCGCAGCCGGTTGCCGGTCAGCGGCAGGCCGGGGACGTCCGACTCCCTCGGCTCCCGGTCCAGCTTCCGGGCCAGCGCGAGGAACAACGGCCTTACGTCCTCGGCCCGTTCGGCCAGCCGCAGGCCCTGTTCCTCGCGGGCCGGGTCCGCCGCCCAGGCCGCGAAGTCCGGGAAGCGGTCGGCGGCGCCCACCGCCATGTTCTCCATCCAGCCGCGCCCGACCCGCGCCGGGTCCGGGTCGCCGTTGGCGTCCAGGACCCAACGGTCGGTGTGCTGCGGGTACTTCTGGGCGTAGACCGCGCCGACGTAGGTCCCGTACGAGCTGGCCCAGGCCGACAGTTTCTCCTCGCCCAGCGACTGCCGGAACAGGTCGATGTCGCGGACCTCGTTCTGGGTGGAGAAGGAGCGCAGGACCTCACCCCCGTTACGGGCACACGCCTCGGCGGTGCGCCGGGACCGGTCGACGTTCTCCGCGATGCCCCCGTCCACCCCCGGCCAGGCCCGCAGGGTCACCAACTGCCGGTCCTCGTCGGCGATTCCGCAGCCGGCCCGGGTACTGCCCCCGACGCCGCGCGGGTCCAGGCTGACCAGGTCGTACGCGCCCCGGGTCGCCGTCCGCAACGCCTCCCCCTTCTGCGCGAGTCGCTCCACGCCCGACGAGCCCGGCCCGCCGGGGATCACGACCAGCGTCCCGCGCCGTGCCGCGGGCCGGTCGGAGCGCAGCCGGGTCACGGCGACGGTGAGGGTGCGGCCGCCCGGATTCCGGTAGTCCAGCGGTACGGGCAGCTCCGCGCACTGCTGCCCGTCGGCACCGGTCGAACCGTCGGGCAGCTCGCAGCCGTGCCAGGTGAGGGAGGGCGGAGAAGAAACCGGGGACGCCCGGGGCCCGGCGTGGGCCACCGGAGTGACGGAGGCGGTCAGCGCCGAGGCGACGGCGGTGGCGGAAAGGGCCAGCAGAAGAGTCTTTCGCGTACAAGTCGTCATGGGGCAAGGGTTGTTGACGTGGCGTCCGTTGCCCATGCGGCAGGCCCGAGACCCGGGGTGGGGCTAACCCGTCAGGGTGCCCGTCGGGGTTCCTGCCGGGGGTTCCTGCCCGGGGTGCCTGCCCGGGGTGCCTGCCCGGGGTGCCTGCCCGGGGTGCCTGCCCGGGGTGCCTGCCCGGGGTGCCTGCCCGGGGTGCCTGCCCGGGGTGCCTGCCCGGGGTGCCTGCCCGGGGTGCCTGCCCGGGGTGCCTGCCCGGGGTGCCTGCCCGGGGTGCCTGCCCGGGGTGCCTGCCCGGGCAACATGCCGGGTGCCTCGTCGGGGTGCCCGTCACCCGTTCCCCCGCACCGGCGTGCCGCGGCCCGGTAACCGACCTTGAATACGGAGTGTCCGAGGCGCCTCGCGGGGCGCCCCTCTCCGGGAGCGGGAGCCCCCATGCCGTCGACACAGGCCCGCGGGCGCCGGGAGCCGGGACCCGCCGCCGACCGCCGTACCGGTGTGCTGCGCCGGACCGGCGCGTGGTGCGCCCGGCACTTCGTGATCGTCCTCGTGCTGTGGCTGGCCGCCCTCGCCGGGCTCCAGGTCCTTCAGCACGCGTACGGCGGCGACTACTCCGACGACTTCTCGCTCCCCGGCACCCAGTCGCAGGAGGGCCTCGACGTCCTGCGGGCCCACGCGCCCACCGCCGGCGGCTACAGCAGCCAGGTGGTGCTGCACGACGGGTCCACGGCACTCAGCGAGGTCAGCGGCCAGGTCTCCACGGCCGTCACCGACCTCCAGAAGCTCCCCGACGTGCTCTCGGTCCAGAATCCGCTGCCGCCGCCCGGCTCGACACCGCCCCCGCCGCCGCCCACCGGCACGCCGAACACCGGGCCGCTCTCCACCGACGGGAGGACGGCGTACATCACCGTCCGGTTCAGCGTCCAGCCGTCCACGCTCGACCCGTCGTACCTGGACGGAGTCGACGCCGCCGTCCAGCCCCTGCGGGCCGCGGGCGTCGAGGTGGAGTACGGGGGACCGCTCGGCGAACTGGCCCGGCCCGAGGCCGACGACCGCACCAGCGAGGCCATCGGCTTCGGCGTCGCGATCCTCGTCCTGCTGATCGGCTTCGGCAGCCTCCTGGCCGCCGTACTGCCCCTGGTGACCGCGCTGATCTGCGCCCTGTGCGGGCTGGCCCTGCTGGGGCTGCTGGCCGCCGCCGCCACGTTCGCCACCGTGTCACCGACGCTCGCCACGATGATCGGCATCGGCGTCGGCATCGACTACGCGCTGTTCCTCGTCACCCGGCACCGCCAGAACCTCGTCGACGGCGAGGACCCGGTGACGGCCGCCGGGAACGCGGCGGCCACCAGCGGGCGGGCCGTCCTGCTCTCCGGCTGCACCGTGATCATCGCCCTGTCCGGGCTGTGGGTCTCCGGCATCGGCTTCATCGGCAAGCTCGGCCTGGCCGCGGCGGTCACCGTGGTCACCGCCGTGATCGGGGCCCTCACCCTCGTACCGGCCATCCTGGGCCTGATCGGACGGCGCATCGACCGGCTCCGGGTGCGGACCCCCGTCGCGGAGACCGACGCGGCGCCCGGCGAGGTGGCGCACGGCGGCTGGCACCGGTACGCGCAGCGGGTGGAGCGGCGCCCCTGGTGGTTCCTGGCCGGCGGGGTGGTCACCCTGGCCGTCCTCGCCTTTCCCCTCTTCTTCATCCAGCTCGGCCACATCGGGGACGGCGCCGACCCGAAGTCGTTCACCGACCGCCGCGCCTTCGACCTGATGTCCACCGCCTTCGGACCCGGCTCGAACGGCCCGCTGACGCTCGTGATCGACCAGAGCCAGGTCCCGCAGTCCGACCGCTCCGCACTGGCGGACCAGGCGCGGAAGGCACTGACCGGGGTGCCCGACGCCGCTGTGATCACCCCGCTCACCGCCACCTCGGACGGCGACGTCCTGACCGGCACCGCGTACTCGGTGGCCGCCCCGCAGGACGAGCGCAGCACCGCCCTGGTGAACCGGCTGACCGACGACGTCCTCCCGCAGGCCGTCTCCGGCACCGGGGCGAGCACCTATGTGACCGGCACGACCGCCGCCCAGGTCGACTTCCTGGACATCGTCTCCAGCCGGCTGCCGCTGATCATCGCGGTCGTCGTCGCACTCGCCTTCCTCGTCATCCTCACCGTGTTCCGCGGCCTGCTCGTCGCCGTCAAGGCCGCCGTGCTGAACGTCCTGTCGATCGCGGCCTCGTACGGTGTCGTGGTGGCCGTCTTCCAGTGGGGCTGGGGCGGCCCGGCGCTGGGGGTGTCGGGAGACGTCCCGATCGAGAGCTATGTGCCGATGATGATGTTCGCCATCGTCTTCGGGCTCAGCATGGACTACGAGATCTTCCTGCTCTCCCGCATCCATGAGGCCTGGCTGCGCACCGGCGACCCGAAGGCGAGCGTGGCGCACGCGCTGGAGATCACCGCCCGGGTCATCACCTGCGCGGCGCTCATCATGGTCAGCGTGTTCGCGGCCTTCGTCATCAGCGACAACATCGTGGTGAAGATGCTGGGCCTGGGCCTCGCCGCCAGCGTGCTGATCGACGCCACCGTCGTACGGCTGCTGCTGGTGCCCGCCGTGATGACCCTGCTGGACAGGTCCGCCTGGTGGACACCCCGCTGGCTGGACCGCATCCTGCCGCATCTGGAGGCGGAGGGGAAAGGGGGCGAGGCCCCAGGCAGCCCTTAGGGTGTCGGCGTGCCCTCGCTGACTTCGCTGACCTCACTGGCCGCCAGGCTGCCACGGCCCACCGCCTCCGGCACGGGGGCGACGGCCGCGGCCACCGGCGAACGCCCCGGCGGGCGGGACCACTTCTTCGACAACGCCAAATACCTGGCGATCGTGCTGGTGGCGATGGGCCACGCCTGGGAGCCGCTGCCGGACAGCGGCCGACTGGTCGAGACGGTGTACACCTTCGTCTACACCTTCCATATGCCGGTGTTCATCATGATCGCGGGCTACTTCTCGCGCGGCTTCGAGCTGCGGCCCGACCGGGTGTGGAAGCTGGTCACCGGGATTCTCGTCCCGTACGTCGTCTTCGACATCGTCTTCGCGTACTTCCACCGCGCCGTGGGAGACCCCACCGTTTCGGTGTTCCCGTCGCTGTTCGCCCCGTACTGGCTGCTGTGGTTCCTGCCCGCCCTGTTCTTCTGGCGCCTGTCCACACCGCTCTGGCAGGCGGTCCGCGCCCCGGTGGCCGTGGCTCTGGGCGTCGCGGCACTGGCGTCGATGTCCCTGGGCATCGACCAGGGAATGCAGGTCCAGCGGATGCTCCAGTTCCTGCCGTTCTACGTGCTGGGCCTGCGGCTGGGCCCCCACCACTTCGACCTCGTACGCCGCACCTGGGTGCGCGTCGTGTCCCTCCCCGTGTTCGCCCTGGCCCTGCTCGCGGCGTACTGGGCGGTGCCGCGGACGACGACCCTCTGGTTCTACCGGCAGTACAGCGCGCAGGAACTCGGCTCACCCGCGAGGGCGGGGCCGCCGGCGACGCTTCTCCTGTTCGGCTGCGCCGTACTGCTCGGCGCGTGCTTCCTCGCCTGGGTGCCGAACCGCCGGACCTGGATGAGCGCGCTGGGAACGTGCACCCTCTACGGCTACCTGCTGCACGGCTTCGTCATCCGTACCGCGCTGTACCGGGGCGTCTACGACGAGCCGTTCCTCTCCACCCCGCTGGGCACGGTCGCGGTGACCGTGGGCGGCGCGGTCTCGGTGACCCTGCTGTGCACACCGCCCGTCCGGCGGGTGCTGCGCCATGTGGTGGAGCCGCGGATGAACTGGGCGAGGCAGGGAGGCGCGGGGTCCGAAGCGCCCCGCCGGGTCTGAAAGCCCCCGGGGCCGGACGGCACACACCTGGCGTCACACAGCTGACAGGCGTGGCGCGCCGCCCGGCCGGGGTCCTCAGCCGATGACGTACGTCCTACCGAGCACCGTGGCGTGCTCCAGCACGTCCTCCAGCGGATCGTCGATCTGGCCCGTGGAGATCAGAGCCACTTGAGGGCCGTTGTGCGCGTTCGTGTGTGTCTCGTCGGCGTACGCGGTCCCTGCGGCGGGCAGCACGGACGCGAAAACCGTCAGGCCGAGCGCGGTCAGCTTGCTCTTCATGGCAGCGATCCTCCCCCTGCCGGGGAAGCGGAACCTGCGCATCACATCCGTTTGGCGGAGTCTTTGTTACACACGATCACACCTGGGCACAGTCGGCTTGTCACATCGTCGCCGTCACGGCTGGGCGGCCCCTGAGCACGTCCCGGCAGAACCGGCGGAACCGGCCGCGCACCCGGGCAGCCGAACGGGCCCTGCCGGCCGGGCGAGGGTGAAGTCGCCGGCCGACAGGGCCCGTTCGTACGGTGGCCGGGACGACCCGGCCCCCGGCTCAGACCTGGCCGACGCCCGGCGCGGGCAGCGGCTCCGCTGCCGGGAGCACCGGCTCCGGCCGCGGTTCCGGCGTCCCGAGCAGTGCGGACGCCGTCTCCAGCGGGGTCAGCGCGGGAGCGGGCACGGCCGCCTGGGCCGTACGGCAGGTGAAGCCGAGGCGGGTCAGCGCCCTGGTGACCTCGGCGGAGGAGAAGTCGCGGCGGTCCTGCCGGGTGATCACTTCCCCGACCTGCTTGACGGGGTAGACGCGGCGGCTGATGACCACGGCGTCTCCGGTGACGGGTTCGGGCTTGATGCCCTTCATCGAATCCTCCACTTCGTTCTTGAACAGATCGAAGGGGAAGCGGGCGATGACACAGCGCATGGTGCCTCAGCAAGGTCGAGTCGAAGAGAAACCGGACGGGGACTGCCGGTAGGAACTGGCGGTACGGGACGGGCACGGGACGGCGGTACGAAACCACCGGCCCGGAATTGCCGGTACGAGAACTACCGGCACGGAACTGCCGGCACGGAACTGCTGGTACGAGAACTACCGGCACGGAACTGCCGGTACGAGATTGCCAGGAGCGAACGGCCAATGCGAGACGGCCGGTACGGAACAGACCAGTACCGGCCGTCTCCTACCGGGAAGGCTACGCGGCGCGGTTGTTCCGGCGCTGCGAGGCGGCGGCGCGCGCCTCCGGCGTGGGCAGGCCCGGACGGCGTCCGCGCGAGGGCGCTCCGCCGCCGCGCTTGCTGCCACGGCCCATGAACGCTCCGCCGGTGCTCCTGGACCGCTCCTTGGGCGCCGCGCTGATGACGACGGGGACGCCCGAGGGCGTCTGCGCCCCGGTGATCCGGCTCAGCTCGGCCTCGCCGGAACGGACCTGGGCGATCTGCGGGCTGATCCCGGCATCCGCCATCAGACGCGTCATCTCGCGACGCTGCCCCGGCAGCACCAGCGTGACGACGCTGCCGGACTCACCGGCACGGGCGGTACGGCCGCCGCGGTGCAGGTAGTCCTTGTGGTCGCTGGGCGGGTCGACGTTCACGACGAGGTCGAGGTTGTCGACGTGGATGCCGCGGGCGGCGACGTTCGTGGCGACCAGGACCGTGACGTGCCCGGTCTTGAACCGCTCCAGGGTGCGGGTGCGCTGCGGCTGCGACTTGCCGCCGTGCAGCGCGGCCGCCCGGACACCGCTGTGCAGCAGGTGGTCGGTCAGCTTGTCCACGGCGTGCTTGGTGTCCAGGAACATGATGACGCGGCCGTCGCGGGCCGCGATCTCCGTGGTCGTGGCGTACTTGTCGGCGCCCTGGACGTAGAGCACGTGGTGCTCCATCGTCGTCACCGCACCGGCCGCGGGGTCCACGGAGTGGACGACCGGGTCGTGCAGGTAGCGACGGACCAGCAGGTCGACATTGCGGTCCAGGGTGGCCGAGAAGAGCATCCGCTGCCCCTCCGGGTTCACCTGGTCGAGCAGCTCCGTGACCTGGGGCATGAAGCCCATGTCGGCCATCTGGTCGGCCTCGTCGAGAACCGTGATGGTGACCCGGTCCAGCTTGCAGTCACCGCGCTCGATGAGGTCCTTGAGCCGGCCCGGGGTGGCGACGACGACTTCGGCACCGCCACGCAGCGCACTGGCCTGCCTGCCGATCGACATGCCGCCGACGACGGTGGCGATGCGCAGCTTGAGCGACCGGGCGTACGGGGTGAGCGCGTCGGTGACCTGCTGGGCCAGTTCCCGGGTGGGGACGAGGACCAGGGCCAGCGGACGGCGGGCGTCGGCGCGCCGGCCCTCGGTACGGGCCAGCAGTGCCAGGCCGAAGGCGAGCGTCTTGCCCGATCCGGTCCGGCCGCGGCCCAGGACGTCACGGCCCGCGAGGCTGTTCGGCAGGGTCGCCGCCTGGATGGGGAACGGCACCGTCATGCCCTCGGCGACGAGAGCCGCCTTCAGCGGGGCCGGCATGTCGAGCTCGTCGAAGGCGTCCGCGGCGGGCAACGCCGGAGTGATGGTGACCGGCAGGGCGAACTCACCCTGCTTCGCGGCGGGCCGACGGCCGAAGCCGCCCGACCGCTTCGGTCCACCGCCGGAGCGCTGCGACCCGCCACCGGAATAGGATCCGCCGCCGGAGTACTTCGGCGCGCCGCCGGTGCGGCCGCCGCTGGAACCGCCCGAGCGGGTCCGGGAAAATCGGTCGTTCGTGCGAGATGCTCGTTCGCGGTTCATGCAGAACCTTTCCTCGATGTGGGGCACGTATCGAGGGATTCTTTTTGGACAGGAGCCTTGGAACGGCGCCCAGAATCGCAAGAACGAGCCGATGAAATGACAAAAGAAATCGAAGCCCGGCCGCCGGGAATCACTGCACCGAACACGGCTTCGGGAGGGGGCGCGGAATACCGGCCCCGGAAACGACAACGAGCTGGGGCCCGCACCCCAAGGTGCGGGCCCCAGCTGCGCAGTACAACCTGAGTGATCAGGCGGGGGTGATGTTCTCGGCCTGCGGGCCCTTCTGGCCCTGCGTGACGTCGAAGTTCACCTTCTGGCCTTCCTGCAGCTCGCGGAAGCCGCTGGAGGCGATGTTCGAGTAGTGGGCGAAGACGTCAGCGCCGCCGCCGTCCTGCTCGATGAAGCCGAAACCCTTTTCGGCGTTGAACCACTTCACGGTGCCAGTAGCCATGTCATATCTCCTTCGGGGCAGTGCCCACGTGGGCTCACACTGTGCGAGCCCTACGTCGCCGCGATGATTACCCCGTCCGGAAAAACAACCGGAAATACAAAAGCGCGCCCACCGGTACAGAACCGGCGAGAGCACTTGAAGTTTTGGGAACCACAACTGCAACTGAGATCAACCGTAGCACGATGCGAGCGGCGGAGGGCTGTACGTAATATCACTCCGTCTGGCGCGCCATAAACCCTCATCGCACATTGCACAAAATTCTGTGCTGGCGAATACAGATATGTTCAGGAGTCCGCCGGCCGTCGCATCTCCGCGTTGAGGCGCAGCGCCTCTTCGAGCTGGTCCTCCAGGATCACGATGCGGCAGGCGGCATCGATCGGTGTACCGGCGTCGACCAGCTCGCGCGCGCGAGCCGCGATACGGAGCTGGTAGCGGGAGTAGCGGCGATGGCCGCCCTCGGAGCGCAGTGGGGTGATCAGGCGCGCCTTGCCGATCGCCCGCAGGAAACCCGGTGTCGCACCGATCATCTCCGCGGCGCGCCCCATGGTGTAAGCGGGGTAGTCGTCGTCATCGAGCCGATCGCCCGTGTGCGAGGGGGTTTCCGGGGGCATCTGCACCTCTTCGTGTCACACATGTTCCGCCACGCATGCCTGAGGACCCTCGGCGCCGTACGCCCCCAGGGTGTCCCTCTGCTCGCGTACCGCTGTTTAGCTCTCCCGCACAAGAAACCCTAATCGTACGAGAACGTCATGTCTATCGCGACCAGGACAGATTCCCGGTACCGGGGGCGGGGTGCCGGACGGGGCGCGCGACACAGCTGACCGACCGGTCAGTTGTCGCCGGATGGAGTAAGGGCCATAATGCACGCGTAGCCCTTCACGCATCCCCCGTCGTGAAGGGCTACACCCATGTCCGGTGACAGCAAACGGACTTCACGATTCCGGATATCCCGTTTTACCGCACGCGCCCCGCCGCATGGCGCGGGCCCGGTTTCTCGTGCGGGCCCGTATCCCGTGCGGGCCCCGTTTCCCGTGGGCCTCGTTTCCCGCGCGGGCCTCACATCCGGGCTTCACGAAACATGGGCAAGGGACTCCCCTCGTGGTCCCCTGCCCATGTTTTTTTGAGTTAACAGTGACGTAGAGTGTTTGCGCAAGCTCATTCCGGCTCTGAAGCCGATTGGTCCGCTTCGTCACCCACGCTGCCGGAACCCTGTCGGGGTTCGTTACAGTACGAGCCCGTTGACCGAATCGAACATCGCGCAGCGCACGACCGAGCGCCCCGTGGTGGACGTGATCGTGGGGGGCCGGATGGCAATGGACAACGGTGAAGAGCGCGCGCCGGAGCTGAATTCGCTGCGGCAGAAGGTCGAGTACATGGTCGAGAAGACCTTCCCCGGCCAGAAGATCTCGGGCCGGGTCTTCGCGGAGCTGGTCAGGGAGCGCGGCGGTTCGCTCTCGCACAGCTACTTCTCCAACATCCTCGCCGGAAAGGTCACCCAGCCGTCCGAGGAGATCCTCAAGGCGCTCGGGCTGGGGTTCGGCGTGGACTGGCACTTCTTCAAGGAGGAGTCCGAGGTCGTCGACGATGTCGTGGCCGGACTCCAGTTCCTCGCCAAGCGGCGCACGGGGGAGATCAGCGGGCTGGCGGGCCGGGGCATCGGCGACGACGGGCTCTCTCCAGAACTGCTGCAGTTCGCGATGTCGCTGCTGGAGGACGCCTCCAGAGGCCGGGACAAGGACCCGGAACCGGGCGGTTCCGCAAGCTCCGGGCCCGACAGCCGTGGGAGCTCCGGAAGCTCCAGCGGCCCGGCAGCGTAGGCGGCGTCAGCGCCATGTCTCTGCGCAAGCTGCGGAAAGAGTGCGAGGCGGGTCTGGCCGACCTGCCCCTGCCGACCCCTTTCTCGCTGCCGGGCCTGGTGGCGAACATGGAAGCGGCACGCGGCCGCACCATCCGTCTGCACGAGCTGCCGGACCGGCTGGCGCGCGTCAACGCCGCCTGCGGACTGCGTCTGAAGGCGGGCACCACCAGTTTCGTGCTCTACCGCCGACGCCCGACCGCGTACCAGACCCAGCACGTCATCCTGCATGAGCTGTGCCACGAGTGGTTCGACCACGGAACCACCCTCTCGGCGGACCAACTCCGCACGCTCCTCCCGGTCTTCGACACCTCGCTGATCTCCCGGATGGTCTCCCCCACGGTCGCCGAGGCGTTCGAGGCCGACGGCAGCACGGTCCAGGCCCGCGCCCAGTACGACACCCACGACGAGCGGATGGCCGAATTCGGTGCGTCGCTGATTCCCCGGATGGCCAGGGACATGACCACCGATGACATGGTGGGGCGGCTCGCCAATTCGCTGTCCCGCCCCGTCGCCCACCGCCGCCGCGGCCTGTTCCGCCGGCGGGACGACGTCTGACCCCCTTCCGCTCCCCCTCCCCCGAAGGAACAAGGACCGCCGTGACCCCCCTCGATCTCGCCGGCTACCTGATAGCCGGCCTGATGACGGCCGTAGCCCTGTGGCGCATGCCCGCAGCCCTGTGGGGCGGCGAGGAAGACAAACGACGGCGGGCCCTGTGGGGCTGCTACGCCGGATTCGCCATCGCCCTGTGGACCAAGACCAGCGCCGTACGCATCGGCCTCAACAACAGCGCCGTGACCGACCTCGCCGTACTGATCAAGCACTACACGGCGACCATCGCGATCCTGGCCATCCTCAGCTACATCGTCGCCATCTACGGCCGCTACCCCGAGGGGGGCGGCGTCCCCCGGCACGTCCGCTTCGCCCGTCTCGTCCAGCAGGTGGCGGCCAAGGCGTCCGTGGCGACGCTGATCCTGCTGACCGTGCTCTTCTTCACCGTGGTCGACCGCTCGGTCCCCTCGGACCGGTTCGTCTCCGACCACGCGGGGCAGTGGGGCGCCACGCTCTACATGAGCGTCTTCTACCTCTACCTCGGCGCCGCCTCCGCCGTGTGCGCGTACCAGTGGGCCCTGGCCACCGCCGACGCACGGCTGCGCCATCTCCGCGTCGGCCTCGGGATGATGACCTTCGCGATGTTCATCGGGGTCGGCTACACGGTCAGCCGGACCCTGTTCCTGTGGATCAGCGTGATCGACACGCCCAGCGACAGCTTCGCCCTCCGGTTCGACGAGATCACCGAGGCGGCACAGCTGGTGCTGTTCGCGTTCTTCGCGCTGGGCGCCTCGATCCCGGCCTTCAGCAAGGGCGCGCACCGGGCGAAGCTGTGGCGGGCCCAGGTGAAACTGCACGCGCTCTGGTACGAGTTGATGACCGCCTTCCCCGACCAGCCCTTCGACCCGCCCGCGTCGCTGGCCCGGGAGCTGACCCGGTTCGACACCCCGTCGGACCTCCGGGTCGACCGGTGGGCCGCCGATATCGCGGACGCGGTCGAGAAGTTGCGGCACTACGTGCCCGACGATCTGCTCGCCGCCGCCGAACACGCGGCGGCCGAGGACACCCGGGACCCGCGGCGGACCGGCCCGCTCACCGACGCGTACTGGATCAAGGCCGCGCTCGCCGCCAGAGCCGCGGGCGCGCCCGCAGGGGGCGCGGCGGTGGTGGCGGCCCAGCAGAGCGCCGACCATGACGACGACCACGCCACCGACCAGGACGGCGAGGTGGCCCGGCTGGTGCGGGTCGCCGACGCGTACCGGACGGTCACCGAAGCACGTACCCGCCGGCTCCTCGCGTCCGTGGGGGCACCGGCGGCGGAATCCGCACAAGAGCCGGGAAGGGCAGCGAAGACGGCATGAACAGCACCACCGAGAACGATCCCGGTTCCGAAGCACCGGCAACAGCCGTGACACCTGAAGCACCGGCAGCACCAGCAGCACTCGAAGCACCGGCAGCACCCGAAGCACCAGCACCACCGGCAGCACCCGAAGCACCTCCGACCGCTACGGCGTCCGTGGCCCGCGCCGTCACCGATGTGCTCCAGCCCCGCAACATGCTGCTGGCCGGGATGCTCGGCGTCGGGCTGGCCGCCGCGGGCGACTGGACCGGTCTCCTCTGGGGCTTCCTCGGCGCGCTGTGCGCCGGGCTCATCCCCGCGGGCTACATCGAGTGGGAGCGCAAGCGCGGCACCTGGGGCGACCGCCACGTCGTCGACCGCACCAAACGGGCCCCGATCTTCCTCGTCATCCTCGGTTCCATCGGCGTCGGCTCGGTGGTCATGGTCGTCGGGAACGCCCCCACGGGCATCCTCGTCGCGATGCTCGCCCTCTGGGCGATGACGATCGTCCTGCTGACGGTCAACACCGTCTGGAAGATCTCGGTGGACTCGGCGGTCGCCTCGGCGGTGGTCGCGCTGCTCGCCGTGGTGCACTCCCCGTGGTGGCTGCCGGCCGGCGCCCTGACCGTGGCCGTGTGCTGGTCCCGGGTGGCGCTGCGGTACCACTCGGTCGCGCAGACCGTGGCCGGGGCGGCGCTGGGCGCGGCCACGACGGTGGCGTACGCCTTCGGCTGACGCACCGGACGCACCGGCCGGCCCCGTCGTCCGCCCACCCGCCGTACCCCTTCCGGCCAGGCTGTCGGCACGACCGCTGAACGTCTCCCGGACGGGGTACGACTCGTCCGTGCCGACTTTCGAGATCACCACCGCGAGCGCCGCCGACATGACGACCCTGGCCGGGTGGGCCCATGACGAGGGCTGGAACCCCGGACTCGCCGACACCCGGCCCTTCTTCGCCACCGATCCGTGCGGCTTCCTGATCGGACGCCTGGACGGCGAGCCCGTCTCCTCCGTCTCGGTCGTCCGCTACGGCGACGGCTTCGGCTTCCTGGGCTTCTACCTGACCCGCCCCCCGCTGCGGGGCCGGGGATACGGGATCCAGGTCTGGCGTGCCGGGATGGCCCGGCTCTCCGGGCGCACCGTCGGCCTCGACGGCGTACCCGCCCAGCAGGACAACTACCGCAGGTCCGGCTTCCGTTCGTGCTGGAGCAACGCCCGGTACGAAGGAATGCCGGACACGGGCATCGCCGCGCCGCCGGGCGTCACCCTGGTCGATGCCCGCACGCTCCCGTTCGGCCGACTCGCCGCGTACGACCGGCGGTTCTTCCCGGCCGCCCGGGACAGCTTCCTGGCGCCCTGGATCACGACCGCCGGGCATGTCTCGGTGGCCGCGGTCCGCGACGGCGAACTCCAGGGCCTCGGCGTCCTGCGCGCCTGCCGGGCCGCTTCCCGTATCGGTCCGCTGTACGCCGCTTCGCCGGAGGTGGCCGCCGCGCTCGTGAGCGCCCTCGCGGCCACCGCGCCGTACACCCCCGTGGCGATCGATGTCCCCGACATCAACCCGTCGGCGGTACGTCTCGCGGAACAGCTCGGTCTGACACCGTCGTTCGACACGGCGCGCATGTACACCGGGCCGGAGCCGGTCTTCGACCGGACGGGCCTGTACGGCATCACCAGCCTCGAACTGGGCTGACCCGCCGGACGGACCGGGCGGCACATCGGCCACCGCTCCCGTGATCCGCCGCCCTACTCCCGCCGGAGGCGCTCCAGAACCCGGTCGCGCAACAGCTCGTACTCCTCACGGAGCCGGACGATCTCGTCGGGCCTCGCTATCACCGTCCCGCCCGAGACGCGCTCGTGCGGCCCGAACTGCTCACGGGTGAGGTCGATCTCGACACCCGCTCCCAGCCGGTTCCACCAGTGGTAGTCCGTCCACTCGCCGTCGGTATGCACCTCGCCGCGGATCAGATCGCCGCCCAGCAGGTCGTTGATCACCAGTGCGGTGACCCCGCACTGGTCACGGGCCGGGTTGTCCGCGCTCCACGACGGCCGGTGCTCCGGTGTGGTCGTGGAGGCGTCCCAACTGCCGCGGACCGCGGCCTCGATGTCACCGAGGAGCCAAGGAGCGGAACGCGAATCGGTCCGGGTGGCGGTACAGGTGTCGGTACGCGAATCGGTCCGGGTGGCGGTAGGGGGCTGCGAGGACGGTGCGGTGCCAGCTTCCATGCCCCGTATCCTCGCACCGGGCACTGACAACGCCCTTTCAGCGGCCCGGCAGCGCTCCCTCCCGGATGCGTGAGGCGAGAACCGCGATGTCGTCCTCCGCCCCGTCGCCGAACCGGTCGAGCACGGCGTCCAGCAGGTCTTCGAGCCGCCCGCCCACCGGCAGGGTCAGCTCGGCCAGCCGCCCCACGGACACATCGATGTCCTCGCCCCGGCGCTCCACCAGACCGTCGGTGTACATGAACAGCACCGTCCCCGGACCGCACGGCACCGACGCGGTCCGGTACCCGCCGAATCCGGTGCCGAGCGGCGGTCCCACCGGAACCCGGACCACCCGTGCCCCGGCCTTCCCCGGGTCGATGAACACCGGCGGCAGATGGCCCGCGCTGGCCACCTCGCAGTTCCCGCCGAACCGGTCGACGACCGCGAGCAGACAGGTCGCCGCCCGGTCCAGACCGGACCGTTCGACCATGGTGTCCAGCCGCTCCAGAATGAGGTGCGGCGGCAGATCGTCACCGGCCAGCAGGCGCAGCAGCGAGCGGTAGTGGCTCATGGCGACGGCCGCCTCCACGCCGTGGCCCATGACGTCGCCCATCGCCTTCAGATGGCGCCCGTCCCGCAGCGGTACGACGTCGAACCAGTCGCCGCCCACCAGAACGCCGTGCTCGGCGGGCAGATAGCGGGTCGCGATCTCCACGTGCGGGTGCGGGCCCCAGGGTTCGGAGAGCAGGGAGCGCTGGAGTTCCAGGGCGACGTTGTGTTCGTGGGCGTAACGGCGGGCGTGGTCGAGGTCGACGGCGGCCCGGCCCGCGAGCTCGCGGGCGACGAACATGTCCTCGTCGGTGAACGCGGGCGATTTCCCGGCCCGTACGAGGTTCAACGCGCCCAGCGCACGACCGCGCGCCACGAGCGGCACGAAGGCGACCCCGCGCAGGCCGAAGGCACGGGAAGCGGCGCGGAATCCGGCCGTGAGCAGCGGTCCGTCGAGCTCGTCCGCACTCTCCGCATCGTCGTCCCGGTTCTCCACCACCGCCTGATTGGCCGCCAGGCAACGGGCGACGCCCGCGTCCTCCTGATAGTCGATGTACTCCCCCGGGTGCCCGAACTGCTGTACTGGTTCAGCGAGTTCGGGAACCGCGGACAAGGCGGCCCGGCGCAGCCGCAGCACCCCGGGCGCCGCGCGCCGCACCTCGTGCCCGATGTCCGGCGGGAAGATCTCCACGGCGGCGATGTCGGCCAGCGCGGGCACGACGAAGTCCGCGAGTTCGCGGCAGGTGGTGTCCATGTCGAGCGTCGTACCGATGCGGACGGCGGCGGTGTCCAGGAGGGCCAGATGGCTCCGGGCCCGTTCCAGCTCCTGCTGCTGGCGCACATGGTCGGTGATGTCCAGGACGATCGCGACGAGCCCCCGGACCCGGCCGTCCGTCTCCAGGCGGTGGTACGCGGAGTGCCAGTACCGCTGATCCAGTGGCGATGCCACCCAGGTCCGCCCCCTGACCGTGGTCTCGCGCGGCTTCCCGTCGGCCAGCACCAGGAGCATCAGGTCCTTGTGCTCGTCGAGTTCCGGCAGGATCTCGGCGGGGGTCCGGCCGAGGTGGGCAGCGGCCGGGATGCCGTTGATCCGTTCGAGTGCCGGGTTGACGTAGAGGTAGTTCAGCCCGGTGTCGAAGACGGCCACCCCGACCGTCGTACCGCCGAGCAGTGCGGCCACCGGCGCGGGATCGAACGGCACCGGCACGTCGTCGTCGTGCGGTTCGTCCTGCAAGAGGACCTCCTGCCGTCGTCGGCCACCGGTCTTCCATCGTCGGCCGCCGCCCCCTGCCCCGCATCCGCAGCCCAGGCCCCGGCCCCGGCCCCACGTCGTACGTCACCGCTGCGGCTCGGCGGGTGCCGGGCCCGCCCGGTCGGCGCGCAGCCGGTCGAGGTCCAGGGTGCCGTCGGTCGCCTCCGCGTGCAGCGGAAGGCCGAGGGCCGTCGTCACCGGGTCCGGCAGTGAGGTGAGACCCAGCAGTCCGGTGACCAGCGCCGCCGTCAGATGGTGCCAGGCCGGGGCGCGACGGATCATCGCGTGATCGCCGCCCCGGACGGTGATCATGCATGTACGGGCACCCGCGCGACGGGCCCGCGCCGTGAGGGACTGGGTCGCCTGGGGACTCGTGACGCGGTCGCGGGTGCTGTGCAGCAGTACGACGTCGCGGCCCGAGAGCTGGGTGACCGGGTCGCCCGGCGGGCACCACGGAGCGAGACCGACCACCGCACGGACCGAGGGGTGATCCGCGGCGCGGAGGGCCGCACGGGCGCCCATCGAGTGGCCGAGGAGGACCACCGGGATGTCGCCCGCCTCCTCCCTCAGCTCGTCGAGGGCGCGTACGGCGTCATGGAGCGGATCCTCACGGGCGCCGTTCCAGCCTCGGTGGGTGTAGCGGACACTCCGCACCAGGACCGGACCGCGCCCGCCGCCCTCGCGCTCGTCGTCGTGGGCCTCGCGGTGGCCACGAGCCTCGCGGTGGCCACGAGCCTCGTGGTGGTCACGGACCTCGTGGTGGTCACGGACCTCGTGGGAGTCGTGGTGGTCACCGGCCTCGTGGGAGTCGGGGTGGTCACCAGCCTCGTGGGGGTCGTGGGCCTCGTGGGTTCCTTCGCGGCGAGTGGCCCGCGCGACGGCCCGCGCGAACGGCCTCATGCGCAGGCCGGCCAGGTTCAGGAGTCCGGGCGGAGGCGGTTCGATCCCCGTCTCGTGGCCGCCGTGAAGGATGAGCACCGCTGCCGACGGCGGTCGTTGCGCCACACGTACCTCCAGTTCCGGGCGCGGGCCACCGCACCCGCTCACCCCATATTCGGTGCGGGGCAGACTACGGATGGGTCAAACGTGTCAGTGAGCGAGAAGTGCCGTTCACTGTACGAGTCCCGTACCCATCCGCGTAGTGCCGACAAGGGAGCCGTCATGGCATCAGGACCACAACCGGGCAGTCCCGCACCCGACTTCACCCTTCCCGGAGGGATTCTGTCGGGCGAGGACTTCGAACGCGGCGACTACCGCCTCTCCGCCTCCCTGGGCCGGGCCGTCGTCCTGGCCTTCTACCCGGGTGACAACACTCCTGTGTGCACCAAGCAGCTCTGCTCGTACTCGTCAGGTCTGGAGACCTTCGACGGGCTCGACGCCGAGGTGTGGGGAATCAGTCCACAGGGAGTGGACAGCCATGAGTCGTTCGCCCGCACCCACGGACTGCGCATGCCGCTGCTGGCCGACGAGGGCCGGGAGATCGCCAGGACGTACGGAGTCGCGGCGCCCGGCATCGGAGTACGGCGCGCTGTCTTCCTCATCGGCCCCGACGGGGTCCTGCGCTGGAAGCACGTCGCGCTGCTCGGGGCCACGTTCCAGTCGCTCGACACCCTCGCCGACCGCCTGTCCGGCATCAAAGCGGCGTAAAGACTGCCGGATCCCGGCAGTGTCCCGATGTGGTGGTGTATGGGATCATCCAGCCAGTTCGACGGAAAACAGTCGGGGGAATCGAAAGCCGGGGGAGTGATCACGTGACCTTGTTCCTGGGTCTCGGCATTGCGGGAATCGCTCTTCTCGCCCTCTCCCTGATCTTCGACGGAATCCTCGAAGGGCTCTTCGGTGGCGTACTGGGCGGCCTCTTCGACGGCCTCCTCTCGCTGCCGGTGATCGCGGGCTTCATGTCGATGCTCGGCTTCGGCGGCGCGATCGTGCTCGGCACCACCGGCGCCGGAACGGTCGTGGCCACGGCCGCCGGAGCCCTGGCCGGGATCGTCGCCGCCTGGCTGACCTGGAAGCTCAGCCGGGCCCTGATGCGGGACCAGACCACGGCGACGCCTCGCGGCGAGGATCTCGTCGGCACCTCGGGGTCCGTCGTGACGTCCATTCCGGCCGACGGGTACGGCGAGGTGCTGCTGCGGCTCGCGGGTCAGACCGTGAAGTACGCGGCGAAGAGCACGGCGCCCGTCGAACGCGGCGCCGAGATCTGGGTGGAGGCGACACTGTCCACCACCTCGGTCGCGGTACGCCCGGTCGAGCGCTGACCACGCCCGACCGGAACCGGCCGACCACCCGGGCACTCCGGCCGACCTGAGGGCCGGCCCGGACCGCTACGGCCCACCCGACCGCTACGGCCCACCCGGACCGCCGGGACCGACCGGATCTACCCGGCCGCCCACTGTCCGCACCGTTTCGCACTGTTTCGCACTTGTTCTGAAAACGATCTGCCGTCCCCACTTCGGGAGGCAGGGGGGACACCTCTTATGAGTCCAGTTCTGATCTCCGTCATCGGCATCGTCGTACTTCTCGTACTCCTCGCCCTCGCTGTCG
This sequence comes from Streptomyces sp. TSRI0281, assembly GCF_001905125.1. Lineage (GTDB taxonomy): Bacteria > Actinomycetota > Actinomycetes > Streptomycetales > Streptomycetaceae > Streptomyces. Next base: position 395,319 of record NZ_LWLE01000036.1, on the reverse strand, counting down.
TCACGCGCTACAAGGTCGCCGGGCCCAGCGAGGCGTTCATCATCACCGGCCGCCGCGGCAAGAAGTCGACCGACCCGGTGACCGGCCGCACCAGCATCGACAACAGCGGTCAGAAGGTCGTCGTCGGCGGCGGCGTCTTCGTCGTGCCGTTCGTGCAGCAGAAGTTCACCCTGGACCTCTCCAGCCGCCACATCCCGATCGCCGTCCGCGGGGCCGTCACCCTGCGCGGCGTGAAGTCCAACCTCGAAGGCGTCGCGATCGTCAAGGTCGGCGGCAGCGAGGACGCGATCCGGGCCGCCGCCCAGCGCTTCCTCCAGCAGCAGGACGGCATCGTCGGCTTCACCCAGGAAGTGCTCTCGGGTGCGCTGCGCGCCATCGTCGGCCGGATGTCGGTCGAGGACATCATCCGCGACCGGGCCGCGTTCGCCGGGCAGGTCGCCGAGGAGGCCGAGGCCAGCCTCTCCGGCCAGGGCCTGATCCTGGACGCCTTCCAGATCCAGGACATCACCACCGAGGGCTCCTACCTGGAGGACCTCGGCCGCCCCGAGGCCGCCCGTGCCAAGCAGGAGGCCGACATCGCCGAGGCGATCGCACGGCGAGCGTCGGAGCAGGCCCGGCTGAAGGCGGCCGAGGAGATCGCCATCGCCGAGCGGACCTTCTACCTGAAGCAGGCCGAGATCAAGGCCGAGACGGAAGCGGCGGCCGCCAAGGCCAACGCGGCCGGCCCGCTCGCCGAGGCCGCCCGTCAGCAGGAAGTCCTCCAGGAGCAGGAGAAGGTCGCCGAGCGCCAGGCCGCTCTGACCGACCGCGAACTCGACACCAAGGTCCGCAAGCCCGCCGACGCCGCCCGCTACCGGGCGGAGCAGGAGGCGGAGGCCCGTCGCATCGCCCAGGTCAAGGAGGCCGAGGCCGACGCGGAGCGCTCCCGCCTGACCGGCCAGGGCGAGAAGCTCCACCGCTCGGCCCTCGCCGACGCCGTGCGCATCGAGGGTGAGGCGGAGGCCGCCGCCATCGCGGCCAAGGGCTCCGCAGAGGCCGAGGCCATGCAGAAGAAGGCCGACGCCTTCGCGCAGTACGGCGACGCGGCCGTGCTCCAGATGCTGGTCGAGGTCCTGCCCCAGGTCGTCGCCAAGGCGTCCGAGCCCCTGAGCGCCATCGACAAGCTGACCGTGATCTCCACGGACGGCGCCAGCCAGCTGGCCCGGACGGTGACCGACAACGTGGCCCAGGGCATGGAGCTCCTCAACTCCACCACCGGTGTCGACTTCGCCGCCCTCCTCCAGAACCTGAAGGGCCGCACGCCCGGTTCCGCCGCGGCGAACGTGCCCGCCCAGGGCGAGGAGACGGCCGCCACCGCGCCGTCGAACACCGCCAACGGCAAGATCGAGATCACTGACTGAACCGATCCCCGTCCCCCGTACCCGTGCCCGGCAGTGGAGCATCACCGCCGGGCACGGGTGCGTCCCGCGCCCCCGGCGGCCACTCCAGCGGCCTCTTCCGCGACCTTTTCCGCGACGTTTTCCGCGCCCTCTTCCGCGACCTCCGGAAATTTTCTTCATCCGGCCGAAGCGGCACGTTCATCGCCATGAGGGGCCACGAGAGGGCGGGCCGTCTCGATCGAAGGCGGCGGAACCCTCCAGATAGGGTCATGAACAGATAAAGAGATCATCAAGTGCGCCGCCGTACAGCCGCACGCCTCGGGAGGAAGTCATGGGAACCCGTCACACGTCGCTGCCCGGAGTCGGAGCTCAGTACGACTTCACGACCGATTCGGGACAGCACATCTCCGTCGTCGTCCACCACGACGGACGGCGGTTCATCGGGTTCTACGAACAGGACGACCCCGATTCATGCCGGCTGTCGGTCCCCCTGACGACATCGGAAGCCACCGCACTCGCCCACCTCATCGATCCCGCGCCCATCGACGCCGTACGGACCGAGGGCATCGACCTCGTCACCGAACACATCCCGCTCGGCTCCCGCTCCCCCTACGGCGGGCGGTTGCTGGGCGACACCCGGGCGCGGACCCGGACCGGGGCGTCCATCGTCGCCGTACTGCGGACGCACAGCGCGCACCCGTCGCCCGGACCGGACTTCCGCCTGGCCATCGGGGACACACTCGTCGTCGTCGGTACGCGTGAGGGCGTCGACACGCTCTCCGAGATCATTGCGGAGGGCTGACCGTGCACGACACCACAGCACTGCTGGTGGAGCTGGGCTCCGTCATTCTCGGGCTGGGGATCATCGGCCGGTTCGCCGGCCGGATAGGTCTCTCGCCGATTCCGCTCTATCTGCTCGCCGGGCTGGCCTTCGGTGAGGGTGGTCTGCTGCCGCTCGGCGCCAGTGAGGAGTTCACCGCCGTCGGCGCCGAGATCGGCGTCATCCTGCTGCTGCTCCTGCTGGGGCTCGAATACAGCGCCTCCGAGCTCGTCACCAGCCTCAAGACGCAGTATCCGTCCGGGGCCGTCGACTTCTTCCTCAACGCGACACCCGGTGCCATCGCCGCTCTGCTGCTCGGGTGGGGACCGGTCGGGGCCGTCGCGCTCGCCGGAGTCACCTGGATCTCCTCGTCCGGCGTGATCGCCAAGGTGATGACCGACCTGGGGCGGCTCGGCAACCGTGAGACCCCCGTCATCCTGGGCGTCCTCGTCATCGAGGACCTCTCGATGGCCGTCTACCTGCCGCTGCTCACCGCCATGCTGGCCGGGGTCGGCCTCGCCGGTGGCAGCATCGCCCTGCTGATCGCCCTCGGAACGGTCGGCTTCGTGCTGTACCTGGCGCTGCGCCACGGGCGGCTCATCAGCCGGGCGGTGTCCTCCGACAACCCGGAGATGCTGCTCCTCGTCGTCCTCGGTCTCACCGTCCTGGTGGCCGGTGTGGCCCAGCAGTTGCAGGTGTCGGCCGCTGTCGGTGCGTTCCTCGTCGGTATCGCGCTCTCGGGCGAGGTCGCGGAAGGCGCGCGCAAGCTGCTGATGCCGCTGCGCGACCTGTTCGCCGCGGTGTTCTTCGTCTTCTTCGGCCTCTCCACGAACCCCGCCGAGATCCCGCCCGTGCTGCTCCCGGCCGCTCTGCTGGCCGTCGTCACCGTCCTGACCAAGATCTTCACCGGTTGGTACGCGGCACGGCGGGCCGGGATCGGTTCGCGCGGGCGCTGGCGGGCGGGCGGCACGCTCGTGGCGCGCGGCGAGTTCTCCATCGTCATCGCGGGCCTGGCCGTGGCCACCGAGCCGCGGATCGGGCCGATCGCCACGGCGTACGTCCTGATTCTCGTCATCGTCGGACCGCTCACCGCCCGCTGGACCCAGCCCGTCGTGGCCAAGATCCAGGGCATGCGCGGGCGTGCGGAAGGGAAGACCGGCGGCACCGCGGGCGAAGCCGGGACGGCCGGGGTCACGGTCGCACCCGGAACCGGAACCGGCACAGGAGCCGAAGCCAAGGCCCTGATGCCCTCGCACGACGACCTCACGCCCGAACCCGTGGGCGACCCCCGCGACTAGGGGCCGGGGCGTGCCGGACGTCCACGACCGGCCCCAGCGGCGCGGTGCCACGGCCGGACCGTCACCCAACAGGTACGTGTCTACGTGTCTGCGTCCTGTCTACGTCCAGCCCAGCGGGTACGCGTCCGTGCCGTCCGTCGGCACGGCCGCCCCGCCGCTCGCCTCTCCGCCCGCTTCGGTGAACGCCGTCAGCGCGTCGACCAGGGCCGTGCGCTGCGCGGGGGCGAGCCGTTCGACGATCGCGCCGATCTCCCGGCGGCGGCCCGCCGTCACGTCCGCGACCAGCCGGTCTCCCGCCGGGGTCACGCTCAGCACGGTCTCGCGCCGGTCGGCCGGGTTGGCCCGGCGCTCCGCGAGACCCGCGGTGATCAGCCGGTCCAGCATCCGCATCGCGGTGGACGGGTTCACGCCGAGCCGCTCGGCCAGCGCCACGAGCTTGGCGTCGCCGTGGGTGGAGAGCACCACCAGCAGACGGAACTGGGGCAGCGTCACCCGCTCCTCCACCTCCGCGAGCGAGCGCGCGGCGACGGCGACGAGCAACCGCGACGCGGTCAGCACCGCCCGGGTCACCGCTTCCACATCGCCGTGCGGCGTATGCGCGGCATCGGGAGCGCCGCGATCGCTCCCGCCCGCCTCTCGGTGATCGGCCATGCCTCTTTCTACCCCGCCGCCTTCGGGATGGCGATCGTCCCGTAACGCCCGATTCCATGAACGCCCGATTCCGGGCACGGGGGGCACCTCGCCCGCCTGCTTCTACACAACTGTAGAGTTTCCCTTGGTTCCGGCATGCACAGCAATGCACAGCCCCGCAACGCAACGCAACGTATGGAGATGTCATGGCCCTGTGGGATCGGATCAAGGAATCCGCGTCGACGATGCAGACGCAGCTCGAGGCGAAGAAGAACGACCTGAAGAGCGGGGCGTTCCGTGATGCCAGCATGGCCATGTGCGCCCTGGTCTCCGCCGCCGACGGTTCCATCGACCCGTCCGAGCGGCAGCGCGTCGCGTCGCTGATCGCGAGCAACGACGTCCTGCAGAACTTCCCCGCGGACGACCTGCAGCGCCGCTTCAACGACTACGTGAACAAGCTGACCGCCGACTTCGCGTTCGGCAAGGTCAGCGTGCTCCAGGAGATCGCCAAGGCGAAGAAGAAGCCCGCCGAGGCGCGTGCCGTGATCCAGATCGGCATCATCATCGGCGGCGCCGACGGCGACTTCGACAAGTCGGAGCAGGCCGTCGTGCGGGAGGCGTGCTTCGCGCTCGACCTCCCGCCGCACGAGTTCGACCTGTAGGCACTCCTCCGTGCGGGCGGAGGACCCCCGTACTGCCGGAAGACCGCGGACCGGCTGACCACCGGTCCGCGCCCGGCACGGCCGGGGGTGTGTCACCCCCCTTCACACCCCCGGCCACCCTCCTCCCCCGCACAACCCGCACGGCTCGCACCGCCCGCATATCCGGCCCGGCTCGCGCCGCGCGCCCGCACCCCGCCCCCGTACGCGCGTCAGCATCGCGTCACTGGGGCGGGGTTTTGCGTCAAGTGCGCGTCAAGGCCGTATCCGGCCCCCTCCCCGCTGGGCATAGCTTCGGCAGACGGGCCGCGACAGCAGCGGCCCGCAAACGCCAGGAGGAACACCATGTCGGACCCCGACCCTCTCGAACTCGTCCCGGCCGGACCTCTCTTCGTCCCCGTCCGGCCGGGCCTCCCCCGCTGTTCGCCCTCCTTCACGGCACGGTTCTTCCGTACCCCCCTCGGCGACCGCACGGCCGTCGCCTTCACCTCCGTATCGCAGCTCGTGGCCACCCTGGGCGCCGGGCAGCCGTGGATCCTGCTCTCCGAACCGGCTCTGCGCGCGCTCGCGGCACCGCTGGGGGTCAGCGCCCTCACCGTCGATCCGCAGCTCTCCGCGCCCCGGGCCGCGACCTGGCCGCCCTGTGTCGGCCCCCGGACACCGGTGTCCGAACAGGCCGCTCTCGTCCGCCACGGCTGCTGAGAGGCACGCGCCATGACCACCACGCCTGTTGTCCGCACCTCCGCCCCGGCCGACGCTGTCCCGGGCGCCCCTGCGACGTTCCTGCCCGGCGCCCCGGCCGGGGTCCTGCCCGGTGTTCCCGCCGAGGTCCTGTCCGGCGGCGCTGCCGACGACTCCCTTTCCGGCCTCTGGCCCGCCTCCGCACAACCCGGCCCCGAGGGGGATGTCGCCGTCGGCGGGGTGTCGCTCACCGAGGCCGCCGACCGGTTCGGGACGCCGCTCTACGTACTCGACGAGGGAGAGGTGCGCCGACGCTGTCGCACCTACCGCGCCGCGTTTCCCCCGGCCGAGGCCGATGTCGTCTACGCCGCCAAGGCGTTCCTGTGCCGGGCCGTCGTCCGCTGGGTCCGCGAGGAAGGGCTGGGGCTCGACGTCTGCTCCGCCGGTGAGCTGCTGCTCGCCGTAGGAGCGGGCTTCCCCGCCGAGCGGATCGTCCTGCACGGCAACGCGAAGAGCCCGGAGGACCTGCGGACCGCCGTACGGCTCGGTGTCGGCCGGATCGTCGTCGACAGCACCTCGGAGATCGCCCGGCTGGCGGCCCTCGTGCCGCAGGGCAGCCGGCAGCCCATCATGGTGCGGGTGGTGCCGGGGATCTCGGCGGGCGGGCACGCGGCCGTCCGTACCGGCACCGACGACCAGAAGTTCGGGCTGTCCCTCACCGACGGTTCCGCACAGCACGCCATCGACCGGGTACTCGGCCAGCCACGCCTCGAACTCGTCGGTCTGCACTGCCACATCGGGTCGCAGATCACCGCCGTGAAGCCGTACGTCGCCGCCGTACGCCGCATGGTGGGGCTGCTCGCCCGCGTCCGCGAACAGCACGGCATCGCCCTGCCCCAGCTCGACATCGGCGGCGGCCACGGCATCGCCTACCGGCCGGGCGAACCGGTCCTCGACGTCCCCGCCCTCGCGGCCCGGGTCCGTGCCGAACTCCACGACGGCTGTACGCGGGCGGGGCTTCCCGTCCCGCGGCTGACCGTCGAACCGGGGCGGGCGCTGATCGGGCCCGCCGGGGTGGCCGTCTACCGCGTCCTCACGGTCAAGCGGACCGGCGCGCGCACCTTCGTCGCCGTCGACGGCGGGATGAGCGACAACCCGCGGCCCGCGCTGTACGGGGTGCGGTACGCGCCCCGCCTCGTCGGCCGCGCCGCCACCGCCCCGGACCGGGTGGTGACCGTCGTGGGACGGCACTGCGAGGCGGGTGACGTACTGGCCGACGGCGTCGAACTGCCCGGTGACGTACGGCCCGGGGACCTGCTGGCGGTGCCGGCCGCCGGGGCGTACCACCTGTCGATGGCGTCCGGCTACAACCTGATCGGCAGACCGCCCGTCGTCTCCGTCGACGACGGGACGGCGCGGCTGCTGGTGCGCCGGGAGTCGCTGGACGACATGCAACGACGCGACGTGGGGGCGTAGCTGACGGGCGGGCGGGCCTGTCGCGTGGGGGCGTAGCGTGTGGCGCTGTCACGTGAAGGCGGTAGCGGGCAGCCCTGTCACATGAGTGCGTAGTGCGTAACGGGCGGCCCTGTCACGTGATGGCGGGGCCGCCCGTCGCGTCCTTCGCGCCCGTCGCGCCCGTCGCGCCCGCCGTGTACGCGCGGGGCGCTCCCCTGCGGTACAGCAGCACCGTGATCAGCAGGCCGACGGCGAAGAAGCCCGCCGACCACCAGTAAGCGGTGGAGTAACTCCGCAGCTGCGACTGGGCGATGGCGGCCGGGGTCGGACTGCGGCCCACCATGTAGCTCGCGGCGGCGCTGGTCGCGAGGGTGTTCAGCAGCGCCGTGCCGATGGAGCCGCCCACCTGCTGCATCGTGCTGACCATCGCGGACGCCACCCCCGCGTCGCGCGGGGCGACCCCCGAGGTGGCCAGGTTCATCGCGGGCGCGAAGATCAGTCCGAGACCGAGGCCCAGGACGAGCAGCGGTGGCAGTACGTGGGTGGCGTATCCGCTGCTCAGGTCGAAGGTCGTCATCCAGATCATGGCGGCGGAGGCCAGCCCCATACCGAGCGGCACGATCGGTTTCGCACCGTACCGGGGCACGAAGAAGTTCGTCGTCACGACCGAGGTCATCACCATCACCGCCACCATCGGCAGGAAGGCGAGACCGGTGCGGACCGGGGAGAACAGCAGGCTCTGCTGGAGGTAGTACGTGACGAAGAGGAACACGCCGAACATCCCGGCGCCGGAGACGAAGATGGCCAGGAACGAGGCACCGCGGTTCCGGTCGAGGATCACCCGCAGCGGCAGCAGCGGATGGGCGGCCCGCGTCTGCCACCGGGCGAACGCCGCCAGGAGGACGACGCCCGCCAGCAGGAAGCCCCAGGTGTCGACGGAACCCCACGCGTGTTTCTCCGCGTTGGAGAATCCGTACACGATGCAGAAGAGCCCCGACGAGGCGAGAACGGCGCCCGGGACGTCGAGCTTCGGACGGTCGCTGGGCGCTCCGGCCCTCAGCAGCCGGGAGCCTCCGACGAAGGCGATGACGGCGAAGATCATGTTCACGTACAGGCACCAGCGCCAGTCCAGGTACTCGGTGAGCAGACCACCGAGCAGCAGCCCGACGGCGCCGCCCGTGCCCGCGATGGCACCGTAGATCCCGAACGCCTTCGCCCGTTCCCTCGGGACCGTGAACGTCGTGGTCAGGAGGGAGAGCGCGGCGGGAGCCAGGAGCGCGCCGAAGAGTCCCTGGAGGGTCCGCGCCATCACCAGGACCTCGAAGCTGGGCGCGGCGCCGCCGATCGCGGAGGCCCCCGCGAATCCGACCAGCCCCACCAGGAAGACGATCTTGCGTCCCACCAGGTCGGCGATGCGACCGCCGAGCAGCAGCAGTGAGCCGAAGGCCAGGGCGTAGGCGGTGACGACCCACTGCCGATTGCCGTTGTCGAAGCCGAGATCCTTCTGGGCCGACGGCAGGGCGATGTTCACGATCGTGGCATCGAGCACCACCATGAGCTGCGCCAGGCCGATGACTCCGAGCACCCACCAGCGGTGGGAGGGTTGCTCCTGCGGAGTTCCGGGGGCCGGGCCCGCGGCCGGGACGGCCGAGCCGCCTCCCGCAGCGGTGTCCGTGTCGACGTCCCGCGCCTGGCGGGCCTGCCCGGACTGCCTGGACTGCCTGGGACGACGAGCCATGTGTGGATCTCCCTCGGTGCGCGCACGCCCACCCCGAAAACCCCCGGATCACACGCTAGGTGCGGGTCGGCTTCCCCGCATGCGGGGAGGGACGGCAGGCAGCGGACGGGGGCGGCGGACGGCGGAGGCTGCCGGGTTACGGCAACGGCAACGACGCGGCCGGGTGCGCGCCGCGTGGCGCGTGGCGCGTGATGCCGCCGCTCGCGTGGCCAGGCGTCGGGGCGCGTGACCTCGGGACGCCCGGCCCTGGGGCGCGTGACCTCGGACGCCCGGCCCCGGGACGCCCGGCCCCGGGACGCCCGGTCCCGGGTCTCAGAGTTCCTTGGCCGGCCAGTCCAGCAACCGGGCGCCGATCACCGCGGTCTGGAGCGTGTAGCGGTGCGCGGGGTCGGACGGGTCGGACCCGGTCAGCTGATGGATGCGCTCCAGCCGATACGTCAGCGCGCGCACACTCAGTGTCAGCCGCCGGGCGGTCTCGGCCGCGACACAGCCCGCGTCGAAGTAGACGGAGAGGGTCTTCAGCAGGGGCTCGGCACCGCCCCTGGCTTCCTGGAGCGGCCCCAGTTCGCTGCGTACGAGATCGGCCATCGCCTGCCGGTCCCGGGTCAGCACCGGGTAGATCAGCAGGTCGGCGGAGTACAGCACGGGGTCGTCCAGCCCCATCCGGCCGGCGAGGTCGAGGGCGTCGAGCGCTTCGTCGTACGAGTGGACGACGCCCCCCGGACCCCGGTGCGGGCGGCCGACGGCGACCTGGCCGCCGTCCGTCGCCGCGTGGGCCTGTTTGGCGAAGTACCTCAGGACGTCCGGCTGACTGCCGGGGGCGATACAGACCAACCGCCCGTCCTTCGTCGTCAGCAGGATCTTCCGGCCGCTGAAACGGGCCAGCAGGGCCGCCTCGACCCGGCGCGGCACGGCATCGGTCTCGGTGTACGCCTCGGGGCCCGCGGCCACCGCGACCGCGTGGGCCCGGGACAGGCGCAGCCCGAAGCGGGTGGCCCGCTCGGCGAGCCGCCCCAGGTCGCTGCGCCCGTAGAGCAGGTCGTCGATGAACTCACGGCGGGCCGCCTCCTCGCGCCGCACCGTGAGCCGCTGGGCCCGCTCGAAGCCCTCGGCGAAGGCGTCGACGGCCTGCTCCACCGCGGCCAGCACGGAATCCGTGACCGTTTCGGCGCCCGCGAGGGCGATGCGGGGCCAGTCGGTGCGGGTCACCGACAGATGCAACGTCACCAGGGCGCGCAGCTGGTGCCCCGCCTCGGCGGCCTGGCGGCCCAGGGCACGGCGGGTCTCCAGTTCCTCACGCGTGAGCCGACGGCCGGTGTCGGCGACTTCCCCCAGAATGCGGGCATAGTCCCCCAGAAGCGCCTCGGATATCTCCGGCTCGGCCACGCACGTCCCTCCAGTCCCAAAGTTCCCTGTCACTTCCTTAACGCGCACGGGCCGGTGCCGGTGCCCGGCATCAGGAGGACATAAAGATTGCCGGATTCCGGCAGTGCGTCGGTCCGCTCGCCGGTGACACGATCCGGTCAGCAACACAGCGGGAAACCGGGGGAACCCACGGGGGAAGTACGGGGGAACGCACGGGGGAAACACGGGGGAGCGAAGGGGAACGGACCCGGCTGTTGCGGCGCTGTCCTCAGCGCCGCAGCACCGGGCCCCGACCGCCGTAACCACCGACGTAACCACCGCCGTAACCGCCGCCCCGCCCTGACTGCTCCGTGCTGCCTGACCCTGCCTGCCCCTGCCTGCCCGCCTTGCCCCGGCAAGCGCCGCGGCCCCACCCGCCCCGTCACGCAATGATCACCAACACTCCTTACCGATCGGGACGGAGCAAGGCATGCTGGGTTTCGTGCCCCCACTCCCCCTTCCTCCGCAGCCTCAACGCCCCCCGTCCAGCGGACACATGGTCATCTGCGGCGACGACGCGCTGGCCCGCCGGCTCGCCGTGGAGCTGCGGTATGTGTACGGGGAACGGGTCACCCTCCTGCTGCCGCCGGGCCGCGACGCCAACCGCCCGGAGCTGCCGCTGACCCAACGGGGCCGAGCCGCCGCCCTGTTCGGCCGGATGTCGTCGGCGATGAACCGCAACGGCAGCACCGCCACCGGCACCGGTACCGGACCCGGCGCCATGACCGCCGACAACGACACCAACGCCGGGGTCGAGGCGGTCCGCATCATGGAGGCGCCGGAGCCCTCCGACGACGTACTCGAAGAGGCGGGCGTCGACCGGGCGGCGGCGCTCGCGCTCGTGTACGACGACGACGAACGCAACATCCGCGCCGCCCTGACCGCCCGTCGTCTCAACCCGCGTCTGCGCCTGGTCATCCGGCTCTACAACCGCAAGCTCGGCCAGCATCTGGAAACCCTGCTCGACCAGGCCGCGGCCGTCTCCGTGCCGGGCCTGGACCCCACCGCGCTGGATGCCTCCACCACCGTCCTGTCCGACGCGGACACCGCCGCCCCCGCCCTGGCCGCCACGGCGCTCACCGGCAGCAGCAAGGTCATACAGGCCGAGGGCCTGCTCCTGCGCGCCGCCGAACGCACACCGCCCCGGCCGGGCGAGACGGCCGACCCCGGCCTGTGCACGCTCGCCCTGCTCTCCTCCACCACCCACGACCCGGCGGGCGCCGAGGGCTCCGACAGCAGCGGGGACGAAGGCCCCCAACTGCTGCCCGACGAGGCTTCGGTGGCCGCCGCGACGGGACGGGGCACCGTCGTCCTGGAAGCGATCAGCCGGGCGGATCCGGACCGGCCCGCCGGACGGATGGGCGGCAGGGGCGCACCGCTCGCCCAGGTCTTCTCCCGGCGGCTGCGCTGGTCGGCGCTGGGGGTGGGGACGGCCGTGGTCGCCCTGGCCGTCGCCTCCGTACTGACGACCGGGGACGATGCGCTGCACGCCGCCTACCTCACCCTGCTGGACCTGTTCGCGATGGGCGACCCGGCCGAGGGCGACCGGCCCGCCCGCCAGATCATCCAGCTCCTCTCCGGCCTCGCCGGCCTGATGCTGCTGCCGCTCCTGGTCGCCGCGGTCCTGGAGGCGTTCGGCTCACTGCGCACCGCGTCCTCACTGCGCCGCCCGCCACGCGGCCTCTCCGGCCATGTCGTCCTCCTGGGCCTCGGCAAGATCGGTACGAGGGTCCTCGTCCACCTCCGCGAACTCGACATCCCCGTGGTGGTGGTGGAGGAGGACCCCGAGGCGCGCGGCATCCCGCTGGCGCGGAGCCTGCACGTCCCGACGGTGCTGGGCGACGTCACCCAGGAAGGGGTCCTGGAAGCGGCCAAGATCCGCCGCGCCCGCGCCCTGCTGGCCCTCACCAGCATCGACACCACCAACCTGGAGGCCGCGCTGTACGCCCGCTCGGTCAAGCCGGACCTCAGGGTGGCTCTGCGGCTGTACGACGACGAGTTCGCCACCGCCGTTTACCGCACCCTGCGCACCGCGCACCCCCAGGCCCTGACCCGCTCCCGTTCCGTGTCCCACCTGGCCGCCCCGTCCTTCGCGGTCGCCATGATGGGCCGCCAGATCCTCGGCGCGGTCCCGGTGGAACGCAAGGTCATGCTCTTCGCCGCGCTGGAGGTCGCCGGGCACCCCCAACTGGAGGACCACACCGTGGAACAGGCGTTCCGCGCGGGCGCCTGGCGGGTCCTCGCCCTGGACGCCACCCCGCCCGCCGACCGCAACCCGGACCTGGCCACCGTCCCCCCGTACAACCCCGAAGGCACCGATCAGCGCTCGGGCCTGATCTGGGACCTGCACCCCGGCTACGTCCTGCGCGCCGAGGACCGGGTGGTCATCGCCGCGACCCGCCGGGGCCTGGCCGAACTGCTGCGCCGCCGAAGCTCCGTGTCACCGCACCGCTGACACCCGTGTCACCGCACCGCTGACACCCGGACGCCGGAGGCCGGCGCCGGGCTTCGAGGGCCGGAGGCGGGGCGCCAGGCTTTGAGGGGGCCGGGGCGGGGGCAGGGTCTTGAGGGGGCGAGCCCCTACCGGAGCGCGCCCATCGCCCCGCGTACCTCGTCCAGGGTGGCCTCCGCGACGGCGTTGGCCCGTTCGTTGCCCGCGCGGAGCACCGACCGTACGTACGCCATGTCCCGCGCGTACTCCGCCCGGCGGGCGCGGATCGGTGCCAGGTGGGTGTTGACCGCGTCGGTCACGGTCCGCTTGAGCACGGAGCCGCCGCCGTCCCCGATCTCCTCCGCGACGTCGTGCGGGTCCCGGCCGAGGCACAGCGCGGCGAGCAGCACCAGGCTCGACACCCCGGGCCGGCCTTCGGGGTCGTAGGTGATGTGCCGGTCGGTGTCGGTCTTCGCCCCCTTGATGAGGCGCGCCGTCTCGTCGGCGGTGGCCCCGAGGGGGATGGAGTTGGCGCGGCTCTTGCTCATCTTGGTCCCGTCCGTACCGAGGAGCAGCGGTGCGTCGGAGAGCAGCGCGTCCGGCTCCGGGAAGACGGCCCCGTACCGCTCGTTGAAGCGCCGGGCGACGGTACGGGTGATCTGGAGGTGCGGCAGCTGGTCCTGGCCGACCGGCACCACGTTGCCCTTGCAGAAGAGGATGTCGGCGGCCTGATGCACCGGGTAGGTGAACATCAGCCCGCTGACCGTGGACTGCCGGGAGTGCGCGATCTCGTCCTTGACGGTGGGGTTGCGGCCCAGTTCGGCGACGGAGACGAGGCTGAGGAAGGGCAGCAGGAGCTGGTTGAGGGCCGGGACCGCACTGTGGTTGAAGACCGTGGAGCGGGCCGGGTCGATGCCGACGGCCAGGTAGTCGAGCAGCAGCCCGTCCGTGTACGCGCCGAGCCGCTCGGCCACGTCCCGGTCGGTCAGGACCTGGTAGTCGGCGATGAGGACGAAGATGTCGACGCCGAGGTCCTGGAGCCGGACCCGGTTGTGCAGGGTGCCGAAGTAGTGCCCGAGGTGCAGGGCGCCGGTGGGACGGTCGCCGGTCAGGACCCGGAAGCGGCCGGGCGTCTGCCGGAGCTGCCGCTCCAGCTCGGCGCTGCGGCGCAGGGCGGGGGCGATGGACAGCGGGTCGGTGCGGGTGTCCGAGGCGGCGGAGACGGCTGAATCGGCGGTGGCGGCAGTGGCGCCGGGCGTGGTGGTGGCATCAGTGGGGGTGGGCGTGGTGGTCATGAGGTCTCTCCTCGCTGGTGGAGTGCGTGGAGGACGGCCCGCCGGTTCCGGTGTCTGTCCGTGTCCCTGCCGTACGGGAGGTGCCGTACGAGGGCAGCGAAAAGGGCCGTCCTTGTCGAACGGCCCTTGTCCCGTGCAGGTGCTGTGGCCGCTCCTAGGAGGAGCGCCACCAGTTCCGGCACAGTACGGAGGTCATGGCCCGAGTGTATCGCGCACCTGTCACCGGGTCACGGCCCTTCACCGACCCGGCCCCGCCGGAGGACCTGGCGACGCGGCCCCGGTGGTCCTCGTCAGCCCCGACGCCCGTCAGTCCCGACGCCCGTCAGTCCCAGCGGTCCTCGTTCAGGAAGCGCGCCACTCCCCGCCACGACTGGGGGCCCATCACCCCGTCGACCGGCCCCGTATAGCCGTGCCCGGCCGCCAGGCGCTGGAGCGCCGTGTAGGTGTTCGTGCCCGGTACGCCGTCGACCGGGCCGGTGTACGCGTAGTGGTCGCGCAGATTGCGCTGCAACGCGGCGTACGTGTTCGGGCCCGGCACCCCGTCCACCGGGCCGGTGTAGCCCGACTCGATCGACAGCCAGTGCTGCGCCCGCTTCCAGAACGCCGTGTCCGGGACACCACTCTGCTCCGTCGGTGTCTTCGGCAGCGTGCCGCCGGGCGGGTCACCGCCCCCGTCCACCGGGTCGAAGGCCCAGCCGCGCGCCAGGTTGAGGTCCACGGCGGGGGCACCACCGGCCGAGCCGACCGAGGTGTACTGGTGGACGGCCCAGTCGGGGTACCGGCCGCCGAGGTCGGGTTCGTCGTGGCGGGTGCCGTCGTTCGGGCCGTAGACCGCCACCCACAGCCGGGCGCCGGTGGTGATGGTGCGGTCCCAGGTGCCCGCGCGGAGGTTGGCGGCGCCGATGTAGAACCACGGCACGATCTCGCCCAGCCGGGCCTGAACCGTCCGGAACCACTCCGCCACCTGGGCGTCGTCCCAGAGCCGGGTGGAGTCGTCCAGCACCTCGTCGTCCAGGGCCAGGACATCGCCGGGGCGGTAGTCGTGCAGATGGTCCACGAAGTATCCGGCCGCGTCCGCCGGGGTCTGGAAGTCGCCGGACAGCCAGTAGTGGCCGACGCGCTGGCCCGCCGCACGGGCGCCGTCGACCTGCTCGGCGTAGTGCGGGCTGACGTAGGGCCCCTCGGCGAGCTGGCTGCCGCCCGCTTTGACGATCGCGAACTCCTGGCCCTCGGAGCGAGCCCGTGCGAAATCGATTCCGGCCTGGGTGGTGCCGACGTCGATGCCCCGCAGATCGGCCACGGCGGCCGACGCGGCGGTCCGGCGACCGGGAAGGGGAACGGGATCGGAAGCGGAAGCGGGAACGGGAACGGGGGCGGGAGCGGGAAGGGGAGCGGCCGACGCCGTGGGGGTGGCGACCGGAGCGCCGCCCGCGGGGGCCAGCGCCGCGACGGCGAGGCCGCGCAACCATGTCCTTCTGCGCATGAGCTTCCTCCGGATGTGGGGGATGAAGGTACGGGAGCGGGAAAGCGGGAACAGCCGTTCCTCTACCCTCGCGAGCAGCCGAACATGGCTTCTGTCAAAGGGAGTTCGGAGAAACTACGGCGCGCGATCGCCTGGATGCCCTCGGCCCCGAATCGGCCGCCTCGGCCCCGCCGCTACTTCTTGGCGTGCTCACCCACGTAGAAGAGGATCCAGATGAAGCCCGCGAAGATGTGCGTCGCGAAGACGTAGACGAAGACGCGCAGGGCGACGCCCCGTTCCTTCCAGCGCTCGCTCTCGCTCATGCCGCTGCCCCTGTCGCCGGGCTACGGCCGCTCCGGCCCGGCCTCCAGCGTACGGCCGGGGGTCCTGCGACCGCCCCGGCCGGACAAAGGTCCGGGAGATCGGGGCGGTCGGGGCGGTCGGGGCGGTCGGGGCGGTCGGGGCGGTCGGGGCGGTCGGGGCGGTCGGGGCGGTCGGGGCGGTCGGGGCGGTCGGGGCGGTCGGGGCGGTCGGCGAGATTACGCCGGTCAGGGCGGCCTCGGGGCGGGAGCGGAATAGGACCATGGGGTGACCCGTTGTAGGGTGTGTTCACATAGTTCAACGTTCAACTATCCGCACAGCGGATTCCACGTCTTTGGAGGCGGGCGCCATGCAGTTCGGGATCTTCACCGTCGGGGATGTCACCACCGACCCCACGACCGGCACGACACCGAGCGAGCACGAGCGGATCAAGGCGACCCTCGCCATCGCGCTCAAGGCCGAGGAAGTCGGTCTGGACGTCTTCGCGACGGGTGAGCACCACAACCCGCCGTTCGTCCCGTCCTCACCGACGACGACGCTCGGCTACATCGCCGCCCGCACCGAGAACCTGATCCTGTCCACCTCGACCACGCTGATCACCACCAATGACCCGGTGAAGATCGCCGAGGACTACGCCACCCTCCAGCACCTCGCGGACGGCCGCGTCGACCTGATGATGGGCCGCGGCAACACCGGACCGGTCTACCCCTGGTTCGGCAAGGACATCCGCCAGGGCATCCCGATGGCCATCGAGAACTACGCCCTGCTCCACAAACTGTGGCGCGAGGACGTCGTCGACTGGGAGGGCAAGTTCCGTACGCCGCTCCAGTCGTTCACCGCGACCCCGCGCCCGCTGGACGGCATCCCGCCCTTCGTCTGGCACGGCTCCATCCGTTCCCCGGAGATCGCGGAACAGGCCGCCTACTACGGCGACGGCTTCTTCCACAACAACATCTTCTGGCCCATGGAGCACACCAGGAAGATGGTCGACCTCTACCGCAAGCGCTACGCCCACTACGGCCACGGCACCGCCGACCAGGCCATCGTGGGTCTCGGCGGCCAGGTGTTCATGCGGAAGAACTCGCAGGACGCGGTACGGGAGTTCCGCCCGTACTTCGACAACGCACCGGTCTACGGACACGGGCCGTCCCTGGAGGAGTTCACCGAGCAGACGCCGCTGACCGTCGGTTCCCCGCAGGAGGTCATCGAGCGGACCCTGTCCTTCCGTGAGTCCGTCGGCGACTACCAGCGCCAGCTGTTCCTGATGGACCACGCGGGACTGCCGCTGAAGACGGTCCTGGAGCAGCTCGACATCCTCGGCGAGGAAGTCGTGCCCGTACTGCGCAAGGAGTTCGCCAACCTGCGCCCCGCCGGAGTCCCGGACTCCGCCCCCATCCACCCGGCGGTCACCGCCGCCCGCGCCGCCCGCATCGCCGACGCCGGCGGCACCGACGGCACCGGCGGCGCCGCCCGTACCGCCCAGAAGGAGGTCTGACCCCGTGCTCACCACGTTCACGAACGAGCCGCTGAGGATCGTGGCCGTCTCGGCCGGGCTGAGTCAGCCCTCCTCCACCCGGCTGCTGGCCGACCGGCTGGCCGCGGCCGCCCGCGAGCGGCTGGCGGCGGAGCAGGACCGTACCGTCGAGGTCCAGGTCGTCGAGCTGCGCGACCTGGCCGTCGACATCGCCAACCACCTGGTCACCGGCTTCCCGCCGCGCGCCCTGAAGGAGGCGATCGAGGCGGTAACGGAGGCCGACGGGCTGATAGCGGTGACGCCGGTCTTCACGGCGTCCTACAGCGGACTGTTCAAGTCGTTCTTCGACCTGATCGACAACACGGCCCTGACCGGAAAGCCCGTAGTGATCGCGGCGACGGGCGGCACGGCCCGGCACTCGCTGGTCCTGGAGCACGCGCTGCGCCCGCTCTTCGCCTACCTGCGGGCGGTCACCGTACCGACGTCCGTGTACGCGGCGTCGGAGGACTGGGGCTCGTCCGGTGACGAGTACACCGAGGGCCTGCCGTCCCGCATCAGGCGCGCGGGCGGCGAACTGGCCTCGGCGGTCATGGGCCGGACGGTCTCCGGAGCTGCCAGGACACCCGGTGTGGACGACGGCGAGGACGCGGTCGTGCCGTTCGAGCAGCAGCTCGCGGACCTGCGACTGGACTGACCGGACCGACCCGCCGTGTGACAGGTTGTCCTGTTTGATTACAGTTGGATGGAAAGCCGAGCAAAGAACAGCAAAGCCAAGAAAAGGCCGCACTTGACCGGACTTGGCGAAACTCGACCGACCTCGGCCGACCGACCGTAAGCGAACCGAGCTGTGACCGAGCTGGAGGCAGATATGGGCAGGATCGTCGTGGGCGTGGACGGCTCCGATTCGTCGATCAAGGCACTGCGCTGGGCCGTACGTCAGGCCGAACTGACCGGTGACTCCGTGGAGGCCGTGAACAGCTGGGAGTACCCCGCGACCAGCTGGGCGTCCATGATGCCGGGCATGCCGGAGGACTTCGATCCGCAGGCGCTGGCGACCGTGTCCCTCACCGAGGCGCTTGAGGAGTCCCTCGGCGCCGAGGGAGCGGCCGCGGTCAGCAAGATCGTGGTGATCGGCAACCCGGCCCAGGCCCTGCTCGACCGGGCCAAGGGTGCGAACCTGCTGGTGGTGGGCGCCCGCGGCTACAGCGGCTTCAAGGCGACGCTCCTCGGCTCGGTCAGCCTCCATGTCACCCAGCACGCGCCCTGCCCGGTGACCGTGGTGCGCAACTGACGGACCGCTTCCGGGGCACGGTGCGAAAGCGACCGGTGAGTGATCGCTGAGTGGTCCGGGTTACCGGACGGGCGGGCGGACCTGCGCGATGTCGCGCGGGCCCGCCCGTTGTCAGTGGGGCCTCCTATCGTGTGGTCATGACCCCTGCTCTGTTCGGGCGCGACCATCCCGCAGGCGTCCTCCGTGCGGAGATCGGCCGGGCGACGGACAGCCACGGCGGTCTTGTGCTCGTCACGGGCGAGGCCGGCATCGGCAAGACCACGCTCGTCACGGACGCCGCCCACGAGGCACGGCGGCGCGGCGCGCTCGTGGTCGGCGGTTCCTGCTGGGACTCCGACAGCGCCCCCGGTTACTGGCCGTGGGTGCAGGTGCTGCGCGGCGTGCGCCGCTCCGCCACGGCGGCGGAGTGGGCGGCGGCCCAGGAAGCGTCGGACGGACGGCTGGGGATACTCCTCGGCGAGCCGGGCGGGGGCTCCGTGGCCGGACTCCTGACCGGGACGGACCGCGAGGGCCCGGGACCGGGCCCGAAATCCGCCGCGGCCACAGCACCGGGCGCGGGTACGAATCCGGGCTCGGGTACAGGACCGGGCGGGGCGTCCAGCGGGGGTACGGGGCCGAGCGCGGGTACAGGTCCGGGCGGGGGCACGGGTCCAGGCGCGGGTACAGGTCCGGGCGGGGGAACGGGCACGGGCACGGGCGGGGGCACGGGCGGGGGCACGGCGGACTCCGGCACGGGTCCTTCCGACGCCGCAGAGGCGTTCGGGCTGTACGACGCGGTGACCACCGCCCTCGTCACGGTCTCCCAGAGCCGCCCGCTGTTAGTCGTCCTCGACGATCTCCACAGCGCCGACCCCGCGTCGCTGCGGCTCCTGGGATTCGCCGCCCAGCACGCCTGGTTCGAGCGCCTGCTGCTCGTCGGCACCTACCGGGACGTGGAGGTGGAGGCCCCGGGACACCCGCTCCAGCCACTGATCCTGCCGCTCGTCTCACGGGCCTCGGCCACCCTCACCCTGACCGGGCTGGGCCGCGACGAGGTGGGTGCGCTGATGGCCGTCACCGCGGGCCGGGAACCGGTACCGAAGCTGGTCGACGAGGTCCACCGGCGTACGGGCGGCAATCCGTTCTTCGTCGAGCAGACCGCCCGGCTCTGGCACAGCGGAAGCCCGGTTTCCACCATTCCGCCGGGTGTACGGGAGGCGGTCGGACAGCGGCTGGCCCTGCTGCCCGAACCCGTGGTCGCCCTGCTGACGACCGCCGCCGTCCTCGGCCGCGACTTCCGCCGCCAGGTCCTCGCCGTGGTGCACGGGGAGCCGGTCCCCCATGTGGAACGGCTCCTGGAACGGGCGGTCGCAGCCCG
The DNA here is from genome assembly GCF_001905125.1 of Streptomyces sp. TSRI0281. Taxonomy (GTDB): domain Bacteria; phylum Actinomycetota; class Actinomycetes; order Streptomycetales; family Streptomycetaceae; genus Streptomyces. The sequence continues at coordinate 375,624 of NZ_LWLE01000036.1, read as the reverse complement.
TGTCGTCGTCGCCCACCCGACCGGGCAGTACGCCTTCGCCCACGACCTGGTGCGCGAGACGCTGTACGCCTCGCTGGACGGGACGGCGGTCCGCGGGCGGCACGCGCAGGTCGTACGGACCCTGGACGCGCACGGCGGGCTCGGCGAGTCCGTCCTTCCCGGCGATCTCGCCCGGCACGCCCACCTCGCGGGCGGCGCGCTGGAGCGCGAACGCCGGATCGAGCTGATGACGGCGGCCGCCCAGGACGCCTCGGGACGGCTGGCCGACGAGGAGGCCGTCGGCCACTACCGGCGCGCCCTGGACGCGGCGACCGGGGACTCGGCGGAGGGGGAGGCACCGGACCGCCGCCGGACGGCACTGATCTGCCTCGACCTCGCCGGGCAGCTGCGGCACGGCGCCGACCCGGCGGAGGGGCAACGCTATCTGGACCGGGCCGTCACCCTCGCGCAGGAACTGGACGAGCCCGAGCTGCTCGCCCGGGTCGCGATGACGCTGCATCGCGAGGGTTCCCTGGGTTCCCGGGAGGCGTCCACCGTGGCCCTGCTGCGCGACGCGCACCGCAAGGTCACCGGCAAGGACGGTCAGGAGAAGCTCTCCCCCGACCGGCTCGCCCAGGAGCTGGCCATCAACATCGTGGCGCTGGCCCGGCGCGGCACGGACGACGAGGCGCTCGCCTTCTCCCTCTGGGCGCGGCACGACTCCGTATGGGGTCTCGGCTCCTCGGTGGAACGCCTTGAGCTGACCGACGAGATGATCGACGTCGCCCGCCGCACCCACCACCGCGAAATGGAGCTCCATGCCACGTCGATGCGGTGGGTGGCCCTGCTGGAGCTGGGCGATCCGGGGTTCGTGGACCAGTTCCGGACGTTCGTCACGCTCGCCGAGCGGGCCGACCTGCCCCGGTTCGACCTGGGCATCGCCGTCGACACCAGCCTGATCGCCTCCCTGCACGGGCGGTTCGCCGAAGCGGAAGCCGCCCTCGCGGACGAGGCGATGAACGAACAGGCGTCCGAGCACGCGCCGTTCGGCTTCATGGCGGGCCATCTGCACTGGGCCCTCCACCTGCTCCGGGGGCGGTACGAGAACGCCGAGGAGGTCCTCGCCCAGCTGCCCGCCGCCGGATATCCCTACCCCCGGCTGCTGGAGGCGATCACGGCGGTGGAACAGGGCGACGCGGCACCCGCACTGCGCCACATCGCCGAGCGGTCCGAACCGGCAGCCCCCTATCCGCGCGCCTTCACCCCGCTGTGGCTCCGGCTGATGGCCCAGACGGCCGCGGTGACCGGTGACCCGCAGCTCATCGCCCGAGCGGAGGACGCCCTCGCGCCGTACGCCGGGCAGTGGGTCGTCTCCCTGTACGGATGCGACATCAGCGGGCCCGTCGACCTCTGGCTCGGCCTGCTCGCCGCGGCCCGCGGGGACCGGGACGCGGCGGTGACCTCGCTCACCGAGGCCATCGCCTCCTCGGACCGCCTGGGCGCCCGCCCCTGGTCCGTACGCGCCCGCCTCCACCTGGCGGAATCCCTCCTCGCCCGGGCCGGGGACGCGACGGCCGACACGACAGCGGGACCGCCGGACGCGGAGGGCACGCACCGGACGGAGGGCACAGGCGGTACGGAGGGTACGCACGGTACGGCGGCTACGGGCGCTACGGCGGTCGACGCCGCAGGGGATGTCGCGGGGGATGTCGCACGAGATGTCGCGCGGGCCGGCCGGCTGCTCGCCGAAGTCAGCGGAGAGGCCACCGAATTGGGCCTGCACCACCTGGCGTCCCGTGCCGCGTCCATGCGCTCGCACCGGGCGGGGACCAGCACCGCGTCCCTGCCCGCACCCGCCTCCGGCACCGCCACGCCCACGTCCCGCACCCCGTCCGATGAGCACGTCTCCCCACAGGCCGGGGCCGCCCGGCAGGTTCCGCCCGGCGACACCACCGCACCCGCGGGGGAGTTCCGGCGGAACGGGCCCGTGTGGATGCTCCGTTGGCACGGAGTGACCGTGCACGTACCCGACGCCAAGGGGCTCCGGGACCTGCACACCCTGCTGGGTCTGCCCGGTGCGGACATTCCTGCCGTGCACCTGCTCGCCCCCGAGGGCGGCGAACTCGTCGTCGCCGCCCGGCAGCTCGGCGGCGACCCGGTGCTCGACGACGAGGCCAAGCACCGTTACAAGGAACGCCTGGACCGGCTCGACATGGAGATAGACCGCGCGGCGGCACGGGACGACATGCAGCGGGTCGAGGAGTACGACCGGGAGCGTCAGGCGCTGCTCGACGAACTCCGCAGCGCGGCCGGTCTCGGTGGCAGGACCCGCCGTCTGGGCGACGAGACCGAGCGGGCCCGCAAGACCGTCACCGCCCGCATCCGCGACACCCTCCGCAAGCTCGACGGGCTCCACCCCCAACTGGCCGCTCACCTGCGGGAGTCCGTGACCACAGGCACCACCTGTGCCTACCGCCCCGGCCACACCCCCGACTGGCGCCTGTGAACGCCCGCGACATCCGCCCTCCCCTCGCAGCTCTCCCCCGTCCCTGGGTCCTCAGCTGCCCGCAGCCCGCAGCCGGTGCAGGATCAGGTGGACCTCCACAGTCCCGCCGATGCAGGATCAGGTGGGCCTCCGCATGCCCCACCTCACAGGGCCACGACATCGGCGACGACACACGCCACGTTGTCGGGTCCGCCCGCGTCACCGGCCAGGGCGACCAGCTCGCGTACGGCCGTGTCGGGACCGTCCGCCGCGACGAGCGCACGGGTCAGGTCCGTCTCTTCCACCACCGCCGACAGTCCGTCCGAGCACAGGAGGTACCGGTCCCCCGGACGGGCCTCATACAGCCGGACATCCGGCCGGGGCGGGGTCGTGGATGCCCCGCCCACCAGCGCCTTGAGCAGCAACGCGCGCTGAGGATGCGAGCGTGCCTCCTCCGCCGTCAGCGAGCCGTCGTCGATCATCGACTGGACGAGGCTGTGGTCGTGCGTGATCCGGAACAGCTCGCCGCCCCGCAGCAGATAGGCGCGCGAGTCCCCGATGTGCACCAGCCCCAGCCCGGAGCCGGTCCACACCATCGCGGTGAGCGTGGTCCCCGACTCCTCCGGGACGGCGCGCCCCGCGACCACGTCCCGGACCGCCCGCGACGCGAGGTCCGCCGCGTCCTCCAGCGCGTTGAGCAGATCCGCCGCGCTCACCGCCGCCTGCGCGGCCGGCCTCAGCGCACCGATCGCCGCCGCACTCGCCTCGGCGCCGCTCGCCCCGAAACCGTCGGCGACGGCCAGCAACCGGGCCCCCGCGTGGACCGCGTCCTGGTTGGACTCCCGCGCCGCCCCCGCGTCCGACAGCGCCGCGTACCGAATCCCGAGCGTGCCCAGACCGGCACCGGCCCCGCCTCCCGAACCGCCCTGACCCCGTGAACCGCCCCCGCCCCCTGATCCGCTGCCACCCCGCGAACCTGCGCTGCCCGGACGGCCGTTGCTGTCCCGCAGCCCATTACCGGGCCCTGATTCCTGGCCGCCCCGTGCACCGTTCGGCATCTTCGACATCGTGATGTCCTCCGCTGACAGATGGTCGACGAGGAAGGTCGCCAGATCGCGCCGGGCCGCCGTCTCGGCCTCCACCCGCGCCCAGTAGGCGCGGATCTCCGCCGCGGCGGCGCCCGCGTCGAGTGCCACCACCCCGGTGATCCGGGTGAGCGGCATCCCGATCCTGCGCAGCCACGCCACCAGCCGGGCCGTCTCCACCTGCCCCTGGTCGTAGTACCGGTAGCCGTTCACCGGATCGACCAGGGCGGGCCGGAGCAGGCCCAGCTCGTCGTAGCGGCGCAGCGCCTTCGCGGAGAGCCGGGACAACCGGGCGAACTCCCCGATCGACACCAGCCCAGCACCACCAGCGCCACCAGCACCGCTGGCACCACTGACACCTTTGGCGTCCCCGGCGTCCCCGGCGTCCCCGGCGCCACCAGCACCCTCGGAGCCCACCGCACGGCCCTCGCGTTTCACCGCATACCTCCTCGTACCGGGCGACTTCCGCCCGGCCCCACCGATGCTGGGGCTTCCCCTGCGGGGAAGGTCAAGGATCCGGGTCAGCGAGGCACCGGGGCCGGCAGAACCGCCCCGCCCACCCCCGTCACTTGCGGTTGTAGAGCCGCATCGTCACCGGGCCGAACACCACCACGAACAGGGCGGCCCAGCCGAGCGACCAGGCGATGTCCGCCATCGGCCAGTTCCCGGCCATCAACTCACGTACCGCCGAGGCCAGATGGGTGACCGGGCTGTTGTTCACGAATGCCTGCAGCCAGCCCGGCATCGTCTTCGGGTCGACGAACACATTGCTGAGGAACGTCAGGGGGAAGATCACCATCATGCTGACGCCCATCACCGACTTCTCGGAGCGCAGCAGCAGACCGAACATCGTCCAGATCCAGGAGAACGCGAAGGCGAAGACCAGCAGCAGGGCAATGCCCGCCAGCACCCCGACCACTCCGCCGTCCGGTCTGAAGCCGATGATCATGCCGACAGCGAGCATCACCACCGAGGCCATCACATAGCGCAGAACATCGCCGAGCAGATAACCGACCATCGGCGCGGGCCGCCAGATCGGCAGCGTACGGAAACGGTCGAAGACGCCCTTGGCGATGTCGGTGTTGACCGAGACACCCGTGTACATCGTGATCATCACGACGCTCATCACCAGGATGCCGGGCAGCAGGAACTGGATGTACTCCTCGGTGGAACCGGCCAGCGCCCCGCCGAAGAGATACGTGTACATCAGGACCAGCATGATCGGGAACGCCGTCACGTCGAACAACTGGTCCGGCACATGCTTGATCTTCAGCATGGCCCGCCACCCGAAGGTGAGGGAGGCCGACAGCGCGCTGGGCCTCGGCGGCCGTTCCTGACCGACCAGAAGGGATGCGAGACGCTCCGCGTCGGGGGCTGCGAGCGCGACCTCGCCGAGCTCTGTCTTGGCGGTCGCGGTGCTCATGCCGCCACTCCCTTCTTGTCCGTGAGTGCGAGGAAGACCTCGTCGAGGCTGGGCTGCCCCAGCGAGAAGTTGTCGACGGTGATACCGGACCGGGCCAGTTCGGCCAGTGCCCGCGCGGCCTGTTCCGCCGCGCCCCGCTCGGTGCCGTGCCCGTTGACCCTGGCCGTGAGCGCCACGGGGTCCGGGTCCAGTTGCACCGTCGCGTTCAGAGCGATCGCCAGCACCCGCTCGGCCTCGGGGCGCTGTTCGGGGTCCCGCAGGCGCAGATGGACGGAGCCGGAGCCGACCGACGCCTTCAGCTCGCCCTTCGTCCCCTCCGCGATCACCCTGCCGTGGTCGATGACGGCTATCCGGGACGCCAGATGGTCCGCCTCGTCCAGATACTGGGTGGTCAGCATGACCGTGGTGCCCTGGGCGACGACGGCTCGCACGATGTCCCACACCTGGTTACGGCTGCGCGGGTCCAGCCCGGTCGTCGGCTCGTCGAGGAAGAGCAGGTCCGGGGTGTTCAGGATGGAGGCGGCGATGTCGATGCGGCGCCGCATGCCTCCCGAGTAGTTCTTCACCTGCTTTCCGGCCGCCGCACTCAGCCCGAAGCCCTCCAACAGCTGCTCCGCCCGGGTCCGGGCGGCCGGTTTGCCGTGCCCGAGGAGACGTGCGAGCAGCACCAGATTCTCGGCGCCGGTCAGGTCTTCGTCGACCGAGGCGTACTGCCCGGTGAGGGAGACCCTGCTGCGGACCGCGTCGGCGTCCTTCACCACGTCCTTGCCGAACACCCGTGCCTCGCCGTCGTCCGGTCGCAGCAGCGTCGCGAGCATCCGTACGGTGGTGGTCTTCCCGGCGCCGTTGGGTCCGAGGACGCCGTAGACCGTGCCGGCCGGGACGGCGAGGTCGACGCCGTCCACCGCGCGGTTGTCGCCGAAGACCTTCACCAGCCCCGTGGTCTCGATGGCCAGTTCAATGCTCATGTTCCATTCCTTGTACGTCGACGGGTGGGTTCTGATGATCCGGAGGAGCTGTTTCTGAGGGCCTGGGGCCTGGGGGCTGGGGGTTGGGGAGCTGTTGGTTCGGGGCGGGGCCGGGCCGGGCTGCGTCATGAGACATAGGGGCGGGCCGCCCGCGCGTCTCTCAACGCGGTGCCCCACCATCCGAGCTGGTCGAGCATCAGCCCCACGGCCCGGTCCCGCCCGTAGTCCTCCGCCTTGTCGTCCAGCCGCTCGGTCAGAAAGTCGAAGGCCACCCCGTTGCGCATGGTCACCGTGTGGAGTTCCGTGAAGACCGATCTCAGCTGCTCGACCGCGTACAGACCTGCGGAGCCATGCCCGTAGCTCACGAAAGCGACCGGCTTCGCCTGCCACTCCTCGTACGCGAAGTCGACGGCCTGTTTCAGGGAGGCCGGGAACGAGCGGTTGTACTCCGGGGTCACCACCACGAAAGCCTCGGCCCGCCCGATGGATCCGGCGAACTCCGTCATCTGGTCGGTCGCCCGCTCCGGATAGTGCACCGGGAAGTCGAAGTCGGCGAGGTCCAGCACGGCCAGTTCCAGCTCGTCGCGGAGCCGGGCCCGCGCCAGGAACCAACGGCCGACGGTGTCACCGATACGCCCCTCGCGCGTACTGCCGATGATCACCGCGACGCGCAGCGGCCGTGCGCTTCCCGTCATCCCTCTCCTCCTCTCCCGTCCGGGTGCCGGGCCCCGCAGGTCCCGCAGCCCGCTCCCTCACCCCATGGGCGCCAGACGGCGAGGCGCGACCGCCAGATTCGATCTGGCGGTCGCGCCCTGGAGAGAAACCAGCCTTCGCGCTCAGTCCTCCCTCGTGTAGAAGATGTAGAACGAAACGCAGAGCATCACGGCCCCGACCAGCACCCCCAGCCCGGTGGACCGCAGCACGCTGGTATCGGTGAGGCTGACCAGGAACCCGATCGCGCACGCGGTCAGCGCCCCGTACGCCGCCGCCCTCAGCTCGCGCGGCAGCGCATGCTGGATCCGGCCCAGCGCGAAGCAGAGCGCGGCCAGCGCGACTCCGGAGACCAGCCCGAGAAGGACCTGCCCGCCGGTGCTCGGGCCACCGTCCCGGCGGATGAAAGCCGCGTAGAAACCGAAGATCACGCCCAGCGTGAGCGGCAGCGCCCAGGCGAGCGGGCTGTGGTGGCGTGCCCGTGCGCGAGCCCGGGAACCCCCACGGGTCGGCATGGCTGCGTGTGTGGCCATGGCGGACAGCTCCTTCCGTCGCCCCCGTCGCACGCCCCCGTCCCTCCAGAGCACACCCGACCGCGCCGTACGGCAACTCGAATGGCGTACGGCCCGGGGCGCACGGCCTCCCCGCGGGATTCCCTGGGGGTGTGCGGACCTCCCTCTCAGCCACCCTGTCGGCAGTACTGCTCCTCCTGCTCGCGGTCCTGGTGCCGCTGAGCGCGCTCTCCGCCTGGGTCGACCTGGAGATCGACGACACCGACCGGTACGTGGCCGCAGTCTCCCCGCTCGCCTCCGATCCCGCCGTGCAGAACACCGTGAGCGATCTGATCACCGACGAGGCCATGAAGCAGATCGACCTCGGCCCGCTCCAGGACACCGTCCGGAACTTTCTCCACGAGAGCGTGCGGTCGTTCACCGATACCGATGCCTTCCGCACGGCCTGGGACACCGCGAACCGCACGGCGCACAAGGCGGTGACGTCGGCGCTGGACGGTAACAGCGGGGAGGCCGTGAACATCGATCTGGCTCCGGTGATCGAACAGGTCAAACAGGAGCTGGTGGGTAAGGGGGTGCCGTTCGCGGAACAGATCCCGGTCCAGCACACGGACATCACGGTGCTCACCGCCGACCAGGCCGACCGGCTGCGCGGCTCGTTCCGGTGGCTGCGGTACTGCAGCGTCTGGCCGGCCGTGGGGACGCTGGTGTTCCTGGTGCTGGTGGTGGGCATCGCGACGGTGCGGGGTGGCCGACGGGCCGCGCTGACGGCCACGGCGGTCGTCGGGGCGGGGTTCGTACTCGGCGCGATCGTGCTGCGGGTCCTGGTCGCGGTCGGCCGGCGCCGGGTGCTGGACGAGGTACCGGACAGTGACCGGGACGCGGCCGCGGCGGTCGTCGACGCGTTGACCGCGTCGCTGCGGACGACGGTATGGGTGGCTCTGGCGGTGGGAGCGGTCCTTCTGGTGGGGGCGGTGGTGGCGCGGCTGCTGATGCGCCGCAGGGCGCGGACACCCCGGATCGCCGGACAGGCCCCCTTGTGAACAGCACCGGGTGCCCCAAGGCGGCCGCCGCCGACCCGACGTGCGGCCGGGCAGGGGCCGGGCGACAGTAGGAATCATGACTGCCGGGGAGGCGACTGAGAGGTCTTCCCTGTACAAGCCGTCGCGCTGCCGTCGTGGTGCCGTCGCGGTCGACATGCGAGCCGCCGCGGTCGGCGCGTACCCGGCGGACCCACTGAAGGAGCCACTCATGGCCGACCACGACATCCTTGAACACATCGACGGGCTGGTCTCCGAGGAACGGACCCTGCGCGACCGGTCCACCCGGAACCTGGGCCTGTCCGCCGAGGAGAAAGCGCGCCTGCGTACGGTGGAGGTCCAACTCGATCAGTGCTGGGACCTGTTGCGGCAGCGGCGTGCGCTCAGCGAATACGGCGAGGACCCATCGGTGGCGAAGGTCCGCCCCGCCGACGAGGTGGAGGGGTACCAGAGCTGACCGAGGACCGCGCGGAACAAACAGGGGGTACGCAGTGGCCACGGCCGACGCCGCCGATGCAGACTCCGATGCCGATGCCGAACGGAAGCGGGCCGCGCCACCACCGTGGCTACTGAACGGGCTGCGTCCGCAGTCCGCGCCCATCCCCTGGGCCGCGGTTCTGCGCGCCTCCATCGCCCTGGCCGCCCCGCTCGCCGTCGGCTTCGCCGTCGACCGGCCGGCGTACGGCGCACTGGTCTCGATGGGCGCGCTGTCCGGTGTCATCGGCGACACCGCCGACGCCTACCGGATGCGGATCTTCAACATCGCCGTACCGCAGCTGTTCGGCGCCCTCGGCATCATGCTGGGCACGTTCGTGTTCGGAACCGGCTGGGCGGCCGTCGCCGTGCTGACCTTCGTCGGCCTGGTCTCCGGCATGATGTCGACGATCGGCGCCGTCGCCTCCGTCTCCGGCCTGCTCCTCCTGCTCAACTCGGTGGTCGGGGCCGGCCTGCCGATGCCCGACCCGTGGTGGGTGGCCCCGCTCCTGCTCACGCTCGGCGGCCTGGTGGTGCTGGTCCTGACCCTGCTGTCCTGGCCGTTCCGCCGACAGCTCCCCGAACGCGCCGCGGTCGCCGACACCTACCGTGCCTGCGCCGACCTGCTGGCCGCCGCCGGGACACCGGAGTACGAGCAGCAGCGCCAGGCGGTCACCCAGTCGCTCAACACCTCCTACGACCTGATCCTCGCCCGGCGTGCCCGCTACCACGGACGCAGCGCCCGCATGGTGCGGCTGCTGTCCCAGCTCAACGTCGTCATCCCGCTCATCGAGGCGGCGCCCGCCGTACATGTGCGGCACATCTCGCTGTCCGCCGAGATCCCCGCGGCGGTACGTGAGCTCGCGGACGACGTCGGGCTGAGCCGTACCGGCGAGCCCGAACTGCGGCTGCCCACCCCGGACTCCCCCGCGACCCGAGCGGTGGACAGCGCCCTGCGGCACGCGGCGACCGTCGTGCACAAGGCCGACCCCGACCCGTACAACGTCGACGACCGGCTCGGACGGCCCGCCGCGCTCGGTGTGCGCATCCGGCGGGCAACCCGCAGCGTGCTGCTCTCGGGGACGTCCTGGCGTTACGGGCTGCGGCTGGCCCTCTGCATCGGCCTGGCGCAGGCGCTCACCTCGCTGATCCCGGTGCCCCGCTCGTACTGGGTCGCGCTGACCGTCACCTTCGTCCTGAAGCCCGACTTCGGTTCGGTGTTCTCGCGTGCCGTGCTGCGTGCGGTGGGCACGGCGGCGGGGCTGGTCGTCGCCGCCCCCGTGCTGTCCGAGGTGCCCATCGGATGGTGGGACGTGCCCGCGATGGTGGTGCTCGCGGCCTTGATCCCGGCGCTCACGGCCAAGGGGTACGCGTTCCAGACGGCGGCCATCACACCGGTCATCCTGCTGCTGTCCGACCTGCTGAACCACCAGGGCGTGGGGCTGGTCTGGCCACGGTTCCTGGACAGTCTCATCGGCTGCGGCATCGTGCTGATCGCGGGCTATCTGCTGTGGCCGGAGAGCTGGCACACCCGGATCGGCTCCCGGCTCGCGGATGCCGTGACGGACATCGCCGACTACGTGGCGTGCGGTTTCGACGGCCGCGGGACCGACCAGGCGGAGCGGGTGCGGGCCCGGCGTCGCCTCTACCGCGACCTGTCCTCCGTGCGCTCCGAGTTCCAGCGGGCCCTGACCGAACCGCCGCCGGTCGGCACCCGGGCCACCGCGTGGTGGCCGCTGGTCGTCGCCGTCGAACGGATCGTGGACGCGACGACGGCCGCCCGGGTCCGGGTGAACCACGGCGCCACGGAGCCCTCGCCCCACGAGGTGGCGGGGATCGAGCAGCAGTTGCGGGAGCTGGCCGAGGGCATACGCAGCAGCGAGGTCCTGGTGGAGGTACGGGCCGAGCTGCCGGGCGACGAGGACAGCGTCCTTGAGCCACTGCGCCAGGAGGTGGCCGCGGCGCGTGCGATCGCCTCGCCCCAGCCCTGACCGGGCACGAGCCGTCCCTGACCCGACACGGAGACAGCTCGGCGAGGCTCAGCTCGGCGAGGCTCAGGGGTAACTCGGCTCACCGGTAAGGAGCGTGGTGCGACGTTTCACGTGAAACGCCGCACCGGGCGCGTACCGGTCACTGCTCCGGACCCGGCGCCCGTTCCGGAGCCCGGCCCTGAAGGCGCTCCATCTCCCGCCGGTCGCGCTTGGTCGGGCGGCCCGCACCCCGGTCACGGACCGGGACCTGGATCGCCACGTCACGGGGCGGCGGGGGCGGACTGTTGTCGACGAAGCATTCCGCCGCAACGGGCGGACCGACCCGCTTCTTCACGATCTTCGATACGACGACGATCCGGTCCCGCCCCGCGTGCCGGAGCCGTACCTCATCGCCGACGCGCAGGGGCTGGGCGGGCTTGGCCCGCTCCCCCGCGACCTTCACATGTCCTGCCCGGCAGGCGGCAGCGGCCTGCGAACGGGTCTTTGTCAGCCGGACCGACCAGATCCAGACGTCGACCCGGACGCTTCCCTCCGCCTGCGGTGCGTCACCGGAAACCATGGCTCCGACTCTAGTGCGCCGAACGCACGCGGGCGCCGGACGAGCGGGATTCCGACCCCACCCGTCCGCCGCGCCCACCTGCCCCGGCCCGCCTGCCCCGCCCCACCCGACCGGCGCCCACGTCCGACCGGGGCCCACCTCCGACCGATGGCGTCAGGAGCCGAAGTCGCCGATCACTTCACTCATGTTGTAGCTGTACAGCTCGCGCTTGCAGCCCGAGCACTCGGCGCTCGGGGCATGCTCGCTGAGCGACCACAGCTGCGGAGCGAAGCCGTCCCCGCGCCCATGGGCCAGGTACAGGTCCTCGGGGCCGACCGCCGATTCCAGGATCTTCGGATTCCCTACGAGCTGAGTGGCCCCGCCGACCGCGCCCGGGGTGGCCTGGAGCAGCCGGCCCTTGCTGTAGGCGTTGCTGCGGTGGAAGTACCACGTGCCCTCGTAGCGCAACACACCCTGGATCTTGTGCCACAGCCGCTCGCCGTTGAACATCCCCTCGGTCGGCAGACCGTAGGCGAGATCCGCGCTCGCGGTGGTGCCGGTGGCGCCCTCGACCGCCGCGGTGAGCGCGGTCATCGGGTACGTACCGACCCGGCCGGTGCTGTCGCCGCCGTTGTTGCGGTTGCAGTACTCGCCCAGGACCAGATGATCGGTGCCCGTCCGGTCCAGCGAGATGTACGAAGCCTTGGGGCGCCCGGTGGCGTAGCACTGGTTCCCCGAGGTGGTTCCGCCGTTCTTCGCCGTCGTGAACTTCAACGAGGCGACCTGGGGCATCACGTACCGGTAGCCGTAGGAGTACCAGACGTTGTTCTGCCGCCCGATCCGCTTCTTGTCCGTGACGTCGCTGACCAGACCGTCCGGCGTCGGGTCGTTCTTCTCGGCATCGTTGTCGGGGTTGAGGTCCATGATCTTGCGGAGGTCGAAGACCCGCATGCCGTTGGCGGTGTCGGCCACGTACAGATAGTTGCCGTACCAGACCATGCCACCCGCGTGAATGCCGTTCTGCGCGGCACAGCTGGTGGTCACCGCGGAATCGCACAGGCCCTCGCGTGCGTGCAGCGCGTCGAAGGAGATGTGGTCCTGGGAGTTCATGTACGGCCAGGCCAGCAGGACATGGCGGTACTGCTTCGTGGCCTGATGGAAGAAGCTGACCCGGACGCCCTTCTCGTTGCAGGCATCGGAAGCGGAGCTCTTGAGGCAGTCGTCACGGCCCGCCGCGTAGTCGCTGCGGTCCGGATTCCTGTCGTCGTACGAGGCCACCGCGATCGGCTCGGCGTTCGACGTGCCCCAGTCCTCGTCCTCCTGGGCGTCCGAAACCCCGGTGATGGCCTGCGGAATCCACTCGGTGGAGGAGAGGTCGTCGCTCTGCCAGCAGACACGGTGGCTGGTCGACAGATCGGAGCCGTAGATGGCGGTGGTGCCACAGTCGGCATTCCAGCCGGCGGGCCGGTTGGCCTGCTTCATCAGCTCGGTGAGGCCCTGTGCGGGCAGCGCGGCGTCCAGCTTTCCGACCAGGCCGGAGAGGCCGGTGCCCGCCGCCAGCTTGAAGTCGGCCACCCGTCCGGGAACCGGGGCGGCCGCCAGGCCGGGGACGGTGGGTGTCCCACCGGGGCCCACCAGGTCGTCCTGCTCACCCTCGTGTTCGCTGGCGAATCCGTCATCAGGCATGCCGGCGTCGCCCGGTACGGGACCGCCGGCCGCCGGAACCTCGGCGGGGGCGGGAGCGGCGGTGAGCGGTGCGGCGACGGCACCGGCCGCCGGCACGAGGCCGGTCAGCATCGCCCCGGCCGCCACGGCGCGGGCCACCAGACGTGTTCTGCGGGATGAATGTCCCATGGAGGAGCCCTTCTTGAGAGCGCGTACGGTCAGCACAGGTCGCTGATCAGCACAGATCAAAGATCACCGACCACGACGTCACCGACCGTATGGCGGTTCACGTCGGCCGGTCGCGCCGACAGGGCAACTCCGATCCGGGCACACATATTTGAGCGACGCACATCAGGCCCGCGCCCATGGGGCGCGGGCCTGATGTTTCCTCACTGCACCGCAGGAAGGACGTTCGCCCTCAGGGGCATCACACGCCGATGTCGCGGCCGTCCTTGCGCCACACGGCGACGACCGACGGACGGACGATCTTCCCGGGTCCGTCCGGCCAGTTGCTCGCCGGCTTCTCGACGGACGCGCCGTCGATCTCGCCCGGGTGCTGCACGGCGACCAGGACCCGGCGGTCCTGGATGAGCGGGCCGCAGGTCTCGGCGCCGGTCGGGACGGTCAGGAACTGCTTCAGCTCGCCCCGGCGTTCGCCCTGGGTCGCGACTCCGAACAGCCCGTCGTGCGAACCGAGCTGGTTGCCGTCCGTGGAGATCCACAGGTTGCCGTGGGCGTCGAAGGCCACATTGTCCGGGCAGGAGATCGGGCTGACCTTCTCCTTGGGGAAGCCGGAGAAGTACGTCGCCGGGTCGTTCGGGTCGCCCGCGACGAGGAAGAGCCGCCAGGCGAAGCCGTCGCCCGCCGGGTCGTCCCAGTTCTCGGCGAGTTCCAGGATCTGACCGTGCTTGTTGGCGTTGCGCGGGTTCGCCTCGTCCGCACCGGCCTTGCCCGCCTTGCCGCGGTCGGAGTTGTTGGTGAGCGCGATGTACACACGGCCGGTGCGCGGCGAGGGCTCGACGTCCTCGGGGCGGTCCATCTTCGTGGCACCGACCTTGTCACCGGCCAGGCGCGTGTAGACGTACACCTCCTCGGCCGTCATTCCGGGCACGTGCGAGGTGTTGCCCGTGGCCAGCGGAATCCAGACGCCACTGCCGTCGAACTCGCCGTCCGAGGGCAGCTTGCCGGTGCCGTCGAACTCGTTGACCGGCGAGTCACCGGTCAGCTTGGCGACGTACAGCGTGCCCTCGTCCAGCAGGGTGAGGTTGTGCGCGTGGGCCGCCCGCGAATTCCCCTTCTTCATCCGCTTGCTGGAGACGAACTTGTAGAAGTAGTCGAACTTCTCGTCGTCGCCCATGTAGACGACCGGACGTCCGTCGGAGGTCAGTCGCGGCTGCGCGGCCTCGTGCTTGAACCGGCCCAGCGCGGTCCGCTTGCGCGGGGTGGAGTCCGCGTCGTACGGGTCGAGCTCGACGACCCATCCGAACCGGTTGGCCTCGTTGGGCTCCTTGGCCAGGTCGAAACGCTTGTCGAAGCGCTCCCACTTGCGCTCCGTGGCGCCCGCCGCGATGCCGTACCGCTTGTGCATGTCGGTGGAGCCGTTGGCGAAGTACTGGTTGAAGTTCTCCTCGCCGTGCAGGGTCGTGCCCCACGGCGTGGTGCCACCCGCGCAGTTGTTGAGCGTGCCGTACACCTTGCGCCCGGTGCGGTCGGCGGACGTACGCAGCAGAGGGCTGCCGGCGGCCGGGCCGGTGACCCGGAACTCGCTGGTCGCGGTGAGGCGGCGGTTCAGCGGGTGCCGGTTGACCGGGCCGAGCTTGCCGGTGCGGTGCTCCTCCTGGACGACGACCACGGAGAGTCCGTGCGCGGCCCAGGCGATCTCGACCTGCTCGCGGGTCGGGTTGGCCGGATCGTACCCACGGAACATCAGGATCTCGTCCGTGTACTCGTGGTTGGCGACCAGGACCTGACGACCGCGCTCACCGCGGAGCGGGAGCAGGGAGAGGAAGTCGTTGTTGTAGCCGAACTGGCCCGCCTGCGCCTTCGCGGACTGCTTGTCCGGGTTGAAGGCGGGGGCCCCGCGCAGGATCGGCTCGCCCCAGCGGATCACCACGTTCTGGCCGTACCCGTCCGGGACGGTGACCTTGTCGTTCTTGTTGGGGGCGACGGGCGAGAACCGCAGGCCACGGGCGCCGGAGGGGGCGGGCCGGTGCGGGTGACCGGGCTTGTGACCGTGGCCGACGAGCGCCGCGGCCTCGGCCTGCGGAGCGGCCGGGCCGGTCAGCGCGGCGGTACCCGCGGCAGCCGCGACGGTCACCACGGCGGCGGCACGCATCATCGAGCGACGCGACAGGGCGCCGGCGATGACATCGCCGGCGTACTCGTTGTCGCTGGTGTTCGGTATCTCCTTGAAGCAGGCGTCACCGCAGCGGTAGCGGCAGGTCAGCGCAGAGCGCCCGCCCGGGTGCGAGCTGATGAGCGGCAGCAGATTGCGCACGTGGTTTCCCTCCGTCTATGTGTCTTGTGTGACGGTAGGTGTGCATCCACGCGGTATGACGGACTCCCGGTGAACGGACAGTGAAGTCCGGGCCACCGCTGCTCTCTTGAGGCTCGGTCCGGACTCGGACAGGGATCGGTTGCGGCTCAGCTGTCCCAGGGGCGGGCCGCACCGCCGAACGGCCGGATCCGGCCGCTAACCTTACGTATCCGCCCTGGCCAGGGAGCAAATTCCGCAGGTCGGGCATTTACCGCACTCAACTCATGCGAAAGGCCTCGCCCATGGGCATTCGGAGCTTGCTGCGCAAGGTGTTCGGCCGCACGGAGCGGGACGAGCCGACCACGGCCACCGTCCCGCCCCAGGCCGAGCGCACCCAGCCCACGGAGTCGGAGCCGGAGACCTCTCCTGCGGCCGCGTCCGTACCGGAACCGAAGGTCTCGGTTCCTGCCCCGGCCTCTCCTTCTTCGGTTTCCTCGGGTTCCTCGGTTTCTTCGGCCTCCTCTTCTTCTTCCGTCTCTTCCGTACCCGCGCCTTCTTCCGGTTCCGGTTCGGGTTCCGGTTCGGGTTCCGGTTCGGGTTCCGGTTCGGGTTCCGGTTCGGGTTCCGGTTCTGCCGGGCGCGAGAGCGGACTGGCGTCGGACCTGGTCGCGGCGGCGTTCGACAAGGCGGCCACGCCGACCGTCCCGGCCCAGGGCTCAGCCCCGAAAGCGAAGCCGAAGCCGGCCCCCGAACCGGTGAAGGTCGTGGAGCCCGTCGGGACCGCCGAGGTGGCAGCCGCCGCCGAGGAGGCCAAGCCGGTCGAGGCCGCGCCGGCCGTCGAGCCGGAGGCCACGTCGGACGCCACGCCGGAACCGATCACCATCGACCTGGACCCGGAACCGGCACCCACGCCGCTCGCCGAGACCGAGCCGCTCGCCGAATCCACACCGGTCGCCGAGGCGGCGCCGGTCACCGCGGCCGAGCCGATCACTGAGGCCGCGCCGGTCACTGAGGCCGCGCCGGTCACCGAAGCCGAGCCGTCCGCCATCGTCGAGCCGGATGCCGAGCCGGAGCCCGCCCCCGAGGCAGCTCCCGAGCCCGTCGCGGCCGTCGAAGCCCCCGAGCCCGCCAAGGCTCCCGAGGTCGTCAAGCCCGTCGAAACACCCGAGGCAGCCGAGGTCCCCGGGACCTCCAAGGCCGTCGAAACCCCCGTCTCCTCCCCCGCCCCCGCTCCCGGCAAGCCCGCCGTGACCGCCGCCCGGGTCAAGTCACGCGCGCCCCAGCTCGTCGCCCCGTACAAGGCGGCGCAGGCCGGACTCAAGGCGCACGGTCTGACGGGGCTCCGCGCCTCCGTCTATCTGGTCCTGGACCGGTCGGGCTCCATGCGGCCGTTCTACAAGGACGGCAGCGCCCAGCACCTGGGCGATCGTGCGCTGGCTCTCGCCGCACACCTCGACGAGAGCGCCACCGTGCCCGTCGTCTTCTTCTCGACCGACATCGACGGCACCGGGGCGATCGAGCTCACCGCACACGAGGGCCGGATCGACGAACTGCACGCGGGCCTCGGCCGCCTGGGCCGTACCAACTACCACCGCGCCGTCGAGGAGGTCGTCGCCCACTACGAGAAGTCGGAGGCCACCGGCCCCGCCCTGGTGATCTTCCAGACGGACGGACCGCCGGACGCCAAGCAGGCCGCCAAGCAGGCACTGGCCGATGCGGAACGGCTGCCGCTGTTCTTCCAGTTCGTCGCGTTCGGCGAGCAGGACGCGAAGGGCTTCGACTTCCTGCGGAAGCTGGACGTCGACAACGCCGCCTTCTTCCACGCGGGACCGGCCCCGCGCGAGATCACCGACGCCGAGCTCTACCGGGAGATCCTGGCCGGGCTGCCGGCCTGGATCGCGGCCCGCGAGACGGTCACCGAAGGCTGATCCACGGGCAGCTGTACGGTCACGGCGAGACCGCCCTCGGGGCCGGGCACCGCCGTGACCGTACCGCCGTGAGCCACCGCAATAGAACGTACGATCGAAAGCCCGAGCCCCGACCCCGGCCCCATCCGGTCACGGCCCTCGCCCCGCCGGAACGGCTCGAAGAACCCTGCGATGTCCGCGTCGGCCACCACCGGACCGGTGTTGCGCACCACCAGAACCCCCGCCGCCGTGAGCGACATCTCCACGGACCCGCCGGGCACGTTGTACGTCACGGCGTTGGCCAGCAGGTTCGCCACCAGTTGGGCGAGCAGCAGCCGGTTTCCGCGTACGGTGCAGGGCCCGCTCACCACGGTCCTCACGTCCATCACCGGCACCTCCGGCCCGCCGGGGACGCCGCGCGCCGCGCGCTGCCGGGCCTGCTGCCGCACGGCCTCCTCCTCCACCACCCGGGCGAAGCCGACCTTCTCCCGCTCGCTCGTCGCCAGCCCCCGCTCGCTCCGTGCCAGCACCAGCAGCCCCTCGATGAGCCGCTCGCTGCGCCGGTTGGCGTCCAGAAGCGTCTGCCGGGTCCGGACGAGATCCTCCGGCGTCGGGTCGTCGAGACCCACCTGGATCGCGGCCCGTTGCGTGGCCAGCGGGGTCCGCAGCTCGTGCGAGGCGTTCGCGATGAACCGCCGCTGGCTGTCGAACGCCTTCTCCAGCCGCGCCAGCAGCGCGTCGAGCGTCTCGCCCAGTTCCCTCAGCTCGTCGTCGGGACCGCTGGACGCTATCCGTTCGTGCAGGGTGTGCTCGGAGAGCCGACGGGCCTTCGCGGTCATCGCGTGGACGGGCCGCAGCACCCGCCCGGCGGTCCACCACCCCACCGCGACCGCGCACGCCGTCATCACGAGCAGCGCGGCGATCGACCAGTACATGAGCTGCCGGCCCGCCGCGTCGCTGACATGGTCGGTGAGGTCGTAGACGGTGGGCGGCCCGAGACGGCTGCGGCTGATCAGCGGGCCGTTCACCGCGTAGCCGGGCTGCACGACAGCGGCCGACGAGGCGATGGCGCGCGCCTCGGAGTCCGTACCGGCGCGGGACGCCAGGTTGACGGTGGCGAGCAGGGCGGTCCCGAGGACCAGGAACACCCCGCCGTACACAAGAGCGATGCGCGTCCGGATCGTGGAGTGCGGCACGTTCGCCGCGCCCACCATCCGCAGGAGCCGGGTCCGCCGCTTCACAGGGCGTACCCGACGCCCTGCACGGTACGGATCAGGCCGGGCTCGCCGAGCTTGCCGCGCAGCTTGCTCATGCACACGCGCACGGCCCCGGTGAACGGGTCGGCGTTGGCGTCCCAGGCCCGTTCCAGCAGCTCCTCCGCGCTGACGGTCCCGCCGTCGGCCTCCAGGAGCAGCTGAAGCACCGTGAACTCCTTCGGCGACAGATCCAGGTCCCGGCCGTCCCGGGACGCGGCCCGCCGCACGGTGTCGAGCCGGATGCCGTACCGCTCCAGCTGCGGCGGTACGGGCCTGGCGCTGCGCCGCCGCAGCGCGCGTACCCGCGACACCAGCTCGGGGAACTCGAACGGCTTGGCCACGTAGTCGTCGGCTCCGAGATCGAGCCCGGCGACACGGTCCTCCATCGTTCCGGAGGCGGTGAGCATCAGAATCCTGGTCCGCGAGCCGGAGGCGACCAGCTTGCGGGCCACATCGTCGCCGTGCACACGGGGCAGGTCGCGGTCGAGGACGACCACGTCGTAGTCGTGCAGTCCGAGATAGGCGAGCGCCGCGTCACCGCTGTACACCGTGTCGACCGCGAACCCGGCCCGGCGCAGCCCGGTGGCGACCAGCTCCGCCAGGATCTCCTCGTCCTCGGCGACAAGTACCCGCATCGTGATGTCCCCTGCCTCGTGCATGCGTGTCCACTCCCTCCCAGGATGCGTCTTAACTACCGGAAGGCATGTTTCGCAAAGCTCTCCGTGGGCGTCGCGTGGGCTCTGCTCGGGCTCGGCATGGGGTCGGCGTGGCCTCTGCTCGCGCTCTGCGTGGGCTCTGGGCTGCGCGGGCCGCGTTTATCGAGGTGAGGGGATCTCCCACGGACCGTTAGGATTTCGACCATGGCGGCCACTGGATCCCGAGAAGCAGGGGGCGAAGACGTGAAGTCCTTCTACGTATCGACCCCCATTTACTACGTCAACGACGCTCCTCACCTGGGCCACGCCTACACGACCGTCGCAGGCGACGTGCTCACCCGCTGGCACCGCCAGCGGGGCGAGAAGGTGTGGTACCTCACCGGCACGGACGAGCACGGTCAGAAGATCATGCGCACGGCCGAGGCGAACAACGTCACCCCGCAGGCTTGGTGCGACAAGCTGGTCGAGGAGGCGTGGAAGCCCCTCTGGGAGCATCTGAACATCGCGAACGACGACTTCATCCGGACGACGGAGAAGCGGCACACCGACCGTGTGCGGGAGTTCGTGCAGGACCTGTACAACAAGGACGAGATCTACAAGGGCGGGTACGAAGGCCCGTACTGCGTGGGCTGCGAGGAGTACAAGCTCCCCGGCGATCTGATCGAGGACGCGGACGGCACCAAGCTGTGCGCGGTCCACAAGAAGCCGGTGGAGATCCTCAAGGAGGAGAACTACTTCTTCAAGCTGAGCGAGTATGGCCCGAAGCTGCTGGAGTTCTACGCGGCCAATCCCGGCTTCATCCAGCCCGAGTCCGCCCGCAACGAGGTCGTGAACTTCGTCAAGCAGGGGCTTCAGGACCTGTCGATCTCCCGCTCGACCTTCGACTGGGGCGTCCCGGTGCCGTGGGACGAGAAGCACATCATCTACGTGTGGGTCGACGCGCTGCTCAACTACGCGACGGCGGTCGGCTACGGCGCCAACCAGGAGAAGTTCGACGCGACGTTCCCGGCCGACGTCCACCTGGTCGGTAAGGACATCCTCCGCTTCCACGCGGTCATCTGGCCCGCGATGCTGATGGCTCAGGGGCTGCCGCTGCCGGGCCGGATCGCGGCCAACGGCTGGCTGATGGTCGGCGGCGAGAAGATGTCGAAGTCGAACCTGACCGGCATCAAGCCGCAGCAGCTGACCGCGCACTTCGGCGTGGACGCCTACCGCTGGTACTTCCTGCGCGCCATCGCGTTCGGCAGCGACGGTTCGTTCTCCTGGGAGGACTTCTCCGCCCGCTACACCTCCGAGCTCGCCAACGACTACGGCAACCTCGCCTCGCGCGTGGCCGCCATGGTCGGCAAGTACTTCGGCGGGGCGCTGCCGGAGGCCACGGCCGCCGGTGACGCCGAGCAGGCCGTACGGGAGGGCCTCGCGCAGGCCGTCGCGACGGCCGACCGGAAGATCGGCGAGGAGCTGGACTTCCAGGCCGGCATCCTGGCGGTCTTCGACTTCGTGAAGCAGGTCAACGGCTACATCACGGAGCAGGAGCCGTGGAAGGTGGCCAAGGACACCTCGCCGGAGGGCCAGGCCCGCCTCGCGACGATCCTGTACACCGCCGCCGAGGCGCTGCGCGGGGTCGCGGTCCTGCTGAACTCCGTGATGCCGGACACCTCGCAGAAGCTGTGGGAGTCCCTGGGTGCCGAGGAGTCCCTGGGCGCCCTGGCCGACCAGCGGGTCCAGGACGCGGGCACCTGGGGCCTGCTGCCCGCGGGATCGACCGTCACCAAGGGTGCGGTGCTGTTCCCGCGCCTGGAGGAGAAGCCGGCCGCGTAGCGGTCGGCAGCCGGGTACGCAGACAGCCGGCGAAGGGCCCGGAATCGCCGCGCGCGGTTCCGGGCCCTTGTGCGTGGGCCTTCGGGACACGAGGCATCTACGCGGTCGCGGAGCACGTACGCGGTCGCGGAAGATGTACGCGGTCGCTGATTCATCGTTCCAGGGCGGCGGCGTCACCCATCACGATCACCGGGTTCTTCGCCGGGTCCAGGGTGCGCAGGAGTTCCTCCATCCGCTCCTCCGGGAGCGAGACGCAGCCCTGGGTCGGGCCGCCGTGGTCCACGTGGATCCAGATGCCGCCGCCCCGGTCCATGCCGAGCGGGCGGGTGCGGTCGAGCGGGGTGACGCCTGCCGTGCGGTTGTAGTTGATCGCGACGACGTAGTCGAAGGAGCCTTCCAGGGGTTCGCCGAAGAACCCGTCACCGCTCACCGCGAAGTGCGGCTGCTCGTCGTACGGCAGCAGGGAGCCGGGGTCGGGCAGCCTGCCGCCCGCGTCGGTGAGGGTGTAGACGCCGTTGGGGGACTTGAGGTCGTCCGCCATATGGAGATCCGTCCACCCCCGCATCCCGTTGTGGGCGGGCCATGGGCCGGCCGCCGGTCTCCAGCTCTTCGTCGGGCCGTCGCGGGTGTAGAGCACGGCGGTGGACCGGTTGGAGTCCGCGGCCTCGCCGGTGACGACGAACGCCTGCCGGGCGTTGGACGGGATCAGCCCCCTCGTCCCCGGACCCAGGTACGGGATCTCCTGGGGGCGGGCAGGCGGCGTCGGAGTGGCCCCCCCGGCCATGGCGGCGGACTCCGGCCCCGCCGCACCGCCCGGGGGTCCGGCGAGCGCGGCGGCCGTGGAGTCCGCGGCTTCCCTGGAGCAGCCGGTGAGGAGCAGGGCCAGAAGGACGAACGGGGCGGCGAAGAGAACGTACGGGCGACGGGGGACGGGCACGATGGCAGGCTCCTCGGTGGTTCCGGCTGTCGGCACGAGACGGCACGGTGGTCTCAGGTGCCAGTCTTTGCCGACCGCGGCCCGCGCGAATCCGGACCGGGGCCATCCGGCTGTACCGGTGGCCGGGGCGGGAACGGCCGCAACTCCACGTACCCGTACCCGCCGGTGAGTTGGGTGCCCCGCAGGTACGGCTCGTGGGGGGCCGGGTCGACGCGGTTCGTCACACCAAGGGCCCCACACAGCGAAACAGTCCCCGATCAGGTGATCGGGGACTGTTTCACGTGAAACAGGCGCAGGCCCTGCTTCGCGGGCCTGCTTCTGATTCTTTTCCCGGGCCTGCCTCGCGGCGCGGCGTCTCGCTCCTGCTTCGCGGCGCTGCGTCTCGGCCCTGCTTCGCGGGCCTACTTCTCGGTCTTGTCCTTCGCCGGGGCGACCGGCTTGCGCAGCTGGATGTTCAGCTCGCGCAGGCGGGTCTCGTCCAGCTCGGTGGGAGCGCCCATCATCAGGTCCTGGGCGTTGCCGTTGAGCGGGAAGGCGATCGTCTCGCGGATGTTCGGCTCATCGGCGAGCAGCATCACGATGCGGTCGACGCCCGGAGCGATGCCGCCGTGCGGCGGGGCGCCGAGGCGGAACGCGCGGAGCATGCCCGCGAACTCGTGCTCGACGGTCTCGCGGTCGTAACCGGCGATCTCGAACGCCTTGAGCATCAGCTCGGGCTCGTGGTTCCGGATGGCGCCCGAGGACAGCTCGATGCCGTTGCAGACGATGTCGTACTGCCAGGCGAGGATGTCCAGCGGGTCCTTCGTCTCCAGGTCGTCCAGGCCGCCCTGGGGCATCGAGAAGGGGTTGTGCGAGAAGTCGATCTTGCCCGTCTCCTCGTCCTTCTCGTACATCGGGAAGTCGACGATCCAGCAGAACCGGAAGACGCCCTCCTCGAAGTGGCCGGACCGCTTGGCGGCCTCGACCCGGACGGCCGACATGATCTTGGAGACCTCGTCGAACTCGCCCGCGCCGAAGAAGATCGCGTGGCCCGGGACCAGCGCGAGCCGCTCGGTGAGGGTCTTGACGTCCGCCTCGGTGAGGAACTTGGCGATCGGACCGGCCAGGGTGCCGTCCTCGCCGACGCGCACCCAGGCGAGGCCCTTGGCGCCGTGCTCGACCGCGTAGGCGCCGAGGCCGTCGAAGAACTTCCGGGACTGACCCGCGGTGTCCGGCACCGGGAGGGCGCGGACGTGCTTCCCGGCGAACGCCTTGAACTCGGAGTCCGCGAAGACGTCGGAGATGTCGACGAGTTCCAGCTGGGCCCGCAGGTCCGGCTTGTCGTTGCCGTACTTCAGCATCGACTCACGGAACGGAATGCGCGGGAACGGGGAGGTGACGTGACGGCCGTTGCCGAACTCCTCGAAGAGCTCGGTCATCAGCTTCTCGATCGGCCGGAAGATGTCCTCCTGCTCGACGAACGACATCTCGACGTCGAGCTGGTAGAACTCGCCCGGCGAACGGTCGGCGCGGGCGTCCTCGTCGCGGAAGCACGGCGCGATCTGGAAGTAGCGGTCGAAGCCCGAGATCATCAGCAGCTGCTTGAACTGCTGCGGGGCCTGCGGCAGCGCGTAGAACTT
Source organism: Streptomyces sp. TSRI0281 (assembly GCF_001905125.1). GTDB lineage: Bacteria > Actinomycetota > Actinomycetes > Streptomycetales > Streptomycetaceae > Streptomyces. The sequence continues at coordinate 352,081 of NZ_LWLE01000036.1, read as the reverse complement.
GCCGGGGTTCAGCCGGGACGGAACCACGAAGTCGCGGGCGCCCTCGGGAGAGGTCGCGGTGAGGATCGGGGTCGCCATCTCGTTGAAGCCGAGGGCGGTCATCTTGTGCCGGATCGCGGAGATGACGGCGGTGCGCAGCATGATGTTGCGGTGCATACGCTCGCGGCGCAGGTCGAGGAAGCGGTACTCCAGGCGCCGCTCCTCGTTGACCCCGTCCTCGGCGTTGATCGTGAAGGGCAGCGGGGCGGCCTCGCCCAGTACCTCGACCTCGGTGACCTCGATCTCGATGTCACCGGTCGGCAGTTCCGGGTTGACATTGTCGGCGCCGCGGGCGGAGACCTTGCCGTCGATACGGACGACGGTCTCCTTGGTCAGCTTCGCCAGGGCGTCGTTGCCGGGGGTGCCGGGGCGGGCGACGAGCTGCACCAGACCGTAGTGGTCGCGCAGATCGATGAAGAGGATGCCACCCAGGTCTCGGCGATTGTGCAGCCAGCCGCTCAGCCGGACGTCGGTACCGACGTCAGAGGCGCGGAGCTCGCCGCAGGTGTGGGACCTGTACCGATGCATCGTCGTTCATCCAGTCTTCGCGGTTCGGGGTGGATTGAGCCACCCCAGGCTACCGCCCACGCCCGCACCACTTCATTGCCTTTGCCAGTTCAAGATCATCCAGGGGCGGTGCGGGGCGCGCCCGGCACGCGTCCGCGGCCCGGCCGGTACGGGGACGGGCCGCGGCGACGGGCACCGGGCACGGACACCCGCACTCAGCGACCCCTCGGTGGCGTCGATCGCGGACATCTTCCTAAAGTGGGGCAATGCGCACCGAGGAAATCCTGGCCGCGATCGCGACAGGTCTGTGGCGCTGGGACAACGCAGCCGGCACGGTCACGCTCGATGCGGAGGCGGCCCGGTTGCTCGGCCTGCCCCCCGAGCCCGGCGTCTACCGGGAGGCCGCGGTGCGCTCCCGTTTTCACCCCGTCGACTGGAACGAGATCTACGGGGTCGTGAACCTGGCCGTCGCCGAAGGCACCCTGGCCGAGGCGCGGCTGCGGATCGTGGACGAGCGGGGCCGGGTCCTGCGCACCGTACGCAGCAGGTCCAAGCCGACCTACCCGGCCGACCACAGGTTCGAGAGCTATGTGCTGATCGGCACACTCCAGGAGGTCGCCGAGCCGCACCCGGGCGCCACCGCGGCGCACACCTCCATCACCGGGGACTGGCGCCGGTCCCGGGAGGCGTTCCTGCTGGACGCCGGGCGGGCGCTGGCGGAGGCCCGGTCCACCCAGGAGGTGCTTCGGGTCGCCGCCTCGCTCTCCATGCCCGGGTTCTCGCCGGACGGGCTCGCCGTGTTCGGCGCCGCCGGGGAGCGGCTGACCATCATCGGGCACCACGGGCACAACGCGGGGGACGAGGAACCGTTCACCGACATGCCGCTGGAGACCGACTATCCGGCCGCCGAGGTCGTCCGCACGGGGCGGGCCATCTATCTCCCCTCCCCCGACGACTACCGGCGCCGCTACCCGGCCACCTGGCCGCTCGCCAGCCGCTTCGGGCGCCGGTCCTGGGCCTTCCTGCCCCTGATCTCCGCAGGCCGCACGATGGGGGCCTGGATGGCGGGGTTCCGGCACCCCGTGGCGTTCTCGCCCGACGAGCGTGCCGTGCTCACGACGGTCGCGCGGATGCTCGCCCAGGCGCTGGCCCGTGCCGGGGTCGCCGAGACCGAGCGGGAGCTGTCACTGGGGCTCCAGCGCTCGATGATGCCGTCCCTCGGGCCGGACATCCCCGGCATGAGCGTGGCGGCGCGCTACATCCCGACCGGCGGCGGCCTCCAGGTCGGCGGCGACTGGTACGACATGATCCCGCTCCCCACCGGCCGCATCGCGCTCGTCATCGGCGACGTCCAGGGCCATGACGTGCGGGCGGCCGGCCTGATGGGCCAGCTCCGCATCGCGCTGCGCGCCTACGCCTCCGAGGGCCACCGCCCCGACGCCGTGCTCTCCCGTGCCTCGCGCTTCCTCTCCGGGCTCACCGAGGCGTACGAGGACCTGGGCGACGGGGACGGGGAAGAGCCCACGGCGCCGCGCTTCGCGACCTGTCTGTACGCGGAGGTGGACCCGGCCGAGGGGACCCTCGACATCGCCCGCGCGGGCCATCCGGACCCGGTGGTGATCAGCGCCGACGGCACCGCGGTGATCCGGCAGACCGCGGGCGGGCTGCCCCTGGGCATCGAGGCGGACTCGGACTATCCGACGACCCGGGTGGTCCTGGAACCAGGAGAAACGATCATGCTGTGCACGGACGGGCTCATCGAGACCGGCGGGCACGACATGGCCACCGGCTGGGCCCGGCTCAGGCCGGTCCTGGAGCAGCCCGTCGAGGACCTGGAGAAGCTCGCCGACGCGCTGGTGCAGGCCGTGCACGGACCGACCTCGCACTACACGACGGGGCCGCTGGCGGACCGCCGCGAGGACGACATCGCCGTGCTGGTGCTCCGTCGCGAGAGCTCCGCGACGCGACTGGCACCGCCGCGGCGCACCGCGCTGACGATCGCCCAGGCCGAGCCCGAGCGGATCGCCGTCGCCCGGCAGCAGCTGCGCGAGATGCTGCACGACTGGGCGGACGCGGAACAGGTCGACGCGGCCGTGCTGATGATCTCCGAGATGGCCACCAATGTGCTGGTCCACACGGACGGGGACGCGCTGATGGTCGCCGAGGCGGCCGGTGACCGCGGGGAGCGGCGGCTGCGGGTCGAGGTGGCCGACGGCAGCGACGAACTGCCGCACAAGCGGCGCCCCGGCGAGATGGCGTCGAGCGGACGTGGGCTGGTGCTGATGGAGATGCTGGCGGACTCGTGGGGGGTCGATCCCCGGGGCGAGGGGAAGTCGATCTGGTTCGAGCTGTACGAGTCGGCCGGGCCGGCGGAGGCGGGAAATTCCACGGAGGCGGGGGAAGGCCCGAAGCCGGGGGAAGGCCCGGAGGCGGTGGAGGGAGCGGAACCCCCTGCCGCGTGAGCGGGCCCCGGCCCCCGGCCCCGGAATGCCTCCCACGCGTCTCAGGCGCCTCAGGCGCCTCAGACGACGCGGGCGTACCGGGCGGCAGGAGCCGCGCGGGTCTCCCGGGCGGCCGGAGCCGTCCTCAGGCGCCCGACGGGCCCGGGGAGACGTCGGGGGGCGGGTCCGCCGGAGTTGCCGGGGAGGTCTCGCCGTAACCCTTCCTCAGTTCGCCGATCACACCGAAGGCCGCCGCGCACAGTGGTACCGCCAGCAGCATCCCCAGCAGCCCCGCGACGCTGGCGCCCGCGGTCAGGGCGATCATGATCATCGCGGGGTGCATCTGGACCGTACGGCTCTGGATCATCGGCTGGAGGATGTGGCCCTCCAGCACCTGGACCGCGAGCACCACCCCCAGGACCCAGAGGGCGATCACGAGGCCCCGGTCCGCGAGCGCGACGAGCACGGCGACGGCGCCGGAGAGGAAGGCCCCGAGATACGGGATGTACGCGCCGACGAAGACCAGCGCACCCAGCCCCACCGCACCGGGCACGTCCAGGATCAGTAGGCCGACCGTGATGCACAGGGCGTCGATCAGCGCGATGAACGTGGTGCCGCGCATGAAGCCCTCGACGGCCTCGAAGGCCCGCCGCCCCATGGCCTCCACGAGGTCGCCGGTACCGCGCGGGGCGACGGAGTGGGCGAGGTTCACCGCGCGGTCGGAGTCGCGCAGGAAGAAGAAGGTCAGCAGCAGGGCGAGGACACTGGTCGCCACCAGCGAGCCGATCAGGCTGATCCCGCTGAGCAGGCCGCCCGCCGCACTCGCGCCGAACTTCTCGACGAGGCTCTTGGCGTTGTCGGCGAGGTCGTTCACATTCGTGTCGTCGGCGACGCCGAAGTGGTCGACCACCCACTGCCCGGCGTCCTTCAGCGAGGCGACGATCTGATCGCCGGTGTCGATGAGCGCCGTGACGACGATGTACCCGGCACCGCCGACCACCGCGACGAGCGCGGCGCAGGTCAGTCCGGCGGCGAGGGAACGATTTACCTTACGGGCGGTCAGCCAGCGGTGGACGGGACCGAGCAGCGCGGTACCGAGCAGCGCCAGCAGCACCGGAGTGACCGCGGTCTTGAAGACGATGCACAGCCAGACGGCGACCGCGACGACACCGGTGACCAGCAGAACAACACCGCACCAGGCGGCCGTGCGCCGCGCGGTGTCGGGCAGGAGGGGTTTTTGGGTATGCACCCTCCCACCCGATCACAGCACGGGGCCTCTTTCCCACCCGCACCCCCGTACGAGTGAGCGAACGTCACATGCCGTGGACCGCGGGCACGGTGCCGAGGCGGCCGGCCTGGAAGTCCTCGAAAGCCTGCTTCAGCTCGGCCTGACTGTTCATCACGAACGGTCCGTAGTGCGCCATCGGCTCACGGATCGGACGGCCGCCGAGCAGGACGACCTCCAGGTCCGGAGCGTGGGCGTCCTGCTGCTCGTCCGCGCGGACGGTCAGCGAGGAACCGCTGCCGAACACCGCGGTCTGCCCCATGTGGACGGGGCGGCGCTCCGCACCGGCGGCGCCGCGTCCGGCCAGCACGTAGGCGAGACCGTTGAAGTCCTCACGCCACGGCAGGGTCACCTCGGCACCGGGCCGCACGGTGGCGTGGATCATCGTGATCGGGGTGTGGGTGACGCCGGGACCGTCGTGCCCGTCGAGCTCACCGGCGATGACACGGAGCAGCGCGCCGCCGTCCGGGGAGGCGAGGAGCTGGACCTCACCGCCGCGGATGTCCTGGTAGCGGGGGGCCATCATCTTGTCGGCCTTGGGCAGGTTCACCCACAGCTGGAGGCCGTGGAAGAGGCCGCCGGACATGACGAGGGACTCCGGCGGGGCCTCGATGTGCAGCAGGCCGGAGCCGGCCGTCATCCACTGGGTGTCGCCGTTGCGGATGGTGCCGCCGCCACCGTTGGAGTCCTGGTGGACGAAGGTGCCGTCGATGAGGTACGTGACGGTCTCGAAGCCGCGGTGCGGGTGCCAGGGGGTGCCCTTCGGCTCCCCGGCCTCGTACTCCACCTCACCCATCTGGTCCATCATGATGAACGGGTCGAGGTACTTGTAGTTGATCCCGGCGAACGCACGGCGCACCGGGAAGCCCTCGCCCTCGAAACCGCTCGGCGCGGTCGTGACGGCGAGCACGGGACGGGCCGCGGCGTCGCCCGAGGCGGCGACCTTGGGCAGGGTCAGCGGGTTTTCGACGGTCACTGCGGGCATGGGAGCCACCTCCGGGCGAGTGTTCTGCGTTCAATTTAGTTGAACAGTGAACATCCTGCAAGGTGCCATCCATTCCCGGGCGCGCCTCACACCCTCCCGGACAGGCACGATGCCCACCCGGACAGGCACGATCCGCCCCCGGACAGACGCGGCCGGTCCCGGACGGGCGCGATCCGGCCCGCCCCCGGGCAGCGGAAAGGGCCCGTGCCATCCATCGGTGGCGCGGGCCCTTCCCGGAGAGCGGAAGCCGGGGTTCAGCCGTACATGCGACGCATAGCGAAGTCGACCATCTGCTCGACGGCCTTGGCATCGAAGACCATGCGGTGATCGCCCTCCATGTCCAGGACAAAGCCGTAGCCCGTCGGCAGCAGGTCGATCACCTCGGCACCGGTGATCACGAAGTACTTGGACTCCTTGCCCGCGTACAGCCGCAGCTCCTTGAGCGTGGTGAACATCGGGATCACCGGCTGCTGGGTGTTGTGGAGGGCGAGAAAGCCGGGATTGTCGCCGCGCGGGCAGTAGACCTTCGACGTGGCGAAGATCTGCTGGAAGTCCTCGGCGGACATCGAGCCGGTGGTGAAGGCCCGTACCGCATCGGCCAGGGAGGGCGGCGAGGGCTCGGGGTACAGCGGCTGCTCGCCGTAGGCGCCGGCCATCTGCTGCTGTGCACCCTGGTTCTGGTCGTAGCCGTACATGCTGCAAAGAGTAATCGGACACATCTACGGCTTGAGGGGTTGCGCCTTATTACTGACGGGTAGCATCATCGGAGAGGTCAGCTGATATATCCACGCCGGCCTGCCGCCCGACCCGCATCACTCCCCGGGGCGCTGTGCGCCACTGCTATTGATTACGGAGCCTTCCCATGGGGCACTACAAGTCGAATCTCCGCGACATCGAGTTCAACCTCTTCGAGGTCCTCGGGCGCGACAAGCTGTACGGCACCGGCCCGTTCGCGGAGATGGACGTCGAGACCGCGAAGAGCATCCTCGACGAGGTCAACCGCCTCGCCGAGAACGAGCTCGCCGACTCCTTCGCCGACGCCGACCGCAACCCGCCGGTCTTCGACCCGGAGACCAGCACCGCGCCGGTCCCGGACAGCTTCAGGAAGTCGTACCAGGCCTTCATGGACTCCGAGTACTGGCGCCTGGGCCTGCCCGAGGAGATCGGTGGCACCACCTCCCCGCGCTCCCTGATCTGGGGCTACGCGGAGCTGCTGCTCGGTGCGAACCCGGCGGTCTGGATGTACTCCTCCGGCCCGGCGTTCGCCGGCATCCTCTTCGAAGAGGGCAACGAGGCGCAGAAGAAGATCGCGGAGATCGCCGTCGAGAAGCAGTGGGGCTCGACGATGGTGCTGACCGAGCCGGACGCCGGTTCGGACGTCGGTGCCGGGCGCACCAAGGCCGTGGAGCAGGAGGACGGCTCCTGGCACATCGACGGGGTGAAGCGCTTCATCACGTCGGGCGAGCACGACATGTCCGAGAACATCATTCACTATGTGCTGGCCCGCCCCGAGGGCGCCGGACCCGGCACGAAGGGCCTCTCGCTCTTCATGGTCCCGAAGTTCCACTTCGACTGGACCACCGGCGAGCTGGGCGAGCGCAACGGTGTGTACGCGACGAACGTCGAGCACAAGATGGGCCTCAAGGCGTCCAACACCTGCGAGATGACGTTCGGCGACAGGCACCCCGCCAAGGGCTGGCTGATCGGCGACAAGCACGACGGCATCCGCCAGATGTTCCGCATCATCGAGTTCGCTCGCATGATGGTCGGCACGAAGGCCATCGCGACCCTCTCCACGGGCTACCTGAACGCGCTGGAGTACGCCAAGGAACGCGTCCAGGGCACGGACCTGTCGCAGTTCATGGACAAGAGCGCGCCCAAGGTCACCATCACGCACCACCCCGACGTGCGCCGGTCGCTCATGACCCAGAAGGCGTACGCCGAGGGCATGCGCTCCCTCGTGCTGTACACCGCCTCCGTCCAGGACGCGATCCAGGAAAAGGAGGCCGCGGGCGAGGACGCCAAGGCGCTGCACGGCCTCAACGACCTGCTGCTCCCCATCGTGAAGGGCTACGGCTCCGAGAAGTCGTACGAGCAGCTGGCGCAGTCGCTCCAGACGTTCGGCGGCTCCGGGTACCTCCAGGAGTACCCGATCGAGCAGTACATCCGTGACGCCAAGATCGACACCCTGTACGAGGGCACGACGGCGATCCAGGGCCAGGACTTCTTCTTCCGGAAGATCGTCCGTGACCAGGGCGCCTCGCTGAACGCGCTCTCCGAGGAGATCAAGAAGTTCCTCTCGGGCGCCCAGGGCAACGAGGAACTGGCCGGCGCGCTGGACTCCCTCGCCAAGGCCGCCGTGGACCTGGAGGCGATCGTCGGCGCGATGATCACCGACCTCACCGCGACCGGCGAGGACGTCAAGAACATCTACAAGGTGGGTCTCAACACCACCCGCCTGCTGCTGGCCTCCGGCGATGTCGTCGTCGGTTACCTGCTGCTCAAGGGCGCGGCCGTGGCGGCCGAGAAGCTGCCGACCGCCTCCGCCAAGGACGTCGCCTTCTACCGGGGCAAGATCGCCGCCGCGAAGTTCTTCGCCGCGAACATCCTGCCGGGCGTCTCGGCCGAGCGCGCGCTCGCCGAGTCCGTCGACAACTCTCTGATGGAGCTGGACGAGGCCGCTTTCTAGTCCGCCCTCCCTGCTCTCGACCGCCCTCCGCGTTGGGGTCCACCACCCCGCGCTCTCGACCACCCTTCCGCGTTCGGGTCCGCCGCCCCGCGTTCTCGTCCGCCGCTCCGGCACCGCGGGAACACTGTGCACAACATCGCTACGGTCCGCCCCTCCCTGAGGGGCGGACCGTCTCTATGATCGGCATCCGGGTTCGGAGGGGGAGTGTCAGTCGTGAGTTCCATGGGTTCGGCCACGCGCACGTGGTCCGTACGGTGTGCGGCGGCGGCGGCCGCCGCACTGCTCGTCGGCTGCGGCAGCAGCGGTGGCGGTGGTGGCAGTGGCAGCGACGGCGAGGCGACGGCACTCGACAAGGCGCAGGTCGCGGCGTTGCTGCCGGACAAGGCCGCGATGCCGGGCTGGAAGCGGAGGGAGAACGCGTCGACCTCGCCGATGAACGCTCTCGCCAAGCGCACCCTCTGCCCGGTCAAGGGCAACGCAGGGTGCGAGAACTCCAGTTACATGGGCTCCGTCTCCTTCGAACGCGAGGACCGGGACGCCGCGGTCCGCTTCTGGCTGGTCGCGTACAAGGACGAGAAGGCCGCCGACGCCGCGTACGAGGTGCTCTGGAAGCACACCGCGCGCACGAACGGCCGCGAGAAGGCGGACCTCGGCACCCTGGGCGACGAACGCGACGCCCGCTCCGGACCCGAGGGGTACGGCGGCGCCCACAGCCTCACCGGACAGCTACGGGTCGGCACGACCGTGCTGTGGGCGGCCACGGACGCCCCCTCCGAGGACACGTTCGACAAGGACCTCGCCAAGGACCTCGCGGCACTGTTCGCGGAGCGTTCGCAGCAGGCGCAGAACGGCGAGAAGCCGTCGGCGAAGCTCGGCTCATAGGACGGCCCATCCGGCCGGGCTCGTTCAGATCACTCGTCCTACGGGGGGCACGATGACGGATCAGCGGTGGTACATACGGGGCGCGGCGGCCGGGGCGGCGGCGCTGCTGCTCACCGGATGCGGCGGCGGGGACGGGGCGCACGCCGCCTCCCTCGACAGGAAGCAGGTCGTGTCCCTGCTGCCGGACGCGCGGGCCGTACCGGGCTGGCGTACCCATCTGAAGCCGGAGGCCCTGAAGCCGAACCCGGAGTTCCCGCCCTCGGTGTGCCAGGTCACCGACGAGAAGAAGAGGGACGAGGTCTGCCTGGGCGCCACCGCCTGGGGGTACTCCGCCTTCGCGCGGACGTCCGACAGGACCGCGCTGAACTTCTGGGTCCTCGCGTACAAGGACGAGAAGGCCGCCGAGACCGCGTACGACGCCATGGCGCAGTGGTACGGCGGCGACCGGGTGGGCGTGGGCGCGCGCAAGGTGGACCTGGGCGGCCTCGGCGACCGGCGCGAGGCGAACCGCGCCGACGCCGGCACGATGGGCGGTCCGTCGACGATCGCGCAGCTCCGCGTCGGTACGACCGTGCTCGGGGTGAGCACCGGAACCGAGGGCGAGAACGTCACCCCGGACCGGGACGTCAAGGCGTTCAGCACCATGTTCGCCGAGCGCGCGCAGCAGGCGCAGGACGGTGAGAAGCCCTCGGCGGGGCTTCCCTCACCGTAGACACACGCGGGGCGCACGTACCCCACACGCGGGGCGCACGATCGGCATGTGCCACCGTCGGCCAACCGTCGGTTCTCCGGGGCGGTCCTCGTTACAGTGAAGAACATGAGTTCTCCCCTCCGCTTCGACCGTGCGCACACCGACGACCTGATGTCCTTCCTGGCGGCCAGTCCGTCCCCGTACCACGCCGTGGCGAGCGCGGCGGCCCGGCTGGAGAAGGCCGGCTTCCGCCAGGTCGAGGAGACCGCGGCCTGGGACGCCTCCACCGGGGGGAAGTACGTCCTGCGCGGCGGGGCGATCGTCGCCTGGTATGTACCGGAGGGGGCGAGTCCGCACACCCCGTACCGGATCGCCGGCGCGCACACCGACTCGCCGAACCTGCGGGTGAAGCCGCTGCCCGACACGGGCGCGTACGGCTGGCGGCAGGTCGCGGTGGAGGTCTACGGGGGCCCGCTGCTCAACACCTGGCTGGACCGCGACCTGGGCCTCGCGGGAAGGATCTCGCTCAAGGACGGCACCCACCGGCTGGTCAACATCGACCGGGCGCTGCTGCGGGTCCCGCAGCTGGCCGTGCACCTGGACCGCTCCGTGAACACCGAGGGCCTCAAGCTCGACCGCCAGAAGCACATGCAGCCGATCTGGGGACTCGGCGATGTCGCGGAGGGCGACCTGATCGGCTTCGTCGCCGAGGAGGCGGGCGTCGACGCCGCGGACGTGACCGGCTGGGACCTGATGCCGCACGCCATCGAGCCGCCGTCCTACCTGGGCCGGGACCGGGAGCTGGTGGCCGGGCCGCGGATGGACAACCTGCTCTCCGTGCACGCCGCGACCGCCGCTCTGGCCGCCGTCGCCGGGCAGCCGGACGCGGAGATTCCGTACATCCCGGTGCTGGCGGCCTTCGACCACGAGGAGAACGGTTCGCAGTCCGACACCGGCGCCGACGGCCCGCTGCTCGGTACGGTCCTGGAGCGCTCCGTGTTCGCCCGCGGCGGTTCGTACGAGGACCGCGCCAGGTCCTTCGCCGGGACCGTCTGCCTCTCCTCCGACACCGGCCACTCCGTGCACCCCAACTACGGCGAGCGCCACGACCCGACGCACCACCCGGTGGCCAACGGCGGGCCGATCCTCAAGGTCAACGTCAATATGCGGTACGCGACCGACGGCAGCGGCCGGGCCGTGTTCGCGGCAGCCTGCGAGAAGGCGGGCGTGCCGTGGCAGACGTTCGTCTCCAACAACTCGATGCCGTGCGGCACCACGATCGGTCCGATCACCGCGGCCCGGCACGGCATCCAGACCGTCGATGTCGGTGTCGCCATCCTCTCCATGCACAGCGCCCGCGAGCTGTGCGGTGCCGACGATCCGTATCTGCTGGCGAACGCCCTGGCGGCGTTCCTGGCGGGCTGACCCGACGCCTTCGACGGCCCCGGGGTGTCCTCCGCCCCCGGGGCCTTCCCATGTCCGCCCAACGCCTCCCCGGGACATGGTCGTTGCCGGGGCGGGTACCCGGTCGCTACCGGCCCGGAACCACCGGGTCGTCCAGGAGGGCAGTTTTCATGGGACTCGGAGGATGCATTCTTCTCATCGGTGCCGGGGCGATACTCGCCTTCGCGACCGACTGGGAAATGGACAGCGTCAACGTCGGTCTGGTCGGCTGGATCATGATGGTCGTCGGCCTCGTCGGGGTCTTCGTCTACATGAGCATCGCGCGCCGCCGCCGCATGGTCGTACCGCCCACCACCACCGTCGTGTCCGAGGACGACCGCCGGTACCAGTGACCCGCGCGTCCGGCCGGAGGAACGCACCGGCCGGGCGTGACCCTTCGCCGGCACCCCGGGCTCCCCCGATATTCTGAGACCCGTCCCGCGCCCCACCACGGGTGCGTCAGCCCGGAAGGAAGCCGTTCGTGGAGTTCCGGCTGCTCGGCACCGTCTCCGTCGACACGCTCGCCGGGCCGCTGCCGCTCGGACCGGCCAAACGACGCAGCCTGCTCGCCGCGCTGCTGCTGTCCGCCAACACTCCCGTCTCCGTCGGACGGCTGACGGACTCCCTGTGGGACGACGCCCCTCCACTGCACGCCCGCAGCGTCATCCAGGGCCATGTGTCCCGGCTGCGCGCCCTTCTGATCGGCGCCGACGCGGAGGCGTACGGGGTGGAACTGGTCACACTCGGCGACGGGTATGTGCTGCGGGTGCCGGAGACCCTGCTGGACTCCCAGCGGTTCGAGGAACTGCTGATGCTGGCGAGGGAGCAGCGCAGCCCCGCCGACTCCGTACTGATGCTCAAGGAGGCGCTGTCCCTGTGGCAGGGCCCGGCGCTCAGCGGTGCCTTCACCGGCCCGCCGCTCCGGGCGGCCGCGCACACGCTGGAGGAGTCCCGGCTGGCGACGGTCGAGCAGCTTGCGCGGGCCTACTCGGCGCTCGGGGAGCACAACCGCGCCGCAGCCGTACTGGGGACGGAAGCGGGCGCCCATCCGCTGCGGGAGTCGCTGGCGGCTGCGCTGATGATGGCGCTGTACCGGGCGGGACGTCAGTCGGAGGCGCTGGAATGGTTCCACCGCACAAGACGGCTGCTCGCCGATGAGCTGGGGATCGATCCGGGACACGAACTCGCCGACGCGTACGCGCTGATCCTGCGCGGCGACCCCGGACCCGACGACGGCCCGGACGGGGCGCGGCAGCCGGGCGCCTCACCGGGAACGGCACCGCGCGATCCGGCCCGAACCGGTTCCGGGACCTCCTCACCCTCGCACTCCTCACTCTCGTCCTCGTGCTCCTCGTCCTCCGCCGCCCCCGCCGCCCCCGCCCCCGCCCCCGCAGCGACCGCAGCAACCAACGACGGCGCCCCTGTCCTCGCCTCACCGCGCCCGCTCCCCCTGCTGTCCGCCGGAGAGCCGCACCCCACCGATCTGCTGCCCCGCGCACCCCGCGGCTTCCACGGCCGCGTCGCCGAGCTGGCCGACCTCACCCGGGCGGCGGCCGGCGAGGCACCTGTCTGTCTGGTCACCGGACCGGCGGGCGTGGGCAAGACCGCGCTGGCCCTCCACTGGGCGCACCGCAGCCCCGCGGCCTTCCCGGACGGACGGCTCTTCGCCGATCTGCGCGGATTCAGCGACTCGGGTGAGCCCGCGCTGATCGATGTCCTGCGCGAGTTCCTGCTGGCACTCGGCGTCGCACCGCGCCGCGTCCCCGAGACCGCCCCCTCCGCGGCGGCGCTCTTCCGCTCGCTGACCGACCGGCGGCGGCTGCTCGTGATCCTCGACAACGCCCGTGACTCCGCCACGGTCAGGCTCCTGCTCCCGGGCGGCACCGACTGCGTCACGCTGGTCACCAGCCGCCATCGGCTGGAGGGCCTCATCGCCTCGGACGCGGCCCGTCCCGTCCCGCTCGACACGCTCGAACCCCAGGACGGCACGGCGCTGCTCGCCGGGGTGCTCGGGGAGGAACGGGTCCTGGCCGAACCGGTCGCGGCCCGTCGGCTCGCCGAACTCTGCGGTGGCCTGCCGCTCGCCCTGCGCGTCACGGCGGCCCGGCTGGCCGGACGCCCGCAGTGGACGCTCGCCGTGCTGGCCGACGAACTGGCCGACGAACGCAGCAGGCTGACGTATCTCGACGTGGACGACACCGGTGTCTCGGCCGCCCTGCGGCTGACCGTGCAGCACCTGTCATCGGACTCCGTGCACCAGCTGGCCCGGCTCGGCCACCATCCCGGCAGCCACTTCGACCCGTACACGGCCGCCGCGCTCGCGGAGACGGACCCGGTCACCGCCGCGGCGGCACTGGAGCGGCTCGCCGCGGCCCATCTCGTCACCGAGAGGGGGCCGGGACGGTGGGTGCTGCACGATCTGGTACGCCTCTACGCCCGCGGTCTCGACCCCGTTTCCGGGCCCCGCGCCCTCTCCGCCGTCCTCGACCACTACATCGCCACCGCGCTCGCCGCCGCCGACATGGCCGAGCCGGGCGGTGAGCCCTGCTTCGTCCTGCCGGACGCCTACCACCACCCCGCCGCCGTACGGGACTTCCCCGACCGGGCGGCGGCGATGCGCTGGCTGGCCGCCGAGCGGGACGACCTGGCCCTGGCTGCCGTGGCTGCCCGCGCCGCCGGACTCGACGACCGGGCCTGGCGGATCATCCTGCTCCAGTGGCCGCAGATCGTGTGGCGGGTGCGGGACAGCTGGACCCCGATGCTGGAGCTGGCGCTGGACGCCGCCCGCGCCCGGAAGGACCCCTACGCGGAGTCGAGGGTGATCACTCTGCTGGGGTGGGTGCTGACGGAGGAGGGCAGGACCGCCGAGGCCGTCGCCCTGCTGGAGCGCTCACCCGGACTCGCCCGGCAGGCCGGTGACCGGCTCGGCGAGGCGACCGCGTTGATCAACCTGTCCGTCGTCCAGGCCGAACAGGGCGGGCTCGACATCGCGATGGAGGGGTGCGGTCGGGCCGTCGAGCTGGCCCGCGAGGAGCGCAACCGGCACACCGAGACGCTCGCCCTGCACCATCTCGCCCGGATGCAGCTCCGCGCGAACCGGCCCGCCGATGCCCTCGCATCGGCACGCACCGCGCTCGATCGGGGACTTGAGGGCGAGGAAGCGGCCCGGCGGGTTCTGCTGCTGACCGTCAGCGGCGAGGCCCGGCTGGCGCTCGGCGAGGAGCAGGACGGAATCCGGCTGCTCGACCGGGCGGCGGCGGAGGCGGAAGCCGCCGGATACGACGAGGGCGCGGCCCGGGCGCTGGAGGCACTGCTGCGGGTGACGGCGGTGGCGGAGTACCGCAGGCGGCACGAAGAGGCGTTGCGGCGGCTGGCCGACGAGGTCTGAACGCGCGCCGTACACCATGCCGGAGAAGGCCGACGGCTCGGTGGAAGCGGCTCGGGCACGAAGACCGCCGGCCCCGCGGAGCGGGCGACCGTCCGCTGGATGCCCGAGCCGCGGAGCGGCGCCGACGGCTTCCGGGACGTCAGCCCCTGTCGTCCATCCCCGCCAGTACCAGCGGCAGCCGGGACGTTCCCTCCGCGGTCACCCGGACGGGGACACCCCAGTCCTGTTGGTGCACATGGCAGGCCGGGTACTCGTTGGCCGGGTCGTCGTCGCAGGACGCCGCCATCGCCGAGACGTGCAGGACGCCTTCGGTGACCCCGTCCGCCAGGACCAGGTCCCGCCCCAGGTCGCTACCGGCTCCGGAGCCGGCCGCCAGGAGTTCCGGCGGGGTCGCGGAGACCAGCAGCCGGGTCGAGGGCCCGTAGCGGGTGTCCAGCTTCTGTCCGGCGGGCGCCTGGAAGACCACGTCGAGCCGGAGCGTGCCGGGCGCGATCTCGGTGGCCGCGCGCTGTGTGCGGTGCGCCTGGTCCGGGACGCGTACGGCCTCCTCGGGCAGCCGCAGCCGGGTCAGCCGGTGGCGGGCGGACTCGACGACGACGAGGTCTCCGTCGACGAGCACGGCGTCGCTCGGCTCGCGCAGATCCGTGGCCAGGGTGGTGACCTCGCCGCTGCGCGGGTCGAAACGCCGCAGGGCGTGGTTGTACGTGTCGCAGACGGCGACGGACCCGTCGGGCAGCGCGGTCACACCGAGCGGGTGCTGGAACAGTGCCTGGTCCGCGGCTCCGTCACGGTGCCCGAAGTCGAAGAGGCCGGTGCCGACGGCCGTGTGAACCATGTCGTCGCGGTCGACGTACCGCAGCGACGAGGTCTCCGAGTCGGCCACCCACAGCCGCTGCCCGTCGGCCGAGGCCGCGAGCCCGGACGGCTGGGCGAACCACGCCTCGGCGACCGGTCCGTCCACCAGTCCCTCATTGGTCGTCCCGGCCGCGACCCGTACGGTCCCGCTCGCCGGGTCGTACGTCCACAGCTGGTGCACGCCCGCCATGGCGATCCACAGCCGGTCCGCGAACCATGCGACGTCCCACGGCGAGGACAGGCCCACCTCGCGCGCCGGACCGCTGGTGGGCATGGACTGCCACCACTGGCGGCCGGTACCGGCGAGGGTGCTCGTCGTCCCGGTCGTCAGGTCGAGGGCGCGGATCGCGTGGTTGACGGTGTCCGCGACGGCGATCCGCCCGTCGGGCAGCACGGCAAGGCCCTGCGGTTCGCTGAACCGCGCCTCTCCCGGACCGCCGTCCGCCAGGCCCCGGTCACCGCTTGCGAAGTACCGGCGCACGCTCTCGCCGTCCGCGTCCAGCTCGACCAGCCGGTGCCGGGTGGTGTCGGAGACCAGGAAGCCGCCGTCCGGGAGCAGCAGTGCCTTGCCGGGGAAGCGCAGGTACGTGGCAACGGGCTCGGGCGCGACGTACGGGCCGTCGCCGCGGCGGAGCGTGCCCTTCCCGGCGTGCTCGGCCTCCAGCTCCTCCACGAGCTTCTCGATGGCGTGGGCGTGCCCCTCGCCGGCGTGCTGGGCGACCACATAGCCCTCGGGGTCGATGACGACGAGGGTCGGCCAGGCGCGTACGGCGTACTGCTTCCAGGTGGCCAGCTCGGGGTCGTCAAGAACCGGGTGGTGGACCTCGTAGCGCTCGACGGCGTCGACGACGGCCTGGTGCTCGGCCTCGTGCACGAACTTGGGCGAGTGGACACCGATGATCACCACGGTGTCGCGGTGCTTCTCCTCCAGCTCGCGCAGCTCATCGAGAACATGCAGACAGTTCACACAGCAGAACGTCCAGAAATCCAGGATGACGATGCGTCCTCGCAGATCAGCGAGGGTGTACTGCTGGTCGCCTGTATTGAGCCAGCCGCCCTTGCCGATGAGTTCGGGGGCGCGGACGCGTGCACGTGTAGCCATGCCACAAGTCAACATCACGCCAACCTGCGCGCATTCCGCCGGGGCTCGGGGGAACCTGTGGCCCATGAGACTTCTTGTACGTGAGCGGCTGTTCGCTGTCGGTGACGACTACTGGATCGAGGACACCGAGGGGCACAAGGTCTTCCTCGTCGACGGCAAGGCCATGCGGGTGCGCGACACCTTCGAGCTGAAGGACCGGGACGGACGGGTTGTCGTCGAACTGCGGCAGAAGCTGATCAGCCTGCGCGACACGATGATCATCGAGCGCGGCGGCGAGGAACTGGCCACCGTCCGGCGCAAGCGGCTCTCGCTGCTGCGCAACCACTACCGGGTGACGCTGGTGGACGGCACGGAGCTGGATGTCAGCGGCAGGATCCTGGACCGCGAGTTCGCCGTCGACTACGACGGCGAACTGCTCGCGCAGATCTCCCGCCGTTGGCTGACGATCCGCGACACGTACGGCATCGACATCGTGCGGGAGGACGCCGATGCCGCGCTGCTCATCGCCGTGTCGATGTGCGTGATCGTGCTCGCGGACAAGGAGCGCGAGGGATGAGCCCTCGCTGAGCTTCTTCGCGCCTGCGGCGTCGCGCGTGGCATCGCGCGGTACGTCGGTTTCACGTGAAACCGACCGGGTCGCCCGCGTCTCAATGCGACGCGGCTCAATGCGGCGCGGCTCAATGCGGCGCGGCTCAGTGCGGCGCGGCCAGTCCCAGCCTGCGGTCCTTCAGTGCGGGGAACTGCTCCCGCGTGGTGGCGACCTTCGCCGGGTCGAACTCCACGCTCAGCACCTCCTCGCCCGCGCCCGCCTCGGCCAGCACCTCGCCCCACGGATCGACGGCGATGCTGTGCCCGGCCTGCTCGATCCCACCGTGCGTGCCCGCGGTACCCACGGCCAGGACGTACGACTGGTTCTCGACGGCGCGGGCCTGCGCGAGCAGCGTCCAGTGGGACCGGCGGCGCTCCGGCCAGCCCGCCGCGACGATCAGCGTCTCGGCGCCCGCGTCGACGAGGCCGCGGAACAGCTCCGGGAAGCGGAGGTCGTAGCACGTGGTGAGGCCGAGCGTGGTCCCCGGGAGAGCGACCGTGACCAGGTCCTCGCCCGCGCCCATCATGACCGCCTCCCCCTTGTCGAAGCCGAACCGGTGGATCTTGCGGTACGCGGCGCGGCGTTCGCCCTCGGGCGAGAAGACGAGCGAGGTGTTGTAGAGGGTGCCGTCCGCGGCCCGCTCGACGAACGAACCCGCGTGCAGCCAGACCCCCGCCTCGGCGGCGGCCCTCGCCATCACGTCATGGGTGGGACCCTGGAGGGGTTCGGCCTCCGCGGCGAACTCCGTGTACGCGAAGGCACCGACCGGCCAGAGCTCGGGAAGGACCACCAGATCCGCACCGCGCTGAGCCACGACCAGCGAAGCAGCCCGTTCTCGACGGGAATTGACGGATTCGTCCTGGTCTACTGCGATCTGGATGAGGGAGGCGCGCACACTACCACCGTCCTGGCATTCGAGCCGTCAACACGGGCCTACGATCGTCACACGAAAGCACTGCCGGGGTGCCTGCTCGCAGCGTAACTTAGCCAACGAACCTCCCACGCAGCTCGCCGACAGCGCCGTCAGTGCCAGCCCGCCCGCCAGCACTCCCTGCTCTCCAGCCCATGCACCGCAGAACCGCACGAGGGGTCCCGTGACCGTCCATCCCAGCCTCCAGACCTACGCCGACGCCTGGACCCACTCCATCGAGTCGATAGCCGAGCTGGTCAAGCCACTCGTCGAGGGGGAGTGGAACCGCCGTACGCCCTGCCCCGCCTGGTCGGTGCGTGATGTCGTGTCGCACATCATCGGCATGGAGTGCGAGATGCTCGGCGACCCGCGCCCCATCCACACCCTGCCGCGCGACCTCTACCACGTACAGAGCGACTTCGCCCGCTACATGGAGATGCAGGTCGACGTACGGCGCCACCACACCGCGCCCGAGATGACCTCCGAGCTGGAGTACACGCTCATCCGCCGCGCCCGGCAGCTGCGCAACGAGACACGCGCCCCGGACACGATGGTGCGGGCGCCCCTCGGTGCGCAGCAGACCCTCGAACTGGCCATGCACATGCGGGTCGTCGATGTCTGGGTGCACGAGCAGGACCTGCGCGCCACGCTGGGCGTCCCGGGCAATCTGGACTCCCCCGGCGCCCACATCGTCCGGGACACCCTGCTCGAAGCGCTGCCCAAGGTGGTCGCCAAGCTCGCGGGCGCACCGGCCAGTTCGGCGGTCGTGCTCGATGTGCACGGTCCGCTGGAGTTCCTGCGGACGGTCCGGGTCGACGCGGAGGGCCGCGGTTCGATCGACGGCGCGCCGTCGCTGGGCCCCGCGGTGACGCTGGCGATGGACTGGGAGACGTACTACCGCCTGGCCTGCGGCCGGGTCCGGGCGGCGGCGGTCGCGGACCGGATCAAGATCGAGGGCGACCAGGATCTGGCAGCCGCGATCCTGCACCACTTCGCCGTCACGCCGTAGTTCCCCGATCGGCGGCGCCCGTCCTGAGGACGAGAGACGGGCGCGCCGCCGTACTACACGGGTACGTGCACCGCTTCGACGCGGCTGACCACGTGGTGGTCGCGTTCCCTGAGCGTGGCCCTGGTGTGCAGCCGCAGGATCTGTACGACCCCGAGCGCTTCCAGGACGAAGACCGAGGCGAACGCGATGCGGTAGTTGTCGCCGGTCGCGTCCAGCAGCACGCCGACCGCGAACAGCGTGGTCATCGAGGCGACGAAACCGCCCATGTTCACGATTCCCGACGCGGTGCCCTGACGTTCCGGCGGATTGGCCGGCCGGGCGAAGTCGAAGCCGATCATCGAAGCGGGCCCGCAGGCGCCCAGCACCGTGCACAGAACGATCAGCAGCCACATCGGCGCATGGTCGCCCGGGTGGAGGATCGTGGCGGCCCAGAGCAGAGCCGTCACCCCCACCGTGCCCAGGGCGAGCGGGGCGCGCGCCGCATGGTGACGGGCGATGATCTGCCCGTAGACGAGCCCGACCGCCATGTTGGAGAGCACCACCAGGGTGAGCAGTTCACCGGCGGTCCCCCGGCTCAGCCCCTGCGCCTCCACGAGGAACGGCATCCCCCACAGCAGCAGGAACACCATGGCGGGGAACTGCGTGGTGAAGTGCACCCACATACCGAGCCGGGTACCGGGCTCCCGCCATGCGGCGGCGATCTGCCGGCGTACGTACGCGGCGCCCGCGTGTTCGGCGGGTGGCGGCTCGTGGCCCTCGGGGTGGTCCTTGAGGAACAGCAGCAGCAACACCAGCACCACCACACCCGCGATCGCGCTCCCCGCGAAGGTCGTGGTCCAGCCGAGGCCGTGCAGCGCGCGGGCGATGAAGAGCGTCGAGACGAGGTTGCCCGCCATCCCGAAGAGTGCCGCGACCTGGCCGATCAACGGCCCGCGCCGGGCCGGGAACCAGCGGCTGCCGAGCCGCAGCACGCTGATGAAGGTCATCGCGTCACCGCAGCCGAGCAGTGCCCGGGAGGCGAGCGCCGTGCCGTAGGAGGGGGAGAGCGCGAAACCCAGCTGCCCGACGGTGAACAGGACGGCCCCGATGGTGAGGACCTTCTTGGTGCCGAGCCGGTCGACCATCAGGCCGACGGGTATCTGCATGCCCGCGTAGACGAGCAGCTGAAGGATGGAGAACGTCGACAGCGCCGAGGCGTTGACGTCGAACCGGTCGGCGGCGTCGAGCCCGGCGACCCCCAGGCTCGTACGGAAGATGATGGCGACGAAGTAGACGGCGACCCCGATGCCCCAGATCCGGGCGGCGCGCCGGCCGCCGGGCGGATCTCCGGGCAGGGACAGCGTGGGGGCGGCGGCAGAGCTCACCGGTCCTCACCCCTGACCAGCACCTTGACCCTGCTGACATGGCGTCGCACGACCTGCGCGGCGCCCTCCGCGTCACCGGCCCTGATGGCGTCCAGGAGCTCACCGTGTTCGGTGATGTTGGCGGCGATCCTGCCGGGGTGGGCCTCCATCACGGCGACGCCCATCCGCAGCTGACGGTCGCGCAGCTGGTCGTAGAGGCGCGAGAGGATCTCGTTCCCGGCGTTCCGCACGATCTCGGCGTGGAAGCAGCGGTCCTTCACCGACACGGCCGCCAGGTCCCCGTCCTCCGCCAGCTGACGCTGCTCACCGAGGAGTTGTTCGAGCCGGGCGATGAACCGCGCCGAAGCGGGCACGGCCTTGCGCGCGGCGAACTCCTCGACGAGCAGCCGGGTCTCCACCACGTCCGCGATCTCCTGCGCGGAGACGGCGAGCACCAGAGCGCCCTTCTTCGGATAGAGCTTGATCAGCCCTTCCACCTCCAGCCGCAGCAGCGCCTCGCGCACGGGCGTCCGGGAGACCCCCACGGCCTCCGCGAGATCACCTTCGGTGAGGAGCGTCCCACCCTCGTAGCGGCGGCCGAGGACGGCCTCCTTGATATGGGTGTAGACGCGTTCGGCGGCGGGCGGCCGCTTGAGCGAGGTCTTGGGCGGCTGTACGGGGGCGGGGGGCGCGGCAGGCATGCACACAGCATAGATACAACATGTACGCATGAGGGATCCGGTCCGGATTCTGGACGCCCCGGGCGCGTCGGCCGGCTCCCCCCGGACTTGAGGAAAACGTGACCGAGCAGGCACAGATTCACCCCCTCGGGAACACATCCATTACCCCGCCCCAGGAGTCTCACCACCGAGCGGCACCCTTATGTGGCCGCAATTCAGGGGCATTTGGAGCGTTCAGTTGAAAATCGGGATCAAGCGCATCAATCGCGCATCCGCCACCGCCACCGTGGCCCTCACCGCGGGTGCCGTGCTCGCGGGCAGCGCCTTCGCCACCCAGGCGCAGGCAGCAGCGCCGCCGAAGCCGAAGATCGTCGCCAAGGGCGGCTTCGTGATGAACAACGGCAGCGGCAAGACCCTCTTCACCAAGTCCGCGGACACCCGCCGCTCCACCGGCTCGACCACCAAGATCATGACGGCGCTCGTGGTGCTGTCGCAGAAGAACGTGAACCTGAAATCCAAGGTCACGATCCAGAAGGCGTACAGCGACTACATCGTCTCCAAGAACGCCTCGTCCGCCCGGCTGATCGTCGGCGACAAGGTCACGGTGGGCCAGTTGCTCTACGGCCTGATGCTCCCGTCCGGCTGCGACGCCGCCTACGCGCTGGCCGACAAGTTCGGCTCCGGCAAGACCCGTGCGGCCCGCGTGAAGTCCTTCATCGGCAAGATGAACTCCACGGCGAAGAGCCTCAAGCTGAAGAACACCCACTTCGACTCGTTCGACGGCATAGGGGGTACGAAGAACTACTCGACCCCCCGCGACCTGACGAAGATCGCCAGTAAGGCGATGAAGAACTCCACGTTCCGCTCCATCGTCAAGACGAAGTCGACGAAGCAGAAGGTGACCACGAAGAGCGGCGGCTTCCGCAACATGTCGTGGAGCAACACCAACAAGATGCTCAGTAGCTACAGCGGCGCGATCGGTGTGAAGACCGGCTCCGGCCCGACGGCCAAGTACTGCCTGGTCTTCGCCGCGACCCGTAAGGGCAAGACCGTCATCGGCACGGTGCTCACCTCGTCCTCCGAGGCCAACCGCACCGCGGACGCGAAGAAGCTCATGGACTACGGCTTCAAGAAGTAACCCGTCCGTCTCCTGGAAGCCCTGCGGGGGTGCGGCCACCATCATGGTGGCCGCACCCCCGTTCGCGTACGACGGAGCGGCACGCGGTGGGTGGCCGCGGATTCGGCCCGGGGGACGCCGCACTTCGTCCTGTTTCACGTGAAACAGGCCGGTGGGCCCGCGCGTTCAGCCGCGCGGGCCCACCGGTTGCCGGAGTGTCCGGGCCGTCAGGCCCAGGTGATCAGCCGCTTCGGCTGTTCCAGGATCGCGGCGACATCCGCCAGCACCTTGGAGCCCAGCTCGCCGTCGACCAGACGGTGGTCGAAGGAGAGCGCCAGGGTGGTGACCTGGCGCGGCTTCACCTTGCCCTTGTGGACCCACGGCTGGGGCTTGATGGAGCCGACCGCGAGGATCGCGGACTCGCCGGGGTTGAGGATCGGCGTGCCCGTGTCGACGCCGAAGACGCCGACGTTGGTGATCGTCACCGTGCCGCCCGCCATGGCCGCGGGCGACGTCCTGCCCTCCCGGGCCGTGGTGACCAGCTCGCCCAGTGCCGCGGCGAGCTGGGGCAGGGTCTTGTCGTGCGCGTCCTTGATGTTCGGCACGATCAGACCGCGCGGCGTGGCGGCCGCGATGCCCAGGTTCACGTAGTGCTTCTGAACGATCTCCTGGTTGGCCTCGTCCCAGGCGGCGTTGACGTCCGGGTTCCGCTTGATCGCGACCAGAAGCGCCTTGGCGATGATCAGGAGCGGGTTGACCCGGACTCCCGCCATGTCCTTGTCTTCCTTGAGCTCGGCCACGAGCTTCATCGTGCGCGTGACGTCGACCGTGACGAACTCGGTGACGTGCGGCGCCGTGAAGGCGCTGCCGACCATCGCCTGGGCGATGGCCTTGCGGACACCCTTGACCGGGATACGGGTCTCCCGGGCGGTCGCCGATGCCTGCGCGGCCGGTGCCTCGGGCTCGGCGCCCGCGGTGGGCTCCGCGGCGACGGACACGGCCGCGGGGGCCGGGGCGGGCGCGGCCGCCGCGTGGACGTCCTCGCGGGTGATGATGCCGTCCTTGCCGGTCGGGCTGACCGACGCCAGGTCGATGCCCAGGTCCTTGGCGAGCTTGCGGACCGGCGGCTTGGCGAGCGGGCGGCTCCCCGGCACGGCCGGCACGACGGTCACCGTGGCATGGCCGTTGTGACCGTTGAACTCGGCCTGCACGGCGGCGACCGCGGGCTCCGGCGTCGCGGCACCCTTGCGCGGGCGGCGCTTGGTGGAGGACTCGGCCACGCCGTAGCCGACCAGGACCGGCTGACGGCCCTTCGGCGCCTCGGCCTCCGGTTCGGCGGCCGTCGGAGCCTGAGCCGGCGCCGGGACCGCGGCGGCGGCCACCGGAGCGGCGTCACCGCTGCCCGGCGCCACGTCCACCGTGATGATCACCTGGCCGACATCGACGGTCGTGCCCTCGGGGAAGCGCAGTTCGTGCACCACCCCGTCGAACGGGATCGGCAGCTCCACGGCCGCCTTGGCCGTCTCGACCTCGCACACGACCTGCCCGTCGGTGACCGTGTCACCGGGCTGGACGTACCACTTGAGGATTTCCGCCTCGGTCAGTCCCTCGCCCACATCGGGCATCTTGAACTCACGGAAACGAGCAGACGTTTCGGTCATCGTCGTCACGACCCCTCTCCTCAGTACGCCAGCGAGCGGTCGACGGCGTCGAGCACCCGGTCGAGGCCCGGCAGGTACTCGTCCTCAAGGCGGGCCGGCGGGTAGGGGACGTGATAGCCGCCGACCCGCAGCACCGGTGCTTCCAGATGGTAGAAGCAGCGCTCGGTGATCCGGGCGGCGATCTCGGCCCCGGAACCGTAGAACACGGGCGCCTCATGGACCACGACGAGCCGGCCGGTCTTCTCGACCGACGTCTGGATGGTGTCGAAGTCGATCGGGGACATCGACCGCAGGTCCAGGACCTCGACCGACTTGCCCTCCTCCTGGGCGGCCGCGGCCGCTTCCAGGCAGACCTTCACCATCGGGCCGTAGGCGACGAGGGTGAGATCGGAGCCCGTACGGGCCACGGACGCCTTGTGCAGCGGCCCCGGGATGGACTCGGTGTCGACCTCGCCCTTGTCCCAGTAGCGGCGCTTCGGCTCGAAGAAGATGATCGGGTCGTCGCTCTGGACGGCCTGCTGCATCATCCAGTAGGCATCGCTCGCGTTGGACGGCGAGACCACCTTCAGGCCCGCGACGTGCGCGAAGAGGGCCTCGGGCGACTCGCTGTGGTGCTCGACGGCGCCGATGCCGCCGCCGTACGGAATCCGGACGACGACCGGCATCTTGATCTTGCCGAGCGCACGGGCGTGCATCTTCGCGAGCTGCGTGACGATCTGGTCGTACGCGGGGAAGACGAAGCCGTCGAACTGGATCTCGACGATGGGACGGTAGCCGCGCAGGGCCAGTCCGATCGCCGTACCGACGATGCCGGACTCGGCGAGCGGGGTGTCGATCACCCGGCCCTCGCCGAAGTCCTTCTGCAGTCCGTCGGTGATGCGGAAGACACCGCCGAGCTTGCCGACGTCCTCGCCCATGATGAGGACCTTGGGGTCCGTGTCGAGGGCGAGGCGCAGCGACTCGTTGAGCGCCTTCGCGATGGACATCTTTTCCACGGCCATGGCTAGTTGCCCTCCTCGGCAGAGTCTGCGAACGATGCCTGGTAGGCGGCGAACTGGGCGCGTTCCTCGTCGACGAGGGAGCTGCCGTCCGCGTAGCCGTGCTCGAAGATCGCCATCGGGTCGGGGTCGGGCATGGCCCGTACCGCTTCGCGCACCCGCTTGCCGAGGGTCTCGCTCTCCTCGTCCAGCGCGGTGAAGAACGCGCTGTCCGCGAGCTTCTGCTTCTCCAGGTATGTGCGCAGCCGCAGGATCGGGTCCTTGGCCTCCCAGGCCGCCCGCTCCTCGTCGGCCCGGTACTTCGTCGGGTCGTCGGAGGTGGTGTGGGCACCCATCCGGTACGTGAACGCCTCGACGAGGGTCGGCCCCTCCCCCCGGCGGGCCCGGTCCAGTGCCGACCTGGTGACCGCCAGACAGGCGAGCACGTCGTTGCCGTCGACCCGGACGCCGGGGAAGCCGTATCCCTGGGCGCGCTGGTAGAGCGGGACGCGGGTCTGCCGTTCGGTCGGCTCGGAGATGGCCCACTGGTTGTTCTGGCAGAAGAACACCACGGGGGCGTTGTAGACCGCGGAGAACGTGAACGACTCGGCGACGTCGCCCTGGCTGGAGGCGCCGTCACCGAAGTACGCGATCACGGCCGAGTCCGCGCCGTCCTTGGCGACGCCCATGGCGTAGCCCGTGGCGTGCAGGGTCTGCGAGCCGATGACGATCGTGTACAGGTGGAAGTTGTTGGTGTTCGGGTCCCAGCCGCCGTGGTTCACGCCGCGGAACATCCCGAGCAGATTGGTCGGGTCGACCCCGCGGCACCAGGCGACGCCGTGCTCGCGATAGGTCGGGAAGACGTAGTCGTCGTCGTGCAGCGCCCGGCCGGAGCCGATCTGCGCGGCCTCCTGGCCCAGCAGCGAGGCCCACAGGCCCAGCTCGCCCTGGCGCTGAAGGGCGGTCGCCTCCGCATCGAAGCGGCGGGTCAGAACCATGTCCCGGTACAGACCACGCAGCTCGTCCGCGGTCAGATCGATCTGGTAGTCCGGGTGCTCGACGCGCTCGCCCTCGGGCGTCAGCAGCTGTACGAGCTGGGGCTCGGAACTCTGTGGCGTCTTCGCGGCGCTGGTCCGCTTGCTGCTGCGTCGCGGTTTGCGCGCGGCAGTGCTCTCCACGGTCACGTGCGTGCTCCTCCGTCGGTCCGGCCCCCGGGGTCTGCCGGGAACCAGTGCGGCTCGCCTGTTTCCGGACCCGTGCACGGGGTGGGTGCAGCTCGGCCGGGATCAGGCGTGACAGGTGCCCCGGCGAGCGCCCTGTCATAGGCACGTTACCCAGTGCTTCGCATAACTGCGAAACCCTATCTGACCTGCGATTTTGCTTGGATTTCCAAGTAAATCGAAAAAATCGCGAAGTCTTGCTGGTCACAGCACTGGTAACAGCCTTGCAGGCCGCCGGAACAACGGCACGTTATCCCGGAGAAAGGCGCCAGGGAAGGGCGGTGAGGAGCCGAACCGGAGCTGACAGGAGCGGAGCCGAAGCGAGTGTGTGAGACTGCGTTCGTGCGGAACGATGGAAAAATCACTGTATTTCTGCTCGACGACCATGAGGTCGTCCGACGCGGAGTCCATGAGCTTCTCTCCGTCGAGGAAGACATCGAGGTCGTCGGTGAAGCCGGCACGGCGGCGGACGCGCTGGTGCGGATCCCGGCGACGCGTCCCGATGTCGCGGTGCTCGACGTACGGCTGCCGGACGGCAGCGGGGTGGAGGTGTGCCGGGAGGTCCGCTCCCGGGACGAGAACATCAAATGCCTGATGCTGACGTCGTACGCCGATGACGAGGCCCTCTTCGACGCCATCATGGCGGGCGCGTCCGGCTACGTCCTGAAGGCGATCCGCGGGAACGAGCTGCTGAACGCGGTACGGGACGTGGCGGCCGGGAAGTCCCTGCTGGACCCCGCGGCGACCGCCCGGGTGCTGGAACGGCTGCGCGAGGGCAAGAACGGCAAGAGCAACGACAAGCTCGACAACCTCACCGAGCAGGAACGCAAGATCCTGGACCTGATCGGCGAGGGCCTGACCAACCGGGTCATCGGCGAGCGCCTCCACCTCGCCGAGAAGACGATCAAGAATTACGTCTCCAGTCTGCTGTCCAAGCTGGGCATGGAGCGCCGGTCGCAGGCCGCCGCCTATGTGGCCCGGCGGCAGGCCGAGCGCCGATGAGCGGCACCGGGACGCACTGAGGCGCACCGAGCCGCGGGGAGTCACGGACCGCGGCAGGGAGTCGCGGACCGCCGCAGGGGAAGTCGCGGACGGCCGCGGGAAGTCGCGGGAAGTCGCGTCGGGCGACTCCGGGTGATCTTGGGACTTTGGTCCCGCAGCACCCGGGGCCGCCGACTCTTACCGGGCCCCTACCGGTATCGGACAGTGGTTCCTATGTCCTCTGAGGAACTCCACGCGATCGAGCTGCTGGGCCGCGTCCCCTACGGCCGGCTGGCGACGAGCATGCGGGCCCTCCCCTTCCTGGCGGTGGCCCGCCACATCGTGGTCGGCGACCGCATCCTCCTGCGGATGCACAGCGGCTTCGGCTATCACGAGGCGTGCAACGGAAGCGTCGTCGCCTACGGTGCGGACAACTTCAACGCCTCGGCCTCCGAGAACGGCGAGAACCTCTGGTCGGTGCAGTTCACCGGCCCCGCCGAGATCGTGCACCCCGGCCCCGAACAGCGGGAAATGTTCGGCGCCGGCCCCGTCATGGTCAACGGTGAGCCCTTCGAACCGGCCTTTCTCCGCCTGGCCCCCCACTTCGTCACAGAGCACACTCTGGACTTCGACGCAAGTCAGGCGATCCGCAACGCAGCGTGATCTACCATTTGGTAAGTGCCGCGCTCATATGCAACCCACCCGCCTGTTCCTCCGGTCGGCGAGGTGCTGCGCCGCTACCCGGACGCCGGTGAACCGCTCGCCTGCGAACCGCTCAACAAGGGGCTCCTGAACCACGGTTACCGCGTATCCACCACCCGCGGCTCCTATTTCCTCAAGCACCACCTCGACAAACAGCATCTGGACGACGCCACCGGCGAGCGCGCGACGATCGTGCGACAGCACCGCGCGACCCAGCGCCTCCAGTCGCTCGGCGTGCCCGTCGTCCCGCCGCTCACGGACACAGAGGGTGACACGGTCACGGTCATCGACGACCGCTGCTACGCCCTGCACCCCTGGGTGGACGGCATGCACCGGGTCGGCGCCCAGCTGACCCGCGCCGAGTCGCAACGGCTCGGGACGCTCCTCGGAGCCGTACACACCGGTCTGGAACAGGTCATGGCGCCCGGCAGCAGCGATACCGACGGTTGTACGGCCGCCGGGCAGCCGACCCGGCCCGGATACGGGAGCCCCGATCCCGCCGACACGTTCGCGCTGATCGACGACCTGCTGGCGGCGGCCCGCGGAGAGCACCCCCGGAACACCGCCAGGGACGCCTTCGACGAACTCGCCGTACACCGGCTGGTGGAGCGGCGCACCCTGCTGGAACGGCACGCCCACCGCCGCCCGCCCACCCCGGAGGGGCCCGCCACGGGGTGGGTCCACGGTGACTTCCACCCCCTCAACCTGCTCTACCGGGGTGCGGACCCGGTCGCGATCGTCGACTGGGACCGGCTGGGGGTCCAGCCGCGCGCCGAGGAAGCGGTCCGCGCCGCGGCGATCTTCTTCGTCCAGCCGGCCGGAGAGCTGGAGCTGGACAAGGTACGGGCGTACGCCCGCGCGTACCGGCACGCGGCCGGGGCGGGGGCGGCGGAACTGGCCGCAGCGGTGCACCGGGTGTGGTGGGAGCGGCTCAACGACTTCTGGATACTGCGCTGGCGCTACCGCCTGCACGACCGCAGGGCCGACCCGCAGTTCCCTGCGGTGTCGGCCCTGGCGGTGTGGTGGACGCGCGAGTACGAGGCGGTGTGCGAGGCCTTCACGGGGTGAGGGCCGGGCGAAGCCGCAGACGGTCCGGTGCTCCGGGGTGGTCCGGGGTTACGGGGTGGTCTGGCCCACCGATGTGCCGAGGGTGGTCCCCGTTCCGCCGTCCTCCGCGCCTCCGTCGTCCCCGTTGCCGCCCGGGGATCCCGGATCGGTGGTCGGGTTGGTCGGCTCGTCGGTCGGCTCGCCCGTACTGCCGTCGTTCGTGTTGCCGTCGGAGTTGCCGCCCGAGTCCGGCGGGCTCGGGGTGCCGGACGGGGTGAACGACGGCTTGCTCGGAGTCTCGGACGGGGTCCACGGCCGCTCGTTGGGCTGCGTCTGATTGCCCGAGGAGTTGTCCGGCTCCTCGGAGGGCTCGGTCTCCTCGTCGGTCGGATCCGGTGAGGTCTCCTTCTCGGACTGCGAGACGGAGGGCGGAGGGTCGACCGGATCCTTCTTCTTGCCGTTGTCGTTCGCCGCCTGGACGGCGAACGCGACGCCCGCGCCGATCGCGATCAGCGCGAGCACGACGAACAGCCACATCTTGCCGCGACCGCCACCGGACCGGTGCCCGCCGTCGTACGCCCCGTCGTCCGGGTTCATCGGCGGCAGGATCGGCCCCTGCGAGGTCTCCCCGTGCATCGGGTGACCCATCGCCGTCGTCCCGCCCGTCATGCCCATGGCGGGGGTGTGGCCGGCCTCGTGCATCGCGACCGGGCCGGTGTTCCACGTACCGGTGTGGCCGCCCTGCACCTGGAGCATCTGCAGGCTGTACTGGACCAGGCCGCGCATCTCCTCGGCGCTCTGGAACCGGTCGTCCGGGTCCTTCGCGAGCGAGCGCATCACCATCCCGTCCAGCTCCGGGGGCACCACGTCCGACACCTCGGAGGGCGGCACCGGAATGTCCTGGACGTGCTGGTACACCACGGAGAGCGGGGTCTCACCGGTGAACGGGGGCCGCAGGGCGAGGAGTTCGTAGAGCAGGCAGCCGGTGGCGTACAGGTCGGAGCGGTGGTCGACCGCCTTGCCGAGCGCCTGTTCGGGGGAGAGGTACTGAGGTGTTCCCATGACCATGCCGGTCTGGGTCATCGTCGACTGCGCGCCGTGCAGCGCGCGGGCGATGCCGAAGTCCATCACCTTCACCGCGCCGGAGTCCGTGATGATCACGTTGGCGGGCTTGATGTCGCGGTGCACGATGCCGTGCTGATGCGAGTACGCGAGGGCTTCCAGCACCCCCGAGACGATGATCAGCGCCTGCTCCGGCGGCGGGGCCTCGGCGTTGAGGAGCAGATCACGGATGGTGCGGCCCTCGACCAGCTCCATCACGATGTACGGGACGGTCTGGCCGCCCACGATGTCCTCGCCGGAGTCGTACACGGCGACGATCGCATGGTGGTTGAGGCCCGCGACCGACTGCGCCTCGCGCGTGAAACGGGCCTTGGAGACCGGGTCCTCGGCGAGATCGGAACGGAGCAGCTTCACCGCGACCGTACGTCCCAGACGGACGTCCTCCGCGGCATAGACCTCGGCCATGCCGCCCCGGCCGAGCCGGTGAGTCATCCGGTAACGTCCGTCGCCGACGACACCGCCGATCCCCCAGGAGTCGGTGCCATCCGAAACTCCGCCGCCGTTTGCTTCGGAATCGGGTGCCATCAGTCCTCGCCGTCGTATCTGTCCGCGCGTCCGCGGGTTCTCACGGTGCCTAGCTGCATTGCCACGTCACGCTACAGCCTCTGTCGGACACACCTGTTCCGAGAGGGACGGGTCATCCAACCGGCTGGCGTGCCGCACAAGCAAATTCCATGCGGATCCTGTAACGCTTCCGAGACGCTTCCTGTGCTTAGGGTCACGGAACGGGCACCTGGCTTGACGTGTCGTACCCCTCGGGCAGACTTGGCCCGTACTACGGATCATCGCGTCAGTCGCGCGCCGAGGGGGAAGCAAGTCATGAGCCAGGACGGCGCACACGGCGCACAGGGTCGCTATGCGGGCGGTGCCGTCGCGGGCGGCCGGTACCAGCTTCGCGACCTGCTCGGCGAAGGCGGGATGGCCTCCGTATATCTGGCCTACGACGCGGCGCTCGACCGCCAGGTCGCGATCAAGACCCTGCACACGGAGCTGGGGCGCGAGCAGTCCTTCCGCGAGCGGTTCCGGCGCGAGGCGCAGGCCGTCGCCAAGCTCCAGCACACCAACATCGTGTCGGTCTTCGACACCGGCGAGGACGAGCTCGGCGGCGCGCTGATGCCGTACATCGTCATGGAGTACGTCGAGGGGCAGCCGCTCGGCTCCGTACTCCAGGCGGACATCCGCAGTTACGGCGCGATGCCCGCCGACAAGGCGCTCAAGGTGACGGCCGATGTGCTGGCCGCGCTGGAGACCAGCCACGAGATGGGGCTGGTCCACCGGGACATCAAGCCCGGCAACGTGATGATGACCAAGCGCGGCGTCGTGAAGGTCATGGACTTCGGCATCGCCCGCGCCATGCAGTCGGGCGTCACGTCGATGACGCAGACCGGCATGGTCGTCGGCACGCCGCAGTACCTCTCCCCCGAGCAGGCCCTCGGACGCGGGGTGGACGCCCGGTCCGACCTGTACTCGGTCGGCATCATGCTCTTCCAGCTCTTCACCGGCCGGATCCCGTTCGACGCGGATTCGCCGCTCGCCATCGCGTACGCGCATGTGCAGGAGGAGCCCGTCGCTCCGTCCAGCATCAACCGTTCGATCACCCCGGCCATGGACGCACTCGTCGCCCGCGCGCTGAAGAAGAACCCGAACGAGCGCTTCCCCAGCGCCGCCGCGATGCGGGACGAGATCGCGCGCGTGCTGAACGCCTCGGGCGGTATGACGGGCGCTCCGGTGATCGTCAGCGGCGGGGCTCCCACCAACAGCGGCTCCGGCGTCGGATCGGCGGTCTTCCCGCCCGTCGACCAGTCGTCCACGTCGCCGCAGAGCATCCAGATGCCGTACCAGCCGCAGCCGCAGACGCACCAGCCGGGCCCGTACCAGCAGACCTCCGCCCCGACGCCCGCGTCGGGCTACGGCTACCCGCAGGCAGCCCCGGCGTACCAGGCCGCGGGCCCGCTGGCCCACCAGACCCCGCCGCCGTACATGACCTCCCCGCAGAACACCGGCGGTGGCGGAGCAGGCGGCGGCGGTGGCTCCAAGCGGAACATGCCGGTCATCGTCGGCTCGATCGTTGTCGCGCTGCTCGCGGTCGGCGGCCTGATCACGGCGCTGTCCCTCCAGAACAAGGACGAACCCGGCAAGGACGGCGACTCGACGGTGGCGGGCGAGCACAAGCCGCCGGAGCGCAACCGGACGATGAAGACCGAGGCCTGCACGGACGCGATGGAGGACACGAACGACCCGCAGAAGGTCATGGCGCCGAACTTCATCTACAAGGACATCAACTCGGCGAAGGCCTGTGCCCTGGCGGCGGGGTGGACGATCAAGGAGATCAAGGAGCCGGGCAACGCCTACGCCGAGGACCAGGTCGTCAACCAGTTCCCCGCCTCCGGTACGGCGGTCGCGGAGCGGGGCGCCCACTTCGAACTGCGGATCTCCACCGGCGACCCGGCTTAGCTGGGCAGCACCCCGGTCCGGATCGCTCCGGTCCCCTCGCGTCGGCGCCGTTACGCATGGTGCCGCCGTTGTACGTGGTGCGCGGCGTTGCTCATGGTGCGCGGCGATACGCGTGATGCCCACCGTTGCACGTGATGCGGGCCAATACGTGTGATGCATGCCGATGCGCGTGGTGCGGGCCGGGCCGTCGCGCCTACGGGTGGCGCCTTCTCATCCGGGATGCCGGATATATCGGCGCGTGTGACGCTGATCTCATGGCTCCAGGACTCCTCCCCGCGCGGTCGTCGAAGTGCGTGGCCTGTCTGGTGATGGTGGCGGGGGCGGCGCTGGGGACGGTGGGCGGGGAGGCGTACGCGGGAGGGCAGGCCGGCAGTGCGGCCGGCGCCGTCTCACTCCGTCCCTCGACGAACGCTTCCGATGCTCCTTCCGCGCCCTCGTCCCCGCCGGCCTCCGCCGGGCCGTCCGCGCTTCCCTCCGCTCCGCCCTCCGCCCTTCCGTCGGGCCCGGCGACGCTCCGCCCTGCGGGCAGCGGTCCGCTCGCGTCCTCGGAGGCGGCCACCCCCTCGGGCGCCTCGGACGATGCCCCCGCGAAGCCCCCCGGCAGTCCGCCGACAAGCGCCTCCGACCCTGCCGCCCCGCCCCCGTCCGCTTCCGTTTCCGCTTCCGCTTCCGCGTCCGCTTCGGAGCCACCGCTGGCCGGCCAGGTGGCCGGTGAGGGGCGGGCGCGTCCCGGGCGGTCGCTGTCACCGCTGGAGCTCGCGCGGGCCGAGGCCCCCCTCGACGAGGACGTACCGGAGCCCGACGCCACTGACGTGCCCGTCTACACCCCGCCGCCCAGCGCGTTCCCCGAGTCCCGGCAGGCGTCCGCGCAGGCGCTGGACGCGCGCGCCGTGCGACAGGTGCAGCAGATCTCGCTCGGCGCCGGGATCGCCCTGGTCGGGCTGGGGCTGGGCTTCCTCGCGTTCCGTATGCGTCGCGGGCACTGAGCCGGTCCGGACCTCCGTCCGGTCTCCTGAGGGACTTGCCACGAGTCTCCTGAGGGACTTGCCACGAGCAACATACTCGGTATACATACTCAGTATGTCGATCCGTCACGGGCTACTCGCCCTCCTGGAGCGCGGGCCGCGGTACGGCTCCCAGCTCCGCACCGAATTCGAGTCGCGCACCGGCTCCACCTGGCCGCTGAACGTCGGCCAGGTCTATACGACGCTCAGCCGCCTGGAGCGCGACGGCATGGTCGCGCAGGACGGCGCGGACGACGCGGGCCACGACCTGTACGCGATCACCGACGACGGCCGTGCCGAACTGCGCAACTGGTTCGAGACGCCCGTGGATCGCGCCAACCCGCCCCGCGACGAACTGGCGATCAAGCTGGCGATGGCGGTGGGCGCCCCGGGCGTCGACATCCGCAACGTCATCCAGGCCCAGCGCCACCACACCCTGAAGGCCATGCAGGACTACACCCGGCTCAAGGCCCAGGCCCTCGCCGATGTGCCGGCCAACCGTGACGAGGTCGCCTGGCTCCTCGTGGTGGAACAGCTGATCTTCCAGGCCGAGGCAGAGGCCCGGTGGCTGGATCACTGCGAGGCCCGGCTCGTCCGCCTCGCCGAGGCCGCCGCCACCGAGCCGACGGCCGGCTCCGGTCCGGCCGCCACCCGCGGCCCCGCCCGCCTCCTCGCCGCCCGCCCGCGCGCCCGGCGCTGACCCGGCGCCCCGGCCGCCCACCCGGCGACAGCCGCCCTGTCCAGCGGCGTACGAGGGGCGTTTCGAGGGGCGTTTCGAAGGGCGTTCCGAGCGGCCTACGAGGGGCTGCAAGCGGACAGGCCCGCCCTTCCGACCGCCCCCGCTGCCGTTCCCGCAGCTCCACAGCCGTACGCGGGCAGGCCCGCGGCCCTGTCCGCGCCTCGCCGCCCTCCACTATCCCCGCCCCTCCCCGCCCGACCTGCTCCGACCGTTCCTAGGGGGAACCACCACCATGTCCTCGCCCGTACCCGCCCCGCCCGTCGGCCAGCCCGTCGGCCAGGCCGTTCTCGAACTGCGGGCACTGACCCGTACCCATGGATCCGGCATCGCCGAAGTGCACGCCCTGCGCGGCGTCGACCTCTCCGTGCGCACGGGCGAACTGGTCGCCGTGATGGGTCCGTCCGGTTCCGGCAAGTCCACGCTGCTGACCCTGGCCGGGGGGCTCGACACGGCCACCAGTGGCCAGGTCGTCATCGAGGGCCAGGACATCGCCGCCCTCGGCCGCAAGGGCATGGCCGCCCTGCGCCGCCGCAGCGTCGGATACGTCTTCCAGGACTACAACCTGATCCCGGCCCTCACCGCCGCCGAGAACATCGCCCTGCCCCGCGAACTCGACGGCGTCTCCGTCCGCAAGGCCCGCAGGGAAGCCCTCGCGGCCCTGGCCGAGATGAACCTGGCCGAGATCGCCGACCGCTTCCCGGACGAGATGTCCGGCGGCCAGCAGCAACGCGTCGCCATCGCCCGCGCGCTCGTGGGGGACCGGCGCCTGGTGCTCGCCGACGAGCCGACCGGAGCGCTCGACTCCGAGACGGGTGAGGCCGTCCTCGCCCTGTTGCGCAATCGCTGCGACCAGGGCGCGGCCGGAGTGATGGTGACCCATGAGCCGCGGTACGCCGCCTGGGCCGACCGGGTCGTGTTCCTGCGGGACGGTTCGATCATCGACCAGACACTGACCACCGGGGCCGACTCCCTGCTCGCCGCCGAGGCCGCCGAGTGAGCGTCTTCCCGGGGTGGCGCGCCACCTTCCGCATAGCCCGCCGCGACGCGATGCGGGCCAAGGGCCGCAGCGCCCTGGTGGTCGCGATGATCGCCCTGCCGGTCCTCGGGGTGACGGCCGCCGATGTGACGTACCGCAGCTCCGCCATGACCGAGGCCAAGGAGCTGACGGCCAAGATGGGTGCGGCGGACGCCCAGTTCACCGATGCGGGCCTGGGCCGGACACCGATCCAGCAGATGCCCGACCAGAGCGGCTGGGGCACCCCCGACGACGCCCAGGTGCCGGAGGAGAAGCGGAAGCCGGTCGACGTACCGGCCACGTTCCCGAAGGGCTCACGGTTCCTGACCGAACAGTCCGTGCCCGCCTCCGTCACGACCGGCCACGGCATCACAAACACCGAGATCACCGAGCTGCGCACCGCGGACCGGCTGGTCCGCGGCAGGATCACCCTGCTCGACGGCACGTTCCCGCACGGCAAGGGCGAGATCGCCGCCACCGAAGCCTTCATGAAGTCGTCCGGCCTCCACATCGGCTCCCGTATGACCGTGCGCGGCCCCGAGCTGACGTACACCCTCACCGGCACCGTGGAATTGCCCCAGGCGCTGGACAAGAAGTCCCTCTACGCCGATCCCGGCACGGTCATCGCCCCCTGGAAGGCCGCCGTCGACCGTGACGGCAAGATCCTCCCGCCCAACCCCGGCAGGACGAAGTGGCTGGTCCAGGGCCCGGCCGGCGCCGGAGTGACCTGGCCCGACGTACTCGCCGCCAATGAGAAGGGCGCACTGGTGCTGTCCCGCCAGGCCGTCCTCGACCCGCCGCCGGACTCCGAGATCCCGATGGCCGCCCGGATGAGCGGGGGCGGCACCGGCAGTCAGCCCCGGAGCGCGGCCCTGCTCACCGTGGTGGCCATGGCGGTCCTGGAGATCGTGCTGCTGGCAGGACCGGCGTTCGCCGTCGGCGCGCGTCGCTCACGCAGGCAGCTCGGTCTCGTCGGTTCGTGCGGCGGCAGCCGGAGTCAGGTCCGGGCCGTGGTGCTCGCCGGTGGTGTGGTGCTCGGCGGGATCGGCGCCGTCCTCGGCGTGGTGCTCGGACTCGGCCTGACCGCGCTGTGCCGTCCGATGATCGAGAACTACGCCGGGCACCGCTTCGGCAGCCTGACCATCCGCCCCGGGGAGCTGCTGGCGATCGCCGTACTCGGCCTGGTCACCGGCGTGCTCGCGGCGCTCGCACCGGCCGTCGTGGCGGGCCGCCAGTCCGTGCTGGAGTCGCTCACCGGCCGCCGCGGTACCCGCCGCGGCTCCCGCGTGATGCCCGTTCTCGGGTGCGTCGCGATGGCTGCCGGTGCCGCCGTCGCCGTCTACGGAGGGATCAACGGTGACACGACCATGGTCGCCGGGGGCTCGGTCGTCGCGGAACTGGGCGTGCTCGCCTGTATCCCGGTCATCGTCGGCTTCCTCGGCCGGCTCGGCCGCAGGCTGCCGCTCACCCCACGCATCGCGCTCCGCGACGCGGCCCGCAACCGGGGACGTACAGCGCCGGCCGTCGCCGCGGTGATGGCCGCCGTGGCCGGCACCATCGCCGTCGCCACGTACGCCGCCAGTTCCTCGGCCGAGCAGGACTACGACTACACACCGGCCCTCACCGCGGGCACCGCCGCCCTCCTCTCGGAGCCCTCCGAGACCGGACGGCTGCCGGGCGCGCGGGCGGCCGTCGAGCGGAACATGCCCGTCAGCGGTGAACGCTCCGACATCGGACGGGTCTGGGCGGGCAGCGACTGCTACACCTTCCACGAGGAGGAGAACGGCTGCGGTTCCCTCGATCTGGTGAAGCCCACCGGCAAGGGGCACAACTGCCCGCTGAACGGCCGGGGTGCCAAGGAACTCGCCGCCCGGCTCTCCGCCGATGAGCACAAGCGGCTGACGAACTCCCCCGCCTGCATGGACGAGTACATGAACATGACGTCCTTCGGCACCGACATCAACAAGATCGTCATCGCTGACGCCTCGCTGCTCACCTCGTACGTGAAGCTCGACGACCCCGCGGCGGCCGAAGCACTGAAGGCGGGCACTCCCGTCCTGCTGAACCCGGCCTACGCGAAGAACGGCGAGGTCACCCTCAAGGCCGTCCACACGTACAGCGACCGCGACGAAAAGAACCGCGAGCTGCACCCCGGCAAGGCCCGCACCACCACGGACCGGCTGAAGGTCTACGTCGCGCCCGCGAAGTACGCCGCGACGCCCGGCATCCGCCTGCTCATGCCGCAGAAGGCCGCGGACCGGTTGGGTCTGCACACGCAGGACCACGGAAGCCTGTACACGCTCTCGCACCCCCCGACCGAGGCCGAGCGGCAGGCGACCTCGGCGGCGATCGATCAGGGCGGCGGCGGCGCCTACGTCACGTCGGACAACGGTCCGTCCGGCGGGGAGGACACGATCCTGCTGATCCTCGCCCTGTTCGCGGGCGTGGTGACCCTGGGCGCGGCCGCCATCACCACCGGTCTGGCCAAGGCCGACGCGGAGGCCGACCTGACCACGCTCAGCGCGGTGGGCGCGCCTCCGGGAGTGCGACGCTCCCTCTCCGGATTCCAGTGCCTGGTCGTCGCGCTCACCGGGGTGCTGCTCGGTACGGTGGCGGGCGTCGTGCCCGCGGTCGCCCTGCGGCTCATCGATCTGCGCGAGGCGATGCGGGCGATGCGCGAGCAGCCGATGGACTCCGCCTACACCCCGATCGTGCTGCCCTGGGAGACGATCGGGCTGCTGGCCGTGGTGGTGCCGGTGCTGGCCGGACTGCTGGCCGCCGGCCTCACCCGCTCACGCCTGACGCTGACCCGGCGGGCGGGGTGAGCACGCCCCGCCGACCGGGGTCGCGCGAGCTGACCTTGGCCGCGTGAGCCGACCGGGGCCGCGAGAGCCGGTCAGTGCCGCGAGGGCTGATCAGGGCCGCGAGGAGGTGCGACCGCACCCCCTCGACCCTGGTCCGACACGGCCGACCCGGCTGCTTCCGGCGCCCCCAGGGACGGTGGATCATCCGTTCCCGGGGGCACCACAGTCGTGTACGGCATGTGTGCGAGAGAATGGGCGCATGGAAATGCCGAGGAATGACCGGTCGCAGGAGCACCCCCAGGTCCTCGTAGTGGGACAGGACGGAATGGCTATCGGCGGCGGTACCAGTGACGACGAGTCGCGCGAGGTCCCGGTGACGGAAATGGTCGAACAGCCCGCAAAGGTCATGCGCATCGGCAGCATGATCAAGCAACTCCTGGAGGAGGTCAGAGCGGCTCCCCTCGACGAGGCGAGCCGGGTCAGGCTCAAGGAGATCCACGCCAGTTCCGTGAAGGAACTGGAGGACGGGCTGGCCCCGGAGCTGGTGGAGGAGCTGGAGCGGCTCTCGCTGCCGTTCACCGAGGAGTCCATCCCCTCGGAAGCGGAACTGAGGATCGCGCAGGCCCAGCTGGTGGGCTGGCTGGAGGGCCTTTTCCACGGCATCCAGACCGCTCTGTTCGCCCAGCAGATGGCGGCCCGCGCCCAGCTGGAACAGATGCGTCGCGCCCTGCCGCCCGGCACGGGCCACGAGGACGAGGACGGCGGCGGTGACCCGCACGGAGCGATCCGCTCCGGCCCCTACCTGTAACCCGCCGAACAGCACTGACGGACCGAACGGGCCCGGCACACAGCGAGGTGTGTGCCGGGCCCGACCGCGTCAACGGCGCCGCGTACGCCCGTCGCGTACGGATCAGGCGGGCGTCCATCGGGTACGCCTCACGCGGAAGCGGGAGGTACGCCTCCCGTACGCCTCGGACGGAGGCGGGAGGTAGGCCTCACGCGGAAGCGGGCGCGAGCAGGAGCACCTTGCCGATGTGCGCACTGGATTCCAGCACCCGGTGCGCCTGAGCGGCGTCCTCCATCGGCACCGTGCGGTCCACGACCGGCCGGACGACGCCCCCGCCGATCAGCGGCCACACATGTTCGCGCACGGCCGCGACGATCGAGGCCTTCTCGGCGAGCGGGCGGCCCCGCAAGGACGTGGCGGTGATGGCGGCCCGCTTGCTCAGCAGGGCGCTCAGGTTCAGCTCACCCTTGACGCCGCCTTGGAGGCCGATGATCGCGAGCCGGCCGTTCACGGCGAGCGCCTGCACGTTCCGGTCCAGATACTTCGCACCGACGATGTCCAGGATGACGTCCGCGCCCGCGCCGTCGGTCGCCTTGCGGAGCTCATCGACGAAGTCCTGTTCGCGGTAGTCGATGAGGATGTCCGCTCCCAGCTCCGCGCAGCGCGCCAGCTTCTCCGGTCCGCCCGCGGTCACCGCGACCCGCGCGCCGACCGCCTTGGCGAGCTGGATGGCCATCGTGCCGATGCCGCTGGATCCGCCGTGGACGAGCAGTGTCTCGCCGGGGCGCAGGTGGGCCACCATGAAGACGTTGGACCACACCGTCGCGGTCACCTCGGGCAGCGCCGCGGCCATCGCCAGGTCCACGCCGTCCGGTACGGGCAGCAGCTGACCGGCCGGTACGGCGACCTTCTCCGCGTACCCGCCGCCCGCCAGCAGCCCGCACACCTCGTCGCCCACCGACCATCCGGTCACCCCCGGGCCGAGCGCCGCGACGCGCCCCGCGCACTCCAGACCGGGGTAGGGGGAGGCGCCGGGCGGCGGGTTGTAGAAGCCCTGCCGTTGCAGTACATCGGCGCGGTTGACCGCGCTGGACACGACCTCGACGAGCACCTCGCCCTCGCCGGGTACGGGATCGGACACCTCGGCCCACACGAGCGCCTCGGGGCCACCGGGTTCGGGGATCGTGATCGCATACATGGCCGCGAGGCTACTCCGTGCGGCCCACGAGACCCGCGACGGCAGGCGGAACCGGGCGCACCCGTCCGGTCCGCGCGCCCGTCCTGTCCGCGCGCCCGTCCTGTCCGCGCACCCGTCCTGTCCGCGCACCCGTCCGGATGCGCGCGATGGGGCAGGTGCGCGCGGTGGGGCCGGGTACGTGTCCGGCGCTGTCGGTCTGCCCGATGCGGTCGGTGCGTGCGTTGCGTGCGGTGGAGCCGGTGGGGCCGGTGCGGGCGGCGAGGCCGGCCCCGTCAGCTCCGGGTCACGGGCGCTGCGGCGCCTGAGGCAGATTGTTCGTCGGCGAAGTGTGGGACGGACTCGCCCGCACGATCGTGATCAGCCGGTCCGTCAGCTGCAGGGGACTGGCCGCCGGATCGTCGTAACCGAGCAGCCGGTGCCCGCGCAGCACGCTGACCACCAGGTCCTCCGTCTCCCGGACGCTCTTGCCCACCTCGGCCTTTATCACCGGCCGCTCGACGAGATCGAGACCGCTGCCCTGCTGGATCAGGTCCTCCATCACGGTGCCCGCGCTCGGGCTGAGTACGGAGAGGCCGAGCAGTCGGCCGGCCGCGCTGGCACTGGTGATCACGGCATCGGCGCCGGACTGCCGCAGCAACGGCGCGTTCTCCTCCTCGCGCACCGCAGCCACGATCTTCGCTCCGCGGTTGAGCTGGCGCGCGGTCAGCGCGACCAGTACCGCCGTGTCGTCCCGCTGTGTGGCGATGATGATCTGACGGGCCTTCTGGAGCTCGGCCCGCAGCAGCACATCGCTCCGGGTCGCGTCCCCGAGCACCCCCGTGAAGCCCTCGGCGTTGGCCGCCTCGATCACCTTCGACGCCGGGTCGACGATGACGATCTGCTCCTTCTTCAGGCCGGTGGTACAGAGGGTCTGGATCGCCGATCGGCCCTTCGTGCCGAAGCCGACGACGACGGTGTGGTCACGCAAGTTGGATCTCCAACGCTTCAGCCGGAAGTCCTCCCGGGTCCGTTCCGTAAGGACCTCAAGAGTGGTGCCGACCAGGATGATGAGGAAGAGCACGCGCAGCGGTGTCACGAGCACCACGTTGGTCAGCCGGGCGCCGTCTCCGTACGGGGTGATGTCGCCGTAGCCGGTGGTGGAGAGGGTGACCGTCGCGTAGTACACCGCGTCCAGCAGATCGACCTTGCCGTCGGCGTTGTCGTTGTAGCCGCCACGGTCGACCCAGACGATGAGAACGGTGGCGGCCAGCACCATCAGCGCCATCATCAGCCGCTTGGCGACCTGCCGCGCCGGTCCGTCGACGACTCTGCGCGGCAGCATCACCCGAGTGGTGACGACATGCTCCTCCGCGCGCCTGGCCATCGCGTCATGGCCGGGAAGTTTCACGTGAAACACCCTTCCGTCCACGGCGTCGCCGGGGCCCACGGTAGATCGAGGATCTCCACCTCGGTGCCGGACCGTACCCCGCCCGGCGGCACAACGGCCAGCCCGTCCGCCGCGGCAACCCCGCGCAGCATCGCCGGACCGTTGTAATGCAGGGGTGCGACGTGGTCCCGGCCGCCCGCACGGCCTGCCCGGTGGATCACGGGGACGAGCCGGGTGTCGTGCGGGTGCCCGTGCACCTCGGCATGGACGAGTGCCTGGTACGGCTCCTGGGAAGGGCGTCCCGCGATCCCGCCGAGCAGCGGTTCCGCGAGCGTGAGCAGGCCCGACACGGCAGCGAGCGGATTGCCGGGAAGGCCGACCAGATAGGGCCCGTCCGAAGGCAGTTCGGCCAGCAGCATCGGATGGCCGGGCCGCACGGCGACCCCGTCGACCAGCAGCTCTGCGCCGACCTCGGCGAGAACCGGGTGAACGTGGTCGACCGGCCCCGCCGCGGTCCCGCCGGTCGTGATGATCAGGTCGGCCCGTGAGGTGGTGAGGGCGTGGCGCAGCGCCTCCGCGTCGTCCCCCAGCCGGCGGGGCCCGGACACCTCGGCTCCCATCGCCCGGAGCCAGGGGCCGAGCATGGGGCCGAGTGCGTCGCGGATCAGCCCGTCGTGCGGAAGTCCTGAGGTGAGCAGCTCGTCGCCGAGTACGAAGACCTCGACAACAGGCCGGCCCACGGCGGCCAACGCGTCGTACCCGGCCGCGGCGGCCAGGCCGAGCACGGCGGGGGTCACCAGTGTTCCCACGGGCAGCAGTTGATCGCCGGAGCGGCACTCCTGGCCCCGGGGCCTGATGTCCTGCCCGGGAACGACCTCGCGCTGTGCGTACAGCAGCCCCTTGGCCTCGTCGGCATGGGCGTGCTCGCTGCGGATGACGGCCGTGGCGTCCGCCGGGACACGGGCGCCGGTCGCGATCCGTACCGCCCCGCCGTCGGGTAGCGGATCGGGCGCACGGCGTCCGGCCAGAATCCCCTCGCCCGCCTCGTAGGCCCACGGCCCCGGGCCTGCGACGGCCCAGCCGTCCATGGCCGAGGTGTCGAAGGACGGCAGATCGGTGAGTGCGCCGAGCGGCTCGGCGAGGACGTGGCCCAGGGCCCGGTCGAGGGGGAGCCGGAGGGCGGCGACGGGCGAGGCCCGCCCCGCACGAGAGGCAAGGTCGCGGGCACGGTCCCAGGGCATGGCGCGGGTGCGGTGCGCGTGGACGCGGCGGCCGGGTGCGACCGTGGGGGATGTGGAGGGGGAGAAAGGTGTGGTGGAGGGGGGCGGGGCGCTGCGTGTGGTGCCCCCGGCCCTTTCGGGGACAGGGTCCGGCGGGCGGTGCGCGTCATGGGGCAGGTGAGCGACCAGCGCCAGGGCCTGCTCGACGGCGCGCTCCTCGTCCTCCGAAGGCGCGTCGGGGGAGGCGCCACCGGTCCCGGGGCCACGTGCGGTCATGGGGACCCGGCCCCGTCGCCGCCTGCCGTCTCGTCCTCCCACCGCAGCGCCAGCGCGGCGGCCCTGCGGGCTGCCTCCGCCACCGCCTCGGGAGCGCCTTGCGGACCCGCTCCCTCGCTCGCCTTCGCTGCCGCGTACCCGACCAGGAAGGTCGTGAGCGGTGCGGCGGGCCGGGCGACACCGTGTGCGGCGTCACGGGCGAGGTCGAGCAGGACGTCGGTGTCGACGTCGAGGTCGATGCCCAGTTCGTTCTTGACTGCGGTGATCCATTCGTCCAGCACAGTCCCATGCTCCCTGATACGGCCCCTGGCTTCCGCGACGTCTTCCCAAGTGTCGCAGTCGAACGAGGCGAGAGGTCCTGCGTCGACCCGGGCAAGATCCAGCTCGGCCGTCAGCAACCGCAGCGGAAGCCCGGCGAGGCTGCCGTACTCGGTGGCCAGGAGCGCCAGCTCGCGGCGCAGCGGCTCGCCGCGATAGGCGGCCACCAGGGGCTGGTCACGCCCGTCCGGGTCGGTGCACAGGGCGCCTTCCCTGCCGTCCTCCCCCGCGGCTGCCAGCAGGGCTTCGACGGTGCCCGCTCCCAGAAACGGCAGGTCGGCGGAGAGTACGAGAACACGCTCCGCCGACGTGTGACGCACCCCGGCCCCGAGCGCCGCCAAGGGGCCACCGCCCGCCGGGACTTCGCGCGCCCAGGTCACGGGCCTCCCGGTGGGCCTGCGGCTGCCCACCACAACGGTGGTGGCGGCCCCGGCGCAGGCCGCGAGAACCCGGTCGAGCAGCGCGCGGCCACCGACCCGGACCCCTGGCTTGTCGGCGCCGCCGAGCCGCTTGGCGGCTCCTCCGGCAAGAACGATCACGTCATACGCGGTCATGCGTCGAGTATGGGCGCCGCCCACCACCCCTGATCCCGCCGGGGCGGACCGTGACCGGCCGAACCCGGTTCGGCCCCGGCCCCGACCCAGACCCGACCCGCCCCGGCCCAGCCCGGCCCGGGCGTCGACGTGACACCCCGGCAGGCGCGGCAGGCCCGGCAGGCCGGCCCCGGCTCCGGCGTCGACGTGACACGTCGGCCCCGGCCCCGGCCCCGGCCCCGGCTACCGCTACGGCCCCAGCTACAGCGTGCGCAACAGCACCGCCGGTTGTTCCACGCAGTCGGCCACGTACCGCAGGAACCCGCCCGCCGTGCCTCCGTCACAGACCCGGTGGTCGAAGGTGAGCGAGAGCTGGACGACCTGGCGCACGGCCAGTTCACCGTTGTGCACCCACGGTTTGGCCATGATCCGGCCGACGCCGAGCATCGCCGCCTCCGGGTGGTTGATGATCGGCGTCGACCCGTCGACCCCGAACACGCCGTAGTTGTTCAGCGTGAACGTGCCGCCGGTGAGCTGAGCCGGGGTGAGCGCCCCGGTCCGGGCCGCCTCGGTCAGCCGGGCGATCTCGCCGCCGATCGACTCCACGTTCCGCGCGTGCGCGTCCCGGACGACCGGGACGACGAGGCCGCGCTCCGTCTGGGCCGCGAAGCCGAGGTGCACGCCGGGCAGCCGCACGATCTCCCGCGCCGCCAGGTCCACCGTGGAGTTGAGCTCGGGGAACCGGGCCAGAGCAGCCGTACAGATCCGGGCCAGCAGGGCGAGGACCGACACCTTGGGCCCGGCGGAGGGACCCCCCGCGGCGTTCATCGCGGCTCTGGCGGCCATCAGCTCAGTGGCATCCGCGTCCACCCAGCACGTGGCGTC
The DNA here is from genome assembly GCF_001905125.1 of Streptomyces sp. TSRI0281. Taxonomy (GTDB): domain Bacteria; phylum Actinomycetota; class Actinomycetes; order Streptomycetales; family Streptomycetaceae; genus Streptomyces. Next base: position 307,817 of record NZ_LWLE01000036.1, on the reverse strand, counting down.
GGGAATCTCGCTCCGGCTGCGCGACAGCTTGTCGGCGACCGCACCCCGGACCCCGCGCAACGGAATCCGTTCACCGGCCCGGTCCGCCGCGACCCGTGCTCGGGACCCCACAGCCTCGGACGGCACCGCCTCCGCAACCCCGGCCGTCGCAACCCCGGCCGTCGCAATCCCGGCCGTGGCAGTGGCCGTCTCCGCCGTCCTGATCGCGGATTCGACATCGGCACGCAGGATCAGCCCGTCCGGACCCGACCCCGTCAGCTCCCGGAGATCGAGATCATGCTGCCGCGCCAGCTTCCGTACCAGGGGCGATACCACCGCCACCGGGCCCCGCGCAGCGGCCGCGACCGGTGCGGGACCGGCAGGGGACACAGCAACCGGAACAGCGGCGACAGCGACCGGCGCGGCTTCGGACGCCGTGACCGACAGCCGCTCGGGCCGGATCCGGCGACGCCGCGCCGCCGGAGCACCCGTCCCGTACCCCACCAGCACATTGCCGGACGACTCCACCGCACCGGAACCGGAACCCTGCCCGGAACCCGCCCCGGCCACGCTCCCCTGCCGCGCAGCGGACCCGGCGGACTCCGCCGACCGCACCGACGACGGCGCCCCGGCAGCCCCCGCCGTCTCCGTCCCCGCCGATCCGACCGCGACGGTCAGCAGTGGAGCCCCGACCGGAAGTTCCGTACCCTCCTCGCCGAACCGCGCCGTCACCACACCCCCGTAGGGACACGGCACCTCCACCATCGCCTTGGCCGTCTCGACCTCGACGACCGGCTGATCGATGGCGACGACATCGCCGACCTCCACCAGCCAGCGCACGATCTCCGCCTCGGTCAGGCCCTCGCCGAGGTCCGGCAGCTTGAATTCGAGTACCTGAGGCATCAGCCCTCCGCCTCCCACTGCAACCGGGCCACCGCGTCGAGCACCCGGTCCACGCCCGGCAGGTGATGCCGTTCCAGCATCGGTGGCGGATACGGAATGTCGAACCCGGCCACCCTCAGTACCGGAGCTTCCAGATGGTGGAAGCAGCGCTCGGTGATGCGGGCCGCGATCTCCCCGCCGGGACCACCGAATCCGGTGGACTCGTGGACGACCACCGCTCGTCCGGTCCGCCGCACCGAGGCGGCCACCGTCTCGTCGTCGAACGGCACCAGTGAGCGCAGGTCGACGACTTCGAGGTCCCAGCCCTCGGCCACAGCCGCTTCCGCGGCCTCCAGACAGACCGGCAGGGAAGGCCCGTAGGTGATCAGCGTCGCGCTGCGCCCGGGGCGGCGGACCACGGCCCGGCCGATCGGTTCGACGTCGGCCGGAGCATCGGGCGACCAGTCCGCCTTGGACCAGTAGAGCCGCTTCGGCTCCAGGAAGACCACTGGATCGTCGGAGGCGATCGAGGCGCGCAGCAGCCCGTAAGCGTCGTCGACCGTGGCCGGTGTGACGACATGGAGGCCGGGCGTCGCCATGTAGTACGCCTCCGAGGAGTCGCTGTGGTGCTCGACCCCGCCGATCCCGCCGCCGTACGGAACGCGCACGGTGATGGGCAGCGGCATGGCGCCCCCGGTGCGGTTACGCATCTTGGCGACATGGCTGATCAACTGCTCGAAGGCCGGGTAGGCGAACGCGTCGAACTGCATCTCCACTACGGGCCGCAGCCCGTACATCGCCATGCCCACGGCAGCCCCGAGGATGCCCGCCTCGGCCAGCGGAGTGTCCGTACAACGGTCGTCGCCGAACTCCTTGGCCAGGCCGTCGGTGATCCGGAAGACCCCGCCGAGTGTGCCGACGTCCTCACCGAGGACGTGCACGGCCGGGTCCTCGGCCATCGAGTCGCGCAGCGCCCGTCCGAGGGCCTGCGCCATGGTGGCCGGCTTGGTCTTCGCCGTCCGCGCACCGGTCGTCGTCGCCGCGGTGGTCATCGTCCCGCCTCCGCACCGTGATCGTCGTGCCGGTCCCTCTCGGCCTCCAGCTCGGCCCGCAACCGGGCGGCCTGCTCCCGCAGTTGGCCGGTCTGCTCCGTGTAGACATGGGAGAACAGGTCCATCGGGTCGAGCACCGGGTCGGCGTTCATCCGCTCCCGCAGCGCGGCCGCCATCCGCTCCGCCGTCTCACGCGCTTCCTCGATGCCGTCCTCGCCGAGCAGCCCGCGCCCGGTCAGCTCCCGCTCCAGGAGCTTGACCGGGTCGTGCGCCCGCCAGGTCTCGACCTCGCTGTCGACCCGGTAGCGGGTGGCGTCGTCGGCGTTCGTATGGGCGTCCATGCGATAGGTGACAGCCTCGACCAGCGTCGGCCCCTCGCCGCGCCTGGCCCGCGCGACCGCCTCGCCGAGCACCTGGTGCACGGCGACCGCGTCGTTGCCGTCGACGAGCCGGCCCGGCATCCCGTACCCGACGGCCTTGTGGGCGAGGGAGGGGGCCGCGGTCTGCTTGGCCAGCGGGACGGAGATGGCGAAGCCGTTGTTCTGCACGAGGAAGACGACCGGGGCCCGCCAGACGGCCGCGAAGTTCAACGCCTCATGGAAATCGCCCTCACTGGTGCCGCCGTCACCCACCATGGCGAGCGCGACCACATCGTCCCCCTTGAGCCGCGCCGCGTGAGCCAGACCCACGGCGTGCGGCAATTGGGTGGCGAGCGGGGTGCAGAGCGGGGCGATGCGGTGCTCACGCGGGTCGTAACCGGTGTGCCGGTCGCCGCGCAGCAGGGTCAGCGCCTCGACGGGGTCGAGGCCGCGCGCCACGGCCGCGAGGGTGTCGCGGTAGCTGGGGAAGAGCCAGTCCCGCTCCTCCAGCACCAGCGCGGCCGCGATCTCGCATGCCTCCTGCCCCGTGCTGGACGGGTAGACGGCGAGCCGGCCCTGCTTGGTCAGGGCCGTGGCCTGCACGTTGTACCGGCGGCCTCGGACCAGCTCGGCGTAGAGCCGCAGCAGCAGCTCGGGGTCCGCGTCGGCTGCGGCGTCCGTACCCAGCACCCGGTACGGCTCGGGGTCCGGGAGCAGCGGCGCGGGGTCGGTGAGCGGCTTCCAGGCCGGGGGCGGCGTGGGCCGGTAGGCGGCTGCGCCGGGCAGCTCTTGGACCGTCATGAGAAGCACCTCCTGGCATCGAGGGAGATCGAGGGGTGTCGAAATGTGTCGAGATGTCGAAGGGTGGCGAGGCACGGGTGTGGTGTGTCTCACCTACCGATTGTTCGGTCGTGAGGGCATTTTGGCTACAGGCACCGCCAGCCTGTGGACAAACGGTTCTCCACAGCCTGGGATAGGGACAGGTCGTCCACAACAGGGAGGCGCGGGCAGATGGCAGCTGAACAAATGGCCGACAGGGGCGACGATCCCGGCCAGGTTCCGCCCGCGCGACCGCTGGACGCCATCGACCGGGACATCCTCCGCATCCTACGGACGGACGGCCGTGCCTCGATACGCTCGGTGGCCGAACGCGTGCATGTCTCGCGCGCCAACGCGTACACGCGGATCAACCGGTTGATCGAGGACGGCGTGATCCGCGGTTTCGGCGCACGGATCGACCACGAACGGGCGGGGCAGGGCGCGTCCGCCTACATCACGCTCAAGATCGTCCAGAACTCCTGGCGCACGGTCCGTGAACAGCTCCAGGCGCTGCCCGGCGCCACCCACATCGCTCTGGTCAGCGGCGACTTCGACGTACTTCTCCTGGTGCACACCCCGGACAACCGCGCCCTGCGCGAACTGGTCCTCACCCGGATCCAGGCCATCCCCGAAGTGCTCTCCACCCGCACGCTACTGGTGTTCGAGGAGACGGATCTGGGCCCGCACCCGGACTGCCCCGCAGAACTGTCCTGACCCGGCACCCAGGCACCAGGCACCCAGGCACCCGGCGGAACCTGTCCTGAATCCGACGCCCCGCGGAACTGTCATGATCCGGCGCCCGGCGGAACTGCCCTGATCCGGCAAGGCGGCCTCCCGGAGCGGTCGACCCCAGCCTCGGAGGCCGGCCGGCCGCCCGAACGGCCCGCCCCGGCTCTCGGCGACCGGCTCTCAGGCCGCCCGCATCCCCTCGAAGGCCAGCTGGACGACCGTGTCCGCGAGCTGGTCCTCCCCGGGGAAGCCGCCCGGTTGCGGCCGGTACCACTCGACCAGGGAGTTCACCATGCCGAACAGCAGCCTGGTCGCCAGCCGTATGTCGACGTCGGCGCGCAGATCACCGTCGGCCACCGCCGCCTTGAGCAGCTCGGCCACCCGCTGGTCGAACTCACGCCGCCGTTCCAGGGCCCAGCGCTCCGTCCTGGTGTTGCCCCGCACGCGCAGCAGCAGCGTGACGTAGGGGAGCTCGGCCATCAGCACCCCGATGGTGCGGCGCGTGACGTACTCGACCCGTTCGATCGCGCGCCCCCGGGTGGCTCCGGGCTCGTCGAGAATCCCGAAGAGCCCGTCGAGCGCCCGGCTGACGGCGCGCCGCAGCAGCTCCTCCTTGCCCGCCACATGGTGGTAGATGGACGATTTGGAGATGCCCGCCGCCTTGGAGAGGTGCTCCATGGACGTGCCGTCGTAGCCGCGCTCGTTGAAGACACGGACGGCGACGGTGAGCAGAGTCTCCGGGGTGTACGTGTCCCGCTTGGCCGTGGTCATGAACGCGATCCTCCCCCATGAGTTGTCCACAGGTTCGCCGGGGCCCCTTGTCCCGACCGATCGTTCGGTTACTCTAACTCCGTCCGTACGTCCCTGCCCGGCTCGATGAGGAGTTGGTCCGTCATGGCCGCCGAGCTCACCCCCCAGCAGCTGTCCGAGACCCACCGGCCCACGCTCGACCAGGCCCTCGACGCGATCCGTACCCGCGCCTACTGGTCCCCGCACCCCGAGCACCCCAAGGCGTACGGCGAGGGCGGCGCCCCCGGCAGTCTGGGAGCGGCGGAGGGCAAGGCCGCGTTCGACGCACTGCTGCACACCCGGCTCGATCTCGGCCAGCCGGGCACCGACGGCTGGACCGGCGGGGAGGTCTCGCCGTACGGGCCGGAGCTGGGCGTCGAGTATCCGCACGCCGACCCGGACGTCCTGCTCCCGGCGATGAAGGCGGGCATGGGCGCCTGGCGGGCGGCGGGGCCGGAGACCAGGGCCCTGGTCTGTCTGGAGATCCTGTCCCGGATCAGCGCCCGCACCCATGAGCTGGCCCACGCCGTGATGCACACGAGCGGGCAGGCGTTCATGATGGCGTTCCAGGCGGGCGGCCCGCACGCCCAGGACCGCGGGCTGGAAGCGGTGGCGTATGCCTACGAGGAGCAGATCCGCACCCCGCGGACAGCTGACTGGGCCAAGCCGCAGGGCAAGCGCGACCCGCTCCGGCTGCACAAGTCGTTCACCGCGGCGGGGCGCGGCATCGCGCTGCTGATCGGCTGCAACACCTTCCCCACGTGGAACGGCTATCCGGGCCTCTTCGCCTCCCTCGCCACGGGCAACCCGGTCCTGGTCAAACCGCACCCACGTGCGGTGCTCCCGCTGGCCCTCACGGTGCGGCTGGCTCGCGAGGTGCTGACCGAGGCGGGCTTCGACCCCAATCTGGTCGCGCTGGCCGCCGAGCGACCCGGCGAGGGCATCGCCAAGAGCCTGGCGGTCCGCCCGGAGATCAAGATCATCGACTACACCGGGTCCACCGCCTTCGGCGACTGGCTGGAGGCCAACGCCCGGCAGGCCCAGGTCTACACGGAGAAGGCCGGGGTCAACACGATCGTCGTCGACTCCACCGACGACTACAGCGGCATGCTCTCCAACCTGGCCTTCTCGCTCTCCCTGTACAGCGGCCAGATGTGCACCACCCCGCAGAATCTGCTGATCCCCCGTGACGGCATCACGACGGACGCCGGAGCCAAGTCGTACGACGACGTCGTCGCCGATGTCGCGGCCGCTGTCGACGGACTCCTCGGCGACGACGCCCGCGCCAACGCGCTCCTCGGCGCCCTGGTCAACCCGGACGTCAAAGCCCGCGTCGAGGCTGCCTCGGACCTGGGCGAGGTGGCCCTGTCCTCCCGGAACCTCGCCAACCCCGACTTCCCCGACGCGACCGTCCGTACGCCGGTCATCGTCAAGCTCGACGGAAGCAAGCCCGACGACGACGCGGCCTATCTGTCGGAGTGCTTCGGCCCGGTGTCCTTCGCCGTGGCGGTCGCCTCGACGGCGGACGCCCTGGACCTGCTGCGCCGCACCGTCCGCGAGAAGGGGGCCATGACGGTCGGCGCCTACACCACGTCCCCGGAGGTGGAGCGTGCGGTGGAGGACGTCTGCTTCGACGAGTCGGCCCAGCTCTCGCTGAACCTGACCGGCGGGGTGTACGTCAACCAGACCGCGGCCTTCTCCGACTTCCACGGCTCGGGCGGCAACCCGGCGGCGAACGCCGCCCTGTGCGACGGGGCGTTCGTGTCCAACCGCTTCCGTGTCCTGGAGGTCCGCCGCCAGGCGTGACCCGTCGGGGGCCGGGACCTCTCAGCCGCGTGGATCCGGAACGTCCGCGTACCGCTGTACCCACGCATGCATCGCGATGGCCGCGGCGGCCCCCGCGTTGATCGACCGGGTGGAGCCGAACTGCGCGATCGAGCACACCATCGTCGCGTGGTCCCGCGCCTCCTGGGTGAGCCCCGGCCCCTCCTGGCCGAACAGCAGCACGCAGCGCCGCGGCAGCTCGGTCCGCTCCAGCGGTACGGCCCCGGGGAGGTTGTCGATCCCGATGATCGGCAGCCCCTCGGAGGCCGCCCACGCGGTCAGATCCGCCGTGTCGGGGTGATGTCGCACATGCTGGTAGCGGTCGGTGACCATGGCCCCGCGCCGGTTCCAGCGGCGCCGCCCCACGATGTGGATCTCCTTGGCGAGGAAGGCGTTCGCGGTCCGTACGACCGATCCGATGTTGAAGTCGTGACCCCAGTTCTCCACGGCCACGTGAAAGTCGTGCCGCCGCAGGTCCAGATCGGCGACGATCGCCTCCCGCGTCCAGTACCGGTACTCATCACCGACATTGCGCCGGTCACCGTGGGCGAGCAGCTCGGGGTCGTATCGCTCGCCCTCGGGCCAGGGCAGCGGATGCGGCCCGACGCCGATCTCCGTCCCGTACCCGTCGTCGTACTGAATCGGTTCCGGTTCCGCGGACGGATCGGGTGCCGCCGCTGCGGGGGGCTCTTCTGTTCTGCCGGTCTCACTGCTCACCCGACGAGCGTATGGCCCCCACCGGCGCCCTGCTGCGGGGACTCCTCCGTACCGTCGCGGCCGGACCCCTGCTGACCGGGCACCCGCCCCTTGCCCGGAACACCGTGAGCACCCGGATCGCCCGGTTCGCCCGAAGCACGGGGCGAACCCGTCGCGCCCGAGTTGCCCGGGACACGGGGGAAGCGCGAGAACAGCCGCTCGCGGCCGAGCGTCACTCGGCCGCCCAGCCACACCAGGAAGACCGTCGGCAGGAAGACGGCGTCCGCGGCGATCATCGCCATCGAGAAGAACGGCAGCCCGAGCAGCAGGGCGATTCCCGCGTGCTCGCCGATCATCGCGACCAGCAGGATGTTCTTGACGCGCCGGTTGAACAGCGTGAACGGGAAGGCGACCTGGACGATGACCGTGCCGTACGTCAGCACCATCACCATCACACCGCTGGAAGCCAGGATGTCCGACAGGGCGGGCCAGGGCGTGAAGTAGTCGAGCTTGAGGGGGTAGTAGAGCGCGGTGCCGTCCTGCCAGCGCGACCCCTGGATCTTGTACCAGCCGGCGGTCGCGTAGATCAGACAGACCTCGGCCATGATCACGGCGAGGGTGGCGTTGTGCGCGAGATTGGCCAGGACGTCGAGCAGGGTGCGCTGCTCACCGTGCGGCGCGTAGCGATGGGCGGCCCACCACGCGGCGCTCCCCAGCCACAGCACCCACAGGAGGGTCGGCAGCCACCAGGTCCCGCCGAGACCGTCCATCAGCGTGGCGATCAGCAGGACCGGCCCGAGCACCGTCCACAGAACCGGACCCACCACGTCCCGTGCCGGTGCGAGGCCCCGTGCGGCGCGTGCGGCGTTCCGCTCGGCGCGCCTGGCATCCAGCGACCAGACCTGGGCGCAGCGCGTCAGGACGAGATAGATCGCCATCAGGTGGATGACGTTGTCACCGCCGTCGCCCATGAAGATGCTGCGGTTCTGCACGGAGAGCACGCCGACCATGAACAGGACGGACATGGTCCGGGTGCGCCACCCGAGCAGCAGTGCCGCGGCCGACAGCAGAGTGAGGGCGTACACGGCCTCGAACCAGACGGCGCTGTCCGACCACATGAGTACGGAGAAGGCGTCGTTGTTCGCTATGAGCCGGCGGGCCATGTCCCAGCGCCACGGGCTGTCGGGCCCGTAGAGCTCCTGGCGGTGCGGCAGTTCACGCAGCAGGAAGAACAGATACGTGGCGGAGAACCCGATCCGGATGACAGCGCTCTGGTACGGGCCGAGGGCCGAGGCGGTGATGCGCTGGATACCTCGGGCGAGACCGCTTCCGGGGTTCCGGCGAGGCTTCGGGCGGGCAACGGGCCCGGCGTTCGGGCCGGGGGTGCCGTCGGGGAGGGAGCCGGGCACCGGGCCGGGAACACCGGCCGGGGAGGTTGTCGTCACTTGTCCGCCTCCTCGCCGCGCGACGCCTGCGGCGCTCCGGCATTTTCGGGGAGATCTTCCGGGGCCACGGTCCACCACGGGAGCACCCGGTAGTTCGGCCGGGTGCTGATCTTCTCCTCGCTCCACGGGGGCGGCGTGACGGAGCGGGTCTCGGAACGCACCTGGATGCGCTCGACGGTGCCGCCGTAGTCGTGGGCGCCGAGGCGCAGCATCACGATGCGCCGGATGTAACGCTCGGAGAGATCACCGCGCAGACCGTTGGGGCGGTTCTCGCTGTCGTGGGAGTTGACGAAGAAGTCCCAGCCCCGGCGGAGCTCGTTCTGATGCACATGGCTGGGGAAGAGATTGCCGCGTATCTCCTTGCCGTCCTCGCCGGAGAGGCTCATCCAGGGGGTGGTGCGGCGGCCGTCGGCGCCGACCACTTCGGCCCGCACATGGACGGCGATGTTCTGCTGGAGCGGATTGGGGGCGAACAGCTTCCAGTTCTGTTCGAACTCCGGGTAGACCCAGTTGTCGACCGCCTCACCATGCTGCTTGGTGAGCGTGTTGGACGGAGCGACGTGCAGGAAGACCATGGCCACCTGGGCGCAGGCGATCATCCCGATGACGGACAGCGCGACGGCGGCGACGGCCTGGTACCCGAACGAGAGCGCGGCTATGCCCCCGCCGGTGGCGCGGTCACCGGAGCCGGCAGCGCCGCCCGCCGCGCCCGGCCCGGCGTGCGGCTGGGCGTCCGTCGACGTGCCCGAGGCTATGTGCGGCCGGCCGGCCGTCGAAGAGCGCTGCTCCGCGTGTGCGGAAGGGTGCTGCCCGGCATACGCAGAGGCCGGGGGCGAGGCGTCCGCAGAGGCCGGGGGCGAGGCGGGCGCAGAGGTGTGCGGCTCGGGCTCCGAGTGGCTCACCACCTGCGGCCAGGCGTCCTTTTCCTCGCTGTCGGAGCGCCCACCGTGGTCCGAATCCATCCCGCCCCGCTCACCGTCGATCACCACCGAGTTATCCACAGGGTTGACACCCTACGGGCCGCCGACTCACCATTGAAGTCATTGAACCGAACGATCGGTCGGTAGGGAGTCCGGGATGGCGGCAGTGACTGCGGACCAGAAGACGCAGAGGACGGCAGACGCGGTGGATACGGCGGACGCGGCCCGCACTGCGGCGTTCGACGCGGCGGTGGCCGCCGACGACCGGATCGAGCCGCGCGACTGGATGCCGGAGGCGTACCGGGCCTCGCTCGTGCGTCAGATGGCCCAGCACGCCCACTCGGAAATCATCGGCATGCAGCCCGAGGCCAACTGGATCACCCGCGCGCCCTCCCTGCGGCGCAAGGCGATCCTGATGGCCAAGGTGCAGGACGAGGCCGGGCACGGGCTGTATCTCTACAGTGCCGCCGAGACGTTGGGCACCAGCCGCGAGGAGCTGCTCGACAAGCTCCACGCCGGACGTCAGCGCTATTCATCGATCTTCAACTACCCGACGCTGACCTGGGCGGACGTCGGAGCGATCGGCTGGCTGGTGGACGGCGCGGCGATCACCAACCAGGTGCCGCTCTGCCGCTGCTCGTACGGCCCGTACGCACGGGCGATGGTCCGGATCTGCAAGGAGGAGTCCTTCCACCAGCGACAGGGTTACGAGCTGCTGCTCGCCCTGAGCCGAGGCACCCGGGACCAGCACGAGATGGCGCAGGACGCGGTGAACCGCTGGTGGTGGCCGTCCCTGATGATGTTCGGCCCGCCCGACGACGCGTCGGCCCACTCCGCGCAGTCGATGGCCTGGAAGATCAAGCGCCACTCCAACGACGAACTGCGCCAGCGCTTCGTGGACATCTGCGTACCGCAGGCCGAGGCCCTGGGGCTCGCCCTCCCGGACCCCGACATCCGGTGGAACGAGGAGCGCGGACAGCACGACTTCGGCGCGATCGACTGGACCGAGTTCCAGGAAGTCCTCAAGGGCAACGGCCCGTGCAACGAGCAGCGCCTCACCCAGCGGCGCACGGCCCATGAGGAGGGTGCCTGGGTCCGGGTCGCGGCAGCGGCGTACGCGGCCAAACACCCCGCACGTCCCGCACACCCCGGGCAGACCACGCAGACCGCACCGAGCCCACAGACCGCACAGGGCGCGCAGCCCGAGGAGGAGACGGCATGAGCAGCTCGACCGACTGGCCGCTGTGGGAGGTGTTCGTGCGCTCCCGGCGCGGACTGTCCCACACCCACGCCGGCAGCCTGCACGCGCCGGACGCCGAGATGGCCCTGCGCAACGCACGGGACCTGTACACCCGTCGATCGGAGGGCATCTCGATCTGGGTGGTTCCGTCCACCGAGATCACCGCGTCCTCCCCCGACGAGAAGGACTCCTTCTTCGAACCGGCGGGGGACAAGCCCTACCGGCACCCGACGTTCTACGAGATCCCGGAAGGGGTGAAGCACCTGTGACCGCGGCCCTCGCCCTGGGCGACGACGCGCTGGTGCTCTCGCACCGGCTGGGGGAGTGGGCCGGCCATGCTCCCGTGCTGGAGGAGGAAGTGGCCCTCGCCAACATCGCCCTGGACCTTCTGGGGCAGGCCAGAGTGCTGCTCTCGCTCGTCGGCGACGAGGACGAGCTCGCCTACCTCCGCGAGGAGCGGGCCTTCCGCAATCTCCAGCTGGTCGAGCAGCCGAACGGCGACTTCGCCCACACCATCGCCCGCCAGCTCTACTTCTCCGTCTACCAGCACCTGCTGTACGGCGAGTTGGCGGCGGGCCGGAGCCCGTTCGCGGACCTTGCGGCGAAGGCGGTCAAGGAAGTCGCCTACCACCGCGACCACGCCGAGCACTGGGCCCTGCGCCTCGGGGACGGCACGGCCGAGAGCCATGAGCGGCTCCAGACCGGTCTGGACGCGCTGTGGCGGTTCACCGGCGAGATGTTCCAGCCCGTCGAGGGAGTGGACATCGACTGGCAGGCGCTGCGGACCAGTTGGCTGGACGCCATCACCGAGGTGGTCGAGCGAGCCACACTGACCGTCCCGGCCGGCCCGCAGTCCGGCGCCTGGGCGGCGGGGGCAGGCCGTCAGGGGCTGCACACCGAGCCGTTCGGCCGGATGATCGCCGAGATGCAGCATCTGCACCGCAGCCATCCGGGGGCGTCATGGTGACCGGAACCCGGCTGGAGGAGGAACTGCGGCAGCTGGCCGGCGCCGTACCCGACCCGGAGCTGCCGGTCCTGACGCTGGAGGAGCTCGGCGTCATGCGGGGCGTCCAGGTGGACGGGCCGGGCCGGGTGACCGTGCGGCTGACCCCGACATACACCGGCTGCCCGGCGATCGAGGCCATGTGCGCCGACATCGAACGGGTGCTGCACGACCACGGCGTGCCGGAGGTCTCCGTGGTCACCGTGCTCGCACCCGCCTGGTCGACGGACGACATCAGCGCCGAGGGGCGGCGCAAGCTCGCCGAGTTCGGCATCGCACCACCCCGCTCCCACGGCGCGGACGGCGGCCCCGTGCCGCTGACGCTCTCGGTGCGCTGCCCGCACTGCGGCTCCACCGATACGGAGCTGCTGAGCCGGTTCTCCTCCACGGCGTGCAAAGCGCTTCACCGCTGTGTCGCCTGCCGCGAACCGTTCGACCACTTCAAGGAGTTGTAGATGTTCCATCCGCTCCGGGTCTGCGCGATCGAACGGATCACTGACGATGCGGTGGCCGTCACCTTCGCCGTGCCGGCCGAGCTGCGCGAGACCTTCCGTCACACCCCGGGCCAGCATCTCAATGTGCGCTACACCGTCGACGGCGAGGAGATCCGGCGCTCGTACTCGATCTGCGCACCAGCCGCCGAGGCACCGGCCGAACCGGTCCTGCGGGTGGGCATCCGCATGGTCGACGGCGGCGCGTTCTCCACGTACGCCCTGAAGGAACTGGCCGTCGGGGACGAAGTGCAGGCCATGGCTCCGATGGGCCGCTTCGTGCTGAAGCCGCGCCCCGGCCTGTTCGCGGCGGTCGTCGGCGGGAGCGGCATCACTCCGGTGCTGTCGATAGCGGCGACGCTGCTGGCACGGGAACCCCTGGCCCGGTTCTGCCTGATCCGCAGCGACCGGACAGCCGCCTCGACGATGTTCCTCGAAGAGGTCGCCGACCTCAAGGACCGGTATCCGGACCGCTTCCAGCTGGTGACCGCGCTGTCCAGGGAAGAACAGTCGGCCGGGCTGCCATCCGGCCGACTGGACCGTGAGCGGCTCACCGGGCTGTTGCCCGCACTGCTGCCGGTGGCGGACGTGGACGGCTGGTTCCTGTGCGGCCCGTTCGGTCTGGTCCGGGGGGCGGAGAGCGCACTGCGCGCGCTCGGCGTCGACCGGACCCGGATCCACCAGGAGATCTTCCACGTCGACGACGGGCCTGCGGCGCCCGCCACGGCCCGGGTCGCCTCGCCCGCCGACAGCACCCTCACGGCGACTCTTCACGGCCGTTCGGGCAGCTGGCCGGTGGAGAACGCCGAATCGCTGCTGGAGACGGTGCTGCGCAGCCGGTCGGACGCGCCGTACGCCTGCAAGGGCGGAGTGTGCGGGACCTGCCGGGCCTTCCTCGTCTCGGGCGAGGTGCGGATGGACCGCAACTTCGCGCTGGAACCGGAGGAGACCGGGGCGGGCTTCGTGCTGGCCTGCCAGTCGCACCCGCTCACGCCGGAGGTGGAGCTCGACTTCGACCGGTGACGGGTGACCGCCGGCTCGGTACCGGTGGCGGGTGGCCGGTGGCAACTGTTCCGGCGGGCTTCGGGCGCGAAGGGGCACCGGCACGACAGGCTCCCGGTGCGAAGGGGCACGGGTGCGCGGTGTTCCCATCTTGTAGAACCTGTTCTATCTTGACGATCCGTCAGGTCCTTTTGTGGGCCGCACGGTTCAGGGACGCTACGGTTCGCGGGAGGCCGGAACAGTGGACTTCACCTTCACCGAGGAACAGCAGGCAGCCGTCGAGGCGGCCAGGGCGGTCTTCTCGTCCGTCGCACCCGACCACGTACCCAGCCCCGCGCTGACCCCGGGTGCCGTCGCCGAGGACATCGACCGGACGCTGTGGGCCGGGCTCGCCGATACGGATCTGCTGAGCCTCACGCTGTCACCGGAATACGGCGGCGCCGGACTCGACCCGGTCGCGCTCTGCCTGGTACTGCGCGAAGCGGCCAAGGTGCTGGCCAGGGTCCCGTTGCTGGAGAGCTGTGCGGTCGCGATGGCCCTCCAGCGCCACGGCGACCGCGCGCTGGCGGCGGAGCTGCTGCCCGGGTTCGGCCGGGGCGAGCTGATCCTGACCGTCGGGGCCAACGGGCGCACCGGACACGACCCGGCCGAACTGGCCGTCACCGCCCACCGCGTCGCCGCCCACCCCGGCAGCGAGGGCACCGGCAGCGAAGACTCCGGGCCCGGAGCGGGGAACGTATCCGGGTGGGTGCTCGACGGGGTGCAGTCAGGGGTGCCCTGGGCCCAGGTAGCCGACTGGATCGCGGTCCCCGCCCACACGGGCGAGGGCCGGTCCGTCCTGGCTCTGGTGCGCCGCACCCACGACGGAGTGACGCTCGCCGAGCAGGTTTCCACCAGCGGCGAGCGCTTCGCCGAGGTGACGCTCGACGCCGTGCGCATCGATGACCGCGAGCTGATCGACGCACCCGGCGCCTGGGACTGGCTGCGGTCGCTGCTCACCACCGGGACCTGTGCGCTGGCGCTGGGCCTGGGCGAGCGGGTGCTCTCGATGACCAGCGAATACACCGGCAAGCGCGAGCAGTTCGGCTTCCCGGTCGCCACGTTCCAGGCGGTCGCCGTGCAGGCCGCCGACCGGTACATCGATCTGCGGGCCATGGAGGTGACCCTCTGGCAGGCGGCCTGGCGTATCTCCACCGAGGCCGGTGGCGCGCTGCCCGCCGAGGGAGACATCGCCGTGGCGAAGATCTGGGCCTCGGACGGCGTCCGGCGCGTCGTACAGACCGCGCAGCACCTGCACGGCGGCTTCGGCGCGGACACCGACTACCCGCTGCACCGCTACCACGCCTGGGCGAAGCAGATCGAGCTGTCCCTGGGCCCGGCGGCGGCCCACGAGGAGGCACTGGGCGACCTGCTGGCCGCACACCCCCTCGGCTGACGTGGGGGTGTCAGAGGACGAAGGCCGGGTTCCCGTTGTCCGCGACCATCGGGCGCCCGGCGCCGTCCCAGGCGAGCATCCCGCCGTCGATGTTCACCGCGTCGAGACCCTGCTGAACCAGGTACTGGGTGACCTGGGCGGACCGGCCGCCGACCCGGCACATCACATGCACGCGGCGACCGTCCTCGGCGGCCTCGGTCAGCTCACCGAATCGGCCCACGAAGTCGCTCATCGGAATGTGCAGGGCACCCTCGACATGCCCGGCCGCCCATTCGTCGTTCTCCCGGACGTCCAGGACGAAGCCGTCCGACGGCACCGCCGCGACGTCCACCGAGGGCAGCGGGGCGAAATTCATGGGTCATGCCTTCTCTCGTACATACGCGGCAACGTCAACGGAAACGCTACTGCACCATCCCCGCGAGCTCGGCCTCACGCCGGGACACTTCGCCCAGGAGCTGCTCGCCGATGTCCTCCAGCAGCTTGTCCGGGTCGTCCGGGGCCATCCGCAGCATCGAGCCGATCGCACCCTCCTCCAGCTCCCTGGCGAGCACGGTGAGCAGTTCCTTGCGACGGCTGAGCCACTCCAGCCGGGCGTAGAGCTCCTCGCTCTCGCTGAGCAGGGTCTCCGGTGCGACCGGTCCCGCCGCCCACTCCTCGACCAGTTCCCTCAGCAGCGCCTCGTCCCCACGTCCGTAGGCGGCATTGACCCGGGTGATGAACTCGTCCCGGCGCTCACGCTCCCGCTCGTCCTGGGCCAGATCCGGATGCGCCTTGCGGGCCAGCTCGCGGTAGAGCTTGCGTGCCTCCTCGCTCGGCCTGACCCGCTTCGGCGGCCGGACCGGCTGCTCGGTGAGCATGGACGCGGCCTCGGGGGACAGCCCGTCGGAGTCCATCCAGTCGTGGAACAGCTCATCGACCCCCGGCATCGGCATGACGACCGCCCGTGCCTCCTGCGCCTTGCGCACATCTTCGGGGTCGCCGGTCCTGGCGGCCCGCGCCTCGGCGATCAACGCGTCCAGCTCGTCGAGACGGGTGTACATCGGGCCGAGCTTCTGGTGGTGCAGCCGGGAGAAGTTCTCGACCTCGACCCGGAAGGTCTCCACCGCGATCTCGAACTCGATCAGCGCCTGCTCGGCGACCTGGACGGCCTTGGCGAGCCGCGCCTCGGGCCGCGGCGGAACCTGCCGCTCCTCCCGCGCCGAATCCCGCGCCGAGTCCTGGCCCACATCGCCCTCCGAATCCCGCACCGGGCTCGGCCCCGCGTCCTGCGCCGCGTCCTGCGCGTACTGCGGCTCGTCCTGCCGGTCGTTGTCCTGCCGGTCATCGTCGTTCCGGGTGGTCGGCACCCCGGCGGCTTCGTCGGTCACCCGTCCAGCGTATGGCCACGGCCGGCGCCCCAAGGACGCGCGGTCGCCGCAGGGCACGTCATATACCGAGCTCGGCGGCTATCCTCCCCGCCTTGACGGCCCGCACCAGCTCGGCATGGTCCGCCTCCGTACGGTCCGCGTACGTGACCGCGAAGGAGGCCACCGCCTCGTCCAGCTCGGCGCTCTTGCCGCAGTAGCCCGCGAGCAGCCGGGGGTCGGCGCTGTGCGCGTGGGCCCGCGCCAGCAGGGCACCGGTCATCCGCCCGTAGTCGTCGACCTGATCGGCCGCCAGCGCCGCCGGATCCACGCTCCCCTTGCGGTTCCGGAACTGCCTCACCTGGAACGGTCTGCCGTCGACCTCCGCCCAGCCGAGCAGTATGTCGCTGACGACCTGCATCCGCTTCTGCCCGAGCACCACTCTGCGTCCCTCGTGCGCCGCCTCCGGCACATCGAACCCGACCGCGGGCAGAAAGGGCGCCAGCGCGGAGGGGCGGGCCTCCTTCACCTGCAGAACCAGCGGCTCGCCGCGGTGGTCCAGCAGCAGCACCACATACGACCGCGTTCCCACACTGCCGGTGCCGACCACCCGGAACGCCACGTCGTGGATCGCGTACCGGGCCAGCAGCGGCACCCGGTCCTCGGAAACCGTGTCCAGATAGCCGCCGAGCCCCGCCGCGACCGCCGCCGCCTCCGCGTCCGGCACCCGGCTCAGCACGGGCAGGGCTTCGACGAAGCGGCGTCCGCCGTCCCCGGTGTCCTCCGTGGACTTGGCGGCGAACCGGGCGCTCGTGTTGTTGCGGGCCTTCTGCGAGACCCGCTCCAGCGTCCCGAGCAGGTCCCGCGCGTCCGTGTGGGAGACGAGCTCCTCGTCCGCGATGGCGTTCCAGGCGTCCAGGGCGGGAAGTCCGGCCAGCAGCCGCATCGTCCGGCGGTACGCGCCCACGGTGTCGTACGCACCCTGCCGGCAGACGTCCTCATCGGCCCCCGCCGCACGGCCCGCGAGCACCAGAGAGGTGGCGAGCCGCTTGAGGTCCCATTCCCAGGGGCCGAAGACGGTCTCGTCGAAATCGTTGAGATCGATGACCAGGCTGCCCCGGGCATCGCCGTAAAGACCGAAGTTGGCGGCATGCGCGTCGCCGCAGAGCTGGGCACCCACACCGGTGACCGGCGTGCCCATCAGGTCGTGGGCCATGAGCCCGGCGGAACCCCGCAGAAACGCGAACGGCGTGGCCGCCATCCGCCCCACCCGGATCGGCGTCAGGTGTGGCACCCGCCCCAGGTTCGACTCCTCGACCGCCCGCACCGCGTCCGGCCGCCCCGGCGGAAGGACCAGCGCATCGTGCGAGGAGCGCGGCACCCGGTCCCGCAACGCCTTACCGGCGGCCTTCGGCGGGTTCGGCGCCGAGCGCCGGGCGAACCCGGGGACCTCCGGAATACGCAGGTCCGCCATCACAGCCCGCTGTGCCGACCTTGTCGCATCGACCTCGCCCATGGCGCGCCGCCTCCCCCACCCTTGTCCGGCTGTCGTCCCACCATCAATCGACCACGACGGTACCGCCGTTCCCCGAAACCCGTCCGCCCCTGTGGACAACCCGCGACTCGGCCTGTGGACAACTCACTGTCCAGGTCAGACGCCGACCGCCTCCTCCAGCTCTTCCTCCAGCTCCTCGCGCTGCTCCCCCGTGCGGGACACCCCGGCCACGCTCCCGGAATCACTCCCGGAACCTTTCCTGGAACCGGACTCGGAGACGGACTCGGAACCGGACTCCGCAGGCCCGGCGTCCGCCCGCGTCCCCGAACTCGTCCCCGTCCCCGTCTCCGTAGTCGCCCCCGCCCCCGTCCCCGTAGGCGTCCCCGTACCTGCACCCACCCCTGACTCCGCCTGAGCAGCTGCCCGCTTCCGGGCCTCGGCCAGACCCGCGACTCCCATCACGGCCAGACCCGCCACGAACCACAGCACGAGCACCAGCACATGCCCGCCGAGCGCATGACCGTCGAAGTAGACATGGCTCCGCACACCCTCGACGAAGCCCGCGCCGTTCCAGAAGGCGTGGAGGGAGCCGAAGAAGCCGGGCTGCAACTCGGGCCGGAAGATACCGCCGGAGCTGGTGAAGTTGAGCATGACGAACAGCACCATCACCCCGAGCGTCGTCCAACGCTTGAGGAAGGTGTGCAGTCCGACACCAACGAGCAGGATTCCCGCGGAGTAGAGCCACGCCATCGCCCACAGACCTCCTAGCCCGTGGTCCACGAGACCGAACAGCGGCCCCGCGAACACAGCGCCGATGAGGCTCACCACGAGCGAGGCGCCCGCCACCAGCGCGGCCCTGATCCGGAGCGCCAGCGCACCGCCCGCGCCGCCGATCACCGCGACCGACGCGTACGACCCGATGCTGATCGCGACCAGCAGGAAGAAGATGCCCTGCCCGGTCGGATCGCCGTCCGCCGTCGGAGCCACATTCGTCACCTTCAGCGGGGCGCCCTGGCCGGCCGCGACCTCGGTGAAGACCTTCTGCACCACCGTGGCGCTGGTGTCCGACGAGGCGGTGGCCACCAGCAGTTCGGGGCTCCTCCCCGGCACGTACGCACCGTAACTCGCCTGTGTCTCCAGGTGGTTCACGGCCGCATCGCGATCGGCGACGGTACGCACGTCCAGTGCGCCGTCCCCCGTGTCCTGCAGGGTCTGCGCCAGCACCTGGACGCTCGGCCCGGAGCCGACCACGTCCACGCGCAGATCGTGTGGTTCCGGGGCGTGGAAGGCCCCCAGATAAGCGAGCCCCATGCCGACGCACATCAGCAGCGGGGTGACGAGGTGGGTCAGCACATGACGCAGCGCACCGGCGGTGGCGCCGGAAGCGGTACTCGGGCCTGCGGACATCCGGACGATCTCCAATGGTTGGCTTTTACAACTCCTAGTTCCGTTGTACTATACAACTGAAATTTCGAGGAAGGTGAATCCGTGCCAGGCACCCCCGGAGAGCGCGAGAAGTCGCTGGACATCATCCAGCGTGAGCTGACCGCCTTCGCGCGGCGTGCGCGCGCGGCGGCGGCACGGCTCCACCCCGAGCTGCCGCTCGTGTCGTACACCTTGCTCGCACACATCGACGACCAGCACGGCTGCCGCGCGACCGACCTGGCCGCTCACTACATGCTCGACAAATCAACCATCAGCCGGCAGATCGCGACCCTGGAGAAGCTCGGCCTGGTCGAACGCCACCCGGACCCCACCGATCACCGCATCCAGGTGCTGCACCCCACCGAAGCCGGTACACAGGCCCTCGCCTCCACCCAGGCGAGCCGTCGGGCCGCCTATCAGGAGCGGCTGGCCGACTGGACCGCGGAAGATCTCACCCGGTTCGCGGACTACCTGCTGCGCTACAACTCGACCGGCGGCCCAGCTCCGCAGTAGGGCATCACGGGCATCCCGAACATCTCCGCAGCAGGCAGCCCAGGCACCCCCGGCGGGCTCCGCAGCAGGCACCCCCGGCGGGCTCCCGGCGCGCCCCCGCAGCGGAGCCGTCAGCAGCTGGAATCCCCGCCCGGCAGATATACGTCCGCCCAGCGCCCGAGCTCCTTGAGGGCCGGCTCCATCGCGGCCCCGGCATCCGTCAGGCGGTACGAGACGCGCAGCGGCGGCCCTTCGTCGACCTCACGCACCACCAGACCGGCAGCCCCCAGCTCGGACAGCCGGTCCGAGAGCATGCGCTCACTGATGCCCGGAATCGCGCGCCGCAGATCCGCGAAGTGCACCGACTGCCGCATCAGCACCGAAACGATCGGACCGGTCCAGCGCTTGCCGAACAGCTCGAAGACGCGGGTGATGCCCATGTCGACCCGCCGACAGGTCTGCTCGCTGTGATCTGCCATACCCCCAGAGTACTGCGCCCTCGTGAGGTACTTACAAAAAGTAAGGGACTATGGTATTCCTAGCTACACACGAAAAATTAGCGTCCGGTCGGCGGGTCCGCCACCGCACCACCCGCCCGCGCCACTCGCGGCGGATGGCCGACGACGAACCCGGCCCGCGCCTCTCGATCCCTCATACCTGTGGAGACCTCCATGGCCACACTTCTGCACCTCGACTCCGCCGTCTTCCCCGAGGGTTCCGCCTCCCGCGACATCACCTCGGCGTTCGTGGAGACCTGGCGCGAACAGCACCCGGAGGGCAAGGTCGTCTACCGGGACCTCGCCGCCGCACCGCTTCCCCATCTGGACGCCGCGGCAGTGGCCGCCGGTGCCGATGACCCGCTGCGACGGGAGCTGGCGGATGAGCTGGCCGCCGCGGATGCCGTCCTGATCGGCGCGCCCATGTACAACTTCTCCATCCCGTCCACACTGAAGACCTGGCTGGACCAAGTGATCATCGTGGGCCACAACGCCGGATCCGACAGCCCTGTCGCAGGGGTCCCTGTCACCGTCGTCGCGAGCCGTGGCGGTTCGTACGCCCCCGGCACCCCGCGCGAGGACTTCGAGTTCGTCACGAACTACCTGGAGAAGGTGCTGACAGGAATGTTCTCCGTCGAGGTCGACTTCATCGTTCCGGAGCTGACGCTGGCGCACTCCAAGCCCGAGATGGCCGAGCTGATACCGCTCGCCGTGGAGTCCCGCGCCAAGGCTCTCGAAGATGCCGCGCAGAAGGCAAAAGCCCTCGCGAGCCGACTGGCCGCCTGACACCGCGACCGCGGGCCCAGCGGCGCGAGCGCGCCGCCGCCCAGCGGCCCGCGCGACTGACAGAACAGGGCTGCGGGGCTCGAATGAGCCCCGCAGCCCTGTGTGTCTACAACCCTGTGCACCCTCGCGATTCGGGGCGTTTCACGTGAAACGAAGCACCGCGCCCTCAGACAGGGCGCCCTCAAGAAGGCTCAGCCGACCGCTCAGCCTGCCGCGCCGACCGACGCCCCGACGGCTTCCCCGACAGCGGCACCCACAGGGGCTGCCTCCGCCGCCTCCGCCGCGCTCTCCTCGGCCTCCTGCCGCTCTCTCTCAAGCGCCTGCGCGGCCAGGTCCACCCGGCCCTCCGGCTTGATATGCACGATGACACCGGGATGGGCGATGGACGGCAGAATATGGCGCCACATCTGGGCCACGCGCTCACGCAGGTCGGCCCGTCCGGAATTGGCCTCCGAAATCAGCTGAATACCGGTGAACGACGCGACGATGACTTCGGCCGAAACCAGTGGGTCCACCTGGGGGAGCACCTCTCCGCGCTCCTTGCCCAATTCCAGCATCCGGCACGTCGCCGCGATCCAGTCGCTCCATGGATGCGGACCGCCGAGGAATACACCCTCGATGGAGAGACGGGTACCGGCACGCGCCATCGAGTCGTGGCGCAGCGCGAAGGCGAACTGCTGACCGCCGTCCACCAGTGACTGGAGCGGAGAACCATCCTCCACCAGGTCCACCGTGGCCGTCTGCTCATCCATGATCGCCTGGGCGATGGCTTCCTTGGACGCGAAGTGGAAGTACAAAGCCCCTTTGGTGACCTTTGCACGGCGGAGGATCTCCGAGATCGCGGCACGCTCGTACCCGTAGTCGTCGAAGACACTCGCCGCTGCCTCCACGATCGAACGCCTCGTCTGCACCGCGCGAGCCTGCTTCGCCATCTCTTGCCTCCGGGACGTTCTGTGTGCTCGGCCGTCGCGCCGAGCAACCGAGCAACCGTCAATCCAGCATCAGTAGTCAGCGTATGCAAGCACTTCACTCTAACCGACGAACGGTCTGTTTACGCACTGGACCATAGGCGTCCAACGCACGTTGTCGCAGTATGCCGAGGCGTCGCCCAACGCGCTGCCCCCCTACCCCTTCTGACGTGTGAAAAACCCTCTTGTTCCGGTTGGTCAAGGGGTTCGCGCACTTGTCAGCACGCAAGTTGAGCGCTTTCTCCCATAGCATCAACTACCACTCGCGAGCAGACTCATTGCATAAATAAACCGGCCAGATGGTTTTGATTTGCAGGGCCGTGGGAGCCATCCGGCTCCTACGACGTGAAAGGGGACAGATCACGTGACCGCACTCGCCGCTCCGGCAGACCAGAACATACGCACCCGCACACCCCTCACCGGTGAGCCGTCCGTCATGAGTCCCGTGCCGCCGCACCTCGTGCACCGGTCCGACGAGGCCGATGTCCTGCTGACGCACTTCGGCCGAGCCGATGCTGACACGTATCTGTTCACCGTCCAATGGCCAACGACACACGCGCTGTTCAGCTCAGTTCTGGGACAGGTCAACCCCATGCTGATAGCGGAGACAGTCCGGCAGGCGGGCACCGTACTGGCGCACAAGGTCTTCGAGGCGCCGATGGACGACCAGTTCCTGCTCTGGAACCTGCGCTACGAGTCCTTCCACGATCTCCGCCGGCCCGGCGGGCCACCGACCCCTACGAAAGCGGTCATACGCAGCCCGGAGGTCACCCTGCGCGGCCGCCGACTGGCCACGATCCACATAGACATGGAGCTGTTCTCCGGCCATCTGCGGATCGGCACGGGCGCGGCCTCCGCGAACTGCCTTTCCGCCGCCGCCTATCGACGCCTGCGCCCCGGACTCCCGGACGCACCGGACACATCGGACGCACATGACGCTCCCGTGCCGGCCGTCGCACCACGGACCGCGATCCTGCCCTCCCTCGTGGGCAAGGAGAACGAACAGGACGTCATGCTGTCCCCCCTCGACTCCACGTCCCCCCTGGACACCGCGCCCGCGCACACCCCCGCGGCACCCCTGGACACCGCGTCCGCCGCCCCTGGCGCCCCCTGGAGCGCCGCACGGCCCGCCGGCGCCCCCCGTACCGCCGCCTGGCGGCTGCGCGCCGACCGGGACCACCCCGTCATCTTCGACAGCCAGAGCGACCACCTGCCCGGCCGGGGCATCATCGAAGCCATGCGCCAGGCAGCCCAGCTCGCCGCGGGCCTCGACCACGCCCTCGTGCTGTCCATGAACGCGGAGTTCCGGCGGTACGTCGAACTCGACCGCCCCTGCACCGTCAGCACGGAGATCGGTGCGGAGCAGCCCGATGGCCGGATACCGATAGAAGTGACCATGTATCAGGACAATGAGGTCGCCGCCCTCGCCCTCCTGCTCGTGCAGGACGTCAAACCGGCAGCCCGCCACAACCTTCCCGTACGCCCATGACGGGCCCTGGCGGGATCCTGGTGGCCGGGGGCACCGGATTCATCGGCTCCGCTGTCGTGCGGGTGTTGAGCCGCCACCTGCCCGCACCCCCCGCCCCGTTGAGGGCGCTGGCCCGACGCCATCCGGACCCCGCTCGCACCGGCCCGGTGGCTCCCGGCGTCGAGTACCTCATCGCGGACCTCACCGACCCCGCCTCGCTGCACGGCACCTGTGACCAGGTGGACACGCTCCTGCACTGCGCGTCCTACGTGGGTCCGGACGACTCCGCCTGCAGCGCGGTCAACGACGCCGGCACCCGGGCCCTGCTCGACGAGGCGGCCCGCGCCGGGGTCCGCCGGATCATCCACATCAGCACCACCGCCGTCTACGGAGCCGGCCCGCACCGCGGCCTGTCCGAGGGCACGCGGCCACCCGCCCCCGCGTCCGAGGTCAGCCGCACCAGGCTGCTGGCCGAACAGGCCGTGCTGGGCGCCGCAGGAACGGTCCTGCGGCCCCCGTTCGTGTACGGGCGGGGCGACGCCTGGGTGGTCCCGGCCATCGCCGAGCTCCTGCACCGGGTCCCCGCGCTGCCCGACGGCGGCACCGCCCTGATCTCGCTCGTGGCGGTCGAGGACCTGGCCCGGCTGGTGACCTCGCTGGCGCTGTCCCCCGCCCCGCCGCCACCCGGCGTCCACCACGCGGGCCACCCGGAACCGGTCGCCCTGCGCGACCTGGTCACGGCTCTCGCCCGTACCGCGGGACTGCCGCTGCCCACGGCGAGCCTGCCGACGCCCGAGTACCTGGAACGGCTCGGACGGACCCCCGGGGCCGTCAGCGTCCGCCAGGCCCGGATGATGACGGAGGACCGCTGGTACCGGTCCCCTCTGTGGGAGAGCACCGGCTGCTCCAGCGGCCCGGGACTCGCGGCACGGCTGAGCGGACACGGCGAGTGGTACCGGAACGTCCTGTCCCGCACGGCCCCCGTGCCCCGCTGAAGAGGAGCCATCCATCACCACCGTCAAGCTCATCCTGGCCGACGACGAGACGATGATCCGGGCCGGTCTGCGGGCCATCCTCGCCGCCGACCCCGCCATCGAGGTCGTGGCCGAGGCGGCGGACGGGCGGGAGGCCGTCGCGCTGACCCTGGAACACCGGCCGGACGTCGTCCTGATGGACATCCGCATGCCGGTCATGGACGGTCTCACCGCCACCGAGGAGATCAAACGTGCCGCGCCCGGCACCTCCGTACTCGTGCTGACGACGTTCTCCGAGGACGAGTACGTGAGCCGGGCTCTCGGCGGCGGCGCCAGCGGCTTCATGCTCAAGTCCGGTGACCCGCGCGAGCTGCTGGCCGGCGTGCACACCGCCGCGGCCGGGGCCTCCTGCCTCTCCGCGAAGGTGGCACAGCACGTCATCGCGGAGCTGAACCGCGGCTCGGCCCGGCACCGCGACGTACGCCTGGCGTCACTGCACGAGCGGGTCACCGCGCTGACAGCGCGGGAACAGGAAGTGCTCGCCCTGCTGGGCGCCGGGCTGTCCAACGCCGAGATCGGCCGGCGGATCCACGTCGTGGAGGGCACCGTGAAGAGCTATGTGAGCGCCGTCTTCACCGGTCTCGGGGTACGCAACCGGGTCCAGGCCGCCATCGTCGCGTACGAGTCCGGGCTGATCGGACGCGAGGACTGAACGCCCCGCGCCACCCCGGAGCCCCTCACACACCGGCGCCCCCGCCGCCCCAGAGCCCTGACACACCGCCACCCCGGAACCCTGACACCGGCACCTCACCGCCCAGGCACCGCCGCCGCAGCCCCGGCGCCCAGGCACTCCGCCGCCGGAGCCCCGGCGGCGGCCGTCCTTCGGCTCACGCCGCGATCCCCGTGCCCCGCCGTCCGCGGGCCCTGCGGAACCTGCTCACCGCCCGGGTTCCGGGCACCGCCAGGACCACCATCAGCAGCGGCGCGAACACCGCACCGAGCAGGAAGCCGGCCGCCACGTCGTGCAGGTAGTGGACGCCGACGTACACGCGGGACAGCGCGACCAGCACCGCCAGAGACACCACCAGCAGTCCGATGACGCGCCAGGAGACGACCAGGGCCATCGCCGACGCGGCCGCGATGACGGAATGGTTGCTGGGGAACGACCAGTCACCCGGCTCCGGGCACTCCGCGATCGCCGTGACACCCGGAATGTCCCGGCAGGGGCGCTCCTCGTGCAGCCAGACCTTGATGATCTCGCTCAGCGCGTAGACCACCGCCACCGCCACCGGACCGAGCAGGGCCAGTGCCAGGGTCCGGTCGTCGCCCCTGCGGGCCCTCCACCACTGGAGGACGAAGAGGGCGACGAGGACGAGTATCCCGCCCTCGGTGACGACCTCCCCCAGCTTCTGCAGCCACTCGGGAGTCCCTGCCGCCCACTCCGTGATCCCGCGGTACACCCCGACTCCGTAGTCGGGTCCCGCCTTCTGCGGCGGACCGGCCGCTTCCGGATAGGCCGTACCGCTGAACCCGGTGACGCCGAGCGCCGTACCGCCGGGCCCTGTAGCGCTGTGCGCCGTGATGCTGTGCGCTGTGTCGATGTACATAAGGGGTGTCGTTCTCCGCACGCCGATTCCCACGTTCTCCGGTCATTCGGAACGTAAGGTCCGGCCGGATGCGGACACATCCCACCGAAGGAACCGGTCACCCCCTCTTCCGGCAGGGCACCACCCCGACTTTCGTCAGGGCGGCGGCAAGATCACAGCCGTACAACGAAGAAGCCCCCGCTCCGGATCTCTCCGAAGCGGGGGCTCTCTTTGTGCGCGAGGGGGGATTTGAACCCCCACGTCCCTAAGGACACTGGCACCTGAAGCCAGCGCGTCTGCCGTTCCGCCACTCGCGCATGAGTGGTGTTTCCGGGCTCTCCCACCGTGTGGTGCGAGCTCCTGGCGACATCCGGAAGATTAGCACGCTGGACAGGGTGGATTCACATCCGTTGTTTCGCCGATCCCAGGTGGGGAAGCGGGAACGCGGAGCGGGCGCACCCACTCCTTCAGAGAGCACCCCGTGTGCGGGACACTGTCAGGGAGCCACCTCTACGATCCGTGTGAGGGGTGACACTCATCCACTGGGCAGACAAGGGGAACCAGCCGATTTCCCGACGCGTGGATACGATCAGTAAGCAGTACAGGGACGACGACACCGGAGGAGGTGCCCCATGGGAGTCATGAAGCGTTTCGAGCAGCGTCTCGAAGGTCTGGTCAATGGCACCTTCGCCAAAGTCTTCAAGTCCGAGGTGCAGCCGGTCGAGATCGCGGGTGCCCTCCAGCGTGAGTGCGACAACAACGCGACGATCTGGAACCGTGAGCGGACGGTCGTCCCGAACGACTTCATCGTCGAGCTCAGCCCGCCCGACTACGAGCGGCTCAGCCCGTACTCGGGCCAGCTCGGCGACGAGCTCTCCGGCCTCGTACGCGACTACGCCAAGCAGCAGCGCTACACCTTCATGGGCCCGATCAAGGTCCATCTGGAGAAGGCCGACGACCTCGACACCGGGCTCTACCGGGTACGCAGCCGCACCCTGGCGTCGAGTTCGTCACAGCAGGACCCGCAGGGCCAGCACGGCGGCCCCGCGTCCGCCCAGCCGCAGCGACCCGGGCGGCCCGCCGCCCCGCAGGGCACCGGCGGCTACGGCTACCCCCCGAGCGCCGCTCCGCCGATGCCCGCGGCCCCGCCGCCCGGCACCGGACGGCCCCCGGGCACCTCGACCGACCGGCGCCCGCCGACCGCGCCCGGCCCCCTGCCGGACGCCCAGGTGCGGCGCTGGATCGAGATCAATGGCACCCGCCATCAGATCTCCCGTCCGACGCTGGTGATGGGACGCAGCACCGACGCCGACGTGCGGATCGACGATCCCGGCGTATCGCGTCGGCACTGCGAGATCCGGACCGGAACGCCCTCGACGATCCAGGATCTCGGGTCTACCAACGGCATCGTGGTAGACGGGCAGCACACAACCCGCGCTACGCTCCGCGACGGCTCGCGGATCGTCGTGGGTAGCACCACCATCGTTTACCGGCAAGCCGAAGGGTGAAGCGGGGGCAATGTCAGAGCTGACCCTGACGGTCATGCGGCTAGGTTTCCTGGCTGTTCTGTGGCTGTTCGTGATCGTGGCCGTCCAGGTCATCCGCAGCGACCTGTTCGGAACGCGCGTCACGCAGCGCGGCTCACGCCGCACTGCCGCCGACGCGCGCCCGCAACAGGCACGCCAACAACAACAGACGGCGCCGCCACCGCAGCGCCAGCAACCCGGGCGCCAGCGCCGCGGGGCACCCACCAAGCTCGTCGTCTCCGAGGGCACCCTCACGGGCACCACGGTCGCGCTCCAGGGCCAGACCATCACCCTGGGCCGCGCGCACGATTCGACGATCGTGCTGGATGACGACTACGCGTCCAGCAGGCATGCCAGGATCTACCCGGACCGTGACGGCCAGTGGATCGTCGAGGATCTCGGGTCCACCAACGGCACGTATCTCGACCGGACCCGACTCACCACCCCGACACCTGTTCCGCTGGGCGCGCCGATCCGTATCGGCAAGACCGTCATCGAGCTGCGGAAGTAGTACGACAATGAGCGAGCGGAGCGAGCGAGCCGCGGCGGTCCTGACGACGGACGCTGCCCGGCTCCCGACCGGAGGGTGGGCAGTGTGGCTCGAGACCGGCTGTACCCCGAGCCGACGGGCGAGGTGCGCATGAGTCTGTCCCTGCGCTTCGCCGCCGGATCGCACAAGGGCATGATCCGGGAAGGCAACGAGGACTCCGGCTACGCCGGCCCCCGCCTTCTCGCCATCGCCGACGGCATGGGCGGCCAGGCGGCCGGTGAGGTCGCCAGCTCCGAGGTGATCTCCACCCTCGTCCAGCTCGATGACGACGTACCCGGCTCCGACATCCTCACCTCGCTCGGTACGGCGGTCCAGCGGGCCAACGACCAGCTGCGCATGATGGTCGAGGAGGACCCCCAGCTGGAGGGCATGGGCACCACGCTCACCGCCCTGCTCTGGACCGGGCAGCGCCTCGGCCTGGTCCACGTCGGCGACTCCCGCGCCTATCTGCTGCGCGACGGGGTACTGACGCAGATCACCCAGGACCACACCTGGGTGCAGCGGCTCGTCGACGAGGGCCGGATCACCGAGGAAGAGGCCACCACCCACCCGCAGCGCTCCTTGCTGATGCGGGCGCTGGGCAGCGGCGACCACGTCGAGCCCGATCTCTCCATCCGTGAAGTGAGGGCCGGCGACCGCTACTTGATCTGCTCCGACGGTCTCTCGGGCGTCGTCTCGCACCAGACGATGGAAGAGACCCTCGCCAGCTACCAGGGCCCGCAGGAGACCATCCAGGACCTCATCCAGCTCGCTCTGCGCGGCGGCGGACCCGACAACATCACCTGCATCGTCGCCGACGTCCTGGACGTCGACAGCAACGACACCCTGGCCGCGCAGCTCAACGACACCCCGGTCATCGTCGGAGCCGTCGCCGAGAACCAGGCCGCCCAGCTGAACGACGACGGGGCCATGCAGACCCCCGCCGGGCGCGCGGCCGGCCTCGGCCGCCCCGTCCCGCCGCCCTCGGGCGGCTTCGGCCCCCCCGGCAGCGGGGACGCCGGCTACGGCGGAATGCCCGACGACGACTTCGACTCGTACGCCGACGACGACTTCGTCAAACCCGGTGGCCGTAGGTGGCTGAAGAGGTCCCTGTACGTCGTCCTGGCGCTGGCCGTCGTCGGCGGGGGGCTGTACGGCGGATACCGCTGGACCCAGACCCAGTACTACGTCGGCACGAAGAACGAGAACGTCGCGATGTTCCGCGGCATCAGCCAGGACCTCGCGTGGGTCTCGCTCTCGAAGATCGAGAAGGACCACCCCGAGATCGAGCTCAAGTACCTCCCGCCCTACCAGCGCAAGCAGGTCGAGGCGACCATCGCCGAGGGCAGCATCGCCGACGCACGCAAGAAGGTCGGCGAACTCGCCGCCCAGGCATCCGCCTGCAAGAAGGACGCGCAGCGCCGCGCGGCCGAGGCGGACAGCAATGCCCGCACCGGCGAGGGCGAGGCGGGCGGCACCGCCGGTGCCCCCGCCACCAGGACTTCCGCCACGTCCTCCACGTCCGCCAGCACCGCGACCAAGCCGACCGCAGCGACTCCCACTCCCGGCCCCAGCCTCTCGGAGGAAGAGAAGAAGCTGGTCCCGCAGTGCGGTAAGCAGTAAAGCCGTAGGGGGCCTTCAGCACCATGAGCGTTGTCACCAACACGACCACCATCGGCGCGATCGACGCACCGAGCCGCCGCAACACCGAGCTGATGATGGTGGTCTTCGCCGTCTTCATCTCGGTGTTCGCCTATGCCAACGTGGGCCTCGCCCTCAACGGCGAGCTGCCCTCCGGCATGCTCGGATACGGAATCGGACTCGCCCTGCTCGGCGCGGTCGCCCACCTCGTGGTGCGCAAGTTCGCGCCGTACGCGGACCCGCTGCTGCTGCCGCTGGCCACCGTGCTGAACGGGCTGGGCCTTGCACTCATCTGGCGCCTCGACCAGTCCCCGCGCTTCCAGGCGCTGGACACCTTCGTCCCGGCGGCCTCGAAGCAGCTGCTCTTCTCGGCCGTGGGCGTGGCACTGCTCGTGGTGGTGCTGGTGGCCCTCAAGGACCACCGCATCCTTCAGCGCTACACGTACATCTCCATGGTCGTGGCCCTGTTCCTGCTGATCCTGCCGATGTTCTTCCCCGCGGTGAACGGCGCCAAGATCTGGATCAAGATCCCTGGCGTCGGCACGATCCAACCCGGAGAGTTCGCCAAGATCATCATTACGGTCTTCTTCGCGGGCTACCTGATGGTGAAGCGCGACGCGCTGGCGCTGGCCAGCCGCCGCTTCATGGGGCTGTACCTGCCGCGCGGCCGTGACCTCGGACCGATCCTGATGGTCTGGGCGTTCTCGATCCTGATCCTGGTCTTCGAGACCGACCTCGGTTCCTCGCTGCTGTTCTTCGGCATGTTCGTCGTCATGCTGTACGTCGCCACCGAGCGCACCAGCTGGATCGTCTTCGGTCTGCTGATGTCCGGGGCGGGCGCGGTCGGCGTCGCCTCGTTCGAACCGCATGTCCAGGATCGCGTCACCGCCTGGCTCGACCCGTTCGCGGGCTGGGGCAAGGAAGCCGCGAGCGAGCAGATGGCCAAGTCCCTGATGGCCTTCGGCTCCGGCGGCACCCTCGGCACCGGCCTCGGCCAGGGCAACTCCGACCTGATCGGTTTCGCCGCCAACTCCGACTTCATCCTCGCCACCGTCGGCGAGGAACTCGGGCTGGCCGGGATGATGGCGTTCCTGCTCATCTACGGTCTGATCGTCGAGCGCGGTGTCCGTACGGCGCTCGCCGCCCGTGACCCGTTCGGCAAGCTCCTCGCGATCGGCCTCTCCGGCTCGTTCGCCATCCAGGTCTTCGTCGTCGCCGGCGGCGTCATGGGCCTCATCCCGCTGACAGGTATGACCATGCCGTTCGTCGCGGCAGGCGGGTCGTCCGTGATCGCCAACTGGGCGCTGATCGGCATCCTGATCCGGATCAGCGACACCGCCCGCCGTCCCGCACCGGCCCCAGCCCCCTCACCCGACGCCGAGATGACCCAGGTGGTCCGACCGTGAACAAGCCTCTGCGCCGGATCGCCATCTTCTGCGGGCTGCTCGTCCTCGCCCTGCTGATCCGGGACAACTGGCTCCAGTACGTCCGCGCCGACGAGCTGAACGGCCACAAGTACAACCGCCGCGTACAGATAGAGCGGTACGCCCATGAGCGCGGCGACATCATCGTGGACGGCAAGTCGGTCACCGGATCCGTCGAAACCACCGACAGCGACTTCAAGTTCAAGCGGGTCTGGAAGGACGGGCCCCTGTGGGCTCCCGTCACCGGGTACTCCTCGCAGGCCTTCGACTCCTCCCAGCTGGAGAACCTTGAGGACGGCATCCTCACGGGCAACGACGACCAGCTGTTCTTCGACCGGACGCTGTCGATGTTCACCAGCGACAAGAAGACCGGCGGCAACATCGTCACCACGCTGAACAGTGACGCGCAGAAGGCGGCGTTCAAGGGGCTCGACAACAAGAAGGGCGCCGTCGTCGCCCTGGACCCGCAGAGCGGCGCCATCCTGGCCCTGGCGAGCACCCCCTCGTACGACCCCTCGGTCTTCGCGGGCAACTCGCTCAAGGACTCGGACGCCCGGCAGAAGCTCCTGAAGGACAAGGACAAGCCGATGCTCAACCGGGCATTGCGCGAGACCTACCCGCCCGGTTCGACGTTCAAGGTCGTCACCGCCGCCGCGGCGCTGGAGAACGGCCTCTACGACAGCATCGACGAGAAGACGAACTCCCCGCTGCCCTGGACGCTCCCGCAGTCGACCAAGCCGCTGACGAACGAGAACAACATCCCGTGTGAGAACGTCTCGCTCCGGGAAGCGCTCCGGCTGTCGTGCAACACCGTGTTCGGCAAGATGAGCGACGACCTCGGCAACGACAAGATGATCGAGCAGACGGACAAGTTCGGCTTCAACAAGGAAGTCTTCACTCCGGTCCGCGCCGACGCGAGCGTCTACCCCAAGGACAACAGGCCGCAGAACGCCATGGCGGGAATCGGCCAGGCGTCCAACCGCACCACCCCGCTCCAGATGGCCATGGTGGTTTCCGCCATCGCCAACGACGGCAAGCTCATGCAGCCGTACATGGTCGCCGAGCGCCAGGCGCCCAACCTGGACGTCATCTACACCCACAAGAAGGAGCAGCTCAGCCAGCCGCTCTCGGGGGAGAACGCCCAGAAGGTCCAGCAGATGATGGAGACCGTCGTCAAGAACGGCACGGGAACCAACGCCCGGATCAACGGCGTCACTGTCGGAGGCAAGACCGGTACCGCCCAGCACGGTCTGAACAACAGCGAGAAGCCGTACGCCTGGTTCATCTCCTACGCGAAGACCGGCAACGGCTCCCCGGTCGCCGTCGCCGTCGTGGTCGAGGACGGTCAGGCCAACCGGGACGACATCTCCGGTGGCGGTCTGGCCGCCCCGATCGCGCGAGATGTGATGAAGGCGGTCATCGACAGCAAGTAGTGAGTCCCGTCACAGCGACCGCCATAACCGGACATCGGGATACCGGTCAGATATCAGCTGACGGGTGCGGGCCGATCACGTAGCGCGTGCCCGGTAGCGTATGCGCGAACAGCGCACCGCCGGACCACACACGGGTGCGGTCGGGACTGACGGAGAGGGCTGGAACAGTTATGGAAGAGCCGCGTCGCCTCGGCGGCCGGTACGAGCTGGGCTCGGTGCTCGGCCGTGGTGGCATGGCCGAGGTCTACCTCGCGCACGACACCCGGCTCGGCCGCACCGTAGCTGTGAAGACGCTCCGGGCCGATCTCGCCCGCGATCCGTCCTTCCAGGCCCGGTTCCGCCGTGAGGCCCAGTCGGCCGCCTCGCTCAACCACCCCGCGATCGTCGCTGTCTACGACACCGGCGAGGACTACGTCGACGGGGTCTCCATCCCGTACATCGTGATGGAGTACGTCGACGGGTCGACGCTCAGGGAGCTGCTGCACTCCGGTCGCAGACTGCTGCCCGAGCGCACGCTCGAAATGACGGTCGGCATCCTCCAGGCGCTGGAGTACTCGCACCGCGCCCAGATCGTCCACCGCGACATCAAGCCGGCGAACGTCATGCTGACGCGCACGGGGCAGGTCAAGGTCATGGACTTCGGCATCGCCCGCGCCATGGGTGACTCCGGCATGACGATGACCCAGACCTCGGCGGTCATCGGCACCGCCCAGTACCTCTCCCCCGAGCAGGCCAAGGGCGAGCAGGTCGACGCGCGCTCCGACCTCTACTCCACCGGCTGCCTGCTCTACGAACTCCTCGCGGTGCGGCCGCCGTTCGTCGGGGACTCGCCCGTCGCCGTGGCCTACCAGCACGTGCGGGAGGAGCCCCAGCCGCCGAGCAACTTCGACCCCGAGATCACGCCCGAGATGGACGCGATCGTGTTGAAGGCCCTCACCAAGGACCCCGACTACCGCTACCAGTCCGCCGACGAGATGCGGGCCGAC
Source organism: Streptomyces sp. TSRI0281 (assembly GCF_001905125.1). GTDB lineage: Bacteria > Actinomycetota > Actinomycetes > Streptomycetales > Streptomycetaceae > Streptomyces. The sequence goes on along the minus strand of NZ_LWLE01000036.1, from coordinate 274,579 downwards.
ATCGAGGCATGCCTCGACGGCCAGCCGGTCGCGGCCACGGCGGCGATGGGCGGGGTGGGCTACGGCGGTTACGACCACGACCAGCCGACGACCGCGCTGCGCCAGGCCGACCCGAACAGCGGCCAGACGTCCATGCTGCCGCCGGTGGGCCCGGACGACGGCTACGGCTACGACGACCGCCCGGACCGCCGCCGTCAGAAGAAGAGCAACACCTCGACGATCCTGCTGATCGTCGCGGGCATCCTGGTGCTCATCGGCGCGATCCTGATCGGCCGCTCCGTCTTCGGCCCCACCGCCGACGACGGCAAGGTCAGCGTGCCGAACATGGTCGGCTCCACGGTCGAGGAGGCGCAGACACTCGCGGACCGCGCCGACGTCGTTCTCAAGATCGGCGCCAAGGAGCCCTGCGAGACCCAGGACAAGGGCCTGATCTGCAGCCAGACACCGGAGAGCGGCGAGGTGGAGCAGAAGGGGACCGTCACGGTCGTCGTCTCCACCGGGGCGCCGAAGGTCGAGGTCCCCGACGTCATGGAGAAGTCGGAGGACGGCGCCCGCCAGGCCCTGGAGGACAAGGGCTTCACGGTCACCGTCAAGACCGTCGAGTCCGAGAAGACCGAGAACACCGTCATCGACCAGAAGCCCGACGGCGGCTCGAAGGCCGCCAAGGAGTCCGAGGTCACGATCACGATCGCCAAGAAGGCGACACAGAACGTGCCCGGCGTGGTCGGCAGGTCCTTCGCGGACGCGGAGTCCCAGCTCAGGAACCTCGGCTTCACCAGCATCTCCCGCACCGACGTCGACTCCAACGAGCCGGCCGGCCAGGTCATCGAGCAGACCCCTGAGCGGGACAGCAAGGCGGCGAAGGACGTCCAGATCGTCCTGAAGGTCTCCAAGGGTCCGGCGGTACCCGAGAAGGTCGCCATTCCCGGCGACATCGCGGGGAAGACCTTCCAGGAGGTCAAGGCCCAGCTGGAGGGGATGGGGCTGATGGTCGAGCTGGCCCCGGGCTCGTCCGACAACCCCAACGCCAAGGTGGTGACGAGCAACCCCGGGCCCAACACCCAGGTGGACAAGAACAGCAAGGTCACGCTCTTCACCGCACAGGACGGCGGTAACGGCATCTTCGGCGGCCCCTCCGGCTTCCGGCGCTGACCCTGCCGACAGCGCAGCGAACGGCCCCGCACACTTCACCGGTGTGCGGGGCCGTTCGCTGTACGGGGGCGGTCTCCGTACGGGGGCAATTCCCGGCTGTACGGGGCTTCCCGTGCCGGGCAGTTCGCTGTACGGGGCTTCCCGTGCCGGGCAGTTCGCTGTACGGGGCCGGGCGGCTTCCGCCCGGCGGGGCTCAGCGCAGTTCCGCCGGCTTCGTACGGTCCTTGTCGACCTTCTCCGTACGCTCCAGCTCGCCCCACACGATGTAGCGGTAGTTCGAGGTGTAGACCGGGGTGCAGGTCGTCAGCGTGATGTAGCGGCCGGGCTTCTTCACGCCCGACTCCTTCGGCACCGGCTGGATCACCTCGACGTTGTACTTCGAGGTCTGCGGGAGCTCCTTGTAGACCTTGTAGATGTACCAGGTGTCCTTGGTCTCGAAGACGACCGCGTCGCCCGTCCGCACCTTGTCGATGTTGTGGAACTTGGCGCCGTGACCGTCCCGGTGGGCCGCCAGCGTGAAGTTGCCCTTCTCGTCCCAGGGCAGCGCCGACTTCACCGGGTCCGTGTAATAACCGGCGATGCCGTTGTTCAGGGTCTTGGTGTCGGTGCCCTTCTTGACCAGCACCTCGCCGTTCTTCATGGCGGGTACGTGCAGGAAGCCGATGCCGTCCTTGGTGTCCAGGGCACCCGGGCCGTCCGCCCAGCTGTCGCGGACCGTGTTGCCCTGCTTGTCGGCCTCACGGTCGGCGAGCACGTTCGTCCACCACAGGGAGTAGACGACGAAGAGGCCGAGCACCAGACCCACGGTGATCAGCAGTTCACCGAAGACACTGACGGCCGTCGCGACGGGATGGCGGCCCCTGCTCCGCGCCGGGGGCGCGGACTCGTCGGTCCGCTCTTCGTGCTCGGTCCTCGCTGCCACCGCACCCGTCCCCTGTCGTGATGATGTTCAGCCCACGAGCGCGTCGGGCTTTCCCTTGCTGCGCGGCCGTTCGTCGACCATCTTGCCCCAGACGATCAAACGGTACGTACTCGTGAATTCCGGCGTACATGTCGTCAGGGTGATGTACCGGCCGGGCCCCTTGAAGCCCGAACCGGGCGGCACCGGCCCGATCACCGAGACATTGGACGGCGAGGTCTGGGGAAGAACGCTGGTCATCTCGTACGTGTAGTACGCGTCCTGCGTCTCGACCACGATCGGGTCACCGGGGCTCAGCTTGTTGATGTAGCGGAACGGCTCCCCGTGGGTGTTCCGGTGGCCCGCCACCGAGAAGTTGCCCTGTCTGTCGGACGGCATCGCGGTCTTCAGCTTGCCCTCGCCGTAGTGGCCGATCATGCCGCGGTCGAGGACCTTCTCCTTGCTGATGCCCTCGGCGATCGGCGCGACCACGTCGAGCTTGGGGATATACATGATCGCGAAGCCATGGCCGGGCTCGAAGACACCGGGACTGCGTTCCCCGTTCGCCCAGTCGTCCTGGATCTTGTTCGTCTCCTTGCCGGCTATCTGATCGGCGCGGATGTTGGTCCACCACAGCTGATAGGTGACGAACAGCAGCATCAGCACCCCCAGCGAGATGAACACCTCGCCCACGACCCGGCTGGCGACGACGGCGGGGCTGTCCTTGGCCGCACGCGCCGCGCGCCGTGCCTCCAGGCGCGTCATGGGAACGGCCGGTACGACAGGGTCCGCTGCGCCCGCCGAGCCCGCTGCCGGGTCCGGCTGCGGTCCGGGGCGGCGTCTGCCACGCCCCTTGGCGGCCTTGCGGCGCTCGGCACGCCCTCCGGTGCGGTGTTCGGACGGCAGCGGCACCGGCGCCGGTTCAGGATCCTGTTCGGACTCCTGCCCGAGCTCCTGCCCGAGCCGCGGCTCACGCCCGTCCCGGTCGACCGCCATCATGCGCCGGGTGTCGGCTGTCCGCAGACCGACGGTCTCGTCGTCGGACGGGGGAGGAACCGGCTCGGGCACCGCAGCAGGGGAGGGGGCCGCAGCAGGGGAGGGGGCCGGGGCTGGTGCGGGGGCCGGGGCGGGAACCGGTGCAGGAGCAGGTGCGGGGGGCTCCTGCCGGCCGTACCAGTCCCGTTGGTAGCCCTCGGGGTCGTACCACTCGCTCGGGGCGTCCTGGCCGCCCTGAGGCCCTTGGTGCGCCTGCTGCGTCTGCTGCTGCTGTGGGTCCGGGGGGGCCGGGCGCCCCTGCTGATCCGTGGGGATGTTGTCCGCCCGGAACCACGGCGAGGCGTGCTGTCCCGGCAGTGGATCGTTCAGCGGGTCCGCGAGCTTGTCGACCGCCGCCTCGAACGCGCCGTCGGCCCCGTCCGCTCCCTGCGCGTACGGGCCCTCCTGTCCGGCTTCCGGTTCGGGGCGGAGTGGGGTCACGCGGCGGCCTTGCCCACCACCGGCGCGAGCCCGTCCGACCTCGCGACGGCTCCCTCGTCACCACACTGCTCCAGCCAGTTGGCGAGCATCAGGTGGCCGTGCTCGGTGAGCACCGACTCGGGGTGGAACTGCACGCCCTCCACCGCCAGTTCCCGGTGGCGCAGGCCCATGATGATGCCGTCCGCCGTACGGGCGGTGACCTCCAGCTCAGGGGGCAGCGCGCCCGGCTCGGCGGCGAGCGAGTGGTAGCGCGTCGCCGTGAACGGGGACGGCAGACCCGCGAACACGCCCTTGCCCCCATGGGTCACGAGGGAGGTCTTCCCGTGCAGCAGCTCCGGGGCGCGGTCCACCACGCCGCCGTACGCGACCGCCATCGACTGCATCCCCAGACAGACGCCGAAGACCGGAACCCCAGTCTCCGCGCAGTGCCGCACCATCTCGACGCAGACACCGGCGTGCTCGGGGGTGCCGGGACCCGGCGAGAGCAGGACGCCGTCGAAGCCGTCCTGGGCGTGTGCCGTCGTCACCTCGTCGTTGCGCAGCACCTCGCACTCCGCGCCGAGCTGGTAGAGGTACTGGACGAGGTTGAAGACAAAGCTGTCGTAGTTGTCCACGACAAGGATGCGTGCGCTCACTGACCGGTCCCCGCTCCGCTGGTGCCTTCGCCGTCGACCGTCACATCACCGAACGGAAGCAGTGGCTCCGCCCACGGGAAGACATACTGGAACAGCGCGTAGACGACGGCCAGGACCAGCACGAGCGAGAGGGCACCCCGCACCCATGCGTTGCCCGGCAGATGCCGCCAGATCCAGCCGTACATGCTGACCCCTCCATTCGGTACGGCACCAGACTAAAGGGCCGGGGCCTGGCCGTGGGTCAGCTGTGGAAAGCCGCCGGTCTGCCGTCCGTCACAGGCTGGGTGGAGTCCAGATGCGCCCAGGCGATCAGCCGGTGGCTGCTGCCCCACTCGGGCTCGCAGGTGGTCAGCGTCAGATAGCGACCCGGCCCGTCGAACCCCGACTTCCGGGGGACGGGGTCGATGACCGCGGTGTCGCCGGGCACGGTCCGGTAGGGCCTGGAAGCGATGCGGTACGTGAACCAGGTCGTCCCGTCCGTCAGCACCACCGCGTCCCCGGAACGCAGCTTCGGGAAGTCCTTGAACGGGTCGCCGTACGTCCGGCGGTGCCCGGCCACCGCGAAGTTGCCCGTATCACCGAGGCGGGCGGTCCCGCTGTAGTGCCCGAGCCCCTTCTGCAGGGTCCTGACCTCGGTGTTCTCCAGGACGGGCCATTCCCATCCGGTACCGAAGCGGGGGATGTACATCATCGCGAACGGCTTCCCGCCGCGGTACGCCTCCCGGTCCTTCGACGAGGGCGACGCGGGCGGGGGCGCGGGCGCCGTGTCGGGGGCGGGCGTGGGGCCGCGGCCGGTGTCGGGCGTGGGGCCGGGCACGGCACCCTGCGCCCACTGGTTCTGGAGGGTGTCGATCTGCCCCTCCGTCGCGCCGGCGGCCTTCACCCCGGTCCAGAACAGCACGTAGACCACGAAGAGGACGATCAGCGTGCCGACGGTGATGCAGAGTTCGCTGAACGTTCTGACGATCAGTCGCACCGTCACCGGCCGGCCTCCCCGGGGCTACTCCACAGGCTGCGCGTAGTGGAGATCCACTGTGCCCGAGTAGCCGGGAAGAGTCATCGCCCTGTCCTCCTCGACTTTCCAGCCGAGCCCGTACGCCTTCACGTACAGCTGGTAGTTCCGGATCGCCGTGGAGTTGTTGAGCGCCTGCCTGAGCCTGCCCTGATCGCCCACCGCGGTGACCTTGTACGGCGGGGAGTAGACCCGGCCCTGGAGGATCAGCGTGTTGCCGACGCAGCGGACCGCGCTGGTGGAGATCAGCCGCTGGTCCATGACCTGGATGCCGCGGGCCCCGCCCTGCCACAGCGCGTTCACGACGGCCTGGAGGTCCTGCTGGTGAATGACCAGGTCATTGGGCTGGGGGTCGGGGTAACCCGGGTTCGCGGTGGCGTCCGGTGGCGCGTCGTCGAGCGTCACGCTGACGGATTCACCGGTGATCTTGGTGGTGCCGGCCGCCTTCTCCAGGGCCTTGAGCTTGGCGTCCTCGGCCTTCGTGCTGCCGTCGTCGCGCTGGGCGAGGGCGTCGATGTCCTCGCGCACGGTCGCGGTCGACTCGTTGAGCTCGGCGTTGTTCTCGCTGCGCGCCTTGATCAGGTCGGAGAGCTTGAGCAGGGAGGAATCGCTGCGGATGTTCGTGCCCTTGGCCGTGTTGGCGCTGGTGACGAAGATCAGTCCGGCCAGGGCGAAAACAGCAGCGGTGAGCCCCCGGACGGGCCACTTGGAGGTGTGCCGGGCCGGGCCGTCAGGAGAGTCGGCAGAATTGCTCAACGTACCCTTATCTCCTCAGGCGCCATGGAAGCACTACGCTAACGGACGCCCGGGGGAGGCAGCATTCCCCCTCGCGCCTCGCCCCGGCGCCAGCCAAAGATCCCTGCGCGGTCACGCAGCGCATCGACAGGAGAGTTCCTCGTGCCGAAGTCACGTATCCGCAAGAAGGCCGACTTCACGCCGCCGTCGGCGAAGCAGGCAACCAACATAAAGCTGACCAACCGCAGTTGGGTGGCGCCGGTGATGCTGGCCCTCTTCCTGATCGGGCTGGCCTGGATCGTGATCTTCTACGTGACCGAGGGCGATCTGCCGATCGACGCCCTGGGCAACTGGAACATCGTGGTGGGCTTCGGCTTCATCGCGGGCGGTTTCGGCGTATCGACCCAGTGGAAGTAACGCAAGCCCTGCCCTGAAGTTACCCACAGAGTTATCCACAGGTGGGGGAAAAGGTCAGACGATCTGTGGATAACTTCCGCCGATGTTGACGCCGGTGTGACTGCAGCCTCCCTCGTCGAGGGGGGCTGCAGCCCTTGTTTCTGCGGGAAAAACCCAGTTCAGCGACAACGGGAACACATGTTCCTCTTGCCATGCACAAGATCCTGCGCACACTGTGGACAACTTTGGGGGCGGAGGACAGAAATCCGCTCAGGTGAGCGCGGCGGTCCTGGCGAGGACGATCCCGAGGATCGCCACCAGAACCAGTGCACAGGTCCCGTACTGCACGGCTGTACGCCGCTCACGCGGGGCGTGCACCATGCCGATCGCGATCAGCGTGCCCGCGATCAGACCGCCGACGTGCGCCTCCCAGGCGATTCCGCCCCAGGTGAAGGTGAAGAGCAGGTTCAGTGCGAGCAGCACGAGGACCGGCCGCATGTCGTAGTTCATCCGGCGCATCATGACGGCGGTGGCCCCGAAGAGCCCGAAGACCGCCCCGGAGGCTCCGAGCGAGCCCTCGTTCGGGGCCGCGATCCAGTACATCAGGGCACTGCCGGCGAGCCCGGACAGCAGATAGAGCACCAGATAGCGGCCGCGGCCGAGCGCGGCCTCCAGCGGACCTCCGAGCCACCACAGCCCCAGCATGTTGAACGCGATGTGCCACACCTCCTGGTGCAGGAACATCGACGTCACCAGCCGGTACCACTGGCCCTCGGCGACACCTTCGATGCTGCCCGGCGGCGGGCTGGGGTCCCAGGCCCGGCCCAGCAGCATCAGATCGTCCACCAGCCAGGAGTGGCCGGTGACCCAGACCGCCACGAAGACCGCGAGGTTGATGCCGAGCAGGACCTTGGTGACCAGCCTCGGGTCGGCCGCGACCCGGCCGCCCGCGAGCGTACGCGGCTGGTTGGCGGCCGGATGATGTCCCGTGCCGGAGCCCTGGCGTACGCAGTCCGGGCACTGGAAACCGACCGAAGCGTTGACCATGCACTCGGTGCAGATCGGGCGGTCGCAGCGCGTGCAGCGGATTCCGGTCTCCCGGTCCGGGTGGCGGTAGCAGGTCGGCGCGCCGCCGCTGTCCCCGGACGGGCCCTGGTCTGCCGGCGGCTGCTGATCCATCGGTCCTGGCCTGCCTCTCGCTCCTCGTCATGGGGGGCGGCGCACATGCCACCGCCCCACTCGTCCGCTATGTAACAGTACGGACGAGCAGGGCGGTTGGTTCCCGGGGGACCGGACCGTCAGCGGGTCTCGATGACGACCGACTCGATCACCACGTCCTGCACCGGACGGTCGGTGCGCGGGTTGGTCTGCGTGGCCGCGATGGCGTCCACGACCTTCTTGCCGGCCTCGTCGGAGACCTCGCCGAAGATGGTGTGCTTGCCGGTCAGCCACGCGGTGGGCGACACGGTCAGGAAGAACTGCGACCCGTTCGTCCCCGGGCCCGCGTTGGCCATGGCCAGCAGGTACGGCTTGGTGAACGCCAGGTCCGGGTGGAACTCGTCGGCGAACTCGTAGCCAGGACCGCCGGTGCCATTGCCCAGCGGGTCCCCGCCCTGGATCATGAAGCCGCTGATCACCCGGTGGAAGACGGTGCCGTCGTACAGCTTGTCCGTGGACTTCTTCCCGGTCGCGGGGTGGGTCCACTCGCGCTCACCGTTGGCGAGCTCGACGAAGTTCCTGACTGTTTTGGGCGCGTGGTTCGGCAGAAGCCGGATCTCGATGTCGCCTTGATTGGTCTTCAAGGTGGCGTAAAGCTGCTCGGCCACGATCTGCCTTCCGTAAGTCTTCACTGGCGTGGACCGATCCTCGCACGGCCCACCCCCGCCGTCGTGCTGTCACCGCGCGGCAATGGTGCCGTCCCTCCGCACGCACGCCCCCGCCGGGACTACTGCGGCCACATGCCCGCCGAAGCCACGCGGGCACGGCCGATCCGTGGCATTGTCGTCGGCACGCTCCGCTTGCACCGCATTGCCCGAAGAAGCCGTCCATGACCCGGATGCCTGTCCCACATGCCGCTCAGGGCCGTGACAGGCATGATTTCGAATTGGGCGGAAAGGCGGAGTACCTACCCGCCACCAAGGAGGAGGATCCCGTGACCCGCATTGACCGCGTGCGCGCCGCAACCTACTCGGCGAAGGACAGCGCTCAGCACGCCGCGGAAGTGGTGGCGCCTTACGCCGACACGGCCAAGGAACAGGCCGCACATTATGCGAACGAGGCACGTGTACGGCTCGCGCCCAAGGTGACCAGGGCGAGCCACCAGGCCCGTGCCCAGTACGCGTCCCATCTCGCGCCACGTATCGAACAAGCGCTGACCCATGTACCGCCCAAGGTCGACGAGGCCGCGCACCGCGCCGCGGTCCGGACCCGGCAGGCCGCACGGAGCGCCGCCGACTACACCGTGCCCCGCGTCGAGCACGCGGTGGCCCTGGCCCAGCCCGTCGCCGAGCAGGCCACCGCGCGCAGCGCGGCGGCACTGGCCGCCCTGCGCGGACAGGTCACGGCGAAGGAGATCCAGAAGCTGGTCAGGAAGCACGAGCGGCGGGCCAGGGCCGGCCGGGTGGCCAGGAGCGTTGTCGTGCTGGGTGTCCTGGCGGGCGGCGCGTACGCCGCCTGGCGGTGGTGGGACAAGCAGGCCAACCCGGACTGGCTGGTCGAGCCGCCCGCCCCCACGGAGGTGTCCGACGAGCGCGCACCGTTGACCTCGGTCGACGGCAGCGGCGAGCCGGTGCTCGACCCGGAGGTCCGGGCGAAGCAGGCCGATTCCGAGTCGGGCGACGCGGAAGGCACCGACCGCGACGACCGGCGCTGAACCGAGGCCGGGTGCGACGATCCGGCACCGTAAGAACGGCCCAACTGCCCAATGTCCCAACGGGAAGGGGCGTCGGAGGACCTCACGGTCTGCCGGCGCCCCTTTCCGACGTTCGCCCGAGGGGGCACGACGGCACGAGCACGAGCACGAGTGCTGGCGCGGGTCAGGAAGCCGAAGCCGGATTCCGGCCCGCCCCGGCCGTACCGCTGTCCGAGCCCCCGGCCGTACCGCTCACCGCGCCGTCCGCCGTGCCGTCCATCGGGCCGTCCGCCGCGCCCCCAGCCGCGCCGCTCACCGTGCCGTCCGTCGGGCTCCCGGAGGGCAGGTCCGAGCTGTCCGCCCCAACCCTCACCACATGCCCCCGCGGAACGTCCCGTACGACGGTCGCGTTGACCGCCACGGCGCTCGCCTGCGCCGTGAACCCCGCCGGGGCGGGGAGCATCGACGTGTACTTCGTGTGCCCCCTCAGCACCTTGGCGATCTGGTGCCGGGTCGGTGAGGTCCGGATCTCGACCGTGTCGCCGACCTCCGCGCCGGTCAGCTTGCCCCACACGGTCCGGCACTCCGGGCTGTAGCGGATCTCCAGGCTCATCGTGCCCGCCCACTCGCTCCCCACGGTTCTCGCGTGGTCGCCGCAGCCGGTGTCCTTGGGGTCGAGCCCCGCACAGCCCTCGCCCGAGCAGCTGGCCGGGCTCGTCCGGGGTGTCCGCTCGGGTCCGGCCGTGACCCGAGCGGACACCCCGGACGGGCCCGGCCCGGCTCCCGCCTCGCCGTCCCCTCCGCCGTCACCGATCAGCGCGGTCAGGACCACCGTCACCGTCGCGCCCACGACGGTGACGAGAACCGATCCGATGAGCGTCGAGGGGCCGTGACGCCGTATCCACGCGGTGGCACGGCCGAAGGCCGAGCCACCGCCGACTCCCGTACGTCGGCCGTCCCCGCCCGCGTCCCCGGCCGGAGCGCCGGGCTCGTCGTCCGGTGAGGGGGGCCCGCTACCGTCTGTCATCTCTTTCCCTCGTCCCGACCGTTGCTCGGCGCCCGGCGGCTGACCGCACGGGAGGCTACACGTGATGTTCCTCACTTCCTGAGGGAGATTCTTCCCCGCCCTCCCCCGTGATTCACGCCCTCCGCCGGGCAACCCCCGTCAACTCCAACTGACGCCTGCCACAGTTCCGTTGGCTCTATAATGATTCGCCGCCAAACCCACGAGAGCGAGCCGGTGCGACCGCCTCCGCCGAGCCCCCGCCCCTTGTGCCGCTGTCCGCACGGCGCATGCGACCGCACTCACCACTGGCTCACCGGATCGCCGGGCGTTGCTCCGCGTCACCCTGCGGCGGCGAGATTTCCCCCGATCGGGCTGTTTCCGTGGACGCGGACAAAGGTTGACGCCGATCCGGCCATCACGGCGGGTTCTGTCACCACCCTTGACGGTCATCCGATCTATTTATAACTTCCAGGCGCACATGGTCCATTAATGCGCTGGACGACCCGGATAGCTCGGATGATTCCCGTCCAGCACGACACCAGGAGTCATCTGTGCGCCCACCGCACCCCTCACCGCCGCTCTCCCCGAGAAGAACGCGGGCGGGCGCCACCGCCACGGTCGCCGCCCTCGCACTGGCCGGGCTCACCCTGCTGCCCACCGCCGGCGCCTCCGCCACCACCTCCTCCGCGACACCCCGCGCCGTGCAGCTGTATGTGTCCCCCACCGGGAACGACCACGCCCAGGGCACGAGGGCCAGGCCCTTCCGCACCCTGGAACGCGCCCAGCGGGCCGCGCGCAAGGCCGCGAAGGCCAAGCGCGGCCCGGTGGACGTCATCGTGCGCGGCGGTACGTACCGGCTGCGACAGACCCTGAGCTTCGGACCCGAGGACTCCGGCACCGCCGCCGCCCCGGTCCGGTACGCGGCGGCGCGCGGCGAGAAGGTCGTCCTCAGCGGGGGCCGCTCGCTCACCCCGCACTGGAGGACGCACTCCGGCAAGGTGCGGGTCGCCGACATCGGCCGCGGCCTGGACTTCGACGAACTGTTTCTCGACGGTGCACGCCAGACCCTCGCCCGCTACCCCAACCACGACCCGGCGACCGCGATCCTCGGCGGCTACGCCGCCGACGCCGTGTCCGCCCAGCGCGCGGCCCGCTGGAAGAACCCGACGACCGCACTCGTACGCGGACTGCACCAGGGCGAGTGGGGCGGCAACTCCTTCAAGGTCACCGGCCTCGGCCCGGACGGCGCACCCACGCTCTCCTGGGTCGGCGACAACAACCGCGGCAGCGGGCTGCACGCCACGTACCGCATGGTGGAGAACGTCTTCGAGGAACTGGACGCACCCGGCGAGTGGTTCTACGACAAGCCCGCCGGCAAGCTCTACTTCTACGCCCCCGAAGGCACCGACCTCAGCAGGGCCAAGATCGCGACGGCCGAGCGGAACGAGCTGATCCGGGTCGAGGGGAAGAGCAGCACGGCCCCCGTACGCCACCTCTCCTTCGCCGGTTTCACCTTCACCCAGACCCATCGCACCCTCTTCAACCAGCCGTACGAGAAGCTCCAGCTGGGCGACTGGGCCATCGCCCGCGCCGGTGCGGTCCACCTGAAGAACACCGCGCGGGTGGACATCAAGGGCTCCCGCTTCGACCAGGTCGGCGGCAACGCCGTCCTCCTGGACGGCTACAACAGCGGGAACGCCGTGTCCGGCAACGAGTTCAGCCACTCCGGGGCCTCGGACGTCGCGGTCATCGGCAGCCCGGACGCCGTACGCGAGCCGTCCACCTGGGACAGCATGCGCAGGACGATCAGCGACACCACCCCCGGGCCGAAGAGCGAGAACTACCCGCGTGACATCAGCATCGATGACAACTACATGCACGACAACGGGCAGTTCGAGAAGCAGACGTCCGGTGTGCAGATCTCGATGAGCCGTCGCGTCACCGTCGCCGGGAACACCCTCCACGACGGCCCGCGCGCCTGCGTCGACATCAACGACGGCACCTGGGGCGGCCATGTCATCGAGGACAACGACATCTTCAACTGCGTGAAGGAGACCTCCGACCACGGACCGGTCAACGCCTGGGGCCGCGACCGCTTCTGGCCGCTCACGGCGGACGACGCGACGAAGAAGTCGTACGCGAAGCTCGACGCGATGGAGACCACCGTCATCCGGCACAACCGGATCCGGCACTCCTCGCACTGGGACATCGACCTCGACGACGGCTCGTCCAACTATCTGGTCGAGAACAACCTGCTGCTCAACGGCGGCGTCAAGCTGCGCGAGGGCTTCCACCGGACCATACGCAACAACGTCTTCGTCAACGGCGGCGCGCACTTCCACGTCTGGTACGCGGACAGCGGCGACACGGTCGAGAAGAACCTCTTCGTGACCGCCGACCCGTACGACCTGATCCAGGTGGACACGGCGAGGAGCAGGCCGGTCATCGACAACAACCTGTTCTGGAACAACGGGCGCCCCGTTCCCGACCTGAGCGACGCCTGGCGGGGTCAGGGCCTCGACACCCACTCGCTGATCGCCGACCCGGAGTTCACCGGGAGCGACCCGTTCAGCGACCCGAAGAAGCTCGACTACACCGTCCAGGACGGCTCACCCGCTCTGGCGCTGGGATTCAGGAACATCCCGATGACGGGCTTCGGCAAGGCCGGCTCCCCCACTCCGCCGCCCGTCGAGTGGGCCGACGACACACCCACCGACACGGTCGACGCCTTCCTCGAACCGCTGCTCGGCGCACAGGCGACGCGGATCTACTCCGACCGGATCAAGTCCTCCACCGGCCTCACCGACAGCGACGGGCTCTACCTCCAGACCGTCGCACAGACGTCGGAGGCGTACCGGCAGGGGCTGCGCGGAAATGACGTGATCCGCAGGATCGACGGCGCACAGGTCACGGACCGCGACAGCTTCTGGCAGGTGTACAACGGCCTCGCGCCCGGCTCGTCGGTGAAGCTGACGATCTGGCGCAGCCAGGCGTCCACCGACCTCACCGTCACCAAGCCCGTCGGCGGCGAGCAGCTCAACAACACCTCCGGAGTGGTGTACGGCGGCAGCGGCTGGGACTGGAAGAACGCCTCCCGGGGCGGCGCCGGTGGCTGGGCCGACGATGTGCACGCGACGCAGACGAAGGGCGACTCCTTCGAGCTGGCCTTCAACGGCACCGCCATCGACCTCATCACCCAGGTCAACAGCGACGAGGGCCAGGTCGACCTGTATCTCGACGGCACACTCGTGGCCACGATCGACAACCACAGCGACACCCGTGTCCACCAGCGGACCGTCTTCAGCAGGACGGGCCTCGCACCCGGCCCGCACACCCTCAAGGGCATCATGAAGACGGGCGACTACTTCATCGTCGACAGCTTCAAGGTTTCGTAGAGAGCTCCCGCGAGCCCGGGGGCAGGAAGGCACCCAGGCAGCGGGGACGAAGACGACAAGAGGCCCCCTGATCTGCGTTTCCGCAGGCCAGGGGGCCTCTTTCGATGTGGAGCCTAGGAGATTCGAACTCCTGACATCTGCCTTGCAAAGGCAGCGCTCTACCAACTGAGCTAAGGCCCCGGAAAACAGCACACGCAAACAACGTCGAACACATCCGTGTCACGGCTGCCGTCGCAGACCAGAGTACCGGGTGACCCCCGGAATCCCGCAAAAGGATTGGGACTCCCGGTCGGCAACCACTCTCCGTAAGATGCACGACGAGGTTCGCAGCAGCGAAGCCGCAGCGAAGGGGAGACGCCATGGACGCAGCGCAGCAAGAGGCAACGGCAAGAGCCAGAGAGCTTCAGCGCAGTTGGTACGGAGAGCCGCTCGGTGCGCTCTTCCGCCGGCTGATCGATGATCTCGGCCTGAACCAGGCCCGGCTCGCCGCCGTACTCGGGCTGTCGGCGCCCATGCTGTCCCAGCTGATGAGCGGCCAGCGGGCCAAGATCGGCAACCCCGCGGTCGTCCAGCGCGTGCAGGCCCTTCAGGAGCTGGCCAGCCAGGTCGCGGACGGCAGCGCCAGCGCGGGCGAGGCCACCGACCGGATGGAAGAGATCAAGAAGTCCCAGGGCGGCTCCGTCCTGACCAACACCGGGCAGACCACGAGCACGGGCGGAGCCCCCACCGTCCGCCGTGTGGTGCGCGAGATCCAGTCGCTGCTGAGGTCGGTCGCCGCGGCCGGGGACATCATCGATGCCGCCGACTCCCTCGCCCCGACCCACCCGGAACTGGCAGAGTTCCTCAAGGTGTACGGAGCGGGGCGCACCGCGGACGCGGTCGCGCACTACGAGGGGCACCAGAGCTGAGACAGGCCCCAGGGCCGCACGGACACCGGAGCCAGGGCTCGCCCGAAGGCGGATGCCCTGGACCCGGCAGCACCCCTGAGAACCGGGGTACGGGTCGGTGAGCAACACCGGAGCAGGAACCAGGAACGGGGAGCGGGCGCAGCGCAATGGGTGAGGTCTTCGCTGGTCGGTACGAACTGATCGATCCGATCGGACGTGGTGGGGTCGGCGCCGTGTGGCGGGCCTGGGACCACCGGCGCCGCCGCTATGTAGCGGCCAAGGTCCTGCAACAGAGCGACGCGCACACGCTGCTGCGCTTCGTGCGCGAGCAGGCGCTGCGCATCGAGCACCCGCACGTGCTGGCTCCCGCCAGCTGGGCCGCCGACGACGACAAGGTCCTGTTCACCATGAATCTGGTCAGCGGCGGTTCGCTGGCCCATGTCATAGGCGACTACGGCCCGTTGCCGCCGCGCTTCGTCTGTCTGCTGCTGGACCAGCTGCTGTCCGGACTGTCCACGGTGCACGCGGAGGGCGTGGTCCACCGGGACATCAAGCCGGCCAACATCCTGATGGAGGCCACCGGAACGGGCCGTCCGCATCTGCGCCTCTCCGACTTCGGCATCTCGATGCGCAAGGGCGAACCGCGTCTGACCGAGACCAACTACGTGGTGGGCACGCCCGGTTACTTCGCGCCCGAGCAGATGATGGGCGCGGAGCCGGACTTCCCCGCCGACCTGTTCGCCGTCGGCCTCGTCGCGCTCTATCTGCTCCAGGGCCAGAAGCCCGACTCCCAGGCGCTCGTCGAGCACTTCGTCACTCACGGCACCCCGAGCGCCCCGCAGGGCATCCCGGAACCGTTGTGGCAGGTCCTGGCCGGTCTGCTGCAGCCCGACCCGCAGTCCCGCTTCCGGACCGCCACCGGGGCGCGCAAGGCTCTGACGGCGGCGGTCGAGATGCTGCCCGAACCGGGTCCGGGCGACGAGCCGGTCGAGGTCTTCGACCAGATCGGGCCGCTACCGGCCGGATTCGGCCCCGACGGCCCCGTGGCGGGCCTCCAGGCGCCCGGACAGGCGACACAGGCTCCCCACGCCACCCAGCCGCCCCAGGACGCCTCTCAGGCCACACAGCCGCCCTCCGCGCGGCAGCCGTACGCACCGGATCCGTACACACAGGATCCGTACACACAGGATCCGTACGCGCAGCAGCCCGCACAGCAGCCCGTCTCGATGTCGGAGACGGGCAGCTTCCACCTGGCGCCGCCTCCTCAGCAGTCCACGCACCAGCCCACGCCTCCGCCCACGCAACTGCCCCACCCGCCGCAGTCGGCCGCGCCTCCCGCTCCGCTCCCGGCGCACGCGGGCGCCCCCTACGCCGCCGGAACCCCGGACCTCTCCCACGCCCCCACATCCGCGGTGCCGCACGATCCGGCCGCCACCCGGGCCTACACCGCCCAGCACCCGCAGGCTTCGCACCCCGGCGCGTCGGTCTCCCCGCCGCCCGCCCCCGCGTCGCACGGTGCCCCCGCCCACCGGACGCGAACGGGACCGCCCCGAAAGGTGGCGGTCCCGGTCCTGCTGGTGGCGCTGCTCTGTTTCGCGGTCGGCATCTGGGCGCTGACCCAGAGCTGACCCAGAGCTGACACGGGCTCGTCCGGGAGGGCGGCGGCCGGCACCACGGCCGCCGGGCCCCGGACCGGCTACCAGTTCTGCGGCGGCGGACCGCCGAACGGCGGCTGCTGTCCGCTGCCGCCCGGCGGCACGGCATCGGCCGACCGCGGACGGCGCCTGGCCAGCAGCGTCCACACCCCGAGCCCGAGCACCAGCACGGTGCCCGCGCCGATCCCGCCCGCGGCGACCAGCCTCATCGTGTCGCTCTTCTCGGCCTGCGGGCCGCTCTGCCCGTTCTTGGCCATGTCCCTGTCCTTCTGGGTGACGCCGAAGATCCCGGCATCCCCTTCGTACGGGGAGGTCTTCGCCTTGTTCTTCACCTGCACGCTCAGGGTCAGCAGGATCGGGTCCTTGCCGTAGGACTTCGCGACCGCCGGGCTGAGCGACACCGACAGGTAGTACCAGCCCGCGAAACGCATGGCGTTGACATCGGTACTGAAGTCGAACCGGTTCTCGTACGCCACCGGAGGCAGCGGATCGAGTGCCGCCGACGCGGGCCTTCCGGAGTACGAGAGCGTCGCCCCGTCGACATGCCCCTGCGCGGGGTTGTCCAGGGACAGCGAGAGCGCGTTGCCGACGAACTCGTCCGAGTCGGTGGGGCTGTTGCTCAGCTTGGCGGTGGCGTAGATCTGCTGCCCCCAGTCCACCGGCACCTGGTAGAAGCGCGTCTGGCCCGGTGCGATGGTGTCCTTCCACTCACCGGAATCGAGGCTGGTGGCCTCGTAGTACCCGCTGCCGCCCGTCCGCTTCTTCCCGGCCTCGGTGATCGCCTCGGGGGACGCCGAGGGCCAGTTCTCCGGGGCCTCGGTCGGCATCGACCCGCCGTTCTTCAGCTTCGGCTCCAGCGCGAAGCGCAGCTCCAGGTCCCAGGGGGCGGGGCTGGAGGTCGCCTTGCTCTCCCGCTCGATCAGGACGTCGTAGGTGCCGGCCTTCTGGCACGTGGGGCTTTCCTTGTCGATGGTCCGGTACGCGTAGGCCGAGATCGGACGGGGGAATTCGGTCGACCCGAAGTCGGCGCCCTCCGAGCTGCACCGGGAGTCGTCGAGATCGCGGAGGCTGACGGTGATGCCGTCCCCGTAGGCGACCGTGCCACCTGCCGCGGGCACCGCCACCGCCGAGACATAGGCGTTGGACCGGGCGTCGAGCTTCACGCGGTAGTAGAGCTTCTCGCCCGGCTTGATGGTGCTCCGGTACACCGCGCCCTCGTCCAGCACAGACGCGTCGGCGTTGGCCACGGCACCCTGGACCGTCTTCGCCCCGGGATCGAAGGTGTACGCCGACGTGCCGGCCGCGTGCGCCTGCCCCGGCAGCGCCACCACCGCGCACATCGCCGCGATGGCCGCCAGCGTCACCCGGCCCTTGTTGCGCTGCCTCTTCACGCGCTTCCCCTCGTCGTCCGCTTGGCTGTCCTGCGACGGCCGCGTACGAACACGAGCCCCCCGGCGACAACCACCGGGGCGCTCGCCCCCGCGACGGCCGCAACGCCGGTCCATCCTGCCCCGCCCGCACCACTGCTGTCTTCGGCCGCTGTCGAATTGCCACTTTTGTCAGGGTTCTCGGACGTCGTATCGACCGCGACAGGGGCGCCGCGCCGAGGACCGGACAGCGCCTCACCGAGCACCGCCACCCGCAACACCACACCGGCCGGCGGATTGTCCGCGATCTCCGCGTCCCGCGCACCCGGGGCCGTCACGGTGCGGCAGTGGTCACGTGCCCTCACCCGGTGCCCCCTCGGCCGTCGACCCAGCTGATTCGCTCTCGCAACCTATTGATTTGCGTGGGTGAACTCAAGGGCCGGGGCGTCACGGTCCGGCAACAGCACGGCCGGCCGCCACCAGCAGCGAAGACGTCGTCGGCGACCACCGGAAAGGCCCCCGGACAGCACGAAGCCCCGGCCGCTCAGCGACCGGGGCCCGTAACAGACTGTGCCGTCTCACACACCCGAACCTGCGGGCACGGAGTCGGTCGCCTCCGTCCACAGATCCTGCTCGGCGCGATCCGCCTGGATCTGGCGGTACACGAGGAGCCCGCCGATGGCGGCCAGTGCGACCAGGAGAAGCTTCTTCACCGCGCGACCTCGTCTTTCCTTGACGTAGGGGACTTCTGCCGCCCGACTATACACACCGGCCGATACCGATCGGTGACCTGCCCGGAACCCCGCTGCGGCGGGCCGGAGCGATCATCCGAGCATCCTCAGGGCCCCACGACGACCCACAGACGGTCCGTCAGCACCGGTTGAACCATACGAGTGGTGTTCATCCGAAGATCGGCGCAGCGGGGGCGTCGGTCCCCGAAATCGCGAGCCGGATCCACATGATCAGGAAAGTAAGCAAACCGGACCACCTGAAAGCGAGGGGCCATGAGCACCTTCAGGGTCAAGAGCATCTGGACCGCCTTCATCACCGCCTTCTTCGCGATCCTCGCGTCGCTGGGCCTCGCCTCCACCCCCGCCGCCGCGATCACGCAGCCGACGGCCGCGACTCAGGAGCACACGGGTGCGACCGCGGCAACCGCGACCACCCCGTCGGTCCGATGGACCCTTCCGCGTGACAGGGCGCTGCCACCCACGATGAAGCAGCGCATCCGCGCCGAAGCACACAACTCCTCACCGGCCACCCGGCACCTGTCCGCCGACACGACGGACGCCGTGAACGCCACGGGGACGGCCCGCACCAACCCCGCGGCCCCGGCGGACGACTCGTCCCTGCTGCCACCCTGATCCCGCCCCGCCGCACGGCTCTCCCAGGGCCCCTGGTCCGGTTCACACCGGACGGGGGCCTTTTCCATGCCCGTACCCGAGCCGTTCCCCTGCCCGCCCCCGAGTCCGTTGTTCCCGTACCCGCCCCGTAGACGAGGAGCCGGCGCTCCCCACGTCCGCACCGGCACCGGGCCTCCGCCAGACATCCGTACGCACGGATCACGGCCCGCCGCACCTCGCACCTCGGACGCCCCGCCCAAACCCCGCGTACGCCAACTCCGGACTCCGGCCGCCCCGCCGCCGGCTCCGACCGCGCCGCCGGACTCCGACCGCGACATCGACCCGTACCACCCCGGAAACGCGAAGACCCCCAACCACGAATGGTTGGGGGTCTTCGTCTGCGTGGGGCTAACAGGATTTGAACCTGTGGCCTCATCCTTATCAGGGATGCGCTCTAACCAACTGAGCTATAGCCCCGCCGCGCTGTGCGCTGACTTCTGAAGATTAGCGCACGTCGGGGCCAGTCCCAAAATCGATACCCGGTGCGCTACTCGTCCTCGGCCAGAGTGAGCTCGACGCCGCCCACAAAGCCCGCCGACAAGTTGTAGATGAACGCGCCCAGCGTCGCCAGCGCGGTCGCCAGAACCACATCGATCACGGCGATGACCGACGTGAAGATGAGGACGCGCGGCAGCGACAGGAACGACTGGAGATCGAAGCCGTTGCTCTCGTTCGAACCGGTGGCCTCGCTGATCGTGCCGCCGACGGTGTCGAAGACGCCCATCGCGTCCATCACCATCCACAGCACCGCCGACGCGACCACCGTGCAGATGCCCAGGGCGATGGAGAGCAGGAAGCTGACCTTCATCACCGACCACGGATCGGCCTTCGCCACCCGCAGCCGCGCCTTGCGGGTACGCGGAGTGGTCCGCGCCCCCGTGCGCGGCAGGCGCATCGCCTGCGAGCCGCCCTGTGTCCCGCCCTGCTGACCCCCTTGTGTGCCGCCCGAGGGCGACGGGTACGCCTGCGGCGGGTGGTACGGCCCCGCCGTCCCCGGCGCGGGCTCACGCTCGCCGGGCAACGGCCCGGTCGCGTAACCCTCGTACTGGGGCTGAGGCCCCCGAGTGTCCGTCACAGTGCCCCCTTGGGAGTCCGTGGCAGGGCCACGGGCACCGTTCGCTCCAGCTCCGGAAGCGGCCGAACCGGCGCCCGTGGCTCCACTCACGCTCTACTCCTCGTGCTCCCCGGTCGAAGGCTCCGTGCCCTCGACAGTGCCTTCGACCACGCGCTCGGCGTGGACTTCGGCCGTGTCGCCTTCGGCTTCATCGGTCCCATCGACCTCTTCAGCCTCGCGACCGGCCTCGGCGTTGCGCGCGATGCCGACGACGGCATCACGCTTGCCCAGATTGATCAGTTGGACGCCCATGGTGTCACGGCCCGTCTCCCTGACTTCATTGACTCGCGTACGAATCACACCACCGCCGAGTGTGATGGCGAGAATCTCGTCCGTCTCCTCCACCACCAGCGCACCGACGAGCGAGCCCCGGTCCTCCACGATCTTGGCGGCCTTGATGCCCAGGCCGCCACGACCCTGAACCCGGTACTCGTCGACAGGGGTCCGCTTCGCGTATCCACCGTCGGTAGCAGTGAACACGAAAGTACCGGGCCGGACGACATTCATCGAGAGCAGTTCGTCGCCCTCGCGGAAACTCATCCCCTTGACACCCGAAGTCGCACGGCCCATCGGGCGCAGCGCATCGTCCGTAGCGGTGAACCTGATCGATTGGGCCTTCTTGCTGATGAGCAGCAGATCGTCCTCGGCCGACACCAGTTCCGCGCCGATCAGCTCGTCGTCGCTGCCGTCCGCGGTCTCCCGCAGGTTGATCGCGATGACACCGCCGGAGCGCGGAGAGTCGTAGTCCTTCAGCGCGGTCTTCTTCACCAGACCGCCCTTCGTGGCCAGGATCAGATACGGCGCGGCCTCGTAGTCGCGGATCGCCAGGATCTGGGCGATCTTCTCGTCCGGCTGGAAGGCCAGCAGGTTGGCGACGTGCTGGCCACGCGCGTCGCGGCCGGCGTCCGGCAGTTCGTACGCCTTCGCCCGGTAGACACGGCCCTTGTTGGTGAAGAAGAGCAGCCAGTGGTGCGTCGTCGACACGAAGAAGTGGTCGACGATGTCGTCCTGCTTCAGCTTCGTGCCGCGGACACCCTTGCCGCCGCGCTTCTGCGAGCGGTAGTCCTCGGTCTTGGTCCGCTTGATGTAGCCACCGTGCGTGATGGTGACGACGATGTCCTCCTCGGCGATCAGGTCCTCCATGGACATGTCGCCGTCGAAGGGCACCAGCGCGGAACGCCGGTCGTCGCCGAACTTGTCGACGATCGCCGCGAGCTCCTCGCTGACGATCTGCCGCTGCCGCTCGGGCGAGACGAGGATCGCGTTGTACTCGTTGATCTTCACCTGGAGCTCGTCGTGCTCCGCCGTGATCTTCTGGTGCTCCAGCGCCGCCAGCCGCCGCAGCTGCATCTCCAGGATCGCGTTCGCCTGGATCTCGTCGATCTCCAGCAGGCCCATCAGGCCCTCGCGCGCGATCTCCACGGTGTTGCTGCGCCGGATGAGGGCGATGACCTCCTCGATCGCGTTCAGCGCCTTGAGGAGCCCGCGCAGGATGTGCGCCCGCTCCTCCGCCTTGCGCAGACGGAACTGCGTGCGCCGGACGATGACCTCGATCTGGTGCGTCACCCAGTGCCGGATGAACGCGTCGATCGACAGCGTGCGCGGCACCCCGTCGACGAGCGCCAGCATGTTGGCGCCGAAGTTCGTCTGGAGGTCGGTGTGCTTGTACAGGTTGTTCAGTACGACCTTGGCGACCGCGTCCCGCTTGAGCACGACGACCAGGCGCTGACCGGTACGCGACGAGGTCTCG
The DNA here is from genome assembly GCF_001905125.1 of Streptomyces sp. TSRI0281. Taxonomy (GTDB): domain Bacteria; phylum Actinomycetota; class Actinomycetes; order Streptomycetales; family Streptomycetaceae; genus Streptomyces. The sequence goes on along the minus strand of NZ_LWLE01000036.1, from coordinate 252,847 downwards.
TCCCGGACGTCCGCGATCCCGCCGACCTTGCCGTCCTTCACCAGGTCGGCGATCTTCTGCGCGAGGTTGTCGGGGTTGGTCTGGTACGGAAGCTCCGTGACGACCAGGCACTGCCGGTTCTGGATCTCCTCGACCGCGACGACCGCGCGCATCGTGATCGAGCCACGGCCGGTGCGGTACGCCTCCTCGATGCCCTTGCGGCCCACGACGAGCGCGCCCGTCGGGAAGTCCGGGCCCTTGATCCGCTCGATCAGCGCGTCCAGGAGCTCCTCGTGCGAGGCCTCCGGGTGCTCCAGGTACCACTGCGCACCGGCGGCGACCTCGCGCAGGTTGTGCGGCGGGATGTTGGTGGCCATGCCGACCGCGATGCCCGCGGAACCGTTGACCAGCAGGTTCGGGAAGCGCGCCGGCAGGACCGTCGGCTCCTGGTTGCGGCCGTCGTAGTTGTCCTGGAAGTCGACGGTCTCCTCGTCGATGTCCCGGACCATCTCCATGGACAGCGGCATCATCTTGCACTCGGTGTACCGCATGGCGGCGGCCGGGTCGTTGCCCGGAGAACCGAAGTTGCCGTTGGAGTCCACCAGCGGCATGCGCATCGACCAGTGCTGCGCGAGGCGCACGAGCGCGTCGTAGATCGAGGAGTCGCCGTGCGGGTGGTACGTACCCATGACGTCACCGACGACACGGGCGCACTTGTAGAAGCCCTTCTCGGGCCGGTAGCCGCCGTCGTACATCGCGTACAGCACCCGGCGGTGGACGGGCTTGAGACCGTCCCGTACGTCGGGGAGCGCACGCGAGACGATGACGGACATCGCGTAGTCGAGGTAGGAGCGCTGCATCTCCGTTTCGAGCCCCACGGGCTCGACACGCATGCCCACACCGGCGGCGGGCTCCTCTTCGGGCGTGACAGGGGTGTTCTCGTCGGCCATTGCTGGTCAAAGTCCTTTCGAGCTGCGGCTTGCTTGTACGGCCGACTCAGATGTCGAGGAAGCGGACGTCCTTGGCATTGCGCTGGATGAACGAGCGCCGTGCCTCGACGTCCTCACCCATCAGCACCGAGAAGAGGTCGTCGGCCTGCGCCGCGTCGTCCAGGGTGACCTGGCCGAGCACCCGGTGGTCGACGTCCATCGTCGTGATGCGCAGCTCTTCGGCGTTCATCTCGCCGAGACCCTTGAAGCGCTGGATCGAGTCTTCCCTGATCCGCTTGCCGTTCTGCTTGCCGAGCGCCACGAGCGCGTCCCGCTCACGGTCCGAGTAGGCGTACTCGAAGTCGTCCCGGCCCCACTTGATCTTGTAGAGCGGCGGGCGCGAGAGGTAGACGTGCCCCGCCTCGACCAGCGGCCGCATGAAGCGGAAGAGGAACGTCAGCAGCAGGGTGTTGATGTGCTGGCCGTCGACGTCGGCGTCCGCCATCAGGATGATCTTGTGATAGCGGAGCTTCTCGATGTCGAAGTCCTCGTGGACCCCGGTACCGAAGGCCGAGATCAGCGCCTGGACCTCGGTGTTCTGGAGGATCTTGTCGATCCGGGCCTTCTCGACGTTCAGGATCTTGCCGCGGATGGGCAGGATCGCCTGGTACATCGGGTTACGGCCGGACTTCGCCGAACCACCGGCGGAGTCACCCTCGACGATGAAGATCTCGCACTTGGTGGGATCGTTCGACTGGCAGTCGCTCAGCTTGCCGGGCAGCGAGGCGCTCTCCAGGAGGCCCTTGCGCCGGGTCAGGTCGCGGGCCTTGCGGGCCGCCACCCGGGCGGTCGACGCCGCGATGCCCTTGCGGATGATGTCGGCGGCCTCGTTGGGGTTCCGGTCGAACCAGTCCGTCAGCTGCTCGTGGACGACCTTCTGCACGAAGGTCTTGGCCTCCGTGTTGCCCAGCTTGGTCTTCGTCTGGCCCTCGAACTGCGGCTCGCCCAGCTTCACCGAGATGATCGCCGTCAGGCCCTCGCGGACGTCCTCACCGGTGAGGTTGTCGTCCTTCTCGCGGAGCAGCTTCTTGTCGCGCGCGTACCGGTTGACCAGCGAGGTCAGCGCCGCACGGAAGCCCTCCTCGTGCGTACCGCCCTCATGCGTGTGGATCGCGTTGGCGAAGGAGTAGACCCCCTCGGTGTACTGCGTGTTCCACTGCATGGCGATCTCGGCCGAGAGGAGACGCTCCTTGTCCTCGGCCTCGATGTCGATCACCGACTGGTGAATGACGTCGCCCTTGCGGGAGTTGAGGTACTTCACGAAATCGACGATGCCGTTTTCGTAGTGGTACGTGACCGAGCGGGCGGCCTCCTCCTCGGCGGGCTCGACCGCGTCCGCGCTGTCCGCGCCCGCCGTCGCCTTCGCCGACTCCCGCTCGTCGGTGAGCTTGAGGGTGAGGCCCTTGTTGAGGAACGCCATCTCCTGGAAGCGGCGCGAGAGGGTCTCGAAGCTGTACTCGGTGGTCTCGAAGATGTCCCCGTCGGCCCAGAAGCTGACCGTCGTACCGGTCTCGTCGGTGGCCTCGTGCTTGGCCAGCGGCGCGGTCGGGACACCGAGCTTGTAATCCTGGGTCCAGCGGTAGCCGTCCGTCTTGACCTCGACGGAGACCCGCGTGGACAGGGCGTTGACGACGGAGACGCCGACACCGTGCAGACCGCCGGAGACGGCGTAGCCGCCGCCGCCGAACTTGCCGCCCGCGTGCAGCACGGTCAGCACGACCTCGACGGCGGGCTTGCCTTCGGACGGCACGATGCCGACCGGAATGCCACGGCCGTTGTCGATCACGCGCACCCCGCCGTCGGCGAGGATCGTGACGTCGATGGTGTCCGCGTGGCCTGCCATCGCCTCGTCGACCGAGTTGTCGACAACCTCTTGCACGAGGTGGTGGAGACCGCGCTCACCGGTCGATCCGATGTACATGCCAGGTCGCTTGCGGACCGCGTCCAAGCCCTCAAGGACGGTGATCGCGCTGGCGTCGTACGAGGCGGTGACCTCGCCGTGCTCACCGGTTGTGGACGGGTTGTTCTCGTTGGGGTTGCCGGAATCGGCCACGAAGCGCCCTTTCTGGCACAGCACAGGCCGTTCTCCGGTCAGGCGGGAGCGGCTGCGTCGTTCGGCTTGTATCGACGACTCCCGCTTGAGTAGCGGGATTAGCCATCAGTCTACCGGTAGCGCCGACATGAATGGGGGTTTGCCGGTACCTGAGTCCGCATGTGCCGCCCTGAATGAGCGGCTGACGACTCCCCATATTCAGGAAGGGGCCCCAAGGGGCTGTGACGGGCATTGAGCGCTTCCGCCTGTCAACCTCCCACTACGGTGAGGGACGGCGCAGTTCCACGGCCCGGTCCGCTCCGCCGTACAGGGCGCGTCCCGGAACCGCCGGTCGGCGCCCGAAGCGGCGGCGATGACCGGAATCACAGCGCCTCACACCGGCGGAAGGCCAGGTCAGAGGGGCGATACGGGAACGGGGCGCGAGCGGGACGCACAGGGCCGCGGGCCGGCACCTCACGGAACGCGCCCCCATAGAGGCAGCGGGCGGACGCGCGGATCGCGCTCCCGCGGGTGAGCGGTACGTGGGTGAGCGGTACGGACATGAACGAGTACGCAGGTGAGCGGGTACGCAGGTGGCGCGCGGCTCAGCCGTACGTATCCCCGGGGCCCGTGCTGCCCGGCGCCCGCAGCGGGCCGAACCGGCGCTGCGGCCCTCCCGGCCCCAGCACTTTGATCATCCGCACCGTGCCCCGGCCCAGGTCCTCGTTCAGCCGGGCCACCAGACGCGGAGCCAGCAGCCGCAGCTGTGTCGCCCAGGCCGTCGAGTCGCACTGCACGGTCAGCACCCGTGCGTCCGGATCCTCGTCGTAACGCAGCGGCACACAATGATTGGCCAGATCTTCACCCACGATCTGCGGCCAGCGCCCCATCACCCCGCCCACCGCGGCCGGTGTCTCCCAGCCCCGCTCGGTGATCAGCCGGTTGATCGCCGACCCCAACGGCAGCGGATCACGGCCGTCCGACCGCGCTCCCGAACGCAGCCCGCCACCCCGCCGGGCCTGCTTCTTCTGCTGCGCGGCGGCGCCCCGCGCACGGGCCTGCTCCTTGGCCGCGCGCAACGCCACCCGCGCCAGGTCGACCCCGGACACATCAGGCGGCTTCGCCGCACCGCCCGGGTCCTGGGGCGACGGCCCCGACGCACCGCCGTCCGGCGAACCGGCCGGCCCCTCGCTCCGGGCGCCCCGGGCGGTCATACCCGCTCCACCTCGCCCGCGGACACCGCATAGCGCGCCCCCGCCAGCACACCCGGCACATCGTCGCCCACCGCGGCCGTCACCAACACCTGCTCGCCCGGCGCCACCAGCTCCGCCAGCCGCTCACGACGGCGGGCGTCCAGCTCGGCGAAGACATCGTCCAGGACGAGCACGGGCTCATTGCCCTCGGAGCGCAGCAGCTCGTACGAGGCCAGCCGCAGCGCCAGCGCGTACGACCAGGACTCGCCGTGGCTCGCGTACCCCTTCGCGGGCATCCCCCGCAGCCCCAGCACCAGATCGTCGCGGTGCGGACCGACGAGCGTCACTCCGCGCTCGATCTCCTGCTTGCGGACCTCCGCGAGCGCCGCGATCAACTGCTCGTACAGCTCCTCGCGCGTCCGTCCCGCGGCCAGGTCGGCCCCCACCTCGGGCCCCGCCGAACTGCGGTACTCCAACGCCACCGGCCCGCCGCCCGGCGCCACGTCCCCGTACGCCTTGTCCGCCAGGGGCCGCAGCGTCGCGATCAGATCCAGCCGCTGTGCCAGCAGCTCGGCACCCACCCGGCCCAGATGCTGGTCCCAGACGTCGAGCGTGGACATGTCCATCGACCGGCCGCCGTGCCTGCGTGCCATCGCCGCGGACTTCAGCAGCGTGTTGCGCTGCTTGAGCACCCGCTCGTAGTCGGACCGGACGCCCGCCATCCGCGGCGAACGTGCCGTGATCAGCTCGTCGAGGAACCGCCGGCGCTCACCGGGATCGCCCTTCACCAGGGCCAGGTCCTCCGGAGCGAACAGCACCGTCCGTACGATGCCCAGCACATCACGGGGCCTGACCTGCGAGGACCGATTGATCCGGGCGCGGTTGGCCCGCCCGGGGTTGAGCTCCAGCTCGATGAGCTGCGAGCGCTCGCCCTGGGTGACCGCGGCCCTGATGACGGCCCGCTCCGCACCCATCCGCACCAGCGGCGCGTCGGACGAGACCCGGTGGCTGCCGAGCGTCGCGAGATAGCCGACCGCCTCGACCAGATTGGTCTTGCCCTGGCCGTTGGCCCCCACGAACGCGGTGACGCCCGGGTCGAGAGGGACCTCGACCCGGGCGTACGAGCGGAAGTCGGCCAGCGAGAGATGGGTGACATGCATCTGCGCCGACCTCCCGCTTTCCTGCTCCGCTGTGCGCTTCTCGTACTACTTCTTGTTCTCGACCGCGTGCCCGCCGAACTGGTTGCGCAGCGCGGCGATCATCTTCATCTGCGGGGAGTCGTCCTGACGCGAGGCGAACCGCGCGAAGAGGGACGCCGTGATCGCGGGCAGCGGCACCGCGTTGTCGATGGCGGCCTCCACGGTCCAGCGGCCCTCGCCGGAGTCGGCGGCGAAGCCCCGGAGCTTGTCGAGGTGCTCGTCGTCGTCCAGCGCGTTGACCGCCAGGTCGAGCAGCCAGGAACGGATGACCGTGCCCTCCTGCCAGGAGCGGAAGACCTCGCGCACGTCGGTGACGGAGTCGACCTTCTCCAGCAGCTCCCAGCCCTCGGCGTAGGCCTGCATCATGGCGTACTCGATGCCGTTGTGAACCATCTTCGCGAAGTGGCCGGCGCCGACCTTGCCCGCGTGGACGGAGCCGAAGTCACCCTCGGGCTTGAGGGCGTCGAAGATCGGCTGGACCTTCGCGACGTTCTCGGCGTCGCCGCCGTACATCAGCGCGTAGCCGTTCTCCAGGCCCCAGACACCGCCGGAGACTCCGCAGTCGACGAACCCGATGCCCTTGATGCCCAGCTCGACCGCGTGCTTCTCGTCGTCGGTCCAGCGGGAGTTCCCGCCGTCCACGACGATGTCGCCGGGGGACAGCAGCGCCGACAGCTCGTCGACCGTGGACTGGGTCGCGGCACCGGCCGGAACCATCACCCACACGACCCGCGGGCCCTTCAGCTTGCCCACGAGCTCTTCGAGGCTCTGGACATCGGAGACGTCCGGGTTGCGGTCGTAACCGATGACGGTGTGGCCTGCGCGGCGGATGCGCTCGCGCATGTTGCCGCCCATCTTGCCGAGGCCGACGAGACCGAGCTCCATCAGAGATTCCTTAAGCGTTGTGCCGATTCGTACCCAGGGCCGAGCCTACGCCCGGCCGGGGACAGCGCGGCGGGCATGCTCTGCGCTGAGCGTGCCCGCCGGAAGCTGCCGTGCAGGGACCGACTCGCGGATCAGCCGGTCGGCCGGGTCAGCCGGAGAGGCGGACCGGCATGATCAGGTACTTGTACGCGTCGTCCGCTTCCGCGTCGACCGCCGGGCGGCCGCTGAGCAGGGCGGGCTTGGTGGAGGTCGTGAACGAGAGCTGGGCGACCGGGGAGTCGATCGCGCTCAGACCGTCCAGCAGGAATGTCGGGTTGAAGGCGATCGAGATGTCGTCGCCCTCCAGCACCGCGTCGACGCGCTCCACAGCCTGTGCGTCGTCGCTCGACCCGGCCTCCAGGATGAGCACGCCCTGCTCGAAACTGAGCCGCACAGGAGTGTTCCGCTCGGCGACCAGAGCCACACGCTTGACCGCCTCGACGAACGGAGCGGTCTCGATCACCGCGACCGAGTTGAACTCGGTGGGGAAGAGCGTCCGGTACTTCGGCAGGTCGCCTTCGAGCAGTCGGGTCGTCGTACGGCGGCCCGCGCCCTCGAAACCGATCAGCCCCTCGCCCGCACCCGAGCCGGACAGCGCCAGCGTGACCGTGTCGCCGCTGGTCAGCGCTTTGGCCGTGTCCAGGAGCGTCTTGGCGGGCACCAGGGCCACGGCCGAGGCGTCCGCGTCCTCCGGCTTCCAGTTGAACTCGCGGACCGCGAAGCGGTAGCGGTCGGTCGAGGCGAGGGTGACGGTGTCGCCCTCGATCTCGATCCGCACACCGGTCAGGACGGGCAGCGTGTCGTCGCGGCCGGCGGCGATGGCCACCTGCGCGGCGGCCGAGGCGAAGACCTCACCGGGGACGGTGCCCGTGGCGGTCGGCATCTGCGGCAGAGCCGGGTACTCCTCCACCGGAAGGGTGTGGAGGGTGAAGCGCGAGGAGCCGCAGACCACGGTGGCCCGTACACCGTCGGTGGAGATCTCCACCGGACGGTTGGGCAGGGCGCGGCAGATGTCGGCGAGCAGGCGGCCGGAGACGAGCACCGTGCCGTCCTCGTCGATCTCCGCGTCCACCGAGACCCTGGCCGAGACCTCGTAGTCGAAGCTCGAGAAGCTGAGGGCTCCGTCCTCAGCCTTCAGCAGAAGGCCCGCGAGAACGGGCGCCGGCGGCCGGGCCGGGAGGCTGCGGGCCACCCAGGCCACCGCCTCCGCGAGTACATCGCGCTCCACCCGGATCTTCACCGGAACCGCCTCCTGCTGTTGCTCGCTCGCCCTGCTGGCCTTCGTCGTCTGGATGGGGTCTCCCTGCCGAGGGGCTGGGGAGGACCCGGGGTCCAGTCTGACGTACGGCACCGACAGTCGTTGCTGCTCGGGGTCAAGTCGCGCCAAGAGGTCAGCGGCACTCGCCACTCAAGTTGTCCACAGGCCCCACTTCGAAGCGGATTCCTGGCTAACTCTGAGTGGTAGTAGTAGTAGGCCCTGTGGAAACCGTGGATAACGTCGTTTGCGCAGGTCAGCCACGGTTTTTTATCCACCGACCCTGTGGGCGGTACCGGTGGACAACCAGGCGTTTCTGTGGACACAGGAAAGTTCTGCACACCCGATGCACAGGAGGGGGCTACTTCTCCCCAGGCCTGTCCCCAGCTTTACCCACGTTCCCCACAGCCCAACCGACCCTCATGGTGTGACGCCTTTCACTCTCGGCGGTGAAAGTGGGTGCTGGGTTGCCGAACAGTGGACAGGGCTGTGGAGAAGCTGGGGACAACACGGCCCGGCCTGTGGGTCGACGGTGGACAACTCCGAAGCCCCCCTGTGGACGAAAACTTTGTCCACAGGCTGTGGATCATTGTTGACCACAAATCCCCAGGCACCTGACCTGGTCTGATGGAGTATCGGCAGATGCCCCTGTGGACGCAATATGGACAACTTCCCAGTCCCCAGGCTGTGGACGGCAGATTCCTCCCAGATCTGTGGAGAAGGGGCGCTCGGCGGCCCCTATTCGAACAGCGGTGACGCGGCGGCGGGTTCGGGCAGGGGCTTCCGGGCGTGCTTCCGGCACTCTTCCGGCCCGATCGAGGCGCCGCAGAGGGCTGTCCGAGGGCTCCTGGACGCCTTCCGGAGGGCATCAGGAGGCATCCAGAAGGCTCACGAAGGCCGTCGCGTCGGGCGCGTCGACCGCGTACGAGGGGTGTCGGCTGCCGTATTGAGGGGTGCGGACCGCCGTATCGAGGGGATGCCGACTGCCGTACCGACGGGTTCGCCGACGACGAAAAGGCGCCCCGGAAGGACCGTGGAGAGTCCTTCCGGGGCGCCGTTTCGTACGTCCGACACGCCTGGTGCGCCGTATGGAGGCGGGGCGGGTGTGTCAGCAGGCGTCGTGTGGGGCTGGCAGGCCGAGTCGGTGCGTCAGCCGTTCTTGATGCGGTTGGTGAGCTCGGTGACCTGGTTGTAGATGGAACGCCGCTCCGCCATCAGTGCCCGGATCTTCCGGTCCGCGTGCATCACCGTCGTATGGTCGCGGCCGCCGAACTGCGCGCCGATCTTCGGCAGGGAGAGGTCCGTCAGCTCGCGGCACAGATACATCGCGATCTGGCGCGCCGTCACCAGGACGCGGCTGCGGGAGGATCCGCACAGGTCCTCCACCGTCAGACCGAAGTAGTCCGCGGTCGCCGCCATGATGGCCGGTGCGGTGATCTCCGGAGCCGAGTCCTCGCCGCCCGGGATCAGATCCTTGAGCACGATCTCGGTCAGCCCGAGGTCGACCGGCTGCCGGTTGAGGCTGGCGAAGGCCGTCACCCGGATCAGCGCGCCCTCCAGCTCGCGGATGTTGCGCGAGATACGGGAGGCGATGAACTCCAGCACCTCCGGCGGGGCGTTGAGCTGCTCCTGGACCGCCTTCTTACGGAGGATCGCGATGCGCGTCTCCAGCTCGGGGGGCTGCACATCGGTGGTGAGCCCCCACTCGAAACGGTTCCGCAGCCGGTCCTCCAGGGTCACCAGCTGCTTGGGCGGCCGGTCGGAGGACAGCACGATCTGCTTGTTGGCGTTGTGGAGCGTATTGAAGGTGTGGAAGAACTCCTCCTGCGTCGACTCCTTGCTCGCCAGGAACTGGATGTCGTCGACCAGCAGGATGTCCACGTCGCGGTAGCGCTTGCGGAACGTGTCGCCCTTGCCGTCACGGATCGAGTTGATGAACTCGTTGGTGAACTCCTCCGAGCTCACGTACCGCACCCGGGTCCCCGGGTAGAGGCTGCGCGCGTAGTGCCCGATGGCGTGCAGCAGGTGGGTCTTGCCGAGCCCCGACTCCCCGTAGATGAAGAGGGGGTTGTACGCCTTCGCCGGAGCCTCGGCGACGGCGACGGCCGCGGCGTGCGCGAACCGGTTGGAGGCGCCGATGACGAACGTGTCGAAGAGGTACTTCGGATTCAGCCGGGCATGGGGCTCGCCGGGACCGGGCGGCGGCGCCGACTGGGCGCCCATCGGACCGGGACCGCCGCCTCCGGTGCGGCCGGGGCCGGGCCCGCCCTGGCGGTGCTGGGGCTGCTGCTCCTGCATGTCGTGGCGGTCGGGGCGCTGCTGCTCGTAGCCCTGGCGCTCCGGCGGCTGCGGCCGGTAGTCGTGCTGCGGCTGCTGGGGCCGCCCGGTTCCGTACGGTTCGCGCCACTGGTCGGAGGGCTGCTCGCGGTCCTGGTATCCGCCGTGCCGGGGCTGCTGCCAGGAGAGGTCCTCCTGGGTGCGGGGCCAGGCGCCGGGCTCGGGGCGCTGCTGCTGGTAGTCGGGGTAGGCCGGGCGGGCGGTCGGCATGCCGTCGTCCGAGGGCCGGTGCCCGTAACCGTCGTATCCGTCGTTGTGCGGAGAGTCGTCGTGCTGCTGCCCTTGGTAACGGTGGGCCTGCTGGCCCTGGTGGGACTGCTGGTGCATCGGGGGCGCCGGCGGGGTGGGCGGTTCGCCGGCGGAGTCGTCGACGGTGATCGCGATCCGGATGGGGCGGCCGCACTCACGGGTCAGCGTCTCGCTGATGAGCGGCGCGAGCCGGCCCTCCAGGACGCGCTTGCCCCATTCGTTCGGGACGGCCAGCAGTGCGGTGTCGGCGACGAGTGCCAGCGGCTGGCAGCGCTCGATCCACTGCTTGTCCTTCGGCTCGATGCCCTGCTGGCCCTCCCCGAGGAGTTGTTCCAGCACTCGTGGCCACACTGCGGCAAGATCGGCAGGTACGTCAGCCACAGGGCACGCTCTCTCGCAGGTCCCACGAATGTGTGGTTCTCGGGACGGGATGGGTCGGGTCGGGTGAGGCCCGGCAGGCGGGAAGGAAAAGAACCGGAGTTCAGCCAAGGTAGTCAGGCCGACCCGCGTGGTTCAAGTTGTTGTCCACAGGCTGTGCATAGCGGTGGCCCGTGCGGGGCCGGTTTGACCGGATGGCGTAGCCGCGCGTACCGTGACCAGGTCGAGTTGTCGATGGCTGCTGCCGCCTGCCTCCGATGGGCAAAGATCACGATCTGTGATTGTGAAGCGGTGCACTAAGGCGTTTACGCGAGTTCCTCGTGGGCGCACGGTGACAGCCAGGCGATGTCCCGCCAACACACGAATCATTTCTGGAGCCCCCGAGTGAGCAAGCGCACCTTCCAGCCGAACAACCGTCGTCGCGCCAAGACCCATGGCTTCCGGCTGCGTATGCGTACCCGTGCCGGCCGTGCGATTCTCGCGAACCGCCGTGGCAAGGGCCGCAGCAGCCTGTCCGCCTGATCGTTTACAGGTCATGACGTGCTGCCTACCGAGAATCGGCTGAGGCGGCGCGAGGACTTCGCGACCGCGGTACGACGAGGACGTCGAGCCGGACGTCCGCTACTCGTCGTCCATCTATGCAGCGGTGCAACGGACCCGCACGTGACTGGGGAGACTGTTCCCCCGCCGCGTGCGGGTTTCGTTGTCAGCAAAGCTGTGGGTGGAGCTGTCGTACGCACAGCGGTGAAGCGAAGGCTTCGTCATCTGGTCCGCGAACGGCTGGCTCAGCTGCCCCCCGGTAGCCTTGTTGTCGTACGAGCGCTGCCCGGATCGGGCGACGCCGACCATGCACAGCTGGCCCGAGACCTGGACGCCGCCCTGCAGCGGCTCCTGGGAGGGGGCGCGCGATGAAGTACCCGTTGCTGGCTCTCATCAAGCTGTATCAGTGGACGATCAGCCCACTCCTCGGGCCTGTCTGCCGTTACTACCCGTCGTGTTCCCACTATGGATATACGGCGATCGACCGACACGGTGCGATCAAGGGAACAGCGCTGACCGCATGGCGCATCCTGCGATGCAATCCGTGGTCACCCGGCGGTGTGGATCATGTTCCGCCACGCAAGCGTCCGCGCTGGCACGAGTTGCTGCGCAACGCTCTGCGCGGCGGCAAGGGCGGGGACTCCGCCGCTGATGTGCCGCCCGGGGGGTCGGTCTCCGAACCCCTGAGCCCGGCCACAGAGACCTCGTCCAAAGCTCAAGGAGCCTGATTAGTGGACACGATTGCCAGTCTGTTCAGCTTTATCACCACACCTGTCTCATGGGTCATCGTCCAGTTCCACAAGCTGTACGGAGCGATGTTCGGTGATGACACGGGCTGGGCCTGGGGCCTGTCCATCGTGTCCCTGGTGGTGCTGATCCGGATCTGTCTGATCCCGCTTTTCGTGAAGCAGATCAAGTCGACCCGGAACATGCAGGTGCTCCAGCCGAAGATGAAGGCGATCCAGGAGCGCTACAAGAACGACAAACAGCGTCAGTCCGAAGAGATGATGAAGCTGTACAAGGAGACGGGTACCAACCCGCTCTCCTCGTGCCTTCCCATCCTGGCGCAGTCCCCGTTCTTCTTCGCCCTGTATCACGTGCTCTCGGCCATCGCCTCGGGCAAGAAGATCGGCGCGATCGACCAGTCGCTGCTCGACAGCGCGCGTCAGGCTCACATCTTCGGTGCCCCGCTGGCCGCGAAGTTCACGGACAGCGCCGACAAGGTCGCCTCTCTCCAGGCTTCGCTGACCGACGTCCGCGTCGTCACCGCGATCATGATCGTGATGATGTCCGCGTCGCAGTTCTTCACGCAGCGCCAGCTGATGACGAAGAACGTCGACCTGACGGTGAAGACCCCGTACATGCAGCAGCAGAAGATGCTGATGTACATCTTCCCGGTCATCTTCGCCGTGATGGGTATCAACTTCCCCGTCGGTGTCCTCGTCTACTGGCTGACCACCAACGTCTGGACCATGGGTCAGCAGATGTATGTGATCAACCAGAACCCGACGCCGGGCAGCAAGGCGCAGGACCAGTACCTGGGACGTCTGCTGAAGAGCGTGACCGCTCATGGCGAGGTCCGCGGGCGGACCAGGCGCAACATGATCAAGCGGATCGTCGCCAAGGGCCCGGACCGCAATGACATCGAGCGCAAGTTCATCACCGGTCTGGCCAAGCTGGGTCTCGCGGCCCAGGAGGACGGCACGGTGGCCAAGAGCGATACGGCCGTGGCCGAGGCCGAGGGCGGCGGTGCGCAGAAGCGGCACCAGCCCAAGCGGCAGACCAAGGCGAAGCGCCAGACCGGGGCCACCACGGCCGGTGGTGCCAAGGATTCCGATACGGCCGATGCGGCCGAGAAGGGCTCCAAGACCTCGCTGGAGAAGAGCGACGCCTCGCAGGACGACGACAAGCCGAAGGCGGCGGGCAAGCCCGCGTCCGGCTCCTCACGCCAAGCCAAGTCCGGACAGCGCAAGGGCCCGCAGCGGCCCAAGCACCCGTCCAAGAAGTAAGAAGGAGTCCATCCGTGACGGAAGGCACCACTTCCACGGCCGCTGAGGGCAGCGACACTCTGACCCGCCTTGAGCAGGAAGGGGAGATCGCAGCCGACTACCTTGAGGGCCTGCTTGACATCGCCGACCTGGACGGCGACATCGACATGGACGTCGAGGCGGACCGGGCCGCGGTCTCGATCATCAGCGACTCGGCACGTGAACTGCAGAAGCTCGTGGGGCGCGACGGCGAGGTGCTGGAGGCGCTTCAGGAGCTGACGCGGCTGGCCGTCCACCGGGAGACCGGTGACCGGAGCCGTCTGATGCTCGACATCGGCGGCTTCCGGGCCAAGAAGCGCGAGATCCTCGCCGCGCTGGGTGCCAAGGCCGCGGACGAGGTGAAGACCTCGGGCGAGCCGATGAAGCTGGACCCGATGACGCCGTTCGAGCGCAAGGTCGTGCACGACGCGGTCGCGGCAGCCGGTCTGCGGAGCGAGTCCGAGGGCGAGGAGCCGCAGCGCTTCGTCGTCGTTCTCCCGGCCTGACCGGATCCTTGTACTGTCGGCCCCGTCTGTTCGCAGGCGGGGCCGATCTTTGTCAGCCTGATAGTCAGCCACCCACAGTGCGTTAGTGCGGTACGGAAGGACGGTCCCCGTGACGGAGGCAGCAGAGCTCCCCCAGGCACCTGAAGAGGCGCAGGCGGTATTCGGAGAGGTCTTCCCGGAAGCCGTCCGGTACGCGGAGCTCCTTGCGGATGCCGGGGTCAAGCGTGGTCTGATCGGGCCGCGTGAGGTGCCGCGGCTCTGGGAGCGTCACCTGCTGAACTGCGCGGTGCTCTCCGAGGTGGTCCCTGAGGGGGTCACGGTGTGCGACGTGGGCTCGGGGGCCGGCCTCCCGGGTATCCCGCTTGCTCTGGTGCGCCCGGATCTGAAGATCACCCTGCTGGAGCCGCTGCTCCGACGGACGAATTTCCTCCAGGAAGTCGTCGAGCTGCTGGGACTGGATCATGTGACGGTCGTTCGTGGCCGCGCGGAGGAAGTCCTCGGGACCCTGCAGCCCGTTCATGTGGTGACAGCTCGTGCGGTGGCCCCGCTGGACCGGCTGGCGGGCTGGGGTGTGCCCCTGCTGCGCCCGTACGGAGAGATGCTGGCGCTGAAGGGCGACACCGCGGCGGAGGAGATCCAGGGCGCTCGTGCCGCCCTGAGCAAGCTCGGGGTGGTCGAGACCGAGGTGCTGCACGTCGGTGAGGGCGTGGTCGATCCGACGTCCACGGTGGTACGTGTGGTGGTCGGGGAGAGCCCCGGTGGTGTGAGGTTCGCCGCAAAGAGGGCCAAGGCCGCGCGGGTGGGACGTACGCGTCGGCGTCGCTGACGGGGTCGGAGGGGCCGGGGTGATGAGACCCAGGAGTCCGTTACCTACCGGTTCGTTCCATCTATCAGCAATGCTCCGGTAATGAGGCTGTACGTACCTCGTGCGGAGTGTCGTGGCCTGGTAGTAGCGATGCGAGGGCATCGTGTTTCACGTGAAACGTCGCTCTCTGCTGCAGGGAATCATCAGCCGCGGTCGCGCGGCCGCCACGCCGCGCGACCGCAAGCCCGTTAGGGCTACCGAGTTGTCCACAGACGTGGATTCATCCACAGAACAGCGGGCCTCGCTGGTTCACGACCCCGAAAGCATGGCAGGCTCTGTTCATTGCGAGCCTGAAGTCGAGGAGAGTGAATCCTTGCGGTCCGACGCCAATATCGCGGGACCGATGACCGATCCGGTCCCCGGTCCCCGAACCGAGTCCGCGGGGGAGGGTGTTTCACGTGAAACACCGCCGCCGCTGGACGACACACCCATCGGTCGTGCGGCTCAGCTGGCGGTTGAGGCCCTTGGCCGCGCCGGCGAGGGGCTGCCCCGCCCTGACCAGACCCGCGTCATGGTGGTGGCCAACCAGAAGGGCGGGGTCGGCAAGACGACTTCGACGGTCAACCTTGCCGCGTCGCTGGCACTGCACGGCGCGCGTGTTCTGGTGGTCGACCTCGACCCGCAGGGCAACGCCTCCACGGCTCTGGGAATCGACCACCATGCCGAGGTTCCCTCCATCTATGACGTCCTGGTGGAGAGTCGGCCGCTCTCCGAGGTGGTTCAGCCGGTCCCGGACGTCGAAGGTCTCTTCTGCGCCCCCGCCACCATCGATCTCGCCGGTGCGGAGATCGAATTGGTGTCGCTGGTGGCGCGGGAGAGCAGGCTTCAGCGGGCCATCCAGGCGTATGAGCAGCCATTGGACTACATCCTCATCGACTGTCCGCCCTCGCTCGGTCTGCTGACGGTCAACGCCATGGTCGCCGGGGCCGAGGTGCTGATCCCTATCCAGTGCGAGTACTACGCGCTGGAGGGACTGGGGCAGCTGCTGAGGAACGTCGACCTGATCCGGGGGCATCTGAACCCGGATCTGCATGTGTCGACGATCCTGCTGACGATGTACGACGGCAGGACCAGGCTCGCCTCGCAGGTCGCCGAGGAGGTGCGCACCCACTTCGGCAAGGAAGTGCTGCGGACGAGCATTCCGCGGTCGGTGCGGATCTCGGAGGCGCCGAGTTATGGGCAGACCGTGCTGACCTACGACCCGGGATCCAGCGGGTCACTGTCGTATCTTGAGGCGGCACGTGAGATTGCCCTGCGGGGCGTCGGGGTGCACTACGAGGCCCAGCATGCCCACACGGGTAGTCAGAACAGCCAGCAAAGCATCTCGGAGGGCATTCAGTGAGTGAGCGTCGTAGAGGGTTGGGGCGTGGGCTCGGTGCGCTGATCCCCGCGGCTCCGCAGGAGAAGCAGGTGTCGTCTCCCGGGGGCGGCTCGACGTCGCCCGGGACGGTTCCGGTGCTGACGGCCGAGCGTGGAGTGGCTGCCGCGAAGGTGACCACACTCCCGCAGGCTTCGGTGGTGCCGGAGCCGAGTGCCCCGGAGGCCGAGCGGGAGACGGCTGCTGACACGACGGCTTCTGCCGGGGCGTACTTCGCCGAGATCCTCATCGGATCGATTACGCCGAACCCCCGGCAGCCTCGTGAAGTGTTCGATGAGGACGCTCTCGCCGAGCTGGTCACCTCCATCAAGGAGGTCGGTCTCCTCCAGCCCGTCGTCGTGCGGAAGGTGGGTCCGGACCGCTACGAGCTCATCATGGGTGAGCGTCGATGGAGAGCCTGCCGCGAGGCGGGTCTGGAGCGGATTCCGACCATCGTCCGGGCGACGGACGACGAGAAGCTGCTCCTGGACGCTCTCCTGGAGAACCTTCACCGAGCTCAGCTGAACCCGTTGGAAGAGGCGGCTGCGTACGACCAGCTTCTCAAGGACTTCAAGTGCACCCATGATCAGCTGGCCGACCGGATCGGGCGGTCCCGTCCGCAGGTGTCCAACACCCTGCGCCTGCTGCGGCTGTCTCCGCCCGTGCAGCGAAGGGTCGCTGCGGGAGTGCTTTCGGCCGGTCACGCCCGAGCGCTGCTGTCCGTCGATGACTCCGAGGAGCAGGACCGGCTGGCCCATCGCATCGTGGCCGAAGGGCTCTCGGTGCGCGCGGTCGAGGAGATCGTGACGCTCATGGGGTCGAGCCCCACGAGCTCGCCGAAGTCGAAGGGGCCGCGGGCCGGCGGGCGGGTGTCGCCCGCCCTGAGCGATCTGGCATCCAGGCTCTCCGACAGGTTCGAGACGAGGGTGAAGGTCGACCTCGGCCAGAAGAAGGGCAAGATCGTCGTCGAGTTCGCTTCGATGGAGGATCTGGACCGGATTCTCGGCAGCCTCGCACCGGGCGAGGGACGTGTGCTGGAGCGTGGACTCGCCGAGGGCTCGGAAGAGGACGCGGACGGCTGAGGTCCGAAGGACCCGTGTGGGGCGGGCTGTGTTCCGGCGAATGCCGGAACACAGCCCGCCCTTTGCTCTCTCTCGGTTTCCGCATCAACTCTGGGTGGATACGATGCGTTCTGGTATGGCGCATCCACCTGGATCCACCTCAGAGGAGGCGGGAGACCGTGCGAGCAGTGAGCCGCAGCCGACTGATGACCGTCGGGTTGGGCCTGGGGGCCGTCGGAGGTTTCGTCGGCAGTCTGTTCCGCGAACGGAGTGCGCTGACAGCCGCACGCGATGCGGCGGGCGAAGGAAGTGAGGAATCGCCTTCATGGGGCGTCGACTCGTACCGCTCACACTGGACAACCTTCCGGATCTCCCCAAGCGTTGCCGATCGTGCGTCTTCTGGGAACTTGATCCGGTCAGCGGCGAAGCCGCGGTAAAGGCGGGCAGGCCTGAGCTGGAGAAGGAAGCCTGGATCTCCGCTGTGCTGCTGGAGTGGGGTTCCTGCGGTCGGGTCGTCCATGTCGATGATGTGCCGGTCGGCTACGTTCTCTACGCGCCGCCCGCGTATGTCCCGCGGGCGACCGCGTTTCCCACCAGCCCCGTCTCCCCCGATGCCGTTCAGCTCATCACGGGGTGGATCACGCCGGGATATCAGGGACAGGGGCTGGGACGCGTCATGGTGCAGACAGTGGCCAAGGACCTGTTGCAGCGGGGGTTCAAGGCGATTGAGGCGTTCGGGGACGCCCGGTGGAAGGAGCCTGCCTGTGTACTCCCGGCGGACCATCTGCTTGCGGTCGGATTCAAGACGGTGCGGCCGCATCCGACGTACCCGCGGTTGAGGCTGGAGCTGCGGACGACGCTCTCCTGGAAGGAGGATGTCGAGCTCGCTCTGGACCGGCTGCTGGGAGCCGTGCACAAGGAGCCGGTACTGCGTCCGCTCTGAGCAGGAAGTCTCTGAGACGTGAAACGGGCCCGCCCCTTCAAGGGGTGGGCCCGTTTCACGTGAAACATCGTGCAGGGTGGTGCTTACTGGCCGATGAAGCCTTCGAGGTCGCGGAGGATCGCGGCCTTCGGCTTGGCACCGACGATCGTCTTGGCGACCTCGCCGCCCTGGTAGACGTTGAGCGTCGGGATGGACATCACGCCGTACTTGGCGGCGGTGGCCGGGTTCTCGTCGATGTTGAGCTTGACGATCTCGATCTGGTCGCCGTGCTCAGCGGCGATGGCCTCCAGCGAGGGGGCGATCTGGCGGCAGGGGCCGCACCAGGCCGCCCAGAAGTCCACCAGTACGGGCTTCTCGCTCTTCAGGACCACTTCGTCGAAAGTGTCGTCAGTAACGTGCTTCAGGTCGCCGGCCACGGCGGCCTCCTTAGTCTCTCGTGGTGGGGTGAGGTGAGACAGATCAGACTGCCGGGGTCTTCTCCGGCTCGGCGAGCTGGCCGTCGGCGAGCGCGGCGAGGAAGCGCTCGGCGTCCAGAGCTGCGGAACAGCCGGTACCGGCAGCGGTGATGGCCTGTCGGTAGGTGTGGTCGACAACGTCTCCCGCGCCGAAGACACCCGTCAGGTTGGTACGCGTCGAGGGGGCTTCGACCTTGAGGTAACCCTCGTCGTCGAGGTCGAGCTGACCCTTGAAGAGTTCGGTGCGCGGGTCGTGACCCACGGCGATGAACAGGCCGGTCACAGGGAGCTCCGAGGTCTCGCCCGTCTTGGTGTTGCGCAGGGTCAGACCGGAGAGCTTCTGCTCACCGTGGACCCCGGCGACCTCGCTGTCCCACGCGAACTTGATCTTCGGGTCGGCGAAGGCCCGGTCCTGCATGGCCTTGGAGGCGCGCAGGGAGTCACGGCGGTGGACGATCGTGACGGACTTGGCGAACCGGGAGAGGAAAGTCGCCTCTTCCATGGCGGTGTCGCCGCCGCCGACCACGGCGATGTCGTGGTCCTTGAAGAAGAAGCCGTCGCAGGTGGCGCACCAGGAGACACCACGTCCGGAGAGGGCGTCCTCGTTCGGCAGACCGAGCTTGCGGTGCTGGGAGCCGGTGGTCACGATGACGGCCTTCGCACGGTGGACCGTGCCGGCGGTGTCGGTGACGGTCTTGATGTCGCCGGTGAGGTCCACGGAGACGACATCGTCGGGGACGAGCTCCGCACCGAAGCGCTCGGCCTGCGCGCGCATGTTGTCCATGAGCTCGGGGCCCATGATGCCGTCCTGGAAGCCGGGGAAGTTCTCCACGTCGGTGGTGTTCATCAGCGCACCGCCGGCGGTGACGGCGCCCTCGAAGACCAGCGGCTTCAGCGATGCCCGCGCGGTGTAGAGGGCGGCCGTGTAACCGGCCGGTCCGGAGCCGATGATGATCACATTACGGACGTCGCTCACGGGTTACTTCCTCGTCTCTGCAGACTGCCTACTGCCTACTGGGGCCGGTTCAACGACTCTCACCCCACCCAACGGATCCTACGGGGGATGCATTCCCGACGTGCCGGGGCCGTTGTCAGGGGCGGTCGTAGGAGTGGGTGAGCAGCAGCCGTCCCTTGGCCTCGGGCGTGGCATCGACGCAGGTGGCATCGACGACGTAGGCCTGGACGCGGGTGGCGTCGGTGGCATGGGGCAGGACGACGAGGAAGGCGTCCGTTCCCTGGTAGCGGCCCTCGTCGAGGGCCAGAGCCGGGGTGTTCCGGCCGGTGGCCTGCTGAACGCACGGGGGCACTGCCACGGTAGGGGTACGCAGCGGATTCTTGGGTGCGGAGGAGTCGGGAGCGCCGACTTCATTGGTGGATTTGGTGCCGGCCTCCGGCTGCTGCTTCTGGCCGCCGGGACTCTCCGGGGCCGCTGCGCTGCTCAGCAGGCCCTGCACCCTGCCTTCGAGGGTGCCTTCCGAGAAGGTCTGTGCGCTGCTCTCTGCCGAGGCGGCGCTGCTGTCCGCCCGACTGCCTGCCGTGTCCTGCGGGGTCTGGAGCTGCTGGAGGAGAAAGGCGCTCATGGCGATCACCGCAGCCCCGAACGTCGTGCCGATGATCACTGCGCGGCGGCGGCGCCGGGAGGGGTGGCGGCCCGGTCCTGTGGCGGCCCGTGGGCGCCCTGCGGGGCGGTCGGCGGGGGAAGGACCGGTGCGCTGGTCCGGGAGGGCGGTCGTCTGTGGGGCGAGGTCCTCGGTGGACGACGATGTTTCACGTGAAACATCGGCCGTGCTGTCGGGGGCGGTGGAGTCGAGAAGGGCTTCTGCCGCCAGAGCGGCGTCGATGCGTCCGGCGATGTCTTCGGGCATCGGCTGAGGGCCCGGGAGCGTGCCGAGCAGCCCGCGGATCTCCTCCAACGAGGTGCGGACGTCACCGCAGAGTGCGCAACCGTCGACATGGCTGCGGACTTCCGCTGTGCGGGAAGGGGAGAGAAGTCCTTCGGTGAGGTCGGAGATCTCCGAGACGTCCGGGTGCTGAGCGGTGTCCGTCGTGGATGTCACGTGCGCCCACCTCCTCCCTTCACAGCAGCAGGATCACTTGTTCCTGCGTCCTTTGGTCCTGACGCTGGTGGGACGGATGTCCCGGGCGTCCGGTTCCTTCCCACGGCGAGGCCGCCACTATCCCCGTTGTCACCGCGCAGATGGGTGACGAGGGGTGCCAGTCTCGCCCGGCCGCGTGCGCAGCGGCTTTTCACGGTGCCGGTCGGCACGTCGAGAATGCGAGCGGCCTCCGCGACGGGGTAGCCCTGCATATCGACCAGGACGAGGGCGGCGCGCTGTTCGGCGGGCAGGGTGGCCAGGGCCGCCAGAAGCTGGCGGTGCAGATCTTGGCGTTCCGCAGGAGCCTCGGCGGACTCGTGGGGTTCCAGGAGCTGATCCAGTCGCTCTGCGTCGTCGACCGGCGCTGTTCTGCGGGAGGCCGCCTTGCGGGCGCGGTCGAGGCAGGCGTTGACGGTGATGCGGTGCAGCCAGGTCGTCACAGCGGACTGGCCGCGGAAGGTGTGGGCGGCCCGGAAGGCCGACACCAGGGCGTCCTGGACGGCGTCAGCCGCTTCCTCCCGGTCCCCGAGGGTGCGCAGCGCCACGGCCCACAGCCGGTCGCGATGGCGGCGTACGAGCTCACCGAAGGCGTCCGGTTCGCCTGCGACGTGTTGGGCGAGCAGTTCCGCGTCGCTGAGTGGAGCTGACGGATCGAAGGCCACCGTCCCCCCTTTCTTGGCCAGATCGTATGCGGGTGTGCCCAACGGAATGAAGGCTGCTGCCATGAGCCTTGGTGCCGCAACCCTTGCCGCGGCCGTCGTTCAGGCTGGTGCGATGTCTCCGTGAACGGTGGCTGTGACCGCGTAGAGGTACCCGGAAACCGTGGAGTGATGCTGAAGAGAGGCGTCTTCCTCAAGATCAAATGGAGGCCGATGGGCGCAGCTCCGGTGGCGAGGGGTTGCCTCCCCACCCGGAGCTGTCAGCCCATGACGGAGATCTCCGAGATCCCACCGCGGAACCGGTCGGGTGATCCGTCCGTCGGGAGCTCGGTGATGCGGACCAGAATGTAGCGGGTCCGCAGGGGCTCGGTCAGCTTCCCGCTCAATGTGCCCCCGGCCGTCGTCTGCTCGACGAGCCGCTGGGGAAAGTCCGTGAGCGCCGACGGTGCGGATGCGTCCGGTGCGGCCGCCCGTACCTCGGTGCCCTGCCCACTGCGGTACATGGCTACTTCGATGCCGGTGACGTCCTGGACGCTGCCCAGGTCGACGATGACGCCACTGCCCTGCTTGCGGTTGGTGAGGTTACCGAAGTTGGCATACCCCCGGTACTGCGGAGTGATCCACGAGGTACCGGGCAGGCCGTCGATGGTCTTGGGCACATCCTCCTGCTGTATCCCGGACCCGCTGGGCATGAACTCCGTCGCTCCGGCGATGCGGAGCGGCTTGGCGGGCCTGGGCTTCTCGTCGCCCTCGTTCTTCGTCGTCTGCGTGGTGCCGGGGTCCGAGGAGTCGTTGCGGCTGTCGAGGAGCGTTTCGGCGAGCTGCCAGCTGCCGAGCCCCAGGGCGGCGATGAGCAGCGCGGACACGGCCCATTTGAGGGCTTTGCCGGTGCGGCTCTGGAGCGGGGGCGGCGGGGGGGCCATCACGGGCTGGCTCGCCGAGACGGGTCGGGCCGACGGGCGGCCGTAGGTGCCCTGCTGGTAGGTGGTGCGCTGGTACTCGGGCGGTGCCGTGAAGGTGGGCTCGGGCGGCAGGATGCGCGGCATGGCCGCGACGGCCTTGGCCAGTTCGTCAGGAGTGGTGCACGGCGGTTCCTGGCGTGAGGCTGTGGCGCCGTCGTTGGCCAGCGCGCGCATGGCGAGCTCGGAGAGACCGCGGTGGATGCCGGCCCGTACCTGGTCCGGAGCGATCAGACCCATGCCCTTGGGCAGCCCGGAGAGACCGTAGGCGTCGTCCTCGTACGGCCAGCGCTGGGTCAGCGCGGCGTACAGGAGGGCGCCGATCGCTTCGGTGTCCGCGCGCAGCGGGCGCTCGGCGGTGATGCCGCGCAGGGCGGCGTTCACGGCGAGGCCGCGGATGCGGTACTGCCCGGTCGAGCTGCGCAGGACGGCGCCGGGCGTGAGCCTGAGGTGGGCCAGCCCCTCGCGGTGGGCGGCCGCCATGGCTTGGGAGACCTGGCTGACGAGCTGGTAGGCGTCGTGGGCGTCCATCGGTCCGGCGGCCAGCAGAGCGGT
Source organism: Streptomyces sp. TSRI0281 (assembly GCF_001905125.1). Lineage (GTDB taxonomy): Bacteria > Actinomycetota > Actinomycetes > Streptomycetales > Streptomycetaceae > Streptomyces. Next base: position 230,289 of record NZ_LWLE01000036.1, on the reverse strand, counting down.
GAGCTCGGTGGCGTCCGGAAGCCATTCGTGGACGACGTAGACGAGGTCGTTCTCCTCGACGGCGTCCAGTACCTGCACGAAGCGCGGGTCGCCGAGCAGGGCGGACGAGCGTGCCGCCGCCAGCACGGAGCGGGCACGCGGATGGTCGGCGGGGAGCAGATGAACGCCCACCGCGCGGCGCAGTTTCTCGTCGACAGCGCGCCAGCTGCTGAAACCGTCCAGACGGGTGACGCATTCTTCGAGCCGGTAGCGTCCGGCAAGTTTGTGGCCGCTGTGCAGATCGGGCGTCGCCGGGATGGCGTCGGAGAGCTCCCGCTCACCGTCCGCGCCCTTGGGGTCTTCGCCCGCTGTGTCCTTGGCTTCCGCCGTACCGTCGGTCGTGGCCTCGTCCGCCTTGGCGGTCAGCGGCTCGTCGCCGCTGTTGTGGGCCACGTCGACGGCAGCCGTGCTACGTTCCGCCACCGTCGTTCCTGCCTCCCCATCCGTTGCGCGATGCCAGCCAGCTCTGCACAGTCACGCCAATTGTGCCCACACTCCGGTGCTATGCACGACACGCGGACTCCGGCGATGGTTGTGCGGACGGACGCTTATTCAGCGTCCGAGCCGTCCCCGGACCATACCCACCAGGCCGTTGACCTCTTCGATGCGCATCTTCTTCGCGGCTACGAAGAAGATGCTCAGGAGGACGATGCCGCCGCAGATCAGCGCGGCGAGTGAACCGAGGGCCCCCTCGCCGAGGACCTCAAGAAGCACGAAGCCCACGCCGCCGCCGACGACCGCCGCGGGGAGCGCCGCCAGGCAGAGCCGGGCGTACGTGCGCACGACCTTGGCACCGTCCAGGTCGCCGCCCAGCCGGTTGCGCAGGCGGCGCCAGGCGATACCGACACCGACCGCGTAGGCCAGCCCGTACGAGGCTGCCATGCCGACGACCGCCCACCGGGCGGGAAGCACGACGTAACACAGCGCGGAGGCCGCGGCGTTGACGGCGGCGACGATGACCGTGTTGTAGAAGGGGGTGCGGGTGTCCTCGTAGGCGTAGAACCCGCGCAGCACGACGTACTGCACGGAGTACGGGATGAGGCCGAGGGCGAAGGCCATCAGGATGAAGCCCATGGACCGTGCGGCCTCGGTGCCGCTGGAGGCGTACAGCAGGGTGCTCATCGGCAGCCCGAGAGCGAGGAACGTGAAGGCGACCGGCACGATGGCGACCGCGGAGTTGCGCAGGCCCTGCGAGATGTCGTCGCGGACCGCACCGGGGTCGTTGTCATGGGCGGCGCGCGAGATGCGGGGCAGCAGCGCGGCCATCACGGAGACGGTGATGATGGCCTGCGGCATGCCCCAGATCAGCTGGGCGTTGGAGTAGGCGAGGAAGCCCGTGCCGTCCTTGCCGGCGAGCTTGCCGGCCGATGTCGCGAGCTGGGTGACGACCAGGACACCCGCCTGGTTGGCGAGGACGAACAGGACGGTCCACTTGGCCAGCTTGATCGTCTTGCCGAGGCCGTGGCCCTTCCAGTCGAAGCGCGGGCGGAAGCGGAAGCCTGCCTCGCGGAGGTAGGGGATCATCGCGAGGGCCTGGACGACCAGTCCGAGCAGGGTGCCGATGCCCAGCAGCCGGACGCCTTCCGGCGGGATGGTCTCGACTCCCATCCGGGACTCGGCTGAGGTGCCGTAGACCCAGATGAACATGCCGAACGTGAAGATCATGACGATGTTGTTGAGGACCGGGGTCCACATCATCGCGCCGAACTTTCCGCGGGCGTTGAGGATCTGCCCCATCACCACGTGCACGCCCATGAAGAAGATGGTCGGCAGGCAGTACCGGGCGAAGGTGACGGCCACACTGTCGGCCGCCGCGTCGTTCGCGATCGTGCTCGACATGAGATGGATCAGCAGCGGCGCGGCGAAGACCGCGGCAGCGACGATCAGGCCGAGCGCGACCATCACCAGGGTGAGCAGCCGGTTGGCGTAAGCCTCGCCGCCGTCCTCGTCGTCCTTCATGGAGCGGACGAGCTGGGGTACGAAGACCGAGTTGAGGCCACCGCCCACGGTGAGGATGTAGATCATCGTCGGCAGGGTGTACGCGATGGTGAAACTGTCACCGAGCAGCGCGGCACCCAGCGCGGCGGTGATCACCAGGCTGCGGACGAATCCGGTGAGCCGGGAGACGAGGGTTCCGGCGGCCATCAGCGCGCTGGACTTGAGCAGGCCGGAGGCGCGGCCTCCGGACTTCGGCGGTACCGGCGCCGGAGCGGCTTCCGGCTCGGGCGGCCCCGGTGGCCTCCCGGTCCCTTCCTGGTCGCGGAAGAGATGGGCGAACGCGTCCGGCTCCTCGTGGTTGTCGGACGCCTGTGTGACGAGGGCGTCCACGCCGACGAACTGGGTGGTCGCCGCGTTGTCGCCGTACGGCAGGTGGCGGGAGGGGCCCGCGGGCTCGGGCGGCGGGGTCTGCGCCCAGAGGCGGGGGTCGGGGGCGTACGGAGCCGCGGGCGGCTGCTGGTAGAGCGGCTGCGGCTCCTGGTAGGTGCCGGGGGGCGGGGGCGGGTGCGAGGCACGGTCGTACAGCGCCTCGTTCACCGGGTCCTGGGCGGCGAGATCCTGCGCCCGGTAGGGGTCGTGCTCGTAGGCGTGCTGGAGGTACGGGTCGGGGGGCGCCGGGCCGTCCTGGCCGGCACCCGGGGGCCCGCCGGTAGATCCTGCTCCGCCCGCGCCTTGGCCGCGGTCACCGTCGTACGGCGCGTTCATCGAAACCCCACCTCATCGTCCCCGGCCGACCGGCCACGACAGACATCGCTCAACGGTCCACTTTCTCACCAGTTCCCGACGGTGCCCCGCTTTCCGGACCGGTGTCCGAGGCTGGGTCACTCGGCTGCTCGGGTTCGCCGCCGTTGTCGTCCGCCGCGCCGGCCGCGACGGTGCGCTTGCGGTGGCTGTACATCCTGACGCCCGCGAGGACCAGCAGCAGCAGTCCGCCGGCGATCACCAGCAGCACGGTGGGGGTCACTTCGGAGACCTTCACGGTGAAGGTCATCTCTTCGCCGTACGGGGTTCCGTCCTCGGTGAAGAGACGTGCTGTGACGTGCGCCTGACCGTTGGCGCTGGTCGCCGCGTCGAACTTCACGGACTGGCTGTGCCCGCCCGAGATCCTGACCGGCAGCTGGGCCACGGCCCCGTCGTCGTTGAACTTGAGCCGGAGGTTGTCCGACGTCAGCCGCAGCACCAGATGGTCGACGCCCTGCACCAGCTTGTTCTGCACCGTCACCGGGATCGTCGCGCTGCGGCCGGACAGGGTGACGTCCGACTTCGCGATGAGCTGGACCTCATTGGCGAGGCTCTGCAGATACGTGCGTACCGTGTCACGGTACTGCTGTGCCTCCAGCAGCCTGCCGCGCCAGGATGTCGACATCGAGCGGTTGATCGCGTTGCCGAAGGGGGTCACGACCCGCTCGGGCTGCGTGAGGATGACCCGGAAGCTGTTGAGCGAGTCCTGGGTGGTCCTGATGTCCTGGAACGCCTGGGTGGGCAGTTCCTGCTTGCGGAGCTTCTTCGGGTACGCGGAGGTCCTGGGCACCTTGGTGGTGGCCTTCGCGTCGGGCTTCACCTCGGCCGCCGCCACCAGGTCGAGGGGCTGCGTCCAGTGGCCCTGGCCGAGCGCCTGCAGGGCGCGGGCCATCGTCTGGGCCTGGGAGGCCGTGGGAATCCGCTGGGGCGCCACGACGACGCTGCGCGCGTTGTCCGGGGCCTGCTCGGTCAGCGCCAGCGTCTGGGCCAGGAACTTCTGGACCGCCAGGGTCGAGGCGCCGGCCTTCGACATGTCGCCGTCGAACGCGGTGGAGAGCCGCGCGTCGGCGACGACCGCGGTGGTGCCGCCGCCGATCGGCCGGGCCGCGGTCGGCGTGTACGGCAGGTTGCTGGTCTCCTGGAGACTGTCGCTGCGGGCGATGATCTTGTGCGCACCCGCAGAGGTGGCGATGTCGACGATCGACGGGTCGACGGCACCGTTCACGGGCCAGGCGAAGTCCGTGGACGGCTTCACGTGCAGGACGGTCTCCACCGTCGACGCGGCCACCTCGGAGGCGGTCTGCAGATGGCTCAGGGTGCCGGAGACGTTCTTGCCGCGGTGGGCGATGGATGCCAGGTCGGGGTCGGCGAACGGCAGCGCGATCACCTTGCCGTCCTCCACCGCCGCTTCCAGCGAGGTGAGCCACTGCTTGGCGACGGCCTGGTTCTTCCCCGGGACCGTGGTGTCACCGACCTTGACCTGATAGTTACCCGTCATCGCGTCGACACCGGCCAGCAGGTCCGGGTCGATGACCCAGGTCACCGGCAGCTGCCGTCCCAGCGAGACCAGCTGTTCGAGCCGCCCGCCCGGGGCCAGCTCCATGGCGAGGTCGTCGTTCGCGAAGACCGGCGTCTGCTGTTCGTCCGAGCCCGTCTCCGCCGTCACGTGCGGGGAAGTGATCAGCGGCCAGAGGAACGTCAGCTTGGTCTTGCTGTCGGTGTCGTCGGGCTGCCAGGGAAGGAAGGAACGCTGGATGCCGAGCACCTGCTCGTATGCGGAACCCGAGGTCCGGCCCGACAGCGAGACACCGAGCTGGTAGACGCCCGAGTCGTCCAGATCCAGCTTGTCGACGGGAACGGCGAGTGTGAAGTCCTGACTGATTCCGCTGCGCAGCTTGGGGACCTTCAGCGTGTACTTGCCGCCGATCTCGACCGGATCGACTCCGGGGACGTAACCGGTGCGTTTGGCCGCATCATCGATCTCGCCCCTGCCGGAGAGCCGTGGGCCCACCCGCAGATCGACCTCGGCGTCGTTGATCGTTGCCTTGCCCTTGTTGGTCAGGGTGCCGGAAACGGTCAGCGTGTCCCCCTCCACCGGTGCGCTCGGGGAGAGCGTGTCCAGGGAGACGGCGACCGTACGGGAGCCGGTCGGCGCCTTGCCCGGCTCTGCGGCCCGCGCCGTCGGACCGGCCAGGAGACCGGGCAGCAGCCCGGCCAGCAACGGAGCCCCGACGATCACGGAGACGGTGCGCCGCAACCAGCGGCGGGCAGGAGCGGGACTGATCCCCTGGATGTCTGCCGCCTCGGCCACGCGCCTGCCCGTCCCTCGTCGTCGTCAACTGCTGTCGATCGTTGTCGGTTCTGCGTCCACGCATGGTAACGATGTGCGCGGGGGCTAAGTGCTGGGGTCCGAGCCACATGATCGGGAGAGTCTTGCAGGGTCCCCGTAAACGATGACGTCCGGGCCGGTCCATGCACGTAACCTTTTCTGTTGTGCCGAACGCCAACGAAGACAACGCCAGTGCCCTGAGTCAGGTGCAGCACCGCGCAGTGAGTGAGCTGCTGCGGGTGTCCCCGGTCGCAGACGACCTCGCCCGCCGATTCGAGGAGTCCGGATTCAGCCTCGCCCTGGTGGGCGGCTCGGTTCGCGACGCGCTGCTCGGCAGGCTCGGGAACGACCTGGACTTCACCACCGACGCCCGCCCCGAGGACGTGCTCAGGATCGTGCGTCCGTGGGCCGACTCGGTGTGGGAGGTCGGGATCGCCTTCGGCACCGTCGGCTGCCAGAAGGACGGCTATCAGATCGAGGTCACGACCTACCGGTCGGAGGCGTACGACAGGACCTCACGCAAGCCGGAGGTCTCCTACGGCGACTCCATCGAGGAAGACCTCGTGCGCCGCGACTTCACGGTCAACGCCATGGCCGTCGCTCTGCCGGCGAAGGAGTTCATCGACCCGCACGGCGGCCTCAGGGACCTCTCGGAGCGAGTGCTGCGTACACCGGGCACGCCCGAGGAGTCCTTCTCCGACGATCCGCTGCGCATGCTGCGGGCCGCCCGGTTCGCCGCACAGCTGGACTTCGAGGTCGCCCCCGATGTCGTGACGGCCATGACGGAGATGGCTGGACGTATCGAGATCGTCTCGGCCGAGCGGGTCCGTGAGGAACTCAACAAGCTCCTTCTCTCCGCACACCCCCGCAAGGGGCTGGGGCTGCTGGTCGACACGGGTCTGGCCGACCGGGTGGTGCCGGAGCTTCCCGCGCTGCGGCTCGAAAGTGACGAGCATCACCGTCACAAGGACGTCTACGAGCACTCCCTGACCGTCCTGGAGCAGGCCATCGATCTGGAGGAGGACGGTCCCGACCTCGTCCTTCGGCTTGCGGCGCTGCTCCATGACATCGGCAAGCCGAGGACGCGTCGCTTCGAGCAGGACGGCCGGGTCTCCTTCCACCACCATGAAGTGGTGGGCGCCAAGATGACCAAGAAGCGGATGACTGAACTCAAGTACTCCAATGACATGGTCAAGGACGTCTCGCAGCTGGTGGAACTGCATCTGCGCTTTCACGGCTACGGCGACGGGGAATGGACCGACTCGGCGGTGCGCAGGTATGTGCGCGACGCGGGACCGCTGCTGGACCGGCTCCACAAGCTGACCCGCTCGGACTGCACGACGCGGAACAAGCGCAAGGCGAAAGCTCTCTCGCGGACCTATGACGGGCTGGAGGAGCGCATCGCCCTGCTGCAGGAGCAGGAGGAGCTGGACTCCATCCGCCCGGATCTGGACGGCAACGAGATCATGCGAGTGCTGGATGTCGGTCCCGGACCGGTGATCGGCAAGGCGTACGCGTTCCTGCTGGAGCTGCGCCTGGAGAACGGGCCCATGGAGCACGATGCGGCGGTAGCGGCGCTCAAGGAGTGGTGGGCCGCGCAGAGCTGAGTGTGCCGTCGGCGATGTTTCACGTGAAACATCACCGACGGCCGCAGGCCGAGGGGCGTTGTTTCACGTGAAACAACGCCCCTCGTGCACGCTACGACTCCCCGCTCGCTCGCCTCCATCGGAACAACGCCACCGCGACGGCCGCGTAGAGCACCGCCACTCCCGCCACCACGGTGACCGACTTCCCGTTCGGGGGCAGCAGCAGGGCCGACACGGCCGCGGCGCCCACGAACGCGACGTTGAACAGCACGTCATAGAGCGAGAAGACCCTGCCGCGGAAGGAGTCGTCCGCCCCGGTCTGCACCAGCGTGTCCGTCGCGATCTTCGAGCCCTGCGTCACGACTCCGAGGACGAACGCGGCGATCAGCGTCGGCACCAGGGCGAACGACAGCCCCAGCGCGGGTTCCAGGACGGCCGCCGTCCCGGCGCACACCACCATCCAGCCGTACCGGCCGACGCGCCCCACCGCCCACGGGGTGATTACGGCGGCGACGAAGAAGCCCGCCCCGGAGATCCCCACGGCCAGGCCCAGCAGGGCGAGGCCGTCGGACTCGTTGTCCGACCAGGTGTAGCGGCACAGCATCAGCACCATCACGGTCAGAGCGCCGTAACAGAAGCGGAGCACGGTCATGGCGGCCAGCGCGCGGGCTGCGTCCTTGCGTTCCGCCAGATGGCGCAGTCCGGCGACGAGCCCTCGGGCCGTGACGGTCAGCGCCGCCCTCAGCCGCAGTGGGCTTCCGTCGGGGTCCGGCCCCAGAAGTCCTCGGGGCAGGCTCAGTGAAGCCACTGCGGAGAGGAGATAGAGCAGCGCGCCCAGCAGGACCACCGCGGCATCGGACTCGTCGGCCACCAGGCGTACGACGAAGGCGAGCCCGCCACCCGCGGTGGCCGCGAGCGTACCGGCGGTCGGGGAGAGGGAGTTGGCCATGACGAGGCGGTCGGCGTCGACCACGCGCGGCAGGGCCGCGGAGAGTCCGGCCAGGACGAAGCGGTTGACGGCCGTGACGCAGAGGGCCGAGGCGTAGAAGAGCCAGTCGGGAACCGAGCCGAGGATCAGCAGAGCCGTGCAACAGGCGAGGGTCGCCCGCAACAGGTTGCCGTACAGGAAGACCTGACGGCGCGGCCAGCGGTCCAGCAGCACGCCGGCGAACGGGCCGATCAGTGAGTACGGGAGGAGGAGCACGGCCATCGCCGAGGCGATGGCGCCGGCCGAAGCCTGTTTCTCCGGGGAGAAGACGACGTGCGCGGCGAGGGCGACCTGATAGACGCCGTCCGCCGACTGGGAGAGGAGTCGCACGGCGAGGAGACGACGGAAGTTCCGAAGGCGCAGGAGTATGCGCAGATCACGCGCGACAGGCATGTGAGCAAGCGTCACACACGTCGGGGGCCCCTGGGCGGATTGCCCGGGGACCCCCGACGTGAGGCAGGGAAGGAGCGTCGCCGCTCATCGCCCTGGTGAGGCTGTCAGCCGTGCGGGCCGGTTCAGCGCTCGATCTCGCCGCTGATGAACTTCTCGACGTTGTCGCGGGCCTCGTCGTCGAAGTACTGGACCGGCGGGGACTTCATGAAGTACGAGGACGCGGAGAGGATCGGGCCACCGACGCCGCGGTCCTTGGCGATCTTCGCCGCACGCACGGCGTCGATGATGACACCGGCGGAGTTCGGGGAGTCCCACACCTCAAGCTTGTACTCAAGGTTCAGCGGAACGTCACCGAAGGCACGGCCCTCAAGGCGCACGTACGCCCACTTGCGGTCGTCCAGCCAGGCCACGTAGTCCGAGGGACCGATGTGGACGTTGTCCGCACCGAGCTCACGGTCACGGATCTGCGAGGTGACGGCCTGCGTCTTGGAGATCTTCTTGGACTCCAGGCGCTCACGCTCGAGCATGTTCTTGAAGTCCATGTTGCCGCCGACGTTCAGCTGCATCGTGCGGTCCAGGACGACGCCCCGGTCCTCGAAGAGCTTCGCCATCACGCGGTGCGTGATGGTGGCGCCGACCTGGGACTTGATGTCGTCGCCGACGATCGGGACACCGGCCTCGGTGAACTTGTCCGCCCACTCCTTGGTACCGGCGATGAAGACCGGGAGAGCGTTGACGAACGCGACCTTGGCGTCGATGGCGCACTGCGCGTAGAACTTCGCAGCGACCTCGGAACCGACCGGCAGGTAGCAGACGAGGACGTCGACCTGCTTGTCCTTGAGGGTCTGGACGATGTCGACCGGCGCCTCGGCGGACTCCTCGATCGTCTCGCGGTAGTACTTGCCGAGACCGTCGTGGGTGTGGCCGCGCTGGACGGTCACGCCCGTGTTCGGCACGTCGGCGATCTTGATGGTGTTGTTCTCGCTGGCGCCGATGGCGTCCGCGAGATCGAGGCCGACCTTCTTCGCGTCAACGTCGAAGGCGGCGACGAACTCGACGTCGCTGACGTGGTACTCGCCGAACTGGACGTGCATCAGACCGGGCACCTTGCCGGCCGGATCGGCGTCCTTGTAGAACTCGACGCCCTGCACCAGCGAGGCGGCGCAGTTGCCCACGCCTACGATGGCTACGCGAACCGAACCCATTCCGGTTGCTCCCTGTGTGTTCTCGGTATGACCGATGAAGGATGAAGTCCTGCGGATCTGCGGGGACTTCACTTGGCGGTGTCGTCGGACGGATCCGGCGGGGTGTTACCCCGGTGCCGGGGCAGGCCGCCCGTCTCTCCAGATGTGTCCTGCTGAGCGGAGCCCTCGGGCGAGGATCGTCGCTGATCCCGTCCCGACCGCTCGCTCTCGATGAGCTCGTTCAGCCAGCGCACTTCGCGCTCCACGGACTCCATGCCGTGTCGCTGCAGCTCAAGCGTGTAGTCGTCGAGCCGTTCACGGGTACGGGCAAGGGAGGCTCGCATCTTCTCCAGACGCTCCTCCAGCCTGCTGCGCCGGCCTTCCAGCACGCGCATCCGCACGTCGCGTTCCGTCTGTCCGAAGAAGGCGAAGCGTGCCGCGAAGTGCTCGTCCTCCCAGGAGTCCGGCCCGGTGTGCGAGAGGAGCTCCTCGAAGTGCTCCTTACCTTCCGCCGTCAACCGGTAGACGATCTTGGCGCGGCGCCCTGTGAGTGAAGAGGCGGGCGCCGACGTCCGGCCGGTGGCCGGCTGAAGGTCCGCCGGCGCACTTCCCGGCTCCTCGATCAACCAGCCGTTGGCGACCAGCGTCTTGAGGCAGGGATAGAGGGTGCCGTAACTGAAGGCGCGGAAGATCCCCAGCGATGTGTTGAGGCGTTTGCGCAGCTCGTACCCGTGCATCGGGGACTCGCGGAGCAGACCGAGGACGGCGAATTCGAGGATGCCGGAGCGTCTGCTCACCTTCGCCTCCTCCTGCTCCGAGTGCTCCCGTGGAGCTCGTACGTCGAACTTATGCCGTGCTGATGTATCGAGTCGATACATCAGCACGATAGATCGGTCTGCACGGTTCGACAAGGGGAGCCTTCGTGAACGGCGTCACATCACGAATTCTTAGGAAGCGACTTGCGTTGTTTGGGGTGAACTTCGGCCCTAGGCGGGTTTTGACCGTGCGTAGTCTGTGCGGCATGCAGATCACCGGGAACCGAGTGGCGCCGCCGGGCGTCAGTCATCGCGGACGGCCGGATGTGCTGCGGGTGAGCCTTCCGCAGGGCTTGTCCGTAATTCGGGGGGACCGGATCTCAACTGCCGCTTCCAGGCGCTCTCGCCTGCCCGAGGAGTAGTCGTTCCATGAGCGAGCACCGTCGCAAATCGCCTCAGCCGGAAGGCAGCGGGCGTGCCGCGGCCAGACGAGCCGCCCCGCAGCCAACAGGACGCCGCGCAGCGCCGTCACGCAGAGCAACAGACGAGTCACCTTCCGATTCACACGGCGAGGAGCGCCCCTACGGCGGCCGCGCCGAGGCCCGTCGTGCCGCTCAGCGCGGCGGACGGCGGCGCGGAGCCGAAGAGGCGGGTTCCGTCGGCCATGGAGCCGACGCGGGCGGCGGGGGCGGCCGACGGCGCGGTGGTGGCGGAGGCGGACACGACGGCCCGCGCGGCCGGGGACGTGGTGACAGCCGCCCCGGCAAGAAGCGCTTCATCGACTATCCGCGCCGCGGGAAGTACGGCTTCCGTCGCTGGGTGCCGTCATGGAGGCTGGTCTCCGGCGTCTGTCTGAGCTTCCTCGGACTGCTGATGGGCGCGGCCGGGCTCGCGTACGCGATGGTCGTCCCCCCGAAGGTCAACGACGCGGCCAAGGCGCAGAGCAACGTCTATTACTGGGCCGACGGTACGCAGATGGTGGCGACCGGAGGCGAAGCCAACCGTCAGGTGATCAGCTACGAACAGATCCCCGAGGCGATGCGCAACGCCGTCATCTCGGCCGAGAACAAGACGTTCGACGACGACCGGGGCATCGACCCGATGGGCATCGCCCGCGCCCTGTTCAACATGGCCAAGGGCGGTGAGACCCAGGGCGGTTCGACCATCACGCAGCAGTACGTGAAGAACTCGATGCTCACCCAGGAACAGACGCTCAGCCGCAAGTTCAAGGAACTGTTCATCACGCTCAAGGTCGGCAGCAATGGCGACAAGCACGACGTCATGGCGGGCTATCTGAACGTCTCCTACTACGGACGCGGCGCGTCGGGCCTCCAGGCCGCGGCCCGCACGTACTACGGCAAGGACGCTTCCAAGCTCGACCCGAGCGAGTGCGCGTTCCTGGCGACGCTGCTCAAGGGCGCGAGCTACTACGACCCCGCCGGTGCTCCCGACGTCGACAAGGACAAGGCCACCGCCGAGAAGAACACGGAGCGGGCGAAGGCGCGCTGGAAGTGGATCCTTGACGAGGAGGTCAAGGACGGCCGGATGACGCAGGCCGAACGCGACACGTACAAGAAGTTCCCGATGCCGAAGAAGCCGAAGAAGAACGCCCAGCTGGGCGGTCAGATCGGTTACCTGGTGGACCTCTCCAAGAAGTACTTCATCAACAACAGCAGCCCGAAGGTCGACGCGGAGGACCTCGACCTGGGCGGCTACGAGATCCACACCACGTTCGAGAAGGACAAGGTCGACGCCCTCAGCGCCGCGGTGGAGAAGGTCTACAAGGCGAAGATCGACCCGAAGAAGCGCCCCAAGACCGACACCCATGTGCAGTTCGGCGGCGCGTCGGTGGACGCGAAGACCGGTGCCATGCTCGCCACGTACGGCGGTCAGGACGCCACCCAGCACTACACCAACAACGCCGACCCGACCGGCGCGCAGGTCGGATCGACCTTCAAGCCGTTCGTCCTGGCCGCGGCGATGCAGTACGGCAAGCGCGATCCGGCGCTGGGCCCCGACCAGGGCGAGTCGTCGCGCACCCCGGTGTCCCCGAAGAGCGTCTACAACGGTGACGACCGGCTGGAGATCAAGAAGTACAACGGCGAGGTCTGGCAGGACGAGAAGAACAACAAGTGGCTCCAGACCAACGACGGCAACCACGACTACGGCGACATCGACCTGCGGTACGCCATGCAGGAGTCCGCGAACTCCCCCTACGTCCAGCTCGGCATGGATGTCGGGACGGACAAGGTGAAGGACGTCGCCGTCGCCGCCGGTCTGCGTGACGACGACTACATGGCGAACTCGACCGTGCCGTCGTACTCCATCGGTACGTCCTCGCCCAGCGCCATCCGGATGGCCGGCGCCTATGCCACCTTCGCCACCAGCGGCCAGCAGAACGAGCCGTTCTCGGTGAAGGAAGTGAAGTACAAGGGCAAGGCCATCTACCGGCACCAGAAGAAGTCCAAGCGTGCCTTCGACCCCGCCATCGCGGACAACGTCACCGACGTACTGAAGAACGTCGTCGAGCACGGTACGGGCACGCCCGCACAGCTCCCCGGCCGTGACGTGGCGGGCAAGACGGGCACGACGGACGGCAACAAGTCGGCCTGGTTCGTCGGCTACACCCCGCAGGTCTCGACCGCCATCAGCATGTTCCGGCTGGACGACGACGAGAACAGCAAGAACCGCGAGTTCCTGAAGATGTTCGGTACGGGTGGCGAGGAGAAGATCCACGGTGCCTCGTTCCCCGCGTCGATCTGGCACGACTACATGGCCGAAGCGATGAAGAAGAAGGAGGTCGTGCGCTTCCCGGAGCCGCAGCCCCTGGGCGAGACGCTGTACGGCGGCGGCGCGGCCAGCCCGACCCCGACGCCCAGCCCGAAGCCTTCGGAAAGCGCCTCGACCGAGCCGCCCCCGACGCCGTCGCCCGACCCCACCACGGCGTCCCCCTCGCCGTCGAACACCTGCAACCCGCTCGACTGGGAGTGCAACAACGCCAACGGCGGCGCCAACGCGGGTGCCAATGGCGGTGCGAACGGTGGGGACACCACCGGAGCGAACGCGGGCGGTGATGGGGGAGGCACTGAGGGAGGTGCCAACTCCGGTGCGGCCGAGGGTGCGACGGACGGTGCCAACGGAACGAACGGGAACGGGAACGGGAACGGGAACGGGACCCTGTGGGGCGGCGGAGGCTGACCGCCCCATAAGCCGCCCGGTCGACCGCCCCGGCCGACCGCCGACGGACCGGAGCCGACCGGACGGGGACTGATCCCACAAGGATCGATCTCACGAGGGCCGATCCGACGAGAGCCGTTTCTACGAGGGCCGCTCCTACGAGGGCCGCCGCACCACCCGGTGCGGCGGCCCTCTCCGCGTCCCCGGCCCGTGAAACATCCCGCCCACAGTCCCGTACGGCAGGATGTGCGGCATGCCAAGCGCAGAAGACACGAGCGTGCACGAGGAGCGGCCCGTCGTACGGCCCACGCGGCAGGACGAGGTCGCCGCAGCCGGCAGCGAGCTGATCGGCGGGCGGGTGGGCCGCTGGGCGCGGCTCGGCGACGGCCCCCTGACCCCCGTGCGGGTCATCGCTCTGGTGGCGATCGGGATGTTCGCACTCGGCATGGTGCAGAAGATCCCCTGCTACGAGTGGGCCTGGTTCAGGGGCGCCACCTCGCAGTACACCCACGCCTGCTACTCCGACATTCCGCATCTCTTCGCCGGGCGCGGTTTCGCCGACGGCCTCACGCCGTACTTCGACCGGCTCACCGGCGATATGCAGTTCCTCGAATACCCGGTCCTGACCGGGATGTTCATGCAGGTCGCCGCCTGGCTGACGCTCACGCCGGACAGCGACCCCATCCAGCAGCGCGAGCAGATGTACTGGATGGTCAACGCGGGCATGCTGATGATCTGCGCCGTGGTCATCGCGGTGTGCACCTCCCGTACGCACCGGCGGCGCCCCTGGGACGGGCTGCTGGTCGCCCTCGCCCCCGCCTTCGCGCTCACCGCCACGATCAACTGGGACCTGCTGGCCGTCGCCCTGACGGCCGCGGCGATGCTCATGTGGTCCCGGGGCCGGGCGCTCGCCTTCGGCATCCTCATCGGCCTCGCGACGGCCGCCAAGCTCTACCCGGTCCTGCTGCTCGGACCGCTGTTCGTGCTGTGCTGGCGGGCGGGCAAATGGCGGGAGTTCTCGGTGGCGGCACTGGGTGCGGCGGGGGCCTGGATGGTGGTCAACGTGCCGGTGATGGTGCTCGCCCCCGAGGGGTGGAAGAAGTTCTACACCTTCAGTCAGGAACGGCCGATCGACTTCGGTTCGTTCTGGCTGATCATCACGCAGCGCACCGGGAAGGCCATCGAGGTCGACACCGTCAACACGGCGTCGGTGCTGCTGATGGTCGTGTTCTGCGCGGGGATCGCGGGGCTGGCGCTGATGGCCCCGCGCAGGCCCCGGTTCGCCCAGCTCGCGTTCCTGGTGGTGGCCGCCTTCATCCTGACGAACAAGGTCTACTCGCCGCAGTACGTGCTCTGGCTGATCCCGCTGGCCGCGCTGGCCAGGCCGCGCTGGCGGGACTTCCTCATCTGGCAGGCCTGCGAGGTCATGTACTTCATGGGGATCTGGCTGTACCTCGCGTACACGACCAGCGGTGACAAGCACCAGGGGCTGCCGGAGCAGGGCTACCAGGTCGCGATCGCCCTGCACCTGCTGGGAACGCTGTATCTCTGCGCCGTGGTCGTACGGGACATCCTGCTGCCCGAGCGGGACGGCGTGCGGACCGACGGCTCGGACGATCCGTCGGGCGGAGTCCTCGACAAGGCACCGGACGCGTTCGTCCTGGGGCCCGTGGTGCAACCGTCCCGGCACACGGCCCACGCGGTCGAGGGACCGCGGGTGGAGTGGGGCACGGCGCACAGCAGGGCCGCCGCCGACTGACCTGCGGCCGGGTCACCCGGCCGCAGGGGTACGGGACGGGTCAGCGGTCCACGAGACGGTCGAACTGCGTCGTCGTGTGGCGCAGATGGGCCACCAGCTCGTCGCCCACCTTCGGCTCCTGCGCGTCCGAGGGCACGAACAGGATCGACACCTGCATGTGCGGCGGCTCGGCGAACCAGCGCTGCTTGCCCGCCCAGACGAACGGCGAAAGATTCCGGTTGACCGTCGCCAGTCCGGCGCGGGCGACGCCCTTGGCCCGCGGCATCACCCCGTGCAGGGCCTTCGGAGCCTCCAGGCCGACGCCGTGGGACGTACCGCCGGCGACGACCACCAGCCAGCCGTCCGAGGCGGCCTTCTGCTGGCGGTAGCCGAACCGGTCGCCCTTGGCGACCGCCGTGACATCCAGGACGGCGCCCCGGTACTCCGTCGCGTCGTGGTCGCCGAGCCAGAGCCGGGTGCCGATGCGGGCGCGGAAGCGGGTCTGCGGGAACTGCTGCTGGAGGCGGGCCAGTTCCTCGGCGCGCAGATGGCTGACGAACATGGTGTGCAGCGGCAGCCTGGCCGCGCGCAGCCGGTCCATCCAGCCGATGACCTCCTCGACCGCGTCGGAGCCGTCGGTGCGGTCCAGCGGCAGGTGGAGAGCGAAGCCTTCGAGCCGTACGTCCTCTATGGCGGCGTGCAGCTGCCCCAGCTCCTCCTCCTTCACGCCGTGGCGCTTCATCGAGCTCATGCACTCGATGACCACCCGTGCGCCCACCAGGGCGTGCACACCGTCGACGGAGGAGACGGACCTGATGACGCGGTCGGGCAGCGGGACCGGCTCCTCGCCCCGCCGGAAGGGGGTCAGGACGAGCAGGTCGCCGCTGAACCAGTCCTTGATCCGGGCTGCCTCGTAGGTGGTCCCGACAGCGAGCGTGTCGGAACCGAAACGGATCGCCTCGTCGGCGAGCCGCTCGTGGCCGAAGCCGTAACCGTTGCCCTTGCAGACCGGTACGAGTCCGGGGAACTGGTCGATCACGGACTTCTGGTGCGCCCGCCAGCGCGCGGTGTCGACGTAGAGGGAGAGCGCCATGGCCGGCCCGGAACCTTTCTGGTGGCTGCGGTGGAGTCAGAGGTTTGCGGTGCTTGGTGGAGTGTCCATTGAAGCGAGTGGCACCGGGTTCGTCACCGATGCCACCGGAGGTCAGCGGCGCGACATGTAGATGTCGAGCGCCTTGTGCAGCAGCTTGTTGAGCGGGAAGTCCCACTCGCCGACGTACTCGACGGCCTCGCCGCCCGTGCCGACCTTGAACTGGATCAGGCCGAAGAGGTGGTCGGTCTCGTCGAGCGAGTCGCTGATGCCGCGCAGGTCGTAGACGGTCGCGCCCATCGCGTACGAGTCGCGCAGCATCCGCCACTGCATCGCGTTCGAGGGCCTGACCTCGCGGCCGATGTTGTCGGACGCGCCGTAGGAGTACCAGACGTGGCCCCCGACGACGAGCATCGTCGCCGCGGAGAGGTTCACGCCGTTGTGCCGCGCGAAGTAGAGGCGCATGCGGTTGGGGTCCTCGGAGTTGAGCACCGTCCACATCCGCTGGAAGTACGAGAGCGGGCGCGGCCGGAAGTGGTCGCGCACGGCCGTGATCTCGTACAGCCGCTGCCACTCGGCGAGGTCCTCGTAGCCGCCCTGGACGACCTCGACACCGGCCTTGTCGGCCTTCTTGATGTTGCGTCGCCAGAGCTGGTTGAAGCCCTTGAGGACGTCCTCAAGGGAACGGTTCGCCAGCGGCACCTGGAAGACGTAGCGGGGCTGTACGTCACCGAAGCCGGCACCGCCGTCCTCGGCCTGCTGCCAGCCCATCTTCCGCAGCCGGTCCGACACCTCGAAGGCGCGGGGCTCGATGAGGGTGGCCTCGACGTCGCGCAGACGCTTCACCTCGGGGTCCTGGATACCGGACTTGATGGCCGCCGAGTCCCAGCGCCGGATGACCACGGGCGGGCCCATCTTCACCGAGAAGGCGCCCTGCTGCTTGAGGTGGGCGAGCATCGGCTGGAGCCACTCGTCCAGGTTGGGGGCGTACCAGTTGATGACCGGGCCCTCGGGGAGGTACGCAAGGTAGCGCTTGATCTTGGGCAGCTGGCGGTACAGGACGAGGCCGGCGCCCACCATCTCGCCGTTCTTGTCGAACCAGCCCAGATTCTCCGAGCGCCATTCGGTCTTCACATCAGCCCACGCCGGGACCTGGCAGTGACTGGCCGAGGACAGACTCTGGATGTACGCCAGATGCTGCTCTCGGCTGATGGTCCTCAGGGTCAGGCTCATGCGGGGGGCTCCTCGGCAGGTGTGTCCCCATCGGTCAGGGGCTCCGGCTCTCGCGCCGAAGCCTACTGTGACCGAGGAGCGCCCGTTCTGGCCCCGCCCGACCGGGACCGGCCCTTCGCGGCCGGTGCCCGGTCGAGCGCGGCCCGTACTCAGCCGATCACGCCTCCGAAGAGGCCGCCATGGGCCATTCCGAGGAAGAATCCGACGGCGGACGCGCCGAGGCCGAGGATCAGCGCGAACCTCTCGCGGGTGGTCACCGAGACGTACTGCCCGTAGGCGCCCGTGAGAATGCCGATCAGCCCGGCCCACGAACTGATCAGGTGAAGGCTGTGGAACATCGCCGTCACGAAGGCGAGAGCGCCGAGCACCAGGGTCACAGCCACCAGGGTGTCCTGGAGCGGATGAGCCTTGCCGTCCGTGGCGAAGAGGGAGACGGATGAGCGGGGTCGAATTGCCTGTGCCATGGAGTACCTCCTGGCCGGAAGGCGGCGCACTGTAGCGCCGCTCACACCCGATGTGTACAGATTGCGTCCTCCGGGCACCGGATTTCAACCCGAAGCCGGTCTACGGGTACTCTGGACGGTCTGCACCGGTGTCTGCCCAGGCCAGCACTGCGAGTCCCTCTTCACCGAGCGAATTGTCAGTGGCGGCTGTTTTACTCGGAGACACTGTTGCTTACGCATCACGACCCTCCTGCCACGGAACGACCGTGGCCGCTGAGTCCAAAGGAGGTGGGTTCCACATGCGTCACTACGAGGTGATGGTCATCCTCGACCCCGATCTCGAGGAGCGAGCAGTCTCCCCGCTGATCGAGAACTTCCTCTCCGTTGTCCGTGAGGGCAACGGAAAGGTGGAGAAGGTCGACACCTGGGGCCGTCGTCGGCTCGCTTATGAGATCAAGAAGAAGCCCGAGGGCATCTACTCGGTCATCGATCTGCAGGCCGAGCCTGCGATCGTCAAGGAGCTCGACCGCCAGATGAACCTGAACGAGTCGGTCCTCCGGACCAAGGTCCTCCGTCCCGAGACCCACTGAGCTTCTAGCTCAGTGGTCATCGGGTTCGAGTAGCAGCAAGCAGCCAGAAGCAATCCCCGCCGAGAGGTTCACCCATGGCAGGCGAGACCGTCATCACGGTCGTCGGCAATCTCGTCGACGACCCCGAGCTGCGCTTCACCCCGTCCGGTGCGGCGGTCGCGAAGTTCCGTGTCGCGTCCACTCCCCGCATCTTCGACCGGCAGACCAATGAGTGGAAGGACGGCGAAGGCCTGTTCCTCACCTGCTCGGTCTGGCGTCAGGCGGCGGAGAACGTCGCGGAGTCGCTCCAGCGAGGCATGCGCGTCGTCGTGCAGGGCCGGCTGAAGCAGCGGTCCTACGAGGACCGTGAGGGCGTCAAGCGCACGGTCTACGAGCTGGACGTCGAGGAAGTCGGCCCCAGCCTCAAGAGCGCCACGGCCAAGGTCACCAAGACCACCGGTCGCGGTGGCCAGGGCGGTCAGGGTGGATACGGCGGCGGCGGTGGCGGCCAGCAGGGCGGCGGCAACTGGGGCGGCGGTCCCGGTGGCGGCGGCCAGCAGGGTGGCGGCGGTGCTCCCGCCGACGACCCGTGGGCGACCGGCGCGCCGGCAGGCGGCCAGCAGGGCGGGGGCCAGCAGAGCGGCGGAGGCGGCTGGGGCGGAAGCTCCGGCGGTTCCGGCAGCTCCGGTGGCTCCGGCGGTTCCGGCGGCGGCTACTCGGACGAGCCGCCCTTCTAGGGCAGCTCGTACCCCCACTTCTTGATCACACAGGAGAAACACCATGGCGAAGCCGCCTGTGCGCAAGCCTAAGAAGAAGGTCTGCGCATTCTGCAAGGACAAGACCCAGTACGTGGACTACAAGGACACGAACATGCTGCGGAAGTTCATTTCCGACCGTGGCAAGATCCGTGCCCGCCGCGTCACCGGCAACTGCACGCAGCACCAGCGTGACGTCGCCACGGCAGTCAAGAACAGCCGTGAGATGGCGCTGCTGCCCTACACGTCCACCGCGCGATAAGGGAAGGGTGACAAGAGCATGAAGATCATCCTCACCCACGAGGTCTCTGGCCTCGGTGCCGCCGGCGACGTCGTCGACGTCAAGGACGGGTACGCCCGTAACTACCTGGTTCCGCGTGGCTTTGCCATCCGCTGGACCAAGGGCGGCGAGAAGGACGTGGCGCAGATCCGCCGCGCCCGCAAGATCCACGAGATCTCGACGATCGAGCAGGCCAACGAGATCAAGACCAAGCTTGAGGCCGTGAAGGTCCGTCTGGCTGTTCGCTCCGGCGACGCCGGCCGTCTCTTCGGCTCCGTCACCCCGGCCGACGTCGCCTCGGCGATCAAGGCTGCCGGTGGCCCCGACGTCGACAAGCGTCGCGTCGAGCTCGGCTCGCCGATCAAGACGCTCGGCGGACACCAGGTGTCCGTGCGTCTGCACCCCGAGGTCGCAGCGAAGCTCGGCATCGAGGTCGTTGCTGCCTAAGGGCAGAGCTCAGCAGAGCTAGGTGAAGGGCCGCACCCCACGGGGTGCGGCCCTTCGTCGTTTCACGTGAAACGGAGCAGCTTGCTTCACGTGAAACGACAGCTTGTTTCACGTGAAACGGCTGCGGGGCCGGGGCCGGGGCGGGAGCGGTGTCGAGGCACGGGGGCGGGGGCGCGTACCGCACCGGTGATCGGCCCGCGGAGGCACGTGGGGTCAGCGTGTGGCGCCGGTGACGATCCAGCGGCCCGACCGGGTACGCAGCCAGAGGGTCACCAGCCGGACCACCATCATCAGAGTCATCGCCCACCAGAGTGCGGTGAGGCCGCCGCCGAAGGTGGGAACGAGCAGAGCGACCGGAGCGAACACGGCCAGGGTGACCAGCATGGCCCGGGCGAGATAGCGCCCGTCCCCCGCTCCCATCAGTACACCGTCCAGGACGAAGACCACTCCGGCGATGGGCTGGGAGACCGCCACCACCAGAAGCGCCGGGAGCAGCGTGCCCTTGACGGACGGGTCGCCGGTGAAGAGCGGGATGAACAGGGGACGGGCGAGCACGATCAGTACGCCGAGCACCACGCCGCACCCGATCCCCCACTCGACCATGCGGCGGCATGCCTCGCGTGCGCCCTTGGCGTCGTTCGCTCCGAGGTAGCGGCCGATGATGGCCTGCCCCGCGATGGCGATCGCGTCGAGGGCGAAGGCCGTGAGGCTCCAGAGCGAGAGGATGATCTGGTGCGCGGCGATATCGGTGTCGCCGAGGCGCGCGGCGACGGCGGTGGCGATCATCAGGACGGCGCGCAGCGACAGCGTACGGACCAGCAGGGGGACCCCCGCCTGGGCGCTGGCCCTGATCCCCACGGCATCGGGGCGCAGGGAGGCTCCGTGCCGGCGCGCCCCTCGTACCACCACGATCAGATAGGCGGCTGCCATGCCGACCTGGGCGATCACGGTGCCCCAGGCGGATCCGGCGATGCCGAGGCCGGCGCCGTAGACGAGGACCGCGTTGAGTACGCCGTTGGCGGCGAATCCGCCGATGGCGACGTAGAGCGGGGTGCGGGTGTCCTGGAGACCACGCAGGACGCCGGTCGCGGCGAGCACGACGAGCATGGCCGGGATGCCGAGGCTGGAGATCCGCAGATAGGTGGTGGCGTACGGGGCCGCGGTGTCGGATGCGCCGAAGATCTCGACCAGCCACGGGGCCGAGGGGAGGGTCAGCGCGATCACCACCGCGCCGAGCAGCAGCGCGAGCCAGATGCCGTCCATGCCCTGACGGATGGCGGCCGGCAGATCTCCGGCCCCGACCCGGCGCGCGACGGCGGCCGTGGTGGCGTACGCGAGGAAGACGAAGACGCTCACCGCGGTCATCAGCAGTGCGGCGGCGACTCCCAGACCGGCGAGCTGAGGGGTGCCGAGATGACCGACGATGGCGCTGTCGACCATCACGAAAAGAGGCTCGGCGACGAGCGCGCCGAAGGCGGGCACAGCAAGCGCGATGATCTCGCGGTCGTGCCTTCTGCGGCTGGAGGGAGGGGTCGCGGGCGCCTGGGACATGGGGGCCAATCTAATCTTCCACAGGTAAGAGATGCAATGCCATTGCAGTCCTTACTTGGGTCACGGTTGTGCGCTCAGGTGTGCACGGTTTGCAGCGATCTTGAATTGAGGGGAAAAGTTTTTCTTCCCCACAGTCGGTGGATGGGGAACGTGCAGGTCAGGGCCTTGATGGCCGAGTGGCTATGAGTTTGTCCACAGTGCTGTCCCCCGGTCCGTGCACAGGTTCGGCGGGGTTCTCCACAGCATCTGGTCCGTCGTCCACATGCCCTGTGGATAACCAGATTGGCTGACGGTGCGGAGCGGCCTACCGTGGTCCGGCGCCCGCACTCCGTTCCGGCCTCGGAATCCCGCAGAACTCGACGCGCCGGAAGCGGAGTCGGGCGGCCTGTTTGTCGGTGCCGTGCCGTAAGAAAGAGTGGCATGGCTAGGTCCGCGAAGCGGACGGGAGGAGGTGGCCCGGTGAGCATTTCCGAGCCTTTGGACGACCCCTGGGCCGACACCGGTCCCAGTGACCGTCTGCCCGTTTCCCGTCAGCGCCGCGGAGACCGCAAGGGGCGTGACGACCGGCACGACCGGGGCTCGGAGGACAGCTGGGACGGCGGCTCTCCCGGCTTCGAGCGGGTGCCTCCGCAGGATCTCGATGCCGAGCAGTCGGTGCTCGGCGGCATGCTGCTGTCCAAGGACGCCATCGCCGACGTCGTGGAGATCATCAAGGGCCACGACTTCTACCGCCCGGCCCACGAGACCGTCTACACGGCGATCCTCGACCTCTACGCCAAGGGCGAGCCGGCCGACCCGATCACGGTCGCCGCCGAACTGGTCAAGCGCGGTGAGATCACCAAGGTCGGCGGAGCGCCGTATCTGCACACCCTCGTCCAGTCGGTGCCGACCGCGGCCAACGCTTCGTACTACGCGGAGATCGTCCACGAGCGGGCCGTGCTCCGGCGGCTCGTCGAGGCCGGCACGAAGATCACACAGATGGGATACGCGGCCGACGGGGACGTCGACGAGATCGTCAACTCCGCGCAGGCCGAGATCTACGCCGTCACCGAGCAGCGCACCAGCGAGGACTATCTGCCCCTCGGCGACATCATGGAGGGCGCTCTCGACGAGATCGAGGCGATCGGTTCGCGCAGCGGTGAGATGACCGGTGTGCCGACCGGCTTCACCGACCTCGATGCCCTGACGAACGGGCTGCACCCCGGCCAGATGATCGTCATCGCGGCGCGTCCCGCCATGGGTAAGTCCACGCTGGCCCTGGACTTCGCACGAGCCTGTTCGATCAAGAGCAATCTGCCGAGCGTGATCTTCTCGCTCGAAATGGGACGCAACGAGATCGCGATGCGTCTGCTGTCCGCCGAGGCGCGGGTGGCACTGCACCACATGCGTTCCGGCACGATGACCGACGAGGACTGGACACGGCTCGCGCGGCGCATGCCGGACGTCTCGGCCGCCCCGCTCTACATCGACGATTCGCCGAACCTCTCGATGATGGAGATCCGTGCGAAGTGCCGTCGCCTCAAGCAGCGCAGCGACCTGAAGCTCGTGGTCATCGACTACCTGCAGCTGATGCAGTCCGGCGGCTCGAAACGGGCCGAGAGCCGACAGCAGGAGGTCTCGGACATGTCCCGAAACCTCAAGCTGCTGGCCAAGGAGCTGGAGCTCCCCGTCATCGCCCTGTCGCAGCTGAACCGTGGACCCGAGCAGCGTACGGACAAGAAGCCCATGGTCTCCGACCTGCGTGAATCCGGATCCATCGAGCAGGACGCGGACATGGTGATCCTGCTGCACCGGGAGGACGCGTACGAGAAGGAGTCACCGCGCGCGGGCGAGGCGGACCTGATCGTGGCCAAGCACCGTAACGGCCCGACGGCCACCATCACCGTGGCCTTCCAGGGCCACTACTCCCGCTTCGTGGACATGGCCCAGACCTGATTCCGGCCGGTGTTCCGGCCGAGGTTCCGGCTGGTGTTCCCGCTGGTGGGGGACTGCGGAGAGATGCTGCGCGGTGGGAGTGCTCGGCTCCTCGCGCATCGTGGTGGTGATCAGTTCCGGCCGGTGCCGGGCTGCTGGGCCGGGGTGCCCCATCCGCGTTCGAGGAGATCGAAGGCGATGTCGACGGCTTGTGCGGGATCTGTGGCCCTGTGGGCGAGGGCGGAGGTCTCCAGGGCGAAGCGGGCCAGGGCAGCGCTGCGCAGGTCGTCGGGCGGGGCGCCGGTGTCGTGGGCGATGGCGTGGGCGAGAGCGTCCTGGTGGCGCATCCACATGCGGTGGGCGTAGTCGCTGAGGGCGGGGGTGTTGGTCACCAGGTTGAGGAAATCGGTGTAGTCGGCGTCGGCATCGGAGTCCTCGGTGCGGACCCGGACGCGTTTGACGTGCGCGCACAGGGCCTGGGGGACGGTCGTGCCGGGGGTGCGGTCGCGAACGGCGGCGACGAGCCCGGCCTCCTGCTCGGCCTCTTCGTCGAAGACGAGGGCCTCCTTGCCCGGGAAGTGCTTGAGGAGCGTAGTGGTGGACACGTCGGCCGCCTCGGCGATGTCGTGCAGGGTCACCGCGTCATAGCCGTGTTCGATGAAAAGGCGCAGCGCGGCGTCGGCGAGCGCCTGGCGTGTGGCGGCCTTCTTGCGTTCACGCCGCCCCATGGGAGTCGTCATTCCAGCACCATACACAAACTTGCCTGATCTAAAAAGTTGCACCGTTGCACTTTTTTAGTGGTCGTGCTTTTGTGGAGGCGGAGGGCCCGCCGGGATCGCACCGGCCGGACGTCCCTCGACTTCTCCGATTCCCTCACAGGGGTGGCCAGTGATGTTCGCCGCCCCTCCCGCAGCACCTGGAGACGAACATGAACCACACCCCTGCCCGCATCGCCGTCATCGGCGCCGGACCCGGCGGCCTGATCTGCGCCCGCATCCTCCAGCGCCACGGCATCGACGTCACCGTCCACGACCTCGACGCCTCCGGGACCGCCCGCGACCAGGGCGGCACCCTCGACATGCACCTGGACACCGGCCAGTACGCCCTGCGTGCCGCCGGCCTGTGGAACGACTTCACCCCGCTGGCCCGCCCCGAGGGCGAACAGTGGCGCCTGGTCGGACGCGACGGGCAGACCCTGTTCGACGCTGCCCCGCCCGAGGGCGGACGGGGCAGGCCCGAGATCGACCGAGGGAAGCTGCGCGACCTCCTCCTCGGCTCCCTCAACCCCGGCACCGTCCGGTGGGGCCACCGGTTGGACCGCGCCGAACCTCTCGGCGACGGGCGCCACCGCCTGCACTTCACCCACGGTGTCAGCAGCGATGCCGACCTGGTCGTCGGAGCGGACGGCGCCTGGTCGCGCGTGCGCCGCATCCTGTCCGACGCCGTCCCCGCCTACACCGGCGTCACCTTCGTCGAAACCGGCCTGCACGACGCCGACCTACGCCACCGCGCACTGGCCGCCCTCACCGGCGACGGCACCATGATGGCCCTGGACGACAACCTCGGCATCGTCGCCCAGCGCAACAGCGGCGGCCACATCCGCGTCTACGTCGGCATGCGCACCCCGGAGGACTGGTACCGGCAGGCAGGCGTCGATCTGACCGACCCCCACGCCGTCCGCGACGCTCTCCTGGAACGCTTCGCCGACTGGAGCCCCGCCCTGTGCGGCTTCATCACCGACACGGACACCGGCTACACCAACCGCCCCTTGTTCGCCCTGCCCGTCCCCCACACCTGGGACCACACCCCCGGCGTCACCCTGCTGGGCGACGCCGCCCATCTGATGTCGCCGTTCTCCGGCATGGGCGCCAACCTCGCCATGCGCGACGGCGCCGACCTCGCCCAGGCCCTCATCGGCCACGACTCCCTCGATGACGCCGTCACCGCCTACGAGAAGATCCTCCTGCCGCGCTCCATCGAGGCGGCCGAGGGCGCCGCTGAAGGCATCGATGGAGCTTTCGCCCCCGACAGCGCCGCACAGACCCTCGCCCACATGGCCGCCCACCACTGACGCAGCGGCCGGCCCGGCGCGTCCTACCGCGTGGGCACGATGCGCGTGACGACCGTCTCCACCAACTGGTCGAGCGCGGTGTCGGCGAGCATGTCGGGCAGCGTGAAGTGCTCCAGGAGTACGCCGGTCATGGCCAGATAGAGGACGAGGAACACGTCGTTGTCGCCCGGGAGTTCCGCGTTCCGGTGGAAGTCGGCGCTCTCGTCGAATGCCGTGCGCACCGTACGGGTCAGCTGTGCCCGCAGGGCGGGGCGGCGGGTGGCCTCCAAGCGGAGTTCCAGCATGGCCAGGTAGCCGGTGCGGTCCTCGGCCATGCGCTGGACCAGCCAGCGCATGAGGTCGGCGACCAGTTCGCGGGAGGGTTCCGGGCGCATCGCCCGCTCGACCTTGGCCGGGTCGGGAGTCATGCGGCTGTTGATGCGCGCGCCCGCCTGCATGAACAGGTCGTCGCGATTGCCGAAGTAGTTGGACGAGGTGCCCACCGGCACGCCCGCCCGTGCGTCCACGGCGCGGAAAGTGAGCCCGCGGGCCCCTTCGTGCGCCAGTACCTCGATCGCCGCGTCCGTGAGCGCCGTTCTGCGCTCGGGGTTCTTCGCCATGGTCTTCTCTTCCGTCCGATCGCCTCTCCGGAGAAGAGGCTTGCTTAACCACTACATGTGAAGCACTATAAATGAAGTGGTTGCGGTGCGGGGCGCCAAGACGCCGCTGCCACCGTGAACAGGACATTTCGGCCTGCGTCGAACGTGGAACGGGGAACACATGCGAAAGCTCACGTACTTCATCGCCTGCTCGATCGACGGGTTCATCGGGGATCCCCAGGGTGATGCGACAACGATGTACCCCTTTGTGAGCGAGGAGTTCCTCGGGTTCCTCACATCGGGGTACCCGGAGACGATCGCGGTCCAGGGCCGCGAGTCCCTCGGACTCCAGGACGCGAAGTCGCAGCGCTTCGACACCGTGATCCAGGGGCGGTCCAGCTACCGACTGGCGCTCGACTCCGGGATCACCAGCCCGTACGGCCACCTGCGGGAGGTCGTGGCGTCCCGGACGCTCAAGGAGTCACCGGACCCGAATGTGGAGCTCATCTCCGAGGATCTGGTCGCCAGGGTCAGGGAGCTCAAGGCCGAGGACAGCGAGCTGGACATCTGGCTCTGCGGTGGCTCCCAGCTGGCGGGGGAACTGCTGGACGAGATCGACGAGCTCGTGATCAAGACATACCCCCTGGTGTACGGCAGTGGGATGCCGATGTTCGGTTCCGGCTTCGCGGTCACCGAGTTCGAGCTGAGGGACGTTCGTACGTTCGAGAACGGGGTGCTGGTCAGGACGTACAGCCGCAAGCGCTGAGTTTCCCCGTCCCGCTCCTGCTTCCCTTTCCGGCCCTTCGGCCCGAGGTTCCCGTCCCGTGCCTGCCGCCCTCGTGGCGAGCCCTTCCGCGTCCCGCGAAAAGGGCTCGCCACGAGCCGGGGCGCCGGGTAGTTGTTGACCATGACCTCCCCCAGTGAAGAACTGCTTCCCAGCACTCGGCGCGCCCTGCTGCACCGCACCGCCACCGCGCAGGTGGAAGGGCGTACGCCCTCACTCGTGGCAGCGGTCCAGCGGCAGGGACAGCCGGTCTGGAGCGGCGCGCGCACCTGTGTCGAGGGGCATGCCCCGGATGCCGATACGCAGTTCCGGATCGGCTCGATCACCAAGACGTTCACCGCCGTACTGGTGCTGAGGCTGCGCGACGAGGGCCTGATCCATCTGGACGACCAACTGGAGAAGCACCTTCCCGGTACCGGCGTGGGCAGCGTGACGGTCTTCCAGCTCCTCGGGCACAGTGCGGGCCTGGGGGCCGAGACGCCTGCTCCCTGGTGGGAGCGGACGCCGGGCACTATCCGCCCCGAGCTCGCCGATGTCCTCGGTGAGCAGCCGCACATGCACCAGGCCGGCCATCGCCACCACTACTCCAACCCGGGCTACACCTTGCTCGGTTCACTGATCGAGGCGGTACGCGGAGCGTCGTGGGAGGAGGTGCTGCGCCGCGAGATCCTGGAGCCGCTGGGCATGCACCGCACGACGGTCCGGCCGGAGGCACCGCACGCGGGCGGTTGGGCCGTGCACCCCTGGGCGGACGTCATGCTGCCCGAACCGTCGGAGGACCTCGGCCTGATGGCGCCGGCCGGTCAGCTCTGGTCGACCGCGGCCGATCTCCTCCGGTTCTCCGCCTTCCTCGCCGAGGGGGACGAGCGGGTCCTGCGGGCTGCCTCCGTGCGGGAGATGCGTGAACCGTCGGCGCCGTCCGAGTCCGGTGACTGGTACGGCAATTACGGTCTCGGCCTCCAGATCATCCGGCAGGACGAGCGCACTCTTGTCGGGCACACGGGGTCGCTGCCGGGCTTCCTCGCCGCGCTGTGGTTCAGCGTGGAGGACGATGTCGCCGCGGTTGTGCTCACCAACACGACGTCCGGGCTGCTCGCCGGTGTGGTGGCCGCCGACCTCGTGCAGATCGTTGCCGAGGCGGAGCCGCGCATCCCGGAGCCGTGGCGCCCGCTGCCCGACGCCGACGCCGACGCCGAGTTGGTGGCTCTGACCGGTCCTTGGTACTGGGGCACCCATGCATTCGCTCTGAAGCTGGTCGCGGAACGGGGCCTGGAGCTTCAGCCGTTGCGTACCAGCGGTCGCGGAGCGGCCTTCCGCGCGGAGCCGGACGGGACCTGGACGGGCCTCAGCGGCTACTACGCGGGGGAGACCCTGCGCATCGTGCGCGCCGAGGACGGGACGGTGGACCACCTCGACCTGGGGTCGTTCGTCTTCACCCGTGAACCGTACGAAGCGGGGGCGGCCGTCCCCGGCGGTGTGGACGAGGGCGGCTGGCGCGGGCTCGGCAGCTGAACGTCCGGGGGTGCGTGTTTCACGTGAAACACGCACCCTTCACCGGTGCCGGTGCCCGTTCGTTCGCTCGCTCGGTCGGTCAGAGCGTCAGTTTGAAGCCCACATGGCTGGCCGTGAACCCGAGCCGTTCGTAGAAGCGATGTGCGTCGGTACGGGTGACGTCCGATGTCAGCTGGACCAACTGGCATTCCTGGCGCCGGGATTCGTCCACGGCCCACTGGATCAACTGGGTGCCGAGACCGCTGCCGCGCTCGTCGCCGTGGATGCGGACGCCCTCGATGATCGAGCGCGTGGCGCCACGCCGGGACAGCCCGGGGACCACGGTCAGTTGCAGGGTCCCGACGACGCGGTCCTCGCGCACGGCAACAACAAGATGCTGGTTCGGATCCTCGGCCAGCCGCTGGAACGCGGCCCGGTACGGAGTCAGGTCGTCGGGCGACTCGCGCTGTGCGCCCAGCGGGTCGTCGGCGAGCATGGCCACGACCGCCGCGAGGTCGCCGCCAACAGCGGGACGTATCTCAAGATCACTCATGATCGGCACAATACGCAGCTCGCGGGCGCTACACGGGGACCTTCAGGGCTTCGACCGTCCTGACGAGCGGGGCGAGCTCGGGATTCTCGGCGGCCTCGTCCAGGGCGGCGCGCAGCGCGGTGTCACTGGTCGGCCTGGCCTCATCGAGCAGGGCGAGACCGGCGTCGGTGACGTCGGTGTAGATGCCGCGGCGGTCCGTGTCGCAGAGGTACCGGGTCAGCAGGCCACGGTCCTCCAGGCGGGTGACCAGCCGGGTGGTGGCGCTCTGGCTCAGAACGACGGCGTCGGCGACCTGCTTCATCTGGAGATGTCCGCCCGGCCCGTTGTGCTGCCGGCTCAGGACTCCCAGCAGTGAGTACTCCCGCACGCTGAGGCCGTGACCGGTCTGCAGTGCCCGTTCGATGTGCCCCTCGATCTTTCCGTGGAGCAGGGAGAGGGCGCACCAGCCCTGGGAGAGGGCGGTCAGTGCGGGGTCGGTCGCGGTCATGGATCTCTCCTCCGTGCGGGAGCTGCGTTCCTCCAGGATAGGGGACGCCTGCAATAGCCCGCGCTTGCAATTAATCGGCGTCTGCAATTATTGTGGACGCTCGTTAGGCGCAGACGCAATCTTCAGGGAAGGTGAAACCCATGCCGCTCGCGCTCCTCGCTCTCGCCATCGGGGCATTCGGTATCGGAACCACCGAGTTCGTGATCATGGGGTTGCTCCCTGAGGTTGCCGCGGACTTCCAGGTGTCGATCCCGACCGCAGGCTTCCTCGTCACCGGTTACGCACTCGGTGTCGTGCTCGGCGCTCCGCTGATGACGATGCTGGGCACCCGGGTCACCCGTAAACGCATGCTGATGCTCCTGATGGGGCTGTTCATCGCGGGCAACGTGGTGTCCGCCGTCGCCCCGGTCTTCGGCGTCATGCTCGCCGGACGGGTGATCGCCTCGCTCGCCCACGGAGCCTTCTTCGGCATCGGATCGGTCGTCGCGGCCGATCTGGTCGCGCCGCAGAAGAAGGCCGGGGCCATCGCCATGATGTTCACCGGGCTCACCGTCGCCAATGTGGTCGGTGTACCGCTCGGCACCTTCATCGGACAGACCGCCGGCTGGCGGACCACGTTCTTCATCGTCGCCGGACTCGGCGTGGTCGGTCTTCTCGGCGTGGCGAAACTCGTACCCGACCAGCCCAGGGCCGAAGGCGTACGCATCCGGCACGAACTGGCCGCGTTCCGCAACGTCCAGGTCCTGCTGGCGATGGCGATGACCGTCCTGGGCTTCGGCGGAGTCTTCGCCGCGATCACCTACATCACCCCGATGATGACCGAGGTCGCCGGATACTCGACGTCCTCCGTCACCTGGCTGCTGGTTCTCTTCGGGCTCGGCATGGTCGCCGGCAATCTGATCGGCGGAAAGTTCGCCGACCGCCACCTGATGCCGCTGCTGTACGTGTCGCTCGGCGCGCTCGCCATGGTGCTGGGCCTGTTCACCATGACCGCCCACAACAAGATCGCCGCAGCCGTCACCATCGTGCTGATCGGCGGCCTGGGCTTCGCGACCGTGCCGCCGCTGCAGAAGCGGGTTCTCGACCAGGCAGCGGGTGCGCCCACCCTCGCCTCCGCCGTCAACATCGGAGCCTTCAACCTCGGCAACGCCCTGTCCGCCTGGCTCGGTGGACTCGTGATCGCCGCGGGCCTCGGCTACACCGCACCCAACTGGGTCGGCGCCGCACTCGCCGCCTCCGCCCTGGTGCTGGCCGTCGTCTCCAGCACCCTGGAGCGCCGCACCGCCGTCCGCGGCCGGATCGTTGCCGCGCACACCCCCGAACCGGCGGCCGTCCCCGCGTCCCGTCCCTGAATCCCCGCCTCACCGGCGGGCGCGGCCCGAGCCCTCAACCGCACGCCCGTGCCCAGCGCGCCACACGACGCGCACCCCCCACGTATCAAGCACCACGCACCACGTACCGACAGGAGCAGTTCCCATGAGCACCACCCCCACCACCGTCGTTGCCCCGCTGACCATCCAGGACGCCGAGGCACTGGTCGAGGCGGCCCGTACCGCCGCGGAGGCCGCAGGTGTCACCGTCGCCGTCACCGTTCTCGACGCGGGCGGTCATCCGCTGGCCTTCCGGCGGGACGACCGGGCCGTACTCATCGCGGGCGAGACCAGCACGCGCAAGGCGTACACGGCGCTTCAGCTGAACGCTCCCACCGCGGACCTCGTCGACGCGGTTCAGCCCGGCGGGCTCTTCCACACGCTGCCGACCGCGCTCGACCGGCCGCTGCTCTTCATCGCGGGCGGCGTTCCCGTCCGCCGTGACGGCCGGCTGGTCGGGGCCATCGGTGTCGGCGGAGGCGCACCCGAGCAGGACCACGGGTTCGCGTCGGCCGCCGCGGACGCACTCGTCTGACAGCCGCCCCCCGGCGGCGCCCCGTCAGCCCGTCGCGACGGTCAGCGGTGCGAAGCGGCGTGCCCAGTCGCCCGGCAGGCCGGGGTTCCCGTACGTCATCACAGCCGTACGGGAACCCTGCTCCAGGCCGTGTTCCTCGAACCAGCCGAGCAGTTCCTCGTGGCGTGCGTCGACATCCGCCCGCAGGGGGCGGTCCGTCGTCGCGGCGAGCGAGCTGACGAGTGCCTTGGCCGTGGCCGTGTCCCGAGCGATCAACGGGCCGAGCGCATGAGCGTTTCCACTGGGCCAGAGCGCCGCGTAGCCGATGAGCTCGCCCTCGGCTTCCGCGACCCGGAGCCGGTCGGAGAATGCCGGAAGCCGGGCGATGATGTGGGTCCGGTCGGTACCGAAGACCGCGAGGTCCAGCCGGACCATTGCCTGTAGGTCGTCCGCCGAGGCCGGGCGGGTGGTCACGGCGGCCGGGACCGTGGCGGCACCGCTCGCCCCGCCGTCCGGCCGGAAATAGCCGCTGACGCGCTCCGCCCGGCCCACGACCCCGAAACCGAGCTGTTCGTACAGCGGCTGCCCCTGGGCTGTCGCGTACAGCGAGAGCGGAGTGCTCCCGGCGGCCTCGATCACGTACCGCATCAGGTTCCGTGCGACTCCCTGCCGGGCGTAGCGCCCGGCTACGAGCAGCATGCCGATGGCGGAGAGCCGAGGCCCGTACGAGGTCACCACGCAGGCTCCCACCAGGCCCTTGCCGTCGGGGGCGTCGATGCCGTACCCCGTACCGGCGGAGAGCAGCAGGCTCCATCGGTGCTCGTCGCGTGGCCAGCCGCGGTCCTCGCAGAGATCGGCGCAGGCGACCAGGTCGTCCCGGGTGAGACGTCGGATGGGCAGTTCGGCGAGCGGCCGGGGCAGTGGGCGGTGCATGAAGGTCAGGCTGTCCGATGCGGTGATCGCTCGTCCACCGTTTTAGCGGAACTGGCCGAGACCCGCAGGCGTCGGCCGCGCCGGGTCGGCCCCCAGGGCTTGAGCACCGAGATGGCCGTGATGAAGAGGTAGGTGGCCGCGGCCACCGAAGGCGCGATGATCAGATCGATGTCCACGACGCCGCTGGTGGCCGCCTCGTCGATCCCGGGGCGCAGCGAGAAGATCGACAGTCCCGCCGTGATCAGGGTCAGCCAGAACTTCGTCCAGACCCAGCGATGACGCGCGAGCCCCCAGGGGGTGCCGAGGGCCAGCACCAGGCCGCTGAGGAGCGAGAGGAGGGCCACCGGGATCACCAGCCAGTCCCCGAAGATCTTCATGGCACGGGTGGCCGCCTGAGCGGTGGTGGCATCCCCTGTGACGAACGCCGCGACGCCGAGAGTCAGCAGACCGACGGTGAGTCCGAGCCAGCTCACGGAGACGGCGACATGGGCGACGAGGAGACCCCGGCGAACGGGACGCTTGAGTGGTTTCACGTGAAACACGGTGCCAAGCGAGGAGGGATCGGTCGTCTGCCGACGG
The DNA here is from genome assembly GCF_001905125.1 of Streptomyces sp. TSRI0281. Taxonomy (GTDB): domain Bacteria; phylum Actinomycetota; class Actinomycetes; order Streptomycetales; family Streptomycetaceae; genus Streptomyces. The sequence continues at coordinate 197,719 of NZ_LWLE01000036.1, read as the reverse complement.
GAGTATCCGCCTGTACTGAGCTCGGCGTACGAACGCGGCCCGCGGGCTCGGGCGCAGAGAGGGCTGCTCATACAGCCATGGGGCAGCAGAGCACAGCGGCCAGGGGGGCTCCGATGCCCGTAGTTCCCGCCCGCGCTTCCCGCCCGCTGCCTCAGCCCAGGTCGGGCGCGTGCATGGCCCGTACGCCCTCGATATTGCCGTCCAGATAGTGCCGCAGCGACAGCGGTACGAGATGGACCGCGGCGATCCCGACCCTGCTGAAGGGCACCCGGACGATCTCGTACTCCCCGCAGGGCTCGTCGATCTCGGGGCCGTGGCGGCGTGACGGGTCCATCGACTCCAGTCGGCAGACGAAGAAGTGCTGAACCTTCACCCCGGTCACCCCGCCGTCCGCGATGTGCTCGACGGTGTCGACGAAACAGGGCACCACGTCGACGACCTTGGCACCGAGCTCTTCGTCGACCTCGCGGTGCAGGGCGTCCACGACGGTGGCGTCCTCCGGTTCGACCCCGCCGCCGGGCGTGAGCCAGTACGGATCCACCCCCGGCTTGGTGCGTTTGATGAGGACGAGGTCCTCACCGTCGAGCAGGATGGCGCGTGCGGTGCGCTTGACCACAGGACGTTCGGTCATGGCAAGAGCGTGGCCCGGGAAACGGGTTCTGAAACGCCCGCCGCCCGTCGGGTCACCAGGCGACAGCAGTGCGCACCAGCCATTCGTGCGCCCGCGCGATGTGCGGCAGGGCGAGCGTGCCGGTCCGTACGGCCACGAAGTACGTGCGCAGCGGCGGGACCGGGGGGTCGAGCAGGGCCACGACCTCGCCCCGCTCCAGCGCCCGCTCACAGAGATAGCGCGGCAGGACGGCGAGCCCGGCACCCGCCACCGCGCACTCCAGGACCGCCCGCAGGTCCGGAGCGATGACGGTGGCGGACGCGGCGGGCCGGCTGTCGAAGACGGCGGCCCAGTAGCGGGAGACGAGCGGCAGGCTCTCGTGCACCTCGACCACCGGCAGTTGCTCCAGCACCACGGGGCCCTTGTGCCGCAGCGTTCCGGGTCCCAGCCGCCCGGCCCAGCGGGGCGCGGCCACCAGCACGTGTTCCTCGTCGCAGAGTGGTGTCGAGGTGAGCAGCCCGCCGCGCGGCCGGGCCGTGGTGATGGCCAGATCGTGATGTCCGGCTGCCAGCCCCTCCAGCGTCTCCTCGGCGTTCGGGACGAAGGAACTGCGCAGTGCGAGGCCCTGGGAGACCAGGGGGGCCAGAGCGGGCAGCGCACGGACGGATGTGAACTCCGGCGGACCGGCCAGATGCAGTGTCCGTACGCCCGACTCCTCGTCGAGCCCGGTCTCGGCGATCTCGACCAGCGCGTCCAGATGGGGGGCCGCCCGGTGGGCGAGTTCGTCGCCGATGCTGGTCGGGGTCACTCCACGGGCTTTACGCAGGAAGAGCGGACGGCCCAGCTGCCGTTCCAGGGTGCGGATCTGCGAGGTGACGGCGGGCTGAGACAGCCCGAGGAGGGCGGCGGCGCGCGTGAAGGAACCCGCCCGGTGCACGGTGACGAACGTGCGCAGCAGAGTCAGGTCCATGTCCTGCCCCTCCCGGCAGCGCGCCGTCTCGGTCCCGGACAGCGATAGATATGTCGATAGGCCGCTGCCGCTACTGTGATTGGACACTGACGCAGAGTCAACTAGCCTTGTCCAGGCGGTGCTTCATGCGGGGAGTGGCGGAGAGCGCATGGAGAACCGGGGCGGTCCGAGCCACGAGGGGGGAGGCTCGGACCGCCAGGCCCCGTCATGACGTACGGCGAAAGATCCACGGCCCGGCGCCGCCCCGGCATGGTGCTTCCCGGCACGGCCTAGCGAGTCGCCTCGTCCAGGGCCCGCTCCACGTCGGCCAGCAGGTCCTCCGGGTCCTCCGCGCCGACCGAGAAGCGGATGAAGCCTTCCGGTACGGCGTCGCCGCCCCACCGGCCCCGGCGTTCGGCGGTGGAGCGTACGCCGCCGAAGCTCGTCGCGTCGTCGACCAGCCGCAGCCCGGCCAGGAACCGCTCGGCGGTCTCCCGGTCGGCCAGCACGAACGACACGACGGAACCGAAGCGCCGCATCTGACGTACGGCGTTGGGGTACGAGGGGTCGGTGGGCAGCCCCGGATACCGCAGCCCGGTCACCTCCGCGCGCCGGGCCAGCGCCTCGGCGAGCGCCAGCGCGGTCGCGCACTGACGGTCGATCCGCAGGTGCAGCGTCGCCAGGGAGCGATGGGCGAGCCATGCCTCCATGGGACCCGGAATCGCTCCGACGACCTTGCGCCAGCGCCGTACCCCTGCCGACAGCTCGGGGTCGCGGCAGGTCACATGGCCGAGCAGGATGTCGCCGTGCCCGGTCATGCCCTTGGTGTCGCTGGCCACCGAGAAGTCGGCGCCCAGTTCCAGCGGGCGCTGGCCGATCGGGGTGGCCAGGGTGTTGTCGACGGCGACCAGCGCGCCCGCCGCGTGCGCGGCGGCGACCAGCCGTCGTACGTCGCAGACATCGAGGCCCGGGTTGGACGGGGTCTCGATCCACAGCAGCTTGGCGCCTTCCAGGACCGCGAGCTGAGCGTCGCCTCCCGTGGGCGCGGTCCGCACCTCGACGCCATAGGCCTCCAGCTGCTCCCGGACCAGTGGCAGCGCCTGATAGCCGTCGTCCGGCAGCACCACGGTGTCACCCGTGCGTGCCTGGGACAGCAGCACGGCCGAGATCGCGGCCATACCGGAGGCGAAGACCGTGGTCCCGACCTCCTCCCCCGGCGCCTCCAGCTCGCCGATGGCCCGCTCCAGATGCGTCCAGGTCGGGTTGGAGTCCCGGCCGTAGGTGTAGGGGCCGACGGGTGCGCCGGAGAGATGGAAGTGCGCGGCGAAAACCGGACCGGGCAGGGTGGGTTCGTACTGCTCCGGTTCGGGAAGCCCCGCCCGCACCGCCCGTGTTCCGTCACCCATGGTGCTCATGCTGCTTCCTCGCTTCTCTCCCCGGCGTACCACCGGTCCGCACCGCACTGTCTCAAGTGGCCCCGGAGCCGGCCTCAGGGCCCCGGAGGTCAGTCCTCATCGGGCAGGACGACGTTGAGCGCCCAGGACACGACAGAGATGATCAAGCCACCGAGTACGGCGGTCCAGAACCCGTCGACATGGAAGCTGAGATCGAACAGGCCGGCCAGCCAGGAGGTCAGCATCAGCATCAGGGCATTGACCACCAGGGTGATCAGTCCGAGCGTCAGGATGAACAGCGGGAAGGTGAGCAGCTTCACCACTGGCTTCACCAGGAAGTTCACCAGGCCGAAGAGCAGGGCCACCACGATCAGGGTGAGGGCCTTGCGGCCGGTACTGCCCCCTTCGAGGGTGATGTCCTGGACCAGCCAGATGGCCACGGCCAGCGCACCCGCGTTGGCGATCGTCTTGACTAGGAAATTCTTCATGTGTCTGATCGTGGCAGACATGATCGGTGGCGGACACCGGCACTACGGGTACGAGGGGCGGACGGGCCGTGAAGGCATTCAGACTGGACGAGCTGGAGGCGGAGCGGGCCGCCAACGACGGCGCGTATCTGCAGTTCGTGCGGGAACGGAACATGTCCGTCGGCCTGTACGCCCTGGACGCCGGTGAACTCGATCCGCAACAGCCCCACCAGCAGGACGAGGTGTACTTCGTCGTCAGCGGCCGGGCGGCGATCACGGTCGGCATGGAGACGACGCAGGTCGGCAGGGGAAGCGTCGTGTACGTACCGGCCGGAGTGGCCCACAAGTTCCACCACATCACCGAGGACCTCCGGGTGATGGTGGTCTTCTCACCGCCCGAGAGCTGAGCCCCGGACCCCGGGTTCCCTAGGGGTTGGATCAGGGGAGTTCAAGGGCTCCGGGGCCCCCGCCGGCCACTCCCGCGCCTCTAGCATCGAAGCAGGAACTCACAGAGACGAGGTAAAGGCGATGGCCGTACGGGAGATATTCGCGGGGATGCCCTGGTGGGTGAAGTGGGTCGCGGTGCCCGTCATCGCGATCGTCGTGTTCGGCGGCCTGATCGCCAGCGTGGTCGGGTTCGTCATCGGCCTGCTCTTCAAGGTGCTGGTCTTCGTCGTCCTGGTGGGCGGTGTCGTCTTCCTCGTCCGGAAGTTCATGTCGTCCTCCTCCTCGCGGGGCGACTGGTAGGGCGACCGGTCCTCGCGAGGCGACCAGTAGCGGCGATGGTCCTCGCCGGGCGACCGGTGGAGGAGACCGGTGGGGACGCGCATCCGTGAAGAAGGACCCCGGTCGGCAGCGGGTGCGCCATCGACCCGCGACCACGGACAGTTACGACGATTAGCCCAGCTGAGCTAAGTCCCCCAGGAAACCGCACCCCGAACGGGCCATACGGATACAGTGGGGCACCGCTGCCGCCCTCTGGGACGTAACAGTCCGTCACCACCATGACCAGTGGTTTGTACGTCCGTCCGGTCTCCGGACCCCAGGTTCGCGGCAGGCCCGTGGGGGCGGCCCCCATGGGAGGGCTGATCGCCCGTCACCATGCCTGGGGGTGACCTTTGACCACGGCAACGAATGCCGCTGTCCCGACGCTGATCAGCTCGGTTCAGCGGGCGCTGAGGCTGCTGGAGGCTGTGGGCGCCCATCGGGACGGAGCGCCCGCGAAGCAGCTGGCGCGGGAGGCGGGCCTTCCGCTCCCGACCGCGTACCACCTGTTGCGCACCCTGACCCATGAGGGCTATCTCCGCCGGGAGAACGGCGTCTTCGTCTTCGGCGCAGCCGCTGAGAAACTGACCGGTCCGCCAGCAGTGCAGAAACGTCGAGGCACCGTCAGCGACTCGCTCGCGCATCTCCGCGACGCCATCGGCGCGCCGGTGTACTGCGCCGTCTACCGCGAGGGTGAGATCGAGCTCATCGCGGTCGCGGACACCCCCGCCGCCCCCGCGGTGGACGAGTGGGCCGCGTTCCGGGAGACCGGGCACGCGCATGCGATCGGCCAGTGTCTGCTGGCCCAGCTCGACGAGAAGGCCCGCGAGGACCATCTGGACCGCCATCCGGTCCAACCTCTGACCCGTTACTCAGTGCGAGATCGGCAGTCGCTTCTTGAGCGGTTCGGGTCGATGGAGCGTACGGAACCTGTCATTGAGCGACAGGAGTACGCACTGGGTACGGTCTGCGCCGCCATCCCGATTACCGCAGGTAGCACGATCGCCGCAGTGGCCATTTCTGTACCCCTTGACCAGGAAGATCGGTTGCTCCCCGCAGTCGAACAACTACGTGGCGAAGTGGCGAGCCTCTTGCGTTCGTTCGTGTTCTCTATCAGTATCTGAAAAATCACTCCTTGTGATCTGCTATCGCGTGCACCACGATGGCGTCAATAGGGCCATGGGGGATCATTCCTGGCCAGTTTCATCTACTGCGGGGTTGAACGATGCGTGAGTCGGTTCAAGCAGAGGTCATGATGAGCTTCCTCGTCTCCGAGGAGCTCTCGTTCCGAATTCCGGTGGAGCTCCGGTACGAGGTCAGCGATCCGTATGCGATCCGGATGACCTTCCACCTGCCCGGCGATGCCCCTGTGACCTGGGCATTCGGCCGCGAGCTCCTTCTGGACGGTCTCAATAGCCCCAGTGGCGACGGCGATGTACACATCGGGCCGACCGAGCCCGAAGGATTGAGCGATGTACACATCCGGCTACAGGTCGGCGCGGATCGCGCGCTGTTCCGGGCCGGCACGGCACCCCTCGTCGCGTTCCTCGACCGGACGGACAAGCTGGTGCCGCTGGGTCAGGAGCACACGCTGGGTGACTTCGACGGAAACCTTGAAGAGGCGCTCGGCCGGATCCTCGCCGAGGAGCAGAACGCCGGCTGAGAGAGAAGCACGGCGCCTGCTGGAGACGTGAGGCGTCGGCTGTAGAGCAACAGAGTGTCAGCCGAACGGGTTGTCTGCCGGTCGTTCGCGGTTACGTCTTGCGACGACGGCCCCTCCCGGTCCGTACGGGTGCAGGAGCTCCGGCTTCCGCGCCGAGCCCTGTGCGGTCCGCGGAGACGACCAGAGCGGCGAGCACCGTGGTCACCGGAACCGAGGCGACCAGTCCGATCGAACCGACGAGCGTCCGGACGATCTCCACAGCCACCAGTTCGCTGTTGGCCACCGTTCCCACGCTGCTCTGGGCGATCGAGAAGAGCAGCAGCAGCGGCAGTGCCGCGCCCGCGTAGGCGAGCACCAGGGTGTTGACGACCGAGGCGATGTGATCCCGTCCGATTCTGATACCTGCCCGGTACAGCCCCCGCCAACCCATCGTCGGGTTCGCCTGATGGAGTTCCCAGACCGCCGAGGTCTGGGTGACGGTCACATCGTCGAGCACTCCGAGCGAGCCGATGATGACGCCTGCCAGCAGCAGGCCGCTCATGTCGATGTCCGGGTACAGCCCGTGGATGAGGCCGGTGTTGTCGTCGGTGTTGCCGCTCAGGCTCGCCCAGCCGATGAAGAGCGAGCCGAGAAGCCCGATCAGCAGCAGTGAGATCAGTGTGCCGATGACCGCGACGGACGTACGGGCCGTCAGCCCGTGGCACAGGTAGAGGGCGACCAGCATGATGGCACTGGCCCCGATCACCGCGACCACCAGGGGATTCGACCCCTGAAGGATCGCCGGCAGGATGAACAGGGTCAGCAGGGCGAACGACACGGCGAGCGCCACCAGGGCCATCACCCCGCGCAGCCTGCCCACGACGACGACCGCGAGGGCGAAGATCCCGGCCAGCAGAGCCATCGGGACCGTGCGGTTCACATCGGTCACCGAGTACTGGAGGTCGTGGGGGGCGTCGGGTGCGTAGGCCACGACCACGCCCTGTCCCTGCCGCAGTTGCCGGGGCGCGTCGGGCTGGACGACCTCGACGAACGTGCGGCCCTTGTCCTTTCCGGTGGTCACCTCGATCGTGGCCTTCTCGCACAGCCCGGACTGCTCGTTGACCGCCTCGCGCCCGGACGGCGTGGAGGTGTCGCCGGTCGGCGGCACCTGGGCGGCGTTGACGTCCTTGCAGTCGACCTTGTCGACCCGGACCACCTTGCCCTGCTGCGTCTGCCGGTCGAAGCCGACGCCCGTGCGTTCGTGGGCCGGGGTGCCGCCCGGCCAGAGGACCAGCAGGCCGACGACGACCGCGGCGGCGAAGGGGATCAGTACGGCCGCGATCACCTTGCGCAGATGCTTCGAGACGGGCGCGGCGGGGCCGTGACTGTGCGAGTGGCCGTGGGCGTGGTCGTGGGGTGCGGGGTCGCTTTGGGGGGACGTCACGGGGCGATCATCGCAAGAACGGGAGGGGTCCTCTGGTCAGCTCGCCAGGAAGGGCGCTAGCGTGGTGGCACCTTTGCACACGCGGGAGCTCGGAGCACCGGGCTGAGAGGGCGCTGACCTCCGTACTCCGTACGGGACATGCTGCGCCGACCGCCGAACCTGTTACCGGGTAATGCCGGCGTAGGGAGTAGGTCTCATGACCACATCGGACGCACGCACGCCTGCCTCGAAGCAGAATGACCAGGATGCGCGGAATGCGCAGCAGGGTCAGGACGCACCGGACGACGAGGCCGGGAAGTCCATCGGATGGCACAAGGGATACGTCCAGGGCTCGCGCCCGGACCTCCGGGTGCCGGTCCGTCAGGTGCACCTCACCAACGGCAACGACGTGACGCTGTACGACACGTCGGGGCCGTACACCGATCCCTCCATCGACACCGATGTCCGCCGCGGGCTCGCACCGCTGCGGGAGAACTGGATCATCGCCCGCGGTGACACCGAGGAGTACGCGGGCCGTCCGGGCCGCCCCGAGGACGACGGGCTCAAGCACACCTCGCCGCGCGGCGGGCTGCGCAACCTCGACGCCGTCTTCCCGGGCCGCCCGCGCCAGCCGCGCCGCAGTCGGGACGGGCGCCCCGTCACCCAGCTCGCGTACGCCCGACGGGGCGAGATCACCCCTGAGATGGAGTACGTCGCGATCCGGGAGAACGTCGGGCCCGAGGTCGTACGCGAGGAGATCGCCGCAGGCCGGGCCGTGCTGCCCGCGAACGTCAACCACCCGGAGATCGAGCCGATGATCATCGGCAAGCGGTTCCTGGTGAAGGTCAACGCCAACATCGGCAACTCCGCCGTCACCTCCTCCATCGAGGAAGAAGTGGACAAGATGACCTGGGCGACCAAATGGGGCGCCGATACGGTCATGGACCTCTCCACCGGGCGCAACATCCACACCACCCGTGAGTGGGTACTGCGTAACTCCCCGGTGCCGATCGGCACCGTTCCCCTTTATCAGGCCCTCGAAAAGGTCGACGGCAGGGCGGAGGAGCTGACCTGGGAGATCTACAAGGACACGGTCATCGAGCAGGCCGAGCAGGGCGTCGACTACATGACGGTGCACGCCGGTGTGCGTCTGCCGTACGTGCCGCTGACCGCCCGCCGCAAGACCGGCATCGTCTCCCGCGGCGGTTCGATCATGGCCGCCTGGTGCCTCGCGCACCACAAGGAGTCGTTCCTGTACGACCACTTCGAGGAGCTCTGCGAGATCCTCGCGACGTACGACGTGACGTACTCGCTGGGCGACGGCCTGCGCCCCGGGTCGATCGCCGACGCCAACGACGAGGCGCAGTTCGCCGAACTCCGCACGCTGGGCGAGCTGAACACGATCGCCAAGCGGTTCGGCGTCCAGACGATGATCGAGGGACCGGGGCATGTCCCGATGCACAAGATCAAGGAGAACATCGACCTCCAGCAGGAGATCTGCGAGGAGGCGCCGTTCTACACGCTCGGCCCGCTGACCACCGATGTCGCTCCGGCGTACGACCACATCACCTCCGGCATCGGCGCGGCGATGATCGCCTGGTGGGGGACGGCGATGCTCTGTTACGTCACGCCCAAGGAGCACCTGGGGCTGCCCAACCGGGACGACGTGAAGACCGGTGTGATCACCTACAAGATCGCGGCCCATGCGGCTGACCTCGCCAAGGGGCACCCGGGGGCGCAGGACTGGGACGACGCGCTGTCGGACGCGCGGTTCGAGTTCCGCTGGGAGGACCAGTTCAATCTGGCTCTGGACCCGGTCACGGCGCGGGAGTTCCACGACGAGACGCTGCCTGCCGAACCGGCGAAGACGGCGCATTTCTGCTCGATGTGCGGGCCGAAATTCTGCTCGATGAAGATTAGCAGAAGCATCACAGAACGGTTCGGTGGTGACGCGGATTCGGTCGCGACGGATCAAGAGATCGCGGAAGGGATGCTGGCCAAGTCACAGGAGTTTGCGCAGTCGGGCAACCGCGTGTACTTGCCGCTGGCTGACTGAATGACGAGGGGGCAGGTCATCGGCCTGCCCCCTCGCTTTCTAGTCGCCCTTCACTTTTCCCAAACGGTCGCCTGCGCGATGAACTCGTCCTCACCGGCGTCCACACTCTTCACTTCCAAGAGGGCCGCACGGCCACCGTTGGTCAGAATGCAAAATCGGGTTCCCGTTTCAACGTTGATGTTGTCAACGCCGTGTGTGCTCACCCGCGCGGCACAGCTCTCCGGCGTGACCTTCGTGCCCGGTTCCAGCTCCACACCCTGAACATCGTGGGAGAAGTACGCAGTAACCGTGTTGCCCTTGGGCTGTCCCCAACTTGCCTGCAAGTCGCCCCCGGAGTTTCTGGTCCGCGAAGTGGGGGCCGTATCCAGGTCGGTGTACTCATACACAGCAACGAGCTCGCCCAACCATCTCACTTTGGGGTCGTCCTGACTGGACGGGCGTGGTTGAGTTTCCGGAGTCTGGCCACTCGCATGACTCTCCGGCGTCTGACGGTCGTCTTGCTCCTCACCGATGGCAAAGAGGGAGCCGCCAAAGATGGTAAAGAGGGCGGTGATCAGTGCAGCAATGGCGCCGATGAGAGCTGTTGGACCTTGCCAGTCTCGTCGCCGCGGAGGCCCTGGAGGCTCTGGATCACCTCCGCCCCCGCCTGCGCTCCCCGCTGCCCCACCCGAACCGTTCGACGACATCCACTGACCTCCCTTGGGAGCTAGATTTTGGCACTCACTGATCGAAGCTAGCCAGTGGACGGTCGTCCTTGCGACAGAAACGGGACAGTCAGCCTCGCAGTTCTCTGACGTTCATCTGGGCGAATTCGGATCGGTACGGTCGGTGTCATGTCCGGGGAGCGTCGGTTGGTCGCGCTCGTCTTCAGCGCCGGTGGTCGTGCGCTGCCTGGCCCGGTGAGGGGAGCAGGGGCCGAGTCATGCATGTGGCTGGTCAGAACGGAAGCTCTGGCGTGCTTGTGCCACGCGTGATGGTCGAGATCCGTTCATGGAAGTCGCGCGTGGATGCCTCACGGGGGAAGCGGGCGCGAAGTTCGTTGTCCAGCTCGTTGGCGACCAAGAGCAGGGAGGGGAGAGACTTCCGGTCGGCTGCGAGGGCCGCAGTGCCCTTGCCTACGGCCTCCTCTATCTCACCAGTCCGGGCAGCGGCGACTCCGAGCGTGAGGCGGGCTTCTGCGGCAGGCATGGGTGAGATCTCGGTGCCGTCCGGGCCAGTGCTGATCCGGACCACCGACCGGGCGTGGGCGGCGGCGCGCTCGTCGTCACCGAGCAGGCGGTAGGCGTCCATCTCGTAGAAGTCCCATTTATCAGGGTCGATGATGAAGTGGTGCTCGGGGTGATCCGGGCGGGCCAGGCGGTCCAGCCTCGCTCGCCCGGCGTCCAGGGAGTCGCGGACCAATCGCGCGTCTCCCATCCGGGCGGCGGCGCGGGCCTTGTGCGCGTACAACTGCACGCCGACGGAATGCGTCTGATCGGCGACGTGACCGGCTTCCACTGCGGTGAGCATGTCCTGCCATCGGCTCTGGGTGAGGGCAAACCATGCCTCGATCGCCCACGCCCATGCCTTGATCTCGCCGTGACCGGCCTCTTCGCCGATCCGGAGTGCGGCGGCCTTGCTTAGGTTGGCGGCTTCCCGCTGCCCCCGGTCGTACTGGATGCACGCATTGAGCAGGAACAGCCACCCGGAATCAACGAGTAGCTCCCGGTGCTGACGCAGTGTCATCCGGCTTTCAAGCTGCTTGGTGACGTACTGCAAGCCGTTCCGAGTGCGCTGGTGCAGGTAGTCGGCATCGGCGTACGGGTAGGCGCGGGCCAACTGGTCGATGCCCTGCTCGATCGACTCCAGGGCGGCACTGTTGATGCTGGACATCTCCGTACGCCGCAGCAGCTCGGCGATGTCCCACCGTCAGAGGTGAACCGCTGCGCACCCGCACCCCGCGCTACTCCTTCCCGCGTCCCACGCCGAACGGTCTGGAACTGCTGGTGCGGCTTCACCCGGGGCAGACTCCGGCCCCGTTCCTCGGGGCGGCCGACGCCTTCGCGCACACCTGGCGCATACACGCCGTACGCGTCACCTCGCCGGAACGTGGCGTCGTACTGATCGCCGCGACGGCCAGTGACCCTCTGGAGCATCCCGGCCGTCCCGCCGTGCGGGAGTCGGCGGCGCTGCTGTCGGCGGTCGTCGGCGCACTGGAGACGGGCCATGCGTGGGTCATGGACTTCCGGCGCGTGCCGCACTGGCTGATCGTCGGCGCGACACAGTCGGGCAAGTCCACCCTGATCACGCGGCTCATCACCGAACTCGCCCCGCAACCGGTCGCCCTGGTCGGCATCGACTGCAAGGGCGGCATGGAACTGGGGCTGGTCGAACAGCGGCTCTCCGCCCTGGCCACCTGCCGCAGTGAGGCGGTCATCGTGCTTGGCTCGCTGGTGACCGACATGCAGGAGCGCATGACGCTCTGCCGCGAGGCGGGCGCCCGCTCGATATGGGACCTGCCCGACAAGCAACGCCCGGTGCCGGTCGTCGTGATCGTCGACGAACTGGCAGAGCTGTACCTGACCAACGGCGCCAAAGACCAACGGTCAGAGGCAGAGAAGTGCTCGACCTACCTCCTGCGCCTGGCCCAACTCGGCGCGGCCCTCGGCATCCACCTGGTGGTGGCGGGGCAGCGGGTCGGCTCCGACCTTGGGCCCGGAGTCACCGCGTTGCGAGCCCAGTTGGGCGGCCGGATCTGTCACCGTGTCAACGATCCCGGCACGGCGGAAATGGCGCTCGGCGACCTCAACAAGGACGCCGTGGTGGTCGCACAGTCGATCGCTAAGACGGAACAGGGTGTCGCCGTGACGACGGGCGACCTGGGCGGCTGGATGCGGGGCCGCTCCCGTCTGACCACAACAACCGAAGTGCAGGAGGCAGCGGCGGAGTTCGCGGACCTGACCCCGCACCTGCCGTACCTCGCGAACGCGACCGACGGGGGTACTGAGATATGAGCGATTCGACAGCTCTGCCGCTGATGCTCGTCTTCGGGCTCGTCACCGTGCTCCTCGTCCGCTCCCGCGAGGTGCGGTGGTGGGAAGCGGTACTGATCGCCCTGTTCGGCATGTACCTGGGACAGACACCGGCCATCTTCACGGCGGACGGCCTCGTGAACTGGTTCCTGTCCGCCTTCACCCACACCTGAGACAACCAGGGAGACACCGAAGTATGCCCATGCGCCGTGTCCGCTGCCCCGTCTGCAAGGGCGAGCGCTACCGCAAGACCCGTTCCGGCCACCGGCGGCGCTGCCGCTGCTGCCGGGGCACCGGCACCATCCGCTAACCCACCGACTGACGGACCGGGAGTGATCTCCATGGACGAATCCCACCCAGCCCAAACCATCCGTGCCGCTACGGCGGCCAACCCCGGGAGGTCGCCACCATCCCCGCCGAGAATCCCTCGGCTCACAGACGCGCCGTGCTCGACCGCGCGGCGCGTCTGCGTCAGCTCTCCGAAGTCGACCAAGACCTGATACGCCTCGTCCAAGACCCCCGGTTCGGCTGGTGGCTTGAGCAAGTCACCGCTACTGGTGGCTGCGCCCACCCGGTCCAGCTCTCCGGATCGACCACCACCCGTGATGCCGACACGGGCGAAGTCCTGCACCACTACGACACCGGCACAGAGCCCGGCGAACGGCTGCTGATCCGCTGCCGCAACCGCCGCGCCACCGTCTGCGCCCCCTGCTCCCGCCTCCACGCGGGCGACACCTTCCACCTGGTCCGCGCCGGACTCGTCGGCGGCAAGTTGGTACCGGCGGACGTACGGGAACGCCCCCGCCTCTTCCTCACCCTGACGGCCCCCTCCTTCGGACCCGTCCACCGCACCACCGCAGACGGCGAACGATGCCGTCCCCGCCGTCACGCCGACCAGTGCGAGCACGGACGCTCACCCGGCTGCCCGGCCACCCATGACGCGACTGATCCGTTTGTCGGGCAACCGCTCTGTTCCGGCTGTTACGACTACCCGGCCCACGTCCTGTGGCACGCGCACGCCGGACGGCTGTGGAAGGCGTTCACAGACAACCTCTACCACCACCTCGCCGCACGCACCGGCCTGCGGCGCACCGTGCGCATCTCCTACGCCAAAGTCGCCGAGTACCAGAAGCGCGGCGCCGTCCACGTCCACGCCGTGGTCCGACTCGACGGCGCACACGGGCCCGATACCCCGCCCCCGGCCTGGGCGACCGCCGAACTCCTCGCCGCCGTGGTGCGCACCGCTGCGGCGGCCGTACATCTTCGCACCCCGTACAGCCCGGCCCTTGGCGAATATGAGCTGCGCTGGGGCGGCCAGCTCGACGCCCGGCCGCTCCAAGCCTTCGGCGGTCGCGAGGGACTGGCCGATGATGCCGTAGGGCGTACGTCGCGAAGTACGTCACCAAAGGAGCGGCCGACTCCTCCGCCGGCCTCGACCACCCGGTGACCAGCCCCAACGACATCACAACGGCACGGCTGTCATCTCACCTACGTACCCTCATAGGCGTCTGCTGGCGACTCGGCGGCCTTCCGGAACTGGAGCCGCTGCGCCTGCGCGCCTGGGCCCACACCCTCGGATACCGGGGCCACATCCTCACCAAGTCCCGTGCCTACTCGACCACTTACGGGGCCCTGCGCGCCGAACGCGCCGACCACGAACGGGCCGCGCCCGACTACGCCGACGAGCCCGACGCGATCACCGATGCCCACTGGCGATACGTCGGCTCCGGTCACACTCCCGGCGCTGCCCTCATCGCCGCTGGGGTCGCTGAGGACCAGGCCCAGAACCGCGAGATCGCTCGCGCGGAATCGGAGTCTGTGGGTGGTGCCGCGACATGACCCGATCGGCGGCGAGACGCACAGAACAGAAACGTGAGACAGACGAGGAAGCGGCGGTGGCGGCGTGGATCGAGCGCCACGTACGCGAGTCACCGCCGCTCTCGGACGATCAGTTACACAGGATGGGGGAGATTCTGGGGGTACGGCTCACTCGTCGGAGCGCCACACGGGCTTGAGGAGTTCCACGTCGAAGGCTTTGTTGCCCTTGCCGCCAGGGATCGCGACGATCGCGTGGACGGCCTTTTTGATGAGTTCTCGCCTCTGGGAGAGTGTCTTGGATTCCCAAGATTGGGCGATGTCCTCGCGTGCTGCCTCGGCTGCGGCCTTCATCGCCAAATGCTTGGCCTGGTCCGCACGGAGTTCCTTGACGCGCGCTTCCAGTGCGGGGAGATTCCTGAAGAACATTTCGTCCTCTACCTCCCCGTCCTGCCAGCGCTTTTCCAGCGCCTTGCGGCTTTGTACGGCGCGTTCCAGATCATCGGCCTTGTCCCACTCGGGTACCTCCCGTGTGGCGGACTCGGCCTCCGCCTTTAGCTTGGCGATCACCAGCCGCTCGATGTGCCGGTCTGTCTTGTCGCCGCGCTTGTAGGTCTTGTTGCACCCACTGTCTACGGTCTTCTTGCACATATAGGCGTGCTGGTACTTCAACCAGTCGTTGGCCTTGATGCCAATCATCTTGTTGTTGCAGGTGGTTCCGTCCTCAAGCACGTTGCCGCATCTGAGAATCCCGGTGAGTAGGTACTTGTGGACCAGGCCCCCGAGCGGCACACCGGCTCCATGGCCTCGCCCCCGAATCTCGGCCGTGACGGCATACCACTCCCGCGGCGTGATGATCGGCTCCCACTCACCCGTGATCGGCTGGTCGTCACCGTCCCGGACCAACTCGCCCTTGATCTCCCGGTAGCCGCACAGGCGAGCGTTCTTGAGGATCTGCTTGACGGTCTGGTACTGGAAGGGATTTCCGCGACTCGTGATGAACTCGGCTTCCTTCCACTGCGCGGTGATCTCGGAAATGGACGCTCCGGCGATCACGTCATGTACCGCCTTGCGGATCGCGGCGGCCTCCTCCGGTCGGAGCGTGATCTTGTCGTCGTCCCAGCCGAAGGGACGCCATGCGGCAACAGACTGACCTCGGATGGCGCGGCTGCGATGGCTGTTCCTGGTGCGGCGCTGCTTCTTCCGCGTCTCGCTCAGGGACATGGCGACACCCACCAGCCCCTTGATCTCGAACCCCTCGGCGTACAGGTCCTGCGTGCCGTTCGAGTCGTGGTACACACGGCCTTCCTGCGAGGTGAACGCCTTGAGGTAGCGCTCCCAGTCGCTTGGACGCCGGTAGAGGCGGTCATCGTTGACCGCCATCACGCCGTGGATCGGGTAGCCCTCCGGCGTGGTCCCGGTCCCCAGGTCTTTGATCAGCTGCTCGAAATCGTCGCGGACGACGCTCTCTTTGCTGGCGCTCTTGTCGTTGTCGGTGTACCGGTAGACCACAAGCCACCCGAGTCTGCGGGCGTTAGTCACCATGTCCCGGTGCTGGTCCTCGATGCCGTGAGCGTCCTTCACACGGCCGTCGAACGAGATACGGGCGTAGCAGACCACGCACTTCAGGGACGGGTCTGCGGAGAGCATCGCGCGGACGTCCTCGACGGACGGCAGCCTTTCGGGAACTCCTCGTAACTGGCTGATGATCTCTTCGCGCTTCTCCATCGGGAGCCTCCGCCTGTTTGGTGGTCGAGCCGATGCGACCACGCTAACGGTGTGGAGCATCTGGTGATGCTCTGTTCGATGAAGATCTCCCAGGACATCCGGCGCGAGCACGGCGGTTCGCGGGCGGAGATCGAGACGGGCATGGCGGAGAAGTCGAAGGAGTTCGCGGCCTCGGGCAACCGGGTTTATCTGCCGATCGCGGACTGACCGGAATCCTGGCCTCCGATCTGGGGGAAGGAGCCGGGGTGTGGGGAATCCCCTGACGCACGGAGGGACGTGGCGGCGTCGCCCAGGGAGCCTTTTGCGCCCGGGCGACGCCGTACTCCGGCACAGCGGGGTCTCAACAACTGTCCGCAACAGGCCGTTTCGGTCATAGAGGAGCCATTTGCCATGGATTCCGCACTGGTTGAGCGACGGTATGGACACGGTAGTGCTGCAGCTGGATGTACGTTTCGCCCCCGGCCCGCCTGCGCTTGACCGCGTCCTTATCTGTGCCTTACTTTCCGGCATGCCTGGCTGGAAAATGTGAGCCCTCGCACGGGGGGCCCGGGGAGGGAATCACCATGAACTGGTACCTGGACGTACTCAAGAACTACGCAGGCTTCAGCGGTCGTGCACGCCGCAAGGAGTACTGGATGTTCGTGCTCTTCAACTTCATCGCTGCCGTGATCCTGATGGTCATCGGCGGGGTGATAGACACGCAGATCCCGTACTACATCTACCTCGTCGCGGTCATCGTCCCCTCGATCGCGGTCATCGTGCGCCGGCTGCACGACACCGGCCGTTCGGGCTGGTGGATCCTGATCTCGCTCGTCCCGCTGGTCGGCGGCATCATCCTGCTGGTCTTCCTGGCCACCGAGGGCAAGTACGAGGCGAACGAGTACGGTGCCAACCCGAAGCTGGCGCCGCAGGGCATCTGATTCACCGCTCCGGCCCGTCACGGGCCGGAGCACCGCACGGGCCGGGTGCAGCGCGAGCTGCCCCGGCCTTTGCCGTGTCCGCGCGGGCGTGCGCGGGGCGGGCTGCTTTCAACGGTCCGTCGTGACATCACCGGATGCCCGCGCGGGCATGCGCGGGGCGGGCACGGGCTGCCTGATGCGCGCGGGGTGTCGCCCACCGGCCGACGGGTGGTGGCCGGTGGCCGGGGGCCGTCAGTCCGGCTGGTGCTCGGGGCCGCCGAAGTCCGGGCTCGTGAAGTCGGGGCTGGTGAAGGTCGGCCGCGGTCCCGCCGAGGGGCCGTCCTCCGGACCGGAGAAGTCCGGGCTGCTGTAGCCGATCTTCGGGATGCGGTTCGGGGAGCGGTGCGGGGTCCGCGCGGCGGGACCGGCGGTCGGATCGTCCAGGGCGTCCCGCAGGAACGGCAGGATCCCGCGCTCCAGCAGGGCGTGGCGCCAGGCCTCCCTGGCCCGCGCGATCTCTTCCGGGAGCTCCTGCTCCTCGTTCTCGGCGGACAGCGAGGACGCACCGTTGTGAAGCGCGGTGACCAGCAGTCCCGTGGCGGCGACGAGGCTGGACACCGCGGCGAGGGCCCCGAAGAACCACCCGGCCGTGACCATGGTGCCGGCGAAGGCGAGCGACGGGCTGACGGCCTTCAGGACGTAGCCGACCAGCAGGAAGATCAGGGAGGCCGTCCCCGCCAGGACCGGAGCCAGGACCGTGACGGCCGCGCCTATGCCGCCCGTACGGTCCGTCCCGCCCAGCGGTGTACCGAGGCCCGGTTCCTGATCCTCGTCCTGGTCCGCCGCACCCGTGGGCGTACGCAGCTCGCCGCGGGCGCGCACATAGTGCTCGTACTCCGTGGCGGCGGCCGCGGTGATCAGGTCCGTGGCGTTCAGCGCCATGGTGCGCAGCTGTTCCGTGTTGAGACGGTCCCCGACGCCGTCCAGATCCGGGCGTTCATGAGCATGACGAAGTGCGTCACCGAGGATCCGCTCGTACTCGGGGCGGTCCTCGGCCAGCAGGTGCGGAGCGCTAGTCATATGCATCCCCCGATGCTCCGTAGGGCCTGATGCCCCGAGACGGCCGGGCGATCGGGCGGAAACGGAGGAGAGCCTGCTACTGATACGCCGATGGTAGAGCGCTCACGGCACGGGGTGACAGGGGCTTTCCGTAATTGGGCCCGGTGATCGGCGGGGTCAGGTCGTGTATGCGTCTTCCCCGACAGCCCTCAGTCATGCAGGGGGAGTTGGACGACCAGCAGTTTTCCGGCCATGGTCACTCCGCCGTCCATGGCGATGGCGAGCCCGTCCGCGTACACATGCGGACCGTTCACCACCGGTCCCGCACCGTTCTCGCTGTCCTCCGAACCGACCTCGCCGAGCAGATACGGAATGGGGCTGTGACCATGGACGACGCGCTGTCCGCCGTAGGTCGTCATCAGCTCGCGCACCGCCTGGGAGCCGCCCTCGTCGCGGAAGGCGAAGCGCTTGGTGAGCTTGCGGAAGAGGTCCCAGCACTCGTCGGCGTCGTTGCGCGTGAGAATGGCGTGCACCGTGTCGTTGACGTCCTCGATGGTGGACCCGTAGTCGAGGTACGCCGTCGTGTCGGAGTGCATCAGCAGGTGCCCGTCCTCCTCGACGACCGCGTCGAGCCGGGACATCCACTGGAGGTGGACGTCCTGGAGCCGCTCCATGTCCGTCTTCTGGCCGCCGTTGAGCAGCCAGGCGGCCTGGAAGGTGGCGGTGCCGGCTCCGGAGTTGACCGGGGTGTCGGCGAACCGCTTGGCGCCGATCAGTAGCAGCTCGTGGTTTCCCATGAGGGCCTTGCAGTAGCCGCCCGCGGCCGCCGCCTCGGCGGAGAGGCGCATGACGAGGTCGATGACGCCGATGCCGTCCGGGCCGCGGTCCGTGAAGTCACCGAGGAACCACAGCCGGGCGTTGCCCGCGGTCCAGTTGCCGTCGGCGTCGACGAGACCCTGTTCGGCGAGGGCGGCCAGCAGCTCGTCCAGATAGCCGTGGACGTCACCCACGACATACAGCGGTCCGCGCTCCGTAGCGGGAACGGCCTGCGGGGCCGGGACGGTCCGCGCCCGGACCGTGTCGCCGCGATGGATGACGGGAAGGTCGCGTTCGGTGGGCGTGTAGCCCTCCGGCGGCTCGTCGCCGGGCATGGCGTTGCCCGGGTGCGGTGGGTGCCGAGGCACAGGTGTCTGCGCATACGGCGGTACGCGGAAGTCGCGCAACGTCGCCGTCCGCACCACGGGTTCCTGACCGGCCCCCTGAGTCATCGACCCCTCCACCACCGTCGCGCCGCCGTACACCTGACGGGCCGTGCCTGGTAGAGGTGGTCCGCGGTGTCGTGCGCCCATCATAGGAATGCGGATCGTGCTGTGTGACGCACCAGGGGTGGTGAATCCGGGCGCACGCACGGTTCACCGGCCAATTGGTCCGGAATAATACGATCAGTCCCCGCTCGGGGATCGTGGCGGGCTGACGGTGGTGCGGGGCGGACGCCGTTGCGAGGAGGTCCGGACGATGAGCTCCGTCGGTATCACCTGCTCCACCGGACCGTCGTGTTCGACGCCTTCGATGGCGTCGATGAGGAGCTGGACGACGGCTGTGCCGATGCGGTGCGGCTTGAGCGAGAGCGTCGTGATGGGCGGCTCGGTGCTCGCGTACACGGTGGACTCGCTGCAGCAGACCAGCAGCAGGTCCTCGGGGACCCGCAGACCGTAGCGGCGGGCGGCCGCCAGCAGATCGGTCCCGTTGGGGTCGAAGAGCCCGTAGACGGCGTCGGGGCGGTCCGGGCGGGCGAGGAGGCGGTCGGCGGCGACCGCGCCCGCGCAGGGGTCGTGGGCCGGGTAGGACTCGTAGACCGGGTCCTGGCCCACCCGCTCGCACCAGTGGAGGTACGCGGTGGTGGACAGCCGGGTGTATGTGTCGGTGGTGGTGCCGGTCAGCAGGCCGATACGGCGCGCTCCGGCGGCGGCGAGGTGGTCGAGGAGATCGAGTACGGCGGCCCGGTGGTCGTTGTCGACCCAGGCGGTGACCGGAAGCGTCCCGGCCGGGCGGCCGTCCGAGACGACGGGCAGGCCCTGGCGCACGAGTTCGGTGACGACCGGGTCCTGGTCGGAGGGGTCGATGACGACGGTGCCGTCGAGTGCGACGTTCGACCAGACGTCGTGACGGGAGGTGGCGGGAAGGATGACGAGGGCGTATCCGCGGTCGAGGGCCGCGGAGGTCGCGGCTCTGGCCATCTCCGCGAAGTACGCGAATTCGGTGAAGGTGAAAGGTTCATTCCCGTAGGTGGTCACGGTCAGGCCGATCAGGCCGGATCTGCCGGTACGGAGGGTTCGGGCCGCGGCGGACGGGCGGTAGCCCAGGCGCTCTGCGACCTCGCGGACATGGCGGCGGGTGGCGTCCGGGAGCCTGCCCTTGCCGTTGAGCGCGTCGGAGACGGTCGTGATCGAGACCCCGGCCGCGGCGGCCACGTCCCGGATACCCGCCCGTCCCGGCCGGCTGTTGCGCCGGGGTGTCTCCGTCCGGCTCACCTGGTGCTTCCCTGCTGCTGTCATGGCGAGCCGATAGTAGGGCTCGGAGGGGTGGTCAGGCCGGTCGCATATGCACACGTTGACAGGCACGTTTCTGCATGGTCATCATCGACCAAATACCTGAAAAATAAAGGGTGTTGGTCGCCTGGACCTCAGTGTGTCATGTGTCGAACGGTGTGGGCCTACTAAATGTTCGATGTTTCGAAGAGGTCTCAACTCACCACTTCGGGGGACGCGCGCCACGGAGTGAGCCACCGGCGTGCGTCGGGACAGAGAAACGCTCCCCCCTCGAACGATTCCTCGCTCCCGCCATTCGCAGCAGGGCTCAATCCTCATAAGGTGAGCAGTATTGATGCATGCGGATGACCTAGGAGGACCTGCGGTGAGCGAGACGAGCCCCAAGCTGCGTGCCGAGCTGGACGGTGTGCCTGCCTATGTGCCGGGCAAGCCGGCCGCCGCCGATGGACCGGTCGCCTTCAAGCTGTCCTCCAACGAGAACCCGTATCCGCCGCTGCCCGGAGTGCTGGAGTCCACGCTGGCCGCGGCCGCGGACTTCAACCGGTACCCGGACATGGCGTGTACCGCTCTGATGAATGAGCTGGCCGAACGCTTCGGTGTGCCCCTCGCGCACCTGGCGACCGGCACCGGATCGGTCGGTGTGGCCCAGCAGCTGCTCCAGGCCACCTCGGGCCCCGGCGACGAGGTCATCTACGCCTGGCGTTCCTTCGAGGCGTACCCGATCATCACCCAAGTCAGCGGGGCGACCTCGGTGAAGGTGCCGCTGACCGATGGCGAGGTGCACGATCTCGACGCGATGGCGGACGCGATCACCGACCGGACCCGGATGATCTTCGTCTGCAACCCGAACAACCCGACCGGCACCGCCGTGCGCAGGGCCGAGCTGGAGCGGTTCCTGGACCGGGTGCCGGGTGATGTCCTGGTGGTGCTCGACGAGGCGTACCGGGAGTTCGTCCGTGATGTCGAGGTGCCGGACGGCATCGAGATCTACCGGGACCGGCCCAATGTGGCGGTGCTGAGGACCTTCTCCAAGGCGTACGGCCTGGCAGGGCTGCGGGTCGGTTTCGCGGTGGCCCATGAGCCGGTGGCCGCCGCGCTGCGGAAGACGGCCGTCCCCTTCGGTGTCAGCCAGCTCGCGCAGGACGCGGCGGTCGCGTCGCTCCGGGCCGAGGACGAACTGCTGGGACGGGTCGGCTTCCTGGTCGGCGAGCGGACCCGGGTGTACGAGGGTCTGGTGGGGCAGGGGTGGACCGTTCCGGAGTCCCAGGCCAACTTCGTCTGGCTGCGGCTCGGTGACCGTACCGGCGACTTCGCCGCCGTCTGCGAGAAGGCCGGTGTCGTGGTGCGGCCGTTCGCGGGTGAGGGAGTGCGGGTCTCGGTCGGGGAGGGCGAGGCGAACGACCTGTTCCTGAAGGTGGCGGAGGAGTACCGCGCGCGGCTGTAGCGGAGGAGCGCCGCGCGGCTGCTGCGGAGAGGTGCCGCGCGGCTTTGGCCGACAGCGTTGAGCGGCGATCGGCGGCGATCGCCGCCCTCGGCCGCGCCGGCCGGCCGTTGCCGGTCGCGCCAGTACGTCCACCGGTGGCCCCGGACCCCGACCTGCGGGGTCCGGGGCCACCGCGCTGTCCTGGGGCGTTCCCGGTGGATTGCGGGTGGGATCGTGCTGAAAGTCCGAAGAGGGGTACCCCGCACGAACGCCCCGAAAGTCTGTGCGCCATAATGCTTGTGAATGTGAACGCGTTCACAAGCGTGTCATGGTTCGTCCCGTGATTGACGGGATTGACTGGGCAAGCTGCCGCTGTGACCACGGCGACCTAAGGAGAAGATGACGTGGACCTAGCTCTGGCGCCGGAGACCCTGGCGCGATGGCAGTTCGGTATTACCACCGTCTACCACTTCCTCTTCGTCCCCCTGACGATCTCGCTCGCCGCGCTCACCGCCGGCCTGCAGACCGCCTGGGTCCGGACGAGCAACGAGAAGTACCTCAGGGCCACCAAGTTCTGGGGCAAGCTCTT
>NZ_LWLE01000036.1:0-175329 GCF_001905125.1 Streptomyces sp. TSRI0281 | reverse complement strand
CTGATCAACATCGCCATGGGTGTGGTCACCGGCATCGTCCAGGAGTTCCAGTTCGGAATGAACTGGTCCGACTACTCACGGTTCGTCGGCGACATCTTCGGTGCACCGCTCGCCTTCGAGGCACTGATCGCGTTCTTCTTCGAGTCCACCTTCATCGGGCTGTGGATCTTCGGCTGGGACAAGCTGCCGAAGAAGATCCACCTCGCCTGCATCTGGATGGTCTCGATCGGCACCATCCTCTCCGCGTACTTCATCCTGGCGGCCAACTCCTGGATGCAGCACCCGGTCGGCTACCGGATCAACAAGGAACGCGGCCGCGCCGAGCTCACCGACTTCTGGCACGTGCTCACGCAGAACACCGCGCTCACCCAGTTCTTCCACACCATCACGGCGGCGTTCCTCGTCGGTGGCGCCTTCATGGTCGGCATCGCCGCCTTCCACCTGGCGCGCAAGAAGCACATCCCGGTGATGCGGACCTCGCTGCGGGTGGGCCTGGTCACGGTCGTGATCGCCGGACTGCTCACCGCGGTCAGCGGCGACCTGCTGGGCAAGGTGATGTTCAAGCAGCAGCCGATGAAGATGGCGGCGGCCGAGGCGCTGTGGGACGGCCAGAACTCGGCGCCCTTCTCGATCTTCGCGTACGGGGATGTCAGCAAGGGCCACAACTCCGTGGAGATCTCGATCCCGGGGGTACTGTCCTTCCTCGCGGACGACGACTTCAACTCGTACGTCCCCGGTATCAACGACATCAACAAGGCCGAGCAGGAGAAGTTCGGGCCCGGCGACTACCGGCCGAACATCCCCGTCGCCTTCTGGAGCTTCCGCTGGATGATCGGCTTCGGGATGGCGTCCTTCGCCCTCGGCATCCTGGGGCTGTGGCTGACCCGGAAGAAGTTCATGCTGCCACCGGGGATGCGTACTGGTGAGGACGAAGTGCCACATCTGGTCCTGTTCAAGAACAAGGCACTGAGCCCGAAGCTCACCAAGCTCTACTGGATCGTCGCGCTCTGGACCCTGCTCTTCCCGCTGATCGCCAACTCCTGGGGCTGGATCTTCACCGAGATGGGGCGTCAGCCCTGGGTCGTCTACGGCGTGCTCCAGACCCGTGACGCGGTCTCCCCCGGGGTCTCGCAGGGCGAGGTCTTCGCCTCGATGACCATTTTCACCCTGCTCTACGCGGTGCTCGCCGTGATCGAGGTCAAGCTGCTCGTGAAGTACATCAAGGCCGGACCGCCGGAACTCACGGAGGCCGACCTCAACCCGCCCACCAAGATCGGCGGTCATGACCAAGACGACGCCGACCGGCCGATGGCCTTCTCCTACTGAGAGCAGAGGAGCTGAGAGATGGAACTCCACGACGTCTGGTTCGTGCTCATCGCCGTCCTCTGGATCGGCTACTTCTTCCTGGAGGGATTCGACTTCGGGATCGGAGTCCTCACCAAGCTGCTGGCCCGTGACCGCAAGGAGCGGCGGGTCCTGATCAATACGATCGGGCCCGTCTGGGACGGCAACGAGGTCTGGCTGCTCTCCGCGGGAGGCGCGACCTTCGCCGCCTTCCCGGAGTGGTACGCCACGCTGTTCTCCGGCTTCTACCTGCCGCTGCTGATCATCCTGCTCTGCCTGATCGTGCGGGGTGTCGCCTTCGAGTACCGCGCCAAGCGGCCCGAGGAGAGGTGGCAGACCAACTGGGAGAACGCGATCTTCTGGACCTCGCTGATCCCCGCACTGCTGTGGGGCGTGGCGTTCGGGAACATCGTGCGCGGCGTGAAGATCGACGCCGACATGGAGTACGTCGGCAACTTCTGGGACCTGCTCAACCCGTACTCCCTCCTCGGCGGACTGGTCACGCTCTTCCTGTTCACCTTCCACGGCTCGGTGTTCGCCGCGCTCAAGACGGTGGGGGACATCCGGGAGCGGGCACGCAAGCTCGCTCTCAAGCTGGGTCTGGTCACCGCGGTGCTCGCGCTGGGCTTCCTGGTCTGGACCCAGGCCGACAACGGCGACGGCTGGAGCCTGCTCGCGATGATCATCGCCGTGGTGGCGCTGGTCGGTGCGATCGGCGCCATCGCGGTGGGGCGAGAGGGCTGGTCGTTCGCGCTCTCGGGAGTGACGATCACGGCGGCGGTCGCCATGCTCTTCCTGACGCTCTTCCCGAACGTCATGCCGTCCTCGCTCAACGACGCCTGGAACCTCACGGTCACCAACGCCTCGTCCACCCCGTACACCTTGAAGATCATGACCTGGTGTGCCGGGATCGCGACGCCCGTGGTGCTGATGTACCAGGGGTGGACGTACTGGGTGTTCCGCAAGCGCATCGGTACGCAGCACATCGCCGACGCGCACTGACGTTGACGTACGCGCGTGTACGGGTAGTCGTCGCGCGCTGAGCCCTCTGGGAGATGTTTCACGTGAAACCGATCGACCCGCGCCTGCTCCGGTACGCCAGGGCCACCCGCTTCTTCCTGGCGGCCGTGGTGGCACTGGGACTGGTCGGTGCGACGCTGGTGATCGCCCAGGCCATGCTCATCGCCGAGGTGGTGGTGGGCGGGTTCGAGGACCGTATGACGGTCTCCGAACTCCGCACACCGCTGCTGCTGCTCGCCGCGGTCGCGCTGGGCCGGGCGCTCGTCGCCTGGCTCACCGAGCTGGCCGCGTACCGGGCGAGCGCGGCGGTCAAGTCCGAACTGCGCGGCCGGCTCCTGGAACGGGCCACGCGGCTCGGGCCGGACTGGCTGAGCGGGGAACGCACCGGCTCCCTGGTGGCGCTGGCCACCCGGGGGGTCGACGCCCTCGACGACTACTTCGCGCGCTATCTGCCGCAGCTCGGGCTCGCGGTGGTGGTGCCGGTGGCGGTCCTGGCCAGGATCGTCACCGAGGACTGGGTGTCGGCCGCGATCATCGTGGTCACGCTGCCGCTCATTCCGCTCTTCATGATCCTTATCGGCTGGGCCACCCAGTCCCGCATGGACCGTCAGTGGCAGCTGCTGTCCCGGCTCTCCGGGCACTTCCTGGACGTGGTCGCCGGGCTGCCGACCCTGAAGGTCTTCGGACGGGCCAAGGCCCAGGCCGAATCGATCCGCACGATCACCTCTCAATACCGCCGGGCCACCATGCGGACGCTGCGGATCGCGTTCCTGTCCTCCTTCGCCCTGGAGCTGCTGGCGACGCTGTCGGTGGCGCTCGTCGCCGTCACCATCGGGATGCGGCTGGTGCACGGCGAACTCGACCTCTACACCGGGCTGGTGGTCCTGATCCTCGCGCCCGAGGCATATCTGCCGATCCGGCAGGTGGGGGCGCAGTACCACGCGGCGGCGGAGGGACTCTCGGCCGCCGAGGAGATCTTCTCGGTCCTGGAGGCCGAGCCGCCCGCCGCCGGCACCGGGGCCGTCCCCGCGTCGCTGCGGCTGGAGCTGGAGGAGGTGACGGTCCGGCACGGTGGCCGCGGCGAACCGTCGCTCGACGCCGCGTCCCTGGTCGTGGAGCCGGGGGAGACCGTCGCCCTGGTCGGTCCGAGCGGCGTCGGCAAGTCCACGCTCCTCAATGTGGTGCTGGGCTTCGCGCTGCCCGACGAGGGGCGGGTACGGGTCGGTGGCACCGACCTCGCCGACCTCTCCCCCGAGCGCTGGCGTGAACGGATCGCCTGGGTGCCGCAGCGTCCGCACCTCTTCGCGGGCACGATCGCCGAGAACGTGCGTCTGGCCAGGCCGGACGCGGACGACGAGGCCGTGGCGTCGGCGCTGCGGGACGCCGGGGCGTACGACTTCGTCGCGGAGCTGCCCGACGGGGTCCGGACACCGCTGGGCGAGGACGGTGCCGGGCTCTCGGCCGGTCAGCGCCAGCGGCTCGCCCTCGCACGGGCGTTCCTCGCCGACCGGCCGCTGCTGCTGCTCGACGAACCGACCGCGAGCCTGGACGGCGAGACGGAGGCGGGCATCGTCGAGGCGGTCGGGCGGCTGGCGGCCGGGCGGACCGTGCTGCTGGTCGTGCACCGTCCGGCGCTGCTGGCGGTCGCCGACCGCGTGGTGACGCTGGAGCCGAGGGAGCCCGGGGAGCCGAGGGAGCACACCGAGCGGGCCGCCACGGCCGCCACGGCCGCCGACGGAGAGCGGGACGCCTCGGTACTGCCGTCGCAGCGCCCGGCCGGTACGGAACCGTTCGCCACCGGTGGCCCGGTGGGCCTTCCCGAGCCCGCGCTGCTGCGCGAGACCGCGCCCCGGTCCGGGGGCCGGGTGCTCGCCCGCGTCCGGGAGGCCGCCGGTGCGCGGCGCGGTCAGCTGGCGCTCGCCCTGTTGCTGGGCAGCCTCGCCGTGGGCTCGGCCGTCGGGCTCATGGCCGTCTCCGGATGGCTGATCTCCCGCGCCTCCGAACAGCCACCGGTGCTCTATCTGATGGTCGCCGTCACCGCGACCCGCGCCTTCGGCATCGGCCGGGCCGTCTTCCGCTATGCCGAGCGCCTGGTCTCCCACGACGCGGTGCTCAGGATGCTCGCCGAGCTGCGCGTGGCCATGTACCGCGGGCTTGAGCGCATCGCGCCCGCGGGTCTGCGCACGACGCGCCGCGGCGACCTGCTGTCCCGGCTCGTCGCCGATGTGGACGCGCTGCAGGACTACTGGCTGCGCTGGCTGCTGCCGGCGGGGACCGCGGTCCTCGTCGGAACGGCCGCCGCCGGATTCACCGCCTGGCTGCTCCCGGAGGCGGGCGTGGTGCTCGCCGTCGGACTGCTGCTCGCCGGGGTGGGCGTACCGCTGATCAGCGGCGCCTGCGCCCGGCACGCGGAGCGTCAACTCGCGCCCGCCCGTGCCGCGCTGGCCACCCGTGTCACCGATCTGCTGGGCGGAACGGCGGAACTGACCGTCGCCGGGGCACTGCCCGCCCGTCACGCCCGGGTGCGTGAGGCCGACGGCCTCCTCACCCGGATCGCCTCCCGGGCGGCGACCGCGACCGCGCTCGGCGGTGGACTCTCCGCCCTGATCTGCGGGCTCACCGTGGTGGCCGCCGCCCTCGTCGCCGTACCCGCGGTGTACGGCGGGCGGCTGGAGGGCGTGGAGCTCGCGGTCGTGGTGCTCACCCCGCTGGCCGCCTTCGAGGCCGTGACCGGACTGCCCCTCGCCGTGCAGTACCGCCAACGCGTCAGGCGGAGCGCGGAGCGGGTCTACGAGGTGCTGGACGCCCCCGTACCGGTGCGGGAACCCGAAAGCCCGGCCGAGACGCCCGCCTCGCCCTTCCCCCTGGAGGTACGAGGACTGACGGCCCGGTACGCGGGGTCGGGGCGGGACGCCCTGGAGTCCGTCGACCTGACGCTGGTGCCCGGACGGCGCGTCGCCGTCGTCGGGCCCTCCGGCGCGGGCAAGACGACGCTGGCCCAGGTCCTGCTCCGCTTCCTGGACGCCCGGGAGGGCACGTACCGGATCGGCGGAGTCGACGCCCGCGCGCTGGACGGGGACACGGTTCGCGCGTTCGTCGGGCTGTGCGCCCAGGACGCCCATGTCTTCGACAGCTCCATCCGCGAGAACCTGCGTCTGGCCCGTACCGGGGCGACCGACGTCGAACTGCGCGAGGCCCTGGCCGGGGCGCGGCTGCTGGACTGGGCCGAAGGGCTGCCGGACGGACTGGACACCCTGGTGGGCGAACACGGAGCGCGGCTCTCGGGCGGTCAGCGCCAGCGGCTCGCGCTGGCCCGTGCACTGCTCGCCGATTTCCCCGTCCTGGTCCTCGACGAGCCCGCGGAACACCTCGACCTGGCAACGGCGGACGCCCTGACCGCGGACCTGCTGGCGGCGACCCGTGGACGTACGACCGTACTGATCACCCACCGCATCGAAGGGCTGGACGCCGTCGACGAGGTGCTGGTGATGGACGCGGGCCAGGTGGTGCAGCGCGGCCCGTACGCCGCACTCGTGGCGCAGGAGGGGCCGCTGCGCCGGATGCTGGAGCGCGAGCGGGAGACGGTGCGCGAGAGCGTCGGGGAGCCCGCAGGCAAGTCCGCACGGACATCCGGGCCGGTGGTGGAGCCGTCCGCAGCGGAGCCGTCCGCAGCGGAGCCGTCCACGGAGGAATCATCCGCGGAGAAGGTGTCCGTGGCGGAGGCGTCTGTTCGGGCAGGGGCCTGAGAGGGAGTCCGACTTTCGTTGCCAATCGGTACTTATTAGGCTCGGTGCATGTCAGAGCAGGACCCGAAGGACTCACTCGAAGCCGCGACGCAGGCCACCCGCAGCCTGCAGGGCCTCTCCACCGAGCTCACCGCCCGTGTGCCGCAACTGCTGGAGGCGATGCGTTCCGTCGGCACGGGCCTGGAACTGCACTCCACGCTCGACCGCATCTGCGAGACCGCGGCCGAACTCGCCCACGCCCGCTACGCCGCCATCGGCGTCGTGGACGAAGCGGGCGAAGGGCTCTCCGACTTCGTCACCTTCGGGGTTCCGGACGAGGTGGCCCGGGAGATCGGGCGTCGCCCCGACGGGCACCGTGGCCTTCTGGGCGCGCTGATCCACGATCCCGTCCCCGTCCGGCTGGCCGATCTGACGGCTGACCCACGGGCCGCCGGATTCCCGCCCGGCCATCCCCGGATGCGGACCTTCCTCGGCGTGCCCATCCGCGTACAGGGAGAGATCTTCGGCAACCTCTATCTGACCGAGAAGCACGACGGGGCGGAGTTCAGCGACTACGACCTGCACATGGTGCGGGTGCTCGCCACGGAGGCGGGGATCGCGATCGGTAACGCCCGCCTCTACGAAGCGGCGCGGCAGCGCGAACGGTGGATCGACGGCTCGGTGGCCGTGACCACCGCGCTGCTCTCCGGCGGCGACGCCGACGACGCCCTGGCCGTCGTCGCCGAACAGGCCCGCCATCTCGCCGACTCCGCCGCCGGAATCGTGCTGCTGCCCGCCGAGGAGGGCGGTCTGGAGATCGTCGCCGTCTCCGCCGACGACCCCTCCGCGGCGCTCGGTGTGATCATTCCGCCCGAGAGCACGGTGGTGGCGGCCCTGCTCGACGGCGACGCGGTGTTCATGGACGACTCGGCCACCGACTCCCGCATGATCACGAGGCTGGCCGACCGGTTCGGCCCCAGCATGATGCTGCCGCTGCACAGCGGGGGCCGGGTCCTCGGCGCGCTGGCCACCCCACGGGCCCGGGGCGGGCGTCCCTTCACGGAGACGGAACGGACGCTGGCCACCCAGTTCGCCTCCCAGGCGGCGCTCGCGCTGATGATGGCCGAGGCGCAGCGGGACCGGGAACGGCTCGCCGTCTACGAGGACCGCGACCGGATCGCCCGCGACCTCCACGACCTGGTCATCCAACGGCTGTTCGCCACCGGGATGATGCTGGAGAGCGCGCAGCGCCGGTCGGAGGTCCCCGAGGTGCAGACCGGCGTCGGCCGGGCGGTCGACGAACTGGACGTGACCATCCAGGAGATCCGTACCGCCATCTTCGCGCTCCAGCAGGAACCGGCCGAGGCCCCGTCGGGGTTGCGCACCCGTGTGCTGCGCGAGATCAACATGGCGGCGGTCCCGCTGGGCTTCAAGCCGTCGCACCGCTTTCTCGGCCCCGTCGATTCACTCGTCGGTGAACTCACCGGGAAGAACCTCATCGCCGCCCTGCGCGAGGCGCTGTCCAACGCCTTCCGGCACGCGAACGCCTCCCTCATCGACGTGGTCGTCGACGCGACGGCCACCCTGCCGGACGGGCGCGACGCGGTACGCCTCTCGGTCGCCGACGACGGGGTGGGCATCCCGCAGGACGGGCGCCGCAGCGGACTGCGCAACCTGGCCCGCCGTGCCGAGTCCCTGGGCGGGGCGAGCTGGTTCGGCCCGGGAATCGGGGAGGACGGCGGCGGTACGACGGTGGTGTGGGAGGCCCCGCTCTGACGGCCGGGCGGAGTAGGCCGACTGGCCGTACGACGCCTCGGGGTCCCGGGAATCGTGGCGGCCGGGGGCGACGATCCGAAGATGCGTTCCGCCGCACTGTGTCGCTGTCGCTGCCGTGACCGACTCGTCGTCCTGCTGGTCTGTGCTCTGCTCGTCCTGCTGACGCTGCCCGCCGTGCCGGGAGCCGACGCGGTGGCCGCCGAAGGGGTGCGGCATCCGCGAACTGCCAGTCCTCCCGGTTCTTCGGGTCTTTCGGGGCCGCCCGGTGTTTCACGTGCTCCCGGTCCGTCCGGCCCTTCCGATCCGCGGCCCGGCGCGGGTGCCGTGGTCGCCCGGCTGTACGAGGAGGCCGCCAGGGCCACCGAGGCGTACGAGCGGGGCAGGCGCTCCGCCGCCGTGCAACGCGCGACGGCGGGCCGTTACGAGAGACGGCTCACGGCGCAGCGGCGGACCCTCGCGGCCGTCCGCTCGGACCTGGGCCGGGTCGCCCGCGCCCAGTACCGCAGCGGCGGCGCCGGCCTCTCGTACGCCGCCCGGCTCCTGCTCGCCGATGACCCGGACGAGCTGTTGCGCGGGCATCGGCTGGCCCGGCAGGCAGAGCGGGCGGTGGCCCGGCTGCTGGAACGGGCCCGGAGCGCCGAACGCGACCTGGCCGCGGGTGAGCGGCGGGCCCGGCGGGCCTGGCACGAACTGGATGTACGCACGATCCGGCTGGCCGCCGTCAAGCGGGGCATCGCGGCCAGGCTGGAGTCGGCCCAGTGGCAGCTCCAGGGCGAGGCGGACCGCAGCGTGACGGCCGGGAAGTGCGCGGGGGCCGTACGTGTCGAGCGGCCGGGCCGCCCGGCCGGCGAGCGGAGCTGGGTGACGCCGGTGGAGACGTATGAGCTGTCGGCGGGGTTCGACAGTGTCGGCGAGCACTGGACGCGCCGGCACACCGGGCAGGACTTCGCCGTGGACATCGGCACGCCGGTGCGTTCCGTCGGAGCGGGCCGGGTGGCCTCCGTCTCCTGCGGTGGCGCGTTCGGCATCGAGGTACTGGTGCGGCACGCGGGCGGCTACTTCACCCAGTACGCGCATCTGGCGGGCGTCACCGTGGACCAGGGGGAGCAGGTGCACGCGGGGCAGTGGGTGGGGCAGTCGGGCACCACGGGAAACTCCACCGGTCCACACCTCCACTTCGAGGTGCGGCTCACCCCTCAGCTGGGTTCCGGAGTCGATCCGGCACGCTGGCTGCGCGAGCACGGTGTGCGGATCTGACGGGTCCGGGCCGACGGACAGCGGGTGTCGGGTGGCGGTCAAGCGGGCGTTCCTCCGCCCCCCCCAGACCGGACGGACGACGTGAGCGGGCGTCCCGCCGCCTGCTCCGGACCCGACGGGTGACGGTCAGCGGGCGGCGAGGATCCGCTCGATGACGACCGCGACGCCGTCCTCGTTGTTGGTGAGCGTGGTGCCCGACGCGGCGGCCACGGCCGCGGGGTGGGCGTTGCCCATCGCGAACGAGGCACCGGCCCAGCTGAGCATCTCCACATCGTTGGGCATGTCACCGAAGGCCACGACCTCGGCGGGGGAGATGCCGCGCCGCGCACAGCAGTCCGCGAGCGTGCTGGCCTTGGAGACCCCGAGCCCACTGACCTCCAGGAGCGCGGAAGGGCTGGAGCGGGTGAAGGAGGCGCGGTCCCCGGCGGCCGTACGGGCCAGCGCGAGGAAGTCGTCCGGGGCGAGCTCGGTGTGGTGGGCGAGGATCTTCAGCACGGGGGCACCGGCGCCCGGCGCGTCCTCGTGGAGCAGCTTCTCGGCCACGGCCACCGTGGCACCCGGGTCCAGGTGGAACGGCGGGTAGGCCGGTTCGTAGTTGATGCCGGTGGTCAGCTCGATGGCGAAGGAGGTGCCGGGGGCGCACTCACGCAGGGTGCGGATGACGTGGAGGGCGGCGTCGCGCTCCAGGGGGTGGACCGTGAGCAGCTCGCCGTCGGCACGCAGGTCGGCCACCACCGCACCGTTCGCGCAGATCGCCAGGCCGTGGCTGTGGACGTGGTCGCTCACCACATCCATCCAGCGGGCGGGCCGGCCGGTGACGAAGAAGACGTCGATCCCGGCTTCCTCGGCGGCGGCGAGGGCGGCGATCGTGCGGTCGGACACGGTCTTGTCGTCGCGCAGCAGCGTGCCGTCCAGGTCGGTGGCGATCAGCCGGGTCAGGGCAGGCAGAGGCGAGTCGGTAGCTGAGGTCACCGCTTCATTCTCGCGTACGAAGGTGCACGGGCGTGCGCAGGGGCGCACATCTGAGGATGCGCGCCCCTGAGCTGCGGAACATCCCTCCGGCATATGCCGGAAGTGAGCCGCTGTGCTGATCAGCCGAGCTGGGCCAGCCCCTCGGTGGCGATCTGCTCGAAGACCTTCTCGTCCGCCGCGAAGTCCGATCCCTGGACCGGCCAGTGGAGCACGATCTCGGTGAAGCCCAGCGCGAAGTGGGTTCCGGCGAAGTCGACGAACGCGTCGAGAGACTCCAGCGGGCGGTCCGGGGTGAAACCGGTGAGCAGGACCTTGTCCAGTTCCGCCACGTCCCGGCCGACGCTCTCGCAGGCCGCGCCGAGCTTCGTGAACTGGCCGCGGATGGCTGCCACGGACTCCTCGGGGGTCCCGGTCTGCAACACCTTGGGGTCGCCGGTGGTCACCCACGCCTGGCCGTACCGCGCGGCGAGCCGCAGCCCGCGCGGGCCGGTGGCGGCGACCGCGAACGGCAGCCGGGGGCGCTGTACGCAGCCCGGAATGTTCCGGGCCTCGTTCGCCGAGTACAGCTCGCCCTCGTACGTCACCGAAGGCTCGCGCAGCAGCTTGTCGAGGAGTGGCACGAACTCGCCGAAGTGGTCGGCACGTTGGCGCGGAGTCCACGGTTCCTCGTCGCTCCGGCGCAGGGTCGTGGCGTCGAACCCATCGCCACCGGCCCCGATTCCCAGCGTGATCCGTCCGTCGGAGACGTCGTCCAGGGTGATCAGGTCCTTGGCGAGTGTCACCGGATGGCGGAAGTTGGGTGAGGTGACGAGGGTGCCCAGGCGCAGCCGCTCGGTGGCGGCGGCCGCCGCGGTCAGGGTCGGAATCGCACCGAACCACGGACCGTCACGGAAGGTCCGCCAGGACAGGTGGTCGTAGGTGTAGGCGGCGTGGAAGCCTAGCTCCTCGGCGCGTTGCCAGACCTTCCGGCCTTCGGTCCAGCGGTAGATGGGCAGAATGACAGTGCTCAGACGCATGGCCCCGACGATACGGCCGCGGGCCGTCGATATACGTGGCGGGCATCCCCGACAGGTGTTGCCGCCGGTCACCCCCGGCGGGACGCTGGAGACGAGCCCGGCCGGTACCTCCCCGCGCATGTGCACGGCGCCGGGCGTGGTTCGCCGGAAGGATGAAACATCATGAGGATGCTGCTCACCGCACGGCTGGACACCGAGACCGCGAACCGCGCCGCAACCGACGGCACCATGCCCAAGCTCATCGATGACATCGTCGAGTACCTGAAGCCCGAGGCGGCCTACTTCACGCCCACCGAGGGCGAACGTACCTGCCTGCTCGTCTTCGACATGCAGGATGCCGCGCAGATGCCTCCGCTCACCGAGCGGTTCTTCCAGGCGGGTGCCAAGGTGAGCCTGCGGCCGGTGATGAACCTCGACGATCTGCGTACCGGGCTGTCGAACCTGGCGCGGTAGGCACGACGGCCGGCTCCGGGCTGTCGGGCGGCGCGCACCGTGTCAGCCCGGCAGGCGCAGGAACTGCGGCGGCACGGCGTCCGCGAGCCAGACTCCGTTGGCGCTGACCCGGAACGTGTGACCCGCACGGTGCATCGCACCCGCGTCCACGGAGAGGACGACGGGCCGCCCGCGGCGGGCGCCGACACGCGTCGCCGTCTCACGGTCGGACGACAGGTGCACATGGTGGCGGTCCATGGGCAGCAGGCCTTCGCTGCGGATCGTGTCCAGCACCCGGGCGACGGTGCCGTGGTAGAGGTGCGCGGGCGGCTCGGCAGGCGACAGGTCGAGGTCCACGGCGACGGTGTGGCCCTGATTGGCGCGGATCCGCTCTCCGTCCACCGTGAAGCGCTGCTTGTCGTTGACGGCGACGACGTGGTCGAGTTCGGCACGGGTGACGGCGAAGCCGTTGCGCGCCGTCGCCCGCAGCAGTTCGTCGACGGCCACCCAGCCGTTGGCGTCGAGGGTGATCCCGATGCGCTCGGGCCGGTGCCGGAGATGCTTCGAGAGGTACTTGGACACCTTCACGGTGCGGGCTTCGTCCATCTCGTCAGAGTGCCCGTGAGGCACATCCCGGTGCATCCGGATTTCATGGGAAGTTCGCGGCAGAAATTTCCCTCCCCAGGTTTGATCCACAGCCAACTCGGGTTATCCACAGGCAATTTGATGATTCTGTGGACAAGTGGGCTGCGATTTAGTCTATTTGGTCAACTTCCTTAGCTTTTATGTGAGATGCGGCAAGTGTATCCAATGTCCTGGCCTGTACTTCACGTTCGGCCGCAGCCGTCACGAAGGCCGCCACGTTGTCCCGGCCAACAAGATTCTGAACGGCCTCCATTGTGGCGGCGGGCAGGAGCACCGGACGGGGCCGTCCGTCGATGAACGACTCCTCGGTCCCGAGGTGGTGGTGCAGGTGGCGGGTGGCGAAGGTCCGCATCGCCCGCGCCAGTTCGGCGTCCACCGTCTGCTGGGCGAGTGGCCGGAGCCGTCGCACCATGGAGGCCGCCTCCGCCGCGTCGGAGTCCGTCGGGGGGCGGTGGCCGAGGTAGCGGGCGAAGACGTGCTCGGTGGTGAACTCCAGGAATCGCGACGCTATGTGCTCGACCTGGCCGCGAAGTTCCCTCAGATGACCGGAGATTGCGGGCAGCGGAACACCGGCTCCATGCAACTCGACCGCCACGGCCAGCTCCTGGGGGCTCGGTACGAGAAATTCGTCGTCCCGGCCCGGGACGCGTTCCAGTACCCCGAGCTCCACCGCCTCCGCGACCGCCTCGTCGTCCTGGGCGCCGCCGAACCTGACATCGAGTTCGGCCCGGGTGATCCGGTCGGCCTCCTCGTCCGTCCACGGCCCGTGCACCTCGGCGACCAGCCCGAGCACTCCGCCGAGACCGCGCCCCGCGTCCCATGCCTCCAGCAGCTCCTTGATGCTGGCCAGGGTGTAGCCGCGGTCCAGGAGATCGGCGATCTGCCGCAGCCGGGCCAGATGTGTCTCGCGGTACACATTGGCCCGCCCGCGCCGCTCCGGCGTCGGCAGCAGCCCGCGGTCCTGGTAGGCGCGGATCGTGCGGACGGTGGCCCCGCTCGCATGCGCCAGATCCTCGATCCGGTACTCGGCACCGGCCCGGCTGCCCGCGGCGGCGCGCGCGCCCGGTTCCGTCCGGCTGCCCGCAGCCGTCCGGGCAGCCGGCTGTGCCCGGTCCTCCGTCGCCGAAGACGTGCTCGGACCGCTCACAGCGGCGGCTTCATCCGGGCGATCCCGCGCAGCACCCCGGGACTGATCCTGGACAGCAGCCGGGCGCCCCGGGCCTCCGGCGTCACCGGTACCACCGCCTGGTTGCGCACCACGGCCTTGAGGATGGCGTCGGCGACCTTCTCCGGCGGGTAGTTGCGGAGCCCGTAGAGCCGGCTGGTCCGCTGCCGGAGGCGCTTCTCCTCCGCCGCGTCGGCCCCCGCGAAGTGCGTGGTCGCGGTGATGTTGGTGTTGACGATGCCGGGGCATATCGCGCTGACCCCGATCGATCGTTCCGCCAGCTCGGCCCGCAGGCATTCGCTCAGCATCAGCACGGCCGCCTTGGACGTGCTGTAGGCGGGAAGTGCCCTGGAGGGCTGGTAGGCCGCCGCGGAGGCCGTGTTGACGATGTGGCCACCCTGTCCGCGGTCGGCCATCTGCTTGCCGAAGACGCGGCAGCCGTGGATGACCCCCCACAGATTGACGTCCAGGACGTTCTTCCAGTCCTCGCTGGTGGTCTCCAGGAAGGAGCCCGACAGCCCGATCCCGGCATTGTTCACCAGGACGTCGACGATTCCGTACTCCGTGGCGACCTTCTCCGCGAGCTTCTCCATCGCCTGCTCGTCGCTCACGTCGACGGCCTCGCCCCAGGCGGCCGGGGCGCCGATGAGCCGGGCCATCTCCGCCGTCCGGGCAGCCCCTTCGGCGTCACGGTCCACGGCCACCACCCTGGCACCCGCCTCGGCGAATGCGAAGGCGGTGGCCCGGCCGATGCCGCCCGCAGCGCCCGTGATCAGGACGAGCTGTCCGCCGAACCGGTCGGCGTACGCCCCCTTCGCCACCGTGTCCTGCACCGGTATGCCCTCCCGGCGGGCCGTCTCGTTCGCCGCGACGAACTCACTGACCCAGGCCGCCAGCTGGTCCGGCCTGGTACGCGGTACCCAGTGCTTGGCCGGCAGGGAGCGGCGTACCAACTGGGGCACCCAGTCTTCCAGTTGGTCGTAGAGCTTCTCCGAGAGAAAGATGTCGCCGGTCGGAGTGATGAGCTGCACCGGTACATGGGCGTAGGCGTCGGCGCGCGGCCTGCGCAGCCGGGCGCGGACATTGTCGCGGTAGAGCCAGGCGCCGTGTGCCGCGTCGTCCGGCAGGGAGGCCGTCGGATAGTCGCCCGCGGGCACCTTCTCCATCCGCTCCAGGATCCGGGGCCACCGCTTGCCCAGCGGCCCGCGCCAGGCGAGCTCCGGCAGGACCGGCGTATGCAGCATGTACACGTACCAGGACTTGGCTCCCTGGCCGAGGAGCTGGCCGACGCGCCGGGGGGTCGGGCGGGTCATCCGCTGCTTTATCCAGTGCCCGAAGTGGTCCAGGGAAGGGCCGGACATCGAGGTGAAGGAGGCGATCCGGCCCTCCGTGCGCGTGACCGTGGCGAACTCCCAGGACTGGACCGAACCCCAGTCGTGGCCCACCACATGCACCGGCCGGTCCGGGCTGACCGCGTCCGCGACCGCCAGGAAGTCGTCCGTGAGCTTCTCCAGGGTGAAGCCGCCGCGCAGCGGCTTCGGCGCCGTCGACCTGCCGTGTCCCCGCACGTCGTAGAGCACGACGTGCCATTGCTCGGCCAGCCGCACGGCGACGTCCGACCAGACCTCCTTGCTGTCCGGGTAGCCGTGCACCAGCACCACGGTCGGCTGCTTCTCGTCGCCCAACTCGGCCACGCACAGCTCGATTCCGCCGGTGCGGACCCAGCGCTCCCGCGCTCCTGACAGATTCACGCCGCCACCTTCTCCTCGGCCCAGCGCCGCACGTGCGGCAGATCGTCGTCCAGCCAGAAGGCGCTCTCCTCGGGGTCCCGGGAGTCGGTGACGACCAGGATCTCCTCGAACTTGGCGCCCGTACCCCGGAATCCGAGGTGGGGTTCCACCGCCCACAGTCCGGGCTGCGGTGGATGGTCGGAGAAGCTGTACGGACTCCACAGCGGCGACCAGCCGTCCCGGTGTCCGTGCAGCGCGTCGCTCAACAGGCCCTTGAGCGACTGGGTTCCGAACCCGAAGACATGGGGGGACCAGCGGCGTTCATCGACGCGGTCCACCTTGTGGGCGATGACGCCGAAGGGGTAGGCGCGATGCCGGTTCGCGTAGCCCTGTCTGATCATGAGGCGTTCCACGTCCTCGTAGATCGCGCGCAGCGAGCGGCGTTCGCGCACCTCGCGCAGGATCAGGTCGCGATGGGCTTCCAGATCGGCCAGCAGCTTGTCGTGCAGGGGGCTCAGACCGAGACAGCCGGAATACCCGATGTCCGCCGTGAATCCCTTGTACACCGGGGCCATGTCGAGAATGAACGGCATTCCCGGCTCCAGCTTCCGGTTGGTGGGGAAGAACTGCAGCGGCACCTTGAAGCCGGCGAACGCCGTGCGGTCCCCGAACCAGGCGAAGGGGAGATGGAACCAGTCACGCACCCCCCGCTCGCGCAGCCACTCGCGCTGCATCCGCGCCGCCTCGCGCTCCGTCACGCCCGGCCTGAGCTGGCCCGAGACCGCCTCCGCGCAGTCGTAGGCGAGGCGCTGCACCTCTCTGAACCCCTGTAGCTCCAGGGCTGTTCCGTCCTTCACCGCCGAGGCCATGCCGTGCCACCGTCCGTTCCCTGCCGTGTGCGGTACGTGCCCGTAACGTGACACTGATGAATGTGACAATGTCCGGCGGCTACGTCAAGAGGCGGGCGCCGACCTGTGGACAACCCCTCGGCCGCGTGGTTCCCGGGCCTGGCACACGTCCGTTTCCCGGCCTCGGCGCAGGTTCGTTTCCGGCCCCGGCGCAGGTTCGTGACTCCTCTCCCATGGGGTCCCCCTACGGGTCCCTACGTCTGGAGTCTGAGGCGGAACCAGCCGCCAGGGCTGACGACCTCTGTGGTGCGCACCACTACCTTCGTAGACGTGACTGTGATCGCGACCGAAAGCCTGAGCAAGCGGTTCCCCCGGGTGACCGCGCTTGACCGGCTCTCCTTGGACATCGGACCCGGTGTGACCGGCCTGGTGGGTTCCAACGGAGCCGGCAAGTCCACACTGATCAAGATCCTGCTGGGTCTCTCCCCCGCCACCGAGGGCCGGGCCGCAGTGCTCGGGCTCGACGTCGCGACCAGCGGCGCCGCCATCCGGGAACGGGTGGGCTACATGCCCGAACACGACTGCCTGCCGCCGGACGTCTCGGCGACCGAGTTCGTCGTGCACATGGCCCGGATGTCCGGGCTGCCGCCGACCGCGGCGCGCGAGCGTACCGCCGACACGCTGCGCCATGTGGGCCTGTACGAAGAGCGCTACCGCCCCATCGGCGGCTACTCGACCGGTATGAAGCAGCGCGTGAAGCTGGCCCAGGCACTGGTCCACGACCCGAAGCTGGTCCTCCTCGACGAACCGACCAACGGCCTGGACCCGGTCGGCCGTGACGAGATGCTCGGCCTGATCCGCCGGATCCACACCGACTTCGGTATCTCCGTGCTGGTCACCTCGCACCTCCTGGGCGAGCTGGAACGCACCTGCGACCATGTCGTCGTCATCGACGGCGGCGCCCTGCTGAGGTCCAGTTCCACCAGCGACTTCACCCAGACCACCACCACCCTCGCGGTCGAGGTGACCGACAGCGACACCCACCCCGACGGCACGGACGCCCTGCGACAGGCGCTCGCCGCGGCCGGGGTCGCGCTCATCGGCCACGACGGTCTCGACGCCGAAGGACTGCCCGGCGCGGGCCACATCCTGCTGGTCGAGGCGACCGGCGAGGAGACGTACGACATCGTCCGCGACAGCGTCGCCGGGCTCGGACTCGGCCTCGTACGGATGGAGCAGCGGCGCCACCACATCGCCGAGGTGTTCCGTACCGAACAGGCTCCCGCAGCACGGACCGCGGCGCAGACCGCCTCCGTGGCCGCCGGGGCCGGACAGCAGAAGGGGAACGGTCGCGATGAGCACTGAGACCGGGGCCGTGACCGGGAGCGACACCTCCCGGATCCACAACATCGGGTACCGCTCGTACGACGGCGCGCGTCTGGGCCGTGCCTACGCGCGGCGCTCGCTCTACTCGCAGACCCTTCGGGGCTCCTTCGGACTGGGCCGTTCCGCCAAGTCCAAGGTGCTGCCGATGCTGCTGTTCGGTGTGATGGCCCTCGTCGCGGCGATCCTCGTGGCGGTCTCCATGGCCACTCCGGACGCGTCGAAGCTGGTGGTCAAGTACACGGCGTACGCGATCTATCTGCAGGCGGTCATCGGCCTCTTCATCGCCGCGCAGGCACCACAGGCGGTCTCCAGGGACCTCCGTTTCAAGAGCGTGCCCCTGTACTTCTCACGGCCGATCGAACGGGTCGACTACGTCGTCGCCAAGTTCGCGGCCATGGCATCGGCGCTGTTCGTGCTCACCGGGACGCCGCTGCTCATCCTGTATGTGGGCTCCCTGCTCGCGAAGTTCGACTTCGCCGATCAGACCAAGTGGTTCGGCCAGGGGCTGGTGTCGGTGGCGCTGTTGTCCGTCCTGTTCGCCGGTCTCGGCCTGGTGATGGCCGCGCTGACCCCGCGCCGCGGGTTCGGTGTCGCCGCGGTGATCGCCGTGCTGACCATCTCCTACGGTGCGGTGTCCACGGTCCAGGCCATCGCCTGGGAGACGGGGTCCACCGGAGCCGTGCAGTGGCTGGGGCTCTTCTCGCCGATCACGCTGATCGACGGCGTCCAGACCGCGTTCCTCGGCGCCACCTCGTCCTTCCCCTCCGGGGAAGGTCCGGGGACGGGCACCGGGGTGGTCTATCTGATCGTTGTTCTCGCGCTCGTCGCCGGCTCGTACGCCGTCCTGATGCGCCGTTACTGGAGGGTCGGGCTGTGACCACCATCGAGATCGACCACACCTCGCGCTGGTTCGGCAATGTGGTCGCCGTCAACGACGTGAGCATGACGGTGGGGCCGGGCGTCACCGGGCTGCTCGGGCCCAACGGCGCCGGGAAGTCCACGCTGATCAACATGATGGCCGGGTTCCTCGCCCCGTCGACGGGCACGGTCACGCTGGACGGGGCGCCGATCTGGCGCAACGAGGCGGTCTACCAGCAGATCGGCATCGTCCCGGAACGCGAGGGCATGTACGACTTCCTGACCGGCCAGGAGTTCGTCGTCGCCAACGCCGAACTCCAGGGCCTGGGGGCCGCGGAGGCGCAGCGGGCGCTGGCGACGGTTCAGATGGAGTACGCGCAGGACCGCAAGATCTCGACGTACAGCAAGGGCATGCGCCAGCGCGTGAAGATGGCGTCAGCGCTGGTTCACGAGCCGTCCGTGCTGCTGCTGGACGAGCCGTTCAACGGTATGGACCCGCGTCAGCGGATGCAGCTGATGGAGCTGTTGCGACAGATGGGGGCGGAGGGGCGCACGGTCCTGTTCTCCTCCCACATCCTCGAAGAGGTCG
Source organism: Streptomyces sp. TSRI0281 (assembly GCF_001905125.1). GTDB lineage: Bacteria > Actinomycetota > Actinomycetes > Streptomycetales > Streptomycetaceae > Streptomyces. Next base: position 156,566 of record NZ_LWLE01000036.1, on the reverse strand, counting down.
AGCAGCTCGCCACACACATCGAGGTGATCGTGGCGGGGCGCCACGCCGCGTCCGGTGACTTCCGGAAGATCCGCCGCCTGATGACGGACCGGCCGCACCGTTATCTCGTACGGTCCAGCGACGACCGGGCCCTCGCGGCCGCACTCATCGCCGACCCGTCCACGGCGGGGATCGAGGTCGACCTGAGCGAAAAGGCGCTGCGGATCCAGGCCGTCGACTTCGGGCGCTTCACCGAACTGCTGCCCAGGGTGGCACGGGAACAGGGCATCCGGCTGCTGACCGTTTCGCCGTCCGACGAGTCCCTCGAATCGGTCTTTTCCTATCTCGTAGCGGCCTGAGTAGTGGCCTGAAAGGAGCTGTGAAGCGTCATGTACGACCCCACAGTCGCCCGGCTCACCTACCGGGCCCTGCTCGGCCGGCGCCGGGCCGCCATCCTGTTCGTCCTGCCCCTGCTGCTGGTGGCCATTGCCGTGGCCGTCCGGGCCTTCGCCGGGGCCGATGACCAGGTCGCCTCGAACGTGCTGGGCGGCTTCGCCATCGCCACGATGGTGCCGCTGATCGGCGTGATCGCGGGTACCGGAGCCATCGGTCCCGAGATCGACGACGGATCGATCGTCTATCTGCTGGCCAAGCCGGTGAAACGGCCGACGATCATCTTCACGAAGCTGATCGTGGCCATCGCCGTGACGATGGTGTTCTCCGCCCTGCCGACCCTCGTCGCCGGTCTGATCCTGAACGGCAACGGACAGCAGATCGCCGTGGCCTACACGATCGCGGCGCTGGTCGCCTCGATCGCGTACAGCGCGCTGTTCCTGCTGCTGGGCACGATCAGCCGCCACGCGGTGGTCCTCGGCCTGGTGTACGCCCTGGTGTGGGAGGCCCTGTTCGGCAGCCTGGTGCCCGGGGCGCGGACCCTCAGCGTGCAGCAGTGGTCCCTCGCGATCGCCGAGAAGGTCGGCCGGGACGGCGCGATCACCTCCGACGTGGGCATGCCGCTCGCGACGGTGCTGCTGGTCGGTGTCACGGTGGCCGCGACCTGGTACGCGGGTCAGAAGCTGCGCACCCTGAAGCTGGCCGGCGAGGAGTGAGCGTCTTCTTTTAGATCTTCCCGGCCTGCTTCAGGGGCCGCACAACCCCCGTCCGATGGGCGGGGGTTGTCCTATGAGCGGACCGTTGTCCGCGTAACTGTGCGGTTATCGGTTCGTTGTGCAGGGTGCGTGGGGGCAACTGGATTCTGTGGCGTCGTAGCTTTCGTGAAATCGGGGAGTGCCGGCACCGGTGAGACCTCGTCCACCGGGCCGGTCATCGAGTGAGTGGCAACCGTGAGCGTCCTCCACCCCTGAAGCCCGGGGACTGGGCCGTCCATCGTCGTTCCCGCGTACGAAAGGCACCCCATGCCCACGGAACTCGCCCTGCTCGAATCGCGCGCGCTGCGCGTCGAGCGGATGGGGCGCGTCGACATCCTCGACAAGGTCAAGAGCCTTGTCATGCTCCCGGACGGAATTCACGTTCGCACAGAGGATGTGGCCCGGTACTTCGAAGTATCCACAGCCTCGGTCAGGAGGCTCACAGACCGGCATCAGCAAGAGCTCGCCGAGAATGGGATGCGTCTGCTGCGCGGCTCTGAGCTGCGGTCCTTCCATAGCGACATGGTGTCGCTATGGGAGGGGGAGCAAGGGTCGCAGGGAGAAAGTTATCCACAGGCTGCCACTCAACTGCGGCTCTACACCCGTCGGACCGTCCTCAACGTCGCCATGCTTCTTCGCGACAGCGACATCGCCCGCTGCGTCCGTACGTACCTTCTCGACGCGGAGGAGGACCTGCGGTCGAGGTACGACTCGCTCGACCGGCGCGTCACGCGCATCGAGAGCTGCCTCGCCGGAGTCGGCAGCGCGCTCCAGGAGCTGGGTCCGGTGCTGTGCCGGATGTCGGAGCGGTTCGACAGCCTCGACCGGAAGCTGGACGTGACGCATCAGGTGGTCGGTGCCATCAGCGTGCGGCTGTCGGACGTCTCGCAGGACATCTCCCGTATCGACGCGCGCATGGACGATTTCGCCCACCAGCTGAAGGATCTGCGCCGCCGTAACAGGCGCCGCTGACCGTCGGTCCGCACGACCGGCCGGCCCGCAGATGCCGGGCGCAACGCCGTACGCTGTGTGACGGCCGGTCTGCTCGACGTTCCTTCACGGCTGCCCGCGGCTCTCCGGGCCGCGGGCAGTCCAGAGAGGAAAACCAGTGGACCGGAATCCGCCGCCGGGGCACAGTCGTAGGACGTACAGACGCCACAGGACCGGGAGAGGAGCGCGGCGATGACCGACAGTCCGAGTCCGTCGAGTTCCCCGCAGGGCGGTCCACGGCAGACGCCCCGGTAACGACGTCGGTTACCGGGCCCCCGCTCGCCGCGGGACCCCCGGGGTGGCCTTCCAGCGCATCGCGCGGCCACCCTCCCGGAGGATTGGCCGAGTGGTAAGGCAGCGGCTTGCTAAGCCGTCGTCGGGGCAGTGAACCCCGCGCGCGTTCGATCCGCGCATCCTCCGCCACGAAAGACCGCCGTCACGTACGGCGGCCATGAAAGACCACCGTCACGTACGGCACCGCGCCACGAACATCCGCCACGAACACCTCCGCCGCGAACAGCCCGGCTACGAACAGCCCCGGTTACGGGCGGGAAGTCCTCAACAGCTCCTCCAGCACCAGCGCGATGCCGTCGTCCTCGTTCGATGCCGTGATCTCGTGGGCCACGGCCTTCAGATCGTCGTGCGCGTTGGCCATCGCCACACCGTGCCGCGCCCAGCCGAACATCGGGATGTCGTTCGGCATGTCGCCGAAGGCGAGTGTGTCCGAGGCCTTCACGCCCAGCCGCCGGGCGGCCAGCGAGAGACCGGTCGCCTTGCTCAGCCCCAGCGGCAGGATCTCCACGACCCCGGGACCCGCCATGATCACGTTCACCAGACTGCCGACGGCTTCCCGGGCTCTCTTCGCCAGGGTGTCGTCGTCGAGCTCCGGATGCTGGATGTAGATCTTGTTGAGCGGGGCGGACCACATCTCGGCCGCGTCGTCCACGAACACGGCCGGGAGCGGGCCTTCCTGGACCCGGTAACCGGGGCCGACCAGCACCTCGCCGTCGAGCCCGTCCCGGCTCGCGGCCAGTGCCACCGGGCCGACGTCCGCCTCGATCTTGGACAGCGCGAGCCCGGCGAGCTGCCGGTCCAGGGTCAGGGAGGTCAGGAGCTTGTGCTCGCCCGCGTGGTAGACCTGCGCGCCCTGGCCGCAGACCGCGAGGCCCTCGTAGCCCAGGTCGTCCAGGATGTGCCGCGTCCACGGGACCGCGCGGCCGGTGACGACGATGTGTGCGGCGCCGGCCGCGGTGGCAGCGGCCAGCGCCTCACGGGTGCGCTCGGAGACCGTGTGGTCGTCACGCAGCAGCGTGCCGTCCAGATCGGTCGCGACGAGCTTGTAGGGGAAGGTCACTTGGAGACCGGCTCCAGAACCTCGCGCCCGCCCAGATACGGCCGGAGCACCTCGGGCACCCGTACCGAACCGTCCGCCAGCTGGTGGTTCTCCAGGATCGCCACGATCGTGCGCGGTACGGCGCAGAGCGTGCCGTTGAGCGTGGACAGCGGCCGGACCTTCTTCCCCTCCCGCATCCGGACGGAGAGGCGGCGCGCCTGGAAGCCGTCGCAGTTCGACGCGGAGGTCAGTTCGCGGTACTTGCCCTGGGTCGGGATCCAGGCCTCGCAGTCGAACTTGCGGGAGGCCGAGGACCCGAGGTCACCGGTGGCGACATCGATCACCTGGAAGGGCAGTCCGAGACCGGTGAGCCACTGCTTCTCCCAGTCCAGGAGCCTGCGGTGCTCGGCCTCGGCCTCCGCCGGGTCGACGTACGAGAACATCTCGACCTTGTCGAACTGGTGGACGCGGAAGATGCCGCGGGTGTCCTTGCCGTACGTACCGGCCTCGCGGCGGAAGCACGGGGAGAAGCCCGCGTACCGCAGGGGCAGCTTGTCGGCGTCGATGATCTCGTCCATGTGGTACGCGGCGAGCGGTACCTCGGAGGTGCCGACCAGGTAGTAGTCGTCCTTCTCCAGGTGGTACACGTTCTCGGCGGCCTGGCCGAGGAAGCCGGTGCCCTCCATGGCGCGCGGACGGACCAGCGCCGGGGTCAGCATCGGGATGAAGCCCGCCTCGGTCGCCTGGGCGATCGCCGCGTTGACGAGGGCGAGCTCCAGCAGCGCGCCGACACCCGTGAGGTAGTAGAAACGCGAACCGGAGACCTTGGCGCCGCGCTCCATGTCGATGGCGCCGAGCTTCTCGCCCAGCTCCAGGTGGTCCTTGGGCTCGAAGCCCTCGGCTCCGAAGTCGCGAATGGTGCCGTGCGTCTCCAGGACGACGAAGTCCTCCTCGCCGCCGACCGGCACGTCCTCGTGGACGATGTTGCCGAGCTGGAGCAGCAACCGCTTGGCGTCGGCGTCGGCCTCGTCCTGGGCGGCGTCGGCCGCCTTCACGTCGGCCTTGAGCTGATCGGCCTTCTTCAGCAGCTCGGCGCGCTCCTCGGGGGATGCCTTGGGGATCAGCTTGCCGAGCGACTTCTGCTCGGAGCGGAGTTCGTCGAAGCGGACGCCGGACGACCTGCGCAGCTCGTCGGCGGAGAGCAGGGCGTCGACGAGCGCGACGTCCTCTCCACGGGCGCGCTGGGAGGCGCGAACACGGTCGGGGTCCTCACGGAGCAGGCGAAGGTCAATCACCCCTCCAGGCTACCGGTGCGGGGTTCTGGCACTCGAACCGATATTGCCGCGCGTGTCACTTTGCCCGAATTGCCGGAATTGATAATCCTGGCAGGAATCGCCGGATGTTCATCGGGTGTTCGGCGGGCGCGGGGGTCAATAAAGGGTGTTCTGTTCCCCTGAACAGGGCAGAAGGGGCGTCCGGTCTTGACGCACCCGCCTTCCGTGGGAAGGGAGTTGAGGGGTGCCGTTCCCGATGTTGTCCACAGGGGTGTGTGAGTTGAATTAGTTATCCACAGGCTGTGAAGAAGTTCTGTGGATGCCGGAAGGGGGCGTTCCGGGGGCTGGATGAACGCTCATGGATTCCCTCCCAAACCCACCCCACACGCTCATTCGGGTGGGAATTGCTCGCCCTGAAGAGTTGATCAAGGGAATTGAGGGGACGCCGGGGCGCGCGGGCGGCCCCTGTTCCCCGGGAGGGGCCTGAGGCCACTGGGGCGATTTGTCGATGATGTCGCATTGCAGTGTCGACTTGTCCCCAGGCTGAGGGGCCACCCTGTGGATAACTCTGTGGGCGCAGGAAAATCAGGAAGTCGGACCGTCGCGCAACCGCGCGGGTCGGCACGGCAGCCCGGTGCCCCGGCTCCCGTCGGTGTCGGACCGGACCGATGGCCCGGCCCTCCCCGCCGAATCTCAGATCCGGCCGTCCTGGCTGCGTGCCAGCCAGTCGGAGGCGTCCGTGAACTCCCGGTCCGAGGTCCCCGCCCGCAGCGGGCGCACCTCCTCCGGCGTCACCCCGGCCCGCGGATACGAGCCGAGGAACCGCACGCTCGGACAGACCCGCTTCAGCCCCATCAGCGCCTCCCCGACCCGCCGGTCCGCGATGTGACCCTCGGCGTCCACGGCGAAGCAGTAGTTCCCGATGCCCTCCCCGGTCGGACGCGACTGGATGAGCATCAGGTTGACCCCGCGTACGGCGAACTCCTGGAGCAGTTCGAGCAGCGCACCCGGGTGGTCGTGGCCCAGCCAGATCACGACGGACGTCTTGTCCGCACCAGTCGGTGCGGAGGGCCGGGCCGGGCGGCCCACCAGGACGAAGCGCGTCTGGGCGTTCTCCGCGTCGTGGATCTCCGTCACGAGGGGTTCCAGGCCGTAGGTCGCCGCGGCGAACTCGCCCGCGAAGGCGGCGTCGTACCGCCCCTCCTGGACCAGCCGTGCCCCGTCCGCGTTGGAGGCGGCCGATTCCCACGCCGCCTGCGGGAGGTGGGCCGCCATCCAGTTGCGTACCTGCGGCTGAGCGGCCGGGTGCGCGGTGACCGTCTTGATGTCCGTCAGTTTGGTCCCGGGGCGCACCAGCAGCGCGAACGTGATGGAGAGCAGTACCTCGCGGTAGATCATCAGCGGTTCGCCGGTGGTCAGCTCGTCGAGCGTCGCGGTGATACCGCCCTCGACGGAATTCTCGATCGGTACGAGCGCTGCCGCCGCTTCCCCGTTACGTACCGCGTCCAGGGCCGCGGGTACCGAGACCATCGGGACGAGTTCCCGGGTGGCGGCCTCCGGGAGCGTACGGAGGGCGACCTCGGTGAAGGTGCCTTCTGGGCCGAGATAGGCGTAGCGCGTGGCTGACATACGGTCACCCTAATGCGCTGTACGACGGGCGCCGTGCTGTCTCAGGATGCGACCGGACCGGTGCCCCGCCCGCCCGGCAGCCGCCCCGCCCCGGCCCGTGCCTCCGAGCCCGGCCCGTGTCTCCGAGCCCGGCCCGTGCCTCCGCGCCCGGCCCGCCCCGCCTGGCCCGGAACGCGCCCCTCCGGCACACGGCCCGCGCCGGCCCCGGCCCGGTCGCGGGTGCACAGCCCCGGCCCGTACGTCAGGACTCCAGGAGCCGCTGTCCCACGTACTCACCCTTCGCGGCGCCGCCCGGCACCGCGAAGAGGCCGCTCGCCTCGTGCCGGAGGAACGGTGAGAGCGCGTCGCCCCGGTCGAGCTTGCGCTGCACCGGGACGAAGCCCTTGTACGGATCCGCCTGCCAGCAGATGAAGAGCAGCCCGGCGTCCGGGGTGCCGTCCGCCGAGATGCCGTCGTGGTACGAGAAGGGGCGTCGCAGCATGGCCGCGCCGCCGTTCTTCTCCGGGGAGGAGATCCGGGCGTGGGCGTTGTCGGGGATCACGAGCCGGCCGTCGGGACCGGCCTTGTCAAGGTCCATCCCGGTGGTCTCGGTGCCGCCGCTGAGCGGTGCCCCGTCCGCCTTGCGCCGCCCTATGACCCGCTCCTGCCGGTCCACCGAGAGCTTCTCCCAGTCGTCCAGCAGCATCCTGATGCGTCGTACGACGGCATAGGAGCCGCCGGCCAGCCAGTCCTGCGAAGCATCCGACGCGGACGGTACGAAGATCCGCTCGTCGAAGTCGTCGTCGGCCTGCTTCGGATTGCCGGTTCCGTCGATCTGGCCCATCAGATTGCGTGCGGTCATCGGACGCTCCGTGGCACCGGGGGTGCGGTTGAAGCCGTTCATCTGCCAGCGCACCCCGGCCGCTCCCGCCGCCTCCTTCTGGATGGCACGCAGCGCGTGGAAGGCGACCAGCGCGTCGTCGGCGCCGATCTGCACCCACAGGTCGCCGTTGGACCGCCTGGCGTCGAGACGGTCGGAGGAGAACGGCGGCAACGGGTCGAGCCCGGCGGGCCGGCGGCCGGTCAGGCCGGTGCGGTCGAAGAAGGTCCGGCCGAAGCCGAAGGTGATCGTCAGGGAGGAGGGCCCGGCGTCCAGCGCGATCCCGGTGTCATGGCCGGGCCCGTCCGCACCGCCGTCCGTGGCCGGGCGCCCCGCCATCAGTTCCCCCGCCACGGCCGACCAGCGGCGCATCAGGGCGGCGGCTTCCCTGCGTCCCGCGCCCGGTACGAGGTCGAAGGCGACCAGATGGCCGCGGGCCTGAAGCGGAGTGGTGATCCCCGGTTGATGTTTCCCGTGAAACATCGCCTCGGTGGACCCGATGGCCGTCAGCGCGGTCGTCTCGTCGGGCCGGGTCGCGGCGTACCCGGTGGCGCCACCCGCGGCGCCGAGCACCAGACCGGCGGCCCCGGCGGCCCCGGCCGCTCCCGCGCCGCCGAGCAGCTGCCGCCGCGAGACGCCGCCGATACCGGCATCACCGCGGTCGCGCTCCGGGCCACCGGCTCCACCGCGGTCGCGCTCGGGGCCACCGACACCGGCACCGACACCGACACCGGCACCGACACCGGTGCGGGTGCGGGAATCCGCGCCCGCTCCCGTCGCGGTGCCCTTCGTACGCTTCGTGCTCTTACTCACCGTGCTCAGCCGATCTCTACGTTCTTGTCGATGGTGGCCTGGTCGATGTCCGACGTACGCACCGTCACGGCGACCTTCCAGTCACCCGCGATCGGGATCTGGACGCCGCTCGCCGTCCAGTGCCCCTCGGTGAGCCGGTCGGGGGCGACCGGCAGCGGGCCGATGTCCTTGGACTCCAGGGTGAGGGCGAGCTTCACCTCGGGGACGTCCATCGGCTTCCCGTCGCTGCCGTCGATCCAGATATGCAGCTCGTTGGCGCCGGTGCGTCCGGGACCGAGTTCGATCCGGACGGTCCCCTTGCCGTTCTGGGCGCCCGTGTCGAAGGGCATGCTCAGTTCGGCGGGGCCCTCGGACACCGGTGCGCTCGCCGCCGTGGTGCCGCGAGCGGCCTCCTCCTCGGTGCGTGCCGGCTCGGTGGACGTCAGGACCGTCGCCACCGCGAGCAGCACCACGGCGACGGCCGCCTCGGCCAGGACCGAGCGGCGCAGCCCGGAACGCTCGGGGTCGGCGTCGCGGACCCGCTTCTTCTTCGTGGCGGTCAGGACGGCCTGCTGCCGGGCGAGTTGGGCGGCGCGCTCGGGAGCGACCGCCGCCCCGGACTCCCGCGCACCCGCGACCGCCGCCCCGGTCTCCTCCGGACCCGCGACCTCCTGCACAGAAGCCGCCCCCTGCGCAGAAGTCGCCTCCCCAGAGGTCTCCGCCTGCTCGGAGGTCTCCCCCTGCTCGGAGATCTCCGTCTCGGTCTGCGCGCCGTCCGTCAGCCGGCCGGTCCACCGCCGGGAGATCCAGGCCAGCCCGATGAGTACCGCGAGCAGTCCCACCTTGATGAGCAGCAGCTGTCCGTACCGGGTGCCGGTCAGTGCCGACCAGGACCCGACCTGGCGCCAGGACTGGTAGATGCCGGTCGCCGTGAGGACCAGGACGCTGCCGAACGCGACCCGCGAGAAGCGCCGTACCGCCGCGCTCCCGATGTCCGGCGTCCGGTACAGGGCGACCAGGAGCGCGGCGAGCCCGCCGAGCCAGGTGGCGACGGCCAGCAGGTGCAGGACGTCCATCGGCATGGCGAGGCCCGCCTGGATGCCGGTCGACGCGTGCTCGGAGAGCGCCCAGGTACCGGCGATGCCCGCGGCGATGACCGCTCCGCCCGTCGCGAGCCCGAAGGTGAGGTCCTTCTTCACCTTCTCGTCCTCGCGCTTCGCGTACGCCCCGAACAGGACGGCGATGAACAGCGCGCCGGCGCCGAGCAGCAGCAGCCGGGAGACGAGCGCGGCTCCGGGCTTGGTGTCGAGGACGGTCTGCAGGCCGTCGAGGTCGAAGGCGTCACCGAGCTTGCCGCTGCCGGTGTACGGGCTCCGCAGCAGCAGCATCGCGAGGGTGGCCGCGGTGAGGGTGATCCAGCCGCGTACGACGAGACGTTGCAGCGGGCGGGCGGCCGCGCCGCGCTGCCAGCAGCCGAGGACGAACACGGAGCCGCCGACGAGCAGGACGAACCCGGCGTACGCGGCGTAGCGCGCGATGCCGTAGAGGGTGCCGACGAGACCGCCGCCCGCTCCGCCGGAGGGCAGGGCGACCGTGGTCTCGGACGGGGCGCCGATGGAGAACGTGAAGGCGCCGGAGACGGGGTGGCTGTCGGCGGAGACGGCCTGCCAGGCCACCGTGTAGGTGCCGTCGGGCAGACCGGCGTGCAGCTTGACGCCGTAGCGCACGGTGCCGCCGCTGTTCAGATCGCGCGGCGCGCCGGTATCGGCCCGCTTGCCGCTGGGATCGAGGACCCGTATCGAGTCGTCGCCCATGGCGATCGACTCGGAGAAGGTGAGGGTGACTTCCTTGGGGGCCGATGCCACCACCGCCCCGTCCCGCGGGTCGCTCCCGGTGAGAGCGGCGTGCGCGGACGCGGGGCTCGCGCCTGCCAGCACCAGGCCGAACAGCAGGCTGATCAGCGTGGCGAGGAGCGAGGCCGCGGCGAGCGGCCGTCGTATCGGGGACGGCCCGAAGCGCGGGGCGGTGGCGGTCATGGGTGTCAGTCCCTCACTGCTTCTTCGGGTTGTGGGTGGTCTCCTTCACGGGAAGGTCGACCTTTATGGGGTCGGCCTTCTCGAAGTGCAGCTCCATGGAGACCTTCTCGCCCTGTTTGGGCTTCTGCTTGAGCTTCATGAACATGATGTGGTTGCCACCGCGTTCAAGATCGAGCTCGCCGCCCGCGGGGACTTCGAAGGACGTGACCTTGCGCATCGTCTGGTTCTTCGTCTCGTGGATCGTGACGTCGTCCGAGAGCGGGCTGGTCACCGAGGTGAGCCGGTCGGCCGTGCCGCCGCTGTTCTCCACGACGAGGAACGCGGCCGCCATGTCGCTGACGGGCTGCGGCATGAACGCGCCGACGACCTTCAGCTCCGGCTTGCTGTCCGAGGAGCACCCCGCCAACGTCAGCCCGGTGGTGAGGGCCAGGACGCCGGCGAGGACCGTGCGGCGGTTCACGGAGTCTCCCCCTTGAGGATCTTGGGGAGGTCCTTGGCGTACTCCTCGGACGTGGTGTCCTCGCCGTAGAGCACGTAACCCCGGTCGGTCTTCGGGGAGAAGGCGATGACCTGGGCGCCGTGCATCGAGACGACGGTGCCGTCCTTCTCCTTCTTCGGCGCGTCGATGCCGATGCCGATCTGCCGTGCTCCCGCCTGGATGGTCGGGAAGTCGCCGGTGAGTCCGGTGAAGGACGGGTCCTGCGCCGCGAGCCACTTGCCGAGGGAGGACGGGGTGTCCCGCTCGGGGTCGGTGGTGACGAAGACGACCTGGAGCTTGTCCTGGTCGGCCTTGGGCAGCGCCCGCTTGGCGAGCGAGATGTTGCTCATGGTCAGCGGGCAGACGTCGGGGCACTTGGTGTAGCCGAAGTAGATGAGTGTCGGCTTGCCCTTGGTCGCCTCGCGGAGGTCGTACTTCTTGCCGTGGGTGTCGGTGAGTACGAGGTCGGGCTTGGTGAACGGCTGGTCGAGCACGGTCGCGGCCTGGGTCGTGGGCTGGGTGCTGACGTCGGAGACGGGCTTCTTCGCCGAGTCGTCACCACTGCCGCAGGCCGACAGGGTCAGTGCGGCCGCGGCGGCGAACGCCGCGGTCAGCACCATCTTCTTGCTGCGCATGGGGGTTTCCTGAGTGTGGTGCGGGTGGTGGAACGGGTGGGTCAGGCGTTACGGCGGCGGCCCGCGAGGACGCCGAAGGCGACGCCCGCGATGCCGATGACGATGCCGATGATGCCCAGGGTGCGGGCGGTGTTGTCGCTGGAGGACGCGGCGGTCGTCTTGTCGTCCTTGGACGACGCGGCCGTGTCGCTCGCCTTGTCCGTGCCGGCGTCCTTGCCGGCCGCGCCGCCGTGGCCGTCGGACGCCGCCGCGGTCAGCTTGAGGACCGGGGCCGGGCTCTCGGGCTCGGGCGCGCCTTCCTTGGGCTCCTCGATCCAGCGGACGACTTCCTTGTTGTCGTACGTCTGGAGGGCCTTGAAGACGAGCTGGTCGGCGTCCTCGGGAAGCTGGCCGACCGAGAGCGGGAACTGCTGGAAGTAGCCGGGCTTGATCTCGCTGCCGTCCGCGGTCCAGGTCACCTTGGAGACGGCCTCGTTGATCTTCTTACCGTGTACGTCGAGGGGCTTGGCCAGCTTGCTCTTGGTGATGTCGATCTTCCAGCCGGGCACTGCCTGCGGGGTCACGGACGACAGCGGGTGGTCGGTCGGGAAGTTCACTTCGACCTTGACCGTCGAGGCGTCGTCGCGCTCGTTGGGAACCTTGAAGTTGATGGTGGCGTAACCGCCCTTGGCGGCTTCGCCCTGCGGCTGCACGCCGACGTGTGCGGCGGCGGGACCGGCGAGCAGCAGGACGGTGGACGCGGCGACGCCGCCCGCGATGGCGATGCGTGAAACGTTCATGGCAGGGATCACTCCACAGGGCTACGAGGAAACGGTGGTCCGGCGCGCGGGTGCGCGACGGCAGCACGACACCCGTCCGCGAAGAAGCGGTGGAACGGCGAAGCGGAGGTGTCGTGTCAGGCTGCGAGTGCGTACGTGGCGGGAGGCCCGCGCCTGGTCACCATGTGCTGAAGAGGGTCCCCGGTGGCGGGCGCCGGAACATCTTCGGCCGTGCGGAGTGTGAGCGGCCCGGACGTGAGCTGTCCGGGCAGGCCCGCACGCAGGGCGCGTACGAGAGCCAGTGCGGCCCGCAGGGCACGCAGCCGGGCCGCGGCAGTCAGTTCCTGGGCGCCGTGCGCCGAGAGCGTGGCCAGCCGGAAGAGGGCGATCTCGCCGCGCCGCAGCAGCCAGCCGGTGGCGAGCGCGGCCAGCAGGTGCCCCAGGAACATGGGCAGGTTCGGCAGCAGGTCCAGCACCGACCCGTACGCCCCGGCCGTACCCGTGGCGCCGGGTGCCGCCCCGGCGGTGACCGCCCCGGAGGTGACCGCTCCGGCCGACGCGAGGTGGTCGTGCCCCTGCGAGACGGCCTCCGGGTCGATCCCCGCGGTGGTGACGATGCGGTGGGCCTCGGCGGCGTTCAGCTGGGAGGGGCCCATGCCGCACACGAGCCCGGCGGCGAACCGGATGAGGGAGTGGTCGCCGGTCGCGTTCGCGGCGCCCGTGCCATGGCTCCCGGCCCCGAAGAGCGCGTGCAGGGCGAGCTGGCCGCCTGCCAGGGCGCCGGCGATCGAGGGCAGTGACCGTTCGCGCCCGGCGAGCGACGCGGCGATCACGAAGATCGCGGCGAAACCGGCGAGCAGCGTCCAGAGGGGCACCGCGGAACCGGCGGCGAACGCGTGCCCCGCCGCGGACAGCACGACACAGACCGCGGCGAACACCGCGGCCCTCATGAGCCGCAGACCGGCTCCGGCACGTGCGTCAGGCGTGGACATGGCCGGGACATCATCGCACTGTGCCCCCGGCGTCCGTACGGCAGGTCCGGAAGATCTACTTCCGTCCCCAAGAGTGCTTGTTGCACCTGTTCGCGGGGGCCACGCGGCCGGTCGGCCGACGCCGCCGCGGCCGTTCCCCGCCGCACCGCGCCCCCGTCGCACGCACCATCGCGCGGCCGTACATACACCGCTGTGCGGAATATTCGCATCCGCCGAATGAGGGCTCTCACAGCCGTTGTGTGCTTACGAAGCGCCCTGTGCGGCAATACGTATCGGTATGTCGAGCCGCAGCCAGGAGGCTGGAGCATGAGCATGTGGTGGTCACTCCATTTGCGGCGCGAAGCTGCGAGCGTCCCGCTCGCCCGTCGTTTTCTGCTCGGCACCATGGAAACGGCCGGGGTTGATCCGGACATCTCCTACGACCTGTCGGTCGCGCTCAGCGAAGCCTGTGCGAACGCCGTGGAACACGGCGGCGGCCGGGAGGACTCCGGGTACGAGCAGCCCCGTACGGACTCCGGGCAGTACCGGGTCACGGCGTATCTGGACGGCGAGAAATGCCGTATCGAAGTCGCCGACTCGGGGCCGGGCTTTCCCGCCCGGCGCGTGCTTCGCCCTGCCGCACAACCCCTGCCCACCGCCGAGAGCGGCCGGGGCCTGGGGCTCATCGAACAGCTCGCCGACCATGTCCACTTCGGCAACCGTCCGGGCCGGGGCGCGGTCGTGAGCTTCGACAAGGTCCTCAAATGGCGGGAGGGCGCGCTGCTCATGGTGTCCTGAGCGGCGCGCCCTCCGTCTACCGGTCCGGCGGGTGGGTCAGCTCTTCAGCTGAGCCATCCACGCCTCGATCTCGTCGGCCCGGCGCGGCAGCTTGTCGGACAGGTTCCGGTTGCCGTCCTCCGTGACGAGGATGTCGTCCTCGATCCGGACGCCGATGCCGCGGTATTCCTCGGGCACCGTCAGGTCGTCGGCCTGGAAGTACAGTCCGGGCTCCACGGTCAGGCAGACGCCCGGCTCCAGGGTGCCGTTGACGTACGAATCGGTGCGCGCGGCGGCGCAGTCGTGGACGTCCATACCGAGCATGTGGCCGGTGCCGTGCAGGGTCCAGCGGCGCTGGAGGCCCAGCTCCAGGACCTTGTCCACGGACAGATCGCCGAGCAGACCCCACTCGACGAGCTTCTCGGCGAGCACGCGCTGCGAGGCGTCGTGGAAGTCGCGGAAGTCGGCACCGGGCTTGACGGCCGCGATGCCCGCTTCCTGCGCCTCGTACACGGCGTCGTAGATCTTGCGCTGGAGCGGCGTGAAGGTGCCGTTGATCGGCAGCGTCCGCGTCACATCGGCGGTGTAGAGGTCATTGGTCTCCACCCCGGCGTCCAGGAGCAGCAGCTCGCCCGCGCGGACGGCGCCGTCGTTGCGGACCCAGTGCAGCGTGGTGGCGTTCGGGCCCGCCGCGCAGATCGAGCCGTAGCCGATGTCGTTGCCCTCGATGCGGGCGCGCAGGAAGAAGGTGCCCTCGATGTAGCGCTCGCTGGTCGCCTCGGCCTTGTCGAGGATCCTGACGACGTCCTCGAAGCCGCGCGCCGTGGCGTCGCAGGCCTTCTGGAGTTCGGAGACCTCGAAGGCGTCCTTCACCAGACGGGCCTCGGAGAGGTAGACGCGCAGCTCCTCGTCGCGCTCCGCGGTGACCTTGTCGGTCAGGGCGGCCTCGATGCCCGCGTCGTGGCCCCGGACGTTGCGGACCGGGCCGGTGGCCCCGGTCAGTGCGGCCGCCACCTCGCGGACGTCCTTCGCCGGGATGCCCAGCAGCTGCTCGGCCTCGGTCAGGGAGTGGCGGCGGCCCACCCACAGCTCGCCCTGGCCGTCGAGCCAGAACTCGCCGTTCTCGCGATGGGAGCGCGGCAGGAGGTAGACCGTCGCGTCGTGACCCGTCGCGCCCGTCGGTTCCAGGACGAGCACGCCGTCGTGCGTCTGGTCGCCGGTGAGGTACGCGTACTCGGTGGAGGCACGGAAGGCGTACTCGGTGTCGTTGGAGCGGGTCCTGATGTTGCCCGCGGGAATGACCAGGCGCTCGCCGGGGAAGCGCGCGGAGAGTGCGGCGCGGCGGGCGGCGGTGTGCTCCGCCTGGGCGATCGGTTCGAGGCCGTGCAGCTCGGTGTCGGCCCAGCCCGACTTCATGCTCTCGGCAAGCTCGTCGGAGACGCCCGGGTACAGGCCGTTCTTCCGCTGCTTGATCGGCTCTGCTTCTTCGGTCTCCGGCTCCGGGTTCTCCGGGGTGAGCTCCTCAGACACGATTTGTCTCTCCTTGATACGACACTGGACCGCCTCCATCGTACGGGTGTACGGAAGGGGGCCCAGGGCAGAAGGACCTGTTACACCTCCGACGCCCGCGGAGGGGCGGCGATGGGGTGAGCGGCGGGGACTCCGGGCTGTCGGCGGCCGTCGCCGTCACTCGAAGTACGTGGCCAGCACGACCACGTCCTCGGTGCTGTCGCTCCGGTCGGGACCGTCGGGCAGCATCGTCCCCAGGACGTGGTCGGCGACGGCGGCGGGGTCGTGGCGGGCGGCCCTGGGCACCCCGGCGGCAGCGGAGTGCAGCCGGGCGAAGGCCCGGTCCATCGAGTCGCCGGTGCGGCGCAACAGCCCGTCCGTGTAGAACAGCACCGTCTCGCCGGGTTCGGGGGTGAACTCCACGCTCGGCGCCTCCCAGCAGGCGAGCATGCCCAGCGGAGCGGACAGGGTCGTCTCCACGAACTCGGTGCGCCGCTCGCCGGTGACCAGGGGCGGTGAGTGTCCGGCCCCGGACAGCACGATCCTGCGGGCCGCGGGTTCGCAGTACGCGAAGAGCGCGGTCGCGGTTCTGGCCGGTTCGGTCAGCCGGATCAGCAGTTCGAGATCGGAGAGTACGGCGACGGGGTCCTCGCCCTCCATCACGGCGTACGCCCGCAGACCGGCCCGGAGCCGGCCCATGGCGGCCAGGGCGCCCGGTCCCGACCCGCCTGCGGAGCCGACGGCGAGGCCGAGCGCGTTGTCCGGCAGCGGCAGGGCGTCGTACCAGTCGCCGCCGCCCCCGGCCGCGGCCAGGCGGCGTGCGGCCAGCCGGACGCCGGGGACGTGGGGCAGCCGGGTGGGCAGCAGCTCCTCGGCGAGGATCGCGGCCTCGGTCCTGGCCCGCTCCAGTTCGAGCAGCCGGGCCAGGTGCTCGGAGGCGTAACGGCTGTACAGGCCGACGAGGTGCCGCTGACGCTCCAGGGGTTCGGCGGGTTCGTCGTACAGCCAGACGGCCGCGCCGAGACGGCCGGCCGTCCCGGCGGCGAGCGGCAGCGCGTAGCTGGCGGCGTAGCCGAGCCGGGCGGCCACCTCGCGGTGGCGGGGGTCGAGGCCCTTGTCGCCGAGCAGATCGCGGTGGGTGAGCGGACCTTCGGCGTCCGGGAGCCCGTCGAGGATCCGGCCGTAGGAGGTGACGCTGCGCGGCACGGTCTCGATGCTGCCGAGTTCGGCGTGGACGAGCCCGAGGCCGATGGTGGTGGACGGTCCGCCACCGTCCGCGGGCTCCAGTACGAGAAGTCCACGACGGGCGCCGACCAGGGCGGCTCCGGCCCGCAGCAGCTCGTGCAGGGCGTCGTCGAGGGTGTGGGTTCCGGCCAGGCGCTCGGTGAGCTCGTGGAGCGTGGTGAGATCCGAGACCCAGCTCGCCAGACGGTCTTGGATGAAGGCTCCGGGGGCGGCCGGCACTTCCGTCAGAGGTGCGGCAGTGTGCGTTGAAACCGGAACTGTGGGATCGATTCCAGCCACTTTCGGCAGGTGTAGGGAGCTCATGGCAGCCAGCTTTCCGACTGGTGCGATTCGTCGAATAGCATCGCAAACCCCCAAGTCATTCTGCGCCGCTATCAAGGCATCCACATGTACACGCACAAGTAAGCTGATGTCCAGCATTGTCCCCACGGGAATCGTGGTGTCCAAGTGATTCTTAACTTGGCCAAAAAATGCACCCTATGGCAGCTATTTGCGGTCGACTGGTCGTGCTCGACAGGGGGTGCCCTCGGGACGAAGTCCCAGGGGGAGCGTCATTCCGGGCATGCTGGGTACGTAATCGATGATGAGCAGGGGCAGTTGTGATCAGCCCCGGAACCTGGCAGCGGGCCCGGACGTCCTTATCCGTGACGGTTACACCTCCGCCCCCGAGTGGCGGGGTTTGCACCAGGGACGGCTCGCGCGAGGCGCGTGCCACCCTCGCCATGATGTGGCCGGCCTCGATCCGGCTCGGCCGGTTCGACTCCGCCAGGCCAGTTCGACTCCGCTCAGTTCGACCCTGCTCGGTTCCACTCAAATCGGCTCCACTCTGCTCGGCTCGGCTCACGCTCGGTACCGACGGCTTGCCCGTACCGCAGAACTGTTGAGCATGTACGCACAGCGAAGAGACGCACACGTGCGGTAACGCCCGCGTGGTGCGATGTGGACCTCGGCGTTCAACGGAAAGGAACGAGCGCTCATGCGCGAGATCCTCGGAAGGCGACGCAGGCTCCGGCTCCGGCGCAAGGGAGGCCCTGCCCAGCTCGACGCGGCGCTGACCTGTGCCACGGCATGGCAGTGGCCCGTGCTCCCCGGAGTCGGCTCTGCGGCGGCCGGTCCGCGCGGCGATCGCGGCTGCGCCTGCCCCGACCCCGAGTGCGCCGTACCCGGCGCACACCCCTTCGATCCCGGACTCCTGGCGGCCACCACCGACGAGCGCATGGTGCGCTGGTGGTGGGCCAACCGCCCCACCGCTCCTGTCCTGCTCGCCACCGGAGGCCGCGCACCCTGCGCGGTGAGCCTGCCCGCCGTGGCCGGCGCGAGCGCGCTGACCGCCCTCGACCGCCTGGGCCTGCGCCTGGGGCCCGTGGTGGCGACGCCGACGCGGTGGTCGCTGCTGGTGGCCCCGTACACCCTGGAACGGCTCGGAGAGCTGCTGCACGCCAAGGACTGGGTGCCCAGTTCGCTGCGGTTCCACGGCGAGGGCGGCTATCTCCTCCTGCCGCCGTCCGAGGCCGGTACGGGACAGGCGCACTGGGAACGGGTTCCGGGCCCCGGGTCCGCGGCACCCTGGCTGCCGGATGTGGAGGCGGTCCTGGACGCGCTGGTCGAGGCGAGCACCGGCGCACCCGACGGCGGCAGCAGACTCGCGTACTGACGCGGATTCGGGCGGCCCACTCGTACGGGTGTGCGCCGCCCGGGATCTGCGGTGCATGGGTGCCCGGCGTCCCGGCGTGGAGAATTCCGCCGATATCTTCGGCTCACCGTCAGGAATTCCCGGGCAGTCGCCAGATGGAGCCGGCGGGAATCCGCATGATCGGGCCCACGGCTCCGGTGGTCGTCGCCGGACTGCTTCCCCCGGGCGGTTCCACGGACGCTTCCACAGGGAAGCCGGGCGGTCCGGAACCGGTATCGGAAGATACGGAATCCCCTGCCCCAGTGGCAAAATCTGCTGGCGGCAGGCTTTCTGACGACCCTTCCGGTGACCTTTCCGACGTACCCTCCGATGCCTCTTCTTCGGCAGTGCCGAATAGGAGTTCCGGCCCCCGACCATTGTCCGAATTCGAACGCTCCATCACCACGGACAGCACCGGCGCGAGGGGCGCGTCACCGCGACGCGGATGCCCCCGGCCCGGACATGTGACGTGGGCGCGGGCGCGGGACGTGGACGCATTGCCGCGACGCGACGGGTGTGACGGGCGGGACGCGACGGGTGTGGTCCGGGGGCGGGGCTCCGCCGCTGCTGCGCTTCGGGTCGAATCTGCTGTCCCACGCATCGGATTGATGGGGGAGAGGCGGCGTTCCCGCGACCTGGGGACGGGGCCGAACGGCCGGTCCCGGCTCTGCGACGGGCGCCGCGTACGAGGGTGCCGTACGTGCGACGTATCCGGAACGCACCCGGAAATGAGGACGCCCGATCGCTGGCGACGGGGGATGCACCAGCGACCGGGCTTTTAGAACGGTAACAAGAGATCTGCCGTTCGCAAATTCGATCTCGCCTATTCGGACAGGGATTTACCTGTGAGTACGGGGAGTTGTGACGCGAGTCACCAGATGCCCACAGGTGTCGTCACTGTCAGCTGAGCGTCACTTGGCGGTTGGTGAGCCCGCCCCGCGCCCGGCGCTCCTCGGCGGTGAGGGGGGCGTCCGACGCGAGTGCCACCGCCAGCCGTTCGGCGAACTCCACCGCGGGCTTCTCGCACGCCTCGGCGCCCATCGAGCTCGGCAGGTCCCAGACCGGGACCATCAGCCCGTGCGCCCGGAACGACCCGACCAGCCTGGTTCCTTCGCCGAGCGAGGAGGTGCCCGCGGCGTGCAGCCGGGCGAGGGCGTCGAGAAGCTGCTCCTCGGGGTGCGGCATGACCCAGCGCAGGTGGTTCTTCTCCGGGGTCTCGCACCAGTACGCGGCATCGACGCCGGAGAGCAGGGTGGTGGGGATCGCGGCGGCGTTGGCGCGCTCCAGGGAGGCGGACACCTCGGGGGTGGCGTTCTCCGCGTCGGGTACCCAGAACTCGAATCCGGAGTGGACGACCGGTTCGAACGCGGCGTCCGGGTCGAGCAGATCCTGGAGCCGCGGCCCGTCGGCCGGCACCCGGCGGGCGGCGACCGGCGAACCCGGCTCGGTCTCCAGCGCCCGCTGCAGGGTGTCCGCGAGGTCCCGGCTGAGGTCCCCGGAGGAGGTGTCGTTCTGCAGGGCGAGCAGAACGGTGCCGTCGTCGCGGCGCAGGGCGGGCCAGGCCATCGGCAGGACGGTCGCGAGCGTCACGGACGGCACACCTTCGGGCAGCCCGCCCTTCAGCGTCAGTTCGGCGGTGGCGGCGGGCACCAGCTCGCGCAGGGACACCCAGTCGCACTCACCGGCCAGGCCCTCGAAGGGGCGGTGGACGAGCTCGGTCACGGCGTGGGCGGCGGCGCGTCCGTGACACGCCTTGTAACGGCGGCCCGAACCGCACGGGCAGGGCTCACGGGCCCCGACCACCGGGATCTCACCGTCCTTGAGCTGCTGCTTCCCGGCCTTGGTCTGAGGGCGCTTCTTGGCCATGCTGGGCATTCTCCCGATTGCGACAGTGCGGTCTCGGCGCGAGCCTAGCCGCACGCGCCGACCCCCAGGGGCACACCCGCCTGGACGACTGCCGCGAGGGGGCGGGAAGCACTGCCGGAAAGTCTGCCGCGACCGCGCCGGAACGAGCGGCGCGACGACCGCGGGCAACCACCGTGGGGCAACGACCGCGGGGCAACGACCGCGGGGCAACAACCGCAGGGGCAACCACCGCGGAGCAACAACCGTGGGGCAACAACCGCGGGGCAACCACCACGGAGCGACGACCGAGGGGATTGCCCGGCCGGGTTCAGCTCGCGTCGTCGAAGGCGTCCGCGAAGTCCAGGCCGTCGAATCCGGCCAGTCCTCCGAGCCCGCTGAGCCGGTGCTGCTTGGCGGAAACCTTGGAGGAGACCTTGGAGGCGACCAGCGCCCAGACGGTGACCTCGCCCGAGGAGTCGTCCCGTACGCCCCATTCCTGGGCAAGGGCGCTGATGATGTTGAGCCCCCGGCCGCCCCGTGCCGTCACCGAAGGGGTGGCCGGAATCGGACGGGTCGGTCCGCCCCCGTCCGTGACCTCGACGGTCAGCCCGCCCTTTCTGTCCACACGCCACGCGGCACGGATGTCGCCGTCACCGACGTCCGCCTGCCGCCCCAGCGGTCTGCCGTGCCGATACGCATTGCTGAGAAGTTCGGAAAGGATCAGAACCGCGTCGTCGAGGACCGAATCGGAGACCCCGTTGCCGCGCAACTGCTCGCGCATCCGATGTCTTGCCTGTCCCACGCCGGCAGGGCCATGGGGAACGGCCATGCTCGACGACGTGGGCACTTCTTGTGCCACCACAAACGCCACCCCCGAGACCTCCTTTGCCCCACGCCACGGATTGGATGCCCCGAGTGACCGGACCGGAAACCGGCCACAGCATTACCGGTGACGCACTCGTGACGATCGGGCACGCAACGAGTGCGCCGGTGCACGCCCTGTAACTGATCTTAAAGACGGCCCAGTTGAGACAGGACCTGTTTCGGGCGATTTGTAATGATTGCCTCCACGCCGAGGCGCGCGCAGAGCTCGACATCCGCCGGTTCGTTCACGGTCCAGACGTGAACCCGGTGTCCCGCGCGGTGGAGCCGTTCGATGTAGCCGGGGTGGCTGCGTACGATCCGCATCCCGGGTCCGGCGATCCGCGCCCCGGCGGGCAGCCGTCCGTCGCGCAGCCGCGGGGAGACGAACTGCATCAGATAGACGGTGGGCAGGGTGGGCGAGGCGGCCTGCACACGGTGCAGCGAGCGCGCGGAGAAGCTCATGATGCGTACCGGCGAGGGGCCCTCGGCCGCAGGTGCGTCCAGGCCGAAGCGCTTGAGCAGTTGGAGGAGCCGCTCCTCGACCTGCCCGGCCCAGCGGGTGGGGTGCTTGGTCTCGATGGCCAGCTGCAGCGGCCGTCCGGCCGCCCGGGTCTCGGTGACCAGCTCCAGAAGGCGTTCGAGGGTGAGTACGGAGGTGAGCTCGCCCGGCACCGGATCCCAGTCCGGTGACTCCTCGCGGTCCTTCCAGGAACCGAAGTCGAGAGCGGCGAGGTCGGCGAGCTCCAGGGCGGAGACGGCGCCGCGGCCGTTGGACGTGCGGTTCACCCGGCGGTCGTGCACGCAGACGAGCTCTCCGTCCGCGGTGAGCCGGACATCGCACTCCAGGGCGTCGGCGCCGTCCTCGATCGCTTTCCGGTACGCGGCCAGGGTGTGCTCGGGGGCATCGTCGGAGGCCCCGCGGTGGGCGATGACCTGGATGGGCGTGTGCGGGGTGTGCTGCCGTGCGTGGGTCACCGAGTCATGGTGTCACCGTGACACGGCGGGTGCGCGCACGTTGTCATGGAGGACGGTTTTGTCTGATGTAAAGATTGGTGTGCGGATGCACAGGTCCTGCTTACAGTGGCCTGACGTGCTGTGGGAAAAGCTGACCGTAGACACGTGCACAGCGGATCTCTTGCCGAATGCCGAGTGGAACCGAGGAGTAAAGAGCTGTGAGCACCGAGAACGAGGGCAACGAGGGCGCCGCGGTTCCGGCCGTACCGTCCGTTCCGTCCGCACCTCCAGTGCCGGCCGCCGCTCCTGAGAACACCCCTGACGGAGCCACGCCCCCGACAGCGGCCACCTCCGTTCCGGATTCCGGCGCGGACGCCACCACGTACCAGGAGCAGTCGCAGCCCCAGTCGCAGCCGACGCCACCCCCGTCGCCCGGCCACCAGCCGTACCCCGCCCCGCAGCCTCCCGCCGCGAGTGCCTGGCCGCCTCCCCCGCCCGCCGTCCCGTCGTACGCCGGCGGCGGCGGCGGTGGTCCGGTGTGGGGTGCCCCGGTCCCTCCGGCGCCGGACGCGCCGCGCAAGCCCCGTGCGAACGGTCTGATCGCGGCCGTGGCCGTGGCGGCGCTCGTCGCGGGCGGCATCGGCGGTGCCCTCGGCTTCTGGGCGGCCGACCGCAACGGCGACGGCTCCTCCAACGGGTCGACGACGGTCGCGGCCTCCGACACCCCGAAGGACCTCAGGCGCGCGGACGGCACCGTGGCCGGAGTCGCGGCGAAGGCACTGCCCAGCGTGGTCACCATCGACGCCCAGGGCGGCGACGGTGAGGGCGGTACGGGCACCGGCTTCGTCTACGACAAGGAGGGCCACATCCTCACCAACAACCACGTGGTCGCCTCCGCGGCGGACAGTGGCCAACTGACGGCGACGTTCTCCAACGGCAAGAAGTACGACGCCGAGGTGGTCGGCCGGGCGCAGGGCTACGACGTCGCCGTGCTGAAGCTGAAGAAGCCGCCGTCGGGCCTCGCGCCGCTGGCCCTCGGCAACTCGGAGAGTGTCGCGGTGGGCGATTCGACCATCGCGATCGGTGCGCCGTTCGGCCTGTCCAACACGGTGACCACGGGCATCATCAGCGCGAAGAACCGCCCGGTGGCCTCCGGCGACGGCTCCAGCAACAAGAACTCCTACATGAGCGCCCTGCAGACCGACGCCTCGATCAACCCGGGCAACTCCGGCGGCCCGTTGCTCGACGCGGGCGGTGCGGTCATCGGGATCAACTCGGCGATCCAGTCGACCAGCGGCGGCAGCGCCGGACAGTCCCAGGCGGGCTCCATCGGCCTCGGCTTCGCCATCCCGATCAACCAGGCGAAGAACGTCGCCGAGCAGCTGATCAGGACCGGTCAGCCGGTCTACCCGGTGATCGGCGCGACGGTCACGATGGAGGAGAAGACCGGCGGCGCGGCGATCTCGGCCGAGGGCGCGGGCGGCACCGCCGCGGTCACCCCGGACGGCCCCGCGGCGAAGGCCGGTCTCAAGGCGGGCGATGTGATCACGAAGTTCAACGACACCGTGGTCGACAGCGGCCCGACGCTGATCGGCGAGATCTGGACCCGTAAGCCGGGCGACAAGATCACGCTCACCTACAAGCGCGACGGCAGGACCGCGACGGCCGAAGTCACCCTGGGCGAGCGCAAGGGCGACAGCTGACCGGCTAGGCTGTCCCACGCGTCGAACCGGCCGTGGGGCCGGGCGAACCGTCGGGTCTCGGGGCTCGACGGGGCGATGACGCGGGGTGGGTTGCCCGAGCGGCCTAAGGGAACGGTCTTGAAAACCGTCGTCGCAGCGATGTGACCGTGGGTTCAAATCCCACACCCACCGCAGCAGGTCAGAGAACGTGCTGATCAGAAGGGGTGTCCCGACAAGGGGCACCCCTTCGTCATGGGGTGGTGTCTCACCCTGATCCGCCCGTGGGCCGCTTTGGATCATGATGTGTGGACCAGGCATGGACCACAGCCGCTCCCCCTCGCTCTGTGGGGTCAGTTGTGACGGGCTGTCTGCTTTCGCAGCTGCTGTCAGTCCTCGTTTCTACGATGAAGGTCAGCTGGTCAAGGCACGAGCAGGCATTCATCCCTCGATGATCGCGCGCCGCTTCGATCTGACCCCGAGCCGGGTGGGGGAGGTGATCGCCGGGCGGAGGCAGTTGCTGCACATGGACGTGATCGAACGGATCTCGGACGGGCTACGGATCCCTGGGCACATGCTCGGACTTGCCCGACGCTCCTGGGAGACGCCGCCCAGCCTGACGGTCAAGCCTCGCGAACCGGCCGAGGTGCCGACCTCAGCCGTCGAGCCGTTGGTTGCCGGACTACCAGGGGCGGACGAAGATGCCCGATCCCCAGCCGCCGATACGGAGCTCTCTGCCAGGCTCGCTCGTCACGCGGCGGAGACCAACGTCAACACGCTCGTACTGGAGCAGTTCGATGCTGATGTCGAACGACTTGCCCGGGACTTCGTCAGCCGGCCCCTGCCTCTTCTGATCCCGGAGATTCGCACAGCTCAGGGTGGAGTGTTCCAGTTGCTGGAGGGCCGACAGCACCCCAGTCAGACCCGTCACCTGTACGTGGTCGCGGGGTGGCTATCCGGTCTTGCGGCCCATGTGTCGCTTGACCTGGGGGACCGCTCCGCCGCAGCTACGCATGTCCGCACTGTGGTGCAGTGCGCGGAGATCTCGGAGCACTCACCGTTACGCGCATGGGCACGGTCGTTCCAGTCATTGGCCGCTTACTGGGCAGGGGACTACCGGCGGGCAGGAGACCTTGCGCAGGCTGGGCAGAGCGAGGGTCGAGGCCCCGGTACGGGAACGATCAAGGCTCGGCTGCTGAGCTTGGAGGCACGGGCCCGCGCAGCCGAGGGGGACAACCACAGCGCGCTGAGGATACTTGCACTGGCCCATGAGGCACGGGGTGCTGCGGGACCCGACGAGTTGCCTGGGGTCTTCTCGTTCCCCGAGGCCAAGCAGTGGGCCTACGCCGGGACCACCCTGTTGGCCGTCGGGGGCAACGAGCAGATCCGGCACGCCATAAGCGCGTCCAATCGTGCCGTGGAGCTGTACCAGGCCGGGCCGGAAGGCGACCGCTCCCCCGGCGATCTACAGGCCGCCCATTTGGACCTGGCCACGGCCTACCTTGCCAGCGGTGACGTCGAGGGAGCTGGTGCGAAGCTCTCGGAGGTGTTCGGCGCCGAGGGATACACGGCGAGCATCACTATCAGGCTTCGCAATCTGGCCGCGCTGCTCGGAGGCGAGCCGTACCGTGGCGCACAGTCGGCAGTCGATCTCCGCGCGCACATCCACGAGGTGGCCGTCCGGCCTGCTCTCGCCAGCAACCCCACGGAGCCCCGATGACCGCCCAGCCCACGCATGATCATTTGGTCACCGACCGCAGCCTTCTTTCCACCAAGGCGTACGGCACGGGTCAGCACCTGGCCGCGCGCCAGTCCCTCTATGAGTGGCAGACCCCGAGCCACGACCTTCCGGGCATCGTCGCGAACGAACTGACCGGCATACGCGGCGTGGTCGCGGACGTGGGTTGCGGTAACGGGAAGTTCGTCGCCCGGCTACGAGAGGACCGTCCCGACCTGAACGTGCTGCCCATGGACGTCTCTCGCGGAATCCTCGGCGCCATCCCCGGAGCGGTCGTCGCGGACGTCCAGCAGTTGCCCATTGCGGATGGAGCCCTCGGTGCGGTTCTTGCGCTGCACATGCTGTACCACGTCGAGGACCAGGCTCAGGCCGTAAGGGAGTTGGGCCGCGTACTGGCACCCGGCGGCATCGCGATCGTCTCCACGAACAGTCAGACCGACAAGCGGGAACTGGAGCACCTCTGGCGCCAGGCCGCGGGCGATGTGCTGGGTATCCAGGAGGGCCCCGCCCGAGTGCAGTTGTCCGCCCGCTTCACCCTGGAGGACGCGCCAGCGATCCTCGGTACGGTCTTCGGCGAGATCCGCACGATCCCCCTTCCCGGGGTGATCGAGGTGACCGACGCCGAACCGGTCGTCGCGCACTTGGCCTCGTACGAAGCCTGGGCCGACAAGATGGGCGTTCCGTTCCGGGAGACGATCGAGCGTGCGCGGGAGCGGGTCAACGAGACCATTCAGGCAGAGGGCGCTTTCCGTGTCACTTGCCTTGGCGGCATGCTCGTCTGCCGATGAGTCCTGCTGCCCCGTACCCCTTCGCGTCGCTGCCCTCAAGCCACAACCGGGACGCTCCCCGCAGCACTCTCTTGAAAACCGTCGTCGCAGCGATGTGACCGTGGGTTCAAATCCCACACCCACCGCCATGAGTACGGCCCCTGACCGGGTGAAACGGTCGGGGGCCGTTTCGGTGCGCGGTGGCGCGGTGGGGTTCGTCCGGCACGATCGGCCGACTCGTTCCTGGGGCCTTGGTGCGGGGGTCGGCCCCCTCGACTGGCAGGATGGCCGGCGGGGCGGAGCCGTAGCGCAGAGGTCGTCGCGCGCGGTCTCCAAAACCGTGAGGACGCCGGTTCGAATCCGGCCGGTTCCGTCTCTCCCGCCGTGCCTGGGGCGCCTGTTGTGTCATCGGGCCGTGGTGTCGGCGCGCCCACGGATCGGCCGAACCCCTGAGGGGCGGGGGTAGGGGTGGCGGTAGGAACAGCCGTTGGTCCGCTTCGGGCGGGGCGCGGCGTCAGGGCTGCCGCGGGGCGGTGGACGGCGTCGGCCGGAGGGCGCCCAGGACCCGGGGCATCGTCTTCTTGCGGGTGATGATCAGTACCGGTACGCCGCCGTCCTCGCACTCCAGGACCCAGCAGTGGTGGTCGGGGCGGCCGGGGTCTGTCAGATAGGGCGGGCGGACGCGGACCGGGGTCAGGGTGGACGGGACCTCCCGGCGGAAGGCGGCGCCGGTCGGGTCGGGGGTCGATGCCAGGAGAGCCGGGCCGGCCACCAGGTAGCCGCCACCGTCCGCGTACGGGATGTCGCCCAGGACCGTGCCCGGGAAGCAGTGTTCCGTGGTGGGCACGGACGGTGTCACCGCGATGGTGTCGTCGCCGTCGTTCCTTCGGCGGCGCAGGAGCAGGGCGGCCGTCCAGCAGGCGGCCAGGACCACGGGGACGGACAGGCCGACGAGCCGGAACGCCGACCCGACGCTGTCGGTCAGCCACGGCGCGGCAGCCGCGAGCGCGGTGAGGCAGAGCGCTCCTCCGACGGTGAGATTGACCTGCCAGGAGAACGCTTGGACCGAGGCCCGTGAGCGCCGGGCCGCCACGTACATGCCCGACGGGAGGAGCAGCCCGTAGAGGCCGAGGCCCAGGCCGAAGGCGCAGGGCAGCCGGTAGTCGTCGCGCGGGTCCGCGTTCGTGTACCGGCGCGTGGGCTCGAAGTCGACGTACCGGATCAGGTCCCGCCAGTACGTGACGTCGACGCGCGTTCCCGGCCGGGTGACCGGGTATTCGTTCGGGCTGCCCGCGAGGCGGGTGCGGGTGGAGGTTCCGTCCGCCTCGGTGACGTACAGCCAGTACTGGGCCGTCTTCCGGCCCCGCTCCACTTTCTCGGCCCGGTCGATTCGTGCCTCGACGGTCCGCAGGCAGTCGTCGCCCCGGGCGCCCGGAACGCTGCCGTCCGATGCGCACCCGACCGCCGACCGGAAGGCACGTTCCTCGTCGAGTGCCCCGCGCATGGGCACCAGCAGCAGCCACGCCGCCACCAGCACGCACAAGAGGCCGAACACCGAGGCGCCGAGTATCGCCGTGCGGTTGCTCCGGATGGGCGGGTCGGTCTTCGCGGGAGTCACCCGGGCATTGTCCGGCGGTGACGGCCGAGCGGAACACGGGTGAGGGCGGCACCTGTGAGGTGCCGCTCGCTGCCGGGGACCGGCAATGCGGATATGCCGCTCGGCCGGGCTCCTCGCCGTGCGCTCAGCCGCGTCCGGGGCGGCCCGAGGTGAGGCGGGCGGCGGAGGCGATGGCGGCGCGGGCCTCGTGCTCGGTGAGGCCGGTGCGGACGGCGGCGTCGGTGAGGGCGTCCGCGAGTTCGTCGCCGAAGCCGTGTTCGTACGCGCGGCAGGCCGCCCAGAACAGGCGGGTGTTGCGCTGGCCCTCGTGCGCCGCGAGGACGAACTGGATCAGGCCCTGGCCCTGGCGCCCGCGCGCGGGGTGGCCCGAGGGGCGGGGAGGGTGCGTGGGGGGTGTGAGCAGGCGCAGGAGGGCGCGGGGGCAGGGCGCGGGGACGAGGCCGGCTGTGCCGGGGGCGAAGCGGTACATGCCATGGGTGGTGACGGAGCCGGGGCCGACCAGATATCCGCCGGCGCCGCGGATGTCGATGCCGGGGGCGAGGCGGCCGGCCGAGTTCGGTACGGAGATATCGGCGGGCCCGGTCAGCCAGAGGTGGCGGCCGCCGCTCGGGGTGAGCACCGTGACGGTCGGCGGGATCGTGAACAGGTGCTGGAAGGCCAGCTGGTGGAGTGCGGCCACGGAGTCGTTGCCACCGGTGGTGTCGATGTCGAGATCGACCCCGACGAGCCGGTGCGGGGCCCGTCCGCAGGCGATGCCGTAGCCGGTGGCCCTGGGCGCGGCGGCGAAGAGGGCGCGCACGGCGGCGGGGTCGGTGGTGGCGTCGTGGACGCCGTGGCCGGGCAGGCCGCAGGCGCCCCGGCAGTGGACCGGCGGGCTCTCGCCGCGGTGGGGGGAGCGCAGCGCGGGGAGCTTGGTGGCGGACAGGGGGAAGACGGGGAGCCCGTGCTCGGCGGCGGAGAGCGCATGGGCCAGGGCCAGGGTGGCGGTCTGCCGGTCGATGGTGGCCATGGATCTATTTTCGTACAAGCGTTCGAAGAAGGGAAGGGGGCCGACCTTTGGGGGGGGCGGGTAAGAGGTTTATCAGTTGTTCCTCACGCTTGCGGGGGAATCGGCGAGGCGCCGGGATTCGTCCCGGATCCGATGGGCAACTTTGGTCTCGCGACGTCGTGACCAACGTCGGGACGGTTAGCCAACTGCCCCGGAATCAGCCGCATATGTGCCGTATTTTCGGTTCCTGGAGGAATGGACATGGCAAGCATCCGTACCGTTCGCGTCCTCGCCGCTGTTGCCGCGCTGTCCCTTGCGGGCGCGCTCTTCGGTGGAGTGGCCGTGGCCGACAACGGCTCGTTCGCGAACGACGGATCGAACGCGGCGGTGGCGACGGTCGGCGGCAGCGGTGTCGGCGGCGACAACGGCGGCAACAACGGCGGCAACTCGTCCACGTCGCAGCAGCAGGCCGTCGGCGCCGGTGCGTCGAACCAGAGCGATTCGGCCCAGGTCGACGGCCCCGCCATCGCGCCGATCAATCAGTCCCATACGAACGTCGCGGTGCATTTCACTCCCCTCTGGTGAGCCGTCTTCCGGGGCCCCCTGGGGGGTGGGTCCCGGAAGACTGAACGACGGCCCGCGGAGCGGCACTTCGGTGTTGTCGCGCGGGCCGTCGCGTGTGGTGCCGGGGAGTGCGGGGCGTCGGGGTGCGGTGCGGGGGTGTCGGGGTGCGGTGTCGCGCGGTGCGGGGGTGTCGGGTGCTGGGCCGTCCCGCGCCGGGGTGCCGGCGCGGGACGGGGTGGGGTAGGACGGGGTGGGGCGGGATGGGCGGCAGCGCGTACGGGTCGTGGCTCCGGTCTTGACAGGGCGAGTGAATCTGACGGACAGTCAGAAAACTGTCAGAGCCTTGATCCGTACGCCCGGGAGGCCCGCCACCGTGCACCTCGCCCCGACGGAGCGCCAGCAGCGCCTCCGCGCCGAACTCCGCACGTACTTCCGCGATGTGATGCCCGGGACGAAGGTCCGGGAAGGTGCCGAGCAGCGCCGTCTGCTGCGCCGCATCGGCGCCGACGGCATGCTCGGTCTCGGCTGGCCCGTCGAGTACGGCGGACAGGGCCGGGGGCCGGACGAGCAGTTCGTCTTCTTCGACGAGGCGTACCGGGCCGGCGCCCCCGTCTCCATGGTCACGCTCAACACCGTGGGGCCGACCCTGATGAAGCACGGGACCGAGGAGCAGAAGGCGTACTTCCTGCCCCGGATCCTCAGCGGTGACCTGGTCTTCGCGATCGGCTACAGCGAGCCGGAAGCCGGTACGGACCTGGCCGCCCTGCGGACGAAAGCGGTGCGGGACGGCGACGACTGGGTGATCGACGGCCAGAAGATCTTCACCAGCAACGCCCAGCAGGCCGACTGGATCTGGCTCGCCTGCCGTACGGATCCGGCGGCGCCCAAGCACCGCGGCATCTCGATCGTCCTGGTGCCGACGAGCGCCCCGGGCTTCTCCTGGACGCCCATCGAGACGGTGGGCGGGCTGACCACGACGGCCACGTACTACGACGGCATCCGGGTCCCCGCCACGAACCTCGTCGGTGCCGAGAACGGGGGCTGGGGGCTGATCACCGACCAGCTGAACCATGAGCGCGTGGCACTGGCCGCGATCGGGATGCAGGCCGAGGACTTCTACGAGGCGGCGCTCGCGCACGTCCGGACCCCCGATCCGGTGACGGGCCGGCGGCGGGCCGACGAGCCATGGGTGCGGGCCCGGCTGGCCGAGGCGTACGCCCGGCTGGCGGCGACGCGCCTGCTCAACTGGCGTCTGGTGGGCTCCGTGGGGGCGGGGTCCCTGGCCCCCGGCGAGGCGAGCGGCGTGAAGTTCGTGGGGACCGAGAGCGCTGTCGAGGTGTACCGGATCTGCCAGGAAATCCTGGGCGAGGCGGCGCTCGTCCGCGGTGGCTCGCCCGGTTCCCTCGGAGCCGGAGCCGGAGCCGGAGCCGGGGCCGGGGCCGGGGCCGGAGAGCTGGAGCGGATGAACCGGGCGGCGCAGATCAACACCTTCGGGGGCGGGGTGAGCGAGGTGCAGCGGGAGATCGTCGCGACGATGCGGCTCGGCATGAAGAGGGGCAGGCGATGACGGGCGGCCCGGCGGAGCCGACGGGCACGACGGCCCCGGCGGACGAGCTGTACGGGCGGCTGAAGGCGTACGAGGGGTGCTCCGCGGCCACGGCGGGCGTCGGCAAGGACCTGGTCAACGAGGCGATGATCCGGCACTGGTGCGAGGCGATGGGGGACACCGGGGCCGCGTACCGGGGGCCCGGCGCGATCGCCCCGCCGACGATGCTTCAGGCATGGACGATGGGCGGTCTTTCGGGGCACTCGGACCGCTCACCGGCGTACGAGGAACTGTTCGGCCTGCTCGACGGCGCCGGGTACACCTCGGTGGTCGCGACCGACTGCGAGCAGGAGTATCTGCGGCCGCTCCGCGCCGGCGACCGGATCACCTTCGACGCGGTCATCGAGTCGGTGTCGCCGCGCAAGACCACCAAGCTGGGGACGGGCTACTTCGTCACGACCCGGATGGATGTCCGCGCGGGCGGGGAGCCCGCCGGGACGCACCGCTTCCGGATCCTCAAGTACACGCCCGCGACGAAGCGACAGGGCGGTGCGGGCAGGCAGGGCGGTGCGGGCGAGCAGGGCGGCGGTACGGGGAAGCAGGGCGGTGCGGGTGAGCGGAGTGGCGCGGGGACGGGGGCGGCGGCTCTGCGGCCCCGGCCCGTGATCAACCGGGACAACGCCGGATTCTGGGCGGGCGTCGCCGAACACAAGCTGCTGATCCAGCGGTGCGGAGACTGCCGGACGCTGCGATTCCCCTGGCTGCCCGGCTGCAACGCGTGCGGCGGCCAGGACTGGGACACCGTCGAGGCGAGCGGCGAGGGCACCGTCTTCAGCCATGTCGTGATGCACCACCCGCCGTTCCCCGCCTTCAGCGCCTCCGGCGAGGGCGGGCCGTACGCCGTGGGGCTGATCGAGCTGGCCGAGGGCGTACGCATGGTCAGCAATGTGATCGGTGTGCCGTACGACAAGGTCCGCACGGGCCTGCCGGTGCGGCTGGAGTTCCTGCGTACGGACCCCGGTCTGGAACTGCCGGTCTTCCGCGGGGACCTGCGGGACCTGCGGAACCCGGGGGACCTGCGGGATCCGGGGGAGAGCGTCCGGGAGAACGTCCGAGAGAGCGAGGGGTGACATGGACTTCACGCCCACTGAGGAGCAGTCCGCCGCGCAGGGACTCGCCGCGCGGATCTTCGGTGATCTGTCGACGCCCGAGCGGCTGGCGGCGGCCGGGACCGGCACGGACACGGAGCTGTGGAAGGAGCTGTGCGCGGCGGGGCTGCCCGCCGCCGTCGAGGACATCGGGCTGCTCGGCCTTGTGCTGCTCCTGGAGGAACAGGGCCGGACCACGGCGCAGGTGCCGTTCGCGGCCACCTGCGTCTACGGCGTGCTGGCGGTCGCCGAGCACGGCACGGTGGAGCAACGGGAGCGCCTGTTGCCCGACCTCTACGACGGCACGGCCGTGGCGACCGGGGCCTTCCCGGCGCGGAGCGACGTGCGGTCGGGTGGTGGCGGTGGCAGAAGCGGTGGCGTCAGTGGCATCAGTGGCATCAGTGGGGGAAGTGCGGGGGCGGGGCTCAGTGGGGTGGTGCCCTATG
This sequence comes from Streptomyces sp. TSRI0281, assembly GCF_001905125.1. Taxonomy (GTDB): domain Bacteria; phylum Actinomycetota; class Actinomycetes; order Streptomycetales; family Streptomycetaceae; genus Streptomyces. Next base: position 124,324 of record NZ_LWLE01000036.1, on the reverse strand, counting down.
TGCCGTGGCTGAGGGACGCGACCCATGTGCTGGTGGCGGATGCCGATCAGTGCCTGTGGATCGTACGGACCGGAGACTCGGGGGTGACGGTGCTGCCGGTGGACACCACGGCCCCGTGGTCCGCGGGGCGGCTGGTCCTCGACGGCGCGTCCGGCGAACGGCTGGGCGGGGCGGGCGGGTCCGACGAAGGGGCGCGTACGGGAACGGCTACGGGTACGGGTACGAGTACGAGCGCGGGCGCGGGCGCATACGTGTCGGTGCTGGCCGCCGGGCGTACGGCGTTCGCCGGTCTGCAGGCCGGGGTGTGCGCCGGTTCGCTGGCGCGGGCCGTCGAGCACACCGCGACGCGCGAGCAGTTCGGCCGACCGCTCTCCACCAACCAGGCGGTCCTGCTGCGCGCCGCCGACGCACACATGGACATCGAGGCGATCCGGGTGACGACGTACGAGGCGGCCTGGCGCAGGGATCACCAACTGGCTTACTCGGCGCAGGCGTTGACGGCGGCCTGGTGGGCCTCGGAGGCCGGGAAGCGCGTCGTGCACGCCGGGCAGCATCTGCACGGAGGGACCGGCGCCGACCTGGATCACCCGGTCCACCGGCACTTCCTCTGGGGCCGGCAGCTCGACGCGTATCTGGGGTGCGGCAGTGAAGTACTCCAGGAATTGGGGCTGTTGCTGACGAGCACCGCCGAGGAGAGGGAGGCGTCGTGAAGCGGGAGGACGGGTGCGGTGCGCGGGTGGGCGACGCGCTGGCGCCGCTGGAGATTCCGGTGACCCGGACCCTGATCGTCGCGGGGGCGGTGGCCTCCCGGGACTACCAGGACGTGCACCATGACGCCGAGCTGGCCCGGGAGAAGGGCTCGCCGGACATCTTCATGAACATCCTGACGACCAACGGCCTCGTCGGCCGTTACATCACCGATCACTTCGGTCCCTCCGCGGTGCTGCGCGGGGTCGCGATCCGCCTGGGTGCGCCCAACTACCCGGGCGACACGCTGGTGTTGACCGGGAAGGTCACCGCGCTCACCCCCGGCCCCGTGCCCGTCGCCGAGGTGGCGGTCGTCGGTACGAACGGCCTGGGCCGCCACGTCGCCGGAACGGTCACCGTCGCTCTGCCCGCCGACTCCGAAGCTCCCGTCGCCACCGGCCCCGTGACCTCCGAAGCTCCCGTCACCTCCGTCACCTCCGTCACCTCCGTCACCGACGCTTCCGACGCCTCCGACGCTTCCGAATATCCCCTCTCCGAAGATCCCCTCTCCGAAGATCCCGTCCCCGAAGATCCCGTCCCCGATGCCCGGCCGGAGGTGACGGGATGAGCGTGCGCAGGGCGGATTCGCTGGGCGGGAAGGCCGCGATCGTCGGCATCGGGGCGACCGAGTTCTCCAAGGACTCCGGGCGCAGCGAGCTCACGCTGGCCGTCGAGGCCGTGCGGGCCGCGCTCGACGATGCCGGGCTGTCGCCCTCCGACGTCGACGGTCTCGTCACCTTCACCATGGACACCAGCCCCGAGATCACCGTCGCCCAGGCGGCCGGCATCGGTGAGCTGTCGTTCTTCTCCCGCATCCACTACGGCGGCGGTGCGGCCTGCGCCACCGTCCAGCAGGCGGCCCTCGCCGTGGCGAGCGGGGTGGCCGACGTCGTCGTCTGCTACCGCGCCTTCAACGAGCGCTCCGGGCGCAGATTCGGCTCCGGCGTGCAGCGGCGCGAGCCCACCGCCGAGGGTGCGGCGCTCGGCTGGAACCTCCCCTTCGGGCTGCTCACTCCCGCGTCCTGGGTGGCGATGGCGGCCCAGCGCTATCTGCATACGTACGGGCTGACGCCGGACGTCTTCGGCCATGTCGCGGTCACCGACCGGCGCCATGCCGCGCGGAACCCGGCCGCCTACTTCTACGGGAAGCCGATCACGCTCGCCGACCACGCCGCCTCGCGCTGGATCGTGGAGCCGTTGCGGCTGCTGGACTGCTGCCAGGAGACGGACGGCGGTCAGGCGATCGTCGTGACCAGCACCGAACGCGCCCGGGACCTGCCCGGGACGCCTGCGGTGATCGTCGCCGCGGCCCAGGGCGCGGGGCGGGCCCAGGAGCAGATGACCAGCTTCTACCGGGACGGGCTGACCGGGCTGCCGGAGATGGGAGTGGTCGCCCGGCAGCTCTGGCGGACCTCCGGGCTGTCTCCCGCCGACATCGACGTGGGCATCCTCTACGACCACTTCACCCCGTTCGTCCTGATGCAGCTGGAGGAGTTCGGCTTCTGCGGGCCGGGCGAGGCCGCCGGTTTCGTGGCGGGCGACGAACTGCCGCTGAACACCCACGGCGGCCAGCTGGGCGAGGCGTATCTGCACGGGATGAACGGCATCGCGGAGGCGGTCCGGCAGATCCGCTCCACCTCGGTCAACCAGGTCGCCGGTGCGGCCAGGACGCTGGTCACCGCGGGCACCGGCGTCCCCACCTCGGGGCTGATCCTGGGCAGGGACGACTGAGTGCCTTCGGTTTCCCGCCCCGGACGCGTAACGCCGAGTACACCCGCGGTCGGGCGGACCCGCCCCCGCGTACGACTCGGGGGTGGACCCTGACGGGCGGTGGTGGCCCCTCCACCTACAGGAGGTGTAATCCGCCCCGCCCCTACAACCTGAGGCGGACCCGGCTTCGGGACCTGGGGGCGATCCCCCGGGCGGTGCCCGCTCCTAGCGTGGAGACATGACCACGCCAGTCTGCACGGGCGCCTCCAGGGCAGCCGCTGCCGCCTCCGGACACCCGCCCTACGCGTCGTTCTCGTCGTACGTACGGGCGCGGGGCCCCGTACTGCTGCGAACGGCCCGCTCGCTCACCGCGAACCCCTGCGACGCGGAGGATCTGCTGCAGACCGCGCTCACCAAGACGTATGTCGCGTGGGAGCGGATCGAGGACCACCGGGCGCTCGACGGCTATGTCCGCCGGGCCCTGTTGAACACCCGCACCTCGCAGTGGCGCAAGCGCAAGGTCGACGAGTTCGCCTGCGACGAGCTGCCCGAACAGGAAGGCGTCCCGGCGCCGGACCCCGCCGAGCAGCAGTCGCTGCACGACGCGATGTGGCGCGCCGTGCTGAAGCTCCCGGACCGGCAGCGGGCGATGGTCGTCCTGCGCTACTACGAGGACCTCAGCGAGGCCCAGACGGCCGAGGTGCTCGGAGTGTCCATCGGTACGGTCAAGAGCGCCGTGTCCCGGGCGCTCGGCAAGCTCCGTGAGGACCCGGAGCTGACACCGGTCCGCTGACGCCGGTCCCCACCGCCCGATTCCGCCGACCGGCACCGATTCGTACGCCCGGCACCGATTAGTACGCCCGGCACTGATTCGTACGCCCGGAAGTAGTGACATACCGCGTGGTATGTGAGCAGAATCAGCGGAACCTTACTGCCGCGTAGCGCCCACCGGGAGGACGCCGTGCTGAGCACCATGCAGGACGTACCGCTGACTGTCACCCGCATCCTGACCCATGGGATGACCATCCACGGGAAGTCGCAGGTCACGACCTGGACCGGCGAACCCGAGCCGCAACGACGCACCTTCGCCGAGGTCGGCGCCCGCGCCACGCAGCTGGCCAACGCCCTGCGCGACGAGCTGGGAGTCGACGGCGACCAGCGGATTTCCACTCTCATGTGGAACAACGCCGAGCACGTGGAGGCGTATCTCGCCATTCCCTCCATGGGCGCCGTGCTCCACACCCTCAACCTCCGGCTGCCCGCCGAACAGCTGGTCTGGATCGTCCAGCACGCCGACGACAAGGCGGTGATCGTCAACGGTTCGCTGCTGCCGCTCCTCGTGCCGCTGCTTCCCCACCTGCCGTCCATCGAGCACGTGATCGTCTCGGGCCCCGGCGACCGCTCGGGCCTCGCCGGTGTCGCGCCGCGCGTGCACGAGTACGAGGAACTGATCGCGGGCCGCCCCACCACGTACGACTGGCCGGAGCTGGACGAACGCCAGGCCGCCGCCATGTGCTACACCTCCGGCACCACCGGTGACCCCAAGGGGGTCGTCTACTCCCACCGCTCCATCTACCTGCACTCCATGCAGGTCAACATGGCCGAGTCGATGGGGCTGACGGACAAGGACACCACTCTCGTGGTGGTTCCCCAGTTCCATGTGAACGCCTGGGGCCTGCCGCACGCCACCTTCATGACCGGCGTCAACATGCTCATGCCGGATCGTTTCCTCCAGCCCGCCCCGCTCGCCGACATGATCGAGCGGGAGCGGCCGACCCACGCCGCCGCGGTGCCCACCATCTGGCAGGGCCTGCTCGCCGAGGTCACGGCCCGCCCGCGCGACCTCACCTCGATGGCCAACGTCACCATCGGCGGCGCCGCCTGTCCGCCCTCCCTGATGGAGGCGTACGACAAGCTCGGCGTCCGGCTCTGCCACGCCTGGGGCATGACGGAGACCTCGCCGCTGGGCACCATGGCCAACCCGCCCGCCGGGCTCAGCGACGAGGAGGAGTGGCCCTACCGCGTCACCCAGGGCCGCTTCCCGGCCGGGGTCGAGGCGCGCCTGGTCGGTCCCGGTGGCGAGCACCTGCCGTGGGACGGCGAGTCGGCCGGTGAGCTGGAGGTCCGCGGCGCCTGGATCGCCGGGGCGTACTACGGCGGTGCGGACGGTGCGCATCTGCGCCCCGAGGACAAGTTCAGCGAGGACGGCTGGCTGAAGACCGGCGATGTCGGCGTGATCAGCGCCGACGGCTTCCTCACTCTCACCGACCGGGCCAAGGACGTCATCAAGTCCGGGGGCGAGTGGATCTCCAGCGTCGAACTGGAGAACGCGCTGATGGCGCATCCGGATGTCGCCGAGGCCGCCGTCGTCGCCGTCCCGGACGAGAAGTGGGGCGAGCGCCCGCTGGCGACCGTCGTCCTCAAGGAAGGTGCCAGTGCCGAGTACGAGGCGCTGAAGGCGTTCCTCGCGGAGTCCGGCATCGCCAAGTGGCAGTTGCCGGAGCGCTGGACGATCATCCCGGCGGTGCCGAAGACGAGCGTCGGCAAGTTCGACAAAAAGGTGATCCGCAAGCAGTACGCGGACGGCGAGCTGGACATCACCCAGCTCTGACGCGCCCAGCTCTGACGCGCCCGGTGACGCGCGACCGGTGATGCGCGCCGGGTGGCACGCGACCGGCGGCGTACACGCACGAGGGCGGTACGGGAAACTCCGTACCGCCCTCGTGCGTGCCGTGACGCGCGCTCCGGTCCTCGCCGCCGCTCCGGGCGAGGACCTCAGTTGGTGCCTATCTTCGCCAGCAGGTCGACGATGCGGGACTGCACCTCTTCGCTGGTGGAGCGTTCCGCCAGGAAGAGGACGGTTTCACCCGAGCTGAGCCTCGGCAGTTCCGCCCGGTCCATCCCGGCCGAGGTGTAGACGACCAGCGGGGTGCGGTTCAGCTGGCCGTTCGCGCGCAGCCAGTCGATGATCCCGGCGCGCCGGCGACGTACCTGCATCAGGTCCATCACCACCAGGTTCGGCCGCATCCGGGTGGCCAGGTCGACCGCCTCGCTGTCGGTGGCAGCCCGCCCGACCTGCATCCCGCGCCGCTCCAGCGTCTCGGTGAGGGCCAGCGCGATCTCCTCGTGCTCCTCGATCAGGAGGACCCGCGGGGGGTGCTGCTCGCTGTCGCGCGGGGCGAGGGCCTTGAGGAGCACGGCGGGGTCGGCGCCGTACGCCGCTTCCCTGGTCGCCTGCCCCAGACCGGCTGTGACCAGCACCGGAACCTCGGCGGCCACGGCCGCTCGGCGCAGCGACTGCAAGGCGGTACGGGTGATGGGCCCGGTCAGCGGGTCGACGAAGAGCGCGGCGGGGAACGCCGCGATCTGGGCGTCGACCTCCTCGCGGGAGTTCACGATCACCGGACGGTAGCCGCGGTCGCTGAGCGCCTGCTGGGTGGAGACGTCGGGCGCGGGCCAGACGAGCAGCCGGCGCGGGTTGTCCAGCGGCTCGGGGGGCAGCTCGTCGTCGACCGGCCGCGGCTGCGGGCGGTTGGCGACCTCGACGGCGCCACCGGGGCCGTCCAGCGGCTCCGGCCCCTCGGCGCCCTCGTCGGGGGCGCCTATCGCGTACGCGCGCCCCTCGGCGGCGTGCGGCGGCAGCAACTGACCGGAACCCGGTCCCGTGCCACCGGCTGCCGTGCCACCGGGCGGGGTGTCACCGGGGTGAGCGGAGCCCGGCTGAGCGGTGCCGGGCCTGCTGCCGTTCGGCTGGGCACCGGCGGCCGGGCCACCAGGGGTCTGTGCCGTGCCGGTCGGTGCCGTGTTGGCCTGTGCCGCGCCGGCCTGTGCCGCGCCGGTCTGGGGGGCCGGACGCTCGCCCTCCGGCGGGGCGGCGAGCTTACGGCGCCTTCCGGCACCGCCGACGCTCTGGTTCTGCTGGTGCGCGAGGTGCTGCGCGAAGGGCACACCCTGCCCGAGCGTCCGTACGCTGAACGCCCGTCCCTGTGTCGAGTCCGACGACCCGGACATCGGATCCTCGGCGGGCAACGGCTGCCTGCGCGCGTCCGCCGCGGGACCGCCCGCCCCGCCGTCGGCCGGGTGAGGTGCGGCGGCGTTGCCCGTGGTGCCGGTGGTGTGCGTGGTGCGGTCGAGGCCGGCCCAGGAGACGTCGTCCGGCCCGTCGTCCAGCGCGTCGTCGGGCCCGTAGCCCGGCGCGTCTTCCGGCGTTCCGACGGGAGGCGCGGCGTGTGGTGCCGCGGTCCGGCCCTCCGGTCCGTCGACGTCGTCGTGCACCGTCAGTGCGGCCGGGCCCTGCTCCGACGTGCCGCCCCGCGCCCAGTCGGGTCCAGCGGGGTGTGCCTGCGGCGGGGTGTGGTCGGCGCCCGGCGCGGTACGTACGGCGTCGTGCCGCTCCCGGACCTCCCGGACCTCCCGACCCGACGGACCTCCATGGCCTGCCGGGCCCGCTTGACCTGTCTGACCTGTCCGGCTCTCCTGACCTGTCTGGCTCTCCTGGTACGGGGCGCCCTGCCCACCGTCGACGGGCGGCGCGGGCGGCGCGGGCGGCACGGGCGGCACGGGCGCGGGCCGGTCGGCGTCGGCGGGCGGAAGGGCGAACGCGGTACGCGGCCCCGTCGCCTCGGCCGCCGCAGAACGCTCCTGCGCCGCCGACAGCGCGCGTCGGGCCCGCCGCCCGCCGGGCTGTGCGGCACCCGTGCCGGCACCGGCGTCGACGGGCGCGTCGGCGTCGGCGCTGCCGGACGCGAGAGCCGGAAGCGCGGGCCGGTCCTCCCCGTCGCGGCGTGCGCGACGCCCGGAGGGCGATACCGGAAGTTGCGCCTCGGACGGCACGCCCTGCGGCGGTACGGTCTGACCGCGCTGCGGGCGTCCGCCGCCGCCCTGGGCACCTTCCGCCGCCGTGACGACCGAGCCTTCGGAGGGTGCGGACGGATCGGCCGGCGGCGCGGCGGCCCCCGCGGGCAACGCCAGCGCCCGCCCCTGCTGCTGTGCCTGCCGCTGTCCGGGCTGCCCGACCTGCGGGTTCTGCCCGGCTACCTGTCCGGCGACCTGCTCGGCCTGACCCGTGGGGGAGGCCACCGACCCGGTCTCCGCCGGACTGGGCCGGCCGCGCCTGCGCCCGGAGCCCTCGCCCTGCTGGGCCGGGATCAGTTCCTGGGCCTGCTGCTCTTCGTCCGGCGCCGCGGGTCCGCGACGCGCCCTGCGACGCCCCGTCGGTTCGGCGGCCGCGGTGTCCTCGGCCCGAGCCGTGCCCACCGGGCTCTCCAGGAAGGCATCGGTCGAGGACCGGCGGGCCCGCCGCCGCCCGCCGCTCGTGGCCTCCGGAGCCGTCTCCGCAACAGCCGCCTCCGGAACAGCGGCCTCCGTACCGGCCACCTCCGCCCCGAACGCCTCCGGCGCCACCATCGGAGGCGCCACGGTCCCCGAGCCCGTGCCGAGCGGCACTTCGAGGACGTACGCGCTGCCGCTCATGCCCGGCACCTCGTGCGTCTGGAGCACGCCGCCGTGCGCCCGGACGATCCCGCGCACGATCGGCTCGTGCACCGGGTCGCCCCCGGAGAACGGACCGCGCACCTCGATACGTACGACGTCACCGCGCTGTGCGGCGGCCACGACCACGGTCGAGTCGACATAGCCGCCGCCCGGAACCAGCCGGGCCTTGCCGGTCGAGTCGACGCCGGCCACGTCCGCGACGAGATGGGCGAGGGCCGTCGCCAGCCGCCTCGCGTCCACCTCGGCCTCGATCGGCGGGGCGTGCACCGCGAACTGCGCGCGTCCCGGCCCGATCAGCTCGACCGCCCCGTCGACCCCCGCCGCCACGACCGCGTCGAGCAGGACGGGCGCCTTGGCGAGACCCTCCGTACCCGCGTCGAGACGCTGGTAGCCCAGCACGTTGTCGACGAGCGTCGTCATCCGGGCGTAACCGGCGGCCAGGTGATGCAGGATCTGATTGGCCTCGGGCCAGAGCTGGCCCGCCGGGTCGGCGGCGAGCGTGGACAGCTCGCCGCGCAGCTCCTCCAGCGGTCCGCGCAGCGATTCGCCGAGGACGGCCGTGAGCTGGAGGTGCCGACCGTTGAGCGCGGCGATGTGCTCGGCCTGCTCCTCCAGCTCGGACGCGTAGCGCTCGGTCCTGTCGGCCAGTTCGGTGGCGTGCCGCTCGGTGAGCGCGGCGACCTCGGCGGTGTGCCGTTCGGTCAGCGCGGCGACCTCGGCGGTGTGGCTCGTGGTCAGTTCATTGACGGACGCCTCGTGCTGATCGGCGAGCTCCTGCTGGGGCCTGCGGTCGGTGAACGTCATCACGGCGCCGACGAGCTGGTCCCCGTCGCGTACCGGCGCGGTCGTCAGGTCCACCGGCACCTGCGCACCGCTCTTGGACCAGAGCACCTGGCCGCGCACCCGGTGCTTGCGCCCGGACTTGAGGGTGTCGGCGAGCGGCGACTCCTCGTACGCGAACGGCTCGCCCTCCGCACGCGAGTGCAGGATCAGCGGGTGCAGCTCCTGACCGCCCAGATCGCTCGCCCGGAAGCCGAGGATCTGCGCGGCGGCGGGGTTGACCAGGACGACCCTGCCGTCGATGTCCGTGCCCACGACGCCTTCGGACGCGGCCCGCAGGATCATCTCGGTCTGGCGCTGCGAACGGGCCAGCTCGGCCTCGGTGTCGACGGTGCCCGAGAGATCACGTACGACGAGCATCAGCAGCTCGTCGCCGGTGTAGCTCGCGTGGATGTCGTTGTACTCGGCCTGTCCGCTGTCCAGGCTCGCGCTGGTGACCTCGACGGGATACTCGTTGCCGTCGGTGCGCCGCGCGATCATCCGCGTCGGCTTGGTCCTGCCCTGCTCGTCCGCAGCCTCCGGCCGGCGCATCGACCCCGGGATCAGCTTGGAGTCGAACTCCGGAAGCAGATCGAGCAGTCCGCGCCCGACGAGCGCGGTGCCCGGGGTCTCGAACATTTCGAGGGCGATGGTGTTGGCGTTGACGACCGTGCCGTTGCAATTGACGAGCAGAAGCCCGTCCGGGAGGGCGTCGAGTATGGCTGCGAGGCGAGCAGCGCCTCGGGATGGCCTGCTGCTCACGACGACGCTTCCTCCCTGGTTACCGCACCTTGCCGACAGCGGACCCCATCTTGCCCCTCGGGCCGCAGGCTGTCACTGGAGGAGTCTAAAGGCTGGGGAGGGCCGAGGGGCGGCGGATGAGGGGGAGCTCTCACCAAGGTTCTGTGCACGGCGTGTACGCCCCAGGTCCGTGACGTGACCGCCCGCACACCCTGTGACGTGCGCGAACACAGGGCGGCGGGCCCGGTACGGGCGGCTACTTGACCGTCGGCAGCACCGGAACGAGGTTGTTCCAGCGCGAGATCTCGCAGCCGTTCGCCCGGCTCAACGAGGTGTCGACCCGCTGTCCCTGCCAGGTTCCGACGATGCGCGCGCCGGCCGGCCCGCCGTCCATCTGGGTGCACATCGCGTCCTGGGGCGTCGGCGCGAACAGCTCCTCGCCCGCCTTCGCCGCCTCCGCCAGCCGGTCGCAGGCCCCCTGCCGCTGCGGGTGGCTGCCCCCGGTCGGCCCGCACTCCAGCTCGTACGTGCCGTCGGCCGCCCGGTCACCGGACGAGGAAACCGTCACCGTCAGCCGGGTCTGCCCCGCGTTCGCCGGGTGGTACACGCCGCCCAGCTCCTGGAACAGCGGGAGGTGCTGGAACGAGGGCAGCGGCGGGATCGGCATGGACAGCGGCCCCGCGGCCGTCGCGGCGGGAGCGGCGGCGGACAGCACGGCGAGGGAGGCGAGGGAAACGGCGGCGGTTCGGGTGAGACGGCGCAGCATGCGGGGCTCCTGTGCTCTGACACGACGGGCTCGGTGGAGGGCGGCGGACAGCGGACGGCGATCAACGGGCCGTCACCCCGTCACCCCGCCTCCTCTAACGCTCCGGACGCCGCGACGTTGCGCCCCGAGGGCGCGCCCCGTCGTTGTGCGACGACGTTGAGCGAAGGCGGCGGACGACGACGGTGTGCGACGACGTCGGGTGAAGGCTTTGGGCGAAGGCGGCGGACGACGACGTCGGGTGAAGGCGGCGGGCGATGCCCGAATGCTTTGCCCTGGTGCCCGCATGCCTAGTACCGTGGGCGGCGATTGGTGACAGCGCGCTCGTCTGTGTCATCATCTGCACGCACCACTCGCGTCCGCGCGGGGTGTGCTGGAGGCGTCGCCTAGTCCGGTCTATGGCGCCGCACTGCTAATGCGGTTTGGGTCTTAAAGCCCATCGAGGGTTCAAATCCCTCCGCCTCCGCTCGAACACCGAAGCCCCGTGCCCCTGGCACGGGGCTTCGGTCGTCTCCGGCCGGACGCCCCGCTCGCGGGTCGGCACGGGGCGAGCACGGGGTCGGCGCGAAGGGAGAGCGCCGGGGCGGGCGGGAGGATGGCCGAGATACGCCTCAGAACGGTGTTTTCGCAGGTCAGAGGCGGTATGGCTAATGGATTTCGCGTCACGGCGCAGGTCATGTAATGTTGTTCCCGCAACGCCGACCAGGCAGAAAAGCCCGGAACGCCAAGCACTCGTAGCTTAACGGATAGAGCATCTGACTACGGATCAGAAGGTTGCAGGTTCGAATCCTGCCGAGTGCACAGCAGGCCAGAGGCCCCCAGGAGAAATCCTGGGGGCCTCTCGCGTTGTGATCCACGAAGGGCGGGGATGTCGGCTCATGGGGTGGTGGTGCACCGGGCTGCGCTGGCCGGGAGAGGTGCCCGAGCTGGGGTGGTGCAAGGGGGCGGCCCGGCGGGTGAGTGTGCTCGCGTACGGGGCCGGGCTCGGGTTCCGGGCCGTGGGGGAGCGGCACTGTGTGGGGGCTCGGGGGAACGTGTGTCCGGTGGGGGCCGTGGTGCCCGTGCGGAGTACCGGGGCGCGGTGCGCGGAGTGTGCGCGGCTGGACCGGGCGCATTCGGTGGCCGCCGACACGATCGCCGATGACCCGCGTACGTACCGCGTCTATCTCGCCTGGTTCGGGCCCGGAATGGTCAAGGTCGGGATCACCGGGGAGGAGCGCGGGGCGGCGCGGCTGCGGGAGCAGGGGGCCGTGGTGTTCAGCTGGCTGGGGCGTGGGCCCCTGATGGCGGCGCGGCGGACCGAGGAGGTGCTCCGGGCCGCGCTCGGGGTGCCGGACCGGATTCCGTACGCGAGGAAGCGGGCCGTGCGCGGGACGCTGCCGGGTGCCGGGGAACGGGGCGACGAGGTGGCGGAGCTGTACCGGCGGGCCGTCGCGCTGGAAGGGGACGGCTGGCCGGAGTCGTTGGAGCGGCTGCCCTTCGAGGCGGTCGATCATCTGGGGCTGTTCGGGCTGGAGGGTGCGCCCGAGGCGGTCAGGGCCGTGAGCGCGTTGGCGGACGGCGGTGTCGTCGCGGGGCGGCTCCTCGCGGCGGCCGGGCCCGATCTGCATCTGGCGACGACCGGGCCGGGCGGCGGTGGGGTGGTGGTGCTGGACACCCGGCTGATGAGCGGGTGGGAGCTCTCGGGGGTCGGCGCCGGAGAGGGCGAAGGGGGCGGGACCGGGGGCAGCGCCGGCATCGGGGCCGGGGCCGGGGTGAGTGTGCCCACCATCGACATCGGGGGTGGCGGCGTGCAGGGTGGGTTGTTCTGAGGGCGGATCGGCCCTGGGAACAGGCGAGGGAGCGCACGTGGGGCAGGAACGGGACGACGTCGTGCGGTTCTGGGAGCGGCTGGGGCTGCCCGGGATCATCGATGTCCATACGCACTTCATGCCGGAGCGGGTCCTGCGCAAGGTGTGGGCGTACTTCGACTCCGCCGGGCCGCTGACCGGCATGGAGTGGCCGATCACCTACCGGCACGACGAGGACGAACGGCTCGCCCTGCTGCGTTCGTTCGGGGTGCTCCGTTTCACCTCGATGCTCTATCCGCACAAGGCGGGGATGGCCCGCTGGCTGAACGGCTGGGCCAAGGACTTCGCCGGGCGGGTGCCCGACTGCCTGCACACCGCCACCTTCTTTCCGGAGGAGGGCGTCGAGCGGTATGTGAAGGAGGCCGTCGAGGACGGGGCGCGGGTCTTCAAGTCGCACCTCCAGGTCGGTGCGTACGACCCGAACGACCCGCTCCTGGAGCCCGTCTGGGGGCTGCTGGCGGAGGCCGGTGTTCCGGTGGTGATGCACTGCGGGTCCGGGCCCGCCCCGGGCGCGTACACCGGGCCCGGGCCGATCGCCGGGCTGCTGTCGCGCCATCCCCGGCTGCCGCTCGTGGTGGCGCACATGGGGATGCCGGAGTACGCCGAGTTCCTGGCGCTGGCCGGTGCGTACCCACAGGTGCGCCTCGACACGACGATGGCGTTCACGGACTTCACCGAGGGGTTCTCCCCCTTCCCGGCGGCGGAACGGGGGCGGCTCGCGGATCTCGGGGACCGCATCCTGCTGGGAACCGACTTCCCGAACATTCCCTACCCGTACGTCCATCAACTGCACGCGCTGGAGCGGCTGGAGCTGGGCGACGCGTGGTTGCGGGGCGTGTGCCACGGGAACGCCAGCGCACTGTTCGGCTGAGGTTTCTCAGGGAATTCACAGGAATGGGTCAGGCGGCTCTCAGGCGGCCCTCACAGGGTAGGGGGCATGACGACGACCTCGCCCCAGGGGCGTACCGAGATGCTCAGGCCGGACCGCAACCCCGTGCGCGTCCTCATCGTGGACGACGAGGCACCGCTCGCCGAGCTGCTCTCCATGGCCCTGCGGTACGAGGGCTGGGACGTGCGCAGCGCCGGTGACGGTGCCGGAGCCGTACGGGCCGCCCGTGATTTCCGCCCCGACGCGGTGGTTCTCGATGTGATGCTGCCCGACATGGACGGGCTCTCCGTGCTCGGCCGGCTGCGGCGGGAGTACTCCGACGTCCCGGTCCTCTTCCTGACCGCGCGGGACGCCGTGGAGGACCGGATCGCGGGGCTCACCGCGGGCGGCGACGACTATGTGACCAAGCCGTTCAGCCTGGAGGAGGTCGTGGCGCGGCTGCGCGGGCTGATCCGGCGGTCGGTCACGGCGGCAGCGGCGGTACGCAGTGAGTCGACGCTCGTCGTCGGGGACCTGGTGCTGGACGAGGACAGCCACGAGGTGAGCCGGGGCGAGGACTCGATCCACCTCACGGCCACCGAGTTCGAGCTGCTGCGCTTCCTGATGCGCAATCCGCGCCGGGTGCTCAGCAAGGCCCAGATCCTGGACCGGGTGTGGAACTACGACTTCGGCGGCCAGGCCAACGTCGTCGAGCTCTACATCTCGTATCTGCGCAAGAAGATCGACGCGGGACGGACGCCGATGATCCACACCCGGCGTGGGGCGGGGTATCTGATCAAGCCCGGGGAGTAGGCCGGTGCGCACCCCCGTGGGCGGACCCGTGAGAGGCACGGCGAGCGGATCGGTGAGCGGATCGGCGCGGGCGGGTGGCCCGGCGCGAAAGCCGCCGAGGCTGCGGAAGCCGGGGAAGCCGGGGGAGTCGGGGAAGCCGGGGGAGTCGGGGACGCTGCGGAAGTCGGGGAAGCCGGGGGAGTCGGGGACGCTGCGGAAGTCGGGGAAGCCGGGGGAGTCGGGGACGCTGCGGAAGTCGGGGGAGTCGGAGGAGCCGGGGGCGCTGCGGAAGTCGCGGAAGCCTTGGACGCTGCGGACCCGGCTCGTCGTGTCCGCCGTCTCTCTCATCGCCGTCGTCGCCGCCGTGATCGGCTCGGTCACCGCCATCGCCTTCCACAGCTACATGTACGGCAAGCTCGACGATCAGCTGCACTCCATCGCCGTACGCGCGGAGCGGCCGCCCGGCCCCTCACCGCTCGTCGCCGGGCTCCGCGCCGCCGGACCGCTGGGCTTCATCGGCGGGGGCGGCCAGCCCTTCGGCACCCTCGGGGCCGTCGTCGTCGACGGGACCGTCACCGAGTCGAAGGTGGTCGAGGACAGCGGTCAGCGCGCCCAGGAGAGTGCCGAGCCGCTGACCGGCGCCCAGCGGGCCGCGCTGGAGAACGCGCTGGCCGACGGGCTCATGGACGGGCTGCGGGACGGGCCGGACGCCTCGGACCCGGACGCCTCCGGGCCGGACGCCTCCGGGTCGAGTACCGGCGGAGAGGCGCGGGGCATCGACCTGCCCGGCCTCGGCGGCTACCGGGTGGAGGCCGTCGCCACCTCCGACGGGGACACCGTCCTCGTCGGCATCCCCAGCGACGAGGTGAGCAGCGCCCTCACCGCCCTGATCCTCGTCGAGGTCTGTGTCACCGCGGCCGGACTGACCGCCGCCGGTATCGCGGGCGCCGCCATGGTCGGAGTGGCCCTGCGTCCGCTGCGCCGGGTCGCCGCCGCCGCGACCCGTGTCTCCGAACTCCCCCTGCACAGTGGCGAGGTGGCCCTGTTCGAACGCGTCCCGGACGCCGAGGCCGACCCCCGTACCGAGGTCGGGCAGGTGGGCGCCGCGCTCAACCGGATGCTGGGACACGTCGGTTCGGCGCTGGCGGCGCGGCAGGACAGCGAGATGCGGGTACGGCAGTTCGTCGCCGACGCCAGTCATGAGCTGCGCACCCCGCTGGCCTCGATCCGCGGGTACGCCGAACTGACCAGACGCGGCCGGGAGGACACCGGCCCCGACACCCGCCACGCACTGGGCCGGATCGAGTCCGAGGCGCAGCGGATGACGGGGATGGTGGAGGATCTGCTGCTGCTGGCACGGCTCGATGCCGGACGGCCGCTCAGTTACGAGAGCACTGATCTGCTGCCGCTCGTCGTCGACGCGGTGAGCGATGCGCGCGTCGCGGGCGAAGCGGGCGGCGGACCGGGGGCCGGGCCGGACGGAGGACCGGGCGGCGGACCGGGCGGAGGGCCTTCCGGCGGGCCCGGAGCCGTACAGCACCACTGGCGGCTGGAGCTGCCGGATGCCCCCACGACCGTACGGGCCGATCCGCCCCGCATCCAGCAGGTGCTGGTCAACCTCCTGGCCAACGCCCGTACACACACCCCGCCCGGGACCACGGTCACCGTCCGGGTGCGGGCGGCCTCCGCCGGCCTGCCCCGGGTGACGCTGGAGGTCGAGGACGACGGGCCCGGCATCCCGGCCGGACTGCTGCCGCATGTCTTCGAACGGTTCGCGCGTGGCGACGCCTCGCGCTCACGCGGTGCGGGCTCCACCGGACTGGGGCTCGCCATCGTGGAGGCCGTCGTCGCCGCGCACGGCGGCCGGGTGGAGGTGCGCTCGGAGCCCGGACGCACGGTCTTCGCCGTCCGACTGCCCGCCGACCCGGCCGCTACAGGCTCCGGTACGGGATTCGCCACGCGCTCCGGTACGGGATCGGCTACGCGCTCCGTTACGGATCCCTGCGCAGGGCCCGGTACCGGGCTCGGGGCGGGCGACTCACAGGGTGGACACAGGCTCAGCACACCGGTGTGACAGCGCGGTTGGCGAATGTCGATGACATGCGAACCGACAGCCTCCGGAGCGGCGGCAGCGGCCATAGCGGCAGCGGCGCCAGCAGTGTCAGCAGCGGCAGTGGCAGCGGCAGTGGTGACAGCCTGCCGGCCAGGGAACACCTCCTGGCCGGCGAGGCCGATGCGGCCGGTGCCCCCGTGCTCGACATCGTGGTTCCCGTCCACAACGAGGAGAAGGACCTCGAACCGTGCGTACTGCGCCTGCACGACCATCTGGTCCGCACCTTCCCGTACCCCTTCCGCATCACCGTCGCGGACAACGCGAGCACCGACCGCACGCCCCGGGTGGCGGCCGCGCTCGCGGCGGCCATCCCGGAAGTGCGTTCGTACCGGCTGGAGGAGAAGGGGCGCGGCCGGGCGCTGCGTACCGTGTGGTCGCACTCCGACTCCCCGGTCCTCGCCTACATGGACGTCGACCTCTCGACCGACCTCAACGCACTGCTCCCACTGGTCGCCCCCCTGATCTCCGGCCACTCCGACCTGGCCATCGGGTCGCGGCTGGCGCGCAGTTCACGGGTGGTGCGCGGGTCGAAGCGTGAGTTCATCTCGCGGGCCTACAACCTCATCCTGCGTTCGTCGCTGGCCGCACGGTTCAGCGACGCCCAGTGCGGATTCAAGGCGATCCGGCGCGAGGTCGCCCAGCGGCTGCTGCCGATGGTCGAGGACACCGGGTGGTTCTTCGACACCGAGATGCTGGTGCTCGCCGAACGTGCCGGGCTGCGCATCCACGAGGTACCGGTCGACTGGGTCGACGACCCCGACTCGACCGTCCATATCGTGCGGACGGCGACCGAGGACCTGAAAGGCGTGTGGCGGGTGGGGCGGGCGCTGGCCGTCGGCGCACTGCCGCTGGACCGGCTGGCCCGCCCCTTCGGCGACGACCCGCGCGACCGCGCCCTGCCCGGGGTGCCGGGCGGGCTGGCCCGCCAACTCGTCGGATTCTGCGTCGTGGGGGCCCTCTCCACCCTCTTCTATCTGGCCCTGTACTCGCTGTTCCGGATGGGCTTCGGGCCGCAGTTCGCCAACGGCGGCGCGCTGCTGGTGTCGGCCGTCGCCAATACGGCGGCCAACCGGAGGCTCACCTTCGGTGTACGCGGCCTGGGCGGCGCCGTACGCCACCAGGCGCAGGGGCTCGTCGTCTTCGCCATCGGCCTCGCCCTGACCGGCGGCTCGCTCGCCGCGCTGGGGGCGGCATCCGGCTCGCCCTCGCACGGCACGGAACTCGCCGTCCTGATCGCGGCCAACCTCGCGGCGACGGTGCTGCGCTTCCTGCTCTTCCGCGCCTGGGTCTTCCCGGACCGGCGTACCGAACACGAACTGGGGAACGTCCGATGACCACCCTGTACCCCGACCATGTTCCCGCCCCGTCCCCGGGTGTCCCCGCCGCGCACGGGCGCACCAGGGAGGCGTTCGCGCGGCGCACCCTGCGGGGCAGGCCGGACGACCCCCGCTGGGTACGGCCCGCTTTCCTCGGGCTGCTGCTCGTCGTCGCGCTGGCCTACCTGTGGAATCTCAGCGCCTCCGGTTACGCCAACTCCTTCTACTCCGCCGCCGTGCAGGCCGGCAGCCATAGCTGGAAGGCGTTCTTCTTCGGCTCGCTGGACGCCGCCAACGCCATCACCGTCGACAAGCCCCCGGCGACCCTCTGGCCGATGGCCCTGTCCGTGCGGCTCTTCGGGCTCAGCTCCTGGGCGATCCTCGTCCCGCAGGTGCTGATGGGCGTCGCCACGGCCGGCGTGCTGTACGCAGCAGTGCGCCGTCGCTTCAGCGCTGCCGCCGGGCTGATCGCCATGGCCGTCCTCGCGCTGACGCCGGTCGCCGCGCTGATGTTCCGCTTCAACAACCCGGACGCGCTGCTGGCGCTCCTGATGACCGTCACCGTCTGCTGCGTCCTGCGGGCGATGGAGAACGGACGCACGAAGTGGCTGGTCTGGGCGGGGGCAGCGGTCGGGTTCGCGTTCCTGACGAAGACCTTGCAGGCGTTCCTGATCCTGCCGCCGCTGGCCGTGCTGTACGCGGTGTTCGCACCCGGTTCCGTACGCGGGAGGCTCGGCCAACTCGCCCTGTCCGCACTCACGATGGTGGTCGCGGGCGGCTGGTGGGTGGCGATCGTCGAGCTGATGCCCGCCTCCTCACGGCCGTACATCGGCGGCTCCCAGAACAACTCGTTCCTGGAACTCACCTTCGGCTACAACGGACTCGGCCGGATCAACGGCGAGGAGACCGGCAGCGTCGGTGGTGGGGGTGGCGGTGACGGCGGTGGTGGCCGCGGCGGAGGCTGGGGTGAGACCGGCGTCGGCCGGATGTTCAACTCCGAGATCGGCAGTCAGATCTCGTGGCTGCTGCCCGCCGCCCTGATCCTGCTCGCCGCGGGTGTCTGGCTGACCTGGAAGGCGAAGCGGACGGACACGGCGCGTGCGGCCTTCCTCGCCTGGGGCGGTTCGCTGCTGATGACCGCGGTCGTCTTCAGCTTCATGGCCGGGATCTTCCACCAGTACTACACGGTGGCCCTCGCGCCCTACGTCGCGGCGCTCGTCGGCATGGGCGCCACGGTCCTGTGGGAGGAACGGGCCAGGTGGTGGGCGGGCGGCGTGCTCGCCGTGACCGTCGCCGTCACGGTGATCTGGTCGTACGTCCTGCTGGGGCGCACCCCGGACCACCTGCCGTGGCTGCGCTGGGCCGTCCTGATCGGCGGTCTGGTGGCCTCGGCCGGCCTGCTGCTCGCCGCCCGGACGGGGCGGCGGCTCGCACTCGCCGCGGTGGGGCTGGGCTTCGTCGCGTCGCTGGCGGGGCCGACGGCGTACACGATCAGCACGTTGGACACCGGACACCAGGGGTCGATCGTGACGGCGGGCCCGTCGGGTGCGAGCGGCATGGGCGGCCCGGGCGGCGGTGGTGACGGTGGCGGAATGCGGGGCGGGATGCGGCCTCCGGGGCAGGGGACCCAGCAGGGCAACCAGCAGGGCGGCGGTATGGGCCAGCCGCCGACAGGCGGTCAGCAGGGACAAGGCCAGGGTCAGGGACAAGGCCAGGGACAAGGCCAGGGCAACAATCGCCAGGGCGGAATGCCCGGCACCGCTCCCGGCACCACCGGCGAAGGCCGTATGGGCGGCGGCATGGGCGGGGGCGGCATGGGCGGACTGCTCAACGGCTCGTCCGTCGGCGCGGAGGCCAAGAAGCTCTTGGAGAAGAACGCCGGAGACTTCACCTGGGCCGCCGCGGCCATCGGCTCGCAGAACGCCGCGAGCTACCAGCTCGCCACCGGTGACCCGGTGATGGCGATCGGCGGCTTCAACGGCAGCGACCCGTCCCCGACGCTCGCCCAGTTCAAGAAGTACGTGGCCGACGGCCGGATCCACTACTTCATCTCGGGAGGCGGTGGCGGAGGCATGGGCGGCGGTATGGGCGGCGGCGGGATGGGCGGCAGCGCCGGTACGTCCTCGCAGATCTCCTCGTGGGTGACGGAGAACTTCACGGAGGTCACCGTCGGCAGCTCCACCTTCTACGACCTGACCCGGCCCACCACCTGACCCGAACACCGGGCACATCTCACCTCACCCCACCCCGACCCGGGCCGGAACATCCGGCCCGGGTCAGGCGTCTTCCGCCGCCCCGAACCGCCCGCCCCGCCCCGACCGCTCGCGCGAAATCAACTTGTACGGCGTACAGGACTTCCCATACGGTGTACAGCGTCACGTCCCGTACACCGTACAAGTCGCGCTGGAGCGCAAGGAGCCCGCATGACGGCAACCGTCGCCGAGCAAAAAGACCTCGCCCCCCGGGGCCACCCGCAGCGCTGGCTGATTCTCGGCGTCATCTGCCTCGCCCAGCTCACCGTGCTGCTCGACAACACCGTCCTGAACGTCGCGATCCCCTCCCTGACCACGGAGCTGGACGCCTCCACCGCCGATGTGCAGTGGATGATCAACGCCTACTCGCTCGTCCAGTCGGGGCTGCTGCTCACCGCGGGCAGCTCGGCCGACCGCTACGGGCGCAAGAAGATGCTGGTCGCCGGGCTCGCCCTGTTCGGCATCGGTTCGCTGGCGGCCGGGCTCTCGCAGTCCTCCGGCCAGCTCATCGCGGCCCGTGCCGGGATGGGCATCGGCGGTGCGCTGCTGATCACCACCACCCTCGCCGTCATCGTCCAGATCTTCGACGACAGCGAGCGCGTGAAGGCGATCGGCCTCTGGGCGACCGTCAACTCCCTCGGCTTCGCCGTCGGCCCGCTCCTCGGCGGGTTCATGCTCGACCACTACTGGTGGGGCGCGATCTTCCTGGTGAACATCCCGATCGCGGTGATCGGTCTGGTCGCCGTCGTCCGTCTCGTACCGGAGTCCAAGAATCCGCAGGGCGACCGCCCCGACCTGCTCGGCGCGCTGCTCTCCACCATCGGGATGACGGCGGTCGTGTACGCGATCATCTCCGGGCCGGAACACGGCTGGACCTCCGGCCAGGTACTGCTGACCGCGTTCGTCGGGATCGCTGTTCTCGCCGGGTTCGTCGTGTGGGAGCTGCGCATCCCGAACCCGATGCTGGACATGCACTTCTTCCGGAACCAGAAGTTCGTCGGCGCGATCGGGGGCGCGATCCTGGTCGCCTTCGGGATGAGCGGATCGCTCTTCCTGCTCACCCAGCACCTGCAGTTCGTGCTCGGTTACGGGCCGCTGGAAGCCGGTCTGCGTACGGCTCCGCTCGCCCTCACCGTGGTCGCCCTCAACCTCACCGGCGTGGGCGCGCGCCTCGTTCCCAGGCTGGGGACGCCGCTCACCATCGCCAGCGGGATGACCTGCCTGGCGGCCGGCCTCGCGGCGATCGCCCTGCTCGGCAGCCACGACTACGCGGGCATGCTGCTCGGCCTGGTCGTGATGGGGGCGGGCATCTCGTTCGCCATGCCCGCGATGGCCAACGCCATCATGAGCGCCATCCCGCCGGAGAAGGCGGGCGTGGGCGCCGGGATCAACGGCACCCTCGGCGAGTTCGGCAACGGGCTCGGGGTCGCGGTGCTCGGCGCCGTGCTCAACTCCCGGTTCGCCGCCCTCGTGCCCGCCGCGGTCGGTGCCGCCTCGCTGCCCGCCGCACTCGCCGCCGCGGACAGTGAGTCGGAGGCGCAGGGCATCAAGGACGCGTTCGCCTCCGGTCTGGAGACCAGCCAGCTGGTCGGCGCCGTCGCGGTCCTGATCGGCGGTCTGATCGCCGCGGTGCTGCTGCGACGGGCGGAACGCGCCGAAGCGGCGGCCACGGGCACGGGCACGGATTCCGGTTCCGCTTCCGGTACCGGCACTGACCGGGCGGGCTCCGCTCCGGCAGACTCGACCGGGTCGGCGGCATAGCATCGGACAGGACGCACGTACCGGATGTTCACCTTCCCGTACGTGCGTCCGCCACCGGCTCGTTTCCGCCGGCAAGACGAGGAGAGTGCGCCATGGTGTCTGCGGCAGACCGTGCGAAGAACCCCGCGAGGACCAGTGTGTGGCTGGATCAACGGGTCTCC
Source organism: Streptomyces sp. TSRI0281 (assembly GCF_001905125.1). Lineage (GTDB taxonomy): Bacteria > Actinomycetota > Actinomycetes > Streptomycetales > Streptomycetaceae > Streptomyces. Next base: position 102,938 of record NZ_LWLE01000036.1, on the reverse strand, counting down.
GCACGCGCCCGCAGGACCGACTCCCCGGAGGGCCTGGACCGGGACAAGATCACCGCGGCGACGGTCCGGATGCTGGACGCCGAGGGCCTCGCCAAGTTCTCCATGCGCAGGCTCGCCGCCGAGCTGGACGTCACCGCGATGTCCCTCTACTGGTACGTCGACGCCAAGGACGACCTGCTGGAGCTGGCCTTGGATTCGGTCTACGCCGAGATCGGGTCCCCGCGCGAGGCCGCCGACTGGCGCGACCGGCTGCGCGAGCTCGCCCGCAGCTACCGCGAGCTGCTCGTCCGCCATGTCTGGGTGTCGCCGCTGGCCGGTCACTTCCTCAACATCGGCCCGCACTCCATGCTGTTCTCGTACGCCGTCCAGGACGTCATCCGGGCCACCGGACTCCCCCTGAAGCACCAGACGGGCGCGCTGGCCGCCGTCTTCCAGTTCGTCTACGGATTCGGCACCATCGAAGGCCACTTGCTGGAGCGGAGCAAGGGAGTGGGGCTCAGCCAGGACGAGTATTTCCGGCGGGCGATGGCCGCGGTCCGGAGCCGGCCCGAGCTCAAGGAGATCGTCGACTCCTCGCAGGACCTGATGGACGCCCGCGGCGGCGATTCGGTGGAGGAGATGCGCGAGCGGGACTACGTCTTCGCGCTGGATCTGCTGGTCGCGGGCATCGAGGCGATGTGCGCCCGCGAGGGTGCTACGGCCCCGTAACGGGTGGGCGGGGCAGGTCTTCGTCAGGCAAAGGGGCGGGCAGGTCTCCCGGCGCCACGGCCCCGTAACGCCCGTGTCGCAGGCGGCTCTCCGTACCCCAGGCCCGCGTCGTCAGTACCCCCGGCCCACGTCCACGGCGAGGCCGGGTACGCGGCCCGCGTGCAGGTCGCTCCAGCACGCCCCGAAGTCCGCCGCCACGTCCTCGGGGGCGGTGATCCCCGCGGAGTGCGAGGTGATCACCGTACGGGGGAGCCGCCAGCAGGGGCCCCCGGGCGCGGCCGGCTCCTGGGGCAGCACGTCGAGCACCGCCCGCCGCACCGAGCCGTTCCGCAGCGCGGTCTCCAGCGCCCCCGGGGCCACCGTCGCGCCCCGGCCCACATTGATGAACGTGGCCCCCCGGACGGCCGCGAACCGGTCCGCACCGAAGAACCCCTCCGTCGCACCGGTCAACGGCAGGGCGGAGACCACCCACCGCGCGGTGGCGAGCGCTTCGATGTCCTCACCGGTCCCGATCACCCGGTCGAAACCCGGCGGCGGCACGGCACGCGCGGTACGCGCCACGCCCACCGTCCTGATCCCGCACCCGCGCAGCAGACCGGCGACGGCCGCGCCGATGCGGCCGGTTCCGTAGACGAGGGCGGTCTGCCCGGCGACGAGCTCGGACGGGATACGACGCCACTCGGCCCGCGCGTGCTGGGCGGCGAACTCGGGCACGGACTGGCACTCGGCGAGCACCCAGGCCAGGACGTACTGGGCGATCCGCTCGCCCATCCGGCCGACGGTCCGGGTCAGCAGCGTTCCGGTGGGCCAGGGACCGGAGGCGAGCAGCGCGTCCGTCCCGGCGTTGACGCTGTGGAACCACACCGGACGGCCGGTGGTGCGCCACGCGTCCGGAAGCGTGGCTCCCACGCACACGCGGGGGAGGCCGTCCGGCGGGGCGCTGCCCAGCGGCTCGGCGTGACGGCCGGTGATCCGCTCCAACGCGTGGACCAGGGAGGCATCGAGGTCCGGCGCGACAAGGAGCCGGGCCCGCGCGAGCAGGTCCGGCTCCGGTATACCGCCGGGAGGGAGAGGCACGGGCCGGTCAGTTCTCGGGGGCCAGGCGGGCCGGGAAGCCGCCGGTGGCGATCGGGCTCCAGCGCTCCGGAGTGATCCGGATGATCGACTTCTCCTGCTTCACCATCGCCGCCCGGTACTCGTCCCAGTCCGGGTGCTCACCGGAGATGTTCCGGAAGTACTCCACGAGCGGCTCGACCGAATCCGGCGAGTCGATCACCTCGGCCGAGCCGTCGATCTGCACCCACGGCCCGTTCCAGTCGTCCGACAGGACGATCACGCTGACCCGCTCGTCCCGCTTCGCGTTACGGGTCTTGGCCCGTTCGGGGTAGGTCGACATGACGATCCGGCCCGCGTCGTCGACGCCGCAGGTCAGCGGGGAGCCCTGGGGGCGGCCGTCGGTCCGGGTGGTCAGCAGGACCGCCCGGTGCCGGGGCCGTACGAAAGCCAGCAACTCGTCGAGCTCCACGGCGGTGTTGGTCGCGATGTTGGATGCCATACGGTCAACCCTACGGCGGCACCGGGACCGTACGAAGGCAGCGAACCGCCCCACGAAACCGGCGAACCGCCTTACGACATCGATGCACCGCCGTACGACACCGGCGCGTCGCCCTACGACACCGGCGAGTCGCCGTACGACACCGGCGAGTCGCCGTACGACACCGGCGAGTCGCCGTACGACACCAGCGCGTCGCCTTACGACACCGGCGAACCGCCTACGAGGGCAGCACGTCGCCCTGGACGGCCTGGATGTCCAGTTCCACGCGCAGGGTCGTGCCGATCGCCGAGATGCCCGCCTGGATCACCTGGTTGTAGTTCATGGCGAAGTCGTCGCGGCGCAGCTCGGCCGTGGCGTGGAAGGCCGCGCGGATGCCGCCCCACGGGTCGGGGCCGGTGCCCAGGTAGCTGAGGTCCAGGTCGACCGGGCGGGCGACGCCGTGCATCGACAGCTCGCCGTGCACCGTCCAGCGGTCGGGTCCGGCCGGGGTCAGCCCGCTGGAGCGGTACGTGATCTCGGGGAACCGCTCCACGTCCAGGAAGTCGGGCGAGCGCAGGTGCTTGTCCCGCATGCCGTTGCCGGTGTCGATGCTGGCGGCGCCGATGACCGCGTCGACGCGGGACCTGGCGATGTCCTCGGCGATCTCGATGCGGCCGCCGAACTCGGTGAACCGGCCGTGCACGCTGGAGATGCCCAGGTGCTGGGCGACCGCGGCCACCGAGGAGTGCGCCGGGTCCAGCGACCAGGCGCCGGGCGGCGGGAGTTCCACGCCGCCCTGCCGGGCCAGCACGATCTGCCCGGCCGAGATCAGGCCGCTGGCCGTGACGAGCGCGGTGGAGGCGGCGGGGGCGTACCCGACCGCCGTGACGATCACCGTGTACGCGCCGGCCGGCAGGGAGCCGTCGGCACGGACGGCCCCGTTCTCGTCGGCGTCGGCCCGCAGCACCTGGGTGCCGGTCATGTCGGTGACCGTCACGACCGCGTGCTGGACCGCCCAGCCGTCCCGCGTCCGTACCTGTGCGCGAAGTGCCATCCCGTTTTCTCTCCTTGCATCTTGACCCGGTGGGTCAATGAGTCGGGCCCCGGGGCGGGGGCGGCAGGCCGTCCCCTGCCTGCCGTCCCCGCCGCCGGGGCCCGTTTCCGCCGGCCGGGACAGCCTCTCCGCTGGGAGTGCCGTACCGCCAGGGGTCTTGTCACCCGTGTACCGGTGAGATACCCGGGACACCGGTGTCACGTGGGATACCGGTGCTGCGCGGGATACCGGTGACACCGGCATCCCGCGCACTCGTTCCTACTCGCCGGGGTGGGCGAGCTCGATGTCGTGACCGTCGACGCCATGACCGGCCACGGTCAGGGAGCCGGCCACCGGCGGGTAGCCGGTCGCGATGACCGAGTACTCGCCCGCGTCCAGGTCGGTGAAGGCGTACGCCCCGTCCTGGCCGGTCGTCGCGTTGGCGACCACGTTGCCCGCCGCGTCGATCAGCGTGACCCGTGCGTCGGGCAGCGGGGCCCGTGCGGCACCGGCCCGTACGAGGCCCTGGACCAGCGCACCGGCCCGGAGGGCGGCGTCGATCCGGGTGACACCCTGGCCGCCGATCTCCACCGGCAGGGCGAGCGGGCGGAAGCCCGCGCCGTTGACCGCGACGGTCACCGCACCGGGGATCAGCTCGCCGAAGGCGAACTCGCCCGTCTCACCGGACTTGCCGGTGGCCAGGACGTCGCCGCGTACATCGGTCACGATGACCATGGCGCCCTCGACCGGCGTACCGGTCTCGGCAGCCCTGACGGTTCCGGCCAGGCCGCTCGTACCGGCCAGCAGGATGTCGAAGGCCAGTGCCTCCTCGCCGATGATCACGGTGGTCGCCTGCGGCTGGAAACCGTCGGCGGACGCGATCAGGACGTACGAGCCGGAGCCCGGCGCGTCCAGGGTGTAGCCGCCGTCGGACCGGGCGACGGAGCGTCCCAGCTGCCGGCCGCCCAGCGAGATCAGCGTGACGGCGGCGCGGGCGACGGGTGCGCCCTCGGCACCGCGCACCACACCGTGCACCGGAGTGCCCTGCACGGTGGCCGCAGGGGTTTCGAGCGTGTCGACCGAGGTGATCCCGGCGGCGCCCCCGGCGACCGGTGCGGCAGCGCCGACCGCGACCGCGGCGGGCACCGCGGCCTCGACAGGAGCCTGCGAGGGGACCTGGGCGGGGACCGCGGCCTTGGCCGGGTCGTCGTTGGCGGCGTTCGTCTTCAGCGCGACCTCCTTGATGAAGATCGTCACGATGAAGGCGACGAGCGCGGCCGGAGCGGCGTAGAGGAAGACATCGCCGACGCCATGACCGTAGGCGGCCTCGACGACCGTACGGATCGGGCCGGGCAGCTTGTCCAGGTCGGGGATGCCCCCGCCGCCGGTGCCGCCGTGGCCCATGGCCGCGCCCTCGGGACCGAGGTCCGCGAGGCCGTCCTTGACGTAGTGGGCGACGCGGTTCGCCATGACGGCGCCGAGCGCCGAGACGCCGATCGCGCCGCCGAGCGAACGGAAGAAGGTGACGACGGAGCTGGCCGAGCCGAGGTCGCTGGGGGCGACCTGGTTCTGTGTGGCGAGGACCAGGTTCTGCATCATCATGCCGATGCCGAGACCCATCACGAACATGTAGACCGCGATGTGCCAGTACGCGGTGTCGTACCGGATGGTGCCGAGCATTCCGAGACCGGCGGTGACCAGGAAGCCACCGCTGACCAGCCAGGCCTTCCAGCGGCCGGTCTTGGTGATGACCTGGCCCGAGACGGTCGAGGAGAGGAACAGACCCGCGATCATCGGGATCGTCATGACACCGGACATCGTCGGCGACTTGCCGCGTGCCAGCTGGAAGTACTGGCTGAAGAAGACGGTGCCCGCGAACATCGCGATACCGACGAACAGCGAGGCCACCGAGGCCAGCGTGATGGTCCGGTTGCGGAAGAGGCGCAGCGGGATGATCGGCTCGCTGGCCTTGGACTCGATGAGCAGGAAGAGACCGACGAGCGCGACGGTGCCGCCGAGCATCGTGTAGGTCTGCCAGGAGATCCAGTCGTACTTGTCACCCGCGAAGGTCACCCAGAGCAGCAACAGCGAGACGGCGGCGCTGATGAAGAACGCGCCCGACCAGTCGACCTTGACCTCGCGCTTGACGACCGGGAGCTTCAGGGTCTTCTGGAGCACGACCAGGGCGATCATCGCGAACGGCACACCCACGTAGAAGCACCAGCGCCAGCCCATCCAGCTGGTGTCGGTGATGACACCGCCGAGGAGCGGACCGCCGACGGTGGCGACGGCGAAGACCGCGCCGAGGTAGCCGCTGTAGCGGCCGCGCTCACGCGGGGCGATCATCGCGGCCATCACGATCTGGGCGAGGGCGGAGAGACCGCCGACGCCGACGCCCTGGACGACACGGCAGGCGATGAGCATGCCGCTGCTGGTCGACAGACCGGCGACGACCGAGCCCGCGACGTAGATGACCAGCGATATCTGGACCAGCAGCTTCTTGCTGAACAGGTCGGAGAGCTTGCCCCACAGGGGGGTGGTGGCGGTCATGGCCAGCAGTGAGGCCGTGACGACCCAGGTGTACGCGCTCTGGCCGCCGCCGAGGTCGGAGATGATTTCCGGCAGGGCGTTGGAGACGACCGTCGACGACAGAATCGCGACGAACATGCCGAGCAGCAGCCCGGTCAGCGCTTCCATGATCTGCCGGTGTGTCATCGGCGTGCCATCGGCGGCGTCGGCGCCACCGTGCTTGGCGTGGCCGCCCCGCACACCGGTTGGTGTGGTCGTAGCCATGGAGTTCCTTGTCTTTGCTTCTGTTACACAGGTGTACGGGTGTAGGCGTCGTCGGAGTGCCGGGTACGGCAGTCGCCGGTGTGGGTCCCGGGGGCACATCCGCCGGAGCCGCGACAGGCGAAGCTGTCGCGCAGCCGGGACAACAGCGAGTTGAGCTGCCCGACCTCGTCGTCGGACCAGTCCTGAAGGTTGTGGGCGAACATCTCGGTGGTCCGCCGTGTCAGCTCGTCGAGCTGGTCGTTGCCGGCGGGGGTCAGCCGCAGGATGCGGGACCGCTTGTCCGCCGGATCCGAAGACCGCTCGATCCAGCCGTGCTCTGCCACATGGGCGACATGACGGCTGGTCACCGACATGTCCACGGCCAGCAGCTCGGCGAGTCTGCTGATCCGCATCTCACCGTGCTGAGCCAGGAGCGCCAGCACGGCGGCGGAGCCACCGGGACACTCGGAGGGGAGGGCGCGGGCGAGTCCGCGCTTGACGGCCCCGATGGCGCTGAGCTGTCGGGCCAGTTCTTCGTACTGACTCCGCTCGGCCACGGGACCCCCAGACAGACTCGCCGACATCTTGTTGCTTAGGGCAACCATAGATTCGTTGGTTGCCGCAGGCAAATGAAAACGGGCTTGCAGAAGTAAAGGAAGGCAAAAGCCTCCGTAGGGTCCCGGTCAAGCGCGCAGCGTGTGCGGTGGGCCCTCGCGACAGGGGTGTCATGCGTCACGTCCGGCACGGCTCTCCGTCACGCTCGGCACCACTTTCCGTGGCGCCCGGCACAGCTTTCCGTCGCATCCGGCACCACTCTCCGTGGCGTCCGGCACGGCATTCCATGGCGTCGGGCATGGCATTCCGTCGCATCCGGCACCACTTTCCGTGGCGTCGGGCACTGCTTTCCGTGGTGTCGGGCACTGCTTTCCGTGGTGTCCGGCCCTCGCGTTCACCGGCGCGGCCCGCGCGGGACCACGCTCCCTGTGGGCCCCGGGGGTTGGGCCGTACGTCCGAGTTCGCTAGGGTCCTGCCCCATGGCACACAACCCCCACGCCCCTCAGCAGGGCCCCGAGGGCAATCACGACCCGGCGGGCAGCACGCAGATGTTCCGCGCCTTTGTCGACGAGGGCGAGCCGCAGCGCCGGCAGCAGCCGGCGGCGACCTCGTCCGGGCCGAGGACCGGGGTGATCGCGGCGGTCGTCGCGGTCGTTGTCGTCCTCGGAGCGGTCGCCTGGCTCGCGCTCAGCTGACATTCCGCCCGCCCCCGCGTCCGCGGGGGTCACTTCCCTACGGCGGTGACGTCCTGGGTCTCGATACGCATCCCCAGGGGGACCCGCCAGGCGTCCACACAGACGGTGTACGTCTTCTTCCGCACCGCTCCCGCGTCGATCGGCGCGGGCAGCGGCTGCGTCGACTCGATCGTCGCCCAGTCGACTCCCAGCGCACCGATGATGTGCGTGGCGAAGGTGACGGTGCCCGAGCGCACCGGTGAGCCTCCGGTATTGCGGAACTCCATGCTCACCTTCTCGCACCAGCGCTCGTCGGTGGCGGCCCGCTCGGGGCCGCTGAGCTGCAGGGCGGCCGGGGCGGGCGGAGTGGTGGTGCCCGGGGTGCCGGGAGTGCCGGGGGAACCGGGCTTCGCGGGGCCCGGTGGGGACGTCGGGCTGCCGGTCCCGCTCCCGCTCCCTTCCCCGTTCCCGGAGGACGGCTCGGGGCCGGGTGTTCCGGGCGCGTGGGAAGCGCCCGCGCTCTCCGTATCGCTCATGTCCGCAGGACGGCCGGAATCACCCGTGCCGCCCTTGGCGGCACCCCGCCCGCCGCTCCCGCTTCCCGCCCCGCTGCCGCCCCTGTCCAGCGGAACCAGCGTCACCTTGCCCGAGGGGGCCGCCGCACCCGTGGGCGTCCTCCCGGGGCCCGCGGCGGCGGCTCCCACGGCCGCGTAGCCGTCGCCGCCGCCCGAGCCGCCCGCGCAGGAGGCCAGGGCGCCGCCCAGACACAGCACGGCCGCCGAGGCGGCGATCACGGTGCCCCGGCGGCCGGTCGAGCCGTATGTCTGACGTCGCATCGCGCCAGTGTGGCTGACGGTCCGTCAATTCGGAACCCTTGTGCGCACGGCACCGGGTCAGTCGGCGATGAGCCCTTCCCTGAGCTGGGCGAGGGTGCGGGTCAGCAGGCGCGAGACGTGCATCTGGGAGATGCCGACCTCCTCGCCGATCTGCGACTGGGTCATGTTGGCGAAGAAGCGCAGCATGATGATCTGGCGTTCGCGCGGGGCGAGTTTGGCCAGCAGCGGCTTCAGGGACTCGCGGTACTCGACGCCCTCCAGGGCGGCGTCCTCGTATCCCAGGCGATCGGCGAGCGAGCCCTCGCCGCCGTCGTCCTCGGGTGAGGGGGAGTCCAGCGACGAGGCGGTGTACGCGTTGCCGACGGCCAGACCGTCGACCACGTCCTCCTCGGAGACTCCGAGCGCCTTGGCCAGCTCCGGCACGGTCGGCGAGCGGTCGAGCTTCTGCGCGAGCTCGTCGCTGGTCTTGGTGAGCGCGAGCCGCAGCTCCTGGAGGCGCCGGGGTACCCGTACCGACCAGGAGGTGTCGCGGAAGAACCGTTTGATCTCCCCGACGACGGTGGGCATCGCGAACGTCGGGAACTCCACGCCCCGTTCGCAGTCGAACCGGTCGATCGCCTTGATCAGGCCGATGGTGCCGACCTGGACGATGTCCTCCATCGGCTCGTTGCGGCTGCGGAAGCGCGCCGCGGCGTAGCGGACCAGCGGGAGGTTGAGCTCGATGAGTGTGTCCCGTACGTAGGCACGCTCCGGGCTGTCCGTTCCCCCGGGACCCGGAGCGGGGCCGAGCGCGGCGAGCCGCAGGAACAGGGAGCGGGACAGAGTACGGGTGTCGATGGCTTCCGACGAGCTGGTGAGCACGGCGGGTGCCGGCACGCTCTTCGTGAGCGTGAGCACCTTCGAGCTGCCCTGTTCTGCGGACATGCCACCCCCTTGAGGTCGCGGACGGTCGCGGTGACCGCGACCATCGGAGGAACGCAGCCTCCACCTGAATACCGGAGGCGGGGCTGCGGCAAACGCGGTTCCAGCAGAATGTCACATGTCGGCAACACGCTGTAGTGACATGTCGACAAGTCAGCGCCAAGTCTGCGCAGGAAACAGGGGGTGTGAGGCTTTTACACCGCCAGAAGTGCTCTTTGTATGGTCTACCCGTTCTGACTACGCCTCGATCCTATTTGCGGATCGCAGTCGGGCGAAGCTTCTGGCCAGAAGCCTTGACACATGCATCTGTGAGACGCCCAGTTCGGCGCTGATCTGAGACTGGGTCAAGTTGCTGTAGTAGCGCAGCAGAAGGATCCGCTGCTCGCGCTCGGGGAGCTGGACGAGCAGGTGCCGTACGAGGTCGCGGTGCTCGACCCCGGCGAGCGCGGGGTCCTCGTAGCCGAGCCGGTCGAGGAGTCCGGGCAGCCCGTCACCCTCCTGGGCGGCCTCCAGTGAAGTCGCGTGGTACGAGCGCCCCGCCTCGATGCAGGCCAGTACCTCGTCCTCGGAGATCTTCAGCCGTTCGGCGATCTCACCGGTGGTGGGGGAGCGCCCGTGAGCGGTCGTCAGATCCTCGGTGGCGCCGGTGACCTGGACCCAGAGCTCGTGGAGCCGGCGGGGTACGTGGACGGTCCTCACGTTGTCCCGGAAGTAACGTTTGATCTCGCCGACCACGGTGGGCATCGCGAACGTCGGGAACTGGACGCCGCGTTCCGGATCGAACCGGTCGATGGCGTTGATCAGCCCGATGGTGCCGACCTGGACGACGTCCTCCATCGGCTCGTTACGGCTCCGGAACCGCGCGGCGGCGTACCGCACGAGCGGAAGGTTCGCCTCGATCAGGGCGGCCCGCACCCTGCGGTGCTCGGGGGTGCCCGGCTCCAGGTCCTTGAGCTGCCCGAAGAGCACCTGCGTGAGCGCCCTGGTGTCCGCGCCCCGGGTTCTGGCGGGCGGGGCGGTGGGGTCGGGCGTCTCGGTCTGGATGTCCTCGGTCTGGACGTTCTGGGGAGGCACTTGAGGCGCTGTACTGGCCGGCACGGTGACGCCACCCCTTTGCGGTCAACTACGATCAACTCATCCGTCAAAAGCGGTCATAGCATCACAAGACATGTCCACTGTGTGCAAGCACCGCATATGGTCGTGTTGAGGGCAATTTTGTTTTTAAACGCCAAAAACCCCTCACCTGAGCGGCGAGGGGTCGGCGGAACCGAGGGTCGGGAGGCCGTCAGAAGGGGTAGTCGGCGATCACCCAGGTGGCAAATTCCCGCCACTGACCGGCCGCGGCCTGGTGGGCCGGGTGCTCGATGTAGCGCTTCAGGGTGTCCTCGTCGGCGACCGCCGAATTGATGGCGAAGTCATACGCGATCGGCCGATCGGTGATGTTCCAGGCGCACTCCCAGAACTCCAGCTCCGGAATCAGCCCACCGAGCTCCCGGAAGGCCTGTTCCCCGGCAACCACCCGCGGATCGTCCCGCTCGACGCCGTCGTTCAGCTTGAACAGGACCAGGTGGCGGATCATCGGATACTCCTACTTCACCAGCTCGGACATGAAGTCGCCGACGCTCTGGGCGGCACTGGAAACGCCTTCGAACCCTACCTGGACGAGATCAGCGGCCCTGGCCGGGGACGTGATGATCGTGTACAGCACGAAGACCACCACTATGTACAGCGCGATCTTCTTCGCTTGCACCACAGCCCCTGCCTCCCCTTCGGTCGCGTGTGCAGTCGCGCGATTCTATCCGCACACTTGGCCGTATCCAGTGGCTGTTTCCGATCACTGATGCGCTCTTTAAGGACCTATGGCCCGGCCACCGGGGTCTTTTGCCCGCAGGGCGGGCTTCCGCGGAGGGGCAGGATGGATGACGAGCCCAGCGGATCTGGCAGGAATCCGAGGGGCTGGAACAGGACCTCTCTGTGGGGTCCACGCCGCAAGACTTCCCCCTGACTGCGGCGGGGACCAGTAGGCCCTGTTCTCATCGGGGGAAGCGGCTTGTCCCCCCGATGCCGCTTCCCCCGACCTAACTTTCCGACGCCCCCCGATGAACCGCGCCCCGGACTCGACGCCTATGCAAGGGCGCGACGAGTCGGGGGCGCGGTGTTTTGCGTGGGGCGCTTACCTCGAAATCACCTGGCCGACTGGTGGAGCTGCGGTGGACCCCGCGTGGGGCGTCGGCTGGCGGAGGTGCGGTGGCCCCGCGTGGGCGGGGATGACACGCGGGCGAGGTTGGCCGCGTTGCCGGTCCGGGGGACAGCCCCGCAGGCGTGGGGACGACTCCGAGCCGCAACACCGAGAGGCCGCCGAAGAGGGAACAACCCCGCGCGCGCGGGGACGACGAGAGCAGGCGGGAGACGTAGGAGGGGTCGACGGGAACAACCCCGCACGCGCGGGGACGGCACCTTCTCCGCCTGGTCCACCTGCGACTGAGTGGGAACAACCCCGCACGCGCGGGGACGACACGCCTGGCGCACCGCACAATCCGACGCGGATGGGAACAACCCCGCACGCGCGGGGACGACCGCAAAGCACGACAGCGCTAGTCGACTAGCGCGGGAACAACCCCGCACGCGCGGGGACGACACTTCCGCGCCAGCGACCTCTGGACCGCGCACGGGAACAACCCCGCACGCGCGGGGACGACAGTTGATCATGGTGTCCCCTCCGGGGGCGGTCAGGGAACAACCCCGCACGCGCGGGGACGACGACGGCTTCGGCGGCTTCGGCGGTTTCGTCAGAGGAACAACCCCGCACGCGCGGGGACGACTGGGGGCTCGGAGTGAACGCCTGAGCGATGGTGGGAACAACCCCGCACGCGCGGGGACGACCCAGCGGCGGCGGGATGCCCGGGTGACGCGGAGGGAACAACCCCGCACGCGCGGGGACGACTCGTGACGCTTGTCCTGGGGGCCGTCCTGGCAGGGAACAACCCCGCACGCGCGGGGACGACCTTCCAAAGCGAAGCAGCCCCGAACCAGTCTGGGGAACAACCCCGCACGCGCGGGGACGACAGGGGTCAGGCGACTGCTGCCGTCGCTGCGGCGGGAACAACCCCGCACGCGCGGGGACGACGGTGAGCCCTGCTGGCTCGTCAAGGGCGGCCCGGGAACAACCCCGCACGCGCGGGGACGACAGTTGCTGACCTGCGGTTTTATTCGGGCCGCAGCCTGTTTTTGCTTACTTCTTTGGATTCCGGCATAGCGGGCCTTTCATTCTCTTTCGGAGAAGCGTGAACGTCTTCCCTTCCCGACGCCCCCTACCGCCCCCCGTACTTCCTCCGCTTGGCGGCCTTGCTCCAGCCCTGGCGGGGGACGTCGGCCGGTCCCTTCGGGGGGCGTGGTGCGGTGGGGTTCGGACGGCGGATCAGGGTGAGGCCCTCGTGGTCCGTCGGGTGCCACGCGTGGTCGTGGGTTTCGAACGCGTAGCCCTGTTCGGTGTTCGTCTGGTAGGCCAGCAGCGCGCGGCCCTGACCCGCGTACTGGCGCACCTCGTTCCACAGGACTTCGCGGATGCGGGTCGAAGGGGCGCCCAGGAAGACGCCGGGCGAGATCTCCAGCAGCCAGCGGGTGAGGAAACCCCGTAGGCCGACCGGGCAGTTGGTGAGAACGATGACGGTCACCAGAGGGGCTCGTCACCGTGATTGCGGCCGCTTTCGACGTGGAGGTCGCCGTCGGACTGGAGTGTGACCCGGTCCTGTGCCGCGTCCCCCGCCTCGCTCGTGTCGCGCTTGCCGTCGTAGCCGAGCAGATCCTTGATGTCCCGGACGCAGCGGTCGAGGAGGCCCGTCCGATTGATACGGTCCCTGAGCATCCGGCGGGTCCGCGCCGCGACATCGTCCGCCCCCTCGACCGCCGCGTCGAAGGCGGCGGGGATGGCGATCTCCGTCTTGTAGAAGTCGGCGACGTCCATGACGAACGAGCGCTCGTGTCCGGAGTGGACGAAGCCCAGGCCCGGAGAGCAGCCGAGGGCCACCACGACCGAGTGGGAGACCCCGTACATGCACTGAGCCGCCGCGGTGACGGCCTGATTGGGGGCGTCGCCCGCCGAGAAGTCGTCGCGGTGGTAATCGCGTCGGTGCCACGGGACGCCGGTGCGCAACGACTCCCGCCGGTAGCAGTCCTTCAGGCGCCGTCCCTCCATGCCGAGGAGGTCCTGCCGGGTCCGGCCCGCCGTGTCCTCGCCCGGGAAACGCAGGCGGTACATGGCGCGTGCCACGTCCAGCCGGGTACGACGGTTCGCCCAGGCCGTGGCCTGCGCCTCGATCAGGCCCGAGGAACGCGTCAGGGCCCGCCCGCCCGCGTAGTACCGCACTCCGTGCTCACCGACCCACGCCACGCCCGCGCCGCTGTCGCCGAGGAGGGCCATCGCCTGGTGGGTGACGCGGGTTCCCGGGCCGAGCAGGAGAGTGCCGATCGTGGCGGACGGGAGGTGCGTGACGCCGTCCGCGTCCTCCGCCGTGATCGCGTTGGAGTCCCGGTGCACGGTGCACCGCTCCAGGTAGACGAACGAGAGCCGGTCCCCGACCCGCGTGAGTTCCCGGGGCGAGGAGGCACCCCGGCGGCTGACGGTGCTCATGACTCTCCCCGTACCGGAGCCAGCGTCATCAGACCGCAGCCGTACGCCTTGGCCTTGCCCAGGCCGTGGGTGAGCGTACGGCGGAAGAGCTCCGGGTCGGTGACCCGCAGACGGCCGTCGAACGTGACCTTGGTGATCTGTACGTCGTTGCTGCTCGGCTTGGCCGGGGGCCGGTGGAACTGGAGAGGGATGCGGTCGCGGACGATCAGTTCGTACTCGTCGCCCTGCTCCAGGAGCCGGCGCTCCACCGGCTTCTGGACGATCTCGAAGCCCGACTGCTCCTGCCGTTGGAGCAGCCACTGCATCTGGTGCTGTGTGGTCCGGTGTGCGGCGCGCTTCGTCCGTTCGCCCTCTTTGAGGTACTGGTGACGGATGTTGTGCACGGGGTTCGCCGTGAGCCTGAACCCCCAGGTGCCGCCGACGTCGAGTGCCGAGAGGAACTTCTCGTACGCGAACGACGTCCAGCCGGGCTCGTCCGAGGCGGGCCAGCCCGCCTGCTCCACCAGGTGGGTCAGATCGGGGCGGGTGGGGCTGACGATGTACAGCAGCGTCTCGGAGGCTCCGTCGCGGTCCACCCGCCACAGCACCCGGGGGCCCGATCCGTCGCGGGCGGGGCGGGTGGGGAAGGACATGTTCACCGCCCCGTGCAGGCGATGCGGCGAGCCGAGCAGCTGCCGGGCGTCTGAGCGGCCGGTGTTCACTCGGAAGCGGGTGAGGTACATCAGTCGGTCCTCGGTGTGACGGGCGGCGTGGTGGATGGCGTGCCGGATGGAGTGGCAGGCGGTGTGCCCGGCGGAGTGGCAGGTGATGCGGCAGCCGGTGTGCCGGGCGGTGTGTCAGATGGTGTGGCAGCCGGCGTGACGGCTGGGGTGACAGACACGGCGACGGGCGCGAGCGGCGCCAGCGGCGCGGTCGGTTCGTGGCTCGGCGGTGCGGCGGGCCGGGGTACGGATCTGCTGCGAACGCCCCGTGGCCCGTACCGCCGATGGCGTGGATCGAAGCTCAGGGGCAGGTCGCGCAGCGTGATGTCCGGCTTCCGGTCGGCCGGGCAGTCCAGCAGGAGACCGAGTTCCTCCGTCTCCGGACGGGACTTGGCCGCGAGGCGGTCCTTGTACCAGTCCGACGCCTCCCATTCCGCGTCGCGCAGGGCCTGTTCGAGGTCCGACGCAAACGGCTCCCCGATCGCGATCGGCTGTGAGGGCGGGCAGGAACGCCGACCGAGATAGGGTAGGAACACGGGCTCCAGCAACGCCTCGTACAGCCGCTGCACCAGCGCCGCCTCACCGCTCACGCCCGCCACGAACACCGCGTCCGCGAGGTAGAAGCGTTCCGACAACGGCATGGCCTTGTCCGTGTCGCTGTGGTGCGCCGTCTGGAAGTCACGGAGCCGCGCGCCCGGCTGATCGATCCGGACGCCGAACTCCAGCGCCGCCAGATCGGTGAGGTCGGCGTCCCGTCGGCGCCCCTGGGCTGCGGCGAGGAGGCCGATGACCCCGCTCTTCGTCGGTGCGTTCTCGGTCGTGCGGCGCGTGAAACGGGCCGCGGACCCCCAGGACTGGAGGGGACCCGCGAGCCGCAGCAGCAGCACGCTCATGCCCCGGACTCCGACGCGAGGGCCGGGGATCCGCCCTGCCTGGCGGCCGGGAGTACCGGTGTCAGCCTGGCCTCCACGGCGTCGCCCACAGCCGTCAGCAGCTCGGACAGATTCACCTCGGCCCCGAGCGTTGCCAGCGCGCCGGTCTCCTCACCCACCCGGAGCACCCAGCCCTGCCCGCTGTCGGCCAGCCCGTAACTGCTCTCCAGCGTCGGTACGAAGGTGGCGAGCCGTTCGCAGCTTTCCTGAAGGAAGCCGCCGGCCTCGCCCATGATGACGGGCTTCTCGAAGGCCGCGACGTAACTGACCGGCCGCCGGGAGCGGACCTTGACGATCACCGCGGTCGGCAGGGTCTGGTTGGCGAAGGTGTTGATCTTCCCGGTCGGGAGGGAGGTGATGAAGCCTTCGAGGAACGCCGTGACCGCCCGCCGGGTGGGCTCCACCGGCCGGGCCGCGTCGTGACCGGCACCCAGATTCTCCTGGAGCCGGTCGACGTCGACCGCCGCGTACCGGTAGAGGGTCGCCGAGTTGAAGTCGATGGACCCGATCATTCCGGCGCCGGTCTCGGCATCGGTGTTCTTGTCGTCCACCGCGGTGTAGTAGTCCGACTCGACCTCCACCGCGTGCACGCTCAACGCATGCGCGACCTGGGCCGCGGCGTCCACGTTCAGATCGGTCGAGTCCGCGACCATCCGGCCGAACAGTGCGATGTCCACGGAGTGTTCGGTACGGGCGAGCTGCTTGGCCCGCGCCTTGTTCTCCTTGACCGAGAGGAATTCCTTGAGCGCCTTGACGTCACCGCCCTCGCCACCCTCGACCGTGATCGCGGCGAGAGCGTCGAACTGCCGGTCGCTCAGGAACATCAGATAGGTGGACTCGGCGGCGGGGTCGTCCACGTCCTTCTTGCTCTTGCGATTGGGCACGACGGGCTTCGAACCGGTCGCCGTGGAGATCGTCTCCATGGCCAGGTCCTGTGCGGCGGCACGCGTCAGCGACGGGTCGAGGACCAGGATGCGGCCGGCCAGGACTTCCACGACCTTCTTCGTCCGGACGCCGAGTTCGGAGGAGTCGAGCAGCTCGGTGAACGCCTTGCGGGTGGCCCGCTTCCACGCCTGGCTGGACACCCTGGAGCGTCGCACGCCTCCGTACGTCGCCGACTTCGGCGTCCCCGTGTCGTCACGGTTCAGATTGCTCGGCGGGACGGTCTGAAGGATGTGGATGTCGAGAATCGTCCTGGTCACGCGTACTCAATTCCTCTTCGTAGAAGGTGTTCCGGATGGCGGGGCAAGGCCGGGGAATGGCCGGGGCGAGGTCGGCAGACCTGGCAGGGCGCGGCGGTGTTATCCGGCTGACGCGACGCGACGCGAGGTCACGTCACTCCCCTGCGGCGTAGCCGCCG
This sequence comes from Streptomyces sp. TSRI0281, assembly GCF_001905125.1. Lineage (GTDB taxonomy): Bacteria > Actinomycetota > Actinomycetes > Streptomycetales > Streptomycetaceae > Streptomyces. Next base: position 86,282 of record NZ_LWLE01000036.1, on the reverse strand, counting down.
TACTCCTCGGACGAGCTCAGCGACGGGTCGATCGCGTCGCCATCGTCCGTGGCACCGCCCTTGCCGCGCTTGGTGCGGGGAGGGGCGGCCAGATGGAACTCGCGTCCCCATTCGCGCTGCACGGCCGCCCGATCGGGCCGGTACTGCCACCGGTGGAGCTGGCCTGCCAGAAGTCCGTAGTCGAGCGGAACCTGGGCGGTGCGCAGGAGCAGCACGATCTCCCTGAGCCGTACGGCGACGGACTCGATCGACTCGGCGGTGCCGACCCGGACCAGGCGTGTGCGCAGGGGCGAGCCCTCCTCCTCGGCGCCCGAGTCGCCCCTCGACTCCGTCTTCAGCCGGATCAACGCGCGGACCGCCCCGCCCAGGGACCGCTTCTTGACGTGCATGCCGTGTTCGCGGCCCGACTGCTGATGCAGCGCCCACAGGGTCGAGGCGAGGAACACCGCGTGCTCGGCGTCCGCGCGGCGGGGGAAGTCCTGCTGGTTGGCCTGCTGGTTGGCCTGCCGGTCGGCCAGCAGACCGGCCAGCTCCTCCAAGCTGCCGATGCCCCAGAGGTCCTGGACCTGGTGCGCCCGCTTGCCCGCCCCGCGCCGCAGCCGGGCCAGCTCCGCCACGGCCGCCGGGTTGTCCTTGAGGTACAGAGGCTGAACTCGCGCGATGTAGGTGTCTGTCGCCCGCATGACCAGGGCGTGCACCGTCGGCGGTTCGGCCCGGCCGCCGCTTGTGGGGGCGGGGCCGTCGATGGCTGCGCCGGTCGTCGTCGTGGTCATACCGTTCCGTCCAAGGGGGCTTCGTCGGGCTGGGAGGCCGGGCCAGGGCCTCTCGTCTGGATCAGGCCTGGGGCGCGGGTGAGTCCGGTGAGTCCGGTGGTGGCTTCGGCAGCACCTTGTTGATCCGGGTCCGGAACCACAGGTCCGCCCGCGAGCTGTCGACCCAGCGCTTCCCGACCTGGGGCAGCTCGATCACCCGGCCCTCCGCCGCGGCCCGCCCCGCCGAGTCGAGCAGTTGACGGCCGAGGTCCAGAACGACGCGGCGGGCGGTGGCCTGCCACGCGGCACGCGCCGCATCCGGATCCTCGGCCTCGCCGAGGCCCGCCAGCCATCCCCGGTACGGTCCGTCCAGCGCCCCGAACCCCAGATCGCGGGCCGTGTCCGTGGGCGGCCCCGGCTCCGAACCGGCCGCACGCGCCAGATTCCCGGCCAGGTGCCCCAGAGCCGCCACGGCTCGCTCGGCGTCCGCCACCGCGGCGACCGCGGCCGCGCCGTACAGCGGGCGGTCCTGGTGGAGCAGCACGACCGGCAGGGTGACGCCGTCGTCGACCACCTCGTCCACCACGGACTGCTGGGTCCCGTACACCGCGCCGATGAGCCGCGTACGGATCAGCGACCGCTTCGGCAGGACGTCCTCACTGGTCAGCAGGGACAGCCACTTCACCACCCCGGAGGGCAGGCTCTGGTCGGTCCCCCTGCCCGTCGTATCGCTGTCCGACTTCTGCGCGTACAGCAGGCTCGCCAGACCGCGCCAGGCGGCCCGGTTCGGATCGTGCTGGCGCGGCAGGTAGATCAGTGGGCGGCCCAGCTTCTTCTCCTGCGCCTGGCTGCGCCGCCAGCCCGTCATGGGCTCCGCCTTCCACCGGTTGGCGGGGGCGAGCGGGTCGCCGTAGCCGAGGACGACTCCCGTGACGTCGCCGCCCTCGGTGTGGAGGAGCAGTCGCCGGGACTGCCAGGTGTAGAGGTCACGGGGGCCCGCGGGCCGGGGTACGGACGGGTCGGCCTCCAGCACACCCGCGCCGGGCGGCGTCTCGCGGCGCCAGACGGGCAGATCAGCCTTCCGGTCCGACGTCAGGATGCCCTCGTCCGTCGGAATCAGGTTCAGCAGGAGCGTCTCGCGCAGCGTGGCGCCTTCCGCGAAGACGCCGCCGAGTCCGCCCGCCCATCCCACGCCCTGCGGGTAGACCTTCCCGCCCTTGACCCGGGCGTCGCCCTCCATCCCGGACTTGATCCCGGACGAGTCGTACGCGTGCGTGTGGACCAGCCAGCGAGCCGCTTCGGCGAGGCCCAGCCGGTCCACGCCCGGCCGGCGCATCGAGAAGAACGCCTCTCCGTTCGGTACGTCGGCCACGATCCGGTTCAGCGAGGCGACCTCGTTCTTCGCCGTGCGCAATCCGGCGACCTGGAAGAACGGGCGCTCGGCGTGGAGCAGGTCGAAGCGGTCCCGGTTCCGGTCGAGGTATCCGGCGACGACGACGAAGGAGTCCTTCGCCGCTCTCAGCTCCTCCCAGTCCTCCAACTCGGCCGGGGCACCGGTCGATCCGCCCCGCGCCTCGTCCAGCGCGTCGTACAGGATCGCCAACAGCAGCCGCAGCAGGGCCAGTTCCTGGGTGGGGAGATCGCCCACCAGCCGCCGCACCCGGTCCGCCTGGGCGAAGACGTCCAGGAGTGACAGTTCGGCGGTGGTTCCGTCCTCGCGCTGGACGGGCAGCCAGGGCCGGGAGACGAGATCGAAGGAGGGCGCCATAGGGCCGGGCCTCTTTGCGTGGGGCGCGCCGACGGGGGCGGTGCGAAGTCCGTCGGCCGGGCTGTAGTGGAGTTCGAAGCCTGCCAGGCGGGTCCGGCACTCCTCGTCGAGGACGAGCAGCAGTTCGCCCGCCAGCCAGGGGCATTCCTTCACCTGCCAGGCCGGTACGACCCACCGCTCAAGCTCCGCGATGGTCCTGTCGATTGCACCCGGATGGGTGAGCGGCCGGGGGAGCGTCAGCGCGCTCGCGGCCACCGCCTCGGCGGCCTGCCGGGTGGGAGGCGCGTGTTCCGGGAGGGCCAGCCCGCCGCGTCCTGCGTCGAGCCAGCCCACGGTGGTGAGCCCGCCGTCCTTGTGCCGCTGGACGACCAGTACTTCCAGGGTCTCCTCGCTGTCGCGCACCTGGGCCCGACCGCTACGACTGTCGTCGGCGTCACCGGCGTTGGCGTCCAGCCAGCCGAAGACGGGCCGCCCTGCTCTCCGTACCGGCCCGAGCCGGAACACGTCGGCGCGCTCCCTCTTGTCGGCGAGCCGGGTCTCGTACGCACGCCGGGCGTCGGCCAGTGCGGGCCCCCACCGGTCCGGGCCGACGGGCCGTTCGTCGTAGGCGGCCTGGACCAGCGGGCTGATGTGGTCGGGCAGCACCACCGGGGCGCCGTCGAGATGCGGCCCGAGCACGGCCAGCGCCCGGAGCAGGGTGTGCGGCCCCTGGTAGACGGCGAGCGAACCGCGCACGGGCTCCGGCGGGTCGGCGCTCCAGTCCGCCACGCCGGTCACCAGGCAACGGGCCTGTACGAGCCGGGGCGGGCGCGTACGCGGATGGCGGTGCAGCCGCCCCATGCGCTGGAGCATCAGGTCCACGGGTGCCAGATCGGTGACCAGGAGGTCGAAGTCGATGTCCAGCGACTGTTCGACCACCTGGCTGGCCACGACGATGTGCGGCCCGGCGGGCCGGTCGCCGCCGGGGCCGAACCGTTCGCGCAGGTCGGTGTCCTTACGCGCCCGGTCGGCCGCCAGGAACCGCGAGTGGGCCACGGTCACGGCGTCCGCGCCGAAGTGATCCCGCAGGTGCTCGGCCGCCTCCAGCACTCGGTCGACGGTGTTGCGTACGACCAGGGCGCACCCGCCGTCCCGGAGTTCGTCGGCCAGCCGCCGTACCAACCGCGAGGGATCGTCATCGAGCCGTTCGAGCGCCACCTCGGTACGGCGGCCCGAGGCGGGTTCGGGCCGCGCGGTGAGTACGTCTCCTCCGGGCGCGGTGGCCGTGATCAGGGGGTAGGCGTCGTCGGGCAGGTTCAGGGCGTCGGCGAGTGCGCCCGTCTCCTCACCGGCGTACGCGGCGGCCAGCTCCCTGCGCCGCTTGGCCGGAAGCGTGGCGGAGAGCATGACGACGGGGACCCGGTAGGCCGCCAGCCACTCCAGTACGCGGTCGAGGTAGGCGCTCATGTACGCGTCGTAGGCGTGCACTTCGTCGATGATGACGACCTTGCCCGCGACGGCCAGGTGCCGCAGCGCCAGATGCCGGCTCTTGAGCCCGGCGAAGAGGACCTGGTCGATGGTGCCCACGGCGAACGAGGCGAGCAGCGCCTTCTTCCGGCCGCGCAGCCACTGGTGGGCGTGCAGTCCGGAGGGGTGGGACGGGTCGGCCGCCCCGGCGCGGGAGACGGTGTCGTCCGGGCTGTCCAGCTCGACGGCCGCGATCGTACGGTGACCGGCCTTCGTCATCCCGGACCAGACCTCGTTGAGGGCGGACTTGGCGTGGGCGAGCACCACGGACCGGGGCCCGTCCGCCGGGAGCCGCGCCAGCCAGCTCAGCAGCCTGGGGAACATTGCGTCCCCGGTCGCCCGCGTCGGCAGCGCCACGAGGACGCCTCCGGCCCCGGACCGGGCCGCCAGGATCTCCGCCGCCGCGAAGGCCGCCTCGGTCTTGCCCTCGCCCATGGGCGCCTCGATGATCAGCAACCCGGCGGGGGCCATCTGCCGGGCCACACGTACGGCTTCCTCCTGTACGGGCCTGACCGTGGCACCGTCCGGAAGCTCGAACCTCTCCCGGAACAACTCGGCCGCTGTGCCCGCCGGTTGTTCCGCCGCCCACGGTCCGGGCAGATCGAGCCCCGCCCAGGCGGCTTCGAGCCGCCGGGCCTCGCCCGCTTCCCCGAGCGGTGACCAGGAGGACGGATCGTACGGAAACAGCTCGGAGGCGCTGGCGATCCAGTCCGAGACGATCACGATGGCGGTGAGCACCACCTGTACCGGCTGGGGAAGCCGTACGGACTGCCAGTCCGCGAGCCGCTCCGTGACCCCGGCCCGCCGCGCGCACGCGTCCATGAGCTCGTACTGCACCGAGCGCCAGGTGTCCTCGCTGTCACCTCTGGTGCGCAACAGCCGTGGATGAAGGCCGAGATCATGGATCTGCTGATGATCCGGCGGCGTCCCGTGATGCCCGCCCGCCACGACGGCGAACTGCCCGGAAGCGCGCCCGCTCCACCCGAACCGCTCGGCCAGCCACTCCTGGAGAAGCAACTGCCCGGCCAGCCCGTGCGGGGCCATCCTGCGGTCCACGCCGAACTGCTTCTGATACGGCATGTCGAGCCCGGCCTGCCGCATCCGATCGGCGAGCCCGTCCACCTGGCAGGCGAAGGCGGGCGTGGCCTTGCCGATGTCATGGACACAGGCCAGATAAACGGCGACCTGCCGGGCATCGGCGGCGCCGCGCGGAAACACGTCCGCGACGAGCGCCTTCACGCTCGCGGGCACCCACGCGTCCCACAGCCTCCCGGCAACGGCGGCACTGTCCGCCATGTGCCGCCACAACGGCAGCCACTCCTCGGTCTTCCGATCGTGCTTGCCCCAGGCGGTACGGGATGCGGCGGACAACTCGTTGTACGCGGTGGGACATTCGGGAAGATCGCTGGACATGGGGCCATTCGATAGCGCGTGGTGCGGGGTGAGGCGGGCTATTCGAAAATCGGTGAGAACTGACCGAAGGTGACTGTTTGATGCTCAAGATCTTTGGTTAATGGATGCTCGGTGGCTTCTTGGTTGCGAAGCCTGTTCGGTCGGCTGCCTGCTACTCGTGGGGCTGATGGGTGGGGTGTGGTGCTGAGGGGTGTGGGCGCTTGACGTCGTACCTCATCGCCCGGCACCGAGGGGGCTCCGTCCGCCTGGGACGGGCCCTGTGGGCACGGAGCGCCGCGACGATCCCGATCTCCGGGACGCGGGGGACGCGGGGGACACGGGGGAGGCTGGCGTGGAGCGGCCGGCCCGTACCGGCGGGGACCACGGCCGATGGGAGCGAGCACAAGATGCGGCGCTGCGTACGCGAGGCTCGCGACGCTCGACCGTGCGGTGCGGTGGCGGCTGGAGGGCCAACCCCGTGTGTACGGGGACCACGCCCCGGACACTCAGAGCGGCTTTACGGCGGTGGGCCCAGCCCCGCGTGCGCGGGGACGACCCGGTCCGGAGCCAGTGCCTGGGCGAGTCGGGAGGACCACCCCCGCTTCTGCGGGGACCAACTGATGTTCACCGGAAAGCTGTTCCCGTACCAGGGGTCAACCCCGCGTGCGCGGGGACCACACAGCCGGGCAAGATCATGTTACTTACGGCGGAGGACCAACCCCGCACACGCGGGGACCACCTCGCCTCCGAGCGCCTGGAGGAGGGAGAGCAGGGACCAACCCCGCAGGCGCGGGGACCACCACTCGCCCGGGTGACGGGCAGCCGGTTTGGCGGGACCAACCCCGCAGGCGCGGGGACCACGAGACCAAGCCCGCTTACCGCACCCGAATTGAGGGACCAACCCCGCAGGCGCGGGGACCACGTCGGCCGGGAGTTGCGCGGGTTCGCCGCCCAGGGACCAACCCCGCAGGCGCGGGGACCACAACGGCGACAAGACCAACCGCTACCTCAGGCAGGGACCAACCCCGCAGGCGCGGGGACCACCGGTCCGGCAACGGACTCCCCTACCTCGATGGGGGACCAACCCCGCAGGCGCGGGGACCACTGGACGGTCAGGAGGTAGGTGGTGTGGTCGAGGGGACCAACCCCGCAGGCGCGGGGAACACCAGACGCCCGCTCTGGGTATGGCGGGCGAGCAGGGACCAACCCCGCAGGCGCGGGGAACACAGATAGATGGTGGTGTCGCCAGTAGTGTGGTTGGGACCAACCCCGCAGGCGCGGGGAACACCGGGTCGAGAGCCACGAGGTGGCTTCGGTGCTGGGACCAACCCCGCAGGCGCGGGGAACACAGTACGACCTCGATCCCGCCTGCATCTCGCTGGGGACCAACCCCGCAGGCGCGGGGAACACCAGCGCCTGAGCCCCGTCCGGATCCGTGTCCGGGGACCAACCCCGCAGGCGCGGGGACCACCCCATCCATTTGAAGGGCTCGGAGCCGCCCCCGGGACCAACCCCGCAGGCGCGGGGACCACGGTTCCTTCCTGCGTACTCGCCGATGCGACCGGGGACCAACCCCGCAGGCGCGGGGACCACTTCCGGACAGTCCGGAGGGTGATGAAGGCGACGGGACCAACCCCGCAGGCGCGGGGACCACGCCACCGGGAAGTACGCCGGATTCGCCGACCTGGGACCAACCCCGCAGGCGCGGGGACCACGCCTGCGCGGCAGCGTTGGCCTTCGCCTGCCGGGGACCAACCCCGCAGGCGCGGGGAACACCACCGCATCATGGACGGCAAGATCCGCAATGCGGACCAACCCCGCAGGCGCGGGGAACACCCACAAGGTCGGCTGAAGATGGACGAGCGGGAGGGACCAACCCCGCAGGCGCGGGGAACACCAAGGACGACGGCCGCATGATGTACGACTCCGCGGGACCAACCCCGCAGGCGCGGGGAACACGACGGCGGCGGCGACCTTGTCCTCCCGGGTCAGGGACCAACCCCGCAGGCGCGGGGAACACCGACGGGTTCTGAATTCAAGGATTGGGCTTTCGGGACCAACCCCGCAGGCGCGGGGAACACCGTGATGTCGCTCATGCTGTCCTCGTCCTTCGGGGACCAACCCCGCAGGCGCGGGGAACACAAGGCCGTCTACACCGACCGGGAGCTGCGGGAGGGACCAACCCCGCAGGCGCGGGGAACACTTCTTCGGGGGGGGGCCTCACTCAGCGGCGGGCGGGGACCAACCCCGCAGGCGCGGGGAACACCTGACGGTCCAGCAGCACCCTGTAGACGGCCCGGGACCAACCCCGCAGGCGCGGGGAACACGGAGGGGCGCTGGGCTTCCGTGCTTGCAGTACGGACCAACCCCGCAGGCGCGGGGAACACAGTTGCTGACCTGTGCGTTTAGTTGGCCTGGGGGCTGTTTTTACTTACTTTGCGAAACTCGGGGATAGGGAACTTATCGCCGTCCTTCAGCTGTTCCTTGACGTATGTCGTCCCTGCGGTTCTCATGTGCCTCTGTGTCCCGCTCTTCGTTGAGGTAGACGTAGCTACCGTAGACATCGGGCGCGGGTATCCGTCACTAAGCACTCTTTTGACGTCAACGCACGTGCCGGATTGCGAACCGCGCAGGCGTACCGCAGGAGCGACCGCCGCGCGTCGCGGTGAGTCACAGGCGTCCGGTTGCTACTGCCCCTACCATCGCCGCGAGCGCTTCATTGCTGAAGACTAGGGCGGGGCCGGCCGGGTACTTGCTGTCGCGGATGGCGACAGTCGACGGGCTGACAGTGCCGCACTCGACACAGTCGGACTGAGCGTGTGAGGCGCTGGACTTCCACCAGGTCACGGCCAGAGTTGAAGAATCGGCGATAGTCATGGTTTTTGGTCCCTTGCGTGTGTGATCAGGTCAAGTGACTGTTCGACCGAGAGCGCGGCGGCGGTCAACGACTCGTGCGCGTCGGCATACGTGCTGACCTGCGTCGCATCTTCGACATAGAGGGCGCTGGTCAGCTGTTCGAGGTGCACCACACTCAGCTCTGCCAGCTCACCGAATCCGAGGATGGAAAAGCTGCCGGTCTGCCCGACGGTGAGCGGCGCGGTGATCGGCAGCACTTGAACATCGACGTTGGGCATTGATGCAAAGTGCACGAGGCGCGACAGTTGGTCATACATCACCGAAGCGTCGGGGAGCCGGGTGCGGAGAGCGGCCTCACCGATGATTGCGCGTAGACGCAGCGGCTCGCTGCGAGACAGTACCGACTGCCGGGCAAGCCTGACCTCGACCAACGCTTGTACGCGGTCGGTGATCGCCTTCGACATTGCGGTACTTGCGATTGCGGCATGCGCGTACTGCGGGGTCTGGAGCAGTCCTGGAATGGACGCGAGTTGCCATGTGCGGATCGTGCTGGCCTCAGCTTCGAGACTGATCAAGTCCTCGTACACCGGGGACAGGACCGACCGGTACGACTGCCACCATCCACGCTGCGAACCTTCGCGCGTGAGGCGAATCATGTCTCGGCGGACGTCTGCGTCGGAGACTCCGTAAAGGTCTAGCAGCGCCTCGACATCGCTGGCCGACGCCGCATTTCGCGCCGTCTCGATACGCGAGAGCTTTGCGGGCGAGATCCGACCGCCAGTGTTCTCCGCAGCCTCTTCCTGCGTGAGGCCGAGCTTCTCCCGAATCGAACGCAAGGTTCGGCCAAGCTGCCGCCGTCTGACTGTCGGTGCCGACACGTACCCTCCCGCCTCTTTCTGACCGCGTTCAGTCTGCCGCGCTTCCCGCCGTGCTGTCACCTTCGAACACCTCTTCCTTCCGGCCATTCTCTCGGTCGAGTGCAGATTTGCACATTCGAGTGAATGGCTTGCAGAGTGCCATGCTGAGCGTCACTCTAGGTGCAAGAGTTGCAGTCGTGCCGATACAGAGAGATGCGCGTCTGGTCGGCCCATACGCGAGGGGTCCGCACGATGGCCATGCATTCGCGAGCGTTACCACCGACCCACCCCTGTGGCCCGCCTGTCGTGCCGCCGCAGGCGATCTACTCCGCTGAGCCTGAGTCCGTGCGGGCCGCTCGGCGTTACGTGAGGGAGGCGGCTGCCTATCAGGAGCCGTCCGTTACCGAAGACGCGCTCGGCACCCTCGAACTTGTCGCGAGCGAGCTGGTGACCAATGCGGTGCGGTACGGAACGGAGCCGGGCGACTCGCTGATGGTGAAGGTGGCGGCTCAGCCAGGCAGTTGCCGTATCGAGGTGCACGACACCTGCCGCAGGAAGCCGCGCATCAGGCCGGCATCGGAGGAACGCGTTCGCGGCAGGGGGATGCATCTGGTCGAGGTGCTGGCATTGCGATGGGGTGTGGACGACCGCCCGTTCGGCAAGATCGTCTGGGCGGTGGTCGTGTGGTGAGCGAATCGCGGCAGCCAGTTGACCACAAGGTGTTCTGGCAGGCGTGCTGTCGGTGCGGCGTGTGCCTTCACCTGAGCCGCCTGCGAGAACTTGCACGTGCTGCCGCAGTCATGCTTGATCGGTGCGAAGCCACGCTTGTGGGTCCTGAGCGCGCGTCGTGCCGAGGCGTGAAGATCATGGATGCCTCGGATGCGCACGGTCTGTGCTTCCGAGCCGAATGCACATGTGACTGGCATCAGCGATTGCCTTGGCCAAGCTGATGAGGATGAGAGCTCCTGGGGTGAGGAAGGCTCTGGGAGCGCTCCGTCTTCATTCCACCGCTGCATGATGCGGTGGGCCGTGTGGTGCTGACAGTCCCATGCGCCGGGGGCCGTGCCTTGGGTGCGCGGCTGGTGATGGCAGTTCAGGGCCTACCCGCTGGCAAGCGGCATTACCTCGGTTCTTTACGGCGTAAAAGTCCGGCCGGACCAACGCCTCGGGCGCGCGGAGAGCCGCCAGGAGCGCCGTGGACAGACGGAGCGTGCGGGGAGCAGGCGATATCGCCTTTTTTGGTGTGGCGGGTATGAACTGACCCCGTATTTGCGGGGATCACACCTCCGTGTCCCGGTCGGACCGCACCACGGCGGGACCAACCCCGCAGGCGCGGGGATCACGTCCAGGTGGGGCGCAGTTCGTCGGCGGGGATGGGACCAACCCCGCAGGCGCAGGGACCACCACCCGTTCGCGGCGGTGAAAATCGCCTTCCCGGGACCAACCCCGCAGGCGCAGGGACCACATCACATCCCCAAAACGGAGATCTGGATGAGTGGGACCAACCCCGCAGGCGCGGGGACCACGCGCACGGAGCTCGGGAACGATCGGTGCACACGGGACCAACCCCGCAGGCGCGGGGACCACAGCCGCCCTGGACCGGTTTGATGAAGCGGCCCGGGACCAACCCCGCAGGCGCGGGGACCACTGCCCGCGCATCGGGTGAACGCTCGAACTTCCGGGACCAACCCCGCAGGCGCGGGGACCACGGCGCGCCCGGGGTTTCCGGGCCGACCAAGTCGGGACCAACCCCGCAGGCGCGGGGACCACGGATTTGAGCCCTCCGTAAGTCGTCTCCGCGCGGGACCAACCCCGCAGGCGCGGGGACCACTGTACGCGCCAAACGCCCGCCGGGCACACGCAGGGACCAACCCCGCAGGCGCGGGGACCACGCGCTGTCCTCCAGGTCGATACCCAGGGCGTAGGGACCAACCCCGCAGGCGCGGGGACCACAGTTGCTGACCTGTGTGTTTAGGCGGGCAGGGGCCTGTTTTTACTTACTTTGCGAAATTCGGGCATAGGGAGCTTCCGGTACATCAGTGGCCGCGTGCCGCGGGTTGCCCCTGCGGTTCTCATGTGTTGCTGTGACCAGCTGTCAGTTGAGGCTTTTGTACTCACTGGATCCAACGACTCATTTCTTCGCCTCAGGTGTCCCGTGGCCTACCCATCCTGGAGTGGTCGGGACGGCGCAGGTGCACCGCAAGAGAGGGCTGACAGGCGACGTTCTCGCGGGCGAACTAGCCCCTCTGGGTTCGAGTGGGATCACAGAGTTCCGGTCGCGACAGCCGTCACCATCGCTGACAGAGCCTCACTACCGCAGACCAGAGCTGGCCCGGTCGGGGTCTTGCTGTCGCGGACAGCCACATTCGCGCCATCGACGATTCCGCACTCCACGCAATCGGACTGCGCGCCGGATGCGGTGGACTTCCACCACTTCACGGGCAGGGCGGACGCATCACGAACGGAAGGGGTGGTCGTCATTTCTGGTCCCTTATCTCTTTGATCATGTCCCTGGACTCATCAACGGACAGCGCTGCCGCGCGAAGCTGCTGGGCTGCGTCCTGGTACACGGCCACGCCGGTGCATACGGAGGCTTCTCGACGAAGACTCCGCATGCACCGACCGTCGAACCAGCGGTCCTGAAGCGTGGGTGGGGCCGAATCTGCTCGGCGGGACTGCGGATCGCCCTCGCTATGGGGCTGGCCGTCACCTCTGGGTTGATGCCGGATGGGTGTGAAACGTCGGTGGTGTGGAGGTGCTACCGGCGAGCTGCTGGCGACGCAGCAGTCACGTCCAACAACCTGGCGCTCCAGGGGTGAGCAGCACGATCACCACGATCACCGTGATACTCCAAGCCCATGCCGAGGCGGAAGGCGTGAGTACGGGAGGGGTGAGCAGCCCGGCCGAGATCAGGGCGGGGAGGAGCGAGCCATTGCCGACTGGCCGGGCATCGGGATTATTCCGTTGCACTGAAATCTCCTTGATGTACGCCGATGTCCGCAGCTGATCCCTGCGCTTCCCGAAGGGCCTGCGGCCTTGGTGCAGGGGCGAACCGGGCGCAGAGCCGAGGTCGTCGGCTGGCCCCGCTCCGCGATGCGGAACCCCAGCAAGTAGCACAGCGTACCAGGAGAGTTGCTGAGTGTAGTTGCTCGAAATGGGCGGCCCTGCGCCTGGCGTCAGTAATTTGCCCAGCGCTCTCCCCAATTGGAATTTCTGGCCGGACTGCTGTTCCAGCGGCGTTGCTGTGAGCGCAGCGCGGCTGTGGGGAGCCCCGCACCGACGGGGAGTACGTTGCTCAACGCTCGCCCCAGGGGGCACCCCCGCTCGGGCGGGGAGAAGACGGTTGACCCTGCTGGCCGTCATCATCCAGGAGGTACACGAACGCCCTCCTGATCTACGTTTCCGCAGTTCAGGAGGGCGTCGATGGCGGTAGCGGAGGGATTTGAACCCTCGGTGAGTTTCCCCACACTCGCTTTCGAGGCGAGCTCCTTCGGCCGCTCGGACACGCTACCGAGAGAGAGCTTAGACCATCCTGGGCCGTGGTTCGAAATCCAATCTCAGAGCGCGCGGAAGAAGGCCGTCAGCTGGGCCGCGCACTCCTCTTCCAGGACGCCGGGGATGACCTCCGGGCGGTGGTTGAGGCGGCGGTCGCGTACGACGTCCCAGAGGGAGCCGGCCGCGCCCGCCTTCTCGTCGCGGGCTCCGTAGACGACCCGGGCCACGCGGGACTGGACCAGGGCGCCCGCGCACATGGTGCAGGGCTCCAGGGTGACCACCAGGGTGCAGTCGGTCAGGCGCCATTCGCCCAGCGTGGTGGCCGCTCGGCGCAGGGCCAGGATCTCCGCGTGCGCGGTCGGGTCGCTGGTGGCCTCGCGCTCGTTGTGGGCGAGCGCGAGCGGCGTTCCGTCCGGGCCGAGTACGACGGCGCCGACCGGCACATCGCCGGACGACGCCGCCTGCGCCGCCTCGGCCAGGGCGCGGCGCATCGGGGCCCGCCACGGATCCCGTACGGGGTCCCGTACGGAAGCGGCGGCGGGTGTGGTTGAAGGTTTCGGAGGTCGGGCGGTCACCCGCGGACCCTAACGGACGGTCTCCAGGACCTCGGCCGCTCCCAGCGCGTCCGCGATCTCCACCAGTGCGTCGTTCCGCAACGTCAGCAGCTCCTTCTCGGACATCCCGAGGTCGGTGAGGACCCCGAACTCTCCGATCGGCCCCGCCGGTACGGCGTCGGGGTCGTCGTCCGGGTCGATGGGGTCGATGGATTCGGCTGCGGGAGCGGACCGCCCGCTCCCGATGGTCACGCTCGGCTCGTCGTCCTCCGTACCGTCGAGGTCGACAAGCTCCTCCAGCGCGGCGATCTCGTCCTCGGCCCCCGGTTCGCGGCCGAGCAGTTCGTCGGTGAGCAGGATCTCCCCGTACGAGGAGCGGGCGGCGGCGGACGCGTTCGAGACGTAGATACGCGGGTCCTCCTCACCGTCCACCCGGATGACGCCGAACCAGGCGTCCTCCTGCTCGATGAAGACCAGGACCGTGTCCTCGTCCACCGAGGCTTCCCGGGCCAGATCCATCAGATCGGACAGGGTCTCCACATCGTCCAGCTCCGTGTCGCTCGCTTCCCACCCGTCTTCGGTGCGCGCGAGCAGTGCGGCGAAGTACACCGTGACTCTCCCACTGGTCATAGGCGAAACGGTCGGGCGGGAGGGCAGACGGTGAATCCGGCTGCACTGTGCCCCGCCAATCGGCATCGTGGCAGAAACAAGCGCCGCGCGAGACCTCTTCCGGCGTTGCGTCGGCCATCAGTTCCCGTAGTGCCTGCTCGGCGGTGGTTCTGACGTGGGTGTTCCGGCGCGGCGACCGCCACCCGTTCGCCGTGACCGTCACCAGCGGAAGGTGCGCATCCGCATCTGTTGGCGCATACGGGCCGCGCGCGCCCTGCGCGGCTGGACCCGGTCGCGCAGCTGCTTGGCCTCGTGGAGTTCGCGGAGGAAGTGGGCGCGTCGTCTGCGCCGGTCCGCGTCACTCTCCTGCGCGTCGCGCACATCCTGCGCCGCGTCCTGCGCCTCGCGCGCGTCGCGCGCCCGGGGTGCGTCGGATGCCCCGGATGCCTCGGATACGTCGCGCGCCCGGGGTGCCGCGGATGCCTCCGGTACGTCGCGTACCCGGCCCGGCCGGGATGTCCCTTGTACCTCGCGGGTCCCGGACGTCCCCCGTGCCTCGCGTGCCCCGGACGTCTCCGGAGTCTCGCCCCAGGGCCGCTCCTGATTCCGCTGCTCCCCGTCCTGCATCGACACACCACCCCAACGCCGGGTCCGTATGCCCCCACCTTCCCTCCGAACAGGTGGTTGATGCCAGCGCAGAGTGCCGGGAGGCGCGGTTACTGTTGACGCATGCGGATCCACGTCGTCGACCACCCGTTGGTGGCGCACAAACTCACCACGCTGCGCGACAAGCGCACCGACTCCCCGACCTTCCGGCGGCTCGCCGACGAGCTGGTCACCCTCCTCGCCTACGAGGCCACCAGGGATGTGCGCACCGAGCAGGTCGACATCGAGACCCCGGTGACGCGGACGACGGGTGTGAAGCTGTCGTACCCGCGGCCCCTGGTCGTGCCGATCCTGCGCGCCGGTCTCGGCATGCTGGACGGCATGGTGCGGCTGCTGCCGACCGCCGAGGTGGGCTTCCTGGGCATGATCCGCAACGAGGAGACGCTCCAGGCGGAGACGTACGCGACCCGGATGCCGGAGGACCTCTCGGGCCGACAGGTCTATGTCCTGGACCCGATGCTGGCGACCGGCGGGACCCTCGTCGCGGCGATCAGGGAGCTGATCAAGCGCGGTGCGGACGATGTCACCGCGGTCGTGCTCCTCGCGGCGCCCGAGGGCGTCGAGGTGATGGAGCGCGAGCTGGCGGGCACTCCGGTCACCGTGGTCACGGCCTCGGTCGACGAGCGGCTCAACGACCACGGCTACATCGTGCCGGGGCTGGGAGACGCGGGCGACCGCATGTACGGCACGGCGGGCTAGCTCTTCGGGCGTGGCGGGGACGGGGCGAGGCGGGTGCGCGTACTGCCCCGCCGTCGCCGGGTCCCTCAGGAGTCGCGTGCGCGGCTTCAGCAGGAGGACGGGGCCGGAGCCGGCTTCGACAGGGCCGTGAGCGCCGCCGCGGCCGCCTTCGGGGTACTGAACGTCGTGAACTTCGTCCCCAGAATCAGATCGACGTCCCCGGTCTTGCGGGCGTCGGTCTTCAGCGCCGTGCCCGGCAGCTGCGTCCCGAGCACCGGGAAGGTGCCGTTCGTCGCCGCCGGTGCGCCCAGCAGCATCCCGGTGCCGGGGACCTTCTTGTCGTACGCCGCCGGGGCGTTGCCCACCTTGCCGATGGTGAAGCCGCGCTTCTTCAGCTCGTCCGCGGCAGCCTTGGCGAGCCCGCTGCGGGGTGTCGCGTTGTAGACGTTGACCTTGATGCCGGCCGGTTTCGGCAGGACCTTCGCGGGCGCCGACGGCTTCGGGGCCGGGCAGTCGCGCTTGTGGTCGGCGGCGCTCGCCTTCTTGTCGCCGCCGGTGAAGACATCGATGAGCTGCAGCGTGCCCCAGCCGGCCAGGCCGAGGGCGACCACGGCGGAGATGCCCGCGAGGACGAGCCTGCGGCGGTGACGGGGGCGGCGCATCCGTGGGTACGTGTCGCCCGTGATGCGGTACTTTCCGCCCATGCCGGGGGGAGTGAGCATGCTCATGGGCGCAGCGTAGTGCGACCTGGTGATGATGCGTACTAAATGATCAATGGATGGCACCCGCATGCGCACTAAAGCACCCGAAAGGCCGGAATCAGGCCGGGGGTGAGCGGGGTGGGTCAGCCCATTTCCAGGACGCGGGCGTGCAGCACCTGGCGCTGCTGGAGTGCCGCGCGGACCGCGCGGTGCAGCCCGTCCTCCAGATAGAGGTCGCCCTGCCACTTCACGACGTGCGCGAACAGGTCACCGTAGAACGTGGAGTCCTCGGCGAGGAGGGTTTCCAGGTCCAGTTGGCCCTTGGTGGTCACGAGCTGGTCCAGACGCACCGGACGCGGCGCGACATCCGCCCACTGTCGGGTGCTTTCCCGGCCGTGGTCGGGGTAAGGCTTCCCATTTCCGATGCGCTTGAAGATCACACGGAAAGCCTACCGGCCAAGGGGCTCCGGGCGCAGCCAGGGAACGCTACTGCGATGCTGGACGAAATGTCATATGGCATGGGATGTCCGGACAGGGGTTGCCATGAGTGGGAGCGCGAACACGGCCGAGGGAGCGGGCTCCGACGCGGGCACGGGTACGGGGTCCGAAGCGCGCACGGCCGCCGGCGCGGGTACGGGCACGGGTGCGGGCTCCGAAGCGCGCACGGCCGCCGACGCGGGTGCGGACCCCGGTTCCGGTGTGGATGCCCTGCCGCAGCCGGCGCGGGACATCGCCGCCGGGTACGCCGTTTCCGGCACTGCCCTCGATCTCGGCGCCCTCCTGTGGGACGGCGCCTGTCTGCCCGCGACACAGATCCGTATCCCGCTGGGCATGCTCAACCGGCACGGACTGGTCGCGGGTGCCACCGGCACCGGGAAGACCAAGACCCTCCAGCTGATCGCCGAACAGCTCTCCGCCAACGGGGTGCCGGTCTTCCTCGCCGACATCAAGGGCGATGTCTCCGGCATCTCGGCCCCCGGCCTGCCCGGCGACAAGGTGGACGAGCGGGCCGGGCAGGTGGGCCAGACCTGGCGGGGCACCGGCTTCCCGAGCGAGTTCTACGCGCTCGGCGGCATCGGGGCCGGCATTCCGCTGCGGGCGACCGTCACCAGTTTCGGGCCGGTCCTGCTCTCCAAGGTGCTCGGTCTCAACCAGACCCAGGAGCAGTCGCTCGGGCTGATCTTCCACTACGCGGACACCAAGGGCCTGGAGCTGGTCGACCTCAAGGATCTGCGGTCCGTCGCCGCATTCCTCGTATCGGACACCGGGAAGGCCGAACTGAAGGGGATCGGCGGGCTCTCCACGGCCACCGCCGGGGTGATCCTGCGCTCGCTCACCGCCTTCGAGCAGCAGGGTGCGGGCGACTTCTTCGGGGAGCCGGAGTTCGACACGGCCGACTTCCTGCGGCAGGCACCGGACGGGCGCGGCCTGGTCTCCGTACTGGAACTGGCCGCCGTGCAGGACAAGCCGCAGCTCTTCTCGACCTTCCTGATGTGGCTGCTCGCCGATCTCTTCCACGATCTGCCCGAGGTCGGCGATCTCGACCGGCCCAAGCTCGTCTTCTTCTTCGACGAGGCGCATCTGCTCTTCGACGACGCGTCGAAGGCATTCCTGGAGTCGATCACCCGGACCGTTCGGCTGATCCGCTCCAAGGGGATCGGGATCTTCTTCGTCACGCAGTCCCCGCAGGATGTTCCGGCGCCGGTGCTGGGGCAACTCGGCAGCCGGGTGCAGCATGCGCTGCGCGCGTTCACCCCCGATGACGCGAAGGCGCTGCGGGCGACGGTGAAGACCTTTCCGAACTCCCCGTACGACCTGGAGGAGCTGCTCACACAGCTGGGCACCGGCGAGGCCGTGATCACCGTGCTCAGCGAGAAGGGGGCGCCGACGCCGGTGGCCGCCACCCGGCTGCGGGCGCCGCAGTCGCTGATGGGGCCGGTGGCGGCGGACGTGCTGGACGCCGCCGTGAAGGGATCGCCGCTGTACGGGCGTTACGCCGAGGCCGTGGACCGTGAGTCGGCCTACGAGAAGCTCGCGGCCCGGGAGGCGGGTGGGGCGAAGGAGGACCGGGCGACTCAGGGGGCTCAGAAGGACCAGAAGGACCAGAAGGACCAGAAGGCTCAGGAGGCTCAGGAGGCGGCTGACCGGGCGGCGGTGGAGGAGGCCGTGAAGCCGCCGCGTACGCCTGCCGAGCGCGGCAAGGAGGATGCCTCGCTGGTCGAGCAGGTGGTGGGCAGCGGGATGTTCAAGTCCCTGGCGCGGTCGGTGGGGACCCAGCTGGGGCGGGAGATCTCCCGGTCGCTGTTCGGTACGGCACGCCGCAGGCGCTAGAGGTCCGGAGCGGTATGGGGCGGCCCAGGGCGGTATGGAGCGGTATGGAGCGGTACGGAGCCGACCGCCGCCGACGCCGAGGGCGATGGTGGTGGCGAGGACAGGCGGCCGGCGCTGATGCGCGCCGGCCGCCCGGGGGTGTGCCCGCCTGGGGTGTGCCCGCTCAGGGTGTGCGGGCCCGGGGTGTGCGGGCCGTTCCGGTGTCCGTGCCGCTTACTCGGTGACTCCGTCTACTCGGTGACTCCGTGTGCGTGGCCGTCGCGCAGGCCGCCGCCGCTGCCCGGCCCGCCCGTGGTGGGCGTGGAGGTGACCGGGCGGGTCAGGGAGCTGATGTCGTGGGCGTACGTGCCGACGGCGTTGGCGATCACGTCGATGTTCGTGTCGAACAGCGCCATGTCGATGTTGTCCAGGTCGTCGCAGGCCGCGTGGTAGCACGGGTCGAACGCGACGCCGGCCTCACCGCCGAACTTCTCCGCCTGGGCCGGTGTCTTGATCTCCTCGGCGCCCGTGTCGGTACCGCCGGAGGGGATGCCGACCTCGATGAACGGCCCGTAGTCGGAGCGCCCGGTGAAGTCCGTGCCCTCGTGCGGCGTGTCCTTGCGGTCGAGGAAGCCGTTGATGTCGCGCTCCAGTTGGGCGGAGCCCTCCGGACCGGGGCCCTCGCCCACCTTGTCGGAGTCATCGCCGTCGAAGACGAACTGCGCGCCGTTCGGTGAGGCGATCATGTCGAAGTTGAGATACAGCGCGACCTGCTTGCGCTGCGCCTCGGTGAGCCCCGCGACGTACGCCTCCGAGCCCAGGAGGCCGTTCTCCTCGGCCGACCACCAGGCGAACCGGACCTTGTTGGCGACCTTGTTCTTGGACTTCGCCAGTTCCAGGGCGACTTCGAGCAGACCGGCCGAGCCGGAGCCGTTGTCGTTGATGCCGGGACCCTCGGTGACCGAGTCCAGGTGGGCGCCGAGCATGACGGTCTTCGCCGCCTTGCCGCCGCGGGTCTCCGCGATGACGTTGCGGGTGGAGCGCTTCTCCTGGAGCTCCCGGATCTCGAAGGCGACCTTCACCTCGCCCTTCGCCAGATCGGCGACGAGCTTCTCGCCCTCGGCCTGGGTGAGGCCACCGGTGGGTATCTTGCCGGACGGGGCGTCTCCGAGGGTGCCGGAGAGGACGCCTTCGGTGTTGTTGTAGATGACCGCACCGGCCGCGCCCGCCGTAGCGGCCGCCGCCTGCTTCTCGGCGAAGGAACAGCCGCCGCGCTTGATCAGCGCGATCTTCCCGGTGAACGTCTCCGAGGCGTAGTCGGCCGCCTCGCATCCCGTGGTGTCGTCGACGGGGACCCCGGCGAGCGGCGCCGTGAGGCCGCCCACCTTGGTGGACGGGGTGTACGTCATCGCCTTGATGGAGACGTCGCGGGGCGTGGGCGAGACCACGGAGAGCTTCTCGGCGAGCGTCTCGGTGTAGATGAAGTCGAAGTTCTCGTACGAGACCTTGTAGCCGGCCTTCTGGAGCTGGCGGTACACATACGCGGCGGAGGCGTCGTGGCCCAGCGAACCGGCGGCGCGGTGGCCCTCCGCCGAGTCGGCTATCGCCTGGAACTGCTGGAGGTGCCGGTACGCGTCCTGCGCGGACGAGCGCTGCACCAGCTTCCGCGACAGCTTGGCGGCCTCCTTCGCGGCGTCGTGCGAGGACGGGTGGCCTTGGTGCGGGGACGCGGCCATGAGGAGCGGCGTGGCCAGGGCGGTGGCGGCCACAACAGCTATGGCTCTGCGACGTGTTGCGTGCACAGGGGTCCTTCCGGCGTGAACGGATGTGCTGGGAAAGCTAGCGAGTGAGGTGAGTTCTGTGAACCGCTGTGGCCGTTTGTGATCAGTTGTTATTCATCGAATGACCGCTCAGGGGTGCCCTGGAAGAGCCTGTCGATGACTGGCCGGTCCGTGATCACTTCTTCGCCCCCTTCTTCACGCCCTGCTGCGCCTTCGCCTTCGCCTTTGCGGTCGCGGTCGCCGTCGCCGTGGTCGCGGTCTTTGTCGTCCTGGCAGCCTTGGCTGTGTTGGCCGCCGCTTTCGCCTCCTGCTTGTGCGCACGCACCTGGGCGAGGGAGTCCGGGCCGGTGATGTCGGCGACCGAGTGGTGCGAGCCCGCTTCGCCGTACGGACCGGCCGCCGCCCGCCAGCCCGTGGGCCGGACACCGAACTGCTTGCCGAGCAGTGCCAGGAAGATCTGCGCCTTCTGGGTGCCGAAGCCGGGCAGTGCGTTCAGCCGTTCCAGCAGCTCGTCGCCGGTCTTCGCGTCGGTCCACACCGCGCTCGCCTCACCGCCGTACTCCGCCACGAGGAACTGGCAGAGTTGCTGCACCCGCTTGGCCATGGAGCCGGGATAGCGGTGCAGGGCCGGTTTGGCGGTGAAGAGTTCGGTGAACGCCTCCGGGTCGTAGGCGGCGATCTCCCCGGCGTCCAGGTCGTCCCCGCCCATTCGTTCCGCCAATGTGAACGGGCCCGTGAACGCCCATTCCATCGGTACCTGCTGGTCCAGCAGCATCCCGACGAGGGCGGCCAGCGGGCTGCGCCCGAGGAGCTCGTCCGCCTCGGGCTGCTGGGCGATCCGCACCGTGATGTCCTTGCCGCTGTCGCTTCGCGTCATCCTCCGATGATCCCGAGAGGGCCGGAGGACGGCGACTCCAGCTGCTGCTGATGGGCGAGGCGGAGGCGGCTCACCCGGGCGAACGCCGCCCGCATCCGACGGTCGTGGGTGACGACCACCAGGGTTCCGGTGTACTGGGCCAGCGCCGCTTCGATCTCCTCGGCCAGGGCCGGGGCCAGGTGGTTCGTCGGCTCGTCCAGGAGGAGCAGATCCACCGGGTTCGCGATCAGTGCGGCCAGTTCGAGCCGACGCCGGCCGCCGATGGAGAGCGCGCCGACGGGCATGGCCAGGTCGCGCGCACGGAAGAGGCCGAAGGCGAGCAGTTCGTCGGCCGCCTCCTCGGGGTCGGCGCACCCCCTGGTCGCGGCGAAGGTTTCGAGGACCGTACAGGCCGCTTCGGCGCCCTCCGGGCGTGCGGTGTTCTGGCGCAGGAGGCCGACCCGGTCCGGGCGGCGGACCGTGCCGCGCTCGGGGACCAGCTCGCCCGCGAGGACCTGGAGGAGGGTGGACTTGCCCGCTCCGTTGGGGCCGGTGACCAGGAGGCGGTCTCCGGGGGCGAGGTGCAGGGCGTCGAGGGTGAGACGGCCGGGGACATGGATGCCGGTGAGCTGGATGCCGGTGGGCTGGACGCCGCTGGGTTGAACGCCGGTGAGCTGGGCGGCGGTGACCTGGGCGGCGGCCTCGGGGTCCGGGGCTGTTCCGGTCGGTGCGTCGGTGGGGCCCTGGATGCGGCCGGTGAAGCGCAGGGGCTGCGGTGGTGGCGGCACCGGGTTCTCGGCGAGCCGGTGCAGGTGCTCGCGGGCGTTGCGGATACGGCTCATCGCGCCGTGCGACCGCGACCGCGCCCGGAACGCCCCCGCGCCGCTGAACGAGGCGGGTGCCTTGCGCGGGATGGCGGAGAGCAGCCCGATGTTCGAGTCGGCGAGCGCGGAGTACCGGGCGTTCTCGGCCCGCCACTGTTCGTACCGCCGGTGCAGGCGCGCCCTGGCGGCGGTCTTCGCGGCGAGGAACCCCGCGTAGCCGTTGCCGTACCGCTGGACCGTGTGCCGGGCGCCGTCGACTTCCAGGATGCTCGTGGTGACCCGGTCCAGGAAGGCGCGGTCGTGGGTCACGGCCACGACCGTTCCCGGGTGGGCCAGCAGGTGTTCCTCCAGCCACGCGACCGCCTCGTCGTCCAGGTCGTTGGTCGGCTCGTCGAGGAGCAGCAGTTCGGGGGAGCCGGCCAGCGTCGCGGCGAGCGCCAGCCTGGAACGCTGCCCTCCGGACAGGGTGCCGAGCGGACGGTCGCGGTCCGGGGCGGTGCGCCCGCCGAGCCGGGCCAGGACGATCTCCACCCGGCGTTCCGCGTCCCGGCCGCCCCGTACCTCGTACGCGGTGACCAGCTCGCCGTACGCCGTCAGCTCCTCGGGCGTCGCACGGCCCAGGGACGCCTCCGCGCGGGCGATGCGCCGCTCCAGGGCGCGCAGGTCGGCCAGGGCGAGGTCGATGGCGTCGCCGACGCATGCGGTGTCCGGCAGGTCGATGGTCTGCGGAAGATGGCCGATGCCGCCGGGGGCCGTGACGTCGACGGTGCCGTTGTCGGGCTGCTCGACGCCCGCGAGGAGCCGGAGCAGGGTCGACTTCCCGGAGCCGTTGTCGCCGATGACCCCGACCCGTTCGCCGGGGCGGAGGGTGCAGGTGACGCGGTCGAGGACCTGGCGGTCGTCGTAGCGCTTGGTGACGTCGGTCAGGACGATCCGGGAGGTCGTGCGGGGCGCGGTGGTGGCTGGGGTCGGCTGCAAGGGCGATTCCTTCCGTCGGCGACAGGGTCGGTGAAGCGTGGGCGAGGTCGGTACGACGGGTCGAGTGCGGCTAGACGAGTCGTATCGTCTCGTTTGGTTCGAGTGGCAGATTAGCGCGATCGCCCGGGCCTCGCAAGACGTATCGTCTCGCCTTCGTCGTCTCGCCTTCGTGTCGCTGTGGGTTGTCAGTGGTGGATGTCAGGATCGGATACGTGGGAATCGACAACTGGCAGTTGTTTCTGGACCGTTGGAGTGGGCAGTGGGTCGCGGCACAGGCCGCGCTCGATCCCGAGGAGGTCGACGAGGAGGCGCTGGCCGCCGGCGGGCTCGGCTTCCCGCCCGCGGACGACCAGGGCATAGCCGTACTGGAGGAGCGGCTGGGCACGGTGCTGCCCCCGTCGTACCGGGCCTTCCTCCGGGCGTCCAACGGGTGGCGGCACGCGGGCATGATGGTCTACCTGCTCGGCGTCGCGGAGGACATCCACTGGCACGGCGACCCGCTCGGCCTTACGCCCCTGTACGAGGAGAACCTGGACGAGAACGCGGACCCGGCGGAGATCCGGCGGGCCGCGATGTGGAAGCGATCGCTCCAGCTCTCGCTCGACTCGGACATGACCGATGTGCTGCTCGACCCGGGGGACGTGGGCGAGGACGGCGAGTGGCCGGTGTACGTCTACAAGGGCTGGTCCGGCGAATTCCCCGACCGCTACGAGTCGTTCGCGGACTACATGCAGTCGATGTACCGCGAATTCCACCGCGAGTACAGCGACAACGCCGACTTCGAGAACGAGGAGACCCGAGAACTGGACGCCTCCGTCGAGCGGGCCCGCCTCGCGTGTCTGGCCGGCGGTGACGTGGACGAGTTGCTGGCCGTCCTCGCGCGGGCCGATTCGTTCGGGCGGGCGCGGGCGCGGCGGCTGCGCGACCAGATCACCGCGATGACCGGCCCGCCCGGATACCTGGCGGCGACCGTGGACCTGGACGATCCGCTGTACGTACGCGAGATCCTGCCGGTCGTCGCCGCGGGGGAGATCAGGGGCGGCCGTCACCGGGACGACGAGTGGTTCCTGCGACGGTACGAGGAGGAGGATCGCCCACGGGTGGGGGCGGTGTTGCGGGAGGTGTCGGAGCGGACCTTCCGCTACGAGGCGCCGGGTGCGTTCGGCCGGGCCGTGGTGGAGGCCAGGGAGCAGGCCCGCTGGGGCGACACGGAAGCGGCGTGGCGCACGATCGCGGACGCCGTCGCACAGTGGGAGCCGTACAGCTCGGAGCAGATAGCGCCGGTCGGGCTGATGGCCGATCCGATCCTGGCGCCGGTCATCACACCGGAGCGGGGCCGCCGCATCCTGAACACGGCCAGGGGCGGTGCGCCGGGGGCGGGCCGGGCTGCGGCTTCCGGTTCGGGGTCGGGTGTGGCTCCGGTTCGGGATTCCGGTCCGGTTCCGGTGGAGGAGCCGGCGGCAGGGCTCGGGTGGTTGGCCGGGGGTGAGCGGGGGGAGCACTCCTACCGCCTTGTACTCGTTCAAGGCGTGACCCCGGAGGTTCTAGCGGAACGGCTCGGCGGGAGCGGCCCGTTGCTGGCCCCGTGCGGCGAGCAGGACCTGTGGGGCCTCGCGCACGGTCTCCCGGGGCAGCAGGGCGCGTGGGGCCCGTTGTTCCGGGTGGGCTCGTGCGGTAGAGGTGCCGGTAGCGGCGCTGATGGCGGCAGCGGTGGTGACGGGGGTGGCGGGGACGGCGGTAGCGGTCGGGGTGGCTGGAGTTTCGCCTTCGAGCTTCGGCCCGAGACCTTCCAGCCGAACAGGCTGAACGGCCTCGACGCCGAGGTGTCGCGGGGCACGCGGGCGATATCGCTCTGGAGCGAGCGGCGTCACGCCCCCGGCGAGGCGTTCCAGGACGCGTTCCGCTTCTCGTACGCGGAGGACGGCCGCCGGCGCTTCGGGAGTACGGCACGCGGAGGCGGGGCCGAGTCCACCGGGACACCGCCCGAAGGGCTGGACCCGGCCCTGTTCGGCACCGCCCTCTTCGGGTCCGGTCCCCACGGCCTCGCCGACGGTGCCGGTGCCCACCTCGACCAGGAAGCGGAGATACGGGCGCTCGACGCGATAGCCGAGGCGTTCGGGGTGACGCTGCCGCGGTTCGCCCTGCGCCACGGCCGGCTGCACGCGGTGCGGGGTGCCTCGTGGACCCGGCGGCCGGGGCCGGGAGAGAGCCACGTTTCGGTGAGCGTGGTTCCGGCGCGCGGCACGCTCTGAGCGGTGGCGCGGTGCTGCCGCTTCGGGCCGCTGTGCGGGCGGGGCGCGGGGGACGCCCGTACCGTCCGGGTGCCCGAAAAGGCAGCACCGGGTGCACCGGACGGGCCGGACGTGGGCTGGACGGGGCAGGGAGCCTCCCGTAAAGGTGGAGAGCCGGGACCGGTGCGGGCCGCCGCGAGGCGTCGCGGCGGACGTCTGCGACCGGTGCGGTCAGGGGAGATGACGATGAACGCACACGACCACGAGCATCAGCACGAGCAGGACCCGGAGCGGGCCCACGACCACGACCTCCCGCGCGAGAGCGAGTACGGGCAGGACGAGTACGGGCGGCACGAGCACGCGGACGCGGTCGCGGTCGCGGCGCCGAGGACGGCGGACGTCCACGACGGCGGGGCGGACACGCACCACCTCTTCCGGGCTGCGGCTGCCGGGCGTACGGATGTGGTCGGGACGAGCGGAATGGGCATGCTCCAGCGGATCGTGGGCAACGGCGCGCTCGGCCCGATGATCCAGCGCGCCAAGGCCGGCCCGTCCGGACCGGCGGAGGAAGAACCCCAAGCGGCGCAGCGCTCACCGGTCCACGACGTCGTGTCGTCCGGCGGCGGTTCGCCCCTGGACACCGATACCCGTACGGATCTGGAGAGCCGTATGGGCGCGGACTTCTCCGACGTACGCGTCCACAACGACTCCGCCGCGCACGAGTCGGCGAAGGGCGTCGGAGCGCACGCGTACACCGTGGGCAACAACGTGGTCTTCCAGCGGGACGCGTACGACCCGTCGTCACCGCAGGGCCGTACGACGCTGGCCCATGAGCTGACGCATGTGATCCAGCAGCGCAGCGGGCCGGTCGAGGGCACGGAGGCGCCGGGTGGCATCCGGGTCAGTGATCCCTCGGACCGCTTCGAACGGGAGGCTGTGGCGAACGCGGACCGGGTGCTGTCGGACCCGGCACCCGTGTCGGCCGAGCCCGCTCCGGCCGCCGCCGCTACCACTGTTCCCGCCGCACCGGTCGCTTCCGCCGCTTCCGCCGCGCCCGCCGTGCAGCGTGCGGCCACGGAGGACGAGGACGAACAACCGGCCGACGTGCAGGGCTCGTTCGTCCAGCGGGCCGAGGAGAAGGGCCCGGAGGAGGAAGAGGAAGCCCCACCGGCCTGAGCCACCCGCCCGGCCGCCCCGCAGCCGACCGGACCGACGGCGCGAAGCCGCCTGATTCGACCGGCTGCCGTGATTCGACCGGCCGCCCTGACCTGACCGGCTCGACGACCGGACCCGGCCCGACAACCGACCCGGCCCGGTCCGACAACCGACCCGGTCGGGTGGTCAGCCTGCGGAGTCCGGGCGCATCGTGCCGCCGAGGAACAGCGACTCGGCGCACCGCGAGGGCGCCGGTGCGCCCACCGGCTTCCCTACCTTCCGGCAGTCGATGGTCATGGTGACCTTGCCGCCCGCGGGCACCAGGATCGGCGTTACGAAGTGGTAGTCGGAGTCCCGGAAGTTCTCCAGCCCGAGGCTCAGCACGCGGTTGTCCTTTCCGGCGGAGACGGTCACCGTTCCCGCGTCCCCCTGCGGGTTCTGCACCACGATGTCGGTCAGCTGGAACGTGTGCCCGTCCGGCACCTGGAGCGCGGTCGAGGTGTTCGAGCCGCCGCCCACCGCGTCCCTGACCCGCACCTGGGCGCTGGTGGGGGCGGCCGATGTCGCGGGGTCCCCCACAGCGCCGCCCGTGCTCGGGGTGGGGCTGGGTTCCGACGCGCCGCCGCCCGAGCCCGCACCTGCGGAGCCACTGCCTCCGGAACCGCCTCCGGAACCGGCTCCGGCCGTGTCGCCCTGGTTCGGCGCCTTGCTCTTGTCGGCCGCCGCCGCGGCGGAACGTACCGCCTCGGGCGTGACCGCCTCCCGTGCCGCCGACTTCACGGCCGGGCGCAGCAGGGCGTACCAGAGGCCGACCAGCGCGATCAGCAGCACCGCCGCCGTGATCAGGGCGCGGGGAAGCCAGCGCGGAAGGATCGGTTCCTGCTGGTAGGAGCCATCCACGAGGACGGGTTCCACCGGTTCCTGGCCCTCCGCCACCTGCGGGGCGGCGAACACCTGGAAGGGGTGCGTGACCGGCATACCGCGCCACATCCGCTTGGCCGGACGGACGCGCAGCTTTCCGAACTCCGCGTGCCCGGGGGCGACCTGGAGCTCGGACACGGCGAAGGCGACGCGTGCCAGTTCGGAACCGGGCTGGGCGCCGAGCCGCACGGTGACCGGTGTGTTGCCGCGGTTGTCGACGGCGAACTGGTGCCGTCCGCCGCGCGAGCCGTGGGAGCTGCGCGGTACCAGTTCGGCGGTCGTCTCGATGAACGGCAGCACCGTCACCCGGCCTTCGGGCACCACGGTGCCGTCCGGCTCGCTGGTGGGCACCACCCGTATCCCGAACGGGGTCTCGCCCGCGAGTACGGTCGAGTCGCGGGGCGGCCGCAGCATGAGCGATACGGTCCGGGAGTCACCCGGGTACAGGGACAGCACCGCCGGCTCCACCGCCGACCAGGCGGCACAGGCGCCCACCACCTCGAAGCGGTACTCCTCGACGGTCTGGCCGGAGTTGAGGACCCGCAGGGGGAGGGCCGTCTCCTCGCCCGGTGCGGCGGTGACGGACGACTCGTCGAGACTTGCCGTAAGACTCATACGGCGGACCGTAGGGTCGCCGACGTTGTCGGGCATCGGCCGTGAAGGAACACTTTCGGGCAGATGTAGTGCCCGTAACCACCTTTTAGTTTCCTCGTCAGTAAACATGGGAATCTTTTGACCGCCTCATAACTAATGAGGCAGACGTGTGCAGCTGTGAGGCTTGAGCATGCTGTGATGCTTCCGGCTGTTGCCCAGGGGGAGCATTGACATGGAGCGCACCACTGTCGCATTAAGGGCCCAAGATCCAATTTCGCAGGCGGGCGTGGCCAGCCAATTGAGGGCCCGTCCCGAGGTCAGCGTCATGGAATGGGGCGAGGCCGAGCCCTCGCCCCAGGTGGTGGTCGTGGTGGTGGACACGGTCGACGAGGACGTACTGAGGATGCTGCGCCACATACAGCGCACGAGTACCGCCCGCACCGTTCTGGTCACCACGGACATCGATGAGCAGAAGCTGGTGAGCGCCGCGGAGTGCGGCGTGGCCGGTGTGGTCAGGCGCTCCGAGTCGACGCCCGAGCATCTGGTGCATGTCATCGGGACGGTGGCGCGCGGGGAGGGCCATCTCCCCTCCGATCTGCTCGGACGCCTCCTCGAAGAGGTCGGCAGGCTCCAGGGGCAGGTGCTGGGTCCGCGCGGTCTCCACTTCACCGGTCTGGCGGCGCGTGAAGTGGATGTGCTGCGGCTGGTCGCCGAGGGGTACGACACCGCGGACATCGCGACGAAACTGGCCTATTCCGAGCGCACGATCAAGAATGTGCTGCATTCCGTGATGACCCGCCTTCAGCTGCGAAATCGTTCCCATGCGGTGGCGTATGCGATGCGGCAAGGTCTTATCTGATCTTCGGGTGCCGTAGTGGTGATCTTCGGGCGCCGTTGTATTGCCTCAAAGGGCAATTCGGCCTTCCCGGCGGTGTGGCTCGCTTTCCGGTGCGGACGTGCAGTTTTCGCGGGACCGTGCGAACCGGTCGGTCGGGTTTCGGGGGAGGAATTCCGTGCGGTGGTTGCAGCCAGGAAAAGGATCACGCGGGCCGGCCGGGACGCGCCGTTGGGCGGCGCTCGTCCTGCTCCTGCTGGCCGCCGGTCTGGCCCCCGCCTCGGGTGTGACCGGTGTGACCGGCGTGGCCACGACCATGCCGGTTCCCCCGGACCCGTGGGTCACCCCGGCGAGCGTGCACGGGGCGCTCGACCCGGGCGGCTCGACGGGCGTGGACAAGCGGGTGCGGACACCGGCCGTCCCGCCGAGGCCCGATGTGGTGCTGCTGGTGGACGGCACCGGGAGTATGAAGGTTCCGATCGGTGATGTGCAGAAGGGCTTGAAGAAGATCACGGCGGCGGTCCGCGACCAGCAAGCGGATTCGCGGTTCGCCGTGGCCACGTACGGCGATGAGAAGGACGATCCGACGGCGGAGTTCGCCGTGCTCCAGGGGCTGACGACGAACCTGGACGATGTGCAGAAGAAGGGTGTCGACGAGTTGAACATCCTTCGCGGCTACAGGAGCAAGGGCCCGTCCGAGGACTGGATCTACGCGCTGTGGAAGGTGGCCAACGGCGCCGACGGCGGGACGGTCTTCCGGGAAGGGGCCAGCCCGGTGGTCGTCCTGGTCGGCGACGCGTCGAGTCACAACCCCAGCAACAAGATCCCCTACGAAGAAGCGGTGTTCGCGCTCCAGGACAAGGGGGTGCGGGTCATCGCCGTCGATGTGACGACGGAGGACGGCGACGGGCTCAACGGCTGGGGGTACAGCAGCCCCACCTATCAGGACCCGTATCACGAGCCCGACCAGGCCAAACGGATCGCCGCGGCCACCAACGGCCGGATGCTCAGCGGGATACCGGGCGACGGGGTGACCGACGCGATCATCGAGGGTTTCAAGAACCTCCCCACCTCCGTCGGCTACGAGCTCGACAGCTGCGACCCCCACCTCACCGTTGCCCTCGACCCGCCCATCCGCAGCCTGACCAGCGGGGAGACCGCCGACTTCGCGGAGACCATCGATGTCGCGGCCGACGCACCGCAGGGCGCCACCCTCACCTGCACCGTGCAGTTCCTGCTCGGGACACAGGTGCCGGGGACGGACACGATCGGGCCGGCCGCCGTGCCCGACCCGGACTTCCAACAGCAGATCAGCATCGACGTGAACGACATCAACGCCCCCGTCGTCACCGTGGACGACCGTACGGTCCGGGCGAAGGACGACGACGGGGTGCGTATCAGCTACACGGCCACGGCCACGGACGCCCAGGACGGCACGCTGCCGGTCACCTGCACGCCCGCGTCCGGATCGCTCTTCCCGGTCGGGGCGACCACGGTCACCTGCTCGGCGACGGACGCGGCGGGCAACACCGCAACCGACACGGCGGAGTTCGAGGTGCTGGAAGCCCCGGTGCCCCCCTCGTCGGACATCGCGGTCAAGGCCGATGTCAGCCCGGACCGCACCTACGTCGGGCGCCCGGCCCGCGCCCGGTTCACGGTCACCAACGCCGGCCCGGACGCGGCGACCGAGGTCGTCATCGGCGCGACCTGGCCCAAGCCGTCCAAGGCGAAGGACCGCAGCCTGCCGGGTCTCAACCGGTGCAGTGCCGCCAAGCCGTGCACCATCCCCGCCGGGGGACGGATCGAGGTGACGCAGACGGGTACGTACCGGGCGGCGATCACCGGCGACGTACGGGCCACCGTGCGCGGCAAACTGCCCGACCGCCGTACGGCGAACAACAAGGACACGGACCGGCTGCGCGTCCTGAAGCCCTCGCTCACCGTCACCCCGCAGGTCGCCAGGCCAGGGCAGCCCGTACTGGCCCGGGGCAAGGACTATCCGCCCGGCGAGACCGTACGTTTCACGTGGAACATCGGCATTACCGCCGACCGGTCCGGCGTACGGGTGGGCCGCGACGGGACCTTCGAGGTACAGATGCTGGTCCTGCGCAAGGACACGCTCGGCCCGCGCATGCTGCGAGCGGACGCCCGCGACCTCCCCCGTCTCCAGAAACCGGTCCTGGTGGTGCAACGCAACCTCCAGCCACCGGACTTCGCGGGCCGGTCATGAGGAGCCGAGAGGGAGAAGCCGGTACAGGAGAAGCCGGTACAGGAGAAGCCGAGCAGGATAAGCCGAGCCTGATGAGCAGAGAAGGATGAGCCGAGCAGGATGAGGGCGGTCACCGGATGATCCACGAGGTCGACGACGTACTACGGTCCCTGATTCGGGCAGAAGTGCTCGAAGGCGGTCAGATCGCGGTGGTTTTCGACGCGCCGACGAGGGAGTGGGCGGCGAAGGTCAACGCCCCCATGGTCAACCTCTACCTCTATGACATCCGCGAGGACATGAAGCGCCGCGAGCGGGGCCTGCACAACGAGTACGACGAGCGTGGGACGGTCGTCGCGCGCCGCCGCCCGCCCCGCTACTTCAAGCTGTCGTACCTGATCACGGCGTGGACGAAGCGCCCGGAGGACGAACACCGGCTGTTGTCCTCGCTGCTCGCGTGCCTGTTGCGCTACGAGGCGCTGCCCCCGGAGCGGCTGACGGGTTCACTGGCGGAGATCGGGGCCGCCGTACCGATGTCGATCGCGCTACCGCCGCCCGAGGACCGCTCGTTCGCGGATGTGTGGAGCGCGCTGGGCGGGGAGCTGAAACCCTCGCTCGACCTGGTGGTCAGCGTTCCGGTGACGGCATCGCCGACCTATGTGGCGGGCCCGCCGGTGGGGGACGAGGGGCTCCAGGCACGGTTCGGGGACGTACCAACGCCTCCGGAACAGCCCCGTCAGCCGATGCCGGGGCGTGGGCCCGGTCTGCCGGTGTACGGGTCCCGTCCGGGCCGCCCAGGACGGGCAGCGGTCGACGGGTTCGACGGACGCGACGGCCCCGATGGACGGGCCGGCTCCGATGGACGCGACCGGCGTGCGGCGTCCGGTACGGGCGAGCCCCGCCGAGGCCTCTCGCTCCGGATCACCGAGAACCGGGGCGCGAGGGGCAGCCGGGACGACCGGGGCAGCCAAGGCGAGAGGGACGACCGGGACGGCCAAGGCGAGAGGGACGACCGGGACAGCCGAGGCGAGAGGGACGGCCGAGGCGGCCGTACGGAGGACAGCACCGCATGACGACCTCGGGCCACCCCACCGACGACCCGAACCTGCGCCATCTCCTCGCGCGGGCGGTGGCCGTGGAGCAGCGCATCCGCCGGGCGGTCGAGGCCCGGCAACGCGTCGACCCGGACCCGGACGACGCGTTCCGGGGGCTGTACCTCACGGACGAGAACATCGCGAGACTGCTGGACGAGGACGCGGTACGCGGCTTCCCCGAGCCGCTCCCGGAAGCCCCGGAGAACCCAAAAGCACCGGAGGACCCGGAATCCCCGGAGGTTTCGAAGATCCCGGAGGTTTCGGAAGTCCCCGCCGCCCCCGGCCCCACCCCGGCATCCCGACTGACCGCCCTGGAAGCCGAGTTCGGGCTCACCTCGCTCGACGTCGAGATCCTGCTCATCGCCCTTGTACCGGATCTGGACGACCGGTTCGAGGCGTTCTACGGCTACCTCAACGACGACGTGACGCGCCGTCGCCCGTCCATCGGTCTGGCGCTGGGACTGTGCGGACTGTCTCCGGCCGATCAGGTGGCGCGCGGCCGGCTGTCGGCCCGCTCTCCGCTGCGGGAGGGCCGGCTGCTGCTGGTCGAGGACCTGGACCGCCCGTTCCTGAGCCGAGCGTTGCGGGTACCGGACCGGGTGACCGCCCACCTCCTGGGCGACGACACCCCGGACCCGCGTCTGGCGGACCTGCTGGCCCCCTGGCACGTGATACCGGGCGTCGGCGACCCGGCTCCGCTCGCCGGGGTCCTGGCCGACGGCGTCCCTCTGGCCTACCTCAGCGAGGACCAGGGCGGCGCGGGCACGGCGCTGGCCGCCTCGGCACTCACGCGGGCGGGCCGGGGCGTCCTGGGCCTGGACCTGGCACGGCTGGCCGAGGACCCCGCACCGGCGGACGCGGTACGTTCCCTGGTCCGCGAGGCGCGACTGACGGGCGCGGGCCTGGTCTGCGCCCCGCTGGACGCGGTCTCGCGCGAACACCCGCACCTGCTCAGGCTCCTCACGGCCACCCCCGTACCGACGGTCATGGTGGGCCGGGTGCCCTGGGACGCGTCCTGGTCCACCTCTCCACCGCTGCTCCTGCACGCCCCCAGGGTGGAGCCGTCGGCGCGCGGCGCGCTCTGGACGGACGCGTACAAACAGCTGGCCCCGTCCCCCCTCCCGCCCGCCATCGACCCGGACCATCTCCTCGCGCCGTTCCTCCTCACTCCGGAACAGGTGACGGGAGCCGCCCGGAGCGCCGCCCAGACGGCCCGCCTGGCCGGTGGAACCCTCACCTCCGACCACGTACGCCAGGGAGCCCGCGCCCAGAACGCGGCGGGCCTCGACCGGCTGGCCCGGCGTATCGAGCCCACGGTGACCTGGGACGACCTGGTTCTGCCCCCCGACTCCCACACCCAGCTCCGCGAACTCACGGCCCGCGCCCGCCATCGCGACCGGGTCCTGGGGGAGTGGGGTATGCGTCCGGGAGGCGGCAGGGGCCGGGGCGTCTCGGCGCTCTTCGCGGGCGACTCCGGCACCGGCAAGACGATGTCGGCGGAGGTGATCGCCTCGGACTTGGGCCTTGACCTCTACACGGTCGACCTGGCCACGGTCATCGACAAGTACGTGGGCGAGACGGAGAAGAACCTGGAGCGCATCTTCACCGAGGCGGCAGGGGTGAACGGCGTCCTCCTCTTCGACGAGGCGGACGCGATCTTCGGCAAACGCTCGGACGTGAAGGACGCCCACGACCGCTACGCCAACGTGGAGAGCGCGTATCTCCTGCAACGCATGGAGTCCTTCGACGGCCTCGCCATCCTGGCGACTAACCTCCGGGCCAACCTGGACGATGCCTTCACCCGCCGCCTGGACCTCGTCATCGACTTCCCCGTCCCGGACCCCGACCAGCGCCTGGTCCTCTGGGAACGCTGCCTCGGCCCGCTCCTGCCGAGGGGCACGGACCTGGACCTGGACTTCTGCGCGGAGAACTTCGAGCTGGCGGGCGGCAACATCCGCTCGATCGCGGTGACGGCGGCGTACCTGGCGGCGGACACGGGGGAGTCGGTGACGATGCCGACGCTGATCCACGCGATCCAGCGGGAGTACCAGAAGCTGGGACGGCTGACGCTGGCGTCGGAGTTCGGACCGTATCTGCGACTGGTGCAGGGCTGAGGGCGCGCAGGTAGGGAGCTGCCGGACGGTCCTGACTGCTGCGGCAGCCGGGGCAGCCGCAGCAGTCGGGACCGTCAGACCGCTGTCAGGCCCGGGTGTTGACGCTCACCGGCGCGGTTCCGGTGGAGGGCGTCCAGCCCTGGAGCGTGGCGGGGATGCCGACCCGGGTGTTGCAGTCGATGACCTGGAAGTGCAGGTGCGGCGCGGTGGACGCTCCCGTACTGCCGGACCAGCCGATGATCCTGCCCTGCGGGACCCAGTCACCGGTGTTGTAGATCGCCCGGTTGAGGTGCGCGTAGTGGGTGCACTGGCCGTTGGGGTGCCGGATGATGACCTCGATGCCGTTCTGCCAGTACGGCGACCAGTCCGATACGAGAACGGTGCCGCCCTGCGCCGCGGACACCTCGTAGTTGGCCGGGAGCCCGAGGTCCCAGGCGTACTCGTTGTACGGGCCGGTGTGCGAGTACGTCCCCTCCGGCCCCTGGGTGACGGTGTACGCCTCACCCGCGGGGTAGGGAAGCTCGTAGTAGTAGTCGACAGCCGCGGCAGGAGAAGCCCCGAGCAGGCCCACCCCCACGGCGATCAGCGCGGCGCTCGCTGTGGCAGCGAGGCGGTACAGAGCACTTCTCGCACTGAGCATGATGCGTCTCCCGTTCCGGGTGCCCGACGTGGTGGATCGAATGAGCGTGACGTCAACTGGACTGCCGGGACAGGGAGTTGCAGGATTCGGCAGGCGCGGTTTGTGTCTGCCTGGGGCCGGGGGAGCACTGGCCTTCATGGGGGAGTTCCGGCCGGGAGCGCACCGCCGCGATAGTGCCCTCATGGACGGACGCGGACGCGGAGGCGGGCGAGGAGACGGACGCGGACGCGGATTTGGTGGGCCCCTCGCCGGGGGCGCAGGCGGAAATCTTCACGATCTTTGCCCGCCGGCATCCGTACCCGTCGGCATGACACGACCAGCGGCCTTGCCGCAGTCTCCGCGTGTGCCCTTGCGCGGGCCGATGGTTGCCGCCACCGTGGGCGGGCGGGCTGTTGACCGACAGATCATCGCCGTACCGCGACGGGAGCCAGTGTGACCGCATTGTCTGTTCTGCCTCATGTCCTGCACGGCGACGGCCCGCACAAGGTGATCGCGGTGCACGGCTGGCTCGCCGACCGTTCCGCCTACGACCCGCTGCTGCCGGATCTCGACTTCGGTTCGTTCCAGTACGCGGTGGTGGATCTACGGGGATACGGCGAGGCCAGGGACGCGGACGGTTCGTACACCACGGCGGAGGGCGCCGACGACGTGATCGCGCTGGCCGACCGGCTCGGCTGGGACCGGTTCTCGCTGATCGGCCACTCGATGGGTGGCTCCGTCATCCAGCGGACGCTGGCCGCAGCGCCGCAACGGGTCCGCAGAATCGTCGGGGTGTCACCGGTCCCCGCGTCCGGCCTGCCTCTGCCGCCCGAGCAGTGGGAACTGTTTGCCGCGGCGGCGCAGAACCCGGACAACCGTCGGGCCATCCTCGACACCACCACCGGAGGCCGGCGCCCGGCGGGCTGGCTGGATCGCATGGTGCGTCGCTCGGTCGAGTGCAGCGACGCGAAGGCGTTCCGGGCCTGGCTGGACTCCTGGGCGGGCGAGGACTTCCACGACCGGATCGACGGTTCGCCCGTGCCGGCCCTGGTGGTCGCGGGGGCGCTGGACCCGGCCCTCTCCGCCGATCTGCAGCGTGCCACCTGGATGCGCTGGTTTCCGCGCGCCGAACTGGTGGAGCTGCCCTCGTGCGGCCACTACGCGATGGACGAGGCCCCGCTCGACCTGATCCGTGTGATGGAGGACTTCCTGCGGGCGGACGTGGACGTGGATCCGGACGTGCACGTGGACGTGGACGCGCACGTGGAGGGCGGCGAGGTGACGGCGTGAGCGGGCCCGACGCCGGATCGCCCGTACCGGACATCTTCGACCCGGGGCAGTACGCGCTGGGCATCCCCCACGACCGCTACCGCCACCTGCGCGATCACCACCCCGTCGCGTGGCAGGAGGAGCCGGAGGTACTGGGGTGGCCTGCGGGCCCCGGCTTCTGGGCGGTCACCCGGCACCGGGACGCCGTCCGGGTCCTGAAGGACTCGTCCACGTACTCCTCGTACCTCGGCGCCACCCAGATCCGCAACCCGGACCCCGCGGATCTGCCGTTCATCCGCCGCATGATGCTCAACCAGGACCCACCGCACCACCGGCGACTGCGTACGCTCGTCAGCCGCGCCTTCACCCCCGGGCGGGTGGACCGCTTCGAGACGGTCGTACGTGAACGCGCCCGCTCCCTCCTCGACCGGGCGGTCACCGAGGCGCGGGGCGGCAACGGCACCTGTGACCTCGTCGCCCAGGTCACCGACGACTACGCGCTGCTCAACCTGACGGACCTGCTGGGGGTACCGGACAGCGACCGGGGCCTCCTTCTCCACTGGACCCAACGGGTCATCGGCTACCAGGACCCCGACGAGGCGGGAACGCCGACACTCGGCCCGGACGGCAAGCCGGTCAACCCGCGCTCTCCGGCGTCACTGCGCGACATGTTCGCGTACGCGCACGAGCTGGCGGCACACAAGCGTCAGCACCCCGCCGACGACGTGATGACGGCCCTCGCCACCGATCCTGAACTGAGCGCGCCCGAACTGGAGATGTTCTTCTTCCTGCTGGTGGTGGCGGGGAACGACACGGTACGCAGCGCGGCTCCTGGCGGCCTGCATCTACTGGCCCAGCATCCGGATGCGTACCGCCGCCTGTGCGACGGCGAGGTGGGGTTCACCACGGCCGTGGACGAACTGCTCCGCCGCCACCCGCCGGTCCTGACGTTCCGCCGCACGGCCACCCGGGACACGGAGTTGGCAGGCACCCGAATCCGCACCGGCGACAAGGTGGTCGTCTTCCACGCCTCGGCCAACCACGACGAACGCGTCTTCCCCGACCCGTTCACCCTGGACCTCTCGCGGTCCCCGAACCCGCACATCTCGTTCGGCGACGGCCCTCATGTCTGCCTGGGGGCGCACTTCGCGCGATTGCAGCTGCGCGCGCTGTACGAGGAGATGTGCCGCGCCCTGCCATCGGGCCGACTCCACTCTGCGGCCCCACCGCGCCGGCTGGTGTCGAACTTCATCAACGGGTTGAAGTCGCTGCCTGTGCGGGTGGCCGATGTGTGACGTCACACGGCCTTGCACCTCGCGTGGGGAAGTGCGCCAACTGTGCTGGTCGATGTCGATGCTCGGGGCACCCCGAGAGCGGTTGCCGAACCTACGACACCTCGTCTGCGACTCGGGTGCGCTCCGCCAATCTGTCGAGGAGGTCCGACAGGTCGTCGCCGGCGAACTCGCGGGCGAGAAAGGCGAGCCCGTCGCGCAGGTAGGGAAGCGACACAGACATTCCGTAGTTGTCTTTGTCCGGCTTCGCAAAAAGGTACTGCCAGTCGTATAGGCCCCTGGTAAGCAACATGACGTCGAGGTAGTCGCTGTAGTTGATGTGGAGCCGAGAGGGGCCCTGTCGGATATCGAAGTACCAGATCTCCGGCGAGTCCTCATTATGTGTGAGTCTCAGTGCGGAGTATGTTCCGGTACCTCCCACAGGGTGGGTCTCGAAAATCCTAAACTCCTCGATAAGTCTCCCTGTTTCGGTAGTTGCCGGGTGAATCGGCGATCGCTGAGGGCCGCGTACCACCGCCTCGGCGATGTGAATTATATGAAACTCCCCTGCGATCTTGTCGAACGGTTCCAGGGCGCGCCAGGAGAAGGAGAGGTTGGAGTATCGATGGAAATTCTCTCCGAGTCCCGCCGGTGGCGGAATATCCTGAACCTGCCTTATGATCTCAAATGCATCTTCGGCGCGCTTTAGGTAAATGGCCAACGGGCCCCGGTCGTACTTATTCGTCCGAATTGAGTCGCATTCCTGGACTTCCTTCACTGTGTCGCGAAGTTTGATTTCATATTCGGTTTCCATGTCATCCTCCGGTTCGGTGCTCACGCGGAAGTTCCGTCGGAGTATCAGTCGAATCTGAGTCGTTGTGTTGCGTCGGCGTTCGTGAGTTGTGTGGTGAGGTGTGGGAACTTACTGATGGCGTCGGGGAGGTCTGCTAGGGGGGTGCTCTTCACCTGCTTTTTGATTGCTTTCGCGTCGGCTCTGCCGATGTCGAGGGAACTGAAAACAGCGTACTTCTCTTTCGGTTCATTGATTCGAAGAACGTGATGGGGTGCCATTCCGAATCTGAGTCGTTGTGTTGTGCTGGCGTTCGTGAGTTGTGTGGTGAGGTGTGGGAACTTACTGATGGCGTCGGCGAGGTCGATGAGAGGCCTCTTCTTCACCAGTTTCTTGATTGCTTCCGCGTCGGTTCTTCCGATGCCGAGGGAATCGAAGACGGTGTACTTTACTCCAGATAGGTTGATCCGAAGGATGTCATTGGCCAGCGGTGCTGGTGGGTCCTGTGTGTCAGCGAAGGACCTGGGGCCGTTGCCAGGCCGCGGTGGGCGCTCGCTCCACCTTCCACTGGAGTGTTCATAGCCACCCCACTCGACCTCGATGGTTCTGGGAAAGCCCGCATGGGTCGCGTAATAGCTGACGTTGACGTTGTACCAAATCATCCGCTCAAGTGCGGGACTCGTGGCTGCCTTGTTTAGGGATGATTTAGCCGGGTTCTCCACGGCCCAAAGGAACATCGGGTTGTTTATGAACCCCCTCGCGGGGACCAAATTGGAGTCTTTTGCATCGCCTCCAAGGAACGCGGGAAGGAGATGCATCTTCACCCAGGCGTTATTGTCGGTCGTTGTGTTGTAGGTCTCGGCAATGTTCCATCCCGTCAGAGTGGCGCCGTCATATGTTCTTGCCTCGGTGCCTTCCTTAATATCCTTGTCGATGTAGCTCGCCCTGAACGGCTGGGCGAGGACGCCGTGTTCGAATGGCGGGAGAACCGGCGGAGGCAGGGGAGGGGTGGCGCCCGGTCGGTGCGCCAACAGTTGGGCAAGTTTGGAAAGGGCTGCGAGGAGGGCTTTGTAGGCATCCTGTTTGGCTTGTGAACCCGCGGGCTGCGAACGAAATGATTTATTCAGTGACTTGACTGTTTGCTCATTCTTCTTCACATCGTCAAGCGCGGCGCGAGACTCGCTGTCGGCGCTCGAACCCGCAGCCTCCAGTTCAGTTTTCCAATCCGCCATGTATTTCTCAATATCCTGCGGAGTGCTGTGAACGATGAGGCCAGCGTCCACGCTTTCCTCATTGAACTGGACCCTGTGGCTTTGCTTGTCGAGAGACTGGAAGCTCTTTTTTGGGGGCGGGTAATGCGAAGGGCCCCTCTCGTTGTTCCTCCCTTTCTCCGATTCGTTCTGATTCCTGCCGTCGGGCTTCTTCTTGGGCCTTCTCCAGAGCGCTTTGCCTTTCTTGGCTATGAAGTCGACAATCTTGTCGATTGCCCTGTTCACGGGACGCGACACCGCGTGAAACACGCTCTTCACCTTGT
This sequence comes from Streptomyces sp. TSRI0281, assembly GCF_001905125.1. Taxonomy (GTDB): domain Bacteria; phylum Actinomycetota; class Actinomycetes; order Streptomycetales; family Streptomycetaceae; genus Streptomyces. Next base: position 47,066 of record NZ_LWLE01000036.1, on the reverse strand, counting down.
TGGCCAGGCTGCCGATGCCCAGCAGGGAAGCCAGGAAGCCGATCAACAACGGGACGCTGGTCGCCAGGGCGGCTTCTACCAGCTTTGGGACGCCTGCCGCGCCGCCGTTGGCTATGGCTATGACCGCGTCCAGGACCGCGTTGACGAAGTCGGCTATTTGGGCGCCCTGGGTCACGATGAAGGTGACGATGTCGATGATTCCCTTGACCGCCCGGATGAAGGCGGAGGCCGGGTTGAGGAGGGAGAGGATCCAGGTGATGCCCGCGATGATGACCGTGGGGATCAGGTAGCTCGTCAGCTTTTGCAGGATCGTGGCTTTGAGGTCGCCCGTTTCCGCCTGGATTTCCTTGACCGCGCCTGCCGGGCCCTCGCGGGCGATGTTCTTCGCTACCGGGACGGACGTTTCGACGGCGGACATCGCCTCGTCGGGGACGCCCTTGCGGGTTACGCGGGCGCGGATGTTGTCCCAGGTCAGGCCCAGGAGTGAGCCGATGAGCTGGATGATGCCCTTGAGGTCAAACCGTTGCGGGAGTTCGAGGCCCGCCTTGACCGCGGTGCCCAGCAGCCAGGAGACGACGCCTGTTTTCAGGTGCTCGGCGATGTTGGTGATGAAGAGGTTCAGGCCCGCGCCTACCGCCCTGACCAGGTTGCCCAGGAACCCGATCGGGTCCTTGATGATCTTCATGATCGCGGAGGCGGCCTTGGCGAGGATGCCGAGGAGCAGGTTCTTCAGTTCGTTGATCGTCTTGATGACGCCGACAATGGCGTCCTTCGCCTTGTCGATCAGGCCCTTGTTGGCCTCCTGGAGCTTCTTGATCTCCTCGTCGATCTTGTTCAGCGCGGCTGTGTACTTCGATGCGAGGTCCTGGACCAGCTGTTCGGACTTCTCGTTGACCGTGGCTTCCAGGTCGTCGAACTTTCCCGCGAAGTCCTTCGCCGCCTCCTCGCCGAACTGCTTGAGGTCGGCGGGGAGTTTGTCGACCTCCGCCTTCAGCTCGGTGCGGCCCTTCGCTATACGGGCCTTCGCCTTTCCCAGTTCCGTACCGATGAGGTCGGCGACGGCGGAGATCACCGTCTGCATCTGGGAGACGTAGAGCTTGCGGGCCTCCTGGTAGAGGTTGTTCGCCTCCTTCGGGAGGCCGGCGAACTTGTCCTTCACCCAACGGCCCTTGCCCATGAGGCCCGAGTAGCGTTTGTCCTTGTACTTCTTCATCCGGCGCTTGTGGTCCGCCGTGAACGCGTCCCGCGCCGATTTCTCGCCCGCCGTGAACGCTGTGTCGACCTTCTTGTCCAGGCCGGACAGGGTCTCCTCGACGTCCTTCTTTGTGCCGTCGTAGACCTTCTGGAGCTTTGCCGTGACCTCGGCGCGCTTCTTCTCGTCCTTGGTCTTCGTGTCCCCCTTGCCGCCGTCGACCTGCTTCCCCGCCGATGCCCGGGTCGCGGTCAGCGCGGTCATCGCCTGGGCGCCCGACGCCGCCGCACCCTCCTTCGCCCCCGCCAGCTGCTGGTTCTCCGCTGCCTGACCCTTCGCCGGGGCCTTCGCGGAGTCCGTTTCGGCGGTCTTCTTCGCGGAGAGGGCGTCGTTGAAGTCCGGCTCGTTGCTCTTGGTGAGCTGTTCCTCGGTGACCTCGGCGTCCGCCATCGCCTGGTCGTTGGCGGCCGGGCCCTCGGAGAAGTCCGTCACCGCCGCGGGCTGCTTCGCCGGGACCGCGTCGGACGCCGACGGGGCGCCCGGGTTCGCCGGGGGCTGGTCCGGGGTGAGGGGGGTGACCTCTTTGTCCTTGGCGGCCGAGGTGTCCGGCGGGGCCTTCGTCGCCGTGTCGATGTCCTTGGCCGAGGACTCCTTGCCGTCCGTGACCTTCCCGTCGACCTCGTCCTTGACCTTGTCGGCCTTCCCGGACTTGGAGAACTTGTCGGCCTCGTCGAGGTTCTTCGGCGCCTGCGCGTCGATGGCCTTGTTCACCGCGTCGACGAACGCCTTCTTGTCGAACTCCCCCGGCTTCGCGGCATTCATCTTCTCCGCGTTCGCCGTCTTGCCCTGGGCTTCCTTGTCGTCCGGCGGCGCGACGGCCGCGTCCTGCGACGCCTTCGACTCCGCAGCCGCGGCCGCGTGAACGGCGATCCGGGTCCGCTTCGCCGCCACGTCCGCCTTCACCGCCCGGAAGCCCGGGGCCTGGGCGGGGGACGGCTTCACCGGTTCCGTGTAGCGCTGCGCGACCAGACGCGACACCGCCGTGTTGCCGGCCGACCGTTGCAGGTGCCGCAACCGCTGGAGCGAGTGGCGGTCCGGGGAAGGCAGGGCGGGAGCGGGAGTGGGAGCGGTGCCGGTGGCGGCGGCGGTGTCCGTGCGGGAAACCGTCTCGGTGCGGGGCGCTGCGGTGGGGGCCGTCTTCTCCGGAACCGCCTTCATCGCCCGTCCCTCCCGCCAGCCCTCGGTTGCCCGGACGTGGTGCCTGTCAGGGTGCCGGGGGACCCCGGGGGCGGGCGGAGTGTGCGGGTGCGCGGTCGGGGGCAGAGACGGCCCGTCCGGGCGGAGGTGTCGCGTTGCCTCTTAGGGCAGTCGTCGGTGCACGGCAGGGCGGCCGTGCACCCGTTCCCGGTGATCGAACGAGTGGCGAGAATTGCCGGCGTTCCCCGGTCGTGGAACGGGGCGAGCAGCACGTCGAGGAGCGCGTCAAGGAGAGGCTCATATGCCGTCGTACCTGTCCCCGGGCGTCTACGTCGAAGAGGTCGAGTCCGGATCCCGGCCGATCGAAGGGGTGGGCACCTCGGTCGCCGCCTTCGTCGGCTTCGCCCAGCGGGGACCTCTCGACGAGCCGACGCTGATCACGAACTGGAGCCAGTTCGTCAGTACCTTCGGCGACTTCGTCGACGGTACGTATCTCGCCTCCTCCGTCTACGGCTTCTTCGCCAACGGCGGCGGCATCTGTTACGTCGTGCGGATCGGTGACGGTTGCGCGCAAGGCGGCGACGGGGAGAGCGGGGAGACCGGCCAACCGGCCGCCGGGTCCGAAGTGCAGGTCGGCCCCTACGCCGTGAAGCCCCGGCCGGGCGTGGCCTGGGAGATCAGCGTCGAAGTGACGGACGTCGAGGGGGACGACCCTCCCTCCGACGTCTTCCAGCTCATCGTGAAGCGCGACGGGCAGGTCGCGGAGACGTACCCCTCGGTGACGACGAAGCGCAGCAAGGAGAACGTCGCCACCCGGGTCAACGCCAAGTCCGAGCTCATCGAGGTACGGGAGTCGGGGCGCGGCGCCGCGCCCGCCCGCCCCGAGACGCAGTCCGTCACCCTCGCGCCCGCCGCCCCCGCCGCCGGTGGTGCCGGGGCGCTGGCCCCCGAGGCGTACGTCGGTGACGCCGACCGCAGGACCGGGCTCGGCGGCCTGGAAGCGGTCGACGAGGTCACCATGATCGCGGTCCCCGACCTGATGAGCGCGTACGAACGCGGGCTGCTGGACCTGGAGTCGGTCATCGCCGTCCAGCAGGGGCTGATCTCCCACTGTGAGCTGATGGGCGACCGCGTCGCCATCCTCGACCCGCCGCCGGGGCTCTCGCCGCAGCAGGTCAGGGGCTGGCGCACCGACCGGGCCAACTTCGACTCCAAGTACGCGACCCTCTACTACCCGTGGATCAGCGTCGCCGACCCCGCTTCGGGCCGCGCCACCCTCGTACCGCCCAGTGGGCACATCGCCGGGGTCTGGGCGCGCAATGACGATTCGCGCGGGGTGCACAAGGCTCCGGCGAACGAGGTGGTGCGGGGAGCCGTCGCGTTGCAGACGCAGCTGACCAAGGGCGAGCACGATCTGCTCAACCCCCTCGGGCTGAACTGCATCCGTGCCTTCCCCGGGCGGGGAATCCGGGTGTGGGGTGCGCGGACACTCGCTTCGGATCCGGCCTGGCGGTACCTGAATGTGCGGCGGCTCTTCAATTACCTGGAGGAGTCGATCCTCGCCGGTACGCAGTGGGTCGTCTTCGAGCCGAACGACGATGCGCTGTGGGCCCGTATCCGCCGTACGGTCTCGGCGTTCCTCGTCAACGAATGGCGCAAGGGGTCGCTGTTCGGGCTGACGCCCGACGAGGCGTTCTACGTGAAGTGCGACCGCGAGACCAACCCGCCCGAGAGCGTCGACGCGGGTCAGGTCATCTGCGAGATCGGTGTCGCACCGGTCAAGCCGGCCGAGTTCGTGGTGTTCCGGCTCTCCCAGCTGACCGGCGGCACCGGCGGGATCGACGAATGACCGGACCCTCGAACGGCCCGCAGCCCGGTCCGTTTCTGAGCATGGCGTAAGGAGCCCGTTGTGCCACTTCCCGATCTCGACAGTTCCGTCGGGTGCTCGTTCGGCCTCGAATTCGACAGCGTCCTCATCAAGCAGATCACCGAGGTCAGCGGTCTGAAGATGGAGCAGGACGTCATCGAGCTGAAGCAGAACACCGCCGACGGCAAGTACGCCCTGAAGAAGCTGCCGGGCCGGCCCAAGGCCGGTGAGGTCACCGTGACGCGCGGCCTCACGGAGGACAACAGCTTCGAGCGCTGGATCAAGGACTCGCGCTTCGGCCGGATGACGGACGCCCGCCGCAACGGCTCGGTCATCGTCTACGACTACGAGGGCATGCCGATCAAGCGCTACAAGCTCATCAACGCCTGGCCGAAGTCCCTGGAGATCGGCACGCTCAAGGCCGGTGACACCTCGGTCCTGACGGAGAAGCTGGCGATCACCTACGAGAGCATGGAACTCGACTGATGCGCCGTACGGTCCAGTTCCAGGCCCCCCGGCAGGAGCAGCCGGAAAGGGCGGAGCGGTCGGAACGGTCGGAGCAGCAGGGGCGGGACCGGCAACCCGAGCCGCTGCGGACGGAGTTCGCCTTCGAGCTGCCGCGTGGGTACGTCGACGACTCGGGCGCCGTGCACCGCGGCGGCGTCATGCGGCTCGCGACCGCCCGCGACGAACTGGTGCCGCTGCGGGACGACCGGGTCCGGGAGAACTCCGCGTACCTCTCCGTCGTCCTGATCTCCCGGGTCGTGACCCGGATCGGCACCATCGACGACATACACCCCGGCATCATCGAGGACCTGTTCGCCTCGGACCTGGCGTTCCTCCAGGACTTCTACCGCCGGATCAACGCCGAGGGACACACCCGCGCCGCCGTCACCTGTCCCTCCTGCCAGGAGGAGTTCGCGGTGGATCTCGCCGGTGGCCGCCTGGGGGAATCGTGACGTACGCGGCCGACCTGCTCTACGAGGAGGTCGCGTACCTCGCCTATCACTTCCACTGGCCGCTCGATGACCTGCTGGACCTGGAACATCCGGAACGCCTGAAGTTCGTTGCACAGGTCGCTTGCCTCAACGGGCGGTAGCGAGTGGCGCGGGGGAGGACACGAGATCCATGGGGCTGATGTCCTGGCTGCGCGGCGGCCGTTCCACGAGCGGGGCCGTGCCGGTGGCCGCGCAGGACGCACGGACTCCGGCACCGCGGGATGACCGTGTCGATGTGCATCGGCTGGTGCCCATGCAGCGGACCCTCGCCGGGCAGGAACTCGTCAGCGATCCCTCCGGGTTCGAGCAGTCGCTGTCCACCCGGCAGGACACCGCACTCGGTACGCCCCTCGGCCATCTCGTCAGCCCCGACGCGCCCGCCGGACTCGTCCACGGGCTCACCGCTCCGGCACCGGTGAGCCCGCAGCCGTCACCCACGGCCCAGCGGTCCGTCGAGATGCCGATGCGGGTGGAGACCGTGCCCGTACAGCGTGTGTACGCAGGTGGCGCACCGGCCATGACCTCGGCCGGGGAGCGGGCGGTGGCCGACCTTCCCGTACGCCGGCTCGTCGGCGAGCAACCCCTCGTACCGCAGTCGGCACTTCCGCGACCGGGCGATGCGGGGCCTTCCGGGAGCGGTGCTGTTCAGCGCGGTGTGGAGCCTCCGGCGGCGGAGCCGGCCCGGCGCGCGCCCGGACTCGGGGCGCCCCTGGCCGGACTGCCGCCGACAGCTCAGCGATCGGCCGCCGCTTCCGTACCGGGGAGTGGGGCCGGGAGTGGGGGCGGGGCCGGGAGTGAGGGGGGCGCGGTGGCGGTTCCCGTGTCGCGGAGTGCGGAGGACGGCTCCGGCGTACCGGAGGTGGCGGTACCGGCGGTACCGGCGGTACCGGACGAAGGACCCGAGCCGCCGTCCGTCGGTACGGACATGGGCGGGCCCACCGCCCCGTTGCTCGGCGATGATCCGCTCGTCGGTGCCGTGTCCGGTGCCGTGCCCGGTGGTGTGTCCGGCGCCGTCCCCCGTGGCGTCGGTGGTGAGGCCGACGGGGCGGCGGTCCAGCGTTCCACCGGTACTCCTGGTGCCTCTGGTACTCCCGTTGCTCCTGGACCCCCGCACTCCTTGCCCACCGCCCCGCTGCTCGGCGATCGTCCGCTGGCCCTTCGCACCACCGCCGGTCCGGAAGGGGCCGAAGCGCCGATCGGGCCCGTCGCGCAGCGTTCCCCGGAGGGACCTTCCGGCGCGGTGGCCGGTGCCGGGCACGGTGCCGGACCCCTTGGCGTACCCGACGCCGTGCCCGTGCGCTGGACCACGGCGGGCACGGGAGTGGGCACGGGGACGGGCGCGTACGCGGGCGCGCCCGCCGTACAGCGGGCCGTCGTCGCCTCCCCGGGTGCGCCCTCCGCGGCGTCGCGCCTCCCGGTGCAGCGGCGGACCGGCGGACGGTCGCCGGGGACGGCGGCCGGTTTCCCGCCGGGTGGCGGCAGCCGCAGCGCCTTTCCCACGGCCGGTGCCTTCGCCGTCGCGGCCGGGGTCGCCCAGCGCATGCCCGACGGAAGCGTCGTCTTCGGCCCCCCGTCCGCCACGTCGGCCTCGCCGCCTTCGGGCACGTCGCGACCGGTCGTCCAGCGGGACGCGGAGATCACCGAGGAGCCACCGCCGCCCGACCCCGTACCGGACACGGCGACGGAACCGGAACCGGAACCGGACGCGGAACCGGGCTCCGAGTCCTCCTCCGGCGACGCGGCCGGTGCTCCGGCCGCCCGCGCCGGTGGTGGCGGAGCACCGGGCCAGGCGGGTGCGCCGCCCGTGACGGACGAGCTGGTCCGTGCCCTGTACGCGCCGCTCAGCCGACTCCTCAAGGCCGACCTCCGGCTGGAACGCGAACGCGCCGGATTCCTCATCAACACCCGCCACTGAGCACCACCCGCCCCGTGATCGCCCGCCAGTGAGAGAGGTACGTGTCATGGCCACCGCTCAGGACAGCGACCCCGCCGTCAGCGTCTGCTTCGTCGTGACGATCGACGACATCGAGCTGGGGTCGTTCAACACATGTGACGGCCTGGGCTGTGAAGTGGTGCTCGAAACGCGGGAGGAGGGCGGCAACAACGGTCATCTGTGGCAGCTGCCGACCCGCCTGAAGTACTCCAATGTGAAGCTCTCCCGGCCGCTCACCCGGGAGACGGAGAAGGTGGCGCGCTGGTTCGCCACGATGACGACCGGGTTCAGCCGCAAGACGGCGCACATCGAGGCGCGGACCGGGGACGGGCGGAAGGTGGCCCAGTGGGGGCTGCTGGAGGTCGTTCCCGTGCGCTGGACCGGCCCCTCGTTCACGCCCGAGTCGCCGAAGGTCGCGATGGAGACGATCGAGATCGCCCATCACGGCTATGTGATGGAGGGCTGAGCGGCGTGAGCGGGGCAGGGCCCATCGCCTTCAGCGCCGCCGGTACGTCGGGGGTGGCGTCCGCCGCGAAGGGCGGATCGGCCCGGCCCAAGCTGGAGCACGCCTACCTGGAGCTGCGGACCCCGCCGACCGGTGGCGGGCTCACCCCCGGCGGGCCGTGCGGGCGGATCGACTTCCAGTTCAACCCCAAGGAGCTGAGCCTGACCAAGGCGGCCTCCTGGAAGCGGAGTCCGGCCAAGGGGGCGAAGAGCTCCGGGCCGCCGGAGTATCAGGGGTCGCAGCCCAGCAAGCTCACCGTCGAGATGTTCTTCGACGCCAGCGACACCCAGGACACCCGGGTGGTGACCTCGGTGGAGCAGCTGTTCGCGTGCTGTGTGCCGACGAACGAGACCCGGCAGCAGCAGCGTTCCTCGCCGCCGTGGGTGGTCTTCCACTGGGGCGGGCTCACGGGATTTCCGGGGTACGTCAGTCAAGTGGCGGCAAAATACACGCTGTTCACGACGTCCGGGGTGCCGATCCGGGCCGTCTGCCAGGTCACGATGGAGGAGATCAGCGGGGAGACACCGGGGCAGAACCCGACCTCGGGCGCGCTGGCGGCCCGGCGCGTGCACCGGGTGGACGCCGGGGACTCGCTGCCCTCGCTGGCCCACCGGGAGTACGGGGACGCCGGTGCCTGGCGGGTGATCGCCGAGGCGAACGGCATCGACGACCCGATGCGGATCGCGCCGGGGACCCAGCTCCTGCTGCCCGCCCTCGACGAGCTGAACCGGCTCCGGGACGCGGCCGACCGGCGTCGCGGTGCCGTCGACCGGGAGAGGCGGGGCTGATGGCTCAGCAGGGGGTCGCCACCGCGCTGGTGGTGGAGTTCGGCGGCACACCGCTGCCGGCGAAGTTCGTGAACACCCTGGTCGAGGGGTACGTCGACGACAGCCGTACGCTCCCGGACCTGTTCCTGCTGCGGTTCCGGGACCCCGACCGGGTGCTGCTGGAGCAGGCCGGGCTGAAGATCGGCAGCGAGGCCCGGCTGCTGGCCCGTGCGGGCGGGGACACGGCTCCGAAGCCGCTGCTCGACGGCGTGGTGACCGCTCTGGAGGTGGAGCTGGACGAGACCGGCACCTTCACCGTCGTACGCGGGCTCGACGAGTCGCACCGGCTCTTCCGGGGGCGCCGGGTGGCCAGCTACCAGAACATGACCCTCGCCGACATCTGCGGTCAGGTCGCCCGGCGCGCCGGGCTGAAGCCGGGGAACGTGGACATCGCCGGGCCGGTGCTCGCACACATCGCCCAGCCCAACGTCACCGACTGGGAGTTCGTGCGCGGGCTCGCCGAGGAGGCCGGCGCCCAGGCGTACGTACGCGACGGGCAGCTGCACATCACCCGGCCCGCCGAGGCGAGCGGCGCACCGGACGCCTCGGCGCGTGCGGACCGCGATCCCCTCGTCCTGGAACTGGGCAGCAACCTGCTGCGCTGCCGGGCCGGGGTGTCCGCCGCCGAGCAGGTCTCCGAGGTGGAGGTGCGCGGCTGGGACGTCCAGGCCAAGCAGCCGCTGGTGGGCAGGGCCCCGGCGGGGAAGTCGTCCACGCTGGAACTCGGGGTGACGGCGGCGGAGGTGGCCGCCCCGTTCGGCGAGGCGCGGTTCGTCGTGACGGACGCGGCGTACGGGGCGCAGGCGCAGGTGGACCAGGCGGCGAAGGCCCTGGCGGAGCGGATCGCCGGGTCGTTCGCGGAGCTGGAGGCGGTGATCCGGGGCAACCCGGAGGTCCGGGCGGGCAGCGCGGTGGCGCTGAACGCGGTGGGCGCGCCGTTCGAGGGCCGGTACACGGTGACGTCCTCGCGCCACGTCTTCGACGCCGTACGCGGGTACGAGACCTGGATCACCGTCTCCGGCCAGCAGGAGCGTTCGCTGTTCGGGCTGACCGGGGGAGCACCGGGCGGGGGCGGCGGCGGTGGTGGCTCGCGGTGCGCCGGGCTGGTGAGCGGGACCGTGACGGACACCCAGGACCCGGAGGGGTCGGGGCGCGTCAAGGTCCGGTTCCCGTGGCTGTCCGACGAGTACGCGAGCGACTGGGCGCGTACGGCGCAGTCGGGCGGGACGGGCGGCGGCGAGGCGTTCATTCCGGAGGTCGGTGACGAGGTGCTGGTCGGGTTCGAGCACGGGCATCTGGACCGGCCCTATGTACTCGCGGGGCTGTACAACGGGAAGGACCGGCCGGGCGGGGGCGGCTCCGGGAGCGGTGCGCCCGCCGGTGACAGCGGTACTCCCGCCGTTGGCGGTGCCGGTGCCGGTGCCGGTGCTGGCACCGGTGGCGGTGGCGAACTGGTCGATCCCACCAGTGGTGCCGTGAACCGGCGCGCCTTCGCGTCCAGGAGCGGTAACCAGTTGGAGCTGCTGGACGCCGCGAACGGGCCGCAGGGCGTCCGGCTCCGTACCGGCGACGGCAAGCTCACGATCGACCTCGACCGCAAGGGCACCGCCATCGTCATCAACAGCGACGGCAGCGTGACGATCGAGGCCAAGGAGCAGGTCTCCATCACGGCGGCCAAGGGGGTTGCGCTGGACGCCGGGCGCGGTGCCCTCCAACTCGCCGGTGACAGCGTCACGTTGACGTCCCGCAGCGGAGTGTCCGTCGACGGCGGGAACGGGAAGGTCGCGCTCTCCACCGGTGGAGCGGTGGAGGTGCAGGGCGGCCAGGTCTCGGTCAACGGCACCCAGCGCACCGACATCAAGAGCGGTGCCTCGGTGTCCGTGAACGCCCCGATCATCAAGCTCAACTGACGTACTCGCCCCCGCACTCGGCCCCGTACACGCAGACGCAGACGCAGACGTACACGTACTCGCACACCCACACGTACTCGCACTCGCACTCGTACAGAACAGGAGTGGACCGCATGTCGGCAGCAGCATCCGCAGCCGCCCGGGTCGGCGATCCCACCGGGCATCCCGGCACCGTCGGGCCGCCCGGCGTGCCGTCCGTGCTCATCGGCGGGAAGCCCGCCGCCACGGTCGGCACCGCGCACCAGTGCGCGTCCCCCACCGCCCATCCGCCGTCCACGATCGCGCCGCCCGGCAGCTCCTCGGTGCTGATCGGCGGGAAGCCCGCCGCCCGGGTCGGGGATCTGGCGGGCTGCGGTGCGCCGGTCGTGTCCGGGTGCACGTCGGTGCTGATCGGGGGCTGAGCCGGTATGGGACAGCAGTTCATCGGCGCGGGCTGGGCGTTTCCGCCGCGTACGGATGCCACCGGGTCCATCGCCCTGGTGCGTGGCGAACACGAGCTGGAGGAGTCGATCCGGCTGATCCTGGCGACCTCGCCGGGGGAGCGGCCGATGCGGCCGGAGTTCGGCTGCGCCGTCAACGACTACGTGTTCGCCCCCGCGGACGCGGGGACCGCCGGGCAGCTCGCGTACGAGGTACGGCTGGCGCTGGAGCGCTGGGAGCCCCGGATCGAGGTGACCGAGGTGGTCGTCCGGTTCGACGAGGCGGACGAGGGGGTGCTGTACATCGACATCGGTTACACGGTGCGCGGTGCCAACGACCCCCGGAACCTGGTCTTCCCCTTCTATGTGATCCCGCAGCACGCCCAGGACGCGAGCGCCGCCCAGGACGCGACGGCCGCCCGGGGAACGCCCTACGACGAGGAGGCAGGCGCGTGACGCTGCCCAGTCCGCATCTGGACGACCGCCGCTTCCAGGACCTGGTGGACGAGGCCAAGCGCCTGGTGCAGCAGCGCTGCCCGGAGTGGACCGACCACAATGTGTCCGACCCCGGTGTGACCCTCATCGAGGCGTTCGCGGCCATGGTCGACCAGCTCGTCTACCGGGTGAACCGGGTGCCGGAGAAGAACTATCTGACCTTCCTCGACCTGATCGGGGTGCGGCTCCACCCGCCCACGGCCGCACAGACCGAGGTGACGTTCCGGCTGTCCGCGCCGCAGCCCGACCCGGTGGTGGTGCGGGCGGGTACGGAGGTCGCCACCGTCCGTACGGAGACGGAGGAGGCGGTCGTCTTCACCACCTCCGAGACCCTGACGGTGGAGCCCTGCGCCTTTGCCCATCTCGCCACCTGGCCCTCGCCCGGGGAAGCCGTGGACCGTACGGAGGAGCTGGCGCTCGGGCGGGACGTGGCGTGTTTCGGGGCCACTCCGGCGCCGGGGGACTGCCTGTACGTGGGCCTGTCCGCCGCGGTTCCGGCGGGCGTGGTCGTCCTGCGGCTGGACTGCCGGGTCGAGGGCGTCGGGGTCGACCCGCTGCGGCCGCCGCTGCTCTGGGAGGCGTGGGACGGCACCGCCTGGACGGTCTGCGAGATCGAGAAGGACGACACGGGCGGCTTCAACCGGTCCGGTGAGCTGATCCTGCATCTGCCGAAGAACCACGTACCGGCGGCCGTCGTGGGGCGTACCGGTGGCTGGCTGCGCTGCCGTCTGATCGAGGCGGAGCCGGGCCGGCCGACGTACATGGCGCCGCCCGTGGTCCGCCGGATCTCCGCGTTCACGATCGGGGCGACCGTGCCCGCCGAACACGCCGAGACCGTCACGGACGAGGTGCTCGGAGCGGCGGAGGGCGTACCGGGCCAGGTGTTCACGCTGGCGCGCCCGCCCGTGGTGCCCGGCGAGTTCGTCGTGGAGGTGTCGGATCAGGCGGGCGGCGACGGATTCACCCGGTGGACCCAGGTCGACGACTTCGCCCACTCCGGGCCCGAGGACCGCCACATCACCCTCGACCCGAACTCCGGCCGCGTGGAGTTCGGCCCCGCCGTACGGGAACGGGACGGCGGCATCCGCTACTACGGCGACTTCCCGGACAAGGGCGCCATCGTCCGGGTGCGTTCCTACCGCACCGGAGGCGGGCTGCGCGGCAACGTCGCCCGGTCCACCCTGCGGGTCCTGCGCAGCGCGATCCCGTACGTGGCCCGGGTGGAGAACCGCCGACCGGCACTCGGCGGGGTCGACGGGGAGAGCGTCGACAGCGCACGGGTGCGCGGGCCGATGACGCTGCGGACCCTGCACCGGGCCGTCGTCCCGCACGACTACGAACTCCTGGCCCGCGAGATCGCCCCGGACGCGGCCCGTGTGCACTGCATCCGGGCCGGAGAGGACGGGGGCGGGAGCGGGTCCGGCGGGTCCGGCGGGTCCGGCGGGAGCGGCGGGGCAGCGGGGGCGAACGGGGGCGCCGGGGAGAACGGCGGCGCCGAGGCGGGCGGAGTGCGGCTGCTCGTCGTACCGGCCGGACGCAGTGACGAGCAGGGCCGGATCGTGTTCGACGAACTCATCCCGCCCGCCCAGACCCTCGGCCTCATCGCCGGGCATCTGGACGCCCGCCGTCCGATCGGGGCCCGGCTGGTGGTCGAGCCGCCGTTCTACCAGGGCGTCACCGTCGTCGCCACGGTGCAGGCCGAGCGGGGGGCCGTCGTCGAACGGGTCCGTGAGACGGCGCTCGCCGCGCTGTACGGGTACTTCAACCCGCTGACCGGCGGACCGAACGGGCAGGGCTGGCCGTTCGGCCGGCCGATCCAGTCGGGCGAGGCGTTCGCGGTCCTGCAACGGGTGCCCGGGGTGGACCTGGTGGAGGACGTACGGCTGTATCCGGCGGACCCGGTGACCGGGGAGCGCACCGAAGCCACCACCCGGATTCCGCTGGACCGGCACGCGCTGGTCTTCAGCTACGAACACGCGCTCCGGGTACGGGAGGGCTGAGCCGATGCGTACCGGCGTCCCCGGTCTCCCGACCCCGCACCCGCTGATCGAGCAACTGCCCGCCGTCTACCTGGAGCAGGACTTCCTCCAGCGCTTCCTCGCCGCGCTGGACGACGTGCTCGCCCCGGTCCTGCTCACCATCGACAACCTGCCCGCCCACCTCGACCCCCGCAGCGCCCCCGACGACTTTCTCGCCTGGCTCGCCCAGTGGGTGGCCGTGGAGCCGTACGAGGACAGCGCCCCGGACCGGCAACGGGCTGCGGTACGGGGGGCGGTGGCCCGGCATGCCCGGCGCGGGACGTCGGGCGGTCTGGCCGAGGCGGTACGGCTGGAGACCGGTGCGGAACCGGAGATCGTCGAGAGCGGCGGTACGGCGTGGTCGACCCGGCCGCTCACCCCGCTGCCGGGCCAGGCCCGCCCGTGGGTGACGATCCGGGTCCGTGAGCCGGAAGCGGGGCGGGGGCGGCGGATCGACCGGGTGCGGTTGGAGGAGCTGATCGGTACGGAGGTTCCGGCGCACGTCGGGTTCACGCTGGAGATCCTGCCGTCGGCCGGGAGCCCGGCGGCTTCGGGGGGTGGTGCGGAGTGATCTGTGAGTCATGCGGTCACCGGAACGCGCCGGGGCGGGAGTTCTGCGCGTCCTGCGAGGCGTTCCTGGCCTGGGAGCCGGCGGAGGGGAGCGCGGCCCCGGCACCTGTTCCGCCGATCGCGCCCGCGCCCGCGCCGGGGGTGCCGGCGCCCCCGCTGGTGACGCCTGTTCCGCCGGCCCCGTCTGCGCCTTCTGCTTCGCCGGTTGCGCCGGTTCCGCCGGTGGCACCCGCGGCCAGCCACGTACCCCCTCCTGCACCCGCGCCTACCCACGTGCCCCCTCCTGCGCCTCCGTCTGCCCTCGTCCCCCTTCCCGCTACTCCGCCCGCCCCCGTACCTCCGCCCGCATTCACCCCACCCCCACCACCCGCACCTTCTGCACCTCCCACACCACCTCCACCGGCCACCGCCGCTCCCCGGCGTCCCGGGGAGGAGGTGGGCGGGCCCGCTCCGGGGCCTGATGCCTGGCCGGACCGGGGGCCGAGGCAGCCCGCCCCCGAGACACCGGCGCCGGTCCCTGCTGGAGCGCCGGTGATCTGCCCCAACTGCCGTACGGAGAACGCGCCGGGACGCACGCTCTGCGTCCGCTGTGCGCTGCTCCTCGACCCCGGCCCGCCCCCCGACGTCCGCCCGCCGTGGTGGCGCCGGATCTTCCGCCGCGGCCCCCGGCAGGCCCATGTCGCGGGGACGAGGCCGAAGCGCGGATGGCGGCGGCCGAGATTCGGGCTGCCGGTCGTGCTGCTTCTGCTGGCGGTCGGGATCTGGTTCGCGCTTCCGCACCTGTCCGGCCTGTTCGGCTTCGCGAAGGAGGAGACGGGGACTCCCGAGTCGGTGCCGCCCTCGGTGTTCCGCGCGTCCAGCGCGGTGTCCGGCCATCCGGCGGGTGCGGCCTTCGACGGGTTCAACAACCGCTACTGGGCGCCGAAAGAGGCCGGGGTGGGCGCCGGGGAGTACCTGGAGTGCGAGTTCGCTCAGCCGGTAGGGGTGCGGAAGATCGTCGTCTTCTCCGGGACCTCGGCGCGGAAGGACGAATTCCTCACCCAGGCCCGCCCGGCGCGGATCACCGTCGTACTGACGGCGAAGGACGGCAAGGAGACCAGCCGGACGATCCGGCTGCGCGACCAGGCGGGTCAGCAGACCTTCGACGTACGCGGCAAGGAGACCGTACGGGCCCGGCTCACGGTCGACTCGGCGTACGGCACCGGGGAGGGCCGCCGGGTCGCCGTGGCGGAGGTCGAGTTCTTCGGCCGGAGACCGTAGCCGCATGGGCCGAACCGCCCGGTTCCCCGCCCGGGATTCACGGCATTCACGGGAACGGGATTCACGGAGTCGGGGGCAGCGCGTCCGCCCGCCTCCGCAAGTAGTGGGCCTCGGGTTCGCTGAGGGTGCGGTCGGCCGCCGAGCGGTAGGCGGCGCGCGCCGCCTCCGGGTCCCCGGCCCGCTCCAGCAGATGGCCCCGTACGGCATCGAGCCGATGGTGACCGGCCAACGGGCCCTCCAGCAGGGCGACTTCCGCCAGGCCCGCCCGTGGACCGTGCACCATGGCCACGGCGACCGCCCGTCCCAGTGCCGCCATCGGGTCGGGTGTGCGGTGCACGAGGATGTCGTACAGGGCGAGGATCTGCGGCCAGTCGGTGTCGTCGGAGTGCTCCGCCTCGTCGTGCAGGGCCGCGACGGCGGCCTGTAGCTGGTAGTCCCCGGCGGGTCCCTGGGACAGCGCCTCCTCGGCGAGGGCGACTCCCTCCGCGATCGCGGAACGGTCCCAGAGGGTGCGGTCCTGTTCGTCGAGCGGGATCAGTTCGCCGTGCGGGCCGGTGCGGGCCGGGCTGCGGGCTTCGGTGAGCAGCATGAGTGCCAGCAGGCCGGTCACCCGGCCTTCCCGCGGCAGGAGGCGGCGGACGGAACGGGCCAGCCGGACGGCCTCGCGGGCGAGGTCCGCGCGGTGCAGAGCGGGGCCGGAGGAGGCGGTGTAACCCTCGTTGAAGATCAGGTAGAGCACCTGGAGCACGGCGGCCAGCCGTTCGTCACGGTCCTCGGGCCCCGGCTGCCGGAACGGTGTTCCGTGCACCTTGTGCTTGGCCCGGCTGATCCGCTGGGCCATGGTCGCCTCGGGCACCAGATGGGCGCGGGCGATCTCGGCGGTGGTCAGGCCGCCGACCGCGCGCAGGGTGAGCGCGATCTGCGCGGCGGGGGTGAGCGCGGGGTGGCAGCACAGGAAGAGCAGGGTGAGGGTGTCGTCCTCGGAGGGGGCCCGGCTCTCCCCGGGCGGCGGTGCGGTGAAGGCGTCCCTCGGGGTGAGCGCCGCCGCCGTCTCCTCGCGCCGCCGCCGGGCCGAGTCGGCGCGCAGCCGGTCGGTCAGCCGCCGGGACGCAATCCTGATGAGCCAGCCGCGCGGGTTGTCCGGCAGCCCTTGTTCCGGCCACTGCCGTGCCGCGGCGAGGAGGGCTTCCTGCACCGCGTCCTCGGCCGCGTCGAAGTGTCCGTACCGCCGTACGAGCGCGCCGAGGACCTGTGGCGCGTGCAGGCGCAACAGGTCCTCGATCCGGTCTTCGTCATGGTTCACACGTGGCTCCGGCCTTCGGCGTACTCAGCACTCGCCCTGGATGGGGCGGATGACCACCGGGTACTCGGGCGCGCCCTCGGGCTGCGGGCAGCGCGCGATGCGGGCCGCGATCTCGGTGACCCTCTCCAGGCTCTCGCAGTCGAGCACCCAGTACCCGGCGAGCAGTTCCTTGGTCTCCCCGTACGGCCCGTCCGAGATGACCGGCCGGCCGTCGTCGCCCGCGCTCACGAACCGGGTCTGCGCGGGTTCGGTGAGACCGTTGGCGTCCACGAGCTCACCGGACTCGGCGAGGTCGTTGTTGATGCCCTCCATGAAGGAGAACATCGTCTGCATGTCCTTCTCGCTCCACGTCACGCTGTGCGCGGAGCCCTTGCCGGACATCGTGTCGTAGTCGGCCTGGGTGCCCTGGACCATCACCAGATACTTCATGAGTTCGCTCCTCGGTTCCTGTGCCCGCCCCCGGTGGGCGGCTTTCACAGGGGACGTCGGAGCCGGGGGCGGTTCCTCGACACCACGCGCGGAACTTCTCCGTCATCACCCACCCTGCCCCGTACGGGGAGGTGCCGCCGGGACAGCGGGTGCCGGAGAATCGACCGTATGAGCGTCAAGGAGACCCCGGCTCCGAATCCGGGGCAGATGCCGGGGCAGCTGTCGGTCCGGGCCCCGGCCGAAGGCGTCGGCCAGGGTGTCCAGGGTCCGCCCATGGGGCTGCGCGAGCGCAAGAAGCTGCGGACCCGGCGGACCATCCGGAGCGAGGCGTACCGCCTGTTCGCCGAGCAGGGTTACGAGGCGACCACCGTCGACCAGATCGCCGACGCGGCCGAGGTCTCCCCGAGCACGCTCTTCCGCTACTTCCCGGCCAAGGAGGACATCGTCCTGGCCGACGACCAGGGGCACGACCACGACCACGGTCAGGTCCTCGCGCTCGCCCGGTCGCTGCGGTCCCGCGTGGCCGGGGGCGAGCCGGTCGTGGACGCCGTCCGGCACGCGCTGACCGACTCGCTGGCCGGGCTGTCGGCCACCGACCGGGCGGAGCTGCTGTTCCGTACCCGGCTCGGCCTCACCGACCCCGCCGTACGGGCCCGCAGGCTGGACGAGCAGCAGCGCGGCCAGGACGTCGTCGCGGAACTGATCGCCGAGCGCGCCGGGCGCGCGCCGGGCGACCTGGAGGCGAGCTGCGCCGCCGCAGCGGTCGTCGCGGTGTTCACGGCCGTCGTACGGCACTGGGCGGAGGGCGGCGGGACGGCGGACCTGGCGGCCCTGTACGACCGGCACGTGGGGCTGCTCGCGGAGGGGCTGCGGCTCTGAACCGTGCCCGCCTGGCGGGGCGGCGGCTCTGAACCATGCCCTTGCGGGGCGGCGGCTCTGAACCAATGCCTGCCTTGCGGGGCGGCGGCCACTTGCCGGTGCGTGGGGCGGTGGCCACCTGGCCGGGGCCGGGACTCGCCCGTTCAGTAGAGTTTCGGCTGCGCCCCCGCCCCCTTCCCCTGCCCGAACACCGAGGTCCCGGCCGTGTCTCCTGCCCCCAAGTCCGCGCTCCCCGTCTTCGTCGTGGGGATCGGCGCCGACGGGTGGGCGGGCCTGTCCGGCACGGCGCGCGACACGCTCCGGTGCGCCGAGGTCCTGATCGGCGGTGAGCGCCAGCTGGGGCTGCTCCCGCCCTCGTGCACCGGACGGCGCGTGCCCTGGCCGTCCCCGCTGCGCCCCGCCGTCCCCCGCCTCCTCGCCGCACACCGGGGCAGCGCCATCGCCGTACTGGCCAGCGGGGACCCGATGTTCTACGGCATCGGCCGGGCCCTCACCGAGGAGCTGGGGGCCGGGGCGCTGCACGTCCTGCCGCACCCGTCGTCGGTGTCGTACGCCTGCGCCCGACTCGGGTGGCCGGTGGAGGACACCGAGGTCGTCACGCTCGTGGGCCGCCCCGCCGCCCGGCTGGCCGCCGCGCTGTACGAGGGGCGCCGCCTGCTGGTCCTGAGCGCCGACGCGGCCACGCCCGCCGCCGTCGCCGCCCTGCTGCGCGAGCACGGCTTCGGGCCGAGCCGGCTGCGGGTGCTCGAACAGCTCGGCGCCGAGGGCGAGGACCATGTCGACGGCACGGCGGAGACCTGGGCGCACCCGCCGGGCGACCCGCTGAACGTCATCGCGGTCGAGTGCCGGAGCGTCCCGGACACGCTGCGCCTCGGCGCCGTACCGGGCCTGCCCGACGAGGCGTACGACCACGACGGCCAGCTCACCAAACGCCACGTACGGGCCGCCACGCTCGGCACGCTCGCGCCCGCGCCCGGCGAACTCCTCTGGGACATCGGCGGCGGCTCCGGCTCGATCGCCGTCGAGTGGATGCGGGCCCATCCGTCGTGCCGGGCGATCACGGTGGAACGCGACCCGGTACGGGCGGCGCGCATCGCCCGCAACGCGGACCGGCTCGGGGTCCCCGCCCTGCGCGTGGTCACCGGCCGGGCACCGGAGGCGCTGGCCGGACTGTCCGCGCCCGACGCGGTGTTCATCGGCGGCGGCCTGACCGTGCCGGGCCTCCTCGACGCCTGCTGGGACGCGCTGCCCGCCGGGGGCCGGCTGGTCGCCAACACGGTCACGCTGGAGTCCGAGGCGCTGCTCGCCGCGCGGTACCGGGAGCACGGCGGCGAGCTGGTACGGCTCGCGGTGGCCCACGCGGTACCGGTCGGCGGCTTCACCGGCTGGCGCCAGGCGATGCCCGTAACGCAGTGGTCGTGCCGCAAGACCTCAGCCTCAGCAGACACAGGAGACACCCCATGACCGTGTACTTCATCGGCGCAGGACCCGGCGCGGCCGACCTGATCACGGTGCGCGGCGCGCGGCTGCTCGCCGCCAGCCCGGTCTGCCTGTACGCGGGCAGCCTGGTCCCGGTCGAACTGCTGGCCGAGTGCCCGGAGGGGGCGCGGCTGGTCGACACGGCGAACCTCGACATCGGGCAGATCACGGCGGAGCTCGTACGGGCCCACGCGGAGGGCCACGACGTGGCCCGGCTGCACTCCGGCGACCCGTCGGTCTTCAGCGCGGTCAACGAGCAGATGCGGCGGCTCGACGAGGCGGACGTGCCGTACGAGGTGGTGCCCGGGGTGCCCGCGTTCGCCGCGGCGGCGGCTGCGCTGAAGCGGGAGCTGACCGTGCCGACCGTCGGGCAGACCGTGATCCTCACACGGGTCGCCCAGCGCGCGACCGCGATGCCCGAGGGCGAGGACCTGGCGACCCTGGGCCGCAGCGGCGCCCTGATCGTGCTGCACCTGGCCGCGGCGTACGTGGACCGGGTGGTGGCGGAACTGCTCCCGCACTACGGCGCGGACTGCCCGGCCGCGGTGGTGGCCATGGCGTCCCGGCCGGACGAGATCATCCTGCGGGGCTCGCTGGACTCGATCGCGGAGCAGGTGAAGGCGGCCGGGGTGGTCAGGACCGCGGTGATCATGGTGGGCCGCACGCTGGGGGCGGAGCAGTTCCGCGACAGCCACCTGTACTCCCCGGAGCGCGACCGCCACGTGTGCTGAGCACCGGCCGGGGGCGTGCCTCCGGCACACTCGCCGGTCCTGCTCGCAGAGCGGACCGGCACCCTGCACCGCGCCTTGGACGCGGGGCCGCACTTCATCGGCACCGCCCGCAACAGCGGAACGCCGGACTCACCGATGCCACACGTGCGACTGCACACCGCCCACGGTCACATCCTGCTCTCCGACCGGTACACCCGCGATGATGGACCTGTCGTCCTCGACCAGGCCGCCGAGGTGGCCGCGCAGTACGGACTCGTGCACCAACTGCGCAGTATCGAGGGCATCGAGGCCATGAGCCAGGGGCTGACCGGGCCCCGGCAACGGTGACCGGGGAGAGAACAAGCGTGAGCGACAACCAGCAGGCCCTCAGCGAGGATCAGTGGCAGCATGCCAAGCTGATCTGGGACTACCACCAGACGCATCATGAGGTCCGGCCTGCCGACGCGGCGATCGGCCTGGGCAGCCACGACCTCGGAGTGGCCGCGTTCTCCGCCGAGCTGTATCACGCCGGACTCTTCCCGCACCTGGTCTTCACCGGAGGCAACAGCCCCACCACCGCCAAGGTGTTCCCGCGCGGCGAGGCCGTGCACTTCCGCGAGCACGCCATCGGCCTCGGCGTCCCCGCTTCGGCGATCCTGCTGGAGCCGAACGCCGGGAACACCGGGCAGAACATCACCCTCTCCCGCGAGGTGCTGGCCGTCGCCGGGATCACACCGAAAAGCGTGCTGCTGGTCTCCAAGCCCTACATGGAGCGTCGATCCTTCGCCACCGCCCGCAAGCTGTGGCCCGAGATCGAGATCATCTGTGCCTCGGAGCCACTGGAGTTCGACGATTACCTCAAGAGCATCGGCGACGGGAAACTCGTCCTGGACATGCTCGTCGGAGACCTCCAGCGGGTGATCGAGTATCCAAAGCTCGGATTCGCCATCGAGCAGGACGTCCCGGAGAACGTGCATGCCGCGTACGAATCTCTCCTCGCCGACGGCTTCGACAGCCGTCTCCT
This sequence comes from Streptomyces sp. TSRI0281, assembly GCF_001905125.1. Classification (GTDB taxonomy): domain Bacteria; phylum Actinomycetota; class Actinomycetes; order Streptomycetales; family Streptomycetaceae; genus Streptomyces. The sequence continues at coordinate 26,051 of NZ_LWLE01000036.1, read as the reverse complement.
GGGACCCTGATCGCCCCATCCCGGGCGGACTGTGCTCGATCCACCAGCCGACCCTCTTGCCACGGCAGCCGTCCCCGTCGGGTCCGGGGCTGATCACGGGGCAGTCCGGCAGCGCCACCAACTGCACCTCGGCGCTTCCGTGCCAGCTCAGCCACCACGCGGTGCCGTACTCGGCGAGGTCGTCGATGAGGCCGTAGTGCTCGTCGCCGTCGTGGGTGGACAACTGGCACTGGACGGCGCTGTCGACGCACTCCGCAGCCGACCTCTCCTGCGTCTCTCGCACCAGGTCCAGAGGCACCCGGCGCCAGTGAGTGCACCGCATCACGACACCAGCCCCCGAGAGTCGACAGAGTTCCGTGCCGGGCACTGGCGACATACGCACGGTGGGAAGCCGCCCGGGTTGTCCGGGAGCAGCGGGTCATCGCCCACGCGTACCTCTGTAAGAGGCCCCCACGTTCGGCCGGAGTCGCGCGACACCCGCAATGTCATCCGTACGGCATCAATCTCGAACGACGGCATGAGCACCTCATATACAAGAGACGTTCTCATTCACTCATGTACATGAGTGATAGCTGAAAGAGTGCCTCACTCCTATATAGGAGTCAAGTGACCGTCAGAAGGAACGTCCGACGGGCTGATCGGCTGACGCCTTCTCAGTCTTCGGCGGGGAAGCGGTAGTCCAGGACGAACTGGTCAGCGGCCATGATCGTGTCGCACACCTCCACGACCCGTCCGGGCTTCGTTGTCGCGTTTCGTACGAGGTGGATCACCGGAGAGCCGGGGCTCAGTGCAAGTGCGGACGCCTCGGCCTTGGTTGCGAGCCGTGCCCGGACTGTCTCGGTGAACTCTCCGAGGGTGTGGCCGTGATCTTCGAGGCGGGCGTAGATCCCTCCGCCGCCGGGATTCTCGGCGAACATCTCCGGGATGTCCTTCGCGACGTCCCAGGGGAGATACGAAGTGGCCTCTTCCGTGGGTACGCCCTCCCGGAAGTAGCGACGCTTGCGCGCGAGGACCTGGGAGCCGGCGGGTACGCCCAGCCGCTCGGCGATCTCTTCCGGAGCCTTGGCGGGGCCGATGAAGAGGATGGTCACGGACGGCCTACCGCCGGACTGCTCCGCTTCTGCGAGGTAGGCCGCCTTCCCTGCCTTCCGGTGTGTCCGGCGGAACCGATCGGAGGACTTGCGTTGCACGGGCGGCCGGGACCGTACGAACGAGCCCCGCCCGTGGTGCGTTTCGATCAGCTGAGCCGCCCGTAGTTCCGCAACCGCCTTGCGCACGGTTCCCGAGGCAACGCCGTAGCGTTCCATGAGAGTCGTCTCGCTCGGCACGGCATCCCCGGCCGCCAGCGCACCGGACCGAATCTGTGCGGCAAGGTCGTCGGCGATCTGGAGGTACTTCGCCTTGGCCGAAGAGGTCACATCGCTGTTCGCCATAGTCCTTCTGAGTCTCCTATTCTCATGTACATGAGTAACATCCGTCAGGAGACGCCGTCAACGCCGCTCCACTCCGTGTCCGTGGCCGGAGTCGTCGTCCGGGAGGACGGCCGGGTGCTCACGATCAAGCGAGCCGACAACGGGACCTGGGAGCCGCCCGGGGGCGTGCTCGAACTGGCTGAGAACCCGGAGGACGGTGTTCGTCGGGAGGTCTACGAGGAGACCGGTATCAAGGTCCAGGTGGACCGGTTGACCGGGGTCTACAAGAACACATCCCGAGGCATCATCGCCCTGGTCTTTCGCTGCCATGCCGAAGGCGGCAACGAGCAACTGTCGGATGAATCCACGGCAGTCGAATGGCTGACCCCGGACGAGGTGACCAGCCGCATGGCCGAGGTCTACGCGGTCAGGGTCACCGATGCCCTGCTGAACGATGCACCCCGCGTGCGAACACACGATGGCCAGAAGCTCATTGGGAACACATGAGCCCGGGAAGAACCCCCTCCGACAGGTCAGCGGATAGCCGCGTCCATGAGCACGTAGAGAAGCCCGACGAGGGAGCCGCTGCTGACGATCTCGCGCCGGTCGATCATGCCTCGCACGTCGGCCAGCGGGATCCATTCGATCCGGTCCGACTCATTCTTCTCGGTCGGCGGTCCTTCGTACGTCGCACCGTCGGCCCGGAAGACGTGGTGCTGGGAGTCGGTGATGCCGTTGGCAGGCTCGGCGTAGATCAGAGGCTTGACGGAGCCAGGGCGCCAGCCGGTTTCCTCCAGGACCTCACGGGCCGCCGCGTCGGCCGGTGTCTCGCCCTCCTCGACCAGGCCCATGGGCAGCTCCCACGCCCAGACGTTCGTGATGAAGCGGTGGCGCCACATCATCAGGATCTCGCGTTGCTCGTTGATCACGGCGGCCACAGCCAGGTGGCGGAGCTTGACGACGTGGTGCTCCCAGCGGTTCCCGTCCGGCGTCTCGATGTCGGTGAGCCACAGGTTCACCCAGTTGTTCTCGTAGATCGGACGTTCCCCATGAACCTTCCACTGCATCGCTTGCGGCCCCTCTCGATCCGGTGCTGAGTTTGCTGTACCTCCAGAGGTTTCACCATGGAGGCCCTGGCGAAGTGCTTCGGTGCAAGATTGCCGCGCTGAGCCGCGTCGAGCGCACCGTGACGACAGGGGATGGCATGTCACAGACCGAGGGTGCACGACTCTTCCGGGAGACCTGGATCGCGGGAGTTCACCGGCACTTCCCCGGTGAACCGAAGGCCGGCTACGTCACCCCGTGGGACGACACCCCGCAGTGGGAGCGCGAAGCCGCAGGGGCCGTCTACGAACAGGTGGCCCAGTTCGTCGAACTCAGCGGCGCACACACCTCCCGGCTGTCCCGCGAGCAGCGAGGCCGGTTCGTCGCGACCTGTTGGACGGCTCAGATGTTCAAGCACTTCGACGACCCGAAGCCGGGCTATGTGGCGGACTGGCCCGACCTGCCCGCCTGGCAGCGGGAGACCGACGCCGACATCTTCGACGCCATCGAGAAAGCGCTGAGCTGACAGGAAGGCGCGTCGCGCGGTGCGGCGTGGCCGTCGGGAATCGGCAAAGGTGCGGCAGACGCGGGGCGTTGAGCGGATTGTCCGCAGCGTCCCCTCGACTGCGGTACCGTAATCGTGTCATCACGCTCTGTGTGTACGTGTGTTCGTGCGTACGTGTACATGGGGCGGCCCCCGGGGGTGTTAACAGCACCGGTCCGGAGGCCTTCACCCACGAGTGGTCTAGAGGTCCACCGGGATGCTTTGGCATGCTATCGCGCCGGTTCGGCGCTACACGAAGGCTTCGCACGACGTCGTGCGCCATCCGCGTCTGTGCAGCGACGCGAAGATCCTCCTCCTGTACGTCCAGGGGCTTCCCGAGGATGAGACCCACCTCCCGCTCTCCGAGCACGGGCGGAAACTGGGCATCAAGGGACGGGCGTTCCAGCGGGCCAAGGAACAACTGGTCACCCACGGGTTCGTGCATGAGCAGCGGGTCCCCGGGGAGCAGGGGCGGTGGGTCACCCATCAGCTCTGCTCCAACGTGCCGCTCTCCGACGCCGATGCCCTCGCCGTGTGGCGGGAAGCGGGCGTCGACAGCGGTGCGCCTCCGAGTACGCACTCTCCGACGGTCGGTCGGCCGACCCCTCGGACGGTCGGTCGCCAACTACCGGTAGACGAAGAACGGGAGAAGAACACATCCCACCCACCCACCGAAACGGCCGACACGGAAAGCGATGGTCAGGTCTCACCGCCTGAAGCGCCTGAAGCGGCTGAAGCGCCCGAAGTCGCGGAGGCCGAAGAGGTGTTGCTGTCCTTGCGGCATTCCCACCGGGATCTGCATCTCGGCGTCTCCGAGGCGCGTGCGCTCGTCGCGCACGCGGTGGAGTGGCTGCGGCGCGGGATCTCCGGCGGTGAGCTCCGGCGCGTACTGACCAGCGATCTGCCACCGGGCGGGGTCCGTTCCGCCGGGGGGTTCCTGCGGCACCGGCTGGTGCAGAAGATGCCCGAGGGAGAGCGGCGCGGTCCTGCTGCCCCGGTGGGGGCGGGGCGTCCCGCCGGGGTCTCGCCCTCGGCGGGGAATGGGTGTCCCGAGGCGTCGCCCTTGGCGGGGGCCGGGTGTCCTGAGGTCTCGTCCTCGGCGGGGGCCGGGTGTCCCGGGGGCTCGTCCTCGGCGGAGGCGGTCCGTCCCGACGTCTCGCCCTCCCGGCCCGTCGTTCCCCGGTACGTCCCCCCGCTCGTCACCTGCCAAGGACCCGGGCCCGAGCACGTCTTCCGGGCCATGGCGGGAGAGACCGAGTGCCCGGAGTGCCAACAGGCCGCTGCCTGGGCGCACTGGGCCGCCAGGAGGGCCGCCGACCTCGGCGTCGACCTCGCGGGCGACGCGGCGGCGGCCGTGGACGCCGGGCAGGGTCCGGGAGGGTGGCGGGCGCGGCTCGCCGCTGCCGCGTCCGGTGGACATGGTGGACACGGTGGACCCGGTGTCCAGTAGCGGGCACTACGTCCGGCCCACCACCACCCCCGCCCGGTCGATGCAAATCACGTCGACCTCGACCGGCGCGCCCCGCAGCACCGCCAGGGCCTCGTCGCGGGCGCGGGATGCCACCAGGTCGCCGAGGGGGACGCCCGCCGCCTCGCACAGGCGCAGTGCCGCCAGGCCCGTGTTGGCGACGGCGATCTCCGCCGCCAGGGTCTCGTCCGCGCCGCCGTGCCGGGCCAGATCGGCGAGGAACCCCTTGTCGACCTGGGAGCGGGCGGAGTGCAGGTCCAGATGTCCGGCCGCGAGCTTCGACAGCTTGGCGAACCCTCCGCAGATCGTGAGCCGGGCCACCGGATGACGGCGTACGTACTTCAGCACCGCACCCGCGAAGTCCCCCATGTCCAGCAGGGCGATCTCCGGCAGCCCGTACTCGGCCACCACGGTCTTCTCCGAGGTCGAGCCGGTACAGCCCGCCACATGGGTGTGCCCGGCGGCGAGCGCCACGTCGACCCCGCGCCGGATCGAGTCGATCCAGGCCGAGCAGGAGTAGGGCACCACGATGCCGGTCGTGCCCAGGATGGAGAGACCGCCCAGGATGCCGAGCCGCCCGTTCCACGTGGAACGGGCGATCTCCTCGCCGTGGTCCACGGAGACCGTGATCTCCACGTCCCCCGTACCGCCGTGCTCCGCGGCCACCCGGGCGACGTGTTCCCGCATCAGCTGCCGGGGCACCGGGTTCACCGCAGGCTCCCCGACCGCCAGCGGCAGGCCGGGCAGGGTGACCGTGCCCACGCCGGGCCCCGCGCGGAACACCACCCCGGACCCCGGCGGCAGCTTCCGTACCGTGGCCCGTACCAGCGCCCCGTGCGTCACGTCCGGGTCGTCGCCCGCGTCCTTGACCACCCCGGCCATGGCCCGCTCCGGCCCGGCCGACAGTTTCTCCACTGCCAGCGCGAACGCGGGCGTCTGCCCCTTGGGCAGGGTGATGGTCACCGGGTCGGGGAACTCGCCGGTCAGCAGCGCCGTGTACGCGGCCGTCGTCGCCGCCGTCGCGCAGGCCCCGGTGGTCCACCCCGGCCGCAGACCGGTGTGCTTGAGTTGGGCGCTGCGCCCGCCCTGCGGCTCGCTGCCCCGTGCCTCGCTGCCCTGTGCCTCGCCGTTCATGGAGGCCTCACTGCTCATGGAGATGGACCGTTCCGATGCATGTACTCGTTCTCGGCGGTACGACGGAGGCCCGCCGCCTCGCCGAGTCCCTGGTGGAGAACGAGGACACGGGCGGGGACGTACGGGTGACCAGTTCGCTCGCGGGTCGGGTGGCCGGGCCGAGGCTCCCGCCGGGCGAGGTCCGCATCGGCGGCTTCGGCGGTACCGACGGGCTCGCCGCGTGGCTGCGGGAGCACCAGGTGGACGCGCTCATCGACGCCACCCATCCTTTCGCCGGGACGATCAGTTTCCACGCGGCCGCGGCGGCCGCCATGGCCCATGTTCCCCTGCTGGCGCTGCGCAGGCCGGGCTGGGTGCCCGGCGACGGCGACCGGTGGCACCCGGCCGGGTCACTGGAGGAGGCGGCGGAACTGCTGCCCGCGCTGGGCGAGCGAGTGTTCCTCACGACCGGCCGGATGGGGCTCGCGGCCTTCGCCGGGCTGGACGCGCTGTGGTTCCTGATGCGTTCGGTGGACGCCCCGGAAGGGCCCTGCCCCGCCCGGATGGAGGTGCTGCTCGACCGGGGCCCGTTCACCCTGGACGGGGAACGGGAGCTGATCCGCCGCCACCACGTCGACGTCCTCGTCACCAAGGACAGCGGCGGCGACGCGACCGCCCCGAAGCTGACCGCCGCCCGCGAGGCCGGGATTCCGGTGGTCGTCGTCCGGCGGCCACCCGTCCCCGAGGGGGTCCCGGTGGCCGCCACTCCGGAGGAGGCCGAGTCCTGGCTGCGTGGCGTGGCGGTCTGACCGACCGGCCCTCACGCCTCCGGATACCGCCGCGGCGTCCACACGATCTGCTGTCCTTCGCCGCCCCGCCGCACCCACCGCGTCTGCGACGAGCCCACGATCAGGAGGGTCCGCATGTCGACGTCGGCCGGGTCGAGATCGGCGAGCCGCACCGTACGCACGCTCTCCGTCGGCCCGCCCACGTCCCGGCCGAGCACCACGGGGGTGTCCGGCGAGCGGTGTTCGAGCAGCAGGTCGCGGGCCTTGCCGACCTGCCAGGTCCGGCTCTTCGAACCGGGGTTGTACAGGGCCAGCACCAGGTCCGCCGTCGCCGCCGCGCGCAACCGCTCCGCGATGACCTCCCACGGCTTGAGCCGGTCGGACAGCGAGATCGTGGCGTAGTCGTGGCCGAGCGGAGCACCCGCGCGGGCGGCTGCCGCGTTGGCCGCGGTCACCCCCGGCAGGACCCGTACCGCGATGTCCGCGTAGGCGTCCTGCGAGGCCACCTCCAGCACCGCCGTCGCCATCGCGAAGACCCCCGGGTCGCCGCCCGACACCACCGCCACCCGCCGCCCGCGCCGGGCCAGGTCGAGGGCGAACTCGGCGCGCTCGGACTCGACCTTGTTGTCGGAGCCGTGGCGTGCCTGGCCGGGCCGTACCGGCACCCGGTCCAGATACGTCGTGTACCCGACCACGTCGTCGGCGGCGGCCAGTGCCCCGCGCGTCTCGGGCGTCAGCCACAGCGGTCCGGCCGGGCCGGTACCGACCACGACCACCTCACCGGAGTCCGGCGCGCGCTCGGGGCGCGGCGCGTCGATCCGGCTCGGCAGCACGGCGACCGCGAAGTACGGGACCGAACCGGCCTCGACGTCCGCCAGGTCGCCGGTGCGCTCCCCGGACATCGTGGCGCGCTCCACGTAACGGGCCTCGGGCAGCCGCCCCGACGCCTCGAACGCACGGCGCACCGCCGGGAACGTACGGCCCAGCTTCATCACCACCGCGGAGTCCGTGGCCGCCAGACGGGCCGTCAGCTCCTCCTCGGGCAGCGTGCCGGGCAGGATCGTCAGGATCTCCTCGCCCTCGACGAGCGGGGTGCCGAGCCGCGCGGCCGCCGCGCTGACGGAGGTGACGCCGGGGATGACCTCGGTGACGTACCGGTCCGCGAGCCGCTTGTGCATGTGCATGTACGAGCCGTAGAACAGCGGGTCGCCCTCGGCGAGCACGGCGACGGTGCGCCCGGCGTCCAGGTGCACCGCGAGCCGGGCCGCGGCCTCGGCGTAGAACTCCTCCAGCGCGCCCCGGTAGCCGCCCGGGTGGTCCGTGGTCTCCGTCGTGACGGGGTAGACCAGCGCCTCCTCGATGTGGTCGGGGCGCAGGTGCTCGGCCGCGATGGACCGTGCGATGGACCGGCCGTGCCGGGCGCTGTGGTACGCGACGACGTCGGCCTCACCGATGATCTGCACGGCCCGTACGGTCATCAGGGCCGGGTCGCCGGGACCCAGCCCCACGCCGTAGAGCCTGCCTGTCCTGGTCTCGTCGACCGTGCCCGCGTCGGTCTCGTCCACCCCGGCTGCTCCGGCCTCGTTCACGCTGTCGCTCATTACTCTTCCTCGCTGGCGATCGCGTTGATCGCGGCCGCGGCTATCGCGCTGCCGCCGCGACGGCCGCGCACGATCAGGTGCTCCAGGCCCGACGGGTGGGCGGCGAGGGCCTCCTTCGACTCGGCGGCGCCGATGAAGCCGACCGGGACGCCGATGACGGCGGCGGGGCGCGGGGCGCCCTCCTCGATCATCTCCAGCAGCCGGAAGAGGGCGGTGGGCGCGTTGCCGATGGCGACGACGGCGCCTTCCATCCGGTCGCGCCACAGCTCCAGGGCGGCAGCGCTGCGCGTGGTGCCCATCTTCGCGGCGAGTTCCGGCACCGACGGGTCGGACAGGGTGCACACCACGTCGTTGCCGGCCGGGAGCCGCTTACGGGTGACCCCGCTGGCGACCATGGCCACGTCGCACAGGATGGGAGCGCCGGAGCGCAGCGCCGTACGGGCGTGGGCCACGGCGTCCGGGGAGAAAGCGAGATCGCGTACGAGGTCGACCATGCCGCAGGCGTGGATCATCCGGACGGCGACCTGGCTCACATCGGCGGGCAGCCCGGCCAGATCCGCCTCCGCGCGGATGGTGGCGAAGGACTGGCGGTAGATCGCCGGTCCGTCCTTCTCGTACTGATGCACAGTGCTGTCGCTTTCTTCTTCATCTACGGAAACGGGAACAGGAACGGATACGGGGACGGGGACGGGAACGGCTATACGTACACAGGTACCTGTACTGGTCAGGCGCGGGCCGCGGCGACCGCGGCGGCGAGCGCGGCCGGATCGTCCCGGACCGTCACCGGAGCCTCGCGCCCGTCCCCCCGCACGTGGGAGATCCGGTGCCCGTCGCGGGTGGCCACCACGTCGATCCACTCCCCGTGCGGATGGCCGCACCGGCGTTCGCACCCGGACCAGTACACAGGTAGCCGGCCGAGCGGTCCGACGGCGGCCCCCGCTTCGGCCCGCACATCGGCGAGCGACTTCGCGCAGCCCGGGTGCCCGATACAGGCCCCCACACCGGTCCAGGGGGAGTCGGGCCCGGTGATCAGCCCGGCGTCGGCGAGCGTACGGAGCGCCTCGGCGGCGTCCGCTTCGGCGAGCCCGGGGAGGACGACCCCGCGCCACGGGGTGAGCCGCAGCTCGCCGGAGCCGCGCCGCGCGACATCGGTGAGCAGCCGCCACTGTGCGGGGGCGAGCCGGCCGAGCGGCACCCCGGCACAGAGCGCGGTGAGCCCGTGCGGTCCGGTCACGGGCCCCGGGGCCGGGGGATGCGCGGCGGGCGGGCGGGCGCGGTGGACGGCCGGGCCCACCGGGCCGATCCGCCGCGCGACCTCACCCGGCAGCGCGGCGCGGGCGTCGTCGGGCAGGTCCTTCACCCGCCAGGCACCGGACTCCCGGGCCGGGCCGAGGAACGCCTCGGCGGCGAGGAGCGCGGCGCGGGGGGCGTCGGCGGCGGGCACCCGGAACACGGCGTCGTCGCTCCCGACCCGCAGCAGCGCGCTCCCGCCGTCCGCGATCAGGGTCACATCGGCGCCGAGGGCGTCCACGTCGCCGCGGCCGTCGTCCAGGGCGAACAGGAAACGGCCCGAGAGCCCCGTCGCGTACGCGCTCCCGCAGAGCGCCGCGTCCAGCCCGGTCAGCCAGGAACGGATGTCGGGGAGCCCGCGGCCGTCGAGTCCGGAGAGCGGCGAGGCGACGATGTTGCGCACCCGCTCGTGCGCGTCGGAGGGCAACAGCCCGGCGCGGCCCAGCGAACCGGCCAGTTCGGCTCCGCAGCCCGGACCGAGTCCGCGCAGTTGGATGTTGCCGCGTGAGGTGAGATGCAGCTCACCGTCCCCGAGCCGCCCGGCCGCCGTCAGAAGGGCCTCGGCCTGAGCGGCGGTCAGCACTCCGCCGGGCAGCCGGACCCGCGCCAGCGCACCGTCGTCCGCCCGGTGCAGCCTCAGGGTTCCCGGGCAGGCGTCACCACCGCTCGGGACGGCGGGGGCACCCGTGGACCGGGGCGAGGGGGCGGAATCGGACATGGCGGCGAGCATACCGACCGCCCACCGCCCGCTCCCTGTGACGTACAACTCCAGCCCGCACCCCGGCCCACCGGTGTTCCGCTCCGGCCCGCACCTCTGCCCACCGGCGTTCCGCCCCGGCCCGCGCCCCGGCCCACCGGCTGTCCGCTCCGGCCCTCCGGCCTCCGGCTACGGGAGCACCGACCTCCGATCACGGGGAGCACCAAGCGTCCGCGACGGGGAGTACCGGCCTTGGACCACGGGGAGTACCGGCCTTCCGCACCCGCGCCCACCCACCGCCGCACCCCACCCGCTTAGGATGCAGAACGGCGGCCCATACGGTCCGTCATCGCCAGACGGCGACAGGGGAGGAAGCCCGGTGCGAATCCGGCGCGGTCCCGCCACTGTGAGCCCGGCCGACACCCCGGCCGGGCGAGTCAGGAACTCCCTTCCCCGCAGCGCTCGACTTTGTTCGAGCAGGGGAACCCGATTCCGACACCGCCCGGGGCGTGGACACCCCGAGGAAGGCCAAGACGCAGCATGATCCTGCTCCTGTCGACGTCCGACACCGACCTTCTGAGCGCCCGCGCCTCCGACGGCCCGGTCAGCTACCGCTACGCCAACCCCTCCCGGCTCCCGCTGGACGGCCTTCCGCAGCTCCTGGACGGCGTGGACCTCGTCGTCGTACGTCTCCTCGGCGGCGTACGCGCCTGGCAGGAGGGACTCGACCAGCTGCTGGCCACCGGCCGCCCGGTCGTGGTCCTGACCGGCGAGCAGGCCCCGGACGCCCAGCTGATGGCCGCCTCCACCGTCCCCATCGGCATCGCCGCCGAGGCGCACGCCTATCTGGCGCACGGCGGCCCCGCCAACCTCGGCCAGCTGGCCCGGTTCCTGTCCGACACCGTGCTGCTCACCGGCCACGGCTTCGAGCCGCCCGCCCCGGCCCCCGCGTGGGGCCCGCTGGAGCGGACCGCCCGGCAGGCCCCCGCGTCCGCGCCCACCGTCGCGGTGCTCTACTACCGCGCCCACCACATGAGCGGGAACACCGCGTTCGTCGAGGCCCTGTGCACGGCCGTGGAGGACGCGGGCGCCCGCCCCCTCCCGCTGTACGTGGCCTCGCTGCGTACCCCCGAGCCCGAGCTGATCGATGAACTCCGGGCCGCCGACGTCATCGTGACGACCGTTCTCGCGGCGGGCGGCACCCGTCCCGCCGAGGCGTCCGCCGGCGGTGACGACGAGTCCTGGGACGCGGGCGCGCTGACCGGTCTCGACGTCCCCGTCCTCCAGGCGCTCTGCCTCACCAGCGCCCGCGCCGCCTGGGAGGAGAACGACGAGGGCGTCTCCCCGTTGGACGCCGCCACCCAGATCGCGGTGCCGGAGTTCGACGGCCGCCTGATCACCGTGCCGTTCTCCTTCAAGGAGATCGACGAGGACGGCCTGCCCGCGTACGTCGCCGACCCCGAACGCGCCGCCCGGGTCGCCGGAATCGCCGTACGGCACGCCAGGCTCCGCCACATCCCGAACGCGGAGAAGCGGATCGCGCTCGTGCTGTCCGCGTACCCGACCAAGCACTCCCGGATCGGTAACGCCGTCGGCCTCGACACCCCGGCCAGCGCCGTTGCCCTGCTGCGCCGGCTCCGCGCCGAGGGATACGACTTCGGCCCCGAGGACGAGATCCCCGGCCTCGTCTCCGGCGACGGCGACGAACTGATCTACGCGCTGATCGACGCGGGCGGTCACGACCAGGACTGGCTCACCGAGGAGCAGCTGGCCCGCAACCCGGTCCGCATCCCGGCGGCCGACTACCGCCGCTGGTTCGCCACGCTCCCCGCCGATCTGCGCGAGGCCGTCGAGCGCCACTGGGGCCCGGCGCCCGGCGAGATGTTCGTGGACCGGTCCGCCAACCCCGAGGGCGACATCGTGCTCGCGGCCCTGCGCCGCGGCAACCTGCTCATCCTCATCCAGCCGCCGCGCGGCTTCGGCGAGAACCCGATCGCGATCTACCACGACCCCGATCTGCCGCCCTCGCACCACTACTTGGCCGCGTACCGCTGGATCGCGGCGTCCGCCGAGGACAACGGGTTCGGCGCCGACGCGATGATCCACCTCGGCAAGCACGGCAACCTGGAGTGGCTGCCCGGCAAGAACGCGGGCCTGTCCGCGTCCTGCGGCCCGGACGCGGCCCTGGGCGATGTCCCGCTCGTCTACCCGTTCCTGGTCAACGACCCGGGCGAGGGTACGCAGGCCAAGCGCCGCGTCCACGCCACCCTGGTCGACCACCTCGTACCGCCGATGGCCCGCGCGGACAGCTACGGCGACATCGCACGGCTGGAGCAGCTGCTCGACGAGCACGCCCAGATCGCCGCGATGGACCCGGCGAAGCTCCCGGCGATCCGCGCCCAGATCTGGACCCTGATCCAGGCGGCGAAGCTCGACCACGACCTGGGGCTCCAGGACCGCCCCGAGGACGAGGGCTTCGACGACTTCATCATGCATCTCGACGGCTGGCTCTGTGAGATCAAGGACGTCCAGATCCGCGACGGTCTGCACGTCCTGGGCACCGCACCCGCCGGTCAGGACCGCGTCAACCTGGTCCTGGCGATCCTGCGCGCCCGCCAGATCTGGGGCGGTACGGCGTCCCTGCCGGGTCTGCGCGAGGCGCTCGGTCTCGACGAGTCCGCCGCCACCCGCACCGCCGCCGACGCGATCGAGGAGCAGGCCCGCGCCCTGGTCCAGGCGATGGAGGACGCGGACTGGGACCCCGCCGCCGTCGCGACCGTGGCCGCCGGACACCCGCGGGCCGTCGCCGACATCCTCGACTTCGCCGCCCACGAGGTCGTACCGCGCCTCGCCGCCACGACCGACGAACTCGCCCACGCCGTCCACGCGCTGAACGGCGGCTTCGTCCCGGCGGGCCCGTCCGGTTCCCCGCTGCGCGGCCTGGTCAACGTGCTGCCGACCGGCCGCAACTTCTACTCCGTCGACCCGAAGGCCGTCCCCTCCAAGCTCGCCTGGGAGACCGGTCAGGCGCTCGCCGACTCGCTCCTGGAGCGCTACCGCACCGACAACGGCGAATGGCCCACCTCGGTCGGCCTGTCCCTGTGGGGCACGAGCGCGATGCGCACGGCGGGCGACGACATCGCGGAGGCGTTCGCGCTGCTCGGTGTCCGCCCCGTCTGGGACGACGCCTCGCGCCGGGTGACGGGTCTGGAGGCGATCCCGTACGAGGAACTGGGCCGCCCCCGCATCGATGTCACGCTGCGCATCTCCGGCTTCTTCCGCGACGCGTTCCCGCACACCATCGGTCTGCTGGACGACGCCGTACGGCTCGCCGCCTCGCTCGACGAGCCGGCCGAGCGGAACTACGTACGCGCCCACACGCAGGCGGACCTGGCCGAGCACGGCGACGAACGCCGCGCCACCACCCGTATCTTCGGCTCCCGGCCCGGTACGTACGGCGCCGGTCTGCTCCAGCTCATCGACTCCCGCGACTGGCGCACGGACGCCGACCTCGCGGAGGTCTACACGGTGTGGGGCGGTTACGCCTACGGGCGTGAGCTCGACGGGCGGCCGGCCCGTGAGGAGATGGAGACCGCGTACAAGCGGATCGAGGTCGCCGCGAAGAACACCGACACCCGCGAGCACGACATCGCGGACTCGGACGACTACTTCCAGTACCACGGCGGCATGGTCGCCACCGTGCGCGCGCTGAAGGGCACCGCCCCGGCCGCGTACATCGGCGACTCCACCCGCCCGGAGACGGTCCGCACCCGCACCCTGGTCGAGGAGACGTCCCGCGTCTTCCGCGCCCGCGTCGTGAACCCCAAGTGGATCGAGGCGATGCGCCGCCACGGTTACAAGGGCGCCTTCGAACTGGCCGCGACCGTCGACTACCTCTTCGGGTACGACGCGACGACGGGCGTGGTCGCCGACTGGATGTACGACAAGCTCACCGAGACGTACGTCCTGGACCCGACGAACCGCGAGTTCCTCCAGCAGGCCAACCCGTGGGCCCTGCACGGCATCGCGGAACGCCTCCTGGAGGCCGAGTCGCGCGGGATGTGGGCCAAGCCCGACCCGGCGGTGCTCGAAGCGCTGCGCCAGGTCTTCCTGGAGACGGAAGGCAACCTGGAGGGCGAGGACTGATCCGGAGTCGGCCGGGCCGGGCGATCCGGCCCGGCCGAACCCACCGCCGAACCCCTCCGGCACGGCAGAATCACCGCCATGGGGAACACAGTTGCCGGGCGGGAAGACACCACAGGGCCGATAGCCCAGATCCGCGGATTCCTGGCCGGGGGGACGACCGGTGCCGCACTGGCGTGCATGGTCTGCGGGGTGATCATCAAGAGCGTGCCCGTCTTCGTGACGGGCGCCGGGCTCCTGGTGCTCACCGTCGTGGTGCTGCTGGTCCTGGAGCGCCGGCGGGAGGCCGGGAAGGGCACCTCGGTCACCCGCACGGCGCTGGCACTGATCGAGGACCTGCGCGCCACCGGCGGCGAGACGGCGGACGTCCCGGTCAGGTTCGACCTCACAGTCGCCCCGGACGACCGTGCGGCGTACCGGGTCACGGTCAACCAGCCGATCAATCTCGTCGACATCCCCACCTACCGGCCGAGGGGTGTGACGGTCGTCGAGTACCGCCCCGACGAGCCGTGGGAGGTCGAGATCGTCACCAGGCCGTCACCGGAGTGGTTGCGGCGGGCGGAGACGGCGAAGGTGGACTCCGCGCCCGAGTTCACCCGGGAGAAGGACCGGAGGAAGAAGGCGGGATCGAGCTGCTTCATCGGCCTGGTGGGGCTGCTGCTCGGCGCGGTGGTCGTCATTCTGCTGCTCCGGGGTGAGCTGTTCGACGGCTCCGAGCCCCGCCCCGGCTCCCCTTCCTCATCCTCGTCCTCGTCCTCGACAAGTACCTTCTCGTCGTCCACGACGGTCTCGGGGCCCTCGGCGTCGATGCTGGACATCGGCAGGATGCGCGACACCGCCGAATCACTGACGGAACGGGTGGGCACGTCGAGCGTGGCCGAACTCAGCATCGAGGAGCACCGCATGGCGGTGAGCGGCGAGACCGGCGGCCCGAAGAACGGCGCCCGGGCCATCGACCTGCGCACGCTCCCGTACGAACTGTTCCCCGGCCTGGTGCGCGAGGCCCGGAACACCCTGGGCGTACGTGACCCCGAGGCATGGCGCATCGACGTGGAGCCGGCGTCGGGGGGACGGGACCTGACCGTCCGGGTATCGGTGACGGGCAACGCGGGCGAGGCGGGCAAGGACGCCAAGGTGTTCCTGGAGGCGGACGCCCAGGGCCGGATCACGAAGCGCCACCCGAAGAACTGACCTCACGCGGCCCGCGTACGGATACGGATACGGCCCCCGGGACAGGAGTCCAGGGGGCCGCACCTATGGGGATGGGGTGTTGGTTGCCGTTCCGTTGGTCGGCGTCAGGTGCCGTTAGTTGGCGTCCACCCGGTCGTGCGCGGGGACGGTCACCGTACGGGCGCCGGGCTTACCGCCCAGGACGACCTTGCGCAGGGCGCTGTTGTTGGTGAGGTCGGTCTCCTTGAGCCGGTTCTCCGGGTTGGCCAGCACCTGGATGTAGTAGGTGCCGTTCGCCAGGCCGGTGATGTCGAAGGACTGGCCGGGCAGGTCCTGGGTGTACGTGTCACCGGAGCCGATGTCGAGCACCTCGCGGACGGAGATCGAGTTCTCCTGGCCGCACGCGGTGGACAGGTCGGTGTTCTCCGGGTGCCAGTTGGCGTTCTTCACCGTGTAGTCGACCGCGTCCGTGTTGGCGAGGCAGAACGCCTCCTTGCCGCTGCGCACGGTCTCCTTCTTGTCCTCCTTCAGCAGCCGGTAGCTGGCGAAGTCGGTGAAGTGCCAGTGCTCGTGGCCGGGGCGCGGGTCCCACTCCATGGTGCCGGTCGGGGTGTACCCAATCTGCTTGCCCTTGGCGTCGTAGAAGTACTGGTACGCGTCCATCAGCTCCTTGCCCGGAGCGCGGAAGCCGTCCACGACGAGCTTCGCGGGGCCCGCGTTCCACACGTTGGCGCTGAAGGCGAGGTAGTCCTTGCCCGGTTCCTCTTCGTACCCGTCGCTGACGGTGATGCCATAGGCGGGCAGTGACCGGAGGTCCGGCTTGGGAACGTCGGGCACGGTCGCCTTGCCGGTCGGCCGCTTCGCGTTGGGCTGGGCGGCGGGCGCCTTGCGCGACCCGTCGGTACGCCCGGCCACGTCACCCGCCTGCGCGGACTTGAGGGCGGCCTTCTTGAGCGCCCACGGCAGGGAGGGCGGCGCGGGGGCGTAGGGCCCGTGACCCACGTTGTACGAGGGACCGGCACCGCTCGTCGCGGCCGCCGGGGCGGGCGAACGCATCGCGCCGTGTCCGGGCATGCTGTGGCCGGACATCTCATGCCCGGACATCTTGGACATGTCGTGCCCGGACATCTGGGAGGCGCCCGAGACGCCCTCGCCCTCCTCCCAACTGCGCTCGCGGACCGTCACCTTGATCGTCTGCGGCTTGTCGGCGATACCGAACAGATCGCGGTAGGCCTTCGACACGGACACCTTGGCGGTGTACTTGCCGGCGGCCAGCTGGACCGGCGCGGAGTAGTAGCCCGCGTAGGTGTTGGACGCCCAGCCGTTCTCGACACCCCACACGGAACCGAGGGTGAACGGGTTCACGGGACAGCTCTCGGGATACTTCGAGTTGGCCGGTGCGTCGGGACGGACGCGACCGGACGCGTTGTTCGGACAGAACGCCTCGGTCTTGTCCAGCACGGTCTTGCCGGCCGCGTCCGTGACGGTGATCTTCGCGAAATCGGGCAGCCCGGCGAAGTCCTTTAGCAGACGCTTGGGCAGAACCTTCGTCCCGGTCTGCTTGCCCTTCCCATCCCGGATGATCTGCTTCGCGATGATCGGGTCCTTGTAGGACTTACGGCTCACCTTCAGTTCGAGAGGACCGTTCTCGGCGGTGACGTACGTCCCGAGGTCCAGGTAGACGCCGGGGTCCTCCTTCCACGAATCGAGGGTCACCGAAGTGGAAGCGGCGATCAGGCTGAGCTTCGGCGTGGGCTCGGCCGTCTTGGCGTCGGGTGCTGCGGCGACGACGCCCGCGGTCACGGCGATGGCCGCTGCTGCGGCGATGGCCGAACGCGACAGACGGGCCTGGTGGGATCTGGTCATCATTCCTCGTACTTCCGAGTGCCTGATGGGACGGTGGACGGACAGCGCCGCACCGGATGCGATGACGAAACTGTCTCCCGCCTGTGAGAGATGACGTAGGGCACTCCCGGGGTTGTCTCCGAGGCACGAGACGCCCATCGTTGTCCGAAACCAAGTCAAGGCGGCTGAATCCAGCCCTAGTTGACGTCAGGATCTCGTATACGGGATCCCGGACGGCGGCTGCCACGCCGTGAACGGGACGCCGGGTTTGTCCAGGCTCTCGGATGACCTGCCGGACTGTTCAGCGGCGGGGTGCCGTCGGGAAGAGAGCCGTGGACCGTTCGATCAGGCCGTTGATCCGCTGGTCACCGTTCGCGTCCATGGGCATGGAGTCGAGCATCTCGCCGATGTCGACCGGGTTCAGCGGGCCCACGGCCGATTCCCGGCCGCGCTGGTGGAGGCGGGGGCGGTCGTAGCGGTTCAGCGCCTCCACCCTCGACAGGTCCGACCCGGCCAGGAGGAGTGGTGGCTTGCGGGTGAGCGGACGGTTCCACGCTACGAGAGGGACCCAGTCGCCTTATGAGCGTGCAATTCGGAGCTCAGTCAGAATGGTCGTGGAAACTCTAGATAATTCCGGCAGTGGTAGGCGAACTTGAGCCAATCGCCATGCTGCCCGCTGCTCGACCGAGGCAGTGGGCCGGCAGTCCGTGCGGCCCGGTGGGCTGTGGTCGAGGTTCGCCGCCTCTGTCGAAGGGCCGGCGCCGGCATCCGGTCCAACGCTTTATCGAACGGGTGTTTTCAGCCCCGAAATGAAGAGCTCTTGCGGGTCTGATGACGCCATGCGCATGATGGTTCGTGGAAATCGGCCATTGCTTCTGCGTGCGCAGGTTTTTCGAGGCGCGCAAGTCTCCGGTGACGTAGAGCCGGTCGTCGATTGAATCGTTCAGTACGGGTGAAAACCGATCTGCTGAATTCGAGAGTGAAGCCCCGGCTTGCGTTGCGCGACTCGGCTTGGTTTCGAACCGAAAGGGAGTTCAGGAGTGACGGTTAATTAGCCACCGACGTACTACACCAGTGAGGAACACTTCGCCCGGGAGCAGGAACGAATATTCGAGCGTTCCTGGCAGTGCGTGGCGCGGTCCTCGGAGATCGCCGAAGCCGGCTCATTCGTACGTGTGAATGTAGGAAGAGAGAGCGTTCTTCTCGTACGCAAGGCCGCCGGCGAGATCCGGGCCCTGATCAATCTGTGCCGCCATCGCGGTGCCCAGCTCTGCCTTGAGGAAAAGGGGAATTTCGGCGGTTCCATCCGCTGTCCCTATCATGGATGGACCTTCAGCCTTGACGGCCACCTCACGGCAGCCCCTTTCATGCGCGACCTCCCGCCCGAGACGAAGGAGCGGCACCTCTTCACCGCCGGCGTCACCGAATGGCTCGGCTACGTCTGGGTGAACCTCGACCCCGACGCGGCACCCCTGGCGGACCAGGTCGGACCGCTGATCCGTGAACGCTTCGGCGATGACGACGTCCCGGGCAACTACGGCTGCAACGAATTGAAGGTTGCCAAGGAGGTGGTCTACGAAGTTCCGGCGAACTGGAAGATTCTCTATGAGAATTTCTGTGAGTGCTACCACTGCCCCACCATGCATCCGGAAATCTGCCAGATTCTTCCGAGCTGGCGTACCGGATACGGGACGGTAAGCGGCCCTGAAGGTCCTCAGAAGCGTGGGTCCGCACTGGCTGACGGTGCCACTGGATTCTCGCTGTCCGGAAAAGCGGCGGCAGCCCGGCTTCCCGGTGTGCCGGAAGACGATGCACGGACCTTCCATGGGATCCTTCTCTGGCCCAATGTGCACCTCATGTTCATTCCGGACCATGTGATGTGTATGCGGTTCGATCCAGTGGGACCCGACCGCACCAAGGTCGTCACGCAGTGGCTCTTTCATCCCGAGGCCATGGAAGATCCCGATTTCTCCCCGGATGATGCTGTGGCACTCGTAGACGTCACGGCCCGCGAGGACTTCGAAGCCTGTGTCAGGGTTCAAAATTCGGCAGGTTCCCAGTACTTCGAAGAGTTCCACACTCCACACGAGAGTCTCATCATCACGTTTCGGGAGTGGGTCCTGGGGCAGCTGAACCCATCGGAAGACAAGGTCTTGGCGATTTAACAGGGCCGTGCCCACGTGGTACAGGGAGAGTGATTTCTATGCCCCAGGCAGAAACTGTGCCTGGGGTACACCCCCGTTTTATGTCACCCCAGAGCCATGTGGGCGCCGAGTCCCAGAATCAGAGCACTGGAAACCACAGCGGTGACCTTTCGACCTCGTGGGCCGGTGATGAAGCGGCCGAAAACCGCCCCTCCGCCGGCAAGCAACAACTGCCAACTCGCGGACGCGGTGACGACAGCCGCGATGTAAACCGCCGATTCTGCCCACGATGCTTCCTGGAGGGCCTGATGTCCGAGGATGAGCGCGACGAAGTACAGGGCGGGCCACGGGTTGAGCGCTGTGAGCGCCAGGAACATCGCGAACGACCGCCGTGGGCTGACTGCCGTCTCCTCAGGTGCCTTCTGGACCGCGCCGCCCTTTGGTTTCCGCAGTCCGGCAACGGCGATCCGCGCGGCCATCACCGCCAGGACCAGGAAGGCCAACCAGCGCAAGAGTTCGGAGAAGGGCTGGATCGCCGAGGCCACCGCCGCTCCTCCCACGACAGCGATCACGGCGTAGAGCGCGTCTGCCGTCGTCGCACCGATCGCCGCCGCGGCCCCGACGCGAAAAGAGGTCCGGGCCGTCAGGTTGATCATCAGCACGGCGACGGCTCCCACAGGGATGGCGAGACCGTATCCGGCCAGCGCTCCCGCGACAGCGGAATCGAGCACAACAAGCCTCCAGTGGGCTCGGAGCGGACAGTGCGCGAAAGCGGATCCGCACGGGCCCCTGTGCGAGCGTCGATCGTCATGGGCGCGGATCTTCATTCTTGTCCGGGCGTCCTGACGGCGTCCATGGGAAAGTTCCACACCGTTCCGTTCGGAGAAGCCACATGATCGACCCTCGTCTGCAGGCTCTGCGCGCCCTGCACGCGGAAGGAACCGTCACCGCCGCGGCAGCGACTCTGCACCTCTCGCCCCCTACGGTCTCCCAGCAGCTTCGTCAGCTGTCAGGCGAACTCGGCCTGAAACTTCTGGAACCGGAGGGCCGAAGGGTTCGGCTCACTCCCGCCGCGCTCGCACTGGTCGGGCACGTGGAGGCCATGAACGCCGAATGGGAACGGGCCGGCGCCGTTCTGGACTCCCACCGGGAAGGAACCGCGGGCCTCCTGCGGATCACCGGCGTCGCCAGCGCCCTTGCCTCGGTGATCGCCCCGGCGGCACAGACACTGTGCGACCAGTTCCCGCAGATGGTCTGCCGCCTCGACGAACACCCCGACGAAGACCGCCTCAGCCTTCTGCTCGCCCACCGGGTGGACATCGCCGTAGTGATCGCCGCCTTCGATGTTCCGGGCACGGGAGGCGGCCTCTTCGAACACGTAGTGCTGACGGAAGAACCCCAGGACCTGGTCGTACCCGATCACCATGTCCTTGCCCGCCGGGAATCCGTACGCCTGGTGGATGCCGCCCAGGAGACCTGGATCCAGGCGGGGGACCCCAGGGACCAGCACCCGGTCCTCCTGCGCGCCGCGGCAGCCGCAGGGTTCACCCCACGCGTGGCACACAGCGCGATCGATTGGACTGCCGTCGCCGCCCTGGTCGCCCACGGACACGGCATCTGCCTCATGCCCCGGCGGGCCCCACTCCCTCAGGACCTGCCCCTGAGGCGCGTCCCCCTGACGGGCCCGACGGCCCCCGTTCGAAGGCTCCTGGCCTGCGTCCGGCCCGGCAGCCGGGCACAGGTTCTCATCGCGCGCGGTCTGGACGCGCTCCAGGACGCAGCCATCCAAGGGCCGAGCGCATGGCCACATACGCCCCCTTGCGCCGCCGAGCCGAGGGAGTGATCAACATGCTCCAGCTCGCGGAGGGTCTTCCAGACCTTCGCGTACAAGGAGACGGGGCAGCGCCTCGGCGACGTAGGCCGACGCCCCGTCCTGCTGCCTCGCACGGATGTCGTCCAGGAGAACCTCGGGCGTCCGTCACTGCCCGGATCGGCGGTCAGGCGGTCGTGGCGGGACGGCTCCCGCCGCAGCGCCGCCCGCAGCTCCGGCGCCAGCCGCCCCGCGGCGCCGGAGCTGCGCAGTTCCCCGACCCCGGTCCCCGGGCTGCCCGGCCCGCGCTCGGTGCGCACCTCCCACACGCCGTCACTCACCAAGTGATGGAAGGGATAGGCGGGCGTCGTCCGGTTGCCGGGTCCGTAGGCGACGAGCAGCCCCCGCAGGTCCTCCTCCACGGCGCTGTACCGCAGCTCGTCATCGGCGGCCTGCTGGAACCGGCTGAGCGCGTACAGGAACAGCAGCGGCTTGTGCGGAGCCCGCGCCCCGCTCCTCGTCCACTGCCTCAACTGCGCGGTGCGCTCGACCCAGTCCATGGTCGGCGATCGTAGCGGCGGCGCCTCGCCGTGCTGGGTGGCGGGGCATGGCCGCAGTGGCCGGCCGCACACCGGGCCACGACGCGGATCCCGGCTATCCGGGCATGACGCCGCGGATGCGGGAGAGGGTGAAGACCCGGTCGTCGTCGCGCAGGTGGCACCAGGCATACACGTGGGGCGGGTCGAGCACGAGCTCGCTGAGGGTACGTACGGTCCGGTTGCCCGAAGCGGCGACGTACTCGACCGTGATGGCTGTGCCGGCGTCGACGGCATGGGCGAGCAGGCGAACATCGGCGTACGCCAGATTCTTCGCGTACCCGGCGACGATCTCCTCGGTGTCCGTGCCGTAGGGGACCCCGGTGCCGAACGGGTCGGGCGCCGGAAGTGCCGTTGGGGCGGCCCGCAGCCTGGCGGCCAGCGTGCTCAGGTCGACGGTCACCGGAGTCACCGTCGGCACGGACCGCCGCCGCTGGCCCGGGAGTGGGGCCGGGGCGGCTGCACGTGGGCGCCGGGTCTTCTCGACGCGTACGGTTCCGTCGGCCCTTTCCGCGACGGGGGCGTAGCCGGCGGCCCGGAGCGAGGCGAGGGTCTGGTCGAGTGGGGTCCGGCTGACCAGCACGGTCGGTGCCAGCAGGCGCAGACCGAGGCCGGCGAGCTTTCTGTGCGTGACGAGTTCGGCGAGGAGCGCGGGTTCTTCGCCGTGGATCACACAGGCGGCGGGGGTGATGCGCACCCGGCCATGAGTGCGCGCGGTGTCGTTGATCAGGTACGACAGCGGCTGGGGGAGGGCACCGACGGCGACTGCGCTCAGGTCCGCCGCGAGGGCATCCGCCGCGCGGCCCGTGTCCAGGGCGCGGCGAACGGTTGTGGGACTGAACCGCCACACCGATGCCGTGCCACCGACTTCCTTGTCCGCGACGGTGTCCAGCAGTGCGGCGAGGCGGGCGGACGGGGTGCCGGTGACGACGGCGGTGAGGTCCGCGCCGAAACGGACAGCCCTGGTGGCCTCCGGCAGCAGCCGCTCACAGGCGGCGGCGAGCGTTTCGGCGGCTTCGGCATCGTCGCCCCGCAGGGCGGCGCCGATGGGGGACAGGCAGCCGCGGGCGAGGACCCCGAGCAGTTCCGCTTCCCGGATCACCGTGGCGAAGGGCGCGGTGTCCTGGGGGAGGTGCTCGGCGAGCGGGCGATGCCAGGCGACCAGCGGCCCCAGCTCCGCGGTGCTGTGCGCCCCGTGGTGCGCCGGGAGCGCCGCCGCGGCGGCGAGGAGCCCCTCCCGGGCCTGTGAACAGCTGTCGCAGGGCGGTTCTCCGGCGAGCGAGGGCAGCGCCTTGCCGTCCTCGTCGCGGGCTCGGGACGGAGTCAGCGGCAGCGTCCGCCAGGCGTGGAGAAGCGCGGTGAGCTGCTCCGCCGGTTCTCTTTCCGCCCAGGTGTCGTACCCGTCCGTCGCCGCGACCCGGTCGCCGTCCCGGGCCAGTAGCCCGGCGTCGTACGCGGTCTCCAGAACGAGGCGTACGACGATGCCGTCGCACTGTGCCGCCCTGCCGATCCGGGACAACTCACGTGCTCCGACCCCGCCGGACTTCAGCAGGACCGGCGGAGCCGCGGAGCACGTCGCCAGAACCGACGCGGCATGTGCGGCGAACGCCGTGGCGGCGGCCGCCGCCTCCCGGTCCACTTCCGCCGAGGTCACGGACACCGTCCGCACGACGGGCGGGACGGGCTCGAAGGGGGCGCGCCGGCCTGTTCCGCGCAGGGCGAGCGTCACCTCGGCGGGCATGCGTGTGGATCCGTACCCGGAGTGCCGGTCCTGGACCAGCAGTCCCCGCTCCAGCGCCCAGCGCGCGCCCGGCCCGGAGCCGGGCGGCGGAGTCCTGAACGTGAGGAAATGTGCCGGCGATTGAGCCTGTTCACCCTGGTGAGAGGCTCGCCGCTCAAGGAGATTCCGGGTGGCCGCAGGTGCCGAGGCGATGACCGCGGCCACCCGCTCCGGATCGCTGTGGTGTTCCAGCAGAGCGGTCAGCCGATGCTTTTTGGTGGTGCCGGGCGACCTGATGCCCAGGGCCACCAGCATGCGGCGCAGTTCCTCGGAGGTCGTGTCCGCCAACAGCCGGGTGAGCGGAGCATCCACCCCCAGCGGCGAGTCCCACGCCTGCCGCAATGGCGCGACCATGTGCAGCAGCCCTTCACCGTCCGCCCAGACGAGTGCGCGGTCGGCCAGCGCCTCCAAGGCCGCGTCCAACCCGCGAGCGCTCTCCGTTCCGGTCGAGACCAGCAGATCGGCCAGGGCGGCACGGGGAACGGGCCCCAGTGCCGCCAGTGCCTCGGCCACCTGCAGGTGCGGCAGCGCGAGCCCGGTCAGCACCGGGGCCACCGAGGCCGGCCGCTGAAGGCGGTCCGCGAGTTCGCCGAACGACCGTGGCTCCGGCGGGGACACGGCATCCGGGCGGGTCGCCAGGACTCGTTCAAGCCGGTCGACTTCCAGATCACTCAGCCACGCTGCCAGAGTTGATCCACTGGGCTTGCCGATGGGGACACCTCACAAAGACGAGCGCGGGTGGGCTCCGACCGGAATCGGCCCGCACAGAAGCCAGAATGGCCGATCGAGGGGGACGCCCGCGTCCTGAGTCGGGGCCGGAACAGATCGGCGGTCTGAACGGTGATGTACGGCGGTGAATGAGACCAGAACTGATACCGGGCCGAGGTCACACCTTCCTGACGACGATTGTGTCGGGGACCAGCCGTTCCAAGTCGTCCACATCCGAGGTGAAGACCGTGACTTGTCCCTTCTGCTGCCGCGCGATAACTGCGAGTACTGCATCGATCGCGTATTTGTGGCCGTGCAGACCTGCGTCGGCCAAGAGCCGACGGGCCTGGCGCGCTTCGTCCTTCCCGATGTCGGCCACGCTGATGCGGGAGAGGACCCAGTCCCAGCGTTGCTCGGTGGTTCTGCCGTCGTAGGCCTCGACCAGTGTCATCGGAGAAGTCACCACTTCGGCCTCACCGTCAGCGGCCAGCCTGAGCCGGGCAATCATCATCCGATCCCCGCGCACGGCCAGCGACAGAGCCTCGCAGTCCAGCACGAAGACACGCAGCGGCGGATTGTGGTCACAGTTCCGCTGCTTCACGCGGCTTCTCCCGCGCAATTCCTGCCCGCGCGGTTCTTGTGCTCGGCATCAAGATCGTCCAGCTCGTGGCGCACTGCGGCGCGCTCGCTTTCCGTGACTGGCCCGTGCTCCTCCTCCAGCCAGCCGACGAGCTCTCTGAGCCGGTCCCGGTCGCGCTTGAAGCGCAAGGCTTCGGCCACGTACGCCGACAGACCTCGCTCGGCCGCCTCCCCGCGAATCTCCTCAAGGAGTTCCTCGGGGATCGTCACTGTCACTTTCTTTGATGCCATATATAAGACCATACTCTGCGTATAGGTTGCCATACCAGTTCTGGCGGCTCGGTGGTGTCGGTTCTTTCCCGCAGCAGCAGCCTGGCTTCAGCACTGCCTGCTGGCGCCTCTGGGGGTCCCGGAAGGGCCTCGTACGGGGTTCGCCATCGTGGTAGTCGTATTGGTCCGTGACCGTGCGGTCTTCTGACGCGTCCACCGGGCTGTCACCGACCGTGGGTACGGCCGAGAGGCCGCCCTGTCTCGCTGTCGCCACTCGGTCGGGTCGACCCACGAACCCTCATCGACAGCCGGAGGCGTACACGAGGGCCGACTCCGCGAGCCGGGGGACGGCCTCTGGAGCAAGCTGTGGCAGGACTGGTAGCACGTACTGCCAGTGCTCGCCCGCCAGTACCTCCCGTACAAGACGGCTGGCCTCATCCTTGTTGCGCGAGGCATCCGTGCCAAGGGCGTCGGCGAGCGCGAGGTACCGCAGCACGGAGGTGTGCTGTGAGGTGAGTCTCCCCTCGTAGCGTGGAGTCCGTGACTGCAGGGGAAGTTGAGAGTCAGGGCAGAGAAGCGTCGAGTGTTCAAGCCGGAGTTTCGTGAGGGGGCTGTACGGATCGTGGCCGAGACGGGGAAGCCGATCTCCGAGGTTGCCGATGACCTGGGGATCAACGAGGCGACGCTCGCGAGCTGGGTGTCACGGGCCAAGCGAGCCGAGAAGGGCAAGCCGGCCGACGTGGATGAGGAGATCGCCCGGCTGCGACGAGAGAACACGGCGCTGAAGAAGGACAACAAGGAGCTGGCCATGGAGCGTGATGTCCTCAAACGCTGCATGGTCCTGTGGGTGAAATAGCTGTGGCGGACCCGGCCGTCGTGGCCGGGGTGATCAGCGACCAGAGGACCGAGTACAGCATTCCGCACGCGGTGTCCTGCCGGGCGCTGGGGGGTGAGCCAGTCATGGTTCTACAAGTGGCATACCCGCAAACCCGCCCCGCGTGAGCTGCGAAGACAGCAGCTGTCTGACGAGATCAAGGAGATCTTCAAGG
>NZ_LWLE01000035.1:314112-524139 GCF_001905125.1 Streptomyces sp. TSRI0281 | reverse complement strand
ACAGGATGCTGGCGGACGCGGCCGCCGGAACGATCCGCGAGCCCGCGCCCCCCACGGCCGTGCCCACCGGCCCGCCCCCAGCAGCGCACACGCTGGCGCTGAACCCGGCGCACCCCACACCCACGAACCCCACACCCACGAACCCCACACCCACGAACCCCACACCCACGAACCCCACGGGCCCCACACCCACGGGCCCCACCCCCGCGGACCGGATCCCCACCACGGGTCCCACCCCCGCCGATCGCGTACCGTCCGCGTGGTCCTCCGCGCCCGCGTCGTCCGCCGGGTCGCCCGCCGCGACGGGCAACTCCTACGACCGGCAGAATCTGACGCCGGAGGACCAGGAGCGGCAGCGCCGCCTCCGGCGCCGTATCCGCACGATCGCCGTCACCAGCTCCCTCGTGACCACCGCGGTGTCCGCGGCCGTCCTGATCTGGGTGCTGGTCCCTCCCTCCGGGGGCACCGGCGACGAGGGCGACCGTCCGTCGGTCGCGGCGAGCACTCCCTCGGGCGACCGGAGCGGCAACCCGACGCCGAAGACGTCCACCGGCGGGGGGACTCCCGTCGCGGACACGCCGGACACTCCGGCCGAGCCGGCGAATCTGCTGACCCCGAAGGGCGTACGGGGCGCCATCAAGGCCCTGAAGCCGCTGATGGGCGGAACGAGGGTCACCGACTTCACCGTCCACGAGGAACACGCCTCGGCCAAGGCGCCCCTCAAGTCCAACTCCACGCTGTACGACCAGTTCACCTACCGGGACGGCGAGGCCACCAACGACGACATGGGCGGCACCCTCCCCTCGGGGGAGACCTCCGTCGACCTGCTCTCCGTGGACTGGGACGTGCTTCCCGCCCTGCTGCGCACGGCGGACAAGACCCTCAACGTCCCCGACCCGGAGTACCGCTATGTGATCGTGGACCCGTCGTCCCCCTTCCACGACGACCAGCCGGTCCTGCGGGTCTACGTCTCGGACAAGTACGGCGGCGCCTTCCTCACCGCGCACCTCGACGGACGGGTCATCGAGAAGAACCCGCGCGCGAAGGGCTGATGCCTCTGTCGGTTCACCCCCGCGGGGCCGATGCGGGAGTGAACGGGTCCGGCAGCGTGGGCAGGCCGAGGCCCAGCGGGTTCCGCTCGATGACATAGGTGCAGCTCGTGTATGTATAGCCGGGCTGGATCTTCGACCCCGATGTGTAGCTGTCCACCGCCGCGGTCGCTCCCGAGCCGTGCTTGTACAGGAAGTGGTACGTGCCCGCCGGGAGCCGAAGCCTCGCCTTCGGATAGCTTCTGCCACCGTCCTTGCACGCCCGCGCCGATCCGGTGGACGCGCTGTACCGCTCACAGCTGCCGCAGGCCCGCAGCTTGACGGTGCCGGTGACCGGACCGGTGTAGAGCACCTCGACGGCATTCGGCGCGTCGTTGCT
Organism: Streptomyces sp. TSRI0281; assembly: GCF_001905125.1. Lineage (GTDB taxonomy): Bacteria > Actinomycetota > Actinomycetes > Streptomycetales > Streptomycetaceae > Streptomyces. The sequence continues at coordinate 522,711 of NZ_LWLE01000035.1, read as the reverse complement.
GATGACGAGTTCCATCCGGGCTCCGCCCGGCTTGCGGGACGGTGGCAGCCGCTTGCCGGCCGAGGGCCGGTCGTCGGCGATCTCCGCGGCTATGGCGATGTTCCGCGCCCGCCGCACCCGCTTGTCGTCCTTGTACGTACGGGTGAAACCGGTCAAGGTCTCCTGCGCCTCGGTGAACTTCTTGTCCTCGAACTCGTCCACCCCGCAGGCGTACACCCCGTCCTGGACGCCCTTGTCGGCGTCCGCACGCAGCGCGGGCATGTCCGTCCCGGGCAGCCCGGAGACCGTGGTGCCGAGGCCGCGCAGCACCGCGGTGGCCTCACAGGGCCCGTCGCCCTTCAGAGCCGCGACCTGCGCCCCGATCTTCCCGGATATCGCCGGTCCCACCTGCTTCGCCGACGCGGAATCGGGGAACGTGCGCAGCAGCTCACCCAGTTCGGTCCCGCCGCCGCCCACGCCGCCGAGTCGGGACACTCCGCACACGTACAGCGAATCGGCGAGCGGCTCGTCGGGCCAGCCGGCCAGATCGCCCAGCAACTCGGCGTCGACGGAGCCGGGAACCGTCCGCAGATAGGTCAACGGCTCGACGGCCGCGCAGTGCTGCTTCTCCCGGTACGGCGCGGAGACGGCCTCGTAATACGCCTTCAGCCGGGCCGGGACGAGCTTCCCCGCCCGTGAACCGGCATGTTTCTCGCCCAGCTCGCGGTAGACGGCGAGCGCGGACCGGTATTCCGCCCGCGCGGTGCCGAACGGCTGCCCCGACGCGGCCCGGACGGCCTCGTCACCCCGCTCCAGCCGGTCCAGCAGCATCTGCTCGACGGCCTCGTCGCGCTCGGAGCCGTAGGCGGCGAACCCGCCCACCGGGACGGCCAGCAGCACCACACCCAGCGCGGCCGCCAGAACCGGTCGCCAGGACCCGGCCACGGGCGAACGCCGGGCGGCCCGGGCCCCGTCGGCGACAGCGGCGGCCAGCACGACGAGGAAGCCGACGAGCACACCGCCCGGCACCCCGTCGGGATCGGCGGGCAGCGCGGCCAGCAGCAGCCCACCGGCCGCGGCCCAGCACAGCGCGGCCCGGAACCAGCTGCGCATCAGGGCGTAACCGAGGCCGAGCCCGGTCAGATTGAGCAGCCCGACCGCCACGGAACGCAGGGCGGAGCCGGGAGGGGGCGGCCCGATCGAGGGCGGACGAAGAGGCGGAGGCGGAACGGAAGGCGGAGGCGGAACGGAAGGCGGCACCCCGGGCTCCTGCCCCGGCCCACCACCGAACCCGCTTCCCGCTCCACCACCGAACCCGCTTCCCGCGCCACTGCCGGATCCCGGGTACTGATCGCCGGACTCCATAACGGTCCCCCCACCGTCGAGCCTCACAAGGTCCCCGTGAACCTGCCCCGTTCCGTTACGATTCACGCACGCTTCACGCGCGATTCGATGCGGGTCCCGGACACGCGACACCACCTAAGGGCTGCCGCGTCATCCCCGGCGGGCGCGCGACGACAGCTACGGCACCTCGCGGCGTTGTCGGAACACCCGAATACATCAGGTATGCGGACGTCCCTCCGCCTTGCGATGCACCGCATCCGACGCCGCGCGCTGATCCGCCCGGGACGACGCGCCAGCCCTTAGACTGCGACCTGCCGCGACTGGCGCGTGCCCCGGCAGGGGCGCTCCGTGGAAACGACCACGAGGGAGCGGCACACCCCGGCGCGCCCGGGGCGTCATCTCCGGAGGGCCGTCCGCCTGGGCATCCGGGTCCACGCCGCACGACGCGGCCGACCCGGAAGGACCACTTCCATGACCACCCACGCACCCGGCATCCCCACCGCCACCGGTCCCGCTCCCACCACCGCCCCGCGCCATCCGGCGCTGGCCTCGGCGGACCCGGACCTCGCCGCCCTGGTGGTGGCCGAGGAGCAGCTCCAGGCGGACACCCTGCGCCTGATCCCCAGCGAGAACTACGTATCCGCGGCGGTCCTCGAAGCCTCCGGCACGGTGCTCCAGAACAAGTACTCCGAGGGCTACCCCGGCAAGCGCTACTACGAGGGCCAGCAGATCATCGACCAGGTGGAGACGCTGGCCGCCGAGCGCGCCCGCGCGCTGTTCCGCATGGACCACGCCAACGTCCAGCCGTACTCGGGCTCCCCGGCCAACCTCGCCGTGTACATGGCCTTCCTCAAGCCCGGTGACACCGTGCTGGGCATGGGACTGCCGATGGGCGGTCACCTGACCCACGGCTGGGGCGTCTCCGCGACCGGCAGCTGGTTCCGCGGCGTGCGGTACGGGGTCCGCCGCGACACGGGCCGCGTCGACCTGGACGAGGTGCGCGAACTGGCCCTCGCCGAGCGCCCGAAGGTCATCTTCTGCGGTGGTACGGCGGTTCCCCGCACGATCGACTTCGCGGGCTTCGCCGAGATCGCCCGCGAGACCGGCGCGGTCCTGGTGGCCGACGTCGCCCACATCGCCGGCCTGATCGCGGGTGGCGCCCACCCCTCGCCCGCCCCGTACGCGGACGTGGTCTCCACCACCACCCACAAGACCCTGCGCGGCCCGCGCGGCGCGATGCTCCTGAGCACGGCGGAACACGCCCGTGCGATCGACCGCGCGGTCTTCCCCGGCCTCCAGGGCGGCCCCCACAACCAGACCACCGCCGCCATCGCGGTCGCCCTCAGGGAAGCCGCCACCCCCGACTTCAGCGCCTACGCCCACCAGGTGGTGACCAACGCCCGCGCCCTGGGCGACGAACTCTCCGCCCGCGGCTTCGACCTGGTCTCCGGCGGCACGGACAACCACCTCCTCCTGATCGACCTCACGGGCAAGGACGTCCCCGGCAAGATCGCGGCCAAGGCCCTGGACCGCGCCGGCATCGTGGTCAACCACAACACCGTCCCCTACGACCCCCGCAAGCCCTTCGACCCCTCCGGCATCCGCATCGGCACCCCGGCCCTGACCTCCCGCGGCATCCCCGCCGCCGCGATGGCCGCGGTCGCGCAGTGGATCGACCAGGTGGTCGAGGCATCCCGCACGGGCGACGAATCCACCCTCACCAGGATCCGATCCGAGGTGAAGGACCTGATGGACAGCCACCCGGCCCCGGGCCTGCCGGTGGGCTGACCCGAAAGGCTGCCAGGGCGGCGGTGTGCGGCACCGGGACCGCCCCGGTGCCGCTGTGACGGACCAACATCTCATCCAGTGAGGATCTGGAGCCTGTTGCCCGCCTGGTGGCGGATGCGAGCGAGATGAGAGAAAGCGGATGCGGCCGTCAGGCCGGGACGCCTGCTGGCACGTGAGGTGGCGGCCCGTGCTGCACCGGTCGACCGACGTACCGGTGAATAGTTCGCCGCCCGGGCCGTACATGTGAGGGCTGTCAGTCACCGGGCGTTTGTTGCGCGGACTGGAACGTAAACCTGACTGGCTCGCCAACGGCTTCTGCTGCCCCGTCGAGGTCGGCCAAACGGGCAGCCAGGGTCGCCTCGGCCAGCCGTGAGGGTAGTGCTGCGCTGAACTTCAGGCCATGGAGAGCGCGAGGGTCCACCGAGGGAAGACAGAGCCGTCCTGCCGCATCGGACTTGGCCTGCTTCCATTCCTGAGGCGTGATGTCTTCACGGAGACGGACGTACGCGTCCGTTGGACGCTGCAGAGGATCGGCGGCGGAACCGAGTGAGGCTGCCAGGGTCGCGTTGGCCCTGGACCCGGCCCACGTCCACCACCGCACGTTGGTGTCCCGTCCACCGCGCAGGATCACCGAGGCTTCCGGGTGCACCAGTTCGGCTCCTCTCTCCCGGACCTGATCGAGGGCGCTGTCAGCACGTCGGGTGAAGACGACCGGAGGCGTCTCACCGAGGAGAATCTCCCGTGCCGCGCGCGTCAACGCGTGGGAGCCGGAACGGGACAGACCCAGGCCGCCCCATCGGGCTTTTCCTCCCCCGTCCACCGGCTCGACGAAGCAGCGGCGCCGCGACCAATCGATGTAGCTGACCTGCCAGCTGCGCCCAGCGAGCAACAGCCGCCGCGGCCCGGCGATTTCTTCAGTCAGCAGTGCGGGATCCGTTGTGCCGATCTCGGTTCGGCCCGACAGAACGGTGAACTCGGGGGCTGCGATGAAAACGGCCGTGAGATCCATGAAGTGCCGGTATCCGAAGCGCCTTTCGGCCTCGGGGCCGATGAACAGCATCCCGCTGTCACGGTTCAGATACCCTTCCGCGATCAGATGGCGTACGAGCGGCTCGGCGGACGGGCCGAACGGTCCGAGCCCGCCCCACCAGTCCTGCCACATCCGGTCCCCGACGCGGTGTTCCTGAAGGCAGAGCGCGAGCACCTGCTGAGCGACGATGTGCCGCGGTTCGGGCGGCGCGATGACTGGTTCGACCCATCCGCGCGACCAGAGCAGCAGAAGCGCGGCGGCCGACAACAGGCCGGCCTCATCAAGTGTGAGGAAGAGGCAGTTGCGCGTCGACCCGGGTCGCCGTCCGGTCCGTCCGAGACGCTGGAGGAAGGAAGCCACCGTCCCGGGTGCGTCGACCTGGATGACCCGGTCGAGGTCACCCACATCGATGCCGAGTTCCAGCGTGCTCGTGGAGACGATCACGCAGTCTCGTGCGTCCGCGAAGGCTTCCTCGGCGCGCCGTCGCTCGTCCGCGGACAGCGACGCATGGGACAGGAACGCCGTCACGCCTTTCGCGCGCAGCGCCTCACCGAGCTCCTCGACCTGCTTGCGCGACTCGCAGAACACCAGACGCTTCTCGCCTCTGTGCAAGGCCGCGATCACTGTGGCCGCGTTGGCCAGTGAACCTACGTAGTCGAGCTGGATGTCCCCTGAGGGAGGAGATTGCGGTGCCGACGATGCTTGGGTGCGCAGATGAGGAGCGACCACTCGTGGATTGCCCTCTTTCGAGCCGCCCCGTGCCCCCCGCAACCAGGTGAGCAACTGCTCCGGGTTTCCCACGGTCGCCGAGAGGCCCACCCGTTGGACCGGGCGTCCGGCCACGCGCTCCAGTCGCTCCAGTACGGCAAGCAGGTGCCATCCCCGGTCGTCCCCGGCGAAGGCGTGCACCTCGTCCACGACGATGGTGCGCAGCCCGGAGAAGAATGCCTTGTGGTCGACGTTCGCGCTGACCAGCATGGCCTCCAGGGATTCCGGAGTGGTCAACAGAACGTCCGGGCGCTCCCGCAGGATACGTTTGCGACGGGTCTGCGGTACGTCCCCGTGCCAGAGTGCTGCCGTACGCCCGAGCCACGATGTGTACGCCTCCAGCCGGGGCAGCAGGTTGTTCAGCAGAGCTTTGAGGGGACAGACGTACAGGACCGAGGTGCCGGTCCACTTTTCCCGCGCCATGCGTGAGAGCAACGGAAAGGTCGCCGCCTCGGTCTTCCCCCCGGCGGTGGGCGCCAGCAGCAACGCGTCCGAGCCGTCGATGAGCGGCGTGATCGCCTCCTCCTGAAGCTGACGCAGCCCTGTCCAGCCCAGGGTGTTCACGATGTGATGGACAATTCCCGGGTGGAGCAGATCCAGTGGATCCGGCGCCGTGGTCATGGAAGATCCAGTTCGATCTCGTCCGGACTGTCGGCCGCCGCGTTGCGTTCGACCTCGCTCATCTCCCCCGCCTTGACCGTCAGGGCGTAGTGCTTGCGCGGATCGAAGTCGTCGAACTGGTCGACACGGTCCAGAACATCGCCCACGAGCTTCTTCAGGAACAGCCGGGGTGCCACACCCACCCTTCCGCCGAGCGCGCCGCCGACGGCAGCCGCCAGTTCGGCGATATAGGCGTTGTCCACCACGGTTCTGACGCGCTCGGAATCATGGGTTCCGTCCGCGTACAGGTCGCGGATGGTCGTCCCCAGACCCACCAGCGACTCCTGGGTGAAGCCGGACAGCCGGACCTGCACGGCGCGCGGATTGTCGAAACGGGGATCGGTGCTGAAATCGGTGGCGAGGCGCTGCGCCAACGGCGCGAGACGCTGGACCCCCTGCTGGCCTTCGTAGAACGCCGGGGTGCCCGTGATCAGTAGATAGAGGCCGGGGAAGCGTCCGGAGTGCACCTCGTCGATGAGTTGCCGCAGCGCGTTCAGTGCCTTGTCGCGTGCGTCGGAACGGACCCGCTGAAGAGTCTCCACCTCATCGAGCACGACGAACAGACCCTTGTGCCCGGAATCCCGCAGCACGGTCAGCAGCCCTTGCAGGAACCCGAAGGCGCCGAAGTGGTCAAGGTCGCCGCGGACCCCGGCGGCTCTGCGCGCCGAGGCGGCGACATGTGGCTGACCACCCAGCCAGGCCATCACCGCGGCGGCGGTCACCTCGTCGCCGGAGGTGAGCGCGGTCCGGTAGCCGCGAAGGGCTGTCGCGAAGGACGGGGCGTGCCGGGAAACGTCGGTGAGCCGGGCTGCCATGAGTTGCTCGACGGCCTCCGCCAGATCCTCCTCCGCTGCCCCCGCGGCGAGCGAGTCCTCCTCCAGGGCGTAGAACCACGCGTCCACGACCGGGCGCAGCGCGCTCGGGGGAAAGCCGGAGGTGGTCAGCCGCTCGGTGAGGCGGCGGTAGACCGTCTCCAGTTTGTGCAGCGGCGTCTCGGTCTCGGAGACCTGAATCTCGGCGACAGCGAAGTTACGCCGCTTGGCGCGCTCGCCGAGCCACCTGGTGAAGAAGGTTTTGCCGGACCCGTACTCTCCCCGTACCGCTTTGAATACGGACGCGCCCGAGGCCACTGCGTCGAGTTCGGCGTCGAGCGCCGACTCGAACCGCCCCAGTCCGGTCGCGAGCAGAGCGAGGCCACTTTCGGGAACGGCGCCGCGTCGGAGGGCGTCGATCACATCGCGACGCCGGGCTGCGCTGACGGGGCCGGTGCGTTCGGGTTTGTCGATACTCACCCGCTCAGTGTCCCATCCAGGGAGTTCTGGCGGATCGGCCGGATCGTGCTGGTACGGACCGTTCTGGCATCCGTCTTGATTGACACCTGGGCAACGCGGCGGTCAAATTCTCAGTGCACAGTTCTGTTCAGTCTGGGGGAAGAAGCGGCGTGGCGCTCGACAATCCGAATCTGAAGGACGTACTCAAGGACGTTGCATCCGGCGCCCTTCAATTGCCTGACTTTCAGCGGCAGTGGAAGTGGGACGACGAGCGGATCAGGGCGCTCATCGCGACGGTGACGCTGAAGTATCCGCTCGGCGTCGTCATGTCGCTGCATACCGGTGGAACGTCCCAGTTCAAGGCGCGGGCGCTGAAGGGGGCGGAGTCCGGCGAATCGCGGACCCCCGACTTTCTGCTGTTGGACGGACAGCAGCGGATGACCTCGCTATTCCAAGCACTGCAACAGGACTGCCCGGTCGAGACGGTTGATTCCCGGGGAGACGACCTGAGGTGCTGGTACTACGTCGATATCGCCAAGGCTGTCGGATCGCCGGCAGACCGTGACGATGCGATCGTCTCCGTACCTGAAGACCGCAAGCTCAAGCGGGGTTTCGCCCGCAAGGACCTTCTCGATCTGAGTACAGTCGAACGCGAGTGCGCTGCCGGGTATTTTCCGCTTCACTTCGTCTTTGACACGCATCGGGTGAGCGACTGGCAGAAGGAGTTCGTCCAGGAACCCAGTAACTGGCCGCTGTGGAGCCAGTTCCAGGACCAGGTGCTGCACAACATGCTGTCATTCGACGTCCCGATGATCAAACTTGCGGCTACGACGACGACGGATGCCGTGTGCGCGGTGTTCGAGCGAGTGAACACCGGTGGCATGCCGCTGAATGTCTTTGAGCTGCTGACAGCCACCTACGCGGGAAACCAGGAGCATGTCGCGGCGCACGGGGACTATTACCGGCTGCCGGACGAGTGGAAGCAGATCAAGAGGGAACTGACCTCTGCGTATCCGGTTTTCGGCCGTCCGGAGGACGGGGCGGAGGACGGTCTGAGCAGCAGCGACTTCCTGCAAGCGGTTTCCCTGGTCCGCACCTGGGAGGCCAAGCAGGCCGGAGCGGGTACGTCCGTCTCCTGTAAGCGCCGAGACCTCCTCAACCTTCCGCTCGCGGACTTCAGGCGGCTGGCGCCCCGGGTCGCGGCCGCGTTCGCGTGGGTCGGGGGCTTCCTGGAGCGCCAGTCCATCGTCAGGACCGGAGACCTGCCTTACCGCACACAGCTGGTGCCGCTGGCCGCCGTGCGCGCACTCATCACTACGGAGACGGATACGCCTGGCGCCGACGAGCGGATCAGCCAGTGGTACTGGTGCGGTGTGCTTGGCGAGATGTACGGCGGATCACTGGAAACCCGCTTCACCCGGGATGTCGAGCAGCTCATCGAGTGGGTTCGTGGTGAGGACGACGCGGTACCGGACACGGTCAGCGAGGCGGCCTTCCTCGATGACCGACTGGACACGCTGACGACCCGCAACAGCGCTGCCTACAAGGGGATCTACGCTCTCCTCATCAAGCAGGGCGCCGTGGACTGGTACTTCACCGACAACCCTCTCGCTCCGGCGCAACTGGTGGAGCATGCGGTCGACGTACGGCTGATCTTCCCCAAGACGTGGATCGCCAAGAACGAGCCCACCTGGGCCAAGTACGCCACGTCGATTGTCAACAAGACCCCGATCTCTCTTCGGGCCAGCAAGAGCATGTCAGGTCCGCCCGGTGCCTATCTCAAGACGCTCTCGCTCGAATCCGGCATGCGCAACGAATGGTTCGAAGATGTCGTGGCCACCCACCTCGTTGACGTGGACGCTCTGAAAGAGAGCGACTTCGTTCGTTTCTACGAGAACCGGGCGAAGCAGCTCCGTGATCTGGTCAGGGCTGCCATGGGCAAGCGCACCGTCTTCCGCGACGCGACGGAATGGTGAGTGCGCCCATGCTTCAGAACCCCTCCGGAGAAGACCTCCTCGCACTCAAGGGCAAGCGGATTCCTGTCCTGGAGCTCCTGGCCCTGTTCGGCACGCGCCTGCGCAACGATCTGACAGTGCCGCGCGTCGAACAGGCGCTCAAGGACGTCGGCCTCGCCACGCTTCCGTACTTCGCCAACTGCAACAACCGCGCCGACATCCACATAGTGCCGTGGCAGCAAGCTGCCCCTCAGGAATCGGCCGACCATGCCGAGGACGAGACGGCCGACGATGCCGAAGAGCTGCCTTCCGGCGGGCTGCCGGCGCGACCTCTGCGTATCGGGGACATCCCCTCCGCGGTGAGTGGGCTGTTCTCCGTGACGCCGGACACAGCGCTGACGGAGGTGACGTACCTCATGAGGACGAAGAAGTACTCCCAGATCCCCGTCATCGAAGGGGGATCGACACTGCATGGCGTCGTCACCTGGAGCTCGGTGGCGAAGATGTACGAAACCACATCCGCCGCTGTCCTGGCGCAGGCGATGGTGACCGACGACGTACCGGTGGTCGAGGCGCGCCACGACTTCTTCGCGTTGCTCTCCCGGGTCAGCGACGAGGACTACCTGCTGGTCCGAGCGAACAACGGCACATTCTGCGGCATCGTGACGGCGGCCGACATCACCGACCGGTTCGGCACGACGGCCTGGCCCTTCTTCGTCGTGGGGGAGATCGAGTCCCGGCTCCGGAAGTGTCTTGGTGCGAAGCTCGACGCGGAGGCCATCCGTGCCGTGCAGGGACCCTCGGCAGCGAAGAAGACGGGGCTGATCACTGACCTGATGTTCAACGGCTACGTGAAGCTGCTGGACGCCGATCAGCAGAACCCGACGCTCCGCGCCCTCTCGGACGACAACTGGAAGGCCCTCGGCTGGCCGGGGGTGGACCGGGGGCAGTTCGTTCGCCAGCTCGACCGCGTGCGCGAGATCCGCAACGGCATCGCACACTTCGAAGCGGAGCCGCTGACCGCGAAGCGGTCCGATGAACTTCGTGAATTCGTTGGGCTGTTGCGCCAGATCACCTGAGGCCGTCCTCGGGCTAGGCTGCCGTACGGCAGCCCGGCCCGAGGTGCTTACCCCAGCTCGAACTGTTCCCGCAGCAGTTCCCTGTCCAGCCGAAGCGTCCGGCCGTCAGGCAGGTTCTCCAGCACCTGGGCGCTGTCGTAGTTGAGCAGTTGCCGCAGTACGGCTCCGAAGCCGTCCGCTCCACTGGCGCGTACGCCCGCACGCTGCGCGAGCGCGGTCACCGGGAGAGTGCCCCCCGCTTCCAGCAGTGCCCGGACGGCCTTCTCCACCTGTGCCAGATTCGGTTTGCGGCCGAGCACCTTCACCTGCGTGTCGAAGAGTTCGGACGCGAAGAGAGCCGTGACCAGGGCATCGTCCGGCAATCGCAGCTCGACGGAGACCATCGCGCTGTCCGCCCGGGGCACCTCAGCGGCGGCTGTCAGCACCACATCGAAGAGCGATTCATCGCTCCGGGCGAATACGGCGTCGGCCTTCGCCCGCTTGGACGCCTTCTTCGGCGCGACGCCGCCGGACACGGCCGAGCGCACCGGCTCTGCCGGCCGGGGTGTGAGCGACCACCACGGCGGCTGCTGGCTGCCCAGCTCCCGCCAGCCGTGCGGCGGCTCGGCGCCGAAGGGCAGAAAGGCCAGCACAGGAATGGTGAACTCGGCCAGAGCCGCACCGCCGTGGTACCCGGCCTTCTGCGTGGTGTATCGCGAATCGGCGTCCCACAGGGCGACGATCTCGTCACCGGACTCCGGTGCGACGACCCGCGGGCCGGAAAGCATGATCTCCGCCTCCTGGAGCGCGGCGCCCCCCGCGCTCCGGTGCCGGGCCGACTGCACACCCGACGCCTCGATCTTCACCCCGTGCCTGTCGATGACATGACCGTGATCGCTGACCAGGATCACCGCACGCCCCTGCTCGGCGGCGAGGCGGAGCAGCTGACGCAGTCGCCCTATCTCGCCGAGCCTCCATGCACCGTCTCCGAGCTTCTGCTCCTTGGCGAGACGGTCGTCGATGGTATTCAGTACGACCGAGACATGTGCCTGGTCCCCGACCAGCGCGTCGTGCAGCTCCGGGCCGATGGTGTCACCGCTGCTTTCGCCCCGTAGATCGTCCTTGTGGAACACCGCCACGGTCTCGCCGCCCCAGAACCGGTGGTTCGGAAAGAGCCGTTTCTCGTCGGCCTGAGTACCTGCCATCACCCTGGCGGCGAAGAGCGAGGTTCGGGAGACCGACGTGACGGTGGGCAGGGCGGCAGCCATACCGCGGCGCTGCGGGTAATCCTTGGCCCTGGGCACCGGGTCGTACTCGACCCAGTGCTCACGCAATTCCTCGCCCAGTTCGGCGGCGATCGCCGCACTCATTCCGTCCAGGACGAGCAGCAGTACGCGCCGCCCTCCGGCTTTCACGACGGGTGCGACCACGATGGGCAGGAAGGTCTCGACCGTGAGCATCGCACCGGGGTCCGTGCCGTTCGCCGTCCAGGTGGCGAGGGCCTTCGCGAAATGCCGGTCGATCGCGCGGCGTGTGGCACGTACCGAAGTGCACAGCGTGTCGTAGGCGGAACGCAGGGAGGCATCGGGGTCGCCCCCCGCCTCGATGTGCTCCAGCGCCAGATCCACCCAGCCGGTCTCGGCGATATGACGCCTGACCCCTGATGCGACGGTTTCGCACTCCTCCCCCGGCTCGGCCGCAAGCCACTGCATGAGCCGCTGAGCCATTTTCGCCCGCGAGATACGCGTTCGGGCATCGGGGTCCGTGGCCTGTCCGTGTTCGTCGAGCGCGCGCACAGCCTGCGCTGTCGTCCCTGCGTCCCCCGAGGCCAACGCTCGCCCGACATCGCCGAACCGGGACTCAAGCCCCTCCGTCAGTACGGGACTTGTCCGGGCCGCCCGTTCCGCACCGAATTGCCGTACGAGAGACCCGGCGCGGTCCAGCGCGGCGCCGCTGAGCCGCCGCGCGGCTGCCGCCGCTTCGTCCCGACCGGTCCGCCCGGCCAGCAGGAGCCCGGAGACGAAGCTCTCGCAGCTCCGGCCGAAGGCGGCCGCAAGAGCATCCAGGGCCCTGTCCCGCGCGGGCGGCTCTTCCCCGAACCACCGCTCGGCCCGCCCCCTGGCCCGGTAGTCCTCCGCGTCCGCCGTCGCATCGGCGTGCCCCCACAGAGCGGCGCAGACGAGGCCGAACGCCACGGCATCGGACCCGTGCTCCGCGCCGACGAGCGCCAGCAGCGCCTGCCCGGCGAGCCCGGTCTGGTCCTCCTCGCCGAGGAAGCGCGTCAGCCCGTTCCGCTCGGCCGGACGCAGGGAGAGCAGCCGCTCCGGACCACCGGGCGACATGGACCACCGCAGCAGTGCGTGTACGTCGAGTCCGTCACCGTTCGGGACCGTGCCTGTGACGAGCGCACCGGAACCGGTGTCGGCGCCTCCGCCCGATGGGGTGGCGAATTCCTCGGCGGACGCCCGCGGATCGCGGTCCGGATCGTACCGGCCGATACCCAGCCTGCGCAGGGCGAGGGCGGTAAGAGATTCGCTCCACGTCAGTATGCCGCCGGCCAGCTGCGGCCAACCGCCGGGCGGTGTGGCATCGAGGAGCGACTCGGCGGCCCAGTTCTCTTTGTAGAGCCTGCTGTCGGTGTCCACAGCCCCGAACGCCTCGCGGACGACGTCCCAGGTGTTGACGGCGTTCACGCGCTGCTTGTGCACCTTGGCCAGCAGATCGGGCCCGAGCTCCGCCTCTTCGCGGTCCGTCAGCACCACCAGCACCTCGGGGCCCGTGGCTGACGCGTTCTGATGCGCCAGGATCAGTTCGTGCACGGCCAGCGGCGACGGCGCGCTCCTGACGACCGCCCGCCAGGGCTCGCCCCAGCTCAGTTCGGAAGGCCCGTGCCACACCGGTTCGGCCCGCAGCAGCACCACCCGCCGCTTGCTGGACTGGAGACCGGACTGCGAGGCCAGATACTGCTTCACGGTGGCTCTGTTGAGCCGCACCGCGCTCGTGGCAGCCGCCGTGGACGCGGTCGCGCTCGTCGCCGTACTCACTTCACGCTCCTCATTCCACGACTCGCCAGCTGATCTCGATCGGTGCGTCGGGTTCCACCGCCGACAGACCGGCCAGCTCCGCCTGGAGCTCGGCGATCGCCCGCGCAGCCGTCGTCCGGCCACCGCCCGAGCGCTTCGGGGCGCGACCAGAGGCCGGATGAGTGGTCGGCACAGGAGGCCGATCGGCGTCGGTGTTCAGGTCGACGTCGTTGGGTGTGCTGTGCGTGTTGTCGGCAGGCGTGACGGTCGGCGTGGGCGACGGCGCCGGGGTGTTCTCCGTGTCGCTCCGGTCGATGACGGCCACGATCGAGTCCCGCGCGTCCTGGAGCGCATCCTCCAGCTTGCTGGTGTGCTGGTCCGCCTGTGCGTGACCCCGCAGCGTCTCCAGTACCGCCCGCCCCGGTGCCCCGTACTTAGGGGCGAGCTTGAACATGTCCCAGGCCGCTCCGACCAGCGCGGTCGTGACGGTCTTGGCCTGTTTGATCGCAGCGCCGTACCGCGTGGCCGAAACCTCGCCGAGATCGAAGGCCGCGAACGCCGTGATGATCTGCTTGGCACCGGCCGAACCAGTCGCGGCTGTCCGGTCCAGACCGACCAGTTCGTCGAGCAGGTCGCGTGAGCGCCGGGTGATCGCGAGCCTGCCGCTCTCGTCCGTCCCGTCGAGACCAAGTGCGGCGGAGCGCTTCTCCAGCTCCTGCGCGAGAGCGCCTACGAGCGGCTGATGAGCATGGGCCTGGCGGCTGATCAGCCGCGCGAAGAGGCCCACCATCCGCCCGCGGCGGAGCGTCGGCGGCGCCGGCTCCGCGAACATGTCCCAGTACCGCCGCAGGGCCTCTTGCCAGACGTCCTCGTCCGGCAGTGGCTGCGAGCGCAGCGCGTACTGCGGCTTGACAGCCGACGGCTCGGGCGCCGGGTCCAGCAGCGCGCCGCCCTGCACCCACACCCGGTCGTCCATCTCCGCGTAGGACGCGATGACCAGGTTGGCCAGGAGAGGGTCGAGCCCCATCGGCTCGGGCCGGTCCAGCCACTCGGTGAGCTGGACGACGCTCAGATCGCCAGGACCGCCCTCGTTGCGGGCCTGGAGCCCGAAGTGGTCCACCCATTGACCGGACAGCCGGAAGTACGCCTCCTTCTGCCGACCGAGCCCGAGCGGAGCCGCGACGCGCTGCATCACCGGGCGGTCCTTGGCCGGGATCTCGGCCTGCCGGTCCCCGGCTTCCGCGGCGGACCTGATGTGTCCGAAGACGGTCCGGACATCGGCAGGGCGGACGGCGGTACCGGTGTTCTGTGGGTCCAGTTCGGGATGGGCGGGGAACTGGTGCGCCAACAGCTTGCCCGCGATGTGCCGGACTCCGGCATGCAGGGTCATCCCGACGGACACCCGCAACTCGGCCACGTTCGGCAGCGGCTCGAAGTGGTCCTCGAAGGACACGTCGACATCGGCCGGCTTCTTCTCCGCGCAGCCGTACGCCTGCTTGAACGCGCCCTTGACCGTCTTCCTGAGTGCCTCGCGCTGCCCTTCGAGGAGCACCTTGGCGCGGGCTCTGTTGTCGGCGTTGAGATGCCGGGCGTACAGGGTGTCGAAGCGGTGCTGGTCGGCGAGCGTGTATTCGATCACGACCAGCCGCTGGAAGTCCTTGAACCGGGCGGCCGACAGATGCGTGGGAATCCAGGCGACGGTACGCGGGGGCACACCGGGCAGGGAGCGCAGTCCGCCCATGCGATTGGCGTCTTCGATGGGACCCTGTACCCCCTCGTCGTAGGGCAGGTCGATGACCATGCGCCACAGCCCGTTCTGGCTGGGTGAGAACTCGTGGTCGGCCAGTCGGTCGCTGTCGGCGATATTGCCGAAGACGATTTCCACCGTACGGTTCGAGCCGCGCCAGACGAACGGCAGCTCGTCCGCGCCCAGCCGTTCCTGGAGCGACAACCCCAGCTCCTCGGCGACCATGCGCTTGGCGAGGGCGCGGCGGTTGGACTCGCTGTTGTTGACGTCGGCATTGGCGATCACGGAGTCGACGTCCACGCCGGCCAGTTCGAGCCGTACACCCGCGTTGGCACCGGCCCCGGTCGCTTTGATCTCGGCGAAGCGCGTCGCCCACTCGTCGACCTTCGCCTTGATGACACCGACCTCGGCCCCGGGAATCGGCGACACCACCGAACCGTGGTTGAGCGCCCCGAGCCGCCGGATCGTGAGATCCCGGAGCGCGGGCACGCTCGGCGCCAGGGCGGACAGCAACAGGGTGCACATGAGCCGGTCGTCAGCGATGAAGCCCTTGCACCGGTCGGCGAGCTGCGGATCGGTGACCGAGTCGCGCCGGTGGCGGTAGCGCTCGATGTCCTCTTCGGTGATCTCGTACGTGGCCAGCAGGTGCGGCCGCAGTTTGGCGCGGTACAGCTTGTCCGCGGTCTGGAACTCCACCTTCAGACTGTCCACGAACGGCTTGTCACCGCCGTCCGCGATCACCGGGTACAGATCGCCGAGCGGGATCAGGTTCTCCAGCGTCGCGTCGTCGCGGTGCGCGGCCAGCAGCTGGCCCATGAGCTTCAGACCCGTGCGGGAGCGCTGGAGCGCCGAGGAGATGTGCACCAGCGTGTCCATGAACGCGGGTGTGAACGGATACGTCAGCCGGAACGAATCCTCGTCCGCTCCCGTCGTCCCCTCGTCCGACCCCAGCAGCACGTCCCACACCTGCGGCCCGACCCGCTTGATCTTGGTGAAGGCGGCGTCCAGCTTCGCGGTGGCCTCGGCGTCCTTCGGCCTGAGGAGACGTGCGTGGGCGATCTGTGGAAGGTTGCGGTCCTCCAGCGTGATCGTGTCGAAACGGCCGGAGGCGAGCCGGAGACTGTCCTGGATCGCGGCCTCGGCGGCCCCGGAGATCTCCTCACCGACCAGCTCGCGCAGGTCACGCTGGCGCGCGATGAACGAGACGATCGGTACGGCCCGCCGTGAGTCGGCCCCCTCCACGAAATTCGTGATCTTGTCCGCTTCGCGGGAGACGAACTTCTGGTCGTGGACACGGTTGGCGAGCCACAGGATCAGCTCATCCATGAAGAGGATCAGCCCGTGGTAGCCCAGCGACTTCGCATGCTCGGCGATGACCGCGAGACCGGCGTCCAGCGAGATGAACCCGTGTTCGTCCTCGGCCGCGTTCCGGGCGAATCCGGGGAACCAGGTGCTGCTCGCGTCATGCACCAGCTTGGCCCGCAGCTCGGCCGGTGTGCTCGGGTTCACCAGGTCCAGCGTGATCTCGCCGCCATCCAGCTCCTCGGCCTCGAGCGCCGTGGAGAGTAGCTGTGACGTCCAGGCAAACGCGTCGCCCCAGTCGTCATCGACGCCTGCGGAAACGGTACCTGTGTCCGCGCCCGCGAGCCCCTCGATGAACTTCTCGTCGCCCATCCGCTGCCTGTGCGAGCGGATGTCCTCGAAGAGCGCGTCGGTCCGGTACACCTGCGGCGTCGTCGCCTCGGGGTGCAGTTTCCTGACGTGACTGACGTACCCGCCGAGCACCCGCTGCTCCAGGGACTTCGCCCCGAGCATGTGGTACGGCACCAGCAGGAACCGCTTGCGTTCCCCGCTCAGCCACGCGTGCTTGCCGAGCACGGAATCGAAGTCCTGGCGGCTCCGTGCCGCCGGGTCCCCCCGCAGGAGAGCGTGCAGCACGGCCATGAAATGCGACTTACCAGAACCGAACGAACCGTGCAGATACGCGGCCTTCGAGGTGTGCCCGTCGAGCGCGGCCTTGATCAGGCCGAGCGCCTCGTCGAAGTTCTCCAGCAACCGCTCGGTGACGACGTAGTCCCGCAGAGCGAGATCCGCGCCCTCCGGGGTGACCGCCTCGGCGAGCTTCAGAACGAAGTCGGAGGTGGAGATCGACGTCTTGATGTCGATGACGTCGCGGAGGAGCGGGGCTTGGGTCACATTCGGGGCCATGAGGTCTGCTGCTTCCGTTCCATTCCGTCTTTCCCTCGGACATGCATGGTACGAGGGACTGTCCGGAGGCGGCTTTCGCGGGCCTCCCGCCCGGCAGGGCACTACTCACTGCCGCTGTTACTTCCGTCGTCGCGTCACCGATCGTGGAGAACCTTGGGCCGCGTGACCGGAACCACGGTGAGGAGACCGTCCAGCCCCTTGAAGTCGTCCGGGTTGGTGGTGAACAGCGGCAGTTCCTCGGCGACGGCGACCGCCGCGATCATCAGATCCGCGAGGCGACGCCTCGGCTTGCGGCCCACGCCGATCACTGCGGCGCAGACCCTGCCGTAGATACGGGCGGCCTCCACCCCGAACGGGATGGGATCGAACTCGTTCTCCGCCCGCTGGAGCACGTCCAGCCGCCTGGCCCGCTCGGCATGCTCGTCGTAGTCGGACTGCTCCTCGTTCCGCCGCACCTCGTGCGGTCCGGCGGAGAGCTCGGCCAGGGTGATGGCACTGATCGCCATCTCGGCCGGCAACTCGGCGGGGTCGATCCACCGGCGCAGGATCATGATGTTCGTGTCGAGCAGCCCCTGCCGGAACGCGACGGGCGACGATGCGATGTCGCTCTCGGCGGGCATCTCAGCGGGCATAGGGGTCGTCCGTTCCCTGCTCGGCCGTACGGTCCTGATCGGCGCGGAAGGCGTCCAGCGAGATATCGGGAGCGGTACGGGACATGCCCGCGAACTCCTCGCGCGGAACGAACCTCCGACGCCGCCGCAACGGAATCAGCTCACCGATCTGGTGCCCGTCCCGTGTCACGGTGAACGACTGCCCGCCCTGGACGGCGTCCATGATCTCTCTGGACCGGTTACGGAGATCGCGCTGGGTGATCTCTGGCTGAGCGCTCATGGGTCCACGGTACGCGGGACGCGGCGCGGTGTGCTACCTGGTAGCACACCGGGGCGGGCCCCAGGATGTGGCACGGCGGGGCGGCCCTGCCCCGGGGCCGCCGGACCGTCGGTGCGGGCGACTCAGTCCAGCTCGGCGATGAACGCGCGCCAGGCGTCGGGGCTGAAGGCGATCACGGGGCCGGTGGGGCGCTTGCTGTCGCGTACGGGGACGAGGTGGGGGGTGTTGTCGGCGACTTCGAGGCAGTTACCCTGTCCGCCGCTGTAGCTACTCGCACGCCATTCGGCTCCTGTCGCGCCACGCGATATGACGGCGTCGTGTTTCATGAGTTGCACTCCTTGGCGATGCTATGGATCAGTGTGAGCGATTCCGTGTGCGGCAGCGCTACCGTGCGCGCGTCGTCGAAGAGCGCTCGGTAGTGGGCAACTTCGAGGTCCCGCTCCAACCAGATGTTGCCGGTCGGGGTCTCCGAAAGTACGAGATCCAGCGATGCCAACTGCGGGAAACTGAGCAGCAGGTACGGCCCGAACATACCTGAGTGGGCACCTCGCGAGAACGGTAGTACCTGGACGGTGATGTTCGGGTGCTCCGCCATGGCGATCAGGTGCTCCAGTTGCGCTCGCATGACCGCAGGACCACCTACCTGTTGGCGAAGAACTCCTTCGGCTAGAACTGCCCAGAACTTTATGGGCGCTTCATCCGTGAGTCGTTCCTGCCTGGCAAGCCGTACCTCGACGAACTGATCGATCTCCTCGGGTGTTTGCCAGGCGCGCGAGGCAACCGTCACCGCCCTTCCGTACTCGGCAGTCTGAAGAAGCCCAGGAACCAACTGCACCTCATACGTCCGAATGCTGTCGCAGATGGCCTCCATCTCAATCTGGTCGCGGTATGCGGCACCAAGCACAGAGTCGTACTTGTGCCACCAGCCCTCGCGCCGACGCCGATTGGCTCTGCGGGCAAGCGCCACGAGGCGTTCACGTGACTGTGGGTCCTCCACTCCGTACGCCTGCATGAGGGCGATCAGATCCGGAGCACGGACAGGAACGTGGCCGTTCTCTATACGGCTGATCTTCCCTTTCGTGCAGTCGAGAACTTCTGCAGCCCCAGCCGTGGAGAGGCATGCCTGCTCGCGGAATCGGCGCAGCTCGTCCCCGAGTTGACGCCCCAGCACGGTGGACGGATTGACATTTGGCATACGGCACTCCCTATCAGAGTCCAAGGTGTGGAGGCTCTGGCATTGCCCGAACGAGTGAATTAAGAGCTGGCAATCCCTTCAACGTTGCGCGAGTGTCTGTCTCGCGGGCAGGCTACTGCTCGGCGGGAGCGCGAACCACCGCCAAGCCCAGGACTTGTTCGACAGCACCGACCCTCAGGGGGCGTCATGGCAGAGCACTCCAGCACCTACGAACTCGCGTTCCAGCTGTCTCGCTGTCGCAGCAGCGTTCCCAGGGCGCGGGCGGTGCTGAGAGCGAAGCTCGGGGAGTGGCGGGCCAGCAAAGCAGCCGCAGAGGACGGCGAGTTGGTCCTCTCGGAGCTGGTGACCAACGCGGTACGGGTGTCCGTGCCCGGTGACCGGCTGGTGGGCGTACGCATCGAGTGCAGGGGGAGAGGTGAACTCCTGCGACTGGAGGTGAGCGACGCGGGGGCGGGCCGGCCGGAGGTGCAACAGTCCGGTGAGCTGGACAAGGGCGGACGCGGGCTCCTACTCGTCGAGACCCTGGCCCACCGCTGGGGCGTGGACGAACGCTGGGCCGGGATCGGCAAGACGGTCTGGGCGGAGCTGCTGGCACCCGGTGCTGACCCCGCTCCCGCAGAGGCCCAGATCGCGGCGGTATCCGTCCGGCCCGGTCAATGCGTACGCGTGTGGGGCGCATGGCACACGGTCCGCACGGTCCGGAGCGACCGGTACGCATCGGGAGGGCTGGCGGTCGTCATCGTCCTGGATGACGGAGGACCGGCTCTACGTCTGCACCCTGCCGAGCTGCTGACAGTACGAACGACGGCGGCCGTCGAGAGCCCGGTGCGAGCCGCGCCTGGTCCGGTGATCTCACCGTGAAGGCGCTGTGGAGGCGGTTCCTCCGCCGCCACGTGAATGACCCGGGGCCACGATTCTCGGGCACGCTGAAACAGCTGGTCGGTGGTCAACTGGTCGTGATCAGCAAGGCGGGCCAACCGGTGGCGAGGACGCTGCCCCCACGGCCGCAGGTACGGCGGCAGGGCCGGGGCTTGCTCCGGGGTCGCATCCGTATCCCCGCCAATTTTGACGACGCGCCCGCCTCGGTGGCTGACGCTCTCGGGATGCGCTGATGCGTCTTCTGCTCGATACGCGCGTGGTCATGTGGTGGATCGCTGACTCGGCTCACCTGTCCGCATCGCTCAAGGAACTCCTGGAGACCGAGCCTGCTGTCTACGTCAGTGCGGTGTCACCGTGGGAGATCACCATCAAGCAGTTCCTCGGCAGGCTCGAAGGCCCCGGGGACTTGGCCGAGCAGGTACGTGATCTCCAGTTCAGAGCGCTGCCCATCACGGCCGATCACGGCGTGCGGGCAGGCCGACTCCCCATGGTGCACGCCGATCCCTTTGACCGGATATTGATCGCGCAGGCGCAGGCCGAAGGGATGGTGCTGGTCACCCGGAACCGCTGGATTCCGCAGTACGACGTGCAGGTCATGTCGGCCTGACCCGCACGACGTCCGGCGTCTTAGCTGCCTGCTTGCCGCCGACCGCGACGGGCTGCGGCGGGGCGCCAGTCGCGCAAGTCGTCGTCGGTCAGCCCGTGCTCGCCCTGCTGGGCGGAACGGTAACCGGCGAAGAAGGCGGCGGGTGTACCGCTGTACAACGGATCGAACGTGTTGTGCCACTGGCCAAGCCAGGGCTGAAGTTCGAGGAGGCCCGCTAGGAGAGGCACCATTTCCTCGGCGGACAGCCTGTCATCGTTCGTGAAGTAGGTGGTCAGCGCCTGCGCCTGCTCGCGGTGATCCCAGCCTGCCCAGCCGAACAGGTCGGGGACGCCGGAGATCGCACCGGTCGCGTACGAGATGAACCGCTCCTTCGGCACGTCGAGCTTGCCGCGTGCTCTCCAGTAGGACGGCTTGAGGAAGTCGGCCGAGGTGTACTTCGGCGGTACGGGGATGGCGTCCCGGATCTTCCGCTTGGCTGGCTCGTCCGGGGCTGCGTCCTCCTCACGCTGAAGCGCCCAGACGTCCTCCCAGTCGGCACGCTTCTTCAACCCGGAAGGCTTGTAACGGAGGGCAGGGAGGAACGGCACGTGCTCATCCGCGAGGAGTTCGGCGACGACGGTCGCCAGCTCCTTGCGGGGTGCGTACAGATCGGCAACGGAAACGAAGTCCTCATCGAGCGCGAGGGCGCTGGTGAGCTGGGCACGCGTGAGCAGCGTCGGCTGCCCTTCCTGGAACCAGAGCTCACGGTTCTCCATACGGTCGAGCAACCAGGACTTGAGAGCCCGCTCCTGGAGAACGTCCCAACCCTCGGTTGCCCAGCGCCGCTTGTACTCGGGCCGCTCCACCATGCCGATGGCCCGGGACGACTCGATGGCGTCGATGCGCTTCTGGACGACTGCCTTGTAGGCGTCGGACCAGTGGTCGGGCATCTCGGTGATGGGAGTGGAGCCATGCCGCTTGAACCACTCGCCGGATGCCTCACCCTTCTCCACCCGCCGCGCCAGCACGATCTCGAAGGCCCGCTCGCCGAGGGCAAGTTCGGGGACATCGGATTCGGGGGCGCGCAGGTCTTCGGAGTGCAGCTTGTAGAGGGAGTAGACCTGCCAGTCCAGCTCTTCTTGAAGGGCGATCATCTGGGCGCGGGTGGAGTGCCACTCGGTAGTGGCTTTGCGGAGTGAAGTGGCTGTAGGGAATGACTTCGCGATGACAGATGGGCTCACGGAAGTGAGTCTCTGGGCGAGTGTGTCCAAAGTGGTGCCGAGGGTCGTCGGGGAGGTGTCAGGGAGAGGGAATTGTTCCAACTTGGTCCCAGTGAACTCGAATCGATGTTCCCAGAGCTCATCCGAGATTCCGCCACCGATGCCGCCGTTACCCTTGGACTGGCTCACTTGCTTGAGCCAGAAGCAGGCAGTGGAACTGTTGAGCACTCCGAGTAGTTGCAGGTGGTCTTCTTCGCTCGCTTCCCGGCGAAGCTTGATCACTGGTGCAGTTCGTGTAAATGCGTGGCCGGTTCGATCAAGTACCACGTGATTATGTGTTGCGACGAACGCAAAATTCAAGGACCAGGAGTGCGCGTCAATGTCCTTGGGTAGTTGATGCCATTCCCACCAGGAGCGCCCATCGGCGAAGTAGGTTCGCCCCGAAAAGGTTGAGCGATTACCCAATTCGGTCCTGTTGGGCCATATTGTACGGGCCAGTCCCGGTGTGCTAGAGAGTGGAACGAGGGAGTGAGTGGAATCGTAAGGATGGAGTACATGGTCTCCGTCGGAGATGGTGTAGTCGCGAACCTCGTCGCCAACGCCCAGGCGTTTTGTGAATTCTGGCTCGACGGAGAGTGCGTCAAGTCGTCTGCGTGGAAAGGTAAGTGCATCATCGGCGTGTGTGTCGCCATAGAATCCGATTCGCGTGAGCAGGGCTCTAATCCTGGTGGTGCTTGCGGATTGGATCTGTTCCACCATTTCCAATCCGCCATCCGTTAGAATCCATGGTTTACGGCTGAAGTACCTTTCGCGTTCCAGGTCATCAACAGACACCCATTGGCTCGCGGAGTTGGGCTTGTTAATCTGGTCTAGAATTGCATTCCAGACGAGTCCGTTTGCGCCGTCGTCCGGGGTCTTGGGTTCGCCCTGGATGCTTCGCACGGTGCGGATGGTCTCCGCGCGTTTTCTGCCTGATCGTCGGCGCCCTACGAGGATTACAGTCGGTGTGGCATGCCCCGGGATGTATGCCCCGGATGTATCAATAACCTCCATCAATTCAACTTTGTGCGCGAAGTACTCTTCAATCAGCTTGGTTCCGAACTCTCGCTTCATGAAAGAGTTCGCCGTGATCTGTCCAGCCATTCCATATCCGCGCCCGTCGGGCTCCCCCACTTTCGCTAGCTGGAAAAAGCGCTCCGCGAAGGGGACGGACAAGGCGTACGTCCCTCCGCAAGACGCATAAAGTGCCCGATAGAGTGCATTCAGCTTCCTGTCCTTAACCGTGATGTACGGCGGGTTCCCCACCACCACGTCATACCGCCCCCGCTCCAGAATCCCCGGATAGTCATCCAGGTCCTCCGTTGCATACGCGAAATCAACGAGCCGCTTCCCCGTCTCCTCGCTGGTCAGCTCCAGCTCCTGCTGCCGGTCCTCGATCAGCGAATCGCCCACCGCCAAATGCACCGGCCAGTCGTACCGCCCCGCCCCCGCCAGCGTCCGTACATTCGCCGCAGCCATCGCCGCCAGCAGCAACCGGAACCGTGCGATGGCTACCGCGAACGGGTTGATGTCCACGCCGTGTACCGAGTTCAGCGCGTCCCGCACGCGCTCGTGCAGGTCGCGGTCCGGATGGCGTTCCGCCGACAGGCGTACCAGCCTCCTGAACGCACCCAGTACGAAGTGCCCCGAGCCGCACGTCGGGTCGATCATCTTCAACTCGTTGAACCGGCCGCCCATCTCGCGGACCACCGGGTCCATCGTCCGGTCGAGGATGAACTCCTCCACGAACTCCGGGGTCTGGAGCAGCGCGTACGTCTTCCGCGCCGCCTCCGAAAGGTCCTGGTACAGGTCACCCAGGAACCGGGTGTCCCACCCGTCCGTACCGTCAGCGTTCAGTGGATCCGCGAAGTCGTGGACGAGGACCGGCGCACCATCAGTACCGCCCGCACTGTCCTCTCCAGCCGGTCCCTCCCGCCGCTCGCGCCAGAACTCCACCAGCGCTCGCGCCCCGTCGTGCGACAACGGGATCTGGTACAGCGGATTGCGGTCCTGCCGGAACAGCAGCCTGCCCGCCTGGCCCGCGCCCAACTCCTTGAACGCACGCAGCAGCCAGCCCCGGTACGTCGGGTCCTCGGTCTCCTCCACATACTGGGCGTACCGCGCCTCCGCGAGGTCGCGTCGCTCGGCCTCAGCGCCCGTGAGATACGGCTCCGGGATCAGTCGGTTGTCCTCGCAGAACCGGACGAACACCGTGCCCAGCACCCACGCCACCGCGACCTGCGTGACGCGTTCGTCCAGCCAGGCGTTCCACGTCGCCGCCGTACGTCCCAGGCCCCGCGCCTCGTCGTACTCAGCCCGCAACCGGCCAGCGACCGCCTCCGCCGCCCGTACGTCATCCGCGCGATCCGCCGAGAGCTCCGCCAGCCGGCTCTCCAGCCAGACGTCCCACTTCGGGGCCTCGTCCGGAGGGAGGACCGCCTTGCTCGCCTTCCCGTACTCCGTGCGCAGCGGCTTGAGCAGCTTCTCGCCCTCCGCGACCTGCTTGCCGAGGTCCACCTCGACCGCCTTGACCTGCTTGATCAGGTCCGTCTTCAACGCCGTGCGGTCGATCACTTCTGGTTTTCTCCCCTAGTCGCGTTCATCGTCGGCACAGCGTTCCGCCTGCCCAACAGGCCCAACTCGTCGGTTCGGTGGGCGTTCGACACCCACGAGTCCGGCAGGACCACCCACTCACCCAGCCCCGCCTGATACGGCACAGCCGTCGCCCCCAGTCGCGGCGGGCGCGCCGGGTCGCTCTGCGGGCACAGCAGCCACAGGCCCCGCCCGCCATTCCTCGCCCGCTCGGCCAGCCGCTCCAGGCTGCCCATGGCGTCGTACCGGGCGAGCACCCCGGCGTCCGTGAGCAGCAGCGGGTTCTTGGGGCCCGGTGCCGACAGCAGCTCGCCCACCCGGGGTTCCACCGTGCTCCACGCTGTACGCGCGTACTCGGCGAACTTCATCGCGCCCCGAGAACCGGGCGGGGCCACATCCGCCCGCAGGATCGTCTCCCAGGTCGGCTTGGGGCGGGCGTCGACCAGTTCGTGGAGGGCGCTCAGGAACAGTTCGGTCACCGAGACCACCCCGGCGTCGAACCGGTCGCCCTCCAACTCCCGTATCGCCTGGTGTGCCAGACCTGTCCGTACCGTCAGGACGCGGAATCCGTCCCGTTGGGCCGAGGACAGCAGGCGTTCCTCCGCCGCGACCGCGCCCGCGAGCTGCGGATCGTCGGAGTAGCGGCGCGCGGCGATCGTGCCGGTCGCCTGCCGCTTGCCGTCCGAGGAGAGGAAGCTGGACGCGAAGTTCGTCCTCCGCGGCAGGTACCGCAGTGTGCGGGGGCGTCGGCGAGTGGATTCGGTCAGGTCGAATCCGGCCGCCTGCAACGCCTTCGTCAGCGGGCCGTTGACCGGGAGTGCGTGTCCGCCCCGCTTGTTCAGCAGCTCGGGGAAGCGGGCCCGTACCCGCTCGTGCACATCGGCGGCGGTCAGCCCCGGCTGGTCGGCCTCCGCCACGCCGGGGATCACGCGGACCAGCCCGGCCTGGGTCAGTCGCAGGGCTCGTACCAGCGGAAGGTTTCGTGGATAGATCTCCAGCCGGGGCGTCGCCGCCGCGTTCCGCGCTGCTGCCGCCGCTACCTCCACCAGGCGACGTTCGTCCCACTCCACGACCGCACTCGGTGTGGGGATCGCCGAGAGTTCCGTCAGAACCGTTGCGGCGGTCGGCAGTGTGTCCAGCTTCGCCAGCCGGTCCGCGACCCGGCCGAGCCGCTGAGCGTAGTCCAGCAGGCCCGGTGCGGACGGAGTCTGCGGGGCGTCGTCCTCGCCGACCTCCAGAGCCAGCAGCCCCGCCCCCATGCCCTCGTCGGCCGCGTCCCGGTTCGGAGCGTGCCGGAACTCGCCTTCCTGCGGGACGAGTTGCTCGACCTCCACCACTGCACGGACCGCCGCCAGGGCCAGCGCACGGCGCTGTTCAGGCTCCTGGAGCTGGGTTCCGCGGCGTACTGCGAGAGCGTCCGCGATCTCCGCGGCCGACGCGAGCCGGCCCATGGAGTGCAGCAATTCCAGAATCTCGGCGCGCAGCGCCCGTACCGTCGGATGCTTCTTCCAGCGGGTGCGCTGCGTCTTCAGCATCTGCGGAATCCGGCCCGCCGACAGGCCCAGCGCGTCCGCGACATCCTTCTGCTTCGGCCAGACACCGACCTCGGTGGGCAGCTCGCCGTGGCCATTGGGCAGGCGCAGCAGCAGCCGGACCATCTCGCACTCGTTGCGGTTCGTCCCGTCCTTCTTCAGCTCCGGCACGAAGACGGTGGCCAGGGTGTCCAGGCTGACGCCGCGCAGGGCACGTTCCGGCAGCGAACCCCCGCCACCGGCCTCGGCCATCGCACCGGCCACCGCGGCCTCGGCCGCCGAAAGCTCGGCCTTCGCCTCCTTGCGGCCCTCGGGAGTGAGCGGCGCGGCCGGGCGCTCGGCGAGCCGCTGGCGCCATTCCTTGATCCGGCCCAGGACTTCCTTGCGCGTCTTCGCGCCCAGGCCGGGGGCGTTCACGAGCTGGCGCTGGCTGTAGTCGAGCAGCTCTCCGACCGTATTGACGCGCAGCCCGTAGACGAACGATTCCGCGGCGGGGCTCAGCCCCGAAGCCGATACCGGAGTCGAGCGGTCCGCCTGAGCGGCCTGCCGGTCGCGCTGCTGCTCGGCGGTCTCCGTCTCGGCATCCGCGATCGCGGCACCCGCTGCCGGGACCTCCGCTCCCACCTCGGCCGCCGCCGAGTGGCGCGAGCGGCGTGAGGAGGGCTTGGCCTCGTCCATCGCCAGGAAGATCTTCTTCCAGGCATCGCGCATCGGCTTGAGATCGCGGAAGCGCTGCGACGCGTCCCGGTGCAGGGCCTTGCGGAAGAAGGCGAGCAGACCGTCCTTCACCGCAGGATCGAAAGCATCCACCGCGATCTTTGGATACGGCTCCTGCTTCGGGTCGGTCTGGCGCGCTGATACTCGCCCGTCACCCCACACCGGCAACTCGCGCGAGGCCATCTCATGGAGCGTGGCCGCCACGGCGTACCGCTCGGCATGTCCGTCGTACACCGAACGGTCCGTGAGCGTACCGATGAAGGGATCCAGGTAGCCGTCCGTACCCGCGCCGGTCTCCTGCACCGGGTATCCGGCGAGCGAGAAGTCGATCAGCACCAGTTCGCGGGTGCGGTTCGGACGGATACGGATCGCGATGTTGTCCGGCTTGATGTCGCGATGCCAGACACCCTCGCCCTCGAGGAAGTCCACCGCGCCGAACAGATAGTCCCCGTACGCCTCCAGCTGGTCCACCGACAGACGCCCGAACTCCCGCAACTGACGGGCAACGGTTTCCTCGCGCCGCCGGTTCTTCGTCGAACCAGGTGCTGCCGGCTCGACGTCGGCCGCGCGCTCGTCACCCACGTACTCCATGACCAGGACCGTGCGGCCCCCGATGCGCTGCGGCGTGGGCTCGACCAGCCGGATGATGCGCGAATCGGGTCGCAGCCGGCCCATGACCTCGGCCTCACGGGCCAGTACCGCGTCCCTGCTGCCGGAGAGTGCCACCTTCAGCACCGCGAGAGACTTCGAGAAGCGGACCTCCGGCCCGGCCGACAGATCCCGTACCAGGTAAGCACGGCTCGTCGACCCCGTACCCAGCCGGCGCTTCACCTCCCAGCGGCCCGCCAGTACATCGCCCGCGACCGCGTCCAACGGGTTCTTCTCGGGGACGGGCACCGGTGCCTGCTCGGCGGGGGCCGGTTCGGTCAGCTCCTCCTCGACGACCTCCAGCATTTCCAGGAAGTCGTCCACCGAGGACAGCCGGTCGGAGACGCTGTACGCGGTAGCCGCCTGCACCAGCTCATCGATGTACTCCGAGAGACCGTCGACCACCGCGCTCGGCCGCAGTCCCTCGCCCGCCTCGAACCGGGCCAGCAGCTCGGCCTGACTGGCCGCGGGTGCCTTACCCGTGGCCAGCAAATAGGTGAGTACACCGAGGCCGTACACATCCAAGGCGACCGGATCGGCCTTGAGGGCGGTCAGCTCGGGAGCGAGGTACGGGTCCGCACCCTCGGCGATGTGCGCACCGGCCCGCGAGAACGACGTCGGCGCGAGTCTGTCCCCGGCATTCTGGCCACCGTGCTCGGAACCGCGCTGGACGGCGACCTGCCAGTCGGAGATCTGTACGTACGGACTGAGCCAGCCCGCGTCCTCGCTGTCCGAACCCGCCGCTCCGCTACGGCCGCGCGGCATCAGATGGATCGCACGCGCCGCCAGGGTCCGGTGGTAGATACGCCTGCCGTGCGCGGAACGCACCGTCTCCGCCAGCTGACGCACGAGTGCCATTCGGCCGAGAATGTCCAGCTTCTCCCCGTACTGCGCCACGTACTCGTCCAGTCGCAGCGTTCTCGGGTCGTAGTCGAAGATCAACGCGGGGCCGGCGGAATGTCCCGACGGGTCGTACTGCTTGAGCTGCACCACACCTGGGTGGCGGAAGTGCCGCAACACCGCGGCCTCACGGCGGGCAGCGTGCTCCACGGAGGCCCGCAGCCCGGCATCCGAGCCGCGCTCGCGCAGATAGACGCGAATCCTGGCAGCCTCGGGCAGATCGCTGTGCCGGGCCAGATAGTCCGCCCAGGTGGGGCCGGAGTCGAACGACTTCCGGTGCAGCAGATACGGGCCGACCTTGTACTCCGCGTCACTGCGTGCGATGCCGACCCGGCCCAGAGCCGCCGCGATCCGTCGC
Organism: Streptomyces sp. TSRI0281; assembly: GCF_001905125.1. Classification (GTDB taxonomy): domain Bacteria; phylum Actinomycetota; class Actinomycetes; order Streptomycetales; family Streptomycetaceae; genus Streptomyces. The sequence goes on along the minus strand of NZ_LWLE01000035.1, from coordinate 494,323 downwards.
GACCGCGGGGCGTCGATCCGCCGCTGCTCGAACTGCGGGGGCTCCTTCAGCGTCTTGACGAGCTGCGGAACGGTGTGGACACCGTGCTGGTCGTGGTGGGGGAGCCGGACCTTCAGCGAGGAGTCGGTGAAGCAGACCGCCTCCGAGACCCACACCCGCTCGCCGTTCAGCTCGGGCTCCAGCAGCCCGGCCAGCTCCTTGGCCTTCTTGTTCGCCAGGTGCAGAGGGTTGCCGTGGGCGACCTGCCGCCCCCTGGGCTGGGTCTGCAGCCAGGTTCCGCTGCGGGACTCCAGGGATCCGTGCCAGTCCTTCAGCTCGATCAGGAAGACGCCGCCGGGGGCGATCACCAGCAGATCCACCTCCCGGACGTGACCGGAGTTCGCGGTGAACGTGAAGTTCGACCAGGCCCGCCACGGATCGTTGTCCGGAAGCTCCGTGCGGATGGCTTCGAGGCCGCGACGCTCATGCGGGAACTCGGAATCCGTGACCGTTTCCCAGCGGCCCTCCCGCATACGCCGTCCTCACTCCGTTCCGAACCGACCTGCATACATTCCGACGTGCGTTCGATTTGAACGTCAGAATTCCCCTCGGATCGTATCGGCTCGCGGTGTCTGGGGGGAATCGGCCAAGATCATCTATCCGGTGGCGGGCGACCGGGTTTCCCCGCCGGTGGCCACGCGCTGGTGAGGGAACTCATTGCCCTCGCGCAATTCGCGATCGTAGAGTCCCGAGGCGGGTGAAAGCGAGGGGCCTGCTGCGTCTCGGAGGAGTCGGACTCAGGGGGCCGGAAAATGATGCTCTCCGTCCGGCCCTGGTGACCATGGCGGGACAGAGAGCGTGCGGGGGAGCAGATATGGCAGGGTCCGGGCGTCCGAAGCCGGTGGATGAACTTCTGAGGGCCGCACAGCTGGAGATCGCGGCGGAACTGCGCAGCGACGGGGGGAACAAGCCCAAGGCTTCCCTGCGTGAGGGGCGCAGGCTGTCCGTATCCGGGCCGCAGCACGAGTACGAATTCAGCTTCAAGCGCTGGCCCGAGGCTCTGAACGGTATGCCCCTCCTGGTGCGGCCCTCCCGATCGCAAGGTCCCTGGACACCGGCCGAGGTCACCCGCCTTCCCGACAACAAAGTCCGCTTCGTCACCGAGGCCGACCTGGGGCATGCGCCGGGCCAGGTGCAGCTGCGCGCGGACGAATCCCAGACCTGGAAGGTGCTGGCGGAGCGTCTCGCGTCTGTCGGCGAGGCCGACCATCCGGTACGGCCGGAGAGCGCCGGATGGATCACCGGCCAGGGGAGCCCGAAGGTGGGGCGTGAAGCCGACCCAGGGCGTTGGGTTGCCGACTGGCCTTCGCTCCGTCTCAACCCACCGCAACGCCAGGCTGTGGAACAGGCCCTCGCCAGTGAGGTCACGTTCCTGTGGGGCCCGCCCGGAACAGGAAAGACGGATGTGGTCGCGCACATTGTGGAGGGGTGCAGCCGCCAGGGGCTCAACGTGCTCTTCCTCGCTCCGACCAAGGTCGCTGTCGATCAGGCACTGGAACGGATCTGCGACCTGCTCTCCGGAGAGCAGGGCTTCGACACCGGTCTGGTGCAGCGGGCGGGCGGCATTGACGTCGAGTCGCTCCGGGAGCGGTACGGCGCGTACGTGGACCCCGAACAGGTGGCGGCGAGGCTCTCCGCCCATCTGCAGAGCGAGCTCACTCAGCTCACCTCCGCCCTGACAACGGTGCGCTCGGGCATCGCGCTCCACGAGCGGCTGCGAAGCCTGCACGAGGACCTGGTCGCTGCCCGAGCAGCGTACGGATCTGCGGGTGCTGCACGGCAGAAGGCCGGCCAGGCATCGAGTGATGCCCTGGAGATCGCGGATGCGATGGGGGCGCGCATTCGCCGCATCGGTACGCCGTCGGGTTTCTTCGCAGACCAGAAACAGGCCAAACTCGACGCGGCACGCACCGACCTCTGGAAAGCGAGCCAACAGGCGCTCGAGGCCAATGAGGCCAGGGACGCGGCGAAGACCGCACAGGACAAGGCGGCGCGGGACATCTCCCGCATCGGAACAGACATCACCGATCAGAACGCGAAGCTCGAGGGTGTTGAGCCGCTGCGAACCCTGACCGAACGGACCGATGTCCTCCAGAAGCAGATCAACGCGGCGGAGAAGGAGCTGCGGCGCATTTCCGACGCTGTGAGAGCCAACTGCCGGGTGCTCGGAGCCACCGTCGCGAAAGCCGCTCAGTCCCGCTCCCTGCTGGAGCGCACCGATGTCGTGGTGATCGACGAGGCAGGCATGATCAATTTGCCGATGGCCTGGTACGTAGCCGGCCTGGCCGGTAAACGCGTCGTGGTGGCAGGCGACTTCCGGCAGCTACCGGCTGTGAACAAGGCTGCCGATGACCGGGGCGCGAGTGAGGAGGACAAGGCACACGCGCGCCAATGGTCGGCCACGGATGCCTTCCGCGCGGCGGGCCTGGTCACCGCCGCTGGAACCGTGCGTCAGGACCCGAGGCTCGTCGCTCTCAGCACCCAGTACCGCATGCGTGAGCCGATCTGCGATCTCGTCAACGCTGTGGCCTATCCGGACGCACCGTTGCGTACCGGCCGGGACAACGAGAGCCGCATTCCCTTCAGTCCGCTTGTCAACGCACCTGTGATCCTGATCGATACGTCGGGGCACTGTGTTCCCGGTCCCAACCACAGGACGAACCCCGTCCATCAGGCCGCGGTACACGAACTCGTACGCGGTCTCCAGTACGACGGAGTGCTGCCACCGAGGAAGTGGGAGAACGTCCCGCCGGGCGAGCGGGCGACCGACCGCCTCGCGGTGATCGCCCCGTACAAGGACCAGGTCAAGGGCCTCAAACGTGTCCTGACCGAGCGGCTCGGCGCCGACTACGACGGCCTGGTGGAATCCGTGCACCGGTTCCAGGGAAGCCAACGACCGGTCGTGATCCTCGACACCGTGGCCGGAGCCGGTGACTATCCCGGTCATTTCTACCGAGGAACCGGCCTGGACTCCGAGACGTGCCGCTTGCTGAACGTTGCCCTGAGCCGAGCCCAGGACCACCTTGTCGTCATCGCGGACGTGGCGTTCCTCCGCAAGAAGCTTCCGCAGCGCAGCGAGGCGCGGACGATGCTCGACCACCTCGAATCGCGAGCCCAGTCCATCTCCGTCGACCAGCTCATCCCCATCAGAAGCGCGGCAGAACTCGCGGCACTGCCGGACGAGGAGCTGACCCGACCCGCGTTCTTCCCCGCTGAGCAGGTCGATCGCGCGGTGCACTGGGACATCGAACGCGCCAGGGAGAGCATCGACATCTATACGTTCCTGCTGGCGGTGCCCCGAGTGAAGAGATGGCTGGCACTCCTGGAGGAGAAAGCGGCTGCCGGTGTCAGAGTGGTGATCCACACCCGGTCTCCCGAGGAGCAGCGGGAGGATTCCGTGGTCGAGCGTCACCGCGGACTGGTGGATCAGCTCAAGGAGGCGGGCTGCACGGTTGAGTATCGCGAGCGCATGCACGAGAAGGTGTTCATCGTGGACGGCACCGTCCTCTGGCACGGCTCGCTGAACCTGCTGGGCAACCTGGGGCCCACCGACCTCATGATGCGGTTGGAGGACGCAGACTCGTGTGCTCAGGCGCGACGCGTTATGGACCAGGCGCGCAGGGAGAGTCCGGTGTACCGGGGTGGTGGGCGTCCGCATCGGGATTCGGGCAGCTCGCGGAAGGGCAATCCGAAGGCGGCCGAAGGCGTCGAGGTGGGGGCGACGGTCTGGGGGCGGCTCTACCTGAACGTTTCCTATCAGGAGAAGGACGAGGCCAAGCGCCTGGTGAGCGCCAGGTTCGATGGCGACAACAAGCTTTGGTACACGGACGCGGCACAGGTGATTCCGCAGGGAAAGCAGGGCTGGCTGCGCCCCAAACATTGAACGGTGCCGGTGGAGACCGGGCGTGACTGTGGCCGCCGGACGGGGGCTGCGACGGAGCGAGTGGCCGCGCTGGCCATGGAAGCAGAGCTGGGTGGCCCCGTGGCCGCCGGCCAAACCTGAAGCGGCCCGGCCAAACCCGTTGTCAGTCCCCCCGGTTAACCTGGCGATCGTGAAAACAGAAACCGATGTGCGACTCTCCGAGACGGGTGACGAGGGATCGACCGGAGCGGGTGTCGGTGGCACTGCTCTCCACGATTCGGTGGGAGTCCAGTGGGTGCTCCAGCCAAGAGGAACTGCTCGTGTGCGAGGTCCGCAGCACTTCAAGCACTCGGTGCGGGAAGGCATCCGGCTCTCGGACTACGAGCACGTTCTCGGTGCTGACGCTCAAGCGCTGAAGGAACTCTTCCCGACGGGCCCGGCGCGGCTCTGGGGGGCTACGCCTCCTTCCAAGAAGGACGGAAAAGCTGCCGCGATTGCCGGACGGCGGGTCGGTGACGAGGTCTTGTTCTACGCGGACAAGAAGTTCGTTGCCAGCGCGAGGATTCTCGGGCTCTTCCACAACCAGGCCCTTGCCAAGGCCGTCTGGGGTGTGGACGAGGGCCAGAAGACCTGGGAGCACATCATGGCACTGGGAGACGTGGTCGAGTTCGACACACCGGCGAAACCCGTTCTCAGTGAACTCCGGCTTCCCGAGCCGCTGCGTTCGCTGACTCTGGTAGGTGCTGAGGGGCGGCGCCGTTGCCTGCGTTTGGTCGATCGGTCGACGCCCGTGAGGCCGGGGCGAAACGATCTGCCTCCTGGCAGAGGCACGACACTGAGCCGGGACGACGTGTTCCGCGCCCTCTCAAGTTTGAAGACCCACACCAAGGACCAGCGTCCTTCACGTCACAAGCCGATCACTCTCCTGTGGGCCATCGGCCGTCTGACTGCTGAGCAGGACCGCATGGTCGAGTGGCAGACGTTCCGCGACGAGGTCGGGCCTCTGCTGCGGGACTTCGGCCTCCCGGATTCGAGGGTCACCCCTGAGTACCCGTTTTGGCACCTACGCTCCAGTGGGCTGTGGGACGTCGAGGGGGTGGAGGATCGGAACGCCACGCCAACGCCGTCCAAGCTGACCGCAGCGCGTGCGAGCGCCGGCCTCAAAAGGGACGCCGCCAAGGTCCTTCGACGCTCGTTGGCGCGGGCCGAGGCCATCGGTCTGATCTGTTCCAGCTACCTCGGTGATGTGGACCGGGAGGAAATTCTGGAGCGCGTGGGTCTCGCCGGTTTCGCGAGTGCCAGCGGCGAACTCCCCGACCCAGGAACCGGCGGAGGAAGAGTGCCCCGCCGCCCGGGCGCCTCCTCGCAGCTCGACAGGGACCCGCGGCTCGTCGAGAGCATCAAGGTGATGTACGAGCACGCGTGCCAGGTATGCGATTCCCGCGTAGAGACCAGATACAGCCACTACAGCGAGGCCGCCCACATCCGGGGACTGGGGAGGCCCCACCACGGGCCCGATCAGCTGTCCAACCTGCTGTGTCTCTGTCCCAACCACCACGTCGAATTCGACAGGCTCGCTATCTACATCGATGAGCAGTGGGCGGTGAGGCGGAACTCGACGGGAGCCGTTGACTATCAGCTCAAGCGGCATGCCGACCATGTCATCGACCAGGAGCACCTCCGCTACCACCGCGGGTTGTGCGGACGTCTCTGACCGCGGCACCTGACCGGGGTGGCAGCCCAGCCGGACCGCATCAATGGCTGGGCTGCCACACGAGCGGCACATTCCATCGGTGGTCCGAGGTTGCGGATGGTGATCGCATACACAAAGACCCCGCTTCCAGCCTGAAGGCTGGCGGCGGGGTCTTGTCGGCACTTCCTGCGAAGTGCCCCCGGCAGGATTCGAACCTGCGCACCCGGCTCCGGAGGCCGATGCTCTATCCCCTGAGCTACGGGGGCGTATCGCGGTGTTGCTCTGCGACGGGTGAAACACTACCAGCTCCCGCAGGGTGTCCGTGAACAGGTATTTCCGCGGCGCGGGAAACCCTTCCGGCCACGCCCGAACGGGCGGTCGGCGCGGTTTCTCGCCACTCTTCCGGGGACGGAAGTGGGCAAAACCCGGACGCAGCCCCTCCGGCCGACCTACTCTCGAAGCGTGTCAGGGGCGTACGGCCGCGTGCTTGTTGTCGACGACAACAAGGTCATCCGGCAGTTGATCAGGGTCAATCTCGAGCTTGAGGGCTTCGAGGTCGTGACCGCGGCCGATGGTGTCGAGTGTCTGGATCTGGTGCATCAGGTCTGCCCGGATGCGATCACGCTCGATGTCGTGATGCCCCGGCTCGACGGTCTCCAGACCGCCGCGCGGCTGCGCGCCGATCCGCGGACGAGCCATCTGCCCGTCGCGATCATCAGCGCCTGTACGCAGTACGAGGTGGACGCGGGGGCCTCGGCCGGGGTCGATGTCTTTCTGGCGAAGCCGTTCGAGCCGAGTGAGCTGGTGCGGATCGTCCACCGGCTGGTGCGCCGGGAGGACCCGCCGGAGCTGGACGGGCGGCACGGTGCGGGGCGGGCGGGGTGGGCGGCCGGCTGACCGGATGGCGAAACAGGGTCGCGGAGTGCCCCCCTGTCTCCCATACGCTTGTCCCGTGACCCCCGTCGATCTCTCCCGGACCGTGCTGCACGCTGTGCGCCGCGCGGTCGACGAGGATGCCTTGCGCGCGCCCGTGCCCGCGCGCGTGCGGATCGAAAGGACACGGCCGGGCGGCAGCGGCGACTACGCCTGCGCCGTCGCGCTCCAGCTCGCCGGGCCCGCCGCGCTGCCCGCGCTGGAGGTCGCACGGATCCTGCGCGACCGGGTCGCCGCCGAGCCCGGGATCGGGCGCGTGGACATCACCGGGCCCGGATTCCTGAGCTTCACCCTCGACGCCGGTGCCGATACCGCCGCCCGACATGAACTGGTGCGCGAGGTGCGGGAGCGGGGGCTGCGGTACGGGCACGGCGACGCGCTCCGTACGGAGGTGCTCCAGTTCCGGCACGCCCGGGAGGTACGGGCCGCCGTCAGCGCCCACGCGGTGCGCGCGCTGGTCGTCTCGCAGGGGGCCCGGGTGCGGGTCAGCTGCGAGACGGCGTCCGACCCCGACTGGGAGCGGCTCGGAGTCGGCGTCGACGCCCACGGGGTTCCGCCCACCCCGCTGACCGCGATACGGCCCGTTCCCGCAGGTGCGGACGCGGGGGAGCTGCTGGAGCGGCTCGGGCCCGACGCCACCCGATGGGGGCTGCTGCGGCCCGCCGGACACGACCGGGCGCCGCTCGGCGACGACCTTCTCGTCCAGGGCGAGGCCAACGCCCTCTTCCTGGTGCGGTACGCCCACTCCCGGGCCCGCGCCCTCACCCGCGGCGCGGCGCTCCTCGGCTTCGACGGCGCGTACGACGCCGACTCCGACGCCCGCCACCCCGATGCCCACGCCCTGCTCGACCTCCTCGCCGACCACCCCGGCGTCCTCCTGGCCGCCGCCCGGCACCGGGCGCCGGACCGGCTCGCCCGGCATCTCGAAGCGGTGGCGCGCGCCTTCTTCGCCTTCCACGACTCCTGCCCTCCGCTCCCCATCGGCGACGAGAAACCCTCGGCCGCCCACCGCTCCCGGCTGGCCCTTGCCGAAGCCGCCGGGACGGTGCTGGCCGGCGGCCTGTCCCTGCTCGGTATCAGCGCGCCCGAACACCTCTGAGAGACCCGAGAGAGCAACACGATGAGCCGATCCGCACACCCCGCCGGGCCCCGTCACGCCGACGTCCTCACCGAGGGGCACTACACCGCCCCGGCCACCGATCTGAACGTCCTGGACGAGAAGGTCTGGTCCCGTACCGTCACCCGCGACACGAACGGTGCGCTCACCGTCGGCGGGATCGAAGTCGCCCGGCTCGCGGAGGAGTTCGGCACTCCGGCGTACTTCCTCGACGAGAGTGACTTCCGCGCCCGCTGCCGCGCCTGGGCGGACGCCTTCGGGCCCGGTGCCGATGTCTTCTACGCCGGGAAGGCATTCCTGTCGCGCGCCGTCGTGCGCTGGCTCCAGGAGGAAGGGCTCAACCTCGATGTCTGCTCCGGTGGTGAGCTGACCACCGCGCTGGACGCCGGTATGCCGGCCGAGCGGATCGCCTTCCACGGCAACAACAAGACCGTCGCCGAGATCGAGCGGGCCGTCGAGGCGGGCGTCGGGCGCATCGTGCTCGACTCCTTCCAGGAGATCGTCCGGGTCGCCCACATCGCGCAGAGCCGGGGCCTGCGCCAGCGCGTCCAGATCCGGGTCACCGTCGGCGTCGAGGCGCACACCCACGAGTTCATCGCCACCGCCCACGAGGACCAGAAGTTCGGTATCGCGCTGGCCGGCGGACAGGCCGCCGAGGCGGTGCGGAGGGTGCTGACGCTCGACGGGCTCGAACTGATCGGCATCCACTCGCACATCGGGTCGCAGATCTTCGACATGGCCGGGTTCGAGGTCTCCGCACGGCGCGTGGTGCAGCTGCTCGCCGAGGTGCGCGACGAGCACGGCGTCGAGCTGCCCGAGATCGACCTCGGCGGCGGGCTGGGCATCGCGTACACCTCCGAGGACGACCCGCGCGAGCCGCACGAGATCGCCAAGGCGCTCAGCGACATCGTGACCCGCGAGTGCGAGTCCGCGAATCTGAGCACCCCGCGCATCTCGGTCGAGCCGGGCCGGGCCATCGTCGGGCCCACCGCGTTCACGCTCTACGAGGTCGGCACGATCAAGCCGCTCGAAGGACTGCGTACGTACGTCAGCGTCGACGGCGGCATGTCGGACAACATCCGCACCGCGCTGTACGACGCCGAATACAGCGTCGCCCTCGTCTCGCGCAGCTCGGACGCCGAACCGATGCTGGTCCGCGTGGTCGGCAAGCACTGCGAGAGCGGGGACATCGTGGTGAAGGACGCGTTCCTGCCGGCCGACCTCGCTCCCGGCGACCTGATCGCGGTGCCCGCCACCGGCGCGTACTGCCGTTCCATGGCGAGCAACTACAACCATGCCCTGCGCCCGCCGGTCGTAGCCGTACGCGACGGAGAGGCGCGCGTGATCGTCCGACGGGAGACGGAGGAAGATCTCCTGCGCCTCGATGTCGGGTGATGAAATAGTCGTCTCAGGATCCGGACGGGTGGCAGAAACCCCCGTCCGGTGAGTGAGACTGGTCCACACATGAGTATGTATGAGAAACGAGGTCGGATGATGCGTACGCGTCCGCTGAAGGTGGCGCTGCTGGGCTGTGGAGTGGTCGGCTCAGAGGTGGCGCGCATCATGACGACGCACGCCGACGACCTCGCCGCGCGCATCGGCGCGCCGGTGGAGCTCGCCGGAGTGGCCGTCCGCCGGCCCTCGAAGGTGCGGGAGGGAATCGATCCCGCACTGGTCACCACCGATGCGACCGCCCTGGTCGAACGGGGCGACATCGACGTCGTCGTCGAGGTCATCGGGGGCATCGAGCCGGCCCGCACACTCATCACGACCGCCTTCGAGCACGGTGCGAGCGTCGTCTCGGCCAACAAGGCGCTGCTCGCCGAGGACGGCGCCGCACTGCACGCGGCAGCCGAGAAACACGGCCGCGACCTCTACTACGAGGCGGCCGTGGCCGGCGCCATCCCGCTCGTACGCCCGCTGCGCGAGTCCCTCGCCGGGGACAAGGTCAACCGGGTCCTCGGCATCGTCAACGGCACCACCAACTTCATCCTCGACCGGATGGACACGAGCGGAGCCGGCTACTCCGAGGCGCTCGACGAGGCCACCGCCCTCGGGTACGCCGAGGCCGACCCGACCGCCGACGTCGAGGGCTTCGACGCCGCCGCGAAGGCCGCGATCCTCGCCGGTATCGCCTTCCACACCCGCGTACGCATCGGCGATGTGCACCGCGAGGGCATCACCGAGGTCACCGCCGCCGACATCGCGTCCGCCCGCCGCATGGGCTGCACGGTCAAGCTGCTCGCCATCTGCGAGCGCGCCGCCGACGGGCAGTCGGTCACGGCCCGCGTGCACCCCGCGATGATCCCGCTCAGCCACCCGCTGGCCTCCGTCCGCGAGGCGTACAACGCGGTCTTCGTCGAGGCGGAGGCCGCCGGGCAGCTGATGTTCTACGGCCCCGGCGCCGGTGGCGCGCCCACCGCGTCCGCGGTCCTGGGCGACCTCGTCGCGGTCTGCCGCAACAAGCTCAACGAGGCCCCCGGCCCCGGCGAGTCCGCCTATACGCGTCTGCCGGTCAGCCCGATGGGCGACGTCGTCACGCGGTACCACATCAGCCTCGACGTGGCCGACAAGCCTGGCGTACTCGCCCAGGTCGCGACGGTCTTCGCCGAGCAGGGCGTATCGATCGATACGGTGCGCCAGCAAGGCCGTCAGGACGGAGGCGGCGAGGCATCTCTCGTCGTCGTCACCCACCGCGCGCCCGACGCCGCCCTCTCCGGGACCGTCGAAGCGCTGCGCAAGCTCGACACCGTGCGCGGTGTCGCCAGCATCATGCGTGTTGAAGGGGAGTAAGGACCCATGACCAGCAAGGGCACCCACCAGTGGCGCGGCATCATCGAGGAGTACCGGGACCGTCTTCCGGTCACGAGCACGACGCCCGTTGTCACGCTTCGTGAGGGCGGTACGCCGCTCGTTCCGGCGCAGGTCCTCTCCGAGCGCACGGGCTGCGAGGTGCACCTCAAGGTCGAGGGCGCCAACCCCACCGGTTCGTTCAAGGACCGCGGGATGACCATGGCGATCACCCGCGCCAAGGAGGAGGGCGCGCAGGCCGTCATCTGCGCCTCGACCGGCAACACCTCCGCCTCCGCCGCCGCGTACGCGGTACGGGCCGGGATGGTCTGCGCCGTCCTCGTACCGCAGGGCAAGATCGCGCTCGGCAAGATGGGCCAGGCGCTCGTCCACGGCGCCAAGATCCTTCAGGTCGACGGCAACTTCGACGACTGCCTGACCCTGGCCCGCTCGCTCTCGGACAACTACCCGGTGGCGCTGGTCAATTCGGTCAACCCGGTCCGTATCGAGGGCCAGAAGACCGCCGCGTTCGAGATCGTCGACGCGCTCGGTGACGCCCCGGACATCCACGTCCTGCCGGTCGGCAACGCGGGCAACATCACCGCGTACTGGAAGGGCTACACGGAGTACGCCGGCGACCGGGTCTCCACCCACGCGCCGCGCATGTGGGGCTTCCAGGCCTCCGGCTCCGCGCCCATCGTGCGCGGCGAGATCGTCAAGGACCCCTCCACGATCGCCACCGCGATCCGGATCGGCAACCCGGCCTCCTGGCAGTACGCCCTGGCCGCGCGGGACGAATCGGGCGGTTTCATCGACGAGGTGACGGACCGGCAGATCCTGTCCGCGTACCGGCTGTTGGCCTCCCAGGAGGGCGTCTTCGTGGAGCCGGCCTCGGCCGCCTCCGTCGCCGGTCTGCTCAAGGCCGCCGAGGAGGGCAAGGTCGACCCCGGGCAGAAGATCGTCTGCACGGTCACCGGCAACGGCCTCAAGGACCCGGACTGGGCCGTCGCGGGCGCCCCGCAGCCGGTCACGGTGCCGGTCGACGCGGCCACCGCGGCCGAGAAGCTCGGCCTCGCGTAACCCTCGCGTAACCCTCGCGTCCGATCGCGGGAAACCCGCTCAACCGCCCCTTTTCGGGGCGGAGAGCGCATAGGAGGCGTGCGACACGCATCGTGCGCCTCCTGTGCGCCCTATGTCGCGACAGAACCTTCCTTCGATAAGCTGTATGCAACCGCCCCGCCGCATGTGCCGCGGTGCGGTGCCGCCGTGGCCGTCGGGCCGGCGATCGGATGTCTCATCGTCCGGCGCCCCTGCCCCACAGCCGCGACCCCGCAGTCATCGCCCCACATCACCCCCACTGCCGCACAGCCACACACCGCACCGCATCCCCGCTGTCTTACAAGGAGTCGTCCAACCGATGGCCGGTCCCGCGTTCCGAGCTGCCGCCGTCAGGGTGCGCGTCCCCGCGACCAGCGCCAATCTGGGCCCGGGTTTCGACGCCCTCGGCCTGTCGCTGGGGCTGTACGACGATGTCGTCGTCCGGGTCGCCGACTCCGGGCTGCACATCGACATCGCGGGTGAGGGCGCGCAGTCGCTGCCGCGCGACGAGAGCCACCTGCTCGTACGCTCCCTGCGCACCGCCTTCGATCTGCTCGGCGGACAGCCCCGCGGCCTCGAAATCGTCTGCGCCAACCGCATCCCGCACGGGCGCGGCCTCGGTTCCTCCTCCGCCGCCATCTGCGCAGGCATCGTCGCCGCCCGCGCCGTGACGATAGGCGGCGACGCCCGCCTCGACGACTCGGCGCTGCTGGAGCTGGCCACCGAGATCGAGGGGCATCCCGACAATGTCGCGGCCTGTCTGCTCGGCGGCTTCACGCTCGCCTGGATGGACGGCGGAGCGGCCAGGGCCATCAGGATGGATGCTGCGGATTCCGTCGTTCCGGTGGTTTTCGTGCCGGGCAGGCCGGTGCTCACCGAGACCGCCCGCGGGCTGCTGCCGCGCGCCGTCCCGCACGTCGACGCCGCGGCCAACGCCGGTCGTGCGGCCCTGCTCGTAGCGGCTCTGACCGAGCGCCCCGAGCTGCTGCTCGCCGCCACCGAGGACCGGATCCACCAGGAGTACCGAGGGCCCGCGATGCCGGAAAGTCTGGAGCTGGTGAACCGGCTGCGCGCCGACGGCGTCCCCGCTGTCATCTCCGGCGCGGGCCCCACGGTGCTCGCGCTGACGGAGGAGGGTTCGGCCGACAAGGTCGCTCGACTGGCGGGCGAGGGATGGGCGGCGAACAGGCTCGCCCTGGACGCCACGGGCGCGAGTGTTCTGCCGCTCGCCCCGTAGCCGCATGTGATTGCCGGTGAGTGAGAGGGGGAATGTTGTTGGAGCCGGTAGTGTTAACCTCAAGTCTGCAACCGACGTCTTTGTGGCGCGTTGCTTCGTGTCCCCCTCCGGGACCACCATTCTTCCGGGAGCCTCCCCAACTGCCTGAGCAGCCTGCCTGAGCAGTTTCGAGCACGCTCCGGAACCGGCACGACACCCCTCGCTCTTCCAGGAGTGGGCCGAGCAGGGGGATCTCGCGCCGGACCCCGCACATTCATCTCTCCGCCGTACCCGGCGGACCACCGCCCCGGCAAGGTCCGCGATCCGCAAGATCACAGACCGCAGTCGGACAGCACAACCGGTCGCCGAGCCAGAAGGCCGACGTCCGCTCCAGGGAAGGACCCTTCGTGAGCGACACCACCGATCTGATGGGCGTGACTGCCGACAAGAGCGTCGACAGCACCGCGCCCGCCGAAGGTGCTGCCACTGGCACCACCGCACGGCGCCGCCGCTCCGGCACCGGCCTCGAGGGCATGGTCCTGGCCGAGCTGCAGCAGGTCGCGTCCGGCCTCGGCATCAGGGGAACTGCGCGCATGCGCAAGAGCCAGCTGATCGAGGTCATCAAGGAGGCACAGGCGGGCTCCGCCGCGCCCAAGACCTCCTCCAAGGCCGCTGCGGCCCCCGCCGGTACGGACGCCGAGAGCAAGCCGAAGCGGCGCGCCACCTCCAAGGCGCGCACCGGGGACGAGGCCGCCGCACCGGCCGACAAGGCCGACGCCCAGCAGCAGATCGACATCCCCGGTCAGCCGGCCAGTGACGACCAGCCCGCGGGCGAGCGTCGTCGGCGCCGGGCGACCGCGCAGGCCGGCAGCCCCGACACCAAGGCCGAGGCCAAGTCGGAGCCGCAGGCCGAGCAGAAGAGCGAGGACCGCGGCGAGGCGAAGGCCGACGCCAAGGCCGAGTCCGCCGCCGACAGCGCCGAAGGCCGCCGCGGCGACCGCCGGGACCGCGGCGAGCGTGGGGAACGCGGTGAGCGCGGTGACCGTCGCGAGCGCCAGCGCGACCGCCGCAGCAAGGGCGACGACCAGGGCCAGCAGGGCGGCGGGCAGCGCCCCCAGCGCCAGGGCCAGGGACAGACCCAGAGCCAGGGCCAGGGCCAGGGGCAGACCCAGGGCCAGGGTCAGGGGCAGGGTCAGAGTCAGGGCCAGCAGAACCGTGACAACGGGCCGGACGACGGCTACGACGACGAGGCGGGCGGCCGTCGCGGCCGTCGCGGCCGCTACCGCGACCGTCGTGGCCGCCGTGGCCGTGAGGACTTCGCCAGCGACGTACAGGTCGCCGACGACGACGTCCTGATCCCCGTCGCGGGCATCCTGGACATCCTCGACAACTACGCGTTCATCCGGACCTCCGGCTACCTGCCGGGCCCGAACGACGTGTACGTCTCGCTCGCCCAGGTCCGCAAGAACGGTCTGCGCAAGGGTGACCACGTCACCGGTGCGGTGCGTCAGCCCAAGGACGGCGAGCGCCGCGAGAAGTTCAACGCGCTGGTGCGCCTCGACACGGTCAACGGCATGGCGCCCGAGAGCGGCCGCGGCCGTCCGGAGTTCCAGAAGCTGACCCCGCTCTACCCGCAGGACCGGCTCCGTCTGGAGACCGACTCCAATGTGCTGACGACGCGGATCGTCGACCTGGTCGCCCCGATCGGCAAGGGCCAGCGTGGTCTGATCGTGGCCCCGCCGAAGACCGGCAAGACGATGATCCTGCAGGCCATCGCCAACGCCATCACGGTCAACAGCCCCGAGTGCCACCTGATGGTCGTCCTGGTCGACGAGCGTCCGGAAGAGGTCACCGACATGCAGCGGTCGGTGAAGGGCGAGGTCATCTCCTCGACCTTCGACCGCCCGGCCGAGGACCACACCACGGTCGCCGAGCTGGCCATCGAGCGCGCCAAGCGTCTCGTCGAGCTGGGTCACGACGTGGTCGTCCTGCTGGACTCCATCACCCGTCTGGGCCGCGCGTACAACCTCGCGGCGCCCGCCTCCGGCCGCATCCTGTCCGGTGGTGTCGACTCGACCGCGCTGTACCCGCCGAAGCGCTTCTTCGGTGCCGCGCGCAACATCGAGGACGGCGGCTCGCTGACCATCCTGGCCACCGCGCTCGTCGAGACCGGCTCGCGCATGGACGAGGTGATCTTCGAGGAGTTCAAGGGCACCGGCAACATGGAGCTCAAGCTCGACCGGAAGCTCTCGGACAAGCGCATCTTCCCGGCGGTGGACGTCGACGCGTCCAGCACCCGTAAGGAAGAGATCCTGCTCGGCACCGACGAGCTGGCGGTCGTCTGGAAGCTGCGCCGGGTGCTCCACGCGCTCGACCAGCAGCAGGCGATCGAACTCCTGCTGGACCGCATGAAGAAGACGCAGTCCAACGCGGAGTTCCTGCTGCAGATCCAGAAGACGACGCCGGGCAACGGCAACGACTGACGTCGCCTCAGCAGCCGTACCCAGCCGCCCTCGTCACTCCGGTGACGAGGGCGGTTCTGCGTCGCGGTGCGGCATCGGCGGACCATAGGCGGGGGAACGTCCTTTCGTACGCCCACTCAGTCGGGTTACCGATGGGGGCGGTTCCTCTCCCCGCTCGGGCAACTGACCGGCGCCTCAACCGTGTTGTGCCGCGACGGTCACCTCGTTCACCCGGCCCGTCCCGTGCGGCGGCCGGGGCGGCGCCGGCCCGGTGCGTCAGGTCGACCCGGAACCGCGACGGCGAGGGCCGCCCGTGGCTCCGACCGGGTTCGCGGCGGCCGACCCCGACCGGGGCCCGGGACCGCCCACCCGGGCGGTCTGAGACGTGAGCCACATCCCGGGCCGCCGCACACCCGCCCGGAGGATGGCTGTACCACGAAAGAAACCCCAGGTGAGCGCCGCATCACGGGCAGTTCGCCCGGCGCGGCCCGCGGCCCCGTCCCGGACAGGGGTCACAGGCCGTTGTGCAACCCTTCTTGGTGCTTCGACGTCTGAGCAGGAGACGACAAACCGTGCCGAACCATTCAGGGGCGGGGGAGCGGGGAGCAGCGAGGCACCAGGAACGAGGGAGACCCATGAGCGAGCAGAGCAGGGGGACCGGCCGAATACGCGGCTCCGGCAGCCGCCGCAGGAGGCCCTCGGGCCGCCACCGCGCGAAGGTCATCGCCGCCTGGACGGTGGCCGGTGTCGTGGTCGCGGGCGGATCGGGGCTCGGATACGCGTACTTCACGCTCAACGGCAACCTCAAGGGTGTCGACATCAACGCCGCGCTCGGCGCGGACCGCCCCGACGACGTGGACGACGGCTCCCAGGACATCCTGGTGCTGGGCTCCGACTCCCGCTCCGGGGACAACTCCCAGTACGGCGCCGACGAAGGGGCCGCCCGCTCGGACACGGCGATGATCGTGCACGTCAACGAGGGCCACAAGGCGGCCAGCGTCGTCTCGATCCCGCGCGACACCCTCGTCGACCGCCCCGCCTGCACGAGCGACGCGACCGGTGACCCGGTCTCCGCCGAGACGCACGCGATGTTCAACACGGCGTACGAGGTCGGCGGACCGGCCTGCGCGGTGAAGACCGTCGAGGCGATGTCCGGGATCCGCATGGACCACTACGTCGAGGTCGACTTCACCGGCTTCAAAAAGCTCATCGACGAGCTCGGCGGTGTCGAGATCACCACCAACGAGGCGATCAACGACTCCAAGAGCCATCTGAACCTGAAGCCCGGCACCCACACCCTGGACGGCGAGCAGTCGCTCGGCCTGGTGCGCACCCGCAAGAGCGTCGGCGACGGCAGCGACCTCGGACGCATCCAGCTCCAGCAGGCGTTCATCAAGGCGCTGATGGAACAGGCGAAGAGCGTCGGGGTGTTCTCCAGCCCGAAGAAGCTGTACGACCTCGCCAACACCGCCACCAAGGCCATCACCACCGACTCCGATCTGGCCTCGGTCCCGGAGCTCACGAGCTTCGCGAACGGGCTCAAGGGCCTCGGCGCGAAGAACGTCCACATGGTCACGCTGCCCGTGGAGTACGACCCCGCCGACCCCAACCGCGTCATACCGCTGGAGGAGTCGGCCCAGCAGGTGTGGACGGCGCTCAAGCACGACCGGCCGATCCCCGCCTCCGCCACCGAGAAGTCGGCGGGCGACAAGGGCGAGGCCGGCCAGGTCGTCCGGTAGGGCTGCCGCCTGCGAGGACGCCACTGGGTGCGCGGACGGTCACCGAACGTGTGACCGGGGGCGGGAATAGGTGCGGCCCGACCCCGGTTTTGGGAGATACGGCCGGTCCTGGCAGACTGGTACGTCGGCCCCGGTTCACGGACGCGCAATCCGCGCGGACGACCCGGCGCCCTCCCGAAACTAGGAGACACCTTGAAGCGCGACATCCACCCCGAGTACGTCGAGACGCAGGTCAGCTGCACCTGCGGTGCGTCGTTCACCACCCGGAGCACCATCGACGGCGGCGCCATCCGTGCCGACGTCTGCTCCGAGTGCCACCCGTTCTACACGGGCAAGCAGAAGATCCTCGACACCGGCGGCCGCGTGGCCCGCTTCGAGGCCCGCTTCGGCAAGGCTGCCGGCTCCGCCAGCAAGTAGCGAGCCCCTGCGCCGGTTCTCGGCGCCCTCTCACCGGGGGCGTCGGAACCGGCGTTTTTTCCGGCCGGGCGTCCGGGGGTGCCCCCGGACGCCTCACCCCGGCAGTACGCCCTCCAGCAGGCCCGTAGACGTAACCAACCAGGAGCCCCCGAATGTTCGAGGCGGTCGAGGAACTGATCGGTGAACACACCGGTCTTGAGAAGAAGCTCGCCGACCCGTCGGTCCACTCCGACCAGGCCAACGCGCGCAAGCTGAACAAGCGCTACGCGGAGCTGACCCCGATCGTCTCCACGTACCGGTCCTGGAAGCGGACCGGTGAGGACATCGGGACCGCCCGCGAGTTCGCCGCGGACGACCCCGACTTCGCCGCCGAGGTCAAGGACCTGGAGAAGCAGCGCGACGAGCTCACCGAGAAGCTCCGCCTCCTCCTCGTCCCGCGCGACCCCAGCGACGACAAGGACGTGCTCCTGGAGATCAAGGCGGGCGCGGGCGGCGACGAGTCGGCCCTGTTCGCCGGTGACCTGCTGCGCATGTATCTGCGGTACGCGGAACGCGTCGGCTGGAAGACCGAGATCATCGACTCCACCGAGTCCGAGCTCGGCGGCTACAAGGACGTCCAGGTCGCCGTGAAGACCAAGGGCGGCAACGGGGCCACCGAACCCGGCCAGGGCGTCTGGGCCCGGATGAAGTACGAGGGCGGCGTGCACCGTGTGCAGCGCGTGCCCTCCACCGAGTCCCAGGGCCGTATCCACACCTCCGCCGCCGGTGTGCTCGTCACGCCCGAGGCGGAGGAGGTCGACGTCGAGATCCTCGCCAACGACCTCCGGATCGACGTCTACCGCTCCTCGGGCCCCGGCGGCCAGTCCGTCAACACCACCGACTCCGCGGTCCGCATCACGCACCTGCCGACCGGTGTCGTCGCCTCCTGCCAGAACGAGAAGAGCCAGCTCCAGAACAAGGAGCAGGCCATGCGCATCCTGCGCTCCCGGCTGCTGGCCGCCGCCCAGGAAGCGGCCGAGCAGGAAGCCTCCGACGTACGCCGCAGCCAGGTCCGTACCGTCGACCGGTCCGAGAAGATCCGTACGTACAACTTCCCGGAAAACCGGATCTCGGACCACCGCGTCGGCTTCAAGGCGTACAACTTGGACCAGGTGCTCGACGGCGACCTCGACGCCGTGATCCAGGCGTGCGTCGACGCCGACTCCGCCGCCAAGCTCGCCAACGCGTAGACCAAGCCCGCCCCGCCGCCCGTGACCCCGTACGGAGAACCGCGATGAACCTGCTGCTCGCCGAGGTGGCCCAGGCCACCCAGCGGCTGGCCGACGCCGGTGTCCCTTCACCGCGATTCGACGCCGAGGAACTCGCCGCGTTCGTGCACGGCGTCAAGCGGGGCGAGCTGCACCATGTGCCCGACACGGACTTCGACGCCCGCTACTGGGAGACCATCGCCCGCCGCGAGGCCCGCGAGCCCCTCCAGCACATCACCGGCCGCGCCTTCTTCCGCTACCTGGAGCTCCAGGTGGGGCCCGGAGTCTTCGTGCCCCGCCCGGAGACCGAGTCGGTCGTCGGCTGGGCCATAGACGCGGTCCGCGCGATGGATGTCGTCGAGCCGCTCATCGTCGACCTCTGCACGGGATCCGGCGCCATCGCCCTCGCCATGGCGCAGGAGGTGCCGCGCTCGCGCGTACACGCCGTGGAGCTGTCCGAGGACGCCCTCAGATGGACCAGGAAGAACGCCGAGGGGTCACGGGTCACCGTCCACCGGGGAGACGCTCTGAGCGCCCTTCCCGAGCTCGACGGCCAGGTCGACCTGGTCATCTCCAACCCGCCGTACATCCCGCTCACCGAATGGGAGTACGTGGCACCCGAGGCACGCGACCACGACCCGGAGATGGCCCTCTTCTCCGGCGAGGACGGACTCGACACCATCCGCGGCATCGAACGCACCGCACACCGGCTGCTGCGCCCCGGCGGTCTCGTCGTCATCGAGCACGCCGACACCCAGGGCGGCCAGGTGCCGTGGATCTTCACCGAGGAACGGGGCTGGGCGGATGCCGCCGACCACCCGGACCTGAACAAGCGGCCCCGGTTCGCCACCGCCCGCAAGGCCATGCCGTGACCGGCGGCCCGCACCGGCTCCCGCCGGACCCGCAGCTGCCGGGCCCGCACCCGTCAGACCCGTACACGCCATACCCGTACATGCTTGAGGAGGCCGGCTGATGGCACGGCGATACGACTGCAACGACGCGACCGACCGTACGACCGGCCTGCGTGAAGCCGCGTCCGCCGTCCGCCGCGGCGAACTGGTCGTGCTGCCCACCGACACCGTGTACGGGATCGGTGCGGACGCCTTCAGCTCCGAGGGCGTCGCCGACCTGCTGGACGCCAAGGGGCGCGGCCGCAACATGCCGACCCCCGTCCTGATCGGCTCCCCGAACACCCTGCACGGCCTGGTCACCGACTTCTCCGAACAGGCGTGGGAGCTCGTCGACGCCTTCTGGCCCGGCGCCCTCACACTCGTCGCCAAGCACCAGCCCTCACTGCAGTGGGACCTCGGTGACACCCGCGGCACCGTCGCCATCCGGATGCCGCTGCACCCGGTCGCCATCGAACTGCTCACCGAGGTCGGCCCGATGGCCGTCTCCAGCGCCAACCTCACCGGCCACCCCTCGCCCGAGGACTGCGACGCCGCCCAGGAAATGCTCGGCGACTCCGTCTCCGTCTACCTCGACGGCGGCCCGACGCCCGGCATCGTGCCGTCCTCGATCGTCGACGTCACCGGTGGGACGCCGGTACTCCTGCGGGCCGGTGCGCTCTCCCTGGAGGAGCTGCGCAAGGTGGTACCCGACCTTGAGGTGGCCAATTGACCACCCCGCAGGGGCGTGGCATAGCGGGGCAGACCGACACTTTCCGCATCCTCCACGTCAGCACCGGCAACGTGTGCCGCTCGCCCATCACCGAGCGGCTGACCCGCCATGCCCTGGTGGACCGCCTCGGCGACCCGCTCAGCGGCGGGCTCATCGTGGAGAGCGCGGGCACCTGGGGACACGAAGGCGCCCCGATGGAGGCCAACGCGGAGGTCGTCCTCGCCGACTTCGGCGCCGACGCCACCGGCTTCGTCGGCCGTGAACTGCTCGACGAGCACGTGATCCGCGCCGACCTGGTCCTCACCGCCACCCGCGACCACCGCGCCCAGGTCATCTCCATGGGCCACTCGGCCGGCCTGCGGACGTTCACCCTCAAGGAGTTCACCCGGCTGGTCCGGGCCATAGATCCGGCCACCCTGCCCGACACGCGCGACGAGGGCGTCGTCGAACGCGCCCGCGCACTGGTGCGCGCCTCCGCCGCCCTGCGCGGCTGGCTGCTGGCCCCCACCGCCGAGGCGGACGAGGTCTACGACCCCTACGGCGCCCCGATCACCTTCTTCCGCTCCATCGGCGACGAGATCAACCAGGCACTCGATCCCGTCGTCACCGCACTGACGGGCGTCCGGGCCCCCCACTGACGGGCTCGTGCGCCGACCGGCGTACGGGGCGCCCCGGCAGCGGGCACAGCGCCACAGCGCGGCCTACATTGGATCTGACACCAGCGCACCCCTCCCCAGGCCCGGAGCCGTCAGATGCCGGTCACCACTCCAGCCGCACCCGCACCCGTGTCCGCCTCGCACGCCGTCCTGCCGCAGGACTTCGACGCCCTGCGCCGCGAGGACCCGGAGATCGCCGACGTACTGCTCGGTGAGGTCCGCCGGCAGTCGAGCACCCTCCAGCTGATCGCCGCCGAGAACTTCACCTCGCCCGCGGTGCTGGCCGCCCTCGGCTCGCCGCTCGCCAACAAGTACGCCGAGGGCTACCCGGGCGCCCGTCACCACGGCGGCTGCGAGCACGCCGACGCCGCCGAACGCCTCGCGATCCAGCGGGCCCGCGCCCTCTTCGGCGCCGAACACGCCAACGTCCAGCCGCACTCCGGCTCCTCCGCCGTCCTGGCCGCCTACGCGGCGCTGCTGCGCCCGGGTGACACGGTGCTCGCGATGGGACTCCCGTACGGGGGACACCTCACCCATGGGGCGCCCGGCAACTTCTCCGGCCGCTGGTTCGAGTTCGTCGGCTACGGGGTGGACCCCGACAGCGGGCTCATCGACTACGGGCAGGTCCGCTCCCTGGCCAGGGCCCGCCGCCCCAAGGCGATCGTCTGCGGCTCGATCTCGTATCCGCGCCACCCCGACTACGAGGCGTTCCGGGAGATCGCCGACGAGGTCGGCGCCTATCTGATCGCCGACGCCGCCCACCCGATGGGCCTGATCGCCGGGGGAGCGGCGCCCAGCCCGGTCCCGTACGCGGACGTGGTCTGCGCGACCACGCACAAGGTGCTGCGCGGCCCGCGCGGCGGGATGATCCTGTGCGGCGCGGAGCTGGCCGAGCGGATCGACCGGGCGGTGTTCCCCTTCACCCAGGGCGGCGCCCAGATGCACACGATCGCGGCGAAGGCGGTCGCGTTCGGGGAGGCGGCGACACCCGCGTACACGATGTACGCCCACCGGGTGGTCTCCCACGCGCGGGTGCTCGCCGCGGGTCTGGAGGCCGAGGGCTTCGAGATCACCACGGGCGGCACGGACACCCATATCGTCGTCGCGGACCCGGCCCCGCTGGGTGTCGACGGCCGCACCGCACGCGAACGTCTGGCGGCGGCGGGCATGGTGCTCGACACCTGTGCCCTGCCCTACCCGGACGCCCGTGGCATCCGGCTCGGCACCGCGGCGGTCACCACCCAGGGCATGGACGAGGCGGACATGGCGCGGCTCGCCGCACTGTTCGGAGCGGCGGTACGGGAGACGGGTGATGCCGCCCATCTGCGGTCGGAAGTGCGCGAACTGGCCGAGAGGAATCCCCCGTATCCGGGGTAGGCGATGACGAGGCGGCCCTTGATTGCGGCATGTGGAACCATCACCCGTACCGTGGGGTCCTTGTTCATGAGGCTAGGGTGTGGGGCTGAGATGGTCGGCGAATTCTGTGGGGCAGCCCGTGCGTGATTATCTGCTGACGCTCTGTGTCACGGCCGCAGTGACTTACCTGCTGACCGGGCCGGTGCGAAAGTTCGCCATCGCGATCGGGGCCATGCCCGCGATCCGTGCGCGTGATGTACACCGAGAACCGACACCGCGGCTCGGCGGCATCGCCATGTTCGGCGGACTGTGCGCGGGACTGATCGTCGCGGACCACCTGTTCAATCTGAACGGCGTCTTCGAACTCTCCAACGAACCACGGGCGCTGCTCTCCGGCGCCGCCCTGATCTGGCTGATCGGCGTCCTGGACGACAAGTTCGAGATCGACGCCCTGATCAAGCTCGGCGGGCAGATGATCGCCGCCGCCGTGATGGTCATCCAGGGTCTGACGATCCTGTGGCTGCCGATCCCCGGTGTGGGCACGGTCGCCCTCACCCAGTGGCAGGGCACGCTGCTCACGGTCGCCCTGGTCGTCATCACGATCAACGCGGTCAACTTCGTCGATGGTCTGGACGGCCTGGCGGCCGGCATGGTCTGCATCGCCTCCGCGGCGTTCTTCCTGTACGCCTACCGGCTCTGGTACGGGTACGGAATCGAGGCGGCCGCCCCCGCGACGCTCTTCGCGGCGATCCTGATGGGCATGTGCCTCGGGTTCCTGCCGCACAACATGCATCCCGCGCGGATCTTCATGGGCGACTCCGGATCGATGCTGATCGGCCTGGTCCTGGCCGCGGGTGCGATCTCCGTGACCGGGCAGGTCGACCCGGACACGATGAAGCTGTTCGAGGGCAGCGAGCGGCAGGCGACCCACGCGATGCTGCCGGTCTTCATTCCGCTGATCCTGCCGCTGACGATCATCGCGATCCCGGCCGCCGACCTGGTGCTGGCGATCGTGCGGCGTACATGGAACGGGCAGTCGCCGTTCGCGGCCGACCGCGGTCACCTGCACCACCGCCTGCTGGAGATCGGCCACTCGCACAGCCGGGCCGTGATGATCATGTACTTCTGGTCCGCGCTGATCGCCTTCGGCGCGGTCGGCTACTCGGTCCACTCGGCGTCGATGTGGATCGTGCTCGCGATCATGGGGCTCAGCGCCGTGGGCCTGGTGCTGCTGCTGATGCCGCGCTTCACCCCGCGTACCCCGTACTGGGCGGAACGCTTCGTTCCGCCGCGCTACCGGCGCGATCGCGGACCGGTCTCCTCACTCGCGTACGAGGAGAGGCCGGAGTCGGGGCGGGGTCCGGACCAACAGGCGTCCGAGGACCCGGAGATGGCACGGGAGAGCGCGGAACGCACCCCGGTGGCCGTAGGAGTCTCCGGCGTCAACGGAGCGACCGCCGTCGGTCACCGTTCGCGCCCGTCCGATCGCCGGAAGGCGGACTCGGCGCGTTGACGTTTCGGGCGTCTCCGTCCATTACCAGACAATGCGCCGTCCTGTCCTGCACACACGCGCGGAGTCACTCTCATGTGTGACAGTTGGCACACTTTTCAGGTAAAGACCTCATCAAATAGTTTGTGATACCGTTCACGAGACCCGGTGACAGGGCCGAAGGACCCTAGTGACATGGTCCGTTGGCCCGAGGTGACCACTCTCGGACCGGGCCTACGCTCGTCCATGACGACACCATTGCCCACCCCCTGCAAGCGGAGCTGCCGCCATGCCGTCCAACGACGCCCGGACTCTCCTTCATGCCGCCGTACCCACCGCTGCCGCCGGTGCTCTCGCCGTCGCTGTCAGCGCTGTGGTCGCGGGCGGCAAGGGAGCGATCGGGGCGGCTGTCGGGACGCTGGTCGTGATTCTCTTCATGGGTATCGGCCTCTATGTTCTGCAGCGAACCGCGAGGTCCATGCCGCACCTGTTTCAGTCCATGGGGCTGATGCTCTACACGGCACAGTTGCTGCTGCTCTTCATCTTTATCGCCGTGTTCAAGAACACGACGCTGTTCAATCCGAGGGCTTTTGCCATCTCGCTGGTCGTCGCGACCGTTGTGTGGGTCGCGGCCCAGGTTCGTGTACACATGAAGACCAAGATCCTTTACGTCGAGCCGGACTCGTCCAAGGGCAAGAAGCCCGAGAACGCGGGGTCATCGACGTGAAGGGTAGGGCCGGGATAAGAGCGCGTACGCGATCCTGCTATCGTCCGGTGCCAACTGCGGCACTGCGGGCGCGGGCATCCAAGCTGACGCCTGCTTCATCGCGAGGCTCTGTGCCTGAGCCGCCCCCCCATCCGTAACACCAAGTCCAGTGCCGACCAGCGGCTTCTTGCCGCGCCGACACAACGAGGTTGCCGTACCTATGCGCCACGCTGAAGGAGCCCGCGGTGAGTGCTGACCCGACGACGGTGCTCGCCTTCGAGACCGACTGCCACATCTTCGACGGATGCGGCTTCCCGGCTCCTGGCCTGCACTCCTTTGTATTCGAGCCGATGTTCACCGTCGGCGGTATCGACATCAACAAGCCGATGCTGCTGGCGGTCCTGAGCACCGTTGTCGTCGTCGGCTTCTTCTGGGCGGCCTTCAACAAGCCGAAGCTGGTGCCCGGAAAGCTGCAGATGGTGGCCGAGGCGGGTTACGACTTCATCCGCACCGGTGTGGTGTACGAGTCGCTCGGTAAGCGCGAGGGCAAGAAGTACGTGCCCCTCATGGTCTCGCTGTTCTTCTTCATCTGGATCATGAACCTCTGGGCGATCATCCCGCTCGCCCAGTTCCCGGTGGTCTCGGTCATCGGATTCCCGGTGGCGCTGGCTGCGATCGTCTACGTCCTGTGGGTCAGCCTGACCTTCAAGCGGCACGGCTTCGTCGGCGGCTGGAAGAACATCTCGGGCTACGACCCGTCGATCGGCCCGGCACTTCCCTTCGTCATGCTCATCGAGATCATGTCGAACCTGCTGATCCGGCCGTTCACGCACGCCGTGCGACTCTTCGCGAACATGTTCGCCGGTCACGTGCTGCTGCTGATCTTCACCATCGCCAGCTGGTACCTGCTGAACGGCATCGGCATCGCCTACGCCGGTGTGTCCTTCGTGATGGTCCTGCTGATGACCGCCTTCGAACTGTTCATCCAGGCGCTGCAGGCCTACGTCTTCGTACTCCTGGCCTGCAACTACATTCAGGGCGCTCTCGCCAAGCACCACTGACCAGCCCAGCCCCACCCCTGATAGTCGTCCGGTGGCCAACCCCCACCGGTTCTGAAAGAGAAGGAAGAAACGGCATGTCCGCTCTTGAGACCCTCGCCGCCGTCAACATCTCGGGCAACCTCGGTTCCATCGGCTACGGCCTCGCCGCGATCGGCCCCGGCGTCGGCGTCGGCATCATCTTCGGTAACGGTACGCAGGCGCTGGCCCGTCAGCCCGAGGCCGCCGGTCTGATCCGGTCGAACCAGATCCTCGGCTTCGTGCTCTGTGAGGCGCTGGCCCTGATCGGCCTCGTCATGCCCTTCGTTTACCCGTTCTAATCGCGGCATTTCCCGCCCGATTCGACGAAAGGCACTGATGTGATCGCCCACCAGCTGGCGTCAGAGGAGATTCAGAACCCTCTGCTCCCGGCGATCCCCGAGATCGTCATTGGCCTGATCGCCTTCGCCATCGTCTTCGGCTTCCTCGCCAAGAAGCTCCTCCCGAACATCAACAAGGTTCTGGAAGAGCGCCGCGAGGCCATCGAAGGCGGTATCGAGAAGGCCGATGCGGCCCAGACCGAGGCGCAGAGCGTTCTTGAGCAGTACAAGGCTCAGCTCGCAGAGGCGCGCCACGAGGCCGCCCGCATGCGCCAGGAGGCGCAGGAGCAGGGTGCCGTCATCATCCAGGAGATGAAGGCGGAAGGTCAGCGGCAGCGCGAAGAGATCATCGCCGCCGGCCACGCCCAGATCGAGGCCGACCGCAAGGCCGCGGCTTCCGCGCTGCGCCAGGACGTGGGCAAGCTCGCCACCGACCTGGCCGGCAAGCTCGTCGGCGAGTCCCTTGAGGACCACGCCCGGCAGAGCGGCACCGTGGACCGGTTCCTCGACGAGCTCGAGGCGAAGGCCGAGGCTGTCCGATGAACGGCGCGAGCCGCGAGGCACTGGCAGCCGCACGTGAGCGTCTCGACGCGCTGACCGACAACACGTCGGTCGACGCGGCGAAGCTCGCCGAGGACCTGGCAGCCGTCACCGCGCTGCTCGACCGCGAGGTTTCCCTGCGGCGGGTCCTCACCGACCCGGCGCAGAGCGGCGAGAGCAAGGCCGAGCTGGCCGGACGACTGCTGAGCGGTCAGGTGAGCGGCGAAGCCGTGGACCTGATCTCCGGCATGGTCCGCTCCCGCTGGTCGCAGTCCCGCGAACTGGTGGACTCGGTCGAGGAGCTGGCGAACACCGCAGACCTCACCGCGGCCCAGCGCAGCGGCGCACTCGACGACGTCGAGGACGAGCTGTTCCGGTTCGGCCGGATCGTCGGCTCCGACACGGACCTGCGTTCCGCGCTCACCAGCCGTACGGCCACCACCGCCGCCAAGGGCGAGCTGCTGCGCAGCCTGCTCGGCGGCAAGGCACAGCCGGTGACCGAGCGCATCGTCACCCGCCTCGTGACCCAGCCCCGGGGACGTAGCCTGGAGGCAGGACTCGACTCCCTGTCCAGGCTCGCCGCGGAGCGACGGGACCGCATGGTCGCCGTGGTCACCTCGGCGGTACCGCTGAGCGACCGGCAGAAGCAGCGCCTCGGCGCCGCACTCGCCACGCTCTACGGTCGGCAGATGCACCTGAACCTGGACGTGGACCCCGCGGTCCTCGGCGGGATCTCGGTGCGCGTCGGTGACGAGGTCATCAACGGCACCATCGCGGAGCGCCTCGACGAGGCGACCCGTCGCATGGCCGGCTGACACAGCGCAGCGCAACAAAAACCAAGCAAGACCAGCGGCCCGGTTGGGCCGTGCAGAAATTGCAGAAGATTCCTGGGGGTCGGCCCCCAGACCCCCTTAAGAAACTTCGGGCCCAACAAGGAGAGCAGGGAACCCAGATGGCGGAGCTCACGATCCGGCCGGAGGAGATCCGGGACGCGCTGGAGAACTTTGTCCAGTCGTACAAGCCGGACGCGGCCTCGCGCGAGGAGGTCGGTACGGTCAGCGTTGCCGGTGACGGCATCGCAAAGGTGGAGGGCCTGCCCTCCGCCATGGCGAACGAGCTGCTGAAGTTCGAGGACGGCACCCTCGGTCTCGCCCTCAACCTTGAGGAGCGCGAGATCGGTGCCATCGTCCTCGGCGAGTTCAGCGGTATCGAGGAGGGCCAGCCGGTGCAGCGCACCGGTGAGGTGCTCTCCGTCGGCGTCGGCGAGGGATACCTCGGCCGCGTCGTCGACCCGCTCGGCAACCCGATCGACGGTCTCGGCGAGATCGCGACCGACAGCCGCCGCGCCCTTGAGCTGCAGGCCCCTGGCGTCATGGTCCGTAAGTCGGTGCACGAGCCGATGCAGACCGGCTACAAGGCCGTCGACGCCATGGTGCCGATCGGCCGCGGCCAGCGTCAGCTGATCATTGGTGACCGTCAGACCGGCAAGACCGCTCTGGCCGTCGACACGATCATCAACCAGCGCGACAACTGGCGCTCGGGCGACGTGAACAAGCAGGTGCGCTGCATCTACGTCGCCATCGGTCAGAAGGGCTCCACCATCGCCTCCGTGCGTGGTGCGCTCGAAGAGGCCGGCGCGCTGGAGTACACGACCATCGTCGCCGCCCCGGCGTCCGACCCGGCCGGCTTCAAGTACCTGGCGCCGTACACCGGTTCGGCCATCGGTCAGCACTGGATGTACCAGGGCAAGCACGTCCTGATCATCTTCGACGACCTTTCGAAGCAGGCCGACGCCTACCGCGCCGTGTCGCTTCTGCTGCGCCGTCCGCCGGGCCGTGAGGCCTACCCGGGCGACGTCTTCTACCTGCACTCGCGTCTGCTGGAGCGCTGCGCGAAGCTCTCCGACGAGATGGGCGCCGGTTCGATGACCGGTCTGCCGATCGTCGAGACCAAGGCGAACGACGTGTCGGCGTTCATTCCGACCAACGTCATCTCCATCACCGACGGCCAGTGCTTCCTGGAGTCCGACCTGTTCAACGCGGGTCAGCGTCCGGCGCTCAACGTCGGTATCTCGGTCTCCCGAGTCGGTGGCTCCGCCCAGCACAAGGCCATGAAGCAGGTCTCCGGCCGGCTTCGCGTGGACCTCGCCCAGTACCGCGAGCTGGAGGCGTTCGCCGCCTTCGGTTCCGACCTGGACGCGGCGTCCAAGGCGTCGCTGGAGCGCGGTAAGCGCATGGTCGAGCTGCTGAAGCAGCCGCAGTACGCCCCGTTCCCGATGGAGGAGCAGGTCGTCTCGGTCTGGGCCGGCACCACGGGCAAGATGGACGACGTCCCGGTCGAGGACATCCGTCGCTTCGAGAGCGAGCTGCTGGAGTACCTGCGCCGTGAGCGCAAGGACCTCCTGACCAGCATCGCCGAGGGCGGCAAGATGTCCGACGACACGCTGCAGTCGATCGCCGACGCGATCGCCGCCTTCAAGCAGCAGTTCGAGACCTCGGACGGCAAGCTTCTGGGCGAGGGCTGATCGATGGGCGCTCAGCTTCGCGTTTACAAGCGCCGCATCCAAGCCGTCACCGCGACCAAGAAGATCACCAAGGCGATGGAGATGATCGCCGCCTCGCGCATCGTCAAGGCGCAGCGCAAGGTGGCGGCGTCGATGCCGTACGCGACCGAGCTCACCCGTGCGGTGACCGCGGTCGCGACCGGCTCCACCACCAAGCACCCGCTCACCACCGAGGCCGAGGCCCCGGCCCGGGCCGCGGTCCTGCTCATCACGAGCGACCGCGGTCTGGCCGGCGGCTACTCCTCCAACGCCATCAAGGCGGCGGAGCGGCTGAGGGAGCGGCTCGCGGCTGAGGGCAAGGCGGTCGACACCTACATCGTCGGCCGCAAGGGCGTCGCCTACTACGGCTTCCGCGAGCGCAAGGTCGAGGAGTCGTGGACCGGCTTCACCGACAGCCCTGCGTACTCGGATGCCAAGAACATCGCCGCGCCGCTGATCGAGGCCATCACGGCGCCGACGGCCGAGGGCGGCGTCGACGAGCTGCACATCGTCTTCACGGAATTCGTGTCGATGATGACGCAGAACCCGGTGGACAACCGGATGCTGCCGCTGTCGCTCGACACGGTCGTGGAGGAGAGCAGCACGAAGGGCGAGATCCTTCCGCTGTTCGACTTCGAGCCGTCGGCGGAGGACGTCCTCGACGCCCTCCTGCCGCGCTACGTCGAGAGCCGCATCTACAACGCGCTGCTGCAGGCCGCCGCTTCCGAGCACGCTGCCCGTCGCCGCGCGATGAAGTCGGCCACCGACAACGCCGGGGATCTCATCAAGAGCCTCTCCCGGCTTGCCAACGCGGCCCGCCAGGCCGAAATCACCCAGGAAATCAGCGAGATCGTCGGCGGTGCCAGTGCTCTGGCCGACGCGACCGCGGGGAGTGACAAGTAATGACGACCACAGTTGAGACGGCCGCTGCCACGGGCCGCGTCGCCCGGGTCATCGGCCCGGTCGTCGACGTGGAGTTCCCCGTCGACGCGATGCCGGAGATCTACAACGCGCTGCACGTCCAGGTCGACGACCCGGCCGAGGCGGGCGCTCGCAAGACGCTGACCCTCGAAGTCGCCCAGCACCTGGGTGACGGCGTGGTCCGTGCGATCTCGATGCAGCCCACCGACGGTCTGGTCCGCCAGGCCCCGGTGACCAACACGGGCGCGGGCATCACCGTCCCGGTCGGTGACATCACCAAGGGCAAGGTGTTCAACACCCTCGGCCGGATCCTGAACGAGCCGGAGGCCGAGGCGCAGATCACCGACCGCTGGCCGATCCACCGCAAGGCCCCGGCCTTCGACCAGCTCGAGTCGAAGACCGAGATGTTCGAGACCGGCCTGAAGGTCGTCGACCTGCTGACCCCGTACGTCAAGGGCGGCAAGATCGGTCTGTTCGGTGGTGCGGGCGTCGGCAAGACGGTCCTCATCCAGGAAATGATCATGCGTGTGGCGAAGCTGCACGACGGTGTGTCGGTGTTCGCCGGTGTCGGCGAGCGCACCCGTGAGGGCAACGACCTCATCGACGAGATGACCGAGTCGGGCGTCCTGGAGAAGACCGCGCTGGTCTTCGGCCAGATGGACGAGCCGCCGGGCACCCGTCTGCGGGTCGCGCTGTCCGCCCTGACCATGGCGGAGTACTTCCGCGATGTGCAGAAGCAGGACGTGCTGCTCTTCATCGACAACATCTTCCGCTTCACGCAGGCCGGTTCCGAGGTCTCCACGCTGCTCGGCCGTATGCCGTCCGCGGTGGGTTACCAGCCGACCCTGGCCGACGAGATGGGTGTGCTCCAGGAGCGCATCACCTCGACGCGTGGTCACTCGATCACCTCGATGCAGGCGATCTACGTCCCCGCGGACGACCTGACCGACCCGGCCCCGGCCACCACGTTCGCCCACCTCGACGCGACGACGGTTCTTTCCCGTCCGATCTCCGAGAAGGGCATCTACCCGGCCGTGGACCCGCTGGACTCCACGTCCCGCATCCTGGACCCGCGCTACATCGCGCAGGACCACTACGACACGGCCAGCCGTGTCAAGGGAATCCTGCAGAAGTACAAGGACCTCCAGGACATCATCGCGATCCTCGGTATCGACGAGCTGGGCGAGGAGGACAAGCTCGTTGTCCACCGTGCCCGTCGCGTCGAGCGCTTCCTGTCGCAGAACACCCACGCCGCCAAGCAGTTCACCGGCCTGGACGGTTCGGACGTGCCGCTCGACGAGTCGATCGCCGCGTTCAACTCGATCTGCGACGGTGAGTACGACCACTTCCCGGAGCAGGCGTTCTTCATGTGCGGTGGCATTGAGGACCTCAAGGCCAACGCCAAGGAGCTCGGCGTCTCCTGAGCCTCCGGCTCACCGAGGGGGGTGGGTGTGTCCCGCCCCCCTCACCACGCCCCGTAGAATTGACCCAACACCCGGCTCGACGGCCGGGTGGTGACCCGAGGAGCCACCCTTGGCTGCTGAGCTGCATGTCGAGCTGGTCGCCGCGGACCGCAGCGTCTGGTCCGGCGAGGCCACCCTGGTCGTCGCGCGTACCACGTCCGGCGACATCGGCGTCATGCCCGGTCACCAGCCGCTTCTCGGTGTGCTGGAATCGGGCCCGGTGACGATCCGTACGAGCGCCGGCGAGACCGTCGTCGTCGCTGTCCACGGCGGGTTCATCTCGTTCGCGGACAACAAGCTGTCGCTGCTGGCGGAAGTCGCCGAGCTGGCGGACGAGATCGATGTCCAGCGCGCCGAGCGTGCGCTGGAGCGCGCGAAGTCGGACACGGACGCCGCTGCCGAGCGGCGCGCCGATGTGCGACTGCGTGCGGTGGCGGTGCACTAGCACCCCCGCAAGAAGTTTTTTCCTCAGCCGCGGCCCGAGCTGGAATTATCCAGACCGTGTCGCGGCTGAGGCGATGCAGGTGCAATTCGGTTCGGTTCGGTTCGGTATCCGTTACTCGACGATGCGAGGAGGTCGGTGAGATGGTCCTCGCTTTGTGGGTGGGCGGTCTGGTCGTCGTGCTGGTCGTGGTGGGTCTGTTCGTCTTCGGTCTGCGCCGACGGCTGATCCAGCGTTCCGGTGGAACCTTCGACTGCAGTCTGCGCTGGAACGTGTCCGAGGAGCCGGACCCCTCCGGCAAGGGCTGGGTGTACGGCGTCGCGCGCTACAGCGGCGACCGGGTCGACTGGTTCCGGGTCTTCTCCTACGCGCCCCGCCCCCGTCGTGCCCTGGAGCGCTCGTCGATCGAGGTGGTCTCCCGCCGGCTGCCCGAAGGCGAGGAGGAGCTCGCGCTGCTCTCCGATTCCGTCGTGCTCGGCTGTCTCCACCGTGAGACGCGCCTGGAGCTGGCGATGAGCGAGGACGCCCTGACCGGTTTCCTCGCCTGGCTGGAGGCGGCACCGCCCGGCCAGCGGGTGAATGTGGCCTGAGGGCAACCGGCGTACAGGAGCTGCGGGCCCCGGCGAACGGGGCTTGTGGCCTTGACGCGTGTCCTGGGCCCGACGTGCACAGCCTGAGGGCCCCGACGTACACAGCCTGAGGGCAACCCGACGTAGATGACCTGAGGGCAACCCGACGTACATGACCTGAGGTCCGCGCGTTCCGTCGCGTGGGGCCGGAAGGTCATGCGCCCGTACGCGTACACGCGAAAAACCGGGGAGACAGGGGGCGGACCTGTCTCCCCGGTGCTTTCGGGGTGGCACCGGTGGTGCGGGTGGTGCCGGTGGTGCGGTTCCTACGGCGTGGGGATTACTGGAGACCGCTGCCCATCGCGCTCACGAGCTCGCCGTTGGCGGTGTCACCGCTGAACTCCCAGAAGAACGCGCCTCCCAGGCCCTGGTTCTTCGCCCAGGTCATCTTCGCGCCGATGGTGGCCGGGGTGTCGTAGCTCCACCAGTTGGTGCCGCAGTGGGCGTACGCGGTGCCCGCGACGGTGCCGGTGGCGGGGCAGGTGTTCTTCAGGACCTTGTAGTCCTCGATGCCCGCTTCGTACGTGCCGGGGGCCGCGCCGGTCGCCGTGCCGCCGGGTGCGGCCTGGGTGACGCCGGTCCAGCCGCGGCCGTAGAAGCCGATGCCGAGGAGCAGCTTCTTGGCCGGTACGCCCTTGGCCTTCAGCTTGGCGATCGCGTCGGCGGAGTTGAAGCCCGCCTGCGGGATGCCGGCGTAGGAGGTGAGCGGGGAGTGCGGGGCCGTCGGGCCCTTGGCCGCCCAGGCGCCGAAGAAGTCGTACGTCATCACGTTGTACCAGTCCATGGACTGGGCGGCGCCCGCGTAGTCGGCGGCGTCGATCTTGCCGCCGTCCGAGCCGTCCGCGGTGATCGCGGCGGTGACCAGGTTGCTCGTGCCGAACTTGGTGCGCAGCGCCGAGGCGAGGTTCTTCAGTGCGGCCGGGCCGCTGGTGTCACAGGTGAGACCGCAGGCGTTGGGGTACTCCCAGTCGATGTCGATGCCGTCGAAGACATCGGCCCAGCGGGGGTCCTCGACCAGGTCGTAGCAGGACTGGGCGAACGCGGCCGGGTTCTGGGCCGCGGCACCGAAGCCGCCGGACCAGGTCCAGCCGCCGAAGGACCAGAGGACCTTGATGTGCGGGTACTTGGCCTTCAGCTTGCGCAGCTGGTTGAAGTTGCCGCGCAGCGGCTGGTCCCAGGTGTCGGCGACGCCGTCGACGGACTGGTCGGCGGTGTACGCCTTGTCGTAGTCGGCGTAGGAGTCACCGATGGTGCACTTGCCGCCCTGGACGTTGCCGAAGGCGTAGTTGATGTGCGTGATCTTCTGGGCGGAGCCCGAGGTCACCAGGTTCTTGACGTGGTAGTTGCGCCCGTAGACGCCCCAGTTGGTGAAGTAGCCGAGGTTGACCTTGTCACCGCCGGGGCCGGGGCCCGTGCCGCCGCCGGTGGTGCGGACCTTGACGGCGCCGGAGACCGGGCCGGTCTGGTCGGCGGTGTCGCGGGCCTGCACGGTGTACGAGTAGTCGGTGCCCGCGGTGAGAGCGGTGTCGGTGTACGTCGTACCGGTGACCGTGGCGACCTTGGCGCCGTCGCGCAGGACGTCGTAGTTCTTGATGCCCTTGTCGTCCGTGGCGGCACTCCAGCCGAGCTTCGCCGAGGTGTCGGTGATGGCGCTCGCGGTGGGGGTGCCGGGCGCGGACGGGGCGTTGTCACCGGGAACGCTGCCGCCGTCGCAGGAGGCGCCGTTCAGCTTGCAGCCGGTGGGGGAGCCGGAGCCGGTGCCGTTGAAGCCGAAGCTGAGGCTGGCGCCCGGGGCGATCGATCCGTTCCAGCTGAGGTTCTTGGCGGTCCAGTGGTTTCCGGAGCTGGTGACGGTGGCGTCCCAGGCGGAGCCGGCCGCGGTGCCCGCGGGGAAGTCCCACTCGATCGTCCAGGAGGAGAGGGCGGTGGTGCCGGTGTTCTTCACCGTCCACTGGCCCTCGAAGCCGCTGCCCCAGTCGGACTTCTTGAGGTAGGTGGCGGTGGCCGAGGTGGCTGCCGATGCCGGGGATGCGAGGCCGACCATCGCGGCGAGGGGGAGCAGCAGGGCGGTGAAGCCCGCTACCGCCTTCGCCCTGCCGTTCCGGGTGAGGCTCCATCTGAATCTGGTCCGGCGTTGGGGGGTCTCAGTGCTCAACGGTGCTCCTCGAGTGAGGTCCGACAAACGGGGGTGATCCGTGGACTGCAAACCCTGCGCCGCCCTGAGCACGCTTTGTCATGGCGTACTCACCGCAGTGTGTTCGGTGAGATTAGGAAGGTCTGGACCAATCGTCAAGAGGTCTGGACCAAAGATCAGTTATCGGGGGCCGGACGGCCCCCGGATCCCCAACTCCTGTGCGAGCACGGCCGCCTGTACCCGGCTGCGCAGCCCCAGCTTCCCCAACAGCCTGCTGACGTGCGTCTTCACCGTCGCCTCCGCCATCGAGAGCCGCACCGCGATCTCCGCGTTCGACATCCCTTCACCCAGGCAGCCCAGCACTTCGCGCTCCCGCCGGGTGAGCGCGTCGATCTCCGCCGGATCGGCCGTGCGCGCGGGGATGTTCCCGGCGAACTCGGCGATCAGCCGACGGGTCACGGCCGGGGCGATCAGCCCCTCGCCGCGCGCCACCGTGCGTACCGCTTCGAGCAGATCGCGTGCGTCGGTGGTCTTCAGCAGAAAGCCCGAAGCCCCCGCGCGCAGCGCCCCGAAGACGTACTCGTCCAGGTCGAACGTGGTCAGCACGAGCACATCGGCCAGCCCCTCGGCCACCACCTGCCTCGTCGCCGACACCCCGTCCAGACGTGGCATCTGCACATCCATCAGGATCAGATCGGGGCGCAGTTCCCGGGCGAGCCGCACGGCCGCCTCGCCGTCCCCCGCCTCCCCGACGACCTCGATGTCCGCCGCGCTGCCCAGGATCAGCACCAGTCCCGCGCGCACCGCGGACTGGTCCTCCGCGACCAGTACCCGGATCGTCATTCCCTCACCGCTCCGTCCTCGACGGGCAGTTCGGCCCGTACCCGCCAGATCTTCGTACCGTCGGCGCCGGGTTCGGGCTCCGCCGTGATGCTCCCGCCGAGCAGCGCCACCCGCTCCCGCATGCCCACGAGCCCGGCCCCCGCCCCCGGCGCCCGCGGCCCCGGCCGGTCTCCGAACACACTGGTGACCTCGACGACGAGCACGCTCCCCGTCAGTTCGAGCCGCACCACGACCGGGCCCGGCGCGGCGTGCTTGAGCGCGTTGGTCAGGGACTCCTGGACGATGCGGTACGCGGCCAGCTCGACCGGCGCGGGCAGCGCCCCCGACTCCTCGCGGTTGTCCTCAAGTGTGCAGGTCAGCCCGCTGGAAGCGGCGTTCGTCCGGGTCTGCTCGATGAGCGAGTCCAGCCCGTTGAGCGTCGGCGCCGCGCTCGGCTCCGCGTCCGCGCCGCCCTGGCGCAGCAGCCCGATCAGCCGGCGCATCTCGGCCAGCCCGGCGACGCTGTTCTCCCGGATCACCCCGAGCGCGCC
The DNA here is from genome assembly GCF_001905125.1 of Streptomyces sp. TSRI0281. Classification (GTDB taxonomy): domain Bacteria; phylum Actinomycetota; class Actinomycetes; order Streptomycetales; family Streptomycetaceae; genus Streptomyces. The sequence goes on along the minus strand of NZ_LWLE01000035.1, from coordinate 458,422 downwards.
GCGCGAGGTCTCCGGGTCGTCGATGGAGAGGGCGGCGGTGGAGTGGATGGCGATCGCGGACAGATGGTTGGCGACCATGTCGTGCAGCTCGCGCGCCATCCGGGAACGCTCGGCGACCACGGCCTGCGCACGGTCCATCTCGGCCAGCAGCGCCGTCTGATCGGCCCGCAGCCGGGCCGTCTCCGCCGCGTCGCGGTGGTTGCGCACGCTGACCCCGGTGATCGCGGGTGCGAACGAGACCAGGCCGGTGACGATGCCGATCAGCAGCGCCTCGGCCGTGCGGAACCAGGCCAGGAAGCCGATGGTGACCCCGACCGTGATCAGGAACGAGGTCACCGGGATGCGGCGGGCCGCGGCCGGGGTCCCGTACAGCACGGCCGCGTAGACGAGGTCGGTGAACATCAGTACGCTCGCCAGGTTTCCCCGGGTGAACTGGTCCGAGACCAGCGCGAGTGTGCCGATGACCAGCGCGGTCTGCGGTGCGCTGCGCCGCAGCAGCTCCAGCCCCGCCAGCACCGTGAGCGGCACCAGGGTGACCCAGGGGGCATCGAAGGGGCGGCCGGCCTGCGTATGCAGACCGAGCAGCCACAGGAACACACCGCCGAGGAGCCCGACGGCCGCGATGATGACGTCGTCGCGGTGCGGGCGGGTTACGGAGAACACCCCTCCATCCAACACGCAGGGTTCCCGCACGACGTCCCTACGACGGGTGAGGCGTGGCTACATCGAAGGATGCAGTCGTGATTCGTCACTGCCGACGACGAATCGGCGCCCCGCGGACGGGAGTCTGGAAGCAACCGGAAGGAGAAGTGCCGTGATCGTCACTCTGATCGTGCTCTGCGAAGTCGCCTTCTGGGTGCTGCTCGCCGCGGGACTCGCGTTGCGGTACCTGGCGAAGAAGCCCAGGCTGGGCGCGGCCGTCCTGCTGTGCGAGCCGCTGCTGGAGGTGGTGCTGCTGGTGGTGACGGCGATCGACCTGAAGAACGGCGCCGTACCCGACTGGAAGCACGGACTGGCAGCCGTCTACATCGGCTTCACGGTGGGCCTCGGCCACTCCACCATCAAGTGGGCCGACGCACGCGTGGCCCATCGGTTCGCCGGCGGTCCGCCGCCCGTGAAGCCGCCGAAGTACGGCAAGGCGCGGGCCGTCCACGAATGGCGTACCGCCGCCCGCTGGACCGTCGCCGCCGCGACGGCGCTGGCCCTGCTCCAGGCGGCGATCTGGTACGTCGGGGGCGCCGGCGACATCAGTACGCTGCGTGGCTGGCAGCAGACGATGCTGTGGGTGATCGGCATCAACCTGATCATCGCCGTGAGCTACACGGTGTTCCCGAAGCCGGAGCCGAAGGGCGCGGGGGACCGGGAACGGATCGACCACTAGACCGTGTCATCGAGGTCCCGGACACGGCCCGGGGCCTCCCGTTCCGGGCGCGCGGGGTGCCGGCGTGGGGTCAGCGTTCCCCGCCCGGCACCCACAGCACGTCCCCGACCTCCTTGTTCGCGGTCCTCGCGAGGATGAACAGGAGGTCGGAGAGGCGGTTGAGGTACGTCGCCGTCAGCGCGTTCATCACGTCCCCGTGCACCTCCAGCGCCGCCCAGGTGGACCGCTCGGCGCGGCGCACCACCGTGCACGCCTGGTGCAGCAGCGCCGCACCCGGCGTACCGCCGGGGAGGATGAAGCTGCGCAGCTTCTCCAGCTCCTCCAGGAAGCTGTCGCAGTCCGCCTCCAGCTTGTCGATGTAGGACTGCTCGACGCGCAGCGGCGGGTACTTGGGGTCCTCGACGACCGGGGTCGAGAGGTCGGCGCCCACGTCGAAGAGGTCGTTCTGGACGCGTACGAGCACCTTCACGACGTCCTCGGACAGCTGCCCGAGCGCCACGGCCGTACCGATGACGGCGTTGGCCTCGTTGGCGTCGGCGTAGGCCGAGATCCGCAGATCGGTCTTGGCGGTCCGGCTCATGTCGCCGAGGGCGGTGGTGCCCTGGTCGCCGGTACGGGTGTAGATACGCGTCAGATTGACCATGCGGCCAGCCTAAGGGCTGGTGTCACGCCCCGGCCCTGCGGAAGACGCGTGTGCCCACCGTCACGGCCAGGGCGGCGAAGCCGACGGAGACCAGGACCCCGTACAGCATGTGTGCCGAGGCGTACGAGCCCACATAGGCGTCCCGCACCGCGTCCACCGGATAGCGGAACGGCGTGAAGTGCGAGAGCACGTCCAGCCAGGCCGGGCCGAGCGTGATCGGGAGCATCAGCCCGGACAGCAGCATGGCCGGCAGGGTGAGCGCGTTGATGACGGGCCCGAACTCCTGCGGGGTGCGGACCTTCAGGGCCAGTGCGTACGAGAGCGAGGCGAGCGCGACGGTCAGCAGGCCGACGAACGCGAAGCCGATCAGGATTCCCGCCAGCGGCGCCCGCAACCCCATGACCAGGGCGGCCAGCACCAGCAGGACGGCCTGGAACATGAACAGCAGCGCGTCACGCAGGACCCGCCCGAGCAGCAGGGCGAGCCGGCTCACCGGCGTCGCCCGCATCCGCTCCACCACCCCGGTCGATTTCTCGATGATGACCGAGAAACCGGCGAACGAGGCACCGAACAGGCTGAGTTGGAGCAGCAGTCCGGGTACGAGGACCTGCCAGGAGTCCCCGGACGAGCCGAGCGGCAGACCGCTGAGCAGGGGGCCGAAGAGGAGCAGATAGAGCAGCGGCATCAGGGTGCCGAACAACATCTGGAACCGGGAGCGCAGGGTCTGCCGGGCATACCGCCCGAAGATCAGCGCGGTGTCGTGGAAGAGCACGAAGAGGTCCTAAACGGTGAGGGGGGCGGCTTCGGCGGGGGCGGCGGTGCGCCCGGTGATCGCGAGGAACGCCTCCTGGAGCGAGGCGGCGGCGGAGCCCGCGTGGGCGGCCTTCAGCTGGTCCGGCGTGCCCTGGGCCACGACCGTCCCCCGGTCGATCACGACGAGCCGGTCCGCGAGGGCGTCGGCCTCGTCGAGGTAGTGGGTGGTCAGGACGACGGCGGTGCCGTGGTCGTCGCGCAGCCGCCGCACCAGGTCCCACAGGTCGGCGCGGCTGCCCGGGTCGAGGCCGGTGGTGGGCTCGTCGAGGAAGAGGACGGCGGGGCGGTGGGTGAGGCCCATCGCGATGTCGAGGCGCCGCCGCTGACCACCGGAGAGGGTGACCGCCTTGCGGTCGAGCAGCTCGTCGAGGCCGAGTTCGCGGGCCAGTTCCCCGGCGCGGGCGATCGCCTCCGCCTTGCCCAGCCGGTAGAGCCGCCCCTGGGTGACGAGCTCCTCCCGCACGGTCAGCTGGGGGTCGATGCCGCCGGACTGGGCGACGTATCCGCACTTCTCGCGTACGCCGCCGGGGTCGTCGAACAGGTCGTGGCCCGCGATCGTGGCGGCCCCGCCGGTGGGGGTGAGCAGGGTGGTGAGCATGCGCAGGGTGGTGGTCTTGCCCGCGCCGTTGGGGCCGAGGAGGCCGACGATCTCACCCGGGAGGACGGTCAGGTCGATGGAGCGCACGGCTTCCACCGGGCCGCTCGGGGTCTGGAAGGTCTGGGCGAGTCCGGCCGTACTGATGAGGGGCATGGCGACCACAAAAACAGATCCACTTAAAAATTGCAATGACTCCAAACTTTCATTGACTCCAGTTACGTGTCCGGATTCCGTGCTGCTCCCGTATTCGCCCTACGATGAGCCCATGGCTGAGGGACTCAGGGAACGCAAGAAGCGCCAGGCCAGGCAGCACATCTCGGACCTGGCGACCGGGCTGTTCCTCAAGTACGGCTTCGTCACGGTGACCGTCGCCGAGGTCGCGGAGCTGGCCGATGTCTCCGTGAACACCGTCTACAACTACTTCCCGGCCAAGGAGGACCTCTTCCTCGACCGGATGAAGGGCGTCAGCCGGCGCGTCGCCCGCTTCGTCCGCGCCCGCGACAAGGGGGAGTCCGCGGCCGAGGCGGTCCTGCGCGAACTGCGCGCCGCTGTCGTCGCCGTCTCCCCGGAGTACGGACTGATGGACGGCTTCGCCGACTTCATGCGGGTCATCGAGGAGGCGCCCACCCTCAAGGCCCGCCTCTGGTACCTCCAGCAGGAGATCCTCCAGGCCGTCGTCGAGGCCCTGCGCGAGGAGACCGGCGCGGCGCCCGACGACCCGATGCCGCTGCTCGTCGGTGGCCAGATCGCCTGGATCGAGGGCGCGCTCGTCGGCTACATCAGCCAGGAGATGACGGCGGGCCGCAAGGCGGTCGAGGTCTCCCGCGACGCCCTGGTCGTCCTGGACGAGATCGAGGAGATGCTCGGCCAGAAGGTCCTCAACTACGCACGGCGTGCCACCGAATGACGTGTGCCGGTGTGATGTCCGTCATTTGAGACGTGACGCGCATCTCTTCGCCGCCCCACGGTCCCTCACGGGTACTAACCTCCGCCGAAGAGCATGTGAACAACTGCTGGGATCAGCCCATCGCGGCGAACAGAAACCAAGGGGTGCGAACGTGGCCAGGAAGCTCGCCGTCATCGGGGCCGGACTCATGGGATCCGGAATCGCGCAGGTATCCGCCCAGGCGGGCTGGGACGTCGTGCTGCGCGATGTGACCGACGCGGCGCTGACCCGCGGCCGCGACGGCATCACGGCCTCGTACGACAGGTTCGTCTCCAAGGGCAAGCTGACGGCGGCCGACGCGGAGGCCGCGCTCGCCCGCATCACCACGACCACCGACCTCGACGCCGTCGCCGACGCGGATGTCGTCGTGGAGGCCGTCTTCGAGAAGCTGGAGGTCAAGCACGAGATCTTCCGGACCCTCGACAAGGTCGTCCGCGAGGACACCGTGCTGGCCTCCAACACCTCCGCCATCCCGATCACCAAGATCGCGGCCGTGACGGAGCGCCCGGAGCGTGTCGTCGGCGTGCACTTCTTCTCGCCGGTCCCGATGATGCAGCTCTGCGAACTGGTACGGGGCTACAAGACCAGCGACGAAACCCTCGCCACCGCAAGGGAGTTCGCCGAGTCCGTCGGCAAGACCTGCATCGTCGTCAACCGGGACGTCGCGGGCTTCGTCACCACCCGGCTGATCTCCGCGCTGGTCGTGGAGGCCGCCAAACTGTACGAGTCGGGCGTCGCCTCCGCCGAGGACATCGACACCGCCTGCAAGCTGGGCTTCGGGCACGCCATGGGCCCGCTCGCCACGGCCGACCTGACCGGCGTCGACATCCTGCTGCACGCCACCGGCAACATCTACACCGAGTCGCAGGACGAGAAGTTCGCCGCCCCGGAGCTGATGCGCCGGATGGTCGATGCAGGTGACATCGGCCGCAAGAGCGGGCAGGGCTTCTACACGTACTGACCGTTCTCCGCCCCCGGCCGCCTGATCCGCCGTCAGCCGGGGCCGGGGGGCGCCGGGGCTCACCCCCCGGCCGCGGTCGGATCTCAGCGGACTGTTGTCACCCCAGGGGGTGAATTCGGTATCGGTTCGCTCACAGACGGCAACTTCTCTGTCGTTGCGGCAGTCAGTTGTGGCAGAGACAGGACAGACAGACGGACCTTGCTACGAGGCAATCCCGGGGAGCGCATATGCATATCAGGGGCGACCACGCCGAGCTGGTCGTCGGGGGCCGCCTCGATGTCCGAAGCGCGGCGGACGCCCGTACCGTCCTGCATTCGGCCGTCGACGACGGAGTCGGTGATCTGGTGCTGGACCTGACCGAGCTGGATTCCTGGGACGCCACCGGACTCGGCGTCATCATGGGCGCGCACCGCCGGGCCGGCCGGGCCGGGCGACGCCTGGTGCTGCGCGGCGTACCGCCGCAGATGCAGCGGCTGCTGGTGGCCACCAGACTGCATCGCATTCTGGCCATCGAGGGTGGAATCGCCGCAGACTCCCTGCCGCGTGTGTAGAGGTACCCCACGGCAGAAGTCGCACAATCGCTGACGGAAGGTGACGTCCGGGGCGGCGCGGCACCCCGCCGGTTCGTGGATACTGTGCGAAGGTCTAGGGTTCGGCCGTCCGCCGATACACGGAACCCATGGGCGGACACCGGACCAGCAGCGACAGCGGGGCGTATGAGGCCGGGAGGGGCAACCGAGCGCGACGCGTCTGGGGGACTTGGCGATGGACCCGACACACCGGGGACCGGAAGAGTACGGGCATGACCGCGAGCGCCAGGGGGAAGACACCGGACAGCGACGGCAGTCACCCGAACCGATGACCCCCGACTTCGGCCGGCACGCACCGCAGCAGGCCCGCATGGTCCAGCTCGTGTCGGGCGACCTGCTGCTCACGGTCAACCCGGTCGACGGCAGCGAGGTCGAACCCTGCCCGCCCGGCGAACACCCCGCCGCGCCCGTCCGGCGCACCGCCGCCCAGCGCACCGGCCGCGAGCGCGCCACCGCACCGCCCGTCCCGCCGGGCCCGCCCGGTCCGCAGCTGCCCCTCCTGGAGCGCCAGGAGGAGCGCGAGCGGCTGGTACGCCTGCTGGCCCGCGGCCGCTCCGTACGGCTCACCGGTCCGGCCGGATCCGGTCGTACGGCCCTGCTGAGCGCCGTCGCCGCCGACTGCGCGGACCTGGCCCCCGACGGCGTCGTACGCCTCAGCGGCCACAAGCGCACCATCACGGACCTGCTGTACGGACTCTTCGACGCGGTCCACCTGGCCCCGCTGCACCGCCCCGACCGTGCGGAACTGCTCGGACTGCTCCGCGGCATCGGCGCCGTCGTCGTCGTGGACGACCTGGAATTCGGGGGTGCCGCGCTGGATGAACTGCTCGACGCCACCCCCGAGTGCGCCTTTCTTTTCGGTACCACCCCGGATGTGACGGCGCCCACCGACGACGCGCACCTCGAAGAGGTCTTCCTCGCCGGGCTCGGCCGGGGCGCCTCCCTGGAACTCCTGGAACGGGTCGTCGAACGCCCGCTCACCGACGAGGAGGCGAACTGGGCGGGCGACCTCTGGTTCGAGTCCGAGGGGCTGCCGCTGCGCTTCGTCCAGGCGGGCGCCCTGCTGCGGCGGCGCGACCACGCGCGCACCGGCCCCGAGACGTACGGCTCCTTCGAGCCACGACCGGGCGACGCGTCTCCGCTGCCCCTCACGGCGGCGTCCCCCTCCCCGGATCTGCCGAGCCTCGGTGAGGGCGCGGCGCCCGCCGCCCTGCTGGCCTCCGGGCTGTCCCGGGCGGCCCGGGACACCCTGCGCATCGCCGTCGCGCTCGGCGGCGAGGTGCCGCACCAGGCGCACCTGCCGGCGCTCGTGGGGGACACCCACGCCGACGCCGCGCTCGGTGAACTCGCCGGGTGCGGTCTGCTCTCCCCGGCCGGACCCCGCTTCCGGCTGGCCGCCGGAGTCCTCGCCCAGTTGGAGGCGGGCGGTTACGGCGAGGACGCCGCCGCCCACGCCCGCAGCGCCGCCCAGCACTACGCCTGGTGGGCGGGCCACCCCTCGGTCACCCCCGAGCGGGCCGCCGCCGAGGCCGACGCCGTCATCGCCGCGATGGCCCGGCTGGTACCGGGCGACGAGGCCGGACAGGCCAGCGCCGCCGTCCTGCTGGCCCGCAGCGCCGCTCCCGCCTTCGCGGCGGGGATGCACTGGGGTGCCTGGGAGAGGGTCCTCAGGATCGGCCAGGAGGCCGCCAGGATCGCCGGTGAGGTCGCCGAAGAGGCTTACTTCCACCACGAGTTGGGTGTCCTGGCGCTCTGCACCGGAAATCTGGACCGGGCCAGGGCCGAACTGGAGACGTCGATCGGTATGCGCGGCGCGCTGGCCGACAAGTCCGGTGCGGTGGCCGGACGCCGCGCGCTGGCACTGGTCGCCGACCGCTCCGGCGGCCTCGCGCCGGTGGCCGGGACCGCTGTGGGCGAGGAGGTGCCCGCCGCACGTCAGGAGGAGGCGGCCACACCGCACGGCGGAATTCCCGTGCTGCCGCTGTTCCCGCAGCGGACCGAGGAGCCCGCGACCCTGGTCTCCCGGCAGGCCGAGGTGTCCCCGCAAGGCACCGGATCCGCCCGGTCGCTGCGTCGCCGGGCCCTGGGCGGCGCGCGGCGCAACCTGGTCGCGGTCGGTGCGGGGGTCCTGCTGGTCGCCGTGCTCGGCACCGTGGTGACGCTCGGCGCGACGTCCGGCGGCGATACACCGGAGGGCCAGAAGGTCACCACCGAGCAGTCGGCCGACGACGGGGACAGCGAGGACGGGTTCCCCGCGGACGAGCCGACGGACGGCTCCGCGTCCGGCGGCGGTGCGCCCGCCGGCAGCGGTTCCCTGTCCCCGGGCCCGTCGGATCGGGCCACCCCGAGCGGCAGCGGCACCCCGTCGCCGGGGACCTCCGGACCGGACGGGACCCCGTCCACCGGCGAGCCGACCAGCGGGCTGCCGACCGAACCCTCCTCGTCCGGCCCGTCCTCGACGGGGAAGCCGACGGACCGGCCGACCAAGCCCCCGACGACGCCGCCCACGACCCCGCCGACCACGCCTCCCACCACACCCCCGACGACGCCGCCCACGGACGAGCCGACCGACCCGTCGACCGAGCCGGACACCTCCATGTCGGCGAGCGGCCCGGCGGCCACGAGCAGCGCCCCGGACACGGTCCAGGGCATCCCGTCCTAAGGGCTGTCCCGAAATCCCTGGCGGGCGCACGACGACAGCTACGGCACCTCGCGGCGTTGTCGGAACGCCCGAATACACCCAGTATGCGGACGTCCCTCCGCCTTGCGATGCACCGCATCCGACGCCGCGCGCTGATCCACCAGGGATTACGGGACAGCCCTTAGCCCGTACGGGTCCCAGAACGCCCCCGGGAACGCCGACGCCGGACCGGCCGTGGGAACGGCCGGTCCGGCGAAGGACGAGGGGCAGGGATCAGAACAGGCGCAGCTTGTCGTCCTCGATGCCGCGCATCGCGTCGTAGTCCAGGACCACACAGCCGATCCCGCGGTCCGTCGCCAGGACGCGGGCCTGCGGCTTGATCTCCTGGGCGGCGAAGACGCCCCTCACCGGTGCGAGATGGGGATCGCGGTTCAGCAGCTCCAGGTACCTGGTCAGCTGTTCCACGCCGTCGATGTCACCGCGGCGCTTGAGCTCCACGGCCACCGTCGCCCCGTCCGCGTCCCGGCACAGGATGTCCACGGGGCCGATCGCGGTGGGGTACTCGCGGCGGATCAGGGTGTGCCCCTCGCCGAGGATCTCGATCCGGTCGGCGAGCAGTTCCTGGAGGTGTGCCTCCACGCCGTCCTTGATGAGACCCGGGTCGACGCCCAGCTCGTGGGACGAGTCATGGAGGATTTCCTCCATCGTGATGATCAGTTTCTCGCCCGCCTTGTTCACCACGGTCCAGACGCCTTCGCTGTCGTCGGCGCCCTCCTTCAGGGTGCACGGCGGGGACATCCAGTTGAGGGGTTTGTACGCCCGGTCGTCGGCGTGGATCGACACGCTGCCGTCCGCCTTCACCAGGATCAGACGAGGGGCGGAGGGGAGGTGGGCTGTGAGCCGGCCCGCATAGTCGACGGAGCAACGGGCGATGACGAGACGCATGGTCGGCACGCTACTCGACTACCGGGGTTCCACGCGATTCACCGCCTTCGCACCCGAAGGCACTCTTGACAGCGGCCCGCGAACTTGCCCCTCTTTGCGCCCCTTCATCAGGTGGCCGGTTGTGTTCCCAATCTCCTGGTGCGGCCCGGACTGCACCCTTACCGTGGAAGCAGGAGGTCGCCGTCCGTGTACGCTGCGTCGCCGTCCTCCTTCCATGCCCGTAAGGCCCCGGCCGCCGGCCGGGGTCGCGAGAGGAGAACCCATGTCGCTCGACGTCTCACCGGCGCTGTTGGAACAGGCCGAGCGAGGCGAGGTCGATGAAGCCGACTTCGTCGACTGCGTCCGGACCTCCCTGCCCTACGCATGGGAGATGATCAGCTCTCTGGTGGCCCAGCTGAAGGTCGACGGCGGACAGTTCGCCGACAACCAGACGCCGCCGCCGGACGAGCAGGCACGTGGTCAGCTGCTGCGTGCGCTCGCGAGCGATGCGATCCGCGGCGCGCTGCAGCGGCATTTCGGGGTGCGTCTGGCATTCCAGAACTGCCACCGTGTCGCGGTGTTCCCGCTGGATGCCTCGGTCGACGAGCGACTGGCCAAATTCACCTCGGTGAGGGGTCAGTTGCTCAACCAGTCGCCCGAACTACGGGACTGCTGAACGCTTCTGCTGCCGTCCCGGCCGCGGGAGGTGCAACTGGCTCCGGGGCGGCAGCTCCCGTACCACCAGCACCACCAGGACTACCGGAACCACCAGGATCACAGGGCACCACCAGCACCGAACACTCCGCCGGCGCCACCTGCACCATCCGGACCACCGGCACCACCTGGACCACCCGCACCATCCGGACCACCGGCACCATCCAACACCGTCGGCGCGCTGCGGTCACTTCAGGAGCGGCAGTACCTCGGCACCCAGCCGACGCACGTTCTCCTCGGTCGCCGCGAGGTCGCCCGATCCCTCCACGAGAAGCGCGAAGCGCGTGATGCCGGTCCGTTCGGCCGTCGCCACGAGGCGGTCCGCCGCCAGCCGGGGCGGACCCACCGGATGCAGCCCGCACAGCAGTTCCGTGTACGCGACGGGGTCCCGCATCACCCGGTGCCTGTTGTCGACCGTCACATGGGCGCCGAGCCCCTGGCGCAGCCAGCCGGGCATGGCCTTCACCAGCGTCTCGGTGGCATCGGCGGGATCGTCCGCGATCTGGGCCACCCCCGCGGAGACATGTCCGGCCCCTGCCACGACCTCCGGCGGATGACCCGCCTCCCGCGCCGCCGTGCGCCACAGCCGGACCATCCCGGCCTTCTCCTCGTCGCCGCAGTGCATGCCCAGCAGCATCGGCAACGCCTTGCCCCCGGCCAGCCTCACACTGTTCGGCGAGGTGCAGGCGACAACCACCTCGGGCCCCTGCGGGCCCGCGGGGGCGTCGGTCAGCAGCTCGTCGGCGCGCGGCACCACCGCCACCTCACGGAAACCGAACCGTTCGCCGCGCCCCGCCACCCGTGGTGCGCGCAGCCAGTCGAGGAGCAGCTCCAGCGATTCCGGGAACCCCTTCTCGTACGCGTCGAGGCCGCCCCCGAACACCTCCAGGTCCACCCACGGACCGCCCCGGCCCACCCCGAGGGAGAACCGTCCGCCGCTGGTGAGGTGCAGCAGTGCCGCCTGCTCGCCGAGCGCCACCGGGTGGTGGTTGGGCAGCACGCTCACCGCCGTACCGACGCGGATTCTGCGGGTGCGGCCGAGCAGCAGCGCGGCCAGGGTGACGGCGGACGGGCAGACCCCGTACGGCACGAAGTGATGCTCTGCCAGCCAGACGGAATCGAGTCCGGACTCCTCCGCCACCTCGGCGGACCGGACCGCCCGGTGCAGGGCTTCCCCCTGCCCCTGCCCCGGAAACTGTGCTGCCAGTACGAACGTTCCCACGCGCATCGCCTGTTGCCTCCTCGCGGCCGGCGCGGTTCTCCCCTGTCGGCAACAACGTCTGACACGTGCCAAAGGCACGGTCCGCACCGAAGTTGTTGCGATTTTCCGCTAACTCACCCCGTTGCCGGACGCCGCCGCGTGCCCTACGGGACGTCTGCCCCCGCCCGATGGCTCTAGGCTGGACGGACCTGCCCGTTCAGCCCGTGAGGTGTCACGTGTCCCCGCGCCGCAACCGCCCCCGAGGCGGCGAGAGCTCCACCGACAGTGTGAGTACGCCGGGGGAGCGGTACGGCGGGGGCGGGTCCAGCGAGAACTGGCAGGGCGAGGACTGGTTGGTGCGCCCGGTGAGCGGTGCGAGCGCGCAGGGCAAGCGCTACCGCTGCCCCGGCTGCGACCAGGAGATCCCGTCCGGCGTCCCGCACCTCGTCGCCTGGCCCGAGTTCGGCGGCATCGACGACCGGCGGCACTGGCACAAGGCGTGCTGGAACGCGAGGGACCGCCGCACCACACGGGTGCAGCGGTCCAGGAACGCGCCGCGCTACTGAGGGTTCAGACGTCGCGCCGGTCCATCGAGACGAAGGCGCCGGCCATGGCCACGGCCGCCACCCCCAGCATGATCCACAGCGGCTCCCAGCCGGACGGCCCGGAGTTGCTGATCGCGGCTCCGTAGAGGGCACCGAGCTGGTTGGGGATCGAGTACTCGAAGAGGGCCCGCTGGAGGCCGGACAGGCTCTCGTGGAACATGAACATCGCCAGCACGAGCGGCAGCAGCACCACCGCGATCATGATGGTGATGGCGCCCGCGGAGTGCCGGACGATCGCGCCGAGCCCCATCGAGAGCAGACCGAGCAGCGCGACGTAGAGCCCCACGCCCACGGTGGCGCGCAGCCAGTCGGTGCCCGTGGCGTCCGCACCGTCCAGGACCGCCGTCTGGAGCACCGCGACGATCGCGGCCGTCACCGTGGTGATGGTGAAGGACAGCAGGAAGAAGACGGCCGCCTTGGCGGTCAGCACCCGGCCTCGGCTCGGGCAGGCCGTCAGCGTCGTACGGATCATGCCGGTGCCGTACTCGGAGGAGATCGTCAGCACACCGAGGGTGATCACACAGATCGACCCGAGAAGCACTCCGAAGAAGCCGAGGCTGAGCACCGGATCGTCGCTCAGATTCGCGTCGGTCGCGGCGACGGCGAACGCGGACAGCAGCCCGACGGCGAACATCAGCACGATCATCACGCCGAGCGTCCACAGGGTGGAGCGTACGGAGCGGATCTTCGTCCACTCCGAGGCGATGGCGTCCCCGAGCGTGGGGGGCCGGACCGGGATCGGTGAGGCGTACAGGCCGTCCGGGGCGGGCCAGGCCCCCTGCGGCTGCTGCTGGGGGGCCTGCGGGGTGGCCGGCGTCGTCATCGGGGGTCCTCGCTGGTCTTGCGCTCGGTCGGGGCTGCGACGGGGGCTGCGGGCTCCACCGCGGGGGCCGGGGGAGCCACCGGGGGAGCCGCAGGGGTGGCGGGCGGCTGGGGAGCGGGCGGAGCGGCCGCGTACGGGTTCTGTCCGGGCGGCGGCGGGGCGTACCAGCCCTGCTGCGGCGCCTCGGGGGCCTGCGGCTGACCGTGGCCGGGCTGGGGCCCGTAACCGGCTCCCAGAGGCCCGTGGACGCCCGGCGGCGGCTCCAGGAGCCCCGCCTTCGCGTCCGCCGTCGAGCGGTAGTCCACGGCGCCCTGCGTCATCCGCATGTACGCCTCCTCCAGCGAAGCCTGGTGCGGCGAGAGCTCCCACAGCCGGACGTCCGAGGTGTGCGCCAGATCACTGATCCGGGGCAGCGGGAGTCCGGTCACGCGCAGGGCGCCGTCCGGCTCCGGCATGACCCGGCCGCCCGCCTCGGTGAGCGAGGCGGTCAGCTTCTCCCGCTGCTCGGGCGCGTCCTCCAGGACACGTACCCGGGCGAAGTCGGCGGAGTTCGCGGAGATGAAGTCGGTGACACCCATGTCGGCGAGCAGCTGACCCCGCCCGATCACGATCAGATGGTCGGCGGTGAGGGCCATCTCGCTCATCAGATGGCTGGAGACGAAGACGGTGCGCCCCTCGGAGGCCAGCATCTTCATCAGATTGCGGACCCAGAGGATGCCCTCGGGGTCGAGTCCGTTGACCGGCTCGTCGAAGAGCAGCACCTGCGGGTCGCCCAGGAGCGCCGCCGCGATGCCGAGCCGCTGCCCCATACCGAGCGAGAAGCCGCTGGAGCGCCGCTTGGCCACGTCCTGGAGCCCCACGACACCCAGCACCTCGTCGACCCGGGCGGAGGGGATACCGCCCAGCTGCGCCAGCGACAGCAGGTGGTTACGGGCGCTCCGGCCGCCGTGCACCGCCTTGGCGTCCAGCAGCGCGCCCACCTGGCGCGGAGCGTTCGGCAGATCGCGGAAGGCATGGCCGCCGATCGTCACATGGCCCGAGGTCGGCCGGTCGAGGCCGAGCATCATCCGCATGGTGGTGGACTTGCCCGACCCGTTGGGACCGAGGAACCCGGTGACGGCCCCCGGCCGCACCTGGAACGAAAGGTTGTACACGGCCGTCTTCGCGCCGTAGCGCTTGGTCAGGCCGACTGCCTCGATCATTCTCCAGCCCCATCGACTTATCTGTCGTCGGGGCCCGGGCTGCCTGGCCGCACGCCCCCGTAAGAGTTAGGAGGATAACCAGCACTTGACGGTTCCGGCCAAGTTCTGCTGCCGAACGGCAGGTGCCGGGGGTGCGATTTCCTACGCGTCCCGCTTCCTCAGGACCACATATCCGCCGATCACCGCCGCCGCCACCCAGGCGAGGAGGATCCCGAGACCGCCCCAGGGCCCGTACGGCGCCGGATCGCTGTTCATCGCGTCCGGGACCACCTGCATGATCTTCGAGCCCGCCTGGTCGGGGAAGTACCGGGCCACGCTCTTGGCGCCCGGGACCGCGGACAGGATCTGCGAGACGAGGAAGAAGAACGGCATCAGGATGCCGAGCGACAGCATGGAGCTGCGCAGCATCGCCGCCACGCCCATCGAGAAGATCGCGATCAGGCCCATGTAGATGCCGCCGCCGAAGACCGCGCGCAGCACGTTGTCCGCGCCGATGTCCGTACGGTGGTCCCCCAGCAGGGCCTGGCCCAGGAAGAACGAGATGAAGCTGGTGGCGAGGCCGACGACCAGCGCCAGCACCCCGGCCACCGCGATCTTGCTGAAGAGGAACGTGGCGCGCTGCGGCACGGCCGCCAGCGAGGTGCGGATCATGCCGGAGCTGTACTCCGTACCGACCACCAGCACGCCGAACACGACCATCGCGAGCTGGCCGAGAATCATTCCGGAGAAGCTGACGAAGGTCGGGTCGAAGGTGGCGCGCTCCGCGTCCGAAAGATCGTCGAACTGGGAGTTCATCAGGGCGCAGAGGGCCGCGCCCATCGCGACGGTGACGACGAACGCGGAGATGAGCGTCCATGTCGTAGAGGAGACCGTGCGGATCTTGGTCCATTCGGAGGTCAGGACCGCGGGTACCGATGCCATCGTCGTCACGCCTCCTTGCCGTCGAGGGAAGCGCCGCTGCCGCCCCGTTGGTTCCACTGGTCGCCCCAGCCCGCTCCCACCTGCGGTGGCGGCGCCCCGTCCCGTTCCGAGTGGGCGTGGTACTCCACGGAGCCCGCGGTCATCTGCATGAACGCTTCTTCCAGTGAGGCCCGCTGGGCGCTCAGCTCGTGCAGCACCAGCTGGTGCCGGGCGGCCAGCTCACCCAGTGCCTCGGTGGAGGCGCCGTCGATCTCCAGGGTCCCGTTCCCCGACTCGATCACGACGATGCCCTCCGCGTGCAGCACATCGCGCAGCCGTTCCTGCTGCGGGGAGCGCAGCCGTACGTAACTGCGCGAATTCTCGTGGATGAAGTCGGCCATCGAGGTGTCGGCGAGCAGTCTGCCCTGGCCGATCACGATCAAATGGTCGGCCGTCAGGGCCATTTCGCTCATCAGATGCGAAGAGACGAAGATCGTCCGGCCCTCGCCGGCGAGTGTCTTCATCAGATTGCGGATCCAGTGAATGCCCTCGGGGTCCAGACCATTGACGGGTTCGTCGAACATCAGGATCTCGGGGTCACCGAGCAGCGCGGACGCGATTCCGAGCCGCTGGCCCATACCGAGGGAGAAACCCTTGGACTTCTTCTTCGCCACCGCGCTCAGGCCGACCGTGTCGAGAACTTCCGCGACCCGGCTCTCGGGGATGCGATTGCTCTGCGCGAGGCACAGCAGATTGTTGTACGCGCTGCGACCGCCGTGCATCGACTTGGCGTCGAGCAGCGCCCCGATGTACTTCAGCGGCTCCTGCAGCTCGTGGTAGTTCTTGCCGTCGATGCGCACGGAGCCGCTGGTGGGGTTGTCGAGATCGAGCATCATCCGCATCGTCGTGGACTTGCCCGCCCCGTTCGGGCCCAGAAAACCCGTCACCATTCCGGGTCGGATCAGGCAGGACAACTGGTCGACGGCGACCTTGTCGCCGAATCGCTTGGTGAGTCCGTCAAGCTCGATCATGCGTTCACGCTAGAACGGCCGCGCGCCCGGCGCCACCACAGGGGCGGAACCGGGCGCACGAGCGGTACGGCTGAGGTACCCGAAGGGTCAGCGGCCCTGCTGAGCCGGGACACCACGGGTGACGGGCTCGTCGTCCGCCGGCGAACCGGCCGCTGCCACCGCGGCACCGGTCAGCGTCGCCAGCATCTCGCGGACGTTGGTCAGCTGCGCGTTGATCGAGTCGCGGCGGTTGGTGAGCGCCGCCAGCTCGCGCTCGGACTCGCTGCGGATCCGGTCGGCCTTGGCGTTCGCGTCGGCCACGATGTCCTCGGCCTGGCGCTGCGCGGTCTCCACCGTCTGACGGGCCCGGCGCTCGGCGTCCGTACGGAGCTTCTCGGCCTCCAGGCGGAGCTGCTCGGCGCGGTGCTCGATCTCGGCGAGACGCTTCTCGGCCTTGGCCTGACGGGACGCGAGGTCGCGCTCCGACTGCTCGCGGCGCTTGGCCAGGTTCGTCTCGAAGTCCGCGGCGGCCTGAGCGGCCTTGGCGCGGGTCTCCTCGAAGAGGGCGTCCGCCTCCTCGCGCTTGGACTGGGCGTCCTTCTGCGCCTCGGTGCGCAGCGTGGTCGCCTCGCCCTTGGCCTTCTCGACGATGCGAACGCCCTCGTCCTCGGCCTTCGACTTGCGCTCGGCCGCGAACGACTCGGCGTCGTTGCGCACCTGCTGGGCGGCCGACTCGGCCAGCTCACGGTGCTGCTCGGCGGCGCGACGGGCCTCCTCACGCAGGTCCTTGGCCTCCTCCTCGGCGAGGCGGAGAATCTTCTCGACACGGGCACCGAGACCGGCGTACGACGGCTCTGCGTCGCTGACCTGGGCCTGGGCGTTCTGCGTTTCGAGGTGGAGCTCCTCGATGCGCTTTTCCAGAGAGGTGATTCGGGCCAGAGCACTATCACGGTCGGCGACGAGCTTGGTGATGCGGTCGTCCACCTGACCGCGGTCGTAACCACGTCGCACGAGCTCGAAGCCGAAGGGGGAGGAAGGGTCGCTCATGGGGTTCCTGTCGAATGAGACCGGTGAGGTGATAGAGGGAATCCTAGGGGCCTAAGCGGCGTGTCAGCGTGCAGATGCGGGTTTGATCTGGAGAATGACACCCCTTTTGAGTGGCTGACCCCCGGAGTGCTTGCTCCCCGCAGGGTTGAATGTCCATGACGAAGCACGGGACATCGCGGTCCGGACACTCCTGACGGGGTATCGGACACCGCCGGTCCGGACACTCCTGACGGAGCATCGGACACCGCAGGTCCGCTCACCCCTCGGACGACTTGCCGCCGGACCGCGTACCCGCCGCCGCCGTGGCCTTGGCGCCCCCCGGGGAACTGCCGTTGGCGGGCTTTGTGCCCCCGGTCGGTGCCTCGAAGGACTCCAACGCCTCCAGTACGTCCTGGACCCGGGAAATCTCCGTATTGATGTCCGCCCGCCTGCGTACCAGTACGTCCAGTTCCCGCCTGCCCTCGTCGACCATCTGCTTCGACTCGGTCTCGGCGTCGGCACGCAGTTTCTCGGCCTCGCGGACCAGTTCGGCCTTCTTGGACTCGGCTTCCTTCAGGAGCGACTCGGCCCGCTTCACCGCCGCGATCCGGACCTTGCTCGCCTCCGAATTGGCGTTCGCCAGCAGCTCCTTGGCCTTCGCCGCGGCCTCGTCACGCTGCTCGGTCGCCGCCTTCATCAGATTGTCGACGCGCTCACCGGCGGTCTTCATCTGCTCGGAGGTCTCCCGGCGGGCACGCTCGTGCAGCTCCTCGATCTCGCTCTCCAGCCGGGCCCGCAACTCCTCGGACCGCTCCCGGTTCGCGGTGGCGTCGCGCCGCGCGCCGACCAGCAGCTCGTCCGCGTCCGTACGGGCGCGCTCCACCAGGGTGTTGCCCTCGACCGTCGCCTCGGACGTGATGCGCACGGCCTCCTTGCGGGCCGCGCCGACCATCGTGTCGGCCTGCGCCTCGGCCTCGGTGGCGGAGCGGAGCGCCTCCTCCTGGGCCTTGTTGACCAGCTGGTCGGCCTGCTCGGCGGCGTCGGCACGCCGCTTCGCCGCGGCCTCCCGCGCCTCGTCGAGCAGCCGGTCCGCCTCCTGGCGGGCCTCGGCGCGCATCTGCTCGGCCGCCGACTCCGCCTCGGCCCGCACCCGTTCGGACTCCTCACGGGTCCGGACCGCGTGCTCCTGCGCCGAACCGACGGTCTCCGCCGCCTCCGCGCGCAGCCGCTCCGCCTCGTCGGTGGCCTCCGCGACCAGCCGCTCCGCCTTCTCGGCCGCGTCCGTGCGGCGCCGCTCGGCCTCGGTGGTGGCCTCCCCGACGAGCTGGTTGGCCGCTTCGCCGGCCTCGGTACGGATCCGCTCGCTCTCGGCCGTCGACTCACCGATGAGCAGATCGGACTGCGCCGCTGCCTCCGAACGGATGCGGTTCGCGTCCTGACGGGCCTCCGCACGGGCACGCGAGGCGTCCTGCTCCGCCGAGGCGAGCGAGTCGGACGCTTCGGTACGGACCCGCTGGCTGTACTCCGAGGTGTCGGCGCGCATCCGCTCCGCCTCGGCGATCGCGTCGGCGACCGTACGCTCGGCCAGCGCCTTCGCGGCCTCGGACTCCTCGCCCGCCACCTGGCGGACGCGGTTGGCGTCCTCGGCGGCCCGCTCCCGCTCGGCGTAGGCATCCGCGCGGACCCGGTCCGCCTCCTCCTGCGCCTCGGTCCTGGTCCGGTCCGCGGAGTGCTCGGCGGCGGAGCGCAGCCCGGCGATCTCCTCCTCGGCCTGCTCCTGGAGACCGGCGACGGAGTCACGTACCTGCTGGGCGGTCTGCTCGGCCGCGGCGACCAGCTCGGTCGTCCGGGAGTCCGCCTCCGCGACGAGCCGCTGGGCCTCGGTCTGGGCCTCCTCGACGCGCTTGCGGGCGGAGGCCAGCAGCTCCTCGCTCTGCTCGCGGGCCCTGACCCGCTCCTGCTCCGCCTCGGTGCGCGCGGAACCCAGGGTCTCCTCGGCCTCCCGGCGGCGCCGGTTGGCCTCCTCCTGGGCGGCGGACAGCGCCTCGGCCGCCTCGGTGGCGACCCGCTCGGCGGCGGCGGCGGCCTCGGCCCGTACCCGGTCGGCGCTGTCCTGCGCCTCGGACTTGAGCCGCTCCGCCTCGGCGGCGGCCTCGCCGCGCAGCCGTACGGCGACGTTCTCGCCCTCCGCGCGGGACCGCGAGGCATCGGCCGCGGCCTCGTCGCGCAGCCGCTCGGCCTCCGCCTCGGCCTGCTCCTGGAGCGTGCGCAGCCGCTCGGCGGCCTCCGTGCGCAGCCGCTCGGACTCCTCGTTCGTCTCGCGGCGGATGCGCTCCGCTTCGGTACGGGCCTCGGCCAGCGTCTCCTCGGCGCCCGCGAGGCGGGTCTCGGCCTCGGTGTGCAGCCGGGTCAGCTCGTCGGCGGCCTCGGCCTGCCGGGCGGCGACCGCGCGCTCGGTCTCCGCGCGGAGTTCCGCCGCCGCCTGCTCGGCCGCGGCGGTGAGGGACTCCGCCTGCTCCTCGGCCTCGGCCCGGAGCTTGTCGGCCTCGGTCCGGGTGCGCTCCAGGGTCTCGTCGGCCTGCTTGCGCAGGGTGGCGGCGCGCTCGGACGCCTCGGTGCGCACCCGCTCGCTCTCGGTGCTCGCGGAGGTCCGCAGCTCGTCGGCGTCCGACCTGGCCTTGGTCAGCAGCTCCTCGGCGGTCCGGGCGCCCTCCTCCAACTGCTGTACGGCCTCCCGGCGGGCCTCGCCGCGGATCCGCTCACCCTCGGCGACGGCCTCGGAGCGCAGCTGCTCGGCCTCGCCGCGCAGCCTGCGGGCCTCCTCCTGGAGCTCGACCGTCTTGGCCCGGTACTCCTTGGTGTCGTCCTTGGCCGCGCCCTTGAGCTGGTCGGCCTGTTCCGCGGCCTCGCCGCGCAGCCGGTCGGCCTCGGCCTCCGCCTCGCGGCGGATCCGGTCGGCCTCCTCGCTCGCCGCGGAGGTGGTGGACCTGGCGTCCTCGGACGCCTTCGTCAGTACTTCCTCGGCGGTACGGGCGGCCTTGGCGAGCTGGGCCGCGGTGTCCTCGGCGGCCGTGGTGCGGGCCTTCTCGGACGCCTCGGCGACCAGCCGGTCGGCCTCGGCGCGGGCGTCGCCGAGGGCCTGTTCGGCCTCTTCCTTGAGCGCCTCGGCGCTCTTGGTGGCCTCGCCGACCAGCCGGGCGATCTCGGACTTGGCCGTACGGGTGCGCTGCTCGTTCTGCGACTCGGCGCCGGCCAGCCGCTTGACCGCGGCCTCCTTCGCCTCGGAGACGACCTTCTCGGCCTCCAGGCGGGCCTCGCGCAGCCGGGTCTCGGCCTCCTGGAGGCGCTGATCGGCCGACCGGTTCAGCTCGGCGGTCTGCTGCCTGGCCTGGTCGGTCTCGGCGGTCGTCGAGGTGCGCAGCTGCTCGGCGTGGCTGCTGGCCTCCTGGGCCTGTGCGGACGCCGCGTTCAGCAGGCGCTCGGCGTCCTTGCGGGCGCGCAGCAGGACCGCTTCGGCTTCGGCGCGGGCCGACTCGGTCTCGGAGCCGAGCCGCCGCCGGGTCTCCTCGGCGAGCCGGTTGGCCTCGTTGCGCGCGGCGGCCAGGGACTGCTCGGCCTCGGCGCGGGACTCGTCCAGGAGGCGGCGGGCCTGGGACTCGGTGCGGGCGCGCAACTGCTCGGCCCAGGCGACGTTCTCGTTGACGTGGGACTCGACGGTCTGGCGGCGTTCGGCCAGCTCCTGGTCGAGCCGCTGCCTGCGCTGGACGGCCTCGGTGTGCAACTCGGCCTGGAGCCTGGCCTGGTGCTCGGCGTGCTCCTGAAGAATCCGCTGCGTCTGCGCGCGGGCGTCGCGGAGCTCGCGCTCGGCGTCGCTGCGCAGCTGGTCGGCCTGGATCTGGGCGTTACGGAGCAGCTGGTCGGCCTGGTAGCCCAGGTCCCCGCTGTCGTAGGCGGGACGGGTCGCGAGATTGCGCCGAGCCTCGTGCAGCTTGGCGCGCAAGACCTCGACCTGGTAACCGAGGTCCTCGGCGTGCTGGACGGCCTTCTCCCGGTCGGTCTTCAGCCGGTCCATCTCGGCTTCGAACCGCGAGAGATGATCGTCAGCTCGGTGGCTCTCCTGGCGTTCGTAGCCCCGCACTGCGCGGTCCCATCCGTCCCCTGGTCGCAACTCTCCAAACGAGCACCGTTCGCCGGCGAACGGCCCCCCGGGGAATGGTGACAGACAAACGACGGGGACGCGGTGCGGCCCCGACCCGGCCCCGGCCCGGAACAGCCCACTCTACCGGCCCAGGTATGCGGAGGTCAGTGCTCCGTCCGGGACGTGACCAGTTCCGTGAGCACACCGTGGCAGTCCTTCGGGTGCAGGAACGTGATCCGCGACCCCATCGACCCGGTCCTGGGCTCGTCGTACAGCACCCTGACACCCTTCTCCCGGATGTCCGCGGCGTCCTGGCCGACATCGGCGGTGCCGAAGGCGATGTGGTGGACGCCCTCCCCGTTCTTCGCCAGCCACTTTCCCACGGCCGAGTCCTCACGGGTCGGCTCCAGCAACTGGAGGTAGGAGGCCCCGCCGTCCGAGGTCTCGTTGATCTTGAGCATGGCCTCCCTGACGCCCTGCTCCTCGTTGATCTCGGAGTGGAACACCTCGAACCCGTACGTCGCGCGGTAGAACTCCACCGTCTTGTCGAGGTCGAAACAGGCAATCCCGATGTGGTCGATTCGCGTCAGCATGGATCCAGTGCAGCGCCCCGGACATGGTTACGCAACGTGCGCGCCATCACACCCTTTGCCGGATGACGGGCGAGGTACCGCTCAGTACATTCAGGTAAACCCTCGTTCACATACAACCCCAAGGGGCCGTGCCCATGTCAGGAACGACCGGTACCACCACCTCAGTGATCGTCGCGGGCGCCCGTACGCCCATGGGCCGCCTCCTCGGCTCGCTGAAGAGCTTCTCCGGGGCCGACCTCGGCGGCATCGCCATCAAGGCCGCGCTGGACCGGGCCGGGATCGGCGGCGACCAGGTCGAGTACGTGATCATGGGCCAGGTCCTCCAGGCCGGGGCGGGGCAGATCCCGGCCCGCCAGGCCGCGGTCAAGGCCGGCATCCCGATGAACGTCCCCGCGCTCACCGTCAACAAGGTGTGCCTCTCCGGGCTCGACGCCATCGCGCTGGCCGACCAGCTCATCCGCGCCGGGGAGTTCGATGTCGTCGTCGCCGGTGGCCAGGAGTCCATGACCAACGCCCCGCATCTGCTGCCGAAGTCCCGCGAGGGCTACAAGTACGGCGCGATCGAGATGCTCGACTCCATGGCGTACGACGGTCTGACCGACGCCTACGAGAACATTCCGATGGGCGAGTCCACCGAGAAGCACAACACCCGCCTCGGCCTGGACCGCGCCGCCCAGGACGAGATCGGCGCCCAGTCCCACCAGCGTGCCGCCGCCGCCCAGAAGAACGGCATCTTCGAGGCCGAGATCACCCCGGTCGAGATCCCGCAGCGCAAGGGCGACCCGGTCCTGTTCGCCAAGGACGAGGGCATCCGCGCCGAGACGACCGTCGAGTCGCTGGGCAGGCTGCGCCCCGCCTTCGCCAAGGACGGCACCATCACCGCGGGCACCTCCTCGCAGATCTCCGACGGCGCCGCCGCGGTCGTCGTCATGAGCAAGGCCAAGGCGCAGGAGCTCGGCCTGGACTGGATCGCCGAGATCGGTGCCCACGGCAATGTGGCGGGCCCGGACAACTCGCTCCAGTCGCAGCCCTCCAACGCCATCAGGCACGCGCTGAAGAAGGACGGCCTCACCGTCGAGGACCTCGATCTGATCGAGATCAACGAGGCGTTCGCGGCCGTCGCCGTCCAGTCGATGAAGGACCTCGGGGTCACCTCGGAGAAGGTCAACGTCAACGGCGGGGCCATCGCGCTCGGCCACCCGATCGGGATGTCCGGCGCCCGCGTGGTGCTGCACCTGGCCCTGGAGCTGAAGCGGCGCGGCGGCGGCACCGGTGCGGCGGCGCTGTGCGGCGGCGGCGGTCAGGGCGACGCGCTGATCATCCGCGTTCCCCGCTGAGGGCCGGCCGCGGCCCCATGGCCCGGCAGGTAACACCCGTAACCCCGAGAGCTGAGTGAACGGAGCGGTGATGGTGGATGTCCCCACCCTGGTCGAGCAGGCGCGGCAGGGCAGGCCGCGGGCGGTGGCCCGGCTGATCTCGCTGGTGGAGGGGGCGTCACCGCAACTGCGCGAGGTGATGGCGGCGCTGGCCCCGCTGGCGGGCCACGCGTACGTCGTCGGGCTCACCGGCTCGCCCGGTGTGGGCAAGTCCACCTCGACCTCGGCGCTGGTCTCCGCCTACCGCCGGGCCGGCAAGCGGGTCGGCGTCCTCGCGGTCGACCCGTCCTCGCCGTTCTCCGGGGGCGCGCTCCTCGGCGACCGGGTGCGGATGTCGGACCACGCCTCCGACCCCGGCGTCTACATCCGCTCCATGGCCACCCGCGGACATCTCGGCGGCCTCGCCTGGTCGGCACCGCAGGCGATCCGGGTGCTGGACGCGGCGGGCTGCGACGTGATCCTCGTCGAGACGGTCGGCGTCGGCCAGTCGGAGGTGGAGATCGCCTCCCAGGCCGACACCTCCGTCGTGCTGCTCGCCCCCGGTATGGGCGACGGCATCCAGGCGGCGAAGGCCGGAATCCTGGAGATCGGCGATGTGTACGTCGTCAACAAGGCCGACAGGGACGGCGCGGACGCCACCGCCCGCGAGCTCAACCACATGCTGGGCCTCGGGGAGTCACGGGGCCCCGGCGACTGGCGCCCGCCGATCGTCAAGACGGTCGCCGCCCGCGGCGAGGGCATCGACGAGGTCGTCGAGGCGCTGGAGAAGCACCGGGCGTGGATGGAGGGGAACGGCGTGCTGGCCGGCCGGCGCACCGCGCGGGCGGCCCACGAGGTCGAGACGATCGCCGTCACGGCCCTCCGTGAGCGGATCGCCGATCTGCACGGCGACCGCCGCCTGGACGCCCTGGCGGCCCGCATCGTGGCAGGCCGCCTCGACCCGTACGCGGCGGCCGACGAACTGGTGGCGGGGCTCACGGGCGAGTCCTGACGGTTCCCGGGGCGGCGTGCGGGCCGCCCGCGGGAACCGGCCCACGGCGCACCCCCGTCCCTTGTCGCTGAGAAGCCGTCAGTTACGGGACAGGGGTGCGCCGTTCGTTGTGCGCCACGGCCCTGCCGGGCGTGCGGCGCGCGTGGCAGGATGCCACGGGACACGCGCCGCGCCTGTCCCGTGGGTCGTGCGCACCGACCGTGCGCACCAGGGGGGAAGCGACGCATGCCGGGGCCGCTGCGGGAGGACTCGCCGAGACGGATCGGGCCGTACGCGATACGGGCCAGGCTCGGCGCGGGAGGCATGGGGGAGGTCTACCTCGGGGTACGGGACGAGGGGACCGGCGGGGCGGACACACCGAACGGCGCCCCCGGCGCCACGGACGGTGCGGGCGCTTCGGATGTCCCCCGCACCACGGACGGTCCAGGTGCTTCGGCCGGTGCTCCGGGCGCCGCCGAACCCGTCGCCGTCAAGACGGTGCGCCGTGAGGTGGCCGGTGACCCCGGCTTCCGTACCCGCTTCCGGCGAGAGATCGCCCTCGCCCGCTCCGTCACGGGCGCGGCGAGAGATCGCCCTCGCCCGCTCCGTCACGGGCCCCTGGCTCGCCCCGCTGCTCGACGGCGATGCCGACGCCGAGGTGCCCTGGCTCGCCACCGGCTATGTGGCGGGCCCGACCCTCTCGGCCGCGGTGCGCCGTTCGGGGGCGCTCGGCGAGGAGGAGGCGCGGATGCTCGGCGCCGGGCTCGCCCGCGCGCTGGAGGCCGTCCACGCGGCGGGCGTGGTGCACCGGGACGTGAAGCCGGGCAATGTGATGCTCGCCGTGGACGGCCCCCGGCTCATCGACTTCGGGATCGCCCGGAACCCGAGTGCCACCCCGCTCACCACCACCGGCCGGATGGTCGGCAGCCCCGCCTTCATGTCCCCGGAGCATGTCGCGGGCAGCGGGCGCGTCGTGTCCGCGTCGGACGTCTTCGCCCTCGCCTCCGTGCTCTGCTTCGCCGCCACCAGGCGCGACCCCTTCGGCGACGGGCCCGTCGCCGCCGTGCTCTACCGGGTCAAGTACGTCGAGGCCGACCTGAGCGACGTGCCCGCCGCCCTGCGCGCTGGGCGGCCGGGGGAGCATCGAGATGACGGAGCGCAAGGTCCTGAACGGACCGTTGGAGGACAGCTCCCGCCCGATCGCGGTCGGGGACGTGCTGTTCCTGTCCTTCGACAACGACGGATCGGTCGTGTCCGGCTTCGCACCCTGAGCCGTGAGCCCTGAGCCGTGAGCTCCGCGCCGGGTAGGGCTTCGCGCCCCGAGCCCCGGTCGGGAAGGGCTCAGGGCGTGCCGGGCACCGGGTCAGCGGTCGTCGCCGTCGTCCCCGCGGTCGTCACGGTCGTCACGGTCGTCCCCGTGGTCGTCGTCGCTGTCGTCGTCACGGTCCACGGTGACCTTGCCGGTCTTCGCGTCGACGTGCAGCTCATGGTGCCTGCCGTCCTTGCCCGCGATGTCGATGTCCCAGCGCAGGACGTGGCCCCTGCGGCCGTCGTCATCGTCGTCGTTGTCCAGGTCGACGGAGGTCACGCTGCCGGGCGCGGTCCGCAGCGCCGACTTGACCGCCGCGTCCAGCGAGAGCGACGCGGACTTGGGCGCGTAGCGGTCGCGGTCGTCGTTGTCGTCGTCCTCGCGGTCGGTGAGCACCGTGCCGTTGCGGGCGTCGACGGTCACGTCGTGCCAGACCTTGTCGGAGCCGTACACATCCAGCTCCCAGACGTCGCGGTCCTCGTCGTCGTCGTCCAGTTCCGCCTCGGTGACTGTGCCGGGGACGCTCTTCAGCGCGGCGGCGACGGCCTCGTCGAGGGAGATCGTGGTGGTGCCCGTGACGGTCCGCACGGTGTCGTCGTCTCCGTCGGTGGTGATGGTCTTGGGGGCCGTTCCGCTGCCCGTGCTCCGGCCGGTGCGGTCGCTGTCGTCGTCCGCGAAGGCGACGGTGGTGGCGGCCGCGCCGCCGATGAGCACGGCTGCGGTGACGGCTGCGATGGCGATGTTGCGCTTCATGAGGTTCCTCCCCGAGGGATGTGCCGGTTCGACGGGTTCCACACTGCCGGGGTGATGCTGAACGCAGCCTGAAGCCACCTGAAGCCTTCTTCAGGTGGGGTTTGCGACCCTGTGCACATGCGCCTGTTGATCGTGGAGGACGAGAAGCGACTCGCGGTGGCCCTGGCCAGGGGACTCACCGCCGAGGGCTTCGCCGTGGATGTGGTGCACGACGGCCTCGAAGGGCTGCACCTGGCGAGCGGGGGAACGTACGACCTCGTCGTCCTGGACATCATGCTGCCCGGCATGAACGGCTACCGGGTCTGCGCCGCCCTGCGCGCCGCGGGACACGAGGTGCCCATCCTCATGCTCACGGCGAAGGACGGGGAGTACGACGAGGCGGAGGGCCTGGACACCGGCGCCGACGACTATCTGACCAAGCCGTTCAGCTACGTCGTCCTGGTCGCCCGGATCCGGGCGCTGCTGCGGCGCCGTGGCACCGGTTCCGCCTCGCCCGTGCTCACCGTGGGCAGGCTGCGGATGGACACCGCCGCCCGGCGGGTGCACCGGGGCGAGGACGAGATCGCGCTGACCACGAAGGAATTCGCCGTACTGGAGCAACTGGCCCTGCGGGCGGGCCAGGTGGTGAGCAAGGCGGACATCCTGGAGGACGTGTGGGACTTCGCCTACGACGGCGACCCGAACATCGTCGAGGTCTACATCAGCACCCTGCGGCGCAAGCTGGGAGCCACGGCCATCCGCACCGTGCGCGGTGCTGGCTACCGGCTGGAGGCGCTGTGAGATCCGTACGGGCCAGGGCCGCGCTCGGCGCCACGCTGGTCGTCGCCCTGGCGCTGATCGGCGCCGGGCTCGCCGTCCTCATGGTGCTGCGCGCCAACCTGACCGACCAAGCCGGCCTCCAGGCGGAGGTGACGGCCCGCGAGGTGGCCGGCCACCTCGCCCTCGACAAGGCGTACGGCGCGCTGGACCTGGACGACGAGGAGGACCACCCGGTCCAGGTGACCGACGAGGACGGCCGGGTGGTGGCCGTCTCCAAGGACCTGGAGGCGATCTCGGGCACGGACAGCGGCGTCGTACGGCCGGTCCCTTCCGCCCCGGCGGGCACGCCGGGCGATGACGACGACGATGACGGGGACGACGCGGACGACGACGGCAGCCGTCCGGCGCGCGGCGAGGTGTCCTCCGACGACCCCGACTTCTCCAACGGCACCGCCACCGTCGACGGCCACACCGCCGACTACCGCTTCGCCGCCGTCGAGGCGACCACCTCCGCCGGGGTGACCCTGACCGTCCACGCGGGCGCCCCGCTCGCCACCGAGCAGGAGGCCGTGGGCACCGTGCGCGGGGCCATGCTGACCGGGCTGCCCGTGCTGCTGGTGGTCGTCGCGGGGGTGACCTGGCTGGTGACCCGACGGGCACTGCGGCCGGTCGAGGGCATCCGCCGGGAGTTGGCCGCGATCACCGCGTCCCAGGACCTCAGCCGCCGGGTGCCGGAGCCCGATTCGCGCGACGAGATCGCCCGGCTGGCCCGTACGACGAACGAGACCCTGACCGTGCTGGAGGCATCCGTGGACCGTCAGCGGCGCTTCGTCGCGGACGCGTCGCACGAGCTGCGCAGCCCGATCGCCTCGCTGCGCACCCAGCTGGAGGTGGGCGCCGCCCACCCGGAGCTGCTGGACGTGCCGGGTGCGGTCGCCGACACCGTACGGCTTCAGACGCTGGCCGCCGACCTGTTGCTGCTGGCCCGGCTGGACGCGGGGGAGAAGCCGGGGCGTACGCCGCTCGACCTGGGTGCGCTGGTCCGCGAGGAGGTCTCGCAGCGCCTCGGCGACCGGATCCCGGTGACGGTGTCGGTGCCGGACACGGGCGCCTGTGAGGTGAACGGTTCGCGCGGGCAGCTGGCGCGGGTGATCGGCAATCTGCTGGACAACGCCGAGCGTCACGCGGAGCGGGTGGTCGCGGTCTCGGTGGGCGCCGACGCGAACGGCGTGGGCGTCGAGGTGCGCGACGACGGGGCGGGTGTGCCGCCGGACGAGCGGGAGCGGATCTTCGAACGGTTCGTGCGCCTCGACGACGCCCGCAGCAGGGACGACGGCGGGGCCGGTCTGGGCCTCGCCATCGCCCGGGACGTCGCCACCCGCCACGGCGGCACGCTGACGGTGGACGGGGCGGCGGAGGGCGGCGCGCTGTTCCGGCTGTGGCTGCCCGGCGCGGACCGCCCGCACTGAGGGCACCGCCGCACCGGGCCGTACATGAGGAGGCCGCCCCCTTGGACGAGGGGGCGGCCGTCAGCGACGCCGCTCGCGCCGTGGTGCCGCGTCCTGCGCCGCTCGCGCCGCGGTGCCGCGCACGACGCGGCTCGCGCCGTAGTCCTGTGCTCTACGCCCTATGCCTTGCCGCGCCGTCCGCGCAGGTGCTCCGCGATCGGCGTCAGCGCCGTGTGGAGGTCCGCCAGGGCCTCGGGGGAGAGCAGGTCCATGAAGTGTTTGCGCACCGAGGCGACATGGTGCGGCGCGACCTTGCGCATGGTCTCGGCGCCGAGCGCGGTCAGTACGGCGTACAGTCCGCGGCGGTCCGACTCGCAGTTGGTGCGGCGGACCAGCCCCGCGGTCTCCATGCGGGTGATCTGGTGCGAGAGCCGGCTCTTGGACTGAAGGGTCGCAGCGGCGAGGTCGCTCATCCGCATGCGCTGGTCGTCCGACTCGGAGAGATTGACCAGGATCTCGTAGTCGTTGTTGGTCAGGCCGAACGGCTGGAGATCCTTCTCCAGCTGGTGCATCAGCAGCCTGCTGACGTCCAGGTGGGTGCGCCAGGCGCACTGCTCCGCGTCGTTCAGCCAGCGCGTGGCCGTCTCGGTCTCCATATATGGATTCTACCTAAGAAGTTGAAAGCCGGACGAAAGTAAGGGGTGTGACGCCCGGCACCGCCGGGGTTCGGGTCCCGACCCCAGGGCCGGGGTCGGCTCTGTGCACACGTTCGACGTCACACTCCGCAGACTACCGTTCACCAACCGAAGCGACGCTGGAGGTCCCCCAGCTGGCCGGGCAGACGGGGCGCGGACCCAGGTTGACCCGCACCACCGGCACCACCCGCACCACCGGGCACTCCCGCCTGCTGCGGAGTCGCCCCCACCGCCTGCTCGGGCATCAGTACCTCGGTCGACTGGAGCAGCACCGTGCCCGCCCCGACGAACTCGAACTGGTGCTCCTCGCCCGACGCGCCACCGATCCCCGTGAGCGAGCGCAGCCCGCCCATGATCCCCGACATATAGCCGTGGTCGTAGTGATGGCAGGGCGAGGGGCAGTCGGCCCAGCCCACCAGCGCCTGCGGATCGACCCGCAGCGGCGGCTCCATGAAGACCACCGGACCGTTGGACGCCGCCACGAACTTCCCCGTACCGATCAGGGTCAGGAAGCCCGGCACGATCGACTGCT
The DNA here is from genome assembly GCF_001905125.1 of Streptomyces sp. TSRI0281. Classification (GTDB taxonomy): domain Bacteria; phylum Actinomycetota; class Actinomycetes; order Streptomycetales; family Streptomycetaceae; genus Streptomyces. Next base: position 428,871 of record NZ_LWLE01000035.1, on the reverse strand, counting down.
TCAGGGCCAGCGTCGGCTGGTAGGCCAGCAGGTTGCCGGACCTGATCGTCAGGTTCCCGTTCTCCAGGTCGTACGAGTTCACGTCGAAGGCCCGGTCCGCGAGCAGCATCTTCCCGCTGCCCTCGGCCACCACCCAGTCGCTCGCGTGCAGCGGTGAGTGGAAGCTCGTACGGATCAGCCGCTCGAAGCGGCCGTGCCCGATCCCGTTGAACTCGATCCGCCCGTAATAGGCGATCATCTTCCCCTTCTGCAGGAACCACTGGCTCCCCTTCAGCTCCACGCAGAAGGTGTACGCGTTGACGTTGTCGTCCGACGGCAGCGTCATCGGGTCGAAGATCACGGGCGTGCTCACAGCTTCTCCTCCGACGCCTGGACGTACACCGCGCCACTGCCGCTCAGCTCCAGCTGGAACGCCTCACCGGCCCCGCGCCCCACCATGTCGCGCCAGCCGAGCGCGGTGGACAGCTTGTTCGTCACGTCCCCGTGGTGGGCGACGTAGGCCTGCGGGTCCACATGCACCGGCCGGCCCGGCGCGATCGGCAGCTCGATCACCCCGCCGTGCGCCATCACCGCGACCGCGCCGTGGCCCTTGAGCGTCGTGGTGAACAGACCCTGCCCGGTGACCTGACCGCGCACCATGCCCATCACCCCGCCCTGCGAACCCATGAACATCGTGCCCTGCTGAAGGGTGCCGTCGAAGGCGAGCAGCCGGTCGGCCTCCACGAACAGGGTGTCGCCCGCCAGGTTGATCACCTGGATGTGGTGGCCACCGTGGCCGAACATCACCGTGCCGCTGCCCTCGACCGTCATCAGCGGGGTCGCCTCACCCGCCACCCGCCGGCCGATCATGGAGGCGATGCCGCCCCCGCCGCCCTGCATGTTCGGGGTGAACGACACCTCGCCGCGGTAGGCGAGCATCGCGCCCCGCTGGCTGTACATCTTCTGGCCGGGGGCCACCGAGGCCTCGACCATCTTCGAGTTGATCTCACGGAACGGCATCAGACATCGCCCCCGACGGTGTTCCGCTCACTGGGCTGTACGTAGACGAGCCCGTCGCCCTCGAAGCGGATCTGGAACGACTCGCCGGAGCCCTCGCCCATCAGCGTGCGGAAGTTCACCCCGGACTGGAAGTGCTGCTGGAGACTGCCCTGATGGGCGATGTAGGCGCCCGGGTCGACCGTCAGCGGGTACTGGGGCGTCACCCGCAGCAGCACCGCCGCACCGTCCGACATGATCGCCGCCCGGCCGGTGCCCTCGACCGTGGTGGTGAACAGACCGTTGCCGCTCGCCCCGCCGCGCAGCCCGGTGAAGGACGTCCCGGTGCGCAGCCCGCCGTCGGTGGCGAGCAGATTGCTCGCCTCGACGTACAGCTTGTCGCCGTGCAGCGTGACCAGATTGATCTCGCTCGCCCGGTCGGCGAAATAGCAGGTGCCCTGCCCCTTCACCTCCATCACGGTCATCTGCTCGCCGGTCAGCCGGCGGGTCACCATGCCGCGGACGCCCTCGCCGCCGCCGGACATCTTCTTGAACGCCATCTGCCCGTCGTACGCGACCATCGAGCCGTTCTTCGCCTTGACGGCATCGCCGGTCAGGTCGACGGCGAGCGTCTTGCTGCCTTGGAGTCGGAACATCGCCACGGTCCGACGGTAACCGCCGGAGCCGTACGCCGACCAGGCCCCCCGGACTCTTCCGGCACCCGGGGCCGGGGGCGCCGGGCGGCGATGCCACAATGGGGGACGCTTGTGCCCGCGTTCACAAGCCGTCACGACCCTCCCACCGAAGGTGCCCCCGTGGACATCAAGACCGCTACCGCCCTGCACCGGCTGCGCCTCATCTCGATTCCCGAGGCGCTGTCCTTCCCCGCCCTCATCCTTTTCGGCTCGGTCCTCAGCCGTGTCTCGGACATCGACTTCCTGATGATGCCGCTGGGCATGCTGCACGGGGTGCTCTTCGTGATCTACGCCGTGCTGCTGGCCGACGTATGGGCCAAGACGAAGTGGCCGCTGAAGCGCGTCGCCCTGTTCTTCCTGCTGGCGCTGCTCCCGTTCGGCGGGCTGTACGGCGACAAGCTCCTCAAGCGCTACGAGGCCGATGGCGCCATCGCCGCCCGCGCCCGCCGCGAGGGGACGGTCAGCGCATGATCGTCGCCTTCTCGGTCTCCCCGCTGGGTGTCGGCGAGAATGTCGGCGAGTACGTGGCCGACGCCGTGCGGGTCGTCCGCGAGTCCGGGCTGCCCAACCGTACGGACGCCATGTTCACCTCCATCGAAGGTGAATGGGATGAGGTCATGGACGTCGTCAAGCGCGCCGTCGCCGCCGTCGAGGCCCGCGCCGGACGCGTCTCCCTGGTCCTGAAGGCCGACATCCGGCCGGGTGTCACCGACGGTCTGACCTCCAAGGTCGAGACGGTGGAGCGGTACTTGGCGCCCTGACGCCCGTCCGCGGAGCGGTGCTTCCGCGTTCACCCGACAGGCCCCCGGTGCCACACGGCCGGGGGCTTTGCCGCGTCCCGCGCCCACCGTCATGCGGTCACCGTCCCGCGCCCGCCGGCAACACGTGTCGTCACCGGCGCGTGCTCAGGGCGACACCGCCAGTGCGATCCCGAGCGGAGTCCGTTCGTACAGCACCTGGTGCCCGTACCTGCGCGAGGTCAGCAGCCCCGCCTCCCGCAGTACCGACAGATGCGCCGATACGGAGGACGGGGCGAGGGAGAGCCGGTGCGCCAGCGCGCTCGTCCCGGCGGGTTCGTCCAGCGCGCACAGCACATCGGCCCGCGCGCGGCCGAGCAGCCGGGCGAGTACGTCGGGGGTCCGGTCGGCGGCCTCGCTCCACAGTCCGCCGATCCCGCGCGCCGGGTAGATCACCGCGGGCAGCCAGGGCTCCTCGTACCCGCCGACCACCTCCGGCCAGACGAACGCGCTCGGCATCAGGACGAGCCCCTGCCCGCCGAGGACCCGTGAGTGGTTCCCCTTGGTCCCCACGATGGTGAGCGTGGATTCCGTCCAGCGCAGCTGCGGGCTCACCTCGCCCAGGAGCCGCTCGAAGCCGACCTCCGCGAGCCGTCGTGAGTGGTAGGCGATATCGGCCTCCAGCAGCGCGCGCAGCCGTGGCCAGTGCGGCTCTACCAGTACCTGCCAGGCCCGTTCCAGCAGATCGGCCAGTTCCCGGACGGTCCGTGCGGGATCGGCGAGCATCCGTCGTCCGGCGGTGGACGCCGGGCCGCCGGGCCGCTCCGCCAGGGCCATCGCCATGTCCGCACGGGCGACCTCGGGGTCGACCGACCGGAGGCCCGCGATCTCCTCCTCGAACGTGGCGAGGGGGCCGAGCGGCGGCGGGCAGATGAAGTCCGGGTTGTGGCCGCCGTCCGGCATGAGCAGCCACAGCGGCTCCAGGTCCAGCGCCGCGGCCTCCGCCCGGATCTGCCGGAGCCAGGGCAGGTGGTAGCCGTGGCGGTAGGCGCGGGCCAGGGTGCGCACGGCTTCCTGGGTCTCCCAGAGCGGCGAGAGCGCGAAGCGGCAGCGCAGCAGGTCGCTCTCGTCGAAGTGCAGATGAAACGGCATACCGGGGCCTCGCGAAGATTCGGCGTCAGCCGAAAGTCTAACGATGCCGGCCGCGGCCGGGACAGGCTCGCCCCATGCCGAGCGATACCGACACCCCGGCGGGCACACCCCGCGACCGGCCCGCCCCCGAGGTACCGCCTCCGGCTACGCCCCCGGAGCGCGCCGCCCACCCCGACCCGGGCCCCGCGGCGCCGCTCCGGGAGCCCACCGACGCCACACCCGTCGCCCCCGCACCCGCCGGCCCCGTACCCACCGCCCCCGCACCCGGGCGCGGCTACCGGGCCGTGTTCGGTGTCCGGGAGTTCCGGGCCGTCTTCGCCGCGCACCTCCTCTCGCTCCTCGGGGTCGTCATCAGTGAGCTGGCCCTCACCGTCCTCGTGTACGACCTCACCGGCTCGCCCCTGCTCAGCGCCCTCACCTTCGCGCTCGGCTTCCTCCCGTACCTCGTCGGCGGCACGCTCTTCGCCGGGGTCGCCGACCGCTACCCGGCCCGCCGGGTCCTCGTCACCTGTGACCTGATCTGCGCGGGCTGCGTCGCCGTGATGGTGCTGCCCGGCACCCCCGTGGCCGGCCTCCTGGTCCTGCGCTGCCTGGTCGCCGCGGTGTCGCCCGTGTTCACCGGGACCCGGATGGCCGCCCTCACCGACATCCTCGGCGACGGGGACCTCTTCGTACTGGGCCGCTCGCTGCTGCGGATCGTCTCGCAGAGCGCGGTCCTCATCGGCTTCGGCGTCGGCGGACTGCTGCTCGCCGTGGTGTCCCCGCGCGGGGCGATCACGATCACGGTCGGTACGTTCCTCTGCTCGGCCGCCCTGCTCCGCCTGGGCACCCGTGACCGGCCCGCCCGGACCGGGGGAGACGGAGGCGGCGCGCTGCTGAAGCAGTCGCTGGCCGGAGCCCGCACCGTGCTCGCCGACCGCAGGATCCGCGCGCTGATGCTGCTCTTCTGGGTGCCCGCCGTGTTCGTCGTCGCCCCGGAGGCGCTCGCCGCCCCGTACGCGGACGCCATCGGCGCGGGACCCGCCGCGCTCGGGCTGATGATGTGCGCGATGGCGGTCGGCCATATCGGGGCCGAGCTGTACGCGGGCTCCGCCCTCAGCCCCCGTACCCGGTCCCGGATCGTGCTGCCGGTCGCCGCGGCCGGACTGCTGCCCCTCGTGGTGTACGCGGTCCGCCCCGGCCTGGTCCTGACCGTGGTGGCCCTCGTGCTGGCCGGGGCGGGGGCGGCGTACATCATCGGGCTCGACCAGTGGTTCGTCGACGCCGTCCCGCCGGAGCTGCGCGGCCGGGCCATGACCCTGCTCACCGCCGGGCTGATGACGGGCCAGGGCGTGGGCATGGCGCTGGCCGGGCTGGCGGCCGAGTTCTTTCCTGTGCACCAGGTGGTGGCCGCGTCCGGGGCCCTCGGGACCGCATGCACGGTGCTGCTGATCGTCGAGGTGCGCAGGACCGCTCCCGTACCGAAGCCCGGTACCGAAGGGCGAGACGGGGCTGACCGGCATATGACCAGTCGGTAAGGTCGGTGCCGTGCCGAAGCCGCTCAGCCTTCCCTTCGATCCCATCGCCCGTGCCGAAGAACTCTGGCATCAGCGCTGGGGGCCCGTGCCCTCGATGGGGGCGATCACCTCGATCATGCGGGCCCAGCAGATCCTGCTCGCCGAGGTCGACGCGGTCGTCAAGCCGTACGGACTGACCTTCGCCCGGTACGAGGCGCTGGTGCTGCTCACCTTCTCCAAGGCGGGTGAGCTGCCGATGTCCAAGATCGGCGAGCGGCTCATGGTGCACCCCACCTCCGTGACGAACACCGTCGACCGGCTGGTGAAGTCCGGTCTGGTCGACAAGCGCCCCAACCCGAACGACGGGCGGGGCACCCTGGCCTCCATCACCGCCAGGGGCCGCGAGGTCGTCGAGGCGGCCACCCGGGACCTGGTGGCGATGGACTTCGGCCTGAGTGCCTACGACTCCGAGGAGTGTGCCGAGATCTTCGCGATGCTGCGCCCGTTGCGGGTCGCCGCACACGATTTCGAGGACCAGTAGTCCACGCGCGGTGAGGGGCAGGGCGCTGCAAGATCGCCCCGGCGGCCCGGTTAGGCTCGATGCCATGAAACGCAGCGTGCTGACCCGTTATCGGGTGATGGCATACGTCACCGCCGTCATGTTGTTGATCCTCTGCCTGTGCATGGTCTTCAAGTACGGATTCGACACCGGTGAGGGCGTCACCCTCGTGGTCTCGCAGATCCATGGCGTGCTCTACATCATCTATCTGATCTTCGCCTTCGACCTCGGCTCCAAGGCGAAGTGGCCCGTCGGCAAGCTGCTGTGGGTACTGATCTCGGGCACCATCCCGACGGCCGCGTTCTTCGTGGAGCGCAAGGTCGTCGCCGAGGTGGAGCCGTTGATCGCGGACAGTTCCCCGGTGACCGCGAAGGCCTGACCGGCGCCGCGCCGCACCATCGCGCACCACTCGGAACCGCCTCGTGCAAAGCACCGGGCGGTTTGCCATCGACATTTACTAGGACGTCCTAGTAAATTCGAGTGTATGGACGCTGACGCGATCGAGGAAGGCCGCCTCCGCTGGCAGGCCCGTTACGACAAGGCCCGCAAGCGCGACGCGGACTTCACCACGCTCTCCGGGGACCCGGTGGAGCCCGCGTACGGGCCACGCCCCGGCGATACGTACGAGGGGTTCGAGCGGATCGGCTGGCCCGGCGAGTACCCCTTCACCCGAGGGCTCTACCCCACCGGCTACCGGGGCCGCACCTGGACCATCCGCCAGTTCGCCGGCTTCGGCAACGCCGAGCAGACCAACGAGCGCTACAAGAAGATCCTGGCCAACGGCGGCGGCGGACTCAGCGTCGCCTTCGACATGCCGACCCTGATGGGCCGCGACTCCGACGACCCGCGGGCGCTCGGCGAGGTCGGGCACTGCGGTGTCGCCATCGACTCCGCCGCCGACATGGAGGTCCTGTTCAAGGACATCCCGCTCGGTGACGTCACGACCTCGATGACGATCAGCGGCCCCGCCGTCCCCGTCTTCTGCATGTACCTGGTCGCCGCCGAGCGTCAGGGCGTCGACCCGGGCGTGCTCAACGGCACGCTCCAGACCGACATCTTCAAGGAGTACATCGCCCAGAAGGAGTGGCTCTTCCAGCCCGAGCCCCATCTGCGCCTCATCGGCGACCTGATGGAGCACTGCGCCCGCGACATCCCCGCGTACAAGCCGCTCTCCGTCTCCGGGTACCACATCCGCGAGGCCGGGGCGACGGCCGCGCAGGAGCTGGCGTACACCCTGGCCGACGGCTTCGGTTACGTGGAGCTCGGCCTTTCCCGCGGGCTCGACGTCGACACCTTCGCCCCCGGACTCTCCTTCTTCTTCGACGCGCACCTCGACTTCTTCGAGGAGATCGCCAAGTTCCGCGCCGCCCGCCGGATCTGGGCCCGCTGGATGAAGGAGACGTACGGCGCGAAGACCGACAAGGCGCAGTGGCTGCGCTTCCACACCCAGACGGCCGGGGTCTCCCTCACCGCCCAGCAGCCGTACAACAACGTCGTACGCACCGCCGTCGAGGCGCTCTCCGCCGTCCTGGGCGGCACCAACTCGCTGCACACCAACGCCCTCGACGAGACCCTCGCCCTGCCCTCCGAGCAGGCCGCCGAGATCGCCCTGCGCACCCAGCAGGTGCTGATGGAGGAGACCGGCGTCGCCAATGTCGCCGACCCGCTGGGCGGCTCCTGGTACGTCGAGCAGCTCACCGACCGGATCGAGGCCGAGGCCGAGAAGATCTTCGACCAGATCAAGGAGCGCGGCACCCGCGCCCGGCCGGACGGGAAGCACCCGATCGGCCCGATCACCTCCGGAATCCTGCGCGGCATAGAGGACGGCTGGTTCACCGGGGAGATCGCCGAGTCCGCCTTCCAGTACCAGCGGTCGCTGGAGAAGGGCGACAAGCGGGTCGTGGGTGTCAACGTCCACCACGGCTCCGTCACCGGCGATCTGGAGATCCTGCGGGTCAGCCACGAGGTCGAGCGCGACCAGGTGCGCGAGCTCGGCGCCCGCAAGGACGGCCGCGACGACGCCAGGGTGAGCGCCGCGCTGGACGCGATGCTGGCCGCCGCCCGGGACGGCTCGAACATGATCGTGCCGATGCTGGACGCGGCACGGGCCGAGGCCACGCTCGGCGAGATCTGCGGCGTCCTGCGCGAGGAGTGGGGCACCTACACGGAGCCGCCGGGCTTCTGAGACCGCGGCGCCCCGGGAAACGTCAGCCGGAAGAGCGCCCCGCCCCCCGGTGCGGCCTCCGCCACGAGGTCCGCACCGTGGGCGCGGGCGATCTGCCGGGCCATGGCCAGACCCAGGCCCGAACCGGGCAGGGCGCGGGCGGACTCGGCGCGGTAGAAGCGGTCGAAGACATGCGGGAGGTCCGCCGGGGCGATCCCGGGGCCGTGATCGCGCACCGTGAGTTCCAGGGCGCCCCGTTGCCCGTCCCCGAACGCGGTCAGGGCGACCTCCACGGGTGCGCCCGGCGGGCTGAACTTCGCGGCGTTGTCCAGCAGGTTGGTGAGCAGCCGGACGAGCCGGGCCGGTACGCCGGGCCGCGTCGCCCCCGCCGCCCGCTCCTCGACATCCAGCAGGAACGGGGTGTCCGGCCAGTGCGCCCCGGCCGTGGCCACCGCGTGCCCGGTCAGCTCCGCGAGGCGCACCTGCTCCAGCAGGGGCAGCGGCTCCTCGTCCCTGGCCAGCTCGATCAGGTCGTTCACCATGCCGGTGACCTCGCGGATCTGCCGGCCCAGCGCCCCCGACGCCCGGTCGCGCTGGGCGTCGGTGAGCCGGTCGGCGCGGGCCAGCAGCTCCGCGTTCGTCCGCAGCGCCGTGAGCGGTGTGCGCAGCTCGTGCGAGGCGTCCGCGACCAGCCGGCGCTGGGCGGTGACCGACTGCTCCAGCTCGCCGAGCATGGTGTTGAAGCTCGCGGCGAGCCGGGTCACCTCGTCCTGCCGCCCCGGCGGCCCCGGCGGCAGCTCGATGCGGTGGCGCGGGTCCCGGGTGGCGGCGATGCGCTCCGCGGTCGCGGTCAGCCGGGCGACCGGTGCCAGACCCGTGCGCGAGACCCCGTAGCCCAGGCCCGCCGCCAGCAGGACGCCCGCCCCGCCGACCACCGCCAGGAGCCGCGCCGCCTGCCGGACCCCCCGGTCCACCGGGTCCGAACGGAGCGCCAGCTGCACCGCCGTGTCCTCGCCGAACCGGGTCGTCAGCATCCGCATCGGCCTGCCGTAGAGCGTGACGGAGCTGAAGTACGCGGCCCGTTCACCCGCGGCCACCGCTCTGACCGGGGCGGAGACCGGCAGCAGATACGGCTCGGCGGGGTCCGCGGCCGGGTCGGCCGGAACGGTCTGCGCACAGGCGGGCGACGCCAGATAGCGGCACTCGCCCGCCAGCACCCCCGGCCCGCCGTCGCGGTGCTCCTGGATCAGCCGGGTCGCCGACTGGGTCAGACTCAGGTCCAGCTGGTGCACCATCTCGTACCGGATCACGAAGAACGCCGCCGCGCACATCCCGACCGCGACCAGCGCGACCGCCGCCGACGCCGCCACGGCCAGCCGCGTGCGCAACGGCCGTCGCCGCCGCCAGCGTGCCCCCAGCCCGCGTCTGCGCCCGCCGCTCATGCCACGTCCAGCCGGTAGCCGACCCCGTGCACCGTGTGGACGAGCCTCGGTTCGCCGCCCGCCTCCAGCTTGCGGCGCAGATACCCCACGTACACCGCGAGCGAGTTGGAGTCCGGGCCGAAGTCCTGACCCCAGACCCGTTCGAGGATCACCTCGCGCGGGAGCACCTGCCCCGGATGGCGCACCAGCAGCTCCAGCAGGGCGGACTCCGTGCGGCTGAACTCCAGCGGACGGCCCGCCCGCCGGCCCGTGCGGGTCACCGGGTCCAGCGTCAGGTCCGCGAAGGACAGGTCGTGCTCCAGTGGTGCCGGGGCGGCCCGCCGCAGCAGTGCCCTGACCCGGGCCACCAGTTCGTCCAGCGCGAACGGCTTCACCAGATAGTCGTCGGCGCCCGCGTCCAGACCGTCGACGCGTTCGCTGACCGAGCCCAGCGCGGTGAGGACCAGGACGGGGGTCCGGTCGTCCAGCGCACGCAGCCTGCGGCAGACCCCGAGACCGTCCAGGACCGGCATCATCACATCCAGGACGAGTGCGTCGGGCTGCCACGAAGCGACGGCGGAGAGCGCGGCGAGGCCGTCGCCGACGCCCCGTACCTCGTACCCCTCGATGGTCAGTCCGTCCTCGACGGCGGCCCGCACTTCCGGCTCGTCGTCGGCCACCAGGATCTTGGTCATACCCCGAAGCCTGCCAAAGGGGACTCTTAGAACCTTCTTATGCCGCTTCGTGAGTGTGGCGGCCATGAGCACACCACTCTCCGTCGTGATCGGTGCGGGCGGCACCGGCGGCCACATCTATCCGGGGCTCGCCCTCGCCGAGGCCCTGCGCCGGGCCGATCCGGACGCGGTCATCTCCTTCGTCGGCACCGAACGCGGGCTGGAGACCACGCTGATCCCGGCCGCCGGATACCGGCTGCACACCGTCGACATGATCCCCTTCGACCCGGCTCTGGGGGCCAGGCGCTTCCTGCTCCCCGCCGCGCTCGTCAGGTCCGGCGCCCAGTGCCGGTCCATCCTGCGCACACAGGGCGCCCGGGTCGCGGTGGGCATGGGCGGCTACCCGAGCGCACCGGTCATCCTCGGGGCCCGGATGGCCGGGCTGCCGAGCGTGATCCATGAGTCCAACGCGGTACCGGGCCGGGCCAATCAGTTCGCCGCCCGGCTCACCCCGCACGTCACGGTCGCCTTCGACGGCAGCCGCGCGCACCTGACGGGCGGCCAGGACGCCGAAACCGTCGGTATGCCGGTCGCCGCGACGCTGGCCGCCCTGGACCGCGGTGCCCTGCGCGCCGAGGCGCGCGCCGCCTTCGCGATACCCGACGGCGCCCGGGTCGTGCTCTTCAACGGGGGCAGTCTGGGCGCGGCCCGCCTCACCGCGGCCGCGACCGGCCTGGCCGCCGCCTGGCGGGACCGTACCGATGTGCACCTGCTGATCAAGACGGGCCCGGCGGCGCTGGCCGGGACCCGGCAGCTGCTCGCCGACGCGGGCGCGGACCGGGTCGCGCAGGCCGTGCCGTATCTCGACCGGATGGACCTGGCCTACGCGGTGGCCGATCTGGTGGTGTGCCGGGCCGGTTCGGCGACCGTCGCGGAACTCGCCACCACCGGGGTACCGGCCGTCCTCGTGCCGTACCCGCACGCCCCCGGCGACCACCAGACCCACAACGCCCGGGTGCTGTCCGACGCGGGCGCCGCCCATCTGCTGCCCGACGGCGAGACCACCGCCGAGCGGCTGGCCACGCTCGTCGGCCCGCTCCTCGCGGACCCGGCCCGGCTCGCCGTGATGGGCCGCGCCGCCGGTCCCGGCAACCACGGCCGGGCGGCGGACCTGCTCGCCGCCAAGGTCATCCGCCTCGCCACCACCCCGTAACCGAAAGGAAGTTCACCTCATGAGCATCGACTGGAACGGCCGCACCGTCCTTGTCACCGGCGCCGAGGGATTTATCGGCTCGACCCTCGTGGACCTGCTCGTCGAGCGCGGCGCCCGGGTGCGCGCGATGGTCCACTACAAGCCGTACGCCGAGAAGGGCCACCTCGCCCGCTACCTCGACGACCCGCACAGCCCCGTCGAGATGATCGCCGGGGACGTCGGCGACGCGGGCCGGGTGATGGACGCGGTCGCGGGCTGCGACACCGTCTTCCACCTCGCCGCGCTCATCGGCATCCCCTACAGCTACGACGCGCCGGGCGCGTACGTCCGCACGAACGTCGTCGGCACGGAGAACGTCGCGGAGGCCTGCCGCCGCCACTCCGTCCGCAGGCTGCTGCACACCTCCACCAGCGAGGTGTACGGGAGTGCGCTCACCGCTCCGATCAGCGAGAGCCACCCGCTCCAGCCGCAGTCCCCGTACTCCGCGTCGAAGATCGGCGCCGACATGATGGCGCTGTCGCACTGGCACGCCTTCGAACTGCCGGTGACGGTGGTGCGGCCGTTCAACACCTACGGCCCGCGGCAGTCCGCCCGCGCCGTGATCCCCACGATCCTGGCCCAACTGCACGCGGGGGCACGGGAGATCCGGCTCGGCTCGCTCGCCCCCACCCGTGACTTCACCTACGTCACGGACACCGCGGCCGGATTCCTGGCGCTGGCGGACTGCGACCGGGCGCTCGGCGAGAGCGTCAACCTCGGTACCGGGCAGGAGATCTCCATCGGGGATCTGGCGGCGGCACTGATCGCCGCGTCCGGCCGGGACGCGGGGGTGGTCGTGGACCCGGCGCGGCTGCGGCCCTCGGGCAGTGAGGTGCTCCGGCTGCTGTCCGACAACACGCGGGCCCGTGAATGGGCGGGCTGGCGGCCGGAGGTGTCCCTGACGGACGGGCTGGAGCGGACCTCCGCGTGGGTCGCGGAGAACCTCCGGCTGTTCGCCCCGGGCCGCTACCAGGTCTGAGCGCCGGCCAGCCCCAGCAGCAGGAGCGAGGTGAAGCTGCACGCCCATTCGGCGTCCACCGGTTCGGCGCTCACCAGGGTCCGGTGCACGACGGCACCGGCGATCACATCGAAGATCAGGTCCGCGTTGCGGGCGGCCGAGGCGGCGTCGTCCTCGTACGACAACTCGCCGCGGGCCTGGGCCCGTTCCCGCCCGAGGATCACGAGCCGCTTCTGCCGGTCCACGATCGCCGATCTGATGCGCTCGCGCAGCAGGTCGTCCCGGGTGGACTCGGCGACCACCGCCATCAGCGCGGTCCTGGTCTCCGGCCGCTCCAGCAGCGCCGCGAACTGGAGCACCACGCCCTGCACATCGGCCGAGAGGCTGCCCCGGTCGGGGAGTTCCAGCTCGTCGAAGAGGACCGCCACCGCGTCCACGACCAGTTCGTTCTTGCCCGCCCAGCGTCGGTAGAGGGTCGTCTTCGCGACGCCCGCACGGGTCGCCACATCACCCATCGTCAGCTTCGACCAGCCGAGGTCGACCAGGGACGCGCGGGTCGCTTCGAGGATCGCGGCATCTGCCGCGGTACTGCGCGGACGTCCTGTTCGGGAGGGTTTGGGGTCGCTGTGGCTCAGCATGCGGTGACCATACCGGTGAGTAGGGAAACCGGTCGGGCCCGGTCCCCGTGAGACAGATCACCGGGGACTCCTGTTCGAGAGGGCCACCTGACAGTTACGCTACGGGTCGTAGCGTAAGGAAGGCAGCCCTGCCTTCCCCTCGCCACGAACGAGCGACAGCCACAGGCGCCGGGTGGGGACCCGCCGCCGAACCGGGTCTTTCAGGGGCCCACCGGGGTCTTTCAGGGGCTCCAGCACCGTGTTCGCCCGTCCGCCCCGCACTCCGGCAGGGGCGGCGGACCGGACCGGTTCTCGTATCGCTTTCCGGAACGGTGTGCTCAGGGGGGAGGATGTACGTATGCAGCCTAGGAACATGTCCATGAGCGGCGTCGTCGACCTCGCCGCCGTCAAGGCGGCCGGCGAGGCCAAGGTGAAGGCGGAGCAGGCCCGCGCGGAGGCCGCCCGCAAGGGGGGCACCGGTGCCGTGGCACCCGCCGCCCTGGTGATCGACGTCGACGAAGCAGGCTTCGAGCGCGATGTCCTCCAGCGCTCCGCCGAGGTACCCGTCGTCATCGACTTCTGGGCCGAGTGGTGCGAGCCGTGCAAGCAGCTGGGGCCGCTCCTGGAGCGTCTGGCCGTCGAGTACAACGGCCGCTTCCTGCTGGCCAAGGTCGATGTCGACGCCAACCAGATGCTGATGCAGCAGTTCGGCATCCAGGGCATTCCCGCGGTCTTCGCCGTGGTCGCCGGTCAGGCCCTGCCGCTCTTCCAGGGCGCGGCCCCCGAGGCCCAGATCCGCGAGACCCTGGACCAGCTGATCCAGGTCGGCGAGGAGCGGTTCGGTCTCACCGGCATCGTCGTCGACCCGGACGCCGACGCCGAGAGCGCCGCCCCGGCCGAGGTGCCCGCCGGGCCGTACGACGCACTGCTGGAGGCGGCCGCGCAGGCGCTGGACGCCAATGACTTCGGCGGCGCGGTCCAGGCGTACAAGAACGTGCTCGTCGACGACCCGGGCAATCCGGAGGCCAAGCTCGGCCTCGCGCAGGCCGAACTGCTGGCGCGCGTCCAGGACATGGACCCGCAGCAGGTGCGCAAGGACGCCGCCGAGGACCCGGCCGATGTGGCGGCCCAGATCGCCGCGGCGGACCTGGATCTGGTCGGCGGCCATGTCGAGGACGCCTTCGGGCGGCTCGTCGAAGCGGTCCGCCGGAATTTCGGTGACGACCGGGACGCGGCGCGGGTGCGACTGCTGGAGCTCTTCGAGGTGATCGGCCCGGAGGACCCGCGCGTCAGCGCCGCCCGGACCGCGCTGGCGCGAGTCTTGTTCTGATGTGACAACACGGCCGCGATACCCCCCGGGTGTCGCGGCCGTTTTCGCGTCCGGACGATAAGAGACACCTGTGCTTTACCAAATCTTGATAAAAGCGCGAGCTGTTACTCGCAGTAAATCGCGCTCAGCGTTCTGTCCGGGTCGGTCCCTGATTCCTCCCATTCCGCTGCCCCTTTCGTGCCACCCAGTGTGGCCGGGCGATGGCCCCGCGTCGCGGCCCGGTTATCGGGCCGTTACTAGCGAGTAACGAACCCCCTTGTGCCCCGGCCGCGAATGCACCACGATCGGCCACGCTCGGTCCCATACCGCCGGCCCGGTCTCCAGCCGGTGCCGGAGGGCCTGTTGGGTCCCCACCGAGTGGGCCGGCGGCAGTGGCGCCGGTCGCGGACAGGGGGGTTCCTGCTGACCGGCAGGGCCTGTCCGACCGGTCGCGCAGAACGCGCGGCCAGTGGTTGTCGCTCGGGGGTGAACGCCGGTGAATCGGATGCGGTACGCCTCCGGTACGGGCGCTCTCCTTCCCGAGGACGTAGCACTTCTCCCATCCCGGGGCGGGCACGATGTCCGTCCGGAGATGTACGTCCGAGAAGGAGGAAATTTATGAGTTCCCAGGTTCGCGGTGGAACGAGATGGAAGCGCTTCGCTCTGGTCATGGTCCCGAGCGTCGTCGCGACCGCAGCTGTGGGTGTCGGCCTCGCGCAGGGCGCGCTCGCCGCGTCGTTCAGTGTGTCCGGCCAGAGCTTCAAGGTCAGCACGGACAAGCTCGTCGGTGAGAACTTCGTCCAGTACGGCAGCGTCGCGGTCGGCAAGGACCTTGAGGGCAAGCAGGCGGCGCACCCCGTCGCGGTGTCGGGCTTCAGCAAGGCCACGATCACCAACATGTGTCAGTCGGTGGTCACGCCGAACCTGCCCTTCGGTCTCGGCAGCGTCAGCCTGGAGCTGAACGCGGGCACGGACCCGAAGAAGCCGGTCGAGGCGACCAACCTGTACCTCGACATCTCGCAGCTCGACGCCGACGCGTACTTCGAGAAGATCGACATCGGGGTGGCGGCGGGCTCCCTCAAGGACCCGAACAACCCGGAGAGCATAGGCATCCAGCCTGGCACTCAGGCCAACCCCAACGGCTTCTCGCAGCGGGCCGAAAAGGCCACGCTGACCGGTGTGGAGCAGACGGCCTGGGCGACCACGGCCGGCACCTTCAAGCTCAGCAACCTGAGCCTGAAGCTGCACAAGGGCGTCAAGGAGTGCTTCTAGCACTCGCCCGGGTGGCCGGAACGCTCCCTGCGGGCCTCCGGCCGCCCACCTTTTCTCTTCTCACAGCAGTACCGGTTCCAGGGAGCTGTTTTCCATGAGCCCCGAGTCCACAGGGCAGAACGAGCACTACCTCACCGTCTTCCGGCGGGGATTCCGCACCTGGCGGGGTAACCGGCCGTTCTGGGCGGGCCTGTTCACCATCGTGGGCGGTGTACCCATCGCCTACTTCCCGTACGCCAATATGCACCTCGGCAATATGACGCTGGCGATGTCCACCACCGCCGGCGCCGGATCCCTGATCATCGGGATCCTGCTGATGACACTGGGTCTGACCATGTGGTTCCACCACATCGTCCGGGTGTTCGCCGGTGTCGCCGCGATCCTGCTCGCGCTGATCTCCCTCCCCGTCGCCAACATCGGCGGCTTCCTGATCGGTTTCCTCCTCGCCCTGCTGGGCGGCGCGCTGTCCATCTCCTGGGCCCCGGGCGAACCGGTGAAGGACGAGGCCGCGTTCGGCGGAGGCACCCCCGCGGGCGAGGCGTTCGCGGAGCACCAGCCGCACGGCGCGCGTTCCGAGGACGCCTTGCACGGTGCGGCCCTTCCTCAGCAACCGGTCAGGTTCGACAAGGCAGTTGAGGCCGACGGCGGGAGGCATCATGCGGGGTGACGACGCACAGCGGACGAACGCGCTCCCCGGCGAGGACCTTCGCGAACGAAGAGGACCGCGCCACGCGGCCCCCAAGAAGTCGCTGCTGACCAAGCTGCACATGCCCAACGGCAAGAAGGCGTTCGCGCTCGCCGCGATGCCCACGGCGGTCTTCGTCGGCATGGGACTGACTCCCAAGCTGGCGCTGGCCGACGACCACGCGGACATCCCGTTCGCTCCCGGCCCGTGCGTGACCCGGTCCGACGAGCCGAGCGAGTCCGAGTCGCCGAAGGCGACGCCGTCCCCGTCGGCCACGTCCAAGGACGAGGCGGGCAAGGACGAGCCGGGCAAGGGCGAGGAGTCCGGCAAGGGCGACGACGCGACCCCGAAGCCGTCGGCCAGTTCCTCGACGGGCGAGGACCCGGCGGGCGACGCCGCGAAGGAGAAGTCCGCCCCGACGCCCGGCCCGACGCCGACGCCCACCAAGTCGAAGAACCCGCTCGACCCGCTCGGTGTCGGCGACGCCCTCAAGGACCTCTTCGACGGACCGGACAAGGAGACGGCGAGCCCGTCCCCGAGCGCCACCACCGGGGCCCCGAAGCCGTCGGACTCCGCCACCACCGCCCCGGCCGACAAGGACAAGGCCGAGGGCAGGGCCGAGGACCGGGCGAAGGGCACGGCCGGCAAGACCGCCGACGCCATCCGCGAGGCGGCGGACCGGGCGGGCAAGAACGTCGAGGAGCTCGACGAGGACGTCAAGGGCCTCGACCCCAAGAAGGACGAGGACATCCCGGACGGCGCCAAGCCGCGCTTCCCGTGCCCGACCGCCGACCCCGACGCGCTCGCCGCGGCCGACCTGGAGCAGGGCCTGCCGCTGCTCCCGACCGACCCGTGGATCCTGGAATCGTCGATGCTCACGCTCAACGGCCTCGACTACAAGGGCATCGTCGAGGTGCGGAAGGCGGACGGCAGCATCAAGAAGGTGCTGAAGTTCACCGCGAGCTCGATCGACATCAAGGACCTCCACCAGCTGACGACCGGTCCGGTGGCCGGCACCACGGGCCATGTGAAGTCGCGGCCCGGCTCCACGTCGACCATCCGCAACGGCACGGTGACGATGTACACGGAGGAGCTGAAGGGCAACCTCTTCGGCCTCATCCCGATCACCTTCAACACGCAGACCCCGCCGCCGTTGAACGTCCCGTTCGCCTTCTTCACCAAGGTGAAGGTGACGCAGGCCGGCCAGTTCGGCGGCTCGCTCACGGTGCCCGGCCTGGAGAACTTCTTCACCGGCGGCAACGGCTAGGCCCGCGCCGCCCGACGACCCGTCATGGGAGCCGCACGGAATGACGGTGGCCCGCACCCTCTGGAGTCAGGGGGTGCGGGCCACCGTCATGTCTCACTGCGCGGCAGGCTCGTCGCACGCGTGGAAGACGTACTGGTCGATGTCCAGATCGGCGCGAGCCGTGGCGAGCCAGGCCATGAGCGGGGCACCGAGGGCGATGCCCTTCGCCGTCCCGTCGTCGGGATCGTGGATGCTCTGGACCATGACCAGCGAGACGTCCGCGTCGCCGCTGTCGGAGAGTTCCCCCAGCGCGCGGGCGAACGCGTCGCCCCAGCCGAGAACGATCCGTTCGAGGTCCTCCGGCCGGGCCCCCGGTCCGGGCGCCGGGACGTGCCGCTGCCAGCCGGTGTGTCCGTACGGCCGCGACTGCGGACGCTTGCGGCTCCCGCGTGCGTACGAGAGGTCGGCGCGGATTCCCAGCCGGGCATCGATCTCCTGGGGCCGGAGCGATGCGCTGATGACCCGGACGTACATCCGGAAGGGCTCGGACGGAGACAGCCCGTCGGTCCGGGACACGTGGTTCCCCTTGTTCGCGGATACGGCCCGGTGCGTGGAGTGCGTGGACCGGTCCTGTTCCCGGACGGCCCCTGACACGGGCCGGCCCCCGGCAGCGTGTGCAGCCGGGGGCCGGGATCGTACAGCCGGGCGGGCTAGTCGCGCTCGCCGCCGCCCAGGTGGTGGACCCGGACCATGTTGGTGGTGCCGGGGATGCCGGGGGGCGAGCCGGCCGTGATGACCATCGTGTCGCCGTCGTTGTAGCGGTTCAGCTTCAGCAGCTCCGCGTCGACCAGCTCGACCATGGCGTCGGTGTTGTCCACGTGCGGCACGACGTGCGCCTCGACACCCCAGCTCAGCGCGAGCTGGTTGCGGGTGGACTCGTCCGTGGTGAAGGCGAGGATCGGCTGCGCGACGCGGTAGCGGGAGAGGCGGCGGGCCGTGTCACCGGACTCGGTGAAGGCGACCAGCGCCTTGCCGTCCAGGAAGTCCGCGATCTCGCAGGCCGCTCGGGCCACCGAACCGCCCTGGGTACGGGGCTTCTTGCCCGGCACCAGCGGCTGGAGCCCCTTGGAGAGCAGCTCCTCCTCGGCGGCGACGACGATCTTCGACATCGTCTTGACCGTCTCGATGGGATAGGCGCCCACGGACGACTCGGCGGAGAGCATGACCGCGTCCGCGCCGTCCAGGATCGCGTTGGCGACGTCGGACGCCTCGGCGCGGGTCGGCCGCGAGTTGGTGATCATCGACTCCATCATCTGGGTCGCCACGATCACCGGCTTGGCGTTGCGGCGGCACAGCTCCACGAGGCGCTTCTGCACCATCGGGACCTTTTCGAGCGGGTACTCGACGGCCAGGTCGCCACGGGCCACCATCACACCGTCGAACGCCATGACGACGCCCTCCATGTGCTCGACGGCCTGCGGCTTCTCCACCTTGGCGATGACGGGGACCCGGCGGCCCTCCTCGTCCATCACCTTGTGGACGTCCTTGACGTCCTCGGCGTCCCGCACGAAGGACAGCGCCACCAGGTCGCAGCCCATCCGCAGCGCGAAGCGCAGGTCCTCGATGTCCTTCTCGGACAGGGCCGGGACGTTCACCGCCGCGCCGGGCAGGTTGATGCCCTTGTGGTCGGAGATGACACCGCCCTCGATGACGATGGTCCTGACCCGGGGGCCCTCGACCGAGATGACCTTGAGCTCGACGTTGCCGTCGTTGATCAGGATCGGGTCGCCCTTGGTGACGTCGCCGGGCAGACCCTTGTAGGTCGTGCCGCAGATCGACTTGTCGCCGGGGACGTCCTCGGAGGTGATGGTGAACTCGTCCCCGCGGACCAGCTCGACGGGACCCTCGGCGAACTTCGCCAGGCGGATCTTGGGACCCTGGAGGTCGGCGAGCACGCCCACCGCGCGGCCGGTCTCGGCGGCGGCCTTGCGGACCCGGTCGTAACGACCCTGGTGCTCCTCGTGGGTGCCGTGACTGAAGTTGAAGCGGGCCACGCTCATGCCGGCCTCGATCAGAGCGACGAGCTGCTCATGCGAGTCGACGGCGGGACCGAGGGTGCAGACGATTTTGGAACGGCGCATGAGGCGGATCCTATCGGTTTGTTTCACTACGGAATATTCCGTCTGGTGGAAGATACAAAGGGGCGCGGGGGTGCTCAGTTGTCGACCTCTCCGACGGTGGTCCGTCCGATGAGGGCGAAGGTCTGGTTCGCGATCTCCAGCTCCTCGTCCGTCGGCACCACGGCGACCGCCACCCGCGCGTAATCCGGCGAGATCAGCCGCGGTTCGCCGGACCGCACGGCGTTCAGACCGGCGTCCACCGCCAGACCCAGCTCCGCGAGACCGGCGACGGCAGCCTCCCGTACCGGCGCGGAGTTCTCGCCGACCCCCGCCGTGAACACCACCGCGTCCACCCGCCCGAGGACCGCCGAATAGGCGCCGATGTACTTCTTCAGGCGGTGGATGTAGATGTCGAAGGCCAGCGCGGCCCGCTCGTCGCCCTCGTCGACCCGGCGGCGGATCTCCCGCATGTCGTTGTCGCCGCACAGCCCGACCAGGCCGCTCTTCTTGTTGAGCAGCTCGTCGATGTCGTCCGCCGACATGCCCGCCACCCGCTTCAGGTGGAACGTGACGGCCGGATCGATGTCTCCGGAGCGGGTACCCATCACCAGCCCCTCCAAGGGGGTCAGCCCCATGGAGGTGTCCACGCACCGCCCGCCCGCCACCGCCGAGGCCGAGGCGCCGTTGCCCAGGTGCAGCACGATGAGGTTGAGCTCCTCCGGCGGGCGGTCCAGCAGCTCCGCCGTACGCCGGGAGACATACGCGTGCGACGTGCCGTGGAACCCGTAGCGGCGGATGCGGTGCGCGTCGGCGGTCTCGACGTCGATCGCGTACCGCGCCGCGTACTCCGGCATCGTCGTGTGGAACGCCGTGTCGAAGACCGCGACCTGGGGCAGGTCGGGGCGCAGCGCCTGCGCCGTACGGATACCGGTGATGTTCGCCGGGTTGTGCAGCGGCGCCACCGGCACCAGCCGTTCGATCTCGGTCAGCACCTCGTCGGTGATCACCGTCGGCTCGGTGAACCGCAGCCCGCCGTGCACCACCCGGTGGCCGATCGCCGCGAGTCCGGGGGAGTCCAGCCCGAGCCCGTCCGCCGTCAGCTCCTCGGCCGCCGCCTTCAGCGCCGCCCCGTGGTCGGCGATCGGGCCGACGCGCTCACGGGGCTCCGCGCCGCCGTCGGCCAGCGGGGTGTGCACGAGGCGGGAGTCGGCCTCGCCGATCCGCTCGACCAGGCCGACCGCGAGCCGGGAGTGGTCGCGCATGTCGAGGAGCTGGTACTTCACCGACGAGGAGCCGGAGTTGAGGACGAGTACGCGATGGGGTTCCACAGGGGCCGGACCTTCGTCGGTGGTGGTCGTACGGGACATGCCGTTCACTCCTCGCCCTGCGCCTGGATCGCCGTGATGGCCACGGTATTGACGATGTCCTGCACGAGCGCGCCGCGCGACAGGTCGTTGACCGGCTTGCGCAGCCCCTGGAGCACCGGGCCGACGGCGACCGCGCCCGCCGAGCGCTGCACGGCCTTGTAGGTGTTGTTGCCGGTGTTCAGGTCCGGGAAGATCAGCACGGTCGCCTGCCCCGCCACCTCGGAGCCGGGCAGCTTCGTCGCCGCGACGGACGGCTCGACGGCCGCGTCGTACTGGATCGGGCCCTCGATGCTCAGCTCCGGCCGGGACGCCCGCACCCGCTCCGTCGCCTCGCGCACCTTGTCGACGTCCGCGCCGGAGCCGGAGGTGCCCGTCGAGTACGACAGCATCGCGATCCGCGGCTCCACCCCGAACCGGGCGGCGGTCACCGCGGACTGCATGGCGATGTCCGCGAGCTGCTCCGCGTCCGGGTCCGGATTGACCGCGCAGTCGCCGTACACGAGCACCTTGTCGGCCAGGCACATGAAGAAGACCGAGGAGACGATCGAGGCGTCCGGCTTGGTCTTGATGATCTCGAAGGCCGGGCGGATCGTCGCCGCGGTCGAGTGCACCGAACCGGAGACCATCCCGTCCGCCAGGCCCTCCTGGACCATCAGGGTGCCGAAGTAGTTCACGTCGGCGACCACGTCGTACGCGAGTTCCACCGTCACTCCGCGGTGCGCGCGCAGTTCGGCGTACCGCTCCGCGAAGTTCTGGCGCAGTTCGGAGGTCTGCGGGTCGATCAGCTGCGTCCCGGCGAGATCGATGCCGAGGTCCGCGGCCTTCTTGCGGATCACGTCGACGTCGCCGAGGAGGGTCAGATCGCAGACGTCGCGGCGCAGCAGCACATCGGCGGCGCGCAGCACGCGTTCCTCGGTGCCCTCGGGCAGCACCACCCGGCGCCGGTCGGCTCGGGCCTGTTCCAGCAGTTCGTGCTCGAACATCATCGGCGTGACCCGGCCGCTGCGGGCCACCGAGATCCGCTCCAGCAGGGCGCCGGTGTCCACATGGCGCTCGAAGAGGCCGAGCGCGGTCTCCGCCTTGCGGGGCGTCGCCGCGTTCAACTTGCCTTCCAGCGTGAAGAGTTCCGCGGCGGTGGGGAAGGAGCCGCCGACCACCGAGACGACCGGGGTGCCCGGTGCGAGCCGGGAGGCCAGGGTGAGTATCTCCTCGCCGGGGCGCTCGTTCAGGGTCAGCAGCACGCCCGCTATCGGCGGGGTGCCCGCACTGTGCGCGGCCAGTGATCCGACGACCAGATCGGCCCGGTCGCCGGGGGTGACGACGAGGCAGCCCGGGGTCAGCGCGTTCAGCAGGTTCGGCAGCATCGCGCCGCCGAACACGAAGTGCAGCGCGTCCCTGGCCAGGCCCGCGTCGTCGCCGAGCAGCACCGTGCCGTCCAGCGCGGCGGTGACCTGGGCGACGGTGGGCGCCGAGAGCGCCGGGTCGTCGGGCAGCACCGAGACGGGGACGGGCAGCCGGGCGGCGAGCCGCTCGGCGATGATCTCGCGGTCCTCGGACGCCACCCGGTTCACCACCATCGACAGGACGTCGCAGCCGAGCCCGGCGTACGCGCGGTAGGCGTTACGCGTCTCGGCCCGCACGGACTCCGCGGTCTGGCCCTTGCCGCCGACCACCGCGATCACCGAGGCGCCGAACTCGTTGGCCAGCCGGGCGTTGAGCGCCAGCTCGTCGGGGAGCTGGGTGTCGGCGAAGTCGCTGCCGAGCACCAGCACCACCTCGTACTCCCGGGCCACCTGATGGAAGCGCTCGACGAGCCGGGAGACCAGTTCGTCGGTACCCTGTTCCGCCTGTATCGCCGAGGCCTCGTGATAGTCCAGGCCGTAGACGGTGGCGGGGCTCTGGGAGAGCCGGTAGCGGGCCCGCAGCAGCTCGAAGAGCCGGTCGGGGCCGTCATGGACCAGCGGCCGGAAGACACCGACCCGGTCCACCTGGCGCGTCAGAAGCTCCATGACTCCCAGGTCGACGACCTGACGGCCGTCCCCCCGGTCGATCCCTGTCACGTACACGCTGCGCGCCACGCGTGCTCTCCCGTCCTGATTGGGTGGATTTGGCTGGCATTGCTTTTTGACGATACCCGCGCGGACAGCTGAGCCGCCCGCCGGAGTGACCCATCTCCGGACCGGGCCGTGTCCGCGACGTTCCGCCTCGTCCGGGGCCGGCCGAAGGGCAGGTCCGAGGTCCTTCGCCCGCTGCCCGGGACCGGGACCCACGCCTCCCGACGGCAGGACCTCCGGCCCGCCGCGTCGCGGACCTTCGCCCCCGGTTCTCCCGTTGTTCTCCCGCCGGACCGGCCGAAAGCGCGAGGTCCGGACCAGGCGTGGGACAATCGTCACGGCTCACGGTACGGGGGATTCATCGGCTGGCCCCCGAACAGCGCGGCACTAGCGAGCAGGAGACACAGCACGATGCGCATCGGAATTCTCACCGCAGGCGGCGACTGCCCTGGCCTGAACGCAGTGATCCGGTCGGTCGTGCACCGTGCCGTCGTGGGTCACGGCGATGAAGTCATCGGATTCGAGGACGGCTTCAAGGGCCTGCTCGACGGTCACTTCCGCCCACTGGACCTCAACGCGGTCAGCGGCATCCTGGCCCGCGGCGGCACGATACTCGGCTCGGCCCGGCTGGAGCGCGACCGGCTGCGCGAAGCCGCCGAGAACTGCGACGAGCTGAGCCGCCGGTACGGCATAGACGCCCTCATCCCGATCGGCGGCGAAGGCACGCTCACCGCCGCCCGGATGCTCTCCGACGCGGGCATGCCGGTCGTCGGCGTACCGAAGACCATCGACAACGACATCTCCGCCACCGACCGCACCTTCGGTTTCGACACCGCGGTGGGCGTCGCCACCGAGGCCATAGACCGCCTCAAGACCACCGCCGAATCGCATCAGCGGGTCATGGTCGTCGAGGTGATGGGACGGCACGCGGGCTGGATCGCACTGGAGTCCGGGATGGCGGGCGGTGCGCACGGCATCTGTCTGCCCGAGCGGCCGTTCCAGGTGGACGACCTGGTCAGAATGGTCGAGGAGCGCTTCGCACGCGGCAAGAAGTTCGCCGTCATCTGCGTCGCCGAGGGCGCGCACCCGGCCGAGGGCTCGATGCCGTACGCCAAGGGCGCGATCGACCAGTACGGCCACGAGCGCTTCCAGGGCATCGGCAACCGCCTGGCCGTCGAGCTGGAGACCCGGCTCGGCAAGGAGGCCCGACCGGTCATTCTCGGCCACGTCCAGCGCGGCGGCACGCCGACCGCGTACGACCGGGTGCTCGCGACCCGGTTCGGCTGGAACGCGGTGGAGGCCGCCCACCGCGGCGATTTCGGCCGGATGACCGCCTTGCGCGGAAACGCGATCGAGATGGTGCCGCTCGCCGACGCGGTCACCCGGCTGAAGACGGTGCCCGTGGACCGGATGTACGAGGCCGAGTCGGTGTTCTGACCCGCTTACGGCCTGTTTCTCTCCCGCGCCCGGCCCCCGGGCAGCACCTGCGGCCCTGACCGTCCCCCCGTGGACGGTCAGGGCCGCATACCGTTCCCCCTCCGGTATGTGCCGCGATCCACTCTTGAGCCCGTGGCCCGGATCAACAAGGCTTGGCCCTGTCCCGGACATGTCCCAACTCTGTCCGAGTGCCGGGTCGGATCGGGTCCGGCCGCTTCGGCGCGGGCCGCCGCACGGGGAGAGGCTGCAGCGCATGATCGTCGAGGGCACGACTCCGGATCCACGGGAAGCACGGAGCCCGGCCGGGTTCGTCGCGCGGCTGCGGGCGCTGAAGGACGCGTCGGGACTGACCTTCCGGGAGCTGGCGGACCGCGCGGAAGCGGTCGGCGATGTCCTGCCCCGCTCCACGATCGCCAACATGCTGAGCCGGGCGACGGTGCCCCGCGAGGAACTCCTCGCCGCCTTCGTCCGCGCCTGCGGCTGCGGACCCGCCGAGACGGAGAGCTGGCTCGCGGCGCGCAAGGAGATGGCGGCGCACGGCCGGACGGGCGGCGCGGAGGGGCTGCCGGAAGGTGACGGAGGCGGGGGCGGCACCGGTACGGGCACGGGCGCGGGCACGGGCACGGGCGCCGGGGACGGGTTCGTTACAGGCACCGGGGTCGGGGTCGGGGTCGCGTCAGGCACCGGCTCAGGCACTGGCACCGGCACCGCGGTCGCGTTCGACACCGGCTCAGGCACCGACGGCCCCGAAGCGTCCCCCGTACCTCCCGCCCGTCGCCGTCGGACACGGACGGTCCTGGCGGCCGCCGCCGGTCTGGCGGTGCTCGCCGCGGCGAGCATCACGGTCGCCCTTCTCGTACGGGAGGAGGAGACGCCGCCCCCGTTGAACGGACCGGCGCCCGGACCGGTGAAGATCCGGGCCGTCCACTCCGGATTCTGCCTCGCCGAGGAGGACAACAGGAGCGGACGGCTCTACCAGGTGCCCTGCGCCTCCGCCGCCACCCCGGAGTTCGCCCTGAACCCGATGGGGGACGGCGTCTGGCGCCTGGAGACCGATCACCCGGACTACGGGCCCGGCTGCACCGGCATCTGGGACGGCGGGAAGGAGATCGGCGCCGCGATGCAGGACCAGGAGTGCGGCCGGCGCGGGGCGGCCGAGGCGTTCTGGGTGGAACCGGTCGGCGAGCCGGTGCGCGGCTACCGCCTGCGCCCCACGCACTCCGGACTCTGCGCCGGGTTCGACGCGATCGAGGACCGCGGCGCCGAGGCGGTGCAGCTGAGCTGCGAGGGGAGCAACGAGGGGCTGCTGTTCTCATTCGACCCGGCCTGATCCCCCGCGCCGTCCTCCCCCGCACCGGTACGGCGGGGCCGCCCCCTCCCCGTGACCGCGCCCGCAATGGCCGCCTACACGCCCGCCGTCCGCCAGAACTGGTCGATGATCCGCGACAGGAACGCCCGCCCCGCGTCCCCGGCGGCCCCGGACCGCGCCTCACCGGTGCTGCTCCAGCTCAGCGTCGACACCATCAGCGCCTGGTAGTCGGCGTGCAGCTGCTCCAGCACGTCCTGGACCAGACGCCGCTCCAGCGGGACGATCCTGGACACCGGGCGTACGTACGCCTGCCAGCGCGTCGTCACCGCACTGTTCAGCAGCTCCGCCAGTTCCTCGTTGCGGCCGGTCACGGTGAGGAACTGCGCGGGCGACAGATTCAGCGCCTCGCGCAGCGCGGCGGACTGCCGTTCGTTGCCCCGCCAGCGCCCCGACTCCTCCATCCGCAGATACGAGGACCCGGTCATCCCGAGCTGCCGGGCCAGGTCGTCCACCGTGAGGTTCCGGGTCATCCGGTGCTCCCGCAATGTGGAAGCCGCCGCCAGCAGTTCGCCCGGCGCGCACCACAGCACCCCGGCGAGTGCCGTGAGCTCCCGTTCGTCCGGCGCGGCGGCCCCGCGCTCCCAGGCCATCACCGTCTCGGCGCTGACGCGGAGACCGTACTGGGCGGCGAGACCGTAGGCGACATGACCGGGTGCCATCCCCAGAGCCTCGCGAAGTCGGCGCGCGGCGGGGGCGTGAAACGGCGGGGTGGGGTGCACGGCCCCACCGTAGAAGTCGGAAACGGGCCTGGCTACGGTACGTTCCGCCCAGAACATGCTTCGTAGGAAACTCCTAGGACGAACCGGGGCCAATCCGAGGGGGCCGACGCCCGTGCCGCCCCACCGCCCTCCGTCGCCTCCCTCACCCCTTCACCGCACCTCCGAGCGCGAATCCGCCGCCCAGCCGGCGCGAGATCAGGATGTACAGCAGCAGTACCGGAGTGGAGTACAGGATCGAGAACGCCGCCAGCTGCCCGTAGATCACCGAGCCGTAGTTGCCGAAGAACGTGAAGATCGAGACGGACGCGGGCAACTGCTCGGGGGAGAGCAGCAGCATGAACGGGACGAAGAAGTTCCCCCACAGCATGATGAAGGTGTAGATCGTCACCACTCCCACGCCCGGTCCCATGATCGGCAGCACCACCCGCAGCAGGGTCTGCGCCATGGACGCCCCGTCCGTCCAGGCCGCCTCCTCCAGGACCTTCGGTACACCGTCCATGAAGTTCTTCATCAGCCAGATGGCGAACGGCAGTTGGGACGTGGCGAGGAACAGCGCCGTGCCGTGCATCGTGTCGATCAGGTCCACCCGCACGAAGAGCCCGTACACCGGCACCATGACCGCGGTGATCGGCAGACATGTCGTGAACAGGATCGTCAGCAGGAACGGGCGGTTGAAGCGCGAGCGGTAGCGGGAGAGCGGATACGCGGCGAGTGCCGCGCACACCACCGTCAGCAGGGTCGCACCGCCGCACAGCAGCAGACTGTTGAGCATCGGGGTGAAGGTGATCTCGTCGGTGAGCACCGCGTCGAAGTTGTCCAGGGTGGGGGACGTCGGCGGACGCACCCGCAGATTCGCCTCGCTGTCCACCGAGGCGAACAGCAGCCACAGCAGCGGCAGCGCGAACGACGCGGCCACCAGCAGCAGGGCCCCGTCGGCCGCCAGCCGGGCCCGGGTGCGGCGGGTCGCCATCACACCTCCACCTTCATCAGCCGCAGGTAGACCACCGAGAACAGCGCCCCGACCAGGAGCAGCAGCAGGGCCACCGCCGTCCCGTAGCCGATCAGGCTGTTGACGAACGCCTGGTCGTACATGAACACCGGGAGGGTCTGGCTGCGGTTGCCGGGACCGCCCCGGGTCATGGCCCAGATCAGCCCGAAGACGGAGAGCGTGGAGAGGGTGTTCAGCATCAGATTGGTGCCGATGGAACGCCGGATCATCGGCAGCGTGACGTGCCACAGCCTGCGCGGCCCGCTCGCCCCGTCGACCTCGGCGGCCTCCTTGATGTCCTGCGGGATCTCCGACAGCGCCGCCGAGTAGATCAGCATCGAGAACGCCGTACCGCGCCACACGTTCGCGAACGACACCGCGAGGATCGGCAACGTGAACAGCCAGTTCTGGGACGGCAGATGGAGCCAGTCCAGGATCACGTTCAGCGTGCCCTCGCGGCGGAAGAACGCGTACAGCAGGAAAGCCGCCACGATCTCCGGCAGCACCCAGGACGTGATGACGACCGCTCCCGCCACCGTACGGACCGGGCGGGACGCGGCCCGCATCAGCCCGGCCAGCGCCAGACCCAGCGTGTTCTGGCCGACGATCGAGGACAGGAAGGTGAAGACGAGGGTCAGGACGACGGCGTTGCGGAAGTCGTCGTCGCCGAAGGCCCGGCGGAAGTTGTCGAGGCCGACGAAGGACGAGCCGGACGCCCCGGTGAGCTGGGTGTCGGTGAACGCGATCCAGACGCAGTAGCCGATGGGCCCGGCGAGGAAGAGCAGCAGCAGCGCGACGGCGGGGGTGACCGGCAGCCAACGGGCCACCCGCGCCCGTCCGCCCCCGGCCGCGACCCCGTCCCCGGCACCCTTCGAAGCCCCGCCCCCGGCCTTGTCCGTGTCCCCGCCCCCGTCCCCGGCACCCTTCGAAGCCCCGGCCCCCGCCCCGCTCACCCGACGACGACCGCGTCGCCGACGATCGTCCTCAGCTGCTCGTCGTACTCCTTCGCCGCCGATTCGGGTGAGCCGTCGCCCGTCGTCACCTTCTCCATCGCCTCACCGATCGCCGTCGACACCTGCGGATAGACGGGCAGCGCCGGACGGTAGTGCGTGTGGTCCACGAGTGCCGTGAAGAACTCGATGCCCGGCATGGACCTCAGATACGCCGGGTCCCGCGCCACGTCCTCCCGCACGGCGATCTGCGCACCCACCACATCCCAGGTGGCCGCGTTGCGGGCGGTCTGGAGCGTCCTGATGAACTCCCAGGCCAGATCGGGGTTCTTCGCCTTCTGCGGGATGGCCCAGGCCCAGCCGCCGGACATCGACACCTTCCCGGGCGCCTGGCCGTTCCGCGTCGGCATCGGGGCCTGCCCGAGCGTCGTCTCCCACTCCGGCCAGGCCCTCGGCCCGCCGTTGATCCAGTTCTGGCCCATCCAGGAGCCGTCCAGCGAGATCGCGAGCTTCCCCTCGGGGAACAGCTCGGTGGCCACCTTGGTGCCGATGTTCGGGTCCAGCGCGTCCGAGGGGTCCGGGCCGAGCTTCTCCCCGTACACGGTCTCCACGAAGCCGAGCGCGTCCTTGAATCCCCGGCTGCCCGCCACCCACTTCTTCGCCGTCGCGTCGTAGAGCGGGTCCGCGCCCGTCCCGTACAGCAGCATCTCGAAGCCCTGCATCACCGCTGCCTCACCGGGACCCTTGCCGGTGTACACGTTCAACGGGATGACGCCGGGGACCTTCTTCTTCACGGTGCGCGCCGCGTCCAGGAGCTCGTCCCAGTTCTTCGGCCGCCAGTCGGCCGGCAGACCCGCCTTCGCGAAGATCTCCTTGTTGAACCAGAGGCCACGGGTGTCGGTGCCGTCGGGGACGCCGTACGTTCTGCCGTCCTCCGCCTTCGCCGCGGTCTTCGCCGTGTCCACGAACCGGTCCCAGGTGTCCCACTTCGCCAGATACGGATCCAGCGGACGCAGATACCCGGCCTTGATGTCGGAGTTGATCCGGAACGTGTCCTCGTACACCAGGTCCGGGGCCGTCTTCGGCGAGCGCATCATCTGCTGCGCCTTGGTGGCGTAGTCGTTGTCCGGCGCCTGGATCGGCACCAGCTTGACCTTCTTGCCGGGGTGCTCCTTCTCGAACTGCTCCTTGACGGACTGGAAATGCTTGTCCTTGAAGCGGATCTTGTTGTCCGTGGAGCGGTTGTACGCGACCTTCACGGTGTCCGGGTCACTGTCGGAACCGGAGGAGCAGGCGGTGAGGGAACCGGCGGCGAGCACGGTGGCTGCGGCGGCGAGGATCAGTGGGGCGGTGGGGCGCACGGGCACGACCTCCTCATGGCCACGAGGGCTGACCGTGACCGTAGGTCCGGCCCGACGAGGAGGTCAATGCCCTTGCGGCAAGCGCTTGTTGTGCACCGGGGCCCGTGGTGTCAGCGGCCGTGCGCCAGCCACCGGTAGTGCAGCTCCGGGCGCCCCACCTGACCGTAGTGCGGACGCCGTGCGGCGCTGCCCACCGTCACCAGATGCTCCAGGTAACGGCGCGCGGTGATCCGCGAGATCCCCAGCTCCTCCCCGGCGGCCGCCGCGGTCACCCCGTCCTGGGCCGTCCGCAGCACCCGGGTCACCGCCTCCAGCGTCGGACCGCTCAGCCCTTTGGGCAGCGAGGCGGGATGCGCGACGCGCAGTGCCCCCAGGGCCCGGTCCACCTCCTCCTGCCCGCTCGCCTCCCCGGCCGCCGCCCGGAACTCCGCGTACCGCACCAGCCGGTCCCGCAGCGTCGGATACGTGAACGGCTTCAGCACGTACTGCACCACCCCGAGCGACACCCCTTCCCGGACCACCGCGAGATCGCGCGCCGACGTCACGGCGATCACATCGGCCCCGTGACCGGCCGCCCGCAGCGCCCGCAGCAGTTGCAGCCCGTGCCCGTCGGGCAGATACAGATCCAGCAGCAGCAGATCCACCGGCGTACGGTCCAGCGCCCGCACCGCCTCCGCCCGCGTGTGCGCCACGGCGGCCACCTCGAAACCCGGCACCCGGCCCACGTACAGCTGATGGGCGTCGGCGGCCACCGGATCGTCCTCCACCACCAGTACCCGGATCATGCGGTGACCTCCTTCGCCGTACGGTCCCCGAGGGGCAGCCGGACCGTGAACCGTGCGCCGCCGTCCGGCCCCCGGTCCAGTTCGACCGTGCCGCCGTTGCGGTGCGCGGCCTGCCGCACCAGCGCCAGGCCGAGCCCGCGTCCGGCGCCGTGCGTCGACCAGCCGCGCCGGAACACCTCGGCCGCGTCGTCCGGGCCGATACCCGCCCCGGTGTCGGCGACCCGCAGCAGGAGCAGGCCGTCCACGGCGAGGGCGGTCACGGTGACCCGGGCGTGGGACGAGCCGCGCTGAGCGGGGACAGAGCCGGGCAGGGAGCCGGTGCCGGGTGCGGAGACAGAGCCGGGGACGGGGACGGGCGGGGAGCCGGGTCCGGTGCCGGGCGCGGGGACGGCCGCCGAGCCCACGCCGCGTTCCGGGGTGCCGCTCGCCGCCTCCGACGCCGCCTCGACCGCGTTGTCGATCAGATTCCCCAGGATCGTCACCAGATCGCGCTGCGCCGGCCCGCCCGGCAGCGCCCCGTCGTCGATCAGGCTGTCGTCCGCCAGCACCAGCTCCACCCCCCGCTCGTTCGCCTGCGCCGCCTTGCCCAGGAGCAGCGCCGCCAGCACGGGTTCCGCGACCGCGCCCACGACCCGGTCGGTCAGCTCCTGCGCCAGCTCCAGTTCGGCCGTCGCGAACCCCACCGCCTCCTCCACCCGGCCCAGCTCGATCAGCGACACCACCGTGTGCAGCCGGTTCGCCGCCTCGTGCGCCTGTGAACGCAACGCCTGCGTGAAACCACGCTCCGAGTCCAGCTCGCCCGACAGCGCCTGCAACTCGGTGTGGTCCCGCAGCGTCACCACCGTGCCGCGCCGCTCCCCGCCCACCACCGGGCGGGTGTTGACCACGATCACCCGGTCCGCCGTCGGATGGAGCTCGTCGACCCGTGCTTCGGAGTCCAGCAGCGCCCCGGTCAACGGGGCGGGCAGCGCCAGGTCGTCGACCTTCCGGCCGACCGCCCCCGGCGCCAGGCCCAGCAGCTCCCGGCCCGCGTCGTTGATCAGCGCGATCCGGCGCCGCCCGTCCAGCATCAGCAGCCCCTCGCGCACCGCGTGCAGCGTGGCCTGGTGGTAGTCGTGGAGCCGGCTCAGTTCGGCGGCGTTCATGCCGTGGGTGTGCCGTCGCAGCCGGGCGTTGATCACATACGTACCGAGCCCGCCGAGCGCCAGCGCACCGCCCGCCGCGAGGCCGAGTGCGCCCAGCTGATCGCGGACCTGGGTGGAGACCCGCTCCACGGTGATGCCCGCACTGACCAGGCCGGTGATCCTCCCCCCGTCCCGGACCGGTGTCACCACCCGTATCGACGGGCCGAGCGTGCCGGTGTACGTCTCCGTGAACGTCTCGCCGCGCAGCGCCTGTTCGGTGTGCCCCAGGAAGGTGTCGCCGATCAGCCCGGAGTCCGGGTGGGTCCAGCGCACCCCGTCCGGGTCCATGATCGTGACGAAGGCGATCCCGGTGTCCCCGCGCACCTGTTCCGCGTACGGCTGGAGTACGGCGGACGGGTCCGGGGTGCGGATGGCTTCCCGTACGGAGGGGGAACCGGCCACCGCGATGGCGGCCGTCCGTACCTGCCGCGTCGCGGTCTCCTCGGCCTGTTCGCTCCCGGAGACGTACGCGAAGAACGCGCACCCGGCGACCACCGCGGCCACCAGCACGACCTGCATGGCGAAGAGCTGGCCGGCCAGGCTGCGGGGGCGGGTACGGGGGAGGCGCATGGCCCCCAGTCTGCCTGCCCCGGCCGACCGGCCCGCCGATGGCCGGAAAGCGCCTGTGAACGATATGAACGCAAGGGTGACCGGGGTCACAGGGAGGTGGATAGTCACCGGAGCCCCCAGGGACGGGGAGCGACCACGACCGAGCCGAGGAGGCCCCCGTGGCAGTGTCAGCCGCTCAGCGGGACCGAACCCATTATCTGTACATCGCCGTGATCGGTGCCGTGGTTCTCGGCGTCCTCGTGGGCTTCCTGGCCCCCGGGGTCGCCGTGGAGCTGAAGCCCATCGGAACCGGCTTCGTGAACCTGATCAAGATGATGATCTCCCCGATCATCTTCTGCACGATCGTGCTCGGCGTCGGCTCCGTCCGCAAGGCCGCCAAGGTCGGTGCCGTCGGCGGGCTCGCACTCGGCTACTTCCTGGTCATGTCGACCGTCGCCCTCGCGATCGGCCTGATCGTCGGCAACATCCTGGAGCCCGGCTCGGGTCTCCACCTCACCGAGGCGGCCCGTGCCGCCGGTGAGAAGCAGGCGGCGGGCGCCAGTGAGTCGACCGTGGACTTCCTGCTCGGCATCATCCCGACCACCATGGTCTCCGCCTTCACCGCGGGCGAAGTGCTCCAGACCCTGCTCGTCGCACTCCTCGCGGGCTTCGCGCTCCAGGCCATGGGCGCGGCCGGTGAACCGGTCCTGCGCGGCATCGGCCACATCCAGCGCCTCGTCTTCCGCATCCTCGCCATGATCATGTGGGCGGCTCCCGTCGGCGCGTTCGGCGCGATGGCGGCGGTGGTCGGCGAGACCGGTCTGGACGCGCTGAAGTCCCTCGCGATCATCATGGTCGGCTTCTACGTCACCTGTGCGCTGTTCGTCTTCGTGGTGCTCGGCACGATCCTGCGGCTGGTCGCCGGGGTCAATCTGTTCTCGCTGCTGAAGTACCTGGGACGCGAGTTCCTGCTGATCCTGTCCACCTCCTCCTCCGAGTCGGCGCTGCCGCGGCTGATCGCGAAGATGGAGCACCTGGGTGTCAGCAAGCCGGTCGTCGGCATCACCGTGCCGACCGGCTACTCCTTCAACCTCGACGGCACCGCGATCTACCTCACGATGTCCTCCCTGTTCATCGCCAACGCGATGGGGGACCCGCTGAGTGCGAGCGAGCAGATCTCGCTCCTCGTCTTCATGGTGATCGCCTCGAAGGGCGCGGCGGGTGTCACGGGCGCCGGTCTCGCCACCCTCGCGGGCGGCCTCCAGTCGCACCGCCCCGATCTGGTCGACGGCGTCGGCCTGATCGTCGGCATCGACCGCTTCATGAGCGAGGCCCGCGCCCTGACGAACTTCGCGGGCAACGCGGTCGCCACGGTCCTGGTCGGGACCTGGACCAAGGAGATCGACAAGGAGCGCGTGGACCGGGTCCTCTCCGGCAAGGTCCCCTTCGACGAGAGGACGCTCGTCGACGACCACGCCCCGGCGGCGGCGCCCGACGTCCCGGAGCCGCGCGAGGACGACAAGCTGCCGGCGAAGGTCTGACACTCCGGAACACGGACGTCGTCGGACCCTCCACGCAGCCACCCGGACGGGGGCAGCCGAGCCGTCAACGGCCCGGCTGCCCCGGTCCGTTGCTGAACCGCGGTACAACCCCGAGGGGACGGCGGGTGTCTTCCGTACAGGCAACGAGTTCCGTCACGCGTCACACAGAGGACCCCATATGAACCAGACCCAGACCGGCCGTCGCATCCTGCGCGGGGGAGTCGGTTCGCTCGCGGCCGTCGCGCTGACCGGGCTGGGCGCCACACCGGCGCTCGCCGACGAGGGGGAGCCCGACCTCGGGATCGGGAATCTCACCCGGATCACCGGAGCCGAGCCCGGCAAGGGCTTCGGCATGCCGTTCTCGGTGCTGAACAAGGGGACCGAGGAGGTGGCGAAGGTCTGGGTGTCCTACGCCGTGTCGCCGGGGCTCCGTGCCGCCGACTCCTACTCCAACTGCCGCTACGGGACCGTTTCCTCCCACGACGAGAACCCGGACTCGCACTACGCGGTCTGCGCCATCGACCAGCCGCTGAAGCCCGGTGTCGTCTACGTCCCCGAGCGGCCGGTCGGGCTCAAGGCGCTGGACACCGCGCTGTACGACGACGTCTACATGACGGTGAGGGGCACCGAGCCGTCCCCCTCCGGCGACGACGGGGGGCCCGACCCCGTACCGGGCACGGGCGCCCCGCTGAAACTGGTGGAGAAGGGCCCGGCCGACGAGGCCGAACGCAAGAAGCACTCCGAGGACTACGCGGTGGTCGACGTCACCTCGGACAACACCGCCGACTACGCGCTGTCCGGGGCGAAGGTCACCGGCAAGGTGGGCGACAAGGTCACCGCCGAGGTGAAGTTCACCAACGAGGGACCGGGCTGGGTCTACCTCGAACAGGGCCAGGGAGCCGCGACCGTCGACATCCGGATACCGGCCGGGACGTCGGTGGTGAAGCCGCACGGCTTCTGCCACAAGGTCACCGCCTCGCACTACCGGTGCGGGACTTCGCAGTCCTGGGTCGACGAGAACGGCGGCGAGTCGTACACCTTCGTGCTCCGGATCGACAAGGCCGTGAAGAAGGCGGTGGGCAAGGTGTCGTTCAGCGGGAAGGCCCGGCCCTTCGACAAGAACGCGGCCAATGACACCGCCGAGATCGTGATCACCGCCGGTCCGGGCGGTGGCAGCGGAGGTACGAGCGGTGGCTCGGGCGGTCCGGGCGGCTCGGGTACCGGCGGTTCGTCCGGCTCGGGTGGTTCGCCCACCACCGGTGGCTCCGTCACCGGCGGCGGTACGGGTTCCTCGGCCGGGTCGTCCGGCGGCTCCACGTCCACCGGTGGCACCGGCTCGCGGACGACGACGGGCGGCGGCCTGGCGTCGACCGGGTCGGACTCCACGGTGCCGGTGATCGGCGCGGCGGGAGCGGCCGTGGTGGCGGGCGGCGGGATCTTCTACGCGATGCGCAGGCGGACCGGAGTGCGGAAGTAGCCCTCGTACCCCCGCGCCCCACGCCTCCGGGGTGACGTCGCCGCCGCCGGGCGGCAGGGTGTCGGCCCTGCCGCCCGGCGGCGGGTCCCGTTTCAGGCGGGGAGGGCGTCGACGGTGGGGACGACCGTGCCGAACAGGTCGGTGACCGTGGTGAGGGCAGCCTTCTGCAGGACGGCGGCGGGCAGGACGGTGCCGTCGGGGGCGGCGAGCGCGCGGGTGGCGGTCGTCTCGGCGACGACGGTGGGGCGGTAGCCGAGGTTGAAGGCGCCCTGGGCGGTGTGGCTGACGCACATGTGCGTCATGAAGCCGCCGAGGACCAGGTCCTTCCCGCTGCCCGGAGCGGCGCCCAGGCCGGTGAGGGTCTTCTCCAGTTCGGTGAGGTGGAAGGCGTTGGGGAACTGCTTGACCACGACCGCCTCGCCGTCCTTCGGCGCGACCTCGTCGCTGAGGGCACCGAGGTGGGCGCGGATGTCGTAGGGGGTGTTCTCGCCGCCGTCGTTGATGACGTGGACGACCGGGGTGCCCGCGGCACGGGCGCGCTCCAGCAGGCGGGCACCGGCCGCGAGGGCCTCCTCGGCGCCTTCCAGGGCCATGACGCCGGTGCGGTAGGTGTTCTGGTAGTCGATCAGGATCAGGACGGATTCGCTCAGCGCGGCAGGCCGGCTGTCGAGGCCGATCACGTCGCGCAGGGTCGTGGAGGGCTGCCGGTCCGTGCTCATGGTGTGCCTTTCGTGGCGGAAGGACGCATGGCGAAGCTGTCCGCGTCGCATGCGTACGGGCGGGACGGGGCGGGTGGGCGGCGAAGGTCAGGCGGTACGGGTACGGAAGCGGCGGCGGTAGGCCGCCGGGGTGGTGGAGAGCTGCCGCTTGAACGCCCGGTGCAGGGTTTCGACCGAACCGAGCCCGGCGGTGGCCGCGACCCGGTCGAGCGGGCAGTCGGTGGTCTCCAGCAGGCGCCGGGCCGCCTCGACCCGGGCGGCCTCGACGTAGGCGGCCGGGCCTGCGCCGGTCTCCTGCTTGAACACCCGGGCGAAGTGCCGTTCGCTCAGGCACATATGGGCCGCCAGGGCCTCCGCGGACAGGTCCTCGTCGAGGTGCTCGGCGATCCACAGGCGCAGCTCGTCGATGTCGCGGCGGAAGGTGGCGGGCCGGCTGAGCGGCACGGAGAACTGGCTCTGGCCACCCTGTCGTCTGAGGTACATCACCAGCTGCCGCGCCACCGCCAGAGCGACGTCCTCCCCCTGGTCCTCGGCCACCAGGGCCAGCGCGAGGTCCAGGCAGGCGCTGATCCCGGCGCCGGTCCAGATCCGCCCCCGGTCGGTCCGTACGAAGATCGGGTCCGGGTCGACGGTGACGGCCGGGTGGTCGGCGGCGAGCTGGGCGGCGGTCGACCAGTGGGTGGTCGCCGTCCTCCCGTCGAGGAGTCCGGCCGCGGCCAGCAGGTGCGCGCCCACGCACACGGATGCCACCCGCCGGGCGTGCGGTGCGGTGTCCTTCACCCACGCCACGACATCCTGGTCGATGCGCGCGGTGGGGCCCTCCTCGGTCATGTCGACCGCGCCGGGCACCAGGAGCGTGTCCACCTGGCCGCCGACCTCGGAGAACGACAGGTCGGCCAGCAGCCGCACACCCGCCGAGGTCCGCACCTCGCCCCCTGCGGGCCCCGCCAGGCGGACCTCGTACCCGGCGCGGCCCGCGGTCTCCCGGTTGGCCAGGGCGAAGACCTCGGCCGGGCCGGTGACGTCGAGGAGATCGACATCGGGGAAGACCGCGATGACGACACGGTGGGGATGGGGCATGCCTCCATCCTCGTGTCCGCCCACGATGACCGCAATGACGATTCCCTGTCACATCCGGACACGCCGGGCCCGTGCGGACGTCCCTCGCCGGACCGGGGATGACGTGTGGCCGGTACGGGAGCCCTCGTACCGGCCACACGTCATCCCCGGTCCGGGATCCGTCAGCCGAAGGGAATGCGGACGACGGACTGATTGCCGACCCCGACGGTGCTGGAGCCGTTCCCGATGGCGTTCCAGATCTCGACCTTCACCGTGCCGTTCACCAGATTGCCGTGGCTTCCGGTCGCGGACTTCAGGCCCCGGCTCTGGGTGTAGTGCTCGTAGCCGGGTACGGGGTCGGTCGGGAAGTAGGCGTACGTCTCCGTACGGTCCCAGGTCCCGTCGCCCGTGCGGTCGTAACTCACCCTCACCTGCTGGCCGTTGGCGATCGTGGTGCCCGCGTCGACGAGCAGGTCGAACTGGGTGGCCCCACCGTCGTACGTCCTGGTGACGCCGGAGGCGGTGAAGGTCTGCGGGCTGTGCGGGGTGCCGTCATGGTTGGCGCCGCCCGCCGGGGCGAGCGTGACGGCCGATGCGGTGGACTGCGCCGCGCCGAGACCGCCACCGCTGCGGAGCGCCAGCGTGGACGAGCCGGTGGGCGGGTCGGTCGGGTCCGGGGGATCGGTGGGGCCGCTGCCTCCACGGGTCCAGACGCCGACGTAGTCGATGAGCATCGGGCGGCCGGGGACGGTGTCGGCGGTCGGGGTCTTCCCGGCCAGCGCGTCGGGGAACGCGCCGCCGATCGCCAGGTTGAGCAGGACGAAGTACCCGGCGTGGTCGGTCATATTGGCCCAGGTGCCGGCGTCCAGCTGGTTCTGGGTGACCGTGTGGAAGAGCTGGTCGTCCACGTACCAGCGCAGGGCGTTCGGCGTGGCCGAGCGGTCCCACTCGAAGCGGTACGTGTGGAACGCCGACTGGCAACTCGCTCCTGGACAGGCCCTGTTGCTGGCGATGCCGCTGGTCTCGTTGCATGGGCCGCCCGGGTTCACACCGCAGTGCAGCACGCCCCAGACGGAGTTGATCCCGTTGACGTTCTCCATGATGTCGAACTCGCCGATGCCCGGCCAGTTCCAGTAGTTGCCCCGGTAGGGGGAGCCGAGCGCCCAGAAGGCGGGCCAGTAGCCGAGCGCCGCGTTTCCGGTGACGTTCGGCATCTGGATGCGGCTCTCGATGCGCAGGGTGCCGCCCGCCGGAGCCTTGAAGTCGGCCCGCTTGGTCTCGACCCGGCCCGAGGTCCAGTTGCCCGCACCGTCCCGCAGCGGGGTGATCCGGAGGTTGCCGTTCCCGTCGAGGCTGAGGTTGTCGGGGCTGGAGGTGTAGTTCTGGACCTCGCCCGTGCCCCAGTTGCCGGGCCCGCCGGGGTAGGAGTGGCCGGTGTCGATCTGCCAGTTCGCGGCCGAGGGGAGCGAGCGGTCGGCGCCGTTGAAGTCGTCGCTCCACTGAAGGTTCCAGCCCGGGGCGGGCGGTACGTCACCCCGCGCGGACCCGGACCCCAGGACGGTGACCAGCCCCGCGAGTGCGAGGGCGGACGCGGTGAGTGCGGCGAGGACGGTGGTGCGTCTGTGGGGGATGCGGCTCGTGCTCAAGGAACACCTCCGGTGAGGTGGTGCTGGTGAGTGTCTGAGAGCGCTCTCAGCTTTTGTAGATGCACACGGAGGAGCCGTCAATGGCGTCACACTTTTAACTTCTTGAATGCACAGAGCAATGGAACCCTCGCAGACGGTGAGAGGCTTCCCGTCCTTGCCTTGACGCCCGCGTCAAGGATTACCGTCGGCATATGCGAATCGGTGAGCTGGCCGAGCGGGCCGGGACGACGACGCGGACTCTGCGCTACTACGAGTCACGCGGACTTCTTCAGGCACGGCGCGCGGTGAACGGCTACCGCACGTACGACGAGAGCGACCTGCGGATGCTCCAGCAGATCCGGACCCTTCAGGACTTCGGGTTCGATCTGGAGGAGACCCGGCCGTTCGTCGACTGCCTGCGCGCCGGTCACCCGGCGGGCGACGCCTGCCCCGCCTCGCTCGCCGTCTACCGGCGCAAGCTCGGCGAACTCGACGCGCTCATCGAGCAGCTGCGCACGGTCCGTACGGAGGTCGGCGCACAGCTCGCACGGGCGGAACTCGAAGCGTCCGCCGAGCTGCCCGGCGGTCCGGAACCACGTTGTGAACTGGGAGGATGACAGATGATCCATGCAGAAGGTGTCGCCGACGTCACCGATGAGACCTTCGACCAGGAGGTACTGGCGGCCGGCCTGCCCGTCCTGGTGCAGTTCACCGCCGACTGGTGCGGCCCCTGCCGCCAGCTCGTCCCGGTGCTGAGCGCGATCGCGCGGGAGGACGCCGACCGGCTCAAGATCGTCCAACTCGACGTCGACCACAACCCGGGCATCACCGTGCGGTACGGAGTGCTCTCGACGCCGACCCTGATGGTGTTCCGCGCGGGCGAACCGGTGAAGTCGATGGTGGGCGCCCGCCCGAAGCGAAAGCTGCTCCAGGAACTGGAGGACGTGTTCGCGCCGGCATGATCCGGGCGGCTGCCCCGGTGGCCGAAAGTCATGTTGTGCGGTGAACCTGTGTCCGTCTCTGCCGAATGCGTGGGCGGCGACGTGGCTTGAATTCCCGGAGGATGTTGAGATCGCCGCTCCCGGCTCCGATGATGGTCGTGAATCACCGGCGCCCCGCTGTCGTGCGATCGGCGTCCTCGTTGGTGCGGGAGCGGGGGGCGGGGCGTGCGCGGAAGCGGCGAGAGCATGGTTGACGCTTTATGAGGCATCGTCTGCAACTGGCCCTCCAGATCGTGCTGGTGCTTATCGCCAGTCTGTTGGGCATCGTCACCAACTACGCCACCAATGTGGACGATGTGCCGTGGCTGTTGCACGTCCTGCAACAGGCATCCATTCCCGCCATCGGCCTGCTGGTCGTCGCCATGGTGGTCGGTCAGGTCGTCGTCTACCGGCTTGAGAACCCCGCTCCGCCGCCCGTGGACTGGCCGCGTGACCGGGTGCCGTATCCGGGGCTGGACGCGTTCGACGAGGACGAAGCGGCGGCGTTCTTCGGTCGGGAGACACAGGCCGCGGAGCTGACCCACAGACTCCACATGTCGTCGCAGCGACCCGGTGACCGATACCTCGTGCTTGTGGGAGCCTCCGGGAGCGGAAAGTCCTCGTTGGTCAGAGCCGGTGTGATGCCTCGGCTGCGGGGGCGGCGGTGGACAGTTCTTCCCGCTTTCGCGCCCGGCCCGAATCCGCTCGCTGCTCTGGCCGCGTCCATCGTGACGGCCGGTGGGGGCCAGGAGCCGGTGAGTGCCGTCCTGCGGCGTCTTCGGCAGGGCCCCGGCGCGTTGCCGTCGGAGTTGTCACGGTTGCGGGGCGGCCGCTTCCGGCGCACGCTCCTGGTGATCGACCAGTTCGAGGAAGTGGTCACTCTTGCCGGACCGCGGGAGCGCGCCCAGTTCCTCGAAGCGCTCCGGGCGTGCGTGGCTCAGGACTCCACGATCCGGGTCCTGGCCACGCTGCGAGTCGACTTTCTCGGTCAGCTTCTCGCCACCGGATACGCGGACGTGGTTCAACACCCGATCGCCATTGGGGCGTTGGGCAGAAGCCGGCTCGCGCAGGTCGTGGAGCGGCCTGGAAAGCTGGTGGGCCTCACTTTCGCACCGGGGGTGGTCAACAGCATCGTCGACGACGCGGGCACGGATGATGCGCTGCCCTTGCTCGCCTACCTTCTGCAGGAGCTCTACTTCGCCTCCGGCCCCGGCGAGACCGTGACGGAGGAGCTCTACCGCAGCCTCGGCGGCGTCGCCGGGGCACTCGCACGGCAGGCGGATCACACGGTGTCGCAGGTTGGAGCCGATACCGGGGCCGGGGAGGGCGGTATCGATGTTGTGCTCCGCGTCCTCCTCAGATTCGTGACGGTTCAGGGGCAGGAGGTGGCGCGCAGGCGGGTCCCGCTGTCCGAACTCACGGACCGGGAACGCCACATCGTCGACGCTTTCGTGGACGCCCGGCTCCTGATGTCGGCCGTTCACCACGAGGGTTCTTCGGACCAGGAGCCGTACGCCCAGGTGACTCACGAAGCGCTCTTCCGCCAGTGGGCGCCCCTGAGACAGGAGGTGGAGGCGCGCGTCGAGCAACTGCGACAACGCGCCGAACTCGAACAATGGGCCGAGGACTGGTCGTGCTCCGGCCGCAGCACCGACTACCTCCTCACCGGCGAAAGGCTGTCCCTCGCTCAGCGCTGGCTCGTCGCACTGGAGGAGTCCGGCCAGGCCTCCGATTCGGCACGCCTGCTCGTCCAGACTTCGCAGCGACGCGATCAGGCCTTCCTGCGCCGCGTCTCCGACGGCATCGGCCGGCATGTGCTCGAGAGCGCCGCGAGCCACCCGGAGCAGTCGATCCTCCTCGCCCTTGCGGCGGTGAGTGAATGTCTGCCCACGTCGTCGGTCCGCCGTGGGCTCATGACGGCGCTGGCGTTCAGCCACGCCCGCATCCGGCTGGACGGGCACACGGACACCGTCCGCCACGTCGCCTGGTCCCCCGACGGTGACTCGCTGGCGACCGCGTCCAGAGACGGCTCGGCCCGTGTCTTCGACGCGAGGTCCGGACGTGTACTGAAGGTGCTCCCGGCGCACGGTGTGATGGTCGAGGGAGTCGCCTGGGCGCCCGACTCCTCGCAGATCGCCACCACCGGCCGGGACAACGTCGTACGGATCTGGAATGCCGCTTCGGGAGAACCTGTTCGGCTGCTGGCCGGTGCCACCGATATCGGACGACAGGTGGCCTGGTCGCCCGATGGGAGACTCGTCGCCGCCACGTCGAAGGACTGCAGGGTCAGGGTCTGGGAGGCCGGTTCCGGCGAGCTCGTCCACGAGCTGTGTGGGCACCGCGACGATGTCTGGGGCGTTGCCTGGTCGCCGGACGGTGCGCGCGTGGCCTCCGCTTCCCATGACCAGACGGCGATCGTGTGGGACCTGGCGACGGGCTCACCGCTGACGACACTGACCGGTCACACCGACTTCGTCGAAGGTATCGCCTGGTCCCCGGACGGACACCGCATCGCCACCGGCTCGGGCGACCGCACCGCAAGGATCTTCGACGCGCTGACCGGGGACCTGCGGCTGCTCCTGCGCGGGCACGACGACTATGTGTGGAACATCGCCTGGTCCCCGGACGGCCGGGCGCTCGCCTCCGCCTCCTCCGACCGGACCGTGCGCATTGTCAGTACCGACGATGCGAAGGTTCTCGCCGTACTCCGGGGCCACACCGACACCGTTTGGGGCGTTGCGTGGTCTCCGTCGGGCCGTCAGCTCGCCACCAGCTCGACCGACGGCACCGGGCACGTATGGGATCTGAGGCCGAGGGGGGCCGAGAGCGTACTGTTCGACGGGCACAGGGGCGCGGTGAATCAGGCGGCCTGGTCCCGTGACGAGAGCCGCATTGCCACCGCCTCCGACGATGGCACCGTCCGCTTCTGGAACGCGGCGACGGGCGGTTCCGCCGGACAGGCGATCGCGGCGGACGGCCGTGCGTGGAGCGTGGCCTGGTCGCCGCAGGACGACCGGATTGCGTTCAGTACCCATGCCGGAACCTTCCGTGTCACGGACCACGACTCCACCACGGTCTTCGAGCACCATGGCGATGTCATCGAAGCCTGTGCTTGGTCGCCCGACGGCCTGCGTATCGCCACCGGCGGCCACGATGGCACCGTGCGGGTATGGGCGGCCGACTCAGGCACCGAACTCGTCGCACTGGCAGGACATCAGGACTGGGTCGGCCGCATCTCCTGGTCACCCAGCGGCCGGCTGCTCGCCAGTTCTTCCGACGACCGCACTTGTCGCGTGTGGGACGTCGCGGAGAGCCGTCAGTACACCCTGATGCGGGGACACGACAACTACGTGGATGACCTTGCCTGGTCTCCGGACGAGCAGAGGATCGCCACTGCCTCCGGAGACTGGACCGCCGCAGTATGGGAGACCGGTACGGGGCGGCGCATCGACACACTCAAGGGTCACGAAGGGCGAGTCCGCGCCGTCGCCTGGTCACCTGACGGCCGGTACATCGCCACAGGTTCCGATGACCGAACCGTACGCATGTGGTCCGCCGGTACCTTCGAGGAGATCACGGTGGTCGGAGTTCATCAGGACAAGGTGACGTCGGTCGGCTGGTCGAGGGACGGCACCCGGTTGCTCACGGCCTCCAGCGACGGCACTGCCCGCGTCTGGAGGGCGGAACCCGACTTTGTTCAGCTTGAGGCGCACGCACGAGGGCGTGTCTTCCGGACACTCGCGGAGGATGAACGGGACCACCACATGCTGCCGCTCACCTCGCCGTAGGTGCCGTCAATAGCGCTCCTCCACGGTGCGGTCGTCACTGCTCACCAAGTAGGTGCCGGGATCGAGGCCCATCTGCCCACGGGCCGGTGACGACCAGTAGAGAGCGTTGCGCTCCTCGAACGTCTCCGGCCCGTCGTACGAGATCAGCCACACGAAATGACTGCGTTCACGGTCGACCCACGCTCCGCCGATCGTGAAGCCCAACTCCAGCCTGAGCGGGACGATTTCCTCGCGCCAGCGCTTCACCCACTCATCAAGCATCCCCTCGCGGACAACGTAGGTGCGGAGCTGGGTGGTTCTGGGCATGGAGCAGTCCTCCTGGAGCTCGCCCCGGTAG
Source organism: Streptomyces sp. TSRI0281 (assembly GCF_001905125.1). Lineage (GTDB taxonomy): Bacteria > Actinomycetota > Actinomycetes > Streptomycetales > Streptomycetaceae > Streptomyces. The sequence continues at coordinate 385,250 of NZ_LWLE01000035.1, read as the reverse complement.
GTGCCTACACGACACATGGCTACGAGCGGCGGCCCCCTCAGGCTTCCCCTCCGGGTGGGGCGCGAAGCCTCGCTTCCTGCTGAGGGTGAGCTGTTCGTGAAACCCATGCCCATCCGATGAGCGGCGGGGCGTCCCGCGCCGGTGACCCACGTCGGCCTCAGTAGGAACTGCCGCAGCCGCTGCCCGATCCGCAGCTGTGGTGGGCGGGGGCGTCGGACAGGCCGCCGTGATCACCGGTTCTGTCGTCCGCACCCGGACCGGGGTGTCTTTCGTCCTCGCGGTCGAGGGCCTTGCCGAGCTTGATCAGCGTCCGGCCGACCGACGGCAGGCCGGGGTGGGCCCCGTGGTGCGACCGTCCCGCGGGGGGCTCCCCGGGCAGTCCGCTCCGCTCGCCGAAGACCACGGCTCCGAGGTCCGACGCGGCCCATGGAGCGGTCCGCCGCATCCGGACGAGGTGGCGGCGTCCCGCCGGGGTCAGCGTTCCCCGGGTGGGACACGCCGCGCGGACGGCCCACCCGCAGGCGGCGAGGGCGAGGAGGGGGCCGGGGTGCGGAAGGTCCCGTACGAGAGCGCACGCCGCCAGAGCCGCCGTTGCGCACGCCGCGCCGACGAGTACCCGTCCCACGAGCCGACGCGCTCGCGCACGCCCGGGGCGCAGCACGAGGCCGTCGTCGACGAGACGGTCCCCGGTCTCCCGGACGGGGCCGCTGCGCACCGCACGCGCCCGCAGCCGTGCGGGTGCTGTGCCGCCCGGGGCTCCCCACTCCGTGATCACCGCGCGCTCCACGGGGGCGTCGCGTCCCTCCGGGGGCGGGGGGAGCCGGAGCCGTCCGTTGTGACGGGCGACCCCATCGCCGCCGCCCCACACCTCATGGAGTGCCGCTTCCACCACGCGCGGCGGCCCGCCCGCGAGGTACGCCACCTCGTACGGGCCGGGATCCTGGACCGGGGCGCGGCCCGAGCGCCGCCCGGAGAGGGTCAGCATGAGGGCGCAGAGAGCCGCCACGCCCACGCCGTCGGCCGACACGATCGCGGTCCACGCGGCTGTGCCCACTCGGTGCCCCCCTGAGCTGGATACTTACCCGATTGTCAGCATCTGACAACCAAGTACGTTCTATGCAATCCGTGTTCGCTTGGTGACCATGGTGCACATGACGCATGTGAATAACTCCCCCACACCCATTACTGTCCTCGGTCTCGGCGCCATGGGCCAGGCCCTGGCCGGCGCCTTCCTGGACGCCGGTCACCCCACCACCGTGTGGAACCGGTCCACCGACAAGGGCGAGCAGCTCGTGGCGCGGGGCGCCGTGCGGGCCGCCTCCGCGGAGGACGCCGTCCGGGCCGGTGATCTCGTCGTGGTCTGCCTCGTCGACTACGACGCGTCGGACAAGGTCCTCACGCCGCTGGCCGACGCGCTGGCCGGGCGCGTCCTGATCAATCTCGGCTCCGACATCCCGCTGCGCGCACGGGAGGCCGCCGCCTGGGCGAAGGAGCACTCCCTCGACTACCTGGACGGGGCGGTCATGGTCCCCGTCCCGGTGGTCGGCACGGCGCGGGCGCTGGTCTTCTACGCCGGCGAGCGGGCCGTGTACGACAAGTGCGAGAGCGCGCTCAAGGCGATCGGGGAGCCCGCCACCTTCCTCGGGGAGGACCACGGTCTCGCCGCCGCCTACGACATGGCGATGCTGGACTTCTTCTACGGCGCCATGGGCGGTCTCGTCCACGCCTTCGCGCTGGCCAGGGCCGAGGGGATCGACGGCGCGGCGCTCGCCCCGTACCTGAACACCATCGCGGGCATCCTCCCGGCCATCGTGGAGCGCACGGGCACCGACGTGCACTCCCGGGTGTACGAGGGCAGCGGGGCCAACCTCGCCATGATGACCGCCGGCATCGACCACATCCTGCACACCACGAAGGGGCGAGGTCTGGACACCGGGCAGCTCGTCGCGATCAAGGCGGCCGCCGAGCGGGCCATCGCCGCGGGACACGGCCCCGACTCCTGGTCGAGCATCGTCGAGGTGCTCGACGAGCGCTGAACCCGCGCCCACGTCAGGGGGCCGCGCCCGCCACCGCGGCGGTGCGGCCCCCGTGCCCTCCGGTGGATCAGGCGGGCCGGAACCACACCGTCGCCAGCGGCGGCAGCGTCACCGTGATGCTCGCCCGACTGCCGTGCGCGGCCACCGCCTCCGGCTTCAGCGGCTCCTCGTTGCGTACGTCGCCGCCGCCGTAGCGGGCCGCGTCCGTGTTCAGCACCTCCACCCAGGCTTCCGGCGCGTCGGGGACACCGAGGCGGTAGTCGTGCCGTACGGCGGGGGAGAAGTGGGAGACCGCGAGCAGCGGTGAGCCGTCGGCGTCGTACCGCAGGAACGCGAACACGTTGTCCTCGGACGCGCCGCCGTCCACCCAGCTGAACCCCTCCGGCACCGTGTCGCGCTGCCAGAGGGCCGGCAGCGCCCCGTAGACCGCGTTCAGATCGCCGACCAGCGTGCGGACGCCCCGGTGGTCCGGCGACGCCCCGTACGACGGGTCGAGCAGCCACCAGTCGGGGCCGTGCCCCTCGGACCACTCGGCTCCCTGGGCGAACTCCTGCCCCATGAAGAGGAGTTGCTTGCCGGGATGCGCCCACATGAAGCCGAGGTACGCCCGGTGGTTGGCCCGCTGCTGCCACCAGTCGCCCGGCATCTTGCTCACCAGTGAACGCTTCCCGTGCACCACCTCGTCGTGCGAGATCGGCAGGACGTAGTTCTCGCTGTACGCGTACACCATGGAGAAGGTCATCTCGCCGTGGTGGTACTTGCGGTGCACCGGCTCCTTCTCCACGTAGCCGAGCGAGTCGTGCATCCAGCCCATGTTCCACTTCAGCCCGAAGCCGAGACCGCCGAAGCCGCCGGGGCCGACATGGTGCGTGGCGCGGGTGACACCGTCCCAGGCCGTGGACTCCTCGGCGATGGTGACGACCCCGGGGTTGCGCCGGTAGACGGTCGCGTTCATCTCCTGGAGGAAGGCGACCGCGTCCAGATTCTCCCGGCCGCCCTGCTCGTTCGGCGACCACTCTCCGTCCTCGCGGGAGTAGTCGAGATAGAGCATCGAGGCGACGGCATCGACCCGCAGCCCGTCGATATGGAACTCCTCGCACCAGTAAGTGGCGTTGGAGACAAGAAAGTTACGCACCTCCTTGCGGCCGAAGTCGAACTCCAGCGTCCCCCAGTCCGGGTGCGCGGCCCGCGACGGGTCCGAGTGCTCGTACAGCGCGCGCCCGTCGAACTCCGCCAGCGCCCAGTCGTCACGTGGGAAGTGCGCGGGGACCCAGTCGGCGATCACGCCGATGCCCGCCCCGTGCAGCGCGTCCACCAGGAACCGGAAGTCGTCCGGGGTGCCCATGCGCGAGGTCGGCGCGAAGAAGCCCGTGACCTGGTAGCCCCAGGAGCCGCCGAAGGGGTGCTCGGAGACCGGCATCAGCTCCACATGCGTGAAACCCAGGTCCTTGACGTACGAGGGAAGCTGCGCCGCAAGCTGACGATAGGTCAGACCCGGTCGCCAGGACGGCAGATGCACCTCGTAGACCGAGAACGGGGCCTCGTGCACCGGGCGGTCGCCCCGGTGAGCCATCCACTCCGCGTCCTGCCACTCGTGGTGCGATGCGGTGACCACCGAGGCGTTGGCGGGCGGCACCTCCGCGTGGCGGGCCATCGGGTCGGCCCGCAGCGTGTGCGAACCGTCGGGCCGGCAGATGTCGAACTTGTACAGGGCGCCCTCCCCGACCGCGGGCACGAACAGCTCCCACACCCCGGTGGAGCCCAGCGAACGCATCGGGAAGCCCGTGCCGTCCCAGTAGTTGAAGTCACCGCTCACCCGCACCCCGCGAGCGTTCGGCGCCCACACCGTGAACCGGGTCCCGGCGACACCCTGGTGCTCCATGGTCCGCGCACCGAGCGCCGTCCACAGCTCCTCGTGGCGGCCCTCGCCGATCAGGTGCAGATCGAGATCACCGAGCGAGGGCAGGAAGCGGTACGGGTCCTGCACCTCGATCTCGTCGTCCTCGTAGGCCACCTGGAGCCGGTACTCGGGTACGGCGGGCACCGGCAGCACCCCGGAGAAGAAGCCGTCGCCGTCCTCGTGCAGCTCGGCCCTCAGCCCCTTGCCGAGCACCGTGACCGAGTGGGCGAACGGGCGCAGCACCCGCAGCACCACCCCGCTCCGGGTCAGGTGTGCCCCCAGCAGACCGTGCGGAGCGTGGTGCTCACCGGCCAGCAGCCGTCCCCGGTCCCCGTCGTCCAGGGGCGGCGCCGGCCGGACACCCTGACCGCCGCCCCGACGGGGGCGGGGCGGGGCGGCCGCGGTGTCGGCGTCGGCGGTCGCGGGGGGTGCGGTCACGGAGACAGCGGCCGGTGCGGTGATCCCGGTGGGCACCGGCTGCTGGACGGGCGGGACCTCGACGCCATCGGACGTCTTGCGGGAACGGGACGGATTGCGGGACGGCTTGCGGGCGGTCACAGGGACTGCCTCCTCGGAGGGTGTCAGGGAAAGCACGGGGTGGGGCGGGGGATGGGGGGAGGGGGAAAAGGCGTTCAGACCGTGGTGGCCGTGGCCAGGCGGTGGATGGCGGCCATCGGCACCGGCAGCCAGTCGGGGCGGTGCCGTGCCTCGTACAGCACCTCGTACACCGCCTTGTCGGTCTCGTGGGCGCGCAGCAGCTCCGGTTCGCCCCGCGGGTCGGCGCCCGCGGCCTCCGCGTAGCCCTCGCAGTACGCGGCACGGCAGCGCGCCGCCCACTCCGCGTTCCACGGGTGGTGCGAGCGGGCCGCGTAGTCGAAGGAGCGGAGCATGCCCGCGACATCGCGTACCGGCGGCTGTGGGCGGCGGCGCTCCGGAAGGGGGCGGGACGGTTCGCCCTCGAAGTCGATCAGTGACCAGAAACCGTCGTCGGAGCAGAGCGTCTGGCCGAGGTGGAGATCGCCGTGAATCCGCTGCGCGGCCCAGTCGTGGCCCTGGTGCCCGAGGGCCGCGACGGCGTCGAACGCGGTGCGCAGCCCGGGGACGTACGGCACGAGCGCCGGGACGGCCCGGGCGGCGGCCTCCAGCCGCTGGGTCATCCCGGCGACGAGGTGCCGGGCCTGCGACCCGCCCAGTGCGGGTGTCGGCAGGGCGGCGGCGAGCGCGGTGTGCACCTCGGCGGTGGCCTCCCCCAGTGCCCGCGCCTGGGGGAGGAAGTCGCGGCCCTCGGCCAGCGCGCCCAGGGCGAGCTGCCAGCCGTCCCGGGCGCCGTGCAGGAAGGGCTGGAGCACACCGAGGGTGAGCGGCTCGGGGGCGGTGGCCTCGAACCAGGCGACCGGGGCGGGCACCCGTACGCACCCCTCGCGGGTGAGCGCGAGCGGCAGCTCCAGATCCGGGTTCGTGCCGGGGAAGACCCGGCGGAAGATCTTGAGGATGTACGCGTCGCCGTAGACGAGCGAGGAGTTGGACTGCTCGGTTTCCAGCACCCGGGGGGTCAGCCCCGGCGGGATCGGCGCGGTCCGGTCGAAGCGGAGGGGGCCGAGCACCCCCGGGCAGCGGAATCGTTCCAGCAACAGGCCCGCCAGCCGCGGATCGTGCAGTGCGTCGTACACGGTGCGCCCGGCCAGCGGCCCCTGTGTCACCCGGCCGATCAGGGCCGGGGCGAGCCGGGGCGGCAGGGATGCCCGTACGCCGAGGAGGAGTTGGTAGCAGTCGTCGGCCGTGCGGGCGGACAGGGCCGGCTGCTGGACCCGGACGAGCAGATGGAGCAGACCCGGCCCCGTGGAGCCGCTGTCCACCGGCAGCATCTCGGTCGCCGAGAGGAGGGAGAAGCCGGTGACCGGCTGTCCCTTGCCGGCGAACCACCGTTGCCGGGGCAGCCATTCATGGAGCAGGGGAACGAGTGACGGAAGCAGCGCCCCGCTCGTCGCGCAGCTTTCCGCCGGACCGCTCTTCGTGGAGTCGTTGCCCGGCGTGCCGCTGTCCGGCACGCCGTCCTTCGTTCCGCTGTCCCTCGTTGCGCTGCTCTTCGCTGCCCTGTTCGTCGTGCTCTTCGCCAGGGCGACGTGCGGGGATGCAGTCTCCGACATGGCATCGCGTCCTTTCCCCGGGCACACCACAGGATGCGAAGAGTGTCCCGGATTGCGGCAATGGCTGTCCGGCTGTGCGGGACGTGTCGGGTGAGGATGATCCGTACGGACTCGACCTGATGAGCCCCGAAGGGCCCGGAGGAGCCCGGAAGAGCTCGATGTGGGGGAGAGTGCCCCGTGCGGGGCGGCGGAAACCGCCGCGCACGGGGCGGCGCGGGCTCAGAGGGCCGGGACGTCCTTGCGCAGCCGGAACCAGTAGAAGCCGTGTCCGGCGAGGGTCAGCAGGTAGGGCCACTCCCCGATGGCGGGGAAGCGCACCCCGCCGATCAGCTCCACCGGATGACGCCCGTTGAACGACCTCAGGTCCAGTTCCGTGGGCTGTGCGAAGCGCGAGAAGTTGTGGACGCACAGCACGAGGTCGTCCTTGTACTCACGCGTGAACGCCAGCACCGCCGGGTTCGAGGAGGGCAGTTCGGTGTACGAGCCGAGGCCGAACGCCCGATTCTGCTTACGGATCTCGATCATCCGCCGCGTCCAGTGCAGCAGCGACGACGGTGAGGCCATGGACGCCTCGACATTGGTGACCTGGTAGCCGTAGACCGGGTCCATGATCGTGGGCAGGTAGAGCCGCCCGGGGTCACTGGAGGAGAACCCGGCGTTCCGGTCGGGCGTCCACTGCATCGGGGTCCGTACGGCGTCCCGGTCGCCCAGCCAGATGTTGTCGCCCATCCCGATCTCGTCCCCGTAGTAGAGGATCGGGGAGCCGGGCAGCGACAGGAGCAGGGCGGTGAACAGCTCGATCTGGTTGCGGTCGTTGTCCAGCAGGGGGGCCAGGCGCCGCCGGATGCCGATGTTGGCCCGCATCCGGGGGTCCTTGGCGTACTCCGCGTACATGTAGTCGCGCTCTTCGTCCGTGACCATTTCGAGTGTCAGCTCGTCATGGTTGCGCAGGAAGATGCCCCACTGGCAGTTCTTCGGGATCGCCGGGGTCTTCGCCAGGATTTCCGAGACCGGGTAGCGGCTCTCGCGCCGTACGGCCATGAAGATCCGTGGCATCACGGGGAAGTGGAACGCCATGTGGCACTCGTCGCCGCCCGCCCGGTAGTCGCCGAAGTAGTCGACGACGTCCTCCGGCCACTGGTTGGCCTCGGCGAGCAGCACGGTGTCCGGATAGTTGGCGTCGATCTCCTTGCGGACCCGCTTGAGGAAGTCGTGGGTCTCGGGGAGGTTCTCGCAGTTGGTGCCCTCGCGCTGGTAGAGGTAGGGCACGGCGTCGACGCGGAATCCGTCGATGCCGAGGTCCAGCCAGAAGCGCAGCGCGGAGATGATCTCCTCCTGCACCGCCGGGTTCTCGTAGTTGAGATCGGGCTGGTGGGAGAAGAACCGGTGCCAGTAGTACTGCTTGCGCACCGGGTCGAAGGTCCAGTTGGACGTCTCGGTGTCGACGAAGATGATCCGCGCGTCCTGGAACTGCTTGTCGTCGTCGGCCCAGACGTAGTAGTCCCCGTACGGCCCGTCCGGGTCGCTGCGGGACTGCTGGAACCAGTCGTGCTGATCGCTCGTGTGGTTCATGACGAAGTCGATGATCACGCGCATACCGCGCTGGTGCGTGGCGTCCACGAACTCCACGAAGTCGGCGAGATCACCGAACTCCGGGAGCACGGCGGTGTAGTCGGAGACGTCGTAGCCGCCGTCGCGCAGCGGCGATTTGAAGAACGGCGGCAGCCAGAGGCAGTCGACGCCCAGCCATTGCAGATAGTCCAGCTTGGCGGTGATGCCCTTGAGGTCGCCGATGCCGTCGCCGTTGGAGTCCTGGAAGGACCGGACGAGTACCTCGTAGAAGACGGCGCGCTTGAACCAGTCGGGATCGCGGTCCTTGGCGGGAGTGTCCTCGAACGTGTCGTGGACAGGCTCATTGACGATCATGGTGTGGGTGACCCTCCGGTCGGCGGGGACGGTCGCAGGACCACGATGTGCGCGGGCGTGATGCCCGGCTCTAGGCGCACATAGAAGGTCCTGCCCCAGTGGTAGGTGTCGCCGGTGAGCTCATCGCGCACCGGTACGGTCTCGTGCCAGTCGAGGCAGAGCTTCGGCATGTCCAACGAGACCGTGGCCTCCTGGGTGTGGTGCGGGTCGAGGTTCACGACGACGAGGACGACATCCGTCCCGGAGCGCTTGCTGTACGCGATCAGCGCCTCGTTGTCGACGGTGTGGAAATGCACGTCGCGCAGCTGCTGGAGCGCGGGATGGCGGCGCCTGATCCGGTTGAGCGAGGTGATCAGCGGTGCCAGTGAACGGCCCTCGCGCTCGGCCGACTCCCAGTCGCGCGGCCGGAGTTGGTACTTCTCCGAATGCAGGTACTCCTCGCTCCCCGGACGCACCGCGGTGTTCTCGCACAGTTCGAACCCCGCGTACACCCCCCAGGACGGGGACAGTGTGGCGGCCAGCACGGCGCGGGCCTCGAAGGCCGGGCGGCCACCGTCCTGGAGGTAGCCGGGCAGGATGTCCGGGGTGTTCACGAAGAAGTTGGGCCGCAGGGACGAAGCGCTCTCGCCGGACAGCTCGGTGACGTAGTCCGTGAGCTCCTGCTTGGTGTTGCGCCAGGTGAAGTACGTATACGACTGCTGGAACCCGACCGCGCCGAGGGTCCGCATCATCGCGGGGCGGGTGAAGGCCTCGGCCAGGAAGATCACATCGGGATCGGTGCCGTTGATGTCGGCGATCACCTTCTCCCAGAAGACCACCGGCTTCGTGTGCGGATTGTCGACGCGGAAGATCCGCACCCCGTGGTCCATCCAGAACCGCAGGATGCGCGCCGTCTCGGCGACCAGGCCGCGCAGATCCCTGTCGAAGGCGATCGGGTAGATGTCCTGGTACTTCTTCGGCGGATTCTCGGCGTACGCGATGCTGCCGTCGGGCCGGTGGTGGAACCACTCCGGGTGTTCCTTCACCCAGGGGTGGTCGGGCGAGCACTGGAGTGCGAAGTCCAGGGCGATCTCCATCCGCAGGGTGCGGGCCGTCTCGACGAAGTGGTCGAAGTCCGCCGGCGTGCCCAGCTCCGGATGGACGGCGTCGTGCCCGCCGGCTGCCGAACCGATCGCCCAGGGCACTCCTGGGTCGTCGGGGCCGGGGGAGAGGGAGTTGTCGGGGCCCTTGCGGTGGGTGGTGCCGATGGGGTGGATCGGCGGGAGATAGACGACGTCGAACCCCATGGCGGCGACGGCGGGCAACCGCTCGGCGGCGGTACGGAAGGTGCCGCTGACAACGCGTGAGGTGTGCGCCGCCGCATCCGTCGCGGCTCCCGCGGTGGCCCGCGCGGCCGGTGCCGTCCGTGTCGCCGGTGCCGTGCGCGCGCCCTTGCCCCGGCCCCGCTTCACCGGTGGCTCCGCCCGCTCCACCCTGGCCCCTTCGGAACGCGGGAACAGCTCGTACCAGGAGCCGTACAGGGCCCGGCGGCGCTCCACGTTCAGCGGCAGCGGGCGTGAGCGGGTGACCAGTTCGCGCAGGGGGTGGCGGGCGAGCGCCTCGTCGGCCGCCGGGGCCAGGGCCGCCGCCAGCCGGGACGCGGCCGGACGGGACGTGTCGCGCAGCGCGTCGGCCGCGGCCAGCACCGCCTCGCGCCCGTCCCGCTTCGGTACGCCGGCGGCGGCCCGCTCGTACAGATCCGCGCCCTCCGCCAGCACCAGGGCGGTGTCGATGCCCGCCGGGATCTTGATCCGGGCGCTCCGGCGCCAGGTGGTGACCGGATCGCTCCACGCCTCGACCGTGTACGTCCAGCGGCCCTCGGTGTCCGGGGTGATGTCGGCGCCCCAGCGGTCCGTGCCGGGGGCGAGTTCACGCATCGGCGTCCATGGGCCGGTACGTCCGTTCGGGTCGCGCAGCACGGCGTTGGCAGCCACCGCGTCATGGCCTTCGCGGAAGACGGTGGCGGTGACCTGCAAGGTCTCACCGGCAACGGCTTTCGCCGGCCTTCTGCCGCAGTCGACGAGAGGACGGACGTCCAGGACGGGAATTCGACCGATCATGGAATCACCTGGGGGCTGGAGCTCGGCGTGCACGGGGTGCGGCACAGGTGCGGCGATATGACCGCGTATGTCGCGATGATAGGGATTTGTCCTTTGTAGCTGCTCCGCTGTCGGCTGACGGGCTGTGGGCATGGCCGCTCCTGTCCGCGTTCACTCCAATGGCACTCGAAGGGGGAGGAGCGCGGGGGTTCGGGCACGGAGAACGTGCACGGAGAACGTGTGCGGGCCTGGTTCGGGCTGCGTACCGGGAAAGCCTTCCCCGTGTCTTCGGGTGGGCAATCCGGCGCCCGTGTTAACTACTCGGTCGTAGCCGGGCTCCCGCGCGCGCCCCGGTGGGCGTACGGGGCCGGGGCGCCCCGGCGGATTCCGGGTACCCGCTCTGCGGCGCCACCCGGCAGCCTTCCCTGTGGTGCGAAGGTCCACAAGGCCGCGTGCGGGGGTGAAACCGGCCAAACCCGCAGGTGAACGGTGAGGCGGAAGAATGCGCGCGGGAACGTTGGGGCGCCTGGGGGAGGTTGCGGGGGGCGGGCGGGGCGGGAGCCGCCGGACCCGGTGAGCCGTCCGCGCGCCGTGGCTGCCGGGGACCGGCCGCCGTTAACGTCGAGGGTGACGGAGCGGCGCACACCGTGGTGCGTCCCCTCGGATTCGTACGTCCCCTGTAAAGGTGGAATACGTGAAGGCCATTCGTCGATTCACCGTGCGTCCCGTCCTCCCCGAATCCCTGCGACCCCTCCAGGACCTCGCCCGCAATCTGCGGTGGTCCTGGCACAACGAGACCCGAGAGCTCTTCCGCGCCGCCGATCCCGAGGGCTGGCGGCCCGCGGACTTCGACCCCGTACGCCTGCTGGGCGCCATGTCCGCGGGGCGGCTCGCCGAGCTGGCCCGGGACGAGGAGTTCCTGGCCCGGCTCGCCGACGCGTCCGAGAACCTCCGGGAGTATCTGAACGGCCCCCGGTGGTATCAGAACCGGCTGGCCCAGGGCGCGGAACTGCCCACCGCCATCGCCTACTTCTCACCCGAGTTCGGGGTGACCGCCGCCCTGCCGCAGTACTCCGGCGGACTCGGCATCCTGGCGGGCGACCACCTCAAGGCCGCCAGCGACCTCGGCGTACCGCTCATCGGGGTCGGTCTGCTCTACCGGCACGGCTACTTCCGGCAGACCCTCTCGCGCGACGGCTGGCAGCAGGAGCACTATCCCGTCCTCGACCCCGACGAACTCCCGCTCACCCTGCTCAGGGAGACCGACGGCACCCCCGCCCGAGTGGTGCTCGCCCTGCCCGGCGGACGCAGCCTGCACGCCTGTGTCCGGCTGGCCCGGGTCGGCCGCGTCCCCCTGCTGCTGCTCGACTCCGATGTCGAGGAGAACGCGCCGGGCGAACGCGATGTCACCGACCGGCTGTACGGCGGCGGCAGCGACCACCGGCTGCTCCAGGAGATGCTGCTCGGCATCGGCGGGGTGCGCGCCGTGCGCACCTACTGCCGGCTCACCGCGACCCCGGACCCGGAGGTGTTCCACACCAACGAGGGCCACGCCGGACTCCTGGGCCTGGAACGCATCCGGGAACTCGCCGGGGAGGGCCTCGACTTCGACTCCGCGCTGGAAGTGGTGCGGGCCGGCACCGTCTTCACCACGCACACCCCGGTCCCCGCCGGGATAGACCGCTTCGACCGGCAGCTGGTCGCCCGCCACTTCGGCGAGGGCGGCGAACTGCCGGGCGTCGGCGTCGAGCGGATTCTCCGGCTCGGCCGCGAGACCTACCCCGGCGGCGAGCCCGACCTCTTCAACATGGCGGTCATGGGGCTGCGGCTCGCCCAGCGCGCCAACGGCGTCTCCGCCCTGCACGGGGCGGTCAGCCGGGAGATGTTCTCCGGCCTGTGGCCGGGCTTCGACCCGGCGGAGGTGCCGATCACCTCGGTGACCAACGGGGTCCACGCGCCGACCTGGGTCGCCCCGGAGGTCCTGCGGCTCGGCGTCCGCCACTTCGGCGTCGACCGGACGACGGACGCGCTGGCCGGCGGGGAGGTGGCCGGCGAGCACCGCGCCGGTACGCCCAGGCGCTGGGACGCCGTCACCGCCGTCCCCGACCGGGAGATCTGGGACCTGCGCCGGGTCCTGCGCGAACAGCTGGTGACCGAGGTGCGCAAGCGGCTCTACGCCTCCTGGCGCAGGCGGGGCGCCGGTACGGCCGAACTCGGCTGGATCGACGACGTCCTCGACCCGGACGTGCTGACCATCGGCTTCGCCCGCCGCGTCCCCTCGTACAAGCGGCTCACGCTGATGCTGCGCGACCGCGACCGGCTGCGGGAACTGCTTCTGCACCCGACCCGGCCGATCCAGATCGTCGTCGCGGGCAAGGCCCACCCGGCCGACGACGGCGGGAAGCGGCTGGTTCAGGAGCTGGTGCGGTTCGCCGACGACCCACGGGTGCGCCACCGCATCGTCTTCCTGCCGGACTACGGCATGGCGATGGCGCAGAAGCTCTACCCCGGCTGCGACGTCTGGCTCAACAACCCGCTGCGGCCGCTGGAGGCGTGCGGCACCAGCGGGATGAAGGCGGCGCTGAACGGCTGCCTCAACCTCTCGGTGCGCGACGGCTGGTGGGACGAGTGGTTCGAGCCGGACTTCGGCTGGGCGATCCCGACCGCCGACGGCTCGGCCGTCGACGAGGACCGGCGCGACGAGCTGGAGTCCCACGCCCTCTACGCGCTGATCGAGGACCGGGTCGCGCCACGCTTCTACGACCGGGGCGGCGAGGGGCTGCCCGAGCGGTGGATCGAGATGGTCCGCCGCACCCTGGTCACCCTGGGCCCCAAGGTGCTCGCGGGGCGCATGGTGCGTGAGTATGTCGAGCGGCTCTACGCCCCCGCCGCCCTCGCCCGGCGTGCCCTGGTTCCCGAGGCGGCCCGGGAACTGGCGGACTGGAAGGCCCGCGTCCGGGCGGCCTGGCCGAAGGTCTCCGTCGACCATGTCGAGGCCGTCACCGACACCGCCGCGGGTGGCTCGGCGGAGCTGGGGTCCACGCTGGCGCTCCGGGTCCGGATCGCGCTGGGCGGGCTCGACCCGGACGACGTGGAGGTGCAGGTGGTCGCCGGGCGGGTCGATTCCGGCGACGCCATCGCGGACGCCCAGGTCTTCCCGCTGAAACCGGCGGGCGGCCACGACCTGGAGGGCCGCCGGCTGTACGAGGGGCCGCTGGCGCTGGACCGCACGGGGCCGTACGGCTACACCGTGCGGGTCCTGCCGGCCCACGCGCTGCTGGCCTCCGGCGCCGAACCGGGCCTGGTCGCGCTGCCGACGGAGGCGACGGGGGAGGGCGCGGGGGTACTGATGCGCTGAGGGGTCCGGTGTGCGGACGGCGTGGTCGGTGCGCGGACGGCGGACGGCGGACGGCGGACGGCGGACGGACGACGGGGGACGGACGACGGGCCCGCTACCGGAGCACGGTGCCGGGCCCGGCGGCGGTCACATGGACCGGGTTCGTGTTCTGAACGCAGAGTCTTGACGTGTCCATGGGATGCCTTTACGTTCCTCACTCATCGCAGAGTTCACAACACGGCCCAGTGTTCATGTATATGAAATCCCGTGTCGGGTCGCGCTGTTGAACCCCACCGCACCGGAAGGCACCCCACATGCGTACCGGCACCCTCGCCCGCGTCCTGGGCACCGCCACCGCACTGGCCGCGCTGATCGCCACGGCCTCCGCGGCCCCGGCCGCGGCGGACAGGCCCGCCGCGGCCGATGCCGTATCCGTGAAGGCCGCCGCCCCCGCCGCCTTCACCCACCCCGGCGTCCTCGTCAGCCGTCCCCAGCTCGACTTCGTACGCGAAAAGGTCCGGGCCGGCGCGCAGCCGTGGAAGGGGGCGTACGACCAGATGCTGGCAAGCAAGTACGCCTCGCTCACCCGGACCGCCAAGCCCCGCGCCGTCGTCGAGTGCGGCTCCTACTCCGATCCCAACTACGGCTGCACCGACGAGCGCGAGGACGCCATCGCCGCGTACACGCTCTCGCTGGCCTGGTACATCGGCCAGGACGACCGGTACGCGCGCAAGGCCATCGAGATCATGGATGCCTGGTCCGGCGTGATCAAGGACCACACCAACAGCAACGCGCCCCTCCAGACCGGCTGGGCCGGCTCCTCCTGGCCGCGTGCCGCCGAGATCATCAAGTACACCTACCCGAGCTGGCCGGACTCCGGCCGTTTCGGCACGATGCTGCGCGATGTGTATCTGCCGGAGGTCGCGGGCGGCTCCCGGTCCAACGGGAACTGGGAACTGTCCATGACCGAGGCGGCGATCGGCATCGCCGTCTTCCTGGAGGACCGCGCCGCCTACGACAAGGCCGTGACGCTGTTCCGCGGGCGGGTTCCCGCGTACATCTATGTGACCGCGGACGGCTCGCTGCCCAGGACCGCGCCCGGCAGCGGTCTGGACACCCGCGACAAGGTCATCACGTACTGGCAGGGCCAGTCGACCTTCATGGACGGGCTGGCCCAGGAGACCTGCCGCGATCTCACCCACACCGGCTACGGCCTCTCCGCCATCTCGCACATCGCGGAGACCGGCCGCATCCAGGGGCAGGACCTCTACCCCGAGGTCGCCGAGCGGCTGCGGCACGCGCTGGGCCTGCACGCGAAGTACCAGCTCGGTGCGGCGGTGCCGTCCTCGCTGTGCGGCGGCACGCTCAAGGACAGGCTCGGCCCGGTCACCGAGGTCGGCTTCAACGCGCTGCACAACCGGATGGGTTACGCCATGTCGAACACCCAGCAGCTCACCGAGCAGCAGCGGCCCGCCGCCTCCAACAACCTGTTCGTGGCCTGGGAGACCTTGACCCACGCGGACAACCCGGCCTGAGCCGACGGGGAACGAGGGGAATGAAGGGAACGAAGGGAACGACGGAACGGCCCGGAAGGAGTGTGAACTCCTCCCGGGCCGTTCCGGTGTCGTACTAGAAGGTCAGCTTGAAGCTGTTGATGCGTCCGGTGTCCTGCGAGGCGATGTCCTGGACCTTGAGCTTCCAGGTGCCGTTCGCCACCTCGGACGAGGCGTTGACCGTGTAGGTCTCCACCACGTTGTCCGCGGAGTCGCTGGAGGAGGAGTTCTTCAGCCGGTAGGCGGTGCCGTCCGGGGCGACCAGGTCGACGACCACGTCACCACGCCACGTGTGGGTGATGTCCACGCCGACCTTGAGGGCGGCCGGGGCGTTGCCCGTACGGCCGGTGACGTTGACCGAGCTGGTGACGGCAGCGCCGTTGTCCGGAATGGCGACCGCGGTGGTGTTCTCGAAGACCACACCACCCGGGTCGCCGCCACCGGGGCGCGGGCCGACGTTGATGCCGGCCCAGGCGTTGGCCACGGCCGTGTACTCAGGGCTGGTGGCGCCGTACAGCTCACTGGCCACGGCGAGGGTGCCGGTGCGGGCAGCGGCGTAGTTCGTCGTGGAGGTGAACTTGGTGGTGAGCGCCTTGAACCAGATCTGCAGGGCCTTGTCGCGGCCGATGCCGGTCACCGGGAGACCGTCGGAGGTCGGGGAGTCGTAGTTGACCCCGTTGACCGTCTTGGCGCCGCTGCCCTCGGAGAGCAGGTAGAAGAAGTGGTTCGCCGGGCCCGAGGAGTAGTGGACGTCGATGTTGCCGAGACCGGAGTACCAGGCGTCCTTGGACGCGCCGTCCTTGCTCGGCTTGTCCATGTAGCGCAGCGGGGTGCCGTCGCCGTTGATGTCGATCTTCTCGCCGACGAGGTAGTCACCCTTGTCCTCGGCGGTGTTGGAGTAGAACTCCACACCCGCGGCGAAGATGTCGGAGGTGGCCTCGTTGAGGCCGCCGGACTCACCGCTGTAGACCAGCTTGGCCGTGGCGGCGGTGACGCCGTGCGTCATCTCGTGGGCGGCCACGTCGAGCGAGGTCAGCGGTGCGGCGTTGCCGCTGCCGTCCCCGTACGTCATGCAGAAGCAGCTGTCCTGCCAGAACGCGTTGACGTAGTTGTTGCCGTAGTGGACACGGGAGTACGCGCCGACACCGTCACCGCGGATACCGGTGCGGCCGTGCACGTTCTTGTAGTAGTCCCAGGTCTCGGCCGCACCGTAGTGGGCGTCGGCCCCGGCGGTCTCGACGTTCTGCGGGGTGCTGTCGCCCCAGATGTCGTCGGAGCCGGAGAACAGCGTTCCGGTGCCGGACGAACCGTGGTTCAGGTTGTAGGTCTTGTGGTTGCCGCGGGTGGTGTCCGTCAGGGTGTACGACGGCGCGGTGCCCAGCGTGACCTGGCCGCTGTACTGGGTGTTGCCGGTGCCGTTCTCGACGGCCTGCCACTCGTAGAGCTTGGCGCCGGAGGAGGCGTCGGTGACGACGTGCAGCTCGTTCGGGGTGCCGTCGTGCTGGAGCCCGCCGACGACGGTCTCGTACGCGAGCTGCGGGGCGCCGCCGCTGGCCAGCCAGACCACCTTGCGCGGGGCCTTGCTCGCCTCGGTCTGCTTCGAACCCTCGGCCTTCGCCACACCGAGTGCCTGCTTCTCGGCGGCGGCCGGGGCCACGTCCGCCGAGGTGCCGACGGCCTTCAGCTGCGCGGAGGTCGCCTTCGACGCCTTGCTGACGCTCTCGGTCTTCCCGGCCTTGGTCTCCTGCACGACCAGGTCGCCGCCGAGTACGGGCAGCCCGGCGAGGGTGCGCTCGTAGCGGGTGTGCGTGGTGCCGTCCTGGTCCTGGACGACGTCGCGGACGACGAGCTTCTCCCCGGAACCGAGTCCGAGCGCCTTGGCGGTGTCCGCCTTGGTGGAGTTGGCCTCGCTGAGCAGCTCGGCGCGCTGGGCGGGCGAGAGCTTGACGGGGAGCGAACCGGGGTCGGCCTTGGTTGCCGCCGCCGGGACGGCGCCGGGGGCGCTGCCGGGGGTGGCGGTCGCGGTGCCGGACTGGACTCCGACGGCGAGGAGGGCTGCTGCGGCTATCAGAGCGCCGGTCGCGGTGGCACGACGGCTGGGCGTGGATCTCACGCGGACTCCTTCTGCGAGGGGGGTACCGGCGGCGCTGGTGAGCCGTCCGGACAGTGCAGGCGGTGCGCAGAACGGGGGAAGAGTGTCAGCAGTTGCGTACTCGTGTCAGGACCGCGTCAACAAGTTGGCCGGAATTCGTCCGTTGCCGAAAAGGTCATGTTCGTTAAGCGGACGTTTCGCCGATCATCATCGAAATGTCGCCCGGTGCCCCTCCGGCCCGTATTCACAGGGAGCGCACAAGATTGACTTTCCGGTGTCGTGTTCGAACAACGTACGCAGAAGCGGTTTCTGACCACCTGGTGAGACCGGGTCACGCTCTGGCGCGTTCCGGACATCGGATCGGCTACCGGGCCGGCCGCCGGAGGCGTCCCCGGACGGCGGAGGATGCGGCCGAGGGTGCGGCGGAAAGTGCGGCGGAATGCCGAGACCGAAGCCGATCAGTACCACCGGAGCGGTCAGCACGTCGTTCATGTGCTGTCTCCGGTACGTCCCCGCTCACTGGTGGTCGGGAGCGGCACCTTGATCGTCAGGCCGCCATCCGGATTGGCCTCGGCGTGTGCTTGGGTGCCGTGCGCACGGGCGATGGCGGCGACGATCGACAGCCCCAGGCCCATGCCTTCGCTGGGTGCCTGACGGCGCTCGGCCATGCGGTGGAAGGGTTCGAAGAGGCGGGGCACAGTTGCGGGAGGGATGATGGGGCCCGTGTTCGAGACCTGGAGGCAGTCGGCTCCGGTACGGATGGTGACTGTCCCGGCAGGCGTGTTGTAGCGGACGGCGTTGCTCACCAGGTTGTGTACCAGGTGCTCAAGCAGCACGGGGTCGCCCTCGACGTGGAGTGGGTCGGCCGTGAGGTCGATCACGACGTCGCGTTTCGTGGCTTCTGCGGTGAGGGCGTTGGCTACCGTCGCGGCGAGCTCGTGGACGCGAACGGGTTCGTAGCGCTCCAGGCCGCGTTCGGAGGCGGCAAGCAGCAGCAGGCCGTCGATGAGCTGCTGACTGTGCTCACTGATCTTGACGAGTTCGCCACGGATATACGCCACCTGTGCGGGGGTGGGGTCGCCGGCGAGGCCGATCTCCGCTGCGGAGCGCTGGCGCGCCAGCGGCGTGCGCAGTTCGTGGGCGGCGTTGGCGGCGAACCGGCGCTGGGCGGAGACCAGCTGTTCCATGCGGTCCAGCATCGAGTCGAAGGTGTCGGCGAGCCGTTTCAGTTCGCCCGGTGGTGCGTCCAGTGCGATGCGTTCGTGCAGTGTCGCAGCGGACAGGCGCTGAGCGGTGTCGGTGATCACGGCTACGGGGCGCAGGACCCGGCCGGCCATCCACCAGGCCAGGAGCACGGAGACGGCAGCGAAGGCCGTGAGGGCGATGAGGGAGACAACGAGCAGGCGGTGGAGGGCGGCCTGTTCGATCGTCGAGGCGAGTTCCGCGGCGCCTTGATCCTGCGGTACCACTTCGGTGGCCGGCCCGTCCGGGGCGGACTTTTCGGTGACGGTCCCCCGTTTGACCACGTTGCTGATGTTGGCGTGGAGCCCGTTGAGCAGCAGGACGTATACCAAGGTGATGAGCCCGCCGCCGGCGAGCAGGAGCAGGCCGGTGTAGAGGAGAGTGAGACGCAGGCGCTCACCGGGCTGCGGCCATGGCCGCCGACGCAGACGCGGTTGCGGGCGGGTGTTCATGCGGGGGTGTCGTCCTGCTGCGCGAACCGGTACCCGGCTGCCGGCACCGTCTCGATCGCTGGTGGCTCTCCGAGTTTGGCACGCAGGCGGCTGAGGGTGACGCGGACGGCGTTGCTGTCGTAGCTGATGTCCTCGGGCCAGACCTCCTCGATGAGGTCCTCGCGGCTGACCGCACCGCCCCGGGCGCGCATCAGGGTTTCGAGCACGGCGAACTCCTTGGGCGAAAGCGGCAGCGGATGGCCATGGCGTGAGGCTTTCCGGGCGGTGGTGTCCAGGCGTACGCCCGACTGCTCGAGGATGGGAGGTACCGCCGGTCTGGCACGCCGGCCGAGCGCCAGCACCCGGGCGAGCAGTTCTTCGTAGGCGAAGGGCTTGCCCAGGTAGTCGTCGGCGCCCAGGCCGAGCCCCGTGACCTTCTCGTGCACGGAGATAGAGGCGGTGAGCATGAGGATCCGGGTCAGCAGACCCTGAACCACCACGCGGCGGCACACTTCGTCGCCGTGCAGTCCTGGCAGGTCGCGGTCGAGGATCATCACGTCGTACGCGCCGAACCGCAGCTTTTCCAGGGCGGTGAGCCCGTCCGGCGCCCAGTCCACGGCCAGCGCGTCCCGCCGGAACCCGTCGGAGATCATCTTTGCCAGAAAGGCGTCGTCCTCGACGACTAGTACACGCATCCCTTCTGTGTACATCAGTCCCGTGTTTCAGCGGCATAACAGCATCTGTTAGGGAACTGAGACGCCATGGTGCGTCAGCCTCTTCGAGCATCGACACCGCATCGGGAGGCACATCATGAAGGCTCACCGCATCCAGCTCGCCATCGCCGCAGGCATGTCCGCACTGGCGCTCTTCACCGTCGGGTGCTCCGCGGACAGCGGCGCCGAGGACACCGGCTCCAACAGCTCGCAGGACGCCGGATCCAAGCAGGCAAAGGAGGCGGACTGCCTGCGCAGCAAGGGGCTGAAGGTCGAGGACGGCAAGGACGGCCAGAAGACCACCGTCACCAGTGACCTGTCCCAGGAGGCAATGGCCAAGGCGATGAAGGAGTGCGGCATCACCGGCGGCGGAGGCACCGGCGGCTCCGGGGGCGGCAAGGAGATGTCCCAGGCGGACAAGGACAAGCACGTCCGGTATGCCGAGTGCATGCGCAAGGAGGGCATTGACATGCCCGACCCGGAATTCGCGGACGGCGGTGTGCGCGGCGGCACCGTGGACCAGGGGCAGGACCAGAAGAAGTTCGCTGCGGCCGCCAAGACCTGCGCGGAAAAGGTCGGCTTCTGATGCGGCGCAGGACAGTGGTTCTCTCGGTTGCCGCGACCGCGCTGGTGGTGACCGGCGGCGGCATCGCGGCGAACACACTCGTCAAACCCGCAGATGACAGCGGTGGGCAGCAGCAGAGCCCCTCGCTCCCGCAGGCCGGCGCCGAGGTCACCAAAGGTGATCTCGACGCCGCGGTGCGGGTGCCCGGCAAGCTCGTCTTCCCGGCCGGACGCAAGGTGAGCGCCGACGCGTCCGGGGTCCTGACCTGGCTGCCCAAGAGCGGCACGGACATCTCCCGGGGCAACAAGCTCTACGAGGTGGACGCCAGGGGCGTCTATCTGATGTACGGCGCCAAGCCGATGTACCGGGAACTGAAGCACGGTGACGAGGGTGAGGATGTACGGCAGCTGAAGCAGAACCTCAAGGCGCTGGGCTACGGCGCGGTGCTCGCTGACGACGACGAGTTCACCCCCGGCACGGCCGAGGCCGTGAAGACCTGGCAGAAGGCCAGGAAGCTGAAGCAGACCGGGAAGGTGGACGCTGGGCAGATCACCTTCGCGCCCGGTCCCCTGCGGGTGGAAACGCCCGAAGCCACGATCGGTGACCGTCTGGGTCCGGGCAAGCCCGTGTACTCCTCCACGGGCGCGTCCCGTGTGGTGGAGGTCGAAATGAAGATCGCAGACGTCGGAAAGCGCAAGGTCGGTGACAGGGTGACCGTCGACCTGCCCGGCGCCGCCAAGGCCGAAGGCAGGATCGCGTCCATCGGCAACTCGGCCGAGCCCGAGGACCAGGGCGGACAGGGCAAGGGCGAGGACCCCAAAGTGAAGATCACGGTGGAGTTCGACAAACGCAGCGAGGCAGAGGGAGTCGTCGACCGGGCCCCGGTCACCGTGTCCATGTCCGGCGAACGCCGCGAGGACGTTCTCTCCGTACCGGTTGAGGCACTGCTGGCTCTGACGGGTAAGGGCTTCGGCGTTCAGGTCGTCGAGAACGGAAAGACCCGCGACGTACCGGTCACGCTCGGCCTGTTCGCCGACGGACGCGTCGAGGTCTCCGGCGGCGGCCTGAAGGCAGGCACGAAGGTCGGGGTTCCCAAATGAGTTGCCCCACAGACCCCTCGGTGCCCACCCCGTCCGCCGACCGCACGGTGCGGGACTCGGCGCCTCACACTCCGCAGGCAGCACCGGCGGTGGTCACGCTGAGTGGTGTCACCAAGGAATACCCCGGTGGCGTGACCGCCCTGCGCGGTGTGGATCTGGCCATCGGTACGGGCGAGCTACTGGCGATCGTCGGGCCCTCCGGCTCGGGCAAGTCCACCCTGCTGCACATCGTCGGCACCCTCGACCGCCCTTCCGCCGGCGTGGTGACACTGGCCGGGCACGATGTGAACCGGCTCAGCGACAAACGGCTCTCGGCGCTGCGCGCCCAGCACGTGGGCTTCGTCTTCCAGGCGTTCCATCTGGTGCCGGGCGCAAGCGCGCTGGCCAACGTGACCGAAGGACTGCGCTATGCAGGACTGAGCCACAGCGAGCGCCGACGGCGCGCCGCCACGGCACTGGAACGCGTAGGACTGGGCAACCGCATGCACCACAAGCCGCACGAGCTGTCCGGCGGCCAGAAGCAGCGCGTCGCCATCGCCCGCGCCGTCGCGGGCGAGCCGGACGTCCTGCTCGCGGACGAGCCGACCGGGGCGCTGGACTCCGCCTCCGGCCAGGCGGTGATGGAACTGCTGCACGAGCTGAACACCGACGGCGCCACCATCGCCGTCATCACCCACGACCGGGAGGTCGCCGACGCGCTGCCCCGGCGCGTCAGTATCCGCGACGGGCAGATCGTCGACGATTCCCGGCGCGATCAGGTCGCGAAGGCCGGTGCACTGTGAACCAAGCGAGCAGGAAGCTCGTCCCCGCCCGACTGACCGCCCGGGATGTGGCACAGGTCGGCTCGGCAGGACTGCGTGGGCGGCCCATGCGGGTCATCCTCTCCGCACTGGGCATCGCCATCGGCATCGCCACCATGATCGCCGTCGTGGGCATCTCATCCTCGTCCAAAGAGAAACTGATGCAGGACCTCGACAAGCTCGGCACCAACATGCTCGTGGTCAGACCGGGGCAGTCCCTGCTCACCGGTGAGTCCGCGAAACTGCCCCCGAAGGCACCGGAGATGATCGGCCGGATCGACGGCGTCGACCATGTGGCCGCCACGGGCACGATCGATGCCAACGTCTACCGCTCGGAACACATTCCAGACACCCAGACCCGCGGCATCTCCGTCCGAGCCGCCACGCAGGACCTCTTGAAGACACTGCGCGGATCGATGGCTTCGGGAACATGGCTCAACACAGCCAACAGCAAGTACCCCGCAGTGGTGCTCGGAGAGCACGCAGCGGGCCGTCTGGGGGTCACCGAGCCGGGCCAGCAGGTCTACATCAAAGGCCAGTACTTCACCGTCGTGGGAATCCTCGGTCCGCTGCCGCTGGCAGAAGAGATCAGCGCCTCCGCCCTCGTCGGCTGGGAAGCCGCCGAGAAGCTCCTGGGCTTCGACGGACACCCCACCTCGGTCTATGAACGCTCCGCTGACGACAAGGTCGATGAAGTGCGGGACCTTCTGGGGCGTACGGCCAATCCGCAGGCACCGCACGAGGTGGAAGTCTCCCAGCCCTCCGATGCCCTGGAAGCGAAAGCGGCGTCCGAAGGCGCCTTCACCAACCTGCTGCTCGGCCTGGGCGGAATCGCACTCCTGGTCGGCGGAGTCGGGGTCGCGAACACCATGATCATCTCAGTGCTCGAACGCCGCCACGAGATCGGCCTGCGCCGCTCCCTGGGCGCCACCCGCAGCCAGATCAGACTCCAGTTCGTCACCGAATCACTGCTCCTGTCCGGACTGGGCGGCGTGGCCGGCGTACTGCTCGGCTGCCTCGCCACCTGGATCTACGCCACCGCGGGCGCCATGCCCTGGGTCGTCCCACCCACCGCCATGGCCGGCGGCTTCGCCGCCACCCTCGTCATCGGCACCATCGCCGGACTGTACCCAGCGGTCAGAGCCGCCCGGCTCTCCCCCACACTGGCCCTTCACTCCGCGTGACCCACGGGGCCTGCAACGTTCGTCCGGCATGGCAAGGGGCGCCGACGGCCTGTCGAGTCGGAGCAGAGGTGGCAGCCGGACCGCACGGTGCGGCTGGTGCCCGGTCGGGTGGGCCGCATCGTCTTCTCCAGTTGCGCGAGGTGCAGGGCCCTGACGAGGGCTTCGACGTCGGCTTTCAGTTGCTGGATTCTGGCGGCGTCCGAGGCGAAGGGTGATGCGGGTGCGCGTGTTCGGCTGCTGCGGACTTCAGGCGTGCTGCGTGACGGCGGAGGCGGTCGGTAAGGGGGCCGGGGGGGCTGCTTTAGTGTCGGCTTGGTCTTCAAGGGCGGCTGCTCGGCGTGTGAGTTGGGCGGCGTGGTCGTCGGTGCGGGCGATGTTCGTGCACGACGGGCGGCACCGGTCGAGGCTCGGGCTGTCGGTGGTGTCCAGTCGGTGGGTACGCGTGCGTGTCCCGGGCCCTGTCCTCCCGGCTCGTCCTGGACCTCTGACCCCTCCGCCGACCCGGGCTGCCGCAAAGGGACTTCACGCATCCGGGAGCAGGCTCCAGGGCCCGCCCACGGGGCCCGCCCCCAGGGCCCGCCCTCAGGAGGAAGGAGGCCGCTCGCCGTGCCATGAGCGCCAGAGCGCGGCGTAGGCGCCGCCGGCCGCTACGAGAGCGTCGTGGGTGCCGAGTTCGGTGAGCCGGCCGTCCTCCATCACGGCCACCCTGTCGGCGTCGTGGGCCGTCTGCAGACGGTGTGCGATGGCGATGACGGTCCGGCCTTCGAGGACGGCGGCCAGCGCCCGTTCCGTGTGCCGGGCGGTCCTCGGGTCCAGGAGTGCGGTGGCCTCGTCGAGTATCAGCGTGTGCGGGTCGGCCAGCACCACGCGTGCCAGGGCGAGTTGTTGCGCCTGGGCGCCGTCCGGCCGGTGCCCCGCATGGCTCAGATCGGTGTCCAGCCCGTCCGGGAGTTCGGCGGCCCATTCGGCGCCGACGGCGGCGAGAGCCTCGCGCAGTTCGGCGTCCGTGGCGTGGGCGGAGGCGATCCGCAGGTTGTCCCGGACCGTTCCCAGGAACACGTGGTGTTCCTGGGTGACGAGGACGACGTGCCGGCGCAGCCGGTCGGGGTCCAGGTCGGCGACCGGTACCTGCCCCACCGTCACCGAACCGGACCGGGGTCTGTCCATGCCCGCCAGCAGCCTGCCCAGAGTGGTCTTGCCCGCGCCGGAGGGGCCGACGATCACCAGCCGCTCGCCGGGCCGGACGGTGAGGTCGACGCCGTGCAGGACGTCGCTCCCGTCGTCGTAGGCGTGGCGCACGTCGGCCACCTCGATCCGGTCGTCGGCCGGCGTGGGGGAGGGAGCGGCCGTCGGTACGGGCGCGGCCGGGCCGAGGCCTTCGACCCGGGCGAAGGAGGCACCGCTGCTCTGCAGTTGCTCCATCTGCTGAAGGATGGTGTCCAGGGGCTGGGAGAGCTGCCGCAGATACAGGGCCGAGGCGACCACCGCGCCGAGGCTCATCGTGCCGTGGTCGTGCAGCACGCCGCCGACCAGCAGAACACCGACCACGGGAAGGACGTAGGAGATGTCCACGGCAGGGAAGAGCACACTGCGGAGGAACAGTGTCCGGGTCCGGGTGGTCCGGCACTTCTCGATCTCCTCCTGGCATGCCGCCACCCGGCGCCGCTGGAGTCCGAGGGCCTCGATCGTGCGGGCGCCGGCGGCGGTGGACGCGAGTTGCTCCGCGAGAACCGAGTTGGCGGCTCCCTCGGCCAGGTACGCGGTGAGCGCCCGGCGCAGATACCAGCGGGCGGCGAACCAGATGCCGAGCAGGCCCAGCACCCCGCACGCCCCGAGCAGCGGATCGAGGGCGAAGACCGCCCCGAGGATGAACAACGCCTGGACCCCGGCGACGAGGACCTCGGGCCCGGTGTTCCGGAGGGTGGCGCCGACCGCGGCGACATCGGTGGTGCCGCGGGTCGTCAGGTCGCCCGTTCCCGCCCGCTCGACCACCGAGGCGGGCAGCGCGAGCGCCCGGTCGGCGTACTGCTCGCGAATGCGCGCCAGGGTCCGCTCGCCGAAGCGGTGTCCGAGGTAACCGGCGTATCGGGCCAGGACGAGCTGCGCCAGCGCGAAGAAGAGGATGGTGAGCGCCAGGCGGTCCACCGCGGCCACCCCGGCCCCGCCCCTGACCTCGTCGATGATGCGGCCGAGCAGCCAGGGGCCGACGAGTCCGGCACCGGCGGCCAGCGCGTTGAGGCCGATCATGGCGGCGAAGGCGCGAGCGTCCAGCCGGATCAGCCGGAGCGCTTCCCGGCGTATCCGCAGCGGCTCGGCGACGGGCAGGGCCGGGGCCGTGGGCGCGGAGCCGGCGGTCATCGCAGGGCCTTTCGGAACGGCGGGACGGTTCCGTCGCCGGTGAGGTCGTCGTCCTCGTCGTCCGCGCCGCGGGACACGAGACGGCGGTAGCCGGGCTGCCGGTCCAGGAGTTCACGATGGCTGCCGACGGCGGCGACGGAGCCGTCGACCAGGTAGTACACGATGTCCGCCTGGTCCAGCAGGAGCGGTGACGTGCTGGTGACGAGGGTGGTGCGGTCGGCCCGTGCGGTGCGCAGCCGGGTCGAGATGGCCGCCTCGGTGTGCGCGTCGACCGCGGAGGTGGGCTCGACCGCCAGGAGTACCTCGGGATCGGCCAGCAGGGCCCGGACCAGGCGGATGCGCTGCCGCTGGCCTCCGGAGAGGTTACGGCCCTGCGCGTCGACGGGTGAGTCGAGTCCGTCCGGCAGGCCGCGGACGATGTCCTGCGCCATGGCGGCGTGGAGAGCGCGGCCGATGGTTTCCTCGTCCCGGTCCCATCCGCAGATCACGTCCCGCAGCGGACCGGCGAACAGATCGGCCTCGTTGTCCGCGACCAGGATCCGCCGCCGCACCTGCGTCAGGTCGATCTCGTCGAGGCGTATCGCGCCCCAGGTCGCGGCCGACCCGGCGAACCGGCCGAGACGGTCGACCACCGCCGCGGACTCCGACGGCCGGGCGCTGACCAACGCGGTCAGCCTGCCGGGCGCCACCTCGACGCCGGACACCGGATCACGAAGCGTGGACGGCGCCCCGGGCCCGTCGCGCGTCGCCTCCTTGCCGGCGGAATCGGGCTCCAGGGCCAGGAAACGTATGACTCTGCGGGCCGCGACCAGTCCGCGGCTGAGGTCGTAGCCGCCCTCGATGAAGAACGCGACCGGCACGGCGAGCACCGCGGTGTATCCGTAGACCGCGACCAACTCGCCGACGGATATCTCTCCTTGCACGGCCATCCGGGCCGCCAGCCATGTCACGACCCCGAGGAACAGCGTGGGAAGGCCGACACCCAGGGCCTGAACCCAGCTGGTCACCGAGCCGACGCGGTAGCCCTCCGCCCGCAGCGCCCGCGAGCCGCGCCGGTAGCGCTCGGCGTACACCTCCTTGCCGCCGATGCCGTTGAGGACCCGCAGGCCCCTGACGATGTCCTCAAAACGGGAGGCGAGCCCGCCCTGCTGCTCCCGGTACGTCGCCTCGACGCGCTGCAGGCGCCCCAGCAGCGGCCCGACCGACACCGCGAGCAGCGGCACACCGAGCAGCACCACCACGGCGAGCAGTGGCGACACGGCCAACAGCAGTGCGGCCACGACGACATAGGCGAGCACCGCGCCGACGCCGGGGCCGGTGATGGTCAGCGTGCTGGCGATCACGGTGGCATCGCCGAACCCGATCGTGAGGACTTCCCCGGCCGTGACACGGCGCGGCAGCGCCCCGCCCAGCCTGGTCGCCTGCCGGACCACCACCTGCACGGAACGGAAGGCGGCGTCCAGCCGCACCCTGGTCATCGTGCGGTGTCGCATGATGGCCAGCCACGCGTTCAAGACCCCCACACCCAGCAACGCCGCCGCCCAGCCGACGAGCACGGGCCACCGGCCCGGTTCCAGGCCGTCGTCGATGGCGCGTGAGAGCAGGTACGGCGGCAGCGTCAGGCAGAGCATCCAGGCGCTGCCCAGCAGCGCACCGGCGGCGATCCGACGGCGCTGAGCGGTGATCAGCCACCACAGGTACCGCACGGCGCTGCGACAGTCCGGGGCTCCCGGATGCACGGGCGAATCCTTCTTCCACCACACGTCAGTGATCTCCGGTCGGTCGGTACGTGTCCGTCGTCCATCGAAACCCCGGGCCGGTCACCCCCCGCCCTCAGGCCAGGCTGTCGCGCCACGCGCGGTGCAGCCCCGCGAACCGGCCCGTGCCGCCGATCAGTTCGGCCGGGGCGCCGTCCTCCACGATCCGGCCGTGCTCCATCACCAGCACCCGGTCCGCGATCTCCACGGTCGACAGGCGGTGCGCGATCACCACCGCCGTACGGCCGCGCAGAACAGTGTCCATGGCCTGCTGCACCGCCCGCTCACCGGGGATGTCCAGGGAGCTGGTCGCCTCGTCGAGGATCAGCACCGCGGGGTCGGCAAGCAGGGCCCGCGCGAACGCGACCAACTGCCGCTGACCGGCGGAGATCCGGCCGCCCCGCTTGCGTACGTCCGTGTCGTACCCCTCGGGCAGACCGGCGATGAAGTCGTGCGCCCCGATGGCCCTGGCCGCGCGTTCGATGTCCTGCGGTGTCGCGTCCGGGCGGCCGATCGCGATGTTCTCCGCGACCGTCCCGGAGAACAGGAACGCCTCCTGGGTCACCATCACGACGCCCTTGCGCAACCCGGCCGTGTCGAGGTCCCGCAGGTCGACGCCGTCCAGCAGGACCCGGCCGTCCGTCGGATCGTAGAACCGGGCCAGCAGCTTGGCGAGCGTCGACTTCCCGGCACCCGTCGAGCCGACCACCGCCACGGTCTGCCCGGCGGGGATGTCCAGCCCGAAGCGGGGCAGCACCTCGCCGCCCGTACGGTAGGCGAAGCTCACCGCGTCGAAGGTGACCTCCCGGCCGGGGTGGTCGCCGGACCGCGCGGGAAGCTCCTTGGGCGCGGTCGTCTCGGGGACGGTGGGCCGCTGGGCCAGCAGACCGGCGATCTTGTCCAGCGACGCGGCGGCCGACTGGTAGGAGTTGAGGAACATCCCGAGCCGGTCGATCGGGTCGTACAGCCGCCGCAGATACAGCACCGCCGCGGCCAGTACTCCCAGGGCCAGCGTGCCGGACGCCACCCGGTAGGCGCCCCACAGCACCATCCCGGCCACCGCGGTGTTGGCGACCAGCCGGGAGCCGATGACATAGCGGGCCATCTCCAGCATCGCGTCACCGTTCGTCCGCTCGTGGCGGTGGTTGAGCGAGTCGAACACCGCGTCGTTGGTCCGTTCCCGGCGGAAGGCACGGACCGGGCGGATTCCGTTCATCGTCTCCGCGAACTTCACGATGACCGCGGCGATCGCCGTGGACCGCCTGGCGAAGACCCGGCCCGCCCGCCGCTGGTAGAGCCGCACCAGCAGATACAGCGGGACGAACGAGAACACCGCGATCGCCCCGATGCCGAGGTCCAGCCAGAGCAGCATCAGCGAGATGGAGGCGAACGAGAGGACCACGCCGATCAGTTCCTGCAGGCCCTCGCTCAGCAGCTCGCGCAGCGACTCCACGTCCGTGGTGGACCGGGAGATCAGTCGGCCCGAGGTGTAGCGCTCGTGGAAGTCGACGCTCAGGGACTGGGCGTGCCGGAAGATCCGGCCGCGCAGATCGAGCAGCACGTCCTGGTTGATCCGCGCGGCCGCCCTGATGAACGCGTACTGCAGGACTCCGGCAGCGACGGAGCAGAGCGTGTAGCCGGCCGCCACCGCGATCAACGGCCCGTAGTCGTGGTCCCGGAAGGCCGGAACACCGCTGTCGATGGCGTACGCCACCAGCAGCGGGCCCGCCTGGACGGCGGCCTGCTGGAGCAGGAGGAAGAGCGCGGCCACGACGACCCGGCCGCGCATCGGGGCGAGCAGCGAGGTCAGCAGGGTCCGGGTCGCACCGCGCGGTGCGGGCAGGTCGTCCCGGTCGAACGAGTCCCCGGAGGCCTCGGAGCCCCCGCCGGACTCCTCCGACGTCGGTGCGGCCCTGCGCGCCAGGTCGTCGTCCGTGAGCGCGTCGTCGGCGGTGGTCGTCATCGGGTGCTGCCCTCCTCGGCAGGGGTGTGCTCGGCGCCCGACATCAGCCAGGCGTACTCGGCGTTGCCGCGCAGCAGTTCCTGATGCGTGCCGACCGCGGTGATCCGGCCGTCGGAGAGCAGTGCCACCCGGTCGGCGAGCATCACGGTGGACGGCCGGTGGGCGACCACCAGCGCGGTCGTCCGCTCCAGCACGCGCCGCAGCGCCGCCTCCACCAGCGTCTCCGTGTGTACGTCCAGTGCGGAGAGCGGGTCGTCCAGCACCAGGAAGCGCGGCTCGCCGACCACGGCGCGGGCCAGCGCGAGACGCTGCCGCTGGCCGCCGGAGAGGCTGAGCCCCTGCTCGCCGACCTGGGTGTCGAGCCCCTGCGGCAGGTCGTACACGAAGTCGGCCTGAGCGACGGCGAGGGCCCGCCGCAGTTCGTCCTCGCCCGCGCCCTCGGCGCCCATCAGCACGTTCTCGCCGACCGTCGCGGAGAACAGCGTCGGCTCCTCGAACGCCACCGACACCAGCTCCCGCAGCCTCGGCCGCTCCAGCGCGGCGATGTCCTCGCCGTCCAGGGTGATCCGCCCGGCGGTCAGCTCGTGCAGCCGCGGCACCAGGGCGGTGAGCGTCGTCTTCCCGGAACCGGTGGCGCCCACCAGGGCCATCGTCTCGCCGGGCCGGATACGCAGATCGATCCGCGTCAGTACGGGTACGGAGCCGGGTCGCGCGTCGGGGTAGCGGAACTCGACACCCTCGAAGGCCATTCCACCCCGGTCGGGGGTGGTACCGGGGCCGGGGCCTCCATCGGTTGTGGCTTTGGCGTAAGCGTCGGCATGGGTATCGGCATCGGCTTCGGTGTCGGCTTCGGCTTTTGCGCTTGCTTCGGGGGCGGTCGCCCTCACCTCCGTATCGCGTTCCTCCGCCACGTCCATCACCTCGAAATACCGCTCGGTCGCGGTCGCCGACTCCTGGCTGATGGCCAGCAGGAAACCGATCGACTCGACCGGCCAGCGCAGCGCCAGAGCTGTCGAGAGGAAGGCGACGAGCGTGCCCGCCGACAGATCACCGTCGGCCACCTCGACCGTGCCGAGCACCAGTGCCGCACCGATCGCCAGCTCGGGAATGGCGGTGATGAGGGCCCAGATCCCGGCGAGCAGACGCGCCTTGCCCAACTCCGTGGCGCGCAGCCGCTGGGAGAGCGCCCGGAAGGCCAGCGCCTGGCTGCGGTGCCGGCCGAAGCCCTTGATGATGCGGATGCCGAGGACGCTCTCCTCGACCACCGTCGTCAGGTCCCCGACCTGGTCCTGGGCCTGACGTGCGACCACCGCGTACTTCGTCTCGAAGAGCGAGCACAGGATCATCAGTGGTATCGCGGGCGTCAGCAGCACCAGCCCGAGCGACCAGTCCTGGGCGAACAGAATGAGGAAACCGAGCACGATCGTGGCGCCGTTGACCAGCAGGAACGTCAGCGGGAAGGCCAGGAACATCCGCAGCAGCATCAGATCCGTGGTCCCGCGCGAGAGCAACTGCCCCGACGGCCACCGGTCGTGGAAGGCCACCGGCAGCCGTTGCAGATGGCGGTAGAGGGCGGCGCGCATCGACGCCTCCACCCCGGCCAGCGGCCGGGCCACCAGCCACCGCCGCAGCCCGAACAGCAGGGCCTCGACGATGCCCAGCAGCAGGAGATACAGCGCGCCGAGCCAGACGCCGCCCGGGTCGCGGTCCGCGACCGGGCCGTCCACCATCCACTTCAGTACGAGGGGGATAACCAGGCCCAGACAGGAGGCCAGGATGGCGACGAGAGCCGCGCTGAGCAGGCGGATCCGAACGGGGCGGACATAGGGCCACAGGCGCAGGAGGGAGCGCACGGCGGACCGTTCCGTGTGCTCGGCAGGTATTTCGGGCATCAGGGCCGACCCTACGTTTCACCACTGACATCGGTCCTGTGTATTTCTGCCCGCGCACACCCTGCACGCACGCGTAAGCACCCCATACGCACCCGGCACCACCCGCCCACGCGCCCCGAACACGCCCCGGTCCGGGGGCGGGTCGTACCCCCGCATCAACCGATCGGCCGATGCCGGTTCGAGCGTTCCGGCCGATACCGCCGAGGCCCGGCCGCCGGAATTCTTGTGGCCATGGCGATCATCGAAGTGAACGGGCTGCACAAGGCGTACGGCGGGCGGACCGTGGTCGACGCGGTGAGCTTCCACGTCGACGAGGGGGAGATCTTCGGCGTCCTCGGACCCAACGGCGCGGGCAAGACCACCACCGTCGAATGCGTGGAGGGGCTGCGCGTCCCCGACGCGGGCACGGTCCGGATCGCCGGGCTCGACCCGGTCGCCGACCACGAGCGGGTGACTCAACTGCTCGGTGCCCAGCTCCAGGAGAGCGAACTCCAGGCCAGACTCACCGTGCGCGAGGCGCTGGAGCTCTACAGCGCGTTCTACCCGTCCGCCGTCGACTGGCGGCCCCTCGTCGGGCGGCTCGGCCTGGAGGACCGGCTCACCACCCGCTTCGGGAAGCTCTCCGGCGGCCAGAAGCAGCGGCTGTTCATCGCGCTCGCCCTGATCGGCAACCCCCGGGTCGTCGTCCTCGACGAGCTGACCACCGGCCTGGACCCACGGGCCCGCCGCGACACCTGGAAGCTCATCGAGGACATCCGCGACAGCGGGGTGACCGTTCTGCTCGTCACCCACTTCATGGAGGAGGCCCAGCGCCTCTGCGACCGGATCGCGGTCATCGACAAGGGCCGCGTCGTCGCCCTGGACACCCCGTCCGGACTGGTCCGGCAGGCCACCGGGTCCACGGTCATCTCCTTCGTCCCCACCCGCGCCCTCACCGGCCCGGAACTCACCGGCCTCACCGCGCTGCCGGGCGTGGCGACCGTCGCACCGCCCGACGGCGACGGCGCGCTCGTCCTCCACGCCACCGACGACACCGTCACCCCGCTCATCTCGCTGCTGGCCGGGCTCGGCATCACCGCCCGCCGCCTGCGGATCACCGAAACCAGCCTCGACGACGCCTTCCTCGACCTCACCGGACAGGACGCCTGACATGACCACCGCGCCCACCACCCGGAACACCCCGGCTCCCGCACCCGCACCCGCCGGACCCGTCGCCCGACGCCGCAGATCGGCGGGCGCCGTCCTGAGGGCCGAGACCCGGCTGTTCCTCCGCGAACCGGGCGGCCTCTTCTGGATCCTGGCCTTCCCGTCCGTCCTCCTGGTGATCCTCGGCTTCGTCCCGGCCTTCAAGGAAGCACAGGAAGACCTCGGAGGACGCCGCGTCATCGACCTGTACGTCCCGGTCTCCGTCCTGCTCGCCCTGATCATGTCCGGGATCCAGACCATGCCCCCGGTGCTCACCACCTACCGCGAACGCGGCATCCTGCGCCGGATGTCGACGACGCCGGTACGGCCGTCCGCCCTGCTCACCGCCCAGATCGTGCTGCACGGCGCGGCGGCGCTCGGCTCGGCGGCCCTGGTCATCGCCGTCGGCCGGCTCGCCTACGGCGTCCCGCTGCCCCGGCAACTCGCCGGATACGCGCTGGCGCTGCTGCTCGCCGTCGCCGGGGTGCTGGCCCTCGGTGCCACGATCTGCTCCCTGTCCCGTACGACGAAGGCGGCCGGCGCGGTCGGGTCGGTCAGCTACCTCGTGATGATGTTCACCGCCGGGGTGTGGCTGCCGGTCCAGACAATGCCCGACACCTTGCGCCACATCGTGCAGCTCACCCCGCTCGGCGCCGCCTCCCAGGCCCTGGACCAGGCGGTCACCGGGCAGTGGCCGGGCTGGGTCCACCTCGGGGTCGTCGCCCTGTGGACCGTCCTGCTGGGCTTCACGGCGAGCCGCGTCTTCCGGTGGGAGTGACGGGGACCGGGCGCCCGGGGGAGACTGCGCGCATGACGCAGGCGCTCCGTACCCCGCACATGCCCGGAGCGGCCGTTCCCCACCGGACCGACCAGCGCTGGGAGCAGTTCTACCGGTACGGCTCCTACGCCCTTCTCACCCTCGCCACCCTGGTCGCGGCCGCCGCCGCCGACCTGTTCATGACCCGTACCGAGGCGTACGTGGCCGGGGTGCTGGCCGCCGCGGCGTACGCGCTCCAGTTCTGGTGGGGCCGCGTCCGCCCGCGTACCGCACCGGGCGCCCCGGCCGGGCAGGTCTACTACGCCCTGCGTACCGTCCTCGCCTTCGCGCTGGGCTGGCTCAACCCCTTCTTCGCGGTCTACGCGGCCCTCGGCTACTTCGACGTCGAGCCCCTGCTCCCCAAGCGCGCCGTCCGTGTCGGGCTGTTCGCCACCGCCGTCACCATGGCCGGTTCGCAGAGCGGAGGGCTGCCGCCCGCCTCCCCGCTGAACTGGGTCGCCTTCGGCGCGCTGTTCGTCCTCAACGCCGCCCTGGTCGAGTTCTTCAGCAACGTCGGGGCCCGGGAGGCGGAGAGGGCCCGGATCCAGGTCGAGACCATCGCCGAGCTGGAGCGCACCAACCTCCGGCTGGAGGAGGCGATGGCCGAGAACGCGGCCCTGCACACACAGCTCCTGGTCCAGGCCCGCGAGGCCGGGGTGGACGACGAGCGGCGCAGGCTGGCCGCCGAGATCCACGACACCCTGGCCCAGGGCCTCACCGGCATCATCGCCCAGCTCCAGGTCGTCACCTCCACCGCGGACACCGACCCGGAGACCGCCCGCGTCCACCTCGGCCGGGCCGCCGCGCTGGCCCGGCACAGCCTCGGCGAGGCCCGGCGCTCGGTCCACAATCTGGCCCCCGTCGCCCTGGAGCACGACGATCTGGTGGGCGCGCTGAAGGTTGCGGTGGCCGACTGGTCCCAACAGCGCCGGGTACGGGCCGACTTCACGGTGACCGGGACCGTCGAGCCGGTGCACGACGAGATCGCCGCCGCTCTCCTGCGCATCGCGGGCGAGGCCCTCGCCAACGCCGGGCGGCACGCCGGGGCGGGCCGGGTGGGCGTCACGCTGTCCTTCATGGGCGACGAACTCGCCCTGGACGTCCGGGACGACGGGCGCGGCTTCGAGCCGGGCGCCGTGCCCCCGGCCGGCCGCACCGGCGGATTCGGCCTCGGCGGGATGCGGGCCCGCGCCGAACGGGTCGCGGGCTCGCTGGAGGTGGAGTCGGGACCGGGCCGGGGCACGGCCGTCTCGGCGCGGGTCCCCCTGGTCCGGCAGGGCTGCTCACGCGTACCGTTCGACCTGCCATGACTGAGGAATCCGCACGCGTCATCACACTCATCGTCGTCGACGATCACCCCGTCGTACGCGACGGCCTGCGCGGCATGTTCGCGTCGGCCCCCGGCTTCCGGGTCCTGGGGGAGGCGGCGGACGGCGTCGCGGGCGTGGACCTGGCCGCCCGCCTGGACCCCGACGTCGTCCTGATGGACCTGCGGATGCCCGGCGGCGGCGGGGTCGCGGCCATCGCCGAGCTGACCCGGCGCGGCGCCCGCTCCCGGGTCCTCGTCCTCACCACGTACGACACCGACTCCGACACGCTGCCCGCGATCGAGGCGGGCGCCACCGGCTATCTGCTCAAGGACGCCCCGCGCGAGGAACTGTTCGCCGCCGTCCGGGCCGCCGCCGACGGCCGCAGCGTCCTGTCGCCCGCCATCGCCTCCCGGCTGATGACCCGGGTGCGTATCCCCGAGGCCCCCGCCGACGACTCCCTCTCCGCCCGGGAACGCGAGGTGCTGGCCCTGGTCGCGCGGGGGACCACCAACCGGGAGATCGCCGCCGAGCTGTTCATCAGCGAGGCGACCGTGAAGACCCATCTGACCCATGTCTACGCCAAGCTCGGCGCCAAGGACCGGGCCGCGGCCGTCGCCGTCGGCTACGACCGGGGCATCCTCGGCTGACCTCCCGCCCGCGCCCCGGTCCCGGCTACGCGGTCACCCGCAGCAGCAGCACCGAGCACGCCGGTACGGTCAGGGCCGTGCCGCCCGCGTGGGCCGTGCCCGGCGCGGCCGACTGGTCCTCCCGCGAGGTGTCCAGGACCAGTTCGTAGCGCGCCCCCCAGGGTGGTCCCGGCAGCTGAAAGCCGCCCGGCTCCGCCCCGGCGTGCAGGATCGTCAGGAAGCTGTCGTCGGTGACCTGCTCGCCCCGCGCGTCCCGGCCGGGAATGTCGCGGCCGGAGAGGAAGAGCCCGAGCATCGCGGCCGGTGCGTACCAGTCGGCCTCCGTCATCTCCGTACCGTCGCGGGTGAACCACGCCAGGTCCCGCAGCCCGTCCGGGGCCTGCGGGCGCCCGGAGAAGAACGCCCGGCGGCGCAGCACCGGATGGGTGTGGCGCAGCTTCAGCACCCGGGCCGTCAGTTCGGTCAGCTCCCGCCACCGGGGCTCTTCCAGCAGCGACCAGTCCAGCCAGCCGACCTCGTTGTCCTGGCAGTACGCGTTGTTGTTGCCGCCCTGCGTACGCCCCATCTCGTCGCCCGCCACCAGCATCGGTACGCCCGTGGAGAGCAGCAGCGTGGTGAGGAGGTTGCGCAGCCGGCGCAGGCGCAGGGCGTTGATCCGAGGGTCGTCGCTCTCGCCCTCGGCCCCGCTGTTCCAGGCGCGGTTGTCGTCGGTGCCGTCGCGGTTGCCCTCGCCGTTGGCCTCGTTGCGCTTGTGCTCGTAGCTCACCAGGTCGCGCAGGGTGAAGCCGTCGTGCGCGGTGACGAAGTTGACGGAGGCGTACGGCCGTCGGCCGCCCCAGGCGTACAGGTCGCTCGATCCGGTCAGCCGGTAGCCGAGGTCCCGTACGTCGGGCAGGGCGCCGCGCCAGAAGTCCCGTACGGCGTCGCGGTAGCGGTCGTTCCACTCCGTCCACAGGGGCGGGAAGGCGCCGACCTGGTAGCCGCCGTCGCCGACGTCCCACGGTTCGGCGATCAGTTTGACCCGGCGCAGCACCGGGTCCTGGGCGATCACCGCGAGGAACGGGGAGAGCATGTCGACGTCGTGCATCGAACGGGCCAGTGCCGCCGCCAGGTCGAAGCGGAAGCCGTCGACGCCCATCTCCGTCACCCAGTAGCGCAGGGAGTCCGTGATCAGCCGCAGGACGTGCGGCTGCACCACGTGCAGGGTGTTGCCGCACCCCGTGTAGTCCGCGTAGCGGCGGGCGTCGGCCTGGAGGCGGTAGTAGCCGCGGTTGTCGATGCCGCGCAGGGACAGCATCGGGCCCAGCTCGCCCGCCTCCGCCGTGTGGTTGTAGACCACGTCGAGGATGACCTCGATCCCGGCGTCGTGCAGGGCGCGCACCATCCGTTTGAACTCGCCGACCTGGCGGCCCCCCGTGCCGCTCGCCGAGTACCCGGCGTGCGGGGCGAAGTAGCCGATGGAGTTGTAGCCCCAGTAGTTGTGCAGCCCGCGCCGCAGCAGATGGTCCTCGTGCGCGAACTGGTGCACCGGCAGCAGTTCGACGGCCGTCACCCCCAGCCGTCGCAGATGCCCGATCGCCGCCGGGTGGGCGAGCCCGGCGTACGTGCCCCGCAGCTCCGGCGGGATGCCGGGGTGCAGTTTCGTGAAGCCGCGCACATGCAGCTCGTAGATGACGGTGTCCGCCCACGGGGTCTTGGGGCGCCGGTCCTCCACCCAGTCGTTGTCGTCATGGACGACGACGCCCTTGGGCACGAAGGGGGCGGAGTCCCGGTCGTCGCGCACGGTGTCGGCGACGTGCTGCTGCGGCCAGTCCCGCACATGGCCGTACACCTCGGACGGCAGGGTGAAGGAGCCGTCCACCGCCCGCGCGTACGGATCGAGGAGCAGCTTCGCCGCGTTCCAGCGGGCGCCGGTCCAGGGGTCCCAGCGGCCGTGCACCCGGTAGCCGTACCGCTGTCCCGGCCGCACACCGGGCAGGAAGCCGTGCCAGATCTCATGGGTCAGCTCGGTCAGGGAACAGCGCCGCTCGCCGCCCCGCTCGTCGAAGAGACAGAGTTCGACCGCCTCGGCGCCGCCCGCCCAGAGCGCGAAATTGGTGCCCGCCACCCCGTCCGGACCGACCCGGAAACGGGCGCCGAGCGGCATCGGCGCACCGGGCCACACGGCGGGGGCCGCCGCTCCGTCCCCGTACCCGGCCGTGCGGGGCTCCGGCTCCTGTACTGCCTCCTGCTCGGCTGCGCTCGACACCTCTCGGCCTCCCGCGGCTCGTACGGACCGGGACCGGCGGGCGGGCACGCGGCGTCCCGGCCGCGACCTCCCCCGAGCGGTCCCTCCGTGCAGTCCTCCGTGCAGTCCTCCCCCCTGTTCTGCCCAGGGCCGGGCCCGCACTCACGTTTCCCCCGACCGGCCCTGATCGTTGGGGGGACGTGAATCACGTAGCGAAGAGAGCACGGGCGGGTTCGGCCGCCGTGCTGACATGGGCAGGACTACTCACTGTGCTGGCCGTACTGGCCGGCTGCACCGACGGAATGCCGTCGGTCCTCAACGGAAAGCCGCGCACGCCGACGGACGTGATCCGGATCGTGCCCGAGGACGGTGCCAAGGACGTCGGGGCGAAGACCCGGATCGAGGTGAAGATTCCCGACGGGCGCCTGGAGAGCGTCAACGTGAGGCGGATCGAGGACGCCCGGGGGGAGGAGATCGCGGGCCGCATCTCCAAGGACGGGCTCTCCTGGATTCCGGAGGCGGACGCGGGCCGGATCGGGCTGGCCGCGAAGTACAGCGTGGACGCGGTGGCCGTGGACGGGGCGGGGCGCCGCTCGGCCCGCCACACCACCTTCACCACGGCGGTGCCCGACCACCGCTTCATCGGCTACTTCAAGCCGGAGAACCGGTCCACCGTCGGGACCGGGATGATCGTCTCCTTCTCCTTCAACCAGCCGGTCACCCACCGGGCGGCGGTGGAGAAGGCCATCAGGATCACCGCCGAACCGTCGGTGGAGGTGGTGGGCCACTGGTTCGGCAAGGACCGTCTGGACTTCCGCCCGGCCGCCTACTGGAAGCCCGGCACCGAGGTCACGGTGGACATGGGGCTGCGCGATGTGCAAGGCGCCCCCGGGGTGTACGGCAGCCAGGACAAGACGGTCGTCT
The DNA here is from genome assembly GCF_001905125.1 of Streptomyces sp. TSRI0281. GTDB lineage: Bacteria > Actinomycetota > Actinomycetes > Streptomycetales > Streptomycetaceae > Streptomyces. The sequence goes on along the minus strand of NZ_LWLE01000035.1, from coordinate 347,066 downwards.
TCACCGTGGGCCGTTCCCAGGTGTCCCTGGTGGACGCGGCGGAGCACACCATGGAGGTACGCCGTGACGGGGAGGTGATCAGCACCATCCCGATCTCCGCGGGTGGCCCGAAGACGACGACGTACAACGGGAAGATGGTGGTGACCGAGATGCACGACGTGACCCGGATGGACGGCCGGACGGTCGGGTTCGGCGGGGAGTACGACATCAAGGACGTCCCGCACGCCATCCGGCTCACCGAGTCCGGCACCTTCCTGCACGGCAACTACTGGGAGCCGTACGACACCTTCGGCTCCGAGAACACCAGCCACGGCTGTGTCGGCCTGCGCGATGTGAAGGGCGGCAGCGGGGACACCCCGGCGGGCTGGTTCTTCGACCGGACCCTCGTCGGGGACGTGGTCGAGGTGGTCAACTCCCGTGACAAGAAGGTCGCTCCGGACAACGGGCTCGGCGGCTGGAACCTCGACTGGAAGAAGTGGAAGGCGGGTTCGGCACTGCGCTGACACCCGTGCGGTACGGGGCCGGCGCCCGCGTCGGTCCCGGCCCCCCTTCCCGGCTCCGTCCTGACCCCGGTCCCGGCGGGCGCCGCCCCTCGCGCCGTTCTTCCGGCGCCCGGCGCCGCCGGGGCCCCGCACCCCGTGCCACCTGCGCATGTCCCCGGACAAGTTGGGACTGAACGGTGACATTCGCGGGGGAGTCCACCCGCCTCCGGTGTGATTATCTTGCGCCGAGCACGCATATGCAGCGTGCGGGGGTGCGGGCCGGGCGGTGCCAGGCCGTGCGAGGGGAGACGACCACATTGAACGGGCAGCCGATATCGGGGGCATCGGCCGGGGCGAGCAGGGGTAGGCGCGGGCGCGGGGGCCCGGGACTCCTGGCCCTGGTGCTGGGTGCGCTGCTGTTGCTGGTGACGGCATGCGGCGGGAACGCCGACGCGGGGGGCAAGGCGGGCGGCGGCTCGAAGGCGGAGGACACCAGCGCCTCCGAAGCGGTGGTGACCGTCGCACCGAAGGACGGCGCCGACTCCGTGTCCACCAGCGGGGCGCTGAAGGTCTCGGCCGCGCAGGGCAAGCTGACCACCGTGAAGGTGGCCGACCCCAAGGGCAACGCGGTCGAGGGCAAGATCGCGGCCGACGGTGCGAGCTGGGCACCGGAGCGGCATCTGGCCGCGGCCACCAAGTACACGGTGCACGCGGTCGCCAAGGACGGCGAGGGCCGTGAGTCGGCGAAGGACACCACGTTCACCACGCTGGTTCCGCAGAACACCTTCATCGGCCAGTACACGCCGGAGGACGGTTCGACCGTCGGCGTCGGCATGCCGGTCTCGATCCACTTCACCCGGGGCATCACCGACCCGGACGCCGTGAAGAACGCGATCAAGGTGACGTCGGAGCCGGCCGTCGAGATCGCGGGCCACTGGTTCGGCAACGACCGTCTCGACTTCCGCCCGGAGAAGTACTGGGCCGCGGGCACCAAGGTGACCGTGGAGCTGAACCTCGACGGCGTCGAGGGAAGGCCGGGCGTCTACGGCAAGCAGACCAGGACGGTGAAGTTCACCATCGGCCGCAGCCAGGTCTCCACGGTGGACGCGAGCACGCACCGGATGAAGGTGGTCCGGGACGGCGAGCAGATCAAGGACATCCCGATCTCCGCGGGCGCCCCGGCGACGACCACGTACAACGGGCAGATGGTCATCAGCGAGAAGCTCAAGGTGACCCGGATGAACGGCGACACGGTCGGCTTCGGCGGTGAGTACGACATCAAGGACGTGCCGCACGCGATGCGGCTGTCCACGTCGGGCACCTTCCTCCACGGCAACTACTGGGGCTCCTCGGGCATCTTCGGCACGACCAACACCAGCCACGGCTGTGTCGGTCTGCGTGATGTGCGCGGCGGCTACGACGGCCAGACCCCGGCCGCGTGGTTCTTCAACAAGTCGCTCATCGGCGACGTGGTGATCGTGAAGAACTCCAAGGACAAGACGATCGCTCCGGACAACGGCCTCAACGGCTGGAACATGGACTGGTCGGAGTGGACCAAGTAGGTCCCCGTCACGAAGAGCGTGGAGCGGGCCCGGTGCTGTGACCAACAGCACCGGGCCGGCTCCCGTTAGCCACGGTTAACCTGCTCCCCATGACCGTAACCCTCGAAGTACGCGACAACGTCGGCACGATCCGGCTGGACCGGCCGCCGATGAACGCCCTGGACATCGCCGTCCAGGACCGGCTGCGCGAGCTGGCCGACGAGGTGGCCCGGCGCGACGACGTGCGCGCCGTCATCCTCTACGGCGGTGAGAAGGTGTTCGCGGCGGGCGCGGACATCAAGGAGATGCAGCGGATGGACCACCCGGCGATGATCGTCCGGTCCAAGGCGCTCCAGGACTCCTTCACCGCCGTGGCCCGCATCCCCAAGCCCGTCGTCGCCGCCGTCACCGGCTACGCGCTCGGCGGCGGCTGCGAGCTGGCGCTCTGCGCCGACTTCCGGGTCGCGGCGGACAACGCCAAGCTCGGCCAGCCCGAGATCCTGCTCGGCCTGATCCCGGGCGCCGGCGGCACCCAGCGTCTGGCGCGGCTGGTCGGTCCGTCCAAGGCCAAGGACCTCATCTTCACCGGTCGTCAGGTGAAGGCGGACGAGGCCCTGGCGATGGGACTGGTGGACCGTGTGGTGCCCGCCGCCGAGGTGTACGAGCAGGCGCACGCCTGGGCCACCCGGCTGGCGAAGGGGCCCGCGCTGGCGCTGCGCGCCGCGAAGGAGGCGGTGGACGGCGGACTGGAGACGGACATCGACACCGGGCTCACGATCGAGCGGAATTGGTTCGCAGGTCTGTTCGCCACGGAGGACCGTGAGCGCGGTATGCGCAGTTTTGTGGAGGAGGGTCCGGGCAAGGCCAAGTTCCTCTGACCGAACGCCAGTTGGGTACGCGAGGACGACGGTTCATTCGTGCGAGCGGATTATCCGGGCCTTAAGGCAGCCTTAAGGCCCGGATGCCCTCGGTCGCGGTGTTTCCCGGTCGGGGGTGCGTTCTCCCAGCTCAGAGGGGTTGTGTGCGGCGTCGTCTTGCCTGTGGCATATGCCAATACGCCCTTCCGGAATGATGTGTTCCGGGGGGCGGATTCCCTCGGAACGGCCCCGGAAGCCGCTCGGTGCGGCCATGATGGTGGACATGGCGGGCCTGGAGGGTGTGGAACAGCCGCGACCGTGCAGCAACGCGGCCGCGGCACGCTTGACGTCGACCTTTGAGGACGAACAGGCGTTCAAGGCGCTGGAGTTGTTCGGAAATCCGACCGAGGGTGAGGTCCGGCTGCCCTCGCGTCCGGAGTCCGCGGCCACCGCCCGCCGGCTCACTTCCTGTGTGGTGCTGCGTCAGTGGGCGCTCTCGCCGCAGACCGCCGAGTACGCGGTGCTGCTCGTCTCGGAGCTCGTCGGCAACGCGGTACGGCACACCGGCGCCCGGGTCTTCGGGCTGCGGATGCTGCGCCGCCGCGGCTGGATCCGGATCGAGGTGCGTGACCCCTCGCGCGGGCTGCCCTGTCTGATGCCCGTGCGCGAGATGGATGTCAGTGGGCGCGGCCTCTTCCTGGTCGACAAGCTCTCCGACCGCTGGGGGGTGGATCTGCTGCCGCGCGGCAAGACCACCTGGTTCGAGATGCGGATCTCCGACCGCTGACACACAGAAGCCCCCGGTCGGCCGTGGTGCGGCGCTGCGGGGGCCTCTGTGGGAGGCCGTGAAATGGGGGGTGTTCTCACGGCCGCTTGTGACGACCTGGCCCGGGTCAATGGGGGTCGTGCCACCGACTATGGCAGACGGGCGACCCCGGCGCCAAAGTCGCATTTCTCTTTATTTTCGACATAACCGGACAATTCCTAGGTGAATCGTAGGTGTGCTGGGTCACTCGCCTGGCATTCAGTGAATCCTTATGGCATCCGATGAATGATTCATAGACCATTCAGTGGGTCGTTCAATCGGTATATTTCGCATATCTCGCCTCTACTGTGATGCGGGGATCCGCCGTCCTGCCGGACACCGGATCCGTCACGCCGATCCCGCGAGGTGGACGTGCATGAACGGTCGCGAAACACCGGTGCGCCGCCGGGAAGCCCTGTGCGCGGGCGCCGGGGCGCTCACCGCGGCAGCGCTCGCCGCAGGCTGCGCGGACGGCGGGGGCACCGCATCCCGCACGCCCGCCGCCCACACCGCCGCCCACCCCTCCGTCACTCCCGCCCGCCCCGCCGCGAGCCCGGCGAAGAACGCGCGGAACGCCGCGGCCCCCGCACCCCGCCGCTTCCCGGGGCAGCCGGTCCAGGTGGGCCACGGCCCCCGCGACCGGGCCCGCGTCGCCCTCACCTTCCACGGGCAGGGTGACCCCGCCGTCGCCGAGTCCGTACTCGCCGCGGCCGAACGGGCCGGGGCCCGGCTCACCGTGCTCGCCGTCGGCAGCTGGCTCGACGAGCACCCCGGCATGGCCCGCCGCATCCTCGACAGGGGCCATGACCTCGGCAACCACACTCAGCACCACCTCGACATCAACACGATGGGCGAGAGCGAGGCGTATGCGGAGATCACCGCCTGCGCCCGGCGCCTGCACCGGCTGACCGGGTCCATCGGCACCTGGTTCCGGCCCTCGCGCGCCCAGTACGCCACCCCGCTCGTCCAGCGGCTCGCCCGTCGGGCCGGCTACCCGCACGTCCTCTCGTACGACGTGGACTCCCTCGACTTCACCTCGCCCGGCGTCCCGGCCGTCACCCGCAAGGTCGCCGGGGAGATCCGCAACGGGTCCGTGGTGAGCCTGCACTTCGGTTACGCGGACACCGTCGCCGCGCTGCCGCTCCTCCTCACCGAAATCGACCGGCGCCGACTGCGCGCGGTGACCACCACGGAGCTGTTGACCTGATGCCTCCCTTCACCCGCACTACCACCACCACTGCCGCCACCGCCCTGCTCGGGGGCCTCCTCGTCGCCGCGCTCGCCGCCTGCGGCACCCCCGCGGACCGGGAGAGCCCCCGGGCGCGGAGCACCGAAGCCGCCGCGCCCGCCGAACCGGTCCGCGCCGCGGCCCCGCCCTCGCTGCCCGGCATGCCGCCCGTGCTCGACCCGAAGGACGTCTACGCGGCCGACCGGGCGGGCAGGCTGGCCCCGGCCGTCAAGAACTTCCCGTCCCGCGTGTACGTCCCCAACACCAGCTCCCACACGGTGTCGGTGATCGACCCGAAGACGTACAAGGTCATCGAGACCATCCCGGTCGGCAACCAGCCGCAGCACGTGGTGCCGTCCTGGGACATGAAGACGCTCTGGGTCAACAACGACCTCGGCGACAGCCTCACCGCCATCGACCCGGCCACCGGGAAGGCCGGCCGGACCGTCGAGGTCTCCGACCCGTACAACCTCTACTTCACCCCGAACGGCAAGTACGCCGTCGTCATGGCCTCGATGGACCGCGAGCTGGTCTTCCGGGACCCGCGGACCATGGACCGGGTCAAGACGGTCCCGGTGACCTGCGCGGGCGTCAATCACGCCGACTTCTCGGCGGACGGCCGGTACTTCATCGTCTCCTGCGAGTTCTCCGGCGAACTCCTCAAGGTCGACACGGAGAAGATGAAGGTCGTCGGTCAGCAGAGGCTGCCGCTGAAGGGCGCGATGCCGCAGGACGTCAAGCTCTCCCCGGACGGGAAGACCTTCTACATCGCCGACATGATGGCGCACGGCATGTGGGTGCTGGACGGGCTGAAGTTCACCGCCCCGAAGCTGCTGCCCACCGGCAAGGGCTGCCACGGGCTCTATGTCAGCCGCGACTCCAAGGAGATGTACATCTCCAACCGGGGCGAGGGTTCCGTCTCCGTCTTCGACTTCGCGCGGAACGCACTGACGAAGAAGTGGCATCTGCCGGACGGCGGCAGCCCCGACATGGGCGGCGTCTCCGCCGACGGCAAGGTGCTGTGGCTGTCGGGGCGTTACGACGCCGAGGTGTACGCGATCGACACCACCAGCGGCAAGCAGCTCGCCCGTATCCCGGTCGGCAGCGGGCCGCACGGCCTCGCCGTGTACCCGCAGCCGGGCCGCTACTCGCTCGGCCACACCGGCATCTTCCGCTGAGCCGGCCCGGCACCGGCGACCGCCGCCGCGACCCGGCCGCCGCACGGGCCGCCGGGACGGCCCGATAATCTGACCCCGACAGTTGGCATGACGAAGGGGCGGAACAGTGGCGGACATCGAGTCGGCGCGCAAGGCATTCGAGCGGTTCGACCAGGACGGCGACGGCCGGATAACGGCGACCGAGTACAAGAGCGCCATGGCGCAGCTGGGTGACCCCTACGTCACCGAGACGGTGGCGCAGGCGGTCATCAACTCCCACGACACGAACGGTGACGGCCGGCTCAGCTTCGACGAGTTCTGGGCAGCGCAGAACAAGGGCTGACCGCAGGGGAACCCCCGGCCGGACCGGTCGGGGGGCCGTTGTGACCTCCCCGATGAGCCCTTCGGGTGAACTTCGGGCATTCCCATGGACAGTGAGCGGTTTGCTGTGTGTATGTCCACCGGCAAGGATCGGGCCGTGATGCTCCCCGGTCCGCCCACCGAATCCGCCGAACCTGCCGAACCCGCTGTGCCCGCCGCACCCGTCGGACCCGATGACGCCGCGCCGGATCGCCGCCGGATCGCCGTGCCCGTGCTGCTCGCCGCGCTCGCGGCCGGGGCGCTGGCCGTCCTGGTCGCCCTGGCCGGCCCCGGATTCATGGCACGCGACACCGGAGAGCTGCGCATACCCGGCGCCGGACCCACCACCCTGCTCCGCACCGTCCTGTTCGCCGCGCTCGCCCTCCACCTCGGCGAACTCGCCGCGACGGGCCTGATCAGACCGGTCCGCGGCCGGCCCGGGACCGCCGTGCGCGGCTGGTCCGTGCACGCCTCGCTGGCGGGAGCCGCCGCGGCCGCCGGGCAGATCGTCGTGCTGGCCACCGTCAGCGACCTCGGGATCTCCGAGACCTACGGCACCCGTGAGGGCGGCCTGCTCCTCCTCGTCGCCAACGGCCTGGTACTCGCCGCGGGATGCGCCGCGAGCAGGCGCCCCCGGCTGGCCCTCGCCCCGCTCGCCGTCGTCATCGGCGCCGAGGCGCTGCGGGCGCACCCGGAGGCGTACAGCCCGGTGGCCGGTGCCGCGCTCACCGTCGTCCACCTGACCGCCGCGTCGCTGTGGACCGGCGGCCTGCTGTACGTCCTGCGCACCATGTGGCTCTGGCGGGACTTTCCGGTCGCGGCCCGCGCCCTCCTCGGCCGGTACGCGCGCCTCGCCGTCTGGTTGTACGTCGCGCTCGCGGTGACCGGCACGCTCAGCGGGCTGCGCAGACTGCCGGTGGACGTGGTGTTCACCTCCGCCTACGGGCGCACCCTGCTGGTCAAGCTGGCGCTCATGGTGGTGGTGAGCGCGCTGGCGGTGGCGGCCCGGCGGCGGCTGTCCCGGGACGCCGACCCGGCCGTCGCCCACCGGATCGCCCGCCGGGAACAGGCCGTACTGGCCCTGGTCGTCCTGGTCTCGGCGGTCCTGACCGTCGTCCCCGACCCGCACTGGCTCAGCACGCGCTAGCTCTCTTGACCACGAGCGTTGTCAACAGGGCCGGAGACCGGGTCCCTACCGGGGCCAGCCGCTCAGCTCGTCGTCGCGCGGGGCCAGGACCACCGCGGGCGCGCCGGGGCCGAAGCCCATCACCGGCCGGGTCGCGTCCCAGGACGGCCAGCCCGGGTCGCCGGAGACGGCGAACCGCACCCACGCGCCGTGCATCGCGTCCGCCAGTTCCTGCGGGGCGTCCGGGCCGGTCAGGGCCACCGTGTCGGGGTGGGCCAGGGTGTCGAAGACGAAGCCGATCTCCAGGGCGTGACAGGCGCCGAGCCGCCGCACGGGGGAGGGCCAGCCGAACTCGTAGAAATACGTGGCCCCGGCCGCGTCCGTGCGGGCGTCGGCCAGCCGGTTGAGCGGGACCCGCAGCAACAGGTCCGTGGCGATCGCGCCCAGCAGCTCGCCCGGTGTGGCACCCGGCCGGTTGGCCCGGTACGGGCGCGCCATGGCGGCGGACACCCTGAACTTCAGCAGAGCGAGGCGGAGCTTGATCTTCCCCAGCTTCTCGACCAGGCCGCTGGGGACGAACCAGAGCCGGTACTCCTCACTGTTCGTCCCCATCAGCAGGTCGACGTCGGACGCGGCGCCGTCGCGCAGCGCCTCGGCCGGATCGCGGGGCAGCAGATCGCCGTCCACCACTATCTGGAAGGAGTTCCCACCGGTCAGCGGCGATCCGCCGCCCGTCACCTCGGTCTGCGCGGCGAGCAGCGCCGCCGGGTCCGCGGCGGCCAGCGCGGCGGCCGTCGCGGGGAGGCCCATCCGCTTCGCGATCCGCTCGGTCGTGCCGCGCCCGGTCTCCACGGAGAGCGCGGTGGGCGCCCCGCTCTGGAGCACCGCCCGCCGGAACAGCCCCGCCGCCCTCGGCGCGGCCAGCAGCGCTCCGATGCTGATCGCGCCCGCCGACTCACCGGCCACCGTCACCCGGTGCGGATCGCCGCCGAACGCCGCGATGTTGTCCCGCACCCACTCCAGCGCCGCGAGCTGGTCCAGCAGCCCCCGGTTGGCGGGCGCGTCCGGGAACACCCCGAAGCCCTCCATCCCCAGGCGGTAGTTGACCGAGACGAGCACCACCCCGTCGCGGGCGAACGCCGCCCCGTCGTACACCGGCACGGCGGAGGAGCCGTGCAGCAGCGAACCGCCGTGGATCCAGACCAGGACGGGCAGTCCGGCCGGGCCGGTCGACGGAGTCCACACATTGAGGTTGAGACAGTCCTCGCCCGCCACCTCCGGGTCCGGCAGCAACTCGTCCAGCGGCGGGGCGTAGGGGCGCTTGGGCGCCGTCGGGCCGTACGCGACGGCCTCCCGGACGCCCTGCCACGGCTCCGGCGGCTCCGGCGCCCGGAAGCGGCGCGCGCCCACCGGCGGCGCCGCGTACGGGATGCCCCGGAAGACCGCCACACCGTGCTCCAGCGTGCCGCGGACGGCGCCGTGGGCGGTGGCCGCCTGCGGGGGTATCTCCACCTGGGTCTCGGACATGGTGCGCATCAGCCCTTTCGCAAGTCGATGGACGAGGTGCCGTACGGATGGTGGGTGAGGGAGCCGTCGGGGTGCAGCACCTCGACCGGAACCGGTGATTCGATACGTACCCGTTCCGGCGTCGCGTCGACCTGGACCAGGCCCCCGGGGGTGGGCACCGCCCCGCGCGCCCAGGAGAGCCCGCCGAGCCGAGGGGCGACGCGTACCCGCAGGTAGCCGGGCTCGGCCGGGGTGACGCCGAGCGTGTGCACCAGCAGATCACGGCTGGGGGTGGCCGACCATCCGTGGCAGTACGAACCGCCCTCCCAGCACTCGCGGAACGCCGAGCCGCCGCTCTCCAGCAGGGCCGTCCAGTCGTGGCAGAGCCCCTCGATCCGGTCGGCCGCGCCGAGCAGCGCGAGCGCGTCGTGCACGACGTACCGGAAGAACGGCTGGGCGCCCACGACGAGGCTCTCGGTGTCCCAGTCGGGCCCCTCCCGGTCGGACACCGGATCGGACGTCAGCGGACCGCCGGCGTCGCTGCCCCGGTGCCGCATCGGTGACCGGGTGAACATCGCCGCCCGGTCCAGCAGCAACTCCCGTACAGCGCCCAGGCGTTGATCCGGTACGAGGTGGCCGCAGACGGCCGCCGCGTGGGTGTGCTCGCTGACCGACGTACCGAGCCGCCCGCCGTCCAGGTTGTCGCGGTACGCGCCCCGGTCCGCGTCCCAGAACGCCTCGAAGCCGGTGACCACCCCCTGGTGGGCCTCGCGCGCCCAGCGGGCCCGCCCCGCGTCGCCCAGCCAGTCGGCCATCTCCGCGAAGTCCGCGAGACCCCGCGCCCACAGGGCGTTGAGCGCCGCGCTCGCCCCGGTCACCTGCACCGGCGACCAGTCGATCAGCACCCAGCCGCTCACCCGGTGCAGCAGCCCGTCGGGGCGGCGGAAGGGCAGGAACCAGCGCAGCACACCCTCCGCCGTCGCCAGCAGCCGCGCCACCAGCTCACGGTCTCCCGTGCAGCGGTACAGCTGGTGCACCGAGCGCACCCAGTGCAGGGACCAGTCGGGGATCGTCGGGATCGGGTCGCGGGCGAAGTCCCCGGCCGCGACCATCCGCAACATGCCGTCCGAGCGGGGCTGCGCGGCCAGCTGCGGACTCCAGCGGGCCAGGCTCCAGTCGGGATTGGTGACCAGGTCGACCGCCTGGTGCACCACCGAGTCGCCCGTCCAGGCCCGCTGCTCGCGGGTCGGGCAGTCCAGATACGCGTCCTGCGCCGTGAGGTCCACGGTGCGCAGGCCCACCCGGTGGATCTCGTTCAGCTCGGCGTCGTCGCAGCTGAAGTACGGTCCGGCGGGGCGCGGGCGCAGCCGCTCACGCACCTGGACCGGACCCAGCCGGAGGCTGCCGGTACCCGTCGCGACCAGCAGGGCGTACCGCCCGCCGACCGGGTCGGACGTCTCGAAGGTGTCCTCGTGGCCCCGGGCGATGTAGTGGAAGGTATTGGCGGCGTCGAGGGCGGCGGCCGTGGGCAGCTCGACCAGGGCCCCGGAGATCTCGGTGCCGGACTCCGCCGTGCAGGAGAAGCGCAGATGGCCCGCGACGACGCGGCCGAAGTCGACGAGCAGGAGCACGGGCGCCGCGCCCAGCGGGTGCGTGGCGTCGGCCGTGGCGGGGGCGGCGTCCCCGGTGGCCCGGAGCGCCTCGGCGAGCGCCTGCCGCGGGTCCGGCGGCAGCGGGCCCGGCAGCGGAGCGGTACGCAGGGACTCGGCGCCCCGGACCGTGTCGGTGAGCGGCGGCAGCGGCCGGGGCAGCAGCGCGCCGTACGGCTCCGAGTCCGGCCGGGTGCCGCCCTTCGGGCCCACCACGGCCCGGGTGGACAGCACCCGGGCGGGCCGGTCCGGCGTCGGGCCGCCCGGTACGGCCCGCGTCCATGCCGGGTCCAGCAGCCGGGCGTCCAGCGACTCCGGGGTCTGGGTGACCAGCTGGGAGTGCGGGCGCTGCGGCGTCCATGCCCCGGCCGGACGGCAGGACCAGGAGGAGTCCGTGGCGATCCACCGGTCCTCGGTCAGCCGCAGCTCGGCCACCAGAGCTCCGCCGCCCAGCTCGAACGTCCACGGCGACGGCTCCCACCACGGCACCGCGTGTCCGTAGTGGCGCACGAGCACCGCGATCGAGTTCCGGCCGGGGAGCAGCAGCGGTGCCGCGTCCCCGGTGTCGTAGTGCAGCATCCGGGGCCCGTGCCGGACGGGGCCGCGTGCCGCCTCGACGCCATTGATGTACAGCACGTGCCGGGAGTCCGACGTGATGCGGTACGGCGCCGAGGCGGGGACCCGCGACAGCTCGAAGTCGCGCCGGAACATCATCCGCCGGTCGTACACCTCCGGGTCCGGCGCCCCGAGCATCGACCCCGGGCCCGGCGGGGTGATGCCCCGCTCCTCGCCCCAGATCCACTGCCCGTGCCAGTCGCCCCACGTCGGGTCACTCATCGTCGCTCGTCCCTTGTGCCGAGGCGGTCGCGCGCCGTGCGGTCAGTTCCTCCGTGATCGTCACCGAGACCCGGCGGGTGATCGGGTAGGCCAGGAACACCCCGCCGCCGATCAGGATGAGCGCGAGGGGCACCCCCGCCTGCGCGTACCGGATGCCGTCCATCGCCCGCTGGGTCTGGTCCGCCCCCGGGACATAGCCGAACAGCCCCAGGCAGTACGCGGTCGCCGCCCCGCCGAGACCGCCACCGGCCTTCGCCGCGAACGAGGCCAGCGAGGCCAGGGCTCCTTCGGCGCGATGTCCGTGCCGCCACTCCACGTAATCCGTCAGCTCGGCCAGGAGCACGTAGTTGAGCGTCACGGCAGCCCCGATGCCGAACCCGGCCACGGCCAGGCAGCACATGAGGGCGGGCACCGTGTCGTACGGCATGAAGAACAGCGTGGCGTTGCCGGCCGCGGCCACGGTCAGCGCCCCGGCGTAGACCGGCTTCCCGCCGATCCGGGCGGCCAGTGCGGGGGCCAGGACGCTGCCGCCGGCCATCGGCACCATCATCACCAGGGCGGCCACCGTCACCAGGCCCTTGTCGCCCACGTTGTAGAGGAAGTAGAACGGCATCGTGGCCAGCGTCGCCGCGCTCGCCGCCGACGTCGACACCTTGGCCGTCAGCAGCACGCCCGCCGCCCGGCCGCCGGAGAAGATCCGCAGCAGGTCGCGCGGCCCGTACTTGTCGGTGCGGGTGGGCCGCACCCGCTCCCGTACCCCCAGCGCGGCCGTGGTCGTGCAGACGACCGCCAGCACGGCGACGGCGGCGCAGAACAGCATCCAGCCGGTGCGCTCCGAGGAGAACATCCCCACCACGGGCAGGGTCACCGCGATGACGAGCATCCCGCCGAAGAGATACGTGAACCCCTTGATGGCGGCCAGCGAGCCGCGCTGCTTCTGGTCCGATGTCATCACCGGCAGAAGCGAGTTGAGCGGGATGTCCATCATCGGGAACGCGATGCCCCACAGCAGATAGACGATCCAGGCGACGACGAGCGGGCCGGGCAGCAGCGCGGGCGCCAGGAACAGCGCCGCGAAGCTGAGCCCGCCCAGCACCCCGCCGATCAGCAGATACGTACGGAATCGGCCGCGCCCGGTGGCGGGCAGATGGTCCACCGCATAGCCGACGAAGGGGTCGACGAGGCTGTCGATGATCCGTACGACGAGCAGCAGCGTGCCGACGGCTGCGGCGGCGATGCCGAGCACATCGGTGAGATAGAGCAGCAGGAACGAGCTGATCGTGGTGGACAGCAGGATGTTGCCGAAGTTGCCCGCGAAGAAGCTCAACTTCTCTTTGACCGAGGGGCGTTGTGAGGCGGCCGGTGGCGCCGGGGCGGTCGTGGGAGGTCTGACGGGGACGGGGACGGTCATGGCGGTGCGTTCCTCCGGGGGAGCGGCACGGGGGTGGGGGCGGCCCGGACGCGGTGCGGTCAGGTGGTTCGGGGGTGACGGTGGTGGTCGGGACGCGGTGGCGTCGGGGTCCGGCGGCGCGCTCAGGTCCCGGCGGCGCTCAGGGTGTGGTGGCCGGGGGTTCGGCGGCGCGCTCAGGGTGTGGTGGCCGGGGTCCGGTGGCGTGCTCAGGGTGGGGTGGCCGGGACCGGTGGCGCTCTCAGGACGCTCAGGACGTGGTGGCCGTCAGGGCCCGCTTGAGGACCTTGCCGGTCGGGCCGAGCGGCAGCCGCTCGGTGAACCGGACGATCCGCGGGTACTTGTGCCGCCCGAGCCGTTCCTTCGACCAGGCGATCAGCTCGTCCCCGGTGACCGGCTCCGCGTCCGGCCGGACCACCACGACCGCGCAGATCTCCTCGCCCCGCGCGTCGTCGGGCACCCCGATCACCGCGACCTCGCCGACCGCGGGATGCCGGACCAGGATCTCCTCGACCTCGCGCGGATAGATGTTGAACCCGCCCCGGATGATCAGGTCCTTCTTCCGGTCCACGATGCTCAGGAAGCCGTCCGCGTCCCGCACCCCGAGGTCCCCGGTGCGGAACCAGCCGTCCACGATCGCCGCCGCCGTCGCCTCCGGGTCGTCCAGATAGCCCGCGAAGACACAGTGGCCGCGCACCACGACCTCGCCGATCTCCCCGTCCGCCAGCAGCCGCACCGACTCGTCCACCGCCGCGTCCGCGATCCCGATCTCCACGCCCCACACCGGATGCCCGACCGTGCCGGGGCGCCGGCCCAGATGCGGCTGGTTGAACGTGGCGGCCGGGGACGTCTCGGTCAGCCCGTACCCCTCCAGGACCTGCGTGGAGAAGGCCGCCTCGAACCGTTCCAGGACCGCCACCGGCAACGCCGCACCGCCCGAGACCGCCGCCCGCAGCGTCAGCCCCCGCGCCGCCTCCCCGCTCAGCGCCGCCGCCTCGACCAGGGCGTGGTACATGGTCGGTACGCCCATGAAGATGCTCACGCTCTCGGCCGCCAGCGCCGTCAGGGCCGCCGCTCCGGTGAAGCGCGGCATCAGGACGAGCGTCGCTCCGGCCCGCAGTGTCGCGTTCATCGCGCACGTCTGGCCGTAGCTGTGGAACAGCGGCAGACAGCCCAGCACCACATCGTCCGGGCCCATGTCCAGGAGGTCCGCGGTGATCACGGACGCGTTCATGACGATGTTGAGATGGGTCAGCCGCGCCCCCTTGGGGCGGCCCGTCGTCCCGCTGGTGTAGAGGATCACCGCGGTGCCGGCGGCCTCGGCGGGCTCGGCGGCGGTCAGCGGTTCACCGTCGGGGGCCCCGTTCAGGGCCCGCACCCCGGCCGCCCGCGCGGCCTCCTCGGCCACCGGCCACAGCGGCCCGGCACTGATCAGCGCCACCGACCGGCTGTGCCGCAGCACGTACGCCACCTCGTCCGCCACGAGCAGCGCGTGCACCGGGACCACCGTCGCCCCGGCGGCCAGCGCCCCGTAGTACGCGTACAGGAAGCCCGCGGAGTTCGGCAGCAGGACCGCCACCCGGTCGCCCGGCCGCACCCCGGCGGCCCGCAGCGCCCCCGCGCAGCGCAGCGACCGCGCCCACAGCTCCGCATAGGTCAGACGCACCTCGCCGTCCACCACGGCGGTGCGGCCGGGATACCGGCGGGCGGACTCGCCCAGGACAGAGGCGACGCTGAGAGACATGGCACGCTCCGGGAAACATGGCGTTAACACGGCTGATGTCCCTCAGAATCAGCCGTGCGTCCGTCTCCGCACAATGTGCAGGTGCCCACCATCCGCCCCGCTCACCTGGGCAGCGGCACCCGCAGCCGTGCGCCGTGTGCGGCATTCGCCTAATCTCCTGGCCATGGCGTCCGCGAAAGTCCCTCAGGGCCCACAGAGCCCACAGAGCCCCCCGAGCTCCCCGACCTCGCAGGGGCCGTTGTCCGGCGGTGGCGAGGACATCGGTCTGCGGCACGATCTGGCCGCCGCCCTGCTGCCGGAGCTCGACGAGCTGACCCGCAGGGTCGTCGACGACATCCACGCGCACAGCGGTACGTACGCGGCGCAGAACCTCGTCAGCCGTGAGGACCTGTGGCGGATCTGCCGCGACAATCTGCTCAGCGCCCTGGAGGACTTCGGCGGACTGCCGCCCACCGGCGGCGACTTCGAGCACGCGGCCCGCGAGACCGGACGGCGCCGCGCCGAGCAGAACCTCCCCCTGGACACCGTCCTCCAGGCGTACCGGCGCGGCGGGCGGGTGATGTGGCAGGTCATGGCGGAGTACCTGCGCGCGGGCACGGGACGCCGGGAGCCGGGGCCCGGACACCGGGAGCCGGGCACGGCGGACCGCCGCGACGTGGAGCTCGATGTGGCGGGCGCCGTCTGGGAGACCATCGACCGGTACTCCCTGGTCATGGCCGAGTCGTACCGGCTCACCCAGCTGGAGATGCAGGGCCGCCAGGACACCCGCCGCGTCGCCCTCTTCGAGGCGCTGCTCGACGGGCGCGGCTCCGATCCGGCCGTCGCCTCGGCGGCCGCCGCCGCACTCGGCGTACCGCTGCACGACCGGTATGTGATCGTGGTCGCCGCCCAGGACCCGGCCGCCCCGCCCAACCCGGCACCCGTACTCGACGAGCACGGCCTCTGGTCCTTCTGGCGGCCGCGCTCGGGGCGGTACGCGGGCATCGTGCGCCTGGCGGCGGGGGAGTCGGGCATGCTGCTGGAGCTGCTGCGCGGGCGGACCGGGGCGACCGCGGGGGTGTCCCCGGAGTTCGACCGGCTCGACGGTGCGGGCCGGGCGCTGCGGCTGGCCGAGCAGACGCTGCGCACGCTGCCTGCCAAGAGCGGCGAGGCGGCGGCGTTCGACGACCGGCTGACGGAGGTCCTGCTCACCGGACGCCACGAGATCGCCGCCCGGATCGTCTCCCGGTACCTCGGCCCCGTACTGGACACGGCGGCCGAACGCGACGCGCTGCTCGACACCTTGCGCATCTGGCTCGACCACGGCTGTTCGGCGGCGCGGGCCGCCGAACTCCTCTACTGCCACCGCAACACGGTCCTCAACCGGATCGGCCGGGTCGCCGAACTCACCGGCAGATCCGCCGAGTCGGGTGAGGACCGGCTGGGGTGGGCACTGGCGCTGCGCGCCCTGCCGCTGTCGGGCACCGGTGACGAACCGGCACCCGACGACGACTACTGGGACGCGGCGCCTACGTGAGGTGGACGAGCCCGTCCGTGGTGACGGTCGGGCGGCCCTTGGTGCCGGCCACCACGATCTTGACGGTGTGCTTCGCGCTGGAGGACCAGGACTTCGTCCAGATCGCGTCGCGGTACTTGGTGCTGGAGGACTTCAGGTCCACCGTGGCCACCTTGACGCCGTCCACATAGACGTACGCGATGCCGGAGGTCGAGGCCCGGGAGACCACCCAGGCGACCGAGCGGCCGGTGAACGTCCAGGTGAGGGCGGCGTTCTTGGTGCCGCTCGCGTACGACTTGCCGCCCAGGTAGTGGGACGAGGACTTCGTCGACCAGCTGCCGGACTTCTTCGCCGAGGACTCCTTGAGGATGACCGGAGTACCGGTGACCGAGGCGCCCGCCGTGTTGCCCGCACGGTCGTACGCCGTCATCCTCCAGGCGGTCGCCACGCCGGACTTCGCGGTGTGCGAGGCGCTGACCGTCGTCGGACCGTACGTCTTCGCCGTGGGCGTGGTGAGCCTGACCTCCTTGAGCGAGGCCGCGTCGGTGGCCTTCCACTTCAGCGTGAGCGGGACGGCGGTGGTGCTCACCGTGCCGGTGCGCAGCGAGAGGCTCGGCCTGGCCGGGAAGGCGGGCGGCGTACGGTCCGCGACGACGGTCGCCGTCGCGGAGAGGCTGGTCCTCCCCGACTGGTGGGTGGCCCGGACCTGGACCTTGTGGCTGCCCGCGGCGAGCGTGGCCCCGGCCGAGGTGACGCTGCCCTTGGTGGTGGCCACGGACTTCCCGTCGACCAGCAGGTCGTACGTGGTGATGAACGCGGCGGGAGTGGAGGCCGCCCAGCCGACAGTGATGTCCGACGTGGTGTAGTAGGTGCTGCCCGAAGCGCTCGCTCCGGTCACCGACTTGATGGTCAGGCCGGTGACGGGGCCCGCGGCGAGGCCGCGGATCGCGGAGAGCTGACCGTAGAGCTTGCCGCCGGGGCACTGGGTGTTGAAGCCGTCCCGGTGGCCGGAGATCCGCTGGAAGGAGTACTTCTTCCCGGCGGTGAACTTCGTACCGGCGTAGTTGTTTCCCGCCGCACCCGCGGTCAGCGGGACCGTACCGGCGGGGTCGCCGCCGTACTGGCCGAGCTTCCACGCGGCGATCCGGGCGACCGAGGCGGTCGCGGCGCTCGCGGCCTTCGTGTCGGTGTACATCCCGATCACGGCGATACCGGCGGTGTCGCGGTTGAAGCCGTAGGTGTGCGCGCCCTGGACCGCCCGGTCCACGCCGCCCTTACGGCCTTCGAAGATCTTTCCGCACGTGTCGACCAGGAAGTTGTAGCCGAGGTCCTTCCAGCCGTTCGACTTCACATGGAAGGCGAGCAGACCGCGCACGATGGCGGGAGAGTCGGCGCAGGAGTAGCTGTTGGTCTGCGCGGTGTGGTGGACGAAGACGGCCTTGACCGAGGACATGTAGTCCGGGGACTCGTTGTTCAGCGACTCGTCCGCGCCCCACCCGGCGCGCGGGACGACCGGCGGCTGCGGCACCGTGGACGGCGGGGCGGGCGGCAGGGTCGCCGACGGCTCGGCGGTCACGGACGGCGGCTGCGACGGAGCCGGGGACGTCAGGATCGGGTCCGGGTCGGAGCTGGGCGTCCGGGGGGTCTCCGTCGTCGCGGAGGGGTCCGGTCCGGTGGTGTCGGCCGGGGACGGATCGGGCGACGGCGGAGTGTCGGGCGTCTGTGTCGGCGCCGGTTCCTCGGTGGCCGTCGGATCTTCGGCGGGCTCCACCGGTGCGGTGTCGGCAGCGACGTACGCGGCCGGTTCGGCGGCCGGGGACGTGCTCCCTCCGGGGTCCACGGTGTCCAGCCGCAGCCCCTTCGGGAGCCCGGCCGACGTGCCGTCCCCGGCGGTGACGCGGACCTCCACGCCGTTGGACGGACCGACCCAGCGGGGTTCGGTGGTGCCCCGGACGCCGGGGCGGCCCGCCTCGGTACGCCCGTCGATCTCCGTGTCGAGCGGCAGCCAGCCGGTCCAGCTGCCCGTGGCGGCGGACCGGGTACGTGCCTCGACCTCGCCCGACACCTTGGCGGCCGGGTCGGTCCAGGTGACGCCGAGCATGCTGAACGGTTCGGTGCTGCGCTGCCGCAGGGAGGCGGAGCCGCCGTCCTCGGACACCTTCAGCGCGGTCTTGCGCACATCGGCCTGCGCGGGAGCGGACTTGGCGTCGGGGTCCTCGCCGGTGGTGGGTGTGCCGGTCACCCCCTGGACGACCAGGACACCCGCCACGGCTGCCGTCGCGACGGCAGCCGTGGCCCATACTCTTCGCTTCGATCTCACGTGATTCCCCGGGGACGTTGGTGAAAGGAGCGGCATTCCAGCAGGTCAGGAGCTGTGTGGGGGAACAGCGGTTCCGTCGGCGCGGCCAGACGGCGACCTGTGGTGGTGCCGGTTTCCACAGTCTTCCATGTGATCGCCTCTGATCTGTCCTGTCCTGTCCCGACCTTTCATGACTCGATCCGATCACCACGGGAAGGGCCCGGGGACTCCCTCGGCGGGAGTCCCCGGGCCCTGTGCACGGCCGGTGCCGCGCTCTGGGGCCTTCAGGCCCTCAGCTCCTCACACCCTCAGCTCCTCACACCCTTGGATCCTCAGGCGGCGAAGTACCGCGACAGCGAGTCCCGCTCGTCCAGCTCCACGAGATCGGGACGGGTGTACCGCTCGGCGCGTGCGTGGTAGTCGAAGTCGCCCCGTACGAGCCCCCGGTAGTCCTGTACGCAGCGTTCCAGCGCGGCCCGGGTGCCTCCGCCGATGTCCGCCGCGTCGATTTCCTCGGCCAGTTCCTTTTCCGCCCGCTGTACCCGCTCGGCAATCCGGGCAAGTTGAATCCCGGCCTCGTCCACGGCCTCCTGGAGGCTGGTTCCCCGGTCCCGCTGGATGAGCCGTACGGCGTTGTGCTCGTAGCCGAGGGCGGCCTCCTTCTCGAACGAGCAGATGTCGTTGCAAAGCCCGGAATGATCGGTCACCGCGTTGCGCAGGGCGATGTAGGCGGGCAGGCTCCGGGCGGAGTCCGGGAGGTCGATTCCGGCGGTGATCTCGTGCAGGCACAGGAAGGGCTGCATGGCCACCGAGTCCCGGCGGTGCTTCACGAAGTCGGCCCGGCTCGGGACCTGTCCGGCGGCCCGCTCGACCGCCTCGGCGTAGTACGTCCACAGCCAGGCGACGGTGTCCCGGCGGAACTGCCGTACCCAGCGCGGCGACCGGTCCCGGCAGGTCCGCTCGCGCAGTCCGTCCAGGGCGTGCTCCATGCGTCCGACCGGTACGGCTCCGTCGAACACGTCGACGAGCCGGGCGATCGCCTCCTCGCACATCCGGGGATCGCGCCCGGCCGGACCGTCGTCGAACTCGTCGTCCACCAGGAACGCCCAGAACAGCCACTGGCAGAAGAGGTCGAGATGGCGCTGGGAGGCCCTGGGGAAAATGAGGGAAATCCAGAGTTCGGGGCGTGTCCGGATCATCTTTTTCCGGGCGGGCGGGGAAAGGAACAGGCCATGGGATTCCGCCCACTCCCAGGCGGCCTTCCTGGTTTCCGCGATGCCCGGATTGCACCCTGTGCTCTCGAACGGCATATGAAACGTCGGTAAAGCGATCTGGCTCATTTGTAGCCCCTCTGCGGAACGGTACGGAAGAACGGTGAGAGCGCGGAATATCTCGTGCTCGCGCATGGGGCCGGTCCGGCGGAGTGCGGACGCCCGGCGCCCACCACTCGTGGCCAAAGGGTCACTGTCCGAGGTGAGGCGGTCATCGCTGTCCTCTTTCCTCCGCCGGGGCCGGGGCATCGGAGCCGGATTCGCGAGCCGATGGGGGCGAACCGCGTCACCATGCGTGACCCCCAGTCAACCCCTTGTGGGTGATTGTGGGAAGCCTATATGTGACCGAAATCGCTTCATCGTCGCGAACGCCTGAACGTCTCTGAGCGGTTGGTGAACTTCCGGGACTCTCCAGGACGCCCGGGACGGGTGAGCCACGAGCCGGTCCGGCGGGCCCGTCGGCTCACCGCTCCGGCGGGCCCCTGACCGGCCGATCACCCGTGTTAGGGTCCTCCGCATGTCTACGTTGTTTGGTTGGTATCGGCGCTTTACGCCGGCTCCGGGTGGAGCCGGTGGTCACATGCGCTGACCACCGACCAATCATCCGGAGCCAGCAGGGCAGAGACGATCCGTCTCTGCCTTTTCGTCGTTGAGGCGGCTGGTAACGGGTGATGCGGACGTAGCACCGCAGGACCGGGACCCTGCCTCGGCACAGAGACAGGATCACCCCATGACCACGCCCACCTCGGGCCCCCTGCGCACCAATGACCTGCGCGTCACCGGATTCCAGCCCCTGATCGCCCCGTCCGTCCTGCTCGGCGACCTGCCGTTGGGCCCCACCCGCGCCGCTCTGGTCCAGGACAGCCGACGCGCCGTCGAGGACGTGCTCACTGGGGCGGACGACCGCCTGCTGCTCGTCGTCGGCCCCTGCTCCGTCCACGACCCGGCCGCCGCCCGGGATTACGCCCGGCGCCTCGCCGCGGCCGTCGCCCCGCTCCACGAGGACCTGTGCGTGGTGATGCGGGTGTACTTCGAGAAGCCCCGTACGACGCTCGGATGGAAGGGGCTCATCAACGACCCCCACCTGGACGGGACGCACGATGTCCAGCACGGGCTGCGGATCGCCCGCCAGGTGCTGCTCGATGTGCTCGACACCGGACTCCCGGTGGGCTGCGAGTTCCTGGAGCCGACCAGCCCGCAGTACATCGCGGACGCGGTGACCTGGGGAGCGATCGGCGCGCGTACGCCGGAGAGCCAGGTGCACCGCCAGCTCGCCTCGGGCCTGTCGATGCCCGTCGGCTTCAAGAACGCGACCGACGGCGCGGTGCAGCCCGCCGTCGACGGATGCCGGGCGGCGGCGGGCGACCATGTCTTCTTCGGCGTGGACGAACAGGGCAACGGCTCCATCGTCTCCACGAGCGGCAACCCCGACTGCCACGTCATCCTGCGCGGCGGGCGCGGCGGCCCCAACTACGGCCCCGAGGACATCCGCGACGCCCTGAAGCTGCTGGCCGGGGCGGGCATGCCCGAGCAACTGGTCATCGACGCAAGCCACGCCAACAGCGGCAAGGACCACCACCGGCAGGCGGAGGTCGTCGGCGAGATCGCCGACCGGATCGCCGGGGGCGAGGAAGGGATCGCCGGGCTGATGGTGGAGAGCTTCCTGCGCGAGGGACGTCAGGAGCCGGGCCCCCTCGACACGCTCACCTACGGGCAGAGCGTGACGGACGCCTGCATCGGATGGGAGCGGACGGAGGAACTGCTGGGCGAGCTGGCGTCGGCGGTGCGCCGGCGCCGGGCGGCACGGCGCACGTCCGCCGCATAGGACCCGGCCGGGCGTGCGGGGCCGGGCCGCCGGCTCGCCGAGCGGTCACAGGGTGACGGGCAGGGCCCGGAACCCGTTCGAGATGAACGACTCCATGGGCACCAGGTCCCGCGGTTCCCCGGCGAGCGCCAGGCCGGGGAACCGTGCGAAGAGGGCCGGCAGGGCGATCCGCGCTTCGAGGCGGGCGAGGGGCGCGCCCAGGCACATGTGCACGCCGTGGCCGAACGCCAGATGCCCGTGGGCGGGCCGGGTGATGTCGAAGTCGTCGGCGTCGTCGCCGTGCTGATCCGGGTCCCGGCCCGCCGCCGCGTAGGCGGGGAGGATCGCCTCGCCCCTGGCGATCGTCCGGCCGTCGGGGAGCGGGATGTCGTCCACGGCGAAGCGCAGGGGCAGGCTGGCCACGCTCGGGGCCCAGCGCAGGGTCTCCTCGACCACATCGCTCCAGGACGCCTCGCCCGCGGTGACGAGACGGAGCTGCTCGGGATGGCTGAGCAGGGCGTGCACGGCGTTGCCGATGAGATTCACGGTGGTCTCGAACCCGGCGGAGATCACCAGCCACAGGGTGTGCAGCAGTTCCTCCTCGCTCAGCCGGGCCCCGTCCTCGTCCCGGGCGGCGATCAGCACACTGGTCATGTCGTCGCCGGGATCGGGGCGCTTGAGCGCGACCAGTTCGGTCAGCACCTCCTGGATCTCCCGCCAGGTGGACGCGGCCTCCTCCGGACCGATGTCGGTCTCGAAGATGCGGGCGATGACCGCCGCGGTACGAGGCCGGAGCTGCTCGGGAATCCCGAACAGACTGCACATGACCTGCATCGGCAGCGGGTGCGCGTACCCGGCGCGCAGATCGATCCCCCGGCCGGCCGGGACCGTCTCCAGGGTGTCCAGAAGCCGGCCGGCGATGCTCTCGATCTCACCGGAGAGGGCCTCGGTGCGACGGGCGGTGAACGCGGGCGCGACGAGTTTGCGCAGCCTGCGGTGATCCTCCCCGTACGCCGTGAACATGTTGACCACGCCGAGCCAGGTGTGCAGCCAGGAGTCCGGGGTGATCTCCCCGCGCTGCCAGGTGGGCCAGTGGGTACGCGGGTCCTTGCTCACCCGGTCGTCGGTGAGCAGCTGCTTGAGCAGCGAGTGATGGGTGACGGCCCACGCGGTGATGCCGCCGGGCAGCGTCACGAGGGTGGCGGCTCCGGCCTTGCGGAGCCGTGCGCCCTCGGTGGGGATATCGCTGCCTGCCGGGTCGATGGGGAAGGGCACATCCACGGAGTGGCTCCTGTCCCGGTCGTGGGGGGACCGGCGAAGGGAAGACGGGGAAGGGGAGGGCTGGACGCCCGTCGATGACGGAGCGTCAATGATCAGGCTACTGATCGGCTGCCCGTCCGGCCGTGCCCGCCGGTGCATAGAGCACGATGGAAGAAGTGCCCCACCGCGGGCGAGACCGCGGTGAGCGGGGCGTAACGGAGGGGAGCGGAGGGGCATGGGGCCGGGGTGCTCCCCGCACCGGCGGCCGGTACGGGGCGTCGTCCCCGACGCCGGACGTACCCGGTCCCCGACGCGGCGGCGGACGCCGTCATGCCGATGAGCGGCACCGGAGCGGGAAAGGGCGGCGCGCCCCGGCCCTTCGACGGGCCGCGGGCGCCGGGGAGCCGGGGAACCGCCGAAGCCCGTCGCCCGGCGTCCGGGCCGGCCGCCGGGCGTATGCGGAACCGGCGGCCGACGGACAGCCCCGGACGGACGGAGCACGGCTTCCCCACGGCCGCGCCCACGCTCGTGGACCCGGTGGCCCGGAACGGGGGTGACGGACAGTCAGGGCCGAGGGTCGGCGGAACGTCGCGGCGACGGCCTACGGCGCGTCCCCTAGCACTCGATGATGTTCACCGCGAGCCCGCCGCTGTTCAAGGCTCCCCGCGCAGCGCTCCGATCCGCACAAGGGATGGACCGAGGTGCGGCCTCGCCGGGTCACACCTTGACGATGCGGACGCCGGGGCGGCACAGCACGAGGAGGTCCTCGGGGTCCGACGTCAGCACGGTCACGGGGGCGGGCGAGGCGAGTGCTGTGGCGGCCACGATGGCGTCGAGGGCGTACTTGTGGCCGTGCAGGCCGGCAGTGGCGAGGAGCTTGCTGGCATGGCGGGCGATGGCTTCGGTGGGCGGGATGATGTTCACGCGGGAGACGGCATGGTCGAAGCGGGCCTGGTTGACCTTGGGGTCGCGTGCCTCGACCAGCGTGACGGAGCTGGTGACCACGCGGATGTCCTCGTCCTCGGCCGCGGCCAGCCACTCCGTGACTTCAGGGGAGCGCCGTACGAGTTTGGACAATCCCTCACAGTCCAGGACGAGCGTCCCACTCACGCTGCGTCCGCCGAGTCGGCCACGTCACCGCGGAGGATCGCTCGCTTGGCCTCGACCGCTACCTGGTCCACCGGGCCGTGTTCGGCTTCAGCGTCTTCGATGAGTTCGCGCAGCAGGTCCCGCTCTAGCTGGCGCTGGATGAGAGCTTCGACGTAGGCGGACATGCCGCGTTTGCCGGTACGTGCCTTGAGGGCGGCGATCGTGCCTTCGTGGAGGGAGACGGAGACCGGACGGATGGGGCCTTCGCCGGGAGCGGAGGAGGTGACCATGAACCTACTTTAACAAAACTCTTGTTACTGAGTTATCGCCATCCGTGCCCGGTCCCCGGCGCAGATATCGCCTGCAGAACTGTTCGAACGGTGCCAGGGAGAGGGGCTGACGTCGAGCAGATGCGATGCCCCCTGGTCGGACGTTGATCCACGAAGGATTTCCCAGACTTTTCAGGGACTTTCACGCCTGTCCCAGGGGCGATCCAGGGACTTTCCGCCGTGAAGGCAGGGAAGGCCCTGACAGCGCTGAAAGACAGAAAAGCGCTGGTCAGGGCCTATGTCATCAGCACTCGATGATGTTCACCGCGAGCCCGCCGCGTGCGGTCTCCTTGTACTTGACGCTCATGTCGGCGCCCGTCTCCTTCATGGTCTTGATGACCTTGTCGAGGGAGACCTTGTGGCTGCCGTCGCCGCGCAGCGCCATCTTCGCCGCGGTGACCGCCTTGACCGCGGCCATGCCGTTGCGCTCGATGCACGGGATCTGGACGAGGCCGCCGACCGGGTCGCAGGTCAGACCCAGGTTGTGTTCCATGCCGATCTCGGCGGCGTTCTCGACCTGCTCGGGGGAGCCGCCGAGGACCTCGGCCAGCGCGCCCGCGGCCATGGAACAGGCGGAGCCGACCTCGCCCTGGCAGCCGACCTCGGCGCCGGAGATGGAGGCGTTCTCCTTGAAGAGCATGCCGATGGCTCCGGCGGCGAGCAGGAAGCGCACGACGCTGTCTTCCTTCTCGGCCTCGGTGCATCCGCCGGCCGCGAAGTTCATGTAGTAGTGCAGAACGGCGGGGATGATGCCCGCCGCGCCGTTGGTGGGGGCCGTCACCACGCGCCCGCCCGCCGCGTTCTCCTCGTTGACCGCCATCGCGTAGAGGGTGATCCACTCCATCGCGTGGGCCTGCGAGTCGCCCTCGGCGCGCAGCTGGCGGGCCGAGTTCGCGGCGCGGCGGCGGACCTTCAGGCCGCCGGGCAGGATGCCCTCACGGGACATGCCGCGCGAGACGCACGCCTGCATGACGCGCCAGATGTCCAGCAGACCGGAGCGGATCTCGTCCTCGGAGCGCCAGGCCCGCTCGTTCTCCAGCATCAGGGAGGAGATGGACAGGCCGGTGTCCCTGGAGAGCCGCAGCAGTTCGTCGCCGGTGCGGAAGGGGTGCTTGAGCACGGTGTCGTCCAGGACGATGCGGTCCTCGCCCACCGCGTCGTCGTCCACGACGAAGCCGCCGCCGACCGAGTAGTACGTCTTCTCCAGGACCAGGGCGCCCTCGTGGTCGTACGCGAAGATCGTCATGCCGTTGGCGTGGTACGGCAGGGCCTTGCGGCGGTGCAGGACCAGCTGCTCGTCGGCGTCGAAGGGGATCTCGTGCATGCCGAGCAGATTGATCCGGCCGGTGGCGCGGATCTGCTCGACGCGGGCGTCGGCGCCCTCCACGTCGACGGTGCGGGGCGACTCGCCCTCCAGGCCGAGCAGCACGGCCTTGGGCGTGCCGTGGCCGTGGCCGGTCGCGCCGAGGGAGCCGTACAGCTCCGCCCGTATCGAAGCGGTGTGGGCCAGCAGGCCCTCGTTCTTCAGGCGGCGCGCGAACATCCGGGCGGCCCGCATGGGGCCCACCGTGTGGGAGCTGGACGGGCCGATGCCGACCGAGAACAGGTCGAAGACCGAAATGGCCACGGGATGACTCCTAAGGGTTGGTGGACGCCGTTGTCCGCCGGGTGGTGCGGTACGGGCCGGGGGCCCGAAGAGCGAGGACAAGGGTGGGGGCACCGCGCTCACTGTCCAGTGTGCGCGGTGCCCCGCCCGAAACGTGATGACTGGTGCCGGACTACTTCAGACCGGGGTACAGCGGGAACTTCTCGGCGAGTGCGGTGACGCGCGCCTTGAGGTCCGCGGCGTCGTACGACGGCTTCAGGGCGGCGGCGATGATCTCCGCCACCTCGGTGAAGTCCTCGTCGCGGAAACCGCGGGTCGCCAGGGCCGGCGTACCGATCCGCAGGCCCGAGGTGACCATCGGAGGCCGCGGGTCGTTCGGGACGGCGTTCCGGTTGACCGTGATGCCGACCTCGTGGAGACGGTCCTCGGCCTGCTGGCCGTCCAGCTCGGAGTCGCGCAGGTCGACGAGGACCAGGTGCACGTCCGTGCCGCCGGACAGGACGGAGACACCGACCTCGGTGACGTCCGGCCGCACCAGACGCTCGGCGAGGATGCGGGCGCCGTCCAGGGTGCGCTGCTGGCGCTCCTTGAACTCCTCGCCCGCCGCGATCTTGAACGAGACCGCCTTGGCCGCGATCACGTGCTCCAGCGGGCCACCCTGCTGACCGGGGAAGACCGCCGAGTTGATCTTCTTGGCGAGCTCCTGCGTCGACAGGATGACGCCACCGCGCGGACCGCCGAGGGTCTTGTGCGTGGTGGTCGTGACGACGTGGGCGTGCGGCACCGGGTTGGGGTGCAGACCCGCGGCCACCAGGCCGGCGAAGTGCGCCATGTCGACCATGAGGTACGCGCCGACCTCGTCCGCGATGCGGCGGAAGGCGGCGAAGTCGAGCTGACGGGGGTAGGCGGACCAGCCCGCGACGATCAGCTTCGGCTTGGACTCCTTGGCCAGGCGCTCGACCTCGGCCATGTCCACGGTGCCGGTGTCGTCGACGTGGTACGGGATCACGTTGTAGAGCTTGCCGGAGAAGTTGATCTTCATGCCGTGGGTCAGGTGACCGCCGTGGGCCAGGCTCAGGCCCATGATCGTGTCGCCCGGCTTCAGCAGCGCGAACATCGCGGCGGCGTTCGCCTGCGCACCGGAGTGCGGCTGGACGTTCGCGGCCTCGGCGCCGAACAGGGCCTTGATCCGGTCGATCGCGATCTGCTCGACCACATCGACGTGCTCACAGCCACCGTAGTAGCGGCGGCCGGGGTAGCCCTCGGCGTACTTGTTGGTGAGAACGGAGCCCTGGGCCTCCATGACGGCGACCGGAGCGAAGTTCTCCGACGCGATCATTTCGAGGGTGGACTGCTGACGGTGGAGCTCGGCGTCGACGGCGGCGGCGACGTCCGGGTCCAGCTCGTGGAGGGAGGAGTTGAGAAGCGACATCAGGGGTTCCCTAGGGTCTCAGTTGCCGGAGAACGCGGTGTACTCGTCTGCGGAGAGCAGGTCGCCCGGCTCCTTGGCCACACGTACCTTGAACAGCCAGCCGCCCTCGAAGGGAGCGGAGTTCACCAGCGACGGGTCGTCCACGACGTCCTGGTTCGCCGCGACGATCTCACCCGTGACCGGGGAGTACAGGTCGCTGACCGACTTGGTCGACTCCAGCTCACCGCAGGTCTCGCCCGCGGTCACGGTGTCGCCGACATCGGGGAGCTGGGCGTAGACGACGTCACCGAGCGCGTTGGCCGCGTACTCGGTGATACCGATCGTGGCCACGCCGTCCTCGACGGCCGACAGCCACTCGTGCTCCTTGCTGTACCGCAGCTGATGGGGGTTGCTCATGACCTGAATTCTCCTGTACGCGGGGGAGTGCTGATGAACGGTGGTCTTACGGTGTGAGACGGGAATGCGTCACTTCCGGGGCGGTGGAATGCCCCGGATGTCACTTCTCGCGCTTGTAGAAGGGCAGCGCGACGACCTCGTAGGGCTCGTGCGTGCCCCGGATGTCCACGCCGACGCCCCCGGTGCCGGGCGTGGCGAAGGCCGCGTCCACGTACGCCATGGCGATCGGCTTGCCCAGGGTGGGCGACGGGGCGCCGGAGGTGACCTCGCCGATCACCTGGCCGTCGGCGACGACCGCGAAACCGGCGCGGGGGACCCGGCGGCCCTCGGCGATCAGGCCGACGAGCTTGCGCGGCGGGGCGGTCCCGGCGCGCTCCGCGGCGGCCGTGAGAGCCTCGCGCCCGACGAAGTCGCCCTCCTTCTCGAACTTCACGACCCGGCCCAGACCCGCGTCGAACGGGGTCAGCGCGGTCGTCAGCTCGTGCCCGTACAGCGGCATGCCCGCCTCCAGGCGCAGCGTGTCGCGGCAGGAGAGCCCGCAGGGGATCAGGCCGTGCGGGGCGCCGGCCTCGGTGAGCGCCCGCCACAGCTGCTCGGCGTGCTCGGGGGCGACGAACAGTTCGAAGCCGTCCTCGCCGGTGTAGCCCGTACGGGCGATGAGCGCGGGCACCCCGGCGACCGTGCCGGGCAGACCCGCGTAGTACTTCAGGCCATCCAGGTCGGCGTCCGTGACGGCCTTCATGATGGCGGGCGACTGCGGGCCCTGGACGGCGAGCAGCGCGTACGCGTCCCGGTCGTCGCGCACCTCGGCGTCGAAGCCGGCCACCCGGTCCCGCAGCGCGTCCAGCACGATCTGGGCGTTGCCCGCGTTGGCGACGACCATGTACTCGCTCTCGCCCAGGCGGTAGACGATCAGGTCGTCCAGGATGCCGCCGTCGCTCCCGACGATCATCGTGTAGCGGGCGCGGCCGGTGCCGACGGTCGCGATGTTGCCGACCAGCGCGAAGCTCAGGAAGGCGGCGGCCTGCGGCCCGGTGACCGTGATCTCGCCCATGTGCGACAGGTCGAAGAGACCGGCCCGGGTGCGTACGGCGTTGTGCTCGTCGCGCTCACTGGCGTACCGCAGCGGCATGTCCCAGCCCGCGAAGTCGGTCATGGTCGCGCCCAGCGAACGGTGCAGGGCGTCGAGGGCTGTGTAACGGGGGGCATTGCTCATGGATTCGGCTCCAGGGCATGACGACAGAGGACGATCCCTCCCCATCTGTCATCGGAACCTGAGAGGTTCGCCGAAAGGCCCTGAAGGGGTCAGCCCTCGCCGGGTTCGGCTTGCACCTTGGGTGGAGCCGCCGGGCGGCTCGCTTTTCAGATCTGCCTCATCCACGCGGTACGGGGCCTGAGAGATTCAAGGGAGGAACTTGCTCCTTCGGCGCCCGGCACACACAGTGGCCGGAACTCTCCCGCGCGGATTCAAACGGCCGGTATGCAGTTGGCGGGGTCATCATCGCATGTCGTGCGGGAGAGTGGGGCGTCCGGCCCCCACCGACTTGGTCGGCGGGCCCAGTTGTGCCGCATTACCTTTTCTTTACACTTCTTGGGCAGGTGTGGGTGACCCGACAGGGGGAGGGCGATGACGTTGCAGCGGTACGCGACGACCGCGGGGGTCGCGCACGGCGCGATGCCCGCGCAGCCGGGCGCACCCGCCCGGGAAATGCTGGGCACACACGCGCCGGTGGTGCGTGATCTGCGGGACCGGGCCGGGCGAAGCCCGCACAGCCTGGACTTCGGGGAGGGTGATCTGGTGGTGGTCTCCGGGCTGCCCGGCAGCGGAAAGTCGACACTGATCAAGCGGGCCGTGACGGACCGCGCCATCGATTCCCAGGACACCCGGGACACCTGGGCCGGTGCGCTGCCCCGCTTACTCCCGTACGCCCTCTACCGCCCGCTGGTCCGGGCGGCCCACTATCTCGGGCTGTGGCGGGCGCTGCGCTCCGGCGCGTCGGTGGTCGTGCACGACTGCGGTACGCAGGCGTGGGTACGTCGCTGGCTCGCCCGGCACGCCAGGCGCCGGGGCCGCATCCTCCACCTCGTCCTGCTCGATGTCACGCCCGAAGTGGCGCGCGAAGGACAGCGCGAGCGCGGCCGGGGCGTCTCCGGCTACGCCTTCGCCCGGCACCGGCGCTCGGTCGGGCGGCTGCTGCACGACACGGAGCTGGGCCTGCTGCCCCCCGGGTGTGCCTCGGCCGTGCTGCTGGACCGTGAGGCGGCCGGGGTGCTCGGCCGGATCTCGTTCGCGGACGGGTAGGGGCGGAGGGGCGCACAAGCGCATGTCGCGTGCGGGGGCGGACGGGCGGAAGCGGACGTTCCGGGGTGGACGGGCCGGAGCACACGTGCGGAAGCAGATGTTCCGGAACGGAGGCGCACGGCCCGTTCGCGGACGCACAGCCCTCGGCCGCCCGGTCGTCCGTCCGGCAGCTGGACGGACGGCCTCCCGGGGAGGCTAGGGTTTCCGCCGGAACGCACGGTCGAGAGAGGGACACCGAGCCAGTGGACATTCCGGTACCGGCCCAGACACATCCGCAGCAGGGATGGCCGGCCAACGAGCTCGAAGAGGTGCTCGTCGCCTCGATCGGCGTCCCGGAGGCGGGCGGGCGGCTCGTCGAGGTGCTCGGGCGCAGCCCCGTCTGGGTGCCCCTGCCCAACGGCGGCAGCCCCGAGAGCGCCGATCTCGACCTGCCGATGATGGAGATCGAGGGCGTCGCCTACGTCCCCGTGTTCAGCTCCGAGGCGCAGTTCCTGGCCTGCGTCGGCACCCAGATGTCCTTCACCGTGGCCCCCGCCCGCGACTTCGCCCGCGGTCTGCCCCCGCAGGTCGGCATAGCCGTGAACCCCGGCGGCGCCGTCGGTCTGCCGTTGCCGCCGCCCGCCGTCGCCGAGCTCTGCCGGGCCGGCCGCACACCGCTGGACGGACCCTCCACCGGAGGCCGGGTCCGGCTGTTCGAGCCGGACTGGCAGCAGGAACCGGTCGATTTCCTCGCCGCGGTCTCCGATGAGTTCCAGGAGAGCGGCGTCGTGAGCACCGCCCGCCGGGCACTCGCCAGCATCGAGGGCGGCGACCCCGTCCTCTTCGTCGGCGTCGAGTTCGCCACCTGGGACGGCGCCGGACAGAGCGCCCCGATGGACGCGCTGGGCCGGGCCCTGGGCCGGGTCCAGGTGCCGTGGCCGGTCAACCTGGTCCTGCTCGATGTCGCCCAGGACCTCGTCGGCGACTGGATGCGGGAGAAGGTCCGGCCGTTCTACCGGCGCGAAGGGTACTGACAACCGGCGCGCAGGGCACCGAAGGCGCCGGTGGCGGGGTCAACCGCCGTTGCCGGGTGGCGGACGCCGACCCATGGCGTCAAGTCGGTGTCAGGATCGGCGCATAAGCTGGTTTGATGGCGGGGTCGCTTCCGTGTGCCCGGGAGCGGCGGCGCGACACAGCGGATCGACGAGGGGCGGAACCCAGGGTGAGTGCGTCAGGCACTGCGGCGGCCGGACAGGTCGAGCACATGCTGCGCCAGGTGACACCCGGGCGCTACGACGCCTATGAGGCGCTGCTGGCGGCCCTCGCCGACGGCCGGATCTGGATGCTCCTCTGGCACGGCACGGCCGGTTCGCCGGACGCCCAGTACGGGAACATGGAGATCGACGGCCTCGGATACGCGCCGTGCGTGACCTCCGCCCAGGAGCTCTCCGCCAGCGGCTGGAACCGGGCCCACGAGCTCGTCACCGGCCGCGACATCGCCCGCGCGCTGTTCCCCGACCGCTGGGGCATCTGGCTCAACCCGCACGCCCCGGGCGGCGGTGTCGGGATCCCCTGGCTGGACCTGCGCCGCATCGCCACCGGCCTCGACCGGCTCCCCGCGGGTCCGCTGCGGCTCTCCGAGCCCGCCGTCGAGATCCCCCAGTTCTACGCACTGCTCACGCAGAACGCCCACCGCACCCCGGCGGTCCGCTCGCTGCGCCGCGCCTGGGTGCACCCCGCCATCGGTGTCCCGTACCTCGCGATCGGCCTCGACCTCTACGACACGGGCCGCGCGTCCGTCGACGCGGTCCGCGAGATGATGCGGCAGTCGATCGGGGCGGTCCCCGACGGGCTGCCCGTCTCCACCGTCGCCATGTCCGACGAGTACGACCCGGTCGCGATGTGGCTGCGCGCCAACTCCCGTCCGTTCTACGACCGCGAGGCGCACGCCCCGGCAGGCCCGCCGCCCGCGGCCGTGCCCGGTTACGGATACCCGTCGGCCACGGGCCCGGCCCCCCGCGCGTACTGACCGGACGCCGTCCGGCACATCCCGCCCGGTCCGCGACGCCCGGCACGCGCGACCGCGGCGCTGCTGCCGCGGCCGGCGGACACCCTCGCGCGTGCCCGCCGCCCTGCCCCGTATGTCCACCCAAATAGCCACCCAATCAACCTGGTTGGGCGGCATGTCCGTTCTGGTGGACTAGTGGCCGAGACCTCCGCTCAGAAGATCAAGGCGTCCGGATAACGGAAGCCCTCTGACCGCATCACGTTTGAGCAAACATTCCCCTTCAGGGCTGGCGGGTGATCGCAAAGTCGCTGAAGACTCCACGCAGCAGGTGGTCCCGGCCTGGCGCGCGCTGCTCTGAACAGACGCTCACAGCAGTGGGTTCCGCCGCAACGTGACCACATGCGTGACGTTTTGTACGAGCCGCTACAGCGGCGGTCATGGGCCGGCCACCGTCGGCCGAGAGGGGTCTCCAGCGTAATGACGGCACCTATCGAGACCACCGGGGCGGATGCGAAGCCCGAAGCGGTGCTGGAAGGCGCCGGGCGCAAGCAGATCGAAGGCCGGTCGCTCGGCCGGATCGCCTGGACCCGCTTCAAGCGGGACAAGGTGGCCATGGCCGGTGGCATCGTCGTGGTGCTGCTCGTCCTCGTCGCCGTCCTGTCCAAGCCGCTCCAGTCCCTCCTCGGACTCGATCCCAACGCGTTCAACCAGGATCTGGTCGACCCCACGCTGCTGGCGCCCAAGGGCAGCTTCGGCGGCATCAGTTGGGACCACCCCCTCGGTGTCGAGCCGCAGACCGGCCGCGACATCCTGGCCCGGATCATCGAGGGCTCCTGGGTCTCGCTGGTGGTCGCCGCCGGGTCCACGCTCCTGTCCGTCGTCATCGGCGTCGTGATGGGTGTCGTGGCGGGCTTCTACGGCGGCTGGGTGGACAGCTTCATCAGCCGGCTGATGGACACCTTCCTGGCGTTCCCGCTGCTGCTC
>NZ_LWLE01000035.1:6748-314093 GCF_001905125.1 Streptomyces sp. TSRI0281 | reverse complement strand
TCCATCTCCGCCTCCCTCCAGGGCAGCGCGTTCGGCCTGGAGGGTCTCACGCTGCGGATCGCCGTACTGATCTTCGTGATCGGCTTCTTCAGCTGGCCCTACATCGGCCGCATCGTCCGCGCGCAGACCCTGTCGCTGCGCGAGCGGGAGTTCGTGGAGGCCGCCAGGTCGCTGGGCGCACGCGGCCCCTTCATCCTGTTCCGGGAGCTGCTGCCCAACCTGATCGCGCCGATCCTCGTGTACGCGACGCTGCTGATCCCCACCAACATCCTCTTCGAGGCGGCGCTGAGCTTCCTCGGCGTCGGCATCTCGCCGCCGCAGGCGTCCTGGGGCGGGATGCTCACCCAGGCGGTCGATCTCTACGAGGTCGACCCGATGTTCATGGTCATTCCCGGTATGGCGATCTTCATCACCGTGCTGGCCTTCAATCTGCTGGGGGACGGGCTGCGCGACGCACTCGACCCTCGTGGCAAGTAATCGCGGCCTTGCCGCACCCGACTAACGAGGGGGCTTTCCTCAGCATGCAGAACAGAAAGACAGCGACGGCGATAGCCGTTGCCGTAGCGGTCGCACTCGGCGCTTCGGCCTGTAGCAGCAGTGACTCCGATGGCGGCGGCAGCGGCGGCGGTGGCAACGCCAAGGCGGACGCCGGTCTGACCAGCATCGTCAACAAGAGCGACAAGAAGGGGGGGACGGTCACCTACGAGCACTCCAGCGGTCCCGACTCCCTCGACCCCGGCAACACGTACTACGGCTGGGTGCAGAACTTCGCCCGCCTGTACGGCCGTTCGCTGGTGACCTTCAAGCCGGCCGCCGGCAAGGAGAGCCTGGAGGTCGTTCCCGACCTCGCGACGGGCCTCGGCAAGGCGAGCGCGGACGCCAAGACCTGGACGTACACGCTCCGCAAGGGCGTGAAGTTCGAGGACGGCACCGAGGTCACCGCCAAGGACGTCAAGTACGCCATCGAGCGCTCCAACTTCGCGCCGGAGGCCCTGTCCAACGGCCCGACGTACTTCAAGGCCTACCTCGACGGCGGCGACAAGTACAAGGGCCCGTACAAGGACAAGTCGGCCGAGGGCCTCAAGTCCATCGAGACGCCGGACGACTACACGATCGTCTTCCACCTGAACAAGCCGTTCGCGGACATGGACTACCTCGCCGCCTTCTCGCAGACCGCTCCGGTCCCGCAGAAGGCCGACAAGGGCGCCACCTACGTCCAGAAGATCGTCTCGTCGGGCCCGTACAAGTTCTCCTCGTACAGCGAGAGCCGCGGCGCGACGCTGGTCCGCAACCCCGAGTGGGACCAGAAGAACGACCCGATCCGCAAGGCTCTGCCGGACAAGATCGAGCTCAAGTTCAACGTCAACGCGACCACGGTCGACGAGCACCTGCTGAGCGACACGATCACCGCGGACATCGCGGGCACGGGTCTGCAGTCCAAGACCCAGCCCAAGGTCCTGGTGAAGGCCGACGAGAAGGCCAAGACGGACAACCCGTACGCGGGCGCGCTCCAGTACCTGGCGCTGAACGTCAACGTGGAGCCGTTCAACAACATCGAGTGCCGCAAGGCCGTTCAGTACATCGCCGACAAGCGCAGCATGGTCGACGCGATCGGCGGTGCGGTCAAGGGCGACCCGGCGACCACGGTGATCCCGCCGACCGTCGCCGGTTACAAGAAGTTCGACCTGTACCCGTCCGCGGAGAGCAAGG
The DNA here is from genome assembly GCF_001905125.1 of Streptomyces sp. TSRI0281. Classification (GTDB taxonomy): domain Bacteria; phylum Actinomycetota; class Actinomycetes; order Streptomycetales; family Streptomycetaceae; genus Streptomyces. Next base: position 312,383 of record NZ_LWLE01000035.1, on the reverse strand, counting down.
GCGACGTCAAGAAGGCCAAGGAGCACCTGGCCAATTGCGGTAAGCCGGGCGGCTTCAAGACCACGCTGACGGCGCGGTCCGACCGCCCCGACGAGGTCACCGCGGCCACGCAGCTCCAGAACAGCCTGAAGCAGATCGGCATCGTCGCCGAGATCAAGCAGTTCCCGGCGGACAAGTACTTCACCGACTTCGCCGGTGTCCCGGCCTGGGTCCACAAGAACAACGCGGGCATGATGATGATGGCCTGGGGTGCCGACTGGCCGACCGGCTTCGGCTTCCTCGACCAGATCGTCAACGGCTCGGCCATCAAGCCCTCCGGTGGCACCAACCTGATGGAGCTCGACGACAAGGGCGTCAACGAGGCCCTGGTCAAGGGCATCGGCACGGTGGACACCACGGAGCGCAACGCCGCCTGGGGCGAGGTCGACCAGAAGGTCATGGAGAACGCCTCGGTCGTGCCGCTCTTCTACCGCAAGAACCTGCTCTACCGCCCGGACTCCGCGGCGAACGTCACGGTCACCGACGCGTACCTCGGCATGTACGACTACGTGCTGATGACCTCGACCAAGTAGCACCTGTTCCTCAACAGCATCCCTCGAAAGGCAGGTGAAGGCGCCGGGACGTCGGGCGTTACCCCGCCCGCTCGACCCGGCGCCGCACGGCTGTGGCTGCGTACATCATCCGACGCGTATTCGCCGCGGTGTTGCTGCTGCTGGTGGTCAGCGCAGTCACGTTCGCGATCTTCTTCCTGGTGCCCCGCCTCGGCGGGCAAACGATCGACTCGATGGCCGCCCAGTACGTCGGGAAGAGTCCCGACCCGGACGTCATCGCCGCGGTCAAGAAGAACCTGGGGCTGGACCAGCCCCTGTACCTCCAGTACTGGCACTTCATCAAGGGCATCGTTGTCGGCGCCGAGTACCAGTTCGGTCCGGACCCGGTCGTCTGCAACGCGCCCTGCTTCGGCTACTCCTTCAAGACGCACTCCGAGATCTGGCCGGAGATAGTCCAGCGGATACCCGTGACGCTGTCGCTGGCGGTCGGCGCGGCCGTCCTCTGGGTCATCTCGGGTGTCGCGACCGGCGTGCTCTCGGCGCTCAAGCGGGGATCGATCTTCGACCGCCTCGCGATGGGCATCGCGCTGGCCGGTGTCTCCCTGCCGATGTTCTTCACCGGCATGGTCTCGCTCGCCCTCTTCGCCTTCAACTGGAAGATCTGGGACGACGTCCACTTCGTGCCGTTCTCCGAGAATCCCGGGGAATGGGCCTGGAACCTGATCCTCCCCTGGTGCACGCTCGCCTTCCTGTACTCCGCGCTCTACGCCCGGCTCACCCGGGCCGGAATGCTGGAGACGATGGGCGAGGACTACATCAGAACCGCCCGCGCCAAGGGCCTGCGAGAACGCCAGGTGGTCGTCAAGCACGGCCTGCGCGCGGCCCTGACCCCCCTCGTCACCATCTTCGGCATGGACTTCGCGCTGCTCCTGGGCGGCGCGGTCATCACCGAGAGCGTCTTCTCGTTCCAGGGGATGGGCGAGTACGCCATTCAGGGTGTGACCCGCAGCGACCTGCCCATCGTGATGGGCGTGACGCTGGTCGCCGCCTCCTTCATCGTTGTCTGCAATCTGCTGGTGGACCTCGTGTACGCCGCGATCGACCCCCGGGTGAGGCTCTCATGAGCGACGTACGCACGACGGACTCATCGGTCTCCGGGGCCGTTTCCGACGCCGGATCCGCAGCCGACGAACAGCAGTTCCTCTCGGTACGGGACCTCACCATCCACTTCGACACCGACGACGGTCTGGTCAAGTCCGTCGACGGCGTCAGCTTCGACCTGAAGGCCGGGGAGACCCTCGGTATCGTCGGCGAGTCCGGCTCCGGCAAGTCCGTGACCTCACTGGGGATCATGGGACTGCACACCTCGGAGCGGGCGCGGATCTCCGGTGAGATCTGGCTGGAGGGCGAGGAGCTGATCGGCGCCGGGCCCGAGCGCGTACGTGAGCTGCGTGGCCAGAAGATGGCGATGATCTTCCAGGATCCGCTGTCGGCCCTGCACCCGTACTACAGCATCGGCTCGCAGATCGTGGAGGCGTTCCGCGTCCACAACCGTGTCGACAGGAAGACCGCGAAGAAGCGCGCGATCGAGATGCTCGACCGGGTCGGCATCCCGGAGCCGCAGCGCCGCTACGACGACTACCCGCACCAGTTCTCCGGCGGTATGCGCCAGCGCGCGATGATCGCGATGGCGCTGGTCAACAATCCGCAGCTGCTGATCGCCGACGAGCCGACGACCGCCCTGGACGTGACCGTCCAGGCGCAGATCCTCGACCTGATCCGTGATCTCCAGAAGGAGTTCGGCTCGGCGGTCGTCATGATCACCCACGACCTCGGGGTCGTCGCGGAGATCGCCGACAAGCTGCTGGTGATGTACGCGGGCCGCTGCATCGAGCGCGGCAGCTCGGAGAAGGTCTTCTACCAGCCGCAGCACCCCTACACCTGGGGTCTGCTCGGCTCGATGCCGCGCATCGACCGGGAGCAGACCGAGCGCCTGGTGCCCGTCAAGGGCACGCCGCCCAGCCTGATCAACGTCCCGTCGGGCTGTGCCTTCCACCCGCGCTGCCCGTACGCCGACGTGCCGGCCGACAACGTCACCCGCACCGAGCGTCCGGAGCTGCAGCTCGTCAGCGACGGGCACTACTCCGCGTGCCACATGTCGCCGGAGCAGCGCGAACAGATCTGGACCGAAGAGATTGCGCCGAAGCTGTGACTGATATGGACAAGAAGACTCCCCGGCCGGGGTCGGACGGGTCCGGGTCCGAGCCGCTCCTCAAGGTCACCGGCCTGGTCAAGCACTTCCCGATCACCAAGGGCGTGCTCAAGCGCAAGGTGGGCGCCGTCCAGGCGGTCGACGGGCTCACCTTCGACGTGCGCCCCGGCGAGACCCTCGGCGTCGTCGGCGAGTCCGGTTGCGGCAAGTCGACGATGGGCCGGCTGGTCACGCGCCTGCTGGAACCCACCGGCGGCAAGGTCGAGTTCGAGGGCCGCGACATCACGCATCTGTCCGCCGGGAAGCTGCGGCCGATGCGCCGCGACGTGCAGATGATCTTCCAGGACCCGTACGGTTCGCTGAACCCGCGCCACACCGTCGGCGGGATCGTGGGCACCCCCTTCCGGCTCCAGGGCGTCACGCCCGAGGGCGGTCTGAAGCGGGAGGTCCAGCGGCTGCTGGAGATGGTCGGCCTCAACCCCGAGCACTACAACCGCTATCCGCACGAGTTCTCCGGCGGCCAGCGCCAGCGCATCGGCATCGCCCGCGCGCTCGCGCTCAAGCCGAAGCTCGTGGTGGCCGACGAGCCGGTCTCCGCGCTGGACGTGTCGATCCAGGCGCAGGTGGTGAACCTGCTGGACGACCTCCAGGACGAGCTCGGGCTCACGTACATGATCATCGCGCACGACCTCTCGGTCATCCGCCATGTCTCGGACCGGATCGCGGTCATGTACCTCGGCAAGATCGTGGAGCTGTCGGACCGCAAGTCGCTGTACGAGGCGCCGATGCACCCGTACACCAAGGCGCTGATGTCCGCGGTGCCGGTGCCCGACCCGCGTCGGCGCGGCGCCAAGAGCGACCGCATCCTGCTCAAGGGCGATGTGCCCTCGCCGATATCGCCGCCCAGCGGCTGCCGGTTCCACACCCGGTGCTGGAAGGCGACGCAGATCTGCAAGACGCAGGAACCGCCGCTGATCGCGCTCAAGACCGGCCACCAGGTGGCCTGCCACCACCCGGAGAACGCACCGGACCAGGCGCCCGGCGACGCGCCGCTGCCCGGCGCGGGGGACGCGGTGGAGGTCATCACGGTGAAGGCGGCGAGCGTCGCGAAGGGCGACGCGGCCGAGGGCGGGAAGGCGGAGCCTGCCGCCTCCGCGAAGTCTGCCGAGAAGCCCGCCGCGAAGTCTGCTGAGAAGCCCTCCGGCGTCGACCCGGCCCCTTCCACGACCTCGGAGGACAGCCCGAAGGAGTAATACCGGCACAATTGCCCGGTGCTCAACGAACTGTTCACGCCCTCCGTCCAGCATGCGCTCGACATCGTCGGAATCTTCGTCTTCGCGATCTCGGGCGCACTGCTCGCCGTACGCAAGAACTTCGATGTCTTCGGCATCGCGGTGCTCGCCGAGGTGACAGCGCTGGGCGGGGGGCTGTTCCGTGACGTGATGATCGGCGCGATCCCGCCGGCCGCGTTCACGGATCTCGGCTACTTCACGACGCCGCTGCTCGCCGCCGTCCTGGTGTTCTTCCTGCACCCCCACGTCGAGCGCATCCAGGTCGGGGTCAACGTCTTCGACGCGGCGGGGCTCGGCCTGTTCTGCGTCACCGGGACGGTCAAGGCGTACGACTACGGCCTCGGCCTCACCGCGTCGGCGGCCCTGGGCCTGGCGACCGCGGTCGGCGGCGGTGTGCTGCGGGACGTGCTGGCCAACGAGGTGCCGTCCCTGCTGCGCTGGGACCGCGATCTGTACGCGGTGCCCGCGATCGTCGGCGCGGTCATGGCTGTGCTGTGCATCCGTTTCGACGCCCTCAACGCGTTCACCAGCGGTACGGCCGTGCTCACCGCGTTCGTCCTGCGGCTGCTGGCGCTGCGCTTCCACTGGCGGGCCCCGCGCGCCTACAACAGGCGCTCCGCCACGGCGGAGGAGGACTCGGCGGCGACCTGAGAGCGGGGCCGGGAAGCCACCGCCCGGCAGAAGTGACGCCAGGAGAAGCTACCGCTTAGTAATACGATCGGTGTACGGTGCATGGCATGGCACAGGCAGCAGCGCAGACGGCGCACGGCACGCGGACCACGCAGGTGACGCGGGCGACCATCGGGGACAGCGAGTTCGACCGCGACACCGCTGTCACGCTCCGCGAGGAGGGTGTCTACGACGCGGAACTCTCCGCGGGCTGGACCATCATCCGTGCCGTCAACGGCGGCTACCTGCTGGCCCTGATCGGCCGGGCCCTCGGCGAGGCGCTCCCGCACCCCGACCCCTTCTCGGTCTCCGCGCACTACCTCACCGCGTCCGTCCCCGGCCCCGCGGTGGTCCGGACCCAGGTCGTGCGCACCGGCCGCACGCTCTCCACCGGCCAGGCGTCCCTCTTCCAGTTCGCCGAGGACGGCGCCGAGGTCGAGCGCATCCGGGTCGTCGCCACCTATGGCGACCTGGACGAACTCACCGACGAGATCCGTACGTCGGCCACGCCGCCCGCCATGCCGGCCAGGGAGCACTGCCTCGGTCCGGGCGACGGCCCGGCCCCGATCCCCGGCAGCTCCGCCATCACCGAGCGCATCGACATCGCGCTCGACCCGGCGACGGTCGGCTGGGCCGTCGGCGCACCGTCCGGCAAGGGCGAGATGCGCGGCTGGTTCGGGCTGGCGGACGGCCGCGACGCGGACCCGCTGTCCCTGCTGCTCACCGTCGACGCGCTGCCGCCGACCGCGTTCGAGCTGGGCCTCAAGGGCTGGACCCCGACCGTCGAACTCACCACCCACATCCGCTGCCGCCCGGCACCGGGTCCGCTGCGGGTCTCGATCACCACCCGTAACCTCGCGGGCGGCTTCCTGGAGGAGGACGCGGAGGTCTGGGACAGTGCGGACCGCCTGGTGGCCCAGTCCCGCCAACTGGCCAAGGCCCCGCGCGGCTAGGTTCGCCGGAGCCCGGAGCCCGGAGCCCGGAGCCCGGAGCCCGGAGCCCGGAGCCCGGAGCCCGGAGCTGAGGGCTAGAGGGCTGAGGGCCTCGGGGCGTTGGGCGGCGGGGCGTTGGGTGGCGGGGCGGCCGTCGTGCGGCCCCCGGCCATCATGGTGACGTGAAATCCGACCGGCTGCTCTCCATCCTGCTGCTGCTCCAGACCCGCTCGCTGGTCCCCGCCACCGAGCTCGCCGACCGTCTCGAAGTCTCCGTACGGACCATCTACCGCGACGTCGAGGCGCTCTCCGCCTCCGGTGTCCCCGTCTACGCCGAGCGCGGCCGCCACGGCGGCATCGCCCTGCTCCCCGGCTTCCGTACCGATGTCACCGGCCTCACCGCCGACGAGGCGCGCGCCCTCTTCGTCCTGGCCGCCGACGGCGCGCACGCCGCGCTCGGCCTCGACGCGGCGCTCGGCTCGGCCCTGCGCAAGGTGATGGCGGCACTCCCGGCGCCGCACCGCCCCGCCGCCGAGCAGACCAGCCGGCGGTTCCTCGTCGACCCGGTCCGCTGGATGAGCGGCCCGCGGGCCGCCGTGGACATCGCCGAGCTCCACGACGCCGTCCTCGCCGACCGGCGGCTGCGGATCGGCTACCGGCACAGCGGCACCGACACCCCGCGCACCTACACCGTCGACCCGTACGGCCTCGTCGTGAAGGCGGGCGTCTGGTACCTCGTCGCGGACCTCGACGGCGCGCCCCGGCTCTTCCGCGCGGACCGGGTGCGGGAGGCGGCCCTCGGCGAGGAGGGTGTGGTGCGCCGGACAGGAGTGGAACTGGCCGAGGTGTGGGCGGTGTTGCGCCGGCAGGTCGAGGAACGCCCGGCGGACGTACGGCTCCGGGTCCGGGTGCACCGCTCCCGCCTCGACCTCTTCGTACGCCTCCACGCGGGCGTGCTCACCGGTGCACCCCGGCCCGGCGAACCCCGGCCGGGGGAAGAGCGCGGGGAGTGGCTGCTGGCCGAACTCGCGGTACCCGAAGTGGCCTGGGCCCGCTCCCTGCTCTCCTTCGGGCCGAACCTGGAAGTGCTGGAGCCGCCCGGGGCGCGGAGCCTGCTCGCCCGTGCCGCCGCGCAGGTCGTGGAGCTGTACGCGACGGACGGCTGAGCGCGCGGCGGTGGCCGCGGCGGACGGCTGAGCGCGGCGGGGCCGCTACGGCCGGTGGTGCGGCGGCCGGTGGTACGGCGGGCCCGGTCATGCGGGGCCCGCGCCCATGTCCTCCCCGTCGTCCAGCCAGTGCGCGCGGCCGAGGGAGACCAGGCGCAGTCGGCGCCGGGCCACCCGGACGACCTCGCGCTCACCGCCGGGGCCCGCGTCCAGCAGCGCCGACGCGGTGATCACCATGTGGTCGACGTAGAGGCCGCCGAGCATCAGCAGGTCCTCCCGGCTCCATCCCGCCGACTCCGGCTCCCCGCCGAGCGCGGTGGCCACCTCGTCCGCGAACCGGCGGAGCTGGGCGGCGATGGCCTCGCGGACCGGGCCCACGCCGCCGTGCTGCTCGCGGGCGATGAAGCGGAAGTGGGCGGGCTGCGCGGCGACATGGCGCGCTATCAACTCCACGCTGCGGTCCAGGCGTTCGTCGCTGTCACCGGTCTCCGCGAGGACCGCGCCGATCATGCCGTGCAGGCTGCCCAGCGTCTCCTCCACGAGGGCCACACCGAGCGCCGCGGTGCCCTCGAAGTGCCGGTAGAAGGCGGTGGGGGCGACCCCCACGGCCCGGGTGACCTCGCGCAGGCCCAGGCTGCTCAGGCTCTGGTGCTCCAGCAGCCGGAGCGCGGCGTCCAGGAGCGCCTGACGTGTCTTCAGCTTCTGGGTCTGGCGGATGCCGGCGGTGTGACTCATGCCATTCAGTAAACAACCGTTCTCCGGGTCGAGGAAGGGAGGTGAGGTTAGACTCAAGAGTCAGTGAACAGTCGTACTCTCAATCGTTCCGGCCCACACGTGGAAAGGCCGCACATGCTCGTCCTCGTCGCCGCCCTGCTCCTGCTGGGGATCGCCCTCGGGGCGGTCGCCCAGATCCCGCTGTCCTCGACCCTGGCCGTCGCCGCCGTCATCGGTGGCTGGCTGCTCCTCTTCGCCGTCCGCGAGCGCCTCGCGCGCCGCTCCCGATAAAGACCGTCCGGCACGAGCCTGCCGACTCCGGCGATCCGAAGGAGCCCGCACCATGAAACTCACCGAGACCGTCCGCCACGCAGAGCGCGCCGTCGGCTTCGCGGGCCTCACGGGCCGCACCGCGCGTACCGAAGGCACCGCGCGTACCGAAGGCACCGCCCGTACCGAAAGCGCCGCCCGCACCGCAAGCGCCGCCGACACCTCCGCACCGGAGAAGGCGCCCCGGAGTCCCGCCGGCCGGGAGGCCGACGGGCTGGCCGTCGCCTCGTTCGTCCTGGGGCTCGTCGGACTCCTCGTGATGAACATCCTGCTCGGGCCCGCCGCCATCGTCATGGCGCTGCTGGCACTCGCCCGCTCCACCGACCGCCGGGGCCGCGCCCTGCTCGGCCTCGCACTCGGCGTCGCCGACCTCGTCGTCCTGGCCGTCCTGGTCACCGCGAACGGCGCCGTCATCTGGAACGTCGGCGGCTGAGCGAGCCACCGGCACGGGCGGGCGCCACGCTCTCCCGGTCCCGGACCGGGCTCCAAACCCGGGCCGCCGCGCACCGCCCATGAACCGCCCGTGAAGCGCCTGCGGGGGCCGGGCCGTGACGCACCGGCGTACGTCCCGACGGGGGCTCGTAGAATCGAGCGCACCATGGCATACCTCGACCACGCCGCGACCACGCCGATGCTTCCGGAGGCGATCGGGGCGATGACCGCCCAGCTCGCCGTCACCGGCAACGCGTCCTCCCTGCACGCCGCCGGGCGCCGGGCCCGCCGTACCGTCGAGGAGTCCAGAGAGACCCTCGCCGACGCCCTCGGCGCACGCCCCAGTGAGGTGGTCCTCACCTCCGGCGGTACCGAGGCCGACAACCTCGCGGTCAAGGGCCTGTACTGGGCCCGCCGCGACGCCGACCCCCGGCGCACCAGGGTCCTCGCGGGCCCCGTCGAACACCACGCCGTCCTGGACGCCGTCGACTGGCTGGCCGAACACGAGGGCGCGACCGTCGAGTACCTCCCCGTCGACCACTACGGACGGGTGCACCCCGAGGACCTGCGCGAAGCCGTCCTCCGTAACCCCGACGACATCGCGATGATCACCGTGATGTGGGCCAACAACGAGATCGGCACCATCATGCCGGTACGTGAACTGGCAGACATCGCCCGCGAGTTCGGCATCCCCATGCACGCCGACGCGGTACAGGCCGTCGGTCAGCTGGAGGTCGACTTCGCACGGTCGGGGCTGGCCGCCATGACCGTCAGCGGACACAAGATCGGCGGTCCGTTCGGTATCGGCGCGCTGCTCCTGGGCCGCGAATACACCCCCGTACCCGTGCTGCACGGCGGCGGGCAGGAGCGCCATGTGCGCTCCGGCACCCTGGATGTGCCCGCCGTCGCCGCCTTCGCGGTCGCCGCCCGGCTCGCCGCCGAGGGACGCGAGAACTTCGCCCGCCGGATCGGGGCGCTCCGGGACGACCTGATCACCGCCGTGCGGCGGGCCGTGCCGGACGCCCGGCTCGGGGGCGACCCGGACCCGGCGGGGCGGCTCCCGGCCAACGCCCACTTCAGCTTCCCCGGCTGCGAGGGCGACTCGCTCCTGCTGCTGCTGGACGCCCAGGGCATCGAGTGCTCCACCGGCTCCGCCTGCACCGCCGGGATCGCCCAGCCCAGCCACGTCCTGCTGGCCACCGGAACCGACCCGGACCTGGCCCGCGGCACACTGCGCTTCTCGCTCGGCCACACCTCCACCAGGCAGGACGTCGAGGAACTCGCGGGCGCCATCGGTCCGGCGGTGGAACGCGCGAGGACGGCCGGACTCAGCTGAGGGCGGATCGTCCCGCGGAGGCCGTCGCGCCCGGGATCACGCGGGTTGTGCCGAGTCCGAGGGCTTCGCCGACCCGGTGGGCCTCGCCGTCGCGGCCCGCCGCACCAGCTTCAGATACCGGTCCCAGTCCCAGTGCGGCCCGGGGTCGGTGTGGTCCGTGCCCGGCACCTCGACGTGCCCGATGATGTGCTCGCGGTCCATCGGTATGCCGTAGCGCCCGCATATCGCGGCCGTCAGCCGGGCCGAGGACTCGTACATCGCCGTCGTGAGGTCCTTGGGGCGGTCCACGAAGCCCTCGTGCTCGATGCCGACGCTGCGTTCGTTGTACGACCGGTTCCCCGCGTGGTACGCCACATCCAGCTCCCGGATCATCTGCGCCACATGGCCGTCCCTGCGCACCACGTAGTGCGCGGCGGCGCCGTGGCCGGGGTCCTGGAAGACCCTCACCGCACTGGCGAAGCTGCCCTGCGTGACATGGATGACCACGCGGTCGATCCGGTAGTCGTCGGGGCGGTCCGCGCGCCGCCAGTTCGCCTCCGAGGCGGCGACCCAACGGGCGCCAGCGTAGTCCAGCTCGCCCGGCCTGCGGGGCTTCTCGACGCCCGGAACCCGCCACCAGGCGTGCCTGAGCTCGTCGCGGGCGAGCGCGGCGGCACCCGCCGCCGTCACACCGCCGCCGATCAGCAGCGCGCGCCGGCTGATACCGCGCGCGGGCCCCTTCTTCGAAGCCCGGCCGCTTCCTTTGGTCCCCATGTGATCGTCAACGCATATCCGCGAGCGTTCGGTTCCCGGCGCCCCGTACCCTGGAGGGGCTATGACTCAGACTTCCCCGCGCCCCCTCCGTGTCCTCGCCGCGATGTCGGGCGGTGTGGACTCCGCCGTCGCCGCCGCGCGCGCCGCCGAGGCAGGCCACGACGTGACCGGTGTGCACCTCGCCCTGTCCGCGAACCCGCAGTCCTTCCGTACCGGCGCACGCGGCTGCTGCACCATCGAGGACTCCCGCGACGCCCGCCGCGCGGCGGACGTCATCGGCATCCCCTTCTACGTCTGGGACCTGGCGGAACGCTTCCGCGAGGACGTCGTGGAGGACTTCGTCGCGGAGTACGAGGCGGGCCGCACCCCCAACCCGTGCCTGCGCTGCAACGAGAAGATCAAGTTCGCCGCGCTGCTGGACAAGGCACTCGCGCTCGGCTTCGACGCCGTGTGCACCGGGCACTACGCCACGGTCGTGCTCGCCGAGGACGGCAGCCGTGAGCTGCACCGCGCCTCCGACATGGCCAAGGACCAGAGCTACGTCCTCGGTGTCCTGGACGAGAAGCAGCTCGCCCACGCGATGTTCCCGCTCGGCGACACCCTCACCACCAAGGACGAGATCCGCGCCGAGGCGGAGGCCCGGGGACTCGCCGTGGCCAAGAAGCCCGACAGCCACGACATCTGCTTCATCGCCGACGGCGACACCCAGGGCTTCCTGGCCGACCGTCTCGGCGGCCGGGCCGAGGGCGACATCCTCGACGAGTCCGGCACGAAGCTCGGCACCCACGACGGTGCCTTCGGCTTCACCATCGGCCAGCGCAAGGGCCTGCGGATCGGCCACCCCGCCGCCGACGGCAAGCCGCGCTACGTCCTGGACATCTCCCCGGTGAACAACACCGTCACCGTGGGCCCCGTCGAGGCCCTCGATGTCACGGCGCTCACCGCGATCAAGCCCCGCTGGTGCGGAACGCCTCCGTCCGGCCCGGGCACGTACACCGCCCAGCTCCGTGCCCACGGCGGTGAGACGGAGGTCGCCGCCGAACTCGTCGACGGCACGCTGCACGTCACCTTCACCGAGCCGGTACGCGGCGTGGCCCCCGGCCAGGCCGTCGTGCTGTACGACGGGACCCGGGTGGTCGGCTCCGCGACGATCGCGACGACGGTGCGCCGCGAGAGGGTGTCCTCGCCCTCCTGAGGCCCCTGGGCCCGGCTCGGGTCACCGCGCCGGGCCCACGCGGGCCCGGGTCACGACGCGGCCCGGCCGACGTACACGTCCCTGGCGAAGAACTCCGCCAGCACCGGGGCGATCACCTGCGGTGCCACCTCGCGCATCTGGCCCGTCAGGGTGCGGTGGCGGGCGCGCGGCACCGCGTCCGCGAGGGTGCGGGCCGCGTTACGGGCCTGGAGGGGGCTGAAGCCGCCGCAGACCACCATCGTGCGCGCGGTGACGGCCGCGAACCGCTCGGCCGGGACCGTCCCGTCGCCCAGGAGCGCGTCGTCGTACGCGAGGGTGTGCGCCACCGACTCCAGGCCCTGCCACAGCGGTGCGCGCCGCATCCGGGCGATCGTCCCGGCCTCGACGCCGGTCGCCGAGAGGAACAGCTCCACGGCCCCGCCGAGATCCCCGGTGGACAGCAGCCGGTGCAGCCGGGCCGTGCGACGGGCCTTGTGCAGCAGGCCGGACGGACCGGGGGTGTACGGGGGTTCGTAGACCGCGAGCAGATCCACCGGCAGCCCGGCCGCCTGCGCCTCCAGGGCCAGCGCCCCGCCGGACGACATGCCGAACACCGAGACCCGCCCGCCCACCGCGTCCGCAACGGCGGTCAGGTCCTCGATCTCCCGCCGTACCGCGTAACCGCCGCCGTCACCGCTGGCGCCCCGCCCCCGGCGGTCGTACGTGACGACCGTGAAGCGCGGCGCCAGCAGGGCGGCCAGGGCTGCCTCGGTCGCGGCGGTGCTGAGCGCCCCGCCGACCAGCACCACGGGCGGCCCGTCGCCCTGGCGGCGGTACGCGATCGGGGTGCCGTCGGCGGAGAGAGTCGTGTCCATGTGACGGCTGACCGGACCGGCCGCGAAAACTCATCGCTGCCGCGGAACAATTCTTGGAAATCTCTCAGGAGCCTTCCGGCGAAGGACTTCTGACGCCCGGCCAACCACGGTCACGGGGGTGCCTCAGGCCGCGTCCCCGGCTACGGTCTCGGTCTCGTAGAAGCAGAAGTGGTCCTTGATCGCGGCGACTTCGGGCTTCGGGTCCGGGTAGGCCCAGACGAGATCGGCCGCACCCGGCACCGACCAGTAGGAGGCGTCGCCCTTGTACGGGCAGTGGGTGCTGGTGTCCGAAGCCGCGAGCAGTTCGGTACGGACGTCCTCGGGCGGCAGGTAGTAGCGGACCGGACAGCCGGTCTCGCGCAGCACGAGCGGGCGGCGGCTCTCGGCCAGCACCTGCCCGTCGCGCACCGCCCGGACATGCTCGGAGCCGGGCTCGACGGTGATGCGGTGTCCTGTAAGGGAAGTCATGTCAGGTGCAGCGGTACGGCGGCCCGGATTCTTCCCCGTGTCCGGAACGGATCGGCCGCGGACCGCGCTGTCCGGGGCGGGTCGTACGGTGGTCCCATGAACATCTGCGTCTTTCTCTCCGCCGCCGACCTCGACGACCGCTACACCGTGCCCGCCCGGGAGTTCGCCGAACTGCTGGGCCGGGGCGGCCACACCCTGGTCTGGGGCGGTTCGGAGAGCGGCCTGATGAAGGTGGTCGCCGACGGTGTCCAGGAGGCGGGCGGGCGGCTCGTCGGGGTGTCGGTGGACTTCCTGGCCGAGAAGGCCCGGACGAACGCCGACGAGATGGTGATCGCGCGCGATCTGGCCGAGCGCAAGGCGCTGCTCCTGGCGAAGGCCGACGCGGTCGTGATCATGGTCGGGGGAACCGGGACGCTCGACGAGGCCACGGAGATCCTGGAGCTCAAGAAGCACGGCAAGCACGCCAAGCCGGTCGTCCTGCTGAACACGGCGGGCTTCTACGACGGGCTGCGCCAGCAGTTCCAGCGCATGGAGGACGAGGGCTTCCTGCCGCTGCCCCTCACCGACCTGGTCTTCTTCGCCAAGGACGCCGTCGGCGCGCTCGCCCACCTGGAGGAGTCCGCCGGACACCAGTGACCGGGCCGCTCCAGTGCGCCCGGCCCGGTGATGGGATCATCGGTACATGTCTACCCACCTCATCACCGGTGCCGGTTCCGGCATCGGGGCAGCCGTCGCCCGCCGTCTTCTGGAGCGCGGTGACGAGATCGTGCTGCTGGCCCGGGACGCGGGCCGCGCCAAGGAGCTCGCGGACCTGTACCCCGGTGCCCGTACGCTCGTCGGTGACCTCGGCAACCCCGACCGGCTCTCCTGGGCGTTCGGGCAGCAGGCGATGCCCGAACGGCTCGACTCGCTGCTGCACATCGCGGGGGTCGTCGAGCTCGGCCCCGTCGGCGAGCTGACCCCCAAGGCGTGGCACTTCCAGCTCAACGCCAACCTCGTCGCCCCCGCCGAGATCACCCGCCTCCTGCTGCCGCAGCTGCGCGTCGCCCACGGCCACGTGATCTTCGTGAACTCGGGCGCCGGGCTCCAGGCGCACGCCGAGTGGGGCGCGTACGCCGCGAGCAAGCACGGCCTCAAGGCCCTCGCCGACTCGCTGCGCCACGAGGAGCACGGCAACGGGGTCCGGGTCACCTCCGTCTACCCCGGACGCACCGCCAGCCCCATGCAGGCCAAGGTCCACCAGCAGGAGGGCAAGGAGTACGACCCCGCCAAGTGGATCGACCCCGAGTCGATGGCCACCACGATCCTGATGGCCCTCGACCTCCCGCGCGACGCCGAGGTCAACGACCTCACCGTCCGCCCCGGCCGCTGACCTCGCCGGTCCGCTCCCACCCGTAGGCTGCCCGGGTGAGCGAGAAGAGCAAGTTCAGCGGGTGCCCGGCGACCGGGATCGGCTCGATGCCCGGGGGAGACGCACGGGAGGCGGCCAGGACCGTCACCGGTTCCTTCGCCGACGGTCAGGGCATGCCGTATCTGGCGGAACTGCCCGCCCGCGGTCCGGGCGCGGACATGATCGGGCGGACCATCGGGATGCTCGTCGAGATGTACGGCCACGTCGAACCGAGCGGCTGGCGGATCAGCGACCGGCCGGGCCGTGACACCAGGAGGGCCCGGTCCTGGCTCGGCGAGGACCTCGACGCCCTGGAGGAGTTCACCCAGGGGTACGAGGGGCTGCTCAAGGTCCAGGCCGTGGGCCCGTGGACCCTGGCCGCCGCCCTGGAGCTGCGGGGCGGCGAGGCCATGCTCGGCGACCCCGGCGCCTGCCGCGACCTGGCCGGTTCGCTGGCCGAGGGGCTGCGCGCGCATCTCGCCGACGTACGCCGCAGGATGCCGGGCGCACAGATCGTGCTCCAGCTCGACGAGCCGTCCCTGACCGCCGTACTCCTGGGGCGGGTCAGATCGGCGAGCGGATACCGCACCTACCGGGCCGTGGACCGCCAGGTCGTCGAGGCGACCCTGCGCGAGGTGCTCGCCGTGAACGGGGACGGGACCACGGTCGTCCACTCCTGCGCACCCGAGGTGCCGTTCGCGCTGCTGCGCAGGGCCGGTGCCGACGGGATCTCGTTCGACTTCTCCCTGCTCACCGAGCGTGAGGAAGAGACGATCGGGGAAGCGGTCGAAGGCGGCACCCAACTGTTCCTCGGTGTGCTGCCCGGCACCGATGCGGCCTCGGCCGGATTGTCGGACCCGGGCGGTAGCGTCATGGGTGTCAGGACGCTGTGGAGCAGGTTGGGGCTGAATCCGGGGACTCTCACCGAGTCCGTCGTGATCACTCCGTCGTGCGGGCTCGCGGGGGCATCGCCCACGTACGCGCGTGCCGCGCTCGCCCACTGCGCCAAGGCGGCGAGATCGCTCGCGGACAACCCTGAGTGATGGGGACGGCGGGCCAACGGGAGGACGGGATGATGGCCGGCGAACACCGGGCAGAGCAGTCGGGCACAGTTCCGGCGCAGGCGCAGGAGGAGCACGCGCGGCTCTCCGAGCAGGTCGAGGAGCACCGCTTCCGGTATTACGTGAACGACCAGCCGGTCGTCAGCGACGCCGAGTTCGACCGGCTGCTGCGCGCGCTGGAGGCCCTGGAGGACCAGCACCCCTCGTTGCGCACGCCGGACTCCCCGACCCAGAAGGTCGCCGGCCCGTACCGCACCGAGTTCACGTCCGTCGAGCACCGCGAGCGCATGCTCTCCCTGGACAACGCGTTCGACGACGCGGAGCTGGCGACCTGGGCCGAGCGCGTCGCCAAGGACGTCGGCACCACGGACTACCACCTCCTGTGCGAGCTCAAGGTCGACGGACTCGCCGTCAACCTCACCTACGAGCACGGCCTGCTCACCCGCGCGGCGACCCGCGGCGACGGCCGTACCGGCGAGGACATCACCCCCAACGTCCGGACCATCGCCGAGATCCCGCACCGGCTGAAGGGGGAGCGGATTCCGCCCCTCGTCGAGATCCGGGGCGAGGTCTTCTTCCCGATGGACGCCTTCGAGGAGCTGAACGCCCGGCTGGTCGCGGCCGAGGACAAGCCCTTCGCCAACCCGCGCAACGCGGCGGCGGGGTCGCTGCGGCAGAAGGACCCCAGAGTCACCGCGACCCGCCCGCTGCACATGGTGGTGCACGGCATCGGCGCCCGCGAGGGCTTCGACATCGACCGCCTGTCGCACGCCTACGAGCTGCTGCGCGAATGGGGACTGCCCACGGCCGGGCACAACAAGGTCGTGGACTCCCTCGACGGCGTACGGGAGTTCATCGCGTACTTCGGCGAGAACCGGCACTCCGTGGAGCACGAGATCGACGGTGTCGTCGTCAAGCTCGACGAGATCCCGCTCCAGGGCCGGCTGGGCTCCACCTCGCGCGCCCCGCGCTGGGCGATCGCCTGGAAGTACGCGCCGGAGGAGGTCAACACCAAGCTGGTCAACATCCGCGTCGGCGTCGGACGCACCGGCAGAGTCACCCCGTACGCCCAGGTCGAACCGGTCGAAGTGGCGGGCTCGGAGGTCGAGTTCGCCACCCTGCACAATCAGAACGTGGTCCGGGCGAAGGGTGTCCTGATCGGCGACACGGTGGTGATCCGCAAGGCGGGCGAGGTCATCCCGGAGATCCTCGGCCCGGTCGTCGATCTCCGCGACGGCACGGAGAAGGCGTTCGTGATGCCCGACGTCTGCCCCGAGTGCGGCACGGAGCTGCGCGCCATGAAGGAGGCCGACATCGACCTCCGCTGCCCCAACGCGCGCTCCTGCCCGGCCCAGTTGCGGGAACGGATCTTCTACCTCGCCGGCCGCAAGAGCCTGGACATCGATCACTTCGGATACGTCGCCGCCGCCGCCCTGACCAAGCCGCTGGAGCCCGCCGAGCCGCCGCTGCTGGACGAGGGCGACCTCTTCGGGCTGACCGTCGATCAGCTGCTGCCGATCCGGGCCTATGTCCTCGACCAGGACAGCGGACTGCCCAAGCGCGACCCGAAGACCGGCGAGGAGAAGATCGCGACGGTCTTCGCCAACCAGCAGGGCGAGCCCAAGAAGAACGCCCTCGCGATGCTGGAGGGCATCGCCGCGGCGAAGGAGGCCCCGCTGGCCAGGATCCTGACGGGGCTCTCGATCCGTCATGTGGGCCCGGTGGCCGCCGCCGAGCTGGCCCGTCAGTTCCGTTCCATCGACCGGATCGACGAGGCGACCGAGGAGGAACTGGCCGCCGCCGACGGGGTCGGCCAGATCATCGCCGAGTCGGTCAAGCGCTGGTTCGCGGAGGACTGGCACCGCGAGATCCTGCGCAAATGGCGGGAGGCCGGGGTCCGCATGGAGGACGAGGGGGCGGGTCAGGACGAAGGGCCGCGCCCGCTCGAAGGGCTCACCGTCGTCGTCACCGGCACGCTGACCACGTACACCAGGGACGGCGCGAAAGAGGCATTGCAGAGCCAGGGCGCGAAGGTCGCCGGATCGGTGTCGAAGAAGACCGCCTTCGTGGTGGTGGGCGACAACCCCGGTTCGAAGTACGACAAGGCGATGCAGCTGAAGGTGCCCGTGCTGGACGAGGACGGCTTCGCCGTGCTGCTCGAACGGGGACCGGACGCGGCGGCGGAGGCGGCCCTGCCCGCCGCGGAGTAGCGGTACGGGCGGGGGATGCCGCCCCCGCCCGTCGAGGAACGATGGTGCTCCCCGGCCGGGGACATCTCGATTCCGGCCACGATCGAGACGTCTTCGAGATGTCTTCGAGACAACGCCCAGGCGTGGCGGCGGATCAGGGGGGAAGAAACGGGCCAGAGGGGGCGAGAGGGGCCCGCGAGGCCCGAATGGCCGACCACGGCCACCCGTTCGGCGCATAGCAGAAGGTGACGGGTGGTCGGTTCGCATTCGGGCAAGAGCTGTAGAGCGCTGCCCGTGGAAGCCTTTCGCGGCCTACTGTTGAGACGTGCGCCTGCCGTGCGCGGTCTTCCGGTAGGAGGCCGTGGTGGCATGAGAGCGGGGGCCATCGGCCCCGCCGGCTGTGAGAGGGACGGAATGAAACCGACCGAGAGCGCCGCACCGGTGGCACGGCTGCAAGGTTTCGTCGGCCTCACGCCCAAAGTGGGTGCCGTCGTCGTGATGATCGCCACGCTCCAGCTGGCGACCGGTTTCTATCTGACGGTGCGCGAGCGCGACGCGCTCTTCCCGGACGGCTCCGTGGGCTGGTCGCTCGCCCTGCTCACCGGAATCATCGTCGGCCACCTGGTCGCGCTGGGGCGCGACCGGTGGTGGGGCGGCACCGGCTCCGGGGCCGCCCTCACCCTCGCCGTACTGCTGCTCTACGGGTGGGTGCCCGCGGGCCTGGTCAGCACGGTCGTCGTGGTCCTCGTCGGGTCGGCCAGACGCCATCGCTGGTGGCAGGGGCTGCTGCACGGCGCGGTCGACATCCTGGGCATCGGGGCCGCCGCCCTCGTCCTGGCCGCCTTCGGCGAGGTCCCGACCGTCGCGGCCCCCTGGCAGCCACTCGACTGGGGCATCGAAGCCGTTCCGGAAGTGCTCCTGGCGGCCTCCACGTATCTTCTCGTCACCCGGGTTCTGCTCTGGTACGCCCGGGCACCCCAGGGCGGCGGGCTGCCGACCATCGCCCGCACGGCGCTGCTGCGCCAGGGGCTCGTCGCCGTCGCCCTGCTCGGGATCGCCCCGCTGATCTGCGTCGTCGCGACGGTCATGCCCGTACTGCTGCCGCTCTTCGCGGTTCCGCTGATCGCCCTGGACTCCACGCTCTGGATCGCCCGCGCGCGGGCGGAGGAGCAGTTGCGGGACCCGCTGACCGGGCTGCCCAACCGGCAGTGGCTGCTGGAGCGGACCTGGTCGGCGCTGGCGGACGCCGAGAGCGTGGGCACCAGGTCCGCGCTGGTCCTGATAGACCTCGACCGCTTCCGCGCCGTCAACGACACCCTCGGTCACCTGGCGGGGGACCGGCTGCTGCTGCAGATAGCGGAGCGGCTGCGGCTCGCCCTGCCGCGCGGCGCCGAGGCGGCCCGCCTCGGCGGGGACGAGTTCGCCGTACTGCTGCCCCAGGCCGACTCCACCACCAGCGCCCAGCGGGTCGCCCGCCACCTGGTCGCGGAACTCTCCTCGCCGCTCGACCTCGACGGCCTCACCCTGGTGCTGGAGGCGAGTGCCGGGGTCGCCGTCTACCCCGACCACGCGCTGGACGCCGAAGGGCTGCTCAGGCGCGCGGACGTGGCCATGTACCAGGCCAAGCGGGACCGTACGGGCGTCGAGGTGTACGAGTCGAAGCGGGACAGCAACACCCCGGACCGGCTCGGTCTGCTCGGCGATCTGCGGCGCGCGCTGGACGCGGGCGAGGTGGAGCTCCACTACCAGCCCAAGGTCCGCTTCGACGGCCAGGTCGCCGGTCTCGAAGCCCTGGTGCGCTGGGTGCACCCGGAGCGCGGGCGGGTCCCCCCGGACGAGTTCATCGCGATCGCGGAGTCGTCCGGCCTGATGCCGCACCTCACGGAGTACGTCCTGGAGACGGCGCTGGCCCAGGTCGCCAGGTGGCGGGCGCAGGGGCTGTTCGTCCCCGTCGCGGTCAATGTCTCCCCGCGCGACGTCCACACTCCGGGCTTCGCGGGCAGCGTCGCCGCCCGGCTGGCCCGGCACGGGGTGCCGGCCGGTGCCCTTCAGCTGGAGATAACGGAGCACGTGCTGCTGGAGGACCCGCAGCGCGCCGCCGACACGCTCGCCGGGCTGACCGGGCACGGCGTGAAGATGTCCCTCGACGACTTCGGCACCGGCTATTCCTCCCTGGTCCATCTGCGCAAGCTGCCGGTCAGCGAGCTCAAGATCGACCGGTCGTTCGTCGCCCGGCTGGCCATCGATCACGAGGACGCGGAGATCGTCCGCTGCACGATCGACCTGGCCCACTCGCTCGGCCTGCTCGTCGTCGCCGAGGGCGTCGAGGACGACGAGACCTGGGAACGTCTGCGGGATCTGCGGTGCGATGCGGTGCAGGGCTGGCTGGTCGCCGCCGCGATGCCGCCGCAGGAGGCGACGGCCTGGCTGCGGGCGCGCGGCGAGCACGGCTGGCGACGGCCTGCCGAGCTCGCGGCGCTGGCAGCGGCGGCGGCTGCCGCCGCGGCCAGCGCGGCAGTGAACAGTGCGGTGGCGAACGGCGTGGTGAACGGCGTGGTGAACGGAGCCGCGGTGAACGGAACCGCCGTGAACGGGGCGGCGGACGTGGAGCAGCGGCCCTCCGGCCGCGCCGTGAAGTCGGGCCCCGCCACAGCCTGAGGGGGCGGGGCGAGGCGGGCGGTCCGTCCGCGGTCTCCGCGGGCCCGGCCCGCGTACGTGGTCCGGGCCGCCGGCGTGGTCCGGCGTGATCGGGCCGGGTGAAGGGGCCGGTGGGGAACCGGGCTGCGGGCGACCCCATAGGATTGGGCCAAAACCACACACCAACCCCTGAGGATCGCTGCATGCCTGGCATCACGCGCGAGGAGGTCGCCCACCTCGCCCGGCTGGCGCGTCTGGAGCTGAAGGGCGAAGAGCTCGATCACTTCGCCGGTCAGCTCGACGACATCATCGGCGCGGTCGCCCGCGTCTCCGAGGTCGCCGACCAAGACGTACCGCCGACCTCCCACCCGCTGCCGCTGACCAACGTCATGCGGGCGGACGAGGTCCGTCCGTCGCTCACCCCCGCGCAGGCGCTCTCCGGCGCCCCTGCCCAGGAGCAGCAGCGTTTCAAGGTGCCGCAGATCCTGGGGGAGGACTAACAGCCATGACGGACATCAGCATCATCATCAAGCTCACCGCCGCCGAGACCGCCGCGAAGATCGCTTCCGGCGAGCTCACGGCCGTCGAGGTCACCGAGGCCCACCTGGCCCGGATCGACGCGATCGACGAGAAGGTCCACGCCTTCCTGCACGTCGACCGGGACGGCGCGCTCGCGCAGGCCCGTGCCGTCGACGCGAAGAGGGCCGCGGGCGAGAAGCTCGGCCCGCTGGCCGGCGTACCGCTCGCGCTGAAGGACATCTTCACGACCAAGGACATGCCGACCACCGTCGGCTCCAAGATCCTTGAGGGCTGGGTCCCGCCGTACGACGCGACCCTGACGCAGCGGCTCCGGGCCGCCGATGTCGTCATCCTCGGCAAGACCAACATGGACGAGTTCGCCATGGGGTCCTCCACCGAGAACAGCGCCTACGGCCCGACCGGCAACCCCTGGGACCTCACCCGCATCCCGGGCGGCTCGGGCGGCGGCTCCGCGGCGGCGCTCGCCTCGTTCGAGGCCCCGCTCGCCATCGGCACGGACACCGGCGGCTCCATCCGCCAGCCCGCCGCCGTCACCGGCACCGTCGGCGTCAAGCCCACCTACGGCGGCGTCTCGCGCTACGGCATGGTCGCCTTCTCGTCCTCCCTCGACCAGGGCGGGCCCTGCGCCCGTACGGTCCTGGACGCGGCCCTGCTGCACGAGGCGATCGCCGGGCACGACCCGCTCGACTCGACGTCCATCGACGCCCCGGTCCCGCCGGTCGTCGAGGCCGCCCGCAACGGCTCCGTACAGGGCATGCGGGTCGGCGTCGTCAAGCAGTTCTCGGGCGAGGGCTACCAGGCCGGTGTCGTCCAGCGCTTCGACGAGTCGGTCGAGCTGCTGAAGTCGCTCGGCGCCACGATCGTCGAGCTGGACTGCCCGTCCTTCGACCTGGCCCTGTCGGCGTACTACCTGATCGCGCCGTCCGAGTGCTCCTCGAACCTGGCCCGCTTCGACGCCATGCGCTACGGCCTGCGGGTCGGCGACGACGGCACGAAGTCCGCCGAGGAGGTCACCGCGCTCACCCGTGAGGCCGGCTTCGGCGACGAGGTCAAGCGCCGCGTCATCCTCGGTACGTACGCGCTCAGCTCCGGCTACTACGACGCGTACTACGGCTCGGCCCAGAAGGTCCGTACCCTCATCACCCGGGACTTCGAGAAGGCGTTCGAGCAGGTGGACGTCATCGTCTCCCCGACGACGCCCACCACCGCCTTCCCGATCGGCGAGCGCGCCGACGACCCGATGGCGATGTACCTCGCGGACCTGTGCACCATCCCGACCAACCTCGCGGGCAACTCCGCCATGTCGCTGCCCTGCGGCCTGGCCCCCGAGGACGGTCTGCCGGTCGGGCTGCAGATCATCGCCCCCGCCATGAAGGACGACCGTCTGTACAAGGTCGGAGCCGCCGTCGAGGCCGCCTTCGTGGAAAAGTGGGGGCACCCGCTGCTTGAGGAGGCTCCGTCGCTGTGAGTGCCATGGCAAAGAAGGCCAAGAACTTCAAGAAGTCGAAGACCGGGCTGTACGTTTCGCTCGGCAGCACCGCGTTCGGCGCGATCAGCGTCGCCAAGCAGGCGAAGCTCGCGCGCAACGACAACGACGTGCTGCGGCTGATCGACGCCGCGGTGTCCGCCGCCGCCATCGTCACCGGCCTCGCGATCCTGTATCGCGAACTGAAGCGTCTCGGCGACGACGACGTCCTGCTGGGCTGAGAGGGAAAGTTTCACCGTGACTGTCACTGACCTGGTGTCGTACGAGGACGCGCTCGCGTCCTACGACCCCGTCATGGGCCTCGAAGTCCATGTCGAGCTCGGCACCAAGACCAAGATGTTCTGCGGCTGCTCCACGGAGCTGAAGCAGGACGCCAACTCGCAGACCTGCCCGGTCTGCCTCGGGCTGCCCGGCGCGCTGCCGGTCGTCAACGAGATCGGCGTCGAGTCCGCCATCAAGATCGGTCTCGCGCTGAACTGCGAGATCGCCGAGTGGTGCCGCTTCGCCCGGAAGAACTACTTCTATCCGGACATGCCGAAGAACTTCCAGACCTCCCAGTACGACGAGCCGATCGCCTTCAACGGCTATCTGGACGTCCAGCTGGAGGACGGCGAGATCTTCCGCGTGCAGATCGAGCGCGCCCACATGGAGGAGGACACCGGCAAGTCGACGCACGTCGGCGGCGCCACCGGCCGTATCCACGGCGCGTCCCACTCCCTGCTGGACTACAACCGCGCGGGCATCCCGCTCATCGAGATCGTCACCAGGCCGATCGAGGGCGCGGGCGCGCGGGCACCCGAGGTCGCCAAGGCGTACGTCGCCGAGCTGCGCGAGCTCATCAAGGCGCTCGGCGTGTCGGAAGCCCGGATGGAAATGGGCCAGATGCGCTGCGACGTGAACCTGTCGCTGCGCCCGCACGGCATCGAGAAGTTCGGTACGCGCTCCGAGACGAAGAACGTGAACTCGCTGCGTTCCGTCGAGCGTGCCGCCCGCTTCGAGATCCAGCGGCACGCCGCCGTACTGAACTCCGGCGGCACGATCGTGCAGGAGACCCGGCACTTCCACGAGGAGGACGGCTCCACCACGGCCGGCCGCATCAAGGACAACGCCGAGGACTACCGCTACTTCCCGGAGCCCGACCTGGTTCCGGTCGCCCCGGCCCGCGAGTGGGTCGAGGAGCTCGGCAGGAGTCTGCCCGAGCTGCCGCGGCTGCGCCGCGCACGGCTGAAGGAGCAGTGGGGCGTCTCCGAGCACGACATGCAGTCCATCCTCAACGCGGGCGCGGTCGACCTGATCGTGGCCACGACGGACGCGGGCGCCCCCTCGGACCAGGCCCGCAAGTGGTGGATGGGCGAGCTGGCCCGTAACGCCAACGAGACCGCCCGCGGCCTCGACGAGCTCCCCATCACCCCGGTGCAGGTAGCCAGGGTGGCCGAGCTCGTCACCTCGGGCGACCTCAACGACAAGCTGGCCCGCCAGGTCATCGAGGGCGTCCTCGCGGGCGAGGGCGACCCGGACACCGTCGTCGAGAAGCGCGGCCTCAAGGTCGTCTCCGACGAGGGCGCCCTGGGCACGGCCGTGGACGAGGCCATCGCCTCCAACGCGGCCATCGCGGACAAGATCCGCGGCGGCAAGGTCGCGGCGGCGGGCGCGCTCGTCGGCGCGGTCATGAAGGCCACCCGCGGCCAGGCGGACGCGGCCCGCGTGCGCGAGCTGATCCTGGAGAAGCTCGGCGTCGAGGGCTGAGCCCGTCTCGTACGTCCTCGTAGGGGCGGTGCACCCGTGATGCGGGTGCACCGCCCCTTTTCCCCGCTCGGAGACTCCGCTGAACACGGTCACCGCCGGAATCCTCTCCGTCGCGCTGCTCCTCGCGGTGCTGGCGTTCGCCGTCCTGCGCCCCAGAGGGCTGCCGGAGGCGACCGTGGCCGTGCCCGCCGCGGTGCTGGTGGTCGTGGCCGGCGTGGTGCCGTTCGACGGTGCCCTGGACCGGATCGACAGCATGCTGCCGGTCGTCGGATTCCTCGCCGCCATCCTGGTCCTGGCCCACCTCTGCGCCGACGAGGGGCTGTTCACCGCGGCCGGGGACCTGGTGGCCCGCGCCTGCCGGGGCCGGACCGGACCGCTCCTGGGCGGGGTCTTCGTCATCGCCGCGCTGATCACCGCCGTCCTCAGCCTGGACGCGACGGTGGTCCTGCTCACCCCGGTCGTCCTCGCGACGGCCGGCCGCGTCGGTGCCCGCCCCCGCCCGTACGTCTACGCCTGCGCGCACCTCGCCAACTCGGCGTCCCTGCTGCTCCCGGTCTCCAACCTGACCAATCTGCTGGCGTTCACCGCCAGTGGGCTCTCCTTCACCCGGTTCGCGGCGCTGATGACCCTGCCGTGGCTGGCCGCCATCGCCGTCGAGTACGTGATCTTCCGCCGCGCCTTCGCCGCGGACCTGGCGGCCGGGGCGCACCCGCCGAAGCCGCTGCCGGAGCGCGACCGGACCCGCGCGCCCGTGTTCACCCTGGTCGTGCTCGCGCTCACCCTGGCCGGTTTCGTCGTCACCTCGTTCGCGGGCGCGGAACCGCTGTGGGCGGCGCTGGCCGGTGCGGCGGTGCTCGCGGTACGGGCGCTGGGGCGGCGCAGGACGACGGTCAAGGGCCTCGTACGGGCCGCCAACCCGCTGTTCTGCCTGTTCGTCCTGGCGCTGGGCGTCGTGGTCGAGGCCGTCGTCGACCACGGGCTCGGCACCGGTATCGGCACGCTGCTGCCGGACGGCTCCTCGCTGCCCGATCTGCTGGTGGTCGCCGCGGTGGCCGCCGTGCTGGCCAACCTGATCAACAACCTGCCCGCGATCCTGGCGCTGCTCCCGGTCGTCGCGGCGGCCGGTCCCGGACCGTTGCTGGCCGCGCTGATCGGGGTGAACCTCGGCCCGAACCTCACGTACGTCGGCTCGCTCGCGACCCTGCTGTGGCGCCGCATCCTGCACGCGCACGGCGCGGAGCCGGAGCTCGGCCACTTCACCCGGCTCGGGCTGGTGACCGTACCGGCGACGCTGGTGGCGTCGACGGTCGCGCTGTGGGGAGCGCTGCGGCTCATCGGGGTGTGAGGGCGGCGCCGGGGCCCGTTCGCGGGCGGGTGCCGCTTGGACTTTCGGTGACGACCTGTTGGACGTTCACCGCCATGCCGTGCAACGGCCTTCCCGCAGCCACTTGGCTTGACTAACTTCCCCGCCGTACCACCGGAATCGGGAGGCTCACTTGACCACGGACATTTCACGACGGCGGCTCTTCGCGCTCGGCGGCGGCGCGCTCGGCGCCGCGGCGGCGGGATCGTTCCTGCCACCGTCGCTCCAGGCCGCGATCGCCGCACAGCCGGCCGCCGCGGGGGCCGGTCGTGACGGGCTGGGCGCCATCAAGCACGTGGTGATCCTGATGCAGGAGAATCGTTCCTTCGATCACTACTTCGGGACGCTGCGCGGAGTGCGGGGCTTCGGCGACCGCAACGCGATCGAACTCCCCTCGGGCAAGCCCGTCTTCGAGCAGCCGGGCCCGCTGGGCACCACCGTGCTGCCGTTCCCGGTGCGCGGGGCCGCCGAGACCCAGAAGAAGGACCTCCAGTACATCGGGGCCCTCGACCACTCCTGGAGCGGTGGCTCCAAGGCATGGGCCGGGGGCTGGATGAACGGCTGGATCACCGCGAAGACGGCCGCCACGATGGCGTACTACGACCGCCGCGACATCCCGCTGCACTACGAACTCGCCGACACCTTCACGATCTGCGACGCCTACCACTCCTCGATCCACACCTCGACCAGCCCCAACCGCAACCACCTGTGGAGCGGGAAGACGGGCAACGAGCCGAACGGTAAGCGGGCCGTCGGCAACGACGCGTACAACGAGGGCACCCACCCCGGCTACGACTGGAGCACCTACGCGGAGCGGCTGGAAAAGGCCGGGCGCAGCTGGAAGACGTACACGGAGTGGGAGAACTTCACCGACAACCAGATCGAGTTCTTCGCCACCTTCAAGGCCGTCGCCCGCAAGGCGCTGGCGAAGACCGGCGGACACACGTACATGGAGTCCTTCTACGCCGCCGTCCGCGACACGGACGACGCGGGCGAGCGGGAGCGGCTGCTGGGGCTCCTGGAGGAGGGCGTCGCCACGCTGACGAAGTCCGAGCGCAGCCTCTTCGAGCGGGCGCTGCGCCGGGTCGAGACCGGCACCCTGGCCGACGAGTTCGCCAAGGACGTGGCGGCCGGGACGCTGCCCGAGGTCTCCTACCTGGTGCCCTCGGCCCTCGACTCCGAGCACCCGAGCGTCTCCTCGCCGGTGCACAGCGCCACGATCGTCTACAAGGTCCTCGACGCGCTCGGCAAGCACCCCGATGTGTGGCGGCACACCGCCGTACTCATCAACTACGACGAGAACGACGGCTTCTTCGACCACGTACCGCCGCCGGTCGCCCCTCCCGAGGTGGCCGAGGAGCAGTGGGAGGGCAAGCCCACCGGCCTCGGAGTACGGGTGCCGCTGCTGGTCGTCTCACCGTGGACGGTGGGCGGATACGTCTGCTCCGAGGTCTTCGACCACACCTCCGTGATCCGCTTCCTGGAGCGCTGGACGGGAGTACGGGAGCCGAACATCAGCGACTGGCGGCGCCAGGTCACCGGCGATCTCACCTCGGCCTTCGACTTCAAGCGGGCCCGACGGCAGCCGAAGGTGGCGCACCCCGCCGTCATTCCGCCGTTGAGCGGCCGCTGGCAGCCGAAGCCGCCGGCTGTCCAGCACCTGCCCGTGCAGGAGCGGGGCGCACGCCCGGCCAGGCCCCTGCCGTACCAGCCCGACGCCCAGGCGCGGCGGGTGGACGGGCAGTTGCGGGTGGCCCTCAGCAACAGCGGCCGGTCCTCCGCGCACTTCGCGCTGTACCCGTACGCGGGGGAGTTCACCGCGCCGCAGCACCGTGATGTAAGGAGCACCGCGCAATGGACGGTGCCCCTTACCGGTAAGGGCTACCGGTTCACGGTCACCGGGCCGAACGGCTTCCGGCGGGAGTTCGAGGGAGCGGCCGACGGCGCCGCCGAGGTCGCGTCCCGGATCGACACGCACGAACGCGACCTGCACCTCACCCTGCGCAACACCGGCAGGCGCACCCTGACGTTCACCGTCCGGCCGCTGGCGTACGTCGAGGAGGACGATCTGCGGGACTGGACCCGCACGGTCAAGGTCAAGCCGGGACGCAGCCGTACGGTCGTGCACTCGGCGTCCGACGCCCGCGGCTGGTACGACCTCGCCGTGACCGCCGAGGGGGAGGCTACCTTCCGGCGCCGTCTGATGGGGCACATCGAGAACGGCAGGGCGAGCGTCTCCGGCTGACCGGGGGAGGGGACGCGGGCCGGGGGCCTCGGGGGGTGGCCACCGGCCCGGTGCGTCCCGGAGCGCACCGAGGGCCCTGTTGAGCGTCCTGGAGCGTCCGGGGCGCTCCAGGGCCCCCGGTGGTCCCGGGGGCGGGTGACGGTGGCGTGTAGGGGTGAGATCAAGCCATGTGACCATGGCCACGAAAGGGGCAAAGGATCACAGTTGACTGTCAGAGTGACGGTTCTCAGGTCCTGTGACGTTTACCGGAAGTTCCCACTATCTCCGGATAAGGGTCCACGAGCCCGCAGGGAGCCCGTCCGTTGGCCGCCATCGCCCGCTGGTGCATCAGGCACCGCCTCGTCGCCGTCCTCATCTGGCTGTTCGCCCTCGGCGGCGCGGCGACCGCGGCGGGCTTCGCGGGTTCCGCGTACGCGAACGACTACGAGGTGCCCGGCACCGAATCCGGCCGGGCCACCGAACTCCTGCGCAACGGCTTCACGGACCTCGGCGGGGACACCGACACCGTCGTCTGGCACACCACCGGCTCCACGGTCCTCGCCGCCGACGTCGAACAGACGATGACCCGGACCCTGCACGCGATCGAGGAGCTGCCCGGCATCGGCGACGTCACCGGCCCGTACGGTGCCGCCGGGACCGGGCAGATCAGCGAGGACGGCCGCACCGCGTACGCCACGGTCACCTTCGACCACCAGGCCGACGACATCCCCGAGGAACAGGCGCAGGCGCTCGTCGACACCGCGAAGGCGGCCGGGAGCGACGGGCTGCGGGTCGAGCTGGGCGGCACCGCCGTCGCCCTCACCGAAGCCCCCGCCCTCCACCTCAGCGAGGCCATCGGGGTGGTCGTCGCCGCGGTCGTCCTCTTCCTCGCCTTCGGCTCGCTCGCGGCCGGCCTGCTGCCCATCGCCACCGCGCTCGTCTCCGTCGGCACCGCCTACGCGGGCATCGTGCTGCTCGGCCATGTGATGACCGTCGCCGACTTCGCACCGACGCTGGGCATGCTGATCGGGCTCGGCGTCGGCATCGACTACGCGCTGTTCATCGTCACCCGGCACCGCAGAGGGCTGCGACAGGGGATGACGGTCGCCGACGCGGCGCGCAACGCCGTCACCACGACCGGGCGCGCGGTCGTGTTCGCCGGGGCGACGGTCTGTATCGCCCTGCTCGGCATGCTCGTCCTGCGGCTCGGCTTCCTCAACGGCGTCGCCATCGCCGCCTCGCTCACCGTCGTGCTGACCGTGGCCGCCTCGGTGACGCTGCTGCCCGCGCTGCTCTCCCTCATCGGGATGCGGGCACTGAGCCGGCGCGAACGCGCGGAGCTCGCCGAGCACGGCCCGCGGCCCGAACCGCCCACCGGCTTCGCCGCACGCTGGTCCGCGTTCGTCGAACGGCACCCCAAGCTGCTGGGGGCGATCGCCGCCGCCGTGATGCTGGTCCTCGCCCTGCCCACCTTCGGACTCCACCTGGGCACCTCCGACCAGGGCAACAACCCCACCAGCTCCACCACCCGGCAGGCGTACGACCTGCTGGCCGACGGCTTCGGGCCCGGCGTCAACGGGCCCTTGACGATCGCCGCACAGCTCGACGGCGCCGACGACCGGCTCGCCCTCGACAGCCTGCCCGCCACGCTGCGGGACACCGAGGGCGTCGCGGCGGTCGGACCCCTCACGTACAACAGCGCCGGCGACACGGCCTTCCTCACCGTCGTCCCCACGTCGGCACCGCAGTCGAAGCAGACCAGCGAGCTGGTCGACCGGCTCCGCACCGACGTCCTGCCGCCGGTGCGGGACGACACCTCGCTGCGGGCCCATGTGGGCGGGGTGACGGCGAGCTACGACGACTTCGCCGAGATCATCATCGGCAAGCTGCCGCTCTTCGTCGGTGTGGTCATCGCGCTCGGCTGTCTGCTGCTGCTTCTCGCCTTCCGCTCCGTCGGCATCCCACTGAAGGCCGCCGTGATGAACGTGGCGGCCGTGGCCGCCTCGTTCGGGGTCGTCGTCGCGATCTTCCAATGGGGATGGGGGAGCGAACTGCTGGGACTCGGCAGCGCCGGCCCCATCGAACCCTTCCTTCCGGTGATCATGGTCTCGGTGCTCTTCGGCCTCTCGATGGACTACCAGGTCTTCCTGGTGGGGCGGATGTACGAGGAGTGGCTGGAGACCGGGGACAACCGGCGGGCGGTCCGGGTCGGCCTCGCCGAGACCGGCCGGGTGATCAACTCCGCCGCGGTGATCATGATCTCGGTCTTCCTCGCCTTCGTGCTCAGCGGCGACCGGGTCATCGCGATGTTCGGCATCGCCCTGGCCGCCGCCGTCGCCCTGGACGCCTTCGTCCTGCGCACCCTGCTGGTGCCCGCCCTGATGTACCTGCTGGGCGGGGCGAACTGGTGGCTGCCCGCCCGGCTGGAGCGGTGGCTGCCGAGGATCAGCATCGAGCCGCCGGACAGCCGTGTACCGCATGCGAAAATCCCGGGGACGCGCGTGAACGAGGAGACGGGACCGCTCGAACAGCGCGTTCGCTGAGACTCCGGCGGTGACAGCGCGGGCCACGGCCCGCCACGGCCCGAGCCACAGCGCGGGAAGCAGCGTGGAGAGCAGCGCCGGCCACCGCACGGACACCGTGCGGGAAGCACCGCCGCCCACGCACGGATACCGCACGAGAAGCCGCACGAGAAGCCGCACGAGAAGCCGCACGAGAAGCCGCACGAGAAGCCGTACGAGAAGGAGCACGATGTTCGCCATAGCCCTGGATGACGACGGAGCCGAACTGCGCCCGCTGGAGGTCTGGCGGGCACCGGAGTTCCTGGCCCACATGGACCGGGCGCGGGACCTGGTCGACCCCTGGATCCCGTTCGCCTCGGCTGCCACCGACCTCACCTCGGCACGGGCCCTGCTCCAGCGGTACGCGGACAAGCAGGCGGCGGACACGGGGCGGCTGTACGGCATCTGGCTGGACGGCACGCTCGTCGGCGGCGTCCTGTTCCGGATCTTCGACGCGGAGGCCGGGAACTGCGAGGTGGGCTGCTGGCTGGAGCCCGCCGCGCAGGGGCGTGGCCTGATCACCCGCGCGATGCGGCACCTGATCGACTGGGCGGTCGACGAGCGCGGGATGCACCGTGTGGAGTGGGACGCGTCCGCCGCCAACACCCGCAGCATCGCCGTGGCGAAGCGGCTCGGCATGACGCGTGAGGCCGTGCTGCGCGAGAACTACCTGTACCGGGGGACGCGCCACGACTCGGAGATCTGGGCCGTCCTGGCACCGGAATGGCGGGAACAGCGGGGCTGACGGACGGGCCGGCGCCGCAACGTTAAGAAGGTTCTCATCCGGGCCCCCTAGCGTGCGGCGCATGAACCCCACCCCCTCCAAGACCTCCACCGCTCCCGCCGTCGACGACGACCGCGAGGAGAAGACGGCCGCCGCGGACGCGGGCGCCGAGCAGGACGCCCCGGTCACGGCCGATGACCGGGACGAAGCGGCGGACGACGGCACGGCCGAGGCCGTGGACCCGGCGGCGGACGACGAGTCGGCCCTGGACGACGAGGACCTGGAGCCCGACGCGTTCGCCGAGGCGTCCCGCGGCGTCGGAGCGGGCGCCGCGGCCGTCGTCGCCGCCGGACTCGGCATCGTCTCCCTGACCGGCGCCTGGACCGGCCGCGTCGCCGCCGAGCGCGAGACCCTGATCGGCCAGATCAGCACGTCCGGCGGCGGCAGCGCGGCCCAGCAGATCTCCGAGATCTACGGGGACGCCTGGCACACCACCGCCCTCGTCAACGGCCTGTTCGCGCTGCTCGCCCTGCTCGTCGGTCTCTTCGTCCTCGTACGCCCCGCCTTCGGCGCCCCCTCCGACCGCCCGCAGCCCGGCTGGATCCGTGCCGTGGCGCTCGCCGGTGTCGCCCTCGGCGTACTCGGCGTGCTGATCTCGGCGGGCATGTACTTCGACCTGTTCGTCTCCCTGCCCAGCGCGGGTGCCCCGACCAGCGGCGGCTGAGCCACCGAGCCCCTGCGGGTGCGGGGCGGTCCGGGCGCGTACGGCGTCCGGCCCGCCCCGTACGCGTATCCCTAAGGCATCCTTCCCCGCGTCTAAGGCGTCCCGGCCTGCGGAGATGCGGCACTCGCCCGATGCGGCGGCACCCGCTGGCGGACGACAGTGGAGGCACGGCGCGAACGGAGCACCGGCCGGCCGGCCGGTCCCCGCCCGCCACTTGTCGTCACCGGGGAGAAGCACATGTACGACTACGAGCTGCACCAGGTCAACGCCGCCGAACTGATCCGCCGGGCCGACGCCCAGCGCACCGTCCGTCAGGCCCTGCTCGCCCGCCGGGCCGCCCGTCGTTCCGGACGCGAGGATCCCGAGGGGCGGGTGAGCACGGACCAGGACCGCTTCGCGCACGCCGCCTAGGCAGGGAGGCGGCGATGGACGCTCCGGGCGCGGTCGGGCGGAAGGTGGCCGTACAGCAGCCCTTCGCACGGCAGCCGGTCGTACCGCAGCCCGTCCAGCCGAAGCCCGTCCTACCGCGGCCGGTCGCGTCGGACGCGTGTGCGATGCTCGGCGACGTGGAGAACAGGTCCGTCAGCCCCGAGTTCGTCGGCCGAGCCGAGGAGCTCGCCTCGCTCGTCGACGCGCTCGCCCGCGCCACCGCGGGCGAGCCGCAGGCGTTGCTGATCGGCGGTGAGGCGGGCGTCGGGAAGACCCGCCTGGTCGAGGAGTTCCTTGCCGCTGCCGGACGCCGCGAAGCCGTCGTCGCCGTGGGCGGCTGCGTGGAGATCGGCGCGGACGGGCTCCCGTTCGCCCCCTTCTCCACGGCCCTGCGCGCACTGCGCCGCACCCTGCCCGGGGAAATGGCCTCGGCCTGCGCCGGACAGGAGGGCGAACTGGCGCGGCTCCTGCCCGAGCTCGGCGAGGCCGACCGGGACGCGACCGACGAGCACAGCACCGCCCGCCTCTTCGAACTCACCGCACGACTCCTGGAGCGCATCTCCACGGACCGTACGGTCGTCCTCGTCCTGGAGGACCTGCACTGGGCCGACGCCTCCACCCGGCATCTGCTCGCCTATCTCTTCCGCACCCTGCGCAACGGCCGCCTCGTCGTGATCGGGACCTACCGCGCCGACGACATCCACCGCCGCCACCCCTTGCGCCCGCTCCTGGCGGAACTGGACCGGCTCCGCACCGTCCGCCGTATCGAACTGGCCCGGTTCAGCCACGCCGAGGTGCGCCGCCAGCTCACCGGCATCCTCGCCGTGACACCCGAGGCCGTCCTGGTCGACGACATCTTCGAGCGCTCCGACGGCAACGCCTTCTTCGTCGAGGAACTGGCCCGAAGCCTGGAGTGCTGCGGCGACAGCTCCGGCCTCTCAGACTCCCTGCGCGACCTCCTCCTGGTCCGCGTCGAAGCCCTCTCCGACGATGCCCAGAAGGTCGCCAGGATCGTCGCCGAGGGCGGATCCACCGTCGAGCACGAACTGCTGGCCGCCGTCGCCGGGCTCGCCGAGGACGAGCTCAACGAGGCCCTGCGGGCAGCCGTCGGCGCCAACCTGCTGCGCCCCGCACCGGACTTCGACGGCTACCGCTTCCGGCACTCCCTGGTCCGCGAGGCCGTCAGCGACGACCTGCTGCCCGGCGAGCGCTCCCGCCTCAACCGCCGTTACGCCGAGGCCCTGGAGGCCGACCCCGCCCTCGTCCGGGCCGACGAACGGGCCACCCGGCTCGCCAGCTACTGGTACGCCGCACACGATGCGGCCAAGGCCCTGCCCGCCGTACTCAAAGCAGCCGTCGAGGCCCGTCGCCGCTTCGCCCACTCCGAGCAACTGCGCCTGCTGGAACGGGCCATGGAGCTGTGGGACGACGTACCCGACGACGTACGCCGCACCCTGCGCCCCCTCGACTACGCCGAGGTCTACCCGGCCTGCGGCTGTGACCCCGAGACCACCCCGCTGCGCTATCTCGACCTGATGGCCGAGGCCACCGTCGCCGCCCGTTTCGGCGGCGACCGCGAACGGGCCCTGGCCATCTCGAAGAAGGCCATGCGGGTCCTGGACGCCGAGGGCGACCCCCTGCGCGCCGCCTGGTTCTGGGTGCAGCGCTCCCGGCTGATGCAGGACCTCACCCGGGGCGACGGATGGCAGGAACTCGCCATCGCCCAGGACCTGGTCCGCGGACTGCCCCCGTCCGCCGTGCACGCCGACGTCCTCACCAACGTGGCGAGCTGGGGAGCCCTGCACCGCCCGGGGCCGGAGACGCTCTCCGACGCCGACCGGGCGGTGGAGTACGCCCGGCTCGTCGGGGACGAGTACATCGAACTGCACGCACGTCTCACCCGGGGGTGGCTCACCGCCGACGCGGGCGCGGTCGACGAGGGCCTGGCCGAGATGTACGCCGTCCGGGACCGCGCCGACGAACTGCACCTGGTCCACCTGGTGGGCCGTGCCAGCATCAACCTCCCCTCCTCGCTGGAGTCCATGGGCCGCTCCCTGGAAGCCGTGGCCGCCGCCGACCACGGCATCGAGGTCTGCCACAGCCACGGCATCGCCGACACGGAGGCCTGGGTCCTCTCCAACCAGTCCCAGTCCTACTTCTCGCTCGGCTACTGGGACGAGAGCCTGGCGGCCGCCGACGCGGCGGCCCTGCTCGCCCAGTCCCGCAAGTCCCGCGGCCTCGTCGCGACCCGCCGCACCGAACTGGCCATCGCCCGCGGCGACCTCGTCGAGGCCGAGCAGCAGCTCGCGCTGTCCCGGCGCCTGTTCGGGCCGCACGACCCGCAGCCCCAGCATCTGATCACCCCGGTCCGCCACGCCATGTACATCGCCGCCCGGCAGGGGCGCCTCCCCGAGGCACGGGCCGCGTTCGAGGCGCTGGCCGAGCGGGGCTTCCCGCCCGGCACGCAGCGGTACGCCCTGCCGCTGCTCCATGTCGCCGCGACCGTCGAGGCGGACGCCCGGGGGCTGCCCGCCACCGACCCGGGCCGCCCCGCCGCCCTGGAGCGCATCCGCGGCCACCTCAAGCGGCTGCCGATGCTGATCCCCGTCTGGGCCGCCCATGGGGTGCTCATCGAAGCCGAACTGGCCCGCGCGGAGGGTGGCGACACCCCCGGCCACTGGTCCCGGGCCGCCGAGGCGTTCGCCCCGCTGCACCGCCCCTACGAACTGGCCCAGATCCGGCATCGCTGGGCCGAGGCGCTCCTCATCGCCCCCGGCGACCGGACCGCCGCGACGGCCCTGCTGCGCGAGGCCCACGCCGTCGCGCACCGGCTGGGCGCCGAGCCGCTGGCCGAGACCGTGGAACAGCTCGCCGGCCGTGCCCGGATCACGCTGGACGCCCCCGACCGGGCTCCGGTCGGGGGCGGTGAGTCCGAGATCCACGCCGCGGTCCTGGTCCCGTCCGCCGAGGGCCGTACCGGGCGGGACGGCGTCGTCGGCACCGTCGGCGCCGAGCGGGCGGGCGCCGCGGAACAGGACCCGGCGGTGGCCGCCGTCGAGTCGTTCGGGCTGACCCCGCGCGAACAGGATGTGCACCAGTTGGTCGCGGCCGGTCACACCAACCGCAGGATCGCCGAGGAGCTGTACATCTCACCGAAGACGGCGAGCGTGCACGTCTCCAACATCCTGGCCAAGCTCGGCGTCTCCAGCCGTGGCGAGGCGGCCGCACTCGCGCACCGGCTGCGGCTCTACCCGGTGCGGCAGGGCTAAGGTCTCCCGCCCGGAGCGGCCGGGTCCGGAGCGGCCGGGTCCGGAGGGGCAGCGTCCGTAACGCCGTCGTCCTGTACGCCGTCGTCCGCGACCGCGCTGCCCGTTGCGTTGTCGCCCGGAACCTCTCCGCCCGGAACCTCTCCGCCCGGAACCTTGCGGTCCGGAACCTTGCGGTCCGGAACCTTGCGGTCCGGAACCTTGCGGTCCGGGGCGGCCGACTCCGGCGCGCGGACCGTCACCTTGCCCGAGGACAGGTCTATCGGCCCCCGGCCCGGATCACCGACGCCGAGATCCACCCGGCTCAGCTCCAGCCGCTTCTGCTCCTCGGACGTGTGCTTACGGCCCGGGGCGAACAGCTCCTCGAAGAAATTGAACACCGGCCGTGCTCCCTCCGACACACTGCGGCATGGCGCCTCCGGCCGTGGCCGGGCCGTGCGGACACGGTCTAGCGCACCTCCAGCAGCATGATCCGGTCGTCCCCCGGCTTCGGGCTCCCGCGCCCGTCCGTATTGCTGGTGACCAGCCACACCTTGTCGCCCCCCGCGCTCATCACGGTGCGCAGGCGGCCGTACTTCTTGTCCAGGAACGACTGGGGGGCCGCCAATGGTTCCTTGCCCGTCGTCCCGGACAGCGGGATCCGCCAGAGCCGCTGGCCCCGCAGGCCCGCCATCCAGATCGAGCCCTCGGCGTACGCGATTCCGCTCGGGGACGCCTGGGACGTCTTCCACTGGGCCACCGGGTCGACGAACCCCTTCTCGCCCTTCTTGCCCTCGGCGTCGGGCCAGCCGTAGTTCCGGCCCGGCTCGATCAGGTTCAGCTCGTCCCAGGTGTCCTGGCCGAACTCGGAGGCCCACAGCCGCTTCTCCCCGTCCCAGGCCAGCCCCTGCACATTGCGGTGCCCGTACGAATACACCACCGAGTCCGCCGCCGGATTGCCGTGCACCGGCTCGCCGTCCGGGGTCATCCGCAGGATCTTGCCCGCCAGTGACTCCTTGTCCTGGGCCAGCCCGGTGTCCCCGGTCTCGCCCGTGCCCGCGTACAGCATCCGGTCCGGGCCGAACGCGATCCGGCCGCCGTTGTGGATGGCGCCCTTGGGGATGCCCCGCAGGATCGTGTCCGGTGCGCCCAGCCGCTGACCGGCAGGGCGCCCCTCGTCGTACTGCATCCGCGCGATGCGGTTGTCGGACTCGGTGGTGAAGTACGCGTACACCTGATGGTCCGCGCCGTACGTGGCGGAGACCGCGAGGCCCAGCAGCCCGCCCTCACCGGCCGGTGACACCCCGGGGACGGAGCCCAGAAGGGTCTGCTTGCCGCTCGTGCCGTCGATCCGGTGGATCGTGGCATCGTCGCGCGAGGCGACCAGCAGATCGCCGCCCGGCAGGACCGCCAGTCCCCAGGGGGAGGCGAGACCCTTCGTGAGCGTCGACAGCACCTTCACGGAGCCCTTGGCCGGGGGCGGCTCGGGCGACGGGGCGGCCGGGGGAGCGGACGAGGTGTTCGCCGGTGGGGACGCGTCGCCGTCCCGTCCCTTCGTGCCCGCCGGACCGTCCCCGGACGAGCACGCGGCGGACAGCAGCAGCGACGCCGTGGCCAGGGCGGCCATCGCCCCCCTGCGCACCGCGGGGACATGGACAGATCCGAACACAGCACCGCGCACAGTACTGATCCTTTCCGACGGCGGCATGACTACTGTTTCTTACACCGCGGGCCCCGCCCGGGGCTCCCGGTGCCGTCAATTCTCCGGCCGTTTCCCCGGCCGTCCGCTCAGTCCCACGACCCGCGCGCCCGCGGCAGGGCGGCGATCTCCGCCAGATCCCGGTCCTGGAGCCGCAGCCGGGCCGCCGCCGCGTTCTCCACGGCCCACCGCTCCCGCTTCGCACCGGGCACCGGCACCACATGCGGCCCCTGCCGCAGCACCCAGGCCAGTGCCACCTGCGCCACCGTCGCCCCGTGCCTTTCCGCGATCCGCCGCAGCCCGGCCACCACCGGCTGGTTCGCGGCCATCATCTCCGCCGTGAACCGGGGATGCCTGGCCCGCAGATCGTCCGGCTCGAAACCCTGCCCCGGCTTCAGCGTTCCCGTGAGGTAGCCGTTGCCCAGCGGCATCGCGGCCAGCAGCCCCACACCCCGCGCCGCACACCAGGGCAGCAGTCTCTCCAGGGCCTCGGGGGACCACACGGACAGCTCCGCCTCGACCGCGCTGACCGGGAAGACCTGCTGCACCCGCTCCAGCTGCCGGATCGTTCCGTCATGCACGCCCGCACCGGACCGGCGCGGAGCGCGCGCCCCCACGGCGCACAGCCCGAGCGCGCGCACCTTGCCCGCGGTCACCAGATCGGCCATCGCGCCCCAGGTCTCCTCCACCGGGACCTCCGGGTCGGCGCGGTGCAGCTGATAGAGGTCGATCACATCGGTCTGGAGCCGCCGCAACGAGGCGTCGCAGGCCCGTCGTACGTAGCCGGGCCGGCCGTTGGCCACGATGTGCTGATCACCCACCAGCAGCCCGCACTTGGTCGAGACGAACGCCTCCGAGCGGCGCCCCTTGAGCGCTCGCCCGACCAGCAGCTCATTGGTGAACGGGCCGTACATGTCCGCGGTGTCGAGCAGCCGGACACCCGCGTCGAGCGCTGCGTGCACGGTCCGCAACGAGCGGTCACCGAGCCGCTGCGACGCGCTGTACCCCCAGTTCATCGGCATACAGCCCAGCCCGACCGCCCCCACGGCGAGCCCCGCCGCACCGATAGTCCTGCGCTCCAACTCCCCGAACCCTCCCTCGGACCCGCCGATGCGGGACCACACCGGACCCCAAAGTAACCTCTGGCGCCGCGCCGCCTCCGGGCAGCCGTCGCAGAGCCGTCGGCAACCCCTCGCGGAACCGCCCCCGCGCCCCCGCGCCGCCGTCGCATAGCCTCCTGACCATGACTTCCGCGACGCATACCGACGTATGGCTGCCTTTTCCCGCCGAGGAGATCGACGGGCTCCCCGAGGGTCTCAACTACCGCTTGTGGGACGGCGGCCGGGACTACCCCGCCGATCCCGCGGACTGCGCCTTCTACGTCGTCCCGTACATGAAGGGCCCCGAGGTCGCGGTCCGCCCGCTCGCGTCCATGGGCGCGGTCCGGGTCGTGCAGACCCTCTCCGCCGGGATCGACCATGTGGAGCCGGGCCTCGGCCTGCTGCCCTCCGGGGTACGGCTGTGCAACGCGAAGGGGGTGCACGAGGCGTCCACCGCGGAACTCGCCCTGGCGCTGGTCCTGGCCTCCCTGCGCGGCTTCCCCGGGTTCGTCCACGGGCAGGCCGACGAGAAGTGGCTCTCCGGCTTCTACCCCGCGCTCGCCGACAAGTCCGTCCTGATCGTGGGATATGGATCCATCGGATCGGCCATCGAGGACCGGCTCGAACCCTTCGAGTGCGCGCGGGTGGCACGTGTGGCGCGCTCCGCCCGGACAACGGCGCGCGGCCCCGTACACGCACTGGACGACCTGCCCGCGCTGCTGCCCGAGGCCGATGTCGTCATACTCTCCACCCCGCTGAACCCTTCCTCGCAAGGGCTGGTGGGAGCCGAGTTCCTCGCCGCGATGCCGGACGGCGCCCTGCTGGTGAATGTCGCACGCGGCGGCGTGGTCGACACCGAGGCGCTGCTGTCCGAGCTCGCGTCCGGCCGGCTGCGGGCGGCGCTCGACGTCACCGACCCGGAACCGCTGCCGGCCGGCCATCCTCTCTGGCATGCTCCGAATGTGCTGATCACCCCTCATGTGGGCGGCAGCACCTCGGCGTTCGAGCCCCGGGCGAAGCGTCTGCTGGCCGCTCAGCTCACCCGGTTCGCCGCCGGAGAGCCGGTGCGCAACGTCGTGCGCACCATCGGCTGACGCAGGCGTCCGACGGCGTCCGGCGGAGCCCCGTCGCAGTTGTCGGCTCGGCGCTCGACAGGCGTCCGGCGGGGCGCTCCGCCACGCTGTGAAGCGCTACGGACGCGTCGTGTGGCGACGAAACCGCAGGTCGTCACGGAGCGTAGAGGAACTATGGCCCTGAGTGACGAGTCTGGTGTATCGTCCAGACCGGGGGGCTGCGCCGTGGAAGGGACGGCGCGGGGGGAGCACCGGAACGCGAGGGGGCGACGGGCGATGTGCTGGCCATGGAGAGACGATCCGACGCGGGGCGGGCGACGGCGGTCATCGGTACCACCGGAGCGGGGACGCCATACCCGCCGGAGGGTGGAATCGCGGTGCCGGACAGGTCCGGCGGAGAGGTTGATGCCGGGGGTGCCGGGCCCGATCCCCGGAGCCTTCCGGTGAGCGCCTTCGGGGCACTGCTCGCCCGTCCGCCGCTCACCGGCAGCCGGACGGGGCTGCTGCCCCAGATCGTGCTCGTCTTCGTCTGCGGGGGCTACGCCGTGGGCGCGGCCACCGGCTGGGGGTCGCCGGAACTGGCCCTCGTCATGGGGGACTTCGGCCTCAGCGTCGCCGCGACGATCGCCGCGGTCTCCTGTTTCCTCTACGCGCGCGCCAGCGGCCGACGGCTGCGGCCCGCCTGGCTGCTGTTCTCGTTCTCCTCCCTGATGGCCGCCGGGGGGAACGCGGTCTGGGGCTGGTACGAGGTGGTGCTGGGGCTCCCGGTGCCCACGCCTTCGCTGGCCGATCTCTTCTACCTCTGCTTCGCGCCGCCCGCGATCGTCGGGCTGCTCGTCCTCGCCAAGCGTCCCGTCACCCGGGCCGGGTGGGTGTGCCTGGTCCTGGACTCCTGGCTGATCGGCGGCTCGCTGCTCACGCTCTCCTGGAGCCTCGCCCTGGCCCA
This sequence comes from Streptomyces sp. TSRI0281, assembly GCF_001905125.1. Taxonomy (GTDB): domain Bacteria; phylum Actinomycetota; class Actinomycetes; order Streptomycetales; family Streptomycetaceae; genus Streptomyces. The sequence goes on along the minus strand of NZ_LWLE01000035.1, from coordinate 272,342 downwards.
CACCGCGCAGGTGGCCAACGTCGAGGACGCCAGCGTGGCCCGTGCGGCGCTCTCGCTGGCCTACCCGTTGCTCGACATCGTGCTCGTCTCCATGGTGCTCGCGCTCCACTTCCGCCGGGTCAACGCCAACCGCTCCGCGGTCAACCTGGCCATCGCCGCGCTCGCCCTGACCGTCCTGAGCGACGCGGTGTTCACCTCACCGCTGCTGCGCTCCACCTACCGGTCGGGCGAACTGCTCGACGCGGGCTGGTTCGCCGGCTCGCTGCTCCTCGCGTACGCCCCCTGGGGTGCCCGGCGCGTCGCGAGCCGCTCCGACCGGCCCTTCGGTCCGCCGCGGGCCACCACCAGCCGGCCGATCGCCGGGTCCCTGGCCGCCCTGACCCCGTATCTGGCCGCCGCCGTCTGCACCCTCGGCATCCTGTACAACGTGGTCGAGGGCCGCCGGGTGGACCAGGTCGTGGTGCTCACCGGCTGCGCCGTCGTCCTGGCCCTGGTCGTCCGGCAGGGCATCATGCTCCTCGACAACATCACCCTCACCCAGGAGCTGGCCCAGAAGGAGAACCACTTCCGCTCCCTGGTGCAGGGGTCCAGCGACGTCATCATGATCGCCGCACCCTCCGGCATACTCCGCTACGTCAGCCCCGCCGCGGCCGGTGTGTACGGGCGTGAAGCGGACGATCTCGTCGGCTCCGAGCTGTCCTCGGTCATCCACCCCGAGGACCTCGGCGGGGTGGTCCACGAGCTGCGGCGGTTTCTCGCCACCCCGCCCCACGAGGAGCCCACCACCCGGATCGAGTGCCGCTTCAGATCCGGCACCGGTGACTGGCTCAATGTCGAGTCCACCGTCAACCGGCACCACGGCGGCCTTCTGCTCAACAGCCGGGACGTGACCGAACGGGTCCGCCTCCAGGCGCAGTTGCAGCACAACGCCGAGCACGACCCGCTCACCGACCTGCCCAATCGCGCCCTCTTCACCAAACGCGTCCGCCAGGCGCTCGGCGGGCGCCGCTCCGGCGACCCGGGCACCGCCGTGCTCTTCATCGACCTCGACGGCTTCAAGGCGGTCAACGACACCATCGGCCACCAGGCGGGCGACGAACTCCTCATCCAGGCCGCCCGCCGCCTGGCCGAATCCGTACGGGCCGGGGACACCGCGGCCAGGCTCGGCGGCGACGAGTTCGCCGCGCTCATCATCGGCGACGGCACACACGACCAGGCCGCGCGGGAGTATCAGGTCCACGACATCGCCGACCGGCTGCGCCTCACGCTCTCCCAGCCGTACCGGATCGGCGCCAGCGAGGTCCGGGTGGCGGCCTCCATCGGCGTCGCCTTCGCCGAGCCCGCCATCACCCCCACCGACCTCATGCGCAACGCGGACCTCGCGATGTACCGGGCCAAGGCGGGCGGCAAGGACCGGGTCGAGCTGTACGCCCCGCAGATGCAGGCCGACGTCGTCCGCCGCTCCGAGCTGGCCGCCCGGCTGCGCACCGCCCTGCGCGACGGGGAGTTCGCCCTGCTGCACCAGCCGGTCGTCCATCTGGCCAGCGGGTCCGTCGCCGCCGTCGCCGCCCAGGCCCGCTGGCGCTCCGCGCAGGGCATCCTGTTCACCCCCGCCGAGTTCCTGCGGGTCCCCGACGACAGCGACCGCACCGCCGAACTCGGCCGCTGGCTGCTCGAAGAGGCCGTCGCACAGGCCGCCGAACGGGCCAGGGCCGGACACCCCGTCTCCGTCTCCGTACGGCTGTCCGCCGGCCGGCTCCTGGACAAGACCCTGCCCTTCGGCTCCATCGAAGCGCTCCTGACCCGCTACGGGCTGCCCTCCGGGGCGCTGATGATCGAGGTGGCCGACAGCGACCCACGGGTCTCCTTCGACGATCTGGAGCAGCGGCTCGTCGCGCTGCGCCGGCTCGGCGTACGTATCGCGCTGGACGGCTTCGGCAGCGGTTACGCGGCGATCAACGCGCTGCGCCGGCTCCCCATCGACGTACTGAAACTGGACCGCGGGCTGGTCGAGGGAGTGGTGGAGTCCGCCCGGCTCCACAAGATCACGAGCGGGTTGCTGCGGATCGCCTGCGATCTCGGCATGCAGTCCGTGGCCGACGGTGTCGACGTACCGGAGCAGGTCCTCGCGCTGCGCGCCATGGGGTGTACGCACGGCCAGGGGATGGCCTTCTCCGGGCCGCTGGACGAGTACCGGCTGCGCCGCGCGCTGGTCCGCGGAGAGTTCCCGGTGCCCGGCGTTCCCGCCGCCCGGCCGGTCCTCGCGGGCGGCTCGATTCCGCTCCTCGCCGGATCACATGCTGAGACGCCCATCCCACCCACTTGACACCTCATGCGTGCCGGAGAGAGGGTCAATGCCATGCGCACCCGAATTCTCGTACTTGGAAAGCGCGTCGGCTGAAGCAGAGTCACTCCACGACACTCTGCAGACCGCACCGGCGCGCTCCCCTCGCTTGCCTCACGGCACGAGGGGTTTTTTGTTGCACCGGCACCCCGCAAAACGCTGCAAAACACCCGCGAAAACCCTCAGCTTCGAGAAGAGAATGTCGATGACCGAGCAGGCCACCGGGGCCCACCACCCGCAGCCGCGCGCCCGTAACGGCGGACCGTCGTCCGTCACCGTTGAGCACCTCACGGGCGCGCAGTCCCTCATCCGTTCTCTTGAGGAAGTCGGCGCCGACACGGTATTCGGCCTCCCCGGCGGTTGCATCCTTCCGGCGTACGACCCGCTGATGGACTCCACCCGGGTCCGCCACATCCTGGTCCGCCACGAGCAGGGTGCCGGTCACGCGGCCACCGGGTACGCGCAGGCCACCGGCAAGGTCGGTGTCTGCATGGTCACCTCGGGCCCCGGCGCCACCAACCTGGTCACCCCGATCGCCGACGCGCACATGGACTCCGTGCCGCTCGTCGCGATCACCGGCCAGGTCGCCTCCAAGTCGATCGGCACGGACGCCTTCCAGGAAGCCGACATCTGCGGCATCACGATGCCGATCACGAAGCACAACTTCCTGGTCACCCGCGCCGAGGACATCGCGCACACCATCTCCGAGGCCTTCCACATCGCCTCCACCGGCCGCCCCGGACCGGTCCTCGTCGACATCGCCAAGGACGCCCTCCAGTCGCAGACCACCTTCAGCTGGCCGCCCATCCAGGACCTGCCGGGCTACCGCCCGGTCACCAAGCCGCATGCCAAGCAGATCCGCGAGGCCGCCAGGCTCATCACCCAGGCCAAGCGCCCCGTGCTGTACGTCGGCGGCGGCGTCCTCAAGGCGGGGGCCACCGCCGAGCTGAAGGTCCTCGCGGAGCTCACCGGAGCGCCCGTCACCACCACACTGATGGCGCTCGGCGCATTCCCCGACAGCCACCCGCTGCACGTCGGAATGCCGGGCATGCACGGTGCGGTCACCGCCGTCACCGCGCTGCAGAAGGCCGACCTGATCGTCGCCCTCGGAGCCCGTTTCGACGACCGCGTCACCGGCAAGCTGGACAGCTTCGCCCCGTACGCCAAGATCGTCCACGCCGACATCGACCCGGCCGAGATCGGCAAGAACCGCGCCGCCGACGTGCCGATCGTGGGGGACGCGCGCGAGGTCCTGGCCGATCTGGTCCAGGCGGTCCAGGCGGAGCACACCGAGGGCCATATCGGCGACTATGCAGCCTGGTGGAAGGACCTCAACCGCTGGCGCGACACCTACCCGCTCGGCTACGACCTGCCCGCGGACGGCAGCCTCTCCCCGCAGCAGGTCATCCAGCGCATCGGCAAGCTCGCCCCCGAGGGCACGATCTTCGCGGCGGGCGTCGGCCAGCACCAGATGTGGGCCTCCCACTTCATCGACTACGAGCAGCCCGCCACCTGGCTGAACTCCGGCGGCGCCGGGACGATGGGGTACGCGGTCCCGGCCGCGATGGGCGCCAAGGCCGGGATGCCGGACCGTACGGTCTGGGCCATCGACGGCGACGGCTGCTTCCAGATGACCAACCAGGAACTCACCACCTGCGCGCTCAACAACATCCCGATCAAGGTCGCCATCATCAACAACGGCGCCCTCGGGATGGTCCGCCAGTGGCAGACCCTGTTCTACAACCAGCGCTACTCCAACACCGTGCTGCACTCCGGCGCCGACACGGACGGCCTCCCGGCGAAGGGCACCCGCGTGCCGGACTTCGTCAAGCTGTCCGAGGCCATGGGCTGCTACGCGATCCGCTGCGAGGACCCGGCCGACCTGGACAAGGTCATCGAAGAGGCCAACTCCATCAACGACCGCCCCGTCGTGGTCGACTTCATCGTCCACGAGGACGCCATGGTGTGGCCGATGGTCGCCGCCGGCACCTCCAACGACGAGGTCATGGCAGCCCGCGGTGTCCGCCCCGACTTCGGCGACAACGAAGACGACTGAGAGACAGAGAGAGACCGACTCCATGTCCAGCAAGCACACGCTCTCCGTCCTGGTCGAGAACAAGCCCGGTGTCCTCGCCCGGATCACGGCCCTGTTCTCCCGGCGCGGCTTCAATATCGACTCGCTCGCGGTCGGTACCACCGAACACCCCGACATCTCCCGCATCACCATCGTCGTGAATGTCGAGGACCTGCCCCTGGAGCAGGTGACCAAGCAGCTCAACAAGCTGGTCAACGTCCTGAAGATCGTCGAACTCGAGCCCTCCGCTGCGATCCAGCGCGAGCTCGTCCTGGTGAAGGTCCGCGCCGACAGCGAGACCCGCTCCCAGATCGTCGAGATCGTCCAGCTGTTCCGCGCCAAGACCGTGGACGTCTCCCCGGAGGCCGTCACGATCGAGGCGACCGGAGGGGCCGACAAGCTGGAGGCCATGCTCAAGATGCTGGAGCAGTACGGCATCAAGGAACTGGTCCAGTCCGGCACCATCGCCATAGGGCGCGGCGCGCGCTCGATCACCGACCGGTCCCTGCGCGCACTCGACCGCACGGCGTAGCCCGGCCGGCGGTCCCGGCCGCCGGCCCGCCGCTCGCATGGCGAGACCCGAGAACGTATACGACGCACCCCGCCGTACGGTGGGACGCAACACCTGCACACCAAGGAGAAGACCCAGTGGCCGAGCTGTTCTACGACGACGATGCCGACCTGTCCATCATCCAGGGCCGCAAGGTCGCGGTCATCGGCTACGGCAGCCAGGGCCACGCCCACGCGCTGTCGCTCCGTGACTCCGGCGTCGACGTCCGCGTCGGTCTGCACGAGGGCTCGAAGTCCAAGGCCAAGGCCGAGGAGCAGGGTCTGCGTGTGGTGACCCCCGCCGAGGCCGCCGCCGAGGCCGACGTCATCATGATCCTCGTCCCGGACCCGATCCAGGCCCAGGTCTACGAGGAGTCCATCAAGGACAACCTCAAGGACGGCGACGCGCTGTTCTTCGGCCACGGCCTGAACATCCGCTTCGACTTCATCAAGCCGCCGGCCAACGTCGACGTCTGCATGGTCGCCCCGAAGGGCCCCGGCCACCTCGTCCGCCGCCAGTACGAGGAAGGCCGCGGCGTCCCGTGCATCGTGGCCGTCGAGCAGGACCCGACCGGCAACGGCCTGGCGCTCGCCCTCTCGTACGCCAAGGGCATCGGCGGCACCCGCGCCGGCGTCATCAGGACCACCTTCACCGAGGAGACCGAGACCGACCTGTTCGGTGAGCAGGCCGTCCTCTGCGGTGGCACCGCCGCCCTGGTCAAGGCCGGTTTCGAGACCCTGACCGAGGCCGGCTACCAGCCGGAGATCGCGTACTTCGAGTGCCTGCACGAGCTGAAGCTCATCGTGGACCTCATGTACGAGGGCGGCCTGGAGAAGATGCGCTGGTCCATCTCGGAGACCGCCGAGTGGGGCGACTACGTCACCGGCCCGCGGATCATCACCGAGGACACCAAGGCCGAGATGAAGAAGGTGCTCACCGAGATCCAGGACGGCACCTTCGCCAAGGCGTGGATGGCCGAGTACCACAACGGTCTGCCCAAGTACAACGAGTACAAGAAGGCCGACAGCGACCACCTGCTGGAGACCACCGGCCGTGAGCTGCGCAAGCTCATGAGCTGGGTCAACGACGAGGACGCGTAGGTCCTTCGCCGGGGGCGGGTCCATCGGGCCCGCCCCCGGCACCGCAGCCGTCTCACACCCCCGTGTCACTGCGGGAGAGGCGGTGGGGAAGGGGCGGCACCGCATGGGTGGACACCACGTCCACCCTCGTGCGGGTGATCCTTCCACCGGGGTGCAATATGCGCTCCGTCGCATGACTACACTTCTCCACACATACACGCGTCAGGGCCCACAGTGTCGTGCGTCTACCACGCGGCTAGCCCCTCCACCGCCTGCGGCCGTCGGGACGGCCGTCCGCACTGGACTTGTGAGGACTCACGTGAGCTCGAAACCTGTCGTACTCATCGCTGAAGAGCTGTCGCCGGCCACGGTCGACGCTCTGGGTCCGGATTTCGAGATCCGGCACTGCAACGGCGCGGACCGCGCCGAACTCCTCCCCGCGATCGCTGATGTCGACGCCATCCTGGTGCGCTCCGCCACCAAGGTCGACGCCGAGGCCATCGCCGCCGCGAAGAAGCTCCGGGTCGTCGCCCGGGCCGGCGTCGGTCTGGACAATGTCGACGTCTCCTCGGCCACCAAGGCCGGCGTGATGGTCGTCAACGCCCCGACGTCCAACATCGTCACCGCCGCCGAGCTCGCCTGCGGTCTGCTGGTCGCCACCGCGCGCAACATCCCGCAGGCCAACACCGCCCTGAAGAACGGCGAGTGGAAGCGCTCCAAGTACACGGGCGTCGAGCTGAGCGAGAAGGTCCTCGGCGTCGTCGGTCTCGGCCGCATCGGCGTCCTGGTCGCGCAGCGCATGTCGGCCTTCGGCATGAAGATCGTCGCGTACGACCCCTATGTACAGCCGGCCCGCGCCGCGCAGATGGGCGTCAAGCTCCTCAGCCTGGACGAGCTGCTGGAGGTCGCCGACTTCATCACCGTGCACCTGCCCAAGACTCCCGAGACGCTCGGCCTGATCGGTGACGAGGCGCTGCACAAGGTGAAGCCCTCGGTGCGCATCGTCAACGCCGCCCGCGGTGGCATCGTCGACGAGCAGGCCCTCGCCTCCGCCCTCAAGGAGGGCCGTGTCGCGGGTGCCGGTCTGGACGTGTACACGAAGGAGCCCTGCACGGACTCCCCGCTGTTCGAGTTCGACCAGGTCGTCTGCACCCCGCACCTCGGCGCCTCCACCGACGAGGCCCAGGAGAAGGCGGGCATCGCGGTCGCCAAGTCCGTACGTCTCGCCCTCGCCGGTGAGCTCGTGCCGGACGCGGTCAACGTGCAGGGCGGTGTGATCGCCGAGGACGTACGTCCCGGACTGCCGCTCGCCGAGAAGCTCGGCCGGATCTTCACCGCGCTCGCGGGCGAGGTCGCGGCCCGGCTCGACGTCGAGGTGTACGGCGAGATCACCCAGCACGATGTGAAGGTGCTGGAGCTCTCGGCGCTCAAGGGCGTCTTCGAGGACGTCGTCGACGAGACCGTGAGCTACGTCAACGCCCCGCTCTTCGCACAGGAGCGCGGTGTCGAGGTCCGCCTCACCACCAGCTCCGAGTCGCCCGACCACCGCAATGTGGTGACCGTCCGCGGTACGCTGTCGAGCGGCGAGGAGGTCGCGGTCTCCGGCACGCTGGCCGGCCCGAAGAACCTCCAGAAGATCGTGGCCATCGGCGACCACGACGTCGACCTGGCACTGGCCGACCACATGGTCGTGCTGCGCTACCAGGACCGTCCCGGCGTCGTCGGCGCGGTCGGCAAGATCCTCGGCGAGGCCGGGCTGAACATCGCGGGCATGCAGGTCTCGCGGGCGGCCGTGGGCGGCGAGGCGCTGGTCGTCCTCACCGTGGACGACACCGTCCCACAGCCCGTGCTGAACGAGATCTCCGTGGAGATCGGCGCCGCCTCGGCCCGCTCGGTGAACCTCACCGCCTGACCGCCGCACCGGCCGGACACCGTACCCGGCAGCTGGACGCACGTTCTCCGCGAGCGTCCAGCTGCCGGGTACGGTGCTGTCCGGGGCCGGACAGGGCCGGACCGGGCGGGGCCGGACCGGGCAGGGCGGGGCCGGGCGGGGCCGGGGAGGATGGGCCCGGTGTTGGGCCCTGGGACCCACGACGGGACAGGGGTCCCGGCCCTAGCGTGAGCCGTTGTCATGTCGCTACTGACAGCGGGGGTTGGGGTCACGTATGTCTGCGATCGGTGGCATACCCATTCCAGGAGCGGCTGCTCCCGTACCTGTCCCCGGGCGGCGTGATCTGCCCCGCCCGCTCGCCACGGCACGCGTGCTGCTCCTCGTGCTGTTCGGTGCGACGGTCCTCGGCGGGCTCGGGCTCCTCGGCTCGGCCCTCGCCGTGGACGCGATGGGCGCGCAGATCCTCGGCGTCATGCTCTACGCCTCCGCTCCCGGCGTCCTGGGCCTGCTGCTCGCGCGGCACGTCAGGACCGGCGGAAAACGGGTGTGGTGGGGGCTGGTCGCCGTACAGGTGTGGCTGCTCCTCGGGGGCGTCGCCAACATCGGTGACGGTTCGGCGGACGGCTTCAGCCAGCTGCTCCTGCCGACGCTGATCCTCGTCCTCCTCCTGCGGCCGCAGAGCCGCGCGTGGTTCCTGCTGCCGTCGGGGGAGCGGGGGGAGAAGCCCAAGTTCTCGCTCCCGCACATGATCACCTGGCGTCGCGACCGGGGTCAGTCGGCCCTGGAGTACCTGGGCCTGGTGCTGATCGTCGTCGCGCTCATCGGGGCGATGACGGTGGGCGGCCTGGGCGGCCGTATCACCGAGGGCCTCCAGTCGGCGATCTGCTCGCTCACCGGTTCGGCCTGCCCGGTGTCCCCGGGCGGCGACGGCAGCGGCTCGGTCGAGGCGGGCGGCGGCAAGGACGGCGGCGCCACGGAGGGCGGCGCGACCGGGGGCGCGGACGGTGGTACGGACGGTGGTACGGAGGGCGGCTCGACCATCACGGGCGGCACCGGCTCCTCCGGCGGTACAGGCTCCTCCGGCGGTACAGGCTCCACGGGCGGTACCGGCTCCACGGGCGGTACAGGCTCCTCCGGCGGTACGGGGGGCAGCGGCGGCGCGGACGGCGGCTCGACCGGCGGCGACACGACCGGCGGTTCCACGGGCGGCGACACCACCGGCTCAACCGGCTCCACCGGCTCCGGCGGAGGCACCGGCGGCCCCGACGACGACGGCCGCCCCGGAACCGGCGAGGACACCTTCCCCGAGGCGGGCGAGGAGCCCGAGGCCGACTACGACCAGCCCGCGTCCGCCGAGGGTGAGGGCGAGAACGGCGGCGACGGCGGCAACAAGGCCGAGGAGAAAGAGGACTGCGGCGGCTGGGGCTTCTTCGGATGCGCCTGGGACCGCACGACCCAGGTCGTCAAGGGCGTGGCCGTCGACGGGATCTGGGGCGATGTCACCGGCATCGTCGACCTCTTCAAGCCCGAGACCTGGTCCGGGATCGCCGACTACGGCAGCCAGCTCGGCGACAAGTGGATGCAGGACTCCAAGGGCGCGGGCGACAAGTGGGACGACGGCGACTACCTCGGCGCGGTCTGGGACTGGACCAAGGCTTCCGGCAACACCGTGGGAACGGTCGGCGACACCGTTTTCGTCGGTGACGAGGTCCGCGAGCGCTGGAACAACGGCGAGAAGACCCGGGCCGTCACCGATGTCGTCTGGAACATCGGGTCCATGTTCATCCCCGGCTACGACGTGGCGAAGGTCGTCGGCAAGGTCGGGGTGCTCGGCAAGGTCGGCAAGGTCGCCGAGCAGGTGGCCGAAGCCGCGGGGGACGCGGGGGCTGCCGCACGCCGGGCCCGCAAGGCCCTCGAAGCCGGCGACATCGACGGGGTCCGCAAGGCGGCGAAGGAGGCCGACGACGCCGCGGACGCCGCCGAGGACGCCGCACGCAGGACCGGCTGTGTCATCGCGTCCGGGCCGCCGCTGGTGCGGTACGGAGGTTCCGGCGGCTCCGGAGGTTCCGGCGGCCCCACCGGGGTCGGCGGTTCCGGCATCGGTGTGCTGGCCTCCGGGTCCACCGGCCGGGTGATTCTCGCGGACGGTGGGTGCGACGAGGCGGCCAAGGCCAAGGCGAGGGAGGCCCGCGACCAGGAGCGGGCCGCCCACCTGGACCAGAAGCGGCTGGAGGAGCCGGAGCGGGCGCGCAAGGCCGAGCTGGACAAGAAGCAGTACCCCGAGGCCAACCGCAACGACACGTCCGACCCGCGCAACTACAACCCGCCGTCCTGGGCCGACGATCTGAAGGACCGCAAGCTCGGTGACGCGGACCTCGGCGACGGCTACTGGGCCAGCCGCGACCGCAACCCCGCGCCCAACTGGAAGAACGAGTCCTGGCTCCGCTACCAGGAGCAGGTCACCGGGACGAACCGCGGCCAGGAGTACGTCGTGCCGCACCCCAAGGACGGCAAGCCGGCCGTGGAGTACGACGGCTGGGACTCGGGCCGGCAGACCTTCCTGGAGGCCAAGAACGGCTACGGCAGCTACCTCTCGAAAACGGACAGCGGCACGCTCACCCCGTCCGGCAAGGACAAGTTCGTCACCGAGGCGCGGTCCCAGGTCGAGGCGTCCGGCGGCCGTGCCGTCGAATGGCACTTCTCCGACCCGGACGTGGCCAAGGCCGCCCGCAAGGCGTTCCGCGACGAAGGACTGCCGATCAAGGTCGTCTACAGCAAGCCGAAGGTGAACGACAGCACCAGGAAACCGGGTGCGTTCGACGAGTAGCCTGCACGGCGTGGCCCCCGGCCGGACCGGGGCCACGCCGACGGACGACGGTCGACGGAGGAAAAGCGGATGCGACGTGTAGTGCGGGGTTTCTGGGGGCCCAGGCCCGAGTCGGCCGAGGCGCTGGCCGGTCGCTGGAAACACACCCTCGACGAGCTCACGGCCCTGCTCCCCGAGGCCGGTTCACCGGCCGGGGCGGGCCTGACCGGTCCGTGGCGGCAGGTCCACGCGTCGGGGCCCGACACCGAACTCCCGGCGGACGAGGACGCGCTGCTCGCCGCCCTGCGCCTGGTGCGGACGGCCGACGACTGGTCCGACGTCACGGGCACCGGACTGCGGATCGCCCGCGGTGGCGGGTCCGGCTGGAAGGCGGAGATCAGCGGTCTGGCGGGCGGCGCGCCGGAGTTCCTGCTCCAGTCGCTCGTGATCGCCCTCCACGCGCCGGACGACGCGGAGGTCCCGGAGGCCGCGCTGCTCGCCGCCCTCGCCCGGGTGTGGGAGCCGGACTTCGGGGACGTGAGCGACGACGACGTGCTCGACGCCCTGGAGGACGACGCCGGCTTCTCCGTGGGGGACCCCGTGGTGGGCCGGGCCGGCTATCTCTCCCCGGGCCGCGCGGCCCTGGTGCCGGACGAGCTGAAGGCGGCCCGTGAGGAACTGCCGGGCGGCGGTGTGCTCCTGCGCATCGCGGCCCCCGGCGACACCGACGCGGTGGTCCGGGCCTACGAACGGCTGAGCGGGGCCGGGGCGCTGCGGCCGCTGCCGCGCCCGATGGACCGGGCCGCGCTGTGAGCGCCCGGACCGGTGAGCCGTTCGCGACGGAGCGGGCCGTGTCCGAGGTCGAGGACCTGCTCGGGGGCCCCGTACCGCCCACCGGGCCCACCGTGGGGGAGGGCGACCCGGACACCGGCGAGTGGACCGCCACCAGCGGTGCGGGCTTCCGGATCGTCCCGCTCTGGGAGGGCGACCCGCTGACCGGCGTGTACGCCCCCGAGTGGAACGACGCCGAGGAGGCCGCCGAGGCCCATCTCGCCGCACTCGTCACGGAGTTGGACGCCCGATGGGGTGCGCACCGGGCGGTGGCCATGCATGTGCCGCTCTTCCGGAAGCAGGAGGGCGCGCCGCTGCCCCCGCTGTTCGAGGCGCTGCTCGGACAGGACCTCTACGGCGACCTGACCGTCTGGGGGCCGGTGCCGGTGCCGGTGCCGGCTGCGGTGGCTGGACCGGTGGGTGCACCGGACCGCTGGATCGCGGTGTGTGTCGGGCACAGCGACGGGGACGCGCCGCTGGTGATGGCGGCCCTGGTCAGTGACCGGCCGGTCACGGAGCTGCCGGCGGGGGAGCGCTGACCGAACGGCGTACCGCGTCCGGACGGCCTATGCGTCCGGGTCCTCCGGGTACACCGCCTGGAGCTGGCCGCGTACGAAGCCGTCGAGGTCGTCCAGGCCCGCCGCCGCGAGGGTGTCGGGGCCGTCGGCCAGCAGATGCACGAGGGCGCCGTGCATCGCGAGGGTGACGGCGGCGGCCCGTTGCGGGGTGACGGGCAGTCCGGCGGCCCGTTGGGCCAGCTCCAGACCGGTGAAGTCGGAGGTGGCGATCGGGTCGAGGATCGTCGACAGCCACGGCTTGCGGGCCGCCTCGGCCTGGAGCTCCAGGTAGGCGAGCAGACGGGACCGGCCCGGCCCGGCGACGTTCTCCAGGAGCCCCCGGAACAGGGCCACCAGACCCTCGCGGTCGGTGGGCCCCGGTCCGGCGGCGGCCAGCCGCTCCGTGATCGCCCGGTACTGCTCCAGGCAGCGTTCGGCCACCGCGCGCAGCAGGGCGTCCCTGGTCGTGAAGTAGTTCTTGGTGGTGCCGTGCGGTACCTCCGCGGCCGAGTCGACGGCGCGGTGCGTCAGACCGCGACCGCCCGCGTCGGCCAGTACCTCGATCGCCGCGTCACGCAGCCGGTCCCGCCGGTCCGGATTCACCGTCGGTCCTCCTTCTCCTGGATGCCCTGCTCACAGGGGTGCCCCGCGCACAGGGGGCGCCTTGCCCCGCCAGGGTGCCTTGCTCACGCTACCCCAGCCGTGGTACCACAGGTGTGGTGATCTGATTCCGGGGCGGACGAGCTGAGGAGACCGGCATGACCGGAACGGCGGCGGTGGTCGGGGCGGGAGTCGGCGGACTGGCGACGGCGATCGGGCTGCGCCGCGCGGGGTGGGCGGTGTCGGTCGTCGAGCGGCGGGCGGAGCCGGCGCGCTACGGCACCGCATTCGGCATCCACCCCACCGCGCAGACCGCGCTCGACCGCCTGGGGGTGGCGGCGTTCCGCGGCCGGGCGGTGCCCTACCGGGGCGCGCGGATCCGTACCCCGGAGGGCAGGGTGATGGCGAGCCTCCCGCTGGAGCGGATCGAGCGGAAGGCCGGCTGCCCCGAACTGCTGATCTCGCGGCCGTATCTGATCGACGCTCTGCTCGCCGTGCTGGACGCCTTCGGGGACGTGCCGCTCACGTTCGGCGAGAACGTCGGTGATGTGGACGCGCTGGTGGCCGGGCACGACCTGGTGGTCGGGGCCGACGGAATCCGCAGCGCCGTGCGCACCGCGCGCTTCGGCGGGCGCAGCGGCCCGCGGAGCGTCGGGTCCGTCGCCTGGATCGGTACCGCCGACTTCGAGAGCGGTATTCACGGCGAGACCTGGGGCAGGGGCCGGTTCTTCGGGATGACCCCGGTCGAGCCGGGCCGCACCAACTGGTACGCCACGGTGCCCGAGGCCGTCACCGCCGAGGAGCTGCGCGGGTACTTCGAGGGCTGGCACGACCCCATCCCGCGCATCCTCGCCGAAACCGACCCGTCCCACCGGATCCGTTACGAGATGCGGCACCTGTCCCCCGCCCTGCCCACCTTCGTCCACGGCGGGAGCGTCGCGCTGGTCGGCGACGCGGCACACGCCATGACGCCCAACCTGGGCCAGGGCGCGTGCACGGCGATCCTCGACGCGGAGGCCCTGAGCCGGGCCGTCGCGGAACACGGCCCGACCGGTCTGCCCGCCGCCCTGCGCGCCTACGACGCGGAGCGCCGCCGCAGCGCCCAGCGGGTCGCCTTCGGCTCCCGCGGCCTGCACCGCTTCATGACCACCGGGCGCACCGGCCTGCGCGACGCGCTCGTCCGCATGATGCCGGGCTGAGGGGGCCGTGCGCGTACTGCCGGGCTGAGGTGACGTGCGTGCGCTGCCGGGCCGAGGTGACGTGCGTGCGCTGCCGGGCCAGGGAGCCGTGCGTGTGCTGCCGGGGTCGCGGGACTCGTCCGTACCCCGCCGGGGCCGGGGCAGGGGCCGTCGCCGCTCACAGCCGTGCCCGCTTCAACGCCATGTGCAGCAGCAGCCGGTCCTCGCCGTCGTTCAGGTCGAGTCCGGTGAGCTGCTGGACGCGGGAGAGGCGGTAGTACAGCGTCTGGCGGTGGACGCCCAGCTCCGCCGCCGTCCGGCTCGCCTGGCCCGCGCAGTCGAGGAACACCTCGGCGGTCCGGGCCAGCTCGGTGTGCGGCGGGGTCAGCAGAGTGGTCACCGCCGGGTCCGGGGCGGCGTCCGGGGTCCGGGGGAGTGCGGTCAGCAGGCGGTACGGGCCGATGGCCGCCCAGTCGGCGACCGGGCCGAAACGGGCCTCCGCCGTCGCCGCGCGGGCCGCCGACACCGCCTCGTGCCAGGAGTCGCCCAGCTCGGCCAGACCGCGGCGCGGGAGCGCGATCCCGGCCGTGGCGGCCGGGCCCGCGGCGGTCCGCAGCCGGTCCGCGGCGCTGGTGGCCGGATCCAGCTGACCGGCCGAGCGCAGCCGTACCAGGGCTGCCAGCGACAGGGCGCCCGCACCGGCGGGGGAGGCCACCGAGGCCAGCGCCGCGGCCGAGGGGACCGTACGTACCGAAGGGGTGTCGTCCTCCCACGGGGTCACGCACACCACGGTGTGCAGGCCGTCCGCGTCCGGTCCGAGGGCCTCGCGCAGGGCGGCCACCGCCATGTCGCGCTGCCAGCCGCGCCCGGCCGCCAGAACCGCGCCGAACTCCCGCGTCAGATCCGCTCCCGCCCGCGCCTCGTCGGAGAACAGGGCCCCGATCCGGGCCGCGACGTCCATCGCGGCGCCCAGCCGCTCGTCGGTCGGGGCGGGCTCGGCGTCGAGCAGCCAGACATAACCGAGCACGACACCCCGATGGCGTACCGGAAGGCAGATCCGGTCCCGGAACACCCCGGCCTCCGGGGCGGCCGGAATCCGGACCGGGCCGGTCGCCCGCGCGATGCCGAAGCCCTCGAACCAGGCCCGGACCGCCGGGGTGGAGCCCCGGGTCAGGATCGAGCGCGTCCGGACCGGGTCCATGGCCGTGTCGTCGTCGCTGTCGTGGGCACCGAAGGCGACCAGGCCGAAGTCCCGGTTCTCCAGGGTGGCGGGGGCGCCGAGCAGCGTGGAGATCTCGTCGACCAGTTCCTGGTAATCGCCCTTCACTCGCACATTCTCGCATCTCTTCAGACATATGTCTGAGGTCCCGGCCACAGATGCGTGACAGCTGTCGATGGCACACGATCGGAGGGATCCATAGATTTCACGGTGGTTCTCCGTGCCGTACCGGTTCGTTTTCCCTTCGTACCGCTACGGCCGTTCGTACGTACTTTCCGTGGAGGTGCCCCGTGCTGGGTCCCGTGATTCTCGCCGCGTCGCGCAGCGACCGCATGCGCCGGTTCGTCTCCGCCGCGCCCGGCACCAAGCAGGTCGTCGACCGCTTCATCGCCGGTGAGACCGTCGACCAGGTCGTCCCGATCATCCAGGACGCCGCGGGCAAGGGCCTTGAGGTCACCCTGGACGTCGTGGGCGAGGACATCACCACCGCCGGCCAGGCCGCCGCCGCCCGGGACGCGTACCTGGAGCTGGTCGGCCGCCTCAAGGAACTGGGCCTGGGCACCCGGGCCGAGATGTCCGTGAAGCTGTCGATGTTCGGCCAGGCGCTGGAAGGCGGCCACGAGCTGGCGCTCGCCAACGTCCGCCCGGTCGTCGAGGCCGCCGCCGAGATCGGCACCACGGTCACGCTGGACGCCGAGGACCACACCACCCTCGACTCGATGTTCGCCATCCACGAGGAGCTGCGGAAGGACTACCCGCAGACCGGCTGCGTGATCCAGTCCTACCTGTTCCGCACCGAGGACGACGCCCGCCGCCTGGCCGCCGCCGGCAGCCGCGTCCGTATCGTGAAGGGCGCCTACAAGGAGCCCGCCTCCGTCGCGTACCAGGACAAGGCCGAGATCGACCGGGCGTACGTCCGCATCGTCAGGATCCTCATGGAGGGCGAGGGCTACCCGATGATCGGGTCCCACGACCCGCGGCTCATCGCCATCAGCCAGGAGCTCGCCCGCAAGGCCGGGCGCAAACTGGACGAGTACGAGTTCCAGATGCTGTACGGCATCCGCAGCGAGGAGCACATCCGGCTCGCGGCCGAGGGCCACCGGATGCGCGTCTACACGGCGTACGGCACCGACTGGTACGGATACTTCATGCGCCGCCTCGCGGAGAAGCCGGCCAACCTGCTGTTCTTCGCCCGCTCCATCATCACCAAGGGCTGACCCCCGCCCCGGCCGACCCCCACCCCGCCCAACCAAGGAGACAAGGCACTCATGGACGCTGTGACCCAGGTCCCCGCGCCGGTCAACGAGCCGGTCCGCTCCTACGCCCCGGGCTCCCCGGAGCGCGCCCGCCTCGAAGTGAAGCTCAAGGAGCTCGCCGAGAACCCGATCGACCTGCCGATGACCATCGGCGGCGAGAAGCGGATGGGTGGCGGCGAGCGCTTCGACGTCGTGCAGCCGCACAACCACCGGGCCGTCATCGGTACGTTCGCCGGGGCCACCGAGCAGGACGCGCAGGACGCGATCGACGCCGCGCTGGCCGCCGCCCCGGCGTGGCGCGCGATGGCGTTCGACGACCGCGCCGCGATCATCCTGCGCGCCGCCGAGCTGCTGTCGGGCCCCTGGCGCGAGACGCTGGCCGCCTCGACCATGCTCGGCCAGTCCAAGACCGCCCAGCAGGCCGAGATCGACACCCCCTGCGAGCTCGTCGACTTCTGGCGCTTCAACGTGCACTACGCGCGCCAGATCCTCGCCGAGCAGCCCCCGGCCAACTCGCCCGGCGTGTGGAACCGCATGGACCACCGCCCGCTGGAGGGCTTCGTCTACGCGATCACGCCGTTCAACTTCACGGCCATCGCGGGCAACCTCCCCACCGCCCCCGCCCTCATGGGCAACGTCGTGGTGTGGAAGCCGTCCCCGACGCAGACCCACGCCGCCGTGCTGCTGATGCAGCTGCTGGAGGAGGCCGGTCTGCCCAAGGGCGTCATCAACCTGGTGACCGGCGACGGCATCGCCGTCTCCGAGGTGGCCCTGAACCACCGGGACCTGGCCGGTATCCACTTCACCGGTTCGACCCCGACCTTCCAGCACCTGTGGAAGACGGTCGGCAACAACATCGCCAACTACCGGACGTACCCGCGTCTGGTCGGCGAGACCGGCGGCAAGGACTTCGTCGTCGCACACCCCAGCGCCGACCGCGCCGTGCTGAAGACCGCGCTGACGCGTGGCTCCTTCGAGTACCAGGGCCAGAAGTGCTCGGCCTCCTCGCGGGCGTACGTTCCGGCCTCCATCTGGAACTCCGGTTTCCAGGAGGAGTTCGCGGCCGAGGTCGACGGCATCAGGATGGGTGACGTCACCGACCTGACGAACTTCATCGGCGCCGTCATCGACGAGCGTTCGTTCGCCAAGAACAAGGCCGCGATCGACCGCGCGAAGTCCGACCCGACGTGCACGGTCGTCGCGGGCGGCACGTACGACGACTCCGTCGGCTACTTCGTCCGACCGACGGTCATCGCCTGCACCGACCCGGCCAACGAGGTCTTCACGACCGAGTACTTCGGCCCGATCCTCGCGATCCACGTGTACGAGGACGAGAAGTACGACGCCATGCTGGAGCAGATGGAGTCGGCCTCCGACTACGCGCTGACCGGTGCGGTCATCTCCAACGACCGTGCGGCGGCCGCGTACACGATGGAGAAGCTGCGGTACGCCGCGGGCAACTTCTACATCAACGACAAGTCGACCGGCGCCGTCGTCGGCCAGCAGCCCTTCGGCGGCGGCCGTGCCTCGGGCACCAACGACAAGGCCGGCGCCCCGCAGAACCTGCAGCGCTGGACGCTGACCCGCGCCATCAAGGAGACGCTGGTCCCGCCGACCGACTACACCTACCCCCACCAGGGCTGACCCCCTCCCGGGGCGTCGCAGCACGGCGCCCCGGGCCCAGAGTCCCGCCTCCCGACCGGCCCCCCTGCCGGCCGGGGGGCGGTTTCCATGTCCGGGTCCGTCACCGGCCGGTGCTCGGGTCCGTCACGGGCCGGTGCTCGGTTCTGGCACGGGCCGGTGTCCGGGTCCGTCCGGCTCAGATCTCCACCATCACCTGGTCCAGTGACTTGCGGACCAGGTCCGGCACCTCGCAGTCCTCCGCCGGATAGCCCACCGGGATCACCGCGAACGCCTTCTCGTTCTCCGGCCGGTCCAGGACCTCGCGCAGGAAGCGCATCGGGCTCGGGGTGTGGATCAGGGCCGACAGCCCCGACAGATGCAGGGCCGACAGCAGCATGCCGACCGCGATGCCGACGGACTCGTCGACGTAGTAGTGCTTGCGCTTCGTGCCGTCCTCGCCCAGCCAGTACCGCTGCTGGAACACCACGATCAGGCCCGGGGCGTCCGTCATATGGGCCTTCACGGCGTCGGTTCCCAGCGGGCGCAGCGCCGCCAGCCACTCCTCGCCGAGCCTGCCGTCGTAGCTGATCTTCTCCTCGTGCTCGGCCGCCTCCCGGATGCGGCGCCGCACCTCGGGGTCCTTGACCAGGACGAAGGTCCACGGCTGCTGATGGGCTCCGGAAGGTGCGGTCGCCGCGCAGGCGACGGCGTCCCGCAGCACCTGCTCGGGCACCGGGTCGGTGGAGAACCGGCGTACGGTCCTGCGTCCGTCCATCCGGTGCCGCAGTCGGGCGGCCCGGTCCAGGGACTCCTCGGCGGACATCCGCTCGGGGAGGTAGGGGACCGATCGGTACGGGTCGCCGTGGACCGGGGTCCACCGCTGGGGTGCGTCAGTCGTGTTCTCGGGCATGGCGGCAGTGTGCGGCCCGCGCCCGCCCCGCGAACAGAGGGCCTTCGGACAACGGCGTGCCGCCCGTCCCGGTCAGTGTCCGGTCACCGGGCCCGCGAAGGGCCTTCCGGGTAACGCGTTCTTGCGGGTTAGGTAATGGGCATGTCAAATTCCTTACTCGGTACGTCCCCACGCGTCACCCGAGAAGGAGCACCCCATGAGACGCACCACCCGTGCCCGCGTCGGCGTTTCCCTTCTGCTCGTCATCGGCACCCTCGGCCTCGGCGCAACTCCCTCCGGGGCGGCGCCCGTTCCGGAGCCCACCCCCACCGCACTGCCCGCCCCCACCCCCGCCGCGTACGCCCTGGACGCCGCCCTGGAGCAGCGGCTCGGGGCCGCAAGCGCCGGGAGCTACCTCGACCGGAAGACCGGTGACCTCGTCGTCACCGTCACCACCGACCGTGCCGCCGAACAGGCCGGGGCCGCCGGGGCCACCGTGCGCCGGGTGGCGCGCAGCGCCGCGCAACTGGGCGCCGCGATGGACACCCTGGAGGCCGAGGCGAAGATCACCGGTACCTCCTGGGGCGTCGACCCCCGGACCAACCAGGTCGCCGTGGAGGCCGATCAGTCGGTCTCCGCGCGGGACCTGGCCCGGCTCGAAGCCGTCGCCGACCGGCTGGACGGTGCTGTACGCATCACCAGGGTGCCCGGCGTCTTCCACCGCGAGGTGCTGGGCGGCGGCGCCATCTACGGTGGTGGAAGCCGGTGTTCGGCCGCCTTCAACGTCACCAAGGGCGGCGCCCGGTACTTCGTCACCGCCGGGCACTGCACCAACATCTCCGCCAACTGGTCGGCCACCTCCGGAGGGCCGGTCGTCGGGGTCCGGGAGGGCACCAGCTTCCCGACCAACGACTACGGCATCGTCCGGTACACCGACGGCTCATCGCCCGCCGGGGACGTCGACCTCTACAACGGCGGCTCCCAGGACATCAGCTCGGCCGCCGACGCCGTCGTGGGCCAGACCCTCAGCAAGAGCGGCTCCACCACCAAGGTGACCAGCGGCACCGTCACGGCCGTCAACGTCACCGTCAACTACGGCGACGGGCCCGTCTACAACATGGTCCGCACCACCGCCTGCTCCGCGGGCGGCGACAGCGGCGGCGCCCACTTCGCCGGGTCCGTCGCCCTCGGCATCCACTCGGGCAGCTCCGGCTGCACCGGCACCAGCGGCTCCGCCATCCACCAGCCGGTCAAGGAAGCCCTGGCCGCCTACGGAGTGACCGTGTACTGACCGTCCCCACCCCCGGACCGCTCGGTCCTCCTGTGCCCGCCCCGGGTCACGCCGCCCGGGGCGGGCAGCTCACGCCCAGCAGTGCACTGCCACGTCGGCAGGGCGGGCGGCTCACGCCCAGCGGTCCACTGCCACGCCGCCCGGGGCGGCAGCTCACGCCCAGCCGTGCACGATCAGCGAAAGCCCCGTCGTGAAGCCGCCGCCCAGCAGCACCAGATAGCGCCCGTAGTGCCTGCGGTGGCGCCGCATCAGCAGCCCGAACGCGGCGAACCCGAACCCCACCGACAGCGTCCGCGCACCACGCGCCGTCGCGGAGGCGGCGGCCCAGTCACCGGCCGGCACTCCGGCGCGCCCCGCCTCGGCTCCGTACACCTTGAACGGGATGCCGTTCCACGGCTGCTGCCGCACCGCCGAGGCGCCCTCCAGCGCCAGCCCTCGACGGACCTCCGCCCGCATCCGGTCGGTGGTCAGCGGCGCGGGCAACTGCACCCCCGCCGAAGCCAGTTGCAGGGCGAGCAGCCCGCCCGCCACGCTCCCCGCCAGTGCCCCCAGCGACATCTTCCACGCCGCACGCGGCACCGCCACACACACCACCCCGAGCAGCAGCTCCGGCATCAGCGGCCAGCTCAGCGCCTCCGCCAGCGCCCAGACGAAGGCCAGCGGCACACCCCACCGGGAGGTCACGACCGACGCCACCCGGCGGCGCGCCGCCGAGTCCCCGAGCGGTTCGGCGACCGTACGGGAGTGCAGCGCCACCACCGCGTCGCGCGCCCCGGCCGGGGTGACCGCCGAGGGCAGCGGCTCCCCGATCGTCACCCGTACCAGGGCCGAGCGCAGCCGCCCGTGCTTGGGCAGCAGCCGGTCCGTACCCGCGATGCCGACCGGCACCACCGGCACCCCCGCCCGCTCGGCCAGGACCAGCGCACCGCGGTGGAAGGAGCCCAGCTCGCCGTCCTTGCCCCGGGTGCCCTCGGGGAACAGCACCACCGCCCGGCCCGCCCGCAGTTCGTCCGCCATCGACAGCAGATCGTCCATGCCGCCCCCGCCGCGCCGCACCGGGAACCCGGCCGCGAGCCTGCGGCAGATCCGGCGCCGCCACGGCGAGGCGAACCAGTAGTCCGCCGCCGCCCCGATCACCGGGGTGTGCCGGGCGTCCAGCGCCGCGAGGAGCGCCGCCGTGTCGGCGTGCGAGGAGTGGTTGGCGACGACGACACAGCCGCCGCGCGGCAGCCGCCCGCGCCGCTCCACCCCACCGGTCAGGCTCAGCACCGCCCACCACAGACCGCGGCGCAGCGTCGCGGCGAAGCGGGAGCGTGCCGGGAGGTCCAGCCGGCCGGGGGTGGGCGTGGGCAGCGGGGTCGTCATCACGTCATCACCATCGCCAGGAGAAGGGCCACCAGCAGGGAGTCGATCCGGTCGAGGAGGCCGCCGAACCCGGGCAGCCAGCTGCCCGCGTCCTTCACCCCCGACTCGCGCTTGACCATCGACTCGATCAGGTCACCGAGGACACAGCCGCCGAGCACCGCGGCCCACAGCGCCACCGAGAACGCCCCGAGCACCAGCAGGAGCAGCGCCGTCGCGAGGGCCGCGCCCAGCACCCCCGCCCAGGTCTTGTTCGGGGAGAGCGGGGAGAGCCGCCGGGCGAGCGGGCCCCGGCGGCCCAGCGCCGTACCGCCGCACCAGGCACCGACGTCACCGAGCGCCACCGCCAGGCCGACCGCCACCCCCGTCTCGCCCAGCGTCACCAGACCCGTCAGCGCGACCGGAATCCACAGCAGCCCGAAGGCCGTCCGGGCCCCGCGGGTGAAGCCTCGGGCGTCGTCACCCGACAGCACCGGGGGCAGCGCCGCCGCGAGCAGCAGCAGGGCCGCCGCCCGCATGTCCAGGACCTCCGGCGCCAGCCACGCGAGGGCCGGCACGAGGACCGCCGCCGCGACCAGCACCGCGTGGTCGCCCCGCGTCAGCCCGGCCATCCGGACGAACTCGGTCACCGCGACCGCCCCGAGCCCGGCGGCCAGCACGAACGTGCCTCCGCCGCCCAGGAAGTACGCCCCCAGGAAGACCGGCGCGACCAGTGCCCAGGTCCGCCACCGCTTGCGCAGCTCGGCCCGCATCCGGACCTTCGACGGCAGTACGGCGACGGCCACGCCGCCCGCCCCCAGCACCCCCGCGACCAGCGGTACGGCTCGCGCCGCCGCCTCCTCGGCGATCAGTACGGCGCTCATGCCAGCTCCCGCCACAGCCGGGCCAGCCGGAGCGCGGCGGTGAGCAGCGAACCGGCGGCGATCACGATCAGTACGGGGACGGCCCAGCCGCTCGCCGCCGCGACCACGACCAGCAGACAGCGTTCGGTCTTGCCGACCGGGCCGCCGTTGTGGCGGGGCGCACCGGCCGCGGCGCCCGCCAGCGACACCCAGGACGGCAGCGTCGCCGCGAGCGCGGCCACCGCCACCAGCCACAGCGGGGCGAGCGCCAGGAACCCGGCGAGCACGACCAGGTCGGCCGCCCGGTCGCCCAGTTCGTTGAGGACCGCGCCGCGCCGGGTGGTCCGGCCGGTGTCGCGGGCCAGCGCCCCGTCGAGGTTGGCGAAGGCGAGCCGCGCCGCGAGCAGTACGGCGACCGGGAGCGCGGCGGGTCCGGCGGGCAGCCAGGCCAGCGCGGCGGCTCCACCGGCCGCCGCGGCCACGCCCGCCGCGGTGAGGGTGTCGGGCGACACCTCACGGCGGACGAGACGGGCACGGACACCGGCGAGCCGGTTCGCGTACCAGGGCTTGAGAGCGTAGAGGCCGTTCATGGAGGCAACTCTCGTGCGACGCACACCCTTTCGACACGGCCCGGGTACTCAAATGCATACTGAGTACCGGGTGAGGGCCCCGCCTGGGACCCTGGGTACATGACCGAACCGGCGACCCTGCACCTCGCCCACACCTATGAGCTGACCCCGCCGGCCCTCGCCGGGATCCGCGACCTCCTGGACGCCGCGTTCGACGGGGACTTCTCGGACGGCGACTGGGATCACACCCTGGGCGGCGTCCACGCCTATGTGCGCGACGGCAGCGGACTCCTCCTCGCCCACGGCAGCGTGATCCAGCGGCGGGTGGTCCACGCGGGGCGTTCGTACCGCGTCGGCTACGTCGAGGGCGTGGCCGTCCGCGCCGAGCACCGCAGGCAGGGACTCGGCGGACGCGTGATGGCCGCACTGGAACGGGTCATCGACGGGGCGTACGCCTTCGGGGCGCTGTCCGCGTCCGACGCGGGGGCCGCGCTCTATGTGTCGCGGGGCTGGGAGCCGTGGCCGGGCCGGCTCGCCGCGCAGGGGGCCGGCGGCATCGAGCCGCTGCCCGACGAGGAGGGCAGCACCTATGTACGCGGCACGCTGCCCGCCCGGTCCGGGACGCTGGTCTTCGACTGGCGCGACGGGGACGTGCTGTGAGGCGCGGTGGGTGTCACTCAGCCACCCGGATCAGCATCTTGCCGGTGTTCTCGCCGCGCAGCATGCCGAGGAAGCCGTCCACCGTCCGCTCGAAACCGTCCACGACCGTCACCTCGGGGGCGATCAGCCCGCTCCGCAGGTGCGGGACCAGAAGATCCTCCAACTCGCCCTGGACATCGCGGTAGTCGCGCACCATCACCCCTTCCAGCCGCAGGCTCTTGCCCACCACGTCGAACAGGTTGCGCGGCGCGGCGGGCGGGTTGTGCGCCGAGTGGTACTGGGAGATGGCACCGACCCAGGCGATCCGCCCGCGGTCGCGCAGCACGGAGATCGCGCCCTCCAGGTGCTCCCCGCCGACGTTGTCGACGTACGCGTCGATTCCGTCCGGTGCCGCCTTCGCCAGCAGTTCGCCGACGGGACCGTCGTGGTAGTCGAAGGCCGCGTCGAAGCCGAGGTCCCCGGTGAGCCGGGCGACCTTCGCGGCCGAGCCCGCGCTGCCGATGATCCGTCCGGCGCCGAGCAGCCGGGCGATCCGTCCCACGGCCGTGCCGACACCGCCCGCCGCCGCCGAGACGAAGAGGTCCTGGCCCGCACGGAGTTCCAGGGTCCGGGTGAGCGCGACATAGGCGGTGAGCCCGGTCCCGCCGAGGAGGGAGAGATGGGCGGCGAGCGGCACCCCGTCGTACGAGGAAATCCTGCGGGTGCCGTTCGTCCCGGGGGTGACCAGGGCGTGGGTCCGCCAGCCGTCGCGGTGGTGGACCAGGTCGCCCTCGGAAAGCTCCGGGGTGCGGGAGGCGGTCACCCGGCCGATGACGCGGCCCTCCAACGGGGTGCCCAGCTCCCAGCCGCCGTCCATCTCCTCGCGGTGGTACGGGTCCACGGAGAGATAGAGGCTCTCCACCAGGGCCTGCCCCGGTCCCGGTTCCGGCACGGGGGACTCGACGACGGAGAAGAGGTCCGCGGTCGGGAAGCCGTGCGGCCGGGCGGTGAGGTGGAAGGTGCGGGCGATGCGGGGAGTGCGGGCGGTGGCAGCGGTGCTGGTGGTGCGGGCGGTGCTGGTGGTGCTGGTGGTCCCGGGGGTGCGGGCGGTGCTGGTGGTCCCGGTGGTGCGGGCGTTCCCGGGGGTGCTGGTGGTGCGTGTCGTCGTCATGCCGATGACCGTAGGAAGGAATCCCGGGACCCGGCAGGGGGTTGCTTCGATGGAACGGCTCTTTCCATGAGCGGCTCTCATAGACCCAGGTGGACGCAGCGATGACCGACCTCGCCCCGCACGAACTGCGGATACTCGCCGCCGTGGCCGACGCCCGCAGCTTCTCCGGCGCGGCAGCGGGCCTGGGCATGACACAGTCCGCCGTCTCGCACTCCGTGCGCACCAGCGAGCGCAAGATCGGCGCCCTGCTCTTCGACCGCGGCCGACAGGGCGCCAGGCCCACCGCCGCCGGTGAGTCCGCGGTCGCCCACGCCCGGCGCATTCTGCGGCTGCTCGACCTGATGGGCGCCGAGGCGCGGGGCATCGCCGCCGGGCCGGCGGGATCCGCCACGGTGTCCGGGCCGCTGCGGATCGCGGCCTTCCGCAGCGCCGCGCTCCATCTGCTGCCGCCCGCGCTGGAACGTCTCACCGCCCGTCACCCCGGCATCGAGCCGGTGGTGCGGATGGTGCGCGAGGTGGGGCCGGGCACCGCGGGAGAGGTTCTGGAGGGTCGGGCCGATCTGGGCATCGCGACGATCGGGACCGGTTCTCCCGTGCCGAAGGAGCTGGTCGGGGGAGTGCTGCTGGAGGAGGAGTACGCGCTGGTGCATCCGGCGGGTCATCCCGCGCCGCGTTCGCTGCCGCTGGTCGACTGGTGGGAGAACTGCACCTCGTACACCCGCGACTGGTGGGCGGCGCAGGAGTGGATCCCGCAGGCGACGGTGGAGGCCGAGGACGACGGAGCGGTGCTCTCGATGGTGTCGCGTGGTCTCGGTATGGCGATCATGCCCGGACTGTCCCTCTATGGAGCACCCGACGGAATCGAGATCACCGCTCTCGGACCGGAGCGTCCCACGCGGTCGATCGGCTATGTCACCACCCCTGAGCAGGCACGATCTCTCGCCGTGCGGGCGCTGATCCGTGAACTGCGCGCCGAACGCCGAGGAGGGGCCGTCTCAGATAGTAGGAAGTCCGAGTAATGGTGGAGACAGAGCGGGCCGACTGTCCTAGCTTTGTAGGAGCCGAACGACTCGCTCGATCCAGCGACTGGTGGTCGTGAGCGCGCGCCACGAAGCAGGCAACCCCTGCGGCGACGCTCCCCGCCCCTTCCGGCACCTCGAAATCCCGCTCTTGACTGTCGGCATCCGGATTCCCCGGAACCCGGTCCCGGCATCCACGCGATCTCAAGGAGTCGATCCATCATGGCCGAGACGACTGTCCGCCGCCGCGTCCGTCACACCCCCCGCCCGACCGAGTCGGAGCGCCGGAACGCCGCCGCCGCCCTGCAGCGCGCACTGGACCGCAGGGACAACGGCGGTTCCACGGGCCACTGAGCCCACACCGGAACCGGCCCGGTCCGGACCGGGCCCGATCCCGGGCTCAGCGCCCCCGGGCGATCTCGAAGTGGTCGATGCGCTCGCCCGACTCGGCGAGTGCGGTGACCTTCATCCGGGCGTGCCGGCCCGGCAGCACCTCCACCGCCAGGAACGAGAAGCCGGTGTAACGCACCCGGGACCACTCCACGGTCTCGGCCGCCTTCCCGCCGCCCTTCGCCACGTGGTACGTCTCGACGCTGTCCAGGTCCTTGACGTGTCCCTCGTAGCTGTCCGGCGCCGGGAAGTCGTACAGCGCCTTGCCCGCGCCGCCCGCCGTGACGTACACGATGCCGTCCCGCGTCGGGTCGGTGCGCTCACCGATCGGCACCGGGCGCGTGACCGCGTTCCGCAGGATCGCGTCGGTGCGCTCGTAGACGTGGTTGTGCCCGTTGATGACCAGGTCCACCTGGTGCTTCTCGAAGAGCGGCACCCAGGCGTCGCGCACCCCGCCGTCCGAAGCGTGCGCGTTCGTGGTGGAGAAGGCGCAGTGGTGGAAGAAGACCACCAGGAAGTCGATGTCGTGGCGGGCCCGCAGTTCGCCCAGCCGCCGGTCCAGCCACCGCGTCTGGCCGCCCCCGCTGATCCCGAAGTTGGCGGGGATCTCGTACGACACGTCGTTGGCGTCGAGGGCGATCACGCCCACGTTGCCGTGGACGAAGGAGTACGCGCCCGGCTGGTTCACCGGGTCCGGGCCGTTGTCCGGCAGGGTCCAGCGGGCGTTCTGGCCGCCGTACCCGTCCGGCGAGTACCACGCCTCCATATCGTGGTTCCCGGTCGTCACCATCCACGGCACGGTCTTGGCGACGGTCTCCGTCTGCGCCAGGAACTGGTCCCAGGTGCGCGCGTCGTAGGAGTCCGTCTCCCGGCCGGAGCCCGACGGGTCGGCGTAGCAGATGTCGCCCGCGTGCAGGTGGAAGGCCGGGTTCTGGCCCAGGATCAGCTGGTCGTTGCCGAGCGCGTGGTAGCTGACGCCCTGGTCGCCGAAGGCGGTGAAGGTGAAGGACTCGGCGTGTGCGGGCGCGGTGGTGAAGGTGCCGAGCGTGCCGAGGTTGCGGGTGTCGGCCGGGTCGAAGCCGTCGTGGCCGACGCCGTAGTAGTACGTCGTCCCGGGCCGCAGCCGGTCCAGGCTCGCGTGGACGTAGAACTGCTCGGCGGTCGCGATCTTCCCGCCGTTCAGCTCGGGCGTGGTGAGGTGACGGACCTCGGCGTCGATCCGGCGGCTCAGCGCCCACGGCTTCGCGCCGATGCGGAGGTACGGGCGCCGCACGGCGAACGGGACCTGCCAGGAGACGGCCATCCGCGTCCGCGGGTCCGCCCCGTACGCGAGGTGCCGGCCGAACGGCGCGACCAGTGAGCCGTCCACCTGGGTGGAGGTGCGGCGCGAGGTGATCACCGAGGGGGCGGCGTAGGCGGGAGAGGCGGCGCCCGCCCCCGCGGCCAGTCCGGCTCCGGTGACGGCCGCGGTCGCCACGCTCGTACGCAGCACGCCGCGCCGGGTGAGACGGGTGCGCAGATAGTCGTGCTGTTCCGCCATGCTCATGCGGCCGGCGAGCTTCTCGGGGATTCCGAAGCGAGGGATGTCCATGACCGAAAAGATCCACCGGCGGGCTGACCGCCTACCAGTAAGTAGGTGAACGGTACACGTACAGCTCCCCATGTGTCCGTATAGTGGACGGTGGATGTCATGGGATGGGACGCATGGTTAGGCTGCCGTTATGTCTCGCAGCATCAATCTC
This sequence comes from Streptomyces sp. TSRI0281, assembly GCF_001905125.1. Taxonomy (GTDB): domain Bacteria; phylum Actinomycetota; class Actinomycetes; order Streptomycetales; family Streptomycetaceae; genus Streptomyces. Next base: position 244,420 of record NZ_LWLE01000035.1, on the reverse strand, counting down.
GCAGTGATCCCCGGTGACGGAATCGGCCAGGAAGTCGTGGCCCAGGGCCTCAAGGTCCTCAACGCTGTCCTCCCGCAGGATGTGAAGCTGGAGACCAAGGAGTACGACCTTGGCGCCCAGCGCTGGCACCGCACCGGTGAAACCCTCCCGGACGCGGAGCTGGAGGCGCTCAAGAGCCACGACGCCATCCTGCTCGGCGCGATCGGTGACCCGTCCGTGCCCTCCGGTGTCCTGGAACGCGGGCTGCTGCTGAAGCTGCGCTTCGCCTTCGACCACTTCATCAACCTGCGGCCGTCGAAGCTGTTCCCGAACACCGCGACCCCGCTGGCCGGCCGCCCGGACATCGACTTCGTCGTTGTCCGCGAGGGCACCGAAGGCCCGTACACGGGCAACGGCGGCTCGCTGCGCACCGGCACCCCGGCCGAGGTCGCCACCGAGGTCAGCGTGAACACGGCATACGGTGTCGAGCGCGTCGTCCGCGACGCCTTCGAGCGGGCGAACGCCCGTCCGCGCAAGAAGCTGACGCTGGTCCACAAGAACAACGTCCTCGTCTACGCCGGTCACCTGTGGAAGAACACCTTCGACCGGGTCGCGACCGAGTACCCCGAGGTCAGCACCGACTATCTGCACGTCGACGCCGCGACGATCTTCTTCGTCACCCAGCCGGAGCGCTTCGACGTCATCGTCACCGACAACCTCTTCGGTGACATCCTCACCGACCTCGCCGCAGCCGTGACCGGCGGCATCGGCCTGGCCGCGTCCGGCAACATCAACCCGACGGGCACCTTCCCGTCGATGTTCGAGCCGGTCCACGGCTCTGCCCCCGACATCGCGGGCCAGGGCAAGGCCGACCCGACCGCCACGATCCTCTCCGTCGCCCTCCTGCTGCGCCACCTCGGCTACGAGACCCAGGCCGCGCGCATCGAGGACGCCGTCTCCGCCGACCTCGCGGAGCGCGACGGGGGCAGCACGCGTACCACCGACGAGATCGGTGACGCGCTCGCGGTACGAGTAGCGAGCTGACCCGACGACTCCACTTCGAAGCCGCCGGGTCGCAACCGCACCCGGCGGCTTCACCTGTGCGGCCTCCGGATGCCACCATCGACCCCTGGACCGCATTCGCGCCATTTCGTCCACGGCCACCCGCGAGCGATAATCGAACGCGGGGCCGTGGCTTGCGGTAAAGCTCGGACGTCCTAGGACCTGACCGGAAACCGCCGGGCAGAGACGGGGCGTGAGCGCGGTCCATCACACACAAGACCGGTGAAGGACACGCACTCATGACGACGCCCACGATCGAGCTCAAGCCCTCCTCGAACCCGCTGTCCGACGCGGAGCGCGAGGCGATCCTGGTCAGCCCCGGATTCGGCCGCCACTTCACCGACAACATGGTGACCATCAGGTGGACCGAGGGCCGCGGCTGGCACGACGCCCAGCTCGTCCCCTACGGCCCGCTGTCGATGGATCCGGCCAATATGACCCTGCACTACGCGCAGGAGATCTTCGAGGGCCTCAAGGCGTACCGCCAGGCCGACGGTTCGGTCGCCACCTTCCGCCCCGAGGCCAACGCCGAGCGCTTCCAGCGCTCCGCCGCCCGCCTCGCCATGCCGCAGCTGCCGGTCGAGACGTTCATCGAGGCGTGCGACGTCCTGGTCCAGCAGGACAAGGCATGGGTCCCGGCGCACGGCGGTGAGGAGTCCCTCTACCTGCGCCCGTTCATGATCGCGGCCGAGGTCGGCCTCGGCGTGAAGCCCGCCAACGAGTACCTCTTCCTGGTCATCGCCTCGCCCGCGGGCGCCTACTTCCCCGGCGGCGTCAAGCCCGTCTCGATCTGGCTCTCGGAGAACCGCGTCCGCGCCGTCCCCGGCGGCATGGGCGACGCCAAGACCGGCGGCAACTACGCCGCGTCCCTCCTCGCCCAGGCCGAGGCCGCCGCCCAGGGCTGTGACCAGGTCGCCTACCTCGACGCCGTGGAGCACAAGTGGGTCGAGGAGCTCGGCGGGATGAACCTCTACTTCGTGTACGGGCAGGAGGACGGTTCGAAGCGGATCGTCACCCCGGCCCTGACCGGCTCCCTGCTCGCCGGTGTCACCCGCGACTCGCTCCTCAAGGTCGCCCGTGACCTCGGTTACGCGTCCGAGGAGGGCCGCGTCTCCATCGACCAGTGGCGCGACGACACCGCCAACGGCACCCTCGCCGAGGTCTTCGCCTGCGGCACCGCCGCCGTCATCACACCCGTCGGCATCGTCAAGTCCGCGGGCGGCGACTGGACCCAGGGCGACGGCACGCCCGGCGAGGTCACGCTGAAGCTGCGCGAGCGCCTGCTCGACATCCAGCGCGGAGTGGTCGAGGACACCCACGGCTGGATGCACCCGCTCGGCTAGGGGTCCGGCTCCTCACTCGTACCACCAAGGCCGCGCCCGGCTCTCCGCCGGGCGCGGCTTTTTTCGTGTCCGCCTTCTTCGCGTCCACGTGTTGGAGCGGCGCTCTAATCGATGAACGATCGGCTTCCATTTCCCCCGTGTCCCTGGTTAGAGTGCTGCTCTAAATAGGAGGTGCAAGGACATGCGACTGACCCCGACGGAACGCGACCGGCTGCTGCTCTTCGGTGCCGCCGAACTGGCCCGTGCCCGCCGCGCCCGGGGTCTGCGGCTCAATGTCCCCGAGGCGACCGCGCTGATCGCGGACACCGTCTGCGAGGCCGCCCGTGACGGGCGGCGGCTGGCCGAGGCGATCGAGGCGGCCCGCTCCGTGCTCGGCCCCGACGACGTGCTGCCGGGCGTCGCCGATGTGGTCACCGAGGTCCATGTGGAGGCCGTCTTCGACGACGGCTCCCGGCTCGCCGTCGTCTCCCGCCCGCTCGGCGCCGGCCTCGGCGACCTGGCACCCGGCGCGCTCGTCCCCGGCCCCGTGACCCCCGAACCGGTCCCCGCGCTCCGGCTGACCGTCCGGAACACCGCGACCGTGCCCGTCAGCGTGACCTCCCACTTCCACTTCTTCGAGGCCAACCCCCGGCTCGACTTCGACCGCGGCGCGGCGTACGGGATGCGGCTGTGCGTGCCCGCCGGGTCCTCGGTCCGCTTCGGCCCCGGCGACCGCGTCGAGGTCGGCCTGGAGCCGATCGGCGGCGCCCGGATCGCGATCGGATTCGCCGGGCTCGTCGACGGCCCGCTGGACGCACCGGGCGCGAAGGAGGAGGCCCTGCGCCGCGCGGTGGCCTGCGGCTACCTCGGAGCGGAACGGCGGCCGGAAGCGGAAGCGGAAGCCGCGGGAGCCGGTGCGCAAGCCGGACGAGCCGCTGCGCAAACCGAAGGAGCCGTACCGGAAGCCGAACGAGCCGAAGAGCGGACCGGAGCCGAAGAGCGGGCCGGAGCCGTGTCCGGCGTGGAGGAGAGGCAGTGATGGACCCGTACGCATACGCCGCCACGCACGGCCCGCGCGCCGGGGACCGGGTCAGGCTCGGGGACTCCGGGCTGACCGTCCGCGTCGAGTCCGACGCGCAGAAACCCGGTGAGGAGTTCCTCGCCGGATTCGGCAAGACCGCCCGCGACGGGCTGCACCTCAAGGCCGCGGCCGTCCGTGACACCTGCGATGTCGTGATCAGCAATGTGCTGGTCATCGACGCCGTGCAGGGCATCCGGAAGGTGTCCCTCGGTATCCGCGAGGGCCGGATCTCGGCGATCGGGCGGGCCGGGAACCCGGACACCCTCGACGGTGTCGACGTGGTCGTCGGCACCGGCACGTCCATCGTCTCCGGCGAGGGGCTGATCGCCACGGCGGGCGCCGTGGACACCCATGTCCATCTGCTCTCGCCGCGCATCATGGAAGCCTCGCTCGCCTCCGGCGTCACCACGATCATCGGCCAGGAGTTCGGCCCGGTCTGGGGCGTCGGCGTCAACTCGCCGTGGGCCCTGCGGCACGCCTTCAACGCCTTCGACGCCTGGCCGGTCAACATCGGCTTCCTGGGCCGCGGTTCGTCCTCCCACCGGGCGCCGCTGGTCGAGGCGCTGGCGGAGGGCGGGGCCTGCGGCTTCAAGGTCCATGAGGACATGGGCGCCCACACCCGCGCCCTGGACACCGCGTTGCGGGTCGCCGAGGAGTACGACGTCCAGGTCGCGCTGCACAGCGACGGGCTGAACGAGTGCCTGTCGGTGGAGGACACCCTGAGCGTCCTGGAGGGCCGCACGATCCACGCCTTCCACATCGAGGGCTGCGGCGGCGGGCACGTCCCCAACGTCCTGAAGATGGCGGGCGTGGCGAACGTCATCGGCTCCTCCACCAACCCCACCCTGCCCTTCGGCCGGGACGCGGTCGCCGAGCACTACGGGATGATCGTCTCCGTACACGACCTGAAGACCGACCTGCCCGGCGACGCGGCCATGGCCCGCGACCGCATCCGCGCGGGCACCATGGGCGCCGAGGACGTGCTGCACGACCTCGGCGCCATCGGGATCACCTCGTCCGACGCCCAGGGGATGGGCCGGGCGGGCGAGACGGTCCGCCGTACGTTCGCGATGGCCGGCAAGATGAAGGCCGAGCTGGGCCCGATGGAGGGCGACGGACCGGGCGACGACAACGCCCGCGTGCTGCGTTACCTGGCCAAGCTCACGATCAACCCGGCCATCGCGCACGGCCTCTCCCACGAGGTCGGCTCCATCGAGACCGGCAAGCTCGCCGACATCGTGCTGTGGCGCCCCGAGTTCTTCGGCGCGAAGCCCCAGCTGGTCCTGAAGTCCGGCTTCCCCGCGTACGGCGTCACGGGCGACCCGAACGCGGCCACCGACACCTGTGAACCCCTCGTCCTGGGACCGCAGTTCGGCGCCCACGGAGCGACCCCGGCCGACCTCTCGGTGGCGTTCGTCTCCGAGGCGGCGACCCAGCTCGGCGCCGACCTGATGCCCACCCGCCGTCGCCGGGTCGCCGTCCGCGGCACCCGGGGCATCGGCCCCGCGGACCTGCGCCTCAACTCCCGTACGGGACAGGTCGCCGTGGACGCGGACAGCGGCCTCGTCACGCTGGACGGTGACCCGCTGCGCTCCGAGCCCGCCGACTCCGTCTCCCTCAACCGTCTCTACTTCCTCTAGGACCCCGCCATGACGCCCTCCGCGACCTTCCGTATGCCCCCCGAGTGGGCCCCGCACGAGCGCACCTGGATGGCCTGGCCCGGCCCCAACCCCACCTTCGACAGCGACGCCGAACTCGACGGGGCCCGCCGCGCCTGGGCCGACGTCGCCCGCGCGGTGCGCCGCTTCGAACCCGTCACCATGGTCGTCGGCCCCGGCCAGGAGGAGAGCGCCGTCGCGCTGCTCGGCCCGGACATCGAGCTGGCCGTCCGCCCCCTGGACGACGCCTGGATGCGCGACATCGGCCCCACCTTCGTCACCGACGGACGCGAACTGGCCGCCGTCGACTGGACGTTCAACGGCTGGGGCGCCCAGGGCTGGGCGCGCTGGGAGCACGACGCGCACATCGCCCGCGGCGTCGCGGAGCTGGCCGCCGTCCCCGTGCACAGCTCCCCGCTCGTCAACGAGGGCGGCGCGATCCACGTCGACGGAGAGGGCACCGTCCTGCTCACCGAGACCGTCCAGCTCGGCAAGGAGCGCAACCCCGGCTGGACCCGTGAACAGGTCGAGGCCGAGATCCACGCCCGGCTCGGCACCGAGAAGGCCATCTGGCTGCCCCGCGGCCTCACCGCCGACTACGGCACCTTCGGGACTCTGGGCCACGTCGACATCCTCGCCGCCTTCGCCCGCCCCGGCACCGTGCTCGCCCATGTCCAGCCGGACCCGGCCCACCCCGACCACGAGATCACCCGCGAGGCCCTGCGTGTCCTGCGTGCCGCCACCGACGCCCGGGGGCGCCCCCTGGAGGTGGTCGAGGTCCCGGCCCCCACGGTGCTGCGGGTGGACGGCGAGTGGGCCGACTACTCCTACATCAACCACTACCTCTGCAACGACGGCGTGATCCTCTGCGCCTTCGACGACCCGCGCGACCAGGAGGCGGCGGCCCTCTTCGGCCGGCTCTTCCCGGACCGCACGGTGACCCTGGTCGACGCCCGTACGATCTTCGCGGGCGGTGGAGGCATCCACTGCGTCACCCAGCAGCAACCGAAGGTCTGAAGCCCATGCCCGCCTCCCCCCGTCGCCGCAACACCGCCCCGCCGCGCGAGGACGTGCTGGCCGCCGCCATGGCCACGATCGCCGAGCGGGGGCTCGACGGGCTCACCATGGCCGGGCTCGGGCGGGAGGTCCACATGAGCAGCGGCCACCTGCTCTACTACTTCCGCACCAAGGACGAGCTGCTGCTCCAGACCCTGGAGTGGAGCGAGGACCGTCTCGGTGCGGAGCGGCGCGCGCTGCTCGCCCTGCCCGGCACGGTCCGGGAACGGCTGGACGCGTACATCGCCCTGTACGTCCCCGAGGGGCACCGCGACCCGCACTGGACCCTCTGGCTGGAGGTCTGGAACCGCTCGCGGGACGCGGACGACGACGCCCGCGTCCGGCAGGCCGCCATCGAGGGCGCCTGGCACCGGGATCTGGTGGCACTGGTCGCCGAAGGGGTCTCGCGCGGGGAGTTCCGGGCGGTGGACGCGGAACGGTTCGCGACCCGGCTGCGGGCGCTCCTCGACGGGTTCAGCGTCCATGTGACGGTGGGCATCCCCGGTACGGGCCGGGACCAGGTCCTGGACCGGGTGGCGGAGTTCACGGACGAGGCGCTGGCGCCCGCCCCGTCCTGAACGACGCGTACGTACGCCGGTACGCGCCCGGCGCCCGCCCGTACGCCGGTCCGCTCCCGACACCCGCCCGCCGACCGCGCCGTCGGAGCGGGAGCCGGAGCCGGAGCCGTGCGACGTCCCGAGAGCGGCGACCGCATTCTGAGACGGGCCCGGATCGGGGAGCGCGGTGTGCCAGACTGCTCCCGTGTCCTCGTTCGTCATGATTATTGGCAACAGGCGCGCCGGTCCGCAGTGACCGTCCCGTACCACCATGTACGGCACGGACATCGTGCCCCAGACCCGCGCGCAGACCTCTCGCACCCGCGAGGGGTTTTTTCGTTTTCCGGCCCTCACCTCGGCCGGGGCGAGGCACGCGGGATGATGGGGGCAAGTGGAGCCAGATCGTCCGGATCCACTCATCCGACAGGAGTCAGATCAGCATGACCACCAAGGCCAAGGCCACCGACGACAGCTTCCATGTCTTCGACACCACACTGCGCGACGGTGCACAGCGTGAAGGCATCAACCTGACGGTCGCGGACAAGCTGACCATTGCCCGGCACCTGGACAACTTCGGCGTGGGATTCATCGAGGGCGGCTGGCCGGGCGCCAACCCCCGCGACACGGAGTTCTTCTCCCGCGCCAAGCAGGAGATCGAGTTCCAGAACGCCCAGCTCGTCGCGTTCGGCGCGACCCGCAGGGCGGGTGGCAAGGCTTCCGAGGACCCGCAGGTCAAGGCGCTGCTGGAGTCGGGGGCGCCGGTGATCACCCTGGTCGCCAAGTCCCACGACCGCCATGTGGAGCTGGCCCTGCGCACCACCCTGGAGGAGAACCTGGAGATGGTCCGCGACACCGTCTCCCACCTTCGCGAACAGGGCCGCCGGGTCTTCGTCGACTGCGAGCACTTCTTCGACGGCTACCGTGCCAATCCCGACTACGCCAAGGCCGTGGTCCGGGCCGCCCACGACTCCGGCGCCGATGTCGTGATCCTCTGCGACACCAACGGGGGCATGCTCCCCGCCCAGGTGCAGGCCGTCGTCGCCACCGTCCTCGCCGACACCGGCGCCCGGCTCGGCATCCATGCCCAGGACGACACCGGGTGCGCCGTCGCCAACACCCTGGCCGCCGTGGACGCGGGCGCCACCCACGTCCAGTGCACCGCCAACGGCTACGGCGAACGGGTCGGCAACGCCAACCTCTTCCCCGTCGTCGCCGCGCTGGAACTCAAGTACGGCAGGACCGTGCTCCCCGAGGGCGCGCTCGCCGACATGACGCGGATCTCGCACGCCATCGCCGAGGTCGTCAACCTCACCCCCTCCACCCACCAGCCCTATGTGGGGGTCTCCGCCTTCGCCCACAAGGCTGGGCTGCACGCCTCCGCGATCAAGGTCGACCCCGACCTGTACCAGCACATCGATCCGGCGCTGGTCGGCAACACCATGCGGATGCTGGTCTCCGACATGGCGGGCCGCGCCTCCATCGAGCTCAAGGGCAAGGAGCTCGGCATCGACCTCGGGGGCGACCGCGAACTGATCGGCCGGGTGGTCGAGCGCGTCAAGGAGCGCGAACTCAGGGGCTACACCTACGAGGCGGCCGACGCCTCCTTCGAACTGCTGCTGCGCGGCGAGGTCGAGGGCCGGGCCCGCCGCTACTTCCGTACCGAGTCCTGGCGCGCCATCGTGGAGAACCGCCCCGACGGTACGCACGCCAACGAGGCGACCGTGAAGCTCTGGGCCAAGGGCGAGCGCATCGTCGCCACCGCCGAGGGCAACGGCCCGGTCAACGCGCTCGACCGGGCCCTGCGCGTCGCCCTGGAGCGGATCTACCCGCAGCTCGCCAAGCTGGAGCTGGTGGACTACAAGGTCCGCATCCTGGAGGGCCGCACCGGCACCGAGTCCACCACCCGCGTACTGATCACCACCGGTGACGGAACCGGTGACTGGGCGACGGTGGGGGTCGCGGAGAACGTCATCGCCGCGTCCTGGCAGGCGCTGGAGGACGCGTACACCTTCGGACTGCTGCGGGCCGGGATCGAGCCGACCGAGTAGCCCCGCTGCCGGAACCGCCACTGCCGGAGCCGCCACTTCTGGTGGGCGGCTCCGGTGCGGGCAACGGATCCGGGCGCGGTGCGGGCAACCGGAATCCGGGTCGGTCCGAGCCTCCGGATCCGGTCGCCGTATGCGTTGCAGGTGTACAGCGGCGCCTTTGCTCCGACGGTGCGGGGACCGGTTCAGGCAGCGGACTGGGTGCCCGGCCAGGTGAAGGTCGCCGAGGTGCGGCCCGGGAGGGTGTAGGTGAACTTCTGCCGGCCCCAGTTGACCGTGACCGGCTGGGCGGAGCCCGAACCGTGGCCAAGGGGCTCTCCGAGCGGCGCGTGATGTTCAGCTACGCCGCCCGCAACGCGGTCCTGCCCAACATCTCCGGCTTCGCCCTCTCCCTGGGCTTCATCGTCGGCGGCACGCTGCTGGTCGAGATGGTCTTCTCCTACCCCGGCATCGGCTACCAGCTCTTCCATGCGGTCGGCGCCAAGGACTACCCGCTGATGCAGGGCGTCTTCCTGATCATCACGCTCTCCGTCCTCGCCGCGAACCTGCTGGCCGACCTCGTCTACGCCGCCCTCGACCCCCGCACCCGGAAGGAGGCGTAGGGCCCATGTCCGATCCCGACGCGATGAGTGACCAGCTCCTCCAACCAGCCTCCGCCGAACACTGGTTCGGCACCACGCAGACCGGGCAGAACGTCCTCTCGCAGATCCTCGTCGGCACCCGGGGCGTCCTGGTCGTCAGCTTCGTCGCCGGATTCTTCGCGACCGTGCTCTCCGTACTGATCGGGGTCAGCGACGGATTCCTCGGCGGAGCCGCCGACGAGATCCTCTCCGCGCTCTCCAAGATCTTCCTGGTCATCCCCGGACTCCCGCTGATCATCATCATCGCGAGCTTCGTCCCGGACACCGGCGACCTGCTCATCGCCACCGCGATCGCCTTCCCTTTTTGGGCCTGGGGCTCCCGCACCCTGCGCGTCCAGACCCTGTCGCTGCGCCGACGCGACTACGTGGAGGCGGCCCGCGCCACCGGCGAGTCGACCTGGCGGATCATCCTCTTCGAGATCATGCCGAACCTCACCGCCGTCATCGCCTCCGGCTTGCGTCGACCGGATCGCGCAGGGTGGCCTCAAGGCGGAGATCGACCGGATATGGGTGCGGGTCGAGCAGAAGTAGCGCCGGACCTCCTCCGGGCGGACCGGCCTTTCCCGGAGGAGCCGGCCCGCCTGGAGAAGCGGGCCCGCCCGGAGCGGGCTGCCCGCCTGGAGGAGGTTGCCTGTCTGGAGTAGCGTGAAGTATGAGGAAAAGGCTTTTTTCCACGCTCATGGCGGGCCTGCTGCTCATATTCGCAGCCGTGGCCCTCGCTCTTGCCCCGGCCGCGTCCGCCGCCCCCGCCGCGACCCTCAACGACGCCGCACAGGCCCTGCGGAAAGATCCGGTCTATGTGGACCCGGGCGCCCGCGACCAGCTCTCGGCCGCCCAGGAAAAGGCCCTGGAGAAGAAGATCACGGACGCCGACAAGCCGGTGCTCGTGGCCGTCCTCCCCGCCACCTCCGCCTTCCCCGCGCAGGATCTGCTCCAGACCCTGCGCGCGGACACCGGCATCACCGGCGTGTACGCCGTACGTCTCGGCAACGGCTTCAACGCGGGAGCGGACCCGCAGGTCATGCCGACCCGCGCGGTCGTGAATCTCACCGACGCCGTGAAGACACCGGCCACCGACACCGGCACCGCCGCCCAGCTGAACGCCTTCGTCGACCGTGCCGTCGAGCAGGCCCGGGGCAGCGCCCCCGCCTCCTGGTCCGGCGGCAGCTCGGACAGCGGCGGATCCCCCTCGACCGGCCTCATCGCTCTCGGCGCGATCGCCGTGGTGGGCGGCGCGGGCGCATACGCGGTCGTCCGCCGCAACCGGCGCCGCAAGGAGGAAGAGGAACGGGCGGCGCTCGACAAGCTCCGGGTCGTCGTGGACGAGGACATCACCGCGTACGGCGAGACCCTGGAGCGGCTCGACTTCCATCCGGCGGAGAAGGGCGCGGACGACACGGTGCGTGCCGACTACGAACGCGCCCTCGACTCCTACGAGAGCGCCAAGACGAAGATGGAGCACGCCCAGCACCCCTCGGACGTGCGCCCGGTCACCCAGTCCCTGGAGGACGGCCGCTACTCCCTCGCCGTACTGGAGGCCCGCCGCACGGGCAAACCGGTCCCGGCCCGCCGCCCGCCGTGCTTCTTCGACCCGCGCCACGGCCCCTCGGTCGCCGACGTGCTGTGGACCCCGTCCGGCGGCGCGGCCCGCGAGGTCCCCGTCTGCGGTGCGGACGAGGTCCGGCTGCGCGAGGGCGAGGACCCGATGAGCCGCACGGTCGACGTCGGCGACGGCCGCCGCCGCCCGTACTGGGAGGCGGGCCCGGCCTACGGCCCCTGGGCGGGCGGCTACTTCGGCGGCGGCCTGCTCCCCGGCCTGCTGGTCGGCACGATGCTCGGCTCCATGCTCGCCACCCCGGCGTACGCGGGGGAGTACGGAGGCGGTGACTTCGGCGGAGGCGGCGGCGACTGGAGCGGCGGCGACTTCTCCGGCTCGGACTTCGACTCCTCCGGCTTCGGCGGCGGCGGCTTCGGGGACGGCGGAGGCGGGGGAGGGTTCGACGGCGGCGGCGGGTTCTGAGCCCTGCCGGTGGGGTTGCGGCCCGGCCAACGAAGTCGGTCAGCGAGCGAGACGCCGTCCCAGCAGCCGGGCCTGCTCCCGCTTCAACCCCGTGAACCCCTGCCGGGCGTACGCCGCGATCTCCTCGCTCGGGAACGGCACGACCGAGAGGCGCCGGTCGTAGCTGCCCTCTGCCCGAGCAGGCTCAGGGCCGGAGCTTCGGCAGGAGGTTCTTGGCGGTGGCTTCCATGGCTGCGAAGGTGATGTCCAGGTCCTGCGCGTTCATCGGATGCCCGCTCTGGGTGTGGAACTCGCAGTCGAGATTGCTGTCCCGGACGATCAGACGGAGGTCGGCCTTCCAGGGGCCGTCCTCGGAGGAGACATAGCGGTACGCCTGGTTCCCGAGTCCCTTGACGTCGGTCAGGGAGGAGTCCGCGACCTCGGCGGTTTCCCTGACGTGCCGGTGCATGCCGATCGCCTTGCCGATGTCCTTCCAGGCGCTGCACCGGGCGACGGCGCGTGCGTGCACCGTTGTGCCGTTGCTGAGCGATTGCTTGCACTCGGAGCCGCTGGACACCGAGGGATCGCCCCCGGTCTCGCGTCCCTGGGCCGCGCTCGCGAAGGGGGCTACGGCGGTGGCGAGTTCGCTGAAGTCGACCAGGTCGCACAGGCGGTCGGGCGGTGCGTAGGTGCCGGGTCCCGCGGTGCGTTCGGGGGAGGGCGAGGGTGCCGATCCGTCGGACGAGCCGTCGCCACCGCAGCCGGCCAGGACTGCGGACAGGGCCGCCACGACCAGGACCATGTTCCCGCTGACCCGACGTGTACGTGTCATGACGCCCCCCTCGACCCCGGCCGATGCGCTCCGGGGGCAGGCTAGCGGACCTCGCGATGCGTGGTCGGTTCATGGGCAAATTGATGAACTGGCCGCGCCCTGAACGGAGTCGGGGCCGAGGGCCGGTCCAGGGCGGTCGTCGGCGAGTGGGGCCGCCGAGCGGGACGGGGTGCAGGCTCCACCATGCTCGGACCTGCTGGCCGGATGGTCCGGCAGAGCGCCAACACGCAGGCTGAACATGTCCGGATTTCCGAGGGAAAGGAACCCTCTGTGTTCAGCTTGAAGTCGGTGCGCCGCCGCGCGGTGCGCACCACTGCCGTCGGTGCGCTCGCCGTCGCTGCCTGCGCCACCCTGATGACCGGCAGTGCCGGAGCGATCGTCAACGGTGACGATTCCACCGAGCGCTACCCGTTCATGGCGACGATCCCGGAGTCGGCCCCGGAACACGGGCTGTACGACGGTACGTGCGGGGCGTCGCTCATCGACCGGCAGTGGGTACTGACGGCGGCCCACTGCGTCCAGGGGGACGGCCTTGAGCTGGACGGCATCGTCCGGATCGGCAGCGCGCACCGGAAGTCCGGGGGAACCGTCCGGGCCATCGAGCGGACGGTCGTCCATCCCGGTTATGTGAACGGCGGTGTGACGGCCGCCAACAAGGATGACGTCGCGCTCGTCCGCCTCGACCGCCCGGTCGCCGAGAAGCCCATCCGTATCGCCGAGCGGGCCGCGCGGCCGGGCACCCCGACCCGGCTCCTGGGATTCGGCACCACCGTCGACACCGAGATGAAGTTCGCGGAGCGGCTGCAGGAACTCGGTACGCGCAGGGGCTCCGAAGCCGAGTGCGCCCCCGGCTACGCGGACCGGACCCGGTTGTGCACGATCAGCCGCGTGCCCAAGGCCATGGCGTGCTTCGGGGACTCCGGGGGGCCGCAGCTCCAGAAGGGCCGACACGGACGCTGGGAGCTGGTGGGGGCCACATCGGGCCCCGGCGCCCCGAACGTCGCGTGCTCGGACGGGCCGGGTCTCTACAGCAACGTGCCCGCCTACGCGGACTGGATCAGCAAGACCATCAAGCGCAACGTCTGACCCCCGGCAGCCGCCGACCGTATCGGGGGGTCGCCCCTGATACGGCGGTCGGGATGCGTTCCGTCAGCGCGCCACGGCCCGCGTCTACTGGACGGTGGCGCTGCTGATGAACGCGTCCCAGGCGGTGGGGGGAACGGTGAGGACCGGTCCGTCGGCGACCTTGGAGTCGCGGATGTGCACGGCGGCCGGGTGCGCGGCCACCTCGACGCAGTTGCCGCCCTGGTCGCTGCTGTAACTGGACTTGCGCCAGTCGTAGGCGACTTCGACGCAGGCCCCACCTTGGTCGCTGCTGTAGCTGGACTTGAACCAGTCGAGCGTGGCGGGGCGGGGGTCCGGGTGTGCTGCGCGGGTCATGTCTCTCCAAGCAGTTCGTCCAGGAGGCGCATGCTCAGCTCAATGGATAGCGCCTGCGAACGCAGCATCCCATATTTCTGTTGGAGCACGCTGACGTCGTCCGGATCCACATGCAGGAAGCTGGTGAGCTGCCCCTCGACGTAAGAGTAGTAGTCGTGATCAGGGGTCTCCAGCAGCACCATGGGCCCCGCGAGCCCCGCGTGCTTGGGCAGCTCCATCGGCATGATCTGGAGCCCCAGGAAGGGCAGTTCCATGCAGCGGCGCAGGTGCTGCATCTGCCGCCGCAGTATGGCGGGGTCACCGATCCGGCTGCGCAGCATGCTCTCCTCCAGGATGAAGTGCAGCATCGGGCGCGGTTTGCGTTCGAGGAGCTTCTGCCGGTCGAGCCGGGCAGTCACCCATTCCTCCTGCTCCGACTCTTCGACCGGCGGATAGAGGCAGGAGAAGATGAACCGGGCGTACTCCTCGGTCTGGAGCAGGCCGGGCACCACCTGATTCTCGTACGAGAGCAGTGTCACCGCGTCCTGCTCGTACTCCACGAGGTCCTGGACGAATGCCGGGTAACGCTCCTTCTTGGGGATCTTCGCCACGGCTACCTGCAACACCCCCTTGGTGTCCAGCAGTTCGTCCAGCAGGACGGCGAAGTCCATCTGCAGTTGCCTGCGTCCCTGCTCGATCGAGGCGATCGTGTCCTCACCCACGCGGCATGCTTCCGCCAGGGTCGCCTGGGTGTATCCGGCCGCTTTACGGAACGTCGCCAGCTGGACGCCGATCAGATGCCAGGACGTGATCCGCTTGTTGCTCTTTGCCGAGTGCATGGACTGGCTCTCCCCATTTCGAACCCCGGATGACCCGTCAGAGGTCGTACAGATCCGTTGTACGACCTCCTGCGCACTGATTCACGCTAGTGACTTTGGGTGACCGTGGCGGCCGGAATGAGCCAACTCAACTCCCGTACTCCGTGTGCCGCGTGAGTGCCCACAGCAGGAACGCGAGGCCGCTGATCCCGGCGCCCAGTGCGCATACGGCTCCCCAGCCGGCCGCCGCGTACAGGGAGGTCGCGGCGATGGCGCCGGCGGCGCTGCCGATCGCGTAGAAGATCATGTATCCGCCGATCAGCCGCCCGCCCGCGTCCGGGTGCAGGGCGTAGATCAGGGTCTGGTTGGTGACATGGACCGCCTGTACGGCCAGGTCGAGGACGATCACGCCGATGACCAGCGCCCAGAGCGAGCTGCGGGTGAAGGCCAGGGGCAGCCACGAAGCGGCGAGCAGTGCCAGGCCGATGCCTGTGGTCCGCCGGGAGAGCCCCCGGTCGTTCAGGCGGCCCGCCGCCGTCGCGGCGAGCGCGCCCACGGCTCCGACCAGCCCGAACGCGCCGATCGCGGTGTGGGACATGGAGTACGGGGCCTCGCTGAGCGGCAGCGCGACGCTGCTCCACAGGGTGCTGAACGCGGCGAAGATCAGCAGCCCGAACACGGCCCGGAGCCGGAGGAGCCGTTCCCGCGCGAACAGGGTCACCGTGGAGCGCAGCAGCTGCCCGTAACGCAGGGAAGCCGTCGGCAGTACGTCGCCGTGGCGCGGCAGCACCCGGTGCAGGACCAGGGCGAGTACCGCGATGAGCACCGCCGATGCGAGGTAGACGGAGCGCCAGCCCGCGAGGTCGGCCAGGAGGCCGGACACGGTGCGGGCGAGCAGGATGCCGATGACGACGCCGCTGGTCACCAGGCCGACGACACGTCCGCGCCGGTCGGGCGGGGCCAGTGACGCGGCGAAGACCACCAGCGTCTGTGTGACCACCGCGAGCAGCCCCACCGCGGCCATGCCTGCGAGCAGGATCCCTGCTGTCCCGGCGGTGGCGACCACGGCCAGCGCCCCGACCAGGAGCAGCAGTTGGACCACGATGATCCGTCGGCGGTCGGCCACGTCCCCCAAGGGCACGAGGAAGAACAGCCCCAGCCCGTATCCGATGTGCGTGAGTGTGACGACGCTGCCGATGAGGGCCGGGCTCATCGCGAGGTCATGGCCCAGCGTCACCAGGAGTGGCTGGGCGAAGTAGACGTTGGCCACCGCGGTACCGCACGCGACGGCGAACAGCATGACCACGCCACGGGACAGGGCGTACCCGGTGACACCCCCGCTCCGCGCCGCGGTCCGTGGTGTCACGGCCTCACTGTTGCCGACCATGCGGAACCCTCCGTACGACTGGTTTCATCTTGCTACCAGTGAGGACGGTAACTATTTTGGTAGCATGTTGCAACCGGCATGAGGATGGAGGACGACATGGTGAACAGGACGCGCTTCGATGACAGCGACTGTCCCGTCGCGCGCTCGGTCGACGCGATCGGTGACTGGTGGTCCCTGCTGATCGTGCGGGACGCCTTCGACGGAAGCCGCCGCTTCGGGGAGTTCCAGCGCAGCCTGGGCGTGGCGAAGAACATCCTCACCACGCGCCTGCGCTCCCTGGTCGCCGGTGGTGTCCTCGAATCCGTCCCCGCCTCCGACGGCAGCGCCTACCGCGAGTACGTGCTGACCCCGAAGGGGAAGTCTCTCTTCCCCGTCATCGTGGCGCTGCGGCAATGGGGCGAACAGAGCTTCTTCGCGCCCGGCGAACCGCACTCGGAGCTGGTCGACCGGCAGCAGGGGAGCCGCCTTCGCCCACTGGAGGTCCGGTCGGAGGACGGGCGGCTGCTGAGCCCCGACGACACCACCGTCCACAAGCTCGCCGCCCGGTGAGCGGGGGCGGAGCGACGGGCCGCCGGGTCGCGACAGCGGTCGCGAGGGGTGAAGATGCACGCGCACCCCACCGCACCGGCAGAAGGCAGGCGACCGACGTCATGACCGATCACCTCACCGTGAGCGTCCTGGGTACCGGGATCATGGGGGCCGCGATGGCCCGTAACCTCACCCGCTCCGGACACGCCGTCCGCGCGTGGAACCGCACCCGGGCCAAGGCCGAACCGCTGGCCGCCGACGGCGCGTACATCGCCGACACCCCCGCCGACGCCGTCGAGGGTGCCGATGTCGTCCTCACCATGCTCCACGACGGCCCCGCCGCTCTTGACGTCGTGCGCCGGGCCGCGCCCGCGCTCCGGCCCGGCGCCGCCTGGGTGCAGTCCACGACCGCCGGGGTCGAGGCCGTGCGCGAGCTGGCCGACCATGCCCGGGAACAGGGGCTGGTCTTCTTCGACGCACCCGTTCTCGGAACCCGGGAGCCCGCGGAGGCCGGGCAGTTGGTCGTCCTGGCCGCCGGACCGGCCGGAAGCCGTGATGCCGTGACACCCGTGTTCGACGCCGTCGGCGCCCGTACCGTGTGGACCGGTGAGGACGGTGCGGAGGGCAGCGCCACCCGACTCAAGCTCGTGGCCAACAGCTGGGTCCTCGCCGCCACCAGCGCGGCCGGTGAGGTCCTGGCCCTGTCCAAGGTCCTCGGCGTGGATCCGGAGAGCTTCTTCGGTCTCATCGAGGGCGGTCCGCTCGACATGGGCTATCTGCGCGCCAAGTCCGCGCTCGTCCTGGAGGGCCGGCTGTCACCGGCGTCGTTCGCGGTCTCCACCGCCGAGAAGGACGCCCGGCTGATCGTCCGTGCCGGGCAGCAGCACGGCATCCGCCTCGACGTGGCCGAAGCGAGCGCCGAACGCTTCGCCCGTGCGGCGGCCCAGGGTCACGGCGGCGAAGACATGGCCGCCGCCTATTTCGCGAGCTTCGACGAGACGCGGACCGACTGACCGGGGCGGGAGGCGGCGGGGGCGGGGGCAGTGCGCGAGTGGTCGGCTCTCGCCGTTCCGAATCGTCGGTCGACCCGTCAGGAGTCGTACGGATCCGTTGTACGACCTGACTCACTGATCCGGGCCGGTGACGTTGTGTGACCTTGGCGGCATGAACGAGCCAACTCAACTCCCGTACTTCCGTGAAGCGTTCTACCGCCGTGAGCGCCGGTCCATCCCTTCCGTACGGAAGTTCGCCCGCGAGGCGCTGGTCGACTGGGCGTGCGAGGACCGTGCCGACGATGTGGTGCTCTGCGTGAGCGAACTCGCCACCAACGCGCTGCTGCACGGTGTGCCGCCCGGTCGCGGTTTCCGGGTCCACCTCTACCTGGAGCGCGTCGACGGGCTGATCCGCGTCGAGCTGCACGACAGCGGTGACGGCGAGGTCTGTGCGGCGGCCGGCGCGCCGGGGCCGGACGCCGAGGGCGGGCGGGGGCTGCTGCTGGTGGCCGCCGTGGCCGACCGGTGGGGGGTGGGGGAGCGGAACCCGGGCAAGGTGGTGTGGTGCGAGTTCGCCCTGCCGCGCGGCCGATGGCCGCTGGCCGGTGATCAGCCGGCCGGTGCGCACGCCCGGAGGAAGGTGTCGACAGAGGCGTGCGCCACGCTCCGCAGCTCGTCCTCGCCGATGGTGCGCGTACCCATCCGGGACCGGGCCTCCGTCGAGCCGGTCAGCAGCGCCATGAACTGCTCGGCGGCCAGGTCGGGGTCCGTGGAGCGCAGCCGCCCGCTCAGCATCAGCCGGGCCATCCGGTCGGCCAGGGCCTCGTTGATGCGGTGGGGTCCGCTCGCGCTGACGATGTCGAGGGTCTCGGGGAACCGGGCGATCTCCGAGTGCAGCAGCCGCCGCAGGGCGCAGGCCCGGTCGTCGCAGTGGAGCCTGAGCAGTTCGAGCGCCACCGACTCCAGGGTGGCGCGCAGGTCGTCCCCCGGCTCCAGCAGCGGTTCGAGCGCGGCGAGGCGCTTGCCCAGGGCGACCTGCGACTCGGTCTCCATGGCGTGGCGGAAGAGCGTGGCCTTGTCGTGGAGGTGGTTGTACACCGTGGGCTTGGCCACGCCCGCCTCGTCGGCGATCTCCTGGACCCCCGCCTGGTCGTAACCCCGGCGGGCGAAGACGGTGAACGCGCCTTCCAGGATCGCCTGCCGCTTGTCGATCCGTCCGCGTACTGGGGCTGTCATGACTCCGATCGTACGCACCGCCTCGTTCCGGCGGCGGGCTCGCGCCCCGGCCCGCCCCCGGTCTGCCCGCCGTCCGCATTGGAGCCGCGTCCGATCCGCTTCCGATCCGTTTCGGGTGTTTGCCGGAATGGCAATCAAACTTGTCGTTCCGGCAGTGCTGCGCGCACTCTCTCCCGTAACAGGAGGTGTTTCGGATGAACAACAAGAAGCAGCGGTACGACGTGGTGGTCGTCGGCGGCGGGGCGGCCGGACTGGGCGGGGCTCTCGCGCTGTCGCGGGCCCGGCGTTCGGTGCTGGTGATCGACAAGGGTGAGCCGCGCAACGCACCCGCGGCCCATGCGCACAACTACCTCGGCCGTGAGGGCATCGCGCCTTCGGAGCTGCTGGCGATCGGCCGCGACGAGGTGGCCGGGTACGGGGGCGAGATCGTCGGGGGCGGCGTCGTATCGGCCGAGCGGCTGCCGGGGGACGAGGGTTTCCGGGTGGTGGCGGAGGACGGTTCCGCCGTCGTGGCCCGTCGGCTGCTCGTGACGACGGGTCTCGTCGACGAGCTGCCGCCGGTGCCCGGACTGGCCGAACGGTGGGGGCGTGAGGTGCTGCACTGCCCGTACTGCCACGGCTGGGAAGTCGGGGACCGCCCGATCGGCGTGCTGTCGACCGGACCGCTCGCCGTGCACCAGGCGCTGATGTGGCGGCAGTGGAGCGAGGACGTCACCCTCTTCCGCCACACCGGTCCCGAGCCCACCGACGAGGAGTACGAGCAGCTCGCCGCGCGGGGGATCGCCGTGGTCGACGGCGAGGTGACCGGCCTGGAGATCACGGAGGACCGGCTCACCGGAATCCGGCTGGCCGGGGGCCGGGTGGTCCCGCGCGAGGCCCTGGTGGTCCAGGCCCGTTTCACCGCCCGATCCACCGTACTGGAGAGCCTGGGGCTGGTCCCGGTCGTGCAGGAGACGGCCGGGAGCGTGATCGGTTCGTACATCGCGGTCGACCCGACGGGGGCGACGGAGGTCCCCGGTGTCCGGGCGGCAGGCAACGTCACCAACCTGATGGAGCAGGTGATCGGCGCGGCCAACGCGGGACTGCGGGCGGCCATCGCGATCAACGCCGAGCTGATCGCCGACGACACCCGGCTCGCGGTCGAGGCGCGCCGGGCACGGTAGGCGGCAGGGGGCCGACCGCCCGCTCGGCCACTTCCTGCGGCAGGGGGCCGGCCGCCCGCACGGCCGCCCCCACCCCCCTCGTACCGCCCGCGCCGCTGTGCGCGGGCGGGTGCCGTTACCTGGTGATCCCGGTGATCCCGGTGATCCCGGTGATCCCGGTGACCGGGCCCTGGACGAAGACCGGCGACGTACCGGCCGACAGTGTGAAGCTGCCGCCCGTCGGCTGCCGCACGGAGCTGCGCCCCCAGGAGTCGACCAGCGTCACCGGGCCGGTCGCCGAGACGACCAGGTCGCGGGCCGTGGTCGCCCACACCACCCGGGTGGTCGTGCCGCCGCCGGTGAACCGGGCCGAGCGGGCCGGTGCGGTCAGCCCGTCGTCGCCGGAGTAGGTCCTGCCGCCGATCATCCGCGCGGTCACTGCCTGGGCGACCAGGGCCGGTTTCGGGGCGTTGGCGGCGACGGACACCGGGTTCGCGGCGGTGGCGGTGACCGGCTGCCGGAGCATGCCGAAGTTGTGCTCCTTGTTGGCGGGGTCGTTGCCGTCGTTGACCAGGTCGTACCAGTAGACCCGGCTCACGCCGTTGGCCAGGCCGACCGCGTAGAGCCGGATCAGGTTGTCGGCCTGCTGGAGTTCGCTGGTGCCGTGCCCGGTGTCGGTGGGCCAGCCCATCTCGCTGAGGACGATCGGCTTGTCCTCGCCGCCGTTGGCGTCACGAATCCGCTGACGCAGGCCCGCGATGGTGTCGCCGGTCCCCGCCATCCACTCCGGGCCGCCCGGGTAGTGGTACGGGTGGACGCTGTAGGCGTCCATCTGCTGGAGACCGCCGCGGTCGATCAGATCCGGTGCGAAGCACTTGGGGCCGGTGGCGGGCGTGCAGTTGGCGATGCCGATGGTGGCCGGTCCGACCACCGTGGCCTGCGGGTTCACGGCCTTCACGGCATTGTTGACGCCGGTGAGCACATCCAGGTAGCACGCGGCGGTCCGCCCGCACGCGCTCTTGTTGAAGGTCGTGCCGTTGTACTCGTTGAGCACCTCGACGTTGTTCTCGCCGTAGTGCTTCAGGAGCTCCGCGGCGAACTTCCCGAAGGCGGCGAGGCCTTCGGGGGTGCTGGGGGTCACCCCCTTGTCGTACAGCGGGTTGGCGCCGTTGGCGATGATCAGGGGGGTGATGCCCAGCGCACGGGCGCGTGCGATCCCGGCGGAGAAGGCCGCCGGATAGGTGTACGTGCCCTTCGCGGTCTCGAACCGGTCCCACCAGGCGTCCTCGCGGATGTGCGAGATGCCCGCCTTCCGAGCCTCGTCCAGCACCTGCGTGCCCCAGCCGGTGCGCGTGAGGTGCACGGCCGCGCCGAACGGGGACGACGGTCCGACCGCGCTGTCCGGCACCTGCTCGATGACGGCGAACGAGGTCCGCAGATCGGTCGGGTCGGTGGCGGAGCCCGCGTGCAGGGCGAGCTCGAAATAGCCGGGCGCGAGATCGGCGACGGACAGGGCGGCCCTGCCCCCGGAGAGCCAGCTGGTGCCGCTGCGGACCCGGGTGCCCCGCTCGTCGGTGACGGACCAGGAGACGGATGCGGCGGACGAGCCGAACTCCACGGTGCCCTGGCCCCGTTGGAAGATCAGGCTCGGGGAAGTGACGGTCAGGGTGTGCGTTGCGGCGGGGGCGGACGAGGGGAGCCCCACGAGCAGGGAGAGCGCGAGTGCGAGCACCAGGGTGAGCGCGAGGGGCAGGGGCAGGGGCCGATGCCGGGGATGGGAGGTGGCGGGGGGTCCGATCGGGATGCCGGTCATGGAGAGTCGCCCTCCGGGTGGTCGTGCCTGCTGGCGAGTGGGGTGACGGGATCGGTGGTGGGTGGCCGGTCGGCCGGTGGTGGGCGGCGGGTGACCGGGGGCAGCCGTGTGCGGCGCGCCACCGGCCACCCGACAGCCGTCAGCGGGTCAGCCGCACCTGCTGATAGCGCACGAGCTTCCAGTTGTTGAGCCCGTCGCCCCAGGTCTGCCAGCCGCGCAGACCGAGCGAGCGGTACTTGTCCCGCTGCACACCGTCGTTCTTGTTGACCGTGAGCGTGAGCGAGAACGACGGGTCGGCGGGCGACAGCGGAGCGATCCGCTTCCACGGCACCGCGACGAGATAGGTCGTCGTCCCGGCCGCCGCGTCGCGGGACACCCGGACGTCCGCACCGTCCACGGCGCCCACCGGGTAGTCCTTCGGCAGGGACTCGACGAAGACCCCCGGTCCCTCCCGCGTGGTGTCACCGGCGTAGAGCATGTACCAGTCGGCGCCCCAGCGGCCCAGCCCGTCGCCGGGCTTTCCGGGCTGTACGCCGATGCCGATGCTGTCACCGGCGGGCAGCCAGGCCACCTTCTCCGGAGCCCGGTAGTCCTTCTCCCGGACCACGGCGGACACATAGAGGTTCTTGTCGTCCCAGGTCGCCCACATGTCGCCGTCGGCGGCGGAGGCGTCGATCCCCTTGTACGAGCCGACCTCGGACAGGTCCACCTTCGGGACGCCCCGCAGACCGGTGAGCTTTCCGCCCACCAGGCGCGGGGTGGCCCGGGTGACCGGGCTGAAGCCGAAGGAGTCGCTGTCGCGGGCGGTCCGCCCGTCCGCGAGCCGCGCTGTCACCGCCACCGGCTGCACGGCGTAGGCGGACGCCCCGTCGACCTCCGTACGGAAGGTGCGGCTGCCAAGCGGCGGGACGCGGTGCTTGTCGCTTCCGCCGCCCGCGCGTCCGGCGGCCTGGCTTCCGGCCTCCGTGCCTCCGCTTCCTGTGCTTCCGGCGCTCCCGCTTCCGGCCTCCGTGCTGCCGGTTCCCGCGCCCGCGATCCGTCCGGTGCGGTCGCCGAAGGACCAGTCGATGCCGGTCACCGTGACCGGACTGTCCGGCGAGTGGTTGGTGACGGTCACCGCGAGCCGGTCGGTGCGGCTGCCGTGCGTCACCGACATGTCCGGTGCCACATCGACCGTCACCGGCTCCGCGACCACCTCGGTCCCGGCCGCGAGCGCTCCGGCCCGCTTACCGTCCACGGTCACGGCGGCCGCAAGGCCGCGGCTGCCGGGTGTCGCTCCGGCCGGGACCTTCAGCACGGCACTCGCGCGCCGGCCGGGGGCCGCCGTGACGGTGACCCGCTCGCCCTCGACCTCGAAGACGGCGGTGCGCCGGGCCGACGTGCCGCCGTGGCCGCCCGCCGCACGGTTGTCGACGGTCGCGGTCACCGGAACGTCGGCGCCCGCCGCGATGTCGCGCGGCGTGGACAGCGACAGCAACGGCGACTTCTCGACCCTGCTCACCGGGGCCCGCAGATAGAGCGGGTCGCCGGTGGCCGTCAGATGGACCCAGCCACCCACCGGCTCCAGCACCCGCTCGCCGCCGAGCATGTCCACCACCGTGACCGGCTTCGTGGCCCGTATCCGGACCGGTTTGCCGGTGCGGTCGCTGCTCCACAGCACCGTGGTCGTCGAGCCCGCGCCGGGCGAGCCGGGCGCGGAGGCGAAGCGGTACGCGTGCAGGCCGGCGTCGCCGGTGCGCAGCCGTCCGCTGAACGTCGCCTCGGTGAGCTCACGGGCGGCGGTCGCGTAGGCGAGGTAGGCGGGCTTCGGATTGAGCCCGGTGGCCTCGGGCCCGCTGCGGCGCAGCAGACCGAAGTTGTGCTCCCCGTTGCTGGGCCCGTTGCCGTCGTTGATCAGGTCGTACCAGTAGTAACGGGCGACGCCCGCGGCCTTGGCCTCCAGCAGGGCGCGGGCGGTGGCCTGCGCCTGGGTCTGCTCGCTGACGCCGATGCCGTCCCGGTCGGCCGAGGTCCAGCCCTGCTCGGTGATCCAGATCGGGAGCTCCTTGCCGTCGTTGTACTGGCGCATCAGCCGCTTCAGGCCCGCGATGTCGAGTGCGACGCCCTCGGGGGCACCGGGCGCGCGGTAGGGGTGGATGGACACCGCGTCCATGTGTTTCAGCGCGCCGAGGCTGAACAGCTCCTCGAACCAGTCGAGCGGCACCTTGAAGGACGAGGCGCCGACCAGGGTGATCTTCGGGTCGGCGGCCTTGACCGCCGGGTACGCGGCGGCGAGCAGCTTGGCGTAGCACTTCGCGCTCTGCGAGCACACTCCGCTGGAGAAGCCGCCGTAGTACTCGTTCCAGACCTCCAGCGACTCGATGCGGCCCCCGGCCTGCTCGGCGACCTTCCCGGAGTACCTGCCGAACGCTTCGTACGCCTCGGGGGTGCTGGGGATGCCGCCGTAGTCGCCGTTGCCCAGGCCCAGCAGCATCAGACCGTTCTGGCCGCGTGCGCCGAAGTCCGCGGTGACGCGCTCGGTGGCCGCGGGCCACTGGTACGTGCCCTTGGGCCGTTCGATGGAGCCCCAGTAGGTGGAGTCGACCCGCAGGGCGTCGATGCCGGCCCGAGCGGCGAGCGCGGTGGAGTCGTCCCAGGCGTCGTCCGGGGCGGAGCGGTGGTGGTGGTTGACACCGAAGAAGGAGTCGGTGGTCCGCTTCGGGTCAGGGCCGGGGTGCTGCACGGCGAAGCCCGCGGTACGGGAGACGGGGGCGCCGTCGGCGGCGCTGCCCCGCAGCGTCAACGTGTAGTAGCCGAGCGGAAGTTCACCGGCGTCCACCGAACCCTTGCCGGTGGCGGGGTCGATGGCGGCACTGCCGCCGCCCACGGTGCGGCCCCGGTAGTCGCGGACGCTCCAGGGGACGGCGCGGTCGCGGGTGGCGAGGACCCCGAAGGTGGCCTTCTCGCCCGGGTCGAAGAGGTTGCCCGGGGTGGTCACCTCCACCTGGACGTCGTCGGTGTCGACGGGGGAGGGGGCGAGGGCGTAGCGGGCGAAGCAGACCGGTTTGCCGCTGGAGCCCATGTCCTGCGCCCAGGTGGCGATGCGCATGTCACGGCCGTGCTGGCCGCCGGTGAACGCCCCGTCCGGGAGGTAGAAGTGCGCGGTCTTCCAGACGTTGGTGCCGGTGGTGTTGATGATCCGCGAAGTGCGCCAGGGGTTCGAGGCGGCGTCGTAGACCAGGGCGAACTTGGCGTCCGGGCCGTCGAAGTACTCGATGTCGACGCCCGCGAAGTTCTTGCCGCCGTGCTTCAGACCGGCGTCCAGGGTGACGTTGAGGTACTGGTTGGGGCGGCCCGGCCCGATCTCCCAGCAGTCCCGGTCGCCGTAGGTCCTGACGTTGGCGCTCGGCTCGTCGCTGCCGGGGGAGGCGTCGACGGTGGCGCGGCCGGTCTCCAGCGTGCGGCCGAACACGGCTGTGGCCGAGTCGGAGACGGCGCCGTTGCCCCTGCCCGTGCCCGTGGCTGTTCCCGTGCCCGTGGCCGTACCCGTGGCGGAGGCGAAGGCGGGGCCGGAGCCGGGGGCGAGGAGGCCGAGCAGCAGGGGCAGCGTCACCGCCATTGCCGTACCCATCAGCCGACGCTGCGGTCTCTGCCGTTGCCGTTGCCGTTGCCGTGGTCGAAGTCGCATGGCGGGAACTCCCTGATCGTCGCGCACGGGGCCGCTGCGCACGGTCGCCGAGGGGGGGGCGCCGAACCGCATTCCGGGATGTGCGCAAGCGGTTGCTCATCGCGGCACAGACTGATCCGGGTGCCTGCCGCTGTCAAGGGTTTGCGCGGCAATCGACGGCTCCGCACAAGCAGTTGCGCAGGTCGGTAGGCTGCTGCCATGTCGGAACGGAGCAGTGTCACGTTGAGCGATGTCGCGGCGGTCGCCGGAGTGTCGCTCTCGACCGCGTCGAGGGCGCTGAACGGCGGCGGGCGGATCTCCGCGGCGACCCGCGCCCGTATCGCGGAGGTCGCCCTCCGCCTGGACTTCCGCCCCAATGCGCTGGCCCAGTCGTTCGCGCTGGGGCGCAGCCGCACGATCGGCATCCTCGCGTACAACGCGCGGGGCGCGTTCACCGAACCGGTGCTGGTCGGGGCGGTGGCGCACCTGGGCGGCCGGGAACAGGCCTGCCTGCTCTACGACACCGGCTTCGACCCGGACGCGATGGCCGAGAGTGTCCGCAGGCTGCTGGCCCGCCGGGTCGACGGCCTGCTGGTCCTGGGCGACGGGTTCCAGGCCCAACTGCGTTCCGTCACGGGTGACTTCACCGTTCCGGTGGTGTACGCGCACGGCCTCACCGACCGTGCGGCCGACTCCTGCTACGTACCGGACAGCGAGATGGCGGGGCGGCTGGCCGGTGAGCATCTGCTGTCCCTCGGCAGGCGGCGCATCGCGCACATCACCGCCGAGCACCACGACGCCGCGGCGGCCGGACGTGAACGGGGTCTGCTCACCACGCTGGCCGAGGCGGGGCTGTCCGCCGCGGGCGACACGCTCCGGGGCGACTGGAGCCGGGCCTCGGGGGTTGCGGCCTGCCGTCGGCTGATCGAATCCGGCACCCCGTTCGATGCCGTCTTCTGCGGCAACGACCAGATCGCGCTCGGCGTGGAGTCCGTCCTGCTGGAGGCCGGCAGGCGCGTCCCGGACGATGTCGCGCTGGTCGGGGTGGACAACTGGGAGACCGTGATCAGCGGCCAGGGCACACGGCACCTGACCACCGTCGACACCGGGCTGGCCGGTCTGGGTGCCGCCGCGGCGGCCCAGGTGGCCGACGGGCGCGACGACCCCGGGCTGCATGCCCACCCGTGTGAGCTGGTGGTCGGCGCGACGACGGGCGGCGGCCGGCCGGGGGACTGACCCCGGCGAGGTCCGTTGCCGGGGTCCGAACGGTGGGGTCCGGGGGCGCGGGCCGCGCGGTGGCTCGGAACGGCGGGGTCCGGAGGTGCGGGCCGGGCGGTGGGGGCCGAGCGGCGAGGTCCGGGGCGAGTGGTGGGGTCCGGGGCGAGTGGTGGGGTCCGGGGGTGGGCCCGGTACGCCGCCGGGCGGCCCCGTTCCCATCGGTGTGGATGGGTGCGGGGCCGCCCGTGCGGGTGCGTGTGCGGAGGATCAGGCGGCGGCCTTGATCGCGGAGATGTCGAAGTTCAGCTTGACCTTGTCGGCCACCATCACGCCGCCGGTCTCCAGCGCCGCGTTCCAGGTCAGGCCCCAGTCGGAGCGGAGGATGTCCGCGCTGCCCTCGAAGCCGACGCGCTCGTTGCCGTAGACGTCCGTGGCGGAGCCGTTGAACTCCAGGTCGATGGCGAGCGGGCGCGTGACGTCCTTGATGGTCAGGTCGCCGGTCACCCGGTACTTGTCGCCGCCCAGCTGCGCCGCCCCCGTGGAGCGGAACGTCATGAGGGGGAACTTCTCGGCGTCGAAGAAGTCGCCGCTGACCAGGTGGCCGTCGCGGTCGGCGATACCGGTGTTGACGCTGGCGATCTTCACGTCGATCGAGGCGGCGGAGTTCGCGGGGTCGGCACCGTCCAGCTTCAGGGCGCCCTCATGCTCGACGAAGGTGCCACGCACGTTGGTGACCATCGCGTGACGCACGGTGAAGCCGATGCTGCTGTGGGCCGGGTCGATCGTGTAGTCGCCGGACAGGGCGGCCAGTGCAGGGTCAACCGCGGGGGTCTCGGTGGCGGACGGGGCGGTGGTGGACTTGCGGTTGAACAGAGCCATGGCTCCTCCTCGGGGGACGTGATCGAGCGACGGTGAAAGATGTCGGCGGCGTTGTTTAACCTTCAACGAGATTGACTGTAGAGGAATCTAGTTCAAAGTTCAACCTTTATGGTCCCTGTATGGGCGGGGCCGCGTGCGCGTGGGCGGCCCGCGCATCGCGATGTTCACGGGCTTGGGGGCATTGGTACAGCGGTTGGCGCGGAGAACGATCATGGTGCCTGAGTGGCGATCTCCGAGCTCGGGTGAGGCTGGGTCTGGAGCCGGCGGCGGAGATCGACTTCGTCGGCTGTGGGCGGGTCGCCGGGGCGTCGGATACGGAACCGGCGGGGGCGACGGATGTCGTCGACGTCCTGGAGGTCGGCGAAGTCGGCGTGCGCCTGGGCGACGGCCTCGGGGTATGACTCCGGCTTCTCGTGCTCGGCGAGCGCGCGGTAGTTGCTCGCGACGCTGGGGGCCTGACCTTTGCGCTTGCCGGTCAGGATGATCAGATCGGGCTGGATCTGCTCGACCGACTCGCCGTTCGCACGGCGTCGGAGCACGGTGTGCAGCATGTCTTCGGTGATGACGGGCGGGCGGCCGCAGTGCTTGCCCTTGCGGGCCGCCGCGTCGAGTCCTTCGAGGGTCGACTCTTGGATGTTTTCCCGCTCGGTCTCGTTTTGCCGGGCGAAGGTGTCGCCCCCGCCCGGCTGCCTGGACGTCGCCGCTTTTGCCGCCTTACAAGACGCCTCGGACCGGCGTGAACGATCACGAGTGGGGTCGCCGACAGAACAGACCTCGCCACGGCCTCACGTGGCGAGTCCTTTCGGTGATCCGGCAACCGTCAACTCAGACGGGAAGCTCGGTGATGCTGAGGGCGAAGTCCAAGTTCCCCACCCCGTGGTTGGCGAGGCCCACCGTGACCACGCCCGCTCCTTCCAGCCAGTGCGCCATTTTCAGGCCGCCGACGTCCAGCGGGCGCATCCCGAGGCTTTTGATGAACGCTTCCACGCTTGCCTTGGCCTGCGTGCTGTCGCCGGCGATGAAGACGTCGGGCCGACCCTTCTCCAGGACATGGCGGAAGACGGTGTTGAACGCCTTCACCACGCTGGCGCTTGCCGGGGCGGCCTTGGCGACTTCCTGCGCGATCGAGGTCTCCTCGCGGTGGGCCAGCCCATCGAACGTGGAGTTGAAGGGATTGCTGATGTCGATGATGACCTTGCCCGCGAGAGCGTCTCCGTACTGGGCGACGACCGGCACGACGCCGTCGTACAGCAGGGCCACGATGACGATGTCCCCGGCCGGGGCGGTGCCCCATTCTCCCGTCGTGGTGCCGCCGCCGAGAGTTTTGGCCAGGTCGGCGGCCTTGGGCTGATCGCGGCCCATGACCTCGACGGTGTTGCCGCCCGCTATCGCCCGTGCGCCGATGGTGCGGGCCATGTTCCCGGTGCCGATGATGCTGATGCTGCTCACGAGATGTCCTGTCCTGGTTGTGGTTGTCCGGTTCAGATGGCGGTGGTGCCGCCGTCGGCGACGAGTTCCATGCCGTTGACATAGCTGGAGTCGTCGGAGGCGAGGAAGAGGGCGGCGGTGGCGATCTCGTCGGGGCGGCCCATCTGGCCGCGGGGGATGAGGGACTCGAACTGGCGCTTGGTGGCCTCGTCGAAGAGTTCTGCCTGCTTGGCGGTGGCGACCTGGCCGGGGGTCAGGACGTTGACGCGGATGCGGCGGTCCTTGAGTTCGTTGAGCCAGACGCGGGCCCAGGCCTGCTGGACGGCCTTGCTGCCGGCGTAGACGCTCCAGCCGGGGAAGGCGCCGAGGGAGGCGTTGGAGCCGGTCATGAGGATGGAGCCGCCGTCATTGAAGAGCGGGAGGGCCTTTTGGACGGTGAACAGGGTGCCGCGGGCGTTGAGCCCGAACCAGGTGTCGAACTGGGCCTCGGTGATCTCACCGAGCGGGGCGGGCTCGCCCCCGCCGGCGCTGGCCCACAGCACGTCGAGGCTGCCCTTCTCCCGCTTGACGGTGTCGTACAGGCGGTCCAGGTCGTCCAGGTCGGCGGCGTCACCCTGGACGCCGGTGACGTTGCGGCCGATCTGCTTCACGGCCGCGTCCAGGGCGTCCTGGCGGCGGCCGGTGATGAAGACGTGCGCTCCCTCGTCGACGAACAGCTTCGCACCGGCCAGCGCCATGCCGGTGGTGCCGCCGGTGATGACCGCGACCTTGCCGTCGAGCTTTCCCATAGTCATTCCCTTGGGTCGGTGGTGCCGTGTGTGCCTGGGGCGACGGCGCTAAGTACACCGCCTTGTGTGCTTAACGTACGCGGCGGGCGGCCGGGGCGCAATCTATGTACACCGGTCGTTACCCGGCTGCGGTACGCTGGGCCCATGACAGAGTTGGAGAAGGGCCCCACGGGCCGCCGCCGCGGCCGGGGCGCTCGCGAGCGCATCATCAGCGCGGCCCAGCAACTGTTCCGCGAGCAGGGCATCAACCGCACCGGCATGGACCAGCTCTGCGCGGCGGCCGAGGTGTCCAAGCGAACGGCCTACCAGCACTTCACCGGCAAGGACGAACTCGTCGCCGAGTACCTGCGCCGGTTCGACCCCGCCGTTCTGTCCGGTGTGTTCGACCGCGCCGACCTCACGCCCCGCGAACGGCTCCTCGCCGCCTTCGACATCCCCCCCACCACCCCCCTGTGCCCCTACATCGCCGCCGCCGTCGAACTCCACGACCCCCAACACCCCGCATCCCAGTACGCACGCGACTACAAGAAAGCCGTCGCCGCGCGGCTCGCCGACACCGCCCGCGAAGCCGGTGCCGCCGACCCTGAACAGCTCGGCGAGCAGCTCGCGCTGCTCATCGACGGCGCCGCGGCCCGCACCCGGGTCCTCGACGCCGACGCCTTCCCCATCGCCGCCGCCATCGCCGCCGTCCTCATCGCCACCGCCATCCCCGCCACAGCCGGCGATGACCGGCGACGGGAGGGAGTGTCAAGCTGACTTGGGTGTAGCGAGAGCTACACCCATCCGGGCTTTCCGAGACGTCCTTGATGCCGAGCTGCTCGGCCAGGTGCTCCACCACCGGCCACGGCACGCCCAGCGGATCGTCCGGCAGGAGCCTGCCGATGTAGCGCACCGGGCATATCTGCGGAGCGAAGCCCAGTTGGTGGTACCGCGTACGCCGCAGCGCGATCAGGTCGCGGTCCACGTCGTCCAGGAAGAAGAAGCGCTCCAACTCCGGGCGCGTCGGCTCCTCGACGAATTTTCCGTACGCCTCGGCCTGGTCGAAGTTCACCGCTCACTGCTCAAGATCGTTCTCGGCGCCAACCGCTGTACCGATGTTCCCCAAGCCCCGGTTCACCACATAGCAACACGCCACCCTCTGGCGGACGCGCGTAGAGCTCGGGCACTATCTCCCTGCCGGTACGTGTCTTCCGCGTGGCCGTGCACCCCACAAATTGTCATGAGCAGGAGGAATCCCCCCATGGTGACCCAGGCGACCCGCC
This sequence comes from Streptomyces sp. TSRI0281, assembly GCF_001905125.1. Lineage (GTDB taxonomy): Bacteria > Actinomycetota > Actinomycetes > Streptomycetales > Streptomycetaceae > Streptomyces. Next base: position 213,632 of record NZ_LWLE01000035.1, on the reverse strand, counting down.
CGAGACTCCGTTCCGCCCTCACCGCCCTGGCCCTCGTCCTCGGCGCACTCTTCGCCCCCGGCATCGGCGCCCTCGGCGGCGGCGCCACCGAGGCGCACGCCGACACCAAGCTGACCCACTCCCAGGCGGCCTCACGCTTCTCCTCGTCCGGGGTCACCTGGTCGTCCTCGGGCGGCTGCTCCGACCGGAACGTCCCCACGTGCACGTCGTTCGACCAGCTGAACCAGGCGACCGCCCAGGGCGCCCAGACGCTGAAGAGCGCCACGGGCTGCGCGCTCAACATCACCGGCGGCACCGAGACCGGGCACGCCGGCGGTACGTACTCCCACTGGAACGGCTACAAGCTCGACTTCGCCAAGAGCAGCTGCGTCACCAACTACGTCACGGGCGTCTTCACCTACATCGGTGTGCGCGGCGACGGTGCACCCCAGTACCAGTCCGGCTCCGGCAACATCTACGCGGACGAGGGCAACCACTGGGACGTGACGTTCTACAACTGCGGCGGCTGCTGACCGCGGACCCCGGGAACGGTTGACCGGGCATCCCCGCAACGGCCGGCCACGGACCATCCGGGAACCACCGGCCACGGGTCATCCCGCAACAGCCGGCCGCGGACCGGCGGGCCCGGCGACCGTGAACCACCGACCGCGGGCCCCGCGAACATACGAGTGCCCCCGTCCCGCCGGACGGGGGCACCCGCGTCTATGGAGGCGTAACGCCTCGTCAGGGGATCGGGTCGACCGTGGGGCCCTCCTGCGCGAGCAGGTCGCGGGCGAACTGCTCCCACTGCGCGTACCGGTCGGGATACGCGGAACGCTGCACCGCCTGGCACACGTCACCGGGAGCCATGGACTCCCAGCCGGTGATCTGGATCAGTCCGGGGTTGTTGCCGAACGGCGCCACCCCGTAGAAGGACTTGGACGACGTGGCGACATCCGTGATCTGCTCCGGAGTGCCCCAGCCGGTGCTGGGCCGCTGCTGGAAGATGCCCAGCGAGTCATGGTCGACGGGAACCGTGTAGTTGACGAACTTCGATTCCTGCATGGCCGTCATCAGGGCGATGACCTGACCCTGTTCCGGTATCTGTGCGCCCTTTCCGACGCCGATGACCGTGCGGGCGTTGGCGAGCTCTTCGGGGCCGAGGTCGGACGGCGCGGTGAAGACCGTACGCAATTCACTGTCCGGAGCCGCGTCGAGCAGTCGGGCGGTGACGGCGTCCATGGAACCGGTGGGGCGGAGTCCGTGGTTCGCCTGGAAAGCGCGCAGGCCGTGGGGGGCGGGGTCGGGGGTGGATGCCGCGTGGGCGGTGGCCGGCAGGGAGAGCAGAATTCCGGCTGCGGCCAGACATACGAGCATGCGGTGGGGGGTTGAGTTCTTTCGCATACCGCACGGTGTCGCGTATCCGAATCCAAAGTCAAGACTGTTGCATAAAAGGGAAGTTGGCAAAACCGGCACCCCCATTGCCTGCCGGGTGTTCTTTCAGCGGTCGGACCAATGGCAGGGAAAATGCGCCGGTGAACACCACCTTTCGCGCGGGGACATCGGGACCTACGCTCCGAAAGGTCCAGCGGGCCGGCCGAATTGGCCCCACGTCGACCCGGCCGCAGCGAGCCCCTCTCCACAGGAGCTGTCCCATGCACCGATCCCCCCACTCCCTGACGCGCCGCTCGCTCCTGCGGGCCGGTACGGGCGTCGTCCTCGCCGCGGCGGGCGTCGCCGCGGGCAGCACGGCCGCGGGCGCCGCCGGGAGCGGCGAGCGACTGATCACCGGCGGGAAGGTGCGCAACCTCACCGGCCCGGCGGAGACCGGCCGCTTCGCTGCTCCCTGGACCGACCTGGGCATCCCCGCCCGCTGCCCCGACGGCTCCATGCTCTTCGTCGGGGGCGACACCTTCGACGGAGGCGGTGTGGGCGGCCCCGACTGGCGGTCACCGGTGGGCCTGCGGTCCCGCAACGCCTCCCTCGGCTCCCTCGTCATCGACGACAGCGTGGGAGGCGCCCATGCCGTGGGCCTGGTCCCCGAGGGGCACGACGGCGGCACCACCGCCATTCCCTCCGATGTGTTCACCATCGGCGACACGATGTACATGCACCTCATGCGCGGAGTGATTTACCAGACCCACCACTCCGATTTCTGGCGCTCCCGGGACAACGGGGAGACCTGGGAGTACCTCTGCCAATGGGCGGGCGACCAGTACAACGGGCAGTTCCAGCAGAAGACCTACGCGGTGGCGGACGACGGATACTGCTACGTCCTGTCCACGGTGTTCAACCGGGATGTGACGTCGGACCTGCTGCTCCACCGGGTTCCGCAGGACGCCCTCGGAAATCCCGCGGCATACGAGCCCTGGGGGTACGCGAACGGGGTCTGGGCCTGGGGCAACTATCCGACCTCGGTCATCGGGCCGCGCCGATGGGGCGAGATCTGCTTCCGCGCCATGGACGGAAAATACGCACTCAGCTGGCTCAATATGGCCCCGCTCGACATGCGCGCCCAGATTTTCGCGCTGCCCACGTCCAATCTGTTCGCCACACCGGAACAGACCATCATCGTCCCGACCGTGCCAGGACTGGAATTCGGCAATGCGGTGGCGAGTCCGTACGGCGGTTTCATCATCCCGGGATCGACCTTCGCGGACTTCCATATCGCCGTCAGCCAGTGGTACGACGACCAGAACTACCGGGTGATGCAGTACCGCATCAACGGGCTGAGCGGGTAGGGCACCGGCCGTGGACAGCGCCGGCCGGTGACGCACGGAGGTGCCCCCGCCCCGCGGGGCGGGGGCACCCGCGCACCCTGGTGGGGCAGGGTCAGGAACCCACGCTCACCGTGAAGCGCCGCGGGTTGCCGTCGTGCGCCGCGCCCGAGACGTCCGGCCGGCCGTCGGGGCGTACGTCGTCGTACGGGAAGGCGTAGCCGATCGGGCTGTTGGCGTGGACGACCCGCGACCAGTGGTTGGTCACCGTGCCCCGGTAGTAGTCCGCCGCCGTGGTGCCGTTCGGCTGCTGCGGGTGGCTGAGCATGATCGAGCGGTTGAAGCCCGCCGCCAGCCGCGCCAGGAGCGCCTTCTTGTCGTCGGAGTCGCCCGGGTTGTTGGTGAACGGCCCGTGGTTGCAGGTGAAGATGTCCTTCGACACCGGCTTGACGAAGGTGTGGCCGCCCGCGAACGTCAGCGTGTCACCGCTGACCCGCCCGGCGAGTGTGCCCCGGCCGCCCTGGAGATCGATGCGCAGGTCGGTGGAGCGGTACTTGTTCCAGACCTCGTCGATCTGCGCCGTGAACAGGTCCCGGAACGGCATCTGGTCCGGCCGGTCGAAGAACGGGGCCATCAGGTTCTGCGGCGAGATGACCCGCAGCACATGGCCGTCCGATCCCCGGGTGACCAGCTTGTCCCAGGGCTGCCCGTCCGTGGCCGCCTGTGCCGTGAGGCCGTCGGCGATCCGCTGCACGGCGCCGTCCGGGAGCGGTGCGACGGTGTGGGTGGAGTCGCCCTCCAGCGTCAGCCCGATCGGCAGCGCGGTCACCAGGTCGACGTAACTGATGTTCGCGAACAGCTGCTGCGGGTTGAAGGTGAACTCGCAGAACGACCAGGTCCGCCCGTAGTTCGGGTCCGTGGGTGTCGCGAAGGCCGGTTCCACCAGGGAGGGGCCGGGGTTCAGATAGAAGTCCAGCTTGCCGTCGCGTACGAAGTAGACACGGGCCCCGTACATCTGGGGAAGCGTCAGGACGACCGGTCCCGCGCCCGCGCCCTTCAGCGGAATGGCGCAGTCGACCGGCAGCGGGGTCTGCGGCGCGCCGGGGGAGTCCGGGTGGTAGACGCCGCCGTCCGCGCGCAGCAGCACCCAGCGGTCGGTGCCCTGCTCGTGGCCGGTGACATAGGCATGCACCGTGCCCGGCAACGAGCGGTTCTCCAGGGCCAGTTCACAGGTCGCGGGTGCCGCGGAGGCGCGGGGGCTCAGGGCGCTTCCCCAGAGCGGGTAGGTCAGCGCCGTGGCCGAGGCGGCGGCGCCCGTCAGGAACATTCTGCGCGAGATCACGAGGGACTCCCGAGGTGTGTGGGGGCCGCAGACGGGGATCGCGGGGGTGGTGGGGGGAAAGCCGGGACAGCGGGGCGTCTGCGGTGCGCACCACTCTCGCGACGCCCGGGGTGGGCGTCAATACTTGTGACTGAGAGCGCTCTCAGAAATTCTGGGTCTTCACCACTCGACGCTGATTCATGGCACTTGGCGGGCTCCGTCCGGAAGCGGACGGGGCCGGACCGACGGGACGGCGGCGTCGGTGATCACCAAATGAACGCGCGACCGGGTCCGGCCCGTGCGCGCCCGACTTGGACTAACGCACGGCGGTTGTTGGACTGCGACGGCCCTTGAGGGCGTACGTCGTTGACGCTGTCCCGACACGGCGACTACTCAGGGGCCATGTCGCGAAGATTCACTTCGGCCGGCGCCGTCGCCGCCGCCTCAGCAGCCGTCCTGGCGCTCGTGGGGACCAGCCTCCCCGCCGCAGCCGCCGACCCGCTCCCCGCCGCAGCCGAGGCGGCCGACCCCAGCGGCTCCGCCGCCATCGGATCCGCGCAGCTCTCCGTCGCCGTCGCCGACGACTTCCCGCGCGTCCTGTCGTACACCGACCGGGCCAGTGGGAAGCGGCTCCTCGGCAGCACCCGGCCGGTCACCGCCGTCACCCTCAACGGCACCGCCCACCCGGTCGCCCTCAAGGGCGCACCCAAGGTCACCGCCTCCACCGCCCGCTACACCCTCACCTTCACCGACCTGCCCGGCATCGAGATCGACGCCACGCTCTCCGTCTCCGGGCGCGCCACCACCTTCCAGGTGACCGCCGTCCGCGACACCGCGGCGTTCCGGGTCGGCACCATCGACATACCCGGGCACGACCTGGTCTCCGTCGGCTCCGCGGACACCGGCGCGGCGACCGCCTTCACCAAGCTCGACCCGGACTCGACGCGGACCGCCGACGTCTTCGGGAAGGTCACCGCGGACACGGCGGCCGACCCCGCACCCGTCGGCGCCAGCTATGCGATCGTCCACACCGGCGCCCTCGCCGCGGCCGTCGAGTCCAACTCCTCCTACGACAAGCCCGCGGGCGCCACCGGTGGCGACGACGCCCGCTTCTGGCACCAGGCCCGCAAGGCCGAGGACGGCGGCGTCCGGGTCGGCGTCTGGTCCGGCCAGTGGACCTACCGGGGCGAGGGCGCGCCGAAGCCCGAGAGCGGGGCGGACCTCCCCTGGGCGAAGGTCGTCGTCACGCCCGATGCCAACGGGGACAGGACCGTCGACTGGCAGGACGGCGCCATCGCCTTCCGCGGCATCGGCATCGCCGCACCCGGTGGCGAGGACACCCCGGACCGGGTCATCACCCACATCCCGTTCAACTTCGCCAGCCAGGCCACCCACCCCTTCCTGCGCACCCTGGACGACGTCAAGCGGATCTCGCAGGCCACCGACGGCCTCGGCCAGCTCGCCCTCCTCAAGGGCTACGGCTCCGAGGGGCACGACTCCGCCCACCCCGACTACGGCGGCAACTACAACAAGCGCGCCGGCGGGCTGAAGGACCTCAACGCGCTGCTCAAGAACGGCAAGAAGTGGGGCGCCACCTTCGGCGTCCACGTCAACGCCACCGAGTCGTACCCCGAGGCGAAGGCCTTCGACGAGAAGCTGGTCGACAGGACCAAGCCCGGCTGGAACTGGCTCAACCAGAGCTACTACATCGACCAGCGCCGCGACATCAACAGCGGCGACCTGGCCCGGCGCTTCCAGCAGCTGCGCGACGAGACCGACAAGAACCTCAGCCTGCTCTACATCGACGTCTACTACTCCCACGGCTGGATCGCCGACAAGACGCTCCAGGCCGTGCAGCGGCAGGGCTGGAACGTCGGCACCGAGTGGGCCGACAAGTTCGAGCGCGGCTCCCTGTGGTCGCACTGGGCGAACGACCTGAACTACGGCGGGGCCACCAACAAGGGCCTCAACTCGCAGATCATCCGGTTCATCCGCAACGGCGAGAAGGACATCTGGAACAACGACCCGGTCCTCGGCCAGAGCGCCATCGAGGAGTTCGAGGGCTGGACGGGCGAGACCGACTGGAACGCCTTCTACGCCAACATCTGGCAGCGGAACCTGCCCGCGAAGTACCTCCAGCAGGAGCGGATCACCCGCTGGGCCGGCAACGACATCACCTTCACCGGTGGTGTGCGGGGCACGGTCGAGGACGGGAAGCGCACCTTCTACGACCACGGCCGCAAGGTCCTCAGCGGCAGCGACTACCTCCTGCCGTGGGACGGCGGGAAGAAGCTGTACCACTACAACAAGGCTGGTGGCAGCAGTAGTTGGGAGGTGCCCGGCAAGGGTGCGTACACCGTCTACAAGCTCACCGACAACGGCCGCGAGAAGGTCACCACCGTCCGCCCCACGGACGGGAGGATCACGCTGAAGGCCGCCGCCGGGCAGCCGTACGTCCTCTACCCGGACCACGCCCCGAAGGCCGCCGACCCCCGCTGGGGCGAGGGCACCCCGGTCGCCGACCCCGGCTTCAACGACAACGGGCTCGACGCCTGGACCCGTACCGGCACCGCCACCCGCGACACCGACGGCCAGGGCCGCAACAGCGTCGAGCTCTCGGGCTCACCGGCCGCCTCGGTCTCCCAGCGCGTCACCGGCCTCAAGCCCGGCAAGCGCTACACCGCCTCGGCCCTCATCGAGGTGGAGCCCGGCGGGAGCAGGCACACCAGCCTCTCCGCGGGCGGGAAGTCCGTCGCCGTGGACCGCTCCACCGCGAAGGATCAGGTCGCCGCCTCCGACTGGAACGGGACGTACTTCCAGCGGGCCAAGGTGAACTTCACCGCCCCCGCGAACGGCCGCACCACACTCCGTATCGAAGCGGCCGGGGGCAGTACGGTCACGGTCCGCGCCGATGACGTACGCCTGGTCGAGAACGCGCCCACGACCAGGAAGAACACGGTCGTGTACGAGGACTTCGAGGACGTCGACCAGGGCTGGGGACCCTTCCTCAAGGGTGACGCGGGCGGCAGCACCGACCCCCGCACCAGCGTCTCCCAGCTGCACGCCCCGTACACGCAGGCCGGCTGGAACGGAAAGCGCGTCGATGATGTGCTGGGCGGCAAGGAGTCGCTGAAGGCCCACGAGGAGAACACCGGCCTCGTCTACCGCACGGCCCCCTGGACCGTGCCCATGACCGACGGCCGCCGCTACCGGGTCGAGTACGACTACCAGTCCAGCCACGCCGGGGCCTACGAGTGGGTCGACGGCTACGACCGGATCACCGCCGACGGCACCCCCGCCGCCACCGCGACCCGGACCACCCCCATCGGTGAGCAGCGCACCACCGGCCACTTCACCGAGACGCTCACCGCGGGCTGCGGCGACACCTGGACCGGGCTGCGCAAGCGCGGGGACGCCCCCGAGGGCGCCGACTTCGTCCTCGACGGCTTCACCGTCACCGACCTCGGCCCGGCCCCGGCCGGTGAGGAGGCCGTCTGCGGAACCCTCGCCCTCGCCGCCGACGCCGAGACCCTGGTGCCCGGCGAAGCCAACACGGTGAAGGCATCCTTCAGCAACTTCGAGACCACGGCGGCGACCGGCGTCGAGGTGGCCCTCACCGTGCCCGAGGGCTGGACCGCACAGCCCGCGGGCGCCGTCACGTTCGACTCGGTCGCGCCGGGCGCGAAGGCCACCGGCACCTGGCGGGTCACCCCGCCGCTGGACGCCGAGTACCGGACGTACCAGCTGAGTTCGCAGGCCACGTACACGGTCGGCGGTACGGGGCGGAAGCTGGGCGCGCAGACGTCCGTACGGACCCTGCCGCCGCCGCCCACCACGGACAGCTGGGCCAGTGACCTGGACTGGACGGCCTCCGAGAACGGCTGGGGACCGGTCGAGCGCGACCTCTCCAACGGTGAGACGGGGACCGGCGACGGCTCCCCGCTGAAGATCGGCGGGGTCACGTACGCCAAGGGCATCGGCACCCACGCCCCGGCGAAGGTCCGCTACTACCTGGGCGGGAAGTGCACCTCCCTCACCGCCGAGGTGGGCGTGGACGATGCGCAGACCTCGCGCGGCAGCGTGCGGTTCTCCGTCACCGCGGACGGCACCGGCAAGGTGACATCGCCGGTGCTCAAGGCGACCGACGCCGCCTGGCCGCTCACCGCCGATGTGACCGGCGCGCGGTATGTCGAGCTGGTCGTCGACGACGGCGGCGACGGCAACGGCAACGACCACGCCGACTGGGGCAACGCCCGCTTCCACTGCGGGAGCTGAGAGGGACAGGGGGCGCGGCCGGCATCCGGCCGCGCCCCCTCGGCCGCTGCTCCCGCTCTTCCGTCCCGACCGGGCCCGTGCTAGACCGGCGGGCGCCCGGTCCACACCGTTCGGGGCCCCGGCCGGCCGCCCGGACCAGGTCGCACGACCGGGTCCGGGCCGGGCGTCCGGGCCCCCCGCCCCCGGAGGTTCACCCGTGCCGCTCATGTCCGACGCCGCCTGGTCGCGCCGTGCCTTCCTGGCCACCGGCAGCGCCACCGCCCTCGGCCTCTCCCTGCCGGGACCGGCCCACGCCGCCGGCCCCTCACCGGCCCCCGACGACACGGAGTTCGACACCCTCCGCCTGCGCTGGACCGGCCTCGCCCTCGGCACCGGCTACGACGCGGCCGTCGAGCCCTACGCCTCCCGCCTCGCCGCGACCGGCGCGTCCGCCGCCGGATTCCGTACGTCCATGAGCCCGGCCCCGCACTCCCTCTGGCCCGGCCTGACCTTCGACCCGCCGTCCGGCATCACCCAGAGCTACAGCCGCCTGTGGACCATGACCCGGGCGTACGCCCAGCCGGGTACCGGACACACCGGGGACGCCGGACTCCTCGCCGATGTCCTGCGTGGCCTCGACCACCTCGGCACGACGGTCTACAACCCGTCCACCACCCGCTACGGGAACTGGTGGGAGTGGCAGATCGGCAGCCCCCGCCTGCTCATGGACATCGTCGCCGTCCTCCACGACCACCTCACCGAGGAGCAGCGGCAGGCCGCCTGCGCGGCCGTCGACCACTTCATCCCCGACGCCATGCTCCGCGACTACAGCGGCACCTCCACCGGCGCCAACCGGGTCGACCTCTGCCGCTCCGTCGCCCTGCGCGGCATCCTCGGCCGGCAGGCGGCCAAGACCGCGCTGGCCCGCGACGCCCTCTCGCCCGTCTTCCCGTACGTGACGAAGGGCGACGGGCTCTACGCCGACGGCTCCTTCGTCCAGCACACCTGGGTCGCCTACTCGGGGACGTACGGACAGGTCATGCTCGACGGCCTCGGCCGGCTGTTCGCGCTGCTCGCCGGGTCCACCTGGGCGGTCACCGACCCGGGCCGGCAGACCATCCTGGACAGCGTCGAGCGGGCCTACGCGCCCTTGATCCTCAACGGCCTGGCGATGGACAGCGTCAACGGCCGCGCCATCAGCCGGGGTCTGCTCAAGGGCGACGAGCGCCAGGTGCTGCGCGGCGACCACTTCCACGGGCAGGGCCTGATCGCGGCCATCGCGCTGCTCGCGGGCGGGGCGTCCGCCGCCGAGCGCGACCGGTGGAACGGGATGATCAAGGGCTGGATCGAGCGGGACACCACCTCCCCGATCCTCGCCGCCCCGCAGTTCGACATCGGCGACCTCGCCCGGCTGCACGCCGCCGCGGCGGCCCCCGTCCCCGCCGCCCCGGAGCCCGTCGGCCACACCCTGTTCGCGGCCATGGACCGGGCCGTCCACCGCCGCCCCGGCTGGGCCGCCAACATCGCCATGTCCTCGGAGCGCATCAGTTCCTACGAGTGCGGCAACGGCGAGAACCCGCGCGCCTGGCACACCGGGGCGGGGATGCTCTACTGGTGGCCGGGGACCGAGCGGGGCGACCAGTACACCGACTGGTTCTGGCCAACCGTCAACTGGTACCGCCTGCCCGGCATCACCGTCTCCACCAAGCGCCTCGCCGACCGGGCGGGCGGCGAATGGGGCGAGCCCCGGCCCGCCGTACGGTGGACCGGCGGCGCCCACGACGGGGAGTTCGCCGCGGTGGGGCAGCACATCAAGGGCCTCGGCTCCACCCTGGAGGCCCGCAAGTCCTGGTTCTGCGCCGCCGACGCGATCATCTGCCTCGGCGCGGGGATCACCGCCACCGACGGGGTGCCCGTCGAGACGGTCGTGGACAACCGCAACCTCGGCCCGGACGGCGACGCCCACCCCTTCACGCTCGACGGCCGGGACCGCCCGCGCTGGGCCCACCTGGAAGGACACGGCGGCTGGGTCCTGCCCGGCGGCGCCGCCCTGCGCACGCTGCGCGAGGCCAGGACCGGTGCCTGGGCCGACATCAACACCACCAGCTCCACCGCCCGCGAGACCCGCCACTGGCAGACGCTCTGGCTCGACCACGGCACCGACCCGGTGGGCGCCGACTACGTCTATCTGCTGATGCCGGGAGCCGACCGGCGCACGGTGGCGGCCAGGGGAGCGGACCGGGGCTGGTTGAAGGTTCTCGCCAACACGGCCGCGGCGCAGGCCGTCGCCGTCCGCTCGCTGGGCCTGACCGCCGCGAACTTCTGGCAGCCCGGCGCGGCGGGGCCGCTTTCCGCCACGGGCCCGGCGAGCGTCCTTGTCAGGCAGGGGCGGCACTCCACTACGCTCTGTGTCAGCGGACCCGACCGGTCGGGCGCCCCGGTGGACGTGGTCTGGGACCGCCCGGTGCGTACGGTGGTCCGTACCGATCCGGGGATCGAGGTCCGCGCGACCGGCAACCGGCTCGTGCTGCGCGCCTCGCCGGGTACCGAAGGCGCCACACTGCGCTGCGAGGTGCGCTGACCAGTCCTGTCGTGTGCTGTACACCTCACCACTCCGCTTTGTGGGAGATCCACAAAGCGGAGTGGTACTGGGCTGGTGGTTCGGCTGCATGGGGAACGGGTTCTGTCCACTCCCACCACCAAACGGGGCAGGAGACTGTCCGGAGTCGACGGCAGGGTTTCTGGGTCGGGGTTCGTAGGGTCGATACATGACCGTTGTGGAGGAAACCCCGGGTGACCCGACCGACACCCGTGGCCGGGTGGCCGAGCTGCTGGCCCTGCGTGAGCAGGCGAGGCGCGGACCGAGCGACCGTGCGACCGAGGCGCAGCACGCGAAGGGCAAGCTGACGGCGCGTGAGCGTATCGGGCTGCTGCTGGACCCGGATTCGTTCAAGGAGGTCGAGCAGCTGCGGCGGCACCGGGCGACGGGGTTCGGCCTGGAGGCGAAGAAGCCCTATACGGACGGTGTGATCACGGGGTGGGGCACGGTCGAGGGCCGGACGGTCTTCGTGTACGCGCACGATTTCCGGATCTTCGGCGGGGCGCTGGGCGAGGCTCATGCGACGAAGATCCACAAGGTCATGGACATGGCGATCTCGGCGGGTGCGCCGCTGGTGTCGCTGAACGACGGTGCGGGTGCGCGTATCCAGGAGGGCGTCTCGGCGCTGGCGGGGTACGGGGGGATCTTCCAGCGGAACACGCGGGCGTCGGGGGTGATCCCGCAGATCAGTGTGATGCTCGGTCCGTGTGCGGGCGGTGCGGCCTACAGTCCGGCGCTGACGGACTTCGTGTTCATGGTGCGTGAGACGTCGCAGATGTTCATCACGGGTCCGGACGTGGTGAAGGCGGTGACGGGCGAGGAGATCTCGCAGAACGGTCTGGGCGGTGCGGATGTGCACGCCGAGACGTCGGGCGTGGCGCATTTCGCGTACGACGACGAGGAGACCTGTATCGCGGAGGTCCGGTATCTGATCGGGATGCTGCCCTCGAACAACCGGGAGAACCCGCCGACGGTGGCGAGCGACGACCCGGCCGACCGGCGCGGTGACGTCCTGCTGGACCTGGTCCCCGCCGACGGCAACCGCCCGTACGACATGCACAAGGTCATCGAGGAGCTCGTCGACGACGGCGACTACCTGGAGATCCACGAACGCTGGGCCCGCAACATCATCTGCGCGATGGCCCGCATGGACGGTGCCGTGGTCGGCATCGTCGCCAACCAGCCGCAGGCGCTGGCCGGAGTCCTGGACATCGAGGCGTCCGAGAAGGCCGCACGATTCGTCCAGATGTGTGATGCATTCAACATCCCCATCATCACTCTTTTGGACGTACCCGGCTTCCTGCCCGGTGTCGATCAGGAGCACGGTGGGATCATCCGGCACGGCGCGAAGCTGCTCTACGCCTACTGCAACGCCACCGTGCCGAGGATCTCGCTGATCCTGCGCAAGGCCTACGGAGGCGCCTACATCGTCATGGACAGCCAGTCCATCGGCGCGGACCTCACCTACGCCTGGCCCACCAACGAGATCGCGGTGATGGGCGCCGAAGGTGCCGCCAACGTCATCTTCCGACGCCAGATCGCGGAGGCCGAGGACCCCGAGGCCATGCGGGCGCGCATGGTCAAGGAGTACAAGGCCGAACTGATGCACCCCTACTACGCGGCGGAGCGCGGCCTCGTCGATGACGTCATCGACCCCGCCGAGACCCGCGAGGTGCTGATCGCCTCGCTCGCGATGCTCCGCAACAAGCACGCCGACCTGCCGTCCCGTAAGCACGGCAACCCGCCGCAGTAGCCGCGGCCTGCGGCGGTGACCCCGCCGGAGCCCGCGACACCCTGCCGAGAAGACGGAGACACACCTATGAGCCCTACTCCTGCCGAGTCAGTGCTGCGCGTCGAGAAGGGTCACGCCGACCCCGAGGAGCTCGCGGCCATCACCGCGGTTCTGCTCGCCCGCGCGGCGTCCCAGCCCGCCGCCCCCGCCCACCGCGGCCGTGACACGGCCGGATGGCGCCGTCTGGAGCGCACTCCCGGCTTCCGCGCCCCGCACAGCTGGCAGGGCTGAGAACGGCCGCTGAGGGCGGCCGGCGGGACCGGCCACCGGCAGCGGCCCGATGCGGGCGCCACGGAGCCCGCCGCGACGGACCCGGTACACACGGGAAAGCCCCGCACTCCCAAGGAGTGCGGGGCTCTTGCGTGCGGCGGCCGGGGCCGTCAGCGCAGGCGGGCCATCAGGGCGTGCTCCACCAGCGTGATGAGCGCGCTCTTGGCATCCGCGCGGTGGCGGGCGTCCGTGGTGAGGATCGGGGTGTCGGGTCCGATCTGGAGTGCTTCGCGTACTTCGTCGGGGGTGTAGGGCTGGTGTCCGTCGAAGCCGTTGAGGGCGATGACGAAGGGGAGGCCGCTGTTCTCGAAGTAGTCGACGGCGGGGAAGCAGTCGGCGAGGCGGCGGGTGTCGACGAGGACGACGGCGCCGATGGCGCCGCGTACGAGGTCGTCCCACATGAACCAGAAGCGGTCCTGTCCGGGGGTTCCGAAGAGGTACAGGATCAGGTCCTGGTCCAGGGTGATACGGCCGAAGTCCATGGCCACCGTCGTGGTGGTCTTGTCCCCGGTGTGGGTCAGGTCGTCGATGCCCGCGGACGCGGACGTCATCACGGCTTCGGTACGCAGCGGATTGATCTCCGAAACAGCACCGACAAACGTGGTCTTACCCACGCCGAAGCCCCCTGCCACCACGATCTTCGCCGAGGTAGTGGAGCGGGCCGCTCCGCCGCTAGAGCTTGCGAAGTCCACTGAGCACCCTTTCGAGCAGTGTCACATCTGGCTGGCCGCCGGCGGCCTCGTCGCCGCCGGGCTGATGGATAGCGACGAGTCCGGCCTCGGCCAGATCGGCCACGAGGATGCGGGCAACGCCGAGCGGGATCGAAAGAAGGGCCGAAATCTCGGCCACCGACTTGATCTCGATGCAGAGCCGGCAGATCCGCTGGTGCTCGGGCAACTGCCCTTGCAGCCGGGACGGATCGGCCGTGGTGCTGACCAGCGCCTCGATGGCGAGCTGGTAACGCGGCCGGGTCCGGCCGCCGGTCATGGCGTACGGACGGACCAACGGGTTGTGCCCGGAGTGCGCGTCAGGCTCGGGGGCCTGCTGCGGCTGCACCGGCTGAATGCGGGGCTGCCGGGGCGAGTCGTACCGCTGCGGCTGCTGGGGCTGCTGGGGCCACCCCGCGTCCGGGTGCTGCGGGGGCCAGTCGGAACCCTGCGCACGCCGGGGCTGCTGCGGCTGCTGATACGGCTGTTGCGGCTGGTAAGGATAGTGGGGCTGCTGCTGGTACGGCTGCTGCTGATAGGGCTCCTGCGGACCCTGTCTGCCGGGCGAGGAGGGGAAGTTGAAGCGGTTGTCACCGTGCTCACCCGGAACCCTCCGGGCACCGTCGTACGGGTGCCCGTCTGTGGGTGCTGCCACGTTTCCTCCTCCGACTGCCGGTCGCCGATCCCAGTGGGGCCGCGCCACCGCACCTTATGGCGCGGTGGCGAGAAACGCACTGTCTGCCTACTAGTTAAGAAGACTTCCCTGGAGCTCGGCGCGGAGGTCCGGGGTCAGAACCCCGCCCGCGCGGTCGACCAGAAGTGCCATTTCGTACCCGACAAGACCGATATCGGCATCCGGGTGGGCGAGGACGGCGAGGGAGGAACCGTCCGAGATGGACATCAGGAAGAGGAATCCACGCTCCATCTCCACAACCGTCTGATTCACGGCGCCGCCTTCGAAGATACGCGAGGCGCCCGCGGTCAGCGACGTCAGACCGGAGGCGACAGCCGCCAACTGGTCGGCACGGTCGCGCGGGAAACCCTCGGACATCGCCAGCAGGAGTCCGTCGGCGGAGACCACCACCGTGTGCGACACCCCGGGGGTGTTGTCCACGAAGTTGGTGATCAACCAGTTGAGATTCTGCGCCGCCTGGCTCATCGGGCTCACACTAACGCTCCTGGTTGTAGGTGGTACTTGTGTCCGACCCCGCACTGCGTCCCCGCTGGACACCGCGCCGCAGTCTGCTCAACCTGCCGCGGACGTCCTCGGGGGCACGGGAGACCTGTGGGCCGCCCTGCTGGGTCTGCTCCGCCGTGCCCTCGACCAGATTGGCCTTGGGTACACGCCGGGGAAGACCGGAGGGGGTGATCCCGCCCGCCTTCGGTTCACGGAGCTTCTCGGCCCGCTCCCAGCGCTCGTCGTTCGTCGAGCGCCAGTCGTCGGGGCCGTCCCCGTTCACCTGCGCGGCTTGCTGCTCCGGCTGCTGCTGCGGCTGTTCCTGCTGCGGCTGCTGCCGAGCTGCGACAGGCTGATCGTTTCCGCGCCCGGTGGGCTGCCAGTGCTGCTGACCGCCCCGGCGCGGCAGACCGGCTTCGGTCAGCTCGTGGCCGTCGTTCGGGGTAGGCCCCGGACGATCGAAGCCTACGCGCTCCGAGGGCTCCGCGGGAGCGCTGGGTGCAGATTCCGCTTCGGCTTGGACAACAGGCTCATAGGTGCCCTGATACCCGCTCTGATCAGGCCAACCATCCTGGTGGGGCTGGGCGTTGCCGGAGGTGTACTGCTCGGCGTAGGCGTCCTGCGGAGCATCCGGAGCGGCATATGCCGATTCCGGATAGTCACCCTGTGGTGTCTGCTCCGGCTGTGGTGCCTGCGGGGGGTAGCCGGTCCCGGTGGCGTACGGATCGTAGCCGTCCCCGTACGCATTCCGCTCGTACTCCTGCTGCTGCGGCTCCTGGGCGTACGGGTCCTGGGCGTACTGCTCCTGGCTGTACCGGTCCTGGCCGTACGGGTCCTGCGCGTACGGCTGCGGCTGGGACTGCGGCTGGGACCGGGGCTGCTGGGACTCCAGTGCGGCGCGGCGCTCCTCGCGCAGCAGCGAGCGGCCGACCGGGTCCAGCTGCGCCGAGTCCGCCGGTGCCTCGTACCGCGAGTCGTCGAAGCCGAGTTCGGCCGCGGTGCGGATCTGCGGCTGCTGCGGGGCGGCCGGGAAGGACTGCTGCTGCGGAATGATCGAGGAGACGGTGAAGTCGCCCTGAATGGGCGCGGGTTCGCCGCCGCCACCGTGGGTGATGGCGTCCGGCAGCATGACCAGCGAGGTGGTCCCCGCCTGCTCGCCGGAGGGGCGCAGCTGGACGCGGATGCCGTGCCGGTCGGAGAGCCGGCCGACCACGAACAGGCCCATGCGCTGGGACACCGCGGCGTCCACGGTCGGCGGGTTGGCCAGCTTGTGGTTGATGTCGGCGAAGTCCTCGGGGGTGAGGCCGATGCCCTTGTCGTGGATCTCGACCATCACCCGGCCGTCCGGCAGCCGGGTCGCGTTGACGCGGACCTTGGTCTGCGGCGAGGAGAAGGTGGTGGCGTTCTCCAGCAGCTCGGCCAGCAGGTGCACCAGGTCGGTGACGGCCTGGCCGTGGATCTCGCTCTCCGGTACGCCGGTGAGTTCGATGCGCTCGTAGGACTCCACCTCGGAGGAGGCGGCCCGCAGCACGTCGACCAGCGGCACCGGCTGGTTCCAGCGGCGGCCGGGCTCCTCACCCGCGAGCACGAGGAGGTTCTCGCCGTTGCGGCGCATGCGGGTGGCCAGGTGGTCCAGCTTGAAGAGGCTCTCCAGCTGGTCCGGGTCGGCCTCGTTGTTCTCCAGGCCGGTGATGAGGGTCAGCTGGCCCTCGATGAGCGACTGGTTGCGCCGGGAGAGGTTGGTGAAGATCGCGTTGACGTTGCCCCGCAGCATGGCCTGCTCGGCGGCGAGCCGGACGGCCTCGCGGTGCACCTGGTCGAAGGCGCGGGCGACCTCGCCGATCTCGTCCCGGGTGGTGATCGGGATCGGCCGGACCCGGGTGTCGACCCGGCCGGGATCGGTCCGCGACAGCTGGTCGACCAGCATCGGCAGCCGCTGTTCGGCGATACCGAAGGCGGCGGTGCGCAGCCGGCGCATCGAGCGGCTCATCTGGCGGGCCATGAGCCCGGCCAGGAGGAAGGCGGCCAGCAGTGAGACGACCACGACGGCGCCGTTGACGAAGGCGTCGGTCCTCGCCGCGGCGGAGATGTCCGCGGCCTCGGTGACCGCCTTGTCGACCAGCTCGTCCTCGACCGTGGTGTAGCCCTCGAACTTGGCGGTGGCGGCGGCCATCCAGGACTCCGGGGTGATGCCCTTGGACGCCAGCTTCTCGGGCGTCTGGCCCTGGCCGATCTGCTGGGCCATGCCGTCGAACACCGACCCGTCGATGCTCGGCGGCGCCACGAACTTCTTCCCGCCGGCCTCGGCCTGCCGCTTGGCCGTTCTGATCTGCTCGGCGCCGTCGGCCGCCGTGCTCGCCATGACCTGCTGGAGCCGGTCCACGTCCGCCTGGGTGCCGCCCGAGTTGAACTCACCCAGCGCGATCTGTTCCAGATAGTTGTACGAGCCGAACGCCTTGACCTGGCCGTTGAACGTGCCGGGCTCCTGGCTGGGACGCACCAGCAGATGCATCCCGATGGAGCGCTGAAGCGATTCTGCAGCCTTGGCCAGCTCGATCGCGTAGACCGTACGGCCATAGCTGGTGATGTTGCCGGTACCGAGTCCGAGCTCGTTGGAGAACTCCATCAGCGAGTGCTGGACCTGGGTGTAACCCTCTTCGGTCTTCACCGGGTCCAGCGCCTCGGCGTAGGCGGCCTTGCGCAGCTCGGGGAGTTTGGGCTCCTCGGCCTTGAAGAGCTTGAGACGACGCTCCAGGCCCTGCTTCGGGGGCATGTTCTTCACAGCGGCGTCGAACGTCGTCCGCGCCTCGTCCGTGGTGGCGCGGACCTGCTCGACGACGGCGGCCTCGCGGTCGTTGGAGAGCAGCGGCTGAGCGGTGAGGTCACGCTCGTTGAGCAGCGCCTGGCCGTACTCCGAGGCGGCGCGCACGATCAGCGCGGTCCGCTCGGCGTCCTGGGCCTCGCTCCAGGTGTCGACCGACCCCTTCACCTGGAAGCCGCCCATGACCAGGCCGACCAGCACGGGGATCAGGAGGATCGCGTTCAGCCGGGTGGCCACCCGCCAGTTGCGCGGGGACAGCCGACTGGTGCTGCCACCGGCCGCCTCCGGATCGGACGTGCTCGCAGACGATGCCGCGGCGCGCGGCGGCGGGGTGAAATTACCCCGTTCCGGCCGCGCCGCGGAGCCCTCGTTGCCTCGCCTCACTCGACCAACAACCTCTCGGCGTCGGCACCTACGCTGTGCCGGATTTTTCGTTCAGGGCCGTACTGCTCGGTAGTTCATCGAATTGCAGCACGAGGACCGGTCGCGTTCCAAACAGTCGGAATGAGTCATTCCGAGTGGTCCAGGCCTCAGATAAAACGGGCATAAAGAGCGAGCCCCGTCAAAAGGCGGGGCTCATGTGAGCGCAGTGGCACCGGTCGGATGCGTCGGGTGTCGGTGTAAGGGTAATTCTCTGTCGAAACGTTATGAACGCGGGGGCGGATCGTGTCAAAGGACACAGGTCGCCCCCGCGTGACTACGGCAACTTCCGTATACCGATAACGACTTACGCCTTACTTGAGGCGGGCCATCAAAGCGTGCTCCACCAGCGTGATCAAACCGCTCTTGGCATCCGCGCGGTGGCGGGCGTCCGTCGTGATGATGGGCGCGTCGGGTCCGATCTGGAGTGCTTCGCGTACTTCGTCGGGGGTGTAGGGCTGGTGTCCGTCGAAGCCGTTGAGGGCGATGACGAAGGGGAGGCCGCTGTTCTCGAAGTAGTCGACGGCGGGGAAGCAGTCGGCGAGGCGGCGGGTGTCGACGAGGACGACGGCGCCGATGGCGCCGCGTACGAGGTCGTCCCACATGAACCAGAAGCGGTCCTGTCCGGGGGTTCCGAAGAGGTACAGGATCAGGTCCTGGTCCAGGGTGATACGGCCGAAGTCCATGGCCACCGTCGTGGTGGTCTTGTCCCCGGTGTGGGTCAGGTCGTCGATGCCCGCGGACGCGGACGTCATCACGGCTTCGGTACGCAGCGGATTGATCTCCGACACGGCCCCGACGAACGTGGTCTTGCCCACGCCGAAACCGCCCGCCACCACGATCTTCGCCGAGGTGGTGGCACGTCCCGTACCGCCGCTAGAGCTTGCGAAGTCCACTGAGCACCCTTTCGAGCAGTGTCACATCCGGCGCGCCGCCGGCCTCTCCATTGCCCGGCTGGTGGATGGCCACCATGCCGGCTTCCGCCAGGTCCGCGACGAGAATCCGGGCCACGCCGAGCGGCATGGACAGCAGTGCCGAGACCTCGGCCACCGACTTGACCTCGCGGCACAGGTGGCAGATCCGCTGGTGCTCGGGGAGCAGTGTTCCCAGATGCGCCGGGTCTGCCGTCGTGCTGACCAGTGCCTCTATCGCTAGCTGGTAGCGCGGCCGGGTCCGGCCGCCGGTCATGGCGTACGGACGGACCAGCGGCTGGTCGCCTTCACCGTCGTACGACGCGTGATGCAGTGCGCCGTACGGATCGTGTGAGGCGGGTGGCGGGGTCATGAATCCTCCGGGCGTGACAACAGGCTGTCGGCTTGCCGTCTGAAGGGGCCGGTGAGGGGGCTGTGGCGGCCGGACGGGTGAGGGTTGTGGGAAGTACCTGGGGGGATCGTGTCGGGTATCCGCTGCATGGCCGCCTAGTGGAGCAGACTGCCCTGGAGCTCGGCGCGGAGGTCGGGCGTGAGGACGGTGCCCGCACGGTCCACCAGCAGGGCCATCTCGTACCCGACCAGACCGATGTCGGCGTCCGGGTGGGCGAGAACGGCCAGCGAGGAACCGTCCGAGATGGACATCAGGAAGAGGAATCCGCGCTCCATCTCCACCACCGTCTGGCTGACGGCACCGCCCTCGAAGATCCGGGAGGCACCCGCGGTCAGCGAGGTGAGCCCGGAGGCGACGGCGGCGAGCTGGTCGGCGCGGTCCCGGGGGAATCCCTCGGACATCGCCAGCAGCAGCCCATCGGCGGAGACCACCACCGTGTGCGACACCCCGGGGGTGTTGTCCACGAAGTTGGTGATCAGCCAGTTCAGATTCTGCGCGGCCTGACTCATGGGGCTCAACTAACGCTCCTGCTGGTGAGTGGGGCCGAGTTGGAAACTGCCGGTCGACTGGCCGTTGTTGGCCTGCCGGCCCTGCTGGATGCCCCGGCGGAGATTGGTCAGACGCCCGCGCACGTCATCGGGCGCACGCGAAACCTGAGGTCCGGTCTGGTGATTCTGCTGCTGTGCGGTGCCCGGCACCAAATTGGCACGCGGAACACGGCGCGGCAGTCCGGAGGTGGTGACCCCGCCCGCCGCCGGTTTCTTGACCCGCTCGGCCTGACGGACGAGTTCGTCGTTGGGCGAGGCACGCCACGAAGCGGTGGCCCCGGTGTCGGCCGCCTCACGACGCGGCATGGGCGCCAGCGGAGCCCCGGAGTCCGGAGCGCCCGGTGCCTGCGGCCCGGCGGCGGGCGGCTGCTGGCCACCCTGCTGCGGGCCGTGGAACCAGTTGGTCTCCAGCGTGTCGTACAGCGGCGTCCGCCCGTCCCCCGGACCGGCCGGCGGCAGTGCCTCCGGCTGGGGCTGCTGCGGCAGCATGGGACGGTGCGGCGCCTCGCCGGCCGGTGAGGCCGACGGACGCGGTACGCCGAAGTCGCTGTCGTCCCGGCCGCGCTGACGCGGTGCGGGCAGCCCCTGGTCCTGCGGGCGCGGGGCGTTGAAGTCGGGGCGCGCGAACTGCGCGGTGCTCGCCGGGTCCTGCGCGTCCGACTGCGGGAACTGCGGCGCCTGGGGGAACTGAGGTGCCTGCGGCGCCGAGAAGTCGGGTCGGGCGAACTCGGAGGTGGCCCCGGGGCCCTGACGGTCGTCCATGGGCCGGCGCCGGACCGGCGGGGCGTCGAACGGCCGGTCCTGGCCCGGTCCGGCGTCCTGGCCGGGTCCGGCCGGCCGGGCGAACCGGCCGGTGGAGTCGGGCTCCTCGTGACCGCGCGGAGCGTCCAGCGGGGTACGCCGCTGCGCTCCCTGCTCCTCGACGCCCCAGCTGGTGGCCTGCGGGCGCTGCGGCTGCGGGTTGCCCCCGGGCAGCTCGGCACGCGGACCACCGGGCGGCGGCAGCTGACGGCCGGGGCCGCCGGGGCCGCCGGGCTGCTGGAGGCCGCCCTGGGTGCCGGGACCGTTCTGACCCTGGAGGGGCTGCTGCGGCTGCTGCGGCGGGACGGGCCCGTTGTTCTGGCCCTGCTGGGCGAACGGGTCCTGGGGTGCGAACGGGTCCTGCGGTGCGAACTGCCCCTGGCGGGCGTTCGGGCCCTGCGGAACCGGACCACCGTGGCCGAACAGGTTGGGCTGACCCGAATCCGTACGGCCGGGCGTCTCGCCCTGGCCGCGGGCACCCAGCCGGGCACCGCCGCCGAAGGCGCCGGAGAGGCCGCCGCCGTGGCGCTGCGGTTCCTGGCGCGGGAAGTCCTGCGGACCGCCCTGCGGAGCCTGGTTCGGGCGGCCGGGACCCTGCTGACCGGGACCCTGCTGAGCGGGGTTCTGCTGGCCGGGGTTCTGCGGGCCGTTGTTCTGCTGGGACTGCGGCTGACGCGGCCCGGTGTCGCGTGAGGGCAGTGCGGCCCGCGGGCCGGTGCCCGCACCGACCTGGCCGCGCGAGCTGCCGGGACCCGTGCCGAGACCCTTCGCGGGCGGGGCGGAAGGACCGCCGCCGAGGCCCGGACGCGGGGCGCTGCCCGGACCCGGACCCGTACCGGCGAGCAGACCGCCGGGCGCGCCGGAGTGCTGACCGGGGCCCTGCTTGGGAAGGGGCTGCTTGCCACCGTGCGCGACATCGACGGGCAGCATGACCAGCGCGGTCGTGCCACCGGAGTCGGAGGGACGCAGCTGGATCCGGATGCCGTGACGCAGGGACAGCCGGCCGACCACGAACAGGCCCATGCGGCGGGAGACCGAGACATCCACGGTGGGCGGCGCCGCGAGCCGCTCGTTGATCGCCGCGAGGTCCTCGGGGGAGAGGCCGATGCCGGTGTCGTGGATCTCGACGAGCACCCGCCCGTCGGGCAGTGCGTGACCGGTGACCCGGACCTTCGTCTGCGGCGAGGAGAACGACGTGGCGTTCTCCAGCAGCTCGGCGAGCAGGTGCACGAGGTCGTTGACGACCCGGCCCGCGACCTCGGTGGCGGGCACCGCGGCCAGTTCGATGCGCTCGTACTGCTCCACCTCGGAGGCGGCGGCACGGAGCACGTCGACCAGCGGCACGGGGCGGGTCCACCGGCGGCCGGGCTCCTCACCGGCGAGGACCAGCAGGTTCTCACCGTTACGGCGCATACGGGTCGCGAGGTGGTCGAGCTTGAAGAGCGAGGACAGCTGGTCCGGGTCGGCCTCGCGCGACTCCAGCTCGGAGATGAGCGAGAGCTGACGCTGGATGAGGCCCTGCGAACGGCGCGAGAGGTTGGTGAACATCGCGTTGACGTTGCCCCGCAGCAGCGCCTGTTCGGCGGCGAGGCGGACGGCCTCGCGGTGCACGTCGTCGAAGGCCGCGGCCACCTGGCCGATCTCGTCCCGGGAGTGCACACCGACCGACTCGACCGAGGTGTCGACATCCTGGGGGTCGGTCTCGGAGAGCTGCTTGACGAGTTCGGGCAGTCGGTCCTGCGCAACACGCGTAGCGGTGTCCTGAAGGCGCCGCAGCGAGCGGATCATCGACCGTGCCACGACGAAGGCGCCGACCAGCGAGACACCGAGCACGAGCAGGATGACCGCACCGTTGATGATCGCTTCGCGCTGCGATGCCTCGCGCAGCTCGCGGGCCTTGGCCTCCATGTCGCTGAGGAGGGTGGCCTCGATCGTCTGCATCGCGTTGATCTTGGTGGAGCTCTGGTCGTACCAGTCGAGGTACGAGCGGACCTTCTTGGTGTCGTTGAGGTCCGAGGTGGTGTCCAGGACCCGCTTCGCGTACATGTTCGCGGCGTTGATCTCGGGGTTGCCGTTGTCCAGCGGCGCCGTCAGCTCGGCCGCGCTGTCCCCGGTGGTCCCGTAGATCGTGTTGAACGAGGTGAGGGCCCGGGATTCCTTCGCCAGCGCGTTCTGACCGAACTGCTGGTCGTTCGGGTTGAGGTGCGGCTCCTTGACGCTGCCGCCGGGAAGCGCCGCGGCGATGATCGCCCGCTGGACCGAGGCGTACTCCTTGGCGGACGAGAACGCCGCCAGGGCACGGGTCCGCTTGATCATCTCCGGGTTGCTGGTCGCCTGCGCCATGTCCTGCGAGAGGCTCAGCAGCGAGGTGATCAGCTGGCTGTACTGGTCGATCGTGTTGAGACTCGGGGAGCCCTCCGCGTACGCCGTCTTGCGGATCGTACGGATGTCGCCGAGCAGCGACGCGATCTGGGCGACGCTCGCGTGGATGCCTTCGAGCGCCTCGTCGCCCTGGGCGTCACCGATGGCGTTCGTGGCGTCGAAGAACGCGTCCTTGGCCCGGTCGGTCTTCTTCCGGGGCTCGGTGACCTTGTAGTCGGTCGCCTTCGACTTGTTGGACAGCGGACCGGCCGACTGGTCGCGCTCCACCTGGAGTGCCTGGGCGAGCGTGGTCGCCTGCTTGGTCATCCTCGTCAGCAGCTGCATGTGCTCCAGCTGCTGCATGTCGTTCATCGACTCGTTGATGCGCAGTCCGCCCAGCGTGGTCGCGGCGACCACCGGAAGGGCGAGGAGGGAGACCAGACGGGTGCTGATGCGCCAGTTGCGGAGCGCTATGCGCGACCCCGTGTTGATCGGGCCGCGGGGCTTGAGGGGAGTGGCCGGCTCGGCGCCGCCGCCCGTCGTCGTGTCCGGGCGCTGCGCACGGTCGCCGCCTTCACCGGCTGCGGCCGGTCCGGGGTTCTGGGCGTGCTGGGGGGAGGAACCGCGGTCGGTCCCGCCGCGCGGCTCCTGTTCCGCCGGAGCACTGCCATCCCTCTTGAAACGTCCCTGCACTAGCGTCGCAACCTCTGGACCAGGCGTCCCCTCCGCCAGGCGGGTGGGACGGTGTCGGCGTCGTGGGGCGCTGGACGCGCCCCATGGTGGTCGTGAGTGACCGGCGTTCTCCCCCTCCCGCCGCCACTCGGCGCTGCGTTGCGCCCCTGCGCGCCGGCCTGAAACCCGCGGCGGTGCGTGGAATTCCAGCACAGTGCCGGATCTCCAACAAGGCCCACGTACCGGGCTGTGACCTGGGTGACACGTTGTGATGAGGGAGTAACAAGCAGTGCAGAGTGTTCATGGTTAAATCGGACTATTGCGGATGAGTTGATGGCGGGTGGGGGGTGTCCCAGTCGGCATGATCAGGAGCGGAATGGTTGATTCAGTGGTGCAATGTCCGTTTCCTGAAGCGGGGTCAGCTGACCGGTATGTTCGAATTGTCGATAACTTCGTGAGCAAACTCACATGATGATCGTCGTCTCTTCCCTGCTGCTGCGGGGAATTGGATGTTTAGCCTGACGCTTTACTAGGGATGGCGAATCCGACAAGCCGGTGCCCCTCCGGGCGGCGCCCACACCGACAGGGTCCATACGGCAGATGAAGACGACGATGATGTTCCGCAACATTGCCAACCCCCGGCGCACCACGCTGGCGCACCTCAAGGACGCCGAAGCGCTGCAGACGCCGGAGCTGCCGGAGCACGCCGTCGACCTGCCCACCCAGACGGCCAACCCGCGCCGCACCATCCTGATGGAAGCGCCGGTCGCGACCCCGCGCTGATCGGCGTGGCTGTCCCCCTCACCCGCGTTAGCCTGGAGCGTCAGTCTTCAGTCAGCGAGCAAGTGAGGGGCGACAGCATCCCGTGCGCATCGCCAGGTTCTCCATCGACGGCAATGTCGCCTTCGGCGCCGTCGAGGGTCAGGGCACCGTGGAATCCGGTGGCCTCGTCCTCGACATCATCAAGGGCATTCCGTACGCCGACTTCGAGCTCTCCGGCACCAAGGTCCCGCTGAACAAGGTCCGGCTGCTGCCCCCCGTGCTCCCCAACAAGGTCGTGGCCATCGGCCGCAACTACGCGGAGCACGCCGCCGAACTCGGCAACGAGGTCCCCGATGTCCCGGTCGCCTTCTTCAAGCCCACCACCTCGGTGATCGGCTCGGGCGACGCGATCGAGTACCCCTCCTTCTCCAATGAGCTGCACCACGAGGCCGAGCTGGCCGTGGTCATCGGCCGCATGTGCCGCGAAGTTCCGCGCGAGCGCGTCAAGGACGTCATCTTCGGCTACACCTGCGCCAACGACGTCACCGCGCGCGACGCCCAGCTGCGCGAGAAGCAGTGGGCCAGGGCCAAGGGCTTCGACACCTCCTGCCCGCTCGGCCCCTGGGTGGAGACCGACCTCGATCCGCACGACCTCACCATTCAGGCGACGGTCAACGGCGAGCAACGGCAACTGGGCCGTACGAGCGACATGGTCCGCTCGATCGAGGACATCGTCGTCCACATCACGGAAGCCATGACCCTGCTTCCGGGCGATGTGATCCTCACCGGAACTCCCGCGGGGGTCGGACCCCTGCACGTCGGCGACGAGGTCGCCGTCACCATCGAAGGCATCGGCACTCTCACCAACAAGGTGATCAAGCGTGGTTAACGGACCTATCCCCGAGCTCTCGGCTCCGCAGGGGACACCCCCTCGCGTACGTTTCTGTCCCTCCCCGACCGGCAACCCCCATGTGGGCCTGGTCCGGACCGCCCTGTTCAACTGGGCCTTCGCCCGGCACAACAAGGGCACCCTGGTCTTCCGCATCGAGGACACCGACGCGGCGCGCGACTCCGAGGAGTCGTACGACCAGCTGCTCGACTCGATGCGCTGGCTCGGCCTCGACTGGGACGAGGGCCCCGAGATCGGCGGCCCGCACGCCCCGTACCGCCAGTCGCAGCGCATGGACATCTACAAGGACGTCGCCGACAAGCTCCTCGCGGCCGGTCACGCGTACCACTGCTACTGCACCACCGAGGAGCTCGACACCCGCCGCGACGCCGCCCGTGCGGCCGGCAGGCCGTCCGGGTACGACGGTCACTGCCGCGACCTCACGGCCGAGCGGATCGCCGCGTACCGGGCCGAGGGCCGCACCTCCATCGTCCGCTTCCGGATGCCCGACGAGGCGCTCACCTTCACCGACCTGGTCCGCGGCGACATCACCGTCCAGCCGGAGAACGTGCCGGACTACGGCATCGTCCGGGCCAACGGCGCCCCGCTCTACACGCTGGTCAACCCGGTCGACGACGCGCTGATGGAGATCACCCACGTCCTGCGCGGCGAGGACCTGCTCTCCTCCACCCCGCGCCAGATCGCCCTGTACCGGGCGCTCATCGAGCTGGGCATCGCCAAGGACACCCCGGCCTTCGGCCACCTCCCGTACGTCATGGGCGAGGGCAACAAGAAGCTGTCCAAGCGCGACCCGCAGGCTTCGCTCAACCTCTACCGCGAGCGCGGCTTCCTCCCCGAGGGGCTGCTGAACTACCTCTCGCTGCTGGGCTGGTCGATCGCCGAGGACCGCGACATCTTCACCATGGACGAGATGGTCGCGGCGTTCGACATCAAGGACGTCAACGCCAACCCGGCCCGCTTCGACCTCAAGAAGTGCGAGCACATCAACGCCGAGCACGTACGCAGGCTCGACGTGAAGGCGTTCACCGAGGCGTGCGGACCCTGGCTCAGGGCCCCGTTCGCCCCGTGGGCCCCGGAGTCCTTCGACGCGGAGAAGTTCGCGGAGATCGCCCCGCACGCCCAGACGCGGGTCACCGTCCTCTCGGACATCACCGACAACGTCGACTTCCTCTTCCTCGACGAGCCCGTCGAGGACGAGGCGTCCTGGACCAAGGCGATGAAGGAGGGCTCCGACGCCCTCCTGACCACGGCCCGTGCCAACCTGGCCGCCGCCGAGTGGAACGCCGAGGCCCTGAAGAACGCCGTGCTCACCGCCGGTGAGGCCCACGGCCTGAAGCTCGGCAAGGCCCAGGCCCCGGTCCGCGTGGCCGTCACCGGCCGCACGGTCGGCCTGCCGCTCTTCGAGTCCATGGAGATCCTGGGCCGCGAGAAGAGCCTCGCCCGGGTGGACGCGGCACTGGCGAAACTGGCCGCGTAACCGCTACCGCTCCACCACCATGGGGTGGCCGCTCCCGAGGGGGCGGCCACCCCATCGGCGTTCCGCCGTCAGACGGCGTCCAGTGCCGGGGCGATGACCGCGAAGGCCCGGTCGGTCAGCGCGGCCGGATCCTCGGCGCCCTCGCTGCCGCTCCACCGCTGCAACACGGTGTCGAAGGCGGCCAGCGCCATTCCGGCCGCCAGCCGCGGGTACAGGTCGGTCTCGGCATCGAGCCCCGCGCGGCGTGCCAGCTCCGCCGCGAGCTCGTCGCGCCACTGCGCCTGGTGCTCCAGGAAGCGGGCGCGCAGGGCAGGGGTACGCAGAATCAGCCGCACCACGCGAAGCGCCCGCTCGGAGTGGTCGGCGCAGGCGGACATCGCGGCCCAGACGGCGTGCCGCAGCGCCACGGAGGGCGGTTCCCCGGCGGGCCGGGAGGCCAGCTCCGCGTGCATACCGGTCCCCATCCCGGCCAGGAACTGGACGACCACGTCCTCCTTGGACGCGAAGTACCGGAAGAACGTGCGCTTGGACACTCCGGCCGTGGCGACGATCTCGTCCACGGTGACGGCGTCGAACCCCCGCAGCGCGAGCAGTTGCAGCGCCGCTTCGGTCAACTCGTTCGCGACGAGCTGACGTTTGCGCTGGGCGAGGCTGACTTCGGGGGGAGGGCTCACCCCGTAATTGTACCGCCATGCCATGGATGGCACTCGGTATCTTCTTGACACCAAGTGCCAACTTCGGCACTGTCTGCCGTATGACACAGAAGCAGCGCTGGTCCGCCGAACGGATCCCGGACCAGTCCACGAGGGTGTTCGTCGTCACCGGAGCCAACAGCGGCCTCGGCCTGGCCACCACCCGGGCACTCGCCCGCCGGGGCGGGCGGGTGATCCTCGCGGTGCGCGACGAGGCGAAGGGCCACCGCGCGGCCGCCGGGATCACCGCCGAGCAGCCGGACGCGACCCTGGAGGTACGCCGCCTCGACCTGGCCGACCTCGACTCGGTCCGCGCCTTCGCCGCCGGGCTGCGCACCGACCATCAGCGGCTGGACGTGCTCGTCAACAACGCGGGCGTGCTGGCGCCGCCCCGCACCCTGAGCGCGCAGGGCCACGAGCTGCAGTTCGCGGCCCATCACCTGGGCCACTTCGCCCTCACCGGGCTGCTGCTGGACCTCCTCACCGCCGGGCGCGACCCCCGGGTCGTCACGGTCAGCTCGGTCAACCACCACAAGGGACAGCTGGATTTCGACGACCTGTCCGGCGAGCGCGGCTACTCGCCGATGGGCTTCTACAACGGGTCGAAGTTCGCCAACGCCGTCTTCGGACGGGAACTCCACCGCCGCCTGACCGGGGCCGGCAGCCCCGTGCGCAGCGTGCTCGCCCACCCCGGCTACACCGCCACCAACCTCCAGAGAGGCGCGCCGGTCCGCCTGTGGCGGGTCGTGCTCGGCCGCATCGGCAACCCGCTGCTCGCCCAGGGCCCCGACGCGGGGGCGCTGCCACAGCTGTACGCGGCGACGGCCCCGGACGTGGAGGGCGGCGAGTTCATCGGCCCGGACGGCCCGGCGGAACTGCGGGGCGCCCCCACCCGGGTGCGGCTGTCCCCGCGCGCGGCCGACACCGGGACCGCCCGCCGCCTGTGGGAGCTGTCGGAACGCCTGACCGGCGTACGGTTCGCGCTCCCGGCGCCCGAAGTGCCCCCGCGCGCCGGGTGACGGTCTGGCTCCCCGGCGGGCCCCCGGCTAACCTCGGCGCATGCCGATCCGAGCCGTCCTCTGGGACATCGACGACACGATCTTCGACTATTCGGGCGCCGACCGCATCGGCATGCAACGGCACCTGGAACGCGAGGGCCTGCCCAGTGGGTACACCTCCGTCGAGCAGGCCCTCGACGGGTGGCGGGCGGTGACCGATGTGCACTGGGCGCGGTGTGCCGCGGGGGAGACGGACTTCCTGGGGCAACGCCGCGACCGGGTGCGGGAATTCCTGTCCCGGGCGATGGAGGATGCCGAGGCCGACGAGTGGTTCGGCCGGCACGCGGCGCACTACGAGGCCGCCTGGACGCTCTTTCCCGATGTGGTGCCGGTGCTGGACCTGCTGGCGCGTGACTACCGGCACGCGATCCTGTCGAACTCCAGCCTCCACAACCAGCACCGCAAACTGACCGTGCTCGGTGTGCGGGACCGGTTCGAGGCGCTGGTGTGCGCCGTCGACCTGGGGATCTCCAAGCCGCACGCCGGCGCCTTCCACGCGGCCTGCGAGGAGCTCGGGCTCGCGCCGGACGAGGTGGCGTACGTGGGCGATGAGCCGGACATCGACGCGAGCGGCGCGGTCGCCGCCGGGCTGGCGGGGATCTGGCTGGACCGCCGGGGGAGGGGCGGACGGGAGGATCTTGTCCGGATCACCGGGCTCGATCAGCTTCCCGGGCTGCTGGCGGGCAATACCCGTTTTGGAGCGCCGGACACCTTCGGGTAATGTTCTTCCTGCGCCGCCCGAGCGGGCCGAAAGATCCGGCCGGGAAGCGCAGACAGAAATAAGACCCCTCTAGGGGTTGCGTTTCAGTGGGCTATGGTGTAATTGGCAACACTACGGTTTCTGGTACCGTCATTCTAGGTTCGAGTCCTGGTAGCCCAGCGCACGTCAGCAGTAAAGCGCAAATCAGTAGTAAACACGCCCCCGTTGTGTAGCGGCCTAGCACGCTGCCCTCTCACGGCAGTAGCGCCGGTTCGAATCCGGTCGGGGGTACAGATCCTTCCCGCGAGAACATCTGGGTCGCACCCACGTTCTTGATGCAGGATCGCTAGGGCCCCCGTTGTGTAGCGGCCTAGCACGCTGCCCTCTCACGGCAGTAGCGCCGGTTCGAATCCGGTCGGGGGTACTTGTCACACCATGGGCTATGGTGTAATTGGCAACACTACGGTTTCTGGTACCGTCATTCTAGGTTCGAGTCCTGGTAGCCCAGCGCAAGTCAGCAGTGAACATGCCCCCGTTGTGTAGCGGCCTAGCACGCTGCCCTCTCACGGCAGTAGCGCCGGTTCGAATCCGGTCGGGGGTACAACAGAGCAGTACGGGAAGGCCCTTCACCTCGGTGGAGGGCCTTCTTCCGTTCCCGGGGCGGCGGTTACAGCCCGTACCGCCGGGCCGATTCCTCGCCCTGGGCCAGCCTGCGCAGCGACATCAGCAGCGGCTCGTAGAGCACGGCCGAGGCGATGGCGTTCTCGACCTGTTCCGCCTCGGAGGCGTATGTCTCCATCTCGTCCAGATCGTGCACGGCCGCCTGCTCCATGATGCGGGCCTGCCGGGTCAAGTACGCGATGTCACAGGGGTATCCGAGCTTGCCGAGGGTGGCCACGGAAGCGACCAGTGACCGGTGGACGGGGGAGAGGTCGCCGAGTTCCAGCGCGGTCTCCCAGCCCAACTCACCGAGCAGCCGGGTCACCTCGGCGCGGGCGGTTGCCGTTTCCGGTGCGTCCTCGTCGGGATCGGGGCCGTGCGGCAGGGCCCACAGGGCGGCGCCCAGACGGATCGTCCGGCCCAGCGACTCGTCGTCGACATGGGCCAGCACCTCGCGGGCCGTGGCCACCGGCAGGCGCCCGATCTGGATCAGCGCCCGCACCAGACGCAGCCGGCGCAGATGCCCCTCGTCGTACTCGGCCTGCGTCGCGCTGATCCGCCTGCCCGGCGGCAGCAGCCGCTCGCGCAGGTAGTACTTGATCGTTGCCGTCGAGACGCCGCTCTGTTCACTCAGTTCCGACAGTCGCATTCTCTGCGCCTTCCCTTGCGCCGCCCCTTGGGTGGTGGAACTATCCAATCATTGGATAGCGAAACTCTCCAACGAAACCAGGGGTGCACAGCATGTTCGCGAAGCCGATACCGGGCCGGACGACGGCAGCCGCGGAGGGCGAGGTCGTCGTCCTGCTGATCGGGATGCGCATCAACCACTTCTGGGGGGTGCACCACTGGCTGCCCGTCTTCGCCGCGATGCCGCGCATGCTGCGGGAGTTGGCCAGGGACAAGGGCCGGGGCCTGCTCGGCTACACGCTGCTCTCCGGCTCGCCGCGTACCTACTACGTCGTTCAGTACTGGGAGTCGAAGGAGAAGCTTTACGCGTACGCGAGCGCTCCCGACATGTTCCACCACAGGGCCTGGGCGAGGATCAATCGCAAGGAGAAGAACTCCCGGCAGCATGTGGGGCTGTGGCACGAGAGCTACATCGTGCCCGAGGGGGGTTACGAGTCGATCTACGCCGATATGCCGGCGTACGGACTGTCGGCGGCGACCGGCGTGCTGCCGCTCGAGGAGCGGGGCCGCCGGGCGGCGGACCGTCTCGCGCACCGCTCGTCCGAGGGGTGAGAGAGGTGCCGGGGGAGCAGTCCGGGGAAGTGAGGGGGGCCGCCACGGCGCTGGGGCGGCCTTCCGGGGAAGGGGAAGGGGTGTTACCGGGAGGAGCGGGGCGACGGGTGGGTGTCAGCCCGTGCGGCGCAGGGCCTCGCTCAGCCGTGCCGCCGAGTCGATGACCGCCTGCGCGTGCATCCGGCCCGGGTGGCGGGTCAGCCGCTCGATGGGCCCGGAGACCGAGACCGCGGCGACCACCCGGTTCGAGGGGCCGCGCACCGGCGCCGAGACCGAGGCGACGCCCGGTTCCCGCTCGCCGATCGACTGGGCCCAGCCCCGGCGCCGTACGCCCGAGAGGGCCGTCGCCGTGAACCTGGCGCCCTGGAGGCCGCGGTGCAGACGCTCCGGTTCCTCCCAGGCCATCAGGATCTGGGCGGAGGATCCCGCCTTCATGGTGAGCGTGGAGCCGACCGGTACCGTGTCCCGGAGTCCGGACAGCCGTTCCGCCGCGGCCACACAGATCCGCATGTCGCCCTGCCGGCGATAGAGCTGAGCGCTCTCGCCGGTGATGTCGCGAAGATGGGTGAGCACCGGTCCCGCCGTGGCCAGCAGCCGGTCCTCGCCGGCCGCCGCCGCGAGTTCCGAGAGCCGGGGGCCGAGAATGAACCGGCCCTGCATGTCCCTCGCCACCATGCGGTGGTGTTCCAGTGCCACGGCCAGTCGATGGGCCGTGGGCCGTGCGAGCCCGGTCGCCGCGACCAGCCCGGCGAGGGTGGCCGGACCGGACTCCAGGGCGCTCAATACCAGAGCCGCCTTGTCGAGAACGCCGACGCCGCTAGAGTTGTCCATACGACGATACTCGCGTCTCACTCTGTGAAACGCAAGTTCAATTTTCGGCGGAAGTTGCGAACCTGTACGGGCGGCCACACAACGGCCCGCAGCCACCGCCCCGCTCGGGGGTCCGGGCGGCGGCGCACCACATCTCTAGTTGGGCCGGCGAAGACGCCGGCCGGAGGGAAAGCGATGGGTAGGACACTCGCGGAGAAGGTCTGGGACGACCATGTCGTCCGGCGCGCGGAGGGCGAGCCCGACCTTCTCTTCATCGATCTTCACCTGCTGCACGAGGTGACCAGCCCGCAGGCGTTCGACGGTCTGCGCCAGGCCGGACGTCCGGTGCGGCGCCTCGACCTCACCATCGCCACCGAGGACCACAACACCCCGACGATCGACATCGACAAGCCGATCGCCGACCCGGTCTCGCGGGCCCAGCTGGAGACCCTGCGCAAGAACTGCGCGGACTTCGGCGTACGGCTGCACCCGCTGGGCGACGTCGAGCAGGGCGTCGTGCACGTGGTCGGCCCGCAGCTGGGGCTGACCCAGCCCGGTACGACGGTGGTCTGCGGTGACTCCCACACCTCCACGCACGGGGCGTTCGGCGCGCTGGCGTTCGGCATCGGCACCAGCCAGGTCGAGCACGTCCTGGCCACCCAGACGCTGCCGCTGGCCCGCCCGAAGACCATGGCCATCACCGTCGAGGGCGAACTGCCCGACAGCGTCACCGCGAAGGACCTGATCCTGGCGATCATCGCCCGGATCGGCACCGGCGGCGGCCAGGGGTACATCCTCGAATACCGCGGCTCCGCCATCGAGAAGCTCTCGATGGAGGCCCGGATGACCATCTGCAACATGTCGATCGAGGCCGGTGCCCGCGCGGGCATGATCGCCCCGGACGCGACCACCTTCGACTACCTGCGGGGCCGTGACCACGCCCCGGAGGGCGAGGACTGGGACGCCGCCGTCGCGTACTGGCGCACGCTGCGTACCGACGACGACGCCGTCTTCGACGCCGAGGTCGTCATCGAGGCCGCCGAACTGGCCCCGTTCGTCACCTGGGGCACCAACCCCGGCCAGGGCGCGCCCCTCTCCGGACACGTCCCCGACCCTGCTTCGTACGAGGACGCCTCGGAGCGGCACGCCGCCGAAAAGGCCCTGGAATACATGGGGTTGAGTGCCGGGCAGCCGCTGCGGGACATCAACGTCGACACCGTCTTCGTAGGTTCCTGCACCAACGGCCGGATCGAGGACCTGCGCAACGCGGCCTCGATCCTGGAGGGCCGCAAAGTCGCCGACGGGGTGCGGATGCTGGTCGTTCCCGGCTCGGTCCGGGTCGCCCTCCAGGCCGTCGCGGAGGGCCTGGACAAGGTCTTCACCACCGCGGGAGCCGAATGGCGGCACGCGGGCTGTTCGATGTGTCTCGGCATGAACCCCGACCAGCTGGCCCCCGGCGAGCGCTCCGCCTCCACCTCGAACCGTAACTTCGAGGGCCGGCAGGGCAAGGGCGGCCGCACCCACCTGGTCTCCCCGCAGGTCGCCGCCGCCACCGCGGTGCTGGGCCATCTGGCCTCGCCCGCCGACCTGTCCGACGCCCGTACGCCCGCCGGAGTCTGAGAACCATGGAAGCTTTCACCGCACACACCGGCCGGGCCGTCCCGCTGCGCCGCAGCAACGTCGACACCGACCAGATCATCCCCGCCCACTGGCTGAAGAAGGTCACCCGCGACGGCTTCGAGGACGGGCTCTTCGAGGCGTGGCGCAAGGACGAGAACTTCATCCTCAACCGCCCCGAGCGGCGCGGCGCCTCGGTCCTGGTGGCCGGTCCCGACTTCGGCACCGGTTCGTCCCGCGAGCACGCGGTCTGGGCCCTGCAGAACTACGGCTTCAGGACCGTCATCTCGTCCCGGTTCGCCGACATCTTCCGCGGGAACTCGCTGAAGAACGGGCTGCTGACCGTGGTCCTGGACCAGCAGGTCGTCGACGCGCTCTGGGCGCTGACGGATGCCGACCCAACGGTCGAGATCACCGTCGACCTGGAGGCGCGGCAGGTCCGTGCCGAGGGCATCACGGCCGACTTCGAGCTCGACGAGAACGCCCGCTGGCGGCTGCTCAACGGGCTCGACGACATCAGCCTCACCCTTCAGAACGAAGCGGACATTGCGACTTATGAGGTGGCAAGGCCGACCTTCAAGCCGCGTACAATTGAGGTCTGAGCAGCGCTTTTCCAGGACTGCGCCCCCTGCCTTCGGGTAGGGGGCGCAGTCGCTTGTTGAGCCCCCCTCGGGCGACAACTCGCCCCAGATGGCACAATCGGTGCATGGGACGCGACAGCCAACTCAAGCTCTATGGCCAAGTCGCCGACCGATTGAAGGAAGCGCACGCAAGGGTGCGTGCACTGCAAGTCCCGGAGGGCGTAAGGATGGCGCTGTCCCGGAAGCTGCTGGTCGTCACGGCCGCGGCGAAGCACGATCTCCCAGATGCAGCAAGGCGTCTGGACCGGTTGATGAAGGACCTCGATGAGGGCCGATTCCCCGAAGGTGACTGACTCTGCGGAACTGCGCAGCGGTCGACTTCGTTGCGGCACTAGGGTGATTAGCCCGTTTCGTGTTTGATTTGCGGTATATATCTGCCTAACGTGCGAAAAGGCTTGAACACTTTCGTTCTGGCTATGTCTCCGAAGGGGAAGACGTGAACAAGGCGCAGCTCGTAGAAGCGATTGCCGACAAGGTCGGCGGCCGTCAGCAGGCCGCAGACGCCGTCGATGCGGTACTCGACGCGATCGTCCGTGCCGTTGTCGCCGGGGACCGTGTCTCGGTCACCGGCTTCGGCTCGTTCGAGAAGGTCGACCGTCCCGCCCGGTACGCCCGCAACCCGCAGACGGGTGAGCGCGTACGGGTCAAGAAGACCTCGGTCCCCCGCTTCCGTGCGGGACAGGGCTTCAAGGACCTGGTGAGCGGCTCCAAGAAGCTCCCCAAGAACGACGTGGCCGTGAAGAAGGCGCCCAAGGGCAGCCTCTCGGGCGGATCTTCCACCCGTACGACGGCGAAGGCCGCGGCCAAGAAGGCCACCGCCAAGAAGGCCGTGGCGAAGAAGGCCACCGCCAAAAAGGCCGTGGCAGCGGCGAAGAAGACCACCGCCACCGCCAAGAAGACCACCGCGACGGCGAAGAAGGCCACCGCGACGGCCAAGAAGGCCACGGCGACCGCGAAGAAGGCGGCCCCGGCGAAGAAGGCCGCGACGACCGCCAAGAAGGCCGTCGCCAGCAAGACCGCGCCCGCCAAGAAGACCACGGCGAAGAAGGCGCCCGCGAAGAAGACCACGGCGCGCAAGACCACGGCCAAGAAGGCCACTGCACGCAAGAAGTGAGACCGGGCACACGCTCGCTCCTCACACGCGCCGGGCCGGGCTCCCCTCGGGGGAGCCCGGCCCGCGGGCTGTCCGGGGTCCGGACGGCCCTCCGCAGGCCGCCCAGGGTCCCCCGGACCGTCTCAGAACGTTTGCAGCGTCACCAGGGTGATCCGCAGGTCCGCGCCCTCTCCCTCGCCCTCGATCCGGACCCGCTGGCCCGGACGCAGCAGCCGCAGGCCGCCCGCGTCGAAGGCCGGGGCGTCGAAATCCACCGGGGTGCCGTCGTCCAGGAGCACGCTGCCGGTGCGGGTCTCGGAGTCGTACGTGTACGAGGTCGCCTGCATGGGCGGCAGCCTATCGGTCACGGGCAGGGCTGACCGAAGCGTTCAGATCCGCCGTGTGCGGGCCCACGCCGAGCGTCAGAGCCACCCGCAGATCCTCCCCGGTGTCCACGTCCCGGCGGACCGAGTCGAGGCCGGCCAGACGAATTTCCGCCGCTCCCGACGCCAGGTGCCGGGCGCGGGAAGGCCCGCCGAAAGCCGGGCGCAATTCCGCTCCCGGCGCAGCGGACAGAAATGTGGTGCCGATTCCCGCCGCATCCGTGACAAATGCGCGGGGAAAAGTGGAAGAAAAATCGAGCACCCGCGCCAATTCCGCGGGGCGCAGCGCGGGCAGGTCCGCGTTCAGAGCCGCCACCGCACTGTCGGGCCGCAGCTCGCGGGCCGACAGTGCGCCGTGCGCCAGCGCGGCGTTGAGCCCGGCGGCCGGAGTGTCGGGCAGGATGCGGGCCCCGAGCGCCGAAAGGGCCGCCGCGGCCACCGTGTCGTCCGTGACGACCACCACATCCCGCACCCCCGGGCAGGCCAGCGCCGCGGCCACGGTGTCCTGGGCGAACGCCAGGGCCAGCCGGGGCCGCAGCAGCTCGCCCGCCGCCCGCCCCAAGCGGCTCTTGGCCCGTGCGAGCGGCTTCAGCGGGACGACCAGTGACCAGGACCCGGTCAGGTCGGTGTTCGTGGCGATCTCCCCCTCCGTACGCGTCAGGACATATTCTCGCCTGCCGGTACGACAACCCGGAGGGGCGGTCCCGAAGGTGAGGCGTACGGTGTTCTCGACACAGCAGGGGCCTGGGGCCGGACTTGACCGTCAGTAGCCAGGCAGCAGTAGGTCAAGTAATAGAGGAAGGTGTCCGAGTGTCCCGCCGCAGAATCGGCTTTTGGTACCGCCTGGCGGCGTGCATCGCCAAACCGCCATTGGTGGTTCTGTTCAAGCGTGACTGGCGGGGAACGGAACACATTCCGGCCGACGGAGGATTCATCACGGCGGTCAACCACAACTCGTATCTGGACCCGCTCTCGTACGGACATTTCCAGTACAACACCGGCCGGGTGCCGCGGCTGCTGGCGAAGGCGGGGCTCTTCCGGACCCCGTTCGTCGGAATGATGCTGCGGGGCACCGGCCAGATCCCCGTCTACCGTGAGACGACCAACGCGCTGGACGCGTTCCGCGCCGCCGTCGACGCCATCGAGCGGGGCGAATGCGTCGCCTTCTACCCCGAGGGCACTCTCACCCGCGACCCCGACATGTGGCCGATGGCAGGCAAGACCGGCGCCGCCCGCGTGGCGCTGATGACCAGGGCGCCGGTCATCCCCGTCGCCCAGTGGGGCGCCAATCTCGCGATGCCGCCGTACGCCAAGGAGAACAAGCTCCAGCTGTTCCCCCGCAAGACCCTCATCGTGCAGGCGGGACCGCCCGTCGACCTCAGCCGCTTCTACGCACTGGAGCCCACCCCCGAGGTGCTGCGGCAGGCCACCGAGGTCATCATGGCCGCGGTCACCGCCCAGCTGGAGGACGTACGCGGCGAGAAGGCCCCCGCAGAGCTCTACGATCACCGCAAAGCCCGTGCTGAACTACGGCGCAAGGCCCAGGGAAAGGGACCCACGTGACGCACCCCGTCAAAGCAGCCGTCTTCGGAACCGGCTCATGGGGTACGGCTTTCGCCGTGATCCTCGCCGACGCGGGATGCGAGGTCACCCTCTGGGGCCGCCGCGCCGAAGTCGCCGAGGCCATCAACACCACCCGCACCAACCCGGACTACCTGCCGGGCATCGAACTCCCCGCATCGGTACGGGCCACCACCGATGCCGCCGAGGCGCTGCGCGGCGCCGAGTTCGCCTTCCTGGTCGTGCCCTCGCAGACGCTGCGCGCCAACCTCGCCGACTGGGCCCCGTACCTGGAGGACCACACCGTCCTGGTCTCCCTGATGAAGGGCGTCGAACTCGGCACCGCCAAGCTGATGAGCGAGGTCATCGGGGACGTCTCCAAGGTCTCCCCGGACCGCATCGCCGTCATCTCCGGGCCCAACCTCGCCAAGGAGATCGCCGAACGCCGCCCCGCCGCGGCCGTCGTCGCCTGCCAGGACGAGTCCGTCGCCCGGCGCCTCCAGGCCGCCTGCCACACCCCGTACTTCCGCCCGTACACCAACACCGATGTGATCGGCTGCGAGCTCGGCGGCGCCGTGAAGAACGTCATCGGACTCGCCGTCGGCATCGCGGACGGCATGGGCCTCGGCGACAACGCCAAGGGCTCGCTCATCACCCGCGGCCTCGCCGAGACCACCCGGCTGGGCGTGGCGATGGGCGCCGACCCGCTGACGTTCTCCGGAATGGCGGGCCTCGGCGACCTGGTGGCGACCTGCTCCTCGCCGCTCTCGCGCAACCACACCTTCGGCACCAACCTCGGCCGCGGCATGACGCTCCAGGAGACGATCGCCGTCACCAAGCAGACCGCGGAGGGCGTCAAGTCCTGCGAATCGGTGCTCGACCTGGCCCGCAGGCACGGCGTCGACATGCCCATCACCGAGACGGTCGTCGGCATCGTCCACGAGGGCAAGCCGCCGGTCGTCGCCCTCAAGGAGCTGATGTCGCGCAGCGCCAAGGCCGAGCGGCGCTGACGTCTCCCTTACCAGCAGGTACGCTCATCGCGATATGAGCAGCGAGAACCTTCCCCAGAGCCCTGAGCGCCCCGAGAGCCCTGAGCAGCAGCGCCGTAAGCCGCGCGTGGCTGTCGTGTTCGGCGGCCGCAGCTCCGAACACGGCATCTCGGTCGTCACGGCCGGCGCCGTCCTGAACGCCATCGACCGGACCGTCTACGACGTCCTGCCGATCGGCATCACGACGGACGGCCGCTGGGCACTCACCGTCGATGAGCCCGAACGCATGGCCATCACCGGCCGCCAGGTGCCCAACGTGGCCCAGCTGGCCGAGTCCGACGAGGGCGTCGTGGTGCTCTCCGTCGATCCCGGCAGCCGCGAAGTCGTCTACAGCGAACCGGGATCGGTGCCCAAGGCACTCGGCGAGGTCGACGTCGTCTTCCCCGTGCTGCACGGCCCGTACGGAGAGGACGGCACGCTCCAGGGGCTGCTCGAACTCTCCGGCGTGCCCTACGTCGGCGCCGGTGTCCTCGCCTCCGCGGTCGGCCAGGACAAGGAGTACATGAAGCGGGTGTTCGTCTCCTTCGGACTGCCCGTCGGACCGTACGAGGTCTTCCGCCCCCGCGAGTGGGACAACGACCGCGACGCCGCCCGCAAGCGCATCGTGGACTTCGCCGGTGAGCACGGCTGGCCGCTCTTCATCAAGCCCGCCCGCGGCGGCTCCTCGGTGGGCATCACCAAGATCGACGACCTCTCCGGCCTCGACGAGGCGATCGAGGAGGCCCGCCGCCACGACCCCAAGTTCCTCGTCGAGTCGCTGCTGCGCGGGCGGGAGATCGAGTGCGGGGTGCTGGAGTTCGAGGACGGACCGCGGGCCAGCGTGCCAGCCGAGATCCCGCCGGTCACCTCGCACGACTTCTACGACTTCGAGGCCAAGTACATCGACTCGGCCGCCGGTCTGGTGCCCGCCCCGCTCACCGCGGAGCAGACCGCCGAGGTCCAGCGCCTCGCCGTCGCCGCCTTCGAGGCCACCTCCTGCGAAGGGCTGGTGCGCGCCGACTTCTTCCTCACCGAGGACGGCGGGTTCGTCATCAACGAGATCAACACGATGCCGGGCTTCACCCCGATCTCCATGTACCCGCGCATGTGGCAGGAGAGCGGCGTGGACTACCCGGAACTGGTGGACCGCCTGATCCAGGCCGCGCTGACCCGTTCCACCGGACTGCGCTGAGGCGCTCCGGGGGAAGCGTGCCGGAACACGACGCCCCGGCCCGCCGGTCACAGACTCTCCGGCACCGTCCTGCTGACGGGGGCGGCGAACGCGGCCAGCGGGCTGGCGTCGTGGGCGTACTCCTCGGAGAACGTCACCTCGACGTACGCCTCGCGGTACGTGGTGGTGAAGCGGGGGCCGGCGTCCTGGCGCTGCTCCAGCATCCAGTTGACGCCGTCCGCGTCGATCGCCTTGGACTGGGCGTCGTCCATCTTCGCGGGCCGGGGGACACCGCAGCGCAGTACGATCGCCCCGTCCCCCCAGCCGGCGGTCAGCTCCGAATCCGGTCCGGGATCACTCCGTTCGAGATCGGCGACGGTCTGCGGCAGCGCCTTGTGCAGCGCTCCGCAGTACGCGGCGGCCTCCGACGACGGGGTGGGAACCGTGACCGAGGGCTGCGCGTCGCTGGAGGAACAGCCCGCCGCGGCCAGGACCAGCAGGGCGGCGGACGGACCGAGGAACAGTGAGCGGGGGGACCGGCGGCGGAATGACGTCACCGGCCCAGCCTAGACGGGGGTCAGAGGTGGACGACCGGGCAGGTCAGGGTCCTGGTGATGCCGTCCACCTGCTGCACTTTGGCGACCACCATGCGGCCGAGCTCGTCCACCGTGTCGGACTGGGCCCGCACGATCACGTCGTAGGGACCGGTGACGTCCTCTGCCTGGATAACTCCCGGAATCTTGGCGATGGTCTCGGCGACGGTCGACGCCTTGCCCACCTCGGTCTGAATAAGGATGTACGCCTGTACCACGGAACCTCCAGGGCGGCCACGAGGATCATGTGGGGGAAAGGGACGCCACGGTATCGCGTTGCCGCGGGCCGCGGGGAGACCTGCGGGCCGTATGACGTCCACAGCGTGGCGTACAGACGACAGAAGTTGACGTATCTCTTGACGGTACCGACAGCAGTGACGGCTCGCGACCGGGGGCCCGGACGGGTGTCCGGGGCGATAAATGAGAGGTGAGACTCGGTGAAGGGAACCGTGGGCGAGTTGGGGGAGTTCGGGCTCATCAGAGAGCTCACTTCCCGGCTCACCACCACTCCGGCGGTACGGCTGGGGCCCGGCGACGACGCCGCGGTCGTGGCCGCTCCCGACCGCAGGGTCGTGGTCAGTACGGACATCCTCCTGGAAGGGCGGCACTTCCGCCGGGACTGGTCGACCGCGTACGACGTCGGACGCAAGGCCGCCGCCCAGAACCTCGCCGACATCGCGGCCATGGGCGCCGTGCCCACCGCACTGCTCCTCGGCCTCGTCGTCCCCGCCGACCTCCCGGTCACCTGGGCCGGTGAACTCATGGACGGCCTGCGTGACGAGTGCCAGGTCGCGGGCGCGGCCGTGGTCGGCGGCGATGTCGTCGGCGGCGACACCATCACCGTCTCGATCACCGCCCTCGGCGACCTGCGCAACCACGAACCGGTGACCCGCTCCGGCGCCCGGCCCGGCGACGTGGTCGCCGTCACCGGCTGGCTCGGCTGGTCCGCCGCCGGATACGCCGTGCTCTCCCGGGGTTTCCGCTCGCCGCGCGCCTTCGTCGAGGCCCACCGGCGCCCCGAACCGCCGTACCACGCGGGCCCCGCGGCGGCCGGACTCGGCGCCACCGCGATGACGGACGTCAGCGACGGACTGGTCGCCGACCTCGGGCACATCGCCGAGGCCAGCAAGGTCCGGATCGATCTGCGGTCCGGCCTCATCGACATCCCCTCGCAGATGTCCGACATCGGCCAGGCCGTCGGCGTCGACCCGCTCCAGTGGGTGCTCACCGGGGGAGAGGACCACGCGATCGTGGCGACGTTCCCCCAGGACGTGAAGCTTCCGGCCCGCTGGAAGGTGATCGGCGAGGTCCTGAACCCCTCCGCGCTGCCCCAGGTCACCGTCGACGGGGCGCCCTGGACCAGCAAGGGCGGCTGGGACCACTTCGGGAACATCGAGGACGCCCAGTAGATTGCCGCGTATGCCGATACGTACCGCCGTACCACCGCGTGTCCTCACCGTCGCCGGATCCGACTCCGGCGGCGGTGCGGGCATGCAGGCCGACCTGAAGACGATGCTGGCCCTCGGTGTGCACGGCATGAGCGTGCTGACCGCCGTCACCGCCCAG
The DNA here is from genome assembly GCF_001905125.1 of Streptomyces sp. TSRI0281. Taxonomy (GTDB): domain Bacteria; phylum Actinomycetota; class Actinomycetes; order Streptomycetales; family Streptomycetaceae; genus Streptomyces. Next base: position 171,910 of record NZ_LWLE01000035.1, on the reverse strand, counting down.
AACTCCCGCGGCGTCCAGGGCGCCTGGGAGCTTCCGGTGGAAGCCGTCACCGCCCAGTACCGCAGCGTCGTCGACGACATCGGCGTCCAGGCGGTGAAGACGGGCATGCTCTCGTCGGCCGCCCTGGTCGAGACCGTCGCCGCACTCCTCGCGGGGACCGACGCACCCGTCGTCGTCGACCCGGTGGGCGTCTCCAAGCACGGGGACGCGCTGCTCGCCGCCGAAGCGCTCGATTCCGTACGGACGAAGCTGCTGCCCGTCGCCACGGTGGCCACCCCGAACCTCGACGAAGTGGCACAGCTCACCGGCGTCACCGTCACCGGCGAGGCGGACCTGCGCCGGGCCGCCGCCGGAATCCTGGCGTACGGGCCGCGCTGGGTCGTCATCAAGGGCGGTCATCTGCCGGGCGACGCCGTGGACCTGCTGACCGACGGCAGCGAGGAGCACTGGCTGCGCGCACCCCGGCACGACAACCGGCACACCCACGGCACCGGCTGCACCCTCGCCTCGGCCATCGCCTCCGGCCTCGCGCTCGGCCAGGACGTGCCCACGGCCGTGCGGGGCGCGAAGGCCTACGTCACCGGGGCGATCGAGGCCGGATTCCCGCTCGGCGGCGGCATCGGACCCGTCGACCACGGCTGGCGGACCCGGAAGGGCTGACCGGTCCGCGGTACCGGCAGGGGAGGTCCGCGGCGGACGGCAGCCGGTCAGCGCTGCCGGCATGTCCGCCGTCCGCCGCCGTGCGGACATGCAAAAAGCCGGTCCACCGAGGTGGACCGGCTTTTTGGGCAACCGGAAGGCTGCGCTACGACGGGGACGTCAGCGCGCGACCTTGCCGGCCTTGATGCACGAGGTGCAGACGTTGAGCCGCTTCGGCGTCCGACCGACCACGGCACGCACGCGCTGGATGTTGGGATTCCAGCGACGAGACGTACGGCGGTGCGAGTGCGAAATGTTGTTGCCGAAGCCCGGCCCCTTGCCGCAGACGTCGCAGTTGGCAGCCACGGGTCACTCCAAAGACTTCAGGTGCACTTACAGTGAATTCCGGCGCGCCGGATTCATTTGACTGAAGTGGCGGTACCGGAGGTATGGCCCGACTCTCATCGGGCAACCGAAGCAGCATACAACGGCTGCTCCGGAGATACGAAACTACCATGACTGCGCCCGCCGTCCGCCCGCCCCCTGTTCCGGCCGGACCCACCACAGGCGGGCTACCCTGCGGTGCAGTCCGCTGCCACGGCCGCTTCAAGGAGGACCATCGGTGCCGCAGCTCCCCGACGATCTGGACGCCGTCGCGGTGCGCACCTGGTGCTCACTGGCCCTGGAGGCCCTCGGCCGGGAACGCGCGGAGATCGACGCGATCAATGTGTATCCCGTCGCTGACGGTGACACCGGCACCAATCTCTATCTGACCGTGGAATCCGCGACAGCCGCCGTCGAAGCGGTCTTCGCCGCCCATGAGACCGGCTCGACCGTGCCCGCCGCCGCCGACGCCGTACGGGCCATGGCGCACGGAGCGCTGATCGGTGCCCGGGGGAACTCCGGCACCATCCTGGCCCAGCTCCTGCGCGGTATGGCGGGGGTGCTGGCCGACGGCGGTGACGCCGACCGGCTGCGCGAAGCCCTCGCCCGGGCCGCTTCGGCCGCCCGGCAGGCCGTCGCCCACCCCGTCGAGGGCACGGTGCTGACCGTGGCCACCGTGGCCGCCGAAGCCGCACGGGACGCGGGTCCGGGTCTCGTCGCGGTGGTGGAGGCGGCGTACGACGGCGCGCGGGCGGCGCTGGAGGCGACCCCCGGCCAGCTCGCCGTCCTCGGCCGGGCGGGCGTCGTGGACGCGGGCGGGCGGGGGCTCGTCGCCGTGCTCGGCGCGCTGCTGGAGACGGTGTCCGGCCAGGCGCCGGTACGTCACTCCTGGAGGGTCCCCGCGGTGCTGCCGGCGGCGGGCGGCCCGGACGGCGAGGCGAGCTGCGGCCCTGACAGCGATCCGCGCGGTGGTCCGGACGACTGCGCGGCCGACGGTCCGGGGAACGGCCCCGCCTTCGAGGTGATCTATCTGCTGGAGGCCGACGACGAGGCGGTCGACCGGCTGCGGACCCGGCTGGACGCACTCGGGGACTCCCTGGTCGTCGTGGGCGGCGACGGGCTGTGGAACGTGCACGTCCATGTCGACGACGCGGGGGCCGCGGTGGAGGCCGGGGTCGAGGCCGGACGGCCGTACCGGATCCGGATCACCCACTTCGCCTCCGACGGCACCCTCGACGTCCGCCCCCACACGGAGCCCGCCCAGCGTGCCGTTGTCGTCGTGGTACCCGGCGACGGGCTGGCGGGACTGTGCGCGGAGGCCGGCGCGACCACCGTCCTCGCGCGCCCCGGCGAACCGCCCGCCAGTGGCGAACTGGTCGACGCGATCCGCCGTGCCCACGCCCGCGAGGTGGTCCTCCTGCCCAACGACGCGGGGCTGCGGCACACCGCGGGAGCCGCCGCCGAGCAGGCCAGGACCGAGGGCGTCCGGGTCGCCCTGATTCCCACCCGGGCGGCGGTCCAGGGCATCGCCGCGCTCGCCGTCCACGAGGCGGACCGCAGCTTCGACGAGGACGTGGTCGCGATGACGGCGGCGGCGGGGGCGACCCGGTACGCCGAACTGGCCGTCGCCGAACGGCAGTCGTGGACCATGGCCGGCATCTGCCAGGCCGGTGACATCCTCGGCCTGATCGACGGGGACGTCGCCGTCATCGGCACCGACGTGCCCACGACGGCCCGCACCGTACTGGACCGGATGCTGGCGGCGGGCGGCGAACTGGTCACCCTGGTCCTCGGCGAGGATGTGCCGGACGCCCTGGCGGAGGCGCTCGCGGAGCATGTACGCGAGGGGTATCTGGCCGTGGACACCGTGGTCTACCGGGGCGGGCGCCAGGCGGCACCGATGCTGATCGGCGTGGAGTAGCCGACCCGTGTCGTGGCGCCCGGCGGACATTTGTCAGTGGCGTGGTGTGCAATGGAACGCGTGTCTGCGTTCGATGAACCCCTCAAGAAGCTGCTCGGCGGAGCCACCGCGAAGGTGATGGCCGAACACCTCGACCTGCACACGGTCGGTGATCTGCTGCACCACTACCCGCGGCGGTACGAGGAGCGCGGTCAGCTCACGGCGCTGGCCGACCTCCCGCTCGATGAGCATGTGACGGTCGTCGCGCAGGTCGCCGACGCCCGGATCATGGCGTTCAACAACGGCCGGGGCAAGCGCCTCGAAGTAACCCTCACCGACGGCAGCGGCCGCCTCCAGCTGGTCTTCTTCGGCCATGGCGTCCACAAGCCGCACAAGGAACTCGTGCCCGGCCGCCGGGCGATGTTCGCGGGCAAGGTCTCCCTCTTCAACCGCAGGATGCAGCTCGCCCACCCCACGTACCAGCTGCTGGACGTCGCGGACGCGGACGAGGCCACGGAGGCGGTGGACGCCTTCGCCGGGCGGCTGCTGCCCATCTACCCGGCCTGCAAGCAGCTCGACTCCTGGCGGATCGCCAAGGCCGTGGACGCCGTGCTGCCCAGCGCGCGGGACGCCGTCGACCCGCTGCCCGAGTCGCTGCGCGAGGGGCGCGGCTTCACCCCGCTGCCCGAGGCGCTGCTCAAGGTCCACCGCCCGCAGACCAGGGCGGACATCGCGGACGCCAAGGAGCGGCTGAAGTGGGACGAGGCGTTCGTCCTCCAGGTCGCGCTCGCCCGCAGACGGTACGCCGACACCCAACTCCCGGCGGTGGCAAGGAAATCCGTACCGGGCGGGCTGCTCGACGCCTTCGACGCCAAGCTGCCCTTCACCCTCACCGAAGGCCAGCAGAAGGTCACCGGGGAGATCTTCGGCGACCTGGCGACCGAGCACCCGATGCACCGCCTCCTCCAGGGCGAGGTCGGCAGCGGCAAGACCATGGTCGCCCTGCGCGCCATGCTGACCGTCGTCGACGCGGGCGGGCAGGCCGCCATGCTCGCGCCCACCGAGGTCCTCGCCCAGCAGCACCACCGGTCCATCACCGAGATGATGGGCGAGCTGGCCGAGGGGGGCATGCTCGGCGGCTCCGACCGGGGCACCAAGGTCGTTCTGCTCACCGGCTCCATGGGCGTCCCGGCCCGGCGGCAGGCGCTGCTCGACCTGGTCACCGGCGAGGCCGGGATCGTGATCGGCACACACGCGCTGATCGAGGACAAGGTGCAGTTCCACGACCTGGGCCTGGTCGTCGTCGACGAGCAGCACCGCTTCGGCGTGGAACAGCGCGACGCCCTGCGCTCCAAGGGCAAACAGCCGCCCCACCTGCTCGTCATGACCGCCACCCCCATCCCCCGTACGGTCGCGATGACCGTCTTCGGTGACCTGGAGACCTCCGTACTGGACCAGCTCCCGGCCGGACGCTCACCGATCGCCACCCATGTCGTCCCCTCCAAGGACAAGCCCCACTTCCTCAGCCGTGCCTGGGAACGGGTCCGCGAGGAGGTCGAGAACGGCCACCAGGCGTACGTCGTCTGCCCCCGCATCGGCGACGACGCCGACGAGGCGGCCGAGAAGAAGAAGGGGAGGAAGGCCAAGGAGAAGGCTGCCGAGGGCGACGGGGAGAAGCGGCCGCCGCTGGCCGTGCTGGAGATCACCGAGGAGCTGCGCGGGGGCGCGCTGGCCGGACTGCGGATCGAGGTGCTGCACGGCAGGATGCACCCCGACGACAAGGACGACGTCATGCGCCGCTTCGCCGCGGGCCAGGTCGATGTGCTGGTCGCCACGACCGTCATCGAGGTCGGGGTCAACGTCCCCAACGCCACGGCCATGGTGATCATGGACGCCGACCGGTTCGGCGTATCCCAGCTGCACCAGTTGCGCGGACGCGTCGGCCGGGGCTCGGCCCCCGGGCTCTGCCTGCTGGTCAGCGAGGCCCATGAGGCCAGTCCCGCACGGGCCAGGCTCGCCGCCGTGGCCGCCACCCTCGACGGCTTCGAGCTCTCCCGGATCGACCTGGAACAGCGCCGTGAGGGCGACGTCCTCGGCCAGGCGCAGTCCGGCGTCCGCTCCTCCCTGCGGATGCTCACCGTCATCGACGACGAGGAGGTCATCGTCGCCGCCCGCGAGGAGGCCGTGGCGGTCGTCGCCGCCGACCCGGAGCTGGAGCACCTGCCTGACCTGCGCATCGTGCTGGACGCGCTGCTGGACAAGGAGCGCGAGGAATACCTGGACAAGGGATGACGGGGCCGCGCGGGCGGCGGACGGACCGGGGAGGAGGCGCGAAGGCCGGGGCGGGCCCGACGCCATATCGTGGGAGCACGGCACACGCACGCCCTGTGTGCCGCCCCGCGACCCGAGGACCAGACACCCATGACCCGCGTGATCGCCGGCTCGGCCGGCGGACGCCGCCTGGCCGTCCCGCCCGGCACCGGCACCCGCCCCACCTCCGACCGCGCGCGTGAGGGCCTGTTCTCCACGTGGGAAGCGCTCCTCGGCACCCTCGAAGGCATCCGCATCGCCGACCTGTACGCCGGGTCCGGCGCCGTCGGGCTCGAAGCGCTCTCCCGCGGCGCCGTCCACGCGCTGCTCGTCGAAGCCGACGCCAAGGCCGTCCGCACCGTTCGGGACAACGTCCGCACGCTGGGCCTGCCAGGCGCCGAGGTCCGTACCGGCAAAGCCGAACAGATCGTGACAGGACCGGCGCCCGCGGACCCCTACGACGTCGTCTTCCTGGATCCCCCGTACGCCGTCACCGATGGCGATCTTGGCGAGATCCTGCTCACACTCCGTGCTCAGGGCTGGCTCACGGGCGATGCACTCGTCACCGTGGAACGCAGCACCAGAGGCGGAGAATTCGGCTGGCCCGAAGGATTCGAGCCCCTGCGGGCCCGCCGCTACGGCGAGGGAACGCTTTGGTACGGTCGCGCCGCCTCTATGTGCGAAGACGCACGATGACCGGACCGGAGAGCGAGGGAATCAGGGTGCGCCGCGCCGTCTGTCCGGGGTCCTTCGACCCCATCACCAACGGACATCTCGACATCATTGGCCGAGCCTCGAAGCTGTACGACGTCGTGCACGTCGCGGTGATGATCAACCAGTCCAAGAAGGGCCTCTTCACGGTGGACGAGCGGATCGAACTGATCCGTCAGGTCACCGCCGACTTCGGTAACGTCGAGGTCGAGTCCTTCCACGGCCTGCTGGTCGACTTCTGCAAGCAGCGCGAGATCCCGGCGATCGTGAAGGGCCTGCGGGCCGTGAGCGACTTCGACTACGAGCTTCAGATGGCCCAGATGAACAACGGCCTCTCCGGTGTCGAAACGCTCTTCGTGCCGACCAACCCCACGTACAGCTTCCTGTCGTCATCCCTGGTCAAGGAGGTCGCGACCTGGGGCGGCGACGTCACCCACCTGCTGCCGCCGGTGGTCCACGACGCCCTCATAGTGCGCCTCGGCGAGCAGTGAGCGACTGACGGACCGTCACCAGGTGTCGGGCGGGAGCCGACTGGCCTTACAGTCGTCCCGTCCGGCTCCAACAGCAGCAGAGAGTGGCGAGCACACGGTGGACGTGCAGAAGAAGCTCGACGAGATCGTCGAAGCGGTCGGGAACGCCCGCTCCATGCCCATGTCGGCCTCGTGCGTGGTAAACCGCGCCGAGCTGCTCGCGATGCTCGAAGAGGTGCGGCAGGCCCTGCCCGGCTCGCTGGCCCATGCCCAGGAGCTCATCGGCGACCGTGAGCAGCTGGTCGAGCAGGCCCGCCAGGAGGCCGAGCGGATCATCGAGTCCGCCCACAGTCAGCGCGGCTCGCTGGTCTCCGACACGGAGGTCGCCCGGCAGTCCCGGGGCGAGGCCGACCGCATCCTCTCCGAGGCGCGCCGGGAGGCCGACGAGGTCCGGGCCGACGCCGACGAGTACGTCGACAGCAAGCTCGCCAACTTCGAGGTCGTCCTCACCAAGACCATCGGCTCCGTGGACCGCGGCCGGGAGAAGCTGTTGGGACGGGGCCAGGGCCTGGACGAGCAGGGCTACCAGGACCCGGACTTCGCCGAGGCTCCCGAGCGCAGCGCCGACCCGGCCACGCTCCAGCGCCGGGCCGACGAGTACGTCGACACCAAGCTCGGTGCCTTCGAGGCGGTGCTCGCCAAGACCCTGGAAGCGGTCGGCAGGGGCCGGCAGAAACTGCACGGCCGGGTGGCCAGCGACGACCTCGGCGCGCACATGGCCGCCCAGGACGCCGCGGGCAGCCAGGGCCACACCAGCGACGCCGACTATCTGGCCGGTCTCGCCGAGCTCGCCCCCCCGGAACCGCGGCAGGTGCCCCAGCAGTCGCAGCAGCCCCAGCAGCCGCACTTCCCGGCCCAGGACCGGCCCGAGCCGCAGGCCGAGCCGCAGTACGCGCAGGCGTACGGCTACCAGGAGCAGCCGTACCAGCAGGATGCCTACGGCTACCCGCAGCAGCCCGACCCGTACGCCGCCTATCAGCAGCAGGGCTACGACCCCGCTCAGCTACAGCAGCCCCAGCAGGTCCAGCAGGTCCAGCAGGACTACGGGTGGCCGCAGCAGCCCGCCCAGCCGCCCGCCCCGGCCCCGCAGGGCGAGAGCGCACTGGACGAGACCAGCCTCTTCGACACAAGCATGATCGATCTGGAGCAGCTGCGCCGCTACGAACAGGGCCGCTGACGCACGGTCCCGGGCTCCGGTCCGGACACTGGTCCGGGCTCCGGTCCGGGGGCCTGACTCCGGCTTCGGCCCGGATTGGGTGCTGAGCGGTACGTCAAGTATCCTGGCTCTTCGGTCGCGCGTAGATCCGCGATCCCGGCTGCCCGTTTCGACTCCGGACCGGGTCGGCCCCTCCGATGCAGCACGACGCACATGATCGCGAAAGCAGGAAAAGCCCTGAACGGCCACCTCGACCACCGAAACCCCCTCGTGTTCGATACGCACGAGTTGGGCCGGCGTCCCGGTGCCCTCAAGCGGCTGACCCGCTCGGTGGAGGCACCGAAGGATCTGGGTATCGACGGCGTCATCGGTGTGCCGGAAGGCGCATCCGTGGTGCTGGACATCCGCCTTGAGTCGGTCATGGAAGGGGTGCTTGTCACAGGCACCGCCCGTGCGTCGGCCGAGGGGGAGTGCGTAAGGTGTCTGGAGCCGCTGACCGTAGAGGTCGAAGCGGACTTCCAGGAGATGTTCTCGTACCCTGACGCCGATGACCGGGGCCGCAGCAAAGCGGCGGACCCCGTCGACGACGCCGAGGACGACGAGGACGTGTTCTTCCTTGAGGACGGCTTGTTCGACCTCGAGTCAGTGCTGCGTGACGCGGTAGTGCTCGCACTGCCCATGCAGCCGGTGTGCAAGGAGACCTGCGCCGGCCTGTGTTCCGAATGCGGAATCAGGCTGGACGAGAATCCCGGCCACCACCACGATGCCGTCGACATTCGTTGGGCGGCATTGCAAGGACTCGCCGAGACCGTTCAGGACGGCGAGAAGGACAACATGGGCGGCGCCGAACCTGGCGTCGACGAGAAGCAGGAGAAGTAGCCGTGGCTGTTCCGAAGCGGAAGATGTCGCGCAGCAACACGCGCCACCGCCGGTCGCAGTGGAAGGCTGCGGTCCCCACCCTGGTTTCGTGCGAGCGTTGCCAGGAGCCGAAGCTCCAGCACATTGCGTGCCCGAGCTGCGGCACCTATAACAAGCGCCAGGTCCTCGAGGTCTGAGCGGCTGGTGAGAGGCCCGATGTCTGAGTTGTCCAGTGCCAAGAAGCAGGCAGACAACGTCAACACAGCCTCGTCCCACACGCTTCTGGAAGGGCGGCTCGGGTATCACCTCGAGTCCGCCCTTCTGGTGCGTGCGCTGACCCACCGTTCGTACGCATATGAGAACGGCGGTCTGCCCACCAACGAGCGGCTCGAATTCCTCGGGGATTCGGTGCTCGGCCTGGTGGTCACGGACACGCTGTACCGCACCCACCCCGACCTGCCCGAAGGCCAGCTGGCCAAGTTGCGGGCCGCGGTGGTCAACTCACGTGCACTTGCGGAAGTGGGCCGCGGCCTCGAACTCGGCTCCTTCATCCGGCTCGGCCGCGGTGAAGAGGGCACGGGGGGCCGGGACAAGGCTTCCATCCTCGCCGACACCCTTGAAGCGGTGATCGGTGCGGTCTACCTCGATCAGGGCCTCAGCGCGGCCTCGGAGCTGGTTCACCGGCTCTTCGACCCGCTGATCGACAGGTCCTCGAACCTCGGCGCCGGCCTGGACTGGAAAACCAGCCTCCAGGAGCTCACCGCGAGCGAGAGCCTCGGAGTCCCCGAGTACCTCGTCACGGAGACCGGCCCGGACCACGAGAAGACCTTCACTGCTGCTGCTCGCGTCGGTGGTGTCTCGTACGGCACCGGCACCGGCCGTAGCAAGAAGGAAGCGGAGCAACAGGCGGCGGAATCCGCCTGGCGCGAGATCAGCGCCGCCGCTGAAGCGCGGGAGGCCGCGGCGAAGGCCGCAGCCGACGGAGGGGTCGCCGACACCCCTGCCGAGCCGTCGCCGAACACGGACGTCGCTCCGGCCTGAAGCAACCGGGAACCCCTCGGTGCCTAGTGCACCGGGGGGTTTTCCCTGTGCCGCACGAACTGTCCGTGCCGTCCGGCCATCCGTGTCGTCCGTGTCGTACGCACCATCCGTGCCGTACGGACATCCCCTTGTCGTCCCGTACCACTCAGTCGTTCCAGGAGCGCCATCGTGCCCGAGCTGCCCGAGGTAGAAGTCGTACGGCGAGGTCTGGAGCGCTGGGTCACCGGCCGCACCGTCACCGAGGTCGAGGTCCTGCACCCGCGCGCGGTCCGCAGACACCTCGCGGGCGGCGTGGACTTCGCGGCGCGGCTGCACGGGGTCCGTTTCGGCACGGCGATGCGACGGGGCAAGTACCTCTGGGTGCCGCTGGACGAGGAGTCCTGCTCGCTGCTCGGCCATCTCGGGATGAGCGGCCAGCTGCTCGTCCAGGCCGAGGACGCCGCCGACGAGAAGCACCTGCGGATCAGGATCCGGTTCGACGACGCGCTCGGCACCGAACTGCGCTTCGTCGACCAGCGGACCTTCGGAGGGCTCTCGCTCCACGAGAACACCCCGGACGGGCTGCCCGACACCATCGCCCACATCGCCCGGGACCCGCTCGACCCGGAATTCGACGACGCCGCGTTCCACACGGCCCTGCGCCTGCGCCGTACGACGGTCAAGCGCGCCCTGCTCGACCAGTCGCTGATCAGCGGCGTCGGCAACATCTACGCCGACGAGGCACTGTGGCGGGCCAGACTCCACTTCGACCGGCCGACCGCGACGCTGACCCGGCCCAAGTCGGCCGAGCTGCTCGGCCACGCCCGCGACGTGATGAACGCGGCCCTCGACCAGGGCGGCACCAGCTTCGACAGCCTCTATGTGAACGTGAACGGCGAGTCCGGCTACTTCGACCGCTCGCTCGACGCGTACGGGCGGGAGGGCGAGCCGTGCCACCGCTGCGGTACGCCGATGCGCCGCCGAGCCTGGATGAACCGCTCCAGCTACTACTGCCCGCGCTGCCAGCGGCCGCCGCGCGCCTCGTGACCGGCCCCCGCTCGCGCGGACCGCTTCGTGACCGGGTCAGGTCCGACGGGGCCTAGCGGCTTCCGCGTGCCTCGTCGTAGCGCGCGCGGGCCGTCAGCACCTCGGCCATCCGGCCCTGCACGAGCTGGATGAGTCCCAGCAGCCGCCCGGTCACCTCGCGGCCGAGGGGGGTCAGCTCGTAGTCCACCCGGGGCGGATTGGTGGGCTGCGCCTCCCGGTGCACGAGTCCGTCGCGCTCCAGTGCGTGCAGGGTCTGGGAGAGCATCTTCTCGCTCACCCCGTCGACCCGGCGGCGCAGCTCGTTGAAACGGAGGCTGCCCTCGTACAGCGCGCCGAGGGTGAGGCTGCCCCAGCGCCCGGTGACATGCTCCAGCGTGCCGCGCGAAGGGCACTGCCTGGAGAAGACGTCGAACGAGAGGCTGTCCATACGCCACAGCTTACGCCCGCACAGCGCTCACCAGGAGTGAGCGCTGTGCGGGCGTAAGGGGGAAGCAGGGGGCGATACCGGTGGTGCCGGAAGCGCTCAGAGGCGCTCGGAAGCCTCAGAAGTCTCAGAAGCCGAAGTCCTGCGTCCACCAGGGGCCACCGGAACCGGCGTGCATGCCGACGCCGAGGGTCTGGTAATCGCAGTTGAGAATGTTTGCCCGGTGCCCGTCGCTGTTCATCCAGGCCGCCATCACGGCCTTGGCGTCGGCCTGGCCGCGGGCGATGTTCTCGCCGCCGAGCCCCTGTATGCCGGCCTTCGCGGCACGGTCCCAGGGGGTCGCGCCGTCGGGGTCGGTGTGGTCGAAGAAGCCGCGTGCCGCCATGTCCTCGCTGAAGTTCTGGGCGAGCGCGGTCAGCGGGGCGCTGGTGGTGACCGGGGAGCAGCCGACCTTGGACCGCTCCTGGTTCACCAGGGCGAGGACGGCGGCCTGCGCGGAGGTGGCGGAGGGCGAGGGGGCCGGTGCCTTCCGGGACGGTGCGGCGGACGAGGTCTTCGGTGCGGCCGGGGCCTTCGTCGCCGGGCTCGTGGTCTTCCTCGGCGTTGCCGCGGGCTTCTTCGACGGCGCCTTCGAGGGCGCCTTCGACTCCGTCGGCTTCTTCGACGGCTCGGCGGCCGGCTTGCTGGGGGTGGCAGAAGCGGAAGCGGACTTCGACGGAGCCTTCGGCCGTGCGCTGCCCCGGCTGGCGGGGGCGGAGGCCGAAGCGGAGGCGCGGTCGGTCGGCTCGGCCGAGTCGCCGCCCTGCGTCAGGAGGTCCGGGGCGCCACCGGAGCGCAGCTGGTCCGCGGTGGACGTACCGCCCACGGTGCGGGTGTCACCACCGGGCAGCAGACCCGAGGCCAGGGCGACCGCTCCCAGGGCCACCGCCGCGGAGACGCCGAGGAGCCCGGTGCGCACGGGCAGGGAAGCCCGCTTCTTCCGTCGCGTATCCCGGTGCCCGAACGCGGCTCCGGCCGCGTTCTCCTCGGCGGCGGGGTCTGCGGCGGATCGTCGGTGGCGTCCCATGCGCAGTACCTTCCTGGTGCTCCGGACGCCCCTGCGGCGTCACAATTCTCAGCCGTATTCACCCGTTCGAGTGAGACTATTGCGACCGGACTGTACGCCATGGGTCAAAGGGGGAAGTGCTCCGAGAGCCATTGGCCCGTTAGCGTTCACGTATGAGCGAAGACGCACGACTCGTCGTTTGGGTACGCGGCCGAGTACAGCAAGTAGGCTTCCGCTGGTTCACCAGGGCAAACGCTTTGGAGATCGGTGGGCTGATCGGCTTTGCCCTCAATCTCGACGACGGCAGGGTGCAGGTCGTCGCCGAGGGTCCACGTGAGAATTGCCACCGTTTGCTGGACTGGCTGCGTTCCGACGACACACCCGGGCGCGTGGACGGAGTCACTGAGATCTGGGACACGCCGCGCGGGGGTTACGAGGGATTCGCGATCCGTTGATCACGGCATCTGCGAGGGGCTCCGGATCCGCACCGTATACGGAGTGCGGCGGGCGGTTACCGAAGAGTTCACGGTGACCCCGCACCCGAAATGACCTGCGAAGGGACCTGGCGGCGGCCTGTGGTTGCCAAGAACGGGCCGGCGTGCCAGGCTGCGGCATTAACGAAGATCTCCACGCCCCTCAGGGCCCCGCAGGAGAGTCGCGCCGCATGATCGAAAAGCCGCGCACCCCCGGGACGCCCGCCTCTACGGGGTGTGATCGTGTTGACCGTCAAACTTTTTGGTGAGACGCTGAAAACCCCGCGCACCTTAGCTGTTTGGCAGAGCTGTTTGGCAGCAGAACCGCAGTGTTGACAGGGCACTGCCGAGCACCGCGGGTGCGATTCCCTCACGACCCACACCGCTCTCGGTCGGTCACTCAGTGTGGAGGACCATCCATCATGGCAAAGGCGCTTCTCGGTTACGTCGGCGGTTCCGACCCGCGACTCCTCGCCGAGATGCGACGGCTCCAGCAGCGCGTCCAGGACCTGGAATCCGAGCTTGTACGGATCCAGGACGAGAACGACGCGCTGAACGCCGCCGCCCAGCACCAAGAGTCGCTGCTCGACAGCATCGACATTGACGTACCCCAGGCGGAGCCTGCGCTGACCTGACCGGTGGCCCCGTGGGGCCGGTCGGGCTGGGCATGCTCAGTCGCCTGAGAACCTCTGGATCGTCTTCGTCACGGATCGCGTACCGGAACACCGAGGGTGTCCCGGAACACCGGGCATGTGCTCATCGTCCGGTGTGTCAGCGATCCGTCACGCAGGACGCCGCGCAAGATTTACAGGGACGCTTCGGCGTCCCTTTCTTTCGTTCTCGACCCCCCGGTCGCACATTCCCGCCCCCGGCGCCGATCCGGGCCCCCGCCCGGACGTACAGCCCTTCCCTTACCGTCTGATGTGCCCTGCACCTTCAACAGCGAAACCGAGAGTGAAAGGTAGAGTCCGGCGGCGTGCACCTCAAGGCCCTGACCCTGCGTGGTTTCAAATCGTTCGCCTCCGCCACGACCCTGCGGTTCGAACCGGGGATCACCTGTGTCGTCGGACCCAATGGATCAGGCAAATCCAATGTGGTGGACGCGCTCTCCTGGGTCATGGGGGAACAGGGCGCCAAGTCCCTGCGCGGCGGCAAGATGGAAGACGTGATCTTCGCCGGCACGACCGGGCGGCCGCCGCTCGGCCGGGCGGAAGTGTCGCTGACCATTGACAATTCCGATGGCGCGCTCCCCATCGAATACGCCGAAGTGACGATCACTCGAATCATGTTCCGCAATGGCGGCAGCGAATACCAGATCAATGGCGACACCTGCCGGCTGCTCGACATCCAGGAACTCCTCTCGGACTCCGGAATCGGCCGCGAGATGCATGTCATCGTCGGCCAGGGCCAGTTGGACTCCGTACTGCATGCCGATCCGATGGGCCGCCGCGCCTTCATCGAGGAGGCCGCGGGTGTGCTCAAACACCGCAAGCGAAAAGAAAAGGCGCTGCGGAAGCTGGACGCGATGGGGGTCAATCTGGCCCGCGTCCAGGACCTCACCGACGAACTGCGACGCCAGCTGAAGCCGCTCGGCAGACAGGCGGCCGTCGCCCGCCGGGCCGCGGTCATCCAGGCCGATCTGCGCGACGCCCGGCTGCGGCTCCTCGCCGACGACCTCGTGACCCTGCACAGCGCGCTGCGCGACGAGATCGCCGACGAGGCCGAACTGAAGAAGCGCAAGGACGCCGCGGAGGCCGAGCTCAAGGCGGCGCTCGCCCGGGAGGCGGAGCTGGAGGGCGAGGTGCGGCGCCTCGCGCCGAGACTCCAGCGGGCCCAGCAGACCTGGTACGAACTGTCGCAGCTCGCCGAACGGGTACGGGGCACGATCTCGCTGGCCGATGCCCGGGTGAAGAGCGCCACCGCCCCGCCCGCGGAGGAACGGCGCGGGCGGGACCCGGAGGACATGGAGCGCGAGGCCGCCCGGATCCGTGAGCAGGAGGCGGAGCTGACGGCCGCGCTGGAGGCCGCGGAACACGCCCTGGAGGACACCGTCGCCCACCGGTCCGATCTGGAGCGGGAGTTGGCGGCCGAGGAGCGCAGGCTCAAGGACGCCGCGCGGGCCATCGCGGACCGGCGCGAAGGGCTCGCCCGGTTGAACGGCCAGGTCAACGCGGCCCGCAGCCGGGCCGGCTCGGCCCAGGCGGAGATCGACCGGCTGGCCGCGTCCCGCGACGAGGCGCGGGAGCGTGCGGCCGTGGCCCAGGAGGAGTACGAGCAGCTCAAGGCCGAGGTCGACGGCCTGGACGCGGGCGACGCGGAGCTGGCCGGGCGGCACGAGGCCGCCAAGCGCGCGCTCGACGGGGCGGAGGCGGCCCACGGTGCGGCGCGGGAGGCCACGACAGCCGCCGAGCGCGAGCGCGCCGCGGTCGCGGCCCGGCGCGAGGCGCTGGCCCTGGGCCTGCGCCGCAAGGACGGTACGGGCGCGCTGCTCGGTGCCCGCGACCGGCTGTCCGGTCTGCTCGGTCCGGCCGCGGAACTGCTCACGGTGGTACCGGGGTACGAGGTCGCGGTGGCGGCAGCCCTGGGCGCGGCGGCGGACGCGGTGGCGGTGACGGACCCGGCCACGGCCGCGGAGGCGATCCGGCTGCTGCGCAAGGAGGACGCGGGGCGTGCGGCGCTGCTGCTGGGCACCGGCCCACGGGCGGGTGCCCAGGCGGGCGTTCAGATGGGTGTTCAGCACGTACCCGGGCAGGGGGACGTACCGGTGACGGGGCACGGGGGTGCCGCCGTTCCGGGGCAGGCCGGCGAAGCGGCGGTGAGCGGTCCCGGTGCACACGTACCCGGACAGAAGGACGCGCACGTACCCGCGCAGGAGGACGCGCACGTGGACAGCCGGGGTGACGTGGAGCAGGTGCCCGGTCATGTACCCGGCCGGGGTGACGCGTACGCGGGTGGGCTGAGCGACGCGGGCGTCCGTCCGGCCGCCGCCCATGCCTCCGCCCCGGCCGCCCTGGTGGCCGCCGGGGACGAGGCACCGGTCGCGGGAGCGCCCACCGTCGCCGGGCTGGTGCGGGGGCCCGCCGAGCTGATGGGCGCCGTGCGCGCACTGGTGCGGGACATGGTGGTCGTCGGCACCCTGGAGGACGCCGAGGACCTGGTCGCCGGTCACCCCGGGCTGACCGCGGTGACCGGCGAGGGAGACGTGCTGTCGGCCCACTTCGCGCACGGCGGTTCCGCCGGGGCGCCGAGCCTCCTCGAAGTGCAGGCGTCCGTCGACGAGGCGGCCGCCGACCTGGCGGAGCTGGCCGTGCGGTGCAAGGAGCTGTCCGCTGCCCAGCAGCTCGCGGGGGAGCGGCGCCGGGCCGGTGCCGCGCTCGTCGAGGAGCTGGGGGAGCGGCGCCGCGCCGCGGAGCGGGAGAAGTCGGGTGTGGCCCAGCAGCTGGGGCGGCTCGCCGGGCAGGCCCGGGGAGCGGCGGGCGAGGCCGAGCGGACCGCCGCGTCCGCGGCCCGCGCCCAGGAGGCCCTGGAGCGGGCGACCGAGGAGGCGGCGGAGCTGGCCGAGCGGCTGCTCGTGGCGGAGGAGCTGCCGGTCGACGAGGAGCCCGACACCTCCGTACGGGACCGGCTCGCCGCCGACGGTGCCAACGCCCGCCAGACCGAGATGGAGGCCCGCCTCCAGGCCCGTACCCATGAGGAACGGGTGAAGTCGCTCGCCGGGCGCGCCGACTCCCTGGACCGCGCGGCCCGTGCCGAACGTGAGGCCCGCGCCCGCGCCGAGCAGCACCGGGCCCGGCTGCGGCACGAGGCCGCGGTGGCCTCCGCCGTCGCCTCCGGTGCCCGTCAGCTGCTCGCGCACGTCGAGGTGTCCGTCGTACGGGCCCAGGAGGAGCGGACCTCGGCGGAGGCGGCGAAGGCCGAACGCGAGCGGGAACTGGCGGCCGAGCGGGACCGGGGCCGGGCGCTGAAGGGCGAGCTGGACAAGCTGACCGACTCGGTGCACCGCGGTGAGGTCCTGGGTGCCGAGAAGCGGCTGCGGATAGAGCAGTTGGAGGCGAAGGCGCTGGAGGAGCTCGGCGTGGAGCCGGCCGGGCTGGCGGCCGAGTACGGACCGGACCAGCTGGTTCCGCCGTCCCCGGCGGCCCAGGGCGAGGAGCTGCCGGAGGATCCGCAGGACCCGCGCAACCAGCCGAGGCCGTTCGTCAGGGCCGAGCAGGAGAAGCGGCTGAAGTCGGCCGAACGGGCGTATCAGCAACTCGGGAAGGTGAATCCGCTCGCCCTGGAGGAGTTCTCGGCGCTGGAGGAGCGGCACAAGTTCCTCTCCGAGCAGCTGGAGGACCTGAAGAAGACCCGGGCCGATCTGCTCCAGGTGATCAAGGAGGTCGACGAGCGGGTCGAGCAGGTGTTCACCGAGGCGTACCGGGACACGGCCCGCGAGTTCGAGGGCGTTTTCTCGCGGCTCTTCCCCGGCGGCGAGGGGCGGCTGATCCTGACCGATCCCGGCAACATGCTCGCCACGGGCGTGGACGTCGAGGCCCGCCCGCCGGGCAAGAAGGTCAAGCGGCTCTCCCTGCTGTCGGGCGGCGAGCGGTCCCTGACGGCCGTGGCGCTGCTGGTCTCGATCTTCAAGGCGAGGCCGAGCCCGTTCTATGTGATGGACGAGGTCGAGGCGGCGCTGGACGACACCAATCTGCAGCGGCTGATCCGGATCATGGAGGAGCTCCAGGAGAGCTCCCAGCTGATCGTGATCACGCACCAGAAGCGGACGATGGAGGTCGCCGACGCGTTGTACGGGGTCTCCATGCAGGGCGATGGAGTCTCCAAGGTCATCAGCCAGCGGCTGCGCTGAACCTTTACTTAATCTTCAAGGCTTCAAAGGGCTATTCCCCTGCGCCGGGGTAGAAGTCGGCTCGCAAGAGAAATTCGACTTCGAGATCTGAATGAATAACGCCTGCGAAGTTGATTTCACCTTCAAGTGGTGGCGGGCCGGATCTTATGCGCCACTTAGAGGGCTCACCCCCCACGCCTGACGATGCGGCCAGGCATCAGGAGTTCATGTGTCCAGCACAGCGCAGGGACCGCAGTCCGGAGCACGAGCCGCCCACCCGGACCACCTCGGTCACGTCATCTTCATCACAGCGGCCGCGGCCATGGGCGGCTTTCTCTTCGGCTACGACAGTTCTGTCATCAACGGCGCCGTCGAAGCGATCCGCCACCGGTACGACATCGGCTCCGGCACGCTCGCCCAGGTCATCGCGATCGCGCTGATCGGCTGCGCGATCGGCGCCGCCACCGCAGGACGTATCGCCGACCGCATCGGCCGCATCCGCTGCATGCAGATCTCGTCCGTGCTCTTCACCGTCAGCGCGGTCGGATCGGCGCTGCCGTTCGCGCTCTGGGACCTGGCGATGTGGCGCATCATCGGCGGCTTCGCCATCGGGATGGCCTCCGTCATCGGCCCGGCGTACATCGCCGAGGTCTCGCCGCCCGCCTACCGCGGCCGGCTCGGCTCCTTCCAGCAGGCCGCCATCGTCATCGGCATCGCCATCTCCCAGCTGGTCAACTACGGCATCCTCCAGATCGCCGACGGTGACCAGCGCGGCAAGATCGGCGGCATCGAGGCATGGCAGTGGATGCTCGGTGTGATGGTCGTCCCCGCCGTCCTGTACGGGCTCCTGTCCTTCGCGATCCCCGAGTCGCCGCGTTTCCTGATCTCGGTCGGCAAGAAGGAACGGGCCCGGCAGATCCTCGCGGAGGTCGAAGGCGAGCACGCCGACCTCGACGCCCGTGTGAGCGAGATCGAGACCGCCATGCACCGCGAGCACAAGTCCACCTTCAAGGACCTGCTCGGCAGCCGCTTCGGCTTCCTGCCCATCGTCTGGGTCGGTATCGGCCTGTCCGTCTTCCAGCAACTCGTCGGCATCAACGTGGCGTTCTACTACTCGGCGACGCTGTGGCAGTCCGTCGGCATCGACCCGACCGACTCGTTCTTCTACTCGTTCACCACCTCGATCATCAACATCATCGGCACGGTGATCGCGATGGTGCTGGTGGACCGGGTGGGCCGCAGGCCGCTCGCGCTGGTCGGCTCGACCGGTATGGCGATCGCGCTGGCCTTCGAGGCCTGGGCGTTCTCCGCCGACCTCGTCGACGGCAAACTGCCCAACACCCAGGGTGTCGTCGCCCTCGTGGCGGCCCATGTCTTCGTGCTCTTCTTCGCCCTGTCGTGGGGGGTCGTGGTCTGGGTCTTCCTCGGCGAGATGTTCCCCAACCGGATCCGTGCCGCCGCGCTCGGCGTGGCCGCGTCCGCGCAGTGGATCGCCAACTGGGCGATCACCGCGAGCTTCCCGAGCCTGGCCGACTGGAACCTGTCGGCCACCTACATCATCTACGCGGCGTTCGCGACGCTCTCGATCCCCTTCGTACTCAAGTTCGTGAAGGAGACCAAGGGCAAGACCCTGGAGGAGATGGGCTGAGGCACTGCCCGGCCCCACCGCCCTTCCCGGAGCCCGGCCCCGCGCCCCCTCCCGATGTCCGAGCGCCCGCCCGCTCCGCCTTCCCCCGTTCCGCCCGCCCCGGCTCACTGTCGAGCCGGGGCGGTGGCGTTCCCCGTCGCCTCGCAGAACAGCCGCAGGCTGCGCCACCCCTCCTCCACCGGCATCCCGCCGCACAGCGGATGCAGGACCAGGCTGTCCGCGTCCAGTTCCGCGCACTGCCGCGGTGTGACGATCCGGTACACGCCCTCCTCGCGCAGCTCCGCCACCGTCGTCGCCGCCGAGCGCACGGCCGAGCGGATGTCCTTCGACTGCCAGGAGGAGTACGTCCGGGCCTCGTGCAGGAGGTGCTCCCCGTACCGCGCCCACGCCCGGTCCGGGTCCTCGGACACATGCAGCAGCGGCGTCCTGGCCGCGGGCATCATGCAGAACCCCTCCGTCCCGTGCTCCGCGCGCTGCTCGTGGTAGTACGCCTCCAGCTCCGGCAGATGCGCACTCGGGAAGAGCGGCAGCCCCAGCCGGGCCGCCCGCCGCGCCGCCGCCCGTGAGCTGCCGCCCACCAGGAGCAGCGGATGCGGCTGGGTAAAGGGGCGCGGGCTGACCGTGACCGTACGGCCCCGGTACGTGAACGGCTCCCCGGTCCACGCCTGGAGCAGCGTCTCCAGCAGCTCGTCCTGGAGCTTGCCGCGCCTGCCCCACTCCACGCCCGCCCGCTCGTACTCGGCGGGCCGGTAGCCGATCCCCGCGACGGTCACCAGCCGCCCCGCGCTGAGCAGATCGAGCACCGCGATGTCCTCGGCCAGCCGCAGCGGATCGTGCAGCGGGCCGATGATGGCCGAGACGGTCACCGCGATCCGCCGGGTGGCCCCGAAGACGGAACCGGCGAAGACGAACGGGGAGGGCAGCCAGGAGTTGGCCGCCCCGTGGTGCTCCTCGGTCTGTACGGTGTCGATGCCGTGCTCGTCGGCGTACGCGGCCATCTCCAGCGCCGCGCGGTAGCGGGCCGAGAGGGACTCGGGTGTGGGGTCGGGATCGACGAGATTGAACCGGACCACTGTGAAGGCCATGACGGGCGTCCCCTTCGCCGGGCGGGCTTGGTGGAGGCGGCACCGTAGCTGACGTAGCGTCAGAAGTGTAGGGGCCGGTCGCCGGCGCCTGGTGCGGGGTGCGGCAGCGTCGCGTACGGCCTCGCGCCCCGGTCGGAGGGTGTGGCGCGGGGCGGTGTCACGCCGGGGGCGTCGCCCCGCTCCAGGAAACGGGTCTCCATGGGCGGAAGCGCAGATCTACCCCCAAAAGGTGCATAAGTCCATGTGTGACCTGCGAGGTGTCCGTCACGGCCGCGCCCCGGTGCGGCCGTGGCCGATACTGGACGGGTTATGGAAATCGTCATCCTTGCTGTAGTCATCGCCCTGGTCGCGGTCGGCCTGATCAGCGGGCTCGTGGTCAGCAGCCGCAAGAAGAAGAAGCAGCTGCCGCCCTCGGCACCGTCGAGCACGCCGACCATCACTCCTCCCGCCGAGCCCCATGTCGGCGACGAGGCCGAGACGCCGCGCGACGAAGCGCGGCGCACCGTCGAGGAGGTCGGTCTCCCGGACACCGAGGCTCCCGCCGGGGAAGCCCCGGCCGTCGCCGAGCCGGAGGCGCCCGCCGCCCCGCTGGAGGTCCCCGAGCCCACCGCGGGCCGGCTCGTCCGGCTCCGCGCCCGGCTCGCCCGCTCGCAGAACTCCCTCGGCAAGGGGCTGCTCACGCTCCTGTCCCGGGACAACCTCGACGAGGACACCTGGGAGGAGATCGAGGAGACCCTCCTCACCGCCGACGTCGGCGTCGCCCCCACCCAGGAACTGGTCGAGCGGCTGCGCGAGCGCGTCCGGGTGCTCGGCACCCGTACCCCCGAGGAACTGCGCAACCTGCTCCGCGAGGAGCTGATCACCCTGCTCGGCCCCGACCTCGACCGCGAGGTCAGGACGGAGGGCGGCGCCGAGACCCCCGGCGTCGTCATGGTCGTCGGCGTCAACGGCACCGGCAAGACCACCACGACCGGCAAGCTGGCCCGGGTGCTCGTCGCCGACGGCCGCAGCGTCGTGCTCGGCGCGGCCGACACCTTCCGGGCGGCCGCCGCCGACCAGCTCCAGACCTGGGGCGAGCGCGTCGGTGCCCGCACGGTCCGCGGGCCGGAGGGCGGCGACCCGGCGTCGATCGCCTTCGACGCGGTGAAGGAAGGTATCGCCGAGGGTGCGGATGTCGTCCTCATCGACACCGCGGGCCGCCTGCACACCAAGACCGGCCTCATGGACGAGCTCGGCAAGGTCAAGCGGGTCGTGGAGAAGCACGGACCGCTCGACGAGATCCTGCTCGTCCTGGACGCCACC
Organism: Streptomyces sp. TSRI0281; assembly: GCF_001905125.1. GTDB lineage: Bacteria > Actinomycetota > Actinomycetes > Streptomycetales > Streptomycetaceae > Streptomyces. The sequence continues at coordinate 150,553 of NZ_LWLE01000035.1, read as the reverse complement.
ACCGGGCAGAACGGTCTCGTCCAGGCCCGGGTGTTCGCCGAGGTCGTCGACATCACCGGTATCGTCCTCACCAAGCTCGACGGCACCGCCAAGGGCGGCATCGTCATCGCCGTCCAGCGCGAGCTGGGCGTGCCGGTGAAGCTGATCGGTCTCGGTGAGGGACCGGACGACCTGGCCCCGTTCGAGCCGGGAGCCTTCGTCGACGCGCTGATCGGCGACTGACCCACCGTACGGACAACGGGCGGCGGACCTCCTTGTGAGGCCGCCGCCCGTTCGTGTGTGTACGCCCAGGAGGGGACGGCGCGGGTCCCGGCCGGGGGCGTCCGGCCGGGAGCGGCGGGCGGGTGTCCGCCTACGAGCGGTGGCAGCTGTAGGCCAGCGTGCCCAGCAGCAGTCGCGCCTGCGGGGGAGCGGCCGTGGTGTCCAGTGCCGGCGGTCGCAGCCAGCGGACCGGCCCGAGACCGCCGAGATCGGACGGCGGCGCCGTGATGTGCGAACCCGGCCCCAGCGCCCGCAGATCCAGACCCGCGTCGTCCCAGCCCATCCGGTAGAGCAGCTGGGGGAGTTCGGCGGCGGCTCCGGGGGCGACGAGGAACTGGGCCCGGCCGGCCGGGGTCACGGCGACCGGCCCCAGGGGCAGGCCCATCCGTTCCAGCCGCACCAGGGCGCGGCGGCCGGCCGGTTCCGCGACCTCCAGGACGTCGAACGTGCGGCCCACCGGCAGCAGCATCGAGGCGCCGGGCACCTCGGCCCAGGCATGCACGGCGATGTCGAGCGTCGCCCCGGCCGGGACCTCGCGGGCGAAGTCCAGCGGATGGGCGCCGGGAGCGGCGCACACCGGGTCGCCGCACGAGCAGGCGCCGGCGTCGGCCCGCGCCCCGGGCACCACGGCCCAGCCCCAGAGTCCTGTGTACTCGGCCACCGCCGTGCCCTCGGCCGTACGGCCGCGACGCCGCGAGCCGGATCGCATCTCCCGGATGCCGCCGATCGTGAAGCCCATGCCCCCTCCAACGGGTCCGACTCATCGGTGGTTACGACCCGGAGCCTTCGCTCAACCCTCCGTTGCCGTTCTCGATCGGGCGGCGCGCGGGTGTGCACAAGAGGTGAATGGCACGGAATACGCGCCCCCTATGTGCTCCAATCCGCCTGTCGCTGATCGTCGCCTGTCAAGTCAAGCGCGCCCGGCGGCAGTCGGGTTCATTCGAAGGGGTGGCGAATGGTGGCGTTTCCGTAAGAGCCCTCGCGGGAGGGGTGATCGTAGGATTACCGTCGGTACACGAACCCTGGAAGTATGTGCACCCACGGGTATGCCGGAGGCAACCCGATTTCTTGTTCGATGGTGTGCAACCTCCGTACGGACAGCACCGATGCACGGCATTCTGATAGTGGTTCGCGCGATGAGATTTCCGGCGGGATGGGGGCGTTCCAGTGAGTGGCAGCGGCGCAGGCGAGACGAATGCCGGGAAGCGCCCCAATGAGCAATTGGGCTCGTGGTTCATGCGCAGCGGCTGGTCCAAGGGCGAGCTGGCACGGCAGGTGAACCGCCGGGCGCGGCAGATGGGTGCCCTGCACATCAGCACCGACACCTCGCGGGTGCGCCGCTGGCTCGACGGTGAACAGCCCCGCGAGCCGATCCCCCGCATCCTCTCCGAGCTCTTCTCGGAGCGCTTCGGCGCCGTCGTCGCCGTCGAGGACCTCGGGCTGCGCACCGCGCACCAGTCACCCTCGGTGGCCGGTGTCGACCTGCCCTGGGCCGGCCCGCAGACCGTCGCCCTGCTCAGCGAGTTCTCCCGCAGCGACCTGATGCTCGCCCGGCGCGGATTCCTCGGCTCCTCGCTGGCCCTCGCCGCGGGCCCCGCCCTCATCGAACCCATGCAGCGCTGGCTGGTGCCCGTGTCCGCGGCCGGCCGGGCCGAACCGGAATCGCCCGCCGCCGCCCGGCGCCCCTCCCGGCTCTCCCAGCCCGAGCTGGATCTGCTGGAGTCCACCACGGCGATGTTCCGTCAGTGGGACGCGCAGTGCGGCGGCGGACTGCGCCGCAAAGCCGTCGTCGGCCAACTCCACGAGGTCACCGACCTGTTGCAGGAACCGCAGCCCACGGCCACCGCCAAGCGGCTCTTCCGGTGCGCGGCCGAACTGGCCGAACTGGCGGGCTGGATGAGTTACGACGTCGGCCTCCAGCCCACCGCGCAGAAGTACTTCGTCCTCGCGCTGCACGCCTCCAAGGAGGCCGGTGACAAACCACTGGGCAGCTACGTCCTGTCCAGCATGAGCCGCCAGATGATCCACCTCGGACGTCCCGACGACGCTCTGGAACTCATCCATCTCGCCCAGTACGGCAGCCGCGACTGCGCCACCGCGCGGACCCAGGCCATGCTGTACGCGATGGAGGCCCGCGCCTACGCCAACATGGGCCAGCCCAGCAAATGCAAACGGGCCGTCCGCATGGCCGAGGACACCTTCCTCGACGCCGGACTCGACGGCGAGAACGAACCCGACTGGATCCGCTTCTTCTCCGAGGCCGAACTCAACGGCGAGAACGCCCACTCCTACCGCGACCTGGCCTATGTCGCGGGCCGCAGCCCCACCTACGCCTCGCTCGCCGAACCCGTCATGGAGAAGGCCGTCGAGCTGTTCGGCGAGGACGACGAGCACCAGCGCTCGTACGCGCTCAATCTGATCGGGATGGCCACCGTCCATCTGCTCAAGCGCGAGCCCGAGCAGTCCACGGTGCTGGCCGCGCAGGCGCTGAAGATCGCCAAGAAGGTCCGTTCCGAGCGGGTGAACACCCGGCTCCGCAAGACCGTCGACACCGCCGCCAGGGACTTCGGCGATATCGACGATGTCGCCCGGCTCACCGACCGGCTCACCGAACAGCTGCCGGAGACCGCCGAAGCGGTCTGACCCGGCCCGCCCGCCACCGGCCGCGGCGCCCCTTCCGTACACCCCGACCAGGCTCCCCCCATCGCCAGGTCACACGGAGGGCCGCCGTGGCCGGTTCCCGTGTGCGGCGGTCCCGACCGCGCCGTATGCGGCGTGGACCGCATGGTAGCCAGGCCACCGGACACGCCACCCACGGTTCATTCGGACGTAACACACGAACCCTCTTCGTCACTGGTGTGAAACATCGTGCGGCATTCGTGGAAACGGCGCTCCGCCAATCTCATGGCGCATAACCGGCCCGCACCTTTTCCCCAGTGGTCCCGCAGCTTTCCCCCGCACGCGGCCGCACCGACGACGAGGAGACGCCGATGCCCCCAGGCATCACGACGCTTGCCGCAGACGCCCCGGAGCTGTCTGCCGCCAACACCGGGTTCATGCTCATCTGCTCGGCTCTGGTGATGCTCATGACCCCGGCCCTCGCCTTCTTCTACGGAGGCATGGTCCGCGTCAAGAGCACCCTCAACATGCTGATGATGAGCTTCATCAGCCTCGGGATCGTCACGATCCTGTGGGTGCTCTACGGATTCAGCCTCGCCTTCGGCACCGACACCGGCTCGATCATCGGCTGGAGCGCGGACTACGTCGGCCTGAGCGGAATCGGCGTCACCGAGCTCTGGGACGGCTACACCATCCCGGTCTACGTATTCGCCGTCTTCCAGCTGATGTTCGCCGTCCTCACCCCGGCCCTGATCAGCGGCGCCCTCGCCGACCGCGTCAAGTTCACCGCCTGGGCGATCTTCATCACCCTCTGGGTCACCATCGTCTACTTCCCGGTCGCCCACTGGGTGTGGGGCGCGGGCGGCTGGCTCTTCGAGCTGGGCGTCATCGACTTCGCCGGTGGCACGGCCGTCCACATCAACGCGGGCGCCGCGGCCCTCGGAGTGATCCTCGTCATCGGCAAGCGCGTCGGCTTCAAGAAGGACCCGATGCGGCCGCACAGCCTGCCGCTCGTCATGCTCGGCGCCGGTCTCCTGTGGTTCGGCTGGTTCGGCTTCAACGCGGGCTCCTGGCTCGGCAACGACGACGGCGTCGGCGCGGTCATGTTCGTCAACACCCAGGTCGCCACCGCCGCCGCGATGCTCGCCTGGCTCGGCTACGAGAAGCTGCGCCACGGCTCCTTCACCACACTGGGCGCCGCCTCCGGTGCCGTCGCCGGACTCGTCGCCATCACCCCGGCCGGCGGATCGGTCAGCCCGCTCGGTGCCATCGCCGTCGGTGCCATCGCCGGTGTCCTGTGCGCCCTGGCCGTCGGTCTGAAGTACCGCTTCGGCTACGACGACTCCCTGGACGTCGTCGGTGTCCACCTCGTCGGCGGCGTCGCCGGCTCCCTCCTCGTCGGCTTCTTCGCCACCGGTGGCGTCCAGTCCGACGCGGCGGGCCTCTTCTACGGCGGCGGCCTCGACCAGCTCGGCAAGCAGGCCGTCGGAGTCTTCGCCGTCCTCGCGTACTCTCTGGTCGTCTCCGCCCTCCTCGCCCTCCTGCTCGACAGGACCATCGGGATGCGGGTCCCCGAGGACGACGAGATCTCCGGCATCGACCAGGTCGAGCACGCCGAGACGGCATACGACTTCAGCGGCGCGGGCGGCGGCACGGCCCCCCGCACCGTGTCCCCGGCGCACGACACGACGGCAGCACCGAAGGCAAAGAAGGTGGACGCATGAAGCTCATCACCGCAGTCGTGAAGCCACACCGGCTGGACGAGATCAAGGAGGCCCTCCAGGCCTTCGGCGTCCAGGGTCTCACCGTCACGGAGGCCAGCGGATACGGGCGTCAGCGCGGACACACCGAGGTCTACCGGGGCGCCGAGTACACCGTCGACCTCGTCCCGAAGATCCGCATCGAGGTCCTGGTCGAGGACGAGGACGCCGAACAGCTCATCGACGTGGTGGTGAAGGCCGCCAGGACCGGCAAGATCGGAGACGGCAAGGTCTGGAGCGTGCCGGTCGAGACCGCCATTCGCGTACGGACCGGCGAACGCGGTCCGGACGCCCTCTGACCGACGGCCCCGCCAACTGAAAGGCAGCTGGGTGACGAGCACCGAAACGACCACCGAATCCGAAGACTCGGGACCCAGCGGCTACGCGGCGGCCCGGCTGCGCCTCCTCCAGGAGAAGGCGCGGTCCGGGCCGCCGCGCCGTGCCGCCCTCGCCCGCCTCACCGACGACTGGCTGACCGGCCTGTTCACCGCCGCCGCCGAGCACGCCGGAGTCCGCGGAGCCGCCCTCGTCGCCGTCGGCGGCTACGGCCGCGGCGAGCTCTCCCCGCGCAGCGACCTCGATCTGCTGCTCCTGCACGACGGCAGCGCCGACGCCGGAGCCCTCGCCGCCCTCGCCGACCGCATCTGGTACCCCGTCTGGGACCTCGGCCTGTCCCTCGACCACTCCGTCCGCACCCCCGGCGAAGCCCGCAGGACCGCAGGCGAGGACCTCAAGGTCCAGCTCGGCCTGCTCGACGCCCGCCCCGTCGCCGGAGACCTCGGCCTCGTCGCCGGCCTGCGCACCGCGATCCTCGCCGACTGGCGCAACCAGGCGCCCAAACGCCTCCCCGCCCTCGACGAACTCTGCCGGGAACGCGCCGACCGCATGGGCGAGCTCCAGTTCCTCCTGGAACCCGACCTCAAGGAGGCCCGCGGCGGCCTGCGCGACGCCACCGCCCTGCGCGCCGTCGCCGCCTCCTGGGTCGCCGACGCCCCCCGCGAAGGGCTCACCGAGGCCCGCCGCACCCTCCTCGACGCCCGCGACGCCCTCCACCTGACCACCGGCCGCGCCACCGACCGCCTCGCCCTCCAGGAGCAGGACCAGGTCGCCGAGGCCCTCGGCCTGCTCGACGCCGACGTACTGCTGCGCCAGGTGTACGAGGCCGCGCGCACCGTCTCGTACGCCACCGACGTCACCTGGCGCGAGGTCAACCGCGTCCTGCGCGCCCGCTCGGTACGCCCGAGGCTCCGCGCCATGCTGGGCGGCGGCAAGGCCGTGCCCGAGCGCACCCCGCTCGCCGACGGGGTCGTGGAGGCGGACGGCGAGGTCGTTCTCGCCCGCGCCGCCCGCCCCGAGAAGGACCCCGTCCTGACCCTCCGGGCCGCCGCCGCGGCGGCCGAATCCGGGCTGCCGCTCTCCCGCCACCTCGTCCGCCATCTGGCCACCGCCGCCCGGCCGCTGCCCGTCCCGTGGCCCGCCGAGGCCCGCGAGGAACTCGTCACCCTCCTCGGGGCGGGCGACTCCACCGTCGGCGTCTGGGAAGCCCTGGAGTCCGAGGGGATCATCACCCGGCTGCTGCCCGACTGGGAGCGGGTCCACTGCCGCCCCCAGCGCAACCCCGTCCACACCTGGACCGTCGACCGCCACCTCGTCGAGACCGCCGTCCGGGCCGCCTCCCTCACCCGCCGCGTCCACCGCCCCGACCTGCTCCTGATCGCCGCCCTGCTCCATGACATCGGCAAGGGCTGGCCCGGGGACCACTCCGCCGCGGGCGAGGTCATCGCCCGGGACATGGCCGCCCGCATCGGCTTCGACAAGCACGACGTGGGCATCGTCGCCACCCTCGTACGCCACCATCTGCTGCTCGTGGAGACGGCCACCCGCCGCGACCTCGACGACCCCGCCACCGTCCGCTCCGTCGCCACCGCCGTCGGCAGCGCCTCCACGCTGGAACTGCTGCACGCCCTCACCGAGGCCGACGCCCTCGCCACCGGCCCCGCCGCCTGGAGCTCCTGGCGCGCCTCGCTCGTCGCCGACCTCGTCAAACGCGTCGCCGCCGTCCTCGCGGGCGAGGCCCCCCAGGAACCGGAACCCGCCGCGCCCGGTGCCGAACAGGAACGCCTCGCCATCGAGGCCCTGCGCACCGGCGAACCCGTCCTGGCCCTGCACACCCAGCCGGGGCCGCCCGCCGACGACGGGGAGCCGGAACCCGTCGGCGTGGAACTCCTCATCGCCCTGCCCGACCGCCCCGGCGTCCTGCCCGCGGCCGCCGGTGTCCTGGCGCTGCACCGCCTCACCGTCCGCGCCGCCGAACTGCGCGCCGTGGAACTCCCCACCGAAGTGGGCGACTCCGCGGACCTGCTGCTGCTCAGCTGGCGGGTCGCGGCCGAGTACGGGTCCCTCCCGCAGGCGGCCCGGCTGCGCGCCGACCTCGTACGCGCCCTGGACGGCTCCCTGGACATCCCGGCCCGCCTCGCCGAGCGGGAGGCCGCCTACCCGCGCCGCCGGGGGGTGAAGGCCCCGCCGCCCCGGGTGACGGTCGCGGCCGCGGGCTCACGTCTGGCCACGGTGATCGAGGTCCGCGCCCAGGACGCCCCGGGCCTGCTGCACCGGATCGGCCGGGCCCTGGAGCAGAGCGCGGTACGGGTGCGCAGTGCCCATGTCTCGACGCTCGGCGCCAACGCGGTGGACGCCTTCTACGTCACCGGAACGGACGGCGAACCGCTGCCCGAGGTGCGGGCGGCGGAGGTGGCCAAGGAGGTCGAGAAGGCTCTCGGCTGACCCGCACGATCACGCCGATCGGCCCTCGTCCGGTACCAGAACCGGGCGAGGGCTTTGCGTTCTCCGGTGGCCGGATACCCTGGAGTGCGACTGACCTGCCCCGCCCCCGACCCTGAGGACCGACGAGCGCCGTGTTCGATACTCTCTCCGACCGCCTTAGCGCGACTTTCAAGAACCTCAGGGGCAAGGGCCGCTTGTCCGAGGCGGACATCGACGCCACGGCCCGCGAGATCCGTATCGCGCTCCTCGAAGCCGATGTCGCCCTGCCGGTCGTGCGCGCCTTCATCGCCAACGTCAAGGAGCGGGCGCGCGGCGTCGAGGTCTCCCAGGCGCTGAACCCCGCCCAGCAGATGATCAAGATCGTCAACGAGGAGCTCGTCGGCATCCTCGGTGGCGAGACCCGGCGCCTGCGGTTCGCCAAGACCGCGCCCACCGTGATCATGCTCGCGGGTCTCCAGGGTGCCGGTAAGACCACCCTCGCCGGAAAGCTCGGCCTCTGGCTCAAGGGCCAGGGCCACTCCCCGCTGCTGGTCGCCTGTGACCTCCAGCGTCCCAACGCCGTCAACCAGCTCAGCGTCGTCGCCGACCGTGCCGGTGTCGCGGTGTACGCCCCGGAGCCGGGCAACGGCGTCGGTGACCCGGTCCAGGTCGCCAAGGACTCGATCGAGTTCGCCCGGTCCAAGCAGTACGACGTGGTCGTCGTCGACACCGCGGGCCGCCTCGGTATCGACCAGGAGCTGATGCGGGAGGCCGCGGACATCCGCGACGCCGTCAGCCCGGACGAGATCCTCTTCGTCGTCGACGCGATGATCGGCCAGGACGCGGTCAACACCGCCGAGGCCTTCCGTGACGGCGTCGGCTTCGACGGTGTGGTGCTCTCCAAGCTCGACGGTGACGCCCGCGGTGGTGCGGCCCTGTCGATCGCCCATGTCACGGGCAAGCAGATCATGTTCGCGTCGAACGGCGAGAAGCTCGAAGACTTCGACGCCTTCCACCCGGACCGGATGGCCTCCCGCATCCTCGACATGGGTGACCTGCTCACCCTGATCGAGCAGGCGGAGAAGACCTTCAGCCAGGAAGAGGCCGCCAAAATGGCCTCCAAGCTGGCGTCGAGCAAGGGCAAGGACTTCACGCTCGACGACTTCCTGTCGCAGATGGAGCAGGTCAGGAAGATGGGCTCCATCTCCAAGCTGCTCGGGATGCTGCCCGGCATGGGGCAGATCAAGGACCAGATCAACAACATCGACGAGCGCGATGTGGACCGCACCGCCGCGATCATCAAGTCGATGACCCCGAAGGAGCGCGCCGAGCCGACGATCATCAACGGCTCGCGCCGGGCCCGTATCGCCAAGGGTTCGGGTGTCGAGGTCTCCGCCGTGAAGAACCTGGTGGAGCGCTTCTTCGAGGCCCGCAAGATGATGTCGAAGATGGCCCAGGGCGGCGGCATGCCCGGGATGCCGGGGATGCCCGGCATGGGCGGTGGCCCCGGCCGGCAGAAGAAGCAGGTCAAGCAGGCCAAGGGCAAGCGCAAGAGCGGTAACCCGATGAAGCGCAAGGCCGAGGAGCAGGCCGAGGCGGCCCGTCGCGAGCAGGCGGCGCAGGGCGGCGCGTTCGGTCTGCCCGGTCAGGACGGCAAGCCCGCCGAGGACTTCGCCCTGCCGGACGAGTTCAAGAAGTTCATGGGCTGACCGCCCACGGACCATGCGTAAGGGGCGCCCACCTCGAGTGGGCGCCCCTTACGCGTTCGCGCACCTGCTCCGCGGCCGAGGGCCGCTACGCCGCGTGCCGTCCTGGCTTCAGCGCCCGGCCGTTGGCCAGCTCCGCCGGGTCCAGCGACAGCGATACGGCGGCGGTGGCGCCGACGTCCGCCAGGCTCCCCGCGTCCGGCAGCAGTTCCACCGCGCCCGCGCCGGGCCGGTGGACGAGGACGGGGACGTACTCACGGGTGTGCAGGGCGTGCCCGATCGTCGGGTCGTTGCCGTGGTCGCCGGTGACGATGAGCCGGTCGCCGGGGCTGTCGAGCAGGGCGACGAGTGCGTCCAGGCCCGCGTCGACCTGCTCCAGGAGGTGGCCGTACCGCTCGGTGTCCTGCTGGTGGCCCGCCAGGTCGGTCTCCTGGACGTTGGCGACCACGAGGGCGTCGCCGGGGGCGCGTACCGCTTCGAGGGTGTACGTGAGCACGTCCGCGGTCGCCACCGCGGGGTGCCGCGTCGCCGCGTCGCAGGCCAGGATGTCGGCGGCCTTCCCCACCAGGGTGACGGGGATGCCCGCGCGGGCCGCCAGATCGGGGAGCTGGCGGGTGTGGTCGAGGTCCGCGCCCAGGTGCTGCACTTCGAGGCCGCCGTTGCGGTAGAAGCCGGTGGCGGGGGTGTCGAGGCCGACCGTGCCCGCCTCCCCGGCACGGACGAACCGTGCCAGCGGGCCGTCCGCGTGGCCGCCGACCGCGATGACCCGGGCCACCGGCGCGACGGTGCGTACCGTCCGGGCGATGGCGAGGATGCCGCCCGGTCCGTCGAACGGCAGGTCGTCCAGCCGGCCGGAGGCGTTCCAGTTGATCCCCGGATCGGCCTCCAGGTTGTCGTGGACCAGGACCGCCCCGTCGACGACCAGGAGCGGCTTGCCCTCCAGCGGCTCGACCCGGTGTCCGGCCGCTTCGAGGGCGGCGGTCACCTCGCCGATGTGGTCCGCGAGCCGGGCCACGGTGACATGGCTGAAGTCGGCGCCCATCATCGTCTGGTGGCCCGCGAAGGTGTCGGCGCCCGGATAGCCGAGGGCGGCCCGGCCCGCGGCGACGGGGAGATGCGTACGGCGGGCGAGGTCGGGGTGCGGGTGGACGAGTCCGAGACCCAGCGAGCCCAGTACCGGCAGCCGCAGCGGGCGGCCGAAGGCTTCGCGACAGTGGTCCAGGACATGTCCGCAGGTGTCGGCGGTGAGATCGCCGGGGCGCAGCGTGCCCGCGTCGGGCATGGCGCCGATGCCGAATCCGTCGATGACGACGATGACGGTCTTGGCCATGGGGTGCCTCCTCAGCTCAGGGACCGGCCCTGGGCGTCGTACAGACCGACCCGGCGAGGGGCACCGGAAGAGATTCCGGAGACGACGGCGACGGTCGAGCGGGTGACGAAGATCTGGGTACGGAAGGCGAGCAGCGCGGTGTCGCCGATCTGGATGTCCGCTCCGGCGCCGGGCGCGTCGAGCAGCCGGTAGTAGTCGATGTTCTCGGCGGGCGCGTCCTGTACGCCCAGGCGAACGCCGGTGCGCGGCAGCAGTGCGCTCTTGATGTGGGAGCGGGCGTAGAACCCGCCGCCGAAGAGCGCCGGGCGGCCGTCGTCGAGGGTGTGGGCGACCTCGCTGACGTACACATAGGCGGGCGTCTCGGGCTGGTGCGGATCGAGTGCGTGCAGCGGGGTGGTGCCGGTGAGGGCATGGCCCGGTTCGCCGTGGGTGGCGCCGAGGCCGGCGAGCAGCGGGAGCGAGGCCATCGAGGTGGCGCTGGGGGCGCTCAGCAGGAGGCCCTCGTGACCGCGCGCGGCGAGCACATCACGGGCCTTGAGCGCCATCGCGAAGTTGGGCGTGGCGTACGGGGCTCCGGTCGCCGGGTCGCACAGGACGCACGGGAAGGCGGTGACGCCCGCGAGCCGGATGCCGGGCAGCCGCTCGGCGGCCTCGGCGAACGCGTCGAGACGGGCGAGCGGGACGCCGCCCTCCTGGCCGGGGTAGACGGTGCCCTCGACGCCTTCGAGACGGACGAGGACGTCCTGGACGAAGCCCAGTTCCGTCGCCGCCTCGGAGACCGCGCGGGCGTTGGCCAGGTCGTAGACGGTGACGGTCTCGGGGCGCCAGGCCAGCATCTCGGGCAGCGCGCGGCGGGGAACCTGGACCAGATGGCCGAGGTTGCCCGCGCGGGCGCCCGCCGTGTGCAGGGTGCGGGCCTCGGGCGGGTCGATCGCGGCGTACTTGGGGATGTGCCGGGCGATGGCCCGGATCAGCTCCGGGTTGCGGCCGAGCTGCTTGACGACGAACCAGAGCGAGATTCCCAGCCGTTCGGCCTCGGCGGCCAGGAGCGCGGCGTTGGCCTCGATGGCGTCGAGGTCCATCACATAGGTGTCGGGCGGGATCTCGCCGTCGCGGTGGAGCGCGGTCGCGGCCTCGACGAGCCCGGGGTTGCGGGTGAGCAGGGTGTCGAGAAACACGGTCAGTCGTCCTTCTGGTCGTTCAGGGCGTCCTTCAGGGCGTCCAGCGAGCGGCGCAGGATCTCGACGACGAGGTCCGCGCCCGCCCGCATCGGGTTGATGCGTACGGTCCAGTCGGCCAGCTCGGGGGAGTCGTCCAGGGCGGAGCTGGACATCCGGTAGAAGAGCGGGGCGATCTCGTAGCGCGAGTTGGAGCCGACCGGGTAGGGGGCCGCGCCGAAGCGGGCGGCGACCGCGGGCAGTTCCTTCGCGACCGGCCGGTCGAGGCGGACCAGCAGGCACCGGTCCTGGGCGTTGGCGAGCCGTACCTCGGCGACACCGGGCACCTCGCCCGCCGCCAGCCGCTCGGCGACCTCGGCGCCGACCTGGGACTGCACGGCCCACATCACCGGTACGTGGGTGAGCGCGCGCAGGGCGTCGAGTGCCTGGTGGCCCTGGACCTGGCCGCCGCCGGAGTAGTTGTCGTGGCGGATGCGTTCCACGAGGTCGCCGGCGCCGACGACGATGCCGACGCCCTCCGGGCCGTGCAGCTTGAACAGGGAGAAACAGGAGGCGTCGGCGCCCAGTTCCACCCCGGCGGCCGGGGTGCGCAGGACGGCGTAGTTGTCGTCGACCAGGGTGCGGACACCGGCCGCCCGGCAGGCAGCCAGGACCGCGCCGGGGTCGTAGGAGTCGGCGAGCCGCTGCCGGGTGTGCTGGACGTACGCCCACCGGAAGCGGCCGGACTCCAGCGCCCCGCGCAGCTCGTCCGGGTCGTTGAAGTCGGCCTCGACGGTCTCCACGCCGATGCCGCGCAGCGTGACCTCGGTGGTGCGGTAGACCGGCGCCCGGTGGATCAGCAGCGGGTCGCCCGCCCGTACGGCGGCGTTCAGAGCGGCCCGGATCGCGCCGGTGCCCGCGCCCTGGACGAACGCGGCGTCCTCGGCGCCGAAGAAGTCGGCCAGGACGGCTTCGACGCGGGCGGTGGTCCGGGGGCGGCCGAGACCGGGGACGACCCCGGCGTCGGACGCGAAGAGCTGAGGTCCCTCGAAGTGCCGGGCGGTGGCCTCGATGAGCCGGAACTGCCGGGCGACGGCGTCGGCGAGCTCCACCGTGGGCAGCGGGAAGGTCTCGGGGAGTGCGGGGGCGGGGCTCATGGTCAGATCTCCTCGACGCTCGCGCCCGTGAGGAAGCGCAGCGGATTGCGGCGGGTCATCAGGTCGATCAGGTCCTCGTCCACACCGGCCGCGCGTGCCTCGGGAAGGAAGCTGTGGAAGAGGTGCCCGTACCCCTGGCCGCCCTCGGTGGTCAGATAGCCGTGGCGGGAGATGTCGCAGCTGAGCAGTACCCGGTCGGCGTGGCCGGCCTCCAGCAGGGCGAGCAGCAGCCGCAGCCGGGTGTCGTCGCTCTGGTAGCTGTCCTTGCCGACGGTGTCGAAGGCGACGTACGCACCGCTCGCCGCCAGTTCCCGGTGCACGGCCGGGTCGTCGAGCAGGTCCTGGTGACCGATCGAGATCCGCTGCGGGGGCAGGCCCTCGGCGGTGAGCAGGTCCAGCTGGGCCAGGCCCCCGCGGCCGAGCTGGGCATGGGTGGCGACGGAGAGCCCGGTGGTGACGGCGGCCCGCGCACTGGCGCGCAGCACCTTGGTCTCGGGCGCCGTCGGGGTGTCGCCGTGGCTGCCGATCTCGCCGAGGACCCCGGGACGGACTCCGGTGGCGCCGATGCCGCCGTGGATCTCGCGGACGAGGGTGCCGGTGAGCTGTTCGACGCTGCTGTCGTCGATCTCGGGGGTGTGGAACGGCTCGTAGTACCAGCCGGTCGCGGCGACGACGGCGACCTGGGCATCCCGGGCGATCCGGGCCAGCGTCTCCACGTCGCGGCCCATGCCGCGGCAGGTCAGCTCGATGACCAGGGACAGCCCGAACTCCTCGCGGAGTCCGGCCAGTTCGGCGGTGACGGCGGCGGCGTGCCGGTCCGGGGTGAGGACGGCGGCGCCGTCGCCCTTGTGGTCCAGGTCCAGGACCAGATGCTCGTGGGCGAGGACGGGGCCGCGTACGGAATCGGGGGTGAGGTCTCCGACGACGGTACGGAGAAGGGGGGCGGGGTGCGAGGCGGTGCTGTTCATCGTGGGGGGTCCTTCCTGGCGGTGGCGCGTACCTGATCCGGGGGCCCGGGGGGTGTCCGCGGAGTTCCGCCGTACGCTCGCGGGCCGGGCGTCGGGAGCCGGGCGTCGCGGGCCGGGCGGAACTCCGCGGACACGGCCTAGCCCTTGATCGGTGTGAACAGGTCGAGCCAGTACAGGAGGTTGAGGAGGATGCCGCCGACGATCACCGCGGCCGGTGCCGCGGCCATCCGGACGATCGGCCGGCCCATCGCCTCGTTCAGCAGGTAGAGCCCGCCGACGACGAGGATGCCGAGCCCGCCGCCCATCGCGTTGGCCGCCATCAGCGAACCGAAGAGGATCGCCAGCTGGAGGGTGTCGCTGATCGCGCTGCGCAGGTGCTCCGAGGAGTCGCGGACGCTGGGCAGCTTGCCGAGGACCTTGCCGATGTAGGAGAGGGCCAGTACCTCAAGGGCGAAGACCAGCGCGCCGACGATCGCGGCGACGAACGGGTTCGGCATCAGGTAGCCGATGGGGTACACGAGGGTGAAGCCCGCGATGCCGTACGCGCCGGAGGCGAGGGCGGTCGTCGCGATCAGCGGGATGAACCCGAAGACCCGGTAGAAGTCGACCTGGGCGGCTTCGGCGTACTGCCCCTTGGCGATCAGGAAGCTCGTTGCCTCGCCGCCGCCGAATATGTGCATCTGTGCGAGCACACAGACTCCGGCCCCCAGCACCATGAACAGGGGGAGGTACTTGCGCAGCCGGGCCGCGCTGGCGCTGAAGAGCGAGGCCATCGGGTCGTCGTCGAGGACGGGCTCGGTGACACCCGCGGCCTTGTCGGCCTTGCGCTGCCTCAGGTCCTTGGCGACGGCGAGCCCGATCAGCATCAGCACGCCGACGGCCATCGCGAGCGCTCCGGCGAACATGTTCGGCCAGAGCTTCATGGTCATGACGACCAGGGCGAATTCGAGGACACCGGCGAGGCCGCCCCACTTGCGGCCGAACTGCTTGGTGATGGCCAGCACCGGGAAGAGCGTGAAGAGGAAGAGGATCGGCGTCGACATCTGCTGCATCGCGGTGATGAAGTCGACGGGCAGGTCGTGCGCCACGTTATTGGCGCCGTTCAGCCCGAAGACGACCACCGCGCCCCAGGCACCGCCGAGGATCGGCGCGAGCCACTTCTTCGGCGACAGCATGCCGAGGATGTCGGTGGGCAGGAAGAGGAGCCACGGGTTCAGCACACCGGTGGAGAGGGCCATCGGTGCACCGAGTCCGAAGATGAACCCGGCCGAGAGACCGAAAGAGACCGCCGTCGTGGCGCTGCGGGTGGTGCGCCCCTGGATGAAGTCCAGGAGGAACGGTCGTACGCCGTCGTTGAAGACGGCCAGCGCCATGTGCGAGATGTACGCGGTGAGCGCACAGAGGGCTATCACGGTCAGCTGCTGTGCCAGCGTGAAATCGAGGCCGGCACCGGCTGCGAGTGTGGTACTCACTGGGTCACTCCTTCGTGCCCGGGATGATCAAGAAATGTGGCTGGGGTTCAGCCGCGGGCGGCGATGGCGCGCGCCATGAGGGGGGCGATGGTGTCGATCTGGTCCATCGAGAAGCCGAAGACCTTCTTGCCGTCGGCGAGCAGGGCGGTGACCTGGTCCTCGGTGGGGACGCTGCGGCCGAAGGTGTGGCAGGCGGCGGCGCCCATCAGACCCACGAGCACGCCGAGTGAGGCGCCCGCCCCGGTGTGGCAGGTGCCGAGGTAGTAGTCGGCCTGTCCCACCCGGAGCTTCATCGCGGCGTCCATGTCGCTGGAGGCGACGACGTCGATGCCCTCGATGCCCAGCTTCTTGATGGTGTCGGTGACCTCGATCTTGCCGACGCCGCCGGTGAGGATCTTCGTCATGGCTGTCCTTCTTCCTTCGTGAGGTGGTTCGGCCGAGGTGATCCCGGCTGCGGGGGTGCGGTGGTCAGGAAGCGGGGGTGGCGGGGGACTGCTGGGCCAGGACCGCGAGGTGCATGCCGAGGAAATTGACCTCGGACTCGGGGAGGGCCGCACCGAGTTCCCGCCGGGCGCGCGCGGAGACGGCGCGGGCGCGGGCGACGGCGTCGGGATGTCCGGCCAGTTCGGCGGCGACCTGGTCGTCGGTGAGGAACTGCTCGATGGGCTCGCCGTCCAGGAGCCGGGTGAGTGCCATCATCAGATGGCTGGTGAGCATGCCCGCGGTCGCTTCGGTGACCGTGCGGCCGTCGGCTTCGAGGGCGGCCAGCTCGGCAGTGACGAAGTCGGCCACTTCGGGCCGGACCTGTCCACCGTCACGGAAGAGCTGGATCCGCAGTGCGAGCTGGTCGTCCATGGTGATCCTCCTAAAATCAACAATAACCAGGATTTTGTATTTTGAAGGTGACGAAGGTCCCGAACTGTTCGGACCTTGGTCACTCGCCCCGCCGGACCGGAGTCAGTACGAGGGCATGCGCTCGCCCCTCAGTACTTCGCTCTGGAGTGAGGTGATCAGGGAGAGGTCGAGCGAGTCCCGGACGGCGGCCAGGGCCTTCGCCCCGTCGGTCCGGCCGATGATGGCCGCGCTGGAGTTGCGCAGCGCCAGCTCGCGGGTGACCTCGTCGCCCAGCGGGAGCACATCGACGCCGAATCCGACCCGGTCCTGCGCCTCGTCCAGGTTCCAGACGGTGGCGTCGACCTCGTCGCGGGCGAAGAGATCGCGCAGCTGCATGTACGAGGCTTCCCGCCACCGGACGTCCTCGCGCCCGGCGAAGACCCGCTCGACGAGCATCCGCAGATCCTCCGACGCGTGGTCGACCGCGACCCGCAGGCCGGGGGCGTCGAGGTCGACACCGTGGCGCACGAGCATGCCGTGCGCGCCGACGTAGGTGGCCGGTCCCAGATCGGCGACGAGCTCCACCGGGTGCTCGGAGATCAGCTGGTCGGCCGCGAAGCGGGACAGGACGACCAGGTCGACCTTTCCTTCGAGCAGCGCGGCGGTACGGGCTCCGGCGCCTCGCATGAACGTGATGGCGAAGGGGGCGCCGGCCTCCTCGAAGGCGCTGCGCAGCCCGGTCGCCAGGCCCTCGTACCGACGGGAGTACGGCAGGGGCATCGCGGCGAGCAGTGTGCCGAGGCCGGAGAGCCGCCAGAGTATGGAGCGGTCCGAGCGGACGAGGAAGGTGCCGAGGTGACCCCGGGCGGTCGTCTCGATGGCCCCGGATTCCTCCAGGAGCTGCAGCGCGGCCTGGACCGTGCCGTTTCCGCAGCCCAGCTCCTCGGCGAAGTCGCGCACCCGGGGCAGCCGGGTGTCCGGCTCGTGGTTGAGCAGCAGGACCGCGAGCTGCCGGGCGGCGAGGCCGTTCCGTGTGAGGAAGCGGTCATCGAAAACGTTCACGAAAAGAACAGTAAACAGGATTCTGGATATTGGCAAGGAGTTCACCCGGTGATGCGAGGCGGCCGGGACAGGCCCGCTCGCGTCCCCCTCCTGGGCCCCTGGGTCGCCCCTCCAGAGGCTTTGGTGCTGTTTCTCCCCTAATGTCGCCAGCAGTGGCCGTCGGCAGAGGAGCGCGCGTGACCAACCCCGTACCTCCGCGCGATCGAACGGACCAGCCATGGCGCTCCGAAGGCGCGCCCCCGCCCCCGCCCCCCGGCCGCAAGATGCCGGGCGGCTGGGGCGGACTGCTGCTCACCGCCCTGGCCGTCTATCTGATCGCCAACCTGGTGCTGTCCTTCTTCAACGGTGACGACGAGCCGACCATCGCGTACACCGAGTTCAGCAAGCAGGTCACCGCGGGCAACGTCTCGAAGATCTACTCCAAGGGCGATGCCATCCAGGGGCAGCTGAAGAAGGAGGCCAAGCTCCCCGGCGGGGACGACAAGTACAGCAAGTTCACCACCCAGCGGCCCGCCTTCGCCGACGACCACCTCTGGGCCGAACTGACCAAGGACGACGTCACCGTCACCGCCGAACCGGTCGTGCAGCAGCGCAGCTTCCTGGCCAACCTGCTGATCTCGCTCGCCCCGATGCTGTTGCTCGTCCTGCTGTGGGTGTTCATCGCCCGGCGGATGCGCGGCGGTCTCGGCGGCGGGATGGCCGGTCTCGGACGCAAGCCCCCGCCCAAGCCGGTCGAGCTCGAAGGGAGCAAGCGCACCACCTTCGAGGACGTGGCCGGAATCGACGAGGTCGAGGGCGAACTGAACGATGTCGTCGACTTCCTCAAGAACCCGCAGGAGTACGCGAAAATGGGCGCCCGGATGCCCGGCGGTGTTCTGCTCGCGGGCCCGCCCGGCACCGGCAAGACGCTGCTTGCCCGCGCCGTGGCCGGTGAGGCGGGGGTGCCGTTCTTCTCCGCCTCGGCCTCCGAGTTCATCGAGATGATCGTCGGCGTCGGAGCCGGCCGGGTACGGGAGCTCTTCGCCGAGGCCCGCAAGGTCGCCCCCGCCATCGTCTTCATCGACGAGATCGACACCATCGGCCGGGCCCGCGGCGGCGGCTCCGGCATGGGCGGCCACGACGAACGCGAACAGACCCTCAACCAGATCCTCACCGAGATGGACGGCTTCTCCGGCTCCGAGGGCGTCGTCGTCCTCGCCGCCACCAACCGCGCCGACGTCCTGGACCCCGCCCTCACCCGGCCCGGCCGCTTCGACCGGATCGTCCAGGTCAGCCCGCCGGACAAGGACGGCCGGGAAGCGATCCTGCGGATCCACACCCGGAGCATCCCGCTCGCCGAGGACGTCAGCCTCGCCCAGGTCGCCCGGACGACCCCCGGCATGACCGGCGCCGACCTCGCCAACCTGGCCAACGAGGCCGCCCTGCTCGCCGTCAAGCGCAAACAGTCCGAGGTCGGTCGGTCCGACTTCTCCGACGCCCTGGAGAAGGTCCAGCTCGGGGCGGAGCGCCCGCTCGTCATGCCCGCCGAGGAGCGCCGCCGTACCGCGTACCACGAGAGCGGCCACGCGCTGCTCGGCATGCTCCAGCCCGGCGCCGACCCGGTCCGCAAGATCACCATCGTGCCGCGCGGCCGCGCCCTCGGCGTCACCCTCTCGACCCCGGACGCCGACAAGTACGCGTACACCGAGGAGTATCTGCGCGGGCGGATCATCGGCGCTCTGGGCGGCATGGCGGCGGAACGGGTGGTGTACGACGTGGTCACCACCGGCGCGGAGAGCGACCTGGAACAGGTCACCGGCCTGGCGCGCGGCATGGTCGGACGGTGGGGCATGAGCGACAGGATCGGCCGCCTCACCGCCATCCCCGCCGACGCCCAGCAGGCGTACGGGCTCTCCGCGGCGCCCGCCACCCTCGACACCGTCGACGCCGAGATGCGCCGCATCGTCGACGAGTGCTACGAGGAGGCCTGCAGCCTGCTGCGCGGGAACCGGGACAAGCTCGACTCACTGGCCGAGGCGCTGCTGGCGAACGAGACCCTGGACGAAGCGGCGGCCTACCGGGCGGCCGGCATCGCCCGGCCGGCCAAGCCGGGCGGCGATTCCTCCTCCTGACGATCACGGCGAGGGCCACGCCGGTGTCTGCGCCGGGGTGAGTCGCTGTGCGGTGGGCGTGCGGTCGGGTGTGCGGTCGGGTGCGCCGGGGGTCAGGCCACGCACACCAGGTAGCGGAACACGTTCGGCATCCACACCGTGCCGTCCGGCCGCCGATACGGATGCAGCGCCTCCGCGACCTCCTCCTTCACCCGGGCACGGTCCGTCGCCCGGAGCGCCGCGTCGAACAGTCCGGTGGACAGCAGTCCGCGCGCCGCGCTGTCCAGGTCCGCGTACCCGAACGGGCACGACACCCGCCCCGAGCCGTCCGGTCTCAGCCCGGCCCGCGAAGCCACGTCCTCCAGGTCGTCGCGCCGGGCCGCCCGCCAGCCACCGGAACGCGGAGCGCTCGACGGACCGGCCAGCCGGGCCGCCACCCGCAGCACCGCCGCGGTGGCACACCTCTCGGGCGGACCCCAGCCGGTCAGGACCACGGTGGCGCCCCGGGCGGCCAGCGGTACGGCGGATTCCAGCGCGGGGGTGAGCCCCTCGGAGTCACCGGCCGCGCACCCGATCGGGTCGAACGAGGTGAGCAGGTTGTACGGCCCCTCGGCCTCACCGGCCGCCGAGGGGCCGCCGACGACCAGCCGCGCCCGCTCGGCGCCGGGCCGACCGGGCGGAGCGCCGGGCCCCGGATCGGGCAACAGCCGCTCACGGGCCAGTGCGAGCCGCTCCCGGTCGGTGTCGACGCCGGTGACGCGCGCCCCGCGGGAAGCGGCGATCAGCAGGGCGAGCCCGGAGCCGCAGCCGAGGGAGAGCATCCGCGTGGCGGTCCCGACTTCCAGCCGGTCGTACACCGCTTCGTACAGCGGTGCCAGCATCCGCTCCTGGATCTCGGCCCAGTCGCGGGCTCGGGTGCCGGCATCGACCGGGGCGGACGCATCCGCGTACGAATCCGTGTACCGGTGGTGCCGGACGAGCGTTGGTGTCATGGAATGCGCCCCAATCCGCCGAGAGGTCGGTCGTGCCCGAGAGTGACAGTCCCCCGTGTGCGTACGCCCGCGGTTCCCCCGTATGTCAGAGAACTGCGCATCCGCGGTCCCGTCCAGGGGTTGAAGGGGTTCAATGGCGATGCTCGTGTGCCCGGTCGTGCGCCCCCGCGCGCGGCACCGTGCTGCTTCCCGCTCTTCGCTCTCAGTCTTACCCGACAGGCCGGGCACAGCACGTCGAGGGCTCCGGACCCGGACTCCGTACGGTGAAACCCGCCGCGGACGCCCGGGGGGACGCCCGGCACGCGGTCCGGCGCGCGGTCCGGCGCGCGGCGCGGCGCACCGGGTGGTGGTGCGCCGGGTAATCTCGCTCGCGAGGTCGGTGTCCCGCTCACCCCGCGCGCACGCCGGGGCGTAGCCGGTGCTACGTACCACCTTGGTGTGAGCTGTGAGCCTTCTCCGCAGATCTGCGCACCCGCCCTCGTCCGGACGCATCAAGGGCAACTGACTGGTACGTGCAAATTATTTGGGATGCCCCGGAATAGGAACACCGGGGCACTCAGGCTCGTTGTCACGACGTGAGCACGACACCACCTGTACTTGCCGCAGAGCTGGCACAGGCGTGGGCCGACATTCAGCGGTACCACCCCGAGCTGCCCGATCTTGCCGCGCCCGAGTCCCTGATCGGAGAGTCCTCGTCCGCCTGTGGCGCCGAGCTCTCCTTCGAGCGACTGCTCCATGAAGCAGTCCACGGCATCGCCGCCGCGAGAGGTGTCCGCGACACCTCCCGCGCCGGCCGTTACCACAACCGACGTTTCCTCGCGATCGCCGAGGAGCTGGGCCTCGATCATGCCGAGGAGCCCCACCCCAGCAGCGGATTCTCGCTGGTCACGCTGAATCCGGAGGCCAAGCGCCGGTACCGCCCGACCACCGAACGGCTGCAGCGCGCCCTCAAGGCGCACACGGTGGCCACCGCCGCCGACACCAAGCGCTCCTTCCGCGGCCCGGCCGCCCGGCACGGTTCCTCCGGAGGCGGCGTGCGGGTCAAGGCCGTCTGCGACTGCGGGCGCAACGTCCGCGTCGTGCCGTCGGTCCTCGCGCAGGCGCCGATCGTCTGCGGTGGCTGCGGCAAGCCGTTCCAGATCCCGGAAGCGGCGGTCGCGGTGGGGTGAGCCGACGGGGTGTGGCACAATGGCTAGCTGTACTCGACAGCCGCATAGGACCCCTCTCTCCTCCGGCTGACGCGTCCGTCGGGCACCCGAGTACCGCAACCCCACGTGGCATCTTCGTTGTGCCCAACCACGTCAAGACCAGGAGACACCACTTCCGTGGCAGTCAAGATCAAGCTGAAGCGTCTGGGCAAGATCCGTTCGCCTCACTACCGCATCGTCGTCGCCGACTCCCGTACCCGCCGTGACGGCAGGGCCATCGAGGAGATCGGCCTGTACCACCCGGTGCAGAACCCCTCGCGCATCGAGGTCAACTCGGAGCGTGCGCAGTACTGGCTGTCCGTCGGCGCCCAGCCGACCGAGCCGGTTCTCGCGATCCTGAAGCTCACCGGTGACTGGCAGGCGCACAAGGGCCTCCCGGCCCCCGCGCCGCTGCTGCAGCCGGAGCCCAAGGCTGACAAGCGCGCCCTCTTCGAGGCGCTGTCCTCGGACGGCGACGAGGCCAAGGGTGAGGCCATCACTCAGAAGGCCAAGAAGTCCGACAAGAAGGCGGACGAGGCGGCTGACGCTGCTGCGTCCACCGAGTCGACCGAGGCCTGAGCATGCTCGAGGAGGCTCTCGAGCACCTCGTGAAGGGCATCGTCGACAACCCCGACGAAGTGCAGGTGGCCTCGCGCACCCTGCGCCGTGGGCGCGTGCTGGAGGTTCGGGTCCACCCCGATGACCTCGGCAAGGTGATCGGCCGCAACGGCCGCACCGCTCGCGCTCTGCGTACCGTCGTGGGCGCCATCGGTGGTCGTGGTATCCGTGTCGACCTCGTCGATGTGGACCAGGTTCACTGAAAGAGTTGAACACCGGCCAGGGCCGGGGAGGGCTTTCGAGCCGTCCCCGGCCTTTGTCGTCCGTCACCCTCTACTCGTACGTCCGTACACCATCAATCGGAGAAGCAGCGTGCAGTTGGTAGTTGCGCGGATCGGCCGCGCCCATGGCATCAAGGGCGAGGTCACCGTCGAGGTACGAACGGACGAGCCGGAGCTGCGGCTCGGGCCCGGGGCCGTCCTGGCCACCGACCCGGCCGCGACGGGGCCGCTGACGATCGAGACCGGCCGGGTGCACAGCGGCAGGCTGCTGCTGCGCTTCGAGGGCGTACGCGACCGTACGGGGGCCGAAGCCCTGCGCAACACGCTCCTGATCGCCGAAGTGGATCCGGCGGAACTTCCCGAGGACCCCGAGGAGTTCTACGACCACCAGCTGATGGACCTCGATGTCGTCCTCGCCGACGGCACTGAGATCGGCCGGATCACCGAGATCACCCACCTGCCCTCGCAGGACCTGTTCATCGTGGAGCGCCCGGACGGCAGCGAGGTGATGATCCCGTTCGTGGAGGAGATCGTCACCGAGATCGACCTGGAGGAGCAGCGCGCGGTCATCTCCCCGCCGCCGGGCCTCATCGACGAGAACGAGGCCGTGGTGGCCTCCTCGCGCGACGACGAGGCGGACGGTGCGGACCCGGCGGACGGCCCCGGCGACGGCGGGCCGGCGGACGCCGGTGAGGCGGGCAGTGCCGGCCCGGTGCCGAAGGGTGACGCGTAATGCGGCTCGATGTCGTCACGATCTTCCCGGAGTACCTGGAACCGCTGAACGTATCGCTGGTCGGCAAGGCCCGCGCCCGTGGCCGGCTCGACGTACAGGTCCATGACCTGCGGGACTGGACGTACGACCGGCACAACACGGTGGACGACACCCCGTACGGCGGCGGTCCCGGCATGGTCATGAAGACCGAGCCGTGGGGCGAGGCCCTGGACGAGGCGCTGGCGGACGGCTACGAGGCGGGCGCGCACGCCCCGCTGCTCGTGGTGCCCACGCCCAGCGGACGGCCGTTCACCCAGGAACTGGCCGTCGAGCTCTCCGAGCGGCCCTGGCTGATCTTTACACCCGCCCGCTACGAGGGCATCGACCGCCGGGTGATGGACGAATACGCCACACGGATACCGGTCATCGAGGTGTCCATCGGCGACTACGTGCTGGCCGGCGGGGAAGCCGCCGTGCTGGTCATCACGGAAGCCGTGGCCCGTCTGCTGCCGGGGGTCCTGGGCAACGCCGAATCGCACCGCGACGACTCCTTCGCCCCGGGCGCCATGGCCGATCTGCTGGAGGGGCCCGTCTACACCAAGCCGCCCGAGTGGCGCGGCCGGGGCATTCCGGATGTCCTGCTGAGCGGACATCACGGCAGGATCGCGCGCTGGCGGCGGGACCAGGCATTCGCCCGCACCGCGCTCAACCGGCCCGACCTCATCGAGCGCTGCGAGGCGAGCGGCTTCGACAAGAAGGACCGCGAGATCCTCTCCATCCTCGGCTGGTCCCCGGAGCCCGGCGGCCGATTTTGGCGCAGGCCCCCGGCCGTGGAAGAATAGGCAGCTGCTGTACGTCCGGTGTGCGCCCCTGCCACAGGGGGAACGACGCCCGCCCGACGCGATCAGCACTCCGAACTCCTGACGAACTCCCGTCGATGACCTGTGGCATCGGCGAAGAAAGCAGACAAAATGACTTCCCTGCTCGATGGCGTCAACGCCGCCTCCCTGCGTACGGACGTTCCGTCCTTCCGCCCCGGTGACACCGTCAACGTCCACGTGCGCGTGATCGAGGGCAACCGCTCCCGTATCCAGCAGTTCAAGGGTGTTGTCATCCGCCGCCAGGGCTCGGGCGTCAGCGAGACCTTCACGGTCCGCAAGGTCTCCTTCAGCGTCGGCGTCGAGCGCACCTTCCCGGTGCACAGCCCGATCTTCGAGAAGATCGAGCTCGTCACCCGCGGTGACGTCCGTCGCGCCAAGCTGTACTTCCTCCGTGACCTGCGCGGCAAGGCCGCGAAGATCAAGGAGAAGCGCGACAACTGAGCTGACGCCCGCGTCCACAGCGCGGCCGGATAAGCTTCGGCCGCGATGGACACGGAAGCACAGCACACGGAGCGCGATCGTTCCTCCGGACCCGGAACAGGGCCGGAGGAGGGGTCGCGCTTCTCGCGTATCCAGGACCGGTCCGTCCCGTCGATGTCCTGGCGGCGGGCAGCCGCGCTGGGAGCCCTCTGCACGGTCGTCCTGCTGCTGTTCAGCGCCTATGTGATCCAGCCCTTCCTGATCCCCAGCGGCTCGATGGAGCCCACCCTGCGGGTCGGGGACCGGGTGCTCGTCAACAAGCTGGCGTACCGGTTCGGCTCCGTGCCGGAGCGCGGCGACGTGGTGGTGTTCGACGGGACCGGCTCCTTCGTCCAGGAGAGCCCCGAGAAGAACGCCGTCGCCGGGCTGCTGCGCGGTGCGGCCTCGTCGCTGGGGCTGGCCGAACCCGCCGCGACCGACTTCGTGAAGCGCGTCGTGGGTGTGGGGGGCGATCGCGTGGTCTGCTGCGACAAGCAGGGGAGGGTCGAGGTGAACGGCCACCCGGTGGACGAGGAGTACCTGTACCCCGGGGACGTGCCTTCCCAGGTGCCCTTCGACATCGTCGTCCCCATGGGCACGCTGTGGATGATGGGGGACCACCGGGGCAGTTCCCGCGACTCCCGGGACCACCTGGGGCAGCCCGGCGGCGGCATGGTCCCCGTCGACATGGTGATCGGTCGGGTCGACTGGCTGGGCTGGCCGTTGAACCGGCTGGGGTCGCTGCCGGGCACCGACGCCTTCCGGGGTGTACGGGCGCCCGTCGGGGCCCATGGGTAACCGCGGGCGCAGGCGCGGCGTACCGGACGCCGAGGGTCCGCTGTCGCCCGGAGCGGGACGGACGGATGCCGGAGGGACGGACGCCGGACGGGCGGACGCCGGGTCGACGGGTGCCGGACCGGCGGCCGGAGACGGGCCCACCGTGTCGCGCTCGCTCCCGACACGGGCGGAGCGCCGCAGACTGGCGCGCAGGGTCAGACGGCGGCGGCGCAGGTCGGCGGTGACAGAGATCCCCGTACTCATCGTGGTGGCGCTGCTCATCGCGCTGGTGCTGAAGACCTTCCTGGTGCAGGCGTTCGTGATCCCGTCCGGGTCGATGGAGCAGACCATCCGGATCGGCGACCGCGTGCTCGTGGACAAGCTGACACCCTGGTTCGGGTCGAAGCCGCAGCGTGGCGACGTCGTCGTCTTCAAGGACCCCGGCGGCTGGCTGGGCGAGGAGCACGCGGGCGGCGAGGAGAAGGACCCTCCCGTCGGCGTCAAACAGGTCATGGAGCTGCTGACCTTCATCGGACTGCTGCCGTCCGACGACGAGCAGGACCTCATCAAACGCGTGGTGGCCGTCGGCGGCGACACCGTGAAGTGCTGCGGCAAGGACGGCCGGGTCACCGTCAACGGTGTCGCGCTGGACGAGCCCTATCTGTACCCCGGCAACGAGCCATCGACTGTCCAATTCGAGGTAAAGGTTCCGGTCGGCCGGATCTTCGTGATGGGGGACCACCGGTCGAATTCCGCGGATTCGCGCTTCCATCTCGACGAGCCGGACAAGGGCACCGTTTCCGAGGACGAGGTCGTGGGACGGGCCGTGGTGATCGCCTGGCCGTTCGGTCACTGGCGCACGCTGGAGGAACGCGCGACCTTCGGGTCGGTCCCGGACGCGCGCGCCGGGGCGACGGCGGTGTCGGCCATGTCGAATAGTCTGTCTCCCCAGGATCGATACGCGATGGTCCGGCTCCCGACCCCTGCGGAACTCCCGCTCGTTATGGGAGTGGTGGGCCTGCACCGAACCGGGCGTGGGCAGTGGCACGTATTGAGGAGTGGATGTGGGGGATTTGGCGGTCGGCGCACGATCCGGACACGACGAACCCGAGGATCGGCCGGAGCACGCGGGGTCTCCTGTGGAGGCGACGGCGGGCCGGACGGAGGGTGACTCCGACTCCTCGGACAGCGGCGGCAGGGCTCCGAAGAAGCCGCGTTCCTTCTGGAAGGAACTGCCGCTGCTCATCGGCATCGCGCTCGTTCTGGCGTTGGTGATCAAGACTTTCCTGGTACAGGCGTTCTCGATCCCCTCGGACTCCATGCAGAACACGCTGCAGCGGGGCGACCGGGTGCTGGTCGACAAGCTGACCCCGTGGTTCGGCTCGGAGCCGGAGCGCGGCGAGGTCGTGGTCTTCCACGACCCGGGCGGCTGGCTGGAGGACACGGCGACGCCGGACCCCAACGCGGTGCAGAAGTTCCTCAGCTTCATCGGGCTGATGCCGTCCGCCGAGGAGAAGGACCTGATCAAGCGGGTCATCGCGGTCGGCGGCGACACGGTGGAGTGCAAGAAGAACGGGCCGGTGACGGTCAACGGGAAGGCGCTGGACGAGAAGTCGTTCATCTTCCCCGGGAACACCGCGTGCAATGACGAGCCGTTCGGACCGATCCATGTGCCCGAGGGCCGGATCTGGGTGATGGGCGACCACCGTCAGAACTCGCTGGACTCCCGGTATCACCAGGAGCTTCCCGGCCAGGGCACGGTCTCCACGGACGAGGTCGTCGGCCGTGCCGTCGTCGTCGCCTGGCCCATCAACCGCTGGGCGACCCTCCCGGTTCCGGGGACCTTCGACCAGTCGGGGCTGAACAAGGCGGCGGCCATGGCGCCCGCCGCACTGGGTGTGGCCGGAGCACTGCCCCTCGTGCTGTGGCGCCGCAAGAGGCTGACCAGCGGGCGTACCGCCGGGTAGGGTGCCGACTCGGATCAGCGATTGTCGATCTCCGATGGGGGAGCGCTGGGATGAGTGGAACAGGACGTACGGATGGCGGCCGGGGCCGGCTCGGCAATGTGTTGTCGGGTCTGGCCGTGGCCGTCGGCTGTGTGCTCTTCCTCGGCGGATTCGCCTGGGGAGCGGTGGTGTACAAGCCGTACACGGTGCCGACCGATTCGATGGCGCCGACGGTGAACTCCGGGGACCGGGTGCTCGCGGAGCGGGTGGACGGCGCTGATGTGCGGCGCGGGGACGTGGTCGTGTTCACCGATGCGGCCTGGGGTGCTGTGCCGATGGTGAAGCGGGTCGTCGGTGTCGGCGGCGACAAGGTGGCCTGCTGCGACAAGGGCGGTCGGCTCACCATCAACGGCACCTCCATTGAGGAACCGTATCTGCGGGCGTACGACGGGACGGCCGGTTCCGCGGCGCGGACCCCGGCCTCGCCCCAGGGATTCACGGCCGAAGTGCCCAAGGGGCAGCTCTTCCTGCTCGGTGACGAACGGGCCGGTTCACTGGACTCCCGGGTGCACCTCGACGACGCGAGCCAGGGTTCCGTCCCCCGCAGCGCCGTCGAGGCCCGGGTCGACGCGGTGGCGTGGCCGATGAACGGCATGATCGGGCGGCCGGACTCCTTCGCGGCGCTGCCCGGCGGGGTGTCCTCCAGCGGACCTCTGCGGCTCCAGCTCGGGACGGTCGTGGTGGGCCTGGTGCTCATTCTGGGCGGCGCCGCGTACGGACCGATCGCCGCGCGCTCCTCCCGGTCGGCCCGGTCGGCCCAGTCGGCCCGGTCGGCCCGGGAGAAGCAGCGCACATCGGCGGCCGCCGATGCCGGCTGAGACCGACGGGACGCCGGGGGCCGCGGAGGGCGGTGAGCCGTCGGTGGCTGGCGAGGAATGCGGGACACCGATGCCCGCCGAGACCGGTGGGATGCCGATGTCTTCCGAGACCGGTGGGCCGTCCGTGGCTGCCGAGTCCGGTGGGCCGTCGGTGGCTGGCGAGGTCCGCAGGGTCGCCCGAGTGGTGCTCCTCGATCCTGAGGACCGCATCCTGCTGATGCACGGGTACGAGCCGGACGACCCGGCGGACACCTGGTGGTTCACGCCCGGCGGCGGCCTGGAGGGCGACGAGACCCGGGAGCAGGCGGCGCGGCGCGAGCTCGCCGAGGAGACCGGGATCACGGACATCGAGCTGGGACCCGTGCTCTGGCGGCGGACCTGCTCCTTCCCGTTCGACGGGCGGCGCTGGAACCAGGACGAGTGGTACTTCCTGGCCCGTACGGCGCAGACCGCCACCGCCCCCCAGGGCCTCACCGAACTGGAGCGGCGCAGTGTTGCCGGTCTGAGGTGGTGGACTTCCGCCGAACTGCTCGCGGCGCGTGAGACGGTGTATCCGACCAGACTCGCCGAGCTGCTGCGCACGCTCCTCGACGAGGGTCCTCCACGTGCTCCGCTGCTTCTGGCCCCCGAAATCGTCTAATCGTTCAGGGGTGCCGGGGGCTGACGCACAATAGGGGGACGCACGGCTGAAGGGGAACATGCCATGAGCGCCGAGGACCTCGAGAAGTACGAGACCGAGATGGAGCTGAAGCTCTACCGGGAGTACCGCGATGTCGTCGGTCTGTTCAAATATGTGATCGAGACCGAACGGCGCTTCTACCTCACCAACGACTACGAGATGCAGGTGCACTCGGTCCAGGGTGAGGTTTTCTTCGAAGTATCCATGGCGGATGCCTGGGTGTGGGACATGTACCGGCCCGCGAGATTCGTCAAGCAGGTCCGCGTGCTGACGTTCAAGGACGTGAACATCGAGGAGCTCAACAAGAGCGATCTCGAACTACCGGGGGGCTGATCCGCGCGACCCGGTCGCCCTGACGGGTGACCGGGTTATCCACAATCGCGGAGTTGTCCACCAAGATCCACACGTCCGGGCCGGACACGTCAGAGTCGGTGCCGGAGGTGGTGCCGATATGAACGCACGGGGGGCACTCGGGCGGTACGGCGAGGATCTGGCGGCACGGCTGCTGGCCGACGCCGGAATGGCCGTGCTGGAGCGCAACTGGCGCTGTCGCGCCGGAGAGATCGACATCGTCGCCAGGGACGGCGACGCGCTGGTCATCTGCGAGGTGAAGACCCGCAGGTCCGGAGTTTTCGAGCATCCCATGGCGGCCGTCACCCCGGCCAAGGCGGACCGGCTGCGACGGCTCGCGGAGATCTGGCTGGACGGTCACGGCGGGCCACCGGACGGCGGGGTCCGGATCGACCTGGTCGGAGTGCTCGTGCCGAGGCGGGGCGCGGCGGTCACCGAGCATGTACGCGGGGTGTCCTGATGGGATTCGCGCGAGCCTGTTCGGTGGCGCTGGTCGGCGTCGAGGGTGTGGTGGTGGAGGTCCAGGCGGACCTGGAGCCGGGAGTGGCGGCGTTCACCCTGGTAGGGCTGCCGGACAAGAGCCTGGTGGAGAGCCGGGACCGGGTCAGGGCCGCCGTGGTCAATTCGGGGGCGGAGTGGCCGCAGAAGAAACTCACCGTGGGGCTCTCCCCGGCATCCGTACCCAAAGGGGGTTCGGGTTTCGATCTCGCTGTCGCGTGCGCGGTCCTCGGTGCGGCCGAGAGGATCGCCCCCGGTGCCATCGCGGATGTGGTGATGATCGGTGAGCTCGGCCTGGACGGCAGGGTGCGTCCGGTCCGAGGCGTGCTGCCCGCCGTGCTCGCCGCCGCCGAGGCGGGATATCGCCATGTGGTCGTCCCCGAGCAGACCGCCGGGGAAGCGGCCCTTGTACCAGGTGTCTCGGTCCTCGGTGTACGGAGCCTGCGCCAGCTCATCGCG
The DNA here is from genome assembly GCF_001905125.1 of Streptomyces sp. TSRI0281. Lineage (GTDB taxonomy): Bacteria > Actinomycetota > Actinomycetes > Streptomycetales > Streptomycetaceae > Streptomyces. The sequence continues at coordinate 120,719 of NZ_LWLE01000035.1, read as the reverse complement.
GTGCTGGGCGACGAGCCCGTGCCGGACGAGCCGGCCGATGACCCGGGACGTCCGGACGCGATGCTGGCCGGGCTGATGGTACCGGGCGCCGGTGTCGGCTCGGGCCTCGCCGCGCTCTGCGGGCAGGGGGACGGCCATCGGCCCGACCTGGCGGATGTCGCGGGGCAGGCGCGTCCCCGCAAGGCTCTGGAGGTGGCCGCCGCGGGGGGACATCATCTGCTGCTCTCCGGGCCGCCGGGGGCCGGAAAGACGATGCTGGCCGAGCGCCTCCCGGCGATCCTGCCTCCGCTGACCCGGAAAGAATCCCTCGAAGTGACGGCGATTCACTCGGTGGCGGGAATCCTCCCACCGGGTGAACCTCTGGTCGCCAGAGCGCCGTACTGCGCACCCCACCACTCGGCGACGATGCAGTCGCTGGTCGGCGGGGGCAACGGGCTGCCGAGGCCGGGAGCCGTCTCGCTGGCCCATCGCGGAGTGCTCTTTCTGGATGAGGCGCCCGAATTTTCGGGGAAGGTGCTCGACGCGTTGCGCCAGCCGCTGGAGTCCGGCCATGTCGTGGTCGCGCGGGCGGCCGGGGTGGTGCGGCTGCCCGCCAGATTCCTGCTGATGCTCGCCGCGAACCCGTGCCCCTGCGGCCGGCACACGCTCAGTGGCGCCGGCTGCGAATGCCCGCCCTCAGCCGTCCGCCGCTACCAGGCACGACTCTCCGGGCCCCTGCTCGACCGGGTGGACCTGCGCGTCGAGGTGGAGCCCGTCGACCGCGCCGACCTGATGGGGCGCGGCGGCCGGGGCGAGTCGACGGCGGAGGTCGCCGCCCGGGTGCGGGAGGCCAGGGCACGGGCCGCCGATCGGTTGGTTGGTACGCCCTGGACCACCAACAGCGAAGTGCCCGGACACGAACTGCGGACCCGGCTGCTCGTGGCACCGGGGGCGCTGATGGCGGCGGAGCGGGACATGGAGCGCGGCATCCTCACGGCCCGGGGCCTCGACCGGGTGCTGCGGGTGGCGTGGACAGTGGCGGACCTGCGGGGCGCCGACCGGCCGGACGCCTCCGACATCGCGGTGGCCCTGGAGCTTCGGACGGGCATCCAGCGCGGGGTGGCGATGGGGGCCGGAGCATCGTGAATCGGCAGCTGGGGGCGGACGGGGGAGCGGCTGCCGACGAGACGGGGAACGGTGATGCGGGACAGGCGGGACAGGCAGGTCGGGTGGGACAGGCGGGTCGGGTGGGGCGGATGGAGTGGGCCGGGCAGGGGGAAGGTGCGGAAGAGGCAGGGCGCGCGGGGCCGGGGCAGGAAGGGCGAGAGGAGCGAGTGCGGTTGGCGCGGGTCGCGCTGACACGGATTCTGGAGCCGGGCGACGAGCGTGCCGGACGCTGGCTGCGGGAGGCGGGGCCGGTCGAGCTGATACGGCGGCTCACCGCCCGGGACGGCTCGGCCGAGGAGTTGCCGGGGATGACCGCGACGCGCCTGGGCGGCTATCGGCTGCGTGCCGCGGCGGCCGAGCCCGAGCGGGACCTGGCGGCCGTGGCCGCGGTGGGCGGGCGCTTTCTCTGTCCGGGCGACCAGGAATGGCCCGGTCAACTCGACGACCTGGGCGACGCGCGGCCGATCGGACTCTGGGTGCGCGGGGGTCCCGACCTGCGCCTGTGGGCCCTGCGTTCGGTCGCGGTGGTCGGCGCCAGGGCCTGTACACCGTACGGCGCCCACATGGCGGCAAGCCTCGGCGCGGGGCTCGCGGAGCGTGGCTGGGTCGTGGTGTCGGGCGCCGCGTTCGGGGTGGACGGGGCGGCCCACCGCGGTGCGCTGGCCGCGGGCGGGGCGACGATGGCGGTGCTGGCGTGCGGGGTCGACGTCGCCTATCCCCGAGGCCACACCGAGTTGATCGGACGCATGGCGGAACAAGGTCTGGTCGTCGGGGAGTTGCCGCCCGCCGCCCACCCCACACGCAGCAGGTTCATCCTCCGGAACAGGGTGATCGCCGCGCTCACCAGAGGGACGGTCGTGGTCGAGGCCGAGTACCGCAGCGGTTCGCTCGTCACCGCCCGCAGCGCTCAGCGCCTCGGCCGCTTCACCATGGGAGTGCCGGGCCCGGCGACCAGCGGTCTGTCCGCCGGAGTCCATGAGCTGCTGCGCGGCGAAGCGGTCCTGGTCACCGATGCGGCGGAAGTGGCCGAACTGGTGGGGGAGATCGGCGACCTCGCACCGGCCAGGCGCGGCCCCGTACTGCCCAGGGACCTGCTGGACGCGGTCACCGCGAGGGTCCTGGACGCCCTTCCCTACCACGGCATCACCGATGTGCGTGACGTGGCACGTGCCGCGGGAACGTCCGCCGACGAAACCCTCGGGCGACTGTACGAACTGCACTCACTGGGGTTCGTAGAACGTCAGGGCGACGGATGGCGGTTGACCAGTGGGCCGACATGCAACGCCGACGCGCGGCGAGGCGGTACTTGACCTGGGGCATTCGGGTGAAAAGGTAATGCCGATGACCTCGGCAGCTAATCCAGCGGCGCTCCCGGGGCCGGTGCGCGCGGAGACGGTCCCGGCCATCGGTCCTGTCCGGCGGCGGGAACGCGGGTACGTCAGCGCGCAGCACCGAACCTCTGTCCTGCGCGCACTGCGACGCTTCAGTCACGCTACGCTCACAAGGATTCCGCCCCACACAAACGTCCCCCAGCACTTCACGGCAGAACGGCTCAAGGCACCACATGCCCCAGCACACCTCCGGGTCTGACCGCGCGGCAGTACCACCGGCTGCGCGTGGCACTGTGCGTCCTCCCGCCCCCTCCTCGCTCGACGAGTTGTGGCGTTCGTACAAGACCACCGGCGACGAGCGCCTGCGGGAGCAGCTGATCCTCCACTACTCGCCGCTCGTCAAATATGTCGCGGGCCGGGTCAGCGTGGGACTGCCCTCCAACGTCGAGCAGGCCGACTTCGTCTCCTCCGGGGTCTTCGGGCTGATCGACGCCATCGAGAAGTTCGACATCGAGCGGGCCATCAAGTTCGAGACATACGCGATCACCAGGATCCGCGGCGCGATGATCGACGAACTCCGGGCCCTGGACTGGATCCCGCGCTCCGTGCGACAGAAGGCGCGGAACGTGGAACGCGCCTACGCCACGCTGGAAGCCCAGTTGCGGCGCACGCCTTCGGAGGCCGAAGTGGCCTTGGAGATGGGCATCGCCCTGGAGGAACTGCACGCGGTTTTCAGCCAGTTGTCGCTGGCGAACGTGGTGGCCCTGGAGGAGTTGCTGCACGTCGGCGGCGAGGGTGGTGACCGGCTGAGCCTGATGGACACGCTGGAGGACACCGCCGCCGACAATCCGGTGGAGGTCGCCGAGGACCGTGAGCTCAGACGGCTGCTCGCACGTGCCATCAACACGCTCCCCGACCGGGAGAAGACGGTCGTCACCCTCTACTACTACGAGGGCCTCACCCTCGCCGAGATCGGCAATGTCCTCGGCGTCACCGAGAGCCGGGTCAGCCAGATCCACACCAAGTCCGTGCTGCAACTCCGGGCGAAACTGGCCGACGCCGGACGCTGAGCGCTCGCCGTTCGGCCATCCCGACGGAGGCTGCGCCCTTCCCTCGAACACCTGCCGCCGTAGAGTGGAAGCGTGCCCAGGATTCGAGCGGCCTCCGTGGCCGAGCACCGGACCATGCAGCGCGGCGCCCTCCTGGACGCCGCGCGCTCCCTGCTGTCCGAGGGCGGTACGGAGGCGCTGACCTTCCCCGCACTCGCCGAACGCACGGGCCTTGCCCGGTCCTCCGTGTACGAGTACTTCCGCTCCCGCGCGGCTGTCGTCGAGGAGCTCTGCGCCGTCGACTTCCCCGTGTGGGCGGCCGAGATCGAGAACGCCATGGAGCGGGCCCAGGCCCCCGAGGAGAAGATCGAGGCGTATGTACGCCGACAACTCGATCTCGTCGGGGACCGACGCCATCGCGCGGTCGTCGCGATCTCCGCGAGCGAGCTGGACGCGGGCGCCCGCGAGAAGATCCGGGCCGCGCACGGCGGGCTGATCGCCATGATCGTGGAGGCGCTGGGCGATCTCGGCCACACCCAGCCGAGGCTGGCGGCGATGCTGTTGCAGGGTTCGGTCGACGCGGCGGTGCGCCGTATCGAACTGGCAGTGGCGGAGGAGCCGGGCGTCGTCGCGGACACCGCCGTCGCCATGATCCTGCGCGGCGTACGGGGCTGATCCGGCCCCGCGCCGCCACCGCCGCCGCGAGCGGAGCCACCGCCGGGAGGACGCCGTGCCCGGGGGTGCCGCGGGGTCCGGTGTCCTCGGTGGCCGTGCCGTACCCGGTGGTCCGTGACGCCATCGGGAGTCCGGCCCGTACCGGTTCGGGCTCGGACGAATCCGGCTGCGGTACGCCGAACACCGGCAGCAGCCGGGACGGACCCCGCCGCAGCGACGACGGCGGCAGCAGGGACAGCGGGTCCAGATAGGCGTCCCCGCGCCGCAACCCCCAGTGCAGACAGCCCGTACGGCAATGGAACGGCCCCTCCTCCAGCGTGCCCACCGGCCCGCCCGCGGTCACCTCCTCGCCCCGCGCGACCAGCGCCGCTACCGGCTCGTACGTGATGCGCAGCGGCGGATGCCCACTCCCCGCCACCTCGATGACGAGCACCCCGCGTCCGGCCACCCGGCCCGCGAACGACACCCGGCCGGTGGCGGCCGCCCGCACCTCACCGCCGGGCCGCGCGGCGAGATCGACGCCGCGGTGGCCCCGCCCGTACGGGCCGGCCGGCGGCTCCCACCCGCGCAGAACCGTGGGTCTCCCGGCCAGCGGCCAGACCCGGTCGCCGCCCGGTGCCGGGCCGGGTGCGGCCGATGCCCGGCCCGCCGCCGGTCCGAGCAGCCCCACCAGCAGAACGGCCACCAGAGCGGCCAGTGACAGGGCGGCCGACAGGGCGGCCCGCGGAAAGGGCGGGAGGCCGGTCGGGAGTGAGGGGGAGCGGGGCGGTCCGGGTGTGCTTCGCATACCCGAAACGATGTCCCGCCGGGCGCGATCGGGGGGATCATGAACCGCTCCTGTGGACTACTCGCCGGTTGTGGACATCGCCGTCACCCGGCACTCATCGGGTCCCGTACACTTCTTGTGGCGATCCGGGTCACCGGGTCGACTTCGCACGCCCCGCCACCTCCCGCTCTGCGGAGGTGGCCGCGCTCCTCGGTCCCTTGTGGCACGGCGCGTCGGGGCGTCAGGCGCGATCGCAATCCTGCGGTCGCGACAACCGAGCACCTCAAGGAGTACGGCCATGGCCGTCGTCACGATGCGGGAGCTGCTGGAAAGCGGCGTCCACTTCGGTCACCAGACCCGTCGCTGGAACCCGAAGATGAAGCGCTTCATCTTCACCGAGCGCAACGGCATCTACATCATCGACCTGCTCCAGTCGCTGTCGTACATCGACCGCGCCTACGAGTTCGTCAAGGAGACCGTCGCCCACGGCGGCTCCATCATGTTCGTGGGTACCAAGAAGCAGGCGCAGGAAGCCATCGCCGAGCAGGCGACGCGCGTCGGCATGCCGTACGTCAACCAGCGTTGGCTCGGTGGCATGCTCACCAACTTCTCCACCGTCTACAAGCGCCTTCAGCGTCTGAAGGAGCTTGAGGTCATCGACTTCGAGGACGTGGCCGCCTCCGGCCTCACCAAGAAGGAGCTCCTGGTCCTCTCGCGCGAGAAGGCCAAGCTGGAGAAGACCCTCGGTGGTATCCGCGAGATGCAGAAGGTGCCGAGCGCCGTCTGGATCGTCGACACCAAGAAGGAGCACATCGCCGTCGGTGAGGCGCGCAAGCTCCACATCCCGGTCGTCGCGATCCTCGACACCAACTGCGACCCCGACGAGGTCGACTACAAGATTCCGGGCAACGACGACGCGATCCGCTCCGTCACCCTGCTCACCCGCGTGATCGCCGACGCCGTCGCCGAGGGCCTCATCGCCCGTTCCGGTGCCGCCACCGGTGACTCGAAGCCGGGCGAGAAGGCCGCCGGCGAGCCGCTCGCCGAGTGGGAGCGCGACCTGCTCGAGGGCGACAAGAAGGACGAGACCGCGGCCACCGCCGAGGTCCAGACCTCCGCCGAGACCGAGAAGGTCGCGGACGCCGAGTCTGCCGACGCCGCTGAGGTCGTCGCCGAGGCTCCGGCCGCCGAGGCCCCGGCCGCCGAGGCGCCCGTCGCCGAGGCCCCCGCTGCCGAGGCTCCGGCCGCGGACGCCGAGCAGGCCTGACACCCGTCACGGCTGAAGACGGCGGGGACGGTGCCACAGGGCACCGCCCCCGCCGTTCACCCGTAGATCTTTCAGACTTCGAGAGAGAAATACAGACTCATGGCGAACTACACCGCCGCTGACGTCAAGAAGCTCCGTGAGCTCACCGGCGCCGGCATGATGGACTGCAAGAAGGCGCTCGACGAGGCCGATGGCATCGTCGACAAGGCCGTCGAGGCGCTCCGTATCAAGGGCCAGAAGGGCGTCGCCAAGCGCGAGGGCCGTTCTGCCGAGAACGGTGCCGTCGTCTCCCTCATCTCCGAGGACAAGACGTCCGGCGTCCTCCTTGAGCTGAAGTGCGAGACGGACTTCGTCGCCAAGGGCGACAAGTTCCAGGCCGTCGCCAACACGCTCGCCGCCCACGTCGCCGCGACGTCCCCGGCCGACATCGAGGCGCTGCTCGCCTCCGAGATCGAGCCCGGCAAGACCGTCCAGGCGTACGTGGACGAGGCCAACGCCAACCTCGGCGAGAAGATCGTGCTGGACCGCTTCGCGCAGTTCACCGGTTCGTACGTCTCCGTGTACATGCACCGCACCATGCCCGACCTGCCGCCGCAGATCGGTGTCCTGGTCGAGCTGGACAAGGCCGACGCCGAGCTGGCCAAGGGCATCGCGCAGCACATCGCCGCCTTCGCACCGAAGTACCTGTCCCGCGAGGACGTCCCCGCCGAGATCGTCGAGGCCGAGCGCCGCGTCGCCGAGGAGACCACGCGCGCCGAGGGCAAGCCCGAGGCCGCGCTCCCGAAGATCGTCGAGGGTCGCGTCAACGGCTTCTTCAAGGAGGCCACCCTCCTCGGTCAGCCGTACGCGCTGGACGCCAAGAAGTCGGTTCAGAAGGTCCTGGACGAGGCCGGTGTCACCCTGAAGCGCTTCGCGCGCATCAAGGTCGGCATCTGAGTCCGTCCGCGAAAAACGGTGGACCCCGATAGGGTCTAGTGCAGTCGACGGCCGCACTCATGCCGGACGACCGCAGATCTGACGAGGAGGCCATTGCCGCTGAGGGACATCGGACCCACCGGCAATGGCCTTCTTCGTATGTGCACGAGGAGAATTTCCATGGACAAGGGCGCGGACGCCACTCAGGGTGACCACAAGCGCGACGACGGCAAGGTTTCCGGACGCTTCATGCTGAAGCTGTCCGGCGAGGCATTCGCCGGTGGCGGAGGTCTCGGTGTCGACCCCGATGTCGTGCATGCCATCGCCCGCGAGATCGCGGCCGTCGTGCGCGACGGCGCGGAGATCGCGATCGTCATCGGCGGCGGCAACTTCTTCCGTGGTGCCGAGCTCCAGCAGCGCGGCATGGACCGGGCCCGGTCCGACTACATGGGCATGCTCGGCACGGTCATGAACTGCCTGGCGCTCCAGGACTTCCTGGAGAAGGAAGGCATCGACTCGCGCGTCCAGACCGCCATCACCATGGGCCAGGTCGCCGAGCCGTACATCCCGCTCCGTGCCGTGCGGCACCTGGAGAAGGGGCGCGTCGTCATCTTCGGCGCCGGCATGGGGATGCCGTACTTCTCCACCGACACCACCGCCGCCCAGCGCGCCCTGGAGATCGACGCCGAGGCACTGCTGATGGGCAAGAACGGGGTCGACGGCGTCTATGACTCCGACCCCAAGACCAACCCCGACGCGGTGAAGTTCGACGCGCTGGAGTACAGCGAGGTGCTCGCCCGCGATCTGAAGATCGCCGACGCCACCGCCATCACGCTCTGCCGTGACAACCAGCTCCCGATCCTCGTCTTCGAGCTGACCGCCGCGGGCAATATCGCCCGCGCGGTCAAGGGTGAGAAGATCGGCACGCTCGTGAGCGACGAGAGCACCCGGGCCTGACGGCCCCAAGGATGGACAACGGCCTGCCGGTCGGACACCGTGCAGGTGAGGACGCGACGCAGGACCCGCCGGGCCCGGCGATGACGATGCCGGGCCCACTCAAGACACGCAGGAGCACGTGGTGATCGAAGAAATCCTCCTCGAGGCCGAGGAGAAGATGGAGAAGGCCGTTGTCGTCGCGAAAGAGGACTTCGCCGCGATCCGCACCGGCCGCGCGCACCCGGCGATGTTCAACAAGATCGTCGCCGACTACTACGGCGCGCTGACCCCGATCAACCAGCTGGCCTCGTTCTCGGTTCCCGAGCCGCGGATGGCCGTTGTGACGCCGTTCGACAAGACCGCGCTGCGCAACATCGAGCAGGCGATCCGCGACTCCGACCTCGGCGTCAACCCGAGCAACGACGGCAACATCATCCGGGTGACCTTCCCCGAGCTCACCCAGGACCGCCGCAAGGAGTACATCAAGGTCGCCAAGACCAAGGCCGAGGACTCCAAGATCTCGATCCGCTCCATCCGCCGCAAGGCCAAGGAGACGCTCGACAAGCTCGTCAAGGACAAGGAGTCCGGCGAGGACGAGGTGCGTCGCGCGGAGAAGGAGCTCGACGACACCACCGCGAAGTACGTCGCGCAGGTGGACGAGCTGCTCAAGCACAAGGAAGCCGAGCTGCTCGAAGTCTGATGAACGACTCTTCCTGGGGTGCCGCGCAGGGAGCCGGATACTGGAGCACGCCCGAGATGGGCGTTGCTCCGGCGGGTCCTGCCTACGATGTGCATGACGCCCAGCAGACTCGGCCCATGCCCAACGTGCCGGACGTTCCCGACGCAGGTAGAGACGCAGACGACCGCGACGACCGGAACAGGGATGCCGCTCACGTCAGCGGCCCCCTGTTCCGTGACGAGATGCCGCAGGAGCCCATGTCCACCCCACTGCCGCCCCCGCCGCAGAAGAAGCGTGCGGGGCGTGATCTGCGCGCCGCCATAGGGGTGGGCGTGGGGCTCGGCGCCGTCATCGTCGCCTCGCTCTTCATCGTGAAGGCCGTTTTCGTCGGCGTGATCGTGCTCGCCGTCGTCGTCGGCCTCTGGGAGCTCACCTCCCGCCTGGAGGAGCGCAAGGGCATCAAGGCGCCCCTCGTGCCGCTCGCCGTCGGCGGGGCCGCGATGGTCGTCGCCGGTTACGCACGGGGTGCGGAGGGTGCCTGGGTCGCCATGGCGCTGACCGCGCTCGCGGTACTGGTCTGGCGGATGACGCGGCCGCCGGAGGGTTACCTCAAGGACGTCACCGCCGGGGTCTTCGCCGCGTTCTACGTACCGTTCCTGGCCACGTTCGTCGCGATGCTCCTGACGGCGGACGACGGGCCGCAGCGGGTCCTCACCTTCCTGCTGCTCACCGTGGTCAGCGACACCGGTGCGTACGCCGTGGGCTGGCGGTTCGGCAAGCACAAGCTCGCACCACGGATCAGCCCCGGAAAGACCCGCGAGGGACTGCTCGGGGCGGTCGCCTTCGCGATGGCCGCCGGTGCGCTGTGCATGGAGTTCCTGATCGACGGCGGTTCCTGGTGGCAGGGGCTGCTGCTGGGTCTCGCGGTCGCCGCCAGCGCCACCCTCGGTGACCTCGGCGAATCCATGATCAAGCGGGATCTGGGGATCAAGGACATGGGCACGCTGCTGCCCGGCCACGGCGGCATCATGGACCGGCTGGACTCGCTGCTTCCCACCGCGCCGGTGGTGTGGCTGCTGCTGGTGCTCTTCGTCGGGTCCGGCTGAGCGTGCTGTTCGTCGGATCCGGCTGAGCCGCCACAGTCCACCTGCCGGGCCGGGCTGACGCGTACAGATACCGTCCGACCTGCGATTTCTACGAGTGAGGGTCCGTTGTCCACAGGGCGGCGGGCCCTCTCCCGTCTGTCTGCGACACTGGATGAACCATGCCTAAGCCCGGAGAACTCACTTTCGTCGCGCCCCGCGGAGCCAAGAAGCCGCCGCGGCACCTCGCCGACCTCACGCCCGCAGAGCGCAAGGAAGCAGTCGCCGCGATCGGCGAGAAGCCGTTCCGCGCCCAGCAGCTCTCGCAGCACTACTTCGCGCGGTATGCGCACGACCCGGCGGAGTGGACCAACATTCCCGCCGCGTCGCGGGACAGGCTCGCCGAGGCGATGTTCCCCGATCTGATGACCGTGGTCCGGCACATCAGCTGCGACGACGACACCACCCGCAAGACGCTGTGGAAGCTGCACGACGGGACGCTCGTCGAGTCCGTTCTGATGCGCTATCCCGAGCGCGTGACGATGTGCATCTCCTCGCAGGCCGGCTGCGGGATGAACTGCCCGTTCTGCGCGACCGGGCAGGCCGGGCTCGACCGCAATCTGTCGACCGCCGAGATCGTGCACCAGATCGTGGACGGCATGCGGGCGCTGCGCGACGGCAATGTTCCGGGTGGCCCCGCCAGGCTTTCCAACATCGTCTTCATGGGCATGGGCGAGCCGCTGGCCAACTACAAGCGGGTCGTCGGCGCGATCCGCCGGCTGACCGATCCCGAGCCGGACGGTCTCGGGCTCTCGCAGCGCGGGATCACTGTCTCGACCGTGGGTCTGGTTCCGGCCATGCTGCGCTTCGCCGACGAGGGCTTCAAGTGCCGTCTCGCCGTGTCGCTGCATGCCCCGGACGACGAGCTGCGCGACACCCTCGTCCCGGTGAACACCCGCTGGAAGGTCCGCGAGGTGCTGGACGCCTCGTGGGAGTACGCCGAGAAGTCCGGCCGCCGCATCTCCATCGAGTACGCGCTGATCCGTGACATCAACGACCAGGCATGGCGGGGTGACCTGCTCGGCCGGCTCCTCAAGGGCAAGCGGGTGCACGTCAACCTGATCCCGCTGAACCCGACGCCCGGCTCCAAGTGGACCGCCTCGCGGCCCGAGGACGAGAAGGCCTTCGTCGAGGCCATCGCCGCCCATGGCGTACCGGTGACCGTGCGTGACACCCGGGGTCAGGAGATCGACGGGGCCTGCGGGCAGCTGGCCGCCTCCGAGCGCTGAGGCCGGAAATCGCCCGTGTAGCCTGGGGTCGAAATCAACTTCATATTCCGACAGGGGAGCGCCACAGCGCTGAGAGTGCGGCACCAAGGACAGGTTGGCCGCAGACCCTCTGAACCTCGCCCGGGTTATTCCGGGTAGGAAGTTCGGTCATTACTCAAGCTGTTGCGCCCTGCCCGCTTCCGGTTCGTTCCGGCGCGGGCAGGGCCGCGTCTCTTCCTGGTCACTCCAGGAGGAATCACATGAACACCATCACGAAGTACGCGGCGACGGCTCTCGCCGCGGCCCTCGGCGTCACCGCGCTCGCGGGCTGCGGCAGCTCCGACGACGCGGGCGCGGGATCCGGCGGCAGGAAGAGTTCCGGCTCCAGGACCGTGACCCTGGTCAGCCACGACTCCTTCAACGCCTCCGACTCCGTGCTCAAGGAGTTCACCGAGGAGTCCGGCTACACGGTCGAGGTGCTGAAGAGCGGCGACGCCGGTGCCGCGCTCAACCAGGAGATCCTGACCAAGGGCTCTCCGCGTGGCGATGTCTTCTTCGGCGTCGACAACACCCTGCTCTCCCGCGCCCTCGACAACGGCCTGTTCACGCCGTACGAGGCGAAGGGCCTGGACCGGGTCGCGGCCGACACCCGGCTGGACGGCAAGCACCGGGTCACACCGGTCGACACCGGCGACATCTGCGTCAACTACGACAAGAAGTACTTCGCCGACAAGAAGCTCGCGCCGCCGCAGTCCTTCGACGACCTGCTGAAGCCCGCGTACAAGAACCTCCTCGTCACCGAGAACGCCGCGACCTCCTCACCCGGCCTCGGTTTCCTCCTCGGAACCGTTGCCGCCCAGGGCGAGGACGGCTACCAGGACTACTGGAAGAAGCTGAAGAACAACGGGGTCAAGGTCGTCGACGGCTGGGAGCAGGCGTACAACGAGGAGTTCTCCGGCTCCGCGGGCGGAAAGAAGACCAAGGCGGACCGGCCGCTCGTCGTCTCCTACGCCTCCAGCCCGCCGGTCGAGGTGCTGTACGCGAAGCCGCGGCCGGCCGAGGCACCGACCGGGGTCGCCACCGGGACCTGCTTCCGTCAGATCGAGTTCGCCGGGCTGCTGACCGGGGCGAAGAACGAGGCCGGCGGCAAGGCGCTGCTGGACTTCCTGATCAGCAAGACGTTCCAGGAGGACATGCCACTGAACATGTTCGTGAACCCGGTCGCGAAGGACGCGAAGCTGCCGGAGCTCTTCACGAAGTTCGGCGCGAGCGTCGACAAGCCGGCCACCCTGGCGCCGGAGAAGATCGCCAAGAACCGTGAGCAGTGGGTCCAGTCGTGGCACTCGCTCGTCGTGAAGTAGCCAAGCCGGCCGAGGCCCAGCCCCAGCCCCAGCCGCAGTCCCCGTCCACCGTCGCGCGTCCCGGCGGGGCTCGGCGCGGGAACGCGGTACGGCTCGGCCTGATGGCCGTGCCCGTCGCGTTCTTCGCGCTGTTCTTCGCCTACCCCGTGGCCGCGATCGTCGGCCGCGGGCTGAAGGCCGGGGGTACCTGGCAGTTCGGCCGGATCGGTGAGGTACTGGCCCGGCCGGACATCCTGGACGTCCTCTGGTTCACCACCTGGCAGGCGCTCGCCTCGACCGCGCTCACCCTGCTCGTCGCACTGCCCGGCGCCTATGTGTTCGCCCGCTTCGACTTCCCCGGAAAGCAACTGCTGCGGGCGATCGTCACGGTGCCGTTCGTCCTGCCGACCGTGGTCGTCGGTACGGCGTTCCTGGCGCTGCTGGGACGCGGCGGATTCCTGGACGAACTGTGGGGCGTCCGGCTCGACACCACCGTATGGGCGATCCTGCTGGCCCATGTCTTCTTCAACTACGCGGTCGTCGTGCGGACCGTCGGCGGACTCTGGTCGCAGCTCGACCCGCGGCAGGAGGAGGCCGCGCGGGTGCTCGGCGCCGGACGGTTCGCCGCCTGGCGGCGGGTGACGCTGCCCGCGCTGGCGCCCGCCGTCGCCGCCGCCGCGCTGATGGTCTTCCTGTTCACCTTCACCTCCTTCGGCGTCGTACAGATCCTCGGTGGTCCCGCCTACTCCACCCTGGAGGTGGAGATCTACCGGCAGACCGCGCAGCTGCTCGATCTGCCGACGGCCGCCGTGCTGACCCTGGTGCAGTTCGCGGCGGTCGGCGCGATCCTCGGCGTGCACGCCTGGACGGTGCGGCGCCGGGAGACCGCGCTGAAGCTCGTCGACCCCGCGCAGACCGCCCGCCGTCCGCGCGGCGCCGGACAGTGGGCGCTGCTCGGCGGGGTACTGCTGACCGTCCTGCTGCTGATCCTGCTCCCGCTCGGGGTACTGGTGGAGCGCTCGTTCGACGGGCCCGGCGGTTACGGCTTCGGCTACTACCGGGCGCTCCAGTCCGCCGGGGCGAGCGGCTCCACGTTCCTGGTCGCCCCGCTCGAAGCGATCGGGAACTCCCTTCAGTACGCGCTCGTCGCGACCGTCATCGCCCTGGTCGTCGGCGGGCTGGCCGCGGCGGCGCTGACCCGGCGGGCGGGGCGGCTGGTGCGCGGCTTCGACGCGTTGCTGATGCTCCCGCTCGGGGTGTCCGCCGTCACCGTCGGCTTCGGATTCCTGATCACCCTGGACAAGCCGCCGCTCGACCTGCGGACCTCCTGGATCCTGGTGCCACTGGCCCAGGCGCTGGTGGGCGTCCCCTTCGTCGTACGGACCATGCTGCCGGTGCTGCGCGCGGTGGACGGACGGCTGCGCGAGGCGGCGGCGGTGCTCGGCGCCTCTCCGCTGCGGGCCTGGCGCGAAGTTGATCTGCCCCTGGTGCGCAGGGCGGTACTGGTCGCGGCGGGCTTCGCCTTCGCGGTGTCGCTCGGCGAATTCGGGGCGACCGTCTTCATCGCGCGGCCCGACAACCCGACGCTGCCGGTCGCCGTGGCGCGGCTGCTGGGGCGGTCCGGGGAACTGAACTACGGGCAGGCGATGGCCCTCAGCACCATTCTGATGCTCGTGTGCGCGGTGTCGCTGCTGCTCCTCGAACGCATCCGCACCGATCGATCCGGGGAGTTCTGAGTGATGGCTGGGGAGTTCTGCGCATGCTGAGGCTGGAAGCGGCCACGGTCCGGTTCGGGAAGAGGGCCGCCCTGGACACCGTGGATCTGGAGGTCGCCGACCACGAGATCGTGTGTGTGCTCGGGCCGAGCGGCAGCGGGAAGTCCACCCTGCTGCGGGCCGTCGCCGGATTGCAGGCGATGGACGGCGGCAGGGTGCTGCTGGACGGGGCCGACCAGCAGGGGGTACCCGTGCACCGGCGCGGTCTCGGGCTGATGTTCCAGGATCATCAGCTGTTCCCGCACCGTGACGTCGGCGCCAATGTGGGCTTCGGGCTGCGGATGCACGGGTCCGCTCGCGCCGAGACGGACCGCGAGGTGGCGGAACTCCTCGATCTGGTGGGCCTGCCCGGGGCGGAGCGCCGTGCGGTGGCCGCGCTGTCCGGCGGTGAGCAGCAGCGTGTCGCCCTCGCCCGCGCGCTCGCCCCGCGCCCGAAACTGCTGATGCTGGACGAGCCGCTGGGCCAGTTGGACCGCAGTCTGCGCGAACGCCTCGTCGTTGAACTGCGCACGCTGTTCGGCCGCTTGGGCACGACGGTGCTGGCCGTCACCCACGATCAGGGCGAGGCGTTCGCGCTCGCCGACCGGGTCGTGGTCATGCGGGACGGCCGGATCGCCCAGGTGGGTACGCCGTTGGAGGTCTGGCAGCGGCCCGCCTCCGCGTTCGTCGCCCGGTTCCTGGGCTTCGACAACGTGGTGGACGCGACGGTGACCGGCACGGCCGCCGACACGGCGTGGGGCAAGGTGCCGGTGCCCGAGGGTTCGCCCCAGGGCCGGTGCGACCTGCTGGTCCGTCCCGCCGGGGTACGGATCGGCGCCCCGGAGGACGGGTTGCGCTGCACGGTCGGGGTGCGGACGTTCCGCGGGAACCATGTCGCGGTGCGGCTGCGGCCCGACAACGGACCGGAGCTGGAGGCGGAGTGCGCCCTGCGGGACACCCCGCCGGAGGGTGCGGTCGTGGGCGTCGGTTTCGACGCGGCGGAGACGGTGGTCCTGGCCCAGGAGGGGTGACGGACCGCTGCCCCTGCGGGCAGGGGCGGCGTCACGCGGGGCCCGTACCGGCGACGACCAGGCCCAGTTCGTACGCCAGGATCACCGCCTGTGCCCGGTCCCGCAGCTCCATTTTCGTGAAGAGCCGGTTGATATGGGTCTTCACCGTGTGGTCCGTGATGGTGAGCCGTTCGGCGATGTCCCCGTTCGACAGGCCCTGCGCGATCAGCACGAGCACTTCGGCCTCGCGGGCCGTGAGGCCATCGACATCGCGGACCGGGGGAGCGCTGACCCGCTGCCGGGTGAACTCCGCGATGAGCCGTCCGGTGATCTCGGGGGCGAGCAGCGCATGGCCGTCGGCCACCACCCGTACCGCATGGAGCAGTTCGGGAAAGGTCGCGTCCTTCAGCAGGAAGCCGCTCGCCCCCGCGGCCAGTGCGTCGTACACGTACTCGTCCAGGCCGAACGTCGTCAGCATCAGCGCTCTGGTGGCACCTTCCGAGGCGGCGACGATCTCCCGGGCCGCCTCGATACCGTTCAGCCGGGGCATGCGGATGTCCAGCAGCACCAGATCGGGCCGGTGTTCGGCGGCGCTCCGGACGGCCTGCTCCCCGTCCTCGGCCTCGCCCACCACCTCGATGTCCTCCTGCGTGCTCAGCAGATTGGAGAAGGCGGTCCGTACGACCGCCTGGTCGTCGGCCACCAGTACGCGGATCACCACGGCAGTTCCGCCTCCACGAGAAATCCACCGGCCGGACCCCGGCCGGTGGTGAGCCGGCCGCCGAGCAGGGCGGCCCGCTCGCCCATGCCCACCAGACCATGGCCGTTGCCGCCGTTGCCGCCGTTGGGCGTTGCCGGGACGGGGCCCGGTCCGTCGTCACTGACCCGGACCGTCAGCAGGCCCGGCCGGTAGCCGATCTCCACGACCGCGTGGGCCCCCGGCGCGTGACGGCGGGCGTTCGTCAGGGCCTCCTGTGCGATCCGGTACGCCGACAGCTCCCAGGAGGCGGGCAGGGGTATCGCCTCTCCGCTGATGTGCAGTTCGGCCGTGCCCCCCACCGCGCGGTGCTGGTCCAGCAGCTCGCCGATGCCGGCCAGCGACGGCTGCGGCGCGGTCAGCGCGGCGGTCGCCTTCTCCGTCCGCAGCACCCCCAGCAGCCTGCGCAGCTCCGTCATCGAGGACCGGGCCGTCCCGGCGATCTGCTGAAAGGCGTCGCGGGCCTGCGGGGAGAGATCCGGTGTCGTGTACGTCGCGCTCTCGGCCTGCACCGCGATCATCGAGACCGAGTGGGCGACCATGTCGTGCAACTCCCGGGCGATGGCGGCCCGTTCCGCCTCGGCCGCCTGGCGCCGCTCCATCGCCAGCAGCCGGGACTGGGCGGCGGCCCGTTCGTGCCGCGTCTCCTCGCGGGCCCGGACCGCGTCCCCCATGCTCACCGCCCCCAGGATCGCCACCGTCAGCGCCAGCGTCTCGGCGTACAGCCCGAGGCTGAAGCGGTCGCTGCCCTGGAGCGCGGGCAGCCCCGGGGAGCCGGCGCGCGCCCAGCGGTCGATGTGGACGAGATTGACGGTGAGGGAGGCCAGCGCCCCGCCGAGCACGAGCAGCGCCGGATGCTGCACACGGTGCCGCCCCAGGGTGTAGCAGCCGATCAGCGCACCGGCCACCGTCGCGTACGCCATGTTGCCGTCGGTCGCGAAACTGAGCAGCGCCGCACCGACCGTCAGGAGGCCGACGGCGGGCCGGGAACCGCGCCACATCAGCGACGCCGTGCAGACCAGCACGCCGAAGGAGGTGATGGCCGAGCCCGGCACGACGGCCAGCTCCCCCAGCGCGAAGAGCGTCAGCGCGGCTCCGGTCAGCCACGGGTACGCGGGCGCCGCCGACCAGCGGCGCACCCGCTGCCGAACCCGGTCCCGGGCTCGCTGCCGTACCCGCGGGGAAGGGGCGCGGGCCGTGGGCGGGTGCGGGGCCGGGGCGGCGGGGGTCGTGCGGCTCATACGGTGATTCTTCGGCACCACCGGGTGGAGACGCATCGGAGCACGGGTGGAAATCCCCGTCCCGTCTCATGCCACGGGTTGAGTCCGAAGACCGGATGGTGGTGTGACGCCCGGTGACCAGGCCGTTCCTAGCCTCGGATGCATGGGCGCAGCAGCATTCTTCATGGGGGTCGACCGGGGCCGGTCCGGTGCACGGAGCCGTGCTCGGCCGCAGAGCCATGTCCGTACACGGCGTTGGGCGCGTGCCGGGATCGGGGTGTGCGACGGTCCCGGGTGGTGGACGTTCTGTGCCGTCGCGGCCCTGGGGCTCGCGGCCTTCTCCGCACTCACCCCCCACCGCGTCTGGGGAGTGACGAGCGCCGCCGGATATCTGACCGCGGCCTGGTTCTGCGCCCGTGGCCGCGGCGTCCGGACGGTCGTCGCGGTGGCCGCGACCGGCTCCGCGGTCCTGCCGCTGCTGGTGCTTCTCGTCCTGGGCCGCGCACAGCTGGAGGTCGAGGTCGTCGCTCGCTCGGCGGGCCTCCTGCTGTCGGAGGGAACCCCGTACCGCGCGCTGCCCATAGTGGTGGAGGACTTCAACCCGTATCTCCCCGGCATGGCGGTCTTCGGTCTGCCGCAAGCGCTGCTCGGGGCGTCGCCGGCCACTGATCCCCGACTGTGGATGGGCGCCGCCTTCATCGGCGCGTTCGCGCTCGCCCTCCCGGCGGGGCGGGGGCGGTGGCCGTACGTGGGGTGGCTCGCCGCCTGTCCACTGGTCGCCCTGCCGCTCGCCGTCGGCGGCGTCGACCTGCCCGTCGCGGGGCTGATGTGTCTCGGGCTCGCGCAGGCGGGGCGGGGCAGGTCCGGGCGGGCCGGGCTGGTGCTCGGTCTGGCCGCCGCCCTCAAATGGACGGCCTGGCCCGCCCTGCCGGTCGCCGTGGTGCTCCTGGCGGTGATGCGCCGGGAACCGGGTGCGCACCGGGAACCCGTCATACGCGGGGCGGGCGCCACGCGGCGGACACCCGGCACGCGCCAGGGACCCGCTGCGCGCAGGGCACCGGGAGCGGGACCGTTCGCCGCTCTGCGCTGCGGGGCCGTCGCGGTGGTCACCGCCGTGGTGCTCGTCCTCCCGGCAGCCCTCCGCGATCCCGGCGCCTTCCACGCGCATGTGGTCGCCTTCCCGCTCGGCCTCACCGACGCGGTTTCCAGCGCGGCCAGTCCTCTGCCGGGCCATCTGCTCGCCACCTACGTGCCGGGAGGCCGGACCCTCGCCGTCCTGCTGCTCGCCGCGAGCGCCCTGCTGGTGTGCGTCTGTCTGCTCGTACGCCCCCCGAGGACAGCGCCCGCCGCCGCGCTGCGGCTCGCGCTCGGGCTGCTGCTGGCCATCGCGTTCATGCCGGCCACCCGCTTCGGGTACCTCGTGCACCCGCTGGTCCTCGCCGTGTGGGCGGCCGATCGCACCATGCCCCTCCGCGCCACGCTCCTGCACACCGCGCGCCTCCGCACCACCGCCATGCGCCCGCGCACCACCGTGATCCGCCCCCGCACCACCGTGATCCGCTCCCGCACCACCGTGATCCGCCCCCGCACCACCACCGCGCCCCTCCACCGGCCCGTACGAAAGGCCCTTCGTTGACCCGTCGCCGCACTCTTGTCGTCACCAACGACTTCCCGCCGCGCCAGGGCGGCATAGAGACCTTCGTCCACGCCATGACCAGCCGCTTTCCCGTCGACTCCGTTGTCGTCCACACCTCCGCCGAACCCGGCTCCGCCGCCCACGACGCGGCCCTCCCGTACCCGGTGATCCGCGATCCGGCCCGGATGCTGCTGCCCACCGCCCGCGTCGCCGCCCGGTCCGTCGAGCTCGCCCGCCGCCACGGCTGCGACAGCGTGTGGTTCGGGGCAGCCGCCCCGCTCGGCCTGATGGCGGACCGGCTGCGCCGTGGGGCCGGGGTGCGGCGGGCCGTCGCCACCACCCACGGCCATGAGGTGTGGTGGGCCCGCACGCCGGGCGCCCGCTCCTTGCTGCGCCTGATCGGGGCCCGCACCGATGCCCTGACCTACCTCGGCGCGGCCACCCGGGCACCGATCGCCGCCGCGCTCGGCCCCGCCGCCGCCGGCCGGATGGTGCGCCTCGCGCCGGGCGTCGACCCCGAGGTGTTCCGGGTACGTCAGGGGGAGCGGCACGGCCCCGGCAGCGTCCGGGAACGCTACGGGCTGGGCGACCGTCCGGTGATCCTGTGCGCCGCCAGGCTCGTCCCGCGCAAGGGCCAGGACACGTTGATCCGGGCCCTGCCCGCCGTGCGGCGGGCGGTTCCCGGAGCCGTACTCCTGCTGACCGGAGACGGACCGTACGCCCGCACCCTGCACCGTCTGGCCGGGGCCGTCGGGGTCGGGGACGCCGTGATCATGGCGGGCGGGCAGCCCCACGCGGCGATGCCGGACCACTACGCGGCCGCCGACGTCTTCGCGATGCCCTGCCGTACGCGCCGCCGCGGCCTGGAGGTCGAAGGGCTCGGCATCGTCTTCCTGGAAGCCGCCGCCGCGGGGCTGCCCGTCCTCGTCGGCGATTCGGGTGGTGCGCCGGACACCGTGCGCGACGGGGAGACGGGGCATCTTGTCGACGGCAGGGACATCCCGGCCGTGGCCGCCCGGCTCGTCGGTCTGCTGCGGGACCGCGAGGCCGCGACGGCGATGGGGGAGAAGGGCCGGGCCTGGGTGCGCGAGGAGTGGGGGTGGGACCAGGCCTACGACACGCTCGCGGCGCTCCTTCATTCGTAACCAGCGGCGACCGAGTGTGACCGAATGTGATCACCTCGGCCCTCCATAACCGCCCTCACCGCTCCATACCCCTGTAGGGCCACGCATCGCCACGAGCTACGAGCCACGAGCAGTGAGCAGTGAGCAGTGAGCCCCGAGCAGTGAACGCCTGCCTGTCGCGACAGGCAGGCGTGCGCCATGCAAGCTGGAGGCGGTACCTCGTGGGCGCGCCCGAGCTCCACGGGTAGCGGAGTGACTTCGGAAGGACCGCGACCATGAGCGACTCGGCCCGCGAGGGCATCGACATCACCCGCGTCTTCGAGGCTCCGAGGGAACGCGTCTTCGAGGCGTGGACGACCCCCGAGGACTTTGCGGCCTGGTACGGCGCGGACGCGGAGGTGCCACTCGACCGGGTGTCGATGGATGTCCGGCCCGGCGGCGCCTGGAGCCTGGTCATCGTGGTGCCGGGCACCGAGATGCCCTTCCACGGGGTCTACCGCGAGGTGATCGCCCCCGAGCGCCTGGTCTTCACGCTCAAGGACGCCACGGCACCCGCCGACATCGAGGGCGAAGTCGTGACCGCCACCTTCACCGAGCTCGGCGACCGGTCGACCGAGGTGGTCTTCCAGCAGCGCGGCGGCAATCTCACGGCGGAGCAGTACGCGGCGGCGGAGGACGGCTGGGAGGCGTTCTTCGACACGCTGGCCCACCACTTGGTGCTCTGACGGCGCCGGCCGGCGGCGCCCGGCGGCCGTGTGCTCCGACGCCGGTGGCCGCTGTGCCGCGGCGCTCGTGTGCTCCGAGCCGCCGACCGCTGTGCCCCGGTGCCGGTGTGCTCCGGCGTCGACGGCCGCTGCACCCGGCACCGCGGTCGCAGCGGCCGGACGGGCCGGGCTTCCGGTTCGTCAGCCGGTCCGGCGCCAGCGGCGCCTCCTCCACCGTGTCGACCAGCGCGATCCGGGACTCCACCGCCCGGCCCGCGGCCGGCGCGCGCAGCAGGGGCCGGGCGGGCAGCCTGTCCGTCCAGTGGGCCCGCCCGACCAGCACCATCGGGGTCGGGGCGGCATACGATTCGTAGGAGTTCGTGGTGGCGTTGTCGAAGATCTCCCGCACGGTCCCGGCCCGCCCGGCAGGAAGATCACCCCGGCGGTGGAGCGGGCGAGCAGACCGTCCTCCCGCAGTGCGTTGGCGAAGTACTTGCCGATGTGGTCGGCGAAGGCGTTCGGCGGTTCGTGACCGTAGAACCAGGTGGGGATCGAGACCGAGCCGCCGCCGTCGGGCCAGCGTTCCCGCACGGCGAACGCGGCCAGCGCCCAGTCGGTGACCGACGGGGTGAACGAGGGTACGGCGGCGAGGAGTTCGCCCGCCTCCTGCAACATCGGGTCCGGGTGCGGTGCCGCGTACGCGCCCAGGTTCGCCGCCTCCATGGCTCCCGGACCGCCGCCCGTCGCGACGGTCAGCCCGCTGCGGGCGAGGGTGCGGCCGAGCCGGGCCGCCGCCGCGTACGCCCCGGAGCCGCGCGCTGTCGCATGGCCGCCCATGACACCGACCACCCGCGCCCCGGTGAGGAACTCGTCCAGCGCGTCGGAGACCGCGTCGTCGTGGAGCGCGCGGAGCATCGAGGCGAAGGTGTCGCCGTCCGCCTTCGTCCGCCGGAACCAGTGGTACGCGCGGGCGTCCGGCGTCGCCCCGTAGCCGCCGGACGTCAGGCCCTCGTAGAGCGCGCCGGGGGAGTAGAGGACGCCGCGGTACGGGTCGAAGGGCAGCCCCGGCACCGGGGGGAACACGAATGCCCCCGTCCCTCCGCACCTTCGCCGCCGCGTCGGGCCGCATCCGGCAGCCGAGGAAGACGGCGCCCCTGGTGTCGAGGGCCAGCAGCGCCGCGCTGCGGCCGGTCAGGTCGACGGACTGGACGCGATGCCCGGCGAGGGTGCCACCGGTGACCGCGGAGTCGAACGCGGCGAGCGACTCGATCTCGACGCCGCGCCCGGGAACACGGCGCCCGTCGCCCGCGGCATCGCCGTCCGGCGGGTCGCCGTCCCGCACATCGCGGTGCTGCGCGTCACCGCCGTCCGGCGCACCGCCCGGCACACCGCCGGACCGGACGCCGTCGCCCCGGTCACCGCCGTCCGGCGCACCGCCCCGCACACCGCCGGACCGGACACCGTCGTCCTCGCCCGTCACGGGTCAGCTCGTCAGCGGCAGTGCTGCCAGCTCCGCGATCACCCAGGTCAGCGGGGCGAACACGATCAGCAGCGTCCCCGCGCGCAGCGCGGTCGCGGATCGCAGTACCGAGGCCGGGGCACCCATCCTGAGCAGCGCGTCGGCCGTCCGGGCGCGGGCCTGTTTGGCCTCCAGCGCCGAAGTCAGCAGGGTCGCCGTCGTGCAGCCGAGGACGAGGACCGCCCCGAGTGCGGTCAGCGGGCCGAAGGAGTGCGGGCCCGACCCGTACAGCGTCGCGGCCGCGATCACCGCGGAGAGCACCGCGCAGACGACACCGAGCGGACGGCCGATCCGGCGCGCCTCGTCCATCAGGACCCGGCCCGCCAGCAGGCGTACGGCGCCGGGGCGCACCGCCTGGAGCAGCCGCCCGCAGAGGTGGGTGAGCCCGGGTCCGGCCATGGCCAGGCCGATCGCGGTGAGGGTCCAGCCCGCCAGGACCGCGGCCGGGGTGGAGTCGAGCCTGCCGGGCAGCGGGAACGCGCTGCCTGCCGAGCCCCGGCTCGTGTACGCCTCGACCGCGAGCCCGGCGGCCGTCAGCGCCACGCCCCACGGCAGCCCGGCGGGCGTCGGCGCCGGGTCCGGGGCCTCCGGTGCCTCGAACGCCTCGAAGGTCTCGGGTGTCGTCGCCGACGGCCGGGCCCGCAGTGCCAGCGCACTCGCCGTCGCCGAGGCCACCGGTACCAGGGCCAGCAGCGTGAGCGCGGCGGCGAGCGGCAACGGGGCTTCCGCGCCGAGGAGTTCCGCGGCGCCGCCGTCGAACGGGAGCCCCGTCAGATCCCCGCGCAGGTGCAGGAAGAGGAGCAGGGCCACCATCGAGCCGAGCATGGTGGACACGGCCGTCGAGACCGCGGCGAGCACGGAGAGCTTGACCGGGCCGAGGCCGACGGCGGAGAGACCGGAGCGCGGGCGGGTGCTCGGGTCCGTACGGGCCACCGCGACCGCGAACTGCACGGCGGCCACCAACGGTACGAAGCACCACAGCAGCCGGAGCACCGAGGCGGCGGCGTGCGCCGGGTGCCCGGAGGCGTACCCCAGGGTGCACAGCAGCAGGAAGCCGACCCCGGCCGACGCGGCGGCGACCAGCAGCCGCCGCACCAGCACCAGCGGATGGGTACCGCGGGTCAGACGGAGAGCGAGCACGCCGAGCGGCCTTCCGTATCCGATACGGCGGGCAGAGTGACGGTGGCGACGCGGCGGCCGTCCAGCAGCGGGACGATGCGGTCGGCGAGGTGGGCGATCTCGATGTCGTGGGTGGCCAGGACGACCGTGATGCCGTGCGAGCGGGCAGCCGTGGTGAGGGTGCGCAGGAGCTGGGTGCGGTCGGCCCGGTGCAGCGTCGCGGTCGGCTCGTCGGCGAAGATCACGGACGGTGACGCCGCCAGGGCCCGAGCGACGGAGATCCGCTGGCGCTGCGCCTGGAGCAGGGCGTGCGGGCGCTTCTTGGCGACGACGCCGATGTCGAGGCGGTCCAGCCACTCCAGCGCGGTCTTCTTGGCCGCCCGGTGCGGGACGCCGCGCAGCAGCAGCGGGAGGGCCGCGTTCTCCCAGGTGGTCAGCTCGGGGACGAGCTGGGGGTCAGAGGCGATCCAGCCGAAGCGGTCGCGCCGCAGCCGCTCGCGAAGCCTGGGGCCCATGGTGTGCACGGGGACGCTGTTGAACCACACCTCGCCCTGCTGGGGCACCAGCTGACCGGAGAGGCAGCGCAGCAGGGTCGACTTCCCGCTGCCGCGCGGGCCGGTCACGGCCAGGACCTCGCCGTCGCGGATGCCGAGGGAGACACCGCCGAGGCCGGGCGAGCCGTTGTGGGAGTGGTGCAGGGAACGCGCCCAGATCACGTCGTTGTCCGGCGGGGCCACCATGGCGTACACCTCGGTTCAGATCAGTTTTCCCGTTCCCCCGTACGGGGGAACGAAGACGCGGCCGATCGGTCACTGGGCACCGTAGGTAGTCGGACCGGGGTGTGCGCACAGCACGCGGCCCGGATGCGCCGCTTCTCACTCGAAAGGGCTCATCCGGGCCGCGTGGACCGTATGAAATGACCGCCGGATGATGATCATCCGGTGGGCGTGGCGTCGGTCAGAGCTTCGTCCACGCCTCCGTCAGGACGGCCCTCAGGACGCCCTCGATCTCGTCGAACGTCGACTGGTCGGAGATCAGCGGCGGCGCGAGCTGGATGACCGGGTCGCCGCGGTCGTCGGCCCGGCAGTACAGACCGTTGTCGTACAGCGCCTTGGAGAGGAAGCCGTACAGGACGCGCTCGGTCTCCTCGTCGGTGAAGGTCTCCTTGGTGACCTTGTCCTTCACGAGCTCGATGCCGTAGAAGAAGCCGTTGCCGCGGACGTCGCCGACGATCGGCAGGTCGTGCAGCTTCTGCAGCGTCGTCAGGAACGCGTTCTCGTTGTCCAGGACGTGCTGGTTGAGGCCCTCGCGCTCGAAGATGTCGAGGTTGGCGAGGCCGACCGCGGCGGAGACCGGGTGCCCGCCGAAGGTGTAGCCGTGCAGGAAGGTGTTGCCGCCCTGGTAGAACGGCTCCGCGATCCGGTCCGAGACGATGCAGGCCCCTATCGGGGAGTACCCGGAGGTCATGCCCTTGGCGCAGGTGATCATGTCCGGCACGTAGCCGAACTTGTCGCAGGCGAACATCGTGCCGAGCCGGCCGAAGGCGCAGATGACCTCGTCGGAGACGAGCAGCACGTCGTACTTGTCGCAGATCTCGCGGACCCGCTGGAAGTATCCGGGCGGCGGCGGGAAGCAGCCGCCGGCATTCTGTACGGGCTCCAGGAACACCGCGGCGACGGTCTCCGGGCCCTCGAAGAGGATCTCCTGCTCGATCTGGTCGGCGGCCCAGCGGCCGAAGGCCACCGGGTCGTCACCGAAGAGCGGGGCGCGGTAGATGTTGGTGTTCGGCACCTTGTGCGCGCCGGGGACCAGCGGCTCGAAGGGGGCCTTCAGGGCCGGCAGGCCGGTGATCGACAGGGCGCCCTGCGGAGTGCCGTGGTAGGCGACGGCGCGCGAGATGACCTTGTACTTGGTCGGCTTGCCCTGGAGCTTGAAGTACTGCTTGGCCAGCTTCCAGGCGGTCTCGACGGCCTCGCCGCCACCGGTGGTGAAGAAGACCTTGTTGAGGTCGCCCGGCGCGTAGTCGGCCAGCCGCTCGGCCAGCTCGACGGCCTTCGGGTGGGCGTAGGACCACACCGGGAAGAAGGCCAGCTCCTGCGCCTGCTTGTACGCCGCCTCGGCGAGCTCGTGACGGCCGTGACCGGCGTTGACCACGAACAGGCCGGAGAGGCCGTCGAGGTACCGCTTGCCCTGGTCGTCGTAGATGTAGGTGCCCTCACCCCGCACGATGGTGGGAACGGGGGCGTTCTCGTAGTCCGACATGCGGGTGAAGTGCATCCACAGGTGGTCGTACGCGGTTCGGCTGAGGTCCTTGCTCACGGCTATCGGGTTCCCCACATATAGGTCTGCTTCTTGAGCTTGAGGTAGACGAAGCTCTCGGTGGAGCGAACGCCGGGTATGGCCCGGATGCGCTTGTTGATCGTCTCCAGCAGGTGGTCGTCGTCCTCACAGACGATCTCCACCATCAGGTCGAACGAGCCCGCGGTCATCACCACGTACTCGCACTCGGCCATGGCCGACAGGGCTTCTGCCACGGGGTCGAGGTCGCCCTCGACGTTGATGCCGACCATCGCCTGCCGCCGCAGGCCCACGGTGAGCGGGTCCGTGACGGCGACAATCTGCATCACGCCCTGATCGAGCAGCTTCTGGACGCGCTGGCGTACGGCGGCTTCGGAGAGGCCGACGGCCTTGCCGATCGCGGCGTACGGACGACGCCCGTCCTCCTGGAGCTGCTCGATGATCGCGAGGGAGACGGCATCGACCGCTGGGGACGATCCGTTCCCTGTCCTGGAGTCTGCGCTGCGACTGGCCACGAACTCACTCTGCACCGAGACTCGTCTGTCTCGCAACCCCAAATCGATGAAATTCGTTGTTTGAGGGTCTGGATCTCACTGAATCCGAAGTTCCCGGCGGGTGGGTATGTCGAAAGCGTCACCGGAACGATTAGGGTGGACATCTCACCCATCGGACAGCCGACAGGAGGGGTGGTTGTGACCACCGAGGTGCGCCGTCTGCGCAACTACATCAACGGAGAGTTCCGGGACGCCGCGGACGGGCGGACCATTGATGTGGTCAACCCGGTGACGGAAGAGGTCTACGCGACCTCCCCGCTCTCCGGTCAGGCCGATGTCGATGCCGCCATGGACGCCGCTGCCGCCGCGTTCCCCGCCTGGCGTGACGTCACGCCCGCGGAGCGCCAGAAGGCCCTGCTGAAGATCGCGGACGCCTTCGAGGAGCGGGCCGAGGACCTGATCGCGGCCGAGTCGGAGAACACCGGCAAGCCGCTGGAGCTCACCCG
This sequence comes from Streptomyces sp. TSRI0281, assembly GCF_001905125.1. Classification (GTDB taxonomy): domain Bacteria; phylum Actinomycetota; class Actinomycetes; order Streptomycetales; family Streptomycetaceae; genus Streptomyces. Next base: position 94,124 of record NZ_LWLE01000035.1, on the reverse strand, counting down.
TACCGAAGAAGTCCCGCCGATGGTGGACCAGATCCGCTTCTTCGCGGGTGCCGCCCGGATGCTCGAAGGCCGCTCGGCCGGCGAGTACATGGAGGGCCTCACCTCCATCGTCCGGCGTGAGCCGGTCGGGGTCTGCGCGCAGGTGGCGCCGTGGAACTACCCGATGATGATGGCCGTGTGGAAGTTCGCCCCGGCGCTCGCCGCGGGCAACACCGTCGTCATCAAGCCGTCCGACACCACCCCGGCGTCGACCGTGCTGATCGCCGAGATCATCGGCCAGATCCTCCCCAAGGGCGTCTTCAACGTCATCTGCGGCGACCGGGACACCGGCCGTGCGATGGTCGAGCACCCGACCCCGGCGATGGCCTCCATCACCGGTTCGGTACGGGCCGGCATGCAGGTCGCCGAGTCCGCGGCCAAGGACGTCAAGCGCGTCCACCTGGAGCTCGGTGGCAAGGCGCCCGCCGTGGTCTTCGAGGACAGCGACATCGCCAAGGCCGTCGAGGGCATCTCCGGCGCGGGCTACTTCAATGCGGGCCAGGACTGTACGGCCGCGACCCGCGTGCTGGTCCACGAGTCCATCCACGACGAGTTCGTCACCGCGCTCGCCAAGGCCGCCGCCGACACGAAGACCGGGCAGCCGGACGACGAGGACGTGCTGTACGGCCCGCTGAACAACGCCAACCAACTGAAGCAGGTCAGCGGCTTCATCGAGCGCCTCCCCGCGCACGCCAAGGTCGAGGCCGGTGGCCACCGGGTCGGCGAGAAGGGCTACTTCTACGCCCCGACCGTCGTCTCCGGACTCAAGCAGGACGACGAGATCATCCAGAACGAGGTCTTCGGCCCGGTCATCACGGTCCAGTCGTTCACCGACGAGGCCCAGGCCCTGGAGTACGCGAACGGCGTCGAGTACGCGCTGGCGTCCTCGGTGTGGACCAAGGACCACTCCCGCGCGATGCGGATGTCCAAGAACCTCGACTTCGGCTGCGTGTGGATCAACACCCACATCCCGCTCGTCGCCGAGATGCCGCACGGCGGGTTCAAGAAGTCCGGATACGGCAAGGACCTCTCCGCGTACGGCTTCGAGGACTACACCCGGATCAAGCACGTCATGACGTCGCTCGACTGAGATCGTCCGGCCCGGGTGCCCGACCGGCGTCGCCCGACCGGCGTCGTCGGCCGGGCGACGCCCGTCGCTCAGCGGGCATCGCAGTGGTGGTTACGGCCCCGGGCTCCGGCCCGGGGCCGTTTCGCGTCCCGTGGCGGCCGGGTGCCCGCACCATCGACAGGGTGTGCGGACCGGGTGGGTGGCGCTGGACGGTTGGTCCATTGCCCGCCGCGCCCCCGACCGGCATCCTGCGCAGGTGCGAGCGATCCCGAACAACCCCATGTCCCGCCGTTCCCTGCTGCGCGCCCTCGGGGCGGGGGCGGCCGGTGCCACGCTGGCGGGCTGCGGAGTGCCCGCCGCCTATGTGGAGCCGGGGGACCGGGCCGGACGCGACAGCTCGCGGCGCGACCGTTCCCTGCACTTCGCCAACTGGCCGCTCTACATCGACACCGACGACGAGAACGAGTCGAAGCGGCCCACCCTCGACGCGTTCACCCGGCGGACCGGGATCTCCGTCACGTACACCGAGGAGATCAACGACAACGACGAGTTCTTCGGGAAGATCAGTCCGGCGCTGATGAACCACCAGCGGACCGGCCGGGACCTGATCGTCATCAGCGACTGGATGGCCGCCCGCTTCGTACGTCTGGGCTGGGTGCAGGAGATGGACCGGGCGAGGCAGCCCAATGTCGCCAAGTACCTCGACCCGCAGTTGCGTTCGCCCGCGTTCGACGAAGGCCGGCGGCACAGTGTTCCGTGGCAGTCCGGGATCACCGGCATCGCGTACAACCGCGAGAAGCTCGGCCGCGAGATCCGGCACACGGGCGAGCTGTGGGCGGACGACCTGCGGGGGAAGGTGACGCTGCTGTCCGGGCTGGACGAGTCGTTCGCGCTGCTGATGCAGGGCAACGGGGTCGACATCACCCGCTGGACGGCCGACGACTTCCATCTGATGTGCGAGCAGGTGGAGAAGCGGGTGAAGTCCCGGCACATCCGCCGCTTCACCGGCAACGACTACATCAAGGACCTGGCCACCGGCGATGTGCTCGCCTGTCAGGCGTACTCCGGCGATGTCATCCAGCTCCAGGCCGACAACCCGGAGATCGAGTTCGTGGTGCCCGAGGAGGGTGCCGAGCTCTGGTCGGAATCGCTGATGATCCCCAACCTCGCCGAGCACAAGCGCAATGCGGAGAAGCTGGTCGACTTCTACTACCGGCCGGAGGTCGCGGCCGAACTGGCCACCTGGGTCAACTACGTCTGCCCGGTCCCGGCCGCCCGGGAGATCCTGGCCTCCGCCAAGGACGAGGAGACGGCCGCGCTCGCCGAGGACCCGCTCGTCTTCCCCGACGACGCGATGCGCCAACGGCTGGCGATCGCCCGCGACATCACGTCCGAGGAGCGCACCGGCTTCGCCAAGAAGTGGAACTCCATCGTCGGGCTGTGAGTGGGCCGGACCGGTTTTTGAACACGTTCATGATGGGCGTACGCTGCGGACATGAGCGAGCGAGCCCTCTTGCGGCGCATCCGCGTGTGGTTGGTCATCTTCCTCGTCTGTCTGGTGCTGAGCGGGCTGACCGCCTTCCCGCTCGTCACCGAACTCCGCTGGGCCGAGGACGTCCTGGCCTCCTCGCCCGTGCCCGAGCATCTGCCGTCCCTGATGGAGTGGATCACCCGGGTCGGGGAAGGGCTCGACGCGGCCGACGCGTCGTACCCCTTCGTCCTGTACGGCACCGACTGGCTGGCCTTCGCCCACCTCGTCATCGCGGTCGCGTTCTACGGCCCCTACCGTGACCCGGTCCGCAACATCTGGGTGATCGAGTTCGGCATGATCGCCTGCGCGGGGATCATCCCGCTCGCCCTGATCTGCGGGCCCCTCCGGGACATCCCCGTCTGGTGGACGGTGATCGACATGTCCTTCGGCGTCTTCGGAGTGATCCCGCTGCTGCTTCTGCGCCGCCTGATCAAACGGCTGGAAGCGGCGACGGATGCGGCAGCGGGGGCGGCGGGGGAGGTGACGGGCGGATCGCCGTCCGGGCCGTCGGCGCCCGCCCCGGCGGTCTGAGCCATCCCCGGACGGCGGCGGTCACGGGCCCCGGCCGGCCGCCGTCCGGGGCCTTTGCCCAGCGGTGGTCCGGATCACCCGGCCGACGGCGGGCCGAAGGCCGCCACCACGAGCTTCATCGCCGTGGCGTTCGCGTCCTGCCCCTTCGCGTCCGTCGCGTTGACGCTGTAGACCAGGGTCCGGGACAGATCACGCGTGGCCGCCAGCACGGAGTTGTAGCCCCAGCGGCCCCCCGTCTTCCCCCAGACCTGGCGCCCGCCCAGCGTCATCACGGAAAGCCCCGCGCTGTACTGGGCGGGCTTCCCCGATCGGTGGTCGCGCACCGACGGGTCCGGCAGCGTGAACATCTCCTCCAGCAGCGGCCCGCGCACCACCTGCCCCCGGAACAGGGCCTTCGTGAAGCGCTCCAGATCGGCGGTGGTCGAGATGATGTCCCCCGCCGCCCACCCGTCGGTCGCCCCCCACACCGACACGTCCCGCAGCTCCGTACCGCCGCCGGGCTTCTCGAAGACCTGGTAGCCGCGGTTGTGGGGGCCCTGGATACGGGGGTCGGTCCCCGGGTAGGAGGTGGAGCGCAGCCCGAGCGGGCGCAGGATGCGCGCGCCGACCTGGTCCGCGTACGCGTCGCCGGTGACCTTCTCGATCAGCAGCCCCAGCACGGTGTAGTTGATGTTGAGGTAGTGCTGGCTGCGGCCCGGCGCGAACTCCCGCTCCTCCGCGGTGGCGGAGGCGACCATTTCGCGCGGGGTGTGCAGGTCGAAGCGGTGCGCGTACCACTCCTCGACGGTGTCGCCCGGCAGGTCGGCGGCCGGGATGCCGCTGGTGTGGTTGAGGAGCTGGCCCACGGTGACCTGCCCGTACCGTGCCGGGATCAGGTCCGGGAGGTAGTGCCGGGCCGTGCGGTCCAGGGCGATGGCGCCCTCGCCCGCCAGCTGGAGGACCGTGGCCGCCGTGAACACCTTGGTCACCGACCCGGCCCGGAAGCGGGCGTCGGGGTCGGCGGGGCGGCCGGAGACCAGATCGTGCACGCCCGCGCTGCCCCGCCAGCGGCCGTCGCTGCCGCCGACCCGCACGAGCGCGGCGGTGGCGTCGGCACTCGGCAGCCCGGCGATCGCCGCGCGCAGCGCGTCGGCGTCCGGGGCGTCGTGCGGGCGGGCCGCGGCGGACGCGGTGGTCGGGGCGGTGGAGGTGCTTGCGAACGCCGGTGCGGCCAAGGTGCTCGCGAACGCCGGGGCGGCCGGGCCGGACATGATGCCGAGAACCAGGGCCGCGGCGAGGAGTGCGCGGGTGTGGGTACGGGGGTGCATCAGGTGCCTCCGAGGGGCGTGAAGTCCGTAACTGCTCGATGGCTCCATCCTGTTGACCCGCGGGCCCCGGCGGATCACCGGAGCGGGCGGTCCTCGCCCCGTGATCTCCTCGCCTGTGCGGGGGAGGAGAGCGCGGCCTCTCCCTCCGGCGAGGGAGCGACGAGCCCCGTCTCGTACGCGCAGATGACCGCCTGGATCCGGTCCCGCAGGCCCAGCTTGGACAGCACGTTGCCCACATGCGTCTTCACCGTGTGCTCGCTGACCACGAGCGCGGCCGCTATCTCCGCGTTGGACAGACCGCGGGCCAGATGCAGCAGGGTCTCCCGCTCCCGGGCGGTCAGCACCTCCAGCCGCTGCGGGGACGGTGCGCCGGAGGCGGTCACGGGCGGTCGGGCCGTGTACTCGGCGATCAGCCGGCGTGCCACCGACGGGGCCAGCAACGAGTCACCGGCCGACACCACCCGCACCGCGTGCACCAGGTCGTCCCGGCGGACGTCCTTCAGCAGAAAGCCGCTCGCGCCCGCGTGCAGGGACTCATAGACATACTCGTCCGCGTCGAACGTGGTCAGCATGACCGTCCGGCACGCGCTCTGCGCGCTGATCGCCCGGCACGCCTCGATGCCGTCCATGACGGGCATCCGGATGTCCAGCAGCGCCACGTCGGGCCGCAGCCGCCGCACCGCGGCGAGAGCCCGCTCACCGTCACCGGCCTCCGCGACCACCTCGATGTCCGGCTGCGCGTCCAGGATCATCGCGAAGCCGCTGCGCACCAGCTCCTGGTCGTCGGCCACCACCACGCGGATCGTCAACTTCCCACCTCCGACAGGGACGTTACTAGGGGAAGAGTGACCCGGACGCGGAAGCCCCGGCCCTCGGTGAGGGGGCCGGCCGCGGCCGTCCCGCCGTGGGCGGCGGCCCGTTCCCGGATGCCGACCAGCCCGTGCCCGGCGCCGGTACCGGCAGCGGTGTCCGGACCCGGACCCGGACCCACGGCCGGACCCGAGTCCGCGTTCGCGTCCGATTGCGTTCCGGAGCTTGTGCCGCGTCCGTCGTCCGTGATGGTGATGGTCAACGTATCGGTCCCATAAGCCAGTTGTACGTGTACGGAGTCGGCGTGGGCGTGCCGGACCACATTCGTCAGCGCCTCCTGCACGATCCGGTGGACCGTCGCCTCGGTGTCCGGCCCGAGCGGTCGCGCCCGCCCGGTCGTCGTGCACGCGACCCGCGGACCGCTCGCCCGTACCCGTTCCAGCAGCCCCGGCAGCTCCGCCAGCGTGGGCTGCGGCGAGCGGGGCGGGTCCACGGGCCCGGAGCCGTCCTCGCGCAGTACGCCGAGCATCCGCCGCAACTGCGTCATCGCGTCCCGCCCGGTCTCCGAGATGGCGTCGAACGCCGCCTCCGCGCGTTCCGGGGCGGTGCGCACCGCCACCGGGCCCGCTTCCGCCTGCACGATCATCAGGCTCACCGCATGGGACAGGATGTCGTGCATCTCCCGTGCGATCCGGGCCCGTTCGCGGGCCGCCGCCCGCTCCGCCTCGATCCGGTGGGTCAGCTCCAGCTGCCGGGCCCGGTCCTCCATCGCGCGGATGTACGCCTTGCGGGTGTGGGTGAACCGTCCGAAGGCGTACGCCGCGGCGAACACGAACAGGGAGAAGAGCAGTTCCCTGGCCTCACCCGTGTTCCACGCGACCGACGGGAACACCGCCGCGCCGACCAGCACCGCGACCGCGAGCCGCCGGGGCGGCGAACACAGCTCGGCCACCGTGTAGAACGTCACCAGACCCGTGTACGGCAAGGGCTGGCCCGGACCGTCGACCGTGAACTTGTACAGCGCACCGGCCGCGAGCACCGCGATCAGCACGGTGACCGGTGCACGCCGCCGGGCCACCAGCGGCAGCACGGTCAGGGTCGTCAGGCCGTACGAGGCCCAGGTGGCGGCCGGCAGGGCGGCGGAGCGCGGCACCACGAACGGCATGGTCACGGCGGCCTGCACCAGCAGTGCGACGCCGATGTCGGTGGCCCACGGCCCCCGCGGGCGCCACCGGACCCCACGTATCGGCATCAGGGCTTCCGGGCCACCGCGCCGAACTGGGCCACCTCGGGCGCCTCGGTCTCCTCGTCGGCGCGCCAGCGCGAGCAGGACACGATGCCCGGCTCCAGGATCTCCAGGCCGTCCAGGAACGCGGCGAACTCGGCGCGGCTGCGGGCGGTGATCGGCGGGGTGGCGTTCTCGTTCCAGAAGCGCATCGCCGCCTCGTTGCCCTCGCCGCCCAGTTCCAGTGTGGGGTGGGTGAGCACCAGATAGCTGCCCGAGGGCACCGCGGCCATCAGTTCGCGCACGATGGTCAGCGCCTCGTCCGTGTCCAGGACGAAGTTCAGGATGCCGAGCATCATCACCGCGACCGGCCGGCTCAGGTCCAGCGTCGGTTCGACGGCCCGGACGATCCGCTCCGGGTGGTGGGCGTCCGCGTCGATGTACTCGGTGACGCCCTCGGGCGAGCTGGTGAGCAGGGCCCGCGCGTGGGCCAGCACGATCGGGTCGTTGTCGACGTACACGACGCGTGAGTGCGGCGCGGTGTGCTGGGCGATCTCATGGGTGTTGTTGAAGGTCGGCAGACCGGTACCGATGTCCAGGAACTGGCTGATGCCCACGTCACCGGCCAGGTGCCGCACGGCCCGGCCGAGGAACGCCCGGTCGGCGCGGGCCACTTCGCCGATGCTGGGGTACATGCCGGTGACCTGCGCGCCGACCGCCCGGTCGACGGGGTAGTTGTCCTTGCCGCCCAGCCAGTAGTTCCACACCCGGGCGTTGTGGGCGATGTCGGAACGGACGCGGGCGGGGACGGAGTGCTGGCCGGGGTCGGTCACGTCTGCTCCTCTGGTGCCGGGCGGGGCATCACGGGCGATGCGGGCACCGCCCATCATGCCGGACAGATCAAGGAACCCGCCTGGTGGGTGAGTTGGCGAGCACCCGGTGCAGAGCGTCCACCCTGTTGGTGGTGATCGAGTCGACGCCCCGCTCGATCAGGCGTCGCATGGTGCGCTTGGTGTCGGCCGTCCAGGCGGAGACCAGCAGCCCGTCCCGGTGCGCGCGGTCGGTCAGCTCCCGGCTCACCAGGGGGAACCGGTAGTTCAGCCAGCGCGGCCTCACCGCGTCCAGCAGCACGGCGCGCGGCGGGGCGAGCGTGGTCCAGGTCAGGGCGATCTCGGCGGACGGATCCGCGGCGCGCACCCGCAGCATCGCCCCGGCGCCCGCGCAGTAGTACGCGCGCTCGCCCGCCCCGCACTCGCGGACCACCCCGACGATCTTCCGTACGGACGCGTCCGTGGCGCCGGGCAGATCGACCATCACCCGGTGCGCCCCCGCCGCGAGCAGTGCCTCGCGCAGGGTGGGCACCCCGCCCCGGGTCAGCTCCACCAGCTCCTGGTGATCGATGCGGTCCAGCCGGCGGTCGTGGCCCCACAGCCGTTCCAGGGTGGCGTCGTGGAGCAGGACGGGCACCCCGTCGCGGGTCACCCGGACGTCGATCTCGACCGCGTCCGCCCCCCGTTCGAGGGCGGAGCGGATCGAGGGCAGGGTGTTCTCGCGGGCCCGGTACGGATCGCCGCGATGCCCCACGGCGGTGACAGCGCTGGTGGTGCCGACAGGTTTGGCCATGGGGCCATTGTGACCAGTGGGGTCAGCGGCCGGGGGCCTCCAGCCAGTTCGCCGTGTACGTGTCGATCTCGGAGGCGAGCTTCCGCTTGCGGGCCGGGTCGAGGAAGGACGCCTCCGCCGCGTTCTTCGCGAGTGCGGCGATGCCCCGCTCGTCGAGGTCCAGCAGGCGGGCCGCCACCGCGTACTCGTTGTTGAGGTCGGTGCCGAACATGGGCGGGTCGTCACTGTTGATGGTGACCAGGACGCCCGCCCGCACCATCTCCCTTATGGGGTGCTGCTCGATGTCGGTGACGGCGCGGGTGGCGATGTTCGAGGTCGGGCAGACCTCCAGCGCGATCCGGTGCTCGGCCAGGTGCTCCAGCAGCTTGGGGTCCTGGGTGGCGCTGGTGCCGTGGCCGATGCGCTCGGCGCGCAGCGCGGTGAGCGCGTCCCAGATCGTCTGCGGGCCGGTGGTCTCCCCGGCGTGCGGCACGGAGTGCAGGCCCTCGGCGATGGCGCGGTCGAAGTAGGGCTTGAACTGCGGGCGGTCGACCCCGATCTCCGGTCCCCCCAGACCGAAGGAGACCAGTCCCTCGGGCCGCAGGTCCACGGCGAGCCGGGCGGTCTCCTCGGCCGAGACGAGCCCCGCCTCGCCGGGGATGTCGAAGCACCAGCGCAGGACGACGCCCAGCTCGGCCTCGGCGGCCTTGCGGGCGTCCTCGATGGCCTCCATGAAGCCCTGCTCCGGGATGCCCCGCCGGACCGAGCTGAACGGGGTGATGGTCAGCTCCGCGTACCGGATGTTCTGCCGGGCCATGTCCCGGGCGACCTCGAAGGTCAACAGCCGGACGTCCTCGGGGGTGCGGATCAGGTCCACCACCGAGAGGTAGACCTGGATGAAGTGGGCGAAGTCGGTGAAGGTGAAGTAGTCGGCCAGCGCCTCGGGGTCCGTGGGGACCTTGGAGTCCGGGTGGTGGGCGGCCAGCTCGGCGACGATGCGGGGCGAAGCGGATCCGACGTGATGGACGTGGAGCTCGGCCTTGGGCAGCCCCGCGATGAAGGGGTGCGGATCGGTCATCGGATTTCTCCCGGTTCTCAAAGAATTTCGGCCGGGCTCACCGGCTGCACCGATCATCGTAGGCGGGGCCCGGTGACCGGGGGCCGGGCCGTAGCATGACGGAACCACGATGGGGGAGGCCCATGTCAGACAACACAGAGCAGCCCGGGGGCGGGCCCGCGCCGCGCGATCCGTGGGCGCCACCGGACAGCCGGGTGGAGCTGGGCAAGCAGCCGCCCGCCGACGCCCGTCCGCCCGCAGTGCACGACCAGCCGACGATGGCGGCGATGCCGGGCGCCGGAACGGGCCCGGGGGACGGGACCGGACCGATACCCGCGCCCGGACCGATACCCGCGCCCGGGACCGGACCGGTACCGGGCGTCGGCGGCTTCGGCCCGGCGCCCGCCGACGTACCGCCACCGCCGCCCGGTCCGAACGGCCCGGGACAGATGCCGCCGCCCGGCCAGCCCGGTGCGCCCGCCGGTCACTACGGTTACCCGGCACCGCCCGCGCAGCCGTACGGCGGCTACCCGGGGTACAACTCCTTCAGCGGCCCGGCCGCCTGGGCCCCGGCACCGTCGAACGGCCTGGGCACCGCCGCGATGGTGCTCGGCATCGTCTCGGTGGTCGGCTTCTGCCTCTACGGGGTCAACATCGTCCTCGGTATCCTCGCGCTGACCTTCGGCATCATCGGCCTCGGCCGTGCCAAGCGCGGCGAGGCCACCAACAGGGGCATGGCGATCGCCGGGGTCATCCTCGGCTCCGTCGGCATGGTCATCGGCGCCGCGTTCCTCGGCGTCATCATCTGGGCCGCCACGAACGCCGACAGCGACGAGGAATTCGGCGAGACCTACGACGACCCGTTCGCCACGTCGCTGGTCATCGAGGGAACCCGCTAAGGGCTGTCCGACGCACAGCGCCGCCCGGCGGGGCGGCGCTGTCGTCCACGCACGAAGCGCGTGAAACGTACGGAGCGCGTGAAACGCACGAAGCGCACGAAGCGCGTGAAACGTACGGAGCGTACGGTGCCGGCTCAGGCCGCCGTATCCGCACGCAGCCGCGTACGCGCCTCCATCAGCGCGAAGCCCAGCAGATTCAGCCCGCGCCACTGCTGCGGACGCTCCGCCCGCTCGTCGTCCGCCGCGAGCCCGATGCCCCAGATCCGGTCCACGGGGCTCGCCTCGACCAGCACCCGCTCCCCAGTGTTCAGCAGATACTCGCGCAGGTCCGGGTCCTGGCCGAACTTGTGGACGCTGCCCGCCACCACCAGCGCGAAGCGCTCCCGCTTCCACACGTCCTCGTCGAAGCCGCGCACCGTCCGGCCGGCCTTCTTCGCCGCCGCCGGGCTGCTCGCCTCCACGGCCTCGCGCTCGGCCGCCGCGTCGCCGAAGAGCCGCGCCTTGCCCGCCATCATCCAGTGCTCGGCCGACGGATAGGTCACCGAGTCCACGGTGAACGGTGAGGGCCACCACTGGCTCAGGCAGCTCGAACCGATGCGCCCGTCGGGGCGCGGGCGGTGCCCCCAGAAGGGCAGATACTTCACCCGCTCGCCACGTGCCAGATCCGCCAGAAGGTCATCAATCTGTCCCATGACAGCTGAGTGTGGCATCCGCCACGGACACTCCGTACGGGGATTTCCGCACTGACGCGACACATGGTCGACAGATTCCGTCGCGTAACCAAAAGGCAACAACGGAATCACTTGTTGGGCTGGGGTGCCTCTGCCAGGATCGGCACTCAATTCACGAAGAAGCTACGCCGACCCCGCCCAGCGGGTACAGCGGCGGAGGAGAACGTCATGGGCAACGGCATCCAGGTGCAGGACCGCTTCGCGAAGGGTGCGCAGTTCATCGGCGGCGAACTGCTCCCCGGTACATCGGGGCGCCACCACGAGGTGGTGAACCCGGCGACGGGCGAGAGCGTCCTGCGCTACGAACTCGCGGGCACCGACGACGTGGACGCGGCCGTCGCCGCCGCCCGCGCGGCCTTCCCCGGCTGGTCGGGCGCCACCCCCGCCGAGCGGTCCGAGGCGATGCACCGCTTCGCGGCCGTCCTCGCGGAGCAGGCGGACGACTTCGCGTACGCCGAGTCGCTCCAGTGCGGGAAACCGATCAAGCTCTCCACCGAGTTCGACGTGCCGGGCACCGTCGACAACACCTCGTTCTTCGCGGGCGCCGCCCGCCACCTGGAGGGCCGGTCCGCCGCCGAGTACGACGGCGATCACACCTCCTACGTACGCCGTGAGGCGATCGGTGTCGTCGGCTCCATCGCCCCTTGGAACTACCCGCTCCAGATGGCCGCCTGGAAGGTGCTCCCGGCCATCGCCGCGGGCAACACCATCGTGCTCAAGCCCGCCGAGATCACCCCGCTGACCTCGCTGATGTTCGCGCAGGCGGCCCGTACGGCGGGCATCCCCGACGGGGTGATCAACGTCGTCACGGGCGCGGGCAAGGACGCGGGCGAACACCTCGTCGGCCACCCGGACGTCGTGATGACCTCGTTCACCGGCTCCACCGCCGTCGGCAAGCGGGTCGCGGAGATCGCCACCTCCACCGTCAAACGCCTCCACCTCGAACTCGGCGGCAAGGCCCCCTTCCTGGTCTTCGACGACGCCGACCTCGAAGCGGCGGTCAACGGGGCGGTCGCCGGAGCCCTCATCAACACCGGCCAGGACTGCACCGCCGCCACCCGTGCCTACGTCCAGCGCCCGCTGTACGACGCCTTCGTGCGGGGCGTCGCCGCGCTGATGGAGACCGTGCGGCTCGGCGACCCCTTCGACCCGTCGACCGACCTCGGCCCGCTGATCCGCCACGCCCAGCGCGACCGGGTCGCCGGATTCGTCGAGCGGGCCCGTGCGTACGCCACCGTCGTCACCGGCGGCGAGGCCCCCGGCGGCGACCTCGCCGACGGTGCCTACTACCGGCCGACCCTGATCGCGGACGCCGCCCAGGACAGCGAGATCGTCCAGTCGGAGATCTTCGGCCCGGTCCTGGTGGTGCTGCCCTTCGACAGTGACGACGAGGGCATCGCGCTGGCCAACGACACCCCGTACGGACTCGCCGCCTCCGCCTGGAGCCGCGACGTGTACCGCGCGGGCCGCGCCACCCGTGAGATCAAGGCGGGCTGTGTCTGGATCAACGACCACATCCCGATCATCAGCGAGATGCCGCACGGCGGATACAAGGCCAGCGGCTTCGGCAAGGACATGTCGTCGTACTCCTTCGAGGAGTACACGCAGGTCAAGCACGTCATGTACGACAACACCGCGGTTGCCCGCAAGGACTGGCACCGCACGATCTTCGGGGACCGATAGAAGCTGCCGCCGACCAGCGGCCACACCCACCCGAAAGGGCAACGCGTATGGAGAGTCACGAGCCCGACCACCTCTCGCCGGCCCGGCTGGCGGCCATGAGGCGGAGTCTGACCACCGGCAGGGGAGCCCTCACCCGCCGTTCGCTGCTGCGCGCCTCCGGCACGGGCGCGCTCGCGCTCGGCGGGCTCGGCACCCTCGCCGCGTGCGGCATCCCGCCCGCCAAGCGCGCGGACGGCTCGGCCGCCGCCTCCGACGACCACTCGGCCGAGGAGAAGCGGGTCACCTTCTCCAACTGGACCGAGTACATGGACGTCGGCGAGGACGACAAGGGCCGGCCCTCCCTGGAGGCGTTCACCGAACGCACCGGGATCACGGTCAAGTACACCGAGGACATCAACGACAACGTCGAGTTCTTCGGAAAGATCAAGCCGCAGCTCGCGGCCGGCCAGGACGCCGGACGCGACCTCATCTGCGTCACCGACTGGCTGGCCGCCCGCATGATCCGGCTGGGCTGGGTGCAGAAGCTCGACCCGGCGAACCTGCCGCACGCCTTCGCCAACCTCTCCTCCCAGTTCCGCACCCCCGACTGGGACCCGGGCCGCTCCTACTCCTACCCCTGGACCGGCATCCCCGCCGTCATCGCCTACAACACGAAGGCCACCGGCGGCCGCAAGGTCGACTCCATCACCCAGCTGCTGGACGACCCCAAGCTCAAGGGCAAGGTCTCCTTCCTCTCCGAGATGCGCGACTCGGTCGGCCTGACCCTGCTCGACATGGGCAAGGACCCCGGCGACTTCACCGACGCCGACTACGACGCCGCGATCGGCCGGATGCAGAAGGGCGTCGACAAGAAGCAGATACGCCGCTTCACCGGCAACGACTACACCGCCGACCTGAGCAAGGGCGACATCGCCGCCTGTGTCGCCTGGGCCGGGGACATCATCCAGCTCCAGGCCGACAATCCGGATATCAAGTACGCGATCCCGGCCGCCGGTTACATCACCTCCACGGACAACCTGCTCGTCCCCGCGCGGGCCCGGCACAAGACCAACGCCGAGAAGCTCATCGACTACTACTACGAGCCGAAGGTCGCCGCCCAGCTCGCCGCGTACATCAACTACGTCTGCCCCGTCGACGGCGTACGTGACGAACTCGCCAGGATCGACGAGTCGATGGCCTCCAACACCCTGATCCTCCCCGACAAGGCGATGGCGGCGAAGTCCCGCTCCTTCCGCTCGCTGAGCACGGAGGAAGAGACGGCGTACGAAGAGAAGTTCGCCAAGCTCATCGGAGCCTGAGCCGGCCGTCGGCGCCTCTCACGCCGCCGACGCCGTCCCGTTCCTCCCTCCCCGATCTCTCCCCCCGAACACACTGGGACCGCGACCCATGACACAGCAGCAGACAGCGGGCGGCGATGTCCGCCTCTCCGGGATCAGCAAGACGTACGGCTCCTTCACCGCCGTACAGCCCCTCGATCTGACCGTTCCGCAAGGCTCCTTCTTCGCGCTGCTCGGCGCGTCCGGCTGCGGCAAGACCACCACCCTGCGGATGATCGCGGGCCTGGAGGAGGCGACCACCGGCACGGTCATGCTCGGCGACCGGGACATCACCGGCCTGCCCCCGTACAAGCGGCCCGTCAACACCGTCTTCCAGAGCTACGCGCTCTTCCCGCACCTGGACATCACCGACAACATCGCGTTCGGGCTGCGCAGGCGCGGCATCAAGTCGGTGAAGAAACAGGTCGACGACATGCTGGAACTCGTCGAGCTCGGCGACTTCGCCCGCCGCAAGCCGCACCAGCTCTCCGGTGGCCAGCAGCAGCGCGTCGCCGTGGCCCGCGCGCTCATCAACCACCCGCAGGTCCTCCTGCTCGACGAGCCGCTCGGCGCCCTCGACCTCAAGCTGCGCCGCCAGATGCAGCTGGAGCTCAAGCGGATCCAGACCGAGGTCGGCATCACGTTCGTCCATGTCACCCACGACCAGGAGGAGGCCATGACCATGGCCGACACCGTCGCGGTGATGAACGGCGGCCGCGTCGAACAGCTCGGCGCGCCCGCCGACCTGTACGAGAACCCCCGTACGACCTTCGTCGCGAACTTCCTCGGCACCTCGAACCTCATCGAGGGCGAGATCGTCTCCACCGGGGCGGAGCTCGTTGTCTCGGCGGGCGGCGGGAAGCTCCGGCTGCCCGCCGAGCGATGTTCGGCCCCGACGGCGAACGGCGGCAGACTGCTCCTCGGGGTCCGCCCGGAGAAGATCTCCCTCGCGCACGCCGAGGACGCCGACGCGATAGCCGACGGCCGCAACCGCGTCACCGGCCGGATCGTCGACTCCAGCTTCATCGGGGTCTCCACGCAGTACGTGGTGCGCAGCGCGGCGGGCCAGGCGCTCCAGGTCTACGAGCAGAACGTCGAGCGGCGCGCGGGACTCGCCCCCGGGGCCGAGGTCGTCCTGCACTGGAACCCCGCCCACACCTTCGGTCTCGGCGCCGACCAGGACATCGACGCCGGTGTGGAGAGCGTGGAGGACGCGGCGTGAGTGTCACCGACGCGCCTCCCGCGAAGGCCACCGAGCCGAAGATACGCAAGCCCTCCACCCGCAAGCGGCTCGTCCCGTACTGGCTGCTGCTCCCCGGCATCCTGTGGCTCGTCGTCTTCTTCGCCCTGCCGCTCGTCTACCAGGCGTCGACCTCCGTGCAGACCGGGTCCCTGGAGAAGGGCTTCGAGGTCACCTGGCACTTCGCGACCTACTGGGACGCGCTGCGGGACTACTACCCGCAGTTCATCCGCTCCCTGCTGTACGCGGGCACCGCCACGATCCTGTGTCTGCTGCTCGGCTACCCGCTCGCGTATCTCATCGCGTTCAAGGCGGGCCGCTGGCGCAACCTGGTGCTGGTGCTGGTCATCGCCCCGTTCTTCACCAGCTTCCTGATCCGCACGCTGGCCTGGAAGACGATCCTCGCGGACGGCGGCGCGGTCGTCGACGTCCTCAACACGCTGCACGTCCTGGACGTCACCAGTTGGCTCGGCTGGACCGAGTCCAACCGGGTGCTGGCCACCCCGCTGGCCGTCGTCTGCGGACTGACGTACAACTTCCTGCCGTTCATGATCCTGCCGCTCTACACCTCGCTGGAGCGCATCGACGGCAGGCTGCACGAGGCGGCGGGCGACCTGTACGCCACCCCCGCCACCACCTTCCGCAAGGTGACGTTCCCGCTGTCCATGCCCGGCGTCGTCTCCGGCACCCTGCTGACGTTCATCCCGGCGAGCGGCGACTACGTCAACGCGGAACTGCTCGGCTCCACCGACACCAAGATGGTCGGCAGCGTCATCCAGACCCAGTTCCTGCGGGTCCTGGACTATCCGACGGCCGCCGCGCTCTCGTTCATCCTCATGGCGATCGTCCTGCTGATGGTCACCGTCTACATCCGCCGCTCCGGGACGGAGGACCTGGTCTGATGCCCGTACTGCGCTGGATTCGCCGCAATCTGATCGTCATCGCGGGTCTGCTGACCCTCGCGTACATGATCCTGCCGAACATCGTCGTGATGGTGTTCTCGTTCAACAAGCCGAACGGGCGCTTCAACTACGCCTGGCAGCGCTTCTCGCTGGACGCCTGGAAGGACCCCTGCGGGGTCGCCGACATGTGCGGCTCGCTCTCGCTCTCCCTCCGGATCGCCGCCTGGGCCACCGTCGGGGCGACCGTGCTCGGCACGATGATCGCCTTCGCGCTGGTCCGCTACCGCTTCCGGGCGCGCGGCGCGATCAACTCGCTGATCTTCCTGCCGATGGCGATGCCCGAGGTCGTCATGGCCGCGTCGCTGCTCACGCTCTTCCTCAACATGGGCGCCGAGCTGGGCTTCTGGACCGTGCTCATCGCCCACATCATGTTCTGCCTCAGCTTCGTGGTGACGGCGGTCAAGGCACGGGTCATGTCGATGGACCCGCGCCTGGAGGAAGCCGCCCGCGACCTGTACGCGGGACCCGTGCAGACCTTCGTCCGGGTGACCCTGCCGATCGCGGCCCCCGGAATCGCCGCGGGAGCGCTGCTCGCCTTCGCGCTCTCCTTCGACGATTTCATCATCACCAATTTCAACGCGGGTTCGACCGTGACCTTCCCCATGTTCGTCTGGGGATCGGCACAGCGCGGCACACCCGTGCAGATCAACGTCATCGGTACGGCAATGTTCGTCCTTGCGGTATTGGTGGTACTCGCCGGCCAGCTCTTCGCGAACCGGCGGAAGAAAAGCGCCTGACCCTGAAAGTCCTGAAGGAGTTGGAAACCATGGCCCCAGTTGCCATGCGTAGTGCCGCACAATCACTCGCCGGTGCCAAGCCGGTCTCGTACTGGCTCGACGACCCCGCGAAGCCCGAGGCGCTCCCCGCCCTCACCGGCGACGCACACGCGGACCTGCTCGTCATCGGCGGCGGCTACAGCGGACTGTGGACCGCGCTGCTCGCCAAGGAACGCGACCCGGAGCGCGAGGTCGTCCTGGTCGAGGGGCACGAGGTGGGCTGGGCCGCCTCGGGCCGCAACGGCGGATTCTGCGCCGCCTCCCTCACCCATGGACTGCCCAATGGGCTGGAGCGCTGGCCCGACGAGATCAGGAAGCTGGAGGAGCTGGGCGAACGGAACCTCGACGCCATCGAGGACGCCGTCGCCCGCTACGCCATCGACTGCGAGTTCGAGCGCACCGGCGAGATCGATGTCGCCACCGAACCGCACCAGCTCGAAGAGCTGCGGGAATGGCATCAGGAGGCCGAGCGGCTGGGCTTCACCGGGCTGGAATTCCTGGACCGCGAGGCCCTGCGCGCCGAGGTCGACTCACCCACCTTCCTGGGTGGGCTCTGGGACCGCCGGGGGGTCGCCATGCTGCACCCCGCCAAGCTGGCCTGGGGGCTCAAGCGCGCCTGTCTCGACCTCGGCGTACGCATCCATGAGCACACCCGCGCCCTCGAACTCGCCCGCTCGGGGTCCGGCATGGCGGTGCGCACCCCGTACGGACGGGTCTTCGCCCGTCGGGTCGCCCTCGGCACGAACATCTTCCCCTCGCTCGTCAAGCGGGTGCGCCCGTACACCGTGCCGGTCTACGACTACGCGCTGATGACCGAACCGCTCACCCCCGAGCAGCTCGCCTCCATCGGCTGGAAGAACCGTCAGGGACTCGGCGACAGCGCCAATCAGTTCCACTATTTCCGGCTCTCCGCCGACCATCGCATCCTGTGGGGCGGCTATGACGCGATCTATCCGTACGGGGGCCGGCTCAGCGCCGATCTGGATCAGCGTCCGGAGACCTTCCTGAAGCTCGCGGACCAGTTCTTCGCATGTTTTCCGCAGCTTTCCGGGCTGAGTTTCTCGCATGCGTGGGGCGGCGCGATCGATACCTGTTCCCGCTTCTCCGCCTTTTTCGGTACGGCCCATCAGGGGCGCGTCGCGTATGCCGCCGGATATACCGGGCTGGGCGTCGGGGCGACCCGGTTCGGGGCGGATGTGATGCTCGATCTGCTGTCCGGCGAGCGCACCGGGCGGACCGAACTGGAGATGGTCCGCTCCAAGCCGCTGCCGTTCCCGCCGGAGCCCTTCGCGTGGGCCGGGATCGAACTCACCAAGCGGTCCCTCGCCCGCGCCGACACGCACGGCGGGCACCGCAATCTGTGGCTGCGGACCATGGACCGCATGGGTCTTGGATTCGACAGCTGACCAGCACCGATGTCCTTGTGACCCAGTTCACTACCAACGAGTAGCCAAAACCCGCGTCATGATCCGGGTCCGGCCCTCTCTCGCCCGTGTACGCATCGGCAGGACACTGCCGGTGGTCATGGAACGGGAAGGCAGGCCATGAGTGGCTCGGGGGTAAAGGCAGCGGTCCGGTGGCTCGTGTCGGTGGCACCGGATCCGGCCGCGTGCCGGTGGGAATGGGAGCGCAATCCTCGGGGGATCGTGCTCCTTCCCGCCGGCAAGCGCTGGGACGTGCTCATTCTTCCGGGGAAGCTGGGTTATCCGACGCTCGATGTGCTCACCCGTCTCGTCGAGCGGCCGGGTCCGGTCCTCGCCGACTTCGGTGACGCCCGGATGGGTTTCTTCGTGCCGCCGGGCACCGCGTCGCGCTGGCTCGGCACCGGCGTACGGGGGGCGGGTCCGGGCACCTGGATCGTCGTCCCCTATCCGGGACGGGTGGCCGGGGGAGTGCGGTGGCTGATCCCGCCGGACGGATCGGGGACGCTCACGGACGCGACGCTGCTGGAGCTCGCGATGCACGAGGCGGCGGCGTCGGTGGCGTCGGCGGTCCGGGGCGGCGACGGGGACGACTCCGGGAATGAGGGGGGCCGCTGAGGGGGAGCGGAGAGCCGGGGCGGCGGGGCGGGGCGGCGGGAGTGCCCGGCGCCGACCGCCCCCGCCGGGGAGCGCCAGAGGTCTTGACAACCCGATTGGTCTGGACCATGTTGTGCGCACGCCACACCCCATTCCCCCCTGCACGGAGGCTGTTGTGGAACGTACGGGACTCCCCGCCCGATATTCCGGACTTCTGGCCGCTTTCTCGGCTGCCCTGCTCGCCGCCGGAGCGCTGGTCGCCACGGCCCCGCCGGCGGGCGCCGCCGACGCCGAACTGGCGCGCAACGGCGGCTTCGAGGCGGGCCTGGACGGCTGGAGCTGTACGGGCGGCAGCGGAGCCGCTGTCAGCACGCCCGCGCACAGCGGCACTTCCGCGCTGCGGGCCACCCCGGCCGGCGCCGATCACGCCAAGTGCTCCCAGAGCGTGACGGTCAAGCCCGACTCCACGTACACGCTCAGCGCCTGGGTGCAGGGGTCCTACGTCTATCTCGGCGCGGCCGGCACCGGCACCACCGACGTCTCCACCTGGACCCAGTCCACCGGTGCCTGGAAGCAGCTCACCACCACCTTCAAGACCGGCCCGGCCACCACCTCGGTGAGCGTCTACACCCACGGCTGGTACGGCACCCCCGCCTACTACGCCGACGACCTCAGCCTTGTCGGGCCGGGCGGCGACCCCGTCACGCTCCCGGCCACGCCCGCCGGGCTGAAGGCCGGACCGGTCACCGCCTCCTCCGTCGACCTCTCCTGGACGGCCTCCGCCACAGCCACCGGCTACCACGTCTACCGGGGCGGTACGAAGGTGGCCTCCACCACCGGCACCTCGGCCACCGTGACGGGCCTGACCGCCTCGACCGCGTACAGCTTCCAGGTCGCCGCGGTCAACGCCGCCGGGGAGTCCGCGAAATCGGCCGCCGTCAGCGCCACCACCGCGGCGGGCGGCGGGGGAGGCGACGCGGGGCTCCCGGCCCACGCGCTCGTCGGCTATCTGCACTCCAGCTTCGCCAACGGCTCCGGCTACACGCGGATGGCGGACGTGCCCGCCTCCTGGGACGTCATCAACCTCGCCTTCGGCGAGCCGACCTCCGTCACCTCGGGCGACATCCGCTTCTCGCTCTGCCCGGTGGCCGAATGCCCGAACGTCGAGTCGGAGGCGGAGTTCAAGGCCGCCATCAAGGCCAAGCAGGCCGCGGGCAAGAAGGTGCTGATCTCCATCGGCGGCCAGAACGGCCAGGTGCAGCTCTCCACCACCGCCGCC
Source organism: Streptomyces sp. TSRI0281 (assembly GCF_001905125.1). Classification (GTDB taxonomy): domain Bacteria; phylum Actinomycetota; class Actinomycetes; order Streptomycetales; family Streptomycetaceae; genus Streptomyces. The sequence continues at coordinate 74,049 of NZ_LWLE01000035.1, read as the reverse complement.
CGCGACGCCTTCGTCACCTCGGTGTCCAAGATCATCGACACCTATGGCCTGAACGGCCTGGACATCGACTTCGAGGGGCACTCGCTCTCGCTGAACACCGGTGACACCGACTTCCGCAACCCGACGTCGCCGGTCATCGTCAACCTGATCTCCGCGGTGAAGACCCTCAAGGCCAAGTACGGCTCCGGCTTCGTCCTCACCATGGCGCCCGAGACCTTCTTCGTGCAGCTCGGCTACCAGTACTACGGCTCCGGCCCCTGGGGCGGTCAGGACCCGCGCGCCGGTGCCTACCTCCCGGTCATCCACGCCCTGCGGGACGATCTGACCCTGCTGCACGTCCAGGACTACAACTCGGGCTCCATCATGGGCCTGGACAACCAGTACCACTCGATGGGCGGCGCCGACTTCCACATCGCCATGACGGACATGCTGCTCACCGGCTTCCCGGTGGCGGGCGATCGGATGAAGGTCTTCCCGGCGCTCCGTCCCGAGCAGGTCGCCTTCGGCCTCCCCGCCTCGACCCAGGCGGGCAACGGGCACACCTCGCCCGCCGAGGTCACCAAGGCGCTGAACTGCCTGACGAAGAAGACCGACTGCGGCTCGTACCAGACGCACGGCACCTGGACCGCCCTGCGCGGGCTGATGACCTGGTCGATCAACTGGGACCGCTTCAACAACTGGGAGTTCTCGAAGAACTTCGACGCCTACTTCGGCGGCTGACCGACCGCAGCGCCCTGTCCAGCACCACCAGCAGCACCCCGCTCAGGCACCAACTGGCGACCACGTCGAGCGGCCAGTGGTAGCCGCGCAGCACCAGACCGATGCTCGTCGCCGCCGTCAGCAGGACGGCGGCGACGAGCATCATCCATGAGCGCCGCAGGTACGGGGCCAGGAGCAGCGCCGCCGCGCCGTACGCCACCGCGGCCGTCGCCGTGTGGCCCGAGGGGTAGTAGCCGGTCGCCTCGGTCAGCGGCCCCTGGCGGTCGGTCCACAGCTTCAGCGGGACGATCAGCGCGGGCACCGCCGCCATCGTGAGGGCCGCGTACAGCGGCTCGCGACGGGCGCCGCGCACCAGCGCGCAGATGATCGCGCAGGCGAGCACCGGGAGCGCGACCTGCATATTGCCGAGGTCGCTGAGGAGATCGGCGATCCGGGCGGGGCCACGCCCCACCAGGGCCCGGCCGATCCGCTCGTCCGGTCCGAGCAGCGGGCCGTCGGCCACCACCTGCCAGGTGATGAGTGCGAAGAGCACCAGAAGCGCCGACACCAGGGAAATGAGAGAAGCCGGCCACCGGGGAACAGGGGGGGGTGTTCCGGGATGGCCGGCCGGATCGGGTTGCCGCGCGCCCCGGGGGGTGTGGGGCGAGCGGCCATCCGATCGGTGAGGAGTTCCGGAGCCGGAGGCTCCAGCGGTGTGCGCGAGGGCACGACCGGGTCCGTGCTGGGGAAGCCCCGGCCCGGCATCGCCCGCAGTCCCCTGCGGGCGAGGTGTTTCTCTCATCTGCAGAAACCGTACGGCAGCCGAGGGGCGACCGACAGCGGGAACCCGGTCCCGCCATCGGCCCCGCACACCTTCTTCACAGGCCCACACGCGCGCCATGGACCGCCCCGAAAATGATGTCTCTTCCTCGGCCTGGGGTTCGAATCGATCAGATGCGGGCGAACGCCTGCTCGATGATGTCGAGTCCCTCGTTCAGCAGGTTCTCGCCGATCACGAGCGGCGGCAGGAAGCGCAGCACATTGCCGTACGTGCCACAGGTGAGGACCAGCAGACCCTCGGCGTGGCAGGCCTTGGCGAGCGCGGCGGCGGCCGCGGCGTTCGGGGTCTTCGTACCGGACTCCACCAGCTCGATCGCGATCATGGCGCCGCGGCCGCGGATGTCACCGATGATGTCGCCGTTCGGGAGCTTCGCCCGCATCTCGGCGAGGCGGCCCTTCATGACCTCCTCGATGCGCTTGGCCCGGCCGTTCAGGTCCATCTCACGCATGGTCTCGATGGCGCCGAGCGCACCCGCGCAGGCGACCGGGTTGCCGCCGTAGGTGCCGCCCAGGCCACCGGCGTGCGCGGCGTCCATGATCTCGGCGCGCCCCGTCACGGCGGACAGCGGCAGGCCGCCCGCGATGCCCTTGGCGGTCGTGATCAGGTCCGGGACGATGTTCTCGTCCTCGCAGGCGAACCACTGGCCGGTACGGCAGAAGCCGGACTGGATCTCGTCCGCGACGAACACGATCCCGTTGTCCTTGGCGAACCGCGCGATCGCCGGGAGGAAGCCCTTGGCCGGCTCGATGAAGCCGCCCTCGCCGAGGACCGGCTCGATGATGATCGCGGCGACGTTGTCCGCGCCGATCTGCTTGGTGATCTCGTCGATGGCCTGCGCGGACGCCTCGGCGCCGGCGTTCTCGGCACCGGTCGGCCAGCGGTAGCCGTAGGCGACCGGGACACGGTAGACCTCGGGCGCGAACGGACCGAAGCCCTGCTTGTACGGCATGTTCTTCGCCGTCAGCGCCATCGTGAGGTTCGTCCGGCCGTGGTAGCCGTGGTCGAAGACGACGACGGCGGTGCGCTTGGTGTAGGCGCGGGCGATCTTCACGGCGTTCTCGACGGCCTCGGCGCCCGAGTTGAACAGCGCGGACTTCTTCGCGTGATCGCCCGGCGTCAGCTCGGCGAGCTGCTCACAGACCTCGACGTACCCCTCGTACGGCGTGACCATGAAACAGGTGTGGGTGAAGTCGGCGAGCTGCGCGGACGCGCGGCGCACGACGGCCTCGGCGGAGGCGCCCACCGACGTCACGGCGATACCCGAACCGAAGTCGATCAGCCGGTTGCCGTCCACGTCCTCGATGATCCCGCCACCTGCGCGGGCGGTGAACACCGGCAGGGTGGAGCCCACACCTGCGGCGACCGCCGCGAGACGGCGAGCCTGCAGCTCGACCGACTTCGGGCCGGGGATGGCGGTGACGACGCGTCGCTCCTGCGGAATAGCGGTCATGAGGGGCTCCTGGGGGGTGTTTCGGACGCTTCTTTCTGCAGGCTAGGGGCGGGGCGGCGGTGCGGGCATGCTCCGATCGGGAGTGATGGGGGTGTGTCCTTGTCCGTCGCGGACAGAAGAAGGCGCGCGGAAGCCGGGGAGACCCGGCGGTACGTGTCCGGCCGCCCGAGGGCTGCCCCTTCATTCCTGGCGGGCGCGCGACGACGGCTACGGCACCTCGCCGCGTTGTCGGAACGCCGAATACCTCCCGTATACGGACGTCCCTGCGCCTGGCGACGCACCGCATCCGACGCCGCGCGCTGATCCACCAAGGATCACGGGACAGCACTTGGCTGAACTCCCCGTGCGGGCCCACTAGATTGACCGGGGCAGTGGACGGACCTGGCTGGTCAGGGGGCAACGGTTCATGAACGACGAAGGCACGCACCGCGCACGGGGCACGAGCGCGAAACGGGTGCCCGGACCCACGCCGCCGCCACCGCCGTCCGCGCCGCCCCGGATCGGGGCCCCGGCCGAGGGACCCCCGCTCGACGAATGGCTGCGCACCCCGCGCCGGCCGCAGGACCCGGGCATCTGGCGGTACGGATACACCCCGCGGCCCCCCGAGCGGCCCGAGGGCGTCTCCGACCGCTCCCTCGTGGTCGGCGTGGTGATCTCGCTGCTGTCCGGCCTGCTCCTGTGGTCGCTCTGGCGCAACGGCTACCTCCCCTACCGGCTGGTCCCGGTGAAGCTCTTCACCCCCGGCGACTGGTGGTACGCCGGGAGCTTCGGCGGTCCCGCGACGGTCGAAGGAGCCCGTGCCCTCACGGTGTACGAGGCCGTCCTGTTCGGGCTCCTGGTCTACGGCTGCGGACGCCTGGGCAACTGGTCCGAGCTCTTCCGCCGCCATGTGGCGGGCCGGGGGCAGCCCTTCCTCGCGGTGGCGGCGGCGGTGGGCGCGGGGCTGGCACAGCTGCTCGTCTGGAAGGACGCCGTGCCGGTCCTCAGGCCCGCCCTGATCCTGGCCGCCGCGGTCGTGGGCGGCGAGAACTTCCAGAGCCAGACGGTCGTGAACATCGTCTACACGGTGATCGCCGCCGCGGTGCTCTGGCCGTTCGCCCTGCTGGGGCACTGGCGCGAACTGGCCACCACCCATCTCGGGAAGCGCTCCGCCGCGCGGGCACCGGACGAGGCCCTCCCCGTACCGGCCCAGGTCTCCGCCACCGCTGCCGACCGGTGGCCCGAGCTGCGGGCCGCCGGATGGACGGACGCCGCCGACGCCCTGACCGCCGAGGTGCGCACCGGCCGCATGAACGACGTCGACTGCGCACGGCTGCGCCACGCCTGGGCCGCCGGCCGGGGCCACCCCGACCGGCTCGCCGCGCTGAGCGAAGCCGTCCTGCGGGCCGGCGGCGCCGCCGCCCTGCACCCCTCGGGCCGGCGCGACCTGCCCCGGCGCACCGCCCGGCACGATCTGCTCACCGGACAGGTCCGGATCGGCCGCTGCGCCGACGACGCGCACAACCCGTACGCCCGCCGGGGCGCGGGCCTGGCCCTGGACCCCACGCTGCTGGGCACCTCGCTGCTGGCGGTGGGCCCGCCCGGAGCCGGTAAGTCGGCCCGGCTGGTGCGGCCGGTCGTCGAGTCCCTCGCGCTCCAGGCCCTCGCCGGGAAGGCGGCGCTGCTCGCCGTCGGCGCCGCCGGAGCGCCGCTCGGCCACGACGACGCCTATGACGTCGTCGTGGCGATCGGTGACCCCGAATCCGCGCACGACTTCGACCTGTACGGCGGCACGACCGATCCCGACGAGGCCGCGACCGTGCTCGCGGAGGGGCTGATCGGCGACGTCGGCAGCCTCGACAGCCGACGCGCCGCGACCGTACTGGCCCAGCTGCTCGGCCCCTACCACGCCGCCCACGGCTGCTTCCCCGGCGTCCCCGAACTGCGCGAACTCCTCGACGGCGACCCGCACCCGCTGGCCGCGCTGAGGGCGTCGCTCGAAGCGGGCGGGCACCGGGCCATGCTGCGCGAACTGGACGCCCGCGCCCGGCAGGCGGGCGGGGCGGGAGATCCCGCCCCGGTACTCGCCGACCGGATCGCCCTGCTCGACCGGCCCGCGTTCGCCGGGTTCTTCACCACCGGTGAACAGGCCCGCGCCTTCTCCCTGCGCTCCCTGGAACAGCATCCGCTGCGGGTCCGCGTCGACCTCCCGGAACGCGGCCACGCGGAGGCGTCCCGGCTGCTCACCCGGCTCCTGCTCGCCCAGTTCAACGCCATCACCGCGGCCCGCACCGACCGTTCGCTCTTCGTCTGCCTCGTCCTGGACGACGCCACCCACGCCGTCACCGCCGAGACCGTCCGGGGCATCCGGCGCCTGCGCTCCGTGAACGCGGGCGTGGTCCTCGCGCTGCGTACGATCGACGACGTCCCGGAGAACCTGCACACCCCCCTGCTCGGCGCGGTCGGCTGCACCATGGCCTTCTCCGGCCTCACCACCTGGGACGGCAAGCGGTTCACGGAGGCATGGGGCAAGGAATGGGTGGAGACCCGTGAGGTCGCCCAGCACACCGTCTTCGCCGACCAGCCGTTCACCCGGGCCCTGCACGCGCTGCGCAAGCTCGTCACCGGCAAGGCCGTGACCAGGGACGCCGTGACCGTACGGCAGGTCGAGCGGGAGCGCTGGTCGGCCTCCGAGCTGGCGTACTCCGTTCCGGCCGGGCACGCGGTGCTCTCCCTGACGACGGTCGACGGCGAGCACGCACCCCCGCTCCTGGTGGAGCTCGGCGGCTGAGAACGGTCACGGGGACCCTGCCGCCCTGGCAGAATCGAAGGTGGCCGTTCATACGGGACGGCGAAATCGACACCATCGACCTCTGAGGGTTCCCGGTCCCATGCCCCCCACGCTCGCCTCGCTCATCAAGCACCCGGCACTCAAGCTCACGGTGCGCGCGGGAGCGGACCGGCTCGACACCCCCGTGCGCTGGGCGCACGCCAGCGAGCTCGCCGATCCCGTGCCGTACATGGACGGCGGCGAGCTCCTCCTCGTCACCGCCACCAACCTCGACGCCGAGAACGCCGAGGCGATGCGCCGGTACGTGCGGCGGCTGGCCGGAGCCGGAGTCGCCGGGGTCGGCTTCGCGGTCGGCGTCACCTACGACGACATCCCGCAGGCACTCGTCGACGCCGCCGACGAGGCCGGGATGCCGCTCCTCGAAGTCCCGCGCCGCACCCCGTTCCTCGCCATCAGCAAGGCCGTCTCCGCCGCCATCGCCGCCGACCAGTACCGCGCCGTCACCGCGGGCTTCGAGGCCCAGCGCGAACTGACCAGGGCCGCGCTCGCCGGGGACGGTCCCGCCGATCTCCTCACCCGGCTCGCCGCGCACGTCGACGGCTGGGCCGCCCTGTACGACACCTCGGGCGCCGTCGTCGCCGCCGCGCCCGACTGGGCCGCCCGCCGCGCCGCCCGGCTCACCCCGGACGTGGAGCGCCTGCGGGAGCGGCCCGCGCCGGCCAGCGTGGTCGTCGGCGGCACCGACGACCGGGTCGAGCTCCAGTCGCTGGGCACCGGACGCCGGGCCCGCGGCGCCCTGGCCGTCGGCACCGGGGCCGCGCTGGGGACCGCCGAGCGGTACGCCGTGCACTCGGCCGTCGCCCTGCTGACCCTGACCACCGCCCGCTCCCGCTCGCTCCAGGGGGCCGAGCAGCGGCTCGGCGCGGCGGTCCTGCGGATGCTGCTGGCCGGGGAGTCCGACCATGCGCGGGCCGTCGCCGGAGACCTGTACGGCGGGCTGCTGGACGCCCCGTTCCGGCTGCTGATCGCGGAGTCCACCGCACCGGCCGGATCCGAACCGCTCGCCGGGACGATGGAGGCCGCCGCCGCCCGGTCCGGCGAGACACTGCTCATGGTCCCCGAGGGCGAACGCCTGGTGGTCCTGGCCGCGGACGGCGGCGCGGCGGTCGCCGCCTGTACCGCGTACGCCGAGGCCCAGGACGAACGCCCGGCCCGCGAGCCGGGCGCCGAGGAGGGCGAGGTCGTCGTGGGCCTGTCCGCCCCGGCCGGACCGATCGCCGTGTCCGCCGCGTACAAGCAGGCCGAGCAGTCCCTCTCGGTCGCCCGCCGACGGGGCAGGGCCCTGGTCGAGCACGAGGAGCTGGCGGCGGGCTCGGTGCTGCCGCTGCTGGCCGACGACGCGGTACGGGCCTTCGCGGACGGGATGCTCCGCGCGCTGCACGAGCACGACGCGAAGGGCCGCGGCGACCTCGTCGCCTCCCTGCGCGCCTGGCTCTCCCGGCACGGCCAGTGGGACGCCGCCGCCGCGGACCTGGGCGTGCACCGGCACACCCTGCGCTACCGGATGCGCCGGGTGGAGGAGATCCTGGGCCGTTCGCTCGACGACCCGGACGCCCGGATGGAGCTGTGGCTGGCCCTCAAGGCGACGGCGGCGGGCACGACGACGGGACCCGCACCGAAGTGAACGACCCGCCGGGGGGACGGCAGCCCGTCGGCCGGACGCCGCGCGGAGAGCCGGAACCGGGGAACCGGAGAGCCGGGGAACCGGAACCGGAGAGCCGGACGCCGCGCGGAGAACCGGAACCGGAGAACACGAACCGCGGGTGGCCGGCCTCCTCCTGCGACAATTCGGAGCACGGCCATCCCCGCGTACTCCACCCCGGACAAACACTTTGAGCGCCCCGCCGCCCTACCGTGGGACACCAGTGGGGAGCCTTCCGGGCGCCCGCGATCTCCGTCACGACCTCCGAAGGGCCGGAACCGCCATGACTTCCACCCACGCCTTCTGGCTGGCCGGCCGCCGGGCCACCGGCGAGGACAGCTTCGACGTCACCAACCCCTACGACGGCCGTCTCGTCGGCACGGTCAGCGTGCCGACCGACGCGCAGACCGAGGAGGCCGTCGCCGCCGCACACGCCGTACGGGACGAGTTCGCCGCGACCCCGGCGCACGTCAGGGCCGCCGCCCTCGACCACGTCGTACGGCGTCTCGTGGAGCGCACCGAGGAGATCGCCCAGCTGATCTCGGCCGAGAACGGCAAGCCCATCAAGTGGGCCCGCGGCGAGGTCGGCCGGGCCGTCTCGGTGTTCCGCTTCGCCTCCGAGGAGGCCCGTCGCTTCAACGGCGGCGACGCCCAGCGGCTGGACACCGACGCCGGCGGCACCGGCCGCCTCGGGCTGACCCGGCGCTTCCCGCGCGGCGCCGTCCTCGGTATCGCGCCGTTCAACTTCCCGCTCAACCTGAGTGCCCACAAGGTCGCCCCGGCCATCGCCGTCGGTGCCCCGATCATCCTGAAGCCCGCCCCGGCGACCCCGATCTCCTCGCTGATCCTGGGCGAGCTGCTGGCCGAGACCGACCTCCCGGCCGGTTCCTGGTCCGTGCTGACGGTGCCCAACGACCGCATGCCCGCCCTGGTGAAGGACGAGCGGCTGCCCGTGATCTCGTTCACCGGCTCCGGCCCGGTCGGCTACTCGATCATGGAGTCGGTGCCCCGCAAGCACTGCACCCTGGAGCTCGGCGGCAACGGCGCGGCGGTCGTGCTCGGTGACTACGCCTCCGACGCCGACCTGGACTGGGCCGCCACCCGGATCGCGACCTTCTCCAACTACCAGGGCGGCCAGTCCTGCATCTCGGTGCAGCGCGTCATCGCGGACGCCTCGGTCTACGACCGGCTCGTCCCGAAGATCGTCTCCGCCGTCGAGGCGCTGGTCACCGGCGACCCCGCCGACGCGGCCACCGATGTCGGCCCGCTGGTCAGCGAGGACGCCGCCCAGCGCGTCGAGTCCTGGGTCGACGAGGCCGTCGGGGCCGGGGCGGCGCTGCTGACGGGCGGCAGGCGCGACGGGGCCACCTACGCCCCGACCGTGCTCACCGACCTCCCGGCCGGGGTGAAGCTCTCCTGCGAGGAGGTCTTCGGCCCGGTCATGTCCGTACAGAAGGTGGACGGCGAGGCCGAGGCGTTCGCCGCCGTCAACTCCTCCAAGTACGGCCTCCAGGCGGGCGTGTTCACGCACGACCTGCAGACCGCCTTCCGCGCCCACCGCGCCCTGGAGGTGGGAGGCGTGATCATCGGCGACGTCCCCTCGTACCGCGCGGACCAGATGCCGTACGGCGGAGCCAAGCAGTCCGGCGTCGGCCGCGAGGGTGTGCGGTACGCGATGGACGACTACACCTACGAGCGCGTCCTGGTCCTCACCGGCCTCGCGCTCTAGACAGGCCGCAGGCCCTCAGGAACCACCCGCCCGCATTCCGCCCGGACAGCACGACGGCGGGCGGGGCAGACGAACGGTCCGAGCCCACTGTGCGGGGGCTCGGACCGTTCGTGCTGCCTGCCCCAGGAGTGGTGCGTACCGCCGTGATCAGGTACATACGGACCAGAAGTACCCATCGACATCGGTACGTACGGTCCATCGGCCCCCCACGCGGCGAGGTGAGCTCCTCATGTCCGCCCCACCCCACACGTCCCAGGTCCCCAAAGTCACCGAGCGTGAAGCGCGCCGGGTGGCCGAGGCCGCCCGCGAGCAGGACTGGCACCGGCCCAGCTTCGCCAAGGAACTCTTCCTGGGCCGCTTCCGGCTCGACCTGATCCACCCGCACCCCCTGCCGCCCCCGGACGACGTCCGGCGCGGCGAGGAGTTCCTGGCCCGGCTGCGGACGTTCTGCGAGACGAGCGTCGACAGCGCCCTGATCGAGCGCGAGGCGAAGATCCCCGACGAGGTGGTCAACGGGCTCAAGGAGCTCGGCGCCCTCGGCATGAAGATCGACACGAAGTACGGCGGGCTCGGCCTCACCCAGGTGTACTACAACAAGGCGCTCGCCCTCGTCGGCTCGGCCAACCCCTCGCTCGGCGCACTGCTCTCCGCCCATCAGTCGATCGGCGTACCGCAGCCGCTGAAGATCTTCGGCACCCAGGAGCAGAAGGACACCTTCCTGCCCCGGCTGGCCCGCACCGACATCTCGGCCTTCCTTCTCACCGAACCCGATGTCGGCTCCGACCCGGCCCGGCTCGCGACCTCCGCCGTACCGGACGGGGACGACTACGTCCTGGACGGCGTGAAGCTGTGGACCACCAACGGGGTCGTCGCCGATCTGCTGGTCGTCATGGCCCGGGTTCCCGAGTCCGAGGGGCACCGGGGCGGGATCACCGCGTTCATCGTCGAGGCGGACGCCCCCGGCATCACCGTGGAGAACCGCAACGCCTTCATGGGGCTGCGCGGCATCGAGAACGGTGTGACCCGCTTCCACCGCGTCCGTGTCCCCGCCGCCAACCGGATCGGCCCCGAGGGTGCCGGTCTCAAGATCGCCCTCACCACCCTCAACACCGGGCGCCTCTCGCTGCCCGCGATGTGCGTCGGCGCCGGGAAGTGGTGTCTGAAGATCGCCCGCGAATGGTCGGCCGTACGCGAACAGTGGGGCAGGCCGGTCGCCCGGCACGAAGCGGTCGGCGCGAAGATCTCCTTCATCGCCGCCACCACCTTCGCGCTGGAGGCCGTCGTCGACCTCTCCTCCCAGATGGCCGACGAGAACCGCAACGACATCCGGATCGAAGCCGCCCTCGCCAAGCTGTACGGCTCCGAGATGGGCTGGCTGATCGCCGACGAACTGGTCCAGATCCGCGGCGGGCGCGGCTTCGAGACCGCCGACTCCCTCGCCGCCCGCGGCGAACGCGCCGTCCCCGCCGAGCAACTGCTCCGCGACATGCGCATCAACCGGATCTTCGAGGGCTCCACCGAGATCATGCATCTGCTGATCGCCCGGGAGGCCGTCGATGCCCATCTGAAGGTCGCGGGCGACATCATCGACCCGGACAAGCCGCTGTCGGCCAAGGCGAAGGCGGGCGCGAACGCCGCCGGGTTCTACGCCCGCTGGCTCCCGGGGCTGGTCACCGGGGCGGGCCAACTCCCGCGTACCTACGGTGAATTCCATCCCTCGGGCCACCCCGACCTCGCCGCCCATCTGCGCTTCGTCGAACGCTCCGCCCGCAAACTGGCCCGGTCCACGTTCTACGCGATGTCGCGCTGGCAGGGCCGTATGGAGACCAAGCAGGGCTTCCTCGGCCGGATCGTCGACATCGGCGCCGAACTCTTCGCGATGAGCGCCGCCTGTGTGCGCGCCGAACTCATGCGGACCGGCGGCGAACACGGACGCGAGGCCTACCAGCTCGCCGACGTCTTCTGCCACCAGTCCCGGATCCGGGTAGAGGAGCTGTTCACCCGCCTCTGGTCCAACACCGACGACCTCGACCGCCGGGTGGTCGACGGCGTGCTGGCCGGGAGGTACACCTGGCTGGAGGAGGGCATCGTCGACCCGAGCGGCGACGGCCCCTGGATCGCCGACGCCACACCGGGAGCGTCCACGAAGGAGAACCTCCACCGGCCGATCGGCTGAGCGCCGGTCCGCCGAGCGAGGTACGTGCGGGGCGCGTCCAGCGAGTGGACGCGCCCCGCCCGGCTGCCCGGCGCACGGCAGGATGGGGGACCGTGACCGTCATCCACATCCCCGGCTCCAAGTCCGTCACCGCGCGCGCCCTGTTCCTGGCCGCCGCGGCGGACGGCACCACCACCCTGGTGCGCCCCCTGCGTTCGGACGACACCGAGGGCTTCACCGAAGGGCTGACCCGCCTCGGATACGCGGTCACCCGGGAGCCGGACCGCTGGCACGTCGAAGGCCGCCCGGCCGGACCCGCCGCCACCGACGCCGACGTCCACTGCCGCGACGGAGCCACCACCGCCCGCTTCCTGCCGACGCTCGTCTCCGCCGCCGCCGGGGGAACCTATCGCTTCGACGCCTCCGCGCAGATGCGCCGCCGGCCGCTCGCCCCGCTCACCGAGGCGCTGCGCACGCTCGGCGTGGACCTGCGGCACGACGAGGCCGAGGGCCACCACCCGCTGCGCATCCACGCCGGTGGCATCAGGGGCGGCGAGCTGACCCTGGACGCGGGGGAGTCCTCCCAGTACCTCACCGCCCTGCTGATGCTCGGCCCGCTCACCGCTGAGGGCCTGCGCATCGAGGTCACCGAGCTGGTCTCGGCGCCGTACATAGAGATCACCCTCGCGATGATGCGCGCCTTCGGGGCCGAGGTCGCCAGGGAGGGGAACACCTTCACCGTCCCGCCCGGCGGCTACCGGGCCACCACCTACGGCGTCGAACCCGACGCCTCCACCGCGAGCTACTTCTTCGCCGCGGCGACCCTCTCGGGCCGTGAGGTCACCGTCCCCGGGCTCGGCACCGGAGCACTCCAGGGCGACCTGCGCTTCGTCGACGTCCTGCGCCGGATGGGCGCCGAGGTCCGCACCACGGCTGACGCCACGACCGTCCGCTCCGACGGCACCCTGCGCGGGCTCACCGTCAACATGCGCGACATCTCCGACACGATGCCGACCCTGGCCGCCATCGCGCCGTTCGCGGACGCACCGGTACGGATCGAGGACGTCGCCAACACCCGGGTCAAGGAGTGCGACCGGCTGGAGGCGTGCGCCGAGAACCTGCGCCGCATGGGCATCACCGTCCACACGGGGCACGACTGGATCGAGATCCACCCCGGCATCCCCCGCCCCACCGCGATCGCCACCCACGGCGACCACCGCATCGTCATGTCGTTCGCGGTCGCCGGACTGCGGACGCCGGGTCTGACGTACGACGACCCCGGCTGCGTACGCAAGACGTTCCCGGAGTTCCACGAGACCTTCGCCGGGTTCGCCGCGGAGCGAAAATGACCGGACCCGTCGGCCGCGGACGGCTGGCCTCGCGTCCATGATGTCCCGTGACGGCCTGCTGTCCATCCTCGAACTGCTGCACCGTGCGGGCACCGAGGTGGTGCTCGCCGGAGGCTGGGGCGTCGATGCCCTGCTCGGTGAGCAGACCCGTGAGCACCGCGATGTCGACCTGCTGCACCACCGCGACCAGGAGCCCGCCGTCGTCGCCGCGCTGACGGCGGCCGGCTACACGGAGACGCTGGACTGGCGTCCCGCGCGCTTCGTCCTCAGCCACCCGTCGGGGCTGGAGATCGACCTGCACCCGATGGAGTTCGCCCCCGACGGCTCCGCGCTCCAGTCCTCGCTCGACCCCGCCGAGCCCTACCACTATCCGGCCGAGTGCTTCGTCACCGGCACCATCGGGGGCACCGAGGTGCGCTGCGTCTCGGCCGAGCAGCAGGCGCTGTTCCACCAGGGGTACGAACCGGCCGACCGCGACCGCCACGACATGGAACAACTGCGGCTGAGGTTCGGCATCGAGACCCCCGTCCGACCACCGCCGCGGAGCCCGGCGGCCCGCTCCGGTTCCGCTCCACGACCCGCGGCCGCGGAACGGGCGGACAGCGGACGCGCAACGGAATTCCCGCGCCGCGCACAGCGGATCGGGACGCACTGTCCGACCACACAGGTGAAGCGGCAACAATGGGGGGCATGAGCGACAGCCCTGCCCCCCTCGCCGACCCGCATCTCGTCTTCGACGCCGCTGAAGGACGCCGGGATCTCGTGATCCTCGGCTCCACCGGGTCCATCGGCACCCAGGCCATCGACCTGGTGCTGCGCAACCCCGACCGCTTCCGCGTCACCGCGCTCTCGGCCGCGGGCGGCCGGGTCGCCCTCCTCGCCGAGCAGGCGCGGACACTGCGGGTGCGTACGGTGGCGGTCGCCGCCGAGGACGCGGTACCGGCCCTGCGCGAGGCACTGCGGGAGCGGTACGGGGCCGGCGAGCCCCTCCCCGAGATCCTGGCCGGACCCGAAGCGGCCACCCGGCTCGCCGCGAGCGACTGCCACACCGTGCTGAACGGGATCACCGGCTCCATCGGGCTCGCCCCGACCCTCGCCGCCCTGAAGGCGGGCCGCACCCTCGCCCTCGCCAACAAGGAGTCGCTGATCGTCGGCGGCCCGCTGGTGAAGGCGCTCGCCGCCCCCGGCCAGATCATTCCGGTCGACTCCGAGCACGCCGCGCTCTTCCAGGCGCTGGCCGCCGGGACCCGCGCCGATGTCCGCAAGCTCGTCGTCACCGCGTCCGGCGGCCCCTTCCGGGGACGTACGCGGAGCGATCTGGCCGACGTCACCCGGGAACAGGCCCTCGCCCACCCGACCTGGGCCATGGGCCCGGTCATCACGATCAACTCCGCGACCCTGGTCAACAAGGGACTGGAGGTCATCGAGGCGCATCTCCTCTACGACATTCCGTTCGACCGGATCGAGGTCGTGGTCCACCCGCAGTCGTACGTTCATTCCATGGTGGAGTTCACCGACGGCTCCACGCTCGCCCAGGCCACCCCGCCGGACATGCGCGGCCCGATCGCCATCGGTCTCGGCTGGCCGCAGCGCGTCCCGGACGCCGCACCGGCCTTCGACTGGTCGAAGGCGGCCAGCTGGGAGTTCCACCCCCTGGACAACGAGGCCTTCCCGTCCGTCGGACTCGCCAGGCACGTCGGTACGCTCGGCGGCACCGCGCCCGCGGTCTTCAACGCCGCGAACGAGGAGTGCGTGGACGCATTCCTCGCAGGACGGCTGCCCTTCAACGGAATCATGGATACGGTCACCGCTGTGGTGTCCGAACACGGCACCCCTGCCCCGGGAACTTCGCTGACGGTCGCGGACGTCCTCGATGCGGAGACCTGGGCCCGTGCCCGGGCCCGGGAACTCTCGGCGAAAGCGACAGCGGAGGCGCGCGCATGAGTCTGACCACGATCCTGTTGACGATCCTGGGGATCGCCATCTTCGCCGTGGGCCTGTTGTTCTCGATCGCCTGGCACGAGCTGGGACACCTCTCGACCGCCAAACTCTTCGGCATCCGGGTACCGCAGTACATGGTCGGCTTCGGCCCGACCGTCTGGTCGCGCAAGAAGGGCGACACCGAGTACGGGATCAAGGCCATCCCGGCGGGCGGCTACATCCGCATGATCGGCATGTTCCCGCCCGGACCGGACGGACGCATCGAAGCGCGCTCCACCTCGCCCTGGCGCGGCATGATCGAGGACGCCAGGTCCGCCGCCTTCGAGGAGCTCGAACCGGGCGACGAGACGCGGCTCTTCTACACGCGCAAGCCGTGGAAGCGCGTCATCGTGATGTTCGCCGGACCGTTCATGAACCTGGTCCTGGCGATCGCGATCTTCCTCGGTGTGGCGATGACCTTCGGCTTCCAGACCCAGACCACCGAGGTCGCGGGCGTCCAGAAGTGCGTGATTTCGCAGAGCGACAAGCGCGACACCTGCAAGAAGTCCGACCCCGTCTCACCGGCGCAGGCCGCCGGACTGCAGAAGGGCGACCGGATCGTCGCCTTCGACGGCAAGAAGGTCGACGACTGGGCGACGCTCTCCGACCGCATCCGCGAGACCATCGGCCCCGCCACCCTCACCGTGCAGCGCGACGGTCGGGAAGTGACCCTGCACGCGGTGCTGCGCGAGAACGCCGTGGCGAAGAAGGACTCCAAGGGCGAGGTCGTGCCCGACCAGTACATCAGGGCGGGCTACCTGGGCTTCGCCGCGCAGTCCGAGATCGTGCCGCTCTCCTTTGGCGACTCGGTCGACCGCATGGGCGACATGATGGAGAACGGCGTCCACTCGATGATCGCCCTGCCCTCCAAGATCCCGGATCTGTGGGACGCGGCCTTCGGCGACGGAGACCGCGCCGACGACTCCCCGGTCGGGGTGGTGGGCGCGGCCAGGATCGGCGGCGAGGTGATGACGCTGGACGTCCCGGCGCAGAACCAGATCGCGATGATGCTGTTCCTGCTGGCCGGTTTCAATCTCTCGCTGTTCCTGTTCAACATGCTCCCGCTGCTCCCGCTGGACGGCGGACACATCGCGGGCGCCCTGTGGGAGGCCGTGCGCCGCAATGTGGCCAAGGTCTTCAAGCGTCCCGACCCGGGCCCGTTCGACGTGGCGAAGCTGATGCCGGTCGCCTATGTCGTCGCGGGGATCTTCATCTGCTTCACCCTGCTCGTCCTGGTCGCCGACATCGTGAACCCGGTGAAGATCTCCTGACCGCACCGTCCGCCCCGGCAGTCGCTCAGGTGGCCGCCGGACACCCACCTGGTGTCCGGCGGGCCGTCACCGGATTGCCCTGGCGACGTGATGCGTCCGCCCCGGCTCCGGTGCCGTAACCTCGAAGGCCGGGGCCCGCCGATCCCGGGACCCCTGCCCACCTTGATCCGCACCTTGATCCACACCTTGGGGATGCTCAGCGCATGACTGCGATTTCTCTCGGAATGCCGGCCGTTCCGACCAAGCTCGCCGACCGAAGGGTCAGTCGAAAGATCCAGGTCGGATCGGTCGCGGTCGGCGGGGACGCACCCGTGTCCGTGCAGTCGATGACGACGACGCGTACGTCGGACATCGGTGCGACGCTCCAGCAGATCGCCGAGCTGACGGCCTCCGGCTGCCAGATCGTGCGGGTGGCCTGCCCGACGCAGGACGACGCCGACGCGCTGGCGACGATCGCGCGGAAGTCGCAGCTCCCGGTCATCGCGGACATCCACTTCCAGCCGAAGTACGTCTTCGCGGCGATCGACGCGGGCTGCGCGGCGGTCCGGGTGAACCCGGGCAACATCAAGCAGTTCGACGACAAGGTCAAGGAGATCGCGAAGGCGGCCGGTGACGCGGGTACGCCGATCCGGATCGGCGTGAACGCGGGCTCGCTGGACGCGCGGCTGCTGAAGAAGTACGGCAAGGCCACCCCCGAGGCTCTGGTGGAGTCGGCGCTGTGGGAGGCGTCGCTCTTCGAGGAGCACGGCTTCGGCGACATCAAGATCTCGGTGAAGCACAACGACCCGGTCGTCATGGTCAACGCCTACCGTCAGCTGGCCGCGCAGAGCGACTACCCGCTGCACCTCGGTGTGACGGAGGCGGGCCCGGCGTTCCAGGGCACGATCAAGTCGGCCGTCGCGTTCGGCGCGCTGCTCTCGGAGGGCATCGGGGACACGATCCGGGTGTCCCTGTCGGCGCCGCCGGTCGAGGAGGTCAAGGTCGGCCTGCAGATCCTGGAAGCGCTGAACCTGAAGCAGCGGCGGCTGGAGATCGTGTCCTGCCCGTCGTGCGGCCGGGCGCAGGTGGATGTGTACAAGCTGGCGGACCAGGTCAGTGCCGGTCTTGAGGGCATGGAGGTCCCGCTGCGGGTCGCCGTGATGGGCTGTGTCGTCAACGGTCCCGGTGAGGCCCGCGAGGCGGACCTCGGGGTGGCCTCCGGGAACGGCAAGGGCCAGATCTTCGTGAAGGGCGAGGTCATCAAGACCGTACCGGAATCGAAGATCGTCGAGACCCTCATCGAAGAAGCCCTGAAGATCGCCGAGCAGATGGAGAAGGACGGCATCCCGTCCGGCGAACCCGAGGTCTCCATCAGCTGACCCGCAGCTCCTTCCCGTTGCCGTGCCCCGCCGGACCCCGTGTCCCGCGGGGCGCGGCCGTCTCCGGGCGGGCCCGTGCCCGGAGCACCGCCCGGTCCCGTACCCCCATGCGAGCGGCGCCCCACAGCCTTGTTCGGTACAGTGCGGAAATCAGCAGACCGTATGGTGAGGCCCCCTCGTGTTGACGCAGACCACCACCCGGGTCCTCGAACCCAGCGACCTCGGCGCAGCGCTCGCCATCCTGGAGAGCGAGCCCGTGGCCAATGCCTTTGTGACCTCGCGCGTGCAGGCCGCCGGACTCGATCCCTGGCGCCTCGGCGGTGAGATGTGGGGCTGGTACGCCGACGGCAGGCTGCGCTCGCTCTGCTACTCCGGGGCCAATCTCGTCCCCGTCTGCGCCGGACCGGAAGCCGTCAGGGCCTTCGCCGACCGCGCCCGCAGGGCCGGCCGCCGCTGCTCCTCGATCGTCGGCCCCGCCGGGCCCACCGCCCAGCTGTGGCGCCTGCTGGAACCCGGCTGGGGCCCCGCCCGCGAGGTCCGGGCCAACCAGCCGCTGATGGTCACCGAGAGCCTGTCCGCCGAGGTGGCGCCCGACCCCTTCGTACGCCGCATCCGCAAGGACGAGATGGACATCGTGATGCCGGCCTGCGTGGCGATGTTCACGGAGGAGGTCGGGATCTCCCCGCTGGCGGGCGACGGCGGGCTCCTCTACCAGGCACGCGTCGCCGAACTGATCGGCTCCGGCCGCTCCTTCGCCCGTATCGAGGACGGCAAGGTCCTCTTCAAGGCGGAGATCGGCGCCACCACCACCCAGGCATGCCAGATCCAGGGCGTCTGGGTCGCCCCCGAATTCCGTGGCCGCGGCCTCTCCGAGACGGGCATGGCGGCCGTCCTGGCCCATGCGCTGGCCGATGTGGCACCGGTCGTCAGCCTGTACGTGAACGACTACAACACCCCCGCACGCAAGGCATACAGCCGCGTGGGCTTCCGCGAGGTCGGCGCCTTCATGAGCGTGCTGTTCTGACCGTGCGAACGGGCCAGTAGGGTTCGCGCATGGCAGCAGCAGTCCCCGGGAACGACCCCGGAATCCCCGGCATCGTGATCGGCCCGCTCGATCTGGCCGCACGGGTCGACGAAGCCCTGCTCGTCCAGGCCGTCGCCTTCGGCCTCAGCCAGGACGAGATCGACGTGCGCCGCCACATCGTCCTCAGACACCTCGACCATCCCTTCGCGCGGGCCCTCGGCGCCACCACCCCCACCGGGCGGCTCGTCGGCTTCGTCTACGGCCTGCCCAACAGCCGCACCCACTGGTGGTCCACCGTCGTCGAGCCCTATCTCCGGGCCACCGGCTCCGACGGCTGGCTCGACGACTCGTTCGTGATCACCGAGCTCCATGTCCACCCGGACCACCAGCAGCGCGGTATCGGCCGGGCCCTGATCACCACCATCACCGACGCCGTCGACCACCCCCGCTCCATCCTCTCCGCGATCGACACGGAGAGCCCGGCACGCGGTCTGTACCGCGCGCTGGGCTATCAGGACCTGGCCCGTCAGGTGGTCTTCCCGAGCGCTCCGCTGCCGTACGCGGTGATGGGAGCACCCCTGCCGCTGCGCCGCCCGGACCGAATCGATTTCCGCCCGCACGGGGCGCCCGGCTAATCTCGGCCACACCACCCTTGCGAGCAGGAGTTCACCATGGCCCAGGTCCAGCGCATGTCCCGATTGATGATCAAGACACTGCGCGACGACCCGGCGGACGCCGAGACGCTCAACCACAAGCTGCTCGTCCGGGCCGGATACGTACGTCGCACCGCCGCCGGCATCTGGTCCTGGCTGCCGCTGGGCAAGAAGGTCCTGGAGAACATCACCCGCGTCGTCCGCGAGGAGATGGACGCCATCGGCGGCCAGGAGGTCCTGCTGCCCGCGCTGCTGCCCAAGGAGGCGTACGACGCCAGCGGGCGGTACGAGGAGTACGGCGACCTGCTCTTCAAGCTCAAGGACCGCAAGGGCGCCGACTATCTGCTCGGCCCCACGCACGAGGAGATCTTCACCCAGGTCGTCAAGGACATGTGCTCGTCCTACAAGGACCTGCCCGTGATCCTCTACCAGATCCAGACCAAGTACCGCGACGAGGCCCGCCCCCGCGCCGGTGTGCTGCGCGGCCGCGAGTTCCAGATGAAGGACTCGTACTCCTTCGACACCACCGACGAGGGTCTGGCCGAGGCGTACCAGCTTCACCGCGACGCCTACATCCGGATCTTCGAGCGCCTGGGCCTCGACCACCGCATCGTCTCCGCCGTCTCCGGCGCGATGGGCGGCTCCGCGTCCGAGGAGTTCCTCGCCCCCGCCCCGGCCGGTGAGGACACCTTCGTCGACTGTCCCGCCTGCGACTACGCCGCCAACACGGAGGCCGTGACCTTCAAGGCCACCGCCGTCGACAGCTCCGCGACCGGCCCCGTCGAGGAGCTGGACACCCCCGACACCCCGACCATCGAGACCCTGGCCGCCCACCTCGGCGTCCCGGCCTCCGCCACGCTGAAGAACCTCCTGGTCAAGGTCGACGGCGAGATCGTCGCCGTGGGCGTCCCCGGTGACCGCGAGGTCGACCTGGGCAAGCTCGGCGAGCACCTGGCCCCCGCCGTGGTCGAGCTGGTCACCGCCGAGGACTTCGTCGACCGCCCCGACCTGGTGCGCGGCTACGTCGGCCCGCAGGGTCTGGAGAAGGTCCGCTACATCGCCGACCCCCGCATCGCCGCGGGCACCGCCTGGATCACCGGCGCGAACAAGCCCGGCACCCACGCGAAGAACGTCGTCGCGGGCCGCGACTTCGAGGTCGAGGACTACCTCGACGTCGTCGTGGTCGAGGCGGGCGACCCCTGCCCCAACTGCGGCACCGGCCTCCAGCTGGACCGTGCCATCGAGATCGGCCACATCTTCCAGCTCGGCCGCAAGTTCGCCGACGCCTTCCAGCTCGACGTGCTCGGCCGGCAGGGCAAGCCGGTCCGGGTCACGATGGGCTCGTACGGCATCGGCGTCTCCCGTGCGGTGGCCGCGCTCGCCGAGCAGACCGCCGACGACAAGGGCCTGTGCTGGCCCCGCGAGATCGCCCCGGCCGACGTCCACGTCGTCGCCGCGGGCAAGGCCCTCCAGACGGAGCTGGCCCTCGACGTCTCCGAGAAGCTCAACGCGGCGGGCGTCCGGGTCATGGTCGACGACCGCGCGGGCGTCTCGCCCGGCGTGAAGTTCACCGACGCCGAGCTGATCGGCGTACCGAAGATCCTGGTCGCGGGCCGCCGCTCCGCCGAGGGCGTCCTGGAACTGAAGGACCGCCGCACCGGCGAGCGCGAGGAGCTGACCGTCGACGAGGCGATCGCCCGCCTCATCGCCGACCAGGGCTGATCCGACCGCCCGCACGGACGACGAAAGCCCCCGCGCACCTCAGGTGCGCGGGGGCTTTTCGCAGCGATCGGGCGGCATCGGGGCCGGGACCCCGCCGGCCGGCAGGGCAGCGGGCCGGGGCGCACCCCCGGTCGGCGCCCTGCCGGGGCGGGTGCCTACAGCCACCCCGCGAACTCCAGCGTCAGCTCGCCCGTCTGCCGCCGTCCCTCGGACAGCGCCCGGGTGCCCGACTCCACCGCCCGGAACAGCGTCCAGCCGTGCAGCCGTTCCTGCTCCACATCCAGCGACTCCGCGAGCTTCTTGACCCTCCGGCGGGCCGTCACCGGGCCGCCGGGCGAGGCGATCAGATCCTCCACCCGGTCGCGCACCAGCCGCGCCAGGTCATAGGCGCGCTCACCCACCAGCGGCTCCGGTCCGACCGTCAGCCACGGCGCGCGCTCACCCGACAGCACCTTGCTCTGGCGGAAGTTGCCGTGCAGCAGCAGGAGTTCGGGGGCGTGGGCGACCAACTCCTCGCGAGCGGCCAGGGCCGCGGAGACGAGCGGGGCCAGTACCGGGTCCGCCTCGGCGGCGGCCCGCATCGGGCCCGCCTGACGGGCGGTCCGCTCGGTGACCGTCTCGAAAGCGTGTCCGGCGGGCGGTTCGACCCACAGCCGTCGCACCGTGCCCGCCGCCTCCAGCAGGGCCTTCGCCTCCTGCAGCGAACGCAGCGACACCTCGTGGTGCAGCCGCTCCAGCAGCAGCCCGCCGGACGGTGCCGCGCCGGCGCCCGGAAGGTCCAGGAGCTGTACCGCGCCCCAGCCGTTCCAGTGGGCCAGCGCCGCCCGTTCGTGCTCGGGCCCGGCCGCCGGCGGGGCGATCTTCAGCACGGCCGGGGTCCCGTCGGGCCGCCGCACCAGCAGCACCAGGCCGCTGCGTCCACCGGGGGCGACCGCCCGTTCGACGGACAGATTCCGTCCGTTCCCGGTCAGTGCCTCCTCGGTGAGTGCGGGGAGCCGGCCGAGCCAGTCGGCGGCGACGGCGTCCCCGTACATCTCACCGAGCGCTCGCACCAGACGCTGCGGCGGTTCGAAACCCATACGTGCCTTGTTCCCTTTCAGAGCCTTCTTCAGTGCGTCCCGTCGGCCCCGGCGGCCTCCACGGGCGCCGACGCGACCGGTTCGCGGCCGGTGGCCCGCTCGGCAAGCCCAGGAAAGGCTACGCCGCTGCCCCGCCAGCGGGCCGCGCGCACGGCGGCCTCGCGCAGGGCGCCCGCGGCCTCCCGCCGCAGCGGCCCCTCGGCGGCGCGTACGAGATCGGAGTAGACACCGGCGACCCGGTCCTCGAGCACCGCGGCCAGCCGCACCGCCGACGCCGAGTCCGCCACCGCGAACGGCAGAGCGTACGCGGCGTCCGCCGCGACCGGCGTACCGCCCAGGTCACGCACGGTGCGCACCAGTGCGTCACGGCGGGCCCGGTGGCCGTCGTGCGCCGCCCCGGCCTCGCCGCGCCGCTTCCCGGCGACCCGGCCGCCCAGCGCCCCGTAGCCGTACACCGCGGCGTGCTCGGCGGCGAGCGCGGCCTGTGCGGCGGCCAGGGCGGGTGCGGGCTTGTCCTCGTTCCCGGGCTGCGTGGTCATGACGAGGTCTCCTTGGCCAGTTCGGTGAGCAGATACGCGTGGGCCGCGGAGGCCGCGGCGACCGAGGCCAGCAGCCGGGCCAGCTCCGGCTCCGCCGTCAGCAGCGCCTTGGTGTGGGCGTCGGCTGCCCGCCGTTCCGCCGCGGCCAGCTCCTGCACCGCACTCTTCGCGTCGGTCACGGGGGGCGTCCTGACGAAGGAGAGCGACTGCGCCTTCCCGGCGCCCTCCAGGAGGGCCTTCACGTGTGCCCCCACGGCCGCCCGCAGGGGGGCGAGCCCCGCCGCGGTCGCCGGGTGGGCCGTGGCGACGTCCTCGTACCGGGCGAGCAGCTCGGCACCGGTCCGGGCGGCCGTCGCCCGCCGGGTCCGTTCGGCCCGGACCGCGGCGGCACTCACGGCGCCCCCGCGGCCCTCGGTTCCGCTGTCGCCGCCGCAGCCGGCCAGCACCGCTCCCGCTGCCAGCGCCCCCGTCGCGGTGAGCGCCCCCCTGCGCGTCGTCCCCGTGCGCCGCACTTTTCTCCTTCGAGCCGGGACCGGTCCTGACCGGATCTGTCCTGAAGTGATCACCGCAGGCGAGCGTACCCGTGGGAGGCGGGGCCGGCGGACGGCAACACCCCTCGGGACCGGATACCCTTTGACCTGACGCACGACGATCCCCACAACAGCACACGCGGCCGAGGAGTCACCCGGATGAGCACCACCCAGAGCGAGAGGCTGAGCGGACTGCTCGAACCACTCGTCAGCGCGAAGCAGCTGGATCTCGAAGAGATCGAGGTTTCCCGGGCAGGCCGCCGTCGCGTGCTGCGGATCATCGTGGATTCCGACGAGGGCGTGGAGCTCGACACCTGCGCCGAGCTGAGCCGCGAGATCTCCGAGAAGCTCGACGAGACCGACGCGATGGGCGAGGACGAGTACGTCCTCGAAGTGAGCTCTCCGGGCGCCGACCGCCCGCTGACCGAGCACCGCCACTACGTACGCGCCACCGGCAGGCTGGCCAAGTTCCAGCTGTCCGCCGAAGCGGGCGCCGACGAGCTGGTCGCCCGCATCCTGGCCGTCGACGACGAAGGACTCGACCTCGAAGTGCCGGGCGTCAAGGGCCGCAGGCCCACGTCCCGCCGGGTCGCCTTCGCCGACATCGCCAAGGCGCGCGTGGAGATCGAATTCAACCGCAAGGACAAGAAGGAAGAGGAGGCGTAGCCGTGGACATCGATGTGAAGCTTCTGAAGGGCTTGGCGCAGAGCAAGGAGATCCCCTTCGAGGTGCTCGTCGGGGCGATCGAATCGGCCCTCCTCATCGCGTACCACCACACCCCCCACAGCCACCGCCGGGCACGCGTGAAGCTGGACGACTCCGGCCACGTCACGGTGTGGGCGAAGGAGGACCCGGCCGACCTCGAAGAGGGCCAGGAGGCCAAGGAGTTCGACGACACCCCGTCCGACTTCGGCCGTATCGCCGCGTCCACCGCCAAGCAGGTCATCATGCAGCGGCTGCGCGACGCGGAGGACGACAAGACCTTCGGCGAGTACGCGGGCCACGAGGGCGATGTCGTCACCGGCGTCGTCCAGCAGGGCAAGGACCCGAAGAACGTCCTGGTCGACATCGGCAAGATGGAAGCGATCCTGCCGGTGCAGGAGCAGGTGCCGGGCGAGGAGTACACCCACGGCCTGCGCCTTCGCACGTACGTCGTACGGGTCGCGAAGGGCGTGCGCGGTCCGTCCGTGACGCTGTCGCGCACCCACCCCAACCTGGTGAAGAAGCTCTTCGCGCTGGAGGTCCCGGAGATCGCCGACGGTTCCGTCGAGATCTGCGCGATCGCCCGCGAGGCCGGCCACCGCACGAAGATCGCGGTCCGTTCGACCCGTTCCGGCCTCAACCCCAAGGGCGCCTGCATCGGTCCGATGGGCGGCCGTGTGCGCAATGTCATGGCCGAGCTGCACGGCGAGAAGATCGACATCGTGGACTGGTCGGACGACCCGGCCGAGATGGTCGCCAACGCCCTGTCGCCCGCCCGGGTGAGCGAGGTGGAGGTCGTGGACCTCGGTGCCCGGTCCGCACGGGTCACCGTCCCGGACTACCAGCTGTCGCTGGCGATCGGCAAGGAGGGGCAGAACGCCCGTCTCGCCGCCCGTCTCACCGGCTGGCGCATCGACATCCGGCCGGACACCGAGACGGACGCCGAGCGCGACATCGCCGACCGCGAGCGGGCCGAGCGGGCCCGGGAGCGCTCGGAAAGGCGTTGACCCGGACCCGCTCGACGGAATAGATCTGGGTGGCAAGCCGCTGAGATCACGACAACATCCGTTCGATTCTTGCCCCAAAGGGGTGGGGTCGTTACGGGGAGGTAGACTTAGCCGTGTCTGGCCGGACGCAAGCCCGCGCTTGCCCCGAGCGAACCTGTGTGGGATGCCGGGAGCGAGCGGCCAAGAGCGAGCTGCTGCGCATCGTGGTGGACGAGGGAGTATGCGTCCCTGATCCACGCGGTACGCTGCCCGGCCGGGGTGCTTATGTGCACCCCGCATCTGTCTGTCTCGACCTGGCGGTTCGCCGCCGGGCATTCCCCCGGGCCTTCAAGGCCAAGGGGCCGTTCGACTCCGCCGCACTGCAGCGGTTCGTCGAGCGGGTGACACCGTAGGAAAGTGAACGGCACGGGTCCCCGTGCGGTCAGGTACCTCGCGAGTTGGAAGTAGGTCGAGATTGCGATGAGCACTCGATGAGTACGCGATGAGTACGCCCATGAAGTAGCGACGGTCCGGCGGTAACCCGGACCTAAAAGGAGCGAAGTGGCTAAGGTCCGGGTATACGAACTCGCCAAGGAGTTCGGCGTCGAGAGCAAGGTCGTCATGGCCAAGCTCCAAGAACTCGGTGAATTCGTCCGTTCGGCGTCCTCGACGATCGAGGCGCCGGTTGTACGCAAGTTGACTGACGCACTGCAGGGGCCCGGCGGCAACGCCGGCAAGTCCGCTGCCAAGCCCGGCGCGCCCCGCAAGGCCGCGCCCGTAAAGCCCGCAGCGCCCTCCCCGGCCGCCGCGGCACGTCCCGCTGCCCCGAAGCCCGGCGTCCCGGCCCCCAAGCCGGCCGCAGCCGAGGCCCCGGCGAGCAGCACCCCCGCGAGCACCGCACCGGCAGCGCCTTCCGCGCCGTCGGCCGGCCCGCGTCCGGGCCCGAAGCCCGCGCCCAAGCCCGCCCCGGTGACTCCGGTCCCCGCTGCCGAGTTCTCGGCACCGGCTCCGGCTCAGCAGGCCGCGCCCGCGCAGCAGCAGGCCCCCCGCCCCGCAGGCGCCACCCCCGGCCCGCGTCCCGCCTCCCGTCCGGCTCCGGCCGGCGGTCAGCGTGACGGCGGCCGCGACGGTGGTCAGCGTGAGGGTGGTCAGCGTGACGGCGGCCGCGGTGGCGAGCGTGGCGGCGACCGCCCCGCACGTCCCGCCGGCCAGGGCGCCCCGCGCCCCGGTGGCGCACGTCCGGCGGGTCCCCGTCCGGGCAACAACCCCTTCACCTCCGGTGGCTCCACCGGCATGGCGCGTCCCCAGGCCCCCCGGCCCGGTGGCGCCCCGCGCCCCGGTGGCGGTCAGGAGCGCCCCGGCGCCCCGCGTCCGCAGGGCGGCCCCGGTGGCGCCCCGCGCCCGCAGGGTCAGGGTGGCGCACGTCCGAGCCCCGGCGGCATGCCCCGTCCGCAGGCTCCCCGTCCGGGCGGTGCCCCGTCCGGTAACCGTCCGAACCCCGGCATGATGCCGCAGCGTCCCGCTGCGGGTCCGCGTCCCGGCGGTGGCCCCGGCGGTGGCCGTGGTCCCGGTGGTGGCGGCGCAGGCCGTCCCGGTGGCGGTGGCGGCGCGGGCCGTCCCGGTGGCGGCGGCTTCGCAGGCCGTCCGGCCGGTCCCGGTGGCGGTGGCGGCGGCTTCGCCGGTCGTCCCGGTGGTCCCGGTGGCGGTGGCGGCGCAGGCCGTCCCGGTGGTGGCGGCGGCTTCGGCGGTCGTCCCGGCTTCGGTGGACGTCCCGGCGGCCCCGGTGGCCGTGGTGGCACACAGGGTGCGTTCGGCCGTCCCGGCGGTCCGGCGCGTCGTGGTCGCAAGTCGAAGCGGCAGAGGCGCCAGGAGTACGAGGCCATGCAGGCCCCGTCGGTCGGCGGCGTCATGCTGCCTCGCGGCAACGGACAGGCTGTCCGGCTGTCGCGCGGTGCCTCGCTCACCGACTTCGCGGAGAAGATCAACGCCAACCCGGCGTCGCTCGTCGCCGTGATGATGAACCTCGGCGAGATGGTCACGGCGACGCAGTCCGTCTCCGACGAGACGCTCCGGCTTCTCGCGGACGAGATGAACTACGTCCTGGAGATCGTCAGCCCCGAGGAGGAGGACCGCGAGCTGCTCGAGTCCTTCGACATCGAGTTCGGCGAGGACGAGGGCGGCGAAGAGGCCCTGGTCTCCCGTCCGCCGGTCGTGACCGTCATGGGTCACGTCGACCACGGTAAGACCCGACTGCTGGACGCGATCCGCAAGACGAACGTCGTTGCGGGCGAGGCCGGCGGCATCACGCAGCACATCGGTGCGTACCAGGTCTCCTCCGAGGTCAACGGCGAGGACCGCCGGATCACCTTCATCGACACCCCGGGTCACGAGGCGTTCACCGCCATGCGTGCACGTGGTGCGAAGTCGACCGACATCGCGATCCTCGTGGTGGCGGCCAACGACGGTGTGATGCCCCAGACGATCGAGGCGCTGAACCACGCCAAGGCGGCCGAGGTGCCGATCGTGGTCGCGGTCAACAAGATCGACGTCGAGGGTGCCGACCCGACCAAGGTGCGCGGTCAGCTCACCGAGTTCGGTCTGGTGGCCGAGGAGTACGGCGGCGACACGATGTTCGTCGACATCTCCGCGAAGCAGGGCCTCAACATCGAGGCACTGCTGGAGGCCGTCGTCCTCACCGCCGACGCCTCGCTCGACCTGCGGGCCAACCCGGAGCAGGACGCGCAGGGTATTGCGATCGAGTCCCACCTCGACCGCGGCCGCGGTGCCGTTGCGACCGTCCTGGTCCAGCGAGGCACGCTGCGGGTCGGCGACACGATGGTCGTCGGCGACGCCTACGGCCGAGTCCGCGCGATGCTCGACGACAAGGGCGAGAACGTCGAGGAAGCGGGTCCCTCGACCCCCGTCCTCGTGCTGGGTCTCACCAACGTCCCGGGCGCCGGCGACAACTTCCTGGTCGTCGACGAGGACCGTACGGCCCGTCAGATCGCCGAGAAGCGTGCCGCTCGTGAGCGCAACGCCAACTTCGCCCGCAAGGGTGTCCGGTTCTCCCTGGAGAACCTGGACGAGGCGCTCAAGGCCGGTCTGGTCCAGGAACTCAACCTCATCATCAAGGGCGACGCGTCCGGTTCGGTGGAGGCTCTCGAGTCCTCGCTGCTCCAGCTCGACGTCGGTGAAGAGGTCGACATCCGGGTCCTGCACCGCGGTGTGGGTGCGGTCACCGAGTCGGACATCGACCTGGCGACCGGCTCCGACGCCATCGTGATCGGCTTCAACGTGCGCGCCGCAGGGCGTGCCGCGCAGATGGCCGAGCGCGAAGGTGTGGACGTCCGGTACTACTCGGTCATCTACCAGGCGATCGAAGAGATCGAAGCGGCCCTCAAGGGCATGCTCAAGCCGGAGTACGAAGAGGTCGAGCTCGGTACGGCGGAGATCCGCGAGGTCTTCCGCTCGTCCAAGCTGGGCAACATCGCCGGTGTGCTGGTCCGGTCCGGCGAGGTCAAGCGCAACACCAAGGCGCGCCTGCTGCGCGATGGCAAGGTCATCGCGGAGAGCCTCAACATCTCCGGTCTGCGCCGCTTCAAGGACGACGTCACCGAGATCCGCGAAGGCTTCGAGGGCGGTATCAACCTCGGAAACTTCAACGACATCAAGATCGACGACGTCATCGCGACGTACGAGATGCGCGAGAAGCCGCGCGGCTGATCCGTACCTCAACAGTCGGGGCCGGTCGACGGGTCATATTTCCGTCGATCGGCCCCGGCCGTTCCGGTACGGTTCTGGTGTCCCGGCCGAGTACCGGCAGGGCACGCTGTGCCGGTCCGGGGGGTGGCCTCCGGGCCCTTTCCGAACCCGAACCGGCGGGACATCCGGACATACATGTATGTGGGGACACTGTCCTTCGATCTGCTCCTCGGCGACGTACGGTCGTTGAAGGAGAAACGCTCCATCCTCCGCCCGATCGTCGCCGAGCTGCAGCGCAAGTTCGCGGTGAGTGCGGCGGAGACGGGCGGGCAGGATCTCCATCGCAGGGCCGAGATCGGCCTTGCCGTGGTCTCCGGGGACACCGGACACCTCACAGACGTACTGGACCGGTGCGAGCGGCTGATCGCCGCGCGTCCCGAAGTGGAGCTGCTGTCGGTTCGACGGCGGCTGCACAGTGACGAAGACTGAACCGTAAGCAAAAACCAGAAGGAAGAGTGACGGACCGGTGACCGACAACGCGCGGGCCCGCAAGCTGGCCGATCGCATCCAGGTCGTGGTCGCGGAGACCCTGGACCGGCGTATCAAGGATCCGCGGCTCGGATTCGTGACGATCACGGACGCCCGTGTCACCGGCGACCTGCGGGAGGCCACGGTCTTCTACACGGTCTACGGCGACGACGAGGAGCGCGCGGCCTCCGCCGCGGCGCTGGAGAGCGCCAAGGGCGTCCTGCGCTCCGAGGTCGGCCGGCAGATCGGGGTCCGGTTCACACCGACCCTGGCCTTCGTCCCGGACGCCCTGCCGGACAACGCCCGCACCATCGAGGACCTCCTCGACAAGGCGCGGGCCAAGGACGCCGAGGTGCGCGAGGTGTCGACCGGCGCGAAGTACGCGGGCGACGCCGACCCGTACCGCAAGCCGGAGGACGAGGACGAGGCCGCCGAGGCCGAGGGGTCCGACGAGCCCGAGCGCCCCAGTGGGAACGAGGGCTCGGCCTCCGCATGACACAGCAGAACAACAGGACGCCGGACGGCCTTGTCATTGTCGACAAGCCGTCCGGCTTCACTTCGCACGACGTCGTCGCCAAGATGCGCGGCATCGCCCGTACCCGACGCGTCGGGCACGCCGGCACGCTCGATCCGATGGCGACCGGTGTGCTCGTGCTCGGCGTCGAGAAGGCCACCAAGCTCCTGGGCCATCTCGCGCTGACCGAGAAGGAGTACCTCGGCACGATCCGGCTCGGGCAGGACACCATCACCGATGACGCGGAGGGCGAGATCATCTCGTCCACCGATGCCTCGGGTGTGACGCGGGAGGGCATCGACGCCGGGGTGGCCGCGCTGAGCGGCCCGATCATGCAGGTGCCGTCCAAGGTCAGCGCCATCAAGATCGACGGCAAGCGTTCGTACGCGCGGGTGCGCGGCGGCGAGGAGTTCGAGATCCCGGCCCGTCCGGTGACCGTCTCGTCCTTCGCCGTCCACGACGTCCGCGAGGCGGTCGCCGAGGACGGGACCCCGGTCGTCGACCTCGTCGTCTCCGTCGTCTGCTCCTCCGGTACGTACATCCGCGCCCTCGCCCGGGACCTCGGTGCCGGGCTCGGTGTGGGCGGGCACCTCACCGCGCTGCGGCGCACCCGGGTCGGCCCGTACGGGCTGGACGCGGCGAGGACGCTGGAGGCGCACCAGGAGGAGCTGACCGTGATGCCGGTCGCGGAGGCGGCGGCCTCCGCGTTCCCCCGCTGGGACGTGGACGAGAAGCGGGCCAAGCTGCTGCTCAACGGCGTCCGGCTGGACATGCCCGCGTATCCGCCGGGACCGGTCGGGGTCTTCGGGCCCGACGGGCGGTTCCTGGTGCTGGTCGAGGAGCAGAAGGGCAAGGCCAAGAGCCTCGCCGTCTTCGTCTGACGGGCTCCGCCACCGCTTCACCGTGGAGCGGGCACAGCCCCGGTGCCCGCTCCACGATCCCCCTCCCGCGGTGGGCCCTGTCCATCCAGCCCCGCGAATTCACCCCAATGGACGGGCGCTCGGAGTGAACGAGGGGTGCGCAGGGGGGCGCTTTCGCCCCTTGCGCTTCTCGCGCCGATCGTTGCCGACCTACCGTCTGACCATGGGCAGCGGGGACCGGTCGAAGCTGGTAAGAATCTGCGATCAGGCCGGCCGGCCGAGAGGTACCGGATTCGTCGCGGACGATCGCGGGACGGTCGTCACCAGTCACCGGGCCGTCGCCTCCGACGTGCCTCTGGTGCTCCACGGGAGCGACGGCCGCACCTGTCCCGTCGGTCCCGACAGCATCACCGCACTGCCCGCGCTCGGCCTCGCCCTGGTGCGCACCGGCGGACCCGAAGCGCTCGGCACCGACCCGCTCCCCATCGCCGCACGGGACCGGATCGAGGCCGGGACCTACGTCCGCATCGCCGCGCACGGCTGGCGCGAGGCCCGGGTGCTCGGTACGGCCCCCGCCACGTACACCGCGGACGGCCGCGGCCACCCGATCGGGGCGGCGCTGGAACTGGCCCTCGGCACGGACGGGCGCGACGCGCTGCGCTCGGGCGGGGCGGCCGTCGGCGGCCCGGTGACCGACCCCCGGTCCGGTGCGGTCCTCGGTGTGCTCTGCACCGCTCTGCGCGCCGCCCATGAGGCGGCCGGGCTCGCCCTGCCGCTCGCCCCCGGCTCCGGCGGCGAGTTCGACGCCCTGCTGCGGCGCAACGCGATGAGCGTCCCCGGTTACGGACCCGACCTCAACCTCGCCGGTGCCCTCCAGCTCACCGCGACCTCGGTCGGCTCGGCGGGCGGCACGGGCGCCCGCACCGAACGGGTGGAGCGGGACGAGGTCCGGGCGGAGTTCACCGCCTTCGAGGACGGTACGGGGACGGTCCTGGGCCTCGTCGGGGCACCCGGCACCGGTCGCACCACCGAGCTGGCCGCCCTGGCCGCCCGCCGTGCCGGGGGCGAGGCGCCCGCGCTCACCCTGTGGCTGCGCGGCGCCGATCTGCTGGCCGACGACACCTCCGTCGCCGAAGCCGTCGCCCGTACCCTCGCCCGGTCCGCACGGATCGTCACCGCCGCCGGGGCCCGGGGGGACATGGGGACGGCCACCCCCGAGCGGGTGGCCGCGCTGGCCGTGGCGGCGGGACACCCGCTGCTCGTCGTGCTGGACGGCCCCGAGGAGATGCCCCCGCTGCTGGCCCACCGGCTGGCCGAGTGGACGGCGGGCACGGCCGACTGGCTGCGGCACCACGGGGCACGGCTCGTCGTCGCCTGCCGCCCCGAGCACTGGGAGCGGGCCGGGTCGTTCCACCCGCCGGACACGCTGCACCGCCCCGGGCGGCCCGCCCGGGGGCTGCCGCCCGCGCTGCGTCTGGGCGACCTGACCGCGAGCGAGGCCGAGCGGGCCCGGGAGCGCCACGGCATCCCCGCCGGAGCCCTCGCCCCCGGCCACGACCGGCACCCGCTCACGCTCCGGCTGCTCGCCGAGGTACGCGCGGCGCTGCCCCCGGACGTGGCGGGCCTGCCCGACACCGAGGACGTCTTCGGCGCCCACCTCGACCTCATGTGCGTCCGCGTCGCGGTCCGGATCGCGGCGGCGGCCGATCCGCAGCCCCGTGGCACCGCCGTACGCAGGCTGGCCGCCCGGGTGGCCGGGCAGGTCCACGAGGCGGCCCGGCGCTGTCTCGGGCCGGGCCAGGGGGAGCTGGACCGGGCGGCGTTCGAGGAGATCTTCCCCTGGCGCACCGGCTGGGCCTCGGCGGTTCTCACCGAGGGCCTCCTGGTTCCGGCGGGCGCGGGCTACCGCTTCGCCCACGAGGAGCTGGGGGACTGGGTGCAGGGCGCGCACCTCGACCTGGACGCGGCGCTGCGGTCGCTGGTCCACCGCTGGCACACGGGGGAGGAGCCGACAGCGGCGTCGGTCCCGGCGGCCTCGCCGACGGCCCCGGTGGGCCCGGTCGGCGCGGCGCCGGTGGTCTCCGGGCGGGGGTCTCTGCCGCGGCCCCGGCGGTCACGGCAGTCCCAGCCCCGTCAGCGGCCTCAGCCCCGCCGGCAGTCCCAGCAGCCCCAGTCTCCTGAGCAGTTCCGTGAGTCGCGGTCGGTGGGGTCGGCCCAGCAGCTTCATCGGCCCCCATTGCTGCAAGTGCCTCACCAACCCCAGCAGCCCCAGGCGCTTCAGGAGTCCCCGGCGTCCCCGGCGTCCCCGGAGACGCCGGAGCCCCGGAGCCTGCCCGTGCCGAGGCATCGCATCGGACCGGTGATCCAGGCGATGCTGCTGCTGGGCCGCCGTCAGGGCACCTCCGCGCTGGCGCACCGGATGGCCGACCTGATCGAGGCGCTGGACCGGCTCTCCCCTGACGACGGGCGGACGCGGGCGGACGAGGACGCGGGCTGGTGGGCCGCCCACCTCCTGGGCCAGTCACTGCTCGAAGTGCCCGACGCCCGCCCCTATCTGGGCGTGCTGCGGGTGCTCGCCGGACGGATCACCCGGCGGTCCGCCGCCGGGGCGGGACCGGCCGGGCTGGGGGCCTACACGGAGTTCGGGCCCTGGTTCTGGCGGCGGCTGCGGCTGCCCGAGGAGGACCGGATCGACCTCCTGCGGCGGCTCGTGCCCGCCGACGGAATCCCGCGCGCCGACGGGGACGAGCGGTATCTGGACGCCGTGGCCCGGCGGCTCGCCCTCGACCCGCCCACCGTGCAGCGGCTGCTGTGCCGCTGGTTCACCGACGAGCGCCCGCTGCCGGCCGGACAGGACGTGCCCCTGCGTCCCACGGTGGCCGCCGCCGCACAGGCTCTTCTGTACGCCCGCCGGGACCTGGCCGTGGACGAGCTGACCGACGCCCTCGTGGTGACGCCCCATCCGCGCGCCGCCGAACTCCTCGCCGCACTGGCCGAGGACGAGCCCGCCGCGCTCTGCCGGGCCGTGGAGCGCTGGGCGCGCGACGAGGACCGGCCGGCCCGGCGCCCGGCGGCCGCGCACTACGCCGTGCTGCTCGCGGAGCGCACCCTCGCCGGCACCGACCGGGCCCTCCTGCGCGCCGCTGCCCTCACCCTGCTGGCCCGCCGCTCCGACGACGCCCTGCACGGCCCGGCGCTCACCCTTCTCGTCCGGGACCCGGAGACCCGGGACCGGTATCTCGCCGAGGCCCTGCGGGTGTTCGCCGCGGCGGATCCCCGGCTGCCGGTGGCGCTGCTGGCCGAGGTGTTCCCGGCCCGCCCGGAGCCGGTGCTCGCCGCCCTGCGTACCCGGCTGGCCCGCCCCGGGGACGGTGCGGGCGAGGTGCTGCGGGAGCTGGCAGCGCTGGACGCGCCCGCCCTGGCGCTGCACGCCGCGGGGCTGGTACGGACGTACATCGACAGCCACCCCGACGACGGCACGTACGCCGGTGAGTACGTGGACCTGCGGCTGGAGCACGGCCCCGCCGCCCGTGCCCTGCTGCTGCCCCTGGTGACGGGCCTGCTGCGGGACCGCCCCGTACCGCCCGCCGTGCGCGGCGCGCTCGCCCGGGTGCTCGCGGGGCCCGGAAGCACCGCCTCCAGGCCGCTGCGGGCCGAGCTGCTGGAGGTCCTGCTGGAGTTCGAGCAGGACAGGGGGCGGGACCCGGAGGTGCTCGACGCGCTGCTGCGGGCCGCCGCGGCGGGGTCGGGCCACCGGCCGGAAGTACGGACGAGGGCGCTGGTGCACCGCACCGGAATGCTCCTGGTGCGGACCCCGGAGGGTGCGGCACGCTTCGACCGGAGCCTCGTCGAGCTCGCTCGTGACGTGCCCGGTTTCGCCGCGCTGGTCATCGGCTGGCTGGCCGACGCCCCGCAGGAATGGGCGGCGGTCGTGGGCCCGAGCGCGCGGCGGACGGTGGAGGCGCTGGAGGCATCACGGCCCGCGATCCCGATGCCGATGCAGGCCGCGGGACGTGAGCATGGCAGTCTTAGACCTGCGTAATCGACATACACACGTACACAGGTTCGGGCGAGGAGCGGTCACAGTGCAGCGCTGGCGTGGCTTGGAGGACATCCCCCAGGACTGGGGACGCAGCGTCGTCACCATCGGCTCCTACGACGGTGTGCACCGCGGGCACCAGCTGATCATCGGCCGGGCCGTGGAACGGGCGCGCGAGCTGGGCGTTCCGTCCGTCGTCGTGACCTTCGACCCGCATCCCAGCGAGGTCGTCCGCCCCGGCAGCCACCCGCCGCTGCTCGCCCCGCACCACCGGCGTGCCGAGCTGATGGCGGAGCTGGGCGTGGACGCGGTGCTGATCCTGCCGTTCACGACCGAGTTCTCGAAGCTGTCGCCCACCGACTTCATCGTGAAGGTGCTGGTCGACAAGTTGCACGCACAGGCCGTCATCGAGGGGCCGAACTTCCGTTTCGGCCACAAGGCGGCGGGGAACGTGGCGCTGCTCACCGAACTGGGCGCCACCTATGACTACACCGTCGAGGTCATCGACCTCTATGTGAGCGGTGCGGCGGGCGGCGGTCAGCCGTTCTCCTCCACGCTCACCCGCCGTCTGGTCGCCGAGGGCGACGTGGCGGGCGCCGCCGAGATCCTCGGCCGGCCGCACCGGGTCGAGGGCATCGTGGTCCGCGGCGCGCAGCGCGGCCGTGAGCTGGGCTTCCCCACGGCGAACGTGGAGACCCTGCCGCACACCGCGATCCCCGCCGACGGCGTCTACGCGGGCTGGCTGCACGTGAACGGTGAGGCGATGCCCGCCGCGATCTCCGTGGGCACGAACCCGCAGTTCGACGCCACCGAGCGGACCGTCGAGGCGTACGCGATCGACCGGGTGGGCCTGGATCTGTACGGGCTGCACGTGGCCGTGGACTTCCTCGCGTACGTACGCGGCATGCTGAAGTTCGACTCGATCGACGACCTCCTGGTGGCGATGGCCGCCGACGTGAAGCGTTGCAGCGAGCTGATCGCGGCGTACGACCGCACCGTCTGATCGCGCGTACGGCCACACCGCCGCCCGCGCGTACGGCCACACCGCCGATCGCGCTCACGACGGCACCGCGCGACCCCGTCCCGTCGTCGCGCGTTCCGCCGCCGGGCGGCGGATGCTGGCAGGGTGCGTGACATCCTTCCCGAACTCCGCGACTGGCACACGGCCGGTACGCCCTTCGCCCTGGCGACCGTGGTGGCCGTCCACGGCAGCGCGCCCCGCGCGCCCGGCGCCGTGATGGCGGTGAGCGCCGACGGCGCGGTGCTGGGCAGCGTGTCCGGGGGCTGCGTCGAGAGCGATGTGTTCGAGGTGGCCGGTGAGGTGCTCGCCTCGGGCCGTCCACAGCTGCGGTCGTACGGGATCAGCGACGACGAGGCCCTCGGTGTCGGTCTGACCTGCGGCGGCTCGATCGAGGTCCTGGTGCGGGCCTGTGTCTCGGCCGCCGACCGGGACCGGCTGCGGGAGGTCATGGATCTCGTGACCGCCCACGAGCCGGTGGCCGTGGCCACGCTCCTGCCGAGAGCCGCCCCCGACGGGAGCTCGGGCGCGGCACCAGGAGAGGCCGGGGCACCGGGAGAGGCCGGTGCGCCCGCGGCCACGCTGGTGGTCCTGGAGGACCGTACGGCGGGCTCCCTCGGCGCCGAGGGGCTCGACGCGGCCGTCACCGACGACGCCCGCGGACTGCTGGCCCAGGGCGTCACAGGGGTGCAGCGGTACGGGGCGCACGGACAGCGCCGGATGCAGGAGGTGTCCGTCTTCGTCCAGACGTACGCCCCGCCGCCCCGCATGCTCGTCTTCGGCGCCATCGACCATGCCGCGGCCACCGCGCGGATCGGATCGTTCCTCGGCTACCGGGTCACGGTCTGCGACGCCCGTCCGGCCTTCGCCACCCGGGAACGCTTCCCGGCCGCCGACGAGGTCGTCCGGGCCTGGCCCCACACCTATCTGGAATCGACCACCGTCGACGCCCGCACGGTGATCTGTGTGCTCACGCACGACCCGAAGTTCGATGTCCCCCTGCTGATCGCCGCGTTGCGGACGCCCGCCGCCTACATCGGGGTCATGGGCAGCCGCCGTACCCACCTCGACCGGACCGCCCGGCTGCGCGAGGCCGGGGTGGGCGAGGCGGAACTGGCCCGCCTCGCCTCACCCGTCGGCCTCGATCTCGGGGGCCGTACTCCGCAGGAGACGGCGGTCTCCATCGCCGCCGAGATCATCCAGCACCACTGGGGCGGCACCGGCCGTCCGCTGGGCGAGCTGGCGGGCGCCATCCACCACGGAGCCCCGGACGGCCCGGAAGCCCCGGACGGCCGGAACGGCCCGGACGGTTCGTCAGGCCCGTACGACGGCTGAGGGTTCCGCCCGCGCGCCGGTCGGGCCGGTCGCGCCGTCACGCCGGTCGCGCCGTCACGCCGGGCGCACACCGTCACGCCGGGCGCACCCCGGTCAGGCCGTGGACGTCGCCTTCGAGCCCGCCGCGGCCCAGTGGCACGCCACCTGGGTGGCGGCGCCCCCGTCGAGGACCGGCAGATCCTTTGTACGGCACGCGTCCGCCACTCCCGCCCGTTCGGCCTCGCCCGAGGCGAGGACCTGGCAGCGGGCGTGGAACCGGCAGCCCGACGGCACCCTGGACGGGTCCGGCGGCTCACCGGTCAGAATCACCGGCTCGCCCTCCGCCTCCGGCAGCACCGACAACAGGGCCTTGGTGTACGGATGCTGAGGAGCTGTCAGGATCTGTTCGACCGCGCCCGTCTCGACGATCCGGCCCAGGTACATCACCGCCACCCGGT
The DNA here is from genome assembly GCF_001905125.1 of Streptomyces sp. TSRI0281. Classification (GTDB taxonomy): domain Bacteria; phylum Actinomycetota; class Actinomycetes; order Streptomycetales; family Streptomycetaceae; genus Streptomyces. Next base: position 37,077 of record NZ_LWLE01000035.1, on the reverse strand, counting down.
CCGCGATGTTCCACGCCAGCCCCAGATCGTGCGTGACGACCAGTGCGGAGAGCCCCAGTTCGTCGCGCAGCCGCAGCAGCAGGGCCAGGATCTCGCCGCGCACCGACGCGTCCAGCGAGGCCACCGGCTCGTCGGCGACGATCAGTTCGGGTTCCAGGACGAGGGCGCCCGCGATGACGACGCGCTGGCGCTGACCGCCGGACAGCTCGTGCGGATAGCGCAGGAAGAACCGTTCGGGAGGCCGCAGCCCCGCCCGGGACAGCGCCTCGGCCACCGCGGCCCGCTCGTCACCGGCGTACCCGTGGATGCGCAGCCCCTCCGCCACCGCGTCGTACACCGTGTGCCGGGGGTTGAGCGAGCCGCTGGGGTCCTGAAGGACCAGCTGCACCCGCTTGCGGTACGCCTTGAGCGCGCGGCCCGAGTAGGCGAGCGGTGAGCCGCCGAACGTGACCCGGCCGGAGCTGGGCGGTACCAGGCCCAGCAGGGAGCGGGCCAGGGTCGTCTTGCCGCAGCCCGACTCGCCGACCAGGGCGACGATCTCGCCGGGCCGGATGTCCAGGTCGACGCCGTCCACGGCACGCGCGGTGGCCGCTCCGCGCCGGCCGGGGAAGGTGACCTTCAGCGCCTCGGCGCTGAGCAGGGGGGTGATGGTCATGTCGTGCTCCCGACTTCCTCGGCTCCGGGCCGGCCGGAATCCGCACCCGGCGCCGCCGACTCGGCCCCGGGCAGGCCCACCGGCGCCACGGACTCGGCACCCGGCAGGCCCAACGGCACCGCCACGGCCCCCGGTTCCACCAGCACACAGGCCGCCCGCCGCCCGGCCCCGGCGTCCCTCAGTTCCTGGTCCCCGGTGGCGCAGGAATCCAGCGCGACCGGGCACCGGGGATGGAACGTACAGCCGGACGGCAGCGCCGCCGGGTCCGGCGGGTCGCCCGGCAGCCCGCGCGGGGCGTGCCGGGAGGCGAGGTCGCCGATCCTGGGGAACGCGGCGGACAGGGCCTTGGCGTACGGGTGCCGGGCGTTCTCGTACACCTGTTTGGCCGGACCCTCCTCGACGACCCGGCCCGCGTACATCACGGCCAGCCGGTCACAGGTGTCGGAGAGCACCGCCAGGTCGTGGCTGATCATGATCAGCCCGAGGTCCTGTTCGGCGACGAGCTGTTCGATCAGCCGCAGGATCTGCGCCTGGATCATCACGTCGAGCGCGGTGGTCGGCTCGTCGGCGACGATCAGGCGCGGGTCGCAGGCCAGCGCCATGGCGATCATGACGCGCTGGCGCTGACCGCCGGAGAGCTCGTGCGGATACGCCTGCGCACGGGCCGCCGGCAGCCCCACCTGCTCCAGCAGCTCACCGGCCCGCTTCCTGGCCGCCGCGGCGGTGGACTTCTTGTGCAGCAGGATCGGCTCGGCGATCTGGTCCCCGACGCGGTGCACGGCGTTGAGCGAGTGCATCGCGCCCTGGAAGACGATCGACGCCCCGGCCCAGCGCACCGCCCGCAGCCGGCCCCACTTCATGGTGAGGATGTCCTCCCCGTCCAGCAGGATCTCGCCGGACAGGGAGGCCGAGGCGGGCAGCAGCCGCAGCAGGGCGAGCGCCAGCGTCGACTTCCCGCAGCCCGACTCCCCGGCGATGCCGAGCTTCTGGCCCGCCTCGACGCGCAGATCGATGCCGCGCACGGCGGGCACGGCCGAGCTCCCGGAGCCGTAGGTGACCCGCAGGTCCCGTACGTCGAGCAACGGCTGCCCGGCCGTGGGCTTCGTCGTGATGGTGGTCGTGGCGGTCAACGGGTCACCCCCAGCTTGGGGTTGAGCACGGTCTCGATGGTGCGGCCGCACAGCGTGAACGCGAGGGCGACGACCGCGATGGCGAGTCCGGGCGGGGCGAGGTACCACCAGTTGCCGGAGCTGACGGCACCGGCCTCACGGGCGTCCTGGAGCAGCCCGCCCCAGGAGACGATCGTGGGATCGCTGAGCCCGAGGAAGGCGAGGGTCGCCTCGGTGAGGATGGCGGTGGAGATGACCAGCGTGGTCTGGGCGAGCACCAGCGGCATCACATTGGGCAGCACATGGCGGGACATGATGTGGCTGTGGCCGCCACCGAGCGCCTTGGAACGCTCGATGTACGGCCGGGACTCGACGGACAGCGTCTGTGCCCGCACCAGCCGGGCGGTCGTCGGCCAGGTCGTCACGCCGATCGCCAGGATCGTCGTCCAGATGGACCGCGACAGGACCGTGGCCAGCGCGATGGCGAGGACCAGGGTCGGCATCACCAGGAACCAGTCGGTGATCCGCATGATGACGGTCCCGTACCAGCCCTTGAAGTGTCCCGCCGTGATCCCGACCAGGGTCCCGATGGCCACCGACAGGAACGCCGCGAGCAGTCCGACGGTCAGCGAGACCCTCGTACCCCACACCAGCAGCGCGAGCAGGCTGCGCCCGAACTGGTCGGTGCCCAGCGGGAACTGTCCGCTCGGTGACTCCAGGGGGCCGCCCGGCGCCTGGGTGACGCTCTGCGAGTCGGCGCCCACCAGCAACGGGGCGGCGAGCGCGATCAGGGCGATCACGGCGAGGACGGCCAGGCCGACGAGGCCCGCCCGGTGGCTGCGGTACTGCTGCCAGAAGGCGGCCGCCGCCCGGCGTCTGCGGGCCCGGTCAAGCGCGCGCGGGCTGCTGTTCTGCACGGCATCGGTCGAAGTCGTCATCGGCCCACCCGGGGATCGAGCAGCGGATAGATCACATCGGCGAGCATGTTCATGATGATCACCGCGGCGGCGAAGACGAAGAACAGCGCCTGCACCAACGGCAGATCGGGCACGCTCAGTGCCTGGTAGAAGAGCCCGCCGAGCCCCGGCCAGGAGAACACGGTCTCCACCAGGATGGCACCCGCGACCGTCGTGCCCAGGTTCACGAAGAGCAGGGTCACGGTCGGCAGCATCGCGTTCGGCACGGCATGGCGGCGGCGTACGAGGTCGTCGCGCAGCCCCTTCGCACGGGCCGTCGTCAGATAGTCGCTGCCCATCTCGTCGAGCAGCGAGGAACGCATCACCAGCAGGGTGCGCGCGTACTCGACGGCGACGAGAGTGACGACCGGCAGCACCATGTGGTGGGCGACATCGAGGACGTAGCCGAAGCCGCTCGTGTTGCCGGACTCCATGCCACCGGTCGGGAAGAGCCCGGGGATCGGGCCGATGCCCACCGACAGCGTGATGATCAGGAGCAGGCCGAGCCAGAACGACGGCACGGAGTAGAGGGTCAGCGCGAGGGCCGTGTTGGCGCGGTCCCCGACGGAGCCGCTGCGCCAGGCGGACCGGGCGCCCAGCCAGACGCCGATCACCGTGTAGAGCACGAAGGCGGTGCCGGTGAGCAGCAGCGTCGCGGGCAGCGCCTCGCTGATCTTGTCGATGACGGGAGCGCGGAACTGGTACGACGTACCGAAGTCCCCGGTGAGCGCCTTGCCGCAGTATTCGGTGAACTGCTGCCAGAGCGGCAGGTCGAGGCCGAACTCGCGGCGCATCGCGGCGATCTGCTCCGTGGAGACCTGCCGGCCGCCGGTCATCTGCTTGACCGGGTCGCCGGGAATCAGCCGGAACAGGAAGAAGCTCGTGACGAGTACGGCGAACAGGGAGACGGCCGCGCCGGCCAGCTTGCCCGCCACATAGCGGAGGTAGGCGGCCGTGCTGCGGGACCGCGGACCGCGGCCCGACGGCCCGGCCGGAGCCGGGCCGTCGGATTCCGCACGGTCCACGCCCGCCGCGCCCTTCATGAGCGCGGGAGTGCTTTCTGTGCTCATGGACTATTCACGGTCTTCCGCGGTGGAACGACGACGCATGGCGAACAGCAGTCCGCCACCGGCGAGGACGACGACGGCGACACCGACACCGATGAGCACCCCGGTGGAGCTGCCGCCGGAGTCGTCGGAGTCGGCGGAGGCGGCATCGGCCGGAACCGCCGACCACCAGCTCCAGTACCCGTCCTGGCCGTAGATGTTGCCCGCGTCCGAGGGCATCGTCGTGATCGACTTGATCTGGTCGGTGCGGTACGCCTCGACCGCGTTCGGGTACGCCATGACGTTCATGTACCCCGTGTCGTACAGCCGCGACTCCATCTGCTTGACGAGAGCGGCGCGCTCGACCGTGTCGTACTCGACGTTCTGCTTCTTGTAGAGCTCGTCGAACTGCTTGTCGCAGATGAAGTTGTCGGTCGCTGCCGACTCCTTCGGCTTGGACGGCAGCGCGGCGCAGGTGTGGATCGACATCACGAAGTCGGGGTCCGGGTTGACGGACCAGCCGTCGAAGGCGAGGTCGTACTCACCGGCGTACCAGGGGTCGGACACGTTGTCGATGCAGTCGACCTTCAGGCCGATGCCGAGGTCGCCCCACCACTCCTGGAGGTACTTGCCGACCGCCTTGTCGTTCGGGTCGGTGGCGTGGCACAGGATGCGGAAGTCGAGCGGCTTGCCGTCCTTGCCGACGCGCTTGCCGTCGCTGTTCTTCTTGTAGCCGGCCTGGTCGAGCGTGGTCGCGGCCTTCGCCGGGTCGTACGCCAGTTCCTGATCGGCGGCGGGTTTCCAGAAGTAGTCGGAGAAGCGCGGCGGGATGTAGCCCTCACCCTCCACGGCGTGGCCCTGGAAGACCTTGTCGATGATGGTCGCGCGGTCGACGGCCATGAAGAGCGCCTGACGGACCTTCTGGTCGAGCAGGGCGGGGTGGCCGTCGCCGAACTTCACGCCGTCCTTGGTGCGGGCGCCCGGGTTGACGGCCAGCGCGTAGAACCGCCTGCCCGGTGCGTCGTTCACCTTGATGTCGGCGGCGTTCTTGAGGGACGCCGACTGGGCGGGCGTCAGACTGGGACTGCCCGCGACGAAGGAGACCTCACCCTTGCGCAGGGCGGCGACGGCCGCGTCCTGGTCCTTGTAGTAACGGAAGACGATCTCGTCGAACTTCGGCGAACCGCGCCAGAAGTCCTTGTTGGCCTTCAGCTTCACATAGCTGTCGACCTTGTAGTCCGTGAGGATGAACGGCCCGTTCCCGACGATCGGGAACTCGGTGTCGTTGTTGAACTTGGAGAAGTCGGAGACCTTCTCCCAGACGTGCTTCGGGACGATCGGCACATCGAGCGCGGCCATCGTGGCCTGCGGCTGCTTCAGTTGGATGACCAGCTTGTCCGCACTGGGCGCGGTCACCTTCTTGAAGTTGGCGACGAAGTTGCCGTTGGCCGTGGCGGCGCCCTCGTCGGTCATCATCTTGTTGAAGGTCCATGCGGCGTCCTCGGCGGTGGCCTTCTGACCGTCGGACCACTTCGAGTCCGACCGGATCGTGTACGTCCAGGTCAACTTGTCCGCGGACGGCTCCCACTTGGTGGCGAGCCCCGGGATCGCGTGGTTGTCCTTGGGGTCGTAGTTGGTCAGGTAGTCGTACATAAGCCGGTAGACGCTCGTGCTGACCAGGCGCTGGGCGAGGAACGGACTCAGGGAGTCGACGCTCTGCGCGACCGCGACCGTGAGCGTCGTCCTGCCGCTGTCGGCGGCCTGCGCCTGCGGGGGCGCGGGTGTGAGGGGATTCCCGGGAACTACCGATCCGGCGGCGAGCGCCAGTGCGGCGGCGCCGGAGGCCAGAAGAACCCGCATGCGGCGGCGTGGCCGGGAGGAGCGTGGTGGAACTCTTGTGACCATGGGACGTGGACCTCGCGTCATGACTCGCTCGGAGAAGGCGGGTAGAGCTCTGGTTCGCCAGCTGGTGAAGCGAAGGTTTATCAGCGGTGGCCGAGTCGCGTCAACGGTCCGCCAAACCGCGTGTGGGCTGCGGGAATACGCGCAGGGCCCGCACCGTGGGAACGGTGCGGGCCCTCATTGGTTTAGACCTCTACTGCCTTACTGCTGGGGCGCCGGCGGTGGCTGCGGAGGAGTCTGCTGCCAGCCCGCGGGCGGTACGGGGCCCTGCAGTTCGCTCTGACCACCGGGCTGTCCGGCCGGCGGGGGCGGACCGGCCGGGCTCGCGCCCGACTGGGCCTGCGAGGGCAGCGACTGCTGCTGCCAGCCGTTCTGCTGCCAGTTCTGCTGGGCGCCGGGGCCCGGCTGCGGGGGATACGGCTGCTGCGGGGGCTGCTGCTGAGGGGCTTGAGGTCCCCCGTACGGCGGCTGCCCGCCATAGGGCTGTTGGGGGTACGGCTGTCCCGGCTGCGGCTGCTGCGGCGGGTAGGGCTGCTGTCCCGGCATGGGCTGCCCCGGCTGCTGCTGACCGGGCATCGGCTGTCCGGGCATGGGCTGACCGGGCTGCTGCTGTCCGGGCATCGGCGGGGCGAACTGCGGCGGCATGGAGCCGTCCGACGTCCACAGCCCCTGCTGCTGCTGGGCGCGCGAGAAGTCCTCGGCGACCATCGCGGAGAGGTGGAAGTACGCCTCGCGGGTCTTCGGCCGCATCATGTCGAGGTCGACCTCGGCGCCCGCGGACAGATGCTCGTCGAACGGTACGACGACGACGCCCCGGCAGCGTGTCTCGAAGTGCTGCACGATGTCGTCGACCTTGATCATCTTGCCGGTCTCGCGCACCCCGGAGATGACCGTGATCGAACGCTGCACCAGGTCCGCGTAGCCGTGCGCCGACAGCCAGTCCAGCGTGGTCGACGCGCTGGACGCGCCGTCGACGGACGGCGTCGAGATGATGATCAGCTGGTCGGCGAGGTCCAGCACTCCCCGCATCGCGCTGTAGAGGAGACCGGTGCCCGAGTCGGTGAGGATGATCGGGTACTGCTTGCCGAGCACCTCGATCGCGCGCCGGTAGTCCTCGTCGTTGAACGTCGTGGAGACCGCCGGGTCCACGTCGTTGGCGATGATCTCCAGCCCGGAGGGTGCCTGCGAGGTGAACCGGCGGATGTCCATGTACGAGTTGAGGTACGGGATCGCCTGCACCAGGTCACGGATGGTGGCCCCGGTCTCGCGGCGCACCCGGCGGCCGAGGGTACCGGCGTCCGGGTTGGCGTCGATGGCGAGGATCTTGTCCTGCCGCTCGGTCGCCAGCGTCGAGCCCAGCGCGGTCGTCGTGGTGGTCTTGCCGACACCGCCCTTGAGGCTGATGACGGCGATCCGGTAGCAGGACAGCACCGGAGTGCGGATCAGCTCCAGCTTGCGCTGACGCTCGATCTCCTCCTTCTTGCCGCCCAGCTTGAAGCGGGACACCCCGGACGGAGTACGGCTGCTCTTGGCCTTCTGCTTGCCCCGGACCAGGCGGTCGGAGGAGAGCTCGACGGCGGCCGTGTAACCGAGCGGTGCGCCGGGCACGGAACGCTCGCGCTGGTCATGGGTGACCGGCGTGGGCCAGGAGGTGCCGGTACGCGGGTCGACGGGCGGAGCCTGCGGACCGGGCTGCTGCGGTGCCTGTTGCTGCGGTGCCTGCTGCTGGGCCGGGAGGTGCTGCTGCGGCTGGTACGGCTCCGGCGGCTGCGGTGCCCTCGGGGCGATCGGCGCGGGCAGGTTGGGCGAGCCCTGCCCCGGCTGCTGCGCGGGAAGCGGGGCGGCCCCCTGGGCGGGGAACGAGGGGTGGGGCGCTTGGGGTGCCTGGGGCGCCTGGGGTGCTTGCGGTGCCTGAGGGAACCCGTATCCGCCCTGCTGCTGCGGGAATCCGTACCCGCCGCCGGCCTGCGGGGCCTGCGGCGGCAGCGGTGCGCCCTGGCCGGGGAACTGCTGGAACTGCTGGTGCTGCGGGGGCTGCTGGGGTGCCTGCTGCTGCGCCGGGAGGTGCTGGTGCGGCTGCGGTGCCTGGTGGGCCTGCGGTGCCTGGTGGGGCACCTGGGCGGGCTGCGCCGTCTGGGCGGGCCGGGGGAATCCGTACCCGCCGGGCGCCTCGTTCGCGGGTACCGGGGAGGGCCACTGCGCCGCGGACTGCGGTGCGGTGGGCTGTGGCGCCGCGGGCTGGAAGGCGGGCGGCAGCGGCGGCAGGGCGCCAGGGGCGGGCGGTGCGGGGGACCACGGCGCCGGAGCGGCGGCCTGCGGTACGTCCTGGGGCACCGCGTCCGTCACGGCGAGCGGGTGAGCGTCGGCCGGCGCCGTCGGGTCCGTCACGGCCGGGGCCTCGTCCGCCGGGGCGTCGGGGCTGTCGGCGTTCGCGGACTCCTCCGTGCCTCCGGCGCTCCTGAGGTCATCGGCCACCGCGTCGGCATCCGTACCCGAGTCGGGGGCGTTCTCGTCGCGGTCCGCCGCGCTCGTCGCGTCCGGCGCCCCGTTCTCCTGGGCACCGGCCTCGGCGGCCTCCCGCGTACCGCTGTCGGGAGCACCGCCGTCCGGCCCGGAGCCACCGGCATCCGGTGACGGGGCGGCCGCCGCCTCGCGCTCCGCGATCTCCCGCTTCAGCGCGGCGGGGGAGAACCGCATCGTCGTACCGCTCTCCAGATCACCGCCACCGCCCCCGGCCTCCTCGGAAGGGGCCGACGCGGACACCGGCGCGACAGGAGGGACGGCCTCGGGAGACGGCACCGAAGAAGTCGGCACCGAGGGAGGCGGCACCGAAGAAGCGGGCGCCGTAGGCGCGGGCACCGGAGGAGACGCCGCCGGAGCGGGCGGCGCGGGCGCCCAGTTGGGGTCGAAACCACCCGCGGCCGGCGGTCCCGGTACGGACACCGGCGCCCCGTGGGGCGGCGGAGGCGGCGCCAGATGCGAACCGGAACCGCCCGCCGAATCCCCCGTCGCGTTCTGCGTGTACCAGGCGGGCGGGGTGTAGTCGATGGTGAACTCACCCGTCATCTCGGCGGGATCCGCGTCGGACGACTCGTCGACGGGCGTGTTCCATCCCCCGCGGATCTCGTCCCGATCGCCGTTCACTTTGCCTCCTGGTGTGGTCGAGCACCCGTGTGCCGTGGGGGGTGGGGGTGTCCGTTCCCGGCGTTCGTTCCGCCCGGCTCTCCCCCTGGGACGCGCAATGCCTGTCCGCAGGTTCTGCTGCCACGCCCGGACCCACCCTAATCGCCATCGGGCGCTCTACGGCAGGCCGTACGGCAAGGCAAGGTCTGTCCCGTGCGTCACCCGCCATTCCTGAGTGCACAGGAAGGGATACGGGGCACGAACCGAAAGCGGTACGAATGCGGAACGTTCCGTGCAAGTCGATCGCGTGAATCCACGCCGTGCCGTGCAGTGCCAGGTCATCCGGCGAGGCATGACACAGCGCATCACCGCACAACACGGCACATCACGACCGGATATCAGTCCATCCGGCGGGCGCTGCCCAGCAGTCCGGTCTCGGCATCGGTCGCCTGCGTCATCACGAACTGCCGGTCCCGGTCGGTGCACCACAGCGTGACGCCGTCGGCCAGCGTGGACAGCGCCTGCGCCTCGGCGGGCTGCAGATTCATGATCCGGCCGATCTGCGCCGCTTCGTCCGGGGACACCCGCTGGATGCCGACGAGCGCCGACTTCTCCATCAGCCGCGGTGCCACCGGGCTGAGATAGGGCAGCAGCGTCACCACGGACTGCCAGGGCCCCGACACCACCCGGCCGCGCGGCGGCCGCATCCCGCAGTCACGCACCACGACGACCGGCGAACCGGCCGACGCGCCCTGCGGCGGCACCCGTCCCACGTCGTGCAGCGAGACACAGGGCTGCCCGCCGCCCGCCGCCTGGGCGAGCCCGGTCCAGGCCTGGGCCCGGCCGGTCTCCACCGCGATCCGCGCTCCGGTCGCGGCGGCGCGCAGCGCCAGTACCTGCGCCGTCCACAGCCCGCCGATCAGCGTGACCTCGTACGGAGTGGGCCGGTTGATGCCCAGTACCGCCGGGCGTCCTTCGGCGTCGACCCCGATCACCGTGCCGTCGTCGCCGACCGGCAGGCCGAGCGAGGCCAGTTCGTCGAAGGAGATGGCGTGCCGGCCGCGGCGCGGACCGATGAGCCCGAAACCCAGCCGGGTCCGATTGCCGGTAGAGGTGGACATCAGCGGGTTCCTCCGAGCGGCAGGGTGGCCAGCACACCGGGCAGCTGTTCACGGTCCAGCCGCACCAGCGCCGTCTTCACACCGCGCGCGGTGCGCTCCAACTCATGGCGGGCGCCCAGGAGTTCCTCGTCGCTGCGGCCCGTGATCCGGATATGTCCGGTGACCGAGACCTCCGAGCGGTCCCCGTGCCCGAGCGTCAGGCTGAACGTGGTGGCCAGCGCCGGGATCGAGGTGAGCAGGGCCACCAGCTGCGGCATCGACGCACCGCCGCCGCCCAGCTGCGGCCAGCGGCCCACCCAGTAGGTGGTGTGCCGCCGGTCGTCGCAGCGCCAGGTGCGCGAGGTCTCCTCGGTGCGCCGTCCGGGCGTCTCCGCCCGGCTGGCCTGTGCCATCGCCAGCGGGCTGACACACGCCGATGTCGCGATGGCCGACGTCAGCTCCTGCTCGGTGAGCACCGTCGCCCGGAATCCGGCCCCGGTCAGTCGGCTGGCCAGCTGATCGGCGGCCCGCACCACGCACTTCTGGGCGCCGACGATTCCGCCGCCCCGCGCCTGGACGGCCTCCGGGCACAGTTCCGGGTCCAGCTTGAGCGCGATCCAGGTGATCCGGAGCGCCGGGGAACCCGTCTGGGCCTGCAGCGGCGCGTAGTTGCGCGCGGCGACGGACTGCTGGGGCAGATGCGGCGCGGGCGCGGGCTGGGTGTGCTGGACGATCTGCGCGGACTCCAGCCGGATGCCGTCGACCTCCAGTACGTCCCGTACGAGCGTCAGGGGCAGCGGATGTGCCGACCGGTCGGGCCGCAGTGCCGTGGCGTCCGATTCGACCTGGACGAGCGCCGTGACGAACGTACCGTCACCGATCATGCCGACCGGCCGCCGGTCGCGGTCGCTGAAGGAGTAGGTGCGCAGCGCCGGGTCGCACTCGACGGCGGGCGCGAGTCCGGGCTCGGTGTCCGGGGGCAGCACGAGTGCGGCGGCCCGTCGGGTGCGGGCCCGCAGCGCGAAGACCGTACCCAGCCATTCCGGCAGCGAGCGGCGGTGTCTGCGGACCACGGCGAGCACCACCAGCAGCGCGGCGAGCACTCCGGCGGGGGCGAGCAGCAACGGCTCGATCACCCAGGCGGCGAGCAGCAGCGCTGCGGCGATTTCGATCAGTACGAACTGTTGCAATCGGAACGAACCGAAGTGTCCGGCACGTCCGTTCAGTCGTGGTGCGGCCGGTCCGCCGGACCCCGCGGGGTCACCGGAGGACCTTCGGGACGAGGAGCGCGAACCCCTGCGCGAGGCCGGTGGCTCCCCTGCTCCGGGGGCCCCGGAGGGCCCCCTGTTCCCGGCCGGACGTGTCCGCGTCGCGGAAGCCATCATTCCGGCATTCCCCCGTTCATAAGGCCCCCACTCAACCCGATCGCCCCTGTACCACCGGGGGCTTGGAGGCTGGATCACCCTACCCGCCCCACAGGCACTCGCCTTCAGCAGGCATAGTAGGGGGCCGGTCCGGCACCAGGGTCCGGTATCGGGGGTCCGGCACGGCGGCAGGGGTGTGTCCGCTCCTGGGCCGCGCGGGGAGACACGGGAGACAGACAGACTCATGGCATCACGGCGGGATGAGCTCAACGCGTACACCTTTGCGAAGAAGCGCACGGTCGCGGCATTCCTCCAACCGTCGCCCACAGGTACCGAGGAGGGCGCCCCGCGGCCGTTGCGGGCGGTCCTCCCGAGCCTGATCGTCGGCGCGCTGATCCTCGCGGGATTCGGGGCCTGGGGCATGTTCAAGCCCACGGCACCCAAGGACTGGGACAAGCCGGGCACCAAGGTGATCGTCGGCAAGAGTTCCACCACCCGCTACGTGGTACTCCCCACGGGCAAGGGCAAGAACAGGAAGAACCTGCTCCACCCGGTCCTCAACCTCGCCTCGGCCCGGCTGCTGCTCACCCCGCAGCAGTTCGCCGTGATCCAGGTCGCCGACAAGATCCTGGACAAGGGCCAGCCCCCGCGCGGGCCGATCCTCGGCATTCCGTACGCCCCCGACCGGCTCCCCGAGGCGACGGACGCGGGCACCGCCAAGCAGTGGGCCGTCTGCGAACAGCCCGGCGGCAAGGGCAACACGGTGCAGAAGGCGGCGTTCGTCCTCGCCAAGCGCGACCACAAGCTGACCGGTGGCAAGAAGCAGCTCGGCGGTGGACAGGTGCTGTACGTCCAGGGTCAGGACAGGACCCGCTACCTGGTCGACGCGAGCGGCACGAAGTACCGCGTCAACGAGGTGGCCACGGACAAGGGACACCTGACCAACGCCCTGGTCGGTACCAGGCAGCCGCAGTCCGTCACCGACGACTGGCTGGCCACCCTGCACGAGGGCAGCCCCATCGTCTTCCCGCAGATCCCCGGCACCATCGGCGCCCCCGCGCACATCGAGGGCCAGCTGTCCGCCGAGGAGAACAAGGTCGGGATGGTCCTCAAGACCCGTACCGGCGAAGGCACCGCCCACTACGTGGTGCTTGAGGGCGCGGTCCAGCCCATCTCGGAATTCACCGCCTGGCTGCTGATCAACTCCCCGCAGACCGCCACCCTGAACCTGGCCAGTGAGGCCCGCTCCGCCGATCTCCAGGACTTCGTCCCGGACGCCCGGACCTTCGCCGGACAGGCCCCGCGCTGGCCCGCCCACAAGGCCCAGCAGGTCAACTCGACCGGGGGCGGCGGCAGTCGGGACACCGTCTGCAGTGTGCTGCGCAAGGTCGACGACCGCGGCCGTACGACGCTGAGCACCTGGGCGGGCACCGAATACCCCGCCTCCATCAACGCCGGTGGCACCAGCACCTACGTCACCCCCGGCAGCGGCCTCCTCTACACCCAGGTCCAGGGCAAGCAGACCCGCCCCGACGGTTCGCTCTTCCTGGTCACCGACACCGGGCTGCGGTACGCGGTCCAGGCCAACGGCGACAGCGACGCGAAGCGCTCCGACATCGGCACCGGCGGCCAGCAGACCCAGGACGGCCGCCCCGAGGCCAGTCAGGCCCAGATCCGGCTCGGCTACGAGAAGGTCACACCCTCGCTCGTACCCATCGAATGGTCGGACTTCCTGTCCAAGGGCCCCCGGCTCGACACCAACAGTGCCCGCCAGCCCCAGGGCTCGTAAGCCACCCGTTCGACAGTCGCTCGCGGGACTCGGGGGAGAGGAACAGATGTTGTACCGGAAGACCGTGCTGTTGACGGCGGCGGCCGCCGCGCTGGCCGTGCTGGCGGGGCCTCAGGCCGCATACGCCGCCGGGGGTCCCGAAACACCGGGCGGCCTCGGGATAGACGGCAGCGGCGAATGCACCTTCCCGATGAAGGAGCAGTTCGAGGGCAGGCCCTGGCCGCTCCAGCGCGTCATGCTCGACGAACTGTGGCAGGACACCAAGGGCAAGGGCGTCCGGATCGCGGTCATCGACACCGGGGTGGACAACGCCAATCCGCAGCTCAAGTCCGCCGTGGACACCTCCGCCGGCCGCAATCTGCTCAAGGGCGGCAAGGCGGACGGCACCACCGACGAGGTCGGTCACGGCACCAAGGTCGCCGGCCTCATCGCCGCGCGTCCCGCCAAGGGCACCGGATTCGTCGGACTGGCTCCCGAGGCCACCATCATCCCGATCCGGCAGAACGACGAGAAGAACAGCGGCAAGGACACCACGATGGCCACCGCGATCGAGCACGCGCTCGCGAAGAAGGCCGATGTCATCAACATCTCCCAGGACACCACCAAGCCGCTGACGCCCGACTCGGCGCTGGGCGTGGCCGTGGCCAAGGCGATCTCCCGGGGCGTCGTCGTCGTCGCCTCGGCGGGCAACGACGGCATGGACGGCAAGCGGAAGAAGACCTACCCGGCCGCCTTCCCCGGTGTCCTCGCCGTCGCCTCCTCCGACCGCAACAACGAACGCGCCGAATTCTCACAGGCCGGTGATTTCGTCGGCGTCGCCGCGCCGGGCGTCGACATCGTCTCCACCGTCCCGGGCTTCGGCCAGTGCACCGACAACGGCACCAGCTTCTCCGCGCCGTACGTCGCCGGAGTCGCCGCCCTCCTGGCCGCCAAGTACCCCGCGTGGACGCCCGCCCAGATCATCGCCCGCATCGAGCAGACCGCCGAGCGGTCCGTCACCGGCCACGACGACTTCGTCGGCTGGGGCGTCGTCGACCCGGTCAGAGCACTCTCCGGGGACAAGGACGACATTCCGCAGGAGGCGGCCCGCCCGGACCCGGCACCGCCCAGGGCGCTCGCTCCCGAGCCGGCGCATCTGGCCATGACGGAGACTTCGCAGGAGCGCAGCGAGCGGTACGCCACCTATGTGCTGGCCCTGGCGGCGGTACTGGTCTCCGTGGTGGCGGGCACGGCGACGGTCGTCCGTGATGTCCGGCGACGACGCGTTTTGCGCTGAGAGCGCCGACGCGTGAAAGAGATCTCTCCTATAAACCGCAGTTGGGGAGAGATGACGAAGTGACTAGGGTGGTAGCAGACTTCACGTGTGTGACGGGGGAACGAGAAGTGGCCGAGTCCGATTCCAGAGCGTGGGAACACCGCCACGCGCTTCTTGGGCCTTGCACATACCCCACTCCTTATCCGGAGCACACGGGGGCAAGAGGAAGCCTGACCGCGCCCTGCGGACAGGCTCGGGAACTGAGAGATAGGACCTCCGGATGACCAACCCCGCCGCTGGTTTCGGACTCGCCGACGATCCGATCATCCAGGCGAAGAACAAGATCGTCGACACGGCCGACGCGGTGTCCAAGCAGGCCCGTGAACTGGCCGACATCCTGGCGACGGTCAGCGCGGGATGGACGGGTGTCGGTGCCTCGGGATTCACGACTGCGCAGGTCACGATCAACGAGGACCACGACGAGATCCGGCGCCTGCTCCAGGTGCTGCTCAACGCCGTGGGCCAGACCAAGAACCTCAGCAACGCCAACGACGACGAGGTCCGCGCGGCCTTCAACGCGGTGAAGGAGTCGGCGTCCTCCTCCAACACGTCCGGCCTGAACGGCGTCTGATCCGAACCGCCGCACCCCTTACCGCACACGCTGAGCACAGAGGAGAAGACTGATGGCTGGGGACCCGAACACCAAGGTCAGGTACGAGAGCGTCCAGGAGATGGCGAACCGCATCCGTGTGGTGTCGCGCAACATCATCAAGGACCTCGAAGAGATGGACGCCGCCCTCAAGGTCGTCACCGACACCTGGGACGGTGACGCTCACGGCGAGTACGTCAACCTCCAGAGCAAGTACAAGGGCCGGGCCGACCACATGCAGAAGCGGCTGGACCAGGTAGCCAAGATCATCGAGTCCGGCAAGGACAGCTACCGCTCCACCGACGTGAAGGCCTCGCGCTACTTCACCGAGGCGTTCTGACCCACGCGTTCCGGCCCGTGCGCCGCCGCGGCGCGCCCACGGCGGCACACGGGCTCCCACGCACGCGCGAGAGGGGCACGCTCCCACCCGAGCGTGCCCCTCTCGCGTCGCGCCACGTCTACTTCAGGTCGAACTCGCCGTCACGGGCGCCCAGCACGAACGCGGTCCACTCGGCCTCCGTGTACCGCAGCACGGTATCCGGATCCAGCGAGGACCGCATCGCCACGGCCCCGCCCGGCAGATGCGCGATCTCGACGCGCTCCTCCGCCTCCTCCGTGCCCGGGGCACTGAGCCACTCCACCCCCGAGATGTCGAGCGCGTACAGCTCGTCCTTCTCCGCTTGCGTGCCCATCAGTTGCCTTTCCTCTCGTGCGGCGGGAACGTGCTCCTCGCCCTGTGCAGGCTATCTCCGCACACCGGCACCGGGGGCGGGGTCGGACCCGGTTCACGGAGTCGTGGTGGAGCAGCCGAAGCTCTTGCCCGCAGTGGCGACGAAGTCGGCGAAGACAGCCCTGGGGGAGGGGGTGTCAGGCGATTCGAGGGCGGCTGTGTACGTGGGACCGAGCTCCATCGAGAAGTACGTCGGTGTGCCCGAGCAGTCGGCCACCACGTGCCGTTGGTCGAAGCCCGAGACACGCAGGCCCGCGATCCGTGGCTGCTTCCCGAAGCCGGGGGAGGAGGTGATCGCGTCCAGGACGCGCGGCTCCCGCGTCACGACGAAGGACGCGTGCCCGCTCACCTCGCAGGCCCAGGTGGGACCGGTCCGTCCCTGGACCGTCTGGCGTGCCGCTTCCCTTCCCGCGACCGGGCCGGGGAAGGCCAGTCCCTCGATGCCGCACACCGCGTCGTCCGGGACCTTCTGCGCGGCCGGGACGGCCGGGAGCGTGCCGGGTGCGGTGAGCGGCCGGTCCGGCGCGCACCCCGCCCGTTCCGCCGCCCTGTTCGCCACGTCGGTCAGGAGCCCGGCCAGTGCCGTGGGGTCGGAGCCCTGGGGCGCGTAGCCCTCGATGATGGCCGGGGCCGTCTTCGCGCAGTCGGCCGGCAGGAGCACCCAGCCGTGGTCCTTGCCCACTCCGCCGGTCGCCGGTCCGGAGAAGAAGGACACCGTGGCGGGAGTGGGCCAGCGGCCGTCCGTGAAGGCGAAGTCGCCCCGCTCGTGGGTCCCCGAGATCCTCAGGTGCCCCTTCTCCGCCCCGGGCAGGAGGGACGAGGACTCGACGGTGCAGGAGAATTCCCATGCGTCGCCCGGCCGGCCGTCCGGGCCGTCCCCGTCGGAGATACGGCCGCCCCCGGACAGCACCGAGTCGGCCCGCGCCGTCGACACGAGGCCCCCGCACACGTCGTCGTCGGCGAAGAGGTTGGTGTTCAGCCACACATGGACGGCCGCGAGCACGACACCGAGCGCCACTACCGGAGCGATCCACTTCCACCGGGGTGCCCGGTTGCCCTTGCCTTGTGTCATGTCCTACTTCCTCGTGCGCAGCGCCGAGTACGCGTCTTCGCGCCCGGTGATGTAACTCTGCTTGGCTTCGCCCTTGGCATGGTCGTGCGCGTCCGTGCCCGCGAAGCCTCGTTCGTTCCCCCACGCGTCGAGGAGCTGGTTCGTGCCCGCGATCCCCGCCGAGGTGTTGGTGCTCTCCTTGGCGCGGGCGGCGTCCTCCGCCTCAGCGGCGACGTCCTTCGAGTACTCGTAGGTGGCCGCGTCGACCATGCGCTGGATGGGGTCGCCCACGACCGGGATCTGTGTGAAGAGGCCGCCGACGCCGTGGTACGTGTAGCGCATCTCGTCGTTGAGGTTCCCGATCTTGGTGTCGCGGTCGTCGAGGGTCATGTCGGAGCCGATGGCGTTCATCGCCCCGTACACCTCGCCGACGTGGCGTGCCTTGTTGTCCCAGTCGCCGACGACATTGCCCACCTGCTCCGGTGGAGCGTCCTTCGCGGTAAGGAGGTACTCGGCCGCGTACCGCTTCTCGTTCTCGTACAGCATGTCGTAGACGAGCACGGGCTCGCCGTCGGCCGTCTGCCCGTACGCGGCGTCCGAAACGCCACGCATCACACGCAGAAGGCTGTGCTTGGAATTGGTGATTCCGGACTCGTCGCCGCGGGCGGTGATCGCGTCGCCACCGGTGGGGCTGCCCGGGGCGGTACCGCTGAGGATGGCGTGGGTGTCGACGGTGTAGTCGGACAGTGCACGGCCGAGGGGCACCTTCAGGTTCTGCGGGATCGTGTCGCCCTTGGAATCCTGGTCCAGGACGCTGATGGTCTCCTGCATCACCCGGGCCTGCGCCTCCGAGTGGTGGCCGAACGAAGCGCCCCCGGTGTTGGGTTCGCGGCCCGTTGTCGCCGCCTCCAGGGCAAGACCGAGGCCGATCTTGGACGTCGGGTCGTCGAACGTCGTGATGCCGTAGCCGGTGACCGTGTTCTTCGGCCAGTCGCGAGCGTCGTCACCGCCGCCGAGCAGGTAAGTCAGGTGGTCGTTGGACACCCTGTCGCCGGCCGCACCGTTGCCCTGCGAGTCGAAGAAGGCGGTGGCGGCGTCCGGGTTCTTGCTCATGACACCGAGGAGGCCATCGATCGGGTCGCTCTCGATGCCCTTGCGACCGCCGCCCCACAACGTGAAGATGCCGTCCTGCTTCTTCTCGGCGGCGATGAGATCATCGCCCAGCTCGTACAGGAATTGATCGTCGAACTTCGTGTCCGCGTGCTGCATCATGCTGACGAACGACTGGTAGCCGTAAAGCGGCTGGGTGTTCGAGCCGAAGTTCTTGGTGCCGGAGCTGTCGAGTTTGTCCGTCCACTCCCGGTAGAACCTGCCCTCGTCGGATGCCTTCCACCTCTTGAACGCCTCCGATCCGGGCGGTGCGTCCTTGACGCTTCCCGGCACCTGGGTAGCGGTGGCGGCGGAGTTGGCCAGGCCCTTCTGGATCTCCAGGTACTGGTCCTTGTTCTTCTTGTCCGAGTCGTAGGCGCGGTCGTTGAGCTTGTTGTTGACCTTGATCAGCCCGTCCGGGCCCAGCCCGTTGAGAAGCGTCTGGGAGAAGGCCTTGTCGTGCGAGTTGTCCCGCACCGAGCGCTGGAACTCTGCCATGTCGGCCGCGGAGACCTTGTCACCGTTGTTGATACGAGTGGCGATGTCCTTGGTGTTCTCCGCCTCGTACTTCTCCACGTCGCCCTGGGCGTGCGCGTTGAAGCCGGTGCCCAGCGTGTTGTCGTTCCTGTCCCCGTACCCGTCCTTGGTGACGGCCTCCAACGCGATCTTCACGCCCTGGTCGGCGTCGTCCACCGCCTTGACGCAGTCGTCGATCGCTTTCGACCAGGACGCCACGGATTTGCGGATGCTCTCCGCGTAGTCCGGGTCGTGCCGGGTGGCCGCGAGTTCGCCTTCCGTGAGTTTCGCGTAGTCGTAGGTGGCCACGCCACCCTCGGAGATCTTCATGCCCGCTGTGACCGCTGCGGCGCACTGGTTCTCCAGGTTCTTCTTCAGCCGTACGAAGTCGTTGTGCGCGTCCCGCAGCAGCGAGGCTATGGCCTTGGCCTGGGTCTGCGCGGCGGCGTACTCGTAGCGTGTGGCGGCGAAGTTCATCTGCGCGGTGTTCGCGCTCAGCCCGGACCAGGACTGGCCGAGCGTGATGCACTGAACGCTGTCCTTGTACCGGTTCTCGACCTTCTTGATCTCTGCGGCCGCGTCGTCCCACTTGTCCGCGGCCGCGGTCAGCTTGCTCAGGTCGGTCGTCATGACCTCGCTGTAGGTGAGCATGTTTTCCCCCTGGTGCTGTGTTTGTCGAAGCGGCCGGTCGGCGCGGCCCGGCCCTGCGTGGTGGCGGCCGGATCTCAGGCGAGCTGCGCGTGCAGGGCCAGGGCGAGGCCCGAGAGCTTCTCGCGGCCGGGTCCGGGCCTTCCGGCTTCGCCCGCCGTCACCACCAGCGAGGCGTCGCCGCCATCGGTGGGCTTCACCCGCACGGTGACGCAGTCGCCGTTCTCGGAGGCCACCGCCTCGCCCGGCGCGCCCGTCCCCGTGCGCTTGAGGTACGCGGTCAGCTGCTCGGTCGAGAACCCGCCGGCAGCCATGATCACCGGGGCCAGCAGGTTCTCGGCCGACGCCGATTCCGCGGCGATCGTGTGTACTTCCACGGTGCCGGCGCCCACATGGAAGAGGCAGCTGACCAACGCCCCGGGGTTGGCCGCGAATCCGCCCGGCCCCTCAGTGCCGCGCCCGTTCTCGGCGGTGACGGCAGACGCGTCCGCGTCGCCGCCCGCGGCGGCACCGGCACCCGTCTCCCCGGACAGCCCCGCCGCCTTGGCCGCGCGGGCGATGTCGTACGGGAGCGGGCAGTCGTCCGCCCCGTCCGGCCCGACCTTGTCCGCGGCCGCCCGGAGCGCGGAGACGCTCACGGGACCGGCCGCCTTCCCCGTCCCCGCGTCGGAAGCGCTGGATCCACCGTCACCATCGCCCTGCTGGCAACCGGTCAGCAGCGCCGTCGCGAGCAGCAAGGTCAGGGCGGCACCGCGCCGGAGTCGTGTGCGTTCCATGGCGCCGGGGCCTTTCGTCCTGTGGGTACGGGGGAGGGGCAACGGGTGCCGGGTCATGATCTGCTTCCGCCCTATACCCCGCCGAGGCCGGACGCCCACGGCCCGTACTGCGGCTTGAGCAGCGGCGAGAACTGGGAATTGATGTCCAGGTCGGTGCGGGCGAAGCCGTTGGCCGCTCCGCGCAGGCCGTTCTTTTCCGAGCTGAGCCGGCCCATTAGCGTCTTGACCTGTTTGTCCCAGGTCTCGCCCAGCTTGGTGATGGCTGGACCGGTGGCCCAGTCGGTGAACTCCCTGGCCGCCGCGGCCGACGACTCGTCCGCCCAGTTGGTGGACTTCTGGGTACTGCCCTCCAACTCGTTCTGGATGGTGTTCGCGGCGGCTGCCTTCTCCGCGGGCGTCGAGGCCAGGACCTGCCCGCCGAGGCCGGGCGGCGGGCCGTCGTCGGCGCTGTTCAGCCGCATACTCGTGCTCTGCCGTTGAGTGGCCTCCGCGCGCAGCGTGGCCCACTCGTCGTCGAAGCCCATCAGATTCCCCCGTATCGCATGCCTGTGGACGGTGCCGCCGTGTCCGGGCGCACCGATGGATCACCCACTCGACGCTAATACATGGTGGCTACCGGTCACGGTCCGGCCCCGCCCCCGCAGGCCCGAAACCTGCGCCCGCGAACACCCCCGACCCCCGGAACGCACCGGGGCCCCCGCGCACACATCGCGCGGGGGCCCCGGTCGACACCGACGGCACTGTCTCAGTGCTGCTCCGGCAACCGCCCGATCTGCACCAGCGGCGTACCGCGCCTGCGTGACGCGAAATACCCGCGCCCCGGCGGCATCACGTGGCCGCGCACCGACCCGATCAGCTCGCCCTCGCCCGGATCGCCGGACAGGACGACGCCCTGCGCGCCCAGTTCCTTGATCCGCTGCATGAACGACTCGTACATCGACCTCGACGCCCCCGCCGAGTTGCGGGCGATGATGAACCGCACCCCGGTGTCCCGGGCGAACGGCAGATACTCCGCCAGCGGAGCCAGCGGATTGCCCGCGTTCGTCGCCACCAGGTCGTAGTCGTCCACGATGATGAAGATCTGCGGACCGCTCCACCAACTGCGGTCCCGCAGCTGCTGAGGAGTCACATCCGTCGGCGGCTGGCGCCGCGCGAACACCCCCGACAACGCCTCCATGTGCATCTGCATGGAGCTGGCCATCGGCGCGTACTCCAGCAGATGGGATTCCGGCAGCGCGCCCAGCAGCGCCCGCCGGTAGTCGCCGACGACGAGCTTCGCCTCGTCGGGGGAGTACCGCTCCGCGATCTGCTTGGCGATCAGCCGCAGCAGGTTGGTCTTGCCGGACTCGCTCTCGCCGAAGATCAGGAAGAACGGGTCCGTCTCGAAGTTGACGAACACCGGCTCCAGCGCCGTCTCGTCGATCCCGATCGCGATGCCCCGCTCCGGGAACTCGAAGCCCTTGGGCAGCTGGTCCGCGGGCAGCTTGCGCGGCAGCAGGCGCACCGCGGGTGCGGAGGGCCCCGACCAGTTCGCCTTCACCGCCCCGACGAACGCCGCGGTGCCGTCGGAGAGATCCGCGCCGCTGCTGACGGAGTCGATACGCGGCAGAGCGCCCATGAAGTGCAGCTTCTCCGGCACCTGACCACGGCCGGGCACCCCCGCGGGCACGTTCGAGGCGACCTTGCGGTCGAACTCGGAGTCCATCACATCGCCCAGCCGCAGTTCGAGCCGGCCGAGGATCTGGTCCTTCAGCGCCGCCCGGACCTCCATGTACCTGGCCGCCGTGATGATCACATGGATGCCGTACCCGAGACCGCGCGAGGCGATGTCGGTGACGGTCTGCTCCAGCATCTCGTACTCGGCCCGGAAGCCGCCCCAGCCGTCGATCACCAGGAACACATCGCCCCACGGCTCGCCGGGCAGCTCACCCCGGGCGCGCTTGCGCCGGTAGGTGGCGATCGAGTCGATGGAGTGGGCGCGGAAGAACTCCTCGCGCCGGTTGAGGACCCCGGCCACCTCGGCGACCGTACGGCGCACCCGCTCCGGGTCCAGCCGGGAGGCCATCCCACCGACGTGCGGCAGCTCCGCCAGCGACACGAGACCGCCACCACCGAAGTCGAGACCGTAGAACTGCACCTCGTGCGGGGTGTGGGTGAGCGCGAACGAGGAGACCAGCGCCCGCATCATGGTCGACTTCCCGGACTGCGGACCACCGACCACCATCATGTGACCGGCCGCACCGGAGAAGTCCCGGTACAGCACCTCACGCCGCTGCTCGAACGGCTTGTCGATCAGCCCCAGCGGTACGGTCAGACCACCCGGACGCGTGTACTCGGTCGAGGAGAACCCCCGGTCCGACGTCGGCGCGAGCCCCGGCAGCAACTGGTCCAGCGTCGGCGCCCGGTCCAGCGGCGGCAGCCACACCTGGTGGGCCGGCACCCCCTGGCCCTCAAGACGCCGCACGATCACATCGAGCACCGTGTCGGCCAGCGCGTCGTCGTCCGCCGCCGAACGGGCCGCCGCCAACTGCGCCGGATCCGGGGCCGCGTACACCACCGGCACCGGAGCGGCACTGAACACCGCGGGCCGCCGCTCGATCGGCAGCTGCCCCACCGACAGATCGGGGCCGCCCGTGCGGTACGTCCCCGACACGTACGCCGCCTTGAACCGGGTCATCTCGTCCGTACCGAACTTGAGATAGCCGGAACCGGGCACCGACGGCAGGTGGTACGCGTCCGGCACACCCAGCGCCGTACGCGACTCCGCGGCCGAGAAGGTCCGCAGACCGACCCGGTAGGAGAGATACGTGTCCAGACCGCGCAGCTTGCCCTCCTCCAGACGCTGCGAGGCCAGCAGCAGATGCACACCCAGCGAACGGCCGATGCGGCCGATCTGGATGAACATGTCGATGAAGTCCGGCTTCGCGGTGAGGAGTTCGGAGAACTCGTCGATCACCAGGACCAGCGAGGCCAGCGGCTCCAGCGCGGCACCCGCGGCCCGCGCCTTCTCGTAGTCGTGCATGTTGGCGTAGTTGCCCGCCGACCGCAGCAGCTCCTGACGGCGCTGGAGCTCACCGCGGATCGCGTCACCCATGCGGTCCACCAGCGTCAGGTCGTCCGCCAGGTTGGTGATGACCGCCGCCACATGCGGCATCTGCGACATCCCCGCGAACGTCGCGCCGCCCTTGAAGTCCGCGAGGACGAAGTTCAGCGTCTCCGACGAGTGCGTGACCGCGAGCCCCAGCACCAGCGTCCGCAGCAGCTCCGACTTGCCGGAACCGGTCGCACCGACACACAGCCCGTGCGGCCCCATGCCCTCCTGCGCGGCCTCCTTCAGGTCCAGCATCACCGGCTGGCCGTCCTCGCCGATACCGATCGGCACCCGCAGCCGCTCCGACACCGAACGCGGCCGCCAGGTACGCGCCACATCGACCGAACCCGCGTCCCCCAGATTCAGCAGATCCGTGAAGTCCAGGTTGGCCAGCAGCGGTTCGTCGTCGTCGCCCCCGCCCACCCGCAGCGGGGCGAGCTGCCTGGCCAGCGCCTCGGCGGCCGGCAGCGACATCCCGTCCGGCAACCCCTCGTACGCGAGCCTCGCACCGGACTCCAGCCTCAGCAGCCCCGGCCGTACCACCACCGAAAGGCCACCGCGCTGCTCGTCCAGCTCACCGGAGACCACCTCGACGATCGTCACGCCCTGCAGACCCTCGGCCGCCGCGAACAGCGAATCCGGCGGCACCATCCCGCCGTCCAGGACCACCACGACATGCGGCTGGTCCAGCACCGGCTGGCTCTCCCGGCCGAACCGCGGCCGCCCGTCCAGCCGGCTCGCCAGCAACTGCTCCAGCTCGCCCAGATCATCACCGAACAGCCGCTTCGTACCGGCCCCGTCGACCTGCCCGGGAACCTGCGTGTGCGGCAGCCACTTCGTCCAGTCCCAGCGTGCCACCGCACTCGGCGCCGCCACCACCGCGACCATCAGATCCTCGGGGGAGTGCAGCGTCACCAACTGCGCCACCAGCGAGCGGGCCGTCGACTGCGCCGCCTCCGGCTGCCCGGAGACCGTCACGTGGTAGAAGGCCCGCATCGAGACCGCCATCGGCAGCCCGTCCAACGACCCGTGCACCGCCAGGAACTGCTGCATCGCACCGGCGCACATCGGCTCCAGCTCATCCACCGGCGCGGTGTCCGGAGCGGCCAGCGGCGTCGACAGCTGCTGCGCCCCGAGCCCGACCCTGACCTGCGCGAAGTCCTTGTCCCCGACGCGCCGTTCCCAGACCCGGCTGCCCTCGGCGACCACCGACCACAGCTGCTCCGGCGCGGGGTGCAGATACAGCTGCACATCGCGCTGCGAGCGCGCCGTCCGGCGTACCGTCCGCCGCGTCTGCGCCAGGTACTTGAGGTAGTCGCGCCGGACATCTGCCATTTGCCCCTGCGTACCACGACGATGCCGGACAAGCTGGGCGACCACCATTCCGACGGTCGAAACCAGCATCAGCACACCCATGATCCGCATGAACGGAGGTGCCTGCGGCGAGAAGAAGAAGACCACCGAGGAACCCATGCCGAGCACCGGCAGGATCTGCATCAGCATGCCCTCCTGCTGCCCGCGCGGCAGTTCGGGAGGAGCCTCCAACGTCAATTCTTCCGTGGGTACTTCCGGCGGCAGAGACCGCGGAGGTCGTTTCACGACGATCTGGCTCACCGGAACATCAATCCCTCAATACGGACGGGCGGAAGGCCGGTCTGGTCCGCACCGACGCCCCCGTGGCTGCGTGTGCGCGGACTTCCCTCCGCGCGACGGCGATCCTACTTGCAGATGACCCGCCCACCTCCCGGTAGGGTGGCGCGCGCACTGTGCGCAACCGCGAATCAGGGGGACCAGACACGTGAGTACGACCGCAGCGACGGGTTTCTGCCGCGTCACTGTCGTGGCGCCCGACAGCCGGATCGACGTCGCCCTGCCGGAAGACATCGCCGTCGCCGACGTCTACCCGGAGATCCTGCGTCTCACGGGCCAGACGCAGGCGGCCGGAACGCCGACCGGCTTTCACCTCGTACGCCGCGACGGCACGGTCCTGGACGGCGCCAGAACCCTTGCCGCCCAGCAGGTGCTCGACGGCGAACTGCTCAGCCTGCGCCCGTTCGCGCAGTCGCTGCCGCCCGCCGTCTTCGACGACGTCTCGGACGCCGTCGCCTCGGCCGTCACCCGCGACCGCCATCTGTGGAGCGACGAACTCCTGCGCGGCGCAGGCCTGGTCGGCGGCGTCCTGCTGCTCGTCCTCATGGGCTTCGTGCTCTGGTTCGCCGACCCGGTCCGGCACGACATGCACAGCCTGCCCGGCATCATCGCGGGCTCCGCGGGACTGCTGCTGACCGCCTTCGCCGGCGTACGCGCCCGGGTCTACACGGACCGCGCCACGGCCGTCGCCCTCGGCCTGGGCGCACTCCCGCTCGTCCTCATCGCCGGCTCCGGCATCGTCGGCCCGGACGCCGGCCAGGGACCCGGCCGGCTCCAGTTCCTGCTCGGCTGCGTCGCCGTCCTGCTCGCCTCGGTCGTCCTGGTCGCCCTCACCCCCAGCGGTGACGCGCCCTTCGTCGCGGCCACCTTCCTGGCCACCGTGGGCACCCTGGCCACCTTCCTCGCGATCCTCACCGAGGCATCGGCCACCCAGACCGCCGCCGTCTGCGCCCCGGTGGCACTCGGTCTCGTCGCCTTCCTGCCCGGCCTCTCCGCCCGCTTCGCCCGGCTGCCCATCGGTTACGCCTCACCGCGCACCGCCCCCGGTGGTTACGAGGACGACTTCGCCGACCCGAACGCCCTCACGGGCGACCCCGAGCCCGTCGACGCCGAGCGCATCGCCGCCCAGGCCCGCCGAGGCCACGAGATGCTCCTGGGCCTGGTCGGCGGCTGCGCCGCCGTGGCCGTCGGGTCCGCCGCGGTCCTCGGCTTCTCGGACAACATCTGGGGCCAGATCCTCGCGCTCGCCGCAGGACTCGCGATGCTGCTCCGCGCCCGCCTGTTCCGCTACACCTCCCAGGTCGCCTGCGTCCTGGTGGCGGGCATCGGCGCCATCACCCTGCTCGTCCTCGGCCTCTCCCTGAACCCGCCGACGGACCTGCTGTACGACCTGGTCCGCTACGGTGACCGCGGCTCCCTGGACATCCGTACGATCTGGCTCTCCGCGGCCGTGGCCGCGGGCGCGGCCCTGTTCACCGCGATCGGCCTCGTCATCCCGCGCAAGGGACTCTCACCCTTCTGGGGCCGCCTCCTCGACCTCACCGAGAGCGCCCTGCTGCTCTCCCTGGTCCCGCTCTGCCTGGCCGTGCTCGACGTCTTCGCGAAGGCCAGGGCCCTCACCAGCTGAGGCCCGGCAGGAGCGCTCCGAATGGCTGGTACTCTGGCTGGTGGCCGTTTGTGTACGCGTCTCCGGATCATCCTGGGGACTGCGCTCATCGGACCTTCGCCTCCGAGTCATGGAAGCTCTCCTGCGATCAAGACCAGGAGCACTCGTGGGCGCATCGAACATCACAGAGGAGTACGCGTGCCGCTCGACGCCGCTACGAAGAAGCAGATCATGTCCGAGTTCGCCCAGAAGGAGGGTGACACCGGTTCCCCCGAGGTTCAGGTCGCCATGCTCTCCCGCCGGATCTCGGACCTGACGGAGCACCTCAAGACGCACAAGCACGACCACCACTCCCGTCGTGGTCTGCTGATCCTGGTCGGCCAGCGTCGCCGCCTCCTGCAGTACCTTGCCAAGAAGGACATCCAGCGCTTCCGTGCGCTCGTCGACCGCCTCGGCATCCGCCGCGGCGCGGCCGGCGGCGCCAAGTAAGGACGCTGTGAAAGGGAGCGGTTCCCGTCTTCTGGGGGACCGCTCCCTTTGCCGTACGTGCACGACCGGTGTCAAGCTCAGTAATCTGGGCGTACGACACCAGAACGAGGAGAGGCGCAGCGACGCCGCCGCCGGTCCTCGGTAGTGGCCCCCGGGACAACGCCCGGGAGCTTCGATCGAAGACCGGCCCGCACACACGGTGCGCTTCTCCTGCACCGTCCCCCGCCACACGGGCAGGGGGACGAAAGACGACGAGTATGGAGAAATCACTAGTGGAGAACGAGACCCACTACGCCGAGGCCGTTATCGACAACGGAACCTTCGGCACCCGCACCATCCGCTTCGAGACGGGCCGCCTGGCCAAGCAGGCCGCCGGCTCCGCCGTCGCGTACCTGGACGACGACACCATGGTGCTGTCGGCCACCACCGCTTCCAAGCGGCCCAAGGACAACCTCGACTTCTTCCCCCTCACGGTGGACGTCGAGGAGCGGCAGTACGCGGCCGGCAAGATCCCCGGCTCCTTCTTCCGTCGTGAGGGCCGGCCCTCCGAGGACGCGATCCTCACCTGCCGCCTGATCGACCGCCCGCTGCGCCCCTCCTTCAAGAAGGGCCTGCGCAACGAGATCCAGATCGTCGAGACGATCATGGCGCTCAACCCCGACCACCTGTACGACGTGGTCGCGATCAACGCCGCCTCCTGCTCCACCATCCTGGCGGGCCTGCCCTTCTCCGGCCCGATCGGCGCCACCCGCGTCGCCCTGATCAAGGGCCAGTGGGTCGCGTTCCCGACGCACACCGAGCTTGAGGACACCGTCTTCGACATGGTCGTCGCCGGTCGCGTCCTGGAGGACGGCGACGTCGCGATCATGATGGTCGAGGCCGAGGCCACCGAGAAGACCATCCAGCTCGTCAAGGACGGCGCCGAGGCTCCCACCGAGGAGATCGTCGCCGCCGGTCTGGACGCCGCGAAGCCCTTCATCAAGGCGCTCTGCAAGGCCCAGTCCGACCTGGCCTCCAAGGCCGCCAAGCCGGTCGGCGAGTTCCCGGTCTTCCTGGACTACCAGGACGACGTCTTCGACGCGCTCTCCAGCGCCGTCACCTCCGAGCTGACCCAGGCGCTCACCATCGCCGGCAAGCAGGACCGCGAGGCCGAGCTGGACCGCGTCAAGGAGATCGCCGCCGAGAAGCTGCTCCCGGCCTTCGAGGGCCGCGAGAAGGAGATCTCCGCCGCGTACCGTTCGCTGACCAAGAAGCTGGTCCGCGAGCGCGTCATCAAGGACAAGGTCCGCATCGACGGCCGCGGCGTCACGGACATCCGTACGCTCGCCGCCGAGGTCGAGGCCATCCCGCGCGTGCACGGCTCGGCGCTCTTCGAGCGTGGCGAGACCCAGATCCTGGGCGTCACCACCCTCAACATGCTCCGTATGGAGCAGCAGCTGGACACCCTTTCCCCGGTGACCCGCAAGCGCTACATGCACAACTACAACTTCCCGCCGTACTCCGTCGGTGAGACCGGCCGCGTGGGCTCGCCCAAGCGCCGCGAGATCGGCCACGGCGCACTCGCCGAGCGCGCGATCGTTCCGGTCCTGCCCTCGCGCGAGGAGTTCCCCTACGCGATCCGCCAGGTCTCCGAGGCGCTGGGCTCCAACGGCTCGACGTCCATGGGCTCGGTCTGCGCCTCCACCATGTCGCTGCTGAACGCCGGTGTGCCGCTCAAGGCCGCCGTCGCCGGTATCGCCATGGGCCTGATCTCGCAGGAGATCGACGGCAAGACGCACTACGTCGCCCTCACCGACATCCTCGGTGCGGAGGACGCCTTCGGCGACATGGACTTCAAGGTCGCCGGTACGAAGCAGTTCGTGACCGCGCTCCAGCTCGACACCAAGCTCGACGGCATCCCCGCCTCGGTCCTGGCCGCCGCGCTGAAGCAGGCCCGTGACGCGCGTCTGCACATCCTGGACGTCATGAACGAGGCCATCGACGTCCCGGACGAGATGTCCCCGAACGCCCCGCGGATCATCACCGTCAAGATCCCGGTGGACAAGATCGGTGAGGTCATCGGCCCCAAGGGCAAGATGATCAACCAGATCCAGGAGGACACCGGCGCCGACATCACGATCGAGGACGACGGCACCATCTACATCGGTGCCCAGCAGGGCTCGCAGGCCGAGGCCGCGCGCGCCACGATCAACGCGATCGCCAACCCGACCATGCCGGAGGTCGGCGAGCGTTACCTGGGCACGGTCGTCAAGACCACCACCTTCGGTGCGTTCGTCTCCCTCATGCCCGGCAGGGACGGCCTGCTGCACATCTCGCAGATCCGCAAGCTCGCCGGTGGCAAGCGCGTGGAGAACGTCGAGGACGTGCTCGGCGTCGGTGCCAAGGTCCAGGTCGAGATCGCCGAGATCGACTCCCGCGGCAAGCTCTCCCTGATCCCCGTGGTCGAGGGCGAAGAGGCCGACGAGAAGGACGACGCCGCCAAGTGACGTCCCGTAGTTCCGTGACGACGGCCCGCACCTCTTCCAAGGCGCGGGCCGTCGCCCGTACCCAGACGCTTCTCAAGGGCACCAACGGCATCGGTACGGTCCGCCGCACCGTCCTCCCGGGCGGTCTGCGCATCGTCACCGAAACGCTGCCCTCCGTACGCTCCGCCACCTTCGGGATCTGGGCCAACGTCGGATCACGCGACGAGACCCCCACCCTGAACGGCGCGACGCACTACCTCGAACACCTCCTCTTCAAGGGCACGGCCAAGCGCAGTGCCCTCGACATCTCCGCCGCGCTCGACGCGGTCGGCGGCGAGATGAACGCCTTCACGGCGAAGGAGTACACCTGCTACTACGCCCGGGTCCTCGACACGGACCTGCCACTGGCCATCGATGTCGTCTGCGACATGCTGACAGGCTCGCTGATCAACCCCGAGGACGTCGACGCCGAGCGCGGAGTCATCCTCGAAGAGATCGCGATGACGGAGGACGACCCGGGCGACTGCGTGCACGACCTGTTCGCGCACACCATGCTCGGCGACACCCCCCTGGGCCGCCCGGTCCTGGGCACCGTGGACACGATCAACGCGCTGAACCGCGGCCAGATCGACCGCTTCTACAAGAAGCACTACGACCCCACGCACCTCGTCGTCGCCGCGGCGGGCAACGTCGACCACGCCACGGTCGTACGTCAGGTCCGCAGGGCCTTCGAGCGCTCCGGCGCCCTGTCCCGCGCCGACGCCGTCCCGATGGCACCGCGCGAGGGCTCACGCGCCCTGCGCACCGCCGGCCGGGTGGAACTGCTCAACCGCAAGACCGAGCAGGCCCACGTCGTCCTCGGTATGCCGGGTCTCGCGCGCACCGACGAACGCCGCTGGGCGCTCGGCGTACTCAACACCGCCCTCGGCGGCGGCATGAGCTCCCGCCTCTTCCAGGAGGTACGGGAGAAGCGCGGCCTGGCCTACAGCGTGTACTCGTACACCTCGGGCTTCGCCGACTGCGGGCTCTTCGGCGTGTACGCGGGCTGCCGGCCCAGCCAGGTGCACGACGTCCTGAAGATCTGCCGCGACGAGCTCGACCGCGTCGCGGCCGACGGCCTCAGCGACGAGGAGATCGGCCGAGCCATCGGTCAGCTCTCCGGTTCCACGGTCCTCGGCCTGGAGGACACCGGCGCGCTGATGAACCGGAT
>NZ_LWLE01000035.1:0-6721 GCF_001905125.1 Streptomyces sp. TSRI0281 | reverse complement strand
TCGGCAAGAGCGAGCTGTGCTGGGGCGAGCAGATGTCGGTCGACGACATGCTCGGCCGGATCGCGGAGGTCACTCCCGACGACGTACGCGCGGTGGCGGGCGAGGTCCTGGGACACCGGCCCTCGCTCTCCGTCATCGGCCCGCTCAAGGACAAGCAGGCGGACCGCCTCCACGAAGCGGTCTCCTAACCCTTAAGGAACAAAGCAATGAGCAAGCTGCGCGTAGCCGTTCTCGGAGCCAGGGGCCGTATCGGAGCCGAGGCGGTACGAGCCGTCGAGGCCGCCGACGACATGGAGCTGGTGGCGGCCCTGGGCCGGGGCGACAAGCTGGAGACCCTCGCGGACACCGGCGCCCAGGTCGTCGTCGAGCTCACCACCCCCGCATCGGTGATGGGCAACCTCGACTTCTGTATCCGGCACGGCATCCACGCCGTCGTCGGTACCACGGGCTGGACCGACGAACGGCTCGCGCAGCTCGGCACCTGGCTCGACAGCTCCCCGGAGACCGGGGTGCTCATCGCGCCGAACTTCTCCATCGGCGCGGTCCTCACGATGAGGTTCGCCGAGCAGGCCGCCCGTTACTTCGAGTCCGTCGAGGTCATCGAGCTGCACCACCCGAACAAGGTCGACGCACCCTCCGGTACCGCCACCCGTACGGCCCAGCTGATCGCGGCCGCCCGCGAGAAGGCCGGCCGCGCCGCACAGCCGGACGCCACCACCACGGCTCTGGACGGTGCCCGCGGCGCGGACGTCGACGGGGTCCCGGTCCACGCGATCCGGCTCCGCGGGCTCCTCGCCCACCAGGAAGTGCTGCTCGGCGGCGAGGGCGAGACCCTCACCATCCGCCACGATTCCCTGCACCACAGCAGCTTCATGCCGGGCATCCTGCTCGGTACCCGCCGTGTGGTGACCACTCCCGGCCTCACCTTCGGCCTGGAACACTTCCTCGACCTGAACTGACTGAGCCCACCCATGCGCGCAAAGATCACCTACGTTGTCACCGCCGCCGTCCTGGTCTTCTACTTCGCCCTGGTCGGCAGCCGTGGTCTGCTCCTCATACGGCACGGCACGCTGCTGACGGTCGCGTTCGGTGTCTCGGTACTGGTGCTGCCGGTGATCGGCGTCTGGTTCCTCTGGAAGAACACCCAGTTCGTCCGCAGGGCCAACGCGCTGGCAGCCGAGCTGGAAGCGGAGGGCGGGCTCCCGGTCGACGAACTGGTCCGTACCCCGGCAGGCCGTATCGACCGCGACTCCGCCGACGCCGTGTTCGCCCGTCGACGCGAGGAGACCGAGGACACCCCGGACGACTGGCGCTGCTGGTTCCGTCTGGCGGTCGCCTACCAGGACGCGAGGGACACCCCACGCGCCCGCAAGGCAATGCAACGGGCGATCGCACTGCACGGCCCGCGCCGAGCGGAATCAAGCCCGTCCGGCGATTGAGGACATCTCCACACCCGTCAGGCCCGGCACGGGACACCCCGTACCGGGCCTGACGCGCGGCGGCCACACGACCGCACGGCTACACGGCTACACGGCTACACCCTGGCGGTACTCGTCCCCCCACGCCTCGATCGTGTCCGTCGCCCGCTCGAAGGCCTCGTCCCGCCCCAGGAAATCCGCGTTGTGGTCGGTCACCAGCGGCGGCAGTGTGTCGCCGCCCTGGCGGACCACGACGAGGGCCTGGCCCTGCACGGTACGGGGCAGGCCGAGCCAGTTCACCGGCTGCTGGACGGTACGCACCGCCGCGGCCCGGTCCCACGGCACGGTGGTGGTCCGGAAGAACGCCACGCGCCGCACGCCGTGCCGGCTGACCCAGGCGCCGACCCGCAGCAGCCGGAGCGCGCCCGCGATCACTGCGGCGGAGAGCCCCATACACACGAGGGCTCCGGACGGCCCGCCGGTCAAACCGATGATCATGGCTGCGAGCAGCACGAACGACGCGAGCAACAACAGGGTGGCCGCCGCCGCGACCCGCCACGGGCCGGGGCGATAGGGGCGCCGCCAGCTGTCGTGGTCGTCGAACGGCAGCGCAACGTCCTCCGCGCTCGCATCGAATGCGCGGTCGGCCGTCAGGAAGGGCAGGGGCACGACTGATCCTCACTCACAAGCACGCTCGATTGCTGTGCCCGGTGAGGCTACCGAGAGTGGTACCGGCCCGACCACCCCAGGGGGTCCGTACGGGTCAGCGGCCCTGAGCGGCCTCGGACTGCTTACCGTGGGCCGGGGCGTGCCCGGAGTCGAGGGCGGGGAGGCCGAAGAGCAGCGATCCGACGAGACCGGTGACCACGGTCAGCCCCACCAGGGAACGGCCCGCCAGTTCCGACACGCTGGCGCGGGCACGGGGCGGGGGAGCGACATTACTGCGGAACCGGTCGGCCTCGGCTACGAACGAGAACGGGACGGATTCACGCCGGCGGAACATGAGGAAACTCTCCTTGATCTCTGTAACGGGTGCTGCTAATGAGTCAGACGCGCGGAACCCCCGATCGGTGCCCCGAATCGCCGAATCGATGCAAGATTTCCCCGTACGGGCGGTCCCGGCCGCGTTGTCGGTGCCGGGCCGTAGAGTGGGCGCCGCCCGTGCGACGCCATTGGAAGGACCCCCGCCGGTGACCGACACCCCCGAACCCGCAAAGCCCCACTTCCGCAGCGATGTCACCGTTGACCTGGTGAAACATGCCGCAGGTGACTCCGACGTCCTGTTCGCCGCCCGTGTTTCCACGGTCGGGGAGCAGTCGCTGGAGGAGGTCACCAAGGACCCCGAACGGTCCAAGGGGCTCATCAACTTCCTGATGCGGGACCGGCACGGAAGTCCCTTCGAGCACAACTCGATGACCTTCTTCATCAGCGCCCCCATTTTCGTCTTCCGCGAGTTCATGCGGCACCGCGTGGGCTGGTCGTACAACGAGGAATCGGGCCGCTACAGGGAGCTGGAGCCGGTCTTCTACGTCCCGGGGGAGTCCCGCAAGCTCGTCCAGCAGGGCCGCCCCGGCAAGTACGAGTTCGTCGAGGGCACCCAGGCACAGCACGAGCTCACCGGCCGGGTGATGGAGGACTCCTACCGCCAGGCGTACGAGGCGTACCAGGAGATGCTCGCCGCCGGAGTGGCCCGCGAGGTCGCCCGCGCGGTCCTGCCCGTCGGCCTGTTCTCGACGATGTACGCCACGTGCAACGCCCGCTCGCTGATGCACTTCCTCGGTCTGCGCACCCAGCACGAGCTGGCGGCGGTCCCGTCCTTCCCGCAGCGCGAGATCGAGATGGTCGGCGAGCAGATGGAGGCCCACTGGGCGCGGCTCATGCCGCTCACTCATGCCGCCTTCAACAAAAACGGACGGGTCGCCCCGTAAGCAGTGTCCGTATTGCGACGTTTCATGAAGTTCATCTAGGCTGAACAAACGGACCCGGCACTGCTTGAACCCCCGAGCAGGCAGTGCCGGGTTCCACTTCCCCGTCCCCCCGAGGGGACACCGGGCGCTGAGCAACGAGTAGCGTGTTACCCATGGCTCCGATCTCCACTCCGCAGACCCCCTTCGGGCGGGTCCTCACCGCTATGGTCACGCCCTTCACGGCGGACGGCGCACTCGACCTCGACGGCGCCCAGCGGCTCGCCGCCCATCTGGTGGACGCAGGCAATGACGGCCTGATCGTCAACGGCACCACCGGCGAGTCCCCGACCACCAGCGACGCGGAGAAAGACCAGCTCGTACGGGCGGTACTCGAAGCGGTAGGAGACCGGGCCCACGTCGTCGCCGGCATCGGCACCAACGACACCCGCCACAGCGTCGAGCTGGCCCGTACCGCCGAGCGCACCGGCGCCCACGGCCTCCTCGCCGTCACGCCGTACTACAACAAGCCCCCGCAGGAAGGCCTCCTGCGGCACTTCACCGCCATCGCGGACTCCACCGGACTCCCCGTGATGCTGTACGACATTCCCGGCCGCAGCGGCGTGCCGATCGACACGGAGACGCTGGTCCGGCTCGCCGAGCACCCGCGTATCGTCGCCAACAAGGACGCCAAGGGTGACCTGGGCCGCGCCAGCTGGGCCATCGCGCAGTCCGGCCTCGCCTGGTACTCCGGCGACGACATGCTGAACCTGCCGCTCCTCTCGGTCGGCGCAGTCGGCTTCGTCTCCGTCGTGGGCCATGTGGTGACCCCTGATCTGCGGGCGCTCATCGAGGCGTATCTCGGCGGCGACGTCCACAAGGCCACGGAGATCCACCAGAAGCTGCTCCCGGTCTTCACCGGCATGTTCCGCACCCAGGGCGTGATCACCACGAAGGCCGCTCTGACCCTCCAGGGCCTCCCGGCCGGTCCGCTGCGCCTGCCCCTGGTGGAACTCACCGCACAGGAGACGGCGCAGCTCAAGATCGATCTGGCCGCCGGTGGGGTAGAGCTGTAACCACAGACTTCACAACTGAATAAGCGAGGAACACTCGCGAAGCACCATCCCAGACAACAGCAAGTGCACGAATGACACGCGCGCCACGTGCCTCAGCGGTACGTGGCGCGCGTGGTAAGGAGAGTCTTTTGAGTCATCCGCATCCTGAACTCGGTACCCCGCCGAAGCTCCCGAAGAACGGCCTGCGCGTCACGCCGCTCGGTGGTCTCGGTGAGATCGGCCGCAACATGACGGTCTTCGAGTACGGCGGCCGCCTGCTCATCGTCGACTGCGGCGTGCTCTTCCCCGAGGAGGAGCAGCCCGGGATCGACCTGATCCTTCCGGACTTCACCACCATCCGGGACCGTCTGGACGATGTCGAGGGCATCGTCCTCACGCACGGACACGAGGACCACATCGGTGGTGTCCCGTATCTGCTGCGTCTGAAGCCGGACATCCCGCTCATCGGCTCCAAGCTGACCCTCGCACTGATCGAGGCCAAGCTCCAGGAGCACCGGATCCGTCCGTACACCCTCGAAGTCACCGAGGGCCAGCGCGAGCGCATCGGCGTCTTCGACTGCGAGTTCATCGCGGTCAACCACTCCATCCCGGACGCTCTCGCGGTCGCCATCCGCACCCCTGCGGGCATGGCCGTCGCGACCGGTGACTTCAAGATGGACCAGCTCCCGCTGGACGGGCGTCTCACCGACCTCCACGCGTTCGCCCGGCTGAGCGAGGAGGGCATCGACCTGCTGCTCTCCGACTCGACGAACGCAGAGGTCCCCGGCTTCGTACCGCCCGAGCGGGACATCTCCAACGTCCTGCGCACGGTCTTCGCCAACGCCCAGAAGCGCATCATCGTGGCGAGCTTCGCCAGCCACGTGCACCGCATCCAGCAGATCCTGGACGCGGCCCACGAGTACGGCCGCAGGGTCGCCTTCGTGGGGCGCTCGATGGTCCGCAACATGGGCATCGCCCGTGACCTCGGCTACCTGAAGGTCCCCGCGGGCCTGGTCGTCGATGTGAAGACCCTCGACGATCTGCCGGACGACGAGGTCGTGCTCGTCTGCACGGGCTCGCAGGGCGAGCCGATGGCCGCCCTCTCCCGGATGGCCAACCGTGACCACCAGATCCGGATCGTTCCGGGCGACACGGTGATCCTGGCGTCGTCCCTGATCCCCGGCAACGAGAACGCGGTCTACCGCGTGATCAACGGCCTGACCCGCTGGGGCGCCAATGTCGTCCACAAGGGCAACGCCAAGGTCCATGTCTCGGGCCACGCCTCGGCCGGCGAGCTGTTGTACTTCTACAACATCTGCAAGCCGAAGAACCTGATGCCGGTCCACGGCGAATGGCGCCACCTGCGCGCCAATGCCGAACTGGGCGCCCTCACGGGTGTCCCCAAGGACCACATCGTCATCGCCGAGGACGGCGTGGTCGTCGACCTGGTCGACGGCAAGGCCAGGATCGTCGGCAAGGTTCAGGCGGGTTACGTCTATGTCGACGGCCTCTCGGTCGGCGATGTCACCGAGACCTCGCTCAAGGACCGCCGCATTCTCGGCGACGAAGGCATCATCTCGGTCTTCATCGTGGTCGACAGTTCCTCGGGCAAGATCGTGGGCGGCCCCCACATCCAGGCCCGGGGCTCCGGCATCGACGACGCCGCCTTCAGCGCCGTCGTTCCGAAGGTCGAGGAAGCCCTCAACAAGTCGGCCCAGGACGGTGTGATGGAGCCCCACCAGCTCCAGCAGCTCGTCCGCCGCTCGGTGGGCAAGTGGGTCTCCGACACCTACCGCCGGCGCCCGATGATCCTTCCGGTCGTCGTCGAGGTCTGATCCTCACGACCGCCGACCTGGAGCGGGGCGCCTCGATTTGCATCGGGGCGCCCCGCTCCAGTACGTTTACGGCTCCGCCTGACCGGGAAGCACCCGCGCACTTGTGCGCAGGAAGCACCTGAACGGGGCGGGAATTCCGACTCAGAATCTCTGATAAAGTCGGATCCGCCGAAAGGCAAAGGCCACTCCACAGGCCGCCGGAATTAAATTCGGACCGGAAACGGAACGAAAAAGAGTCTGGTAAAGTTGGAACCGCCGGAAAGGGAAACGCGAAAGCGAAGAACTGGAAAGCGAAAACTGCTTGACCCGCTTCGACCGGGAATCGGACACGAAAGAGTCTGATAGAGTCGGAAACGCAAGAACACGAAGGGAAGCGCCCGGAGGGCCCCGGTGAAACGGGACCGAAGGAAGCGTCCGTTCCTTGAGAACTCAACAGCGTGCCAAAAGTCAACGCCAGATATGTTGATACCCCGGCCTGCTTCGGCAGGTTGGTGGTTCCTTTGAAAGTC
>NZ_LWLE01000034.1:284790-573733 GCF_001905125.1 Streptomyces sp. TSRI0281 | reverse complement strand
GCGGGTCAAGCAGTTTTCGCTTTCCAGTTCTTCGCTTTCGCGTTTCCCTTTCCGGCGGTTCCAACTTTACCAGACTCTTTTTCGTTCCGTTTCCGGTCCGAATTTGATTCCGGCGGCCTGTGGAGTGGCCTTTGCCTTTCGGCTGATTCGACCTTACCAGAAGCATTTGAGTCGAAAGAATCGACCGAAATGAGCTGGAAGATAAGAGAATCGATTGGCTCTGCGGGAATTGCATCCCCCGCCCAGAGCGAGATTGATATTAACTGCTGGGCCCGAACTTGTCCAGTTCGAGGCAACTGTTCAAATCTACCTCCCCACATCGGCCGTGTCAACGGTTTTTGTGGGCGAGGAGGACACTAGCAGGTCAGCGGGGTGGGCCGCACATCAGTGGTCAGGCTGCGAAAGGGAGCTCGGCGCTGCGTTCGACCGCTTCCAGGTCGCCCGTCTCGCCGGCGCGCGCGGCGCGGCCTCCGAGTAGGTAGACGTACGCCAGAAACGCCAGCTCAGCGACGATGCCGATAGTGATCCGGCCCCAGGTGGGGAGGCCGGACGGGGTGACGAAGCCTTCGATGACACCCGAGACGAAGAGGACCAGGGCCAGCCCGATGGCCATGCCGATGGCGGCGCGGCCCTGTTCGGCCAGAGCCGCACGGCGGGTGCGGGGGCCCGGGTCGATCACTGTCCAGCCGAGGCGGAGTCCGGTGCCCGCGGCCACGAAGACGGCGGTCAGTTCGAGAAGGCCGTGCGGGAGAACGAGGCCGAGGAAGGTGTCCAGACGGCCCGCGGACGACATCAGGCCGATGCCGACGCCGAGGTTCAGCACATTGAGGAAGAGGATCAGGATCACCGGTATACAGAGGAACGCCCCCAGAACCAGACACATGGCCGCGGCCTGGGCGTTGTTCGTCCATACCTGTGCGGCGAACGACGCGGCCGGGTGGCTGGAGTAGTACGTCTCGTACTCTCCTCCCGGGCGCGTCATGCTGCGCAGGTCGTCCGGGGCGGCGATCGCCGCCTGGACCTCCGGATGAGTACCGATCCACCAGCCGATGAGGGCGGCCAGGAGTGTGGAGAGCACCGTCGTGGGAATCCACCAGCGGCGCGAGCGATAGACAGCGGCGGGGAAACCCGCGGTGAGGAATCGGGCGGCGTCGCGCCAGGAAGCCTTGCGGGTGCCGGTCACCGTCGAACGGGCGCGTGCCACGAGCTGAGTGAGCCGGGCCATCAGCACGGGATCCGGGGCGCTGGACTGGATCAGGGAGAGATGGGTGGCCGTGCGCTGGTAGAGCGCGACGAGTTCGTCCGCCTCGGCGCCGGTCAGATGGCGCCCGCGGCGCAGGAGGTGGTCCAGACGGTCCCACTCCGTGCGGTGGGCGGTGACGAAGACGTCGAGGTCCATGGTCGGCTGTGGCTCCAGGCATGGGTGCGTACGGGTCCGTACAACTGCGGCGCTGCTGGTCAGCTTGGCAGACTGAGCCCCGGTGGGGCAGGGAAGGCGGACGAAGGGTGGGTGGCGATGAATGAGCTCGTGACCGGAGACGCGGTCGTTCTGGGGTTGCGGCCGGCGAGACTGCCGAGCCGGGCTCTGGCCTTGGCGATCGATCTCGCGGTCGTTGTCGCCGTATTCATCCTGGTATCCATCGGTTTGGGTATCGCCGCGGTCTCGTTGGACGAGGCAGCGGTCGCCGCGATCGGTGTAGCGGCCTTTCTTCTGGTGCTGGTGGGCGGGCCGGTCGCGGTGGAGACCCTCAGCCATGGCCGTTCGCTGGGCAAGCTGGCGTGCGGACTGAGAGTGGTCCGGGACGACGGTGGTCCGATCCGGTTCCGCCATGCCCTCGTCCGCGGGGCGATGGGGATGGTCGAGATTCTGATGACCTTCGGGGTCGTGGCCTGCCTCGCGTCCCTGATGTCCGCACGGGGACGGCGGCTCGGTGATGTGTTCGCGGGGACGCTCGTCGTGCGGGAACGGGTGCCGACGGGGCGCTCCGTCGTTGTTCCGCCACCTCCGCCCTGGCTCGTCGGCCGATTCGCCCAGCTGGATCTGTCAGCGGTGCCGGACGGTGTCTGGCTCGCGATACGGCAGTACCTGACCCGCATGCAGCAGCTCGACGCGGAGGTCGGCCGGTCGATCGCGGAGCGGCTGGCGGGTGAACTGGTGACGCTGACCGGGGTTCCGGCCCCGCACGGCGTTCCCGCGGCGGCGTATCTGGCCGCGGTCGTCGGCGAGCGGCAGGCACGGGACGCGCGCCGGGTGTTCAACGTCGCTCGGGCGTCCGCTCCCGCACCGGTTTCCGCTCCTGCACCGGCCATCGTTCCTGTGCCGACCGGCGTTCCTGTGCCGCCTGTGCCGCCTGTGCCGACCTCGGTCCCGCCGGCCTCCGCGGGTTTCGCGGACCAGGATGCTGCCGGGGTGTCCTCGACCGGGTTCGCGCCGCCCGGCTGAGGGCTGTCCCGTGGTCCGGACGTTCAGCGGGGCGCGGGCGACGGGGGCGTTTCGAGGTGTTCGAGTTCGATGCCCGGTGCCGCGAGGACCACGTCGCCGGCGAGGTGAACCGTGTGCTGCTCCCCCGTATCCAGGGCGCTGACCTGGTACTCGTCCACGGTCAGGGGTCCGTTGTCAGTGGCGTGCGCTTCACTGTTCAGCAGTGACCAGGACTGGTCGACGGTACGGGGGGCGAGGACCGGGTCCGTGAAGGTGACCACACGGACACGGGTCGCGGGGGAATCGGGGGTGAGGCGCAGAAGCCGGGTCAGGGCGACCAGGAATGCGGGGGAAGTGCCGGAGAAGGCGTGGGCGCGGACATTGCCTTCGGTGGCGTGAGTGCCGGTGGGGTCGGTACGGACCCAGGTGACGCCTTCGAGGGCGGCGCCTCGGACCTGCCAGCTCGCGGCGTGGAGTTCGAGGCGGATGGGGCGGCCGAGTTCATCGAGGGCGAGATCGACGGAGCCGAGGTGATCACCGGAGGGGGCGGTGGTCTGGGAGACGTAACGCCAGCCGGAGGGGCCGGGGGCGCAGTGGAAGTGTTCTTCTCCGAGGGGGGTGTGATCGTGAAGATCGTGGAGCGAATACCGGCCGCGGGGCATGGGGTCCTTCGGGTTCCTCGGGCTGTGCGGGTGCGGTACGGGGCAGGCCCCCGCCACGGGGGTGCGGGGGCCTGCGCTCGGACCTGCTGCTGAGGCTGCCGGGCCGCTCGGCGACCGTGGGTGAGGGCCCGCGGTCGCCGAGGGGGCTGGATCAGTAGCGGTAGTGGTCGGACTTGTACGGACCGTCGACGTCGACGCCGATGTAGGAGGCCTGCTCGGGACGCAGGGTCGTGAGCCTGACGCCGAGCGCCGCGAGGTGGAGGCGGGCGACCTTCTCGTCGAGGTGCTTGGGCAGCACGTAGACGTCGGTCGGGTACTCCTCGGGCTTGGTGAACAGCTCGATCTGGGCCAGGGTCTGGTCCGCGAACGAGTTGGACATCACGAACGAGGGGTGGCCGGTGGCGTTGCCCAGGTTCAGCAGGCGGCCCTCGGACAGCACGATGAGGACCTTGCCGTCGGGGAACGTCCAGGTGTGGACCTGCGGCTTGACCTCGTCCTTGACGACGCCGTCGATCTGCGCCAGGCCGGCCATGTCGATCTCGTTGTCGAAGTGGCCGATGTTCCCGACGATCGCCTGGTGCTTCATCTTGACCATGTCCGAGGCCATGATGATGTCCTTGTTGCCCGTCGTGGTGACGAAGATGTCCGCCTGCTCCACGACGTCGTCGAGGGTGGCCACCTGGTAGCCGTCCATCGCCGCCTGCAGCGCGCAGATCGGGTCGATCTCGGTGATGATCACGCGGGCGCCCTGTCCGCGCAGGGACTCCGCGCAGCCCTTGCCCACATCGCCGTAACCGCAGACGACGGCGGTCTTGCCGCCGATCAGGACGTCGGTGGCGCGGTTGATGCCGTCGATCAGCGAGTGGCGGCAGCCGTACTTGTTGTCGAACTTCGACTTGGTGACAGCGTCGTTGACGTTGATCGCCGGGAACAGGAGGGTGCCGTCGCGGTGCATCTCGTACAGCCGGTGCACACCGGTCGTGGTCTCCTCGGTGACACCGCGGATCTCGGACGCCAGCTGGGTCCACTTCTGCGGGGCCTCGCCGAGGGTGCGGTTCAGCAGGGTGAGGATGTAGGCGTACTCCTCACTGTCCGCGGTCGACGGGTCCGGGGCCGCGCCGGCCTTCTCGAACTCGACGCCCTTGTGGACCAGGAGCGTGGCGTCACCGCCGTCGTCCAGGATCATGTTCGGGCCGCCGGTGGGGGTGTTCGGCCAGGTCAGGGCCTGCTCCGTGCACCACCAGTACTCCTCCAGCGACTCGCCCTTCCAGGCGAAGACCGGGACGCCGGCGGGGGCGTCGGGGGTGCCGTTCGGGCCGACCGCGATGGCCGCTGCGGCGTGGTCCTGGGTGGAGAAGATGTTGCAGGAGGCCCAGCGGACCTCGGCGCCCAGGGCGACGAGGGTCTCGATGAGCACGGCCGTCTGCACCGTCATGTGCAGCGAGCCGGTGATCCGGGCACCGGCCAGCGGCTGGGTGGCGGCGTACTCCTTGCGGATCGACATCAGGCCGGGCATCTCGTGCTCGGCGAGGGTGATCTCCTTGCGGCCGAAGGCGGCGAGGGAGAGGTCGGCGACCTTGAAGTCCTGGCGGTTGGTGACCGTCGTCATAACGGGCTGCTCCTCGTGATGGGTCGAGGTGGGCTGGGGCGGCTCTGCGTCGGCCGGGCACAGGAATGCCCGAGCGTTCGGCAGTGCAGTCCGTCGGAGGCCCTCTGTCCCTCGGCCGGTCCGCAGTGGATGCGGACCGATCAACCGCCATCAGCAGCGACGTCTGTCTCTCCCACGAATCTACACCGAACGGCCCAGTGCGCCCCAGTCCGTTCAAGTGCGGGGGCGATCACCGGGCCGTCAGGGGCTGATCCTCAGTGGTTCAGTGGCCGGAATCCGCCGGGGCCGGACCGCCGCCGCCGCCGGGGGCCTTGCCCGGGTTGGTACCGGACGCCGCGGCGGCTTCGTTGAAGATGTCCGGCTCCAGGTAGATGACCCGGGCGATCGGGACGGCCTCGCGGATCCGGATCTCGGCGGCGTTGATGGCGTGGGCGACCTCGACCGCGGTGTCGTCGTGCTGGACCGCG
Source organism: Streptomyces sp. TSRI0281 (assembly GCF_001905125.1). Lineage (GTDB taxonomy): Bacteria > Actinomycetota > Actinomycetes > Streptomycetales > Streptomycetaceae > Streptomyces. The sequence continues at coordinate 568,573 of NZ_LWLE01000034.1, read as the reverse complement.
ATCTTGGCGGCGACCAGCAGTTCCTCGGGGCCGAGGTGGAGCGTACGCATGTGGATGATGCCGGTGACGGTGTCGCCGTCGACCACGGCGGCCTTGATCTTCTCGACCTCTTCGATGCCCGCGGACTCGCCGAGCAGCAGGGACTTCGTCTCGGCGGCGAGGACGATCGCGATGACGATCAGCAGGATGCCGATGCAGAGGGTGCCGATGCCGTCCCAGATGCCGTTGCCGGTGCCGAGGGCCAGGCCGACGCCGGCCAGGGCCAGGACCAGACCGACGAGCGCGCCGAGGTCCTCAAGGAGGACGACGGGGAGCTCGGGGGCCTTGGCCCGGCGGACGAACTCCGTCCAGGAGCGCGTCCCCCGGGTCTGGTTGGACTCCTTGATCGCCGTACGGAAGGAGAAGCTCTCGGCGATGATCGCGAAGATCAGCACGCCGACCGGCCAGTACCACGCCTCGATCCCGTGAGGGTGCTTGATCTTCTCGTAGCCCTCGTAGACCGCGAACATGCCACCGACCGAGAAGAGGACGATGGAGACGAGGAAGGCGTAGATGTAGCGCTCGCGCCCGTACCCGAAGGGGTGCTGGGGGGTGGCTTCGCGCTGGGCCTTCTTGCCGCCGAGCAGCAGCAGGCCCTGGTTGCCGGAGTCGGCGAGCGAGTGGACGCTCTCCGCGAGCATCGACGACGAGCCACTGAAGAGGAACGCCACGAATTTGGCCACTGCGATCGCGAGGTTGGCGGCTAGCGCTGCCACGATCGCCTTGGTTCCGCCTGACGCGCTCATGAGTGCGTGGTGTCCCTTCCTCGGTGCGCGGCACGGACGGCCGCGGTACGGCCGCACATTGTTGCAGTCGGTGGTGCGGACGGTGCGTCAGGCCACCACGGTGGCACGGAAGAGTGTCCCGGTTCCGGACGCTCGCACCGTTTCACCCGCCGGGACGAAGACCGACTCCCCGGGAGCGAGACCGAGGTCCCCGACCGTCGGGGCGCCTGCCGTGCAGAGCAGGATCTGCGGGGTGGTGACCGTCAGTTCGACGGGTGCGGCGCCTGCGGCGAGGTCGTAGCGCGACAGCCGGAACTCGTCGACGGGGGTCTCGTACGGCTCCTCGCCGGAGGGGGACGCCTCGGGGCGCAGTACGCCGGGGTCGGTTGCTTCGAAGCGGACGATGCGCAGGAGTTCGGGGACGTCGACGTGCTTGGGGGTGAGTCCGCAGCGCAGCACGTTGTCCGAGTTGGCCATGATCTCGACGCCGAGCCCATTGAGGTAGGCGTGCGGGACCCCCGCGCCGAGGAACAGGGCCTCGCCCGGCTGGAGCTGTACGTAGTTCAGGAGCATCGCCGCGATGACGCCCGGGTCGCCGGGGAAGTGGTGCGCTATCCGGGCGTACGGGGCGTGGGCGCCGCCGAGCCGGTCGCAGGCGGCCGCCGCCTCGGTGACGGTCTCCGCCATCTCCACCGGGTCGGCGGTGAGGATCGCCGTGAGGACCTCGCGCAGGGCCGCCTCTTCGGGACTGGCGCGGAGCAGGTCCACGTACGGCTTGAGGGCGTCGACCCCCAGTGACTCCATCGCGTCGGCCGCCTCGGTGGGCCTGCGGAAGCCGCACAGCCCGTCGAAGGGGGTGAGCGCGCAGAGCAGTTCGGGCTTGTGGTTGGCGTCCTTGTACGTGCGGTGGGGGGCGTCGATCGGGACGTTCCGGCTCTCCTCGTCGGCGTACCCCCTTCTGGCCTGTTCGAGGTCGGGGTGGACCTGAAGGGAGAGGGGGGCTCCTGCCGCGAGCAGCTTGAGCAGGAAGGGCAGGCGGGGGCCGAACTTGGCTACGGTGGCCGGTCCCAGTTCGCGTTCGGGGTCGGCCGCGATGACGTCGGTGAGGGGTGCGGTGGTGCCGGTGTCGGTACCGGTGGGGCGGGTGATGCGGGAAGGGGCTCCCGGGTGGGCGCCCATCCACATCTCGGCCTGCGGCTCGCCGGTGGGAGCGATGCCGAGCAGGGCGGGGATGGCCGTGGTGGAACCCCAGGCGTAGGGGCGCACGGTGTTGGACAGCCGGTCCATGGGATTCGTCCTCGGGAGATGCGCGGGTGCGGAGGGGTGGGAGAGGGAAGCGGGGGGTGTGGGGAGCGAGGTATGGGGGCTGGGTGTGGGGAGCGAGGTATGGGGCTGGGTGTGGAGGAGGCGGCGTGGGGGCCGGTCCGGGCGCGCGTCAGGGGCGGGGGGCCGCAGCCAGTGACAGGTAGACCGCGGCGAAGTCCGTGATGGCGAGAAGTTCGGCGAGGGCTTCGAGCGCGCCGCCCTCGTCCGGTTCGAGTTCGCTGATGGCCGTGTCGTGGCCGAGTGCCAGTTCGCGTGCCGCCGGGTAGGCGCTCAGGCCGCCCGTGGGCCGGTCCCGGAGCAGGACGACCCTGGCCCTCAGGGGTTCCCGCTCGCTGACGCGGTCACGGAAGAAGTCGTCGGGATCGGCCCCGGCGGCGAAGTCTCCGGCCAGTAGCGCCCCGTGCGAGGGCAGCGCCTCGGGAAGTTCGGCGGCGAGGGCCGGGCGGCCCGCGAGTTCGGACAGTACGGCGGCGAAACGGCGCCCGACGGGACCTGCGGCGTCGCCCTCCGTCCACACGAGCGGCAGCATGTCGGCGAGCTCGGCGGCGAGGGTCTTCGCCGGATTGCTGTACGTGGCGATGGCCGGGCCGCAGCGTTCGGCGGTGCGGTCCAGGCGGTCGGCCACCTTCTGCAGGTCCTCGGGTGGCGCGGTCACCAGCCCCACCCGGTCCAGCAGCGCCAGCAGCGGGGTGAGCAGCGCCCACAGGGTCCCCGGTCCGGCGGCCGAGGTCTCCGCGTCGTACTCGCCGTGCGGGGCGGCCGCCATCGGTACGGCGAGACCGTGGGCCCCGTCGACCGCTTCGCTCAGGGGGGAGCGGGTGGGGGCCACGGCGACCACGGTGCAGCCGCGGCGGTACGCCTGTTCGGCGAGCAGGGCGAGGCCCGGTTCGGAACCGTCGGCCGTGGCGATGAGCAGCAGATCCACGGATCCGGCCCAGCCGGGGAGCGTCCAGCGCAGGGCGCCGGCGGCAGGGGCGACGCCGGAGGGGTGGATCCGGGCGACAGGTGCGGCGGCCCCCGCCAGTGCGCCGATGAGGTCGGCGACACCGGACGCGGCGGTGCCGGGGACGGCGACGAGGACGGCGCGGGGCCGGCCCTCCGGGTTCAGGTTGCCGATGCCGGCCTCGGCGGCGTGCCGGGCAGCGGTACGGACGCGGGCACCGGCCTCGGCGGCGCCCCGGAGCAGACCGCGGCGGTCGGCTCGGGCCAGGTCTTCCGGGGCGTCGAGCAGCGACTCGTCGAGCATGGCGGTGGGCCTCCGATCACCGTGCGGGGTGCGGGGTGCGTGGTACGGGTGCGGGGTACGGCGGTTTTCGTCGCCCGCCCGCGCCGAGTACGCGCGTCGCTCGCTGTCAGGCGGGGCGGCGGGCCTCGTCGACGAGCAGGACCGGGATGCCGTCCCGTACCGGGTAGGCCAGGCCGCAGTCCGTGCCGGTGCAGACCAGCTCCGGGCTGTCGGCTGCCGACCGGTCGTCGAGCGGGGAGTGACAGGCCGGGCAGGCGAGGATCTCCAGAAGGCCGGCTTCGAGCGGCATGGGGTGGGTCCCTTCGAGCGTTCGAACAAGCGGTTCGGGTTCGCGTGGATCAGGCGTCGTCAGCCTACCGCTGGGGTGGCGGGGGCGCGGCCGGGGCGGGGGCGGAGGTGGGGGCGGCGCGGGTGGGGCGCCTGCGGCGGGCCTGTCCCCTACCCGCCCCTTCCCGAAACCGGGGCGCTGCCCCGGGCCCCGCTCCTCAAGCGCCGGAGGGGCTGGGGTTGGGGGCGGCGGCCCCCGGGGCCCCGGTGTCCTCAAACGCCGGACGGGCTGGGGATTCGGGGCGCTGTACCGGACCCCGCTCCTCAAACGCCGGAGGGGCTGAGGTTGGGGGCGGCCCCGGGTCCGGCTGTCCTCAAACGCCGGACGGGCTGGGATGGGGGCTGCGGCCCCGGGGCTCGGGAAAAGGATGCCCTCAAGCGCCGGGCGGGCTGAGGTTGGGCGGGGGCTAGGGACGGGCAGGGGCTGGGGCAGGGCCGGGCGGGCTGGGGGTGGGCGGGCAGGGGCCAGGGACGGACGGGGGCTGGGGTTGGGGCGGGGCGGGCTGGGTTTCCCGGCGGGGCCCGGGTTGGGGCGGGGCTAGCCGCGGACCACCGACAGGACCTCGTCTCGTACCGCCGTCATCGTTTCTTCGTCCCTTGCCTCGACGTTCAGGCGCAGGAGCGGTTCCGTGTTGGAGGCGCGGAGGTTGAACCACCAGTCGGTGGACGTTGCCGTGAGGCCGTCGAGTTCGTCGAACGTGACGTCGTCGCGGTTGCCGTAGGCCGCCCTGATCGCGGCCAGGCGGCCCTGCTGGTCATCGACCGTGGAGTTGATCTCGCCGGAGCCGGCGTACCGGTCGTACTGGGCGACCAGTTCGGAGAGCGGGCCCGGCTGGCCGCCCAGGGCGGCCAGGACGTGGAGGGCGGCGAGCATGCCCGTATCGGCGTTCCAGAAGTCCCGGAAGTAGTAGTGCGCGGAGTGCTCGCCGCCGAAGATCGCGCCGTGCTGGGCCATCTCCGCCTTGATGAAGGAGTGGCCCACCCGGGTACGGACGGGGGTTCCGCCGTTCTCGCGGATCACTTCCGGGACCGACCAGGAGGTGATCAGGTTGTGGATCACGGTGCCCCTGCCGCCGTTGCGGGCCAGTTCGCGGGCCGCTACCAGGGCCGTGATCGCGGACGGGGAGACACCCGCGCCGCGCTCGTCGACCACGAAGCAGCGGTCCGCGTCCCCGTCGAAGGCGAGGCCGAGGTCGGCGCCCTCGGCCAGGACGCGTGCCTGGAGGTCGACGATGTTCTTCGGGTCGAGGGGGTTGGCCTCGTGGTTCGGGAAGGTGCCGTCCAGTTCGAAGTACATGGGGACGAGGTCGAGCGGCAGGCCCGCGAAGACCGTCGGGACCGTGTGACCGCCCATGCCGTTGCCCGCGTCCACGACGACCTTCAGGGGCCTGATCCGGTCGAGTTCGACCAGGCCCAGCAGGTGTGCGGCGTAATCGGTCAGGGTGTCGCGTTCGGAGACCGTTCCGGGGGTGGTGGTCGCGGGGGTCTGCGGGGCCCCGTGTTCCGACCACTGTTCGACCAGGGTGCGGATCTCGGTCAGCCCGGTGTCCTGGCCGACAGGGGCGGCTCCGGCCCGGCACATCTTGATGCCGTTGTACCGCGCCGGGTTGTGCGAAGCCGTGAACATCGCCCCCGGCAGGTCCAGTGCCCCCGAGGCGTAGTACAGCTGGTCCGTCGAGCAGAGGCCGATCAGCGTGACGTCGGCGCCACGGGCCGTCGCGCCCCGGGCGAAAGCCCCGGCCAGGCCCGGCGACGACGGCCGCATGTCATGGCCGATCACGATCGCGTCCGCCGAAGTGACCTGGACGAACGCCGCACCGAACAGCTCGGCCAACGGCTCGTCCCACTGATCGGGCACCACTCCGCGCACGTCGTACGCCTTCACGAGCTGCGACAGATCAGCAACCACGGCCGGTCCTCCTGGGGGTTGGGGCGGAACGCCCAAACTACCCGGCGGGCCGATGCGTCAGGAGTCCGGGGAACGCAGCACGCGCAGGTGGCCGCGGCGTGCGACCTCGACCGGATCGGCGGAGCGCGGGCCCCGGCCCCCGCCGCCGGGTCCGCGGTCGGTCGGCCGGGCCGCTTCTCGTACGGCGTTGGCGAGCGCTTCGAGATCGTCGCCACTGGGTTGTGAGGGGGCGGAGCCGTCGGAGAGCCGCACCACCTCCCAGCCGCGTGGCGCGGTGAGCCGCTCACTGTGTTCGGCGCAGAGGTCGTAACAGTGGGGCTCGGCGTAGGTGGCGAGCGGGCCGAGGACCGCAGTCGAGTCGGCATAGACGTACGTCAGTGTCGCGACGGCAGGGCGGCCGCACGCGGTGCGCGAACAGCGACGTACAGGGCTCACGATGTTGGACGCTACCGCACTCTTGAGCGGGCTGCGACGACACCCCTTCAGGTCACCCCACCGTGTCGCGCCGTGACCTCGGGCACGGCGTACCTCCGGGTGACCGCCCTGACCTGGGCGGTGGCGGGAAAGCGCGTGCTGTGACCGGAAGCCTCCGTTCATCCCGGAGAACGGGAGCCGGCGTCGCGCGCGGGGCCGCCGGTCGGGTTCGGGGCCGGAAACGGGCTCAACCTTGGCCGGAATGTTCAACTGCGGACAGGTGGCCGGGCCGCGACACGATCACCGGCGGCGCACCCCGGTGAGGGCTACGCTGCGTCGGTGATGGACAGTCCCGTACCTCCCCACGCGTCCGAACCGCGACCCCGTCGTCGCGACCGTCATGGCCGCGGCATGCGCGGGCCCGTCGCCCCGCCCCAGGTCCCCCTGTCCGCCAGCCGGGGCGAGACGTTCCGCGATCTCGTCCAGGACTCCGTGGAGCGGCTGGAGCGCCGATGGCCGCAGCTGGCCGAGGTGGACTTCGTGGTCCTCGACGTACCCGGGACGCCGGAGGAGACCGTGCCGCTGGGCAGTGCGCTGTCCGCCTCCAAGGGGCAGCCCGCGCAGATCGTGGTCTACCGGCGCCCCGTCGAGATCCGTACCAAGAGCCGCGACGAACGTGCCCTGCTGGTGCACGAGGTCGTCGTGGAGCAGGTCGCGGAACTGCTAGGGCTGGCTCCCGAGTCGGTCGACCCCCGGTACGGGCAGGAGTGAGCCGCCCGTACCGGGGCCGGGAAAGCCGTCACGGGCGGAGCCCGGTGCCCGGTGCCCCGCCCGTGAATGTGTGAACGTGTGAATATGTGAACGTCCCCGCGCCCCAGAGCGTGTGAACGTCCGCGTGCCTCAGTCGGACAGGACCGACAGGTCCTGCTTCGCCGACGGAACGACCACCGTTCCCCTGTCGTCCGGCAGCGTCTGCACCGTGAACATCGCCACCCCGCCCTCAGGAAGGGCGAGCGTGCGGGCGGCGTGCACCGGACCGCCCGATTCCGTCTCGACCGTCAGCGCGTAGCCGCCCTTGAGCCCGGACGGCACCGGCGGGTCGACGGCGAGGGTCGTACCGCCCTTGACCGTGTACGTCTTGACGACCTGTTCGCCGCCCTCGCTGCCCGCCGAGGCGGTGACCTTCACCTTCGCCGTCGCACCCGGTGCGGACAGGGAGAGCGTCGAGCCCTTCGCCCGGTTGTCGGCGACGCTCGCCCGCTCGCCCACCGGGCCGGTCGCCGGGATGAAGGCGATCTCCTGCTTGGCGCCGGTGCCGCGCACCACACGCAACGCGGCCACGATCGGAGTGGCCCGGCTGCTCTGGACGGGCGTCAGCCGCAGGGACCCCGGCTCGTCCCGGGTCACGTCCTTCAGGTCGACGCTCGCGGTCATCCCCGACTTGATGTGCAGGGTGTCGTTCCCGGCCGGGGCGAACGCCGCGGTCTTGCCCAGCAGCTGCACCTTCACGTCCGCGTCGTCCTCGCCGGGGGCGAAGGCGACCAGCTGTACGGAGGTGGCGTCGGCCGGGATGCCGGGCATGACGAGGGTGCCCTTGGGGTCGGCGGCGGCCGCCAGCCAGTCGCTGCCCGCCTTGTCGTCCGCGACGCCGACGACCGCTCCGACCCGTCCGGTGCGGGTGGTGACATGGGCGGTCACACTGTCCGCGACCTCGCTGGTCAGGGTGGTGACCAGCATCGCGACGGTCGACCGCGGCGGGACCGTGATGCCCTCGCCGACATCGGACTTGAGCGCGCCCTCGGGGCCGTACAGCTCGATGTCGGCGACGGCGGCGCTGTCGTCCGGGTTGGTGAGGTGGATGTAGTCCTGCCGGGACTTCGCGGTGCTCACCGCGGGGAACCAGAAGTCCGTGTCCGGGGCGGTGCAGCTGACCCCCAGCACGCCCCGGGCGTCCCCGGCGGCGACCTTGGTGGTCTGCTGGGTGGTCCAGCCGGGGGCAGTCCGGCCGTGGGCGGTACCGACCAGGGCGGGTGCGTCGGAGTCCGATGCCTCGGCGGTGACCGGTTTGCCGGGCTCCTTGACGGTGACGACCGGCTTCTCGGCCTTCTCCTTCGCCTTCCTCGCGGCCTCTTCGGCCTTCTTGATCTTCTTCGGGTCCTTCTCGGCCGCCGCGTCGTCCCCGTCCGCCTCGTCGTCCACGAGCGGCACGGACGGCCTCAGTTCGGCGGTTCCCGCCCCGGCGGCACCCTTCCCCGCCGGGGTGAAGGACGTGTACAGCGTGTCCGCGAGATCGGAGCCGCTGGGCGCCGGGCAGAGCAGGCTGGAGCGTTCGACGGGCAGCCGGGACGCGGGCTTCGCCTCCGCCGCGTCCCCCTCGCCGGGCGCGGTGAGCGCGGCGAACCCGGTGACGGCGGCGAGGGCGACGGTGCCCGCGATGAGGGACAGATGGGTGGACTTCACTCGGACTCGCCTCGCGATGCGTTACCGGTCTGCCACGGGGCCTGGCCCGGGGCCGGGTTGTCGACGTGCTCGTTGTACTGGCTGGGGTCGTTGTACTGGCCGGGATCGGGGTACTGGCCGGGATCGGGGTACTGGCCGGGGTCGCTGTACTGGTTGTGGCCCGTGTTGTCGGGGTACTGGGGGTGGCCGGTGTGCCCGTTGGGGTCGGCCTGCTCCTGGTACGCCTGCGGCTGCTCCGCGTACGGGACCTGGCCCTGGCCCTGACCCTGCCCCTGACCCTCGTACTGCGGGTAGGCCGTGTTCTGCTGCTGGTAAGGGTCGTACTCGGCGTTCTGCTGTTGCTGGTACGGGTCGGCCTGGTACGGGTACTGCGGGTAGTCGGCGCCCTGGTACTGCTGCTGTTGCTGCGCGTCCCACTCCCCGTACTGCTGCTGCGGCGGCACGGGCGCGTAGCTCCCGGTGTCCCCCTGCTGGGCGTAGGCGGCCTGCCCGTCCGGGGACGTGGCGTACGGGTCAGCGGCGTACGGGTCGGCGGTCTGCTGCGCGGGGATGTACTCCCCTGGCGCACCCGGCATCCCCGGCGCACCCGGCGCATCGGGCGCGCCCGGCGTCGCGGGCAGACCCGGCGCCTCCGGTTCCACCGTCACAGCCTGACCGTCCGGGCCGACCGGGCCCATCCCGGCGTCCTGACCGGTCTCCGCCGTCTCCGCCTCGGCCTCCGCGACCGCGCGCAGCCTGCGGGCGCGGCGTCCCTCGCCCTCGATCGGCTCCGCCGCGACGGCGACGGCTTCCTCGGGCAGGTCGTCGTCGATCTCCCGGCGGCGGCCCGGCAGGGCGAGGACCACCAGGACGACGGCGAGCGCCGCCTGCGCCCAGATCCACGCGGTGTGCGTGATCGGGGTGTCGTACGTGAGGTCCAGCCGGCCGCCGTCGGCGGGGAGCTCGAAGCCCTGGGCCCAGCCGTCGACGGTCTTGCGGGTCAGCGGCTTCCCGTCGAGCGTGGCCTGCCAGCCGGGGTCGGCCGCGTCGGCGATCCGCAGCACGCGTCCCGCGCCGCCCGAGGGGATCTCGGAGTGCGCCTCCACGGCGAGCGACCCGACGGGCAGCCGCTCGCCCTCGCCGGACGGGACGATCATGACCCGGGCGACCTGACGGTCCACGCGCCACAGGGCGCTGCCGTCCAGCTGGCTGAGCCGGCTCAGGCCCGGGGTCGAGTCGAGCACCCTGCTCATCTGCCGCGGCGCCCCGTCCCGTACGAGGACGTAGCGGATCGCGAAGCCGCTCAGCTGGCCGCCCTGGTCGGCGCCGGAGCCAGCGACGAGATTGGCGACGACCTTGTCGAGGTGGCTGTTGCCGTCGCCCGACTCCGTCAGCTCGGCGTCGCCGAGCCGGGCGCCCGAGCCGCGGGCCAGGGTGTAGTCGACGGATTCCGGCGACGTACCGCCGAGCACCAGGGTGCGCGGCTGGTCGCGGGTGGTGCTCTCCTCGGCGACGAACGCGGGCACCTGCACCGGGTCGCGCCGCTCCAGGGGGCCGTCGGCGCCGCCGATCATCCAGCCGAAGGCGGCCAGTACGGGGGCCGCGGCGGCGGCCAGCGCGATCAGGGCGGCGACGGGCTGGCGCCAGCCGAAGCTGAGCTCGGCGACCCGCACCCGGGCGCCGTCGGCGCCGAGGAGGGCGGCGGCGATCAGCGCGATGCCGTAGACGAGGGTGGCCGGTCCGGCCCAGCTGGAACCGTTGGTGATCCCCGCGACGAGCAGGGCGACGAGCGCCACGGCCCAGGCGGTACGGATCGCGAACTGCCGCTCCCCGCGCAGCAGCGCGGCCAGCGCCGCCAGCACGATGCCCAGCAGCAGGACGCCGCCCGCGGCCTTGGGGCCGCCGGGGCTGATCCCGAGCAGGTCGAGCGCGGAGGCCGTGCCCGGACCGATGTCCAGGCCCGCCTCCTTCAGGAAGCCGGAGGGGCTGGTCAGCAGGGACAGGGACCAGGGGGCGAGGATCAGCAGCGGGGTGCCGATCGCGGCGAGGAAGCGGAGCCCGTACGCCGTGATGTCGTTCCGGCGCAGGGCCAGCACTCCGAGGCCGAGGACCGCGGCGAGCGGCCAGACGACGGGCGTGAACGCCATGGTGAAGGTGAGCAGCAGGGCGTAGGCCCAGGTGGCCCGCCAGCTGCCGCGCGGTGTGCCGGTTCCGGATCCCGTTCCGGGGGCCGCGCGCAGTCCGTGTGCGGCGACGGCCGCGCGGGCGACGAGCGGGAGCAGGACGGCCAGTACGGCGGTGCCGAGGCGGCCGGTCGCCAGCGCTCCGGTCGCGGCGGGCAGGAAGGCGTACGCGATGCTCGCCCAGGCCCGCAGGAGCCGTGATTCGAGCAGCGGCCGGGAGGCGAAGTACGCGGTGAGGCCGGCGAGCGGCACCGAGCAGACCAGCAGCAGGGTGAGCGCGAAGCCGGTGGACCCGAGGAACAGTGCGGACAGGGCGGAGATCAGGGCCAGGTACGGCGGTGCGCCCTGGGTCCCGCCGGTACCGATCGGGTGCCAGCCGTCCGCGTACCGTCCCCAGAGTTCGGAGACGTCACCGGGTGCGGGCAGCAGTGCGCCGCCGGCCAGTGCCCCGCCGCTCAGCAGGCTTCGGCAGGCGATGAGCGAGACGAGGAGGAGCAGGGCGAAGAGCACGGGGCCCGGTTTGCGGCCGACCCGCTTGAGCCGGGCGAACTGGTCGACCTCCATGAAGTCGGCGTCGTCCCCGCCCGGTCCCGATTCGACGGCGCCGTGCCGTGAACCGCCGGAGTCGGCGTCGGAGCCACCGCCGAAGTTGCCCGCGACCTGTTCGACGGTGGCGCGGACGGTGGCGCCGGGCGGCGGGAAGAGCGAGCGCAGTTCGGCGGGGTCCGTCCCGCCCTTGCCGCGGCTTCGGCGGGCGGCGATGATCCGGCCGGGCCGCAGCAGGGTGCCGAAGAGTCCGGCGACCTCGTCGAGTGCCTGGCCGGGCACCTTGCCGACCAGGTAGGCGAGGGTACGCAGCAGGGTGCCGACGACGAGCCTGAGCAGGACCCAGGGCAGCGCCTTGCCCGCGGCGTTGACGAGCATCGTGTAGACCGCGCCCGCCTTGTCGACGCGGTGCGGGCTGGAGACGGAGCGGCCCGCGCAGTCGATGGGGCGGCGTTCCCTGGCGGATGCCTCGGCATGCCGCAGGACGGCGTCGGGTGCGACGAGCACCCGGTGTCCCGCCATGTGGGCGCGCCAGCAGAGGTCCACGTCGTCGCGCATCAGCGGGAGCCTGCGGTCGAAGCCGCCGAGCTCCTCCCACACGTCGCGGCGGATCAGCATGCCCGCGGAGGAGACGGAGAGCACGGTGCGGACCTGGTCGTGCTGGCCCTGGTCCTGCTCGCGGCGGTCCAGGCCGGTCCAGCGGCGCCCGCTGTTGGCGATGGAGACGCCGACTTCGAGGAGCTGCTTGCGGTCGTACCAGCCGCGCAGTTTGGGTCCGACGATCGCGGCGTGCCGGTCGGTGTCGACGACGCGCAGCATCGCGGCGAGCGCGTCGGGCTCGGGTGCGCAGTCGTCGTGCAGCAGCCAGAGCCACTGGACCGGTTCGCCGTGCGGCAGTTCCGGCAGGTCGTAGGCGTCGTCCCGCCAGGTCCGGGTGACCGGGTCCCAGCCGCTGGGGCGCTTGAGGTAGGGCAGGTCGTCGGGGGTGAGGACGCCGGCCGTACGGGCCGCCTCGTCGACGGCGGTACCGAAGCTCGTACGGCGCGCGAGGTGCAGGACGCGTTCGTCGCCGAGCGCCGCGGTGACCAGCCGGGCGGAGTCGTCGGCGCTGCCGGTGTCGGCGGCGACGACGTTCTGTACGGGGCGTTCCTGCCCGAGCAGCCCGGCGAGCGCGTCGGGCAGCCAGCGTGCGCCGTCGTGGGAGACGAGCACGGCGGTGACGACATGCCGGGGGAACTCTGGGGCGGCGGCGGCCGCGTTCGGCGCCGCCGAGTGGCTGTGCACGGACATCGAGGTACGGGCCCTCCGGCCGGGTGCCGGGGGGCGTCCCCCCGGGGGCTGCATCGGTGTACACGCGCGCCCCGGCGGGGCGTTGGCGCGTCTCGGACGGGGCCCCACACTAACGGTACGGGTGGGTGGGGGCGGCGCCGAGCAGTGGAACGGGGGCGGACATACCGATGGCCCGCCGCCCGGACCCTGCGGGAGGGTCCGGGGGACGGGCCATCGGCACGGCCGGGGTTGAGCGGTGAGGATGCGGCGTCGGGCGGTGGTTCGGAGCCCGGCCGTCCTGAACGCTCGCGTGGTCGGCCCGCCCGAACGGTCCGCCGGGGTGGGGGCGTCCGGTCAGTGCGTCCGGTGGATGCGTCCCCGCTAGGCGCGTCCGGTGAGCGCGTCCAGTAGGCGCGTCCGGTGAGCGCGTCCGGTGAGTGGTCAACTCACCGGATCGGTCGCGACCTCAGATGGCGGCCTTCTTGAGGCGCCTTCGCTCCCGCTCGGAAAGTCCGCCCCAGATACCGAAACGTTCGTCATTGGCAAGGGCGTACTCAAGGCATTCCGAACGGACTTCACAGGCGAGACAGACCTTCTTGGCCTCGCGGGTGGATCCGCCCTTCTCGGGAAAGAAGGACTCGGGATCGGTCTGGGCGCACAGTGCGCGCTCCTGCCAGCCGAGTTCCTCGTCCGCGTCCTCGACCAGCAGTTGCTGGAACAGCTCGGTCATGTGCGCCCCTCGTCTGTCTCTTGCGTCCCGTGATGCGGCCGTTACTGATTGCGGCCGAACGACACGAGTGAAATTACAAGTGTGTAGCTCCGGGCCAGTCAAGCGAGGATCTGCTATTGGCCCAGGTATTCACTCTGCGGAACCAAGCCTATGCAGAAAGTGTTGAAATCACCAAAAACCTGACATGTGCCACAGGCCCTGTCGCGCGCCTCCTCATCAGGTGAGACGAACAGGACGTCCTTGATGTTGCGATTCGATCACTGAAGCGATCAAGATCACAGTCAGGTCACGAGATCTCAACGGCGTTTGAGAGTGCGGTTGATGCGCCACATCTCCGCCAGGGCAGGTGCACAAACCTTTCTCCACCCCTACTAACCGGAAGAGGTGAAACATTGTCCCCCAAACCGGTCAATGGGTTGACAGAGGGCGATCGAGCCGGTCTCCTTGACTTCATGCCAGCGACCGCAGCGATGTACGCCACCCACGTCCGTGGGTTCCGCACCGCTGTCCAGGCCCGCTGTTGCTGTTCCAGCTGTCACAGCTGTTGATGCCGTAGCGCTCCAGCTCTGATCCAGCACTTCTCTCACCCTCTTCCATTCTTCCCGACGGCTCTCCGAAGCCGTCCCCCGCGCATCGCGACTCCCTGCACGTGAACCCCCCATGCCGAGGAACCACCGCAGCCATGAACAGCGACAGCGACCTTCAGATCGCCGGCGACATCCTTGAGGTCCAGCACCTTCTTCAGCCGGCCCGCGAACACCCCTCCACCGTGGCCGAGTTCGCCGGACTCGCCCGTTCCCTCGCCGCCGACCGCGCGCAGTGGGCACCGCTCGTCCGCTTCGATACGTCCAGCCGCTGGTACCACCGGCTGCGCACGGCTCCCGGCTACGAGGTGTGGTTGCTCAGCTGGGTTCCCGGCCAGGGCAGCGGGCGCCACGACCATGGCCCGTCCTCCGGCGTACTGACCGTCCTGGAAGGCGAGTTGACTGAGCACACCGACCGGGGAACCCGGGTTCTGGGCGCCGGTGCGCAGCGGGTCTTCGCCTCCGGCTACGTCCACGAAGCGGTCAACGACTCGCTCGAACCGGCCGTAAGTCTGCACATCTACTACCCGGGTCTGACCGAGATGCCGATGCACGCCGCCCAATGCGCCCCGGCGGCCGTGAATGTCGTACCCGCCTGACAAACTGCCCTGCATGCGCATTGTGGTTCTGGCCGGTGGTATCGGTGGTGCTCGTTTTCTGCGTGGCCTCAAGCAGGCCGCGCCCGACGCGGACATCACGGTGATCGGCAACACGGGTGATGACATCCATCTGTTCGGGCTGAAGGTATGTCCCGACCTCGACACCGTCATGTACACCCTCGGCGGTGGCATCAACGAGGAGCAGGGCTGGGGGCGTACCGACGAGAGCTTCCAGGTCAAGGAGGAGCTCGCGGCGTACGGCGTGGGACCCGAATGGTTCGGGCTCGGCGACCGTGACTTCGCGACCCATATCGTCCGTACACAGATGCTGGGCGCGGGCTATCCGCTGAGCGCGGTCACCGAGGCGCTCTGCGCCCGCTGGCAGCCGGGGGTACGGCTGCTGCCGATGTCCGACGACCGGGTCGAGACGCATGTGGCGGTCGACGTGGACGGCGAGACCAAGGCGATCCACTTCCAGGAGTACTGGGTCAAGCTGCGTGCATCGGTGGAGGCGCAGGCGATCGTGCCGGTCGGCGCGGATCAGGCGAAACCGGCGCCCGGCGTGCTGGAGGCCATCGCTTCCGCCGATGTCATCGTCTTCCCGCCGTCCAACCCCGTGGTGTCGGTGGGGACGATCCTGGCGGTGCCCGGGATCCGGGAAGCGATCGCCGAGGCCGGAGTGCCGGTCGTCGGCCTCTCCCCCATCGTCGGGGACGCTCCCGTGCGGGGGATGGCGGACAAGGTACTGGCCGCGGTGGGCGTCGAGTCGACGGCCGCGGCGGTGGCCCAGCACTACGGTTCGGGGCTGCTGGACGGCTGGCTGGTCGACACGGTGGACGCCGGAGCGGTCGACGAGGTCGAGGCGGCGGGAATCCGCTGCCGTGCGGTGCCGCTGATGATGACGGACGTGGACGCGGCGGCCGAGATGGCCCGCCAGGCGCTGGCGCTGGCCGAGGAGGTACGGGCATGAGCGGGACCGGCGCCGACGCGCCCTCCTTCCGGGTGTGGGCGCTGCCCGGGATGCCCGAGGTGCGGGCGGGGGACGACCTCGCGAAGCTGATCACCGCCGTGGAGCCCGGTCTGGTGGACGGCGACGTCCTGCTCGTCACCTCGAAGATCGTCTCCAAGGCGGAGGGCCGCATCGTCGAGGCCGCGGACCGGGAGGCGGCGATCGACGCCGAGACGGTACGGGTGGTGGCGCGGCGCGGCACGCTGCGGATCGTGGAGAACCGGCAGGGGCTGGTCATGGCCGCCGCCGGGGTCGATGCCTCGAACACACCCGCCGGGACCGTCCTGCTGCTGCCCGAGGACCCCGACGCCTCGGCACGGGCGATCCGGGACGGGCTGCGCGACACGCTCGGGGTGGAGATCGGGGTCGTCGTCACGGACACCTTCGGACGGCCCTGGCGCACCGGACTGACCGATGTCGCGATCGGGGCGTCCGGGGTCCGGGTGCTGGACGATCTGCGGGGCGGGACGGACGCGTACGGCAATCCCCTCAGCGCCACGGTCGTCGCGACCGCGGACGAGCTGGCCGCAGCCGGTGACCTGGTCAAGGGCAAAGCGGCGGGGCTGCCCGTCGCGGTGGTGCGGGGGCTCCCGCATGTGGTGGTCGGGTCCGGTGACACGGATCAGGGGGCCCGCGCCCTGGTGCGGGGCGCGGCCGACGACATGTTCCGGCTCGGGACGTCGGAGGCGGTGCGCGAGGCGGTGGGCCTGCGGCGTACGGTGCGCGAGTTCACGGACGATCCGGTGGATCCGGGGGCGGTACGGCGTGCCGTGGCCGCGGCGGTGACGGCTCCGGCGCCGCACCATACGACGCCGTGGCGGTTCGTCCTGCTGGAGTCGCCCGAGTCGCGGACCCGGCTGCTCGACGCGATGCGGGACGCCTGGATCGCGGATCTGCGGCGCGACGGCAGGAGCGAGGAGTCGATCGCGAAGCGGGTGCGGCGGGGCGATGTCCTGCGCAACGCGCCGTATCTGGCGGTGCCGTGCCTGGTGATGGACGGCTCCCACACGTACGGGGACGAGCGCCGGGACACCGCGGAGCGCGAGATGTTCGTGGTCGCCGCGGGAGCCGGCGTACAGAACTTCCTGGTGGCGCTGGCGGGTGAGCGGCTCGGCTCGGCGTGGGTGTCCTCGACGATGTTCTGCCGGGATGTGGTGCGGGAGGTGCTGGAGCTGCCGGAGTCCTGGGATCCGTTGGGGGCGGTGGCGGTGGGGCGCGCGGCGGGGGCGGCGCGGGAGCGGGGGGTTCGGGACGTGGAGGGGTTTGTTGCCGTGCGGTGAGTCTGGCGGGGGTGGGGGGTGCCGTGGGGGTGTGCCGCTGCGCGGGCTGGTCCCCTACCCGCCCCTTCCCGAAACCGGGGCTCCGCCCCGGGCCCCGGTCATGCTCTGCCCTCAAGCGCCGGGCGGGCTGGAATCGGGGCTCCGCCCCCGGCCCCGCTCACGCTCTGCCCTCAAGCGCCGGGCCGACTGGCATCGGGGCTCCGCCCCCGGACCGCTCACGCTCTGCCCTCAAACGCCGGGCCGGCTGGAATCAGGGGTCCGCCCCCGGCCCCGGTCATGCTGTGCCCTCAAGCGCCGGGCCGGCTGGAATCGGGGCTCCGCCCCCGGCCCCGCTCCTCAAGCGCCGGAGAGGCTGAAAAGCTGCCCTCAAACGCCGGGCGGGCTGAGAAGGGTGCGTCCGTCGGGCAATTGAGCGGTGGGCCTCGGCGGGCTGAAGAGGTGCGTCCGTGGCTGGGCGGCTGAGAAATACGTCCGTCGCTGGGCGGCTGAGAAGTGCGCTGCAGCGGGCTGAAGAAGTACGTCCGGCGGGCTGCGCGGTGCGTTACAGGGGTGCGATGTTGCGTGGGGTCATGCGGGGGGCGCGTCGTTTCGGGGTGTGGCCCGAGAGCAGGATCAGGCGGGTCGCTCGGTGGCGTTGGCTCTCGTAGGGGGTGAGCAGGGTCAGCATGGCGTCGTCGTCGGCGTCTCTGTTGTCCGCCAGGGCGTGGCCGACGATGCCCGGGAGGTGGAGGTCGCCCACGGTGACCGCGTCGGGGGAACCGTTCGAGCGCTGAAGGGTTTCGGCCGAGGTCCAGGGGCCGATGCCGGGGATCAGTTCCAGGCGGGCCTTCGCCTCGGGCAGCTCCATTCCCGCCGCCTCCTCCAGCCGGCGGGCCACCCGGACCGCGCGCAGGATCGTCGCCGAGCGCTTGTTGTCGACGCCCGCCCGGTGCCATTCCCAGGAAGGGATCAGCGACCAGGTGCGCGGGTCCGGCATCACATGGAGGTCCAGGTCCGTGGCGGGGCCCGGCGCCGGAGTGCCGTGCCGGCGGACCAGGAGGCGCCAGGCGCGGTACGCCTCGTCCGTGGTGACCTTCTGCTCCAGGATCGACGGGATCAGGGATTCCAGGACCAGGCCCGTCCGCAGCAGCCGCAGGCCGGGGCGGCGGTGCCGGGTCACGGCGAGCAGCCGGTGGCGCGGGACGAAGGCGTCCGGGTCGTCCGTCGCGCCGAGGAGGACCGGGAGCTGGTCCAGGAGCCATTCCGCGCCCGCACCCCAGGCGGCCGCCTCGATCCGGCCGTCGCGCGCCGCGACACGGAGCGTGCCGGGGCCAGCCGGTGTGCGGGTGGCCCGCCAGAACGTACCGTCCGCGACCATACGGAACGTGGGGTCGGCGGGGCCCCGGCGCAGGGGGCCCAGGACCAGTCGCAGGTCCAGGGGGCCCGGCGGGGTCCACTCCCTGGTCAGCGCCTGCTCCGCCCGCCCGGCCGGGACGGACGCCGCCGCCGCCGCCGGGGCAGCCTGATGCGGCACAGCCGGTCGCGCGGTGCGGGGGGCGAAGCGTCCTGCCACGGGTGAGGCCCTCGGTGCTGGGTGGGTGGGGGTGCTTATCGAGGGTACGGCCGGGGCCGGGTCACTGGTCCGACGAGAAGCGCACCGACGCGTCCGGGAGGACCGCCCCGCACCAGATGCGTACCCCGTCGCGCAGCTCGTTGTCGGCACCCACCTGGGCCCCGTCGCCGATCACCGCACCCGCCAGCACCGTACGGCTGCCGATCCGGGCACCGGCCCCGACCAGGGAGTCGGTGATGACCGCGCCGGGTTCCACGACCGCGCCGGACAGGATCGTGGAGCCGTCGATGCGGGCGCCCCCGCCGATCAGGGCGCCGTCGCCGATGACCGTACCGCCGGTGAGTTTGGCGTCGGGGGCCACGGAGGCGGTGGGCAGGACGAGGCGGTCGCCGCAGCGGCCGGGGACGGCCGGGGACGGGGCGCGGCCGAGCACCAGGTCGGCGGAGCCGCGTACGAACGCCTGCGGGGTGCCGAGGTCCAGCCAGTACGTGGAGTCGACCATGCCCTGGAGATGCGCGCCGGAGGCGAGCAGTCCGGGGAAGGTCTCGCGCTCCACGGAGACCGGCCGGCCGGCCGGGATGGTGTCGATGACCGACCTGCGGAAGATGTACGCACCCGCGTTGACCTGGTCGGTGACGATCTCTTCGGGGGTCTGCGGCTTCTCCAGGAAGGCCGTCACCCTGCCGGTGCCGTCGGTCGGTACGAGGCCGAAGGCACGCGGGTCCTCGACCCGGGTGAGGTGGAGGGAGACATCCGCCCCGGAGGTCGCGTGCGCGGTGACCAGGGCCCGGATGTCGAGTCCCGTCAGGATGTCGCCGTTGAAGATGAGGACCGGGTCGTCGGGGCCCGAGGAGAGCCGGGACGCCACATTGCGGATGGCGCCGCCGGTCCCCAGCGGTTCGCGCTCGGTGACGTACTCGATGTGGAGGCCGAGCGCGGAACCGTCGCCGAAGTACGGTTCGAAGACCTCCGCCAAGTAGGACGTCGCGAGCACGATGTGCTCGACTCCGGCCGCTCGGGCCCGTGCCAGCTGGTGCGTGAGGAACGGGACGCCCGCCGCCGGAACCATCGGCTTCGGGGTGTGCACCGTGAGCGGCCGCAGCCTGGTGCCCTTGCCACCGACCAGAAGAATCGCTTCTTTTGCCTCTGTCACAGCACCGTCTCTGCTTCCTGCTGGGGCCTGGCCCGGTTTCGGCTGGCCAGTGTATGCAGACCGGGTCGGAACGTCCCCCGGTCAGCGGCCCTGCAGACGTGCGGAGGTGGTCCGTGCCGTGCCGAGCTTCTTGTAGAGACGCTTTCCGGGGCATTCGGTTGCGAATCCGTCCCGATGGCCGGAGATGACGTTGAGTTTGACCTTCTTGCCCTTCTTGTACTTGTTGCTGCCGCCGGAGACCAGCGTGGTCTTGCCCTTGGGGTTCGCTCCGAACAGTCCGAGCTTCCAGGCGGTGAGTTTGGCGATGGAGTTCACCGCGGCGGCGGGCGGGTTCTTGGAGGTGAAGGTGCCGAGGACCACGACCCCCATGCTGTTGGTGTTGAACCCGAGCGTGTGCGCCCCGAGGACGGCCTTCGTCACGCCCCCGGCGCGCCCCTCGTAGATGTTTCCGCACTTGTCGACGGCGAAGTTGTAGCCGAAGTCGCGCCAGCCGCTGCTCTGGACGTGGTAGCGGTAGATGCCGCGCAGGACGGCGGGCGCCTGGGAGCAGCGGTAGTTGTTGCCGGTGGCGCTGTGGTGCACGAAGGCGGCCTTGACCGTCTTGGTGTACGCGAACCGGCGCTCGCGGAGCTTCTCGTTCGCGCCCCAGCCCTTGCGCGTGATGATGCGCGGCCGCGGGCCGATGTACGGCTTCGCCCCTGCCGCGACGACCGCTTCCCGCGCCGAGTCCTCCTGGGTCAGGGCGGGGATCACCGAGGCCGTCCGGGCAGCCGAGCGGGCGCGTCCCGCGACGGGCTGCCGCGGGTCCGCGCCGGGGTCGACGAGTTCGAGGCGCAGGCCCCCGGGGAGTGCCACGGAGGTGGCCGCCCGGTTCCGCGGGTCGGCGGGCTCCGGGTTCACCCGCACCTCGACGCCGTCCGAGTCGCCGACCCAGAGCGGGGCGGTCGAGCCGCGGACCTTGCCCGCTTCGCGCTCGGCGCTGCCCTCGTCGGCGGCGTGCTCGGTGTTGTGCGTCTCGACGTCCTGCCAGCCGGACCAGGTCGTGGTGCCGGTGGCACGGGTGCGGATCTGGACCGTGCCGTGCAGTTCGGCGTCGGCATCGTCCCAGACCACTCCGACCAGGGAGAAGGGCCGTGCGTCGCGTCGGGGCAGCCCCTGCGCGGCGCCGGTCGTGGGTGCTCCGGTGGCCCGGGTGGCCGTGGGGGCGAGCGGGGACAGGGGCAGCGACTGCGTCGAACCCGGCAGTTCGGCGGCGGGCTCGACGGAGGCGGGTGCGCGGGCCGAGGAGAAAGTGGCGGAGGTGGACGTGGAGGACGCGGGTACGGCGAGCGGCAGGGTGAGCGCCGCCGCACAGGTGACGCCGATCGAGGTGGCGAGAAGAGTGCGCATACGAATGATCCTGGCCATACACGCACAACTACGGCCACCGGGACATACCCCCTGATGTGATGACCCGTCTGCCGAACCGGTGTACGCGACGCTCGTCGCACCGCTCCCGTCCACCACCGCCGCGTACCCTTGCGCGGATGAACGCCAGCGACCGTACCCCCGCCGACCTGCTGCGATCCGCACTCGCCTCGGACCCGGCCCGCCCACTGGTCACTTTCTACGACGACGCCACCGGAGAGCGGGTCGAACTGTCGGTGGCCACCTTCGCCAATTGGGTGGCCAAGACCGCCAATCTGTTGCAGGGCGACCTGGCCGCGGAACCCGGCGACCGGCTCGCCCTGCTGCTTCCCGCGCACTGGCAGTCCGCGGTCTGGCTGCTCGCCTGCTCCTCGGTCGGGGTGGTCGCCGATGTGCAGGGCGACCCGGCCTCGGCCGACCTCGTCGTCAGCGGCCCGGACACGCTGGAGCGCGCCCGCGCCTGCCGCGGCGAACGGGTCGCGCTGGCGCTGCGCCCGCTCGGCGGGCGGTTCCCGCAGCCGCCCGAGGGCTTCATGGACTACGCGGTGGAAGTACCCGCCCAGGGCGACCGCTTCGCTCCGTTCGCGCCGGTGGACCCGGACGCGCCCGCGCTCGCCGTGGGCGGGGTCGAGCTGACAGGGGCGCAACTCGTCGCCAAGGCGCGCGAGGACGCCGCCGCTCTGGGGCTCGCACCCGGATCGCGGCTGCTCACGGGGCATACGTACGACAGCTGGGAGGGGCTCGGTGCCGGGCTCTTCGCGCCGCTGGCCGCCGGAGGCTCCGTGGTCCTGTGCCGACACCTCGGACAGCTCGGCGAGGACGGTCTGGCCAAGCGCGTGGAGAGCGAGCGGGTGACCAACACCGCAGTATGACAAGCACCCTGAGTGTCACTCGTCCGGCCCACAGCGGGCCGAGTCCCCCGGATTGAGCATCCACTCAGGTACATGATCGGCGGTGCAGACCACTCTCCCCGGATGCACAACCAAGCGTGAGGTTCAGCCGTCTACTCCTGCGACCGGCGGCCTATCGCGCCGCCGAACGTGAAGGATGGACGCAGACGTGACCGACAGCGCTGGCACGCCGGCCGACCCGGAGCCCCCGGCAGAGAACAAGCCGCAGGACGGGTCGCGGGGCGGGTCGCAGGAAGACTCCCGGGACGCCGCCGCACAGGACGGGACGGACAAGGCGGACGGGACGGACGAGGCGGACGGGACGGACGAGGCGGACGGGACGGACGAGGCGGGCGGGGCCGACGAAGCGGGCAAGGCGGGCGAGGCTGCCAAGGGCGCGGGGGACACCGACGCCGACCCCGGCACCGACCCAGCCCCCAGCCCCGCCCCCGGCGCGGGCCCCACCAGCGGCGGGGTGCAGACCTGGGCCGACCGGCCCAAGGACGGCATCGCCGCCAAGCACAGGAGTCACTGGCTCCGTTGGACCGCCCTCGCCGCCTCGTTCCTGGTCCTGATCGCCGCGGGCGTCGGCTGGTGGCTGTACAAGAAGCTCGACGGCAACATCAGAACCGATACGAGCGTCGCCGCCGAGCTCAAGGCGTACGAGAAGGAACGGCCCACCCCGGTCGCGCAGAACGCCCAGAACATCCTGCTCATCGGCTCGGACAGCAGGTCCGGCGACAACCGCGAGTACGGCCGCGACGACGGCGGCAGCCAGCGCTCCGACACCACGATCCTGCTGCACCTCGCGGCGGACCGGAAGAGCGCCACCGCCATGTCCGTCCCCCGCGACCTGATGGCGGACATCCCGAGCTGCCGCACCGCGGACAAGCAGCACACCAGGGAACAGTTCGCCCAGTTCAACTCGGCCTTCGAGCTCGGCGGGACGGCGTGCACGATCCGCACCATCGAGCGGATGACCGGCATTCGCGTCGACCATCACATGGTCGTCGACTTCAACGGTTTCAAGGACATGGTCGACGCGGTGAACGGCGTCGAGATCTGTCTCAAGGACCCGATCGACGATGCCGACGCGCATCTCAAGCTCCCCGCGGGCCGGCAGAAGCTCGACGGCGAGGAGGCGCTCGGATACGTCCGTGCCCGCAAGTCCATCGGCAACGGCAGCGACACCGAGCGGATGGACCGCCAGCAGAGATTCCTGGGTGCCCTGGTCAACAAGATGCAGAGCAACGGTGTCCTGCTCAACCCGACCCGGCTGTACCCGGTGCTGGACGCGGCGACCAAGTCGCTGACGACGGACCCGGGGCTGGACTCGCTCAGGGACCTGTACGACCTGGTCCGCGGGATGCGCAACGTACCGACCGACAAGGTGCAGTTCCTGACGGTGCCCCGGCAGCCGTACAGCCAGAACATTAACCGGGACGAACTCGTCGAACCGGACGCGAGCAGGCTGTTCAAGCAACTCCGGGAGGACCAGCCGGTCACCGTGGTCCCGGCCGGCGAACTCAAGGACAAGGGCGCCGACAAGGCGACCGACGGGGGCACTTCCGACGGGAAACCGGACGACACCGGCTCCGGAACTCCGACCCCCGAGCCCACGTATTCGGGTTCGAGCGCGGCCGACGACCTGTGTAAGCAGTAAAGCAATTCCCAAGTCATACAGGGCAATCGACGCATAATGGGAAGAATGCCCAGTTGTAAGCAGCGTGGAATGTGTCACGCACGTCGCTCGACTCCGAACCGGGCGGATAGTGTGACGCGATCCGGTGCTACCGGCCATCAGGTCGTGCACTGCTGGAGCGAAAGAACGAGCGCCTTGTCGGGGGAGGCGCCTCGCGTGGCACCGACGGAGGACCCAAGCAACCGTGGATGCGCAAAGCCGTGGGCGGGCGGACGATATCGACCCCGCAGACCAGTGGGTACTGAACCCGCACACCGGCAACTACGAACTGCGACTGGATCAATCCGCAGGGGAGTCGTCCGGTGCGCCGCGAGTGGCGGGACCCCGCGGATCGGGCCACAAGGACGGGCCAGCCCGGAGCGCCTCGCGTGACGGGTCCGGACGCCGGGGGCAGCGCACGGGCGACGGCACCGAACCGGCGGACGCTCCGCGCCGCGAGGTGCCGGGCCAGCGCAGCCGCCGTTCGTCGCAGGCCGGCCGCGGCCAGGAGACCGCCGCGGCGGGCGCCGGGCGCCGCAAGCGCAAGCCCCCCAAGGCCCGCAGGAAGAAGGCGCTGCTGTGGACGGGCGGGGTGATGGCGTTCGTCGTCGTCGCCGGCTCGGCCGGTGCGTACGCCCTCTACCAGCACTTCAACGGCAACCTCAACACGGTCGACGTGGGTGACGCGGGCAGCAAGAACGTCATCGCCGAAGGACCGATGAACATCCTGATCATCGGCACCGACAAGCGCACCGGCAAGGGCAACGAGGGGTACGGCGACAAGGGCAGCACCGGCCACGCCGACACCAACATCCTCTTCCACGTCTCCGAGGACCGCACCAACGCGACGGCGATGAGCATCCCGCGCGACCTGATGATCGAGATCCCCGACTGCGGGACGAAGCAGAAGGACGGCTCGACCAAGGTCATCCCCGGCACCGCGAACGACCGTTTCAACACCAGCCTGGGCCAGGCAGGGCGCGACCCCGGCTGCACCATGCGGACGGTCAAGCAGATCACCGGCATACAGGTCGACCACTTCATGATGGTCGACTTCAATGCGGTCAAGGAGCTGTCCACCGCGGTCGGCGGCGTCAAGGTCTGCATGGCCAAGCCGATCGACGACCCGAAGTCGCACCTCAAGCTGCCCGAGGGCGAGTCGACCGTCCAGGGCGAGAAGGCACTCGCCCTGCTGCGCACCCGGCACAGCTTCGGCAACGAGAGCGACCTCGACCGGATCAAGGTGCAGCAGCAGTTCCTCGGCTCGATGATCCGGCAGATGAAGTCGGACGACACCCTGACCAGCGCCCCGAAGCTGTACAAGCTGGCGGACGCGGCCACCAAGGCGCTCACGGTCGACTCCGGCATCGGCAGCGTCAAGAAGTTGACGAGCCTCGCCCAGGAGCTCGGCAAGGTCGACACCAAGAACATCACCTTCGTGACCATGCCGGTGATCGACAACCCGGCCGAGCCGACCCCGATCACCGTCGTACCGGCGCCCGAGAAGGCCGAGGCGCTGTTCGCGATGATGCGCTCGGACACCTCGCTCACCGAGGTCAACAAGCAGAAGAAGGCCGCCAAGAGCAAGCAGGCGAAGCTTCTCAAGGGCCCGAAGGCCGACGCGGCCGACGTACGCGTGGATGTCCTCAACGGCGGCAACATCCCCGGGGCCGCGGGCTCCACGGTGACCTGGCTCCAGAACGACAAGGGCGTACTGAAGTCCACCAACAAGGCCAACGCCCCGGCCAAGATCGACAAGACGACGCTCGCGTACGCGCCCAACCAGGCCGACCAGGCGCGGGCGCTCGCCGAGATGATGGGGCTGCCCGCCTCGGCCCTCAAGAAGGGCACCACCGACGCCGAAGGACTGCAGGCGATGGTGCTGACCCTGGGGGCGGACTTCGAGGGCGCGGGCAAGCCCATCACCGGTCCGGCAAAGGCGCCGGCCGATATCCAGAGAGCAAGCGCCGACAAGGCGGAATGCGCCAAGTGACACCGGGTCACCGCGCTACAGCAAGAGTCTGAGCAGCAGGGGGTCCGGTGGGACGCAGCAGCACGCCCGGGGAGGGGACGCGACCACGCGTCCGGCACGCCGATCAACTCGGCTGGGACGAGAGTCTCTACGAGGGGGACGACGAGAACGGTGAGGGGAACAGGAGCGGCGGCAGGAGCCGGGGCCGGGGCACCGGCGGAGGCGAACGGCCCGGCGGGGGCGAGGATTCCGGCGCGCCCGAGAGCGGGCGCCGGCGCGGGGGGCCACCCAACCGCCGCAGCCGACGTACCACCAAAAGCGGCAAACGGCGCATACTGCGCTGGGTCGCGGCCGTGCTCGCGCTGCTGATACTCGGTGCCGGTGGCGCCGGTTACCTCTACTACGAGCACCTCAACGGCAACATCAAGAAAGAGGACCTGACGCTCGGCGACAAGAAGATGGCCGATCACAAGGCCAACGCCGCCGGTCAGACCCCGCTGAACATCCTGCTCATCGGTTCCGACGCGCGGGACTCCAAGGAGAACCAGAAGCTGGGCGGCGCGAAGGAGACCTTCGGCGCTCGCCCGCTCGCGGATGTGCAGATGCTGCTCCACCTCTCGGCGGACCGCAGCAACCTCTCGGTCGTCAGCATGCCGCGCGACACGATGCTGAAGATGCCCAAGTGCACCGATCCCAAGACGGACAAGGTGTATCCGGCCAGCACCGGGAACGTACAGACCAACGAGAGTCTGGGCCGCGGCGGCCCCGGCTGCACGGTGGCCACCTGGTACGAGCTCACCGGCATCACGATCGACCACTTCATGATGATCGACTTCGCGGGCGTGGTCTCGATGGCCGACGCGATCGGCGGCGTCCCGGTCTGTGTCGACGCCAACATCGAATCGCGCTCCAGCGACGGCAAGGGCTCCGGGCTGAAGCTGAAGAAGGGCACCACGCCCATCAAGGGCAAACAGGCGCTCCAGTGGCTGCGCACCCGGTACGGCTTCGAGGACAACACCGACCTCGGCCGCGCCAAGGCCCAGCACCAGTACATGAACTCGATGGTCCGCCAGCTGCGCAAGGGCACCAAGCTGACCGACCCCGCGAAGCTGATGAACCTCGCCGAGGCCGCCACGGACGCGCTGACGGTCGACAAGGGCCTCGGCACGGTCAAGAAGCTCTACGACCTGGCCGAGGAGCTCAAGAAGGTCCCGACCAAGCGCATCACCATGTCGACCATGCCGAACGTGTACGGCACGGGCACGCTCAAGGGCCGGGTGTTCCCCAAGGCGGGTGACGCCGAGCAGCTGTTCCGGATGGTGCGCGAGGACATCCCGCTCGACGGCAAGGCGTCCAAGCGCAAGGCCACGGTCACCAAGGACCCGTCCGCACCGGTCGGCGAGATCGCGGTGAGCGTGCGCAACGCGACCCGCACCGACACCCTCGGCTCGGCCGGGGGGCGCGCCGGTGCGGTGGAGAAGCAGCTCAAGGACGCGGGCTTCGCGAAGACCACGGTCGACTCGCAGAACGTGACCGGCGCCGCGCGGACCGGAATCCTGTACCCCAGTGCCGATATGGAGGGTGACGCGCAGGCGGTCGCCAAGGCGCTCGGCATCCCGGTCTCGCTGGTGAAGAAGTCGACCGATGTCTCGGGCATCTCGCTGGCGGTGGGAGCCGACTGGCGCGAGGACGGGGCCTACCCCGCGCCCAAGGGCCAGGAGAAGACCCCGGACTCGGCCGAGGCGCTCAACGGCGAGGAAGAGGCGTGCATGAAGGTCAACCCGAACTACATCTGGTCCTGACCGGCCGGAACGGAACGACGGGAGGGGCCCCACCGTGATCGGTGGGGCCCCTCCCGTCGTCGGCGGTGAAGAGGTCCGCCGCGCCTCGTCAGCGGTGAAGAAGTCCGCACGGCCTGCCCGCGGGGCGCCCTGCGGGCGGGCCGTGCGCCGCGTCAGACCGTCTGCCGGGGGGCCGCCGGGCGGCGGCTGGCGATGACCTTCCTCGCCAGGGAGCGCGGGCTGGTGAGGAAGCCGTAGCCCCAGGACATGTGCATGGTGGCCAGCGCGAGGGGGATCTGCGCGCGGGCCTTCAGCGACAGTCCCTTCCCGGCGGGCAGCGACCCGGCGACGATGGCCGCCACGTAACCGGCCGGGACGACGAAGGCCCACGGGGTGACGGCGGCGCCCACCACGATGCCCGCCGCGATGGCGCAGACGGCCGTCGGCGGGGCCAGGTAGCGCAGGTTGATCGAGCCCGCGTGGTAGCGGGCGACGACGTGGCGCCAGCGGCCGTAGTCCTTGTACTGCTTGGCGAGCGCCTTGATGGAGGGGCGCGGGCGGTACTGGACCTTCAGCTCGGGCGAGAACCAGATCAGGCCGCCCGCCTCACGGATACGGAAGTTCAGCTCCCAGTCCTGGGCGCGGATGAACTCCACGTTGTAGCCGTCCGCCCGCTCCAGGGCCTCGCGGCGGAAGACTCCCAGGTACACCGTCTCGGCCGGACCCGCCTGGCCGCCCGTGTGGAAGGCCGCGTTGCCGACGCCGATCTTCGAGGTCATCGCGGCGGCGACGGCGTCCTCCCAGGCGTTCTCGCCCTCGGCGTGCATGATGCCGCCGACGTTCTGCGCCCCGGTCTCCTCCAGCAGCCGGACCGCGGTCGCGATGTAGTTCGGCGAGAGCATCCCGTGCCCGTCGACCCGCACCACGACGGGGTGGCTGGAGGCCTTGATCGCGGCGTTGAGGGCGGCGGGGGTGCGGCCGGTGGGGTTGGGGACGGTGTGGACCCGGGGGTCCTCCGCGACGAGTTCCGCGGCGATCTCGTCGGTGCGGTCCGTGGAGGGGCCGAGCGCGATCACGACCTCCATCTCACCGGCGTACTCCTGCTCCAGGATGTGCCGGATCGCGTTCCTGAGATGGCGTTCCTCGTTGAGTACCGGCATGATCACGGAGACGGCGGGGTGCTGCGCGGCAGGCATGTGGTCCTCGGGTGGTCCTGGGGGCGCCAGGGGTTCCGCACCCCGGGAGGCGTCGTTATTCGGCCGCCACGTTACCGCGAATGGGGGATAGCGGCGTGCCCCCACGGGTTGCGGCCCGTTCCGCAGATCGTATGGGCCTATGGTGCGAACGGTCCCCCTTGCACCGCGGAGGTGTCCCCCCGTGCCCACGCCTCACCGATCGTCCCGATCGCCGCACCCCCGCACCACTCCCCCGCAGGCCAGACCGGCGCGCCGACCCCGGACCCGGAAGCAGGACGAGCGGCCCCGCTGGGGCATGCGGGTGGCCACGGGCCTGTCCGTGCTCGTGCTCGGCGCGGGCGGGATCGGCCATGCGGTGGTGAGCGGGCTGGAAACCGGAATCGACCGCGTCGACCCCTTCAAGGACATGAAGAACCGGCCCGCGGCGGGGCACGGCATGAATCTGCTCCTGGTCGGGACCGACGGCCGGGAAAAGATCACCGAGGCCGAGAAGACGAAGTACCGGCTGGGCGGCGCCCCCTGCCACTGCACCGACACGATCATGCTGGTCCATCTGTCGGCCGACAAGGAGCGGGCGAGCGTCGTCAGCCTCCCGCGCGACAGTTACGCCGAGATCCCCGCGCACACCGACCGGAACACGGGCAAGCACCACGCCACCCACCCGGTGAAACTGAACGCCGCCTACGCGGAGGGCGGACCGACCCTGACCGTACGGACCGTCGAGCACATGACCGGTGTCAAGGTCGATCACTATCTGGAGGTCGACTTCACCAGCTTCATGAAGACGGTCGACGCCGTGGGCGGGGTGAAGATCTGCACGGCCGGGCCGATGAAGGACTCGTACACCGGTCTCGACCTGGCCGCGGGCACCCATGAGCTGGACGGCGGTCAGGCCCTTCAGTACGTACGTTCCCGGCACATCGACGGGGCCTCCGACCTGGGCCGGATGCAGCGCCAGCAGAAGTTCATCGCGGCGCTGATCAAGCAGGCGACCAGCAGCGGGGTGCTGTTGAACCCGGTGAGGTTCCAGCGGGTCTCCTCCTCGATGCTCGGCTCGGTCCGGGCCGACAAGGGGTTCGGTACGGAACAGATGCTGACGCTCGGCAAGGCGATGCGCGGCTTCAGCCCGGCGTCGTCGGAGTTCACCTCCGTACCGGTCGGGAACGTCAGCTTCCCGGTCAAGGGCATCGGTTCCACCGTGCAGTGGGACGCGAAGAAGTCGAAGAAGCTGTTCCGGGCGCTGCGCGAGGACAAGCCGCTCGCCTCGCGGAAGGTGGGCGGGCCGCAGAAGCCGAAGGGGGCGCTCGTCGATGTGGCACCGCAGCAGATCCGGGTGCAGGTCTACAACGGGACTCCGAAGGACGGCCTCGGCAAGGAGATGGACGACGCGCTGCGCGCCACCGGCTTCGACACCACCCGCGCCCCGCTCAACGGGGAGCTGCGCGACCTGCGGCGGACGCTGGTGACGTTCGACCCCCGGTGGGACCGGTCGGCGAGGTCCCTGGCCGCCGCGCTGCCGGGGAGCGAGCTGAGGGCGGTGCAGGGGCAGGGCGGCACGATGAAGGTGACGGCGGGCTCGGACTTCGGCACGGTGCAGCGGGTGCGGGCGGAGAGCCCGCAGCAGGGCAGGTTCGGCGCGGTGACGGGGGACGAGGTCGTCTGCCCATGACGGTGACGGCTGGCCGGCGCGGGAGGGGCCGCGTCCGTTCACCGGGTCACACGGCCCACGGCGACGCCCTGTCCTCGATCGCCGGACGGGCTTGACCGATCAAGCCCGCCGGCCATGAGCTCAGTCGCCGACACCGCCGGCCACGCGCTCAGTCGTCGATACCGTCGGCCACGCGCCTCTCGCGCAGTTCCTTGATCGCGCGGCGCCGGGCCAGCCGGTGCGTACGCCGGATCTGGGCCTCCTGGTAGCGCCGCTTGTCACGCTCCGTCTCGGGGATCACGTGCGGTACGGCGCGCGGCTTGCCGTCCCCGTCGACCGCCGCGAACACCAGATAGGCGCTGCCGACCTGCTGGGCGGGGGTCGACTCGTTCCAGCGCTCGGCCATCACCCGGACCCCGACCTCCATCGAGGACCGGCCGGTCCAGTTCACCTGGGCGCGTACGTGAACGAGGTCACCGACGCGGACCGGCTCCAGGAAGACCATCTCGTCCATCGACGCCGTCACGGCCGGTCCGCCGGAGTGCCGGCCGGCCACGGCGCCCGCCGCGTCATCGACCAGTTTCATGATCACGCCACCGTGCACCGTACCCAGCAGGTTGGTGTCGTTGCCGGTCATGATGTGGCTGAGGGTGGTCCGGGAAGCCGCGGTCGACTTGCCCGGAATCTCGCCCTCCGGGCGTGGGGCCTGATCTGTCATGCCCTCCACCTTATGCGCGGGCTTGGGCAGCGCGGAATGCATCAGCTTCGCAACATCCCTGGACCGATTTCCCCTACACCCTGTAATACCGATGGGCCGGGGCGGCACACTGGTCGGCATGAACGATTGGCCCGATCGACGGACCGGCGACCGCAGCGACCGCTACGGGCAGGGCAGCTCAGGCCCCCAGCCCGAGAGCGCCCGCGCGATGCCGCACATCCAGCGTCGACCGGCCCCGCCGCGGGCACCGCAGGTACCGCCGCAGGGCCAGGGGTACGACGACCGCTACGGCGGCCGCGAAGGTGATTCCGCCTACGACAACGGTTACAACACGGGCCAGGTATACGGCGGCGGCAACGGCTCCGGCCACGGCGGCGGACGGCGCGGCGGCGGTGGCGGTGGCGGGGGCGACGGTGGTTACGTCCAGGGCCGCCCCGCTCCCGACTGGCGCCGGCGGATCAAGATCGGCGCGCTGACCCTGGTGGTCGTCGTGCTCGCCGTCTCCATCTCCACGTACTTCTGGGCCGACTCCAAGCTGAAGCGCGAGGTCGACCTCTCCAAGGTCATCGAGCGGCCCGAGGGCGGCGACGGCACGAACTACCTGATCGTCGGCTCCGACAGCCGCGCGGGGATGACCGCCGAGGACAAGAAGAAGCTCCACACCGGTTCCGCCGAGGGCAAGCGGACCGACTCGATGATGATCCTGCACGACGGGTCCGACGGCCCGACGCTGGTCTCCCTGCCGCGTGACTCGAACGTCGAGATCCCCTCGTTCGTGGGCTCGGAGTCGGGCAAGAAGTACCCGGGCAGGGGCCGGACCGTGAAGCTGAACGCGGCGTACGCCGAGGACGGCCCCGAACTGCTGGTGCGGACCGTCGAGTTCAACACCGGGCTGCGCATCGACCACTACGTCGAGATCGGCTTCGGCGGCTTCGCCAAGATCGTGGACGCAATCGGCGGGGTGGAGTTGGACATCCCCAAGGCGTTCAAGGACAAGAAGTCCGGCGCCGACTTCCAGGCGGGCAAGCAGACGCTGAACGGCGAGCAGTCCCTCGCCTTCGTCCGCACCCGGTACGCGTTCGCGGGCAGCGACCTCGACCGTACGAAGAACCAGCAGAAGTTCCTCGCGGCGCTGGCGAGCCAGACCGCGACCCCGTCCACGATCATCAACCCGTTCAAGCTGTACCCGACGATGGGCGCGGGCCTGGACACCCTGATCGTCGACAAGGACATGTCGCTCTGGTCCCTGAGCCAGATGTTCTTCGCGATGAAGGGCGTCACGGGCGGCGACGGTACGTCGATGAACATGCCGATCTCGGGCAGCATCGGCGGGAACCTGGTCTGGGACAAGGAGAAGGTCAAGCAGCTCGTCCAGCAGCTGAAGAACGACGAGAAGGTCACCGTCACCGGTAACTGACGGCCGACGGCGCGGTGGGGGCGGCCGGCCGCCCTCCCGGACGCTGCCGACAGGAGAGGGGCGCCCCGTGGGGACGCCCCTCTCGCCGTGACTGCCCGGCGACTGCCCTCGTGCCGCGGTACGAGGGCGCTACGGCACGAGGGCGCTGCGGCTGGAGGGCGCTGCGGCTGGAGGGCGCTGCGGCTGGAGTGCTACGGCAGGTTGCGGGCCATCACGATCCGCTGAACCTGATTCGTGCCTTCGTAGATCTGCGTGATCTTCGCGTCGCGCATCATCCGCTCCACCGGGTAGTCCCGCGTGTAGCCGTAGCCGCCGAGCAACTGGACCGCGTCCGTGGTGACCTCCATCGCCACGTCGGAGGCGAAGCACTTGGCCGCGGCGCCGAAGAACGTGAGGTCGCTGTCGAGGCGCTCGGACTTCGCGGCCGCCGCGTAGGTGAGCTGCCGGGCCGCCTCCAGCTTCATCGCCATGTCGGCGAGCATGAACTGGATGCCCTGGAAGTCGGCGATCGGCTTGCCGAACTGCTTGCGCTCCTTGACGTAGCCCTTGGCGTAGTCCAGGGCGCCCTGGGCGATGCCGATGGCCTGGGCCGCGATCGTGATGCGGGTGTGGTCCAGGGTCTTCATCGCGGTGGCGAAGCCGGTGCCCTCCTCGCCGATCATGCGGTCGGCGGGGATGCGGACGTTGTCGAGGTAGACCTCACGGGTCGGGGAGCCCTTGATGCCGAGCTTCCGCTCCGGGGCACCGAAGGAGACGCCCTCGTCCGACTTCTCGACGACGAACGCCGAGATGCCCTTGGAGCGCTTGGTCGGGTCGGTGACGGCCATGACCGTGTAGTACTCGGAGACGCCCGCGTTGGTGATCCAGCGCTTCACCCCGTTGAGGACCCAGAAGTCACCGTCGCGGACGGCCTTGGTCTTCATGCCCGCCGCGTCCGATCCCGCGTCCGGCTCGGAGAGGGCGTACGAGAACATCGCGTCGCCCTTGGCGAGCGGGCCCAGGTACTTCTTCTTCAGCGCCTCGGAGCCGGAGAGGATCACCGGGAGCGAGCCCAGCTTGTTCACGGCCGGGATGAGGGAGGAGGACGCGCAGGCGCGGGCCACCTCCTCGATCACGATGACCGTCGCCAGCGCGTCCGCGCCGGCGCCGCCGTACTCCTCCGGGACGTGGACGGCGTGCAGGTCCGAGGCGACCAGAGCGTCCAGCGCCTCCTGCGGGAAGCGGCCCTCCTCGTCCACGGCTGCGGCGAACGGGGCGATCTTCGCCTCGGCGAGCGAACGGATCGTTTCGCGGAGCATGTCGTGCTCCTCGGCCGGACGGTACAGGTCGAAATCGGTCGAACCCGCCAAGACGCTCACTCCCCAAGGTGCTAACTACCGTTAAGTAACCCAATTTTAGTGGTCAGCCCGCTCGATGGCCTACGCGCATGACACGTGAGCTTCACGACAGGGGTGGGGCATACAGGGCATTCCCGGCAAAGGGAGACGGGAATTCCGCGGCCGGAGGGCCCGACTATGCTCGGCTCCGCACGCCCGTCCGTATCTTCCAGGAGCACTTCATGGCCCTCAGGATCACTGTGATCGGCACCGGCTACCTCGGTGCCACCCATGCTGCGGCCATGGCGGAGCTGGGCTTCGACGTGCTCGGCCTCGATGTCGTACCGGAGAAGATCGCGCTGCTCTCGGCCGGCCGGGTACCGATGTACGAACCCGGGCTCGAAGAGATCCTCCAGAAGCACGTCGAGGGCATCGAGGGCTCCACCGGACGGCTGCGGTTCACCACCTCCTGGGAGGAGGTCGGCGCCTTCGGTGATGTGCACTTCGTCTGTGTGAACACCCCGCAGAAGCACGGCGAGTACGCCTGCGACATGAGCTATGTGGACAGCGCCTTCGAGTCGCTCGCGCCCCAGCTCACCCGGCCCGCCCTCGTCGTCGGGAAGTCGACCGTGCCGGTGGGTTCCGCCGCCCGGCTCGCGGCCCGGCTCGCGGAGCTGGCGCCGGTGGGCACGGCCGCGGAGCTGGCCTGGAATCCGGAGTTCCTGCGCGAGGGCTTCGCCGTGAAGGACACCCTGCACCCCGACCGGATCGTGGTCGGGGTGGAGAGCGAGAGCGCCGAGAAGCTGCTGCGCGAGGTGTACGCGGTACCGGTCGCCGAGGGATCGCCGTTCGTGGTGACCGACTTCCCGACCGCCGAGCTGGTGAAGACCTCCGCCAACTCGTTCCTGGCGACCAAGATCTCGTTCATCAACGCCATGGCCGAGGTCTGCGAGGCCGCCGACGGCGATGTGGTGAAGCTGGCCGAGGCCATCGGGCACGACGAGCGGATCGGGAAGAAGTTCCTGCGGGCCGGGATCGGGTTCGGCGGCGGCTGTCTGCCCAAGGACATCCGGGCGTTCATGGCGCGCGCCGGTGAGCTGGGCGCGGACCAGGCGCTGACCTTCCTCCGCGAGGTCGACTCCATCAACATGCGGCGCCGCGGCCACATGGTGGAGCTCGCCCGGGAGGCGGTGGGCGGCGATTCGTTCCTGGGCAAGCGGGTGGCGGTGCTCGGCGCGACGTTCAAGCCGGACTCCGACGACGTACGGGACTCCCCCGCGCTGAACGTGGCCGGACAGATCCACCTCCAGGGCGGCCAGGTCACGGTCTTCGACCCCAAGGGCATGGACAACGCCCGGCGGCTGTTCCCGACGCTCGGCTACGCGGACTCGGCACTGGAGGCGGTGCGCGGCGCGGATGTGGTGCTGCACCTCACGGAGTGGCGCGAGTTCCGCGAGCTGGACCCGGCGGCGCTGGGCGAGGCCGTGACCCACCGGATCATCCTGGACGGCCGCAACGCGCTGGACAGCGAGGTGTGGCGCGGGGCCGGCTGGACGTACCGGGCGATGGGCCGCCCGAGGGCCTGAGCCCGGCGGCACGGCGGCACGGCGGCACGGTCTTGACTAAGGGCTGTCCCGTGATCCCTGACGGGGACAGCCCTCAGGCGCGCCTGGCGCGGTAGGTACGCATCTTGGCGCGGGCCCCGCACACCGACATGGAGCACCAGCGGCGCCGCCCCGCCGGGCTGCGGTCGTAGTAGACCCAGTGGCAGTCCTCCGCCTCGCACGCCTTGAGCCGCATCCAGGTTCCGTCGGCCGCCGCGGCGGCGACGGCCTGCGCGACACCGGCGGTGAGGGCGGTCAGGGCCGTGGAGTCCGGGGGCCCGACAGCGGGCCGGAGTGCCGCCGCGCCCTCGGCGTCGACCGTCACCCGCAGGGGCGCGGCGGCCAGCAGTTCGTCGAGCGGGGGCGGCTCCGGGGCGCTCTCGGGCAGCCGGTGGCCCGCGTGGGCCAGACAGGCGCGGCGCAGCGCCTCGCGCAGGTCCCGGGCGCCGGGCGCCTCGGCCTCGGTGAGGCCGAACGGGGCGCGGCCGTCCGCCGTGCCGAGGGTGTCGACGCCGGTCTCGATGTTCAGCGTGTTGACCAGGTCCTCGATCAGGACGAGTGCCCCGGGTGCCGCTGCCCTCTCATTCATGGTTGCGACGTTACCCCTATTGCGGCAGCATGGAGTAACGGTTGCCGCACAAGCCTGCCTACCGGTAACTGCCTCGACGCCTGGAGGAGAAGCATCATGGCCATCGCCACATTGGGCACCGTCGTACTGGACTGCCCCGATCCTGCCGCGCTCGCCGGTTTCTACGCCGCCGTGCTGGGCGGCAGCGTCGAGCGGTGCGAGGACGGCGAGGACAGGTGGGTGGAGCTCACCGGAGGTGCGGGCACTCCGCTCGCCTTCCAGGCCGCACCCGGCTTCGTACCGCCGCGGTGGCCCAGTCCGGACGGGTCCCAGCAGTTCCATCTGGACCTGACCGTGCCGGATCTGGACGCGGCGGAGCGTGAGGTGCTCGCCCTGGGGGCGCGGGTGCTGGACGCGGCGGACCGGAAGCGGTCGTTCCGGGTGTACGCGGATCCCGCCGGTCATCCGTTCTGTCTCTGCGCGGGCTGACGGGCCGACCGTCGTACGTCGCGGGGGTGCGGGCCCGACCCGGACCCGTACCCCCGCGAACGGGTCAGACGGCCGGGCCGTCCAGCTCGTCGATCGTGGCGTGGGACGGGCCGCGCCGGGTCTGGAGGTCCTGCGCGACGGCTTCCGCGTCGCGCAGCACCCGTACCGCGTTCCGCCAGGTCAGCTTGGCCAGGTCGGTGTCGGACCAGCCGCGGGCGAGGAGCTCGGCGATCAGGTTCGGGTA
This sequence comes from Streptomyces sp. TSRI0281, assembly GCF_001905125.1. GTDB lineage: Bacteria > Actinomycetota > Actinomycetes > Streptomycetales > Streptomycetaceae > Streptomyces. The sequence continues at coordinate 532,312 of NZ_LWLE01000034.1, read as the reverse complement.
GCCGGAGACATCCTCCAGGCCGCGCGGGAGGAACGCCGTGCCGTCGTAGTCGCCGCCGATGCCGACGTGGTCGATGCCGGCGACCGTCCGCATGTGGTCGAGGTGGTCGGCGATCGTCGCCACGGTGGCCACCGGACGGGGGTAGGCCGCCTCGAAGTCCTCGTGGACGCGCATGGCCGGCGGGGTGGTGTCGAGGTGGTGCATCCCGTGCTCGCGCATGTTCCGGTCGGCGGCCAGGGTCCAGTCGCCGGCTTCGGGCAGCACGAACTTCGGCACGAACGTCGCCATGGCGATGCCGCCGTTGCGCGGGAGCGCGGCCAGCACGTCGTCGGGGATGTTGCGCGGGTGGTCGCAGACCGTCCGGGCGGAGGAGTGCGAGAAGATCACCGGCGCGGTGCTGGTGGCGAGCGCGTCGCGCATCGTGGTGGCCGCGACATGGGAGAGGTCGACCAGCATGCCGATGCGGTTCATCTCCCGTACGACCTCGTGGCCGAATTCCGAGAGGCCACCGATGCGCGGGGTGTCGGTCGCCGAGTCCGCCCAGTCGATGTTGTCGTTGTGGGTCAGCGTCATGTAGCGGACGCCGAGGGTGTGCAGGGCCCGCAGGGTGCCCAGCGAGTTGTTGATGGAGTGGCCGCCCTCGGCGCCCATCAGGGAGGCGATCCGGCGCTCGGCGCGGGCGCGCTCCATGTCGTCGGCGCTCAGCGCGCGCCGCAGGTGCGTGGGGTAGCGGGCGATCAGCTCGCCGACCACGTCGATCTGTTCGAGGGTGGCGCTGACCGCCGCGTCGCCGCGCATGTCCGTACGGACGTAGACCGACCAGAACTGCGCGCCGACGCCACCGGCGCGCAGCCGGGGGATGTCGGTGTGCAGGAGACCGGTCTGGCTGGTGGCGATGTCCCGTGCGTTCAGGTCGTAGCCGACCTGTTCGCGCAGTGCCCACGGCAGGTCGTTGTGGCCGTCGACGACGGGGTGGGCGGCGAGGAGCTCCCGGGCCCGGTCCAGGTAGTCCATCGGACGCCTACTTCCCGAAGCCGAAGGAGTCGGAGCCCTCGACCTTGGACCGCAGCCGCTTGCCCTTCTCGGTGGCCTGTTCGTTCAGTTCCTGCTGGAACTCCCGCATCCGGGCCAGCAGCTCGCTGTCGTGGACGGCGAGGATCCGGGCGGCGAGCAGGCCCGCGTTGCGTGCGCCGGCGACCGAGACGGTGGCGACGGGGACCCCGGCGGGCATCTGCACGATGGAGAGCAGGCTGTCCATGCCGTCCAGGTACTTCAGCGGAACCGGTACGCCGATGACGGGCAGCGGGGTGACGGAGGCCAGCATGCCGGGCAGGTGGGCCGCGCCGCCCGCGCCCGCGATGATCGCCTTCAGCCCGCGGCCGTCCGCCTGCTCGCCGTACGCGATCATTTCGCGCGGCATGCGGTGGGCGGAGACGACATCGACCTCGTACGGGATCCCGAACTCGTCGAGCGCCTTCGCGGCCGCTTCCATAACGGGCCAGTCGGAGTCGGAGCCCATGACGATGCCGATGACGGGTGAGGTACCCGAGGAGGTTCCGGTGCGGGGGGAAGTCATTCGGTGATCGTTCCTCGCAGGTAGTCGGCCGCGTGCCGGGCGCGCTCCCGCACGTCCGCCAGATCGTCGCCGTAGGTGTTGACGTGTCCGACCTTGCGGCCGGGCTTCACGTCCTTGCCATACATGTGGATCTTGAGCTGCGGATCGCGGGCCATGCAGTGCAGATACGCCTGGTACATGTCCGGGTAGTCGCCGCCCAGGACGTTGCACATGACCGTCCAGGGGGCGCGCGGACGCGGGTCGCCGAGCGGCAGGTCGAGGACGGCCCGCACGTGGTTGGCGAACTGCGAGGTGATCGCGCCGTCCTGGGTCCAGTGTCCGGAGTTGTGGGGGCGCATCGCCAGTTCGTTGACGAGGATGCCGGGCTTCCCGTCCGGTCCCCGGGTCTCGAACAGCTCGACCGCGAGGTGGCCGACGACGCCGAGCTCGGCCGCGATCCGCAGGGCGAGCTGCTGGGCCTCGCCCGCCAGCTTCTCGTCGAGACCGGGGGCGGGCGCGATGACCGTGTCGCAGACGCCGTCGGTCTGTATCGACTCCACGACCGGGTAGGCGACGGCCTGGCCGTGCGGCGAGCGGACGATGTTGGCCGCCAGCTCCCGTACGAAGTCGACCTTCTCCTCCGCCAGGACCGGGACCCCGGCCCGGAACGGTTCGGCGGCGTCCGCCTCGGAGCGGACCACCCACACGCCCTTGCCGTCGTAGCCGCCGCGCACGGTCTTCAGGACGACGGGGAAGCCCCCGACCTCCTCGGCGAAGGCCGCGGCGTCGGCCGGGTCGGTCACGATGCGGTGGCGGGGGCAGGGCACGCCGATCTCCATGAGCTTGGCGCGCATCACCCCCTTGTCCTGGGCGTGGACCAGGGCATCGGGGCCGGGGCGCACGGGGATGCCGTCCGCCTCCAGGGCCCGCAGGTGCTCGGTCGGGACATGCTCGTGATCGAAGGTGATCACATCGCAGCCCTGCGCGAAGGCACGCAGCGTCTCCAGGTCGCGATAGTCGCCGACGACGACTTCCCCGACCACCTGGGCGGCCGAGTCCTGAGGAGTGTCACTGAGGAGCTTGAATTTCAGGCCGAGGGGGATACCCGCCTCGTGGGTCATACGGGCGAGCTGACCGCCGCCGACCATGCCGACTACCGGGAACGTCACGCCTCCAGGGTATCCGCCGTCCAGGTGCTCCCCCTACGCCGTCCGGCTCCCTCTCCTCCTCATGGGCATCACACGGGAGGGCTGGATAGCATGACCGGGTTGACGAAACCTACGGACGGGGCTGAGCGATCACCATGAGCGAACGGGGCGCACTGCGGACCCGGCTTGATCTGCTGGCCCGGGAGGTCGCCAAGTTCGGCGCGGTCGGCGCGTTCGGCCTGCTGGTCAATATCGCGGTCTCCAACCTGATCTGGCGCACCACGGACATCCCGGTGGTGCGGGCCGGGCTGATGGGGACCTGCGTCGCCATCCTCTTCAACTACGTGGGGTTCCGCTACTGGACCTACCGGGACCGCGACAAGAGCGGCCGGACCCGCGAGCTGATGCTGTTCCTGCTGTTCAGCGCGGTGGGCGCGGTCATCGAGACCGGTGTGCTGTACCTGGCGACGTACGGCTTCGGCTGGAACAGCCCGGTCCAGAGCAATGTCTTCAAGATCCTCGGCATCGGGATCGCCACCCTGTTCCGCTTCTGGTCCTACCGCACCTGGGTCTTCAAGGCGCTTCCCGCCGAGGAGGCCGTGCTCAGCCCGGAGAAGTTTCTGGAGCAGCGGGGACCGTCCGACCCGATGACGTCGGCCCCGGTGACACCGGCGGCCCCGGCCGCCCCGGCTGCCCCGGTGCTGCCGTCCGGTTCGGTGACACCCCCCGCCCCGGTGATGCCGTCCGGCCCGGTGGCACCCGGTTCGGTGGCCCCCGGTTCGGTGGCCCCCGGTTCGGTGGCCCCCGGTCCGGTGACGCTGCCCCGCTGACGCTGTCCCGCCGGCGTCCGCCGACCGCTCCGGAACCCGTACGCCGCCGAGGCCGCGCTCAGCGGACCGGGCGCTCCGGATCCTTGCGGTTGAGCGCCACCCGGCTGAGGAAGAGCGCGAACACCGCGGGCTGCTGCTGGAGCAGTTCGAGCCGCCCGCCGTCCGCCTCCGCGAGGTCCCGGGCGACGGCCAGGCCGATCCCGGTGGAGTTGCGGCCGCTGATGGTCCGCTCGAAGATCCGCGCCCCGAGGTCGGCGGGGACTCCGGGGCCCTCGTCCGTCACCTCGATGACCGCCTGGTTGCCGGTGACCCTGGTCCGCAGGGCGACGGTGCCGCCGCCGTGCATCAGGGAGTTCTCGATCAGCGCGGCCAGGACCTGGGCGACCGCGCCGGGGGTGCCGACGGCCCGCATCCCGTGCTTGCCCGAGCAGACGATGGCGCGGCCCGCGCTGCGGTAGGCCGGGCGCCACTCCTCGATCTGCTGCTTGACGACCTCGTCCAGGTCGAAGGCGACGGCGGAGCCGGTACGCGGGTCGCGGGAGTTGGTCAGCAGCCGCTCCACCACGTCGGTGAGCCGCTCGACCTGGGTGAGCGCGATGTTCGCCTCCTCCTTCACCGTGTCCGGGTCGTCGGTGACGGAGATCTCCTCGATCCGCATGGAGAGCGCGGTCAGCGGCGTGCGCAGCTGGTGCGAGGCGTCGGCGGCCAGCCGTCGCTCGGCGGTCAGCATCCGGGCGATGCGTTCGGCCGAGGAGTCCAGGACGTCGGCGACACGGTCCAGCTCCGGCACCCCGTAGCGCTTGTGGCGGGGGCGCGGGTCGCCGGAGCCGAGGCGTTCGGCGGTCTCGGCGAGGTCGGTGAGGGGTGAGGCCAGCTTGTTGGCCTGGCGTACGGCGAGGAGTACCGCGGAGACGATCGCGAGCAGCGCCACCGCGCCGATGATCAGCAGGGTCCGGCCGACCTCACGGGTGACGGCCGAGCGGGACTCCTCGACGGTGACCTTCTCGCCCTGCTCCCCCTCGGCCGTGCTGCGGATGACGTTGCCGGTGGGGCGCTCGCCGACCTCGATGGGGGCCCGGCCGCGGATCTCGACCAGGGCGTAGCGGCTGGAGTCGACCTGTTCGGCCAGTACCGGGGAGGTGATCCGCTCCTCGCCCAGCAGCCGGCTCTCCACGACGCTGATCAGCCGCAGCGCCTCGGTGTCGACGCTCTCCTGGGCGCTGGCGCTGATGGTGCGGGTCTCCACGATGACCAGGGAGACACCGAAGACGGCGATCACCACGAGCACCACGGCGAGCGTGGAGTTGATCAGTCGACGGCGCATGACTGCTTCGTTTCGTCAGCTCTTCCGGTTCCGCTTCAGCTCTTCTCGAACCGGAAGCCGACGCCCCGGACCGTCGCGATGTAGCGGGGGTTGGCCGCGTCGTCGCCGAGCTTCTTGCGCAGCCAGGAGATGTGCATGTCGAGCGTCTTGGTGGAGGACCACCAGGTGGTGTCCCAGACCTCGCGCATCAGCTGGTCGCGGGTGACGACCCGTCCGGCGTCCCGGACCAGGACCCGCAGCAGGTCGAACTCCTTCGCGGTGAGCTGGAGTTCCTCCTCGCCCATCCAGGCCCGGTGCGACTCGACGTCGATCCGGACGCCGTGGGTGGCGGGCTGCGGGGCGGGCTCGGTGGCACCGCGGCGCAGCAGGGCGCGGACCCGGGCGAGGAGTTCGGCGAGGCGGAACGGCTTGGTGACGTAGTCGTCGGCCCCCGCGTCGAGGCCGACCACCGTGTCGACCTCGTCGGCACGGGCCGTCAGCACCAGGATCGGCACGGTGTGTCCGTCGGCGCGGAGCCGGCGGGCGACTTCGAGGCCGTCCATCCCGGGCAGGCCCAGGTCGAGGACGACCAGGTCGACGCCCCCCTGGAGTCCGGCGTCGAGCGCGGTCGGACCGTCCTGGCGGACCTCGACCTCGTAACCCTCCCGACGCAGGGCGCGGGCCAGTGGCTCCGAGATGGATGCGTCGTCCTCGGCGAGCAGTACACGGGTCATGTGGTGATGGTAGACCGCACGGGGCGCCCAGGGTGAAGCGCTCGCCAACGCCTGCGGGTCTGGGCCACAGAACGGACCGACACCTTTGAATGTGCGAGCCCGATTCCTTCAACACCTGTGATCCAGGTCTCATGTCCTTTCATATCCGGCTGTGTCGTGTCGTATGGTGTCCCGACGCCTGTTGCACTACTCAAGGACCTTTGGGCAGCTTTAAGCGCCAAGGGTCTCTTTTGTGTGCGGGCCGGTTACCCGCCGGCCGTGACATGAGTGAATGACCTGTGGGCCGGGCCCGGAGCGCGAGGACGCGCGTCGGGCGTGGATCCCGATGCGGTTCTTCCCCAGCCCGCGGCGCCGAGCTCTCCCCTACGGAGCCCGGCGTACGGGGCGAATCCCCCTTCGGGCGTCGGGGGTGGGGCTGCCCGTGTCGGTGCCGGCTACCCCCCACCGGGCGCGTAACGCTCACCAGGCGACGCGTCCCGACCAGCAAGGATCGACCATGGCGTCCAGCCTGACGAAGGATTCGGCCAGTACGACCGGCGGAAAGACCTTCTTCGGCCACCCCCGCGGCCTGGCCACTCTCTTCATGACCGAGATGTGGGAGCGCTTCAGCTTCTACGGCATGCGGGCCCTGCTTCCGCTCTACCTCGTCTCCAGCTCCGGCCTGGACATGAACGCGGCGACCGCCACCGCGATCTACTCCATCTACATGGCGATGGTCTACCTGCTCGCCATGCCCGGCGGCTGGTTCGGAGACCGCGTCTGGGGGCCGCGGAGGACGGTCACCATCTCGGCCGGGGTCATCATGCTCGGCCACCTGACGCTGGCCCTGCCCGGCACCGGCACGTTCTTCGCCGGTCTGGCGCTGGTCGCACTCGGTTCCGGTCTGCTGAAGGCCAACATCTCCACGATGGTCGGCCACCTCTACTCCGGCCCGGACGACCCGCGACGCGACGGTGGCTTCACCGTCTTCTACATGGGCATCAACCTCGGTGCCTTCGCCGCCCCGCTGATCATCGGCACGATCGGCGAGAAGGTGAACTGGCACCTCGGTTTCGCCATCGCCGCGCTCGGCATGGCGCTGGGTCTGGCCCAGTTCCTCATCGGTACGCGCCACCTGGACGCCCGCTCCAGCATCGTCCCGAAGCCGCTGTCGGCCCAGGAGCGCCGCTCCACCCTGCGCAAGGGTCTGCTGTGGCTGATCGTCGCCGTCGTCTTCTACGGCGTACTGGTGGCCACGGACGTCTACACGCTGAACTGGGCGCTCGTCCCGATCACCGTCGCCGGTCTGATCATTCCGGTCGCCGTGCTGGCGCGCATAAAGCGGGACAAGGACCTCTCCGCCACCGAGCAGTCGAAGATGTCCGGCTACATCTGGTTCTTCGTGGCGGCGGCCGTCTTCTGGATGATCTACGACCAGGGCGGCTCGACGATGTCGCTCTTCGGCGAGTCCTCGACCTCGAACAGCCTGTTCGGTGTGGACTTCCCGACCTCCTGGTACCAGTCGGTGAACCCGGTCTTCATCATGGCGCTCGCGCCGGTGGTGGCCTGGATCTGGCTGGCGCTCAACCGGCGCGGCAAGGAGCCGAGCACGGTCGTCAAGTTCGGCTCGGGTCTCTTCCTCGTCGGTGTGTCGTTCCTCGTCTTCATGATGCCGCTGACGCTGGCCTCGGACGGCGACAAGGTCAGCCCGATGTGGCTGGTATCGATCTACTTCCTGCAGACCGTCGGTGAGCTGTGCCTCTCGCCTGTCGGCCTCTCGGTCACCACGAAGATGGCTCCGGCGAAGTACGGCAGCCAGATGATGGGTGTCTGGTTCCTGGCCGTCACCGCGGGCGACTGCACCACCAGCCTGCTGTCGCTGGCCGGGGTGGATCTGAACAGAACCGGGATGGTGGGGCTGGAAGCGGCGCTCGCGATCGTGGCCGGGTTCTCGATCTGGATGTACCGCAAGAAGGTCGCCACCCTCATGGGTGATGTGCGCTGACGGGTACTGACACTCGTCGTCCGTGAACGGAAGGGCCGCCGCACCCCGTCCGTGAACGGAAGGGCCGCCGCACCGGGAGAACGGTGCGGCGGCTCTTCGTCGTGCGGTACGGCTCGTCGTGCGGTGTGTCTCGTCGTGCGGTGTCTCGTCGTGCCATACGGCTACGGCTCGTCGTGCCGTACGGCTCGTCGCGCGGTGCGTCAGCGAGTACCGCGCAGCCTGCGCCACGGGGTGAACGTGAACACCGCGCCGCCCAGCAGGATCGCCGTACCGGCGACCAGACCGAGTGCGCGCAGGGCGCCGTCGTCCTCGGCGCCGGTGGCGGCCAGGCCACCGCCGGAGTCCGTACCGCCGCCCGATGCCGCGGCGCCGCCGGAGCCCGCCGTGTCACCGCCGGACGCCCCGCCCGGCTGGGCGGAGGTGTCCAGTTCCAGCGAGACGGCGACCCCCGCGGGCGGGGTGCAGGTCGTCGTCGTACCGGCGGCCAGCACGGTCAGTACGCCGGGGCTCAGCGTGGACTTCCCGCTCGCGCCCGGCTTGTACGTACCGGTGAGATCGGGGATCTCGATCGGTGCGCCGGTCTTGATGACCTCCTTGTTCAGGGGGCCCACGACATGGACGGTGCCCTTGTCCGCCCCGCCGAGCTTGACCTCCATGGAGGGCTTCACCTGGTTCGCCGGGATGTCGATCGGGCTGTCCATCACCGACTTGCTGAACTTCACGGTGAGGGCGTAGCCGCCGCCGCTCTTCTTGGCGCTGATCTTCACGGGGGACGTGGCCTTCTTGTCCCCGATGGGCGTCTTGCAGGCGTACGCGACGGACACTTCCTTGCCGGGGAAGTCGGTCTGCCCCTCGCCGCCGCCGCTGGAGCCGCCGGACCCGCCGGGGCCGGAGCCCCCGGAGTCCGTGCCACCGGCCGATGTACCACCCGCCGTCGTACCACCGGCGGTCGTGCCCCCTGCCGTCGTGCCGCCGACGGTCGTGCCTCCGTTGGCCGTGCCGCCGGTCGTGGTGCCGCCGCCCTCCGTCACCTTGATCGTGGCGCCGGGCTGGACGGCCTCCTTCGGGGCGCACTTGGTGTCCGTGGAGATCGGCTTGGACACGTTGATGCTGTACGCGTCCGGGGTCAGTGTGATCTCCCCGGCCATGTCCAGCTTCAGTGTGCCCTTCATGTCGGGCAGCACCATGGGGCTGTTCTTGGGGATCGGCGGGTTCTGCCGCGGCCCTTCCAGCTTCAGCTCGCCGCTCGCCGCACCGCCCACCTTGATGGTGCCGGTCGGCTTCACCGTGTCCTTGCCCAGGTCGAGGATGTCGGGATTCTTGGAAGCGGCGGCCACCGTCTTCCAGACGACCTCGATCTCGTCACCGACCTTCGCCTCGGCGGGCGCGGTCAGCTGCACCTTGGTGGTGCCCTGCACGGCGGGCAGCCCCGAAATGGGTGGCGGTATGCACTCCGTGCTGTACGAGACGTCGGCGGCCTGGGCCGGGCTCGCGGCCAGCAGAATGCCCGCGCCGCCGAGCATCAGCGCGACTCCGGCCGCGCTCATCCTCCGTTGCGTGCTCACGAATGTCCCTTCGTCGTGGGTCGGTTCTCTGACGGTGCGGAATCCGGGGTGAACCACGGCAGCGCGGCCGTGGTCGTCGTCGTCGGGCCTTCGGCCGGGGGCGCCTGCGGTGCCGTGCCGCCTCTGCGGCGCAGGACGGGCAGGTTCGCGGTCGCCTCCGGCGGCTGCGGGGGGCGGTGGCGGCCGGAACGGGCGCCCGCCCGGTCCGAGCGGGGCCGTACTTTGTCGACGATCGCCATGCCGATACGGAAGACGGCGGCCGGGACGACGACGCACAGCAGGATCCAGAAGAGCGTCACGCCCCAGGGGCGGCCCACTCCCCAGGGCTGCTCGGCCAGCACTTTCGTGCCGTACCGCAGGGAGACCTGGTAGTCGCCGTGGGCGCCCGCCGCCAGTTCGACCGGGAGCTTGATCTGTGCCTTGCGGCCTGGCGCGACGGTGCCGCGCCACTGGTGTTCCTCCCACTGCGGGGCGTACACGCCGTGCGCGGTGCCCACCTCGAAGACGGGGTCCGTGACCGGGGCGGAGCCGAGATTGCCGACGGTGACGACCAGCCGCCGCGACGCCGGGGCACCGAACCAGGTGAGCAGTGAGCTGTCACCCTCCAGCCGGGTGGTGGCCAGTACCGCGAGCTTCCCGCCGGTCGGCCGCGGCAGCGGTGCCGTCGGGTGCCCGGCGACCGTGAACACCGCGTCGGCGACGGCCTGTTCCCCGGTCACCGTGACGACATGCACGACACACGGGCAGGGTTTCGGCGGCTCGGCCACCGGCATCTTCTTACTGAAGGCGCCGGACTTGTCGGTGGTGACGGCCCTGCCCTCGGCGTTGGCGCAGGAGTTGGTGCCGCCGATCACGCCCTTGTCCGGGGTGGACTGCCCGCAGATCAGCAGCATCAGCAGGGTGTCGGCCCGCCAGCCACTGCCCTTGACGGTGATCTCGCCGCCCTTGCCCGCCTCCTTCTTGGACAGGGTGACGGCGGGCCGGCCGTCCGCCGCACGGGCTCCGGTGGAGCCCAGGAGCAGCAGCGCGGGCAGCAGGCAGAGCAGCAGCGCGACGAGCAGCTTCGGCAGCGGAGCGCGAAGCGGTACGGTCAGCGGCGCGCGAAGCGGTATGGGGGGTCGGCGGTGGTTGCCGCGTCCTGGGGTCGCCGGTCCGGTCAGTTCCCTCACGTGTCCGCTCCCGCCTTCACCACGTGCCTTTCGTCGGAGTCCTGTCGATGTCCGTGACGAAGCCGCAGCCGGTGCCCGAGCCGGAGCCGGTACGCGCCTGCGGCGAGGGCGCCCAGAACCAGCAGCGCACCGCCCGCCAACGGGGCTCCGGGGACGTACGTCGCCGAGGCCGACGCCTCGTCGTGCGCACCGCCCGCGGCCGTGACCCGCAGCCGGACCGTCGCGGAGTCGAGGGCAGGGGCGTCCCGCCAGGGTTCGGTGAGCTCCACCCGCTGTCCGGGGCGCAGTTCCAGCGGCAGGGCGCGGGCCTCGCGGCGCAGCAGCGCGCCGAAGACCCCGTCCGCGCTCACGGCCAGCCGCGGCGCCAGGGTCGCGTTGCCGCGGTTGACCAGCGTGTAGTGGATGGTGCGCCCGGACACCGCGACGTCCTCCACGGTGAGCGCCGCCAGCGTCGGCCCGCCGACCCGCAGCCGGATCGGGACGCCCACCGTACGGCCGCCGCTCTCCGCCACGATCGCCCCTGCGTGGTCGCCGGGCGCCGTGTCCGGGGGCACGGTGACGGCGAACGGCACCTCGGCGCGGGTGCGGGCGGGCACGGTCACCTTCCCCGAGGCGAGCCGCAGCCATGCCCCGGCCCCGGTGGAGCCCTTCGCCTCCCGTACGGCAGGGTCGGCGCCCTCTCGCCGGTACGTGTCGGTGCCCCGCAGCCGTACGGTCAGCGGGGTCCGGCCGGGGTTGGTCACCGAGAGCCGGTCCTGGAGGACCGTGCCGGGTACGCCCTCCAGGTAGAAGTACGGCCGCCCGCTGTCGCCGGTACGGGCGCCCCCGGCCGCCGGCCGCGCCACCCAGCCGGCGGAGCCCGCGGTGTCCGAGGAGCCGTCCGCCGCCGCCACCGGGGTGATGGAGCAGGCGCACAGCAGTACGGTGAGCGCCGCTCGGGCGGCGTACGCGGTCAACGGCGACATGGACGGCTCCCGCTCCCTTGATGCTCCCTGTGCGACGTTCACGCCCTTTGCGCCCTTTGCGCCCGCGCGACCCGCGCGTTCTTCGGCGCGGGCGGCTCGGCGGCAGGGGCTCAGCCCGTGGTCCGCTGCCCGCGCCGGGTCAGCCACAGCACCCCGGCCGCCCCGGTCAGCAGCACGGTGCCGCCGAGCGTGCCGAGCGCTGCCGCCGAGTCGAGCGGGCCGGTCTTCGGCAGTTCGCCGCCACCCGCCGGAGGGGCCGCGGGGGCGCCGCCCGAGCCGCCCGAGGAACCGCCCGAGCCCTGCACATCGAGTTCGAGCGAAGGACCGGGGCTGTTCTTGGGCGTGCAGGTGGTGGTCGTACCGACGGCCTTGATGGTGAGCACCCCGGCGGTGAAGGTGACCTTGCCGCTCTTCTTCGGGGTGTACATGCCCGTCAAGTCACTGATCTTGATGGGGGTGTTGGGCGGAATCGCCTCCGCGTTGGCGGGTCCGGTCACCTGGATCTGCCCCTGCTCGGCGCCGCCCAGCTTGATCACCGCGCTCGGCTTCATGGCCCCCTTGCCCAGTTCGACCGGACTGGAGGAGACGCCCTTCTGGAAGGACATGGTGAGCTGGTAGCCGCTGCCGCTCTTGACGCCCTTGATATCGATGGGCGACACCGCGCCCTTGGGCCCGATGGGCGTCTGACACTGGTAGTTGACGTCCACGACCTCGGCATGCGCGGCGGGTGCGGCCATCAGCACCACCGAGCCCGCCAGCGCAGACGCCAGCGCCAGCGCTGTCCGCTTCTGGTTCGACACCTCGTGTTCCCCTCACGCCGGAAGTCGCCGCGCGCCGTGTTCCGTACCGGCGCGATTTGCTGACGACACATCAGATTGGGCGCTCAAGGTACGCCCGGCGCCTTGTGGAGGGAAGACAAAGAGCGCGCCGATCCGGCGCGCTCTTGGGTGTTCATGGGTGGGGGCGATGTGCGGGGAGGGGCGGGCGCGGTGACGCGCCGCGAGTTACGCAGGAGCGGCGAGTTCCGCCCAGACGGTCTTGCCCGGCTCGTCCGGCGTACGTTGCACGCCCCAGTCCAGGCAGAGCCGCTGCACAATGAACATGCCGTGACCACCGGGCCGTCCGGCCCGGTGCGGGGTGCGCGGTGCGGGCTGCCCGGCACCGCGGTCGACGACCTCCACCCGCAGCACCTTCGCCATGCAGCCGATCCGGAGTTCCTCGGGGCCCTCCGCGTGCAGGCAGGCGTTGGTGACCAGCTCGGAGACGACCAGCAGGACGTCCTCGGCGGCGGCGCGGCGGTCGGCGGTGGACGCCGGGAGCCAGCCCCAGTCGTGGAGCGCCTGCCGGGCGAAGTCGCGGGCCATCGGCACAATGCCACTGGCCTGCCCCAGTGAGAGCGTGCGCCACTGCCGCTCCGCCGGAACGGGCGAGGGTGCGCCCGCGCCGTCCGGCTCGCGGCCGAGGTCGCCCGGCGGATGCTGCCGGGTGGTGCTCATCAGCGCTTCACCTCACCGATTCACCGTGTCGCCATCGAACAGATACTGATCAGATACAGAGTGTGCGGGCCGCCAGGACACCGCCGGGGTGTCTCCTGCCCGGCCGAATCGTGACAACACCCACTTCACCCACACGATCGCGTGACACAGGCGACACTCAAGGCGCCGGGAGCCACGAAACGCGGCGCGGTCAGGTGTCCAGCGCCTCCGCGAGAGTGGCGTGGACGGTGAAAACCGCCTCGGCCCCGGTGATCTCGAAAACTCTCGCCACGACGGGCAACATGCCGGCCAAATGGACCCCTCCCCCGGCCGCCTCAGCCTTGAGGCGGGCACCGAGCAGCACATTCAGCCCGGTGGAATCACAGAATTCGAGGCGCGAGCAGTCGACCACCAGGCGCGCACGCCCCTGCTCGACCGCGCTCTCCAAAGGTTCCCGCAGCAGATCGGCGGTGTGGTGATCGAGCTCACCCACCGGCGTCACGATCTCGCTGCATCCCTCGGTCCGGGCCTCGACGTGAAGTCGCCCCCGGTTCGCACTGCCGACCGTCCCGCGGTCCATGCCCGTCCCTCTTCGCCGCTCGTCACTGTGCGCGTCACTGCCTGTGCGGCTGCATGCGTAGCTGCCGCCGACGTTCGTAAAACAGTACGCGTTCCGTACGCCACGCGGTAGTCGAAGAACTCAACAAAGCGGACATATAGCGGTATTTGGCGCTTGTAAGTCCCCGTACGAACCGGGTAAGGGTAGAGGGACACCAGAAACACGGCCGGCTTTGGAGGCGCCGCTTCACCGCAGGAACACGTATGGGCATCGGCAGCCATATGCCGAGAACGATGGAGGAGAAGCATGTCACCCCGGCTCGACGAGGCGCGTACCCACAACGCGACGTCGATATGTCCTCAGGGACCGACCGATTCCGAATTCCCTGCCGCGAACGCCGTACCCGGCCCGCGCACCGGCACCACCAGCACCACCCTCAGTACCGCCGGCAACACAGGAACCACCACAGACAGCACCACCACAGACAGCACCGCCGCGGACACCGGCGACACGGGGCTCGAAGGGCTTCCCGAGATCCCGCCCTACGCCGAAGTAGGGGCGCTGGACGCCAGGGCGCTGTCGAAGACGCTCTTCGAGCGGCTCGAATCCCTCGAAGAGGGCACCCACGAGTACGCCTACGTCCGTAACACCCTGGTCGAACTCAACCTGGCCCTCGTCAAGTTCGCCGCCTCCCGGTTCCGCTCCCGCAGCGAACCGATGGAGGACATCGTCCAGGTCGGCACCATCGGCCTGATCAAGGCGATCGACCGGTTCGAGCTGAGCCGCGGAGTCGAGTTCCCGACGTTCGCGATGCCGACCATCGTCGGCGAGATCAAGCGTTTCTTCCGCGACACCAGCTGGTCCGTGCGCGTGCCGCGCCGCCTGCAGGAGCTGCGGCTCGACCTGGCCAAGGCGGGCGACGAGCTCGCCCAGAAGCTGGACCGCTCGCCCACCGTGAGCGAGCTGGCCGGGCGCCTGGGCATCACCGCCGACGAGGTCGTCGAGGGCATGGCCGCGAGCAACGCGTACACCGCGAGTTCGCTGGACGCCAAGCCCGAGGAGGACGAGCACGAGGGCGCGCTCGCGGACCGCATCGGCTACGAGGACCACGGACTCGAAGGCATCGAGTACGTCGAGTCCCTGAAGCCGCTCATCGCCGCGCTGCCTTCGCGGGACCGCATGATCCTCTCGCTCCGGTTCGTCTCCAATCTGACCCAGTCGGAGATCGGTGACGAGCTCGGCATCTCGCAGATGCATGTGTCCAGGCTGCTCTCGCGGACGCTGGTCAAGCTCCGGAAGGGCCTGACCCTGGAGGAATGACCGGTCCGCCCCCGGCACCGGAGATCACTTGCGGAAGGACCTGCCCCAGCCATGGGCGCGGGTCCTTCCGCATGTACGGCCCCGTCACGCGGCCCGCAGAGCGGTCACGTGCCTTGTCGCGCGGCCAACGTCACGCGGCCCCGTCGCGCGGTCAGACCGTGCGTTCGCCGCGCTGCCACACCGCGCCGACCAGCGGAACTCCCGGCCGGTAGGCGAGGTGGACATGGCTGGGAGCGTCCAGGAGTACGAGGTCGGCGCGGGCGCCGGGCGTGATGCGGCCGATGTCCGTACGGCGCAGTGCGGCGGCGCCGCCCGCGGTCGCGGACCAGAGGGCTTCATCGGGGGTCATGCCCATGTCGCGTACGGCGAGCGCGATGCAGAACGGCATGGACGAGGTGAACGACGAGCCCGGATTGCAGTCCGTGGAGAGCGCGACGGTCGCGCCCGCGTCGAGGAGTCGGCGGGCGTCGGGCCAGCTCGCGCGGGTGGAGAACTCGGCGCCCGGGAGCAGGGTGGCGACCGTGGCGCCCTGTCCCAGGGCGTCGATGTCGGCGTCGGTGAGGTGGGTGCAGTGGTCGGCGGAGGCGGCGTCGAGTTCGACGGCGAGCTGGACGCCGGGGCCGTACGTCAGCTGATTGGCGTGGATGCGGGGGTGCAGGCCCCTGGCCCGGCCCGCGGTGAGAATGGCGCGGGCCTGGTCGCCGTCGAAGGCGCCCTTCTCGCAGAAGACGTCGATCCACCGGGCGTGCGGGGCGCAGGCGTTCAGCATCGGACCGGTGACGAGGTCGACGTAGCCGGCCGGGTCGTCGGCGTATTCGGCGGGCACGACGTGGGCGCCGAGATAGGTGACCTCGTCGGTGTGGCGGGCGGCGATGCGCAGGGCGCGGGCCTCGTCCTCGACGGTGAGCCCGTAGCCGGACTTGGTCTCGAACGTGGTGGTGCCCTGGCGCAGGGCCTCGGCGAGGTAGTGGGCGACGTTGGCGGAGAGTTCGTCGTCGGAGGCCGCGCGGGTGGCGGCGACCGTGGTCCGGATGCCACCCGCGGTGTAGGGGCGGCCCGACATCCGGGCGTTGAACTCCTGGGTGCGGTCGCCCGCGAAGAGGAGGTGGGAGTGGGAGTCGACGAAGCCGGGGATCACCGCTCGGCCGGCCGCGTCGAGGGCGTTGTCAGTGGCGGGTGCTTTGCTTGATTCACCGGTCCAGACGATGCGGTCGCCCTCGATGACGACGGCCGCGTCCCGGATCAGGCCCAGGGGGGTCCCGTTTCCGAGGGAGGGGTCATTGGTGACCAGGCTGGCGATGTTGGTGATGGCGGTCGTCGTCATCTGGAGACCGTTCTCCTTGGGTTCCGGCTTGGGTTGTGCCGGTTCGGGTGGCTCCGGCGGTTGGGGGGTTTCCCGTGGCTCCGGCGGTTCGGGGCTCAGCCGTGCAGGGCGGCGATGGCTGAGGCGAGTGCTCCGGGGACATCCTCGATCCGTGTGTGCAGACCGTCCCGGACGATGTGCCGTCCCCCCACGACCGTATGGCGTACATCAGCGGCGGAGGCGGCGAATACGGCTGCTTCGGCTGCCATCCGGGGCACCGGCCCCGCTGTTCTGACGGAGTCCAGGGCGATGGTCGTGAGGTCGGCGGGCGCACCGGGTTCGAGGGTGCCCGCGTCCGGCCGGCCGAGTGCGGTGTGCCCGCCCGCGGAGGCGGCGCGGAGCAGGGCCGCCGCCGTCCAGTGGCCGCGTCGATGGGTGCGCAGGCGCTCGTTGAGCTCCATCGCGCGGGCCTCTTCGAAGAGGTCGATGACGGCGTGGCTGTCGCTGCCCAGGGAGAGCGGCGAGCCCGCCCGCTGGAGGGCGGCGGCGGGACCGATGCCGTCGGCGAGGTCGCGTTCGGTGGTGGGGCACATGCAGGTGCCGGTGGCGGAGGAGCCGATCAGCCCGATGTCCTCCTCGGTGAGATGCGTGTTGTGGACCCCGGTGGTGCGCGGGCCGAGGACCCCGTGGTCGGCGAGGAGCCGGGTGGGGGTACGGCCGTGGGCGGCGCGGCAGGCGTCGTTCTCCGCGGTCTGCTCGGAGAGGTGGACGTGGAGCGGGGCCTGCCGTTGCTCGGCCCAGGCCGCGACGGTGGCCAGCTGCGGGGCCGGGACGGCCCGTACGGAGTGGATGGCGGCGCCGATCAGCGTGTGGTCGTCGCCCTTGAGGAGGGAGGCGCGCTCGGCCCAGGCATCGGCGGTGGTGTCGGAGAAGCGCAGCTGGTGCCGGTTGGGCTTCTCGCCGAATCCGGCGGCGAGGTAGGCGGTGTCCAGCAGGGTGATGCGGATGCCCGCTTCGGCCGCGGCGGCGATGAGCGCCTCGCCCATCGCGTTCGGGTTGTCGTAGGGCGTGCCGCCGGGCGCGTGGTGCAGATAGTGGAATTCGCCGACGGAGGTGATGCCGGCCAGGGCCATTTCGGCGTACGTGGCACGGGCGAGGTCGAAGTAGGTGTCGGGGGTGAGCCGGGCGGCCGCCTGGTACATCAGCTCGCGCCAGGTCCAGAAGGTGCCGGAGCCCACCTGGACCGTGGAGCGCAGGGCCCGGTGGAAGGCGTGCGAGTGGGTGTTGGCGAGGCCGGGGAGCGTCAGGCCGCGCAGCACCGTGGCGCCGGGCGGCGGTGTGTCGACGCCGGTGCGGACCCCGGCGATGCGGTCCCCGGCGACGTCCAGGGTGACGCCCGGCTCGACATGGGTGCCGAGCCAGGCGTGGGACATCCAGTACGTCGCGGTGACGGGCTTGCCGGTGGGCTCCGTTGTCAGCTGCACGCGAGACCTTCCAGTACGTCGGCGAGTGCGATCACCCCGGCCACGCAGTCGTCCTCGGCGGCGTGCTCGGCCGGCGAGTGCGAGATTCCGGTGGGGTTCCGTACGAACAGCATGGCGGTAGGTACCGAAGCGGACAAAATACCCGCGTCGTGTCCCGCGCCGGTGCCGAGGACGGGTACGGCGCGCCCCGTGTCACCGGCGCCGCCCCGCGCTCCGCGACCGCCTTCGAGGATCTTGGAGAGCTCGTCGCGCAGGGCGTGCTCGAACTCCACCACGGGCGTGAAGGACTCCCGTACGACATCGAGATCGATCCCGGCCCGTTCGGCGTGCTCCCGGGCGGCGCGCTCGATGCCGGTGACGACGGCGTCGAGGGTGGCCTGGTCGGCGGCGCGCGAGTCGAGCCAGCCGCGTACGAGGGAGGGGATGGCGTTGACCCCGTTGGGCTCGACCGCGATCTTGCCGAAGGTGGCGAGGGCGCCGGTCAGTTCCGCCTCGCGGCGGGCGGCCAGCACGGTCTCGGCGTACGTGAGCATGGGGTCGCGCCGGTCGACGAGGCGGGTGGTGCCCGCATGGTTGGCCTCGCCCCGGAAGTCGAACCTCCAGCGCCCGTGGGGCCAGATGGCGGAGGCGATCCCGACCTGGTCACCGCTGAGGTCGAGGGCGCGTCCCTGTTCGACGTGGAGTTCGACGAACGCTCCGACGCGGGCGAGGCGTTCCGGATCGGGACCGATGGCCTCGGGGTCGTATCCGGCGGCCTCCATGGCCTGCGGGAGGGTGATGCCGTCCGCGTCGCGGAGCCGGTGGGCGTCCTGCGCGGTCAGCCGTCCGGCGGTGAGCCGGGAGCCGACGCAGGCGAGGCCGAAGCGGGCGCCCTCCTCGTCACCGAAGTTGGTGATGGCCAGCGGCCGGACGAGCCGGGCTCCCCTGCGGCGGAGCTCATCGAGCGCGGCGAAGGAGGAGACGACGCCGAGGGGGCCGTCGAAGGCGCCCCCGTCCGGTACGGAGTCGAGGTGCGAGCCGGTGACGACGGCGTCACCGGCCAGGGGGTCGCCGAGCCAGGCCCACTGGTTGCCGTTGCGGTCGACCTCATGGGTGAGCCCGCGGGCCTCGGCCTGCTGCCGGAACCAGGCCCGGCAGTCGGCGTCCGCCCCGGACCAGGCGTACCGCCGGTATCCGCCGCTGCCGGAGTCCCGCCCGAGGGGCGCGAGCTCGGCCCACATCTCGGTGAACGAGGCGGACGAGAAGGAGGACGAAGCGGACGGGACCGGTGAGGCAGACGAAGTCGGTGAGGTCGGTGAGGCAGACGAGACCGGTGAGGTCGGTGAGGCGGACGAAGCCGGTGAGGTCGGTGAGGCGGGTGAGGTCCGCGGGTGAGGCGGGACGGGTGAGGGGGAATCGTCGCCCCGGAGGTCGCTCACGCGTCCTCGCCCCCACCCTCGCGCATCGGGATGCGGACGCCCTTCTCGTCGGCCACGCGCTCCGCGATGTCGTAGCCCGCGTCGACGTGCCGGATGACGCCCATGCCGGGGTCGTTGGTGAGCACGCGGCGGATCTTCTCGCCCGCGAGCTTCGTGCCGTCCGCGACGGAGACCTGGCCCGCGTGGAGGGAGCGGCCCATGCCGACGCCGCCGCCGTGGTGAATGGAGACCCAGGAGGCGCCGGACGCGACGTTCACCATGGCGTTCAGCAGCGGCCAGTCGGCGATCGCGTCGGAGCCGTCGAGCATGGCCTCCGTCTCGCGGTACGGGGAGGCGACCGAGCCGCAGTCGAGGTGGTCGCGGCCGATCGCGAGGGGCGCGGCGAGGGTGCCGTTGCCGACCATGTCGTTGAACATGTCGCCCGCCTTGTCGCGCTCGCCCTGGCCGAGCCAGCAGATGCGCGCCGGGAGCCCCTGGAACTGGACCCGCTCGCCGGCCATCTTGATCCAGCGGTGCAGGGACTCGTTCTCCGGGAAGAGCTCCAGGATCGCCTTGTCCGTCTTGCGGATGTCGGACGCCTCGCCGGACAGCGCCGCCCAGCGGAACGGCCCCCTGCCCTCGCAGAAGAGCGGCCGGATGTACGCGGGCACGAAGCCCGGGAAGTCGAAGGACCGCTCGTATCCGGCGAGTTGGGCCTCGCCCCGGATGGAGTTGCCGTAATCGAAGACCTCCGCCCCGGCGTCCATGAAGCCGACCATCGCCTCGACGTGCGCTGCCATCGACTCCCGCGCCCGCAGGGTGAAGTCGGCCGGCTTCTCGGCGGCGTACGAGGCCATGTCCTCGAAGTCGACGCCGCGCGGCAGATAGGCCAGCGGGTCGTGCGCGCTGGTCTGGTCGGTGACGATGTCGACCGGGGCGCCCTCGGCGAGCATGCGGGGCAGCAGCTCCGCCGCGTTGCCGAGCAGCCCGATGGAGAGCGGGCGCCGGGCGTCGCGCGCCTCGACGGCCAACTGGAGGGCGTGCTCCAGGCTGTCGGCCCTCACATCGAGGAAGCGGTGCTCGATCCGGCGCTCGATGGCGCGCGGGTCGCAGTCGATACAGATCGCGACGCCGTCGTTCATGGTGACGGCGAGCGGCTGGGCGCCGCCCATGCCGCCGAGCCCGGCGGTCAGGGTGATCGTCCCGGCGAGCGTTCCGCCGAACTTCTTCGCGGCGACGGCGGCGAACGTCTCGTACGTGCCCTGGAGGATGCCCTGCGTGCCGATGTAGATCCACGACCCGGCGGTCATCTGGCCGTACATGGTGAGCCCGAGCGCCTCCAGGCGGCGGAACTCCTCCCAGTTCGCCCAGTCCCCCACCAGATTGGAGTTGGCGATCAGGACGCGCGGCGCCCACTCGTGGGTCTGCATGACGCCGACCGGCCGCCCGGACTGGACGAGCATCGTCTCGTCCTGCTTGAGCGTGCGCAGCGTACGGACCATGGCGTCGAACGAGCGCCAGTCGCGGGCCGCCTTCCCGGTACCGCCGTAGACGACGAGCTTGTCGGGGTGCTCGGCGACCTCGGGGTCGAGGTTGTTCTGCAACATGCGCAGGGCGGCTTCCTGCTGCCATCCCAGGGCGCTCAGTTCGGTACCGCGCGGTGCCCGTACGGGGCGGGGTCCTGACATGGGGATGCCTCCTCGCGACTGTGAATTCTGTATTCATATCCTGGAGGTCTGAATACTTATAGTCAACAGGTGCGCGCCACGCCGCCGGGAGAAGGCGTTCAAGGTCCCGTTCCTGACGTTCGTCGTCGCCTTCATGGTGATGTGCTCGGGCCTGTCGTCCGCGAGCGCCGCGGCCCGCGCCTTCAGCGGCGACTACCTCGGCGAATTCACCTCCGCTGTGCCGCCCACCCCGGTCGCGATCCTGTTCATCCTGATCCTCGCCGCGCTCAACCTGCGCGGAGTCGCGGAGTCCGTGAAGACGAACGTCGTCCTGACGGCCGTCGAGGTCATCGGGCTGCTGGTGATGCTGTCGATCGGCGCGTACGCGGTCCTGAACGGCGACGGCGAGCCTCCCGGCCGACCGGGTTCGAGGCGAGCGGCACCGGATACGCCCTGATCACCGGGGTCCTCGGCGCGACCGCGCTCGGCTTCTGCGCCTTCGTCGGCTTCGAGGACTCGGTGAACATGGCCGAGGAGACCCAGGACCCGGCCCGTACGTTCCCGCGCGCCATCTTCATCGGCGCGGCCGTGACGGGCACCCTCTACCTCCTGGTCGCCCTGGTCTCCTCGCTGCTGGTCGACCACCGCACCCTGGAGCAGTCGAGCGGCCCGCTCCTCGAAGTCGTGAAGGCGGGCGGCATCGACTTCCCGCCCCCGGCTCTTCGCGCTGATCGCGCTGTTCGCCGTGACCAACTCCGCGCTGATCAACATCATGATGGCCTCGCGGCTCTGCTACGGCATGGCCGACGAACGCATCCTGCCGCGCGCCATGGGCCGCGTCCTGCCCCGGCGGCGCACCCCCTGGGCCGGCATCCTCCTCGTCTCCGTGCTCGCCGTCGGGCTGGTCTCCACCGGTGAGATCGAGGGGCTCGGCGACACGACCTCGTTCCTGCTGCTCTGCGTCTTCGCTGTCGTCAACATCGCCGTCCTCGTCCTGCGCCGGGACCCCGTGGACCACCGGCACTTCCGTACGCCGACGGCGCTGCCCGTACTCGGCGCGATCACGGCCCTGATCCTGGCGAGCCCGCTCGCCGACCGGGACGCGGACGTCTACGTCCGGGCCGGGGTCCTGCTGCTGATCGGCATCGGCCTCCGGGCCGTCAACAAGGTGGTGATGACGGCCCGCGAGAAGACCCCCTGAGGGCTGTCCCGTGCGCGGCTCCGGTCACCGGCCGACCCCGCTGCGGTCTCGCGGTCTCCTCCGCACGCCTGCTCACACGCTCCCCTCGCACGCCTATGCGCACGCTCCCACGCGCCGGTCGTACGCCCCTATATACGCACCGGCGCATGTACCAAGCGAAAATGCCGGAACCTCCGCCTGCCGTAAATACGTTGCGTAGCCTCGGGGTCACAGCCGAACGCCATGCCGGGAGGGGAGTGCGTGTGCCCGGAATCGACGAGTGCCTGCTCGAAGTCATGAGGCTGCCCGGCGCCCGCGGTGCCGCGGTGGTCGACTGGACGAGCGGTCTCGCCCTCGGCACCATCGGCGACTCGCCCAACGGCGATCACGAGGCCACCGCCGCCGAGACGGCCGAGGTGGCGAGAATGGCGGCCGAGCAGCCCGCCTTCGCTCTCCTCCCGTCGCAGGACGGCCCCGTGCAGCCGTCGGGATCGCCGGGCACCCCGGTCGAGGACGTCATCATCACCACCCGCGCCGGGTACCACATCCTCCGGTTCGTCGAGACGGCGTTCGACAGCAGCGTCTTCCTGCATCTCTGGCTGGACCGTACGCAGGGCAACCTCGCCCTCGCCCGGATCCGGCTCGGCGAGATGGCCGAGCGGATGGTCCTGGCATGAGTGCCGGGGCGACCGCCTCCGGTGCCACAGCCCCCTCCGGCTCCGGGGAGGACACCGGACCGGGCACCGTGCTCTCCCCGATGCTCCAGCGCCTCGCCGCCGAACGGGCCACCGGCGCCCTGCTGCGCGATCGCGGCACGCTCTACCTCGCCGACGGCCAGGTGGTGCACGCCGAAAGCCCGGCCACCCCCGGTATCGACGTCCTGCTCACCACGGGCGGGACCCTGCGGCACGAGGGCTGGTGGGACGCGATCGCCCAGGCGGGTGCCGGGCAGCGGGTGGGCCGCTACCTCGTGGACAGCGGCCATGTGCCGGGCGGTGCACTGGAGTTGTGCCATCTGGGGGCGTTGTACGACGCGGCGTTCTTCGCGCTCTCCCCGACCGGGACCCCGGCCAGGTTCCGCTACGGGGTCTCGCACTGGATCGGCCCCGTCCGCCCCGTACCGGTGGCGGCGGTGCAGCGCGAGACGCTGCGGCGCCGGGAGCTGCTGGACCGGATCTGGCCCGACGCGGTGACCGACAGCGCCCCGCTCGCCCGGACGGCGCACCCCGTGGACGCCCCGGTCCCGCCCCGTCAGCGCCGGGTCCTGGACCTGGTCGACGGCGTGCGTACGGCCTCGGACATCGCGCGGGAGCTGGGCCGTTCGGCGTTCCACATCCTGGTCGGCCTGCGACGGCTCACGGCGGCCGGGCTGGTCGAGGCGGTCGGTCCGACCGCGGCGACGGCCGGCCTCGCGACGGACCGGGTCACGCTGCCCGAGGTCACGGCCGACCCCGATGTCGCCCTGCTGCGCCGGCTCAGAGACGCATTGGAGGCCCTGTGATACGCGCGCTCAGACAGCGTGCCGGGAGGAGACAGCTGATGGTGCCCGAGGTCGACGTGCGCGATGTCCTCGCCGAACTTCAGCGATTACGGGCCCGGGTGCCCCTCCTCGCCGGTGCCCTTGCGGCCAGCACCGACGGCCTGGTCCTGGCCCATGACACCCCCGGGGTGGAGGCCGAAGGCGTCGCCGCGCTGACGGCCGCCGCACTCGGCGTCGCGATCCGGATGACCGACGCCACCGGCCGGGGCGGCTTCCGTGAACTCCTGGTCCGCGGCGAGAACGGTTACATCGCCACGTACGCGGCCGGCTCCGCCGCCGTGCTCACGCTGCTGGCCGAGGACCGCATCAACGTCGGCCGGCTCCATCTGGAGGGCCGCCGGGCGGGCGTCCGTATCGGCGAACTCGTCGACGCCGCCCTCGAACACTCCGCCCGCCCCGTGCCCCCGACGACCCGCGCCCCGAGCGCGGGTACCGACCGGAGCGGCACGCTGCCGCAGCGCCCCACGTAGCGACGGCCCCCGCCGAATCCACCGGGACAGCCCCTCACCAGACCTCACCAGACCTCATGAAACCCGCGGCGAAACCTGTCGCACACCCCGTCGCACGATTCGTCGCACCCCCGTCGCACAGCCCGTCAGAGAAACCGGAACCGGTCGCCCCGACCGGCCAGGGAAAGGGAACGAGCACTCATGGCCAACACCGAAACGTCACTCCAGCAAGCGATGGCGTCCATCGAGGGCGCCCTCGGTGTCGCACTCGTCGACTACACCAGCGGCATGGCCCTGGGCACCCTCGGCGGCAGCAAGGACTTCAATCTGGAGGTCGCGGCCGCGGGCAACACCGATGTCGTGCGCGCCAAGCTCCGCACCATGGAGCACCTGGGCATCAAGGACGAGATCGAGGACATACTGATCACCCTCGGCGGGCAGTACCACCTGATCCGGCTGCTCAAGGCCCGCGGCAGCAACGGCCTGTTCCTCTATCTGGTGCTGGACTCCGGCCGCGCCAACCTGGCGATGGCCCGCCACCAGCTGAAGCGCATCGAGGCGGACCTGGAGGTCTGACCCCGGCCGCCCGGCACCGGAGAACTCAGCGGCGGCGCCGCGCCCCGCCCGGCGCGGCGTCCCCCGCCACCGGCCCCGTTGTCCGGTACCCCTTCACCCGCCTGCCCGCGGGCCGTCCGCGCTCCACCCAGTCGGTGCGCACCCAGTACAGGACGTCGTCCCGCTGCTCGCGCCGACCGATCCGTACGGCCTTGATCCAGAGACCGGCGCCCGCCCCGGCGAGCAGGAGACCCCCGGCCCCGGGCAGCACCAGCCCGGCAGCGAGTGCCGCCACGAACGCCGCGACCAGCCACCACCGGTGCCCGCGCCGCCAGTTGCGTACGGCCACGGCCCGGTCCTGGAGGAAGTCGGTGCGCCCGGCGCGGGTGGCGCCCCGGGCCAGTTCCGCGTACCGCCCGCCGCGCACCAGGACGACGACGGCCGCGGTGACGAGGAACAGCGCGGCTCCGGCCAGGAGACCGATGCGGCGCCCGGTGAGCCCCGGCAGGAGTGCCCCGACCGCGGCGGCCAGCAGTCCGGGCCACCACAGCGGTGCGGCTCCGGCCCGTACGATCACGGCCACCCGTGCCAAAGACTGCGCTCCGCGCCCCATGTCCGTACCCCTCTCCGCGCCTGACTGTGTGCTTCTGGGCGCGGAGATTAATGGCTGTAGATGAGTGACGTCTGAGAACCCGGGCGGGCCACGGGCGCGAGCGCGATCATGGGCACGCGGACGGCCGCGAGCCGCTCCATGGCGGGCCGCTCCCCGGCGCTACTCCACGAACAGCCCGCGCGCCACGGCCCGCGCGTCGAACTCCTCCAGGCGCGCCTGCGCGTCCGGCAGCCCGTCGCACATCGCCTCCAGCAGCACGCGCCCCAGCAGCATCGGCGCACACACGGTGTCGAAGGCGAGCCCGGAGCCGACCGCCGCCGGAATCAGCAGATCGCTGTACCCGGCCACCGGGGCGAACGCCGAGTCCGCGACGGTCACCACGGTCAGCCCGCGCCCCTGGGCGTACGCGAGCGCGTCCACGACCTCCTTGGGGTGGCGCGGCAGCGCGAAGCACATCAGTGCGGAGGCCCCCGCCCGGCGGGCGGAGTCGATCCGGTCGTACAGGGTGCTGCCGCCCTCGTCGAGCACCCGGACGTCGGGGTGCACCTTGGCGGCGAAGTACCCGAAGCCGCGCGCCTGCGAGGACGCGGCCCGCAGCCCGAGCACGGGCAGGGGGCACGACCCGGCCAGCAGCTGTCCCGCCCGCTCCACGGGCCCGGGGTCGGCGAGCAGTTCGGACAGCTGGCGCAGGTTCTCGATCTCGGCCCGGACGGCCTGCTGGTACTCGTTGTACGTGTCCTCGGCGTCGGCCCGCTGCCCGTCGGCGGGCGCGACCTCACGGAGGTGTCTGCGCAGCGCCGGATACCCGTCGAACCCGAGCGCGACCGCGAACCGGGTGACGGACGGCTGGCTCACTCCGGCCAGTTCGGCCAGTTCGACGCTGGACAGGAACGGCGCGTCGGCGGCCCGGCGCACCATGCAGTGCGCGATACGCCGTTGGGTGGGCGTGAGCCGGTGCCCCTCGAAGAGCCGCTGCAACCGCGCAGCGGGGCTGCTCCCGCTCATGGTGTCCCCTCCGGAGTCCGCCACCGACGCATCCATTCAGCCAGTCGGCGGGCTGCATGTCCATATACAGGCCGCTGGGTCACCGGATACAGGCCGCCGGGTCACCGGGCCGAGGGGCTTCGGGCCGCGGGCGGAACGCGGCGCGGTGCCCGACAGCCAGGCCCAACAGGGGGGCTAGCCCTACTGCGCGGGCCCCCTCCGGCTTCGTACCGTGAGGAGCATGGAAGCCCGCGACCACGAGCTCAAGAAGGAGCTCGACGCCACCCTCCAGGCCCGCAGCGAACTGGGGCCGGAGTACGAGTCCGCGCTCATCGACTCGTTCCTGGAGAAGGTCGAGCAGCGCCTCGACACCACGCTCGACCGTCAGGTGCGGCGTCAGCTCGCCGAGCGGCAGATGTCCACGGCCCGGGGCACCCGATCGCCCCGGCCGGTGGAGAACTTCGGCGAGCGCTTCGGTTTCGGGGTGATCTCGCTGGTCCTGGCCATCCCGCTCTCCGCGATCGGCGTCGCCAACGCGGGCATCAAGGGGCTCGTCGTGGCCTGGCTCGGGATCGTCGGTGTGAACACGGTCCACGCGGCGCGCGGCGGCGGGCTGTTCGGGCAGGCCGACCGGCGGCCGAAGTCCGAGTGGGACGACTGAGGCGGCTGCCCGGCCCGCCCATCAGGTGGACGGCTGTCCGGTCCGCAGGACATTCCGCACGACATACAGAGGGCTGTGGCGGCTGTCCGGCCCGGACACGCATATGCCGCGGGGACCGCCGCACCCCCGGTTGCCCGGGGGGCGGGACGACGGCGGTCCCCGCGAGGGACGCGGTCCGGGTCAGGGCCGGGTGCCCGCGTCCTGGCGACGGTGGAGGTCCGGGAGCCGCTCCGTCATCCATGTCGCCGTATGGGGTGCCGGCGGGTTTCCCTGCCGACACCCACCAATCTGCCGGAGTCGTGTTAAGCCGGTGCTGCGCGGACGTGACGCGCTCGTACCGTTTTCGCGAAGGCCCGGCTCACCTCGTCACGGCGTCGCGGCTCCGCGCCCCCGCTCCGTGCCCCCGCGTCCCGGCTCCGCGTATCTGCTCACGGCTCCGATTCAGCCCGTCACGGCTTCGCGCCCGCGTCCTTCGCCAGGAACGCCAGCAGGTCCTGCCGGCTGACGACGCCCTTCGGCTTGCCCTCGACCAGCACGATCGCCGCGTCCGCCCCGTCGGCACCGCTGAGGGCGGCCATCAGGTCCTCGACCGGTTCACCCGAGCCGACCTGCGGCAGCGGGGCCGACATGTGCTTCTCCAGCGGGTCGGTGAGCGAGGCACGCTGGGTGAACAGCGCGTCCAGCAGCTGCCGTTCCACGACCGAGCCGATGACCTCGGCGGCCATCACGTCCGGGTGGCCGGCGCCCGGCTTCACGATCGGCATCTGGGAGACGCCGTACTCGCGCAGCACGTCGATGGCCTCGCCGACCGTCTCCTCCGGGTGCATGTGGACGAGGGTCGGCAGCGGGCCGTCCTTGTAGTCCAGGACGGCGCCGACGCGGGCGGAGGGGCCCGTGTCGTCGAGGAAGCCGTAGTCGGCCATCCACTCGTCGTTGAAGATCTTGCTCAGGTAGCCGCGGCCGCTGTCGGGCAGCAGGACGACGACGACGTCGTCCGGGCCCAGCCGCCGCGCGACCTCCAGCGCCGCCACGACCGCCATGCCGCAGGAGCCGCCGACCAGCAGGCCCTCCTCCTTGGCGAGGCGACGGGTCATCTGGAAGGAGTCCTTGTCGGACACCGCGACGATCTCGTCGGTGACGGTGCGGTCGTACGCCGTCGGCCAGAAGTCCTCGCCGACGCCCTCGACCAGGTACGGGCGTCCCGAACCGCCGGAGTAGACCGAGCCCTCCGGGTCCGCGCCGATGACCTTCACGCCGCCGTCGCTGATCTCCTTGAGATAGCGGCCGGTGCCGGTGATCGTGCCGCCGGTGCCGACGCCCGCGACGAAGTGCGTGATCCTCCCCTCCGTCTGCGTCCACAGCTCGGGACCGGTGGTCTCGTAGTGCGAGCGCGGGTTGTTGGGGTTGGAGTACTGGTCGGGCTTCCAGGCTCCCGGCGTCTCGCGGACCAGGCGGTCGGAGACGTTGTAGTACGAGTCCGGGTGCTCGGGGTCAACGGCCGTGGGGCAGACGACGACCTCCGCGCCGTACGCCCGCAGCACGTTGATCTTGTCCGTGGACACCTTGTCCGGGCAGACGAAGATGCACTTGTACCCCTTCTGCTGGGCGACGATGGCGAGGCCGACGCCCGTGTTGCCACTGGTCGGCTCGACGATCGTGCCGCCGGGCTGCAGCTGCCCGCTCGCCTCGGCCGCCTCGATCATGCGCAGCGCGATGCGGTCCTTCACGGACCCGCCGGGATTGAAGTACTCGACCTTCGCCAGGACCGTCGCCTGGATACCTGTCGTGACGTTGCGCAGCCTCACCAGCGGGGTGTTGCCGACAAGACTGATCATCGAATCGTGGAATTGCACCGTGTACTCCGGGGTCTCCGAGATGGTCCGGCCCAGAGTATGCGTACGGGGCCGAGATTGGGTGAAGCGATTGGACGCCGCCCTCCACGGGGCAGGTAGGTACGTGTACGGCGAGGAGGAGGTGGACCGGACTGTGTCGAGAGCAAGGGTGGCACGGCGCATCGCGGCGGGTGCGGCCTACGGCGGCGGCAGCATCGGACTGATCGGCGCCGCGGCCGTGGGCGTGATGCTGGCCGAGGTGCAGCTCGCCAAGCGGCAGGTCGGCGGCGGTACGGCGCCGGTTCCGCCGAGCGCGGACGGGCGGTACGGGGTGGCGTTCGCCGGGCCTTCGGACCCGTTGTGGTTCGGGCTGCTCGGTGATTCGACGGCGGCCGGGCAGGGGGTGCGCCGGGCCGGGCAGACCCCGGGGGCGCTGCTCGCCTCGGGGCTGGCCGCAGTGGCCGAGCGTCCGGTGGATCTGCGGAACGTGGCACTGCCGGGGGCGAGGTCCGACGATCTGGAGCGGCAGGTCTCGCTGCTCCTGTCCGACCCGGCCCGTACGCCGGACGTCTGCGTGATCATGATCGGGGCGAACGATGTCACCCACCGGATGCCCGCCACCCAGTCGGTGCGGTGTCTGACCACCGCCGTGCGCAGGCTGCGGACGGCGGGCGCGGAGGTGGTGGTCGGGACCTGCCCGGACCTGGGCACGATCGAGCCGGTCTACCAGCCGCTGCGCTGGCTGGCCCGGCGGGTGAGCCGGCAGCTGGCCGCCGCACAGACCATCGGCTCGGTGGAACAGGGCGGGCGCACGGTGTCGCTGGGCGACCTGCTGGGCCCGGAGTTCGAGGCGAACCCGCGGGAGCTGTTCGGCCCGGACAACTACCACCCCTCGGCGGAGGGGTACGCGACCGCGGCCATGGCGGTCCTGCCCACCCTGTGCGCGGTGCTGGGGCTGTGGCCGGAGACCGATCACCTCGACGGGTCGCGGCGCGAGGACATGCTGCCGGTGGCCAAGGCGGCCTCCCAGGCGGCCATGGAGGCCGGTACGGAGGTCACGGGGGCGCGGGCGCCCTGGGCCCTCCTCAAGCACCGCAGGCGGCGGCGTCTGCCCGCGGCCACGGAGCCGCACCCGCACCCCCGCCCGGACCCCCACCCGGACACCGCGCACCGGCACGCGTAGCCGCGCGGGACGGGGGCGGCCGCACGCGGAGCGCCGCCCCCGGCCAGACCTGAGCGAGCGCTTAGAAAAGAGTCCGGCGTCACATGGCCTGCCGGGTGACCTCGGCGATACGTCCGGGTAACTTCCAAGACAGTTCCGCCAGTCCACACAGCCAGCCAGCCTTCCAGCCCTCATGGAGCCGCGTGATGCCCGAAGCCGTGATCGTCTCTGCTGCCCGTTCGCCGATCGGCCGGGCCTTCAAGGGGTCCCTGAAGGACCTGCGCGCGGACGACCTGACCGCGACCATCATCCGGACCGCGCTGGCCAAGGTTCCCGAGCTGGACCCGAGGGACATCGACGACCTGATGCTCGGCTGCGGTCTCCCCGGCGGCGAGCAGGGCAACAACCTGGGCCGCATCATCGCCGTACAGATGGGGATGGACCATCTTCCCGGCTGTACGGTCACCCGGTACTGCTCGTCCTCGCTCCAGACCAGCCGCATGGCGCTGCACGCCATCAAGGCGGGCGAGGGCGACGTCTTCGTCTCGGCGGGTGTCGAGATGGTGTCCCGCTTCGTGAAGGGCAACTCCGACAGCCTGCCGGACACGCACAACCCGTTCTTCGCCGACGCCGAGGCCCGCACGGCCGCCCGCGCCGAGGAGTCCGGTGCGAGCTGGCAGGACCCGCGCGAGGAGGGTCTCGCCCCGGACGCGTACATCGCGATGGGGCAGACCGCGGAGAACCTGGCCCGGATCAAGGGCGTCACGCGCCAGGACATGGACGAGTTCGGCGTACGGTCGCAGAACCTCGCCGAGGAGGCCATCAAGAACGGCTTCTGGCAGCGCGAGATCACCCCGGTCACCACCCCGGACGGCACGGTCGTCTCCCGGGACGACGGACCGCGTGCGGGCGTCACCCTGGAGGGCGTGCAGGGCCTGAAGCCGGTCTTCCGCCCCGACGGCCTGGTCACCGCGGCCAACTGCTGCCCGCTCAACGACGGCGCCGCCGCTCTCGTGATCATGTCCGACACCAAGGCGCGCGAGCTGGGCCTGACCCCGCTGGCCCGGATCGTGTCGACCGGCGTCTCCGGTCTGTCCCCCGAGATCATGGGCTACGGCCCGGTCGAGGCCAGCAAGCAGGCGCTGAAGCGTGCCGGGCTGACCATCGGCGACATCGACCTGGCCGAGATCAACGAGGCCTTCGCCGCCCAGGTCATCCCGTCCTACCGGGACCTCGGCCTGCCGCTGGACAAGGTCAACGTCAACGGCGGAGCCATCGCGGTCGGCCACCCGTTCGGCATGACCGGCGCCCGGATCACCGGCACGCTGATCAACAGCCTCCAGTTCCACGACAAGCAGTTCGGCCTGGAGACCATGTGCGTGGGCGGCGGCCAGGGAATGGCCATGGTCATCGAGCGGCTGAGCTGAGCCGCAGCGGAGGGTAGGGGTCGCCCGAGGCACGAGGGCGGCACCTGCCCGCAGCGCAGGCGAAGCGAACGCGACCAAGAACAGCAAGCGGCTGAGCTGAGCCGCAGCGGAGGGTAGGGGTCGCCCGAGGCACGAGGGCGGCACCTGCCCGCAGCGCAGGCGAAGCGAACGCGACCAAGAACAGCGAGCGGCTGAGCCGAGCCGCAGCCAGCGGCCGAGCTGAGCTGAGCTGACAGTCACCGGCTGAGCCGAGCCCTCCCCTCTCCCTCGGAAGCGGGCTGTTGAACCGGGCCGAGCCCCGACCGTGACCGAATCTCCCCCAGGATGTGATCTGCGTCCCGGGGGAGAGCCATTTCCGCAGGTCACGGCTGTTATGGGGGTAAACCCCAGGCCAAAAGACCTGTCCATTTCGTGACGTAATGCACTGACAGCACGCGCGGGTACGGGCCAAGCTGATGTAGGAAGTCGGGGGATCGATTGAAACCGGGAGTAGTCAGTGAGCGCTATGTCATTTGCCCTGTTGCTGACCACCGCCGCTGCCACGGCCGTCGGCGCCGCCGCCCTGCACGCCGCTCACGGGCTGCGCAAGCAGGTCGCGGCCCTGCGTACGGAGCTGGCCGAAGGCCGGATACACAGCGCGTCCGTGCCACCGCAGAGCCGCAGCACCCTCACTCCGGCCGAGGAGATACGCGCGGCCGTCACCGAAGCGCTCGCCGAGGAGCGGGAGCGGGAGCTGGCCGAGGCGCGGGCCTTCTGGGCCGCCCAGGAAGCCCGTGACGCCGCCGACGCCCCGTCCCTGCTGGGCGGTCTGAACACGCTCGGCGACGACTCCCCCTTCTTCTTCCCCCGCCAGGCGGACTTCGCCGGTCTCGACGCGCTGGACCTGGAAGCCACCGAGGCGCTGGAGGAGCTGGCGTCGCTGAGCGAGCGGACCTCGGCCGAGCACGAGTACGAGCACGAGCCCGCCGAACTCATCGATCTGCCCGAGATCGCCGAGTACGCGGAGTTCGCCGAGGACTCCCCCGAGCTGGCCGCCGCACGCCGCCGCCACCCCTCGCACCCCGACTTCGTCCCCGTACAGACACCTGTGGTCACCGACCACGAGCGGACCGTGAGCCGTCTTGAGGAGCTGGCCGACACGGCCACGGAGCTCACCGACGTACGCCCCGGCCCGCTCGGCACGCTCGATGTGTACGTCTTCGCCGACGGCACCACGCTCTGTATGACCCCGGGCCACCGCGAGACGGCGGAACGTCTCGCCGACGCACTGCGGGCGGGCCGGCGGCCGGTGCTGCTGGGCGGCTCCGGCGTCTCCGGCGCCTACGCGCTGACGTTCTCCTGCGGTGAGGACAACGTCTACATCCTCGCCGACCGCGTCATCGCCTCGTTCTAGCCGCTCCGCGGTACGCCCCCCACGGGCGCGGGTCTCCCCCTACGCGAAAGCCCGCGCCGCCGCCTGCTCCACGCATCGCACGGCCTCGTCCAGCTCCACGGACGGGGCCGTTACCAGTGCCACCGCCAGATCGCGCCCCGCGACGGTGAGTTGGTCGCCGACGGCGAACATCCCGGCGTCCGGCACGATGTGCGGCTCCCGGTCGGGGTGCTCGATGCGCTGGGCCCGTACGGCCAGTTCCCTGGCCGCGGCCAGCGCCTCGGCGGCCGCGCCGCGCTGGAGCCGGCTCTGCGGGGCGGCCCGCAGACGGTCGGCGAATCGGTCCACGGCGGTGATCAGAGGCGTCGTATCGAGCACCTGCCCGACCCTACGCGCCCGCGCAGCATGGTTGCCAACGGGCGAACGCTCAGGCGCGGTGTCGGGAAGACCAGCAACGCGCACTGCGTCGGAGGCGCCGATGTCCCCTGCCTTCTCCGAGGAAACCCATCGCACGCTCTCCCGGATCCCTCAATGCACCGGTCGTGAGATCTCCGACTGGCTCCGCACCGTCGACGAAGGCCCCTCGCTCCTGCGGTTCGAGGAGAAGGTCAGCCGGCTGCGCGGCGAGCATGAACTCGCCTACGGCCACGCCAAGGCGATCATTCACGAGTACGACCTGAGACGGGCCGCCCGCAAGCTTCTGTAGGCGTACGACATCAGGGAAAACGGAACGGCCCGCAGGCGGTGAGCCTGCGGGCCGTTCCGTTGCGCGGGTCGTGGTGCGGGCCGTCGTACCGGCCCTCCGCGTCCCCTGCGGTCAGTCGTCCCCGTTGAGGATGGAGAGCAGACGCAGCATCTCCAGGTAGATCCACACCAGGGTCATGGTGAGGCCGAAGGCCGCCAGCCAGGACTCCTCGCGCGGTGCGCCGAACGCGACGCCGTCCTCGACCTGCTTGAAGTCCAGGGCCAGGAAGCACGCGCCGAGGATGATGCCGATGACACCGAAGAGGATGCCGAGGCCGCCGCTGCGGAAGCCGAGGCCCTCGCCGCCGCCGAACACGGAGAACAGCAGGTTGACCATCATCAGGAGCACGAAGCCCATGGCGGCGGCCATCACGAAGCCGTAGAACCGGCGGGTGACACGGATCCAGCGCATCTTGTACGCGATGAGCACACCGGCGAAGACACACATGGTGCCCATCACCGCCTGCATCACCGTGCCGGGGCCGATGTAGGTGCTCACGGCGCTGGAGATCACACCGAGGAAGACACCCTCGAACGCGGCGTACGCGAGGATCAGCGCCGGGACCGGCTTGCGCTTGAAGGACTGGACGAGCGACAGGACGAACGCCACGAGGGCGGCGCCGATGGCGATGCCGTAGGACTTGCCGAGGTTCGCCTCGTCGACCGGCAGCAGCGCCCAGGAGAGCGCGGCGGTGAGCACGACGGTGCCCAGCGTCATCGCCGTACGGGTGACGACGTCGTCGATCGTCATCGCGCCGGAGCGCGCGGGCGCCTGCGGGGCGCCGTACTGGACGTCCTGCTGCGCGTAGGGGTTCGTCGCGTACGGGTTGGCGGCGGTGCCCTGTGCGTACGGACTGGTTCCCGTCGCGGGGGCCCCGGCCTGCGGCGCCGCGTTGAAGCCTGCGGAACCGTTGTCGCGGCTGAACCCCCGTCGCGAGAAGACCGGGTTGCTGCTCCTCATTGCTCTCCTCCATGGCCACACTGCATGGCCTCGCGACAAGAGTAATGGGTGGGCAAAGGAATCACCCTAGTGCCAAGGGAGGATCTTTATGAAAGTTGATCGCTGAAGTATTCTCCGGGTCGACCGACGCGATTCCCCGGGCCGGCCGACGCGCCCACCGACAGCGGTGATGGTGCCCGGAGCCGGACTCGAACCGGAGCCGATACCCCCTCTGACCTGCGACGATCCTCTGACCTGTGAGAATCCTCCCGCATCTTCCCGCATTCTCACGCTACGCCCCGGATCCTCGCGCAGTCGTGTTCCCACGGGAACACGGAAGGGAACACGCTCCAGGGTGG
This sequence comes from Streptomyces sp. TSRI0281, assembly GCF_001905125.1. Classification (GTDB taxonomy): domain Bacteria; phylum Actinomycetota; class Actinomycetes; order Streptomycetales; family Streptomycetaceae; genus Streptomyces. The sequence continues at coordinate 498,036 of NZ_LWLE01000034.1, read as the reverse complement.
ACCCCGAAACACAGCAGGCCCGGCAGTCTCCTGCCGGGCCTACCTGCGGTTCCATCGAAGCTTGCGGAGCATGGACAGAACCGCCACCGCCGCCCCCTTCCGGGTGCGGCGAGTCATGACGGCACTTCGGTCGATTGGCCGAAACACTACGTATTTAAGCCCCGAGGCTTATGCAGTGACTAGGCGCAGCCAGGAAACTCATCGCCTGAGGCGCCAACATCACCCGATCGTGGGCGGTACGTCGGGACGTACCGCCCAAAACACCCACATCGAAGGCCTCTCGGTGCGCTCACCACCACAACTAACGGTCAGAACGCCCCCGCGCCTGCCGCCTGCCCCCCTCGGGCGGTAGACAGGCGACTGCCCCGGCCACCACTCTCCTGGTGCCGGGGCAGTCGCATGTCCGGGGTCAGCTCGACGGCAGTACCCGGTCCACGAGCTGCTGGACCCGCGCGTCCAGCGCCTTCGGGGCGTCGGACGTGATCGTAGACAGCGCCACCATGGCCGTCACGATGACATCGCTCAACTCCTTCTCAACGTCCTGCCACGTATGGGATTCGCCCTTACGCGGGTTCGCGCCGAGCACCCCCGTCAATGCCTGGGCCACCTCCCCGAACTCCTCCCCGATCTTCAGGACACGCAGCACCCGCACGTCACCGGCCGCGGCCTGACCCGGCGACTCATCCAGCCAGCCGCGCAGCCGCTGCACGCCGTCCCACGTCTCATCCATCGTTGTCACGCGCTTCTCCTCCTCGTACACGGTTAGAACAGGGCCCCGACCAGGTCGGGCATACGGTCCGCGTCGGTCACCGTCAGCCGGGCCACCGGCTCCAGGTCCAGGGCCACCGTCAGCGCCGAGTGGTCCGTCAGCCGGCCCTCATCGGTCCGCGGCTCATGCACATACCGGCAGCCCTCGACACGGCCGGCGAGCGGCCCCGAAACGTGGGCGTGGTCGTACCTGTAACCGTCCCCGGTGCGCCCGACCCACGAGTACTCCAGGGCGTTCGGGGCCACCAGCCGGAACGCGTCCTGGTAACCGGCCTCCCCGAGCCCGGTGTAGAACTCGTACTCCCAGGTCCGGAACGTGCGGTACTTCGGCACGTGGTCCGGCTCCAGGATGTTCAGGTCCCCGATCACCAGCCGCTGCCCGGTCGCCCCGGACGGCAGCGCTGCGGCCAGGCCATCCAGGAACGTCCGCTTCCTGGTCACCTTGGCCTCGGTGGCATCCCTCGACGGCACATAGACCCCGACGACGTCCAGCGGCCCTGTGCCGGTCTCGACGGTCACTCCTGCGACCCGGTGAGGCAGGTACTCCACCGGGAGCGTCAGCGGCCGGGCAGGGAGCCGGGACACCACCATCACGCCCCGCTCCCTGGTCCCTTTGACGGGACGAGGGAACGTCACGTGGTACCCAGCGCCCTGGAATGCCTCGGCCAGGAACTCACACCCCGCACTGCGCGCTGTCTCCGTCAGCACCAGCACCGGCTCCGGCCTCACCCACAGGTACCGGAGCTGACGCTCCGCGCGCACCCGGGACGGGTTGCCGAGGTTGAACGTGAACACGCTCAGGGTCATTCTGGTCCTTCAACAATCGGGTGACAGCGGCCACGACTCGCAGGGCGACGTCCTCGGCATCCACTCCCGTGGCATCCACGTCCAGGACGCGGTGCCCCTTGTCCCGGAGGAACTTACCGGCCTCTATGAAGTAGGCACACTCGACGCGGCTGGAGCCCTCGGCCCGCTCGTACCGGGAGTGAGCTCCTCGGGCCGTGAGCCGGGCCTCGATCGCGTCCGGGTTGCCGCCCATCATGATGACCAGGTCCGGCTGGATCACGCCGGTGTTGAGCAGCCACACGAACTCGCGGTCGACGCCGTCCATGCACTGGAGTGCCAGGCTGCTGGCCACGTACCGGTCGCAGACCACGATGTCCCCGCGCTCCAGCGCCGGACGGATCACTTCGCCGTGCTTGTACCGGTCGGCGGCGATCAGGCAGGCCATGGCCGTGCCCTGGTACTCGTCCGTACCGTGCCGCGCGAGGTCACCCAGAGAGGTGTCTGTCGGCTCCCTGGTTGCCAGCACCGTCCGGCCCTCGTCGCGCAGCAGCCGCGCGACGAGGGCGGTCACCGTGGACTTTCCGACGCCGCCCGGCCCCTCGACCACCACCAACAGCCCTCGGCGTCTGGTCACGACACACCGACCACGGGCAGGACACGGGTCTGCGGGGGCACCACCGGGCATTGCTCACTATCCACGGCCCCGATGCGTTCACCCGCGGCTACCACTGCGGCCGGGCAGCCCTTCCCGCACTCCGCGTTCATGGAGCACCCGCCGCAGGTCGTGTTCGCGCCGAGCGTCCACCGGTCGTGGAACCGGTAGGCGTCCAGCCGGGCGCCGATGTCCTCGTGCTCCCACACGTTGCCCACGATGAAGTCGGTGTCCGGGTGCTGGGACACCTGGGTCCTGGCCGCGAACACCAGGTAGGGGCAGACGGTCACCTCCCCCTTCGTGAACACGTAGATGATGGTCCCGGCCTCACAACCGGCCAACGGCTTGTCCTCGTTGGGGAACCGGATGTGCACCATGTCCAGGCCCTCATCCGCGAAGGGCATCGTCAGGTGGTGGATCTCCCGCATATGGTCGTCCGGCCGACGCAGCTTCTTCTGCGAGTTCGCACCGCGGCCCATCGGGCCGAGCGGGTTCATCAGGACGTACGTCGCCCCCATGTCCCGGGCGAACTCGCACAGCTGCCGGTACTCGTCATCCTCCGCGAGGTTGTTCGGCGTGCACAGCAGCCCCTGGAGGATGCCCGCCTTCCCGAAGCGGCGCACGGTCTCCACGGTCTCCTCGAAGCCCTGCGGGCGCCCCCGGAACTTCCCGTGGCTGTCCGCCGAGAACCCGTCCAGCGACACGTTCATGTGGACGTCCAGCGCGGCCAGGGCGCGGATCTGCTCATCCGTCACCATCGTCGCGTTCGTGCACAGGCCCACGCCCATGCCGACGTCACGGAACGCGGCCGTGATCTCCAGGAGGTCCGGGTGCATGGCCGGCTCACCGCCGGTCAGCGTGACCCGGTTGACCCGGGCCTCGTGGAGTTGGGGGATCAGGCGCTCCCGCACCTGATTCAGCCGCATGTAGTCGCCGCGCTTCGTAGCGGAAACAAAGCAGTGCGCGCACCGCTCGTTGCACGGCTCGCACACCTGGATGAGCGCCTTGCGGTAGGGGTGGTCCACGGTCGTACGGAAGTAGCAGGACGCCGCTTGCGCGGCCTGCCGGATGGGACGTGCACTCATGGCAGTCTCCGTTCATGGGTTGCCCCCTGGACCCGCACGAGTCAAGGGCGGAAGTGGTCAGGCGCCACGCCACTGCTGCCCCAACACCGGGCACATTCGTGCCGGGGCAACAGTCGGTCCGGGACGCACGGTCAGTGCCGCACGGGGGTCACACACAGGGTGAGAAGGAGTCGGATGGCAGCGGGCGGCGCCAGAAGGTCCAGAACGCCACGATGCTCAGGTGCGTCCACCAGTCCCTCTACGAGGGTGAGCACGGCGGCCACGAGGCACGGGAGACCCATAGAACCTTGAACGCGCACTTCCTCCGCCAGGAGCCGCAGATGCCCATGCAAGAGACCCCGCAGAGCATCCACCTGCTCATCCGTCGGGATCGCATGCCCGGCAAGGGCACGGGTTGCGACGCCTTCGGCGATGTCGCAGGTGCGCTCCATGGCGGCCACGTCAATCGGTACCTGATGGCCCATCTGCCCCGTCACAGGGCACCACCAGGCGCGACCGCCAGGAGGACGAGGCACGCGCAGTACACCACCAGCAACCAGACGAGCACGGGATGCTCCCGGGAGAGGACCCGCCAAGCCGCACGCCCCGTACGCCCGTCAGAGCGCGCCCGGACACCGAACAGGCTCAGGATCACGGGCACGCACCGGAACGTGTCCTTCTCCGCCTCGGTCGAGGCAACCCGAACCGACATCACATGACCCCGTGGCGGCGGGGATCGCGGCAGGTGCCCTTCGTGGTGCCGCATGCGGCACACCCCTGGCCTTGTTCCTCAGTCGCGGGCGGGGTGGGAACGAACTCGCTGTCCATGGGTAGGTTCCTATCGTTGCTGGGCCCGCCCTCGCACGTTTGGCGGGGCGGGAGCTGTTGGAGCAATGGGTTCAGCTCACCGGGTCACCGGGTACTCGCGCAGCACGCCATCAAGCAGCCGTCGCAGCTGGGCCTTGCTGTGCGTCGTCGGGCGGCAATCCGAGCTGTGGGGCGGGTGGGCGTTCGCGTCGGGGCGCCCCGCCGCAGGACCGTAGGCCCGCGCTCGGGGTCCCAAGCCTCGCCCCGGGAAGTCATCGGCGTTCCTTCCGCCAGGCCCGGCCGAGCCGTATGACGGTCGCGCACCTCTCCCCCGCACGGCAGTCCTCGCACGACAGGGTGTGCCCGAGATACGTCTGATACGCACGGTCCGAGGGACGGACCGCGATCTGCCTCCCTATCGACGCCATCACTGGCCCGCCTTCCGCCCGGAGCAAGCGAGGGCATCCACGCATTCGCGGGGGAACCACAAGTACGTGGCACCGGTTGGGGGCCGGACCCGCTGTTCGCCGAGGTCGACACCCAGATCGGTGCCGAGCGGCGCCGCGCACCACACGCAGTGCGTACCCTGCTGCTGATCCATGGTCAGTTCGATGACCTTCGGAAGCGGCTTCTGCCGGGTGCTCGCCTGGTGGCGGTCCTCGGCAGGGACGAGCCGTTCGGCTCCAGTGGTCACGATCACACCTATCCTTCCCTTAAGCGGAGTTCAGCCGCCGGGCTTCTCACACGAACTCAGAGACCGGCAGGCGCAGCGGCCCGCCCGGACCGAACGCGGCGCCCAGAGCGGCCGGATCGGTCAGTCGGCCCGAACCGTCAGGGTTCTCCAGCCATCCGCAGCCGTTCAGATACTCGTGAGCCGGCGGACACAGCAGCGTCCACGGCTCAGTACGGATGGTCAGGACTCCGACGTCGGCGAGCTCCTGGTCCCCGTCGAGCGGGACCAGCCACCACGCAAGGTCGGCCTCGGGGTGGACGAGCACGGGGCCCAGGCGGTCAGATCCGACGCGCTCCATCGCGTCCATCGTCCGGGTCAGGGTCGTCTCGGCGACCAGCCAGGAGCGGCCTACGGGTATCGGAGCGAGCTGGGCACCTGCCCACCGGCGTCGCACAAAAGCGGGGTCCGGGGCGCAGGTGGCAAGCCAATCCGTGCCCGCGTGACGGGTTCGTGGGGCCATGATCTGAACCGTAGGGAGCACCGAGAATCAGCGGAGAGTCTGATTCTCGATTATTCGCCGGGCCCGATCAGTGATTCTCGGTGATGCTCACGGGCGGTCTACCTGTGCCCGCGCCCTGCTGATCAGCCGGTGCGCCGTCGACCCGTACACGGCCGCCGCGTTGAGCGCGTCCCACACCCGCTTGTACACGTTCACGCTGTCCGGGTCGTCGAGCCACAGCTCCGCGTGCCAGTCCTCCACGATCGTCAGACGGTCGTCGTACAGCCAGAAGCTGTTGCCGGGCGGGACGGCGACCTGGGCGCCGTACGGGACGATCCCGAGGCGCACAGTGTCCAGGCCGAGGATGCCGACGAGCCGGTCCAACTGCGCGGCGAGCACGGCAGGTGGGCACACCCCGGCGTGCAGCGCGGCCTCCCACATGATGATGTGGAACACCCGGCCGGGCTGGTACAGCAGCTCCTGCCTACGCATCCGCGCGCGCACCGCATCGTCTATGTCCCGAGGAGACCGGTGCAGGTCGGCGAAGCGGGTGAACACGGAGCGGGCGTAGTCCGGAGTCTGGAGCAGGCCGACCACCATGGAGCTCTGCCAGGCCCGCAACACGGTCGAGCGCTCGTACTCCACCAGCAGGGCGTCCTGGACCGGACGGTGCCCGGCCCGAAGCTGCCGACGCCACGACCGGGTGTGGGACTCCAGCCCCTCTAGCCGAGACAGGAGTTCACCGGCGACCGCCGGGTGCCCGGTCGCCTCGGCCCACGCCGTCAGGTCCTCGGCGGTCGCGGTCTGCCGCCCGGTCTCGATCTTGGAAACCTTGGACTGCGTCCACCCCAGCCGCGCGGCCAGCTCCCGGCCCGTGACCCCGGCACGCAGTTCTCGAAGCCGCGTGCCGAGGGATTCCCGGGCCTGCTGATAGTCCGTGCTCACATGTCGAAGCTACCGCTGCGCCTGGTCGTGCGGGACGGCATGGTGCCAGGCCGCCTCGCGGACCTGCGCGTACCGCAGCACCTCGACTGGGTTCGTGATCAGCTCAACGCCGAGGAGGTTGTCCTCGCCGTCGTGGAGCAGCAGCGCAACGACGCGGCTGTCGAAGATCCAGAAATCTTCCACCGGCAAGTGCAGTTCCTCGGCCTGCGACCGGGGCAGGATGCGGATGTCCTCGCCGACCGCGGTGTTCCGGCGGGCGTTGTCCAGGAGGTACAGCTGTCCCGGCGTCGACGGCTCATCCAGGATCCGCACCCGCTCGAACCGCACGCCCCGTGCGGTCTGCTCGCGGCGGTTGGTGCACCACGGGTCCTCAAGGTCCCACGTCACGGGCTCGCCGGCAGCGAACTGGCGGTAGGTGTCCGTGTCCTCGTCGGACGCGTACCGGAGGCGGGACTCCAGCCTCCACGCGGAGTGCTTGACCTTGGCGAACATGCCGCCGAAGTCCTCGAAGCTGATCATCTGCGGCACGCGGACCGGTTCCTTCGGGCCGAAGTTCGCGAGCAGCTCCCGGGGCACAGCGACCGCCCCTTCAGCCTCGGTGAAATTGTCGAGCTGGGCGAGTTCGCCAGGGTCGGTGACGCGGTCGCCCTGGACGACGAACCTGTCTCCGGCCACTTCGTACAGGGTCGGGCATCCGTCGTTGCCGCTGTTGGTGCCGACCTTACGCAGGTGTCGGGTCATCGGAACCTCCTGTGAGATGTGGCGCGCACCGTACCGAGGCCGCTGCCGCGGTCAACAGTGCGCCGAAATAGGCTGGATGTGCGGTCTCGTCCCGTCTGGGATGGCTCCGGATCGCGTCTGCGACCCGGGCTAGGATGACCGGCGGTGCGGGTCCACCGATTCGTGGCCCCGTGCTCCTGCGTCCGCCTAGCCCGGACCGGGCCAGCCCCGAAGGAGCTGCGCTACAGGGCGTTCTTCGAGAACTCCACGAAGGCTTTCCACGGGCCCGTCGGCATGCTCAGCGTGCCTGCCTTACGGTTTTTCGTGTCTCTGATCAGTACGACCTTCGCGTTGTCGGCGACCTCGACACAGTTGCCGGTCTTGGTGTAGCTGCTGGTGCGCCAGTTCGGCTTCTGTACCAACTCGACCCCTCCTCTGGTAGTGCTGGTGTGACGGACGGTATTGATGATCGAGGTTCCGGGAACAGCGCGCCGGTGATTTCCGGTATCCGCCGCTCGGCTTCTCGCCGGCGGCCCGCTGAGGCCGAGTCAGATCGTCGCGGCGACCTTGCCCAGCACGGCGGCGCTCGCCGGGACGTCGTGGCTCAACCGGACGGCCCGGTGGGGCAGCGCGGCGAGACGGTCCGCGACTTCCGCACGGGCGCTCGCCCGGCCGCCACCGTCCACGCCCTGCGCCAGCTCGAAGACGTCCGGGTACCGGTCCTCCGCCTTCCCCGACATGAAGTCCGCCTCGGCGAGCGTCCGGGTGCCGTCGACGACACCCGGTGCCGCATCGGCGTCGACCTGGGGGAAGAGGAGGCCAGCTGCGCGGCCGCCGTCGGCGAGCTGCACGCCGAAGAGGGCGGGGAACTGGTCCGGGAACACCTGGACCTTCCGCTCCCGCTTCCGCTCGGCGGTCTCCCACAGCGGCGTGAAGTCACCACCGAGGAGCGCCTCCGTCACCGACTGGTGCTGCGTCGGATGAAAGCTTCCGCCGGCCCGCAGGTGCTCGCGTGCGCCGACGTCCCAGCCGAGCGCCTGGACCAGGCCGAGGCCGAGCGCGGCGGCCGACGGCCACGGCACGACCTCGACGTCACGCTCGCCGGTCGGCCGAACAAGCACCCGGTCGTTGGCGAGGAGCTGCCAGCCGTTCGAGGCGAGGAGCAGCGCCGTCGTCGTCTTCCCGGCCCCCTTGTCGCCGAAGGCAAGCAGCGTCGCCCCGTCGGCTGGCCGGACGACGGCGGAGGAGTGAAGCACTGCCCACCCATCTCGCAGGAGCTGCCCCCGGACGGACTCGCGGGCGAGACGCGCGGCGGCCAGGGCGAGCGTCATCGAGTGGGCGCCGACGAGAACGAGGCGGCCAGTGGCCGGGGTACTGCGGTACGCGATCCACTCGTCCGGCGACGTCGCGATGATGTCCTCGCCATCACGGGCCAGCAGCAGCAGGTTCTTCGCGTAGTCGACCCCCTTGGTGTCGCGGCCGTCGTGGACGAGGTGGGTCAGCTCTTCGTACTGGTCGCGGTCGACGTCAGCGGAGACGACGGCCCCGGCGCACACCGTCGTCGGGTCCACGGAGGTGGCGTTCCACCACGGGCCGAAGTACCGCTGGGCCCAGTTGGTCACCTCCGGGCTGTTGCTTTGCACGGTGACGACCGCGGTGGCGGCCTCAAGCCGGGTAGCACTGATCACGAGGGGATCCTTTCGGAGAGGGAGGGCAATCGGGTGTAGGCGTCGCGGAGACTGCTGGCAGCAGAGTCCAGACGCAGGCGCTCGAAACGGGTGAGGGGCGGCAGACAGGGCACGGCCGTGCCGCCGGTGAAGCGCATGGGGATGCCGAGCCAGACGTCGCCGTACGGCACGGACAGCTCCTCGACCCCGTCGACCAGGCCGAGGACCTTGCGGAGCGCGGACAGTACGGCACCGGCAGGCCCGCAGCGGGTGCGGCCGATGCCGTCCCGGATCAACGCCGGCCGGGCCTGGAGGTCGTCCGTGACCTCGCGGATCGGGACGTCGGCGGGACGGTCGTTGACGGTCGTGGTCGAGGCGCAGGGGACGGCCTGGTCGCCGTGCTCGCCGATGACGTGGCCGTGCACTCGGTCCGGGGAGACCTGGGCGTACCGGGCCAGGAGAAGCCGGTAGCGGGCCGAGTCCAGGCCCGATCCGACCCCGTACACCCGGGCACACCCGGATGCCTCGGCGAAGCGGCGGGACATCAGGTCCACCGGGTTCGTGACGACGAGGACGCTGCCGCCGTACCCGCGCAGACTGCGGGCCAGGCTATCGAGCGCGGGTGCATTCGCAGCAGCACCACCACGGCGGATGTCCTGTGCCGCGGTGTTCGTGAAGCTCACGCGGAGGGCGATCACCACGGCGTCGCAGGCGTGGAGATCGGCGGCGTCGGCCGCCTCGACCCGTGTCAGCGACCCGACGGCCGCCCCGAGGTCCTGGAGGTCGGCGGCCAAGCCGTGCGCCTGCTCCAGCCGCCTGGTAACGACGAGGAGCCTGTCGGACAGCGCTATGGACACCAGCCCGGCCGTGAGTACCTGCCCGACCGCACCCGCCCCGACGACGCCCACCACCGGGCCCGTCACCGCAGGTCCCACGTGGTGTTCTCGACCTCGGCGAAAACCGCGTCCAGCAGGCCGAGCCCAGACATCGACCCAATGAGAAGGCCACTCACCCGCTCGATGACCGTCGCGATTCGGCGCCCGTAAGACACCAGCGCCCGCTGGCTGGCCGTCAGCGGGAGGTCCGCCGGGGCGCTCAGGCAGGTGCTCAAAATGTTCAGCAGGTCCATCAGTGAGAGGACCATGACCTCCCGGATCTGCTCAAGCCGCTCGGCCTTCGGCCGGTGCGCGAAGAAGCGGCCCAGCGTCGCCCATACGCCCTCTGTGATCTGCTGTTCGGTTCGCAGCTCGTGGTGGCACAGGGCCAGCAGGAGCGACCGCCCGCAGAGCTTCGCGATATCTGGCTGCGGTCCAGCCGCCCAGTGAAGCGCCGGGTCGATGAACGTCAGCCGGTGGCCGGCGAGGTAGACGTGCTCGGGCTTGAGGTCCCCGAACACAGCGATCTTGTGCCGTGGGCTGATCGCAGCCGCGAGCCGCAGCAGTCGACGGGCCCCGTTCGCGACCAGGTCGACGACCGCCAGGCGCTCGTCCTCCGGAAGCCCGCTGTCCCTGCCGAGGCCAGCGATGTACCGGGCTGCGGTCGGGCCTTTGAACTTGCGCAGGAACACGTCCGTTATCGACCGCTCGGTGATCGGCCACGCCCCACGCAGATACTGCGCCCCCTCCGGCCCGTGCAGGGTCTTCAGCGACAGCAGCACCGAGTCCAGTAAGGCGCCCGTGTCCCAGGGTCGGACCGTCAGCTCCTCGGCGACCGTCGTCCCCGGCACCGCCCGAGTGAACAGGACCCCAGCCCGGACCCCCTCTGTATCGCAGACCCGGGGCCGGTCGAGCTGGTGAAGAAACCTGAGGTGCTGGTGCTCCCTCAACGTCACCAGGTCGGCGCTCCTGACGTACAGGTGCTGTGCCTCTTGCACTTCTTCCCACATCCCCTTGGCGCCGCGCAGGACGGACACCAGGGAGGCGCTCAGCCACCCGTACTTCGCAAAGTGCGTCTCGCCGTCGACCGTGACCTGGCAGACGTAGGAGGTAACGCTCGGGCACTGCGGACCGAGGACAGCGCCTCTCCCCGGCCACATGTCCTCGGCCGCGAGGGCGATGGTCCGCCGGCTTGCCGCGTACAGCGGGTCCGCGTTCACCACCGTGTCCCCGCTCGTGGTCAGCGTCATCATTTGCTCCGTTCTGGGGTCGTGTTGGGTGTCGGCCGCGCGCTCGGGGCGCAGCTCGATATCGCAACCAGCGCATCGGCGCGTTCAGTTGCTCGTGATGCCGAGATAGAGAGCCGCGAGAAGCGCGGCCAGGGACGTCCAGTAGAGGAGCTGCTGCGTGCGCTCACTCACCGAGCCCTACCTCAACCGGGCCCAGAACGGCCCACACTCTCTTCCCCCAGCGCACCGGGGCGACGCCCCACCGGCCGACGCTCAGCGCGTCCACGATCCCCAGGCCGCGCCCGGACTTCTGGTCGGCATCGGCGACCCGGTACGTCGGGAGTTCCTTCGACATGTCGGTCACCACGACCTGGACCCGGCCCTCTCCGAGATGCGTCACGGTCACGCGGACCGAGTCCCGGGCCGCGTGCAGGACGGCGTTCGTCATCAGTTCGCTGACAACGAGTTCGGCGGCGTCCCGGATCTCGTCGAGACCCCACACGTCGAGGGCCAGCGCGACCAGCCGCCGGGCATCACCAACACATCCGGCGGACCTCGGCAGCGTCTCGGCGTACGCGGGCAGATAGCCCGCTCCGGTCTCCACCATGGCGATGGCCCCCTTCCCGCCGGCCCTGGAGGCTCGGGAAACTGTCCGAGCCGAGGAGACAGCTCGGGCGGTCTCAGTCATCCTCACCACCGCCCCGTCGAGGATGTCGTTGTGCATCAACCCCGCAGGGATGGCGATCGCGCCGAACAGCACGCCAGGGCAAAACCATTTGGCGCCCTCGGCCTCCCAGCTGTCGATGCCTTCACGGATGTCCGGGGCCACGTGCAACAGCCAGTGATCTCCGGCAAGCGTTCTTTCGCTGGAGGTCGCCAGCGAAGCCGACGACCCTTTCGTGTCCTTCATCCATGCCCCCAAGCGGCAATACGGATTGATGTGACTCACGTCATGCAACCGGGAGTTACCTTGGGATGGATAGCACCGGTCAACGCTCGAGGCGTTTACCGGGTTTAACGCCCTGCTTGGGAGGGTGCACCCACCGTGACGAGTACACGTGTGCGCAATGAAGGACTTCGACTCGCCCTAGAAGAGGCTGGCCTGACGTACGGCCAGATCGCCGCCGACATCCGCAGCATCGCGGCCGAAGCCGGCGACACCCTGCGGACGAACCCCTCCGCCGTGGCCCACTGGGTCGCCGGGCGGCCGCCCTCCCCGCCGACAGCCGCATACATTGCGGAAGCCCTGTCCCGCCGCCTCGGGCGGCACCTCACGCCATCGGACTTCGGCTGGGAGGACCTCGGGCACGGCAACGGGCCCGATACCCGGCTTGGGTTGGGCATCGGACCCGATCCTGTGGACATCGTACGGCGAATCGGGGAGGCAGACATCAATCGCAGAAAGTTCTTGACAGGGGCGGCCTACAGCGTCGCCGGGGCGGCTCTCCCGCTCGGCGCCGCCGACGCCGCCGAAGCACGCCACCCATCAACCACTGGTACCACCGGGCAGAAGGTCGGGGCGGCTGATATCGACGCCGTCCGGTCCATGCTCACCGCGTTCACTGCGATCGACGAGCGCCAGGGCGGGCGGCACGGCCGCCCCGCAATGGTGCAGTACCTCCGCACGGACGTCACCGGCCTCACCCAGGGCCGGTTCACTCAGGAGAGCATCCGGAGCGAAGCGCTCACGGCCGCCGCGGCATTCACCTTCCTCGCAGGTTGGAAAGCGTACGACGCCGGTGAGCACGGCCTCGCCCAGCGCTACTACCTCCAGACCCTCGGCCTGGCCCGCGAGGCCGAGAACCCGCTCCACCAGGCGTGGGTCCTGCGAATCATGGCCCACAATGGCCTGGACATCGGCCAGCCGGACCACACCCTCGGCCTGGCCGACGCCGCCCTCGATGTGGCCAAGAACCGCGCCGAGCCTGGGATTATGTCGATGCTCGTCATCTGCCGCGCACGCGCCCTCGCGCACGCCGACCGGGGTGCGGAAGCCGTCTCCGAGGTCCGCCGCGCTCAGGATCTCGCGATCCGGGGCGAGGGCGACGAGATGCCGTACTGGCTCACCCTGTCCGGCAAGCCCCGTGCGGCCGTTGACACCCACGCGGCGAAGATCTTCCGAGCCCTCCGCGACCACCCCAACGCGGAGAAGCAGTACGCCGCCGCCGCGCGCAGCTACGGCAGCGCCAACGGCGGAGGCCTGTCCCGCATCACCGCCCTGTCGCTCGCCGCGCAGGGCCGGGAGCAGGCGGCCCAGGGCCACCTGGAAATGGCCTGCCGCACCTGGGAAAGGGCTGTCAGCGGTTTCGAAGGGGTCTACTCCGACCGCGCCGTCAAGCAGGTCGCCGGGATCCGCCGCCAGCTCGCCATCTTCGAGCGCCGCGGTGTCAGCGCGGCGCTCCAGCTCGACGAGCAGGCCCGCACCTGGCAGCTCGCTCACTCCTGACCCGGACACGAAGGTGCCCCGCTCGTCGATGACGAGCGGGGCACCTCTGCGGGCCCTGAAGCAGCAGCAAGAGCTTACTGGACATTCCTCACGGTACGCCCGGGGTCAGACATCCTTCCGAGACGGTGTCGAGCCCGGCCGCACTCACGGGGGAGGGAGCGCGACCGGGCTCGTCAGCGGCGCCATGAAGGGGCCGAGTCGCACGGCTGCTTGGGAGAAACCGCGCGGATCATCAGTGTCCACCATCAACATGCCGAGCGCAGGCAAACCGGCAAAAGCGGGCGCCCCGGGGCCGTGAGGCCGGGACGCCCAGTCTCAGGAACCGGCCGTTGGCCGCCGGCCCGGCGTATCCGGGTCGGGGCACAGGTGCGCCAGCCGCCGGTTCGCTTCGTCGACCGCGCCACGGAGCGAACCGGCGCCGTTCGGATGCAGCTCGTGCTCCATCCGCCCGAAGCGGAGCCCCATCCCGGACACCGGCCCCCACCTGCACGGACATGGTCCGGGCACGGTCCGGGCACGCTGTCCGTTCCAGGCTCGCCATGGGTTGCACTGGCCAGCGCCTGCCCACCGACTAGACTCGAACATATGTCCGAAACTATTGCACGTCTGGAGGCGCTGCTCTTCCTGAGGCGATTCCAGGAACAGCAGCTCGATAAGACGGATCGGTGGATCGCCGCCGAGAGGCGCCGCGTCGCCGAGAAGGAGCAGGGCGAGCGGGCCAAACCGCCCCTGCCCGACTACGTGGTCGAGGTGGGCATCGGCTCCGGCGCGAAACCTGTCATGATCCACGCCGGGCACTGCTACATGCTCCCGGACCGCCACCGTGCCATCACCCGAGAGCAGGCGATGGCAGCCCTCACCGAGCACGCCGACCGCGTACCCCCGTGCACCCACTGCCGCCCGGACACCGAGCTCGGCATCCCGTAGTCCGGACGCTCAGATCAGGGCCCCGGCGACCCAGCCACCAACCGTGCCCAGGACCGCAGCCGCACCGACCCCAATCCACACGAGCCGCTCGACGGCAGCCAGCCGGGCCGGATGGTCCCCCTGCGCCGATATCGCCGACTCCGCACCGTCGACCCGCGACTCCAGCGCGGTGAGGGTCGTGCGCTGATCGGCCAACTCCTGGTCGACGCGGTCTGTCCGGTGCACCAGGAGGGCAAGACTTCCCTTGATCTCGGCGAGCCCTTCGCCCAGGGTCCCACGCAGCCGCTCCAGCTCCAGGGCCAGGCCGCGGTTCGGCTCGTCGGTCACTGTCGACCTACTTCCAGTAGAGGACCTGGGCCTGGCCGGACACCAGGGTGTGAGTGTCCGCGTCGTCGAACACGATGTATTCGACACTGAGCACCGCGGCGGAGTCGACGTGACCGCCACCGTTGGTAACCGCGATGAAGGTGTCCCCTTCGGTGCCCACGTGCTCGACGGCTGGACCGTTCTTGGACCGCTTCCCGGACGTCGTCTCGACGTAGCGGGTCTGGATCGGGGCCCCAGCCGGCACACCGGACAGCCGCAGGAACACGGTGCCGGAGTAGTCGGCGGGGCCGGTCACCAGCCCGCCGGAGAGCGGTACCGTCAGCCACTGCCCGCCCGGCCGGCGCTTCACCGGCTTGACCTTGGGGTTTGATCGCCTCGGCATGTCGTCGTCCTTCGCGTCGTTGGGATTCCAATTGGCGGGGTGGGCCAGGCGCGCGGCGACGGCGGCCCGGAGAGCGCCCATGTTCAGCCGCGGGTCGACCGGCTTGCGCCGCGTCGCCTCCCGGTGGGCCCACACACTGTTCGCGGACCAGCCATGGTGTCGGCAGCGCGCCGCCTGGACCCTTACGGCGACGTCGTATTGAGCGGGCGTCCACTCCCGGCCGAGAGCACCGGAGTTCTCGCACTCCAGCCCGTAGGAGTGCCGGTTGCCATCGATCGGCTCGGCCGCGTCCGGCGCCGGGTGCGCCGCGCGCCCGTTCAACACCGCTGTGAAGGCATTCTGCGCGACCGTCCCCGCGTGATTGGCACGCCCGGACCCGACTAGATACAGGCGCCCAGCGCGGTCGAGGTAGTCGTGGCACAGCGGCCCGGGGAGCTGCGGTGTGCCGGTGAAGCAGAGGCGTGAGAGACCCGGCCCCTCCCCTGCGGTGTGGTGAATCATCGCTGCGTGTACCGGACCCCAAGGCCCTTTGTGGTTGCGACTATTGGTGCGCCACCCGGGCATCTCCACGATGCAGGTGACGCCTTCCGCGCGCAGCGCCCTGAGCCACTGGGTCGGAGTCATCGGTGTGGCCATCACACACCCTCCGGCCAATGCCAGGAGCCACCGACCCGCCCCTCGTCGGCGCGCACACACCCACCGGCCGACAGCGGGTGGAAAAACTGGCCGGTTGGATTGAGGACGGCAAGCCCGACGCGGCCGGGGTCCTCCGGGTCGATCTCGGTGACGATGGCCGCGCGGCACGACGGCGGGAATTCCTGCGATCCGTCGCTGCGTACGGGCGTGCCGTGCGACACGTAGTGCACGGTGCGGCCCACGGTCGGAGCGGGGGCAGACATGGGTACCTCCAGGATGAAAGTCGGTCTCCGGACACTGTCCGGACAATGATCGAAGTCGTGTCCGCACCATGTCCGGCCACGAGGGGCGCAGGGCCGCGACCTGTTCGGACACCGTCCGGACCGTGTCCGAACAGAGGCGGACCGCGCGTCTACCCATACAACTCAACGATGACGAGGCCGTTGCCGCCTTTGCCTCCGGACTCTGCGGGGCCGTCGTACGAGAACGCGCCACCGGCACCGCCCCCGTAACCACGGGGTGCACCGCCCGGTCCGGTGGTACTGCGTCCGTACCCGCCAAAACCGAGGTGCGAGTCTCCTCCCCTGCCGGACAGGCCCTGCGAGGCACTGATACGGAGAGCGCCCTCACCGGCGCCGCCACCGATCGCGAGTTGTCCCGTACCGGTGGCGGCTCCCAGAATCGCGTTGGCGGTGACATTGGTGTCGCCGCTGGCCGTGTTCGCGCTGCCGCCGGGTCCTCCGAACGTGGTGACGACCCCGGCGAAGCTGGACCCCCCGCCGTCGTCGCCCGGGTTGTTCCCGGCGCCGCCTGCTCCGCCTTCGCCAACGACAATGGATTCGACGGCGCCGATCTCGCCTACCTTGAACAGGCTCTCGCTGTATCCGCCGCCGCCCGCGCCGGGGCGAGGAATGCTGCCGTTGGCGCTGGAGTCCGCACCGCCGGAGCCGCCACCGGCCGCCTGGACTCGCACCCGGATTCGGGCGAGCCACGGGTAGTCCCCCTTTCGGAACTGGGCGGTCCCCGGTGTACGGAAGTAGAGGGTCTCGCGAAGGCCCATCGTGCCGGGATTCAGGCACAGCTCGCCTTCCGGGGACACGTTGAAATAGTCGCCGCACGCGCAGACGGATGCCATGACTCACCTCACGGAGAAGACGTGTGAGCCCGGCCCAAAACCAGCGGCTATACGAGAGTATCCGGAGCCGTCACCGAGGTCGCGGTCATGTGCACCGCGATGTCGGGCCCGGCCGGTACGGACGGCAGCAGGCCCAGCCCGAGGAGCGGCCGGGACCTCCAGATGCGGACCACGGCCCGCTTAGTAGTGGCCTCCTCGACTGCGACAGTGACCGTTGTCCCGTCCCGCCCGCAGTCGACTGGTACGGCGCCGAGGACCGGCGGCGCGACCAGCTCCCGCCCGTACACCCACACCGCCCGCCCGTCGTCCCCCGTCACGATCACGGCGGCCAGGACCACCGTGCCGGGCGCCCCGGGCTTCCCAGCCGGTCCGCGCTCGCCAGGCTCCCCCGGGGGTCCCGCTGGCCTACGACCCTGTTGCGAAGTGCTGGTGCGGGCCCGGCGATTGAGGTCCCTCAGCATCCCGCTCAGCGGGTTGCCGGGGTTGCGGTGTGCTGCTGTTCCTCGTGCGGCCACGTCATCCTCCTGCCGGGGTGAGCTGGACGCCGACAGTTTCCCCGTCGCCGTCCTCGGTGACCTTGACGGACACGATCTTCAGGGCCTGGGAGATGGTCCGGCAGGTCGCGGTCGTCGTCACGTCCACGCACCAGCCGGGGACCAGTGTCGGCACGTCGACCGCAGCGTCGGGCGACAGCGTCGTCTGCTGGGAGTCCAGGAACACCGGGGCGGGCAGATTCGCGCTTAGCCTGGACTTGGCCGCGCCGGTCGCCGAGGCGTCGTCCAGTACCGAGGTCTCCTCAACTGCTTGCTCCAGCAGCCCGTAGTACGGATCGAGTCCGCCGGCAACGCCCTTGACGCCGTCCTTGCCGTGGACCACCCACCGGGTCGCGAGAGCGGCCCCGTCCTCCGCGACTGACAGACCGGCCGGGAAATCTCCATCGGTCAGGGACCCGACGCGGCCAGCGAATGCCTCCGGAAGCAGCAGGATGCGCGAGCCCACGGCCGTGAAGTCCAGGCCGGTGTCCGCGAGGTCACGCAGGTGGTCCCCGGTCTGCCCGACATCCACCTCGTACTCCCTGCGGCCGCGAATACGGGTGGGCTCGACGATCTCCACGCTGTGGCCCGGGTCATCCGGCGCGAATCCGTCGTGGATAAGCCACTCCGCGATCTCCGCAAGCTCCCGGTCCACGAACTGGACGTCGGAGTGCGGCACCCTGCGGTCCAGCCACGCAGTGATGTCGTAGGCCCGAATCTCCACACCGTCGGCCTTCCACTTCGGCGCGAGGATCGGCCCCTCCCACACCGGGTGGCCGTCCCGGAACAGGCACAGCTTGTGTCTCCAGGCCCTGACCTGAGCCAGTGACCCACAGCAATCCGCGTCCGGGTGGACGACAATGCGGGCCTGTGACGTGTCGTCCAGCACCCTCGTCCACTCCACCTCGACAAGGGTGTTTGCCGTAGACACCACCGCCCCGCCCCGGTCCACGATGAGCGCCTGGTGCGTGCCGCATCCGACTGGCATCCTGTCCCCCTAGTACTCGCGACCGGACACGGAGATGGACACCGTGGCGTCGTCGGCGGCCGTCACCAGGGCATCCGCGGCGATCTCGACGCAGTACCGGCCGGCCATCAGCATCGGCACCGTCAGCGGCCCGCCGTCCCGCCCGTACACGTCGGACGATCCCTCGCATTGGCCCCCGCACTCCACGGTCGCCCTTCCGACCTGCCCGTCCACGGTGACCGTGCCGCCCGCCGGTACGTAAGCGACCTCGTACACCGAGTGCGGCGTGCAGCGGGCTGCCTCTGCGGCCTCCTCGCATGTCAGGCCGTCCATGTCGGCCGTGCGCTCGAACAGAGTGACCGTTACCCGGCGCAGATCCCGCGCTCCGGCGAACACCTCAATGATCGGTACTGCCCCGAACGCGGTCGGCCGTCCCGTGAGGTCGAGTCCGTACCACTCCTGATTCACAGCCACGGCGTGGCAGAAGCAGGTCGCGGGCGGGGGCGGAACTGGGGGCGTTGGCGTCCTGCACAGCGGGTCTGAACACAGCGCCCCCACCTCCTCGCAGTCCGCGAGTCGGCACGTCTTCTCGCACGGGGCGACGCGGTGGGTCTCCAGCGCCGGCCAGGACACCGGGCACTCGCGATCCGTCAGGTCCGCGACGACCGCCCCGGACGGGCAGCTGTCGCCCGGCTCCCAGCACACGGGAGGTACCGGTGGTGGGGCATCAGGGTCATGGACGCACCAGATGATGCACTCAGTGCCGTCGTCCGTCGGCACCGGCACTTCCAGCACCGGCACCGGGTCCGTCCACATCCACGGGGTGGCAGCCGTCAGCACGAACTCCACGGTCAGCATGTCCGCGCCGATGCTGCACCCGCCTCTGCCGGAGCACCCGCCGCTGCCGGTTCGGGAGATGACCTCCGGCGGGGAGACCAGGGCCACCCGGCGCAGGGTGCGCCGGTGCGCGTCCGCGAACGCCTGCGGCTCCTCGAACTCGGCGGGGCAGCAGTTGAACAGCGTCAGGGAGTCTCCGCCGCAGCCCCCGCCGCCGCACCCCCTCCCGGTTCCCCCGGCGAGCGCCTGGCCGAGCCACCGCAGCCCGTACTCCACGGCGCAGCAGGTCGCGCCGAGCAGCACGGCGGTGACGGTAAGGGTGCGGGCTTCGACCCGGGCCGCGCCCAGGGCCGCGCCGCCGGTTACCGCCGACGTCACCGTGCGCCGCACCGGGTGGATGTCCAGCCCGTCGACGCTGAGCACCATCAGGCCCGCGAGGTCTGCGGACTGCGGGACGTCCGGGTCGTACCACGGCGCCCCGTCCTCCTCCGGCGTCGTATACGGCTCGTCGCCGACGAGGACCGCATCGAAGGTCTCACACCCGCACGGCGAGGCCGTGTCCAGTGGACTGCCCACCGTCTCCAGGTAGGCCGCCAGTCGGGCGTGGTTGGCGATCTCCGTCCCCCCGAGGTCGAGGTACCACTCCAGCATCAGAAGGCCCCTTCCAGTGCCATGCGGGTGAAGACCCGGTGCGCGGTCGTCCGCGCGTCCCCGGCCTCATAGATGTTCCAGTTGTTCGTGACGGACCGGGCCGCGGTGGCAGGACGCCCGGGCGCGTCGGCAGCCGAGGCCCGGAGCGGGCCGAGGAGGTCCAGCAGGCCGGACTGCTCGGCAAGCTGCCGGGCCCGCTGCGGCCGGGTGAGTGGGATGACGACCTCCCGGCCCGCCTCCCCGATGAGCGCGGCCGTGGGGCGGTTAACGATCCCGCCGTCAGCGAACGGCAGCAGCCCCCGCACGCTGGACGGCAGCCCGCCCTTGATCTTGCCGATGATCTCGGACCCGATGTCTCCGAGCGACGCCACGATGCGCCCCGGCAGGGAGGAGAACAGCGACACAATGCCCGAGATCAGCGAACTGACCGCGCTCCGCGCTGCACCGTAGGCGGACTTGAACGCACCGCCGATGCGGCTGCCCAGGCTCGACAGAGCCGCCACGACCTTCCCCGGCAGCCCAGAGAAGAACGTCACGGCCGAGCTGACGAACGAGCTGATAGTCGCGGTGGCCGACGCCTTGGCCGAGTTGAACACTGAGACGACCCGGCCGGGAATCGCGGCGAGCACGGCGCCGATACGGCCGGGGAGCGCGGCGAAGAACGCCACGGCCGAGCTGATGAAGCCGGTGATCGCGGCCTTCGTCGCGGTGAAGGCGGAGACGAACGCCGAGCCGACTGCTGCGCCCAGCGACAGCAAGGCGTTCCCGATCCGGTTCGGCAGCTCGGTGAAGATGAAGATGATCGCGGCGACGGCGGTGAGCAGGGCGATACCGATACCGGCCATCGCGTTGATGAACGTGTCGAGGAGCAGTCCGGGAAGCGCTGCCAGGGCGGCAAGGATCCGGCCCGGCAACGCGGTGAAGAAGCCGACCACAGCAGTGATCCCAGTGGACACCCCGGTGGTGATGGACGTCCAGAGGCCGGTGAAAAACGTGGCGACGGTCGACCCGAAGGAGGACAGTGCGCTGACAATCTTGCCGGGCAGCTCAGTGAAGAAGTTGATCACTCCGGTGAGCGCGCCGACCGCCCCGGTGATGATCCCGACAAGCTTGGTGATCACCGGGACGACGGTGTTGATGATCAGCCAGCTCGCGAAGGACGCTGCGGCGCCCAGGATCACCCCGTTGAGCTGAGCGACGAGCGACAGCAGCGGGACGAGCGCCTGGACCAGGCCCGCGAACGGCGGCAGGAGCGGGACGAGCGCCTGGACCAGCGCGTCGAACGCTGCGATGAGCGGCGGCAGTACCGGCAGCAGGTTGCCCAGCATCTGAGCGATCAGTGGGGCCAGAGCGGTGACGATGTCACTGACCGCTGTCCCCACGGAGTCCAGGAGCGGGACCAGCGAAACCGCGGCCTGCCCGAGCGCGTCACCGAGCGCCGCCGCAACGGTCGTGATGACGCCGATCAGCGGGGCCAGCGCGGTGAGGAGGTTCGAGACGAGGGTGACGATCGGCGGGAGCAGCGGTGTCACGATCTTCAGAGCCGCAGCGAAAACGGTGGCAATCAGCCCGCCGACTTGGGTGAGCACGGGGGCCAGACTCCCGGCAAGCTGTGTGATCAGCGGCGCGACGGTCGTCACGAGCTGACCGAACGCTGGCAGGATCGCGCCGGTGAGCACCGGGACGAGCTGGAGCAGCGGCGGCAGGAGGGCGGAGATCGCGCCCCCGATCGCGCCGCCGAGCTGCGCGGCGATCGGGCCGAGCCCGGCGGCGAGAGCGTCGAAGGCTGCCGTGAGGGGCGGCAGCAGCGGCATCAGCGTGTTCGCGAGGGCCGTGATGATCGGCCCCAGCGCCGCCGCGAGGACCGAAAGGGCGTTGCCCAGGATCGAGTTGGCGGTGATCGCGAGCTGGGTGATCAGCGGTAGCAGCGGCTGGATCGCCGCTCGGACGGACTCGAAGATCGTGGCCAGCCCAGTCAGCTGCCCACCGCCCCCGGCGGCCAGAGCCCCGAAGACGTCCCCGATGATCCCGCCGATCTGGACGACGAGCGCACCCAACTCCCTGAAGACGCCGAGAGCCCCCTCTACCCAGGCGACGGCCTGCCCTCCGGTCGCGGCCGTCGTGAGGAACGCCCCGAACCGCTCGCCGAGACCGCCGATCGCGTCGCCGAGCCTGGCGCCGAACGCCTCCGATACGGCACCGGCGACCTGGGTGAAACCCGCAACGACCGGGGCCAGGGACCCGGCCAGTCCCTTCGCCGCGGCCGTCGTCCCCGCGACGATCTGCTCGACGGACGCGATGCCCTGCGTCGAGGACAGGAACTTTGTGACCTCCGACGCGGCCGTACCGAACTGGCCTGCGATGCCGGCCATACCCCGCTTGAGCGGACCGGCCAGCGCCTCGGCGACGGCCGTGATCTGCCCCTCCAGCGGGGCGAAGAACGCGTCCTGGACGGTGTTCTTCAGCTCGACGAGCTCCGGCCGCAGTGCCCGGAGCTCACGGGCCGCCGCCTGCGCGGCCGGGGACAGCCCCTCAAGGGCCTCCTCGAACTTCTTCGGGTCGTCCCCGAGCGCCGCCCCGAATGCCTCACCGACCCCCAGCAGGGCCAGCTTCAGGGAGTTGGTGACCAGCAGCATCCCGCCGATCGCCGCCGGCAGCGCGGCGATGATCCCGATCGCGGGGGCCAGCGAGGCGACGAACGAGGAGATACCGGCCGCGGCGGACAAGGCGGCCGACCCGACGGCCGCGAACCGCAGTGCCCCGGCGAGGGCCGACCCGACGCCGGAGGCCGCCGATACCAAGCCACCCAGGACGCTGCGGAACGGCCCGGCGTCCGCGTCGACCCGGGCGGTGAGAGTCGGGAGGTTGTGCGCGCGCAGCCGGGCGTCGAAGTCGCTCAGGTCCGGGACGACCCGGACCTGAACCTCCTCGCCCGCCAGAGCCGCGCGCAGCCGCTCCATGAAGAGCGCCGCGTCCGGGGCGACCGGGATGTTGATGCTCTCCAGGCCGCGGAGCCCGGCGAGGAGCTGCGCGTCGAAGCGCCGCATGTCCGGCTCGACGCGCACCTCGACGCTGAGCGACCGAAGGGTGCGCTGGAGGTCGCGGCCGAAGCCGCGCATCCCGCGCTCCAGAGCACCCTTGATGCGGACGCCGAGCGCACGTGCTTCCGCGACCGCCCCGGAGTCGTCCAGGGTGATCCGGATGCGTGCAGAGCCGTCGACGTCGTCGGCCACGGCAACCCCACTCGGGAGAGTTGGTTGCCCGGCCCAGAACCAGCGACGAGGTCAGGGTATCGGCACGCCTACCGGCCGCTGCCGAAAGCGGCGTCCTCTGCCTCCATACGGGCCATCAGCGCCTCCGCTTCCGCCCGGGACGCCCCTCCCCCTCGCGGAACCTGACGGGCCGCCGGGGCACCCTTGGGCGCGGCGTACAACTTGGCCTGGATACGGGCCCGCTCCGCGTCGTCAGCTGCCACCTGGTACATCTGCGCCTCAGCGGCGTTGAGCAGGCGCCTCAGCGTCCAGGTGCGCGGGTCGACCCCCCGGAGCGCGAGGTGGCCGTCCCACGAGTCCCAGCCGGCCGCGACGCTGTCGAGGAGTCGGCTGACTGTGTAGGAGGGCGCTGACCCCCCGAGTACAGCTCGATGACCCAATCCACCAGCTCCAGCAGCACACGGTCCGGCAGTCGCAGCCCGTCCACAACGCGCGCGCCCTCCAGCTCCTCCGCCCGGGCCAGGGCTGCGTCCAGGTCCTCGAAGGACTCCACCACCTCGTCGGCCACGATCACGTCCAGGCGCAGCAGCAGGGCGGCGGACGACGGCAGCATGAGCCCGCCGAGGAACACCCGCACCGCCCGGGTGACCCTCCGCAGGTCCTTCCCGTCGACCCCCGACAGGTCGTCCAGGTTCACGCCGCTCTGCTGCTGGGTGTCGCGGAGCTTCTGGTAGGCGTCCATGAACTCATCGCCCATGACCTCCGGCTCGAAGGCCAGCTCCAGGTCATCGCCGATCTCGGCGACGTGCGGCTTCGTGTTGATGGCGAAGCTCTTGTTGGCCATGGTGGCTCCCGGGGGTGGTGCGCGGTGCCCGGCCCAAAACCAGCGGCGGCAGCAGGGTAGCCGAGCGGACCGCCCTCGATCGATAGCTCAAATCACGCATGTCAGACACAGGGGGACGGAATGAACCGCCCATGAACCCCTTCAAGAAGTCCAAGAAGGCCGCCCGTCGACCGGCCCGGCCACGCCGGTTCAGTCCCCGGTCCCGCCCGTCGACCACACTCTGAGCACGTACATCAGCAGCGAGCACTACTCATCGTCGAGCAACTGCGGCGGAGGCTCGTCGTCCTACGACTCCGGAGACTCGTCCTCTCCTGCGACTCCGGCGGAGGCTTCTGACCCAGCGCGTCCACGCTCCACGCGTCCGGGGCAGCTGCGCCCCGGACGTCTCATCTCCGCCACAGCAACACCGGACGCTCACTAAGGGGTCCGGGTCGCTGGCACTGTCGCAATGTGGAGATCGCGAAGCTGGTCCTCGAATACGTCAAGGCCCTGGTGTGGCCCCTGGTGACGATCACGCTGGTGTGGGGGCTAAGGAGCCACATCCATGAGGCCATGAGGCGCATGATCCGGCTCGACACAGTCGCAGGCGCGATCGAATTCGCAGAGGACGCTCGCACGGTCCGAGAACAGGTCGAAGAACTGGCGGACACTCGTCCCGCGCTTCCCCCCGACTCCTCCACCGAACCCGAGCAGACACATGAAGTGGACCCAGATCAAGGGCCGGACTCACGGCAGCGGCACGAGCTGACCGAGCCCCTCTCAGCCACCGCAATCAGAGACACCAGGGCAGATTTTGGTCCGTTCACGTCCGCAATGACCCTCGCCGGCCGGTCGCCTGCTTCCGCAGTCACAGAAGCCTGGCTATTCCTGCGGTCAGCCATCATCCAGGCCGGTGCTTCCCGTGCGGTCGCCAGTTTCGACGTGTACGTCCGCGACAAGGAAGCCAGGGCTCTGAGAGATGTCCTACAGCGCCTTCGGCCCTTCGGCCTGTCCGGACCGGCGTTGATGTATTTCGAGCAACTGGATGACCTTCAACGCCAAGCCGCGATGGGCACGCAGGTGTCCCCTCGCGCCGCCGAGGACTTCATCATGAGCTGCTACTACTTCTACAACGATTTGATGGAGCTCGCGCCGGATCCCGAACAGCCGACGTGACTCACAACGCCTCGCGCACCGCGCGGGCGAGGAAGTTGTTCGCGGCGTTCCCTGGGTGGTTGACCCGGGCCGCGAACACGGTGCGCCCGCCAGCCTGAAACCGCAACGCCCGCGCTCGCCTCGGCCGGATGACGTGGGGGCGGGTGCCGTTGATGACGTACAGGGACGCCGGGTGGGTCGAGGTGATGATGGCCTGCATCTCCCGGCCGGTGCCCTCGACCCGCAGGGTGATGCCCCGGGCCATGCTGCCCGGGGCGAGCTGCTCGGCCCTCCTGACGACCGGGGCGGCCCGGCGTCGCAGCAGTCGCTCCCCGATCCCCCCGGGCCGACGCAGCGCCCGCTCGATGAACCGGCTGTCGATGTTCACTTCCACGCTCACGGGAGACTTCCTCCGGGGAGGGGGCGCAGCCTGGCTGCGCCACGGTGAGCGCCCGGCCCAGAACCAGCTGCGTCAGGAGACAGTATCGACCTAACGCTCGGCAAGCAGCCGACTACCCTGAGCCCCAGGTGCGCCAGCTTCTGCTGGAGCGCCAAGCCCCCCGTCACGCGGAAGCTGACGGGGGGCTCGGTTCATTCAGCGGCGACGCTGGACCACCAGGGCGACGACACCGAGCAGGGTCGTCGCGAGGAAGGTGGCGATCGCCCCGGCGAGCACCTCGGCCAACTCGACCGGCAGCAGCCAGACGATCGGTCCGCAGAGCGCCAGCATCAGACCGAGGAACACCACGCCGACTACGACGGACGTAGCGAGTGGCAAGAATTCGAGACGTGCATACTTAATAAAGAAGCGGAGGATGCCCATGCGTTATCCCTTCTGGCCCGCCGGGCGGTTCCTTGATCCCTACCACAGCATCAGGAAACGTTTGGCGGGCCGCACTTGACGCCGGGTCGGATTACCCGAACGCCAGGCCAGCTTGACGGAATCACGCCCGAACGTCTAGCGATCCCAATCCCAGATAAGCGCAGGTCAGCGCATTACAGGGTGGGCCCTCCAGCGCCAGATAGAGCCGCGCACCCCTGGCCTGCACAGAGCAGGGGGTAGAGGAACTTTCCTTACTGCAGAACAAGTTCCCGGGCGGGAACTCCCCCGCCGACTCAAGAAGCAAGATCAATCAAGGCCAATATATCGCTCTGGTAACGATCCGTTCCGGTGAGGGAATTCTCGATGTGCTGAGATCGCTTGCTCACCTGACGCGGACGCCGAACAGCGTGGCAGCGGAGCACTTCACCCCCGCCGATGCCACCCACGGCTCATCACGGCGACTCCCCATCAGGGCAGGGCGCGCACCCAGGTAGAGCAACGGTGACCCGCTGCTCCAGGCCGACACAGCCGCCTTGCGGCCCGATGGTCCGCTGAGCCCCCATCACGAACCGTCGTCCACGCCGCCGCTGTTCCGTCCCCGGCAGACAGCACAGCAGCGCGTTGTAGACCGTCACCATGTCGATGTGCAGCACCCGAGACGCGGCCGACAACTCCTCGCACGTTGGCGGGCATCCGTGCTCGGTGAACGTCGGCGCGCATCGGAGCAGGGTCACCGCGAGTTCCACCGCGGTCATCGGTGGCGGCATGCAGCCGCGTACGCCCTGCACGCTGCTGGACTCCGCCGGGAAAGCGACGTCCGACGAGGCGTATAGCCGTGCGACGGACACGGTGAGCTGCCCGCCCGTCGCCGTCTCGCTGCACGGGTCGTCGCACGAGTCCCACGCGACCGCTCCCGGGACTACGCAGGTCCGGCACGACGGACACCCGGGCTGACCGTCGACCGTCGCCGCGGTGGTGTCGAGGGCGACGCACACGCAGCCGAGTACCGCTTCGGTCAGGTCGTGGATCACCAAGGGCGTCAGGGCCATGTCGTCACCCGGGGCCGCTTGTAGTCCGGGCTGTAGACCCGTGACGGGCTCGTCATCCGGTACGGGTTCACCATGCTGATCCACATGTCCGCGAGGGGGAGGCCGGTGAAGCCGTCCCGGTAGAGGAGCATCGGGTCCGGCATCTCCATCTCCATGCCCTGGCGGGAGATCCGGGTCAGGTTCCGGTTGACCTTGCAGCCGCAGGAGCCCGCGGGGGCGCAGCCCTTGAGGAGGTGGCACGTCAGCTCGGAAACGGCGGCAATCGCGGCGTCGTCGAGGGGAAGCCCCCACCGGTACGTCACGGCGAACGTGCCTTCCTCGGTCGGAGGCAGCTCCATCGCCTGGCAGTCCGGCCAGCACTCTCCGTCCGTACGGACGAGCCGGCCGGGGGCATCGACCCGGTACGCCTCCGGCACCAGGGCCTCGCCGTCGACCAGGACCTCGACGACGTCGTACACGGGGCCCGGCAGGTCGACTTCGCACAGCTCGCCGCACGAGCAGTCCGACTTGCAGCCGCATGTCGAGGCGTTGCGCCACTGCCCGTCCGTCCCGATGTACGGGATCCACGGGCCCGTGCTCGTCCCGGCCTGGAAGCTGGGGAAGCCCATGTCGGCGCAGGAACGGCGGCACGGGCGCACGGTGACCGGGCACGGCCCCCACCGGCGGCCGGACAGGCCCCAGAGGATCTGGGAAGCCACGCGCGTCCACCGGTCGACCGTGGCCTGCTCCATGCCCTCGGGCACCTCGCAGCACAGTTCCACCGGCCAGGGCTCGCACGGCCCGATCTGGAGCGGCATCAGTACCTACCCGAGCTCTCGTAGAGGGACGGCTCAGGGAAGCACCTGCGGATGTGCTGGCCGACGTGCCCGTTCGCGAAGGAGTCCGGCATCGTCGAGAGGAACGGGCTGTGCGCCCCGTATCCGGTCGGCGCCCGGTGCAAGATCTTCACGTCGGCGATCTGCTCCCCGCCGAGCTGGGCAAGGTTCCCGTACAAGGTCCGCTTGTGCACGACGTCCAGGTGGCTGCCGAGGTCGAGCGCCTGAAGCATCTGCGCCTTGTCGACGACCAGTGGGACGTGCAGCTCGTACGACAGCGGGTCCGGGTGCCCGTGCTCGCCCAGGAGCGCCGCCGTCTCCCGCATCCCTCGCAGGTACTTCCCCGACGCCCGCGCCGCGTAGTACGCCTCGACCTCACGGACCGGGCCGCGGTGGAGTACCGGCATCTCCTTCACCTTGTGCATGACGAAGAAGTCGTCGTTGCACAGCAGGAAGGGGTCCGACACCAGCGGATTCTCACAGGCTTTCCGGACCGCCGCAGTGGTGTTCTCGTACTTCGTGCCGCCTTGGTGCAGCGGCAGGTGCCGGGCCGTCTTCACCCACTGGGGGAGGTAGCCGACGACCCACACCCGCCCGTGCGGGAGGTGGGCCGCCCACGACCGCAGTGCATAGCGCAGCTGCCGGTTGACGCCCCCCTCCCGCACGGGGACCACGATGTGCGGAGCGCCCACGGTCACGAGGCCAGGCAAAGGTCGCCCTCGACCGGCAGGTACTCCGTGGACGGCTCCGGCGGGGCGATCGTCGTGATGAACGGGCGCCGGTGACAGTTCTGGCCCAGTGGCGTCAGCATCGGGCCGGGTGTCCCTGCGGCGTCCTGGGCCATCACGTCGTACGGTCCGACACCCCACTTGCCACCGGCCCGGGTCGATCCGGTGAGGGTGAAGTTCACGCCTTCGGAGCCGAGTTCGAGGTCGCCGATGATGCCGTTGGTGACCCAGGGCATGAGGAAATACTGCCAAGCGCCCTCGGCGGTCTCCTCCTCCGGGCACACGTCCTCTCCGAGGATGTCCGCCCACAATTCCAGGGCGAACCCGGCGCGGCAGGCGATAGAGCAGTCGTCCCAACCGATCGGGCGCCCGGCGTGGTCGTAGAAGACGGGACTTCCGGTCATGATCTCGATCAGCTCTGGCGATGCCTGGTAGAAGACCAGCTCGATGTCGTAGCCGTTGAGGGTCGGGCAGCCCTTTTTGTAGCCGCACTGCCGCCCGTTGGCACCCTTGAAGCTGGTGTCCTCGCCCTCTTCGATGTTGGCGTTCATCGCGAGGGAGGCAAAGCAGTCAGTGACGTAGGCGTTGTCTTCTCCGCAGACCGGGCGGCCACAGCCGTTGACGCGGGTCACGCGGAAGGTGTCCGCGTTGGCGATAAGCGGGGCAGTCACATGGGCCTCCACCATGAGATGGGTGGCCCGGCCCAGAACCAGCAGCGCGCTCCGATTCTAGCCGCCGCCCCCACGGCGCGGGGGGCTGGAAAGTGCAGCGGCTCGCCGGGCGGGTGCGCGGCGAGCCGTCAGGAGTGCGGGGAGGTCGCTCAGCTCTGGTCCCCAGGCAGGGCGACGGCGATCGTGCCGGCCGCCTGGTGGTACTCCTCGGCAGTCACCTCCCGGTGGCCGTCGGGGATCGCGACGGGGAAGACGGTGGTGTCGCCGTCGACGGCCATGGTGCCGCCGTCGTCGGAGAGGTAGTAGCGCACCGAGGGCTCCTAGCGGGTGAGGGCGAACAGGTGAGTGTCGGTGATCCATTGGTGGATCGTCACGGTGCCAGCAGTCACCCGGATTGCCGGGTAGACGCGGACCGCGTAGCCGGTGTGCGGCGGCAGGACGGTGGCCTGAGCCGTGGAGAAGGTGACCCTGCGGCGTCCGGCGGGGCCGGGCGGGGTCAGCTCGCTGTACATCAGCCGCGAGGTGGCACCGGCTCCGTCGATCGATACCGCGTATGCGACGTCGAAGATGGCTCCCGCGGTCCAGGAGATTTCGGCGTGCCCCGTGAACTCCGTGCTGAAGGAGACGCCCCGGCAGAGGCTGAGGGTGTCCGGGTCGTAGCGGCCCTCCGACCACGCCGTGGCGTCGATGATGACGACGGTGCCGGTCGCGGGCATGGCCGGTGTGCCCATCGGGTGGTTCTGCTGGAGGGTCAGCGCCGCAGTGGTGTGTTCCGGCGGCGTCCACAGCGCGCCGCTGGACGGGTCGCACTTCAGCGTCGAGTTCGCCGCCGCGTCGCAGTCCCAGTCATCCGCCCACGGCTGCTCCCCCGCGATCGGGAAGGCGGCCAGGGGCGCGGCCGTGGATCCCTCGCCCTGGAGTCCACACCCGATCGCCAGCGGCTCGGCCGCGCCGCCGGGCGGGACCAGGAGACCGCCGTCCGTACCGATGCCCAGAGTGTTCCCGGCGTCGGTCGACGGCCGCGCGGACACGACGCCGGTGTCCGGGTCGTAGGCGGCCCCGTCCCCCGCGCTGATGCAGCCGCGTACCTGCTCGCACTCCAGGTAGAGCCCGTCCGGGCCTGCCTGAAGCAGCTGGTCACCGCCGCCGGGCGGCGACGGGTCCAGGATGACAGCGGCGCTCACCTGGACCGGGTCCGCTGTCGTCCCGGTGCCGGTGACGGTCATGTCGACGGTCGGGGTGTCGACGGCCTGGATCACGGTCGGGTCGCCGCCTCCGCCGACCGCGCCGATGACGTAGGGGTCGGTGGTGGAGCCGCCCCCGTCGACGGTCGCGCCGGGGCCAGCAGTGATGACGCAGTCGCAGGAGCGCTCCTCGCAGCAGCTCATGGGGCTCCCCCTTCCTGGGGGTCGGTGGCGATCAGATGGACGGTGACGCCCACCGCCGGAAGAGCAGCGGCCAGCAGGGAGATCCCGAGCAGCTCGACGACGGCGGCGCCGTCGGCCTGGACCGTCGTGCCGGCCGGGCTGTTCGCGGTGATCCGGACCGCGCGGAAGCCGACGCCCCCTTCCACGGCGAGGGTGACGACCGGCGGCGCGGTGAACGGCGGCGACCAGGAAATGATTGCCTGCCCCGTGGCGTTGGTGACCGCGCGGACGCGCTCCACCCGGACGCCGGGGCCGCCCGGAGCCCCCGGCTCGCCAGGCAGGCCCTGTTCACCAGGCGCTCCAGGTGCGCCTTGCTCGCCCGGCCCTCCTGGAGCGCCCGGCTCTCCTGGTGCTCCGGGCGGGCCGGGGAGGGCGATACCGCCGGTGGTGCCGCTCACAGCGTCACGCTCCGCGTCCAGGCGACGGCCACCGGGCCATCGATCGCGGACACAGTGAGCGGACCGGTGAGGCCGGCGTCGGAGTCCCGGGCAACCGACCATCCGATGCTCTCCCCAGCGGCCAGGGCGCTCGGCCCGTCCACCGTGGTGACCTGCCCGGTGCCGTGCGCGACGACGGCGACGGACTGGAGCAGCGGCACCGTGGCCGCGTCCCAGCTCGCCCCCGCCGGGAGCAGCACCCGGTGCGCCTGGACGCCCCGCGCCGCTGGAGCACCCGCCACCGGCCCGTCGTCCACCGGGGCAACCGGCTCGTACGGCCCGGTCATGTCCGGCAAGTACGTGCCGACAGGGGTGAGCACGCCGGTGCAGCCGTCCACCGAGACCAGCTCGACGTACCGGACGTCGCCGACGCCGTCGCCGTCGGTGTCGTCCCACCGGCACGCCTCCACGACGTGCGCCCGACACGGGCTGTCGCAGGCGCCCACAGCCCCGGCCACGGTGTACGGCGTCGTGCCGTCCAGCAGGGTGTCCAAGACGGTCGGGGCGGTCGCCTCGCCGGTGTAGACGAGGTGCCGCAGGAACGGCACCGGGTCGGCCTCGCCGACGGTGTCGCACAGTTGGAGGGCCTCGACATCCGGGTAAGCGGGCTCCTGGCAGAGCACCAGCTCGGCGCCCGCCGGGAGTTCCACCGCGTTCCCGGTGGTCGGGTCGGTGAGGCGCTGCGCCGTCCGATCTCCGGACTGGTCGTCGTAGAGCCGCTCCACGAGGACCTGCCCGGTGACGTCTCCGCCCGCGTCCCGGATGCACATGACGTCGGCCTCGACGTCGACCCGAAGCTCCGGCGGCGGCTGCTCGCAGCACTCTGCGGCCGGGGTGCACTGGCCGACCTCGCCGGTCACCTCGTACGGCTCGCCGTCCAGGGTGGTGTCCGTGGTCGAGAGGACCGCGCCGGTCTCGCAGTCCGTGACCTGGCGGCGCAAGAACTCCACCGTCCGGGTCATGACGATGTCCAAGCGGCCCTGGACCCAGTTCGAGCCGGCCCCGTCGCGGACCTCGATCTCCACAACGTTCGGCCCGGCCGTGACGGGCATCTGTGCCGTGCCGGTGGTGGCGGGCTGGTTCCACTGCCCATACATGCCGGCGTCGATGCCGTTGACCCGCACTCGGGCCCCGCCGTCGCCCCGGAACCCTGCCGACGTGACGACCGCGACGCCATCCTCCGGCGCCTCGAAGACCTTGCGGAGGATCCACCGGTGCGGGGCGATGTCGTACCCAGGCCAGCCCGGTCCGGCCCCGGCGTAGAGATCGGACCGCGCCCCCATGAAGGCGGGGCTCCCGGCAGGGTGCGGGGCGTCGTACGGCAGCGCGGACTCGGCGGGGACTGCCGGGTCAACTCCCGTGTAGCTGACGACCTGCCACCCGTCCGCCCCTGGTCGGCTGGACGGGTCGAAGACCGTCTGCGCCTCCTGCGCGGCGGTGTCGCACAGAAGGGTGCTGGAGGTGTCCCGGCACGGCTCGGTGCCGTCGCCGCAGCCACAGCAGCCGTCAGGGAGGAGGGTCGTGCCTTGGAAGCGGACAGCCGAGCACGCGTTGCCGCCGCCGGTGTTGCCGTACCGGTAGGCGATCGTGGGCGGCGGGGCGTCCCAGTACACGTAGGCCGTGGTGTTGCTGACGTTGGCTCTGATCGTCGATCCGGTCCACGTGACGTCGCCCTCGACGCGGGACGGGAGCGGGTTCAGCCCAGTGACCCCCTCGAAGGTGTCGAAGTCCAAGAGGTCCAGGCGGAACGTCGTCATCTCCTGAGCAGCTGAACTCAGAGTGAGGGTGTATGTGGTCGGGTTGTTGAAGACGGGCGAGGCCGGATTGTAGGCGCCACAGGCGCCGCTGGCGGGGCTGCTGGCGTGGAGCCGGACCTGGGCGGCCTCGCCGGTCTCCGGGTTGGTGACCGTGTAGATGAAGTCGTGCTGGACCGTACCCGCCGGGTCTTCGGCGATCCCGGACTGCGGCCACACCAGTTCGCGCAGTGCTGGCACGCCGCCGCTTCCGCAGTCCACGACCTCGACCGGGGTGTAGGGCGTGGTGCCGTCCATCGCGGTGTCGCGGGTCTCGGCGAGGGTGCCGGCGCAGTCGTGGACCAGGTGCCGGAGGAACGGCACGGCACAGCGGCGCCCGTCGTCGCCGGGCTCGACCGTCGGGTCGAGGTCGCACAGACGCAGGGTCTCCACCGTGGAGGCGCACGGCTCAGCCTCCGGGGGGTGGCAGACACCTACGGTGCCGGTCGAGGTGTAGGCGGTGGTGCCGTCCAGCGTGGTGTCGGTGACGTCGAGGACGTCGCCCTCGCTGTCACGGCACGTCGTGCGCAGGAAGGGGATCGTTGGTGGGGCTACGTCGACCAGCCCGATCATCCGCCCGAGGAACGGGGCCACGCCGGGGCCGTTGAAGGTGAGCTCTGTCGTGCTCGGATGCCGGAACGTGGAGACCGACGTGTTGTTGCTCGCTGCCGTGGTGCACAGGGTCCGGGACGCCGCGTTGTACGTATGGACTGGGGCCAGGGCCACCACCTCAGTGCCCTCGGGAAGGACGAGGCAGTCGATGTTCCGGCGGATCTGAACGCCCCACTGGACGCTCACGAGCGTGTCGAACGTCCACGTCTGGGTCGCCTGGTTCATGAGCCACCAGGGCTGACCGAGCATCCACGTTCCGCCGGCTCGGGTGTATGTGACGCCGTTGGGCAGGGTGCCCGTCGTGCCCCCACCGGCTGGGACCTGGACCGGCAGCGGGGCCACGTCACACAGGAGGTGGCTCTCGCAGACCCGGGAGGGCTGGGGGCACACGCCCACCCGCCCAAGGGGCTCGAACGGGGTGGTCCCGTCCAGGAGCGTGTCGGCGACGACGCCGACCTGGCCACTCTCCGAGTCGACCTGGTAGGCGCGCAGGAACTGGGTGACCGTGCCGTCCTCGTCGTTGTTGCAGAGGACGGCGACCTCGGTGTCCTTCCCCGGCTCCACTGTCACCGGGATCGGGTCTGTCGGGCAGACCTTGACGAGCTGTGCGAGGGGCGGGGGCGGGAGGTCCGGGCATCCGGTCACGTCGTAGGCGAACTCGGCAGACCACTCCGAGAAAGTCCACGCCTTGCACTTCGCGGCGACGTTGAAACTCTTCTGCCAGGTCTCGGCACTGACGACGGCGTACACCTGCCCGACCGCCAGGCGGTCAGCGGGGATCGTCGCCGTGACTTCCCTCGTCCCGGAGGACCCAGCGGGCGTGTTCTGGGGGAACGCGTGGCCTCCGGCCTGCACCGCGCTGCCGTCCGGCTGGTGGTACATCAGGAACAGGGCGCCCGTGGATGCCTGACCGGCGTCAGGGCCTTCCTGGGCGTAGTTGAGCCGGATGGTGACCGTGACGGTGCCCGCGTCGCAGAGCGGGCGCGGCACGGCCGGGAGACGGAGAGCGCCGAGGCCGTGGTCCTGGCCGCTGGTGGAGACGCCGCACTTCGTCGCGGGCAGGTGCCAGGTGCCTCCGGTGATGAGGGCGCCCATGCCGGGCACCTCGTGCTCGGTCGCCGGGCTGATCGGCCGCGACAGGGCGACGGAGGACAGTTCCTCGTTGCCCGAGACGATCGGGCCGGAGACCCCGGGCGTGCCGCCGGTGCCGGTGCCGCAGGGGACGAGGGAGCCCCCGCAGGTGCCGACGCGGCCGACCGGGGTATAAGCGGTGGTGCCGTCGAGCAAGGTGTCCGATGTGCTGCTGGTGCCGTCACCGGTCGGCGTGAGCTGCCGCAGGAACTCGGTCACGGTGCCGTCGGTCCCCGTGTCGCAGAGGACCACGTACTCAACGTCGTTGACCGCACCGGGGCAGATGCCCAGCGTGCCGACCACGGCGTACGGGTCACCGGCCGGGGTGAGGGTCCGCACGCCGATGAGCTGGCCGGTGTCGTCGTACTCGTACTCCACCAAGACAGGGGCAATGACCTCGCCCGCGGCGTCGAGGTCGCACCACTGGCCCACCTCGAACTGCTGCGGCTGACCGACGCACGCCTCAGAGCCGACCGGGGGCGGCCCAGCGGCGAAGGTGCCGGTCAGCAGGTTCAGCCAGCCGGAAACCTCCGGCGCGGCGGCATCGGTGCCGCAGTCCGCGCACGCGGTGACGGCCAGGACCGCGATCGGTGTCCCGTCCGCGAGGCACAGGCCAGTGGAGGCCAGGCCCGGGGAGCAGCACGGCGGTACCGGCGGCTCGGTCTCTGGGGCAGCACAGGGAATCGGCTCAACGGGCACGGCTCATGCCTCCGGGTGCTTCATGCGCTCGTGGGTATCTCTCCCGCGCTCGGTGGTGAAGTCGCGGTCGCAGCTACCACACGGGAAGACACCCTCCGGTGCCCCGGAGGGCGCTGCCTCGCTGGTGTCAGCGGCGGTGAGCGGCACCGAGTCCGCGTCGTACGCCTCGGCGGGGACCTCGGGCACCGGCTCGCCAGGGACGGCTTCCCGGAACCCTGCCTCGGTGGCGACGCCCACCAGCTCAAGGCCGGCCGTCGTACCGAGGGGGCACTCCGGGTGTGGGTGGACCTCTCCCCCGACCTCCTCGTAGCACTTCCCGCAGTCCAACAGTCTCGCGAACGGCTGGTTGCCGAGCGCGGCGTCTTCGTCGGGCGAGACGTACCGGTGGCCGTCGACGACCGCGCCGATCAGCAGCTCCTCGGGGAGGGCGGTGAACAGGTCCGCGGGGACGGCAAAGCTCGTGGGGCTGACGGTCCGCCACTTCGGCTTCTGGAGGACCGCGTGCGCGGCGAACGCGCGCCGTTGCTCCGGGTTCGGCTGGACCTCGATCATGGGCTTCCTCACGTGCAAGTCACCACCTGTACGGCACATACGGTGCAGGTCGTGCCGACGACGTAGGTCCGCTCCACCAACACGCGCCTGTCGTTGTTCCTCGTGTTCACGGACGGGCGGGGCCGGTCCGGGACCGTCTCAGCCGGGCCCCGGCGGATCACGACCGGGCCGGTGATGTACAGCCACGCGGTGCCCGGATCGGCGGGGATCCCGCCCGGCCCGGAGTTCATCGCGCTGTAGCCGGCGCCGATGATGGCGCAGTTCCCAGCCAGCGTCCGCAGGTTGCCAGCCGGGTCCTCGGACAGCAGGTTGCAGCAGCCCAGGAGGGCCGCCGCCCCAGCGGGGACGTGGAGGACACCGCGCCCGCCGTAGGACTCGGCCAGACACCCTTCCAGGGCGGCGACGCCCTGGGCGACGGACACGGGCCCGGCAGCCGGGGTCAGGTCGACGGCGGTCATCGCCAGCGTGCTCGTCCAGAAACCCGCCTCCACGGCCTCCTGCTCCCCCAGGGCGAGCGACGCCTCCGCGTGGGCGCGGGCCTCCGCGTACGTCCACCCGATGGTGGAGCACTCGGCACCGGCGTACACGGTGATCGGGTCGGCGTGCTCCGTCGCTGGCCGACAGAACTCCTTCTGCGGGCGTGCGCCCGGTGACTCGTCGCCCGGCGACTCGCCGTCCAAGCACGGGTCCCGCCAGACGTTGACGGGGCAGCAGCCCAGCGACAGCCACTCGACCCCGAGGAGTTCGTGAGTGTCTTCGACGTCGCGGATATCGGTGCAGGCACCGAGGATGCCGTGCGGAAGGGGCTCGCCCGTGATGGCCTCGACGTATCTCCTCATGCCCGCCACAGCTCACCTCCGTTCAAAATGGGGCACCGGGGCCCGGGTCAGGTCGCCGGGCCCCGGCACGATGCGGGGTGTGAAGGGGGCAGGTCAGGCGATGGGGCAGTCGATACCGAGCTGCTGGCCGGTACGGCCGTCCGCGCAGACGGGCACGGTCACGACTCGCGCCTCCGCGTTCCGGGCGATCAGCGCGCTGCACTCCTCGGTGAACAAGGCGGTGTAGTCGTTCGTCTGGAACTTGCTGCTGTCGTGGATGACGCCCAGCGAGATTTCGCCGCCGCGCCCGGCCTCGAACGTTCCGGCCGGGTAGATCAGGAAGGGGATGCTGGCTGGCCACGCGGTCGCCGGGTCGGGCCCGCCGATCGAGTCCGGGACGGCCGGGTTCAGGCCGCGGGCCCACTGGATGCTGATGCCGAGCTGGGCGAACGCGGCGACGACGCTCTGCACGTCGATGTCGCTGACCGAGACGCCGTTCTGCCGGGCGATGTCGGCCAAGAAGAGATTCTTCGACCACCAGGGGAAGACGACCTCCACCTGGATGTTCGCGCAGAGCGACAGCTTCTCGGTCATATCGGCGGCCTGGAGCGCGACGGCCCCGAACATGGCGCTGAACGCGCCGAACGTGGCCGCGATCGTGACCGGGGTCGACGCGGCGACGGCCTGCGTGAACAACTCCTGCTTCATGCGGATCTCGTGCGCGACCATCGCAAGGGACTGGTAGTACGCCACCAGTTCCGGGAAGTGGCGCTGCGTCAGAATGCCGGCCTCCAGGCACGCCCCGATCGCCTCACACCGCACCTCCACCGGGTCCGGGCACGGAATCTTGAAGCAAGCCTTGGTGGCGCCGCTGATGTCGTCGGCCTCGGTGTGCACGAACGTCATCGACGCGACGTCGAGGGACGGCATCGGGAAGTACCGCAGGCCACCGCGGGCGAGCTGGATCTCCGGGAGGTCCCACAGCATCTCGGGGCAGGACATCCCGGTCAGCTCGTAGACGGTCTCGGACGGGGCGCACCATCCGCCGGACGCGACCAGGTCGCCGCCGTTGAGCCGCGCCTGGTCGCCGGCGAGGACGACCGCCCGGGTGCCCTCGGTGCCCGAGCTGGAGTCGTTGACGATCAGCTCCGGCTGGAAGGGGAGCCGGTAGCTGGCGGTGAGTCCGACGCCGCCACCGGCGGTCTTGAGCGCGTTCGCGCGGCGGATGATGCCCTCGGTGACGCCCTCCATGTCGAGGGCCTGTCCGGGCGAGTAGCCGGGGACGTCGACCGAAGCGGTGATCTCGGGGCGCGGGTTCGGGTCCGGGGGCAGCACGCGGGGCATCCGGCGGCGCACGGACGCCAGGTTCAGCGCGGGGCGACGGCCGGACGCGGTGACCGCGGGGGTCTCCGGCTCGGGGGTCGGCTCGGGCTCGGCAGACGCGGTCTCCTCGACCTGGGCCACCGTGTCCGTGGTGTCGTCCATGCTGTCACCGCGTACGGAAGCGGCGAGGGCGTCGATCTCGGCGGCGGCCTGCTCAGCGGCCTGCTGGCGGGCGGTCTGCTCGTCCCGGATCGCCTTGACCCCGTCGCTCAGGGAGCGCAGGCCCTCAAGATCTTTCGTGGTGATGGTCTCGGCGCGAGACCCCGCATCGAACGCGGCGATGGCCCCGGCGAGAGCGTCAGCGAGCTGGTCGTCGTCGAGGGCAGTGATGTCTTCGGGAAGCTCGAAGTCCATGGACGGATCTCCAGATGGATGGAGACCCGGCCCATAACCAGCAGTCGCACTACGTGGGTGGCATCTTAGCGGGCGCTTCGCCTCGCTTCGCGGTTCGAACGTGCGGGGCCATCTGGACTTCGCGGGCGTCCGTGCCGTTCCTCTCGCCACTCATCGGCCGGTTTCTTTCAGCCTGTATACCCGCAGGAAGTCCTCGCATTTCAGGTTTCGGTGGCGGTCGCCCCAGCCGGGGCCGCTCGCCCGTCGCCACCGCACGTAGCCCGTCGGTTCGTGGATCTCGACCACAACGACTTGCGTGTGATCGGTGCGGTGCTCATACAGAGCGCCGACACCGGCGCGGTTCATCGTTCTTGTGGCCTCTCGCCACAAAGAATCGGCCATCTCACTCATTTCACATTCGGCCGGTCGTGTCAGTCCTCGGTCAGTTCGTTGAGCTGATCGGCCTGCCCCTGCCACCAGTCCCGGGCCCGCCATGCGGCGTGTACGCGGCTTTCCAGGGTGCTCGCCAGATCGCTGAGCACGTACGTCAGCGCGTGGGACCGGTCGCCCCCCTCCGCGGCGGCCAACGTGTCCTCGTCGCTCACGAGGGAGGGCTGTTCCGCCGCGTCTTCGGGAAACTCGGGGTCGAGGTGGCCGGTGTGTACCCCGGCGATGAACTCGGCGGCTGCAAAGGTTTCGCGCTGCAACCGCCCCAGCGTGCTGGCCAGAGCGCCCCAGACCAGCGCACCCCGCACCGCCGCGTCGCGCCGGTGCCCGGGGTCCAGCTCCCGCCACTCCTGCATCGACGGCACTTGCGCCCCGCACTTGAGCAGGTCCAGCTCCAGAAGCCCGGCCAGCGGCGGCTCGCCCGTCTCCCGACGCCGCGCCGCGACCAGTGACTTGGAAACGGCCTGGACGCTGACCCCGAGCCCTTCCGCAGCCTCGGCCTGACCGCCGACCGCGCCGACGTACCGCTCCAGCGCGACAGCGCGCCGATCGGCCTCCGCCTGCCGCTGCTGCGCCCGCCGTTCCTCGGCATGCCGCAACACCGCCGGCACCGTTTCGGAAGCAGGAAACACGCCCATACCTGACCTTCTTTCCCTCGGTCGTTGACTACCCACCCCCCATTCAACCCAAGGGTTGATCGGATGTCAACTCGGGGGTTGAATGGGGGGTGGTGGCTGCCCGTCGGATCCGGCCGAGGGTGGACCCGCCAAGCGGGCCCCACCGGGCCTACTTCGTGGCCGCCTTCGTGTTGGAGACGGCACCCTTTTCCCGGACGATGCTGCCCGGGTACCGGCCGGACACGGCCTTGCACGTCGCTTCCGATGACGGGCCGAATACGACCTTCCCAGCGCCCCCTTCGGTGACGACCTCGAACTTCTGGCGGTTCTTCGCGCAAGCGCAGCCCATCAGACTGCTCCTTCCATGACGGGGGTGGTCTTGCCGGTGGTGAGGCCAGCTCGGGCGGGCGCGATGACGGACGCGGCGAGGCGCGCCGTCTCCTCGCGGGCGAGGGTTTCGCGCTGCTCCTGGCGGCGGTCCATGGCCGCCAGGAGGCCGTCGATGAACGTGTCGCTGGACACGAGCGCCAAGGCGAGCGAGTCGGCCTCGGTGCTTACCGGCGGACGCTGTCCGGGCACTGTCCGGGCCGTGCCCGGACCACTGTCCGGACGATGTCCGGGCAGTTCAGCGGCGGTGAACGGGGCGGCGTCCACGTCCTGTCCGGACGTGTCCGGGGCCGTGTCCGAGACCTGTCCGGACAGTGTCCGGAGCCTGGCCTCCATGTCCTCGACGACGGCGGCGGACGCCGCCAGGGCGAGGTTCGACCGCTGGATCACGGCCGCAACGAGCGGCGAGGAGTGCCCGGGTACGGGCACGTCGAGGACGGCGCGGAGTTCCCAGCCGCCACCGCGCTTGCCTCGCAGGTGATAGCTCGGCTGGCACGCCCGGAACACCGTCTGGTCCCAGGCGGACAGCCAGGGAGCCCCGGCGCCGGAGAACCAGAGGCCGCCCCGGCTCATGCCGACGGTCACGATCGCACCGACCGTGCCGGAGTTGTCGAACTGGCACACCGCGGTGTCGCACTGCGCGCCGTCTCCGTCGTGGCCGACGTTCATCGTCATCGCGCCGACCTTGACGGAGCTGCCGTCGTCGAGCTGGAACCGCGCCCGCAGGAAGTGGCTGAAGTCCAGTCCTTCCCGGGCGAGCTTCTCGATCGTCAGATTGCGTCCGGGGTAGGCAGCGTGGGGCACGCCGCGTTGAGCCACCCACCCGTAGACGCGGCCGTTCGCGTAGTGGACGCCGCCGGAGTCGGTCGGCAACTCCTCGGGGGTCGGCTCGCGGAACCAATCGGCGGGCATCGGCGGAAGATCCTGCATCGCGGCCCACGCCGACGCGACGAGCGACTTCATGGCCGCCGTCTCCTCTCCATCGTCGTCTTCGCCGTCGCGGTCGCCGTCGTCGTCCATCCACGGCGGGATGATCGACGGGTCGTCGAAGGTGTCCGCGAGCCGCCCGTACAGGGCCTCCACCCGCTCCTTCACCGCGTCCAGATCCGCCTCGGGGATGTCGACACCGCCCCGGGCTCCCTGGAGCGCCGCGGCGACGGCGTACACCCCGGCGGCGACGGTCCGCAGCTCCCCGCCGATGACGTCGGCGAACGGCAGCTTGTACGCCCCGGCCGTGGCGGGGTCGGCGTCGTCGTCGCGCCACAGGAACCCGGCACCGAGCCGGTCCGGGTCCACGGTGCCGTCCTGCGTCGCCTGCTCCAGGAGGCGGGCCTTGGCCTCGTCGCCGTCCCATGGCCGGTCGCGGTCGTCATCGACCGGGAGGTCGAGCTGGCCGGACGCGGACGCCTCCAGTTCCTCATCGCTCTTGGGCTGGGGGCCGACGTACAGGCCGGGGGCGAGCCGCACGATCCGCCCGGCTTTCGCCGCACGGGCCAGGTGACCTCGGGCGGTCGCCATCTTCATGCCGAGCGCCCGGGACACGGTGCGGGCACCGACCGGTGCGGCGGACGACTTCACGAACGCCACGACCTGGAGGTGAGCGGCGGACGGTCCGCCCCCGGCCGCCAGGTCCTCGTCGCCCTGGTCGTCGCTGCTGGCCGCCAGGTCCGGGTTCGGGTCGTCGACGAGGACGATGCGGGCGGTGTCGTACGCGGGCATCGCTACGAGCGTCGCGCCCCGCACCCGCGCCCGGGTCACCCGCATCAGCAGGTCGCCGGACGACTCGCGGTGCACGACGGTGCCGTTCTCCTCGTCGTCGGGGTCGCCGGCCGCCGCCGTCACCAGAGCACCGGTCGACGTCAGCCCGAGGTGGGTCAGGGCTCGGGTCACCGCGCCTGCCTCGACCCGGCCGCCGGGTCCGGTGAGGATGCGCCCGTGCGCCCCCGTCTGGGAGAGCGACGCCCCTGCAGAAATCCACTCGGACGTCGAGGACGCGGTGAGGGAGTACGAGCCGTCACCGAGGCGCAGCACGGAAGCGTGCGGCAGTGCAGCCGCGAGGATCACCACCCCCTCTTCCTCCGCGCCGTCGTCGGTGACAATCCGATTCACGAACTCCACGGACACGTCATCCAGGTCGACGCTGACGCCGAGCGGGGCTTTCTCCTCCAGCAGGGTCAGGGCGTCGGCCCCGGCGGGGCGGCTCGGGTAGAGGACGCCGGTGCCGGGGATACGGTCGCCGTCGCGGTCGAGGGTGAGGATCGCGCCAGCCAGTTCGGCTCCCTGGTGGGCGCCGAGCATCTCGTCGGCGTACTGGAGCGGCCACGGGCCCGCACCCCAGTACAGGGCCCCGGGCCGGAACACGCGGCCGTCGCCGGTCTCCAGGTTCTCGTACACCAGGGCCGTGTCGCCCGGGGTGTGCCAGGCGCGCGGTTCCAGCGGGCTCAACGCCTCGGCGTCGGTGGGCATCGGTTCCTCCTGCGGGGCGGGGCCGAGCGGGATGTCCGTGTACTGGCCGGCGAACGCGACCCGGACCCGGTCGAAGGTGATCGGGCCGAGCCGCTCGTTCATCGCGGTCAGCAGGGACGGGCTGCTGGAGTACGCGGCGCTCACGTGCGCCTGCCACGGGCTGTGCTGGGCCGGGAGGGCCAGCTGACGGCTCGTGTTCTCCAGCGCGTAGATGGCGGCCAGGCGGGCGGACTCCAGCGGCGGGCCCTCGACGTCCGGGTCATCGCCCACAGCCCACACCCAGCACGGTTCGTCGCGGTCCGCGTTCCACTGATTGGCGCCGAAGGCCCGCCCGGCGATCGGCCGGTCAAAGCCATCCTTCAGCCGGGAGCGCAGGCTGTCGACCAGGTCGGTCCGGTACTCCTCCGGCCAGTCGGCACCCTCGCCGAGGTAGAAGAGGGTCAGGTGCAGCTCGTCGGCCGGCTCGGCACCTGGGGCGCTGAGCGCCAGGCGCTCGGCGTCTTCGACGGACGGGACGAGCGCGATCATCGCGCCGGTATGCCCTCCGGCGGCCGTCAGGGACGGGGCATGGGCATCGTTCACGCGCTTCTCCTCAGATTCCAAGACGTCAATGCGCACTGCTGTCTTCGCTTCGAAGGCGGCGCCCTGCTCTGCGGGGGCGACTGCGAGGCGGCACCGGCACTTGCAGACCTGCGCGGCTGGCGCTGTCGGGTCGCCGGGGGTCTGCATCAAGACCCCGGCGACGCTGAACGGCTCGTTGAGGAACTGGAGTTGCCCGTCGACAGCCTTGTGACTGGCGCGGACCTTCGCGTCGTGCCGGGTGACCCACTGCTTCACGAGGGGCCGGTCCGGGCCTGTCACCGCCCGCGCGGCGGCAAAGGTCGCGGTGTTCCACGCCCGGGACGCCTCGGTCTGTGCGACCCGCTGCTCCCGTCCGGGGCCGAGCTGCGCCCCGTCCCGGGCGAACGCCGCCCGCAGCCGGTCCCGCAGCTGGTCGATGCCCTCTCCGGCCTCGACACCGGTGGCGAGTTCCCTCCGGGCTGCGTCGGCGAGCCGGTCACCGACCGCCCGGAGCAGATGCTCCGTCGTGGTGACGTACTGGCCGATGCCGTCGGGGAGGGTCCCGTCGTCGTACCGGCCGGGCAGGTCGTCCCACCCGTCCGGGAGGGTGGTGCCGGTGTCCTCGGCTGCGGCCACCGCGGCGGTCTCGGCGGTCCCCAAGAGCCGCCGCACGAGGCTCCGGGTGCGGTTGCCCCACATACGGGCGAGCCGACCGACGCTGAACCTCGCGGCGACCAGCTCGGTCGCGTCGGCGACGGACGCGGCGAACTGATCGGCCGTCTCCACGAGGACCTGGGCGACGAGCTGGCCGAAGTCGGCTTCCTCCTGGTCGAGCTGGTCGTCACGCTTGCCCATCAGCAGCCTCCTTGGGAACGTCGTCGCAGTACAGGCAGTACGTCCACTGGGTGGCCTGGCGACGCCCGGTACGGGTCCGGACGGTCACCACGGACGTGACGACGGTTTCCTCCGCACCGCACGCCCGGCAGTCCCCGTACGTGGTGGTGATGGCCATGGGCGGGTTCGCCTCGTCGGCCGGGTCCGTGTACGCGTCGTCGCGCCAGGCGAGCAGCTCGTCCAGCGCATCGTGCGCAGGGCAGAGCGAGCACCAGCCCAGGACCCGGTGCGAGGCGCGAATGTGCCCCAGCGGAACCACTCCGTCGTCAGGCACGGTCGATCCTCCTCGGAGGGAGCGGGACGTCGGGGTCGTCGCACACCTCGCACCAGGTGCGGGCACCGAGCGCCGACACCCCGTCAGGGGTCAGGAGCAGCAGACAGGCGGTGAGGAGCGTCCATGCCTTGCAGACCGTGCACCAGCCGGTTTCCGGGGTGTCGGTGTGGAGCACGAACGCCGTCCACGGCGAGCGGTGTACGGGGGCGGCTTGAGGGCCGCGGGGCCGGTTCACGCGGCGAGCCCGAGGCACGGGGCGAGGACGGAGGACACCAGGTCGTAGTCGTGGCCGATCCCGGCGGCGATCAGGCCGCGTACGTAGTCGTCGAGGGACGCGGTCAGGCACTCCGGGTCGACCTGGTGGCGGCGGGCGATCTCGGGGACCCGGGCCCACGCCCCGTCGAGGAGCCGCCACCTGGTCGTCGAGTCGAAGTCGACCGGGAGCAGCGTGTGCATCGTCGCTGGGTCGACGTCCCGGTACCGGGCCCGTTCGGAGCGCGGGCAGGCGGGGGTGTTCCTCAGGGTCTTACCGGCCGCGGTGAGCGCGCTCCAGATCAGGACGTCGGCGGCATCCAGCAGTCCGGTGCGTGCCGCGGGGCCGGCTGCCGAGGCGGGCAGCGTTTCCGGCGGTGCTTCGCTCTCGTCGACCGGCAGGTCCACCTTCGGCGGCGGCGTCTCGT
The DNA here is from genome assembly GCF_001905125.1 of Streptomyces sp. TSRI0281. Classification (GTDB taxonomy): domain Bacteria; phylum Actinomycetota; class Actinomycetes; order Streptomycetales; family Streptomycetaceae; genus Streptomyces. The sequence goes on along the minus strand of NZ_LWLE01000034.1, from coordinate 453,723 downwards.
CGGCCTGGTCGGCGCCTTCGCCTGCGGGCTGCTTCCTGCTGTTGCGGTCGGCGATCTCCTGCTCCGAGGGGGCGTCGGAGTCGTCGAACCCTGTCTCGCGGCGGAGAGCGTCGTCGCTGATCACGCCCCTGTCGTGTGCCTGCAAGGCGGTCTCCGACCTGTTCGTACGGACACGGAGCGGGGAGGTGTCGAACCAGACGAGCCAACGGTGCCAGTCCTCGATGCCCTCCGCTTCGAGGAGTGGGCGTAACCACTGCTGGGTGAGGGCGTGGCACAGCGTCCGGAGCTTCGGCTCGATCCCGAGACGGATCGCCTCGCTGGTGAGCGCCCACTGGCCCCAGTGGTTGACGTCACCCAGGCCGAGGAGGATCTCGGCGGGGACATCCAGACCGACCGCGAACCGGCGCACAGCCTCCTCGCGGAGTTTCAGCGCCAGTTCGTCGAAGGTCGACTCGAACGACAGGTGCTTGAAGTCGGCGATGGCCTCGGCGGGGACCTCCAGGATGATCGGGACGGTCGCCGCGGCGGACTCGGGGTCACGGATCGCGGTCTCCGCGATCGTCATGAAGACCTCAAGTAGATCGTCCTCGGCGCCGTCGGCCGCGCCGCTCGTCGGGAAACGCGTGCCCTTGGGGATAAGGAGCAGCCCCCGCCCGGTGAGCCGGGACCGGGCGATGGCCTTCACGGCGGAGTTGAGGAGCAGCAGTTCCTCCAGCAGGTCCAGGGACGACCGCACGGGGCTGTCCGCCTCGATGGCGCGCTCGGGGTCCGGTTCCCACACGCGGAGCGCTACGGCTCCCTCGGTGTCGAGGGCGTCGGGGTCGCCCTCCTCGATGGGGATGTCCTCGCCATCGATCTCCGCGACGAGCTTTCCGGCCTGCTGCTTGACCTCCCTCACGGACAGGACACGCCAGTCGTGCCCGTCCTCGGGGGCGTACGGCGACAGCACCTCACTGTTAGGGCGGACGACGATCCACCCTTCGCCGGGGATCGTCAGGTGCTTCCCGAAGGCGGAGAGCATGTTGCCCTGGCCGTCGCTGCCGCCAGCGATCTGTTCGACGATCTCGGCGGCGCGGTGCCCTTTCGGTGCCTGGTCGATCGACCCGTCGTCGTCGCGGGTGCCCGCATACAGGCGGGCACCCGCCATCGCGCTACCGATCCAGGTGGCAGCGAACCGGACCTCGGGGACCTGGTGGTACATGTCGTACGCCCTGAGTTGCCAGCCCTGGGTCTTGTGCTCTTTTCCGCCTCGGATCTTCCGGCTGGTGTACCGGGACGCGGCGGCCGTCAGCGTGCGGCCGGGTTGCGCCATCAGTGGTCCTTGAGGGAGTCGTCCCAGCGGTTGATCGCGACTGCGGCGCCGGCGACGGCCAGCCACTCCAGGCCGTGGACCAGGAGTGGGGCGTCGTGCCACCGGTCGGTTGCGAGTAGGTACGTGGCGAGGACTGCGCCGGATACCCACCAGCCGGTGCAGTAGACGCAGGAGATCAGCGTCACGACCATCTCGCGGGCCTTGGACTCGGGCCGCTTCCCGAACCAGCCCTCGACCCGGTCGCGCACCAGGTCGAGGATCGAGTCATGGACGAGGAGCTGCGTCCCCCGGTATCCGGCGCACGCGAGGACGGCGAGTTCTACGAGATTGATCATGGGAACCCCGATGGCAGATCATCCGGCTGAGTGCAGCGGCGGATGATAGACCAACCCAGTGATCACTTCCCGGAGTGGTTCTCCCAGCTCAGGCCCGGTCTCTGATCACTTCGCGGGGTGGGGTCAGAACAGGACGTCGGTCTCCAGGGGTTCCGGCTCGGGTGCCGTGTCCGGGTCCGGGACGCCAAGGTCGAACACCATCTGGCGGCCGATCTCCGGCAGGTCGACGGTGCTGAGGGAATCCGAGCAGGACACGAGGGACCCGCCGGGTTCGTGGCGGGCGTTCGCGTCGTCGTGCCGCCACAGGCGGCCCTTCGTGAGAGATCCGGCCATGGGGGCGACGGCCGTGGGCCGTCGGCACTTCGGGCACTCCACGCGGGGCAGTTTCACGTTGCCAGTGTGACCGAACTGCCCAGCAAGCATGGCCCGGTTCTCTATCGTGGCAGCGTGACCGACATCAACGACACCGCCGTACGCGAGATCCTGCGCCCACACCGCGACGGCGGCCACATCAGCCGCCTGTACGCCACTGGGGAGATCACCTACGCCACGATCCCGGCGCTCGGGATGCTGGCCGACCGGCTCCACCTGGACGCGCAGGACGAGGAGTCTGACCGTCTCGACGACGTCATCGGCTACGTGCGGGAGGCCGGGGAGCGGCCCCCGGTAACCGGCTGGGTCGCCAAGCTGTAGCCATGCCCCCGGTGTGCGACGTAACTGCGACATATGCGCGGCTACGGTGCCAGCATGATCCCCGACGACGAGCACGAGCATCCGACCGGGAGCACCGGTCCGCGCGACACCCCGCCCGTGGCCGACCGCATGGCCGCCGTCCTCCAGCTCTGGGACACAACGACCTCACACCCGCGTACGGACGGCGACTACCTGGCCCTCGCTATGGACCTCCTGGCCCTCGACGAGGGCCAGGAGGAAGCCCCGTAACCGCTGGTCCGATCTGCTACAGGTCATGAGTCCTCCGGGTGTCTCACCCGGCGCTTGAGCTCCTTCTCCAGCTCGTACCGGGACAGGCCGGGAGTGGCAGCGGCGTGCTCGCTGATGGCCTGCTGCACGGCTGCGGCCGTCTCTACGGTGAGCCGCCCCTCCTGCAGTTCGGCCCAGGCGGCGCGCTCCAGGTCAATGAGGGTGTCCGGAATTTCGATCTCTGCCATGAGGTCAGCCTGCCAGACGCCTGCCAGCCGTCTTCGAGGCGCTGCGGACGGGACGCGGCACGGTGGCCCGTACGGAGCGTCGGCTGATTCCCGGGGGCGCGAGGCACTACGCGGTGAGGGCTCTCTTGTGCCCGCCGTGTTTGCCTGCTGCGTCGGCGAATGCGTCCATGGCAGCTCTCAGATCGCGGACCGCATCGTAGGGCGCCGATGGGTGCAGTAGGGCTGACTGGTGGTCTTCGGGGTCGTCGGCTTCGAGCTCGTTGAGGACGTTCGTGACGTTGGCGGCCTTTTCGAGGACCCCCCCGGGCGGCTTGGTGGACGGGGGGCGGGCCAGCTTGCCGGACGGTCCGGACTGCGGCCCTGATCGGGTCCGGACGGCCGACTGCGGCGACCAGCAACCGGAGCCGTGCCCGGTCTTCATTCGACAGGTCTGAGGGGTCGTAGCCCAGCGAGTCGATGTGCGCCTGAATCAGTTGGCGGGCGGGGCGCACCGCCTTCTCGGCCGGTGCATAGTAGCTCTCTGCGGCGTCGAGGAACGCTTTGTGAGCCTCGTGCTGGGCGCTGCGGGCTGCGGCCTCCAGTGCACCCTTGTAACCCTGCTTCGCGGCGGCCAGGGCGGCGGCTCCGCCGATGATCGCGCCGAGGAGTGCGCCGCCTGTACCGACGAGCGCGACGGCCAGTTCAATGTCCATCCGGGGATCCTCCCGGACAGTTCACAGCCTGCGACCGGATCGCGCCACGGCGCCCGGGGTCTACGGGGCGGGGGCGAGGTACAGGTCTAGCCACGGGCGAGTGCCGTACGGCAGGAGCGTCACCCCGGCGATCGACCAGTTCGACACGATGGTGCCGGTGGACTGGTACGTCATCTGCGCGCGGACGAGGTCGGTGAGCCCGACGAGCCGGCCTCCGGCGACGAGGTCGGGCAGCGGGGGCTCGCACTCCGGGATCAGGGCGTCGTCGCCCGGGGTATCCGTCCAACCGAGGACGGGCCGCATCAGCAGCCCTTCCCAGTGGACCAGGTGCCCGTCGACCCAGGCTCGGAGTACCTCGCCGACCTGCTTGCCATCGCGGATGACGGGCGCGCCCGGGGCGGTGAGGTACGGGCGGGGCCGGGTGAAGGTGACAGGACGGTTGCGCATGGGCTGGTCGAGGACGGCGGCGACGCCGGTGACGATCACGGCAGAGTCCGTTCGGTCTGGGTGAATGCTTCCGAAGGGGTCTTCGCCAGGAGCCGCCGGGGGGCCGCCGCGAGGAGGTCAAGGGCCTCCGCGGTGGTCAGGCCGGCCCGGTGCGCGACCGCGTCCAGGTCGTCCCCGACGACGCTGCGCACGTTGGCGCGGGCCATCTGCCATTCGATGTCGGCGCGCGGCACGGCCGGGAAGCCCTACTGCCGGTGCGGTGGGAGGAGTCCGCTCACGACGGGCGGCCCAGCAGGTCGACGGGCACCGGCATATGGACCACGCCCTTGTCGTAGAGGTCCCTGACGAGCCGGGCGCGGGACTCCATCCGTGCGTTCGACTCGTCGGTGCCGAGGAGGTCGGTGGCGAGCCGGGCCCCGATCCGGCGGGCCTGGTCCTCGTCCGTGATGCCCTCGGCGGCCAAGGCGTGGCCGAGGCGGTCGAGGGTCGTCTGGAGGTGGTGCACGCTGGCCGCGTACTCGGGGTCGTGGAGCGCAGCATGGTGGGCGTCCGGGTTGGCGTCCAGGTGGGCTCGGAGGAACTGCTCGCCGTCGAGAAGGGGCATGGTCGCAGCTTCTCACGTACAGCCCCTGTCTCGCGGCCTCTCGGATCGGCTGCCGGTCGCGGCGCCGTGCTTCGGTGGTCGAACGGGCACAGCCAGCCGGACGGCTGCCCCGCCACCTGGAAGAGGCGGGGCCTATCCCGCGACTACATCATCGACCGGGAGATCGAGTTCGCCCGCCGGCGTCCGCCAGATCAGTTTGAGGTAGTCCATACGGCGCCCGGAGCAGCTGACGTCGACGTCGGCGCCCGTCACTTCGTATGGTGCGGTGCCCGGCTGCTCGATCCGGGCGGAGGCGGTGGGCCAGGGGATGTCGGGCAGTTCGGGCAGCCCGGCCCAGATGTAGCCGCTGAACTCCGCGTAGCCCGGACCGCCGCTCGCCGGGAGTGCGGGACGGTGGAGCTCGGGGCCGTACACGGTGATCGTCGGGCCGCCCGTGAACTTCACGAGGGCCAAGTCTTCTTCGGGGTGGGGCACGTGGATCGTCCTGTCTGGTCGTCAGGGAGTCGTAGGGCAGGGGCGGCTGGTCCGCCGGGGCCAACCGTGCGGCGCAGCCCCGGCGGACCGGCCGTCAGGCGGACAGGCCGGGCACCCCGTCAACCGACGGGCCGGGGGTCAGGTACTCCTGCAACGCCCGCATCCGCCACCGCTGTGACGTGTCCGGGGAGTCCGTGTCGCGCCGCTGGGCGGACGTCATGTGCGCGGTGGTCAGCTCGATGACCCAGTCGTCGACCCGGTGAAGTTCCTCCAGGGCGTCCAGTGCCGTACGCGCCTGCATCCGCTCCTCGCTGCCCTCGGCGGCGGCCAGGCGCATCTCGTTGAGGGCGTCCATGATGCAGACCATCCCGATGTGCAGGAAGTCGCGGTACTTCTGCCCGCCTTTCGCCAGCCGGGCGGCGGCCTGCTCGGCGGTGAGCGTGCCGCGGCTGCGGGCGGCGAGCGCGGCCGCCAGGACCTGCTCCTTCTGGCGGCGCCGCTCGACGTGGCGGGCGGACCGCTCTGCGTACGGCTCCTCGGGGTGGCAGCCCGCCAGGGCCCGGCCTTCCTGCGTCCAGTCGTGCCGCCAGGTGTCCGGGTGGTGCGGGCCCCAGGTCTCGGCGAAGGTGTACGGGCCGCCGGTGCCTACGCGCAGCAGGGTGGCGGCGAGGCCCGTCGAGTTGCGGCCGCCGTCGAACCAGCCGAGCGTCGTCCAGCGGCCGTCGGTCTCGGACCAGACTCGCAGGTCGTAGGTCGGCGGGTGCTGCTCGTCCGGGAACCAGTCCGGCTCTGGGGTCGGCTCGGTCGAGGCGGGGCGGCCCGGGGGCCAGGTGTCGTACGGCAGGCGGGGCACCACCGGCCGGTCCGGATCGGCGTCGGCCCCGTGGAGCCGTTCGGGCAGGGTGCCCCACCGGTCGGTGGTGGAGTGCTTCCAGACCTCGGCCCGCAGATCGCCGCAGTCGCCGCCGGCGGGACGCTCCGGCGTCCTCAGCCGGTGGGCGACCGCTGTGTCCGCCAGGAGGACCGCCTTGTCGAGACGGTCGCACCAGGCCCGCGTCCACCAGCTCGGGGAGCCGCCGAAGTGGTCCTCACCCAGGATGCCGTCCGGCACGGTGTAGACCCGCACCTCGTACGGCAGGTCAGGGCTGGGGCACACCGGGCCGAGTCCGCCGGGAAAGTCGCCCGGCTGTTCCACCGACCAGCCGTTGTGGACGTAGCGCCAGTAGGGCTCCCGGTTCGAGTGCCAGACCACGGGCCACAGGGCCGCGACCTCCACCCGCCCGTCGTCCAGGCGGTGCGGCACGGGCACCCGCGTGCCCTTGGCCATCACCCCGGTGCAGTCGCGTACCTCGCGGATGACGACGCCGTCGGCGGCGGGCTCGGTCACGCCCCACCGGACGCCGTCGTCGCGCTGGACCATCGAGTGCCGGACGGCCTCATCCCAGACCACCGACACGGGCACGATGCCGTGCTCGGCGACGACGCCGGACAGGGCGGCCACGACCAGGTCGTCCCACTCCGGCGAGGCCGGGGCGGGGCTGGCGGGTTCGGTGTTGCGCAGAGCTTCGGTGAACTTCTCGCCCTGGCGCGCGGCGAGGCGGGCGCGCTTCGAGGCGGTCGACTGCTTCTTCGGCGACATGCGTACTCCAGACTCAGCGGTCTCCCACGCTCCCGCCGGCCGTATGTACGTCGGGGCCGATCCAGGACAGAGCAGTTGCTGAACTCGCGGGCCCCGAGAGACCTTGACCGACTGTGTCCCGTGCGGCGTGGGCGCCGGGGCGGCGGTGATCGGCAGTACGCGTCTAGCCGTATCTGTCCACGGTAGCCACTCAAGGGCTGCACGGGGCAGGTTCACGCCATATACGCCCTCGGGTCACTTGAGGCAGCCAGAGGCCGATGCTGGCCCGCTTCCTGGGGCGATATGCACGTCGCCCACGTAGATCCGAGCGGATCAGGGCTTCAACCCTTTGACGCGTACCTCGGTTATCCCCCGCTTAGGATCGGCCCGTGAACCGTGACGAGCTACTCGCCGCCCTCCGTACCTCGGACACCGGCCTCGTGGCCACCGTGCACGAGGACGACGACGGCATGCACATCCTGTTCCGCCACCCCGAAGACGACCGGTGCGCGGGCGGCGGCAAGTTGTTCGTGCCGTGCGCCGTCCTCGGCAGCTGACCTATTTCCCGATCCGCCGCCCGTACAGGCCGGCCGCCTGCGACGACGGGCGGCCGAGGCTACCTGTGGTCGGTGCCGTCGGCTTCGGCGCATGGACGATCGCGCCCTTGTTCGCTTCGGGGATCAGTCCGTACACGAGGATCACCGAGGCGTCGATCCGGCCCGGACTGTCCGGGTCGGTGTCCTGCCACGTCGCCCACTCGTTTTCGAGATCCGTGAACGCGCCGCGCAACCGGACCCGGTCCTGGACCATCTGCTGGGCCACCGGCGCCGCGCGCAACAACTTCCCCTGCTTTGCCCTCACCGGATCGATCAGCGGCATCAGCACGTTGTTCGGGATCACCCCGTCCCGCTGGAGGGTGTCCCAGGACGTCTGGAGGGCGAGGACGGCCATGTCCCGGCCAAAGTTCCACTCGACGTAGATCACCGAGGCGTTCGTCTCGTGCGCGAGGAGACAGGCCGCGGTGGACCACTCCGCCGACGACATCGCCGCAGACCTGTCGTGGGTGATCCACACCCGCTTGTCGTCACCGAGGAACCCCCCGACCACACCTGCGGTATCGCGGCCGCCACCGGACGGGTCGACCGCGACGGCGACCTTCTGCGGTACGACGGACAGGCCGGGGTCGCGGATCATCCGCAGCAGATCCCTCGACACCAGCGCCCCTTCGGACGGCTGCGGGTCGCCCTGCGCCATGGCGTGCCAGTCCCTCACGTCCGACGTCGCCTTGACCTCCGCCCACCACGCCAGCAGCTTCCGCCGGTTCCTCGTCGGGATCTTGGGGTGTGGCAGCGGGTCACCGTCCTCTCGGCCGAGCGGGTCCGGCCCGAACTTCGACGGGTTCGCGATGGCGGGGAGATGGACCACCTTCCACCGCCCGCCCTCCTCCAGCCGCCCCTCGTCCTGGAGGCGGCGTCCGGCCCAGTCGTCGGGATGCCAACGCGTCTGGATGCCCACCACGGCGTTCCGGTCCGGCTGGAGGCGCTTTGTCGCCGCCGACGACCACCAGTCGTGGACCTGCTGCCGTGACGCCGGCGACTCCGCATCAGCCCGGTCCTTGTGCGGGTCGTCGACGACCAGGACGTTCACGTCGAACCCGGTCAGGCCGGACCCGATCGACACCGAGCGGACACCGCCACCGGCCGTCAGTTCGTAGTCGTGAGCCGCCCCCGACCCCGCAAGGATGTCCAACCCGTACTCGCTGCCGTGCTCGGCGATGTACCGGCGGATCATCTTTCCCCGCCTGAGCGCCAGGTCATCCGAGTACGAGGTGACAGCCACCCTGTCCTCACCGTGGAGGCACAGCCACCAGAACGGGAACCACTCCGCAACCGTCGTCGACTTCCCCACCTGCGACGGGGTGAAGATCATCAGCCGGTTGTAGTCACCCCGCTCCAGCCCCACCAGTGCCTCGCTGATGACGGTCAGGTGCGGGCGCGTCCGGTACGTCGCATCCAGCCCCCGGGCCAGAGTGACCGGGTCCCGGACGAGGTCCTGCCCGACCGCCCGCTGCGCAGCCTGGAGCCGCGCGTACACCGCGACGTCGTCCAGGTGCTCCAGCTCGTCGACGAACGGGCTGGCCGTCATGAGCCGTCGCCTCCTTCCTCACCGTCGTCGTGGCCCGAGTCGTCGAGGTATTCGTCTTCGTCATCCTCCCCGTTGACCGCCCTCAGGCGTCGGTCGACCGACGCAGTCAGGTGAGCGAGCCTCACCCGCCGCTGCTCCGGCGGCATCTCGGCGAACTCCGTCAGGTGCACCGCCAACGGGCCTCCGCCCTGGCCGGTGATCGCGATCGTCGCCGCCGGGTCCCCGAACAGGGCACGCCGATGCCGCATCGCCACGTCCATCAGCTTGATGAAGTCACCGTTGGTCAGACTGTTCGCGTCCAGCGAGCCGAGCCGCTGGGCCAGCTTCCCCACCGCCGCACCGAGGATTTTCGCGTCGTGCTCGGCCGCTTTCCGCCGCTCCTCGACCCACAGCGCGTCGTACTCCCGGTCCTGTTGCCGGTCGTACGCCTCGACCCTGTCCCGCCACTTGAAGGCCGCCGCAACTTCGCGCACGTAGCCAGGGGCCAGTGCCAGACTCTCGGCAGACCGTGCCAGGGTGCGTTTGCGGCCCTGGTCGCGGTAGTCGCAGAACTGTGTGTAGCGCTTGGGGGACTCCTTGGGCTGGCGTTCCCAGGGGTCGAGGGCGTGGGCGAGGTTGATCGGTTTGATGTTCGTCATGGGTTGGGGTCCCTACGTGCCGGGTTGCTACGCGGCGGGGGTGTCGAGGTAGGTGCGGGCCCAGTGCTCCAGCATTCGGTGGCGGTGCTCGGAGGGGACGTCTCCCCTGGCGACGGCCTGTTGGAGGGCGCGTTCTACGACGGCGGCGGCCTTGGTGGGGATGGCCTCGGTGTGGAAGAGGGTGAGGAGGGGGGCCATGCCGTGGTGGCGCGGTTCGCCCGTGTCCTTGTCGAGCCAGCCGTCGGTGAGCTGGGCGGCGTTGTCGGTGAACGCCTTGAGGATGACGCCGAGGGCGGTGGCGACGTTCGTGACGTCGTAGCTCTTGGACGCGAGGTCGAGTGCGGCCATGGTCTGGTCGTACTGGCGGAGCTGGGCGACCCATGCAGCGTCGGCGGAGGCGGAGAGGGCGAGGGCGTCCTTGATGACCTCCTGGGCGTCCTTGAGGTCGTCGGGGAGGAACACGATCGCCAGCGTCTGGAAGGTGAGGTTGGCTTCGCCGAGGCTGGGGCTGTCGAGTTCGGCGAGGAGTTCCAGGGTGGCGTCGTCAAGGCCGGCGTACTGGCGGAGGTCGAGGTCGTCGATCTGCTCGTACAGGGTCTTGAGGATCGCCGGGTCGTCCTCCCCTGCGATGCTGTTGTGGGACAGCTGGATCGCGAGGCGCTGGGACCCGGTGAGCGGGTCGCTGGTCTCCAGCCAGGTGATCTCCTCGATCCCGGCCTCCATCGCGGCCTTGGTGCGGTGGTTCCCGGACAGGACGATGCGGTCGCCGGTCTCCACGTCGTGCCAGACGAACGGGGTCGACGTGAGGGCTTCGTCGCGGCGGAGGTTCGAGACGAGCTGCTGGTACTGCTCGTGGCGCATGAACCGCGCGTTGAGGTCGAGGAGCTTGAGGGTACGGGGGTCGCCGGTCTGGATGTCGATCTTCACTTTTTCACGTCCTTGCCGTAGCGCTTCTTCCACTCGCGGAGCACGTCAGCGAGCGGCCTGCCGGAAAACGGGGCCCCGTACTGGAGCTGGTACTGCTGGGCGTAGTACGAATCCGTGGGGTCGATGCCCTTCGCCCAGTCCTCCTTGAGAACGTCCTTCTGATCACGCTTGAGGAGGCGGAGCACGCCGCGGTACTTCATCGACACGGGGCGCTTCGTGAACGCCGTGGTGGCGAGGGACTGGTAGCGGCGGTGCCCGTACCGCCAGGTGAGGAGCTGCGCCTCGCGACTGATCGCGGCCATGACGATGAGCTTCGACAGCTTCGCGTACCGGCTGGTGCTGACCGGGAAGTCGGACAGCATGTAGACGGTGGGCTGCTGCGGCAGGTGCGCCCCCCAGTTCCCCAGGGTCGGCGCCCACGAGTACGCGAAGACGCCGACGAGCTTCTGGTCGACGAGGACAGCGACGCCCAAGCTCTCACTGCCGGGGCGGATGTTGGCGTTCATGTACGCCGAGCGGAGCGCCGCGAACTGCCCTCCGGTGAGGACGGCCAGGGTGATGTCGCTGCCGATCTCCTCGTCCGCGAGGTGCGGACCGGGCCACGGCTCGGTGCGCTGCCGCGGTTCGACCAGGCGCATCGGCCCGGAGTTCGCGTACACGTAGATCGGGATGCCGCGGTTCGTCGTCCGCGTCCGCCCCCGGAGGAACTCGGACAGTTCCGGGACCTCTTCGTTGGTGCCGAGGAGCCAGTGCTCCCGGTCCGTGATTCGGTTGATCAGGTACTCAAGCTCCGCGTCCTCCATGATCGTGAACTCGGGGGGAGTCCACTCGAACATCTCCTCCAGCTTCGCGAAGTCGCGGACGAACGCGGCACCGGCACCGTGGAACGGCGGGTATGAGACGACGCCGGCACCGTCGGGGATCGTGTCGACCCACGTCAGGGCGTCCTCGCAGGCGTACGACTCCAGCTTGAGGACTTCTGCGGCGGCGAGGATCTTCGTCATGGTCTTCGCGTGGAGGTCGGGCCACTGCTGCTCGTACGCCCGGCGCATTTTGTCCCAGTACGGGTTCGACTTCTTCCCCATCAGCGGGGCAAGCCGTGTGCACAGCAGCATCGTCGCGAGCTGCTTCTCCGGGGTGGTGTGCTCCTCGGTGATCCACGGGAACTCGGCCAGGGCCGGTTCCGTGAGGACGAGAGGCATGGGGTCGCCGGCGAGGTACCGACCGATCGCGGTCGAGTACATCAGCACGTCGCAGGAGTGGAGCTTCTTCCCCACCGACGCGAGGGTCTTCTCTACGGTGAAGTTGCCGCAGCACACGTTGTAGACGTCGGTCACGTCCGTCCACAGCGAGACGTGTTCTCTGACGATGCGGCACATATCGGAGGGGATCGAGCCATGGAACATCGCGGCGGCTCCCAGGGGGTTTGTGGGCCGGGGTCGGACGGGCGGGGATAGTAGCCCAAGGTGACCTGTCCGTCGCGGGGCGTTGTCGCAGGCCAGGGCCCGGGAACGGCGAAGCCCCCGCCGGCCGTCGGGCCGTGCGGGGGCTTCATGGTGGAGCGTCAGCCCGGATTTGAACCAGGACCTCCCACCCGGAAGGTGGGCGCGCTGCGTTTGCGCTACTGACGCCTGCGTCCGGCTACGCCGCTGTGCTGGAGCAGCCGGTCACGCAACGCACTCTACAGCAACACTCCGTAATGGAATTGAAGAGCTAGGTCACCAGCTTGCCGAAAAGCTCGCGAAGGCGGAGAGACGTTCCGGATTTGACGGCCATGCGCAGCACCTCACGAGCAAACCGGTCAGCCTCCACCGGCGCCAGAGTCGCCATCTCCGCCCCCCATTCCTGGCGGTAGCGCTCCCGCTCCCCCCTAGGCAGGAAGCAGAGCGAAAGGTTGACATATCGCCGCGCGACTCGATGGGCCCGAAGCTCCACGGAACGCCGCTGATCCGCCGCGCGCATCTCTTCGGCGCTGTCGAGCAACCTGCATTTCACGAGCCACTCGAAGCCCGCAGAGCTGAGTCCGCGCATACGGGAGTTCCGGCGGAGCTCAGCGCAGGCCTCGGCGGCCGTGGGCCGCCGACCGTGGCGCTTCGCCGCACCATTTAATGCCTCATCAAAGTAAGCGAAGATCAACTGCGCGGACGGGCCTTTCGCAATGTCCTTCTTCTGTCTCGCCGCGTGCTCAACGATGCCCACGACAGTCATGGGTCGACGATGGCGGCGGCGCGGGCTACAGCGCATTCGATAACCGAGGAGCTTGTACCCGGCGTGAGTTGCGTTCACGTGAGCCCGCCCTCGGGCCGGAGGGTTGCGCCGCCCGAACGCCTGCGACCCTTCGCCTTGTCGAGCGCCAGCGGCACAGCCTGCGCACCCTTTTCGCTCAGCCGGTAGTAGCGGCGCGCCGGCCGCCCCTCGGCGTGCTTGTCGATGTCTTCCCAGCGGCTCTCCAACCACCCGCATCGCTCCAGCCGGATCAGGATCGGATAGATGGACCCCGGGGCCAGCCCTGCGGCCTCGCTCACTTCCAGCCCGTAGTGCTCGTCCGCCGGTCTCGCCATAAACGCCGCGAGAACGGCCCGAGTGGGCATCGTCATCCTCGGTTCACCCATACCGCAACTCTACATAGCTATACGAAGAAGGCCCTACCCCTATGTCGAGATAGACACAGTCCCCTATGAGTAGTAAGACTATGCGCCACGGTGGGTCGGCGCGTCGCCAGGGTGGTGACGGCCTCTGCCGGGATTGGGTAGGTCATGGCCGTTTGGTCCCTCGTGGTTCTGGTTTGCGCCGTCGGCGTGCTGCTCTCGGTCGTCGCCGGCGGGGTCGCCGCCGCGCTCCCCGACGCCTCCGCGAACCACTGGTCGGACCGGTGCCGCCGCGGGTTCAAGGCATTCCTCGCCTCGATGACGCTCTACATCGCGTTCGTGCTGATGGTGCTGGCGGTCCGCGCCGGGCTCGCCTGACCGCGCGTAGTCCCCGTCGGGTCACGCCGACGGGGACTACGCGCGGTGAGGGAGATGACCTACCCCTGCCAGCAGGCGACCGCGGCGATAGCGGGCGACGCCTCGGCCTCCGCGATGATCTCCGCCATGGACAGGTCGGCCTTGAAGCGGTGCCCGATCCTCTCCTCCAGGGCGGCGTATCGGGCGGCCAGTTCGGGCCGGAGCTGGGCGGCGCGGACGAGCGCCGACCGGGACGCGAGGACGCAGAACACGCAGGAGAGCCGGGGCATCCCGTCCTGGTAGGCGGGGTGGATGCGCAACCCGGAGGGGCGAACGGCCGCCCATACGTCGCTGGTCGACCAGGTGTGAACCGGCAACCAGGTGTCGACGTGGCGCAGGGTGTTCGACGCGCCCCACCCGGTCTTCGCGTGCTTCGGGACGGGCAGGCCGCGCGCTTCGTGGTCGTCGGCGATGGCCCGGCGCGGGGCGCAGTACGAGCAGGGGCATGTGTACGCGCTGTCGTGGGAGAAGGAGAGGAGCCGCCTGCGGGCCGGGGACTCGTCCGCGCGCAGGCCCATGACGTTCAGGATGTGCACCCGGCCCGGGTGCCCTTCGGCTTCGGCTTCCCGGACCAGGCGGGTCATCAGGCGCCGGACCGGGCCCCGTTTGAAGTCGGACGTGCACCATCGGTTGTCGGCGCTCGGGAACATGCCGCGCTCCTCGATCCGGTCGATGAGCCCAGCCCCGGTGCGGGCGACGACCTCGAACCGCAGGCCGTAGACCGCGGCGTGCTCGGCGGCCAGCTCGGCGGTGCCCTCCCACTCGGCGTCTCCGAGGTCGGCGTGGACGACGACGATCCGGTCCACGACGCCGGCCGCGCGGGCGTGCCGCATCAGCTCGACGAGCATCGCCTGACTGTCCTTGCCGCCGGACAGGTTGGCGAGGATCCACCGGTATCGGGTGAGGTCGGGGACCTCCGGGGCGAAGCCGGGAAACTCGATCTGCCCGATGCTGACCATGGGGATGCCTTCCGGGGGGAGGGAGAGGGGCGGGGAATCTACGTCCGGGGTGCCGCTGGGAGGGCCTGTGACCGGCGCGTTTGCCGTGCTTGAGGGGTGATGTTCAGGCGGTGGTGACCGGCTGAGAACGCCTGTGAGGCCGCGACCGAGGGGTTCGATCGCGGCCTCACAGGGAGCCGGGGGCTACAGGGCGGGCGGGAACTTCACGCTGAACAGGTCGGAGCCGAGCTCCAGCCATCCGGTGTCGGTGAGCACGTCCATGTCCCGGCCGAAGGCCAGCGTGTCAGCGAGGAAGGCGTTGGCGTTCAGCCGTGTCGTGTACTGGAGTTCCGGGCCGCCTTCGGTCCACAGGGTGCTGTCCTTCGAGGTGACCGCGATGAGGGCGAGGTCGCTCGGGCGGATCGTGATGCCGACCGCGGTGGGCAGGTCGTCCCGTACGAGCTGCGCGATGACGGCGAGCCCGGCGGTCTGGACCATGTCCCGCGCGCGCTGGGCCTGGTAGGAGGCGTTCTCGAAGACGTCGTAGACCCGATCCCGGCTGCGGTCCCGGGCGGGCTCGTGCTCGGACGCAGCCTCGGCGGGCTCGGGCGCGGCCGGGGCGGGCTCGGCGTCGGCCTGGTCCTCGTCGTCGGGCTGCTGGTCGTCGGGGCTGGGGGCGTCGAGGGAGCCGCCGCAGACCGTCCAGGTGTTCAGCAACTCCCGCACGGCGGCCAGGGCATCGCTCTCGGTCTCGTACCGGCCGTCGACGACCGGGTTGCAGGTGCAGCGGATGTGGAGCAGCCCGGCCCGGAGGGTCTGGAGGTTGACGTGGTTACCGGCCTCGACCTCGTACAGGGCGCGGGTGTGCGGGTCGCGCGTGACGTACCGGGCGGGCCTGCCGTCTTCGCTGGCAGCCAGGCGGACGTAGTGCCCGACGCGTTCCCGGGTGACGACGAGCGTGACTTCGCTGGTCACCTCGATCTCGTACGGGGGGACTTCCTCGAGTCCGAGGACGTTGACGCGGCGTCGTCCGATCTCTGCGGCCTGGATCTTGCGCTGCCTGGCGATCTCCAGGAGCGCGAGGCCGACCGCGACCCTCCTGCTGGGGCCGGTGCCCCAGACCCGGCGGTCGCCGTTGACGTCCCGGACCTCCCATTCGCCGCGGGTCCGGTAGACCGCCATCTCCCAGTCGGGGAGGTTGGTGTGCGCGGGGGTGTCCTCCGGGACGCTGCCGGGGACGGTGAACAGGTAGCCGCGCCGGGCGAACGGCACGTGCTCGGCGAAGCGGTCCGGGCCGTACGCGGTGAACTTCGTGATCTCGGCGGTGACGCTCATGGTGGTGCCTTTCGTGGCGGTGCGAGAAAGAAGTGAAGGGGCCGGGCGGCCCGCGCAGGGGCCGCCCGGTATGCCGGTCAGGTCTGGGCGTCGACCTGGTCCTTGTCGCGCAGGGTGCGCGCGGTCGGGGGCCGGTGCGGGGCGGTGACGCCCCGGTCGCAGTGGGCGCAGCCCTGGTGGTGCCAGTGGCCGGAAAGCATGGCCACCACCTCGTTGAGGCTGCTCGCGCCGATGATCCGAGCCCCGGTGTGCTTGAGGTCGGCCACCGCGGCGTCCGGGACAATGACGGTCGTGGTGCCGCCTTCCGCGAGCCTGCGAACCGTGGAGGGCAGGCCGTACGGGGTGCGGAGCCGCCCGTCGAGCCGGAGCTCGGCGACCAGGGCCGCCCCGTCCAGGCACTCGGCGGGGATCTCGCCGGCTGCGGCGAGGACGGTGACCGCGATGGCGAGGTCGAGGCCGCTGGCGCCGATGCTGGTGACGTTGTCCTCGCAGATGTCGGCGGTCGCCTGGACGAGGACGTTGGCCAGGGGCCAGTCCAGGCCGCTGTTTACGATCCCGGCACGTACGCGGTCGCGGGCACAGTTGGAGCCCATGCTCCCCACGGGCAGGCCCTCCAGGTTGAAGCGGTGGGTGCCGCGGACGACGGACGCGGTGATCTCGTACCGGGAGTCGCGGGTCGCGGCGGTGGTGGTGGCCTTCCCGTACGGATTGGTCTGCTCGACCGAGGGCTCGTCCGCGTTGTAGGCGTCGAGATTGCTGTTGACGGCCAGGGCGAAGTCCTCGTCCCCGTACCGGTCGCGGAGGGTCGCGAGGAGCTGGTCGACGGCCTCACGTGCGGTGCTGGCGTACTCGGTGTGGACGGAGCCGAAGGCGTCCATGGCGTCGACCCCGATCTCTTCGAGCGCAATGGCCCGCATCCCGGGGTCGGTCGGGGCGGGGGCCACGTCCCACAGGCGGTAGCTGCCGCCGCATTCCTGGCCGACGATGATGAACTCGCGGGTGCTGGTGGTCGGTTCGGTGGTGCTCACGCGTTCCTCCGGTGATCAGAAATGGGGGTACGGTGGGCCCTGCTCTCCTGGCGGGTCGCAAGGCCCATGACTGTCGGAGTGCACTGGCGGCCGGTGGGATTCCCATCGCTTACGCGGCCCACCGGCCGCCGCCAGCTAGCAGACCTTCGTGTACGTGCAGGTCTGGGTGCGGTAGCGGTTCGCCTTGGTCGGCCGGTCGCAGCTGAGGGTGATGACGGAGTCCGCCGAGGGCTCGTGCTGCTGGACCAGGCGCATGGACTCCTGGAGCTGGATCCGGATGAACGCGCGGACGTGGACGCCGGAGAGGACTGATTCTCGGACCGCGTCCGGCTGCCCGATCTCCTTGACGATCAGCACCTCGCTGTAGGTCGCGCGGTCGTCGACGACCAGCTCGCGGAGCGCGTCGCTCACGTCGTCGATGGTGTGGCCTGGGATGGTGTGCCGGATCTTGCGTCGCATGGTGATCCTTAGTGGTGGTGGGGCCGGGGTGGTTCAGGCAGCGGTGAAGACCTGGCGGTCCTCCGCGCCGGTGTCCGGGTCGATCGCCCAGCAGGTGATCCGGCCGGTGTCGTCCTGCTCGATTTCGTCGTCGATGCTCTTGAGGAGGGCGGCGATCAGGCCGGGGACGGACGTCCCGGGGAGGGTGCTGGTGTCCTCGCGGGTGGGGCGGCCGGGCTCGGAGTGGGACATGCGGACCTTGTAGGTGGCGTCCTTGTTGACCGTGATGCTGGCGGCCGCCGCCTTGGCGTCCTCGGCTCGCTCGGTCGCGTTCTGGGTGCGGATGGTGGCGCGCATGGGGGGCCTCCCTGGGTGGGTTGGGTGGTGAGTGGATCTACTCCCATTTTTTCCTTAGTGAGTTTAGGTAAACCCATTGAGGAAAGTGGGATAAGGGTTCACTCGTGCGGGTCAGAAGCTGACCTGGGGCTGCTCATCGACCGCGACCGACAGTGCGTAGCGCTCCGCGTGGCGCGCGCTCTGGAAGTCGCCGCGGAGCCAGCGATTGAGCATCAGCTGCTGGTTCGCCTCACTCAGCCTGGCGAAACATCCGGCGAGGTCGACCGGCAGGAGCCCCTCACGGACCGCACCCTTGCCTGCGTCGACCAGATCAAGGAGGGCGAGACAGAGGTCCACCCGATCCCAGGACGTTCCGCCGAGTCCGGCGATCTCCCGGGCGCTGTATCCGGCAGCGACCAGGATGCCGAGCACTCGGGCCTCGCGTAGCGGATTGCTCTGGCGCTTCGCCGCTTCCTGAGTGATGGCGGCCGCGATATGGGCGGGGATCAACTTGGCAGTCACTTGGCCCTCCGTGGGCTGTTCCGGGTGATTCATGGCGTGTTATTGGTTGGTCACTATGCCTAACGCGTGGCCACCCTGGGGGTACCGGGGGCACCCCCAGGGATCGAGGAGTTTTCGCAGGTCAGGCGGCCATTGCGTACCGGTCGATGCTCTCGCCGGTGATGCACTCGACCAGCGCGCACATCAGGACCTCAGCCACGTTCGGGGTGACCGCGTTGCCGTACTGCCTGACCCGGTTCCGCTTCGAGCCGAGCACCCGGTAGTGGTCCGCGAAGGCCATGGCGCGCCCGATCTCGTGGGGCTCCAACATCCGGAAAAGGACCTTCAAGAAGTCGTACTCACCAGCCCCGTTGAGCAGAGCGAACCGGTCGCGGGTGGGGAGCGTCCCGATCGGATCGCTCACCGGCCGGGCCGTTCCGTTGCCGTAGTACGGGACGAGCAGCCCGTCGAACGGGGTCACCAGGCCGTGGTGGTTGCCGCCGGCCGAGACCGTGTGGACCGGGTGGCCGAGGTGCCTCGCCTTCTCCTTGTCGCCGCCGCCGCGCATCGGGACGATGAACGGGGCGTAGGCGATGGCGGTCTCCGCGCGCGCGGTCTGCGTACGCAGGGGGTCCCCGACGCGCATCGCCTTCTTTCCGTCCCGCCCTTCGCACGGGATCAGCATGGGCGGGATCACCAGGCCGTCGCTCTCGACCGTGGTCCGGGTCGGCATGGGGGTGTCGACGCTGGTCCCGGCGTTCCGCCAGGTCCCGCCAGTGGGGACGAGGAGCGGAATCATCCGGCCACCCCTCGGCTCGGCGTCGCCGAACAGGTCGCCTTGCCCCTCGCCGATCTGGCCGTCGAGCTGCGGCCAGTAGCGGGCGGCGCCCGCGCGGATCCTCGCCATCGTGTTGGGGGCCAGGCCCTCCGGGGCGTCCTTGCTCTTGGGTCGACTGCCGATCGGCGTGCCCTTGATCGACCAGTCGATCGCCGCGGCGGCCGGAAGGACATCTGGGTGGATCACCGTGCGGCAGGACGTCTTGGGGCACTTGTAGTCGTAGCTGGACCCGTAGCGGCCCATGTCCTTACCGGACTTCCGGAAGACCTGGAGAGCCGCCACCTGCTCGTCGCAGGCCGGGCAGTAGGCCGCGGGGCGCAGCCACTTGTCCCAATCAGGCGTACGGCCCAGGCTCCGGTGCCAGTAGGCGACGTACAGGCGGTCGCGGGACTGCGGGGCCCGGTGCACGGACCTCGGATCGGCGTGCATCGAGTTCAGCGCGATGACCTTCGTGATGTAGCCCATCTTGTGGAACTCGCGCAGCCAGCTGTCCCACTCGGTCCACGCGCGGACGTCGATCACGTTCTCGATCACTCCGGCCTTGACCAGGCCGCCGCGCTCGATCACGCCTCGCAGGTAGAGCGGCACCTCCTCCATTAGCGCCCGCGATGCCTCTTCCTCGGCGGTCGGCTCGTTGTCGTCGTCCTCGCCGGTCTTGAACTGCGACTCCTCCATGTCCGCGTAGAGATCGAGGAGGTCACCCTGAACGGCCTTCGCGAAGGACCGCTTCTTGCCCTTGGCGATCGACCAGTTCGTGCATTCCGGGCTGGCCCAGAACAGATCGGTAATCGGCCAGGCCCAGACCGGGGCCTTGCGGATGTCGCCCATGTAGTGCGCGACGCCTGGGAAGTTCATGGCATGGGACTGCAGGGCCTGCTTCCAGTGGTTCGCAGCGCGCGCGACGCGCAGGAAGGGGACCGCATGGGCGCCCTGGGAGGAGCCACCTGCACCGCAGAACCAATCCATTACGGACAACTCGCCACCGTCGTGCTTGTAGGCGCGGACGCGGGCGGGGGCGTTGGCCGCTGCCGAGGCTTCCGCCCAGGAGCGGGTGGTGGAGTCGATGTAGGGCAAGGGTGGGCTCCTCTGGTGACTGTCGGGCATGGCTGTGCGAGCCGGGATTCCCGGCCCGGCTCGCACAGCTGACGGGCATTATTGGTTGGTCACTATGTCCAACGCGTGACGCCCCGTGAGGTTCCGGGATGACACGGAGAGATCGGGGGAAAAGCGCAGGTCAGACGGTTCCCTGGCGGGGAATGCGCGGCCGGTCCTCGAACCTCGGGTACGGGATCAGCGGGCGCATCCAGTAGTCCAGCGCGTACCACTGCCAGTCGTGCCCGCCGATGTCGTACCGGCTTTCGCTGTTGGGCTCGACGATTCGAACGGCTTCCTGGTGGCGCTCGCCGCCGAGGTCCATCCAGACGATGACGAGGACGACCGCATGCTTCTCGCCGCACACGTCGCCTTCGAGGACGTGCACAGTGTCGACCGAGCCGTGCCCGTACTTCTCAACCTCCTCCCCGGCGTCGTCCGCAATGCGGCGGACGGTGTCGAGGTCGAACCAGGGGCGGACGTGGCCTTCCTTCTGGTCATCGGGGTCGATCCAGGCCGGGTAGCGGTCGCGGCCGTTGCAGGTGACAAGGACTTCGATCATCGGGCTCTCCTTGGTCGGGTTCCGCGGTCGGGCATGCGTCGGCCCCGGGGCGGGCGCCCCGGGGTCGGGTGGAGCGGGGGTCAGGCGGGCGGGATCAGCACGGTGTACGCCTCGACGCCCTGGCCATTGGGGAGCGCCGTCCAGCCGCTGGCGCGCAGTTCTCCGGGGTCGGGGTCGATGAGCAGGGCGAGGAGGAGTGCCTTCTCGACTTGGGCGACCCGGGTGGGGCCGAACTGCCCGTCGTCCGGGAGCCCGTTGGTCCACACGATCCGCTCGCCGTCAACCACGGAGACCAGGTGGGTGAGGCCGTCCTTGATGGCGACGCAGAGCGCGCGGGTGTTGGGGACGACCTGGCGGAGGATCTCGCCGGCCTGGGCGGCGCCCTCTCGGAGTGCCGTGCAGGCGACCGGGTCGATGCTGTCGGGCGTGCTGGGGGGCGGCGCCTGGGGGGCGTGGTTGGTCATGAGACGTCCTCGTTCGCTCGGATTGGGGTGAGGGGGTGGCCCGGGGCGGGCGGTGACGCGCGCTCCTGGATCGAGGTGAGGCGTGGTCAGCCGAGGCGCAGGGCAGCGGCCTTGACCAGGTCGAGGCGGTACACCGACATGCCGTGCCGGGCGGGCAGGGCGGTGACGAGCGGCTTCCAGACGTCCGAGTTCTCGCGGCCGAGGTAGGGCGCCCACTCGTTCATGTCGAAGACGCCGTTCCCGCCATCGACGTGGCCGACGGCCTCGGTGAACGAGGTCTCCGTGCCGTCCGCCGTCCAGTACCGGCCGGTGGCGTGCAGGGCGCAGTCCTCCGTGGCGATCAGCTCTACGTGCGCGGCGTCGAACGGGGCACCTGGGGTGTTGTGCGTCAGGATGTCGCGGACGGCTGCCGCGGTGACCACGGCCATCACTCGGCCGATCCGTTGCTGCGCCTGGTGCAGGGCGGCTAGGGCCTCGTCGACCGCTGTGCTGACCGCGTCGCTGTCGGGCAGGACGTAGGCCGGGTTCTGGGGGCGATGGTTGCGCATGAGACGTCCTCGTTTGCTCGGATTGGGATGAGGGAGGGGGTCCGGGGCGGGCAGTGGTGCCCGCCCCGAGGCCGGGTGGGGCTACGGGCGGGCGGCCGGGAAGTTGATTCGGAAGAAGAGCGCCGACCGGGCGTCCGGGATGTGCTCCCATCCGGCGGGGGCCAGGGCCTCGTGGCCGAGCTCGTCGACCGCCTGACGGAGGACTTCGTCGGCCGCGCCGAGCGTTTCGGTGTCGAAGGTGTCGCCGTCGTCGGCGGTGTTGATCTCGGTGTCGCCGTCGAAGACGTCGATGATGCGGGCGTGGTCGTCGAAGAGGTCGACCGTGGCCGAGGTCGCGTTCGGTGCGAGGGTCCGGAGGATCGCCCCGGCCCTCCAGGTCGCGGCCTGCATCGGGCTGGTCGGCTGGTTGTCGCGGTGGAGGCCGCAGCGCTCGCACCACAGCTCGTGCCAGTCCGTGTGCTCACCGCACGCGCACCACCAGACCGAGAAGGACCAGGCCCATTCCCAGCCGCCGATGGGGTACAGGCCGTCGCGGCCCGGCTGGATGACGGTGACGGAGGTGTCGCTTCCTTCGTGCAGGTACATCCAACGGATCTGAATGACGACCGAGCGGGCCGCGCCTCGGCCGGTGGCTTTACTCCGGCGGGCGGCCTTGCGGGCGGCTGGGGTCGCCTCGGAGACCGTGGGCTTGGCTCCTCGGTCCAGGGCCCGCCAGGGGACGCGGACGGCGACCTTGACGGGCTCTTTGTCGCCCCACTCGTTGAGCGTGCGGGTCATGTCGCTGTCGATGATGTGGACCGTGTCGCGGCTGTCCGCGCGGCCGTCGATCACGTGGATCGTGTCGACGCTCTCGTAGCCGCATGCGTCGGCCATGCGGAGCGTCTGGGCGGACACGTCACGGGCGACGTCGAGGGTGAAGCTGGGGCTGACGAACCCGTTCCAGCGGCTGACGGGGTCGAGGGTGCAGTCGAACGGGCCGAAGTCGTCGATGCAGACGCGGGTTTCAATCGCGGGGCGGCCGAGGGCCATACTGGTCTCCGTGGGGTGTGTGACTGTCGGGTGGGTCCTGGCGGGCGGGGATTCCCGGCCTCGCCCGCCAGGGCTGAGGGTCAGAACAGGGTGGGCGGGGTCCCCTTGGGCTTGGCGCCCAGTTCGGGGACCTCTTCGCCGGTCTGCTCGCAGTACCAGCGGCCGAAGTGGGTTCGGTGGCACCAGGTCCCGGGGACCGCGAGCTTGTCGAAGCAGAGCAGGACGACCGGGCTGTCCAGGTCGTAGGACCCGGCGATGGCGGTGAAGACTTCGCGGATGCGGTCGAGGCCGGCTTCGTTGAGCTGGCGCCGGTACTGGAACTGGTAGGCGTCCTCGGCCAGGCCCTTCTTGGCCTGCTGGACGAGGTCCCAGGCGGGGGTAATCAGCTTCGCGTGCGCGGCCAACTTGTACGGGAGGGCGAACCTGGGGTGCCCGGCAGTGGTGCGGACGGGGGTGCCCATGTCGGGCGTGAACTCCTGGTAGGTGCAGGTGGCGAGTCTGAGCGCGTCCATGTGGTACTGGTTCCTTTCCGGAAGGGCCCGGCCGGGCCTTGGTGGCCCGGCCGGGGTAGGTGGGGTTAGCCCCGGCAGATACAGGTCGGGGAGGCCATGGGGGCAGAGCCGTAGGTCTTGAATGCCTGGTTGAGGATGGAGGTGAGGGACTGGCACAGGTGGCTGTTCTCGTCCTCCTTGGGGAGGTTGGTGAGCTGGGCCCTCATCCAGGCCACCAGGTAGCCCATGTCCTCTCCGGAGATCTCCATGGGCTTGTCGGACTGGAAGGCCGGCTGGAAGAAGGTGATCTCCTCCTCGGAGGGGGTGGAGGGGGTAGTCATGATGGGGGCCTTTCTGGTGAGAAGTGGTTATTGGTTGGTCACTATGACCAACGCGTGACTCTCCGCGAGGTTCCGGGGGTACCCCGGGTATTTCGAAGAAAGGCGCAGGTCAGAGAGTTAGGCGGCGAACAGGTCGAGCTGGCGCGGCTGGCGCTGGTGCCAGTCGTGGGTGCGGAGCGGGCCACCGGCGTAGCCGGGGACGTACACGAGGCACGTCCGGACGGTCGTCCCGCTGACCGCGAAACTGTCCTCGGGCAAGGGCTCGATCTCGCCGCCGACCCCGTCCACCATCGCGCGGAACTCGACGCTCGCCCTGTCGCTCCACCACCGCAGCCCGTCGCTCATGACGGCGACGAGGATGCCGTCGTCGGTCATGTGCGAGATCGCGTGCTTGATGTGGTCGAGCCCCTCATTGAAGGGCGGGTTCATCACGACCCGGTCGAATCCCACCTCGTACCCCAGCGGGTCCATGGCGAGGAAGTTGGTGGCGACGACCCGGCGGCAGTCGCCCTGTTCGCGGAGGATGTCGGCGCGCCGCTCGTCGACCTCAACCGCGTCGATCACGCCGCCGCGCCTGGCGATCTCCTGGGTGAGCGCCCCGGCCCCCGCCGAGGGCTCCAGGACGGTCATCCCGGCGTAGATCCCGGCCAGGTCGCAAACTTGCATGACCAGCGGGTGCGGGGTGGGGAACCAGCCCGTCTCGTACCGACTGGGGTACTCGCCGGCCGCGATGCACTGGCGCATGTGCTCCTCGATCCGGTGCGGGAAGACGTGGGCGCGGACGCTGGTCCGACTGTCCCACCGGCCGCCCATCTCCTTGAGCGCCTCGTTCATCTGCCGCCAGACCGCGAGGTCGAACTGGAACGGAGTGTGCACGCGGTCGGCTCGAATGACAGTGCGCGGGTCGGCGAGGACCGCTAGGACGGTGTCGGGAAAACGCATGGGGGCTCCTTCGATCGCTGCGGGGTGTGGTCGGGGTGCTGGCCGGGGTCCGAAAACCCGTGAGGGCCGCTGTGGCGGCCTCGTTTGGCCTGGGGGTGGGTTGGGATGGGGGCTGATTTCGCCCCCACCCCTCCTGTTAGTGGCAGGTCACTATGTCCGGGGCGTGCAGGGGTCAGACGGCCTCGGGCTCGGCGGCCTCGGTGACGGCCTCCGGGTTGAGCCGGATGCCGTCCGCCCGGATGGCCGCGATGGCCTGGGCCTGGCGCAAGGTCTTCGTCGCCCGGAGCGCAACCTCTCGCAGGTGCTCGATCCGGAGCATGTGGCCGGGGACCCCTCCGGGCGTACCGGCAAGGAGGAGGGCCAGCTCCTCCGGGTTCGCGGTGGCCAGCTCGGAGAGGATCGCGCCGAGGTCGCCGAGCTTGTCGATCTTCTTCGTCAGCTTCGAGCGCTCGGCGGCGATCCGCTCGCGCTCCCCCTCGGGGACGTCCAGCGAGCCGGGCAGCGCCTCCTGCCTGTCATCACCGGGGGCCTCCGGGGACTCTTCGGCCAGGACGAAGAACGATCCCTGCTCCTCCTGGCGCTTCTCCTCGTCCCGGGCCGCCTGGGCGAACGCCTCGGCCTCGCGGGTCGACCGGAACTCGCCGCGCGCGTGGCGGGCGAGGAACCGCATCTGGTTGCCCGTGTTCAACAGGCTGACGTACCAAGCGAGTCCGACCGTCAGGTGACCCTTTTCGAGGGCTTCGCGGGCAGAGTCACAGAGGCGCAGGAGGTCGATCCTCCAGCCGACGTACGCCGGGGACTTGCCGACCATCTCGGCGATCTCGTCGATGCTGAACTTCGCGCCCTCCAGCCTCTTGAACGCCTTGGCCTCCTCGACCGGGGTCATGTCCACGCGGCCCACGTTCTCCGCGGTGGCCATGGCGAGCGTTGTGCGCGGATCGTTGTGGACGCCGTGGAGCACGAGCGCGGTCATCTCGGTGAGGCCAGCCGCCTTGGCGGCCCTCCACCGGCGCTCGCCCATGATGAGCCGGTACCGCTTGGTCGCCGTGATGTAGACCACGGTGATGGGCTGGAGCTGGCCGAGCTTCCTCATCGACTTGGCCAGCTCGTCCAGCTTGGCCTGGTCGAAGTGCTCGCGGGGCTGGGTCGGGTCGCGGTCGATCCGGTCGATCGGGATCGTCTTCTGGGTCGCCGCCTTGGCCTTCGCCTCGGCCACCTGGTCAGCTGCGACCTCCCGGCGCTTGCTGACCTTGGCGGGCTCGGCGACCTTCTTGGCCGGGGCCTTGCCGTCTGCCGTCTTCTTCGCTCGTGGGGCGCGCTTGGGCGCCGCCTCCTTATCGGGCGCGGGTGCCGCGACCTCGGTGGCGACCTCGGTGGTAGTGACGGGCATGGCGGGCTCCTGAGAGATGGAGGGTGTTAGTGGTTGGTCACTATGACCAACGCGTGTATCCACCATGCGGTTCCGGGTAGTTCCGGAAGAATCGCAGGTCAGGGCAACTTTTTCGACATCGGCCATCTCTTCCGCACTCCGGCGACCGGTGACCATGTCCCACTGGATCAGGTAGACCTCCGGGCCGGGCACCGACACCGACCTCGGGTTGGACCTGAGGACCTTGTGCCAGCCCCCGAGGGCCTGCACGTAGTCGCCCCTCTCGAAGTCGCCCCGCCCCCACACTTTGGGCTGCTCGGGCTCCTGGACCGCGGGCTCCCCCTGGACCGCGGGGTCCTCCTCGACCTGGGCCTCCTTCTCGATGGCGGGCTCCTCCGCCGGGGTCGCCGCGGGCTCCTCCTCGATGGCGAGCTCCGGCGCCGGCTGCTCTGCGACCGCCTTGGGCTCCTCCTTCGGGACGGGCACGATGGCGCCGCTGAGCCCGTTCGCAGGGCCGCCTCGCCACCCGGTGCCCGCGGGCATGTACCCAGCCTCGGCAAGGACCTGGTTGACCTGGGTGCCGAGCTGCTCCGACCACACCGACTCGGTGTACGTCGTGCCCTCCGCCGCGGTGAGCGTGACGGGCGGGTGATCCCTGTGCGGCTGATTCCTCCCGTTCAGCCACGTCAGGGTGGCCTCGGGCGCGCGCCACTGGGCCTCTACCCTGACCCCCTTCGGGATCTTCGGGTCGGTGCGCTTCTTCGGGGTCGCCTTCTTCGCTGCCGCGCGGGCGTTACGGATCGCGGCGGCCGGGGCCTTGTCCGATGCTTCGTCGGCGAGCTTCTTGCCGGGGACCTTGCAGTCGGCGAGCCAGGCGTACATCGCCTCTTCGGGGCATCGCCACTGGACCTGGGTGTAGTCCGCGGTGTGCGTGCCGACCCGGCCGCCCTCCGTGGCGTCGTCCAGGGTCATCACCGGCTTCGGGGCGTAGCGCAGGTTCCAGGCGACCGACAGCGTCGCCGGGTTGACCCGGACCACCTGGTAGTACGAATCGAGGTAACGCACGAAGTCGCCGGGGGCGAAGTCGCCGGGCCCCCACACCTTCACACCCTCGGCCACGGCCTTCTCGACGAGCGCCTCCCAGTGCGCGATCTCCTCGGTGAGCTCGCGGATGCGGCGCTCCCTCTGCTCACTGGGCTCCCACCCCCGTTCGACGACTTCCGCCCGGTCGCGCTCCAGTGCGCGCAGATCAGCGCCCAGCTTCTTCAAGCGGCGCAGGGTGCGGTGAGGGTCGTTCCGGTGCTGCTCGTAGTTCTCGGCGGCCCCGGTGCGGTTCGCCCAGTACGAGGCCCGGTCGCGCTCTTCGACCGAGCGCCGCATGTTCGTGTCGATCCGGTCCGCGTCCCGGCGGGCGCGACGCTCAGAGTGGTGGCCGACGAGGATCGGCTGGCCGAACTCGAACCGCTTCGAGATCTGGTCGGCGGCCTCCCGCCGGGCGTCGGCCGAGGCGGTGGCCCGGCTTGCACGGTCGGCGAAGCGGTCGGCGCGCTCCTCAGCGCTCTCCCGGCGCTCGGCCTCAATCTCCGCGAAGGTCCGCGGGTCCTCGTCGTCGATCTCGATCGTCACCGTGTGCCCCGCCTCGCGGAGCGCAGCCGCGGCCGCGTTGATTCGCCACGAGGCTTCCTTGTCCCGGGAGCCGCGGATGTACAAGCCGGTGACGTGGCGCGAGGACCGGAAGTTGTGGTGCTTCACGATCTCGTACACCCCGTCGCCCTTGGTGGAGCCAGTGAGGATCGTGCCCTCCGTCCGGGTGTGGTTGATCTCGATGTCGGCCATGCCGACCACCTCCGTTCTGGAATGGGTACGGCCCGGCGGTTGCCGGGCCGCTGAGCGTGCAGGGGTTCAGAGGGCGCGCAGGGCGCCCATGGCGGTCTCGACGATTCCCGCCGTCTGGCCCCAGGTGGCGACCTTGTTGAGGACCTCGGTGCGGAGGCCGGTGTTCAGCCGGGTCCAGTGCGTGGCCTGGGCCGCTGCTGCGAACACTGTGTTCCGGGTGGTGGCGTCCATCGTGGGCTCCCTTGATGGTGGTGTAAGTGGTTGGTCACTATGTCCAACGCGTGTATCCACCATGTGGTTCCGGGTGCACTGGCAGAGATCGAGGGAGTTTCGCAGGTCAAGGCCCCTGCGGGGCAGCCAGTCAGGCAGGGCCGGAACGCCCCGCCCGGGACTGGCGGTCATCCAGCGAGGATCGCCTCGCCGACCGCGGTGAGGGTGACCGGCTGCCCCTGGTGCAGGGAGCGGGAGGCGTCCGACACGGCCCAGCCCTTCGAGATGACCCACTGGACCATGTCCACCCGGGGGCGGTCGCCCCGCTGTGCCCTCACGACCAGGTGGCCGACCTTCTTTTCGCCGAGCGTGACGCCGTTGTCCCGGACGGCCGCCAGGGTGCGCATCTGGGCCGGGGTCACCTTCGGGATCTCAACTACCTCCGGGGTCGGGGCCGCCTCCTCGGCCGCCTCCGGGGTGGACTCCTCGACCTGGCCCTCGTCGATCACCATGCCGTTGGTCGTGCTCAGGAAGTTGCGGAGACCGTCTTGCTCGGCGAGTCGGGCCGCGTTGGTGACGAGGCTGGTGCTCAGGCTGATGCCGTATCCGAGGAGGTCGTTCATGGCCTTCTCCCGTTCGGCGACCAGGGCCTCGCGGGCGCCGTTGCGGTCGATCCGCCGCATCAGCCGCACCCAGGGGGTGGCTGCGGCTTCGGCGACCAGGACGCTATCGATGGCCATGCTGAGCTGCGAGCCGTGGCGGGCGAGGAGGTCAACGAGGCGCGTGCGGGCGGTCTCGGCCTGCTCGAAGTGCCGGGTGGCCTGCCGGGTGAGGAGGTCGGTGGCGGTCGTGGCGTCCATTTCGGGCTCTCCCGTGGTGAGGGTGTTAGTGATTGGTCACTATGCCTAACGCGCGTCCCCCCTGGGGGTACCGGGGTAGCGGGAAGAGATCGAGGAAGTTTTCGCAGCTCAGAGGCACGCCGGGGTGCCGTCGAGGCGGGCGTGAGTCTCCGCATTGCAGGCGGGTTAAGCGGGGTCGGCCACGCGAAGGAGGCGGGCCTCGCGGCGCTCCCGGCGCGCCTGGGCGGCTGCCGCCAGGGCGATCTTGCGCAGAGCGTTGCGGTCGAGGGTGCCGCGGGTCACGGTGCGCCGTACGTCGACGGCCACCTTGGTGCAGCCCTCGCGGATCAGCTGCCGGGAGAGGTCGAGGGCGTCTTCGGCGTCGCCGGCTTCCGCGACCAGCTCAATGTAGTCGGCGGTGACGGTGACGTGCGCCGGGATCTCTTCGTCAAGGAGGGCGGACGGGGGCACAGGCGGGGTCACCGGGCAGTTCAGGGAGGCGGAGGGAACCCTCGTGTACGTGGAGGTGCGGGTGCGGTAGTCGTTGCGCTTGCTCTGGCGGGACCAGCGGGCCTCGATCGCGGCCGGGGTGCTCTGCTGGACCTCGTGCATGCAGGTGAGGAGTTCAACTCGGAGCGTCAAGCGGACCTCGCGGCCCGGCATGACCTCCTCGACCCGCGAGGAAGGGCGGTCGGGGTAGCTGGTGACCAGCACTCGCCGGTAGGTGCCACTGTCGTCGATGTATACGAGTGCCATCGCGGCTTCCACGTCGTCGTGGAGGTTGGGAAGGGTGTTCTGGCGGATGGTGGCGCGCATGGTGCCCCCTGAGGTTGAGGTAGAGGTTGGTCACTATGTTTAACGCGCGTCACCCCCATGCGGTTCCGGGGTAACGGGAAGAGATCGAGGAAGTTTCCGCAGGTCAGCGGCCCTGTGAGGCGTCCCGGTCGGGCTGGTCGTCGCGCCTGGCATAGTGACCATCCCCGTACAGTGAGGGCATGACGCGCTCGGCTCTTCCTGACGAATTCGCCTTCCTCGCGCACCTTGGCGGCGAGCCAACCCTTGAGCAGGCGAAGGCGCTGACCCGCACGTCGCTCGCCGTGCCCCCGCTGCGGGTGTGGCTCGGGGAGGAGCGTCGGCGTACGGCGCGGGCTCTCCTCGACGGCCCGTACGACCGCAGCGACATTGGGACCGTCATGGGCGTCAGCAAGCAGCGGGTCTCCGACATCGCGTGCGCGCAGCCCCGCGAGGCCACCCTGCCTGAGCAGTTCGCCGACCTCGCGCACCTCGCCGGCGAGCCAACCCTTGAGCAGGCGGGAGCGCTGACTCGCACGTCGCTCGCCGTAGGCCCGCTCTTGGCATGGCTCCGGGATGGGCGGCAGCGTACGGTGCGTGCCCTCCTCGACGGCCCGTACGACCGCAGCGACATTGGGACCGCCTTGGACGTCAGCAACCAGCGGGTCTCCGACATCGCGGCCGGGCACCTGGGACCGTGGGCGCGCGGCCAGGCCCGGAAGGCACGTCCGCAGGCCTAGGAGCCGACGACACGCGACCGCCCGCCACCCTTTCCAGGGTGGCGGGCGGTCGACGTCTCCGGGGGCGGGTGTCCGGACAGTGTCCGGGCGGGTGTCCCAGGGGCTACGAGCCGTCGTTCGCGGCGGCCTGGAGGACGAGCGGCCACGCGGAGTATGAGGCATCGGCGAGCGCCGCCGCGTGCTCCTGCGACTGGTCGGCCAGGTCCGTGGTGTCCGCGTGGAAGGTGTCAACTAGCTCGGCCGCCTGGTCCGCGAGGTCGTCGAGCGCCTTCTGCCGGGCGTACTCGGCCCGCAGGTCGTGGACGAAGCCGAGGCCCTTGCCGGGGGCTCCCTCGAAGGAGCGGCTGCCGATCACGATCGCGTCGACCGTCTCGGTCTCGACCATGTACCACGCCAGTACCTTTGCCCAGGCGCGCGCCGAGTTGTGCTCGGCGACCGTGAACCACTCGACCGGGTCGCCCTCGGCCCGGCCGGGTCCGGCGACCGCCACGGTGAAGACCCTGGCGGCCTGCTGGTAGTCGTTGGGCACGTCGTACAGCGGGCGGTGGGTGAACTCCTCGGCGGGCTGCACCTGCGGGCGGGCAACCTGGGTGGCGGTGCTCATCATGCTGTCCTCTCTGTCCGGACACCGTCCGGGCCGTTGTCCGGCCGGTGTCCGCGTGCGGGTGTTGTTGCAGGTGGGCGCGTGTCCGGACACTGTCCGGTCTGTGTCCGGACACCGGGGGTCAGAGGTCGGCGAGGAGCGCTGTCGCGTTGTCCGCGTACGGGTCGTCCGGGGTGGCTGCGGCCGAGGTCTCGACCGCGAGGTCCACGAACTCCTGGAGCGCGGCGGCCCTCGGGTCGTCGTCGAGCTCGGCGTACAGGTCGTGCGCGGCCTCCAGATGCGGCAGGTACGCGCCGTCGGAGGCGAGGAGCAGTCGGCACGGCTTCCCGTCGAGGGGGACGGTCACCGTCTCGATCGCCGGGTGGCCATGCGATGCCTGCCGTGCCTCGTCGTCGGCCACGGACCCCAGGTACGAGGTGATCCCGTCGCGGCTGCCTCCGCCAGGGTGGATCAGGCTCGGGGGGTAGACCCGGTGAAGGTTGTGGTCGTCGGTGAGCCGCCGGACGATGCCCCGGGTGAGGAGGTAGGCCCGGGAGTCGCCGCACCAGGCGACCGTCATCGGGCGGCCGGGGGCGGTGACGGCGACGACCGCCGCAGCTCCTGGCATGTAGCGCCTGCGGTGCCGGTCCTGGCGGTCGGGGGTGGCGGCGTAGCCCTCGTAGACGTGGCGGAGACCGGCCTCCGCGTTGCCCCGGCGGGACGCGGCGCGGGCGAGGCGGCGGGCCGCGGTGCGGGTCCAGTCCCTCACGGTTTCGGTGTCGCCGATCCCGTCGAGGAGGACGAAGGCTCGGGCGCCGTCGGGGGCGGTGTGGACGGCGGTGGTGTCGCACTGGACGGTGCGGTGGCCGAGGGCCTGGGCGGTGGCCCAGTTCCGGCGGGGGCGGGCCTTCTTGCTGGCCCGCTCGGCCGCGCGCAGGGCTCCGGCGCGCGTCCTGTAGTCCCCGCCGACGCGCCAGCCGCCGACGAAGACCTGGTAGAGAGGAGCGCCGCCCGAGGCCGGGGCGGGGTACTCGCGCAGGGTGGCGCCAGGGACGGGGAAGGTGTCGACGCGCTCGGTCTCGGTCATGCGGATACCTCCGTGGTGGTGGGCTTGGTGTCGGCGATGAGCTGCCAGATGTCGCCGGCCGTGATGTCGAGAGGGACGGTGAGCTCGGCGATGACCCGGCCGCCGACGAACACGGCGAGGGTGCCCGGCTGGTGCTCCCCGGTCCGTCGTCCGTCGGCGGTGCGGAAGGTGGCCGTGGGCTGGGCGGTGCGCCCGTGGTGGATGTCGTCGACCAGGCGGTCGCGGTCGCGGTACAGGCGGATCAGGGCGACGAACGCCGCGGTGGCGACCTCGTCGTCCTGGTCGTCGAGGCGCGGGATCAGGTCGAGGAGCTGGGCGCGCTGCCAGCGCTGGCGGCGGGCGTGATCCTGCTGCCGGGAGGCCAACGTCCCCAAGTGGGGGGTGATCCCGGTGACGGGCGCGGTGATGTGGTCGATGACCGCCATGTCCACCCTGGTGTCCACGTCGAGGCTCTGTCGGGCCAGGAGGAGGGTGCGGTCGGCGGCCCGGCTGGGTCCGCCGGTGACGGCGCTCGCGGTGAGGGCGTTGCCCGCGCCGAGGAGGTGACGGGCAGCCGCGCGGAGGGCGCGGCCCTCGCGGTGGCCTCGGGGGTACGCCTGGGCGGTGGTCGAGAGGACGGTGGCAAGGCGCTGGGCGCGTACGGCGGCCTTCACGTGGTGGTTCATGGTGGTCCTGTCGGTGGGGGGTCAGGCGGCGGAGGCGAGGAGCAGCGCGGCCGCGCCGTGGTAGCAGAGGTGGAGCGCGCGGAGCCCGGCCGGGCAGTTGCACTGGCCGGTGGCCGCGGTGCGGTAGACCTCGCTGCCGTCCTCGGAGACGGCAAGGAAGATCCGGCTCTCGCGGAGAGGAACAAGGCCGCCGAACTCCAGGAGTTCGACGGCCTTGGCGACCTGTTCCGGCTTGTATGCGGGCGGAGGGCTGAGCCGCGCGGTCCGGCGGACCATCCGCCTGCACTTCGGGCCGAGCCCGTCCGGCGAGGGCTTACGGAGGATCCGGCGGCACTTGAGGCACCTGGTGGGGTGGTGGGTGGTGGTGTCCGGTGCGCTCATGTCCGGGCCCTTCGGGGGTGGTGAGTGGGTACACCCCCATCATTTCCTTAACTCACTTTGGTTAACCATGTTTCCTTGATTGATTAAGTAAAGAATGGGCAAAGTGACGCATTGTCTGCCCACCCCCGGATCAGGCCTCGCACCGGCCGCCAGGCGCCTCCACCTGGAAGGTCGTGGAAGCTTCTGGACGGTTCTGGACAGCAGGAAGCCCCGCTCTCCACGGGGGAGAGCGGGGCCTGGCTGTGCGCCGGGAGCGGTCTAGTCGGTCGAGGGCGGCGCCTCAACCGTGGCCGAGGTGTCCTCGGGCGGGCGCACACAGGTGTCATGCCGGTCGCAGTTGCAGCACCCGCAGGCCACGCACATCTGCCCGGCCTCCAGACCACAGGCGCCGCAGCCGCCGGACTCGTCCAGCTCGGCGTCGTCGAGCGCGGTCGTCAGATCGACCAGGGCCGCACGGTCGAAGCGCGGGCGGGGCCTGCACGAGCCGTCGCAGGTGGCGGGGTTGCCGAGGAGTGCGATGTCCTCGCCTTCGTGGCCCTCGCAGTCGTACTCGGTCCCGGCGATCGGGTCGACCGTGACGGTGAAGTCGAGGACCTGCAAGGTGCCGGTGCCCTCGGTGTCGGCGCGCGAGCGGAGGTCGCCGACCTCGTAGATCATCTCCCTGTCGTATCCGCCCTCGGATGTGATCGGGCTGCCCTGGGCGCGGGCGACGCCCCAGACGGCGTCTCGCAGCTCGCCGGGGGTCCCGCAGAAGAAGCGCCGTTCGTCGAGGTGCGGGTGGGCAAGGGTGACTGCGTACATGCTGCTGCTCCTAGGTCGTGGTGCTGGTCAGGCGGGGACGGCGCGCTCGACGGTCACCAGGTCCCATGCCGCGTACTGGACGTGGATGCCGGTGTGCCACGGGGCGCGGTAGGTGGCCTGCCGGTCCTCGGCGGTGACGCCGTGGACTTCGGCCCACCACTGCGGGGTGTCGGAGGTCGAGACGGCGGTGCGCAGGACGGTCAGCCGGGCACCGTGCTGGTGGAGGATGTCGCCCTGGATGACGCCGAGGCGGGGGATCTCGATGGTGACCCGGGGGGCACCGGCGGTCAGTTCGTCGAAGGCGTCGGGGTCGGCCTGGGCGAGGTAGCGCAGGGCGTCACCGAGTTCGTCGGCGGCCTGGCCGATGTCGCCGCCGACTCGGATCGCGTGGGCGGCCCGGCGGGCGGCCTGGCGGGCCTCGGTGATGCGGGAGGTGTCGACCGGCTCGCATCGGTCGGCCCGGTTGGCGCTGCCGCCGTCGAGGTGGAGCCAGAGGTGCCCGTCGTCGCTGCGGGTGGTGTCCAGGACGGTCTTCGCCGAGCCGTCGGGAAGCAGGACGCGGGTGCCGGTGGCGGGCGGACTCAGAGTGTCCATGCGCTTCTCCTGGTGGGAGGAGGGGCGGGCCGGTCAGCCCGCCCCGGTGGGGCGGACGGGGTCAGGGGCGGGTGACGCCGTATTCCTCGTCGATCCGCTTGAGGTCTTCGGCGATCCGGCGGGCGTAGGCGTCGACGGCCTCGGCGGCGATCGGGTCATGGGCCGCGAGGTAAGACATGGCGACCGTCAGCCGGTGAAGGGCCATCTGCCACTCAGGGTCGTCCGCGTTGGGGTCGGTGCGGACACGCTCGGCCGAGATGTTGGCCAGCTTGCGCATGGACCGGATGCGGTCCTGGGTGCCCTCGTCGCGGAGGAGGAAGCCTCGGATGCGGGCCTCACCCTCGGCGACGACCACGCTGTCCACATATTCGCCGTCCGCGTACTCGCGGCCCGGCTCGGAGAGGTGATCGAAGGGCCCGCACTCCTCGGTGAGCGCGGCCTCGAAGACGACGACGACGAAGCCGACGACCTTCTCGGAGTCGACCACGAACACGCTGCCGTCGGTCAGCTCGTCGCGGGCGACGGCCTGGCGGACGGCCTCGGTGCTGTCGAAGGTGCGGACCTGGATGGCGGCCCGACGGGCGTCGACGTCGGCGACGAGGTTGCCGAAGCCGAGCGCAGCCGCGCTCTGGGGGGTGGAGTCGGCCAGGCGCTCGGTGTAGGTGCGGGTGGGGAGGCTCATGGGGTGCCCTTCAGGGTGGGGTGGTGAGTGGTTACACCTCCATCCTTTCCTGAATGCGTTAAGCAAAACCAAGTTTCCTTAGAAAGTTCAGGAAAGTTTGCTCACCTTGACCCACCTTCCTTATCGGGTTTACCTGAACCGACTTGTGGAACACTCGCGGCATGAGCCGAACCGGACCCCGCGACCTGTACGCCAACTACGAGCCGAGCCCCAAGATGCTCGCCGCCATCAAGGCGTGGGAGGACGTCGTCAAGGAGGAGGAGCGGCTGCGCCACGCCGCCCGCAAGGCCGTTGCCGAGGAGCTCCGCACGGCGACCGTCGAGCGCGACGGCGTCGAGCACCCCATCTCGCACGCGGCCATCGCGAAACACCTGCCGTGGACCGAGCCGACGGTCCTCACCATCGCCCGCGAGTACAAGGTGCCCGGGGTGCGGCAGCGCAAGAAGAAGCCCGGCGACGCCTGAACGGCGAGGCCGGGCTGCCGCGCCCGGTGAGGTCAGCTCCGCCGCATCCGGTCGCCGGACTTCGCCTCGATCCGGGCGATCTCCACCTTCGCTCGGGCAATGGTCGCGATGACTGCGACCCCGCATCCCCCGAGCAGTACCCACACGAACGCGGTCGTTCCTGCCATGACGCCACCCTCCGGTCGAGCACTCTGGGCGGGGAGCGTACCCCCTCGGAGCGACGAAGGCCCCCGCATCATGCGGGGGCCTTCTGCGTACCGGTCAGAGCTTCGCGAGCACGACGATGATCACCAGGAGGATCGCCCCGACCATGATCCAGCGTTCGGTGGAGTCGGCGTCCGCCCACCCGGTCGGGTGGAGGACGATCCGATCGCCCTGATGGGGCATGTGCCCGCCGTGGACCTGGTCGCGGTGGTACTCCTGCGCGGCAAGCGCGTCGGCGTGGCTGGTGGGGGGCGAGCTGGAGTCGCACCGATCGCAGCGGTGGCTGTAGGTCGCCATGTCCGGCTCCCTCCCCTGATCTTCGTCACGGCCGTGGTGCTCCTCTACGTGTACGGGGTGCGGGGGCCCGGCGGGGCTGGTTTTGCGAATCCGCCCCGGAAGGGTGCCGCTACAGGGGCCGCTACGAGGTCGCTACGGCTGTAGCGGAACTCGCTACATCGCAGGTCAGAGCTGCTGCTACGGCTGTAGCTACAGGATCGCGGCCGGTCCGGGCCAGGAGGTCGGAGAGGGGCCCGATGACGCGCTCCAGGTCCTCTCGATAGACCCCGCTGGTGGTCCCCTTGGGGCCCCCTGGGGTGGCCCATTTGGGGGCCCGGACGGAGTCCTTCACTGCGACCCCCTGGGCGAGAAGGAAGGGGCGCAGTTGCCCAGGCTTCTCAATGGTGGTGGATCCGTTCGCCCGGAGGGCCTTCACGACGGCGTTGAGGTGGACGCCTTTCTCATTGCCGGTGAGGACCGCGCAGAGCAGTACGAGCGGGTGGATCTCGGCGGGCTCCTCGGCCTCCTCCTCGGCCTCCTCCTGGTGGTGGTCGCCGACGTCCTCTTCCTCGACCTCTTCGGGGAGGGCCCCGGCCCGCCATGTGGCGATGCCCCACAGGAGGACGACCGGCCACATCAGTGCCGGGTGGATCGCGGAGGCGGTCAGGGCGAGCACCAGCAGGGCCACCAAGACGGGCGCGAAGGCCGCTCCGACTAGGAGGACCACGCCGAGTGCCGCCCAGACCTGATCGAGAGTGAAGGCGGCGAGAGCTGTTCCCAGGAGCAAACTAGCGCGGGGGGAGGAGTCGTACAGGACTACCGCGACGGGCAGCAGCACGGCGACTGGAAGCGGGGTTTCTTCGATGAACGGGCCGGTGAAGTAGGCGACGAGGAGGAAGGCGAGGAGGACCACGCCGAGCCGCAGGAGGGTGTCCCACCCGCCGTCGCCCTCGGTCACCCACCTGCCGACGGCGCGGGTCGCCCGGCGGGGGCCGGGGCGGAGTGGATGCCTCTCGTCCTCCGCCTCCGCCTCCGCCTCCTTCTCGTTGGCGGAAGCCTTCTGGCCCTTCGCGGAGGTCTTCCGGCCCTTCGCGGAGATCCTCTTCGAAGCCTTCTTCCCGGCCTTCTTCTTCGTCTCCTTGTCCGTCTTGGCCCCGCTGGTCTCGGGCTCGGCGCCGGCCTCGGCCTCACTGTCGGGGTCCTCGGGCCCGGCGGGCTTCTCGGGCTTCTCGGGCTGACGGGATTTCGGGTTGGTCGGCAGCCGGTACGCGGCGGCGGTCTCCATGAGTGCCTGGTGACCGCGGTGGAGACGGTGCGCGCCGGTGTGCAGGCTGCGGTGGGCCAGGTCGAGGAGGTGTGCGGTCTTGCTCATCCCAGGTTCTCCACGAACGAGACGGACTCGGCGCCGATCCCGTTGTAGAGCGGGATCAGGGTGGAATTCACGAGCCCGCCGAACCCGGCGGTGTACGTGAGACACACCCCGCAGATCACCCCGCCGATCTGGCGGATCCGCTCCTTCTTTCCGGCCTCGCGGATGCAGACCCAGGAGAGGACGCCGACGGCCAGGACCACGAGGCCGCCGTCCATCGTGAGGCCCCGGGGGGCGCCGGAGGCGAGCGCGCGGTCTCCGGTGCCGGTGGCCCACGGGGCGACGACCGAGGCCGCGTTGGTGGTGCCTGCGATCCAGGTAGCGACGACGCCGAGGGCGCCGCCGACGCACATGGCGAGGGACGAGCCGGAGATCATGCCGCCGATGCCCGACAGAAGGACCTTGGGGTCTTTCCCGCCCTTGATGAACGTCCTGACATGCAGGATGAAGAGGACGAGGACGATCGCGAGGGTGCTGACGTTGATGGCGGTTGCGGGGTTCACTGGGTGGCTCCGGTGAGGGCGGGGACGACAGTCGTCCAGGTCAGTGCGCACAGGGCAAGGGTCATGGCGAGGAAGAGGGCACGGGCGACCAGCGCCAGGGGCTGGCGGATGGTGCGGGCTCGCTGGTCCAGGCCCCAGGTGACGAGGACTGCGAGGAGGCCGGCGCACACGGAGAGGCTGAGCAGCTGCACGATGAACACGACGACCAGGGCGGCACCGAGGATGGCGCACGTCTTCCAGGTGGGGCGGACCATCAGGGCAGCGATGGCGGCGCTGATGGTGATTCCGGCGAGCGCGTCGGGGTTGACCGACATCGTGTCGAGGGTGATGTACGCGCCCTGGGTGAAGCCGACCAGCAGCCCGGCGATGATGGCCAGCGCGTTGTAGCCCAAGACGTCGAGCCAGCGGCGCCCGCCGAGCCTGGGCGGAAGTCGCCATTCCCCGACGGCCGTCGCGATCACGCGCGCCGGGGAGGGTGCGGGAGCGAGCGGGGCGTCGGCAGGGTCCGGGGGATCGCCGTCGCTGTCGTCGTCGGAGGTGGGCTCGACGCCGCTGCTGCCCGCGGGAGGAGCGTCGAGCGGGGCGAGCAGGCTCAGGAGGCGGTCGAGTTCGTCCAGCGCCTCCTTCCGCTCGGCGACGGGCTCGGGCTCCGGGCCCGTCGCCGGGGTGGGTGCGGGGGACGGCTTTGGCTGGAGCGTTTCCGGGAGGTCGCGCGGCTGCCAGCCCCCGCGGCGGATGGTCCGTTTCCGGTCGGACTCCGGGCGGGGGGCCGTGATCTCTTCCCAGGTGTCGCCCTTGGCCGCCGCGGGGGCCGGAGCGGGGGCGGGGGTCGGGTCCGGCGCCGGGGCGGCCCCCTGGTCGGCGACCTCGGAGAGCAGCGCGTCGATGTCCGCGAGCAGAGCATCCGCGTCACGCGTCCCGGCCATCAGCCCTTACCCCCGTACGACGGCAGGAGCCGCTTCGCGCGGGCCGCGACGGCGGCCTGCGACAGGCGGTGGCCCGGGTGGCGGGAGGTGACCCGGAGGCGGGCGGTCGCGAAGTCCGCGGGGACGATCCGGATGTTGCCGACCGACAGCGAGACCTGGTTCATCGGCGCCCCGTGCATCACGACGACGGGGAAGACAGGGATGCCCAGGACGTTCGCGACGGTGCAGGACTCGTAGCGCAGCCCGTCGAGGCGGTCGTCGACGTCGATCTGGCCATGCCACAGGCGGCCGCTTTTCGTGTAGACGAAGAAGCGGCTCGACCACAGCTTCGAGTCGAGGATGAAGACCTTCCCCGAGGGCGAGATCACCAGGTGGTCGACGTTGGCCTTTCCGTAGGGGAGCGCCCGGTCGTGGAGGACGATCCAGCCCTGGCTGGTGAGGGAACGCAGGAGGACAGCGGTCGCCTGCTCCCCTGCAGCTCCGGCGTCGAGACGGGTAGCGCGGCTACCGGCCTTGGTCTCGATGCCGACCAGGTCGGCGAGGCGCACCAGCGGAGTGCGGAGGCGGCGGGCCTCAGCGGCGGCCGAAGAGCCCGCGCCGGGCCGCTGCTGGCCCTGGAAATACCAGGCGACAGCGGCGGCTACGGCGAGAACGACGAACAGAGTCACGGGTCTTCCAGTTCTGGGGGGTCGTCTGAGAGGCGGTCCCGGTCGTCCGCGGTGTCGGCGAGGTCCTGCTCGGCGTGGGCGATGACGTCGCCGAGGTCCACCTCGGCGGGGACGTCGGCCTGGAGAGCTGCGAGGTCCTGCTCGCCCTGGGCGATGACGTCGCCAAGGTCCACCTCGGCGGGGACGTCGGCCTGGAGAGCTGCGAGGTCCTGCTCGCCCTGGGCGATGACGTCGGAGACATTGGGGTCCGGGGCGCAGTCCGTCATGACGCCCTCCGGTTCGGGTCGATGCGCAGAGCGCTGCGGCGAACGGTGTCGGAGAGGTTTTGCTTGGCGGGGTGGCCGGCTGCGAGCACGGCGGCAAGGAGTGCCGCGTCCGTGACTTTGGCGTCGGCCGCGATTCCCTTCCGGCAGATCGCGGCGATGCCCGGGCGGGTGATCTGAGCGACCGGCTCGACGGCTGGCTCCTCCTGCTGCTCGTCGACCTCGTCGCGAGGCGCGCCCGGCGGAACCGGAGGGGCTGAAGGGACTGAACTTTCGGGTTGAGAGCGCGGGGCGACCGGAGCGGGCGTGGCCGGGGGAACGGGCGGCTCGGGAGGGATGACCACTGCGGTTGCGGTTGCAGGTGCAGGGGCAGGGGCAGGCACCGGAGCGGGCTCGGCCGCAGCCTGGGGAAGCTGGCGCGCAGCCTCGGCGCGGCCGAGGATCGCGTCGGCGGCCTGGAACTCCGCGCCGCCCACGGCCCTCTGGTACGCGGCGCGCCGATTGAGACGACGGACCCGGCCCGCGAGGAGGGCACGCCCGGCAAGCTTCTGCTCCTGCTCGTCGACCCAGTGCGCGACACCCGCGTCGAGCGGGACCGCGTACTCACGAAGCAGCAGCCACCACGAGCCCTTCGCAACCAGGTCGACGAACCCGCCGAACACCCCAGCCCACGAATGGTTCAAGGTGTTCCCATACGTCGCGATGGCACCCATGCTCAGGAACAGGAAGAACCAACCGGCGATCTTCGCGGGACGGGCCCGGTCAGGGGCGGTCCGGTTCAGCCACTCGATCGCCAGGCAGAACATCCACGCCACGGCGAACACGCTGCCCATGCCGTACGCGATGACGGTCGGGACGAGCGGGCCGAGGAGCCCGCCCAGGCTGGCCGTGCCGCCGATCACCGCGATGGCGGTGAAGGACACCGCGATGCCGGTGACACCGCGCAGGATCAGCTCGTCCCACTCTCGCGGGGGGACCGGCTCCCACCCCTCGTACTCCTCGTTCCGGGTCGAGGGGATGCCGTCGATCACGGTCGTCACCGGGCGACTCCGGGTGACCTTCCGGTACTTCACGCCTTCGATGCGGGGCTGCTGCTCCGGGGCCTGGTCCATGAACTTTCCTGTCTGGTGGACATGCGCAGACCAAGCCCGCCCCCCGGAGGGAGGAGGGCGAGCCCGGTCCTGCCTGGGGTTACGTCCAGCCGAAGCGGCGGCGCGGCTCGGTGCCCGCCTTGTCGCCGTCCCGGTTGACGCGGATCTTGTGGTTGGCGCGGCGCAGCCGGGCTGCGCGGGCACTCGCGGACTCCCGGCCCGCGTACGCCGTCTCCGCCAGCTGGCGGTCGTTCCGGCCGTTGAGCCATCCGAAGGCGCTCATCAGTTGCCACCCCCGCGCGCACGGTCCTTCTCGGTCTGCGCCCGACGGTCCGCCTGGGCGCGCCGCAGGATCTCGGCGGCCGAAGCGCCGTGGTCCTCCTCCGGGTGCGTCGTCCCATCCATCAGACCGACGCCCCCTCGGCCGAGCCGGAGGTGATGCCGAGACTGGAGAGCCCGAGGTCCACCCAACTCCCGCAGACGCCGCACACCCACTGCGTGCCCTGACGGCCCATCGGCCGCCCGCAGCACGTCAGCGAGCCGTACGGCTCCACCTCGACCGCAGCAGCCTGCGGGCTGCGCTGCCCGGGGATACCGGGGATGCGAGGGATTGCCGGGTCGTTGTCGCCGTCGGGCCAGTCGTGGCCGGCCGCCACCACGGTGGCCCGGACGTGGAACACGGCCTCGCCCCGGGTGATCCCGCCGAACATGTGCGGCATCGCTGCGAGGGCGGCCTCCGCGAGGAGGGCGCTGCTGCCGTCGAGGCGACGGCCGACGAAGTTGTACGCCTCCGCGCCCACGCACACCAGCAGGTCAGTGCACTCAAGGGCATCGGTCGGGCGGACGGAACGAAAGTGCTCGGCGACCGCGACGAGAACCGCCGCGGTGGGCTCGTCGAGGGACATGGCCCCCGCCAAGTTCTGATCAGTAGTCTTGGGCATGCGTCAGCTCCTGTTAGAGGCAGGTGTCTGTCGCGGCCCCGGCCGGTGTTTGAGACGCCCCGACCGGGGCCGGCTTGTAGGTACGAGATCAGCGAGAGCGGACCTCGCGGAAGACACGTTAGACCCCGGGTCTAGACTCGCGCAAGACCCGGGGTCTAATCTGTTCCGTGTCCGCTCCCCAGGAGGGACTTACGGAGTGACGGAACAGCTACCGGAGGAGGTCAGGCGGCTCGTGGATGCTGTTGAGGCGTTGATCGCCATCGAGGACGACGCCGAGTGCGCCGAAGCGATCAGCGCGGCCTTGAAGTACTGGGGGGATAGCAGCCCGAAGCTGCGAGAGGCCA
This sequence comes from Streptomyces sp. TSRI0281, assembly GCF_001905125.1. Taxonomy (GTDB): domain Bacteria; phylum Actinomycetota; class Actinomycetes; order Streptomycetales; family Streptomycetaceae; genus Streptomyces. The sequence continues at coordinate 411,846 of NZ_LWLE01000034.1, read as the reverse complement.
GGCAGGAGCGCGTCAAGAAGCTCAAGGGCAAGGGAAGGACCTGGCAGGAGCTCGGGGACTTGATGGGGGTGCACTTCACCCGCGCCCAGCAGATCGGCAGCGGCATCAGCGGTGCTGCCCGCCAAAGGAAGAAGGCGCAGCAGGACGCTGCCGCGAAGGCTGCCATCGAGGAGTCCACCGAAGGGCAACCCGGGAAGTGATGGCCGGGTCTGCGTGACGAGCCCGCCGCACGGGTGCAGCACGACGGCCCCCTTTCCGTGCTCGCGGAGGGGGTCGTCAGGGTGTCCGGGCGCTGTCCGCGCCGCTCAGGGGCTTGTCCGCTGCCCGCCGGACTCGCGTCCGGACAGCTCCGGATGCGGTGTATCCCCTCGTCCCGCAGCGTGGAGGCATGGCCGCTCTCCGTGTGATCGTGTCCCCGCCGAGCCCATCGGGCGGGCGTCGGGTCCGGGTCGATGGGACGATCCTCGGCCTGGCCCACGGCCTCCGCGACCTGGTCGAGTTCCTGCGCCGTGCAGGTCTGGAGGGCGTGGACGAGGCGGAGGTCGCACGGTTGCCGATCATCGAGTGGCGGGGCGGCGGCCCGGACGTGTGGGCTGGGCCGGAGACCTGAGCCAGGCGTGGTGGGGCGGCCGGTGGGCTTTTGCCGAAAGCCGACCCTTCTGGGTGACGGGGGCCCGTTCCGTGCCGCGGCGGGGGGCCTGGCGCTTACCGTGCGCGGGCACCCGCCGCTCGCACAGAGGACTCGACGCGTCATGACGACAGCACCCGACCAGCAGCCCGCCGCCCAGGGGGCCGGGCAGCCGAACATCACCATCAACGTGGCGTCCTCGGCGTCGGCGTCGGCCGTCGCGGGCGGGTTCGGAAGGGCGGGGCGCAGGCGCCAGTCCTTCTGGGTTCACCTGTGGCTGTTCTTGTTCACGGCGGGGCTCGGGAACATCGCGTACGCGATGTACATCAGCCGGTGGAACCGCCGCCGGGGCTGGTGACCACCTTCGGGCCGGTACGTCGGCGGCCCTCTCTCCGTGTCGTACGGAGAGGGGGCCGTTGTCGTGTCCGGACGGTGTCCGGGCTGTTCAGGGGCGTGTTCCGGTCGGTGTCCGGGGGTATCCGGGGAGGTTGGTCGGCATCTGTGGGGGCGGTTCGGTGTCGGTGGTCGTCAGGATCATGTTCACGCCCGGGTTGATGTCGAGGGGGTGCTCCTCGGGGGAGAGGCGCGGCCAGGGGGTGGACTCGTGGGCGGCGAGGGCTTCGCCGACGGTGTGCGTGGCGTGTCCGGGTGGACCTGGGTCGATGAGGTTGTGGTCGGGGCAGTCGAGGTGCCGCCAGACCGGGATGAGCAGGTATCGCCAGCTGGTGGAGCGGGACCACATCTCGACGGCGTAGACCCTCAGGGGGCGCTTCTGGAGCGCCTGGGCGAGGGCGTTCACAGTGTCCGTTACGTCGTGGTCGAGGGCGGTGGTGAATCCGACCAGGGGAGGGAGGAACCGGTCGACCGCTCCGAGAGTGCCGAGGGGCGGCAGCCACGTGCGGTGCTGGTAGACGAGGATGATCGGGTCCTCGAACCGGTACGTGGTCGTCTGGTCGCGGTCGGGGAGCCCTTCGTTGGCGTACGGGGTAATCCTGACGGCGTCGCACGGTGTGAAGATCGGCGGACTCACGTCGTCATCCCGCACGTTGCGGCTCCCTGCGGCGGGCGCGCGGCGGCGGGCCGTACGGGCTGGCCCACGCCGGGCGGTCGCGGCGGTTCTTCACGGGCTGGTGGGCCGGCGGGAGTTGCAGGGAGCTGAGCAGCTCGCGAATCGCGGTGCAGGCGGCCTCGACCGCGGGTGCCATGGCGGCGGCGAACTCTCTGATCGGGGCGGCGACCTCTTCGACGAGGGCGTTCACCTCCTCGGCGGCGAGATGGATGTGCGGGCCGGTGTCGCCGCGCCGCCGCTGGAGGACGGCGAGGAGCGCTTCGTCCGGGGTCAAGCCTCGGTTGCGGACGAGGCGGGAGGACAGCACGGGGGCGGCCTGGGCGCTGGCCTGCTCGGGGGTCATGGTGTCCTCGCGGTGGGGAAGTCTGCGGCCTTGAGCTTGGCCATGCGGCCATCGGGGTGATGCCAGACGATGCCCTCGTAGCGGCGGGCGTGAAGCCATTGGTGGAGGCTGATGCAGCCGCGGGGCGAGGTGGCGAGGTCTTTGCGGATGTTGAACGGGGCCCAGCCGTGGGCTAACAGGATGTGCGCCTGGTAGTCGTCCGGGTTCCGCCCCACGAGGGGGCCGACCAGCTCGTAGGTGCTGGCCCGGTTGCAGGGGGTGTTGGCGAGTGCCTCGGTGAGGACATCCCGCCAGCGGGACCGGTCGGCGGGCTGCCACCCGTAGGTGATGCCGGTGGCCGGGTCGGTGTCGGCGGCGACGTAGCCGGCTGGCGCCTGGCCGCCAGGGCGGACCGTGCGGCGCACCCACCAGTGCCCTCGGTCGTCGAGGCGCGTGCACATGCCGTTCCACATCCGGGTGGGGGTGCCCTCGCCGTCGATGACCCACTCGCAGCCGGGGGTGACGACCGGGGCGACGTACGGGGTCGTGGTGTCGCGGACGAACAAGGTCGGAATGCGCATGGGCCCAGGAGCGTGGGGGCGGGCGGCGGCCTTGGCCCGTTCGATGGTGCCGAAGGCGTCGGCGATGGCCGCGCCGAGGAGGCGCCGGGGGACGCGGGCCCGGTACTCGACGCGGACACTGTCCGGACTGTCCTCGCCCGGGTTGTCCGGACGCGTCCGGGCGGTGTCCGCGCTGGTCGGGGCAGGTGCGTGCTCCTGCCGGGGTGCGGGCGTCCGGGTTGTCCTCAGGTTGTCCCGGACAGTGTCCGGACACGTGGGGGCACTGTCCGGGCCGGTCACGTGAGCGCCTCCCGGGCCATGGCCGCGGCGGGCGGCGGGCCTGTGTCGGGACCCACCGTGAAGTACCTGCCGTCGACCGGGGGGCGGGTGTCTCCCCGCTGGAGGGACAGCCGGACGACCGGCGGCGCGTCGTCGACCAGGCTCTCGTCCATGTTGACCAGCTCGGCGTAGAGCACGGCGGTCTGACTCCAGTCGACTCGCGGCACGGTCACCTTGTGCCACGTGGTGCCGTCGGTGGTGGTGAACCAGCCGTCGAGGCGGCAGGGGCCGAGCGCGAAGACCTTCCGCAAGGTGTCGAGCGCGGGGCCGAGCGGGCTCTCCCCCGCGTCGTCGAAGCCGGGCGGGTGCGTGTCGATGCTCAGCGTGGCGACGCCCGGCGGGGCGTCGGGGTCGTCTTGGCTGCGGAGCCCGATTGTGAGGGACAGGCCGTGCCCGGCGTCGAAGTGCTGCGGGGCGCTTCCGTCGACGGGGGCGAGGTGGAGGGCCGTGAGCGGGGCGTGGTGGATGACGTCGGTCATGCCTCACCCCCGGCTGCCGCGAGGCCTGTGGTCGACGGGTGGGCGTCGGCGGGGATGAGCGGCTTCTCGTGGAGCGGAGCAAACAGGGCCTCGTCCCATGTGAAGTCGCACCGGGCGCAGGCCCGTTCCAGGCGCTCGGGGAGCGGCCCGGTGCGGGGTCGGCCGTTGTGCTCCTCCAGGCACCAGCTGGCAGGCCGGTACCTCGTGAACGCCTCCGTATACGAGCACTTCACGCATTCGACGTCGTCGCCGGAGAACGGTGGGAGAGCGGCGGCCTGGTCGGGCGCGGGCGCCTGGGTCATGAGCGGGGTCCCTTCGCGTTGGGGGTGCGGGCACCGCGCGCGGCCGGGACCTGCGCGCGGTGCCGGGGGATGGTAGGCGGTTCAGGCCCGCCCCGCTGAGACCCTGCGCAGGTGTTCGATCTCGTCGCGGCAGTTCAGGGTTCGACACCCTTCGTCGAGGTAGCAGCCGTGGGCGCAGCGCGGCCGGTTGTACTCGGGTTCCTGGTCCAGGCAGGGCGCTCGGCGGGCGCCGGTGGGGCGCTTGTGCCACCCGGTGGGCTCGTCCTGGCGTTCGGGGTCCCAGGCGGCAACGGACGCCGCGACGGCCGGGTGGTCGCGCGGGTAGCACCACCCGAAGTCATAGAACCCGGCGGCCTCCCCTGCGGGGACGGCGATCAGGCGGAGATTCCAGCCCTGTTCGATGACGAGATAGCGGTGGGTGGCGTCGGCGGCCAGCTCCAGGCCCTGCCAGTGCTCGTCGTAGGGCGGTGGGGTGCGCAGCTCCATGGTGGTCCTTTCGGTCAGGGGAGGGCGCGACCGGTGCGCAGGACCCGGAGGATCTGCGCGGTGACCGTCGCCGGGTCGCCGGCCGGGTAGGCGAGGAGCTGGGCCGTGCGCCCACCGGCCGGGGCGAAGGGGTGGGCGGTCCCCCAGTGCCATTCGGGGTGGGGGCCGGTCCACAGCACGTACAGGTCCTCTCCCTTAGCGACCTGTTCGGGGAGGCCGCGGGCGCGGTCGTCGAGCGGGACCACGATCTGGTTCGTGCCGGTCTCGGCGGCCCAGCCGTAGCCGCCAAGCGCGACGACGACGGAGTGGGTGAGTGCGGCCGGGAGGTCCGCCCGGGTGTAGGCCCTCATCGGTCGGCCCGGCCGGGGAGCGGCAGCCCGTGCCGGACCGCCGTGACGGTCCGGACGAGGAGGACAGCGTGGGCGACTTCCCGCCGGATCGCGACGAGCATGACGGCCGCCGCACCGAACGGAACGGCGCTGTTAAGGACTTGGTCCTGTTCGACGGCGACAGCGCCCGCGTAGACGGCGAAGCAGTACGCCACGGCGTACACGGTGAACATGAAGACGCGTACAGGGGTCACGGGGCGCTCCGCTCGGTCCGGGGGCGGTTCTGCTGGTGGACGATGTGCTCGGCAGCAGCGACGGCGAACGCGAACACCGCGATGATCGAGTCCGTCAGGACGTCGTCCCCGCCGGTGGTGCGCGGCGCTCGGTCGGCTGCCCGGAATAGGGCGGTGGCCTCGGCCTGGTCGCCGCTGACCCACGCGGCGATGAACCGGGCGGCGAACTGGAGGTTGGGGAGTCCGGCGAGCCCGGCCGGGTCGTCGACCTCGACCTGGTAGCGGCATCCCGGGCCGTTCACGGAGGTGGCTGGCTGCAACGTGGTCTCCGCGAGGAGGCCGAGCAGCTCGTACGTCGAGGCGGGCCCGGCGGCGACGCCCGGCTCCAGCAGCTTGAGGCCGCCGGGCTGGTCACCGGCGACGCCTCGGGCGAGGGCGGTGAGGACGAGGTCCTGGGCGGGCGTTGGCATCGGTCGCGATGTCCTTCCGGTCGTACGGTGCGATTCGGGGGTGCGCTCCCCGCCCCCGGGTCCAGCGGGGGCAGGGAGCACGGTTGTCAGTCGAGTCCGGCCGGGCGCTCGGCGCCGCAGCCGCAGGTACCAGTGGTGAGGAAGTGGTTCTCCTTGCAGGGGTGGCAGCGCCACATGAACCCGGCCCGCAGGCAGACGCGGGCAAGGGCGGCGCGCTCTTGAGCGGTCGCGGTCTCGGCGAGGAGGACCACGGTGGCCGCGGTACGGGTCTCCGCGTCCAGCAGGGGCGTGACCGTGGTGCTCACGTCGGCTCCGTTCGGGTGTGGAGGATGCGGGCTGGCTCGGCTGCGAAGGTGGACCGGTGGGCGTGGGCTGGGCAGAAGTCGCCGCGGACGCCGCCGCGGACGTCCCAGCCCTGGTGGGCGGCGTAGACGTACGCGGCGGCCTCGTCGTCGGTGCCGGTCGGGAGGAACCGGGCGCAGGTGCTCGTGGGCCCGGAGCGGTCGCAGTGGATCGTCAGGGACAGGGTCACGAGGCGTCACCGGCCCGGCCCGGGTCCGCGGGGGCGTCGGCCTGCTCGCGGAGCATGGCGGCCATCCGCCGGGTCGCGGCTCCCTCGACCTCGGTGTCCCGATCCAGCTCGCCGTACTCGGTGCGGATCTCCTCGTCCATCTCGTCCTGGAGTCGGGTAATCGCGTCGGCCGCCTCAAGGAAGTGGGCGCGCCTGGTGGGGGCGGTCATGCGTTGCGGTCCGCTTCGGCGTCGGCGCGCATCCGGCGGGCCTCGTCGACGCCGGGCCAGTTGTCGAGGCCAGCCCGCTCCAGCCAGCCGAGCCACGAGGCGCGCTCCTCCAGGTGGGCGCGGTCGACGGTGGGGTCGAGCTGGCCGGTCGAGGCGAGGCACGCAGCGATGACGACCTGGTCCGGGGTGGCCCGGCTGAACGTGGTCGAGGAGCCGTCGAGCAGGTCGAGTGCACAGCCCCCGGCCTCGGTGAGAACGTCCCAGCAGATGCCCGACTCGTGCTTCAGCAGCGGGAAATGGTGGCGGTCCTCGCGGCACCAGCCGGCGTCTTTGAGTTCTGCGATGACGGCGGCGCGGGGCTCGGTGGTGCTCATGGGGTGATCTCCAGTTCTGCGAGCGGCAGCCCGCGGTCGATGTAGTCGAGGAGTGCGCGGAGCCGGGCCGCGGCCTGGTTGTCCCGGATGGGAGGGTGGGACCGGCCGGTCCCCTCTCGGTTGCGACGAGAGGGGACCGTGCCGGTGCGTGCACTGCGGGTGGTCACGGGGTCAGGTCTTCGTGTTCGGCGTCAGGTGCTCGGCGTGCGCGCGGGCGACCTCGGGTGTGTAGTAGCGGGCGAGGACGTCGGCGCTCAGGTGCTTGCGGCACTCGGGGCCGATGCCGTACGCCTTCGACAGGGCGTCGTGGAGGACCCGGGCGCACTGGCAGCAGCGGGTGTTCCACTCGGTGAAGCGGTGTCCTGCGGCGGTCGGGTCCGCGGTGAGCGCCGCGACGACGTCGGTGAGGTAGACGCGGCGGGTCTCGGACCAGGCGGCGACGAACCGGTCCCGGGCGACCATGTCGGTGGGGACGTCCGCGCGGCGGGGCACGGGCGGCCCCCACCACGCCTTCGCCGGCCACGGCTTGAGGGCGTCGACCTTCGCGGTGATCGCGCGCCGCCAGTACGTCATCGTGGCCGGGTCCTGCGGGTCGAGGACCGCGTAATAGCCCTTGTCGATGGGGCCCAGGTCAGGCCAGGTGCCGGTCATCAGGCGGTCGCCGGGGTGGTGGGCAGCGTCCCTGCGGCAATCATGCGGGCCAGCAGCTCCGGAGTGATCTCCTCGCCGCCGTTCGAGCCGTGCAGGGCAAGCCAGCACGGGGTGTCGCCGGTCATCGTGTACTCGCCGCCCTTGTAGCCGGTGAACGTCTCGCCGCGCGCCGACCAGGCGTCACCGAGCATCGCTCCGACGGAGACGCCCTCCGTGGGCTCGAAGGCCAGCTCGTCGAAGAAGCCGCGGTAGCTGTGCGGGGCGGTGAAGCCGCGCGGGAGGACGAGCGCCTGGTTAGGGGCGCACAGGGCGTCGATCAGGTGGTCGAGGGTCATCGGCTTCCCTTCGGGGTGTGGGTGCAGGTGGGGCAGTGGTCGAGGAGGCGGCCCGAGGCCGCGGGGGTGGTGGTCCATCCGTCCTTGCGGCCGTCGGCGCGGACCTGCCGGGCGGTCACAGCGTCAGCTCTGGATCGAAGAGGCCGGGTCGGCTCGTCAACGAGCGGTTGGACCAGAGCACTTCGGTGCGGCCTCGGGATGCCCTGGCGTTGCCTGTCGCGGCCTTCTGCTCAACGCGGTGCCACCCGGCGTACAGCTCGTCGTACAGCGGGCTGTCGTAGCCGGAAAGCAAGACCGATGCCTTGCAGGCGGTGAGCGCGGATGCCAGCTCTCGGTGCGAGCCCTCGCTGCGCATCTCGTGCCGGTAGTTGGCCCACGCGCGGGTGGAGCCGAGGTACGGCGGGTCGACGTACAGCAGGACGTCGGGGGCCTTTCCGTACTTCGCGATCAGGTCGAGGGCGGGCAGGGACTCCAGAGAGACGTGGTGAAGGCGCTCGGCTGCGGCAGCGAGCCGATCAACGTAGGCGGCCATGTAGCCGGGCATCCCGGTGGCGGACCCGGCGGGGTCGATGTAGTGCCGCCACCCGGTCGTCCGCAACGTCCCGGTGCGGCCCTGCGCGAGGCGGCACCAGACGCGGCGGGCCAGCTCCAGCTCGTCCCCCGGGTCGGCAGGCTCGTACGCGGCCGCGAGTTCGGTCCGGCTGTGCGGGGTGAGCGCACAGGCCCGGATGAGGTCGGACGGGCGGTCGCGCAGAACCCTCCAGAACGTCATGAGGTCGCCGTCCAGGTCGTTCACGGTCTCCATCACAGACGGAGCCTTGGCGAGGAGGACGGACAGGCCACCGCAGTAGGGCTCTACGTAGTGCCGGTGAGAGGGCAGCAGCGATGTGATCCACGGGGCGGCACTGTTCTTGGCACCGAAGTACGGGACGGGGCTGCGGCGGGCCGCGGTGGCGGTCATGATGTCGGCTCCTCGGTGAGGGCGGCTCGGCACCCGGAGCACAAGGGCAGCCGGGCGGCCTCGTCGTCGGGCATCGGGTTGGTGGCCTTGAGGCCTGACGTGCAGAGGGTTCGACCGGCGTCGTCGTGGGCGTGCTTCCATATCCGGTTCACCGAGCGGGCGTTGAAGACGTACGTGCGGCCGGTGCAGAACGCGCACTGGTCGCTGCCGGGCGGGTAGTGGTGCAGTTGTGGGACGGCCCGGTCACCTCGCAGGTTCTGCGGGCAGAGATCCGGGGCCGGCTGCTCCGGGTCGGCGGGGACGGGCCAGGTTCCGGCGGCGACCTGGTCCAGGCGGTGGTCCAGTAGCTCCTCCAGCCACGCGATCCGGAAGTCGCATCGGCTGCGCTCCTCTCGCTCGGCCTGGAGCAGGGTCCGGATGCTTGCGAGGGAGGCGTGCTCGGCGACGGCCGGCCGCTGCTTGTCGTCGAGGCGGCGGCTCACCGCGGGGTGTCCTCGGCGGGCGGCTCGATCGTCTCGGCGGTGATCCACGTCTCCAGGGCCGTCAGGTAGTTGGCCTGGGCGGTGTCCGCCGCGGTGCGGAGCTGCATGAGGTGCGGGGCGTACTCGGCGATATCGTCGAGGAGCCACGGGTGCATGAGCCTGGCCAGGGTCTCCACGGACCGCTTTTCGCGGCCGTGCCCTGGGGTGAGGCAGAGCCGCAGGAAGGCGCGCAGCTCGTCGCGTGTCTGGTAGCTCGGGGTCGTCAACGGGGTTCCTCTCGGCTGGGGTTGGGGCGGCCCGGCGGGTGGTGCCGGGCCGCCGAGGGGGTCAGTCCTCGCAGGGCCACGTGATGTCGCCGGCGTCGTGGTCCTCGCCGGGGCCGTGGCCCTCGTCGAGCTCGCAGAACCGCTCGCTGCCGACGCTGTTGTGGTTCATCGCGTCGCAGCGGGCGGGCGGGGTGTTCGTCCCGGTGTGGACGACCCACGCGTAACCCGGGTCGAGGCGGCGGGACTCGGCGGCGGCCCGGATGCGGGCCCGCCGGCGGGCCATCATGCGGGCGAAGACCTGGCCCGGGGTCGGCTGCGCCCAGGGGTGCCAGCCGACGGCGGCGCTCACGCGGCCACGGTGCTGCCGATAGGAGATGCCGCACCAGCGACAGCCCCAGGACTCGGGCGGGATGCCGTCGGGCCAGCGGAAGGGCCCCCGGCGCAGGCCGGTGACGGGGTCGCGGGTCACGAGGTACGTCATCGCAGGCTCCCTGTCCACGTGGCCAGCTCTTCGGCGACGGTGCCGAGTTCGGCGACCAGGTCGTCACGGTCACCGAGGACGTCGACCAATGCCTTCTCGCAGCGGGCGAGCAGCGGGGCGACGTCGTCAGGCGGAGCCGCCCGGTGCGTGACGAGGTCGGCGACCAAGTCGCGGATCTCGGTGAGGCGGGCGCGTGCAAGCGCGGGCATTTCAGTGGTCTCCTTCGGTGTGCGGTACGTGCGGTACGGGCGGGTTGCTGTACCGCTGCTCGGTGGTGGCGGTGCGGCCTCGCAGGTACATCGCGCGGGCGACGGCCTGCGGGCCGTAGGTCTGGATCGCCGCTTCCTCGCCGTGCTCATCGAGGAGCTGGAGCACGGTGACCGGTTCGACGCCTTCGGGGATCGGGCGGGCCGGCCGCCGCTGGGAGGACCCGCAGAACAGGCAGCCGTTTGCGGCGGTCGGGTCGTGCGGGCTGCTCGGGTGCCGGGTGCACCGGTTCGCCCGGCGGGCGGCGCGGGCACCGGCGACCGCCGTGCGGGCCCGCTCGATCTCGGCCGCCAGCTCGGTAAGGGTCTGGTCGTCGACGCCGTGCCGGTCGACGTATCCGCACAGGGCCCGCAGCGACGATCCGATCGCGGGCAAGAAGTCGGGGTTCATGCGCTATTCACCGCCTTTTGTTCGGTGTGCGCCTGTGTGCGGCGCCGTGAGTCGTTCTGGGGCTCCTGGGGGGTGCCGGGGGAGTCGCTGGGCATGGGGATCAAGAACGCCCCCTGGACGGGCCTCGGCGGGGTCGTCGGCCCCGGTTCGGGGCTAGGCCGGGGGTGCTTGGTCCGCCAGCCGGTCATGTGCTGGTGCACCCGGTGATCGAGAAGCACCCCGTACATGCCGGTCTCGGCGAGGATCTGCCGGACGCGGCGGTCTTCTGCGGTTTCCACGCTGGTCCAGGCGGCGACGGCAGCCTGGGCGGCGCTGACCGTCCTGTTCGCCTCGATCTCGGCTTCCCACCGGGCGGCGGCTTCCGCGGCGGCCTTGGCTGCCCGGCGGCGCTCGGCGGCCCGCCGCTCGCAGACCTGGCACCGGTCGCCGCCGATGATCCAGCCGTCCTCGCACCCCGCGTCGAGGCAGTCCTGGCCGAGGATCGCAGCGGCAAGCCACGAGTTCCGGTTCTTGATCCGGTCGCAGCCGTCAGGGGCGTCGGGCGAGTGCCGTGGGGCGTCGCATCCGGAAGCTGTACACCGGGCGCAGCCGCGGTAGTCGGCGGCCGACCGCTCGTCGGCCTTCTCTCCGAACCACCTCCGGTTGACCCTGGCGACGACCTGCTCCGGCGTCCGGGCCGGGATGCCCTTGCCGCCGGTCAGCAGGTCCTCGATGGCCCGGCGCAGGCCGGGGTAGAGCTGCGTGCCGGGGCGGGCTACCTCGGCCGGGATCGCGGCCCGCACCAGGTCGAACCCGGGCGACTGCTTGCGGGGCCGGGTCTTCGCCGTCGCCGGTCGAGGGGACCTCTTGCGCTGGGTGGGGAGGGAGTTCGGTTCTGACGCGGCGGAGCCGCCATCGGCCTGGCCGCGTTCGACAGCCGCGCCGTCCTGGATATCCGCAGGGTCGAAGCCACCTGCACTTTTGCCTACGGCGTCAGGCCCACACGCCTTCTTCTCTTCTCCCGTTTTCTTAACTGACCGTTTTCTATTAGGCGTACCAGCGTGTGGTACGTCGGGCTCACCTGCGGTTTCATCCAACTCCGCAGGTGAGCCCGACGTGCCACACGGCGGTACGTCGGCGCGACCTGCGGAGATACCCGTCTGTGCAGGTGAGCCCGACGTACCAGCGTGTGGCACGTCGGCGTGACCTGCGGGAATGTCACGGACCGTCAGAACCGTGCCGTGCTGCCCGTCCTCCAGTGCGGCATGCTCCGACGCCATGTAGCCGAACGCCTTCAGCTCAGCAAAGGCGGCCCGGAACGCTCGCCGACCAGGGCTCGCCTTGCCGAGCCGTCTCATCGACTCACGCCACATGTCATCGGCGGTGGTCTCCCAGCCATCAGGGCGGCTGAGGATGTCGACGAGAATGCCGCGAGCCATGTGACTCAAGCGGCCGTCCCGCACGGTCGCGTTCGGCACCTGGAGGAAATCCCGGGTGAGCCGCGAGCGCCGAATCCTCACGTCGTCTCTTCTCGGTCGTGCATCGGGCGATGGGGGTCAGGCAGGGCGGGCGCTTATGCCCGTCCGTTGGGGCCACCCTCCCGCGATCTTTAAACTTTGGCAAGTATCACCATAGTGGTGAAACAGGCCAGGAGTTACACTCTGGCCATGACCGCTGCCCCTAAGCCCGTGCTCGCCGACGACGGCATCCAGGAACTCCCACTCACGCACGCCCGGCCTCAGCTCACGACGCTGATCGAGGACGCCAGGGAGCGGGACACCATCACCGCGCTGACCGTGCGCGGGCGTCGGCGTATCTGCCTCGTCACTCCTGAGTTCGTCGAGGAGGCACGGCGGCTGATGGGCGCGCAGTCCGATTGACGAAGGAGCACGTAAGTGCCCGCTCTCACCGACCGCTCGACCGCGCTGTACCGCCTCAAGGACGCGGCCGGCCGCCCGCGTAGGCCGCCCCGGACCGGGGCGGCCTACTTCGTGCGCCCTGGTCCTGGTCACGGACGTCCTCGAGTCCGCCGGAAAGCCGTGAGGTCCGAGACACCGGCCGGGAGCGTCCCGGGTCTGGCCGGGGTCTGCTCCAGCTTCCGGGCTGGGCACGTCGCGACGTGCGGGATGTGGATTTTTTCCCACGGGGCCTTCGGCAGCTCCTCCGTAGGCCGCCTCGACCTCGTGACGCCGAGCCCATCGCGATGCACCGCGGTATTCCCGGCAGGATCCGGCTCGGGGTCGACAGCGAGCTGCTTCCCCGCATCGGTCCTCGTCCAGAGCACAGGCCGTCGGCAGTCCACGCACAGAGTCCTCGGGCGCATCTGAGGTCCTTCCGTGAAGTGCCCGTGCCGCCCCACCAGTTCGGTGGGGCGGCTTGGGCTGAGGGGTGGTCAGTAGCAGGAGGTCAGGGACTGCCGGGCGTTGCGGGGTCGCATCTGGACCCCGCCGTCGCGGAGGAGTCGCTGGATGGTGCCGAACGCCACGCCGTGGGTGGTGACGAGCTCGCGGACCGTGGCGCCGTCGTCGTACCGCCCCGCGACGTCGAGGATCAGGTCGAGCCGCCCCTCCGTCATCGGGGCCGGCTTCCGATGCGGGACCGACGGCGGCCACGGACGGCCCGGAACCCGGGTAGTGCCCGACGGCCGGATCGTCGCCCCGCCCTCACGGAGGAGCGCCTGCGTCAACCCGAGCGACAGCCCGTGCCGCGCTGCCAACTCCCGGGCCGACGCCTTGGCGTAGCCCTTCACGAGCGTCGCGGCCATCGCCTCGCGGGCAGCGCCCTGGAGCCGCACCCGCGTCTTCGTGGCCGCGGTCACGAGAACACGTCCCAGATCAGCTCGCCGAACCAGATCAGCACAGCCACGGTCAGGCCGACGGCCCACCACCACGGCTGATCCGTCGTGATGGCGTACGTGACGCCGGAAGTGAGGGTGCCGCAGGCGGCACCGAGAAGAAGTCGGGCAAGGAGGCCCATGTGCTGCTGCTCCTGGTGGTCAGTCGTCGCAGAGGTCGGCGTCGTGGTGACGGCGCTTCTGCGTCTTGCTGGGGGAAGGGGTCGGGGCCGGCTGCCGGGCAGTCGCCCCCGGCGCGCCCGGAACATCCGGGACGTCGAGGCGGGGGCCACCCGGAGCCGGGGCCGGGGCGGCGGGCTTCGGCTTCTGCAGCGACGGCACTCTCTGGACCGGCGCCGGGGGCTTCACCGCGGGTGCCGGCGGCCGAGGAGCCGGAGGCGGCCCCGGCTTCGCCACCGCGATGAGGTCGAACCGGTCGTACCGCTCACACGGCCGGGTGTCGTCCGGCTTCGCGCATCCGGCCATCAACGCGGCGGCCACGGCCGCCGCGAGGAACGCCCCCGCTACCGACCGGGAGATCCGCTCACCCTCACTCATCGCCGCCACGCCTTCTTCGCGGCGGGCGGGCGAGTCCCCCGCTTCGAACGCAGCTTGACCTTCGCCTCCAGCAGCAGCTTCCGGGCATGGCCGTACGACACGTCGAATGTCTCCGCCACCTCACGGATCGTGAGCCTGTCCACGTCGTACGCCTTCGCCATGGCGGCGCTCAGCACAACCCGCTCTGCCTCGTTCCGTCGCGGCCGCCGCTTCTGCGGATCCCGCGCTCCGCGCTTGCGCTCCTGCGCGCCCGGCTCATCGGTCGTGCTCATGATTCGGTTCCTTCCGTTCGGTAGTGGGCGGCCTGGGCGTGGACCCCAGCCGCATAGGTGATCAGCGACCGAAGCGACTGGGCGCGCTCGGTCTCGGATGCCTCGGCCAATGCCGCGACGAGCGCGGTGACCATGGCGTCGTCGCGGTTCGCGGCGGCAGTGACGAGGCGTACGGCGAACAGCCGGTCCGGGGCGGTGTCTTGGCCATCGAGGACCCACACCTGACCTCGGGCCGCATCAGGCGGCTCGTGCAGCACAGACAGCGCACGGACTGCTACGTCGGCGACGCACCGGCAGACCGGGGCCAGGTCGAGGAAGCCGCCCACGGCAGCGACCCGGGCCGCGACCTCGGCGGCCAGGCCGTCATCGCCGGTGCGCGCGGCGTGGACGCCCGCTCTCGACCAGACCGCGACGACGCCGGGGCTCATTGCCCACGCCCGCCCGGTCACAACAGCCCCTGCGCGCCGTACGCCTGGACGACCTGGCTGACTTCGGCCAGCGCCCCCTCGGCACAGACCTTGTCCGCTGGACGACCGCGGTCGTCACGCAGGTGCGTGACGTTCCCGCAGTGTCGGCACGGGCGCTGTTCCCGGCCGTCCCAGTGCTCCGGCGACGACCAGTCCAGGAGGACACCGCCAGCGGGTAGCAGGCGGGGATCGGGCCGGGCAGGTGCTACGGCGGCCTTACGACGCGACGCCACTGGAGGCCTTCTCCTGCTCGCGCTCACACTGCTTCTGCGCCGCCCGGCGGGCGTCCGCGAGGAGGGCCCTCCGCTCACGCTCGTCCAGCCCGCCCCACACCCCGAAGGGCTCGCTGCGCTCCAAGGCGTCCGTCAGGCACTCGGACCGGACGGTGCACCGCCAGCAGATCGACTTCGCATAGCTGGCGGACGCCCCCGGAGTCAGGTACCACAGCTCGGTGACCTCGCCCTTGCACAGGGCGTCCGAGGACCAATGAGGGGGCCGGGAAAGGTTGTCGGGGGCCCGGTCTGCCGGGCGGGGGAACGGCACAGCTTGCTCCTTGTCAGGCCGTCCGGACAGTGTCCGGACGGCGTCCGTGCAGATCAGGGGCTTGAGAGAGAAGGGATGGTCCTCGGTCCGGACAGTCCGGAGACATGTCCGGACGGTGTCCGGGAGGGCGGGACACCGGCCGACGCCGACGATGAGACCGGCGGGCCGGTCACGTCATCAGCCCCATGTCCGCGCGCCGCCGCATCACGGTCTTCGCCGACAGCCCGAGCCGCTTCGCGATGGCTTTCTCGCTGGCGCCCTGCTTCGTCATGACCCGGATGGCGTGCAGCACCTCGACGTCCCGGAGTTCGGGGCACACCCCCCGGAGCGAGGCAGCGCGCTCGACCGCGACCAGGTCGACGCCGCGGACCCACGTATCCCCGTACACACGCCCTCACCGGCCCTTCCGGCCACGTGGGCGCTTCGCCCCCACGTCCGACCGGTCAAGCGACGACACATGCCGTGCCACGACCAGGACAGTCCGCGGGCTTTTCCGGTCCAGCTCGATCACCGGGTACGACGCGGTGATCTGCGCGTCGTCATGCCAGGCGATCTGGTTTCCGGCGTCCAAGATGTGCTTGAGGAGGTTGTCGCCGTCGATCCGCTGCCGGTTCGGGCGAAAGAACACGGCACCCAGCGCGAGGTTCCCGCCCCACGGCTGCCGGAAGGCCCGCCGCAGGTACAGGGCGGTCGCGGCCTCCTCGTCCCCGTCGGCCTTGTACGTGTGCCCGTCCTTCGTGTGCCTCGGCCGTAGCTTCCCCGGCGGAGTCCGCGGGATGACGAGCGTCTTCACCGACAGGGCCCCCGGAGCGAGCGCCCGCGCGAGACGACGAGCCCGCTCCTGGTCCATCTCCGGGCCGCCAGCGGGCATCAGCGTCGAGGCGGTCATCTGCACCGTCGGCGTCCCCACGGACTGCTCCGGGATCGACGGCGCGACCTGGAGACCCGGCCACTCCAGCCGCTCCCCGCCCGTGTCCGTGTTCCCAGGCGGCGCCGCGACGTCCAGCTCGGCCAAGAAGGCCCGGCCGGCCAGCTCACCATGAGGCACCCCGGCAGCCCTGACGAACGGCACGGCGCTCGTCAGGAACGCCCGCCTGGGCGACCACGCTTCGACCCGCACCCACGCGTGCGCAGGGGCACCACAGCAGTCCGTACGCCCGCAGTCCGTCGCGGCCAGCACCCGCACCGGCGTCCAGCTCAGCCCCATCACGAGACGTCACCGCCCACAGCCGTCCACTTCGGGGGCGTCGGACCCATCGGGCGGAACGCGGTCAGCACCAGCTCATCCACGGACTTGGCCTCGACGTTCGCGTCGGCCTCCAGCCACCGAAGGGTCAGCCCCTCGGCGGGGATGCCCGTGTCGGTGGTGAGCTGGTCCAGGAGGACCGGCACCCGCTCATCCGCCTGCCATGCCGACACCTCGACCTGTGCCAGGCGCCTCTTCGTGTTGACGTCGACCACACGGATCGGCGACGCCACCCGGATATCGTCCACCGCCGACAGGTACTTCCGGCCCCGCACGGTGGCCTTCGGCATCTCGTCGACGATCTCGGCGAGGTTCCGCACCGTGAGCTGCTGCACCGTGAGCTGCTGCACCGTGTCCGGCCACGCCTGCGCCGCGTCACCGGCCACCAAGGCCCGCAGGAGGATCGTCGCGTCCTCACGAACCGGAGCCTCCCGGGCAATACGGGTGATCCGCACCCGCTCCAGCATCCAGGCCGCGGTACCCGCCGTCGCGGTCGCCGAGCACACACACTCGGCGACCGTGCCGCGCAGCACGTCGCTGACGTGCCCGACGCACCGGCGCATGCTGTACCGGCCCCGCTCGCACAGCGCCGCCGTACAGCACTGGCAGCGAGGACAGTCCTGTTGTGCGGGCCGCACGTACAGCGGCTCGAAGGGCTCAACAACCATGGCTGTTCACCTCGGTCTTCGTGGTCGTCTTACAGGACCGGCAGCAACGCGATCCGGCATCGAGCTGGTGGGGCGTCATGCGGGCCTCGGCCGGGCACCACGCCCACAGCGGGCCGACCCGGAACATCCGGTCGGCCGGGGACCGCCACCGACGGCACGGGAAGACCCGCGCCGTCGGGGCGAACAGGCGATGGATCACCGGCGTGCGCTCTTACGGGCCGCACGAGAGGACCGCCGCTTCGGCTGCGTCCGCGACCGCTTACGGAGCAGCGGGCGGGGCCGCGCCTCCTCGGGGGCCTGCGAGTCCTCGGCCCGCGCGTGCTGCTCCTCGGCCTCCGCCAGGAGGGCGGTTTCCTCAACCGGGGCGTGGACCACCTGGACCTCGCCGGCGTCCCCGGCGTCGTCGGCCTTCAACAGGGCGACGAGCTCGGCGGACATCGGGACCACCTTGTGCAGGCGGCGCAGGGCCGACTTGGCCCACATCTTGTTGAAGTCCGTGTGCCAGAAGCTGTCGTCGGCACCGGTCTCCTTCGCCCGCTGGTACGCCTGGCTGTACTCGTCGCGGATCTCCTCCGCGTCCTCCCGCGTCAGCACGATGACCTGCGACCGGGCACCCGACTCCAGCCACGCGAACGCATACGCGAGGACCACCGGGCCCCGCTCCGCCTTCGGCACCGTCACGTTCGGCCGGTGCACGAAGTCCTCGGGCGCCGGGTTAGTCGGCGCCCACGACCACTCGTCGGCCTGGTGGACCATCCCGACGTGGATCGACCCGACCCGGCCGGATCGGTACATCAGGTCCACGTAGCCCTGAGCCATCGGCACGAAGACGGCCGTCTTGCCCTCGCGCTTGATCACCGCGTGACGCCCGTCCGGGATCAAACCGAACCGGGCGCAGGTCAGCAGCGCCTGACGGAGCGACGCCGGAGAGCAACGGACCAGCCCCGGCAGCGCATCCCGCACAGCGGACAGGAACGCCTTCACGCTGATGTGCGACGGCAGAGCCGCGGTGAAGTCGAACTCGTACCGCTCCAGCCATGTCAGCGCGGTGTCGGCCAGGGTGCCGCCCTCGCCCTGCGCCGTGGTGTGGAGCTGGTCACCCGCCGACTGCTCCGGCACAGCGACCGCCACGGACTCGACGGTCGGCTGCTCCGAAGTCGCGGCGATCACACGGGCCTTGAGTGAAGTGAGAGCCATGGGTCAGATTCCCTTCGCGGGGACGAGGAGACGGCGGGCGCGAAACTGCGCGTAGAGATCGGGCTGTTCGGCCTTGAGCCGGTCCGTGTCGAGGGCGGCCACCATCCGCGTGTACTTCTCGACCAGGGCGGGGTGTGCCTTGGCGAACTGCTTGCTGGCGAAGGTGCCGTTCCCCTTCCACGTCCACGCCGGCTTGCCGCCCGCCTGCGCGATCTCGTTCTCGGCCGTGAGGAGCTTCATCTCGTTCTCGACGAGCCGCAGCTCGTCGTCGACGGCCTTGGCCCGCGCCTTGACCTCGGCGTACTTCGCGCGCAGCTCCTTGGCCTTCGCCACGTCGATCTGCGCGATGGTCTCGGCCTTGACCGACCACAGCTTGGCCAGGAGGCTCGACGTCGCCTCAAGGCCATCAGCCGGGGGCTCGACCCCCTCGACGACGTGGCGCTGGAACCACTTCCCGCAGTAATCGACGAGGTACTCGATCATTTCCTCGTCGCGCTCCAAGCGGACCCACCGGAGCTTGTTGCCTCCGACCAGCGCGGCCACGTACCCGTGGCCCCACCCGCCGACGGCCATGCCCCAGTGGCACTGGATCGCGGGGGCATCGGGAACGGCCCCGTCCTCCCACTGGTCCGCCTGGTACTCGCTGCGGTTCTTGCACTCCAGGAGCCCGGAGGCCGGGCCAGGCTGCGCGTACGTGTAGCGGTCGACGTTGACCCGCATCCACGGCCGGTCGAGGTGCACGAGCGTCCCAGGGGCCTCCGCAGTGGTGACCCCGGACCGCTTTGTGAACATGTGAGCGATGAAGTCTTCGATTTCCCGGCCGATCTCGGCGGGCTCGCTGTCGGTGAACGTCGGGCGGCCGTGCTTCTCCTCGAAGACGTGCCTGGGGCCCGTGTACTTCCCGCCCAGCCCGAGGATTCCGGCGACGTCGGAGCCTCCGATACCGGAGCGCCGAACCGCCAGCCACTCCTCGCGGGAGGCGTCGGCAGGGAGCAGCAGCCGCGCGGTCGGCGCGTCCGCCAAGGGGGCGGCCTCGGCCTGACCGGGAACCTCGAACAGGCTGGGCTCGATCGTCGTCGTCACTTCGCATCCTTCCGAGGAGAGAGCAGGGCGAGGCGACGGCGTGCCGCCAACGTTTCGATCTCGGCGGCCGTGCGCACCGGGTCCACCGCGGTCCATGCCGCCGTGGCCAGGTCCTTTCCGCGTCCGAGCGCGGCTGCGCTGCGAACCATGGCGGCTTCGAAGCCGACAGGGTCCGAGCTGGCGGCGATGCGGGGCAGCGCCACGTCCCGGACCGGTCGGGCGTCACGGTCAAGCTCGCGCGCCTCGAAGTTCCGGATGCGGTACGCGGTACGGATCTCGGCATCCCTGATGGCCTGCTGTCGCGCGCTGTGCTCGGCAAGGACGGCGTGGTACTCGTCCACGTTGTCGCACGGGTTGGTCCAGCGATCGCAGACGTACCACTCGCCGTCCTCGCAGAAGCGATGACGGATCGCGGCACCGCGCGGGCCTCCGCATCGGGGGCACTCGGCGGCGACGGTGACCGTCTCGATGTGCAGCCCTTCGTACGAGCGGCTGGTCCCCCGGTTGATCACCCGGTACGTCATCGACCTCGGGCGCGGCTCCGGGTCGGTCACGCCGACCAGGTACCGCACCCACAGGGCCGTTCCGTCCTCGTGCCCGGCGGCATACGCCTCGTACGCTCCTGCCGGGGCGTACGACGGCATCCGCAGGGCGCGGGAGACGCGCTTCACCGCGTTGGCGGCACTCGCGCGGATCGAGTAGACGCCGGCGAAGGTCCAGACGCCGGGCAGCGTGCGGGCAGCCTGCGCAGCGTCCGCGTGGTCGAGCCTCACGTGGGTCCGCATCAGCAGCCGCCGTTCTCGTGCCCGAAGCCGGTCGCGGCAGACCGCCGGGGGCCGGGGAGCATCGCGGCCAGGGCCATGCGGGTCTGACGGTGGGCGGGGTGACGCAGCTGGGCGCACATGCCGCAGTCCCGCAGCGTGTGGGCCTGCTGAGGGCTGGCGGCCGCATCGTGGGGCTGGGCCTCGGAAAGGGCGTGGCGGTGCACGATGATCGAGACGGGGAGCAGCGAGGCCGCTACGACCATGGCGGCGAGGATCAGCGTGCTGATCACTGCGCACCTCCTGCGGGGGTGCGGGCGAAGCTAGGCTGGGTATTCAAGGTGGACCTCGATTCGTGGTTGAGGTACTGCCTGATGGGCGGGGCCGTTCGGACCCGGCATGGTCCGGTCGGTCCCGTTCGTCGTCACGAGACCCGCGCGGTCTTCCGGCCCTTCGAGGGGCGGATGGAGCGCAGGTCCGGGACGACGGGGGACGCCGCGCTCGGCGCGGGCTGGTCGAACAGGGCCTCGACGGAGGCCGGTACGACGGTGTGCATCGCCCTGATGAGGTCCAGTTCGCATTCGCAGAACGCGACGGACTCCCCCAGGCGCTGATGCGGTAGACGGCTGATGCGGTCGCGGAGGAACCTCACCTTGCAGCCGAGCCGCTCGGCTGCCTCGGCGTAGCCGAAGTTCCGCACCGTCTCGCAACGGCAGTGAGCGCGCCTCACGCCGGAACCCTCTGCGGCTCGACCGGCTCGACGATCAAGAGGACGTCGAGGCTGATCTCGTACGCGGTCTTGAGCGCTACCAGCGAGGCCGTCTGTGGCGTGGTCCGCCCCGCGAGGAGCCGGGACATCGTCGACTCGTCGAGACCCGCTCGCTGGGCGATGGCGTCGAGGGTGACGTCACCGGCTTCTTCGGCCTTCTGCCGCACCATTTCGACGTTGAGTCGGAGTCTGGACACAGAGTTCACCTCCTCATCTTGCATGCACGCAAGTCCTACTTGCTTGCATGCGTGCAACTCTAGGCATGTTGCTTGCATGCATGCAAGTTAGAGGGGGTGAGTGTCGGGGGTGTTTTTTCCGCAAGGAAGCTCCGGCGCACCACTCCACTGACCAGCAATGAGCCTCAGGGCGCGTCGCCACGCCGCGCCACCTGCGGACTTGCACGCATGCAAGCAGCCTCAGCTTGCATGCGTGCGCGCTAGCCTCCAGGTATGCGGAGTATGGACAGTCCTTCAGATGGCGGGCCGGAGATCATCTCGGCCCGTTTCGGCGCCCTGGTCACCAAGCTCGCCATACAGGCCGGCTACGACCTCTCGGCCAGAGGCGGGGGCCGCGCGGCGCTCGCCCAGCGGATCGGCATGTCGCCGTCTGCGGTCGGCCGGATGCTCACTGGCGAGACCCTGCCAAGACCAGATCAATTCGAGAGCATCGCCGCTGCGGTGGACGGCGATGTGACCGATCTACTCATCGAGGGAGGGGTACTTTCCCCCAACAACAGCCGCAATCAAGGCAATTCGGATGTACGCTCAGCAACCAATCAGTCACTTTCGCTTTCTCCCGAAGCGGCGGCGGACCGGTGGGGAATCACTGACCCCATGATTCGCAGCATGCTCATTTCGAACATCCGGCAGGCAATCGGCCTTCAGCAGCAGGCTGACCGAGCCGCGGCATCCGGGGGTGCATAGCAACTTTCTGGGGGCCGAATGCCGGGTAAGACCACGATCGCGTCGCTCTGCGGCGTAGCGGTCGGGATCACCTTCGCCTTATCAACGGACGCCATCCCGACCGACGGCTCGAAGGCCGTCATCATCCAGGCGTTCACGCGCCTCGCGCCCCTGCTGTGCGTCACCACCATCGTCCTCGCAGCAATGCGCCGATGGACGACTTCCTATGACCACAAGAGCCGCAAGCTCTTTCAGGAACTCGCCGACGAGCGCGACAAGTTCCGTGACGAATGCAGGTTGCGCGCGGCGAAATTGGATGCGCGAGAACAGCGCATCAACCGCACGGCAGAGTCAGACGGGCGTCAGCTACGAAGTAGCGCAGCCCGCCTGACCGAAGCCCTTAGGTCCCTCGCCGAAGAACGCGAGAAGAACGACAGGCTCAAAGCCAGCTACGACGAGCTCGCGGCCGACTACAACCTGGTCGTCATCCAAGCCATGCAGGACAGGGCAAACCGATTCCGACGGAGCGTGGACACCCTCCGGTCAGCAGGGCCTGTGCCCTATTCAGCCCTCCGAGTGTCGCCCGACACCGTGGTGGAGCCGAAGATCCCCCTGCCTATCCGGCTGCGCAGGCGATCCGCGGTGGCCGCCGAGCCTTCCCAGCACGACCGCCCGGTCGACAGCCTGGGCGGCCCGGCCTAACACCGGCCGCCACACGCTCGGGCCCGCTCCAGCGAACCCCCTTGCACCCCCTCACCTCTCGGTCAGATCTTCGACAGGTCTGGAGCAGGCTCTCCCGGCCGAGGAGCCCGCGGGTGGTGCCCGCACACCCGCAGAGCGTCGGACCGGGCGGCAGCATAGGCCGCCACGACTGCCTCGCGGGACAACCCGGAGGCCCTCGCCTCCGTCTCCCCGTTCCGCCCCCACTCGGCGTTCGGCACGGCCTGCTCGTCCGTGAAGGTCGACTCCCACTCCCACGTCCAAGCTGCACGCGGCTCGTGGTCCTCCGGCCGCTCCACGCGCTCGGTCCCGTCCACTGAGTAGTAGGCCGGCCCGATCTGCCACACGCGCAGCCGCTCCGGAACCCGGTACCGAACCAGCTCCAGCCCGCCGCCCCGACCGCCGTGCGCCGAGCGCGTCCACCACGTCGACGTCCAGACCTCGACCAGCGCCTCGTCGCCCTTCTCGACGTACCACTGCCCGGCAAGAGCTCGCGCGTCGTCGAGGTCCCAGAAGCCCTCCTTGTGCGCCCCCAGGTGGACGACGTACACCCGCCGGGCCCCCTTCGCCGCAGCCCGCTCAGACAGCTCGTACGGCACCTCGTCGTCGTCCAGAGCCGCCACCGAGGGGCCCGGCCCTCCGAGGCCCCTCTCAATCGTGTCCATCGCGTCGTCGTCGGCCACGGGGAGCAGGTGCCCGTACTTGTCGCTGGTCGTTTTGATGCTCTCGTGGCCCAGCCGCCGCTGGACGTACGTCAGGCTGCGCCCTTCCGACAGCAGAAGCGCCGCCAGGGAGTGGCGAAGGTCGTGGATCGTCGGGCTCTTGTCCGGGTCCACGGTGCCGGCCTCCTTCGCCTTCCGCACGGCCACCTCCCACTGGTCGTAGAAGGTGCTGTAGGGCAGCCGCTCACCTTGCCCGTTGTGGTGGACCAAGTCGCCCGGCTCCAGTTCCTCCAGGCCGTCCTCCAACCACTCGGCGTAGGTGATCTCGTCGAGCCGCATCGTCCTGCGCGACCGCTTCGACTTGGGCTTGCCCAGGTAGTAGCCGCCGCCCTTCTTCCGCTTCCATGCCCGCGAGATCCGCAGCTTCGGCTTGCCGTCCTTCGGATCCCGGTAGACCTGCCGCTTCGCGACCGCGGTGAGCTCCCCCCACCGGCACCCCGTCGCAAATTTCCGGCGCACAAACCGCCGCCCCCGCTCGGATTCGAACTCTTTCGCGATCCCCTGCACCTCGTCCGGCGTGAGGAAGCACATGTCCTCGTCGTCGCCGTCTTCGGAGATCCCCTCATCATCGGTGCGAGGCAGCCGGGTCAAGTCGCACGGGTTCCGCAGGCGCAAGGGAGGCTCCTCCATGGTGGCCTCGCGGAGGACCGACGAGAGGAGGCCATGGAGGTTCTTCAATGTCTTCGGCGACATCTCCTTGTGGACCGACCCCCGCCACACCTTGGTCTTCGACATCTTGTTGACCCAGGCCGAGACCGTGGCCTTGGAGAAGTGCTCCGTGCTGCGGATGTCGCAGTTGCCGAAGGTCGGCAGGATGTACGTCCGCAGCTCCTTCTCGATCGCGTCGCGGTAGTAGTCCTCGACTCCCGTCCGGTTCTCGACCGACAGCAGGGCGTACGCCTCGAAGACGAACCGCGACTCGTCGGCGGCGTCCGCCGCGATGTAGCCCACGCCCTTGACCCAGCCCGGCGGCCACTGCTGGCCGTGCTCGTCAACGGCGGCCTTGAAGACCTCGGCGGAGACCTCGTCATCGAAGCGCTCGCTCTGCGAGTCGCCGCCCCGGCCGCCGCCGAGCCGCCACTTCACCTGGTAGCTCGTGATCTCGCCGAGCTTGTTCACGCGGGGGTGCACTGATGCCATGACCTGAAATTAGCGGCGTGTTCCCAAGGTGTTCCCACGCCGACACACGTGGGACACGAATTCGGGCCGTTACGCCTGGTCACACCCTGTGAGAGGTGTGGTGCCCGGAGCCGGACTCGAACCGGCACGCCCCCGAGGGGCAGCGAGGTTTAAGCTCGCCGTGTCTGCGTTCCACCATCCGGGCGTGGCGCGCGGCTCCGCTTTGGCACATGACCCTATCCGGGCACGTCCCCCGATCAGCGGAACAGTGGCTCGATGTTGTCTTATTTTATTGACCGTTTGAGGGGTCGTCAGCACATCCTGGGCGGGCTGACCACACGCCCGCACGGGATGTCGGGCAGGAAGTCCGCCGCCCGGGAATGACGGAAAGTCGCCGCACTCGGACGGCCCAATGCGCCAGGGGCGCGCCATGCTCCGCCAGGGCCGCGCCACCCCTCGGGACCGACGGCCGCCCCGGCCCGCTCCCTCGCCCGGCCCTGCCGCTCCCCCGCACCGACCCTGAGCCCGGCCCATGGGCCGGGCTCAGGGTCGGTGTCATACCCCAGGAGGACGTCCCCACCCCGTCGATGCGACTCAAGAGGGCCACAGGAACGGGCACGGGGGCTGACGTCCGGCGGCGATATGGCCGTGACGATGGAGGTGTCCCCGTAGGAACCCCGCATCACCCGAATCAGGAGCGTCCCTGTGACCACCACCTCCACCGTTCACCGCGCCACCGCGGTGGCTGCCCGCGCCACGGAGCTGTCGAAGGTCTACGGCCACGGTGAGACCCAGGTGGTCGCCCTGGACCGGGTCACCGTGGACTTCCCGCAGGGCGAGTTCACCGCGATCATGGGCCCCTCGGGCTCCGGCAAGTCCACGCTGATGCACTGCGTGGCCGGTCTCGACAGCTTCAGCAGCGGCTCCGTCCGCATCGGTGACACCGAGCTGGGTTCCCTCAAGGACAAGCAGCTCACGCAGTTGCGCCGGGACAAGATCGGCTTCATCTTCCAGGCGTTCAACCTGCTGCCGACGCTGACCGCGCTGGAGAACATCACCCTGCCGATGGACATCGCGGGCCGTAAGCCCGACGCCGCGTGGCTCCAGAAGGTCATCGACATGATCGGCCTCTCCGAGCGCCTGAAGCACCGGCCGACCGAGCTGTCCGGCGGCCAGCAGCAGCGCGTCGCGGTGGCCCGCGCCCTGGCCTCGCGGCCCGACATCATCTTCGGTGACGAGCCCACCGGAAACCTGGACTCCCGCTCCGGCGCCGAGGTCCTCGGCTTCCTGCGCAACTCGGTGCGCGAGCTCGGCCAGACCGTGGTGATGGTGA
The DNA here is from genome assembly GCF_001905125.1 of Streptomyces sp. TSRI0281. Taxonomy (GTDB): domain Bacteria; phylum Actinomycetota; class Actinomycetes; order Streptomycetales; family Streptomycetaceae; genus Streptomyces. The sequence continues at coordinate 386,509 of NZ_LWLE01000034.1, read as the reverse complement.
CCCACGACCCGGTGGCCGCCTCCTACTCGGACCGCGTGATCTTCCTCGCGGACGGCGCGATCGTCGACCAGATGATGCACCCCACCGCGGACGGGGTCCTCGACCGGATGAAGGCGTTCGACGCGAAGGGCCGCACCAGCTGACGTAACCGGCTGCCGCCCCCGTCCCCCTTCCGGAACCCATCCCAGGACTACAGACATGTTCCGTACCGCCCTGCGCAATGTGCTCGCGCACAAGGCCAGGCTGCTGATGACCGTGCTCGCCGTCATGCTCGGCGTAGCCTTCGTCTCCGGCACCCTGGTCTTCACCGACACCCTCGGCAACGCCTTCCGCAACCAGTCGGCCAAGAGCTACGACAACGTCGCCGTCGCCATCACCACCTACGCCGACCAGCGTGACGAGAAGTCCCAAGGCATCGACGACGCCACCCTGGAGAAGATCCAGGCCCTGGACGGCGTGGCGAGCGCCACCGGCCGGGTCTCCGGCTTCGCCGGGGTCGCCGACCCCGACGGCAAGCTCATCGGCAACGGCTGGTCCAACACCGGCGGCAACTTCGCCCCCGGCAAGGACGGCAAGGACACCGCGTACACCTTCACCGAGGGCACCGGCCCGGTGAAGGCCGGCACCATCGCGCTGGACAAGGACACCGCGAGCAAGGGCAAGTACCGCGTCGGAGACCCGGTGCGGGTCGCCACCAACGGGCCGGTGAAGGAGTACACCCTCGCCGGTGTCTTCACCACCGAGGACGGCGCGGTCAACGCGGGCGGCAGTCTGGTCCTGTTCGACACCGCGGTCGCGCAGAAGCTCTACCTCAAGCCCGGCGTCTTCCAGGACGTCACCGTGAGCGCCGCGGCCGGCACATCGGACCAGAAGCTGCTGTCCGCCGTGGAACCGCTGCTGCCCAAGGACGCCTCCGCCCAGACCGGCGCCGCACTCGCCGACGAGCAGGCCGAGCAGATCGAGAGCGGCCTCGGGGCCCTCAACGGGATGCTGCTCGCCTTCGCGGGCATCGCCCTCTTCGTCGGTATCTTCCTGATCGCCAACACCTTCACCATGCTGGTGGCCCAGCGCACCAAGGAACTGGCCCTGATGCGGGCCGTCGGCGCCTCCCGCAGCCAGGTGAAGCGTTCCGTCCTGCTCGAAGCGGCCGTGGTCGGCGCGATCGCCTCGGTGATCGGCTTCGTGCTCGGTCTCGGCCTCGCCATCGGTCTGCGCTCCGCGATGAGCCTGCTCGGCGGGAAGATCCCGGCCGGCCCGCTGGTCGTCTCCCCCACCGCGGTCGCCGCGGCCTTCACCGTCGGCATTGTGATCACCGTGCTCGCCGCCTGGCTGCCCGCCCGTCGCGCCGCGAAGATCGCGCCGGTGGCGGCGATGAGCAGTGTGCACGCGGTGGCCACCACCAAGTCCCTGGTCGTACGGAACTCGATCGGCGGATTCCTCGGCCTGATCGGCGCGGCGGCCATCGTCGCGGGCGCCTCGGCGGCCGGCACGAACGGCCGCTACACCGTCGCGGCCGGTGCCTTCTTCGCCCTGATCGCCGTCATCGTGCTCATCCCGCTGCTGTCGCGGCCGGTGATCGCCCTGGTGCGGCCGCTGCTGATGAAGCTGTTCGGCGTCTCCGGCAAGCTGGCCGCGCAGAACGCGGTCCGTAACCCGCGGCGTACCGGAGCCACGGCCTCCGCGCTGGCGATCGGGCTGACCCTCGTCACCGGGATCTCGGTGCTCGGTGTCACCCTCGGCCAGGCGGTCGACCGGATGACGACGGACAACATCAAGGCCGACTACATGGTCTCGATGGCCAGCGGTGGCCTGCTGGACCAGTCGGCGCTCAGCGCCCTGGAGAAGGCCGACGGGGTCTCCGCGATCTCCCCGCAGCAGTCCTCCGCCCTGTGGGTCGGCGAGGACTATCACTCGGCCTCCGGAGTGACCCCCGGCGATGTGGAGAAGGTCTTCTCGCTGGAGACGGTCTCCGGCTCGCTGGGATCGCTGAACGACGGCGAGATCGCGGTCGGCAGCAAGACCGCGAAGTCGAACGGCTGGAAGACCGGCGACACCCTCCCGGTGAAGTTCGAGGACGAGAAGAAGGGGAAGCTGAAGATCGGCGCCCTCTACGAGGAGAACGACTTCCTGTCGCCCTTCCTGCTGCCGAAGGACATCGTCAACGCGCACACCCCGCAGGCGGACATCCGCGAGATCTGGCTCAAGATGGACGGCGGCGCCTCCGCGGCCAACGAGAAGTCCGTGGTGGACGCGCTGGGTGACAACCCGGCGATGAGCATCAAGGACCAGGCTGACATCCGGGACATGTTCGGCGGCATGGTCAACATCGCGCTGAACATCATGTACGGACTGCTGGCGATGGCCCTGATCATCGCGGTGCTGGGTGTCATCAACACCCTGGCGATGTCGGTGTTCGAGCGTCAGCAGGAGATCGGCATGCTGCGGGCGATCGGCCTCGACAAGCGCCGGGTCAAGCGCATGATCCGCCTGGAGGCCGTGGTCATCTCGGTCTTCGGCGCGGTGATCGGTGTCGTGCTCGGTACGTTCCTGGGCTGGGCGATCGGCCAGACCCTGGCCGCCGAGATCCCGGACTACGCCCTGGTCATCCCGTGGGACCGCCTCGCGCTCTTCCTCGTGCTCGCCGGACTGGTGGGCGTGCTGGCCTCGCTGTGGCCGGCCCGCAGCGCCGCGAAGCTGAACATGCTGACGGCGATCAAGACCGAATAGCACGCGCCCCGAGGGGGAAGGGGAGGGGCCGGTGACCGCCGTACGCGGTCACCGGCCCCTCCCTCTTCTCCCCGTCCCGTACGCGGGCCTCAGCCGGTCGCCGAAGCCGTCCAGGCGCGGGCGCGCAACGGCATACGGGCGCCGCCGCCCTCCGTCGGGCGCACCACGAGGATCTGGTTGACCCCGATCTTGTTGTGCTCGAAGGAGAGCGCGGAGGCGGCCATGTACAGCCGCCAGACCCTCGCCCGGCCGGGCGAGGTGGCCCGTACCGCCCGCTGCCAGTGCTGCTCCAGGTTGGCCACCCAGCGGCGCAGGGTGAGCGCGTAGTGCTCACGGATGGCCTCGACGTCGCGGACCTCGAACCCGGCCTCTTCGAGGGTGCCCACGGTCCGGCCCACCGGGGCGAGTTCGCCGTCGGGGAAGACGTACGCGTCGATGAACTCGTCGATGCGGTAGGCGTCCTCGTCCTTCTCCGGGCGGCGGGCGATCTGGTGGTTGAGGAGCCGGCCGCCGGGCTTGAGGAGCGCGTAGAGGTCGTCGGCGTATTCGCGGTAGCGGACCGAGCCGACGTGTTCGGCCATCCCGATCGACGAGATGGCGTCGTACGGGCCGTCCCTGACGTCCCGGTAGTCCTGGACCCGGATCTCGATCCGGTCGGTCAGACCCTCCTCCGCGATGCGCTTCCTGGCGAAGGCGGCCTGTTCGATGGAGAGGGTCACTCCGGTGACCCGGGCACCGTACTCACGGGCCGCGTGGATGGCCATGGAGCCCCAGCCGCAGCCGACGTCGAGAAGCCGGTCGCCCTCCTTCAGCGCGAGCTTGCGGCAGACCAGGTCGAGCTTGTCGCGCTGGGCGTCCTCCAGGCTTCCGCCGTCCTCCCAGTAGGCGCAGGAGTAGACCATGGAGGGGCCGAGGACCAGTTCGTAGAAGTCGTTGCCCACGTCGTAGTGGTGGCTGATGGCCTTCTTGTCGCGCCGCTTGGTGTGCATGGCGCCGGCGCGGCGGCGGACCTCCTCGGCGGGCGGGGCCGGCGGGGGCCAGGGTCCGGCCAGTTCGACGAGACCGCGCGCGAAGGCCCTGACGCCGGGGTCGCGAAGCGGGTGTACGGAGTCCTTCGCGTCGGCCCCGCGTTCCCAGAGGAGCCCGGCGAGGTGGTCCAGGGCCTCGTACAGATTGCCTTCGACATCGATCTCTCCGGCCACCCAGGCACGGGCCAGGCCCAGTTCGCCCGGCTTCCAGAGCAGGCGGCGCAGGGCGCGGCGGTGGCGGATCACGAGGGCGGGGGCGCCCGGCGGTCCGGATTCGCTGCCGTCCCAGGCCCGGATGCGGACCGGTAGGGGCTTTCCCAGCAACTCTTCGGCGAGAGCGGTCAGCCGCGATGCGGCGTCTGCCATGGCGCACACCTCCGTGATGGTGTTTCCCAAATATGCCAAAATTCGCATAACCATGCCCATAACCCCGCCACGACACCTCGGCGCCACGACGGGACACCTGCGTCAACTGTCTCCGGACCCCATGCCATCCCGCTACATGGCAATGGATCGGCAAAGCGCATGTATCCGGCATGTATCACCGGGGTTCCGGGCCACCGCCACCGAGAACCGCACGGCCGCCGGCACACGGGGCCGGGGCGCACGGGCGCGCCCCGGGAGCACAACGGGCCGGGAGCGCGCGGTCGCGCCGGGGAGCGCACGGCGCCACAGAACGCACCCCGTACGCCGGGGGCGCGCGGATACGCCGAAGGGGCCGTCCGCACCACGGATGGCGGACGGCCCCTTCGGGCGTCGTACAGGAGGTTCCGGCGGGCCGGAACCGGCGGAGCTAGGAAGCCTTGGCCTTCTCGCCCTTGGCGTCCTGGGTCGCGGCGGCCGGAGCCGGAGCCGGCTTGGCGGCCTCGTAGAACTCCTCGCGCGGCGTCTCCATGGCGCCGAGCGAGACGACCTCGCGCTTCAGGAACATCGCCAGCGTCCAGTCGGCGAAGATCCGGATCTTACGGTTCCAGGTCGGCATCGCCATGCCGTGGTAGCCGCGGTGCATGTACCAGGCGAGACGGCCCTTGAGCGTGATCTTCACCTTGCCCATGACGATCATCGCGACGCCCTTGTGCAGGCCGAGACCGGCGACCGCACCCTTGTTGGCGTGGCTGTACTCCTTCTGCGGGAAGCCCCGCATACCGGAGATGACGTTGTCGCCGAGGACCTTGGCCTGACGCAGCGCGTGCTGGGCGTTGGGCGGGCACCAGGCGTTCGGGTTGCCGGCCTTGCGGCCGACCAGGTCCGGAACCTGGGCGTTGTCGCCCGCGGCCCAGATGTAGTCGGTGCCCTGCACCTGGAGCTTCTCGGAGGTGTCCACATGGCCACGCGGGCCGAGCGGCAGACCGAAGCGGGCGAGCGCCGGGTTCGGCTTCACACCGGCGGTCCACACGATGGTGTTGGAGTCGACCTCAAGGCCGTTCTTCAGCACGACGTGACCGTCGACGCAGGAGTCCATGGAGGTGGAGAGGTAGATCTCCACGCCGCGGCCCTCAAGGTGCTCCTTGCCGTAGGCGCCCAGCTTCGGGCCGACCTCGGGAAGGATCTTGTCGGCGGCGTCGACGAGGATGAAGCGCATGTCCTCGCGCTTCACGTTCGTGTAGTACTTCGACGCGTCGCGGGCCATGTCCTCGACCTCGCCGATGGTCTCCGCGCCGGCGAAACCGCCACCCACGAAGACGAACGTGAGCGCCCTGCGGCGGACCTCGTCATCGGTCGTCGAGTCGGCCTTGTCCAGCTGCTCCAGGACGTGGTTGCGCAGGCCGATGGACTCCTCGATGCCCTTCATGCCGATGCCCTGCTCGGCGAGGCCGGGGATCGGGAAGGTGCGCGAGACCGCGCCCATCGCGATGACGAGGTAGTCGAAGGGCAGCTCGTAGGCCTCGCCGACGAGCGGCGCGACCGTGGCGACCTTGCGGTCCTGGTCAATGGTCGTGACTCGGCCGGTGAGGACCTCGGCCTTGGGCAGCACGCGTCGCAGTGGGACGACGACATGCCGAGGCGAGATGCTGCCGGCAGCAGCTTCGGGAAGGAAGGGCTGGTACGTCATGTACGAGCGCGGGTCGACGACCGTGACGGTCGCCTCTCCGTAGCGCATCTTCTTGAGAATGCGTCGAGCTGCGTACAGGCCTACGTACCCACCGCCTACAACGAGGATCCTGGGACGCTCCGTGGTGCTCATGCCATCGAGTATCCACCCCCCTCCGAGGGGGTGCTCGTGAGCCCCTTCACAAGGTATCGGGCCACCTCTGCTACACTTCGCCGCCCACGTGACCCAGGTCATGATGTCGCGGGGGAACCACCAGGCGGTGGCGAACGTTGTTCACCGCTTGTGAGCTGGCCCTTGGCCCTTGATGCCGGGCAAACCACCCCCCTGATTCATCCGCGCGCAACACGCCCGGAACGCGCCCCCGACCCCTCCGCGAGCCCCGCCGCGCGACCCGCACGGCCCCTTGGGTGCCGAACTGCGCCCAACGGGGCCGAATTCCTTGTGAAGAAGTTCACGAACTTCGTCGCGGCGCGCCCCCGAAGGGGCCCTCCGGACCGCCCACGGGGCCCGTCGACGGCTCAAAGGGGCAGGCGACGGTGCGTTTGAGCTGCCGGTGAGCGCGGGCCGCGCACCCTCTGCGTCAGCCGGCGTGCGACGCCGCCGACCAGGCGATGCCGTCCAGGATGTCGTGTTCGCTGACGACGACCTCCTGAGCCCCGGTCCGCTTCATCACGGCGAGCAGGACGAGCGCTCCGGAGGTGATCACGTCGACCCGGCCGGGGTGCATCGCGGGGATCGCCGCACGCTCCTCGTGCGTCGAGGAGAGCAGGCGTCCGGTGATCTCCTGGACCTGCTCGAAGGAGATCCGGGAGTGGTGGATGGCCGCCGGGTCGTACTCCGTGAGCCCCAGCGCGATCGCGGCCACCGTGGTGACCGTGCCGGCCAGGCCGACGAGGGTGGCGGCCTCACCGATCGGGACGGTCTCCTGCGCGAGGTCCAGCGCGGCGTCGATGTCCGCACGGATCGCGGTGACCGCGCCGAGGGTGGGCGGGTCGACGACGACTCCGTCGCGTACGAGATGGCGCTCCGTCATCCGTACACAGCCGATGTCCACGGAACGGGCGGCACGGACCTCGTCGTCGCCGACGACGAACTCGGTGGAGCCGCCGCCGATGTCGACCACGAGGTAGGGCTTGGCGAGGTGGTCGCCGCCGGCCAGTTCCTTGGTGGCGCCGAGGAAGGAGAGCTCGGCCTCCTGGTCGCCGCTGATCACCTCCGGCTCGACGCCCAGGATGTCCAGGACGCCGCGGACGAACTCGTCGCTGTTCTCGGCGTCGCGCGAGGCGGACGTGGCGACGAAGCGGACGCGTTCGGCGCCGAGCTCCTTGATCACCGCCGCGTACTCACGGCAGGCGGCGAAGGTGCGCTCCAGCGCCTCGGGGGCGAGCCGGCCGGTCCGGTCGACGCCCTGGCCGAGCCGGACGATCTGCATCCGCCGGTCGAGCTCGACGATCTCGCCGGTGGCGGGGTCCGCGTCGGCGACGAGCAGCCGGATGGAGTTGGTCCCGCAGTCGATGGCGGCGACCCGGGTCACCGGCCCGCCCCCTCGCCGGTCGGCGCGTCGGAGGACGCCTCGCACGGCGTGACGCACGGGCCCTTCGCCCACCACTCGGGCAGCATCGCGATCGCCTCGTCGCCGAGCGGGTTCACTCCGGGGCCCGCGGCCAGGGAGTGACCGACCAGGACGTGCAGGCACTTCACCCGGTCCGGCATGCCGCCCGCGCTCGGGAAGCCCTCCAGGACCTCGATGGCGTCACGGCGGGCGAGGTAGTCCTCGTGCGCCCCGCGGTAGGCCGCTGCCAGCTCGGGGTCGGACTGGAGCCGCTCGGTCATCTCCTTCATGACCCCATTGGCCTCCAGCGTCCCGATCGCCGACGCCGCACGCGGACAGGTCAGGTAGTACGTCGTCGGGAACGGCGTGCCGTCCTCCAGACGGGGCTGCGTCTCGACCACGTCCGGGTTGCCGCACGGGCAACGGTGCGCGATGGCCCGCAGCCCGCGCGGCGGGCGGCCGAGCTGCTGCTCGAACGCGGCGATGTCCGCGTCGGTGGGCGTGGTGGACTCGGTCTGCGGAGGGGGCGTTTCCATGCCTGCCTAGGTTCTGCTCGACGTTTGCTCGAAAGGTGCTGCTCGAAAAATGATGCTCGGAAGGTGCTGCTCAAGGGTGCCGCTCGAAGCCTCCGCTCGAAAACCGCGGCCCGGAAACGGGTCAGTCGCGGTCGGCGGTGTCCACGCCGTCCCAGAGGTTCGAATGCCAGGGGCGGTCCGCCGCGCCCGGCTCTCCGCGGCGGTCCTCGGCCGCGTCGGGATCGGCCACCGTGTAGCCGGTCTCCCCGGGGAGTACGTAGTGGAGGTGCTCCCGGGCCAGTCGCCTGATGTACGCGTCGTCCTGGAGCCGCGCCTTCTCGTCGCGCAGTTCCTCGGTCCGCCGGCCCGCCTCCTGGGACAGCCGCTCCTGATCGGCGATCTCGTCGCGCTGGGAGACGTACTGCCGCATGGGGTACGCGAGCGCGACCACCAGGGAGCAGACGATCAGGGCCAGGAACGCGGCCCGGCCGGTGAGCCGGGAGCGGTGCGCCTGGCGGCGGTTCTGGGACCGGTAGACGCGGGCCGCGGTCTGCTCACCGAGCAGTCGCAGCCTGGTCGCGGTGGAGAACCGGTCGCGGTTCTTCCCGGCCATGTCTCCCGCCTCCCCATTACGCACGTCCGTCCCCGCACACGGTACGGGACCGAGTGCGGGGACGGACGGAGGCTGGTGCCTGGAACCCCCGAAGGGCCGGTGACCGGCCCCCGGGTGCCGGGGTATCAGCCCTTGAAGCGCGGGAACGCCGAGCGGCCCGCGTACACCGCGGCGTCGTCGAGGATCTCCTCGATGCGCAGCAGCTGGTTGTACTTGGCGACACGGTCCGAGCGGGCCGGGGCGCCGGTCTTGATCTGACCGCAGTTCACGGCGACGGCGAGGTCGGCGATGGTGACGTCCTCGGTCTCACCGGAACGGTGCGACATCATGCACTTGAAGCCGTTGCGCTGGGCCAGCTCGACGGCGTCCAGGGTCTCGGTCAGCGAACCGATCTGGTTGACCTTGACGAGCAGGGCGTTCGCGGAGCCCTCCTCGATGCCGCGGGCCAGGCGCTCCGGGTTGGTGACGAAGAGGTCGTCGCCGACGATCTGCACCTTGGCGCCGAGCTTGTCGGTGATGACCTTCCAGCCGGCCCAGTCGTCCTCGTACAGCGGGTCCTCGATGGAGACCAGCGGGTACGCGGAGACGAGCTCCTCGTAGTACTCGGTCATCTCGGCGGCCGAGCGGGACTTGCCCTCGAACTCGTACGAGCCGTCCTTGTAGAACTCCGACGCGGCGACGTCGAGCGCGAGCCCGATGTCGCGGCCGGGGACGTAACCGGCCTCCTTGATGGCCTCGACGATGAGGTCCAGGGCGGCGCGGTTGGACTCCAGGTTCGGGGCGAAGCCGCCCTCGTCGCCGAGTCCGGTGGACAGGCCCTTGGTCTTCAGGACCTTCTTCAGCGTGTGGTAGATCTCCGCGCCCCAGCGCAGGGCCTCGGAGAAGGACTCCGCGCCGATCGGGGCGATCATGAACTCCTGGATGTCCACGTTGGAGTCGGCGTGCGAGCCGCCGTTCAGGATGTTCATCATCGGAACGGGCAGCAGGTGCGCGTTCGGGCCGCCGAGGTAGCGGAAGAGCGGCAGGTCGGACGCCTCGGACGCGGCGTGGGCGACGGCCAGCGAGACGCCGAGGATGGCGTTGGCGCCGAGCGACGCCTTGTTCTCGGTGGCGTCCAGGTCGAACATCGCCTGGTCGATGAGGCGCTGCTCGGTGGCGTCATAACCGACGAGCTCCGGGCCGATCTGCTCGATGACGGCGAGGACCGCCTTCTCGACGCCCTTGCCCTGGTAGCGGTTGGGGTCTCCGTCGCGAAGCTCAATGGCCTCGAACGCACCGGTGGAGGCGCCGGACGGAACAGCAGCACGTCCCGTGCTGCCGTCGTCGAGGCCAACCTCGACCTCGACCGTGGGGTTTCCCCGGGAGTCGAGGATTTCCCTGGCTACGACGACGTCGATGGACGGCACGAGGCATCTCCTTCTGGGATATGACGCTGGTGGTGCAGGGTCACTACGGCCTTGCGACATGAGCCTAACCGGCCCGGCCCGATCGGGCGGCCGACCGCCCGTCTCCTGGGACGAAAAAGGACCCAAGGCCGTGCAATACAGGACGAAGGTCCAGAAATTTACTGACCGGTAACTACAAGGGTTGAACGATTGCGGCGCGGGCCACCGCGCAAGAACCCCGGCCCGGCGCGCACGGGGGAGAGTGCGCCGGGCCGGGGAACCGGCCGAGGAGGATGCCGCCGGACATCCGCCTCGGGGGAGGAGAAGCCGTGTGCCGGACTACTTCAGGTGGAGCTGCTGACCCGGGAAGATCAGGTCGGCGTCCTTGACGATGTCGCCGTTGAGCTTGAACACCTTCTGCCAGCCGCCCTTGACGCCTTCCTTGTGAGCGATCTTGCTCAGGGTGTCGCCGGACTTCACCTTGTACTCGCCGTCACCCTTGGCGACCTTCTGGCCGGTCGGGGTCGTGACGGTCTTCGGGGTCCCGGCCTTCGGGGCGGTGCGCTGCTCGCTGCGCGAGGCGGGCTGCTCGGCCTTGCGCTCCTGCTGCTTCGGCTGAGCCTGCTGCTGCGGCTGGGCCTGCTGCTGCTTGGCCTCGCTCTGGCCGGAGCCGGTGTCGACGCCCGGGTCCACACCGTCGTTGCTCAGGTTGCCGGCACCGGCACAGGCCCAGGCGCCGGGGCCCTGCATGTCGAGAAGCTTCTCGGCGGTGGCGATCTGCTGGGACTTGGAGGCCAGGTCGGCACGGGCGGCGTACTGCGTACCGCCGGCGGCGGCCCAGCTGGACTGCGAGAACTGCAGACCGCCGTAGTAGCCGTTGCCGGTGTTGATGGACCAGTTGCCACCGGACTCGCACTGGGCGACGGCGTCCCACGTGGAGACGGAGGCGGCGGAGGCGCCGGTCGCACCCATCAGCGGGACGGCGACGGCGGCACCGGCGACACCGGCGAGCGTGGCGACACGGACGACCTTGGACGGGCGGCGGTGCTTACCCTTGCTGTGAAGCAGCATGGAACTTCCCCTCACCGACGCCTACGAGGTGAGCTGTCGGGTTCGGGCCAAGTGAGTTGCCCGGTCGCACGTCCTAGCACGCGACTTCACCCCAAGCCGGTCCTGATCACTCTCGTACGGGACGAGACGACCGGGCCCGGCGCTTACCTGGGTCCCCCGCTCCTGCCTACGGCGCTTTACGCGTCTGTTCCCTTCGACCGACGGCAGGATTCGGCGTGACGATCGACGGGGCCCGCGGTGCGAGCGGTTCCGACCGTAAACACAGGCAACCCCCACATTCAAAGATGGACATACCGGTCAATCGCCCCTTACTTGCCCTCACCGAAGAGACGTTTTCGCAGGTCGGGGGCAATGTGGACGGATCCGGCGGACGAGACACGCCAGTTGAAGCAAAGAGACCCATGTCTCACTTACGCATAAGTGGACATAGGCCCCTGAACTACCCCGGTTTTCGGGGTGTTTTCCCCTACGCGATCAGTTGACCGCGGCGTCCTCGGGGCGCTTGCCGAGGTCCAGATCCAGGTTCTGGCCGGGCAGGATCAGGTCCGGGTCCGAGCCGAGTGCGTCCTTGTTGGCCTCGTACAGCGCGGCCCATCCGCCGGAGAGTTTCTGTGCGTCAGCAATCGCCCAGAGACTGTCGCCCGGCCGGACGGTGTAGTCGCTGCCGGCCCGCTCCGCCCCGCCGTCGCGAGCCTCGCCGTCGCCGCGGGACGCGTGCCGGCCGGACTCGCGCCCGTCGTCACCGTCCGCCGCCCGGCTCCCCTCGGGAGCGGGTGTGCCCCGGTGCTTGCCGCCGTTGCGGTCCGTGTCCTTCGAGGCGTCAGGCGCCGCGGAGTCCTCGGGTGCCGAGGAGTCCTCGGGCTTCGCGGAACCCTTGGGCTTCGTCGGGGAAGGGGTCCCGTCCGGGGTGGAAGGGGTGGTCGAGGGGTCGGCGGCCTCGCCGGGCGCGTCGCCCGCGTCCGCTTCGCCCGCCGCGTCCCCCTTATCACCGTCCGCACTGCCGTCGGCCGACGGGGTCGCCGTGTCCGACGGATCGGCGGACGGCGTGCCGCCCGGGTCGACGCCCGGCAGGGCACCGTCCACCGCGAGTCCGGAGATCACCGCACAGCTGGGCCACGCCTTCGGGCCCTGGTCGTCCAGGACCTTCTCCGCGACGGAGATCTGCTGCGAACGGCTGGCGAGGTCGGCCCGGGCCGCGAACGCCGTGCCGCCGTACGCCGACCAGGTGTCCTGCGAGAACTGGAGCCCGCCGTAGAAGCCGTTACCGAGGTCGGCACTCCACATGCCGCCGCTCTCGCACTCCGCGACCCGGTCCCAGGTCGAGGCGTCGGCGGCGTGTGCGCCGGTCGCGCCGAGCAGCGGAATCGCGATGGCCGATCCCGTCACGCCCGCGGCGACGACGATGGCGGGTGCCTGGCGAGGGCGACGGTGCCTGCCGTTCGCGGAGCCCATGGGATTTGCCTTCCGTGCGACTGACGAGTGGGTACTGAGTGGTTGACGAGTCATCCGACGCCCGACTGATGCGTCGAACGGTGAACCTAGCGGGACTCGAACGTGTGTCACAAGTCGATGCAGCGGAGATCACGTGAAAGTCACAGAGTTGACGCAGCGTCACCTTCGCCCAGTCGCCGCCCCGGCTCGAACTCCACGGGGAGCGTGCGCAATCCCCGCATGATGAGCCCGCCACGCCACCGCAAATCGGCAGGTTCTCCCGCAAGTCGCAGCTCCGGAAGGCGTTTCAGCAGCGTAGCGAGAGCGGCCTGTCCCTCCAGCCGGGCGAGCGGTGCTCCCAGGCAGTAGTGGATGCCGTGCCCGTATCCGAGGTGCTGATTGTCACTCCGTGCGAGGTCGAGCCGGTCCGGGTCCTCGAACCGTTCCGGGTCCCGGTCGGCCGCGGCGAGCACGACGAGCACGGGGTCGCCCGCGGCGACCTGCTGTCCGCCGAGCGTCAGCGCCTCGGTGGCGTAGCGCCAGGTGGCCAGCTCCACCGGTCCGTCGTACCGCAGCAGTTCCTCGATGCCCGTGGCCAGCAGGCCGCTCTCCCCCGCGTCGAGCGAACGCTCAAGGAGTGCGCGCTGTTCGGGGTGGCGCAGCAGGGCGTACGTGCCGTTGCCGATGAGGTTGACCGTGGTCTCGAATCCGGCGAAGAGAAGGATGAAGGCCATCGCCGCGGCCTCGTTCTCGGTGAGGTGCTCGCCGTGGTCACTGGCCCGGATCAGCCCCGAGATCAGATCGTCGCCGTCCCCCTCGTCGCCCAGGCCCTCCCGCTTCCGGTGGATCAGCTCCGCGAGATAGCCGCGCATCTTCTTGACCGACCGGGCGACCCCGCCGCGCGGGCCGCCGCCGTGGCGGATCATCATGCCCGCCCAGTCCCGGAAGTCGTCCTGGTCCTCGCGCGGGACCCCCAGCAGATCGCAGATGGCGTAGATGGGGAGCGGGAAGGCCAAGTCATGGATGAGGTCCGCTTTCCCCTCCTCGATGAAGTCGTCGATGAGGCGGTCCGTCAGCTCCTGCACGCGCGGCGCGAACTCCGCGACCCGGCGCGGAGTGAACGCCTTGGAGACGAGCCGGCGCAGCCGGGTGTGGTCCGGCGGGTCGATGTTCAGCAGATGCGTCATCAGCTCCGCCTTGCGCTCCCCCGGGATGCCCGTCTTCCCCTTGGCGTGCGCCGGCCCGGCGTGGTGCGCCGGGTTCTTGGAGAGCCGGGAGTCGGCGAGGGCCTGCTTGGCGTCCGCGTACCGCGTCACGAGCCAGGCATCGACCCCGCTGGGCAGCGTCGTCCGGTGTACGGGGCTTTGCTCGCGGAGCCATGCGTAGGCGGGGTACGGGTCGGTGGCGAACTCCCAGGTGAAGAGTTCGGGGGCGGGGGACGGGGCGGGGGCGGAGGCGGGAGCTGCGTCGGTCTGCGCGGGCGCGTCGGCGGAGGCAGCGGAGGCGTGCGGGCAGACGGGGGCGTCGGCGGGCTCGGGCTCGGAGGCGCGGGAAGGGGCGTCGGCACTGGCGGGCGCGGAGGCAGGGGAAGGGGAAGGGGCGTCGGCAGTGGCGGGCTCGGAGGCGGGGGAAGGGGCGTCGGCGGGGGGCTCGGCGGGGCTGGCGTTCACCCCTCGACGTTATCCGGCGCGCTCGGACGGTTCCGTGCCAGCTCGGCGAGGATGTCCTCGGCCTCGTGGTGCCCGGCCTCGGCCGACTTGTGGAACCACTCCTCGGCCTCGGCCTCCTCCCCCTGGTCCCACAGCATGACCGCCAGCGCGGCGGCGGCGTAGTAACTGCCCCGCGCGTGCCCCACCTCGAACCAGCGCCGCGCCTCCTCGGTGTCACCCCGGTCCCGCAGGTCGTTGGCGAGATTGGTGGCCGCGCTGGTGCCGCCCGCTTCGGCAGCCGCCCGGTAGAGCGATTCGATCTCGGGGTCGTCGGGGTCCCGTTCCCGCAGGACCAGCGCGAGGTTGTTCGCCGCCCGGTAGTACACGGTCCCGCTGGTCGTGTGGGCCAGGGCCCTGCGGTACCAGTGCTCCGCCACCTCCAGTTCGTGCCACTCGTGGAACAGGCTGCCCAGGCTCCCCGCCGCCTCCTCGTGCCCCATCTCCACGGCCCTGACGTACCAGCGGCGCGCCTCGTGGTTGTCCCCGGCCCCCGCCGACAGGTCGCCCAGCCGGTGCGCGGCCGCGCCGTCGCCCGCCTCCGCGGCCCGCGTCAGCCAGTGCAGCGAACGCTCGGCCAGGGCGGCGCCGAGCGCACCCTGCGCCTCGACGTCGCCCGCCCGGGCCGCCATCTCCAGATACGGAATCGCCGCCGCCCCGTCGCCCCGGGCCGCGAGCAGCTTCCCCACCGCACCGGCCGCCTCGGCGCTGCCCGCGTCCGCCGCCCCGCGGAACCAGCGCTCCGCGGCTGCCTCGTCGCCGAACTCCCGGTCGATGCGGCCGAGTGTCATCAGGACGTCCGGGTCGCCGGCCGCCCTGCGCTCCAGCACCGCGTGGGCCCGCTCGAAGACATCGGCCCGGAACCGGGCGACGCCCCGTACCGCTTCCAGCGCGAGCGGCCACATCCCCAGGGGCACGGGAGAGGTGAAGCCCGGAGCCTGGTCCTCCGCATCCGCGACCAGGGAGCCGTACGCCCGCCAGGTGTTCTCGCCCCGGCCCGGTACGAGCATTCCGGTCACCCCGTGCTGGATGCCGGTCGCCCAGGCGAGGGCGTCCTCGAAGCTCTCCTGCTCGGCCCGGACGTCATCGGGCCCGTACATCCGGTGCGCCGCGCGCAGCACATCGAGCGCCACCTCGCCCCGGGCCCCGCAGCGGGCCAGGTCGATCGCGGCGCGCACCAGCAGGTGTCCGCGCGGGTGGGCGCCGGCGCGGCGGCCGGCGCGACGCCACTGGTCCGCGAGCTCCGGGCCGATGGCCAGGTACTCGGTGACGCCCCGGTCGCCGCGTCCGTGGCGGGCGCCCGACAGCCGGTGGTCGGAGAGGTTCCCGTCGAGCCTCGCCAGTTCGGCCGGGCTCCACTCGCAGCTCAGCTCGACCGGTTCCACACCGATCAGCACCCGGGCGCTCGGGGCGGCGCCGAAGCGGTGTACGTCGTACACCTCGTCGCCCATCGTGGCGAGCACCGGCGTGGTCTCCCGCACGAGTTCGGCCAGGACCGCCGCGGTCAGGCCCTTCTCGCCGAGGTGGCCCTCCAGGTCGTCGAGCCAGACGACGGTGTTCTCGCCGCCCCGGCCGCGCAGCACGGCGGGCAGACCGCGCAGGTCCGTTCCGGGCGAGGGCGCGTAGATCCTCGTCTCACCGGAGAGGTTGCCGAACAGCGCCGCCCAGGCCGTCCTGGTCTTTCCCGAGAGCGGCTCGCCGGTCACCAGCACCAGCCCGCCGGACCGGGCCGCGTTCCGGACCAGGGCGCCCAGTCCCGCGTCGCAGTCCCGTTCCGTGTAGGCGGGGAGGACCGGCTCGTCGGGGAGCCTGCGGGTACGTCGTACGCCGAGCGCGACCGGGTCGGCCCGGTCGAGCCGCGGCCAGTCGGAGACCGCGGGCAGGGCGTGGTGCGGGCCGGATCCGTAGTAGTTGTTGTTCTGTATGCCGTTGCCCTGGACGGGGCCGGTGAACGTGCCGTCCCGGAAGTCGGAGCGGTGGTGGTGGTCGGACGGTGCGTCATCGACGGTGAACCGCAGGTTCCGGACCGTGCCGGTCCGGATCGCCGAGCCGTGGAGCGTGTCTCCCGACGCGGAGTGCCGTACGACGTCCTCGCGGACCGGTGCCGCGTCGTCCGGGGCCGCCGCGAAGTCGCGCAGAATCCTGGCCAGCGTGGCCAGGGCGGCGGGGTGCCTGCTGTCCAGGTCCTCGACTTCTCCGAACACCATGGACCAGGCCGTCGTGACCGAGTCCGGGTCATCGTCCAGCAGCTCGTCCCTGATCTCGCCGAGCTCGGCCGCGAAGCCGGCGAGGAATCTCCCCGGTGCGCGAGCGGCCAGGTGGAACCGCTCCCAGTCCCCGCCCGCCATCAACCGGATCAACCCGTCGGCCAGCAGCTTCAGTTCCGCGTCGTCCACGCCCTGTCCCCCACACCTCGAACGGCTCTGGCACCACCGTACTAACGGGTGTTGCCCTCCGCCGCCAGGATCGCGTCGCGGTACGCGCGGGCGGCGGCGCGCAGGGCGGCCTCCGGGTCGATGCCGTCGCGTTCGGCCCGCACGGCGAGGGCCAGCAGCTCGTAGCCGATGGAGTCGCCGGTGGGCAGGGTGACTTCGAGTCCCGCGGTGCGGGTGCGGCTGCCGAGCTTGGCCGCCAATGCCAGACCCGGCTGGCCGAGCGGGACGCCTTCGGTGACCGAGTCGCGCTGCTTCTCGATCGCTTTGGTGCGCAACCAGTGAGCGCGGACATCTTCGGGGGTCTCCGCGGTCTCGTCACCGAAGACGTGCGGATGGCGGTGGATCAGCTTCTCCACGAGACCCGCCGCGACATCGTCGATGGCGAACGGCTCCTCGGGGTCCTCCTCGGCGATCCGCGCGTGGAGGACGACCTGGAGCAGGACGTCCCCCAGTTCCTCGCGCAGCTCGTCGCGGTCGCCGTCCTCGATCGCCTCGACCAGTTCGTACGCCTCCTCGATGGCGTACTTGGCGAGGCCCCGGTGCGTCTTCTGCGAGGTCCACGGGCACTCGCGCCTGATCCGGTCCATGACCTGGACCAGGTCCAGGAGCCGGGCGCCCGGCAGGTCGTACGAACCGGGCAGCAGCTCCAGGTCCGGCATCGCCACCCGGCCCGAACCGCCGAGGCGGGCCAGTCCGTCGGTGAGCGGCCGGTTGCCCTCGCCGCCCACCAGCACCACCACGCTCCGGCCGCCCGCGCAGTCGTCGACCAGCTCCCCGGCCGTCGGGGCGGCGTGCTCGACGGTGACGCCCGCCTCGCGCAGATACGGCAGCTGCGGGTGGGCCGGGTCGGCGCAGAGCACACGGTCGGCGGCGTGCAGCGTCTGCCAGGCGGGCCAGGACAGCAGCCCGGGTGCCACCCGGTGGCTGGCGGTGAGCAGGACGATGCGGCCGGGGTCGCCGGGGGCTTCAGCGTTCACCCCTCGAACCTACCCCGGCCCCCGGACGGCTCAGGCGCCCGCCTGGGCGTCCTTCGGATCGAACTCGGTGATCTGGGTGATCCAGGGTGCCTTGAAGTCGCCGAGCTGAAGCTTCTGGTCGTCCCAGGTGCCGAAGCGCGGGTTGACGTCGATGTCCAGCTCCGTCGACGCCCTGGTGAGCGCCTCGCCCACCACCTGCTGCCCGGCGGGGGTTCCGAGCTCGGCGCCGAGCGCCGCGCCCAGCTTCATCAGCTGGGCCTCACGGCGCATGTCGCCCTCGATCTGGTCCGGGGCGACCCAGCGCTGCTGGAGCCGCATCGCCTTCAGCTGTGCCTCGCCGCCGGACTCCGCGGCGGCCGCCAGCCGCGTCTCCTGGATCTCCTTGCGGGTGACGCTCACCCCGGCGTCCTCGGCCGCGCGGTCCAGGATCCGGCCGAAGATCAGGCCGTGCAGCTTGGCCCGGCCCAGCTGGCCGGACTTGTCGACCAGCTGAGCCGCCTGCGGCGAACTCTCCTGGGCACTGCGGACGTCCGCGGCCTGGGCCTGGACCGCCGACACCTCGATCCGTTCCCCGCCGACAACGGCCGCGGCGCCCGGATGGGCCTGGCTACCGCAGGCGGAGAGGAGCGGCGCCGCGACGAGCAGTGCGGCGGAGACGGCGAGCGCGGTGCGACGGCGGCGGTGCAAAGGAGCCTCCCGGGGAGAGTTTGTGCATCAGTGCACAAAGCCTTGCGGTGATCGATGTTAGGCAGTGGACGTGGTTCGGGCCACCGATTCGACCAACGATTCGGGAGGAGTTGGGGATGTGGGGCGGCAACGGAGTCGGTACGGGTGTCGGTGACGTGTTCCGTACGGGTTCGTTCAGGGCACCCGTTCGACCGCCGGGTCCACCGGATCCGGCCGCAGCATGATCGTGCGGGAGACCACGAAGGTGATCGGGATGGCGGCCGCGGCGGCGATCAGCGGGGCGTAGCGGCTGCTGAATCCGGCCAGGTCGACCAGGACGTACACGCCGCCGGTCGTGATGAGGAAGTTGGCGGCGTTGGTGAGCGGGAAGAGCAGGAACTTCCGCCAGGTGGGGCGGGTGCGGTAGGTGAAGTGGGAGTTCAGGAAGAAGGACCCGGTCATGGAGAGCGCGAAGGCGAGAACGTGCGCGGCGATGTACGGCAGCCAGGTCAGCAGGGCCAGGTAGCAGGCGTAGTACGTGCCGGTGTTCACGACGCCGACCAGGGCGAATCTGGCCAGCTGCCCGATGACCGGCCTCGACGGCGGGGCGTCGTTCACCGGCGTACGAGTCCCCGGGCCGGGTGCGGCTCCTGTGGCGGGCGAGGCCCCTGCGAGGCGGAGATGTTGGACGCCTTCACCAGGAAGTGCGGCCGGCGCTTCACCTCGTAATAGATGCGCCCCACGTATTCACCGACGACCCCCACCATCACCATCTGTACTCCGGCGAGCGCGGTGACCACGACGAGGAGCGTGACATAACCGGGGGTGTCGACCCCTCTCACCAGGGCGACCCCGACGATCCAGGTGGCATAGGCCAGCGCGAGGGAGAGCAGCAGCAGGCCGAGGTAGAGGGCGGCGCGCAGGGGTTTGTTGTTGAAGGAGAGCAGACCGTCGAGGCCGTAGTTGAGGAGCTTTCCGAAGGTCCAGGCGGAACGGCCCTGTTCCCGCACGGCGTTCTCGTAACTGAACGTCGTCGTGCGGAATCCGACCCATGCGAACAGGCCCTTGGAGAAGCGGTTGTACTCGGTGAGTTCGAGAATGGCGTCGACGGTGCGCCTGGACAGCAGCCGGAAATCGCCGACGCCGTCGACGAGCTCCACATCCACGAGGCGGTTGATCAGCCAGTAGTAGGCGCGTGCCCCGACCGTCCGGGTGACGCGGTCGCCCTTGCGGGTGCGGCGGGCGATCACCTGGTCGTTGCCGAGCGCGTGCTCCTCCAGCATGCGGCCGATCAGCTCCGGCGGGTGCTGGAGGTCGGCGTCCATGATGACGACGGCGTCGCCCTCGGCGTGCTGGAGGCCGGCGAGCATGGCCGCTTCCTTGCCGAAGTTGCGGCTGAAGGAGAGATAGCGGGCCCGGGGGTCCACCGCGGCGAGCGTCTCCAGGATCGTCAGCGTTCCGTCCCGGCTTCCGTCGTCGACATAGACGAGCTGGAATTCATGTCCCAAGCGCGCGATTTCATCCGTGACACGCGCGTGGAAGCGTTCGAGGATTTCCTCCTCGTTGAAACACGGCACCACTATCGAGATCAGCACGCAAGCACATCACCGCGCCCAGGTGTCGGAACCCGATGCTCCGTATGACCAATGGGCGTCGCTTCAGTGAACTGGCCCAATTCGGCACGGGGTTACCCGTTCGGCGCTGACATATTTCTTCGTATGCCGAACTCCCGCCCCCCTGCCGCGGCCTGCGCACTTGCCGCGCTGGTCACCGTCGCCACCGTGTGCGCGGGCGACGCCGCGGCCCGCAGCTTCCCTTTCGGGCCGCACACCCGCAGCGTCAATGACCTGGGCAATCAGTTCGTGCCGTTCCACACCCGGCTATGGGACCTGCTGCACGGGCAGGCCGACGGCGGGGTGCTGCTCAACTGGCAGTCGGGGTTCGGGACGAGCTTCCTGCCGGACCTCGGCACGTACCTGACGAGCCCGTTCGCCCTGCTCGTCGGGGTCTTCCCGCGCGACCGCATCGATCTGGCCGTCTATGCGGTGACCGTACTGAAGATGGCCTCGGCCGCCGCGGCGATGGCCTTCCTGCTGCTGACGCTGCGTGGCGGGCGCCGGTGGGCGGCCGGGGTGCTCGGTGCCTCGTACGCGCTGTGCGGCTGGTCGGTCCTGGAGGCCACGTACAACCCGATGTGGCTGGACGGTCTCGTCGCCCTGCCGCTGCTGTGCCTGGCCGGGGAGTGGGCGCGGACGGGGCGGCACCGGGTGGTGGCGCCGCTGGTCGTGGCGGTGCTGTGGATCGCGAACTTCTATACGGCCTATATGGCGACGCTCGGGGCGGCACTGGTGCTGGTGGTGCGGCTGGTGACCGAGTCGCCCGACCGAGGGGCGGCGGGCCGGGCGCTGCTGCGGGCCGCAGGCACGGTGGCGCTCGGGATCGGGCTCGCCGCGCCCGTGCTGCTTCCCGTCTACCTCGGCACGAAACACGCCTACCCCGGCTGGACCCGGCCGTTCGCCCCCGCCTCCTGGCCCGATGTCCTGGCCCGGCTGCTTCCGGCCACGTACGGATTCTTCACTCCCTCGCTCTTCCTGGGCACCGGAACCCTGCTGCTGGCCTGTGCGCTCGCCTTCCAGAAGTCCGTGCCGCGCCGCGAGCGGTGGGCCTGGGCGGGGCTGGTGGCGGCCGTGGCCCTGTCCTTGCAGTGGGGGCCGACCCATCTGCTCTGGCACGCGTTCGCGACCCCCAACGGAAGCCCGTACCGGCAGACGTTCGTACTGGCCGGAATCCTCGTGATCGCCGCCTGGATCTCCGTGTCGTACGACTGGCCGGGGTGGCGCGCCCTGCTCGGCGGGGGCGCGGTCCTGGTGGCGGTCGGCGCCGGGGCGGCCTCCAGCGGTCTCGTCACCCGATGGACGTATCCGCTGTTCGCCGCCGGTCTGCTGGCGGCGGGGGCCGCGCTCGCGCTGGTACGGCGGGGGGCCGGGCGGAGCGGGCAGGGGCGCGGGCGCGGGTGGTACGCCGTTCCGGCCGTGCTTCTGCTGGTCGTGGCACAGGCCGGACAGGCGGCCGCCACGACCGCGTACGCCGACCGGCAACGCCTCGCGCGGCTCGACGACTACGCGCCCTGGGGCGCACGGCAGAGCGCCCAGGCCGAGGCGGTGGACCGGGCCGACGGCTGGCCGCGCTACCGTACCGATCCGGGCCGCGAGCCGACCACCGCCAACGATCCGCTGGTGGTCGGCGGCCAGGGCGGCGCGTACTACAGCAGCCATACGCCGGATGTCCTGACCCGCACCGTGCGGGCCCTCGGCGGTGGCTGGACCTCACGCGGGCGCGCCGTCCAGAGCCTCGACAATCCGGTCACCGACGCGATCTTCTCGGTCGGGGCGCGCCTGCGTACGCCCCCCGATCCGCACCAACCGTGGAACGCGCGGGACGACCGGCCCCCGACGGTGACCCGGGCGCAGGTGCCGCCGCTGGTGACCGTACGCGGACCGGGGTCCGGGGCGCCGCCGGTGTACGGGCGCTCGCCGTTCCGGAATCAGGAGAAGCTGCTCGGCGCCTCCGTCTACGCGGTGCCGCCGACGACGTTGCGGGACGCGGCGGGGCCCCCGGCCCCGAAGGCAGGAGCACCGGGCCGGGAAGCGCCGGGCCGGGGAGCGCCGGGCCGGGGAGCTTCGGGCCGGGGAGCTTCGTCCTACCGGGTGGAGGGCGGGGCCACCTACACCCTGACCGCCGCCTGCCCGGCCGGTCGTGAGGTGTATCTGTGGGCGCCGGATCTGTTCGGGCGGGCCCGGCTGGTGGCCGCGCGGGACAGCGGGGACAGCGGGGACAGGGGCGACGCGCGGGAGACGGAAGGGGTGCGGCTCCAGGGGCAGTTGCCCGCGAGGAGCGCGGCGATGGAACGTCTGGGCACGCCCGCGGGCGCCTCACGAGGAGCACCCGGAGGCGCGTCCGTGCAGGTCACGCTGGAGCCCGAGCGCGACGGAACCGTGCCGCACGCCGCCATCGGCTGTCTCGACCGGACCCGTCTGGCCACGGCCGTGACCGCGCTGACGCGCACCGGGGCGACCTCCGTCCACGTCACCGGCGACGGGGTGCGGGCCGAACTGCCGCCCGGCACCACCGGAACCGCCGTCCTGGCCGCGCCGCGCATCGCCGGGTGGAGCTGTGGCGGACGGCCCGCCGACGCGTATCTGGGGCTGGTCGCCGTACCCGTACCCGCCGGTGCCACCTCGGTCAGCTGTACGTTCCGGCCGCCGGGGCTGCGTGCGGGGGCGGCCGTCGGGGCGGCCGCGCTGCTCGTCCTGGTGGCGACGGCGGCCGCCGGGCGGCTGACCGGCCGCCGTACGCCCCGGCCGCGCCGCCCCTGGGCCCGCCCGGCCGATCCGGTCCGACGAAGCGAACCGGTCCGACCGGGCCCTCCGGCCTGACGCCCGAGCCGTTCCGAGCCGTTCCGGGCCGTTCCGAGCCGTTCCGAGCCGTTCCGAGCCGGACACGCACCCGGCCCGTCCCGCTCAGCCGCCGCGCACGTCCTGCTGGTGCGTCAGCCGGCGGCGCAGCTCCACGGGCAGCGGGTGGTGCGGCCCGTACACACGCTCGGCGTCGTACAGCAGGGCCTGTATCTGGGCCCGCCCCGCCGTGTGGTCGCCGACCGCGAGCAGCAGGTGTCCGATGCGGTGGCGGATGTCGAAGGCGCGGCCGGGATCGGTGCCGACCGTGCCGTACCCGTTCTCGTAGTACGGGAGGACGCTGCGGTACTCGTGGAGCGCGGCTGCCGTCTCGCCCAGCTGCTCCAGGCACTGGGCCGCGTCGTAGCGGTACTGGAGTGTCTGCCCGTCGGCCGGTCCCGCCTCCGCCGTGCGGTCCTCGGCCAGGCGGCGCAGCACGGGCAGGGCGCGGCGGTACTGCCCGTCGTCCAGCAGCGTCGCCGCGTACTGCTTGCGCAGGATCCGGACGACGGGTGAGTGCTCGCCGTGTTCGGCGGCGGCGGCCGGGAGGATGCCGCCGAGGATGTCCACCGCCTGCGTGATCCGGCCCTCGCCGAGCAGTCGTTTCACCTCGTCGACGGCCCCCGCCACATCGGGCCGGGCGGCCGGTCCGGGCGCGGGTGCCGCGGGGCCGGGCGGCTGCGGTACGGGAGAGGTCGCCGGGGTGGCCGCCCGGTCCGGCCACGGGGCGTGCGGCCGGAGGAAGGGGCGGGTCGGGTCGAGCGGCCCCGCCGGGGCGCCGCGGGCGGGCAGCAGCGGGGCGAGCGACTCGTACACCTCCTGGGCGGAGGCCGGCCGGGCCTGCGGGTCCTTGGCGAGCAGCCGCAGGACGAGCGCTTCGAGCTGCTCGGGGACCTCGGCCCTGAGGTGGCGTACCGGGAGCGGCGGCTCGTAGAGATGGCGGTGCAGGACGCCGAGTGCGGTGGAACCCGCGAACGGCACGTCCCCGCTGAGGAGTTCGTGCAGGAGCACCCCGAGGGCGTACAGATCGGTGTACGGGCCGACTGCGCCGCCCATCGCCTGTTCCGGGGCCATGTAGGCCGGGGAGCCGATCGGTGAACCGGTGTGGGTGAGACGGGTGGTGTCCATGTCCAGGACGGAGGCGACACCCAGGTCGAGCACGGTGACGGTGCCCTCGGGCCTGACCATCACATTGCGGGGCTTGAGGTCGCGGTGGACGATCGGCACGGCGTGCACGGCGGACAGTACGGCGCAGAGCTGGGCGGCGACCGCGACGGCCCAGGGCCAGGGGTAGGGGTCGTGCTCGGCGAGATGGTCGGCGAGGTCGGCGCCCTCGACGTACTGCATGACGAGGTAGAGGTCGTCGTCGTCGCTGCCCGCGTCGTGAACGGTGACCAGACCGGGGTGGTCGACCTGGGCGGTGACCCGGCACTCGCGGACGAACCGGCGGCGCAGCTCGTCGGCGGCGTCGCTGCCGGTGGGCCCGGCGACCCGGTCGGGGCGCAGGAGCTTCACCGCGACCCGGCGGTCCAGACGCTGGTCGTACGCCGTCCATACCTGGCCCATGCCGCCCTGGCCGAGGACGGTGGCCAGTTCGTACCGCCCGGCGATGACCCGCCCGCTCACCGGCCCTCGCCCTCCTTGCGGAGGTAGTCGCTCAACTCGTCCAGCTCGGCACGGACCTGGTCGAGGCGCTGGGGCGCGGCGGGCGGGGGTGCGGCGGGGGCCGGGGTCGGGGTCGGGGTCGGGTGCTGCGTCGGGGCGTACCCGCCGTACGGGTGCGGCTGCTGGGGCTGGAGTTGCTGCTGGGGCTGGGGCTGGGGCTGGGGCGGGAAGTGCGGCTGATACCTGGGCGGGTGCGGGTGAGTGCCGTACGGTCCGTCCGGGCCGTAGTGGCGTATCTCCGCGTACAGGTAATAGGCGACCACGCCGACCATGACGCCGAAGATCCAGGTGACCCCGATGAACGCCTCCGCGTCCGTGGTCTTGTCCGGGTCCTCCGGCATCGCCAGCATGAACGCGAAGAGCCCGGTGTTGAGCGCGAACACGAGCGCCAGCAGCGCCCAGTCGCGCGCCCTGCGGGTGACGATAGCCAGCCTCAGCATCGCCCCCCAGGCCAGGAACCCGAGGCTCAGTACGGTCATCGCCACAAGAACCACGCGCACCGCGGTCAGCGTCGCCGAGGACGGGCGGCGCTTCGGTGGCTGCTCCGGCGGATAGCCGTAGCCGTGCATGTGCTGCTCCCGGAGGCGTATGTCGGACGTGTGCTGTGAGCGTATACACCGACACGGACGAACGGTCCCGGGTTGTGCGCGAGCTCTGTGGTTCACCTCACTTCGGAGCGACCGTGCCGTCCGTCAGCCCGTCGTACATCCCCTGTACGAGCAGCCCCCCGAGCCGCCCCGCCGCCCGCAGCGCGTCCTCGAACTCGGCGAGCGTACGGAACTGCTCCCCGTACCTCCGCTGTTCGGCGAGCGGCAGCCGGGGCAGTTGGAGACGGCGGGCGTCG
This sequence comes from Streptomyces sp. TSRI0281, assembly GCF_001905125.1. Taxonomy (GTDB): domain Bacteria; phylum Actinomycetota; class Actinomycetes; order Streptomycetales; family Streptomycetaceae; genus Streptomyces. The sequence continues at coordinate 361,387 of NZ_LWLE01000034.1, read as the reverse complement.
AGCCGGGTGGCCGTGGACGCATAGCTGCTGGCCTGCCGGTTGTTGGCGGTGCCGCGCAGGAATCCGGCGAGGAACCAGGGGTCGATCGCGGCCGGATCGGGGCGCAGCAGCTGGAGGTTGCGGCCGAGCGCGGCACCCGCGGTGGCCTCGTCGACGACGCGGGTGACGGACCCGCCGCCGAGGACGGGTACGACGACGTCGCCAGGTTCGAGGAGCACGGCGTCGTCGGCGCCTTCGGGGTACGCGGTCCCGGCGGCGGGCGTGCCGCCGGGTGCCGCTCCCGCCAGCACGTCGTGCTCCGTGAGGACGGGACCCGTGCCGCCGCCGGAGCCTCCGGTGCGCAGGTGCAGGGCCCCGGCGCGGGCGAGTTCACCGACGGTGGTCAGCGGCCAGTGCGCCGGGCCGGAGAGGTCGGCGGGCGGCGGGGTGAGGCGGGCGGTAAGCCGCAGAGTGTCGGCCAGCCGCTCCCGTACGCCGATCAGCGCGGCTGCCCCGCCACCGGCGGTGGGTCGCGGCAGATGCCGGGCGGGGGCGAGATCCACGTCGTCGTCGAGGAGTTCGATGACGGGGACGGCACGGCTGACGCCGGGTACGCCGGCCGGGGGGACGGCGCTGCCGGTGTGGCGCTGCCAGGCGTCGAGCACGGCGCCGCGCACCGCGGGCCAGTCGATCCGGTCGCGTCCGCCGCCCGCCGGGGAGCCGGAGCCGGGCCCGGAGGCCGGTTCGGCGGGCTCGGCGGTGTCGATGAGGAGCAGTTCGGGGGCGGGGTGCGGACCGCTGCCCGGCTTGCGCAGGATCCAGAGGTGGAGCGGGATGCCGTACGGGGGCGCGGCCCCGGCCGGGAGCGCGACGACCGCGCGGAGCGCTCCCCGGCGCAGGAGGTCGGCGCGGATCCGGCGGCCGGAGCGGCGGGACGCGGCGGCCGGGGGCATCAGCAGGACGGCGGTGCCGCCCTCCCGGAGGCGGGCGAGCGCGTGCTGGACCCAGGCGAGTTCGGACTCGGTGCGGGCGGGGAAGCCGTACTCCCAGCGCGGGTCGTAGGCCAGTTCGCCGTGGCCCCAGTTGCGCTCGTTGAAGGGCGGGTGGCAGAGCACGGCGTCGACGGCGAGCTGCGGGAAGGCGTCGGCGCGCAGGGTGTCGCCGGTGCGCACGGCCAGGGTCGTCGCGTCGGGCCCGGCCCCCTCGCGGTGGAGCGCGAGCCGGAGTGCGGTGAGCGCGGCGAGGTCGGGGTCGGCCTCCTGTGCGTACAGGGCCGTGGGCCTGTCGACCGCCCGGAGCAGGGCGCCTGTTCCGGCGGCGGGGTCGAGGAAGGTGCGGGCGGGCTGCTTTCCGGCGGACCGGTCCGTGTCCTTCGCCGGTTCGGCCAGGGCTGCCATCAGCTCGGCGAGATCGGGCGGAGTGAGGGTGTACTGACGCGGGTTGGCGTCGAGCTGACGGCCGAAGAGGAACTCGAATGCCTGCCGGGTGCCGGTTTCGGCGGCGAGTGCGGCGACGGCGCGCAGGAGCGGGACGGACGCCAGCAGATCGGCGGCGTCCGGGGTGTGAACAACCCGTACTCCGTTGGCGGACGGTTCACCGGGGGCGGACAGTTCGCCGGGGGCAGATGGTTCACCCGACCGGGACGGCGATCCGGCACCGCGGGGCGATCCGGCATCCGGTCCGAAGCGGGCGGTGAGGACGTCGTCCAGCGCGTGCGGCAGCACACCGGCCATGCGCGCGTCCGAGACGGCGGCGAGCTCCAGCCAGGCGGTGGGGCGGTCCCGGACGAGCAGCAGGCCGCAGCCGGCGTGGATCAGGGCGGTGACGGCACCTGCGGGATGCCCGGTCACCTGCTGCCAGACCCGCTCCCGAAGGGGCACCTCGGCGAGTTTTCCCTGGTCGCGCAGCCACTGTTCCACCTGGGGCAGGGCGAAGGACGGGCTGGTCTCGGTGCCGCCGACCGGCTTGGGGAAGTCGGCGTGACGACGGCGCCAGTTGCTGACGGCGGCCCGCCCCACTCCTGCGAGCCGCGCGATCCCGGCCGCGGTCACCTCTGTCGCGTTCTCCGGCACTGACTGTCTCCCTGATCCGTCCGCGCTGTGTCGGCGAGCATACCGACCTGATCACCCGCCACCGATTCACAGCGTGACCCGACCCATCCATCGTGAACCGTGTTGACTCGGTTCACAAGCTCTGTTGTGATGTGACCTGTTCCCGTACCTGCCGGACGGGGGCGCGTCCGTTCGCCGTTCCCGTGTTCACCAACCGAAGGGCACAGCATGTCCGAGTACCCGCGCCCACCGCAGCAGGTGTACGCCCCCGCCCATGCACCGGGCGAGCGTCCGGGGCGCCGCGGGTTCGGCACGACGGCGTTCGTCCTCGGCATCACCGGCAGCCTCCTGGGGCTGATCCGGCCCCTCTTCTGGCTCGCGGGGGGCCTGGGCCTGCTCGCCCTCCTCCTCGGCCTGGCGGGCCGCCGCCGCATCGGACGCGGCGAGGGCGCCGACCACGGCATGACCAGTTTCGGGGCCCTGCTGGGCGTGGTCGCGCTGACGCTCTCGCTCGTCGGCGCGGTGCTCGCGCTCAGGGCCGGGGCCGGCGGCACTCCGCCCGACGGCACGGCGACGCCCCCGGCGCTCAGCGCCGCCGGAAGCCCGGGGCACGTGGCGGCACCGACAGCCGTGGCCTGACCGGCGCCACCACAGGCACCCGCGCAGACGCCCCGACCGGCGCCCGGTTCACCGTTCCGGGGCCACCGGCTCCCCTGCCACGCGCGCCGTCCGCCTCACGCGCTCCGTCCGCCTCACTCACCCCGTTCACCTCTCTCACCCCGTCCACCTCGCTCGCCTCGCGAGCCCCGTTCACCCTTCACTCCGCTCACCTCATCTCCCGGAGTCATTTCCCATGCGTCTTCTCGCCCGCACCGCCGTCAACACCCTCTGCGCCCTGTCCGTGCTCAGCCTCGCCGCCTGCGGCACGGGGGCGGTCGATTCGGCCGATTCGGCCGCCCCGAAGGCCACCGGTCCGTTCGCGGACATGTCGGGTCCCGAGGTCACCAACAAGGCGCTGTCGACCACGAAGAAGGCGAAGTCCCTGCGGATATCGGTCGACCTCCGGTCGACCGACGGCCCGGTCAAGGCCGACTTCGCCACGAGCCGCACCGGCGAGTGCATCGGGACCATGTCCATCGGCCCCGCAGGAACGATGGAGATCATCAAGACCGGTGACACCGTCTACACGAAGTTCGACGAGGCGATGCTGCGCGAGCAGTCGAAGGGCGAGCCCGAGGCCGATGTCGACGCCGCGGTGAAACTGCTCGCGGGCCGCTGGATGGAGTCGAAGGCGACCGACGCGGACACCAAGGACAGCATCGAGTTCTGCGACCTCGACGGAATCCTGAAGGGCTTCGAGGCGAACGACACCGCCGCCCGCAAGGCCGGCGGGGCCACGGTCGCGGGCAAGCCCGCGCTGCGGCTCACCGAGAAGGACGGCAAGGAGACCTACACGGTCCTGGTGGCCGCCGAGGGCGCCCCGTACCTGCTCCGGGTCACGTCCAAGGGCGGCGAGGAGCCGACGACGATGAACCTCTCCGCGTTCGACGAACCGGTCGTGGCGAAGAAGCCCGCCGCCAAGGACATCGTCGACCTGGACCGGCCGGCCGGCTGACCGCCCCGTACGCGAAGGGGCTTCGACAGCGGTCACCCCGCCGTCGAAGCCCCTCCCCCGCCCGTCCGGCCTCACCCCCGCTGCCGTACCGCCGACCGCGCGCTCAGCCGCCGCACTGGGTGAGCATGGCCTCCTTGTCGGCGGTGGTGACCGGCAGTTCGTACTTCAGCGAGACCTGTGCGAAGCGCACCGCGTACGAGCAGCGGACCGGCTTGTACGGCGGCAGCCAGGAGGCGGGGCCCGAGTCGCGCTTGGCGTTGTTGGCGGGGCCGTCCACCGGGATGAGGTTGAGCGGATCGTTGGCGATCCGCTGCCTCTTGGCCTCGTCCCAGCGGGCGGCGCCCATCTGCCAGTCGTAGGACAGCGGCATCACATGGTCTATCTGCACCTTGGTGGCCTGCTGCTTGCGCCAGGCGATGGTCGACCCGGTGTACGGGTCCTTGAGGGTCATGGAGATGACCACGCAGTCGGAGCCCGAGCGGTGTTCGATGCCCTTGCCGTCGCGGGCGAGCAGGTCGTTGCGGGTGTCGCAGCCGTTGCGGGAGAGCGGAATGCCGTCGACCGGGTCCTTCCACGCATAGCCGAACTTGTCACGCTCGTAGCCGGTCTTGGGGCCGCGCCCCTTGGTGGCCACCTGCTCGATGACCTTGCGGGCGGCCGCCCGGTCCGCGTCGGTGGTGAGGGGTGCCAGACCCGGCTTCGTACCGTCGGGGTTGTCGAGCGGGCTGGCCCCGAAGCCGCCCGCCGACTGCCCGCTCCCACCCGAACCGCCGCCCGAACCGCCCTCGGCCGCAAGGTCGTCGGGGTCGCACCCGGCCAGGGCCAGCACGGCCACCGCGCTCAGTACGGGCAACACCACTCGGTATGTACGGGGAGATATCACGCGTAGCCATCCTGACGGGGAGAAAGACGAACCCGGGAATCCTATGGACCTCTTCCCCGCCGACGCGCACTCATGACGACGGTTCGGTCAGGATGCGTCCCGAATCACACCTTCCCCGGGCGCTCACATCTCCCCGGCGCTCACATCCCCCGCGCGCTCACATCTCCCCGGCCGCTCACATCTCCCGGCCACTCGTATCTCCCGGCCACTCGTATCTCCCCGCCTGCTCACACCTTGCCGATGCCCAGGGTGTTCTCCGCCGGGAGCAGCCCACTGCCGAGCGTCGTCACCCACAGCGGCTCCAGCAGCGCGACGAGACGGACCCACGCCTCCTCACCGAGGGCCCTCCAGGGCCCGGCCGCCAGTTCGTCGGTACGCCGCTCGACTCGCGCCCGCAGCGCCCGCCCGGCCTCGGTGGCCGTCCCGTCCGGCTCCAACAGACCGCGGCCTTCGAGCCGCTGGCGGGCCGCCGCCCACTCCCCCGCACTCCATCCCCGGCTCTCGAACGTCTCCGGGCTCGCCGCGCCCACGGCGGCGAAGGACACCAGGCACTCGACCGGGTCGAGATCCGCCTCCACCAGCGCCCGGAGGTGCCCGTCCCCCCGGTGCTCGCGCAGGATCGTCGCGGCGTGCCAGAGCGCGAGGTGCGGGGTGTCCGGCCAGGACAGTGCCGCGTTGGCCGCCGCCAGCGGGCGCCCGGTCACCTCGGCGGACAGCGCGGCCCGCCGGGCCGACTCGGCCGCCGCCGCGAACTCCGGCCCGTCGAGCCGATCCCCGAACAGCGTCCGGTACGCACGGTCGACCGCCCGCAGCCGGGCCGCGAGCACCGCACCGGGCTCCGCGACGGACCAGACGGCGGGTACGAAGGCGCGCACCATGTCCGGGCTGTAGCTGTAGAAGGTTTCGGTGACCCTGTCCGCACCGGCCGCCCCGAGCGGCGCCGCGCGCCAGGCGAAGTAGCTGGGCCAGCGGTCCTCGGTGCCGTAACCGAGGGCGGCGGCCTCCTCGAATGCCTCCGGCGCGTAGTAGAGGACGGCGTGCAGCGGTTCCAGCAGATGCCACATCTGACGTACGGGCCCCAGGTCCTCGGACATGTCCGCACCTTCCGTAGTTCTCGGCACCCGGCCACCGGCCAGGCATCCAGTCCCGTATCTAGTCAGTGACTAGATCGAGTGACACTCCCAGAGTGCGCCCCGTCGATGAACTTGTCAATGCCTAGATTCCGCGTACGGTGCTGGCATGAGCAGCGAACGCACCTATCACCACGGCGACCTGCGGCGCGCCATCCTGACCGCCGCCCTGGACGTCATCGCCACCGACGGCCCCGCCGCCCTGAGCCTGCGCGACCTGGCCCGCCGGGCGGGCGTCTCGCACGCCGCCCCTGCCCACCACTTCAAGGACCGCACCGGCCTGCTCACCGCGATCGCCACGGAGGGGTACGGCCTGTTCGCCGACGCCCTGGCCGCCGCGCCGGACCTCCAGGAGCGGGGTGTGCGGTACGTACGGTTCGCGACGGAGCACCCCGCGCACTTCCAGGTGATGTTCCAGCCGGACCTCTACCGCACCGACGCCCCGGACCTGCTCGCGGCAAAGGCCCGCGCCACCGAGGCACTGACCGAAGGCATCGCGGGGCTCCCCGCGTCGGGCCGGGGCGAGGACCCCCGACTCGCGGGCGTGGCCGCCTGGTCACTGGCCCACGGCTTCGCGACGTTGCTGCTCAGCGGCAACCTGACCGGCCCGATGGGCGAACAGCACCCGGAGGAGGTCTTCCGGTCACTCACGGAGCTGATCTTCACTCCGGAAAACGGCCGCGCCAGCTGACGGGTCAATACATCTAGGCTGCTCCTCATGGGCGTTCCTGAGTGACGAACGAGGTCCCGCAGCGGGACCGGAAGCCGCCCGGCGTCGACCGCCAGGCCCGTTCGTATGCCTACGCACCCACCCAGGAGTCCCGGCCATGCCGCACGCCCGACCCACGCCCGTACCGCCCGCACTCCCCTGCCCTCCGACGGCCTGGACCGCCGCATCGAGCTGCTGCGACGCGACTACCGCTCGGGCTGCACGAGGAGATCGCGGGGGCGCTGGCGGGGGCGGATCGTTCGTAGCGTCGGGTGCGGAGACCTCAGTCGTAGTCTCTCGGGCAGACGCAAGACGAAGCCCCGCCCTGCTACGGAGTCCGGACCGAATCGGGGGCAGGCGCGGGATTGGAGGAGCTCGTAAGCGGAACGGGATGGCGCGCAAGCCATTCCTGGAACTCACGGTGCCGGAACTGGTAGACACCGCCGGTGATCCGGATCAGCCCTGCCACATGGCACCAGTCCAGGAAGCGGCTCAGTCTGAGCGGGACGCTGCGGAAGTGAACCAGCAGCCAGCACAGATACATCACCGTGTCACCGCTGAGCGCGCAGTAGAGCACCCCGAACAGAGCGAGGGGAAACAGGTAGGCGTCCGGCCCCAGGCCCGCCCGGAGGCTCAAGCTCACGAGAACGGCAGTGGGGCACAGCAGGACGAGGGCGACCAGAGCGCCACCGCGAGGCCAACCCGACGGGCCAATAACAGCGGCGTCCAATGCGTGCCCGGCGAGGAGACCGGCATACAGTGCGAACGTCGGCAACGCGGCCAGCGCCATGGTCCAGTCACCCATCCCACCGAGCTGTTCCGGAGCCAAGGTCCACCATATGACCAGGGCGGGCGGAACCGATGACAACAAGACGCCCCAGCGGTTGCGCCCCGTCAGGGCCGCTTTCACTGCTACCGCCCACAAGGGGCTGCGCCATGGCGGCAACCACATGGCCGAAGGAAGCATCAAACTGAAACCACCGGGACGTAGGTGCAGCAGAGCCAGCACCGCGATACCCACAGAGACCAGCGAGAAGCCCCATTCGGTTCCCCCCCAGTCGCCAGCCGGCAGGAGAGCACACAGCGTGATCAGCGTCAGGAGACCGACCATCACGGCGTACAGCGCTCGGGCCCGCAGGGCCCCTGGGGAGCGCGCCAGCTCCGGCAGTACGAGCGTGTTCGCCCCTCCGTCCCGCGCCTCCAACCGCAGCGCCAGCTGGTGCAACCAGGAGTGCACTCTTTCCGGGGAGTACCGAGCCTCCTCATCGACGGCGCGCACGGACGCGGGGATGAAATGGGCGAACATCCTGTCCGTGACTTCTCGCTCCGCCCCGGCTCCCATCAGCTCCCCCGGATCGTTGACCCGCTCGTAGGCCGTCGCCATGGCTGCCAGCCGCCACGGCGTGGAGACAGACCGAGCCAGGACCCCTTGCGGATGGATGCGCAGCTCGTCCAGGACCGGACGCCAGACCGCCTCCCGGTGGACGGCGTCCTGACGCATCGAGAGAAATCGAACCCCCTCGTCGGCCGCCACCGGATCGATCTCCACCCGGGCAGAGTCCAGCATGGGTCTGCCGGACGCCTCCAGGACGTCGTACAGGTTGGTCCGGCAGGTCAGCACAACCGGTGCCGGCTCCAACCCGCTCTGGTAGCCGGTCAGTGCGTCCAACACCTGCTGCGCTCGTGACTCCGGGAGCGGCACACCCGGCTCGTCCAGCTCGTCGAGCCCGTCGAGGACAGGGAGCACCAGGCCCGAGTCCATCAACTGGGCGGCATGAGCGGAGGTGCTGCCGTAGTCCCGCACGAGATGCCTGACGACCCAGTCGCGAAAAAGCTCCTGCCGCCCCCAGTCACCGAGCGGCAGCAGCACCGGTACCGGTTCCTCCTCCGCCCGGCTCCTGTTGAACTCCGCGACGAACACTCTCGCCAGCACGGACTTCCCAGCCCCCGGCTCACCCGTGATCACCAGTCGACGGGGGCGGACGGCCCGGTAGTCCGCAACCAGCCCGTCCAGCGTTCCATTCGGAACCAGAGGTCGGGTCGCGCTCCTCACGTGCGCGGAGCGCCGGAAGGCGAACGTGACACGGACGGGAACCCGGTCGCCGCCCATGATGCGCCGCGACAGCAACTCCGCGCTCGCAACCGTCCGCCCGAGCCTCATCGCCAGGGCCGCTCCATCCTCCACCGCAGCAGGGCCCGTACCACGCAGGAAAGAGACGACCGGCGTCAGGACGGCCAGCACGATCATGACCACGGCCACCCGGTCTGCCAAGGTCTTGGCGCCCTCACCGAAGCCCAGTACGTACGTCAGGCAGAGCACCAGCAGCGCACACGCACCCACGGTGAGCGGAGCCCATGCCCGCCATCCTGCTCGCCCCTTTACCTTCATCCTCATCACTCTGCCACTCCCCACCAACGTCCACGGGCAGAGCAGCTGGGCGTCACTCGGGCGCGAACTCGTACTGCACCTCGTACAGATGCCCCGCCTTGACCATCACCGTGGCCTCGATGGGCCGACCGTCGTCGCTGAACACCACCCGCAGCGTCCGTAGGACCGGAAGGTCGCCGGGGAGCCGGAGCAGCCGGTACTGCTCCTGCGTCGCGACCCGGGCCGAAACCCGGTCCACGCTGAGCCGGGGAGGGTGGCCGAGCGAGGCCAGGAGGGTGGGCGTGCCTCCCGGGATGCGGCGGCGCTCGGTGATGGCCGTGCCTTCGGCGATGTCCGGCGGGTAGTAGGACGCGACGAGTTCTGCGGGCTCGTCGTCGATCGACAGCAGTTGATAGCGGAGGACCGCCGTACTGCCCGGCTGGAGAGCCAGTGCGTCCGCGACATCCGCCGGAGGTTCGACCTCCGCAACGTCCAGGAGTGTGCTGCGGGCGCGTGCGCCTGAGTTCGCCGCCTCGGTCAGCCAGCGATAGGGCTCTCCTGACGGGGACGGGGCCATGTACGCGGCAGGTCGTATCGTGCGCTGCCGGTGTTCGCGTACGGTCACCGACGCGCCTGCCCGGCCGACCACCAGGTGTTCGTCCTTGAGGAGTTGCAGGGCCTTCTGAACGGTGGCGTTCGCGGCGCCGAACCGCTCCTTCAGCTGTGCGGTGGAGGGCAGACGATCGCCCGGAGCCAAGTTCCCGGACATGATGTCGTCCCGCAGATCGGCGGCGATCCGCTCGTGCAGGGGGCGGCCATCCGTCTCGCCCGTCTCCGGTCCGTGCACCGTCATCCGATCCTGATCTCGTACCGCAACTTCTGCCCCCGGGGAGGCATGACCATCACATCGACCTGGATCGGCCGGTCTCCCGCGTCGAATGTGAGCCGGGTCAGTTCGAGGACCGGCTCATCGGCCTTGAGCGACAGGGACGCCCGCTCGCTTACGGACGGCATGCGGGCCGCCACGTCCTCCTGCACCCGGACTCCGACATGCCCGAGTTCGGCGAGCAGCCGAACGGCTCCTCCCCGGATCTTCGCCGTGGCCGCCAGCCCTGTGCCCCGCGCGATCTCCACGGGGTAGTAGGTGTCGGTCAACTCGCACGGCTCCCCGTCGAGGTACATGATCCGCCGCCGCGCGACGACCGGTCTGCCCCGCCCTACCGCGAGCAGGTCCGCCACTCGCTCCGGGGCGGCGACTTCACCGGCACTCACGATCTTCTGTGTGCCCCGTCGCCCCGCAGCCGCTGCCTCGGCACTCCAGACGTCACCTCCGCCCTTCGTCGGCGTCAGGTAATGAGTGGACGCGCTGGTCACTTCCCCCTCGCCCACGGCCTCCTCCTTCGCCGGCTACGGACCTTGCCTGTGCACACGGTAGGCGACTCCGCCGACCACCCCAAAGAGTACCTTGCTGCCTTTCGTGAATAGCAGTACGGTCATCTCGTTACGGCCCACGAGCAAGGCGGTGAACCACCGTGTCCTCTTCGCAGTTACGGCGCTTCCCCCGACGGCGCACGTCCGTCGGTGCCTCACGCGATTTCGTCGTCCACGTCCTCAGGCAGTGGCAGCTCACGGACCTGATCGACGACATAGAGCTCTGCGCCTCGGAGCTGGCGACCAACGCCCTGCTCCACGGCGTCCCACCAGGGCGGGAATTCGCCGTCCGGCTCGATCTGACGGATGACCTCGTGCGGCTGGAGGTCCGGGACAGCGGCGACGGGCGGCCGGAGGTTCAGCACCCGGACGAGAGCAGTTGCTCAGGGCGCGGCCTGTTCCTCGTCGGTGAACTCGCTGCGGACTTCGGCATCGACCGCCACGTAGTGGGCAAAACGGTGTGGGCCGCGTTCAAAAGGCCCCCAGCACCGTAGCCCGGCCCGGCGAAACGCACCGGGCCCCGCCGGGCAAGTAAGCCCGGCGAGGCCCGATCGTGCACGCAGTCCCCGCCTACGACCCCAGGATCGTCGTCAGGAACTCCCCGGTCCACGCCAGCAGTTCGCGGCCCACCACCGGCTTGCCGCCGATCCTGCCCGCCGTGGGGCGGGGGACCAGGATCTGGTGGGCGGCCGGTTTGATGACCGTCTTCGGGTGGAGCCGCTTCAGGCGCAGCTCCTGCGACTCGCGCAGTTCCACCGGGGCGAAGCGGATGTTCGAGCCCTGGAGGACGATCTCGCCGACTCCGCAGGCGCGGGCCAGCATGCGCAGGCCGGCGACCAGGAGGAGGTTCTCGACCGGTTCGGGGAGCTTGCCGTAGCGGTCGGTGAGTTCCTCGCGGACCGCCCTGATGTCGTCCTCCGTATTGGCGGAGGCGATGGCGCGGTACGCCTGGAGACGCAGCCGCTCGCCGGGGGCGTATTCGTGCGGGACATGGGCGTCGACCGGGAGCTCGATCTTGACCTCCAGCGGCGGCTCCTCCTGCTCGCCGCCCTCCATCTGGGCCCGGTAGTCGGCGACCGCCTCGCCGACCATGCGGACGTACAGGTCGAAGCCGACGCCCGCGATGTGGCCGGACTGTTCGCCGCCGAGGAGGTTGCCCGCGCCGCGGATTTCGAGGTCCTTCATCGCCACGTACATGCCCGCGCCCATCTCGGTGTGCTGGGCGATCGTGGCGAGGCGCTCGTGGGCCGTTTCGGTGAGGGGCTTCTCCGGGGGGTAGAGGAAGTAGGCGTAGCCGCGGTCGCGGCCCCGGCCCACCCGGCCGCGCAGCTGGTGGAGCTGGGAGAGGCCGAAGTTGTCGCCGCGCTCCACGATCAGGGTGTTGGCGTTGGAGATGTCGATGCCCGACTCGACGATCGTCGTGGAGACCAGGACGTCGAACTTCTTCTCCCAGAAGTCCACCACCACCTGTTCCAGGGCCTGTTCCGACATCTGGCCGTGCGCCGTGGCGATCCGGGCCTCGGGGACGATCTCGCGGAGCCTGGCGGCGGCCCGGTCGATGGACTCGACACGGTTGTGGATGTAGAAGACCTGGCCCTCGCGCAGCAGTTCGCGCCGGATGGCCGCGCCGATCTGCTTCTCCTCGTACGGGCCGACGAAAGTCAGCACCGGGTGCCGCTCCTCCGGCGGGGTGGTGATCGTGGACATCTCGCGGATGCCCGTCACGGCCATTTCGAGCGTACGGGGGATGGGGGTCGCGGACATCGTCAGCACATCGACGTTGGCGCGGAGCTTCTTCAGCTGCTCCTTGTGCTCGACGCCGAAGCGCTGCTCCTCGTCGACGATGACCAGCCCGAGGTCCTTGAACTTCGTGTCGGCGGAGAACAGCCGGTGCGTCCCGATGACCAGGTCGACGGCTCCCTCCTTCAGCCCCTCCAGGGTCGCCTTGGACTCGGTCTCCGACTGGAACCGGCTCAACGCCCGCACATTGACCGGGAATTGAGAGTAGCGCTCGGTGAAGGTGCCGTAGTGCTGCTGGACGAGGAGCGTGGTGGGCACGAGGACGGCCACCTGCTTGCCGTCCTGGACCGCCTTGAAGGCCGCCCGGACCGCGATCTCCGTCTTGCCGTAACCGACGTCGCCGCAGATCAGACGGTCCATCGGAACCGTCTTCTCCATGTCCTCCTTGACCTCGGCGATCGTGGACAGCTGGTCGGGCGTCTCCGCGTACGGGAAGGCGTCCTCCAGCTCGCGCTGCCAGGGGGTGTCCGCGCCGAACGCGTGGCCGGGGGCCGCCATCCGGGCCGAGTACAGCTTGATCAGGTCGGCGGCGATCTCCTTCACCGCCTTCTTGGCGCGCTGCTTGGTCTTGGTCCAGTCGGCACCGCCGAGCCGGTGCAGGGTGGGCGCCTCACCGCCGACGTACTTGGTGACCTGCTCCAGCTGGTCCGTCGGGATGTAGAGGCGGTCCCCCGGCTGCCCGCGCTTGGCGGGGGCGTACTCGACCAGGAGGTATTCGCGGGTGGCGCCCTGGACGGTGCGCTGCACCATCTCCACGTACCGGCCGACGCCGTGCTGCTCGTGGACGATGTAGTCGCCCGCCTCCAGCGTCAGCGGGTCGATGGTCTTCCTGCGGCGGGCCGGCATCCGGCCCAGGTCCTTGGTGGCGGTGCGCTGGCCGGTCAGGTCCGTCTCGGTCAGCACGGCGAGCCGGAGCGCCGGGTCCACGAAGCCGTGTTCGATGGCCCCGCAGGAGACATGGACGACCGAGGGCGAGATCTCCGCCAGGTCCGGGTCCAGACGGGCCGGGATGCCCTCGCCGCCCAGCACCTCGACGGTACGGTTGGCGAGGCCCTGGCCCTCGGTGACGTACACCGTCCTCCAGCCGTCGGCCAGCCAGCCCTTGGTGTCGGCCAGCGCCCGCGCGGTGTCGCCCCGGTACGACTCCGGGGCGTGCATCCCGAGCTTGAGGGTGTCCTCGTCCAGCTCGTCGTCGGCCGCGAACGGGGAGAGGGACCACCACATCATCGAGAGCTCGCGGGCCCGGTCCCGGACGTCCGCGATGCCCCACAGCGAGGCCGCGCCCACGTCGATCGGGGCCTCGCCGCCGCCCGCCGTCGCCGCCCAGGACGCCTGAAGGAACTCCTGGCTGGTGGCGACCAGGTCGGCGGCCCGGGTACGGACCCGCTCCGGTTCGCAGACCAGCGCCATGGAGTCCTTCGGCAGGACGTCGAGCAGCAGCTCCATGTCGTCCACCAGCACCGGGGCGAGGGACTCCATGCCCTCGACCGCGATCCCCTCGGCGATCTTCCCCAGCAGTTCGCCCAGCTCGGGGTGGGCCTCGGCGAGGGCCGCGGCCCGCTCCCGCACCTCGTCGGTGAGCAGCAGCTCCCGGCAGGGCGCGGCCCACAGGCCGTGTTCGGCGACCTCCAGCGAACGCTGGTCGGCGATCTTGAAGTAGCGGATCTCCTCGACGTCGTCGCCCCAGAACTCCACCCGGAGGGGGTGCTCCTCGGTCGGCGGGAAAACGTCCAGAATTCCCCCTCGTACGGCGAACTCGCCGCGCCTCTCGACCAGTTCGACCCGGGAGTACGCGGCTGCCGCGAGGGCCTCGACGATCTCGCCCAGATCGGCGTTCTGCCCGCTGGTCAGCGCCACCGGCTCCAGGTCACCGAGCCCCTTGACCTGTGGTTGCAGTACGGAACGGACCGGGGCGACGACCACGCTGACCGGCCCCGTCTCCGGGTCGTCCGCCCGCGGGTGGGCGAGGCGGCGCAGCACGGCGAGGCGGCGGCCCACGGTGTCCGAGCGCGGCGAGAGCCGCTCATGGGGCAGGGTCTCCCAGGACGGGAACTCCGCGACGGTGTCCGGCGGCAGCAGGGTGCGCAGCGCGGCCGCCAGGTCCTCGGCCTCGCGGCCGGTCGCGGTGACGGCCAGCACGGTCCGGCCGGTCTGCCGGGCCAGGGCCGCCACGGCGAAGGGGCGGGAGGCGGGCGGCCCCACCAGGTCGACATGCATACGGTGGCCGTCCGCGGCGGCCTTCACCGCTTCGGCGAGAGCCGGGTCACGTACGACGACATCCAGCAGACCGTGCAGGCTCATGAAGGGCTTCCGTCCGGGGTAATGAGGGTTCGCTGACAGCCGGCTGCTGCCAGGGGCAACGCGAAGGGCCCGACACGCGTCCTGGGGCGCCCGCCGGATCTCAGCCGATCCGGACCACGCCCCCAGCGGGCCGGGGGTTCCAGACTACGACCCGACGGTGACAGCCGCGTGCCCGGCGAAACGCCGGGGCGCCGCCACCGGCCGGAAGCCGCCCGTCGCGCCATCCGTGCCGCTCATCGCCGGTCGCACACCGTTCGTCTCCCATCCGCACACAGTTGTGTCCGGGATCCTCACAGGAGTGATCCCACCGTCTAGTCTTTGCCCGACCATTGCACAAACAGCTGTCCGGGCAGCACCACGGGCAGCGCGGCACGGCCGGCAGGACGCGTAGCAGTAGGGCAACGGGAAGCAGTCGTCGACCAGCACCGCAGGGCGATCCCCGGCGGCGCGCGGCCACACAGCACCAGGCAGCGGGGGCGTACGTGGGCGAGAACGAGATGTCCGTATTCGGGGTTTCCGAGGCCGAGGAAGAGATCTACCGGCACTTCCTGCGCAATCCCGGCACCGCCACCGACGATCTTCATCTCCTGCTGCACTCCGGGCCGGAGGTGGCCCGCGCCTGCATCGACCGGCTCCAGGAGCTGGGGCTGCTCCATCCGGAGGGCGCCGACCTGCGGATCTTCCCGACCGACCCCGAGGTGGCGCTGGCCCGGCTGGTCGACTTACGGCTGCACGCCCTGCACCAGGAACTCCAGCGCGTCACCCGGTCCCGGCACGTCATCGACGGTCTACGCGCGGAGCAGGGGGCCCGGACACCCCCGCCACAGGGCATCGAGCAATTGGAAGGGCTCGCGCAGATACGTAACCGGATCGACGATCTCGCCTTCTTCGCCCGGGACGAGATCCTCTCCGTGGAGCCGTACACCAAGCTGTCGCCCGAGAACATCGCCCGCTCCCGGCCACTGGACCTGCGCTGTCTGCGCCGCGGGGTCCGGATCCGCAACGTCGTCGCCAGGACCGCGCTCGACGATCCGCCCACGGCCGCGTATCTGCGGGAACTGGCCGCGCACGGGGCGGCGATCCGGGTGACGTCGGAGACCGCGGAGCGGCTCCTCGTCTACGACCGCAGAGCCGCGCTCGTCCCGCTGGACCCGCGCAACACCGCACGGGGCGCGCTGCTCGCCCACCGCAGCGGTCTCGTCTCCAACATCATCGCCCTGTTCGAGAAGATCTGGGACGCGGCCGAGGAGCTCGCACCGGCGGGCTCCCCCCACGACGCCGCGGCGGGCACCGGGCTCTCCGGCATCGAGCAGCGGGTGCTGGTGTCGATGTGCACGGCGGGCAAGGACGAGTCGGGCGCCCGTGAGCTGGGCGTGTCGGTACGGACCTACCGGCGGCATGTCGCCGACCTGATGCAGACACTCGGCGCGACGAGCCGGGCCCAGGCCGCCCTGCGGGCACGGGAGCGCGGCTGGATCTGAGGAGGGGAGGAAGGGGAGGAGAGGAGGGGAAGGAGGGGAGCGGCGGGCGGGGCGGGGCGGGGCGCCGGGGAATGCCTCCCGCCCGAGCCGGGCCCAGCCGAGCCCAGCGCCCGGCACCGGCACCGGCACCGGCACCGGCACCGGCACCGAGGTCAGGCTTCCCGGGTCCAGCCGTGCAGCGCCGCGTCGGACAGGACCCGGGAGAACGCCAGCCGCACCGCGGCCTCGTCCGTCCCCCCGCCCAGCTCGACCCTCAGCACCACCCGGTCCTGGCCGACCGCCCCGGGCGAGCAGGTCCAGTGCGTCGGGAGCATGCCCAGCAGCCGTACGACGGTGGTCTCCCCGGTCGGGGCGGTACGGTCGCGGCGCACGACGGCCACATCCGTCCAGCCGGGCCGCATCACCGCGCCTCCCCGCCGCCGCCCGGCCCTGCTCCCAGCACCTGCCGGGCCGCCGACACC
The DNA here is from genome assembly GCF_001905125.1 of Streptomyces sp. TSRI0281. Classification (GTDB taxonomy): domain Bacteria; phylum Actinomycetota; class Actinomycetes; order Streptomycetales; family Streptomycetaceae; genus Streptomyces. The sequence goes on along the minus strand of NZ_LWLE01000034.1, from coordinate 345,178 downwards.
ATCGCCCCGATCCCGGCGGGCAGGGCCGTGCGGACATCGGGGGCGAACCCGGGCGCGTGGTTGGGCGGGACGGGTTCGCCCCCGGCGCGGGCCGTGCGCCACTGCCGGGCCCCGGTCACACCGAGCATCCAGTACGCGGCCGGCACGCCCCCTTCCGCGAACCAGGGGAAGTCCTCCGTGGCGGTGGTGGTCCCGAAGTCCAGGACCCGGTCCGGTCCCAGCAGGCTCTCGTGGGCCCCGCGCACGGCGGCCGTCAGCACCGGATCGGGGACGAGCACGGGCGAGCGCGCGGTCACCGTGACGTCCGGTTCCCGGGGACAGCCCGACGCCACGCACTCGGCACGGACGATGCGTTCGGCGGCGGCCTCCATCCGGTCGAGCACGGGGCCGGAGAACGCCCGCATGCACAGCGTCAGTTCGGCCGTGTCCGGGATGATGTTGCCCCGCTCCCCCGCCCGCATCGAGCCGACGGTCAGCACGGCCTGTTCGGCCGGGGAGGTCTCCCGGGCGACGACGGACTGGAGCCGCAGCACGATCGCGGCTGCCGTCAGGACCGGGTCGACGGCGAGGTGCGGGGTGGCCGCGTGACCGCCCCGGCCGTGCACGGTGACATCGACACAGACGCTTCCCGCCATCAGGGGGGCGGGGCCGGGAGCCGGGTGGCCGAGCATGCCCGCCGGGAGCGGTGCGGCGTGCTGGGCGAGGACCGCGTCCGGAGTGCCGAAACGCTCGTACAGGCCGTCGTCCAGCATGGCCCGCGCCCCGGTCAGGGTCTCCTCGGCGGGCTGGCCCACCACGAGGACCGTGCCGCGCCAGTCGGTCCGGGCGGCGGCGAGTTCGGCCACCGCACCGGCCACCGCCGCCATGTGCAGATCGTGGCCGCAGGCGTGCATGACCCCGGGGACGGTGCTCGCGTACGCCAGGCCGGTGCGCTCGGTCACGGGCAGCGCGTCGAGTTCGGTGCGGAGCATCACGGTGGGCCCCGGCCCGTTGCGCAGGACGCCGACGAGACCGTGGCCGCCGCCCACGGAACGGGTGACCGTACAGCCGTGTTCCGTCAGCCGGTCCGCGAGGCGGCCGGCCGTGCGGTGCTCGGCTCCGGAGAGTTCGGGGTGGGCGTGCAGGTCGAGGTAGAGCTCGACCGCGGAGCGCAGCACCGCGTGCTGCACCGGGCGCCGCACCGGCAGGGGTGTGGACATGGAGTCGGTCCTCTCTCCTTCGGACGTGCGAGCGGTACGCGCCGTACGAGCCTGCGCCGACCGCCCTTCAGCACCTCGCCGTTCCGCTGTCACCGGATGCCAGCGGGGTGACAGCGAAAGCCGGGCCGATCTGACAGCGGCTGCCCCTGCAATGGACCCACCGCAGGGGAACAGTGCCGGATCGGCCGGCCGGTCCCCGTGACACCAGGGAGAACACCATGGCCCCCAAGACTGAGCTCGCGACCCTCGCCGACGAGATCCTGGAGCTGGAGTCGGAGACCTTCGAGATCTCGGACTACTCGGACGCGGTCGAGGTCGTCCTCGCCGGTTCGACGTCGTCCTCGTCGACGTCCACCTGTTCCAGCACCACCAGCACCACCTCCTGCTGCGCCTGATCCCGTACCGGGACCGGCGCCTGCGATGCCGTTCCGGCAGCCCCCTCCGTCGGCGGAGGGGGCTGCCGGTCGTGCGGAAGCGGAAGCAAAAACAAGCGCAAAAGCGGAGACAGGCGCGGGCGCGGGAACGAGAACGGGTGCCGTCACGGGAACGGGTGCGGGACGGCCTTGATCTCCCCCTCCGGCAGGTCGTCGGGGCGGCGGCCCGCCGCCCGCAGCGCGGTACGCAGCCGGGGCATGCGCAACGCCCGCTGCCTGGTCCAGCCGAAGTCCAGCGGCAGCAGCCCGGGGACGGTGGTGGAGACCGTGTGCAGGCCCATCCGGTGCTGCTCGGGCGTGGTCTGGTCGACGGCGATCACGTCGTACCCCGCCGCGGTCAGCCGGTCGCGCAGCAGCCGCAGATCGTCCAGCAGGTCGCCCGTGCGGGGCCGCAGCTCCTGCCAGTCGGCGAACGTCTCGTCCAGCGGGGCGACGTCTGTGGGCTCCAGATACTCGCGGGCGTGCCCGGTCATCGAGGGCAGACCGTAGAGCTGGGCGTGGTCCTTGAGATGCAGCACCTTGGTGAAGTCCTGCGCCATCAGCTCCAGTTCGGGCAGGCGCTCGGCCACCTGGTAGGGCAGGTGCGGGATATAGGTGAGGACTTCGGACAGGGCCGCCTCGACGGTGCCCTCCGGGTCGAAGCCGGCCGCCGCGCTGAACGAGAGGGTGCCGGTTCCGCCGTCCCGGCGCACCGCGAGCGCGGTGACGACCGGTACCGCCAGATCCATCCGCGTATCGAAGGCGTGCACGTCGTAGCCGTGCAGCGCGGCGCGGTCGAGCATGGAGCGGACGGCCGGGGAGCGGCAGGAGCCGAGGTCGATCTCCGCCAGCCGGGCGCGCCCGTACCAGGCCAGCAGGAAGGCATCCCGCTCGACGAGTTCCAGGAGCCCGAAGAGGATGGCCTCCTCCAGACTTCCGCCGGTGGCACAGCCGTTGGAGCACTCGAAGACGAAGTTGTCGGCCTCGACCCCGGCGCTGTAGTGAGCGAGCCGGGAGGGTACGAGGACGGGGCGGTCGTCGCGCAGCGAGTGGCCCCAGACCCAGGGGATCGCCCGGTCCGGGTCGAACGGGCTGACCAGGTGGTCCCGTGCGTAGGTCTCGGGGGCGTAGAAGCCGCAGTCCGCCGGGTTCAGCGCCCGGTCCGCGAGGTTGGTGTAGGAGTCGACGACGGGTGAGGTGCCGCGTCTGCGATGGGTGCCCGCGTACCGCTCCAGGCCCTCCAGGTAGGCGAGGGTGCGGCTGGTCGCGTACCGGTTGGCCTGGCCGCTCCAGGTGACGTCGTTGAGTCCGGCGTAGCCGCGGACGAAGTGGGTTCCGGCGACCGGTGCGGTGGTGGTGGACGCCGGGTTGATCCAGGTGTCGGAGCCGAGCGCGCCGCAGACCGGGTTGGCGAGGGCGGCGGTAGGCAGCGGGTAGGAGTCGAGGGAGCGCAGCCGGTAGCCGTCCGGGTCGGGCTTGGGGGTGGGGGCCAGTTCCATCCGGGCGGCGGCCTCGGTGTCGGGTACCTCGTGCACACAGGCGGGGCAGAGCGGTTCGGGCAGCAGCGGGAAGGTGGCCGTCGCGAGGGTGCCGAGGTCGATCCGGGTGACCTGGGGCAGTGCGCGGTCCGCCGCGGTGGCTTCGGTGACGGCACGGTCGGCGGGCGGAGCGGCGAGGCGGGCGGTGCGGTCGCCGGGCGGAACAGCACGGTGCGCGGTGCGGTGCGCGGCGCGGTCGGTGGTCAGGACGGCGCGGTACGTGGCCCAGACGGCGTCCACCGCGTAGCCGGTGAGCACCGGCCAGTGGATGGCGCCGTGCGGCTCATGGCCGAGTTCGAGCGCCTCGCGCTCGGAGCGGCTGCGCAGCCGCTGCCAGCGCATGGCGAGGCACTGGCCGCAGGCGGTGGCGCCGGGCCCGCCGCCCCAGGGTCCGATCAGCACGGCGCGGGCGGTGAGCTGGACGTTCGCCGCGGGGCGGGTGGCGGCGTACGGGTCCGGGTGGCCGAAGCCGAGGGTGTCGGCGGCGCCGAGCGGGACGACGCGCGGGGCGGGAAGCGCGGGCGGGCCGGACGGCGGTACGGACAACGTGGCATGGCGCGAGGCCAGTTCGGACTGGAGGTGGGTGCGTGCCGCGTCGAGCGGGGTGGCCGCCGCGGTCACCGTCGTGGTCGTCATGACTTGTCGCTCCAGCGGAAGGTCTTCAGCGCGACCGCGCCGAGGACGAGCGCGAATCCGGCGAGCACCGCGCAGGCGACGCCGATGTCGGCGAGGGAGCCGCGGCCGGTGACGGCGCCGGAGATCCCGTCGTTGAGGTAGCGCAGCGGCAGGACCCTGGAGAGGCTCTGCATCCAGCCCGGCATGGCGTCCAGCGGGAAGAACGAGCCGGACAGGAAGGCCATCGGGATCATCAGGCAGTTGGCGACGGCGGCGACCGCCTCCGGTGTCCTGGCGTAGCTGCCGACGATGACGCCCATCGCGAGGAACGCGGTGATGCCGAGCACCAGAACCGGCAGCGCGAGCGGCCAGCGGCCGTCCAGTTCGAGACCGAACGAGGGGAGCAGGGCCACGGCGACGAACAGCACGGCCTGTACGGCTCCGATGCCGAGCGCCAGGACGTAGCGGGAGGCGAGCACCGAGGAGACCGGGGTGGGGGTCATCCGGATGAGCCGCAGGATGTCGTCGCGGCGCCACTGCATGAGGGTGAAGCCGACGCCGAAGACGGCGGCGTTGCCGACGCCCCAGGACAGCACGCCGGGGGCGATGTAGTTGATGTAGGGCTTGCCGCTCTCCTCGACCGTCTGGCCGTGGAAGATCAGCCCGAAGACCACCAGGAAGATCAGCGGGAAGGCGAAGGTGAAGAAGAGGGTCGTCCGGTCACGCGTGCAGGCCCGGTATCCGGCCTGGCTCAGCGCGGCGTATGCGCTCATCGGGGGTGCTCCGTATCGCTCTGGGAGGTGGGAGGGGCGGCCGGGGCGGCTCTACGGCTGCGGGGCACCGGTCAGGGCCAGGTAGACGTCTTCGAGGCTCGCGGTGCGCGTCTGTACGCCCTGGAGTCCGGCGATCGCGTCGACGGCGGCCAGCACCCGGCCCGATTCGAGGGTCTCCAGCACGATCGAGTCGGCCTCCTCCTCCGCCCGGTCGACGCCGGGGATGGCCCGCGCCGCGGCGAGTGTGAGCCGGCCCGCCGGGACCAGCAGGCGGGTGGTGGGACTGCCCGCCGCGATCAGGCTGGCGGGGCTGTCGAGGGCGGCGACCTTCCCGTCGACCATGATCGCGACGCGGTCGCAGAGCGCCTCGGCCTCGTCGAGGTGGTGGGTGGTGTAGACGATGGTGCGGCCCGCGCCCTTGAGGTCGCGGAGCACCTGCCACAGGGCGCGGCGGGCCTGCGGGTCGAGGGCGGCGGTCGGCTCGTCCAGGAAGATCAGTTCGGGGCCGTGGACCAGGGCGGAGGCGATGGCGAGCCGTTGGCGCTGGCCACCGGAGAGGTCGTCCACCCGGGTGTCGCCCTGTTCGGTGAGCCCGACGGAGGCGAGTGCGCGTTCGGCCGCCGCCGCGTCGCAGCGGTAGAGGGCCGCCATGGTGCACAGGTGCTCGCGGGCCGTCAGCCGGACGAAGAACGCCGAGGCCTGGGTCTGCACGCCGAGCCGGGGCAGCAGGGCGACATTGCGTGGCCAGGGGCTCGTGCCGAGGACGGTCACCGTCCCGGCGTCGGCCCTGCGCTGGCCCTCCATGATCTCGACGAGTGTCGTCTTGCCCGCGCCGTTGGGGCCGAGCAGACCGAAGAACTCCCCGCGTGCCACGGTGAAGGACACCCCGTCGACGGCCCGGGTGTCGCCGTACCTCTTGTGCACGCCGTCCAGGGCGACGGCCGGGGAGACCGGGGCCTCGGGAGCGGCGGCGGGGGCGGCCGGGGCGTCGGGGGAATCCTTCGGGGGGCGGGGGGCGGTGGCGCTCATGGAACTCTCCTTGGGGAATGCGTCAGGCCGTCAGCAGGTGGTGGGCGGCCGCCGCGACCGCCGCGACGAGCGCGGCGAGGACGAGCAGCGAGCCGAGCCCGTAGGCGGTGTAGGCGATCCGGGCCCGGCGCGGGTAGTCGGCCGCCGCCGGGTCACGGCGGGTGACGAGCCGCAGATACGTACCGGTCGAGGCGGCGAGCCCGGTCGCTCCGGCCAGCTGGCTCGCGATCTTGTAGCCGTCCAGCGGCGGGAAGGGCACGAGCATCGCGAACGCCTGGACGCTGCCGAGCAGCAGCAGGCCGGCCAGCGCGTCGTGCGTGGCGTCGTCGAGCGGGGCGAACAGCCACAGGGCGCAGAACGGCAGCAGGAAGACCAGGTTCATCACCGCGCCCGCGACCGCCGTGCCGATCCTCCGCCAACGGCTGCCCAGATAGAGATAGTTGTCCACCGTGCAGTACATGATGACGACGGGCAGCCGCCAGCGCAGCCCGATCTCGGCGACGCGGCCTCCGTAGTGCCGGGCGACGACCCCGTGCGCCAGCTCGTGCAGGGCCGTGCTCAGCCAGAGCAGGGTGGCGGCCCCGGTCAGCAGCACCGGGTTGGTGAACAGCTCCCTTACGGCGATGAGCAGTTCGCCGACCTGCCGGGCGAGGACCACCTCCATGGCCACGACGAGGGCCAGCAGCGGTATCAGCCAGCCCGGTGCCAGGAGGAAGCCGATCGCCCGGTGCAGCCGGGCGGTGGTGGCGTCCGCGTCGGCGACCAGCCGGATGCTCCCGCGCAGAATCCCCCGTGCGGGCTGCGCACCGGACGCCGACGCGGGGCCGGACGTGGCACCTTCGACCGAAGCGGGTGCGGGTGCGGGCGTGGACGTGGGCGTAAGCGCGGACGTGGGCGTGGGCGATCCGGCGAGCAGACCGCGGGTGCCCAGCATCCGCAGGATCTGCTGCCAGTTGGCGTCCGCCAGCCTGCGCCCGTACTCCGCCGCGTACTCCTCCCCGATCTCCTTCAGGCTGCGCTCCCCGTCCATCCGGGCGATGAGGAAGTGCTCCTTGACGCCGACCTTGAAGGAGGTGCCGTTGTCCGTGTCCTTGATCAGGTGCACGGTCGCGGAGCCGTACAGCAGCGCGTCGCTGAGCAGCACCCGGGGCCGGAGCGCGGGGCGGTAGTCGGCCAGGGCCCCGGGGGCGTTCACCCGGTCTCCCGCAGGGCGACCGGGGGCGTTCACCCGGTCTCCCGCAGGGCGCGGCCCAGCACATGGCTGAGGTAGGCCTCGTCCCTGATGGTGACGTGGAGACGGTTGTTGGTCATATGCATGTACGGGGACAGGAGCAGCGGCAACGAGGCGGCCGGGTCGGTGACCAGCTCGTCGCGCTCACCGTCCCAGGACCGGAAGACGAGGTCGCCGTCGGCGGTCAGCTTCCGGGCCCGGTCGCGCAGTTCGGCGCAGTGCTCGGCCCAGCCGCCCAGGAAACCGGGCAGGGCCGCCGGGGTCCGGTCCTCCCCCCGGACGCCCCCGGCGGTGGCGTCCATGATCCGCTCGAAGCGCGCGGTGAGCCCGGCGGCCATCGCCGCGTAGTTGCGGTCGTACTCCTCGGTGCCGATGAAGCCGGTGCCGGGGAAGGCCGTGTGCCAGAACTCGTAGTAGCTGTCCAGGTAGTCGGCCAGTTCCGCGCGGTCCGGGAGGAAGGTCGCGGACATCACCATCATCAGCTGGGCGGACGTGCCCAGCAGCACGGTGCGCAGATGGAGGTTCTTGGAGCGGAAGGCGTCGATGACCAGGTCGCTGGAGTGCCGGAAGTGCCATTCGGCCAGCTCGATCCCGGCCGGACCACCGTACTTCCCGTACTCCGGCTCGTACGGCTGCGCATGGCGCGAGTTGTTGGGGCGCAGGTTCATCCGGCCCTGGTCGTCCATGTAGTGGCCGCGCTCGCTGCCGGGGAACTCGATCTCGAAGAGCGTGTTGTAGAAGTCGTTGAGGAAGCCGGAGTCCACCTCGTACAGCGCCGGCCGCTCGGCCAGGAAGGCGTCCACGGCCTGTTCGGCGCGGCGCGTCACCTCCGCGCCGGCGGCGGGTGAGGAGGGCCTGAGCCGCAGGCGTACGTGCGGTCCCTCCAGCCAGTAGTTGATGAAGAAGTACCCCGCGAGGAGGCCGTCCGCCTCCAGTTCGTCGATCAGCGGGCGGACGCAGTGCAGGAGCAGGGGGCGCGGGTTGGCCGCGTAGAAGATGTGCAGGGCCTGCCAGGGGCCGGGGGACGTGGCGGTCTGCGGGGACGCGGTCGCGGGCGTCGCGGCGGTGGGGACGTTCATGGGGTCTGGGTCCTCCTTCGGACGGGTACGGCCGTCTCCACGGCCAGTTCGGCGACATGGCGGCCACGGGCGGAGACGGCGTGCAGGGCGTCCTCGTCGGGCAGCATCTCCCGGAACACCGCACGCGCCTCGGGGGACTTGAGCAGCGCCTCGAACGCCGACAGGGACAGCGGGCTGTCGAAGTCGAGGTACTGGGGCTTGGCCCCGGTCGCACCCCGTGCCCCGGTGTCCGACACGGTCACGAACACCCGGTCGGGCAGGCCGTGCGCACGCCGGAAGCCGTGCCAGCCGAGGAACCAGCCGTCCTCGGCCGCCCCCGGCTTCCGCAGCGGCAGCACGGTGGCGGGCGCGCTCCAGCTGCGCCGGCTCAGTACGACACTGCCGTGGCGCACCCTCGGCCGCCCGGTCACCCCGCCGGACGGTGCCCCCTCGGGAACGCCTCCCCACACATTGACCGGGGCCATCGAGGTCGGGGAGAGCAGCAGCAGGGTGCGGGGCAGTTCGGGCAGGGCCAGCGGTACGAGATAGCCGAGGTAGACGGGGATCACCTCGCGCCCCAGCCGGGTGGAGCGCAGGACCAGCCGGTCCCCGTCCTGGTCGTGGACGAGGTGGAGGTCTTCGAGGTCGAGCCGGAACTCCTCGGGCAGGGTGCCCCTCTCCCCCGGGCAGACGATCTCGTACCGGGTGAGGCGCCCGTGCAGGTTGAGGTTGCTGGTGACGGGGCCGCCGGTGATCTCGGCGAGGACGGCACCCTCGGGCACGATGTCGTCCGCCCCCGCCAGCAACTGCCCGTCGAGACCGCCGTGGAGACCTCCGTCGAGACCGTCGTCGCCGGGCATTCCGCCGGGTCCCTCGCCGTCCCGGACGCCGTCGAAGAGGTGGGTGAACCGGCTGAACGGGAAGGACACTCCGCCGTAGGAACGGTTGAGGACGACCAACGGGTCCTCGGGCCGGTCCACGAGCTGGAGGTGGTGGCTCATCGGCGCGAAGCCCGGCGCGATCGAGCCCAGCTGATCCGCCACGGCGGCCAGGAAGTCCTCGTCGACGCTCACCTCGGCGCAGCCGGGCCCCGTCGTCTCCCACAGGGCACGCATCCGCTCCACGAACGTCTGCCGGGCCGCGTCCAGGGCCTTGAGCTGCGGCTGACCGAGCCAGTTCACCTCCGGTACGTAGGTGCCCTCGGCGTCGAACCTGGTGTGCCCGGCGGTGAACGACATGTACTGGTCGAAGAAGTCCTCGTGGAAGTCGTGCACCAGCTTCAGCAGGTCGTCGCAGCGGCCGCCCTGCCCGTACCGGGCCAGGAAGAAGCCCTTGAAGGTGATCCGCTGCGGCAGCGTCAGGTCGAACGCGGGCAGGATCCGCTCCACCGCGCCCAGCGGCCGGGCCGCCAGCTCCTGCCAGGCCGCCGGGTCCAGCTCCACGCCCGGCCCCGCCGCCACGTCCTCGTACAGCAGGGTCTGCGGGACCTTGGCGCGTACGGCACCCAGCTCCTCCTCCTGGACGCGGCGCAGCTCGTCCCGCAACTCGTCCAGCAGCGCCCGGCGTTCGTCCGGGAAGGCGTCCGCGAACCGCTCGACGCGGGAGGCGGGCCCGTTCAGCCGGTCCGCGAGCCGGTCCGCCCAGGGCCGCCCGAGGCCCCGCAGCGAACCCTGGAACGCGCGCAGCGGGTCGGTGTCGTGCACCTCGGTCCGCAGACACGGCACCTGGACCATGCCGAGGTCGAGGAGCGCCTGAAGGTACTGCGCGCACTCCTCCTCGGTGGCGTCCCGGTCCTTCGCGAGCCAGCCGGACAGCTCCCCGTAACGGAGGGTCCCGCGCTCCTCGAACAGGCCGAGCAGGCGCTCCAGGGTGCCGCTGCGCCGCAGGAAGAACAGCCGGTCCTTCACCGCGTCGAACGTGACGGCGGTGTCGTCGTCGCCCGCCGTGACCCAGCGGCGCACATAGCGCACCCGGTCGTCGTCACGGCCCCAGCCGGAGGCGAGGGCGACCGGCAGATCGGCGCGGCGCACCGGGTCGGCGATCACGGCGTCGGCGAGCCGTCCGAGGGCGACGACATTGAGCCGCACCTGTCCGTGCCAGTCCGCCCCGACCCGGACCCGCAGCCCGCCGTCACCGCCCAGCGAGCCGAGGGCGACGCCGGTGAACGTGGAGAACGGGCTGGTCTTGCAGACCGTCCGGTAGAGGTAGGAGAGGAGCGAACGCTCGATCTTGCGCTGCTTCTTGTCGGGCGGGCCGTCCGCCGCACGGTGGACGAAGGCGTCGATCTGGGCGTCCAGGGTGGGCGAGGCCAGCAGCAGCGCCTTGCGCAGCCGGTCCTCCTCCGCCAGCCGGCGCAGCTCGGTGCGGCTGCGGCCCGTCTCGGCGGCGAGCAGGGCGGCGCCCGCGTTCCGGCGCTCGTCGAGCCCGCGCCGGGCCTCCAGCCAGCCGGCCAGCGTGTCACCGGCGGCCGGGTCGAGGGAGCGGACCAGGGCGAGTGCGCGGTCGGCCGCCTCGGCCTGCGGCAGCCGGTTGTTGAAGACGTCCCGGCGCAGTTTCAGCAGCGTCCGGCGCAGCGGCTCGTCGTCGCTGCCGCCGATCAGCTCGTGCAGTTGATCGCCGACCGTTCCCGCGGCGAGGCTCAGCCGCTCGGTCCCGTCGAGGATGTCGTCGGCCCAGCGGCGGCTTTCGGGGCAGCGCAGGCCCCGCACGCTCTCGACCGGAAGCCCGGCGACGCGCAGCATGAACGCGGGCCGGATCACGGCGGGGTTCGTGGATTCGTGATGCATCGTTCGTACCCCCGGCTCAGGCGATCTCGTAGCGGAAGTCGGCGGGGGCGGGCCGTTCGTGGCCGATCATCATGATCAGCAGCGGCGCTTCGCCCGTCGCCTCCAGGCCCAGTTCCTCGATGTAGGAGATGTTGTCGAAGCCGAGCGCCACACCGCAGCCGAGGTCCACGGCGGACGCCGCGGTGTACACGCTCTGTGCGACGGCGCCGATGGTGGCGTTGACCAGGCGGTATCCCCGGTCGCCGACCGCGTCCAGGACGGCGGTCGTACGGACCGTGGGCACCAGGACGGCGCCCGCCTGCTCCAGGTTGTAGTTGGAGAGGAAGTAGTTCTTCTGGAGGAACTCCCCCGGCCGGCCCTCCTTGACCAGCCGCAGACTGTGCGCCTCGGGGTCGTAGGCGTAGCTGCCGGGCTCCAGTCCCTCGACATGGCTGACGAACGCGTACAGCTTCGCCAGCCGGGTGCTGCCCGTGTCCCCGCCGATCCGGGACCCGGTGACGGCCGCCGCGAGACAGGTCGCCAACTGCGCCGCGCTCACCGGGCGTTGTGCGTCGAAGCGGCCGAAGCTGCTGCGGCGGCGGCGCAGGGCGGTGCGTACGTCGGTGTCCAGCGGCAGCGCGGGGGCCAGGGCCACTTCGGGGAGCGCCGGGTCGGCGGGAGGCGCGGCGGCGGGGGCCAGCGCGTCGGGGGCGGGCCGGGCGGTGGCATGGGCGGAGGTGGCCGCCTGCATCCGCTCCAGCGCGTCGAAGCCGAGGACGGTACGGGAGCGCTCGACGTCCTTGCGCCGCACCGGGCAGACCGGACCGGCGGAAGCACCCGAAACACCCGGAACACCCGAGACGCCCGAAGCATCCGCCGCGCTCGCCGCATCCGCCGCACCCGCCCACTTCAGCGGGACGACGGCGAAGATGCCTTCCTCCTTCGTGCTCACCCCGAGCAGCGAGGCGAGGCGTTCCTCGTCGAACCAGAGCGCGGGTTCGATTCCGAGGCCCCGCGCACCGGCCCACATCCGCCAGGTCTGCACACAGGCGCCGACGTCCATGGAGACGGCGTGGAAGGAGAAGTTGTTGTACTTGAAGGAGTTCTGCCAGTACTTGACGCCGAGCACCAGGTACTGGTCGGTGGCGGGACCCGGCGCCCCGTCCCCCAGGGCGGCGCGCACCTCACCGGACACATCGCCGGTGAGCAGCCGCTGCATGGTGTGGTGCCGGGTGGAGTAGTAGTGCGCTCCGGGCGGTACGGGGCCGCCGGGACCCGAGACCCAGTAGACGCTCACGGGGTACAGGCCGCCGCCGGACGCGGAGCCGCGGGACCAGTTGGCGAGCGGGTAGTGGGGCAGGGCGCTCAGGTCCGTGTTGGCCTGGACACCGAGGCGGCGGCCGGTGAGCCCGTAGGAGTCACGGAGCATCCCGGAGAGCGCCGACAGGTCGAACTCCCCTTCCATGCCGTCTTCTTGGGCCAGTCCGCGGTCGAGCGTCGCGTGGGCCGGGTAGTCCGTGCCGGGCAGCGGCAGGCTGTCGGCACCCGGGTAGAACTTGGCCTTGCGCGGTCCGTCCGACCAGTTCGGTACGAAATCGGCGGGGTCCATCGGGACCCGGCCGCGCTGCATGATCGCGGCCGCGTATTCATGGGCGTACCCCATGGCGAGCTCCTTGGTCACGGGAAGGGGTGGGGTGCGGGGTTGAGGTCGGCGTCGGTGAGGTCGCCCTCGCGCAGTCCCGCCTCGCGCAGCGCGGTGCGCAGCCGGGGCATGCCGAGTGCCCGCTGTCTGCTCCAGCCGAAGTCGATGGGCAGCAGCCCCGGCACGATGACGGAGACGGTGGTCAGGCCCAGGGCGCGCTGTTCCGGCATGGTCTGGTCGACGACGATCACATCGAACCCCGCCCCGGTGACGGCCTCCACGCACCGGTCCAGGTCCTCCCGCAGGTCGTCGGAGACGGGGATCACCGGGTGCCGCCCGGCGCCCCCGCTCCGGTCGCCGCGCCCGCCGGTGTTCAGGTCGCCGTTCCGGGCGCCGCGCCCGTCGGCGCCGAGGTCGCCGCCCGGATCTCCGCCCCCTTCCCCGTTGCCGTACAGCTCGGTGAAGGACCGCTTGGGCGGGCGCGGCGCGCCCGGTTCGCCGAGCAGGAAGTGGGCGTGGTCGCCCATCTCCGGGATGCCGTAGGCCAGCGGGTGGTCGTGCAGCGCCTCGACCTTGTCGAAGTCGTACGCCATGGCGCGCAGCCGTGTCTCGTCGCGTGCGGTACGTCCCTGGAGGTTCACCGCGTCCGTCGCGATCTCGCAGAGCGCACCGGCCAGGGCGGCTTCCGGATCGAGCCCGGCTCCCGCGCCGAAGCACATGCGGCCCCGCCCGCCGTCCGGGCGTACGGCGACTCCCGTGACGACGGGGACGGCAAAGGAGATCCGGGTGTCGAAGAAGCGGGCCTCGTAGCCGTACATCTCCAGCCGGTCCACCATCTGCCGGGTGGCCCGGCGACGGCTGGTGCGCGGGTCGATCTCGGGCAGGGCGGCCCGCCCGTACCAGGCCAGCAGGAACGCGTCGCGCTCCACGACCTCCATCAGCCCGAAGTAGACGGCCTCCTCCATACAGCCGCCGGACGCGCAGCCGTTGGAGCTCTCCTGCACGAAGCGGTTCTCCAGACCGGGTGCGTGGTAGTACGTGAGCACTTCCGGGACCAGGACCGTGCGGTGGTCGCGCAGGGAGTAGCCGCGCACCCAGGGGATCTCGCGGTCCGGGGTGAACGGGGTGACCCGGGGGTTGGCCCGGTGGAAGGCGTCCGAGTACAGCCCGCAGAACCGTGGGTCGAGCGCGTGCTCACCGCGCCCGCGCAGGGCGTGCAGGGAGGCCCGCACCTGTGCGCGCTTGGCCCGCGAGCGCATGCCCGCGTACCGCTCCAGCCCTTCGAGGACCCCGATGCGCACGCTCTCGGCGAAGGTGTCGGCGTGGCCGCCCCAGAACGTCTCGCGGAGGTACTCGCCCGAGCGCATCGAGAACCGCCCGATGGTGGCGGAGGTGGAGGTGGAGGAGACGTCCTGGACGACGGAGGAGCCCAGCGAGCCGCAGACCGGGTTGGCGTACGGCTCGACGGGCAGCTCGTAGTCGGCGATGTCCCGGACCCGGAAGCTGCCGGGCTTCCGCTTGGGGGCGGGCCGCAGGGTGAGTGCGGCGGCCTCGGCGGTGTCCGGCTCCGGCCGGCCGCAGACCGGGCACTCCGGATCGGGGACGAGCGGATAGCCGCGGACCGCCAGGGTTTGGAGGTCGACGAGATGGACGTAGGGGAAGGCGCCGGTCCGGGGTCCGGTGCCGCTCAGCCGGGCGGCGATGACACCCGCGAGGGCCTCGGCGCCGAACGGGGTGACATAGGGGGACTCCCCGGCCGCCCGGGTGCCGGAGCCGAGCTCCAGCGCCTCGCGCAGGGCGACGGAGCGGACCCCCTGCCAGCGCCGGTCCAGGCAGCGCGCACAGGGCTGTGGGACCGTCGCGTCGCCGCCCTCCGCTCCCCCCGTGGCCGGGGGTGCGACAGGAAAGGGGCCGACGACGGCGTGCTGCCCGTAGTAGCGGACCGGCACGGCGCCGACCGGCACGGCGCGCACGGTGTCCGCCGGTGCGCCGTCCGTCGGTGCGCCGTCCGCCGGCAATGCGTTCGTCGGCGGTTCGTCACTCGGCGCGAGGTCCGCGAAGGCGTCGCGCACGCCCAGTGGTGCCACGTCCAGCGGCGGCGGCTCGGATGTGTGCCGGGCCAGCCGTTCCGCGAGGAGTTCCGCGAGGCGCCGGGTGGATTCGGCGAGTACGGCGTCGGGCGCGCGGGCGTCCGTCGCGGCCGTGTCCGCGGTCTCAACGGGCATCGGGGCCGACCTCGCCGTCCACGGTGAGGAGCACCCGGGCGGTGCTGATGCCGCCCGCCGGGAGGTCCGCCGGGGTCGTCGGTACGTACAGGGCGTCGCGCCCGGCGTCCCGCAGCCGGTCGAGCACCGCCTCGAACGTGGTCGCCGCCCCGTCCGCCGTGACGGATTCCCCGGTCACCGCGACCGTCCCGGCGGCGAAGTCACCGAGCAGCGGATCGCCCAGGTCCACCTCCGCACCCGGGTCCTCGGCAGCCAGCTGCACCTGACCGAGCAGATCCCGCAGGGCGGAACAGGCCGCCGCACGCCGCGACAGACCGGATCCGACCGCCCAACGCCCGCCCGTGGCACCGGTGTTCGCCTCGCGGGCCAGCACCACCTGGGCCGAGGTGCGGGCCCCCTCGCCGAGGTCGAGGAGCTCCACCGCGACGTCCAGGTTGGCCGCGGACTTCAGCAGGAACACCAGCTCCGGGTCCGCGCCGTCGACGGCCACGGGGCTCACCCGGGTGGTGCCCCGGACCGCCCGCAGCAGCGCGTCGTGGGCGAGCGCCGACATCAGGCCGCGCCCCGCCGCCTCCCGTGCGCTGCCGCCCGCGCCCGAACCGGCCGAGGTGGCCAGGTGCGGCCGGTCCCGGTTGTCGGCCCCGAAGGTGCGCACCGCGGCGGCGGGCACCCGGACCGGCTCCTTGCGGATCAGGGACGTGGCGGTGACCCAGGACCGCGGGCGGGCTCCCGTACCGCCCCCGGTGGTCAGCGCGTCCGGGGCGAGCACGGGAACCGCCGCGCCCTCCCCGGCGACCGCATCCGCGGTGTCCTCGGCGGCCACCGGCACCACGTGCTCGACGTACACCTCCGCCGCCGCGTACAGCGCCCGCATCCGCGCGCCCGCCAGATGGTGCACGTCGAACGCGGCGATCCGGCGCCGTACTCCGGCCCCGAGCGCCACCTCGACCCGGCTGATCTTCAACGGGGTCTGGGTCAGCCCCTCGTCGTCGTACCGGCCGAAGATCCCGGTGAACGGGCGCACCAGGGCCGTGCTGATCCGGTTCAGGTCCTCGACCAGCGCCTCCGCGTCGCGGGCGGTCTCCACGGTCGGGGTGACGGGGAGCGCCAGGCCCTCCGGCAGCGCGGCGGCGGGTTCGCGGGCGTCGAGGGCGGCGCAGCGGCGGCACCGGGGATGGGGCTGGACCGGTTCGGCCATCACGTCGAGCGATTCCAGGTCCTGGACGAGGACCTGACCGTCCGTCTCGGCGGGCAGGGCGCCGGTGGCGATGCGGAAGATCTCGTAACCGAGGAGGTTGCCGACCATCGCGGCGACCGGGCCGGACAGCGTGTCCGCCGAGGAGGTGACGGCGCCCGCGGCCTCGCCCCAGAGTTCGGCGGCGGGCCCGGGGGCCACGTTGCCGCCGAGCCGCAGGACGGCACAGGACCAGCAGCCGGTGGAGGTGGCGGTGGCGAGCGGTCCGACGACGAGGCGGCGGCCGAACGACCAGGCGGGGATCAGGGTCCGGCCCTCGGGCACCCCGGCGGCGAGCAGCCGTTGGGTACGCGCCCCGGCCCCGGCGCCGGTCACCACCACGACGTCGTAACCGCCGAGTGCCGCCCAGCCGGCGTCCGTGCCCGACGCCGTGATCCCGGTGCCCGCTCCCGGGGCGTCGATCCCGGCGTCCGCGCCCGAGCCGATGCGCTCGACGTACGCGCCCGCCTCGGCCGCCTCGGCCGTGACGTCGTCGAAGCCCGTCGCCGTACCGATCCGGACGCACCCGTTACGCACCAGGCTGAGCGCGCACCAGCGGGCGACCTCGTCGTCGCCGAGGACCGCGACCCGGGTGGCGCGGAAGCGGGCGAAGCGCTCCGGGGCGCCGTCGGCGTAGTGGTCGACGTAGGCGATCTGGGCGGCGAACCGCTCGGCGACCGCGTCCGGCAGGGGCTCCACCGTGCTGTCCGCCACCGGCAGGTCGCGGGCGAACCCCCGTGCATACAGCGTCTTGACGAGCTCGGCGGCCATCGCCCGCTGGGCCGGTCCGAAGCCCGCGCAGAGTTCGTCGAGCCGGTGGTGGCCGGTCAGGTGCGGGACGACGAGGGAGGCGAAGCGGTAGGCGGTGCGGCCGGTCAGATGGAAGCCGCCGTCGGCGTTGTGGAAGAGCACCCCGCCGGGGGTCTCGGTGAACAGCACGTCCTGGCGGATGCGCGGCCGGGTCCCGGCCAGGGAGTCGAACGCCCCGGTCGTGGCGGCTGCGCGACCGGCCACCCCTGCGACTGCGGCGGCTTCGACGGCGGTGTCGGCTACGGCTTCGGCACTCTCGGCCATGGGTTCACACCTTCTCTGTGCGGCGGATGCGGATCCGGGCGGTTCTTCGTATGTGCGCGCGGAGCAGTGCGTGGATGCGGTACGGGCCCGGCGGGCCGTCCTCCAGCAGTCCGGCGTCGGCCAGCTGCTCCAGTACGGCCTCGGTCTCCGGTACCGCCCCGCTCCCCGGTGCGACGTCCTCGGCCCCGAAGGTGTCGAGCGGCCCCGCCCCGACCCGGAGGAACGCCTCGGACAGCCGGGGGTCGAGCCGGCCCAGCGCCCGGTCGAACAGGCCGGTGACGGACAGGCCGGGGGAATCGGTCAGGGTGAGCCGGGCGAGCGGGTCCTCGCCCAGCCAGTCGACGGCGTGGCCGAGTCCCAGCCCCGGCCGGGTCAGCAGCCGGGCCGTCAGGATGCGCAGGGCCACGGGGAAGTGCCCGCAGAGCGCGGCCAGTCGGCGGGCGGCCTGCGGCTCCGCCTCGACGCGTTCGGCACCGAGTGCGGCCAGCAGCAGGGCGTACGACTCCGCCTCCGTGAAGGCGGAGAGCCGGTGCACCCAGCCGCCGTGGGTGGCGATGAGCCCGGCCAGACCCATCCGGCTGGTGACGACGACGGCGATGTCGGGGCCGTCCGCCGGGAGCAGCAGCGGGCGCACCTGATCGGCGTCCACCACGTCGTCGAGGACGAGCAGGGCGCGTTCGCCCGCGCGCCCGGAGCGCAGGGCCGCGGACACCTCGGCCGCGACCTCGGCGACGCGGCGCGGTTCGCCGTCCGGCCGGGTCATCGGCACGAGCAGCCGGCCGGCCGGAAAGGCGTCCCGCACGAGGTGGGCGACCCGGTGGGCGAGGGCCGACTTGCCGATGCCGGGTGCGCCCGACACCAGGACCGTGAGCGGCTGCCGGTCCTTCGCGCCGGGCTCGGCACCGGCGGTGAGGCGGGCGACCATGGCGGCCGTCTCGGCCTCGCGCCCGGTGAAGTTCGGCACGGTGGGCACCGGGCCGACGCCCGGGACGGGGACGGTCTCCCCTTCGATGACCCGGACGGCGGGGGCGGGCGGCGGCGGGGGCGCGGGCTCGCCGGTGCCCAGGTCCTCACCGCGCAGGATCGCCATTTCCAGCTGCTGGAGGGCGGGCGACGGGTTCACTCCCAGTTCGTCCAGGAGGAAGCCCTTGACCCTGCGGTACTCGGCCAGGGCCTGGGACTGCCGCCCGGTCCGGTAGAGCGCCTCGATCAACTGCTCGTGGAAGCGCTCGTGCCCCGGATATACGCGCGTAGCGGTCCACAGTTCGACCAGCGCCTCCCCGCAGCGCCCCAGCCCCAGCAGCAGATCGCAGACCCGCTCCACGCTCCGCAGCCGCTCCTCCGCGAGCCGGGGCACCTCGTCCCGGTGCAGGACGTCGGAGCGCACGTTGGCGAGGAGGGAGCCCTGCCAGAGCGACAGCGCGTCCTTGAGCGTGTAGAGCTCGGCCTCCGGGTCGCCGGAGAGGGCCACGGACCGGCGGATCTGGTCGCGGAAACCGAGGAGGTCCAGGGAGTGCGGTGCGGCGGTGATCCGGTAGCCACCGGGCACCGCCTCGATCGAGGTCTCGGTGACCCCGTGCTTGGTGAACAGCCGGCGCAGCCGCAGGACACAGGTCTGGAGCGCCGCCTTGGCGGTGGCGGGCTGCTCCTCGCCCCATACGGCCCGCTGCAAGTACTCGGCGGACACCACGGAGTTGGCGTGCAGAAGGAGGGCGGCGAGCAGGATCGTGGGCTTCGAGGGCTGGAGTACGACGGTGTCGGGGCCGTCCGCGAGGGCCAGCGGCCCGAGGATCTGGAAGCGCATCATGGCTTCCCGCCCCTAGTCCCAGCCGTTGACCAGCTTGCACACCTGAACAGGCCCGGAGGGAACGGGCAGTCGGCCGAGGAACTCCTCCACCTGGGTACAGAGCGTCCGGCCGGTGTGTTCGGGGAGGTGTTCCGGGGCGGTGGCCGGTGCGGGGGCCGCCGACGCGGCACCGGCGGAGAGGGCGAGCGAGACGAGCGCGAGAGTGGTGACGGCGACGGCGCTGCGCACCGGACCGCGCGGCTGCTGCGAAAGCGAAGACATGGTCACGTTTCCCCTTCGGCTGTGGCGTCCTGCCGGGGGGTCCCGGCACGGATGAATATGCCAGCGGGGAGCGGAACGGGGCCTGGGCGGCGGTGACAGCTTGCTGCACGGGGCGCGGCAGCTTCGTGCAGGGGCAACTTCGTGCGGGGCGGCGGCTGCGTGCGGGGGCGGCTTCGTGCAGGGCTGTGGCTTCGCGCAGGGGCAACCTCGCGCAGGGGCAGCCTCGTACAGGGGCGGCTTCGCGCAGGGGCAACCTCGCGCAGGGGCAGCCTCGTACAGGGGCGGCTTCGTGCAGGGGCAACCTCGTACAGGACGGATCCGGGCCGGGTGCGACGGCGTACGGACGCGAACGGCCCCGGGGCGTTTGGAGGAACGCCCCGGGGCCAACACGGTCATTCTACGGTGACGGTCGCCTTCGGCCGCCCGTCCGGAGCGACCGTCGCCGTCAACTGTCAGCCATCAGCCGTCCGTGGCAATGGCGTTCAGGACGTTCATCCGGCCCGCCCTGAAGGCCGGGACGAGTGCGGCGAAGAGTCCGACGAACGCCGAGCCGACGAAGACGGTGAGGATGGTCGGCCACGGGATCTCCAGGACTCCCAGGCCCTCCAGCGCCAGCAGCTTCTGGGCGGAGGTGCCCCAGCCCATGCCCAGGCCGAGTCCGAGCAGGGCACCGAAGAGGGCGATGACCACGGACTCCAGGCGGATCATCCGGCGCAGCTGGCGGCGGGAGAGACCGATCGCCCGCATCAGGCCGATCTCCCGGGTCCGCTCGACCACGGACAGGGCGAGGGTGTTCACCACGCCGAGCACCGCCACGATGATCGCCAGGGCCAGCAGGCCATACACGATGTTCAGCAGCTGGCCGATCTGGTCCTTCAGCTCCTGCTTGAAGTCCGTCTGGTTCTGCACCTTGTACTGCGGGTACGCGTCGAGCGAGGACTTGAGGGCGGTGTACGCCTCCTTCTCCTTGCCGTCCTGCGCCTTGGCGAACATGATCACGTTCTCGGGCATCCGGTCGGCGGGGACGTACCGTTCGGCGGTCGTGATGTTGGTGTACATCGCGCCCGTGTCGACGCTCGTGTCGTCGGAGGTGATCGCGGCGACCTTCAGCTTCGCCGTGTCGCCCGCCTTGAACGCGACCGTGATCTCGTCGCCGACCTCGACACCGTGCCGCTCGGCGTAGCCGTCGCCGACCGACATGGCGTTCTTGCCGTACGCGGCGGCCATGTCGCCGGAGACCGTCTCGCGGCGCAGATCGTCCTTGTACGTCGGATCGGCGGCGACGATTCCCTCGTCCTCCGTGGTGCCGTCGGGTGCGGTGATCTTCGCGCTGATGTTCTTGTACTCGGTGATGTGCTCGATGCCGGGGGCCGATTCCAGCGCCTTAGCGGCCTGGGGAACGATCAGCTGGCCGGTGGACGACTGGACGATGAAGTCCGCGCCGACCGACTTGTCGAGCTCGTCGGTGGCCGAGGCCACCATGGAGGAGCCGACGACCGAGAGGCAGGCCACCAGGGCCAGGCCGATCATCAGGGCCGCGCCGGTCGCTCCCGTACGCCGGGGGTTGCGCAGCGCGTTGCGCTCCGCCAGCCGCCCGACCGGGCCGAACAGCCGCAGCACGGCCACGCTGAGCACCCGCACCACCAGGCCGGCCAGCAGCGGGCCGATCACGATGAAGCCGATCAGGGTGAGGACCACGCCGAGGCCGAGGAGGAGCGATCCGTCGCTCGCCTTGTCGGCCTGCGTCGTCGCCCACAGGGCCGCTCCGCCGGAGCCGGTGAGGACCAGGCCGATACCGGCCCTGATCCAGCCCGACTTCGCGTCGGCCGGGGTTCCGGCGTCGCGCAGTGCGGCCATCGGGGAGACCTTGCCCGCCCGGCGGGCCGGGATGTACGCGGCGAGGACGGTGACGACGATGCCGAGCACGAGCCCGATCGCCGGGGTCGTCCAGGCCAGGGTGAGGTCGTCGGTGGACAGCTCCATGCCGATGGAGCTCATCACCTTCATCAGTCCGACGGCGAGGCCGACTCCGGCGCCGACGCCGAGGACCGATCCGACGATGCCGAGGAGGACCGCCTCCACCAGCACGGACCGGTTGACCTGCTTGCGGCTGGAGCCGATGGCCCGCATCAGACCGATCTCGCGGGTGCGCTGGGCGACCAGCATGGAGAAGGTGTTGACGATCAGGAAGATGCCGACCAGGAGCGCGATTCCGGCGAAGCCGAGCATCGCGTACTTCATGACGTCGAGGAAGGACCCCATGGAGTCCTTGTTGGCGTCGGCGGCCTCCTGCTGGGTCTGGAGCTTGTACGCGGCCGGGTCGCCGAGCGCCGAGGCGACGTTCTTCTTCAACTGCGTGTCGCTGATGCCGGGTTCGGCGGTGATGGAGATGTGCGTGAAGGCACCGGGAGTGCCGAGCAGCTTCGTCTGGGCGGTCGCGGTGTCGAGGTAGACGATCGCGGCGCCCGGGTTGGTCACCTTGAACGAGGCGATCCCGCTGATCCGTGCCGTGACGTCACCGGTGACGGCGATCGTGCGCAGTTCGTCGCCGAGCTTCAGGTGGTGCTTCTCGGCGGTGTCGGCGTCGACCATCACCTCGGTGGGGCCGCGCGGGGCGTGGCCGGCGGTGATCTCCATGGAACGGAGGTCGTTCCGCGTCCAGTTGCCCGCGAGCGTCGGGGCGCCGCTCTCCGTCCCCATGTTCTTGTTGTGGCTGTCGACGACGGTGACCGACGCACTGATGACGGCGCCCTCCGCCTTCTCCACCCCGTCGGCCTTCGCGGCCAGCGGGACGACGGAGGCGGGCAGCGACTCGGGCTTCCCGTTCTCCGGCATGTCGCCGCCGCCCTTCGACGACTTCGGGCTGACGGTGACATCGGCCGAGGTCGCCGCGAAGAGCTTGTCGAAGGTGGTGTTCATCGTGTCGGTGAAGACGAGCGTGCCGCACACGAACGCCACCGACAGCATGACCGCGACGGCGGACAGCGCCATCCGTCCCTTGTGCGCGAGGAAGTTGCGCATCGAGGTCTTCCAGACGGTCATGAGGTCCGCCCGCGTGCGTCGAAGTGCTTCATCCGGTCCAGGACCTGGTCCGCCGTCGGGTTGTACATCTCGTCGACGATGGAGCCGTCGGCGAGGTAGAGCACCCGGTCAGCGTAGGAGGCGGCCACCGGGTCGTGGGTTACCATGACGATGGTCTGGCCCAGATCGTCGACCGACCGGCGCAGGAAGGACAGCACCTCGGCACCGGCCCGCGAGTCCAGGTTCCCGGTGGGCTCGTCACCGAAGATGATCTCCGGCTGCGAGGCCAGGGCGCGGGCCACCGCCACGCGCTGCTGCTGACCGCCGGACAGCTCGGTCGGCCGGTGCTTCAGCCGCTCGGAGAGACCCACGGTCTCCACGACCTGCCGGAGCCACCCGGCGTCGGGCTTGCGGCCCGCGATGTCCATCGGCAGCGTGATGTTCTCGATCGCGTTGAGCGTCGGGAGCAGGTTGAACGCCTGGAAGATGAAGCCGATCCGGTCCCGTCTGAGCTGGGTGAGCTTCTTGTCCTTGAGCTTCGTGATCTCGGTCTCGTCGAGGAAGATCTCGCCGGAGGTCACGGTGTCGAGTCCGGCCAGGCAGTGCATCAAGGTCGACTTGCCGGAGCCGGACGGCCCCATGATCGCCGTGAACTGCCCGCGAGCGATGTCCACATCGACATGGTCGAGCGCGACGACCCGGGTCTCCCCCGACCCGTACGCCTTGACGACCTGCCTCGCTCGCGCAGCGACGGCCGTACGCCCTCCAGTGCCCCCGTGCCTGGGAATGGTTACAGCCGTTGTCACGGTAAGTCTCCTATGTCGGTCAATGACTGAACGCGTTTGTGTACGTTCCGAGTCTCGGGTGAGGAGGGGGTCCGGCGCGCTGGTGCTCATCGCAGTCCTTCGGTGGGGTTATCCCCACCCCGCCCCCGTTGCCGGCCGCATTCGCGACGTAGGAAAAGGCTAAGGAACGGCCCCCCACCACCACGTCCTCCGCCGGGAGGAACGCCCCCTGGACAGAACTGAGGACCAACCCCTAGGGGTCTCCACCCCTCGACGGAGACCGGCGTAAGGGGTCGCGAACCGGCCGCGGGCGGACCGGGCCGACCGGGGCCCGTCCTTCGCGGCCCTCCCGCCGGGCGGCGCGCGGTGAGACAGTGGCCCAGGAAATACATGCATAGGGAAGGAAAATCTGTGGGCGGCGCGGACGGCGACATCGAAGCGATACCCGGGCCGGCCGCAGCGACCTCCGGGCCCGGAGCCGCACCAACTGGAGCCCCGCCCCCCGGAGCCGCGCCAACTGGAGCCGGGCCGGGCGGAACCGGGCCCGCCGGAGCCGAGCCACCCGGAACCGCGCCCGCCGGCCCGCCCGCGAACCTCACGAAGCCCACGGAAGCAACTGCCGTATCCACAGCCCCGGAAGCCACCGCCACAACTCCGGCCCCGGAACCCGCAGCCGTCACCCCAGCCGCACCCACCACTGCATCCGCAACCGCCACCGCAACCCGAGAGACCGGGGCCTCCCCCACCACCCCACGCGGCCGTCGCCCCGTAGTTGCGGCGCTGATGCTCGGCATGGCGCTGTCCGCCATCGACGGCACCATCGTCTCCACCGCCGTCCCCCAGATCGTCGGCGATCTCGGCGGGTTCGCCGTCTTCTCGTGGCTCTTCTCCGGCTATCTGCTGGCCATGACCGTCACCCTGCCCGTGTACGGGAAGCTCTCCGACACCTTCGGCCGCAAGCCCGTCCTGGTCGCCGGGATCATCCTGTTCCTGGTCGGCTCGGTGCTCTGCGCCGCCGCGTGGAACATGGCCGCGCTGATCGCCTTCCGGGTCGTGCAGGGTCTCGGCGGCGGTGCGCTCCAGGGCACGGTGCAGACGATCGCCGCCGACCTCTACCCGCTCAAGGAACGCCCCAAGATCCAGGCCAAGCTGTCCACCGTCTGGGCCACTTCGGCCGTCGCGGGACCGGCGATCGGCGGGCTGCTCGCCGCGTACGCCGACTGGCGGTGGATCTTCCTGATCAATCTGCCGGTCGGCGCGATCGCCCTCTGGCTGGTCGTCCGCCACCTCCACGAACCGTCCCGCCCGCGCCCCGCCGTCCGCCCCCGGATCGACTGGCCCGGCGCGCTGGCGGTCTTCGCGACGGGCGTCCTCCTGCTCACCGCACTGGTCCAGGGCGGCGTCGCCTGGCCCTGGCTCTCCGCTCCCTCGCTGGGCCTCTTCGGGGCCAGTGCCCTACTCGCCGCGCTGACCGTCGCCATCGAACGCAGGGCCGCCGATCCGATCATCCCGGGCTGGGTCTGGCGGCGGCGCACCATCGCCTCGGTCAATCTCGCCCTGGGCGCGATGGGGCTGCTGATGGTCGCGCCGACCGTCTTCCTTCCGACGTACGCCCAGTCCGTCCTGGGCCTCGGCCCGATCGCGGCCGGTTTCGTGCTCTCCGTGATGACGCTGAGCTGGCCGGTCTCGGCGGCGCTGTCCAACCGGGTCTACCACCGCATCGGCTTCCGGCTCACCGCGATCATCGGCATGAGCGCCGCCCTGCTGATCCTGCTGGCCTTCCCGTTGCTGCCCTACCCCGGTGCGGCCTGGCAGCCCGCCCTGATCATGCTGCTGCTCGGCGCGGCGCTCGGCCTGTTCCAACTGCCGCTGATCGTGGGCGTCCAGTCGACCGTCGGCTGGTCGGAGCGCGGTACGACGACGGCGTCCGTCCTCTTCTGCCGCCAGGTCGGCCAGAGCGTCGGCGCCGCGCTGTTCGGTGCCGTCGCCAACGGGGGGCTGGCCTCCCGGCTGACCGACGCCCCCGTCCCCGGGCTGCCGGGCGACCTGGACGCGATCTCGCACGCCCTGGACGACCCGGGGTCGCTCTCCGCCGCCGCGACGGACCACCTGCGCCGGGCGGTCGACGCCGCGGTCGACCATGTCTACCTCGGCGCCGCCGTGGCCGCCGGACTCGCACTGCTGGTACTCGTCGTCCTCGCCCCGCGCCGCTTCCCGATCCTCGACGAGGGGACGGAAAGCGTCCGTTAGGCGTCCAGGAATAGGACAACTCCGGTACCTCGGAGGGTATTTCCGTGTTACCCCTCCCCACCCGCCGTACCCATAAGTAATCTACGCGCATCGACCGGGCGCACCAGCGCCTCCGCTTCTGCCTTGCACACCCCCAGGTCCCCCAGCCATGCAAGGAAGGGAGCAGTACCCGATGCCGAACAACGACCCGCACCCTCCCCCCTACCAACCCGACTACCTTCTCGCCTGGCAGAGTTCGCCCCCGCAGGCCGCTCCGGCGCCGTATCCGCCGCTGCTCCCGCCCCGGTGGTCCGCCGCCCCGTGCGAGGACGATTCCGCTCCCGCCCACGACCACCACGGCGATCTGCTCCGGCTGCGCGGCGCGTACCGCGTCCTGCGCCGGGCCGCCACTTTCACCGCGCTCGGCTATTTCACGTTGTTCCTGCTGCTTTCCGCCTACGCCCCCGATCTGATGGCCCACCCCGTCGGCGGTGGCGGTCTCAACGTCGGCCTGCTGCTGGGTCTGTGCCAGCTCCCGGTCGCCGTGCTCGCCATCACCGTGTACGAACGGACAGCCGAGCGGACGGTGGACCCGCTCTCGGCCGACCTGCGCAACGGCGGCCGTACCTCTGCCCATCCGCGCCCCCACCGGCGCCCCCGTAGGCACGACGACCGGGCGGGACGATGACCGGATTCGAAGACTCCGCGCAGACCATGTCCCTGGTGGCGTTCATCGCCGTGGCCACCGTCGCCCTGCTGCTCTGCGTGATGACCGTGCCGGACCGCGACGACCTCGACGCCTTCTACACGGGCTACCGCACGCTCTCCCCGCTGCGCAACGGCCTCGCGATCGCCGGTGACTACCTCTCGGCGGCCACCGTCCTCGGTGCCACCGGGCTCACCGCCCTCACCGGCCACGACGGGCTCGTGGTCGCCCTGAGCACCGTCCTCTCCCTTCTGCTGCTGATGTTCCTGCTGGCCGAACCCCTGCGCAACGCGGGCCGGTTCACCATCGGCGACATGCTCACCCGCCGGGCCCCCGGCCGCGCCGTCCGCATCACGGCCTGCGCGGTCACGCTCGCCGCACTCGTACCCCTGATGGTCGTCCAGCTCGCGGGCAGCGGCAATCTGCTCGCCTTCATGCTGGGCTTCGACAGCTCCGGATTCCGCACCGGATCCATCGTCGCGCTCGGCGTCATGATGATCGGCTACGCGGCGATCGGCGGCATGAAGGGCACCACCCTGATCCAGATCGTCAAGACGGTGGTGCTCCTCGGCGCCGCACTGCTCGTCTCCGTACTCGTGATGAACCGCTACGACTGGAGCCTGGGCGCCCTGCTCTCGGCCGCCCAGGCGGGCAGCGGAGCCGGGGCGGCCTACCTCCGCTCGGGGCTGCAGTTCGACGGCAACGACCTGGACATGATCAGCTCCGAACTGACCCTGGTGCTCGGTGTCGCGTGTCTGCCGCACATCACCATGCGGATGACGAGCGTCGGCAGCGCCCGTGCCGTCCGCCGCTCGCTGTCCTGGGCGGTCTGCATCGTCGCCGCGATCTGTCTGCTGCTCACCCTCAGCGGCTTCGGCGCGGCGGCCCTCGTCGGCTACGAGGGCATCACCGCCGCCGGGGCGCAGGGCAACAGCGCGATCCTCCAGGTCAGCGGCGCGGTCGCGGGCGGCGGGGCGGCGGGGGCGCTGGTCGTCACGACCATGACGACGGCGATCTTCCTGACACTGCTCGCCTCGGTCGCCGGAATGATCCTGGCCTGCGCGAACTCCCTCGCCCACGATCTGTTCGCCCATGGACTGCGCGAACCGGGCAAGCCGCCGCTGAAGCAGCGCACCGAGATGAGTACGGCACAGGCCGCCGCGGTCGGCATCGGCCTGCTCACCATCGCGCTCGCCGTCCTCGCCCGGCACTGGAACCTCCAGTCGCTGGTGACGCTGTCCTTCTGCGTCGGCGCCTCCGCGCTGGCCCCGGCGCTGATCTACAGCATGTTCTGGCGTCGCTTCACCCGGGTCGGCCTGCTCTGCACGCTCATCGGCGGCACGGTCAGCGTGCTGATCCTCTTCACGGGCACCAACCTGGTCTCCGGCTCGCCCGACGCGGTCTTCCCGGACGTCGCCTTCAACTGGTTCCCGTTCACCACGACCGGCCTCGTCTCGGTCCCGGCCGGATTCCTGGCGGGCTGGCTCGGCACCAGGTTCAGCCGCCGGGGGGTCGACGAGGAGCGCCGGCAGTACGAGGCCGTGGAACCGCTGATCCTCGCGGGCGCCCCACCGGAGGGCGCGCTCACAGCGGACCGGTGAGACGGCCCACCACCGCCTCCGCCGACCCGCCACCTCCTCATCCGCCGTACGGGCTCCGCCTCCCGTACGGCGGATGGAACGTGCCGGAGCGCCTGACCACGGCCTGCCCCCGTCCACGGATCGGCGCGCGCCGATCACTGGTTGACGACCGCTGACGGAGCGTCGGAACCGGTCACTAGCCTTCGTTACGTGTTCGTCTGCCGTAGCAACACGAGGACTGGGTTGCCGTCCCTGGAACTTCACTGGTTCGGGCCCGTCCGGTCGGGGGCGGCCGATACGGTCCCGGTCATGACGATCCTTGAAGCACGCAACCCGTCCCCCCGTCCGTCGACCAACCCCCCGCCGGGACGTCCCTCGACCAACCCACCGACGAGGCCGGACAAGAACCCGCCATTCCCTCCGAACGCCCCTCAGAGGCCCCCGAGGTAGACGGTCGTGCGTGTCGCTCTGCGCTCCTACGAGGAACTGCCCGAACCTGTACGGCGGGCGGTCGCCGGCCAGGTCGGAGAGGGCAGTGCGGTGGCCGACATGGCCAACGCGACCAGCTCGGGCTTCGCCGCCCTGCTGACCGCCCCCGGCGGCGGGAGTGTCTTCGTCAAGGGGCTGCCCGAGGACCATGAGCGGACGGCCGAGCTGAACGTGGAGAGCGCGGTGGCGCCGTTCCTTCCCGACTTCGCACCACGTCTCCTGTGGCGGGTGGCAGCGGGCGGTTGGACGATCCTCGGGTTCGAGGGGATCACCAGTACGTCACCGTGGGCCGACTTCTATGCGGACGACAGCCCCCATCTGGACTCCGTCGCGACGGTCCTGCAGGAGCTGAGCACGACGTCCGCGCCGCCCGAGGCCCGGTTGAAGCCGGCGTGGGAGCGGTGGGAGGAGTACTGCGACCCTGTTGATGAGCCGCTGCTGACGGGGGACATGCTTGTGCACGGCGATCCGGCGGCGGTCAACTTCCTGCCCGGGACCGACCGGACGTGGCTGATCGACTGGGCGTGGGCGGCCCGGGGCCCCGGATGGGTGGACGCGGTCCTGTGGGGCCAGCGCCTCGTCCTGGACGGCGAGCAGACTCCCGAGCAGGCCGCCCGGTGGTGCCGGCGCATTCCCGCGTTCGCCGAGGCTCCCCGCGAGGGCGTGGTGGTGCTCGCCGAGGCCGACGCCCGTTCCTGGGAGGCCTGGCATGAGTACGGGACGCCCGGCCTGGAGCGCCACGTGAAGGCGGCACGGGCGTGGGCGGACTACTGGCAGACCCCGTAGCCGCAGGTGAGGGGGGGCTCGGGCGTGGGCCGACGGTCTGTCGAGCCCGATGATGAGGGAACCTACGTGGTGTGGCTCTACAGCGACGACGAACAGTCCTGGGCGTCCATCGACTACGAGCCGGGGGCGAGCAAGTACCTCGTGGTGCGGTCGGGGCCGCGCCGGCTGTGGGATGAGACGGAAACCGCCTACCGGTGGTGGGAGCAGCAGGCCGACCGGAGCTGGAGCGGCGGCGCCCCTGTCCGGGCAGCCGGGCAGCCGGTCCGGGCCGTTGGCCATGCGGTCGGGAAGCTGGATCCGGTTCAGGACCTCGATCACCTGTGGGGCGTCGCCCCACTGGCCCGGGTGAGCAGGAGGGCCAGGGGGCTTGCACCCGGCTCGGCAAACAACCAGGTGCTCAGACGGTGCCGAACT
The DNA here is from genome assembly GCF_001905125.1 of Streptomyces sp. TSRI0281. Taxonomy (GTDB): domain Bacteria; phylum Actinomycetota; class Actinomycetes; order Streptomycetales; family Streptomycetaceae; genus Streptomyces. The sequence goes on along the minus strand of NZ_LWLE01000034.1, from coordinate 316,304 downwards.
CTCCGGCCTTGACGCCCGCCACGAAGCCGACGAACGCATCAGCGCGAAGGTCCAGGGTGGGACCGCTCAGATCCTTGGAGTCACGTACGGGGACCATGCCGCGCGAGGCGGCGAGGTTGGCAGCGACCTCGATGCAAGCGCCGCCGTTCTCGCTGTATGAAGACTTGAACCATTGGGGGGATTCGGTCGTCACGGAGTGCCCTTTCGTAACTGCTCGATCATGGCCACGGATGCCGCTTGCGAGAGCGCTTCGGCCTGCAACTGATGATAGGCGGTCAACAGGGGCACTACGGAAGTGCTTTCCCGTTCGAACTGACCGCGCTGCGCGGACTCCGCGTACGAGACGAGGGAGCGGTTCTCCATCGTCAGGACGTACAGCGGCAAGCTGAGCGGACGGCGGTCGCCCATATCGAACGGGGCGATCTGGAGGACTGTATTGGGCAGTGCGGCGAACTCAACCAGCCGCGCCAACTGGTTCTCCATGATGGTGGAGCTGCCGACAGGCCTTCTAAGACAACTTTCGTCCAGCACTACGAACACGAGCGGTGGCGGTGTCCGTTTCAGGGATGTCTGACGCTCCGATACGAGCGCGATCCGTTCGTCACCCTGTTCGGGCGTGATAGCTCCACGCTCGACCGTGCGGGCGGTGAGTGCCGATGCGTACTCCGATGTCTGGAGTATTCCCGGCATTACGCCGACCTCGTAGAGCCGGATCTCTGCCGCGCGAGCCTCCTGCGTGACGTACTCCGGGAAGCCCTCAAGAAGTGCCGTATGCCGAACGGCTCGGCTCTGACGTTCGAGCCTGTCACCGGTACCGAGCGCCCTGTCAGCACTCCGCGCAAAACGGGTAGTTGGAGGGCGGCGACCAGTTTCGACAGCAGAAATGTGCGTCCCGGAGCACCCCATGCGCTCCCCCAACTCGTCCTGCGTCCAGCCCCGCGCATCCCGAAAAGTACGCAGAAGCTGCCCAAACGCAGCGCTAGCTGACTTCTCGGGGTCCAAATCCTTGCGGTTCACCATCGTGGTACCCAACTTTCCGTTCAGCCAACGCAAGTTGAAGACACCCGAACCGTAGGTCACGCTCATCCCACCTGGTAGCGAAATGACCACGGAGAGGAACGATCGTGTCTACGAAAAACGGTTCTCCGAACGGACGTACCCCCCACGTACCCGCCCCCGGCACCCTCGTACGGCCGGTCGTCCACGACGGCTTGCCCGCGCCGGAGCCGTGCCGGGGCTGCCAGGAGATCGACCACGCCGAGGCCGTAGCCGGTGCCGAACGCGACACCGCCAAGCAGGCCGCCTGCCGGGCCTCGCGCCGGCGCCACGAGGCTGCCGAGCACGGCGCGCCGTCATGACGTCGAGGTTCCTGGCGGTCCGGCTCGCCCTCACCCTCGGGGCCGCCGGAATCCTCCTGCGCCGGTACCTCCCCCGGATCATGCGGGCACTCGCCCCACAACCACCCGAGCCACCACCGCTGTTCGCCGAGCTGCAACGCATCGAGTCGGACCCCGCGTACCGGGCCCTGTTCCTCACCGGACTGGACACAGCGATCGCCCGGCGCGACGCGGAGCGTACGGCCCGGTCGCACGCGGTCGAAGCGGCGGCCGACCTGCTCCGGCGCCTGATCCGCCCCCGCCACGACGGCCGCCACGGTGGCACGGACTACGTCGCCGAAGTCACCGTGACCGCCGGGACGAGGCGGGCGGTCCTGCTCGGCCGGGTCACCGTGCCCAACCGCCGTCTCGCCCTGCGCTGGCTCCGCAGGCAGGCACTACGGCTCGCGGACGGGCACGGACACCTCATATCTCCCGACACCACCCCCTGGGCACGGGCGAGGAACGACGTCCGGCCAGTCACGTTCCACGGCTCCGACGCCCCCGAAAGCCTCCGCGCCTGGGCCGCCGACGACCAGCGCCAGACCGACGCACTGCACCACCTGGAAACCGGCTCCGGCACCCTGCTCACCGTGGCCGACCCGGCCGTCGGCCTGCACGTCACCCTCACCGGCCGACCCGCCCGGACGCACGGGACCACCGGCCTCCAGCACCCCACACACCCCCGTCCTGGTCGCGTTCGCAGTGGCTCCCCCACGGGCGACCAGGACGGGCACCACCCAACAAGGCACCGAACACACCCCATGGAAACCACCCCCTGAGACCCGGATCCAGGACTGCCCCCACTGCAACCTCTGCACCGGCACCAAACCCGGCCGCCCCTACGCGAAAGCCACCCCGCCCACCACGGCACCCCGCACCCCCGGCACACACCCGGCGGCCCAGTAACCCCCAAACCCCGCCCGGCTGCCCCCTGTCATGGGGACGGCGGCAGCCGGGCGGCCCCCACCCCCACAAGGAGGAACCCATGCCTCTCCTGACCCCGTACGTCGCCTCACGCAGTACCGACAGAGGCGTGCTGGAGTCCGCCTTGACCGTCGAGTTCGCCGCGAGCGGGCCCCGGCTCACGTACCGGGACGTACGTCCGGAGGACCGGGACAGGCACGGGAACCTGTGGGTCCGCGTGGATGAGTCCCCGCAGCCGGGCCCTGTCCTGTACGACTCCCTGCACTCGACCCGCCAACGCAGGTGCATGGAAAACCTGTTGTGCCAGGTCTGTGCCCAGCCCGCCGACCGGAACAAGGACGGCTGGCTGTTCATGGACTGGCGGCGCGAGGACTCACCCCCCACCTGGCCCGAGAAATCACTCACCACCATGCCCCCGCTCTGCACCGAACACGCCCGCATCTCCGTACGGCAATGCCCCTTCCTCCGCCGCGGCGAACACGTCCTCCTACGCGTCAGGAAACCCCACCTCTACGGAGTGTCCGGCACCCTCTACCGCCTCACCACCACCGGCTGGATCTCCACCGAAAACGGACAACTCTCCCCGTACAGCAAACCCCGCTACCCCGGCATGCTCGCCTTCCTCCTCATCCGCCAACTACGCGGCGTCACCGTCGCGGAACTCCCGTGACCACCCCCGGCACCAACACCACACAGAAGAACGGCCGTTACCCCGCCGCACGAGAACCCAAGTGAAGGCCGCACGAGTCGACGTACTCATCCACCGCGACGACGTACTCCAGGCCTACCGCGCCGGGGCGCCCATGCTGAACCTCTGCAGCACCTGGCAGGTAGATCCCCGATGGCTCACCGCACAGTTCGACACCTGGGACGAACCCCTCCGGGACCGCTCAGCCACCGCCATCGCACGAGACCCCGGTACCCCACCCCGGCCGGCCCGCTCCTAAGGGACAGGAATCCACTTCACGGGCACCAACCTGGTCTCCGGCTCACCCGAAGCGGTCTTCCCGGACCTCGACTTCAACTGGTTCCCGTTCACCACGACCGGCCTCGTCTCGGTCCCGGCCGGATTCCTGGCGGGCTGGCTCGGCACCAGGTTCACCCGCCGGGGCGTCGACAAGGAGCGCCGGCAGTACGAGGCCGTGGAACCCCTGATCCTCGCGGGCGCCCCACCGGCGGAACCACTCACAGCGGACGCGCTCACAGCGGACCGGTGAGACGACCCACCACCGCGTCCGCCGACCCGCCGCCCCCTCATCCGCCGTACGGGCTCCGCCTCCCGTACGGCGGATGTCTCGCGTACGGCGGACTTCTCGCGGGCAGGAGCCCCGGCCGATTCCGTCGCACCGCACAGGAATGGTCGTGCGGAGCAGGTTTCGTGTGAACTGTTCTTGGCGAAGTACTTCAACCATGGGCTTATCGCCGGTTGCCGGTCATCCTGCTGTCGCTGTTTTCCGTGAACCCCGAGGCGGGCGGCCCGTCCCGGTGCTGGGCCCGCGGGTCGGTGCCGAGGCGAAGCGCACCGCCCGCGTGCTGGCCGGGTTGGCGACCCACGCCAGGCCCGTCGAGCGGGCCGTCGCACTGCGGCAGGCCGCCGTGGCTTCCGGTGAGTTGGTGGCCGCGCTGTCGGCCCTGGCTCCGGCCGTGGTCGGTGAGGGGCTGCCCGCGGATTCGACCAGTCAGTCGTTCTTCCGGGTCCGTGAGGGGGAGCTGTCGGATCAACAGGCTGCCCTGCACGGTGTCCTGGTCGTCCACCGCGGTCTGGAAGACCTGTGCGAGGCTCCGTTGTCGGGTGCCGACCTGGCGCTTGAGGTGGAGGGGATGCGGCAGTCGGTGCTCGACCTCACCGGCACGGCGCCGGGCGCCGACCCTGACTCCGTACCGTCGGTGGCCGCCCCCGAGCCGGCTGCGGAGGCGTCGTTGGAGAGTGTGTGGAGTGCTCGGTGGCTCATCGGGCACCAGGTCCATGTCCTGTTCAACGTCTGCGCCGCGGTCGCCGTGGCCGATGCCACCCGCCACCTGCGGGAGGGTGACGGCGATGCCGCGCTGCTGCGGCTGTCAGATGCGACGGTGTACGTGCGGGGCTTCCCGGCGGCCATGACCCACGCCAGTACGGTCCCGGCCGAGTACTACATGGCGGCGATACGCCACACCATGGCGCCGCCGTCGGTGGACGCCCCGTTGAGCGGGCGCCAGCATCGCGGGTACAAGCTGTTCCGGGCGGCGATGAAGGAACTGCTGTCGGTGCTTCCCGACTCCTACGAGCACCTGTCGGCCGGCGCCCCGGAGCTGGCGGAAGCACGGGCCGCTCTCCTGGAAGCCGACATCGTGGACGGTGAACGGCACGTCACTCTGGCGTACTCGATGGTGCACCTGCGGCGTTCCCTCGCCCAGAAGTCCGAAGGCCCCGACAACGCCGTGGCCGAACTACGGCTCATGCGCCATCGCCGCGCGGCCCAGTACGCCTCCCTGGTCCGGTTCGGGGACCACTACATCGCCGACGCCGTGGCCGGCCTGCGCCACTCATGAGTCCGTGCGTCCGCCGCCCACCCCCGGCAGGAGACCCTGATGCCCGAGACGACGCCCGGCACCACCCAACGCTCTGCCGACGCCGCCGACTGGGCGCTTGACCCGGCCGATGCCGTCGTATGCGAGCGGCTGGCCCGCACCCTGTGCACCGGCGGGCACGCCCAGGTCGACAGCCCCGAGTGGGTGGCAGGGGCCCGGGACGCCTGGGAGGGCCTTCCGTTCCCGCTGCGCCGTGCAGTGCGCCGGTTTCGCAGGCACTCCGGCCCGCACGGCACATTGGTGATCGGCGGCCTGCCCGTCGATCGGGCGGCCCTGCCCGCGACACCGTCCGTACCCGGCTCGGTCCAGCGCCGGGCCAGTGTCCCGGCCGCGATGCTCACCATGGTGGCCTGCGGGCTCGGCGAGCCTCTCGCCTACCGGGCCGAGAAATCCGGCGCCCTCGTGCAGGACGTCGTGCCCGTACCCGGGCAGGAGACCTTCCACGGCAACGCCGGATCGGTGCCGCTGTCCTTCCACACCGAGAACGGCTTCCACCCCCACCCACCCGACTATGTGATCTTCCTGTGCCTGCGCGCCGACCACGACCGGATCGCCGGCATGCGCGTCGCCGGCATCCGCCAAGCACTGCCGCTCCTGACTCCAGCCGGCCGCCAGGCCCTGTTCGCACCGGAGTTCATCACCACACCACCGCCGTCCTTCGGCCCCGCCGCCACGAGCGAACCCGACGTCGAGCCCCGGCCGGTGCTGTCGGGAGCGGTCGAGGATCCCGACATCCGCATGGCCCAACTCGTCACCACCCCGCTCACCCCTCGGGCCACCGCGGCGCTGACCGAATTCGGCCAAGCCTGCGAGACGACCGCCCGCACCCTGCGCCTGACACCCGGCGACCTGGTCATCATCGACAACCGCGTCACCGTCCACGGCCGCACCGCCTTCCAGCCCCGCTACGACGGCGCGGACCGCTGGCTGCAACGCACCTACGTCACCACCGACCTGCGCCGCTCCCGCGACCACCGCCCCCACGACGGCCACGTACTCACCCGCTGACCGGCATCCGGCCCCACGGGCAGGTGTTCGCGTACGCGGTGGACACCTGCCCCACCGTCCGGGCAGGTGTTCGCGTACGCGGTGAACGCCTGCCCCACCGTCCAGGCGGGCGGAGCGGACGACGACCCGCACCAGCGCTTCCCCGGGCGGGAACCGGCTCGACTCCCCCTCGGTGAGCCAGTGGGCGAGCTGGTCGCCGGACATACCGGCCACCTCCACGCCTGCCGCAGCGGCGCACCGCAGGGCGGACCGCTCCACCGCCGCGGATCGCACCGGGCAGCACACGTCGTCGGACGTCTCATGCGCGACGGCGGCCAGGACCCGCGTCCGCCACCGGCCGGGGAACCCCGGGTCGTACAGCTGCTGATGGTGCAGGAGAGCGAGGAAGCTCACGGGCTGCCCGCACGCCACCGCGCCGGGCCGGAAGGCCGCCTGCCAGTACCGGACGAAACCGGTCTGCCACGGCTCGCCCACCCACGCCCCGGCGCCAGGGACCGGGGGCAGACCGGCGGCAACCAGGGCAAGAGCACACTCGGCGTCCTCTCTCTTGGCGTCGCAGGGATGCGTGCGGCGCCAGGCGTCCGCCCGGCTGAACGCGGGCCCCAGCCCCTCCCCGGCCGCAGGGCGGCCCAGCGCGGTCCACGACCGGGACGTGTAGGGGAGGCAACGAGCCAGGTCGGCGAGCCGGTCCGCTTCGGTGACATCCAGCTGCCCGTCGGCGGCGGCCCGGGTCAGGGCGGCCCGCAGGTTCACGAGGGCTTCGGACAGCGGGAGGCCGCCGTCGGTGTGGAGTACGGCGACTTCGTCGTCCGCGTCCAGGGCGCCACTGCGGAAGTCCTCGAAGATGCGGCCGATGCCGACCGTCCCGTACGGGACGAGCTCGGCGGCACGCAGAGCCCCCATGCTGGCGGCGCCGGTCACGGCGACCCCTTCGGCCAGCAGCGCCAGGATCTCCTTGTGCCGCACCGGGGCACTCTGGTGCCAGAGTCCATCGATGATCAGCACAGTGTCGCCGGGACCGGCACCGAGCCGCATCAGATCGCCGTGCCGGACTGGCGGGTGCGTCACGGCGTCGGGGACGACCTCGCGGACGCGTACGGCGGACTTCTCGCGGGCAGGAGCCCCCGGCCGATTCCGTTGCACCGCACAGGAATGGTCGTGAGCCCTCCACAGTCTCCGAAAGCCGATCGTTTGCGGCTGATGGCAGAGGCTCGAAAGGGCGGTGGGTTCGTCGCCTCTGAATCGGAAGGATACTCATTCGCTCTCGGCTCGGTTGATCCACCAGACTTGTGCGTGTTTCCCAACGGAGAAGGGATGGCAAGCATGGTGAACAGCGCACTTCTGGTGATGGACGTCCAACGGGACGTCGTGGCCATCGCCGACGACGGTTCCGGATATCTGCCACGCTTGCGCAGGGCGATCGACGGCGCCCGGGCTGCCGGCATCCCCGTGATCTACGTGGTGATGGGGTTACGACCGGGCGATCCGGAAGTCAGCCCTCGCAACAGGGCGATGAAAAACGCCGTGCCGGCCGGCCTGTTCCGCGAGGGTGCCCCTGGCACCGAGATCCATGACGATGTCGCGCCCCAGCCGGGCGACGTCGTGGTGACCAAGAGGCGGGGGAGCGCGTTCTCGGGCAGCGACCTTGACTTGGTCCTCAGAGCTCGCGATATCGACGGCCTTGTTCTCACCGGCATCGCCACCAGCGCTGTAGTGCTGTCCACCCTGTGGCACGCCATCGACCTGGACTTCGGCCTCACCGTGCTGGCGGATGCCTGCCTCGACACTGACCCCGAGGTGCACACGATGCTCACCGAAAAGCTGTTCCCACAGTGGGCAGATGTCGTCGCCGTCGAGGACTGGCTCAAAGCCATCGCACCGCAATAGCGAGAGGCCGTCCGGACCCTCGTGTGCGGGGCAAGACGGCATCGCCTCCCGCTGGCCGGGTAAGGTCAGCCGGCGGCGTTCTGTGCTGCTGCCCGGGCCTGGGCGAGGGCCAGGCGGTAGGAGTCCGGTGCCGGTCTGGATCAGGTTGCCACCGATCGACAACCGGTGTCAGGACTCAACCGATAAAGCCAGGGGGCTACTCGATCTGGTCGTCGAGCAGGTTTCGGGCGATGGTCGCGTAGCGGCTCGCGGTGGTGTGGGACAGGTTGAAGACCAGGGCGAGGTGCAGCGGCGGCGCCGCGCACCTGGGCACGAACCTGGTCCAGGCGTCGGCGTTCCTCCTCGCCCAGCAGGCCCGACGGGTGTTCCGCACCGACACCGTGGGGAAGTTCGGCGCGCTCGACAACGCCCCGTACAACATCGTCCTCGACCCCGAGACCCACCACGCCTACCAGCAGACGTACCACCACGCGCTCGGCAAGGACGGCGTCGCCACCCTGATCGACGGCTACTACCGGCCTTTCTTCGACTCCCTGTCGGACGCCACCGACGTCGAGTACAGCACCGAGACGTACAGCGACCAGCAGGCCTGACACCGGCGGAAAGCTGCCCAAGTCGCTCATACGCGCGGCTTCGATCACCGACTTCCCCGGCGTCGAACCGTGGATGCTGTCCACGACCGACTGGCCGGGCACCACCGACCAGTACGTCGACGCGCTGCTCTGGATGGTCGGCCACCTGCTGACCGACCCCAAGCACTTCTTCCGAAGTTTCACCTCACAGGAGTTAGGACGTCTCATGGCCTCGCGCCCCTCCCACCTCGCCACGACACCCCGGTCCCGGGACATGCCGATCTACAAGCAGTACTACGACCTCATCGCCAACGGGTCCAAGACTGTCGAGGTGCGCGTCGCCTACTCCTCGATGCTGCGGATCAAGGCGGGCGATCGGATCCGCTTCACCTGCCGCGCCGAGAGCACCTTGACCCAGGTGAAGCGCGTTGCCAGGTACGGCACATTTGACGAGATGTTCGACCACGAGAGCGCGGCCGCCATCAATCCCACGGTCACCGCCGAGGAGCAACTGCGCGCGATCCGCGACATCTTCCCGGCGGAGAAGGAAGCGCTCGGGGTACTGGCCATCGAGGTCGCGAAAGTTGACGCACCGTGAGCACTGACCGGCCCCGGCGGATCCTGACGGTGTGCATGGGCTGCCACTGCCGCGCCCCGCTCACGGCCGCCGTACTCGCCCAGCGCGGCGGGACCGCAGTTGAGGTCCGCTCCGCCGGCATTCGCGACTGGCACGTAGGCCGGGGCGCACGAGTACCCTGACACCCGCATAGAAGCCCCGGCGCCCACCACTCAAGCTCATATGGCCGTTGACCCACCACCGGGTCAGCGGCCATATTGCGCGTCGTTGGTATGGCGCGGCCCACCGGGCCCCCGCCCACCCCTACCCGGTGGGCCACGGACCTCCCTTAAGAACCGGTGAAAAGAACTACCCCCCTCCCTCCCCTCCCAACTCGTCACCCACAAGGGTGACTTGTTTGCCTCGACAGGGAAAGGCCGGTTACGTTCAGCGAAACAACCTCACACACCAAGACGGCCCCCGCCGGGACGGCAATCCCGAACGAGGGCCTGACCAATCAGGAAGAACAGACCCTTCCCCATGGCTGATTCGCAGTCTAACGCGCGCCTTCGCGCCGAATCCGGAGCTCCGACCTCCGGCGTGATCCACGTACGTACGCGCCTCACGGCCCACTTCACCGTGATGGCCAACTCCCTTGCTCAGCGCCCCGGAAGCGCCGTCACGGTCGGTGTCGCCGCGTACATCCTCTCCTTGCCGGACGGCGATCTGGTGAGCATCGAAGCGCTGTGCGCGCACTTCACCGAGGGCGAGATCCTGATCTCCCGCGCGCTGCGGGAGCTGGAGGACGCCGGATATCTGGAACGGCGCCGCGTGCGGAGGTCCGGCGGCCTGATCGGCACCCGTACGTACTTCCACGACGTGCCCGAGCGAGGGGACGACCGGCCCGCCCCGCCGCGTCCGCGAAAGCCTGCGGTGCCGAAGCCGGAGCCGGACGACGTGACCGCGTGGGAAGCTCCGGGAGTTCCGGATGCTCCGGAAGCGGAAGCGGATGCCGCTGCCGGGACCGACGCGGGTGGCGGCGCAACTCCCGCCCCGGCCGAACCAGTTGCTCCCCCGCCCCCGCTCGCGCTTCCCGATGCCGACCCGCACGCCGTCGCCATCCTGGCCTCGCTGCGCATCGTCGACGCCCGGCTGGGTCTGTCCCGGCGCGAGGTGGCCGCGCTCGCCCCCGCTGTCGCCGACTGGCTCGCCCGGGGTATCGGCGCCGAGCAGATCACCGAGGCACTCACCGTCGGGCTGCCCACCCCGCTCCGGGCCCGCCCGGCCCGCATCCTGGCCTACCGGCTCGGCGAGACCCCCGTCGCCCTGCCCCCCGCACCCGCCGCACCCCTCACCGACGCCCCGCCGGACCTCCTGCCCTGGCAGACCTGCGACGGCGGGTGCGAGCGTGCCTTCCGGGCCGCCCGCCCCGGCAACTGCCTCGACTGCGACACCCCGGCCACGAGCGACGTGCCCGCCGTCGGCGACTCCATCAAGAGCGTGCGCGCCGCGCTGACCGACAGAGCCGACCGGGCGCACCGACGCGACAGGGGCCGCAGGTCCAGCGCCGCCTGAGCCCGCCCGATCCCGGCTCCGAGAGAGATCCGCCCCGCCCTCAGTCCTCCGTCGCCCGGTCGTCGTCCGCCGACGGAGCGACGCGCCCGGTGAGCGCCGCGAGCGAGTTGCGTACGTGCGTCATGTGCGCCTGCACCTCCTCGCGGCCCTCGTCGTGCTCGCGCAGGACGCGTTCCGTCTCCCGGACCACGCGCTCCTCGCGCACCCCGGCCTCCACGAGCAGCTCGGCGGCCCTCGCCTCCGCGTCCTCCTGGCCGTGCCGGGCCGCCTCCTCGGTCTCCGCGAGCGCCCGCTTGGCGTCGGCGAGCAGCGCCTCCGCCCGGGCGGTCAGCTCCGTGTGCCGGGCAGTCAACGCGGCTTCCTCCGCTGCCAGTTCGGCCTCCGACACCTTCGTACGCTCGGTGTGTTCCTGCTTCTGGTGGGCCAGCACGCTCGCCGTACGGCGCCGCGTCTCGCGCATCGCCGTCGCGGCCGTCTCCGCGACCTCGGCGGCCTCCTGGCGGGCACGGGAGACGGTGTCCTCGGCGGTGTTGCGCGCGGCATCGAGCACCTGCTCCGCGTACGCCTCGGCCGCCGCCCGTACCGTCCCGGAGTACTCGCGGGCCGCGTCCCCGGCCGCCCGACCCGCCGTCCCGGCCGCGTCCCGCCACTCCTGGCCCTCCGCCTGCGCGGCGTCGCGCATCGTCTCGGCCTCGCTCTCGGCGAGCGCCAGGATCTGCTGGGCCCGCTCACCCAGCTCCGCGTAGGTCTGCGGGGCGAGCGTGGCCACGGTCTCGCCCAGCCGGGCCGACTCGGCGGCCAGCTCCTGTGCCAGGTCCGACAGCCGGGTGATCTCGGCCAGTGCCGCGTCCCGCTCCGCCGACAGGGCTGCCACGGTGCCGTCCACCTGCTCAGGGCGGTAGCCACGTCCCCGTACGCCGACGAAGCCGTACGCGGAATCCGGTGCAGCACTCATCCTTGAAGCCTCTCTCCGACTCTCCGACACCCATCAATACGTCAAGGATGCGGCAATTGGTGAAAGAAGTCGGAATCGATCAACGCCATTCGGCGCGGAAGCGACCGGCATCACAGCGCGGAAGAGCGTGAGGCGCCCGTCCCCCTCAGGGGTCCGGGCGCCTCAGGGCCGTCACCGAAGAAGGTACGTACAGGTCAGAGCAGCCCGTCCCACATCTGCTCCAGCAGCACGGACCACCAGCTCTCCGGCGACGCGAGCGCCGCCGGGTCCAGCGCCACCAGCTGCGCCTGGAAGTCGACGGTCCAGCGGCCCGCCTGCTCCGGGTTGAGCCCGAAGCGCAGCCGCCACATCCGGCCGAGCAGTGCCATCGAGCGCACGAACTCCGGCAGCCCGGTGTTCACGAACTGTGGCGCCGCCGTACGGCCGGCCGGTCCGGCCTCCACCGGCACGGCCACGATGTGCGCCGTGCCGTACTGGACACAGATCGCCCGGCCGAAGTCGGTCCCCATCACGAGGTACGAGCCCGCGTCGGACGCGGGCTGCACCTGGCGCTGCGTGGCCAGCTCGGCCAGCGTGGGGACCACCGGCTGACCCGGCTGCGCCCAGAAGAACGGCCCGAAATCGGCGGGCAGCCCCGCCCACACCAGGGTCTGCGCCACGATCTCGGGCACGCCCTGGCGGGACACGGCCCGCTGGTCGAAGCGGAGCACGCCCTGCGGGCCGAAGGCCATCGCCAGCTCCTCCGCGACCGCCTCCGGCGGAATCGCCGGGGCGGGCGGCAGCTGCGGCAGCGGGGCCCGTACCGGCGCCGGGCGGGCCGGACCGTCGGCGACCTGGTGCAGCTCGCCCTGGTGGGTCAGCAGATGCTGCATGCCCTGCTGACGGCTCGCGTGATCGGTGCCGTACGGGGCGACGCTGGTGATCCGCACCTGCGGCCAGGTCTCCCGGATCATCCGCGCGCAGTAACCGCCCGGCAGCTCACAGGACTCCAGCTCGGTGTGCAGCTCGATCACCTGCTGCGGCGGCACGTTCATGGCGCGCAGCTCGTGCAGCATCTGCCACTCCGGGTGCGGGGTGCCGGGCGCCGAGCGGCGGATCAGCTGCTGCTCGCTCCCGTCCGGGGCCCGGAACCGCAGGACGGCCTGGTAGCCGGGCCCGACGGTCGGCTGACCGGTGGGCTGCTGCGGATAGCCGTACGACGGAGGCGGAGGCGGCGGTACGTGGGGATTGGGCGGTACGGGGCCGGGGGCACCGCCCAGCGGCATCCCGGGCGGACCGGGAGGCGCGGGCGCACCCGGAGGACCGGGCGGGCCGGGCGGCTGGGGGGCCTGGGGGCCGACCGGACCGGGGCTCGCCAGCATCGTCGCGGCATGGTGCACCCCGCCGCCGGGAGGAGCGGGGGGCGGGGGCGGACCGGGCGGCGTCGGCGCACCCGGCGCACCCGGAGGACCGGGCGGGCCGGGAGGCTGCGGCGCACCGGCACCGGCACCGGGCACGCCGGGCGGGCCCGGAGGCTGCGGAGCGGCCAGGCCGCCGGGGCCGCCGGGGCCGCTCGCGTCCGCGAACATCGTCGCCGCATGGTGCATCCCGCCACCGGGCGGCGGCGTGGCACCCGGCGGACCGGGCGGCGTGGGAGGGCCGGGGGGCGTGGGCGCACCCGGAGGGCCGGGCGGGCCGGGCGGCTGCGGCGCTCCGGGCGGGCCCTGCTGGGCGACGAGCTGCGTCGGCAGATAGCCGCCCGCCGGGGCACCGGGCGCACCCGGACCCGAGGGCGGCGGCGTCGCTCCGGGGCGCACGCCGGGAGTTCCCGGGGCGCCGGGCGGCGGCGGGGTGCCCGCACCGCTCCCGCGGGTGCCGCGCGGCTGCACCACGGCCTTGCTGGTGGCCGCGTCCGCGATGTCACTGGGGCGGGAGCCGGGACCGGGGCCCTGCTGCGGATTCAGTGCGGGAGCGACGCTCGTACGCGGCAGATGGCTGCCGCCGGACATCAGCGCCGTGGGCGCGTCGGCGGGCACGACCAGCGGCGGGGCCCCCTCGTCGTCGGCCCCGGAGAGGGGCGGCGCGAACACCGTCGCGGGCAGCGGGACGGCGCCCTCGTCGGACCCGCCGTTGGTGTCGGTACCGGCCCAGGGGGTGGACCCCACGGGCACGGCGGCGGACGACGCGGACGCGGGAACACCGTCGGATGCCGTCGGCTCGTAGTCGCCGGGAGCGCCCTGGCCGGCGGCTGCCGGCCAGTCGGCCGCCGAGTCCCCGGACGGAGCCCCGACGGGAGCGGCGGGCGCAGCGGGAGAGGGCGCGGAGGGAGGAGAGGAAGGAGGAGAGGGAGGAGAGGGAGGAGAGGGAGCGGGCGGGGCGGCGGATGCCACGGGCGTCCCCGGAACCGGCGTCGCCCCCGCCCCCGCACCCGCACTCGCGTCCGCGTCCGTACTCGCACCGCTGTCCCGGTCCGCGCGCCGGTCCGGGATCCCCAGCTTGTCCGCGGCCTCCTGGAGCCACTCCGGCGGGGTCAGCAGGAACGACGTCTGGTTCAGGTCGATGCGCTGCGGCGGCGCCGGAGCGGGCGGCGCGTCGGACGGGGCGCCGTACTCCTCCTCGTACCGCCGGATCACCTCTCCCACCGGCAGTCCGGGCCACAGCGTGGCCTCACCGCTGTCGCGGGCGATCACCAGCCGCTGGCAGCCGCCGTCCGAGACGGGGCCCTCCGCCCGGTCCTCGGCCCACACCACGAAGCCCAGCTCGAACTCACGGACCCGCACCTCCCGGTGCTGGTACACGGCCACATCGCCGTTGACCCACTCGTCCGCCCGCTCCTGTGCCTGAGCGAAGGTCACCATCGCGCTCACCCCTCCACCGGGACGGCCTGCGCGAAGCCACCGTCCACCATCAGGTTCGCCACCGTCTCCAGCTCCGGCGGATTGCCCGCCAGCCGCTGGAGGAAGACGTCGAAGTCCGTACCGCAGGGCAGCAGCAGCCGTTCGGCACGCTCCTGCACGCTCCAGCCGTCCTGGTCCCTGGCGTCGTCGTACGGACAGAACCACACCGAACCGATGCCGTCGCCCCGCACCTTCACGGCGAGGATGCCGCCCTGGACGAAGCCGACGCCCAGGTAGTCCTTGGTGAAGTGGTCCCGCAGGCACTTGTTGATGTACAGCAGGTCGTTCACCGCGGCCTCTTCCCGCACGGTGAAGAACGGCTGGTCCACCAGCAGACCGAGTTCCGCGTCCAGCGCCGCACCCACGGGGGCCGAACCGCCCGCCGCCTTGAGGAAGGAGCGGTACGCGCCCGGCAGCCGGTAGCCGAGGTCCTCCTCCACGCCCTGGATCTGCTGCTCGCTCACCGCGACGGCACCCTTCGGCAGCCGGAAGTGCGCGGGCCGGGTCTCCTGCAACGGGCGGGTGCCGCGCCGGTTCTGGTCGACCGCAGTCGTGGTCAGACCGGCGTGGTGGCGCAGCAGCGCCTTCACCTCGACCGGAACCAGCTCCATCCGCCGGCCGCCCGCCACGTGGTGCCAGGTCCAGCCGTGCGGCGTCGCCACCGCCGGGATCGTGTCCCACAGCTCGTGGCCGCTCGCCGCCAGCGCGGCGTTCGCCGACACGTAGTCGGTGAGCCGCAGTTCGTCGATGCCGAACCCCTGCGGGGGATCGGCGATCTCGGCGGCGGCACGCGCGTACGGCGAGAGTTCCGGATGGCCGTCCCCGTCCACGCGCACACCTCTGGGGTGGCGGGACGCCCGGACCGGGTCCGGGAAGTGCACGACCTGCCCGGCGTAGGCCGCGTTCGGTGGCGCGGCTTGCTGCCCGAGCCGACCTGTCGTCATGGCGGTTGCCCCCTGCTGCGTCCGGTGTTCCGCACAGCCTATGCGGTGGGGCAACAGGGGGAACCGCCCCTCCGACTCCGTCACGAACCGTCACGTCGGCGTGACGGAAGAGCGAGGAAAGAGCGACGATCTCGCACCCTTTGTGCGACACGCAGACACGTTAAACCCACCCAGCTTCCCCATCACCCGGCACATTTGGCAGGCTGTCCCCGCAACTCGGGGGATTGCAGGGAGGGACGTCAGCACGATGCATACGGCACAAACGACCACATCCGGGGACCCGCGACTCAGCTGGAGCAGTACCGAGACCAGCCGCACCCCCCACCTGCACCACCGCCGCGACGGCATCCTGCCCGCCGTGGCCGCAGCGCTGTCCGTACGCGGAGAGACGCTCACCTGCACCGCGGGCAAGGGGGACCAGCCACCCGCACTGCACCCACTTGTCCAGGACTTCCTCGACACCCTCACCAGCGGCCAGCGCGAACGCTTCACCGGCCGCTGTCCCGAGGCCATACTCCTGTCCCGGCAGCTCACCGCCGCCGAGGGCAACCGCTCCAAGCGGGCCCAGCGCAAGCCGCTGACCAACGGCGAGGCCCGCCGCGCGCTGAAGCACTCACGGATCACCGCCCGCCGCATCCGCGAGGACGGCGATCCGCTGCACGGCAGCTACGCGCCGCCCTGCCGCTCCTGCACGGCGATGCTCGCCCACTTCGGCGTACGTCCCGTCGACCTCACCACCGGGGCGGCGACCACCGCCGAGAAGGGCTGACCGCGCGCAGATGCAAGGCCAGAATCAGCACACCTCCACCCGCTTCCCCGTCGCCGTCGACGCCGCCCTGCGCGACGCCGGCTGGCAGCCGGGACGCTGGGACATCCGGCAGGCCGAGGAATGGGCGGACGCACTGCGTTCCCACGCCTCACCGGCCGGACATCAGCACGCCGTCCTCCCGGCGGCCGTCGAGGTCTGGGCGGAGTTCGGCGGGCTGCACATCACCGCGTCCGCGCCCGGCCGCCAGATCGCCCCGGCCTCGGTGCGCATGGACCCGCTGAGCGGGCTGCATCTGGCCCGGACGCTGGGCGACCTCGGGCGGGCGCTGAAGACGGAGGTGAGCCCGCTCGGCGAGGAGGGGGAGGGTCAGGCCGTGCTCGCGATCGACAGCGAGGGCCGGGTCTACAGCATCGACCACACGGGCGACTGGTACCTCGGTGCGGACATCGACCAGGCCCTGGCCACCCTGGTGACCGGCGCCCAACCGTCCCGCCTGACCTTGGGCTGACCTCTGACTGACCTCGGGCCGACCTCGGACTGGCCTCGGACTGTCCTCGGGCCGACCTCGGGCTGACCTCGGGCCGACCGCTGGACCGGGCCGAGCTGCCGGGCCGAGCTGATCGACCCCCGGCCATCCCCTGCCGGTCCGGGGTGGGCCGGTCCGGGCGGGCGGGGGCGGACAGGCCGACGCGGGTGTTCCCCGTCCCCGGTCCGCGTGCGGCGCCTCAGCCCGCGCCTCAGCCCCGGTCCGGCAGTACCGCCGATACCCGGAAGCCCCCCGCGTCCGTCGGGCCGGAGACGAACACACCCCCGAGCCCCAGCACCCGCTCCCGCATCCCGACCAGCCCGTTGCCCCCGCTCGGCAGGCCCGCGTCCGCCGCGGCGCTGTCCGAGGGGCCGTTCTCGACCTGCATCGCGACCTCCTCGCCGCGGTGCGCGAGCCGTACCCAGGTCTTCGCCCCCGCCGCGTGCTTGTGCACGTTCGTCAGGGCTTCCTGCACCACCCGGTACGCGGTCTGCTCGACCTCGGGCGCGTACGGGCGCAGCTCGCCGTCGACCGACAGCTCGACAGTCATCCCCGCCTCGCGGGACTGCGCGACGAGCACCTCCAACTGGTGCAGGCGCGGCCCGTCCTCGCTCGCGGCGGCGGCCGCGGCGGCCGCCGCCCGGCCCACCTCGGCGAGCGGTACCCGGCCGGCCGCCGCGGGGGCGGCCAGCGCGTCCCCGCTACGCAGGACACCGAGCATCTCGCGGAGCTCGGTCAGCGCCTGGCGCCCCATGTCGCCGACCAGCGCGGCGTTGCGTACGGCCTTCGCGGGGTCCTTCGGGGCGACCGCCTGGAGGGCCGCCGCGTGGACGACCATCAGGCTGACCCGGTGGGCGACCACGTCGTGCATCTCCCGGGCGATCCGGGTCCGCTCCTCGGTCCGCGCCCACTCGGCGCGCTCCTCGGCCCGGTCGGCGAGGAGCGACAGCTCCCGCTCCAGGGAGTCCGCCCGTTCGCGCAGGCTCTCCATGAGCCGGCGCCTGGCCCCTATGTAGAGGCCGAACAGCAGCGCGGGCGCCGTCAGCCCCAGCGACATGAAGCCGGACACCAGCGGTACGTACCAGTCGCCGGGCCCGAAGTCGGCCTGCTCGGTGACGCTCTGGCGCAGCCGTACATAGGTGACGATGAACGTGCCGAACAGCGACATGCCCGTCAGTACGACGGTGATCCTGCGCGGCACCTCGGACGCGGCCAGCGTGTAGAGGCCCACGAGGCCCATCAGGAAGCCCATCTCGGCCGGTGTCGTCCCGATCGACACCAGCACCACGGCGATCGGCCAGCGCCGCCGGACCACCAGAACCGCACCCGCGATCAGCCCGAACAGCACCCCGATCGGCACCGGCAGCCCGGTGTCCCGGGCGAACTCCACCCCCTCCAGCGCACACTCCAGCGCCGATACCAGCGCCAGCCCCACGTCCAGGGCGACACTGCGTCGCCGTTCCCACCACCAGTAGCCGCGGGTGGTCGATCCCGCCGCTTCCCGGTCTGCCCCCGTTGCGGTCATGCGGTCCAGCCTACGGGCGCGCGCACCTCATTTTGGAGTGACCGGGGCGCCACCGCGCCGAGTGCGAGCAAGAACACCGGCGACGGCTCCAGTGGCCGGGTTGTCGCCCTTGTCGCCTTCGTGACCAAGAGCGACGAGAGCCGACGAGAGCTGTCGTCGCGTAGAAGGCGCTTGGTACGGCATAGTGTTGGGTGCCGATCCGGCGGGCCGACTTATTGTCCGGTTTAGCCGGGATTGATCCCCCATGGTGTAATCAGGCAGCACTGCGGTTTTTGGTACCGTCTGTTCAGGTTCAAATCCTGATGGGGGAGCACCCGCTCACGGGCCCCGACCTCACCGGTCGGGGCCCGCGCTCGTTTCGTGCGGAAACACCCCCGGTATCCTGCGGATGTCCACCACCCGAAGCCGAAGGGCACATCCGTGAGCGCCAACAGCCCGGCAGCCGTCGTCGTCCTCGCAGCGGGTGAAGGCACCCGCATGAAGTCGAAGACCCCCAAGGTCCTGCACGAGATCTCCGGGCGCTCGCTCGTCGGACATGTCGTCACCGCCTCCCGCGAACTGGAACCCCAGCACCTCGTCGTGGTCGTCGGCCACGCCGGTGAACAGGTCACCGCGCACCTCTCCGCCGGTGACACCCCCGTACGGACCGCCTTCCAGGCCGAGCGGAACGGCACCGGCCACGCCGTGCGCATGGGGCTCCAGGAGCTCGGCGGTGTCGTCGAGGGCACCGTGATCGTCGTCTGCGGCGACACCCCGCTGCTCACCGGCGCGACGCTCACCGCGCTCGCCGCCACCCACGCCGCCGACGCCAACGCCGTCACCGTGCTGACCGCCGAGGTCCCGGACTCCACCGGCTACGGCCGCATCGTCCGCGACCCGGCCGACGGCGCGGTCACCGCGATCGTCGAGCACAAGGACGCCACCGAGGCGCAGCGCGCGATCGCGGAGATCAACTCCGGAGTGTTCGCCTTCGACGGCCGACTGCTCACGGACGCGCTCGGCAAGGTCCGTACGGACAACAGCCAGGGCGAGGAGTACCTCACCGACGTCCTGTCCATCCTGCGCGAGTCCGGGCACCGCGTCGGCGCCTGCGTCACCGCCGACCACCGCGAGATCCTCGGCATCAACAACCGGCTACAGCTCGCCCAGGCCCGCACCCTGCTCAACGAGCGGCTGCTGGAGCGGGCGATGCTGGCGGGCGTGACGGTCATCGATCCGGCGTCGACGCTGATCGACGCCACGGTCACCTTCGAACCGGACGCGATCGTGCACCCCGGCACCCAGCTGCTGGGGGCGACCCACCTGGCCGAGGACGCCGAAGTCGGCCCGAACACCCGGCTGAAGGACACGGTCGTCCACGCGGGCGCGCGCGTGGACAACACGGTCGCGGACTCGGCCGAGGTCGGGCCCGGGGCGTCGGTGGGCCCGTACGCGTATCTGCGGCCCGGTACGCGGCTCGGCGCGAAGTCCAAGGCCGGTGCGTACGTGGAGCTGAAGAACGCCACGATCGGCGAGGGCACGAAGGTCCCGCACCTGAGCTACGTGGGCGACGCGACGATCGGTGACCACACCAACATCGGCGCGGCCAGCGTGTTCGTGAACTACGACGGGGTGGCGAAGCACCACACGACGATCGGCTCCCACTGCCGGACCGGGTCGGACAATATGTTTGTGGCGCCCGTCACGGTGGGGGACGGTGCCTACACCGCCGCCGGGTCGGTCATCACCAAGGACGTGCCCGCCGGTTCGCTGGCCGTCGCGCGGGGCCAGCAGCGGAATATCGAGGGTTGGGTGGCCCGGAAGCGTCCGGGAAGCGCCGCCGCACAGGCGGCCCAGGCCGCGTCCGGGGAGACCGACGGCGAAAGCTGACCGGAAACAGGCGCGCCCGACACGGCGTACCGTGATAGATGCTCACCCATTTCGGCTGGCTCGTTGCACATCGGGACCTATGCGTGCAGCGCCAGATACACGTCTGAGGAGACTGTGCTGTGACCGGGATCAAGACGACCGGCGAGAAGAAACTGATGCTCTTCTCCGGCCGCGCCCACCCCGAGCTGGCCGAGGAGGTCGCACACCAGCTGGGTGTCGGTCTCGTGCCGACGAAGGCCTTCGATTTCGCCAACGGTGAGATCTACGTGCGTTTCCAGGAGTCCGCCCGCGGCGCCGACTGCTTCCTGATCCAGAGCCACACGGCTCCGATCAATAAGTGGATCATGGAGCAGCTGATCATGCTGGACGCGCTGAAGCGCGCTTCGGCCCGTTCCATCACCGTGATCGTGCCGTTCTACGGGTACGCCCGTCAGGACAAGAAGCACCGCGGCCGTGAGCCGATCTCGGCCCGTCTGATCGCGGACCTGATGAAGACGGCGGGTGCCGACCGCATCCTCACCGTCGATCTCCACACCGACCAGATCCAGGGCTTCTTCGACGGCCCGGTGGACCACCTGTTCGCGCTGCCGATCCTGGCCGACTACGTCGGTGCGAAGGTCGACCGCTCGAAGCTGACGATCGTCTCCCCGGACGCCGGACGCGTGCGCGTCGCCGACCGCTGGTGCGACCGGCTGGACGCCCCGCTGGCGATCGTCCACAAGCGCCGCGACAAGGACGTGCCCAACCAGGTCAGCGTCCACGAGGTCGTCGGCAACGTCGAGGGCCGGGTCTGTGTCCTGGTCGACGACATGATCGACACCGGTGGCACGATCTGCGCCGCCGCCGACGCCCTGTTCGCACACGGAGCCGAGGACGTCATAGTGACGGCGACCCACGGCGTGCTGTCCGGCCCGGCCGCGGACCGCCTGAAGAACTCCAAGGTCAGCGAATTCGTGTTCACGGACTCGCTGCCGACGCCGGGCGAGCTGGAGCTCGACAAGATCACGGTGCTCTCGATCGCGCCGACGATCGCGCGCGCGGTACGCGAGGTCTTCGAGGACGGTTCGGTGACGAGCCTCTTCGAGGAGCAGGAGTAATCCCTGCTCAGGCCGTGCCCGTAAGGGTGCGGTAGATCCACTTTGGGGTGCGGCCTCCCCGCCGGGTAGACTCAGCGAGTTGCTCGGCGAGGGAGGCCGTACCTTTCGGTACGGCGGTCCGTTATCGACGCGCTCTTCGTAGCAGGCCTGTCGTGGGCCGGGTGACCATTCGAGTTTCGTCACTTACGAGGAGTGCAACCATGGCTGAGATCAAGCTCGCCGCTCAGGTCCGTACCGAGTTCGGCAAGGGCGCCGCCCGCCGCACCCGTCGTGCCAACCTGGTTCCCGCCGTCATCTACGGCCACGGCGCCGAGTCGGTCCACATCAACCTGCCGGCCCACGAGCTTCAGCTCGCGCTCCGCACCGCCAACGTCCTGATCGGTCTGGAGATCGACGGCAAGGACGCCCTGGTCATCCCGAAGGCCGTGCAGCGCAACGCCCTCAAGGGCAACATCGAGCACGTCGACCTGCTGACCGTCAAGCGCGGCGAGAAGGTCAACGTCGAGATCGCCGTGCACGTCGACGGCGAGCTGGCCCCGGGCGGCAACCTGCTGGAGTACGTGCAGAACACCCTGCTCGTCGAGGCCGAGGCCACCCACATCCCCGAGTCCGTCACGGTTTCCATCGCGGGTCTGGACGCCGGTGACTCGATCCTGGCCAAGGACATCCCGCTGCCCGCCGGCTCCGTGCTGGCCGGTGACGAGGACGCCGTCGTGCTCCAGATCGTCGCCGCGCAGGCCGAGGAGCCGACCGCCGACGCCGACGCCGCGACCACCGAGGCCTGAGCCTCGCCGCGTGCTGCTCCACCTGCTTGACTGACGGGGCGGCGGAACCCTTCCGGGTTTCCGCCGCCCCGTCCGCCTGTACCCGTCCTTCCGTACCCGCCCTTCCGTACCCGAGGAGAACCCGCGCGATGTCCGACGCCACCGACCCCTGGCTCATCGTGGGCCTGGGCAATCCCGGTCCGGAGTACGCGGCGAACCGGCACAACGTCGGCTTCCTGGTCGCCGACCTGCTGGCGGAGCGGATCGGCGGGAAGTTCAAGCGGGCCCAGAAGGCGCAGGCCCAGGTCGTGGAGGGCCGGATCGGCCCGCCGGGACCGGAGAACCGCCGGGTGATCCTGGCGAAGCCGATGTCGTACATGAATCTGTCCGGCGGGCCGGTGACGGCGCTGCGCGACTTCTACAAGGTGCCCACGGACCACATCGTGGCCGTCCACGACGAGCTGGACATCGACTACGGCGCGCTGCGGCTGAAGCTCGGCGGCGGCGACAACGGGCACAACGGGCTGAAGTCGATGACCAAGTCGATGGGCCCGGACTACCACCGGGTGCGGTTCGGGATCGGCCGGCCGCCGGGCCGGATGCAGGTGGCGGACTTCGTACTGAAGGACTTCTCGTCCACGGAGCGCAAGGAGCTGGCGTTCCTGGTGGACCGGGCGGCGGACTCGGTGGAGTGCCTGCTGGCGGAGGGGCTGGAGCGGGCGCAGAGCGCGTACAACTCCTGACATTCCCGCTGTTTCCCCGCCGGTCCCCCACCGATTCTCCGATGGCTGTACGGCGGTTTTCGGCCACAGGTTGACCCGGGGTACGGGTCTGGCCAAGGATCTGCCCCCATGAAGCGGAGCTCTTCCCACCGCACGTTGCTCATCGGCCGGGTGGCCGCCATGGGTCTCGTTGCCCTGTTGTTGCTGGTCGCGGGCGCGTGGTCGTCCTGGAACACCGCGCATCACGTCGTCCTGAGCAAGGGCCGCGAGCACGGCACGATGACGGTCACCGGGTGCGGTGAGGAGGTGTGCACGGGTCCCTACGAACCGGACGCGAAGTCGCCGGACCGTACGCGGCTGACCGTGGAGAAGTCCGTCGCGGCGAAGAAGGGGGACCGGTTCCCCGTGGTCGTGAAGCCCGGTACCGATGACGCCGTGCGCGCCGGTACACCGGGTTTCCTGCACGCCTGGATGCCGCTGGGCGGTTCGCTGCTGCTGGCCGCCCTGATCGTCGGCGGCGGGATGCGGCTGACCCGGACCGCGTGGGGTTGCGGACTGGCGGGCACGGTCCTGCTGGTCGCGACGTTCGTCGCGCTCTGACAGGACCGCACCCGCCGGCGTCCGCCGGCCTGATCAGCCGGTGTTGCGCAGACCCGCGGCGACACCGTTCACGGTGAGCAGCAGGGCCCTCGCGAGCAGCGGGTCGGCCTCCTCGCCGCGCTCGGCGGCCTGCCGCTGGCGGGCCAGCAGCGAGACCTGGAGGTAGGAGATCGGGTCCAGGTAGGCGTCGCGGATGGCGAAGGTCTGCTGGAGCACCGGGCTGGTGCCGAGCAGTTCGGTGCCTCCGGTGACCTTGAGGACCTCGCTCACGGTGAGCGCGTGCTCGGCCTCGATGTCCGCGAAGACGTGCTTGAGCTCGTCGGGGACGAGCGTGTCGACGTAGTGGCGGGCGATGCGCAGGTCGGTCTTGGCCAGCGTCATCTCGACGTTGGACAGGAAGTTCTGGAAGAAGTGCCAGCGCTCGTGCATTTCGTCCAGGACCGTGTCGAGTCCGGCCTCGCGCAGCGCCTTGAGGCCCGAGCCCACGCCGTACCAGCCGGGCACGATCTGACGGGACTGGGTCCAGCCGAAGACCCACGGGATGGCCCGGAGTCCGTCCAGACCGGCGCCCGAGTCGGGGCGGCGGGAGGGGCGGGAGCCGAGGTGGAGTTCGGCGAGCTGGTCCACGGGGGTGGACGCGAAGAAGTACGCGGGCAGGTCGGGGTCCTCGACCAGCTTGCGGTACGCGTCGTGCGCGGCGTTGGAGACGGTGTCCATCGCGGCGTCCCAGCGGGCGAGTGCCTCGTCGGACTGACGCGGTGCGGTGTGCAGCGCGGATGCCTGGAGGGTGGCGGCCACCGTCAGTTCCAGGTTCTCCCGGGCGAGCGCGGGGATGAGGTACTTGTCGGAGATGACCTCGCCCTGCTCGGTCACCTTGATCTCGCCCTCCAGCGTGCCCCACGGCTGCGCGAGGATCGCGTCGTGCGAGGGGCCGCCACCGCGGCCGACGGTGCCGCCGCGGCCGTGGAAGAGACGCAGGCGTACGCCGTAGCGGTGGGCGACGTCGCGCAGCCGGCGCTGGGCGCGGTGGATCTCCCACTGGGAGGTGGTGATGCCGCCGAACTTGGAGGAGTCGCTGTACCCGAGCATGACCTCCTGCACGTCGCCGCGCAGGGAGACGAGACGGCGGTAGGACGGGTCGGCGAGCATCTCGTCGAGGATGACGTCGGCGGCGCGGAGCTCGTCGGTGGTCTCCAGGAGCGGCACGATGCCGATCTTGGCCCAGCCGCCGTGCAGGTCGAGGAGACCCGCCTCGCGGGCGAGGACGGCGGCGGCGAAGACGTCGTCGGCGCCCTGGCACATCGAGATGATGTAGGACTCGATGACCTCGGGGCCGAAGCGCTCGAACGCTTCCTTGATGGTGTGGAAGACGCCGAGGGTCTTCTCACCGGCGGCGTCCAGCGGGGCCGGGGTCGGGGCGAGCGGACGGCGGGAGCGGAGCTCCTTGGCGAGGAGCTTCTGCCGGTAGTCGCGCGGCATGTCGGCGTAGCGCCAGGACTCCTCGCCGAGCCGGTCGAAGAGCTGGCCGAGCGTGTGGTGGTGCGCGTCGGCGTGCTCGCGTACGTCCATGGTGGCCAGCTGGAGCCCGAACGCGGACAGCGTACGGATGGTGCGGTCCATCCGGCCGTCGGCGAAGAGACCGCCTCGGTGCTCGCGCAGCGAGGTCTGGATGAGTGCGAGGTCGGCGATGAGTTCGGCGGTGCCGAGGTAGTCGCAGCCGGGGCGGTGGGGCGTGCCGGAGGCCAGGCGCTCGCGGGTGTTGACGAGCTTCTGCCGGATGCAGGTGGCCTTGAGGCGGTAGGGCTCCTCGGCGTTCAGCCGCTTGTAGCGGGGGCTGATCTCGGGGAGGCGTTCCAGGTCGCTCTGGAGTGAGGTCAGCAGCTCGTCGGTGGCGCCGGTGTAGCGGATGGAGTTCGACAGGAGTCCGCGCAGGTAGTCGATCAGTTCCAGGGCGTCGGTGATGCCGTGCTCGTGCTGGAGGATCAGGACTTCCCAGGTGACGGCGGGCGTCACATTGGGGTTGCCGTCGCGGTCGCCGCCGATCCAGGTGCCGAAGGTGAGGGGGCGGGTGCCCGCGGGCAGTTCGACGCCGACGCGTTCCAGTTCGGCGGCGAGGTCCTCCAGGACGTCACCGACGGCGTTGGCGTGGAGCTCGTCGAGGTAGTAGATGGCGTTGCGGGCCTCGTCGGCGGGCTCGGGCCGGACGACGCGCAGCTCGTCGGTCTGCCAGATGAGGTCGATGTTCTCGGCGAGCCGGAGGTCGTGGCGGCGCCGGTCGGCCTCGATGACGGGGGTTTCGAGGAGCTCGGCGATACGGCGGAGCTTGTTGAGCACGGAGCGCCGGGCGGCTTCGGTGGGGTGTGCGGTGAAGACGGGACGGACGTTGAGGTTCTTGACCGTCGCGCGCAGGTGCTCGGGGTCCGCGTCCTTCAGCCGGTCGGCGGTGCGGGCGAGGAGCCCGCCCTCCGCGGCGCGCCGGTCGCGCATCTCGTGGGCGCGGTGGACCTGCTCGGTGACATTGGCGAGGTGGAAGTAGGTGGAGAAGGCGCGCACGAGCTGTGCGGCGGTCTCCAGGTCCGTGTCGCCGAGAAGTTCGGCCGCGGCCTCGCCGTCGGTACGGGTCAGGGCGCGAACCCGCTCGACGAGGTCGAGGAGCTCCTGGCCTTCCTGACGTACGAGGGTCTCGCCCAGCAGGTCGCCGAGGCGTCGGATGTCCGCCCGCAGCTCGGGGCTGGCGGCAGGGGTCTGGTCGGCACTGCTCACAGTGTGCGGCTCCTTGCAGTGGTTGAGCACGGGATCCGGGGCCCTTCGGCGCCAGCGGTGCTGTCGCCACGCCCCGTCGAGCGGGTGCGGACCGCGCTGTCCGACCCTTCCAGGATAGGTGTCGTCGCAGGCGGCGTCTCCGCTGCCCCGAGGGGTGCGGGCGATGCCGTCGGCACCGGTCCCCTACCCGGTGTGCGTACGGGGTACCGCACGGGACGGGCTGGACCGGCCTCTCGTGTTGTGGGCCCGGTCACTGCCATACTTACCAAGCCGTAGGTTACGGAAGCGTAGCCAGGGCCATCCGTCGTATATCTCCTCACCCCACAGAGGATTCCCCATGCCGACCAGCCCCGATGTGATCGACGATCCCCAGCCGGCCGCGGAGGGCCGCGCACTCCCTCCCGCCACGCTCGGCGGCGACAAGAAGCGTTCGGTCGAGCAGATCGCCCTGCTGCTGTTCATCGTGGTGCCGTTCCTGGCCCTGGTCGCGGCGGTGCCGCTGGCCTGGGGGCGCGGTGTCAGCTGGCTCGATCTGGGTCTGCTGGTGGCGATGTACTACCTCGGCTGCCACGGGATCACGATCGGCTTCCACCGCTACTTCACGCACGGCGCCTTCAAGGCGAAGCGTCCACTGCGCCTCGCGATCGCCGTCGCCGGGTCGATGGCCGTGGAGGGACCACTCGTGCGCTGGGTGGCCGACCACCGCAAGCATCACCGGTTCTCCGACGCGGAGGGCGATCCGCACTCGCCGTGGCGGTTCGGCGAGAGCCTGCCGGCCCTGATGAAGGGCCTGTGGTGGGCCCACATCGGCTGGATGTTCGACGAGGAGCGGACATCGCAGGAGAAGTACGCCCCGGACCTGGTCAGGGACCCGGCCCTGGTCGCGATCTCCCGGCACTTCCTCACCTTCACCCTCGTCTCGCTGGCGATCCCGCCGCTGGTCGGCGGTCTGGTGACGATGTCCTGGTGGGGCGCGGCGACCGCGTTCTTCTGGGGTTCCCTGGTACGGGTGGCGCTGCTGCATCACGTCACCTGGTCGATCAACTCGATCTGCCACGCGGTCGGCAAGCGCCCCTTCAAGTCCCGTGACAGGTCCGGGAACGTGTGGTGGCTGGCGGTCCTGTCCTGCGGCGAGTCCTGGCACAACCTGCACCACGCGGACCCGACGAGCGCCCGGCACGGAGTGCTGCGGGGCCAGGTCGATTCCAGTGCCCGGCTGATCCGTTGGTTCGAGAAGCTGGGCTGGGCGTACGACGTGCGGTGGCCGGACGCGGCCCGTATCGCCTCCCGGCGCAAGCGCGTACCGGCCGACGCGGCATGATTGACGACGTGGCGACCGACGGAAGCACAAGCGGCGAGAAGAGCAGACCCTCCCCCACGCGCCGGACCCGACGGGTCCGGATGACCGGCAAGGAGCGGCGCGAACAGCTGCTGGACATCGGACGCGCCCTGTTCGCCGACAAGGGTTTCGAAGGCACCTCGGTGGAGGAGATCGCGGCCCGCGCCGGGGTCTCCAAGCCCGTCGTCTACGAGCACTTCGGCGGCAAGGAGGGGCTGTACGCCGTCGTGGTCGACCGTGAGATGCGCCAGCTGCTGGACATGGTGACGGGCGCCCTCACCGCGGGTCATCCGCGCGAGCTGCTGGAGCAGGCGGCGTTCGCGCTGCTCGACTACATCGAGACGTACACCGATGGCTTCCGCATCCTGGTCCGCGATTCGCCCGTCGCCCAGTCGACGGGCACGTTCGCGTCCCTGATCAGCGATATCGCCACCCAGGTCGAGGACATCCTGGGCCTGGAGTTCAAGGCCCGCGGCTTCGAACCGAAGCTGGCCCCGCTGTACGCGCAGGCGCTGGTGGGCATGGTCGCGCTGACCGGCCAGTGGTGGCTGGACGTCCGCAAGCCGAAGAAGGCGGAGGTCGCCGCCCATCTGGTGAACCTGGCCTGGCACGGCCTGGAGAACCTGGAGTCGAAACCCCGACTGATAGGCCACCGGAAGAACTGAGCCGACGCGTCACCCGTTGCGGTGACGACCTGGGAAACCCACCCCTACTGTGGTCAACAGGGCCAAGAATCCCGTCCATGGGAGGAATCATGACCGCCGAGTCGACCGCCGCGCACAGTTCCCGCTGGCCGGTGCCGCCCCAGGGCGGCTACACCGTGGACGATCTGTTCACGCTGCCCGATCTCCCGCCGCACACGGAATTGCTCGACGGGAGCCTGGTCTTTGCGAGTCCACAGCGGATTTTTCACAGCCGCACGATCGACCTGCTGATGTACGGCCTGCGGGCCGGCGCTCCCCGTGAGGTGAAAGCCGTCCGGGAGATGACCGTTGTCCTCGACCGTCGCAACGGCCCCGAGCCCGACATCTCCATCATTCGCGCCGAGGCCGAAACCGGGAGCCTGGAGCAGACCTCCTACAACGCCGCCGACGTCCTCCTGGCCGTCGAAGTGGTCTCCCCCGACTCCGAGGCGCGCGACCGTGAGGCGAAGCCGCAGAAGTACGCCGCGGCAGGCATCCCGAATTTCTGGCTGGTCGAGACGGCCGGGACCGACCGGCACCCGGTCGTGCGGGTCTACGAGCTGGACCCGGTGACGAAGGCGTATGCGCTGACCGGGATCCACCACGACCGCCTCAAGCCCGGCGTCCCGTTCCCCATCGACATCGAGATCACGCTGGACGCGCTGAATCGGCTCTGACGCCCGCGCATCGGCCGGCCGCGGGTCGCCGGCCTCCCTTCCGCGCCACCGCGAAGACGCGGCGGAACGGGAACACCGTGCCGTGCGGGCCCGGCGGGTACGCGGTGCGGAGCAGGTCGCGGTATTCGGCGAGGAACGCGTCGTGGGCTTCCCTGTCGTCGGCGAGGGCGGTCAGGACCGGGCGCAGGGCGGTGCCCTTGACCCAGTCCAGGACCGGGTCGTCGCCGGGCAGGGTCTGGAGGTAGGTGGTCTCCCAGACGTCCGCCTCGCAGCCCAGGTCCTGGAGCCGGGCGAGGTAGTCGGCGGGCGGGAGGACCGCGGCCGTGCGGTCGCCCACCCCGTGCAGCAGGGGGCGCCAGCGGTCGGATTCGCGGAGGGCGGCGAGCAGGGTGTGGCTGGGGGCGGTGAAGTTGCCGGGGACCTGGAAGGCGAACGTGCCGCCGGGGGCGAGGGCGTCCAGCCAGACCGGGAAGCGGTCCACGTGGCCGGGGAGCCACTGGAGCAGGGCGTTGGAGACGATCAGGCCGTACGTCTCGGTGGGGGTCCACGTCGCGGCGTCGGCCCGGGTGAAGTCGAGGAGGGGGCGGGCGTGGGCGGCGGCCTGTCCCAGCATCTGCGGGGAGTTGTCGTAGCCCGTGACGCGGGCCCGCGGCCAGCGGTCGGCGAGGAGCGCGGTGACGTTGCCCGCGCCGCAGCCGAGGTCGGCGATACGGGGCGCGGGGTGGCCGGGCAGGTCGCCGACACGGGCCAGGAGGTCGCGGAACGGGCGGGTGCGATGGTCCGCGTGGCGCAGGTACTGCTGCGGGTCCCAGGTGGGCGAGGGTGTGGGGACGGGGCCGGGGGTCGGTGCGGAGATCGGTGCGGAGATCGGTTCGGGGAGGGGTTCGGGGAGGGGTTCGGTCATGGGAACAGGATCGGCACGCAAGTATCTTGATGTCAAGACACTTGAATTCAAGAGACTTCATGTCGACAGACCCTCTACACTGATCGACATGGAGGACGAGGTCGACCGTCTGGTCGCTGCATGGCGCCGAGAGCGCCCCGACCTCGACGTGGAACCGCTCGAGGTCCTCAGCCGCGTCTCCCGTCTGGCCCGCCACCTCGACCGGGCCCGCCGGATCGCCTTCTCCGAGCACCACCTGGAGCCGTGGGAGTTCGACGTCCTCACGTCGCTGCGCCGCGCGGGCGACCCGTATCAGCTCTCCCCCGGCCAACTGCTGACCCAGACCCTGGTCACCTCGGGCACGATGACCAACCGCATCGACCGGCTGACCAAGAAGAACCTCGTCGAGCGGCTGCCCGACCCGAGCGACCGCCGCGGCGTGCTCGTCCGGCTGACCGCCGAGGGCCGCGACAAGGCCGACCAGTCACTGGCCGGACTGCTCGCCCAGGAGCGCGCCATCCTCGGCGAGCTCTCCCGCCACCAGCGGGGCGAACTGGCCGGACTGCTACGCCAGTTGACCGCCCCGTTCGACAACATCCCGGGCTAGGACGACAGGCCCCCCGGTCAGTTCGGCGACGTTCCCGGACAGCTCGGCGGGGCCCACCCCGGCCCGTCTGGCCAGCGCCACGGCGGCGAGCGTCGAGTGCACGCCCAGCTTCCCCAGCACGTTCTGCATATGGGTACGCACCGTGTGCGGGGACAGGAACAGCCGCTCGGCGACCGCCTTGCGGCCCAGCCCCGCCACCATGCAGCGCAGCACCTCACGCTCGCGCGGGGTCAGCGACTCCACCAGCCGTTCGCTCTCGGTACGGTGCTTGCGCGCCGCGGTCAGCTCCCGCAGGACACCGGTCAGCAGGGCGGGCGGCAGATGCGTCTCGTCGCGCAGCACGCCCCGTATCACCGCGAGCAGCCGTTGCAGCGAGCAGTCCTTGGCCACCCAGCCCGAGGCCCCGGCCTGGAGCGCCCGCGCCGCCCGGCGGGGGTCGTCCCGCTCGGCGAGCACCACCGTACGGACCGACGGGCGGCCCGCACGGACCCCGGCGACCAGCGAGATGCCGTCGACCGGGCCGTT
The DNA here is from genome assembly GCF_001905125.1 of Streptomyces sp. TSRI0281. Taxonomy (GTDB): domain Bacteria; phylum Actinomycetota; class Actinomycetes; order Streptomycetales; family Streptomycetaceae; genus Streptomyces. The sequence continues at coordinate 285,711 of NZ_LWLE01000034.1, read as the reverse complement.
CTCCCCGTGCTGCGGTACGGGGACGGGACGGGCTCCGTCCGTGGCCAGGATGCCCAGCTCGGCATCGATCAGCATCACGTCGTAACAGTGCCCCTCGGCCGCCGCGCGGTCCAGGCAGCGCAGCGCTGCCGGACCGCTGCCGGCCGCCGCCACATCGACGTCCGGTTCGGCCGCGAGCGCGGCGGCGAGCGACTCGGCGAAGATACGGTGATCGTCGACCACGAGAACCCGGATTCGCGCCACAGACATCCCCTTCGGCCGGGACGGGCCGGTACGGGTACGACACCCGGATCATCGAGGTGGTGGTCCACAGCCCCACGGCCGCCGCCGTGTGCCGGCTGCCACCCCACCCGGGCGTCGTACCCGACTGTCTCGCCCCCTGAATCGACACCGGCCCCCACCGGTGCTGGGCATCAGCGTACGGGCGGGGGCCGACGGGGGAAGGTAATTCGCGGAACTGGTTGCCCACGGTGTTTAGGGTGTGCTGCATGTTCCGTCTTGAGACAGAAGTAGACAGAGAACGTCGCATTCTGCTGAGCGGGCGTCTGCGGGACGACAACAGAGCCGACTCACCGGAACTGCGCGCACTGCTCTCCACCTCCGCCGAGCACGAAGTCCCCCTGGAGGTATGGGTACTGGACGAGCGGGGCGGGATCGTCGGCGGTCTGACCGGGCGGACCTGGGCGTACTGGCTCCATGTGGAGCTGCTCTGGGTCGAGGCCACCCACCGCGGCATCGGCCTCGGTTCACGGCTGCTCGCCGAGGCCGAACGGGTGGCCCGCACGGAACGGGCCTGCACCGCCTCCCGGCTGGAGACCTGGGACTTCCAGGCCCCCGGTTTCTACCGGAGACACGGGTACGAGGAGTCCGGGCGGGTCGACAACTACCCGCCCGGCGTAACCGAGTTCATCCTGACGAAGC
>NZ_LWLE01000034.1:0-284713 GCF_001905125.1 Streptomyces sp. TSRI0281 | reverse complement strand
GACGGCACCGCGGTGAAGACACCGGGAGCGGCGTAACCGGCCGAAGCGAACGCTTCCCGCACGGAGTTGGTGACCGCGTCGGCCCGCTCCAGGTCCACCAGCACGATCGCCGAGCCGCCGAAGCCGCCGCCGGTCATCCGGGCCCCGAGCGCCCCGGCCGCGTTCGCCGCCGAGACCACCAGGTCCAGTTCCGGGCAGGAGACCCGCAGGTCGTCCCGGAGCGAGTCGTGGCCCGCGTCGAGGACCGGGCCGACGGCGGGTACGTCGCCCGTGTCGAGCAGGGCGATGACCTGCTCGACACGCCGGTTGTCGCCGACCACATGGCGTACGCAGCGCACGACGGACTCGTCCGCCCCGGCCGCGGCCAGGGTGTCGAGCGCGGCGCCGAGACCGTCGTACGGGAGATCGCGCAGGGTGCGTATGCCGAGGAGCCGCGCGCCCTCCTCGCAGGCCGCACGGCGCTCGGCGTAGGCGCCGTCGCCGAGCGCGTGCTTGACCCGGGTGTCGACGACCAGCAGGGTCAGCCCCTGGGCGGCCAGGTCGAAGGGGACCTGGCGCCTGCTGAGGTCACGGGTGTCCAGATACAGGGCATGGCCCTCGGTGCAGCAGGCGGAGGCCATCTGGTCCATGACCCCGCAGGGCACACCGACGAACGCGTTCTCCGCGCGCTGGCCGAGCACCGCGAGCTCGGAGGCGGTCAGGCCGAGCTCGAACAGGTCGTTCAGGGCGAACGCGGTGACCACTTCCAGGGCGGCGGACGAGGAGAGCCCGGCGCCGGTGGGGACGGTGGAGGTCAGCTGGATGTCCGCGCCGGTGATCCGGTGGCCCGCCTCGCGCAGCGCCCAGACCACGCCTGCCGGGTAGGCGGCCCAGCCGTGGCCCGCGTGCGGGGCCAGCTCGTCGACGCGGAGCTGGACGACGCCGCCGGGGACGTCGGTGGAGTGCAGCCGCAGCTCGCCGTCGATCCGCCGCGCGACGGCCGCGCGCGCGGTGTGCGGGAGCGCGAGCGGCATCACGAAGCCGTCGTTGAAGTCGGTGTACTCACCGATCAGATTCACCCGCCCAGGTGCCGCCCAGACTCCTTCGGGCGCGGTCCCGTACAGCTCGGCGAAGCCGGCGACCAGCTCGGCGTTGTCGGCCTCGGCGGCGGTCACGGCCTCGGCGGCGGCCTGCGCGGCGGCCTCGGTGGTGGCGTCCGTCATGGGGTGGTGGGCTCCTCTCGGCGGGCGAACGCCCAGGCGTCGGCGATGATTCCGGCCAGGCCGGCGCGGGACGGCTGCCAGCCGAGGCGCTCCCTGGCGGCGGTGGCGGAGGCGACGAGCACGGCCGGGTCACCGGCGCGGCGCGGGGCCGCGGTCTCGGGGACGGGGTGGCCGGTGACCTGCCGGGCGGTCTCGACGACCTCGCGCACCGAGAAGCCGTTGCCGTTGCCGAGGTTGCAGATCAGGTGCTCGCCGGTGGTGGCCGCGCCGAGCGCCAGGAGGTGGGCCTCGGCGAGGTCGGCGACATGGATGTAGTCGCGGACGCAGGTGCCGTCCGGGGTCGGGTAGTCGTCGCCGTAGACGGAGATCGACTCGCGCTGCCCCAGGGCGACCTGGAGCACCAGCGGGATCAGATGCGACTCGGGGGCGTGGCGTTCCCCGCAACTGCCGTACGCGCCCGCCACGTTGAAGTAGCGGAGCGAGACGGCGGCCAGGCCGTGCGCGGCAGCCTCGCCGCTGATCATGTGGTCGACGGCGAGCTTGGAGGCACCGTACGGGCTGGTGGGCGCGGTCGGGTCGGACTCCGTGATCGGGCTGGAGACCGGCTCGCCGTAGGTGGCCGCGGTGGAGGAGAAGACGAGGGTCCGCACCCCGGCGTCGCGCATCGCGGCGAGCAGGGCGAGGGTGCCGCCGACGTTGTTGACCCAGTACTTCTCCGGGTCGACGACGGACTCGCCGACCTGGGAGTACGCGGCGAAGTGCAGCACCCCGTCGTAGTCGGGGTTCAGCCACTTGGCCGCGTCCTGGATGCGGCCCTCGATGAATTCGGCCCCGTCCGGGACTCCCTCCCGGAACCCGGTGGACAGGTCGTCGAGGACGGTCACCGCGTGCCCGGCCTCCAGGAGGTGCGCGGCGACCACACTGCCGACATATCCCGCGCCACCGGTCACCAGGTACTTCTTCTGGGGGTTGCTCACTCGCTCGCTACCTCTCGCAGTCGCTGGGCCGCGGCTTCCGGCGGCACGTCGTTGATGAACACACTCATGCCGGACTCGGAACCCGCGAGGAACTTCAGCTTGCCGGAGGTACGTCGAATGGTGAAAAGCTCCAGATGGAGCGCGAAGTCCTCCCGGCCCTCGACCCCGAACGGCGCCTGGTGCCAGGCCGAGATGTACGGGGTCGGCGGTTCGCCGGGGCCGAAGATCCGGTCGAATCGCCTCAAGAGTTCCAGGTAGATCTGTGGGAACTCTGTGCGGGCGGCCCCGTCCAGCTCGCGCAGGTCGGGGACGCGGCGGCGCGGGTGGAGGTGGACCTCGTACGGCCAGTGCGCGGCGTACGGCACGAAGGCGACCCAGTGCTCACCACTGAGCACGATGCGCGAGCCGTCCGCCTCCTCACGGGCCACGACGTCGTCGAAGAGGTTGCGGCCGGTCTCCTCGCGGTGCCGGTGCGCGGAGCGGAGCATCAGCTCGGTGCGCGGGGTGACGAAGGGGTAGCCGTAGATCTGGCCGTGCGGGTGGCCGAGGGTCACCCCGATCTCGGCGCCGCGGTTCTCGAAGCAGAAGACCTGGGTGACCTGGTCCAGCTCGGCGAGGGCGGCGGTGCGGTCGGTCCAGGCCGCGAGGACCAGGGCGGCCTGCTCCTCGGTCAGGTCGGCGAAGGACGCCCGGTGGTCGGAGGTGAAGCAGACGACCTCGCAGCGGCCGGAGTCACCGGCGAGGGAGGGGAAGCGGTTCTCGAAGACGGCGACGTCGTAGTGGTCGTCGGGGATCTCGCTGAGCCGTCCGTCCCGCGAGGGGCAGAGCGGGCACTCGTCCGCGGGCGGGTGGTACGTACGCCCCTGGCGGTGCGAGGCGATGGCCACCGAGTCGCCGAGGAGCGGGTCGCGGCGGATGCGGGACGAGGTCGCGACCGGGTCGAGGGGGCGGCGGTCGACGGCTTCGCGGACGGTGTCGTCCGCGGCGTCGAAATAGATCAGCTCACGGCCGTCGGCGAGGGTCGTAACCGTTTTCTTCACCAGGTTCCTCCAAACATAACCACACATAATTAACCACAAGCAAACATGCCCGTCAATGATGTGGCGTCCGGCCGACGACCGGGAGCGGGGCGGCCAGAAGGACAGGAGTACGGGGGCCAGGAGTACGACGGCCGCAGTGCGGGGGCCAGGAGTACGGGGGCCAGGAGCATGGCGGCCAGGAGTACGGCGGCGTACGGGAGAGCCCGGCGAGGAGGTGGGCCGGGCGCGCGACCGGGTTCGATCACCAACCAACAGGGAGCCCCAAGGGTCAACCGGCCGGCGCGGACTCAGCCGAGGATGCCCGGCCCCCGCGGCGCGCCCTCGGCCGCCCGGTCCAGCAGCCCCGTACGGGCCGCGAGGGCCGCGGCCTCCAGCCGCGAGCCCACCCCGAGCTTCATCAGCACCCGCTGCACATGCGTACGCGCGGTGCTCGACGCGATCCCCATCCCGACGGCGATCAGCCGGGTGTCCTCGCCCTCCGCGACCCGGACCAGCACCTCGGCCTCGCGCGGCGTGAGCATCTGCAGCAGCCGGCGGCCCTCGTCGTCCGGCTGGACCGCCGGGTTGAGCAGCTCGGCGAAGGCGGACCTGAGCAGTTGCGGAGCGATGGCGCTCTCTCCCGCGCGGGCCTTGACCATGGCCCGTTCCACGCCCTCGATCCGCTCGTCGTGCCGCACATAGCCGACGGCCCCGGCGGCGAAGGCGGCCGCGATCCCGCGCGGACTCGGCACCGGCCCCAGCACCACCACCGCCACCTGCGGGCGCTCCCGCCCGATCCGCGCGATCGGGTCGAAGGTGCCCGGCTCGGCGGGGGACGCCGTGCCGAAGAGACAGACCTCCGGGACTCTGCTGACCACCAGTTCCGCCGCACCGGACGTCGGCGCGGCCGCCGCGAGCACCCGGTGCCCGCGCAGTTTCAGCGCCGAGGCGAGTGCCTCGGCGAGCAGTCGGTGATCATCGACCACCATGAGCCGCACGCCGCCCATCGAACACGCCCCCAAGTCCCCCTGTGTGCCCCGGCCACCGGCCCCGGCCGTCCGCCCCGGCCCGTCCGCCCCGGCAAGCTACCCGCTTGTTCGAGGTTGCGCACCTTACCCGCCGAACACCCCCCGGAATGCCGAATCCTGCTTTGTTCAGGGCCACTTGAGAGGCGGAAAACGATCGGCCCTGCCGGTCGGCGATCGACCGGCAGGGCCTTGGCGCACGCCCGTACGCACGGGTCGGCGGATGAGTGGTCGGCTGCTGAGCGATCAGCCGCGCGTGATCAACCGGTGGAGAAACTGACCACCAGGTACTGCTTGTCGTCCAGCGAGCTCTCGCGCGGCTCGCTGATCATCACCTCGGACATGTACAGCCGCCCCTGGGAGTACATGATCTCGGCGTAGTCCCCGGAGAAGCTGGTCTCCGCGTCGCGGACCGCCTCCTCGCCCGGGTTCTCCATCAGCAGCGTCTGCTTGAAGGTGGAGCCGTTGATCGAGACGATCTGGCCGCCCTTGTCGTACGGGGGCTGCTTGTACGCGATGACGTTGGAGCCGTCCATCCGCAGCGGGGTCAGCGTGTAGCGGTCGCCCGCGTCCGCCTTGCCGCCGACGATCTTGCCGGTGGTCAGGTCGAAGGCGACGATCTCGTTGGTGTCGCCGTAGTCGCCGCCGCCCTCGTGCTCCTCGGTCGGCAGGTAGAGCCGGTTGTTGCCGACCGCCAGGTGCTGGCACTGCTCGACCTCGGTGGAGCCGCAGCGTGCCGCGTACTTGTCCCCGTCGGCCGAGATCCGCACGATCAGCTTGCCGGTGGCCGCGTCGATCGAGAAGAAGTCCGAGATGCTGCTGCCGTCACCGGCGGTGTCGCCGACGTCGGCCGCGACGACCAGCGGCTTGGTGGAGACGACGCTCGCGTACTCGACACCGGAGGGCATCTTGAACGAGGAGATCGGCGCGCCGGTGGCCGGGTTCAGGGCCTGGATGGTGAGCTGCGGCTGGTCGTACGTGCCGCACATACGGACCACGGCGAGGGCCTCGCCGCCGCCGTACCCCTTGTCGTAGCAGCCGTCGGTGCTGACCTTCGGCTTCCACAGCTCGGCGCCGGTGGTGAGGTTGAAGGCCGCGCCGCCGCTGGTGCCGCCCGCGGCGACCGTGGTGCCGCTGAGCGTGACCTCGTCGAACCTGATCGGCTCGTCACCGTTGCTGGCGGCGGTGACCGACTTGCTCCACAGCAGCTTGCCGGTGGCCAGATCGAGCGCGCCGACCTGGTTGCACGGCTGGTACTTCTTCGCCTTGGTCGGCTTGCCCGCCTCGAACGTGATCGCCGTCTTGAAGTCCTTGCTCATGTGCCGGGAGGCGGCGCAGAGCTGACCGGGCAGCGGGATGGACCAGAGCTTGGTGCCCTTGGCCGGGTCGTAGCCGACGATCTCGTTCACGCCGGTCTTCACGTACGCCTTGTCGGTGAGCCAGGAGCCCGCGACCGCGGTGACGTCCGTGACCTTCGGCTGCGGAAGCTGGAATCCGACCTTGGACTTGGTGTTCGTGGGCGCCTTCTCGTCGCCTCCGGCGAGACCGTCGCCCTCGGCGCCCTTGTCCTCGCCGCCGGTGGTGCCGGTGGAGGCCGCCTCGGTGCCGCCGTCCTTGTCGTCATCGCCGCCGGAGGCGTAGATGATGCCGCCGCCGATGATCAGCACCACGGCGACGGCCGCCGCGACGATGATCTGCATCTGGGTGGTGAACTTCTTGCCGCCGTTCCCGCCCGGCTCCGGGGCCAGGTACTGCGGCTGCATCGGCTGGGTCGGGTAGCCGTACCCCTGCTGCGGAGGCATCCCGGGCTGCCCGGACGACGGTCCCTGCGGATAGCCGTAGCCGCCCTGAGGTCCGTTGGGGTAGCCGTACCCGTTGGGCTGCGGCGCGGGCGGGGGGACATAGCCGCCCGCGGCCGGGGCGGTGGGGTAGCCGTAGCCACCGGCGGGCGGGGCTGCCGCCGGATAGCCGTAGCCATCGGCGGGCGGGGTCGGCGGGGTCGGCGGGCTCCCGTACCCACCGGCGGGCGCGGTCGGCGGCTGCTGCTGCTTGCCGAAGGCGTCCGACGGCGGCGGGGTCGGGTCGCCGAACCCACCGGGCGGCGGGTCCTGGGGGGCGCCGAATCCGCCGGAGGACGGCTCGTTCGGCGGCTGGGGCGGCTGCGTCATGGCGTACGTACCTCGGGAGAAGGGGGTGTGTGGGGTCGGGGCCGGTGGCTTTCGGCCGTATTCCGTGGGGTGCCGTCGTGAACCGTCACTTGCCGAACACCATCATCGTCTTCTGCTCCTTCTCCTTCTCGTCGTTGCTCGCGCTGATGCGCCCGCTCATGACGAAGGAACGGCCGCCCGCGTAGGCGATCTTGGAGGTGAAGAAGCTGCTTTCGAGGCGGGTCGTCCCGTCCGGGTGCTGGAGCACGACACTGGGGGTGCCCCCGGCCGGCGGGAGCGTCGCGATCGCCCCGCCCTTGTCGTACTTCGCCTCCATGTAGAGCAGCACGTTGCCGCCCTCCATACGCAGCGGCTGCAGCACCCGCTCGGCCGGGGCGTCGGCCTTCCACTTGGTCTTGCCGGTGTTCAGGTCGAAGGCGATGACCTTGTTGGTCCGGCCGGTGCCGCTGGAGTCGGGCTCGGTCGCGATGTAGAAGGTGTTGGCGTCGGCGGCGACACCGCTGCACCCTTCGAGCTTCTCGCCGAAGATGCTGAAGTCGTGGCCGCAGTTGGTGGAGAGCTTGTCACCCTTGTCGCTGACCAGCTGGGAACGGAGCGTGCCGTTCTCCTTGAGCGCGATGATGGACCACTGCTTCTTCTTCTTCTGGGTGAGCGAGACGATCAGCGGGCTCACCGAGTAGACCTTCTTCACCTCCCAGCCACGCGGCGGCTGGTAGGTCCACTTGGCCTTGCCGGTGGTGGGGTCGAGCTCCTGGATCTGGTGCTGCGGGTTGTCCAGGTCGTCGGTGCGGCAGCTGGTCGCGGCGATCAGCTTCGGGCCGCCCGCGAACGCGAAGGGCTGGCAGTTGCCCGACGGCTTGCCGAACAGTTCCTTGCCGTCGCTGACGCGGAACGCGTTGGAGTTGCTGGTGCGCCCGACGGTGACGGTGTCGCCGCTGATCGCGAGACCGATGTCGGACATCAGGTCCCAGGTGCCGTTCTTCGTGATCGACTTCTTCCAGCCGGCCTTACCGGTGTTGAGGTCGATCATCTGGAGGTCGGAGCAGTCGGCCTTGTCCGAGGTGCCGTTCTTCACGCCGAGGACGATCTTGCCGTCGGCGGTCGGCTGATTGGGCGTCGCGCACACATCGGCGGGAAGCGGGAGGGCCCACTTCTGCTTGCCGTCGGCCACGGAGTAGGCGGCGATGCCGCGGTACATGGCCTTGACGACGGTGTCCCCGACGGTCCAGGGCCCGTACACGTCGGCGCCGTTGCGCGGCAGGTCGACATCGTTCGTCTGGAGCCAGAGCACCTTCGCCTCGCCCGGCTTGCGCCCGGCGTTGAGGTCGTCGTCCACCGCGCGGCCGTCACCGTTGCCGTCGCCCTCGTCGACCGTGGGCGAACCGCTGGGCGCCTTGGGGCCGGTGCTCCCGTTGGCGACGGGCTTCTTGTCGTCGTCGCCCCCGCCCACGGCGAACCAGACACCGGCGCCGACGACCAGGACGACGGCGAGCGCCGCGGCACCGAGGACGGCGGGCTTGCCCTTGAGGAGGCCGCCACCGCCGCCGCCGCCGGATCCGGCCGGGCCGCCGGGCACGGGAGCGCCGGGGTACTGCTGCTGCGGATAGCCGTAACCGGCCGGGGCCTGCTGGCCGTACGGACCCGCGGCCTGCTGACCGTACGGGCCCGGCTGCTGGGCGTACGGGCCCGCGGCCTGCTGACCGTACGGTCCGGGCTGCTGGGCGTACGGTCCCGGGGCCTGCGCGGGCGCCTGTCCGGGGGCCTGGGGATAGCCGTAGCCTCCGGGGTCCTGGCCCGGCGCCTGCGGATAGCCGTAGCCGGGCTGTCCGGGGGGCGGCGTCTGCGGGGGGCCGGCCGGGGGCTGCGCGGGCGGCGGCGCCTGCGGCGGCTGGGGCGGCTGGGCCTGGTGCGGCGGCTGAGGAGCTCCCTGCGGAGGCCCCTGCGGAGCCCCGAAGCCTCCCTGCGGCGGTTGCTGGCTGGGCGGCTGGGTCATCAGCACGTCCCCCTTCGTGCGGTCCGGTGCCCGTTCCGGTCTCCCCCGCGATTCCGCTGGGCTGAAATCCCCTCGGAAAGGAGCGAATCGGGCATGGCTCCCGCAGTGTTACGACAGTCGAGCGGGGCTTCTTTGTACCACCCCCAACACAGCGGACACCGGGTCGGCCCATCCCCTGTTCCCAAGGGAGAACCGCCTTGTGATGCCCTCGTTATGCCCCGGCCGGACCTGATCCTCAGTCACCGAAGGCGACCATGGTCAGCATGGCCTTCTCCTCCTCGTCGGTGACTCCGCTGACGGTGGGATGCATGAGCAGCGTCCGCCCGTCCGCGTACGCGACCATCGGGCTGAAGAAGCCGCGCTCCACGGCGGCGGCGGACGCCGGGTGCCGCAGGACCGGTTGCGGTGCTCCCCCCGTCGGCGGGAGCGACATGATGCCACCGCCCTTGCCCTTGGCCGCACTCAGATACATCAGCACCTTGCCGCCCTCGACGCGCAACGGCATCAGGGTCTGCCCGGCGGGCGCGGCGGCCTTCCACTTCGAGGCGCCGGTGTTCAGGTCGAAGGCCACGACGGCGTTGGTGAGGTCCCTCGCACCGGGCTTGGGCTTCGTCGCCAGGTAGAACGTGTCGGTGGCGGCGTCGGTCGCGACGCCCAGGCAGTTGTCGAGGTTCTTGCCCTGGGTACGCCGTTCCTTGGCACAGCTCGGCCCGTAGTCGTCGCTGCCGCCGACGAGCTGGGAGCGGTAGGTGCCATCGGCGTTGAGCACGGCGACGGCCCACTGGTCCTCCCCCTTCTTCAGGGAGACCACCGGCGGGCTGACCGAGTAGAACTGGTCGACCTGCCAGCCCTTCTTGACCTTGTACGTCCACCGGACCTTGCCGGTGGCCGGATCGATCCGCTGTACCTGCTGCTCCTTGTGGTCGTCGGCCTCGGTCTGGCAGCTGGTGGCGGCGAGCGGCAGGTCGCCGCTGACGAAGCCGAACGGCTGGCAGTTGCCGGGCAGTTTGCCCCACAGCACCTTGCCGTCACTGATCCGGTAGGCATCCGTGCGGCTGGTCCGTCCCACGGTCACGACGTCACCGTTGATCGCCATGGTGACGTCGGAGAGCCCGTCCCAGGCGCCGGGCCGGTCATAGCCCTTGCGCCAGCCGGCCTTGCCGGTGGTGAGGTCGATCATCTGGAGGTGGTCGCAGTACGCGTCGTCGGCGGTGCCGTCGTTGACACCGATGACGATCCTGCCGTCGGTGGCCGCCCGGGTCGGGGCGGCACAGACGTTGGATGCGAGGCTCAGGCTCCACTTCCGCTTGCCGTCGATGACCGAATAGGCGGACACCGTGCGGTACATGGCCTTCACCACGGTGTCGCCGACGAGCCACGGGCCTTGGGCGTCGGCGCCGTTGCGCGGCAGGTCGACCCCGTTCTGCTGGGTCCAGAGAACCTTGCTCTCCCCGTCCTCGCGCCCCGCGTTGAGCTGGTCGGGCCCGGGGGCCGGACTCGCCCCGGCGCCGGACGGACCGCCCTGTGCACCGGGTTCGTCGCTCTTCTCGGCGACGGGCTTCTTGGCGTCGTGGCCACCACTGTCGCCGTTGCCCACGGCGAACCAGACGCCCGCGCCGACGATCAGGACTCCGGCGAGCGCGGCGGAGACGATGCCCACGGTCCCGCGCCGGGAACGCCCGCCGGGCCCGGAGGCGCCGACTTGCGGGGGCTGCGGGGGCTGCCCGTAGGGCGAGGGCTGCTGATGCTGCGGCGGCTGCCCGTACGGCTGCGACTGAGGGGGCTGTTGCGGCTGCCCGTACGGCTGTGGCGAAGGCTGCCCGTACGGCTGTTGCTGCTGCGGAGGCTGCCCGTACAGACCGGGCGGCGGATCGAACGGTGCCCCGAAGCCTCCCTGCGGCGGTTGCCGGCCGGGCGGCTGAGTCATCGGTACGTCCCCCTCGTGCGGCCCCGTTCCGCAGGGTTCACCTCAACCCCGGGCGGGGCTTCTTTCTACCACCCGCCCCGCCCGCACCATCCGTACCGCCCGCCCCGCCTTCACCACCCCGTCACACCGTGGACGTCAGGCGTCCTCGGCCAGCTCCAGCCAGCGCATCTCCAGCACATCGCGCTCGGTGACCAGCTCGCGCAGCTCGGCGTCGAGCTTGGCGACCTTCTCGAAGTCGGTGGCGTTGTCGGCGATCTGCGCGTGCAGGGTGGTTTCCCGCGTCGACATCTTGTCGAGCTGCCGTTCGACCTTCTGGAGTTCCTTCTTCGCCGCCCGAGCCTCCTGCGGCGACACGGCGGGGACCGGCGCGGACGTCCGGCCGGGCGCTGCCGGGGCGGCGGACGGCGTGGCCGTCTCCTCCATCCGCTGCCTGCGCTCCAGGTACTCGTCGATCCCGCGCGGCAGCATCCGCAGTGCGCGGTCGCCGAGCAGCGCCATCACCCGGTCCGTGGTCCGCTCGATGAAGAACCGGTCGTGGGAGATCACGATCATCGACCCGGGCCAGCCGTCGAGGAGGTCCTCCAGCTGGGTCAGGGTCTCGATGTCGAGGTCGTTGGTCGGCTCGTCGAGGAAGAGGACGTTGGGCTCGGCCATCAGCAGCCGCAGGATCTGCAGCCTGCGCCGCTCACCGCCGGACAGGTCGCCGACCGGGGTCCACTGCTTCTCCTTCGAGAAGCCGAACTGCTCGCAGAGCTGGCCCGCGGTCATCTCGCGGCCCTTGCCCAGGTCGACCCGGTCGCGCACCTGCTGGACGGCTTCCAGCACCCGCAGGTTCGGGGGCAGCTCGCTGACCTCCTGGGAGAGGTAGGCCAGTCGGACGGTCTTGCCGACGATGACCTTTCCGGCGGCCGGCTGCTCCTCGCCCTGCGTACGGCATGCCTCCTCCAGCGCCCGCAGCAGCGAGGTCTTGCCCGCGCCGTTGACCCCCACCAGGCCGATCCGGTCGCCCGGACCGAGCTGCCAGGTGAGGTGGGTGAGCAGCGTCTTGGGCCCGGCCTGGATGGTCACGTCCTCCAGGTCGAAGACGGTCTTGCCGAGGCGGGCGTTGGCGAACTTCATCAGCTCGCTGGTGTCGCGCGGCGGCGGCACATCGGCGATCAGCTCGTTGGCGGCCTCGATGCGGTAGCGCGGCTTCGACGTACGGGCGGGGGCGCCGCGGCGCAGCCAGGCCAGCTCCTTGCGCATCAGGTTCTGGCGCTTGGACTCCTCGGTCGCGGCGATCCGCTCCCGTTCGGCGCGGGCGAAGACGTAGTCGCTGTAGCCGCCCTCGTACTCGTGGACCGTGCCGCGCTGGACGTCCCACATGCTGGTGCAGACCTGGTCGAGGAACCACCGGTCGTGCGTGACGCAGACGAGCGCCGAGCGGCGGGCCCGCAGATGTCCGGCCAGCCAGGAGATGCCCTCGACGTCGAGGTGGTTGGTGGGCTCGTCCAGGACGATCAGGTCCGGTTCGCCGATGAGCAGCTTGGCCAGCGCGATACGGCGGCGCTCACCACCGGAGAGCGGGGCGATGACGGTGTCCAGGCCGTGCTCGAAGCCGGGCAGGGCGAGCCCGCCGAACAGCCCGGTGAGCACATCACGGATCTTGGCGCTGCCCGCCCACTCGTGGTCGGCGAGATCGCCGATGACCTCGTGGCGGATGGTGGCCGACGGGTCGAGGGAGTCGTGCTGGGTGAGGACCCCGAGGCGCAGCCCGCCGTTGTGCGTGACCCTGCCGGTGTCCGCCTCCTCCAGCTTGGCGAGCATCCGGATGAGGGTCGTCTTGCCGTCGCCGTTGCGGCCGACGACACCGATCCGGTCGCCCTCGGACACCCCGAGGGATACGCCGTCGAGCAGGGCACGGGTGCCGTACACCTTGCTGACCTGCTCGACATTGACCAGATTGACGGCCATTTCACTCCTGCCCAGGGGGACTGTTCGACTCCCCCAGAGTACGGCGCGGCGGGGCACCGACGCCCCGGCCCCGGCTCCGTCCGGGACCGGCAGCGCGTTCAGCGCCCCGCGCGTTCCACCAGGAGCCAGCCGCCGAGCGCCATCGCGACGGCGGCCGGGGCACTGACCCGTACCGCGATGAGCAGCGCGGTGTGTCCCTCCAGGAGCCCGCCGAAGCCCACCATGGACAGGCCGAGCACACCGAGCAGGCAGAGCGTCGCCCCGAGCGCCGAGACGGGGCCGGAGCCCTTGCCCGGCACGGCGGAGACGGGTCGTTCGAAGGTGCGGAAGACGGCGACCAGTCCCGCGGTGACGGCGGCGGCCGCCGCGAGCCGGAACGGGACCTGGGCCCACCAGGCGCCGGTGGCCGGTTCGGGCAGCGGGACGTCGAGGGCGAGCATCGCCCCGTACACCCCGAGCATCGCGGTGAGGTGCCAGAGGAACGCGGTCATCGCCATCCCGTTGGCGGCGACGACGGTGCGCCAGACCCGGGGCCGGGCGACGAGGCGGGCGCCGGGCCCGCGCAGCAGCTCGACCGCGCCGACGAGCCAGAGGCCGTGGCAGAGCAGGGCGAGGGTCGGCGGGGCCATGTTGCTGACCTTCTCGCCGGGCATCCCGACCATGGACAGCGGATACGGGCCCAGGGCCACGAGCGCGGCGGCGGAGACCAGTCCGGCCCCGGCGAGCAGGGCGGGGCGGCGGATGCGGCCGTCGGCACGCAGGAATCCGAGCTGGTGGACCGCGAGCCAGACGAAGGCGAAGTTCAGGAACGAGACGTACGGGACCGAGGCGGCGAACCGCAGGACGTCGACGGCGACCGCGGCACCGGCGAGCGCGGCGAAGGCGCCCCAGCCGTAGCGCTCGTGCAGCTTCAGCAGCGGCGGGGTGAACGCCACCATGGCGAGGTAGATCCCGATGAACCAGAGCGGCTGGGTCACCAGCCGCAGCGTGACCCCGGTGAGCCCGCCGCCCCCGCCCAGCAGCTGGACGATCAGCGCGGCCGTTCCCCAGACCAGGATGAAGACCACGGTGGGCCGCAGCAGCCGCTGGAGCCTGGCCCGCAGGAAGGCGGAGTAGACGGAGTCCGTGGAGCCCTCGGGGCGCTTGCGGAGCAGGGAGCGGTAGGACAGGGCGTGCGAGAAGCCGCCGACGAAGAAGAACACCGGCATGATCTGGAGCACCCAGGTCAGCAGCTGGAGGCCGGGGACGACCGCGAGCAGGTTGCCGACGCCGTCGGATGTGACGGCGGCCATCAGCCAGTGGCCGAGGACGACGGTGCCGAGCGAGGCGACGCGCAGCAGGTCGATGTAGCGGTCCCGGGTGGCGGGCGTCGCCCCGGCCAGTTCACGAACACTCGATCCCGTACGAACACTTGATCCCATGCGGATACGGTCGCGCCGATCGCCCGGGGGCGGGAGCGCGACCGTACTCAATTCCCGTCTGAGTACCCGGCGTCGTCAGACGACGGTCGCACCGGGGGCGGGCGACACCGCGATCCGCGCGTTCCGGCAGGTCCCGGAGCCGAGCAGGGCGTCGGCCACCTTGCGGGCGGATGCCTCGTCCGCCACCAGGAACGCGGTGGTCGGCCCGGAGCCGGAGACCAGCGCGGCCAGGGCGCCCGCCCCGGTGCCCGCGGCGAGGGTGTCGGCCAGCGAGGGCCGCAGGGAGAGCGCGGCGGGCTGGAGGCCGTTGCTCAGGGTCGCCGCGAGTGCGCCGGAGTCGCCGGAGCGAAGGGCGTCCAGGAGCGCTTCGGACGCGGTGGGCGCGGGGACGTCCGTACCGGCGGTGAGCCGGTCGAACTCGCCGTACACCGCCGGGGTGGAGAGCCCCCCGTCGGCGACCGCGAAGACCCAGTGGAAGGTGCCGCCGACCTCGACGGGGGTGAGCTGTTCACCGCGTCCGACGCCGAGCGCCGCCCCGCCGACCAGGCTGAAGGGGACGTCGCTGCCCAGCTCGGCGCAGATGGCGAGCAGTTCCTCGCGGGTGGCGCCGGTGCCCCACAGAGCGTCGCAGGCCAGCAGGGCGGCGGCCCCGTCGGCGCTGCCCCCCGCCATGCCGCCCGCGACCGGGATGTCCTTGGTGATGTGGAGGTGCACGCCGGGGGCGATGCCGTGGCGTGCGGCCAGCGCGAGCGCGGCGCGGGCGGCGAGGTTGCCGGTGTCCAGCGGAACCTGGGCGGCGTCCGGGCCGGAGCAGGTGATCGTCAGCTCGTCGGCCGGGGTGGCGGTGACCTCGTCGTACAGGCCGACGGCGAGGAAGACGTTGGCCAGGTCGTGGAAACCGTCGGGGCGCGCGGCGCCGACGGCGAGCTGCGCGTTGACCTTGGCGGGGACGCGGACGGTGACGCTCCCGGCCGTCGGACGGGCCGTCCCGCTCACTCGCTGCTCCCGGGAACGTCGGCGGTCACGGCGGGCTTGTTCTCGGCGATGGCGGCGAATTCCTCGACCGTCAGCGCCTCGCCGCGGGCCTGCGGGGAGATCCCCGCGGCGACCAGCGCGGCCTCGGCGGCGGGCGCGGACCCGGCCCATCCGGACAGCGCGGCGCGCAGCGTCTTGCGGCGCTGGGCGAAGGCCGCGTCGACGACGGCGAAGACCTCTTTCCGGCTCGCCGTGGTGCGGAGGGGTTCGGTGCGCCGGACCAGGGAGACGAGCCCCGAGTCGACGTTCGGCGCGGGCCAGAAGACCGTCCGGCCGATGGACCCGGCGCGCTTGACGTCCGCGTACCAGTTGGCCTTCACCGACGGCACGCCGTAGACCTTGTTGCCGGGCCGCGCGGCCAGCCGGTCGGCCACCTCGGCCTGGACCATGACCAGGGTCCGCTCGATGCTCGGGAAGCGTTCCAGCATGGTGAGCAGGACCGGTACCGCCACGTTGTACGGCAAGTTCGCCACCAGGGCGGTCGGCTGCGGGCCGGGCAGCTCGGTCACGAGCATCGCGTCGGAGTGGACCAGGGCGAACCGGTCGGCGCGCTCCGGCATCCGGGCAGCGACCGTGGCCGGCAGGGCGGCGGCGAGGGTGTCGTCGATCTCCACGGCGACGACCCGGTCGGCCGCCTCCAGCAGGGCCAGGGTCAGCGAGCCGAGCCCCGGGCCGACCTCGACGACCACGTCGTCCGGGCGGACCTCCGCGGTACGCACGATCCTGCGGACCGTGTTGGCGTCGATGACGAAGTTCTGACCGCGCTGCTTGGTGGGGCGTACGCCCAGCTTGGCGGCCAGGTCGCGGATGTCTGCGGGGCCCAGGAGGGCGTCGGGCTCTGTGCTGCTCACCCGGTAAGCCTACGGCCGCGGCGCGGCCTCGGGCTCGCCCCCCGCTGTCGGAGCGGGAGGCGCGGGGGGTACGCCCCTTCGGCCCTTCGGTGCGCGCCCCCGGGGAGGAGCGCGCACCGGTGGGCCTCAGTAGTCGAAGGCCCGCGCGGTGTTGTCGTAGACCGCCGCGGCGAGCGTGTCCTCGTCGAGGCCCTTCACGGCCGCCATGGCCCGCAGGGTGACCGGGATGAGATACGGCGCGTTGGGGCGCCCCCGGTACGGGGCGGGCGTGAGGAAGGGGGCGTCGGTCTCGACCAGGACCAGTTCGGTCGGGGCGACGGCCAGCGCGTCGCGCAGCGGCTGGGCGTTCTTGAAGGTGACGTTGCCCGCGAAGGACATGAAGTACCCGGCGTCCGCGCAGATCCGGGCCATGTCGGCGTCGCCGGAGTAGCAGTGGAACACGGTCCGCTCGGGGGCTCCCGCGTCGGCGAGGACGCGCAGCACATCCGCGTGTGCGTCGCGGTCGTGGATGACGAGGGCCTTGCCGTGCCGTTTGGCGATCTCGATGTGGGCCCGGAAGGACTCCTCCTGGGCGGCCATGCCCTCGGGGCCCGTACGGAAGTGGTCGAGGCCGGTCTCGCCGACGCCGCGTACGTGGTCGAGTGCGGCCAGCGCGTCGATCTCCGCGAGCGCCTCGTCGAGCGCCGCCTTCCCGCCCGGCGCCCTGACCCCCTGCCGCGACCCGCCGTCGGGGTCGCCGTGCACGATGCGCGGCGCCTCGTTCGGGTGCAGGGCGACCGAGGCGTGCACGGCCGGGTGGGCCGCCGCGGTCTCGGCGGCCCAGCGCGATCCCGCGACGTCGCAGCCCACCTGGACGACGGTGGTGACGTTGACCGCCGCGGCCCTGGCCAGGCCCTCCTCGACGGTTCCGTCCTGCATGTCCAGGTGGGTGTGCGAATCGGCGACCGGAACCCGCAGGGGTTCGGGCAGCGGCGGGGCTTCCGTACGGCTCATGCCCACGATCGTACGAGGACGTGCGCGGCGCGCTCACCGGCGACGTGGGGCCGGACCGCCGACGACCGTGGACCGGCCCGCCCGGCACGTGGACCGGCCCGCCGGCCACGGGGTGGCCAGCGGGCCGACCGCGCGGAACCCGCACGCCCGCAGGAGTCGCGGTGACCGGCCGGTACGTCTGCCGGCGGTGGACCGGTACGTCTACCGGCGGTGGGCCCGGTGCGTCTACCGGCGGTGGAAGGGATGCAGCAGGTCGGACAGATGCCAGTGGTGCGATGCCGCCGGAGCCGCGGCGACCGCGGCCACCTCGTCCCCCTCGGCGGACGCCGCGGACCTGGAGGTCTTCGGGGTCTTCGGGGTCTTCGGGATCTGCTGGCGCTGGAGCAGCTGCTGCACGCTGGAGACCCGGCCGGACCGCATGATCCGGACCACATGGCCGCCGCAGTTCGTGCAGGTGGGAGTGGACAGCGGTGAGGGCACCCGCTCCCCGTCCGCCTTGTAGACCACGAAGGCATGGCCGGAGCCGTCGACGTGGTGCTCTATCTCGTAGGCCTGTTCCCAGCCGAATCCGCACCGCATGCAGGCGAAGGCGTACGCCTCATGCACGGTGGTTGCTGCGATCTCGCTCATACCTGCTCCTCTTGTCCGCCGGACAAGCACTCCGGGGATTGCCCGTCACTCTCCAGTGGACACCTCCGTATGGGCGGACGCACCAGCTCAGGGCCAGCATTGATGCGTTCTTGGCCTCCTTGGGCCGCCCTTTGCCCCCGCATGGCGCCGGACAGGGTCGCCCGTGACCGGCCGCGCACCGAGCGCCCTCGCGCGCCGCCTGCACCGGACTGAATGCGCCCTGCGCACTACCCCCCGGCCGAGTGAGCAGAATATGCATTTCCCCAGGCCATTGACTTACACGAGCCATAAGAATTCACATTCAATTGAATGAGTAAAGTTCTCGGTCGGCCTATCCGATTTGCGGCTTTACATTTCGCGTATTTCACTCGGACCGTACGCAGCACCCCACTTCCCACAGGACGGGGAACAACCCATGTTCACCACCGAATCCACTGCCACCGACATCGAGATCGACCTCGACGCGGCGCTCAACCCGGGCGAGGCCGAAGGCTTCTACCGGGACTCGCGCGAGTGCGCGTATCTCGCCCTCCTCGGAGGCGGCTCGCTCCTGCTGCTCGCGCCTCCGACCCCCCGCCCGAAGAAGGGCTAGTCGGTAGCACATGGACCAGTCACATGCCTCGTCCCCCCTTGCGGGTGCCGTGCATGACCTGGCAACAGAGGTGGTCCTCGCTCTTCGGAGCGGGGACCACCTCGCCATGGTTTGCGGCGCCGCCGGAATCGACGAGGGAAACCGGACAGGAATTGCCGCGGTACGCGTCATCGGAGCCGATCTGCTGCTGCCCAGTGTTCTGTACGGGCGCAATCCGCATCCCGGAGACATCGCCGTACTCCACCGTGCCGTGCGGGAATTCCCGCCCCGGCCCGACTCCTCGGACGCCACGGCCTGGAGCCACTGGGGCATGATGTCCGCCCTGCACCGGACGGCACCGGCCACCACCGCCACCACCACCGGACAGCCACCGTTCGCCGGGCACGGCACCGGCGAACCCGATGCGGCCTGGCTCGAAGCGGCCCCCTGGCAGGCCTTCACCCATCAGCTCTCGGTACTGGCCCCGCTCGCCGTCCCGGCCGCTTCGTCGGCCGTGCACCGGGCCGCCGCCCACCGGGTCGTCGACCTGTCCCGGGGGTTCGTGCGCGCGGTGCGGCGGCGCAACTGGCTCCAGGCGGCGGGAGCCGGCCGCTGGCTGGCCGCGCTGGACGGCCGGCCCGACAGCCTGGGCCTGGAGCGCGGGCTCGACTTCGTGGAGCTCATGGGCGGCCCGGACCCCCGGGTCACCCTGCATGTGCGGGCGGCCCGGCTCATGGCCGAGGGGCGGGCGCGGTGACGGCATCGGCGCCCGCCGACCTCGGCGCACAGCCCGGCGGTACGACGGGCGCGGCGCTGTCCGTGCTGCCCCGCGTACTGCGGCGGGCGCTCGGCTGGGCCGATGCCCACCGCTCGGGCTTCGTACTCCCCCAGGACGTACTGGAGCCGCACACCAAGGTCAACGACACGCTCAAACCCCTGGGCGAGCTGGCCCAGCTCTGCACCACGATCCGCCGCAGCACCGCCCCGGACACCCCGGAACACGGGACGTCCGGGGAACTCATCGCCTTCGCGTGGGAGCAGGTGCACGACGGCGACCTGCTGCTGGAGCTGCTGCGCGGCGAACCCTTCGCCGCGTACCCGTACGAGATCTACGCCGCCTTCGCCGGATACGGGCTGCGCCACGAGGGTTTCGAGCGCCTGGCCGGGACGCTCTCCTCGACCCGGGGCTGGGCCCACACCGAGCAGCACGCCAACCGGGAGCTCGGGCTGATCAACTCGGAGCGGCGGGTCGGCGCCGCCCCGCACACCGACCCGGGTCCGGTCCTCGCGCGCACCTGGCTGGGCGGGCTGTCCGAGCCATGGATGTTCGAGGGGCCCTCCGGCTACGCGCTGACCCACACCGTCTTCCACATCACGGACTGGTGCTGTGTCCCCGAGCGGATGCCCGCCGACATCGACGCCTATCTGCGGGCCTGGCTGCCCCCCTGGGTCGACGGCTGCCTGGAGAGCATGCAGTGGGACCTGACCGGCGAGCTGCTCGCGGTCGCCGCCGCCCTGCCGGGCCCGCCGCCCTCGGCGCTGCTGGACGCGGCCTGGCCCGCACTCGCCGCCGCACAGGCGCCGGGCGGCGCCGTACCGGAGACGGGTCCGCCGGTCTCTCCGGAGGATGCCCCGCCGGGCGGTGCGGGCCCCGGTCCGGACCCGTACCCCTTCCTCGCCTGCTACCACTCCACCCTGGTGACCGCGTTCGCCGCCGCGCTGTGCCTGAAGCGGCTCACCGCGCACCGGCCGGACGCCGCGACGGCGGAAGCCGGGGCCGCCGCATGAGCCGCGCCAGGCACCCCCGGCACACCAGCCACACGAGCCGCACCAGCCGCACCAGCCGCACGAAGGGAGCTGCCGCATGAGCGGCATCCAGCAGATCCATGACGTGGGCGCGCGGGCCCTGGGGTGGCTGTACGACCACCGGGCAGGCTTCCGGCTGGACGACGACCCGCCACCCGAGGTGGGTGTCCTGGACCGGTTCAAGCCGCTCGGCGAGCTGGCCATGATCAGCAAGGTCATCTTCCGGGAAGGGGTCGCCGGTTCCCGGCAGGCCGCCCTGGCGCGCAAACTCCTCGACCACGCCTGGCACGAACTGCTCGGCTCGGGAGCCCGGCTGGTCGACGGCCAGCGGCGCGAACCGCTCTGCCCCATTCCGATGGAGGTCTACGTACCGTTCCGGGAGCTGGGGTTCCGGGAGCCGTCCCTGGAGGCCGCCGTCCGGCTGAACCACCGGCTGACGAGCTGGGGCGCGCTGGAGGTCGTCCCGGTGCGCCGGCTCGGGCTCAGCGCCGTGGAGCGCCGCTTCGGAGTGGAGCCGAGCATGCCGGTCGACGAGGCGTACCGGCGCACCTGGCTGTCCCGGCGGCCCGAACCCTGGACCGTCGAGGGCAACATCGGCTACGACATCACCCACACGGTCTTCCATCTGACCGACTGGGGCGCGAACCCTGCCGGGCTGCCCGCCGAGGTGGCGGACTACCTCGCCCTCTGGCTGCCGGTGTGGCTGGACGACTGGCTCGACCTGGGCCGCTGGGACCTGCTGGGCGAACTGCTCGTCGTCGACGCCTGCCTGCCGCGGCCGACCCTGGACCCGGCCGCCTGGCAGGCGTTCGCCGGGGCACAGCAGCCGGACGGGGCGATGCCGGCGATCGGCGCCATGCCGGAAGGGGACGAGGAGTCGGTCTTCGACCTCGTCTACCACCCGACGCTGGTGGCCGCGTTCGCCTCGGCGCTGGCCCTGTCCCGCGCCCTGTCCGACCTCGCCGCCCCGGCCCCCGCGTGACGGCGCGGCAGGACGTCCGCCGGGTCCCCACCGAGCGTCCGTCCCGGGACGGCGACGAGAGGACCCGGCTGCTGGCGGACGCCGCCCGGACCATCGACTCGCCCGGCCTCGTGATCGCGCTCAGCCACCGGGGCCACCGCACCCTCCGGCACGGCGCCGTGCCGCCCGGCGACGTACCCCGCGACCGGCTCCACTACGAGCTCGGTTCCGCGTCCAAGCCCTTCACCGGGCTGCTGCTCGCCGCACTCGTCGCGGCGGGCCGGGTGCGGTACGAGGACTCGGCGGCCGGACTGCTGGCACCGGGCCACCCGGTGCATCCCGCCGTGCGCGCCATCACCCTGCGCCATCTGATCACCCACACCTCGGGCCTCCCCGGGGCACCGGCCGACTTCTACCCGCAGGCCCTGCCCCGGTGGTCCACCGCCCCGTACAGCGGCTACCCGGCCGACCGGGTCGTCCGGGCCTTCCTCCGCGCCCGCCCCCGCCACCGGCCGGGCACCCGCTGGCACTACTCGAACTTCGCGGTCTCCGTACTCGGGCACACCCTGGCCGCCGCCACCGGCACGCCCTGGGAGGCGCTGCTCCAGCAGGAGGTGCTGGGCCCGCTCGGGCTGGACGGCACGCGGCCACGCCCGGGGCCGCCGGGCAGCGACGCCGTGGGGCACCGGCGCGACGGCGGTCCGGTGCCCGCGCTGGACACCGGCGGGTTCACCGCCGCCGGAGCGGTGCGGGCGACACCGCTGGACCTGCTCACGTTCCTGGAGGCGCACCTTCCGGGTGCGGTCGCGCCCACGCGTCCGCTGGCCGCCGCCTTCGCGGAGGTACGGCGTCCGCTGCTGCGGCGCGGTCTGCGGCACGCCCACACGCACACGCTGACCTGGTTCCGCCATCCGTCACCGCGCGGACCGGTGTACTTCCACGCCGGAGCCACACTCGGGCAGCAGGCGTTCCTCGGCTTCCGCCCGGACACCGGCACCGCCGTGGCCGCCGTGACCACCCGGCGGGTGCACAGGACCGACCCGTTCATCGCGACCATCCACGGCCTGCTGATGGAACGCCTCTGACGTGTGCGCGGTCTGCAACGGTCGGGGCCTCGCGGGCGCGGACCGGCCGGAACCTCGCGGGCGCGGACCGGCCGGTGGCCTCGCCGGACCGGTCAGGGCCTCGCCGCACCGAACAGGTCAGGGCCCTCCCCGTACCGAACCGGCCAGGACGTCCCGAGCCTGATCGGTCCGTCAGGGCTTGGGGGTCCGCGCGGCGTTCTTGGCCGCGACGACCGCGTCGAACACCTCCCGCTTGGGCAGTCCGGCCGCCGCCGCGACCGCCGCGATGGCCTCCTTGCGCCGCTCCCCCGCCTCCTCGCGCACCTGCACCCGGCGCACGAGCTCCTCGGCGTCCAGGTCCTCGTTGCCGGAGTCCGTGGCGCCCTCGACCACGACGGTGATCTCGCCGCGCACCCCGTCCGCCGCCCAGACGGCGAGTTCGCCCAGCGGGCCGCGCTTCACTTCCTCGTACGTCTTGGTCAGCTCGCGGCACACGGCGGCCCGCCGGTCCGCGCCGAACACCTCGGCCATCGCGGCCAGCGTGTCGTCCAGCCGGTGCGGGGCCTCGAAGAAGACCATCGTGCGGCGCTCGTCGGCGACGTCACGGAGCTTGCCGAGCCGTTCGCCCGCCTTGCGGGGCAGGAAGCCCTCGAAGCAGAACCGGTCCACGGGCAGCCCGGACAGGGCCAGAGCCGTCAGCACCGCCGACGGGCCCGGCACGGCGGTGACCCGGATGTCCTTCTCGACGGCGGCGGCGACGAGCCGGTAGCCGGGGTCGGAGACGGACGGCATCCCGGCGTCCGTGACCAGCAGGACCCGCGCCCCGCCGGTCAGCGCCTCGACCAGTTCGGGCGTGCGCGCCGACTCATTGCCCTCGAAGTAGGAGACGACACGCCCCGTGGTGTGGATGCCGAGCGCCTGGGTGAGGCGGCGCAGCCGCCGGGTGTCCTCGGCGGCGACGACATCGGCCCTCTCCAGCTCGGCGGCGAGCCGTGGCGGGGCGTCCGCCACGTCGCCGATGGGGGTCCCTGCGAGTACCAGCGTTCCAGTCGTTCCAGTCACAACAGTCATCCTCCCAGCCCTGGCGGCACACCTCGCACAGATGCGTTCCCTACGATGGCGCGGTGACGAGTACCGCACCCGAAGCCCAGCAGGGCCACGACGCCGGGGATCAGCACGGCGAACAGCCGCATTCCTGGCAGCGGCGGCTGCGCCGTTTCGGCCATACGCCCCGGCCGGAGACCGGGCTGCGCGAGCGGCTGATGCCGCCGTACACCCGCCCGGGACCCCGGCTGTGGGCGGTGCTCGGGGTGCCCGCACCGCTCGCGGACCGGATCGTGCGCTGGTCCGCCTGGGGCGGTCCGCTGCTGGTGACCCTGGTCGCCGGGCTGCTGCGGTTCTGGAACCTGGGCAAGCCGGACGCGGTGATATTCGATGAGACGTACTACGCCAAGGACGCCTGGGCGCTGATCAACCAGGGGTACGAGGGGGCCTGGCCCAAGGACGTCGACAAGCTGATCCTGCAGAATCCGTCCGGGGTGAAGATCCCCGTCGAACCCGGCTATGTCGTGCATCCGCCGGTCGGCAAATGGATCATCGGGATCGGCGAGCAGCTCTTCGGCTTCACACCGTTCGGCTGGCGCTTCATGGTCGCGCTGCTGGGCACGGTGTCCGTCCTGCTGCTGTGCCGGATCGGCCGGCGGCTGTTCCGCTCGACGTTCCTGGGCTGTCTGGCGGGCCTGCTCCTCGCGGTGGACGGCCTGCACTTCGTGATGAGCCGCGCCGCGCTCCTCGACCTGATCCTGATGTTCTTCGTGCTGGCGGCCTTCGGGTGCCTGGTGATCGACCGCGACTGGGCCCGCCGGAAACTGGCCGCCGCGCTTCCGGTCGACGAGGAGGAGGGCGTGCTGCGCCCGGACTTCCGGATCGCCGAGGACCTGCGGCTGGGATGGCGGCCGTGGCGGATCGGCGCGGGCGTGATGCTGGGCCTGGCGTTCGCCACGAAGTGGAACGGCCTCTACATCCTGGCCGCGTTCGGCGTGATGGCGGTGCTGTGGGACGTGGCCGCACGGCGCACGGCGGGTGCTGTGCGTCCGTACCGGGCGGTGGCGCGACGGGATCTGCTGCCCGCGTTCGTCTCCACGGTGCCGGTCGCGATCGGCACGTACGTGGTCTCGTGGACCGGCTGGATCGTCACGGACAAGGGGTACTACCGCAACTGGGCGGCGACCGAGGGCCGGGGCGGCAGCTGGACCTGGCTGCCGGACTGGCTGCGCAGTCTGTGGCACTACGAGAACCAGGTGTACGACTTCCATGTCGGCCTGACCTCCGGGCACACGTACCAGTCCAACCCCTGGAGCTGGATCATCCTGGGCCGTCCCGTCTCGTACTTCTACGAGGAGACGAGCGGCTGCACGGAGTCCTCGACCGGCAAGTGCGCCGCCGAGGTGCTGGCCATCGGCACCCCGCTGCTCTGGTGGGCGGCGTGCTTCGCGCTGCTGTACGTGCTGTGGCGCTGGTTCTTCCGGCGCGACTGGCGGGCGGGCGCGATCGCCTGCGGGGTGGCGGCGGGCTGGCTGCCCTGGTTCCTCTACCAGGAGCGCACGATCTTCCTGTTCTACGCGGTCGTGTTCGTACCGTTCCTGTGTCTGGCCGTGTCGATGATGATCGGCGCCCTGCTGGGCCCGGCGGCGGGGACCGGGGCGAGAGCGGAACTGGGCCTGACGAGGGACGACCCGAACGGCGAGAGACGCCGGACGCTGGGGGCGATCGCCGCAGGCGTGCTGATCCTGCTGATCGTCTGGAACTTCATCTACTTCTGGCCGCTGTACACGGGGACCTCGATCCCGGAGGACTCCTGGCGCGACCGGATGTGGCTGGACACCTGGGTGTAACGCTCACCGATCAGCATTCCGGTCCGGTAACGACACCCTCACCAGCCGTCACCACCCCTTAGGGTTCTCGACAGCTCCCCTTTGAACACGTTCAAGGGGGACTCCTGGGGAGGGGGACTGCACAGATGCGCAGTGGAGCGAAGGTCGCCGTGGTCGGCGGAGTGTTCGTCCTGGTGGCCGGCGGTATCGGCTACGGGGCGTACAGCATGGTCGGGGGCGGCGACGGGGGCGGGGGCGGTACGGACACCAAGTCCGCGCCCCAGGAAGTGAAGACGGGACCGCTCAGCGAGGCGGAGATCACCGGGACGTCGAAGGACTTCTTCACCGCGTGGGCGGCCGGGGACGCGACGAGCGCCTCCGCACTCACCAACAACGAGTCGGCCGCCGCGCCGCTGCTCGCCGGATTCGCCGAGGACGCCCACGTCGGCAAGGCCGTGATCACCCCGGGCCCGGCGGTCGGCACGAAGGTGCCGTTCACGGTGAAGGCGACCGTCTCGTACGAGGGGAAGTCCAAGCCCTGGTCGTACGCCTCGGAGCTGACCGTGGTGCGCGGTGTGACCACCGGAAAGGCCCTGGTCGACTGGGCGCCCTCCGTGGTCCACCCGCAGCTGACGGAGGGCGCGACGCTGAGGACCGGCGAGTCCTCCACCCCGCAGATCGAGGCGGTCGACCGCAATGACAGGACGCTGACCAAGGAGAAGTACCCGTCGCTCGGGCCGATCCTGGAGACCCTGCGCACGAAGTACGGCTCCGAGGTCGGCGGCACGCCCGGTATCGAGACCTGGATCGAGAGCGCCGACAAGAAGGCCCCGGACAAGACGCTGCTGACCCTGGCCAAGGGCAGGCCCGGCAAGCTCCGGACGACCCTGGACGCCGACGCCCAGGCAGCGGCCGAAGGGGCGGTCAAGAAGTTCGGCCAGGCATCGGTGGTCGCCGTCAAACCCTCCACGGGTGCGATACGCGCGGTGGCAAACAACCCGGTGACCGAGTTCAACGTGGCGCTCCAGGGAAAGCAGGCGCCCGGCTCGACGCTGAAGATCATGACGGCCGCGATGCTGATCGAGAAGGGCCTCGCCACCGCCAACGGCGCGACGGAGTGCCCCAAGGACGTGATGTACCAGGGGAATTCGTTCCACAACCTCGACTACTTCGACCTGCCGGACGGCAGCACGTTCACCCAGAGCTTCGCCAAGTCCTGCAACACGGCCTTCATCAAGCTGATCGACGACACGAAGGACGACGCGGCCCTCGCCAAGGAGGCCCGGGACGTCTTCGGGATCGGCCTGGACTGGAAGACCGGCGTCGTCACCACGGACGGCAGCGTCCCGGAGGAGACCGGCGGCGTGGCCGCGGCCCAGTACATCGGGCAGGGCACCGTCCAGATGAACGTCCTCAACATGGCGTCCATCACGGCGACCGCCCGCAACGGCACCTTCCGCCAGCCCGTCATCGTCCCGCAGTCCCTGGACAACCGTCAGCTCGCCACCGCGTCCCGCTCCCTGCCCGCGCAGGTGTCCCAGCAGGTCACCCAGATGATGCGGGCGACGGCCGCCTGGGGCACCGGCAGGGACGCCATGGCCTCGGTCGGCGGCGACAAGGGCGCCAAGACGGGCTCGGCGGAGGTCGACGGACAGGGCACGTCCAACAGCTGGTTCACCGGCTTCAGCAACGACCTCGCGGCAGCGGCGGTCGTCCAGTCCGGCGGCCACGGCGGCGACGCGGCGGGCCCGGTGGTGGCGGACGTCCTGCGCGCGGACGGCTGACCCGGCGCACCCCTGCGGAACCGCCCGGCTCATCCCTGCGGAACCGCCCGGCTCACCCTTGCGCGATCGCCCGGCTCATCCCTCGGGAACCGGCCGGCCCACCCCCGCGGAATCTCGGCTCATCCCTGGGGAACCGGCCAGTCACCCCGCCCCGCGAGATCGAGCACCAGGGCGGCGATGTTCCACGCGTCGTCGTCGCCCCGGTGGTGGCGGCCCTCCAACGGGAGTCCGGCGGTCCGCAGTGCCTGGGCCATGCCGGGGCGTTTGCGCAGGCCGTACGAAGCGGTGAAGGCGACCTTCGCGTTGGTGTGACGGTGGCCGAAGGGGTACCGGGTGCCCGTGTGACGGCACTGGCGGGTGAACTGGTTGCGGTCGTAGTCGCCCCAACTGGCCCACGGGAGCTCGCCGGTCCGGTGCTCGGCGGCCAGCAGCCGGCATGCCTCGGCGAAGGACGGGCCCGCGTCCACCTCGGCCTGCGTCAGCCCGGTCAGCTCCGTACAGAACGGGCTGACCCGCGACTTGGCCGGCCGGACCAGCAGCCGGTGCTTGGCGACGCGTTCACCCGCGCGGAGATCGACCACGGTGAGCCCGATCTCGATGATCTCGCTCACCTGACCGGGCGGCGGCTGCCCGTCCCAGCAGGTCGCTTCGACATCGACGACGTTCAGCAGCGTCTCACCCGGGCCAAGGCTCATGGGGGCGAGGGTAGAAAGCCCTCGCCCCCACGTCATCCCGTTTTCACCGCCGGGCGGTGAACCGGCCCGCTACTCGGAGAGCTTGATCGAGTTGATCGGGGTCAGGTTCTGGTCCCGGTACGTCCACGACGCCAGCTTGGCACCGCAGTCGACTCCGTCGTAGCCCTCGCACGCCGCAGCCGGCGCGGACGCCCAACCGGCCACGGTTTGACCGAAAGCCGCCGAAAGGCCACTGAATGCCGCATGATCGGCCGCCCGCGCCCGGAGGGTGCGGCTCCGGAACCGCCTGGTGTGCGCCCGGCCCGGTTCAGTAGCGTGCAGCTCATGAGCACCCCCGAACCCTCCCCCGTGACCACCTCCGCGGCCCTCTCGTCCGACGCCCACCCCCGATTCGCCGAGGCCCTGCGCGAGCTGGGGCTCCAGGTCGAGGTACGCCGCTTCCCGGACGCCACGCGCACCGCCGCCGAGGCCGCCGCGGCGGTGGGCTGCGAGCTCAGCGAGATCGTCAAGTCGCTGATCTTCGAGGCGGACGGGGTGCCGGTACTGGTCCTGATGGACGGGTCCTCGCGGGTCGACGTGGAGCTCGTACGGAGCGAACTGGGCGCGGGGAAGGTCAAGCGGGCCGGGGCCGACCTGGTCCGCGAGACGACGGGGTACGCGATCGGGGGCGTACCGCCCTTCGGCCATGTGACCAGGACCCGGGTGCTGGCGGACCGCGGGCTGCTGAACCACGCGGTGGTGTGGGCGGCGGCGGGCACCCCGCACACGGTGTTCCCGCTCGACCCCAAGACCCTGATCGGCCACGCGGGCGCCACCGTGGTGGATGTGCGCGAGCAGACCGCGTGACCCCGCTGGTCGCCCTGGCGGTCCTCATAGCCGCGGTCACGCACGCCTCGTGGAACGCCATCGCGCACGCCATGAAGGACCAGCTCGTCTCCTTCACGCTGATCTCCGGGGGCGGCCTGCTGATCGGGGCGGTGGCCGCCCTGTTCGTCCCGTTCCCGGCGGCGGAGGCATGGCCGTACCTCTTCGTCTCGGCCGCCCTGCATGTGGCGTACATGCTGCTGCTGATGCGGTCGTTCACGCTGGGCGACTTCGGCCAGATGTATCCGATCGCCCGGGGCACGGCCCCGCTCGTGGTGACGGTCCTGGCCGCCGTCTTCGTCGGTGAACGCCCCGACGGCTGGGCCACGGCGGGCGTCGCGGTCGCCTCGGCCGGCCTGGTCGGGCTCGCCCTGTGGGGCATCCGCGGCTCCGGGAAACGCCCCCACTGGCCGGCGATCCTGGCGGCTCTCGCGACGGGTCTGGCGATCGCCGGGTACACCACGGTGGACGGGGTCGGGGTACGCGCCTCGGGCACCCCGCTCGGCTACATCGCGTGGCTGATGATCCTGGAGGGCCTGGCCATCCCGGCGTACGCGTTCTGGCGCCGCCGCACCGGACTCGTCGCCCAGCTGAAGCCGTACGCGGCACGGGGACTGCTCGGCGCTGCCCTGTCGGTCATCGCGTACGGCCTGGTCCTGTGGGCCCAGACCAAGGCCCCGCTCGCCCCGATCGCGGCCCTGCGGGAGTCCTCGATCATCGTCGGCGCGGCCATCGGCACCCTGTTCTTCAAGGAACGCTTCGGCGCCCCGCGCATCGCCGCCGCCGGTCTGATGGTGGTCGGCATCGGCCTGATGCTGCACACGAGTTGAGCACTTCGGTTCGGGTCGACTACGGCGAGGTGGCCGACGCGGAGACGGTGATGAGGGCCGGGTGGCCCGCTCCGGCGGCTCGCAGGGCATCGATGAAGATCTCGGTCGTCCAGACGGCCGCTTCCAGGGACCATTCGCGGGTGCGGCAGCGGTAGGCCATGGTCTGTCGCATCGCGCCGGTCTGGAGCTCTCCGGCCAACGGCAGCGCGAGCCCCTCCTGCCCCACCGGTCCTGCCGGTGTCGCCTCGACGGTCATCCTCCCGAAGGTGCGCTCCCGTGCCAGATCGCGGATTTCGGAAACGCGCCCGCTCAGGCCCCCCGATTCCCTGGCCGAGACCGTGACCACCATCTCGGCCCTGCCGTCCGGATCGGCGAGACCGAGCCAGTCAGCGGCGGCGGCGAGGTCGAAGCGACTGTCGGGGGCAAGCCGCACAGGTACCAGCACATGCAGGCCCGTGAGGCGGAATACCCCTGTGCGTCGAAGAGAGTCACTCAGCACGGTCGCCATCGGGAGGACAGGAAGCCGCTGCTCGCGCAGGTCCTCGGCAACGGAGACCTGGAGCCAGGCGAGCTGTCGGACGTTCCCGTCCTGGGTCCAGTCACCGCCTGCGTCGTTGTGCCCCCAGCGCTGGCCGCCCAGCTCCGAACCGCCGCTGAAGCGCGTGGAACTCCACCCATAGGCGGCGGCACGTTTCACGGCGAGACTGAAGACGTCCTCATCGAGGTCGTACTCGGCACTGACCCTCCCGAGCCACGGGTGCTGCTCGAAGATTCCGTGCATGCCGAGAATCAGGGTCGGATCCTCGGACCAGCCATCGTTCACCGTCGTCTCCCTCACAGTCCGGCGCCGCACGGATACGTCTTGGACGGTGTGTAGAGCTTGCTCGGAGAATCCCTGACGCCGATCACGTCGACATCGACGACGCTACGCCAGGTCGTCTTCGCCGTTCCTTCGCACGTCTTACGTGCATTGGCCCGGCGTGCGCTGCCGCCGCCCGGCTTGATGGTCTTGGAACTGGTCTCCACCGACTTCCAGTTGCCGCCCCCGTCCTTCGCTTGGAGCGACACCGTCACCTTGGCCTTGGTGCCGGGACCGGAGCCGTTCAACCACCATCCGTGGGCGGAGGCGGTCGGTGGCGGCGTACTGGAGAAATGGACGTAGTCGCCGGCGGTCTGGAAATCACCGATGACGTCGGACAGCACGCTGAGGGAATCCGGCGCCGGGGTATCAGCCTGGGCCTGGGCCGGAGCCAGGGACGTACTCGCGGCGAATGTGAGTACGAAAGCTGAAAGAGCAACAGACCTGCGCATACGAATCCTCCACGAAGGCTCTCGGCGAGAGCACTGACGCTGCCTGAACCATCCCCGTCGTCTTCAGGCACACCCGGTTCGTGCACATCGACCACCCATTCGATACGCCCCCGGATGGGTGACTGGCGGCCCTCGTAACAGGTCCGGCGATCGCCGGTTGCACCACGGCCGCCGCCGGTCTGATGGTGGTCGGCATCGGCCTGATGCTGCACACGGGTTGAGCACCCCGTACGGGCGACCGAGGCGGGTCGGCGCGCGCCTCAGGGGCGATACAGCGCCCGAGCGCGCCCGGTGTCGACCGGACCGTCCTCGCCGACCGGCAGAAAGTGGTGCAGCTGCCAGGTCTGCGTACTGCGGGCCTGGCGGTTCGTCGTCGTCGCCCACGGCGGGTAGACGCGGAACCCTCGCTTCCCGCCCGCGCCGTTCCTCGACACGATGTCCCGCTCGCAGAGCACCTCTCGCGGGAAGACGAACTGGCCGAAGTGCCGGTCGTCGCGGGTGCTGATGACGAACAGGTCGACGCCGTCCTCAACGTCGAAGGGCCGGATCGGGCCCTCCCCGGACCTCTTCCACAGGGTGACGAACTGACCGGCCTTCTTCGGGGTGGTCCTGGCCGCGCGGAACCTGACGGAGAGACCGTCCAGCGTGAATCCGTACGCCCCGTAGTCGGCGCTCTCCGCCTCCGCCACCGGCCGTGAGCAGCGGAATCCGCACGGGTCGTACACCCGCTCCTTCGCCGCGAGGAGATCGCCGTGGAGCGGGCCCCCGGAGGACCAGGGCGCAGGGTCCGGGGCGGGGATTTCCAGGGATTCCTCGTGGTTCGTCGTCATTGCTCCATGCTGCCATCGCCCCCGCCCCCGCCCCAGGAGTCGTACGGGCGGTCAGTGCGCGATGCCGTCGATCAGCTCCCGGGCGCCCTGACGCAGCAGGGTGACAGCGACGGATGTGCCGAGGGTCGCCGGGTCGAGCGGGCCGGCCCACTCGTGGGCGTTGAGGACGGTCTTGCCGTCGGGCGTGAAGACCTTGGCCCGCAGCGACAGGTCGCCGTTGCGCTCGACCTGCGCGTAACCCGCGATGGGACTGTTGCAGTGCCCTTGCAGAACGTGGAGGAACATCCGCTCGGCCGTTGTCTCACGGTGTGCCGCGAGGTCACCGAGCGCGCTCACGGCGTCGATCAGGGCGGTGTCGTCCTCGCGGCACTGCAGGGCGAGGACTCCGGCGCCGATCGGCGGGCACATCACGTCGGAGGACAGGATCTCGGTGATCACATCGGTACGGCCGATGCGCTCCAGTCCGGAGACAGCCAGCAGCAGCGCGTCGGCTTCCCCCGCGGCGAGCTTCTCCAGGCGTCGGTTCGCGTTGCCGCGCATCGGTACGCAGGCGAGGTGCGGGTGTGACGCGGCGAGTTGGGCGACGCGACGCACGGACGACGTTCCGACGCGGGTCCCGGTGGGGAGCTGGTCGAGGCGCACACCACCCGGGTGGATGAGCGCGTCGCGGATGTCGTCGCGCTTGAGGAACGCGGCGAAGGCCGTCCCGGCGGGCAGTGGCCGGTCCGCGGGGATGTCCTTGACGCAGTGCACCGCCAGGTCCGCTTCCCCGGCCAGGAGGGCGGCGTCCACTTCCTTGGTGAACGCGCCCTTTCCCTCGACCGCACTGAGGTCGCCCATCCACTTGTCGCCGGTCGTCCTGACCGGGACGACCTCGGTGCGGGTGGCAGGGTGGAGCGCGGCCAGCTCGGCGCGGACGCGTTCGACCTGGGCGAGCGCCATGGGCGAGTCGCGGGACACGATGCGGATCAGATCGGCGGACATGCAATGCACCATAGGCCGCCGCATACGCGGGTTCCCCGCGTACCGCCGCCCCCTACCCCTCCGAGACCGCCTTCCGGAAGCCCGTGTTGACGGCGAGCAGGCCGCCGTCGACGCGCAGGGTCGTGCCCGTGATCCAGGACGCCTCGTGGGAGGCGAGGAAGGCGACGGCGGACGCGATGTCGTCGGGTTCGCCGATGCGGCCGAGGGGGTAGAGGGCGCTGATCCGGTCCAGTTCGGCGTCGCGGCCCGCCCAGGCGGCGGTGCGGATCGTGCCGGGGGCGACCAGGTTGACGCGGACGCCTCGCGGGCCCGCGTGGCCCGCCAGGGTACGGGTCAGGCTGGCGAGGCCCGCCTTGGCGGCGCTGTAGGCGTGACCGCCGAAGTCCTGTTCGCCGTTGACCGAGCCGATGTTGACGATCGCGCCCCGGCCCGAGGCCACCAGGTGCGGCAGGGCGGCGCGGGAGCTGCGGTACGGGCCGGTCAGGGTGATGTCGAGGTCGCGTTCCCAGGCCTCGTCCGTCTCGTCCTCGAAGAGCGGGGTGTCCGTTCCGGCCGAGTAGGCGTTGTTGACCAGCACGTCCAGGCGGCCGAAGGCGGTGACCGCGTGGGCGACGGCCGCCTCGACAGCCCGGCGGTCGCCCACGTCGCAGGCCACCGACTCGGCGGTGCCGCCCGCCTCGCGTATCTCCGCGGCCGTGTTCCCCGCGCGGGCAGCGTGCAGATCGGTGACGAGTACGGCCGCGCCTTCGGCGGCCAGGCGGCGGGCGGTCGCCGCGCCGATACCCTGGCCGGCGCCGGTGATGAGGACACTGTGACCATCGAAACGTGCAGGAGTCATAGAGCCGACCGTACTGCTCTGACCAGTGCCTGGGCACGGGGGTCGGCGGTGACTCCCTTCTGCAGACCGTTCGTCACATAGCCCAGGGCGATGCCCGATTCGGGGTCGGCGAATCCGAGCGAGCCGCCCCGGCCGGGGTGTCCGAAGGAGCCGGGTGCCAGCAGCGGGGCGGCCGGGCCGTGCAGCATGTAGCCGAGGCCGAAACGGGTGTTCACGACCAGGACCCGGTCCGGTCCCGCCGATTCCTCGGTGCGGGCGAGGGTGAGCGTGGCCGGGGCGAACAGCCGGTGGCCGTCGACCTCGCCGATCATCGCGGCGTAGCAGCGGGCCAGTGCGCGGGCGGTGGCGATGCCGTTGGAGGCGGGGAGTTCGGCGGCCCGGTAGCCGGGGTCGTTCTCGTCGGGGAACGGGTCGATGGCGCCGAACGCCCGGCGGGTGAGGGAGTCCGGGTCGCGGTAGGCGTCGGCGACGGACCGCTTGGGGCGCACGCGCAGGGTGCCGCCGTTGACCTCGACGGGCGGGGGCTCGACCGGTCCGATACGGCCGATGCGGTGGGCCTCGTCGGCGGGGAGCCCGAACCAGAAGTCCAGGCCGAGCGGGCGGGCGATCTCCTCGGCGATCCAGCGGCCGATGGTCCGGCCGGTGGCCCTGCGCACCAGTTCGCCGATGAGCCAGCTGTAGGTCTGGGCGTGATAGCCGTGGTCGGTGCCGGGCTCCCACTGCGGGCGCTGGGCGGCGACGGCGCGCGGGCCGGACGTCCCGTCGGCGGCCTCCTCGGGGGTCAGCGCGCGGTCCAGGGCGGGCACTCCGGCCCGGTGGGCGAGGAGGTCGCGGACGAGGACCCGCTCCTTGCCGTTCGCCTTGAACTCCGGCCAGTACGTGCCGACCGGGGCGTCCAGGTCGACCTGCCCGCGCTGGTGGAGCAGCAGCGGTACGGCGGCGGCGATGCCCTTACCGGCCGAGCGGACGACCTGCACGGTGTCGACGGCCCACGGTTCGGTGCCGCCGACATCCCGCGTACCGGCCCACAGATCGACCACCTTGCGCCCGGCGCGGTACACCGTGACGGCCGCACCGCGCTCCCCGCGCTGTTCGAAGTTACGGACGAAAGCGTCCCCAACCGGTTCGAATCCGGGTGCCACCATGCCCCGTACGTCCACGCCTGCTCCTGCGCTCCCGCTCATCCCCCCATGGTGCATCGCACGGCGGGCCGGACGCGTAGCGGGTCACCCCCTGTTCACGGACACGGAACGCGGATCGAACCCGAACGGCAGCTCCAGCCGGTGCGCGCGCATCAGTTGATCGTCGCAGAGCAGATCCTGCGTACGGTCGTCGGCGGCGATGACGCCCTCGCTGAGGATGACGGCGCGCGGGCAGAGTTCGAGCGCGTACGGCAGGTCGTGGGTGACCATGAGCACGGTGACGTCCAAGGAGCGCAGGATGTCGGCGAGTTCGCGGCGCGAGGCCGGGTCGAGGTTGGAGGAGGGCTCGTCCAGGACGAGGATCTCCGGCCGCATCGCGAGGACGGTGGCCACGGCGACGCGGCGGCGCTGCCCGAAGGACAGGTGGTGCGGCGGCCGGCCCGCGTACTCCTCCATGCCCACCTGCTGGAGCGCGAAGCGGACCCGCTCCTCCAGTTCGGGGCCGCGCAGCCCCGCGGCGGCGGGCCCGAAGGCGACGTCCTCGCGGACGGTCGGCATGAACAGCTGGTCGTCGGGGTCCTGGAAGACGATGCCGACGCGGCGGCGGATCTCGGCGAGGTTCCGCTTCGCGACGGGGAGCCCGGCGACGCGCACGGTGCCCGCACCCGCGTCGAGGATGCCGTTGAGGTGGAGGACGAGGGTGGTCTTGCCCGCTCCGTTGGGGCCGAGGAGGGCGACCCGTTCGCCACGGGCGACGGTGAGGTCGACGCCGAAGAGGGCCTGGTGGCCGTCCGGGTAGGCGTAGGCGAGTCCGCTGACTTCGAGGGATGGTGCGGGGGCGGTGGACGGGCTGCTCATAGGGACCATCCCAGCAGACAGATGACGAGGGCGAACGCGGGCAGCACCGAGGCGTACGCCCACTGGGTCCGGGAGGCCGTCACCTCGTCGATGACCGGCATGGTGCCGGTGTAGCCGCGGCTGACCATCGCGAGGTGGACGCGCTCGCCGCGCTCGTAGGACCGGATGAACAGGGCGCCCGCGGACTTGGCGAGGACACTCCAATGGCGTACGCCGCGTGCCTCGAAGCCCCGGGAGCGGCGGGCGATCGACATGCGCCGCATCTCGCCGGTCACGACGTCCCCGTACCGGATCATGAAGGACGCGATCTGGACCAGCAGCGGCGGCATTCTCAGCCGCTGGAGGCCGAGCAGCAGGGACCGCAGTTCGGTGGTGGAGGCGAGGATCACGGAGGCGGCGACGCCGAGGGTGCCCTTGGCGAGGACGTTCCAGGCGCCCCAGAGGCCGGGGACGCTGACGGAGACACCGAGGATCTCGGTCTGCTCGCCGGGCACCACGAAGGGCATGAGCAGCGCGAACGCGACGAACGGCACCTCGATGAGGAGCCGCTTCAGCAGGAAACCGGCGGGGATACGGGCCACCGTGGCGACGACGGCGAGCAGGGCCGCGTACAGCGCGAAGGCCCAGACCGCCTCGCGCGGCGTGGAGACGACCACGACGACGAAGCAGAAGACGGCGGCGAGCTTGCAGTGCGGGGGCAGGCCATGGACGGGCGAGTGCCCGTGCCGGTAGAGCTTGTGCGCGTGTCCGGCGCCCATGTCAGGCGTTCTCTCCGGCGTGGTGGGCGGCGGCGGGGGTGTCGGAGCCGTGGGTACGGCGACGGCGTACGGCCCAGAAGACGCCGCTGCCGACGACGACCGTGGCGCTCACGCCGATCACTCCGGCGAGGCCCCCGGAGATCCGGGCGTCGGTGACGTCCCTCACGCCGTAGTCGGCGAGCGGGGAGTCCGAGGCGGCGTGCTCCTCGGCCTTCCTGTCGATGCCCTTGTCGGCGGCGACCTTCTCCAGGCCGTCGGGGCTGGCGGAGGCGTAGAAGGAGACGAAGCCCGCGAGGACGAGGGCAGTGACCAGGCCGGTGGCCCAGACCTTGCGCGTGGACCGGGCGGCGGCCGGGGTGGCGGAGCCGGACCGGGACCGGGCGCCGGACGGGGCGCCGGACGGCGACGGGGCCACGGACGGGGCGCCGGACGGGGCGCCGGACGGCGACGGGGCCGCGGACGGGGCGTCGGACGGTGACGGGGCCACGGACGGGGCGTCGATCAGCTCGCCGTCGACGCGGAGCTTGAGCGGGGCGGCGAGCCCGCGGGCGGCGTGCACGAGGTCGGGGCGTACGGCGATGACGGCCCCCACCGTCAGCGCGGTGATCACGGCCTCACCGATACCGATCAGCACATGCACCCCGACCATCGCGGTGAGCACCTTGCCGATCGGGATGTCGGTGGTGCCGCCGATCCAGTAGATGAGCGTGAAGGCGCAGGCCGCGGCGGGTACGGAGACCAGGGCGGCGACGAAGGCGGAGACGGTGGCCGAGCGGCGGGTGCGCGGCAGGATTCCGGTCAGGCCGCGGAACAGGGCGTACGCGACGATCACGGTGACCACACCCATCACCGTGATGTTCACCCCGAGCGCGGTGAGGCCGCCGTCCGCGAAGAGGATGCCCTGCATCAGCAGGACGACGGCGATACAGAGCACTCCGGTGTACGGCCCGACCAGGATCGCGGCCAGCGCCCCGCCCAGCAGATGGCCGCTGGTACCCGCCGCGACCGGGAAGTTCAGCATCTGCACGGCGAAGATGAAGGCGGCCACCAGGCCCGCGAGGGGGGCGGTGCGCTCGTCCAGCTCGCGGCGGGCACCTCGGAGGCTGACGGCGACGGCGCCCGCGGCGACGACTCCCGCGGCCACGGAGACGGGTGCGTTGATGAATCCGTCGGGTACATGCATGAGGTGGCTCCGCTTCCTGCGGTTTCCGCGTTCCTGCGGGCGGGGTCATGAACCCGTCAATGATAGGACCCTGTTGCGAACACCATGCAAGAGCGAACAGGTCACAACTGCTCACCGTACCCAGGTCCGCCCCGTGCGCACCCGGGCCCGCACCCCCACACACCCGGGCCCGTGCCCGCCGCACCCGGGCCCGTCCCTCGCGCACTCGGCGTGCCCCTGGTCCAAAATGTGGGACATTAGAGTGCAAAGTTCTATAAATAGGAGGAGCCGGCTCATGTCCCCCGTGATTGAAGAACATGCCCGCGCCCGGCTCATCACCGACGGCCCGCTCACCCGCCCCGTCCCCGTCGCCCTGCGCTACGACGCGGCCGTCGACCCGCGCACCGTCCATGTCACCCTGCCCGGCGGCAGCGACTGGGCATTCGGCCGCGACCTGCTGGAACGGGGCCTCCGGTCCCCCGCCGAGCGCGGCGCCGTCCGTGTCTGGCCGTGCGGCCGGGCCCAGCTGATCGTGGAACTGCACTCGGCGGACGGCGTCGAGGTGTTCCAGTTCGACAACGCGACGCTGATCCGCTTCCTCGACCGGACCCACAGCGAGACCGCGCCCCCAGAACCGGCCACCCACGGCTGATACCAGCTGACACCGGGCGATTCAGCCTGACACCGGCAAATTCGTCCGATACCAGCTGACACCGGCCGCCGAGCACCACGCCCGCCGCCGGGCATGACGAGAGCCCCCGTGCCGCTCGCACGGGGGCTCTCGTCTTCGCCCCGGCCCCCGTCCCCACAGGTAACCGGCGCTTCCGGGGCCGCGCTCCGCTCGGACGCGGACCCGGGGTTCATGGGATCCGGGCCCCGGGTCCGCCTGAGCGGACCCGGGACACCGGCTCGGACACCGCTCGGACACCGCTCAGACGCGGGTCAGCTCACGCTCACCGTCGGCGTCGCCGCCGGACCCGCCCCGCGAGGACTCCGGAGCGTCGGAGAGCTGCTTGCGCAGGCCCTCGCCCTCCACGTCCACGTTGGGCAGCGCGCGGTCCAGCCAGCGCGGCAGCCACCAGGCGCGCTTGCCGAGCAGCGCCAGCACCGCGGGCACGATCGCCATCCGCACCACAAAGGCGTCGAAGAAGACGGCGATGGCGAGCGAGAAGCCGATCATCTTGATCATCTGTTCGCTGGCGCCGATGAAGCCGGCGAAGACCGCCATCATGATCACGGCCGCGGCCGTGACCACCCGTGCGCCGTGCTTGAAGCCGGTCACGATGGCCTGGCCGGGGCTCTCCCCGTGGACGTACGCCTCCCGCATCCGGGTGACGAGGAAGACCTCGTAGTCCATGGCGAGACCGAAGACCACACCGACCATGAAGATCGGCATCATCGACATGATCGGGCCGGTCTGCTCGACGCCGAAGAGCGAACCGAGCCAGCCCCACTGGAAGACCGCGACGACCGCGCCGAGTGCCGCGACGACCGAGAGCAGGAAGCCGAGCGCCGCCTTCAGCGGCACGAGGACCGAGCGGAACACCAGCATCAGGAGCAGGAAGGCCAGACCCACGACGAGCGCCAGGTAGGGCAGCAGCGCGTCGTTCATCTTCTGCGAGAAGTCGATGTTCATCGCGGTGGCACCGGTGACCAGCACCTCGGCACCGGAGTCGCTCTTGATGTCGGCACCCGCGTCACGGATGGCGTGGACCACGTTCTCCGTCTCGACGGAGCTGGGCCGGTCCTGTGCGATGACGGTGATGGTCGCGGTGTCGCCCGCCTTGTTGAAGGCGGCCGGGCTGACGGCGACGACGTGCGGCATGGACTCGATCTCCTGGGAGACCTGGTTGACCGCGGTCTTGCCGTCCGAGCTGTTCTTCGTGTCGACGACGACCATCAGCGGCCCGTTGAACCCGGGACCGAAGCCGTCGGAGAGCGCGTCGTACGCCTGGCGCTGCGTGGTGCTCTTCGGCTGGGAGCCGTCGTCCGGCAGGCCCATCTCCAGCGACGCGGCCGGTACGGCGATGACGCCGAGGCCGATGACACCGGCCAGCAGCACCCACACCGGCTTGCGCAGCACGAACCGCGCCCACCGGGTGCCCATGTTCGGCTTGGCCTCGGGACGGTTCTCCGCCTCGGCGGCCCGGCGCGCCTTGCGCCCCATGACCCGCTTGCCCGCGAAGCCCAGCAGCGCCGGGACCAGGGTGAGCGCGATGAGGACGGCGATGGCGACCGTTCCGGCGGCGGCGAAGCCCATCTTCGACAGCATCGGGATGTTCACGACGGCCAGGCCCACCAGGGCGATGACCACGGTCAGGCCCGCGAAGACGACCGCGGAACCGGCCGTGCCGACGGCCCGCCCGGCGGCTTCCTCGCGCTCCCGGCCCTCGGCCAGTTCGGCGCGGTAGCGGGAGACGATGAAGAGCGCGTAGTCGATGCCGACCGCGAGGCCGATCATCATCGCGAGCGTCGAGGTGGTGGAGCCCAGGTCCAGCACGTTCGCCAGCGCCGTGATCGTCGAGACCCCGATGCCGACCCCGATGAGCGCGGTGAGCAGCGGCAGCCCGGCGGCGATCAGCGAGCCGAACGTGATGACCAGCACCACCGCGGCGATGGCGACCCCGATGATCTCGGTGGCGCCGGTCTCCGGCATCACCTGGAGCGCGTCACCGCCGATCGCCACGGTCATCCCGCTCTTCTCGGCGGCCACCCCCGCGTCCTCCAGGGCCTCACGGGCCGGGTCGGTCAGCTCCATCGAGTTGACCTTGTAGGAGACCGAGATGTACGCCGTGGAGCCGTCCTTGCTGACGGCGTCGGCGGTGTACGGGTCGGCGACCGAGGCGATCTGGTCCGAGCCGGACTTCAGCTCGCCGACGATGTCCTTGACCTCGGCCTTGTTGGCGGCGTCGGTCACCTTCTGTCCGTCGGGTGCGGTGAAGACGACGCGGGCTGTCGCGCCGTCGGCGCTGCTGCCCGGGAAGCGCTGTTCCAGCAGGTCGAAGGCCTTCTGGGCCTCCGTACCCGGAATCGAGAAGGAGCTGGAGGTGGCGGTGGAAGCGGAGGCGGCACCGAATCCGGCGAGTGCCAGCAGTGCCACCCAGACGAGGGCGACATAGCGGCGGCGCCGGAAGGCGAGCCGTCCGAGCTTGTAGAGGAATGTGGCCACGGGGGCGTACTCCCGGTCAGGTCGTATGAGTGGAAATGGGCATGAGGAACCAGCCCGACGACGAGAGCGGCGTGTCAGGTGGAGCGTCGGGGAGAGGGCCGTGCGGGCGGGGCGGGGACGTCAGACGCCGAGGGCGGGGAGGACCACGGAGTCGACATAATCGATGAGAAACGCCTGGTCGACGGCGCGGTCCTCGACCAGCTGCCGAGCGGCGAGCGCGCCGATCAGCATGTGCGGGATGTATTTCAGCGCCGGATTGTCCGAGCGCAGTTCGCCCCGCTCCACGGCCCGTCGCAGCAGCAGGTCGAGACCGGTCATCTCCGGCTCGATCAGCAGCTCGCGCAGCGCCTTGTGCAGATCGGGATTGTCATGGACGGCTTGACTCAGGCCCCGCATCAGCGCGGAGTCCTTCTCCATCTGACAGTCGTCGTTGCGGCTCAGCGCGACATGGAAATCGCCGCGCAGCGAACCGGTGTCGATCTCGCCGAGGCTCACCGGCTTGTTGTACCTCAGTGCCTTCACGACCAGTTCGGGCTTGCTGCCCCACTGACGGTAGAGGGTGGCCTTGCTGGACCGGGTACGGGCGGCGACGGCATCCATGGTCAGGGCGTCGTAACCGACCTCGCGGAGCAGGTCGAGGACGGCGGCGTAGAGCTCACCCTCACGCTCGGGTGTGAGCCTGGTGCGTGCCATGTGTGCCGACCTCCCTCGCGCTTCGCTCCGCTGGATTCGCTGGATTCG
Source organism: Streptomyces sp. TSRI0281 (assembly GCF_001905125.1). Classification (GTDB taxonomy): domain Bacteria; phylum Actinomycetota; class Actinomycetes; order Streptomycetales; family Streptomycetaceae; genus Streptomyces. The sequence goes on along the minus strand of NZ_LWLE01000034.1, from coordinate 244,278 downwards.
CTCACCATCGAACGAAACCGTTTCGTACACCTGACCGTACTCCCACCGCCCAGCGAAACGAAAACGTTTCGCTTGTGTGCTGCACCACAAGTTGCTTCGGGCCGTTCGCGCGGAAAGCATTGGAGGGTGAGTGACGACGTCGCGTATCTCCGTTTCCCGCACCTCCACCAGGACTTGCTCTGCTTCGCGGCCGAGGACGACCTCTGGGTCTCCCCCCTCGCCCCGGCAGGACACCGGCCCGACCGGGCCTGGCGGATCACCGTCGACCGCACCAGGGTCAGCCATCCACGCTTCTCGCCCGACGGCACCCGTATCGCCTACACCACCTGGCGAACGCTGGACCCCGAGATCCATGTCGCCCCCGTCGAGGGTGGCCCCGCCCGCCGGCTCACCTACTGGGGCTCGACCGACGCCCGGGTCTGCGGCTGGAGCCCCGATCCGGGCGACACGTCCCAGATCCTCGCCGTGTCCTCGCACAACCAGCCCTTCTCGTACTTCTCCTGGGCCTACAGCGTCCCCACCGACGGCAGCCCCGGCGGCCGGCTCCCCTGGGGACCGGTCTCCGACATCGCGATCGCGGACATCGACGGCGAGCGGCGCTCGCTCCTGCTCACCGGCAGGCCGCCGCACGAACCGGCCGCCTGGAAGCGCTACCGGGGCGGGGCGACCGGGCGCCTGTGGCTGCACGGCGAACGGCTGCTGCCGGACATCGGCGGTCAGCTGGACTCGCCCATGTTCGTCGGCCGCCGGATCGCGTTCCTCTCCGACCACGAGGGCGTCGGCAATCTGTACTCCTGCCTGATGGACGGCAGCGATCTGCGGCGCCACACGGACCACGACGCCTTCTACGCCCGGCACGCCTCCAGCGACGGGCACCGGGTGGTCTACCAGTGCGGCGGCGATGTGTGGCTGGTCGAGGACCTCCAGTCACCGGACGCCCGGCCCCGGAAGCTGGAGGTACGGCTCGGCGGGCCCCGGACCGGACGGCGTACGCACCAGGTGCCCGCCGCCAGCAACGTCGACTCGCTCTCGGTCGACGAGACGGGCCGGGCGAGCGCCGTCTCCGTACGCGGCAGCCTGTACTGGCTCACCCACCGCGACGGCCCCGCCCGCACGATCACCGACACCCCGGGGGTCCGGGTCCGGCTGCCGGAGATGCTGGGCAGTGTCGGTCAGGTGGCGTACGTGACGGACGCGGACGGCGAGGACGCGATCGAGATCGCCTACCTCCCCCGGGCCAGCGGCGACCGCGAACCGCGCCGACTGGCCTCCGGGAAGCTGGGCCGGGTACAGGAGCTGATCTCCGACCCGGCGGGCGAACGGCTGGCGGTCGCGTCGAACGACGGGCGGCTGCTGCTCCTGGACACGACGGAGGAAGGGGAGCCGGAGGCGGGTACGAGTACGGATACGGGTACGGGTACAGGTACGGAGGTGCACGCCGCCCCGGATGCCCCGGATGCCACGGACGCCACGGACGCCACGGACGCCACGGACGGGGCCGGGGACACGACGGACGCCACCGAAACCGACGTGGACGCGACGGACGTCATCGGCGACGTCACCGAACTCATCCGCTCCGTCAACGGCCCGGTCCGCGACCTGGCCTTCTCGCCCGACGGCGCCTGGCTGACCTGGTCGCACCCCGGGGTCGGCCGCTCCCTGCGCCAGATCAAATTGGCCCGGATCTCCGGGCCGGGCGCACCGGTGATCGTCGATGTCACCAATGGCCGCTTCGAGGACGAGAACCCGGTCTTCACGGGCGACGGCCGCTATCTCGCGTTCCTGTCCTGGCGGGGCTTCGACCCGGTGTACGACGTCCACACCGGCGACCTCTCCTTCCCGCTGGGCTGCCGCCCGTATCTGGTCCCGCTCTCCTCGGCCACCCCGTCGCCGTTCGCGCTCTCCCCGGACGGGCGCCCGGCGGCGGGCGGCCTGGACCCGGTGGACCTTCCCGACGGCGGTACGGGGGAGGGGGCGACGGTCACCGTCGAGTTCGAGGGCCTGGAGAGCCGGGTGACGCCGTTCCCGGTCTCCGCGTCGAAGTACTCGGCGCTGCGCCCGGTCAGCGGTGGCGGGCTCGTCTGGCTGCGCTGGCCGATCTCGGGCGCGCTGGGCGAGACCTTCGCCAACCCGGCGGACATGTCGGGGCGCCCCACCCTGGAGCACTTCAACATCGCCAAGGCCCGCAGGACCGAACTGGTCGACCACCTCGACTGGTTCGCGGTCAGCGGCGACACGAGCCGGCTCGTCGTCATGGACGACGGCGAACTGCGCGCCGTACCGTCCAACGAGCCCGGCGACAACGACTCCACCGTCTATCTCGACCTGCGCCGCATCCTGCACGACGTCGACCCGGCGGCGGAATGGCGCCAGGCGTACGACGAGGCGGGCCGGATCATCCGCTCCTACTTCTGGGAGCCGGACATGTGCGGCATCGACTGGGGCGGGGTGCTCGACCAGTACCGCCCACTGGTCGAACGGGTCTCCTCACCCGACGAGTTCGCGGACCTGCTGCGCGAGGTGCTCGGCGAACTGGGCACCTCGCACGCGTACGTGGCACCCGCCCGCCGCAACGAGGGCCCGCCGCACTACCAGCGGGCGATCGGGCTGCTCGGCGCCAATCTGGTGTGCCGTGACGGGGCGTGGCGCATCCAGCGCATCCTGCCCGGCGACTCCTCGGACTCCAAGGCGCGTTCACCGCTGGCGGGTACGGGGATCAGGGAGGACGCCGCCCTCACCCATGTCGACGGCCGCCCGGTGGACCCGGTGACGGGGCCGTACCCGCTGCTGACGGCGGCGGGCGGCACGACGGTGGAGCTGACGTTCCGCCCGGCGGGCGACGAGGGCCGCTCACGCCGCATCGCGATCGTTCCGCTGATCGACGAACGGCCGCTGCGCTACCAGGACTGGGTGGCCAAACGCCGGGAAGTCGTACGGGAGTTGAGCGGCGGCAAGTGCGGCTACCTGCACATCCCCGACATGGGCGGCTCGGGCTGGGCCCAGTTCAACCGGGACCTGCGGCTGGAGGTGTCGCGCCCGGCGCTGATCGTGGACGTACGGGGCAACGCGGGTGGCCACATCAGCGAACTGGTCGTCGAGAAGCTCACCCGCAGGATCCTCGGCTGGGACCTGACGCGCAACGCCCAGGCGGTCAGTTACGCGTCGAACGCGCCGCGTGGCCCGGTGGTCGCGCTGGCCGACGAGGCGACGTCCTCCGACGGCGACATGATCACGGCCGCGTTCCGGCTGCTGAAGCTGGGACCGGTCGTGGGCCAGCGCACCTGGGGCGGCGTGGTCGGCATGACCGGGCGCCACCGGCTGGGCGACGGCACGGTGATCACGGTGCCGATGAACGCGGCGTGGTTCGACACGTACGGCTGGTCGGTGGAGAACCACGGCGTCGAGCCCGACCTGGAGGCGCTGCGCACCCCGCTCGACTGGGCGGAGGGCAGGCACGCGGTGCTGGACGACGCGGTGCGCGTGGCACTGGACCTGCTGGCGAAGCACCCGGCGGCAACACCCCCGAGCTACACCACGGCCCCGGACCTGCGACGTCCGCCGTTGCCCCCGAGGTAGGAAAGCCCCGGGCTTCGGGCTTCGGGCTTCGGGCTTCGGGCTTCGGGAGGGACTGTTCACCTTTTCGGGTGTACATGAGGAGGGCGCGGGCCCGAAGCTTGAGCTTCGGGATTCGGGCGTCGGGACACGAGCTTCAAGGTTCGAGCTTTTTCTGTTACCGGTAGGGAAAAGAAGGGAAGTCGGGAAAACCTCCCTCCCCTCCCTTCCCTGTCACGGCCAGCAAGTATGACTAATCCGGGCAGCTTGCGGCGCGGTCACGCGGCTGCTTACCGTGCCTCCAACGAAACGACCCCGACGCGGTGTAGAAGCACCGAGCCGGGGTCTCACCTCAAGATCGAAAGCAGCGTCGATCCCGTGGCTACCCGGAACCTTAGCCCTGCCCTCCGTGCACCCGCACGCTCACTCCCGTACCCGAAGGCCAAGCCCGGCTACGGCAAGCGCTCGACGCCCGGCCAACACACGCCCACCGGCTCGGAGTTCGCCCTGCTGCCCGAGCGCGAGCGCTATGTCGCCGGATTTGTCGAGCGTCTTCCCGACGGCTCGGCGATGGACGTCAAGACCCTGGCCAAACAGCTCCCGCTCTACGGCCAACAAGCCGTGGCATCGGCCCTGACCGCCCTGTCGGTTGCCGGGCACCTGCGCCGGGTACGCCGCCCGGCGGGCGAGGGCGACCAGGTCCGCTGGGTCTCCCGGACCTTCTGGTCACGTACCGCCCGTGACAACGAGTGGTGGAACACCTTCCTGGCGACGGAGACCATCGGGGCACCCCTGGCAGCAACGGCCCCCGCGACCGCGCCCCCGCCCTGGGTGCCCGCTGAAGAGCCCGCTCCCGCCCCGCCGGTCATCGCCGCCGCCCACGTACCACCGCAGAATCCGGGGCCGAAGCAGGAGCAGGTGCCGGAGCCGGAGCCGGAGCCGGGCCCCGAGAGGGAAGCGGAAGAAGAGGCCGTACCGCAGCCTGAAAAGCAGGAAGCACAGGCACCGGCGCCGGACACAAGCCCGTCACCGACCTCGCCCACGGCACTGGGCGCACCGCAGCAGGCGCCCCTTGTGGGCGCCTCCCCCGCCTACCTGGCCCTGGCACAACTCGGGCGTCGCGACCCCCGCTTGGCGCTCTCCGCCGCCGACTGCGAGACCTTGCAGGACCTGGCGCAGTGCTGGTTCGACCGAGGAGCGGACGCGGACTACCTCCTCCAGGCCCTCTCCTGCGGGCTCCCGACCGGCGTCGACTCCCCCGTGGGCCTCGTCCGCGACCGGCTCATCAGGAAGCTCCCGCCCCTCCTGCCAGCCACGCCCACACCTCCCGCACCGGGCACCGCCCCGCACCGCCTGCTGGTCGAGTGCACCGAATGCGGGGCCCCGGGCCGCCCCGAATCCCTCCCCGACGGCCTCTGCGGCCCCTGCCGCCGGTCCGTCCAGGGAGCCGCCACCCCGCCCTCGACCCCAGGGCCCGACGCCCGGCTGCTCGCCGGGCACATCCGAGGGCTCCTGAAGACCGTCTGAAGAGTCCGAAGAAACGGCGCCGGACCGGCGACCGCCCCGGCGAGGGACGTTCTCCGGTCCGGCGACGAGCGTACGAACGGCACGGGGCGGCCCGCCCGCCCCGTACGAACGGCACGGGGCGGCACGCCCGCCGTCAGCCGGTGCCGGGAGCGACACCCGCCGCGGATCTGCTGTCGGGACCGGCTGGTTCGCGATCCGGCCCGCCCCACCGGGCGGGCGCCCCCAGTTCGCACCAGACCGTCTTCCCGTACGGCCGCTGCTCGACGCCCCACCGCAACGCCAGCGCGTCCACGAGCGTCAGCCCCCGCCCCGACTCCTCGCCGTCCGCCGCAGCCCGCAGGGCGGGCCAGGCACCCGGCTCGGGGTCGCTCAACTCGACCCGGACCCGGCCGGAGCGGGTACCGCTGACCCGGAGCGTGACCGGTGTGCCCTCGCCGAGATGCACGATCACGTTGGCCAGCAACTCACTGACGCAGAGCAGCAGATCGGGCGAATCCGCACCCCCGCAACACTCCCGCAGGGTGCGCCGGACCTCCGGTACGGCCTTCGGCACGGCGAGCAGATGCACCGTGAACGGCAGCGGGGTCATCCACCGGCCGCCGACCGCAGCACCTCGGCCATCCGGCGCGCGGTCGCCACATTGCAGTTGCCGAGCGCGACCAGTTGCGGCCGGGTGGCGCACCCGGCGAGGGTCAGCGGATCGACGCCGAGCGACGGCAGGGTGATGCCGTGGACCGCGAGCGCGGTACGCAGCGCGTCGACGTCCGCGCCGATGTCGTAGCCGGGGGTGTCCTGAGTGTCGTCCATGGGGGGAGCATCCACCTTTCGTTGCGCACTGTGACGAACGCCTCACACGTTGCCGTACGGTCCCCTACCTTGAAAGGGTTTCCCGCTCCACAACGCACAGCGCGAAAGGTGGTCAAAGGTGGCTACGCGCAAGGAGATCGACGGCTCGGCCGGGGTCCCGCAGTTCTACGGCAAGGAGCTCCGCTTCAAACGGGAGCAGGCGGGCCTGACCTTGGAGAAGCTGGTGGACGGCAGCTTCTACGGGATCACGTACCTGAGCGAGATCGAGCACGGCCATCGCCGGATGCCGGTGGATCTGGCGCAGCACGTGGACCGGGTACTGGGGACGGACGGGTTCTTCCAGCGGCGGTGCGAGGACGTGCGGAAGGCCAAACAGGGGGCTCACGCAGCGTTCTTCGCTCCGGTCGCGGAAGCGGAGACGCGGGCGCGGACCATCGGCGAGTGGTCCGGCACGCTGATCCCTGGCCTGCTCCAGACCCGTTCGTACGCCCAGGCCGTCATCCGCTCCACGCATTCTCTGGACACAGCGGAGGAGGTCGAAGCCAAGATCAACGCTCGATTGCACAGGGCCCGGCTCTTCGACAACCCCAAGAAGCCCGAGTACTGGGTGGTCCTGCACGAGTCGCTGGTGCGCCACCCCATCGTCCCGCCAGTGGAAATGGCCGAGCAGTTGGACCAGATCACCGCCCTGGTGCGGCGCGGTCGTGTCGTTACACAGATCCTTCCGTGGAACGGCCCGACCCGTCCCCTCACCGAGTTGCCGCTCCTCCTGATGGACTTCGACAGCGAACCACCGCTGCTCTACACCGAGGGGCCATACCACGGTCAGATCATCGATGATCCGGCCATCGTGATGCAGTACCACAAGGCATACGATCGGCTGAGGGCCGCCGCCTTGCCGCCGGAGGTGTCCCTTGCCCTGATCGAGAAGGCGGCTGAGGAGTTCCGGCATGGCCAGCACCCGTCCTGATCTCGGCGCCGCCACGTGGCGTAAGAGCAGCTACAGCAACGGCAGTGGCGGCAACTGCCTCGAAGTCGCCCAGGAGTTCGCGACCTGGCGCAAGAGCAGCTACAGCAACGGCGACGGCGGCAACTGCCTCGAAGTCGCGGACGGGCACCCCGGCGTCGTCCCCGTCCGCGACTCCAAGCGCCCCGAAGGACCGGCGCTCATCGTCCACGCGTCCGCCTGGTCACCGTTCGTGGAGTCCGTCAAGGCGTCCTGACGCCGCTGCGGGCTTCCTGAAGTACCTTCCGGGCGCCCGCGGTTCGCCCGGGCGCGCGCACCAACCGCACCCGGGGACCCGGATGCGGTTGGTGAATCACGGACAACGCGCAAGGGCGCGAAGGCGCGTCAGCGGTCGCGGCGCTCGCCGAGAGCGGTCGCGGCGTCGCGGGCCATGTCACGGTTGTGCCGCGACGTCTCCGCTGCCTGCTCGGACGCGTCCTGCGTCCGCTCCCCGCCCTCGTCGCGGCCCTCGTCCATCTTCCGCTTGGCCTCGTCGGCGAGCCTCTGCGCCTTGTCCTTGAACTGGTCTGCGATGCCCATGCCGTTCACTCCTGTGGGGTGCGTGGGGTACGTGGGGGGGGGAGGCCCCCTGAAGGGCCCCGCCCAGCCTCGCACGGCACGACATTCACCGCATTTCGATCACCTACGCAACGTGCGCGCATCCTGGTCCGCCGCTCCCCCGGCCCCCACCAGCCCCTTGGAGACGCCTTCCAGCCGCGGCCCGAACCTCTTCATCTCGCGCTGCCCGACCACTCCGATGAGGGACGGCAGACAGCCACGCACCGACTGCATCCCGCGCAGCCACCATTGGGCGTACACATGCGGGGAGCGCCGTTCGACGCCGGCCACGATCCGGTCCACGGCCGGACCCAGCGGGTACGTACGGTTCGACGGCCAGGGCAGCCGCTGGCGCAGCTCACGCATCACGTCGTCCTCGTCGGCGCCCCGCACCATGTCGGTGTCCGTCCAGGACAGATAGCCGACCCCGACCCGGACGCCCCGGTAGCCGACCTCGGCACGCAGGCTGTGCGCGAACGCCTCCACGCCCGACTTGGACGCGCAGTAGGCGGTCATCATCGGCGCCGGGGTGATCGCGGCCAGTGACGCTATCTGGAGGAAGTACCCGCGGCTCTCCATCAGTACTGGCAGGAACGCCCGCGCGGTCACCGCGCCACCGATCAGGTTGACCTCGATGACCCGCCGCCACGCCTCCGGGTCGGAGTCGATGAACGGCCCGCCCGAGGCGACGCCCGCGTTGGCGACGACGACGTCGATCTTGCCGAAGCGTGCCTTGATCTCCTCGGCGACCCGTGCCATCGCCACATGGTCGGTGACATCGGCGAACCAGTGGTCGCTCTCCCCGTGCAGCCGCTCGGAGACCTTCTTCAGCTCGTCCGGTTCCAGTCCGACCAGCGCCAGCGTCGCGCCCCGCGCCGAGAGTTTGCGGGCCAGCAGTTCGCCCACGCCCCGCGCCGCGCCGGTGACGACGACGACCTGTCCTTCGAGACTCCGCCTGCCGCTCATGCGACCTCCTCCTTCTCGGCCGTACCGGCCCCGTCCACCGCGATGTACCGCACGACAAGTTCCCGGATCCGGGCCGTGACCGCTTCCGGGGCCTCGACCGGAGTCATGTGCCCCATGCCGGTGAGCTCGGTCAGGCCGAGGCACTGGGGCAGCGCGGCGGCGATGGCGCGCGCGTGGACCGGCGGGGTCAGCCGGTCGGCCGTGCCCGCGATCACCGCGGTCGGTACCCGCAGCCCCCGCACGCCCGCGTCCAGGTCCAGCTCCGCGAGCACGTGCCCCCAGGCCACCCGGGCCTTTCTCGGACACGCGTGCACGATGCGGGCGCATGCCTCGACCCGTTCCGGGGCCGAACCAGGACCCATCGTGCCGTATTTCAGGACCTTCCTGGAGACCGGCGTGACGGGTCCGAGCGGCGCCCGTGCTCCCAGGATCGCGCGGGTCGCCCGGGTCCGTACACCTCCTGGCCGGATCGGTACGACGAGCGCCTCGGAGACCAGCCGCGAGCTGCCGGTGCTGCACAGCAGGACGGCGGCGGCGTGCTCGCGCAGCCCCGGTCGCCGGGAGGCGGCCATCAGCGTCATCCCGCCCATGGAGTGCCCGGCGAGCACCGCTCTGCGTCCCGGTGCGAGGGTGGCCGCCAGCACCGCTTCGAGGTCGTCGGCCAGCGCGTGCGTGCTGTATCCGCCGGGCCCCGCCGCCGCGGGGGTCAGGCCGTGACCGCGCTGGTCGTAGGCGATGACCCGGTGGTCGACGGCCAGGTCCCGGATCTGGGCGGCCCAGAAGTGCGTGCTACAGGTCCAGCCGTGCGCCAGCACCACCGCGGGGGCGTCCTCGGGGCCGTGCAGTTCGACATGGATGCGGGAGCCGTCGGCCGAGACGGCGGGCAGTACCCGTTCGGGTACCGGGGCGGCGGGCACCTGACGTGCCGCCTCACGTCGCAGCAGCCGGCTCATCCCGCGATCTCCTCGGCGACGGGCGCCGCGGCGCGGGCCTGGGCGGGGACGGTCCGCCGGGGAATCCGGATGACCTCGTACTCCGCCAGGTCCACGGTCCGGGTCTCCTTGCGGAACTCGCTCGTCGTGCCCGGCCAGACCGTCGTGTTGCGTCCTTCGGCGTCCAGGTACCAGCTGGTGCAGCCGCCGGTGTTCCACACGGTCCGCTTCATCCGCTCCTGGACCCGGTGGTTCCACGCCGTGACGGCCGAGGTGCGCGCACCGAGTGCCGCCCGGCCGCCCAGGACGTCCAACTGACGCAGATAGTCGGCCATGTAGTTCAGCTGGGACTCGATCATGAGGATCATGGAGGAGTTTCCGAGCCCGGTGTTCGGCCCGATGATCGTCATCCAGTTGGGGAAGCCGGCCGCGGTCGCGCCGCGCAGCGACGTCATGCCGTTCTTCCAGTGCTCGGCGAGCGTGATGCCCTCCGCGCCGACGACCCGGTCGGCGATCGGCATGTCCGTGACGTGGAAGCCGGTGCCGAAGATGATCGCGTCGACCTCGGTCTCCGTACCGTCGGCCGCGACGACCGTGGAGCCGCGCACCTCGGTGAGTCCGGAGGCGACCACATCGACATTGGGCTGGGCGAGCGCCGGGTAGTAGGCGCTGGAGAGCAGGATGCGCTTGCAGCCGATGCGGTACGAGGGGGTCAGCTTGGCCCGCAGGGCGGGGTCCTTGATGGACCGGGCGATGTTGGACTTGGCTATCCTCTCCACCAGGCCCAGCTGGTCCGGGTGCTTGGTGAAGGCGCTGACCTGCAACTCCCGGATGCCCCACAGCAGTCCGCGGCGGGCGGTGCCGGTGACGGGGATCGCGCGGTGCAGCCAGCGTTCGGCGCCGCTTATGGTCCGGTCCATGCGCGGCATGACCCAGGGCGGGGTGCGCTGGAAGAGGGTCACCCGGCCGGCCTTCGGCTGGATCGCCGGGACTATCTGTATGGCGGAGGCGCCGGTGCCGATCATCGCGACCCGCTTGCCGGTCAGGTCGTAGTCGTGGTCCCACCGCGCGGAGTGGAAGACCTTGCCGGGGAATTCGGCGAGCCCGGGGATGTCCGGCATCTTCGGGTCGGAGAGCGGACCGGTCGCGGAGACGACGGTATCGGCGACGATCGTGGTCCCGTTGGCGGACTCGATCACCCAGTGCAGCTCGTCGTTGTCCCAGCGCATCATGGTCACTTCATGGTTGAGCCGGAGATGCGGGCGGAGCCCGAAGGTGTCGGCGACATGCTCCAGATACGCCCGGATGTGCCGCTGTCCGGAGAAGGTGCGCGGCCAGTCGGGGTTGGGCGCGAACGAGAACGAGTAGAGGTGGGACGGCACATCGCAGGCGCAGCCCGGATAGCTGTTGTCGCGCCAGGTGCCTCCGACGGAACCGGCCCGTTCCAGGACGACGAAATCCGTGATGCCCTCACGGCGCAGCCGGACCGCGGCCCCGAGGCCCCCGAATCCGGATCCGATCACCGCCACGCGTACATGCTCGTGCTGGGCCATGGTGCCGCCTCCCGCATTACGTCACACGACTCTGCCAGCAATCACTGGCACTGTTGGGAGAGTAGAGCAGCCCCGTACTGATGGGTAGGGGGCGAACCAAGGAAAGTTACCGGCGGTACAACATAGGGTGCCCCTGTGGCCGAAGGACTTGAGCACCGTGAATACCGCATGGAGGAGCTGGCCAAAGAGGCCGGCATCACCGTGCGGACCCTGCGCTTCTACCGGGAACGCGGCCTGATCCCGCCACCCCGCCGGGAAGGCCGTATCGCCTGGTACGACGACCACCATCTGGCCCGTCTGCGCACCATCACCGGCCTGCTGGAGCGGGGGCACACCCTCAACGGCATCGCCGATCTCGCCGCCACCTTCGAGAGCGGGCGCGATGTGGCCGAAGTGCTGGGCCTGGGCGAACCGACCGAGGAGACCCCGGTCCGGCTCACTCCGGAACAGCTCGCCGACTACTTCGAGGGCGAGGTCACCCCGGAGAACCTCGCCACCGCCCTCGACCTGGGCTATCTCGCCACCGACGGCGACGAGATCGTCCACATCAGCCGGCGTCTGCTGGAAGTGTCGGCGGAATTGGTACGGGAAGGGGTGCCGCTCTCCACGGTGCTCTCCTCGGGCCGCCGCGTCCGTGAGCACGCGGACGCTCTCGCCGAAATCTTCGTCCGGGTACTGCATGCCCACACAGCGGAGACCGAACCGGCCCAACTCCGCCCCCTCGCACGCGCGGTGGTGGACGCGGAACTGTCCATGGCCCTGGACCGCCGACTGCGCCGCGAGGACGGCACCCAGCCCCCGAGGGCGGCGACGGAGGACGGACCGGCCGGGTCCGGCTCTCCGGGGCACTGAGAGGCAGCCCTTGGCTGACCCGGTATCGCCTCGCCCTGCACGATGAGCCATCCCTCACCGGCGCCCCGGATCGGCACGTTCGCCGCCCGCGCCCCACCGCTCCGGCAGAACGCGATCAGCGGTACGGCACGAACCCGCACGCGGTCTACGACAGGTGACACACAGCCGGATATGGCCGGAACTCACCTACCGATCACGGGAGTTCACTACGCCGGGAAACGCGGAGAAACGCCGGAAAACGGCGCGAATCCGCCGGGAACACCCCGCGCCTCATCTTTCGTACACGACGGCCACCGGCGCGTGGTCGCTCCACCGCTCCTCGTGCGTGGCGGCCCGCTCGACCCATGCCTTCACCGCGCGAGCGGCGAGCCCCGGGGTGGCAGCTGGTAGTCGATCCGCCAGCCCATTGAAATAAAGATACAGTTTGCCTCGAGAGGGGGATTCGCATGATCAATACGAACAACGACCGCCCCGGGCTGCGGGCACTTATCGCGGTGCGACTGAGCGTCAGGACCGACGAATCGACATCACCCAAGCGCCAGCGGGAAGCCGGTGAGGCGGAAGCCAGACGCCTTGGAGCCGAGGTCGTCGGCTACGCGGAGGACCTGGACGTCTCCGCCACCCGGACGACTCCGTTCGAACGGCCGGAACTGGGCGACTGGCTGGCCAGACCCGACGACTTCGACGTGATCGTCTGGTGGCGGCTCGACCGCGCCGTCCGCTCCATGGGTGACATGGCCGAGCTGACGCGCTGGGCGAAGCGCCACGGCAAGCGCCTGGTCTTCGCGGAGGGCCCGGGAGGCAGCTCGCTGGAACTGGACATGACCTCGATCATGTCCGAATTGATCACCATGCTGCTGGCCTTCGCCGCGCAGATGGAGAGCCAGGCCATCAAGGAGCGCGTCACGAGCGCCAATGCGGCGCTGCGGGCGATGGGACGGTACTCCGGAGGGCTCCCGCCGTACGGATACGCACCCGTGCAGCGTCCAGCCGGCGAAGGGTGGACCCTGGCCCAGGACCCGAAGCGCGTGGAAGCCATCGAGACGATGATCCGGATGCTGCTGGACGGCAACGCTCCGAACGCCATCGCGTTCCATCTGAACAGCGAAAGCATCTTGACGCCTCGCGATTGGAACGACGTTCGGCAAGGGCGGAACCCGAAGGGGCGCAAGTGGGTCGGCCAGACCGTTAAACGCGTGCTGCTGTCCCCGTCACTCCTCGGCCACCAGACCTACGCGGGTTCCGTTGTCCGGGACCGCAACGGCCTGCCGGTGAGCATCACCTCCGACCCGATCCTGACGCGAGACCGGTTCGAGGAGATCAAGACCTCCCTTGGTGGACGCCCCAAGGGGGCCACCGGGACCCGGAAGGACACCGGCGCGCTCCTGCTCGGCGTTCTGCACTGCGCCTCATGCAAGGGCCGCATGTACCGGGTCCCCGCACACAGCTACTCGGTCTACGTCTGCCGGGCCCGCACCAAGGGACTTCCCTGCGAGGCTTCCGCAGCGATCAAGACCGACTGGGTGGAGGATTACGCGGAACGGGAGTTCCTGAAGGAGTGGGGAGGATTCCCCGTACTGGAACGGGTTACGTACCCCGGTTACGACCCCCGCCCCGAACTGGAGGAGATCACCACCGAACTCCGCGAGCTGTACGCCGTTCGCGAATCGCGGCGATCACGTGTCGGTCTCGCCATCTGGCAGGAGCAGGTGGACGCACTGGAGGGCCGCGCCGAGGCCCTGGAAGCAACTCCGGTACAGAAGGAACGCACGGAGCTGGTTCCCACAGGGAAGACCTACGCCGATTACTGGAGGATCGCCGACGCCCGGGAACGGCGGTTCATGCTGCTCGACACCGGAACCCGGCTGGAGTGCGCGAAGGGTCAGCGAGGTGGCCGCCCGGCGGACATGAAACGCCGCGCACTGGAACGCCTGTCGATCGACTTGCAGGGCGCGAGGGCCCAGCGGCAGGGACATACGGCCGCCTGAGCCTGCCTGAGCGCCGTTCACGGCCCGTTGCCGGGGAGAACCTGGTGGCGGGTCCCGATCGCCCCGTGGGGGCGTCGCCGGCTTGGTGCTCTCTCGGCGGCAGAGCAATGACGGAGTGACGATTCTTCCTACTTTTTTGATTGCACGTAGAAAAATAAGAGAAAAACAGAACATGGGCCTCATCCGTCATCACGTCAACGTGGGCGCCCGCTTTCGCTGCCGCACCGCCGAACGCGGGCCCAGGGAGGTGCCCCCTCCATGCCTCCCGTCAGAGCGGCAGGGAGGGAAAACTCTCACATGGCTGATTGGTCTGTTTGCGCGGGGAGTTTCTGTGCGTGACGGTTGGCGAGGCGTCTATCAAACGATGGTTATTGAGACGATCCAGCCACCCTCTCCCGGCCTCCGGAAGTATGTCGCAAAACCCGTCTCACAACCTATCCAAATCACTTGAGGTTCTGAGACGAGTTATGAGACAGTCTCGCCATGGACGCGACCACGGGACACCTCATCGGCTACGCCCGAGTCTCCACCGACGACCAGGAAGCGCAGTTGCAGCATGACGCGCTGACCGACGCGGGGTGCGCCCGGATCTTCACGGACAAGGCGAGCGGGAAGAACACAGACCGCCCCGAACTCGCAGCCGTGCTCGACTACGTCCGTCCCGGAGACACCCTCTGCGTGTGGAAGCTGGACCGGTTCGCCCGCTCGCTGATCGACCTGGTGAACATGGTGGACGCGCTTGCCGCGCGGGGAGTCGGCTTCAAGGTGCTGACGGGGGCGCTGGCGAGCATCGAACCGAACACCCCGGACGGACGGCTCATGCTGCAAGTGGTGGGCGCGATGGCGGAGTTCGAGCGCATCTTGATCAAGGACCGGACCCGCGCCGGTCTGGACGCTGCCCGCGCTCAGGGGCGAACGGGTGGGCGGCCCGCCGTCATGGACGCCGACAAGCTCGCTGCGGCCAAGGCGCGCCGCGCCATGGGGGAGAGCGTCACAGCCATCGCCAAAGCTCTCGGGGTGTCCCGCGCGACGCTGTACCGGGCGCTTGCCGACCTGGGGTAGTCCGCCTGGCCGGTGAGGCTTCCTCTTGTCGGCGGCTCGTGGTCCCTACCCCAGGTACGGGGCGGCGCGATGTTCCAGAAAGTGCCTGATTCGCAACCGTTGCGTGTGGTGCATGGGAAGCGAGTCGAGTTCTTCGCGCGCCACGAAGCGGAGTTCCGTGCTCTCTTCCGAGATGGCTAGGGCGCCGCCGACGACTCGGGCGGTGAAGCAGACGTTGAACTGCCGCCGCACCTCTCCGTCGCTGTACGCGATGACATGACGGGGGTCGGTGTACGTGCCGACGAGGCCCGTGATCTCGACGTCGAGGCCGGTCTCCTCCTTGACCTCGCGCACAGCCGTGCCGGGCAGGGAATCGTCCATGTCCATCGCCCCGCCCGGCAGCGCCCACAAATCGTTGTCCCTGCGCCGTTGGAGGAGTACGCAGCCGTCCCCATCGGTGACAACGGCGGAGGCCGCCACGACCAGAGAGTTCGGCTGGGGGGCGTCCGGATCGTCGTAGTACTCGGTTCGGGCCATGCCGCTCACCCTTCCACGAGGCGCGCCGTGTCCCATACGGCGTCGAAGCTCCCCGCGTAGGTGTCGAACATGCCCCCGTCGCCGTGGCGCCGCAGATGCCACACGGGCGCGCCGTAGGCGTTGACTCCCCACACGTGTGCGTTGACCAGCATCTGATCGTCGGCGCGGTACAGACTGTTGTAGAGGGCCGTTCCGTGCGTGCGCAGCTCGATGCCCGGCACGCCTGCGAGGGGTCGGTAATGCAGGAGTGCGAGACGGCAGCGGGATTCGATGCCGTGGCCGAACTTCTCTTCCCGTCCGCGCTGCTGGACGTTGGGGTCGTCGGCGTCACCCACCGCGATGCGGATCGTGCAGCCTTCGTCGGCTCGTTCACGCAGGAGATCGTTGAGGCGGGGGTACGCCTCATGCAGGAAGACGGCCGCGTACACCAGCACGTCGATTCGCTGTCGCGCCTGGGAGAGGAGATCCACGAAGACCGACACGGGGAGATCCGCCCGCTGTCCGTACAGGGTGACGAGTTCAGGGCTGACGGCGCGTGCGGCGCGTGCCTGCCGAAGTGCCGGCCACAGGGCATGCACGTCCTCCCTGAGTGCTTCCGCCGCCGCCAGCGCGGTGGCCCGGCGCGGAGTACGCCCGAGATTGACCCACCGCTCCACGGACTTGGGGTCGACACCCGTGACACCGGCCAGGGCGGCGTGCGTCCAGCCACGGGCCTCCATGACGGCTCGAAGTCGCTCGTTCGACATGCTTGCGCCCTCTCGGTTCCAGACTTCCTAGGGACGTTCTACATGCGATGGGACGTCCTGAAGTGGGAAACGTACGAGGTTCCTTCGTCCTGGTGACCGGCGCGACCATCGCGCCATGAGTGAGCCCACGCGATACAGCACTCCGCCGATCGAACTGCCGCTGAACCTGGAGCGGGAGCCGGACCCAGCCGAGGGGTGCGCGGGTTGCGCTGAGCTCGCGGCCGTACGGGGCCGTGCTCGCGTCGTGGGCGACTGGACGACCGTGAGCGACTGCAACGTATACCTGCGGCGCCACCCCGAGGGGCACTGATGGTCACCCGGGCGGACATCGGCAAGCCGGTCAGGGATGACGCCGGTCGGGTCGGCATCATGCGTGATCTGATCCGTGACTACGAAGACCCCGCCGAGTCACCCGGTGAGCGCCGCAAGCGCCCCACGGCGTTCCTGTGGCCCGAGGGTGGGGGTCGAGAGTGGCTGGTCTCGCCCAGTGGCGTACAGCGAATGTGACACCCACCTCGACCCCGTCCGGCGACGGCGAGCAGCACAGCCGGATGGGGCTTTCCGCTGCCGCTCCCTACAGGTCGAAGACGGCAGTCACGGGCGCGTGATCGCTCCACCGTTCCGCATGGCTCGCGGCCCTCTCCACGTACGCCTTCACCGCACGCTCCGCCAGGCGAGGCGAACTGACGATAAGGTCAATGCGCCACCCGGCGTCGTTGTCGAAGGCCCGCCCTCGGTAGGACCACCAGCTGTACGGCCCCTCGACGTCAGGGTGGAGCGCCCGCACCACGTCCACGTAGGCGGCGTCGTCGATGACCCGCGTCAGCCACTCCCGCTCCTCGGGGAGGAAACCGGAGTTCTTCTTGTTGGACTTCCAGTTCTTGAGGTCCGCCTCCTGGTGGGCGATGTTCCAGTCGCCGCAGACCACCACCTCCCGCCCCTCGGCGGCGGCCCGCCCTTTGAGTCCCCGCAGATACGGCAGGAAGGCGGCCATGAAGCGCTCCTTCTCGTCCTGCCGCTCGGTGCCGACCTCACCGGAGGGCAGATAGAGGCTGGCGACCGTGATGCCGGGCAGGTCGATCTCGGCGTACCGCCCACTCGTGTCGAACTCCTCGCTCCCGGCGGCCCCGAAGCCGCCGAAGCCGATCTGCACCCGCTCCGGCTCCTGCCGCGTATAGAGGGAGACCCCGGCCCGCCCCTTGGCGGCGGCGGGAGCGTGCACGGTGTGCCAGCCCTCCGGTTTGCGCACCTCCGCGGGCAGCTGCTGCGGTTCGGCGCGGACCTCCTGGAGGCAGATCACATCGGCGTCGGTCGTCGCGAGCCACTCGACGAAGCCCTTCTTGGCGGCGGCCCGGAGTCCATTGACATTTACGGTGGTCACATTGAGCATTCAGGCACCATATCGACATCAAAGTACCGCATACATGTACCATGCCCCGTATGAATATCCAGCAGCGGCCTTTCGATCACCCCGACGCCGTCAAACTCAACGGCCAGGTGCAGCTCGAATACACCGCGCTCTACGGGGACGCCGAGGGCGATGCCACACCGCTCGACGCCGCCATGTTCGATCCGCCGAACGGCCTGTATCTCCTCGCCTACGACACCATGGACCGCCCCGTGGCCACCGGCGGCTGGCGCCCCCAGGAGCGGAACGCGGAGGGCTACTCCGACGGCGACGCCGAGATCAAGCGGATGTACGTCATAGGTGAGGCGCGCGGCCACGGACTGGCGCGCCGCATCCTCGCCGCGCTGGAGGACGACGCGCGGGCGGCGGGCCGCACGCGGATGGTCCTGGAGACGGGCGACCGGCAGCCCGAGGCGATAGCCCTCTACACCTCCAGCGGCTACCTGCCGTGCGCGAAATTCGGCCACTACCGCACGTACGAGAGCAGCAGGTGCTTCGCCAAGCCGCTCCAGGAGTCCTGACGACCGCGGCCACGACCACCGCGACCACCGCGACCGCCGCTCACAGCCGCGCGAGAAACTCCAGCAGCGCGGCGTTGAACTCCTCGGGCCGTTCCAGGTTGGGCATGTGGCCGGCCCGTCCGACGACGACGAGCTCGGAGTGCGGAACCAGCCGGTGCATGGCCTCCGCGTCCGGGACCGGCGTATAGGTGTCGTCCGCGCCGACGACGATCAGGACGGGCACCCGGGCCCCGGCCAGCGACTCGCGGTGGTCGGGCCGCTCCGCCCGGCCCCGCAGCGCGGCCGCGGCCCCCTCCGGGGCGGTCGCCCGCATCATGCCCAGGACCTGCGCGGCGACATCGGGCAGCCCCGTCACGTTGTACGGGGCGACCATCCTGTCGATGACCTCGGCGGCGTAACCGTCCATCCCTTCGGCGAGCAGCCGGTCGGCCAGCCTGTTGCGGAAGACCTTGCCGTCCTCGGTCTCGGCGACCGGCGAGGTGTCGGCGAGCACCAGCGCGGCCACCCGTGCCCCGTGCAGCCGGTGGAACTCCATGGCGATCTGCCCGCCCATGGACAGCCCGCCGACCACCGCACGGCCGACACCCACGTGGTCGAGCAGCTCGGCGGTGTCGTCGGCGAAGTCGGCGAGGAGGGTGCGGCCCGGGACGACCTCGCTGTCGCCGTATCCGCGCAGATCCGCCGCGATCACCCGGTGCCCGGCCCGTACCAGCGCCTCGGCCTGCGGATTCCACATCGTCCGGTTGAACGGGTGCCCGTGCACCAGGACGACCGGCAGGCCGTCGGACGGCCCCCGGTCGTCGTACGCGAGGGAGCTGCCCTGCCCGGTCACGAATTCCATACCGTCCCCCCTCCCCACTGCCGCGGTCCCGTACTCCCGGTCATGGCGCCCGCGGTTCAGCGCACGCGTGCGACACCCACGTAGAACCCGCTGCGCTCCTTCTCCGGCGCGGGCTCCTCCTGATACCACTCGGCGGCGGGCACCAGCCCCGGCGCGACGAGATCCAGTCCCTCGAAGAACGGCTCGACCTCGGCGCGGGTACGCATCCGCAGGGCGATGGCCCCCTTGCGGTACGCCTTCTCGGTCTCCTGACGCAGCTCCGGGTGCTGGTCGGCGGTGCCGTGCGAGAACACCAGGAAGCTGCCCGGGGCCAGGGCGCCGAGGAGCGTACGGGTGATGCGGTACGGGTCCTCCTCGTCCGGGAGGAAATGCATGAGCGCGATCAGCGACAGGGCGACGGGCCGGTCGAAGTCCAGCAGCTCACGGGCGCGTTCGAGGATCGCCCCGGGCTGCCGGACGTCGGCGTGGATGTAGTCGGTGGCACCTTCGGGGCTGCTGATCAGCAGGGCCTCGGCATGGCGCAGGACGATGGGGTCGTTGTCGGCGTAGACGATCCGCGCCGAGGGCGTGATGGCCTGGACGATCTGGTGCAGATTCGGCGCGGTGGGAATGCCGGTGCCGATGTCGAGGAACTGGTCGATGCCCCGGTGCGCCAGCCAGCCGGTGGCCCGGTGCATGAAGGCCCGGTTCCGCGCCGCGTTGGCCCGCGCCTCGGCGGGCAGCTTCTCGCCCACTTCCTGGTCCACGGGATAGTTGTCCTTGCCGCCCAGGAGCCAGTCGTAGACGCGTGCCGGGTGCGGCTTGCCGGTGTCGATCCAGGGGTGGGGCAGGTCGGCAGTCACAGGACGCTCCTCCGTGCGGCAATCGCGGGCGGGATGGGCTCCCCCGATACGGGGTGCCCCACGGGCACCGGGAACACGGGTGAGCTGCACCAGCGTAGGCGAGGGCCTGTGGAGCCCGTCCGTGCCCTCGCCCCCCGAAGGGCTCGCGGAGCGGCTCAGACCCCGTCGGCCGGGACGGGGATGAGCAGCGCGGTGATGTTGTCGTGCCCACCGGCATCGAGAGCGTGCCCGAGCAACGCGCGTGCGCTGTCGAGGAGTCCGCCGCCGGCCGGGGACCCGGTACGCCGACGCGAGAGCACGGCCCGCAGCCCTTCGGGATCGGGCAGACAGCGTGTCAGCCCGTCCGTGCAGAGCAGCAGACAGCCCGGCTCCCGCGGCCGGTAGCTGCGGATACGGGCCACGGGTTCATCGGCGCCCGCCCCCAGCCAGGCCGCGAGAGCGTCGTGCTCACCGGTGTCGTCCTCCGTCAGCCGCTTGCCCGGCCCCCGGTCCGGCAGCCAGTAGGCGCGGCTGTCGCCGATCCACGCGCTCCAGATGCCCTCCGGGCCCGCGATGCCCGCGACGTACGTACACGCCGGTGCGGCGTCCACCGACGCCGCGAGGGCCGCGACCGCGCGCCCGGCACGGGCGGCGGCCTCACCGAGCGCGACTTCCGGCACCACGCCCGCGGCCAGCCCCTCCACGATCGCGTGCGCGCCGACCTCGGCCGCGACCTGAGCGGCCCGCTCGGACCGGGGAGACATGGACACCCCGTCACAGACGACACCGACCGTCCATCCGCCCGTCCTGGTCAGCGCCATGGCATCGGCGTTGATCTCGCGCCGCCTGCCCCGGTCGCTGACCCCGGCCGCACCGTCGTCCGCCGTGAGCTCCAGATGGGAGCGGAAGGCGGGCTGTACCGCACCGCAATGCCAGCAACGCCCGTCAGGGGCGACCGTTCCACCACACACGACACAGTCCGGAATCCGGGTCATCGCCCGGATCATGCCAGAGCCGGCCCGCACCCCGGGCCCCGGACCGCTCGCCCACGGTCAGGAGGCGCCGTCGAGCACGAGCACGATGTGCTCGTGCTCACCGTCGCGTACCGTCTCGACCCGCCGGAAGCCGCACTTCTCCAACAGCCGGACCGAGCCGGTGTTCCCGGCGACGGGGTCCGCGAAGAGCGGGCGGTTCGGCTCCCGTTCCAGGAACCGGGTCAGCGCTTCGGTTCCTATGCCCCGGCCCCAGTAGCGGGCACCGAGCCAGTACCCCGTGAAGCGCCGGTGCTCGTCCCACCAGGCCACGATGTTCCCGGCCGTCTCGCCGTCCACGGTGACCGTCTGCACGAGAACGGTGGGATCCCCGAGCACCTTCGTGACCCAGTGGGTCATGAACGCCTCCCGCTCGCGGGGAGCGAACGCCGACCGGCGCGCCGCCTCCGCCTCGTGCTCGTAGGCGAGGAACACTTCCAGGTCGGCTTCCTCGACATCCCTGAGCCGCACGTCGTTTCTCATACGCGCGAGTCTGGCACCCGGCACTGACAGTCCGGGATCAGCGGGAGCCGCAGAAGGCGGCTTCGAGGAACCCGCCGACCGCCTTGCTCTGTGCCGCCTGCTCCTTGGTGTCGCCGCGCGGGGTGTAGGACAGGGCGACCTGCCGGTCGGCCGTGCCCCAGAGGTGGGTGCCGTAGCCGAGGACGGCGCCGGAGTGCCCGGTCACCGTGGTGCAGGACAGGGGTGTGCGGGCCAGGCCCATGCCGTACTCCAGCCGGTCGGAGTCCGGATCGGTCCGGAGCATCGTGGTCATCTCGCGCTGCTGCTCGGGCCGCAGCAGTTTCCCGCGCAGCAGGGCCTTCTCGAAGCGGACCAGGTCGTCGGTGGTGGAGATCATCTCGCCGCCGGAGCCCGCCCACGAGGCGTTGTGACGGGTGACGTCGACATCGGTCTTGATGACGTCCGGGGTGCCGACGCCGTCGACGGTGGTCCAGTACCCGTGGGCGTGCGGGCCGGGGATCGTCGCGGAGGCGCCGGGCAGGCTGGTCTTCGTCATCCCGAGCGGACGCAGGATCCGCCGCCGGATCTCCTGCGCGTAGGAGTGTCCGGTGACCTCTTCGATGATCAGCCCGAGGATGCTGAAGTTGGTGTTGGAGTACGCCCATTGCGCACCCGGTTCGAAGTGGGGCGGGTGGGCGACGGATTTGGTCACCAGCTCGCGCTGGGTGAACGTGCGGTTCAGCCCGCCCCGCGCGATCCAGTTCCGGAAGCCGTCCGGGTCGTCGGGGGCGGGAAAGATCTCGGTGGACTCGTTGATGACGTCGAACAGCCCGGTGCGATGGTTGAGCAGCTGACGGACAGTGATGTTCTGCCCGCCGGGGACCAGTCCCGGCAGGTGACTCTCCACGGAGTCCTCCAGTCCGAGCCGGTGCTCGCCGACCAGTTGGAGTGTGGTGGCGGCGACGAACATCTTGGTGACGCTGCCTATGCGGAACCGGCCGTCACCCCGCACGGGCGCCTCCCCCACCAGATCGGACACCCCCGTGGTCCCCCGCCACACCCCGCCGCGGTCACGGACCTCGGCGATGGCGGACACCGCGTTGGCGCCGGTCAGCGCCTCCAGGGCGAGTTGCCGGGCATCCACACCGTGCCGCGAGGCCGAACCGGCAGAAGTGGAAGTGGCCGGAGCGGAAGTAGCAGGAGCGGAAGCGGCGGAAGCGGTCGGCGCGGCCAACGCCAGGCAGAGTGCTGCGACGACAGCGCAGGTCGAACGACGTGACACGGATCTTCCCCTCGGTCGGACAAACGCGTGTTTGCCGGAGCCACCCTTTCAACACCCGCGCCGCAGGGCATCGGCCCGGATGAGGACTTCCGCGTCGGACAACCGCAGTACCCGGACCACGGAGCAAGCCACTTGAGAGGTACGCCGCCTCCGGAACCACCGAGCCGGACCCGGTCTCGGAACCCGGGGCTCCGGGAACGACGAAATCCCGCCCGATCTGAACGATCGGACGGGATTTCGTCACCATTCCCGAGTTACCTCAAGAACAGTTGTGCAATGTGGACCTGTGGGGATTTGAACCCCAGACCCCCTCGATGCGAACGAGGTGCGCTACCAGACTGCGCCACAGGCCCTTGCAACGAGTGAAACTTTAGCACCCCCACCGGGGTGCTCGGAAATCCGGTCCCCGCTGGTCAGCCGAGTCGCGGTTCGAGGTGTCTCACTCGTTGGCGGCACGGGGCCGGTCCTCGTCGTCGTACTGGTCGAAGAGAGGGGTCCTGCCTCGGTCGCGGGTGCGGCGGGACTGGTTCGTACGCTGGCGGGGCGCCGGGTCCACCGGGGGGACGGTGGGGTGCGAGGTGCCCGTCTGGGTGGGCTCGGCCGTGCTGGAGCGGGCCGCGCTCCACGTCTCCGGGTCGCCGACCTCCACACCGCCCGTGGCGCGCGGGGCCACCGGGGCGGTGACGTAGGTGGGGAGCGGGACCGGGACGGGCTCCCAGCTGTCGCCCTGGACCCGCCCGCGTTCGCGCTGCTGGTCCACCCACTCCGCGTGGTCCGTCTGCTCGACGAGGGCGCGGCGTCCGGCCTCCTGCGGGGAGACCGTGGGTGCGGGTTCCGGCTGGGAGCGGTGCGCTTCGGGCTCCTCGTCGGGCTCGGCGGGGGCCGGCGCCGAGGGCTGATGCCTGCGCGGGCGGTTCTCCCGCAGCCGCTGCGCCGCGACCTCGGCCCGGCGGCGGTCCATGGTGAACGCGAACCGGCGTCGCTCCTGGGAGCGCAGATGCACGATGTACGTGCTCAGCAGCACGGCGGGCACGGC
The DNA here is from genome assembly GCF_001905125.1 of Streptomyces sp. TSRI0281. Taxonomy (GTDB): domain Bacteria; phylum Actinomycetota; class Actinomycetes; order Streptomycetales; family Streptomycetaceae; genus Streptomyces. The sequence continues at coordinate 220,811 of NZ_LWLE01000034.1, read as the reverse complement.
GGGCGCCCACAGGAAGCGGAGACCGCCGACCGCCGCGACGACCGCACCGAGCGTGAAGGCCATGAACAGGACGACGGTGGTACGTCTGCGGCGGGCCAGCACCTGCGAGCGCTGGGCCCGGCGTGCGCGCTCGGCGTCGGCACCGCTGGTGCGCGCGCGCTGCTGGGGCGGGCGCGCCGACTCGGGACGGTCCTTCGCCTGACGCTCCGATACCTGCCGCTCGGACGTCTGGTGGCCGGAAATGTGGTGGTCGGGCGCCTGGCGGTCCGCCGGATGGCCGGGAGAACGATCGGGAGCGTGCGCCGGATCGTGCATCCGGGCTTCGGTATGCGCCGGAGGCGCGGCAAAGGCCCGGACGTCCACGGATTCCATTCGGTCCGTTTCCGCGTCCGGGTCGACGTCGGGCCCCGCCTCCTCGGCAGTGCGCTCCCGCAGCTCCCTGGCGTATCGGCGCTCCATTGCCGCCCGTCCGGACAGCAGCCGGATGGCGGTACTGAAGCGTTCCGTCGGACGGGCTTCGTTGAGCTCGTCCTGCCTGCGGAGCCACATCGGCACCAAGTAGGCGGCCCAGGCCCCGACGATGACTGCGTAGATCAGGCCGCTGCTGCTCACGCTCACACCGTAGAGGGGTTTGCGCGGAGGTATCCGCCAATTGGATCGGTGTGTCGCACGATCCGGCTGATGTCACGGACTTTTTTTGTGATTGTTTAGATCAACGAGTGATGTTCGTGAAGTCGTTAGTGGTCGCGTCTCGATCAAATTCGAACACTTATTTCATTTTCTCGGGGCCATGAGGTGTTCTCGGCCACGCCTGACGCCAGCGCCGGAGCAGCCCGTCGGGCACTTCCTCGGCCGTCAGGGCGAAGATCAGGTGGTCCCGCCACGCCCCGTCGATGTGGAGATAGCGCGGACGCAGCCCTTCCGCGCGGAATCCGAGTTTCTCCACGACCCTTCGGCTGGGCCTGTTCTCGGGGCGGATGCACACCTCGATACGGTGCAGACCGACCGTGCGGAAGCAGTGGTCGACGGCGAGGGCGACGGCCGTGGGCATCACACCGCGGCCCGCCACACTCTGGTCGACCCAGTAGCCGACGTGCCCGGAACACATCGAGCCCCAGGTGATCCCCGCCACCGTCAGCTGCCCGACGAGCCGGCCCTCGTACTCGATGGCGAAGGGCAGCATCCGGCCCGCGTTCGCCTCGGAGCGCAGATGACGGACCATCTGGCGATAGGTGGGGCGCTGCGCCATCGGACCACCGGGGGCGGGCGGCGGGACGGTCGCCTCCCAGGGGCGCAGCCATTCGCGGTTACGCCGGTTGACCTCGCGCCACATCCGCTGGTCGCGCAGCTTGATCGGGCGGAGGACGATCTCGCCGTCGGTCAGGATCACCGGCCAGGTCAAAGCGTTCAGCTCGGGCTCCCCGGTCGGGGGTGATCGCCGCCGCGCAGCTGGTCGACGGCGTGCACCAGCAGCCGGACCAGCACCGCGAGTCCGTCGCGCACCCCGCCGGTGGAACCCGGCAGGTTGACGATCAGGGTGCCGCCCGCGACTCCCGCGACACCGCGGGACAGCGCCGCGGTGGGGACCTTGTCGCGGCCCTCGGCACGGATCGCCTCGGGAATGCCCGGGATCTCGTGGTCGAGGACGCGACGGGTGGCCTCGGGGGTCCGGTCGGTGGGCGAGATGCCCGTACCACCGGTCGTGATGATCACGTCGTACCCGGCCGCGGCCCCGGCCCGCAGGGCCTCCTCCACCGGATCGCCGTCGGGCACCACCTGCGGACCGTCGACGGCGAAGCCCAGGCCGGTGAGCGCCTCCGCGATGAGCGGGCCGCCCCTGTCCGCGTAGACACCGGCCGCCGCGCGGTTGGACGCGGTCACGACGAGCGCGGCGTACGGGGTCAGTGCACCGCCGGGCGGGGGCTCCATGGCACCGGGCGAAGGGGCCGCACCGGGCGAAGGGGCCGCTCCGGGCGGGGATGTCGGTTCGGGCGAAGGCGTCGGTTCGGGCGGAGGTGTGGCGGACGCCGTCATGCGCCCGCTCCCTCCGGCGCGGAGCGCCGGTAGTCGCCGGACTTGCCGCCCGACTTCGCCTCGACCCGCACGTCGGTGATCACCGCGCTCTTGTCCACCGCCTTGACCATGTCGATCACGGTGAGCGCGGCGACCGAGACGGCGGTCAGTGCCTCCATCTCCACGCCCGTGCGGTCCGTGGTCTTCACGGTGGCCAGGATCTCCACCGCGTCGTCGGCGACGCTCAGGTCGACCTTCACCCCGGAGACGGCGAGCGGGTGGCAGAGCGGGATCAGGTCCGGGGTGCGCTTGGCTCCCATGATCCCGGCGATCCGGGCCGTCGCGAGGGCGTCGCCCTTGGGGACTCCCTCGCCGCGGAGCAGTTCGATGACGCGCGGCGAGACGAGGACCCGGCCGCTGGCCCGAGCGACGCGCGTGGTGACGTCCTTGTCCGACACATCGACCATGCGGGCCGCGCCCACCTCGTCGATGTGCGTCAGCCTGTTCTGCGTACTCAACTAACTCCGCCTAGCGGTAGGGCGCCGGTGGCCCGCCAGGTCCGCACCGAGGTGCGGGCCGGGGGCCCGGGGGGTGTCCCCCGGGAAGGCACAGCGGCAGACACCGTACCGCCACCGGGCGGCGATCAGCGGAGCAGGATCACCTCGGTATCCGTGCCGGGCTCGGCGGAGGTGACGTCCTCGGGCACCACGATCAGCGCGTCGGCCTGGGCGAGGGCGGCGATCAGATGCGATCCGGAACCGCCGACGGGGGTGACGGTGCCCTTCTCGGCGTCGTACGTACCGCGCAGGAACTGGCGGCGGCCGGCCGGTGAGGAGAGCGCCTTGTCGGCCTTCAGCGTGGCCCGTGCCGTGGGCCGGTGGACATCCTTCAGGCCCATCAGCGCGCGGATAGCGGGCCGTACGAACAGTTCGAAGGAGACATAGCTGGAGACCGGGTTGCCCGGCAGGGCCAGCAGCGGAGTGTGGTCCGGGCCGATCGAGCCGAAGCCCTGCGGCTTGCCCGGCTGCATGGCGAGCTTCCGGAAGTCGATGCCGCTGCCCGGCTCGTCCTCGTCGCCGACGGAGGACAGGGCCTCCTTGACCACGTCGTAGGCGCCGACGCTGACGCCTCCCGTGGTGACCACGATGTCGGCGCGGATCAGCTGGTCCTCGATCGTGGCCCGCAGCGTCTCCGCGTCGTCGGCCACCGCCCCGACCCGGTAGGCGATGGCCCCGGCGTCCCGGGCGGCGGCCGTCAGCGCGAAGCTGTTGGAGTCGTAGATCTGGCCGCCGGTCAGCGTCTCGCCCGGCTGCACCAGTTCGCTGCCGGTGGACAGGACGACGACCCGTGGGCGGGGCCGTACGACCACGGTCGCGCAGCCGATCGCGGCGAGCAGCCCGATCTGTGCCGGGCCGACGATCGAACCGGCGCGCAGGGCCAGATCCCCCGGCTGGACGTCGCTGCCCCGGGCCCGGACGTGGGCACGGGCCTCGACCGGCCGGTGGACGTGGACCTCGCCGCCGGCACCCTCGGGCGCGTCGCTGTGGGCGCGCATGGTGGCGGCCGGGCCTTCACCCGTGCCGCCGTCGGTCCACTCGACCGGGACGACGGCCTCGGCGCCCGCGGGCAGCGGTGCGCCGGTCATGATGCGGGCGGCCTGCCCCGGCCCCACGACCTGATCGCCGGTCAGCCCTGCGCTGCCCGCCGCGACATCGCCGATGACCGTGAGGACGGCGGGGAACTCCTCGCTGGCGCCCTCGACATCGGCCACCCGGACCGCGTAGCCGTCCATCGAGCTGTTGTCGAAGGGCGGCAGGGCGATCTCCACGACGACGTCCTTGACGAGGACGCAGCCCTGCGCGTCGGGCAGCTGCAACTCGATGGGTTCGAGCGGCCTCACCGTGCCGAGAATGTCGTCCAGGTGCTCGTCCACCGACCAGATCGTGCTGCTCAAGGTGTTACATCTCCTCGGTGACGTATCTGCGGAGCCAGGTCCGGAAGTCCGGGCCCAGATCTTCACGTTCGCACGCGAGTCTGACAATGGCACGCAGATAGTCGCCGCGGTCACCGGTGTCATACCTGCGGCCCTTGAAGACGACGCCGTGCACGGGCCCGCCGATCTTCTCGTCGGCGGCGAGCAGCTGGAGGGCGTCGGTGAGCTGGATCTCGCCGCCCCGGCCCGGCTCGGTGTGACGCAGTATGTCGAAGATCGCGGGGTCCAGGACATACCGGCCGATGATCGCCAGATTGCTGGGCGCGTCGGCCGGGTCCGGCTTCTCCACCAGGTCGGTGATGCGGACGACGTCGCCGTCGACGGTCGCGTCCGCCGCGGCACAGCCGTACTGATGGATCTGCGCCGGGTCGACCTCCATCAGCGCGATGACGCTGCCGCCCTCACGCTCCTGGATCTCCACCATCCGGGCCAGCAGCGGGTCGCGCGGGTCGATCAGGTCGTCACCGAGCAGCACCGCGAACGGCTGGTCCCCGACGTGCGGTGCCGCACACAGGACGGCGTGCCCCAGACCGCGCGGGTCGCCCTGACGCACGTAGTGCATGGTGGCGAGGTCGCTGGACTCCTGGACCTTGGACAGCCGTTCGGCGTCTCCCTTGCGGGTGAGCGCGGACTCCAGCTCGTAGTTGCGGTCGAAATGATCCTCAAGTGGACGCTTGTTGCGCCCGGTGATCATCAGCACGTCGGAGAGGCCCGCGGCCACGGCCTCCTCGACGACATACTGGATCGCGGGCTTGTCGACAACAGGCAGCATCTCCTTGGGAGTGGCCTTGGTCGCCGGAAGGAAGCGGGTGCCAAGACCAGCTGCCGGAATGACGGCTTTGCTGATCCTGGGGGACGGCTGGTTCATGCGCAGAACGATAACTGGTGCGCATGGGCGGAAGATGATCCTTCGGTTAACTTTGGCCTTAAATATGCCCATACGAGAATCAGGCGAGTCACCCTTGAACACTGACAAGTCCGGAAAGGTGTCCCTTCGGGGCGAACGACTCGCCGCGCGAGCGCTCCTGACCATGGAAGACGTCGCCCGCACCGCCGCGGTTCTCGCCTCCGCCGCACTGCGCCTCCCCGAGCTGGCCGAGGCCCGTACGGTCGCCGCGTATGTCTCCGTAGGACGCGAACCGGGCACCCGTGCGCTGCTGGACGCGCTGCGCACGCGGGGCGTACGGGTGCTGCTTCCGGTGCTCCTGCCGGACAACGATCTGGACTGGGCGCCGTACGAAGGTGCCGAGCGTCTCGTACCGGCCGGGCGCGGGCTGCTGGAGCCGGACGGGGCCCGTCTCGGGCCCGCCGCGGTCCTCGACGCCGACGCGGTCCTGCTGCCCGGTCTCGCGGTGGACGCGCACGGGATGCGGCTGGGCCGGGGCGGCGGGAGCTACGACCGGGTGCTGGCCAGGCTGTCGGCGGCCGGGGCACACCCGGCGCTGGTCGTCCTGCTGTACGACGACGAGGTGGTCGCGCAGGTCCCGCAGGAACCGCACGACCACCCCGTGGACGCCGTGGTGACCCCGGCCGGAACGCGCCGCTTCACCGCCTGAGCGACCCGGCCGGACCGTCTCACCGGCGGGCCGGCCGGCCAGGTTCACGGGCCGGCCGGTGAGCCCGGCGGGGGACGGCTTCAGCGCCTCTCCCCCGCCCGCTCCCCTACGGCTTGAGCGTCAGCGTGTCGACCGTGGCCTGGCCGACCGCGTTCGTCCCGAAGGACCAGTCGAGCAGTTCGCCGTCGACCCACTTCTCGGTCTGATCGGTGTAGTGCGCGCTGAACGCGTGCCCGGAGGCGCCGGAGAGGTTGATCCAGCGGGACTTGTCCCAGTCCCCCACGTTGACGACCATCCGCATCGACGGCACCCAGATGACCTCGTAGCCGCCCGCCGCGTTCCAGCCGGTGGCGTTGACCGCGGCCTCGCCGCCGCCGAGGTTCCAGGGGCCACGGTTGAGGGCCCGCTGGAGAAGACCGGGGCCTTCGGTACCGAGGGTCTGGTTCTTCAGCGTCAGCTGGTGCAGCCGGCCCCAGCTCCAGGTGCTGATGTCCTTGCCGAGCTTGGCGGTCAGCTCCCAGCGGGCGTCCTCCATGGCCTGGGCGAAGAGGTCGTCGCGGTTGTCGAGCGCTTCGTCGCGGCCCTTGGCGGGCACCTTCCACCACTCGTTGTCCTGGTCGTCCACGATGTTCTGGACCACCTGGTACCAGCGGTCGCCGCCGTCCGGCTGCGCCGAGTCCGGGTCGCGCTGGCCGCATTCCCGTACGAGCTTGTGCTGCTCGTCCACCGGGCCCGTGCTGACGGCCGGGCGGACGTTGAGGCAGTCGCCCTTGGCCCGCAGCTCCTTGGGCAGCTTGTTGCCGAAGGCCAGCCTGAGGGTGTTGCTCCAGACCCCGTTGAAGTACGCGGCGGCGGCCGAGTCGGACTCCTGGGTGTAGTCCCAGCCCTCCAGCAGCTTCTGTGCCTCACGCACGCTCTTGTCGGAGATGTTGATCTTCAGCAGCTTGGGCACCAGCAGCGCGGCGATCTCGCTGGTGTTGTCCATCTGCATCTTCTGCATGTCGTCGGTCGAGATCTTCTCGCCGCCCTTGATCTTCGACGCGATGAGGTCGTTGATCCGCTGGCTGCGGGTGCCGTAGCCCCAGTCCTTGGTGAGCAGGTGGGGGTACTTCTTCTCGTCGATGACCGCCTGGTTGGCGGTGACGATGTAGCCGCGCTTCGGGTTGTACTCGTAGGGCAGCGCGTCGAACGGGATCGGCTCCTTCTTCCAGCCGTACTCCGAGGTCCAGCCGGGGCTCGGCATCGTGCCGTCGCCCTGGACACGGACCGGGATCCGGCCGGGTGCCTGGTAACCGATGTTGCCCTTGGTGTCCGCGTAGATCAGGTTCTGCGAGGGGACCTCGAAGTGCTCGGCCGCCGCCCGGAAGGTCGTGAAGTCCTTGGCGCGGTTGAGCTCGAAGACGGCGTCCATGGACTTGCCGGGTTCCAGCGCGGTCCACTTCAGGGCGACCGCGTAACCGGCCGCGCGGTCGGGGGCGGCGTTGGTGACGGGGGCCTTCTGGCCGACCTTCGCCAGCTCCTTGCTGCGGTCGGAGACAAGTGGCCCGTTGTTGGTCTCCCGCACCGTGATGTGCCGGGTCCGCCCACCGGCGACCTTGATGGTCTCCTCGCGGGTGGTGAACGGCTTCACCTTGCCGTCGTACTGGTAGCCGTCGCCGGAGACCTTCTCCAGGAAGAGGTCCGTGACGTCCGCGCCCAGGTTGGTGAAGCCCCAGGCGATGTCCTGGTTGTGACCGATGATCACACCGGGCATGCCGGAGAAGGTGTAGCCCGCGGTGTCGTACTGGCAGGACTTCGAGAGCGTCCGGCAGTGCAGCCCCATCTGGTACCAGAGCGAGGGCAGCATCGGCGCCAGGTGCGGGTCGTTGGCCAGCAGCGGCTTGTCGGTCGTCGTGTACTTCCCGGAGACGACCCAGGAGTTCGACCCGATGCCGTTGCCGTTCGGACCGAGCAGCGCGGGGATCTTGTCGAGGGTGTCGGAGAGCGCGGAGAGCTGGGTGTTCAGGCCCTCCGTGGCGTCCGCCGCGGTGTCCGAGCCGATGCCGTCCGAGGGCTGGGCCGCCGGGTCGAACGTGCCGGTGGCCGAGGAGACCGCGCCCTGGCCGACGATCGGCTCGTGCTTCTTGTACGGGTAGGCCGGGTAGAGGTCCTTGATCTGGTCCTCGTCGAGCCTGCTGGTCAACAGCGAACGGTCGATCTCGTCCTGCATGTTGCCGCGCAGGTCCCAGGCCATCGCCTTGAGCCAGGCCACCGAGTCGACCGGGGTCCACTCGGTGGGCTTGTAGTCGTTGGTCAGGCCCAGCGCCGCGTACTCGACGGAGATGTCCTTGCCGTCCTTGCCCTTCAGATACGCGTTGACGCCCTCCGCGTACGCCTGGAGGTTCTTCTTGGTGTCCTCGTCCAGGACGGAGTCGTACTCCTTCTGCGCGACCTTCCGCCACCCGAGCGTGCGCAGGAAGGCATCGGTCTCCACCTGTCCGGAACCGAACATCTCGGAGAGCCGGCCGGACGTCATATGACGGCGGACGTCCATCTCCCAGAAGCGGTCCTGCGCCTGGACGAAGCCCTGGGCGCGGAACAGGTCGGCGTCGGAGTCCGCGTAGATCTGCGGGATTCCATAACTGTCGCGTTTGACTTCGACGCTCTCGGAGAGACCGTCGAGCTTGATCGAGCCGGTCGTCTGCGGGTACGAGGCCCGCACGGTGGACACGGACCAGTACGCGCCGTACCCGACACCCGCGACAAGCGCCAGCACCAGGACGATCACGAGCAGGCGGGCACGTCGCCCCTTCTTCCTGCCGGGCTTCTTCGCGTCGGAAGGGCCGGAAGAGGCGGTTGTATTGGCGGGCATCGCTGTCCTTCGAGGGGCAGGGTGGTCCTGGGAGTGCAGGAGCAACCATAGGCGCAGCGCCGAAGCCACTCGGACGCGGTATCGGGATGCCTCCACATGCGTTGCGCTCGTACGAACACTCGAACGCGTCAAGAAAACGTTAAAGATTAGGTAAGGTAACGAAGTACTGGCCACCGGAGGCCGATCCGGCAGGCGTACGCAGGGAAGGAACGGACCCTGACTGTCCACGCGCTCAACGAACTCCTGCTCGTCTGCTCGCTCGTCCTGCTCGTCGCCGTGGCGGCGGTACGGATCTCCTCGCGCAGCGGGCTTCCCAGCCTGCTCCTGTACCTCGGCATCGGGATCGCCATAGGGCAGGACGGCATCTTCGACGTCAAGTTCGACAACGCCGAGCTGACCCAGGTGATCGGCTACGCCGCCCTGGTCGTCATCCTGGCCGAGGGCGGACTCGGCACGAAGTGGAAGGAAGTCAAACCCGCGTTGCCGGCAGCCGCGATGCTGTCGACCGTCGGCGTGGGCATCAGCGTGGGCGTCACCGCGTCGGCGGCGCACTATCTCGTCGGGCTGGACTGGCGGCAGGCGCTCATCATCGGCGCGGTCGTCTCGTCCACCGACGCCGCCGCCGTGTTCTCCGTGCTGCGCAAGGTGCCGCTGCCGTCCCGGATCACCGGCGTACTGGAGGCCGAGTCCGGGTTCAACGACGCCCCTGTGGTCATCCTGGTGGTGGCGTTCTCCGCGGTCGGCCCCGTGGAGCACTGGTACGTACTGGTCGGCGAGATAGCCCTGGAGCTGGCGATCGGCGCGGCCATCGGCCTCGCGGTCGGCTGGCTCGGCTCCTTCGGGCTGCGGCATGTGGCCCTGCCCGCGTCGGGCCTCTACCCGATCGCCGTGATGGCCATCGCGGTGTCCGCGTACGCCGCCGGCGCCATGGCGCACGGCAGCGGGTTCCTCGCCGTCTATCTGGCAGCGATGGTCCTCGGCAACTCCAAGCTGCCACACTGGCCCGCCACCCGCGGATTCGCCGACGGACTCGGCTGGCTGGCCCAGATCGGCATGTTCGTGCTGCTCGGGCTGCTGGTCACGCCGCACGACCTGGTCGACGACTTCTGGCCCGCGGTGGTGGTGGGGCTGGTGCTGACCGTGGTGGCCCGGCCGCTGTCGGTCTTCCTGAGCCTGGCGCCGTTCCGGCTGCCGCACCGCGAGAAGGCCCTGATGTCCTGGGCCGGGCTGCGCGGCGCCGTACCCATCATCCTGGCGACCATTCCGATGGTGTCCGGGATCGAGGGCAGCACCAGGGTCTTCAACATCGTCTTCGTGCTCGTCATCGTCTACACACTGATCCAGGGGCCGACCCTGCCCTGGCTCGCGAAGGCCCTGAAGATCGCCGACGAACCGTCCGAGACCGCCGACCTGGGCATCGAGTCGGCGCCTTTGGAGCGGCTGCGCGGGCATCTGCTGTCGGTCGAGATCCCGGCCCGGTCGAAGATGCACGGCGTGGAGGTCGGCGAGCTCCGGCTGCCCGCCGGGGCCGCGGTCACACTGGTCGTACGGGACGGGAAGAGCTTCGTCCCGGCACCGGCCACCGTGCTGCGACGCGGGGACGAACTGCTGGTGGTGGCGACCGATCCGGTGCGCGACGCGACGGAGGCCCGACTGCGGGCGGTCGGCGAGGGCGGCAAGCTGGCCGGGTGGCTGGGGACGGGCGGCGGCCCGGACGGCGCGGGCGGTTCCGGCGGATCACGCGGGGGCAGCCGGTCCGGAGGGTCGGGCGGATCACGTGGAGCCGGCCGGTCGAGCGGATCGCGTGGAGGCAGCCGGTCCGGCGGAACGGGCGGGTCCTCCGATGCGAAAGCACGGCACTGATCACAAAGAGCACGGCGCTGATCGCAGAACACCACACCGCACTGATCGCAGAAGCACGGTGCTGATCACAGGCAGGCACCGTGACCTTGCGCGCAATCGCAGGTGAGCGGGGACTCCTGCCTGTAGCATGAAGGAAATCTGATCGACCAACTCTGTCTGAAGCAGAGCTGGCGCGACCCGTATGGCGGTCGTGGCGCCCTCGCCCCTTGCAGCGAGCGCCCGGCATCTACCGCAGTTCCGCGCGAAGAGGACAGCTCTCGGCGCAGCCTCCGTACGAGCCCCACAAGGGCTCCCGGGAGGCGCCGCCACCAGGCGGCAGAAAGGCAAGGACCGTGGCGTCCACGGTCTCCGACCGCCCCGGATACGGGCAACTGCTGCGCACCCCCGGTGCGTGGACCTTCCTCCTCCCGGGCTTCGCCGCACGGCAGCCCTTCGCGATGCTGACCATCGGCATCGTTCTCCTCGTCCAGCACACCACCGGGTCCTACGGCAGCGCAGGCGCTGTCGCCGCCGTCTCCGGCGTCTCCATGGCCCTGTTCGCCCCGCAGAGCGGCAAGCTCGCCGACCGTTTCGGGCAGCGCGCGGTGCTGCTGCCCGGTGTCCTGGTGCACGCCGTGTCCGTGAGCGCGCTCACGGCGCTCGCGCTGGCGGACGCGCCCCTGTGGGCGCTGTTCCTGGCCGCTGTGCCGACCGGTGCCTCCATTCCGCAGATCGGGCCGATGGTGCGGGCCCGCTGGGCGGCCGTACTGGGAGCCGCTCCCGGTCGGCCCGCCTCTCCGCTGATGTCCACGGCCGCCGCCTTCGAGTCGGTCACGGACGAGTTCACGTTCGTGCTGGGACCGGTCCTCACCACCGCGCTGTGCACCGGCGTGCACCCGGCGGCCGGGCTGATCACGGAAGCCGCGCTGACGCTCATCGGCGGCCTGCTCTTCGCCGCGCAGCGCTCCACCCAGCCCGACCCCCGCAGCGCGGCCAACGCGGCCGAACCGCGCGTCTCGGCGCTCTCCGTACCCGGCGTCCGGGTGCTCGCGATCGCCTTCCTGGGCATCGGTGCCGTATTCGGCGGAATGCAGGTCTCACTGACCGCGTTCGCCGAGGAGATCGGCCACCCCGGAGTGAACGGCATGTTGTACGGGATCTTCGCGGCGGGCAACATGCTGGCCGGGATCGCCTGCGGTGCCATCGTCTGGAAGATCAGCCCGCGCCGCCGTCTGATCGTCGGCTACCTGGCACTGACCCTGACCGCGTCCGGACTGTGGGCCGTGAACTCCGTGCCGCTGCTGGCCGGGCTCGGACTCCTGGTCGGCCTCTCCATCGCTCCCGCGCTGATCAGCGGCTACACCCTGGTCGACGCGCTGGTTCCGGCCTCCGCCCGGACCGAGGCGTTCACCTGGCTGACGGGCGCGGTGGCGTTGGGCCAGGCCGCGGCGGTGACCGTGGCCGGACAACTCGCGGACGCCCACGGCGCGAGCACCGGATTCCTGGTGCCGCTGGTGGGGACCGTACTGGCGCTGGCGACGCTGCTGGCCCTGCGTTCCCGGCTGAATCCGAGCCCTGCGGGACGCACCGTCGCACGTGGGATCGGTCACCGCGAGCCGGTCACGGTGGACTGATCCAGCGGAATACGTCAGTATGGACCGTCGTTAGCACTCATTGAGTGAGAGTGCCAGGAGGAGCAAGTGCCGACCTATCAGTACCAGTGCACCGCATGTGGCGAGGGCCTTGAGGCGGTGCAGAAGTTCACCGATGATGCCCTGACCGTGTGCCCGAGCTGCGACGGACGCCTGAAGAAGGTGTTCTCCGCGGTCGGCATCGTCTTCAAGGGTTCCGGTTTCTACCGGAACGACAGCCGTGGCTCTTCGTCGAGCAGCACAGCGGCGACCTCGAAGTCGTCCGACTCCGCATCCGCCTCGTCGTCCTCGACGGGTTCGGACTCGAAGTCGACCGCTGCGTCTTCGTCATCCTCGTCTTCGTCACCCTCGTCTTCTTCGTCGTCGTCTTCCTCCACGTCGACTTCGTCGAGTGGTACGTCGGCCGCCTGAGCCCACGTACGCTCCACACGTCTCACCGGGACCCCGCCGATCGACTCGGCGGGGTCCCGGCGTTTTCCCCCCGATACTGTGACCGCATGGCGAACGCACAGGCACAATCGGTCACGGGTACGAGTACGGGCGCGGGTACGGGGACGGGTACGGGGACGGACGCACGTACGACGGGGTCTTCGGGCGTTCCGGGCGCTTCCCCCGGTGCGGAGATCGGTGTCATCGGCGGCTCGGGCTTCTACTCCTTCCTGGAGGACGTCACCGAGGTACCCGTGGACACCCCGTACGGGCAGCCCAGCGACTCGCTCTTCCTCGGCGAGATCGGCGGTCGCCGGGTCGCCTTCCTGCCCCGCCACGGACGCGGCCACCACCTGCCGCCGCACCGCATCAACTACCGCGCCAACCTCTGGGCGCTGCGCTCCGTCGGGGTGCGTCAGGTGCTCGGACCGTGCGCGGTCGGCGGGCTGCGGCCGGAGTTCGGCCCCGGGACCCTGCTCGTACCGGACCAGCTGGTGGAGCGGACCAAGGCCCGTCTGCAGACGTATTACGACGGTGAGACCCGGGCGGACGGAGCCGTGCCGAACGTCGTGCACCTGGGCTTCGCCGACCCGTACTGCCCCGAGGGCCGCAAGGCCACGCTCGCGGCGGCGCGCGGGCGTGACTGGGAGCCGGTGGACGGCGGGACCCTGGTCGTCGTCGAGGGGCCGCGTTTCTCGACCCGTGCGGAGTCGCGCTGGCATGCGTCGATGGGCTGGTCCGTGGTCGGGATGACCGGGCACCCGGAGGCCGTGCTCGCCCGCGAACTGGGGCTCTGCTACACGACGATGACCCTGGTGACGGACCTGGACGCGGGTGCCGAGGCAGGGGAGGGCGTCTCCCACGAGGATGTGCTGAAGGTGTTCGCGGCCAATGTGGACCGGCTGCGCTCGGTGCTGTTCGACACGGTGGCCGGGCTGCCGGTGAACGAGAGCCGCGACTGCGCGTGCGCCCACGCGCTGGACGGGATCGACACGGGCATCGAGCTGCCGTAGGGCCGGGGGCGGGGACCGGGCGCGTGCGTGCAGGTTCCTGGGGACGCGTGCGGTACCTGGGGGACGCGTACCGGTTCGTGGGGGGACGCATACCCGTTCCGGGGGGCCTTTCGGTGCCTGGGTGACCCGTGTGGGTGCCGGAGTTTTCCACAACGTGGGGATTGTCCACAGGGCTCAGCGGGATTCCGGCTGAGCGTGGATCGTGAGGGGAGTTCGGCCGGGACATCCGGCCGGGCTCCCCTCACTCGATTCCAGGTGGCGCCATGTTCCCGCCCGTTTCCCCCGCCCGTCCCACTCCCCCGGCGCATCCCGCCGGCGGCCCTGCTCACCCCTCACATCCCTCCGACACCTCCGAAGCTGCCCGCTTCGGCTCCGGCGCGCGTACGAGGGCACCGTGGCCGCCGGTTTCCGCGCCCGCTCCGTTCGGGGTGCCGCCGTTCGCGCCGCTGCGGGTGCGCGGCGGTGGCGCGTACCGGCTGCGGCGCATGGTGCGCAGGCAGCGGCGCGCGATGGCTGCGGGGCTGGCGCTGACGGCTGCCGCGCTCGCCGCCTCGGGGCTGGGCGGCGAGGAGGGAAAAGCCGCTCCTCCGGGTCCACCGCCGGAGCCCGGACGACAGTCGGTGCGGCTGGTGTCCGCGCCGGTCCGGATCACGGATGCGGCGACGGTCCGGCTGCTGCGGCCGGGAGACCGTGTCGATGTGATCGCGTCCGAGGAAGCGGGCGGTGACGCCCGGGTGGTGGCGAAGGACGTACGGGTGACGAAGGTGCCACGGACCGCTGCCGAGGACACGGACCTGCCGGACACGGGCGGCGGGACGGGCCCGGAGGCGGGCGACGGTGCGCTGGTGGTGCTGTCCGTGCGGCGCGAGACGGCTGTGGCGCTGGCCGGGGCGAGCGCGTCGGGGCACTTGGCCGTGGCGGTGTCCCATGCGTACTGACGCCCCGTCGCTTCACCCTGTCGAATTGACTGATGGGACAGGGTTACCTGCGCCGTCCTCGGGTCGCGGAGCAGTCTGCTCCCCTCACGGCACAGGTGACGCAGCTCAGATGTGGTGGGGCGGCTTCTCGTCGAGGAAGCGTGCGAGGTCGGCGGCGCTGCCACCGGTCGCGGGCCGCTCGCCCCACCCCCGGTCCGTATCGTCCGCGGACTGCTGGTCCAGCGGATCGTCGAAGATCAGAACCGACGTGGGCTTCGGCTCCTGCGGCGGCATTTCCTGCTGGTGCGGCTGCTGCTTCGAATCTCGCGGTCCGGGGGCGGGGGCGGTGCTCATGCTTCCAGGGTACGGCGGCTCTCGGCGGGGTGACGGCGGTCAGCGGTCCTCGGGGTCGATCAGCCAGAGACCCAGCACGACGAGGAACGAGAGGCAGAGGAAGCCGGCCCCCCACCAGGCCGTCCCGGTGTTGCCCTCCATCCATTCGTCGATGATCACGGTCAGACCCCAGAGCTGGCCGACGACCACGGTCATGGCGAGCGTGAGGCGGGCCGTCAGTTTCGAGGAGCGCTCGGGTTCCTGGTCGGTGCCCGCTCCGGGGCCGGGGCCGGTGTGCCGGACCCGTGGGTCGCCGTAACCGCTGGTGGCGCGGATCTGCGGATAGCGCTCATGGAGGGGGCGGTTCAGCTCGGGGCGGGCGCTGCCCGGGTGGTACTGCGGGCCGGAGGGCTGCTGGGGTTCGGTCATGTTCGCCTGCCGGGGGTGTCGGCCTCGGTCGCCCCGGCGTCGGCCGCACGGGGCGGTGACTCCGCGCCGCCGCTGACGTCGGGGCAGCCGATGCGGGCTGCGAGGTCCGGGCGTTCCGCGCCGAGCTGGCGGCAGAGTCCGTGCTCGATGCTCTCGCCGGAGCGGGTGGTGCCGATGGCCCAGACACTGCCGTCGGTCTGCTCGGTGAGCGCCACCTTGGGCAGGGCGCGGGGCGGTGGTCCGGCGGTGACCTCTCCGGACCGGGCGTCGAAGACTCCCTCGTGACAGGGGCAGTAGAGCTCGCCATCCGTGCCCCGGTCCTTGCGCCAGAGCACGGCACAGGCGAGATGGGTGCAGACCGCGGAGTAGCCGACAAGGGTGCCGTCATTGAGCCGTACCGCGACGGCCCGGTCCTCCTCGCCCGGATAGCGGAAGGAGATGGACTCGCCGGGCAGCAGCTGCTGGGTGACCCTCTTGGGCTCAGGGGTCTTGCCGTCCTCCGCGTCGCCGTGGCGGTGCAGGATTCCGGAGGCCACCCCGAGTCCCCCGACGGCGAGGCCGCCGGAGACCGTGGCGACGATCCGGAGGTAGTCGCGCCGGGTGGTCAGGGAGTCGGCGGCGATCCGGTCGTGCAGCGCCTCGCGCGGGTCGCCGCCGTTGTGCCGGCCGCCACCCGGCTGCTGTTCGGTGACGCTCATCGGCGGACGTCCTTACCGTTGATCTCGACGACGGGCAGGCCGCCGGGTACGGGCCACTGGACCCTGTCCGCGGGGACGACCATGGCCACACCGGTGCGGACCTCGGACTCGCCGAAGACGAAGCTGTCGGCGACCTGGACGCCGGGGCGTTCGGCCTGGAGCTCCTCAAGGGTTCCGTAGAAGAGCGCTCCGGTGGGGCAGACGGTGGCGCACATGGGGGCCAGGCCGTAGGCGGTCCGGTCGTAGCAGAGGTTGCACTTCAGCTGCAGCTTCGCCTGGAGGTCGATCTTCGGCACACCGAAGGGGCAGGCGTTGACGCAGTTGGCACAGCCGATGCAGCGGGTGGTGTCGGCCTGCTGCACCACACCGTCCGCGGTGACCAGGATCGCGTCGGCGGGGCAGACCTCGGCGCAGGGGGCCACCGGGTCCTCGCAGTGCATACAGACCGTGGGAAGGGAGGCGACGGACCGGCCCTCGTCGGTGTAGTCGAGGTGGATCATCGATTTACCGCGGTGCGAGTCGCATTCGCGGCAGGCGGAGACACATGCCTGGCAGCCGATGCAGCGCCCCGGGTCGATGAAGATCGTTCTGCCCATCATGGGGCCTCAGCTCCTCTCCGAGGTGCCACGGCCCTGCGGGGCCGTGGGAGGCAACGGGTCGGTACGGGAGACCTGGGTCTCCGGATAGGCGGTATGACCGGGGGCGACCGGAGGCGCGGGCACCTCGTCGATCTTCTCGGCGTGCTCGATACGGCAGGCGCACACCTTGTATTCGGGGATCTTGGAACGGGGGTCGAGAGCGTCGATGGTGAGGGCGTTGGCCGCGGTGGGGACCGGCCAGTGGTACGGGATGAAGACGGTGTCGGGGCGGATCGCCTCGGTGACCAGGGCGGGGAAGACCGCGCTGCCGCGCCGGGTGACGACGCGGACGGGTTCGCCGTTGCGGAAGCCGTGGGAGGGGTGGATCTCGGCCCAGGGGCGCGGGGTCTGTTCGACGAGGGCACCCAGCCGGCGGGTCTGGTTGCCGGAGAGGAAGTGGGCGACGGTGCGTCCGGTGGTGAGCGACATGGGGTGCTCGTCGTCGTACGGGTCCATCGGCGGGTGCCATTCGACGACCTGCATATGGATCTTGCCGTCGGGGTGGTAGGTCTTCCCGTCCTCGAAGAGCCGGGGGGTGCCGGGGTGGTCGGTGGAGGGGCAGGGCCAGGCGATCCCGCCGGTCTCCTCTAGCCGTTCGTACGTGATGCCGTAGTAGTCGTTGACCGTCCCGGCGGAGGCGATCCGCAGTTCGTCGAAGACCTCGCGGGAGTCGGCGAACGCGAACTTGTCGCCCGCGCCGAGCCGCTTGGCGAGTTCGCACATCACCCAGGTGTCGGTCCGTACGCCTGGGGGCGGGTCCTGGGCCTTGTTGTGCTTGACCACCCGGGCCTCGGCGTTGGCCATCACCCCGTCGTCCTCGGCCCAGGTGGTGACAGGGAAGACGACATGCGCGTTGGCCGCGGTCTCGGAAAGGAAGAAGTCGAATTGGGCATGGAATTCGGTGGCGTCGTACCCCTCCTTGACGACCTTGTAGTTGGGCAGGGAGACGAAGGGGTTGTTGCAGATGCCGATCAGGCCGCGGATCTCGCGGCGCTGCATCTGCCAGACCATTTCCATCATCGAGGTACCGGCGGGCGGGAGTTCGGACTCCTCGATGCCCCAGATCTCGCAGATCTGCCGCCGGTGCTCCTCGTTCATGATCGAGCGTCCGCCGGGGAGGAGGTCGGACTTCTGGCCGTGTTCGCGGCCGCCCTGTCCGTTGCCCTGGCCGGTGATGGTGCCGTAGCCGGCGCCGGGCTTGCCGATGTGTCCGGTGGCGGTGCAGAGGTTGATCACGCTGAGGCAGTTCTCGACGCCCTGCGAGTGGTGCTCGATCCCCCGGGCGTGCCAGGCCATGGCCCTGGGCGCGCGGGCGAAGGTACGGGCGACCTGGACGATCTGTTCGGCGGGCACCCCGCAGATCCCGGCGGCCCGGGACGGCGGGTAGGCGGCGACCGTGGCCTTCACCTCCGCCCAGCCGGTGGCGTGGGCGGCGAGATAGGTCTCGTCGGTGAGGCCCTCCTCGATGATCACGTTGAGCACGGCGTTGAAGAAGGCCGAGTCCGTGCCGGGCTTGAGCGCGACATGGATGTCGGCGGTGCGGGCGATCGCGGTCTCGCGGGGGTCGATGACGATGAGGCTGGCGCCCCGGTCCCGGGCTCCCCACACGTACTGGGTCATCACGGGGAAGCACTCGCCGACGTTGGAGCCCGCGATGAGCAGGCAGTCGGTGAGCAGGATGTCGGAGAAGGGGTTGCCGGCCCGGTCGATGCCGAAGGCGAGCTTGTTGGCGCTCGCCGCGCTGACCATGCAGAGCCGGCCGTTGTAGTCGACGTGCCGGGACTTGAGGGCGACCCGGGCGAACTTGCCCACCAGATATGTCTTCTCGGAGAAGAGGCTGGCGCCGCCGAGGAGACCGAAGGCATCGTTCCCGTGGGCCTGTTGGATGCGCGTGATCTCGGAGACGGTGAAGTCGAGGGCCTCGTCCCAGGAGACCTCGCGGAACTCCTCGTCACGGGAGCGGCGCATGAGCGGGGCGGTGAGCCGGTCGGGGTGGTTGACCTGCTGGTAGGCGTTGATGCCCTTGGGGCACAGCCGCATCCGGTTGATGTCGTGGTTGCGGGGTTCGACGCCGAAGACCTTGCCGCCGCGGTCGACCCGCAGATACATCCCGCACTGGACTCCGCAGAAGCAGCAGTGGGTGGGGACGAGCGTCTCGCCGTTCTGGTCGGCGTGCCACTGGTCGGCCGGGATCCCGCCGGCGTCCCGGAAGCCGCGGGTGCCGGGCGGTGCGAGCGAAGGGTCGAGGGGGAGATACGTACGGCGGTCGGCAGCTCGCGGATCCGCGGTCACTTGAAGCCCTTCTTCACCTGGGAGAGATAGGCGCTGCCGCGCAGCACCCGCTTGCAGCGCGGGCAGTACTCGGCCCACTCGTCGAAGCCGAGCCGGAGGTCACGCATGGTGCCGCGGAGGTTCTCGACGTACGGCCCGGTGTCGATGGGTTCCTCGCAGCGGCGGCAGGCGAAGACCTTGTCGTCCTTGCGGCCGGTGTACTTGAACAGCTGCATGCCGACCGCTGCCGGGCGCTGGACGATGTGGAAGAACTTCCCGAACGGGATGTAGATGAGGGTGAAGACCACCGAGACCATGTGGAGGATCGCCAGGAACTCGTAGCCGCCACCATGCAGGAAGATCGAGGAGAAGGTGAGCAGCAGACCCGTCACGGAGATGACGATCAGCGCGATCAGCGGCACCAGGTCATAGGCGAAGCGCTGGCCGGTGATGGCCCCGCGGTCCTTCATCCGGCGCCAGAGGAAGTACGAGGCGCCGGGAATGACGAGCACGGCGGCGATGTCCAGGCCGTGGAACATCAGCCAGCCGAGAATGTTCAGCGAGTCGAAGCCCAGGATCTTGAAGCCCCAGATCCGCATCTCGTAGCCGGGGCCCGATCCGCTTCCGGAGGTGAAGGTGAACCAGCCCCAGGTCAGCGGGAAGGTGATCAGGGAAGCGAGGATGCAGCCCCAGAAGATCAGCTGGTGGGCGGCCCAGCGGGCGTGCGACCTGGCGCCGAGGAACTTCTGGAAGCCCAGATAGGTGGCGATCATCTTCGGCAGGGCGGTGGGGGCCTTGCGGAAGTTCTCGACCGAGAAGAGGCTGCGCCGGCCCTGTGTGAACAGGCGGCGGGCACCGGGCGCGGAGATCCAGACCGTGTAGCGGTACGCGACCCCGAAGGCGAGGAAGACGGTGGCCACGGCGTACGGAAGGAGAGCAGAGTCGAAGTTGAGGAGCATCCGGCTGCCGAACACGATCGCGAGGATCAGCAGGACGGAGACGGCCACTCCGGCCAGGGTCGCCCGGGTGGTGACGGACCGGACGGCGGGGGCGGCGGTCGATGCCCCGGGAGCGCCGGGCCCGGAATCGGTGCCGCCCCCGGAATCGGTGCCGCCCCCGGTGGGCCCGCCAAGGGCGGGCTGCGC
This sequence comes from Streptomyces sp. TSRI0281, assembly GCF_001905125.1. Classification (GTDB taxonomy): domain Bacteria; phylum Actinomycetota; class Actinomycetes; order Streptomycetales; family Streptomycetaceae; genus Streptomyces. Next base: position 201,031 of record NZ_LWLE01000034.1, on the reverse strand, counting down.
TGCTGCGGCGGAGGCTTCTGGTGGCTCGGTCACCCGGCCACCGTAGAACCGTATGGGGTGATTAGCCCTGTTTTGGCCGACCAAGGGGTGAGCGCGTCGCCCGGAATGGCGCAGGGCCCGCCATGTCAGACGGCCCGCAGTCCGTGGGCCTCGAAGAGCGACCGGGCCGAGGCGGCCTGCTCGGGGGTGGGCGAGGGGGTGTCGTGCAGCGTGAAGGGCATACCCAGCGCCTGCCACTTGGCCTCGCCCAGCTTGTGGAAGGGCAGGACATCGACGCGGGAGACATTGCCGAGGGAGGCGGCGAACGAGGCGACGCCGTCGATGTTGCCCGGGTCGTCGGTCAGTCCGGGCACCAGCACGAAGCGGATGTGCACCTCCTTGCCCAGGTCGGCGAGGCGGCGGGCGAAGTCCAGGGTCGGCTCCAGCTGCCGGCCGGTGACCTTCCGGTAGGTGTCGCGGTCCCAGGACTTGATGTCGAGCAGGACCAGGTCGACATCGCGCAGCAGCGCGTCGGTGGCACGGGCGCCGAGGAAGCCGGAGGTGTCCAGGGCCGTGTGCAGGCCGAGCTCGTGCTTGAAGCGGTGGAAGAGCTCACCGGCGAACACCGGCTGGAGCAGCGGCTCGCCGCCGCTGATGGTGGCGCCGCCACCCGCCGCCCGGATGAACGTCGTGTACTTGGCCGCTTCGGCGACCAGGTCGTCCGCCGACGTACGCGTACCGCTGCGCATCCGCATCGTGTCGGGGTTGTGGCAGTAGAGGCAGGCCAGCGGGCAGCCCGCCAGGAAGGTGACGAACCGGGTGCCGGGCCCGTCGACACCCGTCGACAGGTCCCAGGAGTGGACCGAGCCGGAGATCGGCCGGTGGGTGGCCGCACCCGCCGGGGTGGCGGGGGTGAGGGCGTTGTCGAGGAGCGGAGCCATGGCAGGGGCCTCCTGTACGGACGGCTGGCGGCAAGCGGGGCGGGAGGTGCGAGGTGCGTGAGGGGCGAGGTGCGTATGTGGGGGTGAGGCGCGTGGGGGCTGGGTGGCGGCGCGCGACGCCGGGGCCCTACGGGGGAGGGGCGTCCGGCGTCGCGCGGTTCAGGGGGCTCGGTCGGAGCCGGTGTCCCGAGGCCGGGGGCCCGGGACCGGGCCTGGACCCGGGGCCGGGGCCGGGGTCAGAGCGAACCGTGGAAGGTGCGGTTGATGACGTCGAGCTGCTGCTCGCGGGTCAGCCGCACGAAGTTGACCGCGTATCCGGAGACCCTGATGGTCAGCTGGGGGTAGTTCTCCGGGTGCTCCATGGCGTCCTCCAGGGTCGCCTTGTTGAGCACGTTGACGTTCATGTGGAAGCCGTCGGCGGCCATGAAGCCGTCCAGTACACCGGCGAGGTTCGCGATCCGCTCCTCGGGGGTCCGGCCGAGCGCGTCCGGCGTGATGGTGTTCGTCAGCGAGATGCCGTCCTCGGCGTCGTCGTACGGCAGCTTGGCGACCGACAGGGCGGAGGCGATGTAGCCGTGCTCGTCGCGCCCGTTCATCGGGTTGGCGCCGGGGGCGAACGGTTCGCCGGAGCGGCGGCCGTCCGGAGTGTTGCCGGTCTTCTTGCCGTAGACGACGTTGGAGGTGATCGTCAGCACCGACTGGGTGTGCACCGCGTCCCGGTAGGTGGGGTGCTTGCGGATCTTCTCCATGAAGTCGTGGACGAGCCCGCGGGCGATGGCGTCGACGCGCTCGTCGTTGTTGCCGTACGCGGGGTAGCCGCCCTCGATCTCGTAGTCGGTGGCCAGACCCGTCTCGTCCCGGATCACCTTCACCCGGGCGTACTTGACCGCGGAGAGGGAGTCGGCGGCGACCGAGAGACCGGCGATTCCGCAGGCCATGGTGCGCAGGATCTCGCGGTCGTGAAGGGCCATCTCCAGCCGCTCGTAGGCGTACTTGTCGTGCATGTAGTGGATGACGTTCAGCGCGTGCACATACGTCCTGGCCAGCCAGTCCAGCATCGCGTCGTACCGCTCGGCGAGGGTCTCGTAGTCGAGGTACTCGTCGGTGATCGGCTCGAAGCCGTCCACCACGAGCTTTCCCGAGCGCTCGTCCCGGCCTCCGTTGATCGCGTACAGCAGCGCCTTGGCGACGTTCACGCGGGCGCCGAAGAACTGCATCTGCTTGCCGACCGCCATGGCGGAGACACAGCAGGCGATGGCCGTGTCGTCGCCGTACTTCGGGCGCATCAGCTCGTCCGACTCGAACTGGATCGCCGAGGTGTCGATGGCGACCCGCGAGGCGAACTCCTTGAACCCGGTGGGCAGCCGCTGCGACCAGAAGACCGTGAGGTTCGGCTCGGGGGCCGGGCCCAGGTTGTAGAGGGTCTGCAGGGCGCGGAACGTGGTGCGGGAGACGAGCGGACGGCCGTCCTCGCCGACACCGGCCATCGACCAGGTGACCCAGGTCGGGTCGCCGGAGTACAGGTCGTTGTACTCCGGGGTGCGCAGGAAGCGGACGATGCGGAGCTTGATGACGAAGTCGTCGATGAACTCCTGCGCCCGCTCCTCGGTGAGCAGCCCGCGCTCGATGTCGCGCTGGAGGTAGATGTCGAGGAAGTTGTCGATGCGGCCGATCGACATGGCCGCGCCGTTCTGCTCCTTCACGGCGGCGAGGTAGCCGAGGTACAGCCACTGCACGGCCTCACGGCCGGTGCGGGCGGGGCCGGAGATGTCGTGGCCGTACGACATCGCCATGGCCTTCAGCTCGTTCAGCGCCTTGATCTGCTCGGAAGTCTCCTCGCGGTCCCGGATGACGTGTTCGGTCGCCCATTCCTCGCCGAGCGCGGCCTTGTCGGCCTCCTTGGCGGCGATCAGGCGGTCGACGCCGTAGAGGGCGACGCGGCGGTAGTCGCCGATGATGCGGCCCCGGCCATAGGCGTCGGGCAGCCCGGTGATGATGCCGGAGGAACGGCAGGCGCGGATCTCGGGGGTGTAGGCGTCGAACACGCCCTCGTTGTGGGTCTTGCGGAGATGCGTGTAGATCTCCCTGACCTCGGGGTCGGCCTCGTAGCCGTACGCGTCGAGGGCGCCTTCGACCATCCGCCAGCCGCCGTTGGGCATGATGGCGCGCTTGAGCGGGGCATCGGTCTGGAGTCCGACGATCAGGTCGCGCTCGGCGTCGATGTAGCCGGGCCTGAAGGCGTCGATCCGGGACGGGGTCCTCACATCCACGTCATGGACGCCCCTGGCCATCTCGTCCGGGAACATCGCGAGGAGCTTCTCCCAGACGGCCGTCGTCCGGGGGGTGGGACCGGCGAGGAAGGAACCGTCGCCGTCGTACGGGGTGTAGTTCTGCTGGACGAAGTCGCGGACGTCTATCGCGTCGCGCCACAGCCCGCCCCTGAAGCCGTCCCAGGCTCCGCTGTCCGTCGTCGTCTCCGCAGCAGCTGCCGTCATGGCCCGCACCTTCCGATTCCGTCCGTGCGCCTCTTTTTTTCCTGTCTCCATTCCACTCCCGATTTCGCCTTCCGGGCGACAGCATTGGTCCCTGAGGAAGGGCCGAAGGTCCCCTTCGATACCGAACGACTACACGCACACCCCATCTGAGCTGCGCTTTTGCCCAGGACTTTGGACCATAGTTCACTTGTGAAAACTTTCACAAGAATTTCGCGACTCTCGCCGCCCACCCCGCCTGTACGTTCATTCCCATAAACCCTCACCCCGCCCCGAGGAGCAGACGATGACCCACGAGGACCCGCACCCTCCGGAGCCGCTGGGGACGCCGGAGCCGCTGGACGCGCTGACCGATGTGGCCGGGATCCGCGTCGGCCACGCCCGGGTGGCCGGTGACGGCGCGTTGAGCGGAACCACCGTCGTCCTGGCCCCCGAGGGCGGCGCCGTGGCGGCCGTCGACGTACGCGGCGGCGGGCCGGGCACGCGGGAGACGGACGCGCTGGACCCGCGCAACCTGGTGCAGTGCGTCGACGCGGTCGTCCTCACGGGCGGCAGCGCGTACGGCCTGGACGCCGCGTCGGGCGTGATGGCCTGGCTGGAGGAACAGGGCCGGGGCGTCAGGGTCGGCCCCCGCCCGGACCAGGTCGTGCCGGTCGTGCCGGCCGCCTGCCTCTTCGACCTGGGCCGGGGCGGGGACTGGCGGGCCCGCCCCGACGCGTCGACCGGCCGCGCCGCGGTGACGGCCGCGGCGGCCTCCCCGTCCGGCGCCCCGGTCGCCGAGGGCGGAGTCGGCGCGGGTACCGGCGCGGTGGCCGGGCAGCTCAAGGGCGGCATCGGCACGGCGAGCGTGCGGCTCGCCTCCGGGGTCACCGTCGCCGCGCTCGTCGCGTTGAACGCCGCGGGCTCGGTGCTGGACCCGCGGACCGGGGTGCTCTACGCGGAGTACGGCGCGGGGGAGCCGCCCGCGCACCCGTCGCCCGAGACGCACGCCGCGGCGCAGCTACGGCTCGCGCGGGCGCAGGAGGCGCTGGAGGCGGCCGGGGGCGGCGCCCCGCCCTTCAACACCACGATCGCCGTCGTCGCCACCGACGCGGCCCTCGTGCGGGCCCAGGCACAGAAGCTGGCGGGCACCGCGCACGACGGACTGGCCCGCGCCGTACGCCCCGTGCATCTGCTGACCGACGGGGATACAGTCTTCGCCCTGTCCACGGGGCGGGTACCGCTGCCGCCGGAGAACCCGGTCGCACTGAACGAGATCCTGGCGGCGGGCGCCGACGTACTGGCCCGCGCCATCGCGAAGGCGGTGCGCGCGGCCGAGGGCGTCGAAGGCCCCGGGGGCGCCTTCCCCTCGTACACGGATCTCTACGGCGGCTGACGGGAGCGGCCGCCCGCGACAGTGCACACAAGCGCACACAGTCGGCACAATCGGAAGAAGCGGCACAAACCGCACAGTGGGGCGCACCCCGTCGCGCGCCCCCGACTCACCACCCCCGCAAGGAAGTTCACCCGAACCTCCCGAAATAGTCAGGGAACTTTTCGCGTGCGCCCAACGTTTTTACGAACCCCGGTCACGATGTCAGACCCAGGGACTACGTTATGCACGCATCAAGTAACACGCGGCGACGGCCTGGAGACAGCACCTTGAGCGATCCGTACGAGACAACCGAGCAGCACCTCGACCGACTCCTGCGACGGGCCCTCAACTCTTTCGACCTGCCCGACAGCACGGTCGACCGGCTCGGTACGGCTCTGGCACACAGCAGTTCACTGCATTCCTCGCACCACAGCGCCGTACTGCACCGTGAGACCTACCGGCACACCTACCTCCTCTCCGACGGCTCCGCGCTGAGCCTGTGGGAGCTGATCCACAGCGGCGGCCGCGACATAGCGGTCCCCCGGCGCCATGAGCTGTACGACGAAGAGGCCGACGCCCACATCGCCGCCACCCGGCTGGCCGGGAGCTTCTCGGACGGCCCGGTCTTCGGCGACGACAGCCCGCAGCCGGACCTGGAGATCCTCACCGTCCTGATGGCCGCTCCCCCGGCCCAGGTGCCCCGGACGTACGCCCCGGACAATTCGGCGGACCACGCCCGCCGCGTGCTGCGGCGCGCGGAGAACAGCGACCGGCCGGGCGAGGAGACCGCCCGGCTGCTGCGGGCCGCCTTCGCCCACCACATCACCCAGATCTTCGGGCGCCAGTGTCGTATCGACGGGCAGGACGCGGGATTCACGCTCTACGAGCACGCGTTCCTGCTCCTGGACGGCAGCGAGACGAGCCTGTGGGAGGTCGAGCACACGGCGACCCCGGACGGCCGCCACATGTGCGAGGTGTACGGCGCCGAGCACGCCGCCCGGTCCGCCATGGAGCACCGCGCCCGGATCTGCTGACGCACACGGATGCCCGCGCTCCCCGATCGCTCGGGTCACGCGGGCATCCCGTCCATCGAGACCGGCCGGTACCGAGACCGAGACCGGCCACGGTCGGCCTCGGTATCTCGACGCCGTAACGTATCGGCGTCTCGGCGTCCGGGCGTCTCAGCCCGTCAACGCCGGCTCCTTCGTGGCCTCACCGGCACCGGCTCCGGCTCCGGCACCGTCCGCAGTGCCATGATCAGCACCGCTCCCGGCACCGTCCGCCCCCGTCCCGTCGTCCCCCGAGTCGTCTCCCGCACCCTCCACATGGACCCGCGGCCTGGCCGGCAGCGCGAACATCACCAGGAAGATCACCGCAAGCACTCCGGCCACCCACCACAGCGACTGCTGGAACGCGTCCACGAACGCCGGACCCATCGCTTCCGGGGCCAGGCTGTCGCTGATCGCCCCGAAGAAGACGACCGACACCAGCCCCAGGCCCAGCGCCGTACCCATCTGCTGAACGGTGTTGATCAGCCCGGACGCCGACCCCGCGTGCTCCTTGGGCACCTCGGAGAGCACCGCGTCCGTCAGCGGAGCCACGATCAGCCCCATCCCCACACCCATGACCACCAGCGGCAGGGCCATCTGCCAGGACGTGATGCCCATGCCGTACCGATCGGCCTCCCAGATGTAGAGCAGCAGCCCGGCGATCATCAGCAGCGCGCCCGCCTGGAGGACCTTGCGGCCGAAGAGGGGCACGAGCTTCTGTACGGAGATACCGGCGGCCACCGAGACGGCGATGGAGAAGGGAATGCCCGTCGTACCGGCCCGCAGCTCGCTCCAGCCCAGACCCATCTGCATGTAGAGCGTCCAGACGAGGAAGAAGATGCCGAGGCCGATGCCGAAGGTCAGCTGCACGGCCACACCCGCGGCGAAGCTCTTGACCCGGAACAGCGACAGCTCGATGAGCGGCGAACCGTCCGTACGGGCCTTCTGCCGCTCGTACGCGATCAGCGCCAGGAACACCAGCAGGCTGCAGGCCATCGATACGTGACCCCACACCGGCCAGCCCAGCTCGCGCCCCCGCGTGAGCGGGTAGAGCAGCATCAGCAGGCCCAGCGTGACCAGGACGACGCCCACCAGGTCGAGGCGGAGCGCCCTCGGTGCCTTGGACTCGCTGATGAACTTCCGCCCCAGGATCAGCCCCGCGATGCCGACGGGCAGGTTGATCAGGAAGATCGGCCGCCATTCGAGACCGAAGAGGTTCCACTCAGTGAGCAGCGCGCCCAGCAGCGGCCCGGAGACCGCGCCCAGCCCGACGATCGCACCGAAGAGGCCGAAGACCTTGCCGCGCTCGTGCGCCGGGAAGGTGGCGTGCACGATCGACAGCACCTGCGGCACCATCAGCGCCGCCATGCCGCCCTGCAGGATGCGGGAGGCGACCAGCATCTCGGGGTTCACGGCGAAGCCGCACAGGGCGGAGGCGAGCGTGAAACCGGCTATGCCGATGAGGAAGAGCCGCTTTCGGCCGTAGATGTCGCCGAGCCGGCCGCCCGTGATCAGCCCGGCGGCGAACGCCAGGGCGTATCCGGCGGTGATCCACTGGATCGAGGTGAAGGAGGCTCCGGTGTCCTGCTTGATGCTCGGGATGGCGATGTTGACGATCGTGACGTCGACCAGGTCCATGAAGGCCGCGGTCATCACGATGGCGAGCGCGAACCAGCGGCGCCGGTCGGCGGGGGCCACCGGGGCCGTCGGCCCCGTCGGCTCCGTGGGTGCGGCCGCCGTGGACGGCAGTGATTCGGAAGAAGGCATGGCGAGAAGCTAACCATCCATTAGGTCAGTTCATGACCTGATGGACGGGCATCCTGGGTTCATGACCGATACCCCGGCACGACTGCTGAATCTGCTGTCGCTCCTCCAGACGCCGCGTGAGTGGCCGGGCAGCGAACTGGCCCAGCGGCTCGACGTCAGCGCGCGCACGATCCGCCGTGACATCGACCGGTTGCGCGACCTCGGCTATCCGGTCGAGGCCACGCGCGGCTCGATCGGCGGCTACCGCCTGGTCGCGGGTGCCGCCATGCCGCCGCTGCTGCTGGACGACGAGGAGGCGGTGGCTATCGCGGTAGGACTGCGGGCCGGCGCCGGGCATGCCATCGAGGGCGTCGACGAGGCGTCCGTACGCGCTCTGGCGAAGCTGGAGCAGGTGCTGCCCTCGCGGTTGCGGCACCGGGTCTCGTCCCTTCAGCACGCCACGGTCCCGCTGACCCGGGGCGACGGCTCCCGCATCGATCCGCAGACCCTGACGACGCTCGCCTCGGCGGCCACGGGGCAGGAGCGGCTGCGGTTCACCTACCGGACGGGGGACGGCACCGAGACGAAGCGGCAGGTGGAGCCGTACCGGCTGGTGAGCACCGGGCAGCGCTGGTATCTGGTCGCGTACGACCTGCTGCGCGAGGACTGGCGTACGTTCCGGGTCGACCGGGTCAGTGAGCCGTTTGCGACGGGCGCCCGCTTCACCGCACGGCCGCTGCCCGACGGGGACGGCGAGAACGGCACGGGCGACACGAGCGGCACGGGCAACAAGGCCGGCGCGGGCGGCACGAGCGGCGCGGACAGTACGGGGGCCGGGGAGAGCCGCAGCGGCGGGGAGAGCCACGGGGGCGGCGACGCCGCGAAGTTCCTCGCCCGCTCGATGGCCCGGATGCAGCCGGAGCTGCGCTTCGACGTGAGCTTCGAGGCGCCCGCGGAGTTCGTGGCGGCGCGGCTGCCTTCGAGACTCGGGACGCCGGAGCCGACCGGGGCGCTCGGCTGCCGGCTGCACGCCGTCTCCACGGACTCGCTGGAGTGGCTGGCGCTGCGGCTCGCTCTGGTGGACTGCGAGTTCTCGGTGCACGGGCCGCCGCAGCTGGTGGAGTACGTCGACGCTCTGGGCGCCCGGCTGACCCGCGCCGCGACGCCGGGCCCGAGCCCCGCGACCGCCTGAGCCGTCCCATGCGGCCGGTGGCCCCACCCGGCACGTGAACGAGCCCCGCACATGGATGAGCCCCGGCGCCGGGGGGGGGTGGGCGCCGGGACTCAGCTCAGGGACCGGTACGAACCGGTCGGGCGACCGGCGTGAGCCGGTCAGCGGGCCGGTGCGAACCGGCTTGATTGGGAGGTTACGGGTTATTGGCTCACGCCGCAGCGTCAAAGCCCGTGTCGTGAGCCATTCGCTTCAATTCGAGCAATGCGTGCTTCTCGATCTGGCGGATCCGCTCCCGTGTGAGGCCGTGTTCCTTGCCCACCTCGGTCAGGGTCCGCTCGCGTCCGTCCTCGATGCCGTAGCGCATACGGATGATCGACGCCGTCCTGTTGTCCAGCTTGCCGATCATGTCCTCCAGCTCCTCGCTGCGCAGCAAGGTCATCACGGACTGCTCGGGCGAGATCGCGGAGGTGTCCTCCAGCAGATCACCGAACTGCGTGTCGCCGTCGTCGTCCACGGACATGTTCAGGCTGACCGGGTCACGGGCCCAGTCCAGGACATTGCTCACCCGCTGGGTGTTGGAGTCCAGCTCGGCGGCTATCTCCGAGTGCTCCGGGTCGCGCCCGTGCTCACGGTTGAACTCGCGCTGCACGCGGCGGATCCGGCCGAGCTCCTCCACCAGGTGGACGGGGAGCCGGATGGTGCGGGACTGGTCGGCTATGGAGCGCGTGATGGCCTGACGGATCCACCACGTCGCATACGTGGAGAACTTGAAGCCCTTGGCGTAGTCGAACTTCTCGACCGCGCGCACCAGGCCCGCGTTGCCCTCCTGGATCAGGTCGAGCAGAGGAAGCCCCGCCCGCGGGTAGCGGCGGGCCACGGCAACGACGAGCCGGAGGTTGGAACGGATGAATATGTCCTTGGCGCGCTCGCCCTCGGCGACCAGCGCCTCCAGCTCCTCGCGCTTCGCTCCACCGGCTTCGCTCTCCACCTCGCCGTCGAGGATCTTCTGGGCGAAGACGCCCGCCTCGATGGTCTGCGAGAGATCGACTTCTTTTGCGGCGTCGAGCAGTGGTGTGCGCGCGATCTCGTCCAGGTACATGCCGACCAGGTCGCGATCGGCGATCTCGCCTGTGGCGCGAACACTGCTTGCCCGGTCAGTCCCACCGGTGGTGGACGAACGACGGGCGACGGCACGGGTTGCCATGCGTGCTCCCTTGCTGAGTAGGTCGCGACACCCTTTCGGGTGCCCTGCATCCGATGGAAACAACGACTGGAATCCGGACAGAATTCCCCTGGCACGCATTCATTTTCGCGATCATGCAGTACCCTGTCGGCCGCCGACAGGAGGACGGATGCCCCCCATGGCCACGGAAGTGCAGGTCAGGCCCGGTATGGAGGCCGATCTGGAGGCACTCACGGACATCTACCACCATTACGTACGTGAGACCGCGCTCACAGGCGACACGGTTCCCCTCACTCCGGAGCAGCGCCGCCCCTGGCTGCGCTCCCACCTCTGAAGACGGCCCGCACCGTCTGCTGGTTGCTCAGGATGTCCACATTGTCGGTGACGGCGCGGTCGCTGACGGCGGGCGGGCGGGGCGCACGGTGACCGCGTTCCCGGCGCCCGAGGACCTAGTCCCCGGGCCGGGGCCCTCCCCGCGCGCGACCTAGTACCCGGGTCGTCCAGGACCGGGACCGCAGCCCGATCCGCCGGACCCCGCGCGCCCCTAGCGTGAAGCCGCATGGACGACACCACAGGCACCCTCGACGAAGCCCTGGAGCGCCTCCATCTCTCGGGCCCCGAACGCGACGGCTGGCTCAGCAACCACGCCCCGATGGCCGTGGAGGCGCTGGTACGGCATGGTCAGGCGCCGACCGTGCACCGCTGGCTCGACCACTACGGAGCGAAGCTGGAGGACATGCCGGACGCCTTCACCCCGGTGACGGCGGAGAACTGGCGGGAGGCGCTCGGCGACCCGCGCCGCATCGCCGACTGGACGGCGTACTTCGAGCGGGAGACGGCCGAACACCCCTGGCGCGACGTACTCGCCGAGTGGTGGCCGCGACTGCTGCCCGGCATCGCGGCGGGCGCCACCCACCCCGCGATCCGGGTCGGCCACTCCGTACGCACTTTGCTGGACGGGGAGGCCACCGCGCCCCGCGTCCGGGAGCTCGCCCACGGGCTCGGCTACTGGGCCGCCCGGCATCAGCCGCTGCCCGGCCTGGCCCACCTCGCTCCCGCACCGAGCGCCGCCGCGGCGCTGGAGGCGGTGCCCGCGGTGGCGGAGCAGAGCGGCGGCATCCTGGACCGGCTGGGGCAGCTCACCGCGTTCCCGCGCTGGCCGGAGCGGACCCCGGCAGACCCGGACGCCGCCCGCGCCGCGCTCGAAGAACTGGTCCGGGCCTCGACCCACCGTTACGCCACGCACGGGCACGGCGAGCCGATCATGCTGGTGCACGCGGCGACCGCCCCCAACGCCGTCCTGCGCACCCTGCCCGCGCTCCCCCGCGAGCTGTGGGCACCGAGCCTGGCGGGCGCCTGGGCCGCGAGCGCCGCGGTCACCGCCGCGTACACGCCCGCCACGCCCGCCCCCTTCGCACCGGCGGCCACCACGGCCGAGGAGCTGTTCGAGCGGGCGGCGGCGCACGGGAACGACCACACCATCAAGTTCACCGACACCGCGCTGGACATCGGCGACGGGACAGCGCTCGCGGCCGCCCTCCGCTCGATCGAACTGAACCCGCCCGCCCTGTAGGACCAGGGCGGACCGGGCCGGGGCGGGCCTGGGCGGGGCGGGCCGGGGCGGGCCGGGGCGGACCGGGGCGGACCGGGCCGGGCCGGGGCGGGGCAAACGGCACCGGCCAGGAACCGAACCCGCCCGGACCGCCCGGCTCAACCGCACCCGAATCCGGCCAACCGGCCCGCCCGGCTCAGCCGAACTGCACCGAGCGCTTGGCCAGCCCCATCCAGAACCCGTCGATCACACTGCGCCCCTGTTCCAGCTCGCCCTCCGAGGCACCGAGCGTCACGAACAGAGGCGCGAAGTGCTCGGTGCGCGGGTGGGCCAGTCTGCCCGCGGGGGACTTGTTCTCGAAGTCGAGCAGGGCGTCGATGTCCTGCTCGCGCAGTGCCCGGTCGCCCCAGTCGTCGAACTCGGCCGACCAGCCCGGTACGCCGCCGCCCTGGTGCCGCAGGGCCGCCAGGTTGTGGGTGAAGAAGCCGCTGCCGACGATCAGGACACCCTCGTCGCGCAGCGGGGCGAGCTTGCGCCCGATGTCCATCAGCTTCTGCGGGTCCAGCGTCGGCATGGAGATCTGGAGTACGGGGATGTCGGCGCCCGGGAACATCTCCACCAGCGGCACGTACGCCCCGTGGTCGAGCCCGCGGTCCGGGATGTCCTGCACCGGCGTACCGGCGCCGCGCAGCAGTTTGCGCACGCTCTCCGCCAGGTGCGGGGCGCCGGGGGCGGCGTACCGCACCCGGTAGTAGTGCTCGGGGAAACCCCAGAAGTCGTAAACGAGCGGCACGGTGTCGGTGGCGCCCAGCGCGAGTGGGGCCTCCTCCCAGTGCGCGGACACCATCAGGATCGCGCGGGGGCGGGGCAGCCCGGCGGACCAGGCGGCCAGCTCGCCGGGCCAGACGGGGTCGTCGGCGAGCGGCGGGGCGCCGTGCGAAAGGTAGAGGGCGGGCATGCGCTCCGCGGTGTCCGTCATGGCATTCCCCATCCACTGCTACTCAAGACCGCCCCCGCCGGGCGGGGCGAGGCCATACTCAAGGGTTCCTTCTTCAGGATTCCTGCATAACCCGGGCGAAGCTTCTTGAATCTTCAAGCTCCTACGTCTGGAGACCTTAGCCCTATCTAGTTCAACATTCAAGAAAAGGTCGTACAGTGGAGTACATGACCACGGCATCCACCGGTGAGCCACGCTGGCTCACCGACGAAGAGCAGAGCGTCTGGCGCGCCTATCTGCATGCCACCACGCTCCTGGAGGACCACCTCGACCGCCAGTTGCAGCGTGATGCCGGCATGCCGCACATCTATTACGGACTGCTCGTCCAGCTCTCCCAGGCGCCCCGGCGCCGGATGCGGATGACCGAGCTGGCCAAGAACGCCAAGATCACCAGGTCCCGCCTCTCGCACGCCGTCGCCCGGCTGGAGAAGAGCGGCTGGGTGCGGCGCGAGGAATGCCCGTCCGACAAACGCGGCCAGAACGCGGTGCTCACCGACGAGGGCCACGAGATGCTCCACCGCTCGGCACCGGGCCACGTCACCGCCGTACGGAAGGCGATGTTCGAACGGCTCACGCCCGAGCAGGTGCACAGCCTCGGGGACATCATGCGGGTGCTCGCCACCGGTCTGGAGCCGGAGGGTACGGACGCGGATCTGCCCTGGCTCCGCTGAGCGGCACCAGGGCAGATCACGTCCTTCGGGGACCCTCGTCCGTCAGTGCGCGACGACCGGAATCCTGAACTCGTCCTCGGCACCGGCCTCGGCACCGCCGTCCGGGCCGGTCGCACCGGACGAGCCCATTCCGGGACGACCGGTGTTGATCATCACCGTCGCGATGGCGGAGGCGGCGACGAGGATGCCGACCGCCCACCAGATCGCGCTGGCGAAACCGCTGACCATGGCCTGGAGCTCCAGGAGCTTCGGGTCGGTGGCGCGGGCGGCGTGATCGGCGACGTACGCCGTGGTGGCACCGGCCGCGATCGTGTTCAGCAGCGCGGTGCCGATGGCTCCGCCGACCTGCTGCGAGGTGTTGACCATCGCGGAGGCCACACCGGCGTCACGCGGCTCGATGCCGTGCGTGGCCAGGGACATGGCGGGCATAAAGGCCGTACCCATACCGAGGCCGAGCAGCAGCTGGCCGGGCAGGATGACGCTCGCGTAGCTGGTGTCGATGTCCAGCTGGGTCAGGAAGAGCATGCCGGCCGCGGCGACCAGGAAGCCCGGCCCCATCAGCAGGCGCGGGGGCACGCGGGTCATCAGCCGGGTGCCGATCTGTGTCGATCCGGTGATCATGCCCGCGATCATCGGGAGGAACGCGAAACCGGTCTTGACCGGCGAGTACCCCTTCACGACCTGGAGGTAGTAGGTCAGGAACAGGAAGAGGCCGAACATCGCGATGACGGCGAGACCCAGCGAGAGGTAGACCCCGCCGCGGTTGCGTTCGGTCAGGACGCGCAGCGGCAGCAGCGGCGACTTCACCCGCGCCTCGGTCACGACGAAGGCCAGCAGCAGCGCCACGGCCACGACGAACATGGAGACGGTCAGCGTGTCGGACCAGCCGGCCGACTCGGCGCGGGTGAAGCCGTACACCAGGGCGACCAGGCCGAGCGTGGACAGGACCACACCGGGGATGTCGAGCGGCGAGCGGTTGCGGCTGCCGGACGGCTCACGGATGACGAAGTACGCGCCCGCCGCGGCGATCACGGCGAATGGGATGTTGACGAAGAACGTCCAGCGCCAGTTCAGGTACTCGGTGAGGAAGCCGCCCAGGATCAGGCCGACCGCGCCACCGCCACCGGCGATCGCGCCGTAGATGCCGAAGGCCTTGGCACGCTCCCGGGCATCGGTGAACATCACGGCGAGCAGCGAGAGCGCGGCCGGTGCGAGCAGGGCGCCGAAGGCACCCTGCAGGGCGCGGGAGCCGAACATCATCGCCTCGCCCTGGGCCGCCCCGCCGAGCGCGGAGGCCAGCGCGAAGCCGATCAGGCCGACGACGAAGGTGCGCTTACGGCCCCAGAGGTCGGCGATGCGCCCGCCGAAGAGCAGAAGTCCACCGAAGGCGAGCGCGTAGGCGGTGATGACCCACTGCTTGTTGCCCTCGGAAATGCCGAGATCCGTCTGGGCGGAGGGCAGCGCGATGTTCACGATGGTCGCGTCGAGGACGACCATCAGCTGGGCGAGCGCGATGAAGGCCAATGCCTTCCAGCGACTTGGGTCGGGAAGCAGGGTGCCGGCCGTTTTTGACATGGGAGTAGCCACCTAAGGACGTGCGAGGACGTGGGAAGACGTCGCGTGGGTCGTGAGGGTGAGGTCGCGTGGGAGCGAGGTCGTCGGATCGTCAGCGGGGAGTCGGACGGGCACGCGGGCGTGCGCCACCCACACGCGGGCGCGTGCATACGCCTACGCGGTACGTGAGGTCGTGACGCCGTGACGTCGTCAAGGGGCACGGAGGCCGCACGCCGCGGGAACCTGGATCGGGACCGGGATCGCGATCGGGCCGGGCGGGGGCTCTCGGGCCGGAAGGGTCAGATGGGCGCGGACATCAGGAGCGACGCCGCAGGTCCTCCAAGGTCGCCGCCGATCCGGGCAGCTCCGAGCGGGCCGGGGCTTCCAGGCCGTCCAGGAACAGTTGCAGATGGCGGTGGGTGAACCGGTCGATGTCCGGGCAGGCGATGCCGGGCAGTGGCCGGGTGAGCTGGGAGAGGGCGACGAGTACGTCACCGACGGCGATGTCGGTACGCAGCCGCCCCGCGGACATGGCGCGCCGCACGAGCCCTTCGACGGCCTCTTCGAGGCGCCGGCGCTCGGCGAGCAGTTCGGGGTGGTCCTTGTCGAAGACGCCGGAGAGCATCGGGCACAGGGCGCCGATCCGTTCGTCCGCGGCGGCGTGCACGAAGCGGCTGAGCGCGGCGAACGGGTCGGATTCCGCCGCGACGGCCTCCTCGGCCCGGTCCGTGGTCCGGGAGGTGACCGCGAGGACGACCTCATGGGTCAGTGCCGCCCGGTCGGGGAAGTTCCGGTAGAGCGTGGCATTGCCGACTCCGGCCCGGCGCGCGACATCGTCGAGCGGCACATCCGGCCCGAACTCGACGAACATCTCGCGTGCGGCCGTCACGATCCGCTCCCGGTTGCGCAGCGCGTCGGCCCGCGGACGGGGCGTACGGCGCCGGGCTGCCGATGCGGTGGTCCCGTCGACGGTCTGCACGACTGCGGCCCTTCCCTCTGGGTATCCGGACGACCCCTCGGCGTAACCGGGGACCGTTTCCCCGCTTCATGGGGACACAGATGCAAACGGGGAGGTGCTCCCCGGTTATTTCCCGCACCGATATGACCTGCGCCACACCCTTCGGTCGGGAAATACCTCCGATCGGCGGCACCCAGCGAGCGGCGCCGCACGGCCCGGCAGAGGCTGATCGCCAGAGCGCAGCCAGGGGTCGGCCGGCTGCCGCGGACCCGAAGGCGCCTGAAATGCAGCAGCCCCGCCACCGGATACGCAGACACCGTCGCCCCGCCGCACTCGCCGGAGCGACCGCCCTGGTCATCGCGGCCATGGCCACGGCCAGCTCCACCCTGCCCGTCCCCAGCCGCGCCTCGGCGGGCCCGGTGGCCGCCGCGCAGGAGGCCGGCCACGGCCCCTGCCGCATCCCGGCCACCATGGGCGTACAGATGTCGGAGGGCATGCCGACCCCACCCGGTTACGCCCGCTCCACCGGCCGGGTGAGGGCCCTCACCCTGATGATCGACTTCCCGGACGCGCCGGGGACCGAACCGGCGGCTGACCGGTTCGCGGAGTTCTTCCCGCAGACCTCGGACTGGTTCCGGACCAGCTCCTACGGCCGGCTCGACTACCATCCCGAAGCCCCGGCGAAGACCTGGCTGAGGATGCCGCTGCCGTTCTCGGAGTACGGGATAGAGCGCGGCTCACCGTACGAACCGGGCTACCGCAAGCTCGTCAAGGACCTCGTCGCGACCGCCGACCCGAAGGTGGACTTCTCCGCGTACGACCTGGTCAACGTGCTGGTCACCCCGAACGCCGGCCCCTCGGCGCTGGACACCGTGCTGTCGGTGACGTTCTCCGGCAACGACGACGCCCCGTACGCGGACGGTGTCCCGCTCGCCAACACCTCGTTCGTCTACAGCCGCCAGGACGACGGCTCCGGGTCGTACGCCGAGACGGGGTACCGCGTCCTGCCGCACGAGAACGGCCATGTCTTCGGGCTGCCCGACCTCTACACCATGGAGGGCGGCGGCTCCGTCGGGCACTGGGACATCATGTCCGAGGACTGGGGGGCCAACAACGACTTCCTTGGCTGGCACAAGTGGAAGCTCGGCTGGCTCGACAACAGCCAGATCAGCTGTGCGTCCGGGCCCGGCACCAGCGACCACATTCTCGGCCCACTGGCCACCGCGGGCGGCCCCAAACTCGCCTTCGTGCCGCTGGGCGCCCAGTCCGGCTACGCGGTGGAGGTACGGACGCCCGCGGGCAACGACGAGGCGGTCTGCCGGCCCGGCGTCCTGATCTACAAGGTCAGCTCCGACGTGGACACCGGCCAGGGACCGGTCTCCATCGCGGACAGCACCAAGGACAGCGGGGGCTGCACCCGGCGGCCCAATGTGCACGCCGAGCTGTCCGACGCGCCGTTCCGGCCCGGTGAGACGTTCACCGACCGGTCCAACGGCATACGCATATCCGTGCTCGACGAGGACTCGGCGGGCAACTACCGGATACGGATCACCCGCCCCTGACCCCCGGCGCCCTGTGCGCCTTCTGGGCCTTCTGCGCCTTACGGGCCGCCTTCCGCACCTTCTGTTTCTCCCGCACCTTCTGTTTCTCCCGCACCTTCGGTTTCTTCCGCATCTACGGTTACTCCGGCTCCGCGCCCGCCACCAGGTCGCGGACCGCGCCGCGCAGCTCCCGCTTGAGGATCTTGCCGGTCGCGTTGCGGGGCAGCGGCTCATCGGTGAACAGCACATGGGCCGGCACCTTGAACGCGGCCAGGCCCCGCCCGACGAACTCCCGCAGCCCGTCCGCCGTGACCGTGGCACCGGCGCGCAACCGGACGACGGCCGCGACCTCCTCCCCCAGCACCGGGTGCTCCACACCGAGCACCGCCGCGTCCTCGACATCGGGGTGGTCGTGCAGCGCGGCCTCGACCTCGACGCAGTACACGTTCTCGCCGCCTCTGATCACCATGTCCTTGATCCGGTCGACGACCGCGACCCGCCCGTCACGCAGCACGGCCAGGTCGCCGGTACGGAACCAGCCGCCGGTGAACGCCGCGGCCGTCGCCTCCTCGTCGCGCCAGTAACCCCGTACCAGCGCCTGACCGCGCAGCCACAGCTCACCGACCTCGCCCTCGGGCAGCGCCCCGCCCGACGGTCCCGCGATCCGTACCTCGGTGGTCGGGGTCGGGCGGCCGACGCTGCCGGGGTGGGCGCGGTAGTCGGCGCCGAAGTTCGCCAGGACCCCGCCGCTGGTCTCGGTGAGGCCGTAGCCGTTGCGGGGCTCGATCCGCTCGCCGTACCGGGCGGTGAGCCGGGCGACCAGGTCGGGCGGGGCGGCGGCGCCACCGGTGTTGAGCATCGCCAGGCTCTCCAGACCGTCGCCCGTCGCCTCGGCGGCGGCGAGGAGCTGGAGGGCGGTGGCCGGTACTCCGGCGTAGTGCGTGACACGGTGCGCGCGGATCAGCCGGAGCGCCTCGTCCACATCCCACTTGCGCATCAGCACGAGGGCGCCGCCCGCCGCCATCGCCGCGTAGAAACCGGTGAACGCGGCGACGTGGAAGAACGGGAACGTCATCAGGGTGACCGGCGAGGGCCCCGTCCCGGGGATGAGCCCGCGCCCCAGCGCCGAGGCCGCGGCGTGAAAGCGCGGATTGAGGGCCGCCCCCGCCTGGGCGAGATGAGTGGCGACGGCACCCTTGGGGCGCCCGGTGGTGCCGGAGGTGTAGATGATCGTGGCGTCGTCCTCGGGCCGGATCTCCACCTCGGGCGGCGCGGCCAGCGGATCGGGCGCGGGGAAGTCCTCGTACCGCTCGACACGTGCCTCGGCACCGCTCCCGGCGTACGCCTCCCCGTGGAAGAGCACGACACGCGCCCCGGTCCTCTCCGCCCAGCCCGCCACCCGGGGCAGCCGCTCCCCGTCGACCAGGAGCACACTCGGCTCGCAGTCGGCGAGGGCGTACGCGAACTCGTCCTCGGTCCACCAGGCGTTGAGCGGCACCGCGACCAGACCGGCCAGCTGCACCGCCCAGAACGCGATCTGCCACTCGGGGTGATTGCGCATCGCGACGACGGCCCGGTCCCCGGGGCGCAGCCCGTAGGTGTCGCTGAGCCGCCGCGCCAGGGCGCAGGAGGCGGCGAAGAACTCGGCGTACGAGTAGCTGCGCTCCCCCGCGATCAGGAACGGCCGGTCGCCGTAGGCCCAGGTGGTCTCCACGAACTCCCGTAGCGTGCGCGGCCCGTCCACGTAGACCAGCGGCCCGTGCTCGGCGCGCACGACGGCGAAAGGGGGCACCGGGGGCGGTGAGGGAGGCTTCGATACGGGCGGTGGCGGCGGGGTCGGGCGGGGTGAGCGCGGGGGGCGATGGGGCGGGCGCGGGGCCGGGTGCCGGGCCGGTGGGCCGGGCGGCGGGATCCGGGACGGGCAGCGGGTCGGTGTGCGGCACGGACGACCTCTCCAAGCGCTTGCTCAGTAACCCGGCGACGCTATGCCCGCCTTTCTGCCCCGTCAAGGGAGTCCTTCGCGCCCCCGGCGGCCCTCGGCCCGACTTCCGTTACGCCTTCCACTTCCCTCCCCTCCCCTCCCCTCCCCTGCCCCGTCCCGTCCCGCCCCGCCCGCGATGGGTCAGGCGTCCAGGCCCGCACGCTTCAGGCATCATCACGTCGACCACCAGTTCATGGCCGGTGAGCAGGGAGAAGCCCGGCAGCTCGCGGGCACCGATGGCCAGGCGGCGGAACGAGCCGTTGTCGCCGCCGGAGTCCTTCACCCCGGCGATCACCCCGTCGGCGGCGAGCGGCAGCAGAAGTTCCGGGTCGAGCATGCTGTGGACGCAGACCGGCACGTCGTACGCGAGCAGCGGCAGGTCGACCGCAGCCGCGATGTCCCGGAAGTGGCGGTCGATCTCGCTGCCGTGGGTGCGGGTGCAGAAGGGGGCGGTGGCGACCACCGCGTCGGCGCCGAATCCGGCCGCCGCGTCGGCCCGCTCGATGGCCCGGTTGGTGGTCGTCTCGATGGCTCCGACGATGACGGGCACTTGGCCCGCCGCCGCGCCGGTGATCACCTTGATGACCTCGTCCTGCGGTCAGCGCCTACAGCGACGACCACGGCGCGACCTGGAAGATGGGCAACCCGGTCGGCCCCGGCGGAGACGAGAACAAAACCGTCGAGCTGTCCGACGGCAGGATCATGCTCAACAACCGGTCGAAGCCGTACCGCACGATCGCGTACTCCACCGACGGCGGCGTCAACTACACCCCGTTCACCCAGGACACCGGTCTGACCGACCCCGCGAACAACGCCTCGGTCATCCGCTACGCCCCCGACGCGCCGTCCTCCGACCCCCAGTCGTCATGGCTGCTGTTCAGCAACACCGACGACGCGTCGGCGCGGCGCAACCTCACCGTGAAGATGTCCTGCGACAACGGGAGGACCTGGCCGATCAGCAAGGTCCTCGACGCGGGCGCCGCAGCCTGCTCGACGCTCACCAAGCTGCCCGGCGGACGCGTCGGAGTGCTCTACAAGCGCGCCGACTACCAGCACATCACGTACGCGTCGTTCGACCTGAAGTGGCTGGGCGGCACCTGCGCCGACATCACGATCACCCCGCCCGCCACGCTGAAGGCGGGCACGAGCACGGAGATGACCGTCCGTGTGGTCAACAGGATGGATGTGCGCCGTGACGCGGGCACGATCGATCTCGCGGTGCCCAGTGGATGGACGGCGGGCCGGGCCACCATCCCGGCGCTCAACCCGGGCCAGGGTGCCCACATCAAGATCCCCGTCACGGTCACCGCGGGTGCTTCGGGAAGCGTCAGGCTCACCGCCACCTACCGGGCGAACGACAAGCGGGCCTCGGGCAGCGCGACGGTGACCGTCACCCCGTAACCCACGGCGGTACGCCGGGCGTCAGGGGCTGGGCGTCACAGGATGGGCATCAGGGTCGGGGGCCGGTGCGGGTGCGGGGGCCGGTGCGGGGGCCGGTGCGGGTTTCGCCCCGCGCCGCGTCCCCGCCTGCGGGACGGGTTCCAGACGGTTGCGGATGCCGTCGAAGTGGGTGCGCATGGCGCGCACCGCGCGCTCCCCGTCGGCCGCCGCGACCGCTTCGACGATCTCGCGGTGCTGGGCACAGGTGACCCCGGGGTCCTGGTGGCCGTCGTCGAGATCCTCCCGTACCCGGTCCATGGCGGCCCAGAACGCGTCCAGCACCTCGCTGAGCAGGTGGTTGTCGAGCGAGGCATAGAGCGCGAGATGGAAGGCACGGTCGGTGGAACGTGCCACCCGGCCGTCGCGGCCCTCGATCTCCATCTCGGCCACGAGGGCGTGCAGGACATCGAGGTCCTCGTCGGGGATGCCGGCGGCGACCGCACCGACCAGGCCGGTCTCCAGCGCCTCCCGCACCTTCATCAGCTCCAGGAGACCCGGCTCGCCCTGCCGGTAGCGGACGGCGGCGCGGAAGGCGAGCCCTTCGGCGAAGGGCTCCAGCGAGAGCGAGCCGACGAACGTACCGAAGCCTCGCCGGATCTCGATCACGTTCATGGCCTGGAGCGACTTGAGGGCCTCGCGCACCGACACCCGGCCGACACCGAAGAGATCCATCAACTCACCCTCGGTGGGCAGCGCGTCACCGGGGGCGAGTCTGCGTTCCAGGATCAGTTCCTTGATCCGACGCTCGATGTACTGGGCCGTGGTGGGGCGGGCCACAACGTCCTCCTGAGGTGCGATTGCCCCTTGACCGGTCGCAGGAGCATCTGTTTAAGGTAAGTCAGACATAGGACATCTTACGTCTTGTGTCTTGATCCGGCAGCCACCTCGGGCCACGGATCGGATCGGCGTACCGACCAAGTCGGCGTACCAACCAAGCTGGAGTCCTCACCATGTCTCTGACCGCACCGTTGTGTGGCGTCGTCCCGCCGGTCTGCACTCCTCTCGACTCCGGCGGGGAGGTCGACACCGCGTCGCTCGGGCGGCTCGTGGAGCATCTGATCGGCGGGGGCGTGCACGGGCTGTTCGCGCTCGGCTCGACCAGTGAGGTCGCCTATCTGACCGACGAGCAGCGGGCCACGGTCCTGGAGACCGTGGTCAATGCGGCCGACGGCCGGGTTCCGGTGCTGGCCGGAGTCATCGACACCACGACCGCGCGGGTCGTGGATCACGCGAAGTCCGCGAAGGGCCTGGGCGCGGACGCGCTCGTGGCGACCGCGCCGTTCTACACCCGCACCCACGACAGGGAGATCGCCGGGCACTTCCGGCGGCTGCGGGACACCGTGGACCTGCCGCTGTTCGCGTACGACATCCCGGTCGCCGTGCACTCCAAGCTCTCCGCCGCGCTCGTACGCGAACTGGCGGAGGACGGCACGCTGGCCGGTCTCAAGGACAGCAGCGGCGACGAGGGCGGGCTGCGCCGGCTGCTCGTCGAGCTGGGCGGCCGGGAGGGCCGCGCACAGGGCCCGGCGCCGCTGTT
Source organism: Streptomyces sp. TSRI0281 (assembly GCF_001905125.1). Lineage (GTDB taxonomy): Bacteria > Actinomycetota > Actinomycetes > Streptomycetales > Streptomycetaceae > Streptomyces. The sequence goes on along the minus strand of NZ_LWLE01000034.1, from coordinate 178,882 downwards.
CAGCGTGCTGACCGGGTCCGAACTGACCGTGGACGCGGCCCTGCTGGCCGGCGTGGACGGGGTCGTGCCGGGCATCGGCAATGTGGACCCGGCCGGATTCGTACGGCTCTACGACGCCGCGCGGGCGGGCGACTGGGAGCGGGCCGCGAAGGAACAGGAGCGGCTGATCGGCCTGTTCGCCATGGTCGATGCCGGCCCGGAGGCCGACATGGGGCGCAGTTCCTCGGCGCTCGGCTCGTTCAAGGCGGCACTGCGGCTGCTCGGCGTCATCGAGTGCGGGGACACCGCGTTCCCGCAGATTCCGCTGTCCGCCGAGTCGCTCGTCCTGGTCGCGCGGCGGCTGCGCGCCGCCGGCCTGCCGCCGGTCCGTTGAACACCGGCCCCTGCCCGGCGGCCCCGAAGGCACCGGAGCCGTCCTGATCGGCCTCGACCTCGGCGGTACGAAGATCGACGCCGCCCTCCTCGGCGCCGACGGCACCGTACTGGCCCGGCGCACCCGGCCCACCCCGGCCGGGGACGGCTCCGCCGCCGTGCTCGACGCGCTCGCGGCGGCCGCCGCCGAGGTCGACCCGGACCGGACCGCCACGGCGCTCGGGATCGACGCCGCCGGGGTCGTCGATCCCCGTACCGGCATGGTCACCAGCGCCACCGACTCCATCCGGGGCTGGGCGGGCACCACCGTCCCGACCCTCCCGCACCACGCGGGGCGGCTGTTCAACGGCGAGCGCCGTCCCGCGCCCTGGAGGCACCGTGCCGACCACAACGCCCCCCGCGCTCCCCTGGTACCGCGAGGTGAGCCGTACCCAGTGGAAGTCCTTCTTCGCCGCCTGGATCGGCTATGTCCTCGACGGTTTCGGCTTCGTGCTGATCACTCTCGTACTCACCGAGATCAGCGACGAGTTCGGCCTGAGCACGGTGCAGGCGGCGAGCCTGATCTCGGGCGCGTTCATCACGCGCTGGCTGGGCGGCGCCGTGCTGGGCGCCGTCGGCGACCGGTACGGCCGCAAGCTCTCCATGGTGCTGAGCATCCTGCTGTACTCGCTGGGCACCTTCTCCTGCGGCTTCGCCTGGAACTACCACAGCCTCTTCGCCGCCCGCCTCGCCATCGGCATGGCCGGGGAGTACAACGCCAGCGCCACGTACGTCATGGAGAGCTGGCCCCCAGGGTCCGCAGCCGGGCCAGCGGCTTCCTGATCTCCGGCTTCTCCGTGGGTTCGGTGCTCGCCGCGCAGGTCTACGACTGGGTCGTGCCCTCGCTCGGCCGGCGCTGGATGTTCTACCTCGGCCTGATACCCATCGCCGTCGCCCTGTGGATGCGGCGGGCGCTGCCCGAGGCCGAGGAGTGGGCGGAGTCGGTCGCGGACAAGGGCGCGAAGCCCCATCCTTTCCGCCCGCTCTTCGTGACGCGCGTCCGGGCCGCGGTCAACACGGCCCTCATCGTCGTCGCGACCGTCTCGCTCTTCCTGGTCTTCACCCCGGGCGGCGCCGGAATGGTGCCGGTGCTGTCGGTGGTGGCGGGGCTCACGCTCGCCGCGTTCGCCGTGCAACTCGGGGGCAAGCGGGGCCGGCTGCTCTATCTGTCGATGATCGTGACCCTGTTCTTCGCGTTCCTGTACTCCTGGCCGATCCAGGCACTGCTGCCCACGTATCTGAAGACGGAACTGGGCTACACCACCGACCAGGTCACCGATGTCCTCTACTTCGCGGGATTCGGCACCATGGCCGGCTGCTGGGCGGCGGGATTCCTCGGCGACCGGATCGGCGCCAGAAAAGCGTACGCGCTGACGCTGCTGGCCTCACTGGCCTTCGTCTGCCCGGTCTTCGCGGTGCGGGACAACCTGCTGCTGCTCGGCCTCCTGCTCTTCGTGCTCCAGCCCACCAGCTTCGGCATCTCGGGCCTCCTGCCCCGCTACATCGGCGGCCACTTCCCCAACGAGAGCCGGGGCGCGGCACTCGGATTCACGTACCACGTGGGCGCACTGGGCGGAGCCGTCGCACCGGTCCTCGGCGCCCATCTCGCCTCCGGGATGGACCTCGGCCTGGCACTGGCGGTACTGACCTTCGCGGGCACGGTGATCGTGGTGCTCCTGGTCGGATTCGACGTACCGGCCCGCCTGAACCGCCTGACGGACCCGGACGCGACCCACGACCACCTGGCCGCACCACTGATCCCGGAGAGCCCCTGACAGCCGGGCACGCCATACGGCCGGCCTCCGCGCCCGGCCCACAACGACCGGAGACCCCCACCACCCCACCCGAAGAAACAGCAGGTCAGCCACGCGGACCCCGTATCCACCGCCGATATCCCCACAGGGAAGCCCTTCACTGGCACGGATCCGCTACGCTGTCCCTGGCCGTTCGTCGGTGTGTCCCGCTGTCTGCCAAAGCAAGATCGCAGAAGGCATCACACCTCGTCCGGCCGGCGGACTTGTAGCGCCTGACGAAGATCCATTCACTGGTTCTCCCCCAAGGCCTCCTCCAGGTCCCGGCCCCGCCTTCGTAGCTCAGGGGATAGAGCACCGCTCTCCTAAAGCGGGTGTCGCAGGTTCGAATCCTGCCGGGGGCACAGTGGTAAATAGCAGGTGAGAGCACGTAGACGGCCCTCCGATCGAAGAGATCGGGGGCCGTTTTCACTGCCTGGGCCACAACTGGGCCACATCCCCACGGGAAGCGCCCTGATTCGCCACTCGTTCGAGGGATGGATTCCGTGCCCCCGCCACGTAGGCGCCGCATTGGGTGCCGGGCCCTTTCGGGCCCGGCCGCTCAGGGTTACGTGCCTATGGCATGTGCCGCAAGATGTAGGTTCTGCCCTACATACATTCGATCATGGTCGGGCGAGCGGGACTGTGTGCCGCGCTCCGTTTCCCCACCCGACTGGGTACTCACCCGCCGCCGGGCCATCGGAGACCGCATCCGCGCCGCGCGGCTTACCGTCGGTCTGACGCAGGAGCAGGTAGCCCTGCGCATCGGAATGGACCGGGCCACGTACAACCGGATCGAGATGGGCCACTCAGCCGCGCTGGTCGACAGCCTCATCCTCATTGCCGAAGCCCTGGGCACAGATCTCGCCGACTTCGTTCGGAAGTAGCCCGGCCGGTTACCGGAGTCCGTGCCGGTTCGGGTCGCGACAGACGCCCTTCGTGGTGCCGCACCCGTTGCAGCCCTGCCCGCCTTCCTCGTTCGCGGGCGGGGTAGGAATCGGCGTGCTGTGCATGGTGGTTCCGATCAGGGGGTGTGGCAGGGACAGGCACAGTCGGGACGCCGGCAGGCGGTGTGGCCGTCGAACAGATGCGGCTGGTCGGTGGCCGCCCGGCAAGGGGCGCTGTGGGTGTCGGTGCGGGCTTCCTCGGCCAGGGCGAGTGCCTCGTCCATCCGGGACTCCACGGCTGCCGCGGTCTTCAGCTCGGCGTCCGTGATCGGGTCCCCGTGCCACAGAAGCGTGACTCCGTGTTCGGGGCACCAGGCCATGTCCTTGGTCTCGACGGGGAAGTCGTGGGCACCGTCGGCGTGGTGGCACTTCACTCGGGCCGCCTCCCCACGCTGTCCGGGGTGCTCGGCCATTCCCTATGCTCGCTGGGGGCCCGCCAGTCGTAGTGGGGGCCGCTGTGGCCGGGGTCCTGGGTGCAGCGGGCGTACGAATCGGGGCGCTCCGCCCAGCAGTACCCGTACCCGATCGGCGCGCTCACCGGCGTGCCTTCTTCCACGCGCGGCCGAGCCGTATGAACGTCGCGCAGAACACTCCCGCGCGGCAGGCATCGCACACGAGGGTGTGCCCGAGATACGCCAGATACGCAAGCTCCGGCGGCGGGACTGCGGTCCGCTGCTGCGTCGACGCCATCACCGGGCCGCCCTCCGCCCCGAGCACGCCAGGACGTCCACGCACTCACGGGGGAACCACGCGTACGCGGCACCGGTAGCGGGGGTGACACGCTGCTCACCGAGGTCGACACCGAGGTCGGTGCCGAGCGGCGACCGGCACCATACGCAATGCCAACCGCGCTGCTGCTGCTCGGTCAGATCGCTGACCGCCGGTAGCTGCGTCACCGCCATGGGGCCCTCCTGGTTGTCGCTGATCCGCTGTGTCTGCACGGTAAGACGCGGTACAACGGGGGTGGGCACGCAAAGTGCGTGCCCTGTACGGAGGCGCTCCATGGACACTGGACGCATCGGCCGCCGCATTGCCTATTGGCGTGAGCAGCGCGGTTTCACCCAAGCCGACTTCGGTCGGCTCATGGGGCAGACCCGCAGATGGGTGCAGGACCTGGAAGGCGGCCAACGCCAGCAGGACCCTCGCTTATCCGTGCTGGTGCGCGCGGCCGACGTTCTGCGCATCCCCTTGGAGCAACTACTGATGGACGGGCCTCCTGAGCCGCCCCCTGCGACCACGCCGCCTGTCGAGGCGCTTGCCGTCATTGATGTCCTGTACCGCAACGACGACGACGGGGATCCCCCGCCGCTCACGGAGTTGCGACGTCGGCTCACCTATTGCTGCGAGGCATTCCAGGCCTGCCACTACGGGGCACTCGGGCGGGATCTGCCCGCGCTGATCGTCAAGGCCAGGCAATCCGCCGCGCAAGCCAGCACCGCAGCCAGCGAGGCCCACGCCCTGTACTCGCGGGTGCTGCAGCTGACCGCTTCTTTCCTTCACAAGTACGGTCCGGCAACAGCGGTTCAAGCTGCCGTGGTGGCCGACCGAGCCTTGGCGGCGGCCGAACGCTCCGGCGACGCGGTCGCAATCGGCGCGGCATCGAGGCGGGTAGCAAAGTCGCTCACCTACCAGCAGCAGCCCCGAGCGGCCGTGGACTTCGCCGTAGGTGCGGCTCGGCGTCTGTCCACGGATTTGGAGGCGAGCGGCCCTCTGGGGTTGTCGACGCTCGGCATGCTGTACCTGAACGCGGCGATCGCAGCCGCGTCACTGAGCCGGTCGACGGCCGCAGTTCGGCAAGCCAGTGACCACGTCGACCAGGCCGCCGAGGTGGCGGACCAGCAGGGTGCCGACCTCGACGAGGACTACACGATGTTCGGGCCGACGAATGTGAGTCTCCACCGGGTGGATGTGCTGACCAGGTTCGAGGACGGGTGGTCGGCGATCGAGGCAGCGGATGGCCTGGAGGTTGAAGCGCTGTTCGGGTTGTCGAAGGAGCGCCAGGCGCAGCATCTCATCACGATGGCACGTGCTCAGCTCTTGACACGGCGGAAGGAATCCGCCGCTGAATCTCTGGTTGCCGCGGCACGGCTGGCCCCGGAAGAGGTCATCGGCCGGCAGTCCACTGTCGGCCTTGTCGCCGACGTAGTCGGAGCGACCCCGGTTCCAGGCGGGGACTTGCGCCGCCTGGCCGCGCAATGTGGACTCCCCGCATGACGACGCGAGTTCTCTACCTCATCGCCTGCGCGGCCGGCCCGGCCCAGTACATCGACGAGGGGGTGCGGCAGGCGCAGGCCTGCGGCTGGGACACCTGCCTCATCCTGACCCCGTCCGCCGCCCGCTGGTGGGAGCCGCGCATCAGCGAGTTGGAGGAGCTGACCGGGCACCGGGTCCGGTCGCAGTACAAGCTGCCCGGAGAGAAGGACTCACTACCGAAGGCGGACGCCATGCTCGTCGCCCCGCTGTCCTGCACCAGCCTCAACAAGTGGGGCAACGGGATCTCCGACACGCTCGCGTTGGGGCTGCCCTCGGAGGGCGTACACATGGGCGTTCCAGTGGCGGCGATGCCGTACTTCAACCGCGCGCAGGGCGCTCAGCCTGCCGTGGCCCGCAGCATCGCGGACCTTCGGGAACAGGGCGTGGTCTTCCTCGACGGTCCTTCCGGGTACGAGTCACACCCGCCGAAGCATGGCGACCCGCAGTCATTCCCTTGGCACGCCGCTCTGGACGCGGTCGGGTCGCTGGCTGGGGACGCGCCGTAAGATACGCCCGTGGCGAATATCGAACTCACCGACGAACTGATCGCACTGGAGCGCGCGGCCTGAGCCGAGCAGCAGGAAGGCCGCCTCACCGTGGCGGCAGCAGTACAGCAGGCCATTGCCGACCACGCGACGGCCACCGGGCAGGACCGGTACAAAGTCGAGGCCGCGCTGAAGAAGCTGGTCCGGCACCCTGAGCCCCCAGCCGACGCCTGACCCCGGACGCACGAAACAGCCCCCTCCATCCGAAGGTGAAGGGGGCAACCCCGCAGTGCGGGGACCAGGCAGTCTGTGACGTCCAGCGCGACGTCATCCGAGGACCAACCCCGCGCGTACGGGGACCATTCAGCCGGCTTCTCGAAGCCGTTGGCGTTGTGGGAACCATCCCCGCGCGTACGGGGACCACGCTGTGTGTGACGGGGCCATCCCCGGCCACCCTCATCTGTTGCGTTGCCGATGTGCGGGTGGGCTGTTGACTTGCGGAGTCCGTGCCGAGGGGCTGACCTGCTCGGGGCGTTCGTGCGTCGGGCGGGTCAGTCCCGGTGGGTGGCGGCGTTGTCAGACGCGGCTGATCCTGGAGATGGTGCCGCTCAGGGATGTCGCCGAGCCCGATCCGACTTCTGCCTTTAGACTCGAACCCACATACGCCCAGCCTTCGTAGACGCCGATTGCCTTGCTGGAGCGGTTCCACAGCGACCTGGCGGACTCAGCCGGTAGTTCTGTTCCCCGCCCGCTCACCCGGTGGACGTTTCGGTGCTTGTCGACGACACGAAAGTGGATCCGCCTACCGTCTTCTGGGGAATTGGCGGCAGCCTTGCGCAGGATCTCGTTGTCCTTCGGCGGTGTCGCCCGTGAGTCAGGAACGCTGACCGCTACGGCCAACTCAGAGTTGCTGTTCCCACGGATTGACGACCAGAGCCCCGGTTCGGGCCATGTGCTTGATGTTGCGGGTGGCGACCGTCCAGCCGTTGGCCAGGGCGGTGGCGGCGATCAGTGCGTCCGGTGGGTCGATGCTGGTGCCGGTGGCCTTGAGCGTCTTGTGGATGGCGAGGTAGGCAGCCGCCTCCCGTTCGCCGATCGGCGCGATGCGGTTGCCGTATTCGTGCCGCACCGTGGAAAGGGCTCGGGCGTAACGGGCCTGTCGTACGGGATCCGGGGTGGCGGCCACGCCGACCTCGATCTCAGCGACAGTGATCACGCTCAGGAAGCGGTTGGGTCTGGCCGTGGAGCGGAACCATGCCAAGACGCGGGGGTTGGGCTTCGCCCGGGTCGTAAGCTCGGCGACGACATTGGTGTCGAACAGATAGATCACTCGGCGTCCGTCTGCTCGTCGTAGGAGCGGGCACCGAACTCCAGGCCGTCGAAGGGCTGGGAAAGCAGGAACTCCTCGAAGCCGTCGTTGCTCAGTGTCACCCAGCGATGGAGCATCTCGGGCAGCGCCTCGATCTCCGTGTCGGCGAGCTCGGCGTCGAAGTGCCGGCGCTGGTCCTCCGGCAGGGACTCCCGGATGTCACGAATGGTCCGCAGGGGGTGCGACGACGGGGGCGGCGGCGAGTGAGACCCACCGCTGGGGGCTGTGGTCATCCGCATCGCCTCCGTTTGATCATGCCGTCTGCCGCTGGTACCAGGCTACGGGTTCCCGCCTGCCCGCCCCCATCTTTACGACGAGAGCGGGGCGTCTGTCTGCCTGTCGGCCGAGTGACGCCAGCAGTTCTCGCGCATGCAGCCGTCCTCCGTCGATGAGGCTCCGCGCCGGGGACCCGCCCCAGCCCGGTGGCCGGCCGGAACGGAACCATCACTCATGACGAGAGGCGTGGAGGAGTGATTTCTCGGGCCAGACGCCCTGAGGACGACGTTTGCACAGGTCACAGCTGCGCCCCGAGAAAAATCTCAAGCGGGTGTCGCAGGTTCGAATCCTGCCGGGGGCAAAAGACCGCGGACCGGTCATGGTCCGGGGCCCTTGATATCGGATCGTCGTCATAGAGAACCCCCGGCGACGTTGGGTCTGCCGCCAAAAGTAGAGAACCCGGGCGTCCAGGTCCACGTCAGTCTTATGACTGGTGAGATAGGCCGCCCCCCCCCGTTCGCCGATCGGCGCGATGCGGTCACGGAATTCGCGCCGTACCGCAGCGAGGGCTTGGGCGCAGCGGCCTGTCATACGGGATCCGGGCCGCGGCCACGCCCCGCCTCGATCTCGGCCACAGTGATCACGCTCAGGAGGCGGCTGGAACTCCAGCCCCCGTAGGGCCGAGAGCGCAGGAACTCCTCAGAACCCGTGGCTCAACGTCACCAGCGGTGCGGCATGTCGGGCAGCGCCTCAATCTCCGTGTCGGCTAGCCCGGCGTCGAAGTGCCTGTGCTGGTCCTCCAGCGGGGGCTTCCGGATGTCAACAGCCCTGAAGGGCGGGGCTCGATGGCCGTCGAGATCACCGTCATGCTCTGTCCGCACCGGCTCCCGGCATTGACCGCCATCAGCCTCCGGGCCTCGTCTCATTGCCGGACGGACTGGCGGCAGACAGGGCGGCCCCCCACTTGGCCGTGCGGCGTTCCCGCACCCTGTTTATGATGGACAAAATATAAATAAGCACCATAAAGCATGGCGGATGGGTCAGTGCTCGGCCGTGGAGTCGATGAACTCCCTTACGGCATCGACCGTCACGCGGGAGGCCCGCCCCGTGCGGTGCGGGGCTCGGTCCCGGATGCGAAGACGTCGTCGCGGCAACCGAGCACACCGCGGCAGGCAACATCGTGGTGTTCGGCCTGCGCGAAGAGCTCGAACCGCCTCCTCCCCCAATACCCCCTCCTTGACCACGTTTGAGTACCGGTTACTGAGCCGTCAATCCCGAACCACCTTGTCAGGAGCCCGAGATGGCTGAGGAAGAGAAAGGAGCGGGCGGCATCGCCGCCCTCGCCGAAGCGAACGCGCCGGTGTTCGAGACGCTTGTCCGGATGACACTCGACACGTTCGAGCGGTCCGGGCTGGACCAGGAGACGTATCTGCTTGCACGTATCGCGGCGCTGGTAGCCGTTGACGCCTCTGCCCCGTCGTACCTGCTCAACATCGGCACGGCCGCGGAAGTCGGCGTGCCGATGGAGAAGATCCAGGGAACGCTCGTGGCGATCGCCCCCGTGGTGGGCAGCGCCCGCGTCGTGTCCGCCGCCCGTGCCATCAGCGACGCGTTCGGGCTGGACACCTCCGGAGAAGGGCAGCAATGAGGATTGGCTTGGTCTGACGTCGAGCTTTGGCCGGCTTGCTTGGTCAGGGCCGACGGCCCCCTCCTCTCGCATGCACTGCGACCTCGGCACGGATGACACCGAACAGGAGAAGCAATATGGGCAGCTATGTGAATCTCGCCTATGACTACCCGGTCCTCGGAGCCTTCTGGACGGTCATGTGGATCTTCCTGTGGGTCATCTGGCTCTTCCTGCTCTTCCGCGTCGTCGCCGACATCTTCCGCGACGACTCCATGCACGGCTGGGCCAAGACGGGATGGCTGGTCTTCACGATCGTCCTCCCCTTCCTGGGCGTCTTCGTCTACCTCATCGCCCGGGGCAAGAACATGGGCAGGCGCGAACAGGAGCACGCCAAGGCCAAGATGGAAGAGACGAACCGCTACATCCGCGAGGCGGTCGGTACCACCGAGCCTGCCGGCGCGGTGGACCAACTCGCCAAGCTCTCGGAGATCCGGGCCCGCGGTGACATCTCTGACGAGGAGTTCCGCCTGGCCAAGGAGAAAGTCCTCCACTCGTAATGGCATGCGAGGCAAAGCCACGTCAGGAGAGCGAAGGCCAGGAGCGGCCCCCATCGCCATCGGGCCGCTGAGCCGACGGCGCGCCCGGCGCCGGTCCGTGCCGGGCGCGCCCTCGACACCTTCGTCTCCCGCGCCGTCGGCCCACCCCGCTGAACGATCCGACAGGTACCCGCTGCGCGCCGAGCTCTGAAGGAGCCAAGGAGCGCTCGGCCAGCCGTTCAATCGCCGCCTTCCGGCCGCTGTGCCACCCGCTCGGCATCAGTGGTCGCGCGGCCGGTGGCGGCAAGGAGGGCGAGCAACGCGAGCACGGCGAGCAGAATGATGACCAGCAGCAGCACGGCCAGGGCCGTCGGGTGGTTCCAGAGCGCGAAGACCAGAGCCACGGCCAGCAGGGCGGCCGCGGCGAGCCGGCGGCGGTGGGCCTGGGTCCAGGTCCCCACCCGGCCGGTGCGGACCTGGTGGGCGTAGGCCCATTGTGCCGCGGAGCCCGCGGCGCGCTCGGAGACGTCCCGGATGGCGCGCGGGAGCCGTCCGGGGCCGATCAGGTAGGCGCCGAGCGCGATGACCGCACCGAGCACGATCGCCGTGCGCAGACTGTCCTTCAGGAAGCGCAGCAAGGTGTCGAAGACCGCTGCCGCGGCGGCCCCCGACTGGACCTGGGGCGGGAGGTGGTCCAGGTAGTAGCGGCGGGCGATGACCAGGGCGACGGCAACGACCAGGCAGGCGAAGGCCGCGCCGAGAGCCGTACGGGCCAGGGCACGGCGGCGCCGGTGTGCCAGCAGCACGCCGACCGCGCCGGTCACCACGGCGAGCGCAGGAAGCCAGTTCCCGATCGTGTCCAGCAGATGGGCGCCCTTGCGGATCTTCTCCAACTGGTCGGACTGGAAGAGCACCATCTGCTTGTCGACCTCGGGGATCTTGGCGGCCGGGGACAGGCCGGCGTCCACGAGGGCCTGCTTGACCTGGTCGACGGCTTCCCCGACGTCGAGGGTGACCGTCCCGGCGTGCACGCCCACGGCGCCACGGCCCTCGCCGGTGAGCGCGTGCACGACGGCGGTGTGGGCGGCCCGGTTGGCGTTCGTCCAGATCCGCTCGAAGCGGTCGCTCCGAACGAAGCGGGTGGCCACCTTCTCGACCGTGTCGTTGATGGCGGCGTCGAGCTGCGGGCCCAGCCCCTTCACGGCCTGCGCGGCCCGCGGTGGCAGGCCCTGTGCCTGGAGCCAGGCGGCGATGTCCGAGGCCGCCCGACTGCCGTCCACCCGCACATCCGTGGCATGGGTGATGCGCTTGACGGCCGCGTCCTCGATCGCCGGATCCGAGGCGAGCGGCGAGACCGTCCCCACGAACCGGCCGGTGTCCAGAGCGATGTCGTGCACCCACACCGTCAGCAGTGCGACCGGTACGAGAACGCAGGTGAGCACGATGAGCACTGCCGAGACGGTGTTCCGCGTGATCCGTACGGCCGGTCCGTACGTGGACTCACTTCTCGCCGCGTCACCCGCGCTCCCCGCGGGGACGGCAGCGGGCTCGGGCGCCTCGTGCGGGCTGGGCATGGGGGCTCCGGCACTTGTGAAGGGTTGACCTGCCTCCATTACCGTCTTTCCACGGCAAGAGGGCCCGCGCAGCTGGACCATACGGGCGAGACTCGGTCAACCGCCCGGAGTGGCAGCCGCCGACCCACGGGCGACCTGAAGACTCGGCAGCGACGGCGTCCCCGCCGCTTTGGCGTGTCGAATCGATCGATCGATTCGGCGGGGATCGCTGGTGCATCGTGCCGCGACGGCGATGAACATGCGGCGCACATCGCCGGGTGTTGCAATGGACCTGTTGGCGGGAACGCCCTTGCGTGGAACCCCACGGCGGCGACACCGGTCCCCTCACAGCCGTACCGGGTCGCGGCCATCGGCGGTCCGTACCGCTGACCGACTTGCTTCCCGTGGGGGTACGAACGAGGCGGACGCCCGCATCGCGCCCGACCGCCCGGGTGCCGGGTCGGCTTGGCCGCCCCGCTCGGACAGCGGTTGGGTACCCACGGGGCGCGGCGCCCACGTACAGGCCCTCGGCACGGCCCTGCCCGGCAGGAGGCTCCATGCACAGGGACTCCGGGGCGCGCGGGCGCCTCGTACAGCGTTGGTCCGCACGCCTTGCCCTCGTGGCCGGGCTCGCTGCGGTAGTGGTCCTTCTCGTCTTCGCCGGAGTCAAGAGCATCACGCTCCTGGGCTCCGGTCTGGCCGGGTTGGCCATATCGGCTGCGAGCCTGTGGTGGGCACTGACCCTGCGTGGAATCGGCAGGCTACTCGCCTTCGCTCTGGCCGCCGTCGCCCCGCTCGCGGTGCTGGCGCTCTACGCGTGGGCGGAGCTGCTGTGGGTCGTACTCGTCTCCCTTGCCTTGTGGGCCCTCGGGGTCTCCGCCGGAGGAGCGGCACTCAGCAGGGACATCGGGCAGGTCGGCCCCCCGGAGATGCGGACCGCTCCTCCCCAGCACCCCTTCCTCATCATGAATCCACGATCGGGCGGTGGAAAGGTGGGGAAGTTCCATCTCAAGGAAAAGGCCGAGGCGCTCGACGCCGATGTCCTCCTGCTGGACACAACTCACCAGCAGGATGTGGTGGCGCTCGCCGACAGGGCGGTCGAACGCGGCGCCGACCTGCTCGGAGTCGCGGGCGGCGACGGCACACAGGCCCTGGTCGCCGGAGTCGCCGCCAGGCACGGCATTCCCTTCATGGTGATCCCGGCCGGAACCCGCAACCACTTCGCCCTCGCCCTCGGCCTGGACCGGGACGACCCGTCGACCTGCCTGGACGCGCTCACCGACGGCGTTGAACTCCGCGTCGACCTCGGTTTCATCGGTGAGCGTGCCTTCGTCAACAACGCGTCCTTCGGCACCTACGCGGCCGTGGTGCAAAGTCCCGCCTACCGCGACGACAAGGTCCGCACCATCCTCCAGACGCTTCCCGACCTGCTGACCCGCCGACGCGGTCCCCGGCTGACCGTCCGCACCACGGACAGGGTCATCGACGGCCCCCAGGCCGTGCTCGTCAGCAACAACCCCTACCGGATGGGAGACCTCGCCGGCCTCGGGCGCCGTGAGGTCCTGGATTCAGGTGCCCTCGGCGTCCTGGGCATCAATGTCGACAACGCCGCGCAGGCAGCCGAGCTGCTCGCCGGGAGGCGCGCGCCCGGCCTCACCACCCTGACCGCACAGGAGGTCGTCATCGATGCGGACGAGCCCGAGATCGAAGCCGGGGTCGACGGTGAGGCACTGACCTTGCCCACGCCCGTACGATGCACGATCCGGCACCGGGCCCTGCACGTCCGGGTACCACGGCACCGCCCTGGGATGCCCCGGTCCAGGGCCCCCATGGACTGGCGGCGGCTACGGGAGCTGGCGCTGAGCTGAGCTGAGCTGAGGAAGCTGCCGCCCTTTGGACGTCACCGGTTGAATGCCTATGACTCAGGGCGTTTTCGAAGCGGACCGCTTCGCGGTTCTGCTCCTGCTGGTTCCTGTGCTGCCCCGACCGGACGTGGCGGGCTCCTTCTTTTGCTTCTTGGCCTTCCCTGTGGCTGCGACCGTCCGCGATCGCGCTGTCCGGGTCGGTGCGGTCGGCCACTTGAACTCGATCTCCAGTTCGATCTCCCCATCGCCGATCCCGACCTCTATCTCGCTACGAAGGTCGTCGGGGATCCGCAGGCTCAGCGTTCCGGGGCTGAGTTCCAGTTCGGCTTCCCCGCCTTCCCGCAGCGCGGCCGCGAGTGCCGTGAGTTGGTCAGCCGCCTCAAGACGTGACAGAGAGCGCTTCTGCTCAAACTTGAGGTCCTTCATGGGCATCTCCATTCCAGAAGGAAAGGGTGGATAACGCCTATTCTGCTGCCGCGTGCCGGATCGGACATCCCCATGGCCGGTGCGCCCATGCGCGGGGCCCGGAAGCGTTCTAGCGTGAAGAGGAGTCCCAAGCCCGCGGAATTGCCGAAGCCCGTGGGGCCGGCCTTCCGACGCCTGGCCCCGGTCACACGAAGCAGGCCCCTGGAGTGTGCCCGGAGGCAAAGGGGGCGGACCTGCCGTCCGGCGTCCGGCCGGAGTGCCTGTGCGCGGGACGGAAACTCCTCGAAGCCCCTCCGCCCGCGGATCTACCCTGGGCCTCATGCCCCCTGGAAAGACCTCGTACGTCTGCCTGCCCTGCCGGGTTTCGTACAAGCGGCACCGCCCCGGCCCGTACGACCATGACCGGGTCTGCCCCCGGTGTGCCGGAGCGCTGGTCCACGTCGGCTCGGCCTTCGCTGCGCCGAAGAGGCGGGACGCCGCCGCCTGGCGCACGCTCTCCGTACTGCTGCACGCCGGTGTCCGCTTTCACGCGGGCTGCTCCGACGGGCCCGGTTACCGGCCGCGCACCGTCCGGGAGGTGCGCGAGCGGATGAGCCACGCCCGGACCACCGGCGAGCCGTTCGCCGAGGCGCTGATCCGCGACGAACTGCCCTGACCGGCCGGGGAATCGGCCGACCCGTCGCGGCCGGTCCCGGGGCGAGGGAGCTGAGGAGTGCGCTTCAGGACGCGTACGGAACGAGCGCGGGCGGGGCTCCCGTCGGCTGCCGTGTCGCGAACGGCCATGGGCGGGCGAGATGTTCATCGCCGCGGTCGTCCCGCACCCGGTCGGTTGGGGCGAGGGCGGACGCGACGCCCCGCCGAGACGTATCCGCCCAGCCTGGCCAGCTGACGGGCCGTGATGTCGTGGCCGTCTGCGCCCTCCCCGTCACCGCCCTGTGCGCGAAGTGACGGCCTGCCCGGAGCGTCGGTGACTCCGCACGGTCCGGGTGGCTCGCCTACCCGGCGCCGAGCAGTTCGCCGATCACCCCGCGCGCCGTCGTCGCCATCACGAGGTTCGTCTCCCGGTAGTACGAGAGTTCCATGAGCGCGATGGACAGCGCCCAGCCCCGGCCCCGCGCCCAGGTCGCGTCGTCCGCCGCCACCGCCGTACGGAACACCTCCCGGGCCCCGGAGGGCAGCAGGTACCAGGCCGCGATGAGGTCGACCGCGGGGTCGGCCAGGCCCATGCAACCGAAGTCGATGACCGCGCCGAGTCGGCCGTCCGCGACCAGTACGTTGCCCGGCTGGAGGTCCCCGTGGACCCAGACGGCGGGTCCGGACGCGGCAGGTGCCCGGAGCACCTCGTCCCATGCGGTGGCCGTGGCGGCCGTGTCGAGGTGTCCGTGCAGGGCCGCGATGGCGGCTCGGGTCGCGGTGTCCCGGCTCGCCAGGGTTTCGCTGCGGTACGCGGGCGGGCCGTCCGCAGGGTCGACCTGCCGGATCGCGGTGACGAACTCCGCCAGGTCCGCGGCGAAGGGGGCCGGGTCGACGGGGTTGTCGCGGCCCGGGTTCTCGCCGTCCAGCCAACGGCACACGGACCAGGACCAGGGGTAGCCCTCCGCCGGTACGCCCCGGGCGAGCGGGGCCGGGATGGCGAACGGGAGCCGCGGGGCGAGGTACAGCAGCCAGCGGCACTCCGTCTCCGCGTCGTTCGCGCCGCCCTCCTGAAGCGGCAGCCGTACGGCCTTGTCGGCGCCGAGGCGGTAGATCGCGTTGACCGTGCCGTGGGAGGCGACCCGCTCCACCGGAAGGTCCGCCCACTGCGGGAACTGCGTGGCGATCAGTCGGCGTACGAGGGGGACATCAGTGACCATGCCGGTGATCGAACCGGGTTCCCCGCCGCCCCGCAACAGCATTCCTCAGCCCCGCAGATCGCCCACAGCGTCCGCGTAGTACGCCGACTCCGCCGTGTGAAAGGCCAGTTGGCGGAAGGTCCAGCCGGTTCCCGGCGAGTGGTCGAGCTGCTCGGGAGTCAGGGCGTCGAGCCGGTTGGCCCAGATGCGGGCCAGCCGGACCAGGCGGCTCCGCGCCTCGTCCAGGTCCGCCGGCAGGAACGGGGCGAGGTCGGCCGCCGTGGTGCTCGCGGAGGCGTGCCAGTGGTCGGGGCGGGTCACCTCGCCCGCCAACCGGGCCTCCAGCTCCGCGAGATGGTCGATCAGATGGTCGGCCACCCGGCGCACCGCCTTGTGCGGGGTGTAGACGCGTTCCCCGGCGGTGATGGGCGCGCCGTCCCAGGCCGTCCAGGTCGCGGCCAGCATGAGGACGTGGTCGACCATCCCGGTGACGACACGGGCGGGGTCGCGGTCGTCCGTTTCCGGGGTCTCCCCGCCCTCGGTCGGCATGGCGGCCGAGGAGTCGGGTGCGGAAGCGAGCTCGGTGTCCGTCAGGGCTCGCGATACCTCGTATCCATTCATGCTGCGACGATAGGAGCGCAACGTGTCGGCCCCCGCCGAACCGTGACCGCAGGCCCGGCCGCGCGGAGCACGGAACACGGAACACGGAACACCCGGCACGATCCACGAGGCACCCGGCAGCCAGCACCGCGGCACCCGGCGCCGACGCGACGAGCGCCGGACGCGCCCCGCCGAGTACCGGTCGAGTACCGCCCGAGTGCCGGTCGAGTGCCGGACGCCCCGCCCGAGTGCCGGACATTCACGGGCACTTCACCCAGGAGTCAGCCGCACACCCTCCAGGGCTGGTGCGCGCTGTCTAGCGTCGCGGGTACAGACCGGTTACTGAAACGTTACGCCGTCACCTCGGTACGCCGTGACGCCATCACGCCGGTACGCACCAGAGAACAGGGACCCCCGTGAGATTCGCCCCCCTCGTGATCGCCGCGACCTCCGTCGCACTCGTCTCCCCCCTCGCCGCCCAGGCGCAGGACCGGCCCCAGGCCCAGAGCCCGGCGCAGTCCCACCCCCACAAGCCCGGCCACGGCACCCCCGCCGCGCCCGGCGTCAGCGTGCCCGGTGGGCGCTACGAGCACCCGGTGTCGGTGAAGTTCAAGGCCGAGCGCGGAGTCACCGTCCGGTACACGCTCGACGGCACGACGCCCACCCGCGACAGCCGCGCCTTCCATTCAAGCCGTCCGCTGCGGATCGCGAAGGACACCAACGTCACCGCCGTCGCCTTCCGCGGCAACAAGGCCGGCGTCCCGGTGTCGTACGGCTATCTGATCAAGACCCGTGAGAAGCCGCTCGCCAAGATCGTCGTCATGTCCGACGTCCACATCGGCAGCCACGCGACGGCGGACAAGAAGTACGAGAGCTTCTTCGACACCATCGGGTCCATCTTCCCCAAGCCCGACGCGATCCTGTCCAACGGCGACATGATCAACGACAACGGCGACGGCAAGGGCCCCGACCACAAGATCGTCTCCGAGGTCTTCCAGGCCAACCTCGCCCGCAAGGGCATGACCGGCACCCAGCTGCTGATCTCCAACGGCAACCACGACGCCAGCCTCGACGCGATCCGGGCCGGCTACCCCAAGGCATGGTTCCCCGACTCGGGCGGCGGCTACTACGAGTCGAAGGTGAAGGGCCTGCCCGTCCTCACCGTCAACACGGAGACGTACAACTCCAGCACCGCCCAGCGCACCTGGCTCAAGGAGCGGCTCACGGCGATCACCGCCAACCCCGCCAACGCGGGCAAGCCGGTCCTCGTCCAGGGCCACCGGCCCACCACCGGCACGACGATGGACGGCCAGCAGGCCGCGAACCCGCTGCTGGCCGAGGATCTGAGCGCCTTCCCGCAGGCCGTCCTCTTCTCCGGCCACTCCCACCTCAACATCAACGACGACCGCTCCATCCACCAGCGCGACTTCACCTCCGTCAACGACGGCTCGATGAGCTACATCGAGGTGGACCACGGCTACCAGATGGTGACGGACGAAGGCCTCGCCAACCGCTTCGAGTCGCCCACCGCCCAGGCGCTCTTCGTCGAGGTCTACAAGAACCGCACCGAGATAGCCCGGGTCAACATGGCCGCGGACAAGCACGACATCTACACCGGCGGCCAGTGGTCGGCGAACTGGCAACCGCCGTACGCGAGCGCGGGCACCCTCAGCGGCGACACCTGGACGGTGCGGCTGAAGGGCTCGACCAGCCAGGAGATCAAGAGGAACTTCCGGTACACGGCCGCCGAACGCAACACCGTGGCTCCGAAGTTCACCACCCGTAAGCCCCTCAAGGAGGTACGTGACGCGAAGGGCGGCACCGCGCTGCGGATCGCGCAGGCCAAGGACGACCAGATGGTGCACCACTACAACGTGGACATCACCGACGCCTCGACCGGTGCCTCCGTCGTGTCCTCCAAGGTGCTCTCGGACTTCTACTTCACCCCCCGCCCCAACACTCTCGACATCCCGGTCCCGGGTGCGGTGAAGGGCAACCGATACGTGGCCAGGGTCGTCGCCGTCGACGCGTACGGGAACGCCTCCCCGGCCGCCTCGCTGACGTTCCGTAAGTAACACACGTCCCGGTCACCACAGGGTGGTTGACCTCCCGCAGACAGTGACCGACGCGCCCCCGGGCGGCAGTCAGCCCCGCGTGAGCGGCACACACGAACCGCGCGCCCCTTCCCGGCCGTCGTTGCCGGGAAGGGGCGCGCGGTCGCCCGGTCCGTGCTCGCGAAGGAGGCACCGGACGCCGGAGCCGCGCACGCACCCCGGCAGCCGGCCGGCCCGCGATCAGCAGGCCCGCGGGCGGCTCAGCGCAGTTCCTCCGGGCACGGGGTGCCGGGCTGGAGCTGGTACGGGGCCGCCAGCCGGTACACCCCGGGCTCCGGGGCGAGCAGCTCGGTCCACTCGTCGCCCTCCGGGTTCTCCTCCACCTGGATCAGGCAGCCATGCGTATTGGCGAACGTCCTCGGCGCGTCCTCGTCCTGCTTCGACCGCCGCTTCGACTCCTCGGTCTCCTGCGGCCGGTCCAGGCTCTTGCCCTCCTCGTCGACCACCGCCAGCCAGCGCGAGTACGGGATCCGGATCAGCACCCGCCCGGCCGACTTCACCCGGATGGTCAGCTCGTCCGCGCCCGCCCGCTCCACCGTCGCGGGCGGGTCGGCCATCGGCACCGGGTCCAGGACCCGGAACAGCTTCCAGTTGGAGTCGCCCCAGATCTTCGTCAGATACGGCTGGCCCTTCTCGACGAGCGCCGCCTCCGTCGCGGCCCCGCTGTCCGGCTTCCCCGTGGGCAGCACGACGTAGTGCACGGCCCAGCGGTCCAGCCACTCCCGGTAGTTCATGGCGTTGAGGGTGTCGTCGTAGAAGAGCGGGTTGCGCTTCATGTCGGCCTGGCGGTTCCAGCCGCGGGCCAGGTTGACGTACGGCGCGAGCGCCGACGCCTCCCGGTGGCTGCTCGCGGGCACCACTTCCACCCGGCCCCTCTCCGCCCCCGCCTCCTGGAGCTCATTCACCAGCGGGGCCAGCTCACGGGCCCAGGACGCGGTCGGGGCGGTACGGACGATGTCGTCGACGCCCTTGAAGCCGATCCAGAAGTTCAGCCCGGCGAA
The DNA here is from genome assembly GCF_001905125.1 of Streptomyces sp. TSRI0281. Taxonomy (GTDB): domain Bacteria; phylum Actinomycetota; class Actinomycetes; order Streptomycetales; family Streptomycetaceae; genus Streptomyces. The sequence continues at coordinate 159,857 of NZ_LWLE01000034.1, read as the reverse complement.
CGCGAGGACCAGCGCGTACCAGCGGCGGGTCCGGGGCGCCGTGTACGGCAGGGCGGCCAGCAGCGTCACCCCGGCGAACAGCATCGCCATGCGGGTGACGTTCGACCCGATCTGCGAGTCGACGACGTACGTCAGCAGCGTCCCGACGCCGTAGACGGCGGCCGCCGTGCGGACCGTCTTCCAGTCGCGCGGCACGAGGACGAAGATGATCACCGCGAAGATGAACGGCAGCGACAGCGTCCCGACCGACATCGGCTGCGTACCGGAGAACGGGAACAGCCAGGAGGACAGCGCCACCACCGCGACCGGGGCGAGGCCCAGCGCGTACGCGCCGGGGCGCCGCTTGTGGAGGAAGAGCGCGGCGGCGACCACACCGAGGAAGAGCCCGGCGACCGGACTGGCCGCGGTCGCGAGTCCGGCCAGCGGGGCGGCGACGGCCGCCTTGGCCCACCGCTTGTAGCGCCACTTGTGCGGCCAGCAGAACACGGCGGCGACGGCACCGACCGCGAACATCATGCCGAGCCCGAACGTCACGCGTCCGGAGAGCGCGTTGCACAGATAGGCGAAGGCCCCGGCGAGCGAGCAGGCCAGCGGATTGCGCACGGCGCGGACCCGGACCAGGATCATCGCGGTCAGCGCGGCCGACACCGTACCGACGATCATCATCGTCGTACGGACGCCGAGCACCGACATCAGATACGGCGACACGACGCTGTACGAGACGGGGTGCATGCCCCCGTACCAGGCGAGGTTGTACGCGGTGCCGGGATGCCGGCCGACGAACTCGGCCCAGGCGTCCTGCGCCGCGATGTCGCCGCCGCTGTTCGCGAAGAAGAAGAACCACAGGACGTGGGTGACCGCCGCGGCCGCCGTCGTGATCGTGACCGGATGCCGCAGGAGACGCTGGAACCGGCTGCGCCGCGGCGCACCGGCGGTCGTGGTGGCGTCGCCGGTGACGGATTCGGCGGTACGCGGAGCGGGCAGCCGGATCCGTGCGGCCGGGCTGCCGCCGAGCTCACCGTTCCCGGTGCTGTGGTCGGCGCTGCTGTCCGCCTCGCGGCCGGGTCTCGGCTCCGCGGTGGTCACTACGGCTCTCCCCGTCGTCCGCCGGGCCCTGTACTTCCCTGATAAGGACGCGGTCCCGGCGTCCCCAGTTGCCCGGGGACGCTAACACGTGCGCGGCCGGGCAGGGGGCGCCGGGATCGACGCCCCCCACCACGGCCCACGTGGTTTCGCCGGATCAGCCGACCCGGGTCAGCTTCTTGCCGAAGGCCGGTTCCGCCAGCTCGCTCTGGAGCGCGACCGGCACCTTCACCTGGCTGGCGCCCTCGCCCACGGTCAGGGTGCCGACCTCGGTCCCGGCCGGCGCGGAGTTCGGCACCGCCTTCCCTCCATCGGTGAGTTCGAGCTTCACCGTGAGCCCGGCCCAGCCGACCGCCTGCACGTCCTTGGTGGCGACGACCGGCGTCGTGCCGCCGAGGCCGTCGTCGACGGTGCCGACGACCTGCCCCTTCTTCACGATCTTCGCGCCCTTCAGCTCGTCCTGGGTGGCGATCATGACCTTCTTGCTCGCCGCGTTGACCGCGTCGATGATCGAGGACTCGCTGTACTGGCCGAGCACCGCGCCGACGATCAGCTGGTCGGTACCGTCGACCATCTTGTGCGCCGCGAAGAGCAGGTTGCCGCCCGCCTTGGTGGTCGAACCGGTCTTGATCCCCAGGGCTCCGTCGAAGGGCACGAGGGTGTTGTAGTTCCGCCAGGTCTTGCCCGACGGGTCCTTCCACTCCGGCAGCTTGGTGATGTCCATCAGCGCCGGGATCTCGACCAGCTTCTCGCCCAGCTTCACCAGGTCCTCCGCCGTGCTCACCGTCGTCGCGTTGAGCCCGGAGGGGTCGGTGTAGGTGGTGTTCTTCATGCCAAGCTGCTTCGCGGTGTCGTTCATCTTCTTGACGAACGCCTTCTCGGAACCGGCGTCCCAGCGTGCCAGCAGCCGCGCGATGTTGTTCGCGGACGGGATCATGAGGGCGGACAGCGCGTCCTTCTCGCTGATCTTGTCGCCCTTCTTCACCGTGTCCAGGGTCGACTCGCCCTCGGTGAAGAGCTGACCGTCGGACTCGCCCTTCGCGTCGACCTCTATCGACGGGCCGTCCTCGCCCCGCTTCAGCGGGTGGTCCCTGAGCACGATGTACGCGGTCATCGCCTTGGCGACACTCGCGATCGGCACGGGCTTCTGCTCACCGAACGAGTCGACCCTGCCCAGTCCGGTCGCCGCCATGTAGCCCTGGCCCTGGTCCGGCCACGGCAGCTTCGGCTTACTGCCTTCGAAGGTGTACGTCGGCTGCGCCGTCAGCTGGAGCGTGGGCGTCGGCAGCGGGCGCACCATCTGCACGATCGCAAAGACGACCAGCAGGAGCAGGACCAGCGGGGTCCAGATCTTGACCCGCCGGACCGCGGTGCGGACGGGGGTCTCCTGCGGCGGAGGGGTGTTCGTCAGCTCGGCGAGCAGGTCGAGCGGCGGCTTGGGCGGCAGCGGCTGCTGCCTGGTCCGCTCGGGCTCGGCCGCCCATGCCGGGCGCGGGGCGGGCGTCGGGGCCGGCTTGGCCGCCTTGTCCGGGGCCGCCTCGGGTCCACCGGCCGCCGGAGCGGCCGGCTCGGGCTTGCGGGGCGCGGGAGTGGGCCGTACGTCGTCCGAGCGCAACGGCACGAACTTGCTGGTCCGCTCGGCCGCGGTCTCCGGCTTCGCCTCGCGCGGCGGAATCTTCAGCGCGGTCGTCGGATGGTCGACGTGTGCGGCCTTGGATGCCTCGGACGACTCGGGTGCCTTGGCCGCCTTGGCGTCCTTCTTGGCTTCCTTCGGCATCTTCGGTGCCTTGAAGACGGCCGTGGGCTGATCGATCCCGCGCAGGTCGGAGGCGGGTTCGGCGGATTCGGCGGGTTCCGCATCGCCGTCGCCGTCGCCGTCGCTGTCGCCGTCATCGGCAGAGGCTTCGGCGTCCGGTTCCGAGGCCGGTTCCGAGGCCGAGTCCGAGGCGGGAACCACGGCTTCCCCACGGGACTTCGGGACCCGGGCTTCGCCGGACCCCTTGGCAGTCTCGTCGGTCTCGTGTGTCCCGTCGGAAGCCTTGGCATCGTCGGAAGCCTTGGCCTCGCCGGTGACGGCCCCGTCGGATTCCGCGTCGTCCTCGTGCCCGACCCAGGCGGATACCGCGGCACGGAGCCGCGCGTCGCCGGGCTCGGCAGCGGACTCGTCGCCCTCCGCGGGCGCATCGGACTCGCCGGAACCGGTGGCCTTCGCCGCCTCCTCCGTCACCGCCGCCTCGGCCGACCCATCCGCCCCATCGGTCTCGTCCGCCTCAGGCGCCTCAGGCGCCGCGCTGCCCACCTCGGCCCCCTTGCTCACTTCTGCGCCCTCCGGAGGCGTGGAGCCCCCTTCAGGGCCCGTGGAGGCCGCAGTCGCCGCCGCGCCACCCTCGGCATCGGCGGGCCGGGTACGGAAGACCGCGGTCGCGGTGTCCGTCGTACGGCCCGTCACGCTTCCGGCATCCGCATCCGCGTCGGCACCCGCGTCGCCATCGGCAACGACATCCGCGTCGGCATCACCGTCCGCGGCCGTATCCGGTGCCTCGGCCCGGTCCGACGCCGTATCCGACGTCGCATCCGTGTCCGGGGCCGCATCAGCGGCCGGTTCACGGAACACGGCAAGACGCGGGTCACGTTCCTCCGGAGCCGTCCCCGACGACTTGTGCTGCTCCGTTTTATCGGGGGACTCGCCCGCCACCGATGCCTCCTCATGCGCTGCGGGGGCAACCCCGCGCTGTCCGAACCATCTACCAGTGTCCTGTGTGAACCGCTGGCCCGGCTGCTAGACGAGAACGACATACCTACTGGTTCCCATACATAGCGGTCAGGCGCTCTCGACAGACCAATGTGAGAGGGGTCACCCTGTCATTCATCCACGCGGGGAGGCATGGATGGGCAGGAGCCGCAGAACAATTCCGGAGGAGCTTCTGCTGCTCGCTCTGGACCCGACCACGGGTACCACAGCGCAGCCGCAGTCGCTCGACCTCGGCCTGGCCGGGGCACAGCTAGTAGAGCTGGCTCTGGCAGGACGGATAGCCCCTGACGGGGATCGTATCGCCGTGGTGATGCCACGGCCGACAGGAGATCCGACTCTGGACTCCGCACTGGAACTGCTGCGCCGTCGCGGCAGCCCGGTTCGGGCCGTCCACTGGATCGGCGGACCCCGGCTGGGGCTGCGCCAGATCTACCTCGCTCATCTGGAGCGGTGCGGCATGGTGCATGCCGTGGCGGGCCAGATGTGCGGAGTGCTGCCGACGACTCGCTACCAGGCGACGGACACGGCAATCAGCCGGGACATCAGAGCCCGGCTGGACAGTGCGATCCGCACCGGCGTACCGCCGGACCCGCGGACCGCGGCGCTCGCCGCGCTGGCCCACGCGGTCGGACTCGGCAAGCACCTGTACCCGGGGAACGAGGGGCGTTCATCGCGCTCCCGGCTCCGGGATCTGATCAGGCACGACCCGATGGGCGGCCTCGTGGCACATGCCGTGATGGACGTCCAGAACGGGGTGGCCGTCCAGCCACGCCGTAACCAGCAGGCAGCGGGGGTGCCGTTGCAACCGCAAGCGCAGTCGCGCCGCGGCAGCATGGCACAGACCGCCGCACACTGACCGAACGGTGCGCCGCACGGAGCAGGGAACAGCGCTCCGCGCGGCGCACCGCACGGACAGCCGAATACCGCCGCGCCGATGTCTCCAAGACCCGGTTCGGGAGCCGCACCACGCGCGGGGCAGCCGGGTCCACCGGCTGCCCCGCGCGCCTGCGTGTGGCCGTTTCCCAGCGCGGCCGGTGCCGGGGGTGGCAATCTGCTGAGCAGTAGATACGCACAGCTACATAGCCGGAGGTGCCGTTTCCGTGCCGTCCCATGTCAATCCCACTGTCAGGCGACGCCGATTGGGCCAGGAACTACGCCGCCTGCGCGAGCTCAAGGGCATGACCGCCGAGGAGGTGGCGGAGCGGCTGCTCGTCTCGCAGTCGAAGATCAGCCGCCTGGAGAACGGCCGCCGCTCCATCAGCCAGCGCGACGTCCGCGATCTGTGCGGGGTGTACGAGGTCGAGGACCACCGGATCGTCGACTCGCTGATGCAGATGGCCAAGGACTCCCGCCAGCAGGGCTGGTGGCATGCCTTCGGCGACATTCCGTACAGCGTCTACATCGGTCTGGAGACCGACGCGGAGTCGCTGCGCGTCTACGAACCCCAGGTCATCCCGGGACTGCTGCAGACGCGGGCGTACGCCGAGGCGCTGATCAACGGCGCGCTGCCGGAGACACCGCCGGCCGACATCGAGAAGCGGGTCAACGTACGCGCCCGTCGCCAGGACCGGGTCAACGCGCCCGAGCAACCGCTGCGGCTGTGGGCCGTGATCGACGAGTCGGCGCTGATGCGGGCGGTCGGCGGCAAGCAGGTGATGCGCGAGCAGTTGGAGCACCTCATCGAGCAGTCGCAGCTTCCCCATGTGACCGTGCAGGTGCTGCCGTTCGACATGGGCGCGCACCCGGGCATCAACGGGCAGTACGCGATCCTGGAATTCCCGGACGCCGCCGACTCCAGCGTCGTCTACATCGAAGGCGTCACCAGCGATCTCTATCTGGAGAAAGCGAACGATGTGCAGCGATACAGCGTCATGTACGAGCACCTGCGGGCGCAGTCGCTGAATGTGGAACAGACCCGGCAGTTCATCAGCGAGATCGCCAAGCGGTACACCAACTGAAACAGGACAGCCGCTACGCCTGTTTTGCGAGAAATGGAATGATGCCTAGTGAGAGGCGACGGCAGAGTACACCGTCGCCACCTCACGGCGGAAGACCCGCATGGAATATGCCATCCGGTCGAGTGAACGGCCACTTCACGCCGGGACGTTGGCGAGTAGCGTCGATCACGCCAACCGGAATCAGGTTGGTGCGACCCACCCAACTCTCTGAACCGGAGTGAACATGGCTATTCTTCAGGGTGCTACGGAAATGTGGACAAAGTCGTCGTACTCCGGGGGCAACGGCGCATGCGTCGAGGTCAAGTCCCCGGTCGCTCTGTCCATCGCCGTGCGTGACTCGAAGGCTCCCGAGGGCCCGTCGATCACCTTCGTCCCCGGCGCCTGGAACGCGTTCGTGCGCGATGTCGCCGAGGGCGTCATCAACGCCTGACCGGCCCTTTCGCCGGTCGCACCGCATCACCTGACTGGAGCCCTCTCGACTGGTTCGCCGTCCTGGCCGAGGGGGCTCGGCACCTTCGCCCGAGGCAGCTCGGTCACCGCAGACCACGGGGTCACCTCAACCGTCCCGACCGCGCCGGCCGCCCGGGTCACCTCAGCTGATCGACGTACCGATCCGTCCCCGGCACGGTCGGGATGAACGGCGCGACCAGCTCGACCCGCCCCAGGCCCGATTCCGCGACGGCCGCGTCGAGCCCGGTGAAGCTCTCCTCCCAGCAGGCCCGCGGGTCCTCCTGGAGGAACCACAGCAGCGTCAGCCGGGTGCCGACCCCCTCGACCTGCTTCACATACGTCATCCGGTCACCGGGCAGCGGCGTGGGCCGGAAGACCGTGACCATCGCCGCGGGCGACCCGTGCAGCCGCTTCGGCAGATGCCGGGAGCGCAGCCACTCCAGCAACTCGGCGCGCTTCTCCGGCGCTTCGGTGTCGATGACTTCGAGCACCAGACCCCGGTACGGATGGTCGAGGGCATGGAAGTCCCGGGGGCCGGCGGCGCCGTCGCGGTAGACGGTGGCCTCGTGGTCCTGGAACGCGGTGAAGACGTGGGTGCGGTCCTGGTAGACCCGGCCGTCCCGGTTGAGCCGCTTGTTGATCCCGACGGTCCACTTCATGTGGTCGTCGTAGCGCCCGTCCGTCACCCAGTACGTCGACAGATAGCACCCCGCCCCGACGGGCCGGGCGACCGCGGACTTCTCCGGGTACCGCAGCTCCTGGAGCTCCCTGGTGGCCACCCAGCGGCGCCCGGCGGCCATCCAGGGCATGGCCATCGCGCCCGCGTAGTAGTGGTCGTCCTCGTACCAGCGGTTGTACGCGTACTCATGGCCGGGATGCGGTTCGACCATGGTGATCAGGGCGTGCCCGGGGTGGACCCCGTACGGCCCCACCGCCGCCAGTTCCGCGTACCGGTCGCTCTGTGTCTCGTCGCCCATACCGTTCCCTTCCCCTTCCGTCCTGCGCCGCGGGCACCTACTCTGACGCTCCGTCAGAAGAACTGCCAGAGCCGGGAGGCGCCGATGTTGCTCGCGGGGAAGACCGTCATCGTGTCGGGCGTCGGGGCCGGGCTCGGGCATCAGATCGCGGCGACCGTCGTACGGGACGGGGGCAACGCGGTCCTCGGGGCGCGTACGGAGGCGAATCTCGCCAAGTCGGCCGTCGAGATCGACCCGGAGGGCCGGCACACGGCCCTCCTGCCGACCGACATCACGGACGAGGCGCAGTGCGAGGCGCTGGCCGCACGGGCGGTGGAGCGGTTCGGGGGGATCGACGCGGTGGTCCATGTGGCCGCCTGGGACAGCTACTTCGGCGGCCTGGAGGATGCCGACTTCGCCACCTGGCAGTCGGTCATCGACGTCAACCTGCTCGGTACGCTACGGATGACCCGGGCCTGTCTGCCCGCGCTCAAGGAGCGGGGCGGCTCGGTGGTCGTCATCGGCACCCAGTCCGCGGTGGCCGCCCCCTCGCAGGTGTGGCAGGCGGCGTACGCGGCGTCCAAGGGGGCGCTGACGTCGGCGATGTACTCGATGGCACGGGAGCTGGGGCCGCACCGGATACGGGTGAACACGGTGCTGCCCGGCTGGATGTGGGGGCCGCCGGTGCAGGCGTACGTCCAGTTCACCGCGCACACCGAGGGCGTACCGGAGGCCGAGGTGCTGGCCCGGCTCACCGAGCGGATGGCGCTGCCCGAACTGGCCACGGACGAGGATGTGGCCCAGGCGGCCGCGTTCCTGGCCTCGGACCGCGCGCGGGCGATCACCGGGCAGTCGCTGCTGGTCAACGCCGGCGAACTGATGCGCTGAGGCACCCGCTTGTCGACGCACCCGCCTACCGACGCCCCGGCGTACCGGCGCCCCGGCGTTCCGGCGCCCCGGTGGATTTTCGCGCTCCCCCTTTCCCGGCCGCACGGGACCCGCATCCCGTGCGGTCGCTCCGTCTCTCCCGACGTACATCCGTCCTCTGTGCGGCCTGACGAAGTGCCCGCCCATCGTGTGGCCGTGGTCACGCTCATGACAACGCCCCACTAGGCCAAGAGAACGCAAAATCGTTCGACTTGCTGATCGGTGTTCACATTTCTGATCGGAGAAAACCTTGACCGGGGACCCGGGCAGACGGTTCAATCCCCGAAGTCCCCGCTCCCGCACGGGGCCCCGCTGAACGGCCGTACTGACGAAGTGCGTACCCGTTCACAAGGCGGACCCCTGGAGGGGGCACATGAACAGTCTCGACTGGGCCGTGCTCATCGGATACTTCGGTGTGATGGTCGCGATCGGACTCTGGTCGCACAAGCGCGTGGACAACGTCAGCGACTTCTTCACGGCCGGCGGCAAGATGCCGTGGTGGCTGTCGGGCATCTCGCACCACATGTCCGGCTACAGCGCGGTGATGTTCACCGGCTATGCCGGAATCGCCTACCAGTACGGCGTCACGTCCTTCGTGACCTGGTCGCTGCCGATCGCCATCGGCATCGGTATCGGCGCCAAGCTCTTCGCACCCCGGCTCAACCGGCTGCGCTCGCGCCTGCACGTCGCCTCCCCGCTCGAATACCTGAAGAACCGCTACAACATCCAGACCCAGCAGGCGCTGGCCTGGTCCGGTCTGCTGCTGAAGATCGTGGACGTCGGCGCCAAGTGGGCGGCCATCGCCACCCTGCTCTCCGTCTTCACGGGGATCTCGCTCACCCAGGGCATCTTCATCACGGGTGCCATCACGGCCGTCTACTGCACGGTCGGCGGTCTGTGGGCCGACGCGCTCACCGAGCTGGGGCAGTTCATCATCCAGCTGTTCGCGGGGCTGGCCATGCTGGTCATCGCCATGAACGAGCTGGGCGGCTTCAGTTCGCTGTGGACCGTCTGGGACAAGCTGCCCGAGGGGCACACCGACCCGACCGCGGGCCCGTACACGGCGACCTTCCTGCTGGCGTACCTGTTCATCAAGACCTTCGAGTACAACGGCGGCATGTGGAACCAGGCGCAGCGCTACATGGCCACGGACTCCGCCCGTTCCGCGACCCGTTCGGCCCGGCTCTCCGCGATTCTCTGGCTGGTCTGGCCGGTCGTCCTGTTCTTCCCGATGTGGGTGGCCCCGCTGCTCGTCGAGGCGAAGAAGCCGGACGCCTCGGACAGCTACGCGCTGATGACCGAGCAGTTGCTGCCGCACGGTCTGCTGGGCCTGGTCGTCGTCGGCTTCTTCTCGCACACGATGGCCATGTGCTCCTCGGACGCCAACGCCATCGCGGCGGTCTTCACCCGGGACATCGCGCCGGTCTTCTCCAAGGCGGCCCGCGCCTGGGACAACCGCAGCGGCCTGCTGGCGGCGCGGCTGTCCACGCTGGCATTCCTCGGCCTGTCGATGGCGCTGGCGACGCAGATCAACTCGCCGACGTTCAAGGACATCATCTCGGTCGTCATCAAGTGGGTGGCCGGTCTGATGGGCCCGATCGCGATCCCGTTCATGCTGGGGCTGCTGCGCACGTTCCGCAGGTCGGGGCCGACGGCGGCGCTGACCAGCTGGGCGGCGGGTCTGCTCGCGTTCTACCTCACCAACTACAACTTCGACGGTTCGGTGAAGACGGACGTGGCGCTCCAGTACCAGGTGGCGCTGCCGCTGGCGATCTCGCTGGTGCTTTACATCGCCATCGGCTTCCTCAAGCCGGAGGACACCCCGGAGCGCGACGCGATCATCGACAAGGTCAACTGGGGTGACGGCGACGAGGACGGTCCGGCCCCGGCGTCCGGTGCGGCGATTCCCGCGCAGGGGGGTCCCACCGGCTCACCGGTTCCCGACACCACGAAGGACTGAACCCAACCGGCTTGCGTACGTGCGGAGTTCACGGGGCGGACGCGCGGGCGTCCGCCCCACAGCCCCACCCCGTCGAGGAGCCCCTCAGCCGCGCGGGTAGCGGGCCAGCCAGCCGGGGGCGACCGCGGTCGGGCTGTGCAGGGCCGGCCCCTGGGTCATCTCCATCGCGAAGTCGTCGGCGAGTTCCAGGAGCGTCGCACGCCCCTCCAGTTCGGACAGCCAGGCGGGTGGCAGCGCGGTCTCGCCGTGCAGCGCACCGAGCAGGGCCCCGCAGACCGCCCCGGTGGCCCGCGAGGGCCCGCCGTGGTTCACGGCGAGCCGCAGTCCGTGCCGGATGTCCTCGCCGACCAGCGCGCAGTAGACGGCCACCGCGAGGACCTCCTCGGCGGAGTCCGTGTCCCCGAGCGCCTCGATCAGGGCCGGGCCCGGAATTCCCTGGCGTACGGAGCCGAGGGCCTGCTGAAGGGCTTCGGTGACCGGCTCGTGGCCCGTGCGTTCCGCGAGCAGGACCAGGGCGTGCTGAACGGAACCGTCCAGGGTCTCGCCGCGGGCCAGCCCGTGCGCGAGGACACCGAAGGCCCCGGCGGCGAGCTGGGCGGTCGGGTGGCCATGGGTCTGTGCCGCGCACTCGATGGCCAGTTGGAGGACGAGCTGCGGCTCCCAGCCCACCAGCAGCCCGAACGGCGCGGACCGGGTGAGCGCGGCGGCGTCCCGGGCGGTGGGGTTCTTGGGCTGGTCGAGGGTGCCCATGACGGTGTCGCCGAAGCCGTTGAGACATTCCCGGGCGGGCGCGCGGCGGGCGTACAGCCACTCCTCCGCCGCCAGCCAGCCGTTGTCCTTGCGGCGCTCGTCGGGCCCCCAGTCGCGCTGGGTGGCGGCCCAGCGCAGGTAGGCCCGGTGCACGTCGGTGGGCGGGTGCCAGGCCCCGGTGTCGCGGCGGACCTGGGCGCGGATCAGCCCGTCGACGGTGAACATGGTGAGCTGGGTGACCGCGGTGACGGTGCCGCGTCTGCCGTGCGCCGGGAGGAAGTCGGCCACCCCTTCGGCGCCGTGGGCCTCACGGATCTCCTCCAGGGTGAGCCCGGTGACGCCCGCCCCGAGCGCGTCCCCGATCGCCCCGCCGAGCAGGGCGCCGCGTACCCGGCTGCGGAAGTCCTGCTGTTCGGCCCGGCCCCAGACAGCCGTGGTCCCTGTGCTCACCTCGCCCCTCCCCCGTACGTCCGTCCGTACGTCCGTCCCACGCGCCCGGCCCGTCGGGCGGATCAGCGTGCGAAGACCGCGCGACCTCGTCCGACTCCGTGCGACTGCGCAGCACTGTAATCGAATGGGAACGGTCGGTTGAGGGGGCGGATCTGGGTACGCGTGGGTATGTGAAGGGACGTCCCGCAGGTCGTTTTTGACCATGGTGGACCGCTTCGGGCTTCCCCTTACGGTGGTGCCCGGAGGTCGTCCGGCCTGACGCCGTTCAGTCAGCCGTTGACTCCCAGAGGGCGATCAGCTCCTGGGCGAGGAGCGGGTTGCCCGCGGCGAGGACCGTTGATCCGAAGGTGAACTCCCGCCCGCCCTCACCCAGTACCGCCCCACCGCGCTCCCGTACGAGGGCGGTGCCCGCCGCCACGTCCCAAGGCTTGGGCCCAAGACATACGCAGGCGTCCAGCCACCCCTCGGCCACCCCGACCAGGTCCAGGCTCATGGCCCCCTGCAGCCGGATGCGGTACGCCTTGTCGTACAGCCCACCGATGAGCCGCGCCGCTCGCGGACGGCCGGAACCCGTCCCCGTCAGGCCGACCACTGCGCCGGACAGGGCGCGGACCGCGACCGGCCCGAGCGTGCCCTGTCCGCCCGGTTCTCCGGCGCTCCAGCGTCGGCCGAGAGCCGGCGCGTGTACCACGCCCAGGACAGGCGAGCCCTCCACGACGTGCGCGAGCGAGAGAGCGTGGCCAGGAGCTCCGCGGGTGAAGTTCATCGTGCCGTCGATGGGGTCCAGCAGCCAGCACCTGGCCGGCAGTGGGCCCGCACCGGACGATTCCTCACCGATGACCGGGATGTCGGGCATGCGGTCCACCAATGCCTCCGTCACCCGGCGCTCCACTTCGACGTCGGCATCCGTGACTTCCTCCCCGGACGGCTTGCGCCGCACACGGGCCCACTCGCCGCCCGCCCCCTCCGCGGCAAGCCACCGCGCTCCCGCGTCGACCGCTTCCTCGGCGATACGACGCAGGGTGTGCACGTCGTGCTCGGGCTCTCGGGGGTGCTGCGGGTTCCGGGGGTTCATGGTGTGCCCATGGGCAGCTCAGCCACCTTCTCCGCGTGGGCACCGTGCTCGCCCATCACATAGAAGCTGAGCCGGTCGAAGGTCCACTCGGCGGGTACGTGAGTGCGTTCGGGCGCGGTACGGACCAGTTCGAGCGCGGCTTCCTCGTCAGTGCGGCCGAGCGTGATGTGGGGCGCGTAGGCATCCCCCGTGTAGCGGTATCCGTAGCGCGAGAAGCTCGCCCGTTCAGTCTCCGTATACCTCGATGTGTCCTTCGAGGTGTCGAACGCCTCGTGGTCGAGGTGAGGGGCGAGGCCGTCAAGGACCGTTTCCTGCAACTTCTCCAGCAGCGCCGGCCTCTCGACGGACATGAACAACCAGCCGGTCGGCTGGTGGACGATGCCGACGGAGGCAAGGGAGAGGCGCTCGGGCAGACTCACCCCTGCGCCGATCCTCGCCAGCTCCCGATCGGGATCGAGTGTCTCGCGGAAAGGCCCCTGGAACACCGTCAGGTGGGGCAGATTCCCCTCCTCGCTCAGCGGGGGCTGCAGCGGCCGGTCGCCTCCCAGACTCTTCTGCAGCCGAATCGCCGAGCGCGTGTGGTCCGCACACGGAAGCAGTGCGACACCAAGCCACCTGGTCATGGATGAGCTCCTATCTTCATGATCACGTGCAACGCCGCGTCGAGTCCCCTGCGCAGACACTGCGACGGCGGATCGCCGAACAGCCGACCGGCGATCAGCCCCGCATTGAAGGCGTCACCGCCGCCGGTACGGTCCACGGGCTCCACAACTGTCGTCGGCTCGCGCACCACTTCGCCGGATACCGGGACCCACAGCGCTCCGTCGGCTCCGAGCGTCAGGATCACATCTCCCGAGAGCTGCCGCGCATACTGCCGCGCCGTGGCGACGGCGTCGCCGGGTCGGGCCCGGGGGAGGCGGCCCACCTCATCGGCGTTCATCAGGTTCAGGCCCGCTCCTTCGGCAAGGGGACTCATGTCCCGGCCGTTCCATTCGATCGAGACGGAACGGCCGGCCCGGCGGGCGAGGCCGACGACGCGGCCGAGGGGCGGCGTGGGCAGCCCGACCACATGGACGTGGTCGACGTCCCGCACATCCGCCTCTGTGACGGCATTGAACGCCAGATCACGGTCGGCACCCGGGAACGTCATCATCCGTTTGCTGGCGCCGGACGAGATCACGATCGCCATGCTGGTCCGCGCGGTTGTGTCCACCCGTATCAGCCCCGTGTCCACGCCCCCGGCACGCAGGGCGTCGAGGCACAGCCCGCCGAGCGCGTCGTCCCCCACCGCCGACACGAGCCGAACGTCGCAACCCTGCCGCACGAGCCCCAGGGCGGTGTTGGCGGCCGACCCACCGGGGACGGCGGCGCACTCCTCGCCCCGGACCTTCTCGTGCTCCTCCGGAAAGTTCTCCGCCTGGACGATGATGTCGAAGTTGGTTCCGCCCAGCACGAGAACACGCTTCGTACGGGTCACGGGTCCCCCAGGCGATAGCTCTCGAACAGGACGTGGCGCACCAGCCGTTCACGTCTGGCCTGGCTGCTCTGGTGGGGAAATGCGGCGTGCGCGACCAGGTCGTCGACAAGCGTCTCGAATAGGCACTGGTCGGCGCCCATTTCGTGGAACCGCCGCATCAGTTCTCGGAACAACTCACTCGGCCGGGTTCCGAGCGCGGCGAGCCAGGCGCGGTTCGCGACGAGCACATTGGCGGCGGCGGACCGTAGACGTAACTGTGTCGCCACCGGTAGGACGTCCGAGTGGAGAAGCTCGAAGTAGTCCTCCTCGTCACGAGCGTGCATCCGCAGGTTCTGCCCGCCGACGGCCAGGACGTCGCGGTTCAGGTGGAAGAGTTCGAGCCCCAGGTGGTGCGGCACATCAAGAACGCGCACGCCCATGTCCCGCAGACCGTCCTCGTCGGTGGAGAAGGCCGACAGAACGTTGGCGAACATATCGCTGTGCCTCGGCACCGCGATCTGCGCACCGGCCGGGTTCGCCAGGAACTCTTCGGCCGTCGCGCCGCCCCAACGGCCGCCGCGCGCGGCGAGCAGGTAGAAGTTCCGGCCTCCCATCGAGTGCCCCAGACGGCCGACCGACACCACCTGGGAACCCAGCTCAGTATCGTCCTCGATCATGCTCAGAAGCCGCTGCTCGTTGTAGACGGCAAGGTCCAGCCGGCCCTGCGCGATATCGCGGACCAGTTGGTCCGACCAGGGCAGTTGGACAGACACCACGCGGTGGTGGTGCCGGGCCATCAGTTCCTCGAAGCCACAGCCCAGCAGCAGGGCCTTCACCACGATCAGTGTGGAGTCCGCCAGCCGCGTCGTTCCGGCCGTGGGCTGCACGGCGGCCAGCGCCTCACGCCCTTCGTCCTCCGCGAACGACGAAAGGGTCCGCCCGTACCAGACCACGAGCTGCGTCAGAGCGTTGAGGCAGGGCTGCACGTCCTCAGCGGAGATTTCCTCCCCGGACGTTTCCAGGGCGTGGCTACCGTAGTTGCCATAGTTCTGAATGGTGCGAATGGCCAGCACCATCTTCTGGGGTACGACCCCCTTGGCAGTGAGCACCGTGAGCAAGGATTCGAGCGTCGGCTTCGATCCGACAGCTTCCTGCAGGGCAATGTCCAAGAGGATCGACTCCGCCGCTCGTCGTGCCGTGCTGAGAAACACCTCGGGATCCGATTCGGCGTATCTCAAAGCCTTCTTGTAAAGACGGAGCGACTCGCCCTCGTTGACTGTCACGTCGACCGCGTCCTGTTCGGCAGATTGTCCCGGCTGCTAACAACGCAGCTTCCGTCAGATGTGCTTGTGTCACTCGTCGGCGGCGGGGCCCCCACGAAGCGAGGCGAGGACCAAGCGCCCGTACCGGGTGGCGAAGGCCGCCGCCGTCGCCACGAGGGCGGCACCGAGGGCCATCAGAAGGTGCACGGGGTCGTCTTCACCGAGCACTTGGAGCACGCTCAGTGCGGTGCCGAGCGGCAGACCGAGAATCGTGAGCACACCGAGCGCTCCCGCGATCTGCTGTCCGTCCTGTGTCTGGACGAGCCGGGAGTAGTCGGCGGCCTCCGCCAGTATCTCCTCGAACCGTGCGGGTAGCCGGTACTGCTCGTGGTATGCGAGAAGCAGTTCGTTGGCGGGGCCGTGTGCGGTGAGGTGCTGGCGCCAGTAGGTGCTGCGGAATCCCGCGATGTCCCTCTCCAGAGCGGTGAGACGACGGGCGAGCCCGGCACCGTCGAACACTGCCGAAAGCCCGTCCGTCAGCTCGTCGATGTGGTCTCGCTGCGCGATACCGAGGAGCAGGGCATCCAGGTAGACGGAGCGGACGTGAAGGGCCGCGAAGTCGTAGAAGTCGCCGTCGCCCCGGTCGGGACGATGGCCGAGGAACGCGGTGCCGTGCCGCAGGACCAGCGCACTCCAGTCCGCCGAGATCCGGACGGCACGCTCGGTCTGGGCCGGTAATGCCTCCGGGGAGGTGGGAAAGTCCGCCTCGTTGGAGCGGGAGGCGAGCGCCCAGAGCCACCGGTCGGCCGTCGGTGGCAGCGGGCCGCCGGATCGCAGTGCCGGGGTGTCGGCTTCCCCTGGGGTGAGGAACGCGACGGTGTAGGGGTGCGCCTGGGTAAAGGGTGCGCCGGTGCCCATCGGCGAGGCGATGCCCTGGAGGAGTACCTGGGGGGAGAGGGGGCCACTGAGCGGACCGGGTCCCGCCCCGGTGCGGTGGGCAAGTGCCCGCAGCACGTCCAGTAGCACAGCCGTCCGGACGGTGACATGCAGGACAGCAAGGGCGTGTTGCGGGTGGAGAGCGGTCGGGGTACGCAGGATCTCCATGCCATGCAGATGCATGTCCCCGTGGGTGACATCGGCGAAGAGATGCCACCGGCAAGGGCGTGCGGATGTTCCGTACAGCGCACGGCCCGCGGCATGGGTGAAGTACGTCTGCCGGGCCGCCACATCCGTGCGATGACCACCTGCCTCGAAGGGGATCGGCCCCTCGTCCCACGACACCGGGTCGACGGGAAGACGCACCGGACTGATCAGCGTGACCGACTGCCGTACGCCGACCGTGGATCCGATCTCCGTGGTCATCCGAACTCCGCCCCGGTGGCGTGGCATCCATAAGCGATGTGCCCGCAGTGTTCCCCCACCGATACCCCCGTACAGAGCGTTTGCCAAACGACGCCGGGCAAGATTACCCGGATCGGCGCCATCCCGGGCAAGCGCGTTTCCGGCCCGACCCGACGGCGTGGGCACACCTGGAACAGACGAGAGGAACATCAGCAACACACGTTCCCAAGAACGACGTTCAGGCAGGCGAAGGGCTCTCATCGGCCCCGGTGAACAGCCGCCCGAGCAACGGTCTCACTTTCCGGAACCAGCGTTCAGCACGAACAGCCACCCCGCCGCACCCCCTCAGCTCCCACGCACCGCCGCCGCCAACCGTTCACGCTGGTTGCGCGCCCAGGTGTATTCCGGGTTGATCTCCAGCGCGCGGTCCAGGTCCGCCAGCGCCCGGCCGGGCTCACCCAGTGCCTCGTGGGCGAGGGCCCTGCTGCCATGGGCCCAGGCGTATTCCGGGTCCAGTTCCAGGGCGCGCCCGTAGCTCTCCACGGCCTCCGCGTACCGGCCGAGCGCCCGGTAGACCTCGCCCCGTTCCCCTTCCGTCCCGGCTGCCCGGGGCGCCAGCTCCCCGGCGCGGTCCAGGTCGGCGAGGGCGCCGACGGTGTCGCCGAGGAACGTCCGGACGCGGGCCCGCCGGACCAGTCCCCAGATGTACTCCGGCCACAGGGCGAGCGCCCGGTCGAAGTCGTCGAGCGCGTCCTCGGGCCGGCCGAGCCGTTGGCGGACGTGCCCCCGGCTGCCGAGGGTGAGCGCGTCGCCGGGGTCCAGGGCGTGCGCCCGGTCCAGTACGGGCAGGGCTTCGTCGAGGCGCCCCATGCGCCGGTAGGTCTCGCCCCGCTCCCGCACGGCCCACGCCCAGTCCGGCGCGATCTCCTCGGCCCGGTCCAGGTCGGCCAGCGCCGCCTCGTGCTGCCCGAGCGCCCGCAGCGCGACCGCCCGTCCCTGGTGGGCGCGGGCGCTGCGCGGGTCCAGGACGAGGGCTCGCCCGTAGTCGGTGAGGGCCGCGTCGAACTCCCGGGCCCGGAAGCGGTCCCAGGCCCGCGCCACGAGGGCGGACGCCCGGTCGGTGTCGTCCAGTTCGGCCCGGGTCAGCAGCAGCCCGAGGGCGGCGGTGGCGCGGGGCCCGTGGTCGGTGAGGGCGGTCAGCAGGTCCCGGCCCCAGTCGCGCAGTACGGCGCTGTCGGCGTCCTCGCCCGCCTCCGCGAGGGTGCGGGCCCAGTGGCGGGCGGCGAGCGGGTCCTGGTGGCAGGCGGCGGTCCCGGCGCGCAGGGCGTCGGGGAGCGCGGTGCGGGGGCGGGCGCAGAGCCGGTGGTACAGCGCGTCGAGTGCCGCGTCGCGCCAGGGCTCCTCGGACCAGATCCGGTCCGGGTCGATCCCCTCGGCCGCCGCGTCCCGGCGGGCGGCGAAGGCCCCGGCCAGGCGGTCGTGGGCCTCGGTCCACTTCTGCGGGGAGGTGGTGCGCTGGAGCCGGAGCATCGGGGCGCGGACGACATCGTGGTAGCGGGCCCGCCCGGTGTGCCGCTCGGCGACGAACGGCAGCTCGTGCAGCCATGCGTACGCCCCCGGCGCCCCCTCCGGCACCACCACGGCCACCAGGTCCTCGTCGAAGCGCCGGGGCAGGGCGCACGCGAGCGCGGCGGCACGGCGGTCCGGGTCGCTCTCCCCCGCCAGGAAGCGCTCGACGGCGCTCGCACTGGCGTCGCCGACCGCCCCCGGGTTCGCGGCCAGCGTCGAGACGAGGACCGGCAGCCCGCCGGAGAGCCGGAGCACCTCCCGTACGACGGTCTCCTCCACGACCCCTCGTCCGGTGAGGAGTTGGCGCGTCTCCCGCTCGGTGAACGGGGCCAGTGGGACATCCGCGATCAGCCGCGCGTGGTCGGCCCAGCGGACGGAATCGAGGCGGCGCTGCCCGGCCAGGGTGAGGACGAGGTTCGCGGGGAGTTCGCCGTACCGGCCGGGCGTGAGCAGGTCGGTCAGCCACCCGTCGAGCAGCGGGGCGGTGCGCTCGTACGTGTCGAGGAAGAGCACGATCCACGGCACGGTGTCCGCGACCCGTTCCAGCTCGGCGACGAACACGGGCGTGAGGACCCGCACCGGTTCCGCCAGCAGCCGGGCGTCGTCCTGCTGCCGCGACCGGCCGCCGAACACGGCGCGCAGACCGCCCGCGCCACGCGCCACCACCGCCGGGTCGATCCCGCCGACCAGCGCCCCCACCACCGGCAGCGTCCCGGCCGCGATCAGCCCGGCCTGCGCGGCGGCCAGCGCCCCGGCCGAGGGATCACCGTCCACCGGCTCCCCGCCCGCCGCGTCCTGGGCGGCGGCCTCGTGGAGCCGCCGCTGATACGTGGTCAGCAGCCGGTCCAGCGCCTTGAGCGGGTGCCCCTGCGCGGCGAACTGCTCGGCGATCAGGGCCAGCACCTCGGGCACGGACTCGGCGCTCTCGTCGACCGACGCGGTGAGCGCCCCACACCCTCTGGCGGCCCGGCGCCATTCCCGTACGAGAGATGTCTTGCCGACCCCCGCGTTGCCGCGCACATGGAACACGAACCGGTGGCGCGGATTCTCCGGGGGTACGGCGAAGTTGCCCCGGAACAGGTCGAGTTCACCGGCGCGCCCGACGAAGGCGGCACGGCGTTGTTCCTCGACGATCTGCTGAAGGGACAGGCGGCGCGGGCCGGCGGCGGTCATGCCCCCAGTCTGACAGCGCCACCCGCCGACCGGGGAGCCGTTGGCCGGTGAACCGTTCGCCGGGGAGCCGTTCGCCGGGGAGCTGTTGGCCGGGGAGCTGTTGGCCGGGGAGCTGTTGGCCGGGCAGCCATTCGCCGTTGGAGTCGTTGGCCGTTGGAGCCGCTGGCAGGTTGGAGCCGCTGGCCGTTGCAGTCATTGGCCGCTGAAGTCGTCGGCCGTAGCAGTCGTCGGCCGTAGCAATCGTTGGCGGTGGGAGTCGTCGGCCGTTGGGGTCGTTCGTCCCGCTCGTAGCGGGTCCGTGCCGGTCACCGCCTGTCGTGACCGGCACGCAGACTCGCCACCAGGCTCAGCGCGAGCACTCCCACGAAGACGAGGAGGGGCACGGTCCACACCCCCGTCACGGTGTGAGTACGGACGCGGTGACCGGTCCGGCTGCGGCGAGCAGGTAGCCACCGGTCTGCGCCACCGTGGACATCTTCGCCACGTGCTCGTGGTCCTTGCCCCGCTCGACGTAGAGCACCCCGGCCACGGCCTGGCCGCCGCCGAGCCCGCCGCCGAGCCCGATCGCCCAGAGTGCGGGGACGGCCGGGGTGTGCTGGGACGCGCGGGGACTGGGCGCGCCGGGGCCGGAGGCGCCAAGGGCCGGGCGGGCCGACAGCCGGGCGCGCCGGGGGCTTCGCTAGAGGCCGGGTGACCGGCGGGCCGGTTCGATGCGGGCCAGCCAAGCGGTCAGGAGCGTTTCGAGGCCCGCGGCCTCCTGTGGGGTGAGTTCCGCCAGGAGGCGGTGCTCGTTGTGGATGTGCTCGGTGAAAGCCTGGTCGATGAGCTCGCGTCCGGCGTCGGTGAGCGCGACGACGCGACCGCGTCCGTCGGCATCGCTGGTCCGGCGGGTGACCAGCCCCGCCCGTTGCAGCCGGTCGATCCGTTTCGTCATGGCGCCGGTCGTCACCATCGTGTGGGCGGCCAGCAGACCAGGGGCCCGCTCGAAGGGCGCGCCCGCGCGGCGCAGCGCCGCCAGGACGTCGAACTCGCCCTCGCTCAGGCCGTAGCGGGCATAGACGACGCAGAGTTCCTGGGTGAGGGCGCGGGCGACACGATGGAGCCGGCCGATGACGGCCTGCGGGCTCACATCGAGATCCGGCCGCTCCCGCCGCCACTCGGCCTGGACACGGGCCACCTGATCGGCTGCCTGCTGCTCTTCCATGGAAGTAACTATACCTTCCATGGAAGGTATAGTTACTTCCATGGAAGGTAGTTCTCCCTGGGGTCTCGGGCGCTCCGACTACGGCCCGGCCCCACTCCGACGGGCGCGGACCCGTCCCGTCCCCGAAGGAAGGCGTCGGCATGGCGAACGACGAAGTGGTGGACCCGCACCGCGTGCGGAAGCGGCGGGGCCCGGCACGCGCCGCCACCGTCGGGCAGTGTGCCGCGGTCGTCGCCCTGCTGCTGGCCGCGGTCAACCTCCGGCCCGCGGTCACCAGCCTCGGCCCGGTGCTCGAAGAGGTCCGGGCGGGCCTCGGGGTGAGTGCCGGTGTCGCCGGAGTCCTCACCTCCGTACCCGCGGCCTGCTTCGCACTGGTCGGCTTTCTCGCGCCCCGTCCGGCCCGCCGGTACGGGCCCGGCCCGGTCATCACCGCGGGCCTGGCAGCGGCCGCTATCGGTCTGGCGCTGCGCCCCTTCACGACGGGCGCCGTCTCGTTCATCGGGGCCACCGCCCTCGCGCTCGCCGGGATCGCGGTGGCCAATGTGCTGCTGCCCGCCGTGGTCAAGGAACGCTTCCCGGAACGGGTCGGCATGATGACCGGCCTCTACGCCATGGCCCTCAACCTGGGCGCGTCCGCCGCCGCCGCTCTCACCGTCCCCGTGGCCCAGGTCTTCGGCGGCGACTGGCGCATCGGCCTCGCGGTCTGGGCCGCTCCCGCCGCTCTCGCCGTACCGCCATGGCTCGCCCTCGCCCGATCACCCGCCCGACCGCCGCACGCCCGCGCCACCGCACCTGACTTCGCGCCGGACCCCGCGACCAACCCTGCGCGGGAAGCCTCGCCGGACCCTGCGCGGGAAGCCTCGCCCAACCCCGCACGGGGCGCCTCACCGGACCCCGCGCCCAACCCCGCGTCCGGCCCCGAGCCCCGCGCGCCGCTCACCCGTAACCCGACCGCCTGGGCACTCGCCGTCTACTTCGGGCTGCAAGCCACCGCGGCGTACGTCGTCATCGGCTGGCTGCCGCAGATCTACCGCGACGCCGGTCTCTCCGCCGGAACCGCCGGTCTGCTGTTCGCCCTCACCTCCGTACTCGGCATCCCCCTGTCCTTCGCCCTGTCCGCCGCCGCCGGAGGACTGCGCGGCCAGAGCGGGATCGCGGTGACCATCGGGGTGTTCGGACTGGCCGGATACACCGGGCTCTGGGCCGCACCGGCCACCGCGCCGTGGCTGTGGGCCGTCCTGCTCGGCGTCGCCAACTCCTCGTTCCCGCTGGCTCTGACGATGATCGGCATGCGGGGCCGGGACGGTGCGGCGGTGATCCGGCTGTCGGCCTTCGCGCAGAGCACCGGCTATCTGCTGTCGATCCCCGGCCCCGTGCTGGTCGGCGCCCTCTACCAGCACACCGGCAGCTGGCGCACGCCCCTGCTCTTCATGAGCCTGCTCATGCTTCCCCAGCTCGCGGCCGGTCTGCTCGCGGGTCGCGACCGCCGGATCGGCTGATCCGGGCCGGGGGCGGCTTCGGCCCGAAGGCCACGGCAGCCACGGCAGTCACGGCAGTCACGGCAGGCTTTACCCAACGGTCGACCACTTGTTTTCCCTGGTCAGCTAGCGTTCAAGCATCCATTGGCCTTGTTGTACGGGCCCGTTCGGCTATGACCGACCGGGCCCGAGGGAGAGGTGTGCCATGAGTGTGGTCGACCTTGCGGAGACGGCAGCCGGTCTGCCGGCGGCGTGGAGTTCGCACCGGCTCGGGCTGGTGGGGGCGGCCTGCGTGAAGGTCCTGCGCATGGACGAACTGCCGGTCGAGGAGGAGCGCCACGGAGCCGCCGAGGCACTGCTGGTCCTCGACGGCCTGCTGGAGCTGGAGGTGGACGGCCGGCCGGTGCCGGCGCGGGCGGGCGAGCTGTACCTGGTGGCGGCGGGAACCCCCCACGCGGTCCGCCCCGGAAGCCGCGGCACGCTGGTGATCGTGGAACTGCCGGAGGAGTGACCGTTCCTCTCCGCCCCGGCCGTGCCCGGAGGCCGGCCCCTGGGACAGAGGGTCATCGCCCGGTGGCCGGCCGCAGCCGTGCGGCCGGCCACCGGGCGGAGCCGTACGGGAGCTCCGTCCTCAGCTCGGCAGCACCGGCAGCAGCTCCGGCAGATGGCCGTCCGACGCGGCGGCGGCCGTGACGCGCTCCGCCGGGACCTCGCCGTACAGCGTCGTGCGCGGGCGCGCCGGGCGACCGGTCAGGTCGGCGATGGCGACCAGGTCCTGGACGGAACGGTACGAGCCGTAACTCGACCCCGCCATACGGGAGATGGTCTCCTCCATCAACGTGCCGCCCAGGTCGTTCGCACCCGAGCGGAGCATCTCCGCCGCACCCTCCGCGCCGAGCTTCACCCAGCTCGTCTGGATGTTGGTGATGTGCGGGTGGAGCAGCAGGCGGGCCATCGCGGTGACGGCCCTGTTGTCGCGGTCGGTGGGGCCGGGGCGGGCGATGCCCGCCAGGTAGACCGGGGCGTTGGTGTGAATGAAGGGCAGGGTCACGAACTCCGTGAAACCGCCCGTCTCCTGCTGGAGGTTGGCCAGCGTCCGGAGGTGGCCGAGCCAGTGGCGGGGCTGGTCGACATGGCCGTACATCATGGTGGAGGACGACCGCAGGCCCACCTCGTGGGCCGTCCTGATGACCTCCAGCCAGGTGGCGGTGGGGAGCTTGCCCTTGGTGAGGATCCAGCGGACCTCGTCGTCCAGGATCTCCGCCGCCGTGCCGGGGATCGAGCCGAGCCCGGCCTCCTTCGCGGCGATCAGCCAGTCGCGGATGGACATCCCGGTGCGGGTCGCGCCGTTGACGACCTCCATGGGCGAGAAGGCATGCACATGTATACCGGGGACGCGTTCGCGCACCGCCCGTGCGATGTCGAAGTACGCCGTGCCGGGCAGGTCCGGGTGGATGCCGCCCTGCATGCAGACCTCGACCGCGCCGACGTCCCACGCCTGGGCCGCCCGGTCGGCGACCTGGTCCAGGGAGAGGGTGTACGCGTCGGCGTCGGTGCGCCGCTGGGCGAAGGCGCAGAAACGGCAGCCGGTGTAGCAGACGTTGGTGAAGTTGATGTTCCGCGTGACGATGTACGTGACGTCGTCGCCGACCACGTCCCGGCGCAGCGCGTCCGCGATCCGGCACAGCTCGTCGAGCGCCGGGCCGTCCGCGTGGAGCAGGGCGAGGGCCTGGTCGTCGGTGAGCTTCGTGGGGTCGTCGGCGGCCTGCCCGAGCGCCTGGCGTACATCGGCGTCGATGCGGGACGGCACCATCCCGGGGGCGGCCGCCTCGCGGAGCGCCTCCCAGTCCCCGTACACCTCGTCGAAGTCGTCGCGGCGGTCGCCGGTACGGCCCTCGGTGTCGATGGTGCGGTGCAGGTCGGTACGGCCGGTGGCGTTGAAGCCCTCGTCCGGTTCCTGCCAGGGCAGGCCGGTGGGGATCGCGCCCTCGCGGGCGAGGCCCGTCTCCGGGTCCGCCAGGGCGCGGACGTGCGGGACGAGGCGGGGGTCCAGCCACGGTTCGTCGCGCTGGACGAACTCCGGGTAGATAGTCAGACGTTCGCGGAGCGTGAAGCCCGACTCGGCTGTCCTGGCCGCCAGTTCGTCGATGAGCGGCCAGGGGCGTTCGGGGTTCACATGGTCGGGCGTGAGGGGCGAGACACCGCCCCAGTCGTCGATCCCGGCGCCGATGAGCAGCGCGTACTCGGCGTCCACCAGATTCGGCGGGGCCTGGATGCGGGCCGAGGGGCCGAGGATGTGGCGGCCCACGGCGATGGCCGCCGCCAGTTCCTCCAGCTCGGCGTCCGGCATGCCGCGCATCGCCGTGTCCGGCTTGGCGCGGAAGTTCTGGACGATGATCTCCTGGATGCCGTGGTAGGCGCGGGCCGTCTTGCGCAGCTCGAAGAGGGAGTCCGCGCGCTCCTCGTACGTCTCACCGATCCCGATGAGGATGCCGGTGGTGAACGGGACGTTGGAGCGGCCCGCGTCCTCCAGGACGCGCAGCCGTACGGCCGGTTCCTTGTCCGGGGAGCCGTGGTGCGGGCCGCCCGGCTCGGACCACAGGCGGGTCGCCGTCGTCTCCAGCATCATCCCCATGGACGGGGCGACGGGCTTGAGCCGCTGGAGGTCGGTCCAGGTCATGACGCCCGGGTTGAGGTGGGGCAGCAGCCCGGTCTCCTCCAGGACCCGGATCGCCATGGCCCGTACGTACGCGAGGGTGTCGTCGTACCCCTCGGCCTCCAGCCACTCGCGCGCCTCGGGCCAGCGGTCCTCGGGCCGGTCGCCCAGGGTGAACAGCGCTTCCTTGCATCCCATGGCCGCGCCCTCGCGGGCGATGGCCAGGACCTCGTCGGGAGACAGAAACATCCCGTGGCCCTCGCGGCGGAGCTTGCCCGGCACGGTGACGAAGGTGCAGTAGTGGCACTTGTCACGGCAGAGCCGGGTCAGCGGGATGAAGACCTTGCGCGAGTACGTGATGACGCCCGGCCGACCGGCCGCCTGAAGGCCCGCGTCCCGCACCCGGGCGGCGGACGCGGAGAGGTCCGTCAGATCGTCGCCGCGCGCCTGGAGGAGTACGGCGGCCTCGGTCACATCGAGGGCGACACCGTCACGGGCCCGTTTGAGCGCGCGCCGCATGGCGTTGGTGGTGGGGCGTCCGCTCTGAGGATCGGTCATGGACCCGAGCATACGAGCGAGGCACACGAACCGGACCACGGCCTCCTTCGGGCCGGCGGGCGGGAACCCGGTCCTCGGTACGGAGCCCACTCTCACTCGTCCGGGCCGACTCACCGAATGAGACCCTTCGCGCGGCCGACGCGCCCGTAGGGTCGGGACGGTGATGGAAACGATCGTGTTCGACATCGGCGAGACCCTCGTACGCGACGACCGCTACTGGGCGTCCTGGGCCAACTGGCTCGGCGTCCCGCCGCACACACTCAGCGCGCTGGTGGGCGCCGCCGTGGTCCAGGGCCGGGACGGCGCCGACGCGCTGCGCATCCTGCGCCCCGACATGGACGTCACCGAGGCCTACCTCGCGCGGGCGGCGTCGGGACGCGGCGAGCACCTGGACGAGTCGGATCTCTACCCGGACGTACGGCCCGCCCTGGCCGAACTGCGCGCGCTGGGGATCCGCGTCGTGGTCGCGGGCAACCGGACGGTACGGGCCGGGGAGCTGCTGCGGGCGCTGGACCTGCCCGCGGATCTCGTCGTCACGTCCGACGAGTGGGGGGTGTCGAAGCCGGACCCGGAGTTCTTCACGCGCGTGCTGGAGGTGTCGGGGGCGGAGCCGCAGTCGACGCTGTACGTCGGTGATCATCCGGCCGACGACCTGTTTCCGGCCAAGTCCTCGGGGCTGCGGGCCGCGCATCTGCGGCGCGGGCCGTACGGGCACTGGTGGGCGGACCACCCCGATGTCGTGGAGACCGCGGACTTCCGGATCAACGCACTGACGGAGCTGCCGGGGCTGCTGGGCGAGGCGGGAGTGGCGGCCGGTGCGGGGGCGGGTGCGGGGGGTGCGGCGGAGGGGAGTGACGCGCCGGTGCGGCGGCGGGCGCTTCGGGCCGTACGGTAGCGGGCCGCCGGCCGGGCTCCGGCTGTCCGGGATGCGGGGCCCCAGGGGCCAGTTGGGTCCGGGGCGGATCCGGACGAGGGTTCCGTCCTCAATCGCCGGACGGGCTGGGAAGGGCACCCCGGCCTCGGACACGGCGGCTTCCGGACCACCACCGCAAGGGTTCCGTCCTCAAGCGCCGGACAGGCTGGGAAGCGGCCTCGGACACGGCTGCTTCCCGACCACCACCACAACGTTTCGTCCTCAAGCGCCGGACAGGCTGGGAAGGGCACCCCGGCCATCACCGCAACGGTTCCGTCCACAAACGCCCGACGGGCGGTGACGGCGCCCGCCCCGGATCCGCGCCGTCAAGGTGCCGTCGTGAAGGCCAGCGAGACGTTGTGGCCGCCGAAGCCGAAGGAGTTGGCCAGCCCGGCGGTCCACGTGCCCCGGCGGGGCTGTGCCATGACGAGGTCGAGGCCGTGACCGATCGCCGGGTCGGGCGTGTCGAGGTTCCTGATGGCGGGCACGACCCCGTCGCGCAGCGCGAGCACCGTGACGGCGGCCCCCAACGCGCCGGACGCGCCCAGGAGATGGCCGGTCATCGACTTGGTCGCGGTGACCACCGGGGTGTGCGCGCCCAGGACCTCGGCCAGGGCGTCCGCCTCCGCGAGGTCCCCCTGCGGTGTGGAGGTGGCGTGCGCGTGGACGAGGCCGATGTCCGTGGGCGCGAGGCCGCCCGACTCCCATGCCCCGCGCATGGCCCGTACCTGTCCGGCGGTGTCGGATGCGGTGATGTGCCCGGCGCTGGACGTCACCGCCGCCCCGGCGAGGACGCCGTGGGGGCGGGCGCCGCGGGCGCGGGCGAACTCGGCGCGCTCCAGCACCAGGACGGCGGCGCCCTCGCCCAGGACGAAGCCGTCGCGGTCGGCGTCGAAGGGGCGGGAGGCGCGGTCCGGGTCGTCGTTCGTCGTCGACAGCGCCCGCATCTGCGCGAAGCCCGCCAGCGGCAGCGCGTGCAGACATGCCTCGGCCCCTCCGGCGACGACGACATCGGCGCGGCCGAGCCGGATCAGATCGAGCCCGTACGCGAGGGCCTCCGCCCCCGAGGCGCAGGCGCTCACCGGGGTGTGCGCGCCGCCCCGGGCCCCCAGATCGATGCTCACCCAGGCGGCCGGGCCATTTGCCATCAGCATCGGCACGGTGTGCGGGGACACCTTGCGCGGCCCTGACTCCTCCAGGATGTCGTCCTGCCCGAGCAACGACAGCACGCCGCCCACCCCCGTACCGATGACGACGGCCACCCGCTCCGGGTCGACGCCGGACAGCGCCGCGTCGGCCCACGCCTGACGCGCGCTCACCAGGGCCGCCTGCTCACACCGGTCCAGCCGTCGGGCCTCGGTCCGCTTCATCGCGGTGGCCGGGTCCACCCGCATCGGCGCCGCCAGCCGGACGGGCAGCCCGGCGGCCCACTCCTCGCGCAGCACCGCGACCCCGCTCTCCCCGGCCAGCATCGCCGCCCACGTCGTGGCGAGATCACCGCCCAGCGGCGTGGTCGCTCCGAGCCCGGTCACCCATACCCCCGCATCGCCCCTCAGCACAGCGCACCCTCCACCCGTTCGACAGCGTGATCCTTGATCAGCACGCTAGCCAACCAACCGGATGGTTGGCTATGTAGGGTTGTGCCATGTCGCAGCACGCCGCATCAGTAGGAACCCGCGCCCGCCTCCTGGCCGCGGCCAGGGAAGAATTCGCCGCCCACGGGATGGGAGGCGCCCGCGTCGACCGGATCGCCGAGCAGGCGGGCGCCAACAAGGAACGCATCTACGGCTACTTCGGCAGCAAGGAAAAGCTCTTCGCGGCGGTCGTCGCCGAGGCCCTCGCCGAACACGCCGCACTCCTGGGCCCGCCCACCGGCGACCCGGCCGAGTACGCGGGCCGGATCTACGACCTCCACCAGCAGAACCCGCACATGCTCCGCCTGATGATGTGGGAGGCCCTGCACTACGGCACGGGCACCCTCCCCGCCGAGGAGCAACGCACCGCCCGCTACCGGGACATGATCACCGAACTCTCCGCGACCCCGGACACCCCCACCGACCCCCGGGCCGCGCACACCTTCCTGGCGCTCCTGGGCATCGCGGTACTCCCCGCGGCCTTCCCCCAGCTCACCCGCCTGATCCTGGGCCCGGCCGCGGACACCCCGACCACTCGCGGACATGTAGTGGAACTGGCCCGTCGGATGACGACCGGCGCGCCGGTCTCCGGTGAAACATCACGGCTAGCAGGTGAGCACTCGGATGGGGCTGATGACCTGATTCGTTGACCGGGTACCCACACAACAAGCGGGCCGGTTCCGCCCCGGCGTCCATCAGCGCATACGAGTACACCGCCGTGGCCTGTTGGCAGAGCGGCAGCTGGCGTCACTGCCACCACCTGAACGACCGATGCGAACCCCGCCAGCGGGTGGGGGTTCCGGGACACCGCGGCGATCACCATTCGTCTGATCGGGGGCCGCCGATCAGGGGTACCGTCTGAAGTGTTGCCGCAGAACGGAGTTCATCGTGCCGCAGAGCACCGAGGAGCACACCGGCGCTCGGATCGCCCGCATCCGTAAGCAGCGCGGCCTGACACAGCAGGGCCTGGCCATGCGCGCCAATACCTCCAAGTCGCTGCTGTCGAAAGCTGAGTGCGGTCAGAAGCCTGCTTCCCCGGCTCTCGTAGCTGCCTGCGCCCGCGCGCTGGGTGTCTCCACCTCCGATCTGCTGGGGCAGCCGTACGCGGAAGAGCTGCGCCGTGACCGCATGGATGCGTTGATACAGCCGATCCGTGAGGGTCTGGAGAACTGGGATGTCGCCCTGGACTGGGAGACGCCGCCTCGTCCAGTCGCGCTCATCCGCGCCGACGTCCAGCAGGCCCTCGTGCAGCGCCGCCAGGCCCAGTACACAGACATGGTGCGCGACCTTCCCGCCTTGATCGACGAGTCGGTACAGACCGTTCACACAACCACCGGGGAAGAGCAACGGCAGGCGTACGAGTGTCTGGCGGGCGCCTTCCGGTGCGTGTTCACCGTGGCGTGGAGCTTCGGCTACATCGACCTCGCCACCGTCGCACTGGACCGGTTGGCCTGGACGGCACCACGTGCCGATGAGCCGGGCCTGGCTGCCATGCACGCCTACCTCCGCGCACAGACGACGATGTCATCCGGCCGGTACGACATCGGTGTACGGGTGATCGACCGGGCACTACGGGATCTCGACGGCCAGGACGCACGCCGCCCGGCGGGCATCGACGCCATGCGCGGTGTGATGCACTTGCGGGTTGCGGTGATCGCGGGTCGGATGAAGGACCGGGAGCATGCGGACGCCCGGCTGGCCGAGGCTCGCACAATCGCCCGCAGGACCGGTGAACTGCCCGACTTCGGGGTGACCTGGGGGCCAGTGAACGTCGGAGTCCATGCGGTGGCCATCGCCTCGGAGATGGACGAGTTCGGCCTCGCCATCGAACTCGCCGAGGATGTACGGATTCCGCGCGGCTGGACCCGTTCGAGAGCCGGACACCACTGGATGGACCTCGGCCGCGCCCACGCCTGGACAGGCCACTCGGACCAGGCCCTGGACTGCCTGCAACGGGCCCGGCGGACCGCGCCGCAGCAGACGCGCTACCACCCGACCGCACGAGAGACCGTGCTGGCGCTCAAGCGGCGCGAACGGGCCCGGAACAGCTCACTGGCGCAGTACGCGGAGTGGGTCGGGGTATAGCGCATCGCGAGGCCGCGCAGTTGCACTGTTCGGTGCAACTGCCCTGCGTTGCTGGTCGGCAGGCTGACGTCTTGTCAGTACCCCCGCGACCGGGCGAACGGTCCGGGGGCGTGGCCAACGCCGATTGGAGCGTCAACATGCCGCACTGTATCGCCCAAACCTTCGAGCCGCTGTTGCGGATTCCCAGGCCCGCTCCGGGCCGCCTCCGGAGTGCCAACCACTCATCCTTCTTCGCAGACAGGGCAGGGGTGACGGCGTGAACCTGACGGATACGGTGCGCCTGTTGCCGTGGGCGGGGCCGGAGGGAAAGCCGTGCTACCTCGCGGGAGACGGGGCCGGGCCTCTGTCACGCCTTGCCGACAACATGGAGGCGGCTCAGCTCGGCTTGGCCGGTGAACTCATCGAGGAAGCGCATCAGGTCCTCGCCGGACACGCCTGGACACCCGGAGAACTCCACCTGTTGGCCGTCGAGTTGACCGAGGCTCTTGGCAACGTGCACCGGATCTCGGTGAGCCGAGGCGCCCGGCTGCCCACACCGGCCTACGACGACCCCGACGGCATCGACGGCTGTGACGACGAGGCCGACGAGATGCCGTAGAAGAGGCAGCACAGGAAGTCCCCGGAGGCCACAGCTTTCGGGGACGTCTTGTGCGCTGCGGCTTCTTCAGCCGCCGTCGCATTCCGGGCGATCACCGCGCTTCAGGCGCTCGACGCGCTCGTACAGCTCCTCGATCTGTTCCAGAGCAAGTTCGAGCCTGTGCGTCAGGTTGGCGATCACCGCCACCGAGGCGAACTCCCACGTCGACACATCGATCGGATCGCCCGCCGCGCCCGATGTGAAGGCGTACGGCCTTCTACATGGTCAGTGCCCGACGCACCATAGGTCTGCATGAGCTGGCCCTGCGACGGCAGCAGCTGGCCGCGGCTGCAGTCTCTCGTCCCGGATCTGCTGCAACAGCGGCCTCGTCTTCACCACCCCGACCGGCAGGCCGCTCGACCCCACCAACCTCACCCGCTGCTAACGCCGCCTCCTCCACAGCGCGGAACTCCGGACGATCCGCTTCCACGATCTCCGGCACTTGACCACGACCCTGCTCCCGGAACAGGGCGTCGGCCCCGTCGTGATCAAGGGGCTCCTCGGCCTCGCCCACATCGGCTCCCGTCGGCGTCTACGCCCACGTCCGGCTCCGCCTCCAACTCGACGCCATCGACCTTCTTGGTAACGTCCTCCGCAACCCCGCCGAGATCACCGGCGAGCCCGACGACGAATCGCCACCTTGCACCGCCATCGTCCGCTGACGTTGCCATCAACTACTGCCATCAAGACCCACGGGAGCCCCACCTATGGGGCTCCCGTTCTACTGTGGCACTTTGCAGACCAACCCACCTCGACCTTTGACGTATAGCGCATGATGGCTCACATGAGCCATCTCGCCCCTTCGGACAATCACGGCCTGCTGTGATTTCTGCGGAGGTGGTACGGCACTCCGACATCACCCAATGCGAGACTGAGTGAATCACCCGAAAGACCCAGGGAACTTGTTGAGTGGCATGAAATCTACGCCCAGTGGGACGGGGCGATCACGTCGCACAACTATGCCATCCCTCTGCCTGAACTCGCAGCAGAAGAAGGAAAGATTCCGTTCTGGGTCGAGAATCAAGGAACTTGGGTTTGGGCATTCGACCCGAACGACGAAGATCACTCCGTGTACGAGCGAGAACCATCTGACGAGCCGAACCCCTGGAAGCGCACCGGCGAGCGGCTCTCAGAGTTTTTGATTCACGCCACAGTCCTAGAGGCAATTCTGGGCGCTCCTGCAACGAAAGTCGCGCAAGGAGTGCAAGTAGATTGGCTCTGGTCTCAGGAGGGGAGCCGCGAGTTCCCCTTCCCTGCATGGAACTGGCCGGCCCGCGATTCACGCATCCTCTCCGGTGAGAGGCGTCGGATGCCTTCGACGCTCGCCGTGTCGCCTTCGGCCGTCCGGAGTTCCATGCCCGGCTTCAGGTCACCGGCTTCGATCCATGCCTTCTCCAACTCGACCCAGAACGGGTGGGTCGTGGTGGAGATGAGGGCGGCCTCCGCGCCCTTGTCCGGCGCGATCGTCAGGTCGACGAAGTGCTTGTCGTCCTCGGTGACGATGGTGGCGACGACTTCGCGGGTCGTCGTCTCGCCGGTCTCCGGATCCGTGACGACGACCAGGTCACCGAGCTCGACCTTTTCGATCGGTTTCTTCGAGCCATCGGCCAGCAGGACCTTGGTGCCCGGCAGGAAGCTGTGGTTCGGGACCGCGCAGGACCCTGGGTTTTTCTTCGCATACAAGCACACCGTCGTGCGGGGCGGAGACAGGAGCGGGCGGCGGCCCCGAGGGGCCGGAGTGCGCGCGGTCCGCGCCAGCGGGTCGCCTTGATCCAGTAAAGAAGAAGCTTTGAACAGCTTCGCCCACCCGCTCCTCGGGCCGCCGCCTACCAGCACCTGAAGACCGCTGGTGAGGCCGACGTCGAAAGCGATCCGATGTCAGGTGGCAGACCGTCCGTCAACGCTGCGGTCAGCCACTGCCGCCAGGCGGGCTGACCTGCCCCTGCGGACGTTTCGCGGCTTGGACACGCTAGGTGTGGCGTTGCGCCAGCAACTTGAGCGGATCGGCCAAGTTGTCTAGATTCTTCACGGCCGTCTCAAGAAATCTGATGACCGCCCTCAGCTCAACGCCGTCAACACTTTCTTCATGTAGGAGGAGTTCCCGTTCAATCAGGTCTCTGACTGCCTCGCCGAGATTGGCCCGAATTGCAACCACTGCCGTGCACGCGGATTCCCCAATGACGAAACTCGCGGCAATATCGATCTCCTTGGAGTCTGCAAAATCAAGGCCAACTGAAACGGTGAGACGATGCAATGATGTGAACCTTACCGATTCCTCGATCGGCTCAATAAGGACTTGATGAACCAATTCAACATTACTGCCGAAATTGTATTCACGAAGAAGTCTGCCAGAGAAGTCGGTAAGCTCTTCGTGAACTTTCCCCAGACTCGCCAGGGTGTCGACTACATATTGCTGGTTCTGCATTACTTGAAGTAGCTCCTCCAGATATCGAGGCGCTGGCCCGCTTGCGCGAGCCGGCGCCTTAACGTTGAGTAGCGTGACTACCAGGCCATGACCGTATGCACGACCCATGTCCCCTTGTGGCCGTCAGTCCCCTTGTTCACGCGCCTGATGAGAAGCTGCAGATTGTGTGCATCTGAGACATTTCCAGAGCTGTCGGCGACACGGCCAATGGAGCTATTGAATCGGCCGGTGAGGAGCCTTTCGGCCCCATGGGAGTTCTTGGCGGCCCAGGCGTTGAGATTTACTCCAGAAAGCACGGAGTCGATGCTTGCCTGGGCAGTTCCCGGAGTCAGACTGGAGGCTTTACCACCCCTGAGAGTAGGCGCCCTATCTTTCAGTTCCTGGTCTGACAGACCCACGTGATCCTTTGCGTGCCCGCCCGCAACATCGTAGTCCTTGTCGATATTTCCGCAGTTGTGGACGAGGACTGGGGTCGCGCCAGCCACTACATAGTACGTGTGCTGGCAGGCCCTCCCCTAACTGCTTCTTTGCAGGTGGGGAGGGGTTTGGTGGTCCGCCGGAGTCCGTCGTTGTGCGCCTGAATCCGTGGTTGTTGCCGTCGCTACTGCCGTCAGGAGTTGGGGTTCTCGGGCGGGGCGGGGATGCGGTCGCCGCGTGATTCGGCGACTCGGAGTGCGTCGGTGAGGGCTTCGGTCAGCCGGCAGGCGAGCCACCGGTACTCGACGGCCGACAGCTCCTTGGCTCCGGGCGCCACGACCTGGCGGGCGTACCCCAGGAGTTCCTCACCCATATCAAGTTGTACTTCTTCGATGCTGTCGGCGAGTGAGGAGAGGTAGCCCCTGCCGTCGGTGCTGAGGTAGCAGGGGTTCCGTCCTGAGTGGTCCATGGCAGTAAGCGAGGACCGATCACGCCTGCTGCCGCGTCGTGGAGATCTCTGCGGCGCATGCGGTCTGCGTCGGTCCTGGATGTGCTCACCGTGCACCCCCACCTGGGTAGCCGAATGGAATACGCCGACCGTAGGGGGCGACGGTCCGTCACTCCATCCATGAGGCATACCAGTTGGCGACAGAGGGTGCCGGAAGTATTGCGTTGCGTGGCACTTATCCGGCGACGGCCAGGTAAGAGGCCATGTCGCGCATCTCGGCGGTGAGGGTTCGCTTGCGCTTCTTCAGGATCTCCTGCATGGTCTCGGCGGCCATCCGCTGATGCCTCAGCCACTCCGGGGATGCCCGGCGGACTCCGGTCAGCTCGTCCATCGCTGCGGACAGGTCGTTGGTCCGGGCGTGGGCGCGGGCCACGTCCAGGCGGTGGCGGTTCCAGTTTTCGCCGCTCGGCCGCCCGGAGTTCTTCCACGCCTTGGGTGACATGGCGTGCTCGCCGGATTTGCGGACGACCGCGCGGGCGTCTCCCACGGCCATGTCGTCTTCCACGCCCTTCATACCTACGGTGAGCGGCCCGAAGGTCGTCCAGTGCCGGAAGAACGAGCCGGTGTACTCCCGTCCCACGGCGGATGCCGCCGTGTTCGCGACGCGGTGGTAGTGGCGGGCTTCCTGGGGCCGGTTGTTGCGGCCTGCGGCAGCCGCGGCGCGCAGCGCCAGCCACCCCCATGCCGCGCATTCCTCCGCCGTCGCGCGGGACAGTCTCGGTTCGATCAGGTCGGCGGTCTGGGAGGCGAGCTGTTCGGCTTCGTCCAGCCGTCCCTGGCGCAGGAGCAGCCAGTCCGTGACGTGCTGGGCGTGAAGAACATGTGGCACGTCGGCCCCTCTCCCGAGTGGCCGCTCACGGTCCTGATCATCGATGAGGCGCACACGTACTTTCGCGAGTACAAGGGCAGCGACGCCACCACCAAACGGCTGGCCGCGCTGACGGCGGAGAACGCCCGGCTGGTGGAGGACCTTGTCAAGAAGGGCCGCAGCGTCGGCATCCTGGTGATCCTGATCAGCCAGAAGACCACCGGCGACGCCATCCCCACCTTCATCCGCGACGTATGCCCCATCGGACTGTCCTTCGCGCAGAAGACCGTGGAAGCCGCGGTGGCCGCGCTGGGTGACGACATCCGCAACTGGCCCGACGCCAGCCCGGTCACCTTGCAGGACCCCGCCTACGTCGGCGTCGCCGTCATGGCGATGCAGGGCCGGCCCGGCTACACCCGCATCCGCACCCCGTACGTCTCCGACGCCGACGCGGCCCGCGTCGCGGAAGCCACCTCCCACCTGACCGCCGACCCTGCCCTGTGCCTGGACGCCCTCCTCGACACCACCGGCCGGACCGCCTCCGGCGACGGCGAGTAGGACGGCCCTGTCTCACCGTCCAAGCCCTGAGCGCCCCGGATCCCCGCGCCTGAGAGGAGGCCCGCACATGGCGGAGGAAAGATTCACCCGCCACACCGTGACCGCAGTCATGGCCATCATCGCGGCCCTGGCCTTCGTCTTCTCCTTCGGCAACGTATGGGCCCTCGCTCTGCGGCTCGGCGTCCCCCGCCCGATCGCGCCGCTGATCGCCCCGATGGTGGACCTGTCCGTCGTCGGGCTGCTGGTCGCACTACGGTTCCTGGCCCTGCGCGGCATCCCCGCGCAGGAGTTGAAGGCCGGCACCCGCCTGCTGCACCTGTGCGGCGTACTCACCCTCGCGCTGAACACTGCCGAACCGCTGCTGATCGGCCACTACGGGCGTGCCTGCCTGGACACCGTCGCCCCGCTCCTGCTCCTCGGCTGGGGCCGCGTTGGCCCGGCCTTCCTGGCCCAGTTCCACGCTGCCACCCACCCCACCCTGCACCTGGAGGCCACCACCACGTCCATCCCCGCCCCTGCCCCCGTCGCTGAGCCGGAGCCTGACCCGGCACCCGCTCCTGCTCCGGCCCCTGCTCCCGTCACCCCGGCCCTTGATGCGCTCCCCGTCGCCACGGCCGTTCCGGCCCCGGCTGTTGTGCCCTCCGTGATCGAGGCACCTGCACCCGCCCGGGCCTCTGCTTCCAAGACGGCCGTAACCGGCTCCCGTCCGTCCCTGCCCGCCGCACTGCTCGACGCGGCCCGGCGCATCGCGGACACCCATGACGCGGAGCACGGAGCATCGATCACCGCTGCTCAGCTGGCGACACGCATGGGCGTCGCTCTGCCGGTGGCCACCGCCGCGCTCGCTCAGCTCTGAGCCTCCCCGGCCACCGGCCGGATCACCCCACCTGAACCCCCGCCCCACCGATGGGCCCGGTTCGTCATGCCCCGAGCAGCACCAACACGTTCCCTCGCTGGCTGGTTGCTGCTCGGGGCCACCCACCCCGACAGAAGGGACACGCCCCGACATGGTCACCCTGGACCTGCGCCACGTGGCAAGCCCCGGCGTGCGGGACCGGCTCCACCTCGTCAACGAGCCCGACTTCGACCGCGCGGCAGCAGATCGAACGCCTCGGCGGCTGCACCGAGCCCATGCGCCTGACCGGCCACACCACCACCGTCGACACCACGACCGGTGAGGTACTGCGCTCCTACACCACATCTGACGAACCCACGGGCAGCCTGCTCACCGCGTGCGGAAACCGGCGCTCCTCACGGTGCCCGGCCTGCTCACGCATCTACGCCGCGGACACCTACCACCTCATCCGTGCCGGCCTGACCGGCGGCAAGACCGTCCGCACCCACCCCCGCGTCTTCGCCACCCTCACCGCCCCCTCCTTCGGCCCCGTCCACAACCGTCCCACCAACACCGGCGGCGGCTCCCGACCCTGCCGCTGCCGCAAGCTCCACGAACCCACGGACACCCTGCTGGGCACACCCCTGAACCCGAAGACGTACGACTACGCCGGCGCGGTCCTGTTCAATGCCCACGCCTCCGCTCTGTCGGCCCGCTTCACGATCTACATGCGCCGCGAGAACGCCGCCCGGCTCGGCCTCACCCAGAAGGCGGCCCGCGCGGTCCTGCGGGTCTCCTTCGCCAAGGTCGCCGAGTACCAGAAGCGCGGCCTGGTCCACTTCCACGCCGTCATCCGGCTCGACGGACCGGACGGCAGCACCCAGCCTCCACCGCCGTCCGCCACGGTCACCCTGCTCGCCGATGCCATCCGGGCTGCTGCCACCCGCGTCCGTGTAACCGTCGAGTCGGACGCGATCGGGGAACGCGAACTCGCCTGGGGCGAACAGCTCGACGTACGCGAGATAGCCGCCTTCGGCACCGACGCCGAACTGACCGACCAGGCCGTCGCCGCCTACGTGGCCAAGTACGCCACCAAGTCCGCCGACGCCTCCGGCACCCTCGACCGTGCCTTGTACTGCCGCCCCTGCCAGGGACGCGGCGCCACCCTCCTGCCCCACGGAACCCCGCTCCCATGCACCGCCTGCAAGGGCACCGGACAGGCCCGGCCCCTGCCCCGGCTCGCGGTCGCCCGTCACGCGCGGCAGATGATCCGCACCTGCTGGGAGCTGGGCAAGCTGCCGGAGTTCGCTGAGCTCAAGCTCTGGAAATGGGCGCACATGCTCGGCTTCCGCGGCCACTTCTCCACCAAGTCCCGCTGCTACTCCGTCACCCTCGGCGCACTGCGCGACGCCCGCCGCGCCTGGCGCACTGAGCAGGCCCGCGCCCAAGCCGGCCTGCCCGAGCCTGACCCGACGACAACCCTCGTCGTCGGCCACTGGGCCTACCACGGCTCGGGTTACAGCCCCGGCGCCGGACTCCTCGCTGCCGCCGTCTGGCACCGCAGGGAACTGGAACGACAGTTCGTAGCGGAAGGGTGCTGCTGATGACCTCGTACCAGCCCACCCTGCCCCACCCGGCGTCCAGTGCGTCGCAGGAACTGCTGACCGGGCCCCAGGTCATGGCCCGCCTCCAGCTCGGCCGCTCCACCGTCTACGACCTGCTCCGGACCCACCAGCTCGCCTCGATCACCCTCGGCCGCGCCCGCCGCATCCCCGTCCACACCCTCACCGACTTCATCCACGCACGCCTCGACCAGGAAGCCGCCGCCTGATGACCACACCCCGCGACGCCACTCCCTCCCGCCGCGTCCGCGCCAACGGTGACGGGACCGTCTACCAGCGCAAGGACGGACGCTGGAAAGCCGCCGGCTACGTCCTCGCCCCGGGCAACACCCACAAGCGCATCCGCGTCTACGGCACCACCCGTAAGGAGGCCCTGGCCAAGCTCACCGAGAAGATCGCCGCTAGCAACCGCGGCGTCCCCGTTCCGTCCGCGCAGGGCAGCGTCAGCGCCTACCTGACGTACTGGTTGGAAGCCGTCGCGGTCCACCAGCTCCGCGAGAACACCCACACCCGATACACCGCCTGTGTCCAGCAGCACCTCGTTCCCGGCCTCGGGAGGAAGAAGCTCGCCAAGCTCACTGCCAAGGACGTCCGCACCTGGCTCAACCAGCTCCGCATCACCTGCCAGTGCTGCGCACGTGGCGTCGACGCCCGCCGCGATCAGTCCCGTTGTTGCGCCGCCGGAGCGTGCTGCTCCAAGCGGCTCTCTCCGCTGACGCTGGCGTACATCCACTCCGTACTCAAATCCGCCTTGGAGCACGCCGTCCGCGAGGAGGAGATCACGCGCAATGTCGCCCGCAACGTCCGTACGGGTACGCCGCGCCCCCGTCGGTTCGAACCGCTCACGGCAGATGAAGCCCGCCAGCTTCTCGCTGCTGTCCGCAATGACCGCCTGTTCGCGCTGTACGAACTCGCCCTCCGCACCGGACTCCGCACCGGACTCCGCAAGGGCGAACTCCTCGGCCTCCAGTGGGAAGACCTCGACCTCCAGACAGGCACTGCCAGCATCCGCCGCACCCTCCAGCGCACCCAAACCGGCGGGCTCACCGCCCTACCCACCAAAACCCGAGCCTCCGAACGACGCATCGCCCTCCCCAGCGAGTGCATCCACTCATTCAAGGAACACCGTGAGACACAGGAAGGAGAACGAGAGGCAGCAGCGGAGGACTGGAGGGACAACGGCCTCGTATTCAGCACGACGGCAGGAGGGCCGATCGATCCGGCGAACCTCAATCGCAGCTTCCGCGC
This sequence comes from Streptomyces sp. TSRI0281, assembly GCF_001905125.1. Lineage (GTDB taxonomy): Bacteria > Actinomycetota > Actinomycetes > Streptomycetales > Streptomycetaceae > Streptomyces. The sequence goes on along the minus strand of NZ_LWLE01000034.1, from coordinate 121,109 downwards.
CCTCCTCGATCAGGCAGGGCTCCGCCGGATTCGCTTCCACGACCTACGCCACTCCACCGCCACCCTCCTCCTGGAGCAGGGCGTCGAGCTCGTCGTGATCAAGGAGCTCCTCGGACACGCCCACATCGGCGTCACCGCCACGGTCTACGCCCACGTCCGGCTCCGCCTCCAACGCGACGCTATCGATCTCCTCGGCCGCACTCTCCACAATCCTTCCGAGACTGCCAACCAACCTGACGCCGGTGGCGCCCTGCCGTCATGCGTACACCCTGTCCGCTGACGTTGCCGTCAACTACTGCCGCCAAAGGCCACTTGGGCCCCTCCGAATTCTCACGGAGGGGCCCAAGCCTGTGCCAGGTGCACGCCCGTCGGGTATTGACCCGCGCAACCATTATCCCGCTATTCGAACGCCGACCCCATGATGGGTCTGAACGAAATCCTTATGCATGTTCCAGCAGGTCATGGGTTCGCCGATGTTAACGAATCGTAGACCGCCTTGGAGGCGGCAGCGATAGCTGTGAACTCCGCCACCTAAGGGTGCGAGTTACGCGACCGTAAGGAGTTTAAGATTCATCATCCACATAGTCACCAATTGCCACATCAAAGAGAATTGAACGCCAAAACCCTGGATCGTCCCGTAGGGCCAACGGATCAATCTCCCCGAGTGACCTCCCCAGCAGATCGGCTAGTTCTTCCAGCATTTCCGGATCGTCTTCGCCTGCGGATCGAGCGGTTTCAACCTCAAATACGCTCAAGCATTCAGACAACTTCTGCGGTGATGAGTTCACAGAAAATAGAGACGGATCATCGCTGCCGCGGTAGAGCACCTCTCCGGTTTCGCAGTCAACGCAGTACGCGTCATCGCCATCCCCTCCAGATCCCAATTTCAGAAGGTCGCGGCCCTCAGCGTTCTCGGCACCCCCACCACCAGCGGCTTCCGAAGCCGAAAAAAGGACATGCTCGACAGGTAGCCCGACCGAAGAAAGGTACTCGCGCGTAGCGGAGTTCCTCACGCATGCGACATATTCGATTGAATACTGGTGGTTAGCCATCGGCACCCGTCTCCATTCTCATAGCTAAGCGGTTGGCCCGCCGCCCAGATGGGCGGCGGGCCAACCGTAATATTGGAACTACCTTACCAGTTGCCCGATATGGCATCCCGGAACATCGAAGTCACTGCTTTACCCTTGGCGGATCTTGCAGCGGAGCCCTCGGCTGAGGTGGTCCAACCCCAAGTCCACGTCGTTGGTATGCCGGCCTCGGCTAGCCTACTGCGGCACTTATTCGACCCAGTGCACGGCTGGAATTCCGAATAAGCCTCGGTGATCGAATCCCCATACTCTCTGAGCAACTTACGCTCCGCATGGTTACCCGGCCCCTTGGACGAGACTGCGACCGCAATCTGCGAAGCCCCATCTGCGTCGGTGTACCTCACCGCCGCAAAATTATTGAGCTTGTTTCCCGTCTTCAGTCGTTCCTGCATGACGGCCTGGCTGAGTTCATTGCCACCGTATTCCACCTGGCCGCCACAATTGTGGACCAGGACCGGCGTGGCCCCCGCCACCACATAGTACGTATGGACGTCACTGACAGTCAGGTCATGCGTGCGCTGCCGCTGGTCGAAGCGCCGGATGCCCTCGACACTCGCCGTGTCGCCTTCGGCCGTCCGGAGTTCCATGCCCGGCTTCAGGTCACCGGCTTCGATCCATGCCTTCTCCGACTCGACCCAGAACGGGTGGGTCGTGGTGGAGATGAGGGTGGCCTCCGCGCCCTTGTCCGGCGCGATCGTCAGGTCGACGAAGTGCTTGTCGTCCTCGGTGACGATGGTGGCGACGACTTCGCGGGTCGTCGTCTCGCCGGTCTCCGGATCCGTGACGACGACCAGGTCACCGAGCTCGACCTTTTCGATCGGTTTCTTCGAGCCATCGGCCAGCAGGACCTTGGTGCCCGGCAGGAAGCTGTGGTTCGGGACCGCGCAGGACCCTGGGTCCTTCTTCATCTTGCCCAGCGCGGCCTTGGCCTTGGCCCTCGCTACAGCCAGAGCCTCCTGGGCCTTGCCGACCGCCTTGGACGACTTGATCAGGTCCTTGACACCGCCGATGAGGTCGTCGACCAGACCGACCACCCGTTTGGCGAGCTTGTAGCCCTTGTTCCAGTTCCAGGGAACGCCGTACTTGGCCAGGACCTTGCCGGCCAGGCCTCCCGCGAAGCTCCCCGCCACGTTCAGCAGTGTCTCGCCGCACGCGCCCAAGTCGCCGCTGGAGAAACAGTCCAGTGCCGCATCAACGCCGATCAGGTCCCTGACGATCTTGACGAGGGCCTTGGCCGTCTGCTTGATCCGCTGCTTCGCCTGCCCCTGCTGGGCCTTGGCGGCGTTCTCATTGCCCTGGGCGGTCGTCACCTCCGCCTCTGCCTCGGCGGAGCCTCCCGAACAGTACATACCGCACGGGTTGCCGCATGAGTTCCCGAATGGTCCTACGCCCGGCGCGCAAGGCAAAAGCCCGTCCGGGTCGGACAGCGTCACCGGCGAGTTGTGCGCGTAGCTGTACGCGTTCATCTGCTCGGGCCGCGTGTAGTCGATCACCGGGTCGACGGAGATGAACTTCCCGATATCCGGGGAGTATTCGCGCGCTCCCAGATGTGTCAGTCCGGTCTGCTCGTCGATCGTGCCGCCGACGAATCCCTTCTCACCGGGCCATGCCCCGGTCGGCTCCGAACGCGCCACCCCATACGGATCGAAGCGCCGCTGGGTCACCGCGCCCGTGGTCGCGTTGATCGCGAACTCGCCGGTGCCATGGTGGTCGGAGGCGAGGAACGACAGCTCGTTGTTGTTCTGGCGGACGGCTATCGTCTGGCCGGCATAGCTGTAGTACCGGGTGGCCTGGACCGTGGTGGAGCCCTTGGCGAGGCGCAGTTCCATGCCGGGGAGGTAAACAGTGGTCGCCTTGGCGTCGCGCCTCAGGACACGGTTGCCGTCGGCACCGTAGACGTATCCGGTCTCGTCGCCGTTCGCCTCCGTGGACTTGATCAGGTCACCGCTGCCGTCCCATTCCAGATCCTGGGGGTTCCCGCCGATGGTCCGCTTGACGGTGTTGCCGGAGTCGTCGTAGCCGAAGGTGGACTGCCGGTCGCCGGTGGGGGTGTTCTCCACCACCTTGGTCACCGCATGCGGACCCGCGCCGTTCTCTCCGTACGTGAAGTGGCGCGTGACGTTCCGGGTCGCGTCCCCGCCGACGTCATGGGTGACGTCCTTCGTACGGTTGCCTATGGCGTCGGTCTCGTAGGACTTCCAGTACGGAGCCGGTCCGCCGAGGCTCTTCTCGCCCGGCGCCGCCGTACATGCCGCCGGAGTGCCTGCGTTGAGCTCACTGCCCTTGGTACCCGAGCCCGTCGCCTCGGCTTCCGTGGCCGACGGCGTCCAGGCTTCCGTCAGCCGCTGTCCCCCGTCGTACGCGAAGCACTGGACGTCCGGGGACGCCCCTGCCTTGTCCGAGATCGCCAGGACGTTTCCGGCCTGGTCGTAGCTGTACTGGGAATATCTGACCGGTCCCGCGTCCTGAACGTTCAGCTTCGCCGCAGTCATGCGGCCCGTGCCACGCTCGTAGTCGTACGACTGCTGGACGTCTTTGCCCTGGCCGGTCGAAAGAACCAGGCCCAACAGTGCGCTTGTCTTCGTGTACTCGGTGTCCGCTACATATGGGGTCTTGCCCTTCATGGACACCGGGCGTTGCAGTTCGTCGTAGGTGTAGGCGATGGCCTCACCCGTGAGGGCTCCCGCCCCGGGCATGCCCTGGCCCTGGACTGTTCCGTCCTTGTTGTACGTGGTCGTGAAGACATACGCACCGGCGAGCGCTCCTTCCGAATCGGGAACGGTGTACGCCGTCTTCTCCGGCCGGTAGAGGGAGTCCATGCCCTGGATCACCGACGCGTACGACTCCGTCGGGCTGGTGTACCGGTAGGACGCCCAGGCGTAGCCGACCCATCCGGGCTTGTCGTACTTGGTCTCGGTCAGCTTCGTGCCGCTCAGCGCGTCTCCGGACCACGTGGAGAGCGGCCGACTCAGCCCGTCGTAGACGGTGGAGACCTTGTTGTTGCGGGCGTCGACCGTCACCACCGGCCGGTCGAGACCGTCATATTCCGTCGTCGTCTTGCCGGCGTCCGGGTCGATGGCCACCGTCCTGCGGCCGAGCTGGTCGTATTCGTACCGCCAGATGTTCTTCTGGGAGTCGGTGACGGTCTCCAGCAGTCCGGCCTTGGTGTACGCGTAGTTCGTCGCGTCGTACTGCGTACCGGGGCCGGACGGGTCGGGGGCGGAACCGTGGTACTTCCGCAGCTCCGTGAGCCGGCCGGACGCGTCGGTCAACGATGTCGTCGGCGCTTGGCCGACGGGCGGGTCGACATGGGTACGGTCTCCCTCGTACACCGTGCTGGTACGCCACTGCTCGACGCCGGCGACCTGGAATATATCCGCAGTGGCGCGGCCCAGGCCGTCGTACTCGGTGAGGGTCTGGGCGCCGACCTCACCGTCGCCCACGATCAGTAGTTCATCGTTGGCAGGCTTGGCCGCGTTGTATGTGGCGTTCGTCTTCCTGATGTTGCCCGAGCCGTCGTAGAAGACGTCACCGACCATTCGGGACCCGCCCGCTCCTTGGGTCTGGAGCTGCCGCGGCCTCAGCAGGCTGTCGTAGAACTGGTACTCGGCCCCGTACGTATAGTCGTTGTCGAGCTTCTCGGTCTTGACCACGACCGCCTTGTCCTGGCGGACGTTGTACGAGTACTTGACGCTCGGCGTCTGCGACTTCGGCCGGTCCGCCAGCCACACGGAGGCCAGGCGGCCCAGGGCGTCGTACGCGAGGTCGGTGCGCTTGCCGTTGGGGTCCGTCTGGCCCGTCGACGAGCCCCAGGCGGGAGCGAAGTCGGTCGTGGTGGACTGCGTGAGCGTATTGGTGACCTTGGTCTTGGAGATCAGCCCGTTGACGTCGGTGTATGCGGTCCGGGTCCAGTACCTCTCGGCGTTCTCCTGATACGTGGGACGGCCGAGCGCGTCGAATTGCGTGGTCCCGGTCACCTGGTAGGTGCCCGTGGACCCGTTGTGCGAAGTGAGGCGCTCCGTCTGAGTGGGAAGGCCCCGTACCGGCGCCGCGCCGAACGCCCCATCGTCGTAGAGCGTTCGCTCGTCGGCCAGCACAGCGGTCTTGCGGTCAGGAGTCGCCGAGCAGTCCACGGTGACGGCCTCGCTGCGCGAGGGGAGTTCGTACAGGTTCAGTCCGGCATTGTCCGCGTACCAGAGCCGGGTACAGGTGTCGTCCTCGTCGGTGGCGAGGTCCCCGAAGTTCTCGGTCCGGTTCAACCGGACGTTGGGACTGTCGAGGTCGAAGTACGACACGGACTTCGTGGTGCGCCACGTACCTGCGGACAGTGCGGTGTAGCCCCTGCTGGACTTGGCTTTGACGACAGTCGCGTGACTCGTCAGCCATGACCGGGTCTGAGTGGCCGTGTCGTGCTTCCAGGGTTCGCTGAGGGACTTGGAGACCACCTCGCCGGCGTTGAACGTCTGAGCTTCGATCTCGAAGCCCGTGAACTCCTTGTGGCCGGTGTACTCGACACCGGTTGAGTCCTTGACCTTCTCGGACCGGGTTCCCCCACCGGACGTCTTGTCGCCGTCCAGGCCCTGGAGATACGTGTAGTCGATGCGCGACTTCATGGATTGGCGGTCACCGCTGGTGACGGAGACCTTTCCGTAGCCCTGCCACTGTCCCCAGGTCAGGAACTTCTCATCGGTGATTCCGTCCGGTTCGCCGCGCCGCCAGCCGGCGTTCCCCTGGTAGTCGTACCGGGTGACCCGATCCACCGCACCGCCGGTACGGTCCGTCTCCTCGACCTGTTTGACGACGTACTTGTGGAACCAGTCCGTACGGGGCTCTATGGTTCCGGGCGGGGCCCAGACGACCGGGTAGCACCGCTTGGTGGACTCCCCGGGCTTGGGCAACGCGGACGCCGTGCAGTCAGCGTCGGCGTAGGTGACGTCCAGCTGGGCACCGGTCTCACTCAGCACGGATATCATGCGATACCGGTGGATGGCATCCGTATTGTCGGTGTCGCTGTCGACGCGGTTCTTCAGGTGGACGCCCCGGAGAACTACGGATGGCAGCTTGACCGGGGCACTGCCCTGACCCAGGTGGTTCGCCCGGCCCTCGTGGTCGATCTTGGAGAGCCAGAGCGTCTTCGTCTGGTCGCCGTTGTCAGTGAAGAAGTGGATGAACGTCCAGGCATCCACATCTTTGTAGTCGGCCGCCCCGGTGCCCGTACTCATCCGGGTGGTGACACCCACGAGCCGCTTCGTCGTGAAGAACGTCTGACTGGACTGGGCGAGGGAACACTTCGTGGCCGCCTTGCAGTACCGGTCGACCGGAGTGTCCGGCCAGCGTGCGGCGTTGGCCACGGTGAACTTGCTCTCAGCACAGTCGAAGTCGGCGTCGGGCAGGCAGCGCTCCTTCGTCTCGAACTCGATGCGGGCCGGGGCCTTGGCCGTGTACACCGCGCCGTCACGCTGGCCGTAGTCGATGCGCTTGAGGTAGCCACCGCGGTCGTACTCGGTGCCGTTGACGTCGGTCTTGCCATTCAGGGCGTAGCGGTTCTTCTCCGCCCCGTAGTAGTAGGACATGACGTTGCCGTGGACATCCTTGACGTAGTCGAGGTTCCACCGCCATGCCTGCTGGCAGTGGGCGCTGGCGAACGTGGCCTTGTAGCAGGGCTCGCCGGAGTCGTCGCCGAAGACGGGTGCGGTCCAGGTGGAATTCGTCTGCTCGTTGCCCGTGGTCCAGCCGGGGAGCTTGTTGCGGCCGAAGTGGTACTCGGTGCCGTCCGTGGTGGTGAGCTTCCAGTGCTCCCCGTCGTTGTCGCCGTTGTCCACGGGGTAGCCGGCGGCGGCCGCGTCGGTCTTCTCGATCCTGGCCCCGCTGTCCGAGGAAAGGTGCCACTTCTTGGTCTTGTCATCCTGGAGGAGCTGGCCGGACATGCCGTTGAGCATGATCGTGGCGTTGTCGAAGGCCCAGCACTGTTCCGCCGAAGTCTCGTGACCGTCCTCGGAACACGGCTTGTAGGCACGCTCGATGAATCCCGGCTCGTAGGAGAAGCCCTCACCGATCCACGACCCCTGGTTGTTGGTCGCCGCAGTTCGCCCGTCCGCGGACTGGGAGGAGTAACCGATCCCCACCGAGGGCGTCAGCCCACCCGGAGTGGGAACCGCCCGCAGGGGATAGTCCCAGGAGAAGCCGCCGGAGGACGACGCCACGGACCAACTCGCGGAGGGCGCGAGGCTGGTGGCCTTGTAGTCCCCCTTGGCCGAGGAGTCACCGGCCGCGACCGCGTACACGGCGGTGCTGCCGTCCGCCGCCGCCGGAGCCGCGGCGACGCGCGCGGTCAGCGTCTGCTCGCCGTTGTTGTTCTCGAACCGGAGAGGCTTGGGCGTGGCCTTGCACGAACCACTGCCCGGACCGGCGGTGGCCGCGCAGGAAGGCAGCTCGATCAGCTGAAGTCGCGAACCGTAGGCGCCTCCGGCTCCATCGGCGAACGCCGAGTAGTTCAGGGTCAGTTCGACATCCCCCGACTTCTTGAGCCCGTCGGAACGCTCCACCGTGAGGAGGGCCGCGCTTCCCCATTTCTGGGCGGCCCGGTGGCCGAGGGAGGAGACCTTCACCTTGGTCGGCGCCGGCCCGGAAGCGGGCTTCGGCCTCGCCCCGGCCGGAGCGACGGAGATCGGTATGCCTCCGGGCAGAGTGCCTGCGGAGGGTGAGGCTCCTGCCGCACGGCCGGAGAGGAGGAGTGGTGTCGTGGAGACGGCGATCTCCGTGCTGCCCTGCTTAGGCCAGGCAACGGGGCTGAGCCGCTTGGTGGCCGCCTTCCTCGCAGGGTCGGCGGGACGCGACGCCGCCTTGGCATCCTTGCCCCGGACCGGATCGGACTCGTCGGCGGTGAGGCCCGGGAGCCGGGCCTCCTCCGGCAGTGCGGGCAGAGCCTGGGCGGCGCTCGCCGTGAGGGCGAGGGCCAGGCCCAGCACAATGGCGCCGCCCGTACGCCTGGGCATACGGGGGGTGAGGAGACGGCCACGCATAGACATCAGGCAACTCCGCAGGGCAGCATTCGGTCGGTCCGGGGTCGGTTGAGAAGCGTTGTGGCGGTGGGGCGGCCGGATCCGCTTTCCGGATCCCGCCGCCCCACGGGTCCTAGAGGTCCGGATCGCCGGTCGGCACGTTCATCCGGATGATCGAGATCGGGTCCGCCGCTCCGCCGTAGACGCGCACCTCGTCGATGGCGCCCGCGAAGTAGTCACTGCCGCCGGCCTGTGCCGAGCGCCCCACCTGGAAGCCGGCGCTGGAGGGCCAGGTGGTGTGGTCGAAGCCCGTTGCGGTCGCGGTCATTCGCCCGTCCACGAAGAGACGTACCTCGTGGGTGAAGGCGTCAAATGCCACGGCCAGATGCTGCCCACCGGAATCCGTACTGGGGAGGACCTCTTCGTCGGTAACCGTGGTGACCTTCGCCGCCGCCGTATCCGCGTCAGTGACGACGAGCTCCCAGAGCCCGGTGGCGGGCTGATAGCGCACGGCCACCCGGTCGGCGTTTTGTCCCGGCAGGGACAGCACGGTCTGGGTCTTCTCCGCGTCGAACGTGGTGAGTTTGGCACGTACGGCGACCGTGTAGCTGTCGGCCGCCGTGACGACGGGTGCCGCGGTCGCGGCCCAGTCGCCCGTACCGTCGAGTGTCAGGTTGCCGTGGTCAGCCAGGGCGGCATCGTCCTCGACGGTGGCCGGGGTGTAGATGGCCGCGTCACCGTTCAGGGTGAGCGGCTGACCGCCCGCCTGGACGTTGACCGCGCTGCCGTCCGTTGCGCCTTCCAGCGGCCAGTACGCCCTCCGCTGCGTCCTTACCGTCAGCAGTTGCCCGATCTGGGAGTCGGGCAGGACCCGGTCGAAGACCCTGACCTCCGCCAGGTCACCCTGGAAGTGGTCGCGATACCCGCTCTTGGCGAGCACCCGCCCGATCTGGAGACTGCGCACGGACGACCAGGTGGTGTAGCGGCGGGCCACCCCCGCCTTCTGATGGTTGACATAGATACGAAGCTCGGGGCCGGAGGCAGCTTTGGCATCGAAGACCCCGGTGAGCAGTACCCACTCGTCCTGCTTGACTTCGATGCCCGAGGCGACGGCTCGCCACTGGCTCATGGCTTCGACATCCATGTCCGGCGTGGAGAACTCCCACGCTCTCTCGACCGCGTCGTAGCCGAGGACGAAGCCCGGCTCACCGGTGCTGTCCTGACTGACGACGGCCATGTCACGGTCCAGGGCCGCAGGCTTCACCCAGGCGCTGACGGTGAAACTCTGCCCGGTGTCCGTGATGGTGCCCCAGGAGTCCAGGTACGCGTTCGTGGTGCCGTCGAAGGCGGCCGCGCTGTCGGCCGTTCCGCCCGGTCCGGACTTCTCGAACGTCACACCGGTTCCCGCGACCGCCGGATGACGGCCGGTCTCGTCGTGCGCCTGCGTACTGCCCGCCTCATCGGCCAGATTCCACTGTCCGGTCGCCTGCCTGCCGTCCGTGACCAGGAATTCATGCATGGCCGGTACCAGGTTGGAGTTGTTGGCCCCGTCGAACGCCTCGACCGTCACCGAGTGCCGGCCCGCCCGGGTGGGCGTCCATTCGAGCGTGACCGCCGCGCCGGCCGTCGTGGTGACAGTCTTGACCGGGTCGTCGTCGAAGGCGTACCGGTACTCCTTCACGTCCTTGTCCGCGGCTTTGAAAGTGAACTTCCCCGGTGTCTCCACCCCGTGGTGCCACTGCTCGTCCTCCGGATACGCCACGGAGGAGATGACCGGGGGCTTCGGCACGGTGCTGTCCCAGATGAACTCGCACCTCTGGGCCGGATCGCCGCTCGCGCTCCAGGGGCCCCAGGCATCGCCGTCCGAGGCTCTGGCCGACCAGTAGATGACCGAACCCTGCGGGATCTGCGGCTGTCCGGCCGGTTGCTGAGTCACCTGATAGCTGAAGTACGTCCCCGCGTTCGGCGACTTGTATGAAGTCTCGCCCGTGTGGATACGCTCCACCCCGGCGGAGTCCTTCCAGCGCAGCTCGAACTGCATCTTCACCTGGTCGGTCTGCGTCGATGTGTGGTCGGGGTCCCGCGCTTCCGCCCGCAGTAGCGGCAGTACGTTGGTGTAGCGGCGTGCGGCGCCCCAGACGCACTTCCCGCCCGGGTTCGACGACATGAGCTTGTAGTCGACCTGTTTGGGCGGCGTGTTGTACTCGATCTTCAGGAAGCTGTTGCCGCAGATCCTCTTCCAGCCGCCGTAGCCCGACTCGTCCTTGGCCCGCAGCCCGAGGGACATACTCGTCCAGGCATCTGTCGCCGCGGTCTGGACCTCGGTGACCAGCTCGCCGCCGCTGAAGTTCAGGTTGGCACCGCTGGAACAGCCGGTCGGGGAGATCTTCTTGTCCAGGGTGAGGAGGTAGTCGCTCCACTCGTCCTTGGTGTTGGACCAGTTGCTTCCTGATGTAATGGTGCGGTTCTTGCCACCGATGCGGTAGAGGTCGACCGGTTCCGCACGGGCATCCGCCCAGTACACGTGCTCCACCCTGGCCGAAAGTTGGGCGTTGAGGATCTGCTTGCCCTTGTACGCGGTCATGGGGAACGTGAACAGCAGTCGTCGCACGCCGATGCCCGCACAGCTCGCGGGACTGTAGTCCATGGGGCACTTGCCCATGCCCGAGCTGCCCGAGTACGACCAGTCCTGCTCGGACGGCATCCCGGACATCACACCGGACCAGGCCGTACGGTTCGTGGTCTTCGGGATCGGGTCGACCACCACGGGATACACCGTGTCTCTGCCTCGCAGCAGGCCGAGGTCGGGGGTGAGCGTGATCCGGTCCTTGCCGACGGTGGTGCCGACAGGCGCCTTCCGGCCCGCTTCGGACACATCCAGCCTCGCCCGTGGGGTTGCGGGGCGCGTTGTACGACCGGTCGGTTCGGATGACTGCGTGGCGGCGGGCGCCGAGTCCCACATCACCGCTTTCGCCGCCTCGAAGACCGTGCCGCCGACGGCTGCGTCGACCGCCCGCATGCCGCCGCCGGTGGTCTCCTCGATCTTCAGCCCCTTGCTGGAGAGTCCGAGGTCGATGCTGTCGAGTTCCGGGTTGGCGGCTGCCGCCGCACTCTTGACGACGAAATAGTGGGCGAAGCCTTCGGTCTCCGCGCGCACGGCGAGGTCGACGCCGGGAAGCACCTCTTCGTACCGTGCGGCGTTGCCGCTGACCTTCGGTGCGGGCAGCTTTCCGCCCGGCCAGGTCAGCGCGTACTCACGTCCGGCCCGCCCCATGCGGGCGAACGGCCCGTCACCCCCGCCCGAGAACCGCACGTCGACCGTGGCCGCCTTGGGCGCCCAGGAACCGTCCGCCCGTTGTTCCAGGGTGTCGTCCACATCGGCCCAGGTGCCGCTGCGCCGGGTGCGCACCGGCTGGGTGTACTCATGCGCGGTGAACGTCCCGCCCGGGTTGGCGAACACGTCACGTCGCTCTTGACGGAGCCCGGTCACCTCGACGGGTTCGCCGCTCGCCCCGGCCGCTGCCTGGGCGACCTGCTCCGTCTCCGCCTCACCTGACGCGGTCGCTCGTTCGACCAGCCCGTCCCGGGCTGCGGCAACTGCCTCTTCCCGGCCGCCGGGCACCGCAGCCGTTCCCGTCGCGAGCACTGCGGTCATGACGCCGATCAGCGTCCCCCGCCGCCATGCCCGGCTGCCCGCACTACGCGTCTTCACCGTCACGTCCCCACCTCGGAGCCTGCCTTCTCTGCCCTTGCCAGTCACCGGATCACCGACCCGAACGCCGTTCCGCCCGCGGGGATACCGCCCTCGCCCGGAACGAAAGTGCGGGCCGGGGCGCCGCCGCCCGCCACCGACCAGTCGAAGGCGTACACGGCCCCCGGTGTGCTGCCTGCCGGGTTGACCACTCCGACGAGCAGTGCCTGCGGTGTGCCCGCGAGGCTGCTGCCTGCGAACATCTGGTGTTCCGGAACACCCGGGATGCCCCACCCGGGGTCGATCCACTCGTCGGAGGTGCCCACGTCGGCCTGGGCCGGGAAGATCTGGACTCCCCCCTTGTCCAGGTGTTCGGCCCCTGCGGCCGATTCCTTGCCGGGGACCCCAACGGCGAATTTGACCGTGCTGCCCGAGGCCACAGCCGTTGGCGCGGTGTTGACCAGCGCGACCTGTTGCCCGAAGAAGTCCCCGGCTGCCGCGTCTCCCTCCACACCGGCCAGGTCCTGGTGGACGAGGGCTTCGACGGTGACCAGCGTCTTGTCCGGGTTCACCCGGTACAGGCCGACGGCACCCGCGTCCGTGATGCTGCCGATGTCCTCGCCAGGTATGCCGACGGCAAGCTGGGCACCCAGTGGCGTGGTCTCCGTACCCGCGCGGGTGGCCACCATGGCCAGCGAAGTGCCGAAGCGGTCATACGCCTCAGCCGAGGTGTCGGAGCCCGCGGTCGCGGACTGGGCGAATCCGAAGACGGGATCCGGAACACCTGACGTATTAAGCGAAGGGCTGAAAACCAGGACCGCGCCGGAGAAGACCTCCGTGCCGATGGCCTCGCCCGGTGCGCCTACTGCGAAATACCGGTCCGTCGAGGCCAGAGCCGCACCGAAGCGGTCTCCGGCCTCGGGGTTGTCCCAAACACCCGTGCTCGCCTGTGTCACGACCACATTGGCGAGGGATTTGCCGCTCAGATAATGGACGCTGCCAGCATCCATGATGCTCCCGACGTCCTCGCCCGGCGCACCGATCGCAAGGAACGGCTGGCTCGTCGACGTCGTACCGCCGGTGAGCGCGTAGCCGAACAGGTCACCCGCTTCCGGCCCTTCGGAGGCTGTCACTCCTGTCTGGTCATACGCGAGGGACGCCGAGCCCGTGCCCAGTCCACCCGGTGCGCCGTGGACGACATAGACAGCGCCCGAATCCCGTGCCGTACCGACGTCCTTGTACGGAGCGCCCACCACCAGGTCGGCGCAGCCATCGCCGTTCAGGTCGGCGTGAGCCAGCGCCTTGCCGAACCGCGCTTCCGCCTCTGCCGCACCAGGCACTTCGGCCAGGTCCTGATGAAGCTGAACGACTCCGGCGTCGCCGCCGTACACGACCGTGACCGTGCCGGCCAGCGCCTTGCCGCCCACCGTCGCGTCGGGGTCGGCGATCGCGGTGTCGCGCAGTCCGTCACCGTTGAAGTCCGACTCCGCGGCGGTGCACGCCACGACCGCTTCGGGTGCTGCCGCAAAGGCCCGCCCCGTGCCCAGTGCGTAGATCGCCACCGTTACGAACCCGGCTACAGCGAGCCAGGCGATCCATTCCCCACCCCGGAATTCCTTAACCCACACAACAGCCCCCAGCTGTCTCCACATGGATGACGGTCTCGTGAAGACCGCAACAGCAAAGTAGAGGCAAAGACGGGCGTCAGGGGCCCTGGAGACCCACAGGAAGTTCCATATGCAGGAAGCTGCCCCCTCTGCATACCCGCATTAACCCGCAGGTTGCTCCATGATCACGACCAATCGGAGAGTTGCTCCGAAATGATCACACACTCCGAGAATGACAACTTTCCCTGTGGAGGAATCACGAAGGAACAGTGACCGGCCCTCCCCTAGAGATACGCGGCGCACGCGTCCAGTACGCGCAGCACCTCCGGCTCGCCCGCCGGGGGCAGTTGGAGCACGATCTCCTCGATGCCCAGGTCCGCGTAGTGCGCCAGCTTTCCGGGGCTCGGCAGGACCGCGTACGGGACCACCTGGAGATGCTTCGGGTCCCGGCCCGCCGCCTCCCAGACCTCGCGCAGCTTCGGCACGGACTCCGTCAGGCCGCGCCCGCCGATCGGGAGCCAGCCGTCCGCGTACTCCGCGATGGACGCGAACAGTTTCGGGCCCGCCGCGCCGCCGATCAGGGTGCGCGGGCCGTTCACCGGGCCGCGCGGGCGCTGGACCGGCTTCGGGTGGGCCCAGCTCGCCCGGACCGAGCCGAACTCGCCCTCGTACGCCGTCGGCTCGTCCGCCCACAGGGCCCGCATCAGCGCCATCCGGTCGCGACCCAGCTCCCGCCGCGTCGACCAGTCGACCCCGTGGTCCGCGGCCTCCTCCACGTTCCAGCCGAAGCCGACGCCGAGCGTGAACCGGCCGCCGGAGAGGTGGTCGAGCGTGGCGATCTGCTTCGCCAGGTCGATCGGGTCGTGCTGGGCGACCAGGGTGATGCCCGTGCCGAGCGCCAGACGTTCGGTCACCGCCGCGGCCTGGCCGAGGGCGACGAAGGGGTCCAGGGTGCGGCCGTACTCCGGCGGCAGCTCGCCGCCCGCCGGGTAGGGGGTCTCCCTGCTCACCGGAATATGGGTGTGCTCGGGCAGATACAGCCCGGCGAATCCCCGCTGCTCCAGTTCGCGCGCGAGCCTGACCGGCGTGACCGTCTCATCGGTGAGGAAGATCGTTGTGGCGATCCGCATCGAGAACACCTCCGTCGTCGTCCGTTGACGGCCCCAACGTATGCGGTACGGCTCCGAAAGCCGAGCATCGCGCCGGACGTCGCGCCCCGCGTCCTCCCCGACACCTTGGCCGCAACTCCTCTTCCGTTTCCGTGGAGTTCACGGCCCAATACCAGAGTCCGAGTACGTCGCCCTCGTCCCTCACCACACCCGGGGAGCCCCTCGTATGACCGGATCGCACACCCCGCAGACCGAACAGGCCGAACAGGCCGCACAGGCACCGCAGGACCCGCAGGACCCGCAGCCCCCGATCGCCAGGCGCGGTCTTCTGCTCGGTACGGCCGTCACCGCTCTAGCCTTGGGACCTGTGAGCTTCGCCCAGGCATCCGACGGCAGTTCCGACGGCAGCGGCACGGAGGACACCCCGGACGGCGAACGGACCAGGACCGTGCGCGGGACCCTGCCCACCGGGTCGCCCGACTTCGTCTACCTGCCCGTCGAAGTCCCGCGGGGCGTGCGGGAGATCGCCGTCTCGTACACGTACACGAAGACGCCCGTTCCGGCCGGTACCCAGGGCAACGCCCTCGACATCGGCATCTTCGACGAGCGCGGTACGGAGCCGGGCGGGCGCGGGTTCCGCGGCTGGTCCGGCGGGGCGCGTACCGCCTTCTTCCTCCGGGCCGACGAGGCGACCCCCGGCTATCTCGCAGGTCCGGTACGGGCCGGGACCTGGCACATCGCGCTGGGGCCGTACACCGTCGCCGCCGAAGGGCTCCCCTACGAGGTGACGGTCAAGCTGCGCTTCGGCCCTTCCGGGACCACGCCGAGGCCCGTGTACCCGCCCGAACGGGCCAAGGGGCGCGGCAGGGCCTGGTACCGGGGGGACTGCCATCTGCACTCCGTGCACTCGGACGGCCGTCGCACCCCGGCCGAGATCGCCGCCGCCGCGCGGGCCGCCGGGCTCGACTTCATCAACAGCAGCGAGCACAACACCACCTCCGCGCACGGCGCCTGGGGCGGCCTGTGGGGCGATGACCTGCTGATCCTCACCGGCGAGGAGATCACCACCCGCAACGGGCACGTGGTCGCGCTCGGCACCGATCCGGGCACCTTCGTCGACTGGCGCTACCGGGCGCGCGACAACCGCTTCGGCCATTACGCGAGGGCGGTCCGCCGGGCCGGAGGTCTGGTCGTGCCCGCGCACCCGCACGCCACCTGCATCGGCTGCCACTGGAAGTTCGGCTTCGGCGAGGCGGACGCGGTCGAGGTGTGGAACGGTCCGTACACCCCGGAGGACGAGATCTCCCTCGCGGAGTGGGACAACGCACTCGTCGCGTCCGTACGGGCGTCGAAGCCGTGGGTTCCGGCCATGGGCAGCAGCGACGCCCACCGTGAGCCGGACGTGGTGGGGCTGCCGCAGACGGTCGTCCTGGCCGAGGAGCTGTCCCGGCAGGCGATCACCGCTGGTATCCGGGCCGGGCACTCGTATGTCGCCGAGTCCTCCGCCGTCGCCCTCTCCTTCGGCGCCTCCGGCGGGCGCGGCCAGCACGCGGGCATCGGCGAGCGGCTGCGGGCCGACGCGGACACCCCCGTCACCGTGCGGCTGGAGGTCACGGGGGCACCCGGCTGCACGGCGCACTTCGTCACCGACCAGGGCACGCTGTTCACGACCGCGCTGCCCGCGTCGGGGGCGGGCGCCGTGGAGTGGCGTACGACTCCGGCGTACGCGGCGTACGTCCGCGCGGAGGTCCGGCACCCGGCCTCCGTGCCGGGGCTGCCCGGCCCGCTCGCCGCCCTCACCAACCCGGCGTTCCTGGGCGACGAGGGCTGAGGGGCAGGATCGTCGGTACGGGATCGTCGGGGCAGTCCGGAACGCCCGGGGGCGGCCGGTTCGCCGAGGGCCGGATCGCTGCGGACCTGGTGCTTCCGGCCACTCCCCAGCCCTCACAATTTAGGTTAGCCTAACCAACCTAAATCACTGATCGGCAAACCGTGCGGACCGGTGGACAGCAGAGGGCAGGGAAAGCGATGGGTCACGGCTGGGAGGGCGTCGTCCTCAAGCTGATGCGGGGGCGTGACTTCACGTTCACCGTGACCGGGGCCGAGCAGGTCACCGACACCTTCCGCCGTGTGCACCTCACCGACGGCGGGCTGCTGGCCGCGACCGGCGGCGCGCACCCGACGATGTGGGTCAGGGTGTGGTTCGAACAGGGCGGCAAGCCGCATCAGCGCGGGTACACACTGGTCGACCCCGACCCGGCGGCCGGGACGTTCAGCCTCGAATTCGCCCTGCACGACGGGCCCGCGAGCAACTGGGCGCGCGGTGCGAAGCCCGGCGACACGGTCGACGCGACGCTCCAGGGCACCGGATTCACCCTGCCCGAACCGAAGCCCGGCCGGCTCTTCGTGATCGGCGACGCGGCCTCGCTGCCCGCGGTCAACTCCCTGCTGGACGCGGTCCCGGAGACCCCGGCGACGGTCTGGTTCGAGACGGCACACGCGTCCGACGAGCGGCTTCCGTTCCGCGTCGACCCGGACCACCACACCCTGCACCGCGTCCCGCGCCGCGACGCGGGGGCGCATCTGGTGGCCGAGGTGAAGGCCGCACTGCCGGGGCTGCTGGGCGCCGACCCCTCCGACGCGTACGTCTGGATCGCCTGCGACACGTCGACCACCCGGACCCTGGCGGCGTACGCCCGTAAGGAGTTGAGGCTGCCCAGGGACCGGGTGCAGGCGCTGGGGTACTGGCGCCCCTGAGCTCCTCAGCCCCTCAGCCCTTCAGCCCATCAGCCCCTGAGCCCCTGAGCCCCCGGGGAGGACTCCCCGCGCCCGGTCGGCCCGGTCGGTCCCGCCCGTCAGGCCGAAGGGGTCAGTCCGCCACGACCAGGGCCGGTGTCTCCTTCGTCAGCACCTCGCCGCGGAAGAACGCCGGGCTGCGGCGCTGCATCGCGAGCATCAGCACCACACCGAGCAGCAGCAGCCCCACCCCGATGACGAACACCGAGCCGACACCGAACACCGAGGAGCCGGAGCCGTAGGCCGGGTCCCACATGTCGTAGAGGGTCTTGCCGAAGACGGCCGTGAGCAGGACGCCGCCGACCAGCGGGAAGAGGCCCTTGAAGACCAGGTCGCGGGCGGAGCGGGTCAGTTCGGCGCGGAAGTACCAGGCGCAGGCGAAGGCCGTCAGCGCGTAGTAGAAGCAGATCATGAGGCCGAGCGCGTAGATGGTATCGACCAGGACGTGCTCACTGACCAGGGTCATCACGGTGTAGAAGACGCCGGTCGCGATGCCCGCCGTCACGGTGGCCCGGCCGGGGGTCCTGAAGCGCGGGTGGACCCGGGCGTACGAGGAGGGCAGTGCCTCGTACGACGACATCGCGAGCACCGTGCGGGCCACCGGGATGAAGGTGGTCTGGAGGCTGGCGGCGGCCGAGGCGAGCACCGCGAGGAACAGCAGGACGCCGAGGCCGGGGCCCATGACCGGACCGGCGAGCGCGGCGAAGACGTTGTCGGAGGTGTCCGGGTCGGCGAGGCCGAGACCGGAGCCGCCGGAGCCGACTGCCATCTGCGCGGCGATGCCGGTGGCCAGGTAGGAGCCGACAAGGACGACCATCGCGATGAGCGCGGCGCGCCCCGGGGTCTTCTCGCTGCCGGTCGTCTCCTCATTGGCGGTCAGACACGCGTCCCAGCCCCAGAACATGAAGATGGACAGGGACAGCCCGGCGGTGAAGGCCGCGAAGGACTGGACGGCGAACGGGTTCAGCCAGGACCACGAGAAGTCCACGGACGAGGCGAAGTCACCGCTGTCCGCCTTTTGCAGGGCCATCGCCACGAACAGGGCGAGGACGACGAGTTGGAGCCCGACCAGGGCGTACTGCACACCCTTGGTGGCGGTCATGCCGCGGTAGCTGATGGCGGTGGCGGCCGCGATGAGGGCCAGACACGTGGCGATGTGGACGACCTTGTTGTCGTCCAGGGCCGCGACCCCGTCGCTGCCGGTGATCTCGCCCGCGAGGAGCCAGAAGTACGAGGTGGCCACACCCGCCAGGTTCGACAGGACGATGATCGTCGCGATCACCAGACCCCAGCCGCACATCCAGCCGACGCGCGGGCCGAACGCCTTCACCGTCCAGGTGAAGGAGGTGCCGCAGTCCGGCATGACCTTGTTGAGTTCGCGGTACGCGAAGGCGACGAGCAGCATCGGCAGGAAGCCGGCCAGGAAGACGGCGGGCATCTGCACGCCGACCTCTCCGGCGGTGGAGCCGAGGGTGGAGGTCAGGCAGTACACGGGGGCGACGGTGGAGATGCCGATGACGGCGCTCCCCATCAGCCCGACGGAGTTCCCGCCGAGGCCCTTGTCCCGCACTCCACCGCCGGCCGGGGCACTTCCCCGTACCGTGTCTCCGGCCTGTGGCCGCGCGTCCAGCTGAGTCATGGAGAGGACGCTATGCGCTGCGATATCCACATCCGGAGCGTGAGACTCCAGCGTCTCACCCTTTCAAAACAAGGCAATTGAGCGATGAATGGCGCGCTAACAATGCGTTAAATCATCACTGGACCTTGCAATGAATGTCATGCGGGCGGGAGCGACGACGTACGGTAATCGCAGCGCTGTCCGTTTTGGGCTGGTTCAAAATTTTCCCGTGCGGATCATCGGCGCCTCGTCGGCGACCCGCCGATGATCCGTCGGGCGACGCGCCGATGACCCGTCGGGTACCTCATCCCGGCCAGACGATCGCCTGCGTCTCGCTGTACGCGTGCAGGGCGTACGAGCCGACATCGCGCCCCACACCGCTCTTCTTGAACCCGCCGAACGGTGCCTCCATGTTCCGGCCGATCGTGTTCACGCCCACGCCGCCCGCGCGCAGCCGGCGGGCCACCCGGAAGGCCCGCGCCACGTCCCCCGACCACACGTAGTCGAGGAGGCCGTAGTCGCTGTCGTTGGCCAGCGCGATGCCCTCCTCCTCGTCGTCGAAGGGGACGACCACGACGACCGGGCCGAAGATCTCCTCGCGGACGACCCGCATGCCGTTGGTGCAGTCGGCGAGGAGGGTGGGGGCGACGTAGAAGCCCCGCCCGGCGCGCTCGGGCCGTTCGCCGCCCGTGACCACCCGCGCCCCTTCCTTGCGTCCCAGCTCCACGTACGCCTCGACGCGGTCGCGGTGGGCGGCGGAGATGACCGGGCCGACGACCGTGCCCCGGTCCGTCGGATCACCGACCGGCAGCCGGGCCGCGTACGCCGTGAGTTTCTCGATCAGCCGGTCATGGACGCCCCGCTGGACCAGGACGCGGGTCGGAGCCGTACAGATCTGTCCGCTGTAGAAGGAGAACGTCGTGCCGATGCCCGCCACCGCCGCGTCCAGGTCGGCGTCGTCCAGGACGAGCGCGGCGCCCTTGCCGCCCAGCTCCATCAGCTGCCGCTTCATGCCGCGTCCGCACACCTCGGCGATCCGCTGCCCGACGGCCGTGGAGCCGGTGAAGCTGACCATGTCCACGTCCGGCGAGTCCACGGCCGCCTCGCCCGCCCCGGCGCCGGAACCGGTCACGACATTCACGACGCCCGGCGGAACCCCGGCCTCCGCGAGGGCCTCGGCCATCCGGAAGACGGAGAGCGGGTCCTGCGGGGCGGGCTTCACGACGACCGTGTTGCCCATGGCGAGCGCGGGAGCGATCTTGCCCGCCGGGTTGGCCCAGGGATTGTTGTACGAGGTGATGCAGGTGACGACGCCGACCGGCTGGCGCACGGCGAGCGCGCCGAAGACACCGGCCCGCCCCATCGGCCCGGCCTCGTTGATCTGCGGGGCGAGGCCCTCCTCCACCGGCTCCAGGGCTCCCCTGGAGTACCGCCGGAACCGTGCGGCCCCGACGGCGACCTGCATCCCCCGCGCCGTCCCCGTGGTGGCGCCGCTCTCCGCCTGGGCGAGCGCGGCGTGGGCGGCGAAGTCGCGCTGGACGAGGTCGGCGGCGCGGTCGAGGATCGCCGCGCGCTCCTCGGGCCGGGTCCGGGACCAGCCCGCGAACGCCTCGCGGGCCGCCGCGGCAGCCTCGTACACCTGCGCGGCGCTCGCCTCGGGGGCGAGGCCGACGACCTCCTCGGTGGCGGGGTTGATCACCTCGTAGTGCCCGTCCGCGGGCTCGGTCCACTCACCGCCGATGAACAGCCGCTGCTCGGTGTCGCGCAGGGACTTCTCGGTACCGTTCGTACGCTTCTCCGTGCCGTTCGTACGCTTCTGCGTGCCGCTCATGCGGTGCTCACCGTCCGGGTGTCGCGGCCGGAGCGGAGCACCGTACCGGGCACCGCGCCCGTCACCTTGTCCTCGCGCAGGGTCTCCACGCCGTTGACGCGGACGGACACGATGCCGAGGGCCTTGGAGTCCAGGCGGGGGCTGTCGCCGGGCAGATCGTGTACGAGGGTGGCGGGTCCGGCGTCGATGCGCTCGGGGTCGAAGAGGACGAGGTCGGCGTGGAAGCCCTCCTCGATGCGGCCCCGGTCGCGCAGCCCGAAGAGCCGGGCGGGGTCGTCGGTGAGCATCTTGACCGCGGTGGTGAGCGGCACGAGCTTGCGTCCGCGCAGACAGTCGCCGAGGAACCGGGTGGTGTACGGGGCCCCGCACATCCGGTCCAGGTGGGCGCCCGCGTCGGACCCGCCGAGCAGCACGTCCTCGTGCTCCCAGGTCCGCTGCCGCAGTGCCCAGGAGTCCGGGTCGTTGTCGGTGGGCATGGGCCACAGCACCGTACGCAGGTCGTCGTCGGCGCAGATCTCGACCAGGCAGTGGAAGGCGTCCTGGCCGCGTTCGGCGGCGATGTCGTTCACGACCCGCCCGCTCAGACCCTCGTTGGCGGCGCTGTAGGTGTCCCCGATGACGTACCGGCCGAAGTTCGCGAGCCGGCGGAAGACCCCGGCCTCCTTGCTGTCGGCGCGGCGCAGCATCTCGGTCCGGGTGTCGGCGTCGCGGAGCCGTTCGATGCGCTCGGGCACGGGGAGGGCGAGGATGTCGCCCCAGCCGGGGATGAGGTTGAGGGCGCAGAAGGTGCCGAGCGACATGTTCATGGGGGTGAGGATCGGCATGGTGAGGGCGACGATCCGGCCGCCCGCGCGGCGGGCCCGCTCGCTGGGGATCAGCTGGCGCGGTACGCGTTCGGGGACGGCGGCGTCGATGGTGAGGACGTTCCAGTTGAGCGGCCGTCCGGCGGCGGCGCTCATGTCCACGAACAGGTCGATCTCCTCGTCGGAGAACTGGTCGAGGCAGCCCGCGACGATCGCCTCGATCTGGGTGCCCTCGTGTTCACCGACGGCGCGGGAGAGCGCCAGCAGTTCCTCGGGCAGCGCGTGCCGCGAGGCGACCGGCTGCCCGTCGCCGTCGGAGTGGGTCGAGGACTGGGTGGTGGACAGCCCCCAGGCTCCGGCGTCCATGGCGTCGTGGAAGAGGGCGAGCATGGCGGCCATCTGCTCGCCGGTGGGCTGTCCGCCGACGGCGTCGGGGCCCATGACGTGGCGGCGCAGCGCGCAGTGCCCGACCATGAACCCGGCGTTGACGGCTATGCGCCCTTCGAGCGCGTCCAGGTAATCGCGGAAGGTGGACCAGCTCCAGTCGACGCCTTCCTCCAGCGCCTTGAGGGCCATGCCCTCCACCCGGGACATCATCCGGCGGGTGTAGTCGGCGTCCTCGGGCCGGTCGGGGTGCAGCGGGGCGAGCGTGAACCCGCAGTTGCCTCCGGCGACGGTGGTGACACCGTGGTTCATGGAGGGGGTGGCGTAGGGGTCCCAGAAGAGCTGCGCGTCGTAGTGGGTGTGCGGGTCGACGAAGCCGGGCGCGAGGACCAGTCCGGTGGCGTCCTCGCTGGTGACGGCCTCTTCGGTGAGGGTGCCGGGCTCGGCGATGACGGCGATGCGGCCGTCGCGGATGCCGAGGTCGGCCCGGTACGCGGGTCCGCCGCCGCCGTCCACGACGGTCGCTCCGCGGATGAGGTGGTCGAGCATGACGGGGTCCCTTCTCGCAGTGGTGGTGCGGTGGTGGTGGTGCGGTGGGGAGCGGTGGGCGGTGCGATGCGGTGGGGTGGGGTGCCGTGCCGTGGGCGGGGGTGTGGCCGGGGTGCGTACGCTTTCGGCCGCGGTACGCACCCCGGCGCACGGGCGACGGTCCGGGAAGACGCCGCCCGGCCCGGGTTCCGGGGGCGCTGCCCCCTACCCCCGCTCCTCAATCGCCGGAGGGGCTTGATTTCCCCGGCCGACCCCGCTCCCGAGCCCGCCGAGCGCCCCCTCAGCCCCCACCCGGCCGAACCGACGCCCTCTCAAGCCCGGCCGGGCGCCCACCCGGTTCGGCCGGGCGCCACACCCAGCGCCACACTCAGCCCCGCCGAGCCCCGCACTCAGCCTCGCCGGCGATTGAGGCGCGGGGTCCGGGGCGGAGCCCCGGGTTCGGGAGGACCACCCAGCCCCACACCCAGCCCCGCCGGCGATTGAGGCGCGGGGTTCAGGGGCGGAGCCCCAGGCCCCCGGGGTCAGTTCGAGGCGCTCCGGAACCGCGAGGTCCGATGCACCGGATCCGTATCGATCTTCGGAATCACATGCTCACCGATCAGCTTGATCGAGTTCACCGTGTCCTCCGGACTGATCCCGATCGGCAGCCCGAAGCTCAGCTGATCCGCCCCCGCCCGCTCCCACCGCCGGCACTGGGCCAGCACCTCGTCCGGGTCGCCGCAGATCATCAGCTCCTCCGCGATGAGCAGTTCGATGATCTCCTCGCTGTACTCGGGCAGCAGCTCGGGCCACTCGGGAATCCCCTCGGGCCGCGGGAACGTGTCGTGGTAGCGGAACAGCAGCGACTGAAGGTAGTTCAGCCCGCCGCCCACCGCGATCTCGACCGCCTTGGCGTGCGTCTCGGCGCAGATCGCGGTCGAGGTGACCATCACGTTGTCGTTGACGAAGTCGCCGATCGGCTCCGCCTCCTTGACCGCGTTCTTGTAGGACTCGACGACCCACTCCATGTCGGAGACCTTCTGCACGCTGAAGCCCAGCACCCCGAGCCCCTTCTTGCCCGCCATCGCGTACGAGGACGGCGACCCGGCGGCGTACCACATGGCCGGGTGCGACTTCCCGTACGGCTTGGGCAGGATCTTGCGGGGCGGCAGCGACCAGTGCTTGCCCTGGAAGCCGACGTACTCGTCCTGGAGCCACATCTTGGGGAACTCGGCGATGGTCTCTTCCCAGAGTTCCTTGGTGTGGTTCATGTCGGTGATGCCCGGCATGAACCCGAGGATCTCGTGGCTCCCGGCCCCGCGTCCGGTGCCGAACTCGAAGCGCCCCTCCGAGAGGTGGTCGAGCATGGCGACCTTCTCGGCCACCTTCACCGGGTGGTTGACCGGAGCGAGCGGGTTGAAGATGCCGGACCCCAGGTGGATCCGGTCGGTGGCGTGCGCGAGGTAGCCGAGGTAGACGTCGTTGGCGGAGAGGTGCGAGTACTCCTCCAGGAAGTGGTGCTCGGAGGCCCAGGCGTACTTGAAGCCGGACTTGTCCGCCTGGATGACGTACTCGGTCTCCTCGATCAGTGCCTTGTGCTCTGCCTGGGGGTCCGCCTTGGCGCGCGCTGCGGGCACGTACCCCTGCACGAAGAGCCCGAATTCCACGGAGGTTCACCGTCCTCAAGTATTTCTGACGCCTCGTCAGATTGTGATGCGACCGACTGTTCCACCGACGTTCCGGCCCGTCAATACCTGACGCTCCGTCAGAAAAGGCTGACACCGGCCAGCCATCCCCCGTCGATGACGAACGGCTGCCCGGTGATGTACGAGGAGTCCTCCGAGGTCAGGAACAGGGCGAGCGCCGCCACCTCCTCCGGCCGCCCGATCCGTCCCAGCGGCACGAGCTTCTTGTACAGCTCGGCCACGGCCGCCTTCGACTCCTCCGGGTCGGCGGACGGGTCCAGCGCCGCCGGATTGGTCATCGCGGTGTCCACGGCCCCCGGACAGACCGCGTTGACCCGTATCCCCCGCGCCGCCAGCTCCACCGCCGCCACCTTGGTCAGCCCGAGGACCGCGTGCTTGGTCGCCGCGTACGCGCCCACGAACGCCATACCGGTGAGCCCGGTGTACGAGGCCGTGTTGACGATGGTCCCGCCGCCCGCCGCACCGATCTCGGGCGCGACGGTCTTGATCCCCAGGAACGCGCCGACCTGATTGACCTGGACGACCTGCTGGAACTCCTCCAGCGGCGTGGACACCAGCTCGTTGAAGCGCAGGATTCCGGCGTTGTTGACCAGCCCGTCGATCTTCCCGAACGCTTCCTTCGCCACGGCGACGGCGGACTGCCACTCCTCCTCGCGGCTCACGTCCAGATGAACGAACCGGGCGGCCTCCGCGCCCAGCTCCTTCGCCAGGGCCTCCCCCTGCTCGTCCAGCAC
Organism: Streptomyces sp. TSRI0281; assembly: GCF_001905125.1. GTDB lineage: Bacteria > Actinomycetota > Actinomycetes > Streptomycetales > Streptomycetaceae > Streptomyces. The sequence continues at coordinate 96,210 of NZ_LWLE01000034.1, read as the reverse complement.
ATCGGCGATGACCACCCGCGCGCCCTCGGCCACGAAGAGCCGCGCCTCCTGCTCACCCTGTCCGCGCGCCGCACCACTGATGATGACGACGCGCCCGTCCAGCTTGCCCATGCCCGGTCTCCCTAGGTGTCGAGTAGCGGTGCGACGTCGGCGCCGAACGCCGCCATCTGGTCGATGAGTTCCTGTGGTCCCCGGCTCCGGAACCGCACCTGGATCTGGTGCACCCCCATGTCCGCGTAGGCCCGCAGCGACTCGGCGAGGACCTCCGGCTTCCCGCTCAGGGTCCGCCGCCCCACCCGCCACCCGGGCTCACCGACGTAGAGCGGTTCGGTGATCGCCCCGATGACGAGCGGCTCCTCGACCCCGGCCTCCGCCCGGAGTTCACGCAACCGGGCAATGTGAACGGGCAGTTCGTCACGCGAACCGCCCTGCGGCAGCCACCCGTCCCCCCGCACGGCGGCCCGGCGCACGGCGGCGGGCGAGGAGCCCCCCACCCAGATCGGCACCCGCTCCTGGGCCGGACGCGGCAGCTGCCCCAGCCCGCCGAAGGAGAACCGCTCCCCCGCGAACTCCGGGAACTCCGCCGGCCCGAGCGCCGCCCGCAGCGCGTCGATGGTCTCGTCGAGCACACCGCCGCGCCCGGCGAAGTCCGCACCGAGCGCCTCGAACTCCTCCTGTACGTGCCCGGCACCGACCCCGAGGATCAGCCGGCCGCCGCTGAGGTGGTCGAGGGTGGCGTACTGCTTGGCGGTGAGGAGCGGATGCCGCAGCCCGACGACGGCCACATGGCTCATCAGCAGGACGCGATCGGTGACCCCGGCGAGAAAGGCGAGGGTGGCGACGGGGTCGTACCAGATGGTGCTCATGGCCCCGGCGAGCCGCCGGGGAATGCCGACGTGTTCGCAGCTCGCGAGGTAGGCGAAACCACTGCGGTCGGCGGCGTGGGCGATCCGGGCGAGGTCGGCGGGGGTCGCCCCGGCCTCCCACGGCTCCGCGTAGAGGGTGCTCTGCGACTGGATCGGGAGCTGCATCCCGTACGACAGCGGCCCGGTGGGCAGTATCGGCACCGAACGGCCTCCTTCCCCTGAAACTGATCTGATGGACAGTCACCTTGCAGGCGGGGTCATAGTCATACCTGACGCTCCATCAGACAAGGGTGTGCGCCGACAGAGCTGCCGAGGGACGGATGCCGGTGGCCCGACGCGGCCGGGGGGGAAGAGGGACGACAGCAGCCCCGGAACCACCGGGCCCGAGAGGGGCCTGGACGGTTCCGGGGCTGCTGTGGAGGAGTGGGCGGGCGGGGCGGGCGGGCGTCGCACCGCCCGCGCAAGGTCAGGCGGTGCGGTCCGCGAGGGGGCCACTTGCCGCGAAGGGGCCGTCAGCGGCGAAGGGGCCGTCGGCCGCGAAGGCGCGTTCGGCGAAGCGCTCACCGATACGGCGGTGCGTGGCGGCGTCCGGGTGGAGCTGGTCGGGCAGGGGCAGTTCGACGGAGTCGGCCTCGCCGTAGAGGTCGCGGCCGTCGAGGTGGTACAGGTTCGGGTCCTCGGCCGCCCGCTGCTTCACGATCCGGGCGAGTTCGCCCCTGATGACGTTCAGGGTGAGCTTCCCGGCGGCGGTCTCCGCGGGATCGCCCGCCGCGCGGAAGCTCAGCTTTCCGGCGCTCAGCGTGGTGAGGTCCGGGGCGCTGGGGCCGGGGGTGTCCTCGTGGATCGGGCACAGGATGGGCGAGACCACCAGCAGCGGGGCGGTGGGGTGGCCCTCGCGGATGGTGTCGAGGAAGCCGTGGACGGCCGGGGTGAAGGCACGCAGGCGCATCAGGTCGGCGTTGACCAGGTTGATGCCGATCTTGACGCTGATCAGGTCGGCGGGGGTGTCGCGCATGGTGCGCGCGGTGAACGGGTCGAGCAGGGCGCTGCCGCCCAGCCCCAGGTTGATCAGCTCCACACCGCCGAGCGAGGCGGCCAGGGCGGGCCAGGTGGTGGTGGGGCTCGCCGCGTCGGAACCGTGGCTGATCGAACTGCCGTGGTGCAGCCAGACCTTGCGCCCCCGGTCCGGTGCGGGCTCGACGGCGGCATCCGTGCGCAGGGCGACGAGTTCGGTGGCCTCGTTGTGCGGCAGCCATATCTCGACGTCCTTGTCGCCGTCGGCCAGCCCGGCGAAGCGAACGGTGCCGACCGGTCCGGGCCGCTGCTCGGCGGTACCGGTGGCCATGTCGATGGTCAGGGTGTTGCCGCCGGTGATACTGCCCCGGCCGGCCGCGCGTCCGTCGACGACCAGGTCGTACACGCCGTCCGGACGGGGCGGGGCCCCCACGTAGACCCGCTTGGTGGGGAGCGCGTCCAGCTCGATCGCGGTGGCGCGGGTACGGAAGACCAGCCGGACGCCGGAGGGCTGCGCCTCGGCCATGGCGAGCTGACCGTCGGTGTACTGGGCGCGGGCCCAGCCGGGCAACCGGTGCGGCAGGACGCCGTGTGCGGTGCGTTCCAGGTCGAGGGCGCCGCGCAGGAGGTCGGCGGTGATGGGCGTGGTGATCCAGCGGTGTTCGGTATGCATGGTCTCAGCCTTGATCAGGGGTGTTCGAAGTCGTTCAGGTGCGCGGATGTGCGGATGTGCGGATGCACAAGGCACGGTCACGCGCACGCGCGGCTACGCGGATACGCGCACCCGTCATGGCGCCATGGCCGTACGCCGAGGGCCCGGCGATACCGCGGCGGCGCGGGTCAGGGCGCGGGCCAGGTCCGCAGCAGAGCGTCGAGACGGTCCAGGACCCATGCCCAGGATTCCTGCGAGTCGGGAGCGCTGTGACTGAAGCCTCCGGCCAGCTCCAGGCTGGTGTAGCCGTGGAAGACGCTGCCCAGCAGCCGGACGGCGTGCGTCTGGTCCGGCTCCGTCAGGTCGTACCCGCGCAGGATCGCCCGCGTCATCTGCGCGTGCCGACCCCCGGCACTGGCCGCCGCGGCTTCCGGGTCGAGCCGGAACTGTGCCGCGGCGTAGCGGCCGGGGTGCTCGCGGGCGTAGTCGCGGTAGACGTTCGCGAAGGCGGCCAGGGCGTCCTTGCCCGCCCGCCCGGCCAGAGCGGTGGCGCCCCGGTCCGCCAGCTCCTCCAGCGAGAGCAGCGCGATCCTGGTCTTGAGGTCCTGGGAGCTCTTCAAGTGCGAGTACAGACTCGCGACCTTGACATCGAACTGCCTGGCCAGCGCCGAGAGGGTCACTTGCTCGAACCCGGCCTCGTCGGCCATTTCCGCGCCCGCCCGGACGAGGCGTTCCGTGGTCAGTCCCGCACGTGGTGCCATACCGGCGGCCCTCCTTCCATCAACCTGAACCTACTATGCATTCACCTAAAGCTTATAGGCAAACGAAAAGAGGTGGAGCCGCGAGGGGCCCCGTACCTAGCATCCGTCCATGCCGACCACCGACCGACTTCTCGCCTTCGCGGCCACGTCGTTCCTCCTGATACTGATACCGGGCCCCAGCGTGCTGTTCGTGGTGGGGCGGGCCCTCGCGCAGGGGCGCCGCGCCGCACTGACCACGGTCCTGGGAAACACCCTCGGGTCCTACGTACTCGTCGTGGCCGTGGCCCTCGGAGTCGGGGCCGTCGTGGAACGCTCCGTCGTCGTCTTCACGACACTGAAGCTGGTGGGCGCCGCGTATCTGGTCTACCTGGGGATCAAGGCAGTGCGCCGACGCGGCTCCCTGCACGCCTCGTTCACCGGCGGGGACAGCCCCGCGCACGGCGGTCTGCGCACTCTCGGGGAGGGGTTCGCGGTCGGTGTGGCCAACCCCAAGACCATCGTCTTCTTCGCCGCCGTGCTGCCCCAGTTCGTCGACCCCGCCCAGGGGCACGTCACCGCTCAGATGCTGCTGCTCGGCCTGGTCTTCAACCTCATCGCCGTTGCCTCCGACAGCGTGTGGGGGCTGGCCGCGGCCACCGCGCGGGACTGGTTCGCCCGATCGCCGCGCCGGCTCTCGCTGGTCGGCGGGGCCGGCGGGTTCGCGATGATCGGCCTCGGCATCACGGTCGCCGCGACGGGCCGCAAGGACTGAGGACCGAGGTACGGGGGTGTGCGCGGGCCGCGTATGTGCGGGGGACGGGCAGTACCGCCCCCACATATACGCGGACAGGCCGCCCCGTCCCCCGCACACAGGGAGACGCGACGGCCCGTCCGCGGTCTGCGGCAGCGGGGCTCTACTCCGGCTGCGTCACCGTCAGCCCCCAGCGGATGCTCTCGTCGGAGGCGTCGATTCCCACCGAGAAGGACCCCCACTGAACGACGCCCGGGTCCATGGCCACCGAGCCCACGCCCGTGCTGCCCTCGGGACAGTCCACCTCGAACGCGGCTACCTGGGTGGCCTGCGACGCCATCGTCACCGACACGCTGCCACCCCCTTCGCAGGCCACCGTGATCACGGTCGCAAGGCGGTCCGAGGCACCCGCCGACACGACTCCCCCGTCTCCTGTGTTCTCCGGCACCCACACCAGGCCGTCCGGCCCGGGGTGCGGAAGAAGCGATCCGGTCGTCGCGGCGGCAGCGGGCACGACCCCCAGGCCCACCGCCCCGAAGGCCGCCAGAATCGCCACGGTCACGGTCTTCCTCGCACGTATCACGTCTGCTCCTCGCCGACCTGTCATGGAGCCGTCAGTCTCGGGCGGAGGGAGGTCCGTGCACATGAGTACGCGTACTCATGGGCCGGTCGGCTTCTCCGGGCGCCGAACCGGGAATGATGACGGGGTGGTCGCTCCCCGGGTCCCTCCGCCTCCTCGGCCTCCTACGTCTCCTACGCCTCCTCGGCTTTCGAGGAGATCGCGGCGATCCGCTGGCGGGACCTCCGCGAAACCCTTCCCGGGCGCGTTCAGCCCCTGGACACGTACCTCGCCCGGCTCACGCGAGAGCCGGGGCTCGGGAAGCCGAGCTCCGGGCCACACGTCAGGTGACTCCCGTGCCGGGCCGCTCCTTTGCTCCCCGCGTGATCCCCGCGCGAGCGGAGGCCCGCCGACCGCCGAAGATCATCAGGCGTGCAGAATGACCCGTATGCCTATAACGAACACTCCCAAGACGGCATCGATCGAGGACGCCCAGCTGGTCGGCCGGACCCTGGCCCTCGCGTTCGACGACGACCCGATGATGCGTTGGTTCTTCCCCGACGACGCCTCTCGCGAGTCGGGGCTGGCCCGGTACTTCACCACCCTCTTCACCCGGCAGTACGCCCAGCACGGTGTGTGCGAGCGCACCGACGCGGCAGCTGCCTTCTGGGTGTCGCCGGAGGGGAAGGACAAGGCCGTTCCCGACGCGGAGACGGTCCAGGAGCTTCAGGACATCCTCGGTGACCGGGCGGCACTGTTCCGCGATGCCGTCGAGGCGGCGGCCGGGCACTCCCCGACGGAACCCCACTGGTACCTGGCGGTGATCGGCGCCGACCCGGCCACCCAGGGCCAGGGCCACGGTTCCGCCCTGCTCCGCTCGGGGCTGGCCAAGGCCGACGCGGCCGGCCTGCCCGTCTATCTGGAGTCGTCCAAGGCGTCCAACCTCCCCGTCTACGAGCACTTCGGCTTCACGGTGCTCGGAGAGGCGCGGCTGCCGGGCGGCGGCCCGGAGATCTGGGCCATGCGACGCGATGCCCGCCCCCCGTCCGGCGTCTGACCTCCTCCGCCGATAAGGCAGTCGACCCCCGTCCGCCGTACGGCAGTTGACACCGCCCGGCAGTTGGACGCCCACGAGAGCGTCCAACTGCCGGACGTTCGCCGGGTCCTGAACCCACTCAGCGCATCGGCGGAGGCGTTACCACCCAGTCGGTGTCCCGGAAGTGAGTGGAAATCCCATTCCCCTCCTGAGACTTGTCGGGAGGTCCGGAGCTGGGGAACAGCGAAGGCACGACACCACGCCCCAATCGCTCCTCCCACACGGCCGCCCACTTCACGAGATCCGGGAATGCCTCCCGAACAGCGGTCCGATTGACGAAACTGTATTTATGGTGAATGAACCCCTTGCGGAGATCTTCGTCGGAGAGCTTTCCCGCGTCCTTCAGCTCATCCCATTTCTGGCGGGCGGCAGCCACCATGACATCGGATGAGATGTGGAAGTCGCCGTCGCTGGGTCCGACCGGCTTCCCCTTCTCGTCGAGCGCTCCCAGCTTGAACAGCGTTTCGAACGGACGTCGTGCCGGGCGCTCACCGGGAGGCGTGTCGCCCATCCACTGCCGGAGCCTTTCCAGCGCCAAAGGCTGTCCTGCCAGCCCCTGTTCGGTGGGGAAGTCCTTGTGGCGGCCCGAGAAGAAGAACGCCCATGAACCATGGACTCGTACGTCGTAGTCCCGGGGGCGCTCGCAACCGGCGCACAGGGCCCTGAACAGTGACGACGACATGTCCTTGAACTGCCGGGGAGTCGTACCCAGCGGCGCCTCGAAGCGACGCCACCAGTCGACCTGCTGCCACGTCAGCCCGAGGAATTCCAGGTCGCGAGGCTGGACGAGGTATCCGGTGTCATCGCGCGGCCACGCCCGGATTCCTTCGCGCTGAGTTCCCGGGACCCTGCCGTCGGCGTCGATGAGCCCCATCGCCTGGGATTCCTGGCGCCTCTTGGCGAAGCCGGGATCCTCGCTGACCGACGAGACAGCCCGGACGGTCTGCCCATGGACGCTCTCACCGACCGACCAGGCCGATACGGAAGCAGCCGGAGCGACCGAAGGACCCAATAGAGCCAGAGCCGCGACGGCGAGAACTCCCAGCCTTTGACGATGACGTGACACTCACTACCTCCAACAGGAAAGGCCCACAGGCCCCGTGACCCGCGCTCCTCGCGATCCACGACTCAGAGTTACGCACACCTCCGCACGCCACCGCCACAGCCACGCCGAAAGGGAAAGGCGAACGGCAGTCCCTGAACGACCCGAAATCCATTCCCAGTTCGAATGCAGAAGACCGGGGCGAGGGGTGCGGTGGTGAACGCGCAACTCACCACGGAGAACGCCGTCTTGTACGGACCTGTCATGGCAACCGGAAGCGTTCTGACCCTCGACTGTACGAACGCGCGTCTCCTCGGTGACTTCTGGAGGACGGCACTGGACTACATCGACGAGCCGCCGCCCCCTCCGTTCACGGGAGCCGTCCGCGCATCCGGATTCAGGGACCGGCCGCACGGACGGTGTCTCTTACGCCTTCCTGACTGCGCAGGGCGGGGCCAGCCACTCTTTACCGCCGCCCTCCGGCCCCAGGAAAGCCGTGGGGCGCTTGCGGCGTCTTCCGGGTGGCTCTGCTGGGTCCTCATAGTCCGGTAGTACGTCGCGCAGGATGCCAACCCGCCCTGACCCGTCCTCCACGCGCCTGCCTATGTCCGCACGCGTGATCACTGGTGACCAACCGGATGCCGCCTTATGTAGACGTTGCAGTCGGACACGGTGGTCCCGTCCCCCCGGCACGTGCACGATCCCGCACGTTGGCCAGTTCGGCACATCCGGGACACCCTTCAACCGGGGTCGGCTCCAGCCCCAGAGACAGTGGAAGTTCCACCGGGCTGGTCTGATAACGCGTCGGTTCAGTCACTCCGTGAGCGTGACTCGCCGTCAGAGATGTATCCAGCCCGAACGGCGCACAGTTGGGCCGTTCCCCCGCTACGGTCACAGAAGGCCCAAATGTCCACGGGAGACCGATGCCGAGCTGACGCCCCACGCACGGAACCGCGATGACGCCTGCCGGGCATTGGGAGTGGACGAGGAAATGATCTGGCCACAGGCAGTTAAGGACCGCGTCAAAAGCGGGCACGACCGCGAGCTAGTCCATAGCTACCCGTACAGGTCTGCGTGCCCGTCAACGGTGTGGAGCGAGTTGATCAACGACGCCACCACGGACCTGTTCTTCGCCGGATACACGAACTACTTCCTTTGGACTCAAGTTCCCGCGTTCCCTGACACGCTACGCCGCAAAGCTGCCTCCGGTTGCCGCATCCGCTTTCTCTTGGGTGACCCCAACGGTGAAGTGACTCATCAGCGGGAGAGCATCGAAGACGTGGCCCTGACAGTCTCCACGCGCATTCGGATCACGCTGGAGCACCTCGATCGCATGAGACCAGTGGAGGGTCTGGAGACTCGCTTCAGCGCCTCCGAAGACGCCATCAATCACGTGAGCCTGTCTGTATTCCGCTTCGATGTTGACGCTCTCGTAACCCCTCATCTTGCTCGGCTGGTTGGGCATGACTCACCTCTCCTCCATCTGCACAAGCGTGGCGACGGCGGCATGTTCGACAGATTCAGCGAGCATGGCGAAGAACTTTGGAGCAGCGGAACGCCGCGACGCTCGTAGAATCCACGAGCACCCACTACTAGCCGGGTTTCCCACCGTCACCTTGGATTAGCTATCGGGATCGAAACGCAAAGAACCCCCGCACCCGTCGCCCTGTTGTGGGTGACGAGCACGGGGCCCTGTCTCACTGCGGGTCAGTCCCACACGTCCGAGTCGCCATGGTCAAGCTCGGGTGCCACGATGGCCGTGCGAGCGCTCGGCGAGAGACTCAACTCTCTTATATAACGGGCTAGTTGCGAGCGTTGTTGGCCCGCGATGGTGGTAGCGCCGTTCTGAGGGAAGGGGGCACCCCCCTGGTCAGAACGGCGGGCGTTCGTTCGCCTCACGCCGTGACCGTGCCTCTGCGGCGGATCCGCCCGGCTGGTTGCGTGCTGTCTCACCGTTGTGGCATGCGAGGCACAATGGACGCAGATACTTCGCAGTATCAGGTCTCGGGTCGTCCCGTGCGATCAACGTGCGTCGACTCAAAGGGGAATGGTCGGCAATGTTCGCCGAGCGACCGCAGAGCACACACCACGGGTCCGCGTACAGGTACGCCTTACGAATGCGCTGCCAACACGTTGCGCAGACCGCACCGCCGCGTGAGGCACGATCCGCGTTCGCTTCCCTGGTGTGCTTCGGGCAGCGTCCGCCGGCTGCTGTCAGCTCGGGGCACCCGGGGATAGAGCAAGGGGGGCGGGGTCTGCGGGGGGGGGCAGGGGGAGCACTTGACGATCCAGCGCGTCCTCGGATGGCTGGTGGCAGCCCTCGCCACGGCCGACAGGAAGCGGCCTCGCCGCGTGGCTCACGTCCCGGCGACAGCGGCTGCATGGGACGAATTACGACGTGTCGTCCTTCCCCGAGGGAATGTCGACGCGCCCTCGGCCGTACTCATGACCAGCATGTTGCCGAGCGGTGCAGCAGAGAGAGCAGCAGCTACAGCGGCGAGCCGTTCCATGTCCTCGGGGCCGTGGTCGTACGCCTCGCTAAGCCACCACACGGGCACCGCCGAACTCGGTGGCGGTCTTGAGCTGGTGGCACGAGTGGCACAGCACCTGAACATTGCTGTCCACGTCCTCACCACCCCGGGACAGCGGGCGTACGTGGTCCACGTCCACCCCGTCCGCAGGGAAGTCACCCAAACACCGGCCACGCCAGGCAGAGCCCCGCAGTCGGGGACCGGCCAATGGGGAAGCACACCCGGAGCCATTCTCGCCAGTTGCGATCACCCACGCAGGGAAACACGCTGGAGGGTGAGAGGCGAGAAGCACACCGCGCCTCATTCATCCCTGACAACTGGGGGCGGCATGCAAGAGAACACGGAAGAAGTTCCGGTCACCAGAATCTCAATGGACGAGGTCAAGACGTTCACGATCGGCCCGAACTCCTTCGGCGGGCGGATCTACCTGGGCGGCGTAAAAGGCGTTATCGATCTCGATCTTTTCACAGGTGCCGGCCAGAGCATCCGCACAACGTCACTGGTGTTCGCTTCAATCGGAGAATACCCGACAAACAATGCGGGTGGACCAAAATTTATGGGCAGCGCGAGTATGAGCGTCTTGAACCTCGTACCATATAACGGCGGCGTGCTCACGCGCGTCTTCGTAGACTGGCCAGATTACCTGACCGCCGCTGTCGATTTCCTGATCGTCAACGATTGACTTCGACAAGAGCGGGCCGACTAACCCACAAAACGTCACCGGTGCCCGCTCGCCTATCAGTGGTCAGAAGTACTCCGCAGGAAGCAAGTATGAACTGGGGCTCGTGCCCCGCCCTTCCCTGTCCAGGCGGGAAAGGCGGGGACGCAGATGCCTATGCGGCCTCGGGGCCATTCGGTGGGATGACCGGGGGATCAAGCGGACTTCCATCCGGATGGCAGGGCGTGAGGTCCACCAGCGTGAGCCGGCGAGGGTCGGTAGGATTTCGCACCTGCTGAAGTCCTCGCGGCATCATGGTCCCACCTTCCGGATTCCCGTTCGGCGAATCGGACCACACGGGATACCCCTCGGCATCACGCGGAAAGTAGGGGTAATCCTCGTTCCGTCCGGGGTCGAGTGCGTCTGTAGCCATTTTTAGTCCTTCCCCAGGAAACGTGGTCCTCGCGTGCCTGGGTCAGTTCCTCGGCGAACTGGGCCCCCGAGTTCGGCTGCCTGCTTCTCGACCGCCCGCTGAATCCCGTCAAGGATCTCTGCGTCGTACCAGCGCTGTTCGGGAACCGTGTTCGGCTCACCGATAGACCGCTGTGCCCGCTGTGCCCGCTGTACTTCGGTGAGCACGTGTCCACGCCGGTAACGAGCCGCGCGGAACTCTACGTACGCGGCAAACCACGGCTCGGCCGACAGAGCCTTTATGACACGCTTTTGAGCGTCATCACCGGAATGCGCTGCTTCCTCGGCTCGGGAATGCCAGGTGTCGGCGAAATCGCGGTCATAGACCACCCCGCGCTCCCCCCTGCGGGACGCTTCTGCTTCCTGCGCCGCTTCCAACTGAGCCTGAGCGTCAGCGAGCGGAGAGGAGAGCTCTTGCGCCTGAGCCTGGAGCTCGGCAACGCGCTCTGCGGCCGGGCTGGTCGCCTCGTCCATTCTGCGTGGCCGCCGCCCCCGCCGCCCCCGCCTCTGATCCGGCTCCCGCTTCGGCACCCGCCACGGCCTGAGACGGACCCGCCTCAGCCGTTCTGTCCACGGACGATGGCGAAGCGCTCCCGCCAGGTGGCGTCCTCGGGGAACGTGTGTGTACCGGCCTGCCACATCTCCCAGGCAGCGACCTGACGGCACTCGGCACATGCGGTCTCGTCACCCATCGGCCGGAAGACGTGCTCCTCCCCCGGCCCCTCGCACGCGATCAGCTCGCGGACCGGCGGGGGCGCCGTGATGGGCGGCGTCGGCTGTGTGGACTGTGCCTGTGGGGGTTCCGGGCACTTCTGGGCCAGGCGGTAGCGGAGGAAGCCGACCGCGGAACGTACGCCGCCCTCCGGGCGCTCGGCCAGTAACGCCTGGCGCAGGTCCGCCTCGCCCAGGCCCCGTTCCAGCCACTTCACCGCCTCCACCGCCAGCGCACGGGCCTCACGCACCCCCAGGTGCAGCTCCCGGCGCGTATGGCGCAGTGAGAGCAGGATCTGCTCCGCGCGGGCCAGTTGAGCCGGGCTGGAGGACGGCGACGCAGAGGACGGTGCGGGTGCGGCGGGCTGCGGTGCCGCCACCTTCACCGCCACCTCCACCTCCACTGCCGCTTGCGCCGTTTGCGCCGCTTCCGCTTCGGAGGGTGGGTGGGTAGTGGTCTTCTCTCTGTTGTCTTCTACCGGTTGATAGCGACCGGCCGTCCGGGGAGTCGGCTCACCGACGATCGGAATCGGCACAGTCGGCGGAGCAGGAGCAGGAGAAGCAGCGGGCCCAGCGGGAGCGGTGGTCAGCCTCGCGCGTACGGCCCTGGCCTCGGCCTCCGTCAGCGGGGTGTTCGTGAACAGCTGTTCCGTGTACCAGCGGCCACCGGCACGCTGGCCGCTCCACTCATGCACGAAGCCCTGAGCGACCAGCTGCTTCTTCGCCTTCTGGTACGCATGGCCCTTCATCCCCAGCTCGTGGGCCAACTCGCCCAACGGGCAGCCCGTGGCCGACTCCGGCAGACCCTGGACATAGAGCAGAAGAATCTTCGCATCACTGTTCAACCGCCGCTCACGCACGACGTTGTTCGATGCCTTCGTATAGCCCGAAGAGGGCGCGATAACATGACACAGCATTTTCCGGTGGGTCCTCTTCCACTGGTCGGTGTAGGCCCTCGGTCGGTGTTGTCGCACCGTCGGGGGCCGCTCCATGCACCTGAGTGCGCACGGAGGGTGATGACACCGTTACCGTACCGCATGATTTTCCTCCCATTCCACGCGAACATCCCTTCGGTATGAGCCGTCGGCGAGCACCATGAGTGGGCCCGGCTTCCCATAACTCCCGCGACACGTACGGGGGATGAGGCCCAGGTCCGCCATGCGACGACGATCTCCTTTCGCGGAGAAGGGCCCGGTCGCCCGTCAGCACCTGCTGGAGTGTGCCGACCGGTGCGGATACGAGATCACGCGTGCTTTCGGTCGGTCACACGGCGGCGGCCCCGCACCGGCACGATCATCGGTACGTTGAACGCGGTTGGGCCGCGGAAGCGTAGGCGGCACCAGCGCGACACCGAACGCACAGACACGACAGGCGCGGAGCGGGCGACACGGGCACGGTGGCCGAGGACGAGCAGCCCTGACGGGCGAGGGCAGGGAAGAGGCGGCCGTATGGTCACGACACAACCGGCTCCGTGGCACAGGTTCGCGGTGCTCGTGGCCCTGATGCTGGCCGCGTTCACGTTCAACACGGCGGAGAACCTGCCGATCGGCCTCCTGGAACTCATCTCCGACGACCTACGGGTGTCCCTGTCGGCGGTCGGCTACCTGATCACCGGATACGGCGTCACGGTCGCCGTCGCATCCCTTCCGCTGGCCCACGCCGCGCGGACCGTGCCCCGGCGCCATGTGCTCACGGCGCTGCTGGCCGCGCTCGTCGTGTCCAGCCTGATCGCGGCGCTGGCGACCTCCTACTGGCTGCTGTTCGCGGCGCGGCTGCTGACCGCGCTCGCCCAGGCACTGTTCTGGGCCGTGATGGGGCCGGTCGCGGTGGGCCTGTTCGCGCCCGGGATCCGCGGGCGGGTGGTCGCCGCGCTGTCCGTCGCCGGTTCACTCGCCCTCGTACTCGGTGTTCCCGCCGGGACCTGGCTGGGCCGGCAGAGCGCCTGGCCGGTGCCGCTCGCGGTGCTGGCGGGGCTGGGGCTCGTATCCCTGGTGACGATCGCCGCCCTGCTGCCGACCTCACGTCCGGAGGAGGGCCACGCCGCGTACGGGACGGATCCCGACGCCCGCCGGTTCCGGACCGTGCTCGCGGCCACGACGCTGTCCGCGACCGGGGCGTTCGCCGGATACACCTACATCGTGAAGTTCCTGGGCGATGTGAGCGGGTTCTCCCCGAGCACGGTCGGCGCGCTGTTGATGGCCTTCGGTCTCGCGTGTCTGGCCGGAGTGACCATCACCGGGGCTCTGCTGGACCGTTTCCCGCACGCCGCCCTGACCACGGCCGTGGCCACGCAGGCGGTGGGGATGCTCGGCCTGTACGCGACCGGCAACGATCAGGTGGCGACGGTGGTGTTCCTGGTGCTGATGGGCGGTGCGCTCGGGCCGGTGTTCATGGCCGCCCAGAACGAGATGCTGCACTGCGCACCGGGCCGCACGGACATGGCGCTCGCGGCCAACTCCGGTTCGTACAACGCCGGTATCGCGGCAGGCGCCGCCCTCGGGGGCCTGCTCCTGCCGCTCACCGACGTACGCGGCGCGTTCCTGGCGGGCGGGCTGCTGTCCGTCGGGGCGTGCGCGGTACTGCTCAGCGAGCGGCTGCTCCCTGCGGCGAAGCCGGCACCGGCCGCGTGACCCGTCCGGACGCGCGACCGCGGGCAGGGGCCGCGCGTTACGGTCCGGCCTACTCCGGGGCCAGCTCGCCCTTGATCCTCGATACCGTGTCGCGCAGGTTGGGAAGCCCGTCGAGCTGGACGGTCCTGATGCCGCGCGACGTCTTCGCACCGTCCTTCGCATCGACTCCGGCTCCGCACTCGGTGGCGCCCTCACGAAGCCCCTTCAGCGCAGCCTTCCAGGTGATCTGCGCGGGCTTGTCCGGTATCGCGTCCAGATCCTCGGCGGCAGGCAGGTGCTTCAGGAGATCCCCACAGGCGGGCCCCATCTGGTCGAAGGTCCCCATGCTCACCTCGTTGACCCGTGCGGCGTCCTCCCGCATCTGCTCAAGCTGCTTCTCACCGCCCGAGGTGTACCAGTCCTCCAGGTCCTCGCCGGGACTGGAACTACAGCCCGTGACAAGCACAGCGGTGGCAACGGCGGTGAGCGCGAGAGCAGCGGCACGCATGGGAACTCCCCGGATAGGTGAAGCCCGATGCTCCCAGAGCGCCGTTCCCCGGAGCGGGCCTGTGCTCGATTCGTGATACGTCAACTGAAGTCGGGGCGGGCCCGGTTGTGCCCATCTGCGGGCTCATCGACCCGTTCGGCACTTTCCCGGCTACGAGTCCGCCCCCGGTCCCGTCGAGTGGGCGGCCGGCACCGGGGCCCTGCGGAAGACGACCGCGGCCCCAAGGGCCGCCGCCGCCGGGACGAAGAGATCACCGGAGGGCGTCTGCCGCAGCGGAATACCTTCTCCTTCGAGAAGGTCGCGGACCACGGCGAGATCGCGCACGGCGACGGTGTAGGCGACGAACGCGGGCAGCGCGGCGGGACGCTCGTCAGGGAGGAGCGCGGCGAGGTGTGTGTCCGGTACGAGGGTCAGTGCGGCGCCATCGAGGTCGAAGACCCGTGCCGGGCCGTCCACCCGCGCCGGACGGCCGAGGTACCTCTCGTAGCGGGCCTGAACGAGGGGGAGTTGGGATGCGGCGACGCAGAGCATCACCTCGACCAGATCGATGGCTCCGTTGGGGTGGTCCAGGAGCCGGCCGCCCTGAATATCCGGGTCCAGGTCCGCCACAGCACCCACGCGGCCTTCGGCGGTGGAGCCGCTCTCGGCCCCGGGTTCGTCACCGTCGATCTCCAGATAGCGGACGAGCTCCGTGTGGGTTCCGCTGCTCGTCTCCACCCGGCGGCGCACGGCGTTCACCCCGCCGTGACCCACACCGGAGGAGCCGAGCCGCTTCGCCGTGGCGTCGATGTCCGGCGACGAGAACATCAGGATGTGCAACCCCTCGAAACGGCGGAGCCACACGGCCAGTTTGGCGCTGGTTTCACCGATCCGCTTCAAGAGGAGGGGCAGCTGAGCCGCCGGCGCCTGGAGCGGTACCAGGTGTGCGTTCTCCGGGATGCCTGTGGCGTCGCCCTCCCGCACACAGGTCGCGAGTTCGATGAAACTGCGCCGGAAGTCGGCGTGCGTGTTGGCCGCGCCGAACGGCTCGGGTTCGGCCCCTTCGGCCGGTGTCATCGTGGGGTAGCTCGGCGGCGGCACGACGAACCCCAGGCGCCGGTACAGCGTGAGCGCGTCTTCCATGTTGCCGACGACGTGCCCGACGTGATGCAGACGTGCGATGTCATGGCGCATGGCCGCCACCGTAGGTGTGCACGACCAGAGGGTCAACGAAACCGGCGCCGGGCCACGGAGCCCCTCAGGAATGCCTCGGATGCCATTCGCACCACGGCCGCCGGGTTCGGTTCCACGGGCGGCGGCGCACTCGACATCTCCGTACGGGAAAGCTCCCCGCCACAGTGGAGTTGGGTGCGAACGACGCCCGGACGGCGCATCGGCTGATCGGCGCGCTCCGGTTCTGATTCCGCACGCCCGAACGCCTCGGCAAGCGCCCTCCCGACGACGCGCCCTTCGATTACTGTCCGAAGGGTTGCCGACACAGCGAGGTACGACGCGCTCGCGAGGGGAGGGGTTCAGCCATGACGTTGGCGAGCGAGGGCGAGGCGCCGGGCCCGGTCCGCTTCTATCTGGCCTGCGACTGGCCGCACTGCGACACCCACACCATGTTCGACCTGGTGGTGGCTGAGCCCGCCCCTCCCATAGAAGAGGACTTCTGGGGCCACATCATGCACACCGCCGAGGCGTCCGTGGAACGCGTGCGGGAGCTGGGCTGGACGTACCACGAGGGGATCGGCCACTGGTGCTCGCGCTGCTCGGACCCGGTGGACCGGGCGAGGTGGAGAAAACCGAGCTGACTCCCCGCGGACCGCCGTCCACCGCCGACAGTTCGGCGCCCACCTCCGCGTACGGCGCGGGCTCCTGGTTGCCCCTCCATCAGTGGCAATCCGCTGCTGGAGGGGCGGGCGAGGGCTCCGCGGGTGCTCGCTCAGCCGGTGATCCGAGGGGCAGGCTATGCGGCCGTCTCGTACTGCCCGTGCTCCAGGAAGTACCGCAGCTCCTCCGGCGTACCGTCGATCGCCGCTTCGGCTGCCGCGCGGAGGGCCGGGCTGATGTTCGGGTTGGCGAGGATGCGAGCGACGGCGACACGGTCGTCCTCCGCCCGGGCCAGGCGCAGCCCGGTCTCCAGGAACTCGCGCAGCGCCTCAGGAGTGTCGATATCCAGGGCTTCGTTGGCCTCCCGGACGACCCCCCTGCCGGAAGCCGGGTCAGCGAGGATACGGACGATCGCAACGCGGTCGTCCTCCGCCCGGGCCAGACGGTATCCGACCTCCAGGAAGTGCCGCATGGCCTCCGGGGTACCGGCATCCAGGGCGGCGTTCGCCTCCCGGATAACCCCCCTGCCGGAGGCCGGGTCGGCGAGGATGCGCAGGATCGCGATACGGAGGTCGTCCTCGTCCATGTCACCCACCGGTGTGGTGGTGCCGTCCGGGTGCGGGGTCGCCGTCACGGTGGCGGACGAGGGGGCCGATCCCGCGGCGAAGGCCGGGGCCGTCAACAGGAGGGCCGGTGCCAGGGCGGTGGCCGCGACGGTCAGGGCAGCACGGGTCAGTCTCATGGGTGAACCTGCCTTGAGGAGGTAGCGATCTTCAGGGAATCCGGTCATCGCGCATCTACTACCGGTGCGGACATCATCGTGCCTGCCCCCGTCGAAGATCACTGCCTGATTCCGGCAGTCGTTACGGTCCCTTGTTGCCGCCCGCACACGTCGGTTCGCCCCGCAGCCGGTTCGACCGCGGTCAGCCCCGAGCCGGCGAGCCGTACGCACAAGTCGTACGCACAAGTCGTACGCACAGGTCGTACGCGCAGGTCGTAAGCGCAGGTCGTAAGCCGGCAAGCCACACGCCGAAGACCCGACGCGCACATCGTCCGCCGCGCAGGACCTAAACGCATGTTCCAGACCCAGTTGGACGTGTCTAGTACGGCAGGTAGTAGCTGAGCACATCGCCGGTGAGCGGCGGGAAGAGCGCGTGGAACAGCTCCTCGTCCCCCGCGTAGACGTCGGGCCGGATCCGGGTCAGCCCCTCCATTCCGTGCGGGCCGAACAGCAGCGCGGGCAGGTGGTCGGGGGCCGCCGCGGCGCCTCCCACGGCTCCGGCCGCCTGCATCGCACCGCCGGTGACGACCGCGCCGAGGCCGTCGGCGAGGACCGGGATGCGGTAGTGGGCGCCGAAGGTGGAGAGGACGATGTCGCGGCCGGTGCGGTCCGTGCCCGCCGCGGTGAGTCGCTGCCACAGCAGCGGCCGCAGCCGGTCGAGCAGGACAGCGACGTCCGGGATGCGGACGTAGTACTGCCCGGCCTGTTTGCGCGGTTCGTGGTCCAGGAACTCCTGCCAGGCGGCGGCGGTCACGGTGCCGCTCCGGTGGACGACACGCAACCGGCTGTCGGGTACGAGGGCGGCGGCACCGCGGAGCAGGTCCCGTGCCGCCGCCTCGTCGAGTGCGGCGGCCTCGGCCAGGAGCACCTGGTCGCCGGGGGGCGTCATGCGCCCGGTGGCGACGACCGTACCGGCGCGCTCAAGGACCCGGAGAGTGCTCGCCTCATGGTCCAGCAGCCATCGCCGGCGTGCCGCCGGGTGCGGAACGGCGACGTCGAACCCGCGCTGAGCCGCCTCCTGGAGCGCCGCCATGGCGGGGATGTCCGAGGGCCGGGCGGCCCGGAGGACCGGTGTTCCCTCGCCGGGCGGTGGGGTGCGGACGGCCGGTGCGGGCGGGATGTCGATGGCGTACTCGTAGCCGAACAGCCGGTAGAAGTACGGGATGCCGATCATCACCTGGATGACGTGGCCGCGGGCGGCGGAGCGGTCGTGGGCCCACCGCATGAGCGCCCTGACGAGCCCGCGCCCTTCGTAGGCGGGGTCGGTGGCGACCAACTCGACCTGGCCGGCCGGCAGTCGGACGCCGCCGATGCGCACTTCCTCGTCGAGGAGCGTCGCGGTGGAGACGACCCGGTCGCCGTCGACGACCACGGCGCAGGCGGGCCAGCCCACGTCGGGGTCCGTGACGACGAGCCGGTGGTCGAGGGCGTCCTCCGGCTCCCCGCGCTCGGCGAGGAGGGTACCGATCCGGTCGAGATCGGCGGGCCGCGCCTGGCGCAGGACGAGGCCGTCTGCCAGGGGCACGGGCGCGGTGGAGGCTGCGGTAACGGTCACGGTCCGGACTATCGCATCGCGTCTGGCGCTGCGTCCATCGGGTTTCCGCCGGATGGCGGCCGGGGGGGCGCGGGAGGCCGCACCGGGCCCGTATGCGCCTCCACCCGGCCGGCCCGCTCCCTCGGACGGGACCTGGCCTGGCGCCGGGGTGGCGCATCAGCAGTCGGGGATCACCGCACCGTTGTTGTCACGGGCCTCGTCGTTGCCCCAGCGGGAGAGGTAGTACGCGGACACATAGGCGTTGCGGCCGTTCTTGCCCGCGTACACGGTGTCCAGGTCCGTCCGCAGCCACCAGTGGTTGTAGCTGCCGCCGGAACCGACCTGGGCACCCCAGACCTTGCAGTAGACGTAGTTCGTCCCCGCGTTCAGCACGCCCTGCGCGTCACCGGTGTTGGCTGCCGCGTAGCCGGTGGCGTTGGCGAAGGTATCGACCCAGTACGTGCCGCCACCGTTGCCGCCACAACCGTTGTCGCTGGTCAGGTACTTGCTGTAGTACGAACCGGGGTACGGAGCCAGCGACTGGCCGTTGATCGAGATGTTCTGGCCGACTCCGTTGTAGAGCTGCTCGTAGTGGATGTGGGCGCCCGAGCTGTTGCCGGTGGAGCCGGTCACACCGATCTGCTGGCCCTGGGCGACCTGGGCACCGTTGGCGACGGAGTACGAGGCCAGGTGGAAGTAGTACGTCTGCCAGCCGCCCCCGTGATCGATGGCGATGTAGTTGCCCGCACCGCTCGGCTGGGAGTAGCGATACGCGGTACCGCCCGAGGAGGCCAGGACAGGAGACCCGGCAGTCGAGCCGCCGTCCGTGCGGACGAAGTCGAGAGCCTGTCTGACCTCGGCCGAATGGTGACTGTAGGTCCATTGCTGACCACAGGGATACGGCGCCTTGAAGTTGGGTGCGGCGGCTGCGGGGGTCGCGGCGGCCGTGACGGTGAGCAGGCCCGCGAGGAGCGACAGCAGACCGAGCAGGCTGATGCGGATCGAGCGCATGGGTGAGGAATCCTCCGGTCGACAACCGAGCAGTGGGGTGCGTGGTACGAAGTGCCGTGGAATCTACGCGAGTTGATCGGACACCAGAGTGCCGCAACTCCGGCGCCGCCGACAGCCCCGGGGGGTGAGCCCCGCTGAGCGGGGAACAGGTCGGCGAACTGCAACGAGAGATGATCTTCGCTGAACCATCCCCGCGCCGGGCGGGGAGCAACTGGCCCGCGCACGTCTGATCGTCCCGGACGGGGGGTCAACCCCGCACGCGACGGGAGCAGGGGTTGAAGCGCCCGTCGGTGAAGACCGGGAAGGGGTCAACCCCGCACGCGCGGGGAGCAGAGTTCGTGACCTGCGACGTTATCGCGAGCGGGCGAGGTTTCTGGCAGCTTTCGCCGACACCGACAAAACGGCCAATCGTCGCTCCATCACCACTCGCCCCTCGCCGTGAGCGCTTACAACGCCCTGGCCCCGCTCCTCGCCAAGGCCGCCCGCCGCTCCGGCATCACCGTCATCGGCGGGCCTGCCGATGCTCGTGCACCAAGCCACCCGGCAGGCCGACCTCCGAACCGGCCGCGCTCCGGCGCCACTGGCCGCGATACGGAAGGCTGCCGACGGCGCCATCGGCGAGGTCAGGCGCGCGGCCTGCCGTCCGGCGTACTTCAGAGTGAGTGGCTGGGCAGCCAGTAGGGTGCGGGGGGTGAATACCTCTTCCGTGCTCCCGCGTTCGTTCCGGCTGCTCGTGACGGGCGGAGGCACCGGCGGTCACACCTACCCGGCTCTAACGGCGATCCGTACCCTGCAGGGCCGCCTCGCCGATGTGGGCGGCACGTTGGATGTCCTGTGGATCGGAACGGCGGACGGTCTCGAAGCACGTGTCGCCCCGGCGGAAGGGATCGCGTTCAAGACGGTGGCCACGGGGAAGGTCCGTCGCTCGTCGAATCCGCTCAAGATGCTGTCCGCCGCGAACGTGAAGGACATGGCGCGGGTGCCGCTCGGCGTGGCCCAGGCCCGGTCGATCGTCTCCGAGTTCCAGCCGGACGTCGTCCTGGCGACGGGAGGCTACGTCGCGGTTCCGGCCGGGCTGGCCGCGCGGCTGTGCCGCGTTCCGCTGGTCCTGCACGAGCAGACGGTCCGGCTCGGGCTGGCCAACCGGAAGCTCGCGAGCTCGGCGACGCGGATCGCGGTGTCCTCGGAGTCCTCGCTGCCGCTGTTGCCGGCCGAGGTGCGTAAGCGTGCGGTCGTCACCGGGAACCCGGTGCGGCCGGAAGTACTGGGCGGCCACGCGGACAAGGCAGTCGAGGTGCTGAGCCTGTACGGGTTCGACCGGCGTCTGCCGACGGTCTACGTCACCGGCGGCGCCCAGGGCGCCCAGCAGATCAACGGTGTTGTTCGTGAAGTGCTGCCCTGGCTCCTGGCGCACGCGAACGTGATCCATCAGTGCGGTCCGGCGAACGTGGACGAACTCCGGTCGGCCGCCACCCGGCTGGACCCGGTCCTCGCCGGCCGCTACCACCTGACCGGGTTCCTCGGTCCGGAGCTGCCGGACGTACTGGCGCTGGCCGACGTCGTGGTGTCCAGGAGCGGTGCCGGGACGCTTGCGGAGCTGACCGCGCTCGGCAAGCCCGCGGTGTTCATCCCGCTCGCCACGTCGGCCGGGAACGAGCAGGCCCACAACGCCCGGCACCTGGCCGACGCCGGGGCCGCTCTGGCTCTGCTCGGCGAGGTCACCGGCCAGGCTCTGCAGAGCGCGGTGGGCCCGCTCCTGACCGATCGCGCCCTGCGGGCGGGGATGGCGGAGCGGGCACGTTCGCATGGGCGACCGGATGCTGCGGACAGGCTCGTGGACGTGGTGCTGTCCGCCGCATCCGGCTGATCAGCCGGGCTGCGGGCGGCGTCGTCCGATGTGCGGGGCTGTGCCCGCCTCGATCAGCACGGCGCAGTCGTTGAACGTGTTCTCGTCCTGGCCCATCGGGTCGGGAACGTCGCGGCCGGGGAGGTAGAGGCGGAGCTTGTGGGCGTTGTGGCCGCCGTCGATCGCGCGGAGCGTGTCGAGGACTGCGGCGTCCATCGCCAGGACGTCATCCGCCCAGTCCAGGTCCGCCAGGGTGATCTGCTGTCCGCGGTGGTGGGTGAGGTCGAGCCCGAGCCGCCGGGCTGCGTTGATCATGGACGGGTTGGCGGGCTGGTCCTGCCATTTTCCGATCAGCCCGGCGGAGCGGACCGTCACCGCCACCCCACCTCGGCGGGTGAGCGCGACCTGCGCGAACGGGCTGCGACAGTAGTTCCCCAGGCATACGGTCAGGAGCTTGCGCATCACGATCCTCCGACGGACTTGAGGGCCTGTTCGAGCGAGGTCACCACGAGGCCGATGTCCGCCTCGGTGAGGTGCTGGTGGAACGGCAGACTGAGGATCTCCTCACCGACCTGCTCGGTGGCCGACAGGCGGCGGTGCCAGGCGGCGAAGGCGGGCTGGAGGTGGTTGGGCGGGTAGTGGACACCCACCCCGATGTCCCGGCCCCGAAGGTTGGCGAACACCTCGTCGCGGTGGGGGACGCGGACCTGGCACAAGTGCGGTACAGCGTGCTCCACGTCGACGTCGACCAGCGTGATGCCGTCCAGTGCGGCGAGGGCCTCGCGGTAGGTGCGCCACAGGTGGCGGCGAGTGTCCTCGGCGGCCTGGAAGCCGTCGAGCTGGACCAGGCCGATGGCGGCGTTGAGGCCTGAGAGCTGGTAGCGCAGGCCGAAGCCCTCCACGCGGTAGCCGGCGGTGTTCGCGCGCTCGCCCTGGGACTTGGCCACGCCCAGGAGCCGGATCCGGCGGATCGTGTCGGCCTCCGCGGGGGTGCGGGGGATGACCATGCCCCCTTGGCCGCAGGTGAGGTTCTTGATCGGCCCGAACGAGAAGCAGGTCAGTGCCCCGTGCGCCCCGACGCGGCGTGTGCCGTGGCGGGAGCCGAACGCGTGCGCCGCATCCTCGATGACGACGACTCCTCGTTCGTCGAGCTCCTCCTGGATGGCGGAGAGGTCGACGGGCCGGCCGCCGAACAGGACCGGCATGACGGCGGCCGTCCTGTCCGTGACGGCCGCCGTGACGAGCTGGTCGCTGACGCACAGCGTGGCGGGGTCGATGTCAACGAAGTGCGGGGTGGCACCGACGGCCAGGATGGCCTGCACAGTCGCGCAGAACGTCATGGACGGGACGATCACCTCGCGGCCGGGGCCGATCCCGGCGGCAAGCAGCGCGGTGTGGAGGGCTGCGGTGCCGGAGGCGACGGCCACGGCGTCGGGGACGCCGAGGGAGTCCGCGATCCGCCGCTCGAACTCCTCGGTGACCTCGGTGTGTCCGTACTGCCCGCCCTCCAGGACCCGGGCGATCGCTGCGGTCTCCCGCCCGTACAGGTACGGGCGGGCGTTGCGCCGGGCATCGGGCCTCACTGATGCGGTCATGCTGCTTCTCCCTCCGCTGCTGCCGCGTGTTCAAGCTCGGCGACGTCGCCGACGGCCAGGGTCTCGATGTAGTTGGTCAGGAACACGCCGGTCCGGCAGGTGAGGCGGTGGTGGTCGACCGGCAGACCGAACAGACCGTTGATCATCTGGCCGACGAGGTCCGCTCCAGCCGCCTCGGCCAGGGGGAAGCCGCCGGCGATCCGCAGGTTCAGCTCGGTGATCGTGATCGTGCCGTCGCCCGGGATGAATCCCTGCACGCAGCAGAGCCCGCGGGCTCCGACAGTGCCCAGCGTCTGCACCACGAGGTCGCGCACATTCGGGTCGTCGAACGTCGTGGACACCGTGGCAAGGCCCGCCTTGACCAGATCCCGGCGGCGCAGGATGACGGAGGCGTGTCCGGTGCGGTCCACCAGGCAGTCCGCCGTAAATTCGGAGCCGTGGATCCGCTCCTGCACGATGGGCTCCGGAACGAGCTCGCACAGCAGGCGCGCGTGCTCCCGGCGGCGGACAAAGTGGACGTTCTGCGCGCCGTGGCCGCGCCGGGGCTTGATGACCAGCTCGGTACCGTCGGGGACTTGGTCGATCTCCTGCGGCTGCCAGGTGCGCGGGGTCGCGATGCCGTGCTCGGTCAGCACCTCGTGGAAGAGGGCCTTGTCGGTGCAGGCGCGCACCGACCATGCCTCCGGAAGCCACAGCCGCACGCCGTCGGCTTCCAGTTGGGGCACCATCTGCGTCAAGGGCTCCAGGTCGGGCTCGATGCCGACCACCACAGCCTCCACGGCCAGATCCCGGCACAGGCGGGAAACGGTGCTGGGGTAGTCGGGATCGCTGGCGAGGGGGATGACCTGGGGTACTACGGAGGGCAGCAGGAACCCGGGGGCGAGTCGGTTCGCGTCGGCCGCGATGACCGTGTGGCCCAAACGGATGAGTCTGCGGGTCAACCCGAAGCCGGGGTGGGCGCCGACACCCGTCACCAGGATCCTGCGCGGAGTGTGCTGGTCAGTGGGCATGGACTCCCTCCCCGACCGGTGCGATTGCGGCCGTGGCACGGGCCGCGTACGGGGTGCGCGTCAGCGGCGCCCAGCGGTCGGGCAGCCGCCGCCCTCGCGGAGTCCGGGTACCGGCCGCACCTGCGATGCGGGGACGGCGCGGAACCATGGCCGGGCCTGGCTCCCGTGGACCGGCTGATCTCCACCTGTGCCCTCCGGTACATCCCGCGCGGCCTGCTGGGACACGTCCGGCCGGGAGGGATCGTCGTCGCCCCGATGGCCCGGGACTGGTGGAGCGGCGCCCTGGTACAACTGCACGTCCGGAACGACGGCACCGCCACAGGGACGTTCCGTGGCGGCGCCTCGTACATGCCGATGCGCGCGCACCGCACCGCCCACGCCCATCCCGTCGACGCGACGACAGGCCGCCCACGGCGCCCCGGCCTGGAACCCGCACAGATCCTCACCCTGGGCTTCGCCCTCTACGCGGGAGCGCGGCTGCCCGGCGTCGCAGTGACGCACCTGACCACTCCCAACGGCGTTCAGGTGTGGACCAGTTGTGCCGACGGAGCGGCGGCCACCGCGGCCACGGGCGACGACGTCTGGCAGTACGGGCCCCGGAACCTCTGGGAGGAGATCGAACAGGCACACCTGGAATACGCCGCCCTCGGCCACCCCGAACCGGACCAGTTCGGACTGACCGTGACGGATCAAGGTCAACAAGTCTGGCTACAGGCCCCGGGCCGGGTCATCGAAACGGCCGGGGAATAGCTTCCTGGTCCCAGGTGGACCACCCCGCACCCACCCTCACTTCCGGTACAGCTCCTCGATCTGGGCCGAGAAGTCTTGTGCGATCGCGTCCCGCTTCAGTTTCAGGGACGGGGTCAGGTGGCCGCTCGCCTCGGTGAAGTCGCCCGGCAGGACCGTGAACTTGCGGATCGACTCCGCTCGCGAGACCAGGCGGTTGGCCTCGTCGACCGCGCGTTGCAGGGCTGCCCGCAGCTCCTCGTCGTTCACCAGGTCCCTCATCGGGACGTCCTGCTTCTTGCGCATCCGGCGCCAGTGCTGGAGGCCGTCCGGCTCCAGGGTGATCAGGGCGGTGATGAAGGAGCGGTTGTCGCCGACCACCATGCACTGGCTGACCAGCGGGTGGGCGCGCAGCCAGTCCTCCAGTGGGGCCGGGGCGACGTTCTTGCCGCCGGACGTGATGATGATGTCCTTCTTGCGGCCGGTGATCGTGAGGTAGCCCTCCTCGTCCAGCTCCCCCAGGTCGCCCGTCGCGAACCAGCCGTCGTCGAGCACGGGGACCGGCTCGCCGCGCTCGGCGTCCCAGTAGCCCTGGAACACCTGGCCCCCGCGCAGCAGGACCTCGCCGTCGTCCGCGATCCGTACGGAGGCGCCGGGCAGCGGCCAGCCGACGGTGCCGAGGCGGGGTTTGAGGGGTGGGGTCACCGTGTGGGCGGCGGTGGTCTCGGTGAGGCCGTAGCCCTCGAAGATCTCGATGCCCGCGCCCGCGTAGAACGCGGCGAGCCGGTGCCCCAGCGGGGAGCCGCCGCAGATCGCATACCGGACATGGCCGCCGAGCGCCGCGCGGATACGTCGGTAGACCAGCGGGTCGTAGAGGGCGCGGGCCGCCCGCAGGCCGAGGCCCGGTCCGGGGCCCCTGCCGTGTTCGGCCGCCTCGACCGCCTCCCCGTAGCGCTGGGCGATCCGGGCGGCCCGGTCGAAGGACGAGGCGCGGCCCATCTTCTCGGCGGTCGCCCGGCCCGTGTTGTAGACCTTCTCCAGGACGTACGGGATGGCCAGCAGGAACGACGGCTTGAAGCCCGCGAGGTCGGCCAGCAGATCCTCGGTCCGGATGGACGGGGCGTGGCCCAGGCGGACCCGCGCCCGCATGCAGCCGATCGCGACCATCCGTCCGAAGACATGGGAGAGCGGAAGGAACAGGAGCGTCGACGCCGGGTACGCCGACACGGACGTGAAGACCGGGTGGAGCAGTTCGATGGCGTTGTCGACCTCGGCGAAGAAGTTGCCGTGGGTCAGGACACAGCCCTTGGGCCGGCCCGTGGTGCCGGAGGTGTAGATGAGGGTGGCGGGGGTGTGCGGTTCCAGGGTGGCGCGGCGGGCGGCGACGGCCTCGTCGGGGATGTCCTTGCCGAGCGTCCTGAGCCGGCCGACCGCCCCGGTGTCGAGCTGCCACAGATGGGCCAGGTCACCGAGCTGCTTGCGCTCCTGGCTGATCAGCCGGCCCTGCTCCTTCGTCTCCACGGCACACGCGACCGCGCCGGAGTCCTGAAGGATCCAGCGGGCCTGGAACGCCGACGAGGTCGGGTAGATGGGTACGGTGACCAGCCCGGCGGCCCACGACGCGAAGTCGAGCAGCGTCCACTCGTAGGTCGTACGGGACATGATCGCGATCCGGTCCCCGGCCCGGAGCCCCTCCGCCATCAGGCCCTTGGCGACCGCCAGCACCTCTGCGGCGAACTCGGCGGCCGACACGTCCCGCCAGCTGCCGTCCTGCTGCTTGCGGCTGAGTACCGCCTCGGACGGGGCCTCGCGGGCGTTGTCGAACGGGATCTCGGCGAGCGAACCGCGCAGGACGCGCGGCGCGAAGGCGGGTACGGAGACCTCCCGTACCGTTCCGTCGGCCGCCCTGGTCTTCGTGGGCTCGACCAGGACCGGGGCGGTGGGTGTGGCGGGTGGCATGGACACGTGCGGCTCCTCAACTGGGGGTCGGGCGGGTCGGTCGCCGGGTCGTCCGTCCGGCATGGTCGGTGCGTCGGTGCGTCGTTGCGTCGGTGCGGAAGGGAGAGGGGAAGGAGAGGGGAAGGAGGGGGAAAACGTTGGAGGAGAAAGGGCTCGTACTCCGAGGATCTCGCCGAACCCTCAGGCGCGTTCGAGGATCGCCGTGACTCCCTGTCCGCCCGCCGCGCAGATCGAGATCAGTCCCCGCCCCGGCGCGTCGCGCTCCGCCAGGAGCTTGGCCAGCGTGGCGACGATCCTGACCCCCGTCGCGGCGAACGGGTGCCCGGTGGCGAGGGAGGACCCCACCACATTGAGCTTGTCCCGGTCGACGGGGGCGAGCCCCTGCTTCTCCCAGGCGGCGAGCGTGGCGAGTACCTGGGACGCGAACGCCTCGTGGATCTCGAACAGGTCGAAGTCCTCGATGGTCAGTCCGGCCCGCTCCAGCAACCGTGGCACGGCGTACGCGGGCGCCATCAGCAGCCCGTCCTCGCCGTTCACGTAGTCCACGGCCGCCGTCTCGTACAGCGAGAGGTACGCGAGCGGTTCCAGGCCCTGCCGCTCGGCCCACTCCTCGCTCGCCAGCAGGACGGTCGCGGCGCCGTCGGTGAGCGGGGTGGAGTTGCCCGCGGTCATCGTCGCGTCGGGGTGACCCGCGCCGAACACCGGTTTCAGCGTGGCGAGTTTCTCCACCGTGGAGCCGGGGCGCAGGTTCTGGTCGCGGGCCAGGCCCCGGTACGGGACGACGAGGTCGTGCAGGAAGCCGCGTTCGTACGCCGCCGCCAGCCGCTGGTGACTCGTGGCCGCCAGCAGGTCCTGGGCCTCACGGGAGACACCCCACCGGCGGGCGGTGACCGCCGCGTGTTCGCCCATGGACAGACCGGTGCGGGGTTCGGCGTTGCGCGGGATGTCCGGGACGAGGTGCCGGGGGCGTACGCCCGCGAGCGCCGTGATCCGGCCGCCCGTCGACTTCGCGCGGCGGGCCGCCAGCAGGAGCCGGCGCAGTTGGTCGTTGACGCCGAGGGGCGCGTCGCTCGTGGTGTCCGCACCGCCCGCGATGGCGGAGTCGACGGCGCCGAGCGCGATCTTGTTGGCGGCGGCGATCACCGCCTGGAGGCCGGTGCCGCATGCCTGTTGGAGGTCGTACGCGGGCGTGCGCGGGTCCAGGGCCGAGCCGAGGACCGTCTCGCGGGCGAGATTGAAGTCCCGGCTGTGCTTGAGGACGGCCCCCGCGACGAACTCACCGACCTGCCGTCCCGCCAGGCCGTACCGCTCGATCAGCCCGTCGAGCGCGGCGGTGAGCATGTCCTGGTTGGACGCCTCTGCGTACGGGCCGTCGGAGCGCGCGAACGGAATGCGGCTGCCCCCGATGACCGCGACCCGGCGCGGCTGCGGGAGTGCGAGGGGAATCCGTGCGGTCAACGTGACCACCTCGCCCGGGTCGATCCCGGACGGGCCGATCGCGCCCCGGTCGGTCCCGGACTGGTCGATCTCGCCCCGGTCGGTCCGGGACGGGTCATCTCGATCGCGTTCATCTCGACCTACTCCTGACTCTTGAGTAACCTTACTCTGGAGTAAATCTACGACCGAGCAGGGAGTCTGGACAATGGCCGACCGCTATCTGCACTTCACCGGCACCGCACCCGGCCGATTCCTCACCCGCGGCCTCGGCCTGCCGCAGCCCGCCGCCCTGCGCCGCTGGTCGCTGGGGACGCCGAGCCTCGACGGCCCGTTGCTGCACCTCACGGCGGGGAAGCCGGCGATCGGGGACGAGCTCCGGGCGCTGCTCGGCACGACCGGGCTGAAGGTCGCCGACCGTGCCGAACGGCCCGCCGGCATCCTCCTGGACGCGACGGACGTCACGTCCACCGCCGGGCTCGCCGACGTGCACGCCGCCCTGCACCCCGTCGTACGCTCCCTCGCCCCCGGCGGCCGCATCGTCGTGCTCGGTACGCCGCCGTCCCCCGACGACCACCACCAGGCGGCGGCTCAGCAGGCCCTCGAAGGGTTCATGCGTTCCCTGGGCAAGGAGATCGGCAAGGGCTCCACCGCGCAGCTCCTGCGCATCGCTCCGGGGGCGGTGGCCTCCGCCGAGTCCACGTTCCGCTTCCTGTTCTCCCCCAAGTCCGCCTACATCAGCGGCCAGGTCATCGAGCTGACCGCCGCCGCCCCCGACCCGGTCGCCGACTGGGCGGCGCCGCTGTACGGCCGCACCGCCCTGGTCACCGGCGCCGCCCGGGGCATCGGCGCCTCGGTCGCCTCCGTCCTGGCCCGCGACGGTGCCCAGGTCATCTGCCTGGACGTCCCGCAGGCCGAGGACGACCTGATCCGCACCGCCGACCGGCTCGGCGCCACCGCCCTGCCGCTGGACATCACCGCGCCCGACGCCGCCGAACGCATCGCCGCCGCGGCCCCCGGCGGGCTCGACGTCCTCGTCCACAACGCGGGCATCACCCGCGACCGCCGGCTCGCCAACATGCCCGCCGACCGCTGGGCCTCCGTCATCGAGGTCAACCTCGATAGCGTGCTGCGCACCACGGACGCGCTCCTGAGGGCGGGCACGGTCAACCGCGGCGGCCGGATCGTCGCCACCGCCTCCATCGCGGGCATCGCGGGCAACAACGGCCAGACCAACTACGCGGCCGCCAAGGCCGGCATCATCGGCCTGGTCCGCACGCTGGCCCCGCGCGCCGCCGCCGACCACGGCGTCACGGTCAACGCGGTCGCCCCCGGTTTCATCGAGACGAAGATGACCGCCGCCGTACCGCTCCTCATCCGCGAGGCGGGGCGCCGGATGAACTCCCTCTCACAGGGCGGCCTCCCGGTCGACGTCGCCGAGACGACCGCCTGGTTCGCCCAGCCCGCCTCCAGCGCCGTCAACGGCCAGGTCCTGCGGGTCTGCGGCCAGAGCCTGTTGGGAGCGTGACCGCGATGCCGAGCCT
The DNA here is from genome assembly GCF_001905125.1 of Streptomyces sp. TSRI0281. Classification (GTDB taxonomy): domain Bacteria; phylum Actinomycetota; class Actinomycetes; order Streptomycetales; family Streptomycetaceae; genus Streptomyces. Next base: position 66,750 of record NZ_LWLE01000034.1, on the reverse strand, counting down.
GAGCGCCTCCCTGGTACGCGGAGCCGTCACCTCCCCGTTCAAGCGGGCCGGCCGGGACGGCGCCACGCTGCCCCCCGGCCGCCTCACCCTCCCCGCCGCCCCCGCCGCACCCGGCCCCCTCGCCACGTACCGCAGGATCTGCGGCTTCGACGGGCCGGAGCCGGGGCCGCTGCCGCTCACGTACCCGCATGTCCTGGCCTTTCCGCTCGCCATGCGGCTGATGACCGGCCGGGCGTTCCCGCTGCCCGTCGTCGGACTCGTCCACACCTGGATCGAGATCACCCGCCACCGGCCGGCGCACTCCACCGACTCCCTCGAACTCTCGGTGTACGCGGCCGGGTTGGCGCCCCACCGCAGGGGCACGGAAGTCACGATGGTGACGGAGGCGCGGGTCGCCGGTGAGCTGGTCTGGGAGTCGCGGAGCGGCTATCTCTCACGGCACTCGGCACCGAGGAACCGCGGTGGCGCGGGAAGCGACGGCGGCAGTCGTACAGGGGCCGGAAGCGGCGGCGGCCGTCGTACGGGGGCCGGAAGCGGCGGCGGATCAGGGAACGGCGCCGGCTCGGACCACGCGCCTCCGGCCGGTCTTCGCACCGTGGCCGAGTGGCGGCTGCCGGGGGATCTGGGGCGGCGGTACGGCGCCGCCTCCGGCGACCGCAACCCCATCCACCTGTACCCGCTCACGGCCCGGCTGTTCGGCTTCCCCCGGGCCATCGCGCACGGCATGTGGACGGTGGCCCGCGCTCTTGCCGAGGCCGGCGAACCCGGCCGGATCCGGTCCGTACGGGCCGACTTCAAGGCACCCGTCCTGCTGCCCTCCACCGTGACATACGCGGCCGACGACGCGGGCTCCACGTTCGAACTGCGGGGCGGCAGCGGCGGCGACCGCATCCATCTGACGGGGACGGTCACCCGGGACACATAGCGGCACGGCGGGGGCGGAGGGGGCGGAGGGGACGGCGGAGGCGGAGGGGACGGCGGGGGCCGGAGACTGCGGCCTCCCAGCCCGGCCACCCGCACCCGAGCGCGACGGCCACCCGCACACCCCGCCACCCGCACCCCGAGGCCATGGCTCCGACTACGTCGGGGGCTGCCAGGTGCTGCCGTTCATCAGGTTCTCCAGGCCCGCCCAGGAGAAGTTCATCAGGGTGGCCGCGGCCTCCTTCGCCGAGACGCCCGGGGTGTCGTTCGCCCATCCGGCGAGCGCCTCCGCGGCGCCCACCAGGGCCTGCGCGAGCCCCCCCACATCCCGGTCGGGGAGCGCCGGATCGTGGTGCGCCTCGCGGGCCGCCGCCCCGATCAGACCCGTCACGAACGCAACGATCTCGTCCCGCATCACGGCGACCTCCGTGGCGAACGGCTCCCCGTGCGTCCGCGCCTGGCGGTTCAGCACCGCCCAGCCGTCCGAATTCTCCGCGGTGTGGGTGAAGAACGCCCGCAGCCCGGCCCACAGTTGCCGATCGGCCGGAAGTCCCGGCTCCGCCCCGGCCCGTACCGCGTCCACCAGCGCGTTCGCCTCACGTCTGATGCAGGCGGTGAAGAGCTCCTCCTTGGAGTTCAGATACAGGTAGACCAACGGCTTGGACACCCCGGCCAGCTCCGCGATCTCGTCCATCGAGGCGGCCCGGTACCCGCGCTGCCCGAAGGTCTGCACCGCGGCGTCCATCATCTGCTGCTCACGCACGGCGCGTGGCATCCGTTTGCTCTTCACAGCACCCACGTCCGACATCCTCCCGCCCCCGCTACCCCTGGTCCTCCGTAAGAGTACGGCGCGGCCCCGCCCGGCCCCGTCGTACGGAACGGCATCCACCATGTCCGGCGGGCCGGCGGGGTTCGACGGGGTCCGACCGGCCCTAGTCCCTCCGCAGCAGCGGCCGGGGACATTCCGGGGAACCCGTACACCCGAGGTCTGACACCGGGTCCCACCGACGCATGATGTGGACAGCCGCCCTTCGGCCTAGCGTTCCCGGCATGAAGACCAGCCTTCGCAGCCGTACCGCAATCCTGGTCGTGGCCTTAGCGACCGCCGCGACCCTCGCCGCTCCCGCCACCGCGGCAACAGCGAGGCCGGCAACGGCGACCGCCACCGCGGCCTCCCCCGGCAACCCCGACACGAGCGGCACCGGCGGCACACAGAGCACCGAAGTCACGCCACCGACGCTTCCCCGCCCGACCGGCTCGTACGCGACCGGCCGCGACACGTTCCTCCTGACCGACCACTCCCGCCGGGACCCCTGGGTACCCGAAGCGGACTCCCGCGAGCTGATGGTGTCGGTGAACTACCCGGCCCGGCGGCACGGCGGCGGCACCCCGGCCCCGTACATGACGACGGAGGAGGCCAGGCTCTTCCTGGCCCAGCGGGACCTGGACAAGGTCATCCCGCCCGCCGTGCTCGGCGCCACCCGCACCCACGCCCGGGACAACGCCCGCCCGGCCCGCGGCAGGTTCCCGCTGGTGCTGCTCTCCCCCGGCTTCGGCACGCCCCGCGCGACGCTGACCGGCCTGGCCGAGGAACTGGCGAGCCGAGGCTATGTCGTGGCCACCGTCGACCACGCCTACGAGTCGACCGGCATCTCCCTCCCCGACGGACGGACCCTCACCTGCGCCGCGTGCGAACGGCTGGAGGAGACTCCGGACCTGGAGGCCAAGAAGAAGATCCTGGCCGCCGTCTCGGCCGGACGGGGCACCGACCTCTCCTTCGTACTGGACCGGCTGACCGGAGAGCGGCGCGACGGTTCGCACACGCGGGCCTGGCGGTACGCGGACATGATCGACCCGCACCGGGTCGGCACGACGGGACACTCCATCGGGGGCAGCGCGGCGGTCTCCACGATGGCCGGTGACCGCCGGGTGGACGCCGGGATCAACATGGACGGAACGTTCTACGGACGCGTTCCCGACGCGGGTCTCGGTGGCCGGCCCTTCATGATGCTCGGCACCGCCGACGGTCATTCCCCGGACAGCGCCGACACGAGCTGGAAGGAGGACTGGGCCCGGCTGGACGGCTGGAAGCGCTGGCTGACCGTCGCGGGCTCCGGGCACTTCACGTTCACCGACACCCCTGAGCTCTCCGAACAGCTCGGCCTGGAGGACCCGACGGTGACGATCTCCGCGACCCGTTCGACACAGATCACCCGGGGCTATGTGACCGCCTTCTTCGACCGCCACCTGCGCGACCGGAACCGGCCCCTGCTGAACGGCCCGACCCCGGCCAACCCCGAGGTCGTCTTCCACAGCCCCTGACGACAGCGGAGCGCCCCCGGGACCGTTGAGGACCGGGGGCGCTCCGTCGTACGGGCGTCGTCACCGCGCGCTCAAGGCGCTGCGCGGTGCAGGTGTTACGTGGTGCAGGCGCTGCGCTGCGAAGGCGTTACGCGGTGACCGGGATCTTCGCCTTCGGCTCCGCGTCCTGGACGTCGAGCGTGTCGATCTCGTCGACCGGGGACGAGGAGGCCGAGTTGTACGCGTCGTGGTCGAGGATCTTCTCGCGGGCCGACACGATCACCGGGACCAGCGCCTGGCCGGCCACGTTCGTGGCGGTGCGCATCATGTCCAGGATCGGGTCGATGGCCATCAGCAGGCCGACACCCTCCAGCGGGAGGCCGAGCGTCGACAGGGTGAGGGTCAGCATGACCGTCGCACCGGTGAGACCGGCGGTGGCCGCCGAGCCGATCACCGAGACGAAGGCGATCAGCAGGTAGTCACCGATGCCCAGCTGCACGTCGAAGATCTGCGCGATGAAGATCGCCGCCAGTGCCGGGTAGATCGCGGCGCAGCCGTCCATCTTCGTGGTCGCGCCGAACGGGACGGCGAACGACGCGTACTCCTTCGGCACACCGAGGCGCTCGGTGACCTTCTGGGTGACCGGCATCGTGCCGACCGAGGAGCGGGAGACGAAGGCGAGCTGGATCGCGGGCCAGGCACCCTTGAAGAACTGGAGCGGGCTGACCTTGGCGACGGTGGCGAGCAGCAGCGGGTAGACGCCGAACATCACCAGGGCGCAGCCGATGTAGACGTCGGCGGTGAAGGTCGCGTACTTGCCGATCAGGTCCCAGCCGTAGTCGGCGATCGCGTAGCCGATGAGGCCGATGGTGCCGATCGGGGCGAGGCGGATGACCCACCACAGGGCCTTCTGGAGCAGCTCCAGGATCGACTCGCTGAGGGTGAGGATCGGCTTGGCCTTGTCACCGAGCTGGAGCGCGGCGATACCGGCGACGGCGGCCATGAAGACGATCTGCAGGACGTTCAGCTCGGTGAACGGCGTGATCACGTTGTCCGGGATGATGCCGGTCAGGAAGTCGAGCCAGGAGCCCTTGCCCTCGGGGAGCTTGCCGTCCTTCGGGGTGAGTCCGGTGCCGGAGCCCGGGTTGGTGATCAGGCCGATCGCGAGGCCGATGGCGACCGCGATCAGCGAGGTGATCATGAACCAGAGCAGGGTGCGGGTGGCCAGCCTGGCAGCGTTGTTGACCTTGCGCAGGTTGGTGATCGACACCAGGATCGCGAAGAAGACGAGGGGCGCGACGGCCAGCTTCAGCAGCTGGACGAAGATGTGGCCGATCTTGTCGAGCGTGGTGTAGAGCCAGCTGATGTCCTGGCTGCGGGCGAGCCAGCCGAGCAGGACACCCAGCACCAGACCGGCGACGATCTGGGCCCAGAACGGGACCTTCGGTATGCGGAAACCGGAACCGGAGGGCTTACCGGTCTCGGGGGTGGCGGACGCGGGATTCGCGGACACGGACACACTCCTGATGGACGCAGCGGGGACGTACGAGGACAGACGTACGGTCGTGCGGTCGAGCGGGGACGGGGTGCGGCGCCCGCGTCGGGGGCGGCGCCGCTGCATGATGCCGGTTTCAGACGTTGCGGCAACAGACCGCGGACATACAGCGGCAGAGGTCGACATGCAGGCGCGCCACGAGCGGGATGCTCGCGGCATGGTGGGGGCGCACTGCTGTCTTCATGTCGAGTACGTTAACACTTGAACTTTGAGATCCTCAAAGCCCTTCTTTGGTCAGAGAATGCGGCACGGCCCGGCCCGGAGCGCCCCGGGAGCCGAAAAACCCCAGTACTGGAGCGGCCTGCTCCGGTCTGGGGTTCGGTGTGCGCGGGGCGCACGTGTGAGGAAGCTTACGCAGCGCTTACATGGGCGCCGCCGCCTCGCGGCCGGTCGACGGCCGAACAGCTCGTCGGCGCGGGGCCTTCGGCCCGGCGGCGACTACTGGACAGCGTCCTCGCGGGTCCGGTTCGCTTCGAGGCGGGCCTTGGTCCGGTCGACCGTGGTGATGAGCTGCGCGGACATCTCGTCACGCTGCTTGCGCAGCAGCACATAGCTGAGCGGCGCGGAGAGAAGCAGGCCGAGCAGGATGACCCACACGAAGTTGGACCCCGCGAGCCCGGAGGGCAGCAGGCCGAAGTGGACGGCCACGCCGGCGACGAAGAAACAGCCGACGAAGATCAACACGCGCAACGCCGTGTACCGGATCGTTGCGCTCGGCTTGGCAGCGGACACGGCTGACCCTCTCTCTACGTACGCTCGACGTATCTCACGATGCATTTCCTGCCCGACCAGTGAAGCATGCCCCGAATTCTCGTGGTTCACAGGGTTGCCGGGCGGCAGGGCGCAAGGGCAGCGGGGCGGGCGGGGCACGCAGGGCGGCGGGGCGGGAGTCAGCCGGGCAGCGGGATCGGCGCGGCAGCCTGTCCGTGGAGCGGGATCGGCGCGGCAGCCTGTCCGGGCAGCGGGATCGGCGCGGCAGCCTGTCCGTGGAGCGGGAGAAGCATGATGACGTCGTCGCGGTCGTCCCCGTCGGTCACCCGGATCGCGCCCGGCACCCGGCCCACTTCCTTGTAGCCGCAGGAGGCGTAGAAGCGGTCGGCCCCGGTGCCGCCCCGGCAGGTGAGGCGGATGGCCTCGACCCCGGCGAGCCCGCGGGCCGCGTCGGCCGCCGCGGCCATCAGCTCGCGACCATGACCCCGGCCCTGGTGACGAGGGTGGACCATGACCGTGTAGAGCCAGATCCAGTGGGTCATCAGCCGGTGGGAGTTGAGGGCGAGGAAGGCGGTGGCGGCGACACCGCCGTCCTCGTCGAAGCCGACGAGCAGCCGGGTGCGGCCCTCGACGATCGAGACCAGGTGCTTGAGCAGCTCCGGCCGGATCTCCTCGGCGTCGGCGGGCGGTACGAAGCCGACGGCGCCGCCCGCGTCGGTGACATCGGCCCACAGCTCGATGATGCCGTCGTGGAGGGCCCGGTCGAACGCGGGGTCCAGCGTGAATGTAAGCGCCATAGGGCGAGAGTAACCATTACGTCTCGCCGCCCTCAACCCCCGTCCGAAACGCGAGAAAGCCCCGGCCGGGACGGCGGCCAGGGCTTTCGTACAACGAGACGCGACGCTACGTACGACCAGACGCCGACGCGCTACGGGACGCCTGCGTACGACCGGACGCCTATGTACGACCAGACGCACGACGCGACGCCGACGCACAACGCGGACGCGACGTCAGACGCGCATCGGCTGCGGCTCCTCGCGCCGTCCGGCGTCCGGGCCCGGGTACTCGCGGAGGATCTCGTACCAGGTGTTCCGCTCGACGGGCCGGAAGCCCGCGTCGCGGATCAGGTCCAGCAGGTCCTCGCGGCCGAGCTTGTTCGGTGTGCCGTAGTTGTCCGCGTCGTGCGTGATCTTGTACTCGACGACCGACCCGTCCATGTCGTCCGCGCCGTGCTGGAGCGCGAGCTGGGCGGTCTGCACGCCGTGCATCACCCAGAACACCTTGACGTGCGGGACGTTGTCGAACAGCAGCCGGGAGACCGCGAAGGTCTTCAGCGCCTCGGCACCGGTCGCCATCGTCGTACGCGCCTGGAGCTTGTTGCGGACCTTGCCGTCCTTCATGTCCACGAAGTCGTGCTGGTAGCGCAGCGGGATGAAGACCTGGAAACCGCCGGTCTCGTCCTGCATCTCCCGCAGCCGCAGCACGTGATCGACGCGGTGACGGGGCTCCTCGATGTGCCCGTACAGCATCGTCGCCGGGGTCTTGAGCCCCTTCTCGTGCGCGAGACGGTGGATGCGCGACCAGTCCTCCCAGTGGGTGTCGTGGTCGACGATGTGCTGGCGGATCTCCCAGTCGAAGATCTCCGCGCCGCCGCCGGTCAGCGATTCCAGACCGGCCTCGATCAGCTCGTCGAGGATCTCGGAGGCGGTGAGGCCGGAGATCGTCTCGAAGTGGTGGATCTCCGTCGCCGTGAACGCCTTGAGCCCCACGTTCGGCAGGGCTTCCTTCAGCGCGCTGAGCGAGCGCGGGTAGTAGCGCCACGGGAGGGTGGGGTGCAGCCCGTTGACGATGTGCAGCTCGGTGAGGTTCTCGTTCTCCATCGCCTTGGCGAGGCGGACGGCCTCCTCGATGCGCATCGTGTACGCGTCCTTCTCGCCCGGCTTGCGCTGGAACGAGCAGTACGCGCACGACGCGGTGCACACGTTCGTCATGTTGAGGTGACGGTTGACGTTGAAGTGCACGACGTCGCCGTTCTTGCGCGTGCGCACCTCATGAGCCAGCCCGCCGAGCCACGCCAGGTCGTCGGACTCGTAGAGGGCGATCCCGTCCTCGCGGGTCAGCCGCTCGTCGGCCCGGACCTTCTCCTCCAGCTCGCGCTTGAGTCCCGCGTCCACTAGGGCGCCTCCCATATCTCTCCGTAACAGACTTCGTCCACCGTACGCCTACGACTCCTCCGGGAGTTCCCCGACCCGGTTCTCCCACTTGGTGGAGAGCACGATCGTGGTACGGGTCCGGGAGACGCCCTTCGTACCGCTCAGCCTGCGGATCGTCTTCTCCAGGCCGTCCACGTCGCCGACCCGCACCTTGAGCATGTACGAGTCGTCGCCCGCGATGAACCAGCAGTCCTCGATCTCCGCGAGGTCCTTCAGCCGGCGCGCGACGTCCTCGTGGTCGGCCGCGTCCGAGAGCGAGATGCCGATCAGCGCGGTGACGCCGAGGCCCAGCGAGGCGGAGTCGACGGTGGCGCGGTACCCGGTGATGACCCCGGCGGTTTCCAGCCGGTTGATGCGGTCGGTGACGCTGGGCCCGGAGAGCCCGACGAGCCGTCCCAGCTCGGCGTACGAGGCCCTGCCGTTCTCCCTGAGGGCCTGGATGAGCTGCCTGTCCACCGCGTCCATATGACTGGAACCTTCCATTGTTCAGCAGTACCGCGAGTTTACGTGTAGAATCTAAGGCATGCAGGGTCCGAACCCTGCAAATCTTTCAGAACATCCAAGAAATGCTTTCGAATCTTCAGGAGTGACACCGTGTACACGATCGAGATGGCCTACGCCCGGATGCGCGAGCTGCAGGACCTGGCCAACCGCTCGCGTGCCCACCAGCCCGCCGCCGCGCACCGCGTCGACAAGACGCGCAACCCGCGTGGCCCGAAGAAGCGCTGACCCCACCGGGCCGGCCCCGCGCTCAGCCCTCCGAGCCGCGAGAGCCACCACCGAGCTCTCCCTCCCAGCGGCGGTACAGCCGATGCGGCACTCCTGCCGCGTCCAGCACCCGCCCGGCGACGAAGTCCACCAGATCCTGGATGTGCGTCGCCCCCGCGTAGAACGCCGGAGAGGCGGGCAGCACCACGGCGCCCGCCTCGTCCAGAGCCACCATCTGTTTCAGCGTTTGACCGCTCAGCGGCGTCTCGCGCACCGCGACGACCAGCGGGCGCCGCTCCTTGAGCGTCACGCTCGCGGCCCGCTGCAACAGGTCCTTCGACAGGCCGAGCGCCACCCCGGCCACACAGGCGGTCGAGGCCGGAACGATCAGCATCCCCCGCGCCGGGTACGACCCCGAGGACGGCCCGGCCGCCAGATCACCGGCGGCCCAGTGCCGCACCCGGTCCAGCTCGGCCCCGCCCACCTCGAAGGTGTCCGGCTTCCCGTCCGCCCCCCGCGCCAGCCACGTCCGCAGATCCTGTCGCCAGTGCGCGTCACGGAAGGCGATCCCGGTCTCGTCCAGCAGTGTCAGCCGCGAGGCACGGCTCACCACCAGATCCACGCTCTCGCCCGCCGCCAGCAGCCCGCGCAGGACGGCGGCCGCGAACGGAGTCCCTGAGGCCCCGGACACCCCGACAATCCAAGGCCGCCGCTGCCGATGAGTCACTGAAGTCCCGGATTCCACACCCGCGAGCCTATCCGCCACGTCTGCGTACACCGCACCCGGAACACGTCCGTGTACACCGCCCGGAACCGGGCGGAACCGGGCGGAGGTGACGGACGTTCCTCAGGGTGACGGGCACGCCGGGGGCAGGGGCCAGCCATGAACGAATTCCGTACGACCGCCACCACCACGACCACCACGACGAGCACCGGCGCACGGGCCAGGACGGCCGGTGCGGTCATGGTGGGCTGGGTCGCCCTGCTGTGGATCCTCGAAGGCATCGACACGGCGACCGGACACGCCCTCGACACCTACGGCGTCACACCGCGCGAACCGGCCGAACTGCGGGACATCGTGCCGTCCGCGTTCCTGCACGGCGGCTGGGACCATGTCGCCTCCAACAGCGTCCCGCTGCTGGTCCTCGGCTTCATCGCGGCGCTGGCGGGCATCCGGAGATTCGCCGCCGTGGTCCTCACGGTCATTCTGGTCAGCGGACTCGGCGTCTGGCTGACCGCGCCCCCGGACACCGTGACCCTCGGCGCGTCCGGGGTGGTCTTCGGCCTCTTCGGCTATCTGCTGGTCCGCGGTTTCGTGGACCGCAGACCGCTCGACATCGTGGTCGGCGTCGTCATCGCCGCGGTCTACGGCTCCCTGCTCTGGGGCGTACTGCCCACCGACTCCGGCATCAGCTGGCAGGGCCACCTCTTCGGTCTGATCGGCGGTGTCGGCGCGGCCTTCGCCTTCCGCCGCTCCCGCCGCACCCCCCACGCCGTCACGGCGTGAGGCGACCCCCGCACTCGCCCCACCGCACGCCCGGCCACGCGCCCGCCGCCGTCACGGCGTGAGGCCGCGCATGGACAAGACCCGCCGCCGTCTCGGCGTGAGGCCGCGCATGGACGAGACCCGCCGCCGTCACGGCGTGAGGCCGCGCATCAGCAGGTCGAGCAGCGCGCACGCGAAGAGGGCGATCCCGATGAAGCCGTTGACGGAGAAGAAGGCACGGTTGAGCCGGGACAGATCGTGCGGTCGCACCACCCGGTGCTCGTACACGAACGCCACGGCGACGACCGCCATCCCGATCCAGTAGAAGTGCTCCGCGCCCGTGGCCAGCCCGAACCAGACCAGCATCCCGGTCGTGATCACATGGCAGACCCGCGCGCCCCACAGCGCGGCCGGAATCCCGAAGCGGGCGGGCACCGACAGCACCCCGTGGGCCCGGTCCGCCCGCACGTCCTGGCAGGCGAAGATCAGGTCGAACCCGCCGATCCAGATACCGACGGCGAGCCCCAGGATCACCGCGTCCCACGACCAGTTGCCGGTCACCGCGAGCCAGGCGCCGACCGGTCCGATGGCCTGCGCGACGCCCAGGATCGCGTGCGGGTAGTTCGTGAACCGCTTGCCGTACGGGTAGACCACCATCGGCACGACCGCGAGCGGCGCGAGCACCAGACACAGCGGGTTCAGCAGAGCCGCCGCACCGAGGAAGACCACCAGGGCGGCCAGCGCCCCCGTCCACGCCGACTTCACCGACACCGCTCCGGTGACCAGCTCCCGGCCCGCCGTACGCGGATTGCGGGCGTCGATCTCCCGGTCGATGATCCGGTTGGCGGCCATCGCGAACGTGCGCAGCCCGACCATCGCGAGGGTGACGAGCAGCAGCGTGCCCCAGTGGATGTTCTCGTCCAGCCGGAACATCGCGGTCAGCGCGGCGATGTACGCGAAGGGCAGCGCGAAGACCGAGTGCTCGATCATCACGAGCCGCAGGAACGCCTTGACCCTGCCGCTCGGCTCCGCGGAGCCGGATCCGAGCGATGCCTCGGCGGCGCTCACAGTCCGTATTCCTTCCAGCGGCGGTCGACCTTCGCCGCCGTCTCCGGGTCGGACTCGACCATCTCCGGCCATCCCCCGTCCCGGGTGTACCCCTCCTCGGGCCACTTCCGCGTCGCGTCGATGCCCGCCTTGCCGCCCCAGAACTGCTGGTAGGAGGCGTGGTCGAGGTGGTCGACCGGACCCTCCACGACCGTCAGGTCACGGGCGTAGTCGGTGTTGCCCAGCGCCCGCCACGCGACCTCGTGCAGATCGTGGACGTCACAGTCGGCGTCCACGACGACGATCAGCTTGGTCAGCGACATCATGTGCGCGCCCCAGACGGCACTCATCACCTTCTGGGCGTGCTTGGGGTACTTCTTGTCGATCGAGACGATCGCGCAGTTGTGGAAGCCGCCCGACTCCGGCAGGTGGTAGTCCACGATGTCCGGCACGATGATCTTGAGCAGCGGCAGGAAGAACCGCTCGGTGGCCCGCCCCAGCGGCCCGTCCTCGGTCGGCGGCCGTCCCACCACGATCGACTGGAGCAGCGGGCGCCTGCGCATGGTCACGCAGTCGATGGTCAGTGCGGGGAACGGTTCCTGCGGGGTGTAGAAGCCGGTGTGGTCGCCGAAGGGTCCCTCCGGCAGCATCTCGCCGGGCTCCAGCCACCCTTCGATGACGACCTCCGCCTGGGCGGGGACCTGGAGCGGCACGGTCTTGCAGTCGACCATCTCGATCCGCTTGCCCTGGATGAACCCGGCGAAGAGGTACTCGTCGATGTCCCCGGGCAGTGGTGCGGTCGAGGCGTACGTCACCGCGGGCGGTGCGCCGAAGGCGATGGCGACCGGCAGCCGCTCCCCGCGCTTGGCGGCGACCTGATAGTGGTTGCGGCTGTCCTTGTGGATCTGCCAGTGCATGCCGATGGTGCGCTTGTCGTGGCGCTGGAGCCGGTACAGCCCCAGATTGCGTACGCCGGTCTCCGGGTGCTTGGTGTGCGTGAGGCCCAGGTTGAAGAAGGAGCCGCCGTCCTCGGGCCAGGTGAAGAGCGCGGGCAGCCGGTCCAGGTCCACGTCGTCCCCGGTGAGGACGACCTCCTGGACCGGGGCGCTGTCGCCCTTCACCTTCTTCGGCGGCACGTGCACCATCGAGCCGAGCTTCCCGAAGGCTTCCCGCACCCCGACGAAGCCCTGCGGCAGTTCCGGCTTGAGCAGTCCGCCGATCTTGTCGCTGATGTCGGAGTACGACGTCAGTCCCAGCGCCTTGAGCAGCCGCCGGTCCGTCCCGAAGACGTTCATGGCCAGGGGCATGGAAGCGCCCTTGACGTTCTCGAAGAGCAGGGCGGGCCCGCCCGCCTTGTTCACCCGGTCGACGATCTCGCCGACCTCCAGGTGCGGGTCGACCTCGGCCTTGATGCGCTTGAGATCGCCCTCACGCTCAAGAGCCCGGAGCAGGGAGCGAAGATCGTCGTAAGCCATGCCGTCCAGTTTGTCATCCCCGCCCCGGCCGCCCGCCGGGGCTCCCCCGACTCCGGACCCGGGAAGTCCACCCGCAGCCGGTAGCCTGGCCGCGTCACCGGGGTCATCACATCCCGCCGCCGCTTTCAGGGGGACGCCTCACCATGCTCAGGGCCTTGATCTATCTGCTGCCGCTGGCGCTGACGATCTATGCGTTCATCGACTGTCTGAACACGCCGGAGGACGAGGCCAAGCACCTGCCGAAGGTGGCCTGGGTCTTCATCATCCTGCTGTTCTGGATCGTCGGCCCGATCGTCTGGCTCGCCGCGGGCAAGGTGCGCCAGGGGCCCGCCGGAGGCCGTACGCCCTCCGAGTGGCACCGCGGGCACCGCACCCAGTGGGTGGCGCCGGACGACAACCCGGAGTTCCTGAAGGGGCTGAAGGACGACAACAAGAAGGACGAGTCGCTCCTCAAGGACTGGGAGGCGGATCTGCGCCGCCGCGAGGAGGAGATCAAGCGCCGCGAGGGCAGCGCGGGCCCGGAGGACCCCACTCCGCCGGCTTCCTCCTGACCTTCGGGTCCCTCACGGGTACAGCAGGTGCCCCAGCCGGTTGAGCAGGGGCAGCAGTGCGGTGCGCTCCTCGGGGGTGAGCGCCTCCAGGGCTCCGTGCACGACACGCATCTCGGCGCGGATGCGGTGGGCCAGCTCGGCGCCCTCCGCGGTGCGGGCGGCGACCTTCGAGCGGCGGTCCTCGGGGGACGGGGTGCGGGTGACCAGGCCGCGGGCCTCCATGCGGCCGATGAGACCGGTGGCGTTGGACGCGTCGCAGACCAGGTGCGCGGCGAGCGCGCTCATCGGCAGGGGTGCGTTCAGTGCGATGAGGGCGCGCGCCTGTGAGGTGCTGAGGCCGTGGCGGGCGGCGACGGCGGTGAGATCGTCGTGGTGTCCGCGGACGACGACGGCCAGGGGTTCCAGCAGTTCGTCCGGGGTGGGGACGGCGCGGTGGGCCGGTTCCTGGGGCATGGGTCGGTCATCCTTCGATCGGTAACCCGCACACACTTATTTGACATGCTCAACTTTTGGCCGTTACATGAAACGTATTGCTTGAGCATATCAACCTTTGCGCTCACCCCCGTGTCCCGTAAGGAGTACACCCCCATGCAGACCTCCCCCACCGGCCGGCCGGCCGCGCCCGAGGCCCCCGCCGACATCGTCGCCCGCCTCCGCGCCACCTTCCGCACGGGCCGCACCAGGGACCTCCACCGGCGCACCGACCGGCTGCTGCGGCTGCGCTCGCTGCTCACCGAGCACGGCGACGACCTCGCCGACGCGCTCCGCGCCGACCTGGGCAAGAGCCGCAAGGAGGCGTACCGCACCGAGATCGACTTCACCGTCCGGGAGATCGACCACACCCTGGAGCACCTCGCCGACTGGCTGCGGCCCGAGCCCGCCCCCGTACCCGCCCATCTCGCCCCCACCGGGGCCACCGCCCACACCGTGCTGGACCCGCTCGGCGTCGTCCTCGTGATCGCGCCGTGGAACTACCCGGTGCAGCTGCTGCTCGCGCCGGTCGTCGGCGCGCTGGCGGCCGGGAACTGTGTGGTGGCCAAGCCCAGCGAACTGGCGCCCGCGACCTCCGCCGCCGTCGCCCGGCTGCTGCCGCGCTTCCTGGACCCGGACGAGGTCGCCGTCGTCGAGGGCGCGGTGCCGGAGACCACCGCACTGCTGGAGCAGCGCTTCGACCACATCTTCTACACCGGCAACGGCACGGTCGGCCGCATCGTGATGGCCGCCGCCGCCAGGCACCTCACCCCGGTCACCCTGGAACTGGGCGGCAAGTCACCGGTGTACGTGGACGGGGACACGGACCTGGACACGGTCGCCGCCCGCCTCGCCGCGGGCAAGTTCCTCAACGCGGGCCAGACCTGCGTCGCCCCCGACTACGTCCTGACCGGCCCGGAGACCGCCCCCGCCCTCGCGGACGCGCTCGCCACCGCCGTCGAGGAGCTGTACGGGCCGGACGCCTCGGCGCACCCGGAGTACGGGCGGATCGTGAACGAACGCCACTTCGACCGGCTGGCCGCGCTCCTGGGGTCCGGGCGGACGGTGACGGGCGGGGCCCACGACCGGGACACCAAGTACATCGCCCCGACCGTCCTCGCGGACGTCGCGCCGGACGCGCCCGTGATGCGCGAGGAGATCTTCGGGCCGATCCTGCCCCTCGTGACGGTCGACGGCCTCGACGGGGCGATCGCCTTCATCAACGACCGGGACAAGCCGCTCGCCCTGTACGCCTTCACCGGATCACCCGCCGTACGGGACCGGCTGCTGGCCGAGACCTCCTCGGGCGGCGTCGGCCTCGGACTGCCGCTGGCCCATCTGACCGTCTCCGACCTGCCGTTCGGCGGGGTCGGCGAGAGCGGCATGGGCCGGTACCACGGCCGGTACTCCCTGGAGACGTTCAGCCACCGCAAGGCGGTCCTGGACACCCCCCTTTCCGCGTGAACGGCCCCTACGCGCCCTGGCTGAAGGTCGCCCTCGCCGAGGCCCGTGCCGGCCTGGCGGAGGGCGGCGTACCGATCGGCGCCGCCCTGTTCGGGGCCGACGGCACCCTCCTGGGCCGTGGCCGCAACCGCCGTGTACAGGACGGCGATCCGTCCGCGCACGCGGAGACGGCGGCGTTCCGTGCGGCCGGGCGGCAGCGCTCGTACCGGGGTACGACGATGGTGACCACCCTCTCGCCCTGCTGGTACTGCAGCGGCCTGGTCCGGCAGTTCGGGATCTCCCGGGTCGTGATCGGGGAGGCGGAGACCTTCCGCGGCGGCCACGACTGGCTGGCCCGGCACGGCGTCGGGATCGTGCTGCTCGACGACGCGGAATGCACCGCGCTCATGCGGGACTTCGTCCGCGAGCGCCCGGACCTCTGGAACGAGGACATCGGCGCGAGCTGACCGCGCCAGAGGGCCGGCGAGGAACGGCTGTCCGCGCCGCCCCCCTCGCGAAAGACGGCTGCCCGCCCCCGTGCACAGGGGGCGGGCAGCCGTTTCGGGTACCGCTGTGTCTCAGACTCCGGCGTAGGAGTGCTTGCCGGTGACGAAGATGTTCACGCCGTAGTAGTTGAACAGCCAGCAGCCGAACGCGACGAGCGCCAGGTAGGCGGCCTTGCGGCCCTTCCACCCGGCGGTGGCGCGGGCGTGCAGATAGCAGGCGTACGCGACCCAGGTGATGAAGGACCAGACCTCCTTGGGGTCCCAGCCCCAGTAGCGGCCCCACGCGTCGCCCGCCCAGATCGCGCCCGCGATGATCGTGAACGTCCACAGCGGGAAGACGGCGGCGTTGATCCGGTACGCGAACTTGTCCAGGGACGACGCGGAGGGCAGCCGCTCCATGACCGAGGTGGCGAACTTCCCCGGCGTACCGCCGCTCGCGAGCCGGTTCTCGTAGCCGTCACGGAACAGGTAGAGCACCGTGCCGACCGCGCCCAGGTAGAAGACGGCGCCGCAGATGATGGCGGTGGAGACATGGATCCACAGCCAGTACGAGTGCAGCGCGGGCACCAGCTGGTCGCTGTCGGTGTAGAGCGTGGTGGTCGCGATGCCCAGGTCCAGCAGAACCGTGGTGACCAGCGGCAGACCGATCCAGCGGACGTTCTTCTTCAGCAGGAGGAACACCAGGTACGCGCCGACCACCACCGTGGAGAAGGTGATGGAGAACTCGTACATGTTGGCCCAGGGGGCCCGCTCCACCGACAGCGCGCGGGCGATGACACCGCCCGCCTCGACCAGGAAGCCGAGGACGGTGAGGGAGATCGCGATCCGCCCCCACATGTCGCCCTTGAACGTGCCGCCGGCCGCGCCGGGGCCGTCGGGGACGTCCCGGGTCCCGGCCGCGGAACGGGTGACGATCGCGGGGCGTTCCAGCACGGCGGTGGCGCCGTTCTTCCCGGCGACCTGCACCTTCACCGTGGAGTCGGCCTTCTCGGCGCCGGTCCCGGCCAGCGCGGCGGCGGTACGGCCGACCTTGCTGCGGCTGCCGAAGACCCACTCCGCGATGTGTGCGAAGAAGGCCAGGGTGTAGACGGCCATCGACGAATAGATCAGCACATTGCTGGTGTGCGCCAGATTCTCGTTGGTTGCGGCGGCGAGATTCACTTCTCAGCCCCTTCGGCAGGCTTTTCGGCAGGTTGTACGGGATCGGCCCCGGGGCCACTCGCGACAGCGGGGTCATGGGTCGCGGCCGGATCGCCGGTCGCGACAGCGGACACGTCGGAGTCGTCGGACGCGTCGGGGGCGTCGGTCGCCGGAGTGTCGGGCGCCGGGGCGGCGGGCGCGACGGGCGCCACCGCGTTGAGGTCGGCCACGAGGTCGGCCAGCTCCTCGGGAAGCTTCGCGGACTCGCTGCGGCCCAGACCCGCCATCTCCACGACCGTGACACCGTCCGCTCCGCGTACCGCCCGCACCCACACCCGGCGGCGCTGGATGAACAGCGAACCGGCGAGTCCGGCGATGGCGGCGATGGCCCCGGTGAGCGCCCAGCCGGTGCCCGGCTGCCGCGAGATCTGGAAGCTCGCCCACTCCTCGACGCTCTCGAAGGTGATCGAGCCGCCGCCGTCGGGCAACTTCATCGACTCGCCGGGGCGCAGCCGCTCCTTGAGCTGCTTGCCCTCGGCGTTCTTGAACTCCTTCATGTTCTTCTTGTCGAGCTGGTACACGTTCTGCGGCAGCCCGGAGTCGACGCCGAGGGACCCGTGGTAACCGTTCAGGGCCAGCACCGGGTAGTCGGCGGCGGGGAACTGGGAGAACATCGTGCCCATGCCGTCGCCCGCGAACGTCGGGACGAAGAATGCCTGGAATCCCAGCTGGGTCTTCTTGCCGTTCTTGTCGCGGTAGCCGTCCATCACCTTGATCGCGCCGGTCGAGGTGACGTTGTTGTCGATCGGCAGCAGCGGCACGGCACCCCGCGAGACGACCTTGCCCCTGCCGTCCCTGACGGTGATGACCGGGGCGTAGCCGTGCGCGTTGAGATAGACCTTGGTGTGGTCGACGACCAGCGGTTCGTTGACCTTGATGACGGACTTCTTCGGCTTGCCGTACGCACCCTCGGAGTACGTCACACGGGCCTCGTACGTCCGGGGCGTCCCGCGCTGCGGGCCGCTCTTCGCGTACGTACCGACGAAGTTGTCGAGCGTGAAGCTGAACGGGACGAGCGAGTCGAGGTCGTAGAGCGAACCCGGCTTGACGTCGTCGTACTGGGTGGGCGTGTTGGAGAAACCGTCACCCTCGACGACCAGCTTGCCGCCCTCGAACTTGAAGAGCTGACCCGCGCCGAAGGCCACCAGCATCACGATGAGCGACACATGGAACATCAGGTTCCCGGCCTCGCGCAGATAGCCCTTCTCGGCGGCGACCGCGTCACCCACCGCGTGCGAGCGGAAGCGCCGTCCGCGCAGGGTGGCGAGGGCCGCCTCGCGGACCTGCTCGGGGTCGGCCTCGGTGCGCCACGTCGTGTACGCGGGCAGCCGGGTCAGCCGCTTCGGCGCGCCCGGCGGACGGCTGCGCAGCTGGCCGATGAACTGGCCGGTGCGCGGCACGATGCAGCCGATCAGCGAGATGAACAGCAGGATGTAGATCGCGGAGAACCACACCGAGCTGTAGACGTCGAAGAACTGGAGCTTCTCGTAGATCGGCGTGACAGTGGTGTGGGCTTCCTTGAAGGTCTGCACCTTCAGTTCGTCCACGCTGTTCTGCGGGATCAGCGAGCCGGGGATGGCGCCGAGCGACAGCAGGAACAGCAGGATCAGCGCGACCCGCATCGAGGTGAGCTGGCGCCAGAACCAGCGGGCCCAGCCGATGACGCCCATGGCGGGCACGGTCCCGCCGGACTCGCGCTCGGGGCGCTCCTCGCGCGGCGCGGTGGAGAGCTGTTCCCCGGCGGCGCCGAGCTCACGCTCCTGCTCGCGCTCGTCCGTGGTGTTCGTCTTGCTCATGAACTCAGATCCCCACAGTGAAGCCGTTGGACCAGACCTGCATCTCCTGCATGAGCGTCGCCCAGACGCCCGTCAGCAGAAGGATTCCGGTCACGATCATCATGCCGCCGCCGATCCGCATGACCCATGCGTAGTGGCGCTTGATCCAGCCGAACGCGCCGAGTGCCTTACGGAAGGCGACGGCCGCCAGGACAAACGGGACGCCAAGTCCGAGACAGTACGCGACGGTGAGTATCGCCCCGCGTCCGGCGGTGCCCTGGTCGAACGAGAGGGTCAGTACGGAGGCGAGCGTCGGGCCGATGCAGGGTGTCCAGCCGATCCCGAACAGAGCGCCCAGCAGCGGTGCTCCGGCCAGTCCGGCCACCGGCCGCTTGTGGAAGCGGAACTCGCGCTGCGTCACTCCGGGCAGCAGCCCCATGAAGAAGATCCCCATGAGGATCATCAGGGCGCCGAGGATCTTGTTGAACACGCCGGAGTGTTCCTGGAGCTCCTGGCCGAAGTAGCCGAAGAGCGCCCCGCTGGAGGCGAAGACCGCGGTGAAGCCGAGCACGAAGAGCGAGGCGCCCGCGACGACCCGGCCGCGCCGGGCCTCGGCCAGGTCGGTGCCGCTGACCCCGGTGACGTAACTCAGATAGCCGGGGACCAGGGGCAGGACACAGGGCGAGAAGAACGAGACCAGCCCGGCGAGGAGGGCGAGCGGCAGTGCCACCAGCAGTGCCCCGCCCTCGACGGTTCCGCTGGACGCGGCGAGCGTGATCACCGGATCACTTCTCCGCGATCAGCGGGTCGATCATCTTGCGCAGCTTCTCCGCGTTCAGGGCCTGGAGCGTGCGGGCGGCGATCTTGCCGTCGCGGTCGATGACGACCGTCGAGGGGATGGCCTGGAGGTTCAGGGTGCCCTTGGGGAAGCGGAGGATGAGCTTCCCGGTCGGGTCGTGGAAGCTCGGGTACGTGACGCCGAAGTCCTTCTCGAAGTTCACCGCCAGGTCCTTCTGGGGGTCCCGGACATTGATCCCGATGAACTGGACGCCCTGGTCCGCGGTCTCCTCCTGCACCTTCACGAAGTGCTTGGCCTCAAGGCGGCAGGGGCCGCACCAGGAGCCCCAGGCGTTCAGGACGATGACCTTGCCCTTGTAGTCGGCGAGGTCGAGCGGCTTGCCGTCCAGGCTCGTTCCGTCGAGCTTCGGCGCGGGGGTCCGGTCACCCTTGGCGACGGTGGAGATGCCCCCGCTGCCGGTGACGAAGTTCGTGCTTCCGCCACCACCGGCCTTGTTGCCGTCCCCGCACGCGGACAGGGTCAGGGCACCGGCCACGGCCGTGGCGGCGAGCAGGGTGAAGCGGCGTCGGGATGCGCGGCCAGAGCTCATGTGAAAAGTTTCGCATGGCAGTTTCCACGATCTCCCGCACCCCCCTCGGTGCCCGTAAAGCCCCTTGTCAAGCCTGTTTAAAGAAGGTGTTCCAGCCGCCTGCGGGCGACTGACCGACCTCCAGCGAACGGAGCTTCGCGAGCACCGCCGGATCTTGCGCGTCGAGCCAGTCGACGAACTGCCGGAAGGAGACGAGGCGCACATCCGGCTTACCGGCGACCTTCTTGATCACTTCTTCCACGGCATCCATATAGATACCGCCGTTCCACTCCTCGAAGTGGTTGCCGATGAAGAAGGGTGCGCGATTGCTCTCGTACGCACGCTGGAAACCGGCGAGATACGCACCGGCGGCCTGGGTGCGCCACCCCGGATAGCGCGAGGGCATTCCCTTGGTCGAGTTCTTCGACTGATTGGCGAGGATGTTGTAGTCCATCGAGAGGACCTCGAAGGAGTGCCCGGGGAACGGCATCCCCTGGAGCGGGAGATCCCACACACCCTGGCGCTTCTCGGGCCACATCTGACGGCCGCCGGGCGAACTCGCGTCGTAGCGCCACCCCAGCTTCTTCGCCGTCGGCAGCAGATTGTCCTGGCCGAGCAGACAGGGGGTACGGCCGCCGATGAGTTCCTTGCGGTAGTCGAAAGGCAGCGGATCGAGGTCGTTCCAGCCGGTGTTGGTCCGCCATTCGGTGACGAACGAGACCGCCTGATTGATCTCGCTGTGCCATTGCGCGGGGGTCCAGTTGCCGACGGAACCGGAACCGCCGCAGAAATGCCCGTTGAAGTGGGTGCCGATCTCATGGCCGTCGGTCCATGCCTGGCGGACGTACTTCAGCGTCTCCTTGACGTGACCGTCGGTGAGATAACCGATGTCGGAGGCGCCGCGGGGGTTGTTCGGCGGCCGGTACAGCGACTTCTTCGACTCGGGCAGGAGGTACAGCCCGGAGAGGAAGAAGGTCATCGCCGCGTCGTGTTCCTTGGCGAGTTCGAGAAAGCGCGGGAAGAGCCCGTTGCCGACCTCGCCCGCGCCGTCCCAGGAAAAGATCACGAACTGCGGAGGCGTCTGACCGGGTTCGAGCCGAACCGGGGCGGAGGGCTGATTCGGCTGCTTTCCGGTATCGGCGGTGGAACCGTCACCGATCAGCCGGACGTCCTTCTTCCCGGCACCGCTGCCGCGGCCGTTCCCGTCCGTGCCCTGGTCGCCCTTGCCGGTGCCCGACCGGCTCTCGCTCCCGGAGCCGAAGGAACCACAGCCCGCGACTCCGATCGCGGCTGCGGCCCCCAGTCCGGCTCCGAGCAGTCCCCTTCGGTTGATCTCGCGCATGCCGTCCCCATCTGCGGTCGTTTTACCTCAAGTCCATACAAACTGGCAGAGGCTTAGATGGGTGAAGCAACACGGGGGTTCCCCCGATTAACATATTTTTCGTTACGCGACTAGACCCTTACGAATCCTGCACATCAAGAGACCAGCCCACATCACCCCCACCGCCACACCGGACCCGTGCACCGCACCACTCAAGCCCGTCCGCACACCAAGCCCGTCCGGCGATTGAGGACAACCCGACGCACGG
This sequence comes from Streptomyces sp. TSRI0281, assembly GCF_001905125.1. Classification (GTDB taxonomy): domain Bacteria; phylum Actinomycetota; class Actinomycetes; order Streptomycetales; family Streptomycetaceae; genus Streptomyces. Next base: position 45,431 of record NZ_LWLE01000034.1, on the reverse strand, counting down.
CCGCACCCGCACAGGCGCATCAGGCCCACCCGGCACACTCAAGCCCGTCCGGCGATTGAGGACAGCCCGGCACGCGACCGCACCCGCACAGACACATCAGGCCCGTCCGCACACCAAGCCCGTCCGGCGATCGAGGACAACCCGGCGCACGGCCGCACCCACACAGGCAAAATCAAGCCCGTCCGGCGATTGAGGACAAAGCGCCCCCGGACGCACCCGGGCAGCCCCCTACCCCCGCCTACGCCCCGAACGCCTTCGACTTCCCCTTCACCGGCTTCGCCCCCGCCAGGAGATGCGTCGGCACCAGATCCCGCGCCGGCTCCGAGTACCCCACCGAAACGATCTTGTCGCCCCGATACGTGAAGCTCGTCAGCGAGGCCAGCGTGCACTGCCGCTTGCGCGGGTCGTGCCACAGCCGCCGCCGCTCGACGAAGGACCGCACGATCCAGATCGGCAGCTGATGGCTGACGCAGACCGCCTCGTGCCCCCGCGCGGCGTCGCGTGCCGCGTCCAGCGCGCCCATCATCCGTACGACCTGCTCGATGTACGGCTCGCCCCACGACGGCCGGAACGGATTCGTCAGGTGCTTCCAGTTGTCCGGCTTGCGCAGCGCCCCGTCGCCGACCCCGAAGGTCTTGCCCTCGAAGACGTTGGCGGCCTCGATGAGGCGTTCGTCGGTGGCCAGTTCCAGACCGTGCGACGTGGCGACCGGGGTCGCCGTCTCCTGGGCCCGCTCCAGCGGGGAGGCGACGACATGGGTGATGTCGCGCTTCTCCAGGTGCTCGGCGACCCGGTCGGCCATCTTCCGGCCGAGCTCGGAGAGGTGATAGCCGGGGCGCCGCCCGTAGAGGACGCCCTCCGGGTTGTGCACCTCGCCGTGGCGCATGAGGTGGACGACGGTGATGTCCTGCGCGCGGTCGGCGCCCTCGCGGTCGGCGCCCTCGCGGTTTCCGTTCTCGCTCATGCGGTGGCCTCCGATGCGGCACGGGCCGCGGCGGGCAGGGCGGCGGCGATCCGCTCGACGGCCTGCGTGTCGTGGGCGGTGGAGACGAACCAGGACTCGAAGGCGGACGGCGGCAGATACACGCCCTGGGCCAGCATCGAGTGGAAGAAGGCGGTGAAGCGGAAGGCTTCCTGCTTCTTCGCGTCCTCGTAGTTGAGGACGGGCTCGTCGGTGAAGAACACGGAGAACATGTTGCTGGCCGCCGACACCGTGTGCGCGACGCCCTCCTTGGTGAACGCCTCGCTCACCAGCCCCCGCAGCTCCGCGGAGACCGCGTCGATCTTCGTGTACGCCGCGTCGTCCAGCAGGCGCAGCTGAGCGAGCCCGGCGGCGGTGGCGACGGGGTTCCCGGAGAGGGTGCCCGCCTGGTAGACGGGCCCGGCCGGGGCGAGGTGCGCCATCACGTCGGCGCGCCCGCCGAAGGCCGCGGCGGGGAAGCCGCCGCCCATGACCTTGCCGAACGTCATCAGGTCGGGCCGGACGCCGTCGACGCCGTACCAGCCGGCCTTCGAAGTACGGAATCCGGTCATGACCTCGTCGGAGATGTAGAGCGCCCCGTTGGCCGCGCAGATCTCCTTGAGCCCGGCGTTGAAGCCGTCCAGCGGCGGGACGACGCCCATGTTGCCGGGCGACGCCTCGGTGATCACACAGGCGATCTCGCCGGGCCGCGCGGCGAACGCGGCCCGCACGGCGTCCAGGTCGTTGTACGGCAGCACGATCGTGTCGCCGGCCTGGGCTCCCGTGACACCGGGGGTGTCGGGCAGCCCGAAGGTGGCGACTCCGGACCCTGCGGCGGCCAGCAGCGCGTCGACGTGCCCGTGGTAGCACCCGGCGAACTTCACGACCTTGGCCCGGCCGGTGAAACCGCGGGCCAGCCGGATCGCGGACATGGTCGCCTCGGTGCCGGACGAGACCAGGCGCACCTGCTCGACGGGCTCGATACGGGAGACGATCTCCTCGGCCAGCGCGACCTCGCCCTCGCCGGGCGTACCGAACGAGGTACCCCGCCCGACCGCGTCCTGGACGGCGGCGATGACCTCGGGGTGGGAGTGGCCGAGGATCATCGGCCCCCACGAGCACACGAGGTCGACGTACTCGCGGCCGTCGGCATCGGTGAGGTACGGACCGGTGCCGGACACCATGAACCGGGGCGTACCGCCCACGGCCCGGAAGGCACGCACGGGAGAGTTCACGCCGCCGGGCGTCACGACGGACGCGCGGTCGAAAAGCGACTGCGAAACTGGGGCTTCGTATGAATACGACACTTTGGTCCTGATCTGCGATTCGGGTGTCGGAGGGCCGGGCCGGAAATCTCGGCCGCCGGTGAGCAGGGAGCGCGCTCTCCCCGTATCACGAAAGGGCGTCGACCCTCTCACGTCTGCGAAACTGAGGCGTCATAGGGAAAGCTCACACATGCCATGGTGTCAGAGGCACGGACGGTCTTGCGGACAGGTGTTTCACCGCACGCCCGTGGGGGAGGTCACTGACACGATGATCGGGTTGCGCGGCGGGGGCTGTGTCTCCTAAGAAGTAGTCGGGTGGATGAGATATGCATCGCGGTGGCGGAGTGGGCGAAGGGACCGACGACCTGGGGCCCGAGCCTGCCCGACGAGGGCGGCACCGGCGCGAGGCTGAGCGCGCACAGGGCAGGCAGGCGGGGAACGCCGCAGGCCCGGGGAGCAGGAGCAGTGGCCGGGTGGGGGTGACCTACAAGTATTTCGGTGCCCCCGACGGGGCCACCGCCGCACGCGTGCCCATTTCGATGCGCCCGGAGGAGCTGGGCGGCGACGAGCTGGGCATGGGCGGCATGTTCAGCAAGATCAAGCCGGAGACGGTGGCGGCCATGGTCCTCACCGGCATCCAGGGCATACCCCTGTACAAGGTCCCCCCGCTCGAACTGGTCGTGCTGCACCCCGACTACGCGGTGGTCAAGCTCCCCATGACGGTCGTCGACCCGCTGCGCGGCGTCGGTGAGGAATCGGTCGGCGCGGCGGCCTTCATCTGGTCCACGGTGCCCGACCGCGGCGGACCGCGCGACGCGTTCAACGTCTACCAGCTGCTCCACGAGTGGCAGGACTTCTCCCACCGGCTGCACGACGCGGGGCACCAGGCGTACTGCCTGGTCTGGCCCTGACCCGAAGCCCGGTCCAGCCCCGAACCGGCACTGATCCGCCCACGCGATGAGGGCCCGGCCGACAGGTGTCGGCCGGGCCCTCATCGCTTTCATCGGCTGTCTCCGTGCCGGTGGATCACCGGATCACATGGATCAGTGGTAGCTGAAGTCGCCCACGGTCCAGGCACCGACGTCCTCGATCGAGACGCGGTACATCCCGCCCGTCTCCGGGATGCCCACCGTGCCCTGCAGGATCCGGGCGACGTGGAAGTGAAGGTGCGTGGGCGGTCCGTCCCTCCGCACGGAGCCACAGGCCGACGTGGAGGACGCGGCCGACGCCGACGTGGCGGGGGCGGCAGAGGCCGACATGGCGGGGGTCGACGCGGTGAAGGTGCCGGAGAACTCGCCCAGCTGGGCCGAATCCGTCAGTACCTCCGCGACACGCCGCCTCCACACCGCTTCGGGGGCCAGGCGGCCGGTGATGACCGTGCCGCCGACAACCACGGTCAGGGACATCTGATTGCTTTGTCCGGACTCCACCATCGTGGCGACGTCAACGAGCAGTTCGTCAGGCTTCGACATGAGAGCGGAGTCTATTCGGGGGTCCGCCGTGCCGGGAGACGGCGCCCGCCCGGCACGGCCGCCGACGGAACGCCCCGCCCCGCAGAACTGCCGCCACCCCGCCCGACCGCCCCACCCTGCCCTGCCGGATCGCCGCCACCCCCGCCCGACCGCCCCGCCCTGCCGGATCGCCGGCGGATCGCCGCCGGTCGCGCGGCGCAGGTGTGCGACGAGCGGACGCGGGAAGGACGCCCCATCACTGGGGTCAAACTATCTGCGTCTCCAGCCCGCCAAAATCTACGCTTGCGAAGATAGACATTACCCCTGAGCGCGGCTATGGTTTCTCTCGTAGCCAAGAACACGAAGGGTCCGGCAGACACGAACTGCCGGGCAGTCGGTGGTGCGCGGTATCTCGGCAGAGGCACCTCGGGGCGCCCGCGCCGAGGAGTTCGGCACTCGGGTCCTCCGCCCGGCCACGCAAGCGGGCGGCGGGACGGTCTGCCGGGCAAGGTGCTCGCAGTTCCAGGGGGCGCCGCCGGCACCACCGGTTCGGCAGAACGTTGACCCAGAAGGAAGACCAGAGGGAAGAACGGAGGAAGCAGGCGCCATCAGGATCGCCCGGGTGAGAAGCACGCAGCCCGGGTACCGCAAGACCCCGGAACGGAAGGTTGGTCCCCGGTCACCGCAATCGCGATCCCCGCGCTCCCGCCCTTCTCCAGGGCGAACCGCGGAAACAGAAGGTCGGCGCGGCACTAGCGTCGGCAGATGGTGTTGAATTTCCTTCGGGGCCCTGGTGCTGTACGGCACCAGGGCCCCTCGACGCGTTCCCAAGAAGAGGTGCAGATGACAGCGGATAATCCGCTCGGCGGCCGACTGGACGATGACGACTACCCCGCCTACACGATGGGCCGGGCGGCGGAGATGCTGGGCACCACGGCCGGCTTCCTCCGTGCCATCGGAGAGGCCCGCCTGATTACCCCGCTCCGTTCCGAAGGCGGCCACCGGCGCTACTCGCGCTACCAGTTGCGGATCGCCGCCCGCGCACGTGAGCTCGTCGACCAGGGCACCCCGGTCGAGGCCGCCTGCCGCATCGTCATCCTTGAGGACCAACTTGAGGAAGCCCAACGCATAAACGCCGAATTCCGCCGCACCGCGGCGGCCGGGCAGGGCGCCGGTGGTCCCGGTGGCTCGGGCGGACCCGGCGTGACCCCTCAGAAGCCCTGAAGCGCGCGCCGGGCGGTGGCCTCCCGCAGTTGCGGAGTCTGCGCCTGGATCAGATGGAACTGCGCCTCCCTGGCCAGCCGCCCCGCCGTGTTGCCGAACTGGACGGCCCTGCCGCCCGCCGCCGCGACACAGGCGGTGGCCGCCCGGACCCCGAGGTCCAGGATCGCGGCCCGGTTCTCGATCCGGGCCGCGACCTCCTCCTCGGGCGCCAGGTCGTCGCGCAGTGCGTACGACTCGGCGCGCAGCCGGACCGCTTCCTCGGCCACCCGGTGGGCCAGGGTCTCGAACGGGGCGCCCGCGCGGGGCGCCGACGCGAGCAACAGGTCGACGGCGGCGCGGACATGGCCGAGGACGGCGGGGTGACAGTTCGCGTTCTCCAGGTCGTAGTCGCGGGCCCAGTCCGACCGGGGCGCGAGGGAGATCACGTCCTCGGGCGGCACGACGACATCCCGTAGTTCCACCGAAGCGGTGTGGGTCCCCTCCATCGCCCAGAGCGCCTGCGACCCCACCGGGACGAGCCCGCTGCCGGGCGCGCAGCCGGTCCGTACGAACAGGGCCCGGTCGTCCGGGGTGACGGCCCCGATGATCGCCACGTCCGCGATGCCCCAGCCGGTCATCCACGGCACCCGCCCCCGCAGCCGCCACCCGTCGTCGGTCTCCTCCGCGGTCACCGGGGGACGCGGGTGCCGCAGGTAGGCGAACCCGGCCGTGGCCAGCGTCCCGCCCGTGAGCAGCGACGGCAGCCACCGGTCTCTCAGCCCGGTGTTGGCGGTCTTCTCCAGCGCCTTCACCAGGGCGTAGTGCTGGGTGAAGACGAACCAGGTGGAGGGATCGACGGCGGACAGGATCTCGTGCACCTCGCGGGTCACCCGGCTCCGCGACGTACCGCTGTCGGGGGCGGGCCGGTAGCTGACGAGACCGTGGGCGCCGCAGCGGGCCAGCGCGTCCAGATGTGAGCGGGTGACGCCCTCCTGGGCGGTCCGCTCGGCGAGGGGCCGCAGCACACCGACCGCCACCTCGGTGACCGCGCGGACCAGCGGCTCGGCCGCCAGCTCCGGCGGGGTGGCCAATGCGGTTCCTTCACCCGGCGCCCCATGCATGCGGCAGTCCCCTCGTCCTGGGTCGGTCACTGGCTCGTACGGTGGATCCACTCTCCCCCGCACCCGCCGTGGGAACACGGTGTATTCACCAAGTGGCCGGACCGCCGCGCACCGGCCCCTCCGACCGCCGTACACCGAATGCCACACGCACACCCACACGCCCCCATGCACATACATGCAGTCATATTCGGCCATTCATTGGCCGAAGAATGATCTTCAGCTGACCTGTCCGACGCGCCGACACGCCGAGGCAGAGGAGATCGACCTGAAGGAGGCACGGTCCCGGGCAGGCGCGGACAAGGGCGGCGAACCCCCCGCCGGGCCTTCCCGGGAACGACCGGCCCCCCGCACCACCGTCCGCCTCCCCGACCGACTACGCGCCCCGCACCCTCCCGGCAAATCCCTGGCCGCCCACGTCCCCCCAGTGGCATCCTGGCGACGTGAACGGACCCGAGATCGCCCTCGAAGTCGCACCGGAACTAAGGCTCTTCGTCGCCCATGAACGCCGCCAGGGCCGGACGGCCGTCACCACGGACGGCGCCTCGACGCTCGGCCATGTCGTGGAGTCGCTCGGCATCCCGCTCACCGAGGCCGGCCACCTGCTCGTCGACGGCCGGCCCGTATCCCCCTCGCACGTTCCGGCAGCGGGCGAACTGATCGAGGTACGCGCCGTGGAACGCCCCCAGCAGGTGTCGGGCGCCCCTCTCCGCTTCCTCCTCGACGTCCATCTCGGCACGCTCGCACGACGGTTGCGGCTCCTGGGCATCGATACCGCGTACGAGAACGAGGACATCGGCGACGCGGCGCTGGCCACGCTGTCGGCGCGGGAACAGCGGGTCCTCCTCTCCCGGGACCGCGGGCTGCTGCGGCGGCGGGAGATCTGGGCCGGGGCCTACGTCTACAGCGACCGGCCCCAGGAACAACTCCGCGACGTACTGAGCAGGTTCGCGCCGGTCCTTGCCCCCTGGACGCGGTGCACCGCGTGCAACGGGACGCTGGCCGAGGCCGACAAGGACTCCGTCAGCACCCGGCTGGAGCACGGCACGCAGCAGGCGTACGACGTGTTCGCCCAGTGCACGCAGTGCGCACGCGTGTACTGGCGCGGCGCCCACCACGGCCACCTGGAGTCGATCGTCGCGGACGCGGTAGGCGAGTTCGGCGGAACGGCGGCGTAGGAGCACCCTGCGGCCACCGGCTCAGAAGACGTACGCGTCCCCGGTGGACGGTGCCAGCACCTCATGCACGTTGTTCTGCGGATTGCGGTCCACCGCGCCCCCGTTCCACACCGTGTCGATGCGCACGACCACCTCGGCGGGCCGGCCCGCGAGCCGCAGATCGAAAGCGGTCCGCCGCTCCTGGCCGTCCGCGGCCAGCGCCCCCGTCCCGCACAGCAGCGCCCGGCTGCCGCCCCGCAGACAGCCCGGCGGCAGCCCCCGCGGGGCGGAGAACGGCTCGGAGAAGCGCAGCCGTACCGTCGCATCCCCCAGATCCGCCGGACCCCGGTTCTCGCTCCGGAGCCAGACCCCGAGCCGGTCGCCCCACAGCGAGACGTGACCGTGGTGGGAGACGTCCGCCCGCAGCCCCGCCTCCACGCGCGGGGCCACCGGGGTGGCCGTGGCCGAACCGCCCGTCCCCGCCGCCGGGATCACGGCCGTCGCCATCATCGCCGCGGCTGCGGACAGCACCAGGAGAGCTCTACGCGTCACTACCATGCCCGGAACATACCGATCGCCGCGAATCATCCCTATTTAATGACCGGCCCGACGCGCCCGCAGCAACCCGCACAGCCCACCGCGCGCCGGGGCACGGCTCGCACCGTCACCACGGCTCGCACCGCCCCCACCGCTCGCGCGGTCCCCCACGGCCCGCACCGCCCCCCACTCACCACCGCATGAAATTCTGCCGTCATGCTCTTCGCCCGCTCCGCCGCCCTGTTCGTCGTCGCCGCCCTCTTCGAGATCGGTGGCGCCTGGCTCGTCTGGCAGGGAGTACGGGAGCACCGGGGCTGGATCTGGATCGGCGCCGGGGTCATCGCCCTGGGCGCGTACGGTTTCGTGGCCACGCTCCAGCCGGACGGCGAGTTCGGCCGCATCCTCGCCGCGTACGGCGGGGTCTTCGTCGCCGGTTCGATCGCCTGGGGCATGGTCGCCGACGGCTACCGCCCCGACCGCTGGGACGTCATCGGCGCGCTGGTCTGCCTGGCGGGCATGGCCCTGATCATGTACGCCCCGCGCGGGCGCTGAACCCGCCGCGGACGGCCCCGCTCCGGCGTCCGCACGGCCGCCGGAACCCGTTCCCGCCGGCCTGCCTATCCTTGGCCCGTACCGATCAGCTGTCCGAGGAGATCGCCATGGCCGCCACCCCCATCGCCGTCATCACCGGCGCGAGCAGCGGCATCGGCGCCGCGACCGCCCGGCAGCTGGCCGCCGCCGGCTACCGCGTCGTGCTCACCGCCCGCCGCGAGGACCGCATCGAGGCGCTCGCGGCCGAGATCACCGCAGCCGGTCACCAGGCGACGGCGTACGCCCTGGACGTCACCGACCGCGCCGCCGTGGACGAGTTCGCCACCGCGTTCGGCAGCCTCGCCGTCCTCGTCAACAACGCGGGCGGAGCGCTCGGCGCCGACCCCATCGCGTCCGGCGACCCGGCGGACTGGCGCCAGATGTACGAGACGAACGTCATCGGCACCCTGAACGTCACCCAGGCCCTGCTCCCCGCCCTCACCGCGAGCGGCGACGGCACCATCGTGGTCCTCACCTCGACCGCGGGCCTGTCCACCTACGAGGGCGGCGGCGGCTACGTGGCGGCCAAGCACGGCGAACACGTCCTGGCCGAGACCCTGCGCCTGGAGATCGTCGGCACCCCGGTCCGCGTCATCGAGGTCGCCCCCGGCATGGTCAGGACCGAGGAGTTCGCGACCACCCGCTTCCGCGGCGACACCGAGAAGGCGGCCAAGGTCTACGCGGGCGTCGACGCCCCCCTGACCGCCGACGACGTGGCCGACACGATCACCTGGGCCATCACCCGCCCCAGCCACGTCAACATCGACCTCCTGGTGGTCCGCCCCCGCGCCCAGGCCTCCAACTCCAAGGTCCACCGAACGCTCTGACCCGACGGGCGGGGTCAGGCGCCGAGGGCCACGGGCCGAGGCCCGATGACCGGGACCGACAGGGCCCGTCAGCCCTTGACGCACACCACCTGCTTGAGCTTCGCCACGACCTCGACGAGGTCCCGCTGCTGATCGATGACCTGCTCGATCGGCTTGTACGCGGCCGGGATCTCGTCCACGACACCGGAGTCCTTACGGCACTCCACGCCCCGCGTCTGCTCCTCCAGGTCCTTCGTGGAGAAGCGCCGCTTCGCCGCGCCACGGCTCATCCGGCGCCCCGCACCGTGCGACGCCGAGTTGAACGACTTCTCGTTCCCCAGGCCCTTCACGATGTACGAGCCGGTGCCCATGGAGCCCGGAATGATCCCGAACTCACCCGCTCCGGCGCGGATCGCGCCCTTGCGCGTGACCAACAGGTCGAGGCCGTCGTAGCGTTCGGCACTGACGTAGTTGTGGTGGCAGCTGATCTCGGGCTCGAAGGTGACCTTCGCCTTCTTGAACTCCCGGCGCACGACGTCCTGGAAGAGCTTCATCATGATCGCGCGGTTGTACTTCGCGTACTCCTGCGCCCAGAAGAGGTCGTTGCGGTACGCCGCCATCTGCGGGGTGTCCGCGATGAAGACGGCCAGGTCACGGTCGACGAGGCCCTGGTTGTGCGGCAGCCGCTGCGCCTGGCCGATGTGGAAGTCGGCCAGTTCCTTGCCGATGTTCCGGGATCCAGAGTGCAGCATCAGCCAGACCGAACCTGTCTCGTCGAGACAGAATTCGATGAAGTGGTTGCCCGATCCGAGCGTTCCCATCTGCTTTGTGGCGCGTTCCTGACGGAATTTGACCGCATCGGCGACCCCATTAAACCGCCCCCAGAAGTCGTCCCACCCCGACGTCGCGAATCCGTGCAGCGAGCTCGGGTCCACCATGTCGCCATGCATCCCCCGGCCCACCGGAATGGCCTGCTCGATCTTCGAGCGCAGCCGCGAGAGGTCACCCGGCAGATCGTTGGCGGTCAGGGACGTCTTCACCGCGGACATACCGCAGCCGATGTCCACACCCACCGCCGCCGGGCAGACCGCGCCGTGCATCGCGATCACCGAACCGACGGTCGCGCCCTTGCCGAAGTGGACGTCGGGCATCACCGCGAGGCCCTTGATCCAGGGCAGTGTGGCCACGTTCTGCAGCTGCCGCATCGCGACGTCCTCGACCGAAGCCGGGTCGGCCCACATCCGGATGGGAACCTTCGCCCCCGGTATCTCCACGTACGACATAACCCCTCGATTCCCCCGAAAAGATGGAAAGCGCAAAACCGGTGCCAAGATCGGCAAATGAGTCGGCCGACCGGCATTCACAGCGGTGCGTGCGATACACATTGTGTCCATCGGCCGCCTCCGAGCGGCAACCTGTTTTCTCGTACCGAAGGGAGCCTGGGACCGTGCGACACATGGCGTACGTACCCGGCGTCGCGCTCCTCGCAGCGCTCGCCGTCGGCTGCAGTTCCGGCTCGGACGGCGACGCCGAGGACGCCGGCAGCAAGCCGGGCAGCCCCACGGTCTCGGCCGCGCCCCCCGGCAAGTACCGCACCCTGCCCGAGGCTTGCCGCGCCGTGCCGCCCGGCACACTGAGGGACCTGCTCCCCGGCACCGCCGAACTGCCGCAGGACCAGCAGGAGAAGGTCTTCCAGGGGGCCCCGTCCGTCACCTATGACACCGATCGCAAGGTCGGCTGCACCTGGAAGTCCCAGGCCCCGGACGGGTCCCGGAACCTGGTCATCGACTTCGAGCGCGTCGTGTCGTACGACCCCGCCGTCAGCGACGACGACCGCGCCCGCGACGTGTACGCGCAGCGGGAGAACGCGGCCGACCTGCCGACCGCCGCCGCGCCCCACGAGGACGAGAAGAAGGACAAGGAGGAGGAGGCGAAGAAGGACAAGGCATCGGTCCCCCCGTCCGGCACCGCCACCACCCCCTCCGCTCCCGCCGCCGACGCCTCGTCCGGCGGCGGGAGCGACACCGACGACCTCCGGCCGCGCGTCCTGGACCACCTCGGAGACACCGCGTTTCTGGATGATCTGCTCACTCAGGCAGGTTCCACCGCACAGCACCGCACCGTAAGCGTGGTATTCCGCACATCGAACGTCATCGTGACGGTCGAGTACACCGAGCAGCCGTCCCTCGTCACCGAGGTGCCCGACAGCAAGGAACTCCAGGAGAAGGCCCAGGCACTGGCCCGGAAGCTGGCCGAGGGGCTCAGCGAGTAGACCCGTCACGGCCGCCGCCGCGCGGGCGGATTCCGGTCCGCCGGGGTCCGCGACCGTGGCGGCATCCGGCCCCCGTCCGTCGTACCGTGGCTCTTCGGCAACACCCCCACCGACCGGCCGCCCGCCGAGAGACCGCCCGCCCGCACGACCGAGATCTCCGTGCCATCCGAGTGAAGGAACCATGCACCGATCAGCCCCGCGACTGTCCCGCATACTCGCCTGCGCCGCCGTTCCGGTGATGCTCGTAGCCGCCGGCTGCTCGTCGGACTCCGACGGCAAGAAGGACTCGGGCTCCTCCTCGGCCGCATCCCCGAGCGCGAAGAAGTCGAAGGCGACCGTCGAGCCGGCGAAGTTCGACGCCCTGCCCGACCCGTGCACCTCGATCGCCAAGAAAACGATCGAGGACCTGGTGCCCAAGGCCAAGAAGAAGGGCGGCACGGCCGGCAAGTCCAGCGACCTCACAGCGCGCGGCAGCTGCTCCTGGAACGGTCTGGACGACAACGGCGTCAAGGGCTCGCAGTACCGCTGGCTCGACGTCGGCTTCACCCGCTTCGACTCGGACCAGGCCCTGGGCAGCGGCGCCAAGCGCGCCACGGACGACTACGCCAAGCAGATCACCAAGGCCCAGGCGACCGAGGACGCCGAGAAGCTCGCGACGGCCCCCGTCACCGGCATCGGCGAGCAGGCCACCGCCGTCACCTACGGTCTGACCAAGACGAGCGAGGACTTCAAGTACGCGACCGTCGTGGCGCGTACGGGCAACGTCGTCGTCACCCTCACCTACAACGGTGCGGGCTACGCGGGCGCCAAGACCCCCTCCGCCTCGGACATCCTGAAGGGCGCCGAGAAGGCTGCCAAGGAAGCGGTCGCCGCGGTCGCCGGGGACGACGGCTCCGAGGCTCCCTCCACCACCGGCAGCCCCGCGACGAAGCCCAAGGCCAAGACCGATGCCAAGGACGACGGCAAGTCCGGCTCCGGCGACAAGGCCAACCCGAAGACGACCCGCAAGGCGTCCGCGAAGACCACGCACTAGTCACCCGGGGCCCGGGGCCCGATCCGACGGCCCGGCAAGAAAGCCGCCGGGCGACCGAACGGCCCTGCCCAGAGGCACATTTCCGAAGCCCGGCCCGCCCCCGCGGACCGGGCTTCGCCCCTCCCCCGCGCAACGCGACCCGCACGCATGTGCCAGGCTGTGCCCGCGCCGGAGGTCTAAATCCGGGCGGAGAACGACATCGGGGAGGGGATCGCGGGTGGCCGCGATGCAGCTGACACGCACGCACCGGATACTCATCGGGGTCGTCGTCGCCGGTGCGGTACTCATCGCCGCGATCGGGTTCGCGGGCTCGTACGCCGCCGTGCGCGAGCTCGCGGAGCAGAAGGGCTTCGGGGACTTCTCCGTGGTCTTCCCGATCGGCATCGACGCCGGCATCTGCGTCCTGCTCGCGCTGGACCTGCTGCTGACGTGGATGCGTATACCGTTCCCGCTGCTGCGCCAGACGGCCTGGCTGCTGACGGCCGCGACGATCGCGTTCAACGGTGCGGCCGCCTGGCCCGACCCGCTCGGCACCGGGATGCACGCCGTGATCCCGATCCTGTTCGTCGTCTCCGTCGAGGCCGCCCGCCACGCGGTGGGCCGGATCGCGGACATCACGGCCGACAAGCACATGGAGGGCGTGCGCCTCACGCGCTGGCTGCTCTCCCCCGTACCCACGTTCAAGCTGTGGCGCCGGATGAAGCTGTGGGAGCTGCGCAGCTACGAGCAGGTCATCAAGCTCGAACAGGACCGGCTGATCTACCAGGCCAGGCTCCAGGCCCGGTTCGGCCGCAACTGGCGCCGCAAGGCCCCGATCGAGTCCCTGATGCCGCTGCGCCTGGCGAAGTACGGCGTTCCGCTCGCCGAGACCGCCCCCGCCGGACTCGCCGCCGCGGGTATCGAGCCCGCCCTGCTGCCGCCGGTCGAAGGCGGTCAGCCCCAGGGCGAGCTGCCGTACGTGCCGCAGCAGGAGCACGAGCAGGGCTACGAGCAGCAGCAGTTCGGCGCCCCGCACCCGCAACAGCAGCAGCACCCCCAGCAGCACCCGCAACACCAGCAGCAGGTCCAGCAGCAGTACCCGCAGCAACAGGGCCCCGGCTCCCACGACAGCCCCTGGTTCGCGGCCCCGCAGGTCCCGGACAACGCGCACGAGAGCGCGTACAACCCGACGTACGTCGAGGGCCTGGAGCCCACCCCGGTCATGATCCCGTCGGGCCCCGGTGGCCGGACCCGCCCGCTCGGCAATGTGGGCACGATCGGCGCGGTCCCCCACCCCCGCGCCGCGGAACCGCAGCCGACGGCCGGAGAGCAGCAGCCGCAGGAGCAGGACCAGCAGGAGCAACAGCAGCCCCAGCCGTCGCTCCTGCACAAGCAGGAGCAGAGGCAGCAGCAGGCGCAGGGCCAGGAAGCCGACGCGGCGCAGTCCGCCCAGCTGGCCGAGGCCGAGGCCGAGTTCGTGGGCATCGCGTACGAGGTCTACGCGGCGTACACCAACCAGAACCAGAGCTACCCGAGCCTGGAGATCCTGGACATACACCTCACCGACGGGCACAACGTGCACCACCCGGACAGTGAGGCCCTGCTCCGCCGGCTGATGCCGGAGTTCAAGAAGCGCTTCGACAGCGAGATGGAAGCCGAGCACATCGCGTAAGGGCCGTCCCGCAGCCGCGCACCTCGCGTAACGGCCGCGCACCTCACGCGCCAACGGCGGAAGGGCCGTCACCCCGGTCTCCGGAGTGACGGCCCTTCCGTACGGAAAACGCGACGCCTACGCGCCCAGCAGCCTGCGCACCCGGTCCGCGCCCACGGCCAGCAGCAGCGTGGGCAGTCGCGGCCCGGTGTCCCGGCTGACCAGCAGCCGGTACAGCAGGGCGAAGAACGACCGCTGGGCCGCCTTCAGCTCGGGCGTCGGCTTGGCGTCCGGCTCCAGACCGGCCAGCATCTTCGGCACCCCGTAGACGAGCGTCGTCAGCCCGTCCAGCGACCAGTGCGAGTCCAGCCCCTCCAGGAGCAGCCGCAGCGACTCGCGGCCCTGCTCGTCCAGCGAGCCGAGCAGTTCCTTGTCCGGCTCGTCGCGCACGATCGTGCGGGCCTCGGCCGGGACCTGGGTGGTGATCCAGTTCTCGGCGCGGTCGAGGCGCGGGCGGGCCTCGTCCAGCGAGGTCAGCGGGTTCTCCGGGTCCAGCTCGCCGAGAATGCGCAGCGTCTGGTCCTCGGCACCGGCGGTGATGTCGGCGACCGAGGCGAGGGTCCGGTACGGCAGGGGGCGCGGGGTGCTCGGCAGCTCACCGGCGGCCGTGCCGATCGCGCGGGCGTACGCGGCGGCGTCGGCGGGCAGCACCGAGCCGTCGGCGACCTTGCGGCCCAGCGAGTCCCACTCGTCGTACAGCCGCTGGATCTCCTGGTCGAAGGCGATCTTGAAGGACTGGTTGGGCTTGCGGCGGGCGTACAGCCAGCGCAGCAGCGGCGCCTCCATGATCTTCAGGGCGTCGGCCGGGGTGGGCACACCGCCCTTGCTGGAGGACATCTTCGCCATGCCGGAGATGCCGACGAACGCGTACATCGGGCCGATCGGCTGGACACCGTCGAAGACCTCGCGCACGATCTGGCCGCCGACGACGAACGACGAGCCGGGCGAGGAGTGGTCCACGCCGCTGGGCTCGAAGATCACGCCCTCGTACGCCCAGCGCATCGGCCAGTCGACCTTCCAGACGAGCTTGCCGCGGTTGAACTCGTTCAGCCGAACCGTTTCGGCGAAGCCGCACGCCGAGCAGGTGTAGTTCAGCTCGGTGCTGTCGTCGTCGTACGAGGTGACGACGGTGAGGTCCTTCTCGCAGTTGCCGCAGTAGGGCTTGTACGGGAAGTAGCCCGCCGAGCTGCCGCTGCCGTCGTCCTCGTCGGCGGCGCCGGAGCCCTCGGCGGCCTCCAGCTCGGCCTCGTCGACCTTCTTCTGCTGCTGCTGGGGCTTCTTGCCGCCCTTGCCCGCAGCACCGGGACCGGCACCGGCACCGGCCGCGCCGTCCTTCTTCGTCCGGTAGCGGTCCAGGACGGCGTCGATGTCACCGCGGTGCTTCATCGCGTGCAGGATCTGCTCGCGGTACGTACCGGCGGTGTACTGCTCCGTCTGGCTGATTCCGTCGTACTCGACACCCAGCTCGTCCAGTGCGCCCGTCATCGCGGCCTTGAAGTGCTCGGCCCAGTTGGCGTACGCCGATCCGGCCGGGGCGGGCACCGAGGTCAGCGGCTTGCCGATGTGCTCGGCCCAGGACGCGTCGACGCCGGGGACCCCGTTGGGGACCTTGCGATAGCGGTCGTAGTCGTCCCAGGAGATCAGGTGCCGCACGGTGTGCCCGCGGCGGCGGATCTCGTCGGCGACCAGGTGCGGGGTCATGACCTCGCGGAGGTTGCCGAGGTGGATCGGGCCCGACGGGGAGAGCCCGGAGGCGACGACGACCGGTTTGCCAGGCGCACGACGCTCCGATTCGGCGATGACATCGTCCGCGAAGCGGGAGACCCAGTCGGTCTCGGTGCTGCTCTGACTCTCGGCCACGGTCGGCACGTCCTTCTCTCGTGTAGGTCCCATCGGGGGGCACCGCCCATTCTCCCAGGTACCACCCACAGCGCGAAAACGGCTTTGCGCCGCGTGGGATACTCGGGTGATCCCCTGTACCCCTACGGAAACGGCAGCCAGGCCATGGCATCGGTCACTTCCCTCGCTTCCACGCTCCAGCAGCAGCTGGCGGACGCCCTGACGGCAGCCCTGCCGGAGGCCGGCACCGCGGACCCGCTGCTGCGCCGAAGCGACCGGGCCGACTTCCAGGCCAACGGCATCCTCGCCCTCGCCAAGAAGCTCAAGGGCAACCCCCGCGAGCTGGCGTCCCAGGTCACCGCCGCCCTCCCGGAGACCGGTCTGATCAAGGACATCGAGGTCTCCGGCCCCGGCTTCCTGAATGTGACGCTCACCGACCGGGCGATCGTCGAGACGCTCGCCGCACGGGCCGCGGACGCCGAGGGCCGTCTCGGCGTCCCGTTCAGCCCCACGGCCGGCACCACGGTCATCGACTACGCCCAGCCGAACGTGGCCAAGGAGATGCACGTCGGTCACCTGCGGTCGGCGGTCATCGGTGACGCGATGGTCCAGATCCTGGAGTTCACCGGCGAGAGCGTCGTCAGGCGTCACCACATCGGTGACTGGGGCACCCAGTTCGGCATGCTCATCCAGTATCTGACCGAGCACCCGGACGAGCTGGGCCACCAGGACGTCGAGGGCAGCGACGGCAGCGCGGGCGAGGCCGCCATGTCCTCCCTCAACCGCCTCTACAAGGCATCGCGGGCGCTCTTCGACTCCGACGAGGAGTTCAAGGCGCGCTCCCGGGACCGGGTCGTCGCCCTCCAGGCGGGCGATCCGGAGACGCTGGCCATGTGGCAGCGGTTCGTCGACGAGTCGAAGATCTACTTCTACTCCGTCTTCAACAAGCTCGACATGGAGATCCGCGACCCCGACATCGTCGGCGAGTCCGGCTACAACGACATGCTCGAAGAGACCTGCCGCATCCTGGAGGAGACGGGCGTCGCCGTCCGCTCCGAGGGTGCCCTGTGCGTGTTCTTCGACGATGTGAAGGGCCCGGACGGCAACAAGGTCCCGCTCATCGTCAAGAAGACGAACGGCGGCTACGGCTACGCGGCCACCGACCTCTCCGCGATCCGCGACCGGGTGCAGAACCTCAAGGCGAACACCCTTCTGTACGTCGTGGACGCCCGGCAGTCCCTGCACTTCAAGATGGTCTTCGAGACGGCCCGCCGGGCCGGCTGGCTGAACGAGGACGTCCATGCGCACCAGCTGGCGTTCGGCACGGTCCTCGGCAAGGACGGCAAGCCGTTCAAGACCCGTGAGGGCGTCACGGTCCGGCTGGAGGACCTGCTGGACGAGGCCGTGGCCAGGGCGACCGCGGTGGTCCGGGAGAAGGCCGAGAAGGTGGGCCTGTCCGAGGAGGAGATCGTCGAGAACGGCCGGTACGTCGGCGTCGGCGCGGTGAAGTACGCGGACCTGTCCACGTCCGCCGTGCGGGACTACAAGTTCGACCTGGACCAGATGGTGTCGCTGCACGGCGACACGTCGGTGTACCTCCAGTACGCGTTCGCGCGTATCCGGTCGATCCTGCGCAAGGCCGGGGACGCGAAGCCGGTCGCGCACCCGGAGCTGGAGCTGGCCCCCGCCGAGCGCGCGCTGGGCCTGCACCTGGACCAGTTCGGCGAGGTGCTGGCCGAGGTCGCCGCCGGGTACGAGCCGCACAAGCTGGCCGCGTATCTGTACCAGCTGGCGTCGCACCTCACGACGTTCTACGACCAGTGCCAGGTGCTCAGCGAAGACAACGCGCCGGAGGTCGTCGAGAACCGGCTGTTCCTGGTCGAGCTGACCGCCCGCACGCTGCACCAGGGCATGAAGCTCCTCGGCATCCGGACGCCCGAGCGCCTCTGAGCACCTCTGGGCGCCACTGAGCACCCGGCGAATCCGTTACGCGGACGGCGCGGCACACACCCTGTGTGCCGCGCCGTCCGCGTTCGGCTGTCGGAAGCCGCGACGAGGCGTCAGTAGCCGCGGTCCGCCCACTGCGCCCTGTCGTGCCAGTAGATGTACTCGGGCCGGGCCTTGATGCTGCTCGTACGGAACGGCTTGCCGTGGTCGTCGATGCGCAGTGTCCCGCTCCGGCCCCCGCTGCTCCACTCCAGCTCCAGGTACCAGGTCACGTCGTGCCCCTCCACGTGCGCGTCAAGGTTGAACACCTCGACGTCGGTGGAGCTGACCCGGTAGGGGAAGTCCGTCGCGGGTACGACGGTGTCGCCCTGCTTCCCGGCGACCGGCTTCGAGCGGGGCCGGCCGTCGTCCAGGTCGATGTCGAAGCTCTGCGGTGTGATGCCACTCCCGCACCCCTCACCCATCGAGTACGCCGACCAGGGCAGCGGTGCGTTGCGGGCCAGCACCCGTACGTGCAGCCCCTGAAGGACGACCGCTTCCTTCGAGTTTCCCTGGAGGGTGAGTTCGAGCATCATGTCGCCGCCGTCGACCCCGCCGAGCGCCTTCGCCCAGCCCCGGGTGTCCTGCGGTGCGGGCGGCGGCGGTACGTCGTCGGGCTTCTGGTCGAGGAGGTAGTACTGCCCGCAGGGCGCCTCGTAGTTGTACGAGCTGATGGTGGCGGTCACGGGTACACCACCGGCGGCCGGCGCCTTGGGCGAAGCGGACTTCGGAGGCGCGGAACCCGTTGCCGACGTGGAAGGCGTGGCCTTGGAACCGTCCTTGGAGGGTGTCCCCGAGGGCGTCGGTGTGCCGGTCGTCGCAAGGTCGCTCTTGTCGGCACCGGGCACGAGAGGAACGTGGCCTTCGGAGGTGCCGGAGCCGTTGCGCGCGTCGTCCGCCGGTGAGCCCGCGAGGCTATTGGCGATGAGCGCACCGGAGACGGCGAGCGCGACGACGGCGGTCGCCGCCAGCAGGACGCGCAGCCGCCGCGAGGCGAACCGCCCCCGACGGGCCGGGTCGGCCGAGTCCGCACGCCCCCCGGCAAGTACGTCGGCGGGTTCGTCGGCAGGTACGTCGGCCGGTTCGTCGGCAGGTACGTCGGCCGGCGATACGGCCTCCGGCTGTGACGGCGGCTCCGGCACGGCCACCGGCTCCACCGGACGCGCCACCGGGGCCACCGGAACCACTGCCTCCGCCGGAGGCACCGGCGCAGGCATCGCCCCCGCCTCCGGCTTCCCCGCGCCCCGCCGCCGCGCCTCATCGGCCACGATCCACCGCCGGTGCAGCGCCACCAACTCGTCGCCCGTGGCCCCGCAGAGCCGCGCCAGCCGCTCGACCGGCGCGTACTCGTTCGGCACGGCGTCCCCGTTGCAGTACCGGTGGAGCGTGGACGTGCTGACGTGGAGTCTTCCGGCGAGAACCCCATAGCTGCGCCCCGAACGGTCCTTCAGTTCTCTCAGCAGAGCCGCGAACTCCACGGCCTCCGGCGTCGCCACTACGGCGTTCCCCCTCCTGATGCGTCCCGGAACACCGTTCCAGGCACGTGGAATCTGCCCAGGTCACCGTACGCGCAGGCGTTCCAGCATTCCCAATGGGCTGCGCGGCGTTGCGGCCGGAATCGTTCGCCCCGCAAGCTGTGGACACACCGCAGGGCAGCCCAGCACTCACCGGGAAGCAGCCGTGTCATTTCGTTTCCGCATCGAGCCCATCGATGTCCTGGCGATCTGTGTGGTGATCGCGGCCACGACGGTCGTGACCCTCCTGATCCGCCATCACTGACCTGTCAGGTCAGCCTTCACACCACCTCACCACGCACCACTCCACGGGGAGAAACACCATGCGCAGCAACCGCATCCGCACGACCGCCCTCGCCGCGACCGCCCTCCTGGCCGCCCTCTCGCTCACCGCCTGCAATGGCGAGGACAGCGCGGCGGGAGCCACCGGCTCCACGCCTCCGGCGGCCTCCACCGGAGCCCAGGCGGACCAGAAGCCCTCCGCGAAGGACGACGCCAAGGACAGCAGCGGCGACACGGAAACCATCGACGGAACGAGCAGCACCAACGCCCCCGACGCCAAGGGCCCGGACATCAAGACCCCGGACACCAAGACCCCGGCCAAGAGCTCCAGCTCGGGCCGCACGACGTGCAACGCCTCGAACACCAAGCTCACGCTCACCCCCGTGAGCCGCCCCGTCAACCACATGCTGCTCACGGTCACCAACACCGGCAGCAAGAACTGCGACGCGCACTACTACCCCGCACTGCGCTTCGGCGAGGCCCAGTCCGTCCCGCCGGTCTACGAGGACAGCCAGCCGCAGGCCGTGGTCACCCTCGCCCCGGGTGAGTCCGGATACGCCGGTGTCACGACGTCCTCCGCCGACGGCAGCGGCACCGGCGGCTACTCGACCAAGGACCTGTCCGTCGGCTTCGCGGGCCGGGGCGGCGTCTCCGACAGCACCGGCCCCGCGGCCGTCGTCCCGCTGAGCAAGAGCGTGTACGTGGACAGCACCCTGAAGGTCACCTACTGGCAGCGCGAGATGTCCGACGCCCTCAGCTGGTAAACCGCACCCCGCCGGGACACCGACCCGCCCTCCCCGAAGAGCAGTAGCTCGTACCATCGGGGAGGGGGCCGATGACCGGGACCGGGGATCGGCACGGGGGAAGGGGCGTGGTGGGTCATGCGCGGGACGACCGAACAGCACGCCCGGCCCCCCTGGCAGTCCCGTGTGAGGACCTGGGGCGCGATCGTCGGCCCACTCCTCCTGGTCTCCGTCATTCCGCTCCTCATGGTCCTGTGGGCCGGGGACGGCGCCCGGAAACTCATCACCGGCGAGTCCGCCACCGTCCGGAGCGTCACACGGTGCGTCGAGGGCGGCGCCGGACAATCAGGCCCCTCCTACTGCTACGGGAGGTGGGCGTTCGCCGACGGCCACACGGAGTCCGGGAAGATCACCGGCGGAAGAGTGACCGAGGACGACACGATCTTCGCGGGCCCCGGCTGGGCGTACGAGTCCACCTCACCGCTCCACACGAAACTCTGGATCACGGTCGCCCTCTTCTGCGCCGGAGCCGGCGCCCTGGGCGCCAGTTGGGTGAGCTACCGCAGGAGCCGGGACGCCCAGGCCCCGGGCAAGGCCCCCGACGAGAATCCCGGCGACGCCGTCGCGGACACGGCTTAGCATCGGCGGCATGGCGATGTTCGTGCACCTGACACCCTCGGCGAACGCGGCGCGCATCCGCCGCTCCGGAATACGGGCCATCAGCCACGGCCGCACCGGATCACGGGGCCTCTACTGCTTCCCCGTCCTCCCCTCGTACACCCTCACCCACCAGTGGCTGCGCGAACTGGCCCGGCACGGCGGGCAAGGCCCTCTCGTCGCCGTCCACATCCGCCTGCCGGACGACGAACCCGTCACCCTGGGCCGCTACCACCGGGACCCCGCGACCACCACCGCCGCCGAGGCGGTCCGCCGCACGGCCGCCCTGGAGGACCCGCGCGGCTGGGAGGTGTTCGTCCCCCGTCCGGTCACCGGACGCGAGGTGCACCGGCTGCGCCCGGTCAAGCAGGTCACCGGCTGGCGCTACCTCCCCGACGCGCACGGCAGGCCCCCCTGCACCTGCTTCGGCTGCCGGGTACGCGGCGAGTACGGCTCACAACGCCTGCGCCGGCGCCGCCCGCACCCCCTGGACGGCCCTGCCCCCGCCGCAGCGGTGCTCCTGCGCCGGATCGCCGCGGCGGGCGACCCCGGAGACCCCGCCCAACTCACGGATGCGCTCTACTGGTTCCGGATGCGCCGACGCGGCCCACTGGACCAGCTGACCCACCTGGCCGACCACCCCGCCCCCACGGTCCGGGTGGCCCTGGTGGACGCGGTCGCCCACTGGTCGACGCCGGGCGTCGCGGACCTTCTCCACCACCTGTCGGCCGACCCGGACGCGGACGTCCGCGAGGCGGTCGAAGACGCCACGCCGGACCGGGACGCCTGACGCGGACGAAGCCCCTGTGGAGAGCCACGCACGTGCCGCGTTCGGCCAGGACGAGATCAGCGTCCTGGAACAGCGGGTATGCGATGCTGCGGAACAGGCCCTGAAAGCCATGGACCGAAGCACCTGTTGGACCGGCTGCTAGGAGAGTCATGAGCACGGCACACGAGTGGTTCAAGTCGAGCTACAGCGGCAGCGACGGCGGCGAATGCCTCGAAGTCGCCTACGACTGGAAGAAGTCGAGCTTCAGCGGAAGCGAGGGGGGCGCGTGCGTCGAGGTCGCCGCCCACCCCGCCGCCGTCCACGTCCGGGACTCCAAGAACCCCGAAGGCCCGACCTTCACCGTCACGCCCAACGCGTGGTCCGCCTTCGCCGCGTTCGCCGGAACGGCCTGAACCACCGCACGCACCGCACACCCGGAATGTCCGCGTAGCCGAGCAGCGGGCCCGCAGGCACCTGGAACGGCCGTTGACGGTGCCCGGACGCCGGGGACGAGTTCGCCGCGCCGGACCAGGAAGCCTGCCCCGGACCCGTACAAATCATTTGTACGGGTCGTGCGTGCGTGACGTAGGCACGTCGGTGGGAGTTCGAACCATATGCAACCCGGGAAGCGACAGCGCAAGAACGCGTCGGCCATGAAGCTCGTGGGCAAGCTCGTCGGACTGTTCCGCGTGACGGCCGGCCTGACCCAACCTCAACTGGCGGCCTCCGTAGGCGTACAGGTGGAGACCATCGCCTCCATCGAGCAGGGCAGACGCGCTCTGCTGCCCGATCTCGCCCGCCGCATCGACGTCCTGCTCGGCACGAAGGGCGCCCTGGAGACGTCTGTGGAGAACATGCCGGAGATCGACCTGATCCCGGCGTGGGCCGAGCAGTACATCGACATGGAACAGGAGGCGCTGGCGCTGTCCTGGTACGACAACCAGGTCATCCCGGGGCTCCTCCAGACGGAGGCGTACGCGGAGGCGGTCTTCCGCAACAGGGTCCCGGTCTTCAGCGCGCAGGAGATCGAGACCCAGACCGCGACGCGAGTAAAGAGGCAGGAGATCCTCAAGCGGGACGTGCCGCCGACGATCAGCATGGTGATCTGGGAAGCGGTCCTGATGCTGAAGATCCTCCCCGACGACGAGCACCGGGAACAGCTGCGTCATCTGCGCGCCTGCGCCCAACTCCCCGGTGTTTGCCTCCAGGTGCTGCCCTTCAGCAGCAGCACGCACGCGGGTCTCGACGGCCCCTTCACTCTGCTGGAAACCCCGGACCATCAGCACGCCGCGTACTCCGAAACCCAGCGCGGCAGCCAGCTGGTCTCCGACCCGAATGAGGTCAGCATCCTCACCCAGAAGTATGCGATGCTGCGAGCTCAGGGCCTCAGCCCCGAAGAGACCCTGCGCCTGCTGGACCGTTATCTGGGAGAGCAATGAACACCGCATTGGACTGGTTCAAGTCGAGCTACAGCGGCAGCGAAGGCGGGCAGTGCCTCGAAGTCGCCTACCAATGGAAGAAGTCGAGCTACAGCGCTGACGAGGGCGGCGCCTGCCTCGAAGTCGCCTACGACTGGCAGAAGTCGAGCCACAGTAGCGACGAGGGCGGGCAGTGCGTCGAGGTCGCCGCCCACCCCGCCGCCGTCCACATCCGGGACTCCAAGAACCCCGACGGCCCGACGTTCACCGTCGCGCCGGACGCGTGGTCCGCCTTCGCCGCGTTCGCCGGAACGGCCTGAACCACCTCACGCACCGCACACCGCACATGCCGCACCCCTCACGCCCGGACCGTCTCGTAACGCAGCTGCACCACACCGTTGCCGAAGGTCCGGGTCCCCGCCAGGCGCAGGTCCTCCCGTGTGTCCGAAGGCGCGAACAGCGGCCTGCCGCGCCCGAGCAGCACCGGGTGGACGTAGATCCGGTACTCGTCGATCAGGCCAAGACGGCGGAAGCCCGCCGCGAGGTTCGCGCCGCCGAGTGCGAGGTCCCCGTCCGCCCGCGCCCGTAGGTCCTCGATCTGAGCGGCATCGATCTCGCGCACCACGGTCGTGCCCCAGTCGGCCCGCTTCAGGGTGCGGGAGTACACGTACTTCGGCATGTCCCGCCAGATCCCGGCGAATTCGGCCATCTGCGGGGAGCTCTCCGGGTCGGCGTCGGCGGTCGGCCAGAACCCGGCCATCAGCTCGTAGCTGACCCGGCCGTCCAGGAACGCGCCCACCGTGCGGAGTTCGTCGTTGAAGTGCTGGTGCAGCTCCTCGTCGACGAGGTGCCATGCGATGTCCCGCTCCGGACCTTCGAAGAAGCCGTCGAGGGACACGGACATCATCAAGACGATCTTGTTCATGGGGTACTCGCCGTTTCCGTATCCAGGAGTACGCCCTCCCGGGAACGGCCGCCGACGTTACGCCCGAGGCGCCCCCAGCACCCGCAGCCGCGCCGTCGCGCTCGCCGTCGCACTGTCAGTGGTGCCGCTTAGAGTCACGCTCATGGCATCGCTTCCGAACCCCCTGCCGTCGCTGGCCACCTCCGGTCTGGACCTCCCGCCCGGCTCCCTGGTGGACAACACCATGGACGGCACCTGGGACGAACCGCTCCTCTGGTACGCGAACGACCCCGCCACTCCCCGCACCTGGTCGGCGATGCGCGCCGCCGGGAAGCCGCTGGGGCTGCTGCCGGTGCTGATCGACGGCGGCAGGCGGGACCAGTGGCCCGAGGAGTGGGACCTCGACCCGGACGGGACGTCGTATCCCGGTGACCACGATGCCGAAGAGGTCCTCAACGACTACCGGTCGTACAACACCGAGGAGTTCGAGGACGAACCCGAACATCTGGTCCTGGCCCCACGCCCGGAGGCCGACGGGCTGGACGGCCCGGACACGCTGGCCACCGAGATCGCGGGCCAGATCATCGACGTGCGCGGCGGGGAGTCCGGACCGCGGATCGCCCTCGTCCCGGCCCGCCGCAGCGCCGACATACCGGCGTCGATCGGCTGGACCGGCCCGATGAACCACGAGAACGACGTGGCCAGGCTCTGCGCGGTGCTCCGCTCCTGGGAGGACCGGTTCGACATCCGGGTCGTGGAGCTGGGGTTCGACACCCTGGTCGTCTCGGTCGGACGGCCGCCCACGACCCCGGAGGAGGCACGGGCACTGGCCGAGGAGCACTACGCGTTCTGCCCGGACAACATCGACCAGGGCCCGTCGGACGACCTGGCCGTCTACGCGGAGAAGTCGCTGCTCAACCAGGAGGCGTGGTCCTTCTGGTGGGACTGACCCACCGGCGTACGGGGGGTGTCGGCAGCACTCCCCGTACGTTCCTGAACCGTCACCACGCCTCGCAGCCCCCTCCACCTCCGGCCCGACAGAAAGCACAGCGGCCATGACCCACCCGGAGCGCACGGCCGACGCGGACGACGCGGACACCGCGCGACGCCTCATCGCGGAGTACCGTGCCCTGCCCGCCGACAGCGACCGCAAGCGCGCGATCGTCGCCGAACTGGACGCCAACGTCGCCGCGCAGCCGTTCCTCGTCTCGGTGGTCGCCGACGCGGGCGAGTACGACCTCGCCCGCGTCGAATGCGCCACGCTCCTGCGCCTGTGGCCCCCGGCCGACCCCGGTCTCGCCCACCGCGCCGGCCGGGCCCTGCTGGCGGCGCTCAACGACCCGGAGGAGGACCTGGTGCGCCAGTACGCGGTGCTGGCGCTCGGCCCCTATGCCTTGGACCCGGCGGTCACCGAGGCCCTGACCGCCGCCGCGCGGGCGGACGAGGACCCCCTCGTCCAGGTCGGCGCGAGGTCCGTCCTCGAAGCGGCGCGCAAGGCCTGACCGCACCCGCGGCTCGACGCCGCTCGTGCCACTTGTGCAGGTTGGGAGCCCCGAGACAACCTGATCGCTATCCGGAACATCTCCTCTCACAAGTCCGCGCCACCGCTGCGGACGGTGAACGAGGAGCTGGAGCATGGTCCGACGCCCCAACCGCCCGAACCGCCACCGCGGACGCCTGATCGACTACCCCCGCCGGGGGAGAACCAACTGGCGCCGCTGGGTCCCTTCGTGGCGGCACGTGCTGAGCGGGGTCCTGCTCGGATGCAGTGCGCTGACCGGGCTCTTCGCCGTGGTGTACGCGTCCGTCGACATCCCGGACGAGAACGCGGAGGCGCGCCGGCAGGGCTCCGTCTACTACTGGGCGGACGGCAGCCAGTTGGTGAGCGTGGGCACGGTCAACCGGCAGAACGTGACGCTCGCCGACATACCGGGTTCGGTGGAGGACGCGGTCATCGCCGCCGAGAACGAGACCTTCTACGACGACCCGGGGGTATCGGTGACGGGGCTCGCCCGCGCGGTCGTCAGCGTGGTCAAGGGCGGTGAGACCCAGGGCGGCTCCACCATCACCCAGCAGTACGTGAAGAACACCTATCTGACCCAGGAGCAGACGGCCACCCGGAAGTTGAAGGAGTTCTTCATCTCGCTGAAGCTGAACAACAAGCAGACCAAGCAGGAGATCCTCCAGGGGTATCTGAACACCAGCTGGTTCGGCCGTGGCGCCAACGGCGTCCAGGCGGCGGCGCAGGCGTACTACGGAATCCCCGCGAAGGACCTCGACCCCAGCCAGGCGGCGCTGCTCGCGGCCCTGCTCAAGGGGGCGGAGCAGTACGACCCGGCGATCAGCAAGGGCAACCACGAACGCGCCGTCGGCCGCTGGAAGTGGATCCTCGACCGGCAGGTGGAGACCGGCAGGATGACGAAGGCCGAACGGGCCAAGTACCGGGAGTTCCCCGAGCCGCGCACGGCCGCCAAGCCGACCAGCCTCGGCGGCCAGACCGGCTACCTCGTCGATATCGCCAACAAGTACATCAAGAAGAGCTCGGGTCTCACCGACAAGGACCTCGCCCGGGGCGGCTACCGGGTGCACACCACCTTCGAGAAGGACAGGACGCAGCAGTTGGAGCGGGCCGTGCGGAGCGTGCGCGAGCGCGACCTCGACCCCAAGAAGCGCCCCGAGGACAAGTACGTCGAGGTCGGCGCCGCATCCGTGCGGCCCGAGGACGGGGCCGTGGTCGCGGTGTACGGCGGGGCCGACGCGACCACCCGCTTCGCCAACAACGCCGACACCGCGGGCGTCCCCGTCGGCTCGGCCTTCAAGCCCTTCGTGCTGGCCGCGGCCCTTCAGCACGGCGACGGGATCACCCTGGAGAGCGGCTACGACAGTGAGGGGAACCTGGTGAGGGGCGGCCCGCTCGCGGTGCCCACCTATCCGCCGGGGGCCGAGCCCGACTCGGTGAAGGTCACGGCGCCGACGACCCTGAGCGAGGCCCTGATCACGTCGGCCAACGCCACCTTCGTCCAGCTCGGCAAGCACATCGGGCTGAAGAAGGTGAAGGAGATGGCGGTCGCGGCCGGACTCCACGAGGGGAGCCTGGCCCGCCTGGACAAGTCCTTCCCCCTCGGCACGTCCACACCGAGCGCGGTCAGGATGGCGGACGCGTACACCGCCTTCAGCAACGAGGGCATGCGCGCGGATCCCTACTCGGTGACCCGGGTGACCCGCGACGGCGAGGAGGTCGAGGGCTTCGCCAAGCCCGAGCTGCGGCGCGCGATGGACGCCGCGGTGGCGAACAACGTGAACAACGTCCTGGGGACGGTGGCTTGGACGAAGCTGGCACGGGAGAATCAGCTCGAACCGTTCATCAGGTCCCAGGCGCTCGACGGCCTCGCGGCGGGCGCGACCGGTGAGGGCGACCGGATGAGGTCGGCCTGGTTCATCGGCCACACCAAGGGGCTGACCACCGCCGTCACGATGTTCCGCAACAAGCCCGGCACCCCCCAACTGCTGGGAATGCAGGGCGTGGGCGGGGATGAATCGGACCGCGGCAATGTCTTCCCGCTCCGGATCTGGAGCGCCTACGCCACAGGAAAGTAGGCGCACCCGCCGGGCGGGGGATCCCTCAGCGGCGCACCCGCCGGGCGGGGGATCCCTCAGCGGCGCACCCGCCGGGCGGGGGATCCCTCGGCCCTCCGCTCTCAGCGATGCGAACGCCGAGGGACAGCCCTCAGCGGCGCACCCGCCGAGGGCCGGCCGTCAGGAGCCGCCGCGCCCCAGCCGCTGGGCGACCTCGGTCGCCCAGTACGTCAGGATCATCTGCGCCCCGGCCCGCCGGATGCCCGTCAGGCTCTCCAGAATGGCCGCGTCCCGGTCGATCCAGCCCTTCTCCGCCGCCGCCTCGATCATCGCGTACTCACCGCTGATCTGGTACGCGGCGACCGGCACGTCCACCGCTTCGGCGACCTTGGCGAGGATGTCCAGATACGGTCCGGCCGGCTTGACCATGACCATGTCGGCGCCCTCGTCGAGGTCGAGCGCCAGCTCCCGCAGGGACTCGCGGGCGTTCGCCGGGTCCTGCTGGTACGTCTTGCGGTCGCCCTTGAGCGAGGAGCCGACGGCCTCGCGGAAGGGGCCGTAGAAGGCGGAGGAGTACTTCGCGGTGTACGCGAGGATCGAGACGTCCTCGTGGCCCGTCTGGTCCAGCGCGTCGCGGACGACCCCGACCTGGCCGTCCATCATGCCGCTGGGGCCCACCACATGGGCGCCCGCGTCGGCCTGGACCTGGGCCATCTCGGCGTACCGCTCCAGGGTGGCGTCGTTGTCGACCCGGCCGTCGGCGGTCAGGACCCCGCAGTGGCCGTGGTCGGTGTACTCGTCCAGGCAGAGGTCGGACATGACGACGAGATCGTCACCGACCTCCTGCCGCACGGCGCGCAGACCGAGCTGGAGGATGCCCTCCGGGTCCGTGCCCGCCGTGCCCCGGGCGTCCTTCTTCGCGTCCTCCGGGACACCGAAGAGCATGATCCCGGAGACCCCGGCCGACACCGCCTCGACGGCGGCCTTCCGCAGGGTGTCCAGGGTGTGCTGCACCACTCCGGGCATGGCCGAGATGGCGACCGGGGCGCCGATGCCCTCGCGGACGAACGCGGGGAGGATCAGATTCGCCGGGTCGAGCCGTGTCTCGGCGACCATCCGCCGCATCGCCGGGGTCGTCCGCAGCCGCCGGGGGCGGGAGCCGGGGAAGTTTCCGTACACAGTCATCCTTCGACCATAGACCCGCGCACATCGGCGTCTTACCGACACCCGCGCCGGAAAAAGGCCCGGAACGACGGACGGGCCCGGCCACCGAGGCGGCCGGGCCCACAGCGGAATCCGCCGGTCAGGTCGTCGTACGACGGCGCCGCGCGCCCGGACGCCGCTCGCTCGGCCGGGTCACCGGATCACCGGCCTCCTTCGCCGCGTCCCGGCGCTGCGCGCCGAAGGCGGCGAGCGCCTCGGCGAGCTTGTGCACGGACGGCTCCGGCGACAGGACGTCGACCCGCAGGCCGTGCTCCTCGGCGGTCTTGGCCGTGGCGGGGCCGATGCACGCGATGACGGTCAGGTTGTGCGGCTTGCCCGCGATGCCGACCAGGTTGCGCAGCGTCGAGGACGAGGTGAAGAGCACCGCGTCGAAGCCGCCGCCCTTGATGGCCTCACGAGTGTCGGCGGGCGGCGGCGAGGCGCGGACCGTGCGGTACGCGGTGACGTCGTCGACCTCCCAGCCCAGCTCGATGAGGCCGGCCACCAGGGTCTCGGTGGCGATGTCGGCGCGCGGCAGGAAGACACGGTCGATCGGGTCGAAGACCGGGTCGTAGGGCGGCCAGTCCTCCAGCAGACCGGCGGCGGACTGCTCACCGGACGGCACCAGATCGGGCTTCACACCGAAGTCGATCAGCGCGGCGGCGGTCTGCTCGCCGACGGCCGCGACCTTGATCCCGGCGAAGGCACGGGCGTCGAGCCCGTACTCCTCGAACTTCTCCCGGACGGCCTTCACGGCGTTCACGCTGGTGAAGGCGATCCACTCGTAGCGGCCGGTGACCAGGCCCTTGACCGCGCGCTCCATCTGCTGGGGCGTACGCGGGGGCTCGACGGCGATCGTCGGGACCTCGTGCGGCACGGCACCGTACGAACGCAGCTGGTCGGAGAGCGACGCCGCCTGCTCCTTCGTCCGCGGCACGAGCACCTTCCAGCCGAACAGCGGCTTGGACTCGAACCACGCGAGCTGGTCGCGCTGGGCGGCTGAGCTTCGTTCCCCGACCACGGCTATGACCGACTGGTGCCCGTCCGGCGACGGGAGGACCTTGGCCTGCTTCAGGACCTGGGCGATCGTCCCGAGGGTCGCCGTCCAGGTGCGCTGGCGGGTGGTCGTGCCCGCGACCGTGACGGTCAGCGGGGTGTCGGGCTTGCGGCCCGCGGACACCAGCTCACCGGCGGCGGCCGCGACCGAGTCCAGCGTGGTCGCCACGACGGCCGTCGCGTCGCTCGCGCCGACCTCGCTCCAGCAGCGGTCCGAGGCGGTGCGGGCGTCGACGAAACGCACGTCGGCACCCTGCGCGTCCCGCAGCGGCACCCCGGCGTACGCGGGCACACCCACGACGTTCGCGACACCGGGGACGACCTCGAAGGGCACCCCCGCGGCGGCGCAGGCGAGCATCTCGGCGCCCGCGTTGCCGTCGAGACCGGGGTCGCCGGTCACAGCACGGACGACCCGCCTGCCACCCTTCGCGGCCTCCATGACAAGATTGGCCGCGTCCCTGAGAACGGGTACTCCGGCGGCTGTTGACGCCACGTCAACAACCGTCAGCTCAGGGGTGCTTACGCCTGCCCGCGCATGGCAGCGAACGACGTCGAGAACCTCCGGTTCGGCGACAAGGACGTCCGCGCTCGCGAGCGCCTCGACGGCGCGCAGGGTCAGCAGTCCGGGGTCGCCGGGACCGGCGCCGAGGAAGGTGACGTGTCCTTGTGCGGACAGGACCGGAAAGTCGGATACGGCGGGGCCGGTGGGGCTCAAAGTGCTCGCTCCCCCATAAGACCGGCCGCACCCTTGGCAAGCATCTCGGACGCGAGTTCGCGGCCGAGGGCCGCCGCGTCGTCGTGCGACGTGGGAACGGGACCGGTGGTGGACAGCTGCACCAGCGAGGAACCGTCGGTGGAACCGACGACACCGCGCAGGCGCAGTTCGTTGACAGTCTGACCGTCGACCAGGAGGTCGGCCAGCGCACCCACAGGTGCGGAGCAGCCGGCCTCCAGGGCGGCGAGCAGGGCACGCTCGGCGGTCACGGCGGCCCGGGTGTACGGGTCGTCGAGCTCGGCGAGCGCGGCGGCGAGGTCCGCGCTGGTTGCAGCGCATTCGATCGCCAGTGCTCCCTGGCCGGGAGCGGGCAGCATGATGTCGACCGACAGGAAGTCGGTCACCTCACCGGTGCGGCCGAGGCGGCTGAGCCCGGCGGCGGCGAGAACCACCGCGTCCAGCTCTCCGCTTCGTACGAAACCGATCCGGGTGTCGACGTTGCCCCGGATCGGCACGGTCTCGATGTCGATGCCGTGGGTCCGGGCGTACGCGTTGAGCTGCGCCATGCGGCGCGGCGAACCGGTGCCGATGCGGGCGCCGGACGGCAGCTGCGCGAAGGTCAGCCCGTCGCGCGCCACCAGCACGTCGCGCGGGTCCTCGCGCAGCGGCACGGCGGCCAGTACGAGGTTCTCGGGCTGTGCGGTCGGCAGGTCCTTGAGCGAGTGGACGGCGAAGTCCACCTCGCCCCGCAGCAATGCCTCGCGCAGGGCGGCGACGAACACACCGGTCCCGCCGATCTGTGCGAGGTGCTCGCGGGAGGTGTCCCCGTACGTGGTGATCTCGACGAGCTCGACGGCGCGCCCGGTCACCTCGCTGACCGCGTCGGCCACCAGGCCGGACTGCGCCATGGCGAGCTTGCTGCGTCGGGTGCCCAGCCGCAGGGGCGCGGTGCTCTGCGCGCCCGGGGATGAGTTGTCGGTCATGACCGCCCTCTATTCGGGTCGTTCAGGTCTGCCCGGGAGACGGCGGCCACCGTCTGCGGGTCGAGGTCGAAGAGTTCCCGCAGCGCGTCGGCATACCCGGCGCCGCCGGGCTCACTGGCGAGCTGCTTGACCCGCACCGTGGGCGCGTGCAGGAGTTTGTCGACGACGCGGCGCACGGTCTGGGTGATCTCGGCGCGCTGCTTCTCGTTCAGGTCGGGGAGACGCCCGTCGAGCCGGGCGATCTCACCGGCCACCACATCGGCGGCCATGGTGCGCAGGGCGACCACGGTCGGGGCGACATGGGCGGCGCGCTGAGCGGCGCCGAACGCGGCGACCTCGTCGGCGACGATGGTGCGCACCTGGTCCACATCGGCGGCCATCGGGGCGTCCGCGGACGCCTCGGCGAGCGACTCGATGTCGACGAGGCGCACACCGTCGATGCGGTGGGCCGCTCCGTCGATGTCGCGCGGCATGGCGAGGTCGAGCAGGGCGAGCCGGACGGGGCCGGTGCTCTGCGCGGGCACGAGGGCCCGCGCGGTCCTGGGGGCGGCGGCCGTGGCGGAACCGTTCTCCACCCACGCCGCGTGCTGGTCGAGGTCGTCGGGGGTGGCCGCGGCGGTGGCCGCGGGCGCCTCGACGGCGGCGTCGTAGGGGATGCCGAGCGCTTCGGCGACGGCCTCGGCGGTCAGGACGAGCCCGGTGGCGCCGGTGCAGGAGACCACGACGTCGGCACGTGTCAGTTCGTCCGCGACCACGGCCATCTCGACGGCGCGGGCGCGCACACCGGTGCCGTCGGCCTGGTGCAGGATCTCGACGAGCCGGTCGGCGCGGGCCCGGGTCCGGTTGGCGACGACGATCTCGGAGACGCCGGTACGGGCGAGCGTCGCGGCGGCCAGCGAGGACATCGAGCCCGCACCGATCACCAGGGCGCGCTTGCCGCCGGCCCAGGCGGCGGGGTCGGCGTCACCGGCGAGCTGCTGGAGCCCGAAGGTGACGAGCGACTGCCCGGCCCGGTCGATCCCGGTCTCGCTGTGGGCGCGCTTGCCGACCCGCAGGGCCTGCTGGAAGAGGTCGTTCAGCAGCCGGCCCGCGGTGTGGATCTCCTGGCCCAGCGCGAGCGCGTCCTTGATCTGGCCGAGGATCTGGCCCTCGCCGACCACCATCGAGTCGAGGCCGCAGGCCACCGAGAAGAGGTGATGGACGGCCCGGTCCTCGTAGTGCACATAGAGATACGGAGTGAGCTCGTCGAGCCCGACCCCGCTGTGCTGGGCGAGCAGGGTGGACAGCTCGGCGACGCCCGCGTGGAACTTGTCCACGTCGGCGTACAGCTCGATGCGGTTGCAGGTGGCCAGCACGGCGGCCTCGGTCGCGGGCTCCGCGGCGAGGGTGTCCTGCAACAGCTTGGTCTGGGTGTCGGCGGCCAGCGAGGCCCGCTCCAGGACGGAGACGGGGGCGCTGCGGTGGCTCAGACCCACGACGAGGAGACTCATGCCGGCATCACGGCGGGCATGTCCCCGTCGGGTCCCTTCCGGCTCACCGGGGTGGCGCGCATCGGCGGCGCTGCCTCGTCGGCGTCGCCCTCGACGGCCGCGGCGTCCTCGCCGGCCTTGCGCTGCTCGTGGAAGGCGAGGATCTGGAGCTCGATGGAGAGGTCGACCTTGCGCACGTCGACGCCGTCGGGCACCGAGAGCACAGTCGGGGCGAAGTTCAGGATGGAGGTCACACCCGCGGCGACGAGCCGGTCGCAGACCTGCTGGGCCGCGCCGGGCGGGGTGGTGATCACGCCGATGGACACACCGTTGTCGCTGATGATCCGGTCCAGGTCGTCGGTGTGCTGGACGGCGATCCCGGCGACGGGCGTACCGGCCATGGCCGGGTCGGCGTCGATCAGGGCCGCGACCCGGAAACCGCGGGAGGCGAAGCCGCCGTAGTTGGCGAGCGCGGCGCCGAGGTTACCGATACCGACGATGGCGACCGGCCAGTCCTGGGTGAGCCCGAGTTCGCGGGAGATCTGGTACACGAGATACTCGACGTCGTACCCGACACCACGGGTGCCGTAGGACCCCAGGTAGCTGAAGTCCTTGCGCAGCTTCGCGGAATTGACCCCCGCGGCCGTGGCGAGCTCCTCGGAGGAGACCGTGGGAACCGATCGCTCGGAGAGCGCGGTCAGTGCGCGCAGATACAGCGGAAGTCGGGCGACGGTGGCCTCGGGAATTCCTCGGCTACGGGTCGCCGGTCGGTGAGTTCGGCCAGTTGCCACGGTGCTCCTGCGGGATGAGCGGGGCTGCAGGCGGCCGTATGTCCCAAGACCGCCCCGTCGAATGCAGGCTATGTCTTTGTGAACGCGTGCACAAAGATGGTGTCCGTTTTGTCCGGTCAAAGTGACCGGGGTCACGCACA
The DNA here is from genome assembly GCF_001905125.1 of Streptomyces sp. TSRI0281. Taxonomy (GTDB): domain Bacteria; phylum Actinomycetota; class Actinomycetes; order Streptomycetales; family Streptomycetaceae; genus Streptomyces. The sequence continues at coordinate 11,302 of NZ_LWLE01000034.1, read as the reverse complement.
TTGCCTGCGCGATCCCGGAACCATGGACCGCATCAACCCGTTGCGGGCGCGAAGGGGACAAAGCGGTGCACGCTCCTCATGTCTACGCCCCCGAGACCACTCAAAACGCCCATGATGGTAGCCGGGTTTCGGTCAGGCCCCCAGCGCGTCGCGCAGCCTGACCGGGTCGACACGCCAGAACGTGTGCTGTTCGCCATCGATCAGCACCACCGGAATCTGCTCCCAGTACTCCTTGTACAGCGCCTCGTCCTGGGTGATGTCCTTCTCCACCCACGACGCGCCGGTCTCCTCACAGACCGCCCCCACGACCGCCCTGGCGTCGTCGCACAAGTGACAACCGGGCTTCCCCACCAGGGTGATCACCCGCTCGGCGGGCTTCTTCCTCTTACGACGCAGCAAGGCACTCATGCACTCATTCTGCGCCCGCCGGAGCCCTGTCAGGCCCCGCCCGCCGCACGGCCGCCGATCCCGCGGCGGACCGATGCCGTACGCCCGGAATCACCCGTTTAACGATTCGGCCTCGGAGAGTTCACGTCTCCGCATCCCGGCAGGTCGGGCACGTACGGACGGACTGGTTATGCTCACGGCATGGCCGCTCTTGGATGGCTCACACCCCGTAGGCGTTCCGCGACTGCACGGAGCGTGCTGGCCGGCGAGGCAGCAGCCGAAGCAGCACGCAGGACCTCGCTCGCCACCGATGACCCCTCTCTTCTCCCGGAAGCGCCCGAAGTGCCGGAAGCCGCGGCATCCGAGGCCGCCGGGGAACCCGCGTTCCCGGTGGCCGGGGACGACCGCGCCGCCGCCTTCTTCGACCTCGACAACACCGTGATGCAAGGCGCCGCGCTCTTCCACTTCGGCCGCGGCCTGTACAAGCGGAAGTTCTTCCAGCGCCGCGAGCTCACCCGGTTCGCCTGGCAGCAGGCATGGTTCCGGCTGGCGGGCGTCGAGGACCCGGAGCACATGCAGGACGCCCGCGACAGCGCCCTGTCCATCGTCAAGGGCCACCGCGTCTCCGAGCTGATGTCCATCGGCGAGGAGATCTACGACGAGTACATGGCCGACCGCATCTGGCCCGGCACCCGCGCCCTCGCCCAGGCCCACCTCGACGCCGGGCAGAAGGTCTGGCTCGTCACGGCCGCCCCGGTGGAGACCGCCACGATCATCGCCCGCCGCCTCGGCCTGACCGGCGCCCTGGGCACCGTCGCCGAATCCGTCGACGGCGTCTACACCGGCCGCCTCGTCGGCGAACCGCTGCACGGCCCCGCCAAGGCCGAAGCGGTACGCGCCCTGGCGGCGGCCGAGGGCCTGGACCTGGACCGCTGCGCGGCGTACAGCGACTCCCACAACGACATCCCGATGCTCTCCCTGGTCGGCCACCCCTACGCGATCAACCCGGACACCAAGCTCCGCAAGCACGCGCGCGCCCTGGACTGGCGGCTGCGCGACTACCGCACGGGGCGCAAGGCCGCCAAGGTCGGCATCCCCGCCGCCGCGGGCGTGGGCGCCCTGGCCGGCGGCACCGTCGCGGCGGTCGCACTGCACCGCCGCCGCCGCTGATCGCACGCGTGAGCACACCCGCGAGCGCGCCCGCGGTTCCCGGCGCCCGTCCCTGCGGCCCGTGCCACGCCCGGGGCCGCAGGGCCGATCGGGACCGGATGAACACGCACCGCGACCACCCCTCCGGCCAGTCGGATTACCGACGCCCGACCACAACCTGTCGCGCCCATAGACAGATCACGAAGTAATCCGATCAATAACCGGTCACGATGTGCTACTTGATACGTCGCTGAACAGTAAGAGAAGCGACGTAATCGATGATTTTAGCAACTCGGTGTAGCGTCGCCTGTACGAAGCGTTATTCTCCTCAGACGCATACCGGAGCCGTCACCCGCTACGACGTGTGACGGTATTCGAACTGCTCGTGATGGAAGCTCTGCCTCTGGGAGTCCCGTGTACCCACACGTCGGGGTTGACGCCTCGGGCCTGGCTACGCTGCGTGCAACGGTCATTGACCGCTTGCGCGGCTTCGTCCCCACCGCGTACGCCGTCCCCGCCTTTGCCACCCCTGCACCTGCCGGCCCCTGCTACGCCCTGGCCGAACGCGGTGCGGCGGTCGGAAGACGCAGCAACCGCGGCGCCACGACCACGTCAACCGTTCGCCGGCCCACCGCCGACAGCGACAGCGCGCGCATGATGGATCTCGTCGAGCGCGCACAGGCCGGTGAGGCGGATGCCTTCGGCCGCCTATACGACCAGTACAGCGACACCGTGTACCGGTACATCTACTACCGCGTGGGCGGCAAGGCGACAGCGGAGGACCTCACCAGTGAGACCTTCCTCCGCGCGCTGCGCCGTATCTCCACGTTCACCTGGCAGGGCCGCGACTTCGGCGCCTGGCTGGTCACCATCGCTCGAAACCTGGTCGCCGACCACTTCAAATCCAGTCGTTTCCGACTGGAAGTGACCACCGGCGAAATGCTCGACGCCAACGAGGTCGAGCGCAGCCCCGAGGACTCCGTCCTGGAGTCCCTCTCCAACGCCGCACTGCTCCAAGCCGTGCGCCGACTCAACCCGCAGCAGCAGGAGTGCGTCACGCTGCGGTTCCTCCAGGGTCTCTCGGTCGCCGAGACCGCCCGCGTGATGGGCAAGAACGAGGGCGCGATCAAAACCCTCCAGTACCGAGCCGTCCGCACACTGGCCCGGCTCCTCCCCGACGACGCCCGCTGATCCCACAGCCGGGCAAAAAATCACCTTCGGCAACCAATCCGTCACACACTGGTCCGATCATCCTTCGTGCGTAACCCAAGTGCCGAACGGCTCGTTGTGCCGGTCGAAGGCCCCCTGTCGTCACCCCCTGTCCGTTACCACTCACTCAATCGTGTGGAAACGCTCAAGGTGTGCAACCTTCCGGATCCCCAGGGGAGTCGACCGTCCATGACGAGAGGAGGTGCCGCCAGTGATCGCAAACGTTTCGGCACACCGGCGGGCGAACGCCTTCGCCCAGGCCCTGGAGGAGCAGACGCCCCAGGGTGCGGCGGCCGTACAGCCCGAGGAACCGGCCGAACAGGCCGACCACGGAAAGCTGTTGGCCCTGGCGAACGGCCTCGGTGAGCTACCGAAGCCACAGTTGGATCCCGAGGTCAAAGTGGTGCAACGAGCCCAGCTCGTCGCTGCCATGGAGACCATGTTCGCCGAGGGTGGCGCGTCCACGGGCCCTCCGGTACCCGAACAACGGAACAGGGGGGCCCACCGGGCCTCCCCACTCCGGAAGTTGCGCCCCCGCTCACGCTGGGCGAAGGGCCTCACCGCCGGTGGGCTCACCGTCGGTGTGGCCGCGGGCGCTTTCGGCGGAGTGGCCGCCGCCAGCTCCGACGCCCTGCCCGGTGATTCCCTCTACGGCCTCAAGCGAGGCATGGAGGACATCAACCGCGGCATGGCCGACGGCGACGCGGACCGCGGCGAGGTCTACCTCGACCAGGCGTCGACCCGGCTCAGCGAGGCCCGCCGCCTCATGGAGCGGGGACGCTCGGGCGAGATGGACCACGAATCGCTCGGTGAGGTCAGGCGCGCGCTCAACGGCATGTCGCACGACGCCTCCGAGGGCCACCGGCTACTCCACTCCGCCTACCAGCGGGACGGCACCATCGGCCCGATCCAGACCCTGGACTCCTTCTCCCGCTCGCACCGCGAGAGCTGGAGCAGCCTCCGCGACCGACTGCCCGTGCAGCTGACCGACATCGGCGAAAAGGTCAGCTCGGTCTTCGAAGCCATGGACGAGGAGGTCGCACCGCTCCAGTCCCTGCTCCCCCGTACGCCGGGCAGGAGCGGCGGCACCGCGCGTTCCGACTCCCCCGGACAGTCCCACGACGCCACCCGGCCCCAGCGACCGGCGCCCTCGCCCCCCGTGGCCTCCGAAGGCCACAGCGGCGACACCACCTCGCCGAAACCCTCGGGCTCCGGCGACGCCTCCGCCGAAGGCCTGCTCGGCGGCGGTACGGGCGGTCTGCTGGACAACCTCCCCACGGACGGCACCCTTCCGTCCCCCGACGACGAGGCCGGCAAGCCGCCCGCTCCGGACGTGACCCTGCCACCCCTGCTCCCGGGCCTGCTCCCGGGCCTGGGAATCGACGGCGAGAGCCTGAAGCCGTAAGGCAGCACGGGAGGGGGCCGGTCACTCGATCCGAGTGACCGGCCCCCTCTCGGCGCGCTCGCACCCGAATCCCGCATCCAGAACCCGGACCTGGACCTGGACCGAACTGGCCTGGACCGGACAGACGTCAGAAGAAGACCGACCGCCGCTGCACCAGCAGCTTGTACAGCGTGTGCTGGATCTGCTCCCGCACCTGGTCCGTCAGGTTGAACATCAGCATCGGGTCCTCCGCCGCCTCCGGCGGATACCCGTCCGTGGGAATCGGCTCCCCGAACTGGATCGTCCACTTCGTCGGCAACGGCACCGCCCCCAACGGCCCCAGCCACGGGAACGTCGGCGTGATCGGGAAGTACGGGAACCCCAGCAGCCGCGCCAGGGTCTTCGCGTTGCCGATCATCGGGTAGATCTCCTCCGCGCCCACGATCGAGCACGGCACGATCGGCACACCGGCCCGCAGCGCCGTCGACACGAAACCGCCCCGCCCGAAGCGCTGGAGCTTGTACCGCTCGCCGAACGGCTTGCCGATGCCCTTGAAGCCCTCCGGCATCACCCCGACGATCTCGCCGCCCTCCAGCAGCCGCTGCGCGTCCTCCGCGCAGGCCAGCGTGTGACCGGCCTTCCGCGCGAGCTCGTTGACGACCGGCAGATGGAAGACCAGATCGGCGGCCAGCAGCCGCAGATGCCGCCCGGCCGGATGGTTGTCGTGCACCGCGACCTGGAGCATCAGCCCGTCCAGCGGCAGCGTCCCGGAGTGGTTGGACACGATGAGCGCCCCGCCGTCGGACGGGATGTTCTCGATCCCCTTCACCTCGACCCGGAAGTACTTGTCCGCGATCGGCCGGAGCATCGACATCAGGACCTGGTCGGTGAGCTCCTTGTCGTAACCGAACTCGTCGACCTCGTAGTCCCCGGTGACCCGGCGCCGCAGGAAGGCCAGCCCGCCCGCGATCCGCCGGTCCCAGCCGCCACGCTCCGGGCCCTCCTGAGCCCCCTGTGACTCCTGGGGCGGCGCGGCCGCGGATTCGGGGACCTGCCCGCCCGGCAGCGCGCTCACGGGCGCCGTGGCGCCCTCGCCCTGCCCGGTCGCGCCGCTGCCCGCCCCGGTCCGGCGACGTGCCGAACGCGGCGCGCCACCGGACCGCGAACGGTCGTCGTCGAACGGAATGACCTTGGCATCCGCCATCGTCGGTGCGCTCCTCTACCTGGCGCCGTGAGTCGTCTGTACCGCACCGGCCCCGCCACCCGAAGGCCCGGCACCGCTCCCGCCGCCCGTCGCCCCGCCACCGCCCGGCAACGGCAGCGACGCCAGCCGGTCCACCGCCCTGCCCACCGCTTCGGGCGGCAGCAGTCCCGGACCCCGGCTCCGCGCGAACTCCGCGAAGGTCTCCGCCGTGCTGAACTTCGGCCGGAAACCCAGCGTCTCGCGCATCTGCACGGTGGACACCACCCTGCCATGGGTGAGCAGCCGGATCTGTTCCGCCGAGAAGTCGGTCATGCCGATCGTACGGAGGGCCGAGCCGACCCAGGTGACGGCGGGCAGCAGCACCGGCACGGTCGGCCGCCCCAGCCGCCGCGAGCACTGCGAGAGCAGCAGCACCCCGTCGCCCGCGATGTTGAACGTCCCGCTGTTCAGCGTCCCGCGCCGGGGCTCGCGCGAGGCGATCCCCAGGACGTCGATGACATCGTCCTCGTGCACGAACTGGAGCCGCGGGTCGTACCCGAAGACCGTCGGCAGGACGGGCAGCGACAGATAGTCGGCGAGCGGCGAATCCGGATGGGGCCCCAGGATGTTCGCGAACCGCAGGACGCACACCGCGACATCGGGCCTGCGGCGCGCGAAGCCCCGTACATACCCCTCGACCTCCACCGCGTCCTTGGCGAAGCCGCCGCTGGGCAGGGACTTGGGCGGTGTGGTCTCGGTGAACACCGCCGGATCGCGGGGGGCGGAGCCGTACACACTCGTACTGGACTTGATCACGAGCCGTTGGACGGTCGGCGACTTCTGGCAGGCACCGAGCAGCTGCATGGTGCCGATGACGTTATTCTCCTTGACCGCCGTCCGGCCGCCCGCACCGAGCGCCTTGCCGGAGACGTCCAGATGGACGACCGTGTCGACGGAGTGCTGGGCGAGGACCCTGGCGATCGCGGGCTGCCGGATGTCCGCGCGGACGAATTCGGCGTCGCCGAGCCGATGCTCGGGCGTGACCGCGTCGACGGCGATCACCCGGTCCACACCGGGTTCGCGCTGGACGCGCCGCACGAAGCGGCCCCCCAGTTGCCGGGCCACTCCGGTGACGAGCACGACCTTGCCCAAGATCAGCGCCTTCCGTCGGTCGTGAGAGCGGGTCCTGCGCGGAGCGCGGGAATCCCCTGGCCGTCACCGTAGCCGGTCGATGTTGCCCTGTGACGACCCCATGACGGGCTTGACGCGGGCTTGCCCGAAAAAAGCACCGCAGCCCTCCCGCCAGGACGGCGGAAGGGCTGCGGATTCACGAACTGCGTTCGCTTACTTCTTGTTGCGACGCTGAACGCGCGTGCGCTTGAGCAGCTTGCGGTGCTTCTTCTTGGCCATCCGCTTGCGCCGCTTCTTAATAACAGAGCCCACGACTACCCTCGCTCACTTCATCTTCACTGGTGCGGGGCGTCTGGGCCCACACGACCTACGTCGGCCTAGCCTACCCGCCACTGAGTGAGGGACGTAATCCGAGGGCGATGTCAGGCCGACTCCACCCCCACAAAGGACTCGCGGAGATACTCGTGAACCGCTTGCTCCGGCACCCGGAAGGACCTTCCCACCCGGATCGCCGGCAGATGACCGCTGTGCACCAAGCGGTACACGGTCATCTTCGACACTCGCATGACCGAGGCGACTTCCGCCACGGTCAGAAACTTGACCTCGTTCAGAGGCCTCTCGCTGCCAGCAGCCATGACCCACCTGTACCTTCCGCATGCGACGCGCACCGGCTTCCCCTCCGGTGACTCTTCGTCGTTGTGCGCTCACTGCCCAGATTAGGGGCGGGTGATGCGAGTGGGGAAGAGGAGAGGCGATCGGCCGCCTACTGTGACAGACACGCCCGATTGAGTACATAGCGAGTAAGCGGGCGGTAGTAGTCCGACTGCACGCCGTCATCAAGCGGAACCGCGACGGACACCCGCCCCTCGGCCTCCCCGACGAACAGCGCGGGATCATCCGTATCCGCCAGCCCGATGGCCTCGATGCCCAGCTGACCTGCACCGCAGACCCAGCCGTGGTCCCCGATCACCAGCGCGGGCAGCACCCCGAACTGCTGCGCCGCCGCCGCCAGCGCGACCCGAACCGGCAGCGGGGAGTGGCTGTGCACGCCGGTCCCACCACCGGGGGCACGCACGCTGGGTTCGCGCATCAGAGCGACGCGTCGTACGTAGTCGAGGTGGTAGGTGCGTACGCCGAACCGGGTCGTTATGTCGACAGATCGCCCCTGCGCGGGGGTGAGTACGTGGCACCCTGCCGCCGACAAGGCGTCTGCCAGCTCGGCGTAGAACCCGATCAGCCGGTGCGGATGACCGGTCCCGAACAGCACCGGCGCCCGCCGGGCCGCCACACCGGCGAGCCGCTCGGCGAACGCGGCCAGACCGGCCAGCGTCCGTTCCGGATCGATCACATCCTGACCGGAAACGTGCGCGGGATCGTCCGAGACCCCGCACTTGTCGGCCATCAGCCGCAACAGATCCCGCTCGCCCCAGGCCCACTCCGGATCGAGGCCGAGCGTCGCCCGCGGATCTCGCGCGGCGAAGAGCCGATAACTCCGCAGGCTGTTCTCCCGCGAGGTGGCCACGGGCCCGGCCAGCCGGGCCGCCAGCAGATGAGCGCGCAGCGCTCCAGTGCTCAACACCCTTGCGATGCTCCCGCACGGCGGCCGGCCGGGGGCCGGAACCCCGACGACGCCCCACCGTTGGCGTAATGGCACGGCTCCACCGCACTCTTCGCCCTGGACGCCCGGACCCGCCCGTGCCCCCACCGCGCCCGGGGCGCCTCAGGCCAGCAGCCCCCGCAGCGGAAACGCCGCCCGCCGGGTCGCCAGCACCGCCTGGTCCAGCCGGTCCGCCGGATCGTACCCGGCCTCCCACGGCTGCCAGGACGGCGTACGCCCATCCGTCATCCGGGCCGGACCCAGCTGCCGCGTCCGGGCGTAGACCTCGTCCCGCCACGACGCCGGAATCACCGACTCCGGGTCCACCGGCGCATGCGCGGCGATCCCCACCAGATGGGTCCAGGACCGCGGCACCACATCGACGACCGCGTACCCGCCGCCGCCCAGCGCCAGCCAGCGCCCACCGTCCACATACGCGTGCACGAGATCGTGGCAGGACGCCATCACGGCCCGCTGCGCGTCCAGCGACACCGCGAGATGGGCCAGCGGATCCTCGAAGTGCGTATCGGCCCCGTGCTGGGTCACCAGCACCTGCGGCCGGAAGTCCGCCACCAGTTCGGGCACCACCGCGTGGAACGCCCGCAGCCACCCGGCGTCCCCCGTACCCGCCGGCAGCGCCACATTCACCGCACTGCCCTCACCCGCCCCGGAGCCGGTCTCCTCGGGCCATCCGGTCTGCGGAAACAGCGTGCGCGGGTGCTCGTGCATCGACACGGTCAGCACCCGCGGGTCCTCCCAGAAGGCGGCCTGCACACCGTCGCCGTGGTGGACGTCCACATCGATGTACGCGACCCGCTCCGCGCCGAGCTCCAGCAGCCGGGCGATGGCGAGCGCCGGATCGTTGTAGATGCAGAACCCCGCGGCCGCACCGGGCATGGCGTGATGCAGCCCCCCGGTGAAGTTCACCGCGTGCCGGGTCTCCCCCCGCCACACGGCCTCCGCCGCCCCCACCGACAGCCCGGCGATCAGCGCGGACGCCTCGTGCATCCCGGAGAAGGCCGGGTCGTCCACGGTGCCGAGCCCGTACGCCTGATCCGCGGACCGTGGGTCCGCGGACGCGGCCCGGACCGCCGCCACGTAGTCCGCCCGGTGCACCAGCCGCAGCGTGGAGTCCCCGGCGGCCTTCGCCGCCCGTACGTCCACTGCCCCGTCGAGCCCGAACGCCCGCACCAGCCCCATCGTCAGGGCGAGCCGGACCGGGTCCATCGGATGGCTGTCCCCGAAGTCGTATCCCGTTACTGCGTCATCCCACATCAGCTGTGCGCGGCCGCTCATGCCCGCCACCGTATCGGGCGGGTTCCGGCCCGAACGACCGGGCGTACACGAGGGTCGCGAGCACCAGGACCATCGGTACGAGCATCGCGCCCCGGTAGCTCCACGCGTCCCCGAGCGCCCCCACGAGCGGTGAACCGACAAGGAATCCCACGTAGTTGAAGATGTTCAGCCGGGCGATCGCCACATCACTGGCCCCGGGGAACATCCGCCCGGCCGCCGCGAAGGTCTGCGGCACGATCACACAGAGCCCGAGCCCCAGCATCGTGAACCCGAGCATCCCCGCCCACGCCCCCGGCGCCACGGCCACCACCCCGAACCCGGCCGCCGCCAGCACGCTCCCGCCCCGCACCACGGCCACCGCCCCGAGCCGCCGCACCCCGATGTCCCCGAGGGCCCGCCCCAGCAACGTCGTCACCATGTAGACGTTGTACGGAACCGTCGACATCTGCTCCGAACTGCCCAGCACGTCCTGGAGATACTTGGCACTCCAGTTGGAGACGGTCGAGTCCCCTATGTACGCGAAGCTCATCACGAGACACAGCGGCAGCAGCAGCCTGAACGGCACGGACACCCCACCGGCTCCGGCCACCGCGGCATCCTGCCCCTGTGGCCCCTTCCCCTCCGTGTACCAGCGGCTGCCGAGGAACGCGGCGGGCAGCAGCACCACCACGGCGGGCAGATAGGACACGAGCAACGACAGATCCCAGTGCGCCCCGGCCCAGGCCATCGACGCCCCGGCGATCCCACCGAGGCTGTACACGGCGTGGAACCCGAGCATGATGCTGCGCCCGTACGCCCGCTGAAGGCTGACGCCCATCATGTTCATCGAGGCGTCCAGCGCTCCCACCGCCAGACCGAAGACCCCCAGCGCGAGGGCGACGTGCCACACCTCCCCGCCGCCGCCCACCCCGAGCAGGGCCAGCAGCACGACGGGCTGCGCCCACCTCAGTACGGTCCCGGGCCGTACCCGCGCGACCACCTTCTCGGTGACCACGCTGCCGGCCCCCGCCAGGATCGGCACGGCGGCCAGGAAGACGGGCAGCAGCCCGTCGGATATCCCGTACTGGTCCTGGATGGCGGGGATACGCGTCACGAGCAGAGCGAAGGTCACCCCTTGCACAAGGAAGCTCAACGCCAAGGAGGCCCGACCGTGCCGCAACCGCGCATCTGTCATGGCGGGAGCGTAGGGCCAGGATCTACCCATGGGTAGATGGATCAGGCAAGCAATTCCGGCAGCTGAGCCATCTCGGAGAAGTAGCCGGTCACGCCGGTCAGCCGGTCCGCCGGCATCATCGACGTAAACCCGTACACATCCATCCCGGCGGCCCGAGCGGCCTCGACACCGAGCGGGCTGTCCTCGATGACGACACACCGCTCCGGGGCGACCCCCATCCGTTCCGCCGCGTACAGGAACAGATCCGGCGCCGGCTTCCCCCGCCCGACATCCTCCGAGCTGAAGATCCACTCCTCCTCGAACCACTGGTCGAGCCCGGCCGCCCGGTGGCCGACCCTGATCCGTTCGTGGCTGCTGGACGAGGCGACGCAGTAGTCCACCCCGTCGGCGACCAGCGTCCCCAGCAGTTCCTGCACCCCGTCCACCGCCACCAGCTCCCGCCGGAACGCGGCGAAGACCCGCGCGTGCAGTGTCTCGTCGAAGTCCGCGGGCAGCTTCTCCCCGGTCCTCTCGGCGACGAGGTCGTGCACGCGGTGCACGGCGGCCCCCATGTAGTCGCGGAGCGACTCCTCGTAGGAGGTGGGGTGACCGAGTTCGGTGAGGTAGCCGGCGAGGATGGTGTTGGAGATCGGCTCACTGTCGACGAGCACACCATCGTTGTCGAAGATGACCAGTTCGTAGCGCATGGTTCGACCCTAGACGTTCAGAACGCAGAAAAGCCCCGTGCCACAAGGCACGGGGCTTTCCCGGAAAAATTGTTCGGCGGCGTCCTACTCTCCCACAGGGTCCCCC
>NZ_LWLE01000033.1:183233-602299 GCF_001905125.1 Streptomyces sp. TSRI0281 | reverse complement strand
TTTTCGGGGGCGGCCGCCCTTTTTTATGGGCTGGGTGCGCTGGGGGTATGGGGTTCGCCGGGGGTCCTGGGGGTGGGTCAGTTGCTTTGGGTGAGGGGGATGAGGGCGGGGCCCTGTGCGGGGATTAGGGGGGTGGGTTGGGGGGTGAGGCCGAAGGTGGTGAAGGCGGTGCGTTGTGGGAGGGGGTAGGGCTCGGCGCCGGTGAGGCTGTTGAGGATGGTGGCGCTGCGCCAGGCGGCGAGTCCGAGGTCGGGGGCGCCGACTCCGTGGGTGTGGCGTTCGGCGTTCTGTACGTAGACGTGTCCGGTGACGGTGCGGTCGAGGACGAGGCGGTACTGGTCGTCGACGCGGGGGCGGTGCGAGGAGTCGCGGCGGAGGTAGGGGTCGAGGCTGTTGAGGAGGCCGTCGAGGGGGCGTTCGCGGTAGCCGGTGGCGAGGATGACGGCGTCGGTGGTGAGGCGGGTGCGGGTGGCTTGCTGGGTGTGTTCGAGGTGGAGTTCGACGCGGGAGGTGCCGACGCGGCCCGCGGTGCGTACGGAGACTCCGGGGGTGAGGGTGGCGTCGGGCCAGCCGCCGTGGAGGGTGCGCCGGTAGAGCTCGTCGTGGATGGCGGCGATGGTGTCGGCGTCGATGCCTTTGTGGAGTTGCCATTGGCGGGGGACGAGTTCGTCGCGGGCGGATTCGGGGAGTGCGTGGAAGTAGCGGCTGTAGTCGGGGGTGAAGTGTTCGAGGCCGAGTTTTGAGTACTCCATGGGGGCGAATGCCTGGGTGCGGGCGAGCCAGTGGATCTTTTCGGCTCCTGCGGGGCGGGCGCGGAGGAGGTCGAGGAAGATTTCGGCGCCGGACTGTCCTGAGCCGATGACGGTGATGTGTTCGGCTTTGAGCAGTTGTTCGCGATGTTGGAGGTATTCGGCGGAGTGGATGACGGGGACCGACGCGGCTTCGGCGAGGGGTTTGAGGGGCTCGGGGACGAAGGGTTCGGTGCCCACGCCCAGGGCGATGTGGCGGGTGTAGGCGCGGCCGAGTGCTTCGGCTTCGCCGTCGGTGTCGAGCTGGGTGAAGTCGACTTCGAAGAGGGCGCGGCCGGGGTTCCAGCGGACGGCGTCGACCTGGTGGCCGAAGTGGAGTCCGGGGAGTTGCTCGCTGACCCAGCGGCAGTAGGCGTCGTACTCGGCGCGTTGGATGTGGAAGCGCTCGGCGAAGTAGAAGGGGAAGAGCCGGTCGCGGGTGCGTAGGTAGTTGAGGAAGGTCCAGGGGCTGGCCGGGTCGGCGAGGGTGACGAGGTCGGCGAGGAAGGGGACTTGGAGGCTGGCGCCGTCGAGGAGAAGGCCGGGGTGCCAGTGGAAGGCGCGGCGTTGCTCGTAGAAGGTCGCGGCGAGTTTCCGGGGGTTTCCGGGGGCGGTGGGGACGCCGTGGGCGAGGGCGGCGAGGGAGAGGTTGAAGGGGCCGATGCCGATGCCGACGAGGTCGTGTGGCTGGTCGGGTTCGAGGGCGGGCCGGTCGGTCATCGAGGGGTGTCGCCTTCTGTGCGGTGGGTCTTGGGGGTGGCGGTGAGGTCGGTGGTGGTGGTGTTGACGAGGTCCATGAGTGCGTGGAGGTCTTCGGGGGTGGTGTGGGGGTTGAGGAGGGTGGCCTTGAGCCAGAGGCGGCCGTCGGCGTGGGCGCGGCCGAGGACGGCGTGGCCGCGGTTGAGGAGGGTGCGGCGGATGGCGGCGACGGTGGGGTCGGGTGCGTGGGTGGGGCGGAAGAGCACGGTGCTGATGGTGGGGCGGTCGTAGAGGTCGAGGGCGGGGTGTTTGGTGACGATATCGGCGAGTTGGTGGGCTGCGGCGAGGGTGCGGTCGATGAGGTCGGCGAGTCCGTCGCGTCCGAGGGCCTGGAGGGTGACGGCGATTTTGAGGGCGTCGGGGCGTCGGGTGGTGCGGAGGGAGCGGCCGAGGAGGTCGGGGAGGCCGGCGTCGGTGTCGTCGTCGGCGTTGAGGTAGGGGGCGTGGTGGTGGAGGGGGGTGAGGTGGTGCTGGTCGGGGACGGCGAGGATGCCGGCGGAGGCGGGTTGCCAGCCGAGTTTGTGGAGGTCGAGGGTGACGCTGTGGGCGCGGTCGAGGCCGTGGACGGTGTGTCGGTGGGTGGGGCTGAAGAGGAGTGGGCCGCCGTAGGCGGCGTCGATGTGGAGTTCGGCGCCGTGGGTGGTGCAGAGGTCGGCGATGTGGTCGAGGGGGTCGATCTCTCCGGTGTCGGTGGTGCCTGCGGTGGCGACGACGAGGAGGGGGCGGTGGAGTTGGGTGAGGGCGGTGTCGAGGGCGGCGAGGTCCATGACGCCGGTGGGGGCGGGGATGACGACGGGTTCGGGGAGCCCGAGGAGCCAGGTGGCGCGGGTGATGCTGTGGTGGGCGTTGGCGGCGCAGATGGTCTGGACGGGGCCGTGGCGTTCGCGGGCGAGGAGGAGGGCGAGTTGGTTGGCTTCGGTGCCGCCGGTGGTGATGACGGCGTCGGGTGAGGTGGCGTGGGGGTAGATCTCGGTGGCGAGTGCGGTGGTGAGGTCGGCTTCGAGGGCGGAGGCGGCGGGTGCCTGGTCCCAGGAGTCCATGGAGGGGTTGAGGGCGCTGGCGGCGAGGTCGGCGGCTGCGGCGAGGGCGAGGGGCGGGGTGTGGAGGTGGGCGGCGCAGTGGGGGTGGGCGGGGTCTGCGGCGCCTTCGGCGAGGGCGGTGATCAGGGTGCTGAGGGCCTGGTGGGGGCCGGTGCCGTGATCGGGGATGAGGGGGTGGGTGGCGGTGCGGGTGCGGGAGGTGACGGCGTCGGGTCCGCCTGCGGGGAGGGGGCCGTTTCGGCGGGTGGCTCCGTCGTGCAGGGCGGTGAGGACGGTGTCGATGAGGGGGCGCAGGGCGGTGGGGCCTGCGGTGCCTCCGGCGAGGGGTGGGGTGGACATGGGTGGGGTGGTCCTTCGGGTGCGCGGGGGTGGACATGCCAGCTTGTTCGGGTTTGGTGATGGCGCGGCCGAAGAGCCCAACGATCCGAACTCGAAAGGGGTACTGGTCTTCGGTGTGGCCCGCTTGTCGGGGGTTCAAGTGGTATGGGTGTGCGGTTGTGGGATGGACGTACGTGCGGTGGGGCGGGTGTGCGGTGTGCGGGTGTGCGGGTGTGCGGTGGGGCGTACACGTGGTGGATCGGCTCCGGGCATGGGTGTGCCCGGAGCCCCTCGATGTGAGGGACTCCGGGCACGGGTGGCACGGGCGGCGCGGGTCGCACGGGTGGCACGGGCGGTGAAGTGGGGGTTGGTGGGCTTTGGTCAGTGGGCTTCGCGTACGGCGAGGGCGCGGCGCAGGTCGTCGAGCTGGTCGGTCAGTTTGCGGCGCAGGGCCGGGATGAGGGCTTCGTCGTCCATGGCGTGGGTGCCGAGGTCGAGGTTGTGGGTGTCGATGGCGTACGCGGGGAATGCGTAGCGTCCGGCGGCTTCGGCGATGGCGGGTCCGCGGCGTACGGCGAGTGCGGTCGCGTCGGAGTAGTAGCGGGGTACGTATTCCTGTACGAGGTCGGCCTGTTCGGGCTGCCAGAAGCCCTGGGCGGTGGCGATGAAGAGGTAGTTGGACAGGGTGTCGTCGCTGAACAGGGCGTGCCAGGCGGTGGCTTTGGCCTCGGGGGTGGGCAGGGCGGCACGGCAGCGGGCGGCGCCTTCCTGGCCGGTGGCGCTGGGGTCCTGGGCGAGTTCGGCGGCGATGGCGGTTTCGTCGGTGGCTCCGAGGACGGCGAGTCGGGTGAGGATGCGCCAGCGGAGTTCGGGGTCGAGTTCGGGGCCGCCGTGGACGGTTCCGCCGGTGATCCAGTCCTGGATGGTGTCGGGCTGGGTGGCCGCGTCGATGAGATGGCGTACGGCGGTCAGACGCAGTCCGGGATTGGTTCCGTCCTCGGTGCGGCGGATGAGGTCGCGGCAGAGGGCGGTGAGGGTGGCGAGGGCGGCCGGCCGGTCGGCGGGGGTGAGGTAGCGGGGGGCGATGTGGGTGGCGGCGAAACCGAGGACGCCTTGGACGAGGGCGAGGTCGGTTTCGTGCGGGAGGTGGGTGCGGGCGGTGGTGAGGTAGGTGGTGGGGTCCAGTTCGCCGTCGCGGACCATGTCGCGGGCGGTGTTCCAGATGACGGCGCGGGTGAGGGCGTCGGGGATGCCGGAGAGGTGGGCCAGGACGGTGTCCCAGGAGGCGGTGTCGAGGCGGACCTTGGCGTAGGTGAAGTCGCCGTCGTTGAGGACGACGAGGTCGGGGCGCCGGCCGGGGAGGGTGAGGGCGGCGCCGGTGGGGATGTCGAGTTCGAAGCGGTCGCGCCGGGCGAGGTGGCCGGGGCCGCCCTCGGTGTTGAGGGCGTGGTCGTAGGTGCCGACGGTGATGCGGTGGGGGCGGCTGCCGTCGCGGTCGACGGTGAGGGACCAGGCGGCGTCGGTTTCGGTGACGTCGGCGGTGAGGGTGTCGATGCCGGAGGTGCGCAGCCATTGTTCGGCCCAGGCGTGGACGTCGCGGTCGGTGGCGGAGGCGAGGTTGTCGATGAAGTCGGCGAGCGTGGCGTTGGCGAACTTGTGCCGGGCGAAGTGGGTGTTGATGCCGGCGAGGAAGTCCTTCTCGCCGAGCCAGGCGACGAGTTGGCGCAGCGCGGAGGCGCCCTTCGCGTAGCTGATGCCGTCGAAGTTGAGGAGGGCGGAGGCGGTGTCGGGGACGGCGTCGGGGTCGGGTGCGACGGGGTGGGTGGAGGGGCGCTGGTCGGCGTCGTATCCCCAGCCCTTGCGGGCGACGCCGAAGTCGGTCCAGGTGTCGGTGAAGCCGGTGGCTTCGGTGAGGGTCTGGTAGCCCATGTATTCGGCGAAGGACTCGTTGAGCCAGATGTCGTCCCACCAGGAGAGGGTGACGAGGTCGCCGAACCACATGTGGGCCATTTCGTGGGCGATGACCATGGCGCGGGTCTGGCGTTCGGTGTCGGTGACGGCCGAGCGGTAGATGAATTCGTCGCGGAAGGTGACGAGGCCGGGGTTCTCCATGGCGCCCGAGTTGAATTCGGGGACGAATGCCTGGTCGTAGGAGTCGAAGGGGTAGGGCTCGTCGAACTTCTCGTGGTAGCGGTCGTAGCAGGCGCGGGTGATGTCGAAGATCTCGTCGGCGTCGGTGTCGAGGTGGGGCGCGAGGGAGCGGCGGCAGTGGATGCCGAAGGGCAGTCCGGCGTGTTCGGTGGTGACGGAGTGCCAGGGGCCTGCGGCGACGGCGACGAGGTAGGTGGAGATGAGGGGGGTGGCGGCGATGGTCCAGCGGCCCTCTTCCGTCTGTTCGGCGATGCCGTTGCCGAGGACGGTCCAGGCGGTGGGGGCGGTGACGCTGAACTGGAAGACGGATTTGAGGTCGGGCTGGTCGAACGCGGCGAAGACGCGCTGGACGTCCTCCATGAAGAGCTGGGTGTAGACGTAGGTTTCGCCGTCGCTCGGGTCGGTGAAGCGGTGCATGCCCTCGCCGGTGCGGGAGTAGTGCATGGTGGCGTCGACGTGGAGTTCGTGCGGGCCGGCGGTGAGGCCGGTGAGGGGGTAGCGGTTCTCGGTGAGGAGGGCCGGGTCCAGGGGTTGTCCGTCAAGGCTGAGCGAGCGCAGGGTGGCGGGCTTGACCTCGACGAAGGTGTCTCCGGCCGCGTGGGCGGTGAAGTGGATGACGGTGCGGGAGCCGAAGGTCTGCTCTCCTGCGGTGAGATCGAGGTCGACCGTGTAGCGGTGTACGTCGAGGATCTGGGCTCGGGTCTGCGCTTCGTCGCGCGTCAGTACGGACATGGATCCATGCTGCCGTACGAGGTCGGGGCTGCGCAGGCGGGCTCTCTCACGGCGGGGAACGGGGGGGGCGGGCCAGGGGTCACGCTCCGGCGCGGTCGTCCCTGGCGTCTGCGTTGTCCCCCGCGTCTGCAATGTCCCCCGCGTCTGCAATGTCCCCGGCGCCTGTGTCGTCCCCTGCGTCTGCGTCGTCCCCTGCGTCTGCGTTGTCCCCGGCGCCTGCGTTGTCCCCTGCGCCTGCGTTGTCCCCTGCGCCTGCGTTGTCCCCTGCGCCTGCGTTGTCCCCGGCGCCTGTGGTGTCGCCTGCGGCCGTGTCGTCCCCGGCGGCCGGCCCGTCCCCGCCGCCCGCCCTGTCGTTCCCGTTGCCGCAGCCCCCGGGGGCCCGTGCGGCGCCGCTCCCCGATTCCTCCGCGATGCGTTCGTGGTGGTGGATGACCTCCGCGACGACGAAGTTCAGCAGCTTCTCCGCGAACGCCGGGTCGAGCCGGGCGCTCTCCGCGAGTTGCCGCAGGCGGGCGATCTGGCGGCTCTCGCGGGCCGGGTCGGCGGGCGGGAGCTTGTGCTCAGCCTTGAGGTGGCCGACCTGCTGGGTGCACTTGAAGCGCTCGGCGAGCATGTGAATGACAGCGGCGTCGATGTTGTCGATGCTGTCGCGCAGCCGGTTCAGTTCCGTGCGTACGGACTCGTCGATGTTGCTCGTGGTCATGGTCAGCGAGCTTAGACCGACCGGCACAAGAGGGGTGGGAGAAGGTGCGGGGTGGGATGCGTGCGGGGTGGGACGCGTGCGGCCTCGTGTGTCAGTTGCTGATCGTGGGCGGGTGTTCCGGGTCGGGTACCTGGTCGCTCCAGCCGCCGGGCACGCTGCGGCCCTGCTGTTCGCGGAAGCGGACGGGGGCGGTGCCGACGCGGCGGGCGAAGAGCCGGGAGAAGTAGGCCGGGTCGTCGTAGCCGACGCGGCGGGCGACGGCGGCGACCGGCAGGTCGGTGCTGGCGAGGAGTTCCTTGGCGCGGCCCAGGCGGATGCCGAGCAGGTAGTCCTTGGGGCTGCAGCCGGCGCCGCGGCGTACGGCGGTGCGCAGTTCCGCGGGGGTCATGCCGTGGCGGGCGGCGTGTCCGGCGACGGAGAGCGGCTGGAACGCGTCGCGTGCCAGGGCGTGGAGTACGGGGTCGCCGTCGGGGCCGATGTCGGCGCGGGCGCGGCGCAGGGAGACGAGCAGTTCGTGGACGGCGGCGCCGGTCTCGACTTCGAGGAGGGGGTTGCCGCGGCGGGCGGCGCGCACCATGCGGCCGATGGCGGCGCGTGGGCCCGCGGTGTCGGAGAGGGCGACGAGGGGGCGGTCGGGTTCGATGTAGCCGAGTTCGGTGTACGTGGTGGTGGCGGGTCCGGTGAAGTCGACGAAGCTCTCGTCCCAGCCGGTGTGCGGGTCGGCGCCGTAGTGGTGGGGGGTGCCGGGGGTCAGCCAGATCAGGCTGGGTCCGGTGACGGGGGTGCGGCGGCCGTCGGGGCCGCTGAACCAGCCGCTGCCGGAGTTGATGATCACGGCGACGTGGTGGTCGAGGGTGCGGGGGCCGACGGTGGGCAGGGCGCCGTGCTGGAGGCCGACGCCGAGGCAGACGAGGCCGAGGCGGTGGTGGAGCGGGCTGGGAGTGAAGAAGCGCATCCAGGTGTGGTACATCGGCCTTGCTTCCTCCCTGTCTCCGTGGTTCATCGCGTTGTGTCCAAACAGCAGTGATCTTTGTCCATGGACCGGGCGCACGCCAGAGGGCGAAGCTTGGCGCACTATTTCACCCGGGGTGACCCGAGGCGCACAGGAGACTACGAGCACGATGGCTGACTTCACCGTGGGGGACGACCACTTCCGGCTCGACGGAAAGCCCGTACGGCTGCTGTCGGGGGCTCTGCACTACTTCCGGGTCCACGAGGAGCAGTGGGATCACCGGCTGTCGATGCTGCGGGCCATGGGTCTGAACTGTGTCGAGACGTATGTGCCGTGGAATCTTCATGAGCCGTCGCCGGGGCGGTTCCGGGATGTGGCGGCGTTGGGGCGTTTCCTGGACGCGGCGCAGCGGGCGGGGCTGCTGGTGATCGTACGGCCGGGTCCGTACATCTGCGCCGAGTGGGAGAACGGCGGTCTGCCGGTCTGGGTGACGGGGCGGTTCGGGCGGCGGGTGCGGACGCGGGACGCGGAGTACCTGGCGTCGGTGGAGCGCTGGTTCCGGGAGCTGCTTCCGCAGGTGGTGGGGCGGCAGGTCACCCGGGGCGGTCCGGTGATCATGGTGCAGGCGGAGAACGAGTACGGGAGTTACGGCACCGACTCGGTGTATCTGGAGTGGTTGGCGGGGCTGCTGCGGCAGTGCGGGGTGACGGTGCCGCTGTTCACGTCGGACGGGCCCGAGGATCACATGCTGACGGGTGGTTCGGTGCGCGGTCTGCTGGCGACGGCGAATTTCGGGTCGGGGGCGCGTGCGGGGTTCGAGGTGCTGCGCCGCCATCAGCCGAAGGGGCCGCTGATGTGCATGGAGTTCTGGTGCGGCTGGTTCGAGCACTGGGGTGCCGAGCCTGTCGTACGGGATCCGGCGGGGGCGGCGGACGCGTTGCGGGAGATCCTGGAGTGCGGGGCGTCGGTGAACATCTACATGGCGCACGGCGGGACGAACTTCGCGGGCTGGGCGGGGGCGAATCGTTCCGGTCCGCTTCAGGACCAGGAGCTTCAGCCGACGGTGACGTCGTACGACTATGACGCGCCGGTCGATGAGTACGGGCGCGCCACGGAGAAGTTCTGGCTGTTCCGGAAGGTGCTGGCCGAGTACGCGGACGGTCCGCTTCCGGAGTTGCCGCCGGAGCCGGTGGGGCTTCGGGGCCTGGTGCGGGCCGCGTTGACGGAGTGGGCGCCGCTGTCGGCGGTGCTGGAGACGCTGGGTGATCCGGAGACGCCGGAGTCCGGTGTTCCGCCGACGTTCGAGGAGCTGGGCGTGGACCGTGGCCTGGTGCGCTACCGGGTCGGGGTGCTGGGGCCGCGGATGCCGTACACGCTGGGGGTTTCGGGGCTGCGGGACCGGGCGTCGGTGTACGTGGACGGGGTCCTGGCCGGGGTGCTGACCGAGGAGCACGCCACGCTGGACGAGCCGGTCGCGGGCCCTGCGGAGGTCGAGCTGTGGGTGGAGTCGCTGGGCCGGGTCAATTACGGCCCGCGGCTGGGTGAGCCGAAGGGCATCACGGGCGGGGTGCTGCACGAGCGGCAGTATCTGCACGGGGTACGGGCACGGGGCCTGCGCCTGGACGCCTTCGAATCGGCGGAGGCGGTGGCGGCGGTTCCGTTCACGGCTGTCGGTGCGGGTGCGGGTGCCGGTGCGGGTGCCGGTGCGGAAGCGCCGTTCACGGGTGCCGGTGCGGGTACGGAGGCACCGGGCGCGGGTGCCGGTACCGAGGTGCCGGGCGCGGGGCGGACGGGGTTGTTCCGGGGGGCGTTCGAGGTGACGGACGCCGTGGGCACCGGTCACGCCGGGCTGGAGCTGCCGGGCTGGACGCGCGGCTTCGTGTGGGTGAACGGCTTCTGCCTGGGCCGCTACTGGTCGGCGGGTCCGCAGGAGACGCTGTACGTGCCCGGCCCCGTGCTCCGCGAGGGCACCAACGAGGTGTGGGTGCTGGAGCTGGAGGGCGCGGGCGGGCCGTGCGTGGTGCTGGGACCGGGGGTGCCCGTCCGGACGGGCACCCCCGGGGATGTTCAGCCGTGATCACGCATGGGGATCAGAGTGTGGCGGCCGCGGACGCGATGGCGGAGGCGAAGGTCGAGACCTCGGAGTACACGCCGGGGTAGCCGGCCTGGGCGCAGCCCTGGCCCCAGCTGACGATGCCGACCTGGATCCAGGCACCGGCGTTGTCCTTGCGGAACATCGGGCCGCCGGAGTCGCCCTGGCAGGTGTCGATGCCGCCGGTGTCCAGGAGGCCGGCGCACAGCTCCTCACCGGGGACGAGGTCGCTGCCGTACGCGCTCTGGCAGTCGGCGTCGGAGACGTAGGGCACCTTCGCCTTGAGCAGGTAGCGCTGCTGGGCCCCGCCCTCGGTGGCGGCGCCCCAGCCGGCGATGGTGAACTCGCCCTGGTTGTACGCGGTGCTGGTGGCGATCTTCAGGGTCGGCTGCTCGATCGGCTTGGCGAGCTTGATCAGCGCCCAGTCCTTGCCCTTGCCGTTGTAGCCGGGGGCCTGGAGGACCTTGGTGGACTTGACCTTGACAGCGCTGGAGGACTGGAGGTCGACGACGCCCGCGGTGGCGGTGATCGAGGTGTTGTTGCCCGACCCGTCCACGCAGTGGGCGGCGGTCAGGACGATGTCCTTGGCGTAGAGCGCGCCGCCGCAGCCCATGGAGAGCCGGACCATGAAGGGGAATTCACCCTGGGCGGCCCTGGTTCCGCCGACGACGGGGTTGGGGGCGGCGGAGGCGCCGGAGGGCTGGAGGCTGACGGTCGCGAGGGCCACGGCGGCTATGACGGAACATCTTTTCAGCGCGCGCAGAAGCTGCTTCAACGGACTGCCTTCTTTCGTGGGGGGTGCTGAGGGGGGTTCTTGAAGGTGCTTGAGGGTGCCTTGTGCGGATTGCTGTGGGGTGCGTGCCGCATCGGAGGGCTGCCGCCGACCAAACTCGACATGACCCCGACAAGAACGATCCGATTATCGGGACGCGATCACCGCCGCCACAAGGCGCACTTTTCGGCCAAGATCATCAAGGAGGCTCAACACCCCCCTCTCCCGCCGCCCCGGCATACAGTGGAGGTCCGTTGGGCGTCGCGGATGGGGGGTTCTGACGTGAGAGACGGCAGTCCGGTCGTCCATGGGTTTCCGCACCTCGACGCCGTCCGGTCCGCGATCACCGCGCTGTACCGGCGGATCTCGTACGACGGTGTGCACGCGTACGGCCCCAGCCTGCTGCCCGCCGACGCCGCGTTCCCGGACGTGGACGATCTGCACCTGGGCACCCAGCGGGTGGCGCGGGCACTGGTCCAGCATCTGCGTCTGCCCGATGCCCGCATGATCGTCGGCTTCCGGCGGATGGAGCACGCGGCGACCGTCGAACTCGCCGCCGGACCGGAGTACTTCATCGAGCTCAATGACCGATTCCGTACGCATCGCAGGGACATCGGTGCCGCGCTCGCGCACGAGATCACCCACGTACTGCTGCACCGGCTCGGGCTGGAGCTCCCCGGTACGCGCGACAACGAGATCCTCACCGACACCGTGACGACCTACCTCGGGGCGGGCTGGCTGCTGCTCGACGCCTTCCGGGAGGACGCCACGTCCAGCCAGAAGCTCGGCTACCTCACACCGGAGGAGTTCGGGTACGTCCTGGCCAAGCGCGCGTTCGCGTTCGACGAGGACCCCTCGCCGTGGTTCACCAGCCCGCAGGCGTACTCGGCGTACGCGAAGGGGCGGGCGCAGGCGCTGCGCGAACTCCGGCAACCACCGCTGACCGCCGCGGGCCTGCTGGGGCGGCGGCGCTACACCAAGGACCGGCGGTACGCCGGCGCCCACCCGGGCACGCCCGCGGACCCCGCTGCCCCGTACGCCTTCGAGCGCGGCGGCGAAGGGCTGCGGGTCTCCTTCCCCTGCCCCACCTGCCTCCAGCGCATCCGGGTCCCGGTCCGCGGCCGGGTGCGCGCCAGGTGCGGGCTGTGCCGCACGGTCCTGGAGTGCGACACCTGAGAGCCCGCCCCGGGGCCGGTGCGCGGTCCGGACCCCGCCGCGGGCCACCGTAGGGTCGAAGCATGACGGAAGAGCCGATTGGGGACGAACGGAGCCTGTTCGAGGCCCTGTACGAGAGTGAGGACGCTGTCGTACGGGCATTGCGCGCGGGGGCCGCGGCCGAGTCGTGCGACGCGGACGGCACGACGGCGCTGTATCTGGCGTCGGTGGAGGACCGGCCGGGAGCGGTGCGGCTCCTGCTCGCGGCCGGAGCCGACCCGGACCGGCCGAGCGGCCCCGAGGCGGGCGATCTCCCGCTGTGCGGGGCAGCGTGCGGCGGACACACCGAGGTGGTCGGGGCGCTGCTGTCCGCCGGGGCGCGGCCGGACCTGCCCGAACAGTTCGGGTTCACGGCGCTGCGCTGGGCGGTCGGGCTCGGCCACGCACCGACCGCCGAGCTGTTGCTCGCCCATGGTGCGGACCCTCATCTGCCCGGCCCGGAAGGGGAGCCTCCGTTGGTGCTCGCGGCCCGGCGCGGCTCGGTCCGTACGGTGCGGGCGCTGCTGGAGCACGGGGCGGGGACCTGGGCGGGGGCGGTGGAATGGGCACTGACCCAGGCGCGGCGGATGCTCGAAGCGGATGTGGAGCAGGAGCTGCTGCGGAGACTGGAGGAGGCGCACGGTTCCGGGTTCGACGCCATGGTCCGCCGTGACCTCGTGGACGGCGAGGAGACGGTGACCGTGGAACTGCTGCGTGACGGGGAGCCGTTCGCGGGAGCGGACGGACAGACGGGGCACGCGGTGATCGCGGAGCTGCTGAGGGGTGTGGGGTGAGGGCCCGAGCGAAGGGCGAGGGCCCGAGGGGGCGGGAATCACGCTCCCGATCGCCGCAGGGCGCCCGCAGAGTCACCGCTCGGGACCTCGCGCTCCCGATCGCAGGCACCTCTGAGGCAACCGCTCCCCCGCCACCCGCCCACCTGCCCGCCCTGCGGCCACCGCTCCCCATCACCGCCCGCCTGCCCTGCGGCCACCGCTCCCCGGCCCCACGGCCTACCCACCGCCCACCGCTCCCCCGCCACCCGCCCGCCCGCCCCGTTCACCGCGCGCCGTACACCGGCCGGGCCGGTTCCGCCGCTGCCAGGAGGCGACGGACGGCGGTGCCGGCCGCGGCCGGGGACCAGCGTGCGCCCCGGTCGGCGGTGGGGCCGGGGCGCCAGCCCTCCATGACGGTGATCCGGCCCGCCTCGGCCTCGAAGACGCGTCCGGTCACCCCGTCGCTCGCGGCCGAGCCGAGCCACACCACCAGGGGCGACACGTTCTCGGGGGCCATCGCGTCGAAGGCGCCCGGCCCCGGTGCCGCCATCGTCTCGGCGAACGTCTGCTCGGTCATCCGGGTCCTGGCCGCCGGAGCGAGGGCGTTGACCTGGACTCCGTACCGCCGCAGTTCCTCGGCCGCGACCAGGGTGAGGCCGAGGATCCCGGCCTTCGCGGCGGCGTAGTTGCCCTGCCCGACGCTGCCGAGCAGACCCGCCCCGGAACTGGTGTTGATCACCCGGGCGACGGGGGTGCGGCCCGCCCTGGCCTCGGACCGCCAGTGGGCCGCCGCGTGCTTCAGGGGCAGGAAGTGGCCCTTCAGATGCACCCGCAGCACCGCGTCCCAGTCGTCCTCGTCGAGGTTGACCAGCATCCGGTCCCGCAGGAAGCCCGCGTTGTTGACCAGGGTGTCGAGCCGTCCGAATGCCTCCAGGGCGGTGGTGACCAGCGAGGACGCACCGTCGGTCGTGGCGATGTCACCCCGGTGGGCGACCGCTTCGCCGCCCGCGGCGACGATCTCGTCGACGACCTCACGGGCCGGTCCTGTGCCCCCCTGCCCCCCGACCCCGGCACCGCTCCCACCCCCGCTCCCGCTCCCGGCACCGCTCCCGTTTCCGCCGCCGTCCCCGGTGAGGCCGACGCCGAGGTCGTTGACGACGACCTTGGCCCCCTCGGCGGCGAAGGCCAGGGCATGGGCCCGGCCCAGCCCCCGCCCGGCGCCCGTCACGGCGACGACCCGGCCCGCGCAGAGCCCGGTGCTGCGTGTGGTCATATCGGCTCCCCTTGTTGGCGATGCGGTGGCAGGCTGCTACCTTCCACCTAACAAATGTTTGGTGGAAAGGTAGCTGATCCTCTCATGGGTGTCTCCACCTCACGTCCCGCCGACGGCATCCGCGTCATCACCGTCGACTTCCCACCCGTCAACGCCCTGCCCGTGCACGGCTGGTACGACCTGGCCGACGCCCTGCGCGCCGCGGGCCGCGACCCCGCGGTCCGCTGTGTGGTGCTGGCCGCGGCCGGGCGCGGCTTCAACGCGGGTGTCGACATCAAGGAGATCCAGCGCGACCCGGGGCACGACGCCCTGATCGGTGCCAACCGCGGCTGCTTCGAGGCGTTCGCCGCCGTGTACGAGTGCGAGGTACCGGTCGTCGCCGCGGTGAACGGCTTCTGCCTCGGCGGTGGCATCGGGCTCGTCGGCAACGCGGACGCGATCGTGGCGAGCGACGACGCCACCTTCGGGCTGCCCGAGCTGGACCGCGGCGCGCTCGGTGCCGCCACCCATCTCGCGCGGCTCGTCCCCCAGCACCTGATGCGGACGCTGTACTACACCTCGCGCACGGTGACCGCCGCCGAACTGCACGCCCACGGCTCGGTCTGGCGGGTCGTCCCGCGCACCGGGCTGCCGGCCGCGGCGGTGGAGCTGGCCGGGGAGATCGCCCGCAAGGACGGACACCTCCTCCGGCTGGCCAAGGCCGCCATCAACGGCATCGACCCGGTGGACGTACGCCGCAGCTACCGCTTCGAGCAGGGCTTCACCTACGAGGCCGGCCTCAGCGGTACCGCCGACCGCGTCCGCGACACCTTCGGCAAGGAGGCACGATCGTGACCGACAAGACGATGACGCCCGAGGACGTCGTCTCCCGGCTCCGCAGCGGCATGACGATCGGCATCGGCGGCTGGGGATCGCGCCGCAAACCGATGGCGCTGGTGCGTGCCCTGCTCCGGTCCGGGATCACCGATCTCACCGTGATCTCGTACGGCGGCCCCGATGTCGGCCTGCTGGCCGCCGCGGGCAGGATCCGCAGACTGGTCACCGCCTTCGTCACCCTCGACTCGATCCCCCTCGAACCGCACTTCCGCGCGGCCCGGCAGCAGGGGGCGTTCGCACTGACGGAGATCGACGAGGCGATGTTCATGTGGGGGCTGCACGCCGCCGCGAACCGGCTGCCGTTCCTGCCCGTGCGGGCGGGCATCGGCTCCGATGTGATGCGGGTCAACCCCACGCTGCGCACGGTGACTTCGCCGTACGAGGACGGCGAGGAGTTCGTCGCGATGCCGGCCCTGCGGATGGACGCCGCCCTGGTCCACCTCAACCGCGCGGACCGGCTCGGCAACGGCCAGTACCTGGGCCCCGATCCGTACTTCGACGACCTGTTCTGCGAAGCCGCCGACACCGCGTACCTCTCCTGCGAACGCCTCGTCGAGACCGCCGAGCTCACGGACGGGCCCGCCCCGCAGACCCTCCTCGTGAAACGCAGCTCCGTCACCGGTGTCGTCGAGACCCCGAACGGCGCGCACTTCACCTCCTGCGTCCCCGACCACCCCCGCGACGAGGCGTTCCAGAAGGCGTACGCCACGGCCGCCGCGGGCCCCGCGGCATGGGCCGAGTTCAGCGAACGCTTCCTGCCCGCGGGGGGCGACGAGAAGAGCTACCAGTCAGCCGTCCGGACCTGGCACGAGGAGCAGCTGTGAGCGCCGAAGCCGCTACGGGGACCGTCACCCGGGCCGAGTACTGCGTGATCGCGTGCGCCGAGGCATGGCGCGACAACGGAGAGGTGCTGGCCAGCCCGATGGGCCTGATCCCGGCGCTCGGCGCCCGCCTCGCCAAGCGCACCTTCTCGCCCGACCTGCTGCTCACCGACGGCGAGGCGCTGATCGTCGGGCTCGACGGCACGCCGGAGGGCTGGCTGCCCTACCGTCAGCATCTCACCATGGTCACCGGCGGCAAGCGGCACGTGATGATGGGCGCGAGCCAGATCGACCGCTTCGGCAACCAGAACATCTCCTGCGTCGGCGACTGGGAACGGCCCGTCCGACAGCTCCTCGGGGTCCGGGGTGCTCCGGTCAACACCCTCAACAATCCCGTCAGTTACTGGGTTCCGCGCCACGCCCGCCGGGTGTTCGTCGAACGCGTCGACATGGTCTGCGGGGTCGGCTACGACAGGGCCGCGGCGGCCGGTCCCTCCGCGACCCGCTTCCACCGCGTCCCCCGGGTCGTCAGCGATCTCGGTGTCTTCGACTTCGCGACCCCGGACCGTTCCATGCGGCTCGCCTCACTGCATCCGGGCGTCACCGTCGACCAGGTCCGCGAAGCCACGGGTTTCGCGCTCACGATCGAGGACGACGTGCCCTTCACCCGTGAGCCGACCGCCGGGGAACTCCGCCTGATCCGCGAGGTCATCGACCCCACCGGCACCCGCGACCGCGAGGTCCGGTCCTGATGCGCACGGCCCTGACCGAACTCGTCGGCGTCCGGTACCCGATCGTGCAGACCGGCATGGGCTGGGTCGCCGGCCCCCGGCTGGTCACCGCCACCGCCGAGGCGGGCGCCCTCGGCATCCTGGCCTCCGCGACGATGACCGTGGAGCAGCTGCGCGCCGCGGTCCTGGAGGTCAAGTCCCGTACCGACGCACCGTTCGGCGTGAATCTGCGGGCGGATGCGGGGGACGCGCGCGAGCGGGTACGGATCATCATCGACGAGGGGGTACGGGTGGCGTCGTTCGCGCTGGCCCCGTCGCGGGAGCTGATCGCCGAGCTGAAGGACGCGGGCGTCGTCGTCGTCCCGTCGATCGGGGCCCGGCGCCACGCGGAGAAGGTCGCGGCGTGGGGCGCGGACGCGGTGATCGTGCAGGGCGGCGAGGGCGGTGGACACACGGGGGAGGTGGCGACCACGGTCCTGCTGCCCCAGGTCGTCGACGCGGTGGACATCCCGGTGATCGCGGCGGGCGGCTTCCACGACGGCCGGGGCCTGGTCGCGGCGCTGGCGTACGGGGCGGCGGGCGTCGCGATGGGGACGCGGTTCCTGCTGACGTCGGACTCCACGGTCCCGGACGCGGTGAAGGCCCGCTATCTGGCGGCGGGCGTCAAGGACATCACGGTCACCACGGCGGTGGACGGGCTCCCGCACCGGATGCTGCGTACGGAGATGGTGGCCACCCTGGAGCGGGCGGGCCGCGTCCGGGCCCTGGCCCAGGCGGTGCGCCGGGCATCGGGCTTCCGGCGGATCTCCGGCCTGAGCTGGTCCCGGATGCTGCGCGAGGGCCTCGCCACGAAGCACGGCAAGGACCTGACCTGGAGCCAGGTACTGCTGGCCGCGAATACGCCGATGCTGCTGAAGGCATCCATGGTGGATGGCCGCACCGACCTCGGGATCATGGCCTCGGGTCAGGTCGCGGGCCTGATCGAGGATCTGCCGAGCGTGGCCGAACTGGTGACCCGAATAATGAAAGAGGCCCACCAAGCCCGCGCAACCCTGCCGTAAACCCAGAACCGAGCCCGCCCGGCAGCGGAGGGCTCTGGGCCCACCATCAAGCCCACCCGTCGCTCAAGAACCGGGCCCAACATCAAGCCCGCCCATCAATCGAGGACCAGGGCCACGAACCAAGCCCACCCGTCGCCCAAGGACCGGGGTCCAACATTAGGCCCGTCCGACAACCGAGGACCGGGGCCCACCATCAAGCCCGTCCGGCGATTGAGGACGAGACCCGGGCGAAGCCCCGGCCCACTCCAAGGACCGGGGCCGCAAATCAAGCCCACCCGTCACTCAAGGACCGGGGCCCCAATTCAAGCCCACCCGTCGCCCAAGGACCAGGGCCGCAAATCAAGCCCGTCCGGCGATTGAGGACCGGAGCCCCGAAAGGCCCGCGCCCGCACCCCGCCCCCACACCTTCCCGGCTACGCCGCCCGACGCCCACGCGCAGGCGCCGCACCCCGCCCCGAACCGGCACGCCCCGCACCCGCACCCGCACCACGGGACTCGCCGCCCGAACGCGCGGCTCCGCCGCCACCGCCACCGCCCCCGCGTACGGAACCGGCCGCACCGCCACGCGACTCGCCGCCGCCCCCCGCACCCTGCGCGCCACCGCCACCGCCGCGGCGTCCACGGCCGCGGCTGCCCGAACGGAAGCCGCCGCCGGTGCCCGAGCCCGGCGCCCCGGCCGTCCGCGTGCGCGGCTTGGGCTGGGTGGGCTGGGGGACCTCGACGACGATCGCGATTCCGGACGGCTCGCGGGCCCCGGTGATCCGGGTCAGCTCCTCGTCGCTGGACTTGATGCGGGTGGTACGGGGGTCGATGCCCGCGTCCTGCATCAGCCGGGTCATCTCCCGCTTCTCCTCGGGCAGCACCAGCGTGACGACGCTGCCGGACTCCCCGGCGCGCGCCGTGCGCCCGCCGCGGTGGAGGTAGTCCTTGTGGTCGGTGGGCGGGTCCACGTTGACGACGAGGTCGAGGTCGTCGACATGGATGCCGCGGGCCGCCACGTTCGTCGCGACGAGCGCGGTGACCTGGCCGTTCTTGAACTGGTCCAGGGTCCTGTTGCGCTGCGGCTGGGACCGGCCGCCGTGCAGGGCCGCGGCCCGTACACCGCTGGCGAGCAGCCGCTTGGCGAAGCGGTCGGCGGCGCGCTTGGTGTCGACGAACATGATCACCCGGCCTTCACGGGCGGCGATCTTCGTGGCGACGGCCTTCTTGTCGGTCTCGTCCGCGACGTGGAGCACATGGTGCTCCATGGTGGTGACCGCACCGGCGGACGGGTCGACGGAGTGCACGACCGGGTCGGTGAGGAACATCTTGACCAGGCGGTCGATGTTCTTGTCGAGGGTCGCGGAGAACAGCATGCGCTGCCCGTCCGGCTCGACCTGCTTGAGCAGCGCGACGACCTGCGGCATGAAGCCCATGTCGGCCATCTGGTCGGCCTCGTCGAGGACGGTGATGGCGACCTGGTCGAGGCGGCAGTCGCCGCGCTCGATGAGGTCCTTGAGCCGGCCGGGCGTGGCGACGAGTACCTCGGCGCCCCGGCGCAGCGTGCCGGACTGCTTGCTGATCGACATGCCGCCGACGACGGTGGCGAGCCGCAGGTTCACGGAGGTCGCGTACGGGGTGAGGGCGTCGGTGACCTGCTGGGCGAGCTCGCGGGTCGGGACGAGGACGAGGGCCAGCGGGGCTCGGGGCTCGGAGCGGCGCCCGGCGGTGCGGGCGAGCAGGGCCAGGCCGAAGGCGAGCGTCTTGCCGGAGCCGGTGCGGCCGCGGCCCAGGATGTCCCGGCCGGCCAGCGAGTTCGGCAGGGTGGCGCCCTGGATGGGGAAGGGCTCGGTGACGCCCTGCGCGGTGAGGGTCTTCAGCAGTGCCGCGGGCATGTCCAGCTCGGCGAACGCCTCGACGGCGGGCAGCGCGGGGGTCATGGTCTCCGGCACGGCGAACTCGCCCTGGGGCGGTGTGGCGCGGCGGCGGGCGGGTGCCTTGCCGGCTCCGCGGCCGGATCCCTTGGCATTCGCCTGTGCCGGGGCCGGGCCCCGTCCCCTGGCCGGTCGGGTGCGGGTCGGTCGGTCCTGGCGTTCGAAGCGGGTCATACGGAATTGCCCTCCTGGGGGATTCCTGGGGTTACTGCGGGACTGCTGGTGGGACTGTCTGTGGACTGCTTGATGTGCGCCCCAGGATGCAGCACAAAGCGGGGTGTCCCCCAGACAGCACAAACCGGGGCCCGCACCTTCACGGTGCGGGCCCCGGTTGCGAGGTACGCGTCCGGCAATTAGGCCGGGACGATGTTCTCCGCCTGCGGGCCCTTCTGGCCCTGCGTGACGTCGAAGGAGACCTTCTGGCCCTCCTGGAGCTCACGGAAGCCCTGGGTGGCGATGTTCGAGTAGTGGGCGAAGACGTCGGCGCCGCCGCCGTCCTGCTCGATGAAGCCGAAGCCCTTTTCCGAGTTGAACCACTTCACGGTTCCAGTAGCCATGTCGATCTCCTAAAAGAGGTGCAGTGCCGGAAATTCGCACTTTACGAATTCCAAGTCGCCGCATTGAGCCCCACCCGGAGAAAGCCGGAAAACAATAAAGCGCCTGAGGAAGCATTCCCGTCAGGCGCACATAAAGTTCATGGGTACCAAAACTGCAACTGGACCACCGTAGCACGTTCTGTCGTCCGGCGGCGGATCCCGTCGTGCCGCCGGACGGAGAACTTCGCTGACCAGGAGGGGTCCGGGCGGTGTCCCCCGGGGATTGGACGCCTGTTCTCCCAAGGTTTCCGGGCCGTTTCCCCCGTGCGTCCGGGCCGGCCGGGCGCCCCGGCACCCCGACGCCTCACCACCCCCGGCACCGCGGCATCCCGACACCCGGGCTCCTCGGCGCCCCGGCGCCCCGGCGCCCCGGCACCCCGGGCGCCCCGGCGTCACAGCCTTTCGATGATGGTGACGTTCGCCTGGCCGCCGCCCTCGCACATCGTCTGGAGCCCGTAGCGGCCGCCGGTGCGTTCCAGTTCGTGCAGGAGCGTCGTCATCAGCCTGGCACCGGTCGCGCCGAGCGGGTGCCCGAGGGCGATCGCGCCGCCGTTGACATTGACCCGTTCCGGGTCCGCGCCGGTCTCCTTCAGCCAGGCCAGGACGACCGGCGCGAAGGCTTCGTTGATCTCGACCAGGTCGATGTCGTCGAGGGTGAGGCCGGTCTTCTTCAGCGCGTACGCGGTGGCGGGGATCGGTGCGGACAGCATCCGGATCGGGTCCTCCGCACGTACGGAGAGGTGGTGGATGCGGGCGCGCGGGGTGAGGCCGTGCTCGGCGACGGCCCGTTCGGAGGCGATGAGCAGGGCGGCGGCGCCGTCGGAGACCTGCGAGGAGCAGGCGGCGGTGATCGTGCCGCCGTCCATGACGGGCTTGAGCGCGGCCATCTTCTCCAGGGTGGTGTCGCGGCGCGGCCCCTCGTCGGCGGCGACCTCTCCGTACGCGACGGTCTCGCGGGCGAAGCGGCCCTCGTCGATGGCGCGGATCGCCCGCCGGTGGGAGAGGAGGGCGAACTCCTCCATGTCGCGTCGGCCGATGCCCCACTTCTCGGCGATGAGCTGGGCGCCGTGGAACTGGTTGACGGGTGCGTCGCCGTACCGGGCGCGCCAGCCTTCGCTGCCCGCGTAGGGGCCTTCGGTGAAGCCGAGGGGTTCGGCCGCCCGGCGGGAGGCGAAGGCGATGGGGATCTGCGTCATGTTCTGGGTGCCTCCGGCGACGACCAGGTCCTGGGTGCCGGAGAGCACCCCCTGTGCGGCGAAGTGCACGGCCTGCTGGGAGGAGCCGCACTGGCGGTCGATGGTGACGCCGGGGACCTCTTCGGGGAGTCCGGCCGCCAGCCAGGAGGTGCGGGCGATGTCGCCGGCCTGGGGTCCGACGGTGTCGAGGCAGCCGAAGACGACATCCTCGACCGCCGCCGGGTCGATGCCGGCGCGGGCGACCAGGGCCTTCAGCACATGGGCGCCGAGGTCGGCGGGGTGGACGGCCCCGAGGCCCCCCTTGCGCCTGCCGACGGGGGTGCGTACCGCTTCGACGATGTAGGCCTCGGCCATGGCTGCTGCTCCTTGGGTGAGTCAGTGACGCAGGGCGATCCCGTCGAGCACCATCGAGAGGTACTGGCGGGCGATCTCCTCGGGGCTGTGCTGTCCGCTCGGCCGGTACCAGGAGGCCGCGACCCAGACGGTGTCGCGGACGAAGCGGTAGGTGAGCCGGATGTCGAGGTCGGCGCGGAAGGTCCGGTCGGCGACACCGCGTTCCAGGGTGCCGAGCCACGCCTTCTCGAACTTCTGCTGCGAGTCGGCCAGGTACTGGAAGCGGGGCTGGGTGGCGAGGTGTTTGGACTCCTTCTGGTAGATGGCGACGGCGGCGCGGTGCCGGTCGATCTCCCGGAAGGACTCGGTGACCAGGGCTTCGATGGATTCCCTGGGACCGAGACCGGCTTCCAGTACCGCGTCGTATCCCTCCCAGAGTTCGTCGAGGAAGGTGGAGAGGATCTCGTCGACCATCGATTCCTTGGAATCGAAGTGGTAGTAGAGGCTGCCCGCGAGCATGCCCGCCTCGTTCGCGATCTTCCGGACGGTGGTGGCGTTGTATCCCTGCGCGGCGAAGACCTCGGCGGCGGTGGCGAGCAGTTCGCGGCGCCGCTCGGGCGAGGGGGTCACCTGGGGCTTCTTCTTGGTAGGCACCCGTCCATTGTCCGTCCGCCCGCTGTCCGGCCGTCCACTGTCCGCCGGACCGCAGCCCGGCCGGCCGTTCCCCGCCCGCCGTCCGTCCGCGCCCCCGTGGCGGCCTCATGCACGCTGACTGCTCACGGAGACGACCTCGCCGGTCATGTAGGAGGAGTAGCCGCTGGCGAGGAAGACGATGACGTTGGCGACCTCCCAGGGTTCGGCGTACCGGCCGAACGCCTCCTTCGCGGTGAGTTCGGCGAGAAGTCCGGCCGAGGTGACCTTGGCCAGGTGCGGGTGCATGGCGAGGCTGGGGGCGACCGCGTTGACCCGTACGCCGTACGCGGCCGCTTCGACGGCGGCGCAGCGGGTGAGTGCCATGACGCCCGCCTTGGCGGCGGCGTAGTGGGCCTGGCCGCTCTGGGCGCGCCAGCCGACGACGGAGGCGTTGTTGACGACGACGCCTCCGTTGCCCGCGGCCTTGAGGGAGCGCAGGGCGGTCCTGGTGCAGCGGAAGGTGCCGTTCAGGGTGACGTCGAGGACCTTGGTCCACTGGTCGTCGGTCATCTCGGTGAGTTCGGCGGTGCCGCCGAGGCCCGCGTTGTTGACGACGATGTCGAGGCCGCCGTGGGTCTGCTCGGCATGCGCGAAGAGGGCCTGGACCTGGGCTTCGTCGGTGACGTCGCAGGGCAGGGAGGTGACGCGGTCGGCGCCGAACTCGTCGGCGAGTGCCTGCTCGGTCTCCTTCAGCCGGCGGGCGTGGGCGTCGCCGATGACGACCCGGGCGCCCTCCTCCAGGAGCCGGCGGGCGGTGGCGCCGCCGATCCCGGCCCCGGCGGCCGCGGTCACGACGGCGTTGCGGGAGGTCAGCAGTCCGTGTCCCGGTAGGTACTGCGGTGCGCTCACGCCCTGCCTCCTCGGGTCTCCGGCGCCGGGCCCTAGCCGGTGCCGGTGCGCGTACATTAACCTACCAAACACTTGTTAGGGAAGGATGAGCCGATGCCCGATCCGACACCCGGCCCCACCCCCGGCCCGGCACCCGCCCCCGGCCCGGCACCCGACGGCGAGACCGAGCCCGTGCTGTACGAGCGCCGGGGGCCGGTCGCGTACGTCACGCTGAACCGCCCGCGCTACCGCAACGCCCAGAACTCCGCGATGACCTACGCGCTGGACGCCGCCTTCTACCGGGCCGCCGAGGACGGTGAGGTGAGGGCCGTCGTGCTGGCCGGGGCCGGGGACCACTTCTCGGCGGGCCATGACATCGGCACCCCTCGGCGCGACGCGCATCTGCCCTTCGAACGCCGGGCCGGACTCTGGTGGGACCACAGCGACAAGACGGGCGCGGAGAGCCGTTTCGCCCGGGAGTCGGAGGTCTACCTCGGGATGTGCAGACGCTGGCGCGAGCTGCCCAAGCCGGTGGTCGCGTCCGTCCAGGGGGCGTGCGTGGCGGGCGGGCTGATGCTGGCGTGGATCTGCGATCTGATCGTGGCGAGCGAGGACGCGTTCTTCGCCGATCCGGTGGTGCGGATGGGCATCCCCGGCGTCGAGTACTTCGCCCATCCCTGGGTGATGCCGCCCCGGATCGCCAAGGAGTTCCTCTTCACCGGCGACCGGATGAGCGCCCGGCGGGCGTACGAGGTCGGCATGGTCAACCGGGTCGTGGAGCGGGCCGAACTCGCCGAACGTACGCATGAGCTGGCCCTGCGCATCGCCGAGATGCCGCGCCTCGGGCTGGCGCTCACCAAGCGCGCCGTGAACCAGGCGGAGGACCTCCAGGGCCTGCACAGCGGCCTGGACTCGGTCTTCGGACTGCACCATCTCGCCCACGCCCACAACGCGGAGACGGCGGCGGACCCGCTCGGCGGCATGGATGTCGCCGCGATGAAGAAAGCGGGCGCGTGATGGATCTGGCGCACTCGGCCCGCACGGACGTCATCCGGGCCGAGGCGCGGGCCTGGCTGCGGGCCAACGTGCCCGCCCGGCCGCTGCCGTCGCTGGAGACCGAGGAGGGGTTCGCCGCGCACCGGGCGTGGGAGGCGCGGCTGCACGCGGACCGGTGGTCGGCGGTCTCCTGGCCCGCCGGGTACGGCGGCCGGGACGCGGACATCTTCGGCTGGCTGGCCTTCGAGGAGGAGTACTACGCGGCCGGTGGCCCCGGCCGGGTCTCGCAGAACGGCATCAGCCTCCTCGCCCCCACGCTCTTCGACCACGCGACCGAGGAGCAGCGGGCCCGGGTGCTGCCGTCGATGGCGAGCGGCGAGGTGATCTGGGCGCAGGCCTGGTCCGAGCCGGAGGCGGGTTCCGACCTGGCGTCGCTGCGCTCGCGTGCGGTGCGCACGGACGGCGGGTGGCTGCTGTCGGGGCAGAAGACCTGGTCCTCGCGGGCGGCGTTCGCGGACCGGGCGTTCGGCATCTTCCGTACGGACCCCGACGCCGCGAAGCCGCATCACGGGCTGACGTATCTGATGTTCGACCTGTCGGCGCCGGGCGTCACGGTCCGGCCGATCGGGCGCCTCGACGGGAAGCCGGCGTTCGCCGAACTGTTCCTGGACGAGGTCTTCGTACCGGACGCGGACATCATCGGGGAGCCCGGCCAGGGCTGGCGTATCGCCATGTCGACAACGGGCGACGAGCGCGGGCTCACCCTCCGCTCCCCCGGCCGTTTCCTCGCCGCGGCGGACCAGCTGTCCGGGCTGTGGCGTGCGCGGGGCGAACCGTCGGACACGGCGCTGCGGGACCGGGTCGCCGACGCGGTGATCGGGGCGCGGGCCTATCAGCTGTTCACCTACGCGGGCGCGTCACGGTTCGCGGCGGGGACGGCCATCGGCGCGGAGTCGAGCCTGAACAAGGTGTTCTGGTCGGAGTACGACATCGCGCTGCACGAGACGGCACTCGATCTGCTGGGCCCGGACGCGGAGCTGGCGGAGTCCGCGTGGTCCGAGGGGTACGTCTTCTCCCTCGCGGGTCCGATCTATGCCGGGACGAACGAGATCCAGCGGGACATCATCGCCGAGCGGCTGCTCGGCCTGCCGAAGGGACGGCGCTGATGCGTTTCCTCCTCGACGGGGAGCAGCGGGAGTTCGCCCGCTCGCTGGACGCGATGCTGACGGCCTCGGACACGCCGTCGGCGGTACGGGCCTGGGGCGCCGGGGACCATGAGCCGGGCAGGGCCCTGTGGGCGCGGCTCGCGCACGCCGGGGTGTTCGCCCTCGCGGTCCCGGAGGCGCACGGGGGCATGGGCCCCCTTCCGGTCGAACTCGCCCTCGCCTTCGTGGAGTTGGGGCGACATGCGGTGCCGGGCCCGGTGGCGGAGACCGTGGCGGTCTCGGTGCTGCTGAGTGCGGTGGGCGGCCCGGCGGCGAAGGAGTGGCTGCCCCGGCTGGCCGCGGGGGAGGCTTCGGCGACCCTGCGGATGGACGGGTACGGGCCGTACGCGCTGGACGCGGACGCGGTGGACGGGGTGTTCGTGGTGACCGGGGAGGAGCTGCGGCTCGCGCCGGGGCCGGGAACGCTCCACGCGTCGGCCGATCCGGCGCGGCGGCTGTTCACCCCCGAGGCGGGGGGTGCGGTGCTCGCCGCCGGGCCCCGGGTGGTGGCGGCGGCACGCGCGGCGGGCGACTGGGCGGCGTTCGCGACGGCGGCCCAGGCGCTGGGGACCGGGGAGGCGTTGCTGGGCTCCACGGTCGAGTACGTCAAGCGGCGCACGCAGTTCGCGGTGCCCATCGGCTCCTTCCAGGCCGTCAAGCACCGGCTGGCGGACACGCTGCTGGGGCTGGAGTTCGCGCGTCCGGCGCTGTACGGGGCGGCGGTGTCGCTGGCCGGGGGATCGCCGCGGGCCGGGGCGGATGTCGCGGCGGCGAAGGTGCTGGCGGGCGAGGCGGGGTATGCGGCGGCCCGTACCGCGCTCCAGCTGCATGGTGCGGTGGGGTACACACAGGAGCTGGACCTGTCGTTGTGGCTGCGCAAGGCACGGCCGTTGCGGGATGCGTGGGGGACGCCGGGGGTGTGCCGGGAGCGGGTGCTCTCCGGGTAGCGGGAAGGGGAGCCCCTTCCCGCTCCCGGCAACGGGAAGGGAGTCCCTTCGTCTCAGGCTCCGGGCGGTGCGTCGTCGCTGCCCCGGCGGAGGGTGCGCAGGAGGTGGCCGGGGCGCCAGGTCTGGACGACCAGGGTCTCGCCGTCGAGCGTCGTACGGACCACCTCGGTCAGTTCCGTACGGAAGAGGAGGAAAGGCTCCGGGGGCTCCACCTCCTCGGCGAAACGGGCCCGGACCCCGGGGTCGGTCACCTCCACGGCGCGCCCGGACACGCGGACGTCGCCGTCGTTCATCTCGGCGTCGGGTCCCGGGTTGGCCTGGAGCGCGAAGCGCGGGTCCCGCCGCAGGTCCAGCGCCTTGCGGGAGCCCGGCATCATGCCGAGCCACAGCTCACCGAGGCGGAACTCCGCCTCCAGGCCGGTGACCCGGGGCGAGCCGTCCTTGCGCAGGGTCGCCAGAACCTGGTGCTTGTACAGCTGGAACCGTGTGCGCACGGTCTCGGCGAAGTCGGGTTGTGCCGCTGCGAAGTCCGCCCAGGGGGCCGGTGGGATCGAGGTCATGGCAGCCATCGAACACCCGAAACCCGACATCTTCTGTCCGGTTTGATCGGAGGTCGGCGGAGGTCACCGGATCGGACGCCGCCCCATGGACATACGGACACCGCCCCCATGGACATGCGGACGCCGCCCCATGGACGTTCCGACGCTGCCCGGACGTCCCCAGCGGCACCCCGCGTCCGTTCCCGGCAGGTTCACACCGGCGACAGGGTGATCACGACCGCGTCGCCCATCGTCCGCAGGACGCCCGGTGACCCGCCGGTCGCCAGGACCGCGTCGTAGCGGCCGAGTGCGACATCCGTGCCGTCGATCACGGCCCCGCCGTCCAGGGCGAGCGCCAGTACCGCGCCGCCGTGCGGCGGAAGCAGCCGGACGGTGCCGCGGACGACCGCCGTCTCCGCCCGCGTACGGCTCCTGCGGTACATCACGTTGAGGTTCACGACGGGGCCGGCCAGCAGAAGGCCCTCCGTCGTCAGGTCGCCGGGGAAGTCGTAGGGCCAGTACGGCTCGTCGACGATGTGGTGTTCGCCGTCCACGATCAGGTCCATCCCGGCGCCCTCGACCACCGTCAGGGTGCGGTCGACGCCCTCGAACGCGGAGAACGGCCCGTCGGCGTCGACGTCCGCCAGGCTGACCCGCCAGTCGAAGGCGTCCATCGGCGCGCCCGCGGGGTGTGCGGCGATCTCGCGGGTGACTCCCCCGCCGTTCCTCCAGGGCACGGCCGTGCGCCCGGCGGCCCTCAGTACGTGCGGCGAACCGGCCATGTCGTCTCCCTGTGTCTCCGGTCCGCGCGTCGCGGACTCCTGAGGGTAAGGGCTGTCCCGTCATCCCTGGCGGGACAGCCCTCAGGTCACCGCCCGGGGGCCGACGGTGACCCGGGCATGGCGCCACCTGCCGCGTTCGCTATCTTGAGCGCCGCCGTCCCCACCGGCTCGTTCGTCTCAGCCAGCAGTGAAGGAGCCGGTCATGGAGGCCGCCGCCACCACGTGTTACCGCCATCCGTCGTACGAGACGTATGTGCGCTGCACCCGTTGCGACCGCTACATCTGCCCGGACTGCATGCGGGAGGCTTCGGTCGGCCATCACTGCGTGGAGTGTGTGAAGGAGGGGCAGCGTTCCGTCCGGACGGCCCGCACGGTCTTCGGCGGTGCCCTCTCCACGGCGGCGAAGCCCGTCGTGACCTGTGTGCTGATGGCGCTGAACGTCCTCGCCTACATCGCGGAGGTGGCCAGGCCCGCGCTCGTGGACCGGTTCGGCGTGCTCGGTGCCGTGCTGGAGGACCCGCAGGGCGCTCAGTACTACTACAAGGGCGAGACGTTCCCCGGGTACGAGCTGATCGGCATCGCGGACGGCGAGTGGTACCGGCTGCTGACCGGTGCCTTCCTGCATCTGCCCCCGGACTCCTCGTTCGGTGTGATGCACCTGGTCTTCAACATGCTCGCACTGTGGAACCTGGGCCGGGTCGTCGAGGGCCAGTTGGGCCGGGCGCGCTATCTGGCGCTGTATCTGTTCTCCGCGCTGGGCGGTTCGGTGCTCGTCTATCTGGTCTCCCCCGACACCATGACGGTGGGCGCGTCCGGGGCGGTCTTCGGGCTCGCGGCCTCGTTCTACGTCATCAACAGGCGGCTCGGCCGGGACATGCGGGCGGTCAACCGGTTCATGGCCGGGTTTCTGATCTGGATGGTCATCTCGGCGCTGTTCACCTCGTGGCAGGGGCACTTGGGCGGGCTGCTGACCGGAGCCCTGGTGACCTATGGGCTCGCGTACGCCCCGGCGAAGCTGCGGACCTCCCCGGTACAGCTCGGCGGCGGGCTCGTCCTGCTCTGTCTGCTGGCCGTGGCCGTGGCGCTGAAGACGGCGGCACTGACGGGCGGCGGTGCCTGATGGACGGCCGTACGAGCCCGGTGCCGACGGGCCCGGCGCCGGTGAGCGGCGGTGTCCGGTGAGCCGCAGGACCCCGCCCCGCCCGGTCGACATCACCGCGCTGTTCCCGGAGATCGCCCCCTACGCCCGTACCGCGACGCGGCTGCATCCGCGCCCCGGTACGCCGACGGCGGAGTCGAGTTCGGTGGGCGGCCCGCTGCTGTGGCCCGCGTCGGAGCCGTGGCCGGTCTGCCGGGAGCCGCACCCCCGCTCGCACGGGCTCCGGCCCGCCGATGTGCGAAGGCGCCGGGAGATCCTGGCGGCGGCCTGGCTGCGCCCGCGCCCGGCGTCGGGCGGTCTCACCTACGTCGGTGGCGAGGAGGCCGAGCTGGACGCGATGGTGGAGGGGCACCACCCGCCGGAGCTGCCCGACGACGCCCCAGTACCGCTGATGGCGCTCGCCCAGTTCTTCGTGCGCGACGTGCCCGCGCTGGCGGAGTTCGCGCCCGGTGGCTCCGATCTGCTCCAGGTGCTGTGGTGCCCCTTCGACGACCACCCGGGCACCGGGTGCGCCCCGGCGCTCCGGCTGATCTGGCGGCGGGCCGCCCGGGTCACCGAGGTCCTCGCCGGGCGGCAGCCGGAGCCGGAGGTCGTGGAGGACGACGGTTACGTCCCCGAACCGTGTGTGCTGCACCCGGAGCAGGTGACCGACTTCCCGTGGCACGAGGATCTGCCGGACGCGCTCGTGGCCCGGATCAGGACCTGGGAGGAGGGTCCCGCCCAGGAGCTGCCCGGGGCCCCTTCGTACCAGCAGGACCTCTCCCTCGCGCCCGGCTGGAAGGCCGGGGGCTGGGACGGCTGGAGCGTGACCGACCTTCAGCGGCCCTCCTGCGACTGTGGACGGGAGCTGCGGCTGATGCTCACCGTCGACTCCAGCGAGTGGGGCGGCGGCGGGTGGTGGCCGCACGAGGACCCGTCGCCCACCGATCCGGAGCTGCCTCCCGTGCCGCTGCTCGGTGAGCCGACGCAGATCACGGTGGGACGGTACGGCGCCTACCGGGTGTTCGTCTGCCCGGCGGACGCCTCGCATCCGCACGGGGTCGACGTCCAGTAGTCCCGGCACGGAGGCGACCGCCCCTGCGCGCACCGCCGTGGCCCGTCCGCCTCCGTCCGCCCCCGGACGCGCCACGGCGCCCGCATGGTCCGGTCGGGGACTGCGCAGGCGCCGCGTTCAGTTCCGTACGCCGTTGTACGGGACGTTTTTGGGGGATTCCCCCGGAGGGGATTCCCATGTGGGTCAGACCAGCAGTGACCGGTCCGTCGGGCGGATCGGGGCCGGCAGTGCGCTGGTCCCGGTCAGGAAGCGGTCCACGCCTCGTGCCGCGGAGCGGCCCTCGGCGATGGCCCAGACGATGAGCGACTGGCCGCGGCCCGCGTCACCGGCGACATAGACGCCTTCGACGTTGGTCGCGTAGTCGTCGTCGCGGGCGACATTGCCGCGCTCGTCGAGTTCGAGGCCGAACTGCTGGACCAGACCGTTGGCCTGGTCGGTGCCCGTGAAGCCCATGGCGAGAGTGACGAGCTGGGCGGGGATACGCCGCTCCGTGCCGGGCTTCTGCTCCAGCTTACCGCCCTTGAACTCCACCTCGACCAGGTGGAGGGCCTGGACGTCGCCGACCGTCTGTCCCTCCTCGGGCTCGGAGCCCTCGAAGTGGGTGGTGGAGACGGAGTAGACCCGCTCGCCGCCCTCCTCGTGCGCGGAGGTGACCTTGTAGAGCATGGGGAAGGTCGGCCAGGGCTGGTTGGCGTTACGGTCCTCGCCCGGCTTCGGCATGATCTCCAGCTGGGTGACCGAGGCCGCGCCCTGGCGATGGGCGGTGCCCACGCAGTCGGCGCCGGTGTCGCCGCCGCCGATGACGACGACATGCTTGCCCTCGGCGGTGATCGGGGAGACCGTCAGGTCGCCCTCCTGCACCTTGTTGGCGAGCGGGAGGTACTCCATGGCGAAGTGCACGCCGTTCAGCTCGCGGCCCGGAACGGGCAGGTCGCGGGAGACGGTGGCACCGGCGGCGATGACGACCGCGTCGTACCGGCGGCGGAGCTTCGCGGCGTCGATGTCCGTGCCGATCTCCACCTCGGTGCGGAACTTGGTGCCTTCCGCGCGCATCTGCTCGATGCGGCGGTTGATGTGCGACTTCTCCATCTTGAACTCGGGGATGCCGTACCGGAGCAGGCCCCCGATGCGGTCCGCGCGCTCATAGACGACGACCGTGTGACCCGCGCGGGTCAGCTGCTGGGCGGCGGCCAGTCCGGCCGGTCCGGAGCCGATGACGGCGACGGTCTTGCCGGAGAGGCGCTCGGGCGGCTGCGGGGTGACGTCGCCGCTGTCCCACGCCTTGTCGATGATGGAGACTTCGACGTTCTTGATGGTGACGGCCGGCTGGTTGATGCCGAGGACACACGCCGACTCGCAGGGCGCCGGGCACAGCCGCCCGGTGAACTCCGGGAAGTTGTTCGTGGCGTGCAGGCGCTCGGACGCGGCGGTCCAGTCCTCGCGGTAGGCGTAGTCGTTCCACTCGGGGATGAGGTTTCCGAGGGGACAGCCGTTGTGGCAGAACGGGATGCCGCAGTCCATGCAGCGGCCGGCCTGCTTGCTGATGATCGGGAGCAGCGAGCCCGGAACGTAGACCTCGTTCCAGTCCTTGACGCGCTCCTGGACGGGGCGGGTCCTGGCGACCTCGCGTCCGGTGGTCAGGAAGCCCTTGGGGTCAGCCATGGGTCGCCGCCTCCATCATCTTCTCGGTGGTCTCCTGCTCGGAGAGACCGGCGAGCTCAGCGGCGTCCTTGGCGGCGAGCACTGCCTTGTAGGTGGACGGGATGATCTTGCTGAAGCGGGAGACACCGCCGTCGGCGCTGTCCCACTCGGCGAGCAGCTTCTCGGCGACCGTGGAGCCGGTCTCCTCCTGGTGGCGGCGCACCACGTCGTGCAGCCACTGCCTGTCGGTGCCGGTCAGCTCCTCGATCGCGCCGAGGTTGCCGATGTTGACGTTGTCCCGGTTCAGGTCGATGACGTACGCGACACCGCCCGACATACCGGCGGCGAAGTTGCGTCCGGTCTCGCCGAGGACGACGGCGTGACCGCCGGTCATGTACTCGCAGCCGTGGTCGCCCACGCCTTCGGAGACGACCGTGGCGCCGGAGTTGCGGACGCAGAAGCGCTCACCGGTCCGGCCGCGCAGGAACAGTTCGCCGCCGGTCGCACCGTAGGCGATGGTGTTGCCCGCGATGGTGGAGTACTCGGCGAGGTGGTCGGCGCCGCGGTCCGGGCGGACGACGACGCGACCGCCGGAGAGACCCTTGCCGACGTAGTCGTTGGCGTCGCCCTCCAGGCGCAGCGTCACGCCGCTCGGCACGAAGGCGCCGAAGGACTGGCCCGCGGAGCCGGTGAAGGTGATGTCGATGGTGTTCTCGGGCAGGCCCGCACCGCCGAACTTCTTGGTGACCTCGTGGCCGAGCATGGTGCCGACGGTCCGGTTGATGTTGCGGATCGCGACCTGGGCCCGGACGGGCTGGGCGGTCTCGGCGGTGTCCGCGCCGAGCGCGTCGGCGGCGAGCCTGATCAGCTCGTTGTCGAGTGCCTTGGCCAGGCCGTGGTCCTGCTCGATGACCTGGTGGCGGACGGCGCCGTCGGGCAGCGCGGGGACGTGGAAGAGCGGGGCCAGGTCCAGGCCCTGGGCCTTCCAGTGGGTGACGGCCCGGTCGGTGTCCAGCAGCTCGGCGTGGCCGACGGCCTCCTCGACGGTCCGGAAGCCGAGCTCGGCGAGGATCTCGCGGACCTCTTCGGCGATGAACTCGAAGAAGTTCACGATGTACTCGGCCTTGCCGGAGAAGCGGTCGCGCAGGACCGGGTTCTGGGTGGCGATGCCGACCGGGCAGGTGTCGAGGTGGCAGACGCGCATCATGACGCAGCCGG
This sequence comes from Streptomyces sp. TSRI0281, assembly GCF_001905125.1. Lineage (GTDB taxonomy): Bacteria > Actinomycetota > Actinomycetes > Streptomycetales > Streptomycetaceae > Streptomyces. The sequence goes on along the minus strand of NZ_LWLE01000033.1, from coordinate 570,163 downwards.
AGACGACGAGCGGCGCGGTCGCGAAACCGAACTCCTCGGCGCCCAGCAGTGCGGCGATGACGACGTCGCGGCCGGTCTTGAGCTGGCCGTCGGTCTGGACGACGATGCGGTCGCGCAGTCCGTTGAGGAGCAGGGTCTGCTGGGTCTCGGCGAGGCCGAGCTCCCAGGGGCCGCCCGCGTGCTTGAGGCTCGTCAGCGGGGAGGCGCCGGTTCCGCCGTCGTGGCCGGAGATGAGGACGACGTCCGCGTGTGCCTTGGAGACACCCGCGGCGACCGTGCCGACGCCGACCTCGGAGACCAGCTTCACATGGATGCGGGCCGCCGGGTTGGCGTTCTTGAGGTCGTGGATCAGCTGGGCCAGGTCCTCGATGGAGTAGATGTCGTGGTGCGGCGGCGGGGAGATCAGGCCGACGCCCGGGGTGGAGTGCCGGGTCTTGGCGACCCACGGGTAGACCTTGTGGCCGGGCAGCTGGCCGCCCTCGCCGGGCTTGGCGCCCTGCGCCATCTTGATCTGGATGTCGTCCGCGTTGACCAGGTATTCGCTGGTCACACCGAAGCGGCCGGAGGCGACCTGCTTGATGGACGAGCGGCGCGCCGGGTCGTAGAGACGGTCGGCGTCCTCGCCGCCCTCACCGGTGTTGGACTTGCCGCCCAGCTGGTTCATGGCGATGGCAAGGGTCTCGTGCGCCTCGCGGGAGATCGAGCCGTAGGACATGGCGCCGGTGGAGAAGCGCTTGACGATGTCGGCGACGGACTCGACCTCGTCGATGGCGACGGGCTCGCGGTCCGGGGTGAAGCCGAACAGGCCGCGGAGCGTCATGAGGCGCTCGGACTGCTCGTTCACCCGGCCCGTGTACTTCTTGAAGATGTCGTAGCGCCGGTTGCGGGTGGCGTGCTGGAGGCGGAAGACCGTCTCCGGGTCGAACAGGTGCGGTTCGCCCTCGCGGCGCCACTGGTACTCGCCGCCGATCTCCAGGGCGCGGTGCGAGGCCGCGATGCCGGAGGCGGGGTACGCCTTGGTGTGCCGGGCGGCGACCTCCTTGGCGATGACGTCGAGTCCGGCGCCGCCGATCTTGGTGGCGGTGCCGTTGAAGTACGTCGCGACGAAGGCCTCGTCCAGGCCGACGGCCTCGAAGACCTGGGCGCCGCGGTAGGAGGCGACGGTGGAGATGCCCATCTTGGACATGACCTTCAGGACGCCCTTGCCGAGCGCGTAGATCAGGTTGCGGATGGCCTGTTCGGCCTCGATGCCGTCGATGAACGTGCCGGCGCGGACCAGGTCCTCGACGGACTCCATCGCCAGGTACGGGTTGACCGCGGCGGCGCCGTAGCCGATCAGCAGCGCGACGTGGTGGACCTCGCGGACGTCTCCGGCCTCGACCAGCAGACCCACCTGGGTGCGCTGCTTGGTACGGATGAGGTGGTGGTGGACGGCCGAGGTGAGCAGCAGCGAGGGGATCGGCGCGTGCTCGGCGTCGGAGTGCCGGTCGGACAGGACGACCAGGCGGGCGCCGTCCTCTATGGCGGCGTCGACCTCCGTACAGATCTCCTCGATCCGGGCGGCCAGCGCGTCGCCGCCGCCGCCGACCCGGTAGAGGCCGGAGAGCGTGGCGGCCTTCATGCCCGGCATGTCGCCGTCGGCGTTGATGTGGACGAGCTTGGCCAGCTCGTCGTTGTCGATCACCGGGAAGGGCAGCGTGACGCTGCGGCAGGTCGCGGCGGTCGGCTCCAGGATGTTGCCCTGGGGGCCGAGGGAGGAGAGCAGCGAGGTGACGAGCTCCTCGCGGATGGCGTCCAGCGGCGGGTTGGTGACCTGGGCGAAGAGCTGGGTGAAGTAGTCGAAGAGCAGCCGGGGGCGCTCGGAGAGCGCGGCGATCGGCGAGTCCGTGCCCATGGAGCCGAGGGGCTCGCCCGCGGTGCGGGCCATCGGCGCGAGGATGACGCGGAGCTCTTCCTCGGTGTAGCCGAAGGTCTGCTGGCGGCGGGTGACCGAGGCGTGGGTGTGGACGATGTGCTCGCGCTCGGGGAGGTCGCCGAGCTCGATCTCGCCGGTCTCCAGCCACTCCTGGTACGGCTGCTCGGCGGCGAGGGACGCCTTGATCTCGTCGTCCTCGATGATGCGGCCCTCGGCCGTGTCGACGAGGAACATCTTGCCGGGCTGGAGGCGGCCCTTGCGGACGACCTTGGCGGGGTCGATGTCCAGGACGCCGACCTCGGAGGAGAGGACGACGAGGCCGTCGTCGGTGACCCAGTAGCGGCCGGGGCGCAGACCGTTGCGGTCCAGGACCGCGCCGACCTGGGTGCCGTCGGTGAAGGTGACGCAGGCCGGGCCGTCCCAGGGCTCCATCATCGTGGCGTGGTACTGGTAGAACGCGCGCCGGGCGGGGTCCATGGAGTCATGGTTCTCCCATGCCTCGGGGACCATCATCAGCACCGAGTGCGGCAGCGAACGGCCGCCGAGGTGGAGCAGCTCCAGGACCTCGTCGAAGGAGGCCGAGTCGGAGGCGTCCGGGGTGCAGACGGGGAAGATCCGGTCGATCTGCGCGGGGCCGAAGAGGCTGGAGGCGAGCTGGGACTCGCGGGCCTTCATCCAGTTGCGGTTGCCCTTGACCGTGTTGATCTCGCCGTTGTGGGCGACGAAGCGGTACGGGTGGGCGAGCGGCCAGCTGGGGAAGGTGTTGGTGGAGAAGCGGGAGTGGACCAGTGCGACCGTGGTCGCGAAGCGGCGGTCGGAGAGGTCCGGGAAGAACGGCTCCAGCTGCCCGGTGGTGAGCATGCCCTTGTAGACGATCGTGCGGGCGGAGAGCGAGGGGAAGTACACCCCGGCCTCACGCTCGGCACGCTTGCGCAGGGCGAATGCCTTGCGGTCCAGGACGATGCCGGTCGCCGTGCCGTCGCCGTCCGCGACGAAGATCTGGCGGAACTCGGGCATGGTGGCGCGGGCGCCGTTGCCGAGGAGGTCGGGGGCGACCGGGACCTCGCGCCAGCCGAGGACCGTCAGGCCCTCCTCGCGGGCGATCTTCTCGATCTCGTCGACGGCCTCGGTGGAGTCGTCCGCGGGGAGGAAGGCGATGCCGACGGCGTAGGCGCCGGCATCGGGGAGGCCGAAGGCGGCCTCTTCGCGGAGGAAGGCGTCCGGGACCTGGAGCAGAATGCCGGCGCCGTCGCCCGAGTCGGGCTCGGATCCGGTGGCACCGCGGTGTTCGAGGTTGCGCAGAACGGTCAGCGCCTGCTCGACCAGCTCATGGCTGGCCACACCGGTCAGAGTGGCCACGAACCCGACGCCACAGGCGTCGTGCTCGTTACGGGGGTCGTACATCCCCTGCTGGGCGGGGCGACCGTCCATGGGCGACCAGGCGTGAGTACGCATCGGCTCTCCCGTCGTCGTCGTGGCATATGCAAGTGCCGAGGGACGACGTTGGCCCTCTGCGAAATTTCGTGCAGGTTACATGATGGGGCGCTTCTCAAGAAGCGGATCATTCGTTCCAACATACGGACACTGCGGTGACAGTGAGGCGGGGTCGCAGTCGGAGGATCGGCGCCCGGGGATCCGCAGAGAGCAGGCGTCGTTGCCTGCGGTGTCTACGGCTCATGCCCGGCGGCAACGGAAACGAAACCGCCGGGTAATGGCTACTTATGTGTAGCCATGCATAGAGTCTCATTTTACGTCCGCCGGGCCCGATCCGCCCAGTGGCGGACGCCAAGACGTACGTCACACGGGTCGCGGGCCCGTTTCCGACCCGATCGGGCCCGAATCAGTGGCCGGGGGGACAGCGGCCGAGACCCCTTGAATTCGCCCGGGGCGGGGCCTCAGCCTCCGACTGCCACACCGAACAGCGTGCCGAGACCGTACGTGACCGCGGCCGCGGCCCCGCCCAGCGCGAGCTGGCGCAGCCCGCTGAACCACCAGCTGCGGGCCGTCACCCTGGCCACCACCGCGCCGCAGGCGAAGAGACCGATCAGGGCGAGCAGCACGGCGGGCCACATCGCGCTCGCGCCGAGCAGGTACGGCAGGACGGGCAGCAAGGCGCCCAGCGCGAAGGCGCCGAACGAGGACACGGCGGCCACGAGCGGCGAGGGCAGGTCACCCGGGTCGATGCCGAGCTCCTCGCGGGCGTGGATCTCCAGCGCCTGCTCGGGGTCGCGGGACAGCTGGCGGGCGACCTCGGCGGCCAGCGCGGGATCGACGCCGCGGGACTCGTAGAGCGCGGCGAGCTCCGCCATCTCGTCCAGCGGGTGCTTACGCAACTCCCGCCGCTCGACGTCGAGTTCGGCCTCGACGAGCTCACGCTGCGAGGCGACGGAGGTGTATTCACCGGCCGCCATGGAGAACGCGCCCGCGGTCAGGCCCGCCAGACCGGTGATCACGAGGGTCTGGTGGGAGACGGCGCCGCCCGCGACTCCGGTCATCAGCGCGAGGTTGGAGACCAGGCCGTCCATGGCACCGAAGACGGCGGGGCGCAGCCAGCCGCCGTTGACGTCGCGGTGGGTGTGATTGTCCCGGTGCGCCTCGTGCAGTACGGCTTCGGTCTCGATGATGGCCACAGTTCTCCCCTTCTCCGGAAGCGGGCTTCCTGCGTTCCGCCCCCGCTCAACACCATCGAAAGTACGCACGAAAAAGGCCGCCCGCCAGCAAGGCAGGCCGTACTTACCAGGCCCCTGACCAGGGAAGGAAGGCCAGGCTCACCTCCCCTGGCCCGTCATCCGACTGGCCCTTTTATTGCGATTGTCAGCCTTTCCGCTCGCTCCGCGTGGGACAGATCGGACAGGGACGGGAACCGGAACTCCCGGCACGAACGAAGGGCGACGCGATGGAATCGATCGCAGGCAATGACCGGGCCCGGGGTGCGCTGCTGGGGCTCGCCGTCGGGGACGCGCTCGGCGCACCCGCGGAGAATCTGCGGCCGTCGGAGATCCGCCGCCGCTGGGGGCGGATCGAAGGCTTCGTGAGCGAGGACCCCGCGGGGACGGACGACACGGAGTACGCGATCTTCTCCGGGCTGCTGCTGGCCCGGCACGGCGCGGCGCTCACCGTTTCGCATGTGGAACGGGCCTGGCACCACTGGATCGCCGACCTCGACGAGGGCCCCTTCCGCGGCGCCGGGTTCAGTGAGCGCGGCACGCTGGAGAACCTCCGCCGGGGGCTGGCGGCCCCGATCTCCGCGCAGCACCGGCACGCCTGGAGCGACGGTCTCGCGATGCGGGCGGCCCCGTTCGGGGTGTTCGCCGCGGGCCGCCCGGCCGAGGCGGCGCGGCTGGTCGCGATCGACGGCCGGGTCAGCCATGACGGCGAGGGCATCTACGGCGGCCAGGCGGTGGCGGCCGGAGTGGCCGCGGCGATGGTGGGGGCGGGGCTCGCCTCCGTGATCGCCGCCGCGCTGTCGGTCGTGCCGATGGACTCCTGGACGGCCCGTTCGCTGCGGCGCGCGGTGGCCGCCGCGCAGCGCCCCTATCCGGACCGTCTCACCATGGAACGCGCGGTGCGTTCCTCCGTCGTGATCGGCGGATACCCGTGGACGGACCTCGCACCGGAGGCGGTGGGCCTGGCGTTCGGCGCGTTGACGGTGGCGCGCGGCGACTTCCGTACGGCGGTGCTGACGGCCGTCAACATGGGCCGCGACGCGGATACGACGGCGGCGGTGGCGGGGGCGCTGGCGGGGGCGCTGAAGGGGGAGCGCGCGATTCCGCCCGACTGGGCGTCGGCGATCGGACCGGTCCGGGGCAGCTGCCTGCCGTCGATGCGGGGCTACCACGTCCTGGACATCGCGGAGCTGCTGACCCCGGAGGAACCGGAGCAGCCGGAACAGCGGGAGGACAGGGAGGGCGCGGAGGAGCGGGGCGGGGGACGTGGGCCGGGGGTCGCCAGGGAGACGGTGCGTGACATGGCGTACGTGGCGGCGTCCTTCGAGCCGGTACGGGAGGAGGGCCGATGACCACCTCACGCCCGGCCGTCCATCACACCGGCACAGCCCCGCACCCCGGCCGGGACCACCCCACCGCGGACGTCCGGACCGCCCCGGACCGTGACCGGAACCTGACCGCCCACGACCCGGACGTACGGACCACCCGGGACCCTGTCCGGAACCTGACCGCCGGCGACCCCGGCAAGAACCACCTCACCGCAGCCGCGCAGACCTCCCGCGCCCCCGGCTCCGACCCCGGCCGGCCGCCCGCGGACCCACCCGCCTCCGCCGTCCGCCGGGACCGGATCGAGGGGCTGCTGCTCGGGCTGGCGGCCGGGGACGCCGCCGGGTGGCCCGCCGCCCGGCACCGGGCGGCCCGGATGCCCGAGTGGACGCGGCGGCTCACCCGGGAGCTGGACACCTTCGCCGAGCTGAACGCCACCACCACGCTCCCGGTCCCGATCGCCCTCAACCAGCCGCCCGAGCCGCTCCGGCTCGGTCCGTCCGACGATGCCGAGTGGGCCGCGTTCGCCGCCCGTACGGTGCTGGCCGGCGCCGCCGACCGGGCCGACAGCCTCTCCCCCGGCCGCCGGATGCGCGACGCGGTGGACCGGTCCTGGAACGCGCTGGCCGCGAAGGTCGCCGCGGCCGGCGCCCGAGCGCCCGAGGTCGAGGCCGCCGTACTCCCTCTGCGGGCCCGGATCTCGGTGCGGGCCGGGCTCGGCAATCTCGCCGCCGGCCTCCGCCCGCCCGCCACCGGTCACGACAATCCGCACTACTTCGACGACGCCGCCTGTGTCCGGGCCGCCGTGCTCGCCGTCGTCCACCCCGGTGACCCGGCCGCCGCCGCCGAACTCGCCGAATTCGATGCCCGGTACACACAGGACGGCGACGGGGTGCACGGCGCCCGCGCCATCGCCGCCGCCGTCGCCGAGGCGCTGGCCGGAGCGGATGTCGAGACGGTGGTGAACGCCGCGCTCGCCCAGCTCCCCGAGGGCACCGAGATCGCCCGCAACGCCGAGCACGCCGTGCGGCTCGCCCGCGCCTTCGCGGCCGACCCGCACGGGGCCTTCGCCCTGATCCCGGTGCTGGAGCACCAGATCGTCGACCACGTCTACAGCTACGGAATCGCGGCGGCCGAGACCGTGCCGGTCGCCCTCGCACTGACCACCGCGGCCCGCGGCGAGATCGCCCAGGCCGTCCCGGCGGCGGCCTGCCTGTCGCGGGTCGCCGACTCCGCGCCCGCCCTCGCCGGGGCGCTGACCGGGGCGCTCGGCGGCATCGGCACCGTACCGGCGGGCTGGCGCGATGCCTGCCGCACCCTGGCCGGATGTGCGCTGCCCCGCCTCGCGGGCACGGATCTCATCGAACTCGCCGGGCTGCTGGCAGACACGGAACCGGTCCCCGCGGGTGGACAATTCCGGCATGACGCCCACAACAACCGCTCTCCGGACCTCACTGCCCACGCTCGCACTCGATGACCGCGTCACCGGCGCACTCGTCGGCGCCGCCGTGGGCGACGCCCTCGGCGGCCCCGTCGAAGGCTGGACCCCCGAACAGATCACCGAGCGGCACGGCGGCCGGGTGCGCGGCATCGTCGGCCCCTGGCACGGCGAACAGTGGCGCACCGCCCGGCCCATCGCCCCGTACCACAAGGGCGACGGGCACGTCACCGACGACACCCTGATGACACATGCGCTGGTACGGGTCTACGGCACGGTCCGCGACCACCTCGACGCGTACGACATCGCCGACCATCTCGTACCGGACCTGATCTCCCGCCCTCGCTGGATCCCGGAGCTGGAGGCCGAGGCGCTGCCCGTCCAGCGGATCTTCCTGGCCGAGAAGTGGATCGTCGCGCGGCTGCACTACGGCCATGTCGACCCGCGCGAGGCGGGCAGCGGAAACATCGTCAACTGCGGTGCGGCGATGTACATGGCGCCGGTCGGCCTGGTCAACGCCGCCCATCCCGAGGCCGCGTACACCGAGGCACTGGAGGTGGCGGGGGCCCATCAGTCCTCGTACGGGCGGGAGGCCGCCGCGGTCTTCGCCGCCGCCGTCGCCGCCGCCTGTTCGCCGGGCGCCACCCCCGTCTCCGTCGTCGAGACCGCCCTGGCGCTGGCCAAGGACGGGACCCGGTCCGCGATCGAGGCGGTCTGCGAAGCGGCCGTGGACCACAGCGACTTCGAGTCGGCGCTGGCTCCGCTGCGCGCCGCCGTCGCCCCCTTCGACACGGTCGGCCCGGACTACCGCGCCCCCTCGCTCGGCGCCCGCCGCCCCTCCCGGCTGCACTCCATCGAAGAGCTGCCGATCGCGCTCGGCATACTGCTCGTCGGCGACGGCGACTACCGCCGTACCGTCCTCGGCTCCGTCAACTACGGCCGCGACTGCGACTCGATCGCCACCATGAGCGGTGCCGTCGCGGGCGCGCTGCACGGTGCGTCGGCGATCCCCGCCGACTGGGCGGCGACGGTCGCCGGGGCCAGCCGCCTCGATCTGCACACCCCGGCGCTGGAGCTGGCGGCGGTGGCCCGTGAGATCTTCGTACGGGACACGGCCCGCCGCCGGGCGCACGAGTCGGCCTTCGCCGCGCTGGCCGGTGAGCGGTGAACGTCCGGCTGACCTGGGTGCAGCCCGAGGATCTGGTCGGACATGAGCTGCGGCAGGCGGCGCAGGACGGCCGGGACGCGCGGGACATCGAGCGGCGCTGGTACGGGGCCGGGGGCACCCCCGCCCCGGACCGCGCCGGGGCGTCCGAGCCGCCCGCACCGCCCCGGCTGCGCGCGCTGGCCGAGCGGCTCCTGGATGAACTCGCCCTGCGGGAATCCCCGTTGGCGGATGACGAGCCGACGGACCTGGAGGCGATCCGGGCGGCCTGCCCGCGCTGGCCGGCGCTCCGCACCGACCGGCCGCCCGTCGACCGGGACCGGCTGCACGCCGCCTGGCTCGGCCGGGCCGCGGGCTGTCTGCTCGGCAAGCCCGTCGAGAAGCTGGAGCTGACCGGCATCCGCGACCTGGCCCGCGCGGTCGGCAACTGGCCGCTCACCACCTGGTTCACCGCCAGGGGCGTGCCCGCCGCGCTGCTGGAGCGTCACCCCTGGAACCGGCGCTCCGCACCCACCTCGCTGGCCGAGAACATCGACGGCATGCCCGAGGACGACGACCTCAACTACCCTTTGCTCACTGTGCTGTTGCTCCGCAGTCATGGGCGCGCCTTCACCACGGCCGACCTCGCCCGGCACTGGCTCGCCGAACTCCCGGCGGGCCGCGTCTTCACCGCCGAGCGCATCGCGTACCGCAATCTGCTGGACGGCATCGAGCCGCCGGACACGGCCCGCCACCGCAACCCGTTCCGTGAGTGGATCGGCGCGCAGATCCGGGCCGACGCGCATGGCTGGACGCATCCGGGCGACCCGGCCGCCGCTGCCGCCCAGGCCCATCGGGACGCGATCCTCACGCACACCGCCAACGGGGTGTACGGGGCGATGTTCACCGCTGCCGCACTCGCCGAGGCGGCAGGTGGCGAGAGCGATGTCCATGGGTGCCTGGCGGCCGGGCTCCGGGTGGTGCCGCCGCGTTCCCGGTTCACGCACGCGGTCCGCCTCGGTATCGCGACGGCCCGCGCGGAACGGGACTTCGACACGGTGGTGGACCGGCTGCACGCGGCGTACGCGGGCGTGTACCACTGGGTCCATGTGCTGCCCAACGCGGCGCTGCTGGCCGCCGCCCTCACCCACGCCGACGGTGACTTCACCCGGTCCATCGGCTGCGCGGTGTCCGGCGGCTGGGACACCGACTCCAACGGGGCCACCGCCGGATCGCTCGCGGGTCTGCTGGCGGGCCGTCCCGCCGCGCTGCCCGACCACTGGACCGCCCCGCTGAAGAACCGTCTCGCCACATCCGTCGCCGGTTTCGACGCGACCGGCTTCGACACCCTCGCCGAACTGACCTACCAGGAGGCAATGCGCCCATGACCGGTATCGCGGTGCTCGGCAGCACCAATATGGATCTCGTCGCCTACGTCGCCAGGGCACCCGAGCGGGGCGAGACCGTCACCGGACGGGAGTTCCGGACGATCCCCGGCGGCAAGGGCGCCAACCAGGCAGTCGCCGCCGCCCGCGCGGGCGGGGACGTGGTGATGATCGGAGCGGTCGGCGCCGACGTGTACGGCGATCTGCTCCGCGCCAACCTGTCCGGCTCCGGGGTGGACACCGAGTTCCTGCACACCGTCGACGGCCCCAGCGGCACCGCGCACATCGTCGTGGACGACGCCGGGTCCAACGCGATCGTGGTGATCCCCGGCGCCAACGGCACCGTCACCGCGCTCGGCCCCGGAGAGATCACCGCGATCGCCTCCGCCGATCTGCTGCTCCTCCAGCTCGAACTCCCGCTGTCGGCCGTGCTGGAGGGGGCCCGCGCCGCCCATGTCCAGGGCGTACGGACGATCCTCACCCCCTCGCCCGTACAGCCGCTGGACGACGAACTCCTCGACTGTGTCGACCTGTTGATCCCCAATGAGCACGAGGCGGCCGCGCTGAGCGGCAGCGCCGATCCGTACGCCGCCGCCGAACTGCTGCTCCACCAGGTCCCGGAGGTCGTCATCACGCTCGGTGCGAAGGGCAGCCTGTACGCGGCCCGGGGCGGCGGGCCGGTCCTCTTCCCCGCCCCCGAGGTCACCGCCGTCGACACGACCGGCGCCGGGGACACGTTCGTCGGCACGCTCGCGGTGGCGCTCGGCGAGGGCCGCGCGGTCCCCGAGGCGCTGGTCTGGGCGTCCTCGGCCGCCGCCCTGTGCGTACAGCGGCCCGGCGCCTCCACGTCCATGCCGTACCGAAGCGAGATCGATGCCTCATGAAGCACCCTGCCCAAGGCCCCCTGACCGGACTGAAGGTCATCGACCTCGCCACGCTCTTCGCCGGACCGCTCGCGGCCACGATGCTCGGCGACTTCGGTGCCGACGTCATCAAGGTCGAGCACCCGCGCAGACCCGACCCCTCGCGCGGGCACGGCCCCGCCAAGGACGGCGTCGGCCTGTGGTGGAAGCTGCTCGGCCGCAACAAGCGCAATCTGACGCTCGACCTGTCCTCCCCCGGCGGCCACGACGTCCTGCTGCGGCTGGCCGCCGGCACCGATGTGATCATCGAGAACTTCCGGCCGGGGACGCTGGAGCGCTGGGGCCTCGGCTGGAAGGAGCTGCGGGCCGTGAACCCGCGTCTCGTACTGGCCCGGGTCACCGGCTTCGGCCAGTTCGGCCCCTACGCGCACCGCCCCGGCTTCGGCACCCTCGCCGAGGCGATGAGCGGTTTCGCCGCGATCACCGGGGAGCCGGACGGACCGCCGACGCTGCCGCCGTTCGGACTCGCCGACTCGATCGCGGCGCTCGCCACCGCGTACGCGGTGATGGCCGCGCTCGCCGGGCGCGACGCCACCGGCGGGGGCCAGGTGGTCGACATGGCGATCATCGAGCCGATCCTGACGGTGCTGGGCCCGCAGCCCCTCTGGTACGACCAGCTCGGCTACGTCCAGCCGCGCACCGGCAACCGCTCGCGCAACAACGCCCCGCGCAACACCTACCGCACCCGCGACGGCCACTGGGTCGCCGTCTCCACCTCCGCGCAGTCGGTGGCCGAGCGCGTCATGCGGCTGGTCGGCCGCCCGGAGCTGATCGACGAGCCATGGTTCACGGCGGGCACCACCCGCGCCGAGCACACCGAGGAGCTGGACGAAGCGGTCGGCAACTGGATCGCCCGGCACACCCGCGAGGAGGCCCTGACCGCGTTCGAGAAGGCGGAGGCGGCCATCGCGCCGGTCCATGACGTACGGGAGGTGATGGAGGATCCGCAGTACCGGGCGCTGGACACCATCACCGAGGTCGACGACCCGGAGCTGGGACCGCTGCGGATGCAGAACGTCCTGTTCCGGCTGTCCGGGACGCCGGGGGCGATCCGCTGGGCGGGCCGCCCGCACGGGGCGGACAGCGAGGAGATCCTCACCGGCCTCGGCCTGTCGGCTCCCGAGATCACGGCGCTGCGGGCGCAGGGAGCCCTATGACCCCCCTGTTCGTTCCCCTGACCTGGCTGTACGTTCCCGGGGACCGGCCGGAGGTGGTGCGCAAGGCGCTCGGCTCGGGCGCGGACGTGGTGATCGTCGATCTGGAGGACGCGGTCGCACCGGACCGCAAGGAGTACGCGCGGGCGGCCACCGCCGAGCTCCTGGCCGACCCGGTCACCACGGCGCCGGGCACGGTGCCGGTCCATGTCCGGGTGCACGGCGAGGACGACGTACGGGCGCTGGCCGGGCTGCCGGGGCTCTCCGGGTTCCGGCTGCCCAAGATCACCCATGCGGTGTCCGTGCACCATGTGGCGGCGGTGGCCCCCGGGGTGCCGCTGTATCCCCTGCTCGAATCGGCGCTCGCGATCGAGCACGCCTACTCGATCGCGACGGCCCATCCGGACGTGCGGGGCATCGCGCTCGGTGAGGCGGACCTCCGGGCCGATCTGGGGGTACGGGAGGACGCCGGGCTGGACTGGCCGCGCAGCCGGACCGTGGTCGCCGCGAGGGCGGCAGGTCTGCCGCCGCCCGCCCAGTCGGTGTTCCCGGACGTCCGGGACCTGGACGGGCTGTGGACGTCCTGCGGGCGGGGGCGGGCGCTGGGGATGCTCGGCCGGGCGGCGATCCACCCCCGGCAACTGGCGGTGATCGAGCGGGCCTTCCGGCCCACGGCCCAGGAGATCGAGGCGGCCGAGCAGATCGTGGCCGCCTCGTCGGTGGACGCGGGTGCGCTGGCGCTGCCGGACGGGCGGTTCGTGGACGCGGCGGTGGTGGCCTCCGCGCGCAGAACACTGGCGCTCGGAACACTGGCGCTCGGACAGCAGAACGCCGGACCGGCTGGAGCTACCAGCCTGTCCGGCGACTGAGGAGTCCGGGGGTGCCCCCGGGACACACGGTCAGATCTTCTCGGCCGCCTCGGGGGCGCCGTTCTTCTCCAGCCGGTTCTTGTCCGCGCTGTCCTTCCCGGCGTCGTCCTTGTCCGCGCTGTCCTTGTCCGCGTCGCCCTTGTCCGCGTCGTCGGTCACGCCGGTGGCGTCAGCACCGGAGTCGGCCGTGGGCTCGGCGTCGGCTTCGGAGTCGCCGTCCTTCGCCTCGGGCTCGGCATCCTTCGTCTCCGGGTCGGCCGCGGCGGGCTCCACGACCGCCTCGCGTCCGGGGCGTACCTTCGCCGAGATCACGATGTACGTGACGGCGAGGACGAACACGATGATCGCGGTCCAGACGTTGAGGCGCAGGCCGAGCACGTGGTGGGCCTCGTCGACCCGCATGTACTCGATCCAGGCGCGGCCCGTGCAGTACGCCGCGACGTACAGCGCGAACGCCCGGCCGTGGCCGAGCTTGAAGCGGCGGTCGGCCCAGATCACCAGCAGCGCGACACCGATGCACCACAGCGACTCGTACAGGAACGTCGGGTGGTAGGTGCCCGCGACCCGGTTCGGGCCCTCGCTGATCTTCAGCGCCCACGGGAGGTCGGTCGGCTTGCCGTACAGCTCCTGGTTGAACCAGTTGCCCCAGCGGCCGATGGCCTGGGCGAAGGCGATACCGGGGGCCAGGGCGTCGGCCCAGGCGGGCAGCGGGATGCCGCGCCGGCGGCAGCCGATCCAGGCGCCGACCGCGCCGAGCGCGATCGCGCCCCAGATACCGAGGCCGCCTTCCCAGATCTTGAAGGCGTCCACCCAGTTCTCACCGTCGCTGAAGTACAGCTGATAGTCGGTGATCACGTGGTAGAGCCGGCCGCCGACGAGGCCGAAGGGCACGGCCCACACAGCGATGTCGGCGACGGTGCCGGCTCTGCCGCCCCGGGCGATCCAGCGCTTGTTGCCGAACCAGACGGCGACAAAGACACCGATGATGATGCAGAACGCGTAGCCGCGGAGCGGGATCGGGCCGAGATCGATCACGCCGGTCGACGGGCTGGGAATGAAGGCAAGGTTCATGACGGGGTCGACGCTACCCTGCCGGGTGGCACGTACGGCAAGCCACCCGGCAACGTCTGGGTAACGAGGCGTCCACCGGAAGCCCGTCCCGCACCCCCGTCAGGACCCCGAAGGGGCCGGAGTGGCCGTGCCCGGCTTCTTGCCCTTGTTGGCCTCGGCGACCCACTTCTTGAGGTTCGCTGCGGAGATCTGCTCGTCGCCCTTCTTCGGGAAGATGGACACCCCGTTGAGCAGTGCGGTCGGTGTGCCCTGGAACCCGCCGTTGCGGAACGCCGTGTCGGACTTGGTGACCCAGCTGTCGTGCTTGCCGCTCTCCACACAGCTGCGGAAGCCGGGCGTGTCGAGACCCTCGACCTTGCCCGCCAGCTCGATCAGCTTGCTGTTCCTGCCGAAGGCGTCATCGGACTCGGCGGGCTGATTGCTGTAGAGGACGTCGTGGTACGCGGGGAACTTGCCGACGTCCTGGGCGCAGGCGGCCGCGTTGGCGGCGCGCAGCGAGCCGTCACCGCCGAGATTGCCGTCGATGATCGTGGCGAGGTGGTACTCCACCTTGATCCGGCCGCTGTCCGCCAGCTCCGCGATCGTGTCCCGGAAGGCGTTCTCGAACTGGGCGCAGACCGGGCAGCGGAAGTCCTCCCAGATCGTGAGCGTGGACGGGGCGTCGGTCGCTCCGACCGGGATGGTGAGCGCGTCCTTGCCGGTGGCGCCCGAGGGGGCGACGGCGGGGCCCGCCCCGTTGCCACCGCTGTCGTCGTCGCCCGCGTTGGCGGCGATCAGTCCGGCCACGGCCGCCAGGGCCAGCACGCCGACCACGGCGGCCGAGACGATCAGTGTGCGCCGACGGCGCTCGCGCGCCTTGTCCCGCTCGCGCTGCTGGGCAAGGCGCTCACGCGCGGCTCTGTTTCCCTCACGGTTCTCGCTCACACCCGCAGCAACGAACCGGGGAGGCACGTACGCGCCTCCCCGGTCCCAGTTCCACCCATTTGGGTGACGCCTGATATCAGCGCTTTCGAACACCTTCGGCCAGTTCGCCCGCCAGGGCGCGGACGGCGGCGAGACCGGCCGCCTCGTCGGGGGCGTCCAGCATGCCCTTGACGAAGGCCGAGCCGACGATCACTCCGTCGGCGAAGCCCGCGACCTCGGCGGCCTGCTCGGCGTTGGAGACGCCGAGGCCGACGCAGACGGGGAGGTCGGTGGTGGCGCGGGTGCGGCGCACCAGGTTCTGGGCCTCGTCGCCGACCGACTCGCGGGTGCCGGTGACGCCCATGAGCGAGGCGGCGTACACGAAGCCAGAGCCCGCCGCCGTGATGGTGGCAAGCCGGGCGTCCTGGCTGCTGGGCGCGACGACGAACACGGTCGCGAGGCCGTGCTTGTCGGCGTGCTCACGCCAGACGGCGGACTCCTGGACCGGCAGGTCGGGCAGGATGCACCCGGCCCCGCCCGCCGCGGCCAGCTCGGCGGTGAAGCGCTCGATGCCGTACCGGTCGATGGGGTTCCAGTACGTCATGATCAGGATCGGGGCGCCGGTCGCCTCGTACGCCTCGCGGACCGTACGCATCACGTCGGCGATCCGGACGCCGCCGCGCAGGGCGATGTCGTCGGCGGTCTGGATGACCGGTCCGTCGAGCACCGGGTCGCTGTGCGGCAGCCCCACCTCGACGATGTCCGCGCCGCCCGCGACGACCGCCTTCACGGCCTCGATGCCGCCGTCGACGGTCGGGAAGCCGGCCGGGAGATACGCGATCAGCGCCGCCCGGTCCTCCCCCTTGGCCTTCGCCAGCATCGAGCTCAGCAGGTCCGTGTTTCCGCTGTGCGTGCTCACTTGGCACCCCCGTCGTACAGGCCGAAGTAGCGGGCCGCCGTGTCCATGTCCTTGTCGCCGCGGCCGGAGAGGTTGATCAGGATCAGCCCGTCCTTGCCCAGTTCCTGTCCGACCTCCAGCGCGCCGGCCAGCGCGTGCGCGCTCTCGATGGCCGGGATGATGCCCTCGGTACGGGACAGGAGCAGCAGGGCCTGCATGGCGGCGTCGTCGGTGACCGCGCGGTACTCGCCGCGGCCGATGTCCTTGAGGTAGGAGTGCTCCGGGCCGATGCCCGGGTAGTCCAGCCCCGCCGAGATGGAGTACGGCTCGGTGATCTGGCCCTCGTCGTCCTGGAGGACGTAGGAGCGGGAACCGTGCAGGATGCCGGGCTCGCCCGCGGTCAGGGTGGCCGCGTGCTCGCCGGTCTCCACACCGTGTCCGGCGGGTTCGCAGCCGATCAGACGGACGTCCGCGTCCGGGATGAAGGCGTGGAAGAGCCCGATGGCGTTGGAGCCGCCGCCGACGCAGGCGACCGCGGCGTCCGGCAGCCGGCCGGCCCGCTCCAGGATCTGGCGGCGGGCCTCGACGCCGATCACCCGGTGGAAGTCGCGGACCATCGCCGGGAACGGGTGCGGGCCCGCGACCGTGCCGAAGAGGTAGTGCGTGCGGTCCACATTGGCGACCCAGTCGCGGAACGCCTCGTTGATGGCGTCCTTGAGGGTGCGCGAGCCGGACTTCACGGCGATGACCTCGGCGCCGAGCATCCGCATCCGCGCCACGTTCAGCGCCTGCCGCTCGGTGTCGATCTCGCCCATGTAGATGGTGCATTCGAGGCCGAACAGGGCGCAGGCGGTCGCGGTGGCGACGCCGTGCTGGCCCGCGCCGGTCTCGGCGATGACGCGGGTCTTGCCCATCCGCTTGGTGAGCAGCGCCTGGCCCAGCACGTTGTTGATCTTGTGCGAGCCGGTGTGGTTCAGGTCCTCGCGCTTGAGGAAGACCCGGGCCCCGCCCGCGTGCTCGGCGAAGCGCGGGACCTCGGTCAGCGCGCTGGGGCGGCCCGTGTAATGGACCATGAGCTCGTTGAGCTCGGCGGCGAAGGCCGGGTCGGCCTTCGCCTTGTCGTACTCGACGGCGACCTCGTCCACGGCGGCGACGAGCGCCTCCGGGATGAACTTGCCGCCGTAGTCACCGAAGTAGCCCTCGGCGCTGGGGGTCAGACCCTCGGGGTCCGGAATGAAGAAGTCAGAGGACATCCGACGTGCTCCTTGGCATGGCAACGGGTGGATTCACCGTATGCGCCGTGAGCGGAGCGCCACCGCGACCGGCGGGCGGTCGGGGCGGTGCGGTCGTACGTACGAGTGGGGTGGTGCGGGTACGTCGGCCGGGGCTCGCTACAGCGCGGACCCCGTGCGCCATCGCATGCCGTTGACCTGGCCGGGCTCGTCACCGATCACATACCGCACCCGCCGGCCGTGGACGCGCCGCGCGGGGGCGCGGCAGCCACGGGGACGGCAGCCGCGCGCCAGCGGGGCGTGCGGGTCCCGGGCGCTCGCAGCGGCGGGCAGGCCCGGCCGGATGCGGGACACGGGGCGGTCGGCGGACATGGGCCGGGTCAGCCCCGTCCGTGCCGGAGTGCCGGGTGGGCGCCCGCGGCGACCAGATCGGCGACGGCGGCGCGCGGGTCGCGGCCGGTGACCAGGGACTCGCCGACGAGCACGGCGTCCGCGCCCGCGTTGGCGTAGGCGATGAGGTCGTGCGGGCCGCGGACGCCGGACTCGGCGACCTTGACGATGTGGTCCGGGATCTCGGGGGCGACGCGCTCGAAGGTGGAGCGGTCGACCTTGAGGTCCTTCAGGTTGCGCGCGTTGACGCCGATGATCCTGGCTCCGGCGTCCACGGCACGCTCGGCCTCCTCCTCGTCGTGCGCCTCGACGATCGGCGTCAGGCCGATCGATTCGGCACGCTCGATGAGCGAGACCAGGGCCTCCTGGTCGAGGGCGGCGACGATCAGCAGGGCGAGGTCGGCGCCGTAGGCGCGGGCCTCCCACAGCTGGTAGGAGGTGACGATGAAGTCCTTGCGCAGGACCGGGATGTCGACCTTGGCGCGGACGGCCTCCAGGTCGGCGAGCGAACCGCCGAAGCGGCGCTCCTCGGTGAGGACCGAGATGACGGACGCACCGCCCGCCTCGTAGTCGGCGGCGAGCGCGGCCGGGTCGGCGATCGCGGCAAGGGCCCCCTTGGAGGGGGACGAGCGCTTGACCTCGCAGATGACGGTGACGCCCTCGCCGCGCAGGGCGGCGACTCCGTCCTTGGCCTGGGGGGCGCGGGCCGCGCGCTCCTTCAGCTCGTCGAGGCTGACGCGCGCCTGCCGCTCCGCGAGGTCGGCGCGTACGCCGTCGATGATCTCGTCGAGCACACTCACGCGAGCGGCCCCCTTCCGAAACGATGATGAGGGAACAGGATCAGCCATCCCGATGGTATCCGCAGGAGGCCGAAGGGCTCGCATCCGGCTGGGTTGTGTCCCACTACCTGGGCATTCATGGTGCCAGCGCCGATCCGAAAGGCAGATTCCGGACGACGGAGAAGATCAGCAGAACGGCGCCGATCCCCCACCAGTGGACCGGTGCCAGACCGATCCGCAGGGGCTGCCCCCGGCCGGCCCTGACCATCCAGAGCATCCAGACGACGGCGAAGAGGAAGTAGCCGACGACGGCGACGGCGTTGGCGCCGAACGCCGCGCCGATGTCGCCGTGGGCGAAGGCGTGGGCGCTGCGGAGCCCGCCGCAGCCCGGACAGTACAGCCCGGTGAGCCCCAGCAGCGGGCAGACCGGGTAGTGACCGGGTTCATTGGGGTCGACCGTGGCGACGTAACCGAACGCGGCGACGACGACGGCCAGGATGCCCACGGGTGTGGCGAAGCGCCGCAGGCGCGAGGCGGGCACGGCGGGTGGCCGGGCGGGGCCGCCGGGGGCGTGCGGCGGGGGCCCGGTCGCGTACGGGGGGTGCGGGACGGAATGCGGCCCGGGACCCTGCTGGGCGGACTGCGGGGCCGGGCCCTGCGGGACGGAATGCGGCCCGGGGCCCGGCTGCGGGGTCGGGCGGGCCGCCCCGGGGTCGGGGGGCGGGGCTGCGGCGGGAGAAGGCGAGGCGTCCACCCGCCGATTGTCCCCGCTCATACGGAAAGGCGCAGCCCGTGCCGGGCTGCGCCTCGCGTCGTGTCTCCGGCCGGGGCCGGACATGTCCCGGATCAGTGGGAGATCTGCGCCTGTCCGGCGCGGGCCCTGGCCGCCGCCATCTCGGACGACTCCTTCGGCATACCGAGACCGGCGGCCTTCATCGCGAGGCCGACGACGCCGCCGACGAAGATGACGGCGATACCGGCCCAGAAGCCGAGCGGGTTGGCCGCGACCATGAAGACGCCTGCGACGCAGAAGCCGATGAACGAGATGATGACACCGGTCCAGGCGGCCGGGGTGTGTCCGTGGCTGCTGCCCGCCATGAGTTGCTCCTCGTTGGTGTTGCGCTGTGGGTATCGCCGTGGCTGTCGCCGCGGGGAAAGCTCACGGCCATTGTCCCGTACGTGCCGGTAGGACGTGAGCTGGGGGGTCATGCCTCGCGCGTCGGGTCCTCGCCGCGGTCCATGGCCTTCCACAGGTCCTCGGGCCGGTCGGGATCCGGAGCGGTGCGGGGGGCCCTGCCGGGGCGCGGGGTGCCGTCGCGCTCGTACCGTCCCGACATGGTGGGCCAGCGGCTGCCGTAGCGCAGGGCGAGCAGTCCGGCGAGCAGGATCAGCACGCCGCCGACGGCCGTGGCGTAGGGCCAGGCGGTGTGGCTGAGGGCGCCGATCGTGGCCGAGGCGTCACCGGTGGACCGGGCGGCCTTCGCGTCGAGGGCCGAGCTGTCGAAGGCGCCGGACCAGGCGCTGAGCGCGGCGCCGAGGCCGCTGAGGGCGAGGAGCCCGGCGACGGCCAGGCGTCCGGCGCCCCGTACGGCGAAGACGGCGACGAGCGCGGCCAGGGCGACGATGGCCAGGGCGGCCGGCAGCCCGGTGACATCCTGGCCGTCCGCGGACAGCGGCAGGGCACCGCCGCCCACGGTGGCCTTGCCCTCGGCCCACGTCTGGCCGGAGGCGAGGAGGACGACGGTCGCGCCGATCGCGCCGAGGAACAGACCGGCGGCCAGACTGCGGCGGCTTCCCGCACTGTCGGGGGCGGAGGCGGAGTCGGACGCGGCGGCTCGGGCACGGGGCTGGGGTACGGGGACGGCACTCACGCCCTCCACTATCCCTTACCGCTCCGGTGCTCGCGGAGCCGGTTGGCCGTATGGACGGCCCGCAGGACGGCGGCGGCCTTGTTGCGGCATTCGGTGTCCTCGGCGACGGGGTCGGAATCGGCGACGATCCCGGCTCCGGCCTGTACATAAGCGGTGCCGTCGCGCAGCAGCGCGGTGCGGATGGCGATGGCGGTGTCGGAGTCCCCGGCGAAGTCGAGGTAGCCGACGCAGCCTCCGTACAGCCCGCGGCGGGTGGGTTCGAGCTCTTCGATGATCTGCATCGCCCGCGGCTTGGGGGCGCCGGAGAGGGTGCCCGCCGGGAAGCAGGCGGTGAGGACGTCGAAGGCGGTGCGGTCCTCGGTGACGCGGCCGGTGACGGTGGAGACGATGTGCATCACGTGCGAGTACCGCTCGACCGACATGAAGTCGACGACCTCGACGCTGCCGGGTTCGCAGACGCGCCCGAGGTCGTTGCGGCCGAGGTCGACGAGCATCAGGTGCTCGGCGCGTTCCTTCGGGTCGGCGAGCAGTTCCTCGGCGAGCGCCTGGTCCTCCTGCGGGGTGGCGCCGCGATGCCGGGTCCCGGCGATGGGGTGGACCATGGCGCGCCCGTCCTCGACCTTGACGAGGGCTTCGGGGCTGGAGCCGACGACATCGAACCCGTCGAAGCGGAAGAGGTACATGTACGGCGACGGGTTGGTGGCGCGCAGCACCCGGTAGACGTCCAACGCGCTTGCCGTGCACGGGGTTTCGAAGCGCTGGGAGGGGACGACCTGGAAGGCCTCACCGGCCCTGATGCGTTCCTTGATGTCCTCGACGGCGTCCTGGAACTCCTCGCCGCCCCACAGGGCGGTGTACGGCGGCAGCTCGGACGGGGGCAGGACGGCGGGGGCGTTCTCCACGGGGCGGCGCAGGTCCTGCTCCATGGCGTCGAGCCGGGCGACGGCGTCCGCGTACGCCTCGTCGACGCCGGTCGCCAGGTCGTTGTGGTTGATCGCGTTGGCGATCAGCAGGACCGTGCCGTCCCAGTGGTCCAGGACGGCGAGGTCCGAGGTGAGGAGCATGGTCAGCTCGGGGAGCTTCAGGTCGTCCCCGCCGTGCTCGCCGATCTTCTCCAGGCGGCGCACGATGTCGTACCCGAGGTAGCCGACCATGCCGCCGGTGAAGGGCGGCAGTCCCTCGTCGGCGACCAGGTCGCGCGGGGTGTGCAGGGTCTCGACGGTGGCGCGCAGCGCCTGGAGCGGGTCCCCGGCGGCGGGGACGCCGACGGGCGGGGTGCCGAGCCAGTGGGCCTGCCCGTCACGGGCGGTGAGGGTGGCGTCGCTGCGTACGCCGATGAAGGAGTAGCGGGACCAGGTGCGGCCGTTCTCCGCGGATTCGAGGAGGAAGGTGCCGGTCCGCTCGGCCGCGAGCTTGCGGTACAGCCCGACCGGGGTGTCGCCGTCCGCGAGGAGCCTGCGGCTGACGGGGATGACGCGCCGGTCGACGGCCAGCTTGCGGAAGGTGTCGAGATCCATGGCCGGTGACCTTACTGCGTCGTGAGGGGAAGGACGTCCGCGTCGAAACAGGTGCGGTCCCCCGTGTGGCAGGCGGCACCCGTCTGGTCGACCTTCACCAGGACGGTGTCGGCGTCGCAGTCCAGGGCGACGGACCTGACCCGCTGGATGTGCCCGGAGGTGTCGCCCTTGACCCAGTACTCCTGGCGGCTGCGCGACCAGTAGGTGCAGCGGCCGGTGGTGAGGGTGCGGTGCAGCGCCTCGTCGTCCATCCAGCCGAGCATCAGCACCTCGCCGGTGTCGTACTGCTGGGCGATGGCCGGGACCAGGCCGTCGGCGCCGCGCTTGAGGCGGGCGGCGATGGCGGGGTCGAGGCTGCTGGCGGGCGGCGGGGTGCCGGGCGTGCTGGTCATGGGGTCCATTGTGCCGTGGTGGCGGGGACCGGCCGGGCGGGCGTCCACTGGGCGGACCACGGGGACCGGTCGTACGCTGGCGGTCATGTCGACCCATGCGAAGCGTGAACGTCTTCTGCTTGCCGACCTGTTGGAGGCGGCAGGCCCCGAGGCCCCGACCCTGTGCGACGGATGGAACGCCCGCGACCTGGCCGCCCATGTGGTGGTGCGCGAGCGGCGGCCGGACGCGGCGGGCGGGCTGCTCATGGGCGCGCTGCGGAGCCGGATGGAGCGGGTGCAGGCCGAATTCGCGGCGAAGCCGTACGAGGAGCTGATCCAGCTGATCCGTACGGGTCCGCCGCGATTCTCCCCGTACTCCCTCAAGCAGCTCGACGAGGTGGCCAACACCATCGAGTTCTACGTCCATGCGGAGGACGTGCGCCGGGCCCAGTCCGACTGGTCGCGGCGGGAGCTGGACCCGGTCTTCGCCGATGTGCTGTGGTCGCGCACCGAGAAGATGGCCCGGCTGCTGGGCCGCAGATCCCCGGTGGGGATGGTGCTGCGCCGGCCGGACGGCCAGACGGCGGTGGCGCACAAGGGCGCGCCGGTGGTGACGGTGACCGGGGAGCCGGGCGAGCTGCTGCTGTTCGCGTTCGGGCGGCAGGACGCGGCGGCGGTGGAGCTGGACGGCGACAAGGAGGCGGTGACCCGGCTGCACACGGCCCGGCTGGGGATGTAGGCCCCGCACATCACGGACCCGTACCGGGTCCGGGTCCGGGTCCGGTACGGGCCGCGTCGTGCGGAGGCGGAGGCGTACGGGGCCGGCACGGGCCGGTGTCGTGCGGGGGCGGAGGCGCACGGGGCCGGGCCCGTGACGTGCGGGGGTCAGCCCGGCAGTTCGGCGTGGCGGAGCCGGGTGAAGGCGAGGCCGATGACGGCGCCCGCCGCGCACAGCGCCGCGCTGGCGACGAAGACCGGGCCGGTGCCCCAGGCGGCGACGGCCGCGCCGGTGACCGGGTAGCTGAGCGGTGAGACGGCGTGGGTGAAGAGCGTCGATACCGAGGTGACCCGGCCGAGGTAGGCGGGTTCGGTCGCGGTCTGCACGAGCGCCGTGCACAGGGCGCCGCCGAGGCCCATGAAGAGCCCGACGAGGGCGGCGACCGCGGCGGCCAGGGCGACCGACGGGGCGTACGCGAGGGCACCGACGCCGACCGCGCCGATCAGCACGGTCACGCACATCACGAGCCCGCCGCGCGGCACCCGGCCCCGGACCGCGAGCAGCAGGGCGGCCGCGCCCGCGCCGATACCGAAAGCGGCGGCGATCCATCCCATGCCGGTGGCACCCCAGTCGCGCTGCCGGGCGAGCAGGATCAGTCCGAGGTTGAGCGGTCCGACGAAGCCCAGCTCGCTGACGGCGATGACGAGCATGAGCGGGCCGAGCAGCGGATGGCGGCGGATGTGGCGCAGTCCGTCGGTCAGCTCCTGCCAGGCCGTGCCGGATCGCTCGGTGGCGTCCTGTTCGGGCAGCGGTCGGATCCGTACGGCCAGGAGCAGCGGCAGCGACACGGCGAAGAGCACCCCGGCGGCGGCGAAGGCGAGCACGGGCCCGCCGAGGGCGACCGCGAACCCGCCGAGCGGGGCGCCGAGGACATTGGCGGCGCGGGAGGAGAGTCCGCGCAGTCCCTGGATCCTGGTGAGCTGTCCGGCGGTACTGATCCGGGGCGGCAGGGCGCCGACGGCGGGCAGGAACAGGGCGTCGACCACGCCGAAGACCAGCGCGACGGCGATCAGCATCCACAGCGCGGGCGAGGTGAACAGCAGGGCGCCCGCCAGGCCCAGGACGACGACGCAGCGCGCAATGTCGCTGCCGATGACGACGCGGCGCGGGCCGAACCGGTCGGCGAGCACTCCCCCGCCGAGCATCAGCAGGGCCCTGGGTATGGAGCCGACGGCGAGCACGATTCCGGTCTGGGAGGCGCTGCCGGTGCGGGCGGCGGCCCAGGCGAGGGCCATGTAGTAGACGCTGTCGCCGATCATCGACGCGGTGTACGCGCCGAGCCAGCGCAGCACGTTGCCGTCGCGGTGGGCGGGGCTCTCGGCGGGAGCGGCCGGGCCGGTGGCCGTGAGGGTGGTGCCGGTCATGGGGGTCGTCCTCTCGGGGCGCGCGGCGTCAGGTGCGGAACGGGAATCCGTACACATGCAGGGCGACGTTCTCGCGGCCCTCCATGTCGCCCGCCTCGTAGCGGTCGCGGCCCCGGTCCTCGTACCGCTTGACCAGGTCGTGCATCTCACGGCTCAGGGAGGCGAGCTCGTCGACGGTGAGCCTGGCCAGGTACTCGGAGCTGAAGGAGGCACTGCGCCACTGCGCCGACCAGGTCCGGTACGAGTCGAGGAAGCGGCGGTGGAGTTCGATGTGCTGGTCGAACGAGAGGCGGCCCACGGCGGAGTGCGTGGCGGCCTTCTCGGGTGCGTCGTCGAAGTCCTCGCTGTGGAAGGTCAGCCCCTTGGAGGCGGGCTGCCACCAGCGCTCGCGGCCGTCGCCCTGCCCCTCGGCCTCCTCGATCAGCCCGTGGTCGGCGAGCCTGCGCAGGTGGTAGCTGACCAGTGAGACGGCCTCGTCGACCTGTTCGGCCAGCTGGGAGGCGGTGGCCGAGCGGGCGATGTAGAGCGCCCGGTAGAGCTTCATCCGCAGGGGGTGACCGAACGCCTTGAGGGTGTCGAGGTCGGAGACGCGGCGGGGTTCGTTGCTGGGCATGCCCCCACCGTAGAAAGAAAAGGAAACTTGCGCAATATTTATTGCGCAATAAATGCTGTGGGCTTTCGGTCGGCTACCGGGTGACGCGTGACAGTCCGGCGGGTTCGGGGGGTCCGGCGGGTTCGGCGGGTTCGGCGGGTTCGGCGGGTTCGGCGGTTCGGGGGGTTCGGCGGGCCCAGGGGGGTTCGGCGTTCCGGGTCTTTCAGCCGCCCAGCAGCCGTCGCGCGGCCAGCGCCAGGGACACCTCGACCGCGTCCGAGGGCCGGGTCAGGCACCGCCCCGTGAGCTGTTCGAACCGCCGGAGCCGGTTGAGCACGGTGTTGCGGTGGCAGTACAGCCGCGCCCCGGCCCGCTGCGCCGACCCGTCCGAGTCCAGCCACGCCGTGAGGGTCGCGATGAGGACGTCCCGGTCGGCGGGGTCCAGTTGGCCGAGCGGCCCCAGCACCCGGGCGGCGAGCGCGGCTCCGAGGTCCGGGGAGGAGACGACGAGGGCGGCCGGCAGGTGGTCGTCGAGCAGGACCACTCCCCCGGCCGCCGGGCAGGCCCGGAGCGCGGTCTGCGCCAGCCTCCTCGCGTCGCCGAGCGCGGCAAGCCCCTCCACGACCGAACTGATCCCGGTCCGGGTACCGGCAGGGGCCGACAACTCAGCGGAGATCAGGGCGAGTTCCCCCAGAGCGGCAGCAGTGTCGGCGTCGGTGCCGCTGCCGCCGTCCGGACCCGCGCCGCCCTCGCCCGCCCCGCCCTCCACCGACATGTCCGCCGACGCCGCCCCGCCCAGCGGCAGGATCGCCAACTCGCCCTCCGGGGCCGAGTGCCAGAGCACCGGCGTGCCCGCGGGCAGGGTCAGCGGCGGCAGGGCGGCGACGTACGGGGCGCGGTGGGCGACCGAGGCGGGCCGGACGGCCGGGACAGCCTGGGCAGAAGAGATGACCGGGACCGCTGGGACCGCTGGGACCGCTGGGACGGCTTGGACGGCGAGCACCGCGTATCGGCCGTGCTCCGGGATGCCCAGCATCGCCGCCGCGTCCGGCAGATCCGCGATCCGGGCCGTGCCGTCCAGCAGCGCGGCCGTCATCAGCCGCTGCTGGTTCTCGCGGCGCCAGGTCAGCCGCCGTTCGGCCTGGCGGTAGGCGTCCGCCACCACCCCGCAGTGCTCGTCCACGAAGTTCCAGACGTCGGCGGCGACATGGACGAGCAGCCGTACGTCGTCGGGGTTCCGGCGGGCGGTCTCGTCGACGAGGTCCTGCCAGACCATCGCCCCGCCCATCCGGAAGGCGTGCAGGACGGCGTCGAGCGGCACGCCCTGCCCGGCCCGGATCTCGCCGATCCACCGCGAGGTGCGGTGGGCGGCGTCCCGGAACTCCCGTGGCTGGATCAGCGAGCCGACGTTGTGCCGCAGCGAATGGTGGACCTCCTGCCAGACCTCGGACCGGTCGGCCTCGATCGCCGGGCGGTAGCCGGGTTCCTGTTCGTACAGGGCGTCGACGAGCCGCTCCGTGAGCTCCGGCAGCGCCGCGACGAGGGCTCGCGCGGCCCGGTGCAGCACCTCGACGGCCTCGCGGTCGGCCAGCGAACGGAAGCGTCGCGGCGACGGCGCCGCGGAGGGCGGACCGTGCGGTGCCCGGATCCGTGAACGTACGACCTGTGGCATGGCGGCCTCCACCGGGAATCGGCCGGCTACGGGTCGGGCCGGCCCGGGCACCCCGCCCGGCAGTGGGCGCGAGCACAACCGAATGATCCTGACGGTCGCAGAATGACATACCGCCCGGTCGGTACCTAGAGGTCTGCGGGATACTTCTCATCACGGTCCGGCAACCTCCCGGACACATGAGGGACTTCCGGCCGGCTACCGGTGAACAGCCGGGCCAGTTCGGTCCGGGAGCGGATGCCCAGCGCGGCGAAGACATTGCGCAGATGGTGGTCGACGGTCCGGTGGCTCAGGGAGAGCCGCTCCGCCACTTCGCGGTTGGTGGCGCCCTCGGCCACACAGCGGGCGATGCGCCGCTGCTGCGGGGTGAGCCCGGCCGACGGCCCGGCCCCTCCGGTCGCCGGTGCGTCCACCGCCTCCCCCGCCGCCCGCAGTTCCCCGCCCGCCCGGACCGCCCAGGCGCGTGCGGAGCAGCGTTCGAAGGCGACGAGGGCGTCGCGCAGCGGGCCACGTGCCTCCCTGGTACGGCGTCGGCGGCGCAGCCACTGCCCGTACAGCAGCTGGGTACGGGCCCGTTCGAAGCCGCCGTCGGCCCGGTCGTGGTGGGCCAGGGCTTCCGCGTACCGGGCGGCGGCCTCCTCCGGAGGTGCCAGCAGGGCCCGGCAGCGGGCGAGCTGGGCGGGGGCCTGCGGGTCGGCGGTGGTCGCGCTCCACCGCGCGAACTCCGCGACGGCCGCGGCGAGTCCGGCCGCCGTGGCACCGTCGCCGTCGTCGGCGGCCCGCCCGGAGAGCACGGCCGCCTCGATGTAGCAGGGAACGGCGAGCATCCGGGCGGCGAAGTGGCCCTGGTGCGGTCCCGGCCGCACCAGGGGCGCGAGCCGGGCCGCCGCCTCACCGGGGCGCCCGCAGGCCAGGTCGGCGCGGGCGACCGCCCAGGTGGCGAGGGTCACCGCCTGGGCGAGCCCGTGCGGCCCCGCCGCGGCCAGGGCGGCGTCGTGGTGGGCGGCGCAGACCTCCGCGGGGCCCTCCACCGACGCGGCGAGGGCCAGCACGGCGTGCAGGTGGGCGGAGGCGTTGGGCTGTCCGGTACGGCGCGCGGCGTGCAGGCCCTCCAGCGCGTGGGCGCGGGCCCCGGCGTGCCGTCCGGCCCGCAGTTCGGCGTAGGCGAGGTGTTCCAGGGCGCGCGGCAGCAGCTCCTCGGGCCCCTTCGTGCGTACGGCGGCGAGCGCCCGCGCCCCCGCCCGGCAGGCGGCGTCGACCTCGCCGAGCACCAGGGCCGAGACTCCGGCCCGCAGCAGGGCGGGCGGGTCCTCGGTGCGGTCGGCAAAGGCGAGGCACCGGCGCAGCAGGGCATGTCCTTCGGCGGTACGTGAGCCCAGTACGGCACACATTCCGGCGCGGTACCGGTCCAGGGCGCGGTCGGGTGACGCGAGGGGGATGCGGTGCATCGCGTCCAGGTAGGCGCGGGCGTCGCCCGTCGCCCAGGCGGCCTCGGCCGCGCCGAGCAGGGCGTCGAGGGTGCGGCGGGGGTCGTGCGGGGCGAGCAGCGCGGCCGCGGCGAGGAGCGCTTCCCTGGCGTCGGCCGCGGGTCCGGCGCGCAGGGCGAGCATGCCGTGCACATAGGGGGCCAGGCCGCCTTCCGGAGTGCCGGCCGGACCGCGGCGGGCCAGCAGCGCGCGGGTCCGGGCCGGGTCGCCCGCGAGCCTGGCGTGGTCGGCGGCTTCGGCGAACCGCGCGGCGCGCAGGGTGGCGTCGGTGGAGAGCACGGCCGCGCGGACCAGCGCGGCGGACCGTTCGGCGGGCGGGCACGGGGCGACGGCCGCGGCCGCCAGCAGCCCGGCGAGCGCGGCGTCGGGGCCCGGGGCGGCGCAGGCCCGCTGGACGAGCGCGGGCAGCGGCGGCCCCTGCGGCGAGGCACCCGCGAGCAGCCTGGCGAGCAGGTCGTGCGCGGCGCGGCGGTGGTCCGGCGGCGCGTGGCGCAGGACGGCGCGGCCCAGCAGCGGGTGGCGGAAGTGGACGCGGCTTCCCACGCGTTGGAGTGCGCTCACGGTGCCGGCGGGCCCGAACAGCGCACGGTCCGCCACCGCGGGGGCCAGGCCCGCCCGGCTGCCCGCCCGCAGCAGCAGGGCGGTGTCCGCCCCGGTGCCCTCGGGTTCGTGTTCCTGGGCCGCCGCGGCGAGCAGCAGCAGGGTGCGGGTGTCGGGCGGGAGTCCGTCGAGGTGGGCGGCGTGGTCGGCCAGCACGCTCTCGCCGCCGGGCAGCGGGTAGGGCAACGGGGTGCGTCCGGTCAGCTGGTCGGGGGTGAGACGGCCCGCGAGTCCGGCGAGCAGCCGCGGGTTTCCGGCCGCTTCCCGCAGCAGCTCGCTCCGTACGACCGGGTCGGGCTCACCGGCGTGGGCGGTGAGCCGGTCCAGGAGCGCCGAGGCCGCGTCCTCGTCGAGGGGTCCGAGCCGGACGGCGGGCAGTCCGGCGAAGCAGGTGTCCGCAGCGGCACCGGTCTCGTCGACGGCACCGATCCCGTCGACGGCGGTGATCAGCACGGCGACCCGGCTGCCCGCACCGAGTCTGCGGGCCGCGAAGGCGAGGGCGGCCCGCGAGGCGGGGTCCCAGGTATGGGCGTCGTCCACGCAGACCAACAACGGTCGTTCGGCGCCGAGTTCCCGCAGCAGGGCGAGCAGTGCGCCAGGGGTGATGCCGTTGCGGAGTACGAGGTCGGGCGGTACGGGCAGGGGGCCCGGCGCGGAACAGAGCAGGGCGTGCAGCCCGCTGTGCGGCAGATGGCGTTCGCCGGGGGCCGCGGCGGCCTGGAGCAGGTGCCCCGCACCGCGGTCCCGGTGGGCGGCGGTGGCCTGCCGCAGGAGGGCGGTGCGGCCGAGGCCCGGGGGCGCGGTCAGTGCGAGCGCACCGCCGTCGCCCCGGTGCAGCCGGGTCAACAGGGTTTCCAGGATGGCGAGTTCACCGCTTCGGCCGTACAGCCGGGGCGGACTGTGCACGGTCGATGGGGTCACACCCGCACGTTACTTCCGCGTAACGAGTCCCGGAAGGTCCACGTCCGCCGGCCCGTCCGGGGCGGCCCGGTGCGGTGCGGACTCACAGGGCGGAGGCGGGGGCGCTGTGCACGGGCACACACGGGGAAGGGCCGGAAGCTCACCCGTGGAAGGGCCGGGGCACACGCATGGAAGGGCCGGGAGCGCACGCGCGGAGGAGCCGGGGGCACACGCGCGGTGGGACTGGGAGCACCTGCACGGAGGGCCGGGAGCGCACGCGTGGAAGGGCCGGACCGTCCGCTCCGGTCCGGCCCCTCTCCCCCCGACTACGAGGTGTGCGGGCAGTTGCCCCGGTATTCGGCGATGGTCAGGCTCGCCTGCGGGATCGGGCAGAGGAACCGCTCGTAGCGGGTGTCATTGTCGATGAAGCGCTTCAGCCACGAAATGCTGTACTTGGCGATCGTGGTGTTGGAGCTGTTCGGGGTGAAGTGCGTGGCGCCCCGCAGCTCCAGGTACGCCTTGTCCAGCGAGCCGGGCAGCGACCCGTAGAACGGCTCGGAGTGGGTGGCGACGGGGGCGATCGTGTCGCCGTCGGCTCCCACCACCAGGGTGGGGGTGCGCAGTTCGGGCCAGGTGGTGT
Organism: Streptomyces sp. TSRI0281; assembly: GCF_001905125.1. Lineage (GTDB taxonomy): Bacteria > Actinomycetota > Actinomycetes > Streptomycetales > Streptomycetaceae > Streptomyces. The sequence goes on along the minus strand of NZ_LWLE01000033.1, from coordinate 540,281 downwards.
CGAGGTTCCAGCCGGTCAGCGGGATCGCCGCCTTGAGCGTGGTACGGCTCTTCGCGGCCTCCAGTGTGCCGCCGCCGCCCATGGAGTGGCCCATCACCCCGAGCCGGGTGGCGTCGACCCGGCCGCGCACCGCGCTGTTCTCGGTCACGTAGTCGAGAGCCGCGAGGAGTTGACGGCCACGGCTGTCGGGCTGGTCCAGCGTGGTGTTGGTGTCGATGGTGAAGACGACGAAGCCCTGCGAGGCCAGGCGCGGGCCCAGCCAGGCGATGGAGGACTGGTAGGCGGTGAAGCCGGGCGAGATGACGACCGCGCCGAAGGTGCCGTCGGCGGTGGACGTCGGGTAGTAGATGGTGCCGCCGCCGAAGCCGCTGACGCTCAGCGAGGAGACCGAGGTCTGCGAGGTGGCGTAGGAGCCGCGGCTCGCCTCGATGCTGGAGACGGTCGGTGCCGGTCCGCGCTCGTAGGGGTTGTCGGCGGCGGCCTGGGCGCCGGGGACCAGCGCGGTCATCAGACCCGCGGTCGCGGCCGCGGCGGCCAGCATGCCCTTGAGGGTACGGGAGCGGCTCTTGGCCGTCCGGTGGCGCGGGGAGGTGTCGCCGGAGGGGAGGTGCTGCTGCACGAGGGGGGTCCTCTCGGTTGTGGCGGAACCACACCGCACGGGGACCGAGAACCCGTCGTCCGGGGCTGTCGGGGTGCACCGCGTGGGAGCCGCCGTTGTTCGTTGGCGGTCGTCACTTTCGCGGTGCACCCCTGGGGTGCGCATCGGCGAGATCGCCGGTCCTGTCGACCGGTCCTCTCACCGCTTCTGTCAGCGGACCGGGTGCCCGGCTTCCCGCAGAGCGCTTTTGACCTCGGAGATGCGCAGGTCACCGAAGTGGAAGACGGACGCGGCGAGCACCGCGTCGGCGCCCGCCTCGACGGCCGGCGCGAAGTCCGCGAGCCGGCCGGCGCCACCGGAGGCGATGACGGGGACGGTGACGTGTGCGCGTACCGCCGTGATCATCTCGGTGTCGTAGCCGTCCTTGGTGCCGTCGGCGTCCATCGAGTTGAGCAGGATCTCTCCGGCGCCCAGCTCGGCGGCCCGGTGCGCCCATTCCACGGCGTCGATGCCGGTGCCCCTGCGACCGCCGTGCGTGGTGACCTCGAAGGTGCCCTGCGCGGTGCGCCGGGCGTCGACGGAGAGCACGAGCACCTGGCGCCCGAAGCGTTCGGCGATCTCGCGGATCAGGTCGGGGCGGGCGATGGCGGCGGTGTTGACGCCGACCTTGTCGGCCCCGGCGCGCAGCAGCTTGTCGACGTCGTCCGGGGTGCGGACGCCGCCGCCGACGGTGAGCGGGATGAAGACCTGCTCGGCGGTGCGGCGCACCACGTCGTAGGTCGTCTCGCGGTCGCCGCTGGAGGCGGTGATGTCGAGGAAGGTCAGCTCGTCGGCGCCCTCGGCGTCGTACAGCTTGGCCATCTCGACGGGGTCACCGGCGTCGCGCAGGTTCTGGAAGTTGACGCCCTTGACGACCCGGCCGTTGTCGACGTCCAGGCAGGGGATGACGCGTACCGCGAGGGTCACCGCGCACCTGCCCGGTAGGCCTCGACCTCGACCTCGACGACCAGGCTGGGATCGACGAAGCCGGACACGATGAGCATGGACGCGGCGGGGCGTACGGCGTCGAACAGCTCCTTGTGGGCGCGGCCGACGTCGTCCACGTCGCGGGCGTGGGTGAGGTACATCCGGGTACGGACGACGTCCTCGCGGCCGAGGCCCGCCGCCTTCAGCGCCTCGAACGCGACCTCGAAGGAGGTGAGGGTCTGCTCGTACGGGCTGCCCGCCGAGATCTGGCCGTTGACCACGGAGGTGCAGCCGGACACCAGGACCAGGCCGCCCGGCAGCTCCACGGCGCGGGAGTAGCCGAACTTCTCCTCCCACGGGGAGTCCGAGGCGAAGCGGCGTACGGAGTCGCTCATGCCGAGACCGCCTTCAGCGCCTCTTCCAGGGTGAACGCCTCGGCGTACAGCGCCTTGCCGACGATCGCGCCCTCGACGCCGTCCGGGACGAGCGCGGAGATGGCCCGCAGGTCGTCCAGCGAGGAGACGCCGCCGGAGGCGACGACGGGCTTGTCGGTGGCGGCGCACACGTTCTTCAGGAGTTCCAGGTTGGGGCCCTGGAGGGTGCCGTCCTTGGCGATGTCGGTGACGACGTAGCGGGCGCAGCCCTCGGAGTCGAGGCGGGCGAGCGTCTCGTAGAGGTCGCCGCCGTCGCGGGTCCAGCCGCGGCCGCGCAGCGTCGTGCCGCGTACGTCCAGGCCGACCGCGATCTTGTCGCCGTGCTCGGCGATGACCTTGGCGACCCACTCGGGGGTCTCCAGGGCGGCGGTGCCGAGGTTGACCCGGCGGCAGCCGGTGGCGAGGGCCGCGGCGAGCGAGGCGTCGTCGCGGATGCCGCCGGACAGCTCGACCTTGATGTCCATGGCGCCGGCCACTTCGGCGATCAGCTTCCGGTTGTCGCCCGTGCCGAAGGCGGCGTCCAGGTCGACGAGGTGCAGCCACTCGGCACCGGCGCGCTGCCAGGCGAGGGCGGCCTCCAGCGGGGAGCCGTAGGAGGTCTCGGAGCCGGACTCACCGTGGACGAGGCGGACGGCCCGGCCGTCGCGGACGTCGACGGCGGGGAGCAGTTCAAGCTTCGGCATTACAGCGTCTCGATCCAGTTGGTCAGCAGCTGGGCGCCGGCATCGCCGGACTTCTCGGGGTGGAACTGGGTGGCCCACAGCGCGCCGTTCTCCACGGCGGCCACGAACCGTTCGCCGTGCGTGGCCCACGTGACCCTGGGGGCGCGGATCTTGGCGTTGGTGACTTCGAGGGACCAGTCGTGCGCGGCGTAGGAGTGCACGAAGTAGTACCGGGCGTCGGCGTCGAGACCGGCGAAGAGCCGGGAGCCCTCGGGTGCCTCGACGGTGTTCCAGCCCATGTGCGGTACGACGTCGGCCTTGAGCGGGCCGACGGTGCCGGGCCACTCGTCCAGGCCCTCCGTCTCCACACCGTGCTCGATGCCGCGCTCGAACAGGATCTGCATGCCGACGCAGATGCCCATGACGGGCCGTCCGCCGGAGAGCCGGCGGCCGATGATCCAGTCGCCGCGGGCCCGCTTCAGCCCGTCCATGCAGGCGGAGAAGGCACCGACGCCGGGCACCAGCAGCCCGTCGGCGTTCATCGCCCGGTCGAAGTCGCGGGTGATCTCGACGTCCGCGCCGACGTGGGCCAGGGCCCGCTCGGCGGAACGGACGTTGCCGAAGCCGTAGTCGAAGACGACGACCTTCTTGTTGTCGCTCACAGCTCGTTCCTCAGTCCCAGAGTCCCTGGATCCGCAGAATGCCTGCCAGCAGGCACATCACGGAGCCGATCGAGAGCAGGACGATGACGCCCTTGGGCATGCCCTGCTTCGCGAAGGAGTAGACGCCACCGGCCAGGAAGAGGCCGACGACGATCAGGATGGTGTTGAGGCCGGTCACAGCGCGCCCTTCGTGGAGGGGAGGATTCCGGCGGCGCGCGGATCATGCTCGCTGGCATAGCGCAGGGCGCGGGCGAGTGCCTTGAACTGGCACTCGACGATGTGGTGGGCGTTGCGCCCGTACGGTACGTGGACGTGCAGGGCGATCTGCGCCTGGGCGACGAAGGACTCCAGGATGTGCCGGGTCATCGTCGTGTCGTACTCGCCGATCATCGGCGCCATCTTCTCGGGCTCGGTGTGCACCAGGTAGGGGCGGCCGGAGAGGTCGACGGTGACCTGGGCGAGCGACTCGTCCAGCGGGACGGTGCAGTTGCCGAAGCGGTAGATGCCGACCTTGTCGCCGAGCGCCTGCTTGAAGGCGGCGCCGAGGGCGAGGGCGGTGTCCTCGATGGTGTGGTGGCTGTCGATGTGCAGGTCACCGTCGGTCTTGACCGTGAGGTCGAACAGGCCGTGGCGGCCGAGCTGGTCGAGCATGTGGTCGTAGAAGCCGACTCCGGTGGCGACATCGACCTTGCCGGTGCCGTCGAGGTTGATCTCGACGAGCACGGATGTTTCCTTCGTGGTGCGTTCCACGCGGCCTACGCGGGGGCTCATGCGTCGTGCTCCTTCTTCATTTCGCGCACCGCATCGAGGAACGCGTCGTTCTCTGCCGGGGTGCCCGCGGAGACCCGCAGCCATCCCGGTACGCCGTTGTCCCGGACCAGGACGCCCCGGTCGAGGATCTGCTGCCAGGCGGTGTGGCTGTCGGCGAAGCGGCCGAACTGGACGAAGTTGGCGTCCGAGTCGGTCACGTCGAAACCGAGCGCGCGCAGTTCGTCCACGATCCGGTCGCGCTCGCTCTTGAGCCGGCCGACGTACCCCAGCAGCGTATCGGTGTGCTCCAGGGCGGCGAGCGCGGTGGCCTGGGTGATGGAGGACAGGTGGTACGGCAGCCGCACCAGCTGGACGGCGTCGACCACCGCCGGGTCGGCCGCGAGGTAGCCCAGGCGCAGTCCGGCGGCGCCGAACGCCTTGGACATCGTGCGCGAGAGGACCAGGTTGCGGCGGCCCTCGATCAGCGGGAGCAGCGAGGGGTGGTGGCTGAACTCGCCGTACGCCTCGTCGACGACGACCATCGAGGGCCCGGCCGCCTGGGCCGCCTCGTACAGCGCGAGGACGGTGCCGGCGTCGACGGCGGTGCCGGTGGGGTTGTTGGGAGAGGTGATGAAGACGACGTCGGGGCGGTGCTCGGCGATGGCCTCGCGGGCCGCCGCGACGTCGATGGTGAAGTCCTCGTTGCGGGGGCCGGAGATCCAGCCGGTGCCGGTGCCGCGCGAGATGAGGGCGTGCATCGAGTACGAGGGCTCGAAGCCGATGGCCGTACGCCCCGGTCCGCCGAAGGTCTGCAGCAGCTGCTGGAGGACCTCGTTGGAGCCGTTGGCCGCCCAGACGTTGGCGAAGCCGACCTCGTGCCCGGCGGTGCGGGTGAGGTAGCGGGCCAGCTCGGTACGGAGCTCGACGGCGTCCCGGTCCGGGTAGCGGTTGAGGTCGCGGGCGGCCTCGCGCACGCGCTCGGCGATCCGGTCGACGAGGGCCTCGGGCAGCGGGTAGGGATTCTCGTTGGTGTTCAGCCGGACCGGTACGTCGAGCTGGGGCGCCCCGTACGGCGACTGGCCCCGCAGCTCGTCGCGGATCGGGAGCGCGTCCCAGGCGTTGCCGGTGGTGCTGTTGCTGTTGCTGTTGCTGTTGCTGTTGCTGTTGCTGTTGGAGCGGTCGTTCGTCACTGCTGCGGAACCTTCCAGCCGAACCGTGCCTTGAGCGCGGCGCCGTGGGCGGGGAGGTCCTCCGCCTCGGCGAGGGTCACGACATGGTGGGTGACCTCGGCGAGCGCGTCGCGCGTGTAGTCGACGATGTGGATGCCGCGCAGGAAGGACTGCACGGACAGGCCCGAGGAGTGGCAGGCGCAGCCGCCGGTGGGCAGGACGTGGTTGGAGCCCGCGCAGTAGTCGCCCAGGGAGACCGGGGACCACGGGCCGACGAAGATCGCTCCGGCGTTGCGGACCCGGTCGGCGACGGCCGCGGCGTCCGCCGTCTGGATCTCCAGGTGCTCGGCGCCGTAGGCGTCGACGACCTTGAGGCCGTCGTCGAGGCCGGAGACCAGGACGATCGCGGACTGACGGCCGGCCAGGGCGGGCCCGATCCGGTCCGTGACGTGCTTGGACGCGGCGACCTGCAAGGCCAGCTCGGCCTCGGTGGCGGCGGCCAGCTCCGCGGAGTCGGTGACGAGGACGGCGGCGGCCATCGGGTCGTGCTCGGCCTGGCTGATCAGGTCGGCGGCCACGTGCGCCGGGTCGGCGGTGGCGTCGGCGAGGATCGCGATCTCGGTGGGGCCCGCCTCGGCGTCGATGCCGATACGCCCCTTGAGCAGGCGCTTGGCGGCGGCGACGTAGATGTTGCCGGGGCCGGTGACCAGGTTGACGGGAGCGCAGCCGCCCGGTTCCGGGGTCCCGTACGCGAACATCGCGATGGCCTGGGCGCCGCCCGCCGCGTACACCTCGTCGACGCCGAGCAGGGCGCAGGCGGCGAGGATGGTGGGGTGCGGCAGTCCGCCGAAGTCCTTCTGCGGCGGGGAGGCGACGGCGATGCCCTCGACGCCCGCTTCCTGGGCGGGCACGACGTTCATGACGACGGACGAGGGGTAGACCGAGCGGCCGCCGGGGACGTACAGCCCGACCCGCTCGACCGGGACCCACTTCTCGGTGACCGTGCCGCCGGGGACGACCTGGGTGGTGTGCGTGGTGCGGCGCTGCTCGCGGTGGACCAGGCGGGCGCGGCGGATCGACTCCTCCAGCGCGGCGCGAACGGCCGGATCGAGCCCCTCCAGCGCGGCGGTGATGGCGGCGGCCGGTACCCGGATCGAGTCGATCCGTACACCGTCGAACTTTTCTCCCCATTCGATCACTGCCGCGGAGCCACGATGGCGTACGTCCTCGCAGATGGGCCGCACCGTCTCCAGGGCGGCTTCCACGTCGAACTCGGCACGGGGCAGCAGGTCGCGCAGGGCGGCACCCTCGGGAAGGGCTTCGCCGCGCAGATCGATTCGAGAGATCACACCGCAATTCTCGCAGACCGCCCCGGACGCCCGGTCGCCCGTATCACTGGCTGATACCAGCCACGTCTGTCACTGCTGACCATTAGCGTTCACGCCGTCACACAGCGGGAAGAACAGTTGTACGGCATGTGCACAGAGGGGACGGCAGTGACCGAGCCGCAGGATGGCGAAATCCCGGACGGCCTCAGCGCAGCGGAGCTGGGCATGTGGCAATCCTTCCGTAACGGAACCACCTACGATCTGCGCACCCATGACCCGGCGCGCGACGATCCTTTCGCACCGCACATCTGGGGACCCGAGCGGAGCGTCGGCGCGCGCACGGTGGCGCGGCTGCTGCTGAGCGGGCCGCCCGCGCGGCCGGGCCGGGTGGCCGCGCTGAAGCTCCGGGGCGTCAGGATCACCGGAAAGCTGGACCTGGCGGGCGGCCGGGTTGCTCCGTACGTGGAGCTGACGGGCTGCCGGTTCGAGCAGGAAGTGGTGCTGCCCGAGTGCCACTTCACGACCTTGCGGATGGTCGGCTGCGCGCTGCCGAGACTGGAGGCGGCCCGGCTGCACACGGAGGGCGATCTGCATCTGCCGCGCTGCCGCGTCGAGCGCGGCATCCGGCTCACCGATGCCCAGATCGGTACCGATCTGCTGATCAACCAGATCAGCGTCGGCGCCGACCGGCGCGGCCGCGCACTGGTCGGGGACGGGATGAGCGTCGCGCAGGACCTCCAGGCGGAGATGGTCGAGACCCACGGCGAGCTGAGCCTGCGCGGGGCGAAGGTGGGCGGTTCGCTGAGCCTGCGGGGCAGCCGGCTGCGCGCCAAGGACGGGCGGCGGGCCCTGAACGCCCCGCAGCTGACCGTGGAGCGCACGCTCTACATGACCGAGGCGTGGGTGAGCGTCGACACCGGGAACCAGGGCACCACTCCCCCGTACGGCATCGTGTTCGGCCCCACCCCGGCGCGGGGGACCCGGGCGCAGATCTTCGAGTGCCGGGGGGCGGTACGGCTGGACGACGGGCGTTTCGGAGACGCGGTGGACCTGCACAAGGCGCGGTTCGTGCTGTCCCGGCACGAGGAGCTGTCGCTGCGCAGGATCGTCACGCCCGAACTGCGGTTCAACGCGGAGCGCCCGGAGGAGGGCCGGGTCGTACTGAACGGCGCGAAGGTGGTCACGCTGATCGATGTGTCGTCCAGCTGGCCGGGCCCGGGCGGTCTGGCGATGGGCGGTTTCGTCTACGAGAACCTCGTCCCGTACGGGCACTTCCCGCTCTCCCGGCGGCTGGAGTGGGTGCTGGCGGCGACCCCGGAGTACGTCCCGGAGCCGTACGAGCGGCTCGCCGCGGTCCTGCGCAGCTGCGGCGAGGACGCGGACGCCCGTGAGGTGCTGCTCGCCAAGCAGCGGCGCCGCCGGGAGACGCTGCCGCTCGCCGCCAAGCTGTGGGGTTACCTCCAGGACTGGACGGTGGCGTACGGCTACCGGCCGGGCCGGGCCGCGGTGTGGATGGCGGTGCTGTGGGCGGCGGGTGCGGTGGCCTTCGCGCAGTACGAACCGCCGGCGATCAAGGGCGACGAGCATCCGCAGTGGAACGCCGCGCTGTACGCCCTCGATCTGCTGGTGCCGGTGATCAACCTCGGCCAGGACGGTTACTGGCGGATGGAGGGCGGCTGGCAGTGGTCGGCGGCCGCTCTCGTACTGCTTGGGTGGATATTGGCCACCACGGTGGCGGCGGGCGCCTCCCGGCTGCTGCGCCGCGGCTGATACCGGGGCGGCGCGGACCGGGCGGAATCCCTTCGGACAGTGCGGTCGAACGGGTTGCCGAAGTGCGACCGAAGTGACGAACGGGGTCGGCGGGAAAAGGCAGAATCAAGCCAGTCACACCCTTTTCTTTTGCTCTTTCTTGACCGGCCCCGGTACAACCCATTCACTCGGCACAGAAGCTTCACAGCGCACCCCTGGCGCCGCCCTCACCAGCGCTTTTCAATGGTCTGCACCATGCCATTGCTTCGCGCTCTGCTCAGTACCGCGCGCAGGTTCCGGCACAGCCCCCGGCTGTCCGCCGGACTGCCCGCGGACGACGCGGTGCTGCTCGACGCCCCCGACGAGCGGCTCTCCCCCGCGCTGGTGGCCGCTGCCCTGGGGGAGTACGAACCCGCCGCCAAACTCCTGGCCACCACCCGCGACGGCGCCGAGTGGGAGGACCGCGACCGGTATCTCGGCCGCCTCGTCACGTTCGCCCACAGCCGGGAGGGCTGGCTCATCGACTGGCTGGCCGCCGCCCCGCGCGACCCGGACGCCCTGCTCGTCAAGGCCCAGCTGGCCGTCCACCGGGCGTGGGAGTCGCCCGCCAGGGCCGAGCGGCTGCGCGAGGTCGGCCCCCTGATCACCGCGGCGGCCGACGCCGACCCGCGCGATCCGGTGCCCTGGCGGCTCGCCCTCGACCACGCCCGCGGCACACACGCCACGCACACCGCGTTCGAGGCCCTGTGGGAGCAGGCCGTACGCCGCTCCGCGCACCACTACGGCTGCCACGTCGCGGCGCTCCGGTACCTCTCCGCCGCCTGGTACGGCTCGCACCGCGAGTGCTTCGACTTCGCCGAGCAGGCCGCCGAGGACGCCCTGCCCGGCTCACTGGTGCAGGCGCTGCCCGTGCGGGCCGCCTTCGCGCTGCTGCTCGACACACAGCTCGCCGGGCGGACCACCTCCGTACTGGAGGAGCGGATCGACACGGCGGCCGATCTGGCGATCAGGCTCTCCGCCTCCTACCGCGCGGGCGACCCGTGGCCCGCGGAGGTCCGCAACCTCCTCGCGTACGTCCTGGTGGCCAGGGGCCGCTGGGCGGAGGCACTGGAACAGTTCGAGCTGATCGGGCCCCACTCGACGTCGTTCCCGTGGTCCTCGGTGTCCGACGACGCCCTGGGCCATTTCCTCGACGCGAGGGACCGCGCACGGCTCCGGGTGGCCTCCGCGACCCCTTTGCGGAACCGGGCAGGCCGCGCCCGGCCGCGCGGCCATTACGCTTGACCGTTGTGACCACCGCCCGCCTGCCTCTCTTTCCGCTCAACGCGGTGCTGTTCCCCGGCCTCGTGCTGCCGCTCAACGTCTTCGAGGAGCGTTATCGCGCCATGATGCGCGAGCTGCTGAAGACCGACGAGGACGAACCGCGGCGCTTCGTCGTGGTCGCGATCCGCGACGGCCGCGAGATCGCCCCGACGGCCACCGGTATGCCGGACACGGTCGCCGCGGCACCCGTCATGCAGCGCGCCCCGGCCGAGGGCTTCGGCCCCGACCCGATCCAGACCTTCCACCGGGTCGGCTGCGTCGCCGACGCGGCGACGATCCGCGAGCGCTCCGACGGCAGCTTCGAGGTCCTGGCCACCGGCACCACCCGGGTCAAGCTGCTCTCCGTCGACGCCGACGGCCCCTATCTGACGGCCGAGGTGGAAGTGCTGGACGAGGAGGCGAAGGACGACGAGGCCGGTGCGCTGGCCGAGGGCGTCCTGCGGGCCTTCCGCGCCTACCAGAAGCGGCTGGCCGGAGCGAGCGAACGCTCCCTGACGACGGGCGCGGACCTGCCGGACGACCCGTCCGTGGTCTCGTACCTGGTCGCGGCGGCGGCCGTCCTCGACGTCCCGACGAAACAGCGGCTGCTCCAGGCACCGGACACGGCGACCCGGCTGCGCGAGGAGCTGACGCTCCTGCGGAAGGAGACCGCGGTCATCCGGCACCTGCCGTCGCTGCCCGCGGTGGAACTGACCCGCGCCCCCACACACCCGAACTGAGCCCCTCACCGAACAAGGACCCCTGCCCGGTGGCGAAGAAGTCGAAGAAGCAGCAGTCCGGCGGCACCCCCGCCACGGTCGCCCTGACCGCGGCGGGCACCGCCTTCACGGTGCACGCCTACGACCACGACCCTGCCTCCCCCTCCTACGGGGAGGAGGCCGCCGAGGCCCTCGGCGTCTCCCCCGACCGGGTGTTCAAGACCCTGGTGGCCGACGTGGACGGCGAACTGACCGTCGCGGTCGTCCCGGTCGCCGGCTCCCTGGACCTGAAGGCCCTGGCCTCGGCAGTGGGCGGCAAGCGCGCGGCGATGGCCGACCCCGCATCGGCCGAACGCACGACCGGCTACGTCCGGGGCGGCATCTCCCCCCTGGGCCAGCGCAAGAGGCTCCGCACGGTACTGGACGCATCGGCACGGTCCCACCCCACCATCTGCGTCTCGGCGGGCCGCCGGGGCCTGGAGGTCGAACTCTCCGCAACGGACCTGGCAACCCTGACGAACGCGACATTCGCCAACATCGCCCGAGCAACGTAACCCCCACACCCCCAACGCCCGTCCAGAGCTCTTCAAGCCCGTCCAGCGCACTCTTCAGGCCCCTCCAGAGCGCTCCTCAAGCCCCTCCGGCGCTCTTTCAAGCCCCTCCGGCACTCTTCAAGCCCGTCCAGCGCTCTTTCAAGCCCCTCCGGCGATTGAGGAGCGGGGTCCGGGGCAGCGCCCCGAGTCTTCAGCCCGTCCGGCGCTTGAGGACACCGGGGCCCGGGGCAGCGCCCCGGTTTCGGGAAGGGGCGGGTAGGGGACAAGCCCGCCGCAGGCGCCCCACCCCCACCGCCACCCCGCTAGGACGACACCGCCCCCGCCCCACCCCCCGGCACGGCCCCGCCCCCCGGCCCCACTCCCCCGTAAGGAACACCCCACTCCGGCTCAGGATCCCGCGGCCCGAACACCGCCGTCAGCCCCAAGTGCACGACCATCGCCGCGATCGGCCACGCCAGCACCGCCCCCACCGCGTGCAGCTCCAGCGGCGCGTCGAAGACCACGCCCTTGCCGACCTCCCGCGCATGGGCGACCACATCCGACGTGGGCCCGAACCAGACGCCGATGCGCCACGCCAGCAGGGAGCCGAGCAGCCCGCCGAGCGCCAGCCCCACGACCAGCCAGATGCCCCCGCGGCGGCGGAAGAGGACCACGGCCGCAGCGGTCACCGCCCCGAACACGAGCGCGAGCAGCACAAACGTTCCGTCTGCCCCGATCGCCTCCTCGCCCTCGCTGTCCTTGAGGAAGACGGCCGTGTCGTCGGAGATCAGCGGCACCCGCGGCGCCAGCCACAGCCACAGCAGCCCGAGCACGAGGCCGGTGAGGGCCACGAGCACCATGATCACGGCGGCGGGACGGAGCTCCGCCGCCGGATGCGTGGCGTCGTCCGGCGACTCGTGGCCGGGCGCGGGATGGGAACCCGCCGGCGGAGTCTGCCAGGGATCGTGGGACGGAGGCTGGTGAGGCGGCGTCAAAGGTGCGTTCACTCAGCCATCGTGCCAGGCGCCCCTGTGCGGCGCCTCACCGGACCGCCGACGCACCGCACCGCACCCGCACCCCAGCCGCACCGCACCCGCACCGCAGTCGAACGGCCACCGCACCCGCACCCGAACGGCTACCGCACCGCCGCACGGCGGTACGCCCACGTCGCGACGGCCAGCGACAGCACGCCCACGACCGCGCAGACGGCGAGATCGAGCGCGACGACCGCCCAGTCCGGCCGGGCGTCGAAGGATCGGGCCAGCGCCTCGACCCCGTACGTCGACGGCAGCAGATCACGCGCCCACCCCACCGGCTCCGGCATCCGGTCGGCCGGCAGCACCCCCAGCAGCAACGCGGCGGACATGCCCAGCTGCCCGAGCAGTGTGGCCAGTTCCTGGCGCGGCGCCAGGAGGCCGAACGCGGCCCCCAGACCCGCCAGCGCCGCCCCGGCGAGCGGGATCACGGCGACGAGGACCCACAGATGCGTCATCGGCAGTTGGAAGAGGATGCTGCCCGTGATGGCCGTGAAGAGCGTGCCGGGCACGGTGAAGGAGGCGTACGCCCCGGCCGCGCCCAGCACCACCGCGGCGGGCGGCACCGGCAGCGTGGCGTAGTGGTCGAGGCCGCCGCCGGCCTTGAGCTGCCCGAAGTACTGGGCCAGCAGGTTCAGCGCGACGAACGCCACGACCAGCACGCTGGATCCGGCGACGACGGCACGGGCCTCGGAGCCGCCGTCGACGACTCCGCGCATCAGGATCATGATCCCGACGGACTGGAAGGTCGCCACGAACAGCAGCGGAATCCGGGCGACCCGCGCCCGGGAGAGCTGGGCGCGGTAGACGGCGGCCAGCGAGGGCAGCAGCCGGGCGCGCGGCGCGAGCGGCGCCGGAAGGGTGCGGGGCGGGCCGGAGGGGCCGTGCGCCGTCCTCTCCCGAACGTGCGCGGGCACCGCCTCGGCGGGAACGATGCTCGTCACCTGGGGCCGCTCCCCTTCACCACGCGCGCCCTCACGTGCACCCGCCCCCGGCCCTGTACGCCCCACGCGTCTCCGCGCACCCGTCCGTGGATGTTCACGCCTTCACCAGTCCCTCGTTCGCCCTGGCCGCATCCCCGCCGAGGGCCAGATAGACATCCTCCAGGCTGGGCGTGGCCAGGGTGAAATCGTCGAGCGCGGCGAAGGCCGCGCCACCGGTCACCGCGGCGACCGCGGCCCGTGCCTCGTCCGGTCCCAGCCGCAGCACCCAGCGCCGGCCGGACTCCTGCGCCGAGGCCCGCAGCGCGGCGACCTCCGGGACGTCCAGCGGTGCCCGCTCGCGCCACACCAGCTCGACGCGGACCTCCCCGGCCACCTGTTCCTTGAGCCCGGCGGGGGTGTCGCAGGCGATGACCTTGCCGCGTTCGAGGACGGCGACCCGGTCGAGGACGGTCTCGGCCTCGATCACGTTGTGGGTGACCAGCAGCACCGTGGCGCCGCGCTCGGCCCTGCGCCGGTCGACGGCGGCCCAGACGGCCCGCCGGGCGACGGGGTCCATGCCGGTCGTCGGCTCGTCCAGGACCAGGACGGGGCGGTCCCCGACCAGGGTGGCGGCGAAGCAGGCGAGCCTGCGCTGTCCGCCGGAGAGCTTCTTCAGGGGGCGCCCGGCGAGTTCGGTGAGCCCCAGTTCCTCCAGTACGGCGTCGCGCTCGGCGCGGGCCTCGCGTACGGGGAGGCCGCGCAGCCGACCGGTGGTCTCCGCGGCGAGGGAGACGGTCAGTTCGTCCAGGGCGGTGGATTCCTGCCCGAGGTAGCCGATGAGCCGGGAGGCCCGCTCCGGGTGGCGTACGAGATCGTGTCCCAGCACTTCGACGCTGCCGGAGTCGGGACGCATCAGCCCGGTGAGCTGCCGGACCAGGGTGGACTTGCCCGCGCCGTTGGGACCGAGCAGGCCGAAGATCTCCCCGCGCCCCACATCGAGGCTGATTCCGTCGGTGGCGCGCACCTCGGGGGTGGCGGGCGCGCCGCGTCGGCCCCGGACCGCGGGATGGGTCTTGACCAGATCACGCACCGCGCACACGGTTCCGCCGGCCCTCTGCGCCTGTGCTGTGCCCGTACTCACGAGGTATGAGGGTACGGGGTCGGATGCCCCGGACCGCGTCCGGGGCCGCAACCCGGGCGGCCCGGAAGGGTGTGGCCGATTCCGGCCGCAGGACGGCTACTCCACCGTGGGTACGTGCTCCGCCGCGGCCCGTACGTCGATCTCGCGCCAGAACCCGGCCCGGATGGCATAGCGGTCGTGCTCGTCGATCTGGTCGTCCTTGTGGGCGAGAAGTCCGAAGCGTGCCGCGTACCGCAGCAGCTCGCCGTCGATACGGTGCGGGATGCGCGGGTACATGGTGGACAGCTTCTGCAGGTGCACGGTCTCCGGCAGCCGTTCCATCCAGCGCCGGGCGAAGACCTGGCCCACTTCGAAGGGGTCGCCGCCGACGGTGGTGATGTCCTCCTCCCGGTCCGCCCAGCGCTGTTCGGCGCTGGTGAGCTGGGCCAGGGTCGGCAGGGACGCGGTCTCCGGCGGTTCGCCGAGCGGTCCGCCGCGCTCCACCCACCCCTTGTCCGAGGACCAGCGCAGGGTCGCGTTGGCGGGCGGCGGCGCGGGATGCCGGTCGGCGTGCGCGCCGGGGGCACGGAGGGCGGCCAGGTCCTTGGGGGTGGGAACGCTCTTGTGACCGGGGGCGGGCGGCGCGTCGGCGGTGGCCTCACCGGCCGGTGCCGGGGTGCCGTTGCGGGCGGCGGCCTGGGCCTCCGAGGCACGCTCGGCGGACGCGGCGAGGGCCGCCTCCGGCAGCGGAGCGGACAGGATCGCCTGGATCTCGGGGCGCGGGACGGGCGGCGGGGCGCAGATGCCGCCGGTCTCCTTGGCCCGTACGGCCTTGGTGATCCAGGCCCGGTCGAGCACACGGCGTTCGTCGGCCTCGGCGACCAGGTCCTCGGACTGGTTGTAGTCGCCGTCGGCGGCCTGGACGGCCCACAGGTGGACGGCGACGCCGTGTTCCTTGGCGGACATCAGGCCGGGCAGCAGGTCGCCGTCACCGGTCACCAGGACCACGTCGGAACAGGCCCGGTTTCTGGCCAGTTCGGTGAGCTCGGCGTGCATGGCGGCGTCGACGCCCTTCTGCGCCCACCGTCCGTCACTGCGGGTGAGGGCGCCCAGCCGTACGGTCACCCGGGGCATCACCCGGAGTCTGCGGTGCTCCGGCTGCGGTACCCGGTCGGGGGCGCCGTCGAACCAGTAGATCCGGAGCAGGGGCTGTTCCGTATCGATTTCTGCGCGTTCCCGCAGCCCCTGGATCAGGGCCGTGTGGTCGACGGTGATGCGGGAACGGGCGGGCTCTCCGGCCAGCAGACTCGCGGCTGCGCCCAGCAAGTAGCCGGCGTCCACCAGGACGACGCAACGGTCCACGCGTTCCACCCTCTTCCAGGAATTCGGGAACGGGTTTACTCAGGGTTTCCTTCGAGTCTGCCCGACCGTGCGGGGGTTAACGTCCGGAACTCGATCATCGGCGTGGCGGATCCAGAAATCGGTCGACTGCGGATACTGCTACGCACGGTAATGATCCAACATGCGGCCTTTACGGTGCTATGTGAGTCTGACAGCGGTCCTGGCCCACAGGATTCCCCACAGGAGGCATTCACCATGGCCAAGCACAAGAACCGCAAGCAGGGCAGCCATCACGATCGCGCGTCCGCCTCGGAGCGCGGCGAGGAGCAGGCCAAGTCGACGGCTTTCGAGTCCCAGAACGAGAACGAGAACCAGTCTCAGTCGCAGGCCCAGGGCAGCCCCGCCGATGTCGCGCGCAAGCACCAGCGGCGCTTCGGCCACAACTGACCGGTCGCTTCCGGTCCGGCCGCAGGGCTGTAGACCGAGAGGGGCGCCCCGCGGCCGCGGGGCGCCCCTCTCGTCGTTCGCCGGTGGCGGCCGTCGGTCCGCCGCTCGCCGCTGGTAGTCCCGTCAGCCCGCCAGGCAGGACGGGCCGAGCAGCACCTTCAGGTCGCCGAAGAGCGCCGGGTCGGGCTTGACCCGGTGCCGGTCGAGCCGGAGCACCGTGGTCTTGCGGGGTCCCTGGAGCTTGATGCGTACCTCGGTGTCGCCCCGGTGGCTGCTCAGGACCTCCCCGAGCCGGCTGACCATGGGCGGGGTGATCTTCACCGTGGGGATGGTGAGGACGACCGGGGCGTTGGTCCCGGCGTGGGAAATGTCGGGGACCTGCATCTCCATGGCGACCAGGCGCGGCACGTCCTCGCGCTTGTCCAGGCGGCCCTTGACGAAGACGACGGTGTCCTCGACGAGCTGGGTGGAGACCAGCTGGTAGGTGGCCGGGAAGAACATGCACTCGATGGAGCCCGCGAGGTCCTCCACGGTGGCGATGGCCCAGGCGTTGCCCTGCTTGGTCATCTTGCGCTGGAGGCCGGAGATGATGCCGCCGACAGTCACGATGGCACCGTCCCCGTGCTCCCCGCCGGTCAGCTGGGAGATCGAGGCGTCGGCCTTGTCGGACAGGACGTGCTCCAGGCCGAAGAGCGGGTGGTCGGAGACGTACAGTCCGAGCATTTCGCGTTCCTGCGCGAGCAGGTAGGACTTCTCCCACTCGATGTCGGAGAACTCCACGTCCAGCCCGAAGCCGGGCTCGTCGCTCTCCTCGCCGCCGCCGCCGCCGAAGAGGTCGAACTGTCCCTCGGCCTCCTTGCGCTTGACCTGCACCACGTTGTCGATCATCGGCTCGTGGTGGGCGACGAGGCCCTTGCGGGTGTGGCCCATCTCGTCGAAGGCCCCGGCCTTGATGAGTGATTCCACGGTGCGCTTGTTGCAGACGACCGCTTCGACCTTGTCGAGGAAGTCGGGGAAGGTGCTGTACTTCCCCTTCGCCTTGCGGCTGCGGATGATCGAGTCGACGACGTTCTGGCCGACGTTGCGCACGGCGGTCAGCCCGAAGAGGATCACGTCGTCACCCTGGGCGGCGAAGTTGGACAGCGACTCGTTGACGTTGGGCGGCAGCACCTTGATGCCCATGCGGCGGCACTCGTTCAGATAGACCGCGGACTTGTCCTTGTCGTCCTTGACCGAGGTCAGCAGGGCCGCCATGTACTCGGCGGGATAGTTCGCCTTGAGGTACGCGGTCCAGTAGGTGACCAGGCCGTACGCGGAGGAGTGCGCCTTGTTGAACGCGTATCCGGCGAACGGCACCAGGACGTCCCACAGCGCCTTGATCGCCGCGTCGGAGAAGCCGTTCTTCTTGGCGCCGGCCTCGAAGAGGACGAAGTTCTTCGCCAGCTCGTCGGGCTTCTTCTTACCCATCACGCGGCGCAGGATGTCGGCCTCGCCGAGCGAGTATCCGGCGACGATCTGGGCGGCCTTCTGCACCTGCTCCTGGTACACGATCAGGCCGTAGGTGAGGCCGAGGACCTCCTTGAGAGGCTCCTCCAGCTCCGGGTGGATCGGGGTGATCTCCTGGCGGGCGTTCTTGCGTTCCGCGTAGTTCGTGTGGGAGTTCATTCCCATCGGGCCCGGCCGGTAGAGGGCCGAGACGGCGGAAATGTCCTCGAAGTTGTCGGGCTGCATCTGGCGCAGCAGGGAGCGCATCGGGCCGCCGTCGAACTGGAAGACGCCCAGCGTGTCACCGCGGCACAGCAGCTCGTACGTCTTGGGGTCGTCCAGCGACAGGGCGAGCATCTCCAGCTCGATGCCCTTGTTGGACTTCACCATCTTGATGGCGTCGTCCATGATCGTCAGGTTGCGCAGGCCCAGGAAGTCCATCTTCAGCAGGCCGAGCGACTCGCACTGCGGGTAGTCCCACTGCGTGATGGTGACGCCGTCGGTGTGCCGGACCCAGACCGGGGCGTGGTCGACGATCGGCTCGCTGGACATGATCACGCCCGCGGCGTGCACGCCCATCTGCCGGACCAGGCCCTCGACGCCCTTCGCGGTGTCGATGACCTTCCGTACGTCCGGCTCGTTCTCGTACATCCCCCGGATCTCGCCCGCCTCGCTGTAGCGCGGGTGCTTGGGGTCGGTGATGCCGTTGAGGTCGATGCCCTTGCCGAGGACGTCGGCGGGCATGGCCTTGGTGAGCCGGTCGCCCATCGCGTACGGGTAGCCGAGGACACGGGCGGAGTCCTTGATGGCGTTCTTCGCCTTGATCTTGCCGTACGTGCCGATCATGGCGACCTTGTCGGCGCCGTACTTCTCGGTCACGTACCTGATCACTTCGACGCGCCTGCGCTCGTCGAAGTCGATGTCGACGTCGGGCATGGAGACACGCTCGGGGTTCAGGAACCGCTCGAAGATCAGCCCGTGCTCGATCGGGTCGAGGTCGGTGATGCCCATCGCGTACGCCACGATCGAACCGGCGGCGCTGCCTCGCCCGGGGCCGACCGCGATGCCGTTGTTCTTGGCCCACATGATGAAGTCGGCGACGACCAGGAAGTACCCCGGGAACCCCATCTGGATGATGACGTCCAGCTCGTACTCGACCTGCTTCTGCCGGTCGTCGGGGACACCGCCCGGGAAGCGGCGCTGCATGCCGACCCGGACCTCTTCCTGGAACCAGGTGACCTCGGTGAAACCGTCCGGGATCTCGAACTTCGGCATGAGGTTCTTCGCCTCGAACATGCCGGTGGTGTCGATCTGCTCCGCGACCAGGAGGGTGTTGGCGCAGCCCTCCTGCCAGGCGTCGGAGGAGTCGACGGCGTACATCTCGTCGGTCGTCTTGAGGTAGTAGCCGGTGCCGTCGAAGCGGAAGCGGTCCGGGTCCGAGAGGTTCTTGCCGGTCTGGATGCACAGCAGGGCGTCGTGCGCCGTGGCCTCGCTCGCATAGGTGTAGTGCGAGTCGTTCGTCACGAGCGGCGGGATGTTCAGCTTCTTGCCGACCGCGAGGAGCCCGTCACGGACCCGGCGCTCGATCTCGATGCCGTGATCCATCAGCTCCAGGAAGTACTTGCCCTCGCCGAAGATGTCCTTGTAGTCGGAGGCCGCCTGGACCGCCTCGTCGAACTGCCCGAGCCGCAGCCTGGTCTGCACCTCTCCGGAGGGGCACCCGGTGGACGCGATGAGACCCTCGGACCACTTCGCGATGGTCTCCTTGTCCATGCGCGGCCACTTCTGCAGCCAGCCCTCGGCGTACGCGTCCGAGGAGAGCCGGAACAGGTTGTGCAGCCCGGTCCTGTTCGACGCCCAGATCGTCTTGTGGGTGTACCCACCGGATCCGGACACGTCGTCGCGCTTCTGGTGCGGCTGTCCCCACTGCACCTTGCGCTTGTGCTTGCGCGACTCCGGGGCGACGTACGCCTCGATGCCGATGATCGGCGTCACACCCGCCTTGGTCGCGGAGTGGAAGAAGTCGTACGCCCCGTGCAGATTGCCGTGGTCCGTCATCGCGATGTGCGACATGCCCATCTCGTTGCACGCCTCGAACATGTCCTTGAGCCGCGCGGCACCGTCCAGCAGCGAGTACTGGGTGTGGACGTGAAGGTGCGTGAAGGGCGGCTTGGTCACGGCGTCGGGCCTCCGGGAGAACTGGGGATGACGGACTGGGGGGACAGCGTGGAAGTCTACGTCCTGGTGGTGACGGACGAGGGGCACTCCCGGGTACGGTCGCGCGTTGTAGAGGCTGGGACGCCTGTCCTTTTTGTCATGTCCTCAGTCACGCTTTCAGTCATGTACGTCCGGTACCAGGAGGCACCAAGAAATGTCGGAAACGCAGACCGGCGCAGCGCAGCGCGGGGAGCAGATTCTCGCCGTTTTCGACACCGCTTTCGGTGAGCTGCTGGCCGCCGACCCCGCGGCCTTCCGGGTCAAGTTCCGCAAGATGGCGGGCTCGGCCTTCGCCTTCTACCGGGGCACGGCATGCCTGTTCTACGGCGACCTGGAGCGCGAGCAGCACGGCGGCCAGTACCTGGACGAGCGCACCGGCCGGGTCTGGATCCACGGCGATCTGCACGCGGAGAATTTCGGCACGTACATGGACGCCAACGGCCGGCTGATCTTCAACGTGAACGACTTCGACGAGGCGTATGTGGGCCCCTTCACCTGGGACCTCAAGCGCTTCGCCGCCTCCGTCGCCCTGATCGGTTACGCGAAGGCGCTGGGCGACGACCAGATCGGCGAGCTGGTACGGATATACGCCGCCGCCTACCGCGAGCGGATCCACGCCCTGGCGACGGGCGCGAAGAACGACGAGCTGCCGCCGTTCACGCTGGACACCGCCGAGGGGCCACTGCTGGACGCGCTGCGTGACGCCCGCTCGCTGACCCGGTTCTCGCTGCTGGACTCGATGACGGAGATCCGGGACTTCGAGCGGCGGTTCGCCGCCGGTGGCGGGGCGATCGACCTGGACGCGGCGACCCGCTACAAGGTGCTGTCCGCGTTCGACGGCTATCTGGAGACGCTGCCGGAGTCGAGCCTGACCCGCCCCGACTCCTACCGGGTGAAGGACGTCGTGGGCCGGCGGGGCATCGGGATCGGCTCGGCCGGGCTGCCCTCGTACAACATCCTCCTGGAGGGCAACAGCGACGCCCTGGAGAACGATGTGGTGATCTACCTCAAGCAGGCGCAGACCCCGGCGGTCTCCCGGCACATCACCGACGCGGCCGTGCGGGACTACTTCCAGCACGAGGGGCACCGCACCGTCATCTCGCAGCGCGCGCTCCAGGCACACGCCGACCCGTGGCTCGGCTGGACCGAGCTGGACGGCGCGGGCCAGCTGGTCGCCGAGGTGTCGCCGTACGCGGTCGATCTGGACTGGTCCGACATCGACGAGCCGGAGGAGATCGCGGCGGTCGTCGCGGATCTCGGCCGGGCGACGGCGACGATGCACTCGGCGGCGGACGACGAGAGCGGACACTCGCTGGTGCCGTTCTCCACGGAGCGGGCGATCGACGCGGCCATCGCGGCCGACGAGGAGGGCTTCGCGGAGCTGCTGGTCGACTTCGCCCACAGCTACGGGGCCCGCGCCCGCACCGACCACCAGATCTTCGTGGACCTCTTCCGCAACGGCCGTATCCCCGGCCTGTAGAGCCGTTCGCCGGTCGGGGATACGGGGGCGGCAGGTCCGGCCCGTTCATCGGGCCGGGTCGGCGGGTTCAGCCCGTTTAGGGGTCGTTTACAGGTACACATGACACACTCTCGGGCGATGGACATCTCAGGGACGCAATTCAGGGTGGTGCGCGCGGCGCTTTTCACCGCGCTCGTCGTCACCCTGTCCTCGGCGTCCCATGTGCTGCTCTCCCGGGTCCCGCTGCCGCTGAGCGTGGTCGCGATGCTGGCCTGCCTCGTCTTCGCCACGGCGTACGCGCTGGCCGGCCGGGAGCGTGGCTTCGGGGCGATCGCGGGACTGCTCGTGCCGCTGGAGCTGGCCGCCGACACCGTCTTCACCACCGGTCAGCACCTCTGTTACGGGGCGGCCGGCGGGCCCATCGCGGGTCCGCTGCGTTCCGTGGGCGTCGATGTACTGTGCGGCGGCGAGAGCGGCACGCGGCTGGCGGGCGTCGGCGCGGTGGGCACCCCGCTGGCCGGGGTGACCGGGGCCGGGGACCGGGCGGCCGCCCTGCTGGCGCAGCCGGGGCCCGCGGTGCCGTGGCTGCTGCTCGCCGCCCATGTGACCGTCGGGCTGCTCGCCGCCGCCTGGCTGCGGCACGGGGAGTCGGCGCTCGCGGGGCTGCTGCGCGCGGTGGCCGCCCTGGCCTTCCGGCCGCTGCTGACCGCCGTCGCCGCGGTGGGCCACCCGGGCCGCCCCGCGACCCGGGGCCCGCGACCCGTCGGACGCCCGCATCCGCTCTTCCCGGCCCGCCTCCTCGTGCACTCCGTGGGACGGAGGGGACCGCCGCTGCCGGCCCGTGTCACTGCTTGAGCACGTGACACGTACCCGCACAGCGCCCCCACACATCACCACGCATCCACGGAGAACGATCATGAGCAACCGCAACACCCAGGCCAACAAGGCAGCGGCCCGCGACCGGCTGCGCGCCGAGCGGGAACGCCAGGCGAAGAAGGACAGGGCCCGCAAGCAGATCGTCGTCGGGGTGTCGGTCGTCGCCGCCCTGGCGGTCATCGGCGGCATCAGCTACGGCGTGATGCAGCTGAACAAGCCCGACGGCTGGAAGGCCGCCGCGGACGCGAAGAACGTGACCGCCCCGAAGAACACCTCGGGCGACGACGGCACGACCGTGGTCATCGGCAAGTCGACCGCCAAGAAGACCCTTGAGCTGTACGAGGACTCGCGCTGCCCGATCTGCGCCACGTTCGAGCAGGAGATCGGCGAGACCGTCACGAAGGACGTCGACGCCGGCAAGTACAAGATCAAGTACGTCGGTGCGACCTTCATCGACAACTCCGACAACGGCGAGGGCTCCAAGAACGCCCTCAGCGCCCTGGGCGCCGCGCTCGACGTGAGCCCCGAGGCGTTCCTGGACTACAAGGCCGCGCTCTACTCCGCCAAGTTCCACCCCGAGGAGCGCGACGACAAGTTCGCCAAGGACAGCTTCCTGATCGAGGTGGCGGACTCGGTGGACGCGCTGAAGGGCAACAAGGCGTTCCAGAAGAACGTCGAGGACGGCACGTACGACGCCTGGGCGATGAAGATGTCCAAGGCGTTCGACAAGAGCGGGGTGAAGGGCACGCCCACGCTGAAGATGGACGGCAAGCCCGTCACGGCGGAGGGCAGCGAGAACGCCCCGATGACCGTGGCCGACTTCACCGCCGCGGTCGACAAGGCGCTCAAGGCGTAACCGCGTCACCGCCTCACCGCCTCACCGCCTCACCGCCTCACCGATGACAGCAGGGCCCCGCACCCAGGTGCGGGGCCCTGTCGTATGTCCGGAGCGTCCGGCGTGCCTACAGCGCGCGAGAAACGCGTCTACAGCGTGGCGAGAAAACCGAGCGCGACCTTCCAGGTCTGCTCCGCCGCCGCCTCGTCGTAGTCGTGCAGATCCGGGTCGGTGAACAGATGCCCGGCGCCCGGGTAGCGGTAGACCTCCACATCGGCGCCGGTCCGCTGCATCTGGAGGTACCAGCTGTTCAGCCAGTCGTGCGACTCGAACGGATCGGGGTCGGCGACATGCAGCTGTACGGGCAGCTCGTTCACGGAAGCGTTCTCCGCGATGTCCGACGTGCCGTGCAGAAGGAGCAGTCCGCGCGCCTTCTCGTCGCCGAGGGCCAGGGTCTGCGCGGTGGCCGCCCCCAGGGAGAAGCCCGCGTACACGAGCCCCTGGTCGGAGTAGGGCGCCGCGGCCAGTACTGCGCGCCTGAGCAGCTCGTCCTTGCCCACCTGCTCCTTGAAAGCCATGCCTTCCTCCACCGTGTCAAAGGTGTGCCCCTCGAACAGATCGGGCACCCGCACCTCATGGCCGGCGGCCCGGAGCCGGTCGGCCGCGGCGTGCACAGCGGGCCGCAGCCCGTAGGTCGAGTGGAAAAGCATGATGTTCATGAGGCCATGGTGCCAGCTATGTACCAGAGCTTGGAGGACGAGGCAATGGAGTACGTCCTGCGCCCGCTGATCATCGTCGGCGGTTCCGTGGTGATCACCCTGCTGGTCGGCTGGCTGGTCGATCTGCTGCTGCGGCGGGCCGACAGCTGCCACCACGACACCCCCCTGTGGGGTCTGCTGCGCCGGTGCCGGCTCCCCGTGCAGCTGGTGCTCTGCACCGCGCTGCTGAGAGCCACCTTCGGCCACACCCGGCTCGGCCCGGTGAACGATCACCGGGCCGGTATCGGCCAGGTCCTCACCCTGGTGCTGATCGCCGCGTCGGCGTGGCTGGTGGTACGGGTCGCGGCGACGGTCATCGAGGCGTCGTACGCGCGCTACACGGCGGCCACCCGTGATCCGGCCCGGGTGCGCCGGGTGCGTACGCAGGTGACCCTGATCCAGCGCGTGGTGACCGCCGTCGTGGCGACCGTCGCCGTCGCGGCGATGCTGCTGACGTTCCCCGCGATGCGGACGGTCGGCACCTCGATGCTCGCCTCCGCGGGCGTGCTCGGCATCGTCGCGGGTGTCGCCGCCCAGTCCACGCTCGGCAACCTCTTCGCCGGGCTGCAGATCGCGTTCGGGGACATGGTGCGGATCGGCGACACGGTGGTGGTGGACGGCGAGTGGGGCACCGTCGAGGAGATCACGCTGACCTTCCTCGCGGTACGGACCTGGGACGAGCGGCGGATCACGATGCCCGTCTCGTACTTCACCGGCAAGCCGTTCGAGAACTGGTCGCGCGGCGGGGTCCAGATGACCGGCACGGTCTTCCTCCACCTCGACCACTCGGCGCCGGTGGCCGCGATGCGTGAGCGGCTGCGCGACATCCTCGGCGAGTGCGCCGCGTGGGACGGCCGTGACTGGTCGCTCGCGGTCACCGACACCACCCCGTCGACGATCCAGGTGCGGGCCGTGGTCACGGCGAAGGACGCGGACGACATCTGGACGGTGCGCTGCGCGGTACGGGAGCAGCTGGTCGGCTGGCTGCGGGACCACCATCCGTACGCGCTGCCGCGGATCGCCACCTCCCCCGCGGTGCTTCCGCCGGGCGAGCAGTGGGCGGAGCTGACCGGGGCCGCCGGGGGGACCGGCCGCAATGGCAGCGGTCCCGGTGCGGGGACCGGCGACAGCAGGGCCCCGCGGACGGGGCGCGGCTGACACCGCGCGGACCACGCCCCCTCACACCCCGCGCCCCGCGGACGTCTCCGTCAGGTGCCGCGCGCCCCGCGCCCCCCGCCTGCCTCCCGCGCCTCCCGCACGCCTCCCCCGCGCTCCGGCGCGCCTCAGCGCAGGCTGCGTACGTCCAGGTAGCGCAGCACCCGGTCGACCACCTCGGGGTCGGCGCCCGGTTCACTGCGCGCGGAGAGCACCGCGTGGCGGGCGGCCGACATCATCTCGCGCTGGACACGGCTGACCGCTCTGAACCGGTCCGCGCGCTTCGCGTACGCCTCGCGCCGCTCCTCGTCGACCATGTCCGGGCTGATCCGCGCCCCGATGTCGTACGCCGCGCGCTGCAGCCGCTCGACGACGTCCTCCGGGAAGTCCTCGACCTCCTGGATCTCCTTGAGCCGGTGCTTGGCGGCCTTGGCGGCGCGGATCGCGAGGTCCCGCTCCAGGGCCTCCTCGGCGTCCGTGTCGGCCCGCACGCCGAGCTTGCGCACCAGCCAGGGCAGGGTGAGCCCCTGGAAGACGAGGGTCGCCATGATGACGGCGAACGCGATGAAGATGATCTCGTCGCGGCCGGGGAACGGCTTCCCGTCGTCCGTCTCCAGCGGGATCGCCAGTGCCAGCGCGACCGAGGCCACCCCGCGCATCCCGGCCCACCACATGACGACGGTCTCCCGCCAGCTGGTGGGGATCTCCTCGCTGACGTCCCGCCGTTTGTGCAGCCGCTTGGCGAGCCAGGTCGCGGGCAGCAGCCACAGCAGCCGTACGCCGACGACCACCACGACGATCGCGAGGCCCCAGCCCACCATCTCCAGTTCGCGCCCGTCGGCCGTACCGAAGACGCTGTGGAGTTCGAGGCCGATCAGTCCGAAGGCGACACCGGTGACGAGGGTGTCGACGATCTCCCAGAAGGTATGTCCGGTGAGACGTCCCAGGACGTCGTCGGCGTCCGCGGTGTGCTCGGCGAGGAAGAGCGCCGTGGTCAGGACGGCCAGCACGCCCGACCCCATCAGCTCCTCGGCGAGGACGTAACTCACGAAGGGCACGAGCAGGGAGAGGCCGACCTGAAGGGTGGCGTCCCCCAGGATGCCCATCAGTTTGATGGTGAGCCAGCCGAGCGCGAGTCCGACGACCACCGCGACGACGGCGGAAAGGATCAGCAGTCCGAAGGCCTCGGGCAGCGAGAAGGTCCCGCTCACCGCGGCGGCGATCGCCACGTGGTAGAGCACGATCGCGGTCACGTCGTTGAACAGCCCCTCGCCCTCCAGGATCGAGACCAGCCTGCGCGGCAGTCCGACCGAGCCCGCGACGGCCGTCGCGGCGACCGGGTCGGGCGGGGCGACGAGCGCGCCGAGGGCGACCGCGGCGGCGATGGGCAGTCCGGGGACGATCGAGTTGGCGACCGCGGCGACCGCGGCCGTGGTGACGAAGACCAGCGCCACGGCCAGCAGAAAGATCGGTCGTCTGTTGGCGGCGAACTGCCGCCAGGAGGTGCGCTGCACGGAGGCGTAGAGCAGCGGCGGCAACAGCGCGGGAAGGATGATCTCCGGCGGGATGTCGACATTGGGCACGAAGCTGGTGAACGCCATCGCGATCCCGGCAAGCGTCATCAGCACCGGCGCCGGGAGGCCCAGCCGCTCCCCCAACGGCACCGTGACCACGGCTCCGAGCAGGAGCAGGAGCAGCAGTGCCATTTGATCCACGATGTGCCTTCCGGGCGTGCGAAATCGAGCGGTGATCGGTCGATCGGGACTTCCACCCTGCCATGCAATGCCTGCAAATCAGACAACACCCCCCTCCGGCCGCCCTCTTGGCGCCGCATTCCTCCGATGTCTTTGCCGTCGCACCTCTTCCGCCGACCTGGCGAGGAGGGCAGTATGCGGCGGGCACGGTTCAGGAACACGAACCACCGCCACGTATATGACCGGCAGGAGAGATCCCATGACCGAGTTCTCCCGAAGGCGTTTCGTCTCCACCACGGCCGCCGGAACCACCGCGCTCTGGCTCGCCGGCTCCCGTACCGCCTGGACGGCCCCGCCCGCGGGCGCGGCCGGCCCGGCCTCCCCGGACCCGTACGAGAACACCGTCCGTGCGGCGGCCATGACCTGGCGGCGGCTCCCCACGGGCTGGCAGGAGGCCCCGTTCCTGGCCAACGGCTACCTGGGCGCCCAGTTGTACGCGGGCGCGACCCCGAACACCCTGAAGCTGATGCTGAGCCACAGTCAGGTACAGGACCAGCGCGGGCAGTGGCGCGGCGGCATCGGCTTCTCCCGGCTTCCCGTCGGGTACTTCACGCTCACGCTCGCCGGAGAGATCACGGCCGTCGACTGGACACTCGACCTGTACGACGCGGAGCTGCGCGGCACCGTCACCACCACCCGCGGCAGCCTCGCGTTCTGCGCCCTCATCCACAACGACACCGGTGCGCTGCTGCTCTCCACCCGGCCGACGGCGGGCGAGGAGGCCGCCGCCTGGACCTTCCAGTGGCTGCCCGCCGCCACCACCCGTACCAGCGGCAGGCCCGCGGACTACACCCCCAACCCCGCCCCGCGGGTGGGCGACGGCTTCGTCGAGCAGCCGCTGCTCGCGGGCGGCGGCTGGACCACCGCCTGGCGCGAGCGCCGCGAGGGCACCGGGCGGCTGCTCGCCGCGCACCTCGTGTACCGCTTCCCCGGCGAACCGGCCGAGGCGACCTCGACCGCGCTACGGGCCGTGGACCGCACCCTCGCCACCGACCCGGACCGGCTGGTGGACCGCCACCGCGACTGGTGGCACGCCTACTACCGGCGCAGCTTCCTGTCCGTACCGGACAAGCGGCTGCAGAGTTTCTACGTCACCCAGCTCTACAAGCTCGCCTCGGCGACCCGCGCCCGGGGCCCGGTCATCTCCGAATGGGGCCCCTGGTTCCCGGAGGTCGGGAACAACTGGACCGCGGTCTGGTGGAACCTCAACGTCCAGATCGGCATGGCACCGGTCCACGGCTCCAACCACCCCGAACTCGACTCGGTGACCCACGCCTTGCGCCGCTTCGAGCACCATCTGCCCGCCTCCGTCCCGGCCGCGTACCGCGACGGGGAGAGCTACGCCCTCGGCCACCCCTCCGACTGGCAGCTGCGCGCGGGCGACACGTACGACGTCGGGATACCGGGCTCGGACCGGATCTCCGACAACTTCGGGAACCTCACCTGGGCCCTGCACCACGTCTGGCTGGCCTACCGGCACTCGATGGACCCGGGCACCCTGCGCGACGTGGTGTATCCGATCCTCGCGAAGGCGATCACGTTCTACGCCCACTTCCTGCGCGAGGGCTCCGACGGCCGGCTGCATCTGCTCACCACCCGCTCCCCCGAGTACGCCGACGCCGCGGACTGCACGTACGACCTCTCGCTCATCCGCTGGGGCGTGCGCACGCTCATCGGGTCGGCGGAGCTGCTGCGCCACGACGACCCCCGGCTGGGGCGCTGGCGGGACATCGGCCGGCGCCTCACCCCGTACGCCGAGGACCCGGCGGCCGGAGTCATGATCGGCAAGGATGTGCCGCTCGCCGCATCGCACCGCCACCACTCCCATCTGCTCTGGCTCCACCCCCTGCGCGAGCGGAACTGGGACCGGGCGCCGGACCGCGCCGTCATGCGGCGCAGCATGGACCACTGGGTGTCCATGCGGGAGCTGTGGCACGGGTACAGCTACGCCACGGCGTCGTCCATGTACTCCGTGATGGACGAGCCGGAGAAGGCGCTCGACTTCCTGACCTTCTTCACCGACCTGAACGTGGTCGCCGACTGCGCGATGACGGTGAACACGATGTACCGGGAGGGCCGCAACCTCGCCCTGGAGAGCCCGCTGTCCGCCGCCCAGTCGATGCTCGACATGGTGGTGCAGGGACACGACGGGGTGGTGAAGGTCTTTCCGTCCCTCTCGCGGCGGTGGGCGGACGCGTCGATCGCCTCACTGCGCACCCAGGGCGCGTTCCTGGTGGACGCGGACCGCTCGGGCGGTCTCACCCGCTGGGTACGGGTGCGCAGCGAGGCGGGCGCGCCGCTGACGCTGGAGCACTCGGTGGAGGGCGAGATCGACGTACGGGACGGGCGCGGGCACCCGGTGCGCCGACGGGAGACCGGCCCCGGCCGGATCACCCTGGACGTGCCGCGCGGCGGCACCGTGCTGATCACCCCGCGCGGGGCGCGCCGCCCGGAGACCGGTCCGCGCGAGGTGCCGTCGAACGGCGCGTGGACGCGCTGGGGGCTGCCGGACTGAGGCGCGGAGCTCCGCTCAGAAGGTGCGGCGCATCGCCCGGTGGGCGATGCCCGCGTCCGGGAACTCCGGGCCGTAGGCCACGTACCCGAGCCGCTCGTAGAAACCGAGGGCATGGGTCTGGGCGTGCAGATCGACGGCGCCCAGGCCCAGCGTGCGCGCCTGGTCCTCGATGGCGCGCACCAGTGCGGCGCCGACGCCGAGCCCGCGTGCCGTCCGGGTCACGGCGAGCCTGCCGAGCGCGCCGACCGCAAGGTCACCGCCGGTCCGGTCCGCCGCGGCGGCGCCGTGCAGCAGCCGTCCCGTACCGAGCGCCGAGCCGTCCGCCGCGAGGGCCAGGACATGCACCGCGTCCGCGTCGTGGGCGTCGTACTCGATCTCCTCGGGCACCTGCTGCTCACCGACGAAGACGTCCTTGCGGACCTGGAAGCAGGCCGCCAGATCGCCGTCGTCGAGAGCCCTGCGGGTGGTGTACGGGGCGGGAGCGGTGGTCACTCGCTCTCCGCCACGATCGTGTCGAGGGCCTGCTGGAGGTCGTCCGGGTAGCCGCTGGAGAACTCCACCCAGCTGCCGTCGGAGGGGTGCTCGAAACCGAGGCGCACGGCGTGCAGCCACTGCCGGGTCAGGCCCAGGCGCTTGGCCAGGGTCGGGTCTGCACCGTAGGTGAGGTCCCCGACGCAGGGGTGGCGGTGGGCCGACATGTGCACCCGGATCTGGTGCGTGCGGCCCGTCTCCAGCTTGATGTCGAGGAGGCTCGCGGACCGGTACGCCTCGATCAGGTCGTAGTGCGTGATGGACGGCTTGCCCTCGGCCGTGACCGCCCACTTGTAGTCGTGATTGGGGTGGCGGCCGATGGGGGCGTCGATGGTGCCGCTCATCGGGTCCGGGTGGCCCTGCACGAGCGCGTGGTACTTCTTCTCGACGACCCGGTCGCGGAACTGGGCCTTGAGCAGGGTGTAGGCGCGCTCCGACTTGGCGACGACCATCAGCCCCGAGGTGCCGACGTCCAGGCGGTGCACGATGCCCTGGCGCTCGGCGGCACCGGAGGTCGAGATCCGGTATCCGGCGGCCGCGAGGCCGCCGATGACCGTGGTCCCGGTCCAGCCGGGGCTCGGGTGGGCGGCGACGCCGACCGGCTTCACGATCACGACGATGTCGTCGTCGTCGTGCACGATCTCCATGCCCTCGACGGGCTCGGCGACGATCTGGACCGGAGCGGGTGCCTGCGGCATCTCCACTTCCAGCCAGGCGCCACCGTGCACCCGCTCGGACTTCCCGGCCACCGCACCGTCCACCTGGACCTTCCCGGCGGCGGCCAGCTCTGCGGCCTTGGTGCGGGAGAAACCGAACATCCGGGAGATGGCGGCGTCGACACGCTCGCCTTCCAGGCCATCGGGTACGGGCAGGGTGCGGATCTCGGGATGCGTACTCACCTGTCGAGTATGCCTTGCGCCTGCTAGTCCTTGTGCACGGTGCCGTCGGGGTCCAGTCCCTTGAAGGAAAGGATCACGATCAGGATGCCGCCGCAGACGATCGCGGAGTCGGCGAGGTTGAAGACCGCGAAGTGCGCGGGGGCGATGAAGTCCACCACCGCGCCCTTGAACACGCCGGGCGCACGGAAGATGCGGTCGGTGAGATTGCCGAGCGCACCGCCGAGCAGCAGCCCCAGCGCGATGGCCCACGGCAGGCTGTAGAGCTTGCGGGCGAGCCGGGCGATGACCACGATCACACCGGTGGCGATCACGGTGAAGATCACCGTGAACGCCTCGCCGATCCCGAACGCGGCACCCGCGTTCCGGATCGCGCTGAGCTTCAGCCAGTCGCCGAAGATCTCGATGGGCTCCTGGTGCTCCAGCTTCGCGACCACGATCATCTTGGTGGTCAGGTCCAGCAGATAGGCGACGACGGCCACGGTGAAGAGGGCCAGGATCTTCCGCCTGCCCCTGCCCTTGGCCGTGCTGCCGCCGGAGCCGTCGCCCTCGACCGTGCTCCCGGCCGAGCCTTCGACCGTGCTTCCCGTCGAGCCCACGACCGTGCCGTCGGCGGCCTTCGGGGGCTCGGCCCCGTCGGCCCCCGCTGCATCAGGGATATCCGGCGTACCGATGATGCGCTCCGCCTCTGCCACGTGAGTCCCTCAACCTAGGTGCCTGACTGAGGACGAGAGTACGACACACCCCGGCGGATCAGCCGCGTCGCTCCTGCTTCTGTTTGTCCTCCACACACAGGGTGGCCCGGGGAAATGCCTGCATCCGTGCCTTCCCGATCGGTTTGCCGCAGATCTCGCAGAGTCCGTACGTCCCCGCCTCCAGCCGGGCCAGGGCCCGCTCGGTCTGCTCCAGCATCTCCTGCGCGTTGGCGGCGAGCGACAACTCGTGCTCGCGGGTGATGTTCTTCGTTCCGGTGTCCGCCTCGTCGTCACCCGCGCCGTCGCCGGAGTCCCGCATCAGTCCGGCCAGCGCGGCCCCCGACGCCTCCAGCTCGCTCCGCAGCCGCATGACCTCGCTGGCCAGCTCCGTGCGCGCCTCGGTGACCTCCTCGGGCGTCCACGGGTCCTCCCCGGGCCGTACCGCCAGCTCGCCGGGGGCTGTCGCAGCGGCGGCGCGGGCCTGCGGCACCGCCGCCGCCCCCTTTCCGGCAGCTGTGGTCCGACCCGCGCTCTTCTTGGCTACCACCGTGGTGGCTCCCGTCTGCTCGGCGGCCTGGGCCGCCCCCATGGCCGCCGCTGCGGCCTTCTTCGAAGCCTTCTTGACCGCGCTCTTCTTCGCCGGCGCCTTCCTGGCCGCCGCCCCGGCCGCCGCCTTCTTCGCCGCCGCCTTCTTCGCCGCCGCCTTCTTCGCCGGGGCCTTCTTCACGGCCGCCTTCTTCACGGCCGCCTTCTTCGCCGCCTTCTTGGCCGGTGGCGTCCTGGCGGCCTCCTTCTCGGCCACGGTCTCCACGGTCTCTTTCGCCGTCTTCTTCGCCACCATGGCCGCGGCCCCTTCACATATTGTGATCTTGCACGCGAATCGTGCTGGGACGATAAATCGACCCCAGCTCCGCGGCAACGGGGCACGCCGCCGTTCGCCCCTCCCTGAGCCCAGGTCGAGGCGCGCCTGCCTCCGTTGTGCCCAGCTCCCCGCCCGGTAATCCGCTCCCGCCCCGGACCGGAAAGTCCGACCGCCCCCCTCTGGCCATTCGGGTCACACCCGGGGGCGGCGGTTGAACCGGTCGGCCGTCGCCCGTACGGGCCCGTACACTGGCCTCAGCGAGAGGCATGGATGGGACGAGTAGCGTCGTACGCAGCCAGCAGCGACCCGGGGACGGTGGGAGCCCGGGGGCGAGCGCGTCGTGAAGATCACCCGGAGCCGTCGGAAGAACGCCGCAAGGCCAGTAGACCCGGCATCGCGACCCCAATGAGGGGGCCAAGGGCGCACGCCCGGGGCCAAGGAGGGTGGTACCGCGGGAGCGACATGCTCTCGTCCCTCCGACGGAAGTGGAAAACGTCCGCCGGAGGAAGCCCGCACATGACATCGCCGCAGTACCACCAGGTACCCGCCCAGATCGACCTGCCCGCGCTGGAGCACGCCGTGCTCGACTTCTGGCGCGAGAGCAAGGTCTTCGCCAAGAGCCTCGAACAGTCCGAGGGCCGCCCGGAGTGGGTCTTCTACGAGGGCCCGCCCACCGCCAACGGCATGCCCGGCGCGCACCACATCGAGGCCCGCGTCTTCAAGGACGTCTTCCCCCGCTTCCGCACCATGCAGGGCTACCACGTCGGCCGCAAGGCCGGCTGGGACTGCCACGGCCTGCCGGTCGAGCTCGCGGTCGAGAAGGAACTGGGCTTCAACGGCAAGAACGACATCGAGGCGTACGGCATCGCCGAGTTCAACGCCAAGTGCCGCGAGTCCGTGACCCGGCACACCGACGCCTTCGCCGAGCTGACGACCCGGATGGGGTACTGGGTCGACCTGGACGACGCGTACCGCACGATGGACCCCGAGTACATCGACTCCGTGTGGTGGTCGCTGAAGGAGATCTTCAACAAGGACCTGCTGGTGCAGGACCACCGGGTCGCCCCCTGGTGCCCGCGCTGCGGCACCGGGCTCTCCGACCACGAGCTGGCGCAGGGCTACGAGACGGTCGTCGACCCGTCGGTCTTCGTACGCTTCCCGCTGACGAGCGGCCCGCTGGCCGGCGAGGCCGCGCTCCTGGTCTGGACGACCACACCCTGGACCCTGGTCTCCAACACCGCCGTCGCCGTGCACCCCGAGGTCACCTACGTCGTCGCGACGAACGGCGAGGAGAAGCTCGTCGTCGCGCGGCCCCTGCTGGAGAAGGCCCTCGGCGAGGGCTGGGAGACCACCGGCGAGTCGTTCACCGGCGCCGAGATGGAGCGCTGGACCTACGAGCGCCCGTTCACCCTGGTCGACTTCCCGGCCGAGGCCCACTACGTCGTCAACGCCGACTACGTGACGACCGAGGACGGTACGGGTCTGGTCCACCAGTCCCCCGCCTTCGGCGCCGACGACCTCGTCGTCTGCCGCTCCTACGGCCTCCCGGTCGTGAACCCGGTCCGCCCCGACGGGACCTTCGAGGAAGACCTGCCGCTGATCGGCGGCGTCTTCTTCAAGAAGGCCGACGAAGCGCTCACCGAGGACCTGGCCGCCCGCGGCAAGCTGTTCCGCCACGTCCCGTACGAGCACAGCTACCCGCACTGCTGGCGCTGCCACACCGCGCTGCTCTACTACGCGCAGCCGTCCTGGTACATCCGTACGACCGCGATCAAGGACCGGCTCCTCGAAGAGAACGAGAACACCAACTGGTTCCCCGAGTCGGTCAAGAACGGCCGCTTCGGCGACTGGCTGAACAACAACGTCGACTGGGCGCTGTCCCGCAACCGCTACTGGGGCACGCCGCTGCCCATCTGGCGCTGCGAGGACAACCACCTCACCTGTGTCGGCTCGCGCGCCGAGCTCGGTGAGCTGACCGGCACGGACCGGACGGACCTGGACCCGCACCGTCCGTTCATCGACGAGATCACGTTCACCTGCTCGCACGAGAACTGCCAGCTGGAGGCGTACCGCGTCCCCGAGGTCATCGACGCCTGGTACGACGCCGGTTCGATGCCGTTCGCGCAGTGGGGCTACCCGTACAAGAACAAGGAGATCTTCGAGAGCCGCTACCCGGCGCAGTTCATCTCGGAGGCCATCGACCAGACCCGCGGCTGGTTCTACACGCTCATGGCCGTGGGCACGCTGGTCTTCGACAAGTCGTCGTACGAGAACGTGGTGTGCCTCGGCCACATCCTCGCCGAGGACGGCCGCAAGATGTCCAAGCACCTGGGCAACATCCTCCAGCCCATCCCGCTGATGGACCAGCACGGCGCCGACGCGGTGCGCTGGTTCATGGCGGCGGGCGGCTCCCCGTGGGCGGCGCGGCGCGTGGGCCACGACACCATCCAGGAGGTCGTCCGCAAGACCCTCCTCACGTACTGGAACACCGTCGCCTTCCAGGCGCTGTACGCCCGTACGTCGAACTGGGCCCCCTCCGCGGCCGACCCGGCACCGGCGGACCGCACGGTCCTGGACCGCTGGCTGCTCAGCGAACTCCACGCGCTGGTGGACCAGGTCACCCAGGCGCTGGACGGTTACGACACCCAGCGCGCCGGCAAGCTGCTCTCCGCTTTCGTGGACGACCTGTCCAACTGGTACGTCCGCCGCTCGCGCCGCCGCTTCTGGCAGGGCGACAAGGCGGCGCTGCGCACGCTGCACGAGGTCATCGAGACGGTGACCCGGCTGATGGCCCCGCTGACCCCGTTCATCACGGAGCGGGTCTGGCAGGACCTGATCGCGCCGGTCAGCCCGGACGCCCCGGAGTCGGTGCACCTCTCCACCTGGCCGAAGCCGGACCTGGCGGCGATCGACCCCGCGCTCTCCACGCAGATGGCCCTGGTGCGCCGCCTGGTGGAGCTGGGCCGGGCCACGCGCGCCGAGTCGGGCGTCAAGACCCGCCAGCCGCTGTCCCGCGCCCTGGTGGGCGCCTCCGGCTTCGAGACCCTCTCCCCCGAACTCCGCGCCCAGATCACCGAGGAGCTGAACGTCACCTCGCTGGCCTCCCTCTCGGACGTCGGCGGCTCGCTCGTCGACACGACGGCGAAGGCCAACTTCCGAGCCCTGGGCAAGCGGTTCGGCAAGGGCGTCCAGGCGGTGGCCAAGGCCGTCGCCGACACGGACGCGGCGGCGCTCTCCCTGGCCCTGCGCGAGGGTACGGCGTCGGTCGAGGTGGACGGCGAGACGGTCACCCTCTCCCCGGACGAGGTGATCATCACCGAGACACCGCGCGAGGGCTGGTCGGTGGCCTCCGACTCGGGCGCCACGGTCGCCCTGGACCTGGAGATCACCCCGGAACTGCGGCGCGCGGGCCTCGCCCGTGACGCGATCCGCCTGATCCAGGAGGCCCGCAAGAACAGCGGCCTGGACGTGGCGGACCGGATCGCGGTGCGCTGGACGTCCACGTCCCCCGCCACGGTGGAGGCCCTGACCGAGCACGCGCCGCTGATCCAGGACGAGGTCCTGGCCCTGGACTACGCGCAGGCCGAGGCGGACGACACGTACGGCACCCCGTTCGAGGACGAGGGCCTGTCCCTCACCTTCCGCCTCCGCAAGACGGAGCAGTAACCGAAGAGCCCCACCCCGAAGGGCCCGCCCGGACCACCCCCCGGCCGGGCCCTTCCCCATCCCCACCCAAGCCCCACCCCCACTGCCCCGACTCCCCACCCTGCGG
Source organism: Streptomyces sp. TSRI0281 (assembly GCF_001905125.1). GTDB lineage: Bacteria > Actinomycetota > Actinomycetes > Streptomycetales > Streptomycetaceae > Streptomyces. The sequence goes on along the minus strand of NZ_LWLE01000033.1, from coordinate 504,734 downwards.
CGACGATCGAGGGCACACCTCAGCCCGCCCGGCACCCCATACCCCGCCCGGCACGTGAGGGCGCACCTCAGCCCCTCCCCCGCGCTTGAGGGCACATCTCAGCCCGCCCGACTCCCCCACCCCACCCGGTGCCTGACGCCACATCCCAGCCCCTCCCGCACCCCCACCCCGCCCGGTGCCTGACGGCACATCCCAGCCCGACCGACTCCCGCACCCCACCCGACACTTGAGTGCGCATCTCAGCCCGCCCGACTTCCCCACCCCGCGCCGCGCTTGACACCACATCCCAGCCCCTCCCGCACCCCAAGCCCGCCCGGCGATTGAGGGCGCATTTCAGCCCGTCCGGCGATTGAGGACCGGGGCCTGGGGCAGCGCCCCAGTTTCGGGAAGGGGCGGGTAGGGGACACGCCCGCCGCAGGCGCCCCACCCGCACCCCCGGCTCCGCCCCGCGCACACCCCGCCCCCGGCCCCCACCCACCCACGACAAAGGGCCGGGCCCCGGGGAAACCCCAGGACCCGGCCCTCAGCCTGCCGACGGCTACGCGCTCAGCGAGCGCAAACCGCTCAGTTGTCGTCCTCGTCGATCAGGAACCCACGCATCGGCGAAGGCGCCTGCTGCATCGGCTGCGGCGCCTGCGGCCGCACCGGTGCCATCGGCTGCGTCATCGCGGGCGACATCTGCTGCTGGCCACCGTACGAAGGCGCACCGCCCATGGACGCGTTGGCGCCCATCTGCTGGCTGTTGTGCCCGCCATGGTTTCCGCCACCCATGGGGTGACCCATGGCTCCCGCACCGGCCGGAGCCAGCGAGGGCGACGGCGGCAGCGAAGCGGTCGCCGGGGTCCGCGGCGGAGCCAGCGAGTCGTCGGCCTGGGTCTCCAGCTGACGCAGCTGGCTCTCCAGGTAGGACTTCAGACGGGTCCGGTACTCGCGCTCGAAGCCCCGCAGGTCCTCGACCTTGCGCTCCAGCGTCGCGCGGGCCGACTCCAGCGAGCCCATCGCCACGCGGTGCTTCTCCTGCGCGTCCCGCTCCAGCGCGTCGGCCTTGGCACGCGCGTCGCGCTCCAGGCCCTCGGCACGGCTGCGCGCCTCGCCGACGATCTTGTTGGCCTCGGAACGGGCCTCCGCGATCGCCTGGTCGGCGGTCTGCTGTGCGAGCGAGAGGACACGGGCGGCACTGTCGCCACCGGGGGCCTGACCGGGCTGCTGCATCTGCGGCTGCTGCTGCTGCTGTTGCATCTGCTGCATCTGCTGCTGCTGGACGTGACCGCCCATGGGACCGCCCATCGGGCCACCCATGGGACCGCCCTGCATCGGTCCGGGGCCGTGCGGGCCCTGCGGACCGGGACCGTGGCCACCCTGGGGGCCATGGCCACTGGGACCGGCGGGCAGCTGCGGCGCGCCACCGGGCAGTTGGGGCGGACCCATCTGCGGGGGCTGCTGCTGCACCGGCGGACCGGATATGGCGGCGGGAACGGGCGCACCGGGCCGGTCCTGCGGCTCCGGCTTGCGCATGCCCTGCTGCTGCTGGTTCTGCGCGGCGGCACGCGTCGCGGCGGCCAGCTTGGCGCGCAGGTCCTCGTTCTCACGGAGCAGACGGGTCAGCTCCGATTCGACCTCGTCGAGGAAGGCATCGACCTCGTCCTCGTCATAGCCTTCTCGGAGGCGGACGGTCGTGAACTGCTTGTTCCGCACGTCCTCGGGGGTCAGCGGCATCTCTTCTTCACCTCTACGTAGTCGTCGGCAGTCGGCAAGACCGTATCGCTCACAACCTGACCACAACTCTGATCAGGATGTAGACGATGATCATCAGAACGAAGAAGGACAGGTCGAGTGCCACGCCCCCGAGACGCAGCGGCGGAATGAACCGCCGCAGAAGCTTGAGCGGTGGATCGGTGACAGTGTAAGTGGCCTCAAGAACGACCACCATCGCCTTGCCGGGTTGCCATGAACGTGCGAACTGGAAGACATAGTCCATGACCAGCCGGAAGATCAGCACGATGAGGAAACACATCAGCGCGATATAGACCACATCCCGTGCGACGCCCATTCCCGCGCTTCCCTCTCCCCTGGCTCTCGTAGCTCCGGCCTCTCGGCCGGCACCGGCCTCTCGGCCGGGTTGTTCCCGGTGTCGTGTTCTCAGCTCTGGTTGAAGAATCCGCCCTCTGCGATACGGGCCTTGTCCTCCGCCGTGACATCGACGTTAGCAGGCGACAACAGGAACACCTTCTGCGTCACGCGCTCAATGCTGCCATGGAGACCGAAGACGAGTCCTGCGGCAAAGTCGACAAGTCGCTTCGCATCCGTGTCGTCCATCTCCGTGAGATTCATGATCACCGGAGTGCCCTCACGGAAGTGTTCCCCGATGGTACGGGCCTCGTTGTAGGTCCTGGGGTGAAGCGTGGTGATGCGGTAAGGCTCCCGCTCGGACACAACCTTGGGCATGATCACCGGTGCGTTCTTCTCCATGTTCGGGCGTTCAGGTGTGATGGACGCCACGGGGGCGATTCGGGCGGGTCGTCCGCTTTCTGCGGGGAGCTGAACCGGCTCGCGCTGCGCGGGTGGTTGCACCACTCGCACCGGTTCGTCCCGTTCGCGCTCGCGCTCCCGCTCCACCTGATGCGCGGGTTGGTGCCGCCGCCGGTCCCGCTCGGGCTCCGGCTCGGGTTCGAATTCATCGTCGGGGTCGAACCCCGGACCGTCGTACCCATCGTCCTCCACGAGGCCGAGGTAGACCGCCATCTTGCGCATCGCGCCGGCCATGCTCTGAGTCCTCCGCTCTGTGGTGGATCGGCATTCGTCACCAAGTGCCCGCGATCCACTGTGGCCTGCCCGTTCGGAGCGGGAATGACCATATTTTCTGCTGTGGTCCGACTTGCTTCGCGACGTTACCCGAGCCTGGGTCGGACTCCGAGTACCGCCGTACCGACGCGTACATGTGTCGCTCCGGCCGCTACCGCGTCCTCAAGGTCCGCACTCATCCCCGCGGAGACCATGGTGGCAGCCGGACGGTCGGAGCGCAGGCGGGATGCGAATTCCATCAGCCGGTCGAATGCGGCCCGTTGCCGCCCCGCGTACGGGCCGGCGAGCGGCGCGACCGTCATCAGACCGCCGAGCCGGAGCCCCGGCGCGGCGTCCACCGCGGCGGCCAACTCCTCGATCGCGTCCGGCGCGACACCGCCGCGCTCACCGCGTTCACCGCTGTCCGCGTCCAGGGCGACCTGGATGAGGCAGTCGAGTTCCCGCTCGCCGCGCACCGCGGCCGCGGACAGGGCTGTGACCAACTTGCTACGGTCCACCGACTGCACGACATCGGCATAACTCGCCACAGAACGAACCTTGTTCGTCTGCAATTGTCCGACAAAGTGCCATGTCAGCGACAGATCCGCACAAGCAGCGGCTTTGGGTGCCGCGTCCTGGTCGCGATTCTCCGCGACGTGACGCACACCGAGTTCATGCAAGATCCGCACATCGCTCGCGGGATAGGTCTTCGTGACCACAATGAGGGTCACTTCTTCCCTTTTACGACCGGCTGTTGCACAAGCGGAAGCAATACGCTCCTCCACCTGTGCCAGATTTTCGGCTAGTTGAGCCCTACGTTCCGTCATGCCCTATCAGTCCAACCAGACATATCCGGCGAGCCGCCCCGTGGTGCGGTCGCGGCGGTACGAGAAATGGTCGCCCGATTCCAGGGTGCAGAACGGCGAGCTGTGCCGGTCACTCACGCCGAGGGCGTCGAGCTGGGCATGCACTCCGGCGGTGACATCCACGGCCGGTGTTCCCCAACTGGTCTCGGACCAGGAGACGGGAACGGTCTCCGCGACCTCCGCCCGCATCCCCTCGGGGACTTCGTAACACCGCCCGCACACGGCCGGGCCGGTGTGCGCGGTGATACGGGAGGGTTCGGCGCCGAGGCCGATCATGGCCTCGATCGCGGCCGGTACGACTCCGGCGACCAGACCGGGCCGCCCCGCGTGCGCCGCCGCGACGACTCCGGCGACCGGGTCGGCGAGCAGAACGGGCGTGCAGTCGGCGGTGAGAACCGCGAGCGGAACCCCGCGACGGGCGGTCACCACCGCGTCCACGGCCGGGATTTCCGGGGTCTCGCCCCAGGGTCCGTCGACCACGGCCACGTCCCGCCCGTGCACCTGGTTCATCCAGACGACCTGCGCCGGGTCGAGACCGAGGTGACGGGCGGCGCGCTCGCGGTTCGCGCGCACGGCGGCGGGGTCGTCTCCGACCGCGCCGCCGAGGTTGAGCTCCTCGTACGGAGCGGCGCTCACTCCGCCCCACCTGTCGGTGAAGGCGAAGTGCGCGCGATCCGCGGAGGCCACCGCGTGAACCGCGGGTACTGCGTGACGCTGACCTATCACTTCAAGAAATCCGGTACATCCAGCTCTTCGGCCTGGGTGTCCTGGTAGGGACGGGCCGGCGGGACGTGCGGAGCGGAGACCGGCGGAAGCTGGCTCTCGCCCGATACCGGGGTGTGCTCGGCCTGGGCCGAGGACTCCTCGCGCAGCGGCAGGGATCCCAGTCCGCTGGTCTGGCGCACGGGCTCGGCGGCCCGTACCGGCGCGGCCGGCTCCTCGCGCTTGCCGGAGTTGGCCCCCAGGACGTTCTCGCGACGGGTCGGCGGCTGTCCGCCGTCGAAGCCCGCGGCGATCACGGTGACCCGTACCTCGTCGCCCAACGCGTCGTCGATGACGGCGCCGAAGATGATGTTCGCCTCGGGGTGCGCCGCCTCGCTCACCAGCTGGGCGGCCTCGTTGATCTCGAAGAGACCGAGGTCGCTGCCGCCGGAGATGGAGAGCAGGACACCACGGGCGCCGTCGATGGACGCCTCCAGGAGCGGCGAGGAGATCGCCATCTCCGCGGCGGCCACCGCGCGGTCGTCCCCGCGGGCCGAGCCGATCCCCATGAGCGCCGATCCCGCCTCGGACATGACCGACTTGACGTCGGCGAAGTCGAGGTTGATCAGGCCGGGGGTGGTGATGAGGTCGGTGATGCCCTGGACACCCGAGAGCAGTACCTGGTCGGCCGACTTGAATGCGTCGAGCACACTGACCTGGCGGTCCGAGATGGACAGCAGTCGGTCATTGGGAATGACGATGAGGGTGTCGACCTCTTCGCGGAGTTCGGCGATGCCGTCCTCCGCCTGGTTCGCGCGTCGCCGGCCCTCGAAAGTGAACGGGCGGGTGACCACACCGATCGTCAGGGCGCCGAGCGAGCGCGCGATGTTGGCGACGACGGGTGCGCCGCCGGTGCCGGTGCCGCCGCCTTCTCCGGCGGTGACGAAGACCATGTCGGCCCCCTTGAGGACCTCCTCGATCTCCTCACGGTGGTCCTCTGCCGCCTTGCGACCGACGGCCGGGTTTGCCCCGGCGCCGAGGCCACGGGTGAGTTCACGGCCGACGTCGAGCTTGACGTCGGCGTCGCTCATCAACAGGGCTTGCGCATCAGTGTTGATCGCGATGAACTCGACGCCCTTGAGACCGACCTCGATCATTCGGTTGATGGCATTGACACCACCGCCGCCGACACCGATGACCTTGATGACTGCGAGGTAGTTCTGCGGTGCTGCCACGTCGAAGGCCTCTCGCCTCGAGTTACGTGTCGCCGCTTCACGGGATTCCCGTGGCGACGACGGATGCCGATGGGGACGGTCCGAACGCCGACCCAAACCCTAACGTTCAAGTTTAGGGTTACCAGTGTGTCTGCTTCTTGGACTCTTCCGAACAGGACACTAAGTCGACAAGTGGCGCACGTTCAACGAACACGCCGAACCTCCCGTTTTTCTTTTCACCCTATGTGATCACCCGTGTCGCTGACCAACCAGGGTGCTGGCCAGGCCAAATGTGCGTCAACTCGCCGAAACCGCAGGGGCGGTGGGCGCACTGACGTCGAAGTGCCCCGCTTTGGGAGAGGCTTTCATGAGAGCGGCGAGGACTCTCGCCTTCACCGCGCCCTCTTCACCACTGCCCCAGGCCACCATCCGCCCCCGGGTCAGCTCCAAGGAGATCGAGTCGTACGAGGTGACCCGTACGACCCTGGTGTCCCTGGAAACGTTCTCCGGAAGATCGCCCGCGACCCGGACCGCTTCCCGCAACAGACGGTCACTGCCGAAGCGGCGCAGACTCGCTGACTGATCAGGTGTCAATTTCAGCAGAGGTACGCCCCGGGGCGCTTTGTCCACTGTCGCGAAGCGCACGCCTTTCGCGTCCACTTCAATGAACTTTGCGCCCTTTTTCACCAACAGGACCGGCTTTCGTTCGGTCACTTTAAGGCCGATGCCGTGCGGCCATGACCGTACGACATCCACTCTGTCGATACGAGACAACTTCTGGCGCAACCTATTCTCCATGGCACCCGTGTCCACGGAAATCAGCGGAGCCCCGATCGGCACCGCCGCCGCCCGCTCCACCTCGGCACGGGTCAGCACGCCGACGCCGGTGGTGCTCACGCGCTCCACCCGCAGCCAGGACGATCCGTAGAGCACCCAGACGACGCCCGCGGTGAGCAGCGCCGCCGCGACGGCGATCAGGATCAGAAGTGTACGGCGGCTCGGCCGGCGCCTCTCGGTGCCGATGTGCGGCGGGCGGGCCGGGGTGTCCGCCCGCTTGCCCGCACCGCGCTGGGCGGTCGTCCCTCCGGCCACGCTCGCTCCTTCACCGGACCCGGGACGCGCGCCCCGGGTCCGCACCGCCTCACGCCTGGCGGCGTGCGGCAATCGCTTCGTACACCATGCCGACGAGCAGGTCGTCGGCGTCGCGCCGGCCGAACTCGGCGGCGGCGCGCGACATCTCGTACAGCCGGTGCGGATCGGACAGCACCGGAAGGACGTTGCCCTGCACCCACTCGGGGGTGAGCGCCGCGTCGTCCACCAGCAGGCCGCCGCCCGCGTTGACCACCGGCTGGGCGTTGAGCCGCTGTTCGCCGTTGCCGATGGGCAGCGGGACGTAGGCGGCGGGAAGCCCGACGGCGGAGAGTTCGGCGACGGTCATCGCGCCCGCGCGGCAGAGCATCATGTCGGCCGCGGCGTACGCGAGGTCCATCCGGCTCACATACGGTACCGGGATATAGGGCGGCATTCCGGGCATGTTGTCGATACGCGGCAATTCATTCTTCGGGCCGACCACATGGAGGATCTGGATTCCGGAGCGCTGGAGCAGCGGCGCGACGCGCTGGACCACCTCGTTGAGGTGCCGGGCGCCCTGTGAGCCGCCGGAGACCAGCAGCGTCGGCAGGTTGGGGTCCAGGCCGAAGGCGGCACGCGCCTCGGGGCGGACCCGGGCGCGGTCCAGGGTGGCGATGGTGCGGCGCAGCGGGATGCCGATGTAGCGGGCGCCGCGCAGCTTGCTGTCCGGGGTGGAGACGGCGACCCCGTGCGCGTACCGCGAACCGATCTTGTTGGCCAGGCCCGGACGGGCGTTGGCCTCGTGGACGACGATCGGCACTCCGGCGCGTTTGGCCGCGAGGTAGCCGGGCAGGGCGACGTAGCCGCCGAAGCCGACCACGCAGTCCGCCTTGGTGCGCTCCAGGATCTGCTCGGCGGCCTTGATCGTGCCGCGCAGCCGTCCCGGGACGGTGATCAGTTCGGGGGTGGGTTTGCGCGGCAGCGGTACGGCCGGGATGAGCGCCAGTTCGTACCCCCGCTCGGGTACGAGCCTGGTCTCAAGTCCGCGTTCCGTACCGAGGGCAGTGATTCCCACGGTCGGGTCCTGCCTGCGCAGGGCGTCTGCGAGGGCAAGCGCGGGCTCGATGTGGCCGGCGGTCCCCCCACCGGCGAGTACGACATGCACCGAAATTCACCGCTCTCCGGACGGACGCTTCTTGACGCGCCGTCTCATCGTCTTCCATCTCACCCCGGGCCTCCGCATGGCCAGGGCCGCCTTCGTGGCGGGATCATCTCGCGCGAAGGCGATCATCAGCCCGACAGCGAACATGGTCGGCAGCAGAGCCGACCCTCCGTAGGAGAACAGCGGGAGCGGGACCCCGGCGATCGGCAACAGACCGAGCACCGCACCGATGTTGATCACAGCCTGCGCCGTGATCCAGGTGGTCACACCTCCCGCGGCGTACCTCACGAAGGGGTCCTCCGTGCGTCCGGCCACGCGGATACCCGCATAGCCTAGAGCCGCGAACAGGGCGAGCACCGACAGCGTCCCCGCCAACCCCAGTTCCTCACCGGTGATCGCGAAGATGAAGTCGGTGTGCGGTTCGGGCAGTTGACCCCATTTTTCCACACTCGCCCCCAGCCCGGAACCGAACCATCCGCCGGACGCCAGCGCGTAGATTCCGTGTACGGCCTGCCAGCAGGAGGCATCCGGGCCGGGATCGCTGAACGCCGTGCATTCGAGCCGGGCCATCCGGTTCGGGCTGGTCTTGATCAGCAGGAATCCGATGACCCCGGCGAAGGCGAGTACCCCCGCGAACAGCCGGGTCGGCGCACCGGCCAGCCAGAGCAGGCCGAACAGGATCGCGGTGAGAATGATCGCAGTTCCCATATCGCCGCCGAGCATGATCAGCCCGAGCAGCATGAAGGCGACCGGGACGACCGGGACGAGCATGTGCTTCCACTGCGTCAGCAGCCGCTTGTCCTGTTTGCGGGCCAGCAGATCGGCACCCCACAGGATGAGTGCGAGCTTGCCGAACTCGCTGGGCTGGAGCTGGAAGGGGCCGCCCAGATAGATCCAGTTCTGGTTGCCGTTGACCGACATCCCTATCCCCGGCACCTGGACCAGCACCATCAGGAAGACCGTGCCCATGAGCAGGGGGTAGGCGAGCGCCCGGTGGAGCTTCACGGGCATCTTCGCGGCGATCAGCATCAGTCCGGCACCGATGACCGCGGCGAGGAACTGCTTGCGGAAGAAGTAGGTGGCGGGCCGGTCGATGTCCAGCGCCTTGATCATCGATGCGGAGTAGACCATCACGAGCCCGAGCACGGTGATCAGGAGGCTGGAGCCCAGGATCAGGTAGTACGCCGTCAGGGGCCGGTCCCAGGCCCGGCGTGCCCGCTCGTACAGCCGGCGCGGACCGCCGCCGCGCGGTGTCCGGGTGCCGCCGGAGCCGCGGCCGCCGCCACGGGGCGCCGGGGGCCGCCGGGAGCCGGTGGCCAGCCGCCCGCGCAGGGCGAAGCCCCCGGGCAGCGGGGCGCCCGCGGGGGCGGGCGGGGCAAGGAGGCGCGGGGTGAGCGCCCGGCTGAGCACCCCGCCCGCACGGGCGCGGTCCGGGCCGCGCGCGGCGGAACTCTCGTCGGCCGGCATTGTCGCTGTCCCCTCCACTGCTCGTGCCCGGGGCTGGTGCCGGGCCCGGGAGCCTGCGGCGGTGCCGCGGGCGGCCCGGTGGCACCGGGACACCCGTGGCGCGGCGGCCGGGCCCGTCAGTCGCGCTCGTCGGCGAGTGCGCGGACCGCGTCCGCGAACGCCTCGCCCCGCTTGTTGTAGTTGGCGAACATGTCCATCGAGGCGCAGGCCGGTGCCAGCAGTACGGTGTCGCCCGGCCGGGCGAGCCGTGCCGCTTCCCGTACCGCCTCGGACATCGCCCCAGTGTCGGTCCGGTCGAGGTCGACCACCGGTACCTCGGGGGCGTGTCGCGTCAGGGCTTCGCGGATCAGCGCCCGGTCGGCGCCCATCAGCACGACCCCGCGCAGGTGCTTGGCGGCACCGGTCACCAGCTCGTCGAACGTGGCGCCCTTGGCGAGGCCCCCGGCGATCCAGACGACCGGGTCGTAGGCCGCGAGGGAGGCTTCGGCGGCGTGGGTGTTGGTGGCCTTGGAATCGTCGACGTACACGACGTCCCCGACGTCCGCCACATGCTCGATGCGGTGGGCGTCCGGGCGGAAGGCCCGCAGTCCGTCGCGGACCGCCGCGGGCTCGACACCGAAGGCGCGGGCCAGCGCGGCGGCCGCGAGGGCGTTGGCGATGTTGTGCGGGGCGGGCGGGTTGACGTCGCCGGCCTCCGCGAGTTCCTGGGCCTGCTTCTGCCGGTTCGCCACGAAGGCCCGGTCGACGAGGATGCCGTCGACCACACCGAGCTGCGAGGGGCCGGGGGCGCCGAGGGTGAAGCCGATGGCACGGCAGCCCTCCTCGACATCGGCCTCGCGCACCAGGTGCTCGGTGGCCGGGTCGGCGACGTTGTAGACGCAGGCGACGGTGTTGCCCTCGTAGATCCGGCCCTTGTCGGCGGTGTACGCCTCCATCGAGCCGTGCCAGTCGAGGTGGTCCGGGGCCAGGTTGAGCACGGCCGCGGAGTGGGCGCGTACCGAGGGCGCCCAGTGCAGCTGGTAGCTGGAGAGCTCGACGGCGAGTACGTCGTACGTCTCCTCGCCGAGCACCGCGTCCAGCAGCGAGACGCCGATGTTGCCGACGGCCGCGGTGCGCAGCCCTGCCGCTTCGAGGATCGAGGCGAGCATCCGTACGGTGGTGGTCTTGCCGTTGGTCCCGGTGACCGCGAGCCAGGGAGCCGGCTCCCTGCCGTTCAGCCCGCGCAGCCGCCAGGCGAGTTCGACGTCGCCCCAGATGGGGACGCCCGCCTCGGCGGCTGCCAGGAAGAGCGGCTTGTCCGGCTTCCAGCCGGGGGCGGTCACGATGAGCTCGGTGGACTCGGGCAGGGTCGCGCCGTCGCCGAGGCGCACGGTGATGCCGTGCGCCTCCAGTTCGGCCGCCTGGGTACGGCTGCGCTCGTCGTCGCCGTCGTTGACGACGGTGACGAGCGCCCCGAGGCGGTGCAGGACACGGGCCGCGGGGATACCGCTGACGCCGAGTCCGGCGACCGTGACGCGCTTGCCCTGCCAGTCCACGTTGCTCACTTCTTGGCTGCCCATCCCGCGTAGAAGAGGCCGAGGCCGACGATCACGCACATGCCCTGGATGATCCAGAAGCGGACCACGACAAGGACTTCGGACCACCCCTTGAGTTCGAAGTGGTGCTGGAGTGGCGCCATCCGGAAGACCCGCTTGCCGGTCATCTTGAACGAACCGACCTGGATGACCACGGACATGGTGATCATCACGAAGAGGCCACCGAGGATGGCCATCAGGAACTCCGTACGGGAGCAGATCGCGAGCCCGGCCAGCGCGCCGCCGAGGGCGAGCGAACCGGTGTCACCCATGAAGATCTTGGCGGGCGAGGTGTTCCACCACAGGAAGCCGAAACAGGAGCCCATGAGGGCGGAGGCCACCACGGCGAGGTCGAGCGGGTCGCGTACCTGGAAGCAGGCGCTGGGGTTGGTCAGGGTGTCCGCGTTGGCGCAGGACTCCTGGAACTGCCAGAGGCCGATGAAGGTGTAGGCACCGAAGACCATCACCGAGGCACCGGTGGCCAGGCCGTCCAGACCGTCCGTCAGGTTCACGCCGTTGGACATCGCGAGGATCATGAACAGCGCCCAGACGCAGAACATCACCGGGCCGATCGACCAGCCGAAGTCCTCGACGAACGAGAGCCGGGTGGAGGCGGGGGTGTTGCCGCTGGAGTCGGCGAACTGGAGCGAGAGCACCGCGAAGGCGACACCGACGATCAGCTGGCCCGCCAGCTTCGCCTTGGCCCGCAGGCCCAGCGAACGCTGCTTGACGATCTTGATGTAGTCGTCGAGGAAGCCGACGAGCCCCATCCCGGCCATCAGGAACAGCACGAGGACGCCGGAGAAGCGCATGTCCTCGCCCGTGATCACCTTCGCCAGGACGTACGCGATGATCGTCGCCAGGATGAAGGCGATGCCGCCCATGGTGGGCGTGCCCTTCTTGCTGCCATGCGTGCGCGGGCCGTCGTCCCGGATGAACTGCCCGTATCCCTTGCGGGCCAGGAGCTTGATCAGCAGCGGGGTACCGACCAGGGTCAGAAAGAGCCCTATGGCCCCCGCGAAGAGGATCTGCCTCATCGGCCGGCGACCTCGCCCTCGGTCGAGTTCTCCAGCAGTGCCAGGGCGACCTTCTCCAGGCCGACCGACCGGGACGCCTTCACCAGCACGACGTCTCCCGGGCGCAGTTCACTGCGCAACAGGTCGACGGCCGCCTGTGCGTCGGACACGTGCACCGACTCCTCACCCCACGAACCCTCGTTATATGCGCCCAGTTGCAGCCAGGAGGCTTCTCTTCCTCCGACAGCGACGAGCTTGCTGACGTTGAGCCGAACGGCGAGCCGTCCGACCGCGTCGTGCTCGGCGAGTGACGCCTCGCCGAGCTCGGCCATCGGACCGAGCACCGCCCAGGTGCGCCCCCCTCCGGCCTGTCGGGCCTTGCCCATGGCAGCCAGCGCACGCAGTGCGGCTCTCATGGATTCGGGGTTCGCGTTGTAGGCGTCATTGACGACCGTCACACCGTCCGGACGCTCGGTGACCTCCATGCGCCAGCGGGAGAGGGTGCCCGCTCCGGAGAGCGCCTCGGCGATCTCAGTCACGGACATGCCCAACTCATGGGCGACGGCGGCCGCGGCGAGCGCGTTCGACACGTGGTGCTCACCGTACAGGCGCAAGGTCACGTCGCTGCACCCGGAGGGTGTGTGGAGCTCGAAAGCGGGGCGGCCGTCCTCGGTCAGCCTGACCTTCTCGCCCCGTACGTCCGCATCCGGGGCTTCTCCGAAGAGGAGGACCCGGGCTTTTGTACGGGAGGCCATGGCGCGCACGAGGGGGTCGTCCGCGTTGAGCACGGCGACGCCCTCCTCGGGGAGGACCTCGACCAGTTCGCCCTTGGCCTGCGCGATCGCCTCCCGGCTGCCGAACTCGCCGATGTGGGCGGTGCCGACGTTGAGGACCAGACCGATCCTCGGCGGGGTCAGGCCGGCGAGGTAGCGGATGTGGCCGACGCCGCGGGCACCCATTTCGAGGACCAGGTGCCGGGTCTCCGCGGTGGCGCGCAGCGCGGTGAGCGGCAGACCGATCTCGTTGTTGAAGGAGCCCGGCGTCCAGACGGTGGGGGCCTTGCTCGCCAGGATCTGGGCGATCAGGTCCTTGGTGGAGGTCTTGCCCGCGGAGCCGGTGAGGGCGACGACGGCGGTGCCGAGGCGTTTCACGACGGCACGTGCGAGGGCGCCGAGCGCGGCTTCGACATCGTCCACGACGATCGCCGGAACACCGACGGGGCGGGCGGCGAGCACTGCTGCCGCGCCCGCCTCGACGGCGCGCTGCGCGTAGTCGTGGCCGTCGACCTGCTCCCCGGCGAACGCGGCGAACAGGCTGCCTTGCTCCACCTCTCGGGAGTCGATGACGACGGGGCCGCCGACGACGACTGCCTGATCCGGTATGTCGTGCGGCTGCCCGCCGACGATTTCGGCGATCTCGGCGAGGGAAAGGGTGATCACTGGGTCATCCCTGACTGTTGTTCTCGTGGTGAGGGGCGCGGTCCGTGACGCTCGGGGGTGCGTCGTCGGCGCGGGCACGCCCCAGGGACCGTTCGATGGCTGCGTGCAGGACCAGGCGGTCGTCGAAGGGGCGTACCACCCCGTGGATGTCCTGGCCCTGTTCGTGTCCCTTGCCCGCGACGAGGACGGTGTCGCCGGGCTCGGCGCGGGCGACCGCGGCGGCGATGGCCGCGGCACGGTCGGCGTCGACCAGGACGTCGCCGCGCTCGTGGACGGGCACCTCGGCGGCGCCCGAGAGCATCGCGGCGAGGATCGCGAGGGGGTCCTCGGAACGGGGGTTGTCCGAGGTCAGTACGGCCGTGTCGGCGAGGCGGGCCGCCGCGGCGCCCATCGGGCCGCGCTTGGTCGTGTCGCGGTCACCGCCGCAGCCGAGCACGATGTGCACCCGGCCCTCGGTGACCTTCTGCAGCGAGCGCAGGACCGATTCGACGGCGTCGGTCTTGTGCGCGTAGTCGACGACCGCGAGGTAGGGCTGTCCCGCGTCCACCCGCTCCAGCCGGCCCGGGACCCCGGGGACGGCCGCGATGCCGTCGGCGGCGGTCTGCGGGTCGACGCCCGCGACGGCCAGGGTGACGATCGCGGCGAGGGTGTTGGCGACGTTGAACGGGCCGGGCAGCGGGGCCTTGGCGGCGATCCGCTCGCCCTGGGGGCCGACGGCCGTGAAGGTGCTGTCCTGTGGGCCGACCTCGACGTCCTCGGCGTGCCAGTCGGCGTCCGGGTGGCCCTCGGCGGAGAAGGTGACGACGGGTACGGTCGCCTCCTCGATCAGCCTGCGGCCGTACTCGTCGTCGAAGTTCACGACCCCCCGCCGGCTGCGCCGCGGAGTGAACAGCTGCGCCTTGGCCTGGAAGTAGTCCTCCATGCCGGTGTGGAACTCCATGTGTTCCGGGCTGAGGTTGTTGAAGACGGCGACGTCGAAGACGCAGCCGTCGACCCGCCCGAGCACCAGGGCGTGGCTGGAGACCTCCATGGCGACCGCCTCGACGCCGCGTTCGCGCATGACGGCGAACAGGGCCTGGAGGTCGGTGGCTTCCGGCGTGGTGCGCTCGGACTTGATGCGCTCGTCGCCGATCCGCATCTCGACGGTGCCGATCAGCCCGGTGCTGCGTCCGGCGCCGCGCAGTCCGCCTTCGACCAGATACGCGGTGGTGGTCTTGCCGGACGTTCCGGTGATGCCGATCTGGAGCAGGCCGACGCCCGGCCGCCCGTAGATCTCGGCGGCGAGCTCGCCCATCCGGCCGCGCGGGTCCTCGGTGACCAGCACCGGAAGTCCGGTGGCGGCGGCGCGCTCGGCGCCCGCCGGGTCGGTGAGGACCGCGGTGGCACCGAGGCCGGCGGCCTGGGCGGCGAAGTCGGCGCCGTGGAAGCGGGCGCCGGGCAGGGCCGCGTACACATCGCCCGGCCGTACCGCGCGCGAGTCGTGGGTGATGCCCGTGACCTCGCCGGTTCGCGGTGCTTCGACCTGGAGCCGGGCTGCCAGCTCGCCGAGGGAAGTGGGCCGGAGCCGGTCCGGTCGGGGCGCTCCCGGATAGGTCACAGGCGCGTCCTTCTGGGTGGTTTGGGACTGATCAGCGTGGGGCACGGCGGTGAGCGTACCGGGCTGACCCGGCCTCTCGCGAAGCGAGGGACCCGGGTTGCGGTAGTTCTCGTTCCGGTTCCCGGGATCGGGGGTGATGGTTGTCACTGGGGCTTCCCTCGGGGCGTGCTCGCGCACCCCCTTGTCACTCGCCGGGCTTGAAGGACACCGGCAGCCGGGGGGGCTCGCTGCCGGACGGTGGGGTCTGGAGCGTCTTCAGCGCGAACTCCATGACCTGCTTGTAGATCGGTCCGCAGATCTGGCCGCCGAAGTAGCTGCCACTGGTCGGGTTCTGGATCGCGCAGTAGACGGTGATCTGCGGATTGTCGGCGGGCGCGAATCCCGCGAAGGAGGCCGTGTAGCCCTTGTAGACGCCGCGTACCGGGTCGACGCGGTTGGCCGTACCGGTCTTGCCCGCGACCCGGTAGCCGGGGATCTTGGCCTTGGTCCCGGTACCTTCCTCGTCGCCGACGACGGACTCCAGCATGGACGCCAGCGTCTTGGCGGTCTTCGTGCTGACCACCCGGCTCCGCCCGGGGTCCGGGGCCGCGGTGTAGCGGCCGTCGGAGCCCTTGGTGCCGCGTACGAGGCTGGGGGCGACCCGGACCCCGTCGTTCGCGATCGTGGAGTAGACCGACGCGGCCTGTACGGCGTTGAGCGAGAGCCCCTGGCCGAACGGGATCGTGTACTGCTGCGAGGTCGACCAGTCCTGCGGCTCGGCCAGGATGCCGGGCGACTCGCCGGGGTAGTCGAGCCCGGTCTTGCTGCCGAGCCCGAACTTGCGCAGGTAGGAGTGCAGGACCTTGTTGGACTCGGCCTGGGTCCTGCCGAGCTGTCCGGTGGCCAGGATGGTGCCGATGTTGCTGGACTTGGCCAGTACGCCGTTGAGCGTCAGGTACCAGGTGGGGTGGTCGATGTCGTCCTTGAAGAGCCGGTCGCCGCGGTGCAGCCGGTTGGGCACGGTGACGTGCGTGCCGGGCGTGGCGGCACCCTCCTCCAGCACTGCGGCCATGGACATGACCTTGCTGGTGGAGCCGGGTTCGTACACGTCCTGGAGGGCCGCGTTGCCCAGGGCGGCCCCGTTGACCTGCGAGAGGTCGTTCGGGTCGTAGCCGGGGGCGTTGGCCATGGCCAGCAGTTCGCCGGTCTTCGTGTTCTGCACGATGACATAGCCGCGGTCGGCCTTGGACTTCCTGACCTGGTCGGCGATGGCCCGCTGGGCGGCCCACTGGATGTCCCGGTCGATGGTCAGCTCGATGTCGGAGCCGGACACGGCCGGGATCTCCCGGGCGCCCGCGGTGGGCACCCTGCGCCCGCCGGACTGGGCGTACCTGATCGTGCCGTCCTCGCCCGCGAGCTGTTTGTTCAGCTGCGATTCGAGTCCGCCGCCGCCCTTGCCGTCGGCGCTGACGAATCCCAGTATCCCGGCGGCGAGGTCGCCGTTGGGGTAGACCCGCTTGGTGGTCGGCTCCTGGAGGACACCGGCGAGCACGTTGGCCCCCGGGCCGCCGTCGGCCTTGTCCTTGGCGGCCTTCTCCGCGAAGACGGACTTGAGGTCCTTGATCTGCTTCCAGACCTGCGGGGTCTGCCGCCGGGCCAGGACGGTGTAGCGGCTCTTGGGCGTCGACAGCTTCTTGGTCAGCTCCTCGACGTCCTTGCCGAGGATGGGCGCGAGGAGGGCCGCCGCCTGCTGCGGCGCGTCGGCGGCCTTGCTGTCCTCGGGCGTGAACATCTTGGGGTCGGCGGTGATGTCGTGCGCGTCCACGCTGGTGGCCAGGGCGATGCCCCTGCGGTCGGTGATCTCGCCGCGCTCGGCGGCCACCGTGTACTCCAGGTAGCGGTTCTCGTCGGCCTTGGCCGCGTACGCACTGGCGTCGACGGCCTGGACCTGGAGCAGCCGGGCCACGAAGACCAGCATGACGACCGTCAGGCCGAGGCCGACCAGGCGCAGCCGGGGGCGGGGACTGCCCAGACGCAGCGTGCGCCGGGCGCGGTTACGAGCGGCCTTGGTGCCCGGCCGCCTGGGAGCGGGGCGCGGGCGTCCGGCCTCGGGACGCACGGTGGACCGGGGGCGGCCGGAGCCGCCCGCTCCGTTGCTGCGCGGGCGCGTGGGGCCGGGTACGCGGCGGCGCGGCGGTTCCTTGGGCGGCACTGCGTCACCTGCCGGGGCTCGTCGTGGGCGGGGTCGCCGCGGTGCGCGGCGGCACGGTATCTGCTGCGGGGTCGGCGGGCCCGGCGGGCGCCTCGCGGGTTGTTCCGGCGGCGCCGCTCGCCCGGCCCTCGGGGGCTTCGGGGGCGGCGGGCGTGGGACCGGCGGCCTGCTCGGAGGCGTCGGGTGTGGGCGTGGCGTCCGGTGACGTGCCGTCCGAGGGGGCGGCCGGGACGGTGGGCTCGCTGGTCCCGGGCTCCGGCTCCGGGGTGGGGGACGGCTCGGCGGTGATCTCCGCGGGCACCCCGCGGACCGTACCGTCCGGGTCGAGGAAGGCGGGGCTGCCGCCGGGCACCATGCCGAGTTCCCGGGCGCGGCGCTCCAGCGCGTCGGGCTGGGAGTATCCGTCGACGTCACGCTGGAGGGCCTGCTGCTCGTCCGTGAGCTCGGTGGTCTCCTTCTTGAGCTCGCTCAGCCTGAACGATCCTTCGTTCAGTGCGGAGTTCAGCAGGAGAAGGCCGATGAGCCCGCCGCCCAGGAGCAGGACGACCAGCAGGACGAAGGGGGTGCGGGCCGCGTTGCTGGGCCCCGACGGCATCAGCCGGGCGAGCCGTCCGGCCCGCCCTTTCAACTGCGCGGCCGACTTGCTCACCGCATCACCCCTGCCGCCTCGGCCGCCACGCCGGTCACCGCCTCGGACGTCCGGCCGGTCACGGCACCGGTGGCCGCCTCCGACGCTCCGGGAGCGTTCATCGCTCCTCCTCGCGGATGCGCTGGGCACCGCGCAGCCGGGCGGGGGCGGCGCGCCGGTTCTCGGCGACCTCCTCCTCGGTGGGCAGCTCCGCGCCTCGGGTGAGCAGCTTCAGCCGGGGCTGGTAGCGCTCGGGGACGACGGGCAGCCCGGGGGGCGCCGTATTGGCGGCGCCCGCCGCGAAGACCTGCTTGACCAGCCGGTCCTCCAGCGAGTGGTAGGACAGGACGGCGATGCGGCCACCGACCGCGAGACTCCGTACGGCGGCCGGAATGGCCCGCTCCAGGACGGTGAGTTCGCCGTTGACCTCGATGCGCAGGGCCTGGAAGGTGCGCTTGGCCGGGTTTCCCCCGGTGCGCTTGGCGGCCTGCGGCAGGGAGTCGCGGATCAGCTCGACGAGCCTGGCGCTGTTGCTGAACGGCTCCTTCTCGCGCTCGCGCACAACGGCGGAGACGATCCGCTTGGCCTGCTTCTCCTCGCCGTACGCGCGCAGGATCCGGACGAGTTCGCCCGGCGGGTAGGTGTTGAGCACCTCGGCGGCGCCGATGCCGGTCGTCTGGTCCATGCGCATGTCGAGCGGGGCGTCCTGGGCGTACGCGAACCCGCGGTCGGCCTCGTCCAACTGCATGGAGGAGACGCCGAGGTCGAACAGGATGCCCTGGACCTTGGGGATGCCCAGCCGGGCGAGCACCTCGGGAAGCTCGTCGTAGACGGCGTGCACCAGAGTGGCCCGGTCGCCGTACGGGGCGAGCCGTTCGCCCGAGAGCCGCAGCGCTTCCTTGTCCCGGTCCAGGGCGATCAGCCGGGCGGTGGGGAAGGCCGAGAGCAGGGCCTCGCTGTGGCCACCGAGGCCGAGGGTGCAGTCGACGACCACCGGCGCCCCGGTGCTCGGGGCTTCCAGAGCCGGGGCCAACAGGTCCAGACACCGCTGGAGCATCACCGGGACATGTCGGGTCTGGCTCAAAGCGCCCTCTCAGGCTCAGTCCCGTGCGGCAGCGCGTGCGTCCTGGTCCCCGCCCGCCCTGAAGGGGAGGTCCGCCGGCGCCGGGGAAGGGGCGTCGGCCGACCGAGAGCGGGAGAGGGCCGGGCCGCACGTAACACCGCACAGCACGGGGGAAAACGGAACGTACGACATCTATATCTATGGAATGCGCGATATGTGCGGGGTGTGTCGGTAACTTCGCGTCACTTTAGTCCACCCTGCCATTCGATCGATTCCCGATCAACGAACCGGGCAGCGCGTCGGCCCGCCGCCCGCACACCCCGGAGCTCACCCGACCGGGCGCATCTCCATGAGGCTTGTGGGTTACCTCACAACAAGCCTCGTTGACGTTCTTTGTCCACTCTCACAGCAGGCTTCGTCCAGCTGGGAAGGCTAACGTCATCTTCATGTCGACTTCCGCGCACTCCCCCGCCGAACCCGTGACGACCGCCCCGGGCACGGCCAGTCCCGGCAGCACGGTCACCGACCGCCTGGTCGAGGCGAACGCCCGGTACGCGGACGAGTTCAGCGACCCGGGCATGGACGCACGGCCGGTGCTGCACGTCGCCGTGGTCGCCTGCATGGACGCCCGCCTCGACCTGCACGACGCGCTCGGCCTCGAACTCGGCGACTGCCACACCATCCGCAACGCGGGCGGCGTGGTCACCGACGACGTGATCCGCTCGCTCACCATCAGCCAGCGGGCACTCGGCACCCGCAGCGTCATACTCATCCACCACACCAACTGCGGCCTGGAATCGCTCACCGAGGACTTCCGGCAGGAGCTGGAGCACGAGGTCGGCCAGCGGCCGGTCTGGGCGGTGGAGGCCTACTCGGACGCCGACCAGGACGTACGCCAGTCGATGCAGCGCGTACGCACGTCGCCGTTCCTCCTGCACACCGACGACATCCGCGGCTTCGTCTTCGACGTCACCACCGGCCTGCTGCGCGAGATCCTTCCCGCTTCCTGACCCGCCCCACCCCTCCTCCGGCGGCATCAGGACACCGAAACCCCGGCAACAGCCGACATATCGCACCCACTTATCCACAGGCGAGTGACACGAAGCGGTAACGGCAACAAGAATGCGGGGGTGACATCTCCCCGGGTCCTCCGGCGCGGTGTCCGAATTTCGGGGTGGGCCGGGGCGGAAGCGCGCGCCGGCCCATGCACAAAGGGCCGAGGAGGGCCGGGTGACGACCTATGACGATCGAGCGAGCCTCACAGATCTGACCACCACAGCGGAGCGGGTGCGCCGGTCGGTGGAAGGTGTGATCGAAGGCAAGCCTGAGGTCGTACGGCTTTCGCTGACCGTGCTGCTCGCGGAAGGACATCTCCTCATCGAGGATGTCCCCGGGGTCGGCAAGACCATGCTGGCCAAGGCGCTGGCGCGGTCCATCGACTGCTCGGTGCGGCGCATTCAGTTCACACCGGATCTCCTGCCTTCGGACATCACCGGTGTGTCCATCTTCGATCAGCAGCGGCGGGACTTCGAGTTCAAACCGGGCGCCATCTTCGCCCAGATCGTGATCGGCGACGAGATCAACCGCGCCTCGCCGAAGACCCAGTCCGCGCTGCTGGAGTCGATGGAGGAGCGCCAGGTCACCATCGACGGACAGACGTACGAGCTGCCCGACCCGTTCATGGTGGTGGCCACCCAGAACCCCGTGGAGATGGAGGGCACCTACCCGCTGCCCGAGGCCCAGCGCGACCGCTTCATGGCCCGGGTCTCGATCGGTTACCCCAGCCCGGAGGCCGAGCTGCAGATGCTCGACGTGCACGGCGGCGTCTCGCCGCTGGACGACCTCCAGCCGGTGGCGCACGCCCACGACATCGTGAAGCTGATCGACGCGGTGCGCACGGTCCATGTCGCCGATTCCGTCCGCAGGTACGCGGTGGAGCTGGTCGGGGCCACCCGTAACCACCCGGATCTCAGACTCGGGGCCTCGCCGCGCGCGACCCTGCATCTGCTGCGCGCCTCGAAGGCCTCCGCCGCCCTCAGCGGGCGCGACTACGCGCTGCCGGACGATGTGCAGGCGCTCGCGACAGCGGTCCTCGCGCACCGCCTGCTGCCCACCGCGCAGGCCCAGCTGAACCGCCGCACGGCCGAACAGGTGGTGCTGGAGATCCTTCAGCGCACACCCGTGCCGACCTCGGCCGGTGGCACCGCGGCCGACGTGCGGTCCCAGCACCTGCCGGGCCGCCCGGCGTACGGCCAGCAGCAGCCCGGCGCACGGCGGCTGTGATGGCGGCCGGGGAGCCCGGTGCCGTGGAGGACGGCGACGACAAGGGCGGTCTGCGGGCGGCCCTGGGCGGGCTGACCACCCGGGGACGGTCCTTCCTCGCCGCCGGTGTGGCCGCCGCGGTCTGCGCCTATGTGCTCGGCCAGGGCGACCTGCTGCGGGTCGGGCTGCTGCTCGCCGTACTGCCGCTGCTGTGTGTGACGGTCCTCTACCGCACCCGCTACCGGGTCGCGGGCAGCCGGCGGCTGTCGCCGTCGCGGGTGCCCGCCGGTTCCGAGGCGCGGGTGCATCTGCGGATGGACAACGTGTCCGGGCTGCCCACCGGGCTCCTGATGCTCCAGGACCGGGTGCCGTACGTGCTGGGGCCGCGCCCCCGTTTCGTACTGGACCGGGTGGAGGCGGGCGGCCGGCGCGAGGTGTCCTACAAGGTCAGGTCCGACCTGCGCGGGCGCTACCCGCTGGGCCCGCTGCAACTGCGGCTCAGCGACCCCTTCGGCATGTGCGAGCTGACCCGCTCGTTCAGTGCGTACGACACCCTGATCGTGATCCCGCGTACCGAACCCCTGCCCACGCTGCGGCTCGCGGGCGAGGCGTCGGGGTACGGCGACGGACGGCAGCGCTCGCTGGCCCTGGCCGGTGAGGACGATGTCATCCCGCGCGGCTACCGGCACGGCGACGATCTGCGCCGGGTGCACTGGCGTTCCACGGCGCGCTACGGCGAGCTGATGGTGCGGCGCGAGGAACAGCCGCGGCGGGCCCGGTGCACGGTGCTGCTGGACACCCGGCAGATCGGCTATCAGGGGGCCGGGCCCGACTCGGCCTTCGAGTGGGCGGTGTCGGGCGCGGCGTCCGCGCTGGTGCACATGCTGGAGCGCGGCTTCGCGGTACGGCTGCTGACGGACAACGGGGATTCGGTGCCGGGTGAAGGCTCCGACGGGTTCGCCGGTTCGACCCAGGCGTCCGCGGACTCGGCCGGCCTGATGCTGGACACCCTCGCGGTCGTCGACCAGTCCGACGGCGGTGGCCTGTCGCGTGCCTACGACGTGCTGCGCGGCGGTGACGAAGGACTGCTGATCGCCTTCTTCGGCGATCTCGACGAGGAGCAGACGGCGGTGGCGGCCCGGATGCGGCAGCGCAGCGGCGCGGCCGTCGCCTTCGTCCTGGACAGCGGGGACTGGGTGCACGGCGGGGACGAGCGGGGCGCGGGCGCCGCCGACAAGCGGCTGCGGCTGCTGCGCGAGGCGGGCTGGATCGCGGTGCCGGTGCCCGCCGGGGCGGAACTCGCCCGGCTGTGGCAGCAGGCGGGTCAGCTGCCCGACGGCGCCCAGAGCGCCGGGAGCGGCGGTTCGACAGGTTTTTCGGGGGGATGGTCATGAGCGGGCGGACCCGGCTGGCGCTGTGCGCCTTCGCGGCGACGCTGATGGCGGCGGGCGCTCTGCTGCCACTGGTGGAGTCGGCGGGGTGGCTGTTGCAGGCAGTGGTCCTGCTCGCGATCCAGGGCGGGGCGGGCGCGCTCGTCCGCCGGGTGACGCCGGCCAGGTCGCTGACCGTGGCCGCTCAGGCGCTGGTCACGCTGTTGGTGCTGACCGTGGTGTTCGCCAGGGACCACGCACTCTTCGGTGTCCTGCCCGGACCGGAGGCGGTCGAGCGGCTCGGGGCACTGCTCGCGGCGGGCGCCGACGATGTCGGTACGTACTCCATTCCAGCACCGGCGACGGACGGCATCCGGCTGCTGCTGATCGGCGGTGTGCTGCTGATCGGGCTCGCGGTGGACGCCCTCGCGGTGACCTTCCGCAGCGCGGCACCGGCCGGGCTGCCGCTGCTCGCGCTGTACTCGGTCGCCGCCGGGCTGGCCGACGGCGGAGCGGGCTGGCTGTGGTTCCTGCTCGCCGCCTGCGGCTATCTGCTGCTCCTGCTGGCCGAGGGCCGCGACCGGCTGTCCCAGTGGGGGCGGGTCTTCGGCGGCGTCGCCCGGTCCTCGGACGGTCTGGCCGGGCTCGTCGGTTCCGGCAGCGGGGCGACGGCCCCGGTCCGCACCGGGCGGCGCATCGGCGCCATGGCACTGGGTATCGCCCTGGTCGTCCCCGCGGCCCTGCCCGCTCTCGACGGCGGTCTGCTGGGCGGTACGGGCAACGGGAACGGCAAGGGCAGCGGCGGCGGCACCATCTCCGCGGTGAATCCGCTGGTCTCGCTGCAGAACAACCTCAATCAGCCGGAGAACCGGGAGGTGATGACGTATCGCACCAACTCCGGGAACCCTCAGGACCTCTATCTGCGGATCCTGGCCCTGGACCAGTTCAACGGAAGCGAGTGGCGGTCCTCGACCCGTCGGCTCAAGGATGTGCCCGAGCGCCTCCCCGATCCCACCGGGCTGAGCCCGGACGTCGCCGTGACCGAGATCAGGACGAACATCGCGGCGTCGCGTTCGTACCAGCAGACCTATCTGCCGCTCCCCTACCCCGTGACCGAGGTCAAGGCCGGCGGGCGCTGGCGGTACGAGCCCGAGGGCCGCACCCTCGTCGGCGACGACGGCCAGACGACGCGTGGCGCGCGGTACGAGGTCGGCAGCCTGGTGGTCGAACCGACCGCGGCACAGCTCGCGGCGGCGGGCCCGCCGCCGGAGGCGCTGGCACGGGAGTACACCCGGCTGCCCGGCTCGCTGCCGGACGTGGTGGCCGAGACGGCCGGGAAGATCACGCAGGGCTCGGCCAACGACTACGAACGGGCCGTGAAACTGCAGGACTGGTTCTCCTCCTCGGGCGGCTTCATCTACGACACCACGGTCACCTCGGGGACCGGATCGGCGGCGATCGGCCGGTTCCTCAAGGACAAGCAGGGCTTCTGCGTCCACTTCTCGTTCACGATGGCCGCGATGGCCCGGACGCTGGGCATCCCGGCCCGGGTCGCGGTGGGCTTCACACCGGGCACCGTCCAGTCGAACGGGGCGTCCTCGGTCGGGCTGCGGGACGCGCACGCCTGGCCCGAGCTGTACTTCGAGGGCGTGGGCTGGACCCGGTTCGAGCCGACACCGACGCGGGGCACCACCCCCGCGTACACCCGGCCCGACGCCCCCTCGGGCGACGCGGCCAACCCGGTGCAGCCGTCCACGAGCGCCTCCGCCGCGCCGAGCGCCGCGCCGTCCGCCTCGGAGAGCTGCCCGGCACAGATGCGCCGCCAGGGTGAGTGCGGTGCCTCTGCGGCGCCGGGCTCGGTGGGCCCCACCGGGCCGGGGACCCCCGCCGGCACGGTGACCCTGATCGTTCTCGGCGCGTTGCTGGTGCTGATGCTGCCTCTGCTGCCGCTGCTCTGGCGGGTCCGTGCCCGGACCCGGCGGCTGAGCTCGTCCGGAGGGCGTACGCCCGCGGATGCCAGGGCCAGAGTCCTGGCGGCCTGGCGGGAGATCACCGATGCGGCATGGGACCACGGCATTGTGCCGGACGAGTCACTGACCCCGCGCAAGGCCGCGGCGCGCGTGGTGCGGCTGGGACGGCTCGACTCCACCGCGGCTGCCGCGGTTCACCGGGTCGCGGGGGCCGTGGAGCAGGTGCTCTACGCGCCGCAGCCCCGGCCGGCCTCCGGTCTCACCGAGGACGCCCTCACAGTACGGGCGGCTCTGCGGGCCTCCGTGGGCCGCGCCGCACGGCTCCGCGCGACGCTCGCGCCCCGCTCGGCCGTCCGGGTGGTGTGGGCTCTCACGGAGCGCCGTGCGGAGCTCGCCCGCCGCTGGGCGAACCGTCCGGGGCGTGGCCGCTGGACCCGCCGACCGCAGAGGCCGTCGCGCCGGCACGGCTGATCCGTGGTCTCCAGTGATGGGCCGGGCCCACCCCTCGCGGGCGGACCCGGCCCATCGCCACGCTCACCGCCACTCCCGCCATGCCCGCCACGCGCGCCTCGCCCAGGGCCCCGGCCCCGCCCGCCGTACACGCGACCACCCGCACTCCGGCGAGCACTGATCACCGAGCGGCGCCGGGTGCCGGACAGCGGGGATGGGTGAGGGGCGGCCGCAGAAATGCGGCCGCCCCTCACCCATCAGTGTCCAGCGTTAAGTTCTCAGCCCGATTCCGGAACGACTTCCGGGAATCGGGAGTGTCTATTGGCCCTGTTCGTCGCGGCGGCGCTGCCACCGTTGCTCGATGCGGTTCATCATCGACCGGCGCTGCCGGGGCTGTCGGCGGGTGCCGCTGCCCCCGCTCCCTGCGGCCTCCGGCTGTTGTTCGCCGGGTTTGGGCGCTTTGCGCCACCCGGTGACCGCGAGCACGGCACAGCCCAGCATGACGAGGAACCCCACCACGCTGACCCAGATCTGCTGTGCGACCATTCCGGCCATGAGGAGCGCGATACCCACCAGAAAGCCAGCGACCGCCTGGTAGACCCGTCGTCGGGTGTACCTGCGCAGCCCGCTTCCCTCAAGCGCTGTAGCGAACTTGGGATCTTCGGCGTACAGCGCTCGCTCCATCTGCTCGAGCATTCGCTGCTCGTGCTCCGAGAGCGGCACGGAGTCCTCCTCGTCGTCGGCCGCGGGGGCGACCGGTATGCGGCCCTTCCAGGATAGGCAGGGATTCGTCCCCGTGAAACCCGCCCTCTAGCGTTTAGCCACTCCGGACCGCCATGTCGGCTCGGCTGCTGAGGCGTAGATTCCCCGACAGCCGATCCGTCATGCCGGATGGTGTCACCCGATCATACGGGGCCGGAGCGCCGTACGGGGGTCCTGGGCGGTACTCCGTCTGCCGCTGCGTTGCTGATCAGCCACGCTCCGGTCGCTCCGCGGCCATGCCTCGGCCGCGACCGCGCCACCCCTCAGGCGCGCTTCTCGCCCAGAACGTGCAGCTGGGTCGCGACCGAGTGGAAGGCCGGCAGCTCGGCCACCGCTGCCTCCAGCTTGAGGAGCGCGTCCATGGCTCCCGGTTCGGTGTCCACCAGGACGCCCGGCACGAGGTCGGCGAAGACCCGTACGCCGTGGACGGCCCCGACCTCCAGGCCCGCCCCGGAGACCAGGTCGGAGAGCTGCTCGGCGGTGAACCGGCGGGGCACCGGGTCGCCCTCGCCCCAGCGGCCGGCCGGGTCGCCGAGCGCCTGCCGGGCCTCGGTGAAGTGCCCGGCGAGCGCCCTGGCCAGGACGGCCCCGCCGAGCCCGGCGGCCAGCAGGCTGAGCGCGCCGGACGGACGGAGCGCGTCGACCGCGTTCCGTACGCCCTCGGCGGGCTCGTCCACGTACTCCAGGACACCGTGGCAGAGCACCGCGTCGAAGCCGCCGCGCTCGACCACGTCGAACAGTCCGAGGATGTCGCCCTGGACTCCCCGGACACGATCGACGACCCCGGCCTCGGCGGCGCGGCGCTCCAGCGCGAAGAGCGCGTTGGGGCTGGGGTCGACGACCGTGACCCGGTGGCCGAGCCGGGCGACGGGCACCGCGAAGTTCCCGGTGCCGCCGCCGGTGTCCAGGACGTCCAGGGCGTCCCTGCCGGTCGCCTTGACCTGACGGTCGAGAGCGTCCTTGAGGACCTCCCAGACCACGGCGGTACGGAGGGAGGCGCGGGGGCGCAGCTGGTCCGACACGACAGATGACTCCTCGGCACGGTGCCGCCGCTGACGGCGGTGCGTGAACAGTGCAGGTGACTACAGGTGCTCTCCACCCTATTGCCTCGCACCGCCGTCCCGGTCACCTCACGTCGGGCCGCTCCTTCCTGGGCTGCGGGAGCACCGGCTGGAGCACCAGCAGGCGTTCGACCAGACGCAGGAACATCGCCGCGTCACGCAGCAGATCATCGGCGTCACGGTTGCTGGCCGCGCCCGGCATGCCGGCCTCCGCCCGTGCCCGGCGGAGGGCTCCGGAGGCGAACAGCGCGCTCCACTCCGTGAGTTCGGGGGCTATCTCCGGGAGGACTTCCCATGCGCTGCGAATGCGCTCCCGGCGGCGCTTGTTCGTTTCGGGGCGGCCTCGGGCGGCGAGCACGGCGGCAGCCGTGCGCAGCGCGGCGAGGTGGGCGGTGGCATACCGCTCGTTCGGCACGTCGAGAACGGCGGCCTCGTCGAGGCCGGCACGGGCCTTGGCGAGCAGATCGAGAGCGGCCGGCGGCGCCGTGGTGCGGCGCAGTACAGGGTGGACATCGCCTGCCGGACCGGTCAGTGAGGGGGCAGGGCTGACTGCGCGGCGCCGCGGGGCGGCGGCTGCGGACGAGCTGGCCATGACGAACCTCCTGCTGTCGTCGTGTGACGGCTCCGTGGCCGTATGTATCTATCGTGACGGTCCCCACTGACAATTCCGTCGAACCCACCTCCGACCTGGGCGTTCTCACCGAAGCCCGCACCGAAGCCCGCACCGAAGAAGAAAGTCACCGGCTCATGTGCGCGGGCGTCGGGCGCGCCCGCGCACAGCCCGCCGGACAGCCCACTTTTGCGTTCGAGCGCAGGTTCGGGCTAACTTTTTGCACTGACCGGTCAGTTCAAAGAGAATCGTCCGAACATCAGAGGATCAGGGGAGGGCCTGTGGACAGCCCGCACGGCGCAGCTGTCGACGCCGAGGACTTCGGACTCAAGGGACCGCGCGGCTGGGCCTTCCGGGGGGTGGACATCACCGCCGCCCCCGGAGCGCTCGTCGCGATCGAGGGACCGTCCGGATCGGGCCGCACCTGCCTGCTGCTCGCGCTCACCGGCCGGATGCGCCCCTCCGAGGGCCACGCGGAGACCGGTGGCCTGAGCCTGCCTTCCAAGGGGGCCGCCGTCCGCAGGATCAGCGCTCTGGGGCCGGTCCCCGGGGTCAGCGAGCTCGACCCCGCCTTCACCGTCGCCGAACACCTGTGGGAGCGGGCCCTGCTCCAGCGGCGCTACGGCGGTTCACTGCGCGCCCTGCTCCGCCCGCGCGCCGAGCGCGCCGCCGCGGCACGGGCCCGGATCGACGAGGCGCTGGACGCCGCCGGACTCGATCCCGCCGCCCTGCCCAAGGCCGAGCGGACCTCCGTACGGGATCTGGAGCGGCTCGAAGCACTGCGGCTGTCCGTCGCCCTGGCACTCATCGGCCGACCCCGGCTGCTCGCCGTCGACGACACCGATCTCAAGCTGTCCGACGCCGAACGCGCCGAGGCATGGGAACTGCTGCGTTCGATCGCCGCCGGCGGGACGACGGTGCTCGCCGTGTGCAGCGAGGCCCCCGAGGACGCGCTCGTCGTGCGCACCGGCACCACCACCGAGGAGAGGACGGCCGATGCGTTCGCCGAAACTGGCCGCGCTTGAACTCAAGCGGTTCGGCAGGGGGAAGCTGCCGGCGGCCGCGCTGGTGGCCCTTCTGCTGCTGCCTCTGCTGTACGGAGCCCTGTACCTCTGCTCGTTCTGGGATCCGTACGGCCGCCTCGACAAGCTGCCCGTCGCCCTGGTCAACAACGACAAGGGGGCGAGTGCCGCGGGCAAGCGCATCGCGGCGGGTGACGAGATCACCGGCAAGCTGCGGGACTCCGAGATCTTCCAGTGGCACGAGGTCAGCTCCGCCGAGGCCCACAAGGGCGTCGAGGACGGGACGTACTACCTCTCGCTGACCATGCCGTCCGACTTCAGCAGCAGGATCGCGTCGAGCAGCGGGGACTCCCCCGAGACGGGCGCCCTTCAGGTGCGGACGAACGACGCCAACAACTACATCGTCGGGCAGATCTCCCGCTCGGTGTTCTCCGAGGTGCGCACCGCCGCCTCCACGAACGCCTCACGGGGCTTCCTGGACCGGATCTTCATCAACTTCTCCGACCTCCACGGTCAGACCGAGAAGGCCGCCAAGGGTGCCGACGACCTCAAGGGCGGCATCTCCAAGGCCAAGAAGGGCTCCAAGGACCTCGCGGACGGCCTCAAGGACTCCAAGGCGGGCAGCAAGCGGCTGTCCGACGGGATCGTCACGCTCAACCAGGGCGCGAGCGACCTCGAAGCGGGCTCCCGGCAGGTCGCCGTCGGCACCCAGGCACTCGCCGACAAGGTCAACGGCATCGCCGGCGACGTCCGCCCGTTCCTGAAGGACAACGGAAAGGCGATCGGCGACACGGCCCGGCTGGTCGCCGACTCCTCGCAGACCGTACGGGACAACCTCGACCTGCTCGTGGAGGCCGCCCCCACCGCGGCCGGCGCCGCCCACACGGCCTCCGACGACCTCGCCGAGGTCTACCGCACCCGGTGCGAGGAGCAGCCGCTCCCCGACGACCCCACGGTCTGCCCGCCGCTGAAGCGGGCCAGGACCGCGGCGGCCGATGTCGCGAAGGTCGCCGACGACGTGAACGCACTGGTCACCCATCAGAACGGGGACCTCAAGAAGCTGCGCGGACAGCTGGCCACCCTTCAGGAGCAGGCCGACGCGCTCGCGAAGCGCTCACCGACCCTGGACACGGACCTGGAGTCCGCCGTCGCGAAGATCAACGCGCTCAACACCGGTGCCCACAAGGTCGCCACGGGCGCCGACGCGCTGCACACCGGACTGGGCACGGCCAAGTCCGGATCCGCCGATCTGGACACCGGTGTCGGCAAGCTCAAGACGGGCGCGGACAACCTGGACGGCGGGCTGTTCCGCCTCGGCGACGGGTCGGCGACGCTGGCCCAGGGGCTGAACGACGGCGTCGGCAAGATCCCGGACTACGACAAGAAGGACCGCGACGCGCGTACGGGCGTCATGGCCGACCCCGTGCAGCTGGCCTCCAAGTCGCTGCACGCGGCCCCGAACTACGGCACCGGGTTCGCCCCGTACTTCATCCCGCTCTCCCTCTGGGTCGGCGCGATGGTGGCGTACATGCTGATCCAGCCGCTCAACCGACGGGCGCTCGCCGCCGGAGCCTCCGCCTGGCGGATCGCCTTCGCCGGCTGGCTTCCGGTCGCCGCGATCGGCGTGCTCCAGGTCGCCGCGCTGATGTCCGTCCTGCACTGGGGCCTCGGCCTCCAGATGGCGCACGCGGCCGGGACGATCGGCTTCCTGGCCCTGGTGACCTGCTGCTTCGCCGCGATCGTGCAGTGGCTGAACGCCCGCTTCGGCGCGGCGGGGCGGATCCTCGTCCTGGCGGTGCTGATGCTCCAGCTCACCTCGGCGGGCGGGACGTACCCCGTCGAGACCAGCCCCGGTTTCTTCGGTGCGATCCACCCGTACCTGCCGATGAGCTACGTCGTCGACGCACTGCGCAGGCTGATCACCGGCGGCGGGCTCGGCCCGGTGTGGCAGGGCTGCGCGGTCCTGCTGGCCTTCACCGCGGGCGCGCTGGCCCTGACCGCCCTCTCCGCGCGACGCAAGCAGGTGTGGACCCTGGACCGGCTGCATCCGGAGCTGAGCCTGTGAGCGCGCCGGGACCTGTGAGAATCGACCGTATGGAAAGCAGTAGCACCACGCGCCGCCAGGCCACCCGGCAGAAGCTCTACGAGGCGGCGGTGACCCTCATCGCGGAGAAGGGCTTCTCCGCGACCACCGTGGACGAGATCGCCGAGCGCGCCGGGGTCGCCAAGGGCACGGTCTACTACAACTTCAAGAGCAAGACCGAACTCTTCGAGGAGCTGCTGCGCCACGGCGTCGGGCTGCTCACGGCCTCGCTGCGGTCCGCCGCCGAGGAGACCGAGGAACGCGGCGGCAGCAAGGTGGAGGCGCTGGACGCGATGATCAGGGCCGGTCTGGCCTTCATCGACCGCTACCCGGCCTTCACCCAGCTGTACGTCGCCGAGCTCTGGCGCACCAACCGTGCCTGGCAGGCCACGTTGCTGGTGGTGCGGCAGGAGGCGGTGGCCGTGGTCGAGGACGTGCTGCGGGGCGCCGTGAAGAGCGGTGAGCTGAGCGAGGAGATCGACATTCCGCTGACGGCCGCCGCGCTCGTCGGGATGGTGCTGGTGGCGGCTCTCGACTGGCAGGCGTTCCAGCCGGAACGGTCGATCGACGAGGTGCACTCGGCGCTGTCCCTGCTGCTGCACGGGCGGGTCAGCGGGCGCTGACCGGGCCGTACGCATCCCGCGGCGATGTGGCAGGCGCTGACCGGGACCGTACGCATACGGCGGCAACATGGCGGGCGCTGGGCGGAGCCGTGCGTTCCTGGCAGCCGCAGCGCACACGAAGACGCCGGTCCGGCGGAGTGCGATCGTCTCGAACTCCGCCGGACCGGCGTCTTCCGTGCTGCCGGAGAACCGTTCCCCCGTGACCCCGATCTCCCCCGTGGTCCCCCGGGCTCTCCGTCGCGCACCCCCGCTCCGTCAGGGGTGCCGCGCCGTTCCGCCGCCCCGTGTCGGCGGTCCTGGCGCCGCGCCCCTTCCGTGGTCACCACTCTGCCGTCCGCGCAGGTGGGGGCCTATCCGCGCTGCTACTCATCTCGCTCACTAGGTACGGATACTCAGAGCTGCGCACCCGGGCCCACCCCTGCCGGGCCCGCTCTGGCTACGATCGCGTCCGTGTCCGTACTCCCCCTG
Source organism: Streptomyces sp. TSRI0281 (assembly GCF_001905125.1). GTDB lineage: Bacteria > Actinomycetota > Actinomycetes > Streptomycetales > Streptomycetaceae > Streptomyces. The sequence goes on along the minus strand of NZ_LWLE01000033.1, from coordinate 473,282 downwards.
GTGTTCACGAGTGGCTGGGCGAGCGGGATCAACGCCTACGCGGTGGTCCTGCTCCTCGGCATCTTCGGCGCGACCGGCGTGAGCGACGAGGTGCCGGCGTCGTTGCAGCGCACCGATGTCCTCGTCGTCGCCGCCGTCCTGTTCCTGTGCGAGGCGGTGGCCGACAAGATCCCGTACGTCGACTCGGTCTGGGACACGGCGCACACCGTGATCCGGCCGCTCTCCGGAGCGGTCGTGGCGGCGCTGCTGGCCGGCGAGAGCGGTTCGCTGCCGGAGCTCGTGGCCGGGGCGGTCGGCGGTTCCACGGCGCTGCTGAGCCACCTGGTGAAGGCGGGCACCAGGATGGCGGTCAACACCTCGCCCGAACCGTTCAGCAACATCGGGGTGAGCACGGCCGAGGACCTCGGTGTCGCCGCGGTCATCACGTTCGCCATATTCCATCCGCTGGCGGCCGCCGTCATCGCCGCCGTCCTGCTGCTGCTCGGACTGCTGATACTGGTCTTCCTGGCCGCGCGGATCCGCCGGTTCCTGCGCCGCAGGGCCCAGCGCCGCGAGGAGAAACGCCTGGCCGGGGCGGGTGGGCACCGGCCTCCCGGATGAGTTGTCGGTGGCGGTCGATAAAGTCAACGGCATGGCACGAATTGCGGTGATCGGCGCCGGGACGGGCGCCATGGCGGCGGCCGCCCGGCTCGCCGTGGCAGGCCACCGGGTGACGGTGTACGAGCGCTCGGCGACGTACGGCGGCTCGGTCGGCCGGTATGCCCATGAGGGCTTCGCCTTCGACACCGGGCCGACGCTGCTTCATCTCCCCGCGGTCCAGCGCGACTTGTTCGTGAAGACCGGCAAGGAGTCCCTGGAGCAGAGCGTCACGCTGTCCCAGGTCGATCCGGCGAGCCGCCATCTCTTCGCGGACGGCACCGCGGTGTCCCTGCCCAACGCCTCGCGCTCCAAGGTGGCCGCCGCCCTGGACGGAGCGCTCGGACCCGGCTCGGGAGCCCGTTGGAGCGGCTTCCTGGACCGGGCCCGCGATGCCTGGGACCGGTCGCGGCGGCCGTTGCTGGAGGAGCCGCTGGGCCCTGACCCGCAGGCGCTCGCCCGCGACCCCTACCCCTCGGTCCGGCAGCGCCGGCTGCTGCGCGGTGCCCGGCAGGCGGGCACGGTGGCGGAGGTCGGCGCCTGGGAGCTGGCGGACCCCCGGCTGGCCGCCCTGCTCGACGGGTACGCCCTGTCGTACGGCCTCGATCCGCGCCACGCCCCGGCGGCGGCCGCCCTGTTGCCGTACATGGAGGAGACCTTCGGCAGCTGGTACATCACCGGAGGGATGCGGGAGCTGGCCCGCGCGGTGTACGAGCGGTGCCTGGCACGACGGGTGGAGTTCGTCTTCGGCGCCGAGGTGGTCCGGGTGGTCGAGAAGGACGGCCGCGCGGCGGGCGTGGAGCTGGCGGGCGGCGAGGCGGCGGAGGCCGACCGGGTGGTGCTCGGCGCCCAGCCGCGCCCCGGTCTGGTGCCGGGTCAGGAGCTGTGGGGGGACGGGGACGTGGCGGTGCGGTCACGTCCCGGGGGCGGGGACGTGCCGGGCCGGTTCGTGGTGCTGCTGTCGCTGCGCGGCGCCCGGGAGGCCGATGCCGTGCACCGGACCGTGGTGCACGCGGCGGACGGGGCGGCGGAGCTCGACGCGGTGTTCCGGGGCCGGATCGCCGAACGGCCCACGGTCACGGTGCTGCGTCCCGACGATCCCTCGACCCGCCCGGACGAGGCGCACGAGGCGGTGACGCTGATGGCGACGGTGGCGCCGCAGGGCCCGGTCGACTGGACGGACGCGGCGCTGCGCGAGCGGTATGCCGACACACTGATCTCGTCGGCCGCGAAGGCCGTTCCCGGTCTGCGGGAGCGGATCCTGCACCGGGAGGTGCGTACGCCCGCCGAGACCGCCGCCGAGACGGGAGCCGAGGGAGGGGCGGTGCCCGCGCCCGCGCTGGCCGGGGCCGGGGGCGCGTATCTGCGTCCGGCGAACCGCACCCGGCTGCCGGGACTGTATCTGGCGGGCGGCTGGTCGCATCCGGGCGGCGGGCTGGCGCACGCCGGGATGTCGGGGACGCTCGTCGCCGGACTCATCGTGGAGGGCGACGACTTCCGCGGCTCCCGCTGAACGGCTGAACGAAAGGATCGGCGGCCGGAGGCGTCTGCGCGCGCCCCGGCCGCCGTACGGACAGCCGTGCTCAGTAGCGGTAGGGCTCGTTCTGGCCGGTGTCGTTGCCGTACGGGGCGGGCCGCACGGGCTGTTCCGGCGGCATCGGCGGGAACTGCTCGGCATCGCGCTGCTGCGGGACCCAGACGCCCCCGGGCGGGGTCTCCGGGTTGTCGTACTGCTGCGGGTAGGGGTCGGCGTACTGCTGCTGCCCCCCGAAGCTGTCGTAGCCGTTGCCGTTGCCGTAGCCGTCGTACGAGGTGTAGGGCGCGGCCCCGCCCGCGGGGCCGGTGCCGATGTACGGGTCGGAGTAGGCCGCGTAGCTCTGCTGCTGGCCCGTGCCGTAGTCGTACTGCCCGGCGTAGGTGTCCTGGGCGGCGGGCCGGTCGTAGTCGCCGTAGGGGGGGTACGCGCCGTACTGCGGCTGCGGTTCCGCCCCGTGCTGCTCCGGGTGGCCGGAACCGGGGCCGGGGCCGTCGCCCTGCCGGCCGTTCCCGGCGTACGCGTTGTCGTGGTAGACGCCGTACTGCCCGGTGTCGTCGGGCAGCGGCTGCGGCTCGTAGACGGATGCGGCGGGCATGGCCGCGGTCTCCCCGAGGGGCTGCTCGTACTCCAGGTCCGAGACCTGCAGCGTGGGGTCCTTGGTGGCCGCCCGCTCGCCGCCGCCACGGCGACGGCGGCTCTCACCGGGGCTGCCCCCGATGGCCCAGCCGGTCGAGAAGCCCCGCCGGAAGGAGAGCGTCACATACGTCTGGCCGGTGGCGAAGGCGATCGCCCCGACCACGATGACCGGCACGGAGGCGATCAGCACACCGATGACCACGGTGAGGAACCCGCCGAAGGCGAGCAGCCGCCAGCGCAACCGTGCCTTGTACTGCAGCAGCACCTCGCCCAGCAGCCACAACGCCACAAAGCCGAATGCGATGTAGAGGACCGTCCAGCCCACGCCCGCCCCCTCCTACGGCCACCGCCCCGGTTGGTGGCGGGTACGGCCGGTCACGACTGCTTGTGCAGTCCGAGATTCTCGTAGATTTCGAGCGTTGCCGTCGAGTTGTTGAGCGTGATGAAGTGAAGTCCGGGCACACCTTCGGACAGCAGCTTCGCGCAGAACTTCGTTGCGAACTCGATGCCAATGGAGCGTACAGCGGCTGGATCGTCCTTGACGGCGAGGATGCGTTCTTTCAACGAAGCGGGGAGGGTCGCGTTGCTGAGCTGCGCAAATCTTTCCAACTGTTTCACGCTGGTGAGGGGCATGACCTCGGGAATGATCGGGGTGTCGCAACCCGCCGCGACCACGCGGTCACGCATCCGGAGATAGTCATCCGGATTGAAGAACATCTGAGTGATCGCATAATCGGCTCCGGCGCGGCACTTGTCCACGAAATGCCCGATGTCGGTCTCCCAGTCGGTCGACCGCGGGTGCATTTCGGGAAAGGCGGCGACGCCGACACAGAAGTCGCCGGATTCCTTGATGAGCCGGACGAGGTCGGCGGCGTACCGCACGCCCCGCGTGTGCTCGACCCACTCGCCCATCGGGTCGCCGGGCGGGTCGCCCCGCACCGCGAGGATGTTCCTGATTCCGGCGTCGGCGTACTGCCCGACCATGTTGCGCAGTTCCGCGACGGAGTGGTTGACCGCGGTGAGGTGGGCGACCGGGGTGAGCGTGGAGTCGGCGGCGATCTGCTGCGTCGCCCTGACCGTCCCGGAGCGGGTGGAGCCGCCGGCGCCGTACGTCACCGAGACGAAGCTCGGGCGCACCGCCTCGACCCGGCGCAGCGCGTTCCAGAGGTTCCGCTCACCCTTCTCGGTCTTGGGCGCCCAGAATTCGAAGGAATACGAGGTCGTGCCGGTCGCGAGCAGGTCACGCACGGTGCGTGCACGGTCTGTCCTGGTGGAAGGTGTGCCAAGGGCCATACCGTGAGGTTAACCAGGGCTCGGCGGTCGCCCAACCGGGCCGGCGTTTTTTGTCTGGATTGGCCTGATTGTTGTCCACCCCTCGGACATCGTGCGCGCACGCCCTTCGAACATCACGTGGTCATGCCCCTCGCGAACACCACGCGGGCAGGGCCCTCGCGACCATCACGCGGGCAGGCCCCCTCGGACATCCCTCGGTCATGCCCCTCGGACGGAGCGTGCCCGCACCCTTCGGGCGAGTGCGGCGGCGGCCTCGGCCGGGTCGGTGGCCTCGGTGATCGCGCGGACGACGACGACCCTGCGGGCACCCGCGTCCAGCACCTCGTCCAGATTGCCCTCGTCGATCCCGCCGATGGCGAACCAGGGGCGCGGCTGGTCGAGCGAGGCGGCGTAGCGCACGAGTCCGAGCCCCGGGGCGTGCCGGCCGGGCTTGGTGGGGGTGGGCCAGCAGGGGCCGGTGCAGAAGTAGTCCACGCCCGCCTCGGCGACGGCCGCGTCGACCTCGGACTCGGCATGCGTGGAGCGGCCGGTCACCACGTCGGCGCCGATGATCGCGCGAGCGGCGGGCACCGGCAGGTCGCCCTGGCCCAGGTGCAGCACGTCCGCACCGATGGCATGGGCGACATCGGCGCGGTCGTTCACGGCGAGGAGCTTGCCGTGGCGCTTGCAGGCGTCGGCGAACACCGCGAGGTGTTCCAGCTCCTCCGCCGCCTCCATGCCCTTGTCCCGCAGCTGGACGATGTCCACGCCGGCCGGGAGCACGGCGTCGAGGAACGCGGGGAGGTCACCCTGTCGCCTGCGGGCGTCCGTGCACAGGTAGAGCCGGGCGTCGGAGAGCAGCTCGCGAGGCGTGGGCATGGCGAAGTTCCCCCGTCGGTACGGCGGGCGTACGGGCCGTGCGGGACGGCCCGTACCCCGCATGTGGTTGTCTCGGTCAGACGGCGAGCGCCTGGGCGCGGCGCTTCACCTCCGTACCGCGATTCTCACTCAGAGCCTGCGCGGGGGTGCCCGGCAGGGTCGGGTCGGGAGTGAAGAGCCAGTCCAGCATCTCCTGGTCGGAGAAGCCGTCGTCCCTCAGGAGCGTCAGGGTCCCCGCGAGGCCCTTGACGACCTTGTCGCCGTCGATGAAGGCGGCGGGCACCTGGAGGGTCCGGTTCTCACCGCGTCGTACGGCGATGAGCTGGCCTTCCTTGACCAGCTGCCGCACCCGCGTCACCTGGATGTCGAGCAGTTCCGCGATGTCGGGAAGGTGGAGCCAGGCAGGTACTAGAGCATCGATCTTTGCGTCAATCTCGGTCACGAGGACAAGCGTGCCATCTGGGACCGACAGCCGGAAGCCGGGCCCGACCGTACGGGGGTCGGGCCGCGTCTCACAGAGCCGTCGACTTCAGCGGTACGGAGGGGTCCGCCACCCGCGCCGGGTCGAGTGCCGCCCCCGATTCGATGAGCTTGCGCCCCTGCGCCAGGTCCCGCGGACGGCCGACGGCGAGGACCGCCACGAGCGCGTTGTCGCGCAGCCAGCACACCGACCAGGCGGGATCGGCCGGGTCGCCGCGCCACAGGAGGGTGTCGGCGTGGGCGTGGTGGCCCGCGTACTGCACGAAGCGGCCGAACTGCTCGGACCAGAAGTACGGCACGGGGTCGTACACGCCGGGAGGGCCGTCGCCGTCGAGTGCGGCGATGTCCGCGGCGACGGTCCGGGGGCCCTGGAGGGCGTTGTCCCAGTGGTGGACCAGCAGGCGTGCGCCGTAGCGGGCGGACGGGAAGGAGGCGCAGTCGCCGACCGCGTACACATCGGGCAGCGAGGTGCGCAGCGCGCTGTCGGCGGTGACCGAGCCGTCCGGGCCGAGCGCGATGCCGGAGCCGGCCAGCCAGCCGGTGGCGGGCCGGGCGCCGATCCCGACGACCACCGCACCGGCCGGGAGCACCCGGCCGTCCGCCAGGGCCACGGCGCCCGGTTCGACGCGGGAGACCCGGGCGCCGGTGAGGAGTTCGGCGCCGCTCTCGGCGTACCAGTCGGCCATGGGGGCGGCGACCTCGGCGGGCAGGGCGCCCGCGAGGGGACGTTCGGCGGCCTCGACGACGGTGACCGCGCAGCCCGCGGTGCGGGCCGCGGTGGCGAACTCGGCGCCGATCCATCCCGCCCCGACGACCACCACGTCGTGCTGCCGTTCCAGGACGGGCCGCAGCCGGGCGGCGTCGTCGAGGGTGCGCAGCAGATGCACGCCGGGCACGCCCTCGGAGCCGGGCAGCTGCACGGGTTCGGCACCGGTGGCGATGACCAGGGCGTCGTACGGAACGGGACCGTCCGGTGTGTCCAGTTCATGTGCGCCGGGGCGCAGGCCACTCACGTCCACGCCCAGGCGCAGGGTGATGTCCAGCGCCTCGAAGTCGATGTCGAAGGCGGAGTCCTCGGCCTTGCCGAGCAGGACGGCCTTGGACAGCGGTGGCCGGTCGTAGGGCTGGTGCGGTTCGGCGCCGATCAGGACCACCGGTCCGGTGAAACCGCGTTCGCGCAGGGCGACGGCGGTCTGCACGCCCGCCATGCCCGCTCCGACGATCACGACACGGCGCGCCGACTGCCGCGCTGACTGTTGTTCCGTCTGCTCGCTCACCCGTACACCATAAACACCTGACGGACCGTCAGGGGATGAGCTCCTCCACCACGCTCGTCCCGCTGCCCTCCTGGGACTCCCACTCCCACCGCTCGTCCAGCCGCACCCGGCCGTCCGGGCAGGCGCCGACCGTGGACACACAGTGTCCGGAGGAGGTCGTTCCGTCCTGCTTGAGCTGGACGTACCGGAAATCGAGCGTGTCCGCGGTCCGGGTGCCGACGAGATGGCCGCGCACCACGTCACCGCCCTCGTACTCGGCCCAGATCCGGCCGTCCCGCTCGTGGTACGTGAAGCGGGTACGGGTGCCGACCTGGCCGGGGGCCTGGTCGGCGACCGGCGAGAGGACGAGGCCGTCGAGCGAACGGGCCATGGTGGTTGCTCCCTTACTGACCGTGGGCGACTGGGTTTAGGGTGGCAGAGGTAAAACACTCGCGGGAGCCCGGACGTACCGGGCTGAGAGGGAGGCTGGACGGCCTCCGACCGTACGAACCTGATCCGGGTCATGCCGGCGAAGGGAGGGGCTGGACGCCCATGCGTTCTTCCACGAACGGCAACGGATCCGACGTCCTCGTCATCGGGGGCGGAATCATCGGTCTGGTGACCGCCTGGCGGGCCGCGCAGCGCGGGCTGCGGACGACGGTGGCCGACCCCGAACCGGGGGGCGGGGCCGCCCGGGTCGCGGCCGGAATGCTGGCCGCCGTCACCGAACTCCACTACGGCGAACAGCTGCTGCTCGGTCTCAACGTCGCCTCCGCCGCACGCTATCCGGAGTTCGCCGCCGAGCTGTCCGCCGCGAGCGGACAGGACATCGGCTTCCGCGCCTGCGGCACGCTCGCCGTCGCGCTGGACTCCGACGACCGCGCCCATCTGCGCGAACTGCACGCCCTGCAACAGCGTTCGGGGCTGGAGTCCGAGTGGCTCAGCGGACGCGAGTGCCGCCGCCTGGAACCGATGCTGGCACCCGGGGTCCGCGGCGGGCTGCGCGTCGACGGTGATCACCAGGTGGACCCCCGGCGGCTCGCCTCGGCGCTCCTGACCGCCTGCGAGCGGGCCGGGGTGGTCCTGCGCCGGGGCTGGGCCGAGCGGCTGTCGGTCACGGGCGGCCGGGCCGTCGGAGCCGTGCTGGCCGACGGTACGGAGCTCGCCGCCGACCAGGTCGTGCTCGCCGCGGGCAGTCTCAGCGGCCGGCTCGCGGGCGTGCCCGAAGAGGCCCTGCCGCCGGTCCGCCCGGTCAAGGGCCAGGTACTGCGGCTGACCGTGCCACCCGCGTACGCCCCCTTTCTCAGCCGGACCGTGCGCGCCGTGGTCCGCGGCAGCCATCTCTATCTCGTCCCGCGCGAGAACGGCGAACTGGTCGTCGGCGCCACCAGCGAGGAGCTGGGCTGGGACACCACGGTCACGGCCGGCGGGGTGTACGAGCTGCTGCGCGACGCGCACGAGCTGGTGCCCGGCATCACCGAACTGCCCCTCACCGAGACCCGGGCGGGCCTGCGCCCGGCCTCCCCCGACAACGCCCCGCTGCTGGGCCCCACCACGCTGCCCGGCCTCCTGCTCGCCACCGGCCACCACCGCAACGGGGTGCTGCTGACCCCCGTCACCGGCGACGCGATGGCGGACGTGCTGACCTCCGGCGAACTGCCCGAGGTGGCCCGCCCCTTCGCGCCGGGCCGTTTCGCACCCGCCGCCGCCCCCGTACCCCAGGAGCAGCCCGCATGATCCGGCCCGATTCCGCCCCGGTGCCCCCTTCCGCGCCCGATCCGGTCACCGCACCCGCGCCGGCCGGCGATTCGGCCTGCGGACTTGTCTCCGGCCCGGCTTCCGGACCGGTCTCCGGCGGTCCGGTCTCCGACCCTGCTTCCGGACCGGCCTCCGGACCGGCCTCCGTCTCGGTTTCCGTGAACGGGGAACGCCGCGTCCTCCCCGCCGGTACCGCGCTGGACGCCCTCGTCGCGACCCTGACCTCCGTGCACTCCGGGGTCGCCGCCGCCGTCAACGAGAGCGTCGTCCCGCGCGGCCAGTGGTCCGTCACCGCGCTCGGCGACGGTGACCGGGTCGAGGTCCTGACCGCCGTACAGGGGGGCTGACCATGTCCGACGACCTCTTCGCCCTCGGCTCCGCCTCGTTCACCTCCCGGCTGATCATGGGCACCGGCGGCGCTCCGAGCCTCGATGTCCTGGAACGCTCCCTGGTCGCCTCCGGCACCGAGATGACCACCGTCGCGATGCGCCGGCTCGACCCGACCGTGCGGGGCTCGGTGCTCTCCGTCCTGGAGAAGCTCGCCATCCGGGTGCTGCCGAACACCGCGGGCTGCTTCACCGCGGGCGAGGCCGTCCTGACCGCCCGGCTGGCCCGGGAGGCACTGGGCACCGACTGGATCAAGCTGGAGGTGGTGGCCGACGAGCGGACGCTGCTGCCCGACCCGGTCGAGCTGCTGGACGCGGCCGAGATCCTGGTCGACGACGGGTTCACGGTCCTGCCCTACACCAACGACGACCCCGTACTGGCCCGGAAACTGGAGGACGTGGGATGCGCGGCGATCATGCCGCTGGGCTCCCCCATCGGCTCCGGGCTGGGCATCCGCAATCCGCACAACTTCCAGCTGATCGTCGAGCGGGCCGGGGTGCCGGTGATCCTGGACGCCGGGGCGGGGACGGCGTCGGACGCGGCGCAGGCGATGGAGCTGGGGTGCGCCGCGGTGATGCTGGCCTCCGCGGTGACCCGGGCGCAGGAGCCGGAGCTGATGGCGGCGGCGATGCGGCACGCGGTGGACGGCGGACGGCTGGCGTACCGGGCGGGCCGGATCCCGCGCCGCCACTTCGCCGAGGCATCGTCCCCGGTGGCGGGCCGGGCGGTGCTGGACCCGGAACGCCCGGCGTTCTGACGTCCCCCACCGCACCCCCGCCATGAGCCTGTCCCTGTCACGGATCGGCTGCAGTACCGCTCCGGGACCGCCCCGGCCCGTCCGTCCTGTCCGTGGCGGCTCGTAGACTCATCGGGTGGATACGACCCTCCAGGACCCTCTCGTCGGGCAGCTGCTCGACGGCCGGTATCGCGTCGAGGCACTCATCGCCGTCGGCGGCATGGCCACGGTCTACCGGGCCGTGGACACCCGCCTCGACCGGGTGCTCGCCCTCAAGGTGATGCACCCGGCGCTCGCGACCGACGCCTCGTTCGTCGAGCGCTTCATCCGCGAGGCCAAGTCGGTGGCCCGGCTCGCGCACCCCAATGTCGTCGCGGTCTTCGACCAGGGCGCCCAGGGCGCGTACGTCTATCTCGCGATGGAGTACGTCGCGGGGTGCACGCTGCGCGATGTGCTGCGCGAGCGCGGAGCCCTGCAGCCACGGGCCGCGCTGGACATCCTGGAGCCGGTCCTGGCCGCGCTCGGCGCCGCGCACCGGGCGGGCTTCGTGCACCGCGACATGAAGCCGGAGAACGTCCTGATCGGGGACGACGGCCGGGTGAAGGTCGCCGACTTCGGTCTCGTACGGGCCGTGGGCACCGTCACCGACACCACCGGGTCGCTCCTGGGCACCGTGTCGTATCTCGCCCCGGAGCAGATCGAGCACGGCACGGCCGACACCCGCGCCGATGTGTACGCCTGCGGTGTCGTGCTGTACGAGATGCTCACCGGCGCCAAGCCGCACACCGGCGACACCGCGGCCCAGGTCATCTACCAGCATCTCCATGAGGACGTCCCGGCCCCGTCGGCCGTGGTCCCCGGGCTCCCCGCCGCGCTGGACAGCCTGGTGGCGAGCGCGACCGCCCGTAACGCCGAGGTCCGCCCGCACGACGCGGTCGTGCTGCTCGCCGAGGCCCGGGAGGCCCGTGCCGGGCTCACCGACGAACAGCTGGACGCCGTGCCGCCGCAGGCGCTGACCACGGCCCACGACGCCGGCGAGGACCGTACGAGCGTGATCCCGCGGGCCCTGCCCGTGGACCAGGGCACCGCCCACCACACGAGCCGGCTGGAGATGCCGCCGTCCGCGCCGCCGGGGCCGGACCGGCCGCGGCGGCGGGGACCGTTCGGCGGCCCGCACCGCGTGCTGTTCGCGGCGCTCACCGCACTGGTGCTGGTCCTGGGGGTCGGCGCGGGCGTCTGGTACATCAACTCCGGACAGTTCACCCGGGTCCCCTCCCTCCTGGGCCAGTCCCAGAAGACCGCCGAACAGCGGCTCTCGGACGCCGGCCTGGATCTGAAGGGCGTCGAGAAGGCGTACAGCGACACGGTGGACCGCGGCGCGGTGATCGACAGCGACCCCGCGTCCGGCGAACGGATACGGGGCAACGGCTCGGTGAAGCTGGTCGTCTCGCGCGGCCCGGAGATCGTGAAGGTGCCCGACGCCGAGGGGCTCGGCCTCGGTGACGCCCGGCGCGCCCTGACGAAGGCGGGTCTGGTCCCCGGGATGGTGACCAAGGAGTTCAGCGAGGATGTCGCGCGGGGCGAGGTGATCCGTACGGATCCCGAGGCCGGTACCGAGCGCCACCCCGACTCGGCCGTCGCGCTGGTCCTCAGCAAGGGCAGCCCGGTGGACGTGCCCGATGTCCGGGGGCTCTCGGTCGAGGACGCCACCGCCGAGCTGGACGGGGAGGGGCTGAAGGCCGAGGTGCTGCCCGACCGGGTCAACTCCCCCGAGGTCGCGGGCGACATCGCCCACCAGACGCCGGGCGAGGGCGCTCAGGCGGCGGAGGGTGACACGGTCCAGCTCACGGTCTCCAAGGGCCCCCGGATGCTGGACGTCCCCGACGTCACCGGCAAGGACGTCGAGGAGGCCAGGAGCACACTGGAGGAGGCGGGCTTCGAGGTCGAGGTCGACCGTCCGTTCCTCTCCTTCAGCGACACCGTCGACAGCCAGTCGGTCGACGGCGGCGAGAAGGCCGCCGAGGGCTCCACGATCACCATCAGGACCAAGGGACTCTAGATCCACATGCGCAACCCAGTAGGCGGTCACGTTCCGGTGGCCGGTGGCCTCGCCAAGGTCGGTCTCGAATACGCGCGCGAGCTGGCCGCGGAGACCGTTCAGGTCTTCGTCGCCAATCCGCGCGGATGGGCGACGCCCAGCGGGAATCCGGCGCAGGACGAGCTGTTCCGCTCCGCGTGCGCGGCCGCGTCGATCCCGGCGTACGTCCACGCCCCGTATCTGATCAATTTCGGCTCGCACACCGAGGCCACCGTCGAGAAGTCGGTGGAGTCACTGCGCCACTCGCTGCGCCGGGCCAGGGAGATCGGCGCGCTCGGAGTCGTGGTGCACACCGGTTCGGCGACCGGCGGACGTCCCCGCGCCGAGGCCCTTGCCCAGGTGCGTACGCATATGAGGCCGCTGCTGGACGAGCTGACCCATGACGACGATCCGGATCTGCTGCTGGAGTCGACCGCCGGCCAGGGCTCCTCGCTCTGCTCGCGGACCTGGGACTTCGGACCGTACTTCGAGGCGCTGGACTCCCACCCCAAGCTGGGCGTCTGTCTCGACACCTGCCACATCTACGCGGCGGGACACGATCTGGCCGGTCCGGCGGGCATGCGGCAGACCCTCGATCTTCTGGTGGACACGGTCGGCGAGGGCCGGCTGAAACTGATCCACGCCAATGACTCCAAGGACGTCGTGGGCGCCCACAAGGACCGTCACGAGAACATCGGCGCAGGTCACATCGGTGCCGAGCCCTTCCGGGAGCTGTTCTCGCACCCGGCGACCGACGGGGTCCCGCTGATCATCGAGACACCGGGCGGGACGGCCGGACACGCCGCGGACGTGGCACGGCTGAAGGAGCTGCGCGCCTCCGCCACCGCCTGAGGACCACCCTGAGGACCTCCCCACGGACCGGGGTCACGTACCGGGACAACCGGGGCCACGCACCGGGACCGCCGGGTCAGAGTTCGGGGCCGTCCCCGGGCTCCTCCTGGTAGGAGTAGCGCTGTTCGCTCCAGGGGTCACCGATGTTGTGGTAGCCGCGCTCCTCCCAGAATCCGCGCCGGTCGGCCGTCATGTACTCGACGCCCCGGACCCACTTCGGTCCCTTCCAGGCGTACAGGTGCGGAACGACCAGGCGCAGCGGGAAGCCGTGCTCGGCGGTGAGGAGCTCGCCGTCCTTGTGGGTGGCGAAGAGCGTACGGTCCGAGGCGAAGTCGGAGAGCCGCATGTTCGAGGAGAAGCCGTACTCCGCCCAGACCATCACATGGGTGACATCGGACGCGGGCGGCGCGAGTTCGAGGACGTTCCTGGCGAGCACCCCGCCCCATTCGGCGCCGAGCATGCTGAATTTCGTCACGCAGTGCAGATCGGAGACCACCGAGGAGAACGGCAGGGCGGAGAAGTCCTGGTGGTTCCAGCAGTGCTTGTCACCGTCCGCGGTGGCCCCGAAGACCCGGAACTCCCAGCGGTCGGGCTTGAATTTCGGAACGGGCCCGTAGTGGGTAACCGGCCAACCGCGCTGCAGTCGCTGTCCCGGCGGAAGCTCGGACTGCTCTGATTCGCGGTATTCCCGGCTTTCCGGCTGACCCATGGCTCCATGGTGACAGACGGCCAAGGGTGGTCACGACCAGGGCGAAGGCGATTCGGGCAACTCGTACTAAGCATGTACTTACTGGACGGCCGGGAAGTGCGGTGCGAGGATGCGCGCAACTTGCCCCGTTCACCGGTTGGAAGGAGCCTCTGCCATGCAGGGCGACCCCGAGGTCCTCGAGTTCCTGAACGAACAGCTGACCGCCGAATTGACCGCCATCAACCAGTACTTCCTGCATGCAAAGATGCAGGACAACTTCGGCTGGACCAAGCTCGCCAAGTACACCCGGGCCGAGTCCTTCGACGAGATGAAGCATGCCGAGATCCTGACCGACCGGATCCTGTTCCTCGACGGACTGCCCAACTACCAGCGACTCTTCCATGTCCGGGTGGGGCAGACGGTCACCGAGATGTTCCAGGCCGACCGCCAGGTCGAGGTGGAGGCGATCGACCGGCTCAAGCGGGGCATCGAGGTGATGCGCGGCAAGGGCGACATCACGTCCGCAAACATCTTCGAGTCCATCCTGGAGGACGAAGAGCATCACATCGACTACCTCGACACCCAGCTGGAACTGGTCGAGAAGCTCGGCGAGCCGCTCTACATCGCCCAGCTCATCGAGCAGCCGGAGAGCTGACCTGCGGGAACGGTTCTCCGGTACGTCCGCATGAAGGGCGAAGCGGCCGGAACGACCGGGTCAGGCGGCGTCGGACAGCCGGATGTCCGGCAGCGCGGTCCTGGCCACGGGCGCGGCGACCGAGCCGGTGGCCGGTTCCTGACGCTGGTCGAGCAGCTCACGGCGCGGGCACTCGCCGCGCCCGAGAAGGGCCTGGATCCTGCGGACACAGCCGCCGCAGTCCGTACCCGCCTTGCAGGCGGAGGCTATCTGGCGGGGCGTGCACGCTCCGGCGTCCGCATGCTGCTTGACCTGCTGTTCCGTAACGCCGAAACACGAGCAGACGTACATGCGGTTCACCTCCCGGCGGGATCGGTCGCTGGCGCCGTCCCGATCTATTCGGTGAGGCTAACCTAACCTTACCCGTCCCTCAAGGCGGGTAAAAGCCCCGGAACGCACTGTGGGGCACGGATCACATCGATCCGTGCCCCACAGATGCGACGGCCCGGTGGCCCTTACTGGTCGCGGTACATCTCGGCGACGAGGAAGGCCAGGTCGAGGGACTGGCTGCGGTTCAGGCGCGGGTCGCAGGCCGTCTCGTACCGCTGGTGCAGGTCGTCCACGAAGATCTCGTGGCCGCCGCCGACGCACTCGGTGACATCGTCACCGGTCAGCTCGACGTGGATGCCGCCCGGGTGCGTGCCGAGGCCCTTGTGCACCTCGAAGAAGCCCTTGACCTCGTCCAGGACGTCGTCGAAGCGGCGCGTCTTGTGGCCGGAGGCCGCCTCGAAGGTGTTGCCGTGCATCGGGTCGGTCACCCACACCACGGTGGCGCCGGAGGCGGTGACCTTCTCGACCAGCTCGGGAAGCTTGTCGCGGACCTTGTCGGCGCCCATGCGGACGATGAAGGTCAGCCGGCCGGGCTCGCGCTCGGGGTCCAGCCGCTCGATGTAGCCCAGCGCCTCGTCGACGGTGGTCGTCGGGCCGAGCTTCACACCGATGGGGTTGCGGATCTTCGAGGCGAACTCGATGTGCGCGCCGTCCATCTGGCGGGTGCGCTCACCGATCCAGACCATGTGGCCGGAGGTGTCGTACAGCTCCCCGGTACGCGAGTCGGTGCGGGTCAGCGCCGACTCGTAGTCCAGCAGCAGCCCCTCGTGCGAGGAGTAGAACTCGACCGCCTTGAATTCGGCCGGGTCCGTGCCGCACGCCTTCATGAAGTTCAGCGCGTTGTCGATCTCACGGGCCAGGGCCTCGTAGCGCTGGCCGGAGGGCGAGGACTTCACGAAGTCCTGGTTCCAGGCGTGCACCTGGCGCAGGTCCGCGTAGCCGCCCGTGGTGAAGGCGCGCACCAGGTTCAGCGTGGAAGCGGATGCATGGTACATCTGCTTCAGCCGGTCCGGGTTCGGGATCCGGGCTTCCTCGGTGAAGGCGAAGCCGTTGACGGAGTCGCCGCGGTAGGTCGGCAGCGTCACGCCGTCGCGGGTCTCGGTCGGCTTGGAGCGCGGCTTGGAGTACTGGCCGGCGATCCGGCCCACCTTCACCACGGGCACGGAGGCCGCGTACGTGAGGACGGCGCTCATCTGGAGCAGCGTCTTCAGCTTGGCCCGGATGTGGTCGGCGGACACGCCGTCGAAGGCCTCGGCGCAGTCGCCGCCCTGCAGCAGGAACGCCTCGCCCTTGGCGACGGCTCCCAGTCGGGCGCGCAGCTGGTCGCACTCGCCCGCGAAGACGAGCGGCGGATACGACGCGAGGTCCGCGAGTGCATCGCGCAGGGCCTCGGAGTCGGGGTACTCGGGCTGCTGCGCCGCGGGAAGGTCTCGCCAGGTGTGGCCACCGGCGACGGAGGTATTGGCGTTCACGGTCACGCGGACAACATTACGGGGTCGCGGAGGGCGCCCATTCGCCCGCTCAATAGTTGAGACACGCGCTCCGGTGCCCCGGACGTCCGCTAGGGTTCGGAGCATGTTCGCGCAGCAGACCCGGATCTCGATTCAGAACTGGTGGTGGACCGCTCATCCGGCGGCCCGCTGACTCGACGCGCGTACAGACTTCGCGAAGGCCGCCCGAGGGCGGCCTTCTCTGTGTCCCGGGGCCGTTCCTCCCTCCTCCATCCGGAAGGAACACCCCATGTCCGACCGTGTCACCGACCTCGTCCGCCGGCTGCTCCAGGACGACTGCCCGCCGTTCGCTCTGCTGCGCCGGCGCACCCCCGGCCATGACCACGATCTCGTCGAGCTGCTGATCGGCGAGGTGCGGGAGGCGGACCGGCTGGCCGATCTGCCGGTGGGCGGGTCCCCCTCACTGGCCCTGGTGCCGTTCCGGCAGATCGCCGAGCGCGGCTTCGACGTCCGCGACGACGGGACCCCGTTGTCCGTGCTGGTCGCGGACGAGACGTACGAGCTGCCGCTGGACGAGGTCCTGACGCGGCTGCCCGCCCATGAGGTGCGGGTCGACAACGGTGCCTTCGACGTCCCGGACGAGGAGTACGCGGGGATCGTCCGGCGGGTCATCGAGGACGAGATCGGGCAGGGCGAGGGCGCGAACTTCGTGATCCGGCGGACCTTCCGCGGCGAGATCCCCGGATTCGGGCGGGCGGACGCGCTGGCGCTGTTCCGGCGGCTGCTGGCCGGTGAGCGGGGCGCGTACTGGACGTTCGTCGTGCACACCGGGGACAGGACACTGGTCGGTGCCAGCCCCGAGGTGCATGTGCGGATGTCCGGCGGGACGGTCGTGATGAACCCGATCAGCGGCACGTACCGCTACCCGGCCGAAGGCCCCACCCCCGAGAGCCTGCTGGCCTTCCTCGGGGACCGCAAGGAGACCGAGGAGCTCTCCATGGTGGTCGACGAGGAACTGAAGATGATGTGCACCGTCGGCGACATGGGCGGCGTGGTGATCGGCCCCCGGCTCAAGGAGATGGCCCACCTCGCGCACACCGAGTACGAGCTGCGCGGCAAGTCCTCCCTCGACGTGCGCGAGGTGCTGCGGGAGACCATGTTCGCGGCGACCGTCACCGGTTCCCCCGTGCAGAACGCCTGCCGGGTCATCGAGCGGTACGAGCCCGGCGGCCGCGGCTACTACGCGGGCGCGCTGGCCCTGCTGCGGCGGGATGCGAACGGGTTGCAGACCCTGGACTCGCCGATCCTGATCAGGACCGCCGACATCTCGGCCGACGGGCAGCTGAAGGTCCCGGTCGGCGCGACGCTCGTGCGCCACTCGGATCCGGCGAGCGAGGTCGCCGAGACCCATGCGAAGGCGGCCGGGGTGCTGACGGCGCTGGGTGTGCGGCCGGGGCGGCCGGATGCGGAGGCGACCCGTCCGCAGCTGGCTTCCGATCCGCGGGTGCAGGCGGCGCTGGACGACCGGCGCGGTGGGCTCGCGCCGTTCTGGCTGCGGATGCAGGAGCGTACGCGGGAGCTGACCGGCCATGCGCTGGTGGTGGACGGCGAGGACACGTTCACCGCGATGCTGGCCCATCTGCTGCGCGCCTCGGGGCTGGAGGTATCGGTGCGCCGCTACGACGAGCCGGGGCTGCGGGAGGTCGTACGGGCGCACCGCGGTCCGGTCGTGCTGGGTCCCGGCCCCGGGAATCCGGGCGACCTCACGGACCCGAAGATGCGGCTGCTGCGGGAGTTCGCGGCCGAGCTGGTGCGCGACCACCGGCACGGGCTGCTGGGGGTCTGTCTGGGACATGAGCTGATCGCGGCCGAGCTGGGGATGGAGGTCGTGCGCAAGACCGTGCCGTACCAGGGGGCGCAGACCCGGATCGAGCTGTTCGGCCGGCCGGAGACGGTCGGCTTCTACAACAGCTTCACCGCGCGCTGCGACGGGGCGAGCGCCGCCGAACTGGCCGCGCACGGCATCGAGGTGAGCCGGGACGAGGCCACCGGTGAGCTGCACGCGCTGCGGGGTGAGGGTTTCGCGTCGGTGCAGTTCCACCCGGAGTCGGTACTGACGATCCGGGGGGCCGCGATCGTGACCGAGCTGCTGGCGGGGCTGCCGGTCCTCAGCTGAGGACCGGACGGCCCGCGCGGCCGGACGGTCCCGAGGAACTGACGGTCCCGGGACCGTCAGCTCTTCGGGGGCGCCGGGACCAGGACGTTGTCGCTGGTGCGGCGGGCCAGGTAGTCGGCGACGTTCTGCACGGTGGCGTCGACGATCTGGCCCACGGCGTCCTCGGTGTAGTACGCCTGGTGCGAGGTCACGATGACGTTCGGGAAGGTGACCAGCCGGGCCAGGGTGTCGTCGTCGACGCCCTCCAGCGACTTGTCCAGGAAGAAGAGCCCGGCCTCCGCCTCGTACACGTCCAGTCCGACGCCCAGGAAGCGGCCCGCGCGCAGCTCGCCGACCAGGGCGGTGGTGTCGATGAGGCCGCCCCGGCTGGAGTTGATCAGGATCGCGTCGTCCTTCATCGCGGTCAGGGCGGCCTTGTCGATGAGGTGGTGGGTGGAAGGGAGCAGCGGTACGTGGAGGCTGATCAGGTCGGCCTCGGCGAACAGCTGCTCCTTCTCGACGTACCGCATGCCCAGTTCGGTGCAGGCCGGGTTCTCGGCGACGTCCCAGCCCAGCAGCTTCATGCCGAAGCCGTGGGCGATGCGGGTGAACGCCTCACCGATCTTGCCGGTGCCGACCACGCCGACGGTGCGTCCGCGCATGTCCCGGCCGAGGAGGCCGTCGAGGCGGAAGTCGAAGTCCCGGGTGCGGCTCGCGGCGCGGATGATGCGCCGGTTGACCGCCATGGCGAGGGTCCAGGCGAATTCGGCGACGGAGTACGGGGAGTAGTACGAGACCCGGGCGACGCGCAGGGCGAGGCGCTCGGCGACGTCCAGGTCGATGTTGTTGAAGCCGGTGGAACGCTGGGCGATCATCTGGGTGCCGCCCGCGGCGAGGGTCTGGAGGACCTTGCTGCCGAGGTCGGCGTTGACGCTGGTGGAGATGACCTCGTAACCCGCCGCGATGGGGGCGGTGTCCCGGTTCAGGAAGACGTCCAGGCAACGGACCTCGTGCTGTCCGGCGAAGGCCTTCTCGATCAGGGGCTTCTCGTCGGACTGCACGCCGAATGCCAGGATTTCCACAGCCGCTCCCGCTCTGTACGCGTTCCAGGGTGATGGGCCGGAGATCGCGAATATCCGGATATCGCGAATATACGGCCCCTCACCCCGCCCTGCCGCTCGCCCCCCGCGGGAGCCGGTGCGGCCGCCGGGTCACACGTCGTCGAGGCCGCGCTCGATGGCGTACCGCACGAGCTCCACCCGGTTGTGCAGCTGGAGCTTGCCGAGGGTGTTCTGGACGTGGTTCTGCACGGTGCGGTGCGAGATGACCAGCCGCTCGGCGATCTGCTTGTACGAGAGTCCCTTGGCCACCAGCCGCAGCACCTCGGTCTCGCGCTCGGTGAGCTGCGGCGCCTTCGGTTCGTCGGACGCGGCCGGGGCCGGGTCGGACGCCAGTCTGCGGTACTCACCGAGCACGAGCCCGGCGAGACCGGGGGTGAAGACCGGGTCGCCGACGGCGGTGGAGCGGACGGCGTCGGTCAGCTCCCGGGTGCTGGCGGACTTCAGCAGATAGCCGGTGGCGCCGGACTTCACCGCCTCCAGGACATCGGCGTGCTCACCGCTCGCGGAGAGCACCAGGACACGCAGCCCGGGGTGGGAGCCGACCAGCTCCTTGCAGACCTGGACACCGGGCATCCCCGGCAGGTTCAGGTCCAGGACGAGGACGTCGGGGTCCGCGGCCCTCGCGCGGCGCACGGCCTGCGGGCCGTCCCCGGCGGTCGCCACGACGTCGAATCCGGACTCGGCGAGGTCGCGGGCGACCGCGTCGCGCCACATCGGGTGGTCGTCGACCACCATCACCTTGATGGGCCGCTCGGCTCCACCCGGCTCGTTCTGTGTACTCATCCGGCTGATTCTGCCTTCCCCCGGGAAACCTTCGGAACCTTCAACTCGACCTCGGTGCCCTGTCCCGGCACCGAGATCAGCTCTGCCGTGCCGCCCAGATCGCGCAGCCGGCCACGGATGGACAGGGCGACCCCGAGCCGCCCCTCGCCCTCCGCCTGGGCCAGGCGCCCCGCCGGGATACCCGGGCCGTCGTCCCGGACCGTGACGATCACCTCGTCCGGCTCGTCCTCGACCAGGATCCACGCCTGCGCGTCCTGACCCGCGTGCACCCGGACATTGTCCAGGGCGGCACTGACGGCGGCGGCCAGCTCCCGCGCGGCCTCGGGCGGCAGCAGCACCGGAGCCCCCGGCTCCGCGAAACTGGTCCGGGAACCCGCGTGCGGGGCGAGCAGCGCGCGCAGGTCGCACACGCCCGCCGGGCCGGACCGCTCGTCGTCGACCTCGACGGTACGGACGACGGCGCCCTCGGCGGCGTCCTCGGAGACCCGGGACGTGGGCACCAGGCCGCTGGAGACGAGGGTGCGCAGGGCGATCTCCTGCTCCCCCGCCATCCGGCCGAGCTCGGCCGCCTCGCCGCCGATGGCAGAGCCCCGGCGCTGCACCATCGCGAGGACCTGGAGCACGCTGTCGTGGATGTCGCGGGCCAGCCGCTCCCGCTCACGGGTGGCGGCCTCGATCTCCAGGGCGCGGGCCAGGGTGCGTTCACTGGCGCGGGCGACCTCGACGACGTACCCGATGGCGATCGAGGCGACCCAGACCAGCAGGACGTTGTGGAAGGTGTCCCGGCTGGGCTCGCCGCGCTCGATGATGTTGGCGACGGCGACGAAGGTGGAGGCGAAGGCCGCCCACCGCCAGCCGCCCTTGATCGCGAAGGCCAGGACGGAGCCGGCCGTCCAGATCGACGGCAGGGTCGGGCCGTCGATGTGCTGGGCGTCGAAGTCGGCGAGCGGGGTGAGCAGGATCCCGGCGAGGGCGATGACGAGATCCGCGCCCAGGAAACGCTTCGTACAGCTCACCGCGCCCGCGACCTTGGGAAGCGTGACGAGTGTCCACAGGACCATGACCGCCAGGAAGGCGACGGCGACCCAGGGCCGTTCGTACTTGTCCCGGCCGAAGACCGCGAGCAGCACGGCGTAGATCATCGTCAGTACGCGGTACGCCGTCAGCGCCCGCCACAGCGGCTGCTCGACCGACATCCGTACGACCCGCTCGCGCTTGGCCATCAACCCACCCCCCGGACGGACAACGACGCCATTACGCGCCGGACCGTTCCGTTCCCTCGTCGTCCGCCCCGTGTCCCTGCTTCTGCGCGCGCTTCTCGGCCTCGGCCCGTCGTTTGGCCTCGTCGGCGATCCGGCGCTTGGCCGCGGTGGCGTAGATGTCCACGTACTCCTGGCCGGAGAGCTTCATGATCTCGTACATGACCTCGTCGGTCACCGAACGCAGGATGAAGCGGTCTCCGTCCATGCCCTGGTAGCGGCTGAAGTCGAGCGGCTTGCCGATCCGGATGCCGGGGCGCATCAGCTTGGGCATCACCTGGCCGGGGGGCTGGATCTTCTCCGTGTCGATCATCGCGACCGGGATGACGGGCGCTCCGGTGGCCAGGGCCACCCGCGCGAGACCGCCGGGCTTGCCCCGGTAGAGCCGGCCGTCGGGCGACCGGGTGCCCTCCGGGTAGATGCCGAAGAGGCCGCCGCTCTCGATGACCTGGATGCCTGCCTTGATGGCCGCCTCACCGGCGCCCCTGGCGCCGGAGCGGTCGACCGGGAGCTGCCCGACGCCCTTGAAGAAGGCGGCGGTGAGCTTGCCCTTCACGCCGGGCGCGGTGAAGTACTCGGCCTTCGCGATGAAGGTGACCTTGCGGTCCAGGACGGCCGGCAGGAAGAACGAGTCGGAGAACGACAGATGGTTGCTCGCGAGGATCGCCGGCCCCTGCTCGGGGATGTTCTCCAGGCCCTCCACCCACGGCCTGAAAGCGAGCTTCAGAGACCCGCCGATGGAGAACTTCATTGCGCCGTAGATCAACTCGGGTGCCTCCTGTATGCGGTCGGTCAGACCTTAGCCTGTGGGGTCACCCGCCCTCCCGCCCGGCACGGGGCGGTGGTTCCGGCCGGTGGCGGTGGTGCGGGCGGTGACGACCCTGGTCGGTGTCAGCCCGGTCGCGTACGGTGAAGTAATCCTTCTCGCACTCCCCCTTGCACGCCCGCCCAGCCTCACGAACAGGAGACCTTGGTGCCGGTCCTCCCTGGAGCCGAGCCGTTCCGCCACGAGGGCGGAGAGGTCGGCGTCCTCCTCTGTCATGGATTCACCGGATCGCCGCAGTCACTGCGCCCCTGGGCCGACTATCTGGCCGAGCGCGGACTGACCGTCTCACTGCCGCTGCTGCCCGGCCACGGCACCCGCTGGGAGGACATGGCGGTCACCGGCTGGCAGGACTGGTACGCGGAGGTGGACCGGGAGCTGCGGGCCCTGCGTGAGCGGTGCGGCCAGGTCTTCGTCTTCGGCCTCTCCATGGGCGGCGCGCTGACGCTGCGGCTCGCGGCGAAGCACGGGGACGCGATCAGCGGTCTGGTGCTCGTCAACCCGGCGAACAAGGTGCACGGCCTGTCCGCGTACGCCCTGCCGGTCGCCCGTCATCTGGTACGTACGACGAAGGGCCTGGCCAGCGACATCGCGCTGGAGAGCGGCGCGGAGGTCGGCTACGACCGGGTGCCGCTGCACGCGGCCCATTCGGTACGGAAGTTCTTCCGGCTGGTCGATGCCGAGCTGCCCCAGGTGACCCAGCCGATCGTGCTGCTGCACAGTCCGCAGGACCATGTGGTGCCGCCCGCCGACTCGGCCCGGATCCTCAGCCGGGTGTCCTCCACGGATGTCGAGGAGATCCTGCTGGAACAGAGCTACCACGTCGCGACGTTGGACCACGATGCGGAGCGGATCTTCGATGAGAGCTACCGGTTCATCGGCCGTCTCGCACCCAGCGTCGGGAAGAAGGGGAGCACGTCCGGTGGCTGAGCAGGACGCGGAACGCACAGGCAGCGAAGAGGAGCGTGAGCCGCGCCCCACGGAGAGCGCGGCCGTCCCCGGGGGCGCCGAGGCGCCCGAGGGGGCACGGAGCGGCGGGCCGGTCGACGAGGACGCGGCGTGGGAGGCGATCGTCGCGGGGTACGGCGAGGAGCCGCCGGACCCGCCGGGCGCCAAGCCGTTCAAGTCCATCGAGGACCTGGCCCTGCTGGAGGACGACCAGCTCAATGTCCTGGGACCGGACGCGGGTCCCTCGGACGCGGCGGACAAGGGGGCGGCGAAGAGGCCCCCGAAGCCGCCGGAGAAGCAGTCGCTCGGCAGCTCGGTCGTCTTCGCCCCCGGCGTCGGCGGTCCCCGTGACTACGAGATGGCGGAGCCCAAGGAAGGTGACATCGACGACCCGGACGACGGCGAGGAGGGCCACTTCGTGCCCCCGGAGCCGCCGCCGCTGCCGGAGGCCGACGTCACGGCGAAGTTCGCGTGGCTCGCGGTCGTCGGCGGCCCGGTCCTGATGCTCCTCGCGGTGCTGCTGCAGTGGGAGATGACGTGGTGGCTCACCACGCTCTGCATCGGCGGTTTCCTGGGCGGCTTCGCGACGCTGGTGGCCCGGATGCCCCATGACGACGACGATGCCGACGGGCACGGCGATCCGGGGCGCGGCGCGGTGGTGTGAGCCGCCGGGCGGTGCCGTGTCACGGCACTGCCCGGCCGTCGTCGGACGCGGGCACCCGGAGCGCCGCCAGCAGTGGCAGGTGGTCCGTGGCTGCCCGCAGGTCCGCCTCGCTGATGCCCGGCAGTCCCGCCGGGACGCCGCACCCGAGGACCTCGATGCCCCGCGTCGCGAGGACCGCGTCGATGCGGCGGCGCGGGTCGTCCGGGGTGAAGGTGAGCTCGCCGCCCCACGGCGCCGTGGCCCAGCAGTCCTGCAGCCGCCCGGCGAGGCGCGTGAACGCCTTCCCCGTCGGTACGTCGTTGAGGTCGCCCGCCGCCACGGCGTGCGGCACGTCCATCGTCTCCAGCCGCTGGAGGAGCAACTCGCTCTGGGCCAGGCGCTCCTCGCGCTGGAGGCTCAGATGGCAGCTCAGCACGCCGAGCCTGGTCCCGGCGATCCGTACGACCGCCGTGGCGAAGCCCCTGCGGTGCAGGCCGGGGGTGCGCGGCAGCAGGATGTCCTCGGTGCGCTCCACCGTGACCCGCAGCGAGCACAGCAGCATCGGCCCGGCCGCGGGGGCGCCGCCGCCGAGGACCACGAGACCGCTGCGTTTGGCGAGCCGGGCGGCCGCCTTGCGCCAGCGGAAGAAGCGCGGGGCCTCCTGGACGAACACCAGGTCGGGTTCGCAGGCGCGGATGACCCGGGCCAGTGCCGCGGTGTCGTCGCGCATCGAGCGGATGTTGTAGCTGAGCACGCGGACGACGGCCGAACCGTTCGGCTCGGTGCGGGAGTCGGGCAACGGCGTCAGGACCATGCGGGCCACGATACGACGGACGCCCGCCGCCGCCCCGAAGGGCGCGACGGGCGTCCGGTCAGTCCTGCGGAGCCGGTGGACCGGTCCCGCGCGGTCGGCCGCTCAGCCCTGGCGGGCCAGGTCGGCCGCGCCCACCAGACCGGCCTTGCCGCCCAGTTGGGCCGCGAGGACCTGGGCGTGCGGGCGCCACTCGCCGCCGATCAGCCAGCGCCGGAACGACTTGCGGATCGGGTCCAGGACGAGTTCGCCCTCGTCCGAGACGCCGCCGCCGACGATGAACGCGGACGGGTCGAAGAGCGAGGCGAGATCGGCGAGTCCGGCGCCGGCCCAGCGGGCCAGCTCGCGGAACGAGTCGACGGCCACCGGGTCGCCCTGCCGGGCGGCCTGGCTGATGTGCTTGCCCTCGATGCCCTCCACGGTGCCGTCGCCGAGCGCGAGCAGGATCGCGGCGTTCTCCGGGGTGGCGTTGGCGCGCTGCCTGGCGTAACGGACGAGCGCGCGGCCGGAGGCGTACTGCTCCCAGCAGCCCTGGCTGCCGCAGCCGCAGAGCAGGCCGTCCGGGACGACCCGGATGTGGCCGAACTCGGCGGCCACTCCGAAGCGGCCGCGGCGCAGCTTGTTGCCGATGATGATGCCGCCGCCGAGGCCGGTGCCGAGCGTGATGCAGATGACGTCGTCGTGGCCCTGCCCGGCGCCGAAGCGGTACTCGCCCCAGGCCGCGGCGTTGGCGTCGTTCTCGACGACGACCGGCAGGCCGACGCGCTGCTCGACCTTGTCCTTGAGCGGCTCGTGGCGCCAGTTGATGTTGGGCGCGAACAGCACGGTGGCGCGCTTGTCGTCGACGTATCCGGCCGCGCCGATGCCGACCGCCTCGACGTCGTGCCCCTCGCTCGCGCCGGCCACGGCCGAGCAGATCGCGTCGACGATGCCTTCGGCCGTCGGCGGGGTCGCCACCTTGAACGTCGAGAGGATCCGGCCCTCTTCGTCGACCACTCCAGCCGCGATCTTCGTGCCGCCGATATCGACGCCGATGGTGAGTCCCATGAATCCCTCAGTTTCGGTCGAGCCCCGCTACGGCCAACCGTACCCGAGGCGGGGGCCGGTCCGTCCGGCCGGTCCACCGGCCGGTACGCCCCGGTCACCGCGTCCGGCCGGTCCCTTCGGCCCGGGTCAGTCCAGGTCGATGTGTTCGCTCCCGGAGGGGCCCTCGTCCCTCGGGTCGGACGGGTCCTCGGCCGCCTTCTTCGACGTGCCGGTGGCGCTGTCGGCGCCCCCGGCACCCTCCGTGGACCGGGTCCAGCGGCTCTCCTGGCCCTCGACCGCCGAGCGGTAGGCGGCCAGCAGCTCGTTGCCCGCCGCCGCGAGGTGGTCGAAGAGGTCCGGGTTGCGCTC
Organism: Streptomyces sp. TSRI0281; assembly: GCF_001905125.1. Classification (GTDB taxonomy): domain Bacteria; phylum Actinomycetota; class Actinomycetes; order Streptomycetales; family Streptomycetaceae; genus Streptomyces. The sequence continues at coordinate 447,675 of NZ_LWLE01000033.1, read as the reverse complement.
GATGACGGGCTCGACGGCCGTCTTCGCCTGCCGGATGACCTGCTGCACGGCACCCTGCGCCGCCACGCCGAGCAGCGGCGACTGGAGCGAGGCGACCTTGTCGGCCACGGCGTCGACCAGTTTGCGCAGCTCCTCGGCGGCTGAGCCGGGCGGCGGGCCGTACTCGGCCCGGCGGCGGGCCTTCTCGGCTGCCAGGTCCTCGGCGCAGGCATCGGCCCACGCGTCGCCGTCGACGGGACGATCGGTGGCTTCACTCATGGCGGACTCCTGCGACGCGGATTGTCGGCGACGGGCCGTACGGAACACGTACTACCGACGTTACCCGAACGGTGGTACGCCGTTCAGGAGGTGCGCGGCCAGAGGGCCGGGTCGGGGGTGAACCGGACACGCAGCACGCCGTCGCTGAGTGCCGCTCCCGCGACGGTGCAGCGCCGCAGCCCGGAGTCGAGCCGCAGGATGCGGTGGAACGGGCCGACGGTGAGCAGCAGTTCGTCGCCGCGGCGGACGAGCCGCAGATCGGTCTTGGCGGCTCCGGGCAGCGGCAGGCACCAGACGAGCGCCCGGTCGTCGTCGCTCCCGGCGGGGGCTTCCTCGATCCACCAGGGGTGCTCCGCCCGGCCCGGTGTCCGGTCGTCCGGCCCGGCGAGTCCGAGGGCGTCGAGGTCGTCGAGGCCCCGCGGGTCGCGTCCGAGGTGGGGTGCCTCGCACACGGGGGTGCCGGGGGCCCAGTCGGCGCGCCAGTGGTCCAGGCACTTGTCCTGCTGGGCCGCGAGGTCGGCGAACCAGGGGTCGCAGGAGTGCCGGGGCAGCACCCGGGCGGCCACCAGGGCGTCGGCGCGCAGTCCGTGCAGGGCCAGGCCGGTACGGGCGGCGCGCAGGGCGTCCTCGGCGGCCGGGCCAGGTTCGGCGACCAGCCGGACCGTCGTCGCGCGGTCCTCGATCAGCGCCTGGACCGCGGCCAGCTCGGCGTCCTTGCGGGCGGCAGCCTCGTACAGCCACTGGGCGGGCATCGGGACCCCGGCGAGCTGGGCGAGCATCGGGCGCAGCGCGCGGGCGGCCTGCCGTTCCTGGGGCAGCAGGCGGCGCAGATAGCGGCGCAGCTGCTCGGGCAGGGCGAGGAGGGCGAGGGCCTCGCGCAGCGGTGGCAGGTCGACGACGAGGACGTCGTAGCCGCCTTCGGGTGATGCCCAGTCGCCCTCGGCCGCGCGGCGCAGGGTGTGCAGGAGGGCGAGCGGTGCGCTGCCGGGCAGCTCGGTGAGTTCCTCGCCGTCCAGCCGGTTGGCGCCGAGGAGGTCGAGGACGCCCGAGGCCCGGTCCTGGAGTTCGAGGAGTTCGCCGCGGAAGTGGGCGCCGGAGTCGATGCGGGCGCTGTGCAGGTGGCCGGTGACCTCGGTGGGTTCCGTACCGGTGGGGAAGGAGGGGATGGCGTCGGCGGTGATCAGGAGGGTGCGGCGGCCGCTGCGGGCGGCGGCCAGTGCGGTCGCCGCCGCGACGGTGGTACGGCCTGCGCCGCCGGGGCCGGTGACCAGGACCGTACGCACCGGGTCAGCCCCGCGGGACGGACTCGACGCGCTTCTTCAGACCGGCCAGGGCGCGGTCGATGATGACCTTCTCCGCCTTGCGCTTGATCATGCCGAGGAGCGGGATCTTGACGTCGACCGCGAGCCGGTAGGTGACTTCGGTGCGGTCGCCGCCGCCGATGGGCGCCAGGGCGTACGTACCGTCCAGGGCCCGCAGCATCTGGGACTTCACCAGGCTCCAGCTGACCTCGTTCTCGCCGGTCCAGGTGTAGGCGAGGACATGGTCGTCCTTGATCGCTCCGGCGTCCAGGACCAGCCGGACCCGCTCGGCGCGGCCGCGGTCGTCGGTGGCCAGCACCTCGGCCTCCTTCACCTCGCCGGTCCACTCCGGGTAGCGGGCGAAGTCGGCGATCACACCCATGACGTCGGCCGGTGCCGCCTCGATCGTGATGCTCGAGCTGGTGTGTTCAGCCATCGCCGTGGCCCTCCAGTGCGGTGTACCGGTCGCGTTCGGCAGGAGCCTGCCGGTTGCAGGCTATCGCGTGCCCGCCCCCGCCCCGTCCACGCCCCGGGCCGCCGGGTTCACCAGGTGAGGGCCCAGGGCCTTCCGGTCGAGGCGAAGTGCCCGACGTTGACGCATTCGGTGACGCCGATCCGCATCCGGCGCACCAGGGGCTGGTGAACATGGCCGAAGAGCGCGTACCGGGGGCGGGTCCTGCGGATGGCGTCCAGGAGGGCCGGGCTGCCGCGTTCGAAGCGGCGCGCGACGGTGTCGTACGTCAGCTCCGGCACCTCGGGCGGGATGTGCGAACAGAGCACGTCGACCGGGCCGAGCGCCTCGACCTTGGCGGCGTACTCCTCGTCGCTGATCTCGTACGGGGTGTTCATCGGGGTCTTCAGCCCGCCGCCGACGAAGCCGAAGACCCGGCCGCCGATCTCGACGCGCTCGCCGTCCAGGACGGTGGTGCCGGGGCCCGCGTACTCGGGCCAGAGGTCGGGGATGTCGACGTTGCCGTAGGTGGCGTACGTCGGAGTGGGGAAGGCCGCGAACAGGGCGGCGTACTGCTTGCGCACGGCACCGAGGATCGCGGTGTTGCGGTCCCGTCCGGCCCAGAGCCCGCGGCCGAACTCGCGGGCCTCCTCGAAGCGCCGCGCGGTGCGCAGCTCGACGATGCGGTCCGCGTTCTCCTTCCCGAAGAGGTCGGGGAAGATGCCGCGCGAATGGTCGGCGTAGTCGAGGAAGAGGACCAGGTCACCCAGACAGACCAGGGCGTCGGCACCGTCTCCGGCACGGGCCAGCGCTTCGGTGTTGCCGTGCACATCACTCACCACGTGCACGCGCGTGGTGCGCCGCACGCTGGTGCCCCGACCGTCCGGTTCGCTGCCTCGCATGCGAGCCACCCTAGGCCGCCCCCGGAGCCCTGGGTAGGGGCTGCCGGACCTGCGGTTACTTCCGGGTCATGACACGGGTGGACTACTCTGCGCGAAAGGACCACCCATGTGTGTGATGCACAAGACATCTGGCCGGAACCCCCTATCGGGAACCACGTACCGATGGGTAACGTCCGGGCAGTCCAGTCGTGCTCACCCCACGGAGCACCGCCAGTCTTGGACCGCAGCCGGTGCGTCGCACGGAGCCGTGGCACCGGAGCCCGATGAGGAGCAGCAGTCTTGCGCGAGTTCAGCCTTCCGGCCCTGTACGAGGTCCCCACGGACGGCAACCTGACGGATCTCATCCGCCGCAATGCCGCTCAGCATCCGGATGTCGCGGTCATGGGCCGCAAGGTGGCCGGCGTCTGGACGGATGTCACCGCCACCCGGTTCCTGGCCGAGGTGAGAGCCGCCGCCAAAGGACTGATCGCCTCGGGCGTGCAGCCCGGCGACCGGGTCGCCCTGATGTCGCGCACCCGCTTCGAGTGGGTGCTGCTGGACTTCGCGATCTGGAGTGCGGGCGCGGTGACCGTGCCGGTGTACGAGACCAGCTCCGCCGAGCAGGTCCAGTGGATCCTCGGTGACTCCGGTGCGGTCGGGGTGCTCGTGGAGAGCGACGCGCACGCCGGGGCCGTCGCGTCCGTACGGGACCGGCTGCCGGAGCTGTCGCACGTCTGGCAGATCGACAGGGGCGCGGTCGACGAGCTGACCGCCCTCGGCGGCGAGGTCTCGGACGAGACCATGGATCTGCGCATGGTGAGCGCCAAGGCCGACGACCCGGCCACCATCGTCTACACCTCCGGCACCACGGGCCGCCCCAAGGGCTGTGTGCTGACGCACCGCAGCTTCTTCGCGGAGTGCGGCAATGTGGTGGAGCGGCTGAAGCCCCTCTTCCGTACGGGTGAGTGCTCGGTGCTGCTCTTCCTGCCCGCGGCCCATGTCTTCGGCCGGCTGGTCGAGGTGGCCTCGGTGATGGCCCCGATCAGGCTGGGCTGTGTGCCGGACATCAAGAGCCTCACCGATGAGCTGGCCTCGTTCCGGCCGACGCTGATCCTCGGCGTGCCCCGGGTCTTCGAGAAGGTCTACAACTCGGCGCGGGCCAAGGCCCAGGCCGACGGCAAGGGCCGGATCTTCGACCGGGCCGCCGATACCGCGATCGCCTACAGCCGTGCGCTGGGCACCCCGCAGGGCGCGTCGCTCGGGCTGCGGCTCAAGCACAAGGTCTTCGACAAGCTGGTCTACGGCAAGCTCCGCGCGGTGCTCGGGGGGCGCGGCGAGTTCGCGATCTCCGGCGGCGCTCCGCTGGGCGAGCGGCTCGGCCACTTCTTCCGGGGCATCGGCTTCACGGTGCTGGAGGGCTACGGCCTCACGGAGAGCTGTGCGGCGACCGCGTTCAACCCGTGGGACCGCCAGAAGATCGGTACGGTCGGCCAGCCGCTGCCCGGTTCGGTCGTCCGGATCGCCGACGACGGCGAGGTCCTGCTGCACGGCGAGCACCTGTTCACCGGGTACTGGAAGAACGACGCGGCGACGGCCGAGGCGCTGGCCGACGGCTGGTTCCACACGGGTGACATCGGCACGCTCGACGAGGACGGCTATCTCGCGATCACCGGCCGCAAGAAGGAGATCATCGTCACCGCGGGCGGCAAGAACGTCGCCCCCGCCGTGATCGAGGACCGGATCCGCGCACACGCCCTGGTCGCCGAGTGCATGGTGGTCGGCGACGGACGGCCGTTCGTCGGCGCGCTGATCACCATCGACGAGGAGTTCCTGGTGCACTGGGCCGAGGAGCACGGCAAGCCCGTCGGCTCGACGGCCGTGTCGCTGCGCGAGGACGCCGAGCTGCTGGCCGAGGTGCAGCGGGCGGTGGACGACGGCAACGCCGCGGTGTCCAAGGCGGAGTCCGTACGCAAGTTCCGCATCCTGCCCACGCAGTTCACCGAGGAGGCGGGCCACATCACGCCGTCGCTGAAGCTGAAGCGCAATGTGGTGGCGAAGGACTTCGCGGACGAGGTCGAGTCGATCTACCGCACCTGACGTATTTACGCGAAAAGGGGCCCGCACACACTGTGCGGGCCCCTTTTCGCGTGGGTACGGGCGGGACCGATCGCGTCTTCTCGTCCGTACGGGTGAACCGATCGCCCGTACCCGGCGTCCGGGGGGACCGATCGCCCGTACGCGGCTCAGAGCAGCGTCTTCAGCTTCTCGGCGAGCAGGTCCCAGCGCCATTTCTCCTCGACCCAGGCCCGGCCCCGCTCCCCCATGCGCCGCCGCAGCTCCGGGTCGCCGAGCAGCGTCACGATCCGGTCCGCCGACTCCTCGGCACTGCCGCCGCGCACCACCCACCCGGTCTCGCCGTCGAGCACCGCGTCCGGAGCGCCGCCCGAGTCGCCCGCCACCACCGGCAGCCCGGTCGCGGACGCCTCCAGGTAGACGATGCCGAGCCCCTCCACGTCCAGACCGCCGCGCCGGGTGCGGCACGGCATGGCGAAGACGTCCCCCGCGCCGTAGTGCGCGGGCAGTTCCGCCCATGGCACCGGGCCGGTGAAGCGCACCGAGTCCAGCACACCCGTCTCGGCGGCCAGCCGCTTCAGTTCCTTGGCGTACGGGCCGCCGCCGACGATCAGGAGCACGGCGTCCGGCTCCCGCGCCAGGATCGCGGGCAGGGCGAGGATCAGCGTGTCCTGGCCCTTGCGCGGCACGAGCCGCGACACACAGACGACGACGGGCCGGTCGGAGAGGCCGAGGCGGGCCCTGACCCTGTCCCCGCCGGAGGCCGGGTGGAAGGTCTTCTCGTCGACGCCCGGCGGCAGCTGGACCATGCGTCCGGCCGCCTCGGGGGTGAGGGCCGCGGCGATCCGGGAGCGGGTGTACTCGCCGAGGTACGTGAGGGTGTCCGTGCCCTCGCCGATCCGGCGCAGCAGTTGCCGGGACGCGGGCAGCTGGGCCCAGCCGGCCTCGTGGCCGTGGGTGGTGGCGACGACGCGGCGGGCCCCGGCCCGGCGCAGGGCCGGGGCCATCAGGCCGAGCGGGGCGGCGGCCCCGAACCAGACGGAGGCGCAGCCGTGTTCGCGCAGCAGCCGCACCGCCTGCCGGGTGACCCGCGGGGTCGGCAGCAGCATCGTCGTACGGTCGCGCACGACGGTGAAGGGCTGCTCCGCGTCGAAGGCGGCGGTGGCCGCGACAGCCTCGGCGCTCCGCTTCCAGGTGGAGGCGTAGACGACGAGCTGTCCGGGGTCCAGGCGCAGTGCCATGTTGTGCAGAAACGCCTGGATGCCGCCGGGGCGGGGCGGAAAGTCGTTCGTCACGATCAAGGTCTTGTCCATCGCCGCCGACAGTACCGAACGGCCGCGCTTCATCGCTCCCGCACCGTCCCGCCCGGCATCATGGCTCCCCACACGGACCACGAGCGGGACGCACCCGGGCGGGACGCACCCCCGGGCGGGACAGCCATCAGCGGGACGGGCGGGGCAACGGATGAGGGCAGCCATGACGGGGGCCGTCGGCGCACGGCTGCTGCCGCTCGCGGTGTGGGCGCTGACCAGGGCCGTGCTGCTGCTGTGCGTGTTCAAGGTGTTCACGGTGCCGGGTCCGGACGTCACGGTGGACGTCTCGGTGATCTACCAGGACTGGTACGACGTCCTGCGGACCGGCACGTACCCGAGGGACGACGTCACCTGGCAGTACCCGCCCGCCGCCGCGCTGGCCGTGCTGTCCCCGGCGCTGCTGCCGTTCCTGGAGTACGCCGCGGCGTTCTTCGTCCTGGTGCTGCTGTGCGACGCGCTGGTCCTCGGGCTGCTGCTGTACGCGGGGCGGCGGCCCGGTATGCGGGACGCGGGGGCGTGGGTGTGGGTGGCGGGGGTGCCGCTGCTCGGTCCCACCGCGTACGCCCGGTACGACCTGATGGTGGCGGCGGTCGCGGTGGCGGCGCTGCTGACCGGGGCGCGCCACCCCCGGGTGCTGGGGGCGCTGGCCGGATTCGGGGCGCTGCTGAAGGTGTGGCCGGTGCTGCTGCTGGTGGGTACCGGGCGCGGGCGGGCGACGCGCCGTGCCTGGGCCTCGGCGGCGGTGACGGGTGCGGTGGTGGCCGGGGCGTGCGCCGTGGCCGCGCCGGGCGCGTTCGCGTTCCTGGCCTTCCAGCGGGAGCGGGGCACCGAGATCGAGTCGCTGGGGGCGCTGGTCTTCCATGTGGCGCGGCGGTTCGGCTGGGAGGGCCGGGTGGAGCTGCACTACGGCTCGCTGGAGTTCCTCGGTCCGTATGTGCCGGTGGTCTCCACGCTGGCCCTGGGGCTGAGCGTCGTGGCGTTCGGCTGGCTGCTGCTGTGGCGGGTGCGGGCCCGTGGGTTCTCGGCGCACACCCCGGCGGACGCGGCGTTCACGGCGGTGCTGCTGTTCACCACGACCAGCCGGGTGATCAGCCCGCAGTACCTCGTGTGGCTGGTCGGGCTCGCGGCGGTCTGCCTGGTGTTCCGGGCCGGCCGGATGGTGCTGCCCGCCGGTCTGGTGCTGGTGGCGGCCGGTGTCACCCTGCTGGAGTTCCCGCTCGGGTTCGGGCATGTGGTGGCCAGTGACGCGACGGGCGTGAGCCTGCTGCTGGTGCGCAACGGTCTGCTGGTGGCCGCCTCGGTCGTCGCCGGGCGGCGGCTGTGGCGGGAGACGGTGCCATCCGCGGGCGATCGCCGTCCGGCGGGGCGGTGCGGAACGCGGCGGGCACCGCGCCCGGGGCGGACGCTCAGCCGAGCCGGGCGCTCAGGTAGTCCCGCCAGTACGCCGTGAAGTCCTGGGGCGTGGTGTCCAGGACCTCGCCCATCGCCTGCTCCACCGCCCCGTCCCGTCCGGGATGGTCCCCCACGGCCTCGTAGAACGCGATCAGCTTCTCCTCGCCCCAGCGGTCGGCGATCAGCGCGCAGGCCAGCCAGCCGCCCTCGTACGCCCGCGCGAGCTTCCCGGGGTCCCCGCCGAAGGCGAAGTCGTCGTCCACCGGCAGTGCGGCGGGCAGCTCGCCGCGCCGCACTGCCTCGGCGAGCTCGGGCGCGATCTCCGGGGCCGGGCGGCCCTCCTCGCGGTACGCCGTCCAGTCGGCGAAGCCCTCGGAGAGCCACATCGGGGTGGCCGTCGAGGTCCGGGGCCGGGTCGCGACATGGGTGGTCTCGTGGGTCAGGACGACCCGCTGTCCGAAGGTGCCGAGCATCGCGTACGCCTGCGGATTGATGATCACCCGGTCGGCCAGGGCCGGGCTCCTGCCGCTGCCGCCGACCTCGCCGGTGGTGACGGCCGCTATCCCCCGGTAGCTCGCCTCCGGTGAGCCCAGCAGCTTCGCCATGTCCTCGACGGAGTCCGGTACGAGCACCACGACCCGCCCCGCCCAGGGCTGCGGCCAGGCGGCGGAGACGGCCGGCACGGCGAGGTCCTCGGTGTCCGCGACCCGGCGCAGCTCCCCCGGGTCCCGGCCGACGCCCAGGACCAGGCTGTGCCTGCCGCGCACGACCTGGACGTCGCCCTGCTGCCAGAGCTGGTCCGCGGCGCCCTTGCCGGGCCGGTCGGCGGTGATGTACCAGCGGTCACCGGCTCCGGACCGGGTCAGCTCCAGGGTGCGGCGGGTGGCGATCGGGGCGGTGTCGTAACCGGCGATCCGGTAGCGCAGCTCGACATCGGCGGTGACCTTGTCGGCGCCGTGCTCCGTGACGGCCTTCACCTCGTACGTCCAGGACTTCAGGGGTATGTCCGCGAGGTTGGCCAGTTCGGTGCGCTGGGTGGCCCGCAGCTTCGTGGCACCGGGGGCGAGCGCGGCCAGGTAGGCGTCCGGGTCGTGGTCCAGGACGGCGTCGGCGCGGCGGTCCAGGACGGCGCCGACCTCCCGGGCCGTGGGGCCCGTGGCGGGGGCGTCGGGGGCCGCGCAGGCGGACGTCAGCAGCAGCCCGGCGAGCACGGCACCCGCCGTACGCCGCCCACGGGCTCTGCCCCGCCGCGTGTCACCCGTGAGAACCGCCACCCTGCCGATCGTACGGTCAGATACGGGTGACCGAGGAGACGGGCATCATGCCGACGGGGTCGTAGCGCACCCGCGCCCCGGGGTACGGGGCATGGATGACCTGGCCGTTTCCCACGTACATCCCGATGTGGCCGGCGTCCGCCCGGTAGACGACCAGGTCTCCGGGCCGGGCCTGGGAGAGCGGCACCATGCGGCCCGCGTACCGCTGGGCCTGCGAGGTCCGCGGCAGGCCGACCCCGGCCTGCGCGTAGGCCCACCGCATCAGCCCGGAGCAGTCGAATCCGGAGGGCCCCTCGGCGCCCCACACGTACGGGCTGCCGAGTGCCTGCCGGGCCGCCGCCACGGCGGCCATCGCCCTCGCCGACCCCGGGACGACCCCGGCGAGATCCGGGGCCACGTCGTCGCGGCCGGAACGGGAGGCCCGGTCGAAGGACGCGCGCTCCCCGGCGGGCAGCGCGTCCAGCAGCCGCTGGGCGCGGGCGAGCTTGGCCTCGACGGTGCGTTTGTGGCGGGTGACGGCGCTCCGGCTCGCTTCCAGCCCTTCCAGCGACCTGGCGGCCTCCGCGCGGGTCTGGGCGACGCCGCGCTGGGCCCGGCGGAGCGTCTCCAGGGCCAGCGACTGACGGATGTTCATCCGCTCCAGGGCGGCGGCCCGGTCCAGGTAGGTGTCGGGGTCCGAGGAGAACAGCAGGGCGAGCGAGGGGTCGATGGAGCCGGAACGGTACTGCGCCTGGGCGAGCGAACCGAGCGCCGTACGCATCCGGTTGATGCCTTCCTCGCCGCGCGCCGCCCTGTCCTGGGCCCGGTCCACCTCGCCGCGCAGCTCCTCGACCCGCTCCCCGGCCTCGTTGAACTGTTCGGTCGCCTGCTCCGCCTCGCGGTACAGCCGGTCCACCTCGGCCCGGCTCGCCCCGGCGCCGTGCTGCGGGTCGGCGCTCGCCGGGGCTCCCGTGAGCGTCGCGGCCGCGGTGGCCGCCGCCGCCGTGAGGACGGTGGCCCGGACGCTCCGGTTGAGGCCGGACTGTGTGGGACGGCGATGGGACACCACAGGAAGCCGCACTCCCTTCCGCTGACGCAGACGGTGGGCAGCCCCTGCCGCCCGGGGCGGGCGGACCGAAGACCGGGTGCTGCCACAGCAGGCAGACAGTAATCGGACGGCTACCCGGCGGCCAAAGACCGCGCCGGAGGCGAGTGGGGTGTCAAACGCCTCCGCCCCGCCGGTGACCTCGGGTCTCCGGCGGGGCGGGGCGTCAGCAACACGTGGCGTAATTCGCCCGTTCGGGCGTCAGGCGACGCGGACGCCGAACTGGAAGGTGCCCATGTAGTCCATCGACTCGTAGCGGACATTGGCGCCCGGCTTCGGAGCGTGCAGGATCTGGTTGTTGCCCGCGTACAGGCCCACGTGCGAGGTGTTGTTGAAGAAGACCAGGTCGCCCGGCTTCAGCGCGCTGCGCCCGATCCGCTGGCCGTCGTTGACCTGGGTGTACGTGACGCGGGAGATCTGGACGTTGGCCTGGGCGTAGGCCCACTGCGTCAGCCCGGAGCAGTCGTAGGAGCTGGGGCCCGTGCCACCGCGGTAGTACGGCTTGCCGATCTGGGTCGCGGCGGCCTGGAGGGCGGCGGCGCCACGCGCGGAGGCGGGGGCCTCGTTGCCCAGCTCGACCCGATCGCCCGCGGCGCGGCTGGCGCGCTGCTCGTCGTCGGCCATCTTGGCGCGCTCGGCGGCGGTCAGGGTGTTGAGCAGCCGCTGGGCGTCGGCCAGCTTGGCCGAGGACTTCTTCTTGTTCTCGCCGAGCGTCTTGCGGACCTCGGCGAGGTCGCCCAGCTTCGCCTGCGCTTCCTTGCGCTGCTGCGCGAGGGTGCGCTGCTTGGACTGGATCTTCTGGAGCGACTCGGTCTGCTTGGCCGTCAGCTGGTCCAGCGCGGAGGCCTGGTCGAGGAAGTCGTCCGGGTCCGAGGCGAGGAAGAGCTGGACGGACGGGTCGATACCGCCGGAGCGGTACTGCGCGGTGGCGATCGAACCCAGCTCGCCGCGCAGGGCGTTGAGCTCCTCCTGGCCGCGGGCGACCTTGTCCTGGAGCGCGTTGGCCTGCTTCTTGAGCTTGTCCTGCTGCTCCTTGGCCCCGTTGAACTTCTCGGTGGCCTCTTCCGCCTCGTGGTAGAGCTTGTCGACCTTCGCCTTGACTTCGCTCTTGCTCGGCTTGGGATCGGCGTGGGCGGCCTGGGAAGTCAGGGCCACGGCCGCAGCGGCGGCCGCGGTGACCACGTTCACACGGGTGCGGCTCGGCTGCTTGGGACGACGGTGGGACGCCACGAAGGCGAGCTCCTTCTTCCTCGAGCCGCCTACCGGGCTGTGGGGGAGGTGAATCCCCGGCTCCGTGCATGTCACGGACTCGGCGGTGCCTTCGCCGTCACCCCGAATGGGTGATCAACCGTGCGAAGGTTCGAGGCTGACCTTAGTGACCATCTTGTGATCAGTTCAAATCCTGACAAGAAAAATCTCACCACTTCAGGCACTTCTTTGCCCACATCACACCGCGTGTAGTGGCGACTTGACGGTACGTTCCCAAAAATCCGGCATGCCACACATGTCGCGCATGTCGAACTAGCCGGTCATGTCCGGCCATGTGCCCTCAGACGCGGGAAAGGCGCTTCAGCAGCAGGGCGGAAGCGACCGGCCGGGCCCCCGCCTTGGCCACCCCGTCCGCCACTTCACGGTCGGTGGAGACCACCACGACGGGCCTGCCGGGCGGTTCCGCGCGGGCCAGTTGACGGATCAGCTCGTCGGCCGTCACGCCGGCCTTGCTGAACAGGACCCGGACCCCGCGCGGCGGGGCGAGCAGCACCGGGGCGGCCAGTTCGGCCCCGTCGAAGACACAGGTCATCTCGGCGCCGGTCTGCGCCGCGAGTACCGAGAGACCGCCCAGCAGCCGCAACCGCTGCTTCTCCAGCGGCATCTGCGGATAGCCGGTCTTGGTGACGTTGTAGCCGTCCACGATGAGATGCGCCTGCGGCAGCGCGAGCAACTGGTCCAGGAGCGCCGGATCGGTCTCCGAAAGGGCCCTGGCGGCAATGTCCTTGGGCGACATCCGGCCCGGCTCCACCGCTTCGACACTGTCGGCGGGGCGGATCGTCGAGGGCGGCAGCGCCAGTTCACGGCGCAGCCCGCGGGCCGCGTCCAGCACCGTGTCCAGCAGCAGCCGCAGCCGCATGTCCTCGACGGAGCGCCCTTCCCTGGCAGCCCGGCGACTCGCCTCGACGGACGCCTCCGCCTCGCCGAGCCGCGCCTTGAGCCGCCGCGACTCGCTCTCGGCCGCGGAGACCTGGGCGGACGCCTCGGCCCGTACCGCATCGGTCTCGGCCGCGCTCCGGCGCACCGCGGCCTCGCCGCGCTTCACCTCGCTCAGGGCGCTGCGCAGTTTGCGGTGAAGGGCTTCGGATTCCTTGCGGACGGCGTCCAGTTCGGCCCGCAGCCGCTCCGTCTCGCTCCTCGTCTGCCCCCGGGCCTGGGCCAGCTCCTCGCGCAGCCGTTCCAGTTCGCGCCGGGTCTCCTCGTCGGCGCGTTCGGCGTCGGCGCGCTGGACCTCCTCGCCCGCGGCCTCGACCAGCTTGACCCAGCCGGCCGGGCGCAGCACATAGGCGGCCGCGGCCACATCGACGGGGTCGGCGGCGGCGGGCGGCGAGCCCGCCTCCAGCGCACCGGCCAGCTCGGGCTGGGCCTGGCCGATCCGCTCACCGATACGCCGGCGGAAGAGCGGGTCGCTCTCCAGGGCGGCCGCCATCGCGTTCCCGGCGAACTTGGCGCGCCGGGTCGGGGTGAAACGGGCATACTGCCGCAGCTGGGCGGGCAGTTCGCCGACCGTCAGGCCGCCGAAGGCGTCCGAGACCAGCGCGACGACCCGCCGCCGTACGCCCTCGGGCAGCGGGCGGTCGAGCACCTCGTCGGCGCCGTCGGCCGCATCGGCCGGTTCGGCGCCGTTAGTCGGCTGCTCCACCATCCGTCACCCCAAATTGTCTGTCCGGGCGGCCCCCTCAGGAGTCGGCACCAGGCCTGTCCACCAGTTCGATCTGATCCACCGCATTGCACCAACGACAACGGACCGACTCGATGGTCTCACTGACCACCTCCCGCTCCTCGACACTCGACTCCCCGGCCAGGTCGAGATGGACGTACTCGACGACCTTGGAGGACCGCGTCACATCGAAGCGCGTGAGATTGCCGCAGAGCGTGCAGCGCCAGCGCGTCGTGTCGGTCGGCCGGGGAACCGTCGTCATCGTTGCGTCCTCTTTCGTCGTTCGTCGTCCACCGGGACCCGCACCGGATTCCGGCGAGTTCCGTGCTGTCCTACGTCAAGGATCTCGCGGTGCGCCGTCGAACTGCGGAAGTCCTGGCGTAACCCTACGGCCTCGCGTATACCCATCGGCACGGCGAGGCGCTCTGTCCGCTTCTCCACCGGTGCGTCATGCTCTGTGCATGATCGATTGGCGGGAAGCCGATGGGCGGGGCAGGGCCGGGAGGTTCCGGGCCGCGGCCGCGGCGGGCGGGGCACCGGTCACGTACGGGCTGATCGCGCTGTGCTGCGCCGTCTTCCTGGTCAGCCCGCTGTCCGGCTTCAACCCGGCCTACGGCACCGCCGACACCCTGCTCGCCGCGCAGGCCGCGTACTTCGAACGGTGGGGGGTGATCCCCGCCGAGCTGTGGGACGGCTCCGCGCACGCGATGCTCACCCCGCTCACCGCCCTGTTCCTGCACGGCAGCTGGCTGCACCTGCTGGGCAACATGCTCTTTCTCTATGTGTTCGGCGCCATGACCGAGGAACGGATGGGCCACACCGAGTTCACCTTCTTCTATCTCGGCTGCGGATATCTGGCCCTGCTCTGCTACGCCGCGGCGCACGCCGATTCCGAGCAGACCCTGGTGGGCGCGTCGGGAGCGATCTCCGCGGTGCTCGGCGCGTTCCTCTACCTCTTCCCCAGGGCCCGGGTCACCAGCCTCTTCCCGTTCCTCTTCTTCCTGCCGTTGCGCTTCCCCGCCTGGATCGTGCTGATCTTCTGGTTCGTCCTGCAATGGCTGGCCGCCCGGAGCGCGGGCAGCGGCCCCGGGGTGGCGTATCTGGCGCATGTGACGGGGTTCGCCGCCGGGTTCCTCTACGCCTGGGGGCGCTACCGGCGTGACGCTAGAGTGAGGACTCCAGCCACGGCCACCGAGGGAGACAGCCAGCCGTGATCACCGCGATCGTGCTCATCAAGACCAGCGTGGACCGGATTCCGGAGATCGCCGAGGCCATCGCCGCGCTGGACAGTGTCAGCGAGGTCTTCTCGGTCACCGGTACGTACGACCTGATCGCCATGGTCCGGGTGGCCAAGCACGACGATCTCGCCGATGTCATCCCCGGCCGGATCAGCAAGATCCCGGGCGTCGAGGGCACCGACACGCATGTGGCGTTCCGTACGTACTCCCAGCACGACCTGGAAGCGGCCTTCGCCATCGGCCTCGACGCGTAACCAGGTACGGCTTCGGCCGGGTACGGGCGGCTGCCCGTACCCGGCCGAAGCCGTATCCGGCCCTCAGACCTGCGCCGCGCCCCGGTCCGGGACGCAGCGGCCGCCCTCGGTGCGGTACTTCCACTGGGCGCCCTCGCGGACCAGCTCCTTGACCGCCCGTACGAAACGCTCGACATGCTCGTCCGGCGTACCGGCGCCGAAGCTGACCCGGATCGCGTTGAGCGAGCGCTCGCCCGGCTCCGCCTCCGGCGCACCGCACTCCCCCGGGTCCTGCGGGTCGCTGCCCAGCAGGGTGCGGATCAGCGGGTGCGCGCAGAAGAGGCCGTCGCGGACCCCGATGCCGTACTCCGCGGAGAGCGCGGCGGCGAAGTGCGAGCTGTTCCAGCCCTCCACCACGAAGGAGATCACGCCGACCCGCGGGGCGTCGTCGCCGAACAGCGAGAGCACCCTGACCTCGGGGACCTCGGCGAGACCCGCGCGGACCTCGGCGACGAGCCGCTGCTCACGGGCGACCAGGTTGTCGAAGCCCGCCTCGGTCAGCGCCTTGCAGGCGGAGGCGATGGAGTAGACGCCGATGACGTTGGGCGAACCGGCCTCGTGGCGGGCGGCGGTGGTGTGCCAGTCCACGTCCACACCGCCGTCGGTGCGCCGGGCGACCTTGCGGGAGGCGCCACCGCCGGCCAGGTACGGCTCCGCGGCCCGGAGCCAGTCCGCGCGGCCCGCGAGGACGCCCGAGCCGAACGGCGCGTAGAGCTTGTGCCCGGAGAAGGCGACCCAGTCGACGTCCAGCTCGGCGATGTCGACGGGGTGGTGCGGGGCGAGCTGGGCGGCGTCCAGGACGATCCGGGCGCCGTGCGCGTGGGCGGCGGCGGCCAGTTCCTTCACCGGCCACAGTTCACCGGTGACGTTGGAGGCGCCGGTGACACAGACCAGGGCCGGGCCGTAGGGGTCGCGGTCGGCGAGCGCCCGCTCCAGGGTCTCGACGGCCTGGGCCGGGGTGCGCGGCGCGTTGAGGTAGGTGACCCGGGCGTCGCGCCAGGGCAGCAGGGAGGCGTGGTGCTCGGTCTCGTACACGAACACCTGGCAGTCGGCGGGGAGTACGGCCGCCAGCAGGTTGAGCGAGTCCGTGGTCGAGCGGGTGAAGATCACCTGGTCCTCGGCACGGCAGCCGAGGAACTCCGCGACGACCGTGCGGCTGTTCTCGAACAGGTCGGTGGAGAGCTGCGAAAGGTACCCGGCGCCCCGGTGGACACTGCCGTAGTACGGGGCGTACGCCGCGACGTCGTCCCACACCCGCTGGAGCGCCGGGGCGCTCGCCGCGTAGTCGAGGGCGGCATAGGTGACTTCTCCGCCCGTAACCAGCGGAACAGTGACGTTCTTACCCAGAACCGGCAGCGGTGCACAAATGGACTGGTCGGCGGCAGCGGTGGAGACAGACATGGCGAACTCCCGTAACAAGGCAGGCGAATTCCTCGCGCCGGCGGATACGCGGCAGCGCGGGAAAAAGAAGGAAGGGTGCGCGGAAGAGGGCCGGAGGCCCTAACGCATTCGCTTGCTCACAAGAGGCTCCCTAGGGACCAGGACCCCGGGGGTTGGCATTCAACAATGCCGAGGGGCCCGCGCTTGCCGCAGACCTCGCTGCCTACGGCCTGGTCTTCACCCGGGGCACCCCGCCACGGACGGAGGGTTGCCGGACAGCGGGCCGGGGCCGTAGTCGCTGTCACTCATGACCTGCGCAGCATCTTGCCATACGTACCGGCATGCGCAAGGGCGCAGTCCGTCATTCGGACTGCGCCCTTGCGCACAGCGCATACCCTCGGGGCGCACATCCCGCGCCGAGGGCCGGCCCTCAGGCGTTGCTGGCCGCGACCCAGCGCTCCAGCGCCCGCTTGGCCGCACCCGAGTCGATGGAAGCGGCGGCCTCGGTGATCTTCGCCGCGATCTGCTCGTTCAGCGTGCCCGCGCCCGGGTCCAGCGCGACCAGCGCGGCGGCCGTGTTGAGCAGCACGGCCTCGCGCACGGGCCCCCGCTCGCCGTCCAGCAGCCGACGGGCGACATCGGCGTTGTACGAGGCGTCGGCGCCGCGCAACGCCTCGACGGGCACCAGCTCCAGGCCGACGTGACGCGGGTCGAACGCCTCCTCGCGCACCTGGCCGTCACGGACCACCCAGACCCGGGAGGTGGCGGTGGTGGTCAGCTCGTCGAGACCGTCGTCGCCGCGGAAGACCAGCGCGGAATTGCCCCGGTCGGCGAGCACGCCCGCGACGATGGGCGCCATGCGGGCGTCGGCGACCCCGACGGCCTGGGCGCGCACCCGGGCCGGGTTGGTGAGCGGACCCAGGATGTTGAAGGTGGTCTGCGCGCCCAGTTCCTTGCGGGCCTTGGCCGCGTACCGCAGGGCGGGGTGGAACTTCACGGCGAAGCAGAAGGTGATGCCCGCCTCCTCCGCCACCTCGACGACCCGCTGCGGGGTGAGGTCGAGGTTGACGCCCAGCTTCTCCAGTACGTCGGAGGAGCCGCTCGCCGACGAGGCGGCGCGGTTGCCGTGCTTGACGACCTTGGCGCCGGTCCCCGCGATGACGATCGCGGACATCGTGGAGATGTTGACCGTCTTGGCGAGGTCGCCGCCGGTGCCGACGATGTCGACCGTGCGGCCCGGTACGTGAATGGTCCTGGCGTGCTCGTACATCGCCCGGACGAGCCCGGTGACCTCGTCCACGGTCTCGCCCTTGGCCCGCAGCGCGACCGCGAAGCCGGCGATCTGCGCGTCGGTCGCCTCGCCGCTCATGATGCGGTCCATGGCCCACGCGGTGTCGTCCGAGGTGAGGTCCTCACCACGCAGCAGGGGGTTCAGCACGCCGGGCCAGGAACGGTCCGCCACGCTGCCGCCGCCGCTCGGGGTCGCCACGTTCATGGTCCGCTCCTGGGGTCCACAGCCGGTAAGGGAATGGCTCCACCCTATCCAGCGCCGGAGACCGCGAAGAGCCCCGTCCATCGAATGGACGGGGCTCCTGCTGTGGCGATCAGTTCAGGCGATCAGTGGTGACCGTGGCCGCTGGTGATCTCCTTGTACTCCTCGGCGGTGGGCTTGGCGATCTGGCTTTCCTCGCCGTAGAAGCCCTTGCTGAGCTTGACGCGCAGCTTCTCGACGACGGAGACCTTGCGCTTGACACCGTTCTCGTCGACCAGCGGGCCGATCTCGGCCGGCTGGTACTGCTCGTGCGCGGTGAGCGTGTGCAGCTGGCCCGGGCTGAGCGGCTCGTGGATCTCGACGAACTCACCGTGCGGCAGGCGCTTGATGATGCCGGACTCGCGCCCGTGCAGCACCTTCTCCCGGTCCCGGCGCTGGAGGCCGAGGCAGATCCGCTTGGTGATGATGAACGCGATGACCGGTCCGGCGAAGAAGAAGATCCGGACGAACCACGAGATGGCGTTCAGCGACAGGTGGAAGTGCGTGGCCCACAGGTCGTTTCCACCGCCGACCAGACCGATGAAGTACGCCGTGATCCAGGCGACACCGAAGCCCGTACGGGTCGGGGCGTTGCGCGGGCGGTCCAGGATGTGGTGCTCGCGCTTGTCGCCGGTGACCCAGGACTCGATGAACGGCCAGACCGCGATCGCGGTGAGGACGACACCGAAGAGCACCAGCGGGATGAACACGCCCAGGACCAGCGTGTGACCCCAGAGGTTGATCTCCCAGCCAGGCATCACTCGGACCAGACCCTCGGCGAAGCCCATGTACCAGTCGGGCTGGGCGCCGGTGGAGACCTGATCGATCCGGTACGGGCCGATGGCCCAGATCGGGTTGATCGAGGCGATGCCCGCGATGAGGGCGATGATGCCGAAGACCAGGAAGAAGAACCCTCCGGCCTTCGCCATGTACACCGGCAGCAGGGGCATGCCGACGACGTTCTTGTTGGTCCGGCCGGGACCCGCGAACTGCGTGTGCTTGTGGTAGAAGACCAGGATCAGGTGGCCTACCAGCAGACCGAGCATGATGCCCGGCAGCAGCAGGATGTGGACCGAGTAGAACCGGGCGACGAAGTCGCCGCCGGGGAACTCTCCGCCGAACAGGAACATCGAGATGTACGTGCCCACGATCGGCACGGACAGGATCGCGCCCTGGGTGAAGCGGACACCCGTACCGGAGAGCAGGTCGTCCGGGAGGGAGTAGCCGGTGAAGCCGGTGAACATGCCCAGCACGAACAGCAGGAAGCCGAACAGCCAGTTGATCTCACGCGGCTTGCGGAACGCACCCGTGAAGAACACGCGCATCATGTGCACGAACATGGCGGCGAGGAAGATCAGCGCGGCCCAGTGGTGGATCTGCCGCATGAGCAGACCACCGCGGACGTCGAAGCTGATGTCCAGTGTCGAGGCGTACGCCTCGGACATCCGGATGCCCTGCATCGGCTCGTACGAGCCGTGGTACACGACCTCGTTCATGCTCGGGTGGAAGAACAGCGTCAGATACACACCCGTGAGGATGATGATGATGAAGCTGTAGAGCGCGACCTCGCCCAGCATGAAGGACCAGTGGTCCGGGAAGATCTTGCGCATGTTGGCCTTGGCCAGGCCGTAGATGCCCAGCCGGCCGTCCGCCCAGTCGGCCACCCGCTCGCCGGCGGGCGCCTTGCGCCGTGTGTCTGTCGAAGTACTCATCCGCGCTCCCAGAAGGCAGCACCGACGGGCTCATCGAAGTCGCCGAGCGCCTCGAGGTTGCCCTCACTGTTCACACCGATCCGCAGCTGCGGAAGGGGGTGACCGGCCGGACCGAAGATGACGCGAGCGCCGTCGGAGAGGTCGAAAGTGGACTGGTGGCACGGGCAGAGCACGTGGTGCGTCTGCTGCTCGTACAGGCTGATCGGGCAGCCGACGTGGGTACAGATCTTCGAGAAGGCCACGATGCCCTCGTGGGCCCAGTCGCGCTCACGCTTGTCCTTGATGTCGTCCGGCTCGATGCGGATGATCATCAGGGCCGCCTTGCCCATCTGTGTCTGGAAGTCGTGCGCGTCCTCCTTCAGGCCCTCGGGCATGGCGAAGGTCAGCGAACCGACGACGATGTCCTCGGGACGCAGCGGCTCCATCGTGTTCATGTTGATGAGCTGCTTGCCCTTGGCCCACAGGGTGTGGCGGAGCTTCTTCTCCGGCAGCGGACCGAGGTCGCGCAGCAGCACCACGCCGGAGAGCGGCACCAGGGCCAGCGCGCCGAACATGGTGTTACGGATCAGCTTGCGCCGCCCGAAGGCGGACTCCTCGGCACCGGCCTTGAAGTCGGCGAGCACCTTCGCCTTGACCTCGGGGGTCGCCTCGATGGCGTGCCGCTCGTCGGCGACCTCCACGTCGGACATCAGGGTGCGCGCCCAGTGGACGGCGCCCGCGCCGATGAAGAAGAGCGCCACGCCCAGGGTCACACCCAGGGAGAAGTTCAGCGCGCTCACATGGCCGAAGGGCCAGATGTAGACGATCCGGTCCACCGGGAAGATGACGTAGGAGGCGATGAACGCCACCGTCGCCAGCATCGACAGCGTGAACATGAACGCGACGGCTCGCTCGGAGCGCTTCGCGGCACGTTCGTCGATGTCCTGGATGCGCGGCTTGTGGGCCGGCAGCCCCGGGTCGGCGAACGGGTCGTCCGTACCCTCTACCGCGCCGTGCGCGGTCTCCTGCTCTGCGGGCAGGGTCTCTTCTGGAATCTCTTGGCTACTCATGACTTCTTGGCCTTAGCGGTGTGGGCCGCGACCCAAACGGCAACTGCGATCAGTGCGCCCAGCCCGAAGATCCACGCGAACAGACCTTCGCTGACCGGTCCGAGGCCACCGAGGGAAAGCCCTCCGGGGTTCTCGGCCTTGTCACCGTTCACGGTCTTGATGTACGCGATGATGTTCTTCTTCTCCTGCTCCGGCATCGTCGTGTCGGGGTAGGAGGGCATGCTCTGCGGGCCGGTCTGCATGGCCTCGTAGATGTGCTTCGGGCTCACGCCGTCAAGGGTCGGGGCGTACTTGCCGTGTGTCAGCGCGCCGCCCTGACCGGTGAAGTTGTGGCACTGGGCACAGTTGGTACGGAACAGGTCGCCGCCCTTGGCGACGTCTGCGCCGGCCGGATTGACCTGGTTCTCGGTCGGCGTGATCGGACCGGCGCCGAGCGACGCTACGTACGCCGCCAGCTGGTCGATCTCGGCCTGGGTGTAGATGACCTTCTTCTTCGGTACCTGGGCGCCCGGCTGCTGTGCCGGCATACGGCCCGTACCGACCTGGAAGTCAACGGCGGCGGAGCCCACGCCGACAAGCTGCGGCCCGTCGGTGGTGCCCTGACCGCCGGCTCCGTGGCAGCTGGCGCAGCCGACGGAGTAGAGCTTCTTGCCCTCCTCGATGGCGAGGGACTGGGCGGTTTCGTCGGCCTGCGCCTTGCCCGCAGGCGCAAACGCGGCGTACAGCCCCCCGGTAGCCGCCAGCGCGAGGAGTAGTACGACGATCGCCGCCAGTGGATGGCGTCGTCGTGCGGAGAGCTTTTTCACGGATTACCCCGGTGTCAGGATCTTCTGCGTCGATGGTGGGTGGGTGCGAGCCCGGTTACTTGATCATGTAGATCGTGGCGAAGAGGCCGATCCACACGACATCGACGAAGTGCCAGTAGTAGGACACGACGATGGCGGCGGTTGCCTGTT
The DNA here is from genome assembly GCF_001905125.1 of Streptomyces sp. TSRI0281. Classification (GTDB taxonomy): domain Bacteria; phylum Actinomycetota; class Actinomycetes; order Streptomycetales; family Streptomycetaceae; genus Streptomyces. The sequence continues at coordinate 426,560 of NZ_LWLE01000033.1, read as the reverse complement.
CGTGGGTGAACCTCTTGGCCGCGTATGTTCTGCCGAGAACCAGCAGGAAGGCGATGAGACCGCCTGTCACATGCAGACCGTGGAAGCCGGTGGTCAGGTAGAACACCGAGCCGTACGGGTCGGACGACAGGGAGAGCCCCGCGTCCTTGACCAGCTCGGTGTACTCCAGGACCTGGCCGCCGATGAAGATCGCACCCATCACGAAGGTGATGATGAACCAGGTGCGGAGCTTCTTCACATCGCCCCGCTCCGCGGCGAAAACGCCGAGCTGGCAGGTGAGAGAGGAAAGCACCAGGACCGTGGTGTTCGTCGCGGAGAACGGGAAGTTCAGATGATGAGCCATCTCCTTCCAGTGATCCGGTCCCATCACCGATCGCAGGGTGAAGTACATCGCGAAGAGGGCCGCGAAGAACATCAGCTCGGAACTCAACCAGATGATGGTTCCGACGCTGGTGAGGTTCGGTCGATTGACCGACGGGTGCGCGTGCCCGGTTTCTACTGTCGTTGCTGTCGCCACGACCGACATTATGTCGGTCGCTTATCCCGCCCTCACTCCGGGGGGTGCCGTTCGGTGTGTCAGCAGCGTGTGTCCTCCTCGAACGGCCCAGCGAATCGGTGTCATTACCGGTGCTGACAGGCTGTCCGTCGGAGTACGATCCGCGCATCGGTTCATGCCCCGAGAGCCCCGAAGACACAGATGTCACGGAGGAACAATGCAGCCGACCGCCACGGTCCTGGTCTACAGCGACGACGCCAACATCCGCGAGCAGGTGAGGCTGGCAGCCGGTCGCAGGCCTGCGGCGGACGTGCCACCGGTGGAGTTCCTGGAGTGCGCCACCCTGCCCGCCGTCCTGGCCGCACTGGACCACGGTGGCATCGACGTCTGCGTGCTGGACGGCGAGACGGCCCCCGCGGGCGGCATGGGCGTCTGCCGGCAGATCAAGGACGAGATCTTCCGGTGCCCGCCGGCGCTGGTGCTGATCGGCCGCCCTCAGGACGCCTGGCTGGCCACCTGGAGCCGCGCGGACGCCGCGGTGACCCTTCCGGTCGATCCGGTCGATTTCGCGGACGCACTGGCCGCCCTGCTGCGCAGCAGGCTCTCCGTGGGGGCCTGAGGGCCCCCACAGGGCCTGTGACGGTCCTGCCGAGGGGCGGCGCACTCCCTGGCCGGGTCAGACCTGGGGGCGCAGGCGCGCGGCCTGGACGGTGTTTCCGCTGTCCGGCGTGCCGTTCTGCAGGGCGCTGCCCTTCTGCCATTTCTCCCAGGACAGGTTCCAGTCGCCGAACCCGTTGTCGAACGGCGTCATCGTCTCGCCCTCACTGCCGACGACCTTGACGATGTCGCCCTCGCGCACGGTGTCGAAGAACCACTCGGCGTCGCCGGTACTCATGCCCGTGCAGCCGTGGCTGACGTTCGCGCTGCCCTGCGAGCCGGTCGACCAGGGGGCCGCGTGGACGTACTCGCCGCTCCAGGTGACCCGCGTCGCGTAGTAGACCGGCAGGTCGTACGAGTCCGAGGAACCGGCCGAGATGCCGATGCTCTCCCCGCGCATGCGTACGTAGTACTCCTTGCCGAGCACCACCTTGACGCCGTTGCGGGTGGAGAAGCCGGGCTTGCCGGTGGTGACCGGAATGGTGTTGATCACTTCTCCGTTGCGCAGCACCGTCATCGAGTGGTCCGAGGCGTCGGTGACGGCCTCGATACGATCCCCGGTGGTGAGCTTCAGCGGCTTGGCGGCGGCCCCGTAGAGGGCGTTGGTCACCTTGATGCCCGTGAGGTTGCTGCGTACCTCGATGGTGGCTTTGGCGGGCCAGTAGTCCTGCGGACGGTAGTGCAGGGTCTTGTCGTCCACCCAGTACCAGGAGCCGGTCACCGCGGGCGTGGAGCGGACCTTCAGGGCGCGCTCCACGGTGGCCCTGGAGGCCTTGTCGGTGACCGGAGCGCTCAGTTCCGCCGTGATGGGCTGTCCGACGCCGTAGGTGCCCGCCTGAGGGCCGAAGGAGACCTTCAGCAGCTTCTTGGGCGAGGTGGTCTCGAAGGTGAGCGTACGGCTCCCCGGAGCGCCGTCGTCGTCCTCGGTGGAAACCCTGACGGTGTAGCCGGTGCCGGCCGCGAGCGGGGCGGTGGAGTGCCACCGCTTGCCGTCGGCGGCGAGCTCGCCCGCGAGATGGCGGCCGCCGGTGTCCACCGCCGACACGTCCGTGATGCGGACGTCGTCGTCCTTGACGGTGACTTCGAGGGGCTTGTCGGGGTCGGTCTTCCCGCCTTCGGAGGGACCGTTGAAGCTGACCTGGTCCCCGGCGTCGTACGGCTTCGCGGAGAGCGGATGGCCATCGGGTTCGCCACAGGCAGCCGCACCTGCGACGAAGGTCACGACCAGCAGAGTGCAGCTCACTACGGTGCGGATGCGCGGCGTGTGGTTCATGAACCCCACGCTAAGAAGATTCATTCGTTCCAGCGCGTTCAATGACTGCAAACGAGCGAAGGGCCCGGACTGCTCGCGCTGAGCGGTCCGGGCCCTTCGTGGGTGCTGCGGTGTCACGGGTGGTGCGGTGTCACTGGGTGCGGTTCTCACCGCGGTAGTACTCGAAGACCCAGCCGAAGAGGCCGATCAGCAGCATCGGGGCCGAGAAGTACAGCAGCCACCAGCCGAAGATGACGCCCATGAAGGCGAAGGCTCCGCCGACTGCCAGGGAGAGCGGCTGCCAGCTGTGCGGGGAGAAGAACCCCACCTCGCCGGCCTCGTCCGCGACATCGGCTTCCTTGTTGTCCTGGGCCATCTGGTCGACCCGGTTGGCCGTGAAGGCCAGATAGAAGCCGATCATGATGCTCAGGCCGAAGGCCAGGACGAGCGCGGTGGTGCCGACCGGCTCCTTCGACCACACGCCGTACGTGACGGCCATGGCGAGGATGAAGACGCTCAGCCAGATGAACATCTTGCCTTGGACCTTCACTTGCCTGCCTCCTTGCCACCGGCGAGGGCCTTGTCGGCCTCGGAGTGGTGCTCCAGTTGTTCGAGCGCCGCGATCTCCGGGTGGTGCAGGTCGAACGCCGGGGATTCCGAACGGATCCGAGGCAGCGTGAGGAAGTTGTGCCGCGGGGGCGGGCAGGACGTGGCCCACTCCAGCGAACGGCCGTAACCCCACGGGTCGTCGACCTCGACCTTCTTGCCGTACTTGGCCGTCTTCCAGACGTTGTAGAAGAACGGCAGCATCGACAGGCCGAGCAGGAACGAGGAGATCGTCGAGATCGTGTTCAGCGCGGTGAAGCCGTCAGCGGCGAGATAGTCCGCGTATCGACGCGGCATTCCCTCGGCACCGAGCCAGTGCTGCACCAGGAACGTGCCGTGGAAGCCCACGAACAGCGTCCAGAACGTGATCTTGCCGAGCCGCTCGTCCAGCATCTTGCCCGTGAACTTCGGCCACCAGAAGTGGAATCCGGAGAACATCGCGAAGACCACGGTGCCGAAGATGACGTAGTGGAAGTGCGCGACGACGAAGTACGAGTCGGAGACGTGGAAGTCCATCGGGGGCGAGGCCAGGATGACGCCGGTCAGACCACCGAAGGTGAAGGTGATCAGGAAGCCGACGGCCCAGAGCATCGGTGTCTCGAAGGACAACGACCCCTTCCACATCGTGCCGATCCAGTTGAAGAACTTCACACCGGTCGGTACCGCGATCAGGAAGGTCATGAAGGAGAAGAACGGCAGCAGCACGCCGCCGGTGACGTACATGTGGTGGGCCCACACGGTCACCGAGAGACCCGCGATGGCGATCGTCGCGGAGATCAGGCCGATGTAACCGAACATCGGCTTGCGACTGAACACCGGGATCACTTCGGAAATGATTCCGAAGAATGGCAGGGCGATGATGTACACCTCTGGATGGCCGAAGAACCAGAAGAGGTGTTGCCAGAGCAATGCGCCGCCATTGGCCGCGTCGAAGATATGCGCACCGAATTTACGGTCCGCCTCCAGCGCGAAGAGCGCGGCGGCGAGGACCGGGAAGGCCAGCAGGACCAGAACACCGGTCAGCAGGACGTTCCAGACGAAGATCGGCATGCGGAACATCGTCATGCCGGGTGCGCGCATGCAGATGATCGTGGTGATGAAGTTGACCGAACCGAGGATCGTGCCGAATCCGGAGAACGCCAGACCCATGATCCACATATCGGCGCCGATGCCCGGCGAGCGGACCGCGTCCGACAGCGGGGAGTAGGCGAACCAGCCGAAGTCGGCGGCACCCTGCGGGGTGAGGAAGCCGGCCACCGCGATGATCGAGCCGAAGAGGTACAGCCAGTACGCGAACATGTTCAGCCGCGGGAACGCCACATCGGGCGCACCGATCTGGAGCGGCATGATCCAGTTCGCGAATCCGGCGAACAGCGGCGTCGCGAACATCAGCAGCATGATCGTGCCGTGCATCGTGAACGCCTGGTTGAACTGCTCGTTCGACATGATCTGCGTGCCGGGACGGGCCAGCTCGGCGCGCATGAAGAGCGCCATCAGTCCGCCGATGCAGAAGAACACGAACGACGTGACCAGGTAGAGCGTGCCGATCGTCTTGTGGTCAGTGGTGGTCAGCCACTTGATGACGACGTTTCCCGGCTGCTTGCGCCGTACCGGCAGCTCGTCCTCATACGAGTCGTCTGCTGCCGCGGCACCCTGAGGTTCGTTGAGGATGCTCACAGTTTGTTCGTCTCCGCATTCCTGGCCGGGTCCGTCTGCTCGATGCCTGCCGGCACGTAGCCCGTCTGACCCTTCTCCGCCAGCTCCTTGAGGTGCTGCTGGTAACGCTCCGGGGAGACGACCTTGACGTTGAAGAGCATCCGGGAGTGGTCGGCGCCGCAGAGCTCGGCGCACTTGCCCATGAAGGTGCCCTCCCGGTTGGGAGTGACCTCGAACGCGTTGGTGTGGCCCGGGATGACGTCCTGCTTCATGAGGAACGGCACCACCCAGAAGGAGTGGATGACGTCACGCGAAGTGAGGACGAAGCGGACCTTCTCACCCTTCGGCAGCCACAGGGTCGGACCCGGGTTGCCGTTCTGCGGGTTACGGGTGCCGGGGATGCCCACGTCGTAGACGCCGCCGGCGTCCTGGGGGAAGTCCTTGCGGTACCGGTCGGGGATGGCGTCGAGCTCCTTGGGGAACTCACTGCTGGCGGAGGGCTGGCCTTCCACCTTCTCGATGTAGTTGAAGCCCCAGCTCCACTGGTAGCCGACCACATTGATCGTGTGGGCCGGCTTGTCGGAGAGCTCCAGGAGCTTCGATTCATCACGCGCGGTGAAGTAGAAGAGCACCGAGACGATGATGAGGGGAACCACTGTGTACAACGCCTCAATGGGCATGTTGTACCTGGTCTGCGGAGGTACCTCCACCTTGGTCCGGCTACGCCGGTGGAAGATGACGCTCCAGATGATCAGCCCCCAGACAAGGACACCCGTGATGAGCGCTGCCGCCCACGAGCCTTGCCAGAGGGAGAGGATCCGAGGGGCCTCTTCCGTTACCGGGGTGGGCATACCAAGGCGGGGGAAATCCTCCCAGTTGTATGAACAACCGGAGGCCGTCGCCAGGACCAGGCCCGCAGTCAGCACCTGCGGCAGCTTCCGCCGCATCGGGCGCCGCGACGAGCGGTCGGAGCCGTTGGGACTCACGTAGCGCCTTCCCGAGAGTCTCGCCCGCACGGTCGGCGCGCCCGTCTCGCTGGTCGGTCGCCGGCCCTGACGCGGGCAGGGGTTTGGATGTTTATGCGGACCAAACCCTACTGGACGCTATTTGGGGTCGCGCGGGGAGGGTGCCCAACGCGCCGCCCGACTCCCCGAAGGGGTGGAATCCGGGCCTCCGGGCGCCATCTGACGCCCCCTCTCCCGGTCTCGGCGGGCAGCCGCCACCGAGGTGGAGCCGGGTGCGGGCTAGCGTGGCGGCGTGCCCTACTTCGACGCCGCCTCCGCCGCCCCCCTGCACCCCGTCGCCCGCCAGGCGCTGCTTGCCTCGCTGGACGAGGGCTGGGCCGATCCCGCCAGGCTCTACCGGGAGGGGCGGCGCGCCCGGCTGCTGCTGGACGCGGCCCGCGAGGCCGCGGCGGAGTCCGTCGGCTGCCGTCCGGACGAGCTGGTGTTCACCTCTTCGGGGACGACGGCGGTGCACTCGGGAATTGCCGGGGCCCTTTCCGGGCGTCGGCGTGTCGGGCGCCATCTGGTCCACTCCGCGGTCGAACATTCGTCGGTACTCCATTCGGCCGCCGCCCACGAGGCGGGCGGGGGCTCGTTCACCGAGGTGCCGGTCGACCGGTCGGGGGCGGTGAGCCCGGCGGCGTACGCCGGGGCCCTGCGGGCGGACACCGCGCTGGCCTGCCTGCAGTCGGCCAACCACGAGGTGGGCACCGAGCAGCCGGTGGCCGAGGTGGCCGGAATCTGCGCCGCCGCCGGGGTGCCGCTGCTGGTGGACGCGGCGCAGTCGCTGGGGTGGGGTCCGGTGCCCGGCGGCTGGTCGCTGCTGACCGCGAGCGCCCACAAGTGGGGCGGTCCCGCGGGGGTCGGGCTGCTGGCGGTACGCAAAGGGGTCCGCTTCTCCCCCCAGGGACCGGCCGGGGAACGGGAGTCGGGACGGGCGGCCGGGTTCGAGAACATCCCGGCGATCGTGGCCGCCGCGGCCTCGCTGCGGGCGGTACGCGCCGAGGCGGCGGCCGAATCGGTACGGCTGCGCGCCCTGGTCGACCTGATCCGGACGACGGTGGCCGAGCGGGTGCCCGATGTGGAGGTGGTGGGCGATCCGGAGGGACGGCTGCCGCATCTGGTCACCTTCTCCTGTCTCTATGTCGATGGAGAGACGCTGCTGCACGAACTGGACCGGGCCGAATTCTCCGTATCGTCCGGTTCGTCCTGCACCAGCAGCACACTGACGCCGAGCCATGTGCTCAAGGCGATGGGGGTGCTGTCGGAGGGAAACGTCCGGTTGTCGCTCCCGGCGGGCACCACCCGGGCCGATGTCGACCGCTTCCTGGAGGTACTGCCGGGAGTGGTGGCCGGGGTGCGCGAGAAGCTGGGCGCCCCGGCGTCCGCGCCTCCCTCCCCCACAGCCCTCTCCCCCTCTCCCGCCGCGTCACTCGTCGTCGACGCGCTGGGCAGGCGCTGCCCGATTCCGGTGATCGAGCTCGCAAAAGTGATCGAAGAGGTACCCGTGGGCGGCACGGTGAGGGTCCTGTCCGACGACGAGGCGGCGCGCCTGGACATCCCGGCGTGGTGCGAGATGCGCGGGCAGGAGTACGTGGGTGAGGAGCCGGCGGAGCAGGGCTCGGCCTATGTGGTCCGCCGGCTCCGGTGACTACACCAGGTGGAGGCGCACCTCGGCGGCGGCCTCGTCGCCGTACGCCTTGGTGAAGCGGTCCATGAAGTCGGTGCGGCGCAGGGTGTACTCCTGGGTGCCGACCGTCTCGATGACCAGGGTGGCGAGCATGCAGCCGACCTGGGCGGCGCGCTCCAGACCGACACCCCAGGCCAGGCCGGAGAGGAATCCGGCCCGGAAGGCGTCGCCGACGCCGGTCGGGTCGGCCTTGGTCTCCTCGTCCGGGCAGCCGACCTCGATCGTCGTCTCGCCGACGCGCTCGATGCGCACGCCCCGGGCGCCGAGCGTGGTGACCCGGTGGCCGACCTTGGACAGGATCTCCGCGTCGTTCCAGCCGGTCTTCGACTCGATGAGCCCCTTCTCGTACTCATTGGAGAAGAGGTACGTGGCGCCGTCCAGCAGGATGCGGATGTCGTCGCCGTCCATGCGGGCGATCTGCTGCGAGAAGTCCGCGGCGAACGGAATGTTCCGGGAGCGGCACTCCTCGGTGTGCCGGAGCATCGCCTCCGGGTCGTCGGCGCCGATCGAGACCAGGTCGAGGCCGCCGATCCGGTCGGCGACGCTCTTCAGTTCGATCAGCCGGGCCTCGCTCATCGCGCCCGTGTAGAAGGAGCCGATCTGATTGTGGTCGGCGTCCGTCGTGCAGACGAAGCGGGCGGTGTGCAGTACCTCGGAGATCCGTACCGAACCGGTTTCGACACCGTGCCGGTCGAGCCAGGCGCGGTACTCGTCGAAGTCGGCACCTGCCGCGCCGACCAGGATCGGGCGGGTGCCGAGCAACCCCATGCCGAAGCAGATGTTGGCGGCGACACCGCCCCGGCGCACATCGAGGTTGTCGACCAGGAAGGAGAGGGAGACCGTATGCAGCTGATCCGCGACCAGCTGGTCGGCGAAACGGCCGGGGAAGGTCATGAGGTGATCGGTGGCAATGGAGCCGGTGACTGCAATACGCACGGGGAGGATTCTCCTCGACAGGCGAAGGGAACGCGGGAGCGCGCCCTCCGGGACGGCGTGACAGTTCACGCTACCGGGTCACCGCACCCGGCCCGAAAGGGGAAAACTACCCGATAGTAGGGCTTTCTACCTGAGTACGACCGTGCGTACGGTGCGGATATGTCGAAGCACACCGCACCTCGTGAGTCCGAAATGAGCCTGGCCGAGCTGCGCGGGGACTGCGCGCGTATGGCGCCGCACTGGGTGGTACCTGCGAAGACTGCCACGGCACCGGTGACACCGTCCCTGATTCACGGGGTCTCGGTGCCTCCCGCGTCCGCCCGGCTGATCGACGCGATGTCCGAATACGGCGACTGAGTCAGGCTGCCGGTTGCGGCAGCGGCTCTTTCCGGCCTTTTCCCGCCGGTTCGGGCCGTGCCGTGCGCGACGAGCGCGGTTTCCCCGCACCCGCCGGTGGAACCGCGCGCTCCTCCGCTCCGTCCCACCGTTGTCTCCCGTCCGGGAGGCTCACGGTAGGTCACGTGACGGCGATGCAGTCGAAGGAGCGATCCGGTGAGCACCGAGCGACCCGACAACGACGTGACCGGCCCCCGGCGGCGGCGGCGTCCGCCGCTCGCGGTGGCCTCGGTGGCGGCAGCGGTGCTGCTGGCCGGGGGCGGCGGCGCGTACTGGGCCTCGACCGCTTCGGGCGGCGACGGCGGTACGGACAGCGGCTCCGCGGCCCGCGGCGACAGCGCCGCCCCCCTGCTGACCCTGGACGAGACCGGGGCCGGCCCCGCCGAGTCCGGGAACACCCCTACGGCACCGCCCGAGGGCATCGCGCCGGGCGAACCGGACCCCAGCGGTGCGGGCATCACCTACCGCGCCTCCGGCGAGCTGCCGGACGGCCCGGACTCCGCGGCCGTCCACCGGGCGACGGGTACGGTCACGGCGGCCGAGGTGACCCGGCTGGCGAAGGCGCTCGGTGTGCCGGGCACCCCGCGCACCGAGGGCACCGCCTGGAAGGTGGGCGCCGGCAAGGACGGCTCCGGCCCGGTCCTGAGCGTCACCAAGCAGGCTCCGGGCAGCTGGACGTTCGCCCGGTACGGCTCCGGCGGCACGGTTCCCTGCGAGTCCGCCACGGTGTGCGCGAACGGGACCGCGGTGCCGGGCCGGACGGACCCGGTGAGCGACAAGGCGGCCAAGGCGGCCGCCGTCCCCGTACTCAAGGCGGTCGGCCAGGGCGACGCGGCGCTCGACGCGGGCCAGCTGATGGGCCCCGTACGGGTGGTGAACGCCGACCCGGTGGTGGACGGGCTGCCCACGTACGGCTGGCAGACCGGGATCCAGGTGGGCCCCGGGGGCGATGTGATCGGCGGGAGCGGACACCTCAAGGCCCTGAAGAAGGGCGACACCTACCCGGCGATCGGCGCGGACGCGGCGCTGAAGCGGCTGAACGCGTCGAACCGGCGGACCAGCAGGCCGGACGTCGGCGGCTGCGCCACTCCCGTACCGCTGGAGGGCGAGCAGCAGCCCTCACGGCCGAAGTCCTCGCAGCCGCAGTGCGTGCCGTCGAACGGCAAGGAGGCACCGGTCACGATGACGGTCGGCAAGGCGGTGTTCGGGCTGGCCCTGAACTACGTGGACGGACGCCAGATCCTCGTACCGTCCTGGCTCTTCTCGGTGCGGTCGGCGCCGGGCGGCCCGCAGAGCACCGTCACCCAGGTGGCCGTGGCCCCCGCCTTCCTCGCGAAGTCGGACCCGCCGCAGGAGGCGGGCGACCGGAAGGTCAGCTCGTACAGCGCGGACGGCCGGACGCTGGAGGTGACGTTCTGGGGCGGCGCGTGCAGCACGTACACGGCGAGCGCCGAGGAGAGCGCGGGCCAGGTGCGGGTGTCGGTGGCCGAGACCAAGCAGGACGGCGGCAAGGCCTGCATCATGATCGCCAAGGAACTGAAGCGGACGGTGACGCTGGACGCGCCGCTGGGCGACCGGAAGGTGATCGACGCGGCGTCCGGCAGCGGGGTGCCGCGCGGCTGAACGCGCCTCGGAACACACGGCCGGGGCGGTGACGGCCGACGACTGACGGCGGCGGCCCCCGAGGATCATTCCTCGGGGGCCGCCGCCGTCAGTCGTTGCTCGGGACGCCTAGTTGAAGGAGTCACCGCAGGCGCAGGAACCCGTGGCGTTCGGGTTGTCGATCGTGAAGCCCTGCTTCTCGATGGTGTCGACGAAGTCGATGGAGGCGCCGCCCAGGTACGGGGCGCTCATCCGGTCGGTGACGACCTTGACGCCGTCGAAGTCCTTCACGACGTCGCCGTCGAGCGAACGCTCGTCGAAGAAGAGCTGGTAGCGCAGGCCCGAGCAACCGCCGGGCTGAACGGCGACACGCAGCGCGAGGTCCTCACGGCCCTCCTGCTCCAGCAGGCCCTTGACCTTGGCTGCGGCGGCGTCCGAAAGGAGGATGCCGTCGTTCACGGTGGTGGTCTCGTCCGATACGGACATCTGCTTCTCTCCCGGGTTGTACGGACTGCTTGCCGACGTTTCAACCGTCGGGGCCGCGGATTCATTCCGGGCCAGGCGCGTGTCTGTTCCTTTTCATGCTCGCACACCGCACCCGTGGCGGGATGCGTCACATCGACGCTATCGGCATCGTCAAAGTGACACGAAGCGGTTATGATAGATAACGTCAAATAGACGAAAAGGCGAGTCCGCAGAGAAGAAAGGGTGCGTGACGTGACCACGGCCCAGCCCCTGGATGTACAGCCGACACCCCTCGCGCTGCTGCTGCTCGGCCGCGAGGCCGACCCGAAGAGCGAGCGCGGCGTCGAGTGTCCCGGCGACCTCCCCTCCCCGTCCGACCCGGACCTGGTGGAGCGTGCGCGTGCCGCGAAGGAGAAGCTCGGGGACAAGGTCTTCGTCCTCGGCCACCACTACCAGCGCGACGAGGTCATCCAGTTCGCGGACGTCACCGGCGACTCGTTCAAGCTCGCCCGGGACGCGGCCGCGCGGCCGGAGGCCGAGTACATCGTCTTCTGCGGCGTGCACTTCATGGCCGAGTCCGCGGACATCCTGACGACCGACGACCAGAAGGTCGTCCTGCCCGACCTGGCGGCGGGCTGCTCGATGGCCGACATGGCCACCGCCGAACAGGTCGCCGAGTGCTGGGACGTCCTGACCGACGCGGGTGTCGCCGAACAGGTGGTGCCCGTCTCGTACATGAACTCCTCCGCCGACATCAAGGCGTTCACCGGCAGGCACGGCGGCACGATCTGCACCTCCTCCAATGCCAGGACGGCCCTGGAGTGGGCCTTCGAGCAGGGCGAGAAGGTGCTCTTCCTCCCCGACCAGCACCTCGGCCGGAACACCGCCGTACGGGACATGGGGATGACCCTGGAGGACTGCGTCCTCTACAACCCGCACAAGCCGGGCGGCGGCCTGACCACCGAGGAGCTGCGGAACGCCAGGATGATCCTGTGGCGCGGGCACTGCTCGGTGCACGGACGCTTCTCGGTCGATTCCGTCAACGACGTGCGCGCCCGCATACCCGGCGTCAACGTACTGGTGCACCCGGAGTGCAAGCACGAGGTCGTGACGGCCGCGGACTACGTCGGCTCGACCGAGTACATCATCAAGGCCCTGGAAGCGGCCCCGGCCGGCTCGAAGTGGGCGATCGGCACGGAACTGAACCTGGTCCGCCGCCTCGCCGAGCGCTTCGCGCCCGAGGACAAGGAGATCGTCTTCCTCGACAAGACGGTCTGCTTCTGCTCGACGATGAACCGGATCGACCTCCCGCACCTCGTCTGGACGCTGGAGTCGCTGGCCGAGGGCAACCTGGTCAACCGGATCGCGGTCGACCCGGAGACGGAGAAGTACGCGAAGCTCGCGCTGGAGCGGATGCTGGCGCTGGCGTAGCCGCAGCAGCCGCGGTCGCGCCCGCGCGGCCACGGCATCGGCATCGGCGTACGCCCTCGTATCCGCCGCATCCCGTCGTATCCGCTGTATCCGTCGTATCCCCATGTGACCGGACAGGCTGAATTTTCCCCTGTCCGGCACATGGGCGCTCGTGCCGTGACTACGCTGCGGCGGGACCTCGCACAGGCCCCCGATACGACAGTGGAAGTTCTGATGACGATCGATCCAGCCACCAGCAGCGCCCTCGAACGCGACATCCTTCTGCTCGAACAGCCGGGCCCCCAGACCGAATCCGCGCTGCGGAACCTGGTGAGACAGGCGGACCGTCCGGCCGACCCGGCCGACCCGGCCGACCCGGCCGACCCGCCCGCCGAAGGGGCGGACAGCACGCGCTTCCGCGCCAGACAGGCTCTTCGCTCCTACGGGCATGCCGCGCCGGCCAATCGCGAGGCTCTGGAGACGGTGTGGCAGGAGCAGTCCGGCGGGCCGGTGCCCGCGTGGCTGCCGCTCCCCGAGGCGACGCTCAAGACCGTCGCCGCCTGGCTCCTCAGCGCCACGTGGGCCGATTCGTACGCGTACTGGACGGATCACGCCGACACGCTGAACTCACCGGACGCGCCGGTCGCGCTCGCCGAGTACGCGCTCGTCTCCCCGGACTCCGCACGGCAGCACCAGGCGCTCAGGGAACGCATCCTGGCCGAGGGAGCGGACGTCGTCTTTCCCCGTCTGATGCTGGACGACCAGCTCGCGGAATGGCTCCGGTGCAGCGGCTGGAAGGAGTCCCAGCAGTATCTGCGGGACCACCCCGACCTGCTGCGCACGACCGCTCCGCCCTCCGCGCCCCTCACCCACGACGCTCTCCTGCATGTCTCCCGCTCCGACGGGATCGCCGCCGCCTATCAGCTGATCCGCGACCGCGAGGCGCTCCAGAGCTATCTGCAGCGCGCCCTCGACGCGGGTGACGCCAACTCGCTGCTCCATGCCGCGGGCATCGAGGGCGAGGTCTTCGGCGACCGGCTCTCCTCCTTCGCGCATGCCCAGGTCGGCATGATCCTGGCGGGCGCCACCGACGGCATCACTCCGGAGGAGCTCGTGGATCTCGCCGCCGCGGCACCGGAGGAGGTCCGTGGCCGTCTGGTCCGCGAGATCTCGGCGCTGAGCGTCCGCCACGCGGACCGGAGCCCCGACCTCTGGCTCCGTCTCGTCCGGGCCCTCGTGGAGGCCGGCTGACGCTTACCCTCCCCTCGGGGGGCGGTGGACAGCGAAAGGGGCCTGCCCCACGCGGAGTGCGTGGGGCAGGCCCCTTCGTCATGAGCCGTCAGCCGGTCGGGACTGCTGGACGGATGGACGGCTGGACGGATCACACGCTCGAAGGCTCGCTCTCGCGGCTCTCGTCGGTGGCCGTCGGCGCCGGGACGCCGGCCTTCTTCGCCCGCTTGGCCGCCTTCTTGCCGGCCCTGCGGTCCTTGCGCAGCTCGACCATCGCGTACAGCGTCGGGACGAGCAGCAGGGTCAGCAGCGTGGAGGTGATCAGACCACCGATCACCACGACCGCCAGCGGCTGCGAGATGAAGCCGCCCTCGCCGGTGACGCCGAGCGCCATCGGGAGCAGGGCGAAGATCGTCGCCAGAGCGGTCATCAGGATCGGGCGGAGCCGGTGACGGCCGCCCTCGACGACCGCTTCGACGACGCCCATGCCCTGCGACCTGTACTGGTTGATCAGGTCGATCAGCACGATCGCGTTGGTCACCACGATGCCGATCAGCATCAGCATGCCGATCATCGCCGGGACGCCCATCGGGGTGCCGGTGATGATGAGCAGACCCAGGGCTCCGGTCGCCGCGAACGGGATGGAGACCAGCAGGATCAGCGGCTGGACCAGGGACCGGAAGGTCGCCACCAGCAGCATGAAGACGATTGCGATGGCCGCCAGCATGGCCAGGCCCAGCTTCATGAAGGCGTCGTTCTGGTCCTCGGAGACACCGCCGATCGTGGCGGTGGCACCCTCCGGCAGGTCCAGGGAGTCGATCTTCGACTGGAGCGAGGTGCTGACCGCACCGGTGTTGTCACCGGTGGGCTTGGCGGTGATCGTCGCGGAGCGCTGTCCGTCGATCCGGGTCATCGAGACCGGGCCGGGGACCAGCTTCACATCGGCGATCGCACCGAGCTTGACCGGGCCGAGGGGCAGGTCCTTCAGCTCGGCCATGGTGGTGGCCGGGTGGGACGACTTGACGATGATGTCCCGCTCGGTGTCGTCCAGGATCGCCTTGCCGGACGGGGTACCGCGCACCGCACCGGCGACGGCCGCGCCGAGCGTGGCCTCGTCGAATCCGGCGGCGGCCGCCTTGTCGTTGGCCTTGACCGAGATGCGCGGGACGCTCTGCGCGAGGTCGCTCTGGACGTCGGTGACGTCCTTGAGCTTGCCGACCTCGGTGCGTACCGCTTCGGACGCCTTCTTCAGGGTGTCCCCGTCGGCGGCCTTGACCACCACGCTGAGGTCCTGGCTGCCGAAGCCGTCGCCCGCGGCGATGGTGGTGTCGCCGATGCCGTCGAGCTTGCCGAGGGCCTCGTCGATACGGTCCTGGGCGGCCTCGAACTCGCCCGAGTCCTTCAGGGTGATCTGGTACGACGCCTGGTTGGCGCCCGTACCGCCGCCGAAGGCTGCCATGAAGCCCGACGAGCCGACGGTGACCTGATAGTCCTTGACGCCCTTGTCGTCGTTGAGGACCTTCTCGACCTTCCGGGCCGCCTCGTCCGCGGCCGCCAGGCTGGTGCCGGGGGTCAGCTCCTGCTTGACGGAGAGGACTTCCTGCTCACCCTGGTCGAAGAAGTTCGTCTTCAGCAGCGGCACCATGCCGAAGGTGCCGAAGAGCACCGCGACGGCGATGACGAGGCTGGTGATACGGCGCCGGGTCGCAAAGCGCAGCACCGGCACGTAGAGCCGCTGCAGCTTGCTGGCGGCTTCCTTCTCCTCGGCCTTGCGGCGTGCCTCGGCCGGGTTCTCGGCAGTGCCCTTGGGGGCGCGCAGGAACCAGAACGAGAGGACCGGGACCACGGTCAGCGAGACCACCAGGGAGGCCAGCAGGGCCGCGGTGACGGTGAGGGAGAACGAGCCGAAGAGCTGACCGACCATGCCGCCGACCAGACCGATCGGCAGGAAGACGGCGACCGTGGTGAGCGTCGACGCGGTGACCGCTCCGGCCACCTCCTTGACGGCCGCGATGATCGCCGGCTGGCGCTCCTCGCCGTAGCCGAGGTGACGCTTGATGTTCTCCAGGACCACGATCGAGTCGTCGACGACGCGGCCGATCGCGATGGTCAGGGCGCCGAGCGTGAGCATGTTCAGCGAGAGGTCGCGGGTCCAGAGCACGATCAGCGCGAGGACCACGGAGAGCGGGATGGAGACCGCGGTGACCAGGGTCGAGCGCAGCGAGGCGAGGAAGACCAGGATCACGATGACCGCGAAGACGAGGCCGAGCGCGCCCTCGGTGGTCAGACCGGAGATCGCCTTGGAGACGGCGGGGCCCTGGTCGGAGACGACGGTCAGCTCGGCACCGGCGCCGAGGTCCTTGCGCAGGTCCGGGAGCTTGTCCTTGACGGCGTCCGAGATGGCGACGGCGCTGCCGTCCTTGTCCATGGTCGCCATGACGGCGAGGCTCGGCTTGCCGTTCGTACGGGTGATGGAGACCGCGGTGGACGGCTCCTGCTTCACCGCGGCGACGTCACTGACGCGGACCGGCTCTCCGGGCCGGCCGGTCGCCGGGTCCTTGGCGGTGACCTGGAGGTTCTCGATCTGCTTCAGCGAGGTGAAGCCGCCGCCGACCCGGATGGTGCGGCTCTTGCCGGCCTCGGAGAACGAACCGGCCGGGACGGTGGCGCCGCCCGCCTGGAGCGCCTGGGCCAGCGATCCGGCGTTCAGACCGGCCGCGGCGAGCTTCTTGTCGTCGGGGACGACGGAGATCTGGAGCTCCTGGACACCGTCGACGGCGACCTGTCCGACACCCTCGATGTCCTCAAGGGCGGGGACGACCGTGCGGTTCAGCTGGTCGGCGAGCGCCTGCTGGTCCTTGTCGGAGGTGACGGCGAGGACCACGGTCGGGATGTCGTCGGTGGAACCGGCGATGACCTGGGGGTCGACGTCGTCGGGGAGCTGGATGCGGGCCCGGTTCACGGCCTGCTGGATGTCGGCGACGAGTTGCTTGGTGCCTTCGTCACCGAAGTCGAACGTCGCCATGATGACGGCGTTGCCCTCGCTGGCGGTCGAGGTGATGCCCTCGATGCCGTCGACGGCCTTGATCGAGTTTTCGAGCGGTTCGACGACCTGCTTCTCGACCACATCGGGGGACGCACCCGGGTAGGGGGCCAGCACCGACACCATCGGAAGTTCGATGGTGGGCAGCAGTTGCTGCTTGAGCTGCGGGATCGCGATGGCGCCGAAAACGAGCGCGACGATCGAGATCAGCCCTATCAGGGCCCGTTGCGCGAGGCTGAATCTGGACAGCCAGGACATGGGTGGGTCTCTCTTCTGTGGCTTACGCGGCAGATGGGCGGGAGAAACGGGGGACATCCCGCCATCTCTACGATCGCCGATCCCGGTTGCCGGAACGTCGGCCCCCGGGTTGCTTTCTTATGTCGCGCATACCGCAGGTGGAGTACGCCGGATCTCCACCCGTAGCCGCACTTGTCGCCCCGTACGGGGCTCCACCCGCCGCCCGCCCGGGGCCGCACCCGTCGCTCGGCCGTCACTCCAGCCGTGCGCGCACCAGGCCCGATTCATACGCGATGACCACCAATTGGGCGCGGTCCCGGGCTCCGAGCTTCGCCATCGCCCTGTTCACATGCGTCTTGACGGTGAGTGGGCTGACGGCGAGCCGTTCGGCGATCTCGTCGTTGGAGTGTCCGCCCGCGACCAGCACCAGGACCTCGCGTTCGCGGACGGTGAGCGCGGCGAGCCGCTCGGAGTACTCGGCGGCGTCCGGGCCCTCCCCCGAACTTCCGCCCTGGGCGAGGAACGTGGCGATGAGTCCCTTGGTCGCCGCCGGGGAGAGCAGCGCCTCACCGCCCGCGGCGATACGGATGGCATTGAGGAGTTCGTCCGGCTCCGCACCTTTTCCGAGGAAGCCCGAGGCTCCGGCGCGCAGCGACTGCACGACGTACTCGTCCACCTCGAACGTGGTGAGCATGACGACCCGCACCTCCGCCAGATCCGGATCGGCGCTGATCATGCGGGTGGCGGCGAGCCCGTCGGTGCCCGGCATCCGGATGTCCATCAGCACCACATCGGCGCGCGTCGAGCGGGCCAGTTCCACGGCCTGCGCACCGTCCGCCGCCTCGCCCACGACCTCCATGTCGGGCTCCGAGTCCACCAGCACACGGAACGCGCTGCGCAGGAGTGCCTGGTCGTCGACGAGCAGCACCTTGATCGGTGTCATGCGCGTCCCCCCGTCCTGCCCGCCGTGCCCGGCCGTTCCGGTTCACCCGCGCGGGCCTTGACCGGCAGGATCGCATGCACCCGGAATCCGCCTCCGTACCGAGGGCCCGCGGTGAGGGCGCCGCCGAGGGCGGCGACGCGTTCGCGCATCCCGATGAGACCGTGGCCGCCACCGTCGCGGTCCTCATCCTTCGCGTCCGGGTACGCGTCACCGCCCCGGCCGTTGTCGAGCACCGTGACCTCGGCGGTGGCCCCGACCCGTATGACGCTCACTTCCGCCCTGGCACCGGATCCCGCGTGTTTGCGGACGTTGGTCAGCGCCTCCTGGATGACCCGGTAGGCGGCCAGGTCGACAGCGGCGGGCAGCGGGGGCTCATGGTCGACGCAGGCCACCTCGACGGGGAGCCCGGCGTTGCGGAAGGTCTCCACCAGTCCGCCGAGGACGGCCAGCCCGGGGGCCGGCTCGGTGGGCGCCTCGGGATCGCCCGACTGCCGCAGCAGCCCGACCGTGGCCCGGAGTTCGTTGAGCGCGGAGCGGCTGGCGTCCCGGACATGGGCGAGCGCCTCCTTGGCCTGGTCCGGGCGCTTGTCCATGACGTGTGCGGCCACCCCGGCCTGCACGTTGACCAGGGCGATGTGATGGGCGACGACATCGTGCAGGTCCCGGGCGATCCGCAGCCGCTCCTCGGCGACCCGGCGGCGGGCCTCCTCCTCGCGGGTCCGCTCGGCCCGCTCGGCGCGCTCCCTGATCGCGTCGACGAACGCGCGCCTGCTGCGGACGGCGTCCCCGGCGGCACCGGCCAGCCCCAGCCAGGCGAAGACGCCGAGGTTCTCCTGGCTGTACCAGGGGGCCGAGCCGAAGGACATCGCGGTCACCGTCAGCACGGCCACGCTCAGCAGCCCGACCCGCCAGGTGGTGGGCCGGTCGGTGCGGGACGCGACGGTGTAGAGCGCGATGACCGCTCCCATCACCACCGGGGCCGGCGGGTCCATCGTCATGAACTCCACGACCGACAGGGCCCCGGTGAAGGCGAGCACCGCCACGGGGCGCCGCCGGCGCAGCACGAGCGCGCACGCGCTGAGCACCATCATGAGCACGCTGAAGGCTTCGGGGGTACGGGTGCCGAAGCTCGGTCTCCCGTTGGCCGAGTTCGGGTCGGCGAACGACCCGCAGATCATGCTCAGGAGCACGAGGAGAGCGAGGGCCCCGTCGAACGCGAGGGCATGGTCCCGCAGCCAGCGGCGGGCACGCACGAGCCCGGTCGAGAGGGTGGTCACATCGAGCAACGGTACGGCGTGTCGTACACGGATCCGTCCCCGCGGTGTGCGCATACGGCCACAGCGCGGACGGGCCGGGGGCGGACAGCACTGTGCCCCGCGGCCGGCGGACCGGGCGGGGCACAGGTGTGCGGGTACTGCGGGAGCGTGGAGCACGGAACCGGCCTGCGCGTACGGCGGCAGGAGTCAGCCGGGGATCAGCCCGTCGTCACGGAGCATGGCGCGCACCTCTTCGAGGGTCGCGTCCGGCGACGGCAGGATCAGCCCGGACGGCTCCAGGGAGTCGTCCGGCACGGGCGTACCCAGCTCGCGCACCTTGTCCAGGAGCGCGTGGAGCGTGGTGCGGAAGCCGGGGCCGTCGCCGCTCTCCATCTCTGCGAGCAGTACGTCATCGAGCTCGTTGAGCTCGGTGACATGACTGTCGGCCAGCTTGACCTGGCCCTCCCCCATGATCCGTACGATCATGACGTTGCCCTTACTGCTTGTCGAACTTGTGCGGAGACTGCTGCGACTGCGGTGCGGCGTCCTGGGCACCGCCCTCGATGGCCTGCTGCGACGAGGAGGAGCCACCGGCCAGTTCGGCCTTCATGCGCTGCAGCTCCAGCTCCACATCCGTACCACCGGAGAGCCGGTCCAGCTCGGCGGCGATGTCGTCCTTCGCCGTCCCGGTCGGGTCGTCCAGGGCGCCCGAGGCGAGCAGCTCGTCGATGGCGCCGGCCCGCGCCTGGAGCTGCTGCGTCTTGTCCTCGGCCCGCTGGATCGCCAGGCCGACGTCGCCCATCTCCTCGGAGATCCCGGAGAACGCCTCGCCGATCCGGGTCTGCGCCTGGGCCGCCGTGTAGGTCGCCTTGATCGTTTCCTTCTTCGTACGGAAGGCGTCGACCTTGGCCTGCAGCCGCTGGGCCGCCAGAGTGAGTTTCTCCTCCTCACCCTGCAGCGTGGTGTGCTGCGTCTCCAGGTCCGTGACCTGCTGCTGGAGGGCGGCACGCCGGGACAGCGCCTCGCGCGCCAGGTCCTCACGACCGAGCGCCAGCGCCTTGCGGCCCTGGTCCTCCAGCTTGGACGACTGTCCCTGCAGCTGATTCAGCTGCAGCTCCAGACGCTTGCGCGAGGTCGCCACATCGGCGACGCCGCGGCGTACCTTCTGAAGCAGCTCCAGCTGCTTCTGGTACGAGTAATCGAGGGTCTCGCGCGGATCCTCGGCCCGGTCAAGGGCCTTGTTTGCCTTCGCGCGGAAGATCATCCCCATACGCTTCATGACACCGCTCATGGGCTTCGCGCGCCCCCTTCTGACGGACTGAGCTCCAGCACTCCAACAGAACCCACAGTACGGGCCCTGTCTCTATTACCGCACTGTTGGGGAGCGGATGTGCTCCTCCCAAAGGACGACTGCCCCCGGTGACCGCTCCAGCCCAGGGAGTAGGTGGCGGTCAGGGAAACCGGCGCCAAACGTCCGTTCTGCCCCTGTCGGGGCGCTTCTCGGGACGCAGGCCGTTGCCGGATCGTTCCCGCCCGGTCCGGACTCGCCACGGCCGACCCCGTACCCTTGGGTTTTGTGTTCCGTAGCCGTGCCAAGGAAGAGAAGGTCCCCTCGCCGGACCTCTCCAAGACGTCCCGCGACCCGCAGGCTCCCAAGGGTCGCCCCACCCCCAAGCGCAGCGAGGCCCAGACGCAGCGCCGGCGTGCTTCCAGCACGCCCACCGATCGCAAGGAGGGCATGAAGCGCCAGCGCGAAGCGCGCCGTGTCGACCTGGCCAAGCAGCGTGAGGCGCTCGCCACCGGTGACGAGCGCTACCTCCCGGCGCGCGACAAGGGGCCGGTCCGGCGCTTTGTCCGTGACTTCGTGGACTCGCGCTTCTGCATCGCCGAGTACTTCCTGCCGCTCGCCGTGATCATCCTGATTCTCAGCGTGATCCAGATCCAGAACATCCAGAACATCTCGCTGCTGCTCTGGCTCGGCGTGATCGTGCTGATCGTGGTCGACTCCGTCGGCCTCACGTTCCGGCTCAAGAAGCAGCTGCGGGAACGCTTCCCGGACACCCCGAAGCGCGGCGCCGTCGCGTACGGCCTGATGCGCACGCTCCAGATGCGTCGCCTGCGGCTCCCGAAGCCCCAGGTCAAGCGGGGAGAGCGGCCCTGAGTACGGAGACCTCCGGTTTCACCGGGGTCTCTTCGGCGTGGCTGAAGGGTCTCGGCGGACTGCGCAACACGGTCCGCCAGGAACTCGTCGCCCGACAGCTGGACGAGCAGATAGCCGCGCGTTTCCCGGTGGGACAGCGGCTGCGGGTGCTCGATGTCGGCATGGGCCAGGGCACCCAGGCGCTGCGACTGGCCAGGGCCGGTCATTCCGTGACCGGCCTGGAGGCCGACGCGGACATGCTGCGGGCCGCCCGCGAGACGTTGTCGGCGGAGCCCGAGGGCATCCGGGAGCGGGTCAGGCTGATCGAGGGTGACGGCCGGGACACCGGTGTGCACTTCCTGCCCGGCAGCTTCGACCTGGTGCTCTGCCACGGTGTGCTGATGTATGTCCAGGAGCCGGACCCGATACTGGCGGGCCTGGCCCGGATGCTGGCGCCCGGCGGACTTCTCTCCCTGCTCGTACGGAACGCGGACGCCCTCGCGATGCGCCCCGGGTACGCCGGGGACTTCGACGGCGCGCTGTCGGCGTTCGACACGGCCACGTACACCAACCGGCTCGGCGCCACCGTGCGCGCCGACCGGCTCGACGCCCTGACGGCCACGCTCGCCGGGATCGCGGCGCCGCTGCACGCCTGGTACGGGGTGCGGGTCTTCACGGACCACGTGGGCAACGACGTGGAGCTGCCCGCCGCCACGGAGCTGGAGCAGTTGCTGGCGGCGGAGGACCGGGCCGGCCGCACGGACCCGTACCGCCGGGTGGCGGCACTGCTGCACCTGTGCGGCGTGCGCGGCTGAGGGCCGGGCCCGGCGGAGCGCGGCGACCGTTCCGTAGCGCCGGCCCCCCGGCCGGGGCTTCCGGAGCGCCTGCCCCCGGTCGGGGCCGGAGCGGCCCGTACGGCCCCGTTCGGCCCATCAGCGCAGGCCGCGGACGGGGGTCGGACGTGAGACTCCGGACATGGACGCATCTCACTCCCGCAGCCGAGTGCGCCGGCTGTTGCTGCCGTTGACCGCAGGTGTCTGCGCGATCGCCCTGGTGGGCGGCTGCTCCGACGCCGACTCCACTTCCCGCTCCGCGGGCGAGTCCAGCCCGTCGGGCACGGTTCAGGGCTCGGCCTCCCGCGCCACCAATGACCTGCAGGCCGATTACCAGGCCGTCATCAAGGATGTCCTGCCGTCGGTCGTACAGATCGATGCCTCCGACAGTCTGGGCTCGGGCATCGTCTATGACGACAAGGGCCATATCGTCACGAACGCCCATGTGGTCGGCTCGGAGAAGACCTTCAAGGTCAGCGTCGCCACCGGTGAGAAGGTGCTCAGCGCCTCGCTCGTCTCCTCGTATCCGGAACAGGACCTGGCCGTCATCAAGCTCGACAAGGTCCCCGACGGGCTGAAGGCCGCGAAGTTCGGTGACTCGGAGAAGGTCGAGGTGGGGCAGATCGTGATGGCGATGGGCTCGCCGCTCGGTCTCTCCAGCAGCGTCACCCAGGGCATCGTCTCGGCCCTGGGCAGGACCGTGAGCGAGGGCCGTACGGGCGGGGGCACGGGGGCGACGATCGCCGACATGGTGCAGACGTCCGCGGCGATCAACCCCGGCAACAGCGGCGGTGCGCTGGTGAACCTCGACAGCGAGGTGATCGGCATTCCGACGCTCGCGGCGACGGACCCGCAGATGGGTGACAGCGCGGCCCCCGGGATCGGGTTCGCGATCCCGGTGTCGATGGTGAAGACGGTCGCCGACCAGATCATCAGGAGCGGCAAGGTCACCGACTCGGGACGGGCCGCGCTGAACATCACCGGGCGCACGGTCGTCGACAGCAGCTACCGGCCCGCCGGAGTGGCGCTGGTCAGCGTGACGAAGGGCGGCGCCGCGGAGAAGGCGGGGCTGCGGGCCGGCGACATCATCATCAAGGTCGGCGGCGACGAGGTCACGACGATCACGTCGCTCTCCGAGGTCCTGGCGAGCGAGAAACCCGGCCAGAAGGTCACGGTGACGTACGTGCGCAGCGACGCGGAGAAGACGGCCGAGGTCACGCTGGGCGAGATCTGAGGGAACCCCGGGCCGGGCCCCGGGTCACGATCAGGACCGGCCCGGTACGCGGAAGGGGCGGGCGGCAGCAGGTTTTCCCGCGCCGCCCGCCCCTTCCCGTCGTACGGGAGCCGCGGGGCCGTACCCCGGTCAGGCCGTGTCGGCCGCACCGGCCCGGTCGGCCTCGGACCGGTCGGACTGATCGGCCTGTTCGGGCTGATCTGCCTGTTCGGGCTGTTCGGGCTGATCCGCGTGGAGACTCATCGGGCCGTAGATCTTGGTCGTGTCCTCGAAGAGCGTCACCTGCTCCGCTCCGCCCTCCACGAGCTCCTTCCAGAACTCACCGATCCAGGACTCCGCATCGCCCTGGGTCGTGAACTCGTCCGGCTGAAGAGCCGGCTCCGTCTCCGTACCGTCGGACTTCTCGAACCGCCACGTCCACGCCATGTCCGCCTCCTGGGTCACGTTGCTGCCCGAAGCCTAGCCGGGCGCGCACCCGGCGCGGGGACGCGGGAGGATCAGGGCGTGGAACTGACTCTGCTCGGCACCGGAGCCCCCGACGGGCTGCCGCGGCCCGACTGCCCCTGCGCCGCCTGCGCGAGCGCCCGCGGTCCGCGGGCGCGGGCCGCGACCTCCCTGTTGATCGACGACGCGCTGCTGCTCGACCTCACCCCCGGGGCCGTGCTCGCGGCCGCCCGCGCGGGGCATTCGCTGGGCGCGGTGCGCCAGGTGCTGCTGACCCATCCCCATGACGGGCCCGCCGTCGAGCTGCCCGCCGTGCTGCCGCCGGCCGGGCGGGTGCCGGACGGCCAGGTACTGACGCTGATCAGCGGGCACCGGGTGCGGGCGGTGCCGATGGACGCGCCCGGGACCGGTTACGAGGTGACGGCGCCGGAGGGCGAGCGGCTGCTGTACCTGCCGCCCGGCGCCGCGCCCGCAGGGCTCGCCGGGCGGGTGGCGGCGCCGTACGACATGGTGGTCGGCGATGTGATCGCACGGCCCGACGCGGTGGCCCGGCTGCGGGCCGTCGACGCGGTCGGCCCGACCACCGAGGTCATCGCCGTCCATCTCGGCCATGACGCACCGCCCGGCGCCGCGCTGGACCGGCAGCTCGCGGCCGCCGGAGCGCGCGCCGTGCCGGACGGGACGACGCTGGTGGTGGGCGAGTACCACGCGGTACCGGACGTGCCCCGGCGCACGCTGGTGACCGGCGGGGCACGGTCCGGGAAGTCGCTGGAGGCCGAGCAGCGTCTGGAGACCTTCCCCGAGGTGGTGTACGTGGCGACCGGCGGCCGCCGTGCGGGCGACGCCGAGTGGGCGGCGCGGGTGGGCCTGCACCGGGAGCGCCGGCCCTCCACCTGGCGCACCGAGGAGACCTGTGAGCTGGCGGGGCTGCTGACCCGGGACGGGCCGCCGCTGCTGATCGACTGCCTCTCGCTGTGGCTGACGGACGCCATGGACCGGGTGGGCGCCTGGGACGACGCGCGGTGGGCGGACGGGGGCGAGGAGGCGTTGCGGGAACGGGTCGCGGAGCTGGTCCACGCGGTGCGCGGGACGCCGCGGAAGGTGGTGGCGGTGACCAACGAGGTGGGGTCGGGGGTCGTACCGGCGACGGCGGCCGGGCGGCGGTTCCGGGACGAGCTGGGGCGGTTGAACGCGGCGGTCGCGGCGGAGTGCGAGGAGGTTCTGCTGGTGGTGGCGGGGCAGGTGCTGGTGCTGCGGGGGTGAGCCCGCCTCCGGCGGCACTTCCCGGGAGGGGGCACCGGTACTGTTCCCGGCAGGAGCCCGCCGCCGGGTTCCCGGCCCCCGACGTTACGACCCGCGAGGCAGACCTCCGTGAATCTGGACGACTTCTCCGATCTGATCGAACGCCCCGACGGCGGCGTACGGCGCGATGCCGAGGAACGCCGGGAGCGGCTGACCGTTCCGCCGGGCGCCCTCGGCCGCCTCGACGAACTGGGCGAGTGGCTCTCCGCCGCCCAGCAGTCCGTGCCGGTCAAGCCGGTCGAACAGCCGCGCGTGGTGCTCTTCGCCGGTGACCACGGAGTGGCGGAGCTGGGTGTCTCCGGCCGCCCGGCCGGGAGTACGTACGACCTCGTCCGGGCGGCGCTGGACGGCGCGAGTCCCGTATCGGTGCTGGCCCGCCGCTTCTCCGTGCCGCTGCGGATCGTCGACGCCGGTGTGGACTGCGACCCGGAGCTGCTGCCCGAGTCCGTCGTACGGCACCGGGTGCGGCGCGGCAGCGGGCGGTTCGACATCGAGGACGCGCTGACGGCGGAGGAGGCCGAGCAGGCGGTACGTCTCGGTATGGCGATCGCCGACGAGGAGGCCGACTCCGGGACCGATCTGGTGGTGCTCGGCGATCTCAGTGTCGGCGGCACCACGGCCGCGGCCACGCTGATCGCCGCCCTGTGCGGCACGGACGCCTCGGTGGTGACGGGGCGCGGCGGTGCGGGCATCGACGATCTGGCGTGGATGCGCAAGTGTGCGGCGATCCGGGACGGGCTGCGCCGGGCGCGGCCGGTCCTCGGCGACCAGTTGGAGCTGCTGGCCACGGTCGGTGGCGCGGATCTGGCGGCGATGACGGGTTTCCTGCTCCAGAGCGCGGTGCGCCGGATGCCGGTGATCCTGGACGGCGTCGTCTCGGCCGCCTGTGCGCTGGTGGCCCAGCGTGCGGCGTTCCGGGCACCGGACTGGTGGCTGGCGGGACAGGTCAGCGGGGAGCCCGCGCAGACGAAGGCGCTGGACCGGATGGCGCTGACTCCGCTGCTCGACCACGGGATCACCGTGGGCGAGGGGACCGGAGCGCTGCTCTCCCTGCCGCTCGTCCGGGCCGCGGCGGCGCTGGCCGCCGAACTGCCCGAGCGCGCGCCGGACGAGGAGACGGACACGGACGACGAAGCGGAGGGGGCGGCGGACACCGGCACCGACACCGGCACCGGCACCGGCTCCGGCTCCGGCTCCGGCTCCGGCACCGAGGCCGACGACGCGAAGAGCGGCGTCTGACCGGACCGGTCCTCCCGGGCCGCGGCCGGCCGGACACCGGCCGCAGCCCCGGCGCCACCATGAATCGCGACGCCCCATATGATCGCGTTTCATGGGAGAGGTCCGATTGGCCAGTGAGGAAGCCGGGCGCAGTACCGCCCGGTCCCGGCGCAGCGCGGCGTTCGCCATCTGGTATCTGCGCATCGTCTCGTTCATCAACTTCCTGAGCGCCGTCTGGGTCAGCCTCGGCCAGGATCTGCGGCGCCACAACACCGAGAACTTCTTCACCCCCTATCTGCTCACCGCGGGCTTCTCGTCCGGGGTGGTCGCGCTGTTCCTGGCCGTCACGATGCGGCGGCGCAAGCGGGCCGCCTGGATCGTCAACATGGTGGCGGGCGGGCTCCTGCTGCTCCTCCTGGCGCTCGCGTTCTTCTTCCCGGAGATCCGGCAGCACGCGCAGAACTGGGTCTCGCTGGCCCTCACCGCCGCGTTCGTCCTGGCCCTGCTGCTGGGCCGGCGGGAGTTCTACGCCAAGGGCGACCGCTCCAACCCGAAGCTGGCCGCCGTGGTCGCGGTCGGCGGGCTGCTGATCACCTCGCTGCTCGCCGCGGGGCTGGTGACCGTCACCAACACCGCGCACGACGAGTACCGCTCGACGTTCCTGGACCGCTGGCGCTACGGGGCGCTGCGGCTGATCTCCGTCGCCGCCGACGACTCGCGCTTCCCCGGCATCACCTCGCCCGGCTGGGTCAACGTCGTCATCAACATCCTGTCCACGCTGCTGCTCATCGCCGTCGTGTACGCGGCGTTCCGCGCCCGCCGGGCCGTCGACGCGCTGACTCCCGAGGACGAGGCGAAGCTCCGCGCCCTCCTGGACGTGTACGGGGACCGCGACTCGCTCGGCTATTTCGCGCTGCGCCGCGAGAAGAGCGTCGTCTGGTCGCCGACCGGGAAGGCGGCCGTGGTCTACCGCGTGGTCGGCGGGGTGTCGCTCGCCTCCGGTGACCCGATCGGCGACCTGGAGGCCTGGCCGGGTGCGATCGTGCCGTGGCTCACCGAGGCACGGGAGCACGGCTGGATCCCCGCGGTGATGGGCGCGAGCGAGGAGGCGGGCACCGTCTACGCCCGGCACGGCCTCGACGCGCTGGAACTGGGCGACGAGGCGATCGTGGAGACCGCCGAGTTCACCCTCGAAGGGCGGGCGATGCGCACCGTGCGCCAGGCGTACAACCGCGTCAAGCGGGCCGGGTACGAGGTGACCGTCCGGCGGCACGAGGACATCCCCGAGGACGAGATGGCCCAGTTGCTGCGGCGCGCGGACGACTGGCGCGACGGGGCCACCGAGCGCGGGTTCTCCATGGCGCTGGGGCGCCTGGGCGACCCGGCGGACGGACAGTGCGTGATGCTGGAGTGCCGGGACGCCGCCCCGCGGGGCCAGGACGGTCAGGGCGGCCGGGATTTCCAGGACGGGCGGCCGGGCGAGCTGCGCGCCGTGCTGAGCTTCGTGCCGTGGGGCCCGCACGGTCTCTCGCTGGACCTGATGCGCCGCGACCGGGACGCGGAGAACGGCCTGATGGAGTTCATGGTCATCGAGCTGCTCCAGCGCTCCGAGGAGATCGGGATCACGCAGGTCTCTCTCAACTTCGCGATGTTCCGGTCCGTCTTCGAGAGGGGATCGCGCCTGGGTGCAGGACCGGTGCTGAGGCTGTGGCGCTCCCTGCTGAGCTTCTTCTCGCGCTGGTGGCAGATCGAGTCGCTCTACCGCGCCAACGCCAAGTACCGACCGATCTGGGAGCCCCGTTTCATGCTCTTCGAGAAGAGCGCCGATCTGCTGCGCATCGGCATCGCGGCGGGCCGCGCCGAAGGGTTCCTGGAGGCCCCCGGGCTGCCCAAGTGGCTGCACCGCTCGCATCTGGCCACCCGTAGATGATCCGCGCGGGCGCCCTGCGTGCCGCGGCCCGACGGGAGTGGGGGCCGCTGCTGGGGACCGTACGGCGGGCGCTCGCCACGTGTGGTGCGCGGGCTGTCCCGATGACGCTGGCGGCGGTGCTCCTGACGGCGCTGATACAGGTGGTGCAGAACCAGTCCTGGGGCTTTCGGACCGTGCAGAACCTCGGCGCCGTGCAGGCCGAGGACCCGCTGTGGCTCGCTCTGCTGCGTACCCCGCTCTCGCTGTTCGTCCCCGCGCTCGATCTGCCGGTGTGGGGTGCGCTGGCGCAGTTGCTGCTGGTGTTCGGCGTCGCCGAGATCTGTCTGGGGCGGTGGCGCACGCTCGGCATCGCGTATCTGGCGACGCTGGCCGGGACGCTGTACGCACGGGTCGGCATCGCGGTCGGCCCGGCCGGTTTCCTCGGGCTGCCGGCCTCCGACGCACAGGTCGTGGACACGGGGCCGTCGGCGGCGGTGGTGGGGCTCGCGGTGTATGCCTGCCATGCCTACCGGGCCTGGTTCACCGGAGCGCTGGTGATCGTGGCGATGGTGGTGGAGATCGTCTTCAAGGACAACCTGGCGGGCAAGGAGCATCTGGCCGCGATCGTCGTCGTGCTGGCGCTGTGCGCGGTGGTGGAGGTACGCGCACGGCGGCGCGGTCAGGGCTCGCGGCCGGGCGGCAGCGGCACCCGGTCCGGCGCCCCTCCGATGAGGTCCTGAAATCTGCGGCGCGGCCCCGCCCATCGCACATCGTGGTGGTACGCGCGCAGCACCGACCGGGCACGGGCGCGGTGCCTGTGCCGGTAGAACCGCTTCGCCCACGGCGAGGCCGGCCGGGCCAGCCGGATCGCACCGGTCAGCGCGACGAACGGGACGAGGGTGCCGACCACCGCCATCCGCGCCTTGCCCTTGAACAGGGCGATGAGCACGAAGCAGAAGTTGATCGCGAAGGACGTGATGACGCTCAGCCTGCTCTGCTGTTCCGCACCGCTCACGTCGTTCACCCCCAGCGGCGAGAAGCCCGCCAGGACCAGCAGGACGAGTGAGGCGGTGAGGACGACGACCTCCACGCTCTGGCGCCCCTGCTCGGTCCAGTACACGTCGTTCAGGTGGAGGATCAGCGCGAACTCGTCCAGCACGAGCCCCGCCCCGATCCCGAAGATCACCGCACAGGTCCCCGCGGCGGCCCCGTGCCGCCCGCTCGCGACCGCGCCGAAGCCGCCGACCACGGTCAGTACGACGCCGGGCACCACGTGGTGGACATGCACCCCGCCCGGGGTGATGTTGCGGAACGGGCCCTTGCCTGCCCGGATCAGCCGGGTGATGGTGCGGGTGACCGCGAAGGTCAGCACAAAGGCGCTCAGCGCCAGGAGCAGCGGGAGCTTGCCCGGCTCGGTGATGTTGGTGTGCCACCAGTGACCCATGCCACCTACTCCAGATAAGTCACGTTGCGCAGGTTTTGATGCGTTTTGCCCAATCTATCGGCGGGATGAACCGGCTAGCCTGCCCGCGGTGACCTCCCTGAACAGCCACGGCATACGTTTCGCTTTCGGCACCCTGACCGCGCTCCCCGTCCGCGTCACCCGCTGGGACCGCGAGAGCGCGCGTGCCGGAATGCTCTGCGCCCCGCTCGCCGGCCTCGTCGTGGGTCTGTTCGCCGCCGCGCTCGGTTCCCTGTCGCTGCTGTTCGGGTCGGGGCCGCTGCTCGCGGCGGTCGTCTCCGTCGCGGTGCCCGCCGCCCTCACCCGGGGCCTGCATCTGGACGGTCTGGCGGACACCGCCGACGGGCTCGGCAGCGCGAAACCGGCGGAAGCCGCGCTGCGGATCATGAAGCAGTCGGACATTGGTCCGTTCGGTGTCATCGCGCTGCTCCTGGTCCTGCTGGCCCAGGTCGCGGTCCTCTTCGAGCTGTACGGGCAGGGCTGGGCGCACGGTGCGCTGGGAGCGGCCGTCGCGGCCGTCGCCGCCCGCCTCGCGCTCACGCTGGCGTCCCGTCAGGGGGTCCCGGCGGCCCGCCCGGAGGGCCTGGGCGCGGTGGTCGCCTCCACCGTTCCGGCCTGGGGCGCGCTGGCGGCCGGGGCCGTCACGGTGGCGGGCTGCGCGGCGGCGGGTGCGCTCCTGGGCCCGTACGGGGCCCTGCACCACGCGCTCGCCGCGGTGGGCGCCCTCGTGGCCGCCGAGTTGCTGCTGCGGCACTGCGTACGGCGCTTCGGCGGGGTCACCGGAGATGTGTTCGGCGCGCTGACGGAGACGGCGGCGACGGCGGCGCTGGTGGTCCTGGCACTGGGGCCCTGAGCCGGGCCCCTACTCCCGCTGCCGCGTCAGCACGCCTTCCGCCAGACGCCCAGTTCGTACTTCTTGAGCAGCGAGCTCAGCCCCAGCCGCCGGGAGTCGGGGCAGAAGCGTGCCACCGGCAGCTCGTACTCGACGTGGAAGACGGCCTTGTCCGCCTCGATGAACGGGCTGAGTTCGGCGCATTCGCCGTACTGGGCGCACTGTTCGTTGACCGCGAAGTCGAAGTCCGCCACCAGCTGCGGAATCTGGTCCAGGTCGTTCTTCAGGCCCACGGCGAGCCCGTGGCGGTGGGCGACGCGGGCGATCAGCCGGTTGTAGCGCAGCTGGTCGTCGGCGGTGAGCGGGAAGCCGGTGCGGTTGCGGTAGCCGTCCATGTTGTCCGGCTCCACGGCGTCGTAGCCCTTCTTCGCGCACATGGCGATCCGGGCCTCCATCAGCGGCTCCAGGACGTCGACGGCACGGATGTCGAGCCAGCGCTCGCCCTCCCAGCCGTTGCCCCGGCCGAGCACGGCGGCCGGGAACTTCCCGGCGTCCGGGCGGAAGTCCTCCCAGGCACCGGTGGAGAGGTAGCAGATGACCTTGCGGCCCCTGTCGTGCAGATCGGCCACCGCCGCGGCATCGTGGTCGAAGCCGTCGATGTCGTACACCGGGACGTCGACCGTGGGGTCGAGCCGGCCGGAGAGCTGCCACTGCCAGTCCAGGCCCGGTTCGGGGCGCCAGCGGGAGCCGGCGTGCGGCCCGGAGGAATCGGCGTGCGGCTGTCCGGGGTCGGATTCCGGCCGCCCCGAGGCGCAGCCGGACAACAGGACCAACAGAATCAGTACGGTGACGGGGACCGGCGACCATCGCCCCGTACCGACCCTCGCACCGCCGCCTCGCACCGCTCCCCCGCTCCCCGCTCCTCGCCCGTCCGGTGTTCCACCGGGAGCAACGACCCTACTGCCGGACCGGATCCCCCCGGGACCCCGCCCGTCCGGAGGGCCACCGCACGACCGGGCGGCACCGGGAACGGACCGCCCGTGACCGGGAACAGGACCGCCCCGGAACCGGGAACGGCCCGCCGCCGTGATCCAACAGGAAAGGCGCGCGTAGGCTCATTCCCGGCACATTGCGGCGGCGTCTACGATGCGCCGGGCACGGTCGGCCCACCCCTCGACCGACTCAGAACTCAACGGAAGCGAGATTTCACCACCGTGACTGCTCTCACTCTCAGCACTGCCGGCGCGGCGACGCTGCGCGCCGACGCACTCGTCGTCGGCGTCGCGAAGGGCGCCAAGGGCCCGGTCCTCGCACCGGGCGCCGAGGCCGTGGACAAGGCGTTCGACGGAAAGCTCGCCACCGTCCTGGAGACCCTGGGTGCCGCAGGTGCCGAGGGCGAAGTGACCAAGCTCCCCGCGCCGTCCGGCCTCAAGGCCCCGGTCGTCATCGCGGTCGGGCTCGGTCCGGTCCCGGACAAGGACGACGCGTACGACAGCGAGGCGCTGCGCCGGGCCGCGGGCAACGCCGCCCGCGCGCTGGCCGGTGCGAAGAAGGCCGGCTTCGCCCTGCCGGCCGGGACCGTCGAGGACACCGAGGCCGTCGCCGAGGGCGCGCTGCTCGGCGCGTACGCCTTCACCGCCTACCAGGGCGGCGAGGACAAGATCGCTCCCAAGGGCAAGAAGGGCAACGGCCCCAAGCAGCCGCTCGCCGAGGTCGCCCTGCTCGGCGCCAAGCCGCGCGACAAGGCGTTCAAGGCCGCGGCCGAGCGCGCCGTCGCCGTCGCCGAGGAGATCAACCGCGCCCGCGACCTGATCAACACCCCGCCGAACGACCTGTACCCCGAGTCCTTCGCCGCCGTGGCCACCGCCGCCGGCAAGGAGCACGGCATCAAGGTGCAGGTCCTCGACGAGAAGGCGCTCGTCAAGGGCGGCTTCGGCGGTCTGCTGGGTGTCGGCCAGGGCTCGACCCACGCCCCGCGCCTGGTGAAGCTCGCCTACACGCACCCGAAGGCGGAGAAGACCCTGGCCCTCGTGGGCAAGGGCATCACCTACGACTCGGGCGGCATCTCGCTGAAGCCGGCCGGTCACAACGAGACGATGAAGTGCGACATGAGCGGCGCCGCCGCCGTGTTCGCCGCCGTCGTCGCGGCCTCCCGCCTCGGCCTCCAGGTCAACGTCACCGGCTGGCTGGCGCTCGCCGAGAACATGCCCTCCGGCAACGCCACCCGCCCGGGTGACGTGCTGCGCATGTACAGCGGCAAGACCGTCGAGGTCCTGAACACCGACGCCGAGGGCCGTCTCGTCCTCGCCGACGCGCTGACCCGCGCCTCGGAGGAGAAGCCGGACGCGATCGTCGACGTGGCGACCCTGACCGGTGCGATGGTGCTGGCGCTCGGCAACCGCACGTTCGGCATCATGGCGAACGACGACGCCTTCCGTACCTCCATCCACGAGATCGCCGAGGAGGTCGGCGAGGCCTCCTGGCCGATGCCGCTCCCCGCCGACCTGCGCAAGGGCATGGACTCCCCGACCGCCGACATCGCCAACATGGGCGAGCGGATGGGCGGCGGCCTGGTGGCCGGTCTGTTCCTCCAGGAGTTCGTGGGCGAGGGCATCGCCTGGGCGCACCTGGACATCGCGGGCCCGGCCTTCCACGAGGGCGCGCCGTACGGCTACACGCCCAAGGGCGGCACCGGCTCCTCGGTCCGCACCCTGGTGAAGCTGGCGGAGCGCACCGCCGCCGGAGACCTCGGCTGAGATCGCTGACGATGTACGGCCCCGGGCATATGTCCGGGGCCGTATGTGTTCCTTTGTCGACATCGTCGCGCGGTTGCGGCGGGTTTCGCTCTCAACGAAATCCGTACGTCTCTACGCAGCGGTAACCGTCCGGGACGGACGATCATCCGTCTCAGACCCGGGCCCCGCGTCCCGCCCACCGTCAACAAGTGCGAAGATGGGTTCTCGGCAGGACAGGGCCCCCACCACAGGGCCGAATAACAAAAGCGGCCGAACACCAGCCGACCGGCCGGTCACACCCCAGCGACGGGGCCCGGCGTACGGCGCACATGCATGGAGGACGTGACGTGGCGAACGACGCCAGCACCGTTTTCGACCTAGTGATCCTCGGCGGTGGCAGCGGCGGTTATGCCGCGGCCCTGCGCGGAGCTCAGCTGGGCCTGGACGTCGCCCTGATCGAAAAGGGCAAGGTCGGCGGTACCTGCCTGCACAACGGCTGCATTCCCACGAAGGCGCTGCTGCACGCCGGCGAGATCGCCGACCAGGCTCGCGAAGCCGGCCAGTTCGGCGTCAAGGCGACCTTCGAGGGCATCGACATCGAAGCCGTCCACAAGTACAAGGACGAAGTGATCACGGGCCTGTACAAGGGTCTGCAGGGTCTCATCGCCTCGCGCAAGGTCCACTACATCGAGGGTGAGGGCCGGCTCTCGTCGGCCACCTCGGTCGACGTGAACGGCCAGCGCGTCGAGGGCCGCCACGTGCTGCTCGCGACCGGCTCCGTGCCGAAGTCGCTGCCGGGCCTGGAGATCGACGGCAACCGGATCATCTCCTCGGACCACGCGCTGAAGCTGGACCGCGTACCGAAGTCCGCGATCGTGCTGGGCGGCGGCGTGATCGGCGTCGAGTTCGCCTCGGCGTGGAAGTCCTTCGGCACCGACATCACCATCGTCGAGGGCCTCAAGCACCTCGTCCCGGTCGAGGACGAGAACAGCTCGAAGCTTCTTGAGCGCGCGTTCCGCAAGCGCGGCATCAAGTTCAACCTCGGCACCTTCTTCGACAAGGCCGAGTACACGCAGGACGGCGTCCGCGTGACGCTCGCCGACGGCAAGACCTTCGAGGCGGAGCTGCTCCTGGTCGCCATCGGCCGCGGCCCGGTCTCGCAGGGCCTGGGCTACGAGGAGGCAGGGGTCGCGATGGACCGCGGCTACGTCCTCGTCGACGAGTACATGCAGACCAACGTCCCGACCATCTCGGCCGTGGGCGACCTGGCCCCGACCCTCCAGCTCGCCCACGTCGGCTTCGCCGAGGGCATCCTGGTGGCGGAGCGGCTGGCCGGTCTCAAGACCGTCCCGATCGACTACGACGGTGTGCCGAAGGTGACGTACTGCCACCCCGAGGTCGCCTCCGTCGGGATCACCGAGGCCAAGGCCAAGGAGATCTACGGCGCGGACAAGGTCGTCGCCCTCAAGTACAACCTCGCGGGCAACGGCAAGAGCAAGATCCTGAAGACCGCGGGCGAGATCAAGCTCGTCCAGGTCAAGGACGGTGCCGTGGTCGGCGTCCACATGGTCGGTGACCGTATGGGCGAGCAGGTCGGCGAAGCTCAGCTGATCTACAACTGGGAGGCGCTGCCCGCCGAGGTCGCGCAGCTCATCCACGCCCACCCGACCCAGAACGAGGCCATGGGCGAGGCCCACCTGGCTCTGGCCGGCAAGCCTCTCCACTCCCACGACTGATCCTCAGTCCCGGGCGCGACGACCGACCACTTCCGCATTTTCGTAAGGAGCAACTGAAACCATGTCGGTTTCCGTAACCCTTCCGGCGCTCGGCGAGAGCGTCACCGAGGGCACCGTCACCCGCTGGCTGAAGGCCGAGGGCGAGCGCGTCGAGGCCGACGAGCCGCTGCTCGAAGTCTCGACCGACAAGGTCGACACCGAGATCCCGGCTCCCGCGTCCGGCATCCTGGCCTCCATCAAGGTCGCCGAGGACGAGACCGTCGAGGTCGGCGCCGAGCTGGCCGTCATCGACGACGGCACCGGAGCCCCGGCCCCGGCCGCCGCTCCGGCCGCCGAGGCACCCGCGGCTCCTGCGGCACCCGCCCCCGCACCCGCCGCCGAGGCTCCGGCCCCGGTCGCCGAGGCGCCCGCCGCTCCGGCCCCCGTGGCCGAGGCTCCGGCCGCCGCCCCGGCCGGTGGCGCCGCCGGTACCGATGTCACCCTCCCCGCGCTCGGCGAGAGCGTCACCGAGGGCACCGTCACCCGCTGGCTGAAGGAGGTCGGCGAGGAGGTCACGGAGGACGAGCCCCTCCTTGAGGTCTCCACGGACAAGGTCGACACGGAGATCCCCGCCCCGGTTTCCGGTGTGCTGCTGGAGATCGTGGTCGCCGAGGACGAGACCGCCGAGGTCGGCGCCAAGCTCGCCGTCATCGGTGCCGCCGGTGCGGCTCCGGCCGCCGCCCCGGCTCCGACCGCCCCGGCACCCGCTGCGGCTCCGGCCCCGGTTGCCGCTCCGGCTCCGGTTGCTGCTCCGGCCCCGGCACCCGCTGCCCCGGCTCCGGCCCCGGCACCCGCTGCCCCGGCTCCGGCTGCTCCGGCACCCGCTGCCCCGGCTCCGGCTGCTCCGGCTCCGGCTGCTCCAGCACCCGCTGCCCCGGCTGCTCCGGCTCCGGCCCCGGTGGCTCCCGCCGCCCCTGCCGCCGCTCCGGCCCCGGCCGCCGCTCCCGCAGCCGTCACCCCGGCTCCGGCCGCTCCGGCCGCGCCCTCCGGTGACGACGGCGCGTACGTCACGCCGCTGGTCCGCAAGCTCGCCGCCGAGAACGGTGTCGACCTCGGTGCCGTCAAGGGCACCGGCGTCGGTGGCCGTATCCGCAAGCAGGACGTCGTCGCCGCAGCGGAGGCCGCCAAGGCCGCCGCTGCCGCTCCGGCTCCGGCCGCGGCTCAGGCCCCGGCCGCGGCGAAGGCGCCCAAGCTGGAGGTGTCCCCGCTGCGCGGTCAGACGGTCAAGATGACCCGCATGCGCAAGGTCATCGGCGACAACATGATGAAGGCGCTGCACTCGCAGGCCCAGCTGACCTCGGTCGTCGAGGTCGACATCACCAAGCTGATGAAGCTGCGCAACCAGGCGAAGGCGTCCTTCGCCGCCCGTGAGGGCGTCAAGCTGTCCCCGATGCCGTTCTTCGTGAAGGCGGCGGCCCAGGCGCTGAAGGCCCACCCGGTCGTCAACGCCCGGATCAACGAGGACGAGGGCACCATCACGTACTTCGACTCGGAGAACATCGGCATCGCCGTGGACGCCGAGAAGGGTCTGATGACCCCGGTCATCAAGGGTGCGGGCGACCTGAACATCGCCGGTATCTCGAAGAAGACCGCCGAGCTGGCGGGCAAGGCCCGCGGTGGCGGCCTGACCCCGGACGACATGTCCGGTGCCACCTTCACGGTCAGCAACACCGGTTCGCGCGGTGCGCTGTTCGACACCGTGATCGTGCCCCCGAACCAGGCAGCCATCCTGGGCATCGGTGCCACGGTCCGCCGTCCGGTGGTCATCGACCACCCGGACCTCGGCGAGACGATCGCGGTGCGCGACATGACGTACCTGGCCCTCTCCTACGACCACAGGCTGGTGGACGGCGCGGATGCCGCCCGTTACCTGACCACGGTCAAGGCGATCCTGGAAGCCGGTGAGTTCGAGGTCGAGCTCGGCCTCTGAACCACGCGTCGGTAACCAGCCTCACCAGCGGCGCCCCCGTCCGGGACACTTCCGGACGGGGGCGCCGCCGTATTGTCTAGACACCACCGGTCACCCTGCCGCCGTGATGGTGGAGGCAGCACCGGTTTGCCAGAAGGAGCACCTCATGACCCCGCCCGTCGTCCACTCGCTGCGCGAGCAGATCCGCGAGCACATCGTGGACGGGATCGTCAGCGGGCGCTGGAAGCCGGGCGAGCG
Organism: Streptomyces sp. TSRI0281; assembly: GCF_001905125.1. Lineage (GTDB taxonomy): Bacteria > Actinomycetota > Actinomycetes > Streptomycetales > Streptomycetaceae > Streptomyces. Next base: position 389,630 of record NZ_LWLE01000033.1, on the reverse strand, counting down.
GATCGTGGAGCGGCGCATCGCCACCGAGCTGGAGGTCAGCCAGACGCCCGTACGCGAGGCGCTGCGCGAGCTGGAGACGCTGCGGCTGATCGAGTCGGCGCCCAACAAGGGCGTCCGGGTCCGCAATCTCACCGCGGCCGACCTGGAGGAGAGCTACCCCGTACGGGCCGGTCTGGAGCAGATCGCGGCGGAGCTGGCGGCCGGGGTGCTGGCCGAGGACTGCTCGGCGCTGACGCCGCATGTGGCGGCCCTGTACGAGGCGGACCGGCTGGCCGACGGAGAGGCCCAGGTGCGGCACACCGTGGCGTTCCACCGGGAGATGGTGCGGGCCGCCGGGAACGCCGTCCTGCTGCACACCTGGGAGGGGCTGGGCATCGAGGTGTTCACGGCCCTGTCGATCCGCTGGCTGGGCACGGTGCAGAAGTCGTACGCGGAGGAGCACGAGGCGCTCATCGACGCGTTCCTCCGGCAGGACCCGCAGATCGGAGTGCTGGTCAAAGCACATGTCCTGGGCTGCGCGCCGCGCGCCTGAGCCCTTCGATCATCTGCGGCGAGGAGCGCTCGACTGTGCGGCCGACCATCCCTTATGTGCATTTTGCCCCGTCACTCCGTGCCCCGATTCGCGGCACCGCATGCCACTTTTCTTCAGATCGAGAAGTTTTGCCTTCAATCCTTTGATCGATCATCGATCAGCGACTTACAGTTCACTCCGCGGGCCCACCGGCCCCATCGCCCTGTCCTGCCAGCCAGGGCCTTCTCCACCCCCCTCCTCTCCGGAAGGCGGCGATCATGACCGACCCCGTAGGAAAGCTTCCGAGCGAGCTCGACCAGCTCCCGGACCGCGACCCCGAGGAGACCGCCGAATGGGCGGCCTCCCTGGACGCCGTCACCAAGGCCGCGGGCCCGCACCGCGCCGCGTACCTGATGCGGCGTTCGCTCCAGCATGCCGAGGGCGCCGGTCTCGCGCTGCCCAAGCTGCTGGAGACCGATTACGTCAACTCCATCCCGACCGCCGCCGAGCCCGCGTTCGACGGCGACCTGGAGCTGGAGTCCAGGATCACCGCCTGGAACCGCTGGAACGCCGCCGCGATGGTCACCCGTGGCTCGCGGCTCGGCGTCGGCGGCCACATCGCCACCTTCGCCTCGGCAGCCTGGCTGTACGAGACGGGCTTCAACCACTTCTTCCGCGGCAAGGAGGGGGACGGCTCCGGCGACCAGCTCTACATCCAGGGCCACGCCTCCCCCGGCATCTACGCCCGCGCCTTCCTCGACGGCCGGCTCAGCGAGCAGCAGCTGGACAACTTCCGCCAGGAGGCGGGCGGCGAGGGTCTGCCGTCCTACCCGCACCCGCGGCGGCTGCCCTGGCTGTGGGAGTTCCCCACCGTGTCGATGGGCCTCGGCCCGCTCTCGGCCATCTACCAGGCGCGCTTCAACCGCTATCTGGCCAACCGCAGCATCAAGGACACGTCGAACTCGCACGTCTGGGCCTTCCTCGGCGACGGTGAGATGGACGAGCCCGAGTCGACCGCCGCCCTCGCCCTCGCGGCCCGTGAGCAGCTCGACAACCTGACCTTCGTCATCAACTGCAACCTGCAGCGCCTCGACGGCCCGGTCCGCGCCAACTTCCGTGTGGTCCAGGAGCTGGAGGGCGCCTTCCGCGGGGCCGGCTGGAACGTCATCAAGACGCTCTGGGGCAGTGCCTGGGACGAGCTGTTCCAGCTCGACACCACCGGTGCGCTGGTCCGTCGGCTCCGGGCGGTCCCGGACGCGCAGTTCCAGACGTACGCCACCCGCGACATCGCGTACATCCGTGAGCACTTCTTCGGCGCCGAGCCCGCGCTCGTCGAGCTGGCGAAACTGCTCCCCGACGCGAAGATCGCCGAGTGTTTCTACACCTCCCGCGGTGGCCACGAGGCCCGCAAGGTGTACGCGGCGTACCGCGCGGCCGTCGCGCACAAGGGCGCGCCGACCGTGATCCTCGCCCAGACGGTGAAGGGCCACACGCTCGGCAAGGGCTTCGAGTCCAAGAACGCCAACCACCAGATGAAGAAGCTGTCGATCGACGAGTTCAAGAGCATGCGCGAGCTGCTCGGACTCCCGATCCCGGACAGCGCCTTCGACGACGGGCTGGTGCCGTACGGCCACCCGGGCGCCGACTCCCCCGAGGTGCGTTACCTCCAGGAGCGCCGTGCCGCCCTCGGTGGCCCCGCCCCGGCCCGCCGGGTGCACGCCGCGGCCCTGCCGCAGCCGGAGGAGCGCGCGTTCAAGGCGCTGTACAAGGGTTCCGGCAAGCAGGAGATGGCCACCACCATGGCGTTCGTGCGCCTGGTCAAGGACCTGATGCGGGACAAGGAGACCGGCAGGCGCTGGGTGCCGATCGTCCCGGACGAGGCCCGTACCTTCGGTATGGAGTCGCTGTTCCCGTCGGCCGGTATCTACTCCCCGCTGGGCCAGACGTACGACCCGGTCGACCGCGACCAGCTGATGTACTACAAGGAAGCCAAGGACGGCCAGATCCTCAACGAGGGGATCACCGAGGCCGGGGCCATGGCCGACTTCATCGCCGCCTCCACGTCGTACGCGACGCACGGCGAGACGATGATCCCCTTCTACATCTTCTACTCGATGTTCGGCTGGCAGCGGACCGGCGACCAGATGTGGCAGCTCGCCGACCAGCTCGGCAAGGGCTTCATCGTCGGCGCCACGGCGGGCCGTACCACGCTCACGGGCGAGGGTCTCCAGCACGCGGACGGCCACTCGCACCTGATCGCGGCCACGAACCCGGCCTCGCTCAACTACGACCCGGCGTTCGCGTACGAGATCGCGGTGATCGTCAAGGACGGTCTGCGCCGGATGTACGGCCCCGAGGCCGAGAACGTCTTCTACTACCTGACGGTCTACAACGAGCCGAAGCCCCAGCCCGCGATGCCGGAAGGCGTCGAGGAGGGCATCATCAAGGGCCTGTACCGCTTCAAGGAGGGCACGCCCGCGACGGCGGACGCGCCGCGCCTGCAGCTGCTGGCCTCCGGTACGGCGATCCACTGGGCCCTGCGGGCCCAGGAGCTGCTGGCCGCCGACTGGGGCGTCACGGCCGATGTCTGGTCCGCCACCTCGTGGGGCGAGCTGCGCCGCGAGGCGCTGGATGCCGACGAGGCGCTGCTCCGCGGCGAGCAGCGGGTGCCGTACGTGACCCAGGCGCTCTCCGGTGCGCCGGGCCCGGTGCTCGCGGTCAGCGACTGGATGCGTCAGGTCCCGGACCAGATCAGCCAGTGGGTGGATCAGGACTGGTCCTCGCTCGGCACGGACGGCTTCGGCCTCTCCGACACCCGTGACGCGGCCCGACGCCACTTCGGCGTCGACGCCGAGTCGATCACGGTCGCGGCCCTGGCCCAGCTGGCCCGGCGCGGCGAGGTCCCCGCGTCCGTGGTCAAGGAGGCCCGGGAGCGGTACGCGCTCTGATCCCCCGATGGCCCCCGGATCGCCGGGCGGGCGTGCTGGTCACGCCCGCCCGGCGATCCGGGGGCTTCGTCGTCCGCACCCGCGCCGGGGCCGGGGGCTTCGCGGTACGTGCCCGCGCCGTGGGCCGGGGCTTCGCCGTACGCCCGCGCCGGGGCCGTGCGGCGACAATGGGCCCATGCGTGCTGCCCGCCTGATCAGAATGGTGCTGCTCCTCCAGTCCCGTCCCACCATGACCGCCGCCGAACTGGCCAGGGAGCTGGAGGTCTCGGAGCGGACCGTCACCCGCGACGCCCAGGCGCTCTCCGAGGCGGGTGTCCCGGTGTACGCGGACCGGGGCCGGGCCGGCGGCTACCGGCTCATCGGCGGCTACCGCACCCGTCTCACCGGCCTCGCCCGTAACGAGGCCGAGGCCCTCTTCCTCTCCGGGCTCCCCTCCGCGCTGCGCGAGATGGGCCTGGACGACGCCGCGTCCGCCGCCCGGCTGAAGGTGTCGGCGGCCCTGCTGCCCTCGCTGCGGGACGCCTCCGACTCCGCCGCCCAGCGCTTCCATCTGGACGCCCCGCGCTGGTACCACGAGCCTGCCTCCCCCGAGCTGCTGCCCGCCGTGGCCGAGGCCGTCTGGGACGACCGCCTCGTCCGGGCCCGCTACCGCAGGGGCGGCCGGGACGGGACGGAGGTGGAGCGGGAACTGGCTCCGTACGGTCTCGTCCTCAAGGCCGGGGTCTGGTACCTGTGTGCCCAAACGGGGGACGACTTCCGGGTGTACCGGATCGACCGTTTCACCGGGGTGGACCTGGCGGACGGGCACTTCGAGCGGGACGAGGGGTTCGACCTCCCCGGCTTCTGGGACGAGCGGGCGGCCCAGTTCGCCCGGTCCCTGCTGCGTACCGAGGTGACCGTACGGGTGTCGCGGGCCGGTGCCGGGCAACTGGCGTACGCGGGCGACCGGGCCGCCGCCGAGGAGGCGCTGGCCGCCGCCGGGCCCCCTGACCCGGACGGGTGGCGCACGGTCACCCTGCCGGTCGAGTCGCTCGACGTGGCGTACGGCCAGTTGCTGGCGCTGGGACCCGAGTTGGAGGTCCTGGAGCCGCCCGGCCTGCGCGACCGCTTCGCGGAGGCCGCCGAACGCCTGCGCGACCTCTATCGCTGAAAGGCTGCATTTCGGTGTCTCCGCGTGCATCGCCCGCCGCCAAGCACGATGCTGGACCCGTGATGGACGAGACGGAATTCTGGGAGATCATCGACAACACCCGCGAGGCCGCCGAGGGCGACCCCGAGGACCACGCCGACCTGCTCGTCGAACGGCTGGTGCAGCTCGATCCCGATTCCGTGCTGGACTTCGCCAGGCACTTCGAGGCCCGCTACAACCGCGCGTACCGCTGGGATCTGTGGGGCGCCGCCTCGGTGCTCCTCGGCGGGGCGAGCGACGACGCGTTCGACTACTTCCGGTGCTGGCTGATCGGCCAGGGCCGGGAGGTCTTCGAGGGAGCCGTACACGATCCGGACAGCCTCGCCGAACTCCTCGACGACTTCGACGAGGATCTCGACGGGGACGCCGAGGACCTGGGCTACGCCGCGGACGAGGCGTACGAACAGCTCACCGGAGTGGTCGCCCCGGACCTGGGACTTCCACCCCAGGCCACGGATCCCGAGGGCACCCCGGTGGACTTCGAGGACGACGCGGCCCTGGCGGCACGTTTCCCGATGCTGTGGGACCGCTTCGGCGCCGCCTGAGCCGCCGGCCACGCCCGGCCCGGGTCTCTGGCCTCTGGCCTCTGGCCTCTGGCCTCTGGCCTCTGGCCTCTGGCCTCTGAAGAGAGTTCCTTCTCAGAAGTGGGTTCCGCCGTCGATACGGATCTCCGTACCGGTGATGAACGCCCCGTCCTCGGAACCGAGCATCGCGACGACGCCCGCCACGGTGTCCGGGCTGGCGAATCCCTCCCCGAGGGCCGGGGAGAGCTTCATGAAGAGCGACATGTCGGCATCGGCGGGCAGCCCCGGGCCGTTGCCGCTCGTCATGTCGGAGGAGATCGAGCCCGGCGCGACGGCGACGAACCGCACGCCCTGCTTGCTGTACTCGCTCGCCAGGGCGTGGGTCATCGACTGGATGCCGCCCTTGCTCGCGGCGTAGGCCGCCATGTACGGGTGCGCGAAGCTCGCCGAGGTGGACGAGAAGTTCACGACGACCGGCCCGTCGCCCGCCAGCAGGGCCGGTATCGCCTCGCGGACCATCAGGAACGTGCCGGTGAGGTTGACCGCGATGATCTTGTTGAAGAACTCCAGCGTGGTCTTGTGCGTGTGCTCGGAGCGCAGGATCCCGGCCGCGTTCACCAGGACGTCGAGACCGCCGAGCGTGTCGACCGCCGAGGCGACACCGGCGCGTACCGCCGCCTCGTCGGAGATGTCCAGGGTCATGGTGGTGAGGCGGTCCGCGGTGCCGTTGGTCACGGCCGTGTCGTACGTGCCCTTGAGTCCCGCCTCGCTGACGTCGGCGGCGACGACGCGGCCGCCCTCGGCCAGGAGGCGGTGGACGGTGGCCCGGCCGATGCCCGAGCCGCCGCCGGTGATGAGGGCGCGACGGCCTTCGTAGCGGTTCATGTGATGTCTCCCGATTCCGGATCGATCCGTCGGTGGGTCCCCGCCGGATGCTCCGATGAACGTCCCGGTGGATATCCGGACGGATATCCCGATGCGTGTCCACCGTACGTCTAGGTGGCACGTTTTGCCACAACGGCACTTCGCGCATCACTATTCCGTCCGCACTGTTGCCGCCGGGGTAATCTGCTGGGAATGAGTCCTCAGCAGCCGTCCCTCACCGAACGCCGCAAGGCCGCGACCCAGCTGGACATCGCCCGGGCGGCCGCAGCGCTCTTCACCGAGCGCGGGCCCGACGGCACCACGGCCGAGGACATCGCCCACCGGGCGGGCGTGGCGCTGCGCACCTTCTACCGGTACTTCCGCTCCAAGCAGGACGCGGTGGGCCCGCTGCTGTCCGGCGGCGGCGAGCGCTGGCGGGCCCTGCTCGAAGCGGCGGAGCCGGGCTCCCCGTTCGCCGAGGTCCTGGAGCGTGCCGTCACCGACGCGCTGGCCGCACCGGACGCGTCGGCCGCCGAGCAGCTCACCTGGACGCGCGGCCTGCTCCGGGCGGCCGACGGCGATCCGGCGCTGCGCGCCGTCTGGTACCGGGTCAATCAGGATTCCGAGGAGCGGCTGCTTCCGGTGCTGGCCCGGCTGGCGGGCCGGGGCGCGGACCCGCTGGAGGTACGGCTCGCCGCCGCGGCCGCCACGGCCGCGGTACGGGTGGCGCTCGAAGCGTGGGCCCGGACCGACGCACCGGCGACCGGCCCCGGCTCGCCCGCCGCGCTCGCGGTGCGCTGCCTGCATGAACTCATGGGCGGAACACGGCTGTTCAAGGGGTGAGCGAGCGCCCCATCAGGACATCGTCGACGTAGCGCCCGTTCAGGAAGAACTCCCCGCTCAGCACGCCCTCCACGACGAAGCCCTCCGACACGTACAGGGCGCGGGCGGGGGCGTTGTGCCCGAGCACGCGCAGCGTGATCCGGTGGGCACCCTGGCGCCGCGCCTCGGTGAACGCGGCCCGCAGCAGGGCGCGTGCGACGCCGTTGCCGCGCGCCCAGTCGGCGACGGCGAGGCCCTGTATCTGCCGTACGTGCGCGTTGCAGACCAGCGGGGTCGGCGGAACGAGCCGGATGTACCCGGCGATGCGAAGCCCCTCGGAATCGTCCGCCGCCCCTGACTCCGCCTTCGCCTCCGCCACGAGGAAGTCCTCGGGCCGGTGCCGCTCGTCGTAGAAGGAGTCGTACGGCGGCTGCGCCCGCGGCTGCACGGCGTGCAGCGTCGACCAGGTGGCCCGGTCGAGCTCCCCCAGCTCATCCTCGTCGGCGAGCAGGGCGTGACGGACGGGGAGAAGGGAGAGCGAGGCCATGCCCTCACTGTGCCACGCAGCAATTTCGTGGGACCCATGGGGCAGGATGGGGCCATGCCGCACTCCCGTATCGCCGTCAGCGGATCGACCGGACTCATCGGAGCGGCGCTGGTGCGCTCGCTGCGGGCCGACGGGCACGAGGTCGCCCGCCTGGTGCGGCGGCAGGCCGCCGCCGGCGACGAGGTGGAGTGGGATCCCCACCGGGGCTACGTCGATGTGGCGGGCCTGGTCGGCTGCGACGCCGTGGTCCACCTCGCCGGTGCCGGGGTCGGCGACCACCGCTGGACCGAGGCGTACAAGCGCGAGATCCGCGACAGCCGGGTGCTGGGAACGGCCGCGATCGCCGAGGCCGTGGCCTCGCTCGACACTCCGCCCGAGATCCTGCTGTCCGGGTCCGCCATCGGCTTCTACGGCGACACCGGGGACCGCGCGGTGGACGAGAGCGCGCCGCCCGGCAACGGTTTCCTGCCGTCCGTGTGCGAGGAGTGGGAGGCGGCCACCGCCGCCGCCGAGGAGGCGGGCGTACGGACGGTGCACGCGCGCACCGGACTGGTGGTCGCCCGTCAGGGCGGGGCCTGGGGCAGGCTCTTCCCGCTGTTCAAGGCCGGGCTGGGCGGGCGGATGGGCAACGGCCGCCAGTACTGGAGCTTCATCGCGCTGCACGACCATGTAGCGGCCCTGCGTCACATCCTCGATACCCGCACACTGTCCGGACCGCTGAACCTGACCGGGCCCGACCCCGTCACCAACGCCGAGGTGACCGCCGCGATGGGCCGGGTACTGCGCCGCCCGACCCTCTTCACCGCCCCCGCGCCCGCGCTGCGCCTCGCGCTGGGGGACTTCGCGGAGGACGTGCTGGGCAGCCAGCGCGTCCTGCCGGGACGGCTCCTGGACTCGGGATTCACCTTCGCCTTCCCCGGAATCGACGCCGCCATCCGCGCGGCTCTGCGCTGACCGTCTCCCACCGGCGGGAAGGCCGCGCCGACGTGTGCGACCCCGTGCACCCGTCGCCGGCCGCGCGCGACTGTACCTGTATCGGCCATCCTCCTACCCTCGACCCGAACTCCGGCATTCCGGGGGCCTGTTGGGGGCAAGAGCCCCCCACCAGTCGCGCCGACTCGGGGAGGGTCCTGTGCTCAGCACGGCACATCACGCGGACGTGGTCATCATCGGGGCCGGGATAGCCGGCCTGTCAGCTGCTCATCAACTGACCAGCGCGGGGGTCAGCGTCACCGTCCTGGAGGCCGCCCCTCATGTCGGCGGCCGGATGGTCACCCACGAAGTGGACGGGTTCCGGCTCGACCACATCGGTCCCCTGCTCAGCACCGCACATCCGGAGTTGCGTCTCACCCCCGGACTCGACGCACTGGTGCTGCGGGAGTTCTCGCCCGGAGTGCTCGTCCACAGCGAGGGCCGCCGCTACCGCACCGGCGACGTCAGGAGCACGAGGGGCGCACTCCGGGCTGTACGCATCCGATCGAGCGCCTCCCGTGCACCGCGGGGCGTGCACCGCGGTGACTCACGGGGCGGCCCACGGGGCGGTGCGATGGCGGGGGCGATCGACCGGGCCAGGCTCGGCGGAGCGCTGTCCCGGCTCGCCACCGTCCCGGCCGGCCGGCTCCTGACCCGGCCGGAACGGACCGCGCTGGCCGCCCTGCCGGCGTACGGCCTCCCCGCCCGTACGGTCGACGGGTTTCTGCGCCCCCTGCTCTCGGCACTGCTCAGCGATCCGGCGCTCACCACGTCGAGCCGGTGCGCCGACCTCGCCCTGCGCAGTTACGCGCAGGGCGGGCTCTGCGTACCCGAGGGCGGCTCGGCGGCGCTCCCGGAACTGCTGGCGGCCGCCCTGCCGCCGGGCACCGTACGGACGGGAGTCCATGTCACCGCCGCCGACATCACCTCGGTGCGCACCGAGGAACACGGTGAACTGGGCTGCCGCTCCCTGCTGCTGGCCACCGGGGCGGGTGCCGCCGTCGAGCTGCTGCCGGGGCTGCGGACGCCGTCCTTCCATCCGGTGACGGTCCTTCACCACACGGCGCCCGCTCCCCCGCCGACGGGCCGCTCGCTGCTGCTGGACGCCGATCGTTCGGGGCCGGTCGCGTACACCGCCGTGATGAGCGAGGTCGACCCCTCGCGCGCACCCCGGGGCCGGACGCTGATCAGCTCGACGGTGCTCGGCACCCCGCCGCCGGACCTCGACCGCTCGGTGCGGACCCATCTCGCGGCGCTGTACGGCACCCCGACGGACGACTGGGAGCTGCTGGCCGCCCATCACGACCCGGAGGCGGTCCCGGCGATGGCGCCCCCGCACGACATGCGCCGCCCGGTACGGCTGCTCGCCGGGCTGTATGTGTGCGGCGACCACCGCGACACCAGCACGGTCCAGGGCGCGCTGTACTCGGGGCGCCGCGCGGCTTCGGCGATCCTCGCCGACCTGGGCATACGGAGGGAGTACGGAGCCGGGGCCACGCTGCCCGAGGCGGCGTAGGCCCAGCCACGCGCACAGGGGCGGCGCAGGCCCTGGCACGCGCACAGGGGCGGCCGGGGTTCCGCTCACCGTGCCCGCCCCACCGGCTCCGGGCGTCCGCGACTGCCACCGCGTCCGCGCCCGCCGCTCCCGGCCGGGTCAGCCGAGGGTGGCGACCCGGTCGCGGTATCCCCGTACGGCGGCCGCGTCCCGGTACGGCTCCAGACGGCGCTCGAACTCCCGGACGTACTCCGTCGCGCGGGCCGAGCGCATCTCGGACGCCTGCTGGGCCGCCTCGGCACCCAGCAGGCATGCCTGGTCCAGTTCGCCGAGCCCGAGGCGCGCGGTGGCGAGCACCACGCGGCAGAACAGTCTGCTGCGGGCGTACGCGGGGGCGCGCAGCTGGAGCGAGCGCTCCGCGTGCTGGGCTGCGGCCCGGTACTGCTGGAGATCCCGGTGGCAGTGCCCGAACTCGTCGGCGAGCTGGGCCTCGTCGAAGAACCGGGCCCAGTGCGGCAGCTCGTCACCGGGGCGCGAGGATTCCAGGGCGCGCTCGGCGCGGGCCAGCGCGGCGACGCACGCCCGCGCCTCACCGAGCACCCCGTGGCCGCGCGCCTCCACCGAGTGCAGCAGCGCCTGGGCGACGGGCGGGGCCGAGGAACCGATGCCCTGCTGGGCGACGCGCGCGAGCTGGACGGCTTCCCGCCCGTGCCCGAGGTAGACCGCCTGCCGGCTCATGGTGATCAGCACATAGGCGCCGTAGCCCCGGTCACCGGCGGCCTGCGCGAGCCGCAGGGCCTGGACGAAGTAGCGCTGGGCGAGGCCGTGCGCGGTGATGTCGTACGAGGTCCAGCCCGCCAGCCGGGTCAGGTCGGCGGCAGCCGAGAACAGCCTGCGGCCGGTGGTCTCGTCGTAGCTCCCCCGGAGCATCGGCTCGGCCTCGTGCTCCAGATACCGCACGAGTGCCTGCCGGGCATGACCGCCGCCGTAGGCGTTGTCGAGGGTGCGGAAGAGCTCACCGACCGAGCGGAGGGCGGCGACGTCCCCATTGCCGACCCGCTGTCCCGGTTCGCGGTCGGTGGAGCGCTGCCGGGGCACGACGGGCGGCATCGGAACGGGCGGCATCGGGGGTGCGGGAGGGCGCACGTATCCGGGCCCCGTCGTACCGCCGCCGCGGCTGCGCTGCCCGCCCACGACGGTGGAGCGGTGGAGCCCGGCGCCCGGCGCGGCCGCGCCCATCGGGCCGGAGGGTCCGCCGGCTCCCCCGGCCCCGGCCGTCCTGCGGGGTGCTCCCGGCGGCGCCGGGGCCGGTGCCGGGGCCGGTGGCGCCGGGAGTACCCCACCGGGCACGGGCGCGCCCTGATCCGGCGCTTCGTCGTTCCCCACCCACTCGTCGGCCCGCCCGATCAGCCAGTCCCGGCTGGGCACGACCAGGCCGGCCGGGGTGAAGGCGATCTTGCGCAGCTCCGCGTGGCTGCCCGAGTCCTTGCGCCAGAGACCGCTGACGATGTCGACCGCCTCGGCCGGGGTGGCCGCGAACTCCAGTCCGGCGTAGACGGGCGCACACGCGTCGAGTCCCAGATCCTGCGCGGAGAGCCGGCGCCCCAGCCGCCGGGTGAAGACCTCGGCGATCAGCGCGGGCGTGGTTCCCCTCGGCTGCTGGCCCCGCAGCCAACGGGTCACCGATGTCTTGTCGTACCGCAGGTCGAGGCCGTGTTCGAGGCCGAGTTGATCGACCCGGCGGGCCAGGCCGGCGTGGGAGAAACCGGCTTCCGCGATGAGTGAGGCGAGTCGTCGGTTGGGGGTGCGCTGCGGGGGTCGTTCCGACATCAGCTGTACGGTCTCCTGCCTTCGGGGCCCGGCGGGCGGCCCTTATGGAACGGCGCGAATTTAGCGGCCTCCTGGGCAATGACAGCCGCATTTGCTCCACATTCATCCGATCGTGTGAGGATTGCGGGCAGAGCTGACGGGAACAACCTGCCGGATCGCCTGTTCCGGAGCGGCCGTACAGTGGCTCGGGGCGCGATCAGTGCAGGGTGAACGTGACTCCGGGGACACCCCCCGGCTCCCGGCACCACGACTAGGAAGGCATCCCCGTGAGTGAGCTGCGGTTCGTCCGTCTGGGGTTCGGCGAGGAAGCGGTCGAGTACCAGGCGGCCTGGCAGAAGCAGCGCGAGGTGCACGCGGCCCGGTTCGAGGACACGGTCCCCGACACCTGCCTGCTCCTTGAGCACCCGGCCGTCTACACGGCGGGGCGGCGCACCGCCGACAGCGAGCGCCCGCTGGACGGCACTCCGGTGATCGACGTGGACCGCGGCGGCAAGATCACCTGGCACGGCCCGGGGCAGCTCGTGGGCTACCCCATCCAGAAACTGCCGCGCCCGGTCGATGTCGTCGCGCATGTCCGCCGCCTGGAGGACGCGCTGATCCGCACGGCCGCCGACTTCGGCCTGGAGACCTCCCGGATCGAGGGCCGCAGCGGCGTCTGGGTGCTGGGCGACCCGGTCGAGGAGCGCCGGTCCGCCGGTGGGCTCTCGCTCGATTTCGACCCGAGGCTCCAGGACGAGGAGTTCGACCCCCGGCTGAACGGCCCCGAGTACGCCCCGTCCAACGCGGGCCAGCGCCGCGAGGACCGCAAGCTCGCCGCGATCGGGATCCGGGTCGCCAAGGGCGTGACCATGCACGGTTTCGCCCTCAACGTGAACCCGGACAACACCTGGTTCGACCGGATCGTGCCCTGCGGCATCCGGGACGCGGGCGTCACCTCGCTCAGTGACGAGCTGGGCCGCGAGATCACCGTCGCGCAGGTGCTCCCGGTCGCCGAGAAGCACCTCAGGGACGTCCTGGAGAACGCGGACCTCGCCCCCCGGGTGATCGAGCCTCCGAGGGCCGCAGCCCGAGCGTAGGCCGTTCGGGGGAATAGGCCCCGCCGGCCACAGGTTGGCCAGGCGTAAGACCGTTTGAACTACGGGCGTACCCTGGTGTTCGCCGAAGAATCGAATGCAGCGAGAGCAAAGGGGAGTGCCGGAGTGTCCGCTGTCGCACCCGACGGGCGCAAGATGCTGCGCCTGGAGGTCCGGAACAGCCAGACCCCCATCGAGCGCAAGCCCGAGTGGATCAAAACCCGGGCGAAGATGGGCCCCGAGTACAACCAGTTGCAGAAGCTCGTGAAGAGCGAGGGGCTGCACACGGTCTGCCAGGAGGCGGGCTGTCCCAACATCTTCGAATGCTGGGAGGACCGCGAAGCCACCTTCCTCATCGGTGGCGACCAGTGCACCCGGCGCTGTGACTTCTGCCAGATCGACACGGGCAAGCCGCAGGCGCTGGACCGCGACGAGCCCCGCCGCGTCGGCGAGTCGGTCGTCACGATGGACCTGAACTACGCCACCATCACCGGCGTCGCCCGCGACGACCTGGAGGACGGCGGCGCCTGGCTGTACGCCGAGACCGTGCGCCAGATCCACGCGCTGACGGCGGAGCGGGAGGCGGGCGCGACCAAGGTCGAGCTGCTGATCCCCGACTTCAACGCGGAGCCCGAGCAGCTCGCCGAGGTCTTCTCCTCGCGCCCCGAGGTGCTCGCCCACAACGTGGAGACGGTGCCGCGGATCTTCAAGCGGATCCGCCCCGGTTTCCGTTACGAGCGTTCCCTGGAAGTCATCACGCGGGCCCGCGAGGCCGGTCTGGTGACCAAGTCCAACCTGATCCTCGGCATGGGCGAGACCCGTGAGGAAGTCAGCCAGGCGCTCCAGGACCTGTACGACGCGGGTTGCGAGCTCATCACGATCACGCAGTACCTGCGGCCGTCCGTACGGCACCACCCGGTCGAGCGCTGGGTGAAGCCGCACGAGTTCGTGGAGCTGAAGGACGAGGCCGACGCGATCGGCTACTCCGGGGTGATGTCGGGGCCGCTGGTGCGTTCCTCGTACCGCGCCGGGCGTCTTTTCCAGCAGGCGATGGAGGCGCGTGGCGCCGCCACCGAGGCCCCCGCGGCCGCACCCGCCGTGTGAATCCGCGCACAAGTCACTACTGAGCAGTAATAGCGCGCTCGGCGCGGTCCGTACGCTCCCCGCAGGTCGGGGACGCGTATGGGCCGCGCCGACGTGCGCGGCGCCGGAATCAAGGTTTCATTGGTGTTTGACCGACCGGTCACGCACTGGTAACACCGAGCAGTGACCCTAGGTAGAACCGGCCGCGGCTCCCGCGGCGGCCGCCGTCACTGTTCGCCGCACGTCGCTCCACCCCCATTCCGCGCATCCGCTCCGAGGGGAACACCACGATGCAGGCCGCGCCGGTCCGTGCCCACGCCATCCCGTCCGTCACCGATGCCCTTCGCGCCGTCGAGTCGCTGCTGCTGAGCAGCGGCCAGCGCACGGCCCGCCACAACGCCTGGACAGCGGTCCTGGAGGACCGCCGCCGGGCCAAGGACCGGGTCGAGGCCCTGCACGTACTGGAGGCCGTGGCCGACCAGCGTTCCTAGGCCACGTAAACTTCTGTGCATGGCGAGGAAGGCACACACTGAAGGCGCGGACAGCGCCGAGAACGCGGGGCGGCTCAAGCAGATCGCCCTGACCTACAAGATGACCAGGCGGACCGACTCCAAGATCGGTCTCGTCGTCGCTGGTGTGGGAATCGTCACCTTCGGTGTCCTCCTCGCCATCGGCTTCGTGGTCGGGCATCCGATCTATCTGGGCATCCTGGGCTTCGTACTGGCCCTCCTCGCCATGGCGATCGTCTTCGGGCGGCGTGCCGAGCGGGCGGCCTTCGGGCAGATGGAGGGGCAGCCCGGCGCGGCGGCGGCCGTACTGGACCGGGTGGGCCGTGGCTGGACCACGACGCCCGCGGTCGCGATGAACCGCAGCCAGGACGTGGTGCACCGCGCCGTCGGCAAGGCCGGCATCGTGCTGGTGGCCGAGGGCAACCCGAACCGGGTGAAGTCACTCCTGGCGGCCGAGAAGAAGAAGATGGCCCGCATCGTGATCGACGTACCGGTGCACGACATCATCGTCGGTGACGGCGAGGGCCAGGTGCCGCTGAAGAAGGTCCGCACCAAGATGCTGAAGCTGCCCCGAGTCCTGTCCGGCCCGCAGGTGACCGCGGCCAACGACCGGCTGCGGGCGATGGGCGACCTGATGAGCAACATGCCGCTGCCGAAGGGGCCGATGCCCAAGGGCATGCGGATGCCGCGCGGCGGAAAGATGCGCTGACCGCACCACACGCGAGAAGGCGGCCCCGGAATCCGATCGGCTCGATCGGATTCCGGGGCCGCCTTCTCGTCTCCGTACCGCCGGCGTGCGCGTCGGCTCAGTTGCGAAACCGCCGGCGTGCGTGGTGGCTCAGCTGCGGAACCGCTGACGCGCGTGGTGGCTCAGCTGCGGACCTGAACGGCGCGGGCCAGCCGGTCGTGCAGTCCGCGCCCGTCGCGGTCCCAGACCAGGGCGGGGATCACCAGAAGGAGCAGGACGCTCCGCAGGATCACCCGCCCGGAGCCGAGCCGGCCACCGCCCTCGGCGACGACCCGCAGCCCGAGGATGCGCTTACCGGGTGTGGAACCGATGGTTCCGACGGTCAGCACGCTCAGCACGAGGAAGACGCCGAGCGCCCAGTTGCCCGCCGCCTGCTGGTCACCGCGAGCGAGCAGCCCGTATGCGATCAGCATGCAGAGCGACCAGTCGATGAAGAGGGCGCCGAAGCGGCGGCCGAGCGGGGCCACGGCCCCCGGTCCCTCCTCGGGCAGACCGAGCCTCTTGCCCCGGTAGCCGAAGTCGGCACCCATCTCCTCGGAGGCCGCACGCGGCCCGGAGAGCCACGATCCGATTGCTTGCCTGTTGTCCACCCGACCACGGTACTGCGCCCCCTCCCGCCCCCGGCCGGGCGGGGCACCGATACACGGCGCCGAGGTGCTGCCCACACCCGCCCCGGTTAACTTGGGCGAAACAAATGGGTCATGCTTGAGAAATCCCGCCTGCCTATGGTCGGGTCCAGCGTGTGCCACCGCACTGGCGCACAAGAAGCTGCAACCCCGTCCCGCCCGGGCCGGGAGTAGGAGGAGTTGGATGTTCCAGAACGCCGACGAAGTGCAGAAGTACGTCGCGGACAACGACGTCAAGTTCATCGACGTCCGCTTCTGCGACCTGCCCGGGGTGATGCAGCACTTCACGATCCCGGCAGCGTCCTTCGACCCGGCCGAGGAACTCGCCTTCGACGGTTCGTCGATCCGCGGCTTCCAGGCCATCCACGAGTCCGACATGGCCCTCCGCGCGGACCTGT
Organism: Streptomyces sp. TSRI0281; assembly: GCF_001905125.1. Lineage (GTDB taxonomy): Bacteria > Actinomycetota > Actinomycetes > Streptomycetales > Streptomycetaceae > Streptomyces. The sequence continues at coordinate 373,491 of NZ_LWLE01000033.1, read as the reverse complement.
CGACGGCTCGGGTGGACCCGTTCCGCCGCGACAAGACGGTCAACATCAACTTCTTCATCCACGACCCGATCACCGGCGAGCAGTACAGCCGTGACCCGAGGAACGTGGCCAAGAAGGCCGAGGCGTACCTCTCCTCCACCGGCATCGCCGACACCGCGTACTTCGGCCCCGAGGCCGAGTTCTACGTCTTCGACAGCGTCCGCTTCCAGACGTCGGCGAACGAGAGCTTCTACCACATCGATTCCGAGGCAGGCGCCTGGAACACCGGTGCGACGGAGAACAACCGCGGTTACAAGGTCCGCTACAAGGGCGGCTACTTCCCGACCCCGCCGGTCGACCACTTCGCCGACCTGCGTGCCGAGATCTCCCTGGAGCTGGACAAGAACGGCCTCCAGGTCGAGCGTCAGCACCACGAGGTCGGCACCGCCGGCCAGGCCGAGATCAACTACAAGTTCAACACGCTGCTGGCCGCGGCCGACGACCTGATGCTCTTCAAGTACATCGTGAAGAACGTCGCCTGGCGCAACGGCAAGACCGCGACCTTCATGCCGAAGCCGATCTTCGGCGACAACGGCTCGGGCATGCACGTCCACCAGTCCCTGTGGGCCGGCGGCGACCCGCTGTTCTACGACGAGCAGGGTTACGCGGGCCTGTCGGACATGGCGCGCTACTACATCGGCGGCATCCTCAAGCACGCCCCGTCACTGCTGGCCTTCACCAACCCGACGGTGAACTCGTACCACCGCCTGGTCCCCGGCTTCGAGGCCCCGGTCAACATGGTCTACTCGCAGCGCAACCGCTCCGCCGCGATGCGCATCCCGATCACGGGCTCGAACCCGAAGGCCAAGCGCGTCGAGTTCCGCGCCCCGGACCCGTCCTCGAACCCGTACCTCGCCTTCTCGGCACTGCTGATGGCGGGCCTCGACGGCGTGAAGAACAAGATCGAGCCGGCCGAGCCGATCGACAAGGACCTCTACGAGCTGGCTCCCGAGGAGCACGCCAACGTCCAGCAGGTCCCGACCTCGCTCCCGGCCGTCCTCGAAGCGCTGGAGGCGGACAACGAGTACCTCCAGGCCGGCGGCGTGTTCACGCCCGACCTGATCGAGACGTGGATCGACTACAAGCGGACGCACGAGATCGCCCCGATCCAGCTGCGCCCGCACCCGCACGAGTTCGAGCTGTACTTCGACCTCTAAAGAGCGGGCCCGCGAGGGCACGGAGCGAGGGCCGTCACCCTGTCGGGGTGACGGCCCTCGCTGCTTTGTGTCCAGGCTCCGTATGCGGCGGCGGGCTTCTTGGTCTCCGAATAGCGCTCGCGATCAGTGACCTGCGGCGATTGCTGCTGCGGGGCGCTGATTTGGCCTTCCTTCGCTGGCTGGCGATGGGGCGCGCCGGTCTTGACCCGGCGTCGTGCGGACGGTGTGTGGATCTTGGCCACCCGGCCCCCAAAGCGTGCTCCCGCACATGCGGGAGCCGTTCTCCTCGGCTGTCGGCCGCACCTGCGGTTCGTCCACGAGACGGGAGCGCGAGATGTTGGGTTACCGTGTGTGCGGCGCTGCTGCGGCAGCGTGTCTCGCCACATCCGGTCCCGGCGCCGGAGCGAGCAGTGGGCTCTTGAGAGTCATCCGCAGCTGGCAGTCAGCACGCATCCGGACATCCGATCCGTCTCTCCTGTCGTCGCCGGGCGGCACATGGAAGGGGCTACGTATGTCCAGGTCACGCAACACCAACCGGCTGGCCAAGAAGATCCGTGATCAGACGTCGCTGACGCTCTCCACTGCTTCCAGGCTGGCACAGCAGGCCAATGTCTACTGCGGGTCCTCGGTCGCGGATGCCCCTGCCCCGTATCAGCGCCGCCTGGAAGCACATGTTGCGCATGTGCTGGCAAGCCGCTTCCAGGACCGTCAGCTCAACGCCGCCCTTCTCGGAGTTCGAGAGGCCCAGCCGGAAGACCAAGGTCTGAAGCTGACTCTTGACTCCGACATGGCCGACGATGTGCTGCGTGAGCTGCTCCCGCGGTTCGATCACTACTACGGAGGTATCCGCGGAATCCCTGGACTGCGTGTCCTTGGGAGCAGCAGGCAAGTGGTGCTCCACGACGCTCTCAGCTCCGCGCAGGTCACCCTGGTGCGACCCGATCACGGCCCCATGCGTCTGCCGTCCGCCCGTGATGGGGAGGTGCTTCTGTGGAGGCGAGTCCCCGATGACCTCTCTCACGGCGAAAGGCAGGAAGCTGAGGAATGGGTGGGCTCACGGGCGATTCGTGACCTACGGGTACGCGACGTGCTGTTGAGTCGAATTCTGCGCTTCGTCGGCGTGGTCAACAGGACGGCGGAGCCACATGGGTTCGCCAACTGCTACACGCATCACTCCGGCGATCTTGTGATCGAGTGGTGCTGCGGTGACACCGTGGAAACCCTCTGCGCAAACCTCCTGGCTCACGGCTTCGCTGACGGTTTGCCTCGGGAGAAGGCAATCAGGTTGCTCTCTCGCCACTCAGCTCATCTCGGCGAACGCACAGTGATCTTGAATCGCCACGGTTCATGCCTGTACGGCGACGAGGCGCCGGAGATCGCGGAGGACATCAGAAAGGGATACAGCTCATGACCCTGCCCGTAATGATGCTCGGAGTGTCGGCGTGCGCCGTCCTGGGTTTCATCGTGCGATGCGGGCGGGACGTGGCAGTATTGCGCCACTTGGAGCGCCTTCTTGATGGGTGCGACCAGGGCCAACGAGTCGCAGTCTGCCGGATCCTCGCCGCTTCGCTGCATAAGGTTGGGAGAGCGGAAGCTCGGGACGAGCAGCCGCCCGGTGAGCCGACGGCGCCGTGAGACTGCCAGCTGCCTGGGCGCGAAGGAATCCCACACCCGTAGAGCGAGGGCCGTCACCCCGTTTGTTCCGGGGTGGCGGCCCTCGGGCGTCGGTGGCCGGCCGGCGCGGTCAGTGGCGCAGGGCCGTGGCCACGTCTGCCGTGACGTCTCCGTCGAGCTTGCGGTTGCTGCGGGCCGTGGCGTCCTTGGGTGCGGCGGGCTGGGCGTCGTCGACCGTGACGACCGTGGTGTCGAGCAGGTTGCCGCCCTTGTCATGGAAGTTGATCTGCACGGCGTAGGACTTGGCCGAGTCGGTGCCGTTGGTCACGGTGAACTTCGCCGTGGAGCGGCCGTCGCCGTCCTTGCCCACCGTGCCGAGCTTGATGTCGCCCTTGGCGTTGACGCCGTCCTTGAATTCGTTCAGCTTGTCCTGGGCGGCGGCCGTGGCGGAGGCGACCACGTCGGAGCCCCTGGATGCCACCGAGGAGGCTGCCGACGCGGCCTTGGAGATCGCGCCGGAGGGGCTGTTCCCGTCGTCCGAACAGCCCGCTGCGGCCGATGCCACGGCCGCGGCCAGCAGCACGGCCCGTACGCCTCGTACGCCTCGCCCGGTCATATGTGCCTCCCAGCACTCGCGATGGTCCCAGTCAAGGCCGCCGGGGGCGGGGCCGCATGCCGGGTACGCCGACCGGGGCATGGCTGTGCCCCCGGTCTCCCGGGGGCACAGGTCCAGGTGGGTCAGCGGCCGTAGCGGATCAGGGTGCGGACCATGCGGCACGTGGTGTCGGACGGCGGGTGGATGCCGAGGTGTTCGGCGGTGGTACGTATCTTGTGGTTGCTGGCGCTCGCCGGCTGGTACACGCCCGAGTCGAGCAGGGCGATCGTCAGGCGCATCGCCTTGAGCCGGCGGTTGTGGGAGACGTACCACTCGCGGGGGCGGCCCGCGGGGAGCCTCTTCTTCTGCGGAGGCTTCGGCAGCGGCGGGTGGAAGGGCATGGCGAGCTGAGTGTCGAGCGGCTTGGTCGTGACTGCGGCAACGGCCATCGGCAACCTCCTGGCACGGTCGTGGATCCCTCACGAACTACCCCCATTTTACTGCCCCCCACTGACAATCGCCCCTGGCCAGAGGGTATTTCGGCAACCCCTCCCGTAACCTGGGCCCCATGGAGATCTGGATCAATCCCGCCTGTTCCAAGTGCCGCGGTGCGGTGGACCTGCTCGACGCGGAAGGGGCCGATTACACCGTCCGGCGCTACCTGGAGGACGTCCCCTCGCCCGAGGAGATCCGGGCCGTGCTGGACCGGCTGGGGCTGGAGCCCTGGGACATCACGCGCACCCAGGAGGCGGCTGCCAAGGAACTGGGGATCAAGGAGTGGCCGCGGGAGGACGGTTCGCGGGAGCGGTGGATCGCGGCGCTCGCCGGGCACCCGAAGCTGATCCAGCGGCCGATCATCACCGCGGACGACGGCAGCGCCGTCGTGGCGCGTACGGACGAAGCGGTCCGGGAAGCACTCGGGCGTTGAGATCCGGCCGGCCCGACGGTACGGAGAGGGCCCCCACGGGCACGCGCGCCCCCGTCAGCATCTGCCCGCGGTCCGGGACGCGGAGCCGCGGGCCGAGTGGGAGAGCCGGCCGGAGCTGCGGGCCCGGCTGAGGTGACCGGCGGCCGGAGCCACTCAGCGCTCGTCCGTGCCCGCGCGCTTGGCGGTGGCCAGGGCGATCCGGTTCCAGGTGTTGATGGTGAGGATCAGCGCGAGCAGCTGGGCCAGTTCCGGCTCGTCGAAGTGCGTCGCGGCCCGCTCGTACACCGCGTCGCTCACCCCGCCGTCCGCGACCCGGGTGACCGCGTCGGTGAGGGCGAGGGCCGCCTGCTCCTTCTGCGTGAAGAAGTGGGCCGCCTCCTGCCACACGGCGACCATGTGCAGCCGCTCCTCGCTCTCGCCCGCCTTACGGGCGTCGGTGGTGTGCATGTGGAGGCAGTACGCGCAGTGGTTGAGGTGCGAGGAACGGATCTGCACCAGCTCCACCAGGGCGGGGTCCAGCCCCTCGCGGGCCGCCGCGTCGAGGCCGATCACGGCCCGGAAGACCTTCGGGGCGGCCTTGGCGAAATTGAGCCGGACGGTGGTGGCGGCGGTGGCGGTGCGGTCGTTCGTCTTGATCTCTGTCGTCGTCATGGGTACGAATCTATGAGCACGGGCGACTGGATATGGGGTGCATTTGCATGGCAGTTCCGTGGGTCAATTCGGCTGAGGTCCTCGGCAGTGATCTGCCGCTGGAGCTGTCCGGTACGGGCAACCGGCGGGCCGTCCTGATGCGGGCCCTGCGCGAGGCGATCCGCTCCGGCCGGCTCGCCCCCGGCACCCGGCTGCCGCCGTACCGTTCGCTCGCCGCCGATCTGGGGCTGGCCCGCAACACGGTCGCCGACGCGTACGCGGAGCTCGTCGCCGAGGGGTGGCTCGCCGCCCGGCAGGGCTCGGGCACCCGGGTCGCCGAGCGCGCCGCGCCCCGCACCCCGGTCGGCCGGCCGCGTACCCCGGAGCGGTCCGCCCCGCCGGTCCACGATCTGGTCCAGGGCAAACCGGACCCGTCGGTCTTCCCCCGGACCGCGTGGCTGGCTTCGGCCCGCCGCGCGCTCACCCGGGCACCGCACGACGCCTTCGGGCCGGGCGATCCGCACGGGCGGCCCGAGCTGCGGCGGGCCCTGGCCGGCTATCTGGCCCGGGTGCGCGGGGTGCGGGCCTCCCCCGGGCAGATCGTCCTCTGCTCGGGGGCCGCCCACGGGCTGCGCCTGCTGGCGGAGGTGCTGGGCGGGCCGTGGGCGGCGGAGGAGTACGGGCTGCCGTTCCATCGCGAACTGCTCGCCGGGCACGGGGTCGGCACCCGGCCGCTGACCGTCGACGAACACGGCGCCCGGGTGGCGGAGCTGGGGCGGACGGACCGGGCCGTGCTGCTCACCCCGGCCCACCAGTTCCCCACCGGCGGGCCGCTGCGTCCCGAGCGGCGGGCCGCCGTGGTCGACTGGGCGCGGGCCGCGGGAGCGCTGGTCGTGGAGGACGACTACGACGGTGAGTTCCGCTACGACAGGCAGCCGGTGGGCGCGGTTCAAGGGCTCGATCCCGAGCATGTGGTGCTGCTGGGGTCGGTGAGCAAGAGCCTCTCCACCACCCTGCGGATCGGCTGGCTGGTGCTGCCCGAGCGGCTGGTGGAGGCGGTGGTCGCGGCCAAGGGTGAGCGCGAGCAGTGGTCGAGTGCCACGGAGCAGCTGACCCTCGCGGACTTCGTCGAGTCGGGGGCGTACGACCGGCAGGTCCGCCGGATGCGCCAGCGTCACCGGCGCCGCCGCGACCAGCTCGTGGCGGCGCTGGAGCGGCGGGCGCCGCACGTCCGGGTCACCGGGATCTCGGCGGGCCTGCACGCGGTACTGGAACTGCCGCCCGGCACCGAGCGCTCGGTGGTCCGGGCGGCCGCCTGGCAGGGGCTGGCCGTCGAGGGCCTCGCCGACTATCTGCATCCGAGTGCCCCCGCCACTCGGGGCGGCGGCCGGGACGGGCTGGTCGTGGGGTACGCGACACCCTCCGAGCAGGCGTATCCGGAGGCGCTGGAGGCCCTGTGCCGCGCCCTGCCGCCCGTTCTCGCCTGAGGCGTGCCGCACAAACCCGGAACGGGCCCGCCGGAAAGAATTCGCCGACCGGCAGCGGGGGCGCCGGCCGGGGCTCATGTGCATGGTGGTGCGGGTGTTGAATTTCTCCCCCTCTATGGGATCGCGTCATGCGATCCAATTGATCAAAATAATCATCTCGGCTCGTGTCAACGAAATCGTTGATAGTGTCCCCAACGGCTGCCCTGCGCTATTGACCGGGTGAAGCTGGGGGGAATGGTTATGCAGACGCCGGAACCATCCGTTCGCCGGAGCCGCCTGCCGTCATTGACGGGAATGCGGTTCATCGCCGCCTTCGCCGTGGTGATCTCTCACCTCTCCGGGCAGATCACCGGCACAGAATTCCCCGGTCTGCTGGATCTGATCACCACCCTCGGGCCGGTCGGGGTGGCCTTCTTCTTCGTGCTCAGCGGTTTCATTCTCACCTGGGTCGCCGACCCGGGCGACACCGCAAGGCTGTTCTGGCGTCGACGTGTGGCCAAGATCTTTCCGAACCATCTGACGACCTTCGCGGCCACCCTGGTGCTGATGGTCATCGCCGGTGTGCCGGTCATGCTGATCAACACGATTCCCCCGCTGCTGCTGATCGAACCGTGGATTCCCCAGTTCGATGCCCTCGGCGGGCTGACCGGGATCAATGTGCCGAGCTGGACCCTCGGCTGCGAGATGGTTTTCTATTTCGCATTTCCTTGGCTGATCACTTTCATCGGGCGTATCCGGCCGCCCCGGTTGTGGTCATGGACGGTGTTGGTCGCCGCGGCGATCATCGCCGTACCGTTTGCCGCACTGCTCCTGCCGGAGCATCCGGCCACCTCGTGGGACCCGGCCGTTCCGCAGTGGCAGTCCTGGTTCGCGTACAGCTTTCCCTTCATCAGGATGCTCGAATTCATTCTCGGAATCCTGATGGCACGCATCGTGATCTCGGGGAAATGGATCCGGCTGGGCATGGCGCCGGCGTTCCTCCTCACCGTCATCTGCGTGGTGGTCCAGTCCGGCCTGCCCGGCATCTTCCGCCTCTGCGCCGGTCCGACCGCGTTCGGGCTCGCCCTGGTGATCGCGGCGGGCGCCGGTGCCGACGTACGCGCTGTGCGTACGCCGTTCAGCGGCCGGATCATGGTGTGGCTCGGGGAGATCTCGTTCGCCCTGTATCTCGTGCACTACCTCGTCATCCAGTACGGACCGATCGGCGCAGTGCACGCGACGGGCGGGGCGGTGACCGCGTCCCTGTCGACGAGACTGGTCCAGATCCTGCTGACCGTCGTGATCAGCGTCGCGCTGGCGGCGGCCCTCTACACCCTGGTCGAACGTCCCGCCGTCCGGCGCTTCAGCCGCCCGGCCGACAGGCGCGGGAGGCTGGTCGCGGCCCCCGACGCGGTGGACAGACAGTAGCTTCCCCCTCCCCGGAGTTTCCCCCTCCCTGGAGCTTCCGCCTCCCCCGGTGCTCCCCTCCCCGGAACGGTGCGTCGTGAGTCCTTCCCGTCAGGCTGGAGCCCTCCCCCATGACGAACACCCCTCCCCCTTCCGGTACCGACGCCCCCGGTTTTCCCGTCAGCAGGCCGGATTCCTGCCCCTTCGACCCCGACGAGAGCTACACTCGGCTGCGCGCCGAGGCACCCGTGGCGCCGGTACGCTGCCCGGCCGGCATGGACGCGTGGCTGGTCAGCCGGTACGAAGACATCCGGGGCGTGCTCACGGACCCGCGGCTGAGCTCGCGCGGCGCGGGGTCGATGCACATGCTGCCGGCCTACGACGGGCGCGACCCGTCGCCCGGCTCGATGATCCAGCTGGACGGCGAGGAGCACGCGCGGCTCCGGCGGCTGCTGATCGGCGAGTTCACCGGTCGGCGCATGGAAGCCTTGCGGCCGTACATCCAGCGGATCGCGGACGAACACATCGACGCGATGCTCGCCGGGTCGAGCGCCGACCTGGTGCGCGACTTCGCCCTGCCGATCCCGTCACTGGTGATTTTCGAGATGCTCGGTGTGCCCTACGAGGACCATGAGGCGTTCCAGCGCGACAGCGAGGTGCTGATGGGCTTCGACGCGGACGATGCCGCTCGTGACGCGGCCGGCGGGAGGCTGGAGGGCTACCTCGCCGAGCTGATCGGGCAACGGCTCACCGAACCCCGGGACGACCTGCTCAGCCGGCTGATCGCCCGCGGCAACCGGACCGAACGTCCCCTGACTGTGGAGGAGTTGGCCACACTCGCCGTGCTGCTGCTGGTCGCCGGGCATGAGACGACCGCCAGCATGATCGCGCTGAGCACGCTGGTGCTGCTGGAGGATCCCGGGCGGATGGCCGCGTTCCGGGCCGCACCGGACTCGGTCGGCACCGCCGTGGACGAGCTGCTGCGCTACCTGTCGGTGATCCAGTTCGGGCTGCTGCGCCACGCAACCGAGGACGTCACCGTCGGCGGCACCGCCGTGAGGGCGGGAGAGTGGCTGGTCGCCGCGGTTCCGTCCGGCAATCGGGACGAGAGCGTGTTCCCGGCCCCGGACACCGTGGATCTCGGCCGACAGGCCCGTACCCACCTCTCGTTCGGCTTCGGCGCGCACCAGTGCATCGGCCGCCAGTTGGCCCGGATCGAGTTGGAGGTCGCCCTCACCACCCTCCTGCGCCGCATTCCCGGGCTCAGACCGGCGAGGCCGCTGCCGCGGAGCGAGTTCAAGCTCAACGACATCGTCTTCGGCCTGCGGAGCATGCCGGTCGTCTGGTGAGGGACTCCCCCGGTCCGCGATGTCCCGCCGCGCGGGCGCGCCCGCTACGCCCCGTCGTAAGCCCCCAGCCCGGCCTCGGCCCGTGCGAGCAGTTCGGTGAGCCGCAGCCCGAACCGTACGTCGCAGGGGTGCGGCACTCCGGTACGTACCGATTCGGCCAGTGCGTCCACCGCCGCCCGGAACGGGTCCACCGCGCCGTCCCACCCCGGCAGGGTGACCGTCCCGTGTTCGCCCCTCAGCTCGATCTCGGTGCCCGCCGCGCCCAGGGGTGCGCTCAGCCCGAGCGTCACGGTGCTGGAGGCGCCGGAGGTGTGGCGGAGCACCAGGTGTGCGGTGTCGGCGGGTCCGCGGGCCGAGGTCACCTCCGTCACGTCGCCGAGTACCGGGATCAGGACCGAGAGCACATGCGGGCCGACGTCCCAGAGTCCGCCCTTGTCGCGGCGCCACGGGGAGGCGGCGTACTCGCTGGTGGAGTCCGGCCCGTAGAGCGCGCCGAGCCACTGGGCGCGGGCGGTGAACCAGCCGTCCACCGCGGCCTGTTCGGCGATCCAGTCGGAGGTCGCGGTGGCGAAGCGCAGGGTGCAGAAGACGAGGGAGGCGACTCCCGACTTCGCCGCGGCGTCCGCGACCTCGCGGGCCCCCGCCACGGTGGTCGCGACCGGCTTGTCCATCAGGAGGTGGCATCCGGCGGCCGCCGCCCGCGCGGCCAGCGGGGCCTGTACGTCCGGGGGCAGGGCGAAGGCGACGGCGTCGCTCGCGGCGAGCAGCGCGTCGATGCCCGCGTCGTCCGTGTACGCCCGTGTTCCATGGGCGGCGGCGAGTTCTTCCGCCGCTTCGGGGCGGCGGCCCCAGATCCCGCTCAGTTCGACGTCCGGGTGGGCGGCGAGGGCGGGGGCCTGGGTGTTGCGGGCCCAGGGGCCCGTGCCGAGCAGGCCGATGCGCAGGGCGGCGGTGGGTGTCGTCATACGGGCCAGTGTGCCCGGTCCGCCAATGGGGTGGCGGCGCGCGGAGGTGGGCGGATACGTTTCTCCGGCCGGCCGCGGGACTTCGGCTGCGACTTCCGGGACTTGCCTATGAAGCAGTGATTTCGCTGTTCGCGCCTCCATTCCCCGGCCGGCTCCTCGGTACCCGTACGGGCCGGTGAAGCAGCACGGGGGAATCCATGACCACAGCAGACGCCGTTCCCGGGACCGCAGGCGCCGTTGCCGATGCCTCGGGCGCCGTTCCCGAGACCTTGGCCGACCTCGTCGCCGCCGAGGACGTACTGCTCTTCGTCAATGCGGCGATCACCGCGACCGGGCAGCGCGAATTCCACTCGGGGGCGTATCAGCAGCAGTTGTCGCTGGACTTCCTGCATGAGTACGTACGGGTCAACTACCGCCGGGTGTACGCCTCTTCGCTCGCCCTCGACATCAACGACCACAATGCCGCGCTCATCGTGCGGGGCCTGCTGGAGACCGCCGCCGACGCGAGTGCCGAGGAGCGGCGCACCGAGGGGCGGCTGATCGCGGCGCGGCTGGCGGTGCTGCCGCCGCAGCGCGTCTACCGGCTGTTCGGTGCGCTGCGCCGGGCCAAGGTCAACAACCGGCGGACGCGCGCGATCATGCGCGACTGGCTGGCCGCCCGGCCGGACCCGGCCCACGACGCGGTGAAGTACCGCAGCGGGCTGAAGACGGCCGCCCGCCACATCCATCTGCGGTGCCCGGAGGGTGACGGGCCGCTGGGCGAGGTGGGTGCGTTCCTGTTCCGGCCGGGGAAGCAGCCGCGCTACCGGCACGGGCTGCTGGACGCCTGGCGCCGGGCCCACTACGAGCAGGGTGCCGTCCACGAACTGCCGTTCACCGTCGCCGAGGGCTTCGCCGCCCGGCACGGGATGAAGCGGGAGGTGTTCCTGGAGCGGGCGGCGCCCGGGATGACGCGGCTGGAGCGGCTGCGCACCCTGGGGCAGCGGTCCACCGGCACGCAGCCGCGGCGGCCCTCGGACATCGATCTGACCGTGATGCCGCTGACCCGGCTCGCCCTGTACGTGCTGTCGCTCGGCTTCGACAGGCGCGCGGCCGGCCGTACGGAGCTGACCGGTGCGCTGCGTGCCGCGGCCCGACGGGCGGCGGGCCCGTACGCCGGGAGCTGGGGGCGGGTGGCCGCCGTGCTCGACGACAGCTACTCCTCGTCCGGGTCGGGCCAGAAGCGGCGCCGTCCGCTCGCGGTGGCGCTGGCCTGCCATTTCCTGCTGGAGGCGCTGGCGGCACCCGGCGCGTACCGCCCGCTGTGGACTTCGGGCTCCACCGATCCGCTGCTCGTACGCCCCTGGGGGCCGACCCCGCTGGGGATGCGCGTCCTGGACGCGCTGGAGCCCGGTCCCGGGGGCGCGCCCGACCGGCTGATCATCGTGTCGGACGGCTGGGACAACGCGCCGCCCGGACTCGCGGGCGAGGTGCTGCGGGTATGGCGGACGCGGCTGGATCCCGGGCGGCGGACGGCGGCCGTGCACCTGAACCCCGTATACGACGCGGACGGTTTCGATGTCCGCCGGCTGGCACCGAGTGTGCCGACGGCAGGGGTCCGGGACGCGGAGGATCTGCCGTCGCTGGTGGAGATCGCGCAGTTCGCGGAGGGGCGTACGGGGCTCGCGGAGCTGTACGCGTACCTGGACCGGCAGGTGGCGCGCTTTCTGGACGGCGGGGCGGGCGACGAGGAGCGGATGGAGGGGACGGCGCGGTGAACAGGCTGGATCTGGGCGGCCTCGCGGTCCGGCCCGCGCAGGTGTGGGGCGGCGTCCGGCTGGTCCCGCTGGTGCGCGAGGAGCCGGTCGAGGGCCTGCGGCTGCACCGGGAGGTCTACGAGGGCTTCGGCGCGGGCCTGGTGGAGGCCGGCCCGCGCACGCACTACGCCTCGTACATCCCGCACGGTCTCGTCGCCGACTGGTCGGGCGAGGGGGCGCAGTCGGCGGCGTACGGTACGCAGCTCGACGACGGCACCCCGGCGCGCACGGTCCGGCTGCCGAAGTACCGCCATCACCGGATGGCCAAGCGGCGGCCCGGCGACCGGCTGCGCTTCCTGCCGCTGCACCTGGCCCTGGAGGGCTATCTCGCCCTGCACTTCGGCGGCCCCTCGGTCGCCTGGGAGGAGTGGTCGCGCCAGGCGCTGCGCGACGGGCTTTCGCCGCGCGCCGAGGACGCCTACCTCGGCCGGTCGGTGCGCGGCCTCGGCGACGCGCTGCGGGTCTTCGAGATCCATCCCGGCCAGTGCGGCGTCATGGTGTACGTCTCCGACGCGCTCGCCGCCGCGTTCGTGCTGCCGCACCCGGAGGACTACCGGCTGCTGCACGCCACGCTGGTGGAGGACCTGTTCGGTGAGCTGGTGCACCAGTACGCCATGTACGGGGCGCCGGTGGCGGAGTTCGGGGCGCGGATCCGGGACGGCGCCGGTCTGCGGACGCTGGATGATCTGCGGGTGGCCGCGCGGGCGCAGGAGCGGGCGTGGACGGAGGCGCACGACACCCTGTTCGCGCGGGAGCTGCTGGATTCGTCGTACGGGTTCGACCGGGTGTACCGGATGGGTTCGTTCACCCTGTGGCGGTTCCTGCCGCCGTTCGTACGGGACGGGAGCGGTCAGCACATCGGGGAGACGATCACCGACCACCGCGGGCAGGTCGCCTATCTGAAGACGTTCCGGCTCTCCGACGCCCAGGTCAGGCGGGGGTATCTGCTGCGCACACTGTTCGACGCGGACTGGTCGCTGTCCCGGGCCGCCGTGACGCTGGGGACGACCGGGGAGGAGCTGGCGCGGCGGCTCCGGGCCGCGGGGTTCGCCGCGCTGCTCAAGGGTCAGGTGTAGGACCGTCCGGGACATGGGGGGGGCGGCCGGTCCGACGCCCGGGGACCGGGCGTCACGGGGGAAACCCAGGTAACACGGGGTTCACATGCGGGCAACGGACGGGAAATCGCGTCTTGCGAAGCTGCGCGGTAGAGACCGCAGCACCCGCAAAGGATGGCGTCCGTGACGTTCAAGGCTGAGTACATCTGGATCGACGGCACCGAGCCGACCGCCAAGCTTCGTTCGAAGACGAAGATCATGACCGGGTCCCCCTCGCAGGACGTGGCGGAGCTGCCCATCTGGGGCTTCGACGGTTCGAGCACCAACCAGGCGGAGGGCCACGCCTCCGACCGGGTGCTGAAGCCGGTCTTCACCTGTCCGGACCCGATCCGCGGCGGCGGCGGCGACATCCTCGTCCTGTGCGAGGTCTTCCACATCGACATGACGCCGCACGAGTCCAACACCCGTGCCGTGCTGCGTCCGTTCGCCGAGCAGTTCGCGGGCCAGGAGCCGATCTTCGGCATCGAGCAGGAGTACACCTTCTTCGACGGCCACCGGCCGCTCGGCTTCCCCGAGGGCGGCTTCCCTGCCGCGCAGGGCGGCTACTACTGCGGTGTCGGCGCCGACGAGATCTTCGGCCGTGACATCGTCGAGAAGCACCTGGACAACTGTTTGCGGGCGGGGCTGGGCATCTCGGGCATCAACGCCGAGGTCATGCCGGGCCAGTGGGAGTTCCAGGTGGGCCCGCTGTCCCCGCTGGAGGTCTCCGACCAGCTGTGGATCGCCCGCTGGCTGCTGTACCGCACCGCCGAGGACTTCAATGTCTCCGCGACCCTGGACCCGAAGCCGGTCAAGGGCGACTGGAACGGCGCGGGCGCGCACACCAACTTCTCCACCAAGGCGATGCGCGAGGGCTACGACGCGATCATCACCGCGTGCGAGTCGCTGGGTGAGGGCTCCAAGCCGATGGACCACGTCAAGAACTACGGCGCGGGCATCGACGACCGGCTGACCGGTCTGCACGAGACCGCCCTGTGGAACGAGTACAGCTACGGCGTCTCCGACCGCGGCGCCTCGGTCCGCATCCCGTGGCAGGTCGAGCAGGACCGCAAGGGCTACATCGAGGACCGCCGTCCGAACGCCAACGTCGACCCGTACGTCGTCACGCGGCTGATCGTCGACACCTGCTGCACCGCGCTGGAGAAGGCCGACCAGGTCTGATCCCGCGCTGTCCCGCGCACGCGAAGGGGCCGCCCGCCGGTGTTCCGGCGGGCGGCCCCTTGCCGTGGCCGGGCTCCGGCCGGCTGTCGGTGGCACCGCCGGTTGTCAGTGGCGCGTGTCAGGGTTGAACCATGCTCGATATCAAGGTGGAGACCGAGAACTCCGAGACGCACACCCGCATGTCGCCGGACGCCCTGAGTGACCTGGTGCACCGCATCGGCGGTCGCAAGGACCGTTTCCTGGTGGTGCAGCGCGTTCCGGACCGGCCGGGATTCTTCGTGCAGGTCTGGCACGAGGAGGGCGAGGAATACCAGCTGGAGTACCGCGCCGGCGGCCCCCGGGACCACTTCCGCACGCGGATCGGCTCCCCGGACCGGGTGGCCGAGGCGATGGTGCGGTGGGCGCGCCAGGATTCCGCGTGGGACGCGGGCATCGAGTGGGCGGACGCCGAGATGCCCGCCGCCGATCCGGTGCCGGAGCTCGCCCCGGAGATCCGGGAGCAGTTGGAGGACCGGATCCGGCTGTCGCTGCGCGGCGGTTACGGCACGGTGGACTCGCTCACCGAGACGGCCGAGGATTATCTCGTCAAGGACGGGGTCCACCCCGTCACCAGGGCGCAGGCCCGCGAGCTGGTGGAACGGCTGTGGCTGGAGCGGGTCGACGAGCAGACCCGGTGGACGGATGTCACCGACGCGGACCGGCTGGAGCGGGCGTTCGCCGCACTGGAGGGGCGCGGGATAACGGCCCGTGAGCATTTCACCTGCTGCCGCTCCTGCGGGCTGAGCGAGATCCACGCGGAGAACGAGCAGGCGCGCGGCTTCGTCTTCTTCCCTACGCAGAACACCGACGGCGCCGCCTCGGGGCACGGTCTCTCGCTGTACTACGGCGGGTTCGAGGGGTCCGAGGGGACCACCACGGACGTGGGTCAGGAGGTCGTGGCGGCCCTGCGCCAGGAGGGGCTGACGGTGAAGTGGGACGGTTCGCCGGACAACGCGATCGATGTGGACGCTCTCGACTGGCGCAAGCGGCTGATCGGTTGAGCGGATCGACGCGGGGGGAGAGGACGAGGACGGGACCAGCCGGGGAGGGGGACGGTGCGGGACGGGGACGGGACGGGGAACACTGCCCGGGGGCACGGAAAGTGCGGCCCCGTGAGCACGGAGCGTACGGGGCCTTGAGCAGGGTGCGTGCGGGAGCGGTGAGGCAGGTGACACCAAGGGGCCGTATCGACGGGTGAGAGGACCCTCCTGCCCTGCCGCATTCTCTGCTTCAATGGGGACATGGCCAGCTTCCAGCACATCGCGTCGGGTCCCAGCGACCTAGAGCCGTTCTGGCCTTCCCGTCAGCATCATGACTTCGACCGGGTGTGTTGCCGCGCGTGGAACGCGCAGGCCCTCTAAAGCCGCTCACCCGGCCTTCGGTCCGCGCGCACGACGCAAGTCCGTCCTTGACGACTCCTCGCGCGAAAGAGCTGACCCTCCATGGCGAACACTCGTACCTTCTCCGCCGCTTCCGCTGCCACCGCGCCATCCGCGGCGCCCGCCGCGGCCACCACCGCCCGCCCCCTCTCCCCCAACCGGCACCGGCTGCGCGCCGTCGACCGTGACGAGGTCGTCCGGATCTCCGACGTGGCCGACTTCCTGCCGCCGGGTGCCACCTGGCTGCCCGCGCCTCAGCACACCCTCCCCGCGCTGCCCGGCCACCCGCCGATGATCGGTTACCTGGTGCTCGTACCGGCCGATCAGCAGCCGGCCATCGCCGGCGCGGTCGCCGCCTCCCAGCACCGGCAGGCCGACCGGACCGGTGAGCGGCAGTTCGACCGGGCGGGCCAGTTGCCGGTCGCCCAGCACTTCGTCCCGGAGGCGGTCGACGCGGCCCATCCGGCCGGTCCCGTCCGGATCGACGCCACCCGGCGCACCGCCGCGGTGGACGGCAGGACGCTGGATCTGACGTACCTGGAGTTCGAGCTGCTGGCCCACCTGGTGGCGCATCCGCACCGGGTGCACACCCGCGATCAGCTGGTGACCACGGTCTGGGGCTACGGGCACGTGGGCGACGGGCGCACCGTCGATGTCCATGTGGCCCGGCTGCGCCGCAAGCTGGGCGCCGAGTACCGCCGCTCCATCCAGACGGTCCGGCGGGTGGGCTACAAGTACGCCCCCTGACGGGTCCGGGTCGGGCCGATGTGGCTCCGGCCCCCGGTTCGCACCGGGGGCCGGAGCCACATCGCCGTGTACGGGTCAGCTGTACGGGACAGCTGCACGGGTCAGCTGTACGGGTCAGCTGTACGGGTCAGCCGCGCGTGCCGGCCCCCACCGTGACGCCGGCCCCGTCCGCTCCCCCGCCCGGTGCCGGGGCGTCGTGCTCCAGGCTCGGCAGCCGGGAAAGTCCGCGCGGGGTGCGCCAGTTCCGCTCCCCGAGCAGCAGCATGACGGAGGGCAGCAGGACCATCCGTACGACCGTGGCGTCCAGCAGCACCGCCACCGCGAGGCCGACGCCCATCTGCTGCATGTCCTGCATGGACAGGGTCCCGAAGACCGCGAACACCGCCACCATGATCGCCGCGGCACCGGTCACCGCACCGGCCGTGTGCCGGATGCCCGTGTCGATCGCGGTCCGGTTGTCCGCGCCGCCGAGGCGGGCCTCACGGATCCGGGAGACCACGAACACGTGGTAGTCCATGGACAGTCCGAAGAGGACCACCAGGACGAACAGCGGCATCCAGGACTCGATGGCGCCGACGCCTTCGGAGCCGATCAGCGAGGCACCCCAGCCGTGCTGGAAGACGGCGACCATCACACCGTAGGCGGCGCCCACGGAGAGCAGGTTGAGCAGGATCGAGGTCACCGCGATGACGTACGAGCGGAAGCAGAACAGCATCAGCAGGAAGGTCACCACCGTGATGAACGCGAAGACCGGGACCATGCCGCGCTTCAGCTGATCGTTGAAGTCGACGGAATTCGCGAGTTCCCCGGTCACATACGCCTGGGCCCCTGTGCCGTCGAAGGCGTCCGGTACCCGTTCCTCGCGCAGCTCGGCCAGATCCGCCTGGCCGCCCGGCAGCGGTACCTCGATCTCCGCGACGTTCTGGGCGGTGTGGACGGTCACCTTGTCGAAGGAGCCGAGCGCCTTGCGGAGTTCCGGCGTGCCGATGTCGTCCGCCGAGACCACGACGAGGGCCGGGGCGGGGCCGCCGGGGAAGCTGTCGGTGATGTGCCGGTGGGCGACCGCGAGCGCCGAGTCCGAGCCGAACTGCTTCTCCAGTCCGAGCGCCTCGGTCTTCATGCCGAGGGCGGGTGCCGCCAGGGCGAGCAGGACCAGGACGGCCCCGACGGCGAAGACCTTGGGCCGGGCCAGGACCGGCCCCAGCACGGTGCCGGCGATGCCTCCGGCGGGCCGCGCGCCCCGCTTGCCACGCCGGTTCAGCAGCGGAACGCGTCCCGCGTCGATCCGGTCGCCGAGCCAGGACAGCAGGGCCGGCAGCACCGTCACGGAACCCAGCATCGCGATGAACACGACGATGATCGTGGCGAGCGCGAACCCCTTGAACAGCAGCAGTCCGGACAGGAACATGCCGCCCATGGCCACCATCACGGTCACGCCGGAGACGAGCACGGCCCGGCCGCTGGTCGCCGCCGCGATCCGCAGGGCCGTCTCGGCGTCCCGGCCCGCGGCCCGCTCGTCACGTTCGCGGCGCAGATAGAACAGGCAGTAGTCGACGCCGACGGCGAAGCCCATCAGGAACATCACGGAGTACGTGGTCTGGAACAGGTGCAGCTGGTGGCTGGCGAGCGAGAGCAGACCGAAGGCGGCCATGCACGCGGTCAGCGCGAGCCCCACCGGGAGCAGGGCGGCCACCACGGCGCCGAAGGCCACGAGCAGGATGCCCAGCGCCAGCGGTACGGCGGTGAACTCGGCCTTCTTGAAGTCCTCGGCGAGCAGGTCGCCGAGCCACTTGCCCGCGCTGGCCTCGCCGAACTGGTGGATCTCGACGCCCCCGTGCTCCTTCCCGGCCGAGGCGACCGCGTCCAGTACCGGCTGCACCCGGTCGGCGGCGGTCGCCGCGTCGCCCTTCATCTCGAAGGTGATCAGGGCGTCCTTGCCGTCCTCGGAGGGGACGGGCTCCGCGAGGTTGCGTACCTCGCCGGTCTTCCGCACGGCGGCGGAGACGTCCCGGGCGGCTGCCTTCCACTCCCCGGCGGCGGACGCGGACACCATGACCAGCTCGCCCGCGGGCTTGTCGAGCCCGGCGTCGGAGAGGATCCGCTCCGCGCAGACCGAGTCGCCCGCGCCGTTCTCCGCGTCGGTCATCTCGACCATGCCGGATGCTCCGCCGATGCCCGTGGCGAGCACGACGAAGAGCAACCAGCCGAGAATGGCCGTTTTGCGGTGGTGCGCGCTCCACACACCGATGCGTGCCGCGAGGTTGCGCCTCATGCGGTTTTCGCCCCCAGAAAGTAAACGTCGGACAAGACGCTGACGAATCTAGGGACGGCGGACCGCCCTCCCCAGCCGTCGAAACACCCACTGCCCGAGCCGTAGGGCGAGGTCAGGGGGTGGTGCCAGGTACACCCCCGCGCGGGTGGCGAACCGGCTCACGCCCGCGGCCCCGCTCGGGTGAGACTGTCCTCGGACCGGGACCTGCTCGGGTCCCGTGAGGGGAGATACCACCATGAATGCGATGTTGGAGCGGATACGGCCGCCGATGCGGGCGGCCGGACGCGGTTTCGCCCTCTCCTTCGTCGGTCTGGTGGGGTCGATCACCCTGTTCGTGCTGTCGGTGCTCTCCATCGCCTTCATCCTGCTGGGCATCGGGCTCGTCACCACTCCCCCGGTGCTCGAAGCGGTGCGCAGGCACGCCAATCAGCGCCGGCTGTGGGCGGTCACCTGGTCGGACGTCCGCATTCCGGTGCCGTACCGGCCCTTTCCGCCGGATGTGCGCACGGGTTTCACCGGGCAGGTGGAGCGCACGACGCTGATGCTGAAGGACCCGGCGACCTGGCGCGACCTCCAGTGGCTGCTGGTCGACATGACGGCCGGATACGTCCTGTCGGTCCTGGCCGCCGCACTGATGATCTACCCGCTGGAGTCGCTGGTCCTGGCGGCGGGGCTGTGGCGGGTGTTCCGGGACGACGCGTACTGGTACGGATTCGTGCCGGTGGACAGCCAGGCGTCCGCGCTGGCCGCCGTCGCCCTGGGCATCGTGCTGTTCGCCGTCGGGCTGAAGGTGAGCGAACCGCTGCTGCGTCTGCACTTCGTGCTCGCCCGCTCGGTCCTCGCTCCCACCCATGAACAGGAGCTGGCGCAGCGCATCGACCGGCTCACCGAGACCCGCCACGAGGCGGTGGACACGGCGGCGTCCGAACTGCGGCGCATCGAACGGGATCTGCACGACGGCGCCCAGGCCCGGCTGGTCGCCATGGGCATGAACCTGGGCACCATCGAGGCGCTCGTCGAGAAGGACCCGGCCCAGGCGAAGAAGCTGCTGGCGATGGCCCGCGCGTCCTCCGCCGAGGCCCTCACCGAGCTGCGCGATCTGGTGCGGGGCATCCATCCGCCGGTACTGGCCGAGCGCGGGCTCGGCGACGCGGTGAAGGCGCTGGCCCTGCGGCTGCCGACCGAGTCCGACGTACATGTGGAGCTGACCGGGCGGGCCGGGGCGCCGGTGGAGTCGGCGGCGTACTTCGCGGTCAGCGAGATCCTGACGAACGCGGTGAAGCACTCGGGCGCCGACCGGCTCTGGGTGGACGTGCATCACGCCGACGGGATGCTGCGCGTCTCCGTGACGGACAACGGCAGGGGCGGTGCGGCGATCGGTTCCGGCTCGGGGCTGAGCGGAGTCGAACGCCGACTCGGTACATTCGACGGCGTACTGGCCGTCAGCAGCCCAGCGGGCGGTCCCACCATGGTGACCATGGAGATCCCTTGCGAGTTGTCCTAGCCGAAGATCTCTTCCTGTTGCGCGACGGCCTGGTGCGCATGCTGGAAGCCTACGATTTCGAGATCGCCGCGGCTGTGGAGACCGGGCCCGAACTGACCCGGGCCCTGGCCGAGTTGAAGCCGGACGTCGCTGTTGTCGACGTCCGGCTTCCGCCGTCCCACACGGACGAGGGCCTCCAGTGCGCGCTGGCCGCCCGGCGGGCGCGGCCCGGACTGCCGGTGCTGGTGCTGTCGCAGCATGTGGAGCAGCTGTACGCGCGTGAGCTGCTGGCGGACGGCAACGGCGGCATCGGCTATCTGCTCAAGGACCGGGTCTTCGACGCGGACCAGTTCATCGACGGGGTCCGCCGGGTCGCGGCGGGCGGTACGGCGATGGATCCGCAGGTCATCTCGCAGCTGCTGTCACGCCGTTCGCAGGACAAGCCGATGGGCGGTCTCACCCCGCGCGAGCGCGAGGTCATGGAGCAGATGGCCCAGGGCCGCTCGAACGCGGCGATCGCCTCGCACATGGTGATCACGGAGCGGGCGGTGGCCAAGCACACCTCGAACATCTTCGGGAAGCTCGGGCTGCCGCCGTCGGACGACGACAATCGCCGCGTTCTCGCGGTGCTCGCCTACCTCGACCGGGGCGGCTCCTGAGGGGCCGTGGCACCGGGAGGGAAGGCCGTCGCGCCGAGGTGGAGCGTGGTCGCGCCGAGGTGCGGCGCGGCCCGGGACGCGAGGACCTTCACCCGTACCGCCGTCGCGGTGACCGGTGCGGGCAGGGGCAGGATGCGCCGGTGGCCGATCGTGGTGCCCTCGGCGATCCGCTGCCAGGACCCGCCGATCCGGGCCTCGACGGCGAACCGTTCCACCCGCTGTCCGCGCCGGATGTCCTCGCGGACGGCGACGCGGTCGAAGGTGTACGGCCCCGGCCCCCGCTTGCGCACATCGGTGCCGTACGTGGTGCGCACCGCCTTGCCGAAGGCCGTGAGCGAGGCGACGTCCGCGTCGGCTATCCGGCCGTCCGGGGCGGGCGGCACGTTCAGCAGGAGCGAGGCGTTGCGGCCGACGCTCCTCTCGTACAGGTCCATCAACTGCGCGGGGGTCTTGGGCTGTTGCTCGGGGTGGTAGAACCAGCCGGGACGGTTGGAGACGTCGGCCTCGGCCGGGTACCACTGGAGGTACTTGGTGGTGGGGGCCAGAATCCGGTCCCGGGAGCCGATGTCCGGGTCGGTGGAGTCGTTGGGCAGGCTGCCGAGTCCGGTCCAGGGGTCGGTGGTGTGCGGGGTGACGCTCCACTCGGTCTCACGGGCGATGCCGTTCTCGTTGCCGACCCAGCGCACGCCCTGCGGGCCCTGGAAGACGACGGTGTTCGGCGAGAGGGCCTTGATGGTGTCGAACCACTGCTTGACGTCGTACTTCTGGGTGATGCCGGAGCCGGACCAGGGGTTGGCGCCGTCCAGCCACAGCTCCTCGATCGGCCCGTACTCGGTGAAGAGCTCATAGACCTGGTTGAGGTAGTACGCGTCGTAGTCGTCGGCCCGCACCGTGAAGGTGGGCAGCCCGCCGCGCCTGACGGCGTCGGCGCGGTCGTCGCCCGGGACGAGGGTGGGGATGGTGCGCTCGGTGACGGCGCTGCCGTTGCCGAAGCGGCCCTCGCCGGCCGGGGCGCGGTCGCCGTCCTCCAGGGCGACGCGTTCGGGCAGGCTCAGCGGCTTGCCCTCGGCCTGCTTCTCACGGATCGTCCCGACCCACCGGGCGTGCCAGGCGTGCGGGAGTTCGGCACCGTCGGAGGGCGAGAGGTACAGGCCGACCTTGAGCCCCGCCCGGCGGGCGGCCTTGACGTAGGCGCCGACGACGTCGGGGCTGCCGGGGCTGAGCGCCACCGAGTGGTCGGTGTAGCGGCTGGGGTAGAGGACGAAGCCGTCGTGGTGCTTGGCGGTGAGCATGACCTGCTCGGCACCGGCCGCCCGGTAGGCGCGCATCCACTGGTCGACATCGATGTCGCCGGGGGCGAAGAGCTTCTCGTCCTCGGTGCCGGAGCCCCACTCGCGCCCGGTGAAGGTGTTCATCCCGAAGTGGGTGAAGGCGGTGATCTCCCGCTGCTGCCAGGCGAGCTGACCGCGGGTGGGGACGATGTTCGCGGCCTTCTCGATGATCCGTTCCGGGCTGTCGCACGCCTCGACGGCCAGCTGCGGGGCGGGCCTCACGGGCGCGGTGCAGGGGCCGCCCGGCGGTGCGGAGCGCTGAGCCGACGCCGGTCCGGTCGCCGGTCCGGTCGCCGGTCCGGTCGCCGGTCCGGTCGGCTGCGCCGTCACCTGTGCCGTTGCCTGTACGGGGATGAGCGCGGTCGCCGCCGCCAGTGCGAGCGCGCTGAGCACACGGGTGCGTCGTGCCATGGTTCCCTCCCATTCCCGACCAGGATTGGTCGGATCTCTCGGGTACCGACATGCGCATGCTGCCGCATGGAGGGGGACACGGGAAGGGTGCCCACCACAGAGATCCCACCTATCGGCTCCGCGGCCCCCGGCCGGCTCGGTGACGCCCGGGAGCCCCCCGGCGGCTCAGTGCCGCGCCACGGCCAGACTGACCACGTACGTCTCCTCCACGGTGCCGTCCGGGAAGACCCCCGCCAGCAGCTCGCGCTCCCGGGCGAGGAAGTCCCGGACCTCCTCCTGATCGGCGACCAGGAAGTCGGAGTAGCTGCCGAGGTTGGCCAGGTGCACATCGAGCGGTACCCGACGGCTCCAGGGCAGCCGAAGAGTGCCGAAGGCGATGCCGTCCGGCAGGCCGCGGAACCGGGCCCGCTCGTCGTACCGGGTCTCGGCCGCGCCGAAGAACTTCCGCAGCCGGGCGTCCTGTTCACCGATCCACGGCACGGTCGGGTCGGAGTCGTTCCACCACAGGGCGAGCGCCCCGCCGGGCCGCAGGACCCGGCGGACCTCCGGGACCGAGCGGTCCGGATCGGTCCAGTGCCAGGACTGGGCATAGGTGAGCAGGTCGACGGAGCCCGATCGCAACGGCAGGTGGTTGCCGTCACCCCGGACGACCGGCACCCCGGGGAGCCTGCGGCGGAACTCCTCGGCCATCCCGTCACCGGGCTCCACGGCCACCGTCCGGCTCCCGCGCGCGTGCAGGAGCGCGGTGCCCAGCCCGGTGCCCGCACCGATGTCCGCGACCCGCGCACCGGCCAGCGCGAACCCGGCCAACTCCTCGACCGCGTCGAGGAGTACGGGTGGGTACGAGGGCCTGCTCGCGCCATAGGCGGCAGCCGCCGCGTCGAAGGAACGCGCACGTGAGGTAGTCGTCATACGGTCATCATCGCCCGACGCCCGCCCCCGGCGGAGGCCCCGGGGCCGCCCGGGGAACCTCGTACACGAAAATTCCCCGCACGCCCCTGTTCCCCCCGCATACCCGTCAGTACATTGACAGCATGTCTAACACGCAGCCAGCGGCGGTCGCGTCGGAGCGGACGCCGCTCAAGGCCCGCCAGGTCTCGTTCGCCTGGGACCGGACCCCCCTCCACTGGGTGCCGGGCGACCCGTTCACCACACACACCATCAATGTGCTCCATCTGCTGCTCCCGGCCGGGGAGCGCTGGTTCATCCGGGTGTACCGGCAGATCCTCCCGTACATCCAGGACGAGCAACTGCGCCAGGACGTCATCGGGTTCATCGGCCAGGAGGCCGTGCACTCGCAGGCCCACGACGATGTACTGCCCCATCTGAAGCGGCAGGGCCTGGACCCCACCCCGTACACCGCCCAGGTCGACTGGTTCTTCGAGAAGCTGCTCGGTGACCGGACGCTGCCGCCCGGCCGGGCCTCGAAGTGGTGGCTGATGGAGCGGGTGGCGACGATCGCCGCGATCGAGCACTACACCGCGTTCCTCGGCGACTGGATCCTCAGCGCCGAGGCCCTGGACCGGCGGGGCGCCGATCCGACGATGCTGGACCTGCTGCGCTGGCACGGTGCCGAGGAGGTCGAGCACCGGTCCGTGGCCTTCGACGTGTTCATGCATGTCGACGGCGGCTACCGGCGGCGGCTGCGGACCTGGGCGACGGCGTTCTCCGCGCTGCTCTTCCTGTGGCAGCGCGGCGTCCGCTTCTTCATGGAGAACGACCCGAGCCTGCTCGACGGCAAAGCCTCCTTCAAGGCGTTCCGCGACAGCGGCAAGCAGGGCACGCTGCCCAGCACGGGGGCCATCCTGCGGTCCGTCCCCAGCTATCTGAGCCGCTCCTACCACCCCTCGCAGGAGGGCAGCACGGCCCAGGCAGTCGACTATCTCGCCCAATCGCCCGCGGCGCTGGCCGCCGAGGCCCGTACGACGGGAACCCCCTGACCCATGGCACTGCCCCGCCTGCGCACCGTCGTCCTGGCCACCGGCGCCGCCCTGCTCGCCAGGCGGGCCCTGCGGCACCGCATCGCGAAGTCCCCGCTCTGGCCCATGCCCGCCCTGGCGGAACCGGTATCGGGCCGCTCCGGGCGCCGTTCCACCGTCACCCGGCGGCTGCTGGTCACCGAGCGGACCATGGCCGCCGACGGCGTCGTCCAGCTCCGGCTGGAGGGACCCGACCTGCCCCGCTGGGAACCCGGCGCCCATCTGGACCTGGTGCTGCCGTCCGGTCTGGTGCGGCAGTACTCCCTCTGCGGCGACCCGGACGACCCCGGTACGTACACGGTCGCGACCCGGCTGGTCGAAGGCGGCCGGGGCGGCTCGCAGGAGGTGCACGCCCAGCTCCACGAGGGCGAGGAGGTCGAGATCCGCGGCCCGCGCAACCGCTTCCCGCTGGCCGACGCGCCCGCGTACGTGTTCGTCGCGGGCGGTATCGGGATCACCCCCGTCCTGCCGATGCTGCGCGCCGTCGCCGCCTCCGGCGCCCCGTGGCGGCTGCTGTACGGCGGCCGGTCCCGCGCCTCGATGCCGTTCCTGGACGAGATCGAGAAGCTCGGCGCGGACGGGGACCGGGTGAGCGTCGTCGCGCAGGACGAGGCGGGCCACCCGGACGCCGCCGCGTTCCTGGCGGGGACGGCGCCCGGCACCGCGGTCCACTGCTGCGGACCCGAGCCCCTGATGGACGCGGTCGGCGCCGCGCTCCCGGACGGCTGCACCCTGCACCTGGAGCGCTTCGCCCCGGCGGCGTCCGGCGCGGCGGGCACCGGCTCCTTCGAGGTGGAGCTGCGCCGCTCGGGCCGCACGGTGCGGGTAGCCGCCGGCCAGTCGGTCCTGGCCGCCGTGCGCGCGGAGCTGCCGTCCGTCTCGTACTCCTGCGAGCAGGGCTTCTGCGGGACGTGCCGACAGCGTGTTCTGGAGGGCGGGATCGAGCATCGCGACGAGCTCCTGACGGACGCCGAGCGCGACGACTCGATGCTGATCTGCGTCTCGCGCTGCCGCGGCGAGCGGCTGGTGCTGGACCTGTAGGGCCCCGGTCCATGGACAGGGCCCGGCGATCTCTGCGGCCCGCCCCGGATAGGCTGTTGGCATGACGACCGGGGTGCGGCGCAGGATGGGCGTCGATGAGCGCAGGCAGCAGTTGATCGGCGTCGCGCTGGAGTTGTTCAGCCACCGCTCCCCCGACGACGTGTCGATCGACGAGATCGCCGCCGCCGCGGGCATCTCGCGGCCACTGGTGTACCACTACTTCCCCGGGAAGCAGAGCCTGTACGAGGCGGCGCTGCGGCGGGCCGCCGACGAGCTGGCGGCCCGCTTCCTGGAGCCGCTGGAAGGCCCCCTGGGCGCACGGCTGCTGCGGGTGATGGGCCGGTTCTTCGACTTCGTGGACGAGCACGGGCCGGGGTTCTGGGCGCTGATGCGCGGCGGGCCCGCGGTGGGCTCCTCGACGGCGAACGCCATGATCGACGGGGTCCGGCAGGCCGCCTACGAGCAGATCATCGCCCACCTGGGTGTCGAAGTGCCGCCCGCACGGCTGGAGTTGGTCGTACGGTCCTGGGTGTCACTGGCCGAGGCGACGGCGTTGATCTGGCTGGACGGCCGACGGGTTCCGCGGGCCGAGCTGGAGACGCAGCTGGTGCACGACTTCGCGGCACTGGCCGCCGTCAGTGCCGCGTACGACCAGGAGATGGCGGGCATCGTGCTGCGGGTCCTCGCCCAGGAGCCGGCGGACGGCCCGTTCGCAGATCTGCTGGCGCGGCTCTCCGCCCTGGCGCCTGCCGTACCCGCCGTGCCCCCGCAGCGGCTGCCGTAGCGCGACACGCGGTCAGCTCTTGCGATAGGACGGGTCCAGGTCGCGGGTCTCGGCGGAGGTGTGCAGGGCGAGTCCTTCGGTGGGCTTCACATAGCCGCTCAGCAGATCGAGCACGGACGCGGTGAGCCGGCTCTTGATCTCCGGGGTGCGGCCCGCCAGCATGCCGATGGAGACATGGACGATGACGTCACCGGTCGCGGCGTCGCCCACCACGGAGTCCTCGACCCGGCGGAATCTGGTCTTGCAGTTGGGGATCTTCGTGCTGACCGTCCCGGCGACCAGCGGGTGCAGGGCGAGCGCGAAGCCGCGGCG
Organism: Streptomyces sp. TSRI0281; assembly: GCF_001905125.1. GTDB lineage: Bacteria > Actinomycetota > Actinomycetes > Streptomycetales > Streptomycetaceae > Streptomyces. The sequence goes on along the minus strand of NZ_LWLE01000033.1, from coordinate 346,832 downwards.
GTCGAAGGTGTCGTCGAGCTCGGCGGAGTAGTCGACGGTGATCTGCGGCATCAAGCGCTCCTGAGGTGCGGGGGTGGTGGGGGCCGGTCCTGCCGGTTGTCGGAACCCACCTTTACGTTGATCGTCGGGCCCGCACAAGGGCAGCCTGCCCCTCGCGTCAGCGGCGGGCTCGCGTCAGGTCAGCGGCGCGCTCGCCTCAGGCAAGCGGCCCGCCCCCGTCAGGTCGGCAGCCCCCTCGCGTCAGGTCAGCAGCTCGCTCTGGAGGGCGGCGGCGAGTCCGACCTCCGCGTTGTCCGTCTGCCCCCGGTCGAACGCGCGCTGGTAGGCGGCGTCGCCGATGGCCGCCCGTGCCTGCCGCTCGCAGGTCTCGCGGACCGGGCCGAGCTCCGGTGTGCCGCGCTGCGGGTGGCCGACCATCCGCCAGTACGCCTGCCCGGTGCCGTAGATCCTGGCCGCCTGGGCGCCCGCGCCCTGGGCGGCGACGGCGGCGGCGAGGATGTCCAGACCGAGGGCGACGCCGAAGCTGTCCCCGAGCCGGTGCTTGCCCGCGAGCATCGACCGGGCGTGCGTGGCGGATTCCCCCGGGCGGCCCTGGAGCAGGGAGATCAGGGCGAGTTGGTAGTCGACGTAGGACCGGATCCAGTACTCGTCCTGCGCCTGGCAGACGGTCCGCAGGCGGACGGCGGCCTCCGCGGCCTCGGCGAGTCTGTCCAGCGCCGTCATGGCGAAGACGGTGATGAGGCGGCAGCGCAGCCGGTAGGCGGATTCGGCGGGGACCGCCCCGGTGTACGAAAGCACCCGCCCGACCTCGTCGAGAGCCGTCCGGGGCCGTCCGGTCATGAGATGGGTCAGGCCGGACAGATAGGTGGCACTGAGCAGGCCCTCGTCGTCCCGGTCGCGCCTGGCCTCGGCGACACAGCGCGCGCCGAGCCGCTCGGCGGTCACGAAGTCGCCCTGGAGCAGGGCCGCGACCCCGTGCACCCATCGCAGCCTCGTCCGGTCGGGGCCGCCGGCCGGGCCCGCCGCCAGGGCTCTCCCGGCGTACACACGGGCCTCGGACAGGTGCCCGCAGCAGCTCCAGAAGAATCCGACCCGGCCGGTCATCTCCTGGGCCGCGCGGATGTCGTGGGCGAGCAGATGGTCGAGAGCCGCGCACAGGTCGAGGTGCGCGGCGGCGATCCGGTGGTACCAGGAGACCTGCTCGGGACCGGTCCAGCCGGCGTGGGCGCGGCGGGCGAGGCCGAGGAAGAAGGCGGCGTGCCGGTCGGCGGCGGCCCGCTCCTCACCGAGTTCGGCGAGCCACATCCGCCCGTACTCGCGCAGGGTGTCGAGCATCCGGTGGTGCTCCCCGTCCTGTTTCACGACGGACTTGGCGACCAGACCCCGCAGCGCCTCGCCGACGCCGTCCGGGGTGAGCGGTCCCGCCGCGCAGACCTCACGGGCGACCTCCTCGTCGAAGTCCGTGCGCAGGGGGGTCAGCCGCGCCCACAGGAGGCGTTCCAGCGGGGTGCAGAGTTCGTGGCTCCAGCCGATGGTGGTGCGCAGGGCGCGGTGGCGCGGCGGCCACAGCGAATCGTCGTTGAGGGTGTCCAGGCGGGAGCCGATACGGGCGGCGATCTGCTCGACGCTCTGCGCCGCGGTGCCCGCGGCGGCCAGCTCGATGGCGAGCGGGATGCCTTCGAGGCGGCGGCAGATCTCGGCGACGGCCGCGGCCTCGCCCGGTGCGTCGAGGGTGGCCCCGGGGTCGGCGGCCCGCACCCGGTCCTCGAAGAGGCGCAGGGCGTCGGGGGCCCCGTCGACCGGCAGCGGCGGTACGTCCAGCAGGAATTCGCCCCGGGTGCCCAGCGGCTGCCTGCTGGTGATCAGGACGGTCAGGCCGGGTGAGGTGGTGAGGATCTCGCCCAGCAGATGGCCGCACGCGGTGCGCAGGTGTTCGCAGGAGTCGAGGACGAGCAGCAGCCGCTTGTCGACGAGCCATTCGCACAGTGCGTCGACGGGCATCCTCAGCGTGTGGTCGGCGATCCCGACCGCGTCCGAGACGGTGGGGAGCAGCAGCCTGTCGTCGTAGAGCGGGGAGAGGTCGGCCCACCAGGCGCCGTCGGGGTAGTGGTCCGCCGCGAGCCGGGCGCCCCGGACGGCGAGCCGGGTCTTGCCGACGCCGCCGGGGCCGGTGAGGGTGGTCAGCCGGTGGGTGGCCAGGGCCCGTTCCAGCCGGGCCAGTTCGGCCTTCCGCCCGACGAAGCTGCTCGTCTCCTCGGGAAGGTTTCCCACCATGGTCCTCATCACCGTCCGGCGCGCTGGGGCAGGGGTCCGCCGGTGAGGCAGCGGATGCCCGGCAGCGCCCCCCGCTGCCCGGACCGGCCGGTCCCGGCCCCGTTCCCCGAGCGGGGGCGGAACCGGGACCGGCCGGAGCGGCAGGGCCGGATGCGCACGGTGTCCAGCTGTTTCGCGGCTCCTCCGCCGACGTATGCCGTCACCGTAGACCTGTCGGGGTCAGCGCGCCGAAAAGACGGCGACCGTCCTTCCTGGGACGGTGAAGCTGCCCGATTTCTCTTCGTACGAGGCCTTCTTGACGGTAGAGTCCGCGCCCCCCGCCTGGACGGGGTGCAGGGCGTAGGCGGTGCCGGCGAGGGCCGGGAGGTGCTGGCTCGCGGCGGCGGGCGTGGCGTTGAGGACGACCACGAGTGAGCCGAGGCGCATCGTGATCACGCCGGGTGTCTCGTCCTTGCCGGAGAGCGGGAAGGACAGGGCCGCCTGGACCTGCTCGGTGCTGGTGAGGCCGAACTCCTTCTCGGTGGCCCGGATGGTGACCAGGTCCCGGTACGCGGCGGAGGCGCCGTCGATCTGCGCGCAGCCCGGGGTGAGGGCGGCGGAGGTCAGCAGGGGCTTCGCGTAGGACCACTTGTCCTTGTTGTCGGCGGCGGGCGGCAGGCCCCGTCCGAAGCCGTTGCCGTCCCGGCAGTCCCAGTGGAGGGCGTTGAACCAGTCGCCGCTGTCGTAGGAGTTGCGGTCCAGGGACTTGGAGCGCAGCAGGTCGGTGCCCGCCTGGGAGAGGGAGGGTCCCTGCGAAAGGGTGGACGCCGCCATCGCCAGGACCTGCATCCTGGCCCGGTCGGCCGCCGAGGTGCCGGCCGGGAGCTTGAAGGCGAGCGTGTCGTAGAGCGTCTCGTTGTCGTGGGCGTCGGAGTAGGCGAGGGCGTCGCCGGGTTCGGCGGCGTATCCGGCGGGCGCCCCGTTGTAGTCGACGGCCGAGCCCCTGACCGTACGGCCGGTGCTGTCGGTGAAGGTGTAGTCGGCGAGGCTGCCGGTGAGGCCGACCTTGATCAGGTCCTGGTAGTGCAGCAGGCGGGCCTTCTGCTCGGCGGTGGTGCCGTTGGCCGGGGAGGTGTTGGGGTCGGTGTAGAGACCGCTGGCGAAGCCCTGGACGCCGGGGTCCTCGTCGAAGGGGCTGCCGCCGCGGACGGCGTCGCGGGCCCGGTCGGAGAAGGTGGCGATGCCGGTCGCGGACATGTTCTTCTGGGTGGCCTGGACGAAGCGGGCGTCGTCCGCGATCTCGCCGAAGTTCCAGCCCTCGCCGTACAGGATGATCTTCTTGCCGTCGACGCCGTCCCTGGCGGGGGTCAGCCCGTCCAGTGCCTTGCGCACGGCCAGGATGTTGGCCTTGGGGTGGTGCCCCATCAGGTCGAAGCGGAAGCCGTCGACCTTGTACTCCTTGGCCCAGGTGACGACCGAGTCGACGACGAGCTTGCCCATCATGGTGTTCTCGGGCGCGGTGTTGGCGCAGCAGGTCGAGGTGGCGACGGTGCCGTCCTCCAGGAGCCGCTGGTAGTAGCCGGGCACGATGCGGTCGAGGACGGACTTGTCGTCCTGGCCGGAGGCGACGGTGTGGTTGTAGACCACGTCCATGACGGTGCGCAGTCCGGAGCCGTTGAGGCCCTGCACCATCCGGCGGAATTCGACGGTGCGCTTCGTGCCGTCGGGGTCGGAGGCGTAGGAGCCCTCGGGGACGGTGTAGTGCAGCGGGTCGTAGCCCCAGTTGAAGGCGTCCTTACCGGCGCTCTTCGCGACGCACTCCTGCTGTTCCTCGGAGTCGGGGGCGTACACGGACAGGTCGCAGGCGGGCGCCTGCTGGTCCGACTTCTTCTCCGGGATCGTCCCGATGTCGAAGGCGGGCAGCAGGTGCACATAGCTGGTGCCCGCGTCGGCGAGCCGCCGCAGGTGCTTCATGCCGTCCGACCGGGTGTCGGTGAAGGCGAGGTACTGGCCGGGGTGCTGGGAGGTGCGGTCCGCGACCGAGAAGTCGCGGATGTGCAGCTCCTGGATCTGGGCGTCGCGCAGTGGTACGGCGGCGGGCTTCCTCAGGCCGGACCAGCCGCTGGGGGCCAGCTTCGGGTCGGCGAGGTCGATGACGAGGCTGCGGGCGGAGTCGGTGGTGAGGGCGGTGGAGTAGGGGTCGGTGACCTTGTTGGTGACGGTCTTCTGCACGCTGGGCGCCCAGACCCGCACGGCGTACCGGTAGGGCTTGCCGTTCCAGCTCCTGCTGCCGGTGACCGACCAGACGCCGGTGCGGTCGTCGCGGCGCATCGGGACGGTGCGGCCGTCGAGTTCGAGCGAGACGGTACGGGCGGTGGGTGCCCACAGCGACAGGGTGGGTGTGCCGTGCCGGAAGACCGGTCCGAGGGCGGCGCCGCTCGCGTTCTTCCCGTACAGGTCGTCCAGGACACCGGCGGTCTGCACTCCGGTGGCGGCGAGCAGGGCGCCGTTCGCGGCCCGCTGGGTGGCGATGAGCTGGCCGCGCAGGGATGCGCGGACCCGGTCACGGTCGCGGGCGTCGACGGTGAACGCCGGGTAGTCCTTGAGGTGCGGGTACTTCGCCTTCTGGGCGTCGGTGAGGGTGGCGGTACGCAGGCGCAGCCACCGGCCCTCGTCGGAGAGGGCGCCGTCGACGACGGAGATCGGGGTGTCCGTGGCGTACACGAGCTGCTGGCTGGTGGCGTCGGTGGCCTTCACCTTCCAGACGACGGTGCCGGAGTCGATCCACTGGGCCTCGGCCTTGGTGAGGTCGGGAGTGGGAACGCCGCCAGCCTGCGGCAGCAGATAGCCGGGCTGCCCGCCGAGCATCCAGACCTCGTGCCCGTGGGTGGCGATGTCGAGTGACTGGTCGCTGGGGAGGTCCTTCTCGTCGCCCTTGTGCAGGATGTAGCTGAGCGAGGTGGCGCCGTCGGTGAGCGGCACCTCGAAGGTGACGCCGTAGGCGTTCTTCCTCACCGGCTGGAGCGGCTTGGACCAGTCGGTGGGGTTCTTGGCCCCGGTCCAGGTGTGCAGCCCCCAGCCGTCGTAGTCGCCGTCGGCCCGGTGGTAGTTGAGGACGGCCTTGGTGGTGTCCTGACCGGGTGCTTCGGGTGCCTCGGTGTTCTGGCCGTCCTTGCCCTGCTCGATCCAGACCTGTCCGGTCCTCGCGAGGTCGACGGTGCGCTGCGGGCCGTCTGCGGTTCCGGCCTTCTCGACGGTGTACGGGAGGGAGGAGGTGCCCTCGGCGAGCTTGATCCAGGCGAACGCGCCGTAGGCGTCGCGCCCGATGAAGTCGCCGGAGGTGTCGCCGGACTTCAGCTGCCAGCCCTCGTAGTCGCCGTCCGCGCGCTTGTAGTGGACGACGGCGTAGTCGCGTTCGACGGCGACGGGCTTCTCGGCGGGCGGTGCCTGGCCCGCGGTGGTCGCGGCGAGCGCACTGGCCGTGCGCCCGGCGCGGTCCACGACGACGGCTTTGTACCGCAGTGGCGTCCCGGCCTTCACGGAGGCGTCCAGGTGCTGGGTGACCTTGTACGGGGCGTGGTCGGCGGAGCCGAGGGTGCGCCACTTGCCGTTGCCGGTCCGGGCGGCGAAGACGACCCGGTTGAGCTGTCCGCCGTCGGTGTCCGCGGTCAGTTCGACGGTGCCGGTGGCTCCGGCGGCGGGCGCCTTCAGGGTGATGGCGGGCCGGGCGTCCGGGGAGCCGAGGGGCTTGTCGGCGCGCAGCACGACGCTGGAGAGCGCGGGCACGGTGACGGTGATCCTCTTGTCGCCGCCGCTGCGGACCGTGCCGGAACCGCCGTACAGCGTACGGAAGTTCATGTGCGCGGACTCGGTGGCCAGCTCGACGGTCCGCGGTCCGGTGCCGTTGTTGGTGGCGACGACGTACTCGTTGGACCGCTCGGTGCCGGTGCGCGAGAAGGCGTGGACGGAGCCTTCCGCGTAGCGCTCGGTCTGCACGCCGTCGCGCAGCGCCGGGTGTTCCTTGGTCAGCCGGGAGAGCCGGGCGATGGAGCGGTAGATCGGGTGGCCGGTGTCGTACGCGTCCGTGGCGTGCGTACGGTCGGTGCCGATCTGATCGTCGTCGAGGTAGTCGGCGGCCTTCGAGGCGAAGAGGGGCTGGCGGGCGTCCTTGTCGCCGCCCGCGCCGGTGAAGCCCTGCTCGTCGCCGGAGTAGATGACGGGGTTGCCGCGCGCGAGGAACATCAGCTCGTTGGCGAGGCGGGCCCGCTGGAGCAGTTCGGCGTCGTCGGCCTTCGGGTTGTCCTGTTCGAGGAAGGTGCCGATGCGGCCCATGTCGTGGTTGCCGAGGAAGGTCACCTGCTCGTAGGCATTGGCCTTGTCGGTGGTGTAGCGGTAGTCGTCGCCGTACACGGCGGCGAGCTTCGAGGCCGGGGCGCCCTGGGAGGCGTACTGCCTGGCGGCCTCCTGGAACGGGAAGTCGAGCGTCGCGTCGAGCCGTCCCCGGGTGACGTAGGGCGAGGTGATCGCGGTGTCGGAGGAGTACACCTCGCCGAACATGAAGAAGTCGTCCCGGCCCCGCTCGGCGGCGTAGGTGTCCAGCGCGGTGGCCCACTGGGTCCAGAAGTCCAGGTCGACGTGTTTGACGGTGTCGATGCGGAAGCCGTCGATGTCGAAGTCGCGGACCCACTTCTCGTAGATCTCCGCCATGCCGGTGACGACCTCGGGCCGCTCGGTCCACAGGTCGTCGAGCCCGGAGAAGTCGCCGTACTCGGCCGACTCACCGGCGAAGGTCGAGTCGCCCCGGTTGTGGTACATCGTGGGGTCGTTGAGCCAGGACGGCTTCTTGGTCCCGGCGTTCACCGTGGTCTTCGGGGTGTACGGGAACGCGTCCTGGTCGACCTTCGCCATCTTCCGGCTGTCGTCGAACGGGCGGCCGTTCCTGTCGAGGTAGGGGTAGGCGCCCTTGGGCTTGTAGCCGTACTCCTTCTCGGCGTAGTCGACGGTGTCGGCCGTGTGGTTGGTGATGACGTCGAAGAAGACCTTCATGCCCTTGGCGTGGGCCTTGTCGATCAGCTTCTCCAGGTCGGCGTTGGTCCCGAAGTGGGGGTCGACCTGGGTGAAGTCGGTGATCCAGTAACCGTGGTAGCCGGCCGAGGCGTCCTTGCCGGTGCCCTGGACGGGCCGGTTCCTGAAGATCGGGGCGAGCCAGATGGCGGTGGTGCCGAGGCCCTTGATGTAGTCGAGCTTCCCGGTCAGGCCCTTGAGGTCGCCGCCCTGGTAGAACCCCTTGTCGGTGGGGTCGTACCCGGTGTCCAGGCGTGAACCGGTCAGCCCGCCGCGGTCGTTGGAGGTGTCGCCGTTGGCGAAGCGGTCGGGCAGCACGAAGTAGAACTGCTCGCGGGTCAGGTCGTGCCGGGCCGGCTCACGGGCCAGTGCGGCGTCCGAGGGCGGGGCCGGTGGCCGGGGCGACGCGGCCGCGGAGGCCGCCGGGACGACGGGCAGCAGCGCCGCGCAGAGTGCGGCGACGGCCCCCCGCCGGAGGGTTGTTCGGGACACGGGGCGGGTACTCCTCGAATTCGCACGGGGTGGGAACGGGGTGGGACGGGTACCGAGGGGCGGGCCGGGGGTGCACCGCGGTGCACCCCCGGCCCGCCCGGACGCGGCCGAGGCGGGGTCAGCCGCGCCAGACGTCGCCGGTCAGCGCGGACCTGCCGGAGGCCGGGACGGTGGCGGTGCGGTTGGCGCCGCTCTCCCAGGTGACGTTGCCGCCCGCGTCCTTGCGGAGGTACTTGTACGCGAAGGACGTACCGGCGGGCAGGCTCACATCGAGCTTCCAGACGGGGTACGTGGCCGGGTCGAGCTTCAGCGCCTTGGCGGGGTCCCAGGAGCCGAGGGCCTGCTGGTCGCCGGTGACGTAGATGTTCTGGCCGGGCTGGGTGGTGGCGTTGACGCCGAAGGAGGCGCCGGACCGGCCCGTACCGGGGTCGGTCGGGCCGGTACCGCCGCCGGTGCAGGTGCGGGCGCCCGCGTGCAGCGCGACGGCGGTGTTGGCGCCGAGCGTGGCGGTGAACCGGCCCGATCCGTCGACGGTGACGCCGTTGCCGGACTGGATGTCGCAGTAGTCACCGGCGGGCAGCGACGTCTGGAACGTACGGGTCAGGGCCGAGCCCTCGTGGTTGATGGCGACGTACGCCTTCGCACCCCGTCCGAACGCGATCCGGTCGGCGCCGTTGTCCCACCAGTCGGTGACCGCCTGGCCGCGGGCGGCGTTGCGGAAGCCGACCATGGAGGAGATCTCGCGCCAGGCGTGCTGGCACTTCCAGCCGTCGCTGTAACAGGCGCCGACCTGACCGCCGTTGGGAGGTCCGGCGTCCTTGTCGGACCACTCGTATCCGGAGTGGACGTCCGGGGAGCCGTAGGGCCAGGCCAGCATGAACACATGGGCGAGGGTGTAGTCGGCGCCGTTCTTGTAGGTCAGCGTCTCGCCGTTGCGCTCGGTGTCGTGGTTGTCGACGAAGACCGCCGACCTGCCCGACTCCATGAAGCCCCAGCCCTCGCCGTAGTTCTTCAGGTTGGCGAGGTTCTCGTTGAGGAAGGTCTGCTTGAGGCCGCGGGCGTAGCGGAATTCCTGGACGTCGCCGGTGCCGAGGTACTCGGAGGGCGAGACGGCCTCGCCGCCGCCGTAGATGGCCTCCTGCTTCCAGTAGACACCGGGGTTGCTCAGCCGGGACTTGATGGCGGCGAGATCACCGGCGGGCATGTGCTTGGCCGCGTCGATCCGGAAGCCGTCGACGCCGAGGGAGAGCAGGTCGTTGAGGTACCCGGCGATCCTGCCGCGTACGTAGTCCTCGCCGGTGTCCAGGTCGGCCAGGCCGACGAGTTCGCAGTTCTGTACGTTGCCGCGGTCGCCGTAGTTGGTGATCGGCGACTGGCAGTCGTTCATGTCGTTGACCGAGTAGATGCCCGGGTAGTCGTACTTGCCGTAGGCGGAGCCGCCGGTGCCGGTGCCCGAGCCGGCCGACATGTGGTTGATGACGGCGTCGGCGACGACCTTGACGCCCGCCCCGTGACACGTGTTCACCATGGCGGCGAAGGCGTTCCGGTCGCCGAGCCGGCCGGCTATCCGGTAGCTGACGGGCTGGTAGGAGGTCCACCACTGACCGCCCTGGATGTGCTCCTGGGGCGGCGAGACCTGGACGAAGCCGTAGCCGGCCGGACCGAGGGTGTCCGTGCACGCCTTGGCTATGGAGTCGAACTTCCACTCGAACATCACGGCGGTGACGTCCTTGTCGCCCGGACCGGCGGCCTGTGCGGTGTCCGCCGCGCCGAGTTGGGCGGGGACGGCGAGGACAGCGGCGCCTGCCACGAGTGCGAGTGCGGCAGAGAGGGGTCTGCGTGCCATGTCTTTCCTCCTGCTGTGGGGGAAACGCGGGTGACGGTGCAGCCTCACGTGGCAACGCGCCGTGCCCTCAAGGCTCCTGAAGGTTCTTGCTGCAAGAATGCAAACCTTGCCGCGGAGCAGACCGTACGAGCCCGCTCCGCCTCGGTCAACCCTTTGGACATCTCCCGCTCACATCCACGAAATCAGGCAGTTTCCTGCCTGCAAAGTCTTTCGCAAGTTATTGCGGGAAGGTAAAGTTCATCCGGACTCCGGCCCGGTCGGCCGGGGGTCCCGGCCGCCTCGGCGCCGGGCCCCACGCGCCCGGCCGGCCGGGCCGGTCACGGCAGGAGAGGCACCCGGAGTAACTCCCCGCCGGCCCGTCCTGGGCCGACTCCCGGTGCCTCTCCTGTACGTCAGGGGCCTCTCCCGTTCCCGTACGACCGACGCCTCTCCCGTGCGGCGGGTGTCTCCTGCACGACCGATGCCTCTCCCGTACGTCCGGTGTCTCTCCCGTACGGCGGGCGGTTCCGCCCTCGGTCAGACGGCGCGCACCACCGCCGCCGTCGACCCCCGTACCACCAGCTCCGGCTGGAACACATACTCCGTGCGCTGCACCGGGCTGCCGCCGATCTCCTCCAGCAGGGCGCCCACCGCCGCCGCCGCCATCGCCTGCACGGGCTGGCGCACCGTGGTCAGCGGCGGGTCGGTGAACGCGATCAGCTGCGAGTCGTCGAAGCCGACGACCGAGACATCACGGGGGACGTCGAGCCCCCGCCCCCTGGCCGCCCGCACCACACCGAGCGCCATCAGATCGCTCCCGCAGACGATGCCGGTGCAGCCCAGGTCCAGCAGGGCGCCCGCCGCGACCTGGCCGCCCTCCACGCTGAACAGCGTGGAGCAGACCAGGAGTTCGGCCTCGGCCCGGGGCAGTCCGAGCACCGAGGCCGACGCGTCGAGGAAGCCGTCGCGCTTGCGGCGGGAGGGGACGTAGCGCTGCGGCCCGATCGCCAGACCGATCCTGCGGTGACCCAGGTCCGCCAGGTGCCCCACGGCCATCCGCACGGCGGCGGTGTCGTCGGGCGAGACGAACGGCGCGCTGATCCGTTCGTTGTAGCCGTTGATCAGGACGAACGGTACGCCGCGCTCGGTGAGCGCCGCGTACCGTGCCGGGTCGGCCGACAGGTCGGCGTGCAGCCCGGACAGGAACACGATGCCGCCGACGCCCCGTTCGACGAGCTGCTCGACGAGCTCGTCCTCGGTGGCGCCGCCCGGCAGCTGGGTGCAGAGCACCGGGGTGTAGCCGTGCCCGGCCAGGACCTGTTCGACGGACTGCGCGAAGGCCGGGAAGATCGGGTTGGTGAGTTCGGGTGTCACCAGCCCGATCAGTCCGGCGCTGCGCTGCCGCAGCCGCACGGGCCGTTCGTAGCCGAGGATGTCGAGCGCCGCGAGCACCCGCTGACGCGTGGTGTCCGCGACGCCCGGCTTCCCGTTGAGCACCCGGCTGACGGTCGCCTCGCTGACCTCGGCCTGTCCGGCGATGTCGGAGAGCCGCGGCGCCGGACCGGTCCTGGGTGCGGGCAGAGTCACACCGTCCACCACACGGTGCTGTCGGCGGGCAGCACGGCCTCGGCGCCGTCGACGGTCACCGGGGCGCTGGCCAGCAGCACGTTGCCGCGGGCGGGCATCCGCACCGGGGCGCCGGTGGTGTTGACGGTGCAGACGAAGCCGGGCCGGCCGAAGACCAGGACGCCCTCGGGGGCGTCCAGCCACTCGACCGCGGTGCCCGCGCCGAGCCCCGGGTGCTCGCGCCGGGCGGCGATGGCGGCCCGGTAGAGCTCCAGCGTGGAGCCCTCGGCCCCGGTCTGCGCCTCGATGGAGAGGTCGCCCCAGCCGGCCGGCTGCGGGAGCCAGCTGCCGCCGGTGCCGAAGCCGTACGAGCTGCCCTCGCGGGTCCACGGGATCGGCACCCGGCAGCCGTCGCGGAAGCCGTCCTGGCCCGCCGCGCGGAAGAACGACGGGTCCTGACGGACCTCGTCGGGCAGGTCGGTGACGTCGGGCAGGCCGAGCTCCTCGCCCTGGTAGACGTAGGCGGAGCCGGGCAGGGCCAGCATCAGCAGGGTCGCCGCACGGGCCCGGCGCAGGCCGAGCTCGCGGTCTCCGGGGGTACGGATCTGGGTGCCGAGGCCGGGCGGGTTGGCGAACCGGGTGGAGTGCCGGGTGACATCGTGGTTGGAGAGCACCCAGGTGGCGGGGGCGCCGACCGGCCGCATCGCTTCGAGCGAGGTGTCGATGACCGTGCGCAGTTCGGCGGCGTCCCAGGCGGTGGACAGGTACTGGAAGTTGAACGCCTGGTGCATCTCGTCGGGGCGCACGTAGTTCGCGGTGCGCTCGACGGTGGGGGTCCATGCCTCGGCGACGGCGATCCGCTCGCCCGGGTACTCGTCGAGGATGGTGCGCCAGCTGCGGTAGATCTCGTGCACGCCGTCCTGGTCGAAGAACGGCATGACGTCGTTGCCGAGCAGCTTGAGCTGGTCGTGGCCGCCGAGGTCGGGCAGGCCCTCGGCCTTGACGAGACCGTGGGCGACGTCCACCCGGAAGCCGTCGACGCCCATGTCGAGCCAGAAGCGCAGGATCGAGCGGAACTCGTCGGCGACGGCCGGGTGCTCCCAGTTGAAGTCGGGCTGCTCCGGGGCGAACAGGTGGAGGTACCAGTCGCCGGGGGTGCCGTCGGGGCCGGTGGTCCGGGTCCAGGCCGGGCCGCCGAAGATGGACTCCCAGTCGTTGGGCGGGAGTTCGCCGTCCGCGCCCTTGCCGGGGCGGAAGTGGTAGCGGTCGCGCAGGGCGGAGCCGGGGCCCTCGGCCAGGGCGCGCTTGAACCACTCGTGCTGGTCGGAGGAGTGGTTGGGCACCAGGTCCACGATGATGCGCAGGCCCAGGTCGTGGGCGTCGCGGATCAGGGCGTCGGCGTCCAGGAGGCTGCCGAACATCGGGTCGATGGCCCGGTAGTCGGAGACGTCGTAGCCCGCGTCGGCCTGCGGCGAGGCGTAGAAGGGGCTGAGCCAGACGGCGTCGACACCGAGGTCCTTGAGGTACGGGAGCCGGGCGGTGACGCCCGCGAGATCGCCCATGCCGTCGCCGTTGCCGTCGGCGAAGCTCCGTGGGTAGACCTGGTAGATCACCGCGTCCTTCCACCAGCCGGTGCGGTGGCCCGGGGCGTCGTCGGACGTGCCGGTGGAGGGGGCAGCGAGGTGCTGGGTCATGTCGTCCCTGGGGTGTCTGGGTGGGGAGCGGCGCCGGGACCGGGTCGGGGATCCGGCGCCGCCGTGACGGATGCGGTGGTGCGGGTCGTGCGGGTGGCGGGAAGGGGGCCGAAGACCGTCGGCCCCCTTCCGGGTCAGCCCTTGACTGCTCCGGCGGACATACCGGTGACCAGGTGCTTCTGCGCGAAGAGGAAGACCAGGGCCGCCGGGATCGCGATGAGCACGGAGGCCGCGGTCATCGGGCCCCACTGGGCCCCGTACTGGTTGACGAACTTCTGCAGTCCGCCGGCGAGCGTGAGGTTCTCGTCACCGACCATGAAGGCGGAGGCGTACGCCACTTCGCCCCAGGCGGTGATGAAGGAGTAGAACGCGGTGACCGCGAGGCCGGGCTTGGCCAGCGGCAGGATGAGCCGCCAGAACGTGCCGAACGGGGTGAGTCCGTCGACCTGCCCGGATTCGTCGATCTCCCGCGGGATGGTGTCGAAGAACCCCTTCATCATCCAGGCGCAGAACGGCACCGAGATGGTGAGGTAGGTGATGACGAGGCCGGCGGGCTGATTGAGCAGGCCGACGCTCGACATGATGTTGTAGATCGGCACGATGAGGACCGCGACCGGGAACATCTGTGTGATCAGCAGCGTCCACATCAGCCCGCGCTTGCCGGGGAAGCGGAAGCGGCTGACGGCGTAGCCGGTGGTGGCGGAGACGAACACACCGATGACGGTGGAGAGCCCCGCGATGATCACGGAGTTGCCGAACCAGCTCAGGAACTCGGTGTCCCTGATCAGGTTCGTGTAGTTGACGAACGTGGTCTCGCGGAAGAAGTCCGTCGTCGTGGCGTACTGGGCGGGCTTGAGCGAGGTCAGCAGGACCCACAGCACCGGGAAGACCGCGATGACGGACGCGATGATCAGGGTGAGGTGCAGGGCCACGGAGGCGAACGGCGAACGGTCGCCGCGCAGGCGCGGCTTGCGGACGGCGTGCCGGCCGGAGTGCTCGGTCACGGTGGTCACCAGTTGTCTCCCTGGGTGCGCAGGACTCGCCGGTAGACCACGGCGAAGAGCATCAGGAGTACGAGGATCAGCACGCCCCACGTGGAGGACTGCGCGAAGTCGCGCGGGCTGATCTCGAAGGAGAACTTGTACGCCTGGGTGACGAGGATCTGGGTGGCCTCGCCGGGTCCGCCGCGGGTCAGCAGGAAGATCACCGGGAACATGTTGAAGGTCCAGATGGTGGAGAGCAGGACCACCGTGGTGGAGACCGGGCGCAGCCCGGGCAGCGTGATGTGCCGGAAGCGCTGCCAGGCGGTGGCGCCGTCCATCTCGGCCGCCTCGTACTGCTCCGAGGGTATGGACTGCAGTCCGCCGAGCAGGGCGACCATCATGAACGGGATGCCGAGCCAGACGTTGACCGCGATGACGGAGAACTTGGCCCAGGTGGGGTCGTTCAGCCACGGCACCCCGTCGATGCCCGCACCGCCGAGGATCTTGTTGAGCAGCCCGCGGTCCTCGTTGTAGAGGAAGCGCCAGGCGAAGACCGAGACGAAGCCGGGGATGGCCCAGGGCAGGATGAGGGCCATGCGGTAGGCGGAGCGTCCGGCGATGCGTCGGTTGAGGATGTTGGCCAGCGCCATGCCGAGGCAGAACGTGATGCCCACGCAGGAGACCGTCCACACCAGCGTCCAGCCGAGCGTGCCGAGGAACTGGTTACCCGTCAGGGCGTCGACGTAGTTGTCCGCACCCACGAACTTGTAGGTGGCGGGCAGTTCGTTGACCCCGATGGACCGCGCGACGTTGCGCTCGTTGGCGTCGGTCAGCGACAGGTAGATGCCGCGGACCAGCGGGTAGCCGATGATCACGCCGATCACGAGGACGACCGGGGCGACCATGACCCAGGCGTACCAGTGGGTCGACATGGCCCGCCGGAGCGGACCCGGCGGCGGGGGGTTACCAGTACCGCGGCTGGGGCCGCGGACGACGTCGTCGTCCGCGGCCTTCGCCACCGACTGGCTGGTGTGGACAGCCATCAGTCGGCCAACCTTCCTGTTACTTCCAGCCCTTGAGGAGCTTGCGGTACGAGTCGCCGGTCGCGGAGGCCGCCTTCTCCGGCGTGGTCTGGCCGGTGAGGACCTTGGTGTACTCGGTGACGAGCGGGGCGAAGAGGCTGCCGGTCTCCGGGATCCAGGGGCGCTCGACGGCGGTCTCGACGACCGGCTTGAAGAAGCCGACGATCTCGCTGTCCACGGCCTCCTGCTTGGCGTACGCGGAGGTACGGGTCGGCAGCAGGTTCAGCTCGCCGGCCGTCGTGGCCTGGCTCTGCACCGACGTCATGTACTCGACGAAGGCGTAGGAGGCGTCGAGGTTCTTGGAGCCCGCGTACACGGCGAGGTTGTGGCCGCCCTGCGGGGCACCCTGAGCGGCGGAACCGGCCGGGACCGGGGCGATGCCCAGGTTGTCCTTGTCCTTGAACTCATTGCCCGCGAGGGTGTCGGCGACGGCCCACGGGCCGTTGATCATCATGGCGACCTTGCCGTCCTTGAACGACGACTGCATGTTCTCCCAGCCGTCCGTGGCGTCGGTCTTGGCCGCACCGGACTCGACGAGGTCCTCGACGACCTTGAACGCCTTGACGCCCTCGGGCTGGTCGACGGTGACGGACTTGTTGCCCGCGTCGACCAGGTCGCCGCCCTCGCCGTAGAGGAAGGACAGGAACCAGTACGCGTCGTCGCCGCGGAGGTAGAGGCCGGTCTTGCCGGTCTTGTCCTTGATCTTCTTGGAGACGGTCTTCAGGTCGTCGATGGTCGTGGGGACATCGACACCGGCCTCCTTGAAGATCTTCTTGTTGTAGAAGACGCCCATGGAGTCGATGACCTGCGGGACGGCGTACGTCTTGTCCTTGTACTTGGTGGACGCGGCGGCCTGCTTGAGGAAGTCGTCCTGGTTCTTCAGGGCGGAGGTGCCGTCCAGCGGGGCCAGGTAGCCGAGGTCCGCGAACTCGGGGGTCCAGGCGACCTCGGAGCGGATCACGTCGGGGGCGCCGGCGCCGGCCTGGGCGGCGTTCTTGAACTTGTTCTGCGCCTCACCGAAGGGGACGTTGACGTACTTGACGTCGACCTTGGGGTGCTCCTTCTCGAAGCCCTCGGCGAGCTTCTTGAAGACCTTGTCCTCGCTGCCGACGGTCGAGGTGTCCCACCAGGTCACCGTGCCGGAGAGCTCGCCCGAGCTCTTGCTCCCGCCGGACTCGTCGTCGCTGCCGCAGGCGGTCGCCGCGAGCGCCAGGGCCGCGACCAGGGCGGTGGCCGTTATGCCACGTCGCATCTGAACTCCTTCAACTGCCGTACCGCTCCGTCGCGGCGCCGGGTCGACGTGAACGTAACAAGGATGAAAGACGACCGAAAGACCTTGCGGAAGATTTCTGCAAGGTCCGGCGATCGTTACATTCGCGTGTCCTCAAGGTTGCCGTCAACCCTCTTGACGGCAGCCCCTACCCGCTGGCAGAGCAGGCCACACCCGGTGCATCCGTAGTGCGACGATCCGATCGCAGTCCGCATCGGAGGTCCGCAAGAGCTTGCAAGAAGTTGCTACGGACGTCCGTGCGAGCACCGTCACCACCGGACGGGAAGGGGCCTCGCGCCCGAATCCCGTGCACAGTGGGCAATCCGACACCGGCCCGGTACAGTCGCCTTCCATGACCGCACGGCTTGCCGACATCGCAACTCAGGCGGGGGTCAGCGAAGCTACGGTCAGCCGAGTCCTGAACGGCAAGCCCGGTGTAGCGGCGGCCACCCGCGAATCCGTCCTCGCGGCGCTCGACGTCCTCGGCTACGAACGTCCCGTACGGCTGCGCAGGCGCAGCGCGGGACTGGTCGGCCTGATCACGCCCGAGCTGGACAACCCCATCTTCCCGGCGCTGGCCCAGGTCATCGGCCAGGCGCTGACCCGGCAGGGGTACACACCGGTACTGGCGACCCAGAGTCCGGGCGGCTCCACCGAGGACGAGCTGACGGAGATGCTCGTCGACCGCGGCGTCGCGGGCATCATCTTCGTCTCCGGACTGCACGCGGACACCTCGGCCGATATGCAGCGCTATGAGCAACTGCGCGCCAAGGGCGTCCCCTTCGTCCTGGTCAACGGCTTCTCGACCAAGGTGCGGGCACCTTTCATCTCCCCCGACGACCGGGCGGCGATGCGGCTCGCGGTGACGCACCTGGTTGCGCTCGGACACCAGCGGATCGGCCTCGCGGTCGGCCCGAAGCGCTTCGTCCCGGTGCTCCGCAAGATCGAGGGGTTCCACGCCACGATGCGGGAGCAGCTCGGCCTCGCCCCGGACGAGGTGGAGGAGCTGATCGAGCACTCTCTGTACACGCTGGAGGGTGGTCAGGCCGCCGCGTCGGCGCTGCTGGAGCGCGGGTGCACGGCGGTGGTGTGCGCGAGCGACATGATGGCTCTTGGCGCGATCCGGGCGGCCCGCCGGCTGTCGCGCCAGGTGCCGCGCGATCTGTCGGTGGTGGGGTACGACGATTCGCCGCTCATAGCGTTCACCGATCCGCCGCTGACCACCATCCGGCAGCCGGTGACGGCGATGGGCCAGGCGGCCGTGCGCACCCTCCTGGAGGAGATCGGCGGAACCCCGGCTCCCCACAGCGAGTTCGTCTTCATGCCTGAGCTGGTGGTTCGCGGTTCGACGGCGTCGGGACCCGGAGCCCTCTCAGGGTCCCACCCTCGTCCTTGAGGTGCAGGATGTGCGACCGGAACCCGACCGGAGGATGATCGGGCGGAGGGGGACGTATCTGGCAGACTCTGTGCCTATGGGTGAATCGCACGTGAAAACACAGGAAGGCCGGTCGGCGGACACCACGTCACCCCATGGGGACGAGGCGTCCCCCGAGGCCGAGCGGAAGAGCGTACTCGCGAAGCTCCGCACACTGCGGTCTCCGCGCCGTCCACGTCTCTGGTTCGAAATCCTGCTGATCGCGGTCAGTTACTGGCTGTATTCACTGGTGCGCAACGCCGTGCCCGAGCAGAAGGCCGCGGCGCTGAGCAACGCGGACTGGATCTGGTCGGTGGAGAAGTCGATGGGCCTCGCCTTCGAGGAGAGCGTCAACCATGCCGTCAATGCGGCGACATGGCTGATCGTCGCGATGAACTACTACTACGCGACGCTGCACTTCGTCATCACCATCGGTGTGCTCATCTGGCTGTTCCGCCGTCACCCCGGCCGCTACGCGGCGGCCCGGCTGGTGCTTTTCGCGACCACGGCGGTCGCCCTGCTCGGCTACTACCTGTATCCGCTGGCGCCTCCCCGTCTGATGAGTGGCGAGAACTTCATCGACACGGTGATGCTGCACCAGACCTGGGGCTCGATGGCCTCGGGCAACCTCAAGAACATGTCGAACCAGTACGCGGCGATGCCGTCCATGCACATCGGCTGGTCGCTCTGGTGCGGTCTGACAATCTTCGCGCTGGCCTCCGCGCCCTGGGCGCGCATCCTGGGCCTGCTCTACCCGGCGGCCACCCTGGTCGTGATCGTGGCGACCGCCAACCACTTCTGGCTGGACGCGGTGGGCGGCATGGTCTGCCTGGCCTTCGGCTTCGCGGTCTCCTACGCCTGGTACGGATCGCTGCCGAACCGGCTGCCGAAGCTGGTGCCGTCCGGCCGGGGGCACCTGACGGGATTGACGGCGAGTGTGCCCGCACGGGACCGCCGGCCGGTGCCGGAGCCCTCGGGCCGCCGCTGACGGCTCCCCCGTCACACGGCCCCGCACAACCCGGTCGCACGGCCCCGTGGAACCCGTCACGCCCGTGGAACCCGTCACGCGGCCCCGTAGAACCGCTCCTCCACCACCGCCCGCGCCCGGCGCGTGATCCGCCGGTAGTCGTCCAGCATGTCGCCGACGTGTCCGGGCTCGTACCCCAGGTAGCGCCCCACCGCCGTCATCTCCCGCCCGTCGGACGGAAACGTGTCGCCGGGCCGCCCCCGTACCAGCATCACCGCGTTGCGCACCCGGGTCGCCAGCACCCACGCGTCGTCCAGGGTCCGGGCCTCCTCGGCCGGGATCAGCTCCGCCGCGCACGCCGCGGCCAGCGCCTCACGGGTACGGGTCGTGCGCAGTCCGGGCACCGACCAGCCGTGCTGCATCTGCAGCAGCTGCACCGTCCACTCGACATCGCTCAGCCCGCCGCGCCCCAGTTTGGTGTGGAGCGTCGGGTCGGCGCCGCGCGGCATGCGCTCGGACTCCATCCGGGCCTTGAGGCGGCGGATCTCACGGACCGCGTCCTCCCCCAGGCCCTCCCTGGGATACCGCAGCGGATCGATCAGGTCGACGAAGCTGCGCCCCAGCTCCGCGTCGCCCGCCATCGGCTCGGCCCGCAGCAGGGCCTGGCTCTCCCACACCAGTCCCCAGCGCCGGTAGTACGCCTCGTACGACTTCAGGGTGCGCACCAGCGGACCGCTCTTGCCCTCGGGCCGCAGATCCGCGTCGATCAGGAGCGGCGGGTCCGCCGTGGGCAGCTGGAGCAGTCTGCGCATCTCGGTGACCACCGTGTTGGCCACCCGGCTCGCCTCCTCGTCGCCGACGCCCTCGCGCGGCGCGTGGACGAACAGGACGTCGGCGTCGGAGCCGTAGTTCAGCTCGTGACCGCCGAAGCGGCCCATCCCGATGACGGCGAACCTGGTCGGCAGGGTGTCGCCCCACTGTTCGCGTACGGCGGCGCGCAGCGCGCCGGAGAGCGTGGCGGCGTTCAGATCGGTGACCGCGGAGCCGACCCGGTCGACGAGGGCGCCGTGATCGGCCTCGGCGGGGCTCTCCTCGGTGCCGTAGGAGCCGATGATGTCCGCCGCCGTCGTACGGAACAGCTCCCGCCGCCGTACGCCACGGACCACGGCCACCGCGGACTCGGCGCCCCCGGCCCGGCCGACCGCGGCCAGTACCTCCTGCTCCAGGTTGTTCCGGGTGCGCGGTTTCAGCCCCTCCGGGTCGCCGAGGATCGAGACGGCCTCCGGGGCCCGCAGCAGCAGGTCGGGGGCGAGGCGGCCGGCCGACAGGACCCGGGCGAGGTTCTCCGCCGCCGCCCCCTCGTCGCGCAGGAGCCGCAGATACCACGGGGTCTTGCCGAGCGCGTCGGACACCTTGCGGAAGCCGAGGAGTCCGGCGTCCGGGTCGGCGGAGTCCGCGAACCAGCTGAGCAGCACCGGCAGCAGCGTGCGCTGGATGGCCGCCTTGCGCGACACCCCGGACGACAGCGCTTCCAGGTGCCGCAGCGCGGCGGCCGGGTCCGCGTACCCGAGGGCTTCGAGCCGGGTTCCGGCCGCCTTCGCGCTGAGCCGGGACTCGCCGGGCGCCAGCTGGGCGACGGCGTCCAGCAGCGGCCGGTAGAACAGCTTCTCGTGCAGCCGCCGTACGACGGAGGCGTGCCGCTTCCACGCCTTGTTCAGCTCGGCCACCGGATCCGTGCGCATCCCCAGGGAGCGGCCGAGCCGCCGCAGGTCCGCCGGGTCCTCGGGGACCAGGTGGGTACGGCGCAGCCGGTAGAGCTGGATGCGGTGTTCCATGGAGCGCAGGAAGCGGTACGCCTCGTCGAGCTGCGCGGCGTCCGCGCGGCCCACGTACCCGCCCTCGGCGAGCGCCCGCAGCGCCTCCAGCGTCGTACCGCTGTGCAGGCCGGCGTCGCTGCGTCCGTGCACCAGCTGGAGCAGCTGCACGGCGAACTCCACGTCCCGCAGTCCACCGGGGCCGAGCTTGAGCTCCCGCTCCACCCGGTCGGCCGGGATGTTGTCCACGACGCGGCGCCGCATCTTCTGTACGTCGGGGACGAAGTTCTCCCGGTCCGCGGCCTGCCACACGAGCGGGGAGACGGCCTCGACGTACTCCGCGCCGAGCTCCGGGTCCCCGGCGACGGGCCGGGCCTTCAGCAGCGCCTGGAACTCCCAGGTCTTGGCCCAGCGCTGGTAGTACGCGAGGTGCGAGGACAGGGTCCGCACCAGCGGCCCGTTGCGGCCCTCGGGGCGGAGGTTGGCGTCGACGGGCCAGATGGTGCCCTCGACGGTGGTGTCGGAGCAGATCCGCATCAGGTGGGCGGCGAGCCGGACGGCGGCCTGCACGGCCCCGTTCTCGTCGGCCCCGCCGAGCGGCTCGGCCACGAAGATCACGTCGACGTCGGAGACGTAGTTCAGTTCGTGTCCGCCGCATTTGCCCATCGCGATGACGGCGAGCCGGCACTGCGCGGCGTCGGCGGGCGCGGATGTACGGGCCATGGCGAGCGCCGCCCGCAGTGTCGCGGTCGCCAGGTCGGCCAGCTCGGCGGCGGTCTCGGCCAGGTCGGTCGTCCCGCACACGTCGCGGGCCGCTATCCCCAGCAGGCACCGGCGGTAGGAGACGCGCAGCGAGTCCGGGTCGACGGCGTCGGCGAGCCCCTGCTCGAACTCGGCGACCCCGGGGTGCAGATCCACGGCCTCGTACGTGACGAGTGCCTGCCAGTCCCGCGGATGCCGCGCCAGATGGTCCCCCAGCGCCTCCGAGGCGCCGAGAACGCCGAGCAGCCGGTCCCGCAGGGGCTTGGCGGTGACCAGGGTGTCGAGCAGGACCTGCCGTTCGTCGGCCTCCTCCGCCTCGGCCAGCCGTACGAGGCCGCGCAGCGCGAGATCGGGGTCGGCGGTCGCGCCGAGCGCTTCCAGCAGGACCGGATCGGACCGTACGGAGGAGAGGGCGTCCAGGTCCAGCATCTGTTCGGCGGCGGACGGGTCGGTGAATCCGTGCCGCAGCAGTCGGGTGAACGTACTGCTTCTGCGCCCCGGCACCGTTGACATCCGCGCTCTCCTGCCCGCCGACCCTGAGAATCACACCGGTTCGAGCCTAAGGGTTGTCCCGCACCGATGAATCCGGAGCCGGGGCGCAGTCCGCATACCGAGGAAGAAATATGGGAGGAACCATGCCGCCGAACACCCCGGTGACCGAGCTGGACGCCCGGTTCAGCAGCAAAGATGCCACGGCCCGTCCCTGGCAGGAGGGGGTGGCCCTGCTGGACGCGGCACGGCTGTACTGGCTGTCCACGGTCCGCCCGGACGGCCGCCCGCACGTCACACCGCTGATCGGGGTCTGGTGGGACGGTGCGCTGCATTTCTGTACGGGTCCCACCGAGCGCAAGGCGCGCAATCTGCTCGCCAATCCGGAGGTCGTCCTGACGACCGGCGCCAACACGCTGGACACCGGCTTCGACGTGGTCGTCGAGGGCCGGGCGGAGCGGGTGACGGACGAGAGCAGGCTGGGCTCGCTGGCCGAGGCGTGGGAGGCGAAGTACGGCGGTGACTGGCACTTCGAGGTGAGCGACGGGGCGTTCGTCAACGGGGAGTCCGGGCGCGCGGACGTGTTCGCGGTGGCCCCGCGCACGGCCTTCGGCTTCGGCAAGGGCGAGCCGTTCAGCCAGACGCGGTGGCAGTTCGGCTGACACCCACGTCCTCCCCTGCACCGCACCGCCCCGCCCCGCCCGGGTGCGGCCCCTTCCCTGCGCGGAGGCGACCCCACCCGGGCAGGGTCCCGGATCACCCGGGCAGGGTCCCGATGACGACGGTGGCGTACAGCTCCTCGGAGGTCACCAGGCGCGGGATCAGTCCGCTGCCGCCCACGGTCTCCGCCGCCCGCGCCGCCTGCCGCTCGCTCGTCTCGACCAGCAGACTGCCGCCGGGGGCCAGCCACCGCGGCGCCTCGGCCGCCACCCGGCGCATGACATCGAGTCCGTCCCCGCCGCCGTCGAGCGCGACCCTCGGCTCATGGATGCGCGCCTCGGCGGGCAGCAGTTCGACGTCGTCCGTCGGTACGTAGGGGACATTGGCGAGCAGGATGTCGACCCGGCCCCGCAGCGAGCCGGGCAGCGGGGCGAAGAGGTCCCCCTCGTAGACCTGCCCGAGGCCGCCCACATTGCGCCGGGCACACCGTACGGCCGCGGGTTCGACATCGGCGGCGTGCAGTTCGACCCGGTCCAGGGTCGCGGCCAGCGCGGTGCCGAGCGCACCCGATCCGCAGCAGAGGTCGACGACGACCGCTTGCGCGGGCGCGAGGGCAACGGCCTGCCGGACCAGGAACTCGGTACGGCGGCGGGGCACGAAGACACCGAGGTCCACGGCGATGCGCCGGCCGCAGAACTCGGCCCAGCCCAGGACGTGTTCGAGAGGGAACCCGGCGACCCGGCGTTCGACCATCGCGGAGAGGGCGGCCGGGGATTCGGCGGTGGAGATGAGGAGTCCGGCCTCGTCCTCGGCGAAGACGCAGCCGGCGGTACGGAGCGTGGTGGCGATCGAGGAGAGCAAGGACTGCGAAGAGAAGACCGACATGAAGCGGAGCCTTTCGGGAAGCCGATGGGCGCTCCGCGATCGCTTATGCCGGTGGGACGACGCGATCGTGAGAGGTGAGCACCCAGCCTGATCCAGCGGTAATGGGTCTCACCTCCTCGGTCGGCCCCCTTGTCGGGGCGGTCCCCGTGCGGGGATGGGTCACACTACCCCAGTCGAGCGCGTGTTCTCGCGGCCCGCCGGAGCCATGTGCCGGCTCTCCGGCGCAGGTCACGGGCCCTGCCAGGGGCGTTCGTCAGCGGCCCTTGTCACGGTATGCCGCTGTCACCGATATGCCGCTGTCACCGGTGTACCTGTCACCGATGTGTCTCGCGGCCGCCGTCGAAGAACCGGTTGTGGACCGACGACGAGCGATTGGCTGCCTTGATGTGCCGGATTCCCTCCCGGTGCTGACGCTCGATCTCCAGGCCGTCGAAATTCTCCGTACGGCGCCGGGACCTGACGAGCAGCTTCACGATCAGCACGACGGCCAATGTCGTCAACCCGCCGAAGAGCACCAGTAGTTCCGTCATGAGTGATTCCCCCGTTGTCCACACCCCACGTGGGGACATTGTCGCCCGCGCCCCGAGGCCCAGCAAGGTCACGCAGCCGCCGGCGGCGGGTCGTGGACATGGCTGTGCCCCGCGCCTCGACGGCACGGGGCACAGCCATGGAGGCCCCACGTCACGGAGGCTTCGGGGCTACAGATCCACGCTGTCGCGCAGTTTCGTGGAGGTCAGGAACAGGGACGCGACCACACCGATCACCGCGATGGCCGCCGAGATCAGGAAGATATGGCCGGTCGCGTCGCCGTACGCGGCGCGTACGACCTCCTGGACCTGCGGCGGCATGGCCGCCACGTTCAGGGTCGAGCCGCCCGACCCTGAGGCCGCCGGGTCGATGCCCAGCTCCTTCAGGCCATGGGTGATCTTCGTGGCGACCTGGTTGGCGAGTACCGCGCCCAGCACCGAGACGCCCATGGTGCCGCCGAGCGAGCGGAAGAAGGTGATCGCCCCGCTGGCCGCGCCGAGTTCGCTGAGCGGGACCGTGTTCTGGAGGACCAGGACCAGGTTCTGCATCGACATGCCGACACCGATGCCGACGGCGAGCATCCCGAACGACACGAGGACGAGGTTGGTCTCGTGGTCGATCGTGGACAGCCCCAGGAAGCCGAGGGTGAGCACGACGACACCGGTGATGATGTACGGCTTGACCTTGCCGGTCTTGGAGACCATGCGTCCGGCGACGGTCGAGGAGACGAGCACTCCGGCCATCAGCGGGATGGTGAGCAGTCCGGCCTCGGTCGGCGAGTAGCCGCGGCCGATCTGGAAGTACTGGCCGAGGAAGACCGCGCCGCCGAACATCGCCATACCGACCGCGAGGCTCGCGACGATGGCGAGGGCGGGGTCCCGGCGGCGTACGACATGGAGCGGTACGACCGGCTCCTTGACCCGGGCTTCGACCAGGACGGCCGCGCCCAGGATCACGACGCTCGCGCCGACCATGGCGGCGGTCTGCCAGGAGAGCCAGTCGAAGTCGTTGCCGACGAAGGTGACCCAGAGCAGCAGGAGGCTGACCCCGGCGGCGATGAGGGTGGCGCCGAGGTAGTCGACCTTGGTCTCGGGGCGGCGCACCTCGGCGAGGTGCAGGGTGCGGCCGAGCATCACGGAGGCGAGGAGCGTGAACGGCACCGCGACGAAGAAGCACCAGCGCCAGCCCAGCCAGGACGCGTCGGTGATGAAGCCGCCCAGCAGCGGCCCGCCGACGGTGGCGACGGCCATGACGCCGCCCAGGTAGCCGTTGTAGCGGCCGCGCTCCTTGGGGCTGATCATCGCGGCGATGATCACCTGGACGAGCACCTGAAGGGCGCCCATGCCGAGGCCCTGGAGGGCGCGGAAGGCGATCAGCTGCTCGGTGGACTGAGCAAAACCGCAGGCGACCGACGAGACGACGAAGATGCCGATGGATATCTGGAGCAGCATTTTCTTGCTGAACAGATCGGCGAGCTTGCCCCAGATCGGGGTGGAGGCCGTCGAGGCGAGCAGGGTCGCGGTGACGACCCAGGTGTACTGCGACTGCGTGCCGTTGAGCGAGCCGATGATCTGCGGGAGCGCGACCGAGACCACCGTGCTGCTGATCATCGCCACGAACAGCACGATGAGCAGCCCGCTCAGGGCCCGCAGTACGTGGCGGTGATCCATCGGCGCGACATCGGTCGGCGCGGCCGTTTGTGCGCTCACGCGCAACCTCCGGAGGGTCTGGGCAGGAAAGGGAAGGCTTCACCATACATGCACAGTGGGCAATTTTGCTCACTGCGCAATAATGCCCAGCGGGTAGATACTGGCCGCATGGAGAGTTCTGTGGGACTGCGGGAACGCAAGAAGGAAGCCACCCGGCAGGCCGTGCACGAGGCGACGCTGCGCCTGACCGTCGAGCACGGCTTCGACCATGTGACGGTGGAGGCGGTCGCCGACGCGGCCGGGATCTCCCGCAGAACGTTCTCCAACTACTTCACGAACAAGGAGGACGCCCTCCTGTACGGGGAGGAGCAGCAGATAAGAGGCCTGGTCCAGGCCGTGCGCGAGCGCCCCGCCGATGAGCCCGCCTGGACCGCGCTGCGGGCGGCGATGGCCCGTTTCACGGAGCGGGTGGCCCCGCCGGAGCGCGAGTGGGCGGTACGCACCCGGCTGGCCATGCGCCACCCGTCCCTCCTCGCCCGCCAGTTGGCCAACCACGCCGCGATGGAACGGGACCTGGCGGACGCGGTGGCCGCCCGCCCGGGTCCCCCCGACGGAGCGGTGCGGCCGATGGTCCTCGCCGCGGCCTTCCTGTCCTCGATGCGGATCGCGATGCGCATGTGGATCGAGGAGGACCGGGCCCGGCAGCCGGCCGAGGTGATCGAGGAGATCCTGGACGAGATGGCCCGCGGCTTCGCGTGAACCGCCGGGAACAGCCTTTGGGCGCGCCCTGCCGAAATCCTTCGTACTCACTTTCTGACAAATTTCAGGAAGAAGAGATCGCTTGACGCGGGATCAGGCAGAATAAATAATCACCGATGCACTCACTCACCGAAAATACATCACCCGAATCGTCTCCGATCAAGGGATTTTCCGTGCGAGTCATCAAGAAGGCGCTTTCTGTCGCGGTCGCCACGGCCGCAATCGGCCTCGTATCGTTCGGCGCAACGCCCGCAATGGCCAGCGGGTCCGGCAATTGCGTCTCGGGCGACGCCTGTCTCTTCTACAACTCCAGCCAGTACGGCTACGGATCCTTCTACGGCGCCCCGTACAGCGGCAACTACACCAGCGACATGAAGTTCGGCGGTGGAAACGGGAGCGGCAGCGGCGTCCAGGTGAAGAACCACGCCGCAGCCGCGGAGAACATGGGCGGGGGGCCTCTGAATATCTATTACAATTCCGACGGGAATTGTAAGATAGCGTGCTTCACCATCAATTCCGGGACACGTGCGGACTTCCCGGAGATCTTGCGCGACAACAACGCCTCGCAGGGCTGGGGAATCTAGGGGCCGCGCCCGAGTTCCTCCTTCTGGATCATCTCGGGCCCGCGTGCCGCGGCACGCACCCTCCGCGGCCGGCCCGGATCGTCGGGGCCGGCCGCGGCCGACCGGTGGACCCCGCTCAGTACAAGGACCTCATCCCATGCATGACCGCGCCCGACTGCCCCTACGGGCGGCCACCACGCTGGCCGCCGCCGGAATCCTCGCAGCGGCCTGTTCCGCTCCCGGAGCCGGACCGCCCCCGGCGAAAGCGCCCCGTATCGGCGCCACTCCGCAGATGACGGGAATGCAGGGAAAGCAGCTTCCCATCGAGCCGTATCTGCTCGACACCGACCAGAACAACACGATCCAGCACGCCCGGCAGGTGCTGGTGTCGCGCTGCATGAAGAGATTCGGCTTCGACTTCGCATTCCCTGTGCCGGTCCGTGACGATCGGACGCCGAACACCCAGTCCGAGCAGCGCTACATCAGCGACCCGGAAGTGGCCGAACGATTCGGCTACCACAACCCCCGACCCCAGCAGAAGGCTCCGGCGGAACCCCCGCTGTCCGCCGCCGGGAACGCGGTGCTCGTGGGAGAAAGAGAGCCGGGACAGCCCGGCAGCCCCTCCCCGGCCAAGAGTTCCGCACCGCCCGCCGTCCACCGCGGCATGCCGATTCCGGAGGGGGGCTGCTTCGGTGAGGTCGACCGCGAACTGATCTCCAAGAACGTGATCATCCAGGAATCCGATCTGGTGATCCGCATCAACATCGGCAATATGCAGCGCTCACTGCGCGACAAGAGGGTTCTGTCCGCGTTCCGGAAATGGTCGGCCTGTATGAAGAAGCAGGGGTACGACTACGCCACCCCTATGGACGCCGAGGCGGACCCCCGGTGGACCCGGTCCACGGCACCCACTCCCGGCGAGATCACCACCGCCCTCGCCGACGTGGACTGCATGCGGTCCACCAATGTGGTGGGTGTCTGGTTCGCCGTCGAGAGTGCCTACGAGAAGGTGGAGATCGACAAGAACGCGGCGGAACTGGCCGAAGTGGCGAAGAACATCGGGATCAGCCTGCGCTACGCCGCGACCGTCAACGGCCGGGAGTGATTCCGGGGTTCACCGTCAGCCGTAGCGACACCGGGCGGCCCGCGGCGACCGGCACGGCGGCCGGCCCCGCCCTACGGTCATGCCCTTCCAAGCCGAGCGGGATGTACGGGGACCTACGCGCCCCGGGAACGAAAAGAACTGGCGTACTCGGCCCCCACGGGCGAGCATGCGACGCATGAGCGACCAACCCGCACGCTGGACCCGGGCCACCGTCTACCCCGACATGTGGGCGGACCCGGACGACGACCCCCGCGACAATCAGGGCGCCGGCCCGGACGGCGAGCTCGCGACGCTGCTCGACTTCCTGTCGGGCTACCGCATGACCCTGCGGATGAAGTGCGAGGGCCTGGACCCGGAGCAGTTGGCCCGCCGGTCGGTGCCCCCGTCGACGATGTCGCTGCTCGGCCTGGTTCGGCACCTCGCCGAAGTGGAACGGGACTGGCGCAACTGGATCAGCGACGGTGATCCGCTGCCGAAGCTGTACGGCAGGAAGGACGCGGACTTCGACCTGGCTGTCGCCGAGCAGCCCGAGGTCGACGCCGCGTACGCCGACCTGGCACGCGAACAGGCCGCACTCGACGCCGCGCTGGCCGAGCACCCGGATCTGGGCAAGCGTCTGGGGAAGGACGGGATCGCGGTTCGGGAACTGATGGTGCACAGGATCGACGAGTACGCCCGTCACTGCGGGCACGCCGACCTGTTGCGCGAGTGCGTCGACGGACGAGTGGGCCAGTAGCCACGGTCAAGATCCCCGGCGGGCGCCCTCAGGTGAGCGGAGTCGCCCAGTGCCGGAGGGCGCGCTCGGCAAGGAACGCGACCAGCTGAATATCGGGTCCCAGATCCCTGGCTTCACGGCCGGCGGGGAGAATGACGTCCGGACGCTTCCCGCCGCCGCTCTCCTTCGCATGCACGATTCTGCATCGCAGATCGTAGACACGCTCCGATACATGGGGCCGGTAATCCGTTCCGGCGACCGGCTGGAAGGCCGCGCCGACCGGCAAACAGTGCACCCCCGTGATGAGTTGCGGATTGCTCAGATCCGGAAGCAGCCGGTCACCCACCAGATGCCCCGTCACCTGTGCGGTGGTCAGCGCGGCATCGATGACCGCGTCAAGCTTTCCCCGCTCCACGCCGAGCAGTCTTTTCCCGTAGGGGGAAGACGCCTTGTTCACATTCTTCCCCTGGGCCGAGGCGCAGGCGTCGGCCGCCCTTCCCATATAGAACTCCAGCACCTGATAATACTTCAGGTACCTTTCGAGGGCATCGCGCCCCGTTGAAGCCGCAGCCGCGTACATTTCTGCCGGAATGGCATCGTATGTGCGTACGGGGAACTTCACTCTCCCCGCCCTGTCACGGTTCGAGCGACCATTCAACGCGTAATCGGGGTTCCACAGACGCAGCGATACTCCGGCATTCCTGGCGATCTCGTGGCAGTAACTCGTGCCGTACTCAACCAGTGCCTCTTCGGCCTT
This sequence comes from Streptomyces sp. TSRI0281, assembly GCF_001905125.1. GTDB lineage: Bacteria > Actinomycetota > Actinomycetes > Streptomycetales > Streptomycetaceae > Streptomyces. The sequence continues at coordinate 317,536 of NZ_LWLE01000033.1, read as the reverse complement.
CGTGGGGTTGGGGAAGGAGAACCCACTGAGCTCCAACGCCACGGAGAGCGACTGCGGGAACCTCCTCCGGTAGAGCACCTCCAACGCCCCGTCGGATTGAGTGATGCGGATCTTCCTCGCGTCGACGGCCGGCGGCACCGGAGGCTCCTCGCAGAGGAAGGCGCCCCGGTGAGCGAGATTCCCCAGGAAGTCGTCGCGCAGCGGACCCTCGGTCTTCATGTCCTTCCACCGGACGTTCCATTTCTCGGAGCGCGCGACGGCCCAGGGGAGACTTTCGTAGTCACCTACGAGGCGGGCGGAGATGATGCCGTCCCGCTCGTACCACAGCGCCTGCCGACCCGGTATCGGGCAGGCGGATTCAAGAATTCTTGAGAAAGCGCCCAGTTGGGAAGCGGAGCGGAAACGGACTCTGTGGTCCGATCCTCGCGTCGGCCCCGAGAAGATGATGCGCGCATCGTCACGCTGCCCGCGTCCGCCATTCCAGTTCACCGTAACGTCCGCACGCACTCGGGCTCTGGCCCTGAGGGCGGCAACCGCCTCGGCGTAAGTGGTTACCGGCTCTTCGAACTCGCAGGAATCGTCGTCCCAGGCATCGTAGTCAAATTCGTCTTCAAAGCCATCGCTCTCAAGGCCTTGCGTCTCCGTCATGTGAAACCCCCTCGTGACGAGTGTGCCGCATTCCGGAGACCGAGGTCACGGCTTTGGGGGCGCCTCATCGAGGCCCGGCGTCGGGACGCGTCGGAAGCCCGATGTCGCCCTGTTCTCCGATGAGTTCCGCGACTTCCCCGGCCTTCCACGCACCGGCCGCTCCGGGGCACGAAACCACGTACTCCGCGATGGTCCGGACGTCCCACGCGCCCGCGTCGACGAGACCGGAGGACAGGAATCTCACGTACGGGGCGGAAGGCTTGTTCCACGCGATGTCGCGCACACCCCAGGGGGCCGTGAAGGTGAGCACCGGACAGCCGTCCAGTGTGCCCGGACAGACGAGCGTCTCGTATCTGCCCGGTCCGAGAACGGCCCTGCCGCGCTCCATGACCTCCGACAGGTCCAGGTCCACACCCGGCTCCCGGTACATCTCCTGTGCGGCGATGTCGGAGAACTGCCCCACCGTCACGAGGTGGGCCCGCGCCAACGCCCGTCCTTCGGCCCGAGGATCGTAGAAGGCTCTGCCCCCGGTCCACACGGGCGATTCGGTGGCGAAGTAGACCTGCCCCACGAGTTCGACCGGAGCCGATGCGGTCGGCGGCCGGGGGTCACGGCATCCCGGATACGTCCGGTCCGTTCCCGGAAGCTTCCCTCCCGCGAGGTAGCGGGCCAGCCGGTCCCTGTGCGTGTTGGAGCCGTACGCCGTGTACCAGACCCGCTGTACGGGCCCGGCGGCCCCGGCGGTGTCGATGACTCGGGGATTCACCCTCATCCGGCAGGCACGTCCTCACCGATGCGTGGCGGTCACCGGGCCGGATTCGTGATCCACAGCGGCGGGGCCCGGTCGCCGCCATCGTAGCCAGGGCGCGGGGAACGCGGTGGAGGAAACGACGGCGGGCCGACGGTACGAAACCGCCGGCCCGCGGCCGGATGTGTGACGGGGCGTCCCTACAGCACCGGCAGCAGGTTCTTCAGCTCGAAGGCCGTGACCTCGCTGCGGTACTCCTCCCACTCCTGCTTCTTGTTGCGCAGGAAGAAGTCGAAGACGTGCTCGCCGAGGGTCTCGGCGACCAGTTCACTCTTCTCCATCAGCGAGATCGCCTCGCCGAGGTTCTGCGGGAGCGGCTCGATGCCCATCGCGCGGCGCTCCGCGTCGGACAGCGCCCACACGTCGTCGTCGGCGCCCGCCGGGAGTTCATAGCCCTCCTCGATGCCCTTGAGGCCCGCGGCGAGGAGCACCGCGTACGTCAGGTAGGGGTTGGCGCCGGAGTCGATGGAGCGGACCTCGACGCGGGCCGAGCCGGTCTTGCCGGGCTTGTACATCGGGACCCGGATGAGCGCGGAGCGGTTGTTGTGGCCCCAGCAGATGTACGAGGGGGCCTCGCCGCCCGCGCCGGCGCTGCGGGCCGATCCGCCCCAGATGCGCTTGTAGGAGTTGACCCACTGGTTCGTCACGGCGGAGATCTCCGCGGCGTGCTTGAGCAGGCCCGCGATGAAGGAGCGGCCGACCTTGGAGAGCTGGTACTCGGCGCCCGACTCGTAGAAGGCGTTGCGGTCGCCCTCGAAGAGGGAGAGGTGGGTGTGCATGCCCGAGCCCGGGTACTCCGAGAACGGCTTCGGCATGAAGGTGGCCTGCACGCCCTGCTCCAGCGCGACCTGCTTCATGACGAGGCGGAAGGTCATGATGTTGTCGGCGGTGGAGAGCGCGTCCGCGTACCGCAGGTCGATCTCCTGCTGGCCGGGGGCGCCCTCGTGGTGGCTGAACTCGACCGAGATGCCCATGGATTCGAGCATGGTGATCGCCTGGCGGCGGAAGTCCATGCCGACGTTCTGCGGGGTGTGGTCGAAGTAGCCGGAGCTGTCGGCCGGGGTCGGGCGGGTGCCGTTGACCGGCTTGTCCTTCAGCAGGAAGAACTCGATCTCCGGGTGGGTGTAGAAGGTGAAGCCCAGGTCGGAGGTCTTGGCGAGGATGCGCTTGAGCACGTAGCGCGGGTCCGCGAAGGACGGCGAACCGTCGGGCATCAGGATGTCGCAGAACATCCGGGCCGTGCCCGGGGCCTCCGCGCGCCACGGCAGGATCTGGAACGTACCGGGGTCCGGCTTGGCGATCATGTCCGATTCGTACACCCGGGCGAAGCCTTCGATGGCCGAGCCGTCGAAGCCGATGCCTTCGTCGAACGCCTGCTCCAGCTCGGCGGGCGCCACGGCCACGGACTTCAGGAACCCGAGGACGTCGGTGAACCACAGCCGCACGAAGCGGATGTCGCGCTCCTCAAGGGTCCTGAGGACGAATTCCTGCTGCTTGTCCATAGCCACATCCTTGCAGTTCAGACGGTCCGTGCACCACCGCCCGGGGTAGGGGAGAAACTCCAGTATCACGACCCGGGATTTCCCCCAGATTACGCACTCGGTGTGAGAGAGAGCACTCGGCCACCCACTACGATCGGCGCCCATGGTGTGCGCGGGTCGCAGCGGCCTCGTGACCGGCCTGTGCGCACCGGTCCTCGGACCGGTTCCGTCTCTTCCAGCCCCTTCGCAGAAGGACTCGACGACATGAGCTTCGACCACAGGTCCCGCATGGAGCAGATGCGCAACGACGACCGCACGCGCGACCGCCGTACCCGGACCGTCGCGATAGTCCTGAGTGCCGTCGTCGTGGCCGGTCTGGTGGGTTTCGGCTCCTACATGCTGCTGGAGAAGTCCGAGGCGAAGGAGAAGAAGGAGGACGGCCTGGCGCAGGACGCCAAGCAGACCGAGAAGGACGACAAGGCACCGGCGGCCGAGCCGGTCAAGGACGAGAAGACCTGGGACGCCAAGAAGCTGACCCGCAACCATGTGGCCGGTGCGGTGGAGTACCCCATGAAGCCTCCGGTCGGCGGCGACCACAACCAGGCGTGGATGAACTGCGACGGCGACGTATACGAAAAGGCGCTCCCCGACGTGAACGCCGTCCACTCCCTGGAGCACGGCTCGGTCTGGGTCACGTACAACGACAAGGCGTCCGACGCGGATGTGAGGAAGCTCGCCGCGCGGGTCGGCTCCACGCCGTACTCGCTGATGAGCCCGTACGAGGGCCAGGCCGGGGCGATCATGCTCAGCGCCTGGGGCAAGCAGGTCACCGTGGACAGCGCGGAGGACCGGCGGGTGGCGCAGTTCTTCGCCAAGTACGTCCAGGGTCCGCAGACGCCGGAGCCGGGCGCGCCCTGCACCGGCGGGCTGGCGGCGCCCCAGTGACCCCGGAGCCCGACGGCGGCGCCCGGCGTACGCGGCGTACGCAGTGGGTGGCGGGCTCCGCCGTGGTGCTCGCACTGCTCTTCGCGGGGGCGGCGACGGTCGCCTCCGCACGCGACGACGGGCCGGAGGGGACGGGAGCCGCGCGGATCACCGTGCCGTCGGCCGAATCCGCCGACGCGGGCTTCGCACGGGACATGGCCGTCCACCACCAGCAGGCCGTGGAGATGTCCTTCATCGTGCGCGACCGCACGAAGGACGAGGAGGTGCGCCGGCTCGCCTACGACATCGCCCAGACGCAGGCCAACCAGCGGGGCATGCTGCTCGGCTGGCTGGACCTGTGGGAGCTGCCCAAGGTGACCCCGGAAGGGCAGCGCCCCATGGGGTGGATGTCCTCGGACGGCGGCGGGCACGCGGGGCACGACATGGCGGGGATGCCCGGGTCCGCCGCCGGGAGCGGGGCCCTCATGCCCGGCATGGCCACCAAGGCCGAGCTGGGGCGGCTGGGCACGCTCGACGGACGGCGGGCGGAGGTCTTCTACCTCCGGCTGATGACCGACCACCACCGGGGCGGCGTCGCCATGGCCGAGGGGTGCGCCGAGCTGTGCACCGTACCGGCGGAGCGGCGGCTCGCGCGGGGCATGGTCGAGGCCCAGCGGTCCGAGCTGGACCTGATGGCCGACCTGCTGGCGGCGCGGGGGGCGAAGCCGCGCCCCTGAGGCGCCGCGGCACTGCCCGTACGCACCCGAACGGGTGACAGCGGTCGCGCGCTCCGGGCGGGCCCATGACGATGGGTTCGCTCGGGGCCGTACGGCAGTGCCCATCGGCACGCAGGAGGAACCCCATGACGACCGCCAAAGACATCATGCACTCCGGGGCCCAGTGGATCCCGGCCCACGAGACGCTGGACCGTGCCGCGCAGCTGATGCGCGAGCACAACGTGGGCGCGCTGCCCATCTCCGCCAACGGCGAGCGGGACCGGATGGTCGGCATCCTCACGGACCGGGACATCGTGGTCGACTGTGTGGCCAAGGGCCACGATCCGTCGAAGGTGACCGCGGGCGACCTCGCCCAGGGCACGCCGCGCTGGATCGACGCCGGCGCGGGTGTGGACGCGGTGCTGGAGGAGATGCAGAACCATCGGATCCGCCGGCTCCCGGTGGTCGAGAACAAGATGCTGATCGGCATGATCAGCGAGGCCGACCTGGCGCAGCATCTCTCCGACGAGCAGATCGCGGGCTGGGCGGAGAAGGTCTACTCGCGCGGCTGAGCCGCCGTTCCCGGAGCGTGCGGTGGCCCGGTCCCTCCTTCGGGTGAAGGGCGGGCCGGGGCCTCCGCTTGCCCGTATACCCGGTAGGGGTAGGGTGCGAGGCATGGCCGGTCAGGGGAAGAGGCGTGCGACGTACGGGCAGCTGATGCTGCTCGCCGCGCTGCTCTTCGGGATCGTGACCATGCACACGGTCGGGCATTCCGCCGAGCACGGCGCCCCGTCCGGGCAGCCCTCCGCACATGCGCCGCACGCGGTGCCCGCGGATGCACCGGCGGCTGCGGATGTCCCGGCGCGCGCGGGCGCCCCGGTGCCCGCGGATGTCCCGGCGCGTGCGGGCGCCCCGGTGGCCGCGGATGTCCCGGTGCCCGCGGATGCCCCGGTGGCCGTGGATGTCCCGGCGCGTGCGGATGCGGTGGTGCCTGCGGGCGCCCCGGTGGCCGCGGATGCCCCGGTGGCCGCGGATGTCCCGGCGCGTGCGGATGCGGTGGTGCACCCGTCAGCCGGTGCCGCCCCGGACGACGCGTCCCGTGCCGATGCCGCCCCCGGCGGTCCGGCTACCGAAGCGCGCTCCCCCGGCAGCGCGCCGATGAGCGGCATGGATCCGCTGTCGGTCTGTCTCGCCGTGCTCGGCGCCTGGGGCCTGGCCCTGCTCGGCTCCTGGCTGCTCGGGCTGCGGTCGGCGGACCGCCCGCTCGGCGTGGCCGCCGGCGCGCGGCCGTTGCGGGCCCTGTGGCCGAACCCCCCGCCCCGCAAGGCCGTGCTCGCCCGGTTGTCGGTGCTGCGTATCTAGGAGTGGGCGTTCACCTCCGCCCTTCTCCCCCAGCACACGACTTCATCCAGAGGTGCACTCAGTCATGTCCACGCAGCCCACCCGACGCGCCGTGCTCGGCGCCACCCTCGCCGTCGCCGCCGGCGGAGCCCTGGCCGCCTGTTCCCGCGACGCGTCGACCGGTACGTCCTCCGGCGCCGAAGCCGGTGACCTCTACGTCTCGCCCGACGGCAAGGAGGTCGCGGCGGCCGAGGCCGAGCGGGGCTCCGGTCCCGTACGGAAGGTCTCGCTCACCGCCACCCCGGCCCGCCTCGACCTCGGCGGCGGGCGCACCGTCAGCTCATGGGCGTACGGGGACCGGCTGCCCGGCCGTGAGGTCCGGGTCACCGCGGGCGACACCCTCGCGCTCACCCTCGCCAATCACCTGCCGCAGCCGACCTCGCTCCACTGGCACGGTCTGGCCCTGCGCAACGACATGGACGGGGTCCCCGGACTCACCCAGCGGGACATCGCGCCGGGGGCGAAATTCACCTACCGGTTCGCGGTGCCGCACCCGGGGACGTACTGGTTCCACCCGCATTCGGGCGTCCAGCAGGACCGCGGGCTGTACGCCCCGCTGATCGTGGAGGACCCGAAGGAGCCGCTCGCGTACGACAAGGAATGGGTGCTCGTCCTCGACGACTGGGTCGACGGGGTAGACGGCTCCACCCCCGACGCGGTCCTCGCCGAGCTGCGCAAGGGCATGGGCGGCCACGGCACCGGTGCCGACGGGCGCGACAGCGACGGTGACAGCGGCGCGGGCCACGGCGGTATGGATCACGGCGGCGGGCAGGACATGCCCTCCACCCCGCCCGGCGGCAAGGGCGGCGGGCCCTCGCGGATGATGATGGGCGCCACCAGCACGCTGCTCGGCGGCGACGCGGGCGATGTCGCCTACCCGCACTATCTGGTCAACGGGCGCACCGCGCAGGACCCGTCGTCCTTCACCGCCCGGCCGGGCGACCGGATCCGGCTGCGGATCATCAACGCGGGCGGCGACACCGCCTTCCGCGTCGCGCTCGGCGGACACCGGATGACCGTGACGCACACCGACGGTTTCCCGGTCCGGCACACCACGGGCGACGTCCTGCTGCTCGGGATGGGCGAGCGCTACGACGTGCTGGTCACCGCCGGGGACGGGGTGTTCCCGCTGACCGCGCTCGCCGAGGGCAAGAAGGCGTCGGCGCTGGCGTTGCTGCGGACCGGCACGGGCGCCGCGCCCGCCGCCTCCGTACGGCCCCGGGAACTGGACGGGAAGCCGGTGGAGGCGGGCCGGCTGGTGCCGGACGAGTCCGTGGCCCTGCCGTCCCGCGCACCCGACCGGACCCTCAAGTACCGGCTCACCGGCGGCATGGCCGCGTACGACTGGGCCTTCGACGGGAAGCCGTACAGCGCCGGCCGGCGGCGTCCGGTCGAGGCCGGGGAACGGGTCCGGCTGGTGTTCGACAACGCGACGGCGATGTGGCACCCGCTGCATCTGCACGGCCACACCTTCGCGCTGGCCGGCAACGCGGCCGGGGCCCGCAAGGACACCGCGATCATCCTGCCGCACCGCTCGCTGACCGTGGACTTCGACGCGGACAACCCGGGTCTGTGGATGCTGCACTGCCACAACGTCTACCACGCGGAGGCGGGCATGATGACGGTCCTCGGCTACCGCCGCTGAGGGACGTTCCCGGCGGGCCCCGACGGCTCTTCGTGGGCCCGCCAGGACATCGCGTCAGAAAGACGATTACACTGGGCCGCGTGCCTCAACTACGCCTCGCACTGAATCAGATCGACTCGACCGTCGGTGACCTCGCCGGCAACGCCGAGGCGATCGTCCACTGGACCCGGCACGCCGCCGAGCAGGGCGCCCACCTGGTGGCGTTCCCCGAGATGGTGCTGACCGGATACCCCGTCGAGGACCTGGCCCTGCGGTCGTCCTTCGTCGAGGCGTCGCGGGACGCGCTGCGTGCGCTCGCCGTCCGCCTCGACGCGGAGGGCTTCGGCGAGCTGCCGGTCGTCGTCGGTTACCTCGACCGGTCGGAGTCGGCGGCGCCGCGCTTCGGCCAGCCCTCCGGTTCCCCGCGCAACGCCGCCGCGGTGCTGCACCGCGGGGGGATCGCGCTGAACTTCGCCAAGCACCACCTGCCCAATTACGGCGTCTTCGACGAGTTCCGGTACTTCGTACGGGGCGACTCGATGCCCGTCGTACGGGTCCACGGTGTCGATGTGGCCCTCGCGATCTGCGAGGACCTCTGGCAGGACGGCGGCCGCGTCCCGGCCGCCCGGTCCGCCGGGGCCGGGCTGCTGCTGTCGATCAACGCCTCGCCGTACGAGCGGGACAAGGACGACACCCGCCTCGACCTGGTCCGCAAGCGGGCCCAGGAGGCCGGCTGCACCACCGCCTATCTGGCGATGATCGGCGGACAGGACGAGCTGGTCTTCGACGGTGACTCGATCGTCGTCGACAAGCAGGGTGAAGTGATCGCCCGCGCCCCGCAGTTCGCCGAGGGCAGTGTGATCCTCGATCTGGATCTGCCGGCCGCCGCGGCCGAGGCGCCGTCCGGGGTCGTGGACGACGGGCTGCGGATCGACCATGTCGTGCTCTCCGAGGAGCCCCTCGCCCCGTACGAGCCGGAGCTGGCCGGCGGCTATGCCGAGCGGCTCGACGCCGACGAGGAGATCTACTCGGCGCTGGTCGTGGGGCTGCGCGCGTACGCCGCGAAGAACGGGTTCAGCAGTGTGCTGATCGGGCTCTCCGGCGGGATCGACTCGGCGCTGGTCGCGGCCATCGCCTGCGACGCGCTGGGCGCGCCGAACGTGTACGGCGTCTCGATGCCGTCCAAGTACTCCTCGGACCACTCCAAGGGCGACGCGGCCGAGCTGGCCCGCCGTACCGGGCTGAACTTCCGCACCGTACCGATCGAGCCGATGTTCGACGCGTACATGGCGTCGCTGGAGCTGACCGGTCTGGCCGAGGAGAACCTCCAGGCACGGCTGCGCGGCACGATGCTGATGGCGCTCTCCAACCAGGAGGGCCAGATCGTGCTCGCGCCGGGCAACAAGTCCGAGCTGGCGGTGGGGTACTCGACGCTCTACGGCGACGCCGTGGGCGCGTACGGGCCGATCAAGGACGTGTACAAGTCGTCCGTCTTCCGGCTCGCGAAGTGGCGCAACCGGGCCGCCGAGGAGCGCGGGCAGACCCCGCCGATCCCGGAGGCGTCGATCACCAAGCCGCCCAGCGCCGAGCTGCGGCCGGGCCAGGTCGACTCGGACTCGCTGCCCGACTACGACGTACTGGACCGGATCCTGGAGCTGTACGTCGACCGGGACCAGGGCCTGGACGCGATCGTGGCGGCCGGGTTCGACCCTGAGCTGGTGGCGAAGACGCTGCGGATGGTGGACACCGCGGAGTACAAGCGGCGGCAGTACCCGCCGGGCACGAAGATCTCCCCCAAGGGCTTCGGCAAGGACCGGCGGCTGCCGATCACCAACCGGTGGCGCGAGTCGCGGTGAGCCGGGACTGACGGACGCGGCGACCGCCGTACGGGCCGGGCCCGTGCGGCGGTCGCTGCGTTCTCAGTCGCCGGACGGGCTCGCGACGCGGGCTCCGGGCTCCGCGTCGCGCCGGGAGTGCGGGTCCGCGCCCGCCACGATCCGGGAGGCCCCCGGCGTGCGGTCGCGGTCCAGTACGCCCGCCGTGACCGCCACCGCCAGCCCGATCACGGCCAGGACCGCGCCGACCAGGGCGGGGGACGTCCAGCCCCAGCCCGCCGCGATCGCCACACCGCCGAGCCACGCGCCACCCGCGTTGGCGAGGTTGAAGGCGGAGTGGTTGGAGGCGGAGGCGAGGGTCGGGGCGTCCTTGGCCTTGTTCATCACCAGCATCTGGAGCGGAGTGGTCGTCATGAACCCGACCCCGCCCAGCAGCACCACCAGCACCAGCGCCGCCCACTGCACATGGACGACGAAGGGGAAGACGGTCAGGACCACGGCGAGCGCGCCCAGCGATCCGTAGAGCGTGGGGCGCAGCGCCCGGTCCGTCAGCAGTCCGGCGGCCAGCGCGCCCAGTGTCATGCCGATGCCGAAGAGGGCGAGCACCAGGGTCACCGAGGACTCGCCGAAGCCCATCGCCTTCGTCGTCATGGCCGAGAGGTAGGAGTAGACGGCGAAGACTCCCGCGAAGCCGAAGACCGCGGTGAGCAGCCCGAGAAGCACCTGGCGGTTGCCGAGGGCGCGCAGTTCGTGGCGGACGTTCTGGTGTGCCTCGACCGGGATCCGCGGGACGAGCCGGGCCAGCGCGGCCATCGCGCACAGCCCGATCACCGCGACGACCAGGAAGGTCGCCCGCCAGCCGAGGTGCTGGCCGAGCAGGGTGGCGGCGGGGACGCCGACGATGTTGGCGACGGTGAGGCCGAGGAACATCGTCGCGACGGCCCGTGCCTGACGCCCTTCGGGGACCAGCCGGGCGGCGACGACCGCGCCGACGCCGAAGAACGCGCCGTGCGGCAGCCCGGCGAGGAAACGTCCGGCGAGCAGCCAGCCGAAGTCCGGGGCCAGCGCCGAGGCCAGGTTGCCGACGGTGAACAGGGCCATCAGCAGCAGGAGCATCCGCTTGCGCGGGATCCGGGAGCCGAGGCCGGTGAGCAGCGGGGCGCCCAGGACGACGCCGATCGCGTACGCCGATACGAGGTAGCCGGCGGTGGGCACGGACGTTCCCAGGTCGTCGGCCACATTGGGCAGGAGGCCCATCATGACGAACTCGGTCGTGCCTATGCCGAAGGCGCTCACGGCCAGGGCGAGCAGGGCCACGGGCATGGGGGTGGAACCTTTCACAGCGGTACGGGGGCGGAGTTCACCGCGGTACGGGGGGGCGCAAGCAGGGAGCCGCTGCCCCGGGCACGCACGGTGCCGGGCAACGGCTCGGGCTTCGCCGACGACCTCACCGGCGGCGTTGCGGGCGAGATCTTGGGACCGGGGCCGTCCCGTCATCCCTGGCGGAGCAGCCCTCGGACCTTATGTAAGTATCCGGAACAAATTCTCGCAGACGTTTTATGCCGCGAGGTGAACGGACCGTTGCGTCAGAGTTCGATGCGGGCGGCGATCGGGAGATGGTCGCTGTCGGTCGCCGAGAGCGTCCACGAGGACATCGGCTCGACTCCCTTGACCATGATCTGGTCAATCCGCGCCATCGGGAACGAGGCGGGCCAGCTGAACCCGAAGCCGTTGCCCGCGGCGCCCTGGGTGGAGCGCATCTGCGCGGTGACGGCGTTCAGCGAGCGGTCGTTCATCGTGCCGTTGAGGTCGCCGAGCAGCACCACCCGGCCGAGCGGCTCGTCGGCGATCGCCTCGCCGAGGGCGTCGGCGCTGTCGTCGCGCTGGTTGGCGGTGAATCCGGCGTGCAGCTTCACCCGCACGGACGGCAGGTGGGCCACGTACACCGCGACCTTGCCGCTCGGCGCGGTGACGGTGGAGCGCATCGCCCGGGTCCAGCCCATCTTGATGTCGACGGGGCGGGTGTCGCTCAGCGGGTATTTGCTCCACAGGCCGACGGTGCCCTGGACCGAGTGGTACGGATAGCGGGCGGCGAGCGACTTCTCGTACGTCGCCACCTGCCCGCCCGGCAGTTCCTGGAGGGCCACGACGTCCGCCCCGGAACCCGCGACCTGCTGCGCGGTGCCCGCGGGGTCGGGGTTGTCCGCGTTGACGTTGTGGGTGGCGACCGTGAGATCGCCGCCGCTGCCCGCCTTGTCGGTGAGCAGGCCGCCGAACAGGTTGAGCCACACCACGACCGGCAGCAGCAGGGCGATCAGCGCGGTCGCCGAGCGCCGCACCAGGCCCAGGACCAGCAGGACCGGGACGAAGACCGCGATCCAGGGCAGGAAGGTCTCGATGAGGCTGCCGAGGTTGCCGACGGCGTTCGGCATCTGCGCGTGGAAGATCATCAGCAGCGTGAGGAGGACCGAGCAGACCGCCAGCACGATCCCGCGCCGCCACATCCCGCGATCCGCCGACCAACGCTCACGCAGGTCCCGGAAACGGGACCCGGTGCGCTGCGGTTCCGCGCTGTCGTTACCGGTGTCCGCTCCGTACGCCTGCACCATCGCGCTGTCCTCACTGCCTTGCCGTGCCCATTGCCGCGCTCTTGACCCTAGGCGATGTGCGGTGTCTTTCCCGCCGCCGACGGCGGCCGTACGGAGGTCAGGACGAACGGAGCGGGGCCGCGGGTTCCGGTGCGGGCCCGGCCATGCGGGGTTGTGACAGAACACTCACACGGGCACCGGTCCCCGGCGCGTCACCCGTGACCTGCGGCTTCGGGGGCAAGGCCCTGGAGCAGCACCCGGATGACGCTGTCGGCGAGGTCCTCGGGCAGCGCGGCGTCGGGGCGGTGGACGGTGCGTACGAGCATGGGGCCGAGGAACAGGTCGTCGATCAGTTCCACGTCGATGTCGTCCCGGAGCTCGCCCGCGTCCACCGCCCGCCGCACCGCCGCCAGCATCGCGACCCGGCGCGGGGCGATCACCGTGCACTGGTACTCGGACCACAGCTTGGGGTGGCTCTTCATCTGTGCGAAGACGTTGTGCAGGAGGACGGAGGAGCGCTGGGCGAGGCCGCGGGTGCGCAACGACTCCAGGAGCAGCCGCAGATCGGCGAGTCCCGCGGTGCCGGAGACGGCGGGGTCGACGGGCTCCATGTCGCGCAGGACGTCGACGAAGAGCTCCTCCTTGCCGCTCCAGCGCCGGTAGATGGTGGCCTTGCCCACACCCGCGGTGCGGGCGATGCGCTCGATGGACAGGCCGGCCAGGGGCTCCCCGGCCTCCAGGAGTCCGATGACGGCGTCCAGGATGGCCCGTTCGGCCGCGGCGCTGCGGGGGCGGCCGCGCCGGGGCTCCGGCTCCGGCGCGGGGTCCGGCGCGGGGTCGGGCACGGGGTCCGGTACGGAATCGGGCACGGGGTCCGGTACGGGGTCCGGTACGGGGTCCGGTACGGGGTCCGGTACGGGGTCCGGGCCGTCCGCGTCGTCACGGTGTCGTGCCCGGCCCGCGTCGTCACGGAGCCGCGCGTCGTCCGCGTGATCCTGTTCCCGCACCTGCATCCGCCTCTCGCCGCGCCGTCCGGCCGTCCGGCCGTGCTGCTTCGCTGCCGCCGCCACGATTCTCGCCGACCCGGAGCGTGCCGGACGACGTTCGGCCGGGGGCCACCCCGTCGGGGGACCCCCGGCCGGTGGTGGCGCGGCTACCGGCCGGCGGCCTTTCCCTCCAGTACGGGCTCGTCGTCGGCGCCACTGCGGGCCGGCGCCCCGTCCACGCGGGCCGGGAGCCGTCCCGGAAGGAACAGGCCGACGACCGCGGCGCCGATCAGGGCGACGGCAGCCGAGCCGAGGGCGGTGACGTGCATGGCGCTGATGAACGCGTCGTTCGCCGCCGCGATCAGCGGTTTGCCCGCCGGGCCCAGCTTGGCGGCGACCCCCAGGGTGGCCTCGATCGACTCCCCCGCGACGTCCCTGGCCCCGGCCGGGACCCCGGACAGGTGTCCCTCGATGTCGCCCCGGTAGACGGTGGACAGCACCGAGCCGAGCACGGCGACGCCGAGCGCTCCGCCGACCTGGCGGAAGGTGTTGTTGATGGCCGAGCCGGAGCCCGCCTTCTCCCGGGGCAGCGCCTGCATCACGGCGACGGTGACCGGCGGCATGATGTGCGCCATGCCGGTGCCCTGGACGAAGAAGACCAGGCACATCACCCAGACCGGCGTACCGGCGTCGAACAGGCCGAACGCCGCGAGCCCGCCCGCGACCAGCAGCATGCCCACGGTGCACACGGCACGGGCACCGAACCGGTCGACGACCAGCCGGGCGCGCGGCGCGAAGATCATCTGGGCGGCGGCCAGCGGCACGATCAGCAGCCCGGACTCCAGCGCGCTGTAACCGCGCACGCTCTGCAGATAGAAGGCGGAGAAGAAGGTCACGCCCATCAGCGCGAAGAAGACCAGGGCGATCGCGGCCACGGCGGCGGAGAAGGCGGGCTTCTTGAAGTACGAGATGTCGATGGCCGGGTGGCTGCTGCGCTTCTCGTGCCAGACGAACCCGGCGAGCACGACGAGGCCGCCGATGGTCGAGGCGAGCACAGTGGTGTCGGTGAAGTCGGCGAGCTCGCCGCCGCGGATGATGCCGTACACGAGCAGGACGAGGCCGACGATGGAGAGCACGACACCCAGCGGGTCGACCTTGCCGGGCTTCGGGTCCCGGGAGTCCGGTACCAGGAGGGCCATCGCGACCAGGGCGACGATCACCACGGGAACGTTGACCAGGAAGATCGAGCCCCACCAGAAGTGCTCCAGGAGCAGCCCACCGGTGATGGGCCCGATGGCGATGCCGAGGCCGACGCTGCCCGCCCAGATGCCGATGGCCTTGGGCTGCTCGTCCCGCTCGAAGACGTTCATCAGGACGGCGAGGGTGGCGGGCATCACGAACGCCGCGCCGAAGCCCATCAGCGCGCGCCAGGTGATGAGTTCGGCGGGCGAGGAGGAGAGCGCGGCCAGAGCGGAGCCGATGCCGAAGACCAGGATGCCGAAGAGGAGGACCTTCTTGCGGCCGATGCGGTCGCCGAGCAGGCCCGCGGTGAAGAGCAGCCCCGCGAAGACGAGCGTGTAGGAGTTGATCGCCCACTCCAGCTCGCTCTGGGTGGCGCCGATGCCGGTCGGCGAGGGGCTGGCGATCGTCTTGACCGCGACGTTGAGGATCGAGTTGTCCAGCACCACGATGAGCAGGCTGAACATGAGAACGGTGAGGATCGCCCAGCGGCGGCGGTGGATCGCTTCCGGGACATGGGGCACGGCGACGGGAGCGCCGGACGGTATGGACATGGCCACGACCCTAACCCACTTGCGATACGAGACCGTCTCGTATTGATAAGTCTTTACCCTCCTCGATGACCGGTGCGGGCCCACTTCCCGTCGGCCGCGCGGGGATGCCACCATGGAGGGGATCCGGGGACGCCGTCAGGGCGCCTCGAGATGACGAAGGAGCCGTTGGCCATGTCGCTTCAGGCTGCGCAGAATCAGTCCGCCCCCTCCCCCGCCGGTCCCCCCGCCGACAGCAGCAAGGCGCTGTACGGAGGCAAGGGCACCCGCCGCATCACCGTCCACAACATCGCCGCCGCCACCGAGCGCGGCGAGAAGTGGCCCATGCTCACCGCCTACGACGCGATGACCGCGTCCGTCTTCGACGAGGCCGGTATCCCGGTCATGCTCGTCGGGGACTCCATGGGCAACTGTCACCTCGGCTACGAGACCACCGTGCCCGTCACGATGGACGAGATCGCCATGCTGTCCGCCGCCGTCGTCCGGGGCACCACGCGCGCCCTCATCGTCGCCGACCTGCCCTTCGGGTCGTACCAGGAGGGGCCCGTCCAGGCCCTGCGCAACGCCACCCGGCTGGTCAAGGAGTCCGGGGTCGGCGCGGTGAAGCTGGAGGGCGGCGAACGCTCCCACGAGCAGATCCGGCTGCTGGTCGAGGCCGGCATCCCGGTGATGGCCCACATCGGCCTCACCCCGCAGTCCGTCAACTCGATGGGCTACCGGGTACAGGGCCGCGGCGAGGAGGCCGCCCAGCAACTGCTGCGCGACGCGAAGGCGGTGCAGGACGCGGGCGCGTTCGCCGTCGTCCTGGAGCTCGTACCGGCCGAGCTGGCCGCCGAGGTCACCCGCACCCTGCACATCCCGACCGTCGGCATCGGCGCCGGACCCGACACGGACGCCCAGGTGCTGGTCTACACCGACATGGTCGGCCTGACCGGCGGCAAGGTGCCGCGCTTCACCAAGCAGTACGCCAACCTGCGCCAGGTGCTCGGCGACGCGGCGAAGGAGTTCGCCGACGAGGTCGTGGGCGGCTCGTTCCCGGCTCCCGAGCACGCGTTCCACTAGACCCACCGCGGACCATTTCCCGCATCACCGACAGCCCGCCGACATCCCCCATCGGCGGGCTGTCGCCCGTCTGTCGGTGGAATGTCGGCGGGCTGTCGGTGGCGGTTGGTCCCATGAGGACATGACACGAACCGACAAGAACCCCGGGCACGGCACGAACGCCGTCGAGGTGCGGGGACTGGTCAAGCACTACGGCTCGACCAAAGCGCTGGACGGCGTGGACCTCGATGTGAGCCAGGGCACCGTGCTCGGTGTGCTCGGCCCCAACGGCGCGGGCAAGACCACGCTCGTACGCTGCCTGTCCACCCTGATCCTCCCCGACGCGGGACACGCCGTCGTCGCGGGGTACGACGTGGTGAAGCAGCCCCGGCAACTGCGCCGGACCATCGGCCTGACCGGCCAGTACGCCTCGGTCGACGAGAAGCTCTCCGGCTGGGAGAACCTCTACATGGTCGGGCGCCTGCTCGACCTGTCCCGCAAGCGGGCCCGGTCCCGCGCCGACGAACTCCTGGAGCGGTTCTCGCTCACCGCCGCCGCCCGGCGCCCGGCGATGGAGTACTCCGGCGGTATGCGGCGCCGGCTCGACCTGGCCGCCTCCATGATCGGCAGCCCGGCCGTCCTGTATCTGGACGAGCCGACGACGGGGCTCGACCCCCGTACCCGTAACGAGGTCTGGGACGAGGTGCAGCGGATGGTCGCGGAGGGGGCGACCGTGCTGCTCACCACCCAGTACATGGAGGAGGCCGAACAGCTCGCCGACGAGCTGACGGTCATCGACCAGGGGAAGATCATCGCGAGCGGCGGGGTGGACGAGCTCAAGGCGAAGGTCGGCGGCCGCACCCTCCAGATCCGGCCCTCGGACCCGGCGCAGCTGGCCGCGATGGCCCAGGCGCTCAGGGAGGCCGGACTCGACGGGATCGCGGGCGCACAGGCCGTACCGGACGAGGGGCTGCTGCTCGTGCCGATCCTCAGCGACGAGCAGCTCACCGCCGTCATAGGGCTGCTGGGCACCCGGGGGTTCTCCCTCGCCCATGTCGCCACCGCACTGCCCAGCCTGGACGAGGTGTTCCTCGCCATCACCGGTGAGAAGTCCCCGTCCGTGACCGACACGATCCCCGAGGAGGTCGCGGCATGAGCACGGCGACTCTGACGCCCACGCCCACCGGATCCGTACCGCCGAAGGCGCTTCCCGGCGAGGGCCGGATCGGACTGCGGGCCAATCTGCGGCACATCGGGGCCCTGGTGCGGCGCAATCTGCTCCAGATCAAGAAGGACCCCGAGTCGATGTTCGACGCGGTCCTGATGCCCATCATCTTCACACTGCTCTTCGTGTACGTCTTCGGCGGCTCGGTCGGCGGCAGCCTGGGCGGCGACCGGCAGGACTACCTGAACTACCTGATCCCCGGCCTGATGGCGATGATGGGCATGAACATCGCCTCCGCGGTCGGCTCCGGTGTCAACGACGACTTCCGCAAGGGCGTCATGGACCGGTTCCGGACGATGCCGATCGCCCGCTCCTCGGTCCTCATCGCGAAGATCGTGGTCGAGCTCGGCCGGATGATGGTCGCCACCTTCATCCTGCTGGCCATGGGCTTCGCGCTCGGCATGGAGCTCAGGACGTCGGTGCTCGGGCTGATCGAGGCGATCGCCCTGTCGGCGGTGTTCGGCGCCGCCATCATGTGGATCTTCATCCTGCTCGGACTGTCCATGAAGACGACCCAGGCGGTGCAGGGAACGGGGATGCTCGTGCTGATGCCCCTCCAGTTCGGCTCCTCGATCTTCGCCCCGACACAGACCATGCCCGGCTGGCTCCAGACGTTCACCGAATACAACCCGCTGTCCAACCTTGCGGACGCCGCACGCGGTCTGATGATGGGCGGGCCCGTCGCCCACTCGGTGTGGGTGACGCTGGGCTGGGCGACGGTGATCACGCTGGTGACGGCCCCCCTCGCGGTGTCCAAGTTCCGCAAGAAGACCTGATCCCGCGGCGTCCCCCGGCAGCGACCCGGCCCTGCGCCCGCTCCGGCCTCCGCCCCACCGGGCGGGCCACACCCGGGAAGCCGCGCCACCGGGCGTGACACCACCGGACAACCGCGCCACCGGGCGTGACGCCACCGGGCAGCCGCTACAGGTACATGCCCGCCAGGGCGGTGACCTCGTCCAGCGTGAGGCCGCCGCCCTCGGCGTACGCCCGCGCATAGGCGGCGTCGCCGAGCACGGCGCGGGCGATCTCCTCGGCGCGGGCCAGATTCCGCCGCTCCGTCGTCGTCGGCACATGCCCCTCGGGCCGCCTCGCCGCCTGCAGACCGAGCACCCGCGCCGCGTCCCTGCCGCCCCGCTCGCCACCGATCCCGCCGAGCGCCCAGGCCACCGCGATCAGATGGACGGAGGCCATCTGCGGCGCCACCATCAGCGACAGCCGGTCCTGCGACCGCTCCAGGGCCTTCAGGGCCCGCCGCAACGCCGTGGCGTGGTCGCCTTCGAGGTTGTCCAGCCAGGCCAGCACCCCGAGCACGAAACCGCCGAAGATCGCCACCGTCTCCGAATCGAACTCTTCGTCCAGCCGGGCCAGCTGCTCCCTGGCCTCGTCGATACGGCCGGCCTGGCCCAGCCACAGGCCCAGATGCATCCGGGCGGCCGGGGTCGCGTCGCTCCCCGAATACCGTCCCCCGTCGATCACTTCGCGCAGGATGGCCTCCGCCTCCTCGCCCCGGCCGGTCTCGGTGAGGATGCCCGCGTACCGGGCCCGCAACAGCCCGACCTGGGCCTGGGCGCCCAGTTGTTCCGCGTAGCCGACAGCGGCCAGGAAGTCCTCGGCGGCAGCGGCGAAGTGCCCGGCCCGCTCATGGGCCTCGCCCCGGGAGGAGAGCGCCTCGGCGGCGCCCCACGCATCGTCGAGCCGGACGAAGATCTCCAGGCTCTCCTCGGCGTCCGCCCGCGCCCGGCCGGACGATTCGGCGTGGTTGGCCAGGAAGTTGGCGCGGTTCTGGAGCGCGGCGGCCAGCTCCCATGCGAAGCCGAACTCCCGGCAGGCCCGGACGGTCTCGTCCAGCACCTCGTGCAGCTGATCGGCGTCGCCGGTCAGCATGACGGCGTACATCCAGAGATGGCCCGGGGTACGGCAGGTCTGCGGCTGGCCCGCCCGGTAGGTCTGCGTGATCACCCGCAGCCGCTCCTGGTTGTCCCCCTTCATCCACAGGTCCATCGCGTGGTCCATGGTGGCCAGTTGGACCAGGGCGACCCCCCGCCGCGCCTCCTGGAGCAGCTCGGGCTCCATCGGCGGCGGCGAGTCGATGGCCTGCCGCCGGAGCGAGGGGGCCGGGGTGCCCGGCGGGGCGAACGGGTCGGGGCCCAGGGCGGCGACCGCGTCGGCCCAGTGGCGGGCCTCGGTGCGCAGATCGCGCATCAGCCAGTACCAGGCCAGCGAGAGCACGAGGCAGAGCGCCTCGTGCTCGTCCCGGGCGGCCACCGCACGGCGCAGCGCGACGCGCAGGTTCTCGTACTCGCGCTGCAGGCGTTCGATGGCGGCCCGCTGTCCGCCACCGCGGAGTTCCGGTGCGGTGGTCCGGGCGAGCTCCCGGAAGTGCACCAGGTGGCGTCCCTCGACGGCGGTGCGCTCGGCCGCCTCGTCGAGGCGCTCGGAGGCGTACTCGCCGACGGTCTCCAGGAGCCGGTAGCGCATCTCACCGTCGCCGCCGGGAGCCGCGACGACGAGGGACTTGTCGACGAGGGAGCCCAGGAGCGCGGCGACGTCCCGCGAGTCGACCAGGCCGAAGGCCCCGTCCTCCCCCGCGAGGTCCGCTGCGGCGCCGTGTCCGGCGGGCAGGGCGCAGACCTCCTCGGCCGCGGCGAGCGCACAGCCGCCCGCGAACACCGACAGCCGGCGCAGCACGGCGCGCTCGGCACGGTCCAGCAGGTCCCACGACCAGTCGACGACGGCGCGCAGGGTCTGCTGGCGCGGCAGCACGGTACGGCTGCCGTTGGTCAGCAGCCGGAAGCGGTCGTCCAGCCGGTCGGCGATCTGGCGCGGGCTGAGCATCCGCAGCCGGGCCGCGGCCAGTTCGATGGCGAGCGGCAGCCCGTCGAGCCGGTGGCAGATCTCCGCTGCGGCCGCCGCGGTCTCCTCGTCCGCGTCGATCCGGAAACCGGGGCTGGCGGCGTTCCCCCGGTCGGCGAGCAGCCGCAGCGCCATCGGGTCCGGCAGCGGGTCGACGGGGCGGACGAACTCGCCCGGTACGCCGAGGGGTTCGCGGCTGGTCGCCAGCACGGTGAGCTGCGGGCAGTGGGAGAGGAGGTGGTCGGTGAGCGCGGCGGCGGCCTCGATGACGTGTTCGCAGTTGTCGAGGAGCAGCAGCATGCGCCGCCGGGAACAGTGCTCGGTGAGGCGTACGAGCGGGTCCCCGGCACCGCGCTCGGCGGCCCGCAACTCCTCCGCACCGGCGCCGCGCAGCACGGTCTCGCGGGCACCGAGCGCGGTCAGTACGGCCTCGGGTACGGCGTCCGGGTCGTCGACGGGGGCCAGTTCCGCCATCCAGACGCCGTCCGGCCACGCGGCGGCGACCGTCTCCGCCGCCTCCTGGGAGAGCCGGGTCTTGCCCGCGCCGCCGGGGCCGAGCAGCGTGATCAGCCGGCTGCGGGTGAGGTCCTCGCGCAGGGCGGCGATGTCCGTCTCCCGGCCGACGAAGCTGGTGAGCCTGGCCCGCAGATTCCCGGCCGGGGGCGGCGGGGGCGGGGAGGGGGGTGCGGAGTGCTTCCGTGGAGCCGGGTGGGCCGGGATCTCCGGGTGGGCCGGTGATGCGGCCGGGTGTGCCGGTGGTGCGGCCGGCGCTGTCTGGTGCAGCAGTTCGTCGTACAGGGCGCGCAGTGCGGGCCCGGGGTCGGTGCCGAGCCGGTCCACGAGTATGGAGCGCGTCCCCTCGTACGCCGCCAGCGCCTGCGCCGTGCGGCCCGCGTCGCGCAGGGCCCTGATCCGCAGCGCCTGGAGCGGTTCGTCGAGCGGGTGGGCGTCGCAGAGCGCGGCCAGTTCGGGCAGGGCCTCGTCCGCCCGGCCCAGGGCGAGGGCCGCGGCGAACCCGGTCCGCCGGGCATCGAGCCTGCGGGCCTCCCAGCGGGACGCGGCGGCGGCCCGGTCCGGCAGATCGGCGAGGGCCGGTCCGCGCCACAGGGCGAGGGCCTCGTCCAGCAGCGCGGCGGCCCCGGCGGCGTCCCCCTGCTCCAGGGCCCGGGTCCCCTCCCCCGCGAGCCGCTCGAAACGGTGCAGGTCCACGGCGTCCGGCTCGGCGGTGAGCCGGTATCCGCCGTCCGCCGACGCGACGGCGGCCCGGCCGAGCGCGCGCCGCAGCCGGCCCACGAGCGCCTGGAGGGCGCCCGCCGCGTCGACGGGCGGATCGCCGTCCCACACCTCGTCGACGAGCACCCCGGCCGGGACCGGACGGCCGGGGCGCAGCGCGAGAACGGTGAGCAGGGCGCGCAGCCGCGCCCCGCCGAGGGCGACGGCCGTGCCGTCGTCGCGGAGTGCCCGGGTGGTGCCGAGGATGCAGTAGCGCACGGGCCCATTGTCCGCGACGGACCCCTCGAAGAGCACGCCGCCCGGCACCGCGCGTCGCCGGGCGCCGCGGAGCGGGTCCACGCCCGGTCCGCCGCCGGGTCCGGGGTGGGGGTTCTGAGCCCGGCCGGTCCGGCGTCCGGCGATCCCGCACCGCGCCAGGTGACCCCGCACCGCGCCGCGCCCGGTCACCCGGCACCGCACCGCGCCACGCCCGGTGACCGCGCACCGCACCACACCGCGCCCGGTCACCCCGCACCGCGCACGGCACCCGCGCCCGGTCACCCGGCACCCACCGCCCGTGCGCGTAGGGGGAACTACCGCCCCGGCTCACGATGTTCCGGTCGTACCGCCCCTACTGCCCTCAACGCCCGTACTGTCGAAGGCCCTCGCCCAGTCACCAGGAGTTGTGTGCCGATGACCACCGCAGCCAAGCGCAGCGACCGGAGGATCAGCCCGGTCTTCCTCGGGATCGTCGCCGTCACCGCGGTCTCGGGCTGGGCGGTGTGGACGGACTTCGCCGAGCAGACCGGTTTCGCGGTCTTCCTCTTCGTCACCGGGGCCTGGATCGTCTCGCTCTGTCTGCACGAGTACGCGCACGCCCGCACCGCGCTGCACAGCGGGGACCTCTCGGTCGCGGACAAGGGCTATCTGACCCTGAACCCGCTCACGTACACCCATGCCCTGCTGAGCATCGTGCTGCCGGTGCTCTTCGTGATCATGGGCGGGATCGGGCTGCCCGGTGGCGCGGTCTATATCGAGCGGGGCCGTATCAGCGGCCGCTGGAAGCACAGTCTGATCTCCGCGGCGGGCCCCCTGACGAACCTGCTGTTCGCCGTCGTCTGCACGGCGCCGTTCTGGCTGGACGCCCTGGACGGTGTTCCGCCCGCCTTCCAGTACGCGCTGGCGTTCCTCGCGATGCTCCAGGTCACCGCGGCGATCCTGAACTCGGTCCCGATTCCGGGGCTGGACGGCTACGGCGTGATCGAGCCCTGGCTCTCGTACCGGATTCGCCGCCAGGTCGAGCCGATCGCACCGTTCGGGCTGATCGCCGTGTTCGGCATCCTGTGGATCCCCGAGGTGAACATCGCGTTCTTCGACGCGATCGACGCGCTGCTGCGGAGCCTGGGCGTCAGCGAGATCTCGACACACTGCGGGCTCGACACGTACCGCTTCTGGCAGGAGTTCTGGGACGAGCAGGACCCGCGCTGCGCGGTCGCGGGATAGGGGCCGCCGGCCCCGGCCCTCAGGCCGCGTCCGCCGCCCGCATCCGGTGCTTGCGCACGTAGAACCACGTCATGTTCGACGAGAGCCCGGCCACCAGTACCCAAAGGATCCCGAGCAGATTGCCCTGGGCGAAGGAGACCACGGCTGCGACGACGGCGAGAACGCAGACGACGAGGGCGTAGATGGCGAGGCGGGGCATGGGGAGTGGCTCCTGTGTCCGGGATGGTGCGCGGTCCCGTCCAGTGTCCCTCATGCCCCGTTCCGCCCTCGGCGCGGTCCGGCTCAGACGTCGGTGGCGCGCAGTCCCGCGTGTGCCTTGTAGCGGCGGTTGACCGAGATCAGGTTGGCCACCAGCGACTCGACCTGGTGGGCGTTGCGCAGCCGGCCCGCGAAGATGCCGCGCATTCCGGGGATGCGGCCCGCGAGCGCCTGCACGATGTCGGTGTCGGCGCGCGCCTCGCCGAGCACCAGCACATCGGTGTCGATCTCCTCGATCGCCTCGTCCTGGAGCAGGACGGCGGAGAGGTGGTGGAAGGCGGCCGTGACCCGGGAGTCCGGCAGCAGGGCCGCGGCCTGCTCGGCGGCGCTGCCCTCCTCCGGCTTCAGGGCGTAGGCGCCCTTCTTGTCGAAGCCGAGCGGATTGACGCAGTCGATCACGAGCTTGCCCGTGAGCTCCTCGCGCAGCGATTCCAGCGTCTTGGCGTGGCCGTCCCACGGAACCGCGACGATCACGATGTCGCTGCGCCGCGCGCAGTCGGCGTTGTCCGCGCCCTCGACGCCGAATCCCAGCTCGGCGGCGGCCGCGGCGGCCCGTCCGGCGTCGCGCGAGCCGATGGTCACCCGCTGCCCGGCGCGGGCGAGGCGGTAGGCGAGGCCGCGGCCCTGCGGACCGGTCCCGCCGAGCACACCGACCGTGAGTGCGGATACGTCGGGCAGGTCCCAGGGGTCCTTGGCGGGGGGCTTGGGGGCGCTGCCGCTGTCATGGGTAGTCATGAGGGCGACCCTACTGCCAGGTAGTACGGGGAACCCCTCGTCGGCGGACACACGGCCCCCTCGCTCCCGCCCTGCCCCTTTCGGGTGGAGCGGCGCCAACCGGCGGCGGTTCGGCCGGACTTGGGGCATGATGCCGGGCCATGGATGCCGTACGTGTCGCCCTGCTCCGTGACGTACTCGCCGGGACCGAGTGGCCCGGGGCGACCCGGCGGTTCGCGGGGGCGCTGCGCTCGTCCGTCGTGCCGCAGGGCGGCGGACTGCTGCTGGTGGGGACCGAGGTGTACGAGCCGTGGCATCTGGCGGCGCATCTGGTCGACGAGTCCGCCTGGTCGGGGCTGCCGGAGCTGCGGCCCACGCTCGTACGCCACCGGGTGGAGCCGGGCGATCCCGCGCATCTGGCGGTGGGCCTCGGCCGGATCGAGGCGGCCGGGCGGGGCGAGACCCTGCTGATGGTGGCGCCGCAGCGGCCGGACGGCGGGCTGCTGGAGCGGGTCCACGACGCACGGCGGGCCGGGGCGACGGTGCTCACGCTGGACGGCGGGGACCCGGAGGTGGGGGGCCTGGCCCATGAGGCGCTCGTGGTCCGGGGCGGTGACGATGTCGACCTCGACACCGTGCAGCACCTGGTGAGCGCGGCCGCCGGGGAGAACGGCCGGCCCGCGCCGCACGGTCGCCGGACCTTCCGGGACCGGCTCTCCCGGCTGGCCGACCAGCTGACGCAGCCGCCACCGCCCCGCTGGTAAACCGGTTTGCGCAGAGCCTCCAAAGGGCCGAGCATGACCCTCTGTGACTCCTGCTACTCCCCCGGCCGACGCGGACGCCCCGGCCGACCCGCACGATCCTCCCGGCCCGGACGCTTCGGACGCCCCGCACGATCCCCCCGGCCCGAACGCTTCGGACGCCCCGGACTCCTCGGATGCCCCCGCCGCCGCGGATGCCCCTGGCGGCCCGCACACCCCGGACGCTCCGGACCACTCCGCCGCCGCCCCCGCCTCCTCGCTCCGGGCCAGGCTCCTGGCGCTGCTGCCCGACCTCTCGCCCTGGCGTTCCTCGGCCGATTTCCGGCTGCTGTGGGTCCAGGGTCTGATCACGTTCTTCGGCAGCTTCATGGCCCTGATCGCGCTGCCGCTCCAGATCAAGGAGATGACCGGGTCGCCGCTGGCGGTCGGGGCGATGGGCGCGGTGGAACTCGTTCCCCTGGTCGTCTTCGGCCTGTACGGCGGGGCGCTCGCCGACGCCGTGGACCGGCGCAAGGTCATCCTGCTCACCGAGGCGGGGCTCGGGGTGCTCGCCGGCATCCTCCTGGTGAACGCCCTGCTGCCGGACCCGCTGCTCTGGCCGCTGTACGTGGTGGCCGGCGGGGTCTCCGCGCTGGCCGGGCTCCAACGGCCCGCGCTGGACTCCCTGATGGCCCGGATCGTGCCGCACCACCAGCAGACCGCCGCCGCCGCGCTGAACTCGCTGCGCTGGCAGGTCGGCGCCATCGCCGGTCCCGCGCTGGCGGGCCTGGTGGTGGCCTACGCCGGGCACGCCACGGCGTACGTGGTCACGGTCGTCACGTTCACCGTCTCCGTCCTGCTCTGTCTGCGCCTGGCACCGGCGCCGCCCGCCCACGACGCGCGAAAGCCGTCGCTGCGCGGGATCGCGGAGGGGGCGCGGTACGCCTGGAGCCGGCCGGTACTGCTGGGGACGTACGCGATCGACCTCGCGGCGATGCTCTTCGCCTTCCCGAACACGATCTTCCCGTTCCTGGCGGACGAGCTGGACGCGGAGTGGTCGCTGGGCCTGATGTACGCGGCGGGGTCGGTCGGCTCGCTGGTACTGGGGCTGACCAGCGGCTGGACCTCACGGGTGCGCAGGCACGGGCTGTTCGTGGTGTTCGGTGCCGCGGCGTGGGGGCTCGCCATCGCGGCGGCGGGCTGGTTCAGCAACATCTGGCTGGTGCTGGTCTGCCTGGGGGTGGCGGGCGCGGGCGACATGCTGAGCGGACTGGGCCGCGCCACGATCTGGAACCAGACCGTCCCGGAGGAGCTGCGCGGACGGCTCGCGGGCATCGAGGTGCTCTCGTACAGCGTCGGCCCGCAGCTCGGCCAGGTCAGGGCCGGGGCGATGGCCGGCTGGACCGGGACGCGCTCGGCCATCTGGACGGGCGGGGTGGCCTGCGTCGCCTCGGTCGCGCTGCTGGCGGCGTTGCTGCCGAAGCTGATCAAGTACGACTCCGAGACGGACGAGGACGCGATACGGAGGCGGGCGGCGGGCGTGGCGTCGTGACCGGGGCGGGCCCGCCCGCCCCGGGGGCTGCCCCGGGGCCGGAGCGGATCAGTTCGGCGGGTCCGAGGGGCCGCCCGTGCGGTCGTGCCACTTGGGGTCGGTCTCCCACTCCAGGTTCCGCTCCTGTGCCGTGTCCATCGCGCGCTGTGCCTCCTCACGGGAGGTGTAGGGGCCGAACCGGTCCTTCGCCGGGCATTCGGGGCCTTCCTCGACCTTCTTGTGCACCAGGCAGTAGTACCACTCGCCCGGTTTGCCGACGGTGCGCTTCTTGAACAGGGCCATCAGCGGCTCCTTTCCTCGATGCCATGCTGCCCCAAGGACGCTGGTTAGACTCGCTGGCATGTCTGGCCAGTCGCTGCTTGTACCAGGGGAGCTCTCTCCCGTCCGTTCCGTACCCGGAAACATCCGGCGCCCCGAATACGTGGGCAAGCCGGCTCCTGCGCCGTACACCGGCCCGGAGATCCAGGACGCCGACACCGTGGAGCGGATGCGGATCGCGGGACGCATCGCCGCGCAGGCGATGGAGGAGGCCGCCAAGCACATCGCTCCCGGCGTGACCACGGACGAACTCGACCGCGTCGCCCATGAGTTCATGGTCGACCACGGCGCGTACCCGTCGACGCTCGGTTACCGCGGCTTCCCGAAGTCGCTCTGCTCCTCGCTCAACGAGGTCATCTGTCACGGCATCCCCGACTCCACGGTGCTGCGCGACGGCGACATCGTGAACCTGGACGTCACCGCGTACATCAACGGAGTGCACGGCGACAACAACGCCACCTATCTCTGCGGTGACGTGGACGAGGAGTCCCGGCTGCTCGTGGAGCGCACCCGGGAGTCGCTGAACCGTGCGATCAAGGCGGTCCGCCCGGGGCGTCAGATCAATGTGATCGGGCGGGTCATCGAGTCGTACGCGAAGCGGTTCGGGTACGGGGTGGTGCGGGACTTCACGGGGCACGGGATCAATTCCTCGTTCCACTCCGGTCTGATCGTGCCGCACTACGACAGCCCGCACGCGACCACGGTCATGCAGCCCGGGATGACGTTCACGATCGAGCCGATGCTGACGCTGGGATCCCATGAGTACGACCTGTGGGACGACGGCTGGACCGTGGTGACCAAGGACCGCAAGCGGACCGCGCAGTTCGAGCACACGCTGGTCGTGACGGAGACCGGGGCGGAGATTCTTACCCTTCCGTAACGTCCCGTCCGGTTCGTTCCGGGGGTACGGTTTTTACCGACAGGCAGTCGGGAACCAGTTGACTTAGGTAAACCTAAGTAGGAGGATCGGCGTATCGGCAGGCGCTGCCCGCACCCGTTGCGGCGGCGACCGCCGGTATTTCCGTCTCTCATCGGACTTCCCGTCCCCTCGGTCCCCGGAGGCCCGCCTTGGACGCAACCGCCACCGCCACCCCCTTCTCGACGCTCATCCGCACCGCGTCGCACGAGCAGCATGTCGAGGCGGAGACCTCGACCTTCATGAGCGACATGCTCGGCGGACGGCTCGGAGTGGACGCGTACACGCGCTACACCGAGCAGCTGTGGTTCGTGTACCGCGCACTGGAGGAGGGCGCGGAGGCGCTCCGCGCCGACCCGGTCGCCGGCCCGTTCATACAGACCGAGCTGATGCGCAGTGCGGAGCTGGAGCGGGATCTGGCACATCTGGCGGGCCCCGGCTGGCGCGAGGGCCTGGAGCCGCTGCCGGCCACCGCCGCCTATGCCGACCGGGTCGCCGAGTGCGCACGCACCTGGCCCGCGGGCTACATCGCGCACCACTACACCCGGTACCTGGGCGACCTCTCGGGCGGCCAGATCATCCGGGACACGGCGGAGAGGACCTGGGGCTTCGCGCGCAAGGGCGACGGCGTGCGGTTCTACGTCTTCGAGGAGATCTCCAACCCGGCCGCGT
Organism: Streptomyces sp. TSRI0281; assembly: GCF_001905125.1. GTDB lineage: Bacteria > Actinomycetota > Actinomycetes > Streptomycetales > Streptomycetaceae > Streptomyces. The sequence goes on along the minus strand of NZ_LWLE01000033.1, from coordinate 289,731 downwards.
TCAAGCGGGGTTACCGGGAGATGCTGGACGCGGTGAACGCGGACGACCTGGAGAAGCAGCGCATCATCGACGAGTGCAAGCGCGCCTTCGCGCTGAACACCGCGGTGTTCCAGGAGCTGGGCAAGGTCTTCCCGCTCAGCGCGTAGCACCCGGCGCTTCGCGTACCCGGCGCCGGGAGAAGCGGCGCCCGGAACGCGGCGCCCGGAAGCAGCGCAGGACCCGTGGCTCAGCCGCGGACGACCAGCAGGACGCGGCCCCCGATCTCCACCGTGCCGTCCGGCGCGGGTGCTGTGAGGATCTGGGAGCCGCGTCCTTGTCTGATGTTCAGCGCCCGGCCGAGCCGCGCGCTGAGCAGCAGGGCCGCCGCCCCGGTCGCCTCGTCCTCCACGATCCCGTCGCCGCGGCGCGGGAACGCCCTCGCCCGGACCCGGCCCGCCGCCTCGTCCTCCCAGGCCCATACGTAGACCCAGCCCTCGCCGGGCGGCGGTCCGGTCAGCGCCTCGACCTCGGCGGCGGATCCGTACCGCTCCAGGATGCGCGGCGGCGCCCATTCCGGGCGGGCGGTGATCCAGGTGAACTCACCGTCCTGCCGGGCGAACACATCCCCCACCGCCAGCTCCAGGACCTCCAGGTCCAGCAGCCAGGCGGTGCCGACCAGCGGGTGCCCGGCGAACGGCAACCGCAGCCCCGGCGTGTAGATGTCGACGCGCCCGCGCTCCGGATCGTCGACGAACACGGTCTCGCTGAAGCCGAGCCGCCGGGCCAGTTCCTGCCGGGACGCCTCGTCGGGATGACCGCTCCCGTCCCGTACGACGCCGAGGGCGTTGCCGTGCCTGCCGTCCGGGCCGCAGAACACCCGTAGTACGTCGATGCCCGCGGGTACGTCGATGTCGCTCACGTGCGCATTCAAGCACCGGGCGGGCGCCCGCGACGCCGCGGGGGCCGTACCGGCGACGTGTTGCCGGTACGGCCCTGACGGGGCGCGGAGGTGTGCGTGACGGATCAGACGGTACGGCGGCGGCGCGACGCGACCACGACTCCGGCACCGGCCGCCACGACGACGCCCGCGGCGGCGAACAGGTCGCCGGTCGGGATGTCGGAGCCGGTGGAGGCCAGCGCTCCCGCGCCGCCCACCGTGCCACCGCCACCGACCGTGCCGCCGGTGGTGGAGCCACCGGCGGTGGAGGAGCCCGTACCACCGGCGGTGCCCGAGCCGCCCGAGCCGCCCGGCAGTTGGGCGTTCTTGTCGAGGGCGACCGCGACGGTCAGGGCGTCGAGCTGCTCGCCCTTGGTGTACATGCCGCCGAATGCCTTGGTGCCGTCGGCGGTGAGGGTCGCCGGGACGCCCGAGAGGTTCACGACGCCGTCCTTCGCGGTGAGGGCACCGGCGGGCAGCTTCAGGTCGGCGAGGGACAGATCGGTGTACCGAGTGACCTTCTTGGTCTCCCGGTCCTTGGTCGAGACATCGGCGATCAGCTTGCCGGAGGTCCCGTTCGCCCGGATCTCCAGGTTGGTGAGCGAGAGGTCGAGCGTGTAGGCGTCGCCCTCCTTGTGGCCCAGGAAGCGGACCTTGCCGTCGAACTCGGCGTTGAGCGTCTTCTTGCCGGCGTCGAAGCGTCCGGTGGCACCGCCGAAGCGGTACCCGTCGCCGGAGGCGGTGGCGCCGCCGCTCGTCTCGACCTTGCCGTGCGCGATCGGGCCGGTGACGTACGTACGGAAGGACTTCTTGACGCCCCAGTTCAGGGTTCCGTCGAGGACCGCGCCCGGGTCGGCGGCCGGCCGGGTGGCCGAGGGGGACGGATTCGTCGTCGGCTTCCCGGTCGGGGACGTGGTCGGCTTCTCGGTCGGCTTCTCCGTGGGCTTCTCGGTGGGCTTTTCGGTCGGCTTCTCGGTGGGCTTCTCGGTCGGCGGCGCGGTGACCGCCTTCACGGTGAGCGTGGCCGGGTCGAGGGCGTCGCCCTCCTTGTACTGGCCGTTGAACGCCTCGGAGCCCGCCTTCGTCAGCGTGGCCGGGATGTCCTTGAAGACCATCGCACCGCCCGCACCCTGCCCCGGCCGTACGGCCGACAGGTCCAGGGCGGCGACCGCGACGTCGTTCTTGGTGCCCTCGGGGGTCTTCACATCGGCGGTGATCGCGCCGCCCTTGCCGGCCGTGGAGAGCTTCACGTCCGAGAGCGTGATGTCCAGGACTCCGTTGTGGGCGTAGAAGTTGACCCCGCCCTCGAAGGCCGTGTCCGTGCCGTGGGTGGTCATGTCGTAGGTGCCCTTGCCGTTGACAAAGGTGAACACACCATTGCCCGCGGCCTGCTCGGCGCCGCCCGTGACCGTGATCCTGCCGCCCGAGAACGGGGAGGCGAGGTACTTGCGGAAGGACTCCTTGAAGCCCCAGTCCAGCGTGCCGTCCTTCAGTTCCATGGCCGGGGCCGCGGCTGCGGCGGCCCCGTCCTTGGCCACGGTGCTGTCGGCGGCGAGCGCGGGGAGGGCGAAGGTCGCGCCCAGGGCGGCTGCCGTGGCGACGGCGGCGGCGAGGGCTATGGGGCGGCGGGTGGCTGCCATGGCGGTGGGTCTCCTTGGTCAGGAAGGGGGGTGCGGGAGAGAACGGGGAGAGGGGAGGAAGAAAGGGGAGAGAGGGGAGGGAAAGGGGGGACGGGGGTGGCCTGTGGGCCCAAGAGGCCATGGAGGCCCTACGGAGCTACGGACCTCGGAGCTACGGGACGGTGAGAGCTATGGGGGCTGGGCGAGCCGCGGGGGCGGCGGGACCGTGAAAGCCGCGGGGCCGAGGAGGAGGGGGCGGGGGCGGGGGCCGAGGAGGAGGGGGCGGGGCCAGGGAATATGCGGGGCTAAGCCGCCCGGCGGGATCGACGGCGGCCGACCGCGTACAGCACACCGGCCGCCGCGACGAGCACCACGCCGCCGCCGATGGCGAGATACGTTCCGGTCCCCGTGCCCGGGTCCGATGCGGCTGCCACCGGCGCGGTGGAGGCCGCGGCCTTCTTCGCGGGCCCGGCGGAGGGCTTCGCCCCGCTGCCCAGGTCGGGCAGGGCGGGCAGCTGCGCCTTCTCGTCGACGGCGACGGCGAGCGACACCGGGTCCATCGCGGTACCCGCCTTGTACATGCCGCCGAACGCCTCGGCACCGTCCGCGGTGAGGGTCGCGGGCGCCTCGGTGAGGGCGGCCAGTCCGTTCTTCGGCGCGAAGTCCTCGGCGGTGAAGGTGATCAGGGGGACGTCCTCGCGGGTGGTGCCCGCGCTCGTGACATCCGCCGAGAGCGTGCCCTTGCCCGAGGCCACCTCGACGGCGATCCCGGCCAGCTTCAGGTCGAGTTCATGGGCGCCGGTGAAGCGGACGCTGCCCGTGAACCCGGCGTCCAGGGTCTGCTTCTTCGCGTCGTACGTGCCCTTGCCCGCCGGGAAGCGGAACAACGCCCCGCCGTCCCGGGCACCGTCGGCCAGGGACCACTTCCCCTGGCCGATGTCCCCGGTGACGTACTCGCGGAAGGTACGGCGTACGCCCCAGTCGACGGCGGCGTCCTCGAAGCGGCCCGCCTTCTCCCTCTTGTCGGCCGGCTTCTTCGGGGACGGTGACGTGGAGGACTTCGGGCCGTCCTGCTTCGCGGCGGGACCGGTCGTGTCGACGGAGAGGCTGATCGGGTCGAGGGGCGTACCGGCCGTGTAGTAACCGGCGAACGCCTTGGCACCCTGCGAAGTCAGCGTCGCCGGGACGTTGTTGAGGGCGATGGGGGTGGAGCCGCCCGTCATGTCGATCCCGGAGAGCCCGAGTGTGGCGAGCGGGACCTGGGCGGCGGAGGTGACCCGGCCGCTCCCCCGCTCCTTGCTGACCATGTCGGCGAGGACGGTGCCGCCGCCCCCGCTGATCCTGACGGTGGGCCGGCTGATGGTGAGGTCGAGCTCGTTGCCGCCGTCGGCCTTCTTGTGGCCGGTGAAGTGCACCCCGCCCGAGAAGCCGGAGCTGAGGGCACCGCTCGACGGGTCGTAGGAGCCGGTGGCGGAGTGGAAGCGGAACTGACTCCCGCCGACCGTGGCGGCGCCGCCGGTCAGGCTCCAACTGCCGCCCGCGATGGGCCCGGTGACATAGCTCTGGAAGGAGGACTTGATGCCCCAGTCCAGTCGGCCGCCCTGCACCGTGCGGCTCGCCGCTTGCGCGGCGGAGACCGGAAGCAGCGCCCCCAGCAGTACCGCGAGAAGCGCGACGGCGAGCGCGCGGGCAGATCGGGACGACAGCATGAGGACCCCTCCGAGGTCTAGCGAGTGAGGTAAGGCTAACCTAAGCTAGGTTCGGCCGATGCCGGAACCCTTTCCACCGCATAGTTCGCACAACCTCATGAAGAACCATCAACCGCACACCGCGGCACACCGCGGAACGACAGGACGGTGCCCCGTGCGCTTCTCGCAGGACTACGCCCCGAGGGGACTTCGCGGACACGCTCCCGGCCGGGTGGGCGCCGCCCTGACCGCCGTCGTGGTCCTCGCGCTGGTCCTGACCGGCTGCGGCGGTACGGCGGGCCCCGCCGCCGGGGCCGCCGGGTCCGGCACCCCTGCCGCGACGGTCGACCGGGTCGAGCCCCTCGGGACCGCGCCCGCACCGCGGATGCCGGTGACGGTGCGGTCGGCGGACGGTGCCGATGTCACCATCACCTCCACCGACCGGATCGTGCCGCTGACCGGCTCGCTGAGCGAGATCGTCTTCACGCTCGGGTTCGGCGAGCAGGTGGTGGCCCGCGACATCACCGCCACGTTCGAACAGGCCGAGAAGCTGCCCGTGGTGACCCGCGCCCATGACGTCTCGGCGGAGAGCGTGCTCTCGCTGAAGCCCACCGTGGTCCTCGCGGACACCACGACGGGCCCGAGCGAGGCGATCGGTCAGATCCGTGACGCAGGTGTCCCGCTGGTGGTCGTCGACGCGGCCAAGGAACTCGCCGATGTCGGCCGCCGTATCGACACCGTGGCCGCCGCGCTGGGTGTGCCCTCCTCGGGTACCGAACTGAGGACACGCACCCAGTCCCGTATCGACGCCGTACAGAAGTCCGTCCCCACCCACGAGGACGGAAGCAAGCCCCGGGTCGCGTTCCTCTATCTGCGGGGATCGGCCTCCGTCTATCTGCTGGGCGGCCGGGAGTCGGGGGCGAGTTCGCTGCTGGAGGCGGCGGGCGCCGTCGACGCCGGGAAGGCATCCGGGCTGGAGAAGGACTTCACCGCGATCACCAGCGAGGCGCTCGCCGAGGCCGCGCCCGACGCGATCCTGGTGATGAGCAAGGGACTCACGTCGGTCGGCGGGGTGGACGGACTGGTGAAGATCCCCGGAGTCGCCGAGACCCCGGCCGGAATGGACCGCCGGATCGTCTCCATCGACGACGGCGTCCTGCTGAACTACGGGCCACGCACGGACCGGGTGCTCGCCGAACTCGTGGAGCAGCTCCACCCGAAGGGCGGGAAGGGCAAGTGACCACCTCGTACGGAGAACGCGCCGAAGCCACCGCGGCGGACGGCACCCCGGCCGCGTCCCCGGCCCCGGCCCCGGCCGCACGCCGAGCCCCGGCCGCGTCCCCGGCCCCGGCCCCGGCCGCACCTGAGGCACCGACCGCTCCCCCGGCCCCGAAGGGCGGTGCCGGGGCCACGCGCGGCAACGCGTTCACCCTCACCGTCGGGCTGTCACTCGCCCTGCTCGCCGGTGCTCTGCTCTCTGCGGGACTCGGCGCGTACAGCATTCCCCTCGACGATGTCCTCGCCTCCGTCCAGCACCGGATCGGGCTCGGCGGCCACCCGCTGGACCGGGTCGGCGAGAGCGTCCTGTGGAACGTGCGGCTGCCCCGGGTCGTCCTCGCCCTGCTCGTCGGCGCGTCCCTCGGCTGCGCGGGCGCGCTGATGCAGGGCGTGTTCGGCAACCCGCTCGCCGAGCCCGGAGTGATCGGGATCTCCGCGGGCGCGGCGGTCGGGGCGGTCGCCTCGATCTCGCTGGGCCTCAGCTTCTTCGGCAACTGGACCATCACCGTCTGCGCGTTCGTCGCCGGGCTCGTGACCGTCCTGCTCGTGTACGCGCTGTCGCGCTCCGGCGGCCGGACCGAGGTCGTCACGCTGATCCTCACCGGGATCGCCGTCAACGCCTTCGCGGGCGCGCTGATCGGCCTGTTCATCTTCTTCGCGGACAACGCGCAGGTCAGCCAGATCACCTTCTGGCAGCTCGGCTCACTGGCCCAGGCCACCTGGCCCAAGGTGCTCGCCGTACTGCCGTGTGCGGCGCTCGGCCTGATCGTCGCGCCGTTCTACGCCCGCACACTGGATCTGCTCGCGCTCGGTGAACGGCCCGCCCGGCACCTGGGGGTGGATGTCGAGCGGCTGCGGGTCGTCCTGGTCCTCGTCGTGGCGCTGCTGACCGCCGCCGCAGTCGCCGTCGCCGGGATCATCTCCTTCGTCGGTCTGCTCGTGCCGCATCTGCTGCGAATGGCGAACGGCCCCGGGCATCGCTTCCTCGTCCCGGGCAGTGCGCTGGGCGGCGCGCTGGTGCTGGTGGTGGGCGATCTCGCGGCCCGGACCGTGGCCGCCCCCGCCGAGCTGCCGCTCGGTGTGCTGACCGCGCTCTTCGGCAGCCCGTTCTTCTTCTGGCTGCTGCGCAGGACCCGTCGTAAGCAAGGTGGTTGGGCATGAGGATGCCGAGAAATCCGTTCGCGGTACGCGGCCGTCGGCTGCCCGCCCCCGTCGCCCCCGGTTCGCCGGTCGCCGAAGCCGTCGGTCTCTCCGTCCGGCTGGGGCAGCGGCCGGTGCTCGACTCCATCGATCTGACCGCCCACGCGGGCGAGGTGGTGGCGCTCGTCGGGCCGAACGGCGCCGGCAAGTCGACGCTGCTGGCGGCCCTGGCCGCCGATCTGCCCGCCGGGACCGGCGAGGTCCGCGTCGGTGGCCGCCCGGTCTCCGAGTGGTCGGCGCCCGAACTGGCCCTGCGCCGCTCGGTGCTGCCGCAGTCCGCCGTGCTGTCCTTCCCCTTCCCGGTCGAGGACGTCGTACGGATGGGGCGGGCCCCCTGGGCGGGTACGGACCGGGAGGACGAGGACGACGCGGCGGTGGCGGCGGCGATGGCGGCCACCGAGGTCACCGGGTTCGCCGGCCGCCCGTTCTCCGCGCTGTCGGGCGGTGAGCGGGCCCGGGTCGCGCTGGCCCGGGTGCTGGCCCAGCGGGCACCGCTGCTGCTGCTCGACGAGCCGACCGCCGCGCTCGATCTGCGCCACCAGGAACTGGTGCTGCGGATCTGCCGCGAGCGGGCCGCCGCGGGGGACGCGGTCGTCGTCGTGCTGCACGACCTGGGGCTCGCCGCGGCGTACGCGGACCGGGCCGCGGTACTGCACGAGGGACGGATCGCGGTGACCGGTCCACCGGCCGGGATCTTCACGGGCGAGCTGCTCGGAGAGGTCTACCGGCAGCCGGTGGAGGTGTTCCCGCACCCGCGGACCGGGGTACCCCTCGTCGTACCGGAACGGACCTCTTGACCATCCCTTGACCTGCGCGTGGGTCGTTCGAGGGTCACCCGTGACCGGCTCGTTCTCCCTCGTGAAGGGTGAGAGCTGAATCACTGCACAGAGGGGTACCGGTCAGGTAAGGCTCGGTTAAGTTAGGTCCGCCTCACCCGACTTTGTCCGACCCTTCCCCTTCTCCTTCCTCTCCGTGGAGCCCGCATGCGAGCCGTTCGTTTCTCCGTCGTCACCGCTGCCGCGACCGTGGCCGCTCTGACCGCCGTCACGGGCTGCGCCGAGAAGAGCGACGGCAAGGCGGAAGGCGCCGTCCGGGTCGTCGCCAAGGACGACTCCTGCGAGGTCTCGAAGACGAAGCTCCCCGCCGGCCATGTCGAACTGGCCGTGGAGAACAAGGGGTCCAAGGTCACCGAGGTCTATGTGCTCTTCCCGGACGACCGCATCGTGACCGAGCGGGAGAACATCGGCCCCGGCACCAAGGCGAAGATCACCGCCGAGGTGAAGGCCGGTTCGTACGAGATCGCCTGCAAGCCCGGTATGAAGGGCGACGGCATCCGGCAGAAGATCGAGGTCACCGGCGGCGCCGCGGCCAAGCGCAGCCCGGAGATGGACAAGGCCGTCGCCGGATACCGCACCTACGTCCAGGCGCAGGCCGACGAGACGCTGCCGAAGGTCAAGGTCTTCACGGACGCGGTGGCCGCGGGCGACATCGAGGCCGCGAAGAAGGCGTACGCCGACTCGCGTATCGGCTGGGAGCGCACCGAGCCGGTCGCCGAGTCGTTCGGTGACATCGACCCGAAGGTCGACGTCCGCGAGGACGGCCTGGAGGACGGCCAGAAGTGGACCGGCTGGCACCGCCTGGAGAAGGCGCTGTGGCAGGACAAGAAGCTGGGCGCCGAGGAGAAGGCGCTGGCCCCGGTCCTCCACAAGGACCTGGTCGACTGGCAGAACCGGGTCGGCAAGGCCGAGATCACCCCGACCTCGATGGCCAACGGCGCCAAGGAACTCCTCGACGAGGTCGCCACCGGCAAGGTCACCGGTGAGGAGGAGCGCTACAGCCACACCGACCTCGTCGACTTCAAGGCGAACGTCGAGGGCGCGGAGAAGTCGTACGAGCTGCTGAAGCCGATCGCCGCCAGGAACGACGCGGCGCTGACCGCCTCGCTGGACAAGCAGTTCGCGGCGCTGAACACGCTGTTGGACAAGTACCGCGCGGACAAGAACTCCTACGAGTTCACCTCGTACGACAAGGTCGGCAAGGCGGACCGCAAGGAGCTCTCGGACGCGGTCAACGCGCTCGCCGAGCCGCTGTCCAAGCTGGCCGCCGCGGTCACGAAGTAACCGAGGGTTCGAGGAGGCTCCCGCCATGAACGAGGACACCCCGAGCACCCCTGGGCCGGAGAACGTCAGCCCCTCCCGGCGCGCCCTGCTGGGCTGGGGCGGTGCCGGGCTGGCGCTCGGCGCCGTCGCGGCGGGCGGCGCGGTCGCCGCGGTGCGGTCCGACGGGGGCAGCGAGCCCGCCGCGGAGAGCGGGGCCGCGGTGCCGTTCCACGGGGCGCACCAGGCCGGGATCGCCACCGCCGTACAGGACAGGCTGCATTTCGCCGCGTTCGACGTGACGACGAAGGACCCGGCCGAGCTGGCCGCGCTGCTCAAGGAGTGGACGCGGGCCGCGGAGCGGATGACGGCCGGGCGGCCGGTCGGTGACGGGGCGTACGGCGGGCCCGCCGAGGCTCCGCCGGACGACACGGGCGAGGCGCTGGGGCTCAAGCCGTCCCGGCTGACGCTCACCATCGGTTTCGGGCCCTCGCTGTTCGCCGCGGGCCGGTTCGGCCTGGAGGACAAGCGGCCCGAGGCGCTCGTGGATCTGCCCGCGTTCCCCGGGGACAACCTGGACGCCGCCCGCAGCGGCGGCGACCTGTGCGTCCAGGCGTGCGCGGACGACCCGCAGGTCGCGGTGCACGCCATCCGCAATCTGGCCAGGATCGGCATGGGCCGCACCGCGATCCGCTGGTCGCAGCTGGGCTTCGGAAAGACGTCCTCGACGACGCCGGACGCGCAGACCCCGCGCAACATGATGGGGTTCAAGGACGGCACCCGGAACATCTCGGGCACCGACTCCGCCGCGCTGGACAAGCATGTGTGGGTCGGCCCGAAGGACAACGCCGGGTGGATGACGGGCGGTTCGTATCTCGTCGCCCGGCGCATCCGGATGCACATCGAGACCTGGGACCGCGCCCCGCTCCAGGAGCAGGAGGACATCTTCGGCCGGGACAAGGGCGAGGGTGCTCCGGTCGGCAGGTCGAAGGAGCGCGACGAGCCGTTCCTGAAGGCGATGCTGCCGAGGGCGCATGTGCGCCTGGCCCACCCGGACACGAACGGCGGGGCGACGATCCTGCGCCGCGGCTACTCCTTCACCGACGGTACGGACGGTCTGGGCAGGCTGGACGCCGGTCTGTTCTTCCTCGCCTACCAGCGCGACGTCCGCACGGGGTTCCTTCCGGTGCAGCGCGGCCTCGCGGCGCACGACGCGCTCAACGAGTACATCCAGCACGTGGGTTCGGCGCACTTCGCCGTCCCGCCGGGCGTCCGCGACAAGGACGACTGGTGGGGCCGGGCGCTTCTCTCCTGACCGGCGCACGTGACTGACACAGTGGAAGGACCGGCATGTTCGGCAACTATCTGATCGGCCTGCGCGAGGGACTCGAAGCCAGTCTCGTCGTCTGCATCCTGGTCGCCTACCTCGTCAAGACGGAACGCAGGGACGCGCTGCGCCCGGTGTGGGTGGGCATCGGGATCGCCGTGGCGATCTCGCTGGCCTTCGGCGCCGCGCTGGAGTTCGGCTCGCAGGAGATGACATTCGAGGCGCAGGAGCTGCTCGGCGGCTCCCTGTCGATCGTCGCCGTCGGTCTGGTGACCTGGATGGTGTTCTGGATGCGGCGCACCGCGCGGCATCTGAAGAAGGAGCTGCACGGCAGGCTCGACGCGGCGCTCGCGATGGGCACCGGCGCGCTGGTCGCCACCGCGTTCCTGGCGGTGGGCCGCGAGGGTCTGGAGACCGCCCTGTTCGTGTGGGCGTCGGTGCGGGCCAGCGGGGAGGGGTCCGCCGAGCCGCTGATCGGGGTGCTGCTGGGGATCGCCACCGCCATCGTGCTGGGCTGGCTGTTCTACCGGGGTGCGCTGCGGATCAACCTGGCGAAGTTCTTCACCTGGACCGGCGGGATGCTGGTCGTGGTGGCGGCGGGCGTGCTCGCGTACGGCGTCCATGACCTCCAGGAGGCCGAGTTCCTGGGCGGACTGCAGAACAAGGCGTTCGATATCAGCGCCACGATTCCGCCGGACAGCTGGTACGGCACGCTGCTGAAGGGTGTGTTCAACTTCCAGCCCGATCCGACCGTGCTTCAGGTCACGGTGTGGGCGCTGTATCTGATCCCCACCCTCGCGCTGTTCCTCGCCCCGGTAGGGTTCGGACGGTCAGTGCGGGCGACGGATCAGAAGGCGCAGAAGGCAACGGATGAGAAGGCTGGGTCGACTGGCGACGGGGTTCGCGACAGCGACGGTGCTGAGCGTGGGCGCGAGCGGCTGCGTGACGGTGCACGGCGAGCTGGAAGTACTGCCGGGAGCGACGAAGTCTGAGGCCGCACAGGCCCTCAAGGACTTCACGGACGCCTACAACAAGGCGGACAAGGCATACGATCCGGCGCTGGACGCGGACCGGGTGACCGGCTCGCTCGGCGCGATCAATCAGGCGGGTCTGAAGGCGCGGCAGAAGAACAATCCGGACGGCAACGCGAGTCACTCGCCGCTGGAGCTGACGGATGCCGCCTACACGATCCCGAAGAAGGCCGGCTGGCCGCGCTGGTTCCTCGCGGACACCGACTCCAACCGTGACCGGGACAGCGGGAAGCTGGACACCCGCTGGCTCGTGGTGTTCGTGAAGACGGGCCCCGACGCGCTGTGGAAGGCGTCCTATCTGGCGGTCATCGCTCCGTCCCAGGTCCCTGAGTTCCGCCTGGACGCGGACGGCTTCGCGTCGCCCGTGCAGTCGGGCGGCGGCGAACTGGCCGTCGCGCCCGAGGACTTGAGCTCGACGTACACGGGCTATCTGAAGGACGGCGAGCCGGATGTCTTCGCCCCCGGGTCGACGACGTCGGGGTGGCGGGAGACGCGCAGGACCACGCGCCGGGCGGGCTTCTCGTACCAGTACGTCGACCGGCCGCTGGACAGCGGGACGTACGCACCGCTCGGTCTGGCCACCGAGGACGGCGGGGCCCTGGTCTTCTTCAGCAGTAAGCACTTCGAGCGGCAGACCGCGGCGAAGGGGCTGCGGCCGGAGGTCAATTCGGACGTGGAGGCGCTGCTGACCGGTGAGGTGAAGAGCAGCCTCACCAAGGAGCGGGTCTCCAGCCAGTTGGTGTACGTCCCCAAGCGCGGCGGCGGGGACTCCGGCGGCAAGGTGCGTGTGCTGAACCGGCTGCCGGGTCTGACGTCGGCGCAGGGTTCGTAACGTAACGGGCGCGGGCGCCGATCCGCCCGCCGGTCCGGCGGGCGGCCGTGCCACGGCGCTCAGCGGCTCAGCGGCCAGGCCACCGAATCGTGGTCGAGGTCGCTCTGCTCGGCGCTGTGCGCATAGCTCGCGCAGGCGTCCGTCAGCGTCTCCAGCAGGGTCAGCGGGTCGGGGAGCTCGTGCTCCGGGCCCCGTACCCAGTGCACGTCCAGCTCACCGGGGAGCCGGGCGGGCGGCAGGAGCACATAGCTGCCCCGGCAGTGCCAGCGCAGCCCGGGGTGCTCGTCCATCGTCTCGGGGTGGCAGTCCAGCTCGCAGGGCCACCACTCGTCCTCGTCCGCCGGGGTACCCCGGGTGGCGGTGAAGAAGAGCATCCGGTCCTCACCGGACTGGGCGACGGGGCCGACGTCGATGCCCGCGGCGAGAAGACGTTCCAGAGCTTCCCGGCCGGCGGTCAGCGGGACGTCCAGGACATCGTGGATCATGCCGGTCGCGGTGATGAAGTTGGCCAGCGGCTGGCTGTGGGCCCAGCGCTCGATCTGGGCGCGGTCGGTGGTCGACTGCGTCTGCCAGGCGAAGGAGACGGGGTGCCGGGCGGGGGTGGGACAGCCGACGCGTTCGCACGAACATCGGTATCCGTGGGGATGGGCGGCGGGTGAGATCGGCATGCCCGCCTCGGCGACGGCGAGGAGCAGCGCCACCCGGGCCGTGTCGTCGGCCTCGGCCCGCTGCGGTTTGGGTCGTCGCCGCAGCCACTGGGAGATCCTGCTCTCTGTGCCGCGATAGCGGCCGGAATCGGCGCCCATCTATCCCCTCACCTCAGCGTTACGCATCCATGGTCCCACCATCCTGCGCCTCGGGTGGCCAGAGTTCACCAGCGGGGCCGGGGACCACTGCACCGAGTGAGCACCATCACGCCCGATGTCACCACATACCGGATATCGATCAGGCGTCTGTGGACAGTCCCCGCAGGGCGTGGTCGACGATCGTGTCCGCGTAGTCATGGGTGAGCGGAAGGCCGCTGAGCAGCCAGCGGTGGGTCAGCGGGGCGATCAGCAGTTCCACGGCGACCCTGAGATCGACGTCGTCGCGCACCTGGCCCGCCCGCTGCGCGGCCCGCAGCCGTGTGACATAGAGCCCGATCTGCGGTTCGAGCAGTTTCTCGGCGAATTCGGCACCCAGCTCCGGATCGATGATGCCCTCGGCGGCGAGTGCCCGGGTGGGCGCCTCGGTCACCGGGTCGTTCAGCTCGTCGACGGTGGCCCGCAGTACGGCCTTGAGGTCGGCGGCCAGGTCGCCGGTGTCCGCAATCGCGTACGGCGCCTCGTCCGTCTCTTGCGAACCCTGCTCCGCCGACCGGTTCTGGAGGTCGAGGTACGCCTCCAGCAGGACGGCCGCCTTCGAGGGCCACCAGCGGTAGATCGTCTGCTTGCCCACCCCGGCGCGGGCGGCGATACCCTCGATCGTCGTCCTCCCGTAGCCGATCTCCCCGACGAGCGCGAGAGCGGCGTCGTGGATCGCCCGGCGGGAGCGGTCGCTGCGGCGGCTGGAGTCGGGAGCCTTGTGGGATGCCATCCGGCCAATCTATCGCCCCGCAAGCCGATACGTATCGTCTTGTCCGCCAGACTTCGTCCTGTACGCCCGGCTCGTCCTGTACGCCCGGCCCGCACACCGGGCGTCGCCCCCTTCGGCACGGGTCTGTCCCGCGATCCCCGGGTGAACCACGATCGGTCAGCTGCGGGATCGGCCCCGCACGGCGCACCATGGGCTCACGCGCAGACCGTGCGTATCCCACCGTTCCGCGGCTCCGGCCGCCGTTCGTGAGGAGCCCCAGTTGAACCGTGACGCCACCCCTCGTCGCTATCTGATGTGCGCCCCTTCCCACTTCAGGGTCACGTACTCCATCAACCCGTGGATGGACCCCTCGAAGCCCGTCGACCTGCCGCTGGCGCAGACCCAGTGGGAGGACCTGCGCGACCGCTACCGCGCGCTCGGCCACACCGTCGAGCTGCTCACCCCGCGCCCCGACCTGCCCGACATGGTCTTCGCCGCCAACGGCGCCACCGTGATCGACGGGCGGGTGCTCGGTGCCCTGTTCGCCTACCGGGAGCGGTTCGCGGAGGCCGAGGCCCACCGCGACTGGTTCCGGGAGCACGGCTTCACCGAGATCCGGGAACCGGACCATGTCAACGAGGGCGAGGGGGACTTCGCGGTCACCTCCACCTACGTCCTGGCCGGGCGCGGTTTCCGGTCCAGCCCGCTCTCGCACGACGAGGCGCAGGAGTTCTTCGGGCGGCCCGTCATCGGCCTCGATCTGGTGGATCCGCGCTACTACCACCTGGATACGGCCCTGTGCGTGCTCGACGAGGCGGGCGACGAGATCATGTACTACCCGGACGCCTTCTCTCCCGGCAGCCGGTCCGTGCTGGCCCGGCTCTTCCCCGACGCGCTGATCGCCCGGGAGGCGGACGCGGCGGCGTTCGGGCTGAACTCGGTCAGCGACGGGCGTCATGTGCTGCTGCCGCAGGCCGCGACGGGGCTGCTGGACCCGCTGCGGGACCGGGGCTTCGAACCGGTCCCGATGGACCTGGGCGAGCTGCTCAAGGGCGGCGGCAGCGTGAAGTGCTGCACGCAGGAGCTGCGGGGCTGAGCCGCTACTCCGTGTCGGCCGGCGGCCAGGCGTCGCCCCAGGCGATGTCCCTGGCCGCCCGGTACAGCTCCCCGTGCCGCTTGGTGACCGTGGAGCGGGCCAGGCCCTCGTCCCGCGTGCACAGCTCCAGCAGCACCTGGCCCTTGCGGATCTGCGGCCTGCGGGTGACGCGTGCGGCGACCGGCAGGACGGGGAAACGCGTCGCGACGACGTAGCTGAACTTCTCGTCCTCGTGGCTCAGCGAACCGCCCTTCACCCGCCGGTGCAGCGAGGACCGGCTGACCCGCGCCGAGAAGTGGCACCAGTCCGTGCCCGGCTCGATGGGGCAGGCGGCGCTGTGCGGGCAGGGTGCCGCCACGGTCAGCCCGGCCGCGATCAGCCGGTCGCGGGCCTCGATGATCCGCGCGTAGCCGTCGGGCGTGCCGGGTTCCACGATCACCACGGCCTGTGCGGCGGCCGCCGCCGCGTCGACGAGCTCGGTCCTGGCCCGCTCGGTGAGCTCCTTGAGTACGTAGGAGACGGTCACCAGATCCGTGGGGGCCGGCGCCGGCTCCGCGCCGATCCTCGCCTTCTCCCAACGGGCGTCGCGCAGTGCCGGGACGCCCGACAGCCCCGCCAGCTCCCGGCCCAGCTCCAGGGCGGGCTCGGACCAGTCCAGGACGGTCGTCGCCGGCCCCTCCCAGGCCCCGGCGACCGCCCAGCTCGCCGCGCCCGTGCCGCCCCCGATGTCGGTGTGCGTGGCGGGCGCCCACTCCGGCGCCGCGTCGCACAGCGCGGCGAGGGCGGACCGTACCGCTTCGAAGGTGGCGGGCATCCGGTACGCGGCGTACGCGGCGACGTCCGAGCGGTCACGCAGGATCGGGGCGTCGGTGGGCGTGGAGCCGCGGTAGCTGGCGATCAGCCGGTCGACGGCCTGCGTGGCCTGCTTGGGCGGCAGCCCGTCGAGCAGTCCGGCCAGGGCCGAACGCAGGGTTTCCGCGGTGGGGAGGGTGACGTTCACCGGCGAATTGTAGGCGGATGTGTCGCCCCGGCCGTATTCCGCTTCGCCTCCACGTAACCGGTACACAACAGCGACCCGGTCGAACTCCGCATCCTTCCGAGGCTGTTGCTACGCTGACCCGCGCGAGATCAGGATTGTCCATCGGGAGAGCCATGAGACAACGGATTGTGCGGCTGGCCCTGGTCGGTGGGGTGTTCTTTTTCGCCCTGCTGCTCCTGCTGGCGACCTGCGGCGGCGGCAAGAGCGACGGGGACGGAGCCAAGAGCGGCGCCAAGCCGAAGAGATCCGTCCTGCCGAGCGCGGGTCCGGTGACCCGGCTCACCGCCCCGCCCGAGTACACGACCGACCGCGGCTGGGAGATCATCGGTTCCTCGCCCGATGTCGCGGTCTCCTACGCGACGGGCCGGATCGCCTACCTGGAGAAGTCCGCCGAGAACCGCTACCGGTTGCGCACCGTCGACACGGCGACCGGTGAACTGGGGTGGCGCGGCCAGGCCTGGCGCCCGCCGGACCCCCTGCACTACCCGAATCTGCTGACCGTCACCAAGAACGACCGGCAGTACTTCGTGGCCTGGTCCTACGGGAAGGTCGGCGACGGGCTCTCGCCCTCCGACACCTTCGTCTCCATGGATGTGTACGCGGTGGCGGACGGCACCCGGCAGCGTATCGAGGTGCCGTGGTCCGGTTCTCCGGACATCACCGCCACCGGTCCGGACATCGTGATCAGTGACGGCAAGGCGAACAGCGCGCTCGTCGACCCGATCACGGGCACGGTGACGAAGGTCCCGGCCGCGGAGCTGGAGTACCCCAAGGGCTGCAAGACCTGCAAGCAGCTCACGGAGGTGCGGGGCCAGACCGCGCAGGGCCTGCTGGTCAGCGGCGTACGGGAGTTCTGGACGCGCGACGGCTGGTTCAGCCGGAACGTCGCGCCCAAGGGCGTCGACAAGCTCAGCGGTGTTCCGACGTCCGTGACGCCGGGCCAGGTGCTGGCGAAGTGGACGCTCGACAAGAAGTCGAAGCGAGCGGCCACGCACGAGCTGTGGGCGGTGCACGACTCGCTGACCGGGAAGCCGCTGGTCTCGGTGGAGTGCCACAAGCCCGCCATAAAGCCCGGACGTTATCCGCAGGCCGTCCTGTCCCCCTCGGGCGGCTATCTGATCGCCGGGAACCTCGCGTTCGACCTGGAGGCGAAGAAGGGGTTCTGCTTCGAGGACGACGACGGTTCGAGCCATCTGACCCTCGCCACGGTGACGGACGACGGGATCGCCTACGGGGCGACCAACGCGCGTGACGCGTCGGACGCGCTGGCCGGGGGCGGGCTGCCGGTCTCGATGGACTTCGCGACCTGGACGACCGACTCGCTGTCGCGCAACGCGCGGCTGCCGGTGGTCGAGACGACGGGGGTCGGGGTGTTCCGCTGGACGGACCGGCAGGAGCGGATCCATCTGATCGGCTACCCGCGCGGCGACTGACGACGTACGGCCACTGACGCGCGAAACCCGGCCCGGGAGCTTCCCGGGCCGGGTTTCCGCGTTCTCCGGGCCGGGTTTCCGCGTTCCCCGGGCCGGGGCCGGCTTTCCCCGGGCCGGGGCCGGCTTTCCCCGGGCCGGGTTTCCGCCGTTCCGGGGACCGCCGGCCTCGCGGGCCGTCTCAGAGACCGCCCGCCTCGCGGCCCTGCCGCTGCCACGGCCTGCACAGGCCGAGGAAGCAGGCCACGGCCGCCACCGCGCACACCACCTGCACGACCGCCATCGGAACGGCCGTCCGCTCGCCGGCGATACCGACCAGAGGGGAGGCGATGGCGCCGATCAGGAACGAGGACGTACCGAGCAGCGCGGAGGCGGAGCCCGCCGCGTGCTTGGTCCGCATCAGGGCCTGGGCGTTGGTGTTCGGCATCGCGAGGCCCATCGCCGACATCAGCACGAAGAGCCCGGCCGCGACCGGCACGAGGCCCACCTCGCCGAAGACACCGGTCGTCATGAGCAGCAGGGCCACGGCGGACAGCACGATGACGGCGAGGCCGAAGCCGAGCACCTTGTCCAGGCTGATCCGGCCCACCAGCACCTTGCCGTTGATCTGGCCGACGATGATCAGGCCGATCGAGTTGACCCCGAAGAGCAGGCTGAAGGTCTGCGGGGAGGCCCCGTAGATCTCCTGCACGACGAACGGGGACGCCGAGATGTAGGCGAAGAGGACCGCGAAGGCGAGACCTCCCGTGACCATGTAGCCGGTGAAGACCCGGTCGGCGAGCAGCCCGCGCATGGTGCGCAGCGCGTCGGCGACCCCGCCGGTGTGGCGCTGGGCGGGCGGCAGTGTCTCGTGGAGCCACTTCCAGACGACGAGGGTGAGCAGGACACCGACGACGGTGAGCACGACGAAGATGCCGCGCCAGTCGGTGATCCGCAGGACCTGTCCGCCGATCAGCGGGGCGATGATCGGGGCGACCCCGGAGATCAGCATCAGGGTGGAGAAGAACCGCGCCATCTCCACGCCGTCGTAGAGGTCCCGCACCACCGCCCTGGCGATCACGATGCCGGCCGCACCCGCCAGGCCCTGGAGGAGGCGGAAGCCGATGAGGAGTTCCGCGGTGGGTGCCAGCGCGCAGATCGCGGTGGCGAGGACGTAGATGACCATGCCGAGGAGCAGTGGCCTGCGCCGGCCCCAGCGGTCGCTCATCGGTCCGACGACGAGCTGGCCGAGCGCCATGCCGGCCAGGCACGCGGTCAGCGTGAGCTGGACGGTCGAGGCGGGGGCGTGCAGGGCGTCGGTGACCTCGGGCAGGGCCGGGAGGTACATGTCCATGGAGAGGGGCGGCAGCGCGGTGAGTCCGCCGAGGACCATGGTGACCAGCAGCCCGGTACGCCGGGTCGCTGTGGCCCCGGGGACCGGGGCGGTGGGCAGGGGACCTGGACCGGTTCCGGCTCCGGTCCGGGTCAGGGGTATGTGCTCTTGCTGGGCCCGGCTTCCGCCGCTGTCCGGCATTCTCGTCTCCACATCGTTGAATCCGCATCTATGCTCTCAGCTCAACCGGAGTGGTCGATACCTTTTTCTGTGGGGGCGGGCATGAGCAGGACTGTGCGGTGGGGCGTGCTGGCGACGGGTGGCATAGCCGCGAGCTTCACGGCGGATGTGCGGTCGATGCCGGACGCGGAAGTGGTGGCGGTGGCCTCCCGTACGGACGCCTCGGCGAAGGCGTTCGCCGAACGGTTCGGGATCGAGCGGGCCTACGGCAGCTGGGCGGAGCTGGTCGCCGACGACGGCGTCGACATCGTGTACGTGGCCACCCCGCACTCCGCGCACCGGGAGGCGGCCGGGCTCGCCCTGGAGGCCGGGAAGCACGTGCTGTGCGAGAAGGCGTTCACGCTCGACACCCCGCAGGCCGAGGAGCTCGTCGCGCTGGCCCGGGAGCGCGGGCTGTTCCTGATGGAAGCCATGTGGACGTACTGCAACCCGGTGATCCGGCGGATGACCGAGCTGGTGCGGGACGGTGCCATCGGTGAGATCCGCACGGTGCAGGCCGACTTCGGGTTCGCGGGCGACTTCGGTCCCGGGCACCGGCTGCGGGATCCGGCGCTGGGCGGGGGCGCGCTGCTGGACCTGGGGGTCTATCCGGTGTCGTTCGCGCAGCTGCTGCTGGGTGAGCCGGACCGGGTGCAGGCCGACGCGCTGCTGTCCCCGGAGGGCGTCGATCTGAACACCGGGATGCTGCTGGGCTGGGACTCGGGGGCCACCGCCCTGCTCGCCTGCTCGATCGTCGGGCACCACCCGACAGCCGCCACCGTCATCGGCACGGCCGGGCGGATCGACTTCCCGGACAGCTTCTTCTACCCGAGCCGCTTCGTGCTGCGCCGGGCGGGCGCGGAACCCGAGGAGATCACCACGGGGCCGGGGCCGCAGGGTCTGACCGGTCTGCAGTACGAGGCGGCCGAGGTGATGCGCGCGGTGCGGGCGGGCGAGACCGAGTCCCCGCTGGTGCCGCTGGACGGTTCGCTCGCGGTGATGCGGACGCTCGACGCGGTACGTGACCGCATCGGCGTCCGCTATCCGGCGGACGCGTATCCGGCGGACGCGTATCCGGCGGACGCGCGGAACTGACCCCGTACCGCTCACGGGGCCGCTCCGCACCGCCCTGTCCGCCGGGAGGCCGTTGACCGGCCGGTGTCCGGCGCCGGTGGGAGGCCGTACGCGTTACGCGGGCGTGAGCCCCGGGTTCCCGGCCTCGGTGACGAAGGACCCCGCGGTGGTGAGGGGCGCTCCGGGGGTGGTGACGGCCGACACCGTACGGAAGTCGGCGCGTGCCTCCTTCGTGCCGAGGGCGATGCGCGCGTAGCCGCGGCGCCCGTTGTAGAACTTCATGTGCGGGTTGGCCCGCGTCTGGTTGTTCCAGTTGGCCGGCTTGTCCGAGCCGTCCTTGCCGCTGGCGACGGACGTGGCGACGATCTCCGTGCCGACGGTGCGGGAGGACGGGTCGTCGAAGTCCTGCTTGAGATCGAAGCCGTAGCCGACGTGCACATCGCCCGTCAGCACCATCAGGTTGTCGACCCCGGCCGCCGCCGCACCGTTCAGGAGCCGCTGCCGGGAGGCCGGATAGCCGTCCCACGAGTCCATGGACAGCTTGAAGGCGTCGGTCGGAACGTCACGTCGCTGCGCGAAGGTGACCTGCTGCGGTACGACGTTCCAGGTGGCCCGCGAGGCGTGCCAGCCGTCGATCAGCCAACGCTCCTGGGCGGCGCCCGTCATGGTGCGGGCGGGGTCCTCGGACTCCGGCCCCGGGACCTTCCAGCCGTCCCCGTACGCCTGGTTGCTGCGGTACTGACGGGTGTCGAGGATGTCGAACTGGGCGAGCCGGCCGAACTGAAGGCGTCGGTAGAGCCGCATGTCGGGACCGGTGGGCCGCTGCGGGGTGCGCAGCGGCTGGTTCTCCCAGTACGCGCGGTAGGCGGCGGCCCTGCGCAGCAGGAACTCCTCCGGCGGGACGTCGTTCTCCGGGGTCCCGCCCGCGTAGTTGTTCTCGGTCTCGTGGTCGTCCCAGGTGACGACGAAGGGGTGCGCGGCGTGGGCGGCCCGCAGATCGGGGTCGGACTTGTAGAGGGCGTACCGCAGCCGGTAGTCCTCCAGGGTGACCGTCTCGCGGTTGTAGTGCGCCGGGAGCCTGCGGTCGGTGTAGTCGCGGGCGCCGCCGGTCGCGGTGACCGCGTACTCGTAGAGGTAGTCGCCGAGGTGGAAGACCACGTCGACATCCTCCTGGGCGAGGTGCTTGTACGCGGTGAAGTAGCCGTCGTGGTACGCCTGGCAGGAGACCGCGGCCAGGGTCAGCGAGCTGTTGCGGGCGGTGCGGGCGGGTGCGGTGCGGGTGCGGCCGACCGGGCTGATCCAGCCGCCGGCCCGGAAACGGTAGTAGAGGGTGCGGTCGGAGTCGAGGCCCTTGATGTCCGCGCGGACGCTGTGGGCGAACTCCGGGTGGGCGGTGACCGAGCCGCGCCGGACGATGCGGCGGAAGCGCTCGTCGCGGGCCACCTCCCAGCCGACCTGGACGCGGACACCGGGCAGTCCGCCGCCGGGCTCGTAGGGGCGCGGCGCGAGTCTCGTCCAGAGCAGGACGGAGTCGGGCAGCGGGTCGCCGGAGCCGACGCCGAGGGTGAAGGGGTCCTCGGTGATGCGCCGCGCGTCGAGTTCGGCGGCGCTCGCGACGCCCGCGGAGGGCAGGTTGACCGCGAAGGCGAGCGCGGCGGCGGCGCCGGTGGCGGTGAGGAGGCGGCGGCGGCCGACGCCCTCACCGATGTGGCGGGCCGCGGCGCGGAGTTCCGCGGAATGGCTCTGCTGACCGGGCGCGGTACTGAACGGTGCGGGTGTCATGTGCCCCTCCCCTGACGGCTGTTGTCAGAGGCATTGGAGTGCGGGGCGACGACCTGCCGTTGTCGGGTACACAACATCCTCATGGCGGCTCGATGAGCACCGCGTGCCACCTGCGACCACACCTCCCGTACGCTGCCGGGCCATGAACACTGAGCGGAGAGTTGCCGTCGTCACGGGTGCGGGTTCGGGTATCGGACGGGCTGTCGCGCTCGCCCTGGCGGGGGCGGGCTGGTCGGTCGCCCTGGCGGGGAGGCGGGAAGAGCCGCTGGCACGGACGGCCGAGGCCACGGCTTCACAGGACGTGCTGAGCGTACGCACCGATGTGACCGACCCGGACGAGGTCGACGCGCTCTTCACCTCGGTTCGGGAGCGATTCGGCCGTCTGGACCTGCTCTTCAACAACGCGGGCACCTTCGGACCGGCTTCGGTGCCGGTCGAGGACCTCGCGTACGAGGACTGGCGTGCGGTGGTGGAGGTGAATCTGACCGGGGCGTTCCTGTGCGCGCAGGCGGCGTACCGGCAGCTGAAGGAGCAGGACCCGCAGGGCGGCCGGATCATCAACAACGGCTCGATCTCCGCCCACGCGCCGCGCCCGCACTCGATCGCGTACACCGCGACGAAGCACGCGATGACAGGTCTGACGAAGGCGCTGTCGCTGGACGGGCGTCCGTACCGGATCGCCTGCGGGCAGATCGACATCGGCAACGCGGCGACGGAGATGACCGAGCGGATGCGGACCGGCATTCTCCAGGCCAACGGGGAACTGGCGGTGGAGCCGGTCATGGCGGCGGCGGACGTGGCCCGGACGGTACTGCACATGGCCGAACTGCCGCTGGAGGCCAACGTGCAGTTCGCCACGGTGCTGGCGACGACGATGCCGTACGTCGGACGGGGCTGACGCCGCGCGCTTGCGCGGGGCGGCGCTCGGCCGGTGTCGGCTTTCGGCGGGTGACGGCTTACGGCGGGGACCAGGCCCTTCGGGGACCGGCCGGGTGGCCGGAACTCGCCGCGAAATGGCAGGTTTTACGGATATCGTCATCCGACCACCACGCGAACGCGTGCAACCCGTATGCTCGCAACCCTTACGCCTTCACCGTTCCTACACGTAAGGACCACACAGCATGCGCATACGCACCGCTGCGCCTCTCGCCCTGGCCGCCGCCACCGCTCTGGCCGGCTCGCTCCTCGCCACGGCACCGGCCTCGGCGGCCGCCCATCAGGGCGGGCTGCACCTCGGCAAGATCCAGTACGACAGCCCCGGCAAGGACAACCGCTCGAACAAGTCCCTCAACGCCGAGTGGGTGGACATCCACAACAACGGCAAGAAGAAGCTCCAGCTCAAGGGCTACAAGCTGAAGGACAACACCGGCTACACCTACACCTTCGGCAGCTACACCGTCGGTGCGGGCAAGACCGTCAAGGTCCGCACCGGCAAGGGCAAGAACGCCTCGGGCAGCGTGTACTGGAACCGCGGCTCGTATGTCTGGAACAACACCGGTGACAAGGCCCGGCTGATCAAGCCGAACGGCAAGCTCCAGGACTCCTGCTCCTTCAAGAAGTCGAGCAAGGGCGTCAAGAACTGCCACTGACCCGTCGTCGGGCAGCCTTGATCCGGCCGTCGCGGTCCCGGTCGGGACCGCGACGGCCGTCGGCCGCTCCGGCGGCTCCCGACCGGACCCGGCGCTTCCGCCGCTCCCGGCGCTCCCGGCGCTCCCGTCGGGAATGCCCCGCCGGGGGGCACGGTTGAGCTGCCACATGAGCGACAGCCAGAGCCGGAACCAGAGCCAGGACCATGACCAGGACCAGGGCCAGGGCCAGGACCGAAACCATCCCGGCCACCCGGCCTCCGGGATCGACGTCCTGCGCTATACCGCCTTCTCCACCGACCCGGACGGCGGAAATCCCGCCGGAGTCGTCCTGGACGCGTCCTGCCTCGACGATGCGGAGATGCTGGCCACCGCCGCGGAGCTCGGCTACAGCGAGTCGGCGTTCCTGACGGAGCGGACCGGCGACGCGGCCCACACGATCCGCTACTTCAGCCCGAAGGCCGAAGTCCCCTTCTGCGGCCACGCGACGGTCGCGACCGCCATCGCGCTCGCGGAACGCGACGGCCCCGGCGACCTGGTGTTCGCCACCCGGGCGGGTACCGTCCCGGTCACCGTCACCCGGCACGGCGACGAGCTGCGCGCCGTCCTGACCAGCGTCGAACCGCAGGTCACGGACATCGGCCCGGCCGACCTGACGGAGGCTCTGGCCGCGCTGGACTGGCCGGCCGCCGACCTCGACCCCGCGCTGCCGCCCCGGATCGCCTACGCGGGCGCCCGGCACCTGGTGCTGGCCGCCGCGACCCGTGAGCGGCTGGCGGACCTCGACTACGACTTCGCGCGGCTCGAAGCGCTGATGCACCGGCTCGACCTGACGACGCTCCAGCTGGTGTGGCGCGAGTCCGGGAACGTCTTCCACGTCCGGGACCCCTTCCCCGTCGGCGGAGTGGTCGAGGACCCGGCGACCGGAGCGGCGGCGGCAGCCTTCGGCGCGTACGCACGCGACCGCGGCCTCGTCCCGGACACCGCCGTACTCACCCTGCACCAGGGCGCGGACATGGGCCGCCCCGGCACACTCACCGTCGAACTGCGTGCCGGCGACGCCCGGATCAGGGTCGGCGGGACGGGCGCCCGGATCGGCTGAGCGTCAGCCGGTGACGACCCCGGCCGGGGAGACGTGCGCGGACCCGTCGCGCACGTCTCCCCCGGAGCGAGGGCGCATTCCGGTACGGCGCCGCCGCCCGGCGGACGCCTGACGCACGCCCCCCCGTGCCCGTACGAACCCCGCGCCCGCCCCGAAACACCCCTCCCGCCCGTGCGAACCCCGCACACGTCGCACCGCGCACGGCTCACCGCTCACGTCCGTACGAACACTCCCGCCCGCGCGGCGACGGCGGCGGCTTCGGCGGCCCGGTCGGCGGCGGCCTCGTCCAGGGTGCCGCCGCTGGCCAGCAGCCGGTAGTAGAGCGGCGCCGAGACGGCCAGGATCACCTCGCCCGCGTCCGTTCCGGCGGGCAGTTCCCCGCGTTCGACCGCGGCTTCCACACAGCCGGCCCACTCCTTGATCCGTACCGCGTAGAAGCGGTGCAGCGCCTCGGCCGTGCGCGGGTCGCAGGTGGCCGCGGCGATCACCGCCGCGAAGAGCGCCCCCTGACGCGGATCGGCCAGCGTGCGGACCACCAGCCGGGCGTTCGCCCTGAGGTCCTCGGTCAGCGAGCCGGTGTCCGCGCGCGGCACGGAGTGTTCCGCCATGTCCGTGAGGAGGTCGGCGACCAGTCCGGCGGGGGTGGACCAGCGCCGGTAGACGGTCGTCTTGCCGACCTCCGCGCGGCGGGCGACCTCGGCCAGGTCGAGCCGGTCGAAGCCGTGCTCCGCCAGCGCGTCCCCCGCGGCCCGCAGGACCGATTCCCGTACCCGGGCGGTACGGCCGCCGGGCCGGACGGTGCCCGGCTCTCCATCCTCAGCATCCATAACGGGTCTCCAGTTCCATTAGTAGCCTTCCCTTGTTATGGTGATTCCACCTTAACGGAACCACAGAACCATTAAAGCGGTCGGCCTCAGGAAGGGCACGCCATGTCCGCGTCCCGTACGACACCCCTCGCCCCTGCCCCGAGCGCGGCTCCCACCGGCACGCCACCGTCCCCCCTGCGCATGACGGGCCGCCAGAAGCTCGTGCTCACCCTCCTTCTCGGCGCACAGTTCATGATCGCCGTGGACTTCTCGATCCTGAACGTCGCCCTGCCGGTCGTCGGCGAGGGGCTCGGCTTCCCGCTCTCCCACCTCCAGTGGATCGCCACCTCCTTCGCGCTCGCCGCGGCCGGATTCACCCTCCTGTTCGGCCGCATCGCCGACCTCGTCGGCCGCAAGCGCCTGTTCATCGGCGGCATGGTCGTCCTCGGCCTCTCCTCCGCACTCGGCGGACTCGCCCACTCGCCCGAAGTCCTGCTCACCGCGCGGGTGCTGCAGGGTCTGGCCACCGCCGCCGTCACCCCGGCCGGTCTCGCCCTGCTCACCACCGCGTTCAAGGAGGGCCCGCTGCGCGAGCGCGCGCTCGGCCTCAACGGCGCGCTGATGTCCGCAGGGTTCACCGCCGGGGCCATCCTCGGCGGCCTGCTGACCGATCTGCTCTCCTGGCGCTGGGCCTTCTTCATCAACGTCCCCGTCGCCGCGCTCGTCGTCGCCCTCGCGCCGTCCGTGATCGCCGAGTCCCGGCCCGCCGGACGCCCGAAGCTCGACCTGCCCGGCGCGATGACCGTCACCGGTGGGCTGCTGCTCCTGGTGTTCGGGCTCACCCGGGCCGGTGAATCCGGCTGGACCGCGCCCACCACACTGGCCGCCCTGCTCGCCGGGGCCGTTCTGCTCGTCGCGTTCGTCCTCGTCGAGCAGCGGGCCGCCGCACCGCTGGTCCCCGTACACATCCTGAAGCGGCGCAGTGTCATCTGGGGCAACACCGCCGGGCTGATCGCCTTCGTCACCGAGACCTCACTGGTCTTCCTGCTCACCCTCTATCTCCAGGAGGTCCTCGGCCACTCCCCGCTCGCCACCGGTCTCGCCTTCGGGGTCCTGGGCATCGGCACCGTCCTCGGCGGCACCCTCGGGGGCCGTGCGGTGGGCCGGTTCGGCAGTCGGCGCACCATCGTGTCCGGCGGCATCGTGCAGGCGGCTGCCACGCTCTCCCTGGTGGCGCTGGGCACGTCCGGGGCCTGGATCTGGCTGCTGCTGGCCGCCACGTTCATCGGCGGTGTCGGCAACATGCTGATGATCGTGGGCTTCATGGTCACCGCCACCTCGGGCCTGCCGGACGAGGAGCAGGGCCTGGCCACCGGTCTGGCGACGATGACCCAGCAGGTCGGCATCGCCCTCGGTATCCCGGTCATGAGCGCCGTCGTCACCGCCCGGATGGGAGCGGCCACGGGGCCGGACGCCGTCCTGTCCGGGGTCACGGTCGCGATCCTGGTCAACTCCGCGCTCGTCCTGGCCGGTGCCCTGCTCGCCGGTGCCTTCCTCGCACGGCGCGGTTCGCGCCCGGCCGCCGGATGAACCGGCCCGCGAGGCGGGGTGAAGCACGACAGGACACGGAACGGCGCACAGGTGACCGGTCACCGTCCATGGGCTGAACAACGAGAGGTTACGATCACGGGCACCGCGGCCGAGGCGCTGCCCCCGCCGCAGTCGTGCCGCAGCCGAGCCGCAGTCGAGCCCAGGAGTACCGATCTTGTCCGCACCACGCATCGGCGTATCCATCGTGACCATGGGAGACCGTCCGCAGGCGGTCGAGGCGCTGCTGGCGTCGGTGGCCATGCAGGACGTCCGCCCCACCCGGCTCGTGATCATCGGCAACGGCACGGAGCTCCCGGACTACAGCTCCTTCCCCGGCCTGACCGGCCTGGCGGGCGGGGTGACCACCATCGAGCTGGACGAGAACCTCGGCTGCCCCGGCGGCCGCAATGTCGGCCTGCACCGGCTCGCCGAACTCGGTGACGTGGATGTCGTCATCGAGCTGGACGACGACGGGCTGCTGGTCGACAAGGGAGTGTTCCGCAAGGTCCAGGAGCTGTTCGCCGCGGACCCGCGCCTGGGCATCGTCGGCTTCCGGATCGCCGACGAGCTCGGCGAGACCCAGCGCCGTCACATCCCGCGGCTGCGGGCGGGCGACCCGATGCGGCGCGGACCGGTCACCGCGTTCCTCGGCGGCGGCCACGCCCTCTCCATGGAGATGCTGGCCGGAACCGGCCACTGGCCCGCGGAGTTCTTCTTCACCCACGAGGAGACGGACCTGTCCTGGCGGGCGCTCGACGCGGGCTGGAAGATCCTGTACGAACCCGACCTGCTGCTCCAGCACCCCAAGACCTCCCCGGCCCGGCACGCGGTCTACTACCGGATGACGGCCCGCAACCGGGTCTGGCTCGCCCGCCGCAACCTTCCGCTCCCCCTGATCCCGGCCTACCTGGGCACCTGGACCCTGCTGACCGTGGCCCGTACCCGCTCGGCGAAGGGCCTGCGCGCCTGGGCGGGCGGCTTCGCCGAAGGGGTACGCACCCCGTGCGGCGACCGGCGCCCGATGCGCTGGTCCACGGTGTGGCGGATGACGCGGCTGGGACGGCCGCCGGTCATCTGACGGGCGCCCAGCGGTACAGCACGTCGGGCTCCTTCTCCTCGTTGCGGCTGCCGTCGTCGAACGCGACCGCGGTGAAGCCGTGCCGCTCGTAGAAGGCCCGTGCGCCGGTGTTGCGCTGGAACGTGTAGAGGGTCAGCCGCTCGGGAGACGCCTCCTTGACCTGTTCCAGCAGCCTGGTGCCGATTCCGCGGCGCAGCGCGTCGGGGCGCAGGTAGAGGTGGTCGAGCTCGGCCCCGTCGAGGGAGGCGAAGCCCAGCAGCTCCACCGCGCCGGTGCCGTCGTCCCCGCTCTCCGCGACCCAGACGGTGCTGTCGCGCAGCACGACGTGGGTGATCCACGCGAGGGTGTCCTCGTCGCTGTGGACACGGGGCAGATAGGGCATGGCCGCGGCCCGCGAGGCCAGGAACACCCGGGTGACGGCCTGCGCGTCCTCGACGGCGGCCCTGCGCAGCCGTATCGCGCCCCGGCGGTCGGCGCCTGATTCGTTCTCGGCCATGTCCATCGCTCCACGTTCCCGGCCGGGGCTCCGCGCCCCGTGCCGTCGCTCGTCGCATTCTTCGGTGACCCACGGCTCGTCGGATGCCGGTGATATCACCGCGGTTCGTACCGGAGTCCGTACCGGAGTCCGTGCCGGAGTGCCGGAGTTCCTGCCGGTCCGGCGGGCCCGAGTGTATGTGCCGGCCGGTCGGCGGGACCGGCCCGGCCGTCCTCCCCGTTGGATACGGTAGGGATGTCCGTTCCTGTCATATGACCCTCCAGAAGGGTTGTTTCACCGCTTGAAATGCGATAGATCGACCATGTGCCGCGTGCCGCGTGCCGCGTGCCGCGTGCCGCGTGCCGCGTGCCGCGTGCCGCGTGCCGCGTGCCGCGTGCCGTCAGATTCGGCGTAGCTTCCTGGGGTGGCCATGCACGCTAGGCAGCCCCTTCGCGTTCCCGTCGGGCGGGAAGCCCTGCGCTGGAGCACCTTTCGCGGTGAAAAGACGCTGGTCGTAGCGGCCCGCACCGTCACGTCGACCGCACGGGTCCTCGAATGCCTGCCCGCACTGCTGCGCGGCGACAGCCGGGTGGCCGTCGTCTTCGCCCATGACCCCACGTCCGCGTTCAGCGACGGTGTGCTCGATCTGCTCCATGACGAGGGATGCCGGGTGATCCCGTGGGGGCATGTGGCCGCCGCCGCTCCCGATCTCATCGTCTCCGCGAGTGAGAACATCGACGTACCGGAAGGGGACTGTCCCGTTCTGGTGCTGCCCCACGGCATCGGCTTCCAGAAGCACGTGCCGGATTCGCGGGCGCCCCGCAGCCGTCTGTCCGGCGTCGTGCCGGACCGCCTCCTGGAGTCCGGCCGGGCCTGGCTCGCCCTTTCGCATCCGGACCAGGAGGAGCAACTGCTCGCCACGCATCCGAGAGTGGCCGGGCGCACTCTGCTCATCGGCGACCCGTGCTTCGACGAGATGCTCCTCAGCGCGAGTCGGGCCGGGGCGTACCGGGCCGCGTTGGGCGTCCCTGAGGGGCAGCGCCTCGTGGTGCTCAGTTCCACCTGGGGCCCCACGTCCCTGCTCGGGCAGGATCCCGGCCTTCCGGCCCGCGTGCTGGCGGCGCTGCCGTACGACGGGTTCCGGGTCGCCGCGATCATCCATCCCAATGTCTGGTCGGGGCACGGCTCCTGGCAGATCCGCACCACTCTGGCAGCCGCGCTGGACGCGGGGCTGATCCTGGTTCCCCCCGTACACGCCTGGAGGCCGGCACTGGTCGCGGCGGACGCGGTCGTCGGCGACCACGGTTCGGTGACGCTGTACGGCGCGGCGCTGGGCAAGCCAGTGCTGCTCGCCGCGTTCGGGAGCGATGCCGTGCCGGGTACGGCCGCGGACAGTCTCGGACGGGCCGCGCCCCGGCTCGATCCGCTGGGCGACGTCTTCCGGCAGATCACGGCGGCTGTCGGCGAGCACACGCCGGAGCGCTACCGCGCGATCGCGGAGCAGGCGTTCGCCGAGCCGGGGCAGGCGCTCCCCCACCTGCGTACCGCCCTGTACCGCCTGATGGGTCTGCCCGAGCCGGCTCCCGACAGCAGCCCGCCCGGTCTGATGCTGCCCGCGCCGGAGGAGGCGGTGTCGTCCGTCTCCGCCTGGACCGTGGCCACCGCTGCCTCCCGTCACGACGGACAGCCGGCCGTCACCGTACGGCGCCGTCCCGCGGCCGTGTACGGGGCGGACCGGGAGACCGCGGAGACGTTCACCCACCTGGCCTGTGACGAGGCGGAACGGGACCGGCGCCTGGTCGAGAGCGCGTCGGTGCTGGTCCGGCGCCGTGCCCTCCCGACGACGGCCGCGGCGCTCCGCTGGGTGGAGGAGACCCTCGGCCGGTTCCCCGGCTGCCGTCTCGCGGCGGTCGCTCCGGCCGGGGGCGGCTTCCTGGTGGGGCTGCGTGACGGGCGCGTGGTCGAGGCGTCCGTCACGGGCCCGGCGGCCGATCCCGGCCTGGTGGCCGCGACCGTCTACACCCTCCTGCGTACGGGAGCACCGCTGGACGACGTCATGGTGACGTTGCGCATCGCAGGCGTACGCGACGAGGACGTCTCCCTCCGGCTGCGCCCGCGCCGTCCGTCAACCGGTCCGGCCTGCTGAGGACGTTCCCGGCCCGCCCTCCGTCTCACCCACCCCCGCCATCACCATCACCATCGCTGTCGCTGTCGCTGTCGCCCAGCGCCTCGATCCGCCGCCGGAGTACGTCGGCCTGCGGACTGCCGCCCGCCTCATGGATCTCCAGGGCGCGTGTCAGATGGGCCCGTACCTCTGCGGGGTCGGCGGCCAAGCGCTCCTTGAGTCCGGCCAGGACCTCCAGGGCCTGGGCCTCGTAGTGTGTCGCCCGCTGCTCGCGCAGGGCCCGGGCGGCCTCGCTCAGCGTGCGGATCGCCTCGTCGTTCTCCCCGAGGTGCTCATGGGCGAGGCCCATGGCGGCCAGGACCCGTGCGGCCATCCGCGGATCGTTCCGCGCGGTCAGGTCCTCGTGCGCCCCGCGCAGGGTGACCAGAGCCCCTCGGTGGTCACCGTCGGTGTCCTGCGCGCAGCCGAGGAAGTAGGCGGCAATGGCAGCGCCGCGCCCCTCATTCGCCTCGGTGCTGAGTTCGAGGGCGCTCCGGTAGGCGTCCATGGCGCGGGAGAGATCGACACGTTCCCAGTAACGGCCCGCGAACTCCTGCACGGAGGCGCGCACCACCAGGTGTCCCGACACCTCGGCACAGGCGACGGCGGTATCCAGTTCCCGTCGCGCCGCGTCGTACTCGCCCAGGTCCATCAGGGGGCGTGACAAGAGGCTGCGCAGCCGGGCTTCGGCGGCCGGTTCCAGGGCGGCTGCCGCGGCGGCCGCTCCCCGTTCGAGCGACTCCCGCCAGTCGCCGAGATGCCGGTGGTGGAAGAACAACACGGTGAACGCCTCGGACAGCTGCCACACCTCGGTGTGGAATGCCTCCTCGCGAGCGGCGGCCCGCAGCACGTCGAGGATGTTGCGGTGTTCCGCCTCCAGCCAGTCCAGAGCCGCCGGACCGCCCTCGGCCGCGAAGGGGTCGGGCGCCTCGCCCAGCAGGGCCGTGAGATCGGCGATGCGCAGCCGGTCCTGCCTGATCGAACGGTCCGCGAGCGCGGTGAGAGCGAGATAGTGCGTCGTCACCCGCCGCAGCACCGCGAGCCGCTCGCCCTCCGGTTCCTCCTCGGCCGCGCGTTCCCCGGCATGCAGGCGTACCAGACCGTGGAAGCGGTAGCGGTCGTCCCCGGCCGCATCGAGAAGGCTCGCCGATTCCAGCGTCCTCAGCATGACCTCGGTACGCGAGGGGTCGCGGGCGGCGGCCACCGCGGCGACGCCCGCGTCGAACGTGCTGCCCGGCAGCAGGCCCAGGAGCCGGTACAGCCGGGCCGCCTCCGGGCCGAGCTCCCGGTAGCCGAGATCGAGCACAGCGGACACCGACCGCTCCCCTCCGAGGGACATCCCGGCCAGCCGGCCGGACTCTTCGGCCAGTTCTCCCACCAGCCGGGCCATCGTGAGCCGGGGGTCGGTCAGGAGCCGGGCCGCCACGATGTGCAACGCCACCGGCAGACCGCCGCACAGCTCCACCAGCCGTTCGGCCGCCTCCTGATCAGCGGCGACGGCTTCCGTACCGCAGCGTTCGGCCAGCAACTCCAGCCCGCTGTCAGGGTCCAGGGGTTCCACCGGCACCATCCGCGCGCCGTCCAGCGCCAGTTCACCGAGCAGCCCGCCGCTGGTGACCAGCAGGGCGCTGCCTTCACCCTTGGGGATCAGCGAGGCCGCCTGGGCGGGCTGGCTCACATTGTCCAGGACCACCAGGAGCCGCCGGTCGGACGAGCGTGACCGGAACAGCCGGGTACGGTCGGCGAGCGACGCGGGGATGCACGACTCGTCGACCCCCAGAGATCTGAGGCACCGTCGGGCGGCCTCCGAGACGTCCCCGCCCTCCTCCTCCCGCAGCGCGGCGAAGTCGACGTAGATCTGACCGTCGGGGAACAGCTCCCGCTCGCGCTCCGCCCAGTGCGACACCAGCGCGGTCTTGCCGACACCGGACATCCCGTACAGGGCTCCGAACCCGACCTTCACCGCCCCCGAGCGGCCCGCTCCCAGCCAGCCGTCGAGCACGGCGAGGCTCTTCGTACGGTTGACGAACCCGAAGGTCAGCGGGGGAATCTCGTCCGGCCTCACATCCGTCCCCACCGGGGGCTGCGCCTGGACGTTGAAGGTGATTCCGCCGTGGATCCGCTGGGCCTGGACGCTCGGCCCGTACACGTGCCCGGACAGGTCGTTCCTGATGTACGTGGATTCCGCGCGGGCACCGGGCTCGTCGTTCGTCACGCCGTCCCCGGTCCCTGCGCGGGCGGAGTCGCGCCCGAACCGTAGAGGGTCATGCCGCCGGAGAAGCGCTGGCCCTGGACGAACGGGGCGTTCTGGGTGCCCCCACTGACGTTGTTGGTGAGGATGACGGTGGGCACACCCGCGGTAGGGGGAACGAGGTCGTCGATCAGTGCCCGCAGCTCCTGCGCGGCCGCCGGGTCCGCCCGCAGCGCTCGGCGCAGCCTGAGCCGCCACTCCTCCTCGACATCCGCCGCGACGTCCGGATCAGCGCCGTCGCGGGCCGCGATGAGTTCCTCCCGCGACGTTTCGAGTTCGGCGTCCACGACACCGGTGTCCTCGCCCCGCGCGAGGAATCGTGCCACGCGCTCCCGCGTCGTCGTCCAGACGTCCGAGACCATGAGCCCCACCAAGGTCGTCGCACCCGTCGCCGCCAGCGTCGCCAACTCGGCTTCCACGGTCCCCCCTTGTATCCCCGTCGCGCTACCCGCGCGGGTGTGAAGTTGCTTCTGGCCACGGTAGAGAGCGGACCGGCCCTGCGGAAGCGCAATCGGGGGCGCGGCGCGACAAAGAACGGGCCATGGGTCGGTGCGGACGGTTCCCGCGAGCATCGCGGCGGCGGCGTACGGGGAGGAAGAACGTCCGGGCCACCGGCGGCGAGAAGCCCCGTCGAACGCTTTCGGGACCGCGCACGAGCGGGGCCGGGCGGGGGACCGTGACTGCACCTTCGAAGGAAGCACGCCCCTGACCTGTGGAAGGTCGGAACGGCAGACGAGTCGGGCTGTACGCCGGGAACAGTCAACGCAACGCCATGACCTGTACAAACGTGCCGGGATGGTGCTTCCGTGGCTACTTTGATGGCTAGTAACAAGACGTCCCGCCCGGATCGGCCCGGACGGGGACATCGTCGCTCCTGAGATCAGACGGTCCCTTCAATGCGTTCGAAAATGTCCGCGTCCGTCTCCCGCTGCCAGACCGGCAGGTCGGACCAGTCGGCAACATATCCGGGCTTCGGGTCTTCGAAGTGCCTGAACATCTGGGCGGTCCAGCAGATCGCGACGAATCGGCCCTTCTGCTCGCGGGTGAGCCGGGCCGCATGGCCGCCGCTGACCTCGATGAAGTCGCGCACCTGCCGGTACACGGCGGTGGCGGCTTCGCGCTCCCACGTGGGCGTCTCGTCCCACGGCGTGACGTAGCCGGGCTTGGGCTCGCCGGGGTAGTGCTTGTTCACACCGTCGATCCACGCCTCGCGGAAGATCCGGCCGTCATTCATGCGCGTGTCCCTCTCATCATGCGGTGCGCGGAAGCGCCCCGATTCGGTGATCAAGAGTCGAGACTCGGTCATCGGACATGAGCGGGGCAAGACGCCCCCGAAGCCCGTCCAGCTTCTTGCCGATGAATCCCGAATTCGACCGGTCGGCCAGTCCGAGTGCTTGCTCCGCGTAGTGCACGACCTGGTCGATGTCCCGCCTGTGCGCCCCGAGCACGGCGAAGTCGCTCAGAACGGCAGCGCGGCGACGCAGGGACAGAGGCTGGGCAAGGGCTGCGGTGAGCGCTTCCTCGGCGAGATCAGGGCGGCCCAGTTGGAGGTAGCAGGCCCCTCTCTCCTCTGCCAGGCGGGAGCCGTCGAAGCGGAGCCAGCCGCCGTTGTGGGAGTGAGCGCCGTCGAGGGCGTGCACTTTCTCGGCTTCGTCCAGAGCCCGGTTGCACGCGTCGAGATCGCCCACGGCCGCGTACGCCTGCGCCTGGACGGCCGCGACCCAGTGACGGGTGGAGAGAGTGTCGTCGCCCCTGCGGGCGATGCGGAAAGCTGCCGCGAGCAGGGGTTGGGCAGCGTGCGCGCGGCGCGCGTACAGCTCGACGTACGCGTGGCGGGTCATGGCACAGGCCCACAGGTCGTGGTCGCCGCCTGCGTAGGCCGCGTTGGCGGCCAGTGTGTAGCACTGCGCGGCGTCGGTGTACCGGTTGGCGTCGAAGAACAGCTCACCGACGAGCTGGTAGAGGTCGGCCGTCATCCGACACAATCGGGACCGATCCACAGCAGTACGGGTCTCGGTCAGCCCCTTCGCCATCACATCGAGCTGTGCGCGCACCGCGGGGAAGACGACCTGCTTGGAGTCCGATAGCACGTAGACCTGCCAGAGGCCGCGATGCAGGGCGTCCCCCGTCTCCAAGAGCGTCGATGCCGCCCGTCCTCGGGCGGCCTCACCGGAATCGGGAAGAGCGACCAGCGCACCCGTAACGGCGAGCAGACCCAGGACTTCGCGGCGCTTCATGTCGTCATCACCACCATGGAGGAGGGGTGGAGCAGCGGAGAGCCCGGCTGTCTCGGCCGGCTGTTCGTCGGAGAAAAGGGCTTCCAGCTCAGGGAGGGTCACCCTGGACGCCCACGGCTGTGCTCGACAAGTCTTGACCTGAAAGGCTTAGTGTGACCGACATTGCGGCGAGGAATCGCCGGAACAAGAGGGCGGGCGCCCGCTGGGAGTCGGAACTCCGTGACGAGCTTCGCGGGGCCGGCCTCGATATCGAGCGGCTTCGCCTCACCGGCACGGAGGACGAAGGCGACCATGTGATTCGCCGTGCGCCTGTCCGGCACCGCCGATATCTGATCATCGAAACGAAGAACGCAAAATTCGAGCCGGGCACCTTCATGAAGGAGGCCCTTCGCGAGCGGGACAACTTCGCGGCGCACCGTGGACTGGACCCAGCGACGTTGAAGCCGTGGTGGTCGTCCGCCGCAGAGGCGCGAGCTGGCGCGACGCATACGTTCTGAGCACCGTTCAGGAGTACTTCGACCTGCCATCGGAGTCCGCGTGAGGCCGTACGAGGAGACCGAAGAAGAAGCGCGACTTCGTGGCGAACTGGTCGCGCTGCTGGACGAGTTCACCGAGCCGCAGGGCCTTTCGAATCTCGGCTACGACGTCGGCCAGCGCCTGTTCGTGGGGGCGCGTGTCGCGTGATCGACCCAGACGACGTTTTGGCGTTCGAGGCGTTCCTTGACTGCCTGGATGGCCCGGACTTCGACGGACCCCTCCTGATGAATCTGGAAGAGCTGTACGGGGTGCCCGTGGACGACCTGGATTGGATGCTTCCTTGGCCTTCGCGCGGCCCGGACAGGGCTTCGAGGTCAGGAACACGAGAAGCCCACCCTGGCAGCCGTCCTCGAACACTACGAAGTCAATTTCAACGGCGAGCGAGTGACGGGCATGGCTCCGTGCCCGCTCCACTAAGACCACACCCCGAGCTTCAGCTACCACCTCGACTGCGGCCTCTGGAAGTGCCATTCCTGCGGCGGGGGCGGCGACAACTACACGCTGATGAAAAAGGACGGCCTGACCTTTGCCCGAGCACGAGCCCTTGCGGCCTCTCTGTCCCTCGCAACGGACGATGCTGGAGGAGGCGACCGCAAGCTATCAGGCAGCGCTTACGGCGGACGGTTCCTGCTCAGTCGCGGAATCGGTCCGGAAGAGGCGGCTACATACCGGCTTGGCGTCGTCGCTGACCCGCACCCTGGTCACGAACGGCAGCTCGGGCGGCTGGGGATCCCCTACCTGGGACACGACAACCGTGTTCTGACGATTCGGTTCCGCTGCCTCGAAGACCATGACCACCGAGCCTTCCGTCACGGGAAGTACAACACCTTGAAGGACGATCCGCCCCGGCTGTACGGGGTGGATGCGATCCACAAGGCGGGTGACGAAATCCATGTCACCGAAGGCGAGCTGGATGCAATCACCCTCCGCCGGATCGGTTTCCACGCCACGGCTGTGCCGGGAGCGGCCCTCTGGCAGCCGAGACACCGCCGGATGCTCGCCGGGTTCTCGGCGGTCAGGGTGTGGGGCGACCCGGACGAGGCGGGGGCCGAACTGGTGACCCGCATAAGTAAGTCGCTGCGGTCCGCCCAGGGTGTTCGCCTGCGGGACGGCGACGTGACCGAGACCTACATGACCGGCGGAGCCGAGGCCCTTCTCGGACTGTGCCCGACCGCCGTGCGTACCCCTGATGCCTACCGGCTGGCGTCCTGACCTGATTACTGGAGCACCACCAATGAAATGAGACACCGAAGACGACGAAGAGGCCGACGGGCCGCAAGGCCGACCCGGCTACCGCGATCCTCGCCGAAGTGAAGACGACAAGGAGGTCGTCCGATGAACGGCGCCTACGACTGGTCGCTCCTCGACGAGCCGCAGGTTCGGAAGGTCGTCAACCTGGTGGCCGCGAAGGTGGGGCGGGAGTATGGCCTCGCCCTGGAGGCGGATGACGCCCGGCAGGAATGAAGACCGACGAGGCTCGCGCGATGCTCGCCGGGGGGCGGGGCTCCTGTACCGGTGGCTGTCTCAGCAGCTCCGGAACCGGTGGCTGACTGGGCTGCGGCACCAGTCGAGGCACTGTCTCCCTGAGTGCGGCAGAGCAAGCTGACCCCCCGACCATGACTGCGGCAACGGCGCTGGGGTAATGGTCGCCGTTTGCGGCTGGGTGACAGCGTTCCTACTGGCACCCCAACTTGCAACTGCCCCGCTCTGCACGGATTCCCGTGCGGGGCGGGGCAGTTGTCTTGGGTTAGGCCAGGCCATCCGTTTAGAGTGGTGCGTCCTCACCCTTAACTCCGTCAACGAAGGCGTGCCATGCAGCGGCCCGGAAGAGGCAGGCTCCCCGCTGGGGGTCCTTGGAGTCCCGCACGGCCATGGTTGCCCCTTCGAGCCGGGCGCCCTCGACGCATTGGCCGCCCTGGTCGTTGCTGTAGCTCGACGTGAACCAGTGGGCACCGGTCAGCGCAGCGTGAGTGGTCATGTGAATCAATGCTCCTTGATCGCTTCTCTGATCATGCCGACGGACTCTTGCGGTCCAACGGCAAGGATTTGGAGGTCTGTGAATGCCTCTTCGTACTGGGTGACGTCCCCACGCTTGCGCGTGACCGACGCGCTGCCGAGGTTCTCCAGATAGACGATCGGGTGCGCGTCTTGGAGTCGGAGCAAAGTGAAGGCGCCATTCATACCTGCGTGGGCGCCTGCTTTGAACGGTACGACCTGAACGCGAACTGACGGGTGTGCGGCCATGTCCATCATGTGCTCTATCTGGGCGCGCATGACGGCCGGCCCTCCGACCTGCCGGTACAGCACTGCTTCGTTGACGATTGCTGCGAATTTCAGCGGGGCGAACTCGCGGTGCAGGGCCTCTTGCCGTGTCATTCTCACGGCGACGAGCCGGTCAATCTCATCGCGAGGCAGACCTTCGTGCGCGCGTTGGTGAATCGCACGGACGTAGTCCTCGGTCTGTAGCAGCCCTGGAACGAACTCGCCCTCGTAGTTGTGCAGCGCTTCTGCCGTGGCCTCAAGGCCCAAGTACGCCTTGAAGCTAGGAGCGATGGCCGGTCGATACTCAGGCGACTGCCACCAGTCCTTCTTGGTCTTGGTCACCGCGGCGTACCCGAGCAGCAGGGCCCGCTTCTCAGGAGCTGCCCCGTAGATCTCGCACAGGGCCATCACGTCCGCAGTCTCAACGACCGCGTTCTCTCCCATCTCCAGCCGTGTCAGCTTCGACGGACTACAGATCAAGGTGCGGACCACCTGGGTTGAGGTGAGCCCGGCCTCCTGACGCAGTTGGCGGAGCTCGCGACCTAACTGGAGACGGCAGAGAGCAGGCGTGGCCGACTCTACATCCGTGATCATCCTTCGCCTCCCAGCGCGTGTTACCCAGTGTGACCGAGAATGTCTCGCTGCCGCAAGGCGTCTTCTGCTGTGCAGCAGAAGACGCCTTGCAGAACCGTGAACAGGGCTTTTGCGTGTGGCACTTCGCGCAGAAACACGCTCGCAGAATTCTGTTGTGGCACTTCCACGGTATCGGTCCTGCTTCCACGATTACTAGCGGTTGCTCACAGAGCGCTCCAGATGACTCACAGCGCGCAGCCCCCCGCCAGCGCGCAGCCGTTCTCCGTTCCCCTACTTCAGGGCCAGGAGCCCCTCATGGAAGAAACTACGACGCACCAGCCTTCAGGCCCGCCCTCCAACAGCGATGTCCACGTCACCCCGGCGCCGGGCCTCGACCCCGATGCCGCGACGCTCATCGCCAGCGACGCGCTTGCGTTCCAGATCGGCACGACCACCCGCTCGGTGATAGAGCGCCAGACAGAGTTGCTCAAGGAGCAGATCGAAGCCTTCTCCGAGGCCGGGCTCCCGGAGGACGTGATCGAGGCCGACCAGCAGCGCGAGGAGATCCGGGCTCTCTTCGCGGCGACCCCGACTCTTCAGGACCCCGCCTTCTCCGTCCACACGCACATGCGGGCGTTGGGCCGGGTGCTCCGGCGCCACATCAGTCAGTACCAGGTGAACCAGGAGGGCGAGGGTGGTGAGCCACCCGCTAGGCCGTGTATCGAAAGTGGATCTTGAGCGGTGAATGATCACCGTTCATGGGGCGGGGAGATCTCACGGACGAGCAGTGGGCAAAGCTGGAGCCGTTGCTGCCGAAGGGCGCCAGGGCGGGGCGGCCACCCGTCTGGCCTCGACGGCAGCTGATCGACGGCATACGGTTCCGGGTCCGCACCGGAGTTCCGTGGCGAGACATCCCGGTCGAATACGGACCGTGGAACCGGGTCTACGACCTGTTCCGCCGATGGCAGCGGAACGGCACGTGGCACCGGATGTTCACCCGTCTCCAGTCCCTTGCCGATGCGAAGGGTGCGATCACGTGGGATCTGAGCGTCGACTCCACGGTGTGCCGAGCCCATCAGCATGCGGCCGGGGCCCGCAAGCAGGGTTACCTGCAGAAGGAACCACCGGGCGGCATGTTCACCGAGCCGAATGATCACGGACTGGGACGCTCGCGCGGCGGGTTCACCACCAAGCTGCACCTGGCGGTCGAGCAGGGCCAAAAGCCCATGTCGATCGTGGTGACGGCAGGGCAGCGCGGCGACTCGCCGCAGTTCGAACCCGTACTGGAGAAGGTCCGCGTGCCCCGCATCGGGCCGGGCCGGCCACGCGTCCGCCCCGATCGGGTGCGTGCCGACAAGGCGTACGCCTCCCGCAGAAACCGCGCCTACCTGCGCCGACGCGGGATCCGCTGCACCATCCCCGACAAGGCCGACCAGGCACGCAACCGCCAGAAGCTTGGTTCCCGTGGCGGCCGGCCGCCGCATTTCGATCCGGCCGACTACCGCGAGCGCCACGCGGTCGAGTGTGGGATCAATCGCCTCAAGCGGCACAGGGCCGTGGCCACGCGATACGACAAACTTGCCGTCCGCTACGAAGCCACTGTGCTGGTCGCGGCGATCAACGAATGGATATGAATGGCTCCGGCGTACTCATGATCGCTAGCCTCACCGGCTATGAAGCAGCGCCAACAGAAGAAGCTCTCCCGCCACCTCTTCGAAGCAGTCCTGACAGGTGACGCCATGCACACGAAGGCCCTGTTGCGCAGTGGAGCAAGTCCAGAGAGACGGAACAGTGACGGCACCACTCCGCTGTACCTGGCTTCAGTGCAGGGCGAAGCCGAGATAGCCCGTTTGCTCATGGAAGCCGGGGCTTCTCCCGACACCGAAAGCAGCGGCCTCGGCTCTGAGGGCACACCGCTCTGCGCAGCCGCCTGCTGGGGGCACACCGAAACGATTTGGCAGTTGTTGGCGCATGGCGCCGATCCCAACCTTCGCGAAGACCACGGCACAGGTAAGACCCCGCTGGACTGGGCGAACAGCGGCCCTCACCCCGACACTGCCAAGATCCTCCGGGCAGCAGGGGCGCAACCGACAGCTCACCCAACTCCGTAGCTAGCGCGACCTCGGCACTCGCTTTCGCAACAGGCCCTAGATCCGCGAGTTACGCAGCGACTGCCACACAGCGCCAGCCAGCGCCCGCGTCGAGCGGGGAACCGACAGCCCTTCGTGTTCGCGGTACAGCGCCCAGTTGTACTGGACAAGCGACAGCTTGTTGGAGGACAGCGACCCCGCCTGGTGGGACCTGTACACCGCAAGCGGCTCGGCCAGACCCCGTGCGTTATTGCCTTCACGCATGATCGACAGCCACAGGGCGTAGTCCTGTCGCTTCAGCATCTCCGGCATCAGCCTCGTGCCGAGGACCGTACGGTCGTACATGGCGGTCAGAGCACCGATGTGGTCCTGGACCAGCATCGCGCGGTAGTCCACGTGCTCTCGTGCGCGGACCACGCGCCCGTTCGGGATGAAGTCGGTGCTCTCACCGTCGTAGTCGGCGTCCATCTTGAAGTAGGAGGTGAACGTCAATGGCACGTTGCCCGCAGCAGCGAATGCGATTTGCCGCTCGGTCTTCTCCGGAAGCCACATGTCGTCACTGTCGAGAAAGGCGACGTAGTCCCCTCTGGCCCGCTCGATAGCGAGGTTGCGTGCCCGGCCGGCGCCGCCCCGTTCGGGTGCCGATTCCGGCAGCACGCGCTTGTCCTGCCGGGCGAAATCCATGAGCAGGTCCATGGAGTC
Organism: Streptomyces sp. TSRI0281; assembly: GCF_001905125.1. Taxonomy (GTDB): domain Bacteria; phylum Actinomycetota; class Actinomycetes; order Streptomycetales; family Streptomycetaceae; genus Streptomyces. Next base: position 248,785 of record NZ_LWLE01000033.1, on the reverse strand, counting down.
ATCGGAAGATTTGTCGTCGGTGACCAGCAGCTCCAGGTCGCTGTGAGTCTGCGTGAGCACCGACCGGATCGCTGCACCGAGAGTGGCTGCCGAGTTGTACACCGGCATCACGACAGAGACCAGAGGCACAGCGCTTCTCCTTGCTAAGTCAGGAACGACGGTCCATTCAAGCACTGCGATCGGTAGGAGCTGCCATGCATGTTGTTGTCGCTGGTCAGGGCTACGTGGGGCTGCCGCTGGCCGTACGCGCCGCAGAAGTTGGCCACCGTGTCGTCGGCTACGACGTGGACCCGCATCGCGTCCAGCAGATCGCCACTGGCGAGTCGTACGTGGAAGACGTGACGTCCGCACGACTCCGCGCAGTGCTGGACTCCGGTGCCTACTCCGTGACCGCCGAAGCCGCCGCGCTGCCCCGGTTCGACATCGCGGTAATCACCGTGCCGACCCCGCTGCGGGACGGCGTGCCCGACCTGACCTACATCGAGTCCTGTGCCCACACGTTAGGCGCGCACCTGTGCCCCGGTGCGACCGTGGTCCTGGAGTCCACGACCTACCCCGGCACCACCGAGGAGCTGATGACGCCGATCTTGGAAAAGGCGTCCGGCCTGATCGCTGGTGCGGACTTCCACGTCGGCTTCAGCCCCGAGCGCATCGATCCGGGAAACAGGTCGTGGCCGTTCGAGAGGACGCCCAAGGTGGTGTCCGGCATCGACGCCGCATCGCTTGGCGCGGTCAAGGGCTTCTACGACGAGTTGGTGGAGACCACGGTTCCAGTCTCCGGAACGAAGGTGGCCGAGATGGCCAAGCTGATCGAGAACATTTTCCGGCACGTCAACATCGCACTGGTCAACGAGATGGCGATGCTCGCCAGGCCGCTCGGCGTGAACGTCTGGGAAGCGCTCGACGCAGCCGCGTCCAAGCCCTTCGGCTACATGCGGTTCACCCCCGGCCCCGGTGTCGGCGGACACTGCCTGCCGATCGACCCGTCATTTCTGTCGTGGAAGGTGGAACGCACGGCCGGCGTCCCATTCCGGTTCGTGGAACTCGCCAACGACGTCAACAACCACATGCCCGACTACGTGGTCCGGCGGCTCATGGAGGCTCTAAATGCGCGTCGCATGGCCGTCAGCGGATCTCGCATCCTGCTGCTCGGCCTGGCCTACAAGGCGAACACCTCCGACGCCCGCGAGTCGCCGTCAGCGCGCGTTGCTGAGCTGCTCCTCGATCTCGGTGCCGAGGTGCGCGGCGCGGACCCGCACGTCGTAGATGACATCCGCACCGACGCACGCCTGATCCGAGTAGAAGCAACTGCGGAGGAGATCGCGGCATCGGACGCCGTGGTACTGCTCACGGACCATGCGGAATTCGACTACGAGACAATCCTTGAACACGCGCCGTATGTGCTCGACTGTCGGAACCGGCTTGCGTCCGGCTCGAACGTCGACGTTCTGTAAGCGTCGGCGCTCAGCTGCCAAGGAGCCCGTCAGGGAACTCGCCGCCCGGCTCCTGTGACGTGGCCACGCTCCCCCCCTGCCGAGGCATCAACAACGGCTTCAACCGCTACACCGATCGCCGCGTTCGAAACCTCGTCGGGTTCGTTTACGTCAGTCGGCGAGGTCTTCGAAAGCACTTGTCCGGTAAGGGGGTTGCGGACAGTCGCGGAAACCTTCGCCGGTTCCTCCGGGGAGGTCACCACCGAGCACACGACTTCCACGACGACTTCGAGCGTGGGCGTGATCCGAGATGTGGAGGTCAGTATCAGTTTGCCGTCCGGTGACTGTTCAACCCTTTGGGCAGCTCCTTCCCCCACGGCGATGCTGTCCATAAACCGGTTGAACGGTTGAGGGCGTCCTTCATCGCCTCGCCTAGACCCTTGTCGTAAGGGTTCTCCCCGCTGTCCGGGTAGTAGGGCCCCTCCGAGGCGACCGCTGCACCCGCCTGTCCCTCACGGGGCCGAGAGCCGCCGTCCGCGACCGGGGATTCCTGAGTGGGGCTCTTGGGTGTCGTGGCGGTGCCCTTGGCCTTCCCCGCCTCCTTCTGCCCCCTGTTCCCCTGGCTGGCCTTCCGCTCAGCGTCGGGCTTGGTCACAGGTTCCGCCTCGGTGCCTGCGGACTGGGTCTCTATCCCCTTCTCGTCGGCCGACGTCGCCTCTTTGGCCTTGCGGTAGACCGGGCCGTTCGCGAGCACGACCTCGCGGGTGTCGACAGTGACGGTTCCGTCCTCGTGAATCTGGACCTTGGCATCGTCGCCGTAGGCCAGGGCGTAGGCGTCGGCCTCGCTCAGGCCCCGTCGCATGCTCTCCTTGACGATCGCCTTGCGCTGTTCGTCGGTGAAGGGGACACCTGCGACACCACCGGCCCCGTCGAAGACGGTCGTTCGCTCAGCCTTGGCGGGGTCGTCGGTGTAGATGTCTCCCGTCAGGACCGCGACGGTCGCTGGGCTGCGCTCGGTCGCCACGGCGTGAAACGTGGTGCCTGTGGCCAGGGAGAACGCCAGGCCCCCATAGCCGAGGAGCGCCGCCCTGCGGCCCTTCTCACCCTTGGCAGGGACAGCCAGGACTCTGGCAACTCTCCTGCCCGGTTTTCGGTGTGCTCGCTGAGCCATGGGGGAATCACCTGATTCCGGTCCCGTACGTCTAAACCCCAAGGACGATTAGCCCATGGGAGCAGGTGTTCGAGCACGCTCGATCGAGAGTGCTTCCGGTCACCTCTCGGAATGGGGTTCGAGCACCCCCTTAAGGGGCCTCAAGCGGCGCTTTCGCCGCCACTTCATCGCCACAGCGCACTGAAGAACAGCCCGAAGAAACGGACAAACAAGAAGAAAGCCCAGGGGCTCGATCGTGAGATGAGAAGCCCCCCTGCCCCGCAAACATGCAGATCAGAGGGGGTTTTATCCGCTCAGAAGAGAGGTGGGGCAGACGAGTCGGGCTGTACGCCGGGTTCTGTCGCCCGGTCGCCTCGCGGCGGCCGGGGAGACGGCCATCCATCTAGGACCGGCATTGCTGCCGGTCTCGTGCGGTCTACCCGCGAACTCGGGCGAGCAGCCCTCGGACGTTCGCGCAGGCCGTCCTGCGACGGCCCCTCTTGACCTTGCTCCGGGTGGGGTTTACCTAGCCGCCTGAGTCACCTCAGGCGCTGGTGGTCTCTTACACCACCGTTTCACCCTTACCCGGGACCGAGGTCCCGGGCGGTCTGTTTTCTGTGGCACTGTCCCGCGGGTCACCCCGGGTGGCCGTTAGCCACCACCCTGCCCTGTGGAGCCCGGACGTTCCTCGGGAGAATCCGAAGATCCCCACGCGGCCGTCCGCCCGGCTCGTCTGCCGTGGTGACCATGCTACCGGGCCGGACGGACGGGCCGGACGGACGGGTCGGACGGCGGCGTGGAGGAGGCGGGCAAGGGGGCCCGCCGCTCAGGCGAAGGCCGCGACGCCGGTGTCCCAGGCGGCCGTGAGGTCGGCGCCCGGCGGGAAACGGCCGTGGAGCTCCAGGACGACCATGCCGTGCGCGAAGGCCCAGGCCGCCCTGGCCCGGTGTTCGTCGCCGTCGACGACGCGCAGGATCGGGGCCGCCGCGGCGGACTCCACCCCCGGAGCGAGGGCGGCGCGGTCCAGGGGGCGGCCGGTGGCGAGGAGGTAGAGGTGGGGGTGGGCCAGGGCGTAGGCGCGGTACGCGGTGGCCAGCGCCGGGAAGGAGCCGGGGGCGGCCCGTTCGGCGGCCTCCAGGGCATCGGCCGTCTCCCGGAGCATCTCCTCGGCCAGTGCGGTCACCACACAGGACTTGTCGGGGAAGTGCTTGTACAGGGACGGTGCCTTGACGCCCACCCGGTCGGCCAGCCGCCGCATCGTGAGGGCGTCGGGGCCCTCCTCCTCCAGGAGCGCACGGGCGGCGGCGATGATCTGCCGGGGCCGGCCGATCGCGGGGCCGGTGGCGGGGTCAGTCACGCTGAATGCCTTCCTTGGTACGGAGTCCGTAGCCGAAGGCGCGATCGTACGAGATGTGAGCGAGCCAGCCGCACAGGGCCGCCGGGATCGGGGCCCAGGTCAGGGGCGCGAAGGTGTAGGCCACCAGCAGGACGAGCGGGATCAGGGCCCGGTGCGCGGTGTTGTAGTACGGCACGGCGCGGGCCTGGAGCTGACCTGGGGCGTTGTCGCGGGCGGCGCCGACACCGACGAGCATCGTCAGATCGGGGGCGATGACGAAGGCCAGCGCGAAGAGTCCCGCGGTCCAGCCGTGGTTGACGCCCTCCATGACGGCGAGGGCGGTCCAGAAGAGGGCGCCCACGGACCAGGCGGCACGACGCGTGAGAGCGGGGCGGCCGGCCTTGGGCGGGGCGGTGGTCGTCGTGGCACTCATGACGGGTCCCCCAAGAGGTGGGCTAACAGCGTTAGCTCCACTATTGACTAACACCGTTAGCCAAGTCAAGCCCTCACGCGGGGGCGAACAGGACCTTCGCCGAGCCCGGGTCCGCCTGGGTGAGCCGGACGCGCAGGCGTTCCCCCAGCGGGAGGCGGGTGGTGCCGCCCTCGACGCGGGCCACGATCGCCGGGTCGTCGATATGGACGGTGCCGACGGCCGGTTCGTGGTCCTTCACATCGATGACGTACGCCTCGAAGACCTGGCCGATGCGGTCCTTGAGCAGTGCCGCCTCGACCAGGTCGACGCAGCCGCGTTCCACGGTGTTGGCGCGGCGGGTGCCGTCGGCCATCTCCTTCGGGAGGGCGGGGAGCGACTCCCGTACCCAGTCCGGCGGTTCGTCTCCCGCGACCGCCGCCAGACAGAGTTCGGCCGCGTACCGGTCGACGAGCCGGCGCAGGGGTGCGGTGCAGTGGGTGTAGAGCTCGGCGACGGCGGCGTGGACGGCGGGTGTGGGCAGTTCACCGTGGTCGAAGACCGTGTATCCGGCGCCCCGCAGCAGCGTGGTGCACTCCTGGAGGAACGCGGCGTGGCTGCCCTTCCTCGGGTCGAGGGAGCGGACGACCTCGGCGTACGGGACGTGGTGCGGCCAGTCGATGCGCAGGGCCCGGGCGGACAGCCGCAGCCGGGCCACGGCACCGTCCGGGGCGACCGGCAGTGTGCGGAGGATGCCGGTGCCCGCCTCGGTCATCAGCCGGGCGGCGGCCATGCCGGTGAGCAGGGAGATCTGGGCGTTCCAGCCGTCGGCCGGCAGCGGAACACGGTAGTCGAGGCCGTAGCTGCCCGCGTGCTCGACGATCTCCTGCTCGGGCACATTGAGCGAGATGCCGCCGCGTGCGATCTCCTGCTCCTCCCGCAGCCGCCCGATGTCCTGGAGCAGGGCGAGGGGTTCCTCGGCCGTGCCCCGGTCGATCTGTCGCTGGGCCTCCTCGTAGTCGAGCTTGACCCGGCTGCGTACGAGAGCCCGGCGCACCTCCGTGGTGACGGCACGGCCCTCCGGGTCGAGGTCGATCCGCCAGAGCACGGCGGGGCGCGTCTCCCCCGGCAGGAGGCTCGCGGCGCCCTCCGAGAGCAGGGTGGGGTGCAACGGCACCTTGCCGTCGGGGAAGTAGAGCGTCGTCACCCGGCGGTGTGCCTCGGCATCCAGCGCGCCACCGGGCCGGACGAACGCGGCGACGTCCGCGATGGCGTAGTGCACCCGGAAGCCGCGCCTGCGGCGTTCCAGGTACATCGCCTGGTCGAGGTCGGTGGACGTGGGCGGGTCGATCGTGAGGAACGGCAGGTCCGTCGCGTCCTCGTGCGCCGACACATCCGGGTCCTTCGCCACCCGCCCGGCCTCGGCCAGCACATCGGCGGGGAACTCGCCGGGGATGCCGAGCCCGGTGCGCAGGGCACCCAGCGCGGCCCCCAGCGCGGTGTCGGCCGCTCCGGTCATATGGAGATGGCGGCGGGGCATGGACCGAGCGTATGGCGGGGCGGGACAACCGGCATCCCGGAGGTCCGGGGGGGGGCGTGGCCACTCCTGTGTCCGGAGGGTCGGAGTGCGTGGAGGAGCGCGTGGCGGGGGGCGTGGCCACTCCTGTGTCCGGAGGGTCGGAGGGCGTGGAGGAGCCCGTGGCGGCGGTCGTCGTCCCGTGTCCCCGTGGGCGTGGCCGCGCCCCGTACCCTTGCCGAGGGCCCTGCGCGCAGGCCGGGGTCCCCTGCTTGCGTACGAAGGAGAACCGCCGTGCTCGTGCTGTTGCCGCCCTCCGAAGGAAAGGCCGCCTCGGGGCGCGGAGCACCCCTGAAGCCGGAGTCCCTGTCGCTGCCGGGCCTGGCCGACGCGCGGGCGGCGGTCCTGGACGAGCTGGTCGAGCTGTGCCTGGCGGACGAGGAGAAGGCCCGCGAGGTGCTCGGGCTGAGCGAGGGCCTGCGGGGCGAGATCGCGAAGAACGTGGAGCTGCGTACGGCCGGGACGCGTCCGGCCGGGCAGGTCTACACGGGCGTGCTGTACGACGCGTTGGATCTGGCGTCGCTGGACGCGGCGGCCCGGCGTCGGGCCGGAAAGTCTCTGCTGGTCTTCTCCGGGCTGTGGGGCGCGGTGCGGGTGGGCGACCGGATTCCCTCGTACCGCTGCTCGATGGGGGTGAAGCTGCCGGGCCTCGGCGCTCTCGGCGGGTTCTGGCGCGCCCCGATGGACGCGGTCATGCCGGAGGCGGCCGGGGACGGGCTCGTCCTGGATCTGCGGTCGTCCGCGTACACCGCGGCGTGGAAGCCGAAGGGCGAGGTCGCCGCGCGCACGGCGAGCGTGCGGGTGCTCCACTCCCAGATGGTGAACGGGGTCGAGAAGCGGTCCGTGGTGAGCCACTTCAACAAGGCGACCAAGGGCCGCATCGTCCGCGACCTGCTCGTGGCGGGCGCGCGGCCGAAGGGCCCGGCGCAGCTGGTGGAGGTGTTGCGGGATCTCGGGTACGCCGTCGAGGCGGCGGCCCCCGCCCGGGCCGGGCAGGCGTGGGCACTCGACGTGGTGGTGACGGAGATTCACTGACCGCCCCCCAGGGTCGCGTCATTGCATCATGCGCAACGCTCGTTGCATAGAACGCTGGGTGCGCGCAGGATGACCCCATGACCTCCTCCGCGCCCTCCGCCGCCCCCGCCGCCCCGTCCGCCTCCGTGCTGGACCTCGCACCCGTCGTCCCCGTCGTCGTCCTCGATGACGCCGCCGACGCGGTGCCGCTGGCGCGGGCCCTGGTCGCGGGCGGGCTCCCGGCCATCGAGGTGACGCTGCGGACGGCCGCCGCGCTCGACGCGATCCGGGCCATCGCCGCCCAGGTCCCGGGTGCCGTCGTGGGCGCGGGCACGGTGATCTCCGCGCGCAACGTGACCGACACGGTCGCCGCCGGGGCCCGCTTCCTGGTCAGCCCGGGGTGGACGGACGCGCTGCTGGCCGCGATGAAGGCGTCGGGGCTGCCGTTCCTGCCGGGCGTCTCCACGACCTCCGAAGTCGTCGCGCTGCTGGAGCGCGGGGTCACGGAGATGAAGTTCTTCCCGGCCGAGGCGGCGGGCGGCACGGCCTATCTGAAGGCCCTGTCCGCGCCGCTCCCCCAGGCCCGTTTCTGCCCCACCGGCGGTATCTCCCTCGCCTCCGCCCCCACCTATCTGGCCCTGCCCAACGTCGGCTGCGTGGGCGGCAGTTGGATGGTTCCCGGCGACGCGGTGGCAGCGAAGGACTGGGCCCGGGTGGAGCGGCTGGCCGCCGAGGCGGCGGCGCTGCGCGGCTGAGCGCCGGGGCAGCTCTCAGCGCAGGTGCGAGGTGTCGTTGAGCAGGCGTACGGACGCGTTGCCGTCCCCGTAGTAGGCCACGGTCGAGAGCGACGCCGCCGAGAGCTCCATGCGGAACATGGACTGCGGCGGGGCCTCCAGGGCCAGCCTGATCAGCGTCTTGATCGGGGTGACATGGGTGACGACGAGCACCGTACGGCCCGCGTAGCGGGCGATCAGGCCGTCGCGCGCGGCCACGACCCGGTCGGCGACCTCGATGAAGCTCTCGCCGCCGCCGGTCGGGGCCGCTTCCGGGGAGGACAGCCAGGTGGTGAGGTCCTCGCCGTGGCGCTCCCGCACCTCGGCGAACGTCAGTCCCTCCCAGGCGCCGAAGTCCGTCTCGCGCAGACCGTCCTCGACGCGGACCTCCAGGCCGAGGCGGGCGGCGACCGCCGCGGCGGTCTCGCGGCAGCGGCGCAGGGGTGAGCTGACGATCTCCTGGACGGTGCCCTGTGCGGCGAAGTGCTCGGCGGCACGGGCGGCCTGGTCCCGGCCGGTGGCGGAGAGCTCGGGGTCGGTGCCGCCGCTGCCGGAGAACCGCTTCTCGGGGGTGAGGGCGGTCTCGCCGTGCCGCAGCAGGACGAACGTGGCGGGCTCGCCCAGGTCGGGAGCCACACCCCAGCCGACCTGCGGCGTGGCCTCGGTGGGCCGGGCGGTGGGCCGGGCGGCGGTCCGGGCGGCGGTCCGGGCGGCGGTCCGGGCGGTTGCAGCCGCGGGTTGTGCCGCGGTGCGGGCGGTTGCTGCCGCCGGTTGTGCTGCCGCGGTGCGGGCGGTTGCTGCCGCGGTGCGGGCCGGGGCCTGTGCGCGGGCCCCGGCCAGGGCCGCTCGGGCCTTCGCCGCACCGGCCGCCGCGTCGCCGGGCGGGCCCGACGCCTCGGGCAGGTCGAGCGGGCCACGGGTACGGGGGGTGTCCAGGTCCGCCGTCGAGGACGACGGCTCCCACTGCTCGCCCCGTCTGCCCGCGTCCATCGCCTCGTTGGCGAGCCGGTCCGCGTGCTTGTTCTGCGCGCGCGGGATCCACTCGTAGGTGACGGAGGCGGCCGGAAGGATGGTGGCGGCCCGCGCCGCGAGCGGCTTCATGTCGGGGTGCTTGATCTTCCAGCGCCCCGACATCTGCTCGACCACCAGCTTGGAGTCCATCCGGACCGCCACCTGGAAGGAGCCGTCCGGCGCGTCCGGGAACAGCGCCTTCGCGGCCTCCAGACCGGCGATCAGACCCCGGTACTCGGCGACGTTGTTCGTCGCGACGCCGATGTACTCGGCGGCCTCGGCGAGCGTCTCGCCGGTCACCGGGTCGATGACGACGGCACCGTAACCGGCGGGCCCCGGGTTGCCCCGGGAACCGCCGTCGGCCTCCATGACAAGCCGGCGGACAGCGGTCATTACAGGCCCGACTCCGAGGTGCGCACCAGGATGCGGTGGCAGTTCTCGCAGCGCAGCACCGTGTCGGGCGACGCGGCCTTCACGTCGTTGACCTCGGTGATGTTCAGCTCCAGACGGCAGCCCTCGCAGCGGCGCTGGTAGAGCCGGGCGGCGCCGACCCCGCCCTGCTGGGCGCGGAGCTTGTCGTACAGCTTCAGCAGGTCGGCGGGGATGATCTCGGCGACGACCTCGCGGTCCTTGGCGATACCGGCCGCCTCGTCGTCCAGCTCCTTCGTCGCGGCGTCACGGCGGGCGGTCGCGTCGTCGACCTTGGCCTGGACGGCCGAGACCCGCGCGGTCAGCTCGGTGACCCGCTCCTGGGCGGACTCGCGGCGCTCCATGATTTCGAGGACGACGTCCTCCAGATCGCCCTGGCGCTTGGCCAGCGAGATGATCTCCCGCTGGAGGCTCTCCAGGTCCTTGGGCGAGGACACCGCGCCGGAGTCCAGCCGCTGCTGGTCGCGGACGGCGCGCTGGCGCACCTGGTCCACGTCCTGCTCCGCCTTGGTCTGCTCGCGGGTGGTGTCGCTCTCCTCGGTCTGGGAGGCGACCAGCAGGTCACGCAGCTGGGCGAGGTCGCTGCTGAGCGACTCGATCTCGGCGTGCTCGGGCAGCGACCTGCGCTTGTGGGCGAGCTGGGAGAGACGTACGTCGAGGGCCTGGACGTCGAGAAGTCGGTTCTGGTCGGCGGGCGCGGCGTTCAGTTGGGGGCTCCAGAGGAATGGTGGGTGGTCCAGGGGTCGGTGACCTGCTTCGAGACATGGACCCGCAGGTCCCATCCGTGGCGGTCGGAAATCGCGTCGAGCTGCGCGGCGGCCTGCTCGCACCAGGGCCATTCGGTGGCCCAGTGCGCGGCGTCGACCAGGCCGAGCGGCGAGTGCTGGACGGCCTCGGAGGCCGGGTGGTGGCGCAGGTCGGCGGTCAGGTAGGCGTCGACGCCCGCGGCGCGGACCGCGTCGAAGAGGCTGTCGCCGGAGCCTCCGCTGACCGCGACGGTGCGCACGAGCGCCTCCGGGTCGCCGGCCAGCCGGATGCCCTGCGCGGTGGCGGGCAGCCGGGCGGCGGCGCGGGCGGCGAAGGCACCGAGGGTCTCGGGGTGGTCGAGTTCACAGATCCGGCCGAGGCCGCGACGGCCCTGGGGATCGGCCGGGTCCGGTACGAGGGGGCCCGTGACGCGCAGGTCGAGGGCGCCGGCCAGGGCGTCGGAGACGCCGGGGTCGGCGGTGTCCGCGTTGGTGTGCGCGACGTGCAGCGCGATGTCGTGCTTGATGAGCGTGTGCACGACCCGGCCCTTGAAGGTGTCGGCGGCGACCGTCGTCGTACCCCGCAGATAGAGCGGGTGGTGGGTGACGATCAGCTGGGCGCCGAGGGCCAGGGCCTCGTCGGCGATCTCCTGGACCGGGTCGACGGCGAACAGCACCCGGTCGACCTCCGCCCCGGGCTCGCCGCAGACCGTGCCGACCGCGTCCCATCCCTCGGCCCGCTCGGGGGGCCAGAGGGCGTCGAGTGCGGCGATGACTTCAGACAGACGGGGCACGGGGGAAAGGCTACCTGTCCCCCGTGCCCCGGCGTCCATGGCCGCCGGACCTGTGCACCAGGACCGGCGGCCGGACATCAATCGTTACGTCGCCCCGCCCCGCGGCCGGCTACTTGACGAGGTCGGCACGCAGGTCGTCGAGGACCAGGTTCGCCGAGGTGACGCCGAGGCCGAGGTACCAGGTCTCGTCGGAGACGTCCTTGGCCTGTCCGGCCTTGACCGCCTTCAGGTTCTTCCAGAGCGGGTTGGCCTGGGCGGTGTCGCGCTTGGTGGCCTTCACGTCCCCGTACACACCGGTGAAGATCCAGTCCGCGTCCGCCTCGTCGATCTTCTCCGGGCTGATCTCCGCGGCGAGGTCGTCGATCTGCTGGTTCTTGGGGCGCGGCAGGCCGGTGTCCTCAAGGATCGTGCCGATGAAGGACGCCTTGGCGTACAGCCGGATCTTGTCCGGCAGGTAGCGGACCATGGAGATGGTCGGCTTGTTCGGGCCGATGTCCGTGCCGAGCTTCTTGGCCTTCGCCTCGTAGGCGGCCAGCTCGGTCTTCGCCCGGTCGGTCCGGTCCAGTGCCTCGGCGTTGAGGAGGTAGTTCTCCTTCCAGGTGAAGCCCGGACGGATGGAGAACACGGTCGGCGCGATCTTGGAGAGCTCGTCGTACTTGTCCGCGGCGCGCAGCTGGCTGCCGAGGATCAGGTCCGGCTTGAGGCCCGCGATGGCCTCCAGGTTGAGGTTGTTGATCGTGCCGACGTTCTTGGGGCTGCCCGCGTCCTTCTTCAGGTACGAGGGGATGGCCGCGTCGCCCTCGGAGGGGGCGAAGCCGACCGGCTTCACACCGAGCGAGACCACGTTGTCGAACTCGCCGACGTCCAGGACGACGACGCGCTTCGGGGCGGACTTGAGCTCGGTCCTGCCCATGGCGTGGGTGAGGGTACGGGGGAACTCGCCGGCCTTGGCGTCCGTCCCGTACTCCGCCGTCTTCTTCGCCGCGTCGCCGAAGTCCTTGCCGCCCGTGGCGACAGCCGCCTTCTTGTCGCCACCGGCATCGGTCCTGGCCGAGTCGCCCGAACCGGCGTCGTCGCTCCCGCAGGCGGAGAGGGAGAGGGCGGCGGCCACCGCCAGGCCGACTGCGGCGGTGCCGCGGCGTCGAAGGGACATCACTTGCTCCAGTTGTGGGTCACACAGGTACTGCTTAGGGCTGCCTAACCTTAGCCACGGTCACCTCTCCAAGCACAACCACCCCCTCCTTCTCAGGCGAATCCGGGCATCACCACCCTTATGTGTGAAGTGCGAGGTCTGGTGTTGTTCGGCAGGAAGTGCGAAAACTAGCTTCGGTGGCCGGAGGTGACCAGTCCATGACTGCCTGTGCCATCGAAGGCGAGACCGCCGGGGCCGCCGCGACGGTGGAACCTGTACCCGAGGAGTCCGGAGAGCCGGAAGAACCCGGTGCGCCGACGGCGCTCGGCGAACCGGAACCGCGCGACGCGTACGCCGCGCATCAAGCCCATGACACGGCTGATGCGGCTGGTGCGGCTGGTGCGGCTGTGCTCGATGAACCGGGTGAGCCGGGTGAGCCGGACGCACTCGACGCGTACGGGGCTCTCGGTGCGTACGGGACGTACGGGGCTCTCGGCGTACCCGATCCCTTCGGTACGTCCGGTGCCTTCGTCCTCACCGCCGACGCGTCGTACGCCGCCCGGCTCACCGCCGCACCGGGGCACCCCGCCGAGCGCGCCTGGTACCCCGAGCGCTGGACGCTCGACGGGCCCGAGCCCTACGCGGTGCCCCTGCCGCTCGACCAGCCCGAGGAGCCGGACTCCCAGGTGGTGCCGCTCGCCGACGGGCGGGTGCTGATCCGGCGGCGGGTGGCGGACCTCCAGGCGTTCTCGCTGCTCTACCCGACCGGGCCCGGAACCGGCGAACTCCCGCTGGGGGCCGTCGCCTGCGCGGATCTCACGCTGCTGCCGCCTTCGCCGGACGGCCGGAGCGTGTACGCCCTGGCGGCCGGTGAGCGCTCCACCGCCCTCTGGCTGGTGGCGGGCGGCGCCTTCGGGCCGGAGAGGATCACCGATGTGCCGGGCCACTGCTCCGGCGGGGTCTGGCTGGACCGGACGGGCCGGATGCTCGCCCTGGACCGGCAGCCGCCGGACGGCGGGCCGGTGAAGGCGGTCGCCCTGGACCTGGGACGGGGCGGTGAGGTGACGCCGCTGCTCCAGATCACGCCGGACAGCAACGACCGGCTGCTGCTCGCCGACACGGACAGCGGACTGCTGCTGCTCCGGTCCGACGCGCCGGGGCACGACCGGCTCGGCTGGGGCGTGCTCGGCAGCTGCCTGCCCGTCCGGTTCCCGGAGTGCCTGCGTCCGGCGGATGTCGCGGTGACCCCGTTCGCCGTCCAGCCGGGACAGATGCTGATGCCGGAGAGCTGCGCCGTGGGGCTACGGATCGACGGGGCGGCGGGCAGCTGGGTGGGGGTCTGGCGCCCGGCGGGCCGTCGGCTGCACCAGTTCGCCGCGCCGCGGGGCTGGCTGGCCGGGGCGGGATTCTGGAGCCGGGACGGCGTGCTGCACCTGCCCTACGCCGAGCCCGGGACACGGTGCGCCGTGGCGCTGCTGGAGGCTCCGGCGGACGAGGAGCCGTGCCTCGCCCGGACGGACCCGGCGACCGGGAACGGGGCGGGACCCGGACCCGGGGACACGACCACGACCACGACCGGAACGCAACCATCCGCGGCGATTGCCGGTCCTGTGGTGTGCAGGCCGGTTCCCCTGGGGCAGGCGCCTCTCAAGGGGCGTACCGCATCGGTCCAGGACCGACCGGCATCCGGGGGGTGGGCGACGCCGCTCCCCGAATACCGGTCGGTCTAAACTTGCGGCCTGGGCTACGCAGCCGCACCGGGCGGGCGCCGACGGTGACCGCGTCGGTGGCGGGGGCGGGGCTTGCGACAACAAGTAAGCGATCACAACGGGGTGACTTCCCACATGTCTGAAGCCCGAACAGACACGACCCAGACGCGTCCGCCGGGGGCGGACACGGACCGGGACGAAACCGGCGGCTCCGGAAAGCACCGAGGGGGTACGTCGATGGAGAACACGGCCGCGCAGCCGCACGGCCGCCACCGCCGTCCCTCCGAAGGGGGGAGCAGAGCGGCCTGAGGCCGCGCAGCCGCACGGCCGCCACCGCCGTCCCTCCGAAGGGGGGAGCAGAGCGGCCTGAGGCCGCGCTGCGCGAAGAGCCGCCAGCGACGAGACACGTGCGGGGCCCGCACCGGCCGTTCGGCCGGTGCGGGCCCCGTTCGTCGTCCCGGCGCGCCTATCCCCGCTTGAGACCCAGGACTTCGGCCGCCGCGAACGTCTCGTTCGGGGGGCGGTCCTCGTAGTACGGGGTGATGAGCCCGTCCAGTTCGTCGAAGGTGAACGTCTCCTTGGCCGCGTCGAACTTCGCCGCCACCTTCGGGCGTTCGACGATCGCGACCATGCCGCCGTGGACCACGAGCAGCTGCCCGTTGACCTTGGCGGCCGCCGGGGAGGCCAGATAGCCGACGAGCGGCGAGACGTGCTCGGGCGCCAGGGCGTCGAGCGTGCCGTCGGCCGGTTCCTGGAAGCCCGCGAAGACGTCCTCGGTCATCCGCGTACGGGCGCGCGGGCAGATGGCGTTGGCGGTGACGCCGTACTTCGCCAGGGCCAGGGCCGTGGAGGTGGTGAGGCCGACGATGCCGCCCTTGGCCGCCGCGTAGTTCGGCTGCCCGGCCGAGCCCGCGAGGAACGCCTCCGACGAGGTGTTGACGATCCGCCCGTAGACGGGGCCGCCGGACTCCTTGGAGCGGGTGCGCCAGTGGGCGGCGGCGAAGTGCGTGGTGTTGAAGTGGCCCTTGAGGTGGACCCGGACGACCGAGTCCCATTCGTCCTCGGTCATCGAGAAGATCATCCGGTCGCGCAGGATGCCCGCGTTGTTGACCAGGACGTCGAGCTTCCCGTAGGCGGAGACGGCCAGCTCCACCAGGGCGCGGGCCTGTTCGTGGTCGGAGACATCGCCGAGGTGGGCGACCGCACGGCCGCCCGCCGCCCGGATCTCGGCGGCGACCTCCTCGGCGGGGGCCGCCGACGCCTCGCCGGAGCCGTCGCGGCCCGGCTGTCCGTAGTCGTTGACGACGACGGCCGCGCCGAGCCGGGCCAGCTCCAGGGCTTCGGCGCGTCCGAGGCCCCGGCCCGCGCCGGTGACGACGGCGGAGAGGCCGTCCAGGGGTAGTGACATCGCAGTCCTCAATGTCGGGGGGTGGCTGATCGGTGGGAGCGGGCCCCTCAATGTCGTGGGGTGGCTCGATCGGTGGGTGCGGGGCGGACGTCAGAGTTCGACGCAGGTACGCAGCGACTCGCCGGTCCTCATCTGGTCCAGGGCGTCGTTGATCCCGTCCAGCCGCACCCGGTGAGTGATCATCGAGGCGAGGTCGATCCGGCCCGCCCGCCAGAGCGCGATGGCCCGCTCGTAGGAGCGCAGCACGTCCCCGCCCCCGTACATGGAGGGCAGGATCCGCTTCTCGTCGAAGAACAGCTCGAACATGTTGACCTGGAAGTTGTCGTCCATCGCTCCGGCGCCGACGACGCAGAGCGTGCCGCCGCGCCGGGTGGTCTCGTACGCCGTGCGGGCGGTGGCGGACTTGCCCACGACCTCGAAGACGTAGTCGAAGCCCTCGCCGCCGGTGATCCGCTGCTTGGCGTCGGCGAGTTCGTCCGGGGAGACCGCCTCGGTCGCGCCGAACTTCAGCGCGGCCTCGCGCCGGGAGGCGACCGGGTCGACGGCGACGATCTGGGCGGCGCCCTGGACCCGCGCGCCCTGGATCGTGGAGATGCCGACGCCGCCGCAGCCGATCACGGCGACCGAGGAACCGGCCTCCACCCGGGCGGTGTTGATGGCGGCACCGAGGCCGGTGGTGACCCCGCAGCCGATCAGCGCGGCGATCTCGTAGGGCACGTCGTCGGGGATCGGCACCGCGCAGCCCGCGCCGACGACGACCTCCTCGGTGAAGGTGCCGGTACCGGCGAAGCCGAAGACATCGCCGCCGGGACGCTTGAAGTTGGGGGTGCCCGCGTTCATGAAGCCGGCCAGACAGAGCTGGGTCTGACCGCGCCTGCACGACGGGCAGGCGCCGCAGGCGGGCAGCCAGCAGACCAGGACCCGGTCCCCCCGACTCAGCCCGGTGACGCCGTCGCCGACGTCGATGACCTCGCCCGCGCCCTCGTGACCGGGGATGAAGGGGGCGGGCTGCGGAAGGACGCCGCTCATCGCGGAGATGTCGGAGTGACACAGTCCGGTGGCCCGGATGCGGAGCTTGACCTTGCCGGGGCCGAAGCCCACCGCCTCGACGTCGTCGAGGACTTCCAGTTTGTCCTGGCCTATCTCGTGCAGTACGGCTGCGCGCATGGTGCGGCTCCCCTCAAATCATGGCGTTTTCAGGAGTGTTCGATGAGCGTGTCCACGAGCACCGGCGCGTCGTCCCGTTCGACGGCGCTCACCGCGACCTGGATGCGGCCGTCCCCGGCCCACATCCGGATGCGGAGGGTCTCGCCGGGGAAGACCACTCCGGCGAAGCGGGTGCTGTACGCGCCGACGCGGGTCACATCGCCGTCGAGCAGCGTGTCGGTGACGGCTTTGAGCGTCATGCCGTAGGTGCACAGCCCGTGCAGGATGGGCCGGTCGAAGCCGGCCAGCTTGGCGAACGCGGGGTCGGCGTGCAGCGGGTTCCAGTCCCCGGAGAGCCGGTAGAGCAGCGCCTGGTCCTCGCGGATCGCCCGCTCCACCGTGCGGTCGGGGGCCCGGTCCGGCGGAGTCGGCCGGGCGGAGGGCCCGCGTTCACCGCCGAAGCCGCCCTCGCCGCGGACGAAGATCTGGGAGTCGTTGGTCCACAGCGGGCCGTCGTCGTCGGCTGCCTCGGTGCGCAGCACGAGGACGGCCGCCTTGCCCTTGTCGTACACGGCGGCGACCTTCGAGGTCTGTACGGCGCGTCCGCGCACCGGGATGGGCCGGTGCACCCGTACGGTCTGGCCGCCGTGCAGGACGGCGGCCAGGTCCACATCGACGCCGGGCGAGGAGAGGCCGCCGGTCATGGCGGTGCCGGCTCCCGCGACGGTGGCGAAGCTGGGCAGTACCTGGAGCCGGGACTCCAGGGTGTAGCGCAGCTCCTCGGGGTCGGTGGCGGGGCTGCCCGCGCCGAGGCCGAGATGGTAGAGCTGGATGTCCTTGTGGTCCCAGCCGATCTCGGCTCGGCGGGGTTCGGCGGCGACGGCCGCTACGGCATCAATGGGCATGGGGAAGCTGCTCCTTGATGGTGGGAAGACCTCGGCGCGACCGTCCGCACCGTCGGCCGCACCGAGGTCGTGCGGGACCGGCAGGCACGCCCGTTCTAGAACGCGTTCTAGCCGATGGCCCATGTATAACGCAGCCTCCGGGAGTTGTGAAGACCGCTGACGCCATGTCAGATACCTTGGCCGCAAAGGCTCCCGGTGCACGTTCGGGCCATGACATTTGTCATCGCGGAGTCCGTACACGGGGCTCTGCCGGACACCCCCCTGCGCTCCGTAGCGTCATGGTCATGAAGCAGACAACGGGGACAGCGGAGCGAGGGCCCGCGGTGGTCTTCACCGGGGCGGTCAGGACGTTCGGCAGGGCGGAGGCGGCGGTACGCGCCGTCGACGGCATCGATCTGGAGATCGGGCGCGGCGAGACGGTGGCGCTGCTGGGCCGCAACGGGGCGGGCAAGTCGACCACCATCAGCCTGCTGCTCGGCCTGAACGACCCGGACTCCGGGACGGTACGGCTGCTGGGCCGCTCGCCCGACGAGGCGGTACGCGCCGGGCTGGTGGGCGCGATGCTCCAGGACGGGCGGCCCATCCCCCGGGTGACGGTCCGCGAACTGGTCCGCTTCGTCGCCTCCACCTACCCGCACCCGATGCCGGTCGGGGACGCGCTCGCTCTCGCGGGTGTCACCGAGTACGCGGACCGGCGCGTCGACAAACTCTCCGGCGGCCAGACCCAGCGCGTCCGCTTCGCCGTCGCACTGGCGGGCGATCCGGAACTGGTCGTGCTGGACGAGCCGACCGCCGCCCTGGACGTGGAGGCGCGGCGCGCGTTCTGGCGGTCGATGCGGTCCTTCGCCGGGCGCGGCAACACCGTCCTGTTCTCCACCCACTATCTGGAGGAGGCCGACGAGAACGCCGACCGGATCGTCGTCATCGACCGGGGCCGGATCGTCGCGGACGGCAGCGGCGACCGGATCAGGCGCGCGGCCGGCGGGAGCCTCGTCTCCTTCGACCTGGCCGGAGCGTCGTCGGACGGCCTTGAGCTGCTGCCCGGTGTCGTCGGTGTCGAGGTGCGCGGGGACCGGGCGCTGCTGCGGACGGACGACTCGGACGCGACCGTCGTCGAGCTGGCGCGGATCGGCGCCGTCCGTGGGCTGAGCGTGTCGCGGGCCACGCTGGAGGACGCCTTCCTGGCGCTGACCGCACCCGCCGACGCCCCTTCCCGTACCGCCGGTTCCGGCTCCCCTTCCCGTACCGCCGGTTCCGGCTCCCCTTCCCGTACCGCCGGTTCCGGCTCCCCTTCCCGTACCGCCGGTTCCGACCTCGCTTCCCGTACCGCCGGTTCCGACTCCGCTTCCCACCCCGCCGCCCGCTCCGAGGAGACCGTGTGATGCTGCCCTACATCGTGCTCGAAATCCGGCGGACCCTGCGCGACAGCGTCTTCCTGATCTTCGGAACAGGGATGCCGGTGATGATGTACCTGCTCTTCACCAATCTTGGCGGCGGCGCCGACTACGGCGAATGGAAGGCCGCCTCCATGGTCGGCATGGCCGCGTACGGAGCACTCGGTTCCGCCATGGCCATCGGCACCGGGATCGCCTCCGACAAATCCCTCGGCTGGCTCCAGCAGCTGCGGATCACCCCGCTCTCGCCCTCGCGGGCCGTCGC
The DNA here is from genome assembly GCF_001905125.1 of Streptomyces sp. TSRI0281. Lineage (GTDB taxonomy): Bacteria > Actinomycetota > Actinomycetes > Streptomycetales > Streptomycetaceae > Streptomyces. The sequence goes on along the minus strand of NZ_LWLE01000033.1, from coordinate 230,155 downwards.
GGGCCGGGCGATCAGCGGTTCGGTGACCGTACTGCCGACGATCGTGACGGTCCTGCTGGCCGGCGCCCTGGTTAACGGGGTGCGGCTGGCGGCCTGGCAGTGGACCGCGCTGGTGCTGCTGCTGTGGATCGGGGCGCTGCCGTTCACCCTGCTCGGCATCGGCAACGGCTACCGGCTGACCCCGCAGGGCACCGGTGTGGTCAATGTGGCCTGTCTGATGGGCTTCGCGGTCGTCGGCGGACTGTGGTTCCCGCTCGCGGAGTTCCCGGCGTGGCTGCGCTCCATCGGCGAGTACAGCCCGGCCCACGGCTTCGCCGGGCTCGGCCGGGCGGCGATCGCGGGGCACGCGCCGGGCGCCGGGTCCGTCGCGCTGCTCACCGGGTGGCTGCTGCTCTTCGGCGGATACGCGGTTCTCTCGTACCGTCGGTCCGCGAGAACCGTGTGACGGGAGCGAATATGTCCAAGGCCGGTACCGAGTCCCTGAAGGCCCGAGCCGGGCGATGGCGCGAGGCCCGCGCGAAGCGGCGCGCGTGCCGGCGCCCCGGACCGCCGGGACCGTACACGCTGCTGCCCTGGCTGCTGCTGGGGCTCGGCGCGTTCTCCAACCTCTGGCAGGGCCGGACGCCCAACCCGTGGATCGGCGGCCTCGGTCTGCTGACCTTCAACTCCCTCTACGTCTCCGTGGTGTTCAGAGGGTTCAACGAACGGACGCGGGAGAGCGCGACCTCGTACCGGCTGCTCGCCGCGATGGCCGCGATCACCTTCGCGCTGGCGATCGGCTACGGCGGCAGCTGGCTGCTGTTCTTCCCGCTGCTGTCGCTGGCCTGCGGCACGATCCTGCGCGGCCGTCGGCTCGCGGTCGGCCTGATCACCCTCTCCGGTGCCGCGGTCGTGGTGTCCGTGTGGCGCGGCGACCATGCCTCGGAGCCGTGGACCATCGGGTACGGAACGTTCCTCTCCGGTGCGGTGACGGCCGCGCTCCTCACCCTGTCGGAGACCGTGATGGAGCTGCGTGCGACCCGGCAGGAACTGGCCCGCGGGGCGGTGGAGCGGGAACGGCTGCGCTTCTCCCGCGATCTGCACGATCTGCTGGGGCACACGATGTCGGTGATCGTGGTCAAGTCGGAGGCGGCCCGACGGCTCGCGCCGCACGATCTGGACGCCGCACTCTCGCAGGTCGCCGACATCGAGTCGGTGGGCAGGCAGGCGCTGACCGAGATCCGGGAGGCGGTGACCGGCTACCGCGAGGGAAGCCTCGCCACCGAGCTCGACCGGGCCAGGTCCGCGCTGACGGCCGCCGGGATCGAACCGGTGGTACGCCGCACCGGGCCGCCGCTCGCGCCGCAGACGGAGGCGCTGCTGGGCTGGGTGGCACGGGAGGCGGTCACCAACGCCGTACGCCACAGTGGCGCGACGCGCTGCGAGTTCGTCGTCGACTCCACGCCCGAGCGGGTCCGGCTGACCGTCACGGACGACGGCCGCGGCCCTGACCCGGAAGGCACCGCCCGCACCGCCGGCGCCGTCCGCGCCGTCCGCCCCGTCGGCGGCACCGGGCTGAAGGGGCTCACCGAACGCCTCGCCGTCGCGGGCGGCAGGCTGGAGGCGGGTCCGGGGCCACGGGGCGGCTTCGTGGTGCGGGCGGAGCTGCCGGTGGAGGCGCCCGACGAGGATGCCGGAGACGAGGATGCCGGAGACGAGGGTGCGGGGGCCGAGGGTGCCGGGGACGAGGACCGGGAGCCGGCGCCGGGCCGGTGAGCGGGACGCGCCGGGCCCGCGGGACGCCCCGGCCCCCGGGATCACCGGCCGCCCGCGGCGTCCGTACGGGGCCGCCTCGGCCTCAGCTCTTGGCGGACCGGGACCGGGTCCGCTGCCCCGGAAGCCACAGCAGCATCAGCAGGACCCCGCCGATCAGCACCGCCGCGGCCGTGCGGAAGGCCAGGGCGTATCCGGCCGTGACCTCGGCCGCGCCCGTGGCACCACCGGTGCGGGCGGCGGCGACCGTGGAGAGCACCGCGAGGCCGAGCGCACCGCCCATGGTGCGGGAGGTGTTGACCAGCCCGGAGACGAGTCCCGCGTCGCCGGGTGCCGCGCCCGAGGTGGCGAGGGCGGCCAGCGGCGTGGAGGCGAGTCCCGATCCGGCCATCATCAGGATGCCGGGGATGAGGATGCCGGTGATGTACGGGCCGTCGGCGGTCATGGTCGACTGCCAGCCGAAGCCCGCCGCGGTGACCAGCACACCGATCACCGCCAGCCGCTTCGCGCCGATGCGCGCCATCAGGCGGGGGGCGGCCTTCGAGCCGATGACGACGGCCACCGAGGTGGGCAGCAGCGCGATCCCGGCCAGCCAGGGCGTGTACCCCAGCACGTTCTGCGCGTACACGGTCATGAAGTACCACATGGCGAAGGTGGCGGACCCGATCAGGAACATCGCCACGTTCGCCGAGGACACCGCCCGTACGCCGAACACCCGCAGCGGCATCAGCGGGGCCGCCGCCCATGCCTCCGCCAGGACGAAGGCGGCGAGCAGCAACAGCCCGCCGAGCAGGGGGACCAGGGTGGCCGGGGACATCCACCCCTCCGCCTCGGTCTGCACGATCCCGTACGCGACGGAGGCCAGGCCCGCCGTGACGAGGACGGCGCCCAGCAGGTCGACGCGGCGCCGGTCGCCCGCCCGGCCCTCGGCCAGCCAGAGGGCGGCCCCGACCAGGACGAGGGCGCCGATCGGCACATTGATGAGCAGGACCCAGCGCCAGGAGAGGGCGTCGGTGAGCACCCCGCCGATCAGACCGCCGGCCGCGCCGCCGCCCGCCCCGACCGCCATCCAGGTCCCGATCGCCTTGGTGCGGGCGGGTCCTTCGGGGACGGCCGCGGTGAGGATGGTGAGGGTGGCGGGCGCCAGTACGGCAGCGCCGAGCCCCTGCGCGGCGCGGGCGGCCAGCAGCTGCCAGCCCTCCTGGGCGAGGCCGCCCGCGAGCGAGGCGGCGGTGAACAGGCCGAGCCCGATCAGGAACATCCGCTTGCGGCCGTAGATGTCCGCGGCCCGGCCGCCGAGCAGCATGAATCCGGCGAACGCGATCGAGTAGGCGTTGACGACCCACTGGAGTGCGGGGGCGCTCAGCCCCAGGTCGGTCCGCATGGACGGCAGGGCCACATTGACGACCGCCACGTCGAGGATGACCAGGAACTGACCGGTGCAGGCCGCAAGCACGACGGCCCAGGTGCGGGGCCTTATTCGGGTGGGGGTGCGGGTGGGTACGGGTGTGGAGACGTCAGCCATGGATGTCATGGTCCCAGGCGCCCGGCGCTCCGTACATCGGGTTGCCGCCGGTCCGGGCACCGGGGCGCACCACAGCTCACCGGAGCGCACCGGAGCTCCAGGCGCCCCGGGGTCGGCCCACCGGAGCTCCGGGCTCGGCGCACCGGAGCTCCACGCGCCTCGGGGTCAGCGGCGCAGCAGGGTCACCACCGCCGCTCCGCCGAGCCCGATGTTGTGCGCGAGGCCGGTGCGCGCGCCCGGTACCTGGCGGGCCCCGGCCTCGCCCCGCAACTGCCAGGTCAGCTCGGCGGCCTGGGCGATTCCGGTGGCGCCCAGCGGGTGGCCCTTGGAGATCAGCCCGCCGGACGGGTTGACGACCCAGCGGCCCCCGTAGGTGGTGGCACCGGACTCCACGAGCTTTCCGGACTCGCCCTCCTCGCACAGCCCGAGGGCCTCGTAGGTGAGGAGTTCGTTGATGGAGAAGCAGTCGTGCAGCTCGATCACGTCGAGGTCGTCGGCCGAGAGCCCCGAGGCCGCGTAGACCTGCTGCGCGGCCGCCCGTGTCATGGGTGCTCCGACGGCGTCGACGCAGGTGCCGGAGGCGAAGGACGCGCCGGTGTCGGTCGTCATGGCCTGGGCGGCGATCTCCACCGCCCGGTCGCCGAGACCGTGCCGGTCGACGAAGCGTTCCGATACGACGACGGCGGCGGCCGAGCCGTCGGAGGTGGGTGAGCACTGGAGCTTGGTCAGCGGCCGGTGGACGGTCCGGGCGGCGAGGATCTCCTCGACCGTGTACGGGTCCTGGAACTGGGCGTACGGGTTGTTCACCGAGTGCCGGTGGTTCTTGGCGCCGACCGCCGCGAGCTGCGCCGCCGTCGTCCCGTACCGCTCCATGTGTTCGCGGGCCGCGTTGCCGAAGATCTGGGCGGTGGGCGGGGACATCTCGAAGCCGTGCGCGGCGGCCATGATCCCGTAGTGCCGGGCGACCGGCGAGGTCTTGAAGTCCGCCGCGCCGCCGTCCGCGCCGCCGCCCCCGAGGGAACCGCGCGCCATCTTCTCGAAGCCGAGGGCCAGTACGCAGTCGCTGATCCCGCCCTCGACGAACTGCCGGGCCATCATGAGCGCGGTCGAGCCGGTGGCGCAGTTGTTGTTGACGTTGTAGACGGGGACGCCGGTCAGTCCGAGTTCGTAGACGGCCCGCTGTCCGGCCGTGGAGGGCTGGAAGCAGTAGCCGACGGGCACCTGTTCGACCTGGTCGTACCGGATTGCGGCGTCGTCGAGCGCCTTGGTGCCCGCTTCCTTCGCCATGTCCCAGTACTGCCAGTCGCGGGTCTCGGGCTTCTCGAACTTCGTCATCCCGACGCCGACGATGTACGCCTTCATCATGTGTGCCCTTCAGTCCTTGGGGAGGCCGAGGATGCGCTCGGCGACGACATTGAGCTGGACCTGTGTGGTGCCGCCCGCGATGGTCAGACAGCGCGACATGAGGAATCCGTGCACGGCCCGTTCCGCGCCGTCCTCGGCGGTGGCGCCCGCCGGGCCGAGCAGTTCGAGGGTGAGTTCGGCGACCTTCTGCTGGTGGGTGGTCTGGACGAGTTTGCGTACGGAGGCTCCGGCGTCCGGCTCCTGTCCCGCGACCTGCTGGAGCGTGGTGCGCAGACCGATGCAGGCCAGCGCGTGGGCCTCCGCGGCGAGCGCGCCGATGCGGGCCCGGCCCGCCCCGTCGAGCTCGGCCGAGCGGGCGATCAGTGCTTCGAGTCCGGTGTCGAAGGTCATCTGGTCGGCCATGTGGACGCGTTCGTTGCCCAGGGTGTTGCGGGCGACGCGCCAGCCGTCGTCGATCTCCCCGACGACCGCGTCGGCGGGGAGCAGCACGTCGTCGAAGTACACCTCGTTGAACAGGGCGTCCCCGGTGATCTCCTTCAGCGGCCGGATGTCGATGCCCCGGGCGTTCTTCATGTCCACCAGGAAGTAGGTGAGGCCCCGGTGCTTGGGGGCGTCCGGGTCGGTCCGGGCCAGCAGGATGCCGTGGTCGGCCCACTGGGCGGCGCTCGTCCAGACCTTCTGTCCGGTGACGCGCCAGCCCTCGTCGGTCCGTACGGCCCTGGTGCGCAGTGCGGCGAGGTCGGACCCGGCGTCCGGTTCGGAGAAGAGCTGGCACCACAGGAGTTCGCCGCTCAGCGTGGGCGGCAGATAGCGCTCCTGCTGCTCCCGTGTGCCGTACGCGAGGAGGGAGGGCACCACCCAGGTGGCGATGCCGAGGCCGCTGAGCGCGATGCCCTGCTCCTTCAACTCCTGTTGCAGGGCGAGTTGTTGTACGGGGTCGGCGGCCAGGCCGTACGGGGCGGGCAGATGCGGGGCGGCGTATCCGGTGGGGGCGAGGGCGCGGCGGGCGTCACGGGGGCCGAGGCCCCGGGCGGCTGCCAGGTGCGGGCGTGCCTCGGCCCGGTGGCGGGCGGCCCCGGGGGGCAGTTCCAGGGCGAGTTCGCGGCGGGCACCGCCCTCGGCGAGCCGGACGGCCCGCAGCCGGTGGGTGTCCCCGGCCCCGAGCAGCTGCCGGGCGACCACCGCGCGGCGCAGTTGGAGGTGGGCGTCGTGCTCCCAGGTGAAGCCGATGCCGCCGAGGATCTGGATGCAGTCCTTGGCGCAGCCGTACGCGGCGTCGAGCGCGGTGGCCGCGGCGAGGGCGGCGGCCAGTCCCCGTACGCCGGGGCCCTCCTCGGTGGCGCGGGCGGCGTCCCAGGTCAGGGCGCGGGCCTGTTCCAGACGGACGAGCATGTCGGCGCAGAGGTGCTTGACCCCCTGGAACTGCCCGATGGGGCGGCCGAACTGCTCGCGGGCCTTGGCGTGTTCGGCGGCCGTCGCCACGGACCGGGCGGCGCTTCCACAGGCGTCGGCGGCGAACAGGACGGCGGCGAGGTCGCGGACGAGCGCGGAGTCGGCGGGCACGGAGCGGTGCGCCGGGACGCGTACGGCCTCGGCCCGGATCCCGGCGGTGGTGCGGGTCGGGTCGACGCCCCGGTGCGGGCGTACGGTCAGCCCGTCCGTGGCGGTGTCGACGGCGAACCAGCGGATCCCGTCGGCGGTGGTGGCGGGGAGCAGCAGCAGGTCGGCCTCGGCGCCGGAGAGTACGGGCGGTGCCGTGCCGTCGAGGAGGTGGCCGTCCCCGTCCGCGACGGCGGTGAGGGTGCCGGGGGTGAGGGCGAGGGCGCCGACGCGGTCGCCGGTGGCGAGGGCGCGCACGAGTTCGCGCACCGGTCCCCGCCCCGCCGGACCGCCGGTCTCCTCGCCCGTCCGCTCTTCCGCCCGCTCCCGCGCCTCGGGCAGCGCTGCGGGCGCCACCCGCTCCCCCGCCCGCTCTTCCGCCCCCTCCCGTGCCCCGGGCACCGGCTCGCGCACCGCCGCGAACAGCACCGCGGAGGTCAGCGCGCTCGCCAGGTAGGGCCCCGGCAGGGAGCCGTGGGCGGCCTCTTCGAGGACGACGGCGAGGTCGAGGAGCCCGCCTCCCCCGCCCCCGTACTCCTCGGGCAGATGGACGCCGGGGAGGCCCTGTTCGACGAGCCGCGCCCAGTGTGCGGGGCGTGCGCCGGGGACCGGAGGGGCTTGCGTGTCGAGGATCTTACGGATCTCCCCGGGCGGCACGGCACGGGCCAGCCACCCGCGTACGGCCTGTGCCAAGGCGTGATGTTCTTCGGTGATTCCGATGCCCATTGCGGATCCTCGCCGGTCGCAGCCACTGGAACGGCGCAAGAGTAGAACACGTTCCAATATGACGGAAGGTCAGAACACCGGCCGTTTCGAGCCGTGTCCCGTTCGTGCCCCGTTCACCGGAATACCGCGCGCATACGAAAGCGTTCACCATGCACACACTTGGGGGGAGCCCGGGTGGTCAATGCTGCCCGGAGGCCACACGTATGCGACGGACGACGAACGAACAGCACGCCGGGGAACTCCCCGATCCAGGTAAGGAGCGTGCGGGCGGCATCGTCCCCGTACTCGCGTTCGCGGGCATCACCGTCGCGGTGATGCAGACCCTGCTCGTCCCTGTCATCAAGGACCTGCCCGTCCTGCTGGACACCGACCCGTCCAACGCCACCTGGGTGATGACGGCGACGCTCCTCGCGGGCGCCGTCTCCACCCCGATCATGGGCCGGCTCGGCGACCTCTACGGCAAGCGCCGGATGCTGCTGGTCAGCCTCGCCGTCATGGTGATCGGCTCCCTCATATGCGCCTCCACCGACGACCTCGTCGTGATGATCGCCGGACGCGCCCTCCAGGGCTTCGCGATGGGCGCCATCCCGCTCGGCATCGGCATCATGCGCGACGAGCTGCCGCGTGAGCGGCTCGGCTCGGCGATGGCGCTGATGAGCTCCTCGGTCGGGGTGGGCGGCGGACTCGCGCTGCCCGCCTCCGCGCTCGTCGCCCAGCACGCCGACTGGCACGCCCTGTTCCTCGGCTCGGCCGGACTCGGGGTACTCGCCATGGCGCTCACCGTCCGCTTCGTGCCCGAGCCCCCGCTGCGCGCCCCCGGACGCTTCGACCACATCGGCGCGCTCGGACTCTCGCTCGGACTCGTCTGCCTCCTGCTGCCCATCACCAAGGGCAGCGACTGGGGCTGGACCTCGGGCACCACGCTCGGACTGATCGCCGCGTCCCTGGTGATCCTGCTGCTGTGGGGCCTGTTCGAGCTGCGCAGCCCCGCGCCGCTGGTCGATCTGCGGACCACCGCCCGGCGCGAGGTGCTGCTCACCAACCTCGCCTCCATCATGGTCGGCGTCGCCTTCTACGCGGTCTCACTCGTCCTGCCGCAGCTGCTCCAGCTGCCCGCGTCGACCGGCTACGGTCTGGGGCAGTCGATGGTCGTCGCCGGGCTCTGCGTGGCGCCGCTGGGTCTGACGATGATGTTCGTCGCCCCGCTGTACGCGCGGCTGTCCGCCCGACGCGGCCCCAAGGTGACCCTGATGCTCGGCATGCTGATCATCGCGATCGGCTACGGTGCCGGGCTCGGCCTGATGAGTGCCGCCTGGCAGACCGTGGTGATCTCGGTGATGCTCGGGGCCGGGATCGGGCTCGCCTACTCCTCGCTGCCCGCGCTGATCATCGGGGCCGTCGACCCGTCCGAGACGGGCGCGGCCAACGGTCTGAACACCCTGATGCGTTCGATCGGCACCTCGGTGTCGAGTGCCGTGATCGGCATGGTGCTGGCGAACACCTCGGTACGGATGGGCCCGGCGGAAGTCCCCTCCATGGAGGGCTTCCGGATCTCGTTCCTGATCGCCACGGGCGCCGTGCTGATCGGTCTGGTGCTGGCCGCGTTCCTGCCCTCGCAGCGGGCGGCGACGCGTCCGGTGCTGCTGGCGAGCAGCGCGGACGACGCACAGGCCGCGCGGGCCCTCCGGGCCGGCTCCGGACCGGCCGCGGGGCCCGGACCGGCTCCGGCCCCCGGCCCGGCCCCGGTGCTCGTCGCCGGATCGGGCGGCTTCCACGGGCGGGTGCTGAGCACGGACGGGGCGCCGGTGGCGCGCGCCAATGTGACGCTGATCGACACCCGGGGCCGGCAGGCCGGGCTCACCGTCGCGGACGACGAGGGCAGGTACGCCCTGGCGGCCGAGCCCGGTGGCCGCTATGTGCTGGCGGCCACGGCCACCGGGTACGCGCCGCGCGCCTGCCCGGCGGCGTCCCCGGCGACCGGCCGCCCCGCGGAGACCGATCTCGTGTTGAGCGCGGTCAGCGCACCGGAGCGTCGAACCGCGGCGCTGTCGTGAGCAGCCGCGACACGTCGGACCCCGGCGGGAGCTCCTGAGGCTCGGCCGCGCGGGTGAACAGCCGGGCGGGGCGGGCGCCCTGGACGTGGGCCCGACGCCCGTCGACACGGAGCCAGGAGCCCTCGCGCAGCCCGAGCACGGGTACGTCGTTCTCCTCCAGGAACTCGGTGAGCCGCTCCTCGCGGGTCTCGCCCTTGTGGGTGCTGGCCGGGTCCGGGTCCAGATAGTGCGGGTTGATCTGGAACGGGACCAGGTCCAGCGTCTCGAAGGACGGCGGCTGCACGATGGGCATGTCGTTGGACGTGCGCAGGGTCGGGGCGGCCATGTTGGTCCCCGCGCTCGCCCCCATGTACGGCAGCCCGCCCCGTACCGCGTCGCGCACGGCCTCGCGCAGACCGGTGCGGTAGAGGGCGCTGAGCAGCCGGAAGGAGTTGCCGCCGCCGGTGAACACGGCGTCGGACGCGGCGAGTTCGGCGACCGGGTCGGCGTTCTCGTGGACACCGCGCACGGTGATGCCGGACGGCTCCAGGGCCTCGCGGACCCGCGCGGTGTACGCGGTGTAATCGGCGAGCGCGTACGGGACGAAGGCGAGACGCGCGTTCGCGGGGAGGAACGCGGTGACGGTGTCCAGGGCGTGTTCCAGGTAACCGCAGCCGTACTGGGTGGAGTTGGAGAGCAGAAGCAGATTCACGGGGTTCCTCGGGTACGTCGGCACATCGGGTCGGTCAGGTGGTGCGGGGCCGCCGGGCGCGGGACTTCGGCCGCTGCGGCGGGTGAGTGAGGCGCTGCTCCAGCAGCTGGGCCGCGTGGCGCAGCGCGTCGAGCCGGTCCTCGGGCGCCCCCTGGAACCGGTCCTCCCCGCCACCGAGACTGAGACTCCCGTACGGCTCGCGCCCCAGGAACACCGGTACGGCGACGGTGGCGATCCCGGTGTCGTACTCACCGACCGTCCAGGCGTAGCCCTGGGCCCGGACCTTCATGAACTCCCGTTCCAGCAGGTCCGGTTCGGTGACGGTGCGGTCCGTGAAGCGTGCCATGGGACGGCCCCGGAAGAGCCGGTGGCGCTGCTCGTCGGGCAGATAGGCGTAGTACGACTTGCTGGTCGCCCCCGCGTGCGCCGGGTAGAGCTCGCCGACCAGCGGGTAGTAGCGCAGCGGTCCGGTCTCGCCCTCCTCGGCGGCCACGCAGCGCATATGGAAGCTGTCCGGAAGGCAGAACAGGACGGTGTCGCCGGTGGTCCGGCGCAGCTCCTCCAGGACCGGACCGGCCAGCAGCTCCAGTGAGCCCGAGCGCTCCCAGAGCCTGCCGAGCCGCAGTACGGCGGGGCCGATGCGGTAGCGGCGGGTGACCGGGTCGGAGACCAGGAAGCCCCGGCCCGCCAGGGTGGCGAGGAGCCGCTGGGCGACCGAGGTGTCCCAGCCGAACTCCTCGGCGACCTCGGTGACGCCCCAGTCGGGTCTGGTGCGCTCGAAGGCGAGCAGCACCAGGAGTGCCCGGTCGACGGTTTGCAGCGCCCCGGCGGGCTTACGCCGGTCCAGATCGTAGTCGGTCATCGCATCTCACCATTCAGACCGGAATTGCAAATAACGGGAAACAGTTGCGTTCCACGCTATCCGATCCCGAATGTTGCCTCAGCACCCCGCCCCGCGCTCCCCTCCGTCGAGCGCCGGGCGGGTGTCAGGATCAGGAGAAAGGCCCCCCATGTTGAAGTACGTACTGGACATCGTCGAGCTTCTGGACGATCCCCAGGTCAATGGCAAGACGGTCGTCGAATACCTCGACGCCGCAGCGGGGGCCGAGGGCTCGTCCGCACAGGTCACCACCGTCACGGGTGACCAGGGCTCGACGGACTTCGTGCTCGTCCGCATCCCCGGCTCCCGCGGCCGGACGTCGGGCGGCAGCGCCCGCACCCTCGGTGTGGTGGGCCGGCTCGGCGGCATCGGCGCCCGGCCCGAGGTGACCGGTCTGGTCTCCGACGCCGACGGCGCGGCCTCCGCCATCGCCACGGCGGCCAAGCTGCTCGACATGCGCCGTCGCGGCGATGTGCTGCCCGGTGACGTGATCGTCGCCACCCACATCTGCCCGAACGCGCCGACCGAGCCGCACGACCCGGTGCCGTTCATGGGCTCGCCCGTGGACATCGCCACGATGAACCGGCACGAGGTGACCGCCGACATGGAGGCCGTGCTCTCCATCGACACCACCAAGGGCAACCGGATCATCAACCACAAGGGCCTGGCCCTGTCGCCCACCGTCAAGGAGGGCTGGGTGCTCCGGGTCAGCGAGCAGCTCGGCGAGCTGCTGGCCGTGGTGACCGGTGAGCCGTTGGTCACATACCCGGTGACCACCCAGGACATCACGCCGTACGGTAACGGTGCACACCACATCAATTCGATTCTCCAGCCCGCCACCGCGACCGCCGCTCCGGTCGTCGGTCTCGCGGTCACCTCGGCCGCCGCGGTACCGGGCTGCCAGACGGGCGCGAGTCACGAGAGCGACATCGCGTCCGCCGCCCGCTACGCCGTGGAAGTCGCCAAGGGCTTCGGCGCCGGGAACCTGGACTTCCACGACGCGGTGGAGTTCGACAACCTCGTCAACCGCTACGGGTCGCTGGCTCACCTGCAGACCCTCGGCCGCATCCCCCAGGAGTCCTGATGGCATCCGCCCCCCAGGCCGGCGCCACGGCCCCCGAGGCCAAGAGCATCGGCAGCGACGACTACTCGCTCTCGCGGGTCCCGCGCGACAAGCGCTTCGGCTTCTGGTCCATGCTCCTGCAGTGGCTGGCCCAGTCCGGCTCGATCTCCCAGTTCACGCTGGGCGCCACCATCGGCGTCGGCATGACCTTCGGGGACGCCTTCCTCGCCTTCACGCTCGGCGCGGTGATCCTGGAGATCGTGATCTTCGCGATCGGTCTGGCCGGTATGCGCGAGGGTCTGGCGACCCCGATGCTCACCCGTTGGGCGGGCTTCGGCCGCAACGGTTCGGCACTGGTCAGCTTCGTCATCGCGGTCAGCCTGGTCGGCTGGTTCGGCGTCCAGAACACGATCTTCGGCAACAGCGTCTCGGCGCTGGTCGGCGGACCGTCCTGGATGTGGTGCGTGATCGCGGGCATCGCCATCACGGCCCTGGTGATCTTCGGCTTCAAGTACATGGCCCTGTTCGCCAAGATCGTCACCCCGCTGTTCTTCGGGATGGTCGCCTGGTCGATCATCACGACGCTCAACGACCACTCGATCAGCGACCTGATCAACTCGCCGCCGCCCGGCGAAACGATTCCTCTCGCCGTCGCCGCCACCGCCATCGCGGGCGGTTACATGACCGGCGCCATCGTCTCCCCGGAGATGACCCGCTACAACCGCAAGGGCTCGCACGTCTTCGTGCAGAGCGCCTCCTCGATGATCCTCTCCGAGTACATCGTGGGCATGGTCGGTGTGCTGCTCGGCCATCTGGTGAAGTCCAACGACGTGTCGCACATCGTGCTCTCCACCTCGGGCGCCTTCGGGGTGATCGTGGTCCTGATGTCCACCGCGAAGATCAACGACTGGAACCTGTACGGCTCCTCGCTCGGCGTCGTCAACTTCTTCCAGGTCGTCTTCCGCAAGCGGCTGCACCGCGGCGCCGTCACCATCGTCCTCGGCATCGCCGGCACGCTCCTGTCCGCGGTCGGCATCATGACCCACTTCACGGAGTTCCTCTCCCTGCTGGGCGTGATGATCCCGCCGATCGGCGGCATCATCGTCGCCGAGTACTGGGTCGTGAAGCGGATGCGCAAGCCGCTGGACGACACCCGCGAGGCCGAGACCCTGCCCCGCACCTCGCCCACCTGGGTGCCGATGTCCCTGGTCATCTGGATCGTGGCCTTCTGCGTCGGCAAGTTCTACGACGGCGGTATCCCGGCCCTCAACTCGCTGGCCACCGCCTTCCTGCTCTACTGCGTCCTCGGCCTGCTGGGCTGGGTCAAGCCGTACGGCACCTCCACCCTGGAGGACGAGGACGGCAGCAGCCCGGCCCCCACCACCCGTGAGACCACCGCGGCAGGAGCAGCATGACCCTCACCCCCGCCTCCGAGCAGGCCCAGACCGAGGTCGTGGACCTCTGCGCCGAACTGATCCGGTTCGACACCTCCAACCCGACCAGTGACGAGCGCGCCGCCGCCGACTGGGTGGTGGGCCGCCTCGCCGAGGTGGGCATCGCCTCCGAACTGGTCGAGTCCGCCCCGGGCCGGGCCAGCGTCATCGCCCGGATCGCCGGGGGCGACCCCACCCGCGGCGCCCTGCTGGTCCACGGCCACCTGGACGTCGTACCCGCCGACGCCTCCGAGTGGCAGGTCCCGCCGTTCTCGGGCGAGATCCGCGACGGCTACCTCTGGGGCCGGGGCGCGATCGACATGAAGGACACGGTGGCGGTCATGCTCGCCACCGCCCGGCACTTCGCCCGCACCGGCACGAAGCCGGCCCGCGACGTGGTGCTCGCCTTCCTCGCCGACGAGGAGGCGGGCGGCAAGTTCGGCGCCCACTGGCTGGTCGAGCACCGCCCGGACCTCTTCTCCGGGGTCACCGAGGCGATCGGCGAGGGCGGCGGCTTCTCCTTCGCCATCGACGACACGCGCCGGCTGTACCCGATCGAGAACGCCCAGCGCGGCATGGCCTGGATGGAGCTCACCGCGAACGGCCGGGCCGGCCACGGCTCGTCGCCCAACGACGAGAACGCGGTCACCGACCTCGCCGAGTCCCTCACCCGGATCGGCCGCGAGACCTTCCCGATCCGGCTGATCGAACCGGTCCGCGCCCTGCTGGAGGAGGCCGCCCGGCTCTACGGCGTCGCGTTCGACGAGAACGACATCGAGTCCAGCCTGGCCCGGCTGGGCCCGGTCGCGGACTTCATGCAGGTGGTGCTCCGCAACTCGGCGAACCCCACCATGTTCAACGCGGGCTACCAGACCAACGTCATCCCCGGGAAGGCCACCGCCCGCGTCGACGGCCGCTTCCTCCCCGGTCACGAGCAGGAACTGATCGACACGATCGACAGGCTCCTGCTCCCCTCCGTCAGCCGTGAGTGGGTCAACCACGACATCGCGATGGAGACGACGTTCGACGGCCCGCTGGTCGACGCGATGTGCGACGCCGTCCGCGCCGAGGACCCGGACGGCCACCCCGTCCCGTACTGCAACCCGGGTGGCACCGACGCCAAGGCGTTCACGCACCTGGGCATCCGCTGCTTCGGCTTCAAGGGCCTGAAGCTCCCGCACGACCTGGACTACGGCCGCCTCTTCCACGGCGTGGACGAGCGCGTCCCGCTGGAGGGCCTGCGCTTCGGCGTCCGCGTCATGACCCGACTCTGGCAGAGCTGCTGACCCGAGCGCACAGCTCCGCCGGGGGCCGCCCCGACCCGGGCTCACCCCACGTACGCCCCCGCCGATCCCTTCGGCGGGGGCGTACGGCACGATGGGGCGCCGTTCCGCACCCGCCCCCGCCCCACCAGGAGGAACCCGTGGCCGCCGAGTCCGCAGCCGGGCCCAAGCCGGAGATTCTCGCCGCGTTCGAGGCCGCCAAGGGCTTCATGCCGGTACACGAGGGGCTCGCCCTGTACGCGGCCGCCGCCGGGGCCGCCGCGCTCGGGCTGCCGCTGCTGGAGGTCGGAACGTACTGCGGGCGTTCCACGATCCTGCTCGCCGACGCCGCCCGTGCGGCCGGTGTGACGGCGCTCACCGTCGACCACCACCGCGGCAGCGAGGAGCAGCAGCCCGGCTGGGAGTACCACGATCCGACCGTGGTGGACCCGGAGGTCGGGCGGATGGACACCCTGCCGGCCTTCCGGCGCACCCTGCACCGGGCCGGTCTGGAGGAGCACGTGGTGGCGCTCGTGGGGCGCTCCCCGCAGGTCGCGGCCGTCTGGGGCGGAAAGCTCGGCCTCGTCTTCATCGACGGCGGGCACACCGACGAGCACGCGAGCGGCGACTACGAGGGCTGGGCCCCGCATGTGGCGCCGGGCGGGTTGCTCGTCATCCACGACGTGTTCCCCGACCCGGCCGACGGCGGACAGGCCCCGTACCGGATCCATCAGCGGGCACTGGCCTCCGGGGCGTTCGCCGAGGTGTCGGTGACGGACTCGCTCCGTGTCCTGCGGCGCACCGGAACGGGGATCTGAGCCGCCCCGATAGCATCGCCCGCGTGCGTTACGACAACAGCGTTCCCCCCACTCGCCGCGCCCGGCCGCTGCTCGCCGCCGCGCTGGCTTCGCTCTGCCTGACCGTCACCGGATGCGGAGGCGGTGGCGGGGGTGACGGCGGGGCGGCCCCCGTGCAGCCGCGTCCGGGCTCCGGCGCCGACACGTCCGCACCGCTCTCCCCGTCCGCCCCGGTGTCACCGTCCGCGTCGAAGAGCCCCGAGCCGAAGCCGGCCACCTCCTCCGCGTCCACGAAGCCCCTGCCGAAGGGGCCGCTCAGCGGACGGACCGTGGTGATCGACCCGGGGCACAATCCGCGCAACCGCGAGCACACCCGGGAGATCGGCCGCCAGGTGAACATCGGCACCGGCACCAAGGAGTGCGACACCACCGGGACCTCCACCAACGGGGGTTACGCGGAAGCCCTGTTCACCCTCGATGTGTCGCACCGGCTGCGCGACCTGCTCGAAGCGCAGGGGGCGAAGGTGAAACTCACGTACGACAACGACCGCCCGTTCGGCCCGTGCGTCGACGAACGGGCCCGGATCGGCAACGAGGCCGCGGCCGACGCGGTGGTCTCGGTGCACGCCGACGGGTCGGCGGTGGGCAATCGCGGCTTCCATGTGATTCTTCCGGCCCTTGTCCGGGGCGGCGCGGCGGACACCTCGAAGATCGTCGAACAGTCGGCCGATCTCGGTGCCCGGATCGCGGGCAACTTCCTCCGGACCACCGGAACTGCGCCCTCCAATTACATCGGCGGCAATACCGGTCTGGACACCCGTAAGGATCTCGGCGGACTGAATCTGTCGACCGTGCCCAAAGTCTTCATCGAATGCGGCAATATGCGTGATCCGAAGGACTCCGCCCTGCTCACCAGCGGCAGTTGGCGCCAGAAGGCCGCCCAGGGACTGGCCGACGGCATCACCGGCTACCTCAAGGGGTAGTTCTGGGGGGAATTTGGGGGGATAGCCGACCAGGCTCCGGTCCGGGGCACAACCCGACCGGGCAGACGATAGATTCATCCGTACGATGGGGAGCCGCCCCCGAGCTTCGTGCCGTACCCGCCGCAAAGGCGGCAGCGACGACCGCCCCGACGAAACGACCGACTAAGGACCTTCACGTGAATATCCGCTCCCTCACTCGAGGCGACGGCGTGGTGATCGGAGCAGCGGTCGTGCTGTTCATCGCCTCTTTCCTCGACCTCTCCGGCTACGACTGCCCGCAGGGCGTCGACTGCTCCCAGTACAGCGCGAACGCCTGGGACTCGCTCTCGCTCCTGATGAGCATCTTCCTGGCCGGTGTCATCGGTGCGGCGCTGCTGATCGTCGGTCGCGCCACTCCCGGCCGCAAGGTCGCGGGTTTCGATCTGGCCCCGTTCGGAGCCGCGTTCTGCGTCTTCGCGCTGTGGACCGCCTTCTGGACGACCATCGACGCCAATGACGCGGGCGCGGGCATGATCCTCGGCCTGCTGGCGGCCATCGTACTGGCGGCCGGTGCGGTCGCCGGTCCGCTCATTCCCGCGCTCAAGGCGCCGCTCGCCGGTGCGCCCCGCCCCGCGCAGGCCGTCCAGTCGCCCTACGGTGCCCAGCCCGGCCAGGGTTACGGCTACCCCGGCGCCCAGCAGCCGCCGTACGGTGCGCAGCCGGGTCAGCCCCAGCCGTACGGTGCGCAGCCGCAGCCCGGTCAGCCCGACGCGGCCCAGCCGCAGGCCGCCGCTCAGGCGCAGCAGGCTCCGCAGGGCGGCGGCGCTCCGGCCGCCGACTTCACCCCGTTCTGGTTCGCCGTTCCGGTGGCCCGTCCGCTGTACGGCGAGGACGGTTCGCCGAACCCGATCGCCGAACTGGCTCCGGGCACCTGGTACCTCGCGGTGGAGCAGCGCGGTCCGGGCCTGATCGCCCAGACGCAGGACGGCCGTCGTGGCGTCCTCCAGGACACCACGGGCATCCAGCGCGGCTGACGTCCACGCACGGCCCCGCGGCCCCTCGCCCTTCCGGGCGGGGGGCCGTTGTCGTACAGTCCTTCAGGCGCCAGCTATCTGACACATCGTCATATACCGTCGGAGGGACCGGAATGCGGCTCGGACTCGCTCTCGGATACTGGGGCCGCGGCCCGGACCCCGGCCATCTCGCGCTGGCCCGGGAGGCGGAGGATCTCGGCTACGACTCGGTGTGGACGGCGGAGGCCTGGGGTTCGGACGCCTTCACCCCGCTGACCTGGATCGCCGCCCACACCTCCCGCATCCGGCTGGGCACGGCCATCGCGCAGATGGCGGCCCGCACGCCCACCGCGACCGCCATGCACGCGCTGACCCTGGACCATCTCTCGGGCGGCCGGATGATGCTCGGTCTCGGGCTCTCGGGGCCGCAGGTGGTGGAGGGGTGGTACGGCCGCCCGTTCCCGAAGAGCCCGCTGACGGCCACCCGTGAGTACGTCGATGTGATCCGCCAGGTCCTGGCCCGCGAGGCCCCCGTCGAGCTCGACGGGCGCTTCCACTCCCACCCGTACACCGGCCCGGACGGCACCGGACTCGGCAGAGCGCTGAAGCCGATCACCCATCCGCTGCGCGCCTCCCTGCCCGTACTGCTCGGCGCGGAGGGGCCGAAGAACATCGCCCAGAGCACCCGGATCGCGGACGGCTGGCTGCCGCTGTACTGGTCACCGCTGCGCACCGAGGTGTACGCGGACGCGCTGACCGGGCTCCGCGACGACTTCATGATCGCGCCGATGGCGCGGGCGCGGCTCTGCGACGACGTCGCGGAGGGGCTGCTGCCGGTGAAGGCGATGCTCGGTTTCTACATCGGCGGGATGGGGCACGCGGCGCGCAACTTCCATGCCGATCTGATGGCCCGGATGGGCTTCGAGGAGGAGGCCCGGCACATCCAGCACCTGTTCCTCCAGGGCCGCAGACAGGAGGCGGTCGCCGCGGTGCCGGACGCCTTCGCCGATGAGATCTCGCTCGTCGGGCCGCGCCAACGCATCAAGGAGCGGCTGGAGTTGTGGCGGAAGGGGCCGGTCACCGATCTGCTGGTCACGGCGCCGGACCCGGCCACCCTGCGCGTGCTGGCCGAGCTCAACAGCTGAGGGCCCCCGCACGGCTCATCCGAACGACGAGCGCTCCAGCCAGAAGTCCAGCAGTTCCGCGTCGCCGAGCACCTCGACCCGGTCGCTGCCGGGGTCCAGCCTGCGGTTGAAGACGAGCATCAGATCGGTGAGCGGTCCGCGCAGGGCGACGGTGGCCTTTTCGTGGGCCCGCCGCCAGGTGAAGCCGTCCTCGCCGAACTCGATCAGCCACTCGGCGCCCGGCACGTCCGTGGCGTGCAGATGCAACGAGCGCCCGGCGCCGCGCAGTTCGGCCGCCTCCGGGTCCTCACCGCCGTCCTGGACGAAGGAGACGATCCGGAGCCATTCGTCGATGGTGTCGGCGGCCACCTCGGGCGCCACCTCGAAACCGGTCCCGGCCGCCAGGGCGGCGTCGGCGCGGTGGACGACCGTCTCGTGCGTCATGCGCCGCACCCAGAAGTCCGTCCGGCGCTCCCAGGCCCACGTCCAGACCTCCGTACCCGGCCCGGCCTCGCGCAGGGCCGCGACCGCCGACGCGGCGCCCACGGCGAGCCAGGTGTCGAGGGCGGCCGGATCGTCCCCCTCGGGCCCGGCGAACCCCGGAATCCGTTCCTCGGCTATGTCCTCACCGGCCCGGCTCCGCACGATCTCACCGACCCAGCGGTGTGCGCCGCCGACATGGACGGCGAGTTCCCGAAGGTTCCAGTCCGGGCAGCTGGGAACGGTCGCCGTCAGGTCGGCGCCCTTGAGGACCGCCCTCAGTTCATCGGTCTGGTGGAGGATCTCGTCGCAGTAACGGTCGTACGGGAGAAGCGTCATGGGCGCACCCTAAGCGCTGTCACCACACCGCCCCACCCCATTATCCGCTCAGCTGTGCGGTGGAGGGGACCTTGTCCTTCACCTCGGCGCCCGCGCTCTTCCCGGCGTCCTTGATGTTGTTGATGACGTTCTCGAAGGCGCCGATGTCACCGTCGCCCGCCTCGCCCTTGCGGAGTCTGGTGGCCATCCCCCTGAGCGATTCGATACCGGCCGTCAGCGGGGCGACGGCCTTCGCCAGCAGCGGGTCGCCCTTGGCGTTGTTCGCCGCCGCCTTGAGCCGGTTGTACGCGAAGGCGCCCGCCAGCCCCGCCTTGACGACGGCGAAGGTCCGGCCGTCGGCACCCTTCTTGAACGTGCCCGCACGGTAGGGCTTCACGATCCACTGGTACGTCGCTCCGGCCGCCAGGCCCGCGTTGGCCACGAACCGGGTCTTGGCGAGCTTCTGCCGCTCCGCGGAGGCCGAGCCGCTGGGCGTCGCCGCGCCGCTCATCGTGTCGCCGCTGTCGCTGTCGCCGCACGCGGTGGTGCTCACCAGCACGGCACAGGACATCAGCAGCGCCACGAGGAGACGGCGAAGCGGCATGGAACGGGGCACGGCGGGCCTCCCTGACCGGGCACTTTCGCGCCGAGCGCCGGAGATCGGCACTCCTGGTCAGGCTGGCCCGCAGGGCCCCGGGCCGCCACTCGTGCCACCCGTCCGGGTTTCACCCGGCGCGGAGCGGCAACCCGGAGTCCATGTCTCACAGAACAAGCAAAGGAAGCGTCACCGCAGCACGAGTCATCGCCGTCGTGGCCGACATCATGGCCTTCATCATCGGCCTGTGGATCCTGATGTATCTGCTCGACGCCAACCGGAGCAACGACCTGGTGCAGTTCGTCCAGGACTCGGCCAGGTGGCTGGCCGGCTGGTCGTACGACCTGTTCACCTTCGACGAGGCGTGGGCGCGGGTCGTCGCCGGCTACGGTCTGGCGGCCGTCGTCTACCTCGCCGTGGGCCACGCCGTCGCGGGCCGGGTCGGCCGCTCCTGACCGCCCCGGCCGTTCAGCGGCAGCAGTCCGGCTCCAGGCCGGAGGGCAGCCGTTCACCGCTGAAGACCGCGGTGGTCGCCTCGTCCCCACCGAGCGCGGCCACCGCGAGCAGCAGGGACCCGGCGGTCCAGGTGGTGAGCTCCTCGGGCCAGAAGGCCCGGTTGCCCTCGAAGACGTATCCGGTCCAGTACAGGCCGCCCTCGGCGCGCAGGTGCTGGATGGACTGGAGGACCTCCAGGGCCCGGTCGGACTCCCCCGTCACCCAGAGCGCCAGGGCGAGTTCGCAGCTCTCGCCGCCCGTCACCCAGGGGTTGGGCAGCACACAGCGGACCCCGAGTCCGGGGACCACGAAACGGTCCCAGCCGTCCTGGATACGGCGGGTGGCGTCGGCTCCGGTGAGCGCGCCGCCGAGGACCGGGTAGTACCAGTCCATCGAGTAGCGGCTCTTGTCCAGGAAGCGTTCCGGGTGGCTGCGGATCGCGTGGGCGAGCGCGCCGGTCGCCAACTCCCAGTCGGGCTGCGGCTCTTCACGCCGTTCCGCGAGGGCCAGCGCACAGCGCAGGGCCTGGTGCACGGAGGAGGAGCCGGTCAGCAGGGCGTCGGTGACCGGGGTGCCGTCGGCCTCGCGCTTCCAGCCGATCTGGCCGCCCGGCTGCTGGAGCCCCAGGACGAATTCGACCGCGGCGTGGACGGTCGGCCACATCCGGTCGACGAACGCGTCGTCGCCCGTGGCGAGGTAGTGGTGCCAGACCCCGACGGCGGCATAGGCGCAGAAGTTGCTCTCCCGGCTCCGGTCGGTCGGCTGCCGGGGATCACCGTCGTGGTAGGCGGCGTACCAGGAGCCGTCGGCGTTCTGGTTGCGGGCGAGCCAGTCGTAGGCGCGTTCCGCCGCCGCGTGCTCGCCGGACGCGTCCAGCGCCATGGCGGCCTCGGTGTGGTCCCACGGGTCGAGGTGGTGGCCGCGGAACCAGGGCAGCGCCCCGTCCTCGCACTGCGCCGCCACCAGCGCGGCGACCGTCTCGGCGGCCTGCTCGGCGGTGAGGACGCCGGGCAGGACGAGGTGTTCGGTCTGCTCGGGGGTGCTCACGCCTCGGCCTTGGTGAGGTGCGGCTTGGTGGCGTACGCGACGAAGCTCTTGCCGACGACCGGGTTGAGCAGCTGCTCGGCGACCCGGGTGGCCCGGGGCTTCTTCATGATGTCCCAGACCAGCAGCTTGTGGTACGCGCGCACCGGCAGGGCGGCGTCCTTGCCGTCGCGGCCCACTCCGAACGCGCACTTCAGCCACCAGTAGGGGCTGTGCAGCGCATGGGCGTAGTGGGTGCCGTACGGCTTGAGCCCGGCCTCGCGGATGCGGCCGAGCAGTTCGTCGGCCTTGTAGATGCGGATGTGGCCGCCCTCGACCTCGTGGTACGCGTCGGAGAGCGTCCAGCAGACCTTCTCGGGGCCGTAACGCGGCACGGTGATCGCGATCCGGCCGCCGGGCCTGAGGACCCGGACCATCTCGGCGAGTACGCCCTTGTCGTCGGGGATGTGCTCCATGACCTCGGAGATGATCACGACGTCGAAGGAGTTGTCGGGGAACGGCAGATTGAGCGCGTCGCCCTCCATCGCGGTGGCGGTGGCGCCCCGGGGAGCCTCCCCCGCCTCCTTCATCGCGGCGAACCACTTCGCGACCTCGCGGATCTCCTCGCCGTTGCGGTCGAGGGCCACCACCTGGGCGCCGCGCCGGTAACACTCGAAGGCGTGCCGGCCGGCACCGCAGCCCAGGTCGAGCACTCGGTCGCCTGCGGCGAGCGGGAAGCGGGTGAAGTCGACGGTCAGCACAAGGGCCTGCCTTCGAGGTCGGAGGTACGGGTTCCGGGGGGGTGGGTCGGGGAGCGCCGCAGGGGTCAGGGGGCGCCGGGAGCGGTCACCTGCGGGCTCCGCTGGCCGCGATCGCCTGACGGTACAGCTCGGCGGTTCCGACGGCCGCCCCGGCCCAGGTGAAGTTGGCCAGAACCCGGTCACGGCCGGCCGCGCCGAGGCGGGACCGCAGCTCCGGGTCGCCCAGCAGCCGGGCCAGCGCCACGGCCAGCGCGTCCGCGTCCCCGGGCGGCACGGCGAGGCAGGTCTCCCCGTCCCGGCCGGTGACCTCGGGGATGGCGCCCCCCGTGGTGGCGACCAGCGGGGTGGCGGTGGCCATGGCCTCGGCGGCGGGCAGCGAGAAACCCTCGTACAGCGAGGGCACGCAGGAGATCTCGGCGCTGCGCACGAGGTCGACCAGCGCGGCGTCGCTGATGCCCTTGACGAACTCGACGGCGTCCTGGAGCCCGTGCCGCTCGATGGCCTGCGCGACCGGCCCGTCCTCGGCCCGCTTGCCGACGACCACGAGGTGCGCGTGCGGGTTCTCGGTGCGGAGCTTGGCGAGCGCCTCGACGAGGTGGACCAGGCCCTTGAGCGGGACGTCGGCGCTGGAGGTGGTGACGATCCGGCCGGGCACCTCGGCGACCGAGGGATCGGGCGACCAGAGGTCGGTGTCGGCGCCGATGTGCACCACCCGGATGCGGTCCTCGCGTACGCCCAGGTGGTCGACGATCTCCTGCTGGGAGGAACCGGAGACGGTGAGTACGGAGGGCAGCCGGCGGGCGACCCGCTTCTGCATACGGGTGAATCCGTACCAGCGGCGCACGGAGGCGCGGCGGCGGCGGTTCTCGGCGGCGTCCAGATCGAGCCGCCGGTCCACGGTGATGGGGTGGTGGATCGTGGTCACCAGGGGAGCGCCGAGGTCGGCGAGCAGACCGTAGCCGAGGGTCTGGTTGTCGTGGATGATGTCGAACTCGCCCCGGCGGGCGACGAGATGGCGCCGGGCCCGCAGGCTGAAGGTGAGGGGTTCGGGGAAGCCGCCGGTCCACATGGTGGCGACCTCGGCGAGGTCGATCCAGTCGCGGTACTCGCCGCGGGCCGGGGTGCGGAACGGGTCCGGCTGCCGGTAGAGGTCCAGGCTCGGCAGCTCGGTGAGCGTGACGCCCTCGTCCAGCACCGGGTAGGGCTGGGCGCCTATGACTTCGACGTTGTGCCCCAGGCGCGCCAGCTCGCGGCCGAGGTGGCGCACATAGACGCCCTGGCCGCCGCAGAAGGGGTTGCCCTTGTAGGTGAGGAGTGCGATGCGCAACGGCCGGTCGCCGGTACTGCCGGACGTGCCGACGCCCGTGCGGGGGCCCGTCTCTATGGCCTCAGCGGTCACACTCGGCCCCCTTCTCACTGCGTGTTCGCCGGAGCGTAACCGCTCGCGCTAATCTAGAACAAGTTTCAGACTGGATCGTTCAATGAGGTCCGAATCTACCGGCAGGTAGCGATGGCGTGACGGCCGGATCAGGTGATTCGCGCCACGGCAGGCACCCTGGCATGCTGTGCGCGCCCGGAAGCTCGCTCGACCGCTCTCGGATGCGGACGAAAGCCATGGATGGGGAGTCATGACCGCGGAAGCCAGACCGGCAGCGCCTCCGCTGACCGAACGCCAGGAGGCCCGCCGCCGCCGCATCCTGCACGCCAGCGCCCAGCTCGCCGGCCGGGGCGGGTTCGAGGCCGTGCAGATGCGCGAGGTGGCCGAGGCCGCCGGGGTCGCCCTGGGCACGCTCTACCGCTACTTCCCCTCCAAGGTCCATCTGCTGGTCGCCACCATGCAGGATCAGCTCCAGCACATGCACACCACGCTCCGCAAGCGCCCGCCCGCCGGGAACGACGCCGCCCAGCGGGTCGCCGAGACACTGATGCGCGCCTTCCGCGCCCTCCAGCGCGAACCCCATCTGGCGGACGCGATGGTACGGGCGCTGACCTTCGCGGACCGCAGCGTGAGCCCCGAGGTGGACACCGTCTCGCGGCTCACGACGGCGATCATCCTGGACTCGATGGGGCTGGATCACCCGACGCCGGAACAGCTCTCCGCGGTACGGGTCATCGAGCACACCTGGCACTCGGCGCTGATCACCTGGCTGTCGGGCCGGGCCTCGATCGCCCAGGTGAAGATAGACATCGAGACGGTCTGCCGCCTCATCGACCTGACGGCGGAACCCGGTACGCCGTAGGGGGCGCGGCAGCCCCGGTGCGGCGCCGGGCGGCCGGTGACCGTACGGCGCGGGGCGTCCCCGCCGTACCGTCAGCCGCCCGACAGCATATGGAGCCGCAGGGCGAGTTGCAGCTCCAGGGCCCGGTCCGGGTCGTTCCAGTCGCGGCCCAGCAGGATCTGGATGCGGTCGAGCCGCTGCACCACCGTGTTGACGTGCACGTGCAGTTCGTCCTTCGCCCGGATCAGACTGCCGCCCGCGCCGAAGTACGCGGCGAGCGTGCGCACCAGATGCGTCCCGCGCCGCTCGTCGTAGCGCAGCAGCGGCCCCAGCGTGGCGGCGACGAAGCCGTCGACATCCCGCGCGTCTCCCAACACCACGCCCAGGAAGCCGAGTTCGTCGACACACGCCCCTTCGCCCGTACGCCCCAGCGCCCGCATGGCCCGCAGACAGCGCGCCGCCTCCAGGCAGGCGGCGGCCAGTTCGCGCGGACCCCGGGCGGGCCCGGTGGCGGCAACGGTGACGGGGGCCTGGACCAGCCGGCCGAGCTGCGCCGCCGCGGCCCGCGCCGCCTCCCCGGCGCCCGTTCCGTCCTCCTCGCACGCGACCAGCAGGACGACCGTTCCGGCGTGTTCGGCGCTCACCCCGTGGATGTCGCCGCCGAACAGATACCGCATGGCGGCGGAGGCGAGCCGCTCGCGGGCCCCGGCCTCGGCGACCAGCACCAGATGGGGCCGGTCCAGGTCGATGCCGAGGCGCCGGCCGCGTTCGGCCAGACCGGCCGGGTCACGTTCCGCGCCGCTCAGCAGATCGCCGATCAGCTCGCCCCTGATCCGGTTCTCGGTCTCGGCCACGGTGCGTCTGATCAGCAGCAGCAGACCCGTGACCACCGAAGCCCGTTCGAAGAGCCGCCGGTCGGAGTCGTCGAGCCGGTCGCGCCGGTGCAGCACGAGCCCGGCCAGCAGCTCCTGCCCGGCCAGCACCGCGCAGATCACCCGCCCGTCGCGGTGGACGGCGCGCGCCCCGGCACGGGACTCCTCGGCCGTCTCGGCCAGCCACCCGGCGTCCATGCTGTCGGCGGCGAAATCCGCACCGTCGGGACGGACGGCGGCCAGGGGCCGCCCGCCCGGGTCGTGGATGGTCAGCGGGCTGCCCAGCAGCCCGGCGACGGCCGCCGCGACGTCCTTGACGTCACGGCCGCGCAGCACCAGGTCCGTGAGCCGGTCGTGGGACTCCTCGGCCCGCCGCATGGCCGCCGAGTGCTCCCGTACCGCCGCGTTCGCCGCGGCCAGCTCCGCGTTGGCCCCGGCGAGTTCGTCGAGCGCGGAGCGGGTGTCGGCGAGAGCGCGGGCGGTGTCGATGGCGATCGCGGCGTGCGCGGCCAGCGAGCACAGCAGGGCGACCTCGTCCGGGCTGAAGACGCGGGAGGCGCGGTCGGCGGCGAAGAGGACGCCGATGACCTTTCCCGTACCGCCCCGGCTGGAGCCGAGCAGCAGGGGCACGCCCAGGATGGCGACGAGCCCTTCCGCGAGCACTCCGGCGTTGATGTCGCGGGTGTGGCGGAAGCGGTCGTCGGTGCCGTAGTCGGGGGTCGCGTACGGGCTCGCCGTCTGGGCCACCAGGCCACCGAGCCCTTCGCCGAGTTCGAGGCGCAGACGCTGGAAGACCACGGACACGGACCCGTCGGTCACCCGCATGTAGGTGTCCCCGGCCTCCTCGTCGGGGAGCGTGAGGTAGGCGGTGTCGGTGCCGAGCAGCATCCTGGCCCGCCGCACGATCGCCTTGAGTACCTCGTCCAGGTCCCGGGAGGCGGCCAGGTCACCCGCGGTGTCGAAGAGGGCGGTGAGCTGGAGTTCCCGGCGCCGGTGCTGACGCAGGGCGCCCCTGATCCGCAGGGCGGTGGAGGCCGCCTTCTCCACCTCGGCCAGTTCGCCCGCCGGCACCCCGGCCGCCCTCGCCTCCGAGGAGACGGCGCCCAGTGCCTCGGCGGGCGCGTCGTCGGCCAGCAGGTCGAGCAGGCGGCGCAGGAAGGGCGCGGCGGAGGAGGAGGGGAAGGGTGCAGACATGGGCGCCAGCGTTCTCGGGAGGCGGGGCGGACGGTCGGCGGACGGGGGGCAGCGGTGGCCGGGAGGGGACAGGGAGCACCGATGGTCAGGAGGGGACAGGTACCGGGGACAGGTACAGCGATCGGGCACAAGGGGCGGGCCGGGAGGGTCAGTTGGCGGTCCAGCCGCCGTCCATCGAGAGCGAGGTGCCGGTGATGTGACCGGTACGCGGTCCGCACAGCCACAGCACGGCCTCGGCGACCTCGGCGGGCTCGATCAGGCGCTTGATCGCGCTGCGCTCCAGCATCACCCGGCCCACCACTTCCTCCTCGGTGATGCCGTGGGTGCGGGCCTGCGACGCGATCTGGTTCTCGACCAGGGGCGTGCGTACGTAGCCGGGGCTCACGCAGTTGCTCGTCACCCCGTGCTCCGCCGCTTCGAGCGCGACCACCTTGCTGAGTCCTTCCAGTGCGTGCTTGGCCGACACATAGGCCGACTTGAAGGGGCTGGCGCGCAGTCCGTGGACGGACGAGATGTTCACGACGCGCCCCCAGCCGCGTTCGTACATGCCGGGCAGGGTGCGGCGCAAGATGCGGAACGGTGCTTCCACCATCACGCGGTGGATCAGCGCGAAACGCTCCGGCGGGAACTCGTGCACCGGTGCCACATGCTGGAGGCCCGCGTTGTTGACCACGATGTCCGGGTCGGCGGGCAGGGTGTCCACCACCCCGGGCACCGCGAGGTCGACCACCCAGGCCGTGCCCCCGATCCGTTCGGCCAGGGCCTTCGCGGGTTCGGCGGCCTTGTCCACCACGTGCACCCGGGCGCCCGCGGCGGCCAGCGCCTCGGCGCACGCCCGTCCGATGCCGCTCGCCCCGCCGGTCACCAGGGCGGTCCGCCCGGCCAGGAACCGGTCGGCGGCGGGGGACGGGGCGGGGGCCCGGTCGGAACTCGGGGAAGTCTGCATGGCCGTCACGGTAAGGACGCCGCGGCCCGCATCACACGGGGCCGGTACACACACCCTCGTACGGGGACATGGTGGCGGCGCACATGGTGCGGGGCGGGCCCCGGAAGCGACGGCGCGACCGCTCGGGGGCGCACAAGGACGCCGCCTCACACACCCGGGCGCCCGCCGCGTACCTCCTGAGCGCCGTCTCTCCGACGTACCGCACGGGTCGGTACACCAGGGCAGTCCGAGCGCGTCAGAGGGTGTCCTGGAAGTCGCCCTTGATCTCCTCGGGCAGCTCGCAGCCGTTCTTCACCGCGGTGAGGGAGACGGGCTGTTCGGTGCCGAAGCCGTCCATCGCGTAGTGCCGCGCGTACACCTTCCACCCCCGCTTGGTGAGGGTGCGGAAGGTGACGTCCTGCTCGGCGTGGCTCGTGGTGAGCTTCCAGCCCTGCTTCCGCAGGGCCTTGACCGTCGCGGCGAAGCCGTCGGCCGCATCCGCCGCCGGGGCGTCGGCCATCCACGGCGCCACGCACGTCCGCCAGTCCCCCTCGGGCATTCCGGCCGTGGAGTCGTCGCCGGGCGGCAGCCCCGAGGCGTCCGCCGCGGCGCCGACCTCGTTGGCCACCGCGTCCTTGGTGAACGGCGCGGTGGGCGACGGCGGCGGCTTCGGCGCGCTCCGGGCGTCCTGGTCCCCGAGGCCGCAGCCCGCGGCGCCGATCAGTATCGCGCTCATCACGGCAGCCGGTGCCGCCGCTCTTGTCCTACCCACAGGTGCTTCCCCGCCCGGTCGTTCGCTCCCGGGCGGGCGCCCGTGCGATCTTTTCCGGAGTTTCGCACGCGGCCTGACCTGGCGGGAAGCCCTTACCGCCCGTACCTTTACCGGCCCCGCCGCGCGGGCACGGCGAGGGGCTGCCCCGTAGCGCCCGCCGGGGATGGCGGGACAGCCCTCAGTCCTCCGGCGGGAACACCACCTCGCCCGAGCCGAGCAGCGTCAGCGTGATGGCCTCGACGGGACAGCCCTCCGCCGCCGCCAGGACCTTCTCGTTGGCGTCGCTCGACGCGTCGGCGGGGTGGGACTGCCGGGCGGAGTCCAGCCGGAAGCCGTCCGGGGCGTGGTTGACGCACATGCCGGAGCCGATGCAGACGCTCCGGTCGACCTCCACGTGCCAGCGGTCTCCCATCACGCCCCCTGGTATCCGGCCGGCAGGTGGATCATCTTGTGCTCGAAGTACTCGCCGTACCCCTCGGGCCCGAACTCCCGCCCCAGACCGGAGTTCTTGTAGCCGCCGAACGGGCCGAGCATGTCGAGGCTGAAGGTGTTCACGCTGTACGTGCCCGTCCTGATCCGGCGGGCGATGTCGATGCCGCGCTCGGTGTCGGCGGTCCATACGCTGCCGCTCAGCCCGTACTCGGAGTCGTCGGCGATCCGTACCGCCTCCTCCTCGTCCCCGTACGGGAGCAGGCAGATGACCGGGCCGAAGATCTCCTCGCGGGCGATGCGCATGGAGTTGTCGACATCGCCGAACAGGGTCGGTTCGACGTACCAGCCGCGTTCCTGGTCGGCCGGGCGGCTGCCGCCGGTCAGGATCTTGGCGCCCTCCTCCTGGCCGATGCGGATGTAGTCGAGGGAGCGCCGCTGCTGGCGTTGCGCGACCAGCGGGCCGAGTTCGGTCGCCGGGTCGAGCGGATCGCCGACCTTGAGCGCTCCGGCCGCCGCCGCGAACGCCTCGGCGATCTCCTCGTAGCGGGAGCGCGGGGCGAGGATACGGGTCTGGGCCACGCACGCCTGGCCGTTGATCATCCAGGCGAAGGGGACGATGCCCGCGACGGCGGCGTCCAGATCCGCGTCCGGGAGGATCACGGCGGCGGACTTGCCGCCCAGTTCCAGGGTGACGCGGGTCAGGTTGCGGGAGGCGACCTCCATGACCCGGCGTCCGGCGGCGACCGAGCCGGTGAAGGAGACCTTGTCGACGCCCGGGTGCCCGACCAGGTACTCGCTGACCTCACGGTCGGCGGGCAGGATCGACAGGACGCCCTCCGGCAGCCCCGCCCCGGCGGCGATCTCGGCCAGGATGTAGGCGTCCAGCGGTGTTTCGGGCGAGACCTTGAGCACGGCGGAGCAGCCCGCGAGCAGGGCGGGCGCGAGTTTGGCGGCGGCGGTGAACTGGGGGACGTTCCACGGCACGACGGCCGCGACCACCCCGACGGGTTCGCGGCGCACGAGCAGCGGGCCGAGGGCCCCGTCGCGCCGTTCCTCGTACGGGAAGGAGCGGGCGACCGTGAGCGCCGAATCCCAGACCATCATCGCGGCAAGCGCCTGCACCATGACGCTGGAGCTGTAGGGGGTGCCGTTCTGCGAGCTGATGACGCGGGCGAACTCCTCGTAGCGTACGGCGAAGGCGTCCTTGATCCGCGTGATCACCTCGATCCGCTCGTCGACGGTCATCCGCGGCCAGGGCCCCTCGTCGAAGGCCCGGCGGGCGGCGGCGACGGCGCGGTCCACATCGGCCTCGCACGCGTGCGGGACGCGGCCGATGACCTGTTCCGTGTGCGGCGAGATCACCTCGATGACGTCGCTGCCGAGCGGATCGGTCAACTCCCCGCCGATGAACAGTTTTCCGTGTTCCACGAACTCCGTCATGGCTACTGCCTCCCGCGACCGGCACGTACCTGACTGCGCATCCGACCAGCGCATCTGACTAGGTGTCAGAACTGATACCAGTTACCGTTCCAGGAGTCCACGGCTGCAACAAGTTCTCGTTACAGTGAGTCCGGCGCACACCGGGGGATCACCCGGTCGTCCGGAGACATCCCGGACGTCCGGACGGACGCCGGGGACAGAGAGGCGGAGCCCATGACGCAGGTGACCGACCACGGCGGAGGCGTCCACAGCATCAAGGTCCCGATCCCGGACAATCCCCTCGGCCACACCCTCGTCCACCTCGTCGACACCGGCCGGGGCCCGGTCCTGGTCGACACCGGCTGGGACGACCCGGAGGCCTGGGACACCCTCGTCGGGGGGCTCACCGCGCTCGGTGTCGCCGTCGCGGACCTCCACGGCGTCGTCATCACCCACCACCACCCGGACCACCACGGGCTGTCCGGCCAGGTCCGCGAGGCGTCCGGGGCCTGGATCGCGATGCACGCGGCGGACACCGAGATCGTCCGCCGCACCCGCGCGACGGAGCCCGCCGCCTGGCTGGCGTACCTCACGGAGAAGCTCGCCGCGGTCGGCGCCCCCGAGGAGCACCTCGCCCCGCTGCGCGCCGCCCGCGACAGGGGGCGGATGCGCACACTGCCCGGCCTGGGTGCCGCGCTGCCGGACCGGGAGATCGTGCCGGGTGAGCTGCTGGACCTCGCGGGGCGCCGGGTGCGGGCGATCTGGACCCCGGGGCACACCCCCGGCCATGTCTGCCTGCATCTGGAGGAGGACCACCCGGCGGGGCTGCCCGGCCGGGGGCGGCTGTTCTCCGGTGATCATCTGCTGCCCGGGATCAGCCCGCACATCGGGCTGTACGAGGACCCGGACGACACCACGGTCACCGACCCGCTCGGCGACTACCTCGACTCGCTGGAACGGATCGGCCGGCTCGGGGTCGCCGAGGTGCTGCCCGCGCACCAGTACGCGTTCACGGACGCCGCCGGGCGCGTACGGGAGCTGCTGGAGCACCACGAGGACCGGCTGACCGGACTGCTGGCGCTGCTCGCCGTGCCGCTCACCCCGTGGCAGCTGGCCGAGCGGATGGAGTGGAACCGGCCCTGGGCGCAGATCCCGCACACCTCGCGGTCCATCGCCGTCTCCGAGGCCGAGTCCCATCTGCGGCGCCTGGTGAAGCTGGGGCGCGCGGAGGCGGTGGTGGGCGGCGACCCGGTGACGTACGTCGCGGTGTGACCGAGCCCTCCGGCCCGGCCGCGGGGGAGGTCCCGCGCGCCCCGGTAGAGTGAGCAGGTCGTCATCATGCCCGTACAGGGGGAAGCCGGTGCGAATCCGGCGCTGACCGCGCAACCGTGAACCGCCGCACCGGTGGTGAGCCGGACCACCCTGCCGGCGCGTGACCGGCTCGTGCCACCGGGACCCCGGTGGCCGGCACCGTCGAGGTATACGGGGCCGGAGCCCGGTGCCTCGGTGTGCCCGTGCCCGGCCCTCGCAGGAGAGGCCCAGCCAGCCATGACCGTACGACGCAGCGTCAGCGCGCTCGTGACCACCGCCGTACTCCTGGCCGCCGCCGCTCCCGCCGCGGTCGCCGCACCGAGCCCTCCGCCGTCCGCGAAGGCCGACCTCCCGCCGGGCCTGTACGGCACCGGGGACCCGACGTACGACGGGGTCTGGCGGCAGTCGCTGGCCTTCCTCGCGCAGAAGGTCGAGTACGTCACGCCGGCCACGCAGTCGGTGCAGTGGCTGGTGGGCCAGCAGTGCGACAGCGGCGCCTTCCCCGCGTACCGGGACGCCGGCAAGCCGTGCGACGCGTCGACCGTCATGGACACCAACGCCACCGCCGCCGCCGTCCAGGCGCTCGTCGAGCTCGCCGTGCACCGCGAGGCCGTCGACAACGGCGTCAGCTGGCTGAAGTCAGTCCAGAACGAGGACGGCGGGTGGGGCTACAACGCGGGCAGCCCGAGCGACGCCAACTCCACCGCCGTCGTGATCGGCGCCCTCGCCAGGGCGGGCCTCCTGCTGGGCGACGTCACCACCGACGGCGGCCGCACCCCCTACGCCGCGCTCCAGAGCTTCGCCCTCCCGTGCGGCGGCAAGGACGGCGGCGCGTTCGCCTACCAGCCCGGCAAGGGCGGCAAGCTCACCGCCAACGCGGACGCCACGGCCGCCGGAGTGCTCGGTTCGATGGGCAAGGGCCTCGCCGTCGGGAACTCCAACGCGGTGAAGGGCCCCGTCTGCACGAAGGGCACCGGCCTCACCCCGGAGCAGACCGCGCAGAACGGGGCCCACTACCTCGCGGGCGCCCTCGGCGCCTCGCCCCACCTGAACCTGCCGCCGATGCCGGGCGCCGACGACACCACGCCGCAGCCCGACTTCGGCAACACCGCGGACGCGGTCGTCGCCCTGGCCGCCTCCGGTCACAAGGACAAGGCGGCCGCCTCGGTCCAGTGGCTGGAGAAGAACGCGAAGGGCTGGGCGCGGCAGGGCGGACCCGCCGCGACCGCCCAGCTGGTCCTCGCCGCGCACGCGACCGGCACGGACGCCCGTGACTTCGGCGGGGTCGACCTCGTCAAGCAGCTCAACGCGACCGGCCCGGCTCCCGCCGCCACCGCCGTCCCCTCGCCGACCGCGAGCGCCCAGCGGCCGAAGGGCGACACCAGCAGCGACGACGGCGCGCTCGGCGTCTGGTGGCTGGTCGGCATCGGCCTCGTCGTCGGCGTCGGCATCGGTTTCCTGATCAGCCGGCGTGGGAAGAACCCGCGGCTGTGAGGCGCGCGCGGGGCGGATCACCGCACCGGACACCGGCCACCCCACCGGCCACCCCACCGGCCGTCGCGCACATCGGCGCGCGGTCTGTCACGCGCACCGGCGCGCTGACCGCCGCTCTGCTGCTCGCCGTCGCCGCAGCCGTGTCGATGCTGCTGGGCGCCGGAACGGCGCACGCGGCCGGATACCGCTACTGGTCGTTCTGGGAGGGCAACGGGAAGACCTGGGAGTACGCCACCCAGGGGCCGTCCCTGGTCCGCCCGGACGACGGCACGGTGCAGGGTTTCCGGTTCTCCGTGAGCCAGGACTCCCAGGACGCGGCCCAGCCGCGCCGGGCCCCCGACTTCGGGGCGATCTGTGCGGGTACCCCGGCCGAGGACGGCACCAAGCGGGTCGCGCTGGTCATCGACTCCGGTACGGCGGCGGACGCCCCGGACGGGGAGACGCCGCCCGCGCCGCGTACCGCGTGTGCGCGGGTCGGACCGGACGCGAGCACCGCGGAGGCGCTCGCCTCGGTGGCGAAGCCACTGCGGTACAGCGGTGACGCGCTGCTCTGCGCGATCTCCGGCTATCCGGCATCGGGCTGCGGGGACCAGGTCTCCGGCGACGGTGACAGCGACGGTGACGGTGGCAGGAAGTCGGCCGCGCCCGGGGACACGACCCCGGACTCGGCGTCCGCCGCCGCCCAGGGGAACGATGACGGGAGCGGCGGCAGCCTGCCGTCGGCCGGTGTGCTGGTCGGTGTCGGCGCCGTGCTGCTGCTCGGGATCGCCGCCGTCCTCCAGGCCCGCCGCCGCCGATGACCCGCTCCACCGGCACGGCCCGGCTCCACCGTTCGCTGCGGGCGCCCGAGGCCGACCGCGGCAACGCGCTGCCCGCCGGGGCGTGGTGGCTGTGGGCCCTGGGGCTGGCCACGGCGGCTTCGCGGACCACCAACCCGCTGCTGCTCGGGCTGCTGGTCGGCGTCGCGGGCTATGTGGTGGCGGCGCGCCGTACGGACGCGCCGTGGGCCCGTTCGTACGGCGCGTTCCTCAAGCTCGGGCTCTTCGTCGTCGGGGTGCGGCTGCTGTTCTCGATGTTCCTCGGTTCGCCGATCCCGGGGACGCACACCGTGTTCACCCTGCCCGAAGTGCCCCTGCCCGACTGGGCGCAGGGGGTCAGGATCGGTGGCCGGGTCACCGCCGAGCAGCTGCTCTTCGCGCTGTACGACGGGGCCAAGCTGGCGACCCTGCTGATCTGTGTCGGTGCGGCGAACTCACTGGCCAACCCGGCCCGGCTGCTGAAGTCGCTGCCGGGCGCGCTGTACGAGGTGGGGGTCGCCGTCGTCGTCGCGATGACGTTCGCGCCCCACATGGTGGCCGACGTGGTGCGGCTGCGCACCGCACGGCGGCTGCGGGGCCGGCCCGCCGGGGGCATCGGGGCCGTCGCGCAGATCGGCCTGCCGGTGCTGGAGGGCGCGCTGGAGCGTTCGGTCGCGGTGGCGGCGTCGATGGACGCGCGCGGCTACGGGCGCAGCGCCCGGGTTCCGCCCGCCGTCCGGCACACCACGAATGTCCTCACCCTGGGCGGTCTGCTCGGGGTGTGCGCGGGCACGTACGGGCTGCTGGCCTCGCAGGGGGCGGTGTACGGGCTGCCGTTGCTGCTCGCCGGGCTGGTCGCGGCGATGGCCGGGCTGCGGCTCGGCGGGCGCCGTTCGGTACGGACCCGCTACCGCCCGGACCGGTGGGGGGCGCGGGCCTGGCTGGTGGCGGGCTCGGGTGTGGTGGTCGCGGCCGCGATGATCTGGGCGGGCGGCGTCGACGCGGAGGCGCTGCGCCCCGGCGTCGTCCCTCTCGTCGCCCCGGTGCTGCCGCTGTGGCCCGCGGCCGCGACGCTGATCGGGCTGCTGCCCGCGCTGGTCGCGCCGGTACCGCCGTCCCCCAACGGCCCCAAGGAGCAGGCGTGATCAGGTTCGAGCAGGTTTCCGTACGGTACGAGGGGACGGGCTCGCCCACCTTGTCGGGGGTCGATCTCACCGTGCCCGAGGGCGAGTTGGTGCTGCTCGTCGGCCCGTCCGGGGTCGGCAAGTCGACGCTGCTCGGAGCCGTGTCCGGTCTCGTTCCGCACTTCACCGGCGGGGTGCTGACCGGCCGGGTCACGGTCGGCGGCCGGGACACCCGTACCCACAAGCCCCGTGAACTGGCCGATCTGGTCGGCACGGTGGGCCAGGACCCACTGGCCCATTTCGTCACCGACACCGTCGAGGACGAGCTGGCGTACGGCATGGAGTCGCTGGGCCTGGCCCCCGAGGTGATGCGCCGCCGGGTCGAGGAGACGCTGGATCTGCTGGGCCTGGCCGAGCTGCGCGACCGGCCGATCGCCACACTGTCGGGCGGCCAGCAGCAACGGGTCGCGATCGGTTCGGTGCTCACACCGCACCCCGAGGTGCTGGTGCTGGACGAGCCGACGTCCGCGCTGGACCCGGCGGCGGCCGAGGAGGTCCTGGCCGTGCTCCAGCGGCTGGTGCACGACCTGGGCACGACGGTCCTGATGGCCGAGCACCGGCTGGAGCGCGTGGTCCAGTACGCGGACCAGGTCGTCCTGCTGCCGTCCCCCGGCGCAGCGCCGGTGATGGGCGCGCCCGCGGACATCATGGCGGTGTCGCCCGTACGTCCGCCGGTGGCGGAGCTGGGGCTGCTCGCGGGCTGGGACCCGCTGCCGCTGTCGGTGCGCGATGCCCGGCGCCGGGCATCGGGACTCCGGGACCGGCTGGCGTCGGTCCGTCCCCCCACCATGCCGGCCGGATCGGCGGGTACGGGGGCCGGCCAGGTGGGCACGGCGGCCACGGGGGACGGGCCGGCGGGTGCCGCGGCAGGCGGTCCGACGGGTGCTCCCGTGGGCGGTCCGGTGGGCGGTCCGGTGGGCGGTCCGGTGGGTGCTCCGGTGGGTGTCGCCCCGGTACCGGCCCCCGGTGCGGTGCGCCGCGGGCCGCTCGCCCGGCTGCTGGGGCGCGGGAGCGCCGCCCCCGCGCGGGACGCCGTCGCCGACCCCGTCACCCGGGTCGACGGCCTCGGGGTCCGGCGGGGCAGGGTCGAGGCCCTGCGCCGGGTGTCGCTCACCCTCGCCCCCGGCGAAACGGTGGCGCTGATGGGCCGCAACGGCGCGGGCAAGTCCACGCTGCTCGCCGCCCTCGTCGGCATGATCGAGCCCACCTCGGGCACCGTCCTCGTCGGCGGTCTGGCCCCAGCCCGTACGCATCCGCGCGAGATGGTGCGCCGGGTCGGGCTGGTCCCGCAGGAACCGCGCGACCTGCTGTACGCGGACACGGTGGCCGCCGAGTGCGCCGCCGCCGACTCCGACGCGGGCGCCGGGGCGGGCAGCTGCCGGGCCCTGGTCTCGGAGCTGCTGCCCGGCGTACCGGACGACATCCACCCCCGCGACCTCTCCGAGGGCCAGCGGCTCGCGCTGGCCCTGGCCGTCGTCCTCACCGCGCGTCCCCCGCTCCTGCTCCTGGACGAGCCGACCCGCGGCCTCGACTACGCGGCCAAGGCCCGGCTGGTGGGCGTGCTCCGCGGGCTGGCCGAAGACGGGCACGCCATCGTCCTGGCGACGCACGACGTGGAGCTCGCGGCCGAGGTGGCCCACCGGGTGGTGATCCTCGCCGACGGGGAGGTCGTCGCGGACGGCCCGACCGGGCAGGTGGTGGTCTCCTCGCCCGCGTTCGCCCCGCAGACCGCGAAGGTGCTGGCCCCGCAGGAGTGGCTGACCGTGACGCAGGTACGTACGGCTCTGGAGGGCACCGCATGACGAGCACCGCTCTGGGGGGCACCGCATGACGGGCACGACGGACCGATCCGGTACGGACGGGGCCCGCGTGACGGACGGGACGGGGCCGCCGCACGGGACCGGGGCGACAGGCCCGGACGCGCCGACCGGCCGACGGGCGCGGCCGGTGCGGCTCGGGCCCCGGGCGATCGCCGCGCTCGTCCTGGTCAGCGCGATCGGCGTGGGCGCCTTCGGCTGGCCGCTGCTCGCCGCCGAGGAGTTCGGTCTCGCGCACGCGCAGGACGCGCCGTGGCTCTTCGGGGCGCTGCTGCCGCTGCTCGTCGGGGTGGTCGTGGCGATGATCGCCGACTCCGGCCTGGACGCGAAGGCGGTCGCGATGCTGGGGGTGCTGGCGGCGGTCGGTGCCGCGCTGCGCCCGCTGGGGGCGGGGACGGCGGGCCTGGAACCGATGTTCTTCCTGATGGTGCTGAGCGGCCGGGTGCTGGGGCCGGGCTTCGGCTTCGTGCTCGGCGCGGTGACCATGTTCGCGTCCGCGCTGCTCACGGGCGGGGTGGGCCCGTGGATGCCGTTCCAGATGCTGTCGATGGGCTGGTTCACGATGGGCGCGGGGCTGCTGCCCGGCCCGGACCGGCTGCGCGGCCGGGCGGAGCTGCTGATGCTGGCGGCCTACGGCTGTGCGGCGGCGTTCGCGTACGGCACGGTGATGAACCTGTACGGCTGGACGCTGGTGACGGGGCTCGGCTCGGGCATCTCGTTCGTGGCGGGCGACCCGCTGTCCGAGAACCTGGCCCGCTTCCTGGCGTACTGCACGGCGACCTCGCTC
Source organism: Streptomyces sp. TSRI0281 (assembly GCF_001905125.1). Taxonomy (GTDB): domain Bacteria; phylum Actinomycetota; class Actinomycetes; order Streptomycetales; family Streptomycetaceae; genus Streptomyces. Next base: position 193,014 of record NZ_LWLE01000033.1, on the reverse strand, counting down.
GGCTGGGACCTGGGCCGGGCCGTGCTCACGGTGGCCCTGACACTCACGGTCGGACCCACCCTGCTGAGGGCCCTGCGCCGGGCCACCCGCCGCGCCGCCTTCGAGGCCCAGGTCACATTCGAGGTTCCGAAGGGGTGAAGGACCCCACAGGACCTTGGTCCTCCACTACCGGGGGCAGTAGGTCCACCACCGCACCCTTCACCCCGCCGAACCCGGATCGACCTGGCCCGATGCGCTTGCTCCCCTGAGGGACCTTGGTCCCTGAGTGCGAGGCGAGGTCGTACCGGGGGTCGTTGCGGCGGCCGGACGCCGCCGCTAACCATGGATCACGTCGCCGAGCACCACAGGGTCCGCACAGACGGACCGAGTTCCACGGGTGCGGAGCGCCGGTCACCGGACTGCGGTCATCGATCGCCGTACGGTCCCGACCGGCCGCGACTCCCCCGTCCCCGACGTTAGGTCTGTCTCCCGTGTCGTTCGCCCGTCGCATCCTCGCCCAGCCCCGCACCGCCCGCCGCAGGGGTGTCGTCACCGGCGCCGCCGTGCTGCTCGGCGCCTCCGGTCTGGCCCTGGGCGTCACCCCGGCGATGGCCGCCGCCCCGGCCGCCGCGCCGACGTCCGCCGCGGGCGCACAGGCCACGGCGAAGAAGATGATCGACGACAGCTCCCAGTACCAGTGCTTCCACAAGATCGTGGAGCACGAGAGCGGCTGGGACGTGAATGCCTCCAACGCCTCCTCCGGCGCCTACGGCCTGGTCCAGGCCCTCCCCGGCTCCAAGATGGCCTCGGCCGGAGCCGACTGGCAGACCAACCCCAAGACCCAGATCAAGTGGGGCGTGGACTACATGGAGGACCGTTACGGCAGCCCGTGCGGCGCCTGGGACTTCTGGCAGTCCAACGGCTGGTACTGAGCCACCGACCGCACGCACCACTGCGCCACCGCACCACCGCATGACGTACGAAGCCGTGTGACGCACGAAGCCGTGTGACGCACGAAGCTGCGTGACCGTACGAAGCCGTGCGACGTACGAAGCCCCCGACCGGATGTGTGTCCGGCCGGGGGCTTCGGCGTTCCCTCGGACCCGCGTCACGAGCAGCGCCGCGGGCTGCGCGCCTACAGCCTCTGGATGATCGTGCCGGTCGCCAGCGCCCCGCCCGCGCACATCGTGATGAGGGCGAACTCCTTGTCCCGGCGCTCCAGTTCATGCAGGGCCGTGGTGATCAGCCGGGCCCCGGTGGCGCCGACCGGGTGGCCGAGGGCGATCGCTCCCCCATTGACGTTGACCTTCGCCAGCCCGTCGAGGTCCCCGTCGAATTCCCGTGCCCAGCTCAGCACCACCGAGGCGAAAGCCTCGTTGATCTCGACGATGTCGATGTCCTTGAGCGACATGCCCGCCTTGCCGAGCACCGCGCGGGTCGCGTCGATGGGCCCGTCGAGGTGGAAGTGCGGGTCGGAACCGACCAGGGCCTGCGCGACGATTCGGGCCCGCGGCTTGAGCTTGAGAGCCCGCGCCATCCGCTTGGACGCCCACATGATGGCGCAGGCGCCGTCCGAGATCTGCGAGGAGTTGCCCGCGGTGTGGACGGCGGTGGGCATGACCGGCTTGAGACCGCCGAGCCCCTCCAACGTGGTGTCCCGCAGCCCTTCGTCGCGGTCGACGAGCCGCCACATGCCCTGCCCGGCCGCCTGCTCCTCCTCGGTGGTCGGCACCTGGACGGCGTACGTCTCACGTTTGAAGCGCTCCTCGGCCCAGGCGGCTGCCGCCCGTTCCTGCGAGAGCAGGCCGAGCGCGTCGACGTCCTCCCGGGTCAGGCCGCGCCTGCGGGCGATGCGCTCGGCGGCCTCGAACTGGTTGGGCAGATCGATGTTCCACTCGTCCGGCCAGGGCTTTCCCGGACCGTGCTTGGAGCCGCTGCCCAGCGGTACGCGTGACATCGCCTCCACGCCGCAGCTGATGCCGACGTCGATGACCCCGGCCGCGATCATGTTGGCGACCATGTGGGAAGCCTGTTGCGAGGAACCGCACTGGCAGTCCACGGTGGTGGCGGCGGTCTCGTACGGCAGCCCCACGGCCAGCCAGGCGTTGCGGGCCGGGTTCATGGACTGCTCACCGGCATGGGTGACCGTGCCGCCGACGATCTGTTCGACGCAGTCGGCCTGGATTCCGGTGCGGCCGAGAAGTTCTCTGTAGGTCTCGCCCAGCAGGTAGGCGGGGTGCAGATTGGCGAGCGCACCCTGGCGCTTGCCGATGGGGGTGCGAACGGCTTCGACGATGACGGGTTCCGCGGCCATGAGCTCGTCCTCTCCTCGCACTTCCGCTGGGGCGTCCCGGCACCCACGGAAGGAACTAGTACGCGTTCTAGTTCTGCAAGCAGTCTCATGAGGCTTACCCCCGGTACGCAAGGGGCGTGCACGCACCTTTCGCGTACCTCGCACGCACCGCGCACGGGTCCCGCGCGCCGCACGAGCCCCCGATGGACCCTTGACGACCGGGCGTCGGGTCCGGTGGGGCCGTGACGGGCAACGGGGTCCGGTGGAGCCGTGGCGGGCAACCGATCCAGCCACGCCTCTTGCCACTTGTGGAACTCGTTACTACCTTTCGGGCAACATCTGATGGACCGTCAGGGAGTGGCCGTCAGAGAGTTCGCCGCCAGACCTGGAGTGGAGAGGTGCCCATGCGCTGCCCCCATCTGCCCGATGGTTTCGACTTCACCGATCCCGACCTGCTCCAAGCCCGGGTTCCCCACCCGGAGTTCGCCCTGATGCGGCAGACCTCGCCCGTCTGGTGGTGCACCCAGCCCGCCGGGATCTCCGGCTTCGACGACGAGGGCTACTGGGCCGTCACCCGCCACGAGGACGTCAAGTACGTCTCCACCCACCCGGAGCTCTTCTCCTCCAGCACCAACACCGCGGTCATCCGCTTCAACGAGACGATCAGCCGTGACCAGATCGAGGTCCAGAAGCTGATCATGCTGAACATGGACCCGCCGGAACACACCCGGGTCCGCCAGATCGTTCAGCGCGGCTTCACTCCCCGCGCCATCCGGTCGCTGGAAAAGGCCCTGCGCAGCCGGGCCCGCTCCATCGTCGAGACGGCCCTCGCCGCCGCGGACGACGAGGGCTCCTTCGACTTCGTCACCAACATCGCCGTGGAACTCCCGCTCCAGGCCATCGCCGAACTCATCGGCGTACCCCAGGAGGACCGGTCCAAGATCTTCGACTGGTCCAACAAGATGGCGGCGTACGACGATCCGGAGTATGCGATCACCGAAGAGGTCGGCACGGAGGCGGCCATGGAGATCGTCTCGTACGCGATGAATCTGGCGGCCGCCCGCAAGGAATGTCCGGCCAAGGACATCGTCTCCCAGCTGGTGGCGGCGGAGGGTACGGGCAACCTCTCCTCCGACGAGTTCGGTTTCTTCGTGATCCTGCTGGCGGTGGCCGGCAACGAGACCACCCGTAACGCCATCAGCCACGGCATGCACGCGTTCCTGACCCACCCCGACCAGTGGGAGCTCTACAAGCGCGAGCGCCCGGAGACGACGGCCGAGGAGATCGTCCGCTGGGCCACGCCCGTGGTCTCCTTCCAGCGGACCGCCACCCAGGACCTGGAGTTGGGCGGTCAGCGGATCAAGAAGGGGGACCGGGTCGGGCTGTTCTACTCCTCCGCCAACAACGACCCGGAGGTGTTCGACGCCCCGGAGACCTTCGACATCTCCCGCGACCCCAACCCGCACCTCGGCTTCGGCGGCGGCGGACCGCACTTCTGCCTCGGCAAGTCCCTGGCCGTCATGGAGATCAACCTGATCTTCAACGCCATCGCTGACGTACTGCCCGATCTGCGGCTGCTGGAGGATCCGCGGCGGCTTCGCTCCGCCTGGCTCAACGGCATCAAGCAGCTACAGGTCGGCACGTCGGCCACCGGCTGACGGCGGCCGACCGCCGTCGCCCGACCACCAACCACCGTCCAGCGGCTGACGGCTGACGGCTGACGGCTGACCGCTGACCGCTGACCGCTGACGGCTAACCGCTGACCACTTGCGACGTCCGGCGATGGCTCATCCGCACGGGCGTCGCGGGGCCTCCGGGGCCCGCTGCGGGAGGCGTCGGAGCTGCGGGGATCATGAGGTCCATGCATGACCTGCTCTCCGGCTTCGCCCCCATCTGGACGCTCACCGCGATCGGTTACGCCGTCGCGCGCGGCGGGCTGCTCGGGCCGGCGGCGGAGGCCGTGCTCGGGCGGTTCGTCTTCCATGTGGCCATGCCCGCCGCCCTGTTCATGATGGTCTCCCGCGCCCGCCTCGGCTCGTTCGTGAACCCGTCGGTGCTCGCCTTCGCCGCGGGCACGGCCCTCGTCTCCGCAGTCGGCTTCGTCGTGGCCCGGCGCTTCTTCGGACGCGGGACCGCGGAAGGGGCGATCAGCGGCATGGCGTCCGGCTATGTGAACTCCGCCAACCTCGGCATCCCGGTGGCGGTCCAGGTGCTGGGCGACGCGTCGTTCGTCGCGCAGATCATCCTGTTCCAGGTGCTGCTCGTCTCCCCGGTGATCCTCACGCTCCTGGACCGCGGCACGGACCGGTCGAACACGCACTGGAAGGCCGGGTTCCGCCGCATGCTGACCATGCCGGTGCGCAACCCGATCATCATGGCCTCGCTGCTCGGCCTGCTCGTCTCGGCCACCGGGGTGCGCCCGCCCCTCGCCGTGGCCCACTCGCTCGACCTGCTCGGCGCCGCCGCCGTACCCACCGCGTTGATCACCCTCGGGCTGTCGCTGCACGGCCGCCCGGACACGGAGGCGGCCGAGGAGGGGGCGGGGGTGCCGGGGAGCCGGTCGGAGGTCGCGACGGTGGTCGCGCTCAAGACCCTGCTGCAACCGCTGATCGCCTTCGCCGTGGGCGGACCGCTGCTGCTGGACCTGCCGGAGCACCAACTCCTCGCCGTGGTCCTCTGCTCCGCGCTGCCGACCGCCCAGAACGCCTTCATCTACGCCCGTCAGTACGGCCTGGACACCACGCTCGCCCGTAACGCCGTGGTGGCCTCCACGGTGGTGTCGATGGCCACACTGTCCTTCGCGACATGGGCCCTCGGACCTTCACGGGGGTGAGCCGTTCGAGTGGCGGAGGGTCTGGTTCCGGCGGATGCCGGCGGGACGCGGCGATCCACGCCGAAGGGGTGCCGGGGCGGTGAAACGCGTCCCGGCACCCCTTCGGCCTGCGGTGATACGAAGGTCAAGCGGTGCGTGGCGGCCGGGGGCCCTTGCCTGCCGCCCCCGTCGGCCGACGGGGCTACTGCCTCGGCCGGGGCGGGGCTACCGTCCCGGCCGAGGCAGAGCTACGGTCCCGGCCGACGGGCTACTGCTTGCCGCCCGCCATTTCACCGACCGTCCTTGCGTCGGCGCCCTTCTCGGCGCCCTCCGTCCCGCTGTCCGCCGCGGCTTGCGCGCCCGCATCGGCTTCCGCGGCTTGCGCGCCGCCCGTATCGGCTTCCGCGTCTTCCTTGCCCGCACCGGCCTCCCCATGCGGATTCGCGTTCCCTGCCGTCACGAGTTGCAGCGCCCTGCGCCCCGACAGCAGATACGTCAGCCCGAAGCCCATCGACACGACCAGCGCACCGCCGACCGCGTCCAGCACCCAGTGGTTGCCGGTCGCCACGATGGCGGAGACCGTGAAGAGCGGATGCAGCAGGCCCAGCGCCTTCATCCACATCTTCGGCGCCAGCACGACGATCACCACGCCGCACCACAGCGACCAGCCGAAGTGCAGCGACGGCATCGCCGCGTACTGGTTGGTCAGCGTCGTCAGCGTCCCGTAGTCCGGCTTCGCGAAGTCCTGCACCCCGTGGACCGTGTCGATGAAGCCGAGCCCCGGCATCAGGCGCGGCGGGGCCAGCGGGTAGAGCCAGAAGCCGACGAGCGCGAGGAGCGTGGCGAACCCGATGGAGCTGCGGGCCCAGCGGTAGTCGGCGGGGCGGCGCGCGTACAGCACGCCCAGGATGGTCAGCGGCACGATGAAGTGGAACGTGGAGTAGTAGTAGTCGAAGAACTCACGCAGCCAGTTGATCTTCACGACCGCGTGGTTGGCCCAGTGCTCGATGTCGATGTGGAGCCACTGTTCGATGGAGTGGATCTGGCGGCCGTGCTCCTCGGCGGTGGCCCGGCCCGCGGTCGCCGCCAGCCTGACCTGCGCGTACGCGGAGTAGACGACCCGGATGAGCAGGAGTTCCAGCAGCAGGTTCGGGCGGCTGAACACCCGGCGCCAGAACGGCAGGAGCGGCACGCGTCTCCAGCGTGACGCGACGGGCTTCGCGTACACGGTGGGGATCGGCTGCTGCCAGTACATCGAGGTGCGCGACAGGAACGGCGCCGCGCAGGCCGCCCCGAGCGCCGCGAGAAGCAGGACGTTGTCGCGTACGGGGAGCAGGGCCCCGATGTTCGGCAGCAGCATCTTTCCGGGCAGCGTGATCACCAGCACCACGACGGCCGGCCAGACCAGCCGGTCGGCGGCCCGCTTTCCGACCCGGCCGACCACCGCGAGGAGCACCCACAGCAACTGGTGCTGCCACGCGGTCGGCGAGACGGCGACGACGACACAGCCCGTCACGGCGACGGCGAGGAGCAGTTGGCCGTCCTGCGCGTAGCGCACCGCACGCCGCAGTCCGAGAAGGACGACCGCGGCTGCCAGGGCGAGGAAGAGGACGATCTCCACCGGGCCCTCCAGGCCGAGCCGGAGCAGTGCACCGTGCAGCGACTGGTTGGCGAGGCTGTCCGGCCGTTCACCGAGCCCGGCGCCCGCGACATGGTGCACCCAGTAGGTCCAGGAGTCGTGCGGCATGGCGGCCCAGGCCACGGCGGTGCCGACGGCGAAGGTCGCCCCGCTCGTCGCGGCCGCCCGGCGCCGGCCGGTCAGCCAGAGCAGGGCCGCGAACAGCAGGACGGTCGGCTGGAGGGCGGCCGCGATGCCGATCAGGATGCCGGACGCCCGTTCGCCCCGGGCCACGAAGCAGCCGAGCAGGACGAGCAGGACGGGCAGGATGCTGGTCTGGCCGAGATACAGCGCGTTGCGGACGGGCAGCGACAGCATGAGCAGACTGATCGCCACGGGAGCGGCGAGGAGCGTCGTACGGCGGCTGACGGGTGCGGGCAGGGCGCGGGCCGCGACGATGCCGAGGGCGGCGACGAGCAGCAGGGAACCGAACGTCCACGCGACCCCCAGTGCCTGTTCGGCCGAGGCGCTGAGCGGTTTCAGAACCAGCCCGGCGAAGGGCGTCCCGGTGAACCGGTCGGAGTCGTACAGGGACCCCGGCACATGCAGGACTCCGTTCTCACCGATCCATGTCTCCAGGTCGGTGAGTCGTTCGCCCGGTGGTTGCCGGAGCACCACCGTCATCTGCCGTACCGCCAGCACAGCCACGACCAGCCAGAGCACGATCCGGGTCATCCCGGTCCTCGTCTCCGCGTCCGTGGCCGCGTTACCGCGCACACTGTGATCCGCATTCGCCACGCTGCGCCGACCCTCCCGCCGTTCCATGCACTGCCCCTTCGACTCGGGGACGTGCGGATGAAGCCTCGCATTGCCCTATGAGGTAGACACAATCAACCCCCTCTTCGCCTGACTGTCACCGCACTTTTGTCCGAAAGAATGCTCGAACGTCATGATCCACGCGGAACGGGCAGGCGTGGGACGGGCGGGAGCGGGGCGGGCGGGTGGCAGGCCGACGTCCGGATCGCTTGAGGTTCCGGGGTTGGTCCTCATGGACCGGTGTGCCCCCCTGCCGGGTGGTGAGCAGCGGAACCCCCGCCCGGCGCACGCCGAGCGCGAGGAGCTGTTCGGTGACCTGAACAGTCGTACGCAGGGTGAGGCGAGGGACCCCGAGCGGCCCCCAGCCCCCGGGCTCCGGGCTCCGGGCTCCGGGCTCCGGGCTCCGGGCTCCCGGCTCCCGGCTCCCGGCTCCCGGCTCCCGCAGGACGAAATCTCGTCGTCATCCGATCATGCGCTTGTCAGAATGAGCCACATGACGTGGATCGTGACCCCTGAACACTTCGACTCCCCCGACGCGGCCGTGCTGCGCCGGGACTATTACGACGAGGTGGCCAGCCGCTACTGGCAGCGGCCCGCCACCGCCGAGGAGATCGACGAGGGGCTCACCGACGACGGCGTCGACCTGCTCGTACCGCCGACCGGGCAGTTCGTCGTCGGCCGCTACGAGGGCAGACCCGCGAGCTGCGCCGGACTCGTGGTGACGGAACCGGACGCGGGGACGGGGACGGGGACGGGGGAGCTGACCCGGGTGTTCGTACGCCCCGAGTTCCGGGGCACCGGGGGCGGCGGGCAGCTGCTGGCGGCGATCGAGAGCGCGGCTCGCGCGTTCGGGCTGCGGCAGCTCCGGCTCGACACCCGCAACGATCTGGTCGAGGCGCGCGGTCTGTACACGAAGCACGGCTATCGGGAGGTTCCGGCGTTCCACCACCGCAACCAGTACGCGGAGCACTGGTTCGCCAAGGAGCTGTGACGCGGGACGGGGTTCACAGGACAGGGTTCACGGGACGGGCCCGCCCGTCCGTCAGGCCGCGTGGTCGCGGCGTGGTTCCGGCATGTGCGGCCGTTCCTTGCTCGATCCGCTCACCTCGGCGGTCAGCTCGGTGACCAGCCTGACCAGATCGGTGGGCCGCTCCGGTCCCCACCAGTCGCCCAGCAGTTCGGCGAGCGAGTCCTCGCGGGCCTGGCCGAGCCGGACCACGGCCTCCGCCCCCTCGTCGGTGAGGACCATCTGCACCCCCTCGCGCCGGGCCAGACCGCGCTCCTCCACCTGGCGTGCCGCCTCGCTGATCACCCTGAGGGGTACGGGGGCGACGTCGGCGAGCCGGGCGGGTTCGACGGTGCCGTGCCGCTTGATCCGGAGCAGCAGCCAGCTGGCCGCGGGCAACAGGTCGTAGCCCGCCCTCTCGGTGATCTTCACGTAGATCTCGCGGCGCCCCTCGCGGGTGGCGAGCACCGACAGGGCGCGGGCGCATTCGTCGTACGAGGAACGCTCCACCGGGTTCGACGCCAGGGTCTGGGTCGTGTCGGGGGCGGTCACCGAGCCCCGCAGCTTGTCCTCCTTGAGGAACCAGGTGAAGGCGAAGGCGACCAGGACGACGGGGGCCGCGTACAGGAAGACATCCGTGATCGAACTTGAGTACGCGTTGAGGATCGCGGGGCGCAGATCGGCGGGAAGCCGGCCGATGGCCCGCGGGTCGGCGGCCAGCCGGTCCGCGCTGACCCCTGACGGCAGCGAACGGCCCTGGAGGGCGTCGGCCAGGTTGCCGCCGAGCCGGCTGGTGAAGATGGCGCCGAAGATGGCCACGCCGAACGAGGCGCCGATGGAGCGGAAGAAGGTCGCGCCCGAGGTGGCGACGCCCAGGTCCTCGTAGGTCACGGCGTTCTGGACTACCAGCACGAGGACCTGCATCACCAGGCCGAGCCCGGCGCCGAAGACGAAGAAGTAGACGCTCATCTCCAAGGTGGAGCTGGACGCGTCGAGGCGGTGGAGCAGCAGCAGACCGGCCGCGGTGAGGGCGGTGCCGGCGACGGGGAAGATCTTCCAGCGGCCGGTGTGGCTGACGAGCTGGCCGGAGCCGGTCGAGGTGATCAGCAGGCCGAACACCATGGGCAGCATGTGCACACCCGACATGGTCGGCGTAATGCCGTGCACCACTTGGAGGAACGTCGGCAGATAGGTCATCGCGCCGAACATCGCGAAGCCGACGACGAAGCTGATGACGGCGACGAGGCTGAAGGTCCT
>NZ_LWLE01000033.1:0-183197 GCF_001905125.1 Streptomyces sp. TSRI0281 | reverse complement strand
GCGGCAGTACGGGCTCCGCGGCGCGCCGCTCCACCACGATGAAGGCGATGAGCAGCAGCACGGCCAGCACGGAGAGGGCGATGATCTGCACCGACCCCCAGGCCCAGGTGTTCCCTCCGAGGGAGGCGACGAGGACCAGGCAGGTGGCGACCGAAGCGATGAGGAAGGTTCCCGCGTAGTCGATGGTGTGTTTGGTCTGACGGACCGGGATGTGCAGGACGGCCGCGATGGTGACCAGCGCGACGGCACCGATCGGCAGATTGATGTAGAAGACCCAGCGCCAGCTGAGCTGTTGGGTGAAGAAGCCGCCCAGCAGTGGCCCGAGGACACTCGTCACACCGAAGACCGCACCGAACAGGCCCTGGTACTTGCCGCGTTCGCGCGGCGGGACGATATCGCCGACGATCGCCATGGACAGCACCATCAGACCGCCGCCGCCGAGCCCCTGGAGGGCCCGGAAGCCGATCAGTTGGGGCATGTTCTGGGCGACGCCGCAGAGGGCGGAGCCGATGAGGAAGATGACGATGGCCGTCTGGAACAGCTTCTTGCGCCCGTACTGGTCGCCGAGCTTGCCCCAGAGCGGGGTCGCCGCGGTCGCCGCCAGCAGGTAGGCGGTGACGACCCAGGACAGGTGGTCCAGGCCGCCGAGGTCGCTGACGATCGTCGGCAGTGCCGTGGAGACGATGGTCTGATCGAGTGCGGCGAGCAACATGCCGAGCAGCAGTGCGCCGATGGCGACCAGGACGGTTCGCGTGGACCGTCCTTCGCCGGGAGCAAGGGGCGGCGGGCTCAGCTGCTGGGCCATGAGCATCTCCTCGGATCCGATACACCCCTATCCTTGCCGTTCTGTCCGTTTACGGCCTGCCGAGCGGCCCCAAGGCGTTGGGCTGCGCGGCGGCGGCCTGCATAATCGCAGCAGCTCTAGGGAGGGGACCCACTATGACCGGACATGCGTGCCCGGAGTGCGGCAGAGGACTCGCCGGCCGGCAGCCGGTCACGGGGCAGGCGCCGCAAGCCCCGCGCGGCGGACCCGACGGCTGCGTGTGCGGGGCGGGGGCCGCACGGCTCACCGGGGAGGAGCGGCGGGCCGCGCGCGCCGCGGAGACCGCCGCGGCCGAGGACTTCGATCCGCTGCGGATCAGGCCGTACGTGCAACTGGGCGGCGACGGCACGGCCCCCGGCCGCCGGGGCTCCGGTGCGGCCCGCGACGGCGGCCGGGACCGAGGTCGCGGTGAGGGCCATGAGGCGGCCACCGGCCCCGGCACGGACGACGCCCGCCGTTACGGCGCGGAGCCCGGCCCGGTCCACGGCCATGCCGCACCCGACACCGCGGACACCACGATGCCGCTGTTCCCGGACACCGGGATGCCGCGGTTCCCGGGCGGTGCGCCGATGGGCGGGGCGGCGGACGCGGCGGGACACGGAGCGGCGTACGAGGCCATGGACGCGACGGCGGCGCAACCGCGGTACGCCGAGGGGCCGGACGGGGCCAACCGGCGCACCGCCACCTTCGGCGCCGTCACCGGCCCGGGCATCGACCCGGACGCCGACCCGGTCCAGCCCCGCCGTCGAGGGCCGTTCACCGTCCTTGCCGTGGGGGTGGCCGTGGCCGCCGTGGTCGGCATCGCGGCCTTCGTCGGGGGGCTGTTCAGCGGGAACGACAACCGGGACGAGGCCCTGCCGGAGACGGCGGCGAGCGCCCCGTACGCGGGTGGCGGGCCGGCGGCTTCCGTTTCGGAGTCGGCCGCCGCGTCGCCCTCGCCGTCCCGCTCGGCCCCGGTGTCGCCCTCGGCGTCGGCCACCGGGTCCGCGTCGCCGTCGGGGAGCGCGGAGCCGACCCGTTCCGCCTCGGCGTCGGCCTCGCCGGCCACGCCCACCCCGTCCCTCTCGGCAGCCACGAAGACACCGGGCGCACCGTCGGCCGCACCGCCCGTGCAGCTGACCGGCCCCACACTGCGGCCCGGCGACCACGGCCCCGAGGTGGCCGAGCTCCAGAACCGCCTGAAGGAGGTCTGGCTCTACCAGGGGCCTTCGAACGCCGACTACACGGACCGGGTCGAGGAGGCCGTACAGGTCTACCAGTCGTACAAGGCCATCCAGGGCGACCCGGCGGGCGTGTACGGGCCGAACACGCGGCGCGCGCTGGAGGCGGAGACGAGCGGGCGCGGCGGGCACTGACGTACGGGGAGGGGCGGCGGCGGGCTCTGACGCACGGGAAGAGGGCGGCGGCGGGCACTGACGCACGGGAAGAGGGTGGCGGCGGGCGGGATTCGCATTCCGGGGCAGCTTTTTGTATCGTGATGGAACAAAGTGGCCTCCGCTCGCACTCCCTGACCGGCGGGCGGGGCCGCTCTTGTACGTCACCCGCTGTACGTCACCCGCGTCGCCTCTCACCGGGGTGCACGCGAATCCCCCGCGCCCAGGAGCCAGCCGATGTCGGCCACCGTCCTCACCGCACGCGCCCTCCTTTTGGACATGGACGGCACCCTCGTGAACTCCGACGCCGTGGTGGAACGCTGCTGGCATCGCTGGGCACTGAAGCAGGGTCTCGACCCGGTGTCCGTACTCAAGGTGGTCCACGGCCGCCAGGGGTACGCCACGATGGCCGTCCTGCTCCCGGACCGCCCCATGGAGCAGAACTACGCGGAGAACCGGGTCATGCTCGCCGAGGAGACCGCCGACGTCGACGGCGTCGTCCCGATCGGGGGCGCGGCCGCCTTCATGGCAGCGCTCTCCACCCTCCCGCACGCGCTCGTGACCTCGGCCGACGAGGCCCTCGCCCGCGCCCGGATGACGGCGGCGGCCCTGCCGATGCCCGCCGCCCGCGTCACGGCCGAGCAGGTCGGCGCCAGCAAGCCGGACCCCGAGGGCTTCCTGAAGGGCGCGGCCGAGCTGGGCTTCGACGCGGCCGACTGCATCGTGTTCGAGGACTCGGAGGCGGGCATCGCGGCCGGCCGGGCGGCCGGCATGCGCGTCGTGGGCGTCGGCCCGCGCGCCGCCGCGCTCTCCCCGGACGCCCATGTCGAGGACCTGACGCAGATCCGGGTGGAAGCCGCGGACGACGGCTCGATACGCCTGCACATCAGCGCCGCCTGACGACCAGCCGCGCCCCTCCCCGCCACCCCTCCCGGGCTCGGCTCAGTTTCGGGCCCTCCCGGGCTCAGTCCCGGTGCAGCCACCCTCGCGCCACCAGCTCCAGCACCAGCGCGACGGCCACCACCTGCACCGCCATCAACGCCACGAGCACGAACAGCTGCACGGCGCCCGCCTCCACAGGCGAGGCGCCGCCCAGCAGCATGCCCACGAACGCCCCGGGCAGGGTGACGAGCCCCACCGTCCGGGTCTGATCGAGCCCCGGCAGCAACGCGTCCGCCGCCGCGGGCCTGGCGATCTCCAGCCGGGCGTCCCGGTCCAGCAGCCCGAGCGCCATCCCCGCCTCCACCTCCCCGTGCCGGGTCCCGAGCTCGTCCAGAGCGCGCCGGCCCCCGAGCACCGTGGCGGTGAGCGCACCCCCGATGAGGATGCCCGTGACGGGGATCAGGGCGATGCCCCGGACCTGGACCAGCCCGGTGAGCAGCAGGACGCCCACCACCGGCAGCACCCCGGCACCGATCGGCAGAGCCGCCCAACGCCAGCTGCGATTGCCGGTGATCCGGCGCCCCGCCGTCCACACCGCCACCACGAACATCAGCGCCACGAAGCCGAGCAGGGGCGCCAGGGAGTGGATGACCCAGCCGATGACCAGGGAGACCACGCCGAGTTGAGCCGCGGCCCGCAGCCCGGCGAGGACGATCTCGCGCGAACGGCCCAGCGAGGCCCACGCGGCGACGGCGGCCGCGAACGCCAGAAGCAGGGCGAGGACGACCCCGAGCGTGATGGTGACCGGTAGCAGCACGCGGCCACCCTAAGGCCGCCCCGCAGGGCCGTCGGACCGCAGACCCGGAAGAGGGAAGGACCACCGGCCCCCCGGAGCGCCGGCCCTCCGTAACCACCCGGCCCCCAGGACCACCAGCCCCCAGCCCCGGCCCCCCGGGCCGTCAGGATGGCCCAACCACCATCAACACGACGCGAACCGCCGGACCGTCGGTCAACGGATCATCAACTCCCATACCCACCAAGACCCCACGCCGATCAGCAAAAACTTCGGAGTGAACGTCAGACCGAACCGCATGACCCCTTGATGTGACGTGCGCATGTCGCCACCCTGTTACCTGGCGCCCCCCTCACAGAAACCTGGCGCCGCCACGATGGCCGGGCTTCACAGGCCGCCCGTCCAAGGTCCCCCCACATCAAGGGAGTTCGCATGTCTGGTGTCTACGCGCGTCGTATCGCCGTCGCCGCTGCATCCGCCGCACTCGCCGCCACCTCCGCACTGCTCACCGCGCCGACCGCACAGGCCGCCATGCCCACCCCGGTCAGCGCCGCCACCGCCCGCACCTACCTCGGCGAACTCACCGTCGGGGCCGAGGGCTCCTCCAGCGGCTACAGCCGTGACAAGTTCCCGCACTGGATCACCCAGTCGGGCGCCTGCAACACCCGCGAAGTCGTCCTGAAGCGCGACGGTACGAACGTCCAGCAGGACTCCAGCTGCGCGGCGGTCAGCGGCAGTTGGTACTCGGAGTACGACGGGGCCACCTGGACCGTCGCCTCCGACCTGGACATCGACCACATGGTCCCGCTCGCCGAGGCCTGGCGTTCCGGCGCGAGCGGCTGGACCACGGCCCAGCGCCAGTCCTTCGCCAACGACCTGACGCGCCCGCAGCTCATCGCGGTCACGGACAACGTCAACCAGTCCAAGAGCGACAAGGACCCGGGCGAGTGGCTGCCGTCGCGCAGCGCGTACCTGTGCACGTACGCGCGCGCCTGGGTGCACGTGAAGCACTACTACGACCTGAGCGTCGACGCGACGGAGAAGAGTGCGCTCCAGGCCACCCTGAACAACTGCTGACCCACCGGGCAGGGCAGGCGGCACCGACCCCACCGGCCCGGTAGTCCGCCCACCGGCCCGGTAGTCCGCCCGGCGGCCCGCACGGTGAACCGCCCAGCCCGGCGGCGGATCACCGTGCGGAACCGTTACGCCCTCCCTCGGCGTTCCGTACCGTACGGGCCATCCGACACGGGGCCCGCCCGTGACCGGATCACCCGTCACGGCGGTACGAGGAGGGCACCACATGGCCGGGCTGCGCCTGGGACCACTGCTGCGGTACGTCGACTGGGAGACAGGTTCCAGCGCGACCGTCTGGGTCGAGACCGACCGCCCCTGCACCGTCGAAGTCCGGTGCGCGGACGGGGCGTCGGGCTCGTCCCCGACGTTCGCGGTCGCCGGACACCACTACGCCCTGGTGGTCGTGACGGGGCTGACGCCCGGCTCGACGACGGCGTACGAAGTACTGCTCGGCACCCGGCGGGTGTGGCCGCCCGAGGAGTCCCGTTTCCCCGCGAGCACGATCACCACCCCCTCCATCGAGGGCGGGGCCGCGGACGGGACGGGGCCCGGGCAGCGGAACGTCCGGATCTCCTTCGGCTCCTGCCGCTGGGCGGCCGCCCCCGCGGGCGGGCGTGACCCCGTGGGCCCGGACGCCCTCGACACCCTGGCCGGACACCTCGCCGCCGACCCCGACGCCGTACGCCCCGACGTCCTGCTGCTCCTCGGCGATCAGGTGTACGCCGACGAGACGTCCCCGGCGACCCGGCGCCGGATCGCGGCGCGCCGCGATCCGAACGAGCCACCGGGCGCGGAGGTGGCCGACTACGAGGAATACACGCACCTGTACGACGAGTCCTGGCGCGACCCCGAGGTGCGCTGGCTGCTCTCCACGGTCCCCAGCTGCATGATCTTCGACGATCACGATGTCATCGACGACTGGAACACGAGCGCCGCCTGGCAGACGGACATCCGGGCCACCCCCTGGTGGCACGAGCGGATCGTCAGCGGGCTGATGTCGTACTGGGTCTACCAGCACCTGGGCAACCTCTCCCCCGCCGAACTGGCCCGGGACCCGTTGTACGCGGCGGTCCGGGCCACACCGGACGGCACCGAACCGCTGCGGCTCTTCGCCGCCGGGACGGACGCCGACCCCGCCCTCACACGCTGGAGCTACCGACGTGTTTTCGGCCGAGTACGGCTGCTGATGGTGGACACCCGGGCGGCCCGTGTTCTCGACGAGCAGCAGCGGGCGATGCTCGACGCCGACGAGGCCCGCTGGCTGCGGGAGGAGGCCCTCGCCGACCCCGGTTCGTACGACCATCTCCTGATCGGCAGCTCGCTGCCGTGGCTGCTGCCGCCGCTCATCCATGACGCCGAGAGCTGGAACGCCGCGCTGTGCCGCGGCGAGCGGGGCGAGCGCTGGGCGCGCCTCGGCGAGAGGCTGCGCCGGGCGTCCGACCTGGAACACTGGGCGGCATTCCCGGAATCCTTCCGCCAGTTGACGGAGCTTCTGCGGGAGGCGGGGAGCGGCCCGGACGCCCCTGCGACGATTTGCGTTCTTTCAGGCGATGTGCACCATGCATACATCACCGAGCCCGAGTGGCCCGCGTCCACCCCGGGCGGCCCCCCGGACGCCCACATCCTGCAGCTGACCTGCTCTCCCGTCCACAACTCGATTCCCGCCACGATCAGGACGGGCTTCCGTTTCGGCTGGAGCCGCGCGGGCCGGCGGCTCGGCCGGGTGCTGGCACGGCACGGACGCACGGGCACGCCGCCGGTGCGCTGGCGGAAGTCGGGCGGCCCCTGGTTCGGCAACCAGTTGATGACGCTCACGCTGCATGGCCGGAAAGCTGCGCTGACATTGGTTCAGGCCAGGGAGAACACCGCAGGTTCCCAGCTGGAGACGGTTCTGGAGCGATCCCTCACCACCGAGAAGTAGTCGATTTTCAGACAGTCGACAGAATGTTGAACTTGCAAGCACTGGTGAGGTGTCCCTAACCTGGTGCGCTCAATCGGTTCACGTCCCCACCAGACCGAAGGAGCCCTCCCCCCATGCTCGAATCGCTCAACCGGGCCCAGCCCTACTCGATCAGCCTGTTCCGCCTCGTCGTCGGCTTCCTCTTCGCCTGCCATGGCGCCGCCTCACTCTTCGGAGTGCTCGGCGGTGCCATGGGCGGCGGGACCCTGCCGGCCGGCACCTGGCCGAGCTGGTACGCGGCCCTGATCCAACTGGTCTGCGGCACCCTGGTCGCACTCGGCCTCGGCACCCGTGCGGCCTCGTTCCTCGCCTCCGGCTCCATGGCGTACGCGTACTTCACGGTGCACCAGCCGAACGCGCTGTTCCCCCTGCAGAACGGCGGCGAAGCAGTGGTCTTCTTCTGCTGGGCGTTCCTTCTGCTGGTCTTCACGGGCCCAGGCGCCCTGGCCCTGGACCGGCTGTTCTCCGCACGGGCCGCGCGCGTACGCAGCGACGAGCGCCCACGCGAGCACGCACCGGCCGTCACGGCCTGACCCCATCCCCTCATGCGGCGCCCGGCTCCTCCGCGACGGCGGGGAGGAGCCGGGCGCGGCTACGGGCACGCGCCCCGCCCCCCGCACCGGGCCGGGCGGTCAGCCGCGGTCAGCCTTGAGCCCGAGTGCGCCTCACACCCGCCCGTACGACCCGAACGGCACCGTGAAGCAGGCGGCCCGCTCTCCCGCGCCGCCCGCCGCATCGTGAATGATCACCGACCTCGCCCCGCCCTCCCGGAAGCCCCAGCCGTGCCGGGCCCACGCCGAGCCGTTCCCGTGCCGGTCCGTCCGGAAGTCGAGCCAGACCTCGTTGTCCGGGTCCGCGGTCGCCGAGGCGCGGTGCTGGTAGTGCGGCCCCGCCGCCTTCGGATCGGCGCCGCAGGATGCGGTGTGCACATGCATCCCGTAGACACGGTTCGGAACGAGCCCGCGCAGCCGCGCCGCGACCCGGGTCCCGAAGTGGTCCGACCGCTGCTCGACGGCGATCCGGGCGGCCGCCGGGACGAGCTCCGTGTCATAGGTGACGGCGCTGGAGGGAACGAACGCGTTCGGCGGGGAGAAACGCCCCTCGACCCGCATATCGAACCCCCGCCCGCCGGCGCCACCGCCCGGACCGGCGCCGAGCGCCCCGTCGACTCCGGTCCGCTGCGCTTCCCCGCCCCCTTCCGCCCCGCTGACACCACCGGTCAGCATCACCAGGACCGCGGCTGCCGCCAGCACCCCCGATCCCGCGCGTCCCACCCGTACCGCCGCTCGTACCGTCATCCGCTGCTCCTCACTCTCGCCGGGCCGTTCCCTCCCGGCCCTAACGACGGCGCACTCCCCGAGGTGTACGTGAGCTGCACAACATCACCCGCACTTGGTGATCTCCGGGTAAACAGCGGGCGTACGCTGTACAGCTGACCCTGCCGCCCCTGCCGCTCCCCTGCGACGTCGCGGCGTCGACACGAATCGGGGAGTAGTAGGTGCTTGAGAGTGTGGGCGCGCTGACCAGCAGCCCATGGATCTACGCGGTGGTCGCCCTCTCGGTGCTCCTGGACGTCTTCGTGCCCCTCCTGCCCAGTGGTGTCCTGGTGATCACGGCCGCCACGGCCGCCGCCGCGGGCTCCACGACGGTCAACGGCGCCGCCGGTGAAGCGACCCAGCAGGTGCCGTCCCTGCTCGTACTGACCCTGAGCGCGGCCACCGCATCGGTGCTCGGCGACCTCGTCGCGTACCGCCTCGCCTGGCGCGGCGGGGACCGGCTGGACCGGGCCATCGCCCGCTCACGCCGCCTCACCACGGCACAGGAACGTCTCGGCGCGGCACTCAACCGCGGCGGCGGCGGGCTCGTCGTCATCGCCCGTTTCGCCCCCGCGGGCCGTTCCGTGGTCTCGCTGGGCGCGGGCGCCGCCCACCGCAAGGCGAAGGAATTCCTGCCGTGGTCGGCCGTGGCGGGGGTGGCCTGGGCCGGCTACAGCGTGGGGCTCGGCTACTTCGGCGGCCAGTGGCTGGGGGCGACCTGGTTCGGGACGGCTGTCTCGGTACTGGCCCTGTTCGTGGCGGGCGCACTGGCGGCGCTCCTCATGCGCCGCCCGGCAGCAGCGGCGGCAGCCGCAGTCGCTGCCGTACCCGCCCAGGTAACGCCCCCCGCGTCCGCACCGGTATCGGCACCCGCCGCTCCCTGAGGAGCACCCGCCCCGTACCTCCCCGAACGATCACCCTCTGGCGGCGCCCCTGACCTCCAGGCCGTCGAGCAGCTTCATCGTGGCTGCCGTGATCTCGTCGACGGCTCGGTCGAAGACCTCCCGGTTGTGCGCGGCGGGCGCACGGAACCCGGACACCTTGCGTACGTACTGAAGGGCAGCGGCGCGCATGTCCTCCTCGGTGGCCTCTTCGGGGATGGCCGGCGGACGAAGGGTCTTGATACTGCGGCACATATCTCCATTGTGTACCGCGTCACTGACAACGCCCCGGCCCGCATCACCGCCTGCGCACCACGTGTTCACGGAGCGTTGACGGTGACGATGTGGCCCTGGACATCGACCGTGAGGGCAACGCGCTCGACGCGATTCGTGACGGCCAGCCCCAGCCACACGACACCCCACATGAGGCAGGAGAAGACGGTCAGGAACGCGTGCAGCACATGGTTCACCGGATGCCCGCGCACGAGCACCACCTGCGTCCCGGACCGCGACTCCACCCGCCACCCGCTCGCGATCCGCTCATTGACCACCCAGTCGAGGATGAGACCGCGCTGCACGTCGTCGGGTGGCTCACCGACGTAATAACCAGGAGGCGGCTCGATCGAGACCCACCCCCGCGGCGCACGTCGAGGCTTCACGCGGCTCACCTCCAGGTTTCGAGGTCGCCGCCTCGCCATTCGATCAAGTGCGGCTGATCCAGCTCCACGACCCGATCCGCACCCGACGCCAGCCCCGCCTCCCGCAGAAGCGCGGCCACATCACCCCGTCCGTGCGCCAGCCCGACGATCTGACCACGCACGGTGACCCGCCGCCCACCGGTCGGCGAGGGCGGATGAACGATCACAGGCGGATGTCCGGCCATGCCTCCACGGTGCCCCGCCCACAGCCGGACCGCATCCCGACGGGGACGACCGGATCACGGCCGGGGATGTTCACGGGGTACCGCGGGGCGCCATGGACGGGAGCCTCGCACCACGGCAGATCTCAGACCGCGGCCGGACCGGCCCCATGCCGTGCGGAGACCCGCCTCATCTGATCGATCCAGAACTCGTCCTTCTCGTCCCTCGACGCACTGAGGGGCAGCAGCCGGAGTTGCTTGGCCAACTGGTAGAAACCGGGACCGGCGTCGTTGGCGCTCAGATAGTTCACGAGAGCGGAGATCATGAGCTGCGGCTCGGAGGGCGCGAGCCCCTGATCCCGCTCCACGATCAGTCCCAACAGGTGCCCCATGGCAGCCCGTTCGTCAGCACGCTCGAAGTCGAAGGTCCTGCAGCCGGTTCGCCTGCTCAAAGTGACGTTGAGCTCGGTGTACGAGGTGGTCCTGCGAAGTTTCGCCCGCTCGACGAGGAACTCCCCTCCGGCACCGACGAGTAGATCCCACTCACTGTCCGCGCGACCGTACCCAGGCATCCCGCCCCCTCCGAGCCCTACAGATCCGTACGCGGAAGGTACAGGGGCGACGAGCGGCCCACAACGAGACGTAATCCAGGAGTGGTTGCCGTGGTGGCGCCGATCTCTCCCGCCGTCGGGGCGCCCCGCCCCCTGCTCCTATTCCGGGGCCCGCTCCCGGGCAGGCAGGCCCAGCTCCGCCCTCGCCGCGTCTTCAATCGCACGCCCGCACTCAATCGCTTGAGCAACCAACTGATGGCGGAATGCCACTCTTTCCGTCTCGCTGTCGTACGGCTCGTGCCCCACGTTCCCCACCAACTCCATGGCATCGTCGATCGCCGCCTGTAGCGCCCGGTCGGCGAGGAATCGTGCCTCGTGAAGCTGGTCGCGGTAGGCGTCACACGCATTGTTCAGCGGCGAGTCGGGATCATCCCGGCGCTGCCCGAACGTCACGAGAGGGACGATATGCACGACGAAGTTGCCGCTGGTGCGGACCAGAGTGGAGTACTTCTCCCTGCGCAGATCCGTGAGCCAATGGGCGTGCTCGGCCGCAGCCTGTTCCTGGACCTGGCGCCGTGTAGCAGCAGCCGCGCTCTCGGCCGCGATCCGAGCCCCTCGAACTGCGGCGTACCCGCCCGCCGCCGCACCGCCGAGCGCACCGGCCATGCCCACAATTCCCGCAACAAACGCGGCGACCCCTTGATCCATGGGGCAAGTGTGCCGCCGCGCCGGGGACGATACTGCGACTCTCATGGCCGGGCCGCACAGAGCCTCAGTTCAAGAACACGATCCCCCGCACGCGCGGGGGTGGCCCTGAGCACCAGTCGGCCGAGGCCCGCATCAAGCGATGGTCCCCGTACGCGGGGGTGGCCCTGGTGCGAGCACGGCAAGGAGCCGAACGGTTCCATGGTCCCCACACTGCAGGTTGCTCCTTCGCCTTCGGACGGAGGGGGCACTTTCGCTCGTCTGGCACGAGAGCGCAGCCAGTCCCTGCAGTTGCACGCAATTGCCCGCAGCCCACGGCAATCCGCAATCTGCCGCAATCCGCCAGCGACCCCTCACTATCCGTCGCATCCTGGTCACTCACCCAGCGCATACGGAGGGCACCATGACGCTCAGGTTCCTCGGCACCACGAGCGACGACGGCGACTGCCCCACCCTCTACGAGGTAGAAGGCACCACAGATATCCTCGTTCAGGGCGACCGAGTGACCGGCCCCGAGCAGCTCGCCCGTCTTCGCGACGTCAAAGAGAGTGAGACGTTCGTGCTCGTCCCGCGCGATCTCCTCATCCGGTTCGCCCCGCGCACCGCCGTCCGCGAGATGGTCCCCTTCTCTGAGATCGCTTCGCTGTTCCGTGAGTTCAGGCACACCGCCTTCCGGCTGGAGACCCGCCGCGGCTACGCCTCCGACCGCAACAGCCCGAAGTGGGCCCGCTGGAAGGAGGGCGCGGACATCGCAACGGAGCCGGACAACGCGTGGCGCGAGAACGTCCGCCGGCAGACCGAGCAGGGGAAGCGCTTCGAGCGGGTACGGCTCGTCGACCGACCCTTGACCGAGGGACAGCGGTTCCTCCTCGACAGCGGGCACAGCAACGTCACCGCAGGCGAGGACATTCGAAACCTGCCCCGCTCCCAAGCTGCACAACTCGGTCTGCCAGAAAACGACTTCTGGCTCTTCGACTCGAAGCTCCTCGCCCGGTTCGTCTTCGACGAGGCCGATACGACCCTCGGTGTGATCCTGAGCGAGGACCCGACCGAGATCGCCGCCGCCTGCCAGGCCCGGGACGCAGCCTGGCACCACGCAACTCCCACCGCCGACTTCGCCAGGCGGTAACTTCGACCGTGTGAGCACTGACTTCCAATCTGCCCGGGTCGTCCTCGGCGCACGGCTCCGCGAGCTGCGCACCGAGGCCGGCCTCGACGGCAAGGGTGCAGCCGAGGCGCTCGGCTGGCAGCGCTCGAAGGTCTCGCGCCTGGAAACCGGAAAGCAGACCCCCAACGCAGCGGACCTCACGGAGTGGGCCGAGGCGGTGGGTCGCCCGGACCTGGCTGCCGAGCTGAAGAGCCGGCTCGTCGGCCTGGAGACCCAGTACAGATCATGGCGCCGCCAGCTGGCCGGCGGACACCGGGCCCGCCAAGAGCTGGCCATCGAGGAAACTACGGCCACCAAGGTCATTCGCGGTGTGGAAGTGTCCCGTATCCCTGGGCTGTTCCAGACCGCGGACTACGCCCGGCACGTGTTCGCTTCGAACGCCGAGTTCCGCCAGATCCCCAAGGACATCGAGGCCGCAGTACGCGCCCGCATCCGACGCCAGGACGTGCTGTACGAACCCGGGAAGCGGTTCCGGTTCCTGCTGTGGGAGGGCGCGTTGTACGTGGTGACCTGCCCCCGCGAGGTCATGGCCGCACAGCTCGACCGCCTGGCCGGGCTGATCGGTCTTGACACCATCGAGCTCGGTGTCATCCCTCTCGGGGCACAGTTACGGCGCGCGCCCGGCCACGGGTTCTGGATCTACGACCGGCGGCGCGTCATCGTCGAGACGATCAGCACCGAGATGTGGCTCGACGATGAGGAGACCATCGCCTTGTACGAGCGGGCGTGGGACTGGATGGCGGAGGCCGCGGTTCACGGCCCGCAGGCGCGGCGCCTGATCGGCCGCGCGCGGGCGTCACTGGACCTCTCGTAAGCAACCGCGCCAAACTCGCCGGAGCGATTCGCAATCCGGCGCAATCGCCGCGCGCATCTGCACCCCGGTTCCCTAACGTGCTGGTCATGGCCTCACGGACACGCAATGCGGGCACGACATGGCTGGCTTCTTGTGCTCCGGACCCTTTACGTGCACACCAGTCATGGGCGGGCGAAGAGCTTGCCCATATCCCTGTAGGCCGCGGCTGGCTGGTTGTGGAGGCTGACCTTCTGCGGTCGGTTGAAGCGATGCAGCGCGTCGGGTCCGCCAGGCTCGGCCCCGTCCTCGTCCATCCGGAAGCCAACCGTGCCTGGTGGCTGGTGCCGTACGGCACGAAGGAAGAGCCTGCCGACTTACCGGCTCTCACGATCCACACTCCGCCGTGGGAGTTCCGCTGCCCGCCCACCATGTATCTGCGGGGGCGTGGATGGCTGGAGAAGCCTGACGGAAGCGGCGCACCGACAGACGCGGTGGTGCTTGGCGCCGCGTTCGGGCCTGGCGGCCCGCGTCGCCCTGTGAGGGTGTTCGTATGACCACTCAAGGCCCGGCCAAAGAGCCCCCCGTGGCGGTGACGCAGCTGCCGACGGTCAGCGATCTCACCGAGCAGCAGCAGCGCGGTTGGCATTGCGTCTGGTGCGCGGCGCCGCTCGGCACCGACCTGGGTGTCGACCTCGGCGAGCAGCGCGTCACCCCCGCCACCGGTGCCGCGTACGCGTGGTTCCCCCGTGAGTGTGTGGACGCCCTGGCGTGCTCGGGGCGGAGGGCGGCCCGGTGATGGCGTCGACGCAGCAGCGGACCGCGTTCCCGCCCCCGGAGCGCGCGTATCTGGCGTATCTCGGGCACACCCTGACGTGCGACGCCTGCCGTACGGGGGCACAGTGCGCGACCGTCATACGGCTCGGCCGCGCGTGGAAGAAGGCACGCCGGTGAGCGCGCCGATCGGATACGGGTACTGCTGGTCCGAGAACCCCGGCACCTTCGCCCGCTGCACCCAGCCCCCCGGCCACACCGGACCCCACTACGACTGGCGCGCCCCCAGCGACCACCGGCAATGGCCGAACACCGAGGCCGCTACCCCGGACCCGCTGGGGAGGGGATCCGAGTGAAGTGCCACCACAGCGGCGGCGTCCACGAATTCGCGATCGAGACCGACGGCATGGCCCGGTGCCCCGAACACGGGATCACGCTCCTGTGGCACGGCGAACCGATCACGAACACCGAGCTGGCCGAGGCCGCGGCCGCAGGATCCCGGCTCGATGACGTACTGGCCCTGGCCGAGGAGATCCGCGGCGACACACACAGCACCCACTGCCGCGCAGCTCAGCAACCGCACCTGGCCGACGGTCACGACCACTGCCGGCGTCCCGATTGCGCGTGCCCCTGCCACACCTCCTGATCGGAACCACCATGCACAGCACATCGATTTTCACCCCGCCCGCGAACGAGGAAGGCGGGCAGGGCTGCTCCGGATGCGGCACCACAAAAGGCGTCTGTCGCGACCCGAACCGGCACGGACTCAGGTGACGGACCCGGCTACTCCCGGACGAGGTCGGCGAGCGGGACACTAACCTCGCGCTTTCACGAGGGTGGCCGTCCAGTGCTTGATCGTAAACGCGAGAAGTGCTCCTGACCTGCAACGATGGGACTTGTCTAGGGTCCTGTTGGCTGCAAGAAAAGAAGCACTTCTCAGGTGAAGAAGAGTATCGGGTCGTGCCCCCGTGTCCGGGTCGAGGGCGGCGGCCATCGAGTGGTGTCCCAGGCCAGGGCTGTACTGCTGGTCGAGACCGTTCGCCGGGCCGAACTGGACCAGGCGATTTCGGCGGCTCTGGCCCCCTGGTGGAATCCGCGAGCGGTGCACGATCCGAGCAAGATCCTGCTGGATGTGGCCCACGCGGTCGCAGGTCTCTCAAGGCAACTTGCCGACGGGAAGCGGTCGCGTCGTGGTCGTCAGCTGAGCGAGCTGGCCGGTTCGCGGCGCGGAGAGCGGCGGAAGACCAGGAGGCTGGCAGTCGCGATGATCCACACGACGATGCTGCCGTACAGGGTGATCAGGCCGAAGCCTTGCGTGAGCGCAGGGCGCACCAAGTGTTCCGCCAAGTCTGGGTACGTGAGTTGAGGGAACGTGTGCCGCAGTGTCGCCGTGTCGTCGCCGTTCGCTACCCGTTCGGCCAGCGCCTGGACCTGGGGCTCGGTGAGCTGCCCGGTCACCCGGTCCCGGAGGCTGCCTGTGATGCCCATGGTCAGCAGCAGCCCCATGAGGGCGATGTTTACGGCGAGCGAAGTCATCCGGGCGCTCATGTCGATACCGGATGCCATGCCCGACCGGTTGCTGGGCACCGAACCGGTCGTGGTGTTGGTGACCGGCGTGTTGGTCAGCCCGAGGCCGGTGCCGGCCAGCAGTGCTCCGGGCAGGATCGTCAGCCAGCTCGCATCGTCGGCGCCGCTGCCCAGGTTCATCAGCAGGAACCCGAGACCGATCGTGTACAGCCCGAGGGGGATGATCACTGCGGGCCGGTACCGCAGTGCCAGCCGCTCCGCCAGGGGCGGCAGCAGCAGCGTTGGGATCGTGTACGCGAGCATGGCCGCCGCCGCGGTGTTGATGCCGTAGCCGAGACCGCTCTGCAGATAGATGGGCAGGTAGATCATCAGGGGCCAGAAGCTGAAGTTCATGCCCATCGAGCCCAGCAGAGCCCCGGAGAACGCGGGGATCCGGAACACCGAGAACTGGAACACCGGATGCCTGACGGTCCGTTCCACGACGGCGAATGCGGCGAAGCACGCCGCCGACAGCCCGAGGATGCCCAGCTCCAGGGCGCTGGTGAACCCCAGGCTTGGCCCCTGGGTGATGAAGAAAACCAGCCCGAACACCGCCAGGCTGAGCGTGCCGATTCCGGGCAGGTCCACCCTTCCGGCCTTGGGGTCACGGGACTCGTTCACACCTATCGCGATCAGGACCAGGGTGACCGCGGCGACGAGGACGTGGACGAGGAACACCCAGTGCCAGCTCGCCAGAGATACCAGCCCGCCGCCGATCGCCGGGCCGAAACCGAGCCCGATCCCGAAGACGATGCCCCACGCCGCGAACGCACGGGCGCGCTGTCGCCCCTCCCGGAACTGGTGCGACAAAATCGCTACCTGGCAGATGAGCATCACGCCACCGCTCATGCCCTGCAGAAACCGGCCGGCGATCAACACCGCGACGTCCTGTGTGAGCCCGCACAGCAGCGAGGTGAGCCCGAACGCGGCCACCGCGGCCACCAACAGCCGCCTGCGGCCGAATCGGTCCGCCAGGAGACCGGCCGCCACGAGCACGGTGGCGCACGCGATCGTGTAAGCATTCATGATCCACTGCAGGTCGGCGAACCCACCGTGCAGCTCTTTTCCGACCACGGGCAGGATCACCGGAACGCTCGAGATCTCCAGGCCGAACATCAGCGCGGACAGGCAGATCGCGGCGAGCGCGACCTGGTTCCGGCTGGTTTGGGAAACAGTCATACCGGAAATAATCTCCGCGTCAGCCGTGAGACTGAACGGGCCAACGCCGGAGTCCCGCTTGTTCTGGGCTCGGAGTCGGCGGTAATTTCGTGGATATGCCTGTGAATCAACGCCTGATACTCGATGTGACTGACAACGCCATCCTCCAGCTCCTGCAGGCGGACGGGCGGATGACCACCGCAGAGCTCGCACGGGCGATCTCCATGTCGGCGTCCTCCACGGCGGACCGGGTACGCCGCCTCACCGACCTGGGTGCCATCCAGGGCTACCGTGCCGTCATCGACCCCGCCGCGCTCGGCTACACGCTCACGGCGTTCGTTCGGCTCCGGCTGACCACCCCTGCTGGTAAGCAGTTTTTCGATCTGCTGGACTGCACGCCGCAGATCATGGAAGCCCATCACGTGACCGGCGAGGACTGCTTCCTGCTGAAGGTCATCGCCCGGTCGATGCCCGACCTTGAAGACCTCACCAATAGGCTCGCGACCTTCGGTCATGTCACCACCAACCTCGCGTTCCGCAGCCCGGTGCGGGACCGTGCGATCCCGCCCAGCGCCGACGGGGACGACCTGGTCGCCGAGACCGTTGCCCGAACCAGTGACCGCCACTGAGGGGTCGATCCACCGACTGTTCCCATCAAGAAATCGAAGAATGGCGCGTGCTGACCTGCCGACTCACGGGGTGCCCCGAAACTGGTGGCCGAGGCCCTGACAACCGCCCGAGAAGCAGGCTGCATAGGTGTGCGGAACCTGCGGGCGGACTCGCAGTTCTACACCGCCAGCGTGATCGCCGCCTGCCGCCGGGCCGACGCCCGCTCCTCGTTCACCACCGGAATGAAAACCGTCCGTCAAACAGGCCATCGGGAAGACTGCCGAGCACACCTGGCAGACGATCAGCTACCCGAACACGGTGGAAGACCCGACACCGGTGAGCTCATCTTCAACGCGGGAGTCGCCGAGATACCACCTACACCGCGTTCACCCGCCGCGCGATCAGGCAATCAGGCACTGCCCGGCTGATCCCACGCCGGGCCCTAGCCTCGCGCTTTCGCGAGTGTGAGTGTCCGAGGCTTGATCAAATAAGCGAGGAGCCCCTCTGACCTGGGACGATGGGACTTGTCTAGGGTCCATGTCGTCGTCAGGAAAGCTGCACTCCTCAGGTGAAGAAGAATACCGGGTCGTACCCCCGTGTCCGTGTCGAGGGCAGTGGCGGCGGAGCGGTCTCGCAGGCCGGGGCCGTGCTGTTGGTGGAGACAGTCCGCAAGAGCGGCCTGGATACGGCGATATCGGCGGCGTTGGCGCCGTGGCGCAAAGCGCGGGCGGTGCATGATCCAGGCAAGACCCTGCTCGATGTGGCACTCGCGGTCGCGCTGGGCGGGGACTGTCTGTCCGATGTCGCCGTGCTGCGGGCTGAGCCGACGGTGTTCGGGGCGGTGGCCTCCGACCCGACCGTCTCACGCCTGGTCGAAACGCTCGCCGGCAGCGGGAAGCACGCGCTGACCGCGATCCGCCGGGCCCGCGCCGGCGTCCGGGAACATGTCTGGGCCCTGGCAGGGGAAGCCGCCCCCGACCAGGGCGGACAGGTGATCGTGGACCTGGACGGGGTGCTGGTGATCGCGCACTCGGACAAGCAGGACGCCGCGGCGACCTGGAAGCGGACGTTCGGCCATCATCCGATCATGGGTTTCGTCGACCACGGGGCGGGCGGCGCCGGTGAGCCGGTCGCGGGCCTGCTGCGGCCGGGAAACGCGGGCAGCAACACCGCCGCCGACCACATCACCGCCACCCAACTGGCCCTGGCCCAGCTCCCGAAGAGGTTCCGCCGCGGGCGCCGCACCCTGGTCCGCACCGATTCCGGGGGCGGCACCCATGAGTTCGTCAACTGGCTCGCGGCGCGGGGCCGGTGGCTGTCGTACTCGGTCGGCATGACCATCACCGACGCCGTCCACCAGGCCGTGCTGAAGGTCCCGGCATCGGCCTGGACGCCGGCCGTCGAGCCCGGCGGCGAGGTCCGCGACGGCGCCTGGGTCGCCGAGATCGGCGGGGACTGTCTGAAGGGGTGGCCGAAGGGGATACGGCTGATCGTCCGCAAGGAGCGCCCGCACCCCGGCGCCCAGCTCCGCTTCACCGACGCCGACGGCATGCGCCTGACCTGCTTCGCCACCAACACTCCCGGCGGCGAGGCGATCGCCGGGCTCGAACTGCGCCACCGCCAGCGCGCCCGCTGCGAGGACCGCATCCGGGACGCCCGCTCCACCGGCCTGCGCAACCTCCCGCTCCACGGCTTCGCGCAGAACCAGATCTGGCTGGAGATCATCCAGCTCGCCCTGGACCTGCTGGCCTGGATGCCGATGCTCGCCCTGACCGGCCAGACCCGCCGCTGGGAACCGAAGAAGCTTCGCTTCCGCCTGTTCTCAGCCGCCGCACAACTCGTCACCACCGGTCGCCGCCGCTACCTCCGCCTCGCGGCGCACTGGCCCTGGACCGACGTGATCAGCGCAGCGGCCGACCGGCTCCAAGCCCTGCCGAACCCCGGCTGACCAGCACCTTCGAGTCCCTCCGAGCAGCATCACCCCACCAGAGCAGTGGAACCCGGCGCCCACCCGACGCGACAGCCGGGCCACCAGCATTCCCACGACCAACCCGCAACAGCGAAACGGCCCGACGGAAGAACCGACGGACCGTCATGCAAGACCGAGGCTAATCGCGTCGGCGATTCGGATGAGGGTGTCGACAAGCGCAGCCGAGTGGCCCATCTCGATCCGGTTGTACGTGGCCCGCGTTCCGGTGCGGAGCGCCACCTGTTCCTGCGTCGGGCCAGCGGTGAGGCGGGCGGCGCGGATGTGGTCTCCGATGGCCCGGTGACGGGTGCGGGAGGGCCGCGTCGTTGTGGCGCTGAATTCAGCTGCTGATCTGCGCTGTTGTCGTCATCTCATAGGAGAGATTTAGGAGCTGCCGCCCTGTAGTGGGGAAGTAGCCAGTGTGCAGTCAGAGCGGTGGCGAAGCGTAGGAATGACAAATCCCCAGGTCACATACACCCTGACCTGGGGATTCGCCTTTACCTTGGTGGGCGCGGGCAGTTTCGAACTGCCGACATCTGCTTTGTAAGAGCAGCGCTCTACCCCTGAGCTACGCACCCGTGGATGAGGCAACAGCGTACATGGCTCAGGGCCCCCGCTCACAAACCGGTTCTGTGGCCCCGGTGCCGGCGGTTCTGTAGAAGGGGGCGCGGGGGTGGGAGGGGGGATATCCCCACCCCGGAGACGGTAGCCATCCGGATTCTCGTCGCTGGCTCCGGTGCATACGGTGAAGCCGCACCGGCCGCGAAGGGCGTACCGGCCGTGGCGCCGCATCGAGCGGCATCATCCGACAGCATCACCTGGGGGACCGATCACCGTGGAATTCCGTACACGTGCTCACCGCGCTACCCGTGGCATCAGCGGCACCCGTGGGGGCGGTGTGCCCTTCCGGGTTCGTGGGGCCGGGCGGGGGCGGGCGGTTCTCGTCGGTGGTGGGGCCGTCCTGCTCGCCTTGGCGCTCAGTGGCTGTGGGACCGACGTCGACAGTGCCCCGGTCGAGCGCAAGGCGTTCGGCATCGAGGGCCGGACGCTGACCATCGTGTCCGAGAACTCCAGCATCGAACTCGTATCCGCCGACGTGGAACAGGTCGAGGTGGAGCGGCAGGTCGACGGCTGGGTGATGCTGGGCAGCGGGCCCAACACATCCTGGAAGATGGTGGACGACACCCTGACGCTCAAGGTGACGTGCGACGCCCTGACCAGCAACTGCGACTCCCTGCACCGGGTGAAGGTGCCGCGCGGGGTGAGCGTGAAGGCGGGCTCGGACAACGGGCGGGTCAGCGCCGCCGGGTTCGATACCCCGCTCGACCTCTCCTCCGACAACGGCGGAGTCGTCGTACGGGACTCGCGCGGGCCCCTGAAACTGGTGAGCGACAACGGTTCCGTCGTCGCGGAGAGGATCTCCGGCACGTCCGTGATCGCCCGGTCGGACAGCGGGTCGGTCCAGCTGGGGTTCAGCACCGTGCCGGATCTCGTGGACACCGTCAGCGACAACGGGGGCATCACCATCGACCTGCCGCCGGGGAAACAGGCGTACGCCGTGAACGCCTCGGCCGACAACGGCGACGTCTCCGTGGAGGTGGCCCGCAGCGACAGCAGCCCGCACGTGGTGAAGGCCCGCAGCGACAATGGACAAGTCACCGTGCGAAGCGCGAACTAACCGACCCGTGTGTTCGTCCTTACCTGGTGGGAGAATGTACCGGGCAGGGCGAAACAGCACGGGAGAGGGATGTGACGGCGACACACGCGCGGCCGCAGGCAAGAGCGGGTGGGAGTTCCGCCGTCCAGGGGGTCCGGGACGTGGTGGCGCTGATGCTGCTGCCGGTGCCCCTCCTCGTCGCCGCGCTGCCCGCCTCCTTCGCCGGTGGCGGTACGCGCCGCTGGTTCGGCGGGCGCGGGGAGAGCCAGCGCGCCGACGCTCAGGCGGCGAAGGACGCGGCAGCCGAAGCCTTCTACGAGCTGGACACCGCTCAGCGCGACCTCCGGATCTCGATCGAGACGATCACCGCCGTCGACAGTTCCTCGCGTGGCCGCAAGGCGGCGGACGACTTCGCCGCGCTGGGACGGCGCATCGACGAGGTCAGCCATGCCTACATCACGGCCGTCGACGCGCACGACCTCGACCGGGACGATCTGGAACCGTCCGTCGCCACCCACGCCCGGAGCGAGCTGACCCGGGCCAAGGACGATCTCGTACGGGTCAAGGGCGAGCTGGATCGGTTCGCGCAGGGGCTCGGGCCGCTGCTCGGCAGTGCGGAGACCCAGCTCGCCCGGCTCGTGCCCGCCGTGGAGCGGGCCCGGCATGCGCTGCTCGGTGCGAGCAACGCTCTCGACGCGGTGCGGGCGTCCGGGCTGCGGGCGGACGATCTCGCGGCACGGCTGGCGGCCCTCGCCCCGGAGCTGACCAAGCTCAATCAGGGCGCCGGCCGGCACGGGGTGGCGGAGACCCTCCAGCGGGCCGACACGGTGCTGCGTGACGCCGAGGCGGTACGGGCCGAGGCCGAGCGGCTGCCGGAGCGGGCCGCCGAGATCGACCGGCGGCTGGTGTCGCTGCGCACCCGCGCCCAGGCGCTGACGACGCGCGCGGGCTCGGTCGAGCCGGTGCTCAGCGAATTGCGGCGGCGGTTCTCGGCCGCGTGCTGGCAGGACCTCCAGCCCGTCCCCGAGCAGGCGTCGGTGAACATCCGGCAGGCCGAGGAGAAGCTCGCCGAGGCCGCCAAGGCCCGGGACGAACAGCGCCGGCCCGACGCCATCTCCCTGCTGAGCACGGTCCGGGCCCTGCTGAACGCGACCGATGAGGCGGTGTCCGCCGCCGGTGACCGGTTGCAGCGGCTGGACGCCGTGGCGAAGGACCCGGAGCAGGAGATCCAGCGGACCCGGTTCGCCATCCGGGACGCCCAGCGGCTGGCCATGGCCGGACGCAACACGCCCGATCCGCGCCACGCCCGGCCACTGGACGACGCCGTGGCCCGGCTGGACCGTGCCATCAGCGGCCTTGAGGGACGGCACCCCGACTACTGGCACTTCCTGACCGAGACCGAGGCCGTGCGGCAGACCGCGGCCCGGGTGGTCTCCGAGATCCGTGAGGAGCGCGGGGCCGGAGCCTGAGGGGGAGGCGGAGCCGAAGGCGGAGGCCAGAGGCGGAGACCCGAGGCCCGACGTCGAGCCCGAGCCCGAGGCGGAGACCCGAGGCGGAGGCCGAGCCTCAGGCGGAGGGGGAGGGGAGTCGAAGCGTGGCTGCGCCCGGCCCGGCACCACGCTTGCACCGCGCTGCCCCGCACACGCCGGCGTCCGATTTGTCCCGTGGTCGCGGGTGGCCGATCCTGGAAGTACGCGGCTTCACAGGAGGCCGAAGGAGTCCGACATGGCCATACACGCACGTCATGAACCTCGCGCACCCCTCGTATCCCGCCCCGGGCCGCCGCATTCCGTTCGGCGGCGCACCGGCATCCAGCTCGACGAGCACCTCCCGGTCGACCACCGGCTCAGCCAGGTCTACCGGATCGGAGCCGGGCTGACCGGACTGGTGCTGCTCGCCTTCGGCATCCTCGGGCTGATCGACAAGATCGGCTTCTTCGACACCGGCGGCGACACGGTCGCGGGCCTCAACACCAACGGTGCGCTCAGCGTGCTGTCCATCTGCGTCGGGCTGCTGCTCTTCGCCGGAATGGTCATCGGCGGCAACTTCGCCTCCACCCTCAACATGGTCCTGGGCATCGCCTTCATCCTCAGCGGATTCGTGAATCTCGCGCTCCTGGACACCGGTATGAACTTCCTCGCCTTCCAGATCCAGAACGTGCTGTTCAGCTTTGTGGTCGGCGTGATGCTGATGTTCTTCGGGATGTACGGGAGGGTCAGCGGCGGCTTGCCGCACGACAACCCGTACTGGCGCGCCCGTCACCCGGAACAGGCCGCCCACGAGGCCCGCCGCGGGCGGCCGCCCCTCACCGTGCCGGACGCCCACAGGTAGGCCACCCGGAAACCGGGCCCACGCCTTCGGGCGTAGCCCCGTACCGGCGTTGGCCCTAGCCTGGGGCCATGCCTCGCTATGAATTCCGCTGCCGCACCTGCGGAGACACATTCGAACTCAGCCGCCCGATGGCGGAATCCTCCGACCCCGCCGCCTGCCCCGCCGGGCACGACGACACCGTGAAGCTGCTCTCCACCGTGGCCGTGGGCGGATCGGCCGCGTCCGCACCCGCCCCGTCCGGCGGCGGAGGCGGAGGTGGTGGTTGCTGCGGCGGCGGTTGCTGCGGCTGAGACCCGGGCGACGAACGCCCCGGTACCGGCGGGGGGGGGGCGGGCCGGCGCGCTACTTCTTACGGGAGAGCGTCAGCCCGTCCGCGACCGTCAGCAGCACGCTGTCCATCCGGACATCGGCGCCGACATGGTCGTTGAACTCCTTGATCGCCGCCGCTCCCCCGGTCGCCTCCGGGTCCGTGACCCCGCCGTGGAACAGCACGTTGTCCGTGGCGATGACGCCGCCGGGGCGCATCCGGGGCACCAACTCCTCCCAGTACGGGATGTAGTTGCCCTTGTCCGCGTCCAGGTAGGCGAAGTCGATGTGCGGCTCGGACGGCAGCGCCCGCAGGGTGTCGAGGGCGGGCGCGATGCGCAGGTCGATGCGGTCGGCGACGCCCGCCTCCGCCCATGCCTCCCGGCCGTACGCCGTCCACTCCTCCGAGATGTCGCACGCGATCAGGACCCCGTCCGCCGGAAGCGCCTGCGCCATCGCCAGGGCGCTGAAGCCGGTGAACGTGCCGACCTCCACGACATGCCTGGCGCCCGTCAGCCGGACGAGGAACGCGAGCAGCGGGCCCTGTTCCGCGGCCGACTGCATCCCGGCGTGGTCGGGAAAGCGCGCGTAGGTGGTCTCCACCAGCTCGCGCTGGACCGCGTCCAGCGGCGGGTTGTGCGCCAGCATGTACGCGTACAGCTCGTCCGTGATCTTGGTTTCGTTGCCCTTGGTCATCGCGCGTCGCTCCTTCGTGCGGTCGGTCTCCCGTACGCAGCTTGACCAGCCCGGGGCCGCCACGCCCGGAAGCCCGGCCCTACGCCGTGTCCGCGCCCAGGAACCGGCGCAGGATCTCCTCGCCCGCCGCTACCCCGCTCTCGCCGAGTGCCTCGACGTGGGGGGCGCTCCAGCCGCTGTCCGCGAGTTCTCCGTGGCCGGGGCGCCAGCCGCGGTCGGCGGCCAGCAGCAGGTCGGCGTCGAGGAGCGAGTCACCGGCGGCGAGGGTGAGCGTGGCGCCGCAGCGGCGGGCGACCTCCCGCATCGCGGCGCTCTTGGTGAGGGGCCGGGGCACGGCGTAGATCTTCCGGCCCTGGAGCGAGACGGTCCAGCCGCGGCCGTCCGCCCACTCCGCCAGTTCCTTCACCCAGTCCCCGGGCAGCAGCGCGCGCTCGACGACGAGGTAGGCGAAGAGGTCCTCGGCGACCCGTTCCTTGAGCAGCCACGCCGGGTCGGCGGCGGCGACGAGGTGGGCCCGGACCTCGGCGAGCGAGGCGCATTCGTCGGCGAGCCGGGTCGCCACCTGTGCCTGCCAGTCCGGGTCGGAGACCCCGTCGACCAGGAGGTGCCCGCCGTTGGCGCAGATGGCGTAGCGGGGGGCCGGGCCGGGGAGGTGGATGCGGTGGTACTGCTCGCGGGTACGGGTGGTGGCCGGTACGAAGACCGTCGAACGGGCCACGTCCCGCAGGAGTCCGGCCGCCGTCTCCGTCAGGTACGAGAGCGGCTTGTGGTCGTACACCTCCACGCACAGCAGCCGGGGGGCCTCGGCGTCCGGCACGGTGAGGTGGAGCGCCCCGGAGGAGTAGATGAGGGTGCGGTCGAGGTCGCTGGCGACCATGGTCACCGCGCCATCCCCGGCGGAGGTTCCGGCGCCATCCCCGGTGGAGGTCCCGGTCGACGTCCCGGCGGAGGTCCCGGCGGAGGTCCCGGTCGACGTCCCGGTCGACGTCCCGGTCGACGTCCCGGCGGACGTCCCCGTCGGCTTCTCGGTGGAGGTCACTTTTCCGTCACCGCCTTGCCGTCCGCGCCCGTCGCGCCCCTGGTGAACTGCGGGTGGATCAGACCCACGCAGGTGTACGGAAGTTCATCGACCTCCTCGACCGGGACCCCGCGCTGCGCGGCCAGCAGCCGAATGTGCTCAAGGTCCGCGCCCGCGCTCCGCTGGGCGAGGATCTTCCACGGGACCCGGCGCAGCAGGACGCGCGTGGTCTCGCCGACACCCGGCTTGACCAGGTTGACGTCATGGATGCCGTACTCCTCGCTGATCCGCTCGACGGCGGCCCAGCCCTCCCAGGTGGGTGCCCGGTCGACGGTCAGCAGCTCCTTGACCTCGGCGTCGACGTCGTCCACGACCTCGTCGAAGCGGGCCGCGACCGTGTCCAGAAAGTGGCCGGACACATCCGCGCCGGCCAGCTCCCGGTAGAACTTCGCCCCGTGGAAGTCCTCGGGGCCGACCAGGTCGGCGCGCAGGACGGTACGGGAGATCAGGCCGGAGACCGTGGAGTTGAGGCACGCGGACGGAATGAGGAAGTCCTCGCGCGTACCGTATGTACGCACGCAGCCGCCCGGGTCGGCCAGGACCGCGATCTCGGGGTTGAAGCCCTCGAACTCGGCCAGTGCCACGGCCAGTTCGCGCGTGATCGCGCCCTTTCCGGTCCAGCCGTCGACGAACACGACGTCGGCCGGGTCGTGGTGGGCGGCCAGCCAGCGCAGGGCGTTGGCGTCGATGCCCCGCCCGCGCACGATGGAGACGGCGTAGTGCGGCAGGTCGAGGCCGTGCCGGTGCTGGGCCCAGCGGCGCATCAGTACGCCGACGGGGGTGCCGGCACGGGCCAGGGAGACCAGCACCGGGCGCGGGCCGCGCTCGGCGAGGACGGTTTCGGTGACGGTCCCGACGGCTCGGGCGATGCGTGCGGCCGAGGTGTCCAGGGCCGCCTGGAACAGGGCCTGGTACTCGGCGCTGGGCTGGTACTCCACGGGCAGCGACTCGGCGTAGTGCGCGCCACCGCTCTGTATCGCCTCCTCGCGCTCCTCGGTGGGTGCTTCCAGCTCCGTGTCCGAGAGATCCTGGAGCAGCCAGCCGACATCGGTGGCCGCGTAGGAGGAGAAGTCGGGGCCGCGGAGGGGCTCGGGCAGCATGCGGGGTTCCTGCCGGTCGGAGGCATACGAGGAGGCGTGTGAGGGGGCGGGCTCGGCGGCGGGGGCGGACGCGGGTTCGGCGGCCGGGGCGGGTGCCGGGGTGTACGAGGGGACGACCGCGAGCAGGACCCTGCCGGTGTGCGCTCCGAGCCGGGCCAGCAGGCCGTCCGGGGCGTGCAGCTCGGGGGTGTCGGCGGTGGAGTCGACGACGGCCACGACCGCGTCGAAACCGGCGCCCGCCACGTTGTAGGCGTACCGGTCGCCGGGGCCGTCGGCCGGGTTGTCGTGGGCCGGGAAGACCAGTCGGCTGCGTATCGCGTAGCCGGGGTCGTCGACGGCCAGGACAGGTGAGCGCGTCGTGGTCGAGTACCGCACGTCGGCGTCGGTGAGGGCCTCCAGCGCGGTGCCGAGGCGCAGCGGCGCGTACATCAGTTCCTCGAAGCCGAGGACCAGTACGCGGCGGGCGTCGCCCAGCGCGTCGGCGATCCGGGCGGCCATGCCCGGCAGTGCCGGTTCCAGGAGCGCCCGGTGGGCGGGGGTGAAGCCGTGCCGGCCGCCGTCGGGGACGCCGGCGGGCCAGCCCAGTGGTATCCGGGTGCAGGTGGCCGCCGGTTCCACCGGCGCGCGGCCGGAAGCCGGGGCCGTCTGTCCGGACTGCGGTGCCGCCTGCCCGGACTCCGGTGCCATCTGTCCGGACTCCGGTGCCGCCTGCCCCGACTCCCGCGCCTCCTGCTCCGCCTCCTGCGCGGCGACCAGTGCCTGGCCCCGCTCCAGTACGCCGTCCGGCAGGCTGACCGTCCCCGCGCCGCGCGCCACCAGGTCGACGCGGGCACCGGTCTCGGCGGCGAACTCGGCCAGCCGGCCGCGGTCCCGCTCCGAGCGCATGTCCACCAGGGCCACCACGACGTACCGCTCGCGGGGGTACAGCTCATGGAGCATGCGCATCGTGTTGAGCACGGTGTTGCCGGTGGAGAACTCGTCGTCGACCAGGACCAGCGGCGCGGGGGCGCCGTCGGTGCCGGGGCCCGCCAGCAGCGCCCCGTCCTCCGGAAGCAGGAGGTGCGACGTGGCGTGGGAGTGGGACTCCTCGAAGCCGCCCGCCCTGGCGACGCCCTCCACCGGGCGTCGCGTCGAGTGCAGGTACGGGGCCGTCCCGAGCCCGTCCGCGACGGCGTGGCCGAGGCCGGTGGCCGTTTCGGCGTAGCCGAGGACGACCGCGCGGGCGGCCTCGGTGTCACCCAGGAGCGCCCGTACCCGCTCGCCCAGCTCGAACCCGGCGCCGTACACCACCGAAGGCCGCTGCGGCACATGCTTGCCGAGCACGTTCGACACGAGCAGATGCGCCCGCTTGGGATTGCGGCGCAGGGCGAGGCCCAGCATTTCCCGGAGCTCCCCGTCGCCGGTCAGCTCGACCCCCAGTCGCTCGGCAACCCAGCTGCCCGACCACACCACGTCCACAGTCTCTTCTCTCGTCGCGCGCTCGCTCATCGGCGCGCGCTCAGTTCGCCAGGCCGGCGGCCAGCAGTTCCACGAAGCCGACGTCTTCCCTCGCCACACCGAAGACCTCGGCCCGCAGGAGCGTGCGCTCGGCCCAGGCCCGGTGCGGCTTCACTTCGTTCATCTTGTTCGTGTACGCGGAACGCAGTACACCGCCGCCGTCACGTTCCGGCCGCAGGATGTCCTGGGCGTCGCTGAACTCCTCGTGACTGACCACCGACAGTGCGTGCACGGGAGCCACGTGCGACGGGTGGATGCAGGTCTTGCCGAGCAGCCCGTTGGCCCGGTCGAGCCCGATCTCCCGCAGCAGGCCGTCCAGGTCGTGCTCGATGAGTGCGGTACGCAGTTCCTCCGCCCGGCCCTCCAGGAAGGGGCTGCGGCGCAGCTGCGGTTTGAACATGCGTTCCTGGAGGCGGAAGTACTCCCACACCGGTCCGGTGATCGTGAAGCCCGTCCCGTCCGCCCTGCCCAGGACGTTGACGACATCGCCGATGACGGCACCGACGATCTGGACGTCGTACGCCGTCATGTCGGGCGCCCGGCGCAGACCGTAGGCCGAGCAGAAGTCGGTGACGCCGAGCCGCAGCGCGAGGACACGGTCGCGGTACTTGTCCACGGAGCGGGCGATTCCGTGAAGGGTTTCGCTCCGGGTCTCCAGATGGAGGAGCTCCGGCGATTCGAGAACCGGCATGGCGAAGAGTCTTTGCCCGCAGGCCGCTTCCGCGTCGGCGAGTGCTTCCAGGAAGAGCG
Organism: Streptomyces sp. TSRI0281; assembly: GCF_001905125.1. Lineage (GTDB taxonomy): Bacteria > Actinomycetota > Actinomycetes > Streptomycetales > Streptomycetaceae > Streptomyces. Next base: position 154,531 of record NZ_LWLE01000033.1, on the reverse strand, counting down.
TGCCCCGCTCCTCCGTGAATTTCGGTAGTACGAATCCGGACAACATCCGGACCGCCGGGCCGAGCCGGTCGACCAGGTCGTTGATCTGGCCGGGCTCGCGGACCCGGATGAAGAGCAGCGGGACCTGGTCGGGCCGCGTGGCGAGCTCCGTGAACTGTCTGACCAGGTTCGCCTCGGCCTCGACCACCTCGGTGTCGTTGATCGAGTCCTCCAGGCAGAGCACCATGGAGACGACTCCGAGCCCCGCCTGTTTGATCACGTCTTCGGCGAGGTTCGGCCGGGTGGCCGGAGAGTAGAGGGTGGCTCCCAGGGCGACCGACAGCAGCCTGGCGGACGAGCTCGCGTGGAATTCGCACGGCTCCTGGAAGAACAGGCCCTCCCGAGCAGCGGGCGAGATATGCCCGAAATGACGCATGAGTTTCCCCCGAACTGCCTGACCGGCTGGACAAACGTATGGCCGGTAATAGTACGTACGGGCGGGTGTCAACAGTTCCCCATGTGCATGAATTTCCGGTTACCCGCCCATTGCCCACTCCCTCCGCGCGGTATGGTCACGCCTCCCCCGGGCGCCGCCGGACCTGTCCGTTGCGCCCCCCGCGTTGTCCGCACGGGCGGCCAGCAGGCAGGATGACGGGCATGACGCACGCGATGCTGAAGGGCTCGAACGTCCCCCTCGACGCCATGGCCGTACGGGCCGTGCTGCGCTGGACCCCGGGGGCCGACGTTCCGGATGTGGATGCCTCCGCCCTGTTGCTGGGCACCTCCGGCCGTGTGCGCTCCGATGAGGACTTCGTCTTCTACAACCAGCCCCGCCACCCCTCCGGTCTGGTGCGACGGCTGCCGAAGCGCAGCGTCGCCGAAGGGCTGACCGACACGATCGAGGCGGATCTGGCCGCGCTCGATCCCTCGGTGGACCAGGTGGTCATCGCCGCGTCCTCCGACGGCGCGCCCTTCCAGCAGGTCCGGGACCTGCGGATACTGCTGTTCGACGCCGCGCTCGCGGACGGTGAGCCGATGGCCGTCTTCGATATCCGGGCGGAGACCGGTGAGGAGACCGCGATCATCTGCGGCGAGCTCTACCGGCGCGGGGAGGGCTGGAAGTTCCGGGCGGTCGGACAGGGCTATCCGACGGGTCTGATCGGGCTCGCCACCGCCTTCGGGATCTCGGTCGACGAGTCGGAGGCGGAGGCTCAGGCGGAAGCGCGGGCGGCGGCGCAGGCGCAGGAGGAAGCCGCACAGGGGCCGCTCCCGGCCCACCCGCTCGCCGCGGACTCGCAGGCCACGGTCCAGCATCAGCAGCCCGCGTACGGCTATCCGCAGCCCGCGACGGCGCCCCCCGGCTACGGCTACCCGCAGCCGACGTCGGCGCCGCCCGCGTACGGCTACCCGCAACCCGTCTCCGCGCCGCCCACGTACGGCTATCCGCAGCCCGCGGCGGCCGCCGCCTTCGCGCCGGACCCGCACTTCGTGCTGCCCCCGCAGGGCCCGCAGTTCGTCCGTTCCTGAGCCGCCGGGCCCCGGGGGCCGGTCCGGCCGGTGGGCGGCCGGCTCTCAGGCCCGGGTCTTGTAGCCGCGCCCCCACTGCATCCCGAAGCCGTACATCCGGTCCAGCTCCGACTGGAAGCCGTAGACGAATTTCACCTCGCGCCGCACGATGAGCTCGTCCTTGATGTTCTCCACGGTGAACACAGCGCAGGAGCGGGCCTGCGGGGCGCGCTCGTCCAGCTCGATCTCGATGCGCGGGCCGTTGCCCGGGTAGAGCGTCACCTTGGCGTGCGTACGGTCGAACGCCGGCGTCTGGTCGTAGATGTAGCAGAAGAACAGCAGCCGCTTGATCTGGTCGCGCTGGTCGAGATTGACGTAGACCGTCTCCCCCGACGGTGCGCCGAAGCGGTCGTCGCCACTGAGCCGGATGTACGGCGGGCCGTTCAGATCGCCTATCAGGTTGCCCAGCGGCTGCACGACTCCCTTGGTGCCGTCCTGGAGTTCGTACATGCAGCCGAGGTCCAGGTCGACGTTGACCATGCCCTGGGTGTGCGCCTGGACCACCTCGGGCTTGAAGAGCTTGAACGGGCGCAGCAGCGAGCCGCTCCCGCGCGACCCGCCCGAGATGTCCGAGCTCCGCATCTGCCAGGACAGATTGACCCGGAGATTGCCGGAGAGCGCGCCCTGTTTGTTCAGCGAGACCGTGGCGTTCCGTTTGGAGAGCACGATCGAACTCGTCGCGGAATCGCCCGCCTCGAACTGTGCCGCTCGCCCCGGCCACAGGCCGTCGAAGAAGCCCATCCCAACCCCCACCTGTTTCGTGACCGGTATCCCGACCCCACCCGCATGTACCGCGCTGTCCCGCGCATCGGCGCGGGACACATCACTGCGGGGCGGCCACCGGGCCGGGTCCGGGTCCTACCGGAGAGCCGTCGCCGTGTGGGCCGCCCCGCAGAGAGCGTTCCTCAATACCTACCGGGTCACACCCCGGAGGAGACTTCCGCCTTGGATCCCGAGGTGTCGCCCCCGTCGCCGCCGGCCGCGGCGATCCCCTTGTTGCGGCGCACCGAGGACCAGAACGACCAGCCGATCAGCACGACGCCGACGAGGCCGGTGATGAGCTCGTTGATCTCGTACTGGATGGTGACGAGCAGGATGACGGCCAGCGCGCCGATGGCGTAGTGGGCGCCGTGCTCCAGGTAGACGTAGTCGTCCAGCGTGCCCTGGCGGACCAGGTAGACGGTGAGCGAACGGACGTACATGGCACCGATACCGAGGCCGAGGGCCATCAGCACGATCTCGTTGGTGACGGCGAAGGCGCCGATGACACCGTCGAAGGAGAAGGACGCGTCCAGGACCTCAAGATAGAGGAACATGAAGAACGCGGCCTTGCCCGCGAGGGCGACCGCCGAGACCGGCTTACCCGCCTTCTTGGCCTCTTCCTCGGCCTCGTGCTCGCGCTCCTCCTCCTCTTCGAGCTTGTTCTCGAAGAAGCTGGAGAGCCCGCCGACCACGAGGTACGTGATCAGACCCGCGATACCGGAGAGCATGACGGTCGACGCCTTGTCCGCGTGCCCGCCACCGTGCTGGTGGGCCTGGGTCGCGAACGTCATGGCCGCGATCAGCAGCAGGATCAGCGCGACGCAGACCGACAGCATGTCGACCTTGCCGAGCTTGGCGAGCGGACGCTCGATCCAGCGCAGCCACTGGATGTCGCGGTCCTCGAAGATGAAGTCGAGGAAGATCATGATCAGGAACATGCCACCGAAGGCGGCGATCGACGGATGCGCGTCCGTGACCAGTTCCTTGTACCTGTCAGGGTCGTTGAAGGAAAGATCGATCGCCTCGATCGGACCGAGTTGCGCACTGATGGCCACGATCACGACGGGGAAGACCAGCCGCATACCGAAGACCGCGATGAGCACACCCACCGTGAGGAAGATCTTCTGCCAGAAGGCATTCATCTTCTTCAGGATTCCGGCGTTGATCACCGCGTTGTCGAAGGACAGCGAGATCTCCAGGACCGACAGGATCGCCACCACTCCGAATGCCTGCCACCCCCCGTAGAACGCCGCTGCGACCAGGCCGAGCGCGGTGACCGCGAACGACCAGCCGAAGGTTTTCAGAACCACTGGCTACCCCATCGTGTTATGTAAGGGTCTCCCCCGGTGAGTACGGGGCTCCCCCGCGCCGTGCGCGGCTTTACGAAACGTTGACCCCGAAGTCTAGAGCGATACCTCGCAGCCCCGACGCGTACCCCTGCCCCACTGCACGGAATTTCCACTCGCCGTTGTACCGGTAGAGCTCGCCGAAGATCATCGCGGTCTCCGTCGAGGCGTCCTCGCTGAGGTCGTAGCGCGCCAGTTCCTGGCCGTCCGCCTGATTCACCACGCGGATGAAGGCATTGCTGACCTGGCCGAACGTCTGCCCGCGATGGTCCGCTTCATGGATCGAGACGGGGAAAAGAATCTTGTCGCAGTGGTCAGGCACCTGGTCGAGGTGCACGATGACCGACTCGTCGTCGCCGTCACCCTCACCCGTGAGGTTGTCACCGGTGTGCTCCACGGAGCCGTCCGGGCTGGTGAGGTTGTTGTAGAACACGAACCACTCGTCACCGAGCACCCGCCCCGACTGGCACAGCAGGGCGCTGGCGTCGAGATCGAAGTCGGCTCCGGTGGTGGATCGTGCGTCCCAGCCGAGCCCGATCAGCACCTGGGTGAGGTTGGGAGCGGCCTTGGAGAGGGAGACATTGCCTCCCTTGGCGAGCGTGACGCCCATGTGTGTCCTCCCCGAGTCGTTGGACGATGTCGCCGGACGCTCGGACGCCCGGACACGAGCGCGTGAGCGCCCTGGTGAGCGCGTCCGGCGCCGCACGGTGTGCGGCGCCGGACGGGGACGTGCGGGTGCGGCTCAGCGCCTCGGCGGAGCCGTCACCGGGTGCCGGTCAGACGTTGACGCCGAAGTCCTGCGCGATACCGCGCAGCCCCGAGGCGTACCCCTGACCGATGGCGCGGAACTTCCACTCCGCGCCGTTGCGGTAGAGCTCGCCGAAGACCATGGCGGTCTCCGTCGAGGCGTCCTCGCTCAGGTCGTAGCGCGCCAGCTCGGTGTTGTCCGCCTGGTTGACCACGCGGATGTACGCGTTGCGTACCTGGCCGAAGCTCTGCTGGCGGCTCTCGGCCTCGTAGATCGAGACCGGGAAGACGATCTTCTCCACATCGGCGGGAACGCCCGCCAGGTTCACCTTGACGACCTCGTCGTCACCCTCGCCCTCACCGGTGGTGTTGTCACCGGTGTGCTCGACGGAACCGTCGGGGCTCTTGAGGTTGTTGAAGAAAACGAAATTCCCGTCGTTTCCGACCTTGCCCTCGGCGTTCGTCAGCAGCGCGCTGGCGTCGAGGTCGAAATCACCACCGGTGGTGGTACGGGCATCCCAGCCCAGACCGACGATGACCGCGGTCAGGTTGGGCGCGGCCTTGGTCAGCGAGACGTTGCCGCCCTTGCTGAGGCTGACTCCCACGAGTCCTCCCATAGGTTTTCAGGGGCCGGCAGACACCAGCGTCCCCGTAGTGCGTTGGCATCGGATCAACGAATGGATCCTAGTGACCGGTTCCCGGCCAAAACAGGCTTTTGGCCGGGCGGTGCGAATCCGGGATCAGATCGCCGCGAGCGCCGCGATGTAGTCCTTCAGGTCGCGCGCGTCGGGCAGACCGTTGACGACGGTCCAGCGGACGACGCCCTCCTTGTCGATGATGAAGGTGCCGCGCACCGCGCAGCCCTTGTCCTCGTCGAAGACGCCGTACGCCCGCGAGGTCGCGCCGTGCGGCCAGAAGTCGGAGACCAACGGGTACTCCAGGCCCTCCTGCTCGGCGAAGACCCGCAGGGTGTGGATGGAGTCGTTGGAGACGGCGAGCAGCTGGGTGTCGTCGTTCTCGAACTGCGGCAGCTCGTCACGGAGCGCGCACAGCTCGCCCGTGCAGACGCCGGTGAAGGCGAACGGGTAGAACAGCAGCACCACGTTCTTCTCGCCCCGGTAGTCCGAGAGCCTCACGGTGCGGCCGTGGTTGTCCTTGAGCTCGAAATCCGGGGCCTGGGTGCCGACCTCGATCGCCATGGAAACGCGTCCCTTCGCTACTTCACCGCTTCACCCGGACTGGGCCGTCCGGGTGGTCACCACCCTACGCATGGGCGGTACGCCGACACATACGAAGGCCCCCGGCGGCGTACTGCCGTCGGGGGCCCCGGGTGGTGAGAGAGAGGGTTCAGCGCTTGGCCTTGGCCCCCTTGGGGGTGACGAGACGGCTGCCCGTCCAGTCCTTGCCCGCGCTGATGCTCTTGGTCTGGGCGAGACCGGCCGTCTGGGCAGCCTCATTGATGTCACTCGGTTCGACGTATCCGTCACGGCCGGTCTTCGGCGTCATCAGCCAGACCGTACCGCCGTCCTCGAGCAGACCGATGGCATCCACCAGCGCGTCCGTAAGGTCGCCGTCCTCGTCACGGAACCAGAGCAGGACGACGTCGGCGACGTCCTCGTAGTCCTCGTCGACGAGATCCTGGCCGGTAGTGGCCTCAATGCCCTCACGGAGCTCCAGCTCGACGTCGTCGTCGTAGCCGATCTCCTGGACCACCTGTCCGGGTTCGAACCCCAGGCGTGCTGCCGGGTTGGTCCGTTCCTCCGCGTGGTCCGCGGTCGCGCTCACGGGATGCCTCCTGATCATGTTTCGGAAAATGCTTCAGCCACGCGCGTGCGCGGGGCATTGGCCGTAGTCCACACGGGCTCGGCGAATCGCGCAAGTACCCAGCGTGCGAGACCGCCTAAACGGTGACGTTCCCTGCCACGTCGCCGCTACGTCCGGCGGGTCTCCCGCAGGGCCTTCGATGCCGCCCAGTCCGTATACGTCCTTCCTCAGCTTATGCCGTTTCGATCCGCCAATAGGAGTCGAACAGCCTTTGGGAACGCTTGGACGGCTTGGGCGTATGGTTGCGGTTTGGCCCGACCCATCCGTGTGCTGCCCCTACTCGTGCCCCGGACGTGAGATTTCACCACCTGACGGTTACCCCGCGGTAGAGATGACGTTTACGCCCTCGCGGTACACGATGGAGGCGGCGCACAGCAGCCGTCCCGGGGGTCCGTTCCCCGTAACCAGGCCCCGTAGAGCAGCACCGAACAGCGAAGGAACAGCGTGGCTTCCGGATCCGATCGCAACCCGATCATCATTGGCGGCCTTCCGAGCCAGGTCCCGGACTTCGATCCCGAGGAAACCCAGGAATGGCTCGACTCTCTCGACGCCGCCGTCGACGAGCGAGGCCGTGAGCGGGCCCGCTATCTGATGCTCCGCCTCATCGAGCGCGCGCGCGAGAAGCGTGTCGCCGTGCCGGAGATGCGCAGTACGGATTACGTGAACACGATCGCCACGAAGGACGAGCCGTTCTTCCCCGGCGACGAGGAGATCGAGCGCAAGGTCCTGAACGCGACCCGCTGGAACGCGGCCGTGATGGTGTCGCGCGCCCAGCGTCCCGGGATCGGGGTCGGCGGTCACATCGCCACCTTCGCCTCCTCCGCCTCGCTGTACGACGTGGGCTTCAACCACTTCTTCCGCGGCAAGGACGGGGGTGACGGCGGCGACCAGATCTTCTTCCAGGGGCACGCGTCCCCCGGTATCTACGCCCGCGCGTTCCTGCTCGACCGGCTGAGCGAGACGCAGCTCGACGCCTTCCGCCAGGAGAAGTCGAAGGCGCCGAACGGTCTGTCCAGCTACCCGCACCCGCGGCTGATGCCGGACTTCTGGGAGTTCCCGACCGTCTCCATGGGCCTGGGCCCGCTCGGTGCGATCTACCAGGCGCGGATGAACCGCTACATGGAGGCGCGCGGCATCGCCGACACCTCCGATTCGCACGTCTGGGCCTATCTGGGTGACGGCGAGATGGACGAGCCCGAGTCGCTCGGCCAGCTCTCCATCGCCGCCCGTGAGGGCCTGGACAACCTGACCTTCGTCGTGAACTGCAACCTTCAGCGGCTCGACGGTCCGGTGCGCGGCAACGGCAAGATCATCCAGGAGCTGGAGTCGCAGTTCCGCGGGGCCGGCTGGAACGTCATCAAGCTCGTCTGGGACCGCTCCTGGGACCCGCTGCTCGCACAGGACCGCACGGGCATCCTGGTCAACAAGCTCAACACCACGCCGGACGGGCAGTTCCAGACGTACGCCACCGAGACCGGCGCGTACATCCGTGACCACTTCTTCGGTGACGACCCGCGGCTGCGCGACATGGTCAAGGACATGTCGGACCAGCAGATCCTGCACCTGGGGCGCGGCGGCCACGACCACCGGAAGGTCTACGCGGCGTACGCGGCGGCCAAGGCCCACAAGGGCCAGCCGACCGTGATCCTCGCGCAGACGGTCAAGGGCTGGACGCTGGGGCCGAACTTCGAGGGCCGCAACGCGACCCACCAGATGAAGAAGCTCACGGTCGAGGACCTCAAGCGCTTCCGTGACCGGCTGCACATCCCGATCACGGACAAGCAGCTGGACGAGGGCTACCCGCCGTACTACCACCCGGGCCGCGACTCGGAAGAGATCCAGTACATGCACGACCGCCGCAAGGGTCTGGGCGGTTATGTCCCGACCCGTGTCGTGCGGGCGAAGCCGCTGGTCCTGCCCGAGGACAAGACGTACGCACCCGCGAAGAAGGGTTCGGGTCAGCAGTCGATCGCCACGACCATGGCGTTTGTCCGCATCCTGAAGGAACTCATGCGGGACAAGGAGATCGGCAAGCGTTTCGTGCTGATCGCGCCCGACGAGTACCGCACCTTCGGCATGGACGCGTTCTTCCCGAGTGCGAAGATCTACAACCCGCTCGGTCAGCAGTACGAGGCGGTGGACCGCGATCTGCTGCTCGCGTACAAGGAGTCGCCGACCGGGCAGATGCTGCACGACGGCATCTCCGAGGCGGGCTGTACGGCGTCGCTGATCGCCGCGGGTTCGGCTTACGCCACGCACGGCGAGCCGCTGATCCCGGTGTACGTCTTCTACTCGATGTTCGGTTTCCAGCGCACCGGTGACCAGTTCTGGCAGATGGCCGACCAGCTCGCGCGCGGCTTCGTGCTGGGCGCCACGGCCGGCCGTACGACGCTGACCGGTGAGGGTCTCCAGCACGCGGACGGCCACTCGCAGCTGCTCGCCTCGACGAACCCGGGCTGTGTCGCGTACGACCCGGCCTTCGGGTACGAGATCGCGCACATCGTCCAGGACGGTCTGCGGCGGATGTACGGCGGGACGCCCGAGGAGAACGAGGACGTCTTCTACTACCTGACCGTGTACAACGAGCCGATCCAGCACCCGGCCGAGCCCGAGAACGTGGATGTCGACGGCATCCTCAAGGGCGTGTACCGCTACCGGAGCGGTGAGAAGGGCCGGATCCCGGCCCAGATCATGGCGTCCGGTGTGGCGGTCCCGTGGGCGGTCGAGGCGCAGCGGATCCTCGCCGACGAGTGGAACGTCCGGGCGGACGTCTGGTCGGCGACCTCCTGGAACGAGCTGCGCCGCGAGGCCGTGGACGTGGAGCGGTACAACCTGCTGCACCCGGAGGAGGAGCAGCGCGTCCCGTACGTGACGCGGAAGCTCTCCGGCTCCGAGGGGCCGTTCGTGGCGGTGTCGGACTGGATGCGTTCGGTGCCGGACCAGATCGCGCGCTGGGTGCCCGGCGCGTACCAGTCGCTGGGTGCGGACGGTTTCGGCTTCGCCGACACCCGTGGGGCGGCGCGCAGGTTCTTCCACATCGACGCGCAGTCGATCGTTCTCGCGGTGCTCACCGAGCTGGCGAAGGACGGGAAGGTGGACCGTTCGGCGCTGAAGACGGCGGTCGACCGCTACGAGCTCCTGGATGTGGCCTCGGCCGATCCGGGTGCGGCGGGCGGCGACGCGTAAGCACCGGGGCCGGGGAGGGCGGCGGGGCCGGTGGCCCCGCCGCCCTTCGGCGTGTCCGGCCGCCCTCGCGTCAGTTCTCCCAGATCTTGAAGGCCCTGACCTGGTACGGGGAGCGGGGCACCCAGGTGCCGCCGCCGGGGTACGTCTCGAACTCGCCCGTCTCCGCGCACTCCGCCGACTGGTAGGTCGTGACGGGGCGCCCGGTGCGGTTGGCGAGCGCCTGGGCTTCGCTGCCCGGGGGCAGCGGGACGCAGCTCTCGATGTCGACGGCGGACAGTTCATGGGTCTGCCGGGCGCCGGTGAAGTCGGGCTTCTTCCAGAGGCAGAGCTGACCCGCCCCGCAGGTGCCGAGCCGGACTCCGGCGGCCTTCGGTGCGGTGCCGGCCCCGGGTGCCGCTCCGGCTCCGGCCGGGATCATGGCGGCGGCCTGTGGGACGAGTGCGGTGACGGCCAGGGCCGCGGCGGCGAAAACGGTCGTACGCATGATGGATCAACCCCCGTTGTCGTGCGGATCTTCTGATCGCACCCTGACCCGCGGAGCGAGGTCCGGGGAAGGGGGCCGGGGCCGGATCACCCTGATAGGCGACAGCCCCGCCGGAGGGTCCGGCGGGGCTGTCGTTCGCGCTGTGTTGACGCTCGCGCGCCGTCGGGGGCGCGGGGTCAGATGTGGCCGACTCCGGCGCCCGCCTCGGCGTTCGCACCGCGCTTGGTGAGCATGGCGACCAGCGCCGCGACCACCGCGACGATGCCCGAGACCATGAACGCGGTGCTCATGCCCGACACGAACGTGTCATGGGCGACGCCCGCGATCTTCGCCGCGATCTCCGGCGGGGTGCCCGGCGCGACCGGCGGCATGCCGACCTCGACGGCCGAGGACGCCTGCTCCAGCTTCTCGCCGGAGACCGGCGGAAGCTCCGCCGCCGCCCAGTTGTCGGCGAGCTTGGCGTCGACCTGGGAGGCCATGACGGCGCCCAGCACCGCCGTACCGAGGCTGCCGCCGACCTGCATGCCGGCCTGCTGGAGACCGCCCGCGACACCGGAGAGCTCCATCGGGGCGTTGCCCACGATGACCTCGGTGGCGCCGACCATGACCGGCGCGAGGCCGAGGCCGAGCAGGGCGAACCAGATCGACATGGTCAGCGTGCCGGTGCCGATGGTCAGCTGGGACATCCCGAAGCAGGCGATCGCGGTGCAGACCATGCCGCCGACGAGCGGGACGCGCGGGCCGAACTTGGTGATCAGAGCACCCGCGACGGGGGACGCGACGATCATCATCGCGGTCAGCGGCAGCAGGTGCAGCCCGCTGTCGACCGGGCTCATGCCGTGCACGTTCTGGAGGTAGAAGGTGACGAAGAACAGCCCGCCCATGAAGGAGAAGGCCATCAGCACCATGAGGACCACACCCGCGGACAGCGGGAGGGACTTGAACATCGCCAGCGGGATCAGCGGCTCGCGCACGTTCTTCTGGGAGAGCGCGAAGACGAAGAACAGGACCACGGCGGCGCCGAGGAAGCCGAGCGTCTTGTAGTCGCCCCAGCCCCATTCCGCGCCCTTGATCAGGGCCCAGATCAGACAGAACATCGCCTGGGACAGCAGGACGATGCCGCCGATGTCGAACGAGCGCGGGGCGTTCTCGGCCCGGTGGTCCCTGAGGATCACGATGCCGAGGATGACGGCGATCACACCGACCGGCACGTTGATGAAGAAGACGGACTGCCAGCTGACGTGCTCCACGAGCACGCCGCCGAGGATCGGACCGCCCGCGGTCGAGGCGCCGATCACCATGCCCCAGATGCCGATCGCCATGTTCAGCTTCTCGGCCGGGAAGGTGGCGCGCAGCAGGCCGAGCGCGGCCGGCATCAGCAGGGCGCCGAAGAGACCCTGGAGCACCCGGAACACGATCACCAGGGCCACGCTGTCGGAGAGGCCGATGGCCCCGGATGCCGCGGCGAAGCCCACGACACCTATGAGGAAGGTCTGGCGGTGGCCGAACCGGTCACCGAGTTTGCCCGCGGTGATCAGGGAGACCGCGAGGGCGAGCATGTATCCGTTGGTGATCCACTGGACGTCGGCGAGCGAGGCGCCGAGGTCCTTCTGGATGGCGGGGTTGGCGATCGCGACGATCGTGCCGTCGAGCGCGACCATCATCACGCCGATGGCCACGGCGAAGAGCGTCAGCCAGGGATGGCCGCGCAGCCCCTTGGCCGGTGCGGGAACGAGCGTGTCTTCCGGCTCCCGCGAAGCCTTCTCGACGGTGGTCTGACTAGTCATACGGGGAGACTAGTGACAGTCACTGACAGTTGACAAACCATTTCACAAGACAGTAACTGTCACGTAGCTCACAGGTAAGCTGAGCTGGACAAAGCGGCGAAAAGAGGACCGGTAAGTGACCGACGGGCAGCACGGCGAGCACCCGGCAGGGCTGCGCGAACGCAAGAAACAGCGCACCCGCGACGCCCTGCTGCACGCCGCCTTCGATCTTTTCATCACCCAGGGATACGAGCGGACCACCGTCGACGAGATCGTCGACGCGGTCGAGGTCTCCCAGCGCACCTTCTTCCGCTACTTCGCGAGCAAGGAGGACACCGCCTTCGCCATCCAGGAGATGGTGGAGTCCCGCTTCCTGTCGGAGCTGCGTCAACGCCCGGCCGCGGAGGCCCCTTTCGAGGCAATGCGCCGTGCCGTGCTGTGCGCCTGGAACAGTATCGGCGAGTGCATGGAGGAAGAAGTCGTCACGGTCGACCTCCATGTGCGGATCTACCAGCTGATCGAGTCGACCCCGTCCCTGCTCGCCGCCCATATGCGGCGGGGCATCGACCTGGAGGAGCAGATCGCCCACCTGATCGCGGACCGGGAAGGGCTCGACCTGGCGACCGACCCGCGGCCGCGGGTCGCCGTGGCGGCGTTCTGCGGGGTGATGCGGGTGGCCGGACAGCTGTGGGGCCAGGGCCGGGACCCGAGCCTGAATTCCCTGCGCTCACTGACCGAGGTGTACCTGGACCAGCTCGGCCCCGCCCTCGCGGACGACTGGCGCCGGGAAGCACCCGTCGACCCGCCGGACGCCATCCCGTCCTGAGCGACACCATCGCGCCCCGGGGCGTCATCGCACCCTGAGGGACACCAACGCATCCCGAGGCGTCATCCCGTCCTGAGGCGCATCTTCCCGTCCCGAGGCGCCATCCCGCCCTGAGCGCACCCCCCTCCTGAACCGCAGCCCCGTCCGCCCGCCCGCGCGCGCCCGGCCCAGCCCTCTGTGCCGCAGCTCTCAGCCTCCGCCGTGGCCGACCTCACACCCACTCACACGCCGGTGCGCGCATCGGACATCAGCACGGGCCGACGGCCCCCGGAGCGCACCGGAGCGTACGCGAGTTGCCTACGGAGCGTCAGGAATCCGACGTCGATTCCCCGTGGCCCAGTGATGTGCGTCACCCTCGTAACGGCGGTCGTCGCACGTCTCCTAATGTGTGGGGCAGTGACTTCCTTCGACTCCTCCCCCACGTTGACCGCATGGCGCGCGCTGCTCGCCGTCGCGGTCGTGTTCGTGATGCTGGCGACCACGGGCTGGACCGCCGTCCGCCAGCAACGCTCCGACGAGCCGCGCGAGATCGCCCTCTCCTCGTGGGCGCGGGACCGCATAGCGGGTCACGCGCTGCCGGACGTCACCGCGCCGCCCTACCGGCTGGCCCACTTCTTCGCCACACTGACCACCGGACAACAGGTGGCGCTCGCGGACGAGTACCCCCTGGTCGTGGGAAATCTGAACGGCGCCCCGGTCACCCTGCGCTACCACGCCAACCGGCTGGCCCTGAAACAGGCACAGTCCGTGGAGTCCGCCCGGGCCCACGACAGCACGCTCTCCCCGGACGGCCGGGGCGAGGCGGTGCACCGGCTGGAGCGCTTCCGGTCGATGCTCGCGAAGGACCGGCAGATCCTGGCCTTCGATCCGTCCGGGAAGGGCCGTGCCGCCGAGGTCTTCGGCGATCTCGACCGGGCCTCCCGGGTCTCCGTCGTGGTGCCGGGCGTCGACACCAATCTGCTGACGCTGGAGCGGTCCGCCGGACGCACGTACTCGGCGCCGGTCGGCATGGCGCGGTCGCTGTACGGGGCCGAGCGCGCCGCCCGCCCCGGCACCCCTACCGCCGTCATCGCCTGGGCCGACTACACCGCCCCCGCGGGCATCGGCATGGACGCCGCCCTCGGCCGGCTCGCGGCGGTCGGGGCGGTCCGGCTGAACGCCATGGTGAGCGCGCTGCCGGGCACCTCGGCCGTCTCGCTCTTCTGCCACAGCTACGGCTCCGTGCTGTGCGGGGTCGCCGCCCACGAAGTGCCCGCCAGGGTGTCCGACATCGCGGTCGCGGGCAGCCCCGGCATGCGGGCCGACAGCGCCGAGCAGCTGGACACCGACGCCAGGGTGTGGGCGATGCGGGACCGCGACGACTGGATCCAGGACGTCCCGTACCTGGCGGTCGGCGGGATCGGTCACGGGGCCGACCCGGTCGACCCGGACTTCGGGGCGCGGATCGTGTCGGCGGGCGACGCGATCGGCCACAGCGGCTATTTCGAGCCGGGCACCGAAAGCCTCAGCAACTTCGCCGCGATCGGCGTGGGCGCGTACGGTTCGGTCAGCTGTGCGGGGGCCGACAGCGCCTGCCGCAGCGGTATTTCCGGCGAGCGGGACACCTGACGCGCGTAGAGCGCGGTGGCTGTCCGATGAATTGCGACTTACGCCGAGGGGGGACGTACGGGCCTGTGCCACATACGATGAGGCACATGGGTGATGTGCTGGCCGGAATTCATGCCACCTGGGAGTTCGACACCGACTCCGTGCTCATCCGCTTCGAACGGGGTATCCGCACGCCGAAGCTCTTCCAGAGCCTGCGTGAACGCCGCATCCCGTATGCGGCGTTGGCGTCGGTGACGCTTACCCCCGGCAAGCGGGGCACGGTAGTTCTTCACGCGGTGCCGAGACCGGGTGCCGATCCCCTGGTCGAGGCTGCCGCGGGACAGCTGAAGGACGGGTGCGACCCGTACCGCCTGGTGCTTCCGGCGGAGCGGGAGGTGCTCGCCGAGTACTACGCGGACGAGCTGCGCGCCCTGCTGGGACCCGACGACGGCATACCCGCCGACCGGTTCCTGGTCACCGTTCCCGAGGCGCCGATGCACTTCAAGGCGTACGACGGCAGGGCCAGCTTCGACGGGGAGCGGATCTCCTTCCGGTGGTCGTGGACCGGTGCCTCCAGCGCCAAGTGGAAGGCGGGCGACCAGACGTTCCCGGTGGCCGAACTGTGTGGGGTCGAATGGCGTTCGCCCGAGGCGCTCGAAGGCTATCTGCGCCTCGTGCCCCGTACGGCGGTGGCGGTGACCGGCGGCGCGGGCGGCCGTCCCGGCGACCCGCACGGACCGGCCGGTCCCGTCGCCCCGGCGTCCTCGGCGCCCGGGTCCGCCCGCCCCGACGCCGGACACCCGGCACGGGCGGACCAGGACCCGGCGGCGGTGCTCTTCGGCCTCGGCTACGGGCCGGTGCACGAGTCGCTGCCCTTCGCCGCCGCCGTACTCGAATCCGTGCGCAGGACCCATCCCGCGCCGGTCGGCCCCGCCCCGGCCCTGGTGGGCGCCGGGCGGCGCGATCCGGCGGACATCGCCGAGCGGATACGGCACCTCGGGGAGCTGCATCAGGCCGGTCTGGTGACGGACCACGAGTACAGCGCGAAGAAGGCGCAACTGCTGGCGGAGCTGTAGGGAGCGCGGGGGCGCGGTCCCACTCGCACCACCCGCACCCCGTCCCCGTACCGGCGCACCCATCCCGTCACCCGCGCCCGCACCCCGTACCCGTGCCGGCGCACCCATCCCGTCACCCGCGCCCGCACCCCGTACCCGGGTATGAGGGGCGGCGGGCAGTTCGACACTCCGGTATGACGCCGTGGGGCAGCCGTCCTGCCTAGGCTGATCAGGCCATGTCCACTTCCCCCGCCGGGCCGCCGCCGCCCGCCGATGGTCTGCTGAGCGCCGCCCGCCGCAATCTGCGCGAGCTCGCCCACGGGCTGTCCCACGTGTCCCATCCGCCCACTCCGCTCCTGGCCGGTGCCCCGAAACGGTGGCAGCGGCTGCTTCCGTACGCGGTGGTGATCGCGCTCACCTCGGTCTTCGTCCCGGTCACCATCAACGTCCTGACCGCGCAGTACGGTCTGACGGGAGGCGTGGCCGGAGCCCTGGCCGTCGCCCAGGCCGCCCCGCTGCTGATGCTGGCGCACCGGCCCCTGCAGGCCTGGTGGATCATCTTTCCCGCCGACATCCTCGGCGCGTTCGTCCTCCTGTCGAAGCCGGTCGAGAAGTACGACGCCTGGCCGTGGACCCCGCCGGCCATCGTCGCCTATCTGTTCCTGCTGCTGGCGATCGGTCTGCGCGAGACCCGGCGGACCGTGATCGGTGTCTGGCTGTTGACGGGCACCGTCGGTCTGGTGCTGTATCTGGTCGCGCCCGAGCGCAGCAACGGCAGCGCGCTGCTGCTGTTCATCCTCGGCGCGGTGGTGCTGGTGATCGGGACCGCGGTACGGGAACGGGGCGAGGCGCAGCGCCGGCTCGCCGAGCAGGAGACCATCAGCGAGACCGAGCGGGCACAGCGCACGCTGCTGGAGGAGCGGACCCGGATCGCCCGCGAGCTGCACGACGTGGTCGCGCACCATATGTCGGTGATCACGGTGCAGGCCGACTCCGCGCCGTACCGGATCAGCGGTCTGTCGGACGAGGCGCGCGAGGAGTTCACGGCCATCGCGGCCAGTGCGCGGGAGTCGCTGGGCGAGATGCGGCGGCTGCTGTCGGTGCTGCGCAGTGACGGCACGGAGGGTGACCGGGCGCCGCAGCCCGGCATCGACCGTGTGCAGCAGCTGGTGGAGGCGACGGTGCGGGCGGGGGTGCCGGCCGAACTGTCGCTGGCGGCGGATCTCGGCGAGGTGCCGTCGGCGGTGGATCTGTCGGCGTACCGCATCGTGCAGGAGGCGCTGGCCAATGTGATCCGGCACGCGCCGGGGGCGCGGACCCAGGTGTCCATCACGGCGGGCGCGGGCCATCTGACGGTGCTGGTCGTCAACAGCCCGGCGAACCTGACCCGTTCGCCGCTGGAGACGACGGGGACCGGGCACGGGCTGGTCGGGATGCGCGAGCGCGTACGGTTGACCGGCGGATCCCTGGACACGGGCCCGCTGCCCGACGGGGGTTTCCGGGTGGCCGCCCGGATGCCGCTGCCACCGGCCGGAGCCCCGTCGGCGCGGCCGGCTCCGGTAGCCCGGCCGGCCCCGTCCGCCCACCCGACTTCGGAGGACTCTTGACCATCCGCGTGATCATCGTCGACGACCAGGCCATGGTGCGGGCAGGTTTCGCGGCACTGCTGTCGGCGCAGAGCGACATCGACGTGGTGGGCGAGGCGCCGGACGGGCGCCGGGGCGTCGAGGTGAGCCGGAACCAGCATCCCGATGTGGTGCTGATGGATGTCCGGATGCCCGAGATGGACGGCCTGGCGGCGGCCCGTGAGCTGTTGAACCCGCCGGTGGGCGTGGTGCACCGGCCGAAGGTGCTGATGCTCACCACCTTCGACGTGGACGACTACGTGTACGAGGCGCTGCGCGCCGGCGCGTCCGGGTTCCTGCTGAAGGACGCCCCGCCGGCGGACCTGATCTCGGCGGTACGGGTGGTGGCGGCGGGGGACGCGTTGCTGGCGCCGTCCGTGACCCGCCGGCTGATCGCGGACTTCGCGGCTCAGCGGCCGTCCGGGGCGGCCCGCAGCGGCGCCGCGCTGCGGCTGAACGGGCTCACGCCGCGCGAGAGCGAGGTGCTGGAGCTGATCGCGCGGGGGCTGTCCAACCAGGAGATCGCGGGGCGGCTGGTGCTGGCCGAGCAGACGGTGAAGACGCACATCGGCCGGGTGCTGGCCAAGCTGGATCTGCGGGACCGGGCGCAGGCGGTGATCTTCGCGTACGAGTCGGGGCTGGTGGCGCCGGGGGACACGGGGGCGTAGCGCCCCGGGTCATACACCCCCTACCCCGGTATCACCTCGCACTTGGCTCCCCGGTGTGACGCTCTTCCCCCCGTCCTCTTCCTACCTTCCTCTCCGTCGCGCCGATCGGCGTACGACAGCCGGAGAGGGAGGGCGAGATGCGTCGATACGCGAGGACCCTGGTCGCGGTCGCACTGGCGACCACGGTGGTGGCGGGGTCCGCCGGGTGGGTGTCGGGGGACGCGCAACAGGCGCTGACCGGGCCACCGCCGGGCAGCGCCTCCTGGCGGGCGGACCATGCGCTGGGGCGGACGCTGCCCGATCCGGGGCGGACCACTCCGGCCGAAGTGGCCGCGTTCTTCCGGGGGTTGAGCGCCGAGCAGCAGCAGATGCTGGTGGTACGCCACCCGTTGGTCGTCGGCAATCTCGACGGCGCTCCGGTCGAGCTGCGCTACCGCGCCAACGCGCTGTCCCTGAAGGCCGGTCACGAACTCCGGTACCGGAGTCTCGCGGCGCCGGGGCGGCAGATCCTCGCGTTCGACCCGCGCGGCCGGGGTCAGGTCGCCGAGGTGTTCGGGGAGCTGAGGTCCGCGCGCCGGGTGTCCGTCGTGGTCCCCGGTTCGGACATCGACGCCGGGACCTTCGACCGGAGAGACGATGTGTACGGCACTCCGGCCGGCATGGCGAAGTCGCTGTACGCGCAGAGCGGTCCGGGCAGCGCGGTCATCGCCTGGGCCGGTTACACCACCCCCGTGGGCGTCGGTCTCGACGCCGCGACCGGTGATCTGGCCGAGGCGGGGGCGGACCGGCTGGCCCGGTTCACCGCCGGGCTGACGGCCGACGCCCTGCCCGAGCCCGCGGTGTTCTGCCACAGCTACGGCTCCGTCGTCTGCGGCCTCGCCGCGCCCCGGCTGCGCGCCACCGACCTGGTGGTACTCGGCTCCCCCGGCATGCGCGCCGACAACGTCGGCGAGCTGCACACCCGGGCCCGGGTCTGGGCGGCGAAGGACGCCACCGACTGGATCGACCGGGTGCCGAACGTACGGTTCGCCGGTCTGGGGCACGGCAACGACCCGGCCGATCCACACTTCGGGGCCCGCCGCGTCCCCGCGCGGGAGGCCGAGGGGCACACCGGCTACTTCGTGCCCGGGACGGACTCGCTCCGCGCCTTCGCCGCCATCGCGGAAGGGGCCGGACGATGAACGTCAAGCAGCTCGCGACACGGATCGACGCCCGCACCCCCGCCCATCGAGACCGGGCCGTCGACGGGCTGCGGGCCCTGGCCCTGCTCGCCGTGCCGACCGGCCACTGGCTGCTCGGCGGCTTCACGCTCGACGGCGGCGGCGCCCTGCACAACGCGAGCCCGCTCTCCGCCTTCGGGTTCTTCGCCCCGATCAGCTGGGTGCTCCAGATGCTCGGCATCTTCTTCCTGGTCGGCGGGTACGCCTCGGTGCTCTCCTACCGCCGCCGGAAGTCCACGACGGGTGCCTGGCTGCGCGGCCGGCTGGCCCGGCTGGGCAGGCCGGTGCTGGGGGTGACCGCCGTCTGGGCGGTGCTGATCCCGGTGCTGTACGCGCTGGGCGTGCCCGGCGACACGCTGCGTACGGGGTCGACGCTGGTGATCCAGCCGCTCTGGTTCGTCGGGGTGTACACCGTGGTCACGGCCCTCACCCCGCTGTGCATAAGGATCGCGAAGAAGCTGGGCGGCTGGGCCGCCGTGCCGCTGCTGGCGTCGGTCGCCGTCGTGGACTTCCTGCGCTACGGGCCGTTCGCGGAGGCCGTCCCGTCCTGGCTGAGTGTGCTGAACATCCTGCCGGGCTGGCTCTTCGCGTATCAGCTCGGTGTCTCGTGGGGCGAGGGGCGGATCGGGAAGCGGGGCGCGCGTGTCCTGCTCGTCGGCGGCGGTGTGCTGTTCGCCGCGCTGCTGCTCGTCTTCCACTACCCGGCGTCGATGGTCGGCGTACCGGGTGAGGCGCGCACCAACTCGCATCCGCCGTCGCTACTGGTCCTGGCGCTGGCCGCCGCGCAGAGCGGTGCGGCGATCCTGCTGCGGGACCGGATCGGCCGGCTGCTGCGCAAGCCGCTGGTGTGGGCGCCGGTCGTCGTGATCAACCTGTCGGCGATGACGATCCTGTGCTGGCACCAGACGGCGATGCTCGCCGCGGCCGTCCCGGCGTCGTTCGCCGGTGCCGTGCCGGGGCTGACGACCGGCCCCGACTCACTCGGCTGGATTCTGGCCCGGCTGGCCTGGATGCCGCTGTTCGCCGGGCTGCTGGTGCTGATCGCCCGGTACGCGCGCCGCTTCGAGGAGCCCTGGAAGGCGGGCACCCGCGCCGCGAACGCCCGCCGCGCGACGGCGGGGCTGCTCGCGGCGGGGTTCGCGGTGTTCGCGCTGGGGCTGGCGTGAGGGCGGGGCGGGGCGTGCGCGGTGTCCGCACTGGGGCTGGCGTGGGGCCAGGTCGGCCCGTGCGCGGTCTCCGCGCCGGGGCGGACGTGAGGCCGGGGTGGGCGTGAGGCCGGGGCGGCCCGTCCGCGGTCTCCGCGTCGGGGCGGCCCCAGCGGGCTCCGCAACCCCAGCGGCCCCCGCGCGCCCCCGGGCAACCCGTTCCCGTCCTACTCGCGGGCCGCCGACGTGCTGCTCATGTCGGGGTAGCGATCCCCCGCCACCTGCCCGGCGATCGGCTCCAGCACGGCCAGCTCCTCGGGCGTCAGGGTGAGCCGGGTCGCCGCGACGTTCTCCAGCAGGCGGCTGCGCTTGCGGGTCCCCGGGATCGGGACCACGGCCAGGCCGTACACCCCGGCGCGCTGCTGCACCCAGGCGAGGGCCACCTGCGCGGGCGTCGCCCCGTGCGCCGCGGCGATCTTGTGCACGGGCTCCAGCAGAGCGGCGTTCTTCCGGGCGTTCTCGCCGGTGAAGCGCGGCTGGTGCTTGCGGAAGTCGCTCTCCGACAGGTCCTTGCCCGCGTCGGTGAACGCCCCGGTCAGAAAGCCGCGGCCGAGCGGCGAGTACGGCACGAAGGTCACCCCGAGTTCGACCGCCGCTCCGACCGCGCTGTTCTCCACGTCCCGGCTGAAGATCGACCACTCGGACTGGAGGGCGGCGATCGGGTGCACGGCGTGCGCCTCACGCAGCTCCGGACCGGTCACCTCGCTCAGGCCCAGCTGCTTGACCTTGCCCTCGCGGACCAGGTCGGCCATCGCCCCGACCGATTCGGCCAGCGGCACGAGCGGGTCGCGGCGGTGCATGTAGTAGAGGTCGATGACGTCGGTGTTCAGCCTGCGGAGGCTGTCCTCGACGGCCTGCCGGATGTACGCGGGGTCATTGCGCACCCCGCGGTAGTGCGGGTCGTCGGTCCGCTCTATGGCGAACTTGGTGGCCAGGGTGATCTCGTCGCGGTGCGCGCCGACGAACGGGGCGAGGAACTCCTCGTTGGCCCCGCGCCCGTACACATCGGCGGTGTCGAAGAGGGTGACGCCCGCCTCCAGCGCCGCTTCCAGGGTGTCCCGGGCGGCGGTCTCGTCGGTGTCCCCGTAGAACTCGCTGATGCCCATGCAGCCGAGTCCCTGCACACCGACCTGCGGTCCGCCCTTGCCCAGCTCCGTGGTGGCGATCTTGTTGTCAGTCATCAGACACAGGGCCTTTCCGGCGCCCGACGGGCGCCCGCATAGAAGTCGATCTTGTGATCGAGGACGGCGAGCGTGTCCTGGAGTTCCGCGATCCGCGTCTTCACGTCGCGGCGGGTCGCCTCCAGCAGTTCCTGCCGTTCCTCGAAGGTGTGCTCGCCCTCGCGCAGCAGCTCGGCGTACCTGACCATGTCGGCGACCGGCATCCCTGTCAGCCGCAGCTTGCCGACGAAGGACAGCCAGTCCAGATCGCGGTTGCTGAACCGGCGCTGCCCCGTGTGCGAACGGTCGACGTGCGACATCAGCCCGATCCGCTCGTACCAGCGCAGGGTGTGCGCGGTGAGTCCGGTGAACGCGACGACCTCGCTGATGGTGTAGCAGTCCTGCCCCTCGGGACGCGGATGCGCCCGTGGAGCAGCCGCGCAGGCGTCCGTCCGTACGGAAGTGCTCTCCATCACCGTCATGACCTCCACGCTAGAACCTTGGAGTGCACTCGAAGCAAGCGCAAACGGGGACGGGTTTAGGCTCGTACGCATGCAGAGCCTGGCGATGATCGACAACTGGCCCGTCCCCACCGCGGCGGCGGCCGTCGTACGAGCGGACGGCACCGTCCTCGGTACGCACGGCCCCACCGCGCACCGTTTCCCGCTCGCCTCGGTCACCAAGCCGCTCGCGGCCTACGCGGCGCTCGTGGCGTACGAGGAGGGGGCGGTCGAGCTGGACGAACCGGCCGGTCCCGAGGGGTCCACGGTGCGCCACCTCCTCGCGCACACCAGTGGCCTCGCCTTCGACGAGCACCGGGTGACGGCGCCTCCCGGCACCCGTCGGCTGTACTCCAACGCGGGCTTCGAGGTACTCGGGGACCACATCGCCAAGGCGTCCGGCATCCCGTTCCCGGAGTATCTGCGCCAGGCGGTCCTGGAGCCGCTGGGCATGACGTCGACCACGCTGGACGGCTCGCCCGCCCGCGACGGTGTCTCGACCGTGGACGACCTGGTCCGGTTCGCCGCCGAGGTACAGGCTCCCCGCCTCCTCGACCCCCGTACGGTCCTCGAAGCCCAGACCGTGGTGCACCCGGGCCTCAAGGGCGTACTGCCCGGCTACGGTCACCAGAACCCGAACGACTGGGGCCTCGGTTTCGAGATCCGGGACGCCAAGTCCCCGCACTGGACGGGCACTTCCTCGTCCCCGGCCACCTTCGGACACTTCGGCCAGTCCGGTACGTTCCTGTGGATCGACCCGGTCGCGGGCGCGGCCTGCGTCGCGCTGACCGACCGGCCCTTCGGACCGTGGGCGGCCGAGGCGTGGACGCCGTTCACGGACGCGGTGCTGAGGGAGCTCGCGGCGTAACCGGAGGGCGAGCAGCCCCCGGCGCGGCGGACATGCACTCGAACCACACCGTCTTGCCGCGGCCGTCCCGCCGTGTCTCCACACCCCACTTGTCGGTGACGGCGTCGACCAGGACCAGCCCGCGCCCGCCCTCGGCGAGCACGTCACCCACAGCGACGGCGGGTTCCTGCGGGCTGGCGTCCGCCACCTCCACGCGCACACCGTCACCGTCCGGCAGCCGGAAGATGAAGGTCTGGCAGCGGCGGCAGGGAACGTGCCGCACCACATTGGCGATCAGCTCGGTGAACGCGAGTTCCGCCGCGTCGGCGACGTCGAGCAGGCCCCAGCCGGTCAGGTACAGCCGCAGGATGCGGCGCAGATGCCGGGCCGAGTGCTCACCCATCGCGAATTCGGCGCGGTATGCGGGCTCTCCGGGGTCGGGCCGGGGAGCAGTTACGTGATTCATGTCACCATCGTGCGACCGATTGGCTACGCTCGGCTACGTACGGAAACGAACGCCGCCAGGCGTTGAACGCCGGAGGTCCCCCGCAGTGGCCAACATCCAGTGCCTCGATCCCAGCGCCTCCCCCCTGGACTATTACGGCTGGGAGTTGCGCCGCCAACGCGAGGCGCACGGCCTGAAACAGGGCCAGTTGGGCGCGCTCATCTTCTGCACGGGCTCGCTGATCGGCCAGATCGAGACGACGAAGAAGGTCCCCACCCGCGATTTCTCGGAGCGGCTGGACGCCGCGCTGGGTACGGACGGGGTGTTCTCGCGGCTGATCGGCCTGGTCCTGCGCAGCCAACTGCCGACCTGGTTCCAGCCGTACGCGGACATGGAGGCGAAGGCCGCGTACATCTCGACGTACCAGGCACAGCTGGTGTACGGACTGTTGCAGACGGAGGAGTACGCGAGAGCGGTGCTCGCCACCGGCATGCCGGACGATCTGGAAGGTCTGCTGGCGGGCCGCATGGAGCGCCAGCGCATCCTGGAACAGGAACGGCCGCCGATGGCCTGGGCGATCCTCGACGAGGCCGTGCTGCACCGGCCGATCGGCGGCCACGAGGTCATGCGCGCACAACTCGGCAAGCTGTTGGAGTTCTCCGCGCACCGCTGGATGCGGATTCAGGTGTTGCCCTTCTCTGCCGGTGAACATGCAAGCCTGGCAGGGTCGTTCAACCAACTACGTTTCAGCGACGATCCGGACATCGTCTACACCGAGGACGTCATCTCCGGCCATATGACCGCCAGTCCCGACACGGTCAGGGAGGCTTCGCTCCGATACGCTCATCTCCAGGCCACCGCACTCTCCGTGGAGGATTCGGTGACGCTGATCGCCCGCGTGATGGAGGAGCGTTATGGAGACCGGCCCCGATCTGAAGAGTGCGCGGTGGCGTAAGTCCAGCTACAGCGGAAACACGGGCGGCGACTGCGTCGAGTGCACCGTCACCGGCGGCGCGACCTGGCGGAAGTCGTCCTACAGCGGAAACACCGGCGGCGAGTGCGTCGAGATGGCCGACGCCTCCTGCGGCTCCGTCCCCGTCCGCGACAGCAAGAACCCGGACGGCCCCGCCATCATCCTCGGCGCCGACGCCTGGCGGGCGTTCGTGGACGGGCTGCGCTGATCGGCCAACCCGGTTGACCCGGCCGCCCCACGCCTACCGCCCCGAAGCGAGGCACACGGGCGCCGGGTCCTGATCACGGAGGTACGGGGTCCCGATCAGGGGTCACCCGCCCGCTCTCAGCCCGCCAGCTCCCAGATCAGCAGCTCCGCCGCGCCCGTCGCGACCGCTTCCAGCCCTTCGGCCTCCGTGATCCGCGCCGCGTCACCGGGCCCCAACTCCTGCCCGCCCAGGGTGACCCGGCCCCGTACCACATGCACGTACACCCGTGCCGCGTCCGGCACCGCGGCCCGTTCGCCGTCACCGAGCCTGTGCACCCGGAGCGTCGCCCCGGCACGGGACACCTCGTACGGGGTGGAGTCGGCGAGGCCGGGGACGACGGTGTACGCGGGTTCGCCGCCCGGCTCCAGCGGGGCCAGCCACACCTGAAGGAAGGTCAGCGGGGCGTCCGTGTCGTTGCGTTCGACGTGGCGCATGCCCGCGGCGGCGCTCAGGTGCTGGAGGTCCCCGGCGCGGACGACCGTGGAGCGGCCCGTCGAATCGCGGTGGGTCAGTTCGCCCTCGATCACCCAGGTGACGATCTCGGTGTGGCTGTGCGGATGCTCGTCGAAGCCCGCGCCGGGGGCGAGCCGCTCCTCGTTGCACGCCAGGAACGCGCCGAAGCGGAGGTTGTCCGGGTCGTAGAAACGTCCGAACGAGAAGGCGTGCAGGGACTCGATCCCGGCCGCCGCGTCCCCGCCCGCGTAGCGGTTGTCCGACCTGTGTACGGAAATCACCGGACCACGGTAGCCCGGCCCCCCGACCACCTGCCCCGATAAGGCAGTCTTGGGTACGTGCCCCGACCCGATCCTGAGCAGTCCGCTGCGAACGACGCCCACCTGCACGCCGCGACCCTGAAGCGCCTGGAGCAGTCCTCCGGCCGGCTGGCCGCGAACGCCATCGCCCGCATGGACGAGACGCTGCCGTGGTACCGGGCGATGCCCCCGGAGAACCGGTCCTGGATCGGCCTGGTCGCCCAGGCCGGTATCGCCGCCTTTACCGAGTGGTTCCGGCATCCGGAGACCCCGCAGGCCATCTCCACCGATGTGTTCGGGACGGCTCCGCGCGAGCTGACCCGGGCGATCACCCTGCGGCAGACCGTGGAGATGGTGCGGACGACGATCGAGGTCATGGAGACCGCGATCGAGGAGGTCGCCGCGCCCGGCGACGAGTCGGTGCTGCGCGAGGCGCTGCTCGTCTACGCCCGGGAGATCGCCTTCGCGACCGCCCAGGTGTACGCCCAGGCCGCCGAGGCCCGGGGCGCGTGGGACGCCCGGCTGGAATCCCTCGTGGTGAACGCGGTGCTCTCCGGGGAGGCGGACGAGGGTGCCGTGTCCCGGGCCGCCGCGCTCGGCTGGAACTCCCCCGAGCACGTCTGCGTGATCCTGGGCACCGCGCCCGACGGGGACAGCGAGCTGACCGTGGAGGCGATCCGGCGGGCCGCCCGGCACGCCAAGCTCCAGGTCCTGACCGGCGTACTGGGCACCCGCCTCGTCGTCATCGCGGGCGGCAGCGACAACCCGCTCCAGGTCGCCAAGGGCCTGATCGGCCCGTATGCGGCGGGGCCCGTGGTCGCCGGCCCCGTGGTGCCCGACCTGCTCGCCGCCACCCGGTCCGCGCAGGCCGCGGCGGCCGGGCTGAAGGCCTGCTCGGCGTGGCAGGACGCGCCGCGCCCGGTACTGGCGGACGATCTCCTTCCGGAGCGCGCGATGGCGGGCGACCCCGCCGCGCGGGACCAGTTGGTGGAGGAGATCTACAGACCGCTGGAGGAGGCGGGCTCGGCGCTCCTGGAGACTCTGAGTGTCTATCTGGAGCAGGCGAGCAGCCTCGAAGGTGCCGCCAGGATGCTCTTCGTCCACCCCAACACCGTGCGCTACCGGCTACGACGTGTGACCGACGTCACCGGCTGGTCACCGTCCGATGTGCGCTCGGCGTTCACCCTGCGAATCGCCCTCATCCTGGGGCGCTTGGCCGCGGCGGATCCTCAGTCCTAGACTTTTGTCGGACTTCAACAATTCCCCCGACGGTTCTTCGTCCCTGTCCCCACGGGCGTATCGGGCCGTCCACAAGAGAGAGTGTGAGTGTGCTCGTACTCGTCGCTCCCGGCCAAGGCGCTCAGACGCCCGGCTTCCTGACTCCCTGGCTCGACCTCCCCGGTGCCACCGACCGCATCGCGGCCTGGTCCGACGCCATCGGGCTCGACCTTGCCCACTACGGCACGAAGGCCGACGCGGACGAGATCCGCGACACGGCGGTGGCCCAGCCGCTGCTCGTCGCCGCGGGTCTGCTGTCGGCCGCCGCCCTCGACGCCTCCCCCGGTGTCGTCGCGGGCCACAGCGTCGGTGAGATCACCGCCGCCGCACTCGCCGGTGTCATCGACGACGAGGCCGCGCTCCGTCTCGTACGCACCCGGGGGCTCGGCATGGCCGAGGCCGCCGCGGTCGCCGAGACCGGCATGGCGGCGCTGCTCGGCGGCGACCCCGACGTCTCGGTCGCCCACCTGGAGAAGCTGGGCCTGACCCCGGCCAACATCAACGGCGGCGGCCAGATCGTCGCGGCGGGCACGGCCGCGCAGATCGCCGCACTGGTCGACGACATGCCCGAGGGCGTACGCCGCGTGGTGCCGCTCAAGGTGGCCGGCGCGTTCCACACGCGTCACATGGCCCCGGCCGTGGAGAAGCTGCGCGTGGCCGCCGCGGACCTCAAGGTCTCCGAGCCGACCGTGACGTACGTCTCCAACGCCGACGGCGCCACGGTCGCCACCGGTGCCGAGATCATCTCCCGGCTCGTCGGACAGGTCGCCAATCCGGTCCGCTGGGACCTGTGCATGGAGACCTTCCAGGCACTCGGGGTGACCGCACTCATCGAAGCCTGCCCCGGCGGCACCCTCACCGGGCTGGCCAAGCGGGCGCTGCCCGGAGTGAAGACCCTCGCGCTCAAGACACCCGACGACCTCGACGCGGCCCGCGCGCTCATCTCCGAGCACGCGGGTGCCTAAGGAGCCCGAGAGCATGTCGAAGATCAGGCCCAGCCAGGGCGCCGCGTACGCGCGCATCATGGGTGTCGGCGGCTACCGCCCCACCCGTGTCGTGCCGAACGAGGTGATCCTCGAAACGATCGACTCGTCCGACGAGTGGATCCGCTCGCGTTCCGGCATCGCCACCCGCCACTGGGCCTCCGACGAGGAGACCGTGTCCGCGATGTCCGTCGAGGCATCGGGCAAGGCGATCGCCGATGCCGGGATCACGCCCGAGCAGATCGGCGCGGTCATCGTCTCCACCGTCTCGCACTTCAAGCAGACCCCGGCCATCGCGACCGAGATCGCCCACAAGATCGGCGCGGGCAAGCCCGCCGCCTTCGACATCTCCGCCGGCTGCGCGGGCTTCGGCTACGGCCTGACCCTCGCCAAGGGCATGATCGTCGAGGGTTCGGCGGAGTACGTCCTGGTGATCGGCGTGGAGCGGCTCAGCGACCTCACCGACCTGGAGGACCGTGCGACGGCCTTCCTGTTCGGCGACGGCGCGGGCGCGGTCGTCGTCGGTCCCTCGAAGGAGCCGGCCATCGGCCCCACCGTCTGGGGTTCCGAGGGCGACAAGTCCGAGACCATCAAGCAGACCGTGGCCTGGGACGTGTTCCACACCGACCGTCCGGAGAAGTTCCCGGCCATCACGCAGGAGGGCCAGGCGGTCTTCCGCTGGGCCGTCTTCGAGATGGCGAAGGTCGCCCAGCAGGCGCTGGACGCGGCCGGGATCGCCCCGGAAGACCTGGACGTCTTCATTCCGCACCAGGCCAACATGCGGATCATCGACTCGATGGTGAAGACCCTGAAGCTGCCGGAGCACGTCACGGTCGCCCGCGACGTGGAAACCACCGGCAACACGTCCGCCGCCTCGATTCCGCTCGCAATGGAGCGGCTCCTGGCGACCGGTCAAGCGAAGAGCGGCGACACCGCGCTCGTCATCGGCTTCGGGGCGGGTCTCGTCTACGCCGCGACGGTCGTTACCCTCCCCTAGGCACACCGGACCTTTTGGTCCGGCACACCCGAACCCTGAAGAAAACCATCGAAGGAGCGCCAACATGGCCGCCACCCAGGAAGAGATCGTCACCGGTCTCGCCGAGATCGTCAACGAGATCGCCGGAATCCCGGTCGAGGACGTCCAGCTGGACAAGTCCTTCACCGACGACCTGGACGTCGACTCGCTGTCCATGGTCGAGGTCGTCGTCGCCGCCGAAGAGCGCTTCGACGTCAAGATCCCCGACGAGGACGTCAAGAACCTCAAGACGGTCGGCGACGCCGCCGACTACATCCTGAAGCACCAGGGCTGATCCAGCCCCGGCTCGTGTGTCGCCACCCGGCGGTGGCGCCGCTGATTCACGACCCTCTACACGTGGAGAAGATTTTCCAGTGATCCCGACCAATCGCACCGTGGTCGTCACCGGTATCGGCGCAACCACTCCGCTGGGTGGCGACTCCGCATCGACCTGGGAAGGGCTGATGGCCGGTCGCTCCGGCGTCAAGCCCCTCGAAGGTGAGCGCTTCGCCGAACTGCCCGTCCGGATCGCCGCCCTCGCGGCCGTCGACCCGGGCGAGGTTCTGCCGCGCCCGCTCGCCCGCAAGCTGGACCGCTCGGCGCAGTTCGCGCTGATCGCGGCCCGTGAGGCGTGGACGGACGCGGGCTTCACCGGCAAGGCCGGTGAGGACGAGAAGATCCGCCCCGAGCGTCTGGGCACGGTCATCGCCTCCGGCATCGGCGGCGTGATCACCCTGCTCGACCAGTACGACGTGCTGAAGGAGAAGGGCGTACGCCGCGTCTCCCCGCACACCGTTCCGATGCTCATGCCCAACGGTCCGGCCGCCAACGTCGGCCTGGAGGTCAACGCCCAGGCCGGTGTCCACACCCCGGTCTCCGCCTGCGCCTCCGGCGCCGAGGCCATCGGGTACGCCGTCGAGATGATCCGCACCGGCCGCGCCGACGTGGTCGTCGCCGGTGGCACGGAGGCGGCGATCCACCCGCTGCCGATCGCCGCGTTCGCCAACATGATGGCGATGTCCAAGAGCAACGACGAGCCCGAGAAGGCGTCTCGTCCCTATGACACGGCCCGGGACGGTTTCGTCCTCGGCGAGGGCGCCGGTGTCGTTGTCCTGGAGTCCGCCGAGCACGCCGCCGCACGTGGCGCCAGGGTCTACTGCGAGGTGCTGGGCCAGGGGCTTTCCGCTGACGCCCACCACATCGCGCAGCCCGAGCCCACCGGGCGCGGCATCGCCGCCGCGATGCGGAACCTGCTCGACTCGACGGACCTCAAGCCGTCCGAGGTCGTTCACCTCAACGCGCACGCCACGTCGACCCCGCAGGGTGACATCGCCGAGATCAAGGCCCTGCGCAAGGTCCTGGGCGACGATCTCGACCACGTCGCGATCTCCGCGACCAAGTCGATGACCGGTCACCTGCTCGGTGGCGCGGGCGGCATCGAGACCGTCGCGACGGTCCTGGCGCTGTACAACCGGATGGCGCCGCCGACCATCAACATCGATCACCTCGACGACGCGGTGGAGGCGGACGTCGTCCGCGACAAGCCGCGTCCGCTGCCCGAGGGGCCGATCGCCGCGATCAACAACTCGTTCGGTTTCGGCGGCCACAACGTGGTGCTGGCGTTCCGCTCGGTCTGACGCAGGTCCTGGTACGGCTGTGGCCCGCCTCCCCGGTTCGGGGGAGGCGGGCCACAGCCGTACCAGAAGCCGTTTTCCCCCCATCAGGGGCCGTTCTCACACCACCTGGTGCAGCCAGCGGACCGGCGCGCCCTCGCCCGCGTGCCGGAAGGACTCCAGTTCGTCGTCCCACGGCTTGCCGAGCAGCTTGGCGATCTCCGCCTCCAGGTCGCTCTCGCCGCGCACGGAGCGGGCCAGCGCGGCCCGCAGCCGGTCCTCGGGGATCAGGATGTCGCCGTGCATCCCGGTGACGGCGTGGAAGATCCCCAGCTCGGGGGTGGAGCTGTAGCGCTCACCCTCGGCGGTGGGGCAGGGCTCGGCGGTGACCTCGAAGCGCAGCAGATCCCAGCCCCGGAGCGCCGAGGCGAGCTGTGAGGCGGTGCCGGGCCTGCCCTTCCAGGAAAACTCGGACCGCCAGGTGCCGGGAGCGGCCGGCTGTCTGATCCAGTCCAGCTGAACCCGCACACCGAGGACACCCGCTACCGCCCATTCGACATGTGGGCACAGCGCGCGCGGTGCGGAGTGAACGTACAGGACTCCACGTGTCGTCACCGGGACCTCCAGTGTGGGACGAGGTACGCCTTCCCCAGCGGCCTCGCGCTCGTACCGTCTCTTTTCGGCCAGTTCCCGAGGTTGTCATCAGTAAACAGCATCGGGAGTTAATCTCCTGAAAAGGGACAGTATGTGACGTGAAGTAATGTGCCGAAGCCCCCCACGTATACGCGGGTGGGCGAGGCGCCACTGGTTCGACGAGGAGAAACTACCGTGCCCCGGGGTCGGGCGTGTGACGTACCGTCGGTCCCGGGCCCATCATTCGTCCAGCTTTCACCCTGCGGGGCGCGCACGCCCGTGACCTGGGGCGGCGGGGCTTGCCGGGGGCATTACCAGAGGCATAAACCAGTGAATGACCGGAGGGATCAGGGATGTCGGAGCGTGCGGGACGCCCTCATTCGCGTACCGCTGTCGCCGTGCTGACAGCGGTTTCGTTTCTCGGCGCCGCCGTCGCGCTGGCGGGCTGCACCAATGGGCCGAATGAGACCGCCCGCAGCGCGTCGGGGTCGTCGCGCGGCGCCTCTCCGTCCCCCTCCCCCACCCCCGACTGGGACCGCAGTCCGTCCTCGGTCGCGGCCGTCGGGGACTCCATCACCCGGGGGTTCGACGCCTGTTCGGTGCTGACCGACTGCCCCGAGGTGTCCTGGGCGACCGGTACGGACGGCGAGGTGCGCAGCCTCGCGGTGCGGCTGCTCGGCACGACGGACGTGGCCGCGCGCAGCTGGAACCACGCCGTGTCGGGGGCCCGGATAGCCCAGTTGCCGGAGCAGATGGCGCTGGCGGCGAAGGAGAAGCCGGAGCTGGTGACGGTGATGATCGGCGCCAATGACGCCTGCCGGGAATCGGTCGCGATCATGACGCCGGTGGCGGACTTCCGGGCCTCGTTCGAGGCGTCGATGCGTCAGCTGCGCGGTACGGCCCCGAAGGCGCAGGTTTATGTGTCGAGCGTGCCGGATCTGAAGCGGCTCTGGTCCACGGGGCGCGAGAACGAGCTGGGCAAGCAGATCTGGAAGCTCGGGATCTGCAAGTCGATGCTGGGCGACGCGGACGACATGGGCCCGGCGGCCGTGGCCCGGCGGGACGCGGTGCAGGACCGGGTGGTCGCGTACAACGAGGTGCTGCGCGAGGTGTGCGCGAAGGACCGGCGCTGTCGGTACGACGGCGGGGCGGTCTTCGACTACCGGTTCACCGGTACGCAGCTCAGCCGGTGGGACTGGTTCCATCCGGGGCGCGACGGACAGGCCAGGCTGGCGGAGATCGCGTACCGCAACGTTACGGCGGAGCGGCCCCCGGCGTAGGGTCCGCAATCATGACGACGGGCGGGCCCACGGCCATACGTACGGAAGATTTCGGCACTCTCGCGGACGGCACCGGTGTCCAGCGCTGGACCCTGGAGCGGGACGGGACGCTGGTGCGGGTGCTGACCTACGGTGCGATCGTGCAGTCGGTCGAGGTACCGGCACGGGACGGCACGCGGACCGGGGTGGCGCTGGGGCTGCCGGACGTCGCGGGCTACGAGAAGTACCCGGGTCCGTATTTCGGGGCGGTGGTCGGGCGGTACGCGAACCGGATCGCGGGCGCCGGGTTCGTCCTGGACGGCACCGGGCACCGGGTGACGCGCAACGAGGGCCGCAACCATGTGCACGGCGGGACGCGCGGCTTCGACAAGCGGGTGTGGCAGGCGCGGGAGGTCCCGGACGGGGTCCGTCTCTCGCTGGTCGCGCAGGACGGCGAGGAGGGCTTTCCCGGGCGGCTCGCGTTCTCGGTGACGTACAGCCTGGACGCGGGCGGGGCGCTGCGGATCGGGTACCGGGCGACGACGGACGCGCCGACGGTGCTGAATCCGACGAACCACACGTACTGGAACCTGGCGGGCGCCGACAGCGGCAGCGCGCTCGGGCAGCAGTTGTGGATCGCGGCCGGGCGGATCACCCCGGTGGACGGCGAGTCGCTGCCGACGGGTGGGTCGGTGCCGGTGGCGGGGACCCGGTGCGACTTCCGCGGGACGAGGGTGGTGGGCGCGGGGTACGACCACAACTTCGTGCTGGACGCTCCCGCCGGGGACGCCGTCGCCGCGGAGCTGTACGACGCCTGGTCGGGGCGGGTGCTGACGGTGCGCACGACGGAGCCGGGGCTTCAGCTGTACACCGCCGACCACTTCGACGGGTCGCCGTACGGACCGTGCGCCGGGATCGCGCTGGAGACCCAGCACTTCCCGGACTCCCCGAACCGGCCGGAGTTCCCGAGCACGGTGCTCCGGCCGGGCGAGGAGTTCCTGTCGAGCACCGTGTACGGGTTCTCGGTACGTTGACGGCGCACGGGAGGCCGGTGCGCCGAGGGTGTACGGATTCCCGCTGCGGCTGACGGCCTCCCGGGGCGCCTCCGGGCTGGGACACCGGCGGCGCACCGGGCGACGGCTCCTGGCGGCCGGAGCTGCTGGGCTCGCTGGTGGAGGACAACGCGATGCGCCCCGGCATCGTCCAGACCTTCTCGGCGCCGCTCGGCGAGAGCGTCACGGAGGACCACCCGGCGCGGGAGTTCTTCACCCGGCGCTGCACACAGGTCCGGCCCCGGATGGCGGCGATGCTCCGGACCGAGTGCGGCGACCGGCTGCCGGGCGGACAGAGCCCGGAGCAGGCGGCGGTGCTGTTGGTGGCGGTACTGGACGGCTTGCCGTACCAGTGGCTGCTGGACCCGGAGTCGGTGGACATGCCGGGTGCCTTCCAGGATTTCCTGCGGCTGCTGCGACAGGACCCTTCACCGACCCCCGACACGCGGGTTGACCAGGAATGACGCCATAGCAAGAAAGATCGACAACGGTCCCCTGCGGGTGATTTACGGCGGCTGAGGCGTATTTTGTCCATCGCCGCCCCGCGCGGGCCTCAGGGTGATCGTTATGCCTAACTCCTCGATGGATTACTCCACTTCCGACTCTTCTTCCGCCAACTCCTCGCCGGAGCAGCCCTCTCGGCGTCAGGTGGTCGCCGGAGCGGCCGCCGGTGCCGCCGCTCTGGCCGCGACCGCCGCAGGCGCCTCGCCCGCCGGTGCGGCCCCGGCCGGTACCGTCACCGCCGCGGTGTCCGGGTCCGACTGGAACACCTGCCTCACCGTGGCCCGCGCCATCCTGGTGCGGGACGAGAACGACAAGCCGCTGGTGCCCCGCTACCGGGAGGTGCTGCTGGGCGCGGGCCTGCCCCGGTCCGGCGGCACCCCCAAGAAGGTCCTGATCATCGGTGCCGGACCGGCCGGGCTGACCGCGGCCCATCTGCTGCGCTCCGCCGGGCACACCGTCACCGTCATCGAGGCCAACGGCAACCGGGTCGGCGGCCGGATCAAGACCTTCCGGTCCGGCGGCCACGAGAAGTCCGCGGCGCCCTTCGCGGACCCGAAGCAGTACGCCGAGGCCGGGGCGATGCGTATCCCGGACAGCCACCCGCTGGTCACCGGGCTGATCGACAGTTTCGACCTGAAGCGCCGCCGCTTCCACCTCGTCGATGTGGACGGCGGCGGCCGGGCGGCCAACCGCACCTGGATCCATGTCAACGGCGTCCGGGTCCGGCGCGCCGACTACGCGAAGAAGCCCCGGGCGGTCAACCGCTCCTTCGGTGTGCCCGCGAAGTACGAGAACACGCCCGCGTCCCAGATCGTGCGGGACGCCTTCGCCCCCGTACGGAAGAAGATCGACGGCAAGGAGGGGGCCGACCTCGTCAAGGGCTGGGCGGAGGTGATCCAGGAGTACGGGCACTGGTCGATGTACCGCTTCCTGACCGAGGCCGCCAAGCTCGACGTGCGCACGGTCGACCTCATCGGCACGGTCGAGAACATGACCTCGCGACTCCATCTCGCCTTTGTGCACAGCTTCATCGGGGCCTCGCTGATCAGCCCGGGCACCGCGTTCTTCGAACTGCCCGCCGGCAGCGCCACCCTGGTCGACGCCATGTACGGACGGGTCAAGGACCTGGTGCGGCTGGACCGCCGGGTCACCCGGATCAGCCACGGGGCGGACGGGGTCAGTGTCGAGACGGTCTCAGAAGGGCGCGGCGGGGCGGTCGAGCGTGAGACGTTCACCGGTGACCGGGCGATCGTCACCGTGCCGTTCTCCGGGCTGCGCCACATCCCGGTCCAGCCCGCGATGTCGTACGGCAAGCGCCGCGCGGTCACCGAGATCCATTACGACGCGGCGACCAAGGTCCTCCTCGAATTCAACCTGCGCTGGTGGGAGTTCGAGGAGAAGGACTGGAAGGAGCAGCTCGACCGGGTCCGCCCGGGACTGTACGACGCCTACCGGCTCGGCCGGGCGCCCGCCGACGGTTCGCTGCTCGGTGCCCACCCCGCCGTACCGCCCGGCCATGTCCCGGACGGCCAGCGGGCGCACTACGCCGCCTGCCGGGCCACCGCCCGCAACCAGCCCGAGGCGGCCCATGTCTTCGGCGGCGGCTCGGTGACGGACAACCCCAACCGCTTCATGTTCCAGCCCTCCTACCCGGTCGGCGGCAGCCCCGGCGGCGTCGTCCTCGCCTCCTACAGCTGGGCCGACGACGCCCTGAAGTGGGACTCGCTGGAGGACGACGAGCGCTACCCGCGCGCCCTGGCCGGGATGCAGGAGGTCTACGGGCAGCGCATCGAGGTCTTCTACACGGGCGTCGGCCGCACCCAGTCATGGATGCGTGACCCGTACGCGTACGGCGAGGCGTCCGTCCTCCTGCCCGGCCAGCACACCGAGCTGTTCCCCGATGTCCGCACGCCCGAGGGTCCGTTGCACTTCGCGGGCTGCCACACCTCGATCAAGCCCGCCTGGATCGAGGGGGCGCTGGAGTCGGCGGTCCGCACGGCGCTGGAGGTCCACAGCGCCTGACCGGCTCCCGGCCCCCGGCCCCCGGGGCGCGAGCCGCGCTCAGGCGCCGTCGACCGGGTACGGGTGGGGCGCCGGGGCCGTCGCCGGGGCAGCGTTCGCCGCACAGCTCCCGGCGCTCCCGGCGGCCCCAACGGCGCCTTCGGGCACGACCAGGTCACGGACCATCAGGGTGGCTCCGGCGACGGCGCCCGGCATCAGGAACACGGCGACGAACGGGACCAGGAACGCGAGCGTCAGCGGAACGCCGAAGCCGAGCACCAGCATCCGGCGTCCGCGCAGCAGGGTCAGCCGGTCCTTCAGCACCATGCCACGGCGCTGGAGTGCCACAGCGGTGAGTTCCTCGGACAGGAAGTAGCCGGAGACGCAGAAGCCGATGGCGGGGACGACGGTCTGTCCGAGGACCGGGATGAATCCGAGGGCGAAGAGGATGATTCCGTACAGGGCGACGCGCAGCAGGACGCGGAGGGAGTCGCGGGCGGAGATCCACAGTTCGCGCCAGAGCGGCAGACCCGACTCGGGCACCTCGCCGCCCTCGCTGCGGTCGACCTCCTCGGAGAGCGACTCGTAGAACGGCTGGCCGACCAGCAGGGTCACGGCGGTGAAGGTGATGACCGCCAGGAACAGGCCGAAGACGAAGACGAGGACGACGAGGGTGTTGCGCAGCAGGCCCAGCCAGGGTGAGGACCAGTCGTCGGCGAACGGGGTGGCCCAGGCGACGAAGTCGTCGGCTCCGTAACCGAGTCCGATCAGCGCGCCCGCGTACACGATCAGGGTGACGAGTCCGGGCAGCAGCCCGAACCCGAACCATCGTCCGTGCCGGACAGCCCAGCGCTGCCCCTTCATCAAGTAGCCGAAGCCCGCCCCGAGATCACTCATGGGCGTCAGGGTACTTGCGCCCGGCCACGGGCGAGGGCCGCACCCCCGGTGACGGGGATGCGGCCCTCGCGCGAGCGATCGGGTCAGGTCAGGTCGGGTCAGGCGACCGACAGCTCGACCTTGATGTTGCCGCGGGTCGCGTTCGAGTACGGGCAGACCTGGTGGGCCTTCTCGATGAGCGACTGGGCGGTGGCCTTGTCGACGTTCGGGATGGAGGCGCTGATCGCGACCTCCAGGCCGAAGCCACCGGCCTCGTTCTTGCCGATGCCGACCGACGCGGTCACGGTCGAGCCGGAGATGTCGGCCTTCTCCTGGCGGGCGACGACGCCCAGTGCGCCCTGGAAGCAGGCGCTGTATCCGGCCGCGAAGAGCTGCTCCGGGTTGGTGCCGCTGCCGCTGCCGCCCATGGCCTTCGGAGGGTTGACTATGACGTCGAGGTTGCCGTCGTCGGAGGAGACGCGGCCGTCCCGGCCGTTCTCCGCGGTGGCGACGGCGGTGTAGACGACGGCGATGTTCTGGATGGTCATGCTGAGGATTCCTCCTGCTGATGCGCCGCGACTCGCGCCCACGATCGCGACGGCCTGGGATGAGACTAACGGGTGTGCCGAGCGGGCCGGGTGGCGGTCAGGCGAGGGAAACGATCATCTTGCCGGTGTTCTCGCCGCGCAGCAGGCCGAGGAAGGCGTCGAAGCCGTGCTCGATGCCCTCGACGACGGTCTCGTCGTACTTCAGCTCGCCCGAGGCCAGCCAGCCGGCGACCTCCTTGACGAACTGGGGCTGGAGCGCGGCGTGATCGTTGACGAGCATGCCCTGGAGACGCAGCCGCTTGCCGATGATCAGCGCCATGTTGCGCGGGCCGGGGACCGGCTCGGTCTCGTTGTACTGGGCGATCATTCCGCAGATGGTGGCGCGGCCGTGCACATTGAACGAGGCGAGCGCGGCTTCCAGGTGCTCGCCGCCGACGTTGTCGAAGTAGACGTCGATGCCGTCGGGGGCGGCGGCCTGGAGCTGGTCCCGGACCGGGCCGCTCTTGTAGTTGAACGCGGCGTCGAAGCCGTACTCCTCGACGAGGAGCCTGACCTTCTCGTCGGAGCCCGCCGAGCCGATGACGCGCGAGGCGCCCTTGAGCCGCGCCAGCTGGCCGACCTGGCTGCCCACCGCACCTGCGGCGCCGGAGACGAAGACGGTGTCGCCCTCCTTGAAGGAGGCGACCTCGAACAGGCCCGCGTAGGCGGTCATACCGGTCATGCCGAGCACGCCGAGGTAGGCGGAGAGCGGGGCCAGGTCCGGGTCGACCTTCACGGCGTGCTGGGCGGGCACGTCGGCGTACTCGCGCCAGCCGAGGCCGTGCAGGACGTGGTCGCCGACGGCGATGCCGTCGGCGTTCGAGGCGATGACCTCGCCGACCGCGCCGCCGTCCATGGGGTGGTCGAGCTTGAAGGGCGGGGTGTACGACTTCACGTCGTTCATCCGGCCGCGCATGTACGGGTCGACCGAGAAGTACTTGTTGCGGACGAGGACGCGGCCCTCGGCCGGGGCGACGACCGAGACCTCACGCAGCGCGAAGTCCTCGGCCTTGGGCCAGCCGTGCGGGCGCGCGACGAGGTGCCATTCACGGCTGGACGTGGGAAGGGCTGCAGACATGGGCTCGGGGTCTCCTCTATGTCGTACGGAAGTGCCTCACAAACGGGGGGCTCCCGCCGGGCAAAAAAGCTTCATGACGTGAAACAACCATGCTCCTGAATATTTCATATTGTCAAGTAAATGGGTACGCTGGGCATCATGGCCACCCGTACAGACCCCCTGACCCTTGAGGTCGTCGAGCTCATCGGCACCGTCGTGGCGCGCTACTACGAGGAGTACGACCGCGCCGCGGCAACGCACTCGCTCACCGGGGCGCAGGCGCGGGTGCTCGGGCTGCTCTCCCTGGAGCCGATGCCCATGCGGAAGATCGCCCAGAAACTGAAGTGCGAGCCGTCGAACGTGACGGGGATCGTCGACCGGCTGGAGTCCCGGGAGCTGGTGGAGCGCAGGCCCGACCCGGCCGACCGCCGGGTGAAGCTGGCGGCTCCGACGGAGAAGGGCGCCCGCACGGCCCGGGAGCTGCGCGATTCTCTGCACTTCGCCCGGGAGCCGCTGGCCGGCCTCTCCGACGCGGAGCGCACGGTACTGCGGGACCTCCTGCGCCGGATGCTGGGCGAGGACCTGTAGGGCGATCCCGCGATCCGGCCATCGCATGGCAGTACGGCCCGGAGCGCACGGCCCTCCGGGGTTATCGCATGGCGGTACGGGCCCGGAGCGCACGGCCCTCCGCCCAGTTTCCCCCGCGTGCCGGTCCGGCACGTCCGGCACACGGGAGGATGGGCGGCATGACCGCTCCCGCCCCGTTCGGGCCCCTCCAGTTCCAGCTCGTCCTGCTGCGCCGGATGGCCGACCACCAGCCCGATCTGGTCGAGGAGGCCCGACAGGAACTGAGCGCCTCGCTCGCCGATATGCGCGAGGCGAACCGCCACTGGCAGGCCATGGTGCGCGCTCCCCGGGGCGGCGCGTCCAAGGGGGCCCTGCGCCGCTACCGCTCCGTGCTCGGCGAGCCCGAGCTGACCCTGCCCCGGAAGGTCGGCGACCTGGAGTGCGAGGCGCTGCTGTGGCCGGTGCCGCTCTGGCCCGGTCTGCGGTTCGAGGTGATGGCCGCGCCGGGCGGAGCCGTATGGAACGAGTGGCTGGTGCGCGCCCCGGCGACGGCAGGCCCCGAACTGCGTACCGCCGCGGACCTGCTCCCGTGGTCGTGCACCGTGGACGAGGTCGCGCGGGCGTTCGCCCCGGCCCGGCCGATGGAGGGCAGCGCGCCGACCCGATGGGCGCTCGCGATCACCGACCCGGAGAGCGGACGGCCCTTCGTCGCCGAGTTCACCTGGGGGCTGTTCCAGCGGGTGCTCCCCGGCCGGCCCGGCTGACCAGGCACCGGCCCGCCGCTCCGGCCCGCCGCCCGCCCGGCGCGCACACGGCGCTCACTTGGCGATCCGTCAGCTCCGTTCCCTCTTACGGCTCATCCCAGCGCGCGCCGGGGCTCCCGGCGCGTCACGATGCGAAGAGAACCGGCTGCCGCCGGTGCCCCACATCAACGCTCTCGGGAGAACCTGCCGTGACCGTCAGCCTTGAGCAGTTGCGCCGTTGCCATGTCGCCGTCGATCTCGGGGCCGCGAGGACCCGTGTGTACGTCAAAGGGCTCGGCCTCGTCGTCGACGAGCCGAGCGTCGCCGCAGTCAACACCCGAACCGGATCGCTCATCGCCGTCGGCGCGCTCGCCGAGCAGATGACCGGCCGCACACCCGCGTACATCCGGGTGGTCCGCCCCGTCTCCGGCGGCACCGTCGTCGACATCGAGATGGCCCAGCGCATGCTGCGCCATCTGCTCGGCGAGAAGCTCCGCCGCCAGCTGCGCCGCAAGCCCCGGCTGCGCGCCGCCGCCTGCACCCCGCACGACAGCGATCCGCTGGCCCAGCGCGCCGCCGTGGAGACCCTGGTCGGGCTCGGCGCCCGGCGGGTGGAACTGGTCGACACCCTGATCGCGGCGGCCGTCGGCTGCGGACTGCCGGTCGAGCAGCCGACCGCCACCATGATCATGGTGTGCGGGGCCGCCACCACGCAGATCGCGGTGCTCTCGCTCGGCTCGATCGTGACCGCCGTCCGGATCCCGATCGGCGGCGACGCCATCGACCACGCGGTGATCCAGCATCTGCGCCAGCACCACGAGTTGATGCTGCCGAGCCAGTCCGTGCGCCCCTTGCAGCTTGCGCTCAGCGGGAACGGCCTCACCCCCGGGGGCCCCGCCCTGACCGAGATCCACGGCCGTGACGTGGCCACCGGCCTGGCCCGCTCCGTGCAGGTGGACACCGCCGCCGTGCGGCAGGCCATCCACACCCCGCTCACCGCGGTGCTCGACGGCCTGGGCAAGGTGCTCCGCGACTGCCCGCCCGACCTGGTGGCCGACCTCGCGGACCGGGGGATCATGATGGTGGGCGGCAGCGCACTGCTGCCCGGCCTGGACCAGATGCTGCGCGACGCGACCGGAATGCCGGTGCACATCGCCGAACGGCCGGACGTCTGCTCCGTGCTCGGTCTGGGAGCCATGCTGGACGGCAAGATCCAGCCGCTGGTCCTCAACCCGCTGGCGGGCTGAACGGCCCAGGGGGCGATGCGCATGACCGAAGAGCACGGACCGGCCGGAGCGGCGGACACCGCCGAAGAGCACGGCGCGGCCGGAGCGGGCGGCGGAACAGCCACACGGCGGTCGGCGAAGCCCCGGCTCCCGATGCTGCTGGAGGCGGTCCTCAGCGTCGGCAGCGATCTCGAACTGCGCACCACGCTCCAGCAGATCGCGGAGACCGCCACCGCGCTGACCGAGGCGCGCTACGGGGCACTCGGCATCCTGGACCCCGAAGAGGGCCGGATCACCGAGCTGTACACCGCCGGGATGAGCGACGAGGAACGGCAGCACATCGAGGGCTTCCCGGACGGCCGGTCGGGCATCCTCGGCGTTCTGATCGAGGACCCGCAGCCCCTGCGTTCCGACGACCTGACCACCAACCCGCGGGCGGCGGGACTGCCGCCGGGACACCCCCCGATGCGCTCCTTCCTCGGCGCGCCGATCCGGGTGCACTCCCAGGTGTTCGGCAACCTCTATCTCGCCGAGAAGCGCTCCGGGCACTTCACCGACACGGACATGGCGCTGCTGCGGGTCCTCGCCACCCAGGCCGGGATCGCGATCGGCAACGCCCGGCTCTACGAGACCGCCCGGCAGCGGGAACGCTGGATCGAGGGGGCCGCCGCCGTCACCACGGCCCTGCTGACCGGCACGAACGCCTCCGACGCCCTGATGACCGTCGCCGAACGGGCCAGGGTGCTCGCCGGCGCGTCTGCCGGGGTGATCCTCCAGCCGACCGACGAGGGCGGGATGGAGATCGTGGCCGCCTCCACGCTGGACGACCCGGCGGGCATCGTGGGGACGACCATCGAGCCCGGCTCCCCCGTCCTGGTGCAGCTGCTGGGCGGCGAGCCGGTCTTCATCGCCGACTCGGCGACCGATCCCCGGATGACCACCGAGGTACGGTCCCGGTTCGGGCCGAGCATGATGCTGCCGTTGCAGAGCGGCGGCCGGCTCATCGGCACACTGGCGCTGCCCCGGCGGCGCGGCGAGCACCCGTACACGGCCGTGGACCGGCTGCTGGCCTCGCAGTTCGCCTCGCAGGCGGCGCTGGCGCTGGTGATGGCGGACGCCCAGCACAACCGGGAGCAGCTCGCGGTGTACGAGGACCGCGACCGGATCGCCCGGGATCTGCACGATCTGGTCGTCCAGCGGCTCTTCGCGACCGAGATGATGCTGGAGTCGACCCGCCGCCGGGCCGCCTCCGGGGAGACCGACGAGCTGCTCGGCAAGGCCGTGGACGAGCTGGACTCCACCATTCAGGAGGTCCGCACGACGATCTTCGCCCTCCAGCAGCCGCCCGCGGAGGTCCCCGCCACCTTCCGCGGCCGGGTGCTGCGGGAGACCGGTGGAGCGGCGGCCGTCCTCGGCTTCCAGCCCTCGGTGCACTTCACGGGGGCGGTGGACGCGCTCGTGCGCGAACCGGCGGACCAGGAGCTGCTGACCGCCCTGCGCGGTGCGCTGGCCGCCGCGCACCGCAGGGCCGGAGTGTCGGCCATCGAGGTGGAGGTGGACGCGACGGCCCGGCTGCCCGACGGGCGGAGCGCGGTGCGGCTGGTGGTCGCGGACGACGGGCGCGACGAGGACGGCAACCGGTCGACGACGGTGACCTGGCAGGCGCCGCTCTGAGACCCGGCGGTGCGGGGGCGGGGGGTGCCGGAGCTGTGCGGGCCGGGTGCCGGGACGGTCGGGGGCGGCTGCCCGGACGGTCGGGGGCCGGGTGCCACACCGGTCGAGGCCGGGCGCCGGGACGGTCGGGGGCGGGTGCCGGGACTGCTGCCGCGACAACGGCGTCCGGGCAGTGCGGGACGGCTAGTGGGACGGGGCCGCTCTCAGCGCGATCCTGGTGTTGGAGTGCGCCACGCCCGCGTCCCGTTTGAGCCGCCGCAGCAGCGTGTCCAGGGAGCCGGGGTCGGCGGCCGTGGCGCGTACGAGGTAGTCGTGCCCGCCCGTCACATGCACCACCTCGGTGATGCCGGGCAGCATCAGCACGGAGCGCTCGAACTCCTCGTTCGTCGTGTCGAGGCGCAGGCTCACGTCGATGAAGACGACCAGGCCGGAGCGGGTGTCGGCGGCCGGGTCGACGATGACGGTGAAGCCGCGGATGACTCCGTCGCGGCGCATA
Source organism: Streptomyces sp. TSRI0281 (assembly GCF_001905125.1). Lineage (GTDB taxonomy): Bacteria > Actinomycetota > Actinomycetes > Streptomycetales > Streptomycetaceae > Streptomyces. The sequence continues at coordinate 112,197 of NZ_LWLE01000033.1, read as the reverse complement.
CGGCGTACCCGGTCGCCCGCGGCGTTGGCGCTGAGCCCGACGCGTACGCCCAGATCGCGGTACGAGATCCGCGCGTCTTCCTGGAGAATGCCGAGGATTTCCCTGTCCAGCCGGTCCATGCCGCGATTCTCGCAGCCCGCGCCGATCGGCGGCGGGGCTCGTGGAGCCGTCGGGGCGCCCGGGGCCCGTGGGGGCGGGGGCGGGCACGGGTCCGAAACGGCGGCGGTCGTGGGGCCATTGGGGTGTCCGGTGCGGTGTGCGCCCCGCATGGAGCAACCCAGCGGGCCCCGCGCGCCCCCGCGCCCTTCACTTGACCCGTGGATACAGCCGTCAAGCAGTCCCCCGCACCGGCCGGCCGGCAGTCCTCGGCCGCGTACCGCAATCTGGCCGTGGCCACGATCGGTTTCGCGCTGACCTTCTGGGCGTGGAACCTGATCGCGCCGATGTCCGGTGACTACAAGGAACGGCTCGGGCTCAGCTCGTTCCAGCAGTCGTTCCTGGTGGCCGTGCCGGTGATCGTCGGTTCGCTCGGGCGTATCCCGGTGGGTGCGCTCACCGACAAGTACGGCGCCAAGCTGATGTTCCCGGTCATCTCGGCGCTCACGATCGTGCCCGTGCTGCTGCTGATCCCGGCGAAGAACTCGTACGGGGCGATGCTCGCCGTCGGCTTTCTGCTGGGGCTCGGCGGCACCACGTTCGCGATCGGCATTCCGCTGGTCAACTCGTGGTTCCCGCCCGCCGACCGGGGCCTGGCGCTCGGTGTGTTCGGCATGGGCATGGGCGGCGTGGCACTGTCGGGCTACTTCACTCCGCGCATCGCCGAGCACGGGGACAACCTGCCGTTCCTGGTCGTCGCGGCGGCACTGGCGGTGTACGCGATTCTCGCCGCCGTCCTGGTCAGCGACCGGCCCGACCGGCAGATCCCGACCGACACACTGGCCCACCGGCTCGGCGAGGCCGGGCGGCTGCGGGTCACCTGGGAGCTGTCGGCGCTGTACGCGATCGGCTTCGGCGGCATCGTGGCCTTCGGGGTGTATCTGCCGACGTATCTGAAGACCTGGTACGACATGTCGCCGACCGAGGCCGGCACCAAGGCGGCAGGGTTCGCACTCGTCACGGTCGTCTTCCGGCCGATCGGCGGCTGGCTCTCGGACCGGATCCACCCGGCACTGGTCACCTCGGTGGCGCTGCTGGTCGCCGCACTGATGGCGATCGTCCAGGCGTTCGACCCGGATCTGATGCCGGTCGGCACGATCGCGCTGCTCGTCATGGCGGCCGGGCTCGGCACGTCGAGCGGCAGTGTCTTCGCCCTGGTCTCGCAGGTGACGCCCCAGCCGAAGGTGGGCAGCGTGACCGGCATCGTCGGCGCGATGGGCGGCCTCGGCGGCTTCGTACCGCCGCTGGTCATGGGCGCGATCTTCACCGCCAAGGATTCGTACTCGATCGGATTCATGCTGCTGTCCGATCTGGCGCTGGCCGGCAGTGTGTACGCGTACGGCCGGATGCGGAACATCAAGCGCGACGGCTGAGGCCGCGGCCGTGCGAGCGGAGAACGGCGGCGTCCCCGCCGGGACGCCGCCGTTCGTCGTGGGGCGGTCAGCGTGTGGCGGGAGCCGCCGCGCGCCGCTGGGTGAACTGCTTCACCCAGTAGGCCGTCCGGTCCAGGTAGGCCGTCTCGGCGGCTGCCCCGGTCTTTCCGTACGCGCCGTCGAAGGTCTGGTAGCCGTGTCCGGCGGGCGGGGTGCCCGACGCCGGTTCGATCGAGCTGCCCTCGTGCCATTCGTTGAAGGAGGTGACGGAGACCCAGGTGGGCGATCCGCCGATGGCCGGGTCGAGCGCGTTGCTCCACTCCAGGTCGTAGGAGGCACCGTTCTTCCGGCCCAGCGTGGGTGTGGTGTTGCCGGGCACGGCACGGTCGTCGATGTATCCGGGTGCCACCGAGGGCGCCCAGACCAGGCCGTTGGCCTTGGCGTAGTCCCCCGCCTGCTTCCAGCCGGGGGCGGTGGCACCGGCGATGCCGTCGTAGGTGTAGATCCCCCCGAAGTGGGCGACCTTGGTGGTGTCGGTGGTCTGGGCGAGGACGACGGCGCTGTCGCGGACGGCGTCCAGGGCCGACCAGTCCTGGATCTTCAGGCTCTCGAAGACGTAGAACGCCGGGCGGTTCCCGTGCGCGGCGTCCCGGTAGTAGGCGGGATGGCTGCCGTACTTCCCGTTCAGATAGGCGATGTCGTCGACCACGGAGGCCGCCGTCCGGCCGCTGTACGGCTCGATGTGCCAGGCGACCTCGATCCCGTGGCGGGCCGCGGCGTCCAGTACCCGCCCGGCGAGCGAGTCCTCGTAACCCCCCTGTCCCCACCAGCTGTAGACGAGGACACCGGCGCCCGACTGCTCGATCCACTTCATGTGCTGCTCGACGGCCCCGGCGACATCACCGGAGTCGTACGGGCCGAGCTTCGGGTAGAGGTCGGCGCCGATGCCCTCCGGCGGGGTCCGACCGCCCTGCTGCCAGTGGCGCCAGCTGCCGTACGTGCCGGGGTTGCCGTACCAGGGGTACGGCCCGAGACCAGCCCTGAGGGCGGCCCGAGATCGACTCCGAGGGCGGCCCGGCGGACGGAAGCGCTTCGACGATCCGGGGCCCTCCCGCCGCCCGCGGCCCGCCCACTGAACGCAGTCGGGCGTTTCGGCCACGTGGCACGGCGCCGTGGCTGTCGTCGCGCGCCCGCCGGGGACGACCGGACAGCCCTTAGGGTTCGCAGGGTGATGTCACTTCTTCCCGCACTCCAGGACGCGTCCGGCCCGCACGCCGCACGCGAAGCCGTCCGGTTCGACGAAGTCTCCCTGTCCTACGCACAGTTGAGCGCCGCCGCCGACGCGCTCGCGGGCCGGATCACCGGCGCGGGCCGGGTCGCGGTATGGGCCACGCCCACCGCGCGGACCGTGGTCGCGGTGGTGGCCGCGCTGCGGGCGGGGGTGCCCGCGGTACCGCTGAACCCGAAGACGGGCGAACGGGAGCTGACGCATATCGTCGCCGACAGCGCGCCCTCGATGGTGCTGGCCTCGGCCGCCGACGTACTGCCGCCCGCGCTGGCCGCACTGGAGCGGCTGGACGTGAGCACGGAGGCGGGTCCGGTCGGCTCCGCGTTCCCCGAGCCCTCCCCCGAGTCCCCCGCGCTGATCGTCTACACCTCCGGCACCACGGGGCCGCCCAAGGGCGCGATCCTCCCCCGGCGGGCGATCGCCGCCTCGCTCGACGCGCTGGAGGACGCCTGGCAGTGGACCGCCGACGACGTTCTCGTACACGCCCTGCCCCTGTTCCATGTGCACGGTCTGATCCTGGGCGTCCTCGGCCCGCTGCGCCGTGGCGGTTCGGTACGCCATCTCGGCAGGTTCTCCACCGAGGGCGTGGCCCGGGAGCTGGCAGCGGGAGGCACGATGCTGTTCGGCGTGCCGACGATGTACCACCGGCTGGCGGAAGCGCTTGCCGACCCGTCCTCGTCCGACGGCCTCGCGCGGGCGCTCGCCAACGCCCGGCTGCTGGTGTCCGGTTCGGCCGCGCTGCCGGTCCATGACCACGAGCGGATCGCGGCCGCGACCGGCCGCCGGGTGATCGAGCGGTACGGCATGACGGAGACCCTGATGAACACGGGCGTCCGGGCGGACGGCGAACCGCGCCCCGGCACGGTCGGCCCGCCACTGCCCGGCGTCGAACTCCGGCTGACCGAGGAGGACGGCACCGTGCTCGACGACCCCGCGGCCATCGGCGAGATCCAGGTCCGCGGCCCGAATCTCTTCACCGGCTATCTCAACCGCCCCGACGCCACGTCCGCCGCGCACACCGAGGACGGCTGGTTCCGTACGGGCGACATGGCCACCCTGGACCCGGACGGCTATGTCCGGATCGTCGGCCGCAAGGGCACCGACCTGATCAAGAGCGGCGGCTACAAGATCGGCGCGGGCGAGATCGAGAACGCCCTGCTGGAGCACCCGGGCGTCCGCGAGGCCGCCGTCACCGGCGAACCGGACCCGGACCTCGGCGAGCGGATCGTCGCCTGGGTGGTGCCGTCCGACCCCGGATCACCCCCGTCGGAACGGGAGTTGGCGGACCATGTGGCCGCCCAGCTGGCCCCGCACAAGCGCCCGCGCACGGTGCGCTATCTGGACGCCCTGCCCCGCAACGACCTGGGCAAGATCATGAAGAGGTCGCTCCATGTCTAGCCGCATGACGGCCCGCGAGGCCCTCGCCGCCGTCACCGCCGACTTCGACGAGCACCGTCCGCCCGAGCGCCCCGCCCCGGCCGACGGGCCGCTCGCCTGGTCCGGGTACGGGCAGGCACGGGCCCGCGCCGCCGCGCGTACCGGCGAGGAGGAGTCCGTCGTCTACGGCACCGGTGCGGTCGGCGGACGGCCGTGCGCGCTGGTCTCCTTCGAGTTCGGCTTCCTGGGCGGCTCGTTGGGGCAGTCCACCGGGGACCGGCTGGAGGCCGCGTACGCGCTGGCGCTGGAGCGGCGCATCCCGCTGGTCGCCCTCGTCGCGACGGGCGGCAGCCGGATGCAGGAGGGCATGGTCGCGCTGACCCAGCTCCAGCGGGTGGCCCGCGCCTCGGCCCGGCTGCGCGCCGCCGGACTGCCGCAGATCGCGGTGGTGCGCGATCCCACGACCGGCGGCGGCTGGGCCACGGTGGGCGCGGGCGCCGATGTGGTGCTGGCACTGCCGGGCGCGCAGGTCGGGTTCGCCGGGTCCCGGGTGCGGCCCGCCGACGCGGACCCGTACGCGTACACCGCCGAGGGTCAGCTGGCCGCGGGCCAGATCGACGCGGTCGTCGCGCCGGGCGAGCTGGCCGGGACGGTGGCCCGCTGGCTGCTCGCGCTCGGGCCGCACGACGCCCTGCCCGCCGCGCCGGTGCCGCGCGCGCTCGCGGCCACCGGTCTCCCGGAGACCGGGCGGGACGCCGTGGAGCAGGCCCGCGCGGCGGGGCGCCCGCACGCCGGGGCGTATCTGGAGGACTACTTCGACCATCTGCTGCCGCTCATCGGCGACCGGTGCGGCGGCACGGACGCGGGGCTGCTGTGCGGCTTCGGGCTGCGCGAGGACCGGCCGGTCGCGTACGTCGCCCAGTGCGGCACCCCGACCCGTCCGGCCGGGTACCGCACGGCGGCCCGGGTGATCCGGCTCGCGGACCGGCTCGGCGTCCCCGTCCTCACCCTGATCGACACCCCCGGAGCGGCGAACGACGCCGAAGCGGAACGGGCGGGCGCGGGAGCGGCCATCGCCGACACCTTCGCGGCGATCGCGGCGGCCCGGGTACCGGTGACCACCCTGGTGATCGGCGAGGGCGGCTCGGGTGGCGCGCTGGCCCTCGCGGCGCCGGACAACACCCATGTCACACCGGACAGTTACTTCTCCGTCATCGCCCCCGAACTGGCGGCGGCGATCCTGAAGCGCCCGGCGGCCGAGACCGGCGCGACGGCCGACCAGCTGCGGCTGCGCCCGCAGGACCTGGTCGAACTGGGCATCGCGCGCTCGATCGTGGGCGAGGAGGAGACGGCGTGACCGGGGCGTAACGGCCACGCCCTCCGCGCCTCACCCTCCACCCCTCCGCGCCTCACCCTCCACCCCGACCCGCCCCCTCCTCCTGCCGAAGGCACGACCTGGGGGCGTCCCCGGGCCCGACGGGTGCCGTCGGAGACGCTGCCGGGAGGTCCGGCCCCTGCCCGACCCGGTGCGATCTCGTGTCGTCCGCCCACGCCGAGACCTCCGCGGCACCCCGACGAACAGCCGCTTCCGGGTCCCCGGCAATCTGCCCGCAGACCGTTGCGATGTCCGGCAAACCGTCCGTTCCCACGAGCGCGTCATGCACACCGGTCTGGATCCAGTCGGCCCGGTGGTCGTCGGCCTCGGCAACCGCGAGAGCGATGAGCCTTACGGCTGCCACCGTCCCCACCCGGGCCAGGGCCTCCGCCGTCCGCCGGATCACCACCGTGTCCCCGACGTCCAGCAACAGACCCACCAACGCTTCCGCAGCCTCAGGAACATCAGCGAAGGAAGCGAGGTCATGCCCGGCACGAACACGTCGCGGCCACGAAGGAGACGAGGCGCCGGCCAGAGCCGTCTCCAACCCACTCGTCATCTCCGACACGACCGGACAGTCTCATGTCCCACGTCGAAGTTCGACCCTGGACCGAAACTGCCCACCCGCTTGACCGAGGGAGACAGAGGCACCCCCCTGTACCGGTCACCCTAGGGCTGCGGGTCCCGCGCGTCGTAGCGGAGGAAGCCGCGCCACCGCAGCGCCAGCAGGGAGACCGCGACCACGCAGGCGACACCGCCGCCGGTGACGGCCACGGCCGGGGAGGTCAGATCGGCGACCGATCCGGCCAGGAAGTCCCCGAGCCGCGGCCCGCCCGCCACGACGACGATGAAGACGCCCTGGAGCCGCCCGCGCATCTCGTCCGGCACCGCGGCCTGGAGCATGGTGCTGCGGAAGACCATGGAGATCGTGTCGGCGCACCCGGCGAGCGCGAGGAGGACCAGCCCGAGCCAGAGGTGCCGGGTCAGCCCGAAGACGGCGATGCCGGAGCCCCAGCAGGCGACGGCGACCACGACCGCGAGCCCGTGCCGCCTGATCCGCCCGAGCCAGCCGGAGAACACGCCGCCCAGCAGCGCCCCGAACGCCGGAGCGGCGACCAGCAGCCCGGTGGTCTTCGCGTCACCGCCGTACCAGACCACGGCGACCACCGGGAACAGCGCCCGCGGGTGGGCGAGCACCATGGCGCACAGGTCGGTGAAGAACGTCATCCGCAGATTGGGCCGGGTCCCGAGGAAGCGCAGCCCGTCCAGCACGGAGGCCCGCTTCTTCACGGCCCCTTCGTCCTCCTCGCCCCGGTCCGGGAGCATCGAGGGCAGCCGCCACATCGCGTACAGGGAGGCGGTGAAGGTGACGGCGTCGACGGTGTACGCGGCCCGGTAGCCCCACCAGCCGACGATCAGCCCGCCCAGCATCGGGCCGACGAGCGCCCCGGTCGTGCTGGTCATGGAGCTGAGCGCGTTGGCGGCGGGCAGTTGCTCGGCCGGGAGCAGCCGGGCGATCATCGAGGTGCGGGCCGGTGAGTTGAGCGCGAAGCAGACGGCCTGGAGGGCGACGACCGCGTACAGCAGCCCCACCCGCTCCACCCCGGCGACCGTCACGGCCATCAGCCCCACGGACAGCAGGAACGACCCGGAGGCGCTGAAGAGCCCGAGTCTGCGCCGGTCGACCGTGTCGGCGACGGCCCCGCCGTACAGCCCGAACACGACGAGCGGCACGAGCGAACAGAACCCGATGAGCCCGACCGAGAAGGCGGACCCGGTGATGTCGTAGACCTGGAGCGACACGGCGAGTGCCGTCATGCCCTGCCCTATCCAGGACACCGTGTTCCCGAACCACAGCCGCCGGTAGTCGGCCGACGTACGCAGCGGCGTCAGGTCGGCGAATATGCGCGTGCGGTGTACAGGTTGTCCGGTCGTTTCGGTCACAGGCGATGGTAGCGACCACCCCGCCGAAGACCCGGCCGACCGCTCCCCGGCAACCCCGCAAACGCCGGAGCGGCCCCTTCCGGTCTCAACCGGTCGGGGTGCTCGGATGCGGCCGGAACAGCCCTGCCGCATCCGTCTCGGTGGGGCGGGTGGGACTCGAACCCATTCAAGTGACCCATCTCACCTGCGGGTATATCGAGGAACCGGACGTGTCCACCCGTATCCATCCTGCTGGGGTCTGCTCGATCCGGCCTGATACGGAGCGGTGAGGCGTTCGCCTCACCGTGTATGTGCTCCCCCGCTGCGTCGCAGGGCGCAGACCGGAGACCACAACGCGGTCAACTGTTCACCCGCCCACTACCGTTCGGGGTTCTTGCTCTCGGCGGCTTCGATTACCTGCCACAGATCATCCGGAGGCCCGCCCGATGACCCACACCGACGCCATATCCGCCGAGAGCCCGCGGGCCGGATGGCGAGCCGTCAACGAATCTCGTGGGACAGCAGGGTACCGAGGGGGCCGAGGTCCAGGTTGAGGTCCTCGCGGCGCAGCCCGTGCTGCTCGCAGAGTTCCGTCATCCGTTCGTCGAGGAGCATCAGCGTGGTCCCCACGCTTTCCTCCTGCTCCTCCGACAGCTCTCCGCTGTCGAAGCGGCGGATCGCCTGGCGTTCCATCAGCTGTCTGAGCAGTTCCACGACGGTCAGCACCAGCGAGGCCAGGTCGCGGCCGACGTTGTGCGGATCGATGTCCACGCGGGTGTCGTTCACAGGGGCCCTCCATCGGCCCACGGCGCGGGGACCCGTTCACTGACGGATGCCAGCAAGGCGTGCAGAGAGAGGCGGACCAGTGGCACCTCCGCGATGGCGATCACCAGGTCTCCGCTGATGACGACGCCGGTACCGAGCACCCTGTCGAGCAGATCGACCAGGGGGACACCGATGGGGGCCGTGGCTTCCGGGCCCTGCCAGGGGACGGGGTCACTGGTTCCGTGCAAGATCTCCTCCGTCCGTGAACGAGTAGGGGGCCCAAGGCCCGGAGACGTCGATCTCGGTGCCGTTGAAATCCGCGGAGTCGCGGAGGAGTCCGATCGCTGCGGCCAGTTCCCCGCTCCGGTTCTCGGCGATCAGATAGGCCGCGTTCAAGACCTGGATCCGGTCCTTGCCAGTGACCTCGGGGCCGTGTGGACGACGCCGGACCGAATCTACTGCCATCTCCCGCACCACTCTGTCCACCTGCTCGGACGCGGCCAGGGCATTCTCCCGGTGTACCTCGCGCAGGTTTCGGCGGCTGCGCAGACGGTTCATGTAATCGCGGCCCGAGACCCGTTGAGCCCCGGACCGCGAATCGGGCGCGGGGGTCTGGGGGGCGGCCGGCAGTACGGACCGGGCCTCCGCGTCAGACTGGGTGAGGTAGACCTTGACCGCCCATTCGGCCCGTCCGGCGATGTGGTCCAGCGCCACGCGAAAGCGTTCCTGGTTCTCTCCGAGTGCGGCGTCGGCCCGCTCGTCACCGAGATAGAGCGTGGCCAGCGGCAGCGGCACCGTGGGACCGCCTGCGGCCGCCGCGGTGACGACGTCATGGTGGGTTCGCGCGCAGCGTTCGAGTTCGGAGGCGTCGGCGAGCCGGTCGCGCAGGGCGGCTTCGGAGAACTCTGCCGCCGGCACGTCCTGGACCACGGCGCACAGCGGGCCGACTGCCAGAAGCCGCAACGGCCCACCCTCAGCATGCCCATAGGCGGCGAGTTGACCGGGGTGGTCCGCCCGGCAGACGGCGAACACGTAGGTGGCGCAGGAGCCGATGTCGCCGATGCTCCCGGTCGAACGGAGTGCGCGATGCGGTGTCACAGTCATCGGCGACGCAACTCCCTTCTACCGCCGGCCTCCTGGGTGCCGCCGACTTCCTCCGGGTCATCGCCCTCCAGCGCCTCGATCCGCTCGCGCAGCCGCTGGTTCTCCTCAGCCAGAGCGTTGTGCGCGGCGCGCGAGGAAAGGGCGGGATCGGTCTCCCACCAGTCGATGCCCGCCTTCTTCGCTGTCTCCACGGACGAGATGAACAGCCGCAGGCGAATCGTCAGCAGCTCGATGTCCAGCAGGTCGATCTTGATGTCACCGGCGATGACGATGCCCTTGTCCAGCACCCGTTCCAGAATCTCCGCCAGGTTGGCTGTGGACGGCGCGTGCGACGGGGGCCCCGAGGTCCAGCTGTCCAGTTCCGTCACGGTCCGCCTCCAGGTCTCGGCGACTTCCTGTCGAGAATGTCCAGCAGCCGCTCCTCCTCGCGTTCGAACTGCGCGAGGTCGACTTCACCGTCGTCCAGGGAGCGGCTCAGCGCAGCGAGCCGCTCCCGGATCACCCCGGGGTCGTACATCTCCGCCTCTGCCGCGTCGATGAGCCGTTCGGAGATCCAGACCACGCCGCGTGCCGGTGCCAGGGGAAGAAGCAGCACACCCGAAATCAGGCCCATGTCAGGCCCTGGCCGGGACGGGCTCCGGAGCTACGAAGCTGTAGCACGGCAGAGGTCCGGTCAGCCGCAGATCCAGCCGGTCCGGATGGCGTGCGGCGAACTGTTCGGCGACGTGACGGAAACGCCCCTCCTCTCGTCGGGGGACGAGGAACGACGCGTTCAGGACACAGCCCTCCACGTCCGGTCCCGGGCGCATGCCCTCGGCGATCCCCGCGAATTCGACCGGCAGTCGGGCCGCTGCCGCCGCGGCCCTGCGTCGCAGACCTGCGGCTACGGCCTCGCCCAGACGGACATTGGCTTCGTAACCGGGGTGACGGCGCGTCTCCTCACGGATCCTGCGCACCACCGGGTCCTCGCGGATCAGCGCCGCCAGGTTGTCCTGGACCGGCGTGATCTTGACGTTCATCTCGATGCGAGCGTCCAGCCGCTCCAGAACCCCGGCGTGCTCGCTTCGGCGCGCGGCGACGTCCGCCAGCACCGTGGCCTCGTCCGGCGCCACCATGCCAAAGCGCATGGGCAGCACCGGTCCGGCCTCGGCCAGGGCCAGGAGCAGGTTCTGATGTGCCATCAGGTCGCGACGCCGGGCCCTGAGCGCCGGGTGGGTCGCGCTGACCACGACAGCGAGGTCCCCGGCCGGCAGCAGCCGCACCGGGGCCGGCGGATCGCCGACTCCTACGGCGCCGGGAGGAAGCGGGTGGGAGCTGTCGACGATGCCGTATACGTACATGCCTGAAGTGGTCATCGGTCAGCTCTCCTCCTTGCGGCGGCGGGGGCGTTCGCTGTCAGTGCCTCGCGAACGGGACGTCTTGGAGCGGCGCGGGCGCTCCTCCTCCTGCTCGTCCTCGTCGTCCTCGCCGATACCGACGGCCTTCTTGACCTTGTCGCCCACGGAATGCGCGGCCTTCTTCGCCCCGGCTTTGCCCACGCTCTTGGCCATGCCGCCACCGAAGAGTTCGGGGACCGTCCTGCTGGTCGAATCGTTCTCCAGGTCAAGGCGGTTGCAGGCTTCGGCGAACCGCAGGTAGGTGTCGACACTGGCGACGACGATCCGCGCATCGATCTTCAGGATCTCGATGCCGACCAGCGATACGCGAACAAAGATGTCGATGACCATGCCGCGGTCGAGGATGAGTTCCAGGACGTCATAGAGGCTGCCGGCGCGCGGAACGCGGACTACCTCCTCGCTGTATGTGCTCAAGGGATGACCGTCTCTCCGGATTGGCTCTTGTGCCGGGCGCTCACGTGTCCGCCTGACCACGGCGGTATCGACGGACTCTGCGGTACTGCAGCAGCGAGCCGTCCTCGTCGAGGTCCACTTCGTACGTGGCCAGCAGGCTGGTGGTATCGGGAATGCGCGGAAGTTCGAGCACATCCACGTCGACATGCCAGCCGTCGTCGGTCCGCGAGATGGCAGAGACGCCTTCGGCTCTGTGCCTGATCAGCCGTTTCAGGCTCTGACATGCGCGTTCGGCCGCCTCCTCCGCACCCTTTACTTGCTCTTTGCCGGCAGAGGAACGAGTGGATCGGGAGGTCCGGGCTTGCCCGGCACGCTGCTCTGGCATGTTCACCAGTCTGTGCACCGGACGGCAGCTCCGCATGCGGTGATCGACCGAACGGGGCCACCGGGAAGCACACGAATGGCGGCTTGCTGGAGGGCGGAGGACATTGGAGGGAGAGCGCGCAACGCGATGCGGATCAGCGGCTTGCTGCAGCATCCTCGTGCCGCTCGCAGACACCCCCCCCCTCTTCTCTCTGGAGGATCTCGATGGCCAGCACCGATATCACCGGCAGCGCTTCCGATACGAACAGGGGCGGTGGGGGAACACGCGGCACCACCACCATCGCCGACGCCGTCGTCGCGACCATCGCGGGCATCGCGGTACGCGAGACCGACGGAATCTACGCCGTGGGCGGCACCACCTCGCGGGCACTGGGATCCGTACGGGACAGGATGTCCAAATCATCCGACCCCGGCAGGGGAATCAAGGTCGAAGTCGGCGAGACGCAGGCCGCGATCGACCTGGACGTCATCGTGGAATACGGCGAACCCATCGCGGATGCGGCGAAAGAGATCCGCACACGTGTGACGGACGCGGTGGAGACGATGACGGGCCTGGAAGTCGTCGAGATCAACATCAAGGTGTCCGACGTCCACCTGCCCGGATCGGACGACGAAAGCGATGACGAGGACAGCAGTGGCCGAAGCGCGCGGGTCCGTTAGCGCTCCCGTCGCCTGAAAGGGCACGCACCCCATATCCCAGCGTTTGCGAGGCACTCATGGAAGACAGCAAGAAGGTCGCGCTCGCCGCCGCCGTGGCGGCAGGCTATGTCCTCGGCCGAACCAAGAAGGGGAAGCTGGCGCTCGGCCTCGCTTCTCTCGTGGTGGGACAACAACTGCCACTCAATCCACGGGAGCTCGTCACCCTGGGCGCCCGCAAGCTGGCCGAGAATCCTGCGGTGGCGCCGCTGATGGAGCAGGCACGGGGCGAAGTGCTGGACGCCGGGCGGGCGGCGCTGTCCGCGTCGGCGAACCGCCGCCTCGAAGCAGTCGCCGATGCGCTCCAGCAGCGGACCGAGGCGCTGCTCGGAGGACTGGACGAGGAGGAAGAAGAAGCCGAGGAAATCTCGGACGAGGAAGAGCCCGAGGAAGAAGAAGAGTCCGAGGAAGAAGAGGAGCCCGAGGAAGGAGAGGAGCCTGAGGAGGAAGAGGAGAAGCGCCCCCGTCGTCCGGCGAAACGCCCGACAGCGAAGAAGGCGCACGCCAAGAAGGCGCCCGCCAAGAAGACCGCGGCGAAGAAGACCGCGGCCAAGAAAACGGCGGCCAAGAAGCCTGCCAAGAAGCCGCCGCCGAAGAAGGCTGCTGCGAAGAAGACCGCGAACCGCGCCAGCCGTAGGAGGTAGCTCTCATGGCCAAGCAGGAGGACGACGCCACGGACACGAGCCCGTCCGGCCTGGACCAGGTCAAGGAGCAACTGTCCGCCTATGTGGGGGCCCAAGGGCAGCGACTGCTGGAGTCCGCCGGCGGGAAACTCACCGAACTCGCGCAGGGCTCTGGGGACACAGACGAAGGCAGCGGGGGCGGGGGGCTCCTCGACGTCGGGAAGCGGGTACTCGGGGGTGAGAACCCGGTCAAGGCCTTCGTGGGCGAGAAAGCCGGCGCGATGAAGGACAAGGCCGTGGATTCGGTCAAGAACGCTTTCGGCGGCGGAGGCGGGAAATCCGGCAACACCAAGGTGACGAACATCGTCGAGGTCATCGACGTCGGGAAACCCCTGCGTGCGGTGTACGACCGGTGGACCGAGCTCGACGAGTTCAATTCCTTCACCAAGGGCGTCACCAGCGTCTCCCAATCGGATGAGATCGAGAGCGACTGGAAGCTCAAGGTCGCTTTTTCCAGCCGTAGTTGGAAGGCCACGGTGCAGGAGCAGGTGCCCGACGACCGCATCGTCTGGACATCCGAAGGCGCCAAAGGCACGACTCATGGCGCCATCACCTTCCACGAACTGGCGCCCAATCTGACCCGCGTCATCGCTGTCGTCGAGTACACGCCGTCCGGATTCTTCGAGAAGACCGGCAACATCTGGCGTGCGCAGGGCCGGCGGCTGCGTCTGGACCTCAAGCACTTCCAGCGGTACGCCACTCTCACGGAGGACGAGGACGTCGAAGGCTGGCGCGGCGAGATCCGCGACGGTGAAGTCGTCCGCAGCCACGAGGAGGGCCTCGAAGACGAGGACGAATCCGACGGAACTGGCGACGAAGAGTACGACGAGCCGGAGGACGAGGACGAGTCCGAGGACCAAGACGACTACGAGGACGAGGACGAACCGGAGGAGGAGGACGAGGAGGACGAGGAGGAGGACGAGGAGGAGGACGAGGAGGAGGACGAGGAGGACGAGGACGAGGACGAGGAGAAGTGAGAGCCAAGCTGCCAGGACAGGCCTATCTCGGCGGCGACTACCAGCAGTCCGCGCGGTGAGTCGGGTCTGCCGGCTGGACGACAGCGAGAACAAGGGCGAGCTGGTGGTCAGCCGCGCCGAACACCCCTGAGCGCCCTCGCCGCATCACTCTCCAGGACGATGGGCCCCTGCCCATAAGTCCGGTGTCGCGGTCAGGCCGTCGCCGCGCTTATGCGCGCCGGACCGCAGCGAGCGTCGACGGGTGACCCGGGGGAACTTATCCGTACGGTCGCCGGTCTCACCGCCAAAAAGTCCTACAGGTCGGATGGGTGGCCGCGTACGTCCCGCTGCTGCACTTCCTTGAGAACCGTCGCCACCGTGGCGAAGTCGTTGTCCACGTGGAGCACCGTGTGACCGTGATGGACCGCTGTCGCACACACCAAGAGGTCGATGGATCCGGCGGCACGGTGCCGCGCTCGCTGGGTGAGCTTGTACTGCGCGGTTTCGACCCAGCGCCACGCGTTCTTGGGAACCGGCGAGAAATGACAGAGGTCATCCACCTCTTCGGCCAACTCGTCCCGATGGGCCGGGCTCGTGGCCGAGTAGAGGAACTCCGCCCTCGTGGGCTCGCAGACATGGAACACGCCGGCGACGATGTGCCCTTCCCAGGGCCGCAACGCCCCCGGCGTACGGAAGAGGTGCCACAGGGCGGACGTGTCGAGGAGGTACGTGATCACTCGAAGGCTGCCCGCCGGGCGCGCTTGGCAGCTGCATGCGCCGCAGCGGCAGCCTCGAACTCGCCCCGCTCACCACGCGCGGCCAGCTTCTCGGCAGCCTCCAGCCGCTTGATGCGCGCCACGTAGTCCCGCAGAGCCCCGTTGACCGTCTCCTTCTTCGTCGAAACACCCATGAGCCGCATCGCCTCGGCCAGCGCCTCGTCATCGAGATCGACCTGGGTCACAGACATACCAGCCACCCCTCACCGCGAGTCCATGATGTACATAACTATGATATTTCACCAACATTCACGGCGGCAGCTCGTTGCACACGAGGCAGACCAGGCGGTGAGGGGCAATGTCGGGCTGATGCCGTGAGGTTGGTGCGACGTCTCCCTCAACGGCCGTGGGACTGTTCCGCGACGCTGCCACGGCGACATCACTACAAGATCCCAGGTCAAAGCCGTGCCGGGCCGTCTTTGATGCGCGAAGGCTCACGTTCGCCGTACTTCCGCGAGGCGTCCGCCGCACGCAGAACGCCCCCGAAAAACGCGTTTCCCCAGGTCAGAATCGATTCTGCCTGGGGCGCTCGGTGGGGCGGGTGGGACTCGAACCCAAAAGCGTGACGCCTCTCACCTGCGACGATGCCAAAACAACGGACATAGCCACCCGTTTCCATCCGGCTGCATCCCCCTCGATCCCGCTCGGATCGGGTTCGGTTAGGCGTTCGCCACACCACGTCCCCAACGCCGCGGCTGAGCCCAGCACCTCTTGGACGACTCACCCGATGAGCCCTACCAGCACTACGAGACCAGACCAAGCGGCACGCTAGACGCGAACACCCAGAGCGATGCACTCATATCGACAGCACTACTCTCCGTGTCCTCGGCCATGTTGACCAGCGGCCGAGCGGACGGGGATATACCGGTTCCAGTGCAACAGGCTGTCTCCGTATTAGTCGGCGTACCTGCCCTCGGGCAGTTCGTGGCGGGTGGCCCAGCAGCGGTCCCGGCCGTTACAGCGGCACACCTCGGGCTCGTTCGAAGAGCCTGGTCATTCTCGGCGCGTACCGGTCCGCCACATCCAGGAAGGTGTGGTTGTCACGGCAGGCCTCCCGGCCCTTCTCCATGACGTCAGTGATCCTCCGTGCCAGATCCGACAGTTCGTGGGTGCTCAGTAGCGGCTGGACAGCCTCAAGCCACTCAGTGCCCCGCTTCGACAGGACCGCGAATGTGTGCGGGGACGCGCCGCCGTGCTTCACGGTGACCAACTCCAGGACGTCGACCGCCTCCAGCGCCTTGGTCCGCAGTTCGTTGTCCTCCGGCCGTTGTGCCGACCGGGACAGACGGATGGCGCCCCAGGCGGTGCTCACCTTGAAGTCGTCGGCACCTCCCGGACAGCCCCGGGCCGACTCCAGATGGTTTTGCGCGACGCCGAGATCGCCGCGTTCCAGCTCGTACTCCCCACGTTGGAGCCAGTAGTGGAAGTCGTCCCCGAGTTCGTCAAGCACCGAGTCGTAGATGGCCTGCACGAGGACCGGTCCGAGCCCGAGCTTGCGCATCATCGTGTGATTGAGCAGCCGGATCATGATGCGGCGGTAGGGGTTGTCAAGGTCCCGGATGTGCCGCGCCTGCCCCGCGTAGAACTGGAGGGGCAGCCGCACGGCCATCGCCAGGGAGTCGGGCATGCTCTTCAGAACGGAGCCGACCACCTGGTCGGCGATGGTCCGGTGACGGCAGTACAGCGCGCCGCCCTCTCCTCGGACTAGGTACTTCGACCGGACCAACTCCTCGATGCCGCGCTTGGTACGCGCCATGGACACCGTCGGCGTCATAACACTAAGTAGATCCTCCTGCTCCATGCCCCGCCGCTTGTAGACCTGGTCCGCTTCCAGGACGCACATCACCGAGTAGATCGCCCGCTCCTCGACCGGTAGGTCGTCGAAGTCACTGCGAACCTTGTCCTCGAAGGACTTTCCGGACACCACATGGATCATCGCCGCAAGCAGGCTGCGTTCGCAGAGGTCGCGGAGCTTCTCCATCCTGGCGCGGGGCGGCCACTTGTACTCCTTGAGCAATCCCAGCAGTCCGTGCTTCCTGAGGACCTTCACCACCGAGCCTAGGTCGTCGTCGCTCAGCGGCTCGTCGGCGGAGACCACCTTCGGGCTGAAGGTAGCGTCCAGTTCCCTCACCCGGGTGGTCCGGATCGCAGCAATGACCTGGGTGCGGCCGCCGTCGCTCAGGCTCGCTAGAAGCGAAGCGGCCCGGCTACCGAAGATGTCGACGTCATCGACGATGATCGTGTCAAACTCTATGCGGCTCGCCTGCCTCTTGATCTCGGAAAGCGGAATGTCGGTGTCCCGGTCGATCCACCCGACGGTACGGCCCTCCCGGTGCAGTCGGTAGGCGTGGTGCATCAGTGCCGTCGTCTTGCCCGTGCCAGCCCGCCCCTCCACCAGGACCACCGGGTACTTCCCCCGGCCGTTCTTCCTTGCCCCGGCCTGGATACGGTCCAGGACCGAGAGTTTGGCCGCGAAGCCGCCCTTGATGTCGCCCCAGGTGGGGTCGCTCCCCTTCAGGAAGTCGCTGCTGCCCTTGCGCGCGCTGTCCAGCAGCGAGGAGACCAGGCTGATCCCTGTACCCTGGCGGGTCGCCGAGCGCAGCTCCACCACCCGCTGCTTCCCGTCCTTCAGCGACTGCACGTTGGACTGCAGCCGCCGGGCCGCGAACTCCTCGGGCGACTGCTGGATGTGGACGACTCCCTTGAGGCGCATCCTCGCCTGCTCGCCGGCGCTGCCGGGCGGTGCGACCACGAAGAGGGGATAGCGGTCCGCGTTCTCCTCCAGCGCAGCGTGCTCGAGCGCCGCCCACAAGGCCGGGCTGCTCGGCGAGGCGGCCATGAAGACAGCCGGGCGCTCCAAAAGTTCGGACTTCAGGCGCTGGAACCACAACGACCGCGGGTCGCCCCCCGCCTCCGTGGGCACGCCGAAGTCCACCGAGCCCGAGCCGTCGCGTGCGTTGCCGTGCATCGCCACCACCCTGAGGCGGTTGGTCTGACCCGGCGCGTAATCGGTGCGGGCATCGACCGGTTCGACCGTCTCGCCGAGTGCCGCGTCGCCGCGGCAGGCCTCCTCCAGCACCCCCGAGGCGGTGAAGTCATACACCTGCCACCACGGTGCCTGAAGCAGCCGCGACAGCCCCGGCAAGACCGCTCCGGCCTCTGCACGCAGCATCCGTACGTGGCCGTCGAGCACGCCCGGGTCGAGCCGGTCGCGGGCCGCCGACCAAACCTCGGCCAACGGCGGTGTCATCCCCGGCGTCTCACCGTACAACTCGTCGACGAGGCGCCGGTGGAACCCGTCCACCTCAACGGGCCCGCCGGGGCTGTGCAGCCCCGAGGCGATGACGAGCACGGCGCGCCCCGTGGACATCTGTTCGTAGAACGATTTGACCGCCGCCGCCTCGTCGTACTCTTCGGCCCGTAGCCGGGGGCGGGGAGCGGGCGCCACGAGACGCGCGCGGCTCGGCAAAGTGATCAGCTCCGGGGCACCGGCCGCCGCGCAGTCCAGCACGCGGGTCGGGGCATCCCTGTCACACTCGATCCGCAGCAGCCGGTGGCTGCGGTTACGCAGGTCGGGCAGGGCCGTCCACGTGCCGCTCGCGGGGTCCGCCGCCACGGGCAACGTGCCTGCCGCCGCCAGGTCCAGGTCGGCGGGGAGCCCTGCGGCGTGGCCGGCCAGCAGCAGGTTAAGCGCGTTGCTCCCGGCCCAGTCCTCGTACCGGCCGTCGACCGCGTGGGACAACTGCTCGCGAGACAGCGTCACGAGGTCCGCGCCCGATTCCGCGGTGATCATCCGGAAGACCGAGTTGCCAGCCACCAGGCCGAGCGACCGGCCGTCCCGCTCCAAGCGCAGCGAACCCTCGCCGGGCAGCAGGCCGTGGTGCCATCCGGTCAGGTCGGTACGGAACCGGGCGGCCCAGCCCTCAAAAGCGGCGAACGGGCCGGTCCGCAGCAGATTGACGATGCCCTGATCTTCACCCGCCAGCAGGGCGGGGGCGTACTCCGCCCAGTTCCGGGTCACGGCGTCCACCAGCACGCCTCTCGGGGCCACGGGCGAGACGTCACCGAAACCGGGGACGACCACCACCGGAGGCACCTCAGCCTGCCCGGCATCCAGACAGGCGTACAGGAGCCCGTCGATCAGGTCGGTCGCCACCGGATATCCGGTGTCCCCACCGGCGGTGCCGAGCACGACCAGGGCGTCGACCTCCCCCCCGGCCGCCCGCAGGCCGTCCAGGCAGGACGGGACACCAGCGGGATCCATCCGTGGACCGACACACAACACATGGAACACGATGGGCACCTCAATCTCCTTCGAGCCTCATACCGGTCACCTCTGACCGTGGGACCTGCAGTACGGCGACCTTGCTGCCGCACGCTCCGGCAGCCAGTTCGATCCGCACGAAGGGCCCTTTGAGAGTGCTCGTGTCGACCATGCCTTCCACGCGGTGAGGCAAGGAACCGCAGAGTGGCCGCAACTGCTGTGCGTAGGCGGGACGGAGCAGGACAGCACCGGAGACCGTCTCCTTCTTCGGGCCGTAACCCAGCGCCAGCGCATAAGTGACAAGAGTGATCAGAAGTGCGGCACCTACGACCCAACTCGCCCTTTTCTGCCAGGAATCGACATGTTCAGCCTCTTTCTTTCCGCGTTTGAGCACCTCATTAACAAGATCGATACGCCGAGTGACATAAGCCGTGTCCGTCGGGTCGAACTTAGGCAGCGTGGCGACGGCCAGCACGTAGAGGAAGGCCGCGACCAGCCAGAACAGAATGGCGGCGACCGCGAAGGCGCGGGTGACGGCGGGGCGGTCGGCGAGCCCGGTGAAGGCCAGTGTCGCCACCAGTCCGCCTGCGAAGAGCGTGACTGTGGATTGCGCGGCCTGGGCCCGCAGCCGCGCGCCGCTCCCCGAGCGGACGCTTTCCGAGTAATACGCCTCACTGATCGGGCCAAGCACTGCTTCCAGAACCCGATCCCGCTCGGCGTCCTCCTGCTGTGTCACCTGCTCGGCCAAGCCCCCACCCCCTCAGGTACGTGAAATCCTACATATACCGAGGGCCGATGTGATGCTGCATCACATCGAGCTGATTACTCCAAGACAGTCCTGCCAGGCGGATCACGTTCCAGGACAGCGCTCCAGGGTGGCACGCAAGAGCCGCCGTCGAGCGACGTGCCGTCGGTCTGGCGTCGTCGGCCTCGGGGTCGGCATTGGCCACAACGTTGTGTTCGACGAGGTATCGGGGTGCCGTGGAGGGCGACCTCCAGGGGCAGGGCCTCGCTTTGACTGCGGTTGGACGCGAGTTGGGCACGGTTACCCAACGACGAAGATCCTGGGGGCCGGATTCTCGGCCAAGATCACCCGTGTCCGCCAGGAGCTTCGTGTGCTTGTCTATCCGTCGGCGATAGATCTGGCCAGCCGCGACACGAGGCGGCCACGCCGGCCGTCGTCAAGGCGCTTTGCCGGACGGGCGCCCGCGAGACGGCCCGCGCCTTGGCCGACGCCCTCACCGCGCCCGGGCACCGCGGCAAGGCGATGGCAGCTATCGCCCAGGCACTCGGCCCCTGCCCACAGGGACGCCTCGTACTGATCGAGGCGCTGAGCTGGGGCCCGTGGGAGGACCTGTATGCGCAGATCGCCGGCGTGGTGCCGGAGCGCCTGTCTCTCCTCGCGGATCTTGTGCTGCCGGAAGGCTTTAGAGCTTGCCGGGAACCGTCCTCGTCCCGCCCTCGCCCCTCGGCGTGACGGCTTAGCATGGGCGGTGCTCCGCCGGAGGCCCGGTTGAGTCTGGGTCAGGCGGACGGGGTGCGGTCGGAGTGAGCAGGGCGGGGCAGGCCGGGGAGGTAGGCAGTGTCTTCCGGTGCGAACTGGCAGCGCACCTGGCCGTACACGGGCTCCGTAGCCGCCCTGTGTCGGGGCTGGACGTACCCGCAGGGGTGTGGCCCGTCCGGTTGGACTTCGAGACCAGCGACCCGACCGACGATATCCGTGTCACCTTCTCCGACGGCCGTCGCGCCTACGTTTCCGCGAAGCGGAAGATCGACCGGGGGCGTCCCCTGGAGGAGACGCTGACGGGGTGGGTGGGACAGGTTCCGACACTTGGTCCTGACGACCTTCTGGTTATCGCCGGGGAGGAACTCGTCGGGCCGGTAAAGAACCTCGATCGGGCTCTGCGGCGCCACCGTGCGGGCCTACGCATGGAAACCGGTGACGAGTCCAGAGCCCTCGCACTCCTTGTCGACCGGATTCCGTCGCAGATCAGCGGGCTCATCCTCGAACGGGCGCGTGTCCTTCACCTACCCGGCTCGACCGGACCGGCATCGCACAGGGACCTTCTGGCGGCGCTGATGGACCTCGTGGTCGCGGACGCGCAGGGGCGCCGTGCCGTGAGCACCTTGGCCGACTTCTTCCACCGGCAGGCGGGCGAGGCTCTCGGAAGTTCCGCTGAGGAGTGGGTCGCTGCCCTGACCGCCGCCGGGGTGACCGTGCTCCCGGACCAGGAGGGTCCGGTGGCGACGCGCCTGGCCTCTCGTCGGAACGCTGTCGACGCGTACCGCACCCGGCTCATCTCTGAGGCCGGGCGGATCGACCTCAGCCTGCTCGCCGAGGACCTCGCGCCCCTCGTCGTAGAGGACCTCATCGGCTCCCTCCAGATCGCCGTGGAGGGCGAGCGCGCCCCCTCTTCCCTCCTCCGGTACCTGAGGCGTTGGCGCCGCATGCTCATCGTGGGGCAGCCTGGCTCAGGGAAGTCAGTGGCGATACGGGAGATCGCGGCTCATTGCGCCAGCTGCGCCGACGCCCCCGTCCCGATCCTCATCTCACTGCCGCGCCTACTGAAGGGCCAGCCGGGACGTCTGACCGTCGAGAGCTTGGTCGTCGACGCCGTGGCGGACACCCTGCCGGACGCGAACCGGGCGCCGCTCGCCGCATACCTCCAGGAGGAGATTGTCCGGGGGCGCGCACTCCTCCTCTGTGACGGGCTCGACGAATGCGGGGCGCGGGCCCCTTGGGTCGCGCAGCAACTCGAAGAGATCCTCACGGCCCTCCATCCCTCCTGTGGGTTCGTGGTGACGACCCGGGTGAACGCGCAGGGAGCTGCTGCCCGGCTCGGCTTGCCCCGCGTCGAGCTCGCGCCTCCACGCAACCTCGACGCGACGGTCGATAGCGTCCTCGTCGCGTGTGCCGAGGCACGGATTCCCGAACCAGAGCAAGCGGCCTTCCTAACGACGCGACGTGCCTGGATGGAGGACGCGAAGGAGGAGCACGCGCATCTGCTCGCGGTGCCACTGCTCGCCTCTCTGCTCGCTCTCGTCTGCGCGAACGCGTCGGACGCTGAGCTCCCCAAGGGGCGAGCAGCGCTGTTGCACCGCGCAGTGGAACAGTCCGTCGACCGGTGGGAGCGGTTGCGTGGGACTCTCACCCCGGCCCGGCCCTGGTCACCTGCATTGACCACTGGCATGCTCCTCGACGGGTTCGTCACGCTCGGACAGCTCCTCGTCGGCGGGGCGACCCCTCCGACCGCACGCGCCGTCGAGTCCCTAACCAGCATGCTGCGGGATCCGCTGCGATGGGCCATGCCGCCCGCTGCGGCCGGGGAAGTGGCGGAGCACGTTCTCCGGTTCTGGGACGAGCACGTGGCCGTGTTCGTGGTCAACGGCGCGGGCGAACTCACCGCCCGGAGTAAGGTCTTCGCCGAGATCGCCACGGCCATGTGGGCGCGCTCGTGCGGGGCCGAGGAACTGCGAGGCTGGCTGCGCCTTGCCGTCGTCCACACGGACTCTGACGGAGCGATCACACTCGCTGCCGGACTCGATCCCCGTACGGCAGAGGCTCTACTAGACGTCGGCGAGACACGGCGGGAGGCCACCCTCATGGTGGCCGATCTCGCAGAGCGTGGGATCGTGACTCTTTCCGACGACAAGATGGAACGGGCTCTGGGTCAGCTGACAGACGGAGCCCTCGGCGCGCTCGTGGGCGAACCAATCCCCTCACGTGGCCCTAGCGAAACACCGAAGTTCCTCCCGAAGTTGTGGGACAAAACGCGCGATGCAGGACCCTGGCCCTTTGTGGAGGCCGCGTGTCTGCTGGCCCTCCCGCCGACGGCGCGGCGACGCCGAGCGGGCCTTGTCGACCTGCCCGAGCTCGACGCCACCGCAAAGTCGATCGCCCGGACCCTGTGCGCACTGACGGACGCGCGCACGGACGCCTCCCCCCTGAGCAGGATGGATGTCGAATCGCTCCGCGCGGTACTGACCCTTCCTCTGCCACAGGACCCCGAGATGGTTCGGAAAAGCCGGCGCAGCTGGGAAATGGTCGGCGGAGGCCGCCTGGCACCGGGGCTGGACCGAGTCGCCTTGGGCGCAGCCGAACATCTCGGTGAGCTTCCCGACGACGCCGGTGAGCGCGTCTTCGCCCTCGCGCAGCACGTGCCGGGGCGCTACGCCGAAAGGATCTACGCCGCACTCGCGCGCACGGGATTCGACACGCGTCGGCGTTGGGGGAACCTCGCTGCCGGGCTGCGGAACTGGGCGTCCGGCGCGTTGGACGACAGGGCGGCCCTCCTCTCAGACCTCGTGGCACTGCACGCCCCGTGCCCAGAGCCCACAAACGGGGACTTCTGGTCGCTCACCGCCCTCGGCGACCTTCTCGCGGCGACCGGATATTCCGATTCTCCGGCGAGCGAGATCGATCGCGCCTTCGCCCACGTCAGCGCGGCCAAGCGCCGGGCGTGGCTCGACGCGACGGCGGACGCATACGGCATCGACAAGGCGACCGTGGCAGCCCAGGCGCATCGCCTCCAGCAGATCACCGAGCCCGGTCCTCTGCTGGACGAATGGCTCTTCGCGAGCACACCGCCCCTGGTCGAGCCGTCGCTGCTCCCAGGTATCGGGCAGATCCTCACGGACGCCCAGCAGACGGCGTTGCTGGCGTCTCTAGAAGCAGACTCCTCGTGGATGGCGTGGTCGGCAGCGAACGTACTGATTAACCTGGAGGGAGGTCACGTTCCGTGGGACGGTCAGAAGCTGGTCGACCGGGATATGACCGCCTGGCCTCGCTACCGGGCAGGCCTCTTTCACGCCGTCGCCATTATGACCTCGGGCGATAGGCGTCCTTCGCTTCTCGCGTGGGCCGCTTCATCTGATTCGGCAGACCACCGATGGGCAGCAAGGTTGCTGATCTCCGCCATACCGCGCCTCGACCCCAACGGTTCGATCGAGAAGATGCTGCGCCGGGACGCGGACCTGTCGGTCCGTCCGAAAGATGCGCATCAGGCCACACCCGCCCCGACGCACTGGAGTTGCAACCACTGTCGGACGGTCCAGGCCCTCGATACCGAAGACTGTCTGGGATGTGACGACGGCGTGCGCCCTCGCCCTGAGGAGTGAGCCAGGAACGATGCCGCGCGTCGGGTCGGGCGGAGCCGACCACCATCAGAAACGAGCGGGCGGTCGCGCAGATTTCCAATCATGAAGGGTACGAACGATGCGACCCACACTTTGACTCTGTGCGGCACAGGAGTCTGTCCGCCTGATCCCACCCGATGCTCACGGTCGACCTCGTCCAGCCTGATCCGCTCCGACAGGTACGGAAGGAGCAACATCACGTGACGCCGGGCGAGCGGAGTACGGCGCCTCCCCCAACAGCCGTGGGACCGTTCCACAACGCTCCCACGGAGGCGTCGCTACAAAACTCCAGGTCAAAGCCCATTCAGAGCTCACCTCGGCGCGCGAAGGCCCCCCCGTTCGCCACACCGCCGCGAGGCGACCGCCACACGCGAAACGCCCCCGAAAAACGCGTTTCCCCAGGTCAGAATCGATTCTGCCTGGGGCGCTCGGTGGGGCGGGTGGGACTCGAACCCACGGCCGACGGATTATGAGTCCGCTGCTCTAACCGGCTGAGCTACCGCCCCGTTTCGGCGTGGCGCGTACATGTGTGCGCACCGTCTGCCGCAGCATAGCCGGTCATACGATCTCTCGCTTCGGATGGTCGACTTCGCCTGACCATGAGGACCGCGCTTTGCGCTGCCCGGTTCCAGGTGACGCGAAGCAGACCCGAAAGTGTCACTTCCGGACCCCCCCGGCACCAGGTGCGGGCACACGAAAAAGGACCCCGAGGGGTCCTCTTCCGTTCCGCTCCCCCGACTGGACTCGAACCAGTAACCCTCCGGTTAACAGCCGAATGCTCTGCCAATTGAGCTACAGGGGACCGCGCTCCCCCGACTGGACTCGAACCAGTAACCTGCCGGTTAACAGCCGGCTGCTCTGCCAATTGAGCTACAGGGGATTGCTGCGTTGCCTCGAATCGTACCTACCTGGCGGCTGCCGGGCGGCGCGCGTTCGCTGCGACACATACATTAGCGCAAGCAGGGGGGTGCTCCGCCAATCGGTATCGCTCCGGGTGATCTCGGGTGCGCGCGGGTAGGCGGCCTGCACACGTCGCACGGAGCGAAGGAAGGGTGGCAGCCATGCGGTACCGGCTCACGTTCATCGCCGGACTGGCCCTCGGTTACGTGCTCGGCACGCGAGCCGGGCGCGAGCGTTATGAGCAGTTGAAGAAGTCCGCACGTCAGTTCGCCGAGAACCCCGCGGTGCGCAACGCCGCCGAGTCCGCGGCGAGCAGCGGCCGGGACTTCGCGGGCAAGGCGTACCACTCGGTGAGCGAGAAGGTCGGGGACAAGATGCCCGCGTCGGTGGCCGAGCGGGTCAGGTCGCTGCGGGAGCGCAGCAGCCTGAACGGCGCGGAGGACGACTGGGGCACCACCAACACCTGAGGATCCGGGGCCGGGACCGGTGCCGGCGCCGGTGCCGGTCGGCGCCGGTTGCGGGAAAGGTCCCGGGGTGCGGCAGAATCTGGGTATGGGCATAGTCGCCGGCTTGGACAGTTCTTCCGCCTTCACTCACATCGTCGTCTGCGACACGGACACGGGCGCCGTGCTGCGGCAGGGGTATGCCGCGCATCCGGTCGAGGCGAAAGCCTCCGAGGTCGACCCGCAGGCATGGCTGCTCTCACTCGGTGAGGCGGCCTCCGGCGGTCTGCTCGAAGGAGTGCAGGCCATCGGTGTGTCCGCGCAGCAGCACGGGCTCGTCCCCCTGGACCACCAGGGCAATCTCGTCCGTCCGGCGCTGCTCGGCAACGACCGGCGGGCGCAGGTCGCCGCGGCCGACCTGATCGACGGGCTCGGCGGGCGGCAGGCCTGGGCCGAGGCGGTCGGGTCCGTACCGCAGGCCGCTCAGCCGGTGGCGAAGCTGCGCTGGCTGGCGCGGGCCGAGCCGGAGAACGCCCAGCGCGTCGCCGCCGTCGCACAGCCGCACGACTGGCTGGTGTGGCAGCTGCTGGGCCGACCGGCCCGGCGGACCACCGACCGGGGCGCCGCGTCCGGGACCGGCTACTGGTCGGCGGGGACCGGTTCGTACCGGCCCGATCTGGTCGAGCTGGCGCTGGGACATCAGGCGGCGCTGCCCGAGGTGCTCGGCCCCGCCGACTGTGCCGGGACGACGCCGGAGGGGCTGCTGATCTCGGCGGGGACCGGCGAGACGATGGCCGCGGCCTTCGGGCTCGGGGTCGCGGTGGGCGATGCGGTGGTGTCGCTGGGGGCCTCCGGGTCCGTGATGGCGGTGCACCACGAGGCGCTGGCCGACCCGACCGGGATGATCACCTCGTTCGCCGACGCCACCGGGATGCATCTGCCGGTGGTCCACACCTCGAACGCGGTACGCGCGCTGCGCGGGACCGCGGAGATGCTGGGTGTGGAGGGGCTGGAGGAGTTGTCGGCGCTGGCGCTGAAGTCGACTCCGGGAGCCTCGGGGCTGGTGCTGCTGCCGTATCTGGAGGGCGAGCGCACCCCGCAGCTGCCGCACACCGCGGGGACGCTGTCCGGGCTGCGGCGCGAGGCGATGAAGCCGGAGCATCTGGCGCGGGCGGCGTTCGAGGGGATGCTGTGCTCGCTGGCCGACGCGCTGGACGTGCTGCGCGGGCGCGGTGTGGAGGTGCGGCGGGTGTTCCTGCTGGGAGCGGCCGCCGAGCTGCCCGCCGTGCGGGCACTGGCACCCGCGGTGTTCGGTACCCAGGTGGTCGTCCCGCAGCCCGCCGAGTACGCGGCACTCGGTGCGGCACGGCAGGCGGCCTGGGCGCTCGGGGTCTCCCAGGGGACCCTCGATCCGCGCACTCCCCCGGCCTGGCAGGGTGCGGCGGCGCAGGTGCTGGAGCCGGGCGAGGAACTGGCGGAGGGCCGGGCGGTACGTCAGCAGTACGCGGCGACGCGCGATCAGATTCATCCCGGGGCGTTCGGAACCGGAGCGTCCGGGGCCGGGGCATCCGGAGCCGGAGCGTCCGGGGCCGGGGTGTCCGGGGCCGGGGTGTCCGGGGCCGGGGTGTCCGGGGCCGGGGTGTCCGGGGCCGGGGTGTCCGGGGCCGGGGCGTTCGGAACCGGAGCCTCCGGGACCGGGACTTCCGGAGCCGGAGCGTCCGGAGCCGACGTGGGCGCGGGGGCCTGAGGCAGGACGCGGGCAGGGCCCCTGCGTACGGGGTCGGGCCGCGTCCGAGCCGCCCGTTTCCGCCCGATTCCGCGGCGGGCCGGGCCCCGTCGGGCGCGGCAGGATTTTGACCCGGCCTTGAGAAAAAGCGTTCGCGGTCTGCGTACGGCGTACCGGAAAATGGGTCGACCCCTGCCGTTCGCCGACTCCGAGAGATACGCGTGCTCATAAAACTCCTGCGGGCCTATCTCGGCCCGTACAGAAAACCCATCGCGCTGCTGGTGTTCCTCCAGCTGTTGCAGACCTGCGCCACCCTCTATCTGCCCAGCCTCAACGCCGACATCATCGACAACGGTGTCGTGAAGGGGGACACGGGCTACATCCTGGAGTTCGGCGGCGTGATGATCGCCGTCAGCGTCCTGCAGGTGCTCTGCAACATCGGCGCCGTCTACTACGGCGCGCGCACCGCGTCCGCTCTCGGGCGCGACGTCCGGGCCTCGGTCTTCGACCGGGTGCAGGCTTTCTCGGCACGTGAGTTGGGGCGCTTCGGTGCGCCCTCGCTGATCACCCGGACGACCAATGACGTCCAGCAGATCCAGATGCTGGTGCTGATGGCGTTCACGCTGATGGTGTCGGCGCCGATCATGTGTGTCGGCGGCATCATCATGGCCCTCGGCCAGGACGTGCCGCTGTCCGCGGTCCTGCTGGCGGTGGTGCCGATCCTCGGTATCGCGGTGAGCCTCATCGTGAAGAAGATGCGGCCGTTGTTCCGCACGATGCAGGAGCGGCTCGACACGGTGAACCGGGTGCTGCGCGAGCAGATCACCGGCAACCGCGTCATCCGCGCCTTCGTGCGCGACGGGTACGAGGAGGAGCGGTTCCGGGGGGCGAACAACGACCTGACCGATGTGTCGGTGTCGACCGGCCGGCTCATGGCGTTCATGTTCCCGACCGTGATGACGGTGGTGAACCTGTCGTCCATCGCGGTGGTCTGGTTCGGTGCGCACCGCATCGACAGCGGCGGGATGCAGATCGGCGCGCTGACCGCGTTCCTCGCCTATCTGATGCAGATCGTGATGTCGGTGATGATGGCCACCTTCATGTTCATGATGGTGCCGCGTGCCGAGGTGTGTGCCGAACGCGTCCAGGAGGTCCTGGAGACCGATTCGAGCGTCGTGCCGCCGCTCGCCCCGGTCACGGAACTGACCAGGCACGGTCATCTGGAGGTGCGGGGCGCGGAGTTCCGGTACCCGGGTGCCGAGGAGCCGGTGCTGCGGACCGTGGACCTGGTGGCGCGCCCCGGTGAGACGACCGCGATCATCGGGTCGACGGGCAGCGGGAAGTCGACGCTGCTCGGCCTCGTACCGCGACTGTTCGACGTGACGGACGGCGAGGTGCTGGTCGACGGTACGGACGTACGGACGCTGGACCCGGTCCTGCTGGCGAAGACCGTGAGCCTGGTGCCGCAGAAGCCGTATCTGTTCTCGGGGACGGTCGCGACGAATCTGCGGTACGGGAATCCGGACGCGAGCGACGAGGAGCTGTGGCACGCGCTGGAGGTCGCCCAGGCCAAGGAGTTCGTGGAGCGGCTGGAGCACGGGCTGAACGCGCCGATCGCGCAGGGCGGCACCAATGTCTCCGGTGGTCAGCGGCAGCGTCTGGCGATCGCCAGGACGCTCGTGCAGCAGCCGGAGATCTATCTCTTCGACGACTCGTTCTCGGCGCTGGACTACGCGACGGACGCGGCGCTGCGCGCGGCGCTGTCCCGGGAGACGGCCGAGGCGACCGTGGTGATCGTGGCGCAGCGGGTGTCCACCATCCGTGACGCCGACCGGATTCTGGTGCTGGACGAGGGGCGGGTCGTCGGGAGCGGCACCCATCGCGAACTGATGGACGGCAATGAAACATACCGGGAGATCGTGCTCTCCCAGCTGACGGAAGCGGAGGCCGCGTAATGGCCGGGCCGGGCGGACGGATGATGGCCGGAGGGCCCACCGAGCGGTCCATGGACTTCAAGGGGTCCGGGAAGCGGCTGCTGAAGAGGTTCAGCCGGGAGAAGTCCTCGCTGTATCTGATGCTGGCCGCCGGGGTGCTGAGTGTGGCCTTCTCGGTGGTCGGCCCGAAGATCCTCGGCCGGGCGACCGACCTGATCTTCGCGGGCGTGATCGGCCGGGGGATGCCGGAGGGCACCACCAAGGCGCAGGCCATCGAGGGGCTGCGCGCGAAGGGCAGCGGCGGACTGGCCGACATGCTGTCCGGGGTGGACTTCACTCCGGGCGAGGGCATCGACTTCGGCGCCGTGGGGAACGTCCTGCTGATGGCGCTGGTGGTCTACATCGGCGCCGGGCTGCTGATGTTCGTGTCGACCCGGATCTCGATCCGGGTGATCAACCGGATCGTGTTCCAGCTGCGCGAGGACATCCAGACGAAGATGGCGCGGCTGCCGCTGTCGTACTTCGACCGGGCCAAGCGCGGTGAGGTGCTCAGCCGGGCGACGAACGACATCGACAACATCTCGCAGACGATGCAGCAGACCATGGGCCAGCTCATCAACTCCCTGCTGACCATCGTCGGCGTCATGATCATGATGTTCTGGATCTCGCCGCTGCTGGCGCTGGTCGCGCTGGTGACGATCCCGCTGTCGGTGGTGGTGGCGGCCCGGGTGGGCAAGCGCTCGCAGCCGCAGTTCGTGCAGCAGTGGAAGGTGACGGGCAAGCTCAACGCCCACATCGAGGAGATGTACACCGGGCACACCCTGGTGAAGGTCTTCGGGCGGCAGGAGGAGTCCGCGAGGGACTTCGCCGAGCAGAACGACGCGCTGTACGAGGCGGGCTTCAAGGCCCAGTTCAACAGCGGGATCATGCAGCCGCTGATGATGTTCGTGTCGAACCTGAACTATGTGCTCGTCGCCGTCGTCGGCGGGCTGCGGGTCGCCTCCGGTGCGCTGTCGATCGGTGATGTGCAGGCGTTCATCCAGTACTCGCGGCAGTTCTCGATGCCGCTGACCCAGGTCGCCTCGATGGCGAACCTGGTGCAGTCGGGCGTCGCGTCGGCCGAGCGGATCTTCGAGCTGCTGGACGCGGAGGAGCAGGGCGCGGACCCGGAGAACGGGGAGCGTCCCGAGGAGCTGCTCGGCAGGGTCTCGCTGGAGAAGGTGTCGTTCCGCTACGACCCGGAGAAGCCGCTCATCGAGGATCTGTCGCTGAGCGTCGAGCCGGGTCAGACGGTCGCGATCGTCGGCCCGACGGGTGCCGGCAAGACGACGCTGGTCAATCTGCTGATGCGGTTCTACGAGGTGACGGGCGGCCGGATCGCCCTGGACGGCGTCGATGTGGCGAAGATGTCGCGCGACGACCTGCGGTCCGGGATCGGCATGGTCCTCCAGGACACCTGGCTGTTCGGCGGATCGATCGCGGACAACATCGCGTACGGCGCTTCGCGCGAGGTCGGCCGGGAGGAGATCGAGGAGGCGGCGAGGGCGGCCCACGCCGACCGCTTCATCCGTACCCTGCCGGACGGCTACGACACGGTGATCGACGACGAGGGCTCCGGGGTCAGCGCGGGCGAGAAGCAGCTGATCACCATCGCGCGGGCGTTCCTGTCCGACCCGGTGATCCTGGTGCTCGACGAGGCGACCAGCTCGGTGGACACCCGTACCGAGGTGCTGATCCAGAAGGCGATGGCGCGCCTCGCGCACGGCCGGACCAGCTTCGTGATCGCGCACCGGCTCTCCACGATCCGGGACGCCGATGTCATCCTCGTGATGGAGAACGGGTCGATCGTCGAGCAGGGCTCGCACGACGGGCTGCTGGCGGCCAAGGGCGCCTACGCCCGGCTGTACGCGGCACAGTTCGCCGAGGCGCTCGCCGAGGTGGACTGAGACCGGACCGGTACATGGGGGCGGCGACCGGCGCATGGGGCGCGACGCCGCCCCCGTGTGCCGGTCGGTCCGGGACCGGACCGGTGCCCAGGCCGGACGCGTTGCCGGACGGGCCGGGGTTTCGGGCCCGTCCGGGCGGGCTCCTCAGTCGAGGTAGCCGCGGAGCTGGTCGGCGAAGGCGTGGTCCCGCAGCTTGCTGAGGGTCTTGGACTCGATCTGGCGGATGCGTTCGCGGGTCACGCCGAAGATGCGGCCGATCTCCTCAAGGGTGCGGGGCCGCCCGTCGGCCAGCCCGTAGCGCAGCTGGACCACCTTGCGTTCCCGCTCGCCCAGCGTGGAGAGCACCGCCTCCAGGTGTTCGCGCAGCAGCAGGAACGCGGCGGACTCGACCGGTGAGGCAGCGTCGCCGTCCTCGATGAGGTCGCCGAAGGACACATCGTCCTCCTCGCCGACGGGGGCGTGGAGCGAGACGGGTTCCTGGGCCAGGCGCCGGACCTCGACGACCCGTTCCGGGGTCAGGTCGAGCTGAGCGGCCACCTCTTCGGCGGTCGGCTCGTAGCCGCGTTCCTGGAGCATCCGGCGCTGGACCCGTACGACGCGGTTGATCAGCTCGACGACATGGACCGGGACCCGGATGGTCCGGGCCTGGTCCGCGAGCGCGCGGGACATGGCCTGGCGTATCCACCAGGTCGCGTACGTGGAGAACTTGTAGCCCCGGGCGTAGTCGAACTTCTCGACCGCCCTGATCAGTCCGAGGTTCCCCTCCTGGACGAGGTCGAGCATCGTCAGGCCGCGGCCCACGTACCGCTTGGCGACGGAGACGACGAGGCGCAGGTTGGCCTCGATGAGCCGGCGCTTCGCCATCCGCCCCATGACGACGAGACGGTCCAGGTCGACGGCGAGCCGGGAGTCGGGGTCGGGGGTGCTCGCGAGCCGTTCCTCGGCGAAGAGCCCGGCCTCGACGCGGCGGGCGAGGTCCACCTCGTCGGCCGCGGTGAGCAGCGGTATCCGGCCGATCTCCCGCAGATACTGCCGGAAGAGGTCGGACGACGGACCACCGGCGTCCGGTCTGCTCCGCGGCTCCGGGAGCTCGGGCACCTCCGACGACTCCTCCATGACCGCGTCGGGTTCCGACGGCGGGTCCACCGCGGTCTCCGGGTGGTGCACGGCCCGGTTCTGCGCCGGAATGGCCGGCACATGCTCGGTCGTCGTCGTCACGGTCCGGGTCTGCACGGGGGCGACCTCCAGGTGATCGCTGCGCGGATCGCGGGGGTGGGGGTCCGCCTTCGTGGACCGTTCGCGCTCCGATGCCTCAGGCACCGCTCCCAGTGTGGGGCACGACACATGGCTCCCACGAGGGGCGTGCGACCACTTTCTGGGTCCGGTGCGTGACCGGGCGATTACGGGATGCTGGGGACGGTCGGTTCGGGATGCTGGGGGCGGTCGGTTCCGGGACGCCGTTACGGTCCCCGGGCCGGAGCGGGCGCGTGGGGGCGCGGGGCACCGGGAGCTGGGGAGCGTGAGGCCGGGCGCGTGGGGGTGCGGTCGCCGGGCGCTTGGGGCGTGGGTCCTGATGCGTGGGGACGTGGGTCACCAGCGATTGGGGGCGCGGGTCAGAGCGCGTCGGCGCCGTTGGCGCGGAGGGACTGGGAGTACTGCTGGAGCACCCAGACCTCGTTCTGCGCGGCTGCCAGGTCCTCCGGCGCCACATTGCTCCCGAGGCGGGCGAGGCTGCCCTGGACGTCGTTGATCCGGCGGTCCACGGCGCGCAGCCGGACGTGGACGAGCTGCATGCCCGCGTAGGTCTCGTCGATGGACTTGCCGTGGAAGACCTCGACGGCGAGCTCGGTGACGAGGTTGCGCACGGTGTCGTTGGGCGCGGCGTCCAGGACGGCGACCAGATACTCGCGGGTCTCGGCCAGGCCCTGTTCGGCGCCGCCCGCGTCCGCGATGCACTGGCGTACGGCGGCGTACGGCGGGGCCGTGAACTCGTCCATGCCGTAGGCGTCGAACGCCGGGGACACCAGGGCGGGCTTCTGGAGGGCGAGCTTGAGCAGCTCGCGCTCGGTGCGGTGGGCGGGGCTGCGGAGGTTGAGCGCGGGGCCCGCGGGCGCGGTGGGCGCCTGGACGGACTGCTGCGCGGCGGAGCCTCGGGAGGGACCGCCCGACGCGGAGCCCCGCTCGCCCCGGTCGTTGCGGGCCCAGCGGGCGAGCTGCGCGACCCGGTGCACGACGAATTCCTGGTCGAGGATGCCCACGAAACCGGCGAGCTGGACGGCCACCTCGCGCTGCACACTGCTCGTCTTGATCTTGGCGACGACGGCGGCGGCCTCGTCGAGCGCCGCGGCGCGGCCCGCGGGTGTCTCCAGGTCGTAGCGCCGGACGATCTGGCGCAGCGCGAACTCGAAGAGCGGGGTGCGGGGTTCGACCAGGTCGCGGACGGACTCGTCGCCCTTGGCCAGGCGCAGGTCGCAGGGGTCCATGTTGTCCGGGGCGATCGCGATGTAGGTCTCCGCGGCGAACTTCTGGTCGTCCTCGAAGGCCCGCAGGGCGGCCTTCTGACCGGCCGCGTCGCCGTCGAAGGTGAAGATCACCCGGGCGCTGCCGTTGTCCATCAGGAGGCGGCGCAGGATCTTGATGTGGTCGTTGCCGAAGGCGGTGCCGCAGGTGGCGATCGCGGTGGTGACCCCGGCCAGATGGCAGGCCATGACGTCCGTGTAGCCCTCGACGACGACGGCGCGGCTGGCCTTGGCGATGTCCTTCTTGGCCAGGTCGATGCCGTACAGCACCTGGGACTTCTTGTAGATCGAGGTCTCGGGGGTGTTGAGGTACTTCGGCCCGTTGTCGTCGTCGCGCAGCTTGCGGGCGCCGAAGCCGACGATCTCGCCCGAGGTGTCGCTGATCGGCCACATCAGCCGGCCGCGGAAGCGGTCGATGGGGCCGCGGCGGCCGTCCTGGGACAGGCCGGAGGTGATCAGTTCCTTGTCGCTGAAGCCCTTGCCGCGCAGATAGCGGGTGAGGTGGTCCCAGCCCGCGGGGCTGTAGCCGACGCCGAAGTGGGCGGCGGCCGCCTGGTCGAAGCCGCGTCCGGCGAGGAACTTGCGGCCGAGCTCGGCCTCGGGGCCGTCCAGCTGCTCCACGTAGAACTGGGCGGCGGCCTTGTGCGCCTCGATCAGCCTGATGCGTTCGCCGCGCTGGTGGGAGGGGTTGTAGCCGCCCTCCTCGTACCGCAGGGTGATGCCCGCCTGGGCGGCGAGGCGCTCGACCGTCTCCGAGAACGTGAGGTGGTCGATCTTCATCACGAAGGCGAGGGTGTCGCCGCCCTCCTGGCAGCCGAAGCAGTGGAAGAGCCCCTTGCTGGGGCTGACCTGGAAGGAGGGTGACTTCTCGTCGTGGAAGGGGCAGAGCCCCTTGAGGTTTCCGCCGCCCGCGTTACGGAGCTGGAGGTATTCGGACACGACGGAGTCGATCGGGACCGCGTCCCGTACCGCCTTCACGTCGTCGTCATTGATCCTGCCAGCCACGGGTGAAGTCTACGGGTGGGCTCGGACAACCGGACGCGGGCCGGACCCGGCGGGCAGGTCCGGGGGGATGTCCCAGGGGGAGATCCCGGAGAGGAAGGCGCGGGCAGGTACCGGGGTGCCGGACGTGCGCTGTGGGTACGGCACCCCGGGTCGCGTCCGCGCAGGGCAGGGCTCCGGGCGGACGCGCGGCGTTCAGAGGAGGGATCCCAGCGGGACCGAGGGGTCGCCCAGCGCCTCCGGGTCGATCTGCTGTCCGGCCCGGATCAGCTCCTGGACGGTGTCGGTGACATCCCACACGTTGACGTTCATCCCGGCCAGCACCCGGCGGTCCTTCAGCCAGAAGGCGATGAACTCCCGCTTGCCCGCGTCCCCCCGGATGACGACCTGGTCGTAGCTGCCCGGCGGCGCCCAGCCCGAGTATTCGAGACCGAGGTCGTACTGGTCGGAGAAGAAGTACGGCACCCGGTCGTAGCTGACTTCCTGGCCGAGCATGGCTCGCGCCGCGGCCGGTCCGCCGTTGAGCGCGTTCGCCCAGTGCTCGACCCGCAGCCGGGTACCGAGCAGCGGATGGTCCACCGCGGCGACGTCCCCGGCGGCGTAGATGTGCGGGTCGGAGGTGCGCAGGGAGGCGTCGACGGCGATACCGCCGCCGCGCGAGCGGTCGGCGAGTTCGAGTCCGGCGGCCTCGGCGAGCGCGGTGCGCGGGGCGGCGCCGATCGCGGCCAGCACGTCGTGGGCCGGGTGCTCCTCCCCGTCGTCGGTGCGGGCGGCGAAGACCAGGCCGTCCTGGCCGGTGATCTCGGTGAGGCGGGCGCCGAAGTGGAAGCGGACGCCGCGCTCACTGTGCAGCTCGGTGAAGATCTGGCCCAGTTCGGGGCCGATGACCTGGTAGAGCGGGGTCGCTTCCGGCTCGACGACGGTGACCTCGGCGCCGTAGCTCCGGGCCGCCGCCGCGACCTCCAGGCCGATCCAGCCGGCTCCGGCGATCACCAGATGGCCGTTGTCGCGGCCGAGCGCGGACAGGACGTTGCGCAGCCGGTCGGCGTGGGCGAGGCGGCGCAGATGGTGGACGCCGACCAGGTCCGTGCCCGGGATGTCGAGGCGGCGCGGTTCGGCACCGGTGGCGAGCAGCAGCTTGTCGTAGTGGATGACGGTGTTGTCGCCGAGCTGTACGGAGCGGGCGTAGCGGTCGACGGCGGTGACGGGCTGGCCGAGGTGCAGCTCGACGTCGGCGCCCGCGTACCAGGCCGTCCCGTGGACGAAGACGCTGTCGCGCTCCTCCTTGCCGGCCAGGTACCCCTTGGACAGGGGAGGCCGTTCGTACGGATGGTCGCGCTCATCGCCGATGAGGATCACCCGGCCGCTGAAACCCTCCGCCCGGAGTGTTTCGGCCGCCTTCGCTCCCGCGAGTCCTCCGCCGATGATGACGAACGTCCGATGTGCGTCGACCACTTGATGCCTCCTCAGTGCAGTGCTGCGCGGCGCCACCACCTGCGAGCGTCCCGCACGCAGCGTGATGACGAAAGAGGGTGTACCCCGATCAGGTCACACCCGGTGGTCATGGGCCGGTCTGCCGACCCGTGCCGGCTCCGCGCGGCGCGGGGCCCCCGCACCCGTACGGAGCCGGAGTCCCCGCGCTCGGCGCGGTACGTGCTCCCAGCACACCACGTTCAGTGGTGGCGGACCGTGAGGGCGGCGTGCAGGGAGCGGGCCGAGGCGTCGGTGAGGGCGGCGATCTGGTCGACCAGGACCCGCTTGCGGGCCCGGTCGTCGGGCGCCTCGTCGTACAGGGACCGGAACTGCGGCTCCAGGCCCTCCGGGGCGCGGGCGGTGAGAGCGGCGGCCAGCTCCGCGATGACGACCCGCTGGTCGGCGCGGATGGCCTCCTGCTCGGCGCGCTGCATCACATAGCGGTCGGCGACCGCCTTGAGCACCGCGCACTCGTTGCGGACCTCGCGCGGGAGCACCAGTTCCGCCCCGTACCGGCCGAGCCGCCCCGGCCCGTACACCTCGCGCGTCGCGGTCTCGGCCGCCTGGCAGAAGCGGCCGATGAGCTGGCTCGTGGCGTCCTTCAGCCGGGCCTGGGCCACGGCGGAGCCGTCGTAGCCGTGCGGCCACCAGTCCTGTTCGAGCAGCCGGTCCAGGGCGTCGGAGAGCTCCTGCGGGTCGGTGTCCGCCGGTACGTAGCGCCCGATGGCGACGGCCCCGATCTCGCGCCGCTCCGGCTCGGCGTGCAGGCAGTTGGGGTCGATGTGCCCGGCGTGCAGCCCGTCCTCGAAGTCGTGCACGGAATACGCGACGTCGTCGGACCAGTCCATGACCTGGGCCTCGAAGCACGTGCGGTCCTGCGGGGCGCCCTTGCGGGCCCATTCGAAGACCGGCAGGTCGTCCTCGTAGACCCCGAACTTCGGTGAGCCGGGGTCGGTGGGGTGGGCGCCGCGCGGCCAGGGGTACTTGGTGGCGGCGTCCAGGGCGGCGCGGGTCAGATTGAGCCCGACGCTGGCCAGTTCCCCGGTCCGGGTGTCGCGGACGAAACGCTTCGGTTCGAGGCGGGTCAGCAGACGCAGCGACTGGGCGTTGCCCTCGAAACCGCCGCAGTCGGACGCGAAGTCGTTGAGCGCCTGTTCGCCGTTGTGGCCGAACGGGGGGTGGCCCATGTCGTGGGCGAGGCAGGCCGTTTCCACGAGATCGGGATCGCAGCCGAGCACGGCGCCGAGCTCCCGGCCGACCTGGGCGCACTCCAGGGAGTGCGTGAGCCGGGTCCTGGGGCTGGCGTCCCAGGCGCTGGAGCGGGTACCGGGCGTCACCACCTGGGTCTTCCCGGCGAGCCTGCGCAGCGCGGCGGAGTGCAGCACCCGGGCCCGGTCGCGCTGGAAGGCGGTACGGCCGGGCCGTTTGTCCGGCTCGGTGTCCCAGCGCTCGGTGTCGCCCGGCCCGTAAGGGCTGGTTCTGATGTCCTGTGCGGCGTGTGCGCCGTATGCCCCGCGTGCGCCCTGTGTCCCGTCCATGGTCCCGACAGTAGCGACCGGGGCGGACAACGCGCCGGGCACGGGCCCCCGGAGCCGGGCGGAGGCCCGCATCCGTTCGCCCGCCGGGCGCCGCCGGGGCAGGTCGTGCCTGATGCGATGACTGCGGCCGGGCTGCTGCGATGACGGGGTCGGTTCCAGGGGCATGGAGGGCCGGTTTCCCAGGTCGGCGAACCTTTTGGCCGTTTTGCTCGTCCGATCAGGTGGGACCGCACAGCAGATCGACAGGGGGGGCTCCCATGCGACTCACTCGACCGACGTGGCCGAAGCCGCTGCGACGGCTGCGAGGTCCGCGACGGCCGGAAGCGCTGGGGCGGTCCGGGACGGCGCCGCGGCTGCCACTGCCCCGCACCCGGCGCGCGCAGCGGCGGGTGGCGCAGGGCCTGATGCTCGCCTGTGTGGTGGGGATCGCGCCCGCGACCTGGATGCACACCACCGCCGACGCCCGGGTCCGGACCACGGCCGACGCTCCGGCCCGGGATGTCGCCGTGGTGTTCGGGGCCGGGCTGTGGAAGGGGAGACCTTCGCCCTATCTCGCGCACCGGCTGGACGCCGCCGCCGAGCTGTACCGGACCGGCAAGGTGAAGGTCGTGCTGGTCACCGGGGACAACAGCCGGGTGGAGTACGACGAGCCGGACGCGATGCGCACGTATCTCGCCGGGCGCGGGGTGCCGGACGCGCGGATCGTGAGCGACTTCGCCGGGTTCGACACCTGGGACTCGTGTGTACGGGCCAAGAAGATCTTCGGGGTCGACCGGGCCGTCCTGGTGAGCCAGGGCTTCCACATCCGGCGGGCGATCACCCTGTGCCGGTCCGCCGGGATCGACGCGTACGGGGTCGGGGTCGACGCGAAGCGCGATGCGACCTGGTACTACGGCGGGGCGCGGGAGATGTTCGCGGCGGGGAAGGCGGCCGTGGACGCGGTGTTCCAACCCGATCCGCACTTCCTGGGGCCCGAGGAACCGGGCGTGACGGACGCCCTCGCCGCCGGAAAGCGGTGAGCGGGGGCGAGGGTGAGCGCGGACCGGCGTGAGCGCGGACAGCGGTATGCGGGGCGTCGGCCGCAAGGGCCGGACCGCACCTGTGGGCCGGGCCGGGCCGACCGACCGGCGGACCCGGCCCTCGACCCGGTGTCACGGGTGCCGGAGTTCAGGGTGTGCGCGCTCCGGGTGGCGGCCGCCCGGTGGTCCACCGCCCGTCGGGGATGAGAGTGCCGCCGGTGTGCAGCGAGCGGGTGACGGCCGCCGCCGCCAGATAGACCCAGGCGTGCACCGGCCCGTCGGGTGCCGGGCCGACTGCCTCCAGTGCTTCGGGCGCCGGACCGTGCACCGGCTCTTCGGGCGCCGGGACCTCGACCTTCCGGATCACCCGCTCGTACAGGTTGCGCGGGTGCCCCGGCCCCAGGTACTCCTCCAGATGGTCGAGCAGCCCCAGCAGCTCCCCGTACACCCCCGGCACCGCCCTGATGAGGGTGCCGTGGACGGTGCCGGGGCCCTCGATGGCGTACGGGTATCCAGGGCCGTCGTAGAGCAGGGCGCCCGGCAGCACGGCCGGCCGCTCCCCTGCCGTACGCCCCCGCAGGAAGAGGTCGTGGTTGGGTTCACCGGGGAGCAGCGTGCCGTACACGAAGAACGGCAGCTCGCCGGATCCGGACTCCGGCGAGGCGGCGCTCACGCTCGCCGTCACAGGGCGGTTTCGGGCGCCGTCTCCGCCGTCACCCAGCCGAGGTAACGGGCGCTGCCGCGGACCACCGGGATCGCGATGATCTCCGGGATGTCGTAGTCGTGCGCCGCCCGGATGTGGTCCTCCAGTTCGTCGTAGCGCTCGGCCGTCGTCTTCAGGAGGACCTGCCACTCCTCGTTGGTCTCGATGGCGTTCTGCCACCGGTAGACCGAGGAGACGGGCGCGGAGATCTGGGCGCAGGCGGCGAGCCGTGCCTCCACCGCGCCCCGGGCCAGGGCGTGGGCCTTGTCCTCGCTGTCCGTCGTGGTCAGTACGGTCAGCCATGCCGGCGCTGTCATCGTCGGTCTCCTCGGGGTACGGGGGGCGGGGTACGGGGGGCTCCTGCCCCCTCTGGGCCTCCCCCGATTGTCGGCCCGAACGGGCTCAGGCGCCGTACGGACGCCTCACCTTGGCCTCACGCAGGGCGTGTCCCCACCAGACCAGCTGGTCGAGCAGCGTCTTCGCCGCCGCGTCGGGGACCGCGGGGTCCTTGTGCCGGCCCTCGTCGTCGAAGAGCGCGCCCGCGTTGTGGAAGGAGACGGTGTCGCGTACGGAGACGGTGTGCAGTTCGGCGAAGACCTGACGGAGGTGTTCGACGGCCCGCAGCCCTCCGGAGATCCCGCCGTACGAGACGAAGGCGACCGGTTTGGCCTGCCATTCGGCGTGGTGCCAGTCGATGAGGTTCTTCAGCGGGGCGGGGAAGGAGTGGTTGTACTCGGGGGTGAGGACGACGAAGGCATCGGCCTGCGCCAACCGGGGTGTGACCTTGGCGAGTTGGGTCAGCGTCGCGGGATCCGGGCGGTAGGAGAGGGAGTACGGCAGGTCGAGTTCGGCGACATCGACCAGGTCGGTCTCGATGTCCGGACGATCCGCCGCGTGGGCGAGGAACCAGTCGGCGACGACCGGGCCGAAGCGCCCGTCGCGGGTGCTGGCGAGGATGACGGCCACCTTCAGCGGGGCGGCGGTCGTGACGGGTGACGCGGGCGTGTTGAGGTCCATGCCGGAGAGACTCACGCCTCAACCATGGTTGAGGTCAAGCCTCGCCGCCGGGAAGTGCCGCGGCATACGGTGGACCGCATGACAACTCCCGCACCGGCGCTGTACGTCGAGGTCAATGGGCACCCGGCCACCGAGGAGGATCTGCGGATCCCGGCCTTCTTCGACTACGGCCACTTCACGGCCATGCAGATCAGGGACGGGAGGGTGCGCGGCCTCGCCCTCCACCTCGACCGGCTGGACCGTGCGAGCCGCGAACTGTTCGCGCTCGCGCTGGACGGGGAGCGGGTACGGGAGCTGATCCGGCACGCCCTGGACGGCGCCGGGGTCCGGGACGCCTCCACCCGGGTCCACGGCTTCCTGCCGCCGGGCGGGACGGAGACGACGCTCATGGTCACGGTGCGCGCGCCCGCGCGGATGGCCACGGACGCGAAGAGCCTGATGTCGGTGCCGTACGCACGGGTGGTTCCGCACATCAAGCGCCCCGGCGAATTCGGGCAGACCTATTACGGCCGGCTGGCCGAGCGGGCGGGCTTCGACGAGGCGCTGCTGACCGCGCCCGGCGGTGTGGTGACCGAGGGTGCGATCACCAACATCGGCTTCTGGGACGGCACTTCGGTGGTGTGGCCGCAGGCACCCGCCCTGACCGGCATCACCATGACCCTGCTGGAGAGCGGACTGGCCCGAACGGACCGGCCGTCGGTACGACGCCCGGTGACCCTGGACGGCCTCGGTGCGTACCGGGCGGCCTTCGTCACCAACTCGCAGGGCATCGCTCCGGTCCGGCGGATCGACGACACGGAGTTCGCGGTCGACGAGGAGCTGATGGGGCGGCTGACGAAGGTGTACGAGGACGCCCCCTGGGACTCCGTCTGAGCCGAGGCGTACGGCGCCGGGGCGGCAGGACCCACGGACGCCGGGGTGCACGCCGGGGTGACGGGACATGAGGGGACGGGAACACCGGGGCCGCCCGGCCGCCGGGCCGGTGCAGGAGCATGGGGGCATGCAGATCCATATCGAAGCCTCCGATCTCCCGGGCCGCACCT
The DNA here is from genome assembly GCF_001905125.1 of Streptomyces sp. TSRI0281. GTDB lineage: Bacteria > Actinomycetota > Actinomycetes > Streptomycetales > Streptomycetaceae > Streptomyces. The sequence continues at coordinate 70,888 of NZ_LWLE01000033.1, read as the reverse complement.
GCGGCCCCGACACCGACTTCCCCGGTTTCGACAACATCCACGTCGGCGTGCAGCGCAAGGACAGGCCCGACGAGCTGCTCGACCCGCACCCGGGCGACGCCCCGTCCGCCACCTGGACGCTGGACTGCACGGCGACGGCCACGGCGGACGGCATCGAGGTCACCGGGCCGTACGTCCAGAACCGGCTGGGCGGACGCTTCGTCTACCTGTCGTGGGGGACGGTGGACGACACCGGCCTGTTCAGCATGTTCCGGCGCGCCAAACTGATGTTCAGCGACATCGATCCGGCCGCCCTCGAAGCCGCCGCCCGGACCGGGCACCTCACCGCGCGACTGCGGCTCACCGACGCCAAGGGGCAGCCGCTGTGCGCCCGGGTGCGCCCGCCGCTCGTCACCTGGACCGCCACGAACGGCCTGTGACACCGGAACGCCGCAGAGGCCGGGCCCGGAGGGCGCCAGGTGACTCCCGGACGGCAAGAAACCGCCCCCACCGGGCCCAGGGGGGGTGGGCCGGTGAGGGCGGTTGCCGTGGGGGCGGCGGTGGTAATCCGTCCCGTGGGGGGGTGTCACACGTGTGCCCGGCACCACGGGAGCCATTCCTGTGACGTGCATCACATTCCAGTTGTACGTCTCACTCGATCGGCACCACACAGCGGCGGGCGGACCGTACGGCCCAGCCGCACCGCCACGACCTGCGCGGACTCCCTCCGGCAAGGGTGCCGCGCCCGGCCGTACGGGTGAAAGCTGATCGGACGTCAGAAGGCAGGGACGGCGGGGCGCCCGTTATCTCGGAAGCAGGACACACCCGCTCGCGCCGTCTGCACGGAGGATCCCCATGCGCAGTCCTGCCCGCCTCGTGACCGGCACCGCTTCCGCCGCGCTCACCGTCATGGCGCTCGGTCTCACCGCCGCCGCTCCCGCGTACGCGGGAGACCTCGGCCGGCTGGAGATCACCCCGGCGTCCGCCGCGCCGGGCGCCACGGTCACCGTGAACACCACCGCCTGCGGCCCCAAGGGATCGGGCATCGGCGACGCGAACTCCCTGGAAGCCGGGGACTTCGAGGTGCGCCCCGGCACCCACAAGGAGTCCGCGGTCGGCCAGTTCACGGTCCCGCACGACACCGAGCCCGGCACGTACGAGATCGGCGTCTCCTGCGACAACGGCAAGGAAGCCGCGGGCGACCTCGAAGTGATCGCCGGGGGCAAGCCCACCCCGCCGGAATCCAAGCCCGAACACGACCAGCCCTCCGAGCACGACCAGTCCTCCGAGCACGACCGGCCCTCCGGGCACGTGAAGACCGGGGTCGGCGGCAGCGTGCGGCCCGACACCACGCAGATCACGGCGGGCATCGGCGTCCTCGGCGCGGCGACCGTCGGCGGGGTGTGGCTGATGCGCCGTCGCTCCGACAGCACCCAGGGCGGCTGATCCGGGGAGCGGGGCTCCGGCCCCCCGGGCCCACTCCTCCTCAACGGCACGGCACGACAACGGCATGACACGACCAAGGACGACGACGTGTCCCAGAAGGCGCAGAAGGCCAAGGGCTGGCTGGTGGGCATCGCCGTACTGAGCGGTATCTGGCTCGTCCAGAACGGCTCCGCCACCCAGCTGATCCCGCCCCAGCCGTCCACCGCCCAGGCTTTCGCCGCCGGGCCGCAACTCCAGCCGGGCTCCCCGGTCGCCGAACCGCTGCGGCCCTCCGCGCCGGTCCGCATCCGCATCCCGAGCATCGACGTGGACGCGCCGATGACGCGGCTGGGCCTGGGCGCCGACGGGAGCCTCGACGTGCCGCCGGCCGGGAACCGCAACATCGCCGGCTGGTACAAGGACGGCGTCCCGCCCGGCGCCAAGGGCACCGCGATCGTCGCCGGGCATGTGGACAACGCGCGGGGCCCCTCCGTCTTCTACGCGCTGGGGGCGCTGAAGAAGGGCACCGCGGTCGAGGTCGTCCGCGAGGACGGCCGCACGGCCGTCTTCTCGATCGACGCGATCGAGGTGTACGAGAGCGAGGACTTCCCGGACCAGCGGGTCTACGGCGACTCGCCGCACGCCTCACTGCGGCTGATCACCTGCGGCGGCGGCTTCAGCAAGGAGACCGGCTACCAGGGCAACGTGGTGGCGTACGCACACCTCACCGAGGTCCGCTGAACCGAGGCACCGGAGTACCGAGGCGCCGGAGTGCCGAGTCACCGAAGTGCCGGGGCGCGGCGGAACGGGGCACGTGGCGGAACGGGGCACGTGGCGGATCGGGGCTACGCCGTCCACTGGTCGAAGCCGAGCTTGGCGACCAGTCCGAACACCACCACCAGCAGCACCCCGCGGACGAAGTCGCTGCCCTTGCGCAGGGCCATGCGCGCGCCGATCATGCCGCCCGCCAGATTGAACACGGCCATCACGGCGGCCAGTTGCCACAGCACGGTGCCCTGGTAGGCGAACATCGCCAGCGCCCCGCCGTTCGTGCACACATTGACGATCTTGGCGGTGGCGGAGGCGGTCACCAGATCCAGATGGAGCACCGCGCTCAGCGCCAGCACCAGGAAGGTGCCCGTGCCCGGCCCGAACAGTCCGTCGTAGAAGCCGATGCCACCGCCGACCAGCACGATCGCGGTGACCGTACGGGCCCGGGTGACCTTCCTGCCCGTACCGCCGCCCGCCGCCGCCGCCGTGCCGAACGCCGGCCGCAGCATCACGAAGGCCGCGACCCCCAGCAGCACCACCATGATCACCGGGCGCAGTACATCGCTGCTGATCCCGGCGGCGAAGAACGCCCCGGTCATCGACCCGGCCAGGGCCATCAGCCCGATCCGGACGGCCGTCCCCACCTGGACCGGCGCCTTGCGCACATACGTCACGGCGGCGCCCGAGGTGCCGACGATCGCGACCGCCTTGTTGGTGCCGAGGATCTGGGCGGCCGGGACATGCGGCAGGCCGAGCAGCAACGCGGGCAGGAGCAGCAGCCCACCGCCGCCGACCACCGCGTCGATCCAGCCCGCCACGGCGGCGGCGAGGCAGAGCAGTATCAGGGTGGTCAGGGTGATCTCGGGCATGTACTCGACACTAGGCGACACCTCCGCGCCGCCCTCGCACGGCCCGGTCGCGGGCACGCGGACCCGCTCGCCCCGGACCGGTCCGACGACGAGGTCCGCGTACGGTTCTCCGTGTACACGGGGAGTCCGCACGCTCTCCGCCGTACGCCTGGAGCCCGAACGGACGAACCGTATCCACACGCCCTTCACCGGTTGTTGACGCACCGTCAATTCGGTGGCTCTACTGTCCTGACGCGCGACTCGCCGGGCCGACCGGACCGGCGGGCCCTCCCGTCATTCGTGGAGTGATCGTGGAACGTCGGACCTTCTTGCGCACAGCCGTGATCGGCAGCTCGGCGGCGGCCTTCGGCGGCACCCTGTGGCGGGGTGCCGCCTTCGCCGACCCGGCCCAGCCCGGCACCGGCCCGTACGGCGCGCCGCAGGCGGCCAACGGCAACGGCATCCAACTGCCGAGCGGCTTCAGCAGCCGGATCGTCGCCCGCTCGGGACAGACCGTGACCGGGACCTCGTACCGCTGGCACAGCGCCCCCGACGGCGGGGCGACGTACGCCGACGGCACCGGCTGGATCTATGTGTCCAACGCCGAGGTGTCCTCGGGCAGCGGCGGCGGGGCGAGCGCCGTGCGCTTCGACTCCTCGGGCACCGTCACCTCCGCGTACCGGATCCTGTCCGGCACCAACAACAACTGCGCGGGCGGGAAGACCCCGTGGAACACCTGGCTGTCCTGCGAGGAGGTCACCCGGGGGTACGTCTACGAGACCGACCCGTGGGGCGTGAACGCGGCGGTACAGCGGCCCGCGCTGGGCCGCTTCAAGCACGAGGCCGCGGCGTCCGACCCGGACCACGGGTACGTCTACCTCACCGAGGACGAGTCCGACGGGCGCTTCTACCGCTTCCGGCCCACGACCTGGGGCAACCTCGCGAGCGGCACGCTCCAGGTGCTGGTGGCCGGCACCGGCACCTCGGGCCCGGTGACCTGGGCAACCGTCCCCGACCCGGACGGCTCCCCCACCCAGACCCGCTACCAGGTCTCCGGCGCCAAGGTCTTCAACGGCGGCGAGGGCTGCTTCTACGCGGCGGGCACCTGCTGGTTCACCACGAAGGGCGACAACCGGGTGTGGGCGTACGACGCCGGCGCCTCATCCCTGTCGCTCGCCTACGACGACTCCCTGGTCAGCGGCGGCGCTCCGCTGACCGGCGTGGACAACGTGACGCGGTCCGCCTCGGGGGACCTCTATGTCGCGGAGGACGGCGGCAACATGGAGATCTGCCTGATCACCCCGGACGACACCGTCGCCCCGTTCCTGCGGATCACCGGCCAGTCCGGCTCGGAGATCACCGGACCCGCGTTCTCCCCGGACGGCACCCGGCTCTACTTCTCCTCGCAGCGCGGCACCAGCGGGAGTTCGTCGGGCGGCATCACGTACGAGGTGAAGGGCCCGTTCCGCGCCTGATACGGCTGAGGCGCGCGGGGGACGGTTGAGGCGCCCGGTACGGCCAAGACGCGCCTGATACGGCTGACGCGGTGTTCCGGGACGAGACGCCCGGAACACCGCCGCGGCGGGAGCGCCGGAGGATCAGCCCTCGCCCACGACGGCCTCCGGGTCCATCCACATGACTTCCCAGAGGTGGTGGTCGGGGTCCTGGAAGGAACGGCCGTACATATAGCCCTCGTCCATGGGTTCGTTGGCCGGGAACCCTCCGGCGGCGAGCGCGGCGTCGGCGACTTCGTCGACCTTGGCGCGGCTTTCGGCGCTCAGACAGAGGATGACCTCCGTCGACTTCGCGGAGTCGGCGATGTCCTTCTTGGTGAACTCCTTGAAGCGCGACTCGGTGATGAGCATGAAGAAGATCGTGTCGCTGATGACCAGGCAGGCCGCTGTTTCGTCGGTGAACTGCGGGTTGAAGTCGTACCCGAGCTTTCCGAAGAAGTTCTTCGACGTCTCCAGGTCCTTCACCGGCAGGTTCACGAAGATCATCTGAGGCATGACTGTCTCGCTTCTCGTTTCGGTGGCGCCATGACCCCCGCGTCATGCGCTATGTGGCACTTTGTCCCGGTCCACGTTACCCAGTAGTGGTTCATCGGGCTCCGTCAGCGCTTCATGGGGGGGGGCTTCGGCCTGCGGAGCCCCGCTCCCGGGGCCTGCTGCCCGGTGGGTCAGGAAAGGGCGAGCGGAGCGCCGCCCCTGAGCAGCGAGCCGCCCAGCGGGGTGAGCGTGTGCAGGACCGAGCTGCCGTGGCGCAGGGTGAGGACCAGGCCCGCCTCGCGCAGCACGGAGGCGTGCTGACTGGCCGATGCCAGGGACACCCCGGCCCTGCGGGCGAGCTCGCTCGTCGTACAGCCGTTGCCGATGGCCTGGAGGACGGCGGAGCGGGTGTGCCCGACGAGCCGGCCGAGCCACGGACCGGGTTCGGCGAAGAACGGGGCGCCGTGGTGGGTCACCGGGTAGACGAGGACGGGCGGGAGGCTGGGGTCGCGGTAGACGACCGGGGTGCCCCGGCAGAAGAACGACGGCTGGAGCAGCAACCCCCGCCCGTTCAGGTGCAGTTCGCGGTCGACGGGATAGTCCGCCTCCAGCACGGGTGAGCGCCACCGGATCATGGGCGGCAGGGTGGCCAGCAGCCCGTCTGCGCCCCCGTCCAGCAGGGCGCGGCCCCGGATGGCCCGGTCGGCCTCGATGCTCGCCCGGATGTGCGGCCAGTACGGCTCGACGGCGGCGCGGTGGTAGCTGCGCAGGGCACCTATGAGACGGCCGAGCGGTTCGGTGCGGCCTGCGGAGAGCGCCTCCAGCAGGGCTTCGGGCGAGCGGCCGGGCGCACCGTGGGCCCGCTCGCCCGGCGGCCGTCCCCCTCGTTGCCGTCCGGCGGCCAGCAGCGCCAGTTCCTGGTGGAGCCGGTCGGCGGGGGTGTCACGGAGGGCTTCTATTCCGACATCGAGGCCGAATGGCTCGTTGCCTTCCCGGGAAGGCGTCAGGAAATCCGGGAAATAACCACGCGGTGGAACTACCGCGGCCAGCAGGTGTGCTTCACCATTCAACCGGGCCCGGGATTCCGTTCGCCATTTCCCGAACACCGTGGAAGCGCGTCGGTCTCTCAATCGATGGAAACTGAGAATGGTTTCCCACAATGCGTCGGGCCTGGTGGCCATCCGCACCTTGGAAAGGTCCGACCCGGACACATGGATACGCAGCACCGTTCCCCCACCTGTTGCACCGCAATCGCCCCCACCAAAGGGTATGCGGGCAGTCACAGGAGGTCACCACGGGGTTTCGGCCACAGTTGAAACGTCTCGCCCCGTTCCGCTTCACCCGAAAGGCTGTACGGCGTCGGGTACGAATCCGGCGCCACCGGAAGAACGCGTGAAGGCCGTGGGGGGCTTTGTGTGTTCGGCGGCGGTCGGCGACGGTGCGGCTCCGTGCCCGGCGGGGGTAAGCCGGGTGCGGTCCATGGGTGGGGATCCATGGGCCGCACCCCGGTCCTTACGTCTTCTTTCTTTGCGCACTAAACGAAGCAAGGGGAGCGGAACGGGGCGGAGACGGCCGGGGCGGATTCGGCCGCGCACCCCGAAGCGCCGGAGCGAATAGACATGGGAGGTCTGCGGCGCGAAACGGCGCGAGGCCCCTTCGTCCGGACGCACCCGCACCCCGGCGGACGAGGGCCGCGGAACCCACGCCTCACGGCACCGCAGACACCACTGCCGCACGGCACCGCACCGCACCGCACCGCACCGCACCGCACCGCACCGCACCAGCGAAACGGCGGCACCCCCGCACAGGGTGCCGCCGTCTCTCGGTGATGGTCCTCGGCGCCGTGTCGGCGGCCCCCGCCGCTCGGGCGGCCCCGCGTCAGCGGCTGTCGCTGCCCCTCGGCTCCGAGGCGGCCCTGCCCGCCTCCAGGCGTGCCACCGGGATACGGAACGGCGAGCAGGAGACGTAGTCCAGGCCCACCTCGTGGAAGAAGTGCACCGACTCCGGGTCCCCGCCGTGCTCGCCGCAGACGCCGAGCTTGAGGTCGGGGCGGGTCGCCCGGCCCGCCTCGACGGCGCTGCGCACCAGCGCGCCGACGCCGTCCTTGTCGATCGTCTCGAACGGCGACACCCCGAAGATGCCCTTCTCCAGGTACGCGGTGAAGAACGATGCCTCCACGTCGTCGCGGGAGAAGCCCCACACCGTCTGGGTCAGGTCGTTCGTGCCGAACGAGAAGAACTGGGCCGCCTCGGCGATCTGGCCCGCGGTCAGCGCGGCGCGCGGCAGCTCGATCATCGTGCCGATGGTCAGCTTCAGGTTGGTTCCGGTGGCCGCCTGGACCTCGGCGATGACCCGGTCGGCCTCCTCGCGGACGATCTCCAGCTCCTGGACCGTGCCGACGAGCGGAATCATGATCTCGGGGCGCGGGTCGCCCTTGGCGTTCTTGCGCTGGGCGGCCGCCTCGGCGATGGCGCGCACCTGCATCGCGAACAGACCTGGGATGACCAGGCCCAGACGTACTCCGCGCAGGCCCAGCATCGGGTTCTGCTCGTGCAGCTTGTGGACCGCCTGGAGCAGGCGCAGATCGTTCTCGTTGGCGTCGTTGCGGGACTCGGCGAGCGCGACCCGTACCGAGAGCTCGGTGATGTCGGGCAGGAACTCGTGCAGCGGCGGGTCGAGCAGCCGTACGGTGACGGGCAGCCCGTCCATCGACTCGAACAGCTCGATGAAGTCGGCCTTCTGCAGCGGCAGCAGCGTAGCCAGGGCGGCCTCGCGCTCGGCGTCGGTGTCCGCGAGGATCAGCTTCTCGACCATCTCGCGGCGCTCGCCGAGGAACATGTGCTCGGTGCGGCACAGGCCGATGCCCTGGGCCCCGAAGCGCCGGGCCCGCAGGGCGTCCTCGGCGTTGTCCGCGTTGGCCCGTACGCGCAGCCGGCGCACCCGGTCCGCGTACGCCATGATCCGGTGCACGGCGGCGACCAGTTCGTCGGCGTCGTCGGCGCCCGCGTGCATCCGGCCCTCGAAGTACTCGACGACCGGGGACGGTACGACGGGTACCTCGCCGAGGTACACCTTGCCGTTGGAGCCGTCGATGGAGACGACGTCGCCCTCCTCGATCACCCGGCCGCCCACCGTCATCCGGCGCCGCTTGGTGTCGACCTCCAGGTCCTCGGCGCCGCAGACACAGGTCTTGCCCATGCCCCGGGCGACGACCGCGGCGTGCGAGGTCTTGCCGCCGCGGGAGGTCAGGATGCCCTCGGCGGCGATCATGCCGTCGAGGTCGTCCGGGTTGGTCTCGCGGCGGATGAGGATGACCTTCTCGCCGGACCGGGACCACTTGATGGCCGTGTACGAGTCGAAGACCGCCTTGCCGACGGCGGCGCCCGGGGACGCGGCGATCCCGCGGCCGAGCAGCTCGGTCGTGGCCTCGTGGTCGAAGCGGGGGAACATCAGCTGCGCGAGCTGCGCCCCGTTGACGCGCTGGAGCGCCTCCGCCTCGTCGATCAGGCCCTGGTCGACGAGCTGGGTGGCGATCCGGAAGGCGGCACCCGCGGTGCGCTTGCCGACCCGGGTCTGGAGCATCCACAACTGGCCGCGCTCGATGGTGAATTCGATGTCGCAGAGATCCTTGTAGTGGGTCTCCAGCTTCTCCATGATCTGCATCAGCTGGTCGTACGACTTCTTGTCGATCGACTCCAGCTCGGCGAGCGCCACGGTGTTGCGGATACCGGCGACGACGTCCTCGCCCTGCGCGTTCTGCAGGTAGTCGCCGTAGACGCCCTGGTGGCCGCTGGCCGGGTCACGGGTGAAGGCCACTCCCGTACCGGAGTCGGGACCGAGGTTGCCGAAGACCATCGAGCACACGTTGACGGCCGTGCCGAGGTCGCCGGGGATGCGCTCCTGGCGGCGGTAGAGCTTGGCGCGGTCGGTGTTCCACGAGTCGAAGACCGCGTTTATGGCGAGGTCCATCTGCTCCCGCGGGTCCTGCGGGAAGTCGCGTCCGGCCTCCGCCCCGACGATCTTCTTGAACTTCGCGACGAGCTTCTTCAGGTCGGCCGCGGCGAGGTCCGTGTCGACGCTGACCTTCTTGGCCGTCTTCGCCGCCTCCAGCGCCTCCTCGAAGAGGTCGCCGTCGACCCCGAGGACGGTCTTGCCGAACATCTGGATGAGGCGGCGGTAGGAGTCCCACGCGAAGCGCTCGTCGCCCGCCTGGGCGGCGAGACCGACGACGGAGGCGTCGGAGAGGCCGATGTTGAGGACGGTGTCCATCATGCCGGGCATCGAGAACTTGGCGCCGGAGCGGACGGAGACCAGCAGCGGGTCGTCGGCCTGGCCGAGCTTCTTGCCCATCCGCGCTTCGAGCGCCGCGAGGTGCGCGCTCACCTCTTCGCGCAGCGCCGCGGGCGCCTCGCCGCTGTCGAGGTAGACCTTGCACGCCTCGGTGGTGATGGTGAAGCCCGGAGGGACGGGCAGCCCGAGGTTGGTCATCTCGGCGAGGTTGGCGCCCTTGCCGCCCAGGAGGTCCTTCAGATCCTTGTTGCCCTCGGTGAAGTCGTAGACGAACTTCTGGGGATCTTTGTTTTCCGACACGGGTCTCGACTCCTCGAGGACGCGGTGGCTGCCCTGACGGCGAGGAACATACCCAGATCGAAGGTGTCTGGGTACGTCCACTTGCGCGTCATGCGGTCTCAACCACCCGTCCGCCAGCAGATCGAAAGTGACGACGCCGATCCGCCGACCGGACCACTGCCTTCACTTCTTGAATGAACAGGCACACACAGCAACAGATTTCCCTTGACTCATCCACGGTGCGTGGCGACGACTTCGGCCGATCAAACCAAAGACGCCTGGCACCGAGTGCCACCATTTGAGAAGTACACCTCCCCATACGACGCTCATCTGAGCTGCCACCCCCTCAGGAGTGGCGCGAATCACGCTACCGGTGATGCTCAGATGTCACCATCCGGACGCCCCGATGACGCCACTGGGTCACGCCGGAAGCACCAAGAGCGACCTGCGGAGGGAAATCGGGGCCGGACGGTGCCCCAGGACGGTCCGGCACCGGCGATTTCCCGCCGAACCTTGCCGAACCTCGCCGCATCTCGCGCTCAAACGAGCAAGGACAGGAAGCAGGCACCCGGTGCCTGCCGCCTGCCCTCCGGGCACAGCGCGTGACGGGCTCAGCCGCCCGAGGTGTCCAGCTCCGCGTCGGCGCTCACGCCCGCGCAGTCGTAGGGGTCCTTCAGCCAGCCGTCCGGCAGGACGACCCGGTTGTTGCCCGAAGTGCGCCCGCGCGGCCCGTCCGCGCCGTCCGGCCAGGGCTGGTCCAGGTCCAGTTCGCGCAGCTGACCGCCCAGTTCCTCCAGCGAGGAGGTGATCGCCAGCTTCTTGCGCATCTCGGAGCCGACGGAGAAGCCCTTGAGGTACCAGGCCACGTGCTTACGGAAGTCGATCACGCCACGGGTCTCGTCGCCGATCCACTCCCCCAGCAGCGTCGCGTGACGCAGCATGACGTCCGCGACCTCGCGCAGCCCCGGCGCCCGGCGCGTCGGCGTCCCCTCGAAGGCGCTCACCAGGTCGCCGAAGAGCCAGGGACGCCCCAGGCAGCCCCGGCCGACGACCACCCCGTCACAGCCCGTCTCGCGCATCATCCGGCGCGCGTCGTCCGCGCACCAGATGTCGCCGTTGCCGAGGACCGGGATCTCCGGGACGTGCTCCTTGAGGCGGGCGATGGCGTCCCAGTCGGCGGTGCCGCCGTAGTGCTGGGCCGCGGTCCTGCCGTGCAGGGCTACGGCCGTGACGCCCTCCTCGACGGCGATGCGGCCCGCGTCGAGGTAGGTGATGTGGTCGTCGTCGATGCCCTTGCGCATCTTGATGGTGACCGGAAGCGCGCCCGCGTGGGAGACGGCCTGGTGCAGGATGGCCCGCAGCAGGGGCCGCTTGTACGGGAGCGCGGAGCCGCCGCCCTTGCGGGTGACCTTGGGGACCGGGCAGCCGAAGTTCAGATCGATGTGATCGGCGAGGTTCTCGTCGACGATCATCCGGACCGCCTTGCCGACGGTGACCGGGTCCACTCCGTACAGCTGGATGGAGCGCGGGGTCTCGCTCGCGTCGAAGTGGATGAGCTGCATGGTCTTCTCGTTGCGCTCGACCAGCGCCCGCGTCGTGATCATCTCGCTGACGAACAGCCCCTTGCCGCCGGAGAACTCCCGGCACAGGGTCCGGAACGGGGCATTGGTGATACCGGCCATGGGGGCGAGCACCACCGGCGGCTGCACGGTGTGCGGGCCGATACGGAGCTGCGGGAGCGCGGGGGCGAGCGTGGTCATTCCCCCATTGTCCCGTACGACGGGGGCTCGGCCGCTGCCAGGGACCGCAGGCGCTCCAGACGCTCCCGGGTCCCGGCGTCGGCGGGCGGGTAGCTCACCAGCCGCGGGCCGCTGGCGGGGCCGAGCCAGAGGTTGGTGTGCTCGACGTGGAGCAGCCCCACCTCCGCGTTGCGGATGTACTTGGTCCGGCCGCCCTGGTTCACGACCTCGTGCCGCTCCCAGACCTCGCGGAATTCGGCCGACTCCGTTTCGAGCCGCTTGAGCAGCGCCTTCCACGCGGGCTCGGCGAGATGACCGGCCATGGAGGCACGGAACTTGGCCGCCATGGTGCGGTTGACCTCGGGAAGGCCGACGACCGCGGCCCGCCAGTCGGCGTTGGTGAAGGCCAGGATCATGCAGTTGCGGTCCTCGGGCGGCAGGGCGTCGAGGTCGCAGAGCAGCCGCCCGTAGGTGCGGTTGTACGCGAGGATGTCGTACCGGCTGTTCTGGACGCAGGCCGGGATGGGTTCCAGCTGCTCCAGCAGGGTGCGCAGCGCCGGGGTGACGCTGGGGCACTCGGTGCCCGGTGCCGGGTCGGTGGCGCCGGAGAGCGCGAACAGGTGGGAGCGCTCGCTCCGGTCGAGCAGCAGGGCACGGGCGAGGGCGTCGAGGACCTGGGGCGAGACCTGGATGTCGCGTGCCTGCTCCAGCCACGTGTACCAGGTGACGCCAACCGCGGAGAGCTGGGCGACCTCCTCGCGGCGCAGCCCGGGGGTGCGTCTGCGCCGGCCCCGGACCAGGCCGACCTGCTCGGGGGTGATCCGTTCGCGGCGGCTGCGCAGGAAGCCCGCGAGTTCGTGCCGCCGGATGTCGGACTCGGGCGCCATGGTCGTCATCCTTCCAGCCTGCCGAAGCGAGCGGCAGGATGCCAGGTACTGGTTGTACCAGGATAAGGAGACTCTGGTACCAGGCTGGGAACGGGGCGAGAGTCGACGCTGTGAGTGAATCCTCCGTACGAACGCACACCCGCACACGGGCCCCCCGGGCGACCCGCGTGAAGCCTGCCGCCGCCGGGACCCCGGTGGCCCGCCACGACCACCCCACCCCGGTGCTCGGACCGCTCGGGCTGTTCACCGTGCTGCTCGGGGCGGCCCTGCCGCTGATCGACTTCTTCATCGTCAATGTCGCGCTGCCCACGATCGACCACAGCCTGGACGCGGGTCCGGCCCTGCTCGAACTCGTCGTCGCGGGCTACGGACTCAGTTACGCCGTCCTGCTCGTGCTCGGCGGACGGCTCGGCGACATGGCGGGCCGCCGCAGGCTCTTCCTGCTGGGCATGGCCGCGTTCGGGCTGACCTCGCTCGCCTGCGGGCTGGCCCCGGACGCCTGGACTCTCGTCGGGGCGCGGGTGGCACAGGGTGCCTCCGCGGCGCTGATGCTGCCGCAGGTGCTCGCCACCATCCAGGCGTCGACGGCCGGTCACCGGCGGGCGCGGGCGATGAGCCTGTACGGGGCGACGGCCGGGCTCTCCATGGTCGCGGGCCAGATCCTGGGCGGGGTGCTGGTCGCCGCCGCCCCGATGTCCTCGGTGTTCGGCGAGAGCGCGGGCTGGCGGTCGGTGTTCCTGGTGAACGTTCCGGTGGCCGCGGTGGGGCTCGTCCTGGCCGCGCGTGCCGTGCCGGAGACCCGTTCGGAGCGGCCCGCGCCGATCGACGTACCGGGGACGCTGCTGCTGGCCCTGTCGCTGGTGACGCTGCTGGCGCCGCTGACGGAGGGGCGTGCCGCGGGGTGGCCGGTGTGGACGTGGGTGTCGCTGGGGCTGTTCCCGTTCGCCGCGTACGCCTTCTACCGGGTGGAGCGGCGGGCCGACCGGCTCGGGCGGATGCCGTTGGTGCCGCCGAGCCTGCTGCGGCTCGAATCGCTGCGGCGGGGGCTCGCGCTGGTGGTGCCGTTCTCGATCGGTTTCGGCGGCTTCATGTTCGTGATCGCGGTGGCGCTCCAGCAGGGCCTGAAGCTGGGCCCGGCGGCCGCCGGGCTCTCCCTGGCGCCGATGGCGGTGGCCTTCTTCGCCGCCTCGCTGGCCGGTCCGCGGCTGGTACGCAGGTTCGGCAGCCGGGTCGTGACGGCGGGCGGGCTGATCCAGGGGCTGGGCGTGGTGGTGCTGGCGCTCACCGTGTGGCTCAGGTGGCCCGCACTCGGGCTGCCGGGGCTGCTGCCGGGCGTCGCGATCGCCGGTCTGGGGCAGGGGCTCCAACTGCCCGTCCTGCTGCGCATCGTGCTCTCGGACGTACCGGCCGAACGGGCGGGTGTGGGCGGCGGTGTGATGACGACGGCGCAGCAGGCGGCGCTGGCGCTGGGCGTGGCGACGCTCGGGACGCTGTTCCTCGCGCTGGTGCCGGGCTCGGGGATGCGGGACGCGCTGATCGTGACACTGCTGGTGCAGCTGGCGGCGGTGGCGTTGACGACCCTGCTGAGCCTGCGGCTGCCGCGCACGGTGGGCTGAGGGCGCGTACGACCGTGGGCCCGGATCACCTGAGGTGATCCGGGCCCACGGTCGTACGGAAACCGAGAAGGCGTCAGCTGCCGGCGGGGGTGTCCTGCTGTGCCGCCGGGCCGGCTGCCGCGGCGTCGTCCGACGGTGCGGCCTGGGCACCCTCGGCGCGCTCGCGCATCTTGCGCAGCAGCTCCTGCTTCTTCTCCTCGGCCGTCTTGCGGTCGGCGTTGCGCGCGGGACCCGCGCCCTGCTGTTCGGCGCGGGACAGTTTCTTGCGCTGTCCGCCCACACCGAGGAGGTTGTTGCGGCTCTTTGCCACGGCGTTCTCCCATTCGTGGTGAGAAGTGAGGAATGAACTGATCTGGATCGATCCGGTGGGCGGCGGGTGGTCGAGCCCGCCGCGCTCTCACTCGTAGATCTGGAAGAACGAATACATGAGGGAAACCGTACCGCGACCGGGGTGGAGCCACGTACCCGATTTCCGGGCCGCTCAGGCCGTCGGGTCGACCGTCGCCCGATGGGCCTCGGCCAGGTGTTCCCCGGCCTTCAGCCAGGGCAGGAACTGCGCCACGATGTGCCACCCGCAGGTGTCGCAGGTCAGCCGGCGCTGCGTCCCCGACTTCCGTACCTGGACGGTGTGTTCACCGCCGTGCTGGTCCGATCTGGTGACCTTGCTCGTGGTCATGGACGGCATGCGTGCCTCCTGAGGGGGAGCGTGGGCCCCAGTGTGCAACGAAGCCCCCGGCTCCGTCCACGGAACCGGGGGCTTCGCCGCTGTCGGGTGCGGGGCGTCAGCAGCCGAGCAGACGGGCGCCCAGGTAGGCCTGGATCTGGTCCAGGGAGACGCGCTCCTGCTGCATGGTGTCGCGCTCGCGCACGGTCACCGCGTTGTCGTCGAGGGTGTCGAAGTCGACGGTGACGCAGAACGGCGTACCGATCTCGTCCTGGCGACGGTAACGGCGGCCGATGGCGCCCGCGTCGTCGAACTCGATGTTCCAGTTCTTGCGCAGGTCGGTGGCCAGGCCCTTGGCCTTCGGCGAGAGCTGCGGGTTGCGGGACAGCGGCAGGACCGCGACCTTGACCGGCGCCAGGCGCGGGTCGAGGCGCATCACGGTGCGCTTCTCCATGACGCCCTTGGCGTTGGGCGCCTCGTCCTCGATGTACGCGTCCAGCAGGAAGGCCAGCAGCGAGCGGCCGACACCGGCGGCGGGCTCGATGACGTACGGAGTCCAGCGCTCGCCGGCCTCCTGGTCGAAGTACGACAGGTCCGTGCCCGAGGCCTTGGAGTGCGCCTTGAGGTCGTAGTCCGTGCGGTTGGCGACGCCTTCCAGCTCGCCCCACTCGCTGCCGCCGAAGCGGAAGCGGTACTCGATGTCAGCGGTGCGCTTGGAGTAGTGCGAGAGCTTCTCCGCCGGGTGCTCGAACCAGCGCATGTTCTCCTCGCGCATGCCCAGGCCGGTGTACCAGTTCCAGCGCTGCTCCATCCAGTATTCCTGCCACTGCTCGTCCTCGCCCGGCTTGACGAAGAACTCCATCTCCATCTGCTCGAACTCGCGGGTGCGGAAGATGAAGTTGCCCGGCGTGATCTCGTTCCGGAAGGACTTGCCCATCTGGGCGATGCCGAACGGCGGCTTCTTGCGCGAAGTCTGCTGGACCTGGCCGAAGTTGGTGAAGATGCCCTGCGCGGTCTCGGGGCGCAGGTAGGCGACCGAGCCGGAGTCCTGGGTCGGGCCGAGGTGCGTGGAGAGGAGGCCCGAGAACTGCTTGGGCTCGGTGAACGTGCCCTTGTTGCCGCAGTTGGGGCAGTTGAGGTCGGCGAGCCCGTTGACCGGGGGCTTGCCGTGCTTCTCCTCGTACGCCTCTTCCAGGTGGTCGGCGCGGTAGCGCTTGTGACACGAGGTGCACTCGGTGAGCGGGTCGGAGAAGGTGGCGACATGGCCGGAGGCGACCCAGACCTCGGGGGCCAGGATGACCGACGAGTCGAGACCGACCACGTCCTCGCGCGAGGTGACCATGTAACGCCACCACTGACGCTTGAGGTTCTCCTTCATCTCCACGCCCAGCGGCCCGTAGTCCCACGCGGCCTTCTGGCCGCCGTAGATCTCACTGCAGGGGTAGACGAAGCCACGGCGCTTGCTCAGGCTGACGATGGTGTCGATCTTGTCGGCGGCCACGGTGCTCTCTTCATTACGACGGTGAAATGGGACAGGGGCGGCGCGGAGCGCCTCGGTGGGGGGTGGTGATCGGGTGACGAGCGGGCGAATGCTTCAGATTACCGGCGGGCGCACCCCCCGGATCAAATCGGTGGGGGGTCAAGCGATCTTCGGGCGTCCTTCCGGGCATCTCATCAGCCTTGTTGACAATCGTTTCCACTTTTGTTGAAAATGACTGTCATGAACGTACGCCGCCTCATACCCACCGCCGTCGTCGCCGGATCAGTAGCGCTCGGCCTCACCGCGCTCTCCGGCTGCGCCGGCTCCGACGCCACCGACCGCGGGAGCGGTGACAAGCTGAAGGTGGTGGCGTCCTTCTACCCCATGCAGTTCCTGGCCGAGGAGATCGGCGGGAAGCACGTCGACGTCACCACCCTGACCAAGCCGGGTGTCGAGCCGCACGACCTGGAGCTCACCCCGAGGCAGATAGGCGGCCTGAGCGACGCCGACTACGTCCTCTACCTCAAGGGCATCCAGCCCGCCGTCGACGACGCGATCGCCCAGTCCGGGGTCAAGGACAGCGTCGACGCGGCGAAGCTCACCACGCTGGAGGACCACGGCGCCGAGGTCGGAGGTCACGAGGGCGAGCACGGCCACGAGGGCGAGCACGGCCACGAGCACGAGGGCGGGGAAGCGGGCGCCGACCCGCACATCTGGCTGGACCCGGTGAAGTACGCCGAGGTCGCCAAGGGCGTCGGGAAGTCCCTCCAGAAGGCGGACCCCGACCACGCCGCGGACTACGCGAAGAACACGACCGCCCTGGTCGACAGGCTGGGCGCGCTGAACACGTCGTTCGAGACCGGTCTGCGGGACACCGCCACCAAGACCTTCATCACCACCCACTCCGCCTTCGGATACCTGGCCGAGCGCTACGGGCTCACCCAGGAGGGCATCGCCGGGATCGACCCCGAGGCCGAGCCCAGCCCGGCCCGGATCCAGGAGATCCACACCGTCGCGGAGAAGAGCAGGGCCACCACCGTCTTCTTCGAGACGCTGGCCAGCGACAAGACCGCCAGGACCCTCGCGAAGGACACCGGCCTCAAAACCGACGTCCTGGACCCGCTGGAGGGAATCACCGGCGCGTCCAAGGGCGCTGACTACATCGAGGTCATGGAGTCCAACCTGACCGCGTTGCAGAAGGCACTCGGCGCGAAGTGACCGACGTAACACCCGCCCCACCCGCAGCAGCATCGGAGGCGCTCATGCCTGAGCCCGGGAGTACCGCACCAGAAGCCGTGATCAGCCTGCGCGGCGCCACGGCCACCCTCGGCGCACGCCCCGTGCTGCGCGGTGTCGACCTGACCGTCCACCGCGGTGAGGTCGTGGCCCTGCTCGGCGCCAACGGCTCCGGCAAGTCCACCGCCGTCCGCTCCGTCATCGGCCAGGTCCCGCTCACCGGCGGCACCGTCGAACTGTTCGGCACCGAGCTGCGCCGCTTCCGCCAGTGGGGGCGCGTCGGCTACGTACCGCAGCGCACCACGGCGGCGGGCGGCGTCCCGGCCACGATCCGCGAGGTCGTGGCCTCCGGGCGGCTGTCCCGTACGAAGCTGCGGCTGCCCGGCAGGGCGGACCGGGCGGCCGTCGACCGGGCCATAGAGCTCGTCGGCCTCACCGACCGCGCCAAGGACTCCGTGAGCGCCCTGTCCGGCGGCCAGCACCAGCGGGTCCTGATCGCCCGCGCCCTCGCCGCCGAACCGGAACTGCTGATCATGGACGAGCCGATGGCCGGGGTCGACCTGGCCAGCCAGGAGATCCTCGCCTCGACCCTGCGCGAGCAGGTGGCCGCCGGCATCTCCGTCCTGCTCGTCCTGCACGAGCTCGGCCCGCTGGAGCCCCTGATCGACCGGGCGATCGTGCTGCGCGACGGCTGCGTGACACACGACGGACCGCCCCCCGAGGCCCTGGGCCAGCACGCCCTCCCCGGCCACGACCACGTACACCCCCACGCGGCTTCCGAGCCCGTCCGGACGGGACTGCTGACCTGATCATGCTGGAATTCCTGAACCCCCCCTTCATGCAGCGGGCCCTGATCGCGGCCGTCCTGGTCGGCATCACCGCCCCCGCCATCGGTATCTACCTGGTCCAGCGCCGCCAGGCCCTGATGGGCGACGGCATCGGCCACATCGCGATGACCGGGGTCGGCCTCGGCTTCCTGCTCTCCACCAGCCCCGTCTGGATGGCCACGGCCGTCGCCGTGGCCGGTGCGGTCGTCATGGAGCTGATCCGCTGGTACGGACACACCCGCGGCGACATCGCCCTGGCCATGCTCTTCTACGGCGGCATGGCGGGCGGCGTCATGCTGATCAACATGTCCGACACCGGCTCCAACGCGAACCTGATGTCGTACCTCTTCGGCTCGCTGTCCACGGTCTCCGAGGCCGACGTCACCGCGATCTGTGTCCTGGCCGCCTTCGTCATGCTGGTGACCGTGGGGCTGCGCAGGCAGCTGTTCGCGGTCAGCCAGGACGAGGAGTTCGCCCGTGTCACCGGACTGCCGGTGCGCGCGCTGAACCTGCTGGTCGCGGTCACGGCCGCGGTGACGGTCACCGTCGCGATGCGCGTCGTCGGACTGCTGCTGGTCAGCGCGCTGATGGTGGTGCCCGTCGCGGCGGCGCAGCAGATCTCGAAGTCCTTCAAGGTGACGTTCGTCCTGGCCGTCGTCATCGGCACCGTCGTCACCCTCGCGGGAACGGTGACGACGTACTACCAGGACGTGCCCCCCGGCGCCACGATCGTGCTGATGGCCATCGCCGCGTTCGTGCTGCTGACCGCGCTCGCCACGCCGCTCGCGAAACGGCGCGCCCGTGCGAACACGGCGGACCGGGACGGGTGCACCCTTGAGGTACCGGCCGCCCGCCAGGTCACGGAGGATGCGCGGGCTTGACCGGGTCACCGGGGCGGGCTGGCACAATGGCCCGACAGATGAACGGGCGACACGAGGAGGCACCAGTGGCCACGGCGCCGATCAGTGGCACGAACGCAGCCCCGGTACGCGGCCGGTCCACCCGGCAGCGCGCGGCGGTCGCGGCGGCGCTCGACGGGGTGGACGAGTTCCGCAGCGCGCAGGAGCTGCACGATGTGCTCAAACACCGCGGCGACTCGGTGGGGCTGACCACGGTCTACCGCACCCTGCAGTCCCTCGCCGACGCGGGCGAGGTCGACGTGCTGCGCACGACCGAGGGCGAGTCGGTGTACCGGCGGTGCTCGACCGGCGACCACCACCACCATCTGGTGTGCCGGATCTGCGGCAAGGCCGTCGAGGTCGAAGGACCCGCGGTGGAGCAGTGGGCCGAGACGATCGCCGCACAGCACGGCTATGTGAACGTCGCGCACACCGTGGAGATCTTCGGGACCTGCGCGGAGTGCGCGCGGACGAAGAGCTGACACCCGCGCCCGCGAACATCCCGGGGCCCGCGAACGCCCCGGGGCCCGCGAACGGGGGCCGGAGAGCCGGCCCCCGACCCGCTCAGCCCTGCTGGGCCGCCGCCTCCTCGGCCCCGCCGAAGCGGCGGTCCCGCTGTGCGTACTCCAGACAGGCGCGCCACAGGTCGCGGCGGTCGAAGTCCGGCCACAGGACGTCCTGGAAGACCATCTCGGCGTAAGCGCTCTGCCAGATCAGGTAGTTGGAGGTGCGCTGCTCGCCACTGGGGCGCACGAAGAGGTCCACGTCCGGCATGTCCGGGTAGTAGAGGTACTTCGCGAACGTCTTCTCGTTGACCTTCGACGGGTCGAGCTTCCCGGCCGCCACATCCTGCGCGATGCGCTGCGTGGCGTCGGCGATCTCGGCGCGGCCACCGTAGTTGACGCAGAAGTACAGCGTCATCCGGTCGTTGTCCTTGGTCTGCTCCTGGGCGACCTGGAGTTCCTGGACGACGGACTTCCACAGCTTCGGCATCCGGCCCACCCAGCGGATGCGGATGCCCAGCTCGTCCATCTCGTCGCGGCGGCGGCGGATGACGTCCCGGTTGAAGTTCATCAGGAACTTCACCTCGTCCGGCGAACGCTTCCAGTTCTCGGTGGAAAAGGCGTACAGCGAGAGGTTCTTGACGCCCATCTCGATACAGCCCTTGAGAACGTCCATGACGACGCCCTCACCGACCTTGTGGCCCTCCGTGCGCGGGAGACCCCGTTCCTTGGCCCAGCGGCCGTTACCGTCCATCACGACGGCGACGTGCTTGGGCACGAGCTCGCCGGGGATCTTCGGAGGCGTCGCGCCGGAGGGGTGCGGCTCGGGGGTCTTGTACGTGCGCCGGTTACGGCCGCCGAGGATCCCGCGTACTGCCATGAGCTTCTCAGTCTCCCTGTGTCACTTCTCTACGTACCGCAGCGAGCGCAGTCCGCGCTCCAGATGCCAGTGCAGATAGGCGGACACCAGTCCGCTCCCCTCCCTGACATGACGCGCCTCGCACCCGTCCGCCGTCTCCCAGTCACCGGTGAGCAGCGCACTCAGCAGTACGAGGGCCTCCGCCGAGGGTACGACGCTCCCGGGCACCCGGCAGTCGCCGCAGACGACACCGCCCGACGCGACGGAGAAGAACCGGTTCGGTCCGGGCATTCCGCACTTCGCGCAGTCCTCGAAACTGGGGGCGTAGCCGTTGACCGCGAGGGAACGCAGCAGGAACGCGTCGAGGATGAGATGCGGCGCGTGCTCCCCCCGGGCGAGGGTGCGCAGCCCGCCGACGAGCAGCAGGTACTGCTGGACCGCGGGCTCGCCCTCGTGGTCGGTGAACCGCTCGGCGGTCTCCAGCATCGCGGTGCCCGCGGTGTAGCGGGCGTAGTCGGCGACGATGCCGCCACCGTACGGAGCGATCGTCTCGCTCTGGGTGCACAGCGGAAGGCCGCGGCCGATCAGCTCACTGCCGCGGGCGAAGAACTGCACGTCCACATGGGAGAACGGTTCGAGGCGGGCGCCGAATTTGGACTTGGTGCGGCGCACCCCGCGGGCGACGGCGCGCACCCGGCCGTGGCCGCGGGTCAGGATCGTGATGATCCGGTCGGCCTCGCCCAGTTTCTGCGTACGCAGCACGACGCCATCGTCCCGGAACAAGCTCATGCACCCATTGTCGCCCACCGGGCGGCCGGGCCGTCGGTGACGGTTACGAGGGGGTGCGGGCGGCCGCCGCGAGGAGGCGGGCGGTGTCGTCGGCGCAGAGCTGGAGCGCGCTGCCGACCGTGGTCAGCACCTCGCGTTCCGCCGGGCTGTACGGGCCGTCGGCCAGTGCGATCCTGGCGCCCTGGAGCAGCACCGACTCGCGTCCCGCGGTGGCCAGGTGGGGCGCGAGGGGGCCCAGGACCTCGTGCAGCTCGATGGCGAGGGTCGGCCCGCACGCCTCGGCCGCGGGGTCGGCGCCGGGGCCGTGCCCGGTGTCGGCGGCGAGCACCTCGACGACGGTGAAGAGCTGTTCCCGGGTGCAGTCGTCGAGCCCGGCGTCGCGCACGGTGGCGACCGCGGTGTCCAGGACCGTGCGGGAGGTGGTGCCGCCGGCCGCGAGGACGCCGAGCGTGACCGTGTGCACGGCCTCCCGGAGCATCGCGGAGAACCGGGTGGTGGTGGGGTGGTCGAGGGCGTCGGTGGCGAAGTGCGCCCGGCAGACGGCGCATTCGACGACGGGCCCCGCGCTGCCGCGCCGCAGCAGCGGCACACCGAGCACGGTGAAGCGCCGACGCCCGGTGAGGCGGCGGTAGTTGCGGTCGCCCCCGCAGCCGGGGCAGAAGAACTCGCCGTCACCGACGGCGTCCCAGACGGTGCGGATGCCGTAGATGACCGGCTTCAGAGCACGTTGTCCCCTGGCTGACCGCACGTCGTGCACCTCCGTAACGCTCCGGCAACATTGCCGTGTGTTGGACGTGATGTTAGCCACATGCGTGATGCGACGTCAGTATCCCGGAGGTCACAACCCCCGGATATGGCCGAACCCCGCCCACCGCGAGCGGGTGGACGGGGTTCTCGGACCGTGTCGTTCCGGGGTCAACCGGACTCCCGTACGAAGGGGTCCGGCCGCGGTGTCAGCGGGTCGCGCGGTTGACCGCGGAGACGACCGCCTTGAGCGAGGCGCGCGTGGTGTTGGGGTCGATGCCGATGCCCCACAGCACCTTGCCGTCGATCGCGCACTCGATGTACGAGGCGGCCTGGGCGCTGGCACCCTCGCTCATCGTGTGCTCGGTGTAGTCCAGCAGGCGGGCGTCGATGCCGATGGCCTGCAGTGCTTCGAAGAACGCGGAGATCGGGCCGTTGCCGGTACCGGTCAGTACGGTGTCCGTGCCGTCGACCGTGGCCTCGACGGTCAGGGTGTCCCTGCCGTCGGTGTCGGTCGTGGTCTGACCGGAGCGGATCTGTACGCGCCCCCAGGCGTTCCGCGGGTTCGGCAGGTACTCGTCCTGGAACGTGGACCAGATCTGGGCCGGGGTGACCTCGCCGCCCTCGGCATCGGTCTTGGCCTGAATGATCCGGGAGAACTCGATCTGCATCCGGCGCGGCAGGTCCAGCTTGTGGTCGTTCTTCAGGACGTAGGCGATTCCGCCCTTGCCGGACTGCGAGTTGACCCGGATGACGGCCTCGTAGGAGCGGCCGACGTCCTTCGGGTCGATCGGCAGGTACGGCACCGCCCACTCGATGTCGTCGACGGTCCCGCCCCGGGCGGCCGCGTCGGCCTCCATGGCGTCGAAGCCCTTCTTGATGGCGTCCTGGTGGGAGCCGGAGAAGGCGGTGTAGACCAGGTCGCCCGCGTAGGGGTGGCGCGGGTGGACCTCCATCTGGTTGCAGTACTCGCTGGTGCGGCGGATCTCGTCGATCTGCGAGAAGTCGATCTGCGGGTCGACGCCCTGTGAGAACAGGTTCATGCCCAGCGTGACCAGGTCGACGTTGCCGGTGCGCTCGCCCTGGCCGAACAGACAGCCCTCGATCCGGTCCGCACCGGCCATGATGGCCAGCTCGGCGGCGGCGACGGCGGTGCCGCGGTCGTTGTGCGGGTGGACCGACAGACAGACGAACTCGCGGCGGGACAGGTTGCGCGACATCCACTCGAACCGGTCCGCGTGCGTGGAGGGCGTCGAACGCTCCACGGTGGCGGGCAGGTTCAGGATGATCTCGCGGCCCTCCTCGGGCTGCCAGACGTCGCAGACGGCCTCGCAGACCTCCAGGGCGAAGTCCAGCTCGGTATCGGTGAAGATCTCCGGGCTGTACTGGTAGCCGAAGACCGTCTCCGGGCCCAGGATCTTCTCGGCGTACTCCATGACCAGCCGGGTGCCGTCCACGGCGATCTGCTTGACCTGCTCCTTCGTACCGCGGAAGACCACGCGGCGGAAGGTGGGGGCGGTGGCGTTGTACAGGTGGACGGTGGCGCGACGGGCACCGACCAGTGACTCGACGGTCCGCTCGATCAGCTCTTCGCGGGCCTGCGTCAGGACGGAGATCGTCACGTCCTCGGGGATCGCGCCCTCTTCGATGATGGAGCGCACGAACGCGAAGTCGGTCTCGCCGGAGGACGGGAAGCCGACCTCGATCTCCTTGTAGCCCATGCTCACGAGCAGATCGAACATCTCGCGCTTGCGGGCCGGGGACATCGGGTCGATCAGTGCCTGGTTGCCGTCGCGCAGATCGGTGGACAGCCAGCGCGGCGCCACGGTGATCCGGCTGTCGGGCCAGGTGCGGTCGGGGATGTCCACGGCGTCGTAACCGCGGTACTTGTGGACCGGCATCCCGGACGGCTTCTGCAGCTGCGTCGCGTTGGTGACCGGCGTGGGGCGGCCGACGGAATCACCGGAATCGGACGGACCGGAAATGTTCGTGGCGGTCATGGCGTAGGGCTCCTCGGGGGTCCGGCAAGGGGAACGGCCGACTGTGTCGCTGCAGCACCAGACTCCGCGGGGAGGGGGTCGGCCTACGACTACAGGCCCTCGCCGCGGCAGCTAAGGAGAAGCAGCCCGAAACGCATGATGCGACGAGAGTAACCGAGAGACACCCGGGGCGTCGGCCCGTATCAGTATGCGGGACCGGACATCCATGCCGGGTAAACAGTGACTCATCACTCCATTTCGTCAATCATCGTCGCAACCAGTGACAGGACGATGACGGAGTGCCACAGTCGATGTATGCAGCCCCGAACCGACGACGGGTTCCGTCCCGTCTTCTGCACCATCGTGCCGCCCCATCTCCTCGACAAGCTGTCGCAGTCCGACGACCCGCTCCTCGCCGATCCGGCGCGCCGCACCCTGGCCGCCGACGGCAACCGGCGCACCCGGCGCCGGATGACCGCCCTGGCCGGCTCACCCGCCGCCCCGCCCACCGCGGGCGCCGTGCCCACCAAGCCGCACCGCACCCTGTACGACTGCCGCCACCGCACGAACCTGCCGGGCCACCGGGTCCGCGCCGAGGGCCAGGAGCCCACCGGGGACGCCAGCGTCAACCGCGCGTACGCGGGCCTCGGCGCCACGTTCGAGCTGCTGCTCACGGCGTACGGGCGCAGCTCGATCGACGGCAAGGGCCTCCCGCTGATCGGCTCCGTGCACTACGACGAGAAGTACAACAACGCGTTCTTCGACGGCGAGCAGATGGTCTTCGGGGACGGTGACGGGGAGATCTTCCTGGACTTCACCGTCGCCGTGGACGTGATCGCCCACGAGCTGGCCCACGGGCTGACCCAGTACACGGCCAATCTGACGTACGAGGGCCAGGCCGGCGCGCTCAACGAGTCGGTCTCCGACGTCATCGGCTCGCTGGTCAAGCAGTACTCCCTGGGCCAGACCGCCGAGCAGGCCGACTGGCTGATCGGCGCGGGGCTCCTCGCGCCCCGCGTCAACGGGGTGGCGCTGCGCTCGATGAAGGCTCCGGGCACGGCGTACGACGACGATGTGCTCGGCAAGGACCCGCAGCCCGCGTCGATGGACGACTACATCGAGACGGACGAGGACAACGGCGGGGTGCACCTCAACTCCGGCATCCCCAACCGCGCCTTCTACCTGCTGGCCACCGCGCTCGGCGGCAGCGCCTGGGAGCGGGCGGGCCAGATCTGGTTCGACGTGCTGACCGGCGGTGAGCTGACGGCGAACGCGGACTTCGCCGAATTCGCCCGGCTGACCGTGGCCGCCGCACGCGAACGCTTCGGGGAGGGTGACGAGCGCGAGGCGGTCCTGAAGGCATGGTCGGAGGTGGGCGTACCGACCGCTTGAGTCCCGCACACAGGGACTCCACGGCTGATGTCCCGCCCCCGTCCGGACTCGATCGCTTGAGTCCCTCCCCCGCCCCGGCTAGACAGGACCCATGCGTATTCAGGTGAGTCGGACCGGCGGTTTCGCGGGCATCGCACGCCACCGCGAGGTGGACACCTCGGGGCGGCCGGACGCGGCCGAGTGGGAGACCCTGGCCAAGGAGGCACTCGCGGCCGGCCGGGACAGCCCGCCGACCGGGGTGCCGGACGGGTTCCGGTACCGCCTCACGATCGGCGACCGGACCGTGTACTGCGCTGACCCCGATCTGACCGGGGCGCAGCGCACGCTGATCTCACGCATCCTCAAGGAGGGTGCGTGAGATCGGCCCCGTCGTGTGGGACCGGCCGGCCCCATCGTGTGGGACCGGCCGTGTCGTCGTGTGGGACCGGCCCTGTGCGGACGTGCGGGAACGGCCGGACGCGCCGTCCCGCAGCGGTCAGAATCCGAGCTTCCGCAACTGCTTCGGATCGCGCTGCCAGTCCTTGGCGACCTTCACATGCAGGTCCAGGAAGACCGGCGTACCGAGCAGCGCCTCGATGTGCTTGCGCGACTTGGTGCCGACCTCCTTCAGCCGCTTGCCCTTCGGGCCGATGATGATGCCCTTCTGGCTGGGGCGCTCGATGTAGACGTTCGCGTGGATGTCCAGCAGCGGCTTGTCCGCCGGGCGGTCCTCGCGCGGCAGCATCTCCTCGACGACGACCGCGATGGAGTGCGGCAGCTCGTCGCGTACGCCTTCCAGCGCGGCCTCACGGATCAGCTCCGCGACCATGACCATCTCGGGCTCGTCGGTGAGATCGCCCTCGGGGTAGAGCGGCGGGCTCTCCGGCAGGAGCGGGGCGATCAGGTCGGCGAGCAGGCTGACCTGCTGGTCCTTGACCGCGGAGACCGGGACGATCTCGGCCCACTCGAAGCCGAGCTCCTCACCGAGGCGGGAGACGGCGAGCAGCTGCTCGGCGAGCGCCTTGGAGTCGACCAGGTCGGTCTTGGTGATGATCGCGATCTTCGGGGTCTTCTTGATGCCCGCGAGTTCCTTGATGATGAACTTGTCGCCGGGGCCGAGCTTCTGGTCGGCGGGCAGGCAGAAACCGATGACGTCGACCTCCGCCCAGGTGGTCCGCACGACATCGTTCAGCCGCTCGCCGAGCAGCGTGCGCGGCTTGTGGAGGCCGGGGGTGTCGACCAGGATCAGCTGGGCGTCGTCGCGGTGCACGATGCCGCGCACCGTGTGCCGGGTGGTCTGGGGGCGGTTGGAGGTGATCGCCACCTTCTGACCGACCAGAGCGTTCGTGAGGGTGGACTTGCCCGCGTTGGGGCGGCCCACGAAGCAGGCGAAGCCGGCCCGGTGGGGGGCGTTGTTCTCCGCCTGCTGCGCAGCAGCTTCTGGGTTCGGTCGAGCGCTCATGGCGACCATTCTCCCCGATCCCGGCGGCTGCGCCGCACAGCGGTCCGCACCGGGGCTTGTCGCGGACGCCTCAGGAGGTGCGCGCACGGCCCCGGCGGGCCCGTATCCACAGCCCCGTACCCGTCGCGACGATCACCCCCAGGGCCGCCGCGACCAGCCAGGGAAGCGCGATGTACGAGGCGGTCGCGGACTCGCGGGTGTCCCGGGCAGTGGCGGTGAGGCGGATCTCGCCCCATTCGAGCTGGGGCGCTCCGGCCCAGGTTTCCGTCAGCCGCACCTGCTGGCGGGGCAGCAGCTCGGAGGGGATCTTCTTGAGGTCGCGGGCGAGCAGGGTGCGGCCGAAGAGTCCCTCGGCCCGGAGGGCGACCTCGGGGTCGAGTGTGACGTTGCCGCGGTTGCGCAGGGTGTACGAGATGACGGCCCGGCTCTTTCCGGTGCCGGGGACCAGGGGCCGGCTGTGCTCGACGCGGATGTCGTCGACGGAGAGCGCGGGCATGGTGGGCCCGTTCACCCGCAGATAGATCCGGGCGCCGACGGCCTTGCGGACACCGAGGGCGACGGCGCCCTGTTCCGCGTCCTCGACACGCTCGTCGAGGGCGATGAGGGCACCCGGGTGGTCGCCGGGTTCGGCGTCCTCGGGGACGGTGATGGTGACCGGGACGGTGACCGAGCCGCGCGCCTTCACGGTGACCCGGTCGCGGCCGGTTCGCGCCCAGGCGCCGATGGAGCGCTGCTTCTCGTCCTGCGCGCGGACCGCGAACCCGCCGTCGCGTGCGGTGTTGTACGCGTCGGCCGCGTACAGCCGGAAGGTGAGCGGCCGGGCGGTCTTGTTGGTGACGGTGACCCGGTCGGTGAGCGTGGCGCCGGGGTCGGCGGAGAGATAGAAGTACGGCCGCGCGGCGGACCCGGCGGCGGCCGGGTAGACGGACCAGCTGCCGTTGTCGGCGGCGTGGGCGGCGGGCGGCGCGATCAGCAGCAGGGCGCCGGTGAGGAGGAGTACGGAGAGCTTGCGCACGGTGCGGGACCCCCAGGGAGCTTGCGGAGCTTGTCCGGACGGAGCGGGCGGGCGGGCCGGGTGCGCGCCCGGCCCGCCCGGTGGATCAGGGCCGCGCCGTCAGGTGAGGGTGAGCGTCAGTACTCCGGAGTACGCGCCGGTGGCGGTGTACGCCGGTACGTCCAGCGCGAGCCGGGCGTCGACGCGGAACTCGCCTCCGGTGGACGCGCCGTCGGGGGTGGAGGCCAGGGTGGCGCCCGCGCTGCCGACCGCGCCCGCCGAACCGGCCGCGCAGGTGCTCGGGCTGCCGGGCTTCGTCGCGCAGACCGGGGTCCAGCGCAGCGCGCCGGCGCCGATCCTCGCGTCGCCGGGGCCCTGGAAGTCGGTGACCCTGCCGGTCAGGGACCAGCCCGCGGGACCACCGCGGTAGTCCTCGACCGTCACCGTCCGCAGGGAGCCGCGGGAGGCGCCGCCCCGGCCGAAGTCGACCGCCGACATCTCGACGCCGTCGCCGTCCTGGACCATGGAGAGGGTGCCCGCCCGTACGGACGCGGTGAGCCGCTGGCTGCCGTCGGGGGTCTGGCCGCCGCCCTCCGTCGCGACGATCGTCCGTGAGACGGGGGCGGGCGGGTCCGTCACCGTGCACGGGGTGTCCAGCTCCATGAGATAGCTGGTGTGGATGTTGTAGTCGCCGGGCGACAGGGTGATCTCGCCGGGCGCGGTGACCGTGAACGTGCCCGTCATCGAGAACGACGGGAAGGCGCCCTTGCCGGGGACCGGCTCGTTCTTCCTCGGACCGGCGACCGTGACCTCGGCGGACTGCGCACCGGCGACGACGACCTTCCCGGTCGGCGTCATGATGTCGGCGGGCAGCGCCAGATCGACGGGGTTGCTCGCGGCGGGCTCGACCACGGTGTACGTCACCGTGACGGTGTCGCCCACCTTCGGGGCGGCGTTGTCGACGGCGATCTCGGCGGTGGTGGGACCGTCGATGGGCGGAATTCCGGCGATGGGCGGCGGGACGCAGTGGGTGGGGAAGTCCACCGCGGCGGAGTCCGCCGTCCTGGCCAGGGCCGGACCGCCGCCGAGCACTCCCGCACCGGCGACGACGAGTGCGGTGACGCCCAGCGCGGCGGCCCGGCGGTGCCACGGGCCGGGGGTTCTTCGCATGGCTGCTCGCATGAACGGGTGCCCCTCCTGCGGGATGGCGGCACAGCGGCTCCTCTGCGCCGGCGGGGGGCCATTGACGGCCTCGGCCGGAAAGAAGTCAAGGGAGACGAATCGCGGCGACTGATGGCCCATCAGACGCTGTCATGATCCCGTGCCGCCGCAACGCCGGACGCCCCTCACCGGGGAGGTGCGGGGCGTCGGTACAGAGCGGTGCGGGCGTGCCGCATCGGGGCTCGGGCGGAGCCGACGGCCCCGTCGCGGAAGGGCGGTGCGACGGGGGCGGGCGGAGCTGACGGGCCGGGTGCGGCACTTCGCCGGCCGGTACGCCGCTGCCGGGGTATCAGCCCGCCGTCACCCTGACCCGTACGGTGCCGTCGGGCCCGGCGAGCAGCACCGGGGTGTCCGGCCCGCCCAGGTCCCGTACCGCCGCCCGGTCCGCGTCCGAAGGGGTCTCGGCCGCGGAGACGACCGCGGCTGCCTCCAGCGACGTGGCACCGCTGGCCACCGCCATCGCGACGGCGGTCTGCAGGGCACTCAGCTTCAGCGACTCCAGCGCCACCGTGCCCGCGACATACGTACGCCCCGTCTCGTCCCGTACGGCCGCGCCCTCGGGCACCCCGTTGCGGGCGCGGGTGCTGCGTGCCAGCGTGACGATCTTGCGGTCCTCGGGGTCGAGGTCGGTGCTCTCAGTCATGGCACGAGCATACGAAGCGGGCGGACCCGGACGCGGCAACGGGGTGCCTCACCCCGGCACCGGGTACATCGAACCGCGCCGGCCCTCCGGAGAGGCCAGCCACTGGAGCTTGCTCTCCGTGCCGGTGGCCGGCAGCGGGGTGTGCAGCACGATCGCCAGGTCGGGCCGGGCCGGCACCCGGAGCTGGGTGGACTCCACGGACAGGGTGCCCACCACCGGGTGGTGCAGCTCCTTGCGGACCTGGCCGCCCGGGGCGACGTCGCGCCGCTGCCACAGTTCGGCGAACTCGGCGCTCGCCCCCTTCGCCTCGTCGATGACGGCCCGGAAGCCCTCGTCGTCCGGGCACTCCGAGCAGGCGGCCCGGAACTGCGCCACGACCTGCGGGGCGAGCGCGGACCAGCCGGTCCCGGACCGGGAGCGGTAGACCGGATCGGTGAAGAAGGCGATCAGACAGTTCTGCACGATGCCGGGGCGCATACCCAGCACCATCGAGGCCGCGTCGTTGTACAGCACGGTGTTCCAGTAGCGGTCCATGATGTGGGCCGGGAACGGCATCCAGGCGTCGATCAGCCGGGTCAGCCCCTCGCACATGTCCGCGTGGGCCGGGTCGACCTCGGCCGGGGGCGGGTTCAGCCCGGCCAGGGCGTAGAGGTGGCGGCGCTCGGCGCTGCTGAGCCGCAGCACCCGGGCGACCGCGTCCAGCACGTGCGGGGAGACGGTGATGTCGCGCCCCTGCTCCAGCCACTGGTACCAGGAGACGCCCACCCCGGCGAGGACGGCGACCTCCTCGCGGCGCAGTCCTGGGGTGCGGCGACGGGCACCGCCGTCCGGCAGACCCGCCTCGGCCGGGGTGACCCGGGCCCGTCGGCTCATCAGGAATTCGCGCAGTTCGGCGAGCCGGTGCGCCTTGATGCCGTCCGTCGCGTGCTGGGCCGGTGTGGCCACGTACTCCCCCTGCTGTCCGTGCGCGCTCCTGCCTGGTGGTGCGAGCAACAGGATAAGTTCCCGCTCCCCACGGATATTCCTGTGGCCGCAGGGTGGGGCCATGGCGATCGACACTCCCCCGTCCCCGGCCTCCCCGGCCTCCCCGGCCTCCCCGGCTTCCTCGGCCTCCCGCACCTCGGCACCGGCCGGCGCCCCGGAACGGCTCTCCGGCCGGGCCCGGCTGGTCCTCTTCGTGCTGTGCGCCGCCCAGTTCATGGTGGCGCTCGACTTCTCCGTACTGAACGTGGCACTGCCGGTACTCGGCAAGGACCTGGGCCTGGGCACGTCCGGGCTGCAATGGGCGGTCACCGCGTTCGCCCTGCCGTCCGGCGGATTCCTGCTGCTGTTCGGCCGGATCGCCGATCTGTACGGCAGGCGCAGGCTGTTTCTCGCCGGGCTCGTCGTCTTCGGGGCTTCCTCGTTGCTGGCGACACTGGCCTGGGACCCGGCCTCGTTCCTGGCCGGGCGGGCGTTGCAGGGGCTCGGCGCGGCCGTGATCGTGCCGACCGGGATGTCGCTGCTCACCACCACGTTCCCGGAGGGCCCGCTGCGGGACCGGGCGCTGGGAATCAGCGGGACCCTGCTCTCGCTGGGCTTCACGGTGGGCATGGTGGCGGGCGGCGTACTGACCGACACACTGGGCTGGCGTTCCACGATGGGGCTGCTGAGCATCGCCGCCGCCGTGGTGCTGGTGCTGGCCCCGAAGGTGCTCGGCGAGTCGCGTACGACGGACCGGCCGAAGCTCGACGTGCCGGGCGCGGTGAGTGTGACCGGTGGTCTGCTGGCCCTGATCTACGCCCTGTCGACGGCGGCCGAGCGCGGGTTCGGCGGCGCGGACGTCCTGGTCACGCTGGTCCTGGGCGTGGCCCTGCTGATCGCCTTCGTGGTCGTGGAGTCCCGCTCGGCGGCACCCCTGGTCTCGCTCCCGATGCTGAGGCGGCGGACGGTGGCCTTCGGGAATCTGGGCGGTCTGATCACCTTCTCGATGATGAGCACCGTCGTGTTCGTCCTGACCCTGTACCTCCAGGAGGTCCTGGACCTGTCCGCCCTCGGGACGGGGCTGGTCTTCGGGGTGCAGGGAGTGTTCTCGGTGCTGGCAGGGATGTACGCCCCGAAGCTCATCGGCCGCATCGGCGCCCGCCGGACGCTGGCGCTGTCACTGCTCGGCCAGGGCGTGTTCATCGGCGCGCTGCTGGGACTCGGCGAGGACTCGGGCATCCTGCTGGCGACCGTGGCCGTCTCGCTGGCGAGCATGTGCCACCTGGGCGCGATCATCTCGTACGGCCTGGCGGTGACATCGGGTGTCCCGGACGAGGAGCAGGGCCTGGCGACGGGGCTGGTCACCACGACCCAGCAGGTCGGCATCACCATCGGCATCCCGCTGCTGGGGGTGCTGGCGACCACGCAGGACGTGTTGTTCGACGGCGTACGGACGGTGGCGGCGGTGGCCGCGGCGATCCTGCTGGTGGCCGGAGCGGCGGTGGCGGCGGGGCTGCGCCGCGGATGAACAGACCCACGGGCCCGCTCCACGACCGGTCACACCGTGGAGCGGGCCCGTGGGGCCGTGCGAGAACCGTGGTCGAGGCGCGCTACGGCCGGTCCAGCCGCAGCCGTTCCGCTTTCGGCAGGCCCGCCACCACGAGGTCGTACGAGTCCTCGATCAGCTCGCGCAGCTTCCTGTCCGGCACCCCGGAGACCGTCACCGTGTTCCAGTGGCGTTTGTTCATGTGCCAGCCGGGGACGATCGCGGCGTGCTCCTCCCGGAGCCGTACCGCCTCGTCCGGGTCGCACTTCAGGTTGACCGTCAGCGGCCGCCCGTCCAGCGCGCTGAGCGCGAACATCTTGCCGAGCACCTTGAAGACCGAGGTCTCCGGGCCGAACGGGAACTCCTCCGCGCTCGCGTTGAACTCCAGGCAGAACGCCCTCAGCCGCTCCGGTGTCATTCCGCTTGTGCCCCTTCCGGCTCCACCAGCACCGTGACGATCTTGTTCCGGCGGCCCGCCGGGGACTCCGCGGTCAGCCGGAGCTTCCTGCTGTCGGGCAGGTCGACCACCGCGGACGCACCGGCGATCGGGACCCGGCCGAGCGCCTTCGCGAGAAGCCCGCCGACCGTCTCCACGTCCTCGTCGTCGTACTCGTCGATCCCGAACAGCTCGCCGAGGTCGCCGATGTCGAGGCGTGCGGTCACCCGGTAGCAGCCGTTCTCCAGCTCCTGGACCGGGGGGAGTTCGCGGTCGTACTCGTCGGTGATCTCACCGACGATCTCCTCCAGGATGTCCTCGATCGTGACGATGCCCGCCGTGCCGCCGTACTCGTCGATGACGACCGCGACATGGCTGCGGTCCTGCTGCATCTCCCGCAGCAGGTCCCCGGCGTTCTTCGTGTCCGGCACGAACGCGGCGGGCCGCATCGCCGTGGAGACCAGATCGGCCTCCGACTCCCGGTTGATGTGCGTCTTGCGGACCAGGTCCTTGAGATAGACGATGCCGACTATGTCGTCCTCGTTCTCCCCGGTCACCGGGATCCGCGAGAAACCGGAGCGCAGGGCGAGCGTCAGGGCCTGACGGATCGTCTTGTAGCGCTCGATGCAGACCAGGTCGGTGCGCGGCACCATCACTTCGCGTACGAGCGTGTCACCCAGTTCGAAGACCGAGTGCACCATGCGGCGCTCGTCGTCCTCGATCAGCGACTCCGCCTCCGCGAGGTCGACCATCGCCCGCAGCTCCGCCTCGCTGGCGAACGGGCCCTTGCGGAACCCCTTGCCGGGCGTCAGCGCGTTGCCGAGGAGGATCAACAGCTGGGGGATCGGGCCCATGATCCTGGCCAGCGGCAGCAGGACGTACGCCGCCGCCGTCGCCGTGTTCAGCGGGTGCTGGCGGCCGATGGTGCGCGGGGAGACCCCGATGGCGACATAGCTGACGAGGACCATCACGCCCATCGCCACGGCCAGCGCCTCCCAGGTCTGCGGGAACTCCTTCAGGCAGGCGTAGGTGACGAGCACCCCGGCGGACATCTCGCTGGCGACCCGCACCAGCAGGGCGACATTGAGATACCGGGTCGGGTCGGCCGCGATCTGCGCCAGCTTCGCGCTGCCGCGCCGCCCCGCCCGTACCGCCTCCGCCGCCCGGAAGCTCGACGTGCGGGCGATGCCCGTCTCCGCGCAGGCCGCCAGCCAGCCGACGACGACCAGCAGGACGGCACCGGTGATGAGCGGGAGGCTCACGAGACGGTGGGGGCGGGCGAGGCGCCGGTGAGTCCGTGCTCGCCGCGCCAGCCGTCGACGATGGCCGCCTGAAGACCGAACATCTCGGCCTTCTCGTCCGGCTCCTCATGGTCGTAGCCCAGCAGATGCAGCACTCCATGAACGGTCAGGAGCTGAAGCTCCTCGTCCATGGAGTGCTGGGTCTCCGCCTCTTCACCCTGCTTCTTCGCGACCTCCGGGCAGAGCACGATGTCACCGAGGAGCCCCTGCGGGGGCTCCTCGTCGTCCTTGGCCGGCGGACGCAGTTCGTCCATCGGGAAGGACATGACATCCGTCGGACCGGGGAGGTCCATCCACTGGATGTGGAGCTGCTCCATGGCGTCGGTGTCCACCACGATCACCGAGAGTTCGGACAGCGGGTGGATCCGCATCCGGGCGAGCGCGTAGCGGGCGATGTCGAGGATCGCCTGCTCGTCGACCTCGGTTCCGGACTCGTTGTTGACGTCGATCGACATGGTGCGCTGCGACTACTTCCCGTTGTGGCTGTCTCGGCTGTCGTACTTCTCGTACGCGTCGACGATACGGCCGACCAGCTTGTGCCGGACGACATCCTGGGAGGTGAGCCGGGAGAAGTGCACGTCCTCGACACCCTCCAGGATGTCCTGGACCTGCCGCAGACCGCTCTTCGTGCCGCTCGGCAGGTCGACCTGGGTGACATCACCCGTGACGACGATCTTCGAGTCGAAGCCGAGCCGGGTGAGGAACATCTTCATCTGCTCGGCGCTGGTGTTCTGCGCCTCGTCGAGAATGATGAAGGCGTCATTGAGGGTGTTGTGCGTCAGCAGATAGTCCTGGGTGACGTAGAGCGAGTCCTCGGCCGCCACCTGAATGCAAACGGCCTCCTCACGGCCCGCCGGCTCGATGCCGTCGATGAAGCGCATGGGGCGTCCGCCGCCGCCGGCAGCGTGGTACGCGTCCGCCTTGCGGGCGAGACGGAAGGGCTCGATGCCCTCGGGAAGACGGATATCGACGACGTGGGCGTCGTAGCGGTGGTGCACCTCCCGCCCCTGGGCGGGGCCGGGTGCCCGCCCTTCGGCGGCCCGGCGGCGCGTGTACGCGACGCCTCCCAGCGACCGCACGAGGGCGATCACATCGTCCCGCAGGGCGATCGACAACGTCGAGTACTGGATACGGCAGGTGCGGTCCGCCTGCGTGACCGGACCGCCGTCGGAGTCGAGGAGTCCCTGCAGCACTCCCAGGCGCACCTCGGCGGAGTTGAGCAGATAGTCGTCCGGGACGAACTTGGAGTGCGACCGGGTCCCCAGCAGGTCCAGCTGACGCAGGATGCCGGTGACGGGGTTCTCCAGGGTGACCACGTCGCCCGGCGCCTTGATCCGGTTCAGTACGTAGTCCGGCCCGCCCCGGTGCCGCAGGGTGATGCCCGTGAGGGCTCCCTCCAGTGCCTCGGCCAGCTCCGGGTCCGCCGTGGCGTACGACGGCGTGGTGGAGCCGGTGAGGCATCCGTCGCCAAGCAGGAGCCCCAGCGCGTACGGATCCATGGGAACGTCACGCTCGGGGTGGCTCACCGGCGCGGTCAGCATCGGCAGCTCGTAGCGGCGGGCGTGCGCCGCGCGGAGGTTGCCGATCATCTCCCGGGTCTCCAGGACCCGCCACGGCTTGTCACGGCGGCGGTCGGAGGCCGTGCGAACGGTCCACAGGTGCTCGCCGCAGCACAGCGTCCAGGAGCCGTCCTGTGCGCTGACGCGGTAGATGTCCTTCTCGCCCTGCGGGTAGACGCCCAGCACCGGGGTCGGCTCGCCGTTCGACCCGATGACGAGGTCACCGACCCGGAGATCGCCGATGGGGCACCAGCCGTCCGGCGTCAGGACGTTCGTGAAGACGGGTTGCGCCCGGCCCCGCATATAAGCCAGCGGCGCCACCTCGATCGTGCCCGCCGCCATCAGCCGCGGGATCGAGTCGGGGTCGAGCATGTCGTGGAGGGCGTCGTAGAGCGGGCGCAGATACGGGTCGATCTTGTCGAAGAGCGTGCCCGGCAGGAAGCCGAGCCGCTCCCCCGCCTCGACGGCGGGCCGGGTCAGGATGATCCGGCTGACCTGCTTGGACTGGAGGGCCTGGACCGCCTTCGCCATGGCGAGGTAGGTCTTGCCCGTACCGGCGGGTCCGATGCCGAAGACGATCGTGTGCTTGTCGATCGCGTCGACATACCGCTTCTGGTTGAGGGTCTTGGGGCGGATGGTGCGGCCGCGGCTGGAGAGGATGTTCTGTGTGAGCACCTCGGCGGGTGTCTCGCCGTGCGGGCCCCCCTGCCCGTTGCCGCTCGCCCGGAGCATGGCGATCGACCGTTCCACTGCGTCCTCCGTCATCGGCTGCCCGGTGCGGAGCACCAGCATCATCTCGTCGAACAGGCGCTGGATCAGGGCGACATCGGCTGCCTCGCCCGTGGCACTGATCTCGTTGCCCCGGACATGGATGTCGGCCGCCGGGAAAGCCGTTTCGATCACGCGCAGCAGCGAGTCGCCCGATCCCAGGAGCATCACCATGGGGTGTGCGGCCGGAATCCTGATCTGGGCACGCGCCTGCGGCTGTGTGGGTGTCTGAGTCATGGGCCGGCCCGCGGGCCTGCGCATACCTCCCGTTGCAGGGTTCTCGCTGCTCGACAACCTCTGGATTACCAAGCCTACGACTCACCACCGACAACACCGAGAGGTTTTACCGGGCACGTGTTCACCGGCTCACCCGCTCACTGACGGAAGCCGATCGTCGGCACCGCGCGGCGCAGCGGCCAGGAGCGGGCGGCGGCGGGCAGCAGTTCCTGGAGGAACGCGTACCGCTCCAGCGCGGCCGGGTCCTGGTCGGCGCAGGTGCGCACCTGCTGCCACCAGGCGGCGATCTCCGCCCAGCCGGGAGCGGACAGCGAGCCGCCGAACTCCTGCACCGAGAGGGCCGCGGTCAGCCCGGCGAAGGCCAGCCGGTCGGCCAGCGGCCAGTTGGCGAGGGTCCCGGTGACGAACCCGGCGACGAAGACATCACCGGCGCCGGTCGGATCGAGTGCCGCCACGTCGATGGCGGGCACCTCGGCCGTGGCGCCGGTCCGCCCGTCGACCGCGTACGCCCCTTCCGCGCCCAGGGTGACCACGGCGAGGGGCACGCGGCCGGCGAGTGCGTGGGCGGCGGCTCGCGGGCAGTCGGTGCGGGTGTAGCGCATCGCCTCCTCGGCGTTGGGCAGGAACGCCTCGCAGTGCGCCAGGTCCGGCAGCGCGTCCAGGTCCCAGCGGCCGGTCTCGTCCCAGCCGACATCGGCGAAGATCCGGGCGCCGTGCCGGGCGGCGGAGGCCACCCAGGGTTCGCTGCGGCCCGGGGCGAGTGAGGCGACGGCGGCCCGTGCGCGCGGCGGGCAGTGCGGGAACGTCCGGCCGGGCACGGTGGCCATGGCGGGGGCCGGCGCCTCGTGGCCGTGGGAGACCATCGTCCGCTCGCCCTCGTAGGCCATGGAGACCGTGACCGGCGAGTGCCAGCCGGGGACGGTGCGGGACATCGACAGGTCGATGCCTTCGCCCTGTTCGAGGGCGTCCCAGCAGTACTCCCCGTAGTGGTCGTCGCCGAAGGCCGCGGCCAGTGAGGTGTGCAGGCCGAGCCGGGAGAGGGCGGTGGCCATGTTGGCGACGCCGCCGGGGCTGGAGCCCATGCCCCGCGCCCAGGACTCGGTGCCGCGCACCGGGGCGCTGTCCAGCCCGGTGAAGATGATGTCGAGGAAGACCGTGCCGGTCAGGAAGACGTCGCACGCGGGGTCCTGCGGGGCGCGCAGCGCCAGCAGCGGGTCGATGCCTGGAATGTCTGTGCTCACCGTGCGCTCCCCGGCCGTGGCGGATCTGGTCCGTGCGTTCGCTGCCCGATCCGGTCAGTGTGCCCGATTCGCGTCGTCGGACGGGGTGTTTGCGCCGTGCCGCTCAGACCGACCTGACCTGCATAAACATGCGCTGTTACCCGGCTCTGGAATGCATAAACGCATAAGTGACCTAGATCACACTGGAGCGGCTTTCGATCGGCTGGGAGCACTTGATACAAATTGGCCCGCGAGCACCGTTGGGGGCTGTTACCGACGAGTGCCCCATCTCCCCTCATTTTCCGCTTTTCCCCCTTGCCCCACCCCTGTCTTCACCCCTGGCTCCACCCCCCTCGTTCCACCCTCCCCGCCTTGCCACCCCCTGCCTTCTCAGGCATGTCTTCAGGAACGCCCATGTCCTCGCGCCCTCGCGCCGCGTGGCCCTTGGTTGCCGTGTTCACCGCCGGTTACCTCGCCGCCTATCTGCTCCCCACCATCGTCGGCCGGCTCAGCGTCCATCTGGGCCTCAGTGCGGCCCAGGCGGGCCTGGTCGGCAGTGCACTACTGCTGAGTTCGGCCAGTGCCGGTTTCACTCTGGCGGGCCGCGTCGAGCGCTGGGGGGCGCGGAGACCGGCACGTATCGGACTGACGCTGGCGATAGTGGGCTACGGCTGTGCCGCGCTGGCCGGGTCCGTTCCGCTGGTGGTCCTGGGCGCGATGATCGGTGGCCTCGGTTCCGGTACGGCGACCGCCGTCGCCGCCGCCGGGATCGCCGCCCAGCGCGACCCGCACCGGACCTCGTCGCTCGGGCTGCTCACCGTCTCCGCGACCGCGGGCGCCCTCTATCTGACGATCCCGCACCTGGGCGGCGGCCACCGGCTGCCGTTCGCCTCGATCGCACTGGTCGCCCTGCTCGTCTGGCCCGCCGCCGCACGGCTCGGTACCGCCACGGCGGCGCGGAGCCCGGCGCAGGTCTCCGGACGCCTGCCGCACCGCCGCTCCGGTCTGGTGCTGGCGGCCGGGATGCTCATCTGGTCCATGGCGCAGAACGCGCTGTGGGGGGTGAGCAGCCGCATCGGTGTCGTACAGGTGGGGCTCTCCGAGGTCACCATCGGCGCGGTGTTCGCCGCCGCGCTCGGAGCCGGGCTGCTCGGTGTGATGGGTGCCGGAATGCTGGGCGCGCGGCTCGGCAGGGCAGTACCGATCGGGCTCGGCACGATGATCATCGCGGTGAGCATCGTGCTCAGTTCCTCGGCGCGGGACCTCGGTTCGTTCGCGACCGGCGAGATCCTGTGGAACACCGTCTACCCGGTGGTCCTGTCGTATCTGATCGGCCTCGCCGCCTCGCTGGACATACGCGGACGCTGGGCGGTCCTCGCGGGCTCGGCCTCGTCCGTCGGGGTGGCCTGCGGCCCGCTCCTGGGCAGTGTGCTCTCCGAGCAGGCCGGTTATCCGGCGATGGGCCTGGTCCTGGGAGCGGTCACCCTGCTGGTGGCGGCCCCCGTCACCGCCGTCGCCCTCCACACCGGTGGCCGTCCGCTGGTGCCCGGCTCGGTCCGCCGTCGCGGTGGTGCCCCGGCCGCGCTGCTCGCCGCGACCACCGGTGGCCTGCCCGGCGCCGTGCCCAAGCTCGGTGCACCGGAACAGGCCGTCACGGAACTCGCGGTGCCCGCGCTGCGCCGCAGGCGCCTGGGCCGGAACGCGTTCCGGACGGCCGGTCCGGCGGGCGGGTCCGGTCAGTCGAACGCGTACGCCTCGACCTCGGAGAGGTAGCGCGCCCTGCGCTCCTCGTCGTGGTCGAGGAAGGCCGCCTCGAAGGAGTTGCGGGCCAGCGTGCGCAGCTGTTCGTGGTCCAGGGCGAGCGCCTCGTGGACCGCGTGGAAGGTGTCTCCGACGTACCCGCCGAAGTAGGCGGGGTCGTCGGAGTTCACCGTGCAGAGCAGCCCGGCGGCCATCATCTCCCGCAGGGGGTGGTCCTCCAGGATGTCGATGGCGCGCAGCCGTACGTTGGACAGCGGGCAGAGCGTGAGCGGGATCCGGTCCGCGACCAGCCGCCGTACCAGGCCGGGGTCCTCCATGCAGCGCAGTCCGTGGTCGATGCGCTCGACGCCCAGGACGTCCAGGGCCTCCCGGATGTACTCCGGCGGGCCCTCCTCCCCCGCGTGGGCGACCTTGCGCAGTCCGAGCGCCGCGGCCGCCTCGTACACCTCACGGAATATGGCGGGCGGGTTGCCGACCTCCGCCGAGTCCAGGCCGACGGCGCTGATCCGGTGCAGATACGGCTTCGCCGCCTCCAGGGTCTCCAGCGCCGATTCGGCCGACCGGTCGCGCAGGAAGCACAGGATCAGCTGGGTGGAGATGCCGTGCGTCTCCTCGCTGCGCTCCAGCGCCCTGCCGAGTCCCTCGATCACGGTGCCGATCGGGACGCCGCGGGCGGTGTGCGCCTGCGGGTCGAAGAAGATCTCCGCGTGCCGTACGCCCTGGGCGGCGGCGCGGGTGAGGTAGGCGTCGGCGAGTTCGGTGAAGTCGTCCTCGGTCCGCAGCACCGCCATCAGCGCGTAGTACAGGTCGAGGAAGGTCTGGAGGTCGTCGAAGAGGTAGGCGGTGCGCAGCTCCTCGGTGGTGGCGTACGGCAGCTTCACCCCGTTGCGTTCGGCGAGCGCGAAGGCCAGCTCGGGTTCGAGGGTGCCTTCGATGTGGAGGTGGAGTTCTGCCTTGGGGAGGTGCACGTCGTCTCGCTCACGAATGGTGGTGCTGGTGTGTTTCGGGTGCTGCCGTGATTCAGAGGTGCCGGGTGGGCAGCGGGACCCGGATCAGGTCCTGGGCGACGGTGAGTCCGCCCTCGAACCCTGCGGCGCGGGCCTGGGCCTCGAAGAGCCCCGGGTCGTTGTACCGCTGCGAGAAGTGGGTCAGCACGAGGTGCCGTACGCCCGCTTCCTTCGCCACCCGGGCCGCCTGTCCGGCGGTCAGGTGGCCGTGGTCGGTGGCCAGCCGTTCGTCCTCGTCGAGGAAGGTCGACTCGATGACCAGCATGTCGCAGCCCTCGGCGAGCGCGTACACGCCGTCGCAGAGCCTGGTGTCCATGATGAACGCGAACCGCTGTCCGCGCCGGTGCTCGGAGACCTCGTCGAGCGTGATCGCGCCGAGTGCTCCCTCGCGCTGGATCCGGCCGACGTCCGGGCCCCGGATGCCGTGCTCGGCGAGCCTGGCGGGCAGCATGCGCCGGGTGTCGGGTTCGGTCAGCCGGTAGCCGTACGACTCGACGGGGTGCGAGAGCCGGTGGGTGTCGAGGGTGTACGTGTCCGTGGTGGCCAGCACCCCGTCGGCGGCGACGGGCGCCTCGGTCAGCTCGACGGACTCGCGGTAGGCGGTCGCGTACCGCAGCCGCTCGAAGAAGTGCTGCCCGCTCGCCGGGTAGTGCGCGGTGACGGGGTGCGGCACCTGGTCCAGGTTGATCCGCTGGATCACTCCGGCCAGGCCCAGCGAGTGGTCGCCGTGGAAGTGCGTGACGCAGATCCGGTTGATGTCGTGCGCGGCGACACCGGCCCGGAGCATCTGGCGCTGGGTCCCCTCGCCGGGATCGAAGAGGATGCCCTCGCCGTCCCAGCGCAGGAGATAGCCGTTGTGGTTGCGGTGCCGGGTGGGGACCTGGCTGGCGGTGCCGAGCACCACCAGTTCTCGTACGGACATGGCTGGGGGCGCCCGTTATCCGGGGGGCCACTGGAGGCCGCGGCCTCCCAGTACATGGGCGTGGGCGTGGAAGACGGTCTGGCCGGCGCCGGAGCCGGTGTTGAGGACCAGCCGGTAGCCGCTCCCGTCGATCTTCTCGTCGGCGGCGACCTGTCCGGCCTCGCGCAGCATGTCCGCGGCGATCTGCGGTTCGGCGGCGGCCAGCGAGGCGGCGTCCGGGTAGTGCGCCTTGGGGATGACCAGGACGTGTGTCGGGGCCTGCGGGTTGATGTCGCGGAAGGCGACGGTCGTCTCGCTCTCGCGGACGATGGTCGCCGGGATGTCTCCCGAGACGATCTTGCAGAACAGGCAGTCGGTCTGCGGCTCTCCCGCCATGGCCGGGTCTCCTCGGTCGTCGGTGATCAGTACAGGGGCATGCTATCCGGGTCGGTGCGGATCACTTCTTGCGCGGCCGGTCGAACCAGATCGTCAGCAGGACCGGTATCAGGCCCGTCCAGAACAGCGCCTGGGGGATGCCGCGTTCGCGGCTCAGCAGGGACCGGAGGGTGAGCCGGATCCCGTTGCGCAGTCGGCGGTAGCGGAGGAGGGCGCCGAGGCCCCAGGCCACGGCCATCAGCGCGATCGCGTACAGCCGGGTGCCGAACGACAGGGGCAGTTCCCTGGGGGCCTCGCCCTCGGTCGGGAAGAGGTCGATCGACACGCCCGCGATGCAGAGGCTGAGCACGGCGAGCCAGCGGGTGCCGCGCAGCATCCGGAACACGGTCAGGTCCAGCTTGGCGCGCAGCAGCGCGGAGCCCGGGTCCGCGGTGAGCGCGTCGGCGTACGCCGAGGCCTTCGCCGGAAGCCGGACGTCCTTGAACAGCCCGGTCCGGTTCGGGAACACGTCCGCTCACGGGACGGAACATGCCGGTCCGGGGCATCCAGGCCGGAACAGCCCAGTCCGGATCGGAACATGCCGGTCCGAATCGGAACATGCCGGTCCCGGCCGCAACAGCCCCCGGAGCTACCGGACTCCGCCCTTCCGGCCCCTCAGCCCCAGCGTCCGGTGCGGCCCAGCAGCAGGGCGGCAGCGGCCGTCCCCGCCGTGGAGGTGCGCAGCACGCTGCGGCCCAGCCGGTAGGGCCGCGCGCCCGCCTCGGCGAAGGCGGCGAGTTCCTGCGGGGAGACGCCGCCCTCCGGGCCGACGACGAGCACGATCTCGCCCCGCGCCGGGAGTTCGGCGGTGGCGAGCGGTTCGCTGTCGCAGTCCCGGTCCTCGTGCAGCACGCCCGCGAAGTCCGCCGCGGCCAGCAGGGCGGCGACCTGTTTGGTCGTCATCGCCTCCGTGATCTCGGGGAACCGGACCCGGCGCGACTGCTTTCCCGCCTCCCTGGCAGTGGCGCGCCACTTCGCCAGGGACTTGAGGCCGCGGTCGCCCTTCCACTGCGTGATGCAGCGCGCGGCCTGCCACGGGACGACGGCGTCGATGCCCGTCTCCGTCATCGTCTCCACCGCGACCTCGCCGCGGTCACCCTTGGGCAGGGCCTGGACGACGGTGATACGGGGGGTGGGCGCGGGCTCCTCGTGAACGGTCGCGAGGTCCGTGATCACCAGCCGGTCCTTGCCCTCGGCGGCCCGTACGACGCCCTCCGCCCACCGGCCCAGACCGTCCGTCAGGACGACGTCCTCACCGGCGTGCAGCCTCCGCACGGAGACGGCGTGCCGCCCTTCGGGGCCGTCCAGGACGAACTCGGGCCCGCTGGGCATCCGTTCGACGACGAAGACCGGTGCCGTCACTGGGCACTCCTTCCGCTCACTGCCACCCGGGCGGCTTCCAGTTCGGTGGCGAGCAGGTCGATCAGCTCTCCGGCGGGCAGCTCGCGTGCCATCCGGTGCCCTTGTCCGGCCCACAGTGCCATGCCCTGGGCGTCCCCGGTGCGGGCGGCGGCCTTGCGCAGCCCGCTCGTCACATAGTGGACCTGCGGGTAGGCGGCGGGGGCGTACGGGCCGTGCTCGGTCATGAAGCGGTTGACCAGGCCGCGGGCCGGGCGGCCGGAGAACGCCCGGGTCAGCGCCGTGCGGACGAACAGGGGGTTGGTCAGGGACTGCTTGTGCAGGGGATGCGCCCCGGACTCGGGGCAGGCCAGGAACGCCGTGCCGAGCTGGGCCGCGTCCGCGCCCGCCGCGAGCACAGCGGCGATCTGGGAGCCGCGCATCAGCCCGCCCGCCGCGATGACGGGCAGTTGTACCGTCTCGCGGACCTGGGCGACGAGGGAGAGCAGCCCGATGCCGGTGTTGTCGGCCTGCGGGTCGTCGCGGTGCGTGGACTGGTGGCCGCCCGCCTCGACGCCCTGGACGCAGACGGCGTCGGCGCCCACCCACTGGGCGCACTGCGCCTCCTCGGCGGTGGTGACCGTCACGACGGTGTACGTGCCCGCCTTGGCGAAGGCGTCCAGTGTGTCGCGGGTGGGGCAGCCGAAGGTGAAGGAGACCGCGGGGACCGGGTCCTCCAGGAGGATCGCGACCTTGGCCTCGTAGCCGTCGTCGCCGCTGGTGTCCGGGTCGCCGAGCGGGGTCTCGTACCAGACGGCCTCACCGGCGAGCTGGTGGCAGTAGACCTCGACTGCGCTCGGGTCGGCGAGGGCGGGCTGCGGCATGAAGAGGTTGACGCCGAACGGCCCGCCGGTCAGCCTGCGCACCTGTTTGATCTCGTTGTACATGCCGTCCGTCGTCTTGTACCCGGCGGCGAGGAACCCGAGCCCCCCGGCGGCGGCGACGGCGCCGACGAGTTCCGGCGAGGAGACACCGCCCGCCATAGGGGCCTGCACGATCGGATACCGGCAGAGATCGGTCAACTCGGAGGACATGACCGCATCGTGCCATGTCCGGCGCACAGGGCCGAATCAGCCATGAGACGGCATGACCGGTATACCGCTGTACGCAGCACCGCCCGTCGGTACAAGACCGACGGGCGGTGCGGTGACAGGCCGAGACCGGTTCAGCGGCCGTTGAAAGCGTCCTTCAGCCGGGAGAACAGCCCTTGCTGACCTGGCTGAAACTGGCCGATGGGCCGTTCCTCGCCGCGCAGCTTCGCCAGCTCGCGCAGCAGTCGCTCCTGCTCCGCGTCCAGCTTGGACGGGGTCAGTACTTCGACATGCACGATCAGGTCGCCCCGGCCACCGCCGCGCAGATGCGTGATCCCGCGCCCGTGCAGCGGCACCGACTGACCGGACTGGGTGCCCGGCCTGATGTCGATCTCCTCCAGGCCGTCGAGCGTCTCCAGTGGCACCTTGGTGCCGAGCGACGCCGCCGTCATCGGGATGGTGACCGTGCAGTGCAGATCGTCGCCACGCCGCTGGAACACCGCGTGCGACAGCTCGTGGATCTCGACGTACAGATCGCCGGCCGGTCCGCCGCCGGGGCCGACCTCGCCCTCACCGGCGAGCTGGATGCGGGTGCCGTTGTCGACGCCCGCGGGGATCTTCACGGTGAGGGTGCGCCGCGAGCGGATGCGGCCGTCACCGGCGCACTCCGGGCAGGGCGTCGGCACGACCGTACCGAAGCCCTGGCACTGCGGGCAGGGCCGCGAGGTCATGACCTGGCCCAGGAAGGACCGGGTGACCTGGGAGACCTCGCCGCGACCGCGGCACATGTCACAGGTCTGGGCCGAGGTGCCGGGGGCCGCGCCCTCGCCACTGCAGGTCGTACAGACGACCGCCGTGTCGACCTGGATGTCC
The DNA here is from genome assembly GCF_001905125.1 of Streptomyces sp. TSRI0281. GTDB lineage: Bacteria > Actinomycetota > Actinomycetes > Streptomycetales > Streptomycetaceae > Streptomyces. Next base: position 25,959 of record NZ_LWLE01000033.1, on the reverse strand, counting down.
TTGGTGGTGCCGAAGGCCGCCTCGGAGAGGTCGATCTCCAGCCGGATCATCGCGTCCTGGCCCCGCCGGGTACGCGAACGGGGTCCGCGCTGCGATGCCGTGCCGAAGAACGCGTCCATGATGTCGGAGAAGTTGCCGAAGCCACCTTGTCCGAATCCGCCCGCGCCACCTCCGCCGGAGGCGGACAGCGGGTCGCCACCGAGGTCGTAGACCTGCTTCTTCTGCGGGTCCGACAACACCTCGTAAGCGGCGTTGATCTCCTTGAACCGCTCCTGGGTCTTCGGATCCGGGTTGACATCCGGGTGCAGCTCGCGGGCGAGCCGCCGGAATGCCTTCTTGATCTCGTCCTGAGATGCGTCGCGGCGCACGCCTAGTACGGCGTAGTAGTCCGTGGCCACTTACGAATCCGCCAGGATCTGTCCGACGTAACGTGCCACTGCGCGTACCGCTCCCATCGTTCCGGGGTAGTCCATGCGGGTCGGTCCGACCACGCCGAGTTTGGCGACTGCCTCGTCGCCCGAACCGTAGCCGACCGCGACGACGGACGTGGAGTTGAGCCCCTCATGGGCGTTCTCGTGCCCGATACGTACGGTCATGCCCGAGTCCGTTGCCTCACCGAGCAGCTTCAGCAGCACGACCTGCTCCTCCAGTGCTTCCAGCACCGGCCGGATCATCACCGGGAAGTCGTGCCCGAAGCGGGTGAGGTTGGAGGTGCCGCCGATCATCAGCCGCTCCTCCGTCTCCTCGACCAGCGTTTCGAGAAGGACGGAGAGCACCGTGGAGACGGTGGCCCGGTCCTCGCTGTCGAAGGATTCCGGCAGCTCCTGCACCAGTTGCGGAACATCCGCGAAGCGGCGTCCGACGACCCGGCTGTTGAGCCGGGCCCGCAGATCGGCGAGAGAGGTCTCACCGAACGGCGCGGGGCAGTCGATCATACGCTGTTCGACCCGGCCGGTGTCGGTGATCAGGACCAGCATCAGCCGGGCGGGAGCCAGCGCCAGCAGCTCCACATGCCGCACCGTCGAGCGGGTCAGCGAGGGGTACTGCACGACGGCGACCTGCCGGGTCAGCTGCGCGAGCAGCCGTACGGTGCGGCCCACGACATCGTCGAGGTCGACCGCGCCGTCGAGGAAATTCTGAATGGCGCGGCGCTCCGGCGAGGACAGCGGCTTGACGCCCGCCAGCCGGTCGACGAAGAGCCGGTAGCCCTTGTCCGTCGGGATGCGCCCCGCGCTCGTGTGCGGCTGGGCGATGAATCCCTCATCCTCCAGCACGGCCATGTCATTGCGGATGGTGGCCGGGGAGACCCCGAGCTTGTGCCGCTCCGTGAGCGCCTTGGAGCCGACGGGCTCCTCGGTGCCGACATAGTCCTGGACGATGGCGCGCAGCACTTCGAGTCTGCGTTCGCTGAGCATCGCGCACACCTCCAGCTGTCGTCTCCGGTGTCTGCCTGGCACTCTGTGCGTTCGAGTGCCAGCAATCCTCCCCGGCCAGTGTACGGGGGCGGGGTGCCCCCCAGGCAAGGGCGACCGGCCACGCTACCGCGAGACTGCGCAGGTCGTTGCCGATAGCGTCGCCGTATGGACGTCTCTTGGGAAGAGTTCGGCTGGGAGCGGTTGGGCAACGGTGTGGGCCGGCGGCGGCTTCCCGGGTGGGATGCGACGGTCGCGCTGGTGGCCGGGGCGGGCGCGGCGCTGCTCTACGACACCGGGTCGACGCTGCGCGAGGGCGTCGAGCTGCGGACGCAGGCGGAGGCGTTGCTCGGCCGCAGGGTGACACATATCGCACTGAGCCACCCGCATTTCGATCATGTGCTGGGCACCGCGGCGTTCGCCGGGGCCCAGGTGTACGGGGCGGTCGGCATCGCCGGTCTCCTCGACCGCGGTGCGGACGGTCTGCGCGCCTCCGCGGTGCGCCACGGGGTGCCCGAGGAGCAGGCGGCGCAGGCGGTGGATGTCCTGGTGGCCCCGCGCCACGAAGTGTGCGGGGAGTGGACGCTCGACCTCGGGGGCGGCCGGCAGGTGCTGCTGGCCGATGTCGGTCCGGCGCACAGCGGCCACGATCTGGCGGCGCTGGTGCCGGGGTCGGACGGGGAGCCGGCGGTGGTGCTCTGCGGCGACCTGGTCGAGGAGTCCGGCGAACCGCAGGCGGGCGGGGACGCGGTCGTCTCCCGCTGGCCGGCCGCGCTGGACAGGCTGCTGGCGCTGGGCGGCGAGGACGCGCTGTACGTACCGGGGCACGGGGCGGTGGTGGACGCGGCGTTCGTACGGGCGCAGCGGGACCGGCTGGCGGAGCGCTTCGGCGTGTCGTGAGAGGCCGCCCACTTATCGTCGTGCCATGCGCAGCTATCAGCCGGACCTGACCCCGCCGTGGAAGAAGTCCGCCCCCGCCCCGGAGGTCCCCGCCGAGCCCGATCTGGTCGTGGAGGAGGTCTCCACCGGCTTCTGCGGTGCGGTGATCCGCTGCGAGAAGACGGCCCAGGGCCCGACGGTCACCCTGGAGGACCGCTTCGGCAAGCACCGGGTGTTCCCGATGGAGCCGCGCGGCTTCCTGCTGGAGGGCCGGGTCATCACGCTCGTACGCCCCTCGGCCGCCGGTCCTGTGCGGCCCGCCCGTACGGCGTCCGGTTCGGTGGCGGTGCCCGGCGCGCGGGCGCGGGTGGCGCGGGCCGGGCGGATCTATGTGGAGGGCCGGCACGACGCGGAGCTGGTCGAGCGGGTGTGGGGCGACGACCTGCGGATCGAGGGTGTGGTGGTCGAGTACCTGGAGGGCATCGACGACCTCCCGGCGATCGTGCGCGAGTTCTCACCGGGACCGGACGCCCGGCTGGGGGTGCTGGTGGACCATCTGGTGCCGGGTTCCAAGGAGTCCCGGATCGCCGGTCAGGTGTCGGACGCGAACGTGCTGGTGGTGGGCCACCCGTACATCGACGTCTGGGAGGCGGTGAAGCCCTCGTCGGTGGGGATCGCGGGCTGGCCGGTGGTGCCGCGCGGCCAGGACTGGAAGACAGGGGTGTGCCGGTCGCTGGGCTGGCCGGAGAACACCGGGGCGGCCTGGCAGCACATCCTCTCCAAGGTCCGCTCCTACCGCGATCTCGAACCGCAACTCCTGGGTCGGGTCGAGGAGTTGATCGACTTCGTCACGCTTCCTGATTGAAGTCCGGCCCCCGTTGAAGAGGATCCGGTACCGATCCCGCTGAACGCCTGCGCCACACACGCACCATCGGTTATTGAGGGGTGAAGGGGCTCGGCGGGCGACGGGAAGGCACGGGGGCAATATGACACGCGAGGTGTGGCAGGACAGTGCGGAGAACGAGGCGGCTTCGGCCGTCTTCCACCTGATGCAGCAGCTGATCGACCAGTACAAGGTCAACCGGCCGGTGATGCCCCTGGTGGTCGCACAGGCGGCCGACGCCGACGTGGGCCCGGAGATCGACGCGCGCGTCGAGCAGATCGTGCTCCAGATCCACCGGGCCAATCAGCTGCGCCGGGTCCCGGTGAAGCTGCTCGACGGCGACGGCCGGACCCCGTACGACGCGGCGCTCGACATGGTGCGCAGGCTGAGCGAGGAGCCCTGGGAGACCCGGGAGAGCTCGCAGTACAAGCCGTTCTCCTTCCCCCGCTCACGCCTCCTCGGTGCCATCGAGCAGGCCACCACGACGGTGCTCGCGCAGCCCGGCGAGCGCTCGGCGCGCGGACGTGAGGAAAGGATTCTTGAGCAGCTTGGCAGGCTGCGCTGGCGGGCGAGCCGGTCGGGGAGCAACAACTGGTGGGACTCGCTGCGGGCCTCGGTGCGGCCGGAGACCTTCATGGGCGCCGTCTTCATCGCCGTGCTCAGCGTGCTGCTCGGCGAGATCGGCTGGCTGCTGACCGCCCTGGTGGCGGCCGTCGCCCTGCTCGGCCTGGCCGTCGTACGGCTGCTGAGCAGCGCCGCGCCCCCGCTGCTGTGGCTGCGCCGGGCCAGCCGGTGGTTCGCGACCACCTCCTCACTGGCCGCGTCCAGTACGGGGTACCCCTCCGACGGCTGGTCCCGGTTCTCGCCGAGCGGTTCCTGGCGGGTGATCCGGGCCCGCGCGGCGGCGGTCGCCGAGCGGGTGGCCGACGCGCGGGCGGGCGACGAGCACGCGCGCCAGTTCCATCTGGAGCTGCGGGTCCAGGCCCTGCTGGAGGACCTGCTGCACAACTACCGGCCGCACACGCTGGACTGGCGGCGCAGCAAGCGGACGGTCCCGCCGGTGGTGTTCCTGCCCACGGCCACCCAGGACAACGGCGGCATCCTGCTGATCAACGCGATCAACAACGTACGTTCCCGGCGCAGCGAGGTGGACCCGCTGCTGCTGCTGGCGTCCCTGCCCGCCGCCGGGATCATGCGGCACACCCCGCCGCTGCCCGCGGACCCGCCGCCCGCGAGCGGGCCCACCTTCTCCGCGGCGGCGCGGGCCCGTTACGAGCGCTGGGTCGACGATCTGAGCCTGGGCCAGTCCCCCGTCGCGGCCGCGACGCTGGCGTGGGTGCTCCGGCTGCCGCTGTCCACCGGCAAGCTGACCCATGAGCACGCGCACGCGGAACTCGTCACCCATCGGGTCCGGCGGACCTGGGCGTGGTGGGTGATGTCCAGGTCGGCCGTCGCGCTCGTCCTCGTCGGGAGTCTGCTGGGAACCTTCCTGTGGAGCGAGCACTGGCAGAAGGAGTACTGCCACGGCCCGCTGACCGACCGCAACACGGACGCGATCTGGAGCGGCTCGGGGAAGGACAGGGAGTGCGTCGGGGTGGCCACGTCCCCCGAGGTGCTCTTCGCCAAGGGCAACAAGCTGACACTGAACGGCGTGGGCGCGGGCATCAGCTTCGAGCGCGTCGAGAAGGCGATACGAGACGAGAACGCGGACATCGGGCCGAACGAGAACTACGTCACCATCGTCTACGCGGGGCCGCTCACCGCACGGAACGGCGACGACAAGCTCACCCGCAAGGGGCTGGAGGAGCTGACCGGCGTCTATCTGCACCAGCGTTCGGTGAACAAGACGCTGCACCGGCCCGTCAAGCTGCGGGTCCTCACGGCCAACGGCGGTCAGGACATGCTCCATCAGCTGACCACGGTGGACAAGATAATCGAGGTGGCGGAGCGGGACCCGACCGTGGTCGGCGTGGTCGGCTTCGGCCGCAATACGCAGGAGAGCGCGGCGGCCACCGGCCGGCTCCGGAAGGCCGGTCTGCCGCTGGTCGACACCACCAATTCGAGCAGCGACCTGCCCCGGGACTACCCGAACTACTTCGGTCTCGCCGCGACCGACGAGGAGCAGGCGTACGCCCTCGGTCTGGTCGCCCGGCAGATCGCCGAGAAGCTCAAGGGCGGGAGGACCGCCCCGAGCGCGATCGTCCTTTCCCGGGAACTGCGCAACGGCGACAAGGACCGGTACACGGCCGAGCAGCGCGAGGCGGGCAGGTCGATGCTCCGCAAGGCGGGGTTCGGCGTGGGTGACGACATCACGTACAAGCTCTCCGGCGGCGCCAGCCTCAACACCCCGGTGACCACGATCTGCAAGCTGGACCCGGTGCCCGACGCGCTGTACTTCGCCGGGCGGGTCGAGGACGTCCCGAACCTGATGAGCGGCCTCTCGCAGGGGCTCTGCTCCAAGAAGCCCATGACGGTGTTCACGGGGGACGATCTGACGAAGGGCACCTTCGAGGCCAGCACGTCCATCGCCGCGAACGTGACGCTCTACCACAGCTCGCTGGCCCCGCTGGACAAGGGCGCCAATCCCGGCTTCTACAGCGATGCCCGCAGCGCGCTGGCCGACCTGCACCCCGACGGGGAGCTGACGGCGCTGTCGGCGGGCGCACCCGCCTATGAGGACGAGCTGTTCGCCAGCGGTCAGACCGCACTTTCCTACAGCGCGACGGCCGCGCTGTACGACGCCGCCGCCCGCGGGGACACCCGGCGAAGCGCGGCGGAGACCTGGGCGACGCTGCACACGGTGGACCTCAACAGCATGCCCACGGGGACGATCACCTTCAGCAGGGACAAGGCGTCCCCCGCCGAGAACATGCACGGCATCAACATCATCAAGGTGGTCCGCCCCGGGCCGGACGCCGAACGGACCGTCCTGTGCGGCAAACCGGCGGGCATACCGAAGCCGCTGGCCCGCGAGGACTGCAAGCCGTAGCGGGGCGGGGGCAGGCACCGGGGGCGGGGGCCGGCCCGGGGCAGGTACCGGCCCGGGGCGGCTCAGTCCACCAGGTCCCGCACCACCGCGTCGGCCAGCAGCCGCCCCCGCAGGGTGAGGACCGCGCGCCCCTCCTCGTACGGACCGGCCTGCAGCAGCCCGTCCGTGAGGGCCCGTCGCGAGGCCGCGAGGCCGTCCGGCCTGAGCAGCGACAGTGGGCACCCTTCGAGCAGCCGCAGCTCCAGCAGGATCCGCTCGACCCGGCGGTCCTCGGGGGCGAGGATCTCGCGCCCCGCCCCGGGCGAGCGACCCTCGGCGAGCGCTTGTGCGTACGCCCCCGGGTGCTTCACGTTCCACCAGCGCACCCCGCCCACGTGGCTGTGCGCGCCCGGCCCGGCGCCCCACCAGTCGGCGCCGCGCCAGTACAGCTCGTTGTGCAGGCACCGGCCCTCGGGGGTCCGGGCCCAGTTGGACACCTCGTACCAGGAGAAGCCCGCGGCGGCCATCGCCTCGTCCGCGATCAGATACCGGTCGGCGTGTGCGTCGTCGTCGGTCATCGGGATCTCGCCGCGCCGGATGCGCCGGGCGAGCCGGGTGCCCTCCTCGACGATCAGGGCGTAGGCCGACACATGGTCGGGGCCGGCGCCGATGGCCGCGTCCAGGGAGGCCCGCCAGTCGTCGTCGGACTCGCCGGGGGTGCCGTAGATCAGGTCCAGGTTGACGTGGTCGAAGCCCGCCGCCCTGGCCTCGGCGACACAGGCTTCGGGGCGCCCGGGGGTGTGCGTACGGTCCAGGATCTTCAGGACGTGCTGCCGGGCGCTCTGCATGCCGAAGGAGACCCGGTTGAAGCCGCCTTCGCGCAGGGCGGCCAGATAGGCCGGATCGACGGACTCCGGGTTGGCCTCGGTGGTGATCTCGGCATCGTCCGCGAGCCCGAACTCGTCGCGGATCGCCCCCAGCATCCGTACGAGATCGGCGGCGGGCAGCAGCGTGGGGGTGCCGCCGCCGACGAACACGGTCCGGACCGGCCGGGGGTCGTCGCCCAGGACCTTGCGGGCCTGGCGGACCTCGTCGATCAGGTGCGCGGCGTAGTTGTCGCGGGAGGCCAGGGCGCCGCCGGAGCCGCGCAGCTCCGTGGCGGTGTAGGTGTTGAAGTCGCAGTAGCCGCAGCGGGTGGCGCAGTAGGGCACATGCAGATAGAAGCCGAGCGGTCGGTCGGCGGCGCCTTCCAGGGCATGGCGGGGCAGCGCCCCGTCGTCGGGCACGGGCTCACCATCGGGCAGTACGGAAGGCATACCGTCCATTGTCACTCGCCGCGGGAGCGGCCCCGACCCGCTGCGGGGCCGGGGCGGTCCCTTCGCCCGCCCTCAGTCGGCCCGGAGCACCATCAGGGCCACGTCGTCGTCCGGCGGCAGCTCGGCGAACTCGTGGACGGCCCGCTTGATCCGGTCGGCGATCGTCTCCGCGGGCAGCCCGGCGCATCCGGAGAGCACCCGCGCGAGCCCGTCCCCGTCGTCGAACAGGAGCCGCCCCGAACGCCGCTCGGTCACCCCGTCGGTCACGCAGAGCAGGGCGTCCCCGGGCGCCAGGTCGAAGCTCTGGCTCTCGTACGCGACGTCCTCGACGACGCCGAGCAGCACCTGGGGATCGGCCGCGGGACGTACGGAACCGTCGGGCCGCAGCAGCAGGGGCAGCGGGTGGCCCGCGCTGACCACGGTGCAGCGCACCCCGCCGTCCGGGAGCGGGACGATCTCCCCGTACAGCAGGGAGAGGAACCGGGACTGGGAGCCGTCCTGGAGCTGCTGCCCGCCCGCCGCCGCGACCATCAGGGCGGCGGCCTCCGCGGCCTCCATGGCGTCGTCGAGGAGGAGCCGGTTGAGCCGGTCCAGGACCTCGCCGACGCCGAAGCCCTCCCGGGACAGCAGCCGCAGCCAGGGGCGGGCCAGTCCGGTGACGACGGCGGCCTCGGGGCCACTGCCCTGGACGTCGCCGAGCACGAAGCACCAGCGGTCGCCGGGGCACGGGAAGATGTCGTAGAAGTCACCCCCGACCACGCCGTCGTCGCTCGGCTCGTACACCAGGGCGCTGGTGACTCCGGGGATCTCGGCGACCTTGCTGGGCAGCAGTCCGCGCTGGAGGATGCGGCTGATCGTGGCCTGCCGGGTGTAGGCGCGGGCCGCGCCGACGGCGAGGCCGAGGCGGCGGACGAAGTCCTCGATCAGCGCGGCCACCTCGTCGGGGACCCGGGCGACGCCTTCCCGTCCGACGAGGACGGCGCCGAGCGTGCGGCCGCCCGCGGTGATCCGGTAGGCGAGGGCGGCCCCGTCACGGCCGCCGGGCCGCGCGTCCGGTTCCTCCTCGGGAGCGCCGCCGTCCGGCGGCCCGTGCCGCTCGCCGGCCCCTGTGCCGCCGTCCGGCGATCCGTGCCGCTCGCCGGCCTCCGGACCGCCGTCCGTGGGCCAGGGCATGGGTACGGGCCCGGAGCCGGCGCTGCCGGGCAGCCGGAGTGGTTCCTTCTCCAGCACCGAGCGCAGCGCCTCGGTTCCCGTCTCGTCGTGGTGCCAGACGCGGGCGAGCCGGGGTGCCGCCGCGGGCCCGCCGCCCTCGCTCTCCAGCCAGATCGCGCACCAGTCCGCGAGCCTGGGCACCAGCAGCTGTCCCGCTATGGCCGCCACGAGGTCCTCGTCGAGCTGGCCCGCCAGCAGGTCGGACGCCTCGGCGAGGAAGGAGAGCGCGCCCCGGTTGTCCCAGCCCGCGTCGTCGCGTTCGGCGCGCCGGACGGTGGGGGCGAGGATCTCGGCGGCCCGCAGGCCGCACCGCAGGGTGTCCTCCTCGGACGGTCCCGGCGGCGCGCTCCACTCGTCGACGGACAGGCGGGCCCAGACGGTCTTGAGGCCGGTGCGGTAGGTGATGCCCCAGGATTCGGCGAGGGTGGCGACGAGCTGGAGGCCGCGGCCGTACTCGGCGGGGTCGGGCCGCTCCGTCGGCGGGCCGGCCGCGGCCCCGGACCGTTCGCCGCTCACCGGGCGGGCCGGGTGGTGGTCGGTGACCTCCAGCACGAGGGCGGCGGGTGTCTCGTCGGCCGCTTCCTCCAGCCGGAAGAGCAGGTCGACGGCCGTCCCGGCGTGCACGACCGCGTTGGTGACCAGCTCATTGGCGACGGTCACCGCGTCATCGGCCAGCCGGTCGCTGAAGCCCACGGCCGCGGGCACCCCGATCCCGGCCCACTCCGCGAGCGCGGCGCGCACGAACTTGCGCGCCGCGGACGGGGCAAGCGGTATTCCGGGCAGGCTGGTACGGCTGACCAGGCGCGGGTCGTCGAACTGACCGGCACCGCCGGTGACGGGACGGTGCACGATGTCCCGCTGCAAGGGAATGGGCCCCACGTGCGGCTCCTACCGGTCTCACGAAACGCCGCCGACAACAACGACAGAGTGACAGACCGGCCGCGTGCATAAGCACCGAGTTACCGAAGTGGGCAGAAATTCGAGCAGATTCGAACGCAATGTGGCAGGAAGCAGAACGCGGGTGGGCAGGTAGAAGCGGAAGACGGGCGGGTGCGGGAGATACGTACACATCTGCCGCTCCCGCCCGCGCCACGCGCGTCCCGCAGGGCGCGTCCGTTGCTCGACGCCCCCTCCGGCAGACCTGACGGTGCCCCGACTCTCCGGCAGACCTGACGGTGCCCCCGGCGCCCGAACCGCCCGTTACGCCTCGCGCGAGCCCGCGTACATGTCCTCGATGAGCTGCTTGTACTCGCGCTCGACGACCGGCCGCTTCAGCTTGAGACTGGGGGTCAGCTCGCCGTGCTCGACATCGAGGTCGCGCGGCAGCAGGCGGAACTTCTTGATGGTCTGCCAGCGCTGGAGGCCCTCGTTGAGGCGCTTCACGTAGCCCTCGATGAGTTCGACCGTCGCGGGCGCCGCCACCACTTCGGCGTACGACTTGCCCTCCAGGCCGTTCTCGGCGGCCCAGCCGAGGATGGTGGGCCCGTCGAGCGCGATGAGGGCGGAGCAGAAGTTACGGTCCGCGCCGTGCACCAGGATGTTGGAGACGAACGGGCACACCGCCTTGAACTGGCCCTCGACCTCCGCCGGGGCGACGTACTTGCCGCCGGACGTCTTGATCAGGTCCTTCTTGCGGTCGGTGATCCGCAGGTAGCCGTCGAGGGAGAGCTCACCGATGTCGCCGGTGTGCAGCCAGCCGTCCGACTCCAGCACCTCGGCGGTCTTGTCGGCCTGCCGGTGGTAGCCCTGCATGATGCCGGGGCTGCGCAGCAGGACCTCGCCGTCGTCCGCGATCCGCACCTCGGTGCCGGGGAGCGGCTTGCCTACGGTGCCGGTGCGGTAGGCCTCGCCCGGGTTGCAGAAGGACGCGGCGCTGCTCTCGGTCAGGCCGTAGCCCTCCAGGATGTGGACCCCGGCCCCGGCGAAGAAGTAGCCGATGTCGGGGGCCAGTGCCGCGGAGCCGGAGACACAGGCGCGCAGCCGGCCGCCGAACGCCTCGCGGATCTTGGCGAAGACGAGTGTGTCGGCGACCTTGTGCTTGGCGCCGAGCGCGAAGGGCACGGAAGCCGTGCCGGTACGCCGGAAGTTGTCCTGGGAGACCTTCGCGTACTCCCGGGCCACCCCGGCGGCCCACAGAAAGATCTTGTACTTGGCGCCGCCACCGGCCCGTGCCTTGGCGGCGACCCCGTTGTAGACCTTCTCGAAGATCCGGGGGACGGCGGCCATGTAGGTCGGCTGGACGACCGGCAGATTCTCGATGATCTTGTCGATGCGGCCGTCGACCGCGGTGACGTGACCGACCTCGATCTGCCCGGAGGTGAGGACCTTGCCGAAGACGTGCGCGAGGGGCAGCCAGAGGTACTGGACGTCGTCCGCGGTGATCAGACCGGTCGCCACGGTGGCCTTGGCCATGTACGACCAGTTGTCGTGCGGCAGCCGGACGCCCTTGGGGCGGCCGGTGGTGCCCGAGGTGTAGATCAGGGTGGCCAGCTGGTCGGCCGTGATGGCGGAGACGCGGTCGGTGATCGCGTCCGGGTGCTTCGCCAGGTGCTCGGCGCCCCGCGCCTCCAGGTCGGCGAGGGTGAGGACCCAGCCCTCCGGGTCGCCCTCGACGGGCTCGGCACCGGCCGGGTCGATGACGACGACATGGGCGAGGTTCGGCAGCTCGGCGCGGGCCTCACGGGCCTTCGCCAGTTGCGCGGCGTCCTCGGCGATCAGGACCCGGCTCTCGGAGTCGGCCAGGATGAAGGCGGACTCCTCGGTGTTCGTGGAGGGGTAGATCGTAGTGGTCGCGCCGCCCGCGCACATCACACCGAGGTCGATGAGGATCCACTCCACGCGGGTGGCCGAGGCGAGCGCGACGCGCTCCTCCGGCTCCACCCCGAGCGCGATCAGCCCGGCGGCGATCGCGTAGACCCGCTCGGCGGCCTGCCCCCAGCTCAGCGACTTCCACTCGTCGGGGCCCCGGCCCGAGACGGCGGGCACCGGATAGCGGTACGCCTCCCCGTCCGGGGTGGCCGCCACGCGGTCGATGAAGAGGGTCGCCACGGAGGGCGGTCGGTTATCGATCAAGGTCTGTGTGTCGCTCACGACGCGTCCTCCGGGCCTGCGGCATTGCTTCGACCGGCTTCTTGGTACTGCGGCTGCTTCTGCTGATCCTGCTCGTCGTTCTCGCTCGTCGTTCTGGCGCGTGGTACTTGCTCGACGTTCGTGCTCGACGCTCTCGCTCGACGCTCTCGCTCGTTGCCGTTGGATCACGCTTGTTTAACTGGTGAGTAACCAACGGGTTGTGATCAGAGTAGAGCGCGCGGGAGCGCCATGTAAGAGGCAACCGGCCGCCGCTTCATAACGAACGGGCCCCCGCGCCGCAGGGTTCTGCGGCACGGGGGCCCGTTGCGCTACTCGTCGGTACGGATGGCCGGGGCTTCTCCGCGTCGGGCTACTTCTTGCCCTTGGCCTCGCCGGCCGACTCGTCCGTCGACAGCACGGAGATGAAGGCGTCCTGAGGAACCTCCACGTTGCCGACCATCTTCATCCGCTTCTTGCCCTCCTTCTGCTTCTCCAGCAGCTTCCGCTTACGGGAGATGTCACCGCCGTAACACTTGGCGAGGACGTCCTTGCGGATGGCGCGGACGGTCTCACGGGCGATGACCCGGGCGCCGATGGCCGCCTGGATGGGCACCTCGAAGTTCTGCCGCGGGATGAGCTTCTGCAGCTTGGCGACGAGCCGCACGCCGTACGCGTACGCCTTGTCCTTGTGCGTGACCGCGGAGAACGCGTCCACCTTGTCGCCGTGCAGCAGGATGTCGACCTTGACGAGCTGCGCGGACTGCTCGCCGGTGGGTTCGTAGTCGAGCGAGGCATAGCCGCGGGTCTTGGACTTCAGCTGGTCGAAGAAGTCGAAGACGATCTCGGCGAGCGGCAGGGTGTAACGGATCTCGACCCGGTCCTCGGACAGGTAGTCCATGCCGAGCAGGGTGCCGCGCCGGTTCTGGCAGAGCTCCATGATCGCGCCGATGAACTCGCTCGGGGCCAGGACCGTGGCGCGCACGACGGGCTCGTGCACCTTGTCGATCTTGCCCTCGGGGAACTCGCTCGGGTTGGTGACGATGTGCTCGGTGCCGTCCTCCATCTCGACGCGGTAGACCACGTTCGGGGCGGTGGCGATGAGGTCGAGACCGAACTCGCGCTCCAGACGCTCACGGACCACGTCAAGGTGGAGCAGGCCGAGGAAGCCGACGCGGAAGCCGAAGCCCAGCGCCGCGGAGGTCTCCGGCTCGTACACCAGGGCGGCGTCGTTGAGCTGGAGCTTGTCCAGCGCCTCGCGCAGGTCCGGGTAGTCCGAGCCGTCCAGCGGGTACAGCCCCGAGAACACCATCGGCTTGGGGTCCTTGTAACCGCCGAGCGCCTCGGTGGCACCGTTGTGGAGGGAGGTGATCGTGTCACCGACCTTGGACTGCCGGACGTCCTTCACACCGGTGATGATGTAGCCCACCTCGCCCACGCCGATGCCGTCGGCCGGGGTCATCTCCGGGGAGGAGACACCGATCTCCAGCAGCTCGTGGGTGGCGCCCGTGGACATCATCCGGATGCGCTCGCGCTTGCTGAGCTGGCCGTCGATGACACGGACGTAGGTGACGACACCGCGGTAGGAGTCGTAGACCGAGTCGAAGATCATCGCTCGGGCGGGGGCGTCGGCCTTGCCGACCGGGGCGGGCACGTCCCGGACCACCCGGTCGAGCAGGGCGTCCACGCCGACACCGGTCTTCGCGGAGACCTTGAGGACATCCTCCGGCTGGCAGCCGATGAGGTTGGCCAGCTCCTCGGAGAACTTCTCGGGCTGTGCGGCGGGCAGGTCGATCTTGTTGAGCACGGGGACGATGGTGAGGTCGTTCTCCATCGCCAGATAGAGGTTCGCGAGCGTCTGGGCCTCGATGCCCTGCGCGGCGTCGACCAGCAGGACCGTGCCCTCGCAGGCGGCGAGCGAACGGGAGACCTCATAGGTGAAGTCCACGTGGCCCGGCGTGTCGATCATGTTGAGGATATGGGTGCTGCCCTTGCCCTCTGCGGTGTTGGGCGCCCAGGGCAGACGTACCGCCTGGGACTTGATGGTGATGCCGCGCTCGCGCTCGATGTCCATCCGGTCGAGGTACTGAGCGCGCATCTGCCGCTGGTCGACCACGCCCGTCAGCTGAAGCATCCGGTCGGCAAGGGTCGACTTGCCGTGGTCGATGTGCGCGATGATGCAGAAATTGCGGATCAGCGCCGGGTCGGTACGGCTCGGCTCGGGCACGTGGATAGGAGTCGCGGGCACGCAGGGTCCTGATTCTTGAGACGCCGAACGCCGTGTCTCGGGTCGATGTCGGGTCGGTCGGATCAATACGTAGCTTCCATCGTCCCATGGCCGCGGGGCAGAGACCGGTTTAGGCCGGTCGCAGAGTGACTGGTAACGTGGGCAGCTGTGCCTCGTGGCTCTCACGAGCGGCGTGGCGCACATCGAAGATCCAACGAACCTGAAAAGGCTCTTTCGTGGCGAACATCAAGTCCCAGATCAAGCGGAACAAGACCAACGAGAAGGCGCGCCTGCGCAACAAGGCCGTCAAGTCGTCGCTCAAGACCGCGGTCCGCAAGGCCCGAGAGGCCGCCGCTGCCGGTGACGTCGAGAAGGCCACCACGGCCGTCCGCGACGCCTCCCGTCAGCTCGACAAGGCTGTCTCGAAGGGTGTCATCCACAAGAACGCCGCCGCCAACAAGAAGTCGGCGCTGGCCTCCAAGGTTGCCGCTCTCCAGGCCTGAACTTTCTGATGTGATCGCCGGTACGGACTCAGCGGGCCCTCTCTCCCGCTCCTGACCGGCACCCCGTGCCGCACACCGAACCTGCGTTCGCCACGCGGGTGCGGCGCACAAAACGCTTGAACCGACAGCCCCGGCAGCTCGTCCTCCCCAGGACGGCGACCGGGGCTTTCGCGTACGCACCCGTACGAGGATGGGGTGGCCACGGGACGCGGCGCGGCTGGGCTACGGGCTACGGGCTACGGGCTACGGGCTACGGGCTACGGGCTACGGGCTACGGGCTACGGAAAAGTCCGGCACAGGTGCCGCGCTCGGCGCAACCCTTGGCTACCGCCCCGAGCGCGCAGCCTGGGCAACGGCGACGACGGCCTTCTCCAAGGCGTACTCCGGATCGTCCCCGCCGCCCTTCACGCCCGCGTCGGCCGCCGCCACCGCCCGCAGCGCCACCGCGACCCCGTCCGGCGTCCAGCCCCGCATCTGCTGCCGCACCCGGTCGATCTTCCACGGCGGCATGCCCAGCTCGCGGGCGAGGTCCGCGGGCCGGCCGCCCCGGGCCGAGGAGAGCTTGCCGATCGCCCGCACGCCCTGTGCCAGCGCGCTGGTGATCAGGACGGGCGCGACCCCGGTCGACAGCGACCAGCGCAGCGCCTCCAGCGCCTCGGCCGCCCGGCCCTCGACCGCCCGGTCGGCGACGGTGAACGAGGACGCCTCGGCACGGCCCGTGTAATAGCGCCCGACGATCGCTTCGTCGATCGTGCCCTCGACATCGGCGACCAGCTGGGACGCCGCACTGGCCAGCTCCCGCAGCTCGCTGCCGATGGAATCGACCAGCGCCTGGCACGCCTCCGGCGTCGCGGAACGCCCCAGCGCACGGAACTCGGACCGTACGAAGGACAGCCGCTCGGCCGCCTTGGTCGTCTTGGGGCAGGCGACCTCACGCGCGCCGGCCTTGCGCGCCGCGTCCAGCAGCCCCTTGCCCTTGGCTCCCCCGGCGTGCAGCAGAACGAGGGTGATCTCCTCGGCCGGCGCGGAGACGTACGCCTTGACGTCCTTGACCGTGTCGGCGGAGAGGTCGTGCGCATTGCGCACGATCACCACCTTGCGCTCGGCGAAGAGCGAGGGGCTGGTCAGCTCGGCGAGCGTGCCGGGCTGCAACTGGTCGGAGCTGAGGTCGCGGACATCCGTATCGGCGTCGGCGGCGCGGGCCGCCGCCACCACCTGCTGCACGGCACGGTCCAGGAGGAGGTCCTCCTGGCCCACGGCGAGCGTGACGGGGGCGAGCGGATCGTCGGCAGAATTCTTCCTGGTGGCCATCGCGTTCCAGCATCCCACGCCCCACTGACAGCCCGGGGACGGACCACCGGCCCGGGGCACCCGTCCCGGTGCCCGAGAATGGGCAGGTGAGCGATGTGAGACATGTACTGGTGCTGCCCGACCGCGACACCGCGGAGGAGGTGGCCGGGGAGCTGGCCGACCGGTTCGGCGTGGCCGAGGAGCCGCAGCTCGTACGGGACGCGCTGGCCGGTGAGGACGACGCCGAGGACGCCCAGTGGCTGGTGGTCGTCGAGGACCCGGCCGGGCGCCTGGACCCGGCCTCGCTCGACGCCTTCGCCGCGGAGTACGAGGGGTGGCTGGAGGTGCCCTGACCAGCTCGTGCACGGTTGGCCGGGCGTGCTCCGGCTCAGCCCTTGGGGACGATCTGGATGTCCATGTCGATGGAGATGCTGGAGCCGACCGCGGCGATGCCGCGGGCCAGCATCGTCTGCCAGGTGAGGGTGAAGTCCTCCCGGTGCAGTTCGGTGGAGGCACGGCAGGCGGCGCGGACCTCGCCCTCCAGGCCGTTGCCCAGACCGAGGTACTGCGTGTCCAGCGTCACCGTACGGCTGACCCCGTGCAGCGTGAGCGCACCGGTGACGCCCCAGCGGCTGCCGCCGCGGTGGACGAAGCGGTCGCTGTAGAACTCCAGCGTCGGGTAGCGCCCGACATCGAGGAAGTCACCGGAGCGCAGGTGGTCGTCGCGCATCTGGACGTTGGTGTCGATCGAGGCGGCGTCGATGATCACGTGCATGGCGGAGTCCTCCATGCGGTCGGCTATCCGTACCGCACCGGCGAAGGTGTTGAACCTGCCGTGGATACGGGCCATGCCGATGTGGCGGGCGGTGAAGCCGATCTGCGAGTGGTTCGGCTCGACCTCCCACTCGCCGGGGTCGGGCAGCTGCGGGGGCTGTGACATCTGAAGCGTCACATCGCCGAGGCTCGCGTGGGCGTTCTCGGAGACGACGGCCGCCCCATGGAACGGGGTGAAGCCGTCCGCCGTGACCGCCAGCCGGTAATCGCCCGCCGGGACGGTGGCGAGGACACTGCCGAAGGGGTCGGTCTCACCGCCGACGACCCTGCGGCCCGCACTGTCGGTCACCGTGTACTCGGCATGCCGCACCGGCTCGTTGACCGGGTCCAGCACCCGGCAGCTGAGCACACCGGCGGAACGCGGCACCGCCAACCCGGCGAAGGCGCCCTGGTGCGCGGCGCCCGTGCGACTCCTGCTTCCCAGCCAACGGCCGAACATCTCTTACGCACTCCCAGTGGCGGTTTCACACTTCGGGGCCTCTGACAGCATGCTCGTCGTTGTCGGAGCAGCGGCCCACCGACGAGCATGCATTCGACCACTGATGCGACGTTCGAGGCAAACGGAGCGCTCGGAGGGGATTGTGGCGAGGTATCACCGAAGGTCCGAATTGACCGTTCCGCTCACCGCCGGTCACTTGTGCGGGATGTCGCGGCGCTCATGGACTTCGGGCAGCCGGGAGAGTCGCAGACCGAAGTGGTCGCGATAGGCGGCGAGCACCTCGGTGTCCGTGGCCTGCTCCGTGCTGTGCCGCTCGCCCCGGACGGTCGTGACCAGCGAACGGCCGCTCAGCGTCACCCGGCCCGTATCGGTGACCCGTGAACAGACGAGGGACCGGGTGAAGTGGGAGTCGGGTGAGGTGCGGTGGTACCAGGCCCCGGCACGGAAGTCCGCCAGTACCCGAGGCCGCAGATCGAGGCGGAACTGGCGCGAGTTGTCCCGCAGCAGGTCGAGATCGCCCTGCGGCGCCGCCCGGAACCTGAACACACCGCGCGGATCCTCCTGCTCGGCACGGTCGTCCAGCGCGAGCGGCCGCAGGGCGTGGTCGCCGAAGCCCACGTCCGCCAGCCACGGCCCCGTACCGTCCTCGGTCTCCACCCGCAGCGCCATGTGGTCGTACGGAATGCCGAGGCGCCCACCGTCGCCGAAGACCCGGGCCTGGAGCAGCGTCACACGGAAGCCGAGGGCCCTCAGCAGCACGGCGAAGGCACCGTTCAGCTCGTAACAGAAGCCGCCCCGCCCACGGTTCACCACCTTGTCCAGGAGCGCCTGCTCCTCCAGCACGATCTCCTCGCCGAGATGGATCGAGAGGTTCTCGAAGGGCACGGTCCTGAGGTGCCTGAGCTGCAACACGTGCAACGCCTCGGCATCGGCCCGCGCGGGCCGTTCGGCACCGATGCGGTCGAGGTACGCCGCGACCATCTCCGGTCCGGCGGAGCCGGAGGCCGTGGCGTCGTGGGTTGTGGAGGGGCCTGCGGAGGGGCCTGGTGCTGCGGCGTCGGCGGCCTGCGGCGGTTGCGGATTCATGACCGTAGTCTGTCCCGGTGCGTGCTCCCCCGCCATGAGCCACAGGTCCTGGGACCGCCGACCGAGGCTGGGTCTCCGCTGCGGTGTCCGTGGTCAGGACCGGCCCACCGCCCGCAGTTGTTTCCCGGCTCCGGTCACCGCGATGGCGCCGTCCCTGTCCGTACGCAGCACCTGCGCTCCTCCGGTCCTGAGCGCGTCGACGGTACGGGCCGACGGGTGGCCGTACGGGTTGCCCGTGCCGCAGGAGATGAGAGCCAGTCTCGGCCGTGTGCTGTGCAGGAGCGCGGTGTCCTGGAAGGCGGAGCCGTGGTGGGCCACCTTGAGAACGTCCACCTGTGGCATGGACGGATACGTACGTAACAGCGCTTGCTGCGACGGGGGTTCGAGGTCGCCCAGGAGCAACAGCGTCAGCCCTCCCGCTGCCCGTACGTAAAGGGTGACGCTGGAGTCGTTCGGCTCCGCCGTGCCAAAGCCCCCACCCGCTCCCCCGGCCCCCGTACGCTCCGCCCCCACACGCCCCGCCTCTGTACGACCCGCCCCCGTACGCCCCGCCTCCGTACGCCCTGCCGGTGCGCGCCCCGTTCCGTCGCCCGGCCAGAGAACACGCCAGTCGAGCGGGCCGATGCGGCGTCGCTCCTCCGGCACCGCCCGCACCACCGGAATCCCCGCGGCGGCGGCCGTCCTCCGCACGAACGCGGCCTGCTCGGCCGGTTCGTCGAGGCTCGTCGTCTGGATCGCGCCCACCGCTCTGCCGCGCAACGCACCGGGCAGACCCCGGACGTGGTCGGCGTGAAAGTGGGTCAGGAGCAGTATCGGTACCCGGGTGACTCCGAGGTCCCGGAGGCACCGGTCCATCAACCGGGGTTCGGGCCCGGTGTCGATGACCACCCCGGCCCCCTCCCCCGCGGCGAGCACCATGGCGTCGCCCTGCCCGACGTCACACAGCGCGAACGCCCAGCCAGGAGGCGGCCAACCCGTCAGGATCCGGGTCAGCGGCACCGGCCGCAGCAGCGCAAGGACCAGGAGCAACGCGGCAGCCGAGCAGACCCACGGGTGCCGGGCCAGGCGGCGGGCGAACAGCACCAACAGGCCCGTGAGTCCGGCGAGCAACGCCGCCCCGGCCCATCCTCCCGGCCACTCGACCTCCGCCCCGGGCAGACCCGCCCCGGTACGGGCCACCGACGCGATCCACCCGACCGGCCAGCCCGCGACCCTGGCCAGCACCTCGGCCACCGGCATGGCCACCGGGGCCACCGCGAGCGCGGCGAACCCGAGAACCGTCGCGGGCGCCACCGCGAATTCGGCCAGCAGGTTACAGGGGATCGCCACCAGGCTGACCCGCGAGGCGAGGACCACGACCACGGGCGCGCACACCGCCTGGGCGGCCGCGGCCGCGCCCAGCACCTCGGCGAGCCGGGGAGGAACCCGTCGCCGTTGCAGAGCCGCGCTCCACCGGGGCGCGAGCGTGAGCAACGCACCGGTGGCCAGCACGGACAGCAGGAATCCGTAACTACGGGCCAGCCACGGGTCGTACAGCACGAGGAGCAGAACAGCCGCCGCAAGTGCGGGAATCAGGGATCTGCGACGGCCTGTTCCGATGGCGAGCAGGGTGATCAGGCCACATGCAGCCGCGCGAAGGACGCTCGGCTCGGGTCGGCAGACGACGACGAACGCGAGAGTGAGTGCCCCGCCGATCAGCGCGGTCGCCCGCAGGGAGATCCCCAACCGGGGTGCCAGCCCCCGCCGTTCCGCCCGCAGGGCGCTGCCTGGCGGCCCGACGAGCAGAAAGAGCAGGATCGACAGATTGGCGCCCGATACGGCCAGCAGGTGTGTGAGGTCGGTGGCTTTGAAGGCGTCGTGCAGTTCGGGCGGAATCCTGGAGGTGTCGCCGACCACGAGGCCCGGCAGCAGAGCCCGCGCATCCGCGTCGAGCCCGTCGGTCGCCTCACGCAGCCCGGAACGCAGCTCCCCCGCCGTGCGCTGGAGAAGCGACGGAGGCCCGGTGATCCGCGGTGGCCCCTCGCCCTCCACCCGCAGTACGGCGGCAATACGTTCCCCTTCGTGCGTCGGTGGCGCGAGGCGGCCGGTCAGCTGGAGACGGGTGGACGGCAGCAGCCGCTCCCAGGGCGCCGCGGTGCCGCCGGGCGAGACCATGACGCGTACCGGCGTACTGATCCGGGTGACGGCACCGTCGGGAGCGGTTACCCGGGTGACCTCGGCGTCGAGCAGCAGCGTGGCGGGCGTGCTGTGGTCACCGCGGACCCGTGACCGGGCTTTCCGGGGATCCGAGGTGACGGTCGCCTCCGCATCGATCCGCGCGTACGACTGCGCCAGAGCGGGTACGGGCCCCCGCCGGACATCGGCGCCGTGCAGCCCGGCAGTCGCCGCCCCGGCCGCCGCACAGAGCAGGACCGCTCCCGCGGCAGTGGCCCTGGTCCGCCTTCTCCTGTCCGCCGAGGCCGACAGCCGCAGCGAGGCCAGAAGTCCCAGAGCCAGGCCGGCACAGACCACGGCTCCCCAGACCGTCCACCGCCCCGGCAGTCCGAGACCGAGCCACGCGGCCCCCCAGGCTGCGAGAGCGGGCGGGACGAGCCGTAGATCCGCCGCCCCCTCCTGCCGCGGATCCGGCACGCCGAGACGCCGCCCCGACGTCCTGTGAACGTCGACGCTGCCAGGGCTGTCGGCGCTGCCGCTCGTGCTGCCCCGGGGAATGGCGCTGCCCCCTGTGCTGCCCCGAGGAACGGCCCCGGGCCCCGTACCGGGGCTGATCATGGCCGGACCAGAGGCTGAAGGTCCGCGAACCGGCGGTCGCCGATTCCGTTGACCTCACGGAGTTCGCCGACGGAGCGATAACCACCGTGTTCCGTGCGGTAGTCGACGATGTGCTGCGCCAGGACGGGGCCGACCCCGGGAAGGGTTTCGAGCTGATCCATGGTCGCCGTGTTCAGACTCACCGGCGCCGTCGGCCCCGGCAGACCCGCTGCAGGACCACCGCCGCCTGTTGTCCCGGAGTTGGACGGGACCGCGGCGGGCCCCACCACGACCTGTTCGCCGTCCATGAGGACCCGCGCCCTGTTGATACCGGTGATGTCCGTGCCCTCACGCACGCCTCCGGCCGCCCGTAACGCGTCGGCGACCCGCGAACCGGCCGGCAGCCGCCGGATACCTGGCATACGCACCTTGCCGCTCACATCGACGACGATCTGGCCTCCGGGGTCAGCTGCGGGCGGCTGCCCGGCGGACGGGCCTGGCGGCGCCGGGCTTCCGGGGTGCGCGGGTTCCCGAACGGCCGCCGGGGCAGCCTCTCCCCCTCTCACCGGCTCAGGTGCACGTACCGACTGCGGGCGGACGGTCCAGAAGTGCACCGCGGCAAGGACCGCGGCTCCGACGAGAACAACGGCCAGCGCGGCAAGCGTCTTCGGCTCCAGACCGCACCGGAGCTGCAACCAGATCGGCAGCCTCTCGCGGAGCGCGAGTACCAGCCGCCGACTCCGCCGCGACAGGCCCGTGCCCTGTCCACCGACGGACGTCGTGAGAGCCGACGCCGGTGCCGGGACTGGAACGTAGACCGAAGCCGGGACCGAAGCCGGGACCGAAGCCGAAGACAGAGTTGAGGCCGAACCCGAAGCCGAAGACAAGGACGGGAGCGAACCCGGCTCCGCCGCAGTCGAGCCGAGCACGCCGTCGAGGGCGTTCGTCATCAGCGCATCCGCCCGACGACGCGAAGCCGCCGCAACGGCTGCGCTTTGCCCACGTGGAGGCCGCCGCCGTCCATGGCGAGCGCCGGGGCCGGTGCCCGCCGCACCGCTGGGGCCGCGACCGGGCCCATGTCGCGCCCGGCCGCCCGGCGCTGGACCGGGACCGGAATCGAGACCGGAACCGGGACCTGGACCGGGACCTGGACCAGCGGCGCGACCACGGCCGAGGTCAGGACCAGTACCGAGGTCAGAACCAGTACCGAGGTCGGGAGAGCGTGCCGGAACGGGGGCCGAAGCCGGTGCGGGAACGGGTGTCCGAAGTGATCGAAGGGCCATGCCTCACGACATTAGGCACATCGGCCCGAACCCGCCGAGCAGCTCCGATTCCCGTGGATAACCGCCCAGTTGTGGATAACTTCGCCACCCTCCCGGGTGTACCTCAAGGCCACGCTCACCACGGCGGTCTCTCCACGGCGCACTCACCACAACGCGCTCACCACGGTGACCACACCACAGCCAACTCAGCGCGGCGAGATCACCACGCCCAGCAGTCCCGGCCCGGTGTGCGCCCCGATCACCGCGCCCACCTCGCTGACGTGGAGGTCGCCCAGTCCCGGAATCCGTTCGCGCAGCCGCTCGGCCAGCCGCTCGGCACGGTCGGGCGCGGCGAGGTGGTGTACGGCGATGTCCACCGAGCCCGCACCTGCTCGCTCGGCAACGATCTCTTCCAGGCGCGCGATGGCTTTGGACGCCGTCCGCACCTTCTCCAGCAGATCGATCCGGCCGCCGTCCAGCTGAAGGATCGGCTTCACCGCCAGCGCGGAACCCAGCAGCGCCTGTGCCGCGCCGATACGGCCGCCTCGGCGCAGATAGTCCAGCGTGTCGACATAGAAATACGCGGACGTTCCTGCCGCCCGCTTCTCTGCGGCCGCCACCGCCTCGTCCAGGCTGCCGCCCGTTTCCGCCGTCTCCGCCGCCGCCAGCGCGCAGAACCCCAGCGCCATGGCGACCATTCCGGTGTCCACCACCCGTACCGGCACCGGCGCGTCCTTGGCCGCGAGCAGCGCGGCGTCGTAGGTGCCCGAGAGCTCGGCCGACAGATGCAGGGACACGATGGCGGAAGCCCCCGCCTCGGCCACAGCCCGGTACGCCGCGGCGAAGACCTCGGGGCTGGGCCGGGACGTGGTCACGGAGTGGCGTTTCTGCAACGCGAGAGCCAGCGAGCGGGCCGAGATCTCCGTGCCCTCTTCCAGTGCCTGATCGCCCAGGACGACGGTCAGCGGCACTGAGGTGATGCCGTGCCGTTCCATCGCCTGGCGCGGCAGGTGGGCCGTTGAATCGGTGACGATCGCGACATGGCGGGACATGAGCCGGAGATTACCTTCCGGGACTGTGGTCCGGGAGCCCGCCCCCGGACCGCTGATCATTCGCGGTCGCTTCGCCACGCATCCTGCCACCCTCGCTCACACGCGGCGCGCACCCCGCCGACCGTACGGGGCGCCTGCCCGGGCCTCAGTTCGTCGTCTCCGGCCTGGCCGACTTCTGCCACGGATAGCTGGTCCGGAGCCGCGGGTCCGGAGCCGTGATCGCCTGCGGCACCTCTTCGTCGGCCGGACCCGTCCAGCTCGCTTCGGCCGTACTGCTGCTCCCGGCTCCCGCGGACGGCTCCGGCCACTCCACACCCGGGCCGCGCCCCCGCTCCGTATCCGTCCTCGGTCCGGTGCCGGCCGCCCCCGCCGCCGGTCCCGCACCCGCTCCGGGTGCCTGCGGGTCCTCCACCGTCCAGTGCCGCAGCGCCCCCGCCTCGACGTCGATCTGCGCGTTCAGCGCGTCCAGATCGTCCTCGTTGAACCGCTGCGCACGGTCCCGCGCCGCCCACCGCAGCGAATCCGCCGAATGCGTGATCCGCTCCGTGCGCTCCTTCAGCTTCGGCAACAGCGCGGCGACCGTCGCCCGGTCCGGCTCGCGCTCCAGCCGCTTCAGCTCGTCGTCTAGCTCGCGTCCATGGACGCTCAGCCGCTCGAACAGGCCCAGGGACTCCGAGAGCGAGGCGTCCTCCGCCACGCCCGCCTGCAACGCGTCCTGGGTGGCCCGCATGGACGTACGCAGGTCGAGCCGCAGTTGCGCGAGCGCACCCGCGACACCCACCTGCCCGTAGCTCTTCGCCCGGAGTGTGGTGTCCTCCACGGTGCGTCGCGCCTGCGTGATCGTGCGGTCCACGCCCCGTTTGGCCGCGCGGACCGCCTTGACTCCGATGTACACACCCAGCGCGACGAACGCGACGAAGAGAAGCGCCAGGATCGTGATCGCGGCTTCCATGGACGCCCCTCGGTTGTCGATGCGGCTGCCGGTACCGGTGCCCCTTCCACCGTAAACGGAACGGGCAGGCCAAGGGTTCCATCGGAACCCCCAACCTGCCCGTAGGGGAAAGCCCTGACCAAAACCTAACCGCGTACGGCAGGCATCACTCGGGGACGATGTTGACCAGCTTGGGCGCCCGCACGATCACTTTGCGGATCCCGGCCCCGCCCAGCGCGGCCACGACCGCGGGGTCGGCCAGCGCCAGTGCCTCCAGTTCCTCGTCCGTGATGGACGGGGGAATCTCCAGTCGGGCCCTGACCTTGCCCTTGATCTGCACGACACAGGTCACGGTCTCGTCCACGACGTACGCCGGGTCCGCCACCGGGAAGTCCTGGTGGACCACGGACTCGGTGTGGCCCAGGCGCCGCCACAGCTCCTCCGCCACGTGCGGTGCCAGCGGCGCCACCAGCAGGACCAGCCGCTCGGCCACCGACCTCGACAGCGGGCCGCCGGCCTTGGTCAGGTGGTTGTTCAGCTCGGTGACCTTGGCGATCGCCGTGTTGAAACGCATCTGGGCCATGTCCTGGCCGACCCCGTCGATCGCCTTGTGCAGCGCACGCAGCGTGTCCTCGCCGGGCTCCGTGTCCACGACGGTGACCTCACCGGTCTCCTCGTCGACGATGTTGCGCCACAGCCGCTGCAGCAGCCGGTACTGACCGACCACAGCACGCGTGTCCCACGGCCGCGACACATCCAGGGGTCCCATCGCCATCTCGTACAGGCGCAGCGTGTCGGCGCCGTACTCGCCGCAGATCTCGTCCGGTGTGACGGCGTTCTTGAGGGACTTGCCCATCTTGCCCAGGACGCGGCTGACTTTCTCGCCCTCGTGGTAGAAGGCGCCGTCGCGCTCCTTGATCTCGGCGGCAGGGACGGCGATGCCACGGCTGTCGCGGTAGACGAAGGCCTGGATCATGCCCTGGTTGTACAGCTTGTGGAACGGCTCGGAGGACGAGATGTGGCCCAGGTCGTGCAGCACCTTGGACCAGAAGCGGGCGTACAGGAGGTGCAGGACGGCGTGCTCGGCGCCGCCGATGTACAGGTCGACACCACCGCCGGGCTGTCCCTCTCGCGGGCCCATCCAGTACTGCTCGATGGCCGGGTCGACGAGCTGCCGGTCGTTGTCCGGGTCCAGGTAGCGCAGCTCGTACCAGCAGGAACCGGCCCAGTTGGGCATGGTGTTGGTCTCGCGCCGGTACTGCCTGGGTCCGTTGCCGTCGCCCAGGTCCAGGGTGACGTTGACCCAGTCGGCGTTCCGGGAGAGGGGAGGCTCGGGCCTGGAGTCCGCGTCCTGCGGGTCGAAGGTGCGTGGCGAGTAGTCCTCGACCTCCGGCAGTTCCAGGGGGAGCATCGACTCGGGCAGCGGGTGGGCGATGCCTTCCTGGTCGTACACGATCGGGAAGGGCTCGCCCCAGTAGCGCTGGCGGCTGAACAGCCAGTCGCGCAGCCGGAAGTTGACGGTTCCCTCGCCTGCGCCGTGTGCCTTCAGCCACTCGGTGATCTTCGCCTTGGCGTCGAGGACGCCCAGGCCGTCCAGCGAGATCTCCTCGTTCGCGGAGTTGACCAGCTTCGCGTCGTGCGAGCCGAAGGCGTCCTGCCAGGTGGAGGCGTCCGTGCCGCGGTCGTCCGACGGGTCGACGACACAGCGCATCGGCAGCTCGAAGGCGCGGGCGAACGCGAAGTCGCGTGCGTCGTGCGCCGGCACGGCCATGATCGCGCCGGTGCCGTAGCCCATCAGGACGTAGTCGGCGATGAAGACGGGCACCTTCTCGCCGCTGACCGGGTTGG
>NZ_LWLE01000032.1 GCF_001905125.1 Streptomyces sp. TSRI0281 | reverse complement strand
TCCTCTGGAACCTCAAGATCCCAGTCTCCAGGTGTCCACGATCAAGGGGAAGCTTCAACTATGCAATGCCCCTGCCCCAGGGACAGGCATCGAGCACACCTGTCCCGCCCAACTACTCCGAACGGGTGACACGGCGACCTGAGGCTTGTGGCATATGCCGTGATCTTGGGTTACTGAAGGTGTCCAACCAATGGGCAGCCCGTACCGCTCGGGGAGCGTGGTGCCGGGGTGGGTTGTCGCTCTTCACACGTGGGGAGGGCGCAGGTCCGCCGGGATCGCGATGGGCACCCCGAGGGGTTGGATGTTGGATCGCCAGTCGGTGCCGCTTGCGCGGTGCCGGCTGGCTTGGTTTGTGCGCCAGGCGGAGGTCGATGGCGTACGCCGGTGGTACGCAGGCGCTCGCCGTGGCGCGCTTTGCCACCGAGTACCGTGATTGACACCTTGCCAGAGATGCCTCCCTGTGGAGTACTTGAAGCAGCGAACCGGTGGGCCGCCCATCCCATGACCGGGGAACACGGTAAAGGGCGGTGTCTGCCGGTTTCTTCCTTTGTGTACCTACGAGGGAACTCCGTTGACCCGACGGTACGGTTCAGCCGCCCGTCCTCCCGCAAGGGTCTCCGCGAAGGCCGACCCGGCGGCCCCCCGGTTCCGCTGTGCCCTCTGTCCCGTCCTGTCAGCGAGGAGTCTCTCCATGCCCATCTCTCCGAACCAGGGATCCACCGGCGGTGGCACGCTGGTGACCATCACCGGTACGAACCTGTCCGGCACCACCGCCGTCGCCTTCGGCACCAAGCCGGCCACCAACATCACCAACGTCTCGCCGACCCAGGTCACGGCAGTCTCGCCCTCGGGCGCCGGCGCCGTCGGGGTGACCGTGACCACCGCGGGCGGCAAGAGCAACCCGATTCCGTTCTTCTACGTCGGAGCCCCGTTCAAGTCCTCGCTCGGGCCGACCTCCGGCCCCCTGGCAGGCGGCAATACGGTCACGATCAACGGTGTTGGGCTGGCGACGGCCACCAGTGTGTCCTTCGGCGCCAACACCGCCACGCCGACGGTCATCTCCGACACCCAGCTCACCGTCACCGTGCCGGCGGGCGCAGCGGCTGGCCCCGTCGGAGTGAGCGTGACCACCGCGGGCGGGACGAACAACGGTCTGTCCTACACCTACGTGGCCGCCCCCAATGTGACCGCCGTCACGCCGACCTCCGGGCCGGCGTCCGGCGGTACCGGTGTGACTATCACCGGCACCAACCTCGGCACCACCGAGTCGGTCACCTTCGACGGCAACGCGGCACCGTTCTCCGTGGTGAACTCCACCACGGTCTCGGCGGTGACCCCGCCCGGCGCCGTCGGCGCGGTCGACGTGGTGGTGACCAACCCGGCCGGCTCCGACACGGCCACCGGCGCGTTCACCTACGTCGCGGCTCCCGGCATCTGACCCTCACCCGCGCTGCCGCCCGGACTGCACCGGGCGGCAGCTTGCCTTGACCACCGCTTCCCGGGCGGTAGCTCTCGTTCCCTCCGCCGTCCGCCCACCGATCCTCGGTTGGCGGGCGGCACTCATCCGCCGACGCCCCCAGATGCGGCGGTTCCCCCGGACCGGCATCCGCGTCACCCCGGGCTTCGCCCAGGCTGCCATAGGAGCACCCTCATGCCGCCCACGATCACTACCATCAATCCCTCGCAAGGGCCCACCACCGGGGGCACCACCGTCACCCTGACCGGCACCGGGATGACGGGGTCCACCGCCGTACGATTCGGCAGCACCAACGCCACCTCCTTCACCGTCAACTCGGCCACCCAGATCACGGCTGTGAGCCCGCCCCGCACCGCAGGCGCGGCGGCGGTGACTGTCCTCCATCCGACCGGCAACAGCAACTCAGTGACGTTCACCTATGTCGTGGCACAGGTGCCGGCGGTCACTGGGGTGGCGCCCAGCAGCGGTCCGACGTCGGGCGGCACCAGCGTCACCCTGACGGGCACCGGGTTCACCGGTGCCACGGCGGTCACTTTCGCAGGGACCCCGGCGACGTCGTTCATCGTGAACTCGGCCACGCAGATTACCGCCACGACACCCGCCGGAAGTGCCGGGGCCGCCGTGGTGACTGTCACGACACCGGGGGGCACCAGCGCCCCGGACAGTTTCTTCTTCTACGCCGTGCCTCCCGTCCTCAACAGTGCCGACCCCGCCCAGGGCCCGACGGCCGGCGGTGTGGTGGTCACACTGACCGGGAGTAATCTGCTCAACGCCAGTACGGTCCGCTTCGGCGCCACCAACGCCACCTCCTTCAGCGTGGTGTCGGCGACACAGATCACGGCCACCGCCCCGCCGGGAACGGGCAGTTCAACGATCACCGTGATCACCCCGGGCGGCACGAGCAACCCCGTCGCCTTCACCTATGTCACCACGCCCACCCTGATGGCACTGGTGCTCAGTAGCGGTCCGACGTCCGCGGGCAACGTGGTCACCCTCACCGGCATGAACCTGGCCACCGCCTCGGCCGTCACCTTCGGGGGCACGGCCGTATCGTTCACCGTCGCGTCGGACACACAGGTCATGGCGGTCGCACCCGCGGGACCCCCTGGTCCGGTCACTGTGACCGTCACTACGGCGGGCGGCACCAGCCCCGGCCTGACCTACACCCGCGTCGCCGCGCCCGGCATCTGACACCCGGACATCGGGAAAAGGAGCCGCCGCACACACCTCGTGCAGCCCCTTGTGCCGCTCCCCCACTCGGCTGCCCGACGACCGGTTTGGGCTGCTGATCCAACCAGGTTACTTATGGGCGCCGCCTCCCTGGAAGGCAAAGGCGATCGCCATAGCGTGAAGCTCCACGGCGCCCGCGCCTCGCGGGCCCGGCGACAGAACAAGGAGCCGAACCGGTGAGAATTACACAACGCAGAGGGAAACTGGTCGTCGCCACTGCCCTGGCCACCGTACTGGGGCTGGCCTCGCCCGCCTGGGCCGTACCGTCGAGCACCACGGTGACGGCCACTCCGCAATCCGCCGAGGTGGGCACAGCGGTGCAACTGCAGGCCACGGTCGACTGTCCTGCCGACCCCACCGGCGGGCTCGGGATGACGTTCTTCGACGGCGGCGACGAGCTCGACACCGTGATCGTGAACGCCAACGGCCAGGCCAGCTACACCGCCACGTTCACCACCGTCGGCGCGCACACCGTCACAGCCGCCTACAACGGCAACGCGGAGTGCGACGCCTCCAACAACACCACGACCGTCCAGGCCACGTCCGCCCCCAAGCCGCCCGGTCCGACCCCCGGCTTCTGCCTCCTCGTCTGTGGCGGACTGATCAACTTCTCCGTCGGTGACATCACCAACAACGTCAACATCTCCGCGCACAAATACAAGCCCCAGAACCAGCGGCACCAGCGCTAGGCACGCGCAGGACCCCCGCGGACTGCGGGGCCTGCAGGCCGCTCCGGGTGAACGAATCCGACCTCATGGATGCGGTCACTGATTTACGAGGTGTGCACGGACGAGGCCCGGTCGTCCTACCCCTCGCGTGGGTGTTGTCAGGTTGGTGGGGTGTTGATCGGTTGAGGGCGCGTCAGGACGTGTGGGGGTTGGGCGGGGGCCAGGGTCACACTGCGGTGGGCGGGGCGGTAGCGCCGATGATCTGGTCCCAGATCACGAAGCGGACGGTCATTTCGGTGCGGTGGTCGGGGGCGGTCCTCCGGTGCCGGCGTGGCCGGAAGTGGGGTGAGATGCCGCTGAACACGGACAGGAATCTCTGAGCTCCTCCGACGCTGCGGAAGCCTTTCATAGCGCGTTCGCGCTGCCTCGTTGGCTGGTGGGAATTCTCGGCCCGGTTGTTCAGGCCTGTGTGGGAGCGGTGCTCGACCGAGGGCATCACCTCGCGGTGGGCCGCTCCGCAGGAACGGAGCCTGTCCGTGACGATCACCCTCGGCACGGCCCCGATTCCTTTGAGGAGCCGACGGAAGAAGCGCCTGCCGCAGCCTTGTTGCGCCAGTTCTGGACGAGGATGTCCAGCACGTTGTTGCCGTCCTGGTCGACCGCGCGCCAGAGGTACATCTCTCGCCGTTGATCGTGATGAAGACCTCGTCAAGATGCCACTTGTCACCGAGGCGGGGACATCGGCGGCGCAGCACGTTGGCGTAGGGCTGACCGAACTTCAGACACCACCGGCGGATCGTCTCGTAGGACACGATGACGCCGCGCTGCAGCATCAGCTCCTCCACCTCACGGAATGACAACGGGAAGCGGAAGTACAGCCACACGCAGTGGGAGATCACCTCGACCGGGTACCGGTGCCCCTTGTACGACGGCGGCGTACTGCCCACGGACAAACCCCCTCCACCGTGATCAACCCGAAGATCATCCCACCCGGTCAGCCAACGTGACAGCGCCTCTGATGCCCGTGTGCGCCGTCTTCTTCGCAGCCCAGCTGCCGGAGATGCAGCCTTCTCCGCCCCGATCCCGGACAGGCCGACCGCATCGTCGAGATCCGCGACAACCTGCTCGACCGCATCACCGAAGCAGAACGAGAGGGCTGGCTCGGCGAAGTCGAAGGGCTCAAAGTCAGTCTTGCCGGAGCCCGGCAGAAGCTCGCCGAGGTTCACCGTTGCGCCGCAACCGTGAACCTCGGCATTCCTGCATTCCGCGACATCTCCAGCCGCACCGTCACAGCCGCAGAGAACCAGACGTGACCTTCAACCATGGGTGCGGCCGCCGATTCTCGAAAGTTCAGAGAACACGTCAATACGCTGCTGATGCAGGAGGTCCTGGCCGATCCGGAGTGGGCGGACAAGCTCACCGACGCGGACCGCAGTGCGCTGTCGCCGCTGTTCTGGACGCATGTGAACCCGTACGGCCGGTTCGAGCTGGACATGAACACCCGCCTCGATCTGGACCTGTCCGTCCGGGCGACGGTGCCCGGCCCAAGCACCCCGCAGAGGGAGACGGCCGCAGCACCGGCGTGACACCTGGTGACCAGCCGCTCGCGGTTGTTGCCGTGGTGGGCGGCTAACGCCTCGATGCCGGCGAACTCCGCCGCGAACGACCCGGAGGTCTCGACCGCCTTCTGTGCCTGCGTCAGCGCCGGGCCCGCGCACCTCCCAGAAAGCACGCCGATCCGGCTCGTGGCAGCCGACGGCGTCATCCGTCGGCTGCCACGAGCCGGATCCAGAGGCTGGTGCTGACGGGAGATCTACTCGGTGTGCAGCACCGAGGCGATGGTCATCCGGGCCGCCGACCGGGCCGGGACCAGGGCGCCGAGGACGGCGATCGCCACACCCGCGAGGAGCATCGCGGCCAGCTGCGCGGCGTGCCAGACGTCCTTCATGTACGCCGGGAAGTCGATAACTCCGACGTGGTCCACGACGAGGCGGTGGGCCCCGATCCCGAGCGGGATGCCGAGCAGCCCGCCGACCGCGCCCAGCCCGGCGACCGAGGTCACCGTCATCACCACCACCTGCCGGGGGGTCATGCCGATCGACTTGAGCATGCCCAGGTCCCGGCGCCGCTCACGAGTGTTCAGGAGCTGTTCCAGGAGCGCGGTCTGGAGGAGGGCGAGGCGCCGGCCGCGCAGTGCTTCCTCGGACAGGCCCAGGACCGGCTCGGGGTCGCGGTCTCGATGACGTCGATCTCGAACCCTGCCAGTACGCCCCGTTCGACGCTTTCCGAGAGTCCCAGCTCGAAAATTCACTCGCCGTACGGCCCGTCCGGGTCGCTTCGCATCGAAGCGATCTCCAGTTCCTGCCCGTCCTTGCCCTTCTGTGGCCGTGGCGAGGCGAGGATCCGGGGCGTCGCGGTGAGGTACAGGCGGAAGGCGGCCGGGATCCGGGCGTTGTCGTGGATCGCTGCCCACGGACGACCAAGATCGCCAGCCGTAGAGTGCGCCTCGTCCATGATCGCGAGGTCGAACCCGTCCATGGACTGCCCAAACAGCCGCTCCCCGCCCGCCAGAGCGGGCTCTGGGTCTACTCAGGCTGAGTTGAGTAGGTGCGCTCATGCCCGGCAGGCCGTTGCGCGGCGAGTATCGGTGCAGCGGCGGGGCCGAGTGGCGCCGGCCCGATTCAGTACTCAAGACAGTTACGGAGAATTTCATGTCCCGACGTATCGTTCTGTCAGTGGCCGCCGGTGTCTTCGCCCTCGGTGGTGCCGGGGCCTTCGCTCTGGCCTACGCCGGGGAGCAGCCTGTGGCCCTGGCGCACAGCGATGCCCGCTACACCGCTCCCGAGGGCGACCGCGACGGCTCGCTGACCTTCGCCACCGACGTCACGGCGTCCTCCGGCGTCAAGAGCGTGAAGGTACTGGCCTGGCCGGAGAACTCGTCCCTCGCCGAGAAGGAGCTGACCACCAAGGACATGGCCACTGCGGAGTCGGCCGTCTGCAAGCCTGCCGGACAGGACACTGTGCGCTGCACCTACACCACCAAGATCACCGGCTCCGACGCCGAGTCATCCCCGCGCGGCGCCTGGCACATCGCCGTCCTGGCCACTGCGCAGGACGGCACCACAACCCTGGACACCAAGGCGGCCGGCTTCACCCTGCGGTAGATGAGTAGCCGTACTCATGCCGAGGTCTTGGGAGCCACCCGAGGATGATGTCCACCCCGACACAAGGAGCCAGCCATGTCCGCCGTCTCCACCGCCGCCGGCCCGACGGCGGAAGCGGAGGCGCCGGCACGGTCGCGGCAGATTGCCTCGCTGCCGTTCCGTCGGGCGAGCAGCGGACGAAGGTATCGCTTTCCGGACGGGGATCCTTCGTTGTGTCCGTGGATGGTCACAGGAACGTCGTGGATCAAGGACATCCCGTTCTCGGTGTACGACGTGGTGCATGGTGCGTGAACAAGCAGTTCACAGACGTCAGCTGTTCCAACGGCGCTGTCACGTTGTTGAGTGTGTGAGTGTCTGATGGCGTGTCGGGTGTGGTGGGG
>NZ_LWLE01000031.1 GCF_001905125.1 Streptomyces sp. TSRI0281 | reverse complement strand
TGGCGCAGGTCGCGGATGTCGCCGAGGAAGATCCGCCCGCCCGGCCGCAACCACCGCACCGCCTGACGCACCGCCTCCACCAGATAGCGCGCACCCGGGAAGTACTGCACCACCGAGTTCAGCACCACCGTGTCGAAGTACCCCTCCGGAACCCCCGCGGACTCCACCGCCGAAGCCACCCGCAACTCCACCCGGTCCGCCCACACTTCACCCGCCACCACAGCACGCAGACCCTCCACCGCGGCAACCGAGAAGTCCGTACCCCAATAGCACTCACACTCCCCCGCCAACTCCCGCAACAACAGCCCATTACCCACACCCACTTCCAGCACACGACCCCCGCCGCTCACCCCACGCACACGCTCCACCGCACCCGCACGCCACTCCTCCATCTCCCCCACCGCGATCGGCAACCCGTCATAACTGCTGTTCCAGCCGCTGAAGGGGTGACTGTCGGCGGTGCTGTAGAGGTCGTCGTAGATGCCCCGCCACTCCTCGACCCGTTCGGTCTCGGAGGGCAGGTCGCGCGGTGCGCTGTCGGTGCCGGGGGTTTCGGCGGGGACGAGGTAGGCGGCCAGGGCGCGGTCGCCGGGTCCGGTCTCGCGGGTGACGACGGTGGCCTGGGCCAGGTCGGGGTGGCGCAAGAGGGACGCTTCGATCTCGGCGGTCTCCACCCGGAAGCCCCGGATCTTCACCTGACCGTCCGTACGTCCCCCGAACTCCAGCGCCCCATCACCACGCCACACCGCCACATCACCCGTGCGATACATCCGACCACCAGCGACACCGAACGGATCAGCAACGAAACGCTCCGCCGTCAAACCCCCACGACCCACATAACCACGCGCCAGACCCGCACCCGCCACATACAGATCCCCCCGCACCCCCACCGGCACCGGACGCAACCCACCATCCAGCACATACACCCGCGTGTTCCCCATCGGCCGCCCGAGGGGGACGGTGTGCTCGACCTGGTGGGGGTGGCGCATCGGGTACCGGGTGGCGCAGAGAGTGATCTCCGTGGGGCCGTAGATGGCGGTGACCGTGGTGCTGGGGCAGGTGTCGAGGACGCGCTGCACGGCTGTCGGGGAGACGACATCGCCGCCGGTCCACACCTCGCGGACGCCGGTGAAGCTCTCCGGGCGCTCCTCGGCGATGAGCCGGAACAGTCCGGCGGTGTAGAGGACGCCGGTGACGCCTTCCTCGGTCATGACGCGTTCGAGGGTGCCGAGGTCGAGTTCCCCGGCGGGCGCGACGACGACGCGGTGGCCGTTGAGCAGGGGCGCCCACAGTTCGAAGGTGGCCGGGTCGAAGGCGTACGGGGAATGCATGAGGACGCGTTCGGCGGCGCAGTCGGCGCTTGCGCAGGCACGCGCCGCCGCGGGGCGTTCGCCGTGCCACACCGGGTCGTGCGCGAGGTCCGCCACGTTCTGGTGGGTGATCTCCACCCCCTTGGGTTCGCCGGTGGAGCCGGAGGTGAACATGACGTAGGCGAGGTGGTTCGGGTCCCCGGGGACGCCGGGGTCGTCGCTGCGCGGGTCATCGCTGCGCGGGTCGGCCGTGGTGTCGGGTTCGGCGTCCACGACGAGGGTGGGGCCCTCGTGCTGGAGGTCGCGTCCGGCCATGGCCGTGTCGGTGAGGAGCACACGTGCGCCGGTGCTGCTCAGCGCCATCCGCATCCATGAGGTGGGGTAGCCGGTGTGCAGCGGTACGTAGGCGCAGCCCGCCTTGACAACCGCCAGCAGGGAGACGACCAGGTCGGCCGAGCGTTCCTGGAGGACGGCCACGGCGTCCTGCGGCTGGGCGCCCGCCGCGATGACGCGGTGCGCCAGGCGGTTGGCCCGCGCGTCGAGTTCGCGGTAGGTCAGGCTCTGCCCGTCGGCGCGTACGGCCACCGCGTCCGGGGTGGACGCCACTTGGGCGCGGAACGCCTCCTGCAGTCCGCCGGGCGCACCGTGGCGCGGGCGGTCGGTGTCGTTCCATCCGTTGAGCAACTGAGCGCGTTCGTCGGCGCCGAGGACGTCCAGGGCGGACAGGGTGGCCTCGGGGTTGACGACGGCGGCGCTCAGCAGCCGTTCGAGCCGCTCCAGCAGAGTGCGGACGGTGTCCTGTTCAAACAGGTCGGTGCTGTACTCGGCGAGGATGTCGAGGCCCTGGGGCTCGCCGTTCTCGTCGTGGCGTTCGAAGCAGAAGAGGGAGAGGTCGAAGCGGGCGGCGCCCGCCGTCAGCTGGATGTACTCGCCCTCGGCGGTACCGAGACGGAAGTCGGCACCGGGGGTGTTCTGGAGGGCCAGCATGACCTGGACCAGTGGATTACGGGACAGGGAGCGCTGCGGGTTCAACACCTCCACCAACCGCTCGAAGGGCACGTCCTGATGCGCGTACGCCGCCAGATCACCCTCCCGCACCCGACCCAACAACACACGGAACGACGGATCACCCGACACATCCGTCCGCAACACCAGCGTGTTCACGAAGAACCCGACCAAGTCGTCCAACGCCTCATCCGTACGACCCGCCACCGGACTCCCCACCGCCACGTCCTCACCCGCACCCAAACGCGACAACAACGCCACCAGACCCGCCTGCACCACCATGAACAACGTCGCCGACGACTCCCGCGCCAACCCCACCAAACCCCGATGCAACCCACCGTCCAGACGGAAAGACACACTCCCGCCCTCGTGCGAGAACACCGCAGGACGCGCACGGTCCGTCGGAATCTCCAACTGATCCGGCAACCCCGCCAACCGCTCACGCCAGAAACCCAACTGACGCCCCATCTCACTCCCCGCCTCGGACTCCTCCCCCAACAACTCCCGCTGCCACAACGCATAATCCGCGTACTGCACCGGCAACGGCTCCCAAACAGGCGCGCGCCCTGCGTGACGCGCCTCATAAGCCAACGCCAGATCCCGACCCAGCGGCCCCAACGACCAACCATCCCCAGCAATATGATGCAACGTCAGAAGCAGGACGTGGCGCTGCTCGCCGAGGAGGAACAGTTCCGCGCGTACGGGCAGGTCGGTGGCCAGGTCGAAGGGGCGACGGGCGGAGCGGTCGAGGGCGTCGACGAGCGCGGACTCCTCGATGGTGCGGACGGCCAGCTCGGGGACGGCCGTCGCGGCGGGCAGGATGTGCTGCACGGCGGCGCCACCGTACTCGGGGAAGACGGTGCGCAGCACTTCGTGGCGCTCGACAACATCGTGCAGGGCCGCGCGCAGGGCCTGTTGGTCGACCGGTCCGGTGAGCCGCAGGGCGAGCGGGATGTTGTAGGTAGGGGCCGGGCCCTCGATCTGGTCGAGGAACCACAGGCGGTGCTGGGCGAAGGAGAGCGGCAGGTGTGC
Organism: Streptomyces sp. TSRI0281; assembly: GCF_001905125.1. Taxonomy (GTDB): domain Bacteria; phylum Actinomycetota; class Actinomycetes; order Streptomycetales; family Streptomycetaceae; genus Streptomyces. Next base: position 8,857 of record NZ_LWLE01000031.1, on the reverse strand, counting down.
GGGCCGCTCGGCCGCGCACAACGGCGTACGCGCCGCACCCGCCGCATCCAACGCCGCCACCAGACCCGCCGGCGTCGGACTGTCGAACACCACCCGCACCGCCAACTCCACACCGAACACCGAACGCACCCGACTCACCAGACGCATCACCAGCAACGAATGCCCACCCGCCACGAAGAAGTCAGCATCCGCAGCGACCGAACCCACCCCCAGCACCTCGGCGAACAGACCACACACGATCTCCTCCGCCGCCGAACGCGCCCCACGACCCCCACCACCGGAGAACTCCGGCACCGGCAACGCACCCCGGTCCACCTTGCCGTTCACCGTCAACGGCAACCGCTCCACCACCACGAACGCCGCAGGCACGAGGTGGCCCGGCAACGCCGCGACGGCGCGGGCGCGCAGGTCCTCGACGGTGACGGAGGCGGAGGGGCGGGGGACGGCGTAGGCGACGAGGCGCTGTTCGCCGTCCTGGTCGCGGTGGGAGGTGACGACGCACTCGCGGATGGCGGGCAGCGCAGACAGGGCCGTCTCGATCTCGTGGGGTTCGATCCGGAAGCCGCGGATCTTGAGCTGGTCGTCGGTGCGCCCGAGGTACTCGACTGTGCCGTCGGCGGTGCGCCTGGCCAGGTCGCCCGTGCGGTACATGCGGCTGCCGGGGGCGCCGAAGGGGTCGGGCACGAAACGTTCGGCGGTCAGTGCCGGGCGCTTCAGGTAGCCGCGTGCGAGGTGGAGTTCTCCGCTGAGGTAGAGCTCTCCCGTGGAGCCGGGGGGCACCGGTCGCAGCCGGGCGTCCAGGACGTGGGCGCCGACGTTGCGCAGGGGGGTGCCGATGGGCGGCTGCCGGTCGGCGGGGCCGTCCGCACCCGGCCCGCCGGTGTGCAGGACGGCGCGCGTGGCGTAGACGGTGGCCTCGGTGGGGCCGTACACGTTGAGTATCCGGCAGCCGGGCAGCGCTTCGCGGGTGTCCTGGACGAGCCGATCGGTCAGCGCCTCCCCCGCGTACAGCAGGGTGGTGGGCCGCGCGGAGACTGGCAGCCCCCGGGGGTCGGCGAGCAGTGCGGCCATCGCGGACGGCACGGTGCTGAGCAGTCGACCGGCCGGGGCGGCGGGGCCCGGCGTACCGGGTGCGGCGAGGGCGAGGACATCGTCCACCAGGTCGATGCGTCCGCCGCACAGCAGTGGTGCGAACAGTTCGAAGACGGAGACATCGAAGTTGAGCGACGTGGAGGCGGTGACGGCGCTCAGCCCTTCGGCGCCGAACTCGCCGACGGCCCAGGCAGCGAGGTCGGCGACATTGCGCTGGGGCACGACGACGGCCTTGGGCCTGCCGGTGGAGCCGGAGGTGAAGATGGCGTACGCGGCGTTGTCGGGTCCCAGCGGCCGGACCCGGTCGGCGTCCGCGGTGTCGTGGGCCGGCTGAGCGGCGACGGTGGCGGCCAGGTCGGGGTCGTCGAGCAGGACGCACCGGGTGCCGGGGGGCAGGGCGGCGGCGCCGGTCCGGTCGGTGAGGACGCGGACGGGGTTGGCGTCGTCGAGCATGACGGTGAGCCTCTCGGCCGGGTAGCCGGGGTCGAGGGGCAGGTAGGCGGCGCCCGTCTTGAGGACCGCCCACAGGGCGACCAGAAGCTCCGGGGTGCGCGGCAGGGCGAGGCCCACCAGGTCCTCCGAGCCGATCCCCTGCGCGATCAGGTACGCGGCCAGCCGGTTGGCCCGGCAGTGGAGTTCGGCGTAGGTCAGTTCGGTGTCCCCGTGCCGCACGGCGGGGGCGTGCGGAGTGCGGGCCGCCTGCGCCGCGAACAGGGCGGGGAGCGTGCCGGGGGCGGGGGTGGCGGCGGTGTCGTTGACCCGCTGGAGGACGCGGTGCTCACCGGTGCTGAGCAGGTCGGCGTCACCGATCGGGTCGTCGGGGTGCTCGACGACGTGGGTCAGCAGCCGGACCAGCCGGTCGGCGAGCGCGCGCACGGTGTCGTGGTCGAAGAGGTCGGTGCTGTACTCCAGTACGCCGTCGATGCCGTTCTCGGTGCCGTCGGCTCCCCGGTCCTCGCGCAGGTGGAAGGAGAGGTCGAACTTCGACACACCGATGTCGAACGGTTCGGGGCGCACGCGGAGGCCAGGCAGGTCCGTTTCGGCGCGGGGCATGTTCTGGAGGGCCAGCATGACCTGGACCAGTGGATTACGGGACAGGGAGCGCCGCGGGTTCAACACCTCCACCAACCGCTCGAAGGGCACGTCCTGATGCGCGTACGCCGCCAGATCACCCTCCCGCACCCGACCCAACAACACACGGAACGACGGATCACCCGACACATCCGTCCGCAACACCAGCGTGTTCACGAAGAACCCGACCAAGTCGTCCAACGCCTCATCCGTACGACCCGCCACCGGACTCCCCACCGCCACGTCCTCACCCGCACCCAAACGCGACAACAACGCCACCAGACCCGCCTGCACCACCATGAACAACGTCGCCGACGACTCCCGCGCCAACCCCACCAAACCCCGATGCAACCCACCGTCCAGACGGAAGCGGATCAAGGCGCCGTCGTAGCGGGCGAGCGGGGAGCGCGGGCGGTCGTGGGGCAGGGGCAGTTCGTCGGGGAGGCCGTGCAGGGCCTTTCGCCAGTGGTCGAGCTGCCGGGACAGCTCGCTGTGGGGGTCCGTCTCCTCGCCGAGCAGCTCGCGCTGCCACAGCGCGTAGTCGGCGTACTGGACGGGCAGGGGGGCCCAGTCGGGCGCGCGCTCCGCGCGGCGGGCCTCGTACGCGGTCATCAGGTCGCGGGCGAGCGGGGCCATCGACCAGCCGTCGCCCGCGATGTGGTGCAGGTTCAGCAGCAGGACGCACTCGGTGCGGCCGGTGCGCAGCAGGTGCGCGCGGATCGGCAGGTCGTGGGCGAGGTCGAAGCCGGTGCGTCCCGCTTCCGAGAGGGCCGCGGGCAGGGCTTCCTCGCTGGTCTGCCGGACGTCGAGGCCGACATGGGCGTCCGACGCGGGCACGATGTGCTGGCGGGGCTCGCCGTGGTGGTCACGGAAGACGGTGCGCAGGCTCTCGTGGCGTCCCACGACGTCGTCCAGGGCGGCGGCGAGCGCCGCCTCGTCCAGCCGTCCGGTGAGCCGCATGGCGTAGGGGATGTTGTAGGTGGGCCCGGGGCCCTCGATCTGGTCGAGGAACCACAGGCGCCACTGCGCGGATGAGAGCGGGAGGTGTGCGGGCCGCTCGGCCGCGCGCAACGGTGTTCGCGCCGCACCCGCCGCATCCAACGCCGCCACCAGACCCGCCGGCGTCGGACTGTCGAACACCACCCGCACCGCCAACTCCACACCGAACACCGAACGCACCCGACTCACCAGACGCGTCGCCAGCAACGAATGCCCACCCGCCACGAAGAAGTCAGCATCCGCAGCGACCGAACCCACCCCCAGCACCTCGGCGAACAGACCACACACGATCTCCTCCGCCGCCGAACGCGCCCCACGACCCCCACCACCGGAGAACTCCGGCACCGGCAACGCACCCCGGTCCACCTTGCCGTTCACCGTCAACGGCAACCGCTCCACCACCACGAACGCCGCAGGCACGGTAGGGGCGGGGAGGCGGTCGCTCAGGTAGTCGCGCAGCGTGGTGACGAGTGAGGCGGTGACGTGGGAGCGGCGGGGGCTGTTGGCGAAGTCCGTCGGCTCGGGGTCCACGGCGGTTGCGCGGTAGAGACCGTCGACGACGTCCGGGGCGTCGTCGGCCGCTGCCGGTCCGGTCGCCGGGGTGAACAGGACGTCCATGCCGCCGTCGGAGGACCCGGCCGACCAGGTGACGGCCGTACGGAGGCCGTGGGCCGCGCCGAGCGCGTGCAGTTCCTCGGGGTCACACGCGGGCGGGACGCCGGTGCCGTCGCGCACGGCGTCGCGGGCGGCCGTCACGTCGCCGGGCCCGCTGAGCAGGTGCAGTGCGGTGGATTCCGCAGCCAGCCTGGCGTTGGGGACGTTCTCGACGCGCAAGGGCGCGGAGCGCTCGCGCAGGGCATCCTCCAGGGCTGCCGTGTCCCGCAGGTCGCGGTGCCAGGTCAGGGTGTCCGTCGCCGGGCCGTGGGACGCCGGGCGGGGACCGCCGGACTTGCGCAGAACCACGTCGTAGCGGTGCCTGCTGAGTTCGTTGTGGTACAGGGCGCGCTTGAGGCGGATGTCCACGGCGTCGATGTCGGGCAGCCGCGCCGCGAGCGCGGTGAAGTACTCCGGGTCCAACAGGAGTTCGGTCTCCAGCAGGACTCCCTGGTCGACGGCGCGGCGGACGGTCTCCGTGGGGGTGCGGTCGGCGCACTGGTGGAGTTGGACGGCGGAGGTGAAGCAGCGCAGCAGCCGCTGGTTACGGATGTCGCCGAGGAAGAGAGTGCCGCCGGGGGCGAGGAGGCCCATCGCGCCTTCGATGACGTCGGTGAGGTAGGCGGCGTGCGGGAAGTAGGGGACGACGGAGTTGATGACGACGGTGTCGAAGTATGCGCGCGGCAGGCCCTCGGTGTCGTCGGCCGCAAGGCAGCGCAGCTCGACGCGGCTGCCCAGGTCCGGGCGGGCGTCGAGCTGCTCGCGCAGGGCGGCGACGGCGGTCGCGGAGAAGTCGGTGGCCCAGTAGCTCTCGCAGCCGTCCGCGAGGTGGGCGAGGACGAGTCCGCTGCCCACGCCGATCTCCAGAACGCGGCGCGGGCGCAGCGACCGGATGCGTTCGACGGTGGCGGCCCGCCATTCGCGCATCTGGGGCAGGGGGATGGGCTGGTTGTCGTAGCTGCTGCTCCAGCCCGCGAAGTTCTCGCCGAACTCGGCCTGCGCGGCGTCCTGGTAGACCTCTTCGTAGACATCGTGCCACTCGCCGACCTGCCGGGCCTCGCCGTCGGGGTCGCGCTGGGCATCGTCGCCGGGTACCACGTAGGCGACGAGTTGCTTCTCGGCCGGACGGTCCTCGCGGACCATCGCGAGGGCCTGGGCGACCTGGGGGTGGCCGCGCAGGGCGCTCTCCACCTCGCCGAGTTCGACGCGCTGTCCGCGCAGTTTGACCTGGGAGTCGGCGCGGCCCACGAAGTGCGTGCGGCCGTCGGCGTCGCGCCGGACGATGTCGCCGGTGCGGTAGAGGCGGCTGCCGGGCGGGCCCCAGGGGGCGGCGACGAAGCGGGACGCGGTCTCGGCGGGCGCCTGGTGGTAGCCGCGGGCCATGCCCGCTCCGGCGATGTACAGCTCGCCGGGGACTCCGGCGGGGACGGGGGCCAGCCGGTCGTCGAGGACGTACAGGCGCATGTCGTCCAGGGGGACGCCGATCGGGACGGGTGTCCCGGCGTCGATGGCGTCGCGGAAGGTGTGGTGGGACGCGTAGACGGTGGTCTCGGTGGGGCCGTAGCCGTTGAGGACGGAGAGGTCGGGGCACGACGCGGTGAGCCGGGCGGCGGCGGCCGGGGAGAGCACGTCGCCGCCGGTCCACAGGGCGCGCAGGCCGCGCAGCCAGTCGGAGCGCTCCTCGGCGACGACGTTGAAGACACCGGTGGGCAGCAGCATCCCGGTGATGTCCCAGCGGGTGACGGCGTGTTCGATGACCCGCAGATCGAGCTGTCCGGGGGGAGCCATGACCACGTGGCCACCGGACATCAGCGGCAGCCAGAACTCCATGTTGAAGGCGTCCCAGGCATGGGAGGAGTGCAGCAGCACGCGGTCGGTGCTGCCCGGAGCCCAGCAGCGGTCGTGCCGCAGGCACTCGATGGCGGCGTGCGTGAGGGCGACGCCCTTGGGGCGGCCGGTGGAGCCGGAGGTGTACATCACGGTGGCGAGGCGGTCCGGGGCGTCGACGGGCGGCAGCGGGGGGTCGGCCTGCGCGGCGGCCGGGTCGTTCCCGTACGCGCCGGACGGGTCGTCCTCGTCGTCGAGCACCAGCACGGGCAGGCCATAGGTGTGGGCCTCCTCGCTCATGGCGCGGTCGGTGAGGAGGACCGGTGTCGCGGTCTCGGCGAGGACGAACGCCTTCCGGGCCGGGGGGTGATCGGCGCGCAGCGGGACGTACGCGCCGCCCGCCTTGAGGACGCCGAGGACGCCGGCCGCCAGGTGGACGCCGCGCTCGGTGAGCATGGCCACGGGGGTCTCTTCGGCCACGCCCCGGGCGCGCAGTGCGTGGGCGAGCCGGTCGGAGCGAGCGTCCAGTTGCGCGTAGCTCAGGGTGGTGCCCCCGGCGCTGACGGCCGGGGCGTCGGGCCGGGTGCGTACGAGTTCGGCGAACCGTGCGGTGAGCGTGATGGGCTCGGGGCGGTCCGGGCGGGCGGTGTCGTTCCACTCGGTCAGGATCCGGTGGCGCTCGTCGGGTTCGAGGAGGTCCACAGAGCCGATGCGCTGGTCTGCGTCGTCGACGCAGGCGCGCAAGAGGGTGGTGAACCGTTCGACGAGCCTTTCGACGGTGGCCCGTTCGAAGAGGTCGCCGCTGTACTCGACGAGTCCCCAGATGCCGTCGGGGTCGCCGTCGTCGGTGTGCTCCTCGGTCAGGAAGACGGCGAGGTCGAAGCGGGAGACCTCGGGCCGCAGGTGCTCGGGCTCGATGACGAGTCCGGGCAGGTGGAACGTGGAGTCGGGGGTGTTCTGGAGGGCCAGCATGACCTGGACCAGCGGATTACGGGACAGGGAGCGCTGCGGGTTCAACACCTCCACCAACCGCTCGAAGGGCACGTCCTGATGCGCGTACGCCGCCAGATCACCCTCCCGCACCCGACCCAACAACACACGGAACGACGGATCACCCGACACATCCGTCCGCAACACCAGCGTGTTCACGAAGAACCCGACCAAGTCGTCCAACGCCTCATCCGTACGACCCGCCACCGGACTCCCCACCGCCACGTCCTCACCCGCACCCAAACGCGACAACAACGCCACCAGACCCGCCTGCACCACCATGAACAACGTCGCCGACGACTCCCGCGCCAACCCCACCAAACCCCGATGCAACCCACCGTCCAGACGGAAAGACACACTCCCGCCCTCGTGCGAGAACACCGCAGGACGCGCACGGTCCGTCGGAATCTCCAACTGATCCGGCAACCCCGCCAACCGCTCACGCCAGAAACCCAACTGACGCCCCATCTCACTCCCCGCCTCGGACTCCTCCCCCAACAACTCCCGCTGCCACAACGCATAATCCGCGTACTGCACCGGCAACGGCTCCCAAACAGGCGCGCGCCCTGCGTGACGCGCCTCATAAGCCAACGCCAGATCCCGACCCAGCGGCCCCAACGACCAACCATCCCCAGCAATATGATGCAACGTCAGAAGCAGGAGGGCCTGGTCGTGGCCGTGCTGGAAGAGGTCGGCGCGCAGAGGCGCCTCGGTGGCAAGGTCGAAGGGGGCACGGATCGCCTCGGCGACCGCGTCGTCCAGGTCCCCGGGCTCCACGGAGACGGAGTGCAACCGGACCGGGGGCGCCGGGTCGAGGATGCGCTGGGTGGGCCGTCCGCCCGGGGCGGGGAAGACGGTGCGCAGGCTCTCGTGCCGGCCCACCACGTCGTCGAGGGCGGCCTTGAGGGCCTGCTGGTCGAGCGGGCCGGTGATGCGCAGCCCCAGCGGGAGGTGATAGGTCGGGCTGGGTCCCTCCATCTGGTTGATGAACCACAGACGGCTCTGGGCGAAGGAGAGCGGCAGTTCGGCCGTGCGCTCCACTGCCGTGAGCGGCGTACGGGTGGCCTCGTCGGCGCCGCCGAGCGCGGCGGCGAGTCCGGCGGGCGTGGGCTGCTGGAAAAGGCGGCGGATCGGCAGGTCGACGCCGAGCGTGGAGCGGACGCGGTTGATGAGCCGGGTGCCCAGCAGCGAGTGGCCGCCCAGGTCGAAGAAGTTGTCCGTGGGGCCGGTGCGGGGCAAGCCGAGCACGTCCGCGAAGAGCGTGCACATGATCTCTTCCTGCGGGGAGCGGGCGCCGCGTCCGGAGCTGACGAGGACCTCGGGCTCCGGCACGGCGCGGCGGTCCAGCTTGCCGTTGGCGGTGCGAGGCAGCGCGCTCAGCGCGGTGAGGGTCGCGGGGACCATGTGCTCGGGCAGCTTCTCACGCAGGTAGGAACGCAGCGTCTGATCGAGAGCGGGGGCGGGCGTGCTGTGCAGGGGGTCGTTGGTGAGGCCGCCGTTCAGGGGGTCGGTGCCGGGTGCGGCGGGCGGGCACAGATCGGCGAAGAGCGGGGCGGTGTCCGCAGGGGTGAAGGCCGCGTCGAGCGTGCCGGGTGCGCCGTGCCGGGAGGGGGCGAGGGCCAACCGGTGGCCGTGCCGGGCCGCCAACTCCTCCAGGTCGCAACGGTCGGGCGCGTCGTCGGGCGCGGGCGCGCTCAGCAGCGCGTGGGCCGCTCCCGGTTCCGCGCCGTCCAGCAGCGCCTGTTCGGCGGCCAGTTCGCCGAACAGGCGCAGGTGCGGCAGTCCGGTGAGGAGCAGCCCGCGCGAGGAGCCGTTCCCGGTGTCGTCGAGGCGGGCGGCCAGGGCGGTGAGGTCCGTGACGTCGTCCCCCCAGGTGAGGGCGGGGAGGTCCGCCGCGCGCGGGGTGCCGGTGGCGCTGCGGTGCAGGACGACGTCGTAGCGGTGGCGGGTCAGTTCGTTGTGGTGGTGGCCCGGCTTGACGCGCACGTCTACGGCGTCGAGTTCGGGGACGGTGTCCGCGAGGGCGGTGAAGAAGGCGGGGTCGACGAGGAGTTCCTTCTCCTGTGCGAGGCTCCGCTCGATCGCGACGGTGAGTGCCGCGCGGTCGGCCCGGTGTCCGCCACGGACGGCTCGTTCCAGCTCGACGGCTGTGCGCAGGGTGCGGTGCTGGCGCAGGTCGCGGATGTCGCCGAGGAAGATCCGCCCGCCCGGCCGCAACCACCGC
>NZ_LWLE01000030.1:6201-19568 GCF_001905125.1 Streptomyces sp. TSRI0281 | reverse complement strand
CGCCACTCCTCCATCTCCCCCACCGCGATCGGCAACCCGTCATAACTGCTGTTCCAGGCTGCGTACGGGCTGTCGCCGAGGTCTTGGTAGAGGGTGTCGTACACGTCGCGCCAGGACTTTTCCTGCTGGTGTTCGCGCGTGTCGCGCGAGCTGTCGGCGGCGGAGGTCTCGGCAACGCCCGTGCCGGGGTCCTCCTCGGGTACGGGGACGACGTAACCCGCCAGCCGGACCGGGGTGTCGGGCGCGCTCCGGGCGACGACGGCGGCGTCGAGGACGCCGGGGTGCGCGCGCAGTACGGCTTCGATCTCGGCGGTCTCCACCCGGAAGCCCCGGATCTTCACCTGACCGTCCGTACGTCCCCCGAACTCCAGCACCCCATCACCACGCCACACCGCCACATCACCCGTGCGATACATCCGACCACCAGCGACACCGAACGGATCAGCAACGAAACGCTCCGCCGTCAAACCCCCACGACCCACATAACCACGCGCCAGACCCGCACCCGCCACATACAGATCCCCCCGCACCCCCACCGGCACCGGACGCAACCCACCATCCAGCACATACACCCGCGTGTTCCCCATCGGCCGCCCGATCGTGACCGGGGCGCCGGGACGCACTTCCGCGACGGTCGACCAGATGGTGGTCTCGGTGGGCCCGTAGAGGTTGGTGACCTCGCCGGCCGCCGTGGTCAGGGCCGTGGCGAGGTCGTCCGGGAGGGGTTCGCCGCCGGTCAGGACGCGCAGGCCGCGCAGGGCCTCGGCGTGGTCGGTGACGAGGGTGCGCCACAGCGTGGGGGTGGCTTGCATGACACAGGCGCCGGAGGTGGTGAGCGCGTGCGCGAGTGCGTCGGGGTCCAGGACGGTGTCCTGGTCCGCGAGTACGACGGTGGCCCCGCCGAGCAGGGGCAGGAAGAGCTCCAGTGCGGCGATGTCGAAGGAGACGGTGGTGACGGCGAGGAGCTTGTCGCCGGGGCCGAGCGGCACACGGGTGCGCAGGTCGGTGAGGAAGTTGGTCAGGGCGCTGTGCGGTACGACGACGCCCTTGGGGCGGCCGGTGGAGCCCGAGGTGTGGATGACGTAGGCGGGGTGCGCCGGGTCGGGCGCGGCACACGTGTCCCCCGGGGCCGGGGGACACGTGTGCTCCTCGTCGTCGACGTGCAGCAGGGGGACGCCGTGCTGTGCGGCGGCGCCGTCGGCGCGGTCGGCGAGCAGGCACACGGGGTGGACGTCGGTCAGTACCTGGCCGATCCGCTCGGCCGGGTGGTGGGGGTCGAGCGGTACGTAGGCGGCGCCGGTGCGGAGCACGGCGAGCAGCGCCACCAGGAGGTCGCAGGTGCGGGGCAGGAGCAGCGCCACATGGCGTTCGGGCCCGGCACCGAGCGCGGTGAGGCGCTGGGCGAGCGCCGCCGACCTGCGGTCGAGCTCGGCGTACGTGAGGGAACCGTCCGCCGCTTCGACGGCCACGGCGTCTGGGGTGGTACGGGCCTGCTCGGCGAAGAGTCCGGGCAGCGTCAGCGCGGGCACAGGCCGGGCCGTGTCGTTCCTGGCTTCCAGCAGTTCCCAGCGTTCGGCGGCGGGCAGCGGGTCGATGGAGGCCAGCGGGCGGTCCAAGTCCGCCGAGAGGAGTTCGAGCAGGCCGAGGAGCCGCTCGGCGAGGGAGGCGGCGGCGCGCTCGTCGTAGAGGTCGGTGCCGTAGCCGAGGCGCAGGGTCAGCCGCTCGCCGGGGAGCACCATCAGGCACAGCGGGTAGTGCGTGGCGGCGTGCTCGCTGAGCTCGGTGAGGCGGATGTCGCCTGCGGTGACGTGGAGCGTGTCGGGGTCGAGCGGGTAGTTCTCGAAGATGACCATGGTGTCGAAGAGCTCGGCGGGTTCCGCGAGGGCCTGGACGGCGCTGAGCCCGAGGTGCTGGTGGGGCATGAGCGTGCCGTGCTGCTCCTGGAGCCGCAGCAGGGTCCGGGCGAGCGAGTCGCCGGGCGCGGTGCGCATGCGTACCGGCAGCGCGTTGGCGAACATGCCGATCATGGCCTCGGCGCCGTCGAGGTCGGCGGGCCGTCCGGAGACGATCTCGCCGAAGGTGATGTCGTCGCGTCCGGTGAGGCTGCCGACGAGGAGGCCCCACGCGCCCTGCACCAGGGTGTTGAGGGTGAGTCCGGCGGCCCGGCCACGGCTGGTGAGGGCGGCGGTGAGGTCCTCGGGCAGTTCGGTGACGTACTCGGCAGGTGCTCCGGTGGGGCGGCCGTGGCCCGCGACGAGGGTCGGCTCCGTGAGGCCGTCGAACGCGTCGCTCCAGGCCGCACGGGCGGCCGGCACGTCCTGGTGGGCGAGCCAGGTCAGATAGGAGCGGTAGGGCGTGGTGGCGGGCAGCGCGGAGGCATCGCCGCCGTGTTCGTACGCGGCGAAGAGTTCCTTGATCAGCAGGCCCATCGACCAGCCGTCGAGCAGCAGGTGGTGGTGGGTGAAGACCAGGCGGTGGGTGCGCGGGCCGAGGCGGATCAGGGTGAAGCGCATCAGTGGCGGCCGGGCCGGGTCGAAGCGCCGGGAGCGGTCCTCGGACAGTACGCGTTCCAGTTCGGCGGCGCGCTCGACGGGGTCGAGACCGCTGAGGTCCAGTTCGTCCCAGGGCAGGCGGACGGAGCGGGGGACGACCTGGACGGGGCGGCCCTCGCGGCGCTGGTGGCGGAAGGCGGCCCGTAGGTGGGGGTGGCGGACGAGCAGCGCCTCGGCGGCGGCACGCATCCGGTCGCCGTCCAGGGGGCCTTCGATGTCGAAGCGGAACTGCACCACGTAGACGTCCGCCGCGGTCGCGTCGTCGTACCGGGAGAGGAACAGCAGTCCTTCCTGGAGCGGGGCGAGCGGGAGTACGTCGTCGATCCGGGACTCGGTCACTTCGATTCCTCGTCTTCCTCGCCCAGTTCGCTTTCGAGCAGGTCGATGTCGTTCTGGCTGAGATCCACCAGGGGCAGGTCGGAGGGGGAGTGTCCGCCCGCGCCGCCGGTCGCGGTGTGCCGGACCAGGGCCCGGAGCATGGTGAACCAGCTGTCGGCGAGTTCCGCGATGTCCGCGTCGTCCCAGAGGGCTCCGGGCCAGGACCACAAGGCGGTGAGCCGGGGGCCGTCGGGCGTGTCCCTGGTGTAGGCGTTGAGCTGGAGGGAGCGGCCGAAGGGGAGGCCGGAGTCGACGGAGCCGCCGAGCAGGTGGATCTCGGGGGCGGGCGACCAGTCGGTGTCGTCGGGCGCGGTGAAGCGCCCCAGGTAGTTGAAACACAGCTCGGGGACGGCCGTGGTGGAGAGTTCCTTGGCCGTGTCCTCGTTCAGGTGGCGCAGCAGTCCGTGGCCGAGGCCGTGTTGGGGGACGGCGTTCAGTTGTTCCTTGACGCGTTTGACGGCTCGTCCGAGGGCCGGCCCGCCCGCGCCGAGTTCGCGGTGGTCGGTGCGGCCGAGGTCGAGGCGCACCGGGTGCAGGGTGGTGAACCAGCCGACGGTACGGGACAGGTCGAGGGTTCCCGCGCCCTCGTCGCGGCCGTGGCCTTCGAGGTCGAGGAGCAGGTCGGTGGCGTACGTGCCGCGCCGTCGGCGCCATTCGACGACGGCCGCGGTGAGCGCGGTGAGCAGGACGTCGTTCATCCCGGCGTGGAAGGCGGCGGGGACGCCGGTCAGCAGGGCGCGAGTGGGGTCGACCGGGAGTTCCCGGGTGTGGCGCCGCACCGTGCCGGCCAAGTCGCGGCGGGGGTCCGGGGAGACCCGGGAGGGCAGCGGGGACGCGGTCGACGCGATGCGCTGCCAGAGCGGGAGCTGGGCGGTCTGCGCGGGGTCGTGGGCCAGGTCGGTGAGGTGCTGGGCCCACTGGCGGAAGGGGACGGCGACCGGTTCGAGCGCCGGGGCGCGGCCCGCCAGGACGGCCTGCCAGGCGGTGACGAGGTCGGCGAGGAGGATGCGCCAGGACACGCCGTCGACGGCGAAATGGTGGGCGGTGAGCAGGAGTCGGCCGGGGGCATCGCCCGCGTCGCACCACACGGCGCGCAGGATGTCGCCCCGGGCGGGGCGCAGTTGGCGGTCGGCGGCGGCGGCTTCGCGCTCCAGCAGTGCCGCGGTCCGTTCGGAGCCCAGTCCCCCGGTGTCCACCCGGCGGATCAGGTCGACGGCGCGCACCGAGCCGACGGGCCGGACCTCGGGGGACCAACTCCCGTCGGGCCGGGTCTCCATCCGCAGGCGCAGCACGTCGTGGTGGTCGACGACGCTCTGGAGCAGGTCAGCCAGGCGGCGTTCGTCGAGTGCGGCAGGCGTCTGGAGGACGACCGACTGGCTGAACCCGTCTACGGGGCCGCCGAGTTCGCGGAACCAGTGCATGATCGGAGTGGCGGGGAAGGGCCCGGAGCCCTCGGTGCGGGCGGGGCCCGCCGCCCGGTCGTCGGCCGGGGTGGCGACGGCGGCGAGCAGGGCCACGGTGCGCTGTTCGAAGACGTCGCGCGGGGAGAAGAACAGCCCTTCCTTGCGGGCCCGACCGGCGAGCTGCATCGACATGATGCTGTCACCGCCGAGAGCGAAGAAGCTGTCGTCGACCCCTACGGCGGTGGCTCCCACGACCTCCTGGAAGAGTCTGGCGAGCAAGCGCTCGGCGTCGGTGCGCGGGGCACGTCCGGCGGCGTCCCCGGCCACCACGGGGGCGGGCAGCGCGCTCCGGTCGACCTTGCCGTTGGCGTTGCGGGGCAGCGCGTCGAGCAGGACGCAGTCGGCGGGCACCTGCGGGGCGGGCAGGGTGCGGGCGAGCGCGGCGCGCAGGTCGGCGGGGACGGGGTGCGTTCCGGGGGCGGCGACCAGGTAGGCGACCAGGCGGCGGACCCCGGGGGTGTCCTCGCGGACGGTGACGTGCGCCTGTGCGACGTCCGGGAGCGCTTCGAGTGCTGCCCGGGTCTCGCCGGGTTCGACGCGCTGGCCGCCGATCTTGACCTGGTCGTCGGCGCGGCCCAGGAAGTCCAGTGCTCCGCCCTGGCGTTGACGCACCAGGTCGCCGGTGCGGTAGAGGCGTCCGCCGGGCGGCCCGAACGGGGCGGCGACGAAGCGGGAGGCGGTGAGACCCGCGCGGCGCACATAGCCGCGCGCGGGCATGACCCCACCGACGTACAGCTCGCCCGCCACACCGGGCGGCACCGGGCGCAGCCAGGTGTCGAGCACGTACACCCGGGTGTGCGGCAGGGCGGTGCCGATGGGCGCCGAGTGCGGCCAGGCGTCGGGGTCGGGGCCGAGGACGGCTGCGGTGACGACGTGGGTCTCGGTGGGGCCGTAGAGGTTGTGCAGCCGTCGCCCGGGGTGGTCGCGGAAGAGCCGTTTGACGTACTGGGAGGGCATCAGGGCTTCCCCTGCCTGGACGACCTCTCGCAGGTCGGGCAGGGTGCGGCCGGTCGCGGCGGCGGCGTCGGCGAGCGCTTCGACGACGGTGTTGGTGGTGTAGAGGTGCCGGGCACCCTCGCGTTCCAGCCAGTCGAGGAGTTCCTGCGGGTCGTGGCGGGCCAGGTCGGTGGCGACGGTGAGAGTCTGGCCCTGGGTGAGCGCGGAGAGCATCTCCAGCGGGGCGGGGTCGAAGGCCGTCGTCGAGAACTGCGAGGCGACGGCACCCGGCTCCCCCGGCACGGTCCGCGCATACCACGCCATGAGGTTGAGCAGCGGCTCGGCGTGCATGAGGACGCCCTTGGGGCGGCCGGTGGAGCCCGAGGTGTAGAGGGCGTAGACCGGGTGGTCCGCGTGCAGGGGGTGGAGGCGTTCGGCGTCGGTGAGGTCGGCGTCGGAGCAGGCGGCGAGTTCCGCGGCGAAAGCGGGAGCGTCCAGGACGACGGGTTCCGCGCCCGGTGGCAGCAGGTGGGCCTCGGCGGCGGTGGTGACCACGGCGACGGGGGCGGCGTCCGCGAGGAGGAAGCAGACGCGCTCCTGCGGGTAGGACGTGTCGACGGGGGTGTAGGCGGCGCCGGCCTTGAGGACGGCGAGGAACGCGACGACCTGTTCGGTGCCGCGCGGCAGGGCGAGCGCCACGAGCGTCTCTGGGCCCGCGCCCCGGCTGATCAGCAGGCGCGCCAGCCGGTTGGAGCGCGACGCCACCTCGCGGTACGTCAGCCGCTCGTCCGCGCAGACGACGGCGAGGGCGTCGGGCGTCAGCGCGGCCTGCTGGTCGAGCAGTCCGGGCAGGGTCCGGCCGGACAGCGCGTGGGCGGGTTCCCGGGGGGTGTCGAGGAGTGCGGCGCGCTCCTGGTGCGAGAGCAGGTCGAGGCGGGCTGCCGGCTCCTCCAGACCGTCGGCCATGGCGCGCAGCAGCCGTAGCAGGCGCGGTCCCAGGTCGCGAGCCACCTCGGGGGCGCAGCGGTCGGCGCGGTGCTCGACGCGCAGCCGCAGGGTCTCGCCGGGGATGACGACCAGGCTGAGCGGATAGTGGGTGCGGTCCCGGATCTCCAGGTCGGACAGGCGCAGTCCGTCGGCGTGCAGGTCGAGGGCGTCGGGGTCCAGGGGGTAGTTCTCGAACACGAGGAGGGTGTCGAAGAGTTCGGGGATGCCGCAGGCGCGCTGGATCGCGGACAGGCCCGTGAACTGGTGTTCCGCCAGCCGGGCCTGGTGTTCCTGGAGCGTGCCGAGGGTGGTGGCCAGGGTGTCGCCCGCCCGGGTGCGCACCCGTACCGGCACCGTGTTGATGAACAGGCCGACCATCTTCTCGGAGCGGTCGACCTCGGGCGAGCGGCCTGAGACGACGGCCCCGAACGTGACGTCGTCCCTTCCGGTGAGGGCTCCGAGGAGCAGCCCCCAGGCTCCCTGGACGAGGGTGTTGAGGGTGAGTCCGTGGCGTCGCCCCTGCGCGGTGAGGGCGGCGGTGGTGGGCTCGTCCAGTTCGACGAACTGCTGGTGGACGGGGTCCTGATGCCGTGCTCCCCTGGGGCGCCCGTCGGCGGGCGCGTCCGGTGCACCAGTGACGTCCGGGCCGGTGGGTGCGCCTGCGGCGGCGTCCTCCCTGGGGCCGACGGCGTCCGTGGTGGCGGTGCGGGGCGCGGGGACGGCGGTTCCGGGCGCGGCGGTCACGGTGGTGGGGTGGTCGAGGCCCGCCAGTTCCTCGCGCCACGCCCGCCGGTCCGCCTCCGCGTCCCGCGAGGCGAGCCAGGCGAGGTGGTCGCGGAAGGAGGGCGGCGGGGTCATGGCGCGCTCGTCGCCGCCGTTCTCGTACAGGGTGAACAGGTCGGCCAGCAGCAGGGGCATGGACCAGCCGTCGACCAGCAGGTGGTGGTGGCTGATCAGCAACCGGTGTTCCTCGGGCCCCAGGGCGACGAGGGCGGCGCGCATCAGTGGGGGGTGCGCCGGGTCGAAGCGGCGGCCCCGGTCCGTGTCGAGGAGCCGTTGGAACGCGTCCTCGCGCACGTCCGGCGCGGTCCCCGTCAGGTCGTGCTCGGTCCAGGGCAGTACGGATTCCCGGGGGATGATCTGGACGGCCCGTTTCATGCCGTCCTGCCAGAACCCGGCGCGCAGGTTCGGGTGGCGGCGCAGCAGTCCTTCGGTGGCGGCGCGCAGGCGGGCGGCGTCCAGCGGGCCACTCAAGGTGAGGACGAACTGCACGACGTAGACGTCCGCGTCCGCCTCGTCGTACAGCGCGTGGAAGAGCAGGCCGTCCTGGAGGGGAGACAGCGGCAGCACGTCCGTCAGCCCGGCGCCCGTACCCGTACGCGTCACATCGACTCCTCGCTCGTGATCCGGTCGTCGGCGCCTCGTACGCACCCGTGGGGGGAATTACGTCTTGGCATCCTCACAAAGGCCGCTGATTTCTGACTGACGGACGCCTGACGAAAAGCTGCGAAGGTTATCGATGATGCGGTGGAATACCTTTCCCCACTGTTCTCCCGCAGGCTGGATGCTAGGCTCCGAAGCACCCTCCCGAAACGATCAGACCGGACACGACGGGTGACGAAAATGCTCAGTTCCGCGCAGATCAACACCTACCGATCCGACGGGTTCCTGACCCTCGACAGCGGCATCGAACCGGACGACCTGGACCGCATACGCGAGGAGGTCCAGCGTCTGGAAGGGATAGAACACCCCGGGCGCATACTGGAGAAGGACGGCAGCACCGTCCGGGGAATTCACGGCTGCCATCAGGTGAGCGACCTGTTCTCCCGGCTGGTGCGGCTGCCGTCGATGCTGTCCGTGGCCCGCCGCCTCGTGGAGGACGACGTCTACGTCCACCAGGTCAAGGTCAATGCCAAGCGAGCACTGGACGGCGACGTGTGGCCCTGGCACCAGGACTATGTCTTCTGGGAACAGAAAGACGGAATGCAGCAGCCGAAGGCCATCAATGCAGCGCTCTTCCTGGACGATGTCACCGAATTCAACGGGCCGCTTCTCCTCATTCCTGGTTCACATATGGAGAACGTCCCAAAGAATCTCCCGGAGAGTGATTCTCCGGCTGACCCCAACGCATTCTCCGATGATCCGTCCAACGCATTCCGGGGGACTGCCGGGACGTCAGGAACAGCGCATTCCACGGTGGATTCCGAAAAGCCGGAATGGGCCTCCAACCTGTCGGCGGACCTGGACTTCCGGCTGCGCGGTGACCATCTGAGGCCGTTGGTCGAGAAGCACGGCATCAGGTCGGCC
Source organism: Streptomyces sp. TSRI0281 (assembly GCF_001905125.1). GTDB lineage: Bacteria > Actinomycetota > Actinomycetes > Streptomycetales > Streptomycetaceae > Streptomyces. Next base: position 10,945 of record NZ_LWLE01000030.1, on the reverse strand, counting down.
ACCGGCCGCGCCGGGGACCTGCTCTTCTTCGACCCCCGGATCGTGCACGGTTCCGGGACCAACATGTCGCCGGGCGACCGGACGGTGGCGTTGATCACCTACAACAGCGTCGCCAATCAGCTGGCGGAAGTGGCCGCGCCCCGGCCCGAGTTCCTCGCCGCGCGCGACTACCGGCCGCTGAGTCCGCTCTCCGGGAGGCTGTGAATGGCCACCCGAGCCGAGGCCCCGCCCGAGCCCCCGCACGGCGCCCGGACCGCCCCCGAGGACGCGGCCTCCCCCGGAACCCCGGTCTGGCGGCCCGGCGCGGACGGCCCGCTGCGCGACCCGGCCCCCTGCTGCCCGATCGGTCCCCCGTACGGATCATCGGCACTCCACGGGCCGCCGCCGTCCGCCCCGCCCTCGCCCGCTCCCTGCACCGCCGCCTGGTCGTGGGCCGCGGGTTCAACGAGCAGGCATCGACGTCGGCGCGGCAGGGACGCCTCGCCGTCTACCCGTCGTCGACCGGGCAGGAAGCGTGCCAGGTAGCCGCGGCCTCGGCCCTGCGCTCCACCGACTGGCTCTTCCCCACCTACCGCGGCACCCTCGCCGTGCATCTGCGGGGGACCCCGGCCGACGAGACCCTGGCGCTGCTGCACGGCGCCGTCCACAGCGGTTACGACCCCTGGCGGTGGCGCACCGCCCCGCTGTGCACCCCGCTGGCCACACACCTGCCGCACGCGGTCGGCCTGGCGCACGCCGCCCGGCTGCGCGGCGACGACATGGTGGCTCTGTCGCTCGCGGGCGACGGGGCCACCAGCGAGGGCGACTTCCATGAGGCGCTGACCTTCGCCGGGGTACTCAGGGCGCCCGTCGTCTTCCTCGTCCAGAACAACGGCTGCGCGATCTCCGTACCGCTGGCCCGCCACGAGGCGACCGCGAACGCGGCGGGCGAGGCCGCCGACCGCACGGCGGCCGAGCTGCGGGCCGCGTTCACCGTGCCCCAACACGCCGCGCCGGAAGCGCTGTTCGCGCACATCTACGCGCGGCCGACTCCTCAACTACGTGCGCAGGTAGCCGCGCTGCACGCCCGCGAGTCCGCGGCCGACCGATGGGACGGTGCGGCGCACGGCTGTTCGGCAGGGGCGGCAGGGGCGGACGTCCACGCGCCCGAAGGGGGTGTCAGTACATGACGGCCGTTGAGCATTCACCGGCCCCCACGGGCCTGCCCCCGATGGCCACCCCCGCCGCGTCCGGGCCCCCGGCCCTGCCGATGGCCGGGATCCCGGGGCACGGCGGTGGATATGGCCATGTACGGGCTACGCCCGGTGGTGGAGATGCAGTTCGACGCGTTCGCCCACCCCGCTTTCGAACAACTCGTGGGCCATGTGGCGAAGATGCGCAACCGGACCGCCGGACGGCTGCCCCTGCCGCTCGTGGTCCGCATCCCGTACGGGGGTGGCATCGGCGGGGTCGAGCACCACAGCGACTCCTCGGATGCCTACTACGTCCACACGCCGGCCTGCACGTCGTCACTCCGGGGACCGTGGCGGACGCGTACGGTCTGCTGCGCGCCGCCATCGAGTCGGACGACCCCGTGGTGGTGCTGGAGCCCAAGCGCCTCTACTGGGCGAAGGAGCCCTGGGACGAGCACGCGCCGCCCGCCGTGGAGCCGCTGGGGCATGCCGTCCTGCGCCGTCCTGGCGGCTCCGCCGTCCTCCTCACGTACGGCCCCGTCCCTGCCGGTGTGCCTGGAGGCGGCGGAGGCGGCGCGGGCACACGGCTGGGACCTGGCGGTGCTCGGCCTGCGCACGCTCGTGCCTTCGACGACGAGAGCGTCTGCCATCTGGTGCGCGCGTGCGGCCGGGCCGTCGTGGTGCACGAGTCGAGCGGCTTCGCCGGGGTCGGGGCGGAGATCGCGGCCCGGTCACCGAGCGCTGCTTCTCTCACCTGGAGGCCCCGGTGCTGCGGGTCACGGGCCTTGACGTCCCGTATCCGCCGCCGTTGCTGGAGCGCCACCACCTACCCGGCGTGGACCGCATCCTGGATGCCGTGGCCCAGCTCCACCAGGACGAGAGATGACCTGCGCAGACGGCGCGCCGGGGCCGGGCGGCGCCGACCGCTGCCGCGAACGCGCTCCGGTGATCCACCCTCCGGAACCGGCCATGCTGAGCTTCGGGCGTCCTGCGCGGTTCTGCTGCGCGGCCGACAGGGACCAGCCGGTGCCGGGGACGCCGTCCGCTCGCCGGCGACCGGCCATCGGCCCGGCTACGGGCCTGTGGCCGGGGCCGTCCCCTCGCTGGTGGCAGAGGGTTCGAGGGGCCTGCGAGCCATGTGCCGCGCCGGTGGCCCGCCGGGTCGCAGACAGCCCCGCACGGGCACCGAGAACCCTTGTCCGCCTTGATCGGCGGGGTTCGTCCACCGGCTGTCCGGGATGCCCGGGGGGCGGGCCGGGGCCGGAAACCGCTGTCGATCCCCGAATCCGGTCGTTACACTGGGGCCATGATCTTCTGACTGGGTAGGCGAGTCCTCAGACCACCACCACAGCCATCCGCCCACGCCGCGCACCGTGCGGGTCTCCCGCCGGTCCGCCGCCTCGGCGGCCTGTCACCAGCCGTTCCGGCAGGTATACGTCAGGCCGCTCCCTGGGCTGTCGGGGGCGCGTGAAGGCGCCCCGGAGGAGATCCGCGTATGTCAACTCAGCTCACTCTCACCAACGTGTCCAAGGGTTACGTCGACCATCCGGTGCTCGAAGGCGTCTCGCTCAGCATCAAGCCCGGTGACGTCGTCGGCATCGTCGGCGAGAACGGCGCGGGCAAGACGACCCTGCTGCGGCTGATGGCCGGTGTCGACCAGCCCGACGAGGGCGAGGTCACCGTCGACAGCAGTGGGGGAATCGGTCTGCTCGGCCAGACGCTGGACCTGCCACCGCATTGCACGGTGCGCGACGCCATCGACTGGGCCCTGTCGGACCTGCGCACGATGGAACGCGACCTGCACGCCGCCGAGGCCCGGATGGCGGACGCCACCCAGGCCGAACTCGACGACTACGGCAACCTGATGACCCGCTTCGAGGCGCGCGGCGGCTACGAGGCGGACGCGCGCGCCGAAGCCGCGCTCGACGAACTCGGCGTGGGGCACATCCCGTTCGACCGTCCGCTCAGCGCACTGTCCGGCGGCGAGCAGAGCAGGCTCGCCCTGGCCTGCACGCTCGCCACGGAGCCGGGGCTGCTGCTCCTCGACGAGCCGTCCAACCACCTCGACGACAAGGCCATGGCCTGGCTGGAGGACCGGCTGCGCGCCTTCCCCGGCACCGTCGTCGCGGTCTCCCACGACAGGGTGTTCCTGGAGCGGGTGACCGACACCATCCTGGAGGTGCAGGGCGAGCGCCACACGGTGAACCGCTTCGGCAACGGCTACTCCGGGTTCCTCGCGGAGAAGGCCGCCGCCCGCCGCCACTGGGAGGAGGAGTACCGGACCTGGCTGGACGACATGCAATTCCAGCGGGTGCGCAGCGTGACCACCGCGCACCGCGTCGGCTACGCGAACCGCTTCCACTCCAACAAGCTCCAGTACTTCAACCACGGTCTGCGGGCCGAGCGCCAGGTGGGCAGCCGGGTACGCAACTCGCTGGAGCGGCTGCGCCGCCTGGAGGAGAACCCGGTCCCCCGGCCGCCGGACCCGCTGCGCTTCACCGCCGGACTCACGGACACGGGGCGCACCTTCGAACATCCGCTGGTGACCCTCTCGGACGTGACGGTCGACCACCGGCTGCGGGTGGACGGGCTGACCATCGACAAGCGGCGCAGGCTGCTGATCCACGGCCCCAACGGCGCCGGGAAGACCACGCTGCTGAATCTGCTGGCAGGTGTGCAGGAGCCGGACTCCGGCCAGGTGACACGGCAGGGCCGCATCAGTTACCTGCCGCAGGAGGTGTCGGTGAGCCGGCCCCGGCAGACCCTGCTGGAGGCGTTCGCCGAGGGCCGGGTCGGTACGCGGGAGGAGCACGAGGAGCAGCTCGCCTCGCTCGGCCTGTTCTCGCCGGACAGCTTCCGCGTCGCGGTGGGCGGCCTGTCGATCGGCCAGCAACGGCGGCTGACGCTCGCCCGACTGGTCACCGAACCCGCGGACCTGCTGCTGCTGGACGAGCCGACCAACCACCTGGCGCTGACCTTGATCGAGGAATTGGAGGAGGCGCTCGCGCTGTTCGAGGGCGCGGTCGTGATCGTGTCGCACGACCGTCGGCTGCGGGCCCGGTTTACCGGGGAGCCGATGGAGGTGCGCGACGGCGTGCTGCGGACGGCGGTGGGAGCGGACGCGGCCTGACCCGACTGCGTCGGCGGCTCAACTGCCCTGACCCGAAGGGCTGGTGACCACGAAGGTGTGGCCATCAGCCCTTCGGCGTCACTGCCCGTGGGTGCCGGGGGCGGGGCGCGCTCACCAGGTCACGGGGATCTCGGAGAAGCCGCTGAGCATCGAACCCGGGCTCGACCAGCGCAGCTCGCGCTCGTCGGTGGCGAGCGCGAGCCCGGGGAAGCGGCGCAGCAACGACCCGATGGCCACCTGGAGTGCGACATGGGCCAAAGCGGCGCCCAGACAGAAGTGGATGCCGTGCCCCAGGGCGGTGTGGTGGTTCTCCGGCCGGTCCAAACGCAGGCCGGTGGGGTCCTCGAAGCGGCGCGGGTCCCGGTTGGCGGCCTGGGTGGACGCGAGTACCGCACTGTAGGGGGGAATGACGGTGTCGCCGAGGGTGATCTCGTCGAGGGTG
>NZ_LWLE01000030.1:0-6186 GCF_001905125.1 Streptomyces sp. TSRI0281 | reverse complement strand
GGAAGAGCGCGCAGTCGCCCGCGGGCGCGTACCGCATCAGTTCCTCGACCGCCGTCGGCAGGAGGCCTGGGTTCTCCCGCAGTTGCTTCAGCCGGTCGGGGAAGCGCGGCAGGGTCAGGATGCTGCTGCCGAGCTGGTTCGACGCCGGTTCGTACCCGGCGAGCAGCAGGATGAGGGAGAGCGAACGGACGTCGTGCTCCGTGAGGTCCTCGCTGTCCTGGGCGCTGGCGACGAGCGCGCTCAGCAGGTCGTCACCCGGCTCCTCCCGCTTGTGCACGACCAGTTCGTCCAGGTAGTCCTGGCGCTGGTCGGGGTCGCGCTCGGCGCGTCGGGAAAAGGCTTCGGAACCGCACCGGCCATGTCCGCCGCGCTCACGGTCCTGGCCTCCCCGGCCTCGGTGACGGTGGTCCGGGCGTCGTCGGCGAAGGAGCGGGGGGGCGCAGGCCGCGGCGAGCGCCTGAAAGGGCTGCGGGGGGCGTACCGGGCGGGGAGATCCCGGGCCGCGGGCGGCGCCGGGTGGGGCGGTGGCGTCACCCCCAGCCCTGCTCCCCCGGCGGTGTCACCCCCACCAGCTCGCCGCTCTCCATCGCCGCCCACACGACCCCGTCCCCCGCGACAGCGATGCCATGCGGCTCCGTGACCTCTTCGGGCAACGCCCAGGTGCGCACCCGTCCGTCCGGCCGCATCCGGCCCACGCGATGGGAGCCCCACTCGGTGAACCAGCATCCTCCCCCGTCGGCCGCCGCGATCCCGTGCGGGCGGGCGTCCGGCGCGGAGACCCGGAATTCCTCGATCCGCCCGTCGTACGTCAGCCGCCCGATCCGCCCGGCGCCGATCTCGGTGAACCACAGCGCACCGTCCTCGCCCGCGGCGATGTTGACCGGCGCGGCACCGCTCGTGGGCAGCGGATGGACCGTGGTGCGACCGGCCGTGTCGAGGCGTCCGATCGCGTCGGCCTGGTTGAGGGCGAACCACAGGGCGCCGTCCGCACCGGCCGTGATCCCCGACGGGTACCCGCCCTCGACCGGCAGTACGAACTCCTCCACGCGCCCCTCGTCGTCCACGCGCCCGACCCGGTCGGCGTTCATCTCGGTGAACCACATGGCGCCGTCCGGTCCGGCAGTGATGCCGTACGGCCCCGCGCCCCTGGTCGGCAGCGGAACGCTCACCACCGTCCCGTCGGGCCTCACGCACCCGACCGCGTCCGCGAGGAACTGCGTGAACCACATCGCGCCGTCACTGCCCCGCGCCACCGAAGTGGGGCGCGCCCCCGCGCCTCCACCACCGGCATGGACCCGTGCGGGCCCGTCCCTGTGCACGCGGGCGATGTCACCCGATCCGGCGAGCGTCACCCAAAGCGCCCCGTCGTCGGCGACCGCCACCCCGTAGGGCCCCCGCCCGGGTACCGGCACGACCCGGTGGCGCTCCGTGGACGACACGCGGTGCGGGTCGTGCTGCGCGAATGACAAGAAAACGCTCCGGGAGGTGGCAGCGAGGAGCAGATGTTCATGGACGGGACGAGGCGTCGTCCCGGGCGTGGACCGAAGACCGTGTGCGACCGCCACGTCGGCATCATCGCAGCTCGAACGGCGGCACTCGCCAGCGCCGGAGCGCTGCTCCCCGGCTACCTGCGGTGATCTCCGCGTCCCTGACGTACACGTCACACGTCCGGGTGAGCGCGGAGGGCGACGGGCACGCGACTGGGGCCGCTGCCGCGCACTGGCGTTCCCCGTGAGGGTCTTGAAGGGAGTATCCAGGTGAAGCGGCGGGAGGATGCTCACAGGCAGGGACGCTATTGCATCCGGATGCGACAGGGCTGGGGTTTACGGAGGCCCGAGGCGGGGCGAGCGGGAGCACCCCGCCGACCTAGGTAACACCGCTCACCTGCCGCGGGGCGACCGGACTGCGGCCCGGCGCGGACACCTTCCACCTCACCGGGCCTCGCCCCCGGGAGACGAATGGGAGAAGGATCTTGCCCATTGGGGCTAGGCAGAGCTAACCCAAGCCAACTCAGGCCAGACACTTGCGGGGTATTCCCCAGGTAAGCCGCTGAGCAGCGACTTGCCAAGACCCACCGGTGGCCCAGACGATCACGGATCCCCCTCTTCCGCAGCCCCCTGTGGCTTGCCCGCAACACCCTGCCGCGGAAACCCCGATGTGGCGATGCTGTTGCCGGGAAGTGGCGGCCGGGTGCCCGTCGACGGGCATCCCACTGTACGAGGCCCGGCGTGCCGGAGCCGTAACGGCGAACGGCCGGGGTGTCCTCGGAGCCGACGCCCGGAGCCGTAACGGCGGGCGGGCCGCGCGTCGTCGGAGCCGACGCGGTCCGTCCAGGGGGTGTCCGGCCTGACGGATCCGGGCACCCCCTGGAAGTTCAGAGGGCCTGTGGCCGGCGCACGGCCGTCGCGGCGGCGGCCGCCGCTCCCACCAGCCCCGCGTCGGTGCCCATCACGGCCGGCGCCACCGTGAGGCGGCGTACGAACGAGAGCGTGGCGTAGTCGCGCAGGGACCGGCGCAGCGGCGCGAAGAGCACCTCGCCCGCACCGGCCACTCCCCCGCCGATCACCGCGATGTCGATCTCGACGAGCGTGGCGGTCGCGGCGATTCCCGCGGCCAGCGCCTGGGCGGCGCGCTCGTACGAGGCGACGGCGACCGGGTCCCCGGCGCGCGCGGCGGCGGCCACGGCGGCGGCCGTGGCATCGCCGTCCGGGCCGGGGAGCCAGCCGCCGTCGAGGGCCCGGCGGGCGATGTTCGGCCCACTGGCGATGCGCTCGACGCACCCGCGCGAGCCGCACGGGCACGGGTCGCCGTCCAGCTCCACACAGAGGTGGCCGATGTGCCCGGCGTTGCCCGTGGGACCGGGGTGCAGCCTGCCGCCGAGGACCAGGCCACCGCCGACGCCCGTCGAGACGACGAGGCAGAGCGCGTTGTCGTAGCCGCGGGCCGCGCCGAGCCAGTGCTCGGCCGCCGTCATCGCCACACCGTCGCCGACCAGCGCCACGGGCAGCCCACCGGTCGCCTTGCGCACCCGCTCCACCAGCGGAAAGTCGCGCCAGGCCGGGACGTTGACCGGGCTCACCGTGCCGGCCGAGGCATCCACGGGGCCCGCGCTGCCGATGCCCACGGATCCGGCCCCGCCCCACAGCGGTGACTCCATCAGCTCGTTCAGTACGTCGCCGACGGCCGCCATGACCGTCTCGGCGTCCCGCAGAGCGGGCGTCGGCCGCTGCGCCCGCGCGAGAAGGGTTCCTCCGCCGTCCACCAACGCACCGGCGATCTTGGTGCCTCCGATGTCGAGCGCGGCGACGAGGTCGGTATGCATCGGTGTGGGCTCTCCGGGTGAGTGAGGGGGCGGGACCTGCGAGTTCAGTCGATGGTCTGCACAGTCTCTATTCTTCTGACAACGTTGTCCAGGGCCTATGCTCGACGCCACACCCTTCCAGCGCCTTCCCGGACCGTTCGCGGGACCCGCCGGAGCCTCTCACAGCCGACCGTACCGACGACAGGACAGCGCACCGTGGCCGAGACCACCCGTCATTCCGAGACCCGCTACGGCAACCGGCCGACCATGAAGGACGTGGCCGCCCGCGCCGGAGTGGGCCTCAAGACGGTCTCGCGGGTGGTGAACAGCGAACCGGGCGTCACCCCCGACACCGAACGCCGCGTGCAGGAGGCGATCGATGCCCTGGGCTTCCGCCGCAACGACAGCGCGCGGGTCCTGCGCAAGGGCCGTACCGCCTCCATCGGCCTGGTCCTGGAAGACCTCGCCGACCCGTTCTACGGCCCGCTGAGCCGCGCCGTGGAGGAGGTCGCCCGTGCCCACGGCGCGCTCCTGATCAACGGTTCGAGCGCCGAGGACCCCGAGCGCGAACAGGAACTCGTGCTCGCGCTGTGCGCCCGCCGCGTGGACGGTCTGATCGTGATCCCCGCAGGCGACGACCACCGCTATCTGGAGCCGGAGATCAAGGCGGGCATCGCCACGGTCTTCGTGGACCGCCCGGCGGGCCGGATCGACGCCGACATGGTCCTCTCGGACAGCTTCGGCGGCGCCCGCGAAGGCGTCGCCCATCTGATCGCGCACGGCCACCGGAGGATCGGCTTCATCGGTGACCAGCCCCGCATCCACACCGCGACCGAGCGGCTGCGCGGCTACCACGCGGCGATGACGGACGCGGGCATCGAGGTCCAGGACGCCTGGGTCTCGCTGGGCTCCACCGACCCCGACCGGGTCCGGGACGCCGCCGAGTCGATGCTCCGTGGACCGGAGCCGGTGACCGCCCTGTTCGCGGGGAACAACCGGGTGACGGTGACCGTCGTACGCGTCCTGGCGGACCGGGAACGCCCCGTGGCCCTGGTCGGTTTCGACGACATCGAGCTGGCCGATCTGCTCGGCATCACCGTGATCTCCCAGGACGCGGCGGCGGTCGGCCGCACCGCCGCCGAGCATCTCTTCCGCCGCCTGGACGGCGTCGACCACGCCCCGGTCCGGGTGGAACTCCCGACGACGCTCATCGCGCGCGGGTCGGGCGAACGCCCGCCCGCCTGATGCCGTCCGACGGCGTGCGGGCCGCCCGTCGCCCGTACGCACGTCGCCGTCGCACCGGCGCGGCCGTGGGAGCGACCGCGCCGGGGACCGCTACGGGGCGGTGACCGTCAGCCCGCCGCGGCGCGGCGAGGCGAACGCGTCGAGGTCCGCGCGGGTGAGCCCGGTGAGACGGGCGACCTCGGCGGTGTCCAGGGCACCGCAGTCGATGCCGCGGAGCAGATAGCCGCTGAGGGCCTTGGCGGTGGCCGGTTCGTCCATGACGTCGCCGCCCGCCTTGGCGACGTACGCCGCGAGGCGGCCCGCCGCCTGCTCCAGACCCTCGCGGTAGAAGGTGTAGACGGCCGCGTACCGGGTGGGCAGGTGGCCCGGGTGCATGTCCCAGCCCTGGTAGTAGGCGCGGGCCAGGGCGCGGCGGGTGAGTCCGTAGTGAAGCCGCCACGCCTCGTGGACCTGGGAGGTGGGGCCGACGGGCAGGACGTTGGTGGAACCGTCACAGACGCGTACGCCGGTGCCCGCCGCGGCGACCTGCATGACGGCCTTGGCATGGTCGGCGGCCGGGTGGTCGCCGGCCTGGTACGCGGGGCTGACACCGACGCAGGCGCTGTAGTCGAAGGTGCCGTAGTGCAGACCGGTCGCCCGCCCCCGGGCGGCGTCGATCATGCGGGCCACGGCGGCGGTGCCGTCCGCCGCGAGGATCGACTGGCTGGTCTCGATCTGGATCTCGAAGCCGATCCGCCCGGCGTCGAGCCCATGGGCCTTCTCGAAGGCTTCGAGCAGCTGGACGAAGGCGGTGACCTGCTCGGGGTACGTCACCTTGGGCAGGGTCAGCACGAGCCCGTCGGGAAGCCCGCCGGCCCGCATCAGGCCGGTGAGGAAGACATCCGTGGTGCGGATTCCGCGGTCGCGTACGGCGGCCTCCATGCACTTCATCCGGATACCCATGTACGGGGCCGAGGTGCCGTCCCCGTACGCCTGCGAGACGAGCAGGGCGGCGCGGGCCGCCGCCTCGTCCTCCTCGTCGTCGGAGCGTGGGCCGTAGCCGTCCTCGAAGTCGATGCGCAGGTCCTCGACGGGCTCGCGCTCCAGCTTGGCGCGTACGCGGTCGTGGACGGGCCCGGCCAGTTCCTCGGGGATGCCGAGGGCCGCGGCGAAGGAGGCGGCGTCGGGGGCGTGCGCGTCGAGGGCCTCCAGCGCCCGGTCGCCCCAGGAGCGGATGGTGTCGGCGGCGAACACGTCGCCGGGTACGTAGACGGTGTGCACGGGCTGGCGGGTGCCGGGGTCTCCCGGATAGCGGCGGGCGAGTTCGGCGTCCACTGCCGCGAGGGAGGCGCTGATGTGCTCGCCGACCGTGCCGGCGAGGCTCGTTGCCACCTTCTCCTGCTGACCCATTCCCGTACCCTCCACGCTCTCGCTTTTTCCGCTTCCCGGAATCAACAATCCGTATAGTGAAGTTATAAGGCCGTCGTACCTGCGTCAATGGTGTCCGGTAATGGTCCGGGGCCGCGCGGTGGGTTTCACCGTGCGGCCCCGGGGGGTGGTGCGCCTGCGTGCTGTGTGTTGCGTGGTGTGCTGTGTTGCGTGTGGTGTGGTGTGGGGGTCAGCCCTTGCGGGTGTTGATCTCTTCGGTGAGCTGGGGGACG
>NZ_LWLE01000029.1 GCF_001905125.1 Streptomyces sp. TSRI0281 | reverse complement strand
GCAAAAAACGAAACCGGCCCCTCAACTACACCCCCACGAAACGACAGTCGCGGCGGCGACCGGGTCCGGCAAGACCATCACGGCCGCCTGGGCCGCGCTCGACAACTTCCGGGACGGGCGGATCCTCGTCATGGTCCCCACCCTGGATCTGCTCGTGCAGACCGCTCTGGTGTGGCGCCGAGTCGGGCACCAAGCGCCGATGGTCGCGGTGTGCTCGCTGGAGAAGGACGACGTCCTGGAGCAGCTCGGGGTGAACACCACCACGAACCCGATCCAGTTGGCGTTGTGGGCAGGGCGCGGGCCGGTGGTCGTATTCGCCACGTACGCCTCCCTCGTGGACCGGGAGGACGTCGACGCCCCCTTGGGTCAGGAGAAGGTGCGCGGGCCGCTGGAGGCTGCCCTGGCAGGTGGTGAGCGGCTGTACGGGCAGACCATGGACGGCTTCGACCTCGCCATCGTGGACGAAGCGCACTCTACGGCGGGTGATCTTGGTCGTCCGTGGGCGGCGATCCACGACAATGCTCGGATCCCGGCCGCCTTCCGCCTGTACCTCACGGCCACCCCGCGGATCCTGGCGTCGCCTCGGCCGCAGAAAGGGAAGGACGGCCAGGAGTTGGAGATCGCGAGCATGACCTCCGATCCGGCAAGCCCCTACGGCGAGTGGATTTTCGAGCTGGGGCTCTCGGAGAGCGTCGAACGGGGCGTACTGGCCGGGTTCGAGATCGACGTGATCGAGATCCGCGACCCGGAGCCGGTCCTCGGTGTGTCCGAGGATGCGCTGCGGGGCCGGCGCCTCGCGTTGCTCCAGGCCGCTCTGCTGGAGCACGCGGCCGCGCACAACCTGCGCACCGTGCTGACGTTCCACCAGCGGGTTGAAGAGGCACGTGCGTTCGCGGAGAAGCTGCCCGAGACCGCGGCCGAGCTCTACGCCACCGAGGCGTCGGACCGGTTCCTCAAGGACGCCGCCAAGCCGCCGACGTCCTCGATCAAGGCAAAACTCTACGACCTGGAGCCCTACCGGCACGTCCCACCGGACCGCGTCTGGGCGGACTGGCTGTGCGGGGACCACTTGGTGAGCGAGCGCAGGGAGGTCCTCCGCCAGTTCGCCAACGGCACCGACGCCGATAACCGCCGGGTGCACAGGGCGTTCCTCGCCTCCGTACGCATCCTCGGGGAAGGCGTCGACATCGTCGGCGAACGAGGCGTCGAGGCCGTCTGCTTCGCCGACACCCGCGGCTCCCAGGTCGAGATCGTCCAGAACATCGGGCGGGCACTCCGGCCCAACCCGGACGGGACGACAAAGGTCGCCAGGATCATCGTCCCGGTGTTCCTCCAGCCCGGCGAAGACCCCACCGACATGGTCGCCTCCGCCTCGTATGCACCCCTTGTAGCCCTCCTTCAGGGACTCCGCTCGCACGATGAACGCCTGGTCGAACAGCTGGCCTCCCGCGCCCTGACATGCAGCAGCAGGGAACGGCCGGTGCATGTGAAGCGGGACGCGGACGGGCGGATCATCGGCGCCGAGGGTGAGGGTGAGGTCGTCGAGCAGGAGGACGACACGGAGGCCGTGGTCGAGTCCGCGCTGCTCCACTTCTCCACGCCCCGTGACCCGGCGACCATCGCCGCTTTCCTCCGGACCCGGGTCTTCCGGCCGGAGAGCCTGGTATGGCTGGACGGGTATCAGGCCCTGCGACGGTGGCGCGAGGAGCACGAGATCACCGGGGTGTATGCGGTGCCGTACGACGTTGAGACCGAGGTCGGGGTCACCCGGTTCCCGCTTGGGCGGTGGGTGCACCAGCAGCGGCGGGCGCAGCGGGCCGGTGAACTCGACGCCCACCGTAAGGAACTCCTCGACCAGGAGGGGATGGTGTGGGAGCCGGGCGATGAGGCGTGGGAAGCGAAGCTCGCCGCGCTGCGGTCGTTCCGCCGGGCCCATGGGCATCTGGCGCCGCGGCAGGACGCGGTGTGGGGTGAGGCGGACGACGAGCTGGTGGCGATCGGGCAGCTCATGGCCAACCTGCGCCGGAAGGACGGCCTGGGCAAAGACCCGGAACGGGCCGGGACCCGCGCCGGACAGCTGGCCGCCATCGATCAGGACTGGAACTGCCCATGGCCGCTGGACTGGCAACGGCACTACCAGGTCCTCGCCGACCTCACCGACACCGAAACCGACGGAACCCTCCCCGACATCCAACCCGGCGTCCTCTTCGAGGGTGATGATCTGGGGAAGTGGCTCGCACAGCAACGCCGGGCACACACCTGGGCACAACTGACCGGTGAGCAGCAGGAACGGCTCGGCGGGCTGGGTGTGACACCCGACGAAGCTGCCCCTGCCCCGGTGACGGCACGCGCGGCGAAGGGGGCGGGTGGGTTGTCGGCGCCGTTCCGGCGAGGAATCGCCGCCCTCGCCCAGTACCTCCAACGCGAAGGACACGAACGGCCCGTCCCGAGGAAACACGAAGAACCCGTCGACATCGACGGCCAGGAACACGTCGTGAAACTCGGCGTATTCATCAGCAACACCAAAAACCGACGCGACCGGCTCACCCCCGAACAACGCGACGCCCTCGCACAGCTCGGGGTCGAGTGGGCGTGACACCCGCCACGGCCGGACGTTGAACCCGCCGGACACGTCACAGTGCACCGAGAGACCCCAGACGATGGCGCCCGGGGTCTCGTACTGTCAGCACCGTGTCCGGCAGAGGGCATGACGCATGGTCATAAGCGGTCGGGAAAAGACGTAACCCGGCATTCCTGATCATGGGCAATGGCGGGTCGAAGTCCGTGGTTAGAGTCAGACCAACACGATCGGCCGTGTCTCCTCCGGTCCAGCTGGCCGGAGGGGAAATCCTCCCCCGGCTGAACGGGAGAGGACGCGTTCTTCGCGTCCGGCTGGCTCTCGTCACGGCTGCGGGGTGCGTGCCGGGACTGGTGACACGAACCGGTTCACGAGACACTAGCCCTGCCGGTCCAGCCATTCTGAAATCACGCGGTTGGTTTCTTCGGGCATTTCCCTCTGGATCCAGTGACCGCAGTCCAGGCCGACCACTTCCACGTTGGGCACGAACTCTGCCAGTCTTTCGAACCTCGGGACCGCGAAGTCCCGGTCGCCGTAGATCATGAGGGTGGGCTGCTTGATGATCGGGTCCGCGTCCGCCAGCTGGTGCCAGTTGCGGTCGAGGTTCCTGTACCAGTTGATGCCGCCGGTGAATCCCGACGTCTCGAACGCGGAGACGATAACGGCCAGGTCGCTGTCGCTCATGACGGGCTCACCGAGTGGTATTTCCGCCTTGGCGAGATTGATGAATGCCATGCCCGGCTCAGGGGGTGCGGGGGGCACGTTCTTCCGGTAGAGGTTGCGGATGAACTGGGAGGTATTGGCATCGAACACGGCGTCCGCGACGCCCGGCTGCCGGTTGAAGTGGACGAAGTAGAAGTCACCGCCGAGGAAGGTTTCCATGACCTCGATCCACGGCGTTTCTCCGCGTTCCATGTAAGGCAGGCTCAGGTTGATCAGCTTGTTCACCCGGTCGGGGTGCAGCAGGGTCAGGCTCCAGACGACGAACGCACCCCAGTCGTGGCCGACGAAGGTGGCGTCCTCGTAGCCATAGTGGTCCAGGAGTGCGACGAGGTCGCCCGTCAGGTGTTCGATGTCGTAGTCCGTCACCTCGGCCGGGCGGGATGAGTTGCCGTAACCCCGCTGGTTCGGTGCGATGACGTGGTAGCCGGCTGCGGCAAGGACGGGCATCTGGTGACGCCAGGTGATGGCGTGCTCCGGCCAGCCGTGGCAGAGCATAATGGGCTTTCCCTTGTTCTCTCGACCTGCTTCGAAGACTTCGAGCTCCACACCGTTGACCTGGATGAGGGTGGGCTCGGGAAATTCTGCTTGATTGATCACTGCATTTCCTCTCTGGGGGCGTTCGCTGGCGACATGACCTCCTCGATGAGGTCATGTCGCCAGCTTGCTACCCAAACCGGTCACCTCATGACCGGTTTTTATGAGATTTTTGTCTGCATGCGATCCGATCGACTGGTGGCCATACTCCTCTTGCTCCAACGGCGCGAGCAGGTGACAGCCGCGGAGGTCTCCCGAGAGCTGGACGTCTCCGAGCGCACCGCCCGCCGTGACCTCGACGCCCTGGCCATGGCCGGGGTGCCCGTGTACTCCGTGCAGGGCCGAGGTGGCGGCTGGCGCCTGGTGGGCGGTGCTCGTACCGACCTGTCCGGGTTGACCGCCAGTGAGGCACGCGCCCTGTTCCTGGCTGTCGGTCCGGCCTCGGATGCGACGCCGGCGATGAAAGCAGCTCTGCGCAAGCTCGTCCATGCTCTACCGAAGCCCTTCCAGGTGCAGGCCGAGGCAGCGGCGGCGTCGCTGGTCGTAGACCCGCAGCGATGGGGGGCGAGCCGGATCGAGCACCGGCCGCCTCGCTTCCTCGACGAACTCCAGGACGCGGTGATCAGCGGCGTCCAGGTGTCGCTCGGCTACGTCGACAGCAAAGGCGTCGAAACCTGGAGAACCGTCCACCCGCTGGGCATCGTCGCGAAAGGTCCTGTGTGGTACCTCGTCTCCAACACCGAGACCGGCCGACGGGTCTTCCGGATCGACCGCGTGTCGTCCGCCGACCCGACCGGCGACCCTGTGCACCGACCCGGGGACTTCGACCTTGCCGAGAGCTGGAATGAGATCGCCAAAGAGGTCGATCGCAAACGAACGCCGCTGGAGGTCCAGGCGGTATGCACACCCGACGGGATAGGCATACTCCGGATGGCGCTCGGCGACCGGCTCGACGTGGGAGGTTCCACGACCGATGGCCGCATCGAGGTCGTGATCCGCGGCCACAATGAGTACATGCTCGCCGGCGAGCTCGCTGGGCTGGTCGAATGGGTCGAGGTGACCGGCCCTCCGGGGGTCCGAGACCACCTGGCCTCGATCGGCAACGCCCTCGTCGAACGATACGGCCGGCCGCGCACCAGCGGAGACCTCCACTCTTCTTGAAGCGGACGAGGCAGGGCTTCGAGAACAGTTCCGCTCAATAGGGTGGGTTTGTCCGTTCCCGCAGACGCCCGGTCACGAGTCGGCGGGTCCGCCGGCCTGGCTCGCTGCGGATGGACCGTCTCGTGCCGGGCCAGCATCGCCACGCACTCGGCAAGCTTCCGGGGCCGAGGTCGCGACGGGCGGTGCAGGCTGTGGTGGCGGCTGGCGCCTCGTGGGCGGCGGTGTCGATCGTCGGCCGTGGGCTTGGGCACCTAAAGGGCAAGCCCGACGGGTGCCTGGAGCGGCAGGCCCCGCGCTGAACGGCCGAGCTGGAGGGCTACACGATCGCACTCGGTCTGCTCCAGCGGGCCCTCAGCTTCCAGGCCGCCGGAACGGCTTGAGCCGCACCCCCTCCAGGCTGTCGGCGATCAACTGGTCCAACCGCCGCTCGCGAGTCTCGTCCAGCTTGACACTGGTGACATGGTGGACGGCCTGCTTGCGGTAGGACGGCGCCTGCCCGCTGAACCACTCCCACGCCCGCGGTTCCGCTTGGAAGCGAGCCATCTGCGCCGCCTCGAACTCCAAGACCGGCTTCTCCTCGCGATCCCGGTCACGGGCTTCGAACACCGCGATGCCGGCCGGCCGCATGAGCCCCTGCGCGGTCAGCTCCTCGATCTTGCGGAGGTTGACCAGGCTCCAGTTGCTGCGCGGCCTGCGCGGAGTGAACCGGATCGTCCAGGAGACGTCGTCGATCGGGCTCTGCCGGCCGTCGATCCAGCCGTAGCACAGGGCCTGGTCGACCGCCCCCGACCAGCTCAGCGTGGGCTTACCCGCTCCCTTCCTCCACATGCCCACCCGGCATTCGGAGGCAGTCGCGTGGTGCTCCTCCAGCCAGTCCCGGAACTCCTCAGGACTTGAGAAGAAGATTGGCTCCATGCGCAGTGCTCCCGTCGGTCGTCTCGTCGGTTCCATTGAACCTGTCGGGTACGACAATCCGAGAGTTCCACCGCGCCACCCGGGATCTGCGCCGGGGTGTCATCACCATGACGGGCAGGCAACCACAGGAGCCGAGCAGGGACGGATCGGCCGCAGGCCCCTCGTTCGAGGGAGCGGAAGAGGCGCGGGCCTCGCCAGCACGAGTGGACAGCCCAGCTCAAAGTGCGCTGCCGCTACCTTCCTCGTCCTGGCTGGTCGTTGGCGACGACGCCGGATTCTCCATGCCGCAGCCGCAGGCAGAGACCTGGTCACAGCGCAGCCGAACCCCGTAGAGCGGGTCCGGGGCCGTTCTCGCGGACGAGTGTCCATCGCACGCTGACCTGCGAGCAGCCTGGCCACGGGGCGAGGCTGATCTACCAGCCGCGTAGGGGTGCCGGCCAGCGCGACGGACGCAAGAGCTTCTCTTGGCGCGACTACCGGGACCTGCTGATCGCTGCCCACCAGCAGCTCGGCGGCCCGACCTCAACCCCGTCGAAGGGATCTGGTCAGGCTCCGACACTTCTGGCTCTCCAACGTCGCCTTCAGTACCCTCGAACACGTCGTCCAGTGTGTCCGAAGCGACCTACGGCACGTCCAGTAGCGCAACCATCCAGTAGACGGCTGTCTCGCCGAGCCCGGCCTGACCATATAACCCACCTGAGCAACCCAGCAACATCACGAGTTCAAACTCATTAGCCGTTGTCAAGCCATCTCCGGGCAGCCGCCCTCTCATACTGTGGCGTTCCCGACCAGCCTGCTTTCCAATCCGCGAGATCGCGAAGGTCTACGAGATTCCGAAATCCGTTCACCAAGACAGTGCCAATCGAGGAATCCCCCGTGGTGCCACAGACGATGACGTCTCCGGTCAGTGACAGCATGGCAAAATCCGGTACACCGAAACCGCAGCCGAGCGCGTCGGCGGAGCCCGAGCCCATAATGTCCCAGGATTCGGCCAGCCTGACGCGTGCCCACCACCAGTCATCCTCGCCCTCATGGACCTCAACGGCGATCAGGAATTCTCGATCCTCGCCAAATAGCCCACCTTTTCGGGAAAGGTCGAACCAACCTTCGTTCGCCCTGGTGACGAAATCTTGAGTATCGCTTTCGACGACCGATCTTAGCCATTTACCGGAGATTGGCGGATACCCCGGAGTCAGAGTGGCGAGCGTCGGCGGGATAAGGGGGTTTTCCGGGCTCATCAACCCAAGGAAGACCAGGCCGCCAGGGGCGAGTCGCGCAGGATGGTCCATCACTTCACTTTCTGGAAATGTCTAGCAAAATCCAGGGATATCCCGAGGAAACAGTGCATAGCACCCCTGAGAAGTTCCATGCACTGCTTCCTTTTGGACTACTCCCAATTATAAAGGCTCGGCGACCCGTAGTTGTGCACACCCTGATTTGTCAGGGGAAAATGGGCAATCTGACCAGTTTGCTGGTTGATCATGATTCTAATCTGGCTTTTCGGTCGACCGTTCCAGTAGATCGGCGAATCTTTCCAAGAACCCCAGAATTTCTTGGCCGGACCACTGAGATCATTTCCCTTGAACCTGTCGATACTGCCGTCCGGATTGAGTCGCGGCGACATGCCGGGATTTGCGGTCACCGTATTCACCAGCTTGTGAGTGTCTGGATGAACCGAGTAGTAGCCTTTGTTCGCTGCACGCCTGCCAGCAACAGCCTCCGGCGAGTAATTCTCATCAGGAGTCCACTTGCTCTCGCCACAGTTGTGGACGAGGACCGGCGTGGCCCCCGCCAGCACATAGTACGCGTGTATGTCCTCGATGCTGAGGTCGTGGGTTCGCTGACGCTGAATGTAGTGCTTGACTTCGGTTATCTGGACGTGCGTACCGGCGCTGGTGCGGAGCAGCTGTCGGACTTGGAGGTCTCCGGCCTGGATCCATTTTTTCAGGTCGGGTACCCAGAAGGGGTGTGTATCGGTTGCTACGATGCTTGATTGGCCGCCGTCTACGGATACGACGATTTCAGTGAATGCCTTGTCATCTTCCGTGGTGATCGTCTGGGCAACTTTTTTCTTGACCGTTTCTCCGGTATCGACATCGCTGGTGGTTATAGTGTCGCCGACTTCGATGTCTTCGATGGCTTTTCGTGTGCCGTCTGCCAGGAGGACACCGGTTCCCGGCAAGAAGCTATGACATCCCTTCACGACTTTTGCAATCTTGTGTGTTGCGGCAGCCAGGACGACATCAAATGTGATCTTGGCTGCTCCTTCTGTGGATCTCCCGTCAATGAAATCGTCAGCAATTTCACTGCCTCTGGCAATGATTGATTCCGCGAATCCTGCTCCGGTTACTTCTTTCATTTTTCCGGTCACATACTCAGTGCATGTGCCGTCGAGAGTGACGCAGTTATATGCATTTTTGACTTCGTCGCCTACCGCACCAATCAGGCCGGTGCCAAACTCTCTACCTTGTTCCACGAGAGCATCGGTAAAGGAGGACAGCCACCCCCCGACACCTCCTCCGCCACCGCCATTACCGCCGCCGTTACCACCTCCACCGCCATTACCGCCACCGCCTCCGCCGCCTCCGCCGCCGCCACCGCTGCCGGAAGTACCGCCGGTGTTCGGTGCCGGGTTGGTGTTGATCGGGAAGGCCGGGTCCGGCTTGCCGCTGTTGTTGCCCGGCTGGCAGTGGCCGTTGCCCGGGTCGAGGCAGGTGCCGGTGGGGTCCGAGTTGGTGGCAGGGCTCTGGCCGGCGTAGCTGTATCCGTTGAGTGTCTGGTGTTTGCCGAGTTCGAGGATGGGGTCGACGCTGATGAACTGGCCGATTCCCGGGTCGTATTCGCGAGCGCCGATGTGGGTGAGGCCGGTGGTGGCGTCAGTGGGCTTGCCGAGGAATTCTTTGTCGTCGGGCCAGGTGGTGGGTTTGGTGCCACGGGGGGCGCCGAAGGGGGTGCTGTAGCGCTTGGTGACGGCCTGGGTGGTGGCGTCGGTGGCGATGCTGCTGGTGCCGTGGTGGTCTGCGGCGAGGAAGCTGATCTTGCTGCCCGGGGTGCCGAGCGTGGATGTGCGGACTGCGATGTTCTGGCCTGCCGCGCTGTAGTAGCGGGTGCCGGTGACCGTCTTTGTTGTGCCCTTGGTGGTCAGGCGTACCTCGGTGGCGCCGAGGTAGAGGACGGTGTCGCCGTCTCCGGTGGCGCGGCGGATGAGGAGTTCGCCGTCGGCGTCGTAGAGGTAACTCGTGCCGAGTGCGGGCTTGGCGCCGGCTGCGGGTTCGGTGGTGGAGGTCAGTTCGCCTTCGGTGTTCCAGGTGAGGGTCTGGGTGGCCTGGGTGCCGGGGCGGTTGGTGGTGTTGCCCGCGTCGTCGTATCCGTATGTTGCCGCTTTGGCTCCGGTGGTCTTGACGAGTGGGTGGGGCTGTCCGGTGGATGTCTTGTATCCGTAGCCGGTGGTGGCGTCGCCTGCGGCGGCGTGGGCGGTTTCGGTGGCCCGTTGGCCGGCGTCGTTGTAGGTGTAGCTGGTCCAGTAGGGGGCGGCGCCGTCGAGGTTGGCGGTGGTGCGGCCGGTGGTGGCGCAGTCTGCGGTCTTGGGGGTCCAGGCTTCGGTGAGGCGGCGGTTGCCGTCGTAGGTGAAGCACTGGTTGTCGGCCTTGGTGGTGCCGCCGAGAGTGGTGGGGTCGAGGATGGACAGGACGTTGCCCGCGTCGTCCTGGGTGAAGTTCAGGTCCTGCAGCATGTACGAGTGAGTCTGGTCGGTGACGTGGCTGCGGGTGAGGCGGCCGGTGCCCGGCTCGTACTTGTTGGTGATGTAGGTGTTCTTGGCGCCTGCTCCGAGTGTGAGCTGTTCGGCCTGGCCGAGCGCGGAGTAGCTGACGCCGAGGAGGTAGGTGTTGGTCCCGGACAGCCCTGTGGTGAGGCCGAGGGAGTTGTATTTCGGTTCGACGATCTCTTTGGGGAGGCCCGCGACGCCGGGTTCCTTGGTGTTGTTGAGGGTGCCGTCGAGAAGGTAGTCGGTGCCGAAGGTGGTGGTGGCTGCCACTGCACCGGAGGTGACCAGCGGGTCGTCGGCGGGCAGCACGACCTCGGTGCTGGTGGCCCGGCCGAGGGTGTCGTAGGCGGTGACCTGCTTCGTGTATGCCTTGCCGGTGGTGCCGCCGACGTAGCGGGTGGAAGCGTCCGGCTTGCCCTTGCGGAGTGTGTCGTAGCTCCAGTGGGCGAGCTGATTGGGGGGCGTCTCTTCGGTCTGCCACAGGTCGGTCTTGCGGCCGAGTTCGTCGTACTTGTAGAGCAGTTTCGCCTTGCGCGAGTCCTCGGTCAGGCTGATCTGGTCGAGGTCGGTGTACTCGGTGCTGGACGTGCCCTTGTCCGGGTCGGTCGTCTGGATCTGGCGGCCGAACAGGTCGTAGGTATAGGTCCACTTCGCGTCGTCGATGCCGGTGATCAGCGACTGCTTCCCGTCGCGGGTGTAGTCGTACTTCACCCGGGTGTAGGGGGTCCCTGTCGTGGCGCCGTACGCGGTGTCGTTGGGGGCTGTGCCCGCGTAGGTACGGGTCTCCGTGGTGCGGCCCAGGACGTCGGTGATGGTGCGGGTGGCGTTGCCGCCCTTGACCGCGGTGGTGGCGGTCGAGTCTCCGGTGTAGCTGGTGGTGGTCGACCACCGGTCCACGCCGAATACCGTGAAGGTGCTGTTCGTGGGGCGTGCTGCCGCGTCGTAGGTGGTGCGGGTCAGGGCGGGGGTGTGGGCGTAGGAGGCGCGGGCGTATGTGCCGTTCGGGGCGGCGAGGTTGTCGTAGATGTCTGCGTACGTCTCATAGGCGAGGCCGCGTGAGTCGTATCGGGTGTCGGTCAGGATCCGGCCGCCGAGGGGCGAGGCGGTCTGGGTCTGGAGCGGGCGCAGCAGGGCGTCGGTGATGGCATAGCTGGTCTCGTAGCTGGTGCCGTTGGCTTTGAGGGTGGCGACGGACGTCCAGGGCTGGCTGCCGCGGGCGATGTTGTAGTCGTATTTCGCTGTCGGGGTGTCGATGCCCTTGGTGCGGTTGGGTGCCCAGGTGTCGGTGATGCGGCCGAGTGCGTCGTAGGCGTTCGCGGTGTCCTTGGCGGCGGCGTCGGTGGTGCCGGTGATGGATCCGCGTGCCGGGTCGATGTAGGTGTAGTTCTTGTGGATCTGGCCGTTGGAGGCGAGTTTGGGGGAGGCGACCACCATGGTGGTGAGGGGGCCGGACGCGGCCGGGTAGTAAGTGGAGGACGTGACGTTTTTTTTGGCGTCCTCGACAGTCAGGGGGCGTCCCAGTTTTGCGGTCGCCGTGTCGTAGGTGGTCTTGGTGACCATTTGCCAGCCGCCGTTGACGGGTGGGTGGCGGTCGCTGGTTCCGGCGGCGGCCGGGTAGGCCTTGGCTCTGCCGGTCCAGGTGGCGAGGCCGAGTGTCGGGGTCTGGGAAGCGGTCCAGCCGGTGGCGGTGGGGTTGTCGTAGACGACGGCGGTGTCGGAGAGTACGTCTCCGCGGCTGTCGGTGTTCGCGGGGAGGTTCAGTTTGTCGTCGGTGATGACGGCTCCGGCTGTGTCCAGGCAGGCGGATCCGATGGTTCGGGTACGGGAGACGAAGCTGGTGAGGCCCTTGTCGGGGTTGCGGGCGTACCAGGTGCGGGTGCAGGTTTCGTCACCTGTTTTGCTCTGGTCTCCTACGGCTTCGGTCTGGGTGACCATGCCGTAGGTGGGGTCGTAGGTGTGTGAGGTGTAGCTGCGGCGCCAGGTGTTGCTGACGGGGAGGTAGGTGTAGGCGTAGGAACGTGCGGTACGGACGAAGTGCGCCTTGGTGTTGGCGTACGAGCGCTGCTGGCTGGCTGTTTCCTTGTTCCAGATGTTGTTGACCGCGACGGTTACGGGCTGGGTCCCGTTGTAGGTGAGTTCCTGGCGCAGGAACCCTGCCAGTTGGTTGTGGTCGGTGGCGTCCGATACGTCCAGGCCCGCGATGTCGATCCCGGGGATGGCGGCAGTGCGGGTGGTGGTGCTGTCTAGGCGTTTGTCGCCGTGCATGCCCTGCATGTACTGGCGGACGGTCTTGGACTGGGGGTGGGCGGTGTCGCCGGTGTAGGTGGTGACCTTCCGGTAGCCGCGCCAATTGGACCAGGTCCGCTCGTCCGCCGGTGTGAAGGGGTCGTTGTTGTAGTGCCAGCCGGGGTTCTCGTAGGTGTAGAAGTTCTCGACCGCTTCGTTCTGGCCGGCCGGGTCCGAGGTGGATACGGAGGTGACGTTGTACTTGTGGAACCAGTCGAGCTGTGGGTCGCCGCCGTTGACGGGCCAGTAGACGGGGTAGCAGGAGAGGTTGTTGTCGTCCTCGGCCGTGGGCATCTTGCTGCCGCGTACGCACTGGGGGTCGGACAGGGTGACGGTGGTGATGGCGCCGGTCTCGGTGGTGATGGTGTTGATGCGGGGGCGGGTCAGCGGGAGGATGTTGTCGGTGGCGTCGACGCGGTTGGGCCGCATGTGGTAGCCGAACTCCACCGGCGGTACGACGATGGTGCCGCCGTTCTTCCCGGTGCGCTGGAGCGACTTGAGGGTCAGGGTTTTGTCGGAGGGGTTGCCGATGTCCCCGCCGTCCAGGAACTGGTAGCTCAGGGCGTAGGTGTCGACCGGCTTGTACGCGTCGGGCTCGGCGGCCGTGGACCAGACGCTCGTGTTGATGCCGGTGAGCATCTTGCGGGTGAAGAAAGTCGGTCCCTTGGGCAGGCATTCGGTCTCATCGGCGCTGCAGATGGCGTCGAAGGGGACGTCGGGCCACTTTTCGGCGGTGTCTTCGGTCAGTGAAGGGCAGTCGGCGGCGGTGCACCGTTCCTTGTAGGTGAACTCGACCTTGCCGGAGGGGTTGCCGGTGAACAGGGTGTTGGAGCGCTGTCCGTACTTGATTTCTTCGAGGTAGCCGCCGCGGGTGTAGGAGGCGAGCTCGGTTTTGTCGCCGTTCTTGGCGTAGTGGTTCGATTCCGCTTTGTACCAGTACGTGGATGCGTTGCCGTGGACATCGGTGACAAGGTCGAGGTTCCAGCGCCATGCCTGTGTCTTGGCGCGGCCGGAGTAACCAGTGCCGGAGGAGTATCCGGGCTCTCCGGAGTCGTCTCCGAAGACGGGGACGGTCCAGACGGAGTTGGTGCGTTCGGTGCCCGCCCCGGGAAGTTTGTTCAGGCCGAAGGTGTACGTGGTGCCGTCACCGGTGACGACCTTCCAGTACTCGCCCTTTCCGTCGCCCTTGCCTGCGACGATGTCGTCGCCGTCGTCATTGTTGTCTGCTCCGGTCTCGTGGGTGACCTGGGAAGCATCGTCATTCTTGAGATGCCACACACCGGTGGTGTCGTCCTTGACGAGTTCGGTGGCCTTGCCGTTCAGGACGAGGGAGGCGTTCTCGTACTTCCAGCACTGGTCGGACTTGTCGGCCTGGCCGTCGTCCTCGCACGATCCGTATTTGCGCTCAATGTAGGAGGAGGTGAGGTCGAATCCCTCACCCGCCATGGAACCCTGGTTGTTCGTGTTCGAGGTCCGGCCATCCGTGCTGCCCGAGTCGTAGGACAGCGACAGCAACGGTGAAGGACCGGCAGCCGCCGGTGGCACAGTGACCGGATAGGACCAGGTGAAGGAGCCGGACGAGCCGCCGGCTTCCCAGGCGGAGGAAGCCGCCAGCGGGGTGGCCTTGTAGTCGCCCGCGCCGGAAGCCGCCGTCTGTGAGGTCGCCGTCACGGCGAACACGCCGGCAGACGCTGTGGTGTCCGTAGTGGTGACGGCGGGGAGGCTGACCTGGGCGGAGACAGTCTGCGCTGCGCCGTTGTTACGGTGGGTGACGGGGGTCTGGGTGCGGCACTGCGGTTTCTGCGGGCTGGTCAGCGCGCACGCGGGCAGGGACACCAGGCCCAGGCGGGCGCCCCAGTTTCCGCCGATGGCGTCGGCGAACTTCTCGTAGTCGATGGTGATGCCGGCGGCGCCCGGGGACTCTGCGGCGGCGGTGAACACCACGCCGGTGATGCCCGCCCTGCGGGAAGTCTTCTGGTCGAGCACGCGGACCGTGGCGGAACCGGTGGCAGCGCCGGCCTGCTGTGCGTTGCGTGCCTTGGCCTTGGCACGGGGCGGTGTGGTGACGGATACGGTGGCCCGACCGGGTGTGCCGTCGATCTTCTCTGTTCTGGTGGATGCCTTCGGCCAGTGGGTGGCATGCCGGCTGCGTGCCTGGGCGGCCTGCCTGCTGTTGGCAGCCTTGTTCTTGGCCACCCGTTCACGGTCTTCTTTCGCCCCCAGGGCGTTGACCGTCTTCACCTTGCTGACCCGGGGAGCGGGGAGGCCGGGCCGGCCCAGAGGGTCCGCGGCGACAGCCACCGGCGTCAGCGCCGCGGGCACGGACAGTGCGAGGGCCAGCACTCCGACCACGGGTATCCGAAACGCCCCGGCAACTGGGGTGGGGCGTCGTCTGCTGCGTCGCTTCACGAATGAGGGGAACCATCTGGACACGGACACGTCTTCTCTCCGGGAACGGCCGACCGCCAGTGGTTCGGGCAGCGCAGCAGGGTGGCGGTGGCGCAAAGCGGCGTGGGGCAGGGCGGGGCGGGGCCGGCGGTGATGGCCGGCCCCGCCGGTGGCGAAGCGCCGGGGCGGTGGGGTTCAGGTGCCGACGACGTCGGCGACCTGTGTGCCGTCGCTGAGCGCTCCTGACCAGAGCCGGATGTCGGTGAGCCGGCCGGGAAGGTAGTTGCCCCAGGCGCCGAGGTATCCCTTGCCGACAGAGAGCTCGCCGGTGCCGACCTCGGCGGTGTACTGCACGTCGTCGCTGGTCTGGCGGTCCGAGGTGACGTAGAGCTGGATCGTTCGGTCCTGGGCGTTGTACACACCGGTGATGCGGGCCTCGGAGTCCAGGACGGCCTCGTCCTTGCTCTCGACGGATACTCCGGTGCCGTCCGCGGTGAGGCGGCCGAAGTTCCAGCGGCCCACCGCAACGGGCTTCGATACGGGCAGACCGTTCTCGTCGAGGACTCGGTCGCCGTTCTCGTCGTACTCGGGTTCCTGCCGGCTTTCGGTCTTCTCGAACCACAGGCTCCACGACGAACCGGTCGCCGTGCGCTGCCCAAGAATCTGCGCCTTGTAGTGATCCGGTTTCGCCAGGATCTTCGCCTCGTCGACGACCGCCTCTGTGGTCACCGTGAACGAACCGGAGTCGTCCACCAACGGCCCGGGTGTGGTTGCGGCGCCCGTGGTGCCGTTCAGGACCAGTTCGTCATCGGCGAGGGATGCCCCCGAGGACAGGGCGAGGGACGGGCTGTAGCCCGAGACGGTGTCACTGAGTGACGTGCCCTGAGCGCCTGCGGGCTTCCACGCGGCAACGAGCTCGACGGAAGGCTTCTTGTACGCGTCGAGCAGCGAGCTCTCCTGCGCGATCTGTTCCTTGGTCAGTGCCACCTGCCAGACCGCCGCTTCGTCGATGACACCGGGGAAGTAGTCAGTGTGTGTGCCGGACCAGTGGACACGTCCGATCTGGAGCGGGCCGTTCGCAGCCCACGGTGTTGTGAACGGGGTGCTGCCCTGCAGCTCTCCGTTGACGTAGAGGCTGATGGTGCCGGCGGTCGCGTCGAAGACTCCGGCCAGGTGGGTCCATACCTTGGGGGTTGCGGGGTTCTTGGAGGCCACTTTCTGGTAGGTCCACGGCGTCCCTGCGGGAGCGTCGGTGCTGGCCTCGCGGAAGGACCACTTCTTGATGGTGGATTCGTAGCTGAGAAGGAACGGGCTTCGGTTGGTGCCGTCCTGGCTCAGGACGGTGGAAGTGGGGCTGGCGATGTCGTCCAGGCGGACCCATGCGGCGACTGTGTAGGAAGCCCGGGTGTCGATGACCGGGCCGGTGGTGGCTGCGTAGCCGGTGGTGCCGTTCAGCTTGAGCCCGCTGTCCGTGGTCCTGACCGCGGGGGCGGTGTCTGTGGCCGGGGTGACGGTGACTTCGCCTCGGCGCCCCTGATTGATGCGGGTGGCTCCGCCGGTCAGTGCCGCGTTGTCCCGCAGGCTGGGGTCGGTGGTGGAGGAGTCGACCGCGTCCCCGGAGGGTTCGCTGAAGTTCCAGCGGCCGACCGGCCCGTCGCCTTCCTTGACGACGAACTCGACTGCATTGCCCTCGCCGGGGCCATAGCTGTCCTTCGCTTCGGCTTCCAGGACGATGGTGCCGGACGTGGGCGGTACCGCGTTGATGTCCAGCGTTGCCCCGGGCAGGTAGCTGGACCAGGCCGTGTCCGTGGACAGCTTGTACCGGTAGGCCGTGTTGACGTCACCGGCGGCCGGGCCGAGGGTGAATGTTCCTCTCTGGCCGGGCTTTCCTCCGGGGACACAGTCGTTCGCGGTGCACAGCGAATACGGGTTGCCGGGTTTGAAGGTGATGGTCGGAGGCTTGGGAGCTGTGCTGTCGACCTTGAAGTAGCACCATCCGGTCGTCGAGCCGTTCGACGGCCCCGCCAAATGCTCGCTGCCGTAGTACGACCGGGTCCAGGACCGGTAGCGGTAGAGAGCGTTCTCCTCCAGGTTCGTGCTGGGTGACGCGGTGATCTTGACGTTGTCACCCACCGGACTGGACGGCGCCACGATGTCACCGATGGCCTTGGTCCAAGTGGTACCGGTCTTCTTGTCCAGTGCCATGACGACCCGCAGTGCGGCTCCCGACTCACCGCCCGCCTCGGTCTGGGCTGTAGCGGTCAGGGCAGGGGTGGGGTCCGTGGCAATCGCCGGGGCGGACTCGACGGTCTTGCACACCGAGGTGTTTCCGGTGACGAGACCGATGGCACTGGGCTTGGCCGGCTTGCCGACGTAGGTGACGCTCAGGACCGCATCGTCGTCGAACCGCTTCCACGCGATGGTGTCCGACTCGTCCTTGGCCATCAGCATCAACGTCAGACGGGGAAACTTCCCCTCCGCGAAACTGCGGACAGTGGGCGTCAGGTTCTCGTCCGGCTCCGGCGCATAGTCGTGGAACTCGATCGGGGCACGCGGCTGTGACGGTTTACAGTTGTCGCCCCGCCCGGCTGAGACATTCCGGTCGCCCATCTGGTCCAGCTTCTTCGGCCCCGGCCACCGCGACGACGAGGAGATATTACTGGTGCGCTCCAGATCGACCCATCGCTCGTCGCAGGAGAACGACCAGGTTTCCGTCACGCTGAACGTGGCGTCCAGAACGTGCTTGCCCTTCAGATTCCCTGGGGCGAATTCGAAGTACATGCGGTTCACATAGCCGTTACCGCAGTAGTAGGAGACCCCGCCGATCACCGCGGACCCGCACTTCCCGACGCTCATGCCGTTCTCGCCACCGGAGAAGTCCCAGAACACATCGCCGTCCGAGGACAGCACGGTGCGCTCGGAATCGTCCAGACCGACCGGCGGATCGATGTAGAGAGGGAAGTCCGCCCTGCTCGTTGCCTCAATGAGGTCCGTGTCGGGCTTGACGGTTACCGATCCTTCCGCGACCGCAATGTCCAGGACCGAGGACTTGTCCCCCGCTCCGGGACCGGCCAGCGGGTCACCCTCCCCGGGCGGGCCTGCCGGTACCGGCTCGGACGCGCCAGCCTCCGCAGGCTCGGCGAGGTACAGCGACTGCCGAGCCGCCGCAGGGGTGGTGTTCTCACCGGCGGAGTTCCACATCTGCGCGGCCGGAGAGCGGAACACGGTCTGTCCATTGCCGTCCAGCGCGTCCACGCCCCCGCCGGCGCCCGCCCGCACCGTGAGATTCTCGGCTCCCAGCTGGTACTCGATGCTCGCCAGGGCAGGGTTCGCGGCCGCTTCCGGAGTCTCGACCTCCAGCACCTGGCGGAAGCCCTCCACCGTCGCGGTCAGGATCAGATTCACATCCGGCAGCACGTCCTCATAAACGGCACGCTCGCCCTCCAGACGAGGAGCGGGCAGAGTGCCCGGCCAGCCCAGGGACACCGACTGTGTTCCCTCAGCGATCGTGACCAGACCCGCTCCACTGCCTCCGGGCGAGAACGACAGATCCACCGCAGCGGCCTTCGGACCGACCGACCCGTCGGATTTCTTCACAAGAGTGGCATCCGGACTCGTCCACCCACCGTCCGGCAGAGCGACCCGCACCGGACTGATCGCCTTGTCCAAGGTGAAGGTCGTTCCGTCCGGGTTCGCGAACACCGTCTCCCGTTCGGTGCGTTCCTCCACGACCTCAACACGTTCACCCGACTCAACCGCCTCGGCGGAAGCCCGAGCCTCCGCCGAGCCAGAAACCGAGGAAACACTCTCAGCGGCTGCGGGCACTGCCGCGGCCTGCCAGGCCAGGGCAGGAATCCCGCCCACCATCGTGGACGCGACAGCCAGCGCGCACACACGGTGACGCACTCGACGCCACACCCCACCACTCACAGTCCCGCCCCATCGATCACAAAGCCTTCACGAAAGTCAGCCAAATATCAGGGCATGATCCAGACCAGTCAAGAGTGACCTGAGTCACCATCAAAGAAAGTTGCACCACGAAAGCAAGACCCCAGGAGGACGAAGTCCGATCAATCCACATATCCGAGAACAGACCGTTCGGTCGCAATCATTCGGTAACTACGAGCAGTACCAGGCCAGTTACCCGCCCGCCACCAACCCGCCCATCGACAGAGCCTTGCGCACCGCCCAAACGTCAAGTTGCCCAACGCGAACCAGGCAACATACCCACGACCACACCACCCCCGCCCGGACCAGACCACCCGCCCCGGCAACAGAACCCCATGCCGGAACCTCCTCAGCGCCTCCGAAGCAACACACACCGTCACCAGAGCTGCAGCAACAGACAACGCACCACCACGTGTTCCTCACTCACAAGCACACGGGCAGGGGCAGACTGGCAATCAGAGCCGAGGAGTGAAAAGCCGTGCGCCAGACAGAAGAACAGGACGCGGGACACAACAGGGCGAACGCCGCAGGTGAGTGGTTCGGCAGAGGGGTTCGCGTACCTCCAGGTCGCCGCACCGGCTGCCCGGGTCGGCGGCGCGCCAGCGGTTGTCGGTGAACGCCGTTCCGCAACCGGGGCAGACAGAGCGGTCGGCATCACGTTCACCTTGCTGGCGTGCGCACCCTGGCCGCCCAACCGGCGCCCCAACGGCGGCGCTCCCGCGAGGAAAGCCCTCATCCGAGCGGCGGGGCCACGGCCCCGAAACGGACCGGACCGGCGGCCGCCACAGGTGCTGGAGGTTTCGCGGGGCCCCGCCAGGGCCGGTGAGCAGGCGCAGGACGCTCTGTATGCAGCGGTCGGGGAGGTGCTGGCGGCGCGGCCCTACCGGGGTGCGGTCCGTCCCACGGTGGTGCGCGCGGCGCTGGAGGCCGGTGAAGACGTGCCGGAGAGGTCGGCGGAGTTCGCGGGCTTGTGCACCTGGTCGTGGCGATCGGCCTGGACGGTCCGGTACCTCGCGTCCGTACATGCGGACCCCGAGGCGGCGGGCCGTGACGCTTCCGAGCGGGCCGCCCAACGGCTGCTCCTGGACCAGGGGAACCTTCGGTGAAGTGGAATCTGCGCATGGTGGCGGCCCAGCGGGACATCTGGCGTCCGGTGCAACTGCTGGCCGCGTTCAAGGCAGTGGGGTTCAACCCGTCGCTGAGCAAGACCTCGGCGCTGTGGGGCGGGACGCCGGTGACGGTCCGCCTGGAGGATCTGGACATGATCTGCCAGGCACTGCAGTGCACGGTCGCTGACCTGATGCAGGCCGAGCCGGTCGCCGTCGCCGAAGCCTCTGAAGAGCAGCCGCAGTCGCTGGCGGCGGGTGAGGTGCCCAGGGCCAGGCCCGGGCCGGTGCGCCCGGTACCTCGGCGCGATGGGCCGCGCCGCCTGCTTCCGCCGAACTGAGGCTGACGTGGAGCGGACGCGACAGTGCCGCGAGTGCCTGACCTGGGGTGTGTTCGCCCGTGACGTGTGCGGTGGCTGCAAGGAGTGGCAGCCCGCCGCCGGGCCGTCGGCGGAGTGCAGGCTGTGCCGGCACCGGCAGCGGGTGAGTATCGACGGGCTGTGCCGCCTATGCCTGATCACCCTGCGGTCGCAGGGGCGTGCCCCGGACTTCGATGATGCGCTCGGGCCGGAGGACATCCAGCTGATGGTTCACGTGTCCGTCGGCTGGCTCGGCCTCGCCCTGCCGTTGTCCCGCGGCGGCGTACGGCCGCGCAGCCAGCGGCGGAACGTGAAGGCCGGACACCGGGCAAGGCCGCATCTGGACGATCAGACCGTAATCCCTGCCGCCGTGCCCGGGCAGGGGGTCCTCCTCCCCGCACAGCGGACGGTCGATGCTCTTCACCTGACCCGGATCCGGGACCGGACCTGGCCGGAGTGGCCCCCGCTCGCCGCCCTGGCAGCCGAGATTGCCGGCGAGCGCCGGGTGAGTGACTCCTGGCGGCGGATGGTACTGAGGCTGGTGCGAGCGGCCTTGTCGATGCGGGATGCCGACGGCGCCCGGCTCGTTGCCGAGGAGTACTTCGACCAGCTTCCCAAGAACGGGACCGGCGGCGCCGTCGAAGTCCTGCGCCGCGCCGGCCTGCTCATGCCGCGGTCCCAGCCCAAAAACCGGTGGCCGACGCGCAGCTGCGGCTGCTGGGGCGTCACCAAGGGGCTGTGCCGGGGCTGCGAGAGCTGGAAACACGAGCCGATCCGCTACCCCGTGGCCGGCTGCGCCCGCTGCACGCGCACCCTGCCGTTGTCCACGGTGGCCGGCCTGTGCCGGGGCTGCCTGATCCACGTCCGCGAACACGGCCCCGACACCCCGGGGCACACCCAGCTCCAGCTTGCCCTGGGCAAGCGGCCCGTCACCCAGCTCAAGCACCCCGCCCGCTTCCTCGGCTACGACACCACCGCCACCACGCACCGCACCCGGGCCCGGGAACGCGCCCGGCGCAGACCGGCACCCCGACCAGTCTCCGAGCATCTCGTCGACCCCCAGCAGGGCACCTTGTTCCCGGCAATGCGCGACTCGAGCAGGCTCGCCTCGCTCACCTCGGACGAACTACCGGCCCTGACTCCCGACGAGGAACAGCTACTGGATGGCTTCACCCGGTTCTGCCGCGCCCAACTCCGCGTCACCGACCCCAACCCCCACGGTCACACCGCAGCGTTGCGCGCGCTGCGGATCGTGCTGGCCCACCTCGGCGCCGCGGCGCCCGTCCACGAAGCCGACCTGCGGGACCTGGCCCGTCTCGATCCGAACATCAGCGCCCAACGAGTCATCGGATTCCTCACCCAGCTCGGGCACCTCGTGCCCGCACCCACCGTCGATCACGACCAGGCCGCCATCAACCGGCTCACCGCCACCTTCCCCGACCCCCTGCGCACCGAACTCCAGCACTGGGTCACTGTCCTCAAAGGCGAAGGACGCCGCCGCCACCAGCCCCTGCCCACCGCCACCATCCGCGGCTACCTCTGGCAGGCCGCACCCATCGTGCGCATGTGGAGCGAACACACCACCACCCTGACCGCCATCACCCAGCAGGACATCCACGGGCACTGTCACGTTGGTTGACCGGGTGGGATGATCTTGGAGTTGGTCGTGCCGGGGAGGGGTTCGCTCGTGTCGTCAGCGCCGCCGTCGTACAGGGGACACCGGTACCCGGTCGAGGTGATCTCCCATTGCGTGTGGCTGTACTTCCGCTTCCCGCTGTCGTTCCGTGAGGTGGAGGAACTGATGCTCCAGCGCGGTGTGATCCTCTCCCACGAGACCGTCCGCCGCTGGTGTATGAAGTTCGGGCAGGCCTATGCGAACGGACTGCGCCGCCGCCAGCCGCGGCCGGGGGATAAATGGCATCTGGACGAGGTGTTCGTGAAGATCAACGGGGAGCGGAAGTACCTGTGGCGGGCCGTCGACGCCGACGGCACCGTGCTCGACATCCTGGTCCAGGGCCGAAGGGACAAGGCCGCGGCCAGGCGCTTCTTCCGCAGGCTCCTCAAAGGAATCGGGGCCGTGCCGAGGGTGATCATCACGGACAAGCTCCGCTCCTACGGCGCGGCCCACCGCGAGGTCATGCCCTCCGTGGAACACCGCTCCCACAAAGGCCTCAACAACCGGGCCGAGAACAGCCACCAGCCGACCCGGCAACGCGAACGCGCGATGAAGGGCTTCCGCAGCGTCGGCGCAGCCCAGCGGTTCCTGGCCGCGTTCAGCGGCATCTCACCCCACTTCCGGCCCCGCCGCCACCTGATGACCACATCCCACTACCGCGCCGAGATGACCATCCGCTTCACCATCTGGGACCAGGTCACCGGCGCCACCGCCCTGCCCACCGCGGCCTGAGCACAGGACCGGAACCCGGCCCCACCACACCCGACACGCCATCAGACACTCACACACTCAACAACGTGACAGCGCC
>NZ_LWLE01000028.1 GCF_001905125.1 Streptomyces sp. TSRI0281 | reverse complement strand
GGATAACCCCAGCAAAAAACGAAACCGGCCCCTCAACTACACCCCCACGAAACGACATGTGCCCCCTCTGTCGCCGAGTTCATCCCCGGCACCGAAACCACCCCGGCCGAGTACGTCAAGGTCGACCAGCACACCACCATCTCGAAGATCCGATCGGACCGGAGCCTCCCCGACTTGGTGCGCTTCCCCTCCTCGGAGAAGATGCGCGAGGAGAACAACAGGCTGCGGACCGACTGGGTGGAACAACGAACCCAGTGCCGCAAGGACCGCGCGCAGCGGCAAGAGAGGAAGACTGACCAGTGAGTCTGCATTTCGCCGCCAGTCAACGCCGAAGGCATCGTCGCCGATCTGGACCTGCTACCCGCGGCCTACCGCGTGCTGCTCAAGCTCCGCGCGCACAGCGAGCCCGGCGGACGCATCGAGATCGACCAGAGCACCATCGCCAAGATGCTCAAACTGAGCCGTCCCGCGGTGAACGCCGCTATGCGAGACCTGGACTTGGCCCAGCTGGTGAAGAAACAGCGCGCCGGGATCTACCAGATCAACGCCATGCTCGCTGCCTACCTCACCCCCGAGGACGCCGTCGCCGCAGTCAGGGAGATGCCCAAGCAACAACGGCTGAACCTCCCCGACTTCATCGACCGCTACAAGAACGCAGCGGCCGCCTACCAGGACCAGCTCGCCGTCAAGCGGCGGGAGAGGGACGACCAGAAACGCCGTCAGGTGCTCAAAGCCGTCTCCTGATCAGGGACCGGAGAATCGCCCCCGGGCCGAGGAGCCCGTCCTCAACCCCGCCCCGTACGAACTGCCTTCGTAGAAACCCTGGCCCGCCTCCCGTATCGCCCCTGTGATCAATCGTCCTCGTGACCAGAGGTCCCATGCTGCTCGGGCTGGTCCCACACGAGCGTGTAGCGCCAGAACAGCCGTCGTCGCAGTCGCGCGCCGGGGAGGATGTTTCCGGTTTCGCAGACGATGTCGTCAAAGGTCGTGTCCGCCGGGCGGACAGGCGCCGTCATGGAGACAGGACGGGGCGAGGGGCGGCCTTTGTTCTTGAGCCAGCCCATGGCCGCGTTGGCCGGAATGGACGCGACACCGAGCAGGTGGTCCACAGGCGTCCGGGCGCGGGACAGGCCGACGACCACCAGGACTCCTCCCGGCGCCAGATGACGGCGGAAACAGGTGAGCGCCTGGGCGAACGGCAGATGGTGGAGGGTGGCGACGCAGGTGATGACGTCGTAGGAGCCGGAGGGGAACTCGGCTACGGCGTCCGCCACGGTGTAGGTCACAGGAAGCGCGGCGGGAGTCAGCTTCCGGGCCTGGGCGGTGATCACCGGATCGGAATCGACCGCCTTCACGGCGGCGCCACGTCCGGCCAGGAGTCTTGCGAGGTCGCCACTGCCGGAGCCGATGTCCAGGGCGTGGTCGAAGCGTCCGGGCAGCTGCCGCAGGATCCAGCGGTGGAAGTGGGCGTTGTGGTCCCAGGGATAAGCGGCATTGAACCCTTCGAGGGCCCGCAGGACACGAGGCGACAGGATCTTCATCCGCCCAGTCCATCAAGTCCCGGCCGCATGTACACCCCCGTTGGCCGTCGACGGAATCGCCCGGTGCTTCGTTCTGGTGTGCGAGCGGCCCGGTGCGGGTCGCCGGGAGCGTAACCGCTCGCCGGTTCCGGCGTTCAGCAACAGGGCCTGCCAAACGGTGGTCGGGCACCACTGTTGAAGGAGGACCCGTGGGCGCCGCGCAACACGTCCGAGACGTACTGACCCAGAACTTCGGCGTCGACTCACAGGCGGTTCCCGCGGACACTCCGCTGCATCAGCTGCGTCTGGACTCGCTGGCCCTGGAGGAGCTGCGGGTGATCATCGAGGACCGGATGGGTATCGACCTGGACGACGTGCATCTGACCTCTCGGCACACCGTCGCCCAACTCATCGATCTCGTGGGCCTCAAGGCGGCCCTGTGAAGACGGCGCGCGGCGCACGGTTCGCGGCGGCGGTGACCGGCGTGGGCCTGGTCACGGCGGCCGGAATCGGTGCCGGGCGGACGTGGCACCACATCACGCACTCCACCACACCGTCGGGAGTGGGCCCGCACCCGGCGCTGGTGGGGATGGCCTGCGACTTCGCCTATACCGTCGGCGGGTTCGACTCCGCAGCGCTGCTCGGGGTCGCCACATCCCGGCTGATGGACCGTTTCTCCCAGCTGGCGGTGGTCGCGGCACGCGAGGCCGTTTCGGCGGCGGGGCTGGACCACCGTGTGTGGGACGGCGACCGGGTCGCGGTGGTCATCGGGTCGGGCCACGGCGGTGTGCCTTTCTACGACGAACAGATCGCCGTGCTCGGCGAGCGCGGGGCCCGGCGGGTTTCCCCCAAGGTGGGGCTGCTCACGCCTGTCAGTGGGGCGGCCGACAGCGTGTGCCGCGATCTCGGGGCGGGCGGGCCCAGCTTCGCGATCTCCACGGCCTGTGCCTCGGGCACGCACGCGCTGGGCACAGCACACCAGTTGCTGCGGTCCGGGGCCTGCGACATCGTCATCGCGGGCGGTGCGGAGTCCGCGGCGAGCCGGCTGCTGGTGGCCGGTGCCAATCAGCTCAAAGCCCTGTCCACCCGCCGGGACGACCCGACGGCCGCATGCCGCCCCTTCGACGCCGACCGCGACGGTTTCGTCCTCGGCGAGGGCGCCGGTCTGCTGGTTCTGGAGCGCCCCGAGCACGCCCGTGCGCGCGGCGCCACCGTCCTGGCCGAGCTCACCGGCTACGGGGCGGCCACCGACCCCGACGCGACCGTCGCGCCGGACCCCGACGGGGCAGGTCTGGAACGGGCGTTGCGTGCCGCGCTCGCGGATGCGGGTCTGACCGGCTCCGACGTCGACCACGTCAACGCCCACGGCACCGGGACGGTCCTCAATGACCTCGTGGAGAGCGCCGTCATCGCCCGGGTGTGCGGACAGCGTCCGCTGGTCACGTCCACCAAGGCGATGACCGGACACACTCTCGGCGCCTCCGGAGGGATCGAGTCCGCCCTGACCGTGCTGGCGCTGCATCATCAGCTCGTCCCGCCCACCGCGAACCTCACATCCCTGGACCCCGCCGTCCCGGTCGAGGTGGTGGCCAAGGAGGCCCGGCCTGCCCGTCTGGACTGCGCGGTGAAGTCGTCGATGGGGTTCGGCGGGTTCGCCGCCGCCCTGGTGCTCACGCGGGCATGATCCGCCGCCGCCCTGAGACCGCCGCCGCTCCGCCCGGCGCGGGCCATCAACATGAGGAAGCCATGCCCGAAGAAATCGTCCGTACCCTGACCGTGGACGGCCTGTCCTACTCCTACCGGCTGGTCCCCGGGCCCCGTACCCGGACCGACCCGGTACTCGTCCTGGGCGGCGCGTTGCAGGGGATGTACGGGTGGCCCCAGATCGAGGACCGGCTCGGCGCGGTGACGGATGTGATCACCGCCGACCTCCCCGGCACCGGCAGCGCCGACCCGCTGGCCGCGCACGACGCGCTCCCGCTGCTCTGCCGGGCGACCGAGCAGATCATCGACGACCTCGGCGTGGACCGCGTCAATCTGTTCGGCTACTCCTTCGGAGCGGTCATCGCCTACCTGTGTGCGCAGCGCCGCCCCCGGCTGGTCTCCCGGCTGGTCCTCGGCGGCGTACCGACTTCGCTCTCCGACGCCCAGTACGCCCGCCTCCAGGAACTGTCCGACGAGTTGGAGGCGGGCCGTCTCCACGAATTCGCGGCGTTGTTCGCCGAGTCCATGCTGTGCAGGGACCCCGCCCTTCCCGTGCTCCACCGGCACCTCGCCTACCGGTATGTGAAGCGGGCCGTGTACCAGACGTACTCCCGCACGCCGCATGCCCAGGCCTCCCTGGAACGCGCGCTCAGCACGGCGGTCCCCTCCCTGGAGGGTGGGCTCGACGGGGTGCCGACGCTGGTGTTCAGCGGCGAGCACGACAATCTCACCCCCGTGGACGAGCAGCGGGCCTTCGCCTCGACGATCGAGCACGGCACGTTCCTTCAGGTGCGCGACTCGGACCACTGGGTCGTGCTGGAACGGGCCCATGACGTGGCGGACCTGGCACTGCGCTATTTCACCGGCCGGTCGCTGAAGGACGCGCCGTACGTGCTGCCCGAGAAGAACGGCACGGGATATGACACGGCACCGCACAACGGCGTGCTGCCGGAGCAGAGCGCGTCGCGCGCCGACGTCATGGGCGTGGCCTCCCGGTAGGGCGGCGCTCCCCGGCGCTCCCCGGCGCTCCTCCTGCGGTTTCGGCCCTACGAGTCCCGCTCCCCCGCCTGTTCGGCCTGGGCGCGCAGGCTGCGGGCGCGGTCGGCCGGGTCGTAGCCCGGACCGACGCCGTCGATCAGCAGGAGGTCTCCCTCGATGTGGTCGCTGCGCAGCGACAGGATCTCCTGGTACGCCGGGGAGTCGTACCAGGCGCGGGCCACATCCAGGCCGGGGAACTCGATCAGCACCATGGTGCCGGGCCAGTTCCCCTCCAGCACTTCGGTCGGCGGGCCGTGGATGACGAAGCGGCCCTCGAAGGGGTCGAGGGTTGCCTGGATGCGCTCCAGGTACTCGATGATGTCGGAGTGATGACGGCGGCTGCGGAGATGGGCGAAGCCGAAAGCGGGCACGGTCGGGCTCCTCGGTTCCGGGAAACATGAGCGGTGACCGAACCTAGCCGGGAGTGGCCGGAGCCGCGATTACCTCACACATCATCATGAGCGGGGCCGCGAGCGGGTGTTCCCTCCCCGCTCGGTCTCAGTGGATGTCCGCCGGTACGCCCCGGAAGGTGCGCCGGTAGGCGAGCGGGGTCACGCCGATGGCCGTGTGCAGGTGCTGGCGCAGCGACGTACCCGTACCGAAGCCGACCTGGGCGGCGATGTCGTCCACCGGAGAGTCCGTGGCTTCCAGCAGGTGGCGTGCCCTGGCGACGCGCTGCTGGATCAGCCACCGCCCCGGACTCACGCCCACCTCCTCGCCGAAGCGGCGGGCGAAGGTCCGCAGGCTCATGCGGGCGTGGCCGGCGAGTTCGGCCAGGGTCAGCGGCTCGCGCAGGTTCTCCAGCGCCCACTGGCGGGTGGCCGCGGTTCCGTTTGCCGAGGTCTCGGGCACCGGCTGCTCGATGTACTGCGCCTGCCCGCCGTCCCGCCACGGCGGTACGACGCAGGCGCGCGCGACACGGTTGGCGATCTCGGTGCCGTGGTCCTTGCGTACGAGGTGCAGGCAGACGTCGACCCCTGAGGCGGCGCCCGCCGATGTCAGCACGTCTCCGTCGTCGACGAAGAGCACGTCCGGATCGAGCGCGATGTGCGGGAACCACTGCTGGAAGACGCGGGCGAGCGCCCAGTGCGTGGTGGCCGGGCGGCCGTCGAGCAGTCCGGCGGCCGCGAGGAGGAAGGCGGCGGTGCAGATCGACACGACGCGCGCGCCCGTCGGAACGGAGGCCAGGGCTGCGGCGAGGGCCGGTGGCACCTCCCGCGTGATGAGTGAGGTGTCGAACGGTGGGATCACGACGGTGTCGGCCGTGGCCAGCACCTCCGGGCCGTGCTCGACATGGACCGAGAAATCGGAGTTCGTACGCACCGGGCGTCCGTCGACGGTGCAGGTGACCACCTCGTACCGGCCGTCCGCGGCTCCGAAGACCCGGCTCGGAATGCCCAGTTCGAACGGGTACACGCCGTCCAGTGCGAGGACGGCGACGCGGTGAACATGTCCCATGGCAGGATCCTGTCGAAAGATGGCAATCATGCCATGGTACGCAACGGGCCGGTCCGCCACGCTGGACCCATGAGCCACAGCACAGCGGACAACACCGCATCGGCCGCCGCCACCATGCGCGCCATCAGCCAGGACATCAACGGCGCCCCCGACGTCCTCAAGGAGGTCCGCCTGCCGAAGCCCGTCCCCGGACCGAGCCAGATCTCGGTCGCCGTCCGCGCGGCCGGTGTCAATCCCACCGACTGGAAGCACCGGGCCGGCGGCGGCTTCCTCGACCGGTTGCCGCTCGTCCTCGGTTGGGACGTCTCCGGAGTCGTCGAAGCCGTCGGCTACGGCGTCACCCTGTTCAAGCCCGGCGACGAGGTCTTCGGCATGCTCCCCTACCCGTACGGTGTGGGCTCCCACGCCGAGTACGTGACCGCCCCGGCGCGCGCTTTCGCCCACAAGCCCACCGGCATCGACCACATCCAGGCCGGGGCCCTCCCGCTCGCCGCCCTCACCGCGTACCAGGCGCTCATCGACACCGCCGGGGTCCGCCCCGGTCAGCGGGTCCTCGTCCACGCGGCCGCCGGTGGCGTCGGTCATCTCGCCGTCCAGATCGCCAAGGCCCGCGGCGCGTACGTCATCGGCACCGCCAGCGCTCCCAAGCACGACTTCGTCCGCTCGCTCGGCGCCGACGAAGTGATCGACTACCGCAGCGCCGACTTCGCCGAAGCCGTCCAGGACATCGATGTCGTCCTCGACCCCCTCTCCGGCGACACCCGCGCCCGGTCGCTCGGCATTCTGCGTCCCGGCGGCGTCCTCGTCTCCCTCCTGCCGGGGACGGACCCGGACGAGGCCGCGCGGGCGGACGGGCTGGGTGTCCGCGTCGAAACCCTGCTCGTGGAGGCGGACCACGCGGGCATGAGGGCGATCGCGGACCTCGTGGACGCCGGCTCGCTGCGCGCCCACATCGAGGCCGTCTTCCCGCTCGCCGAGGCGGCCGCGGCGCACGCCCTCGGAGAGACCGACCGGACCACGGGCAAGATCGTGCTCACCGTCGAACCGCAGGCGTCCTGACGGCCGTAGGCGTCCTGACCGCCGCGGTCCGGCGGAGTTCACCGACCGGTGTCCTGGGCGGGGCACCGGTCGTTGCGTCACTCATGAGGGTGAATGCCCCTGGGCGCTTCACCGTTCGCCGCTCGCGCCCACCGGCCGGCCCCGGTCGCGGGCGACGGAGCCCGAGCGTTTGACGACGCGGATGACCGGGGCGGTCTCGACCGTGTCGATGCCGGGAAGGGCTCCGACGCGTTCGGAGAGGTAGGTGTACAGGTACTCGTCGTCGGGGCAGAGGACCTTGGCGAAGAGGTTGGTACGCCCCGTGGTGGCCGCCGCGTACGCCACTTCCGGGTGATCTGCCAGCGCGGCGGCCACGGCTGCGAGCCGTGCGGGCCGCACGGCCATCCACATCACCGTGGCCGCCGGGTCGCCCAGCGTGCTCTCGTCGACGTCCACGTCGAAGAAGAGCGCCCCGGCCGTACGCAGATGGGCGATGCGGCGGCGCACGGTCGATTCGTGGCAGCGGGCCTCGGCGGCCAGCCGGGCGTGCGGCGTACGGCCGTCGCGGGTCAGCGTGGCCAGCAGGACCTGGTCGAGATCCGTGAGCCGCAGCGGCGAGGACCGGGCGTCGGGAGGCGGGTACCCGGGGGCGAGGGCGTCGCTCTGTTCCCGGCTCAGCGCGGAGGTGGGGCCGTGCCAGGTGGTCGGGCCGCCCTTGAACAGCCGCAGCATCCGGTGCGCGGTGATCGCTGTGACCCGACGGCTCGCGGGGATCCTGTCCAGCAGCAGGGCGTCCCGGTCCCTGTCGCCGTGCACCGCGAGGTGGCAGATGACCTCGGTCCCGCCGGAGGCGAGCTGGACCCACCGGGTGTCGTCCCGCTCGGCCAGTGCGCGGGCGATGCCGTGCGAGGCGCTGGGGACGCACTGGAGGCGCAGCACCCACACGGTCTGTCCCACCGGCCGGGGGTTGAGCCGTCCCACGACGCGGAGCCCGGCCGTCTCGCAGAGCCGGGCGTAGCGGCGGGCGGCCAGCTGGTCGGAGACACCCAGCACCGAAGCGATCCGGCGCAGCGGCGCGCGGCCGTCGATCTTCAGTGCGTGGATCAGCCGCAGATCGAGGGATTCCATGTATCCCGACTCTATATCTCGTGAAAACCGGCATCCGCGTGCCTGCTCGTTGCCCGCGGTCGGGGCCGGTGCGAATCCTCGGTGTGCGAGCCCCGGGCGGGAGCCGCACGCTTCGCGGCCGACTGCTTCAGGCGCAGCCGACCGCCTTCGAGAATGAGGAGGACGGGAGAATCCGGGCCTGCTGCCCGGCTCCCGACGGCACATGAGCGCATTCCGTGATCTTCGGCATTACATCGACCACATCACCGGGACCCTGGGGAAGGACGAGGTCCTCCGGATCGACGGCGCGGACCGGGACCTGGACATCGGCGGCATCACCGAACTGATGGCGGAGAAGGAAGGCCCCGCCCTGATGTTCGACAACATCCCCGGCTTCCCGGCGGGGTACCGGGTGTTCACCAACTTCATGGGTACGGCCGCCCGTACGGCGGTGGCCCTCGGGCTGCCGCCGGAGACGGGGAAGCTGGACATCGTGCGGGAGTGGAAGGACCTGAGCAAGCGGCTCGAACCGATTCCTCCGGTGGAGGTCGCCACGGGCCCGGTGCTGGAGAACGTCCTGGTCGGCGATGACGTGGATCTCGGTATCTTCCCCGCGCCGCAGTGGCACGACGGGGACGGCGGCCGCTACATCGGTACCGCCTGCATGGTCATCACCCGTGACCCCGACAGCGGCTGGGTCAACGTCGGTACGTACCGGGCCTGTGTCCAGGGCCGGGACCGGCTCTCGCTCTGGATGCTCGGCAACCGGCACGCCAAGGCCATCGCCGAGAAGTACTGGCAGCGCGGCCTGAACTGCCCGATCGCGGTGGTGGTGGGCCAGGACCCGATCCTCTCGACCGCTGCGGCGATCGCCGCGCCGTCCGGGATGTCGGAGTACGACCTGGCGGGCGGGCTCCGCGGGCAGGGGGTCGAGGTGCTGTACGCACCGGGCAGCGACCTTCCCGTCCCGGCGTACGCGGAGATCGTCATCGAGGGTGAACTGCCGCCGGTCGAGGAGGAGTCCGTACTGGAAGGCCCGTTCGGGGAGTGGACCGGCTACTACACCCACTCGGGCCAGGAGACCGTGGTCCGGGTCACCCGGATCCTGCACCGCGACGACCCGATCATCCTGGGCGCCCCGCCGATGCTCCCGACCGTTCCGGCCGGTGACCAGGCCGTCCCGCTGTACTCGGCGTCGGTGACCTGGGACCACCTGGAAGCCTCCGGGGTGCAGAACATCAAGGGGGTGTGGGCGTACGCCCGGCAGCTCATGATGGTCGTCTCCATCGAGCAGACCGGCGCGGGCGACGCCATGCACGCGCTGCTCGCGGCGGCGGGGCGCAAGCGTACCGGCGGGATGGAGCGGTACTTCGTGGTGGTCGACGAGGACATCGACATCACCGACATCAACCACGTCCTGTGGGCGGTGTTCACCCGCGTCGACCCGTCCGAGTCCCTCCAGGTGCTGCGCGCACCCACCACCGCGATCGATCCGCGCCTGTCGCCCGCCAAGCGCCTGGACGGCGACCTGTCGATGGGCATCGTGCTGATCGACGCGACCAAGCCGTTCGCGTGGAAGGACCAGTACCCGGCGGCCAACCGCGTCGACGACGCGACCCGCGAGGACCTGCGCAGGCGCTGGGCGGGTGTCCTGCCGCTGTAGCCCGCACCGCGGGGAGGGAGGGCCGCTGTGTGCCTCTCTCCCTGCCGGTCCGCCCCCTCCCCTTCCGTATCAGGAGCATGCTGTGACAGCCCCCACCCCCACACACGTCCCCATCCGGATCGTTGTCGGAGTCACCGGCGCCACCGGGGCCCCGATCGCGCTCCGGCTGCTGGAGGTCCTGCGGGAGGTGCCGGAGGTGGAGACCCATCTCGTCCTGAGCACCTGGGCCCGCTCCACCATTGAGGTGGAGACGTCCCGCACCAGCCGGCAGTTCGCCGAACTCGCCGATGTGCGTCACAAGTTCGGTGAGCAGGGCGCCACGATCTCTTCCGGCTCCTATCCGGTCGCCGGTATGGTCATCGTGCCGTGCAGCATGAAGACCCTCGCGGCGGTACGCCACGGATTCGCCGACAATCTCATCTCCCGCGCGGCCGATGTCACGCTCAAGGAGCGCCGCCCGCTGGTCCTCGTACCGCGGGAGACACCGCTGAACGAGATCCATCTGGAGAACATGCTCGCCCTCTCCCGGATGGGGGCGCGCATCGTCCCGCCCATGCCCGCCTTCTACGACATCCCGCGCGGTATCAGCGACATGGTGGACCACATCGTGATGCGGATACTCGACCAGTTCCGGCTCCCCGCACCCACTGCGGACATCGCGGAGCGGTGGCAGGGTCTGGGCGACGCGCGCAGCGGGCGCTGATCCACCGTACGGAGAATCCGGCCCGGCGCGGGCTACCGCCGGGTTGACGCCGCCGGTCCGTGATGCTGCGGCACCGGGCGGCCCGGTGTGTCAGCGGCTCGCGGAAGACACGGACGCGGCAGCGCCCTGCTGGGAGCGGAGGGTCTTCTCTCCGACCTTGCGGGCCTCGACGGTCCGCGGGTCGACGGCCTCACCGGGCGCTCCCTGGCGGTAGACGCCTTCGGGGGCGGTGTCGCGGTCGTGGGGAAGCAGGAAGAAGACCCGGCGGCGGTAGAGGCCGCTGTCGGGGTCGGCGTCCGCGGTCTCGTCGAGTTCGGTGTAGCCGATCATCCGGCCGTCGCGGGCGTAGCGGGGTTTGTTGCGGCGGCGGGGTGTCTTGTCGAGGGCCTGGCGGACGTAGTCGAGGGC
Source organism: Streptomyces sp. TSRI0281 (assembly GCF_001905125.1). GTDB lineage: Bacteria > Actinomycetota > Actinomycetes > Streptomycetales > Streptomycetaceae > Streptomyces. The sequence continues at coordinate 13,667 of NZ_LWLE01000028.1, read as the reverse complement.
GTCGGGGTTCTCCAGCCACACGATGCGGGCTTCGTCGCTGAGGTCGCTCTCGGTCAGTAGCGAGCTCATGGCCGCGTTCCCTCCTGTGTGGGGCTGCGCCGGTGGTGGTCCGTCCGGTGCTTTCGTTGTGTCCCGGCCCGGGGCGCGGCGGGGACGTCCGCGCGGGGGTGGGCCCCTTCATCGTAGAGGGGTCCGGGGTATGGGTGCGGCGATGCGTCGGCGGGCGGCATCTACTCGGCCACCAGGGCCAGGGCGGGGTAGAACTTCCTGCCGTTGGATTTGATCATGTCGGAGGGTGAGGCGAGGGCGAGTTCCTGCCGGACCCGGGTGGCGAAGGTGCGTGCGGTGGCGGGGCGGATGCCTTCTCCGGCGGTGCACCAGGAGCTGTAGGCGTTGTAGAGGAGGCCCTGCTCGACGCGGAGGTCGGGGTGGGTCTCGGTGTCGCGGGTGCAGCATTCGGCGAGGAAGCGGCCGATGTGGTCCTCGGTGTTGGCGTAGGCGCTGGTGGCGATACGGACCCGGTCGGGGCCCGTGAGGGGGTCGCGGGTGGCGAGGTAGCGGCGGGCGCCTTCGGTGAGCCAGTGCAGGATGCCGGGGCCTTCGTCGCGGACGAGTTCGACGGCCAGGTTGTCAATCTTGTGCGCGTCGGGGACAACGCGTTCGAAGGGCAGCAGGCGGATGCGGCGCCAGAAGGCGAAGCCGCCGGTGGAGACCTCGGGGCGGTGGTTGCCGAGGAGCCAGAGGTGGTGGGTGGGGGTGAAGGAGAAGTAGTCCTGCCGCATGCGTCGGGCCTTGATCTTGTCGCCGCCGGTCAGGAGGCGGACACGTGCTTCGTCGAACTTGTCGTTCGGTTTGAGTTCGCTGCAGACGATGAGGCGGCGGCCGTGGAGTTCGGTGAGCTCGGTGGAGTGCTCGGAGAAGGCGCCGCGGTCCATGAGGAAGCCGGGCGGGGCGGCGTCCGCGTAGTCGCCCAGGATCTGGATCATCACGTCGAGGAGGACGGACTTGCCGTTCTTGCCCTGGCCGTGGAGGAAGGGCAGGACCTGGGCCCCGACGTCGCCGGTGACGGAGTAGCCGAGGAGCAGGTTCAGGAAGTCGATCATTTCCCGGCCTTCGGCGTCGTCGCCGAAGGTGTCGGTGAGGAAGCGGTCCCAGCGCGGGGTGGGCATGGCTTCGGGGGCGACGCTGGTGGCGCGGGAGTGGAAGTCCCGCGTCGCGTCCGGCTTGCGGAGCCTGCCGGTGGTCAGGTCGACGACGCCTTCGGGAGTGCACAGGGCGTAGGGGTCGCCATCGAGGGTGTCGGGGTCCAGGGACAGGTCCGGGGAGGCTTTGGCCTGGACGAGCAGCGCTTTCATGCCGGTGGTCGACAGCGTGCGCTTCTTGTGGAGGTACAGCTCGCGGTTACTGAACACGCCGCGGGGGTCGGCCTCCGGCATCTCCTCGGCCATCTCCCCCGCCGCCCACAGTGCGGCCTTCTCCCCTCCGGTGCGCTTCCACCGGTATCCGTCCCAGCAGAACCAGCCCAGGCCCTCGACGTGCCGGAACGCGTCGCGGTAGAGGCGGACGAACAGTTTCGCGTTGCCGCGGTCAGTGAGGGTGGTGGGCAGCTGTCCGTCCGCTGCCCCGCCCGGAGGGGCAGCGGGGGGCGCCGGTGCGGGCGGCTGCTCGGCCGACGTCTGCGCGGGCAGGGCCGGGATGTCGTCCTGAAGATCGAGCATCTGCTGAGCGGCGGCAGTTGCGTCAAAACGCTTGCTTTCGGCGCTGCTCATGAACGTCCTTCGAGGTGGAGCGGACGGACGGTCCCGGCGGCGAGACCGTCATGAATGATCTTCTCGTTGCGCGCCGTCTGCCAGGGCCTGGCGGCATCGGCCGCGTCCGCCAGGAGGGGGCGGACGGCCCGTTCGTCCAGGTGCCCGGCGGCGATCAGGCCCCCGGCCGTGAACGCGGCGCGGTTCAGCTTCTCCGTGAACCCGGCTCCCTCGGGCGTCGCCGCGCACGCGCGGACGGCGGCGACGAGCGGGTCGAGCACCCGCTGGGCGCGCTTCGGGCTGCGCGCGCCGCGGGCACGGGGAAGGGGGGTGGCGAGCGGGGCAGGGGGCGTTCTCGGGCGGTCGGGCGTCAGGACGTGTCCGGTGCGGGTGAGTTCCGCCGCGAGCCACTCCGGCAGCGGGGCGGGCATCCGGGTGGCGCCGACGGCTTCGTACGTGCCTTGGGAGGTACGGGTCGCCGGGGCGATGATGTATCCGCCGTGGGCCCGTACGTCGACCTGCCAGGCGAGGGCGACCTTCGGGCTGGACCCGGCCGAGGACCGGTACCGCAGGGCGGGGGCCGGGTTCCGGTACCAGACGTGCAGCCCGCCCGACGGCGTACGGACCCTCAGGGTGCTTTCGTCCTCCGCGGGGGACGGCTGCCTCCGGAGTGCCGCGAGGAGCGCCAGAGTGTCGAAGCCCGAGGCGAGTCCGTCGAGGTTGACGGACTCGTGGATCGCGATGCCAGGGAGCAGGCGGCCCCGGTCCGGGACGGCGGCGGAGTGTGCGTCGATGTCGATGACGACCAGCCCGGCCGGACCGCAGGCGACACCGACCCCGGCGCGGGGACTGTCGCCCCACCAGCGCTCGATCCTCTCCGGGGCCGTGGTGCCCGCGTGGAAGCCGTGGCAGGGGCGTCCGGCGGGCAGGCACGGGCACGTCGCGGGATCGTGGTGCCGGTCCTTGCAGGCGAGGCAGTTGGCAGCCGGCGTTTTCCGTCCTGCGGCCAGCGGATGGACCGGCCAGCCGTTTCCGGCGCACCAGCGGGCAAGGGCAAGCGGGGCCACCGACCTGGCGGGGGGAGCGGTTGAGCTCGTCTCACCGTGGCACTGCACGCAGTCGTCCTCGTCGGGTCCGGTCGTCGGGGCCTTGGTTCCCTGCCGGAAGCCTGCTGGTCACAGGGGGTTCCCTGCTGTGGGCAGGGACCGAAGGGACTCACTTTCGGAAGAGAGTCTATGACGTGGATCCGCAGGGAATGACGGTTTCGACCCGCGTGCCGTTCTATCAGATTCCCGGTCCCTTGAGTCCCTGCCTCCGCCGTGCGGCGGAGGCAGGGACCGACCGGACGCAGGGACTGGCCGGTTCCTCCGGGCGAGTTGCCGGGGAACGGGCTCCTGGAGGGGGCGGCGCGCCCTCCGGGAGCCCGGAGAGGTCCGGTGGAGGGTCTGAACGGCCAGAAGCAGGGCTGGGGCCCTTTCGGTCCCTGTGCTTCAGTCCCTGGGATAACCGCAGGTCAGAGGGGTAGTACCCCTCTGATCAGGGACTGAAGGGACTGAAATCCCTAATTATGAGCCAGTCTAGATACAAGGCATACATACATACATTCATACGCCCGCGCATACACGCGCCTACGCGCTAGTGGAGTTATAACTAGGAAGTTGAGTCCCTTCAGTCCCTTTTCCGGGGACCGGAACGTCTCTGACCTGCACTTTCTTACAGGGACTGAAGGGGAGGGACCGAAAGGGCCTCAGCCACTGTCGGCCCCTCCCCCGGTCAGGCCCTGTCAGTCCCCCGCAGTCCCCCGGCCCGTCCGGGCGTAGCTCGGAGCGCAGCAACGGTGTGCTGGAGCTGCGCAAGGGCACCATCTACTCCTGTGCTGGTACCTGGTGGAGCTCTCCGCCCGTACGGCGGGTCACCGGCTGCCGGACCCCGTGCGGGCTGTGGCCGCCCCGCTGGGCGGCCACAGCGGTCCTCACGGCGTTGCTGGCAGCGGGGCTCCTCGGTGTCACGGGCTCCCTCGCGCGCCGGCTGCTCACCCCGCGCTGTCGCTCGGACGGGCACCGCCGCCGCGGTGGCCCTCGCGCTGAGCGCGCTGACCCTCACCGTCGCTTCCGTGTCGGCGGCGAACTGGCCGCTGAGCGTTGCCGTCTGCGTGGCCACCCTCGCCTTCCACGCGCGCGTCGCCGCCTCGGCACGCGCCTGTCCATCAGTAACGCCCGCCTGCCCGTCACAGGCCCCTGACCGGCCCCTGACGGCCTGCCGCGCCCCGGTGGGTGACCGTCCGTGTTGACAGGCGAGGCCCGCGTCCATGTAATGGGACCGGTGCCGCGTGGCGCCGGTCACTGAGCAGTGGGCCGGCCGGTGGCCGGGCGAGCACCCTTCATCAAGGGGTCCGTCATGAGTTTCTGCTCCGCGCCCTGTATCTGACGTAGCGCAGCCGCGCCTTCTCCTTCACCCTTCGCGTTTCCCGGCACCGCTGTCGTGTGCCCCGGGTCGTCCGCGTGCGGGAGCCGTGCGGCCGTTTCGCCTGCGCATGTCACCACCGGCCATCTCCGCAGCCCTTGCGGACCCACCCGCGTTTCCGCAGCTCCTGCGGATCCCCGCGTCTTCCGGAGACACACACCGTATGCCCATGTCTTTCAATGAATCCGTCATCGAGGAGTTCCGCGCCAACGGAGGGAAGGTCGGCGGCCCGTTCGAAGGCGGGAACCTGCTCCTGCTGACGACCACCGGCGCCAGGTCGGGGGCCGAGCGGACCACTCCCCTCGGCTACGTTCGCCACGACGACGCGTTCCTGCTCGTCGGGTCCAACCTCGGCGGCCCGGTCCATCCCGCCTGGTACCACAATCTGCTCGCCCACCCCGTCGTAAGGGTGGAGATCGGCACCCGTACGTTCCAAGCCCTCGCGGTCCCCGCCGAAGGGGCGCGGCGTGACGAGCTGTTCACCCATGTCGTGCGGGCGGAGCCCGGGTACGGCGACTACCAGGACCGGACCTCCAGGGTGCTGCCGGTGGTGGTGCTGGAGCGGGCCGAGCCCGACGGCTGGGAGGGGCCCCGCGACATCCGTACCCTCGCCGACAAGGTGCGGGAGGTGCATACCTGGCTGCGCGGCCAGCTGCGTCAGGTGAGCGCCGAGGTCGAAGCGCACTTCGCCGTACGCGCGGCTCACCAGGGGCCCGGTGAGCCCCCTCCCCCGGGGCTCGGGCTGCAGATCCGTCAGCGGTGCCTGGCGTTCTGCCAGGCGCTGGAGTTCCACCACACCAGCGAGGACGCGCATCTGTTTCCGGGGATCGCGCGCTATCACCCCGGCCTCGGCGACACCTTCGACCGGCTTCGCGAGGAGCACCGTACGGTCGCGCGCATCCAGGGCGAACTGGCGTCCCTGCTCGCCGGGATCGCCATCGCCGACCCCCGGCGCTTCCGTGCAGAGCTGGCAGAGATGTCGGCGGAGCTGAACGCGCACCTCGACTACGAGGAAGCGTCGATTCTCCCCCTCCTCGCCGATGTTCCCTGGCCCCCGGCTGCTCCGGCTCCCCCGGTCGGCAATGCTTGACGCGGACAGACCGGGGCGTGGCTGTCCGGTTCCTCGGACAGCCACGCCCCGACGGCCCGTCGTTCGAAGCGGCGGGCCGATCGGAGGGCCCGGTCCGCGGCGGACCGGGCCGGATCATGGAAAGGCTGTTTCATGGGAGTGCGAGCGCACGTGCGCGTCAAGGATTTCGATCACCTGGTGCTCAACGTGCAGGACGTCGAACGCGCCTTGACGTTCTACTGCGGGCCGCTCGGCCTGGAGCCGGTCCGGGTGGACGAGTGGCGGGCCGGAAAGGTCCCGTTCCCATCGGTACGGATCAGCCCGACGACGATCATCGATCTGCTCGACCGCCCGCGCTCCGAGTCGAACGTGGACCATATCTGCCTGGTCGTCGAGCCGTTGGACTGGCAGCAGGTCATCGACTCGGGCGCCTTCACCGTGCTGGAGGGCCCCGTGGACCGCTACGGCGCGCGGGGCTCCGCGCAGTCGGTCTACGTACAGGATCCCGATGGCAACACCGTCGAGCTGCGCTGGTATCCGCAGGACATGGAGGACTGAGTCAGAAGTCCAGCTCCACGTAGTCGATATCGGTGAACTCGACCTGAAGGCCCTCGGCGCGGCGGCCGCGGTCCCGGAAGTACTGGTCCTGGAGGCCCTCGGCGGCGATGTTCCGCAGCTGCTGTTCGGTGGCGCCCGCGCTCTGGGCGTCGAACAGGCGGGCCGCGTACGCCGGGGGCAGGTGCTGGGTGATGAGCCGGATCCGTCCGTCGTCGGTGGTGCCGGGGGCGGCGGTGAAGCCGAAACGGGCCCGGGTCTCGATCACGATGCCGGTCGAGGTCGCGGCCTGCTTCTTCGCCCGGTCGCGGACGCGGGGCTGCCAGCGCTTGCGGACCTCGGCTTCCAGGCGGGCGGCGAGCTCGGGGCGCGGGTGCTTGATCTGGCCCTTGAGATAGCGCTCCACGGTGCGCTGCGAGACGCCCAGGAGCTGGGCTGCGGCCCGGGTGGAGTTCTTGACCTGCTTCACCAGAAAACGGACCTGGGCCCCGGCCGACTTCGGGATCGGGCGGGTCGCCGTGTTGGCGGCGGCCTTGTCGAGGCTGTCTTCGAAGATGCCCATCGAGGTGCTCTACTCTCCGTCGTCGGCGGCGTCGTTGCCCTTGATGTGCCGGGCCGGGTTGTGGCCCTCGTCGAGCATCCGCACGGCCCACAGGAGGTCCTGGGTGCCCTCGTGCTTGACCATGCCGGGGGACACCCCGAGGCGGAAGCTGCCGGGGGCCGGCTTTCCTTCGGGGGTACGGGGCAGGACGTCCAGCGGTGAGGGGCCGTCTGCGAGGTAGACCGCGCAGTCGGACAGCAGCGCCACGGGGATCAACGCGTCCTCGTCGAACGTGAGATGTCCGGCCGGGGCGGGCGAGGACTGAGTGGCCAGCGCCGTCTTGAGGATCTTGCGGTGCATATTGATCCGGGCGGCGGAGATGACGGCGGCACGGATGTCGGGGCGCCAGGTCGGGCGTTCCAGCGCGGGCCACCGGTCCCCGTACCGGTACGACGCTCCCTGGGGGCGTTCCCGGAGCTTCCCGATGCCTCCCTTGACCGTGGACTTGATCGCGGACAGGACGGTGTCCATGCCCGGGTCGGTCTCCTTGTGGGTGGCCATCGCCGCGAGGAACTCCTCCTCCCCCATGCCGGAGCCGACACCGAGGTCGGCCATCGTCGTCTTGTACGCCTCGCTGAGGTGCTTGTACCAGGGGTCCAGGTACGGCCCCGACTCCGGACGGATCCAGGCCTCCAGCGGGGCGACCGTGACGGGCAGCCGGTAGGTGGCGATGAGCTCGTACGCGTACGCCACGGTGGGAGTCGCGTACCAGGCCGGGCCCTCGGGGCGTACGCCGTGCGGGGTGAAGGGGGACGGCAGCCGGGGGTCCAGCTCGATGCCGGACAGATCGATCAGCCAGGAGCCGGGCACCGCCTTGTCGAAGACGGGCGCCCGTACGTGGACCGGTGCTCCGAGGCCGACGAGGAGGCGGTTGGCGGCGGCGAGGAAGGCCGTGTTGACGTCGATGCCCACCGCGTACTTCCGCTCACATTCGGCGTCGGTGAGCAACTGCGGGTCCCGGACCCACTCGTAGGCCTCTTCGTCGAGAACCTCGGCCGGGGTACGCCGGTGGCCTCGGGGGAACAGGGCGGCGGCGACCGGGTGTTCGTCGGGGGCCTCCGGGGGCGCTGGGTCGACCGGCTCGGCCAGGGAACCGGCGACCGGGCCCGACGTCCAGGCGCCGGTGGTCTCGTCCGGCACCGCCCTGGTCGGCGGACGGAGCGCGGTCATCAGTTCCAGTCCGGACACGGCGGTGGAGCCGCGCGGGGTGATGACCCGCCGGGCGAACGTACCGAGCACCGCAGCGAGTTCTTCCGGCGGCATGTGGTCGGCGGCGCCCCAGGAGCGGGCGTCCAGCGCGCCCCACGGCAGGACCGCGAACTGGACGCACTGGCGCTGCCCGGACTGCACCGGGCGGTAGATCCGCGTCCAGGGGCCGAAGCCGCGCCGGGTGAGCTGCCACCGCGCCTTCGTCACCTGCTGGACCACCTTGTGGTTCTCGGGCAGCCGCAGACCCCTGCGGTCCTCCAGCGTCGCGGGCAGCCCGAGACGTTCGGCGGCGGCGGCGCTGAGGACGACGAGAGGGTCGCCGTCCTTGCCGCTGCGGTGGAGCCGGGGGCTGCCGAGCCGCGCCTCGGCGAGGGTCCATTCGACGAGCGAGGCGACGGTCGTGGCCGGACAGTCCAGGACCAGGCCGCCGACGCAGTACAGCGATCCGTCGCCGTCGAGCACGCCGAGCGGGCCGTTCAGGAAGCGGGGGTCGGGGGGCGCAGCGGCGGGAGTTGTGGGGGTGGTGGGGGTGCCGGACCTGGCTCTGGTGGTTCTGGCCGTGGTGGTCCTCGCGGTGGTGGATTTCGCGGTTCGGGGGGGCTGCCCGGCCGGACCACGAGCCGCGGTGTTCTTCGCTGCCGGAGACACGGGGGCCGGTTCGGCGACCTCTTCGGCGACCTCGGCGATCGGCTCGGGAGCGACCGGCTGGGGAGTTGCCGGGGCGGGGACCGGAGCCTGGGCGGCCGGGGCAGGAGCCACCGGCGCCGGGGCGGTGGCGGGGACGGGAGCCTGGGCGGCCGGTTCGGCGGGGTAGAGCTCGGCGAGCTGGGTCAGCAGCCGTGCGTATGCCTCCCGCTGGGGCGGGCGCGGCTCCGTCCTGCCGTTCTCCCACGAGACCACCGTGGCGCGACGGACCTTCAACGCAGCCGCCACCTGCTCCTGGCTCAGCCCGTGGGCCTTGCGCAGCCGCTCCCGCTCGGCGGTCGGGGGCAGCGACGACTGCCCGGCGATCAGTGCGTCGACGGCGTCGAACAATTCGGACATGGGCACCTCCCATCGGCATCGTATCTTCGGCAGCGGACATACCGCGTACTAAGGGCGTACACCTTGCGTACAGGCGCGGTGTGGGGCGGGCCGTGCGGCACGAGCGCCCCACACCATGGTGATTCAGCCCTTGAGCTCGGCGCGGTTCTTCTCGGCCAGGAGCAGGGTCAGCCGGGTGCGCTCCTGGTAGGGCATGTGCGCGCAGATCATCGCGGCGAGAGCGACCGGGTCGTGCCAGGGCACTCCCCCGCCGGCTGCGGCATCGCTTGCCCCAGGGGCCTCGTGGCCGCCCGACTGGGACGGCAGAGCGGGGGCGCCCGGGTCGGCGTCGGTCGCGTCGGCGTCAGCGACTATCACGGCGTGATAATCGTCGGCACGATCCGGCTCCCCCGTCGACTCCTCGTCGCGGATTATCACGGCGTGATAATCCCCGGACCGGTCGGACTCGCCCATCGGGTCGGCATCAGCGATTATCACGCCGTGATAATCGCCCGAGGGGGCGGACTCCCCCGTCGGCTGATCGTCTCGGATTATCACGGCGTGATAATCCGCAGCCGGTTCCGCCGCGCTCGCGGGCTTCGCCCGGCTTCGGCGCCTCGCCGCGTCCGAGGCTCGTGCGTCGGCGGCGGCGCGCTGTTCCTCCGGGCTCAGCTTGCCGAGGTTGCGTACGTGTTCCACCTGGCGCTCCCCCGTCACCAGTTCGGCCTGCAGATCCGGCGCCAGCTTCAGCAGGGAGAGCTTGGAGGAGATCGACGCCTGGGAGAGCCCGAGGCGCTTGGACGCCTTGGTCTGGCTCCCGTAGAACGTCACCAGGGCATCGAGCGCGTGGGCCTGTTCCAGATCGGTCATGTTGTCGCGCTGCACATTGGAGACGAAGGCGGCTTCGAGCAGTGCCTCGTCGGTCGCGACCCGTGCGTTGTCGACCTGGACCTTGATGGTCTTCAGCCCGGCGCGGCGAGCGCCTTCGAGGCGGCGGTGGCCGTCGATGACGATATAGGTGGCGCCTTCGTCCAGATCGGCCGCGCGGTCGGGGCGTTCACGGAGGTAGGCGTCGACGGCGGCGACGGTGATGGCGTTGACGACACCGAGCTCCTGGACGCTCTCCGCCATCCCTTCGAGGTCCCGGAGGTGGTCGCGCGGGTTGTCCGGGTTCTGGCTGATGACACCGACGGGCAGTTCCGTGGGGTTCGGAACACCCGTCGTGGGCGCACCGGTGGCGGCCCCGATCGCGGCGCGCCGGGCACTGACGGCACGGGCCTGGCCGAACGACGCGCCGGCCCCGAGCTTGTCGGCCTTGCTCATGAGATCTCCCGTGCGAGGGCACGCATGCCGACCGCCTGGTCGGACTTGGGGGCGTACGCGAGCAGGGGCCGCTTGAGCCGTACTGCTTCCTTCTGTTCCTTCAGGTCCCCGATGACACCGACGACACGGGGTTCCTTTATGTCCATCCACGCCTGGAGCGAGGACGTGGCGATGTAACCGCGGCGGGCGTCGTAGTGATTGACGACGATTCCGAGGTAGTCGAGCTCCAGGGCCAGGTCGCCCCGGAGGTCCTCGATCTGTGTGGTGAGCAGGTCGTAGGCATCGGCCGAACTGTCCTCCGCCTGGACCACGATGAGTGCGCCGGAGGAGCCCGGTGCCTCATTGCCCCGGCGGCGGCCGTAGTGCACGGCGGCGTCCATGCTCAGGCCCAGGCTGGGCGGGCAGTCGACGATGATGACGTCGAAGTCCGCCTCCACGGGGGCGAGGGCCCGCTCCAGCGCCGCTTCCCTCGCTCGTACACCGGAGAGGCGTACGTCGAGGAGGAAGGCGTCATTGCAGCTCGGCAGCAAGTGGAGCCGCTGCCCGAAGCGGTCCTCCTCGATGGGCACGATCAGATCGCGGAGCTCACCGGTGGCGTCGCCTGCCATGTGCTTGGTGAGGCTGTCGCCGTCCATCGGCAGCGGGGTGTAGCCGAGCTGCTTGGTGAGGTGGCACTGCGGGTCGAAGTCGACCAGGAGGACCCGCAGGCCCATGCCGGGGAGGTCTTCGAGGGTCAGCGGGTCGGAACCGTTCTCGTCGAGGAGTGCGGCGAAGTGCTTGGAGACCCGTACGGGATAGAGGGCACCGGAGTCCTCGGCCAGGGCTTCGCCGGTCCCGGCGGTGATCGCGGTCTTGCCGACGCCGCCCTTCTGGTTGCAGACGATGATGCGGCGGGGGATCTCGGGGCGCTCCACGGTCGGGGCCGGGTTGGCCCGGAGCCAGACCTGGACCGCCTGCGCGAGACCTTGGATGAGGGAAACCTTGCGGTCGGCCGCCGTGGACTTGAAGGTGTCCCACTGGCCGACGGGCAGCCAGGTGGAGAAGGAGTCGGCGCCCGAGGTGTCGACCGCGGCCGACGTCGAGGCGAGACCGCACCAGATGTCGACGGACTGCTCGACGGCCGTCTGGATCTCGATACGGAGCTGAGCGGCGCGGACCTTGAGGTCCTGCCGGAGCTGTCCGGGCAGTTTGGAGACGACCTTCTCGCGGTCGCCGGGGGTAGCGGGGGAAGCCATGCAGTGAACTTTACTAACGAAGCGGCGCGGTTGGGGACGCGACACGTTAGTTTTCACTGCCCAGATGGGGAATTATCACGCCGTGATAGTCAGCAGCCGGGCCGGGAGACGGGCGGCGGGCGATTATCACGGCGTGATAATTCGTGATCTTGGTCCGCCGGTATCAGGACCGGGGGAGTGCCAAGGGGGTTGGGGGAGTCCCGAAGGGCCGGGGGAGTCCAGGGGGGCCTCGCGGGGGACCGGAGGGCCGAGGCGGGGGTGGGGGTGGGGCGCGGGCGGACCTGGGGGTGACCTGCCGTCAGCGGGGCGTGAAGGTCTGGGTCGCTGTTCCGGGCTCGTTCGGGCCCGTTCCGGGGCAGCGACCCGACGGGTGGGTCGCTCGGTCGCTGCCCCGCGCCCGGCGCCGACGGCTTCCCCTGTCGCAGCGACCGAAGGTCCAGCGACCGGACACCTCCTCGGTCGCTGCCCATCAGGGCAAAGAAACACCAGGTCAGAGGCGTGCCAACGGCTGGGCAGCGACTGAAGCGACCGAAGGTGTAGGTATATGAAGACATTCCTGTGTGCGTGTGTGCGTCATATATAGGTGAGTTGAGTCGCTTCAGTCGCTGTTGAAGCCCGAGCGCATGTCCTGACCTGGTGCTTTGCTGATCCGCGACAAGAAGCGACTCAACCGTTCCGGTCGCTGGAGTGCCGGTCGTCCGCATGTGGACAGTCCCATGTTCGACACGATGCAAGATTCGGGCAGCTGCGTTCCGTGCCCAGGGCATGTGTTCGCTAATCTATGTTCGTCGTTGAGTCGCTTCGGTCGCTATGAGGGGGGTGCACATGGCTTCTGAGCTGCGTGTTGCAGACCTCGACTCCTCGCGGCCCGCCCCGGTGCCCCCGGCCCTTCCCTCCGCCGTGACCACCGCCCGGTGGTGTGCCGAGCAGGGCTGGCCGGTGCACCCGCTCGCCGCCGGACGCAAGACGCCCGCCGGGAACTGCGACGCCTGCCGCCGGCCCGGTCATACCCACCGGGGCTGTGGCTGCGCCGCCGAGGGCCGCTGGTGCCACGGCTTCCACGCCGCCACCCGTGACCCCGACAGGATCGGTCAATGGTGGGGGAGCAACCCGGAGTTCGGGGTGGGAGTCTCCTGCGGCCCCGCCGGGCTGGTGGTCATCGACATCGACGCCCACCCGCAGAGCCTGCCCGAACGGGACCGCCTGCTGCCGGGCATCCCGATCCCCGAACAGGTCGACCTCACCGGCCTGACCCACGGCTTCCACACCCTGGCTGTCCTGGCCGCCCTGCGGGGCGCCCCCGACCCCGCCGCCGACACATCGACGTTGCGGGTACGGACCCCCTCGGGCGGCCTCCACGTCTGGTACCGGGCCCCCGACGCCCGCGCCTGGCAGTGCTCCACCGGGTCCGGCAACGGGCGCGCCCTGGCCTGGCAGGTGGACGTCCGCGCGCACGGCGGCTACATCATCGCGCCCGGCACCACCACCGCGGCGGGCAGCTACACAGCACTCGGGACGACCAGGCGTCCGGCGCTCCTGCCCGGCTGGCTCGCCCAGGAGCTCGAACGCACGGGACACCTGCCCCAGGAGCGGCTTCCCGGCCCGAGGCCCGTCCCCTCCAGGGCCCGTCAGGCGGTCATCGCCGCCGGGGGCGGGCGGGAACGCACCGCCGGCGCGCTGAGCGCCGTGCTGGCCGAAGTGACCGCCTGCGCTGCCGTTGCCGAGGGCGCCGGATTCTCGGAGAAGCTCAACCGTGCCTCGTACACCGCCGGTGGACTGGTCACGGCCGGACACCTCACTCATGAACAGGCCGAACAGATCCTTCAGTCAGCTGCCGCTGTCGCCCGTCCGGGGCAGGACCGGCGCGCCGCCCAGATCATCCGTAGTGGAATGAGCGCCGGTTCACGCCGGCCGCTGTACCTGGGGAGGAACGGATGACGTCGACCGGTGACGGTTCGCTGTTCGACTTCGACGCCCAGGCCGTGGCCGCCCAGATCATCGCCCAGACGACGGCCCGCGCGACCCCGTCCCCGGGCGCGTCCGCAGGGCCGGGGACCGCACCCGTACCCGCGCAGTCCGGGACGTCGCTGCTCCCCGAACAGGTCTCGGCCGTCGGACTGATGCCGGACACCCTGACGGACCGGGGCAACGCGAAGCTCTTCGTGAAGCTCTACGCGCACGACTACCGGCATGTCACGGGCCTGGGCTGGTACCGCTGGGACAACACCCGCTGGCAGAGCGACGAGGACGACACCGTGCTGTGGGCCGCGGGGGAGATGGCGGAGAGCATCGCCACCACCGACCCCCGGGGCATCCACTCCGACGCCGCCCTGCGCAAGCACCGCCGCCGCGCCCTGAGCACGTCGGGGATGAACGCACTTCTCGTGCAGGCGAGGTCGGCGCCGGGGATGGTGTTGAGTGCGGGGGTGCTGGACGCGGAT
>NZ_LWLE01000027.1 GCF_001905125.1 Streptomyces sp. TSRI0281 | reverse complement strand
CCCAGTGGGTCAAAGTTCGACCGCCCAAACTGGGTCAGGATTCAGCCGCCGCCGACAACTACCTTGTCGGCTACGCAGGCATCCCCGTTGTCCTGCTGAGAATGGCGACACCGCGCCGCCGCTACCAGCTCAGTCGGGAGGGTTTCCGGTACGGGGCCTACTAGCCTCGCCGTTTCGGTTGGACGGAGGCGGCGTCGCTGATTGTCGGCGCCGTCGCCAGCGGGATCCTCGCGACGGCAGGCATGGGCAAACAGGACAGAGACGGCGGGAGCACGCCCGCCGACGACGGTGCAGGCGGGACGTGGCCGGTGACGACCTGGCAGGGCTGGCAGCGCTTCGCCACCACCCCTCCCCCACAGCCACCCGCACCCGGGAAACCGGAACGCAGGCCCAGATCACCAACGCCGTCTGCCACACCTACAACCGTGCGGGCGTACGTCTCGTACTCATCGACGAGATCCATCGGCTCAATCCGCGCACCACGACCGGGTCATTCAGAACGACCTCGAGCTGCCCCAGGGGGAGGAAAGCCGGTCTCATGCCGCTTCGCAGAGGTTCCGGGACATAGTGGAAGAGGTCGGAGTCACCCGTCCACGCCGTGGTGTAGAGGGGGCGACGCACCGCGTTGGCGGCGCGCTCGGCCAGCGATGGCACGAGTACCTCGACCGATTGAATGCCGGTCTCCTCGTCCAGCCGGCGCAGAAACGCCTGGTAGGTGTCGGCCAGGTGCGCGCCGCCGTTCATCCGGACAAGCGACTCCGTGAACCGGGCACTTAGCACTCCGGCGGGCGATACGGACTCCAGTGTGGCGCGCTCTGCCGAGTCGAAGGGGCGGAGAGTGACATCCACCGGCCAGCGCGTTGGCTGGTCCAGGACGCCAATGTCGTCCAGCATCGCTGAAGTGATGTCGATATCTGTGTCGCGGGCCGCCGATTCGAGATACTTGAGCAATCGCCCATAGCCCGAGTCGGGCGAGGTAGAGGTCGGCCAACCTCCCTGCGCCCGCGCCGGACCAACGCTGGATGCCGGTGCGGCAAGATACTCCGCCAGTACTTCCAGCACCGGTCGTCGGACCGTGGTGACGCCCTGCAGAACTCGGTGATCGCGTTGGGGCCGCTGGGAGTTCACCAAAGCCATGACACGCATAGCTGTCCGTAGAGCCGACTCCAACCTGGAGGAGACGGGTAGCACTCCCAGAGGCCGTCGGTAGACATCTGTGAAGCCGCGGCCCCTCGTGTCCGGTGGTGCTGTTCGAATCCTGCTAGGCGACTGCCAGCCGATGCACCAGTGCCTGGGCGGACGCGAGAGGGTGAGCACTCCAAGGGAGACCAGGTACGTGACGAATGTGTGCAGCCCAACGCGATCCCCTGGCCCCTCGGGTTCCGGCAGCACCCTGCGTTCCACGGCATCAAGGCACGCCGCACCGGGCGACAGGGCGTCGTAAAGCGCGGTCAGTGGGCCGGTTCGGCGCAGGCGTATCTCCGTGGCGCGGTCCGGAGCAGTCGGGTTGCTGGTCCAGCACACAATGTGGTCCGGCTCAAGACGAGCCAGTGGGGCAAGCCCGAGTCTTGCCCGCGGCGGCAAGGGACCGGATGTCGGTGCGTTGAGTTCACACCGCTGGAGATGGAGGTTTTCGATCCATTCCACGGCGTGTTCGTAGTCCAGCCGCAGCACCGAACCGTCCGGTGGCGTGGTAGCTATCAACTCGACTTCGGCAACGTGTCCCAACCAGGACCGGGGGGGGGCGTCTTCGCAGCGCCGCGGGCGATCAGGCGCCACATGTAGTCGCTGCGGTGACGGAGTTGCTTGTCGCACCAGGATTCACCCCGTGCGATGCGCGTCCGGACATCTGCTTCACCGGCGATGGTCCCGTCAGCGAGGGCTAGGCGGCCGTGCACGGATCCGCGCAGCAGTGTCCAGGCCAGTGGGAACAGGCGGTCGTACTCGGCGGTTGTGGCTCGCTCCGCTGTTGCCAGAAACCGCGGTGAGACAGCCGCAAAGGCCTGTGGTCCGCCGGATTCTCTCTTCGAGGGCCGGCCGATTGTCCTTCGTCGCGGGGCAAGCGTCGGCCGCCGTCCGCCTCAGCCACGCCCACTCCGGTGGGGTGAGCCGCTCACCCTGGTGCAGGCTTCTGCGCGCTGCCAGCACTGACCAGCGGTCGCGCCGGCTGGCGGCTGCGGGGACGAGTTCGGTGCCGATTTCTTCGGCGAGCTGGCGGCTGCGTATTCCTGCTCGGCATCGTCGACGCGACGCAGCAATTGGAAGAGGGCCGGGCTACCGCCCGCTGTCCACAACCGGATGGGCAGGCCTGCGGTGCGCAGGAGGCCGAAGGCCGGCTCGTTCATCGCGGAACCCCATTCTTGCGATCGGCAAGGGCTTCGGCGATCACGGCTTGCAGCAAGGGTGACAAGCCCGCTCGGTTCCAGTGAAAGATGATGACCAGGGCAGCCGCTTCCCGGGGCCCGATGGAGGCGTCAGCGGACTCGAAATAGCCATGCCGCCATTCCGCCCCCAACCTCTGGACCGCCGTCCGGTGATCGAGCACCAGTGCCCGGGATGAGGGGGCCAGCGACGCAACCAGGCGTTCGGTATCCGACCACCCTTGACGCAGCGCGGAGGCCAGTTGGGCCACGCCCGTATCACTGCGGGAGCGCTCGCCCAATGACCTGCCGGCACGCCGGATCCGGTCCCAGACATCGATTTTCTCCCATCCGGAAACACCGAGGGCGGCGAGCATGCCCTTGATCATGATCAAGGACAGCGCCCAGGATGCCGGTTCGGGAGAGGCCTGCGTTTGCTGGCCGGTTCGGGAATGGTGACCTAGCCAGACTCGGGAATCCGCAGTGAACAATCGGTGGACCCATTCCATTAAAGCGGGGCCGCCGAAAAGGTAATTTTCCGGCTCGTAGACTCCGTACTGGAACTCGGCAATGAGACCGGAACTTACCCAGTCCGATATCTTATCGACAAGCATTTCTCGGATCTCGACAATTCCGCCCGTACGCGCCTGGATTCTCATCTGAATTCCAGGAGGCTTGTGCATGAAGAAAAAGTCCTTCGCCAGGCCATTGCCGAGTACATTGCGCGCGAGACCCTCCATGGCTGCGTACATGTCGGCTCCGTACAAGTCGCGCCGCTGCCCGGCCACCGACGGGCGGAGGCCGAACTGGAGCCAGTCCTCCGCCCTAGCGAGGTCGGACAGGGCCATCAGCCCGCCAGCGAGGAACCGGTCGCGCAACTGCCGCAACTCTGGTGTCCAGCCGGGTGCCGCCATGTCGTCGCTCACCGATTCCGCGCACAGGTGCAGGAACTCCAAGACCGGGATCCTGGCCCCATTGATCAAGGGGCAACCCGCGGTGTCAGGTTGGCCGAAGGCCCTTGTGTAATCAGCCGCATTCCCAGCCATCCGTCTCTCCCTCCTCACCTCGTACCTGACTTGTAGTCACATGGAGGCGCGAGTGACGAGGAAGCTGATGGTTTCCTGTTGCTGCGAGACCGTTTGAGTCAACTGGGCAACTTCCTGACTCAACTGGGCGACTTCCTGTTCCAGGTTACTCACCGTCTGCAACCGGTCTGGCACAGTTACGCCGCCGACCACCAGGCTTCCTGTGATTTCGACATTCCCCTCGAAGCGGCCGGCCGGAGCGCCCTTCCCGAAGATGCCGGGGCCCCTGTTCGAGAGGTGGACGCCGATAACCCCGGCCTTCCCCTCACCGTTCGCCAGTCCTTTGACGCCGTCTCCGCCGTCCTTCCCGTCACCCCAAACACCAGACGAGCCCGGACCCGGCTGAGCCTGGGTCTCACCGTAGACTCCCACCCATGTGAAGCCGACCCCCTGTACGCCGACGTTTCCCGTGCCGTTGACTCCTGCGCCACCGGTTGTGCTCGTGCTTATTCCAGCCACCCCGTGCCAACTGCCTCCGTCCCCCCGGATTCCGACAGCCGAACCCTGGCCGAAAACAGCAATTGCGCCAGTTCCGTCCGATACCCCGCGGATAGCTGTTTCTTCCGGTTCTGTGACCTTATTCTCAAAAGTTGGCATGACACTACCTTCTCCCTGACTGAAAATCTGAAGTCGCAGGCCACAGAAGTTGAAAATTCCTCTACCCTTGCCCGCGGACCAGATGGGATAGCAGCAATGCGAAGCTGGCGGTCCCTTGTCAATCGGATGAAGCGACGTCCTGTAGCAGGACAACTGGCGCTACATCCGAGCGTGGCACAAATCTTTGCCAGCCGCACATTCGACTGGTGGCGTTGGCTCGGGGCACCCGACTGCGGGCAGCTCGGCGCACCCCGCGATCGGGCGGGGTCTCCGCCGGTACAAGCGAGTCTCCTGCACAAGGTGGTCGCCCGGTTCGGGGTGGGCCGCGCGAAGGCGTGTCAGTGCGTGCCACATGTCGCCCATGTCGCCGAATCCGAACTGTACGTCTGCGTTCTCCTGCTTGCTGCGTCTCATACGACCTGTGTAGGGGCTTCCGCTGGCTGTGGCCGTCGGGCAGGCCCATCCGTCCCACGCGGTGGCACGAGAACTTCGGCGACTGTTCCGCCCATCGGGCCGGACGCCGGGCAGCTGCAGCAGTGGTGGAACCCGGCCCTGAGGTCTGCTTGACGTGGGTGGACGATCTGGCCCACTAGGGCGGGCTGGTCGTCCACCACCCGGAATCCACGCTGGTCAGCCCCCGAACAGCCCTGGACGAGAACCGGTCCGCACGGCTGCTGCGGACCGATGCAAGGCGGCGGCGCCCGGCGTCCGGGAGCCGCCGCCGCTGCTTGCGCAACTCCTGCTTCTCCGCTGCCTTCGACTTCGGTGTCCGGGGCTGTTTCCAGACCGGCTCCCAGGATGGCTCGTCAAGCACGGCGGCCAACTCCGGGGCGGCTTCGCGTGCGCGGGCGAGGGCGTCCTCGAAGCTGGGCTGTTCCGGTGTGCTCACCGTGCGCGCCGGACCCGCCGGAGATCCGGTCGCGGGCTGACCCCCGTCCTTTACGCCGAGGCGCCCGCTCCTTTCGCGCCGCCCTCGCCCAACCAGGACACGGCGGTGTACTTCCCCGGGGCGAACCGCTCGACTGCGTCAACGATCAAGTCATGGTGAGCCGGCCTCCGTCGGCGCCAGAGGGAGTTTCCGAGCGAGTAGTAGGGCACAAGCGCCCTCGACCCGCCAACGACGTTCGGCTTCCCCGGACGTGAGCCTGCCCTCATCACCAGCACCAGGACGCTCCGCTTCGTCGTGAACTGAACCTTTTCGATATCAGCCCACGGCACGGTCTCCGTTCCGCCACGCCGCACCTTGCTGATGCCCACTGGATCGATGCGCAGGGCCGGATATCGCGACACAAGGGCGATCAGCGGCAGCAGACTCACTACTCCTCCTATCACCGGTAGTCCCGCATATCCGCCGACGCCCATCCAGCCCACAAACCCAATGCCTTCACCCAAGATCAGCACGCCGATAACAAATGCCACGAGTGCTTCGAAAAGCACCAGGCAGAGCATCGCAGCGAGGACCAAACCCAGGTAGAATCCGCCGCGGCGCGCCCGCTCAGCGGGGAGCAATAGCCCTTCGGTGCAGCTAGAGGGCGTGGACATGATGTTTCCTCCATTGAGTCTCGGGTGGCGAGTGCACGTCGCACAACTCTCCGCCGGCGAAGCGTGATTGGACATCCGGTATGAACTGCCCAGGCTTGTAGCGCAATCTCAACACATGAACCTCCACGGACTCTCCCCCGGTTTCCAGTCGCCCGACGGGCCGGGGTATCAGCCTTGATGACTCCGGGCCGCGCATCGGCTCAGGTGGGTAAGGTCGGGGAAGTTGATGAGCTGGCGGGGCTTGAGGCAGGTGAAGATCGCGCGCGCGGCATGGTCGCACGGCGTGGCGCAACGTCGCGGTGACCGGCTCGTTCTGGCCTGACTGCAGCGCCTTCCGCCCTGTGTACGGCAGGCCGCATCCGGATCTACCTATCGGGTGGCAATGAGGGCCTCGGTGCGGATCGTTCCCTCGTACTGGCCCGAGGGGTCGTACGCCAGGAGCGCGCGGCGCAGGTCCACCTCGAAGGGTTCCCTGCGTTCCCCGAGCTGCGCTGGGGTGGAGTAGGAGTTACTCAGCTGCAGGCCGATCAGCTTCTCCGCGCTACGCACCACAACCTGGTCGAACGGCACCACCTCGATCGTGGAGAACGGCGAGCGTTCCACCGTGCTCTGGTAGGTCTCCGTCGGCTCGGGGTAGGCCCCGGCCCCGCCCGGCGGGCCGTTCCGAGGTAGGCGGATCGGACGTCGGCGACCACCGGTGCCCAGCCTCGGCAGGAGCGTGGTGCCGGGCGGTCCGGCCGGTTGCCGTGCCGGTCGAACTGGGGGGCCGTGACCCGGTCGACGGCCTCGCGCCGCCGCTCGAGGGAACTCACGGGATGTCGCACACCAGAGCAGCCTCACCGGAGCGCCACCACACCCCTGACCTTGAGGTTCCGATGGAGGTATATGGTCGTATTGGTGAATTGCTCACCGTGTGCGCCATGTCGGGTACATACGTCACCTGCGGCACGACCCGATGCATGGCTTGAGCAGGCACGACGAAGGAGTCGGAGCAAAGTGAAGGCTGCACGCTATTACGACCGCGGTGACATCCGTATCGAGGATGTCCCGCAGCCCACCGTCCGACCGGGCACGGTGGGCATCGACGTCGCGTACTGTGGGATCTGTGGCACGGACCTGCACGAGTACCTCGACGGACCGATCTTCGTGCCGTCGGCCGGCCATCCGCACCCGGTGTCGGGCGAGGCCGCCCCCGTGACCCTCGGCCACGAGATGTCCGGCACCGTCTACGCGGTGGGCGAGGGCGTCGAAGGCGTGAAGCCGGGCGACCGCGTCGTCGTGGAGCCCTACATCCTGCGCCCCGACGTCGACACCGGCGAGAACAACCCGACCTACCACATCTCGCCCGACATGAACTTCATCGGGCTCGGCGGCCGCGGCGGCGGGCTCGCGGAGAAAATCGTCGTCGAGCGCCGTTGGGTCCACCCGGTCGGCGACGTGCCGCTGGACCAGGCTGCCCTGATCGAACCGCTCTCGGTGGGTTACCACGCCTTCCAGCGCTCGGGCGCGAAGGCGGGCAACTTCGCCCTCGTCGGCGGCGCCGGTCCCATCGGGCTGCTCACCTGCGCGGTCCTCAAGGCGATGGGCGTCGAGGTCGCGGTCTCCGAACTCAGCCCGCTGCGCCGTCAGAAGGCGCTGGACGCCAAGGTCGCCGACCACGTCATCGACCCCGCCACCACCGACGTCGCCGAGGAAGTCCGGCGTCTCACCGGCGGCAAGGGCGCGGACGTCGCCTTCGAGGCCACCTCCGTCAACTTGGTCCTCGACACGCTGTTCGACGCGGTGAAGCCGGGCGGTGTCATCACGGTCATCTCGATCTGGGGCAAGCCGGCCTCGATCGACATGCAGAAGCTCGTCCTCAAGGAGGTCGACCTGCGCGGCACCATTGCGTACGTCAACTCCCACCCGCAGACCATCAAGCTCGTGCAGGAAGGGCGCATCGACCTTGCGCCGTTCATCACGAAGACCATCGGGCTGGACGACCTCGTCGGCGAGGGCTTCGAGACCCTGATCCACCACAACGAGACCGCCGTCAAGATCCTGGTCGATCCCCGCGCCTGACGCGCACGCCGAGATGTCCATGCCCTCGCAGGACGCTTCGGCAGGTTCGAACCTGCCGGAGTGAGGGCGTGGGCGGCTCTCGCCGAAAACCCCCTCACCCGCCCCGTTCTCACGGATCACGATCCGCGAGAACGGGGCGTCGCTGTTCCTCGGCGGCGATGTCGCTTGACCGTCCGCGTCGAGACCCTGTCGTCGACGGCCGTGCCTTCGCCGCGCCCGATCCCGTGCCGCGCGACCTGGCGCAAGGTGTCGTCGTGGTCGCCGGGCCGACGCGGTGGCGGTGAGCTCGCGGTACGCAGACGCTGCAGCTCTCATACCTGTCGATCCCACTGCCCGACAGCGTCGAGGGCCTTCGCTCGTTGACCGACCTCGACCTGTCCTACCTCAACGACGACCGGCCGGCCGAACTCCCTCCAGTGGTCAAACCGGCTGTCGGCACGGACCCGCGGGCACCTCACACCGCGGCAGGACGCGGTGCGGAGCGAAGCCGACGACGAAATCGTGGCGATCGGATCTCATGGCCAACCTCTCGTGGAAGAACGGCCTGAGCAAAGACACCGACCGGGCCGCGGCACGCGCCCAGCAGCTGGCCGCCATCAATGAGGACTGGAACTGTTCGTGGCCGCTGGACTGCCAACGCCACTACCGGATCCTCCCCGACATGCAGCCCTGTGTCCTCTTCAAAGGCGACGACCTGGGGAAATGGCTCGCATAGCAACGGCGGGCCCACACCTGGGGCGCTCGGCGCCGTTCCGGCGTGGAGTCGTGGCCCTCGCCGGTCGCGGTGACGCGAGCAGCCGGCGCACAGCCGGCCCGCGAAGAACCACAGCCGAGGCCGCGGGCAGCCCCACTGTCTCCCCCGGCGCCCGATCCTGAGACTCCACCCCCTCGATCCGACCGCGCCCACCGGCCTCAACGCATAAAGTCTCTGGAACCTGAGACAGCGTCACCCACCAGGAGACAACCACCTCATGACAGTGAAACCAGACGATCAACACCACTCTGACCAGCAGCAAGAACCCACGACAACGATCCCCGCCACTGACCCCCACCACCACCGACATCAACCCGAGAGACCGCCACATGGACTGCGATTTGTACCGTGACAGCGGTCAGTATGCGACGGGTTCGCGGATGAGGGGGCAGGTCATGCAGTGGCCGCCGCCGCGGCCGCGGCCGAGTTCGGCCCCGACGATCTCGATGACTTCGACGCCGGCTTTGCGGAGCAGGGTGTTCGTCTGGGTGTTGCGGTCGTAGGTGAAGACGACGCCGGGTTCGAGGGCGACGGCGTTGTTGCCGCTGTCCCACTGCTGGCGTTCGGACGCGTACACGTCGCCGCCGGTCTCGATCACCTGCAACTTGGGCAGGCCGAGCGCGCCGGCGACGACGTCGGTGAACGGGCGGGAGCCCGCGTCGGTGATGTCGACGGGGAAGGTGCCGCTGCCGGGGCGTAGGGAGAAGGTGTGGACGGCGTCCATGATGGGCGGGTAGAGGGTGACGATGTCGCGGTCGGCGAAGGTGAAGACGGTGTCCAGGTGCATGGCGGCGCGGAGTCTGGGCATGCCGGCGACGACAACGTGCTCGGCGGCGCCCTGCTCGAACAGTGCGGCAGCGACCTGGGTGATGGCCTGACGGGAGGTCCGTTCGCTCATGCCCATCAGCACCACGCCGTTGCCTACTGGCATGATGTCGCCGCCCTCGAAGGTGGCCTGGCCCCAGTTCTGTTCGGGGTCGCCCCACCACACGGTGACGTCCTTGAAGTCGGGGTGGAAGGTATAGACGGCCTTCATCAGCAGTGTCTCGTCGTGCCGGGCCGGCCAGTAGAGGGGGTTGAGAGTGACGCCGCCGTAGAGCCAGCAGGTGGTGTCGCGGGTGTAGAGGGTATTGGGCAGCGGCGGCATCAGGTATTCGCGTACTCCGGTCGACTCGCGGGCCAGGGCCACGTACCCGGGACGGAACTCGTCCGGGAGATCCGCCGTGGCGAGGCCGCCGATGAGGAACTCCGCGAGCGGGTGGGGTTCCAGGGTCTCCAGGAAGGCACGGGTGGAATCGACGAGTCCCACGCCCACTTCGTTCGGCACGATCTTTCGGTCCAGGAGCCAGTCCCTGGCCCCGGGGATCGCCATGGTGGCAGCAAGGAGGTCATGGAGTTCGACCACGCCGACGCCGCGCGAGGTGAGCTTGTTCACGAAGTCGGCGTGGTCGCGCTGGGCGTTGTCCACCCACATCACGTCGTCGAACAGGAGGTCGTCGGCGTTGGTCGGGGTGAGTCTGCGGTGCGCGAGCCCCGGGGCGCACACCAGCACCTTGTGCAGTCTGCCGACCTCCGAGTGGACACCCAGCGTGGTGGGGGTCGTGCTTTCACTGGACATGTGTTTCCCTTTCCGGCGATGGACGAGGTGTCGCGGATGCGTGGTGCAGGTGGCTCGGCTCAGAGGCTGATCCAGCCGGCGGCCAGAGCGATCACGCCCATGACGCCACCTGCGACCGATACTGCGCAGATGGCCAATTCGCCGGGCGAGAACAGGCGTCTGTCCTGTTCGCGTCGGGCCATGACGAACAGCATGGTGGCTGGGGCGTAGACGATGAACGAGAGCAGGACGAACCTGAGCCCGGCCGCGTACAGCAGGAATGCCGTGTAGAGGGTGGCGAGGAGAGCTACGGTCAGCCCTCGTGCGGAGCCTTCCCCTTGCGCGAAGGGGTCGGGCATGAGCGAGATCTTCAGTGCGAACGCTGCGGCGAGCAGGAACGGGATGAGACTGAGTGCGCTGGTCAGGTCGAGTGCGAAGTTGAACGCGTCGTCGGAGAACAGAGTGATGATCAGCACGAACTGGACGAGTACGGTGCTCATGACCAGAGCCGGTACGGGGACGTCGTCCGGGGTGGCGCGACGCAGGAAGCGGGGCATGTCGTCGTCCTTCGCGGCGACGTACAGCACCTCGGCAGCCATCAGGGTCCAGGCGAGATAGGCGCCGAGCACGGACACGATCAGTCCGACGCTGACGAACACCTTTCCCCAGGTACCGACCGCGTGCTCCAGGACGCCGGCCATGGAGGGCTGGCGCAGCTCGGCGATCTCGCTCATCGGCATGATGCCGTACGACACGATCGTGACCGAGGCGAAGATGGCGAAGACGCTCAGGAAACCGAGCACCGTCGCCCGGCCGACGTCGGCGCGCCGCTTGGCGTGCCGGGAATAGACGCTGGCGCCTTCGACGCCGAGGAAGACGAAGACCGTCGCCAGCATCGTGCCGCGGACCTGTTCGAACAGGGAACCGGCGTAGTCCGCGCCGCCCCAGTTGTTGGCGAACACGTCGGTGTCCAGGTAGAAGAGCGCGAGAACGATGAACACCAGGATCGGCACGACCTTGGCCACGGTGACGATGCGGTTGATCGCCGCCGCCTCCCTGACCCCCCGCTTGATCAGCAGGAAGAACGCCCACAGCCCGGTCGAGGACAGAACGACCGAGAGGACCGTGTCTCCGTTCCCGAGAGCGGGCCAGATGGCGCCGATCGTCGACATGATCAGCACCCAGTACGTCACATTGCCGACACACGCGCTGGCCCAGTAGCCGAACGCCGAGAAGAAGCCGAGGTATTCGCCGAATCCGGCCTTCGCGTACGCGTACACACCGGCGTCCAGATCCGGCCTGCGCACCGCGAGCGACTGGAAGACGAATGCCAGCATCAGCATGCCCGTACCCGCGATCGCCCAGGCGATCAACGCCCCTGCGACACCGGTCTCCTCCGCGAAGCGGCGCGGCAGCGAGAACACTCCTGCCCCGACCATCGAGCCGACCACCATCGCCGACAACGTCATCAGCGACAGCTTGACCGCGGGGGACTTCTCTTCAACGCTTGCAGACATACGTCACGACCCTTCGTGGCACGGCGGTACGGCGGTGGTTGCGGCTGTCAGGTGGAGGGGGTTGGGTGGGTCCGCGCCGGTGCCGGGCTCCACCTTTCCGATCTTGAAGCCGGTGATGCAGTACAGCTGGACCGGCGTAGTTGAAGATCGCGTACGGCAGGTACGACAGGGCCACTACGCCGAGCACGGGCCCCATGAAAGCGCCGTAGGAGCTCCATGGGACAAGTGACGAGGTGACAGTTCCGTTGTCTGCCGCGAGCCGGGACCCGAGACGTCCGCTCAGACTTCCTGATGTCTCATGAGAGTCAGGCGCCGACGCATCGGTCACCCCGGCGCCGCGATGTCGCCAGGGGTGAGGTCATCCCGAATACGCAGGTAGCGCACTGGATGCCGGTGCCGGCCGCGGTGTACCGCTGTGTCAGCGCGTACCTCGGCGACGAGGTTCGGCTGGACGGTGACGTACCGGAGCTTGTTCCCAGAGCCCCATCCAGCGCTGATCTGCATTCCCGTCCACGGATGCTCGGGCCCGCCCGAGGCCAGCGCGGCCCCCAGCTCGCGCCGGCGCCGCGCGGCGGGGCCCGGACGGGTGCGGCGAGGTCGAGCGGCACGGGGAACTCCACCCGCCAAGGGTGACCCGGCACCGTGAATTTTTGGGGGAGGCGCAACGCTCAAGCGCGCATGCTGCGAATCGCCGAGGAAGCATTGAAAAGCGAGGACGGCACGCTGTGGCTGATCGTCTTCATGGGAGCGGCCACCAGCGCCGCACTCACCGAACAGATCGGCAAGGCTGTCGTGCTGATCCACCTGTCACCTTCCTCGGCCGCCAACCGTCACCACGGTAGAGAACGCGGAACTGCGGCTGGTTCACAGACCCCACAGAAGTAGAGGTGAGATCTTGCCGGTGAACGTCTACCAGGCGGTTACGACTCGACGGGCGGTGCGCAAGTTCACGGACGAACCGGTCCCGAGGGCGACGTTCGAACGCGTCCTGACCGCTGCCGCTCGGACGCCATCGGGCGCGAATATTCAGCCATGGAGCATCTACGTGCTGACCGATGCCCCCTGGCCGAGCTGAAGAAGCGGGTCGCCGAGCGCGCGGAGGCCGGCGACCCCGGAGATGAGCGGGAGTATCGGATGTATCCGCCGGACTGGCCTCCCCTTACCGTGAGCGCCGTTCCACCGCCGCTGCGCAACGTTTTGATGCGCTCGGAATCCGCCGTGAGGACGCCCAAAAACGCGCGGAAGCCATCGCCGCAAACTGGGGGTGTTTCGGTGCCCCCGCCCTTCTGCTCTCCTATATCGACCGCAACCTGGGATCGGCTGAGTGGGTCGACCTAGGTGTTCTGTCCACGGAGGTTGGTGACGGATCCCACGGCTTGGGGATCTTGAACGAGTGAGGGCCTTCCGGGTTCGGTGTGGATTGCGACATCTACACGAACGATCAGAAGGCCCTCATGCCCCGCCGTAATGCACCCCTGACCGAGACCGGACGTCTGCGTGTGGCCCGCTGCGTCGTCGAGGGCGGCCGGCCTCTGCGCCGTGCTGCCGATCGGTTCCAGGTCTCGCCCACCACGGCTCAGCGGTGGGCGGCCCGCTATCGCGAGCTGGGCGAGGCGGGTATGGCGGACCGTTCCTCCCGGCCGCACCACAGCCCACGCCGCACGCCGACCCGGACCGGGCGGCGGATCATCAAGGTCAGGGTTGTGCGCCGCTGGGGACCGGCCCGCATCGCGTACCTGCTCGGGCTGAACCCGGCGACCGTCCACCGCGTCCTGACCCGCTACAAGCTGGCCCGCCTGGCCCATCTGGACCGGGCCACCGGTCGGGTTGTCCGCCGCTACGAACACGCCGCCCCCGGCGACCTCGTGCACGTCGACATCAAGAAACTCGGCAACATCCCCGACGGCGGCGGCCACAAGGTCCTCGGCCGGCAAGCAGGCCGCAAGAACCGCGCCAAGGCCGGCATGAGCTTCCTGCACAACGCCGTCGACGACCACTCCCGCCCCGCCTACAGCGAGATCCTCACCGACGAGAAGAAGGAAACCGCCGTCGCCTTCTGGCAACGGGCCCACACCTACTTCACCGAAGCCGGGATCACCGTCCAACGGGTCCTGACCGACAACGGTGCCTGCTAAAAATCACACTTCTGGCGCAACTCCCTTGCAGAGCAAGGGATTTCACACAAGCGCACCCACCCCTACCGGCCCCAGACCAACGGCAAGGCCGAACGCTTCAACCGAACCCTGCTGGACAAATGGGCCTACGCGAAGACCTATCGCACCGAGGCCGAACGGCGCGAGGCATACCCCGTCTGGCTCCACACCTACAATCACCACCGCGGGCACACCGCACTCAAGGGCCAGCCACCCGCCAGCCGCTTCCCCAACCTCACGGGTCAGTACACCTAGCGCCACCAGGGCGGCGAACACCAGGGCCGCCGCGAGGAGGGAGAACCGGACGTTCCGCGTGTTGTGGAACGTCACCGGCCCCAGAGCGATCGTGTTGTTCCTACCGCGCACCGTGCTGTTGTCGAAGGTGATGCTCCCGGAGGCCGACTGGGAGGATTGGACGTCCACCTCCAGCGCATCGCGCTCCAGGATCGCGGCGATCTGACGGCCGAAGTCCGGATCGCTGTCCACTTCTGCCTGCAGCAGGGACCGGAGTTGAGAACCGGCCGCCGGGTCCTGGGGGTGTTCATTCACCGCCTGCAGCACCGCCTGACCGCTGCCACTGCGTGTGAGCCGCTCCCGGACCAACTCGATCACCACCTGACTCGCCCCGGCACCCGCTGCGGTCACCGTCCCGCCGGCCATCTGCGTGAAGAGCTGAATCACCGTCTCGATCACGTTCGTTCCCCCTCGCCGTCTGCGCACCGGACTCCATCATCGCCATGAGCACACCATCGGGGAGGAGAACCCCTTTTCTGCAGCCAGCCCGAAGGAACTCGACACGGGAGTGCCCGTCCGCCCAGATGCCGGCCCGGGGCTCATCGCCCTCCGCGCGGTACTCCGACACTCACGCCTGCACCCCATCGACACCCTGCCCTCGACCCATGCTCGCGCCCGGTGGCGAGCTGCGGACAAGAGCTGGCGGGGTGAGGAGGCGACCGGTGACCCGATGGACCGTGCGCTGTAGAGCTGTACAGGCTGAAACCGCCGGCCACGGCGGCCTGCCAACGAACAACGTGACACCGTGCTGGGGCCGGGCCCACTGAGCATGTCCCGGTCCCGCAGACTGCGGCCACTGCGGCGGCGGACAGTTCGGCCGGGGCCCCGGACCTGAGCACCCGTGTCCCGGGCCGTGGGCTGCTCAAGCAGGGAGGTGGGGCCCCCGCAGGAAATGGGGCGCCGAACTGGGGCCCCGCGCACGCGGGGAAAGGGAGTTGCCCGGAAGACAGCCGGTCACGAACAACCTGCGCTTGCCGTGTGGAGCTCTCGGATCCGGTCCGCTGTCTCCTCCGCGCGGTCGGAGCCGGCGTCCATCGGGTATCGGCGGACCGCGCTGATTCTCAGATGCTGGTGGGCGCGGTAGTCGTGCTGCTGAGCTGTTCCCTGATCCGTTCGGCGAGGTCGAGGACGACGTCGACGGGCAGGGCGCGGGTGCCTTGGTAGGTGGTGCGGATCCGTCCGTTGTCGCGGCTGCTGATCAGATTCGTGGTCCCGTGGGTGTCGGTGTCCGAGAGGGTGATCGTCGCTCCGCCGAGGTGTGCCAGGCGGCGAATCGGTCACCGGGGTCTGCGACGGCGTCGATCCGGTCGGCCAGGAACGCGGCGATGCCGCGGACCGACGTGATGGTCGCACCGTCACGCTCCCGGGTCCGGACCTTGGCGTTGATGAGCGTGCCGGCTTCGGGTCCGTCGGCGATGGTGTACGTGGCAGTCAGGTCGATCATGACTTCTGCTTCCAGGTGCACATGGCACCGGGACGTTGCCGAATGCGCCCGCGAGGCTGCCCACCAGGATCGCCAGACCACCGATGTCGCCCGCCGCCGCCCAGCCCCGCTACACCGCCCTGGACGCGCTGGCCTTTACGCGCCGGCCGAAGGAGACGATCCCGTCGGAATGCCGCGGCTCCGGCTCACCTGGGAGGGGTGGTTCATTGGGGCGGGCGGGTGTACTCCCAGTCCACATCCCAGCACTGGACCGTGCCGTCGACGTCGGCCGAGACGGCATGGCAGCCGTCCGCAGATAGGGCCACGCCGAAGACCGTCGTGGTGTGGCCGCCTTCCAGATCACACAGGAGGTCGCCGGTGCGGACGTCCCACAGGCGTACCTCATGGCCGGATCCGGTCAGCAGAAGGTCGCCCTCCGGGGTGAGCGCGAGGGAGCTGACCGACTCATCGGAGATCGTCTGCTCTCCCATGCCGAGGTCCACGTGGGAGAGGCCGATGACACCGCGGTCGCCATACGAGCCGCCAGCGGTGATGACGACTCGTCCGTCCGTACTGGTTGCAACGCTTGCGACCGATGAGGGCAAGCGCATCGTGCGCAGTCGACGTCCGTTGCGGAGGTCGAGGACGCGGGACCGCCCGTCGTCGGCTACGGTGACCAGCACGTTCCCCGAGAGGGTGACCGCTCGGTGGCGAGGGTCGCACCAGGCGTGTAGTGGGAGACGGGTTGACCGCTCCCACAGGAGGGCGGGCCTACTGCGCTTTCTGCGGGTCAGCGCCAGTGAGCCCTCAGGTGGGTCGAGTCGTTCGGGCGTGCCGTCCGAGGTACGGAGGGTGGTGACCTTGCGTGCGGTCGGTAAATCCCAGACGATCTGGATGCCGTGGATGTCCGTGGTGATCGCATGCCGTCCGTCGGCGCACATCGCCGTCTGTCGCACTTCGGCGTTGTGGCCGTCGGCGAGCTCTACCACGTGACCGGTCCGCAGGTCGTGGACGGTCACCACGCCGAAGTAGGACCCAGAGATCGCGTGACGCAGATCGGGTGTGAACGCGGCTGGGCCGCGTAGCAGGCGCCGGAATGTCCGGGTGCGCCATGCTCCGGCGAAGGACGCGCGGCGGGCAGCCGCCCCGGCTCTGCGCCATAGGGGCAGCAGACGCGGGTGACGCCGGTAGCCAGGCAAGGTGCGGACGGTCTGGAGATGGTCCCAGGCCTCGGCGGCGCGGCCTTTCGCGAGGAGTGAAGCGGCGCGGTCGAGGCTGGCCTCGACAGTTCGTGCGTCCTCGATGAGGTGGAACGCCATTCTGGGGCGGGCATAGCTCCACGGAACCGACGGGCCCGGCGGGGGCGGCCACACCACGACCAGCTCGCGGTCGCTGACCAGGGCGACACGGCCGTCCGCACTGGCTGCCACGTCCCCGGTGGTGTCGTAGGCCGTGAACTGGCACCGGGCGCCGTCGAGAAGCCACTTCTGAAGGCCGGATCCGTCGGAAGCCAGTGCCGTCCGCGCATCGCTGCTTACCGCGGGCGAGCCAAGGCCCCAGCCGACCACCTTGCCCAGGGCCCGTACCTACCCGGTCGTCAGGTCCACCAGCCGAGCGACCGGTTCCTCGTCGATCGTGAGGGCGAACTGGCCACCCGATGAAAAGGCGAAGCGCTGGTGAAGGTTGCTCAGGGAGGTCACGAGTGTGCCGGTCCGCACGTCCCAGACCCGAAGGAGCCACCGGTATCCGTCGAAGGCCGCTACCCGCTCCCCGTTGGCGACGACTGTCAGCGCGGCGCCGAAACCCGGCCCGTACTTCTCGAACGACTGGCCGATCAAGCGGACGGTGTCGCCGAGCAACCGCACCGAACCGTCCATCCCCGAGACCGCCACCACTCGGGCGTCGCCACTGATGGCTACCAGTTCCACACTGTGGGGCAAATTCCATCGTTGCAGACAGATGCCAGCAGCGGTGTCCCACAGCCGCACATGGCCGCGGTCGTCGGCGGAGACCAGGATCCGGCCATCCGCGCTCAGCGCCACTGCGGTCGGGTTCGTGGTGTGTCCGGACAGGACGTTCAGCGGCGTCAGTGCGTCGAGGTCCCAGACAAGCAGGTCGCAGGTGCCGTAGGAGACAACCGCAAGGTGCCCGTCGGCGCTGACCGCGAAGGCCGGGAGCCGAAGGGGCTCCAAAGACTGAAGCACGACCGGAAGGCGGGCGGGCGGCAGCCGGTCGGCCTCGGCGCGAGCTGCGAGGACATCGGGGCTGTCTTGAAGGTCGCCGAGCAGGCGGGTAGCGCTGCCCTTGTCACCGCGTTCAAGGTGTACCAAGGCGAGCAGATAGGTGCCTCTCTCAAACCCGCCCTGGCTGGTACGGACCGCGTCCAGCTCGGCGATGACCGCACGGTCGGTCAACAGGCCAGCGCGCCACCGCCGCAAACTGCGGTTGAACGTGGCGTGGGGGTGGCGCGGCTCGGCCCGCAGAGCACGATCCCACAGCCGATCGGCTTGGTCGGGATCGCCGAGGTCAAGGAGAGACAAGGCCTGGTTGGAGAGACCGTCAGCGAGCAGCTGTGCCTCGCTGGGCAGTTCGCGGGGGTAAGGCTCGCCGGTAGTGTCGCAGTAGATCCGCGCCAGTTCCTCAGCGACCTCGCCCAAG
The DNA here is from genome assembly GCF_001905125.1 of Streptomyces sp. TSRI0281. Taxonomy (GTDB): domain Bacteria; phylum Actinomycetota; class Actinomycetes; order Streptomycetales; family Streptomycetaceae; genus Streptomyces. The sequence goes on along the minus strand of NZ_LWLE01000027.1, from coordinate 6,484 downwards.
CTGCCCGGACGGGCCGCAGGGTCGACCGTGAAACAGCGCCGCAGCATCTCAGCCAGCGCCTCGGGCAACCTTGGGATCACCTGATCCTCGGTGCCCTCCGCAACGAACTGCTCGAAGACCCGCCCCGCCGCCTGGCCGAAGTAGGACGGCGGCTGGCCGACGAACATCTCCAGCACGCTCACGGCCCACGACCACACATCCGTCGCCACGCCCAGGCGCTCACCGCGCGCTTGTTCCGGCGAGCAGTAGGCCAGGGTCATCCCAGCGAAGGTGACAAGCGGGTCCGTAACGGCGCCAGTACGGGCCGTGCGTGCCCGAGCCAGACCGAAGTCGGTGACCTTGGCGGTCCCGTCCGCCTCCATCATCACATTGGCCGGCTTGACGTCCTGATGGACCAGACCGTGCCTGTGAGCGTGGTCCAGACCCTGGGCGACCTGTGCGGCGATATCGAGTAGTCTGGCGAGCGCCACCCGGTGGCCGCCACGGTAGAGCCGCCGGTCCCGGACCGCATCGGCCAGGGTGCCGCCAGCGACCCACTCGGCGAAGACCCGGGGAAGATCCTCCACACGCCGCACATACACGCAGTTGACCACATTCGGGTGGGCACCGAGCCGCACCCACGCGTCCGCCTCCGCCTCGAAGCTGGCCAAGCCGTCTGAGGCCATCTCCGGCTGCGGCGTCTTCACGGCCAGGTCGACACCCCACCCGCGGTGCCACACCCGGTACACCAGGCCCATCCCGCCGGCGCGGATCACCTCCCGCACCTCGTAGATGCCGAGCACCACCTCCCCCTCGGCCCACATTGCTCAGTCTAGGAGGGCGACGTACAGCGGCGTACCGAGCAGGACACCCGCACCCGCGTTTGGCGAATCGGGCACGTGCAGAAGACGTTTAGCAACGAACTCCACTCGCTGCGCCGGGCCGGGTACGAGCTCGTTGGCCCGGCGTACTGCCTCTGCAGCCGGCGGCATGCCGGTGCGGCTGGCCGCGTACTCCTCGTTGCCAATCGCCTCGACCAACGACCGGATCTGCGGGTCGGCGGCTAGACCGGCCAAGAGTGAAGGAGTCAGCGACCGCGGCAGTACAGCCTCCGACTGCGGCGGTGAACCCAGAACATGGTGGGCGGAACCGCCTAGGCCGTTTCCTCCGGATCACCTTGCTGACCACACGAAGATGCCTGCCAGGTGGAGGGCCGCGAGGTAGATGGTGGCGGTCTTGTCATAGCGGGTGGCCAGGCCGCGCCATTGCTTGATCTTGTTGATGCACCGCTCGACCGTGTTCCGCTGTTTGTACGCTTCGCGCGCGAACGCCGGAGGGCGCCCACCGCGGCTGCCGAGCCGCTTGCGATTCGCTGCCTGGTCAGCGGGTTGGGGGATCACCGCCCGGATCCCGCGATGTCGCAGGTAGGTGCGGATCGCGCGGGACGAATACGCTTTGTCCGCGAGGACCGCGGTGGGCGTCGTTCGGGGTCTGCCGACCGGCCGAGGCACCCGGATCCCCGTCATCACGTCCGGGAATGCCGGGGCGTCACCTGCCTGGCCGGGGGTAATTACGAAGGCCAGCGGGCGGCAGCGGCTGTCGGCCGCCAGGTGGATCTTCGTTGTCAGCCCACCACGAGACCGCCCCAGTGCATGATGGTCCGGTTCCTCGACCAGGGCCCCTTTTTACGGGCTCCGGCCGCGTGCTGGTGAGCACGAACGACCGTGGAGTCCACCGCGACGACCCAGTCCAGATCGCCCTCGGCATCAGCCTGGGCGAGGAGGTTCGTGAAGACCCTTTTCCAGGTGCCGTCAGCTGCCCACTTCCGCAGCCTGTTGTGGACGCCCTTCCACGAACCGAAGTGCTCAGGTAGGTCCACCCACGGAATCCCGGTGCGGTACTTGAACGCGATCGCGTCGATCACCTGCCGGTGATCCCGCCACCGCCCGCCCCGCCTCGGCGTCCGATCCGGCAGCAACGGCTCGATCCGCGCCCACTGCGCATCACTCAACGACATGCCCCGACGAACGACTCGTATCTGCCGAGGCAACGGCCGCCCGCCGTACCGGTCAGATGGGCCGCAGTACCTGATCAGGCTCTGCGGAAGCAGCCCCGGCGTACTCTGCGAAGTCCACGTTGCCGAGCGCCAGGTCCACCTGGACGCCGTGCACCGCGGCGGGCAGGGCTCGAAACTCCCTGGGATCCGGCGACTCGATGAGTTCCTGGTAATAGACGGGGTCAAGGCCACTCACGTCCTCCCAGACGGTCGACAGAGCCAGCAACGCCCGCGCTGGCGACTTCATCGTGCCGCGGTCAGCGAGGAAGACGACGATCAGGTCCTCATCCACCACGGCGGCAAGAACCTCATCGGCCGTTGCTCCTGACCAAGCAGGCGCATCGACTAGCTGCACTGCTGCGGCAAACTCACCGCCCGGCCCCCACGGCCGGTGCAACTCCCCAACCACCGCGTTCCACGAATCGTCGTCGCTGAAGTCGGTCCTGATGACGAGAACGTCGAACAAGTCGCGTCCGATCTCAGGCAGCACTCGCTCAAGGTTCTCCGGCAACGTCATGCCCAGGACTCTCCCACCCCGCACTGACAACCAGCTCCTGCGTGAGTGATCCGGAGGAAACGGCCTAGCCCCAGCACGGTTCGGTCAGTCGATCCGCCGAACCAGACCAGGCCCGGGTCCGCCGGGAACGGCCCCCATCGCAGCGCTAGCACTCCCCGGAAGAACCGACCCGGTTCGTCAACCGTTCCGAGCTCGTTCTCCTCCTCGAGGGATCGCACCAGCTGCTCCAGCCGCGCAGCGCGCTCGTCTCCCCCAGTCTCCTCAATGACCCGCTTGCCGCCCACGACCGTCAGGTTGACACTCACTTCGGTCGAACGCTTCCGGTTCGTCTTCGGATCGATTTGCGCCAGCAGCATCTCGACCTTGCTGTCGCTCACATACAGGTAGTAACGCATCGACACCCGGGCTCACAGCCTCCCCATAGCCCTACACGGTCCGCCCATTATCCCCACCCGATGTGAAAACCGCCTGAAGATTCGACTTCACAGGTCAAAGAACGGTGTGTTCCCGATCAAGGAAGTAGCCAACCGAGTTACGCCTTCTGGACAGATCCGCCACGACGGCAGGGTGTCTTGTGGGGCGGCAGTCATCATCTGGGTCGCTGCTGCACAACTCCAGCTGGCTGCTCCCGCACTTGGACGCCTGCAGGGCTGTCTGGAACTACCAACGCTCATGGGCACCGCCTCCGTTGCTGGGGTGCGTCGGTCTCGTTCGACGCTACGGAGGCTGCCGCCTGTATCTCAACGCGATTGCGGGTACTTGCGGAAGTTCACTCCAGGGCATCGATCGCGGCCCGGATGAGGGCGCGGGCGGTGTCGCCGTCGACGACCATCTCCGCGAGGCCCGCGAACGCCTTCGCGTAGTCGGCGAGCTCGCGCGGCTGCGTCACCTTGATCTCCGCCGTCAGCGTCTCCACCACGGCCATGGTGTCGTCGTGAAGGAACGTCTCCCAGTAGCGGGCGAGGTGTAGCAGTGTGGTGTTGGCATCATCGACCACGACGATCAGGCGCGGCACGTCGTCCAGGTCGTCTTCAAGGTCGATGCGGCACTTCAGCTCGGAGGTGAGTCTGACCAGGGCTTCGTGGATGCCGACGATGTTGCTGCGGTGAGTCACCGTGGGCTGGGCCTTGGCAATCCCGCGAGGCGGGAGGAACCACCGGAACTTCGCCCCTGACGGGCGCCTGCGGCAACACCGGGCCCCAGGCGGGCACCAGCCCGAGCCCTACAGAGGGCCATGCAAATACTGCGCGCCAGGCAGCCACTCCCACATCACGCACCAGAACAACCGTCAAGTCTCTCGCTGGGACCGGCTGATCGAGAGGGACGGGCTTCCTCTGCCTTCCAGGACATGCGTGTTCTGCGACATCCCGATAGAAGCGAAGTCGCCCGCCGATCCCCCTCGCCGTTGGTGCAGCCGCCATTGCCGCACATGGTCGTCTGGGGGCGCTGGCCCGTCGATCTTCTTCAAGCCGGTGTCCTGCGGCCAGTGCCAGAAACCGATTGACCGCCGCAAGGACGGCTGGACCCGGCGTTGGTGCTCGCGCAAGTGCTACCGGCTGGCCTGAGCAGCCAAAGAACGCCTCAGCTTGTTCTTTATGGTCTGAGCCGCCTGAAAGCGTGCGACAAGGCCAATCCAGTCCCTGAGTAGGGTTGTGGTCATGGCCAAGGGATTGGGGCGACAGCCCAAGGTGGATCTGGACAGCGGCGTCGAGGACGCGACGATGCTCATCCTGGAGTGGCTCGGCGAGCAGGGTGTAGGTGCCATGATCCGGGTCGACGCGGAGCGGATGCGTGACGGTCAGCCGGCGTGGACATTCGCAGCCTCTGGTGGGCCCCTGGACGGTGGGATGAGGGCCGATGGGGCCTCGGCCGCCGAGGTCATGGGCAGGGCATTGCTTGGGTTGCGAGAAGCCGGGCTGGTCGTTCCCTTCTGAAGCCGTGTTCAGGGTCTGAGCTGGTCGCGTTCGGTGATGCTTTCGGGGCGTCTGGCGGTCTTGCCGACGTCATGGCGGGTGGCGGGGTGACGGTTCCTCGAGCCGGGCGGCCTGCCGGGACCGGGCCGGTTGGGTTTCGGTGCACGAGCCGGACAGGGCAAGTACGGGCGGAGGTTCCTGAACCCCCGGCGGACCCGGGCCGGGGTGAGCCGGCCGGGCTCGGCCGGCTTCTCCCATGGACGACGGAGGTCAGCGACCATGGGCCGGGCGAGGCGGAGTTGGGTGTGGGCGGCGATGATCAGCCAGGTCCACCGGTCCGCTGCCGCGGGCGTGCGGAGCTTCGGGCGGGTCCAGCCCAGCGTCTGCTTGATCATCCGGAAGGTGTGCTCCAGATCAAACCTGCGCAAGAACGCCTGCCAGCGCAGATCGACGTCCTCACCCGACAGGCCGGCCGCCGACGACCACAGCCAGACCGGCAGTGGATTGTGACCGCCGGGCAGACGGTCGACCTCCAGACGGATCAACGTGCCCTCGATAACCGGGAGTTCGCCGGTGTGGTCGATCCATGCCGAGCGCGTGGTCAGCCTCGGGTGAATGCGGTCCCAGGCCATCACGCGAGCGGTGCCGTAGCGGTCGGTGACCTGCACGGTCTCCGCGTCCGAATCACCCCAGGAATCCGGCTTGGCGAAGCGGAACTCCTTGCCGTGCTTCGGCGGGCGTCCTCCCTGTGGCGGAGAGATCCAGGGGGCCGGGACGGGCTTGCGCATCACACGGTCCGTGCGCATCCGCCCCAGGACCTCCACCGGTAGTCCGGCCAGGAGATGTGCCATGCGCGGAGCGTCGTATCCGGCATCGAAGACAACCAGGATGTCGCGGTCACCCGGCTTCCAGCGCCCCATCTCGATGAGGTCGGTGACCACCCGGCGGACCTGGGCGGCGGTGACCTCGGCGACATCGTCGGCTGGGCCCAGCCGCAGCGCGTCCAGGATCTGACACCACGAGGTCCGACCCGACTCCAGCGCGGCGACGAACGAGTAGGGCCAGCCGGGCACGAACTGGTCCGAGGAGCGTCCGCTACGGCCGTAGACGTGACAGAACAAGCGGTCTGCGCTCGTTGGCGCGTCCGGCCGCAGCCAGTGGGTGACATCCACCGCCAGGACCAGGCGCCCGTCGGCGGCCTCCGGCTGCGGCAGCCCGGCCAGCACCTGCCGCGACACATCGACGTTCCCGCCGTTCAAGGCTTCGTACATCGCGCCGTGCCCGCGCCGGTGCTCGGCGGTCAGCGTGAGGTCGACCGGTGTCTTCACTGACCCGTCCGCACACAACAGGGCGTCGGTCAGCTCGAACAGCGTGTCCCCGCGCGCAGTCAGGCAATCGAAGAAGTCGTCCCGGAAGTGTGACGCCACCGCGAACGCTTCCCGCCGGACATCGTGTTGCAGCAGACTCATTCCCCCACGGCCTTCGTACTGGTCAAGTGCCTCTTTGGTCGGAGCACATGATCAGACGGAGGCCGTGTTCACGTCCCCAGAATCCTCGTACGAGCGATCACGTTCGGGACATCGTTCGAGGTCAGACCATAAAGAACAAGCTAAGAGGTCGTTTCAGAATGAGGTCCGGAGCCGTCTCAAACAGATGATGCTGCAGGCGAGTTGGAGTAGTCCGAGGTGGAGGTCGGCTCGTATCTCGTAGCGGATGCGCAGTCGTTTGAACTGGTGGAGCCAGGCGAAGGTGCGCTCGACGACCCACCGGGTCTTGCCCAGTCCCGAGCCGTGCGGGGTGCCGCGGCGGGCGATCTTGGGTGTGATCCCACGTGCGCGGACGAGACGCCGGTACTTGTCGTAGTCGTACCCGCGGTCGGCGAACAGTCGCCGAGGCCGGTGGCGTGGCCGGCCGCGCAGTCCGCGAATGTGGGGTATGGCGTCCAGCAGGGGCATGAGTTGGGTGAAGCTTCCCCTTGATCGTGGACACCTGGAGACTGGGATCTTGAGGTTCCAGAGG
>NZ_LWLE01000026.1 GCF_001905125.1 Streptomyces sp. TSRI0281 | reverse complement strand
ATCGAGACCTTCTACAACCGCCGCCGCCTGCGCAAGCACAAGATCTTCGGCTACCTCACCCCGGCCGAGACCAGGCAGCGGCATCAACACGCCCTCGCGGCTTAACGGACGAGTGTCCAGGATCACGGGGAAACTTCAGTGACCGACCTGACCCTCTTCTCGGACACACCTCCTGTTTTGAAGGAGCCGACCGCGTCCGTCGTCCACGGCACCATCATCATCAGCAGCGTCGAAACGGCGTGGAAGGAGATCTGCCGCCGGTTCCCTGGGGTCCCCGACATCTCGGTCACCACCCCGCCCAGCACGGATACCCAGGACCCCACCAAGTGCGCAGCTCTGCGCACGGGCCGCCACTTCATCCGCGATGGCTCCATCAGGGTGGAACTCCAGGTTTCATCCGGTGCTCTCGGGTTCGGCGGCCGCGCGATGCTGGAGGGCCTCCTCCACCATGCCGCGCATGGCCTGGCTCTGAGTCGGAACATCAAGGACACCACCAGCAACGGCCGGTACCACAACAAGCGATACGCCAATCTGGCCCGCGAAGTCGGGCTCACGCCTCCTGCATCCTCCGCCCCGGTCCTGGGGCTGACCCGCTGTTCGCTCGACGACTCGGAACTCCTTCGGTGGGCCGATGTCGTCGCCGTCCTCGACGCCGCCGCAGCCGTCCAGCTCGAAGCCACCGTCCAGGCGGTTCGGCCGCCGCGCGGCGGCCGAACCGCCACCCGTTTCCTGATCATCTGCGAGTGCCCCCCGCCCCGAAAGATCCAGATCTCCCCTTACGCCTTCAGACAAGGGCCGTTGCTCTGCGGGCTGTGCCTGGCCACGTTCCGCCCCGCCGGCCATGCGCTGTCCCACCAGGAATCGGGAAAGGACGCGTGATATCTGCACCACCCCGGTATGAACGGCAGCGCACCAGTCCTCGGAGCAAGCCAGTCGACACCCCTGTCCGGGGGCAACTCAACCCGGTCAGGCTGGCCCATTCAGTCCGTGCGACGCTGTCTGCCGCGGAGACGTCCGCACCCACCGGCGCCCGATCACCGCGCCAATGGTGCGCCTGGCCACCGGCGCACCGTCGGGCCGACATGGTGATGACGTGGGGTTCACCGCACAGCACAGTGAGCGTTTTCAGCGTTGCCTCTCCAGGGTGAGGGCGGCTGCGGCGATTGACGTCATGCGGTTGGGGCTTACGCGGGACCGGCGGAAGATGCGCCAGGACTTCAGTCGTGCCATCCCGCGTTCGACGGGTGCTCGGGCCTGGGCCAGTGCTCGGTTGACCGTGCGCTGGGCTGTGGCCCGTCGGGTCGGTCACGACCTGCACGTTCACGCCGTGCCGGCGGTGCTTGTGGGAGAAGTCGGCCCGTCCGTCGCCGGCCCGGTCGCACTCCGCGAGAGTGCCGTCGAGCAGTACGTAGTCCGGATCGCTCTCGCCCAGGACCTTGAGCAGGCCCGGGGCCTGGCCGGCGAGGAGAGCGATCACGGCGGATGTGTAGGCGTGGGCGGTGCCGACGGAGATCCCAAAGCCGGCGGCTTTCTGTACGAGGGGGTCGTGCTTGCGCAGGTACACCTAGGCGACCAGCGCACGCTGGTGCGGCGGCAGCTTGCAGTGCCGGTCACCCTCGCGGGTGACGATGAGCATGGTGACCCACTCGACCAGTGCGTGCGGGAGGTCGAGTGCGGCAGGATAGGGAACCAACAGGGCTCCTGTGCCGATGGGTTGAGACTTCGAACACCTCCCTCAGCAGCACTGGGGCCCTGTGTGTTGCGGACGCCTCTCCACACCCCCCGTCACCCGATCACTGGCCACGCTGAGAACACTCATTGGACCGAAATACTGGCACTTGCGGGCCAGCATCCATGGGCAGAGCATAGAAATAGACATTTGGCCAGTACCCATTGGTCGCCCGACAAATGATGGCTGCCAAATGGTGCATCCTCCGTAGTGGATTCGCCAGGCAACGCCGTTGGAGGTGGGTGTAAATGACAACAGGAAAGATGCAGTTCGGCACATATCAGAATGCCGGCGAAAATCAGACATTCCTCGAGGCGGATCGTCTCGACGGTGCAATGGTGGTCGCAAATCGGCGAAATCAGTTTAGTGCACCCACGCCACCGATTGCGATTGGCGTTACTGGAATTGGTCAGGTGGGAACTGCCGGGTACAGCTACGGCTACGGTGTCCAAGGATCCAGCCATGCTGATGGCGGCGTGCCGACCGGCGTGGTGGGCTTCGGAATGGGAAGGGACAATACCGGCGTGATGGGTCGAGCGGACACCGGGTCGTTCGCATACGGCATCTGGGGCCAGAGCGAAGAGGGCTACGCTGGGTACTTCACCGGCAAGGTACACGTGACTGGCGCGTTGACGAAAGGTTCCGGAGGGTTCAAGATCGATCACCCGCTCGATCCTCAGAACAAATACCTACTCCACTCCTTTGTCGAGTCGCCAGACATGCTCAACGTCTATTTCGGCAATGTCGAGACAGACGACAACGGTGCGGCGGTGGTGGAACTGCCCAGCTACTTTGAGGCACTCAACCATGACTTCACCTATCACCTGACAAGCATCGGGCAGTTCGCGCAAGCGATCGTTGCAGAGGAAGTTCAGGAAAACAGATTCTCAATCAGGACCGATAAACCGAACGTCAAGGTGTCATGGCAAGTCACCGGGGTACGTCAGGACCCCTACGCCACCCGGAACCGAATCGTCCCGGAAGAAGACAAGCCGGAGGAGGAGCGCGGGCTATACCTGCATCCTGATGCGTACGACCAATCGCTCAGCCAGCACGTCAACTTCGAGCGCGAAGGAGCGCATGAGAAAAGCCAATCAGCGTTGAAAGATCAGGCGGCAGAACTCCTCGGGCGATATGAAGCGGAATCAGGTAGGTAAGAGAAATGTCAATATCATCCTGAGGTGGACACCACGCAGAGGAGGGCTCCGCCCTCGATTCGGCCTACCTCGAACCGGGCGCTGCCCGGGCGGTCAAGCCCGGACGCTCAAGGCCCGGTCGTGGCTCTGCGCTCGATGGATCCGCCTGGTCGCGTCGCACGCAGGCATGGTTCTCCACGCGGACACCGGGCACAGGGTAAGGGATAGGGCAGCCGGGTGGTGCGGTGGTGAGACCGCCCGGCCGTTGCGTGTGCTGTAGACGCTTCGTCAGGTCGGTCGCGTTTATGTGCAGTTCGACTGGCCGCGAAGCCTGGGAGCGCGAAACGAGCGTTACTCGGTTGGGGCCTCCGCTTCGACGAGGCGTTGCGAGCTCACATCGACAGACATGGCCGGACCTCCACTCTGCGAAATCCGTGCTGACTAATACTGGCCCCTCAGCTTCTCCAGTGGGAGCTGGAAGAATGGACCAACAAAGCATGGCTCGGGTTGTCAACTTCTGGCCGGCGTGGGACGCTTGAGATAAGACGCGTCACCGCTCTGCCTATAGAAGAGCGACGCAAGCGTCCGGAGGACGCCACGGTCACGTTTCTTTGATGCGATTTTGACGCCTGCCTGATTTGTCATACCCCTGGGGGCGCATGGCTTGCTGAGGATCCTGCTGCTATAGGAACGTTCTACAGGAGGCAGAGATGACAAGTTACGACGACCGAGACAAGCAAGCAATCGCTGACATAGAGGAGGAGCTAGGTGCGCCGGGACCAGCGAGTCGGCTGGGGGCGATCCTAGCCGAGCAAGAGGACGCCACCTATCCTCCGCCGCTATCCCTGCCTCCCGCTCAGCAGCAGCTTCGAACTGATTTCTCGAAAGATGGCAAGGTACTGGCGAGTCGCATGTCGGCCGAGGTCGAAGCTCTCACGGCCAAGTGGCCACACGCGACAATATTGTCCGGGAAGATCCCGCCGCTCGTGCTGGCGCAGGACCGCGAAGACCTCGTGAGTACTCCCTACCAGCCCGATGTCGACGGCACGGGGGCCTCCGACCGCTATAGGTTGACATGGCGGCTGATTGACGGGGACGGCTTTAACGGTGACGCCAAAGCCGACGTCCGGACAGGGACGTTTTGGGCGGAACGCTATACGATCAGCGGCGTACAGCACGCCTTCGCAGCGGTGGGTGTGTATGTAGCGGCATCATCGCCAGCGTCCCGCATGGTGATTCAGCCATATGTCAACTGGTCCGGTACTGACAACCTCACACATCGTATCTACAACCCGGATACTCATGAGCAGAGGTCAGCCAGTGCAGCAGGCTTCCTTCACATCATTGTCCAGAGCCGGGATCTAACAAGTGGCGGCGACCCCAGAACCGACGGAAATAAATCCATCACACTTTGGCAGCGCACCGAGTTGAACCCTTCCGGAGCACAAGACCACCGAGGGACCATCTCCGGAGGCGACGGTTCTGCGTTCGAGCTCTTGGTAACCAATACGCGCCAGTACTACGTCTGGGTCGCCTGTATTACAGCGGTGGACGCGAATAAGGGGTTTGAAGTCGATACGCATGCGAATGCGGGGTTGTCCTGCAACATGCCCGTTCTGCAGGTGGCGCAGTTCCAGTCCTGACACCTCACGAGCCAGCACACTCCCATCGCCAGCGCCGGCGCGAGGTAGGTGGGGGTTGATCAAGAGCCTTCGGATGGGGCGTACTCCCCTGTGACCGCAGGTCTAACGAGCTCGTCTCTTTGACCGGTGAGTGCCACGTGGTGGGGGCTGGTTACTCTGCTGTGATGACGAATAGCGAGCTGATCGTTGACCTGCGCGGTCGGCCGATCGAGACACTGAGCTTTTTCAGAGTGGCCACTGATCGGGTGACTCGGGTCGAGTCAGGTTGAGGACCGCAACGCACAGGGCTCCCGCGCCGTTGAGGGAGGTGTTCGAACTACAGTAGGTGAGCCCGTTGAGTGGCATAGCGAATCCGTGCAGAGAGGGGCAGCGGGGAATGAGTGTGGTGGAGAGCTGGTCCCGCGTAATGAATCTCCTCCGGGAGCATGCTCCGGCCGATCACGCGGACCTGCCCGGCCCGGCCCCCGAGCGGGTACTCGCGGCCGCCGAGTTGAACCGGCCGGTCACGTCACAGTGCACCGCGAGACCCCGGACGATGGCGCCCGGGGTCTCGTGATGTCGGCGTCCTGGGCGGTTATGACGCCGCACCTCGATCTCGACGACGCGCGGGACGACGGCGCCGTGGGGCGTTCACCCCGACGCCTTGTCACTCACGCCTGCGTCCACCAGTGCCGACAATGTGAGGGGAGACGGGCAAGCTCACGGTGCTCGGCGCCCCCTGGGCGGAGGATCGAGCCCCGGAAAGGGCTACGGCGCCGATACGTCGACGGTGGGCAGCGCGATCGTGACATGGGAGCTGTTGAACTGCTCCATGAACGCCTCGATCCCGGTCTTGGGACCACCCTCCGTTTTGAGCATCATCTCGTCCTTGGCGAGGACCCTTCCATCGGAGTCCTTCAGCGTCGTGAACACAATGACGACGCCGCCGGGAATCCACGGTCCCTTGTCGATGTTCGCCGGCACCGTCACGGCGAAGTCGGCCCACTGCCTGTTGGCGATCGTGACGGAAACGCCGGAAACCTTGCCGGAAGCACCACCGGTCTGCCCGCCGTCGCCGTCCACATACACCGCTGCGGAAACGAAGACGTCGACGGTGGCAGCACCGGGCTCCGCCCCCGTGATGAAGCCGCTCACGCGGAGGTTCTCACCGTCGGCACGCAGTTCATTGGCCTTGATAGACATACAAGCTCTCCCTGGTGTGGTGGACGTGCTCTGTGGAGTCAACGAATTCCGGGCATGCGGGTGACGCCCGGGGGCTCCGCGCCCTGGAAGTGGGCAGCGGCCGAGTGCGTGGCTCAGGCCAGTTCAGCTCGCCGGTCCGCGACGTGCGAGCCGCGGTTGAAGTAGCCGTCGGTGCACACGTCGTACGTGTCGGGCGCGGGGCCGACATGGCTGCTAGGAGGGGTGCCGGTTGGCGATGTCGCCCTTGAGCAGGAGTACGTTCTTGCTGCCGTCGGGATCTCCGCAGGCGGTATCGACGCCCGTCGCGAAGACGCTCCCGTACACGTCCCAGCCGGCCGCGATTTTTCCGGGTCCGGCGCTGATCCTCTTGGCGTCCAGGTTGTAGACCAGGTACGAGTCGCCCTTGAAGAGGAACGTGACGGGCTGGCCGGGCTTGAGTACGGCCGCATCGATGCCGCCTGCGAAGGCGGTGGCGCCCACGCCGGGCCACCCCGAGGCGATGGTGCCGGGGCCTTCCATCAACTTGTGGTGGTACATGTCGTAGCGGCCGTAGGAGCTGCCCTTGAAGAGGTAGACGCCATACGGGTCGTCGTGCACAGGGCAGACCGTATCGATGCCGTCGGCGAAAACGGTCCCGGCCAGGCCCCGAAAGGCCGTGAAAATCGGACGGGGAGGGTAAATAACCTCATGAATCCCGGCGTCGTACATGAGGTAGGAGAGCCTTTGAACAGCATGACGAAAGCCCTGTCCGTGTACTTCGGCACCAGACAGGCTGCGTCGAGGCCGGTGGTGAAGTCGCTGGGCAGGGCGGGCCACATAGCGGCGATCGGAGGGTAGGTCTCCGAGACGGGCTGGGTCTGGACGTTGACGCTCAGTGAGTATTTGCCCTCTCCCGCCGGTCCGGTGAAGGTGTAGCCCATCGTGTAGCCGGGGATGGAGGAGAGGACCTCCAGGGCCGCACGGTCATAGATCACGGTGCGCTCGGCCACGAAGTCGTCCAGGAGCCAGCCGATGATGCTGGAGACGAAGTCGGCGAGAATGGCCAGCAGCTTGACATAACTGGTCGTCTGTTCCCAGACCGTGCCGAGCGGCAGCTTGCCCATTACCGCGGCGACGTCCCTGAGCTCGGCCGCGATCTCCTCGATCGTGCGCCGCAGGTCGTCGTCCGCCTGGCCGTGATCTGATTCCCAGCACTGGGCGTGCCAGACCATCAGCTTCTCGGCCGGTCCTTCGAACATCGTGACGTTCATGGAGTGCGTTTCACCGGCGTCCACGTCCCCGTAGACCCCTGTGACGAGCGACGTCTTCGCGCCCCGGTCGGAGCCGGCGCCAAGGGCCCAGTAGATCTCGTCGGAACCGCTGAGCTCGTTGGACTCGTACTCGCACGAGAAGCTCACCGCCGTCAGCCGTGCCTGCAGTACGGTGCTGCTCGCTGGTGCGGGCGAGTGCGCGGACGCGGTCACCACCGTAGCCCCGTACCCGTAGGCGGCCACGGCCCGGAGGAACTCCCCGGAGTCCGCGGCCTTGGCGGCGTCCATGCCGCCGGGAGCGTCGAGGTCGATCACGTTCGCGTTCGGCAGGGACTCCAGTTCCTCGCCCAGACCCGGCAGGTCTGCCACCAGGTCCGCCACGCAGTAGCCCCGGCTGACCGGCCGGGTGGCCAGGGTGTCCGGAAACAACCGCGAGCGGGTCGCCGCCTCTTCCCGGTAGACTCGCCCGAACTCACGCACCTCCTCATCGGACAGCAACCGCCGTACCGGCCCCACCAGCTGGGACTCCAGGTCCGTCAGCTCCAGTCCCGCCTCCAGCCGGGCAGCGCCGTGCAGCATCACCCCGAACAGCAGGTGCGCCTCCTTCGGAGACTCCACCCGCCCCTCGAAACTCCTGGGCGATGTCCCGTCCTGCAACTGCGCACGCAGTCGCTTCAGGCGTTCATCCCGGGAAAGCGGCAATCCAGATGACATGGGGCGCCCTGTCGATAGAAGAAGATTCAGCGCATTCAACGCATACCAAACCTCCCACTTCATAACAGCACGCGGCAGTCAATTTACGGACGGTTATCACGATGGGGCCACCGGCAACTGCGGGGCGGGCGGCTAGTAGTGCTTGGTCATGTTGGTGCGGGGTCTGGCATGTTGCGGTGACAGGTGGGGCAGGCGCCGGTCCAGGTCGCGAGGAGTATCTGCAGTTCGCGGACGACTCGGTAGAGGCTCAGGCCGACGCCGTCTCTTTTGGGGATCGGCTCAGTCGCTGCAGGGTGCAGAAGGCGTGGGCGACCGAGACGAGGGTGACGTGGTGGTGCCGGCCTGGCCAGGTCCGGCCTTCGAAGTGGGCCAGGCCGAGGGCCTGTTTCATCTCGCGGTAGTCGTTCTCGATGCGCCATCGGAGCTTCGCGGTGCGCACGAGGACGGGCAGCGGGGTGGTCCCGGGCAGGTTGGAGAGCCAGAACTGCACGGGCTCGTCCTGGTCGGCGGGCCATTCGGCCAGCAGCCAGCGGACCGGAAGCCCGGTGCCGGCTGTGGCCTTGCGGATCTCACGTCCGGCGGGCCGGATCCGCAGGGCCACAAAGCGCGAATACATGCGCTTGTGCCCGCTGCGGCCGCTGCCGGGCCGTGATCCCTCCCTCCGCTGCACCGGCCGCGCGGAAGATCTACCGGCCGCGATGACCAGGCTCTTCACCCTCTGCGCCGGCTCGGGGTAGGCAGGAACCGGATACGGGCCGCGGCCGGAGCAGGCCGGGATGCACGGCTGGGCGTTTTCGGGTTGCGCGGTGGTCGTGGTCGAGATGCCCACCATGTAGTGGAGACCGCGTTCTTTCAGGCCGAGCCGGAAGGCGGCGGTGTCCCCGGCCAGGGCCGGGACGGCGATCCTCTGGCCCGGCACGAGAGAGCGCCCGGGTTCGTCAGCTGAGAGAGGCCCCTCCAAGGGCGACACCCCAGCCCGGGTATTCTCCCGAAACCTGCTGACTGCCGCCGACCAGATCCCCTCTCCGGCCGGCACTACGCACTCCTGTTCCGCGTCCTGGCTCCCGCCGTCGCCGGGCAGTTCCTCGCCCAGAGCCTGGGCGATCGCATCCCGTTCAGCGGCCCGGTCGGCGGCAGGCATCCCAAGGAGCAGTGCTGCCGCCTGCCGAAGGAGAAGTCCGGCTCCTTCCAGTGCGGCGTGAGCCCGGCCGACCTGATGCCAGCCGACTCCGGCCTCCACCGCGGCTTCAGTGACCGGACACGACACTTCATGCATCGTCAGCACCAGGCGTTCAACGGCCGCGAACGCCATCTCCGGATTCGACGCCACCTCGCGCCGGAACCACTCCAGGAGCACATCCTCTGCGAGCTCATGCACCGGCGGAAACCCCTGTGCTCTCTCCTCATCCATGTAATTTCAACGAACCCGACCGCCCACGAGCAACGAGGCCGCCCCGAAGAACTTCCCAAGACCCCCGACAGCGTCAGGCACTTCGACGTACGGGAGCGGTGTCTGCATGCAGCCTGGTTCGTTGGGCCGGTCATGGACGATACGAGCGGGCGTCTCCCCCCACGGGCACGACGGTGGTCGAGCTGATCGAGGCCTGACGGAGATGGTCGACGACATCCCGGAGGCCGGCCGGCGGCGGGTGTCGGCAGGCGGGGCGCTGTGGGGCGGTGAGCTGGACGAAACCGCAGACACGGTGGTCCTGGTGGCTGATACGTCATGACCGGGCGCGAATCCTCCCGGCCGCCAGGGAGTCCAACCGGCATCGCGCTCCTGGTGCTCGCCGCCGTACGCCACCCGTAGACATGTCCGGGTGCTGAGGGCGGACGATCCGGCACGGTGGAGCGGGCCGGTCGTCCACTCCCCGGCATCGCCCCTGGCCAGCCTCCGAACAGCCCTGGACGAAAAAGAGAGTGTGCCAGGCGCGCAAGCGGTAGGGGCTTGCCGCGCCCACTCACCTACTTCTCCACCAGGCCCGTCTCCGGCCGGCAGATCCCGCAGGCCTCGATGTCCGGCCCGGCCAGCGCTCTCATCGCTTCCTCGCGGCTGATGTCAGCGACCGGCACAGCCTCGTCGCGGGCCTGGCCGGGCCGGCCCCTCTCACCGAACTGCCCACCGCCCACAGCGACGCGGCAGCCGCCCGGCACCGGCACCGGCACCCGACGGATCATTCCTCACAACATCACCAACCCGTGTGGCCGCCGCCACGTCACGGTTCTCCGGCGGCCCGGGCGGCGTAGGACTTCGCGACCAGTTCCTCCACCAGAGCGCCCTTCGCCATCGCGTACTCCCGCCTGCCCTCGCTGTCGGCGTGGAACCGCTGCGCGAGGGCCACCTTCCACGCGCTGTAGCGCCGGACTTCATCGGGACGCTGACGCAGGTAGTCACGGAGCAGGATGTGATCAAGGTAGGGCTCGGAACCTGCGACCACGCCGTACAGGTGATGTTCGGGAACCGCGGGAGGGGCTCGAAAGGCCTCCCGCCCCAAGATCCCCAGATCACCTTCGTGCCGGTAACCCTGCCCGGAAAGCCGGGAGATCAGCTCGGGCATGACCGCCCCCAAGGCCACCACAATGTCAAGGTCGATGATCGGCTTGGCCGCACACCCGGGCACGGCCGTACTCCCGACATGCTCGATGGATACCGGCAGATCCGCGACGTGAGGTGCAAGTCGCTGCCGCAGATCCTCGAATCGCTCAGCCCATCGGGGGTCGTAGTCGCAGACCACGATCATGCCAGTCATGCCAGCAGTCTCCCAGGACCGCCAGGGCCCATCGAATCGCCTCGAGAGTCCCGACCATCGCGTACCGAGCCGATACCCGCAGAGGGGTCTGCGCGCAGCCGGACCCGTCGCCGCCGTCCGGTGCGGTGAACCCTCCGGCGCGTCACACCAGCCTCAACTTTGGTGTTCTCCGCCCGGCTTCACCGCCTTCGGGAACTGGGGCGGTGTACGGGAGAACTGCACCACCACTCACCAGGAGGATCCGCGTGATCGAGATCGTGTACGACGGCCAGGACCACCACGAGGACTGCATGTACCCGACCTTCAGCGACCCGGAATCGTGCAGCTGCGCCGAACTCCTCCCGGACGAGGTGTGGCCCAGGACAACGTCGGAGACCTCGTCGGTTCCTCGGGAGACGATGCCCTGATGGGCCAGTGAAAAAAGTTCGCAAGTCCGGTCAGGGGAGTACGGGCGTCACCACCGGCTGGCACTCGGCGCCGCAGCCGAAATCGGTCCACGCCGCGAAGCCAATCACCAGGAAGAGCACGGCGAGCACCAACAAGTACAGAATTTGCCAGGGGAGTTCCAGCGCATCGGGACCCCAGAACAGCACCCGTCTGCAGACAATCAGCATGAGGACGGCGACGGGCAGGAGCAGACCTCCCAGAATACTCAGCAGCGCCGAGACCACAGACGACCTCCCCCGGAAAGCGCGGTGAACGACCGGAAGCCGAGCACCGGCACGCCATAAGACTACGACCCGAGCGCCGCTCAAAGAAGGAGTCGAAGGAACGCCTGGGACCCGGGGCGGAGCGGGGCGTGACACCGGGCGTGGCCGGTCGTTGAACCCGGTCGGGACAGACGTCACGTCATGTCGCACGGAGACCCTGGGCGCTCATCCGTCCAGGGTCTTCTGCCGCGGGACTCGTGAACAATGCCACGGCGCCGTGCTCCTGGTGGACGCCGTCGTACGTCATCCCGGTGACGTACAGCGGCGGACGATGACGTACACGGCCACCCCGGCCCGGACGGCCGGCCGCACGAGAGGACCCGACCCATGACCGAGACCGACCCCGCTGTACGCGACCAGTCCACCGCTGCCCTGCTCCAGCACATCGAGGAGCTGCGGGCCGCACTCGGGCACGCGACCCGCCTGCTCGCCCACTCCGCCGGACGGGAAGCGGCCGACAGCCCGGAACACGCGGGGCGGCTGATGACGACCGTCGAGCACATGACGGATCTCCTGAACCGCACCGCACCGCCCCGGCCGGGCCGGACACGCCCCGCCGCTGACCCGGATCCTGACCCGACATCTCCTCCGGCTATCGCGGAGAAAGATGTGTCGGCGCGGAAGACCGGCTTGCCCGCACGGTCTGGCCTGCACAAACGGGCCGTGTCCGATTTGGGCGGCTCCCACCTCCGGCAGTACCTCCGGTCCCCCGTCCGGAACAACCGTCCAGCGCCCTGTCCAGCCACTCTCCGGTGCAACCCCTCCGGGCGGCTCCGGAAAGGCGCTGAGCAGCCGTCAGGGAGCGTGCGGAGCGGGGTGTGCCCAACGGGGCCGGGCAAGCCCGGACGGGGCTTGCCCGGAAGCCCGCACGGCGTGCCCAGGGGGCATCGGCGGGCCCGGGCGGGGCGCGGGGCGGGCGGCTGGTGACCGCAGGACCGGCCCGGGGACATCCGGGGCCGGCGGTCACAGGCGGCGGGCCAGCGGCACGATGGCCACGAGGAGCATCCCGAGGGTGAACAGCGCTACCGCGACCGCCACGGCGAACGTCAGCGGGTCCAGCAGCCTCGGGTACGCGTAGACGAGAAACCCGCCGAAGCCGCACACCAGGAAGAACACCAGCACGCAGAGCGCGGCCACGGTCACCACCAACCAGGGCGGGGCCGTGGCAGGAGCGGGGGCAGGAGTCGGCGCGGCCGGAGCCGGGCCGGTCTGCGGCGGCACGGCCGGGGTGGTGACGGTGGTGGTGGTCGGGGGTGTCTGCTGGATCGTCACGCATCTCTCCTCGATGTCGATGGGGGCGCTCGGGATGAGCGCGGGGCCCACAGTCCGCCTCGGAGGCCACCGGATCCAGTTCTGGCGAATTCCGGTTCCAGCCCTGCTCGGAGGCTTCTCTGACGGGGCACCAGACGGATTCGCGAACACTTGGCACGGTGTCGCGGACTGCTTGGCAGCACCATGCGACGCGGCGGGGTTAGCCGCGCAACCCCCGCCGGATCGTCATCACCACCACCGCCGTACGCCCGACCCCGGGGCTGAACACGGGTGTACGGAGCGCGCGGTCACATGTACGGGTGCGAGAACTGGATGGGAAAGGGTTGGTCACCGGGCGAGAATCGCCCGGTGACCAACCGCCGCTCGCTGGGCACAGGACCCGCACCCATACCCGCCGACAACCCGCAGTTGTCGCCCGCCGCGCCCCGCGCGGTGCTCGCCGCCGAACGCCTGGCCGGCGCCGTCGCCGGACCGTTTGCCGTCCGGCCTGCCGGACGCCGCACCCTCAGCACCGGGCCCGCCAGCCGGGAGGGATCGTGAACCTGACGACAGTGCTGAAGCGGACCTGGACGGACTGGGCCGTGGCCGTCTACACAGCCGTCACCGCGGCCAGGTGCAAGAGCCCGTTCCTGATCGCCCTCTTCACGGCCGTCGCACTGACCGCTGCGGTCATCGGCATCCGCAAGACCCGCCAGCTCATACGCGCCGAAACGGACGCGCGCCACTGATCCCGGCCCGGACGACGCCGTGCTCCTGGTCGCCGCCGCCGTCCGCACAACTCCGGACCCGCCGTCGTCGTTGAACGCAGCCGGACGGACTGGAGGCCGGAATGGATGCCGAGGACCTGGAGATCACACCGACGGCGGGACCGCGTTGCGCGGGTGTGCGAGACCTGATCGCGGAACTGCTGGAGCGTCACTCCGTCGTCAGCCGCGTCGCCCCGGTCGGCACGCTCCGGGGTGACACCGGACTCCGGGCCGAGATCGGCGGACTCGACTTCGACATCTGGATCGAACCCTCGTAACCCTCACGTGCGGGTGCGCGGCACGCGCGGCACGGGGCACGCGCGGCACGCGGTGGCCGCCCCGGACCGCATCAGAACACGGCCGGGAGCAAGCCACGCAACCCCGCCCGGACGGCCCGCGCAGCCGTCCGGGCGGGCCGCCCCACGGGGATCGTCTTCATCATCACGGCCGGATCGGCCGGATCGGCCGGATCAGCAGCCGCAACCACGCGTACGTACTACGCGTGCGTAGCACGGCTTCGTCCGTGGGGTCCGGCCAAGTAGACGGACCCGGTCTTCCCATGGCGGCGGTGTCGATGCCGCGCCACAGCTTCAAGCGGTTGATGCGGCGTTCGACGGTGCTGCGCTGCTCGTAGTCTGAAGACAACGACTTAGCCCCCGTCCGGCGCGCGGGGCCCCGGGTGAGAGGGTCCCGCGCTCACGGAGTCGGCGGGCTGCCGGTCAGAGGACCTCGACCCACAGGTTCTCGGCCCAGCCGCCCGAGCCGCAGTCCCAGATGGACGCCTGCTCGGTGGTGCCGTTGCGGTACCCCTTGGTTCCGACGAACGGTGCGCTGCCCTGGAGCGCCGCGCAGACGCCGCGGACCCGGAACTCCCCGCTGCCGGCCTGGCAGAGGCCGACGGCCCGGTGTCCGTTGTCCGCGGGCCAGGCTCGGCACATCTCCGCTGCCTGGGCCTGGGGCGCCAGGGCGACGGTCGTTCCCAGCATCGTGGCCAACACGAGTCCTGACGTGCCGAGCCACTTCTTCGACTTGTTCATGGATCCTCCGGATCGGTGGACTTCGTCTGGTCGTGGTCCGGCGGGAGGCCGGACCACCGCGCAAAGCTAGCAATCGGTGGTGCAGGCGTGGCATCCGTTCGCGGGGATCCACACAACCGGAGTCCGGAGGTCAGGGCACGGGGCGTGGGACGCCAGGTGGCCCGGACGGCCGCCGGCCCTGGCGGAGGGCAGGCCGCGAGGAGCAGCGCATGTACCCCTTCACCGCAGGAAGACGACGTACGAGAAAGCTCCCACGATGAGACACCGCGGGCGGCCTTCACGGCTGGGGCGCAGGTCCCGGTGGCCGGTGACCTGGCATGACGTTCTCCTGGCATCCATGGGCTGCGGGCTCGGCTTCTACGGCGCCTTCGCCGCGCTGCTGAGCGGTGATCTCCCGCTCGACTGCCGCATCCTCGGCTTCCAGGGACTGTCCACCGTCGGAATACTGTCCCTGCTGTTCCTGGTGCACTGCATCCAGGAGTTGACCAGGAGGTCCGACCTCCGAAGACGCGGCCGACGCCCCCGGTGAGAACGAGGACCGCCCGTCAGGACGGGAAGGAACGGCCTAGGCCCGGCGAGGGTCTCCGCTACCGGATCCGTGTCGGTGCGGGTCTCCCCTCGACCGCGCCCGTACCCGTCTCCCCCGCTGCGGCGGGTTCACGGCCGGTCCGTGCGGCCACCGTGTCCCCGGTGCCCTGGGTCTGGCGGAACGGGTGCGCCGTCATCTGAGGTGATCCCCGTGGTGTGGACACACCTGACAATGGATCTTGTTGATCCTGGAAGGTGTAGATCCACGTGGCAAGGCCCTCGAAGTACAGTGCGGAGTTCCGGTCTGACGCGATCGCGTTGTGGAGGGCTTCGGCCGGCAGGCGAACGTTCAGGGACGTCGCGGCTGATCTGAACGTCAACCCCGAGACGCTGCGGACCTGGGTGCGTGACGCCGACGACCGTCCGGCCGTCTCCAGCGCGTCGCAGGACACCGAGGCCGAGCTGGCCCGGCTGCGGGCGGAGAACGCCCGGCTGGCCGCGGCAGAGAAGGAATGGCAGCTCGAGCGGGAGATCCTGCGACGGGCAGCCGCCTATTTTGCCCGGGAGATGAAGTGAAGACCGCCGCTTGGGACTTCGTCTCCGCCCACGCCGGAATGTTCGGCATCAAGCGGATATGCCGGGTGCTGGCAGTCTCCCGCTCGGGCTACTACCGGTGGATCGCCGGCGCCCAGGCGCGGGAGAAGCGCCAGGCCGCCGAGGACGCCTTGGTCGAGGAGATCCGCGCAATTCATGGCGAACACCGCGGGAACTACGGCGCACTCCGGGTCCACGCCGAACTGCGCGGCTTCGGCCACACGGTCAACCGCAAACGGGTGGCCAGGCTGATGCGCAAGCACGGCATCATCGGCCGCCACCTGCGGAAGAAGAAGCGCACCACGGTCCCGGACCGCCTCGCGCCGCCGGTGGCGGACTTGGTCCAGCGGGACTTCACCGCTGACGCGCTGGACGAGAAGTGGTGCGGCGACATCACATACGTGCAGGTCGGAGCCGCGTGGCTCTACCTGGCCTGCGTCATCGACATCCGCTCCCGCCGGGTACTCGGCTGGTCGATGGCGCCGCACATGCGGGCCGAGCTCGTCATCGACGCGCTCCAGGCCGCGGTCGCGGCCCGCGGCGGGCAAGCCGCCGGAGGGATCTTCCACGCGGACCGCGGATCGCAATATACGTCCGCCGCGTTCGCCCAGGTCTGCGACCGGTACGGCATCCGCAGGAGCATGGGAAGGGTCGGCTCGAGCTACGACAATGCCCTCGCGGAGAGTTTCTGGCAGGGTCTGAAGCGAGAGACGATGCACGGGAAGCTGTTCTCGACGATGCAACAGGCGAGATTGGAAATCTTCCGGTGGCTCACCTACTACAACGCCCGCCGACGCCACAGCGCGCTCGACTACCTCTCCCCTATCGAGTTCGAACAGCAGCACCACAAGACAGCTAAACTCCAACTCGCAGCATGAACCCCTGAGTCCACACTCCGGGGGTCACCTCAACTCAGCAGGGTCCCGGCCCGCTGTATGGCATCGACGCGTGTCCTGCGGTTGGCGTCCAGTTGCAGAGCGCGGATCTTGGCGAGACGTTCACGGTATGTACCGGTGAGCTGTTCCAAGGTTGTGGACAGACGGCTGATGGTGCGGCATTCGCCGTCGGCGACAGCGATGGCAATCTCGTTAGGGGCGGGGCGGGTGCGCGTCGTGCGGGTCTTTGTGGCTGCGCTGACTGCCGTTCCTGGACCATCGAAGTGGTAGCTGCGGTCGCGCATGCAGCGCTGCCACCTGGCGAGGGCCTTCGTATACGCAGGGTCGGCGGTAACCCGTTGGTACACGGCCAAGCCAAGGTTGTCAGCGATGTAGTCGTTGCGCAGGTATACGGCGAGGTCAGTGCCGTAGAGCGCGCGGCGCATCTCGGAAGTGCAGCCGTCGGTGTTAGTAGTGATGTTCTCTCCGTCGGGCAGAGAGATGTCTATCTCCTTTTCTTTACTGCCGAAGAGAGCCTTGTCGTATCCGTTGCGACGGTCGCCGTCCAATGATTCTGCGTAGGCCGCGTTCGGATCCTCCGACACGAAGCGCTGGACTTCGTCGGCGCCGTTGTCCGGGTTCCCGTAGCCGTGCGTGCGGGCCTCGTCCGGGTCGAGAGTATGAAAAAGAGCGGGGGCATGCACGGTCAAGGCGCTTTCTGGTGGGGTGCGGACGATGTACTCGTACCCTTGGCGTACCATGCAGCGGCTTATCAGGTGTCCCTCAGCCAGGAAGCGATAGCGCTCGGCCTCCTTTGTAAGTTCTCCGTTGGTCGTCTGGATCTGGGAGGGCACAGCGGGCAGTGGGGCGGACTTCGCGGGGGGCTCTGTTGCTGTGGGGGCTGCGGCACAACTGGTGAGCAGCATGCCGAGCAGCGCGAGCGGGGCGACGTGCGAGCGGTGTAGACGCATGTGGGAGGTCAGTCCTTCTTTGAGGTGTGAGCCGGGACCGGTGCCGTTTCAGGGCCCGTGCCTGAAACGGCACCGCGGAAGGTGGAAGCTGGATCAGCAGTTGCCCCAGCTGTTAGAGCTGCCCTTGTAGGCCCGGTTGGCGTCCGACGGGGACGAAGTGCCGCTCGCAACGGACTTCAGCCCACCGCCCCAGCCCCAGATGACGCTGTACTCGTCTCCCCAGATACAGGCTTTCAGGCCGGAGGTTCCGTGGTTGTACCAGGAGGCGTCGCGGTTGTTGACGGACCAGAGGTCCCAGGACTGGTTGGTCCCGGCGAACTTGTACATGTTTCCGTTGTAGGAGGTCTGGTCCCACACGCACAGGTTCCCGCTCGGACACGAGGCGGTGCCAGTGACGGAGGCGGACGCACCGGAGGCGGATCCAGCAATGGTCAGCGCGGCGGCGAATCCGGCTGTCAGGATGGGTACGAGTATGCGGCGCATGTCGATGCTCCTCGAGTCAGGGAGAGAGATGTGAGCTCATTTCGCACCACGAGAACGTATTGCTCGGCCCCCTGCGCTACTACGCTTTCGCACAAGGTGGCAGATTCTCTTCAGGGTTTTGACTCGCCGCGCGGTCTTGCGCCGGGCGAAGGCCAGTACGCGTATCTGGCGGATCTGCGTCCTGCCCGACGGTGACGAGACCTCGATGGAGGAACCGCATTGGGACCGCAACAGCGAGGGCCGGCCGATCGCGTGGGTGGGCAGCGCGCCTGACGACTGGTGAGCAGCGGCGGTGAGACCGGCGACAGGACCCCGGGGCGCAGGCGGCCCGGGGTCCTTCGCTGTCCGGGGCCAGCGGCACCGCTCCCAGGCCCTACACGCACTGAGGTGCGATGCCCGGGGCTCCCGAGCTGCGGCATCGCACTGGTGTGCGTGTAGGCCCTGGAGTCTCGGTCAGCTCCCTCTCGTGGCACATGGCAGTGCTACGCGCCACGCCGTGCCTCAACGGGGCGCCTCGTCGGGTTGGGCGGCGGTGTCCTCAGCGACGGGCGAAGGCTCACTTTGCTTGTCGGAGACCAGAACGTGCAGGTTGATGATCTCGCCGCAGACGATGTACGTGTTCAGCGCGCACAGGTTGGCGATGTCGTTCGCGACCTTTGCGTGGACCGCCTTGTTCGTCATCTTGTCGATGGCGGCGAACCGCTCGTACAGCCCTGCGACGGTGGCCGTGATGAGCGTCCGGCTGGAGTCGCTGGTGACAGCCTCTTTGAGGAACTCCGACAGTCGATTGCGGTGTTTGGAGTCGTCGAGGATGTGTCCGTCCGCAGAGGGTTCGGAACGGGCCGGGAACACGTGGTCGACGACGGCTTTGAGAATGCGGCGGCATGTGGTGATGGCCTGGGACAGCTCTTCGGTGAGTCGCGCTCAGGTGCGCTGTTGGCTGCCTCCTGGAGCCGTCGGTAGACGGCGCTGAACTGCTGGAGCAGTTCTGGTACTCCGTCGGCCAGGAGCGCGTCCACTTTGACGCGGTAGCCGTCGAAGATGGACTTGTTGATGGTGCTGTAGTCGAGGCGGCGTTCCCAGGAACACAGCAGGGCGAACGTCAGATGCCGGGCCCGGGCGCGGATGCGCGTAGACCGCTGGCGTGTGTTGAGGTCGACTACGTAGTCACCTCTCTCGCCAGTCCTCTTGAGGTCTTCGAGTTCGTTGTCCCAGAACTCCAGCTCAGCTAGCGAATGGCTATCAATGTTGTCGTCGTTGCCCTCGATTTTCCGGTCATTCATCCACGCCATGACAGCTTGTTCTGCGGGTCCCGTCATCGATCCCCAAGTTGATGGATCCTGCATGAGCATGCGGGAGATTTCACCGTTCGTCGTTCGGTCCCCGCCT
Source organism: Streptomyces sp. TSRI0281 (assembly GCF_001905125.1). Taxonomy (GTDB): domain Bacteria; phylum Actinomycetota; class Actinomycetes; order Streptomycetales; family Streptomycetaceae; genus Streptomyces. The sequence continues at coordinate 17,064 of NZ_LWLE01000026.1, read as the reverse complement.
GTGGTATTGAGGTCGAGTGAAAGCCGGACCGCGTACTTGGTGTCGCCCACCAGGTTCGCGATGCGCACAGCACGACGGACCGACACTTCCAACGGTATGTCGTCGAACTCGTCCAATGCCTTCTGAACGAGCCGCAGAACGTGATCGCTTGTTGCCATGACAGAAGATTAGGGGCTTGGCGTGGTAGTCCGTCCGGTGTTGACCGTACCGGGCATCTCGGTGCCGGCTGTGGCCTATCCATGCTGTAGAAGTCGGCAGCGAGGTCAAAGTGGTCTCGGTAACGCTGGCCGGAAGGGGACAAGCGCTGGCATGATCCGCGAATGATCATCACGCCCATACCCGGTGCAAGGCTTGAGCTCGTGCACAATCTTCTGCAGTCTGCCCATACCGCGGCGCAGAACCTGAGCAACTACAACACCCCAGAGGAGCACCTGCTCAACTATCTGACCTGGGCAACGGAGCAGTCACGGCTGTTCGAGTCCCAGGTACGCACGAAGGACGTCGAGACGCTGTTCTTCACCCCGGTCTACTGGGCCCTGCTGAACGGGGCTGGGCATCTGGGCGGCAGGCTGGCGCCGAAGGTTTCGAACCAGCTGATCGACCAGGAGGTCCGGCAACGGCTTGCCGTCCTGAACCGGGCAGTCGATGCCGTGCGGGACACGATCCACACTTGGACGGAGCGAACCTCGACGCTAGTTCTCGACACCAGCTTCTTCATCCAACACGAGGAACAGCTGGAGGACGTCGACTTCTCGGCGCTGGCTGATCAGGACGGCGGTATTCGGCTCGCTGTCCCGATGACGGTGGTGGACGAGCTGGACAGGCTAAAAGAGTCCAAGGCATCGTCGCATGTCCGATGGCGGGCACGGTTGGGCTTGGCGATCCTCGATCGACTCCTGCAGGAGGAACAGGCCAGGCTGGGATTCGCAGAGGTGCAGGTGCTGCCCGATCCGCCGGGCCATGTGCGGCTCCCGGACGAGGACGATGAAATCGTGGATAGGGCCCTCACGTTGAAAACGGTCGCGGCCGGTCCGGTCAAATTGGTGACCTACGACACGGGAATGGCTCTGCGGGCGAAGATCGCCAGGATGCCGCACGTGAAGCTGCGGAATGACCCGGGACCGGAGCCGGAGAAGAAGTAGCCGGACGTACCTGCGCTCACCTCGTCTGCTGCCTGGCGGGCACAGTTCACGCACGGCCGGTCTATTTCATAAGTGCGGTGTTCCTGCTCTGTGTGATGCCTGGTGAGCCGGTTGCTCTTCAGGGGCGGGGTGATCGTGTCGGCGAAAGCGGACAGGTCCGGATCGGTGGGCGGCGGGTCGGATTTCCGACCCGACATCGTGGGGGTCAGTCGAGGTCGGTGGTGCTGGTGACGGCGCGAGGCCGGTTGCGGGCCCACTTCTTGAGGTCGCCGGCGCGGTAGAGGAGTTCGGCGCCGCGCTTGCCTGAAGAGCCGGGGAAGGCCGGGTCCTTGGCGCGGGCGAAGCGCAGCGCGGCCAGGGTGATGCCGGGAAGGTGGTCTTCGGCGGCCTCGCGGAGCCCCACCGCCTGGCCGCCGAAGACCAGGGCCGGGGCCAGGGTCGGAGTCGGCGTGGCGTCGGCTGCGAGCTCGCCGGATGCGGCGGCCGGGGCGAGGTTCCGGGCGTCGACGGGCCGGTGTCCGCTCGCGGGCGGCCCGGGGGCTGGCGGGAGCTCGCCGGCGCTGGCGGGCTGGGAGTCGGTGGGCGGCTTGTGCATCTGCACCGGGACGGGTCCGCCGACGGCCGCGGCCTTCTTGCCGGTGGTGGCCCACTCGCGGGCTTCGGGCTCGGTGAAGAACAGGATCTGCGTCTCCCGCGCGGACCCGCCGGAGACGACCTGGGCGCGCCCCTGGTGCTTGGTCGACTTCGGCGCCGGGTGGACCTCCGGGGCAAGCATCCGCCAGGCGTTCAGGCTGTAGCGGGCCAGGATGCGGGTGGAGAACTGCTCGCGGACCTCCGGGCCTCCCAGGGCGCGGGCGGTCGCGGACTGCGCGACCAGGAGGACGTGCATGCGCAGCTGGCGGCCCATGTAGAGGATCTCATTGAGCGCGTCGACGGCCGGAGAGACCTTCGGAACGCCGGACTCGCGGGTCTTCTCCCAGTAGCGGGCCAGCTGCTTCATCGTCGCGTTGACCTCTTCGAGGAGGATCAGCAACCTGGGCCCGATGTCCTTTGGGTCGGCGTCGATCCCCAGGCCGTCGGCGACCCGGTGCGGCGCCGGCCTTCCATGCCGAGCTCGATGAGCTGGTCGCGGATGTCGGCGATGTCGCGGCAGTAGGTGACCCCGGGCAGCCCGGACGCCCACGGGTGGGAGATCCGCTTGGTGTCCAGGACGAACACGAGCGAGCCGTGGTGGAGCATCTGGCAGGCGATGCACCGCAGGGTCACCGACTTGCCGCCGCCCGGGGCGGCGTTGACCAGGATGTGCGGGGACTCCGCGTCCAGGTCGCCGGTGACGATCCGTCCGGCGGAGCCGATCCCGATGACGGGCGCGGACTCCTTGGCGGCGGCCACGATCTCGCGCACCTTGGGGTCCTTGAAGGCCGCCTTGGCCGGGGGCTTGCGGGTCTTCTTCACCGTCACGTACGTCTCGCGGCCCGCCAGATGCCAGGAGAAGGTGACGCCCTCCAGGGCGAGCTTGGTGGTGATGATGTCGGCGACCAGGTCCTTGGAGAAGTCCAGATGGCCCGGCACGTCCACGGGGATCACCGCGTCGTCCTCGGAGAAGTTGCGCGGGATGTGGAGGTAGCGGCGCGGGTCGGTCTGCTCCGGCAGGCGCAGCGGCAGCGCGAGGGCTTCGTGCAGCGGGATCACCCACTCCCGCATCAGCTCCCGGCGCTTGCGGGTCAGCGCGAGATAGGCGGCGGTCGAGACGGTGGCCGTCGACGCCGCGGCGATCCCGGTCTGCTCCAGCACGGTGATCGCGGGATCGGGGTCGGCCCATATCTCCTGGGCGGTCGCGACAGTGGCGTCCTGGTGGACCCACCCGGCCTGGTAGCCGCCCGCCCCGGCGGCGGCCAGCGCGCTGACGCGGAAGGTCAGGCGCTTCCACCCGGCGCGGTAGGAGGAACGCGAGACGCGGCGTTCGACCTTCGGTAGGACGCGGGTGCCCGTACGCCAGAACGTCGCGTCGGTCCGCTTCACCCCGTCCATCGGTCGGCCGGCCAGGAACCTGCCGATCCCGAACGCCACCGACTCCGCGGTGTCCTCCACCTGCTTGTCGAACTTCGTCTGTGTCATCGGCCGTGCCCTTTCGGTGTGCGTCCCGGCACCTCACACCCGGAAGCGGACACCGACGCTAAAACGGCGGGCCTGTGGACAGATTCAGCGAAGGTTGGGCCCTGAGCTGCGATCTGTGGACATGTGATGACGCAGCACACTCGGCAATTCAGCAGGGTAATTGGCTAACGCCCAGGAAGGGCTCACTCGGACAGTGCTGACCTGCGGCTTTGGAGAGACTGGCTGCCAACTAACCTGCGTCACTCTTGCCAACCACGAAGCGTCACATCGCTCTGACCAGGGGCTGCCGAGCAGTCCGCTTGCCAACTACGCCGCGCCGTCACAGGACAACTTTCCGGCCCAAAGATCCGCAGGCGCCCCGCTTGTGCGGCGCTGTCGGTACAACGGTGGGAGAGATCAACCGGGGAGGATCGCATGACCGAGCACGAAGACGCGACCGAATACGAAGGCGCGGTGGAACGCGCAAGGCGGTACGAGGCGATGGCCGCCCGGTACGTGAAGAAAGCAATGGCGGGCGATGCAGGCGCGGCACAGCTGGCTCAGACGTTCGGGTCGCTGGCGGTCGCCGCCCGGATGGAGCGCATGGACTGGCGTATGCGGGTGCTGGGCGACCAGCTCGGGAGCGTGGAGAAGGCGATGAACCTTCTTCGCCGCAAACTGCCCGAGCGGTGACATCCATCAGCTGGCAGCGGCGGTGCTTACCGTGGGACCGTGACGCCCGCTTCCGATGACGCAGCCGAGTCGGCCCCCGTGCCGGTGCGGGTCGTGCTGCCCGCCGACCCGGTGCTCGGACATCCGGAGCAGGAGGTCGTGGCGCGACTGTGGAGGCGACGGCAGACAGAAGCGGGCTGGGTGTACCTCGTGGGACTGCCGTCCAACCGGGATCTTGAAAACGGTGGTGTGGAGGCTGCGGAGTACCGGGTGTGGGTGAGGGCTCCCGAGCACGTGCGGCCGGTCGACGGCGTGGACTACGACCAGGTCCCCACCGAGCCCTCTCCGTCGGCGCCGCCGAAGTCGGTGGTCCGCGAGGTCCTCGGGGAGCGCCGGCCTTCGGGCTGGGTTCTGGCGAAGGTACGCGAGGGCCGGGGCCCGGCCCAGGGTGTGCTGCACGCACCGGACTGCGAAGAGGCACCCCAGGGTGCGCCGCTACTCGATGTTCTGCGCGCCCTGGACGTCGCGCAGAACCCGGGGACACAGCTGTGCACGCTGTGCGGGTGCGCTCAGGAACTCACGCCGATGCTCCGGGGCTTCGACCACATCGGCGACTCCTGACCCGCATGGGTCAGGGCGTGACGGTGTCGCGAAAATCGGACACCGACGCTCAGGCGCAGAACGTAGAACGGTTCACATGTGGGTAAAGGCAGAAAACCAGGAGGTAAAACCATCCTAAAATGGGGCAAATTGTGACGCGGCCCTGTCAGGCATCGCGCGGTCCTGAAATTCTTCGCGTTCCGAACCTGCGTAGGTCACGGATCGGGAGTCGCCAACTCACGAAGTGGCTAGGGTGGTTGCATGTCTTTTATTAAAGGGTTCGTGTCCGACATGGCGCAGACCGACGCACCGAGCGGAGTGATCGTCAACGCACTGCGCTGGGAGATCCTCAACGACTGGACTCAGTACCAGCACGACGACAAGTTCGAGGACAAGACCGTCGAGATGTCGTACTGGTGGGGCTTCGTGAAGCGCGACACCGGCTTCGAGTCGCTGAAATGCCTCTGGGCCAAGCACGAAAGCAACTACCCCATGTTTGCCGAGGCCATCTGGCTCCTGCACCGGGAGTTCAGCGAGGGCGCCGGGGCAGACCACCACCCGCTCTTCGCGAACGTTCCCCCGATCCCGGCCGAAGTCCTGTACCAGAAGATCGCCAGCTGTTCCGCCCCGGTGCACCGCTCGCTCACCCAGGAACAAATGATCGCGATCCTGCGCAAGGCGCCGCAGGACTACAGCAGCATGTCGTAGCGTGTCGCTCCCGCCCCACGCCTGCGCGTCGTCCATCGACCCGACTCGCCCCGGGGCAGACCGCGCGAAGCAGTACGAAGCAATGGCCGCCCGAGCACGTGCGGCCGGTCGACGGCGTCGACTACGACCAGGTCCCCACCGAGCCGCTTCCGCCAGCGCCGCCGAAGCCGTCGGTCCGCGAGGTCCTCGGGGAGCGCCGGCCTTCGGGCTGAGTTCTGGCGAAGGTGCGCGAGGGCCGGGGCCCGGCCCAGGGTGTGCTGCACGCACCGGACTGCGAAGAGGCACCCCAGGGTGCGCCGCTGTCCGGGTGGGTGCGGCAGTCGTCAAGCCGAGGTCGGACGCGAGCTGCCCCAGCGCAGTGCGTGGCGCATGGTCGCGGTCATCCACTCCATCGCCTGGTCGTCGGTGGGTTCGGTCATGCGGAACGTGGCGCTGATCGGGCGCATGCCGCCGTTGTGGTGGGAGGTCCCGGTCATGTACTCCCAGACGTAGACGCGCGGTTCTTCACGTCGCCACTGCCGGCGGTGGGTCGGCTCCGGTGGGATCTGCTGCTGGACCCAGTCGCGGTCCTGTTCGCCTTGGCCGTGGCAGGCGCGCAGCAGGACGTCGTTCCACTCGCCGAGGCCGGGGTGGGGCAGGAATTCGAGGATCGCGTCGCGGAACCATCCGGTGAGGAGCACGTCGTCTTCGGCGATGTGGTCCTGGCCGCCGCTGTCGACGTGGCGGCCGACCAGCTGGCCGAGCCTGGCGACCGGTTCCAGGTCTCCGCTCCATCGGGAACCGGCGGCTTCGAAGACCCGCCAGGTCTGTTCGGTCCAGTGGCCGTTGTCGCACGGATCGCTGCTGGTACCCCATCCCGCGCCGAGCCGGAGGGCCTGCCACATCTGCAGGCCCTTGTTGCTGACGAACTTCCTTCCCATCAGCCCTGTGAGGCGGTGCGGGACGTTCGGGGTGCGCGAGCGGTGGAAGCCGAGCTCGGGCGACCAGCACCATGGGTCGCGCTTGTAGAGGAGCGGGAATTCCGGGTCGGCCATGAACCCGTCGTGGTACCAGCCGTCGCCGTCGTCGAAGCCGCGGTACGGCTGGCAGCGGTGACCTCGTTCTGGGGCGTGACGGCAAAGGGGTGCCAGGAGCGTGGTGGTCATGTCCGTTCAACGAGCACCGCTCCGGTGCGCCGTACGGCCGAACGAGGGACCTCAGAGCCTCGCCCCGGTTGCTGCGCCGCGCACTCAGGAGCCCGTGGTCGCGCTGGGTGCGCGGTGCCTGTCACCCGCGAGGGCGGTGCGCGCGAGCACCGCCTCGATCTCCCCTGCCACGGCGGGCCGACTGCCCCACGTCCGTGGCCTCCTCCCGACCGGCGCGCTCCAGAGCGGCGCACAGGTCGGCGATGTGCTCGTCGCGGATCCCGTCACTGGTGGCGGGGGCGGCCGCGGTGGGGGTGACGGGGGTGACTGTCGCGGTGTACGGGGCGTCGCCGGTCGGCATCGCCGTCCACGGGCCGACGACCTGCCAGCTCCCTTCCGCCAGCGCCCGGTTCGCGGCGGCGGGGTCGAACGGCTCGTCGGGGCCGGTGCCGGTGCAGTAGCCCAGCGGGCCCTGGACGGGGTGATCGAGGTAGACGTGCAGTCGGAGTCGTACTCCGCCCGTACGGGCATTTCAGTGGATTCGTGCGTCATGCGGGCAGCGTAGGAGCCGCCGGAACAGCGGGTTGCCGGATTCGCGATCCCTGTGACAACAGGTGGCACGGTCCGGTAGACAACCATGTCAGTGCGCTGGGGCATGATTTGCTCGTATTGAGCTCTGGGGTGGGTGGTGTGACATGGGTGGGTGGCGAACCGATCCGACGTTCGCAATGTGCCGGGCGCTGGTGGACGGGGCGAAACTTTCCTCGTTCGCGGGCGGCCCGTTCGACGTGCGGGCTGTTATGGCCGGCATACGGCCCGCGACCAAGGACGGATTCCTGCTCGACGAAGTCCCCTGGGAGCACTTCCCGCAGGGCGACCACGTCAGGGAGGCAGTCCGACTGCTGCACGGCGGCGACACGCCGGGCCGTGCCGAAACCGGCGTCGTGATCGGCATGTGCGCCAACGACATGCGGGCCGCCGCCGTGCTCGCCGTGCCGTTCCTGACCCGGATCGCCGCCGACACACGCCACCCTTACCGCGCCGATGCACTCGCCGCAGTCTCCTGCCCCGCTCGCGCCCGCCACTTCGGCGTCGCCTCCCGCGACCAACTGCTACTCCGTCACGCCGTAGCCCGCGACGAAGACCTCTACGACGACTACGGCGTCGAGGTGAGCGGCTACCCGGCGGGCTGGGCGGTCGCCGCCGCCCGCGCCGCGATCACCGTCGACGCCGCCCTGCTGCAGCCGCTTCTCGACGATCCCGACCCGGTCATCCGCATCCGCGCTGCCTACGCCCTGGCTACCGCCAACGACCTTGACCGTGCGGTCCGTGCAGCTTTCCTCACCCGGCTGGCCACCGAGCAGGACCCGATCGTTCGCGCAGCCCTGGTCCTGGCCACCGCCGAGGCCACCCGCACACACCCCCACACGCCGACCACCGCGTGGATACGAGAGCAGTGGCGGGACCGGACACAGTCGCCCGAGGTCCAGCTCGCCGCTGCGGTCGGCTGGCTCTGCCTGACCAACGAACCCGTCCCCGAGGACCTGCGCGCCACCGTCGACGCCCTCGTCACAGAGGACGTCGCCCATGCCATGAGCGCCTTGCCTTGGATGGCCGCCGCCAGCCGATCCGGCGAAACGGGGCTGCAGCACTGCATCCGAGAGCTGCTCCAGCCCGAACAAGCCGATCCAGTGGAGGACGACGACCCATGGGCCTTGCGCCCCTGACGGGTGCCGGCCACAGTCAGAACGCTCCAGCAGGCTGCTCGCGACCTGCCCACCGTGCTTCGATGAAGGGCGGCTCGCGTGGGCTCTGCCTGGCCTTACCCAGTTACCTGCGCACGCTGGTCCGAGTCTGGCTTTGAACTTGGCGGTCCGCTTCGAACGGGCGTAGCTATATAGCACTCGTCCGAGTGTTTCGCGGACCGTGGTCCGGCCCCTTCATGATCCTGAACTCAGCTACGAGGAACAGGATTCGACGCGGAGGCCGCATTGCCGATCTTGCTCCACCAGGAGCACGAGATCCCCCGTCCGGGTTGGGCCGGCCCCTCCCCCGAACCGCCCTTACAGGAAAGGGCGTCGGTGAGGGCATGCACCCGATCCATGAGCGCATCTGTCCGAGCCCGGCCTGGTGGTCCTGGACATCACCGCCCCCGACGAGACCACCCTGAACACCGTGACGGCCGGCCTCCAGGAACGGTGGGCGACATCCGGCCTCAGTACCGGACAGCGGACTCCCGGGCATCCGGGCATCCGGGCACGTGTCTACGCCGACACCCGGCGTCCCGGCACCTCCCCGTCGCCGGACGCGGGAGAACCACCGCGGTGAGGCGCACGCAGCGACGGGGTGTCGCCGTGTCCGGTTGATGGTGCGCGTGCTGGGACTCGTCACGGGGTAAGCGACAAGTTCGGCGCTCCAGAGTCAGGTGCGGAGCAGTAAGGCGTGGATGCGGGCGATGGCCCGCAGTACCTCGTCGCGGTTCTTGGCTTGCTGCATCCATGCGGGCAGGCGCGCCACCACGGTCATCCTTCGGCTCTTTTCGTGCCAGGGAATCCCTTCGCGTAGCGGTGCCTGCACGAATCGCCTGATCAGGTCCAGGTGTTCCAGGCTGTAGGCCCATACCCGCCCGTGCCGGGTCTCCGCCTGCAGCCACAGACGGACGCCGAAGTACGGGTCTGTGGCCGACTCGTGCCGGTCCCTGGGCAAGGTCACACGCCCACGGCTCCATTCCTTCGCCGTCCCGCAGTTCCGGCAGACGAGTCGCCTTGGAGCGAAAAGACCCTGATCGTGCACTCCGGCAGGGCCTGGTGCTGTCCCGACGTGTGCGACCTTCTCGCAGCCGGGACAGCGCACGAGAACAGACGCGAGGAAGTCGTACTTCGTGCTGCGTGGATCCCGGAACCGATGGTGCGTGGAGATCGGACTCATCAGATCAGTATGCGAGCCAAGCACGAAGGCTCCTACGGAATAAATCTCAAGCTGACGCTGAGAATTTTCGCGCATCAGCCGCTCGACGGTACAGCGGGCTGCCGTGACGCCTTCCCGCCGCAGCTGTCGGTGGATGCGCCAGGCTCCGTAGGTCTCGCCGGATCCGGTGTGGATGCGGCGGATGTCCGCGCCGAGGTGTTCGTCGCGGAGCCCGCGTGCGGACTTCGGACGCTTGCGGCGGGCGTTGCAGGCGGAGACCGACAGGTTCAGTTCCCGGCACACGGGCTCGACCCCGAAGTCATCGCGGCGGTGGTTGATCACCGCGTCGGCCTCGTGCGGGGCTGGTCGAGCTCCTTTGCGAAAAACACGCCGGCTGTCTTCAGGATCTCGTTCGCCCTTCGCAACTCAGCTGCCTCCTTGCGGAGTTGTGCGATCTCCGCTCGCTCGGCGGAGGTGAGCAGGTCGGGCCGGCTGCCGAGGTCGGCCTCGGCCTGGGGGACCCACAGCCGCAATGCTTCCTTGTGGATCCCAAGATCCCGGGCCACGTGGGCGACCGGACGGCCAGAGTTCCGTACTTCACGGACGGCTCGCTCGCGGAGCTCGTCAGGATACTTCCGGGGTGCAGGCATCAGACCTGTGCTTCCCATCTGCCGAGGCGATCACGCCCGGCTTCAGGGCCGCTACGAAATCCGGTTCAGCTCATCCGAGGCGAAGCAGAGAACGCCCACCCGGTACGTGGGCGGCAGACATGACCATCAGGGTCGCAGGAATGGTTGCCCATCGATCACACGGCCGCCAGGACGCGTCGCGGCGCTGGCGCCAAAAGGGCCTCTGCCTGCGGTCACGTCCTCTTCCAGCCCCCGCCGACAGCCGGTTGAATGAACCCACATCGAGCACCGGGGGGACGCCGTGATGGCGGAAGAGTTCGGGTATCAAGTGTCGCCGAGACCGGCATCCGTGATGACTCCGGCCGTAGGGGCGGTGGTGAGCGAGGAGTTGGACAAAGCGAAGAACGAGAAATCCGAGACACCTTTTGGGCTCTCGGGATCATTCCTGGCGGTAACCGTCCTCATCAATCCCCTCTGGTACCTGGACGACCCCTCGCCGATCGCAGTCCTCCTCCCTTTGGCCCTGGGCATCCTTGGGGTGATCTGGTCAGTACACGATGACACCAGGATCAAGGGAAACTTGCAGGCCATGGAGCGCAAGGCGGCTGTGGCGCTCTCGAGTCCCTGGCAGGCATGGCCCTGCCGCCTGGAAGAGCTCCCCGGGGGGAAAGGCAAGGGAATGATGCTGCTCGGCCCGGATACAACGGTCGCGTGCACCTTCAGCTCTCCCGTACCGGAAAGCGTATGGGTCGGCACACCGGACGGCCGCGGAGTGTTCTGGTTCGCGGGTGACCTGCGGTTCGGAGGGCTGATGTCCGTCCCGGGCGGAGACCCCCTCTGGTGGGCTCACCCCGTAACCACGCAACCGACCCTCGCACCCCCGGTCGCAGACAGGAAACTCTCGAAGAAGCGGTCATCCACCAAGCCGTCGGCTTCGCCTTCGAGGAATGGCTGTAGGAACAGGCGAGGCCGGCCGCGGAACAGCTCAGCTGGCGCCGCGTCCACCCCCCACTGCCGGCCACCGGCCCGGCGCCCCGCGTCGGGCCGGAGAAGAAGGCCAGCGCAGCGCCGCCCACCGACACCCCCTCGCCCGCCGCAGTGTTACAGGCTTCTCGGCTGAGCGACATCAGAGGCAGTCGCTGGTTGCCGGACGGGGTATCCCCCGCCCGGCTTAGAGGATGTCTCACGTGGCACTTCGAGGTACGGCATGATGTTGCACCGTGAGGGTTGATCTGTCGCGTCGGCTGGTGCCGGACGAACTGTGGGAGCTGGTAGCTCCGTTGATGCCGAGGTTCACGTCCCGTCCGCAGGGCGGGGGTACTGCCCCGGTGGACGAGCGAGCGGTGTTCACGGCCGTGGTGTACGTGCTGACGAGCGGGTGCGCGTGGCGGTATCTGCCGGAGTCGTTCAGGGTCTCGCCGGCCACCGCGCACCGTCGGTTCACCGCGTGGACCGAGGCCGGGCTGTGGCGCAGGCTGCACCTGGCGGTGCTGGACGAGCTCGGTGCCAGGGGCGAGCTGGACTGGACGTCCGCGATCGTCGGTGCCGCCTCGGTGCGGGCGAAAAGGGGGGCTCGCTGACCGGGCCGAATCCGGTCGATCGCGGCAAGAAGGGCAGCAAACTGCACGTGCTGTCCGAGGCCCAGGGCCTGCCGCTGGCCGTCGCGGTGTCCGGCGCGAACGTGCACGACAGCCAGGCGTTCAAGCCGTTGATTCTCGGCATTCCCGCCGTCCGCTCCCGGCGCGGACCACGTCGGAGGAAGCCGGTGAAGGTCCGCGCGGACAAGGCGTACTACTCCGCGGAGCACCTTCGCTGGCTCCGCAGCCGGAACCTCATCGCGCGGATCGCCCGTCCCGGTATCGAGTCCAACGAGCGGCTCGGCCGGCACCGCTGGAAGATCGAGCGGTCGATCTCCTGGCTCTTCGGCTACCGCCGCCTCACCGTCCGGTACGAACGAAAAGGCAGCCACTTCCTTGCCTTCCTCGGCCTCGCCGCAGCCCTGACCTGCTACAAGAGACTCGCGAAGCTCACCACGTGAGACACCTTCTTAGTGGTCAACGTCGGAAGTCCTTCGGGAGTTGACGCAGAGTGGGACCTATGCGGGGCCTTGACCACATCTCAACGCCCACGGACGGACTGGGCGCCTACCGGGTATGGGTGTACGAGAAACCGGGCTCGGGGTTGAGGGCCGGATCGGGCAGCGTGATACCCCGGCGGAAGGGTGCGTGACCCGCGAGCGTGACAGTGTTCAATTGCGTAGATATGCACGGTTCATGCTGAGCCGAGCAGGCTTGCCCCGCTTGCTACGGCAGTGGCGCGGTCCGGTGTGACGAGCCGTGCCATCGTCGCGTCGACCTCCAGGCCAAGCCACTGCGGCAGGCTAGTGCCGAGCAGGTCCGCGTAGCCCTCGTAGTCGTCGCCTGCCCGGAAGATGGGCGACTCACCGGTGTCGTCGCACCAGTCACTGACAAGTTCGACCCACTCGCCGTCGTCGGAGGCGATCTGAATCAGTGAGCGGGCGACGGTTGGGTTGAGCATCACGCTGTCACCGACCTCAAAATTCCGCCAGGTGGCGGCCGTGGCGCGTAGGGCCTCTGCGGCGCCGTCGAACCACTCCTGGTATCCGTAGTCCAAGGACTCGTGGACCGGGCGAATCGAGTTGTCCACCCGTGCCACCGACAGCCGGTACTCGAGGCCGTAGCCATGATCGTCGAGAAAAGCGGATGGGGCGAATATCTCCGGGCTCATCAGCGCGTCGAACAGTGTGCGCCATTGCGGGCTTCGCGCCCGTAGCTCCCAAAATCCGATCAGCGAGGGTGGGAGCGGGGTGCCGAGGCGCAGCTGCAACCTGGTCAGCAGCGTCGTAAAGTCCGCCGACGGCGCGTTGGGCTCCATGCTTGCCTGTAGTGCCGGTTCGACCAGCGCCAGGAGCGCCCCGAACCGCGGCGGTTCGTGGAAATGCATATCCACAGCCTCAAAGGCTTCATCGAAAGCCCGTTCCAGGCCCGAGGCGTCCACGGCTCGAAGCCATTGACAGACCCGGTCGGTCACCTCACCGAACGTCGGCTCCGGTGCACGTCGGCCATGATCTCGCGTCAGAGCCTCGAAACTAACGTCAGCCACCAGTGCACCCTATGGCAAGTCGGCTCCGGAAATCCTTCGCGGGCTGACACCGGAGCCGGTGCCGTGGGTGGCTTCTCTCAGAGGTCGTTTTCGTCCGATGTTTCATCCTGAGATGGGACGTTCTGTGGCCTTCTTCGGGTCGCGCCAGGAGATGGTGTTCTCATTGGTGAGGCGGCGGGCCATGAGGTCGGTCATGGCAATGTGGATCACGGCTTCGGAGCGGGCGGGCAGGGTTTCGTAGTCGCGGGCCAGGCGGCGGTGGAGCATGAGCCAGCCGTAGGTTCGCTCGACCGCCCACCGCTTCGGGATCGGAGTGAAGCCCCTGCTCCCAGGCTTGCGGGCGGTGATCTCCATGTCGATGCCGAGGGTGGCGGCATGCTCCACGAGGTGCTGGCGGTAACCGCCGTCGACCCACACCTTGCGGATGCGCGGATGTTCGGCGGCGACCTGGTCGAGCAGCGCGGTGCCGACAAGAGAGTCCTGCACGCTGGCCGCGGTCACCAGCACGGCGAGGAGAAGGCCGAGCGTGTCGGTGACGATGCTTCGCTTCCTGCCAACGATCTTCTTGCCGGCGTCGATGCCCTGGCCGGTGGCGGGAACGCTGGTGGAGGTCTTGACGCTCTGGGCGTCGATCACGCAGGCCGTTGGCTCGGTGTCCCGGCCTTCCTTCTCTCGTAGAAGCTGCCGGAGCAGGTCGTTGAGCTGGGCGAACACGCCCTCGTCGGCCCATTTGGAGAAGTAGCCGTAGACGGTGTTCCAGTGCGGGAAGTCGTGCGGGAGGTACCGCCACTGGACCCCGGTGCGGTCCACGTACAAGATCGCGTCCATGATGTCGCGCAGGTCGTGCTCGGGCGGCCGGCCAAAAGCAGGGCCCTGCCTCGGCGCTCGAAGCGCCACGCGGTCAGGACCGGCTCGATCAACTCCCAGCGGGCATCGGACAGATCACTCGGATACGGACGTCGCTTCGGCATGCTTCCGGCGTACCGCGCCGGACCGAGTTCGCCCAGGCGCACAGCGATGGCGACGGAAGCACCCGACCGCGGAGACCGGACATCCTGGGATGACACAGGAGCACGTAGCCTTCCGCCCCATCCGCAACTCCACCCACCCCGCAGGCATCGACCGACTCCACAACCTCGTCTGCACCGCACCCCAACACTCCAAGGATCCGCTAATAGGCGGGCAGTTCAGATGAAAACGACCTCTCAGAACTACTCATTTCTGCGAGCGCGAAGCGTGACACCCTTTCAACGGTGGTTGCGTGGCGGCCTGGGCGCTCTCGATCTGGAGTTCGTTCCGCTCCTGGGCCGCCGCGAGATGACCAGCGACGCCAACGGCCTGTCAGAGGTCGCTGCCCCTTCGAGCCTTCGACGAACAGACCGTCGTCGAAGGGTGGATATGTGAGGGGCCCGGCGGCGCGCCGCCGGGCCCCTCACTGTCAAGCCAGTCCCTACCGTGGTTGGGGCCACCGATCCGCCGGCCCCATGGTCGACCACCCTGTCCGGGCTTCTACGGAGCACCGCACGCTAGTGCTCTGACCGGGATGGTTCACTGGGTTGTGCTTGCCGGTGAGGGGCCGTGGGCCGGTTGGATGTGGGGACACATCCGATCTGGTGCATGGAGGCGTGGTGGCAGAGCCGGTCAAAGTCCGCAGACTGACCGACCAGGAGGGGCAGCGACTGCAGCAGATCGTGCGGCGGGGCAGCACCAGCTCAGTGCGCTACCGGCGCGCGATGATGCTGTTGGCCTCGGCCGGCGGCAACCGCGTGCCGGTGATCGCCCAGCTGGTGGCGGCCGACGAGGACACTGTGCGCAACGTCATTCATCGCTTCAACGAGATCGGCCTGGCCTGCCTGGACCCTCAGTGGGCGGGAGGCCGCCCCCGCCAACTCAGCCCTGAGGACGAGGACTTCGTTGTACAGACGGCAACCACCCGCCCGGCCAAACTCGCCCAGCCCCTCACTCGCTGGTCGATTCGCAAGCTCGCCGCCTACCTCCGCAGAATCCACGGGCGGGTGATCCGCATCGGTCGCGAGGCCCTGCGCTGCCTGCTCGCCCGACGCGGCATCACTTTCCAGCGGACCAAGACATGGAAGGAGTCCACCGATCCTGACCGCGACGCCAAGCTGGACCGGATCGAGCACGTCCTGGACCATTTCCCTGACCGCGTTTTCGCGTTCGACGAGTTCGGCCCGCTCGGAATACGCCCGACCGGCGGATCCTGCTGGGCCGAGCAGGGCAGGCCCAACCGGGTCCCGGCGACCTACCACCGCACCCACGGCGTGACCTATTTCCACGGCTGCTACTCCATCGGCGACGACTCCCTCTGGGGTGTCAACCGCCGCCGCAAGGGCGCCGTCAACAGCCTGGCCGCACTCAGGTCCATCCGCGCCGCCCGCCCCGACGGCGCCCCGATCTATGTGATCATGGACAACCTCTCCGCTCACAAGGGCGCCAAGATCCGCCGGTGGGCGTGGAAGAACAACGTCGAGCTGTGTTTCACCCCGACGAACGCCTCCTGGGCCAATCCGATCGAGGCGCACTTCGGGCCGCTGCGGCAGTTCACCCTGGCCAACTCGAACCACCCCAACCACACCGTTCAGACCCGCGAGCTGCACCGCTATCTGCGCTGGCGCAATGCCAACGCCCGCCATCCCGACGTCCTGGCCCACCTGCACTTCACCCCGACCGGCTCGTCCTGGCTGAACCTCGTTGAGCGATGGTTCGCCGAGCTGACCAACAAGCAGATACGGCGAGGCGTCCACAGATCCGTCCAGGCCCTGGAGAAGGACATCCGCAACTGGATCGCTGCCTGGAACGCCGACCCGAACCCCTACGTCTGGACGAAGTCCGCCGACGAAATCCTCGAACGCCTCGCCAGCTATCTAAACAGAATTCCCGACTCAGAACACTAGGGCGCGCATTGAGTCGTGATCAATTGGTTCGCGTGAGGTCCTTGATCCAGATCATGGAGGCACGGAGATGGAGGCCGGCGAGGTAGCTTTCGGGTGTCTTGTCGTAGCGGGTGGCGATGCCCCGCCAGGCTTTCAGTCTGTTGATCAGGCGTTCGACGGTGTTCCTCTCTTTGTAGAGGTCGGTGTCGTGGCTGACGGGCCGGCCGCCCCGGCTGCCTTTCCTCTTCCGGTTGGCAGCCTGGTCCTTCTTCTCCGGGATGACGGCCTTGATCTGGCGTTTGCGCAGGTAGGCACGGTTGCCGCGGGAGGAGTACGCCTTGTCCCCGGCGACCGCGTCCGGCCGGGCCCGGGGACGGCCGGACCGGGCCACGGACCCGGATCTTCTTGAGCACGGGGATGAACTGGGGGCTGTCGGCGGCTGTCCCGCGGTCAGGACGATCGCGAGCGGGCGGCACTTGCGGTCGGCTGCGAGGTGGACCTTGCTGGTCTGCCCGCCCCGCGAGCGCCCGAGCAGGGCGGCCTTCAGCCGGAGTCTGTGTCGGCGTCGGTTACGTCGCCGCTCTTCGTGGGCGGGACCACGGTCGGCGGATCGCCCGGTTTGTCCTTCCGCCCCGCCCCCTTTTGCCGGGCCTTCTCCTCCTCGGCGGCGGCTCTTTCCAGGGCGGTCAGGACGCTCTCGTCCAGGTGCATCCCGGCGGCATCGTGGTGGGCCCGGGCGGTGGTGGAGTCCACGCTGACCAGGGACACGTCTGCCTCGCCCCGCCTCGCGGCTTCGGCGATCAGGCCCTCCAGCAGGGCCTCGAAGACCCCGCCGTCACGCCACTGCCGGAAGCGGTTGTGGACGGTCGGCCAGGGACCGAACTCGGCCGGCATCTCCCGCCACTGCCCGCCTGTCCTGAACTTCCAGATCACGCCCTCGAACTGCTGCCGCAGCCGCTCGGGATACGGGCCGTACCCGCCGACCGGCAGGTACGGCCCGATGAACTCCCACTCCACGTCCGCCAGTTGCACTTGCGTCATACAAGAAGGTCTACCGGTCCAAGCGTCGCCACGACAGCGAATCCCGCAGATTGATCACAACTCAATACGCGCCCTAGTACTGCAACGGTCTTTGGCCTGATGGGTGGGCAGTTTCGGGTGGTGTGTG
>NZ_LWLE01000025.1 GCF_001905125.1 Streptomyces sp. TSRI0281 | reverse complement strand
TGTCGGCGACGGGTGAATCGTGACCCTCTGACAGCGGATCAAAACTGACCCACCTCGTGGTCTTCCGACCAACCTGATCTTGATCGAAGGTCAGGAGAAGAGGGTGATTTCCGTGGAGGACTGGGCAGAGATCCGCAGGCTGCACCGGGCCGAGCAGATGCCGATCAGGGCGATCGCCCGGCATCTGGGCATCTCGAAGAACACCGTGAAGCGGGCGCTGGCCACCGACCGGCCACCGGTGTACTCCCGGCCGGTCAGGGGCTCGGCGGTCGACGCGGTCGAGCCGCAGATCCGGGAATTGCTGAAGCAGACTCCGACCATGCCGACGACCGTGATCGCCGAGCGGATCGGCTGGGAGAAGGGCATGACGGTCCTCAAGGACCGGGTCCGCGAGTTGCGTCCGGCCTATCTGCCCGTGGATCCGGTCTCGCGCACGACGTATCAGCCCGGCGAGCTGGCCCAGTGCGATCTATGGTTCCCGCCGGTCGACATCCCGCTGGGCTACGGGCAGAGCGGACGCCCGCCGGTCCTCGTGATGGTCTCGGGCTACTCGCGGATCATTGCCGCGCGGATGCTGCCCACCCGCACCACCGGCGACCTGATCGACGGACACTGGAAGCTGCTGACCTGCTGGAACGCGGTCCCACGGATGCTGGTCTGGGACAACGAGGCCGGCATCGGCCGCGGCAAGGTGACCACCGACTTCGCCGCGTTCGCGGGCCTTCTCGCCACCCGAATCTATCTCTGCCGGCCTCGTGATCCAGAGGCGAAAGGGCTGGTGGAGAGGGCCAACGGCTATCTGGAAACGTCATTCCTGCCCGGCCGCACCTTCACCGGACCGGACGACTTCAACACCCAGCTGACCGTCTGGCTGAACATCGCCAACCGGCGTCAGCACCGCGCCCTGGGCGCCCGCCCGATCGACCGGTGGGAAGCCGACCGGTCCCAGATGCTCGCCCTGCCGCCCGTCGACCCGCCTCGCTGGTGGCGCTTCGCGACCCGTATCAGCCGCGACCACTACATTCGCGTCGATACTTGCGACTACTCCGTGCACCCCCTGGCCATCGGCAAGAAAGTCCAGGTCCGCACCGACACCGACGAGGTCATCGTCACCCTCAGCCCCGGCGGAGCCGAAGTCGCCCGCCACCCGCGCTGCTGGGCCAAACAGCAGACGATCACCGACCCCGTCCATGCCCGCGCCGCAGCCCTCCTTCGGGGCGACTACCGCCACCACCAAGCCTCCCGGGCCCTGGCCGCCCGCCAGGCAGGCGCCGCCACCGCAGCTGACCTCGTCGAGGTCGAACAACGACAACTCGACTCCTACGACCGCATGTTCACTCTCATCGAGGGCGGCGGCGGACACGACGAGCCGGAGGCATCCTGATGCCACCCACCGCCACCGAGGCCAGCCCCGGCAAGCCCCAAACCGGCCGCCAGACCGCCTCCGACCTATCCTTCCTGACCCGGGCGATGAAGGCACCGGCGCTACTGGACGCAGCCGAGCGGCTGGCCGAGCGCGCGTTGAAAGAGACCTGGACACACACCGAGTTCCTGGTCGCCTGCCTCCAGCGGGAAGTCTCCGCCCGCGAGTCCCACGGAGGCGAGGCCCGCATCCGGTCCGCCCGCTTCCCCGCAATGAAAACGATCGAGGAACTCGACGTCACCCATCTGCGCGGCATAACTCGCCAACAGCTCGCGCATCTGGGCACGTTGGACTTCATCGCCGCGAAGGAGAACACCGTCTTCCTGGGACCGCCGGGAACCGGGAAGACACACCTGGCGATCGGACTAGCGGTCCGTGCCTGCCAGGCCGGCCACCGCGTCGCGTTCGCCACCGCCGCCGAATGGGTCGACCGTCTGGCCGCCGCCCATCACGCCGGACACCTCCAGGCCGAGCTCACCAAGCTCAGCCGCTATCCGCTGATCGTGATCGACGAGGTCGGCTACATCCCCTTCGAAGCCGAGGCCGCGAACCTGTTCTTCCAGCTGATATCGAACAGATACGAACGAGCGAGCGTGATCGTCACGAGCAACAAACCCTTCGGACGCTGGGGAGAAGTCTTCGGCGACGAGACCGTGGCAGCCGCCATGATCGACCGCCTCGTCCACCATGCCGAGGTCCACTCCCTCAAAGGCGATTCCTACCGCATGCGCGGGCGCCAGCTCGGACGCATCCCCACCGCCGCACACGACACCGACTGAACACCAGCAACCAGACCCAGTGGGTCAAAGTTCGACCGCCCAAACTGGGTCAGGATTCAGCCGCCGCCGACACGGGGTTCCGAGTGGCGGACATACGCTTGCCGCCCGTTGGTGCATTGCCGAGCTGCCCGGACGGGTGGACGTGGGACGGGCCCCCTATGGGGGCCCGGCTGACGCTTCAATGCGCCGAAGCGCCACGTCCCAAGCACGACGAAGCTGATCGATGGGGATCTGTACGGGGTCGCTGACCATGGCGCCAGCTTTACTCGGTCACGTCGTCAGCGACCCATCGGACAGACCCTGGGCGGCTATCCGGCGAGGACGTCGCCGAAGTACGACAGACCGGAGGGCCCGCCGACCGAGGCGGCGCCGAAGGTCGTCGAACCGGTGGCGGTGATACTGCTCGTACCGGACTTGAAGAGCCAGAGCGAACCCGCGCCCTTGTTCTCGGCGTAGGCGCCAACCACCAGCTCCGCGCGGCCGTCCTTGTTGCTGTCCGTGAGTTCGACGGAGGAGCCGAACTGGTCCTGGGTCTCGCCGGCGCCGGGCACGCCCGCCGTGTCCTGCGTGAAGCTCTTGGAACCGGTGCCGGTCAGCCCCTTGGCGGAGCCGCGCAGCACGGTGACCGTGCCCGTGGCCCGATTGCTCCCCGTGCCCTCGCCCGGCGCGCCGATCGCGATGTCCGCGTAGCCGTCGCGGTTGGTGTCACCCGCGGCCAGGCTCCAGCCGAAGCGGTCACCCTTCTT
The DNA here is from genome assembly GCF_001905125.1 of Streptomyces sp. TSRI0281. Taxonomy (GTDB): domain Bacteria; phylum Actinomycetota; class Actinomycetes; order Streptomycetales; family Streptomycetaceae; genus Streptomyces. The sequence goes on along the minus strand of NZ_LWLE01000025.1, from coordinate 97,862 downwards.
GGCGGTGCCGGGAATTTTGGTGGTGGCCTGGGTAATACGGACCGGCTTGCGGGTGGACAGCCCGGCGGCGCTGCCGTACGTCACGGTGATCGCACCTCCGGGACCACCGTTCGGTTCTCTGGCGGACTTTTCCGTGAAGTTGCCGGTGACGATGTCGCCGTAACCGTCCTTGTCGACGTCGGAGATGACGGCCTCGTAGCCCCCGGCGACCTTGCTGGACGACTTGAGGCCGGTCTTGCCCCCCTTGTAGAGGACGCTGCGGGTCCGGTACCCGTCGCCGCTCTCCTCCTGGCCCATGACCAGGAGGTCGGTCGCGCCGTCGCCGTTGACGTTCCCCGCGACGATCTGGTCGGCGTTGATGCCGGTCTGGCTGTAGGTGTCGATACCGACGAGACCCGCCGCTTTGCCCGTCCGGGAGACGGGTCCCCTGAATATGTTCAGCTCGGGTGCGGCGATGTTGACGGCGGCCAGGTCGGTGCGTCCGTCCCCGTCGAAGTCACCGGACGCGAGGCTCCAGCCCAGTTCGTTCCGGTACTTGGGCAGCGGCGCCGAAATGTCGACGGCGGACTTCAGCCCGCTCGCGCCGCCCCAGACAACGGTGAGGACGCCGAAGGAGTCGGTTTTGCCGATCCGCTCGCCGTGCACGCCGACGACCAGGTCGGTGTACCCGTCACCGTCGAGGTCACCGGTGGTGAGGCGGTCGCCGAAGTAGTCACCCGTCTCCGGCGTTCCCGGAATACCGCTGGTGGCCTGGCTGATGAGGGTGCGCTTGGACTTGTTGAGCCCGTTCTTGGTGCCGTAGACGACGGCCACGTACCCGGCCTTCGACTTTCCGCTGATCTTCCCGAGGGGCGCGGCGATCGCGAGATCGCGGTAACCGTCGCCGTTGAAGTCGCCCTGCATCCCGGACGGTGCTGCGACGGCACTTCCCCCGGTGGCGAGCAGCAGCCCGCTGACGAGGGCGGCCGAGGCGGTGGTCGCGAGGATGGTGCGAAGGTTCTGCTGCATGCGTGTCTTTTTCTCCTACGGCACGCCGGACGCCGTGACGGCTGTCCGAGTCGGTATTCCGAGCCGGTGACATACGGGGGCCGGATCCTGCCAAGCCTCCGACCCCGCACACACGCTTCGCCCGGTGCAGGTGTGACCACTGAAGTGCCCTGGGGGTTGTACGGGTCCCACGCCGTTGTCCAATCGCCTGGCCAGCGGGTTGTCGCCGATCCACTCGCCCACTCGTCCCGGAGCGGCACGCCGAACCCTTCCGCTCCGGTGGGCGCGCGGAAGGTCACGTCAGTGGGTCCCGGCCACACCCGGTGCAAGAGCCGGTCGATCGCCTGCGGATGATCCCGTCGCCCACCGCATCGGCCGTTGCCCACCGGCAGGAACGATCGCAGCCGCTCCCACTCGGCATCGGGTCGGTTCACCCGGCCTCATGGAACAGCCGTCCGGGCGAACAAGACCCAGGGCCTACGCTCCCGGGCATGACCAAGTTCTTCGCCACTGTGTGCTTGCCGCCGACAGCGCCTCGGAAGGTTCCACAGGCGATTGCTGACGCCATGGCGCCCTACGATGCCAATCTCACCGAGGAGTGGAATCCGGCCGGCCACTGGGACTGGTGGGCCATCCGTTCCAGCGTGGGCAATGCCTGTCTCGTGTTGCCTCCGCATGACGGAGACCGCAGGCTTATCACGGCTTCAACCGTCCCGCGCAGGAAGGCCAAGCTGGAAACCCTCGGTCCGCTGGAATGCTACGGCGGCCCGCGGGGTCTGCTCGACTTCGACGGTATGCGGAAACGAGCGGCGCGCACGCATGACGCCCTGCTCGCCGCGTGGACCGAGCTGACCGTAGTACACCCGCCGGCCCGCCCGCTCGCCGACTTCCTCGCTCGCCACGAGGCCGATCCGGGAAGGTACTCCCCGGCAGACGCCAGGAAGGAGCATCTGGCTCAGCCGCTGGTTCAGGCCGTCGCCCAGCGGGCCGTCGCGGGAGACCCGCACTTCGACACGTCGTTCCTGCTCAACGACCCGGTCGCATACTTCGCGCAGGAGCACGAGGAAGCCAGGCTGTGGTCGGTCCGGTGCGCCGTGCCCGGCTTCGCCCTGGTCACCCTTGATGGCGCGTGGATGGACGCGGACACGGACGGCCACTGGGAACACGCCAACCGCTATCTCGACGGCCTCGATGCCGAGGCCGTCGTCCTCGACCTGCTCTGTCACTCCTGAGTCGTCAGACCGGGCCGACCCGTACAGGTCAGCCAGACGGCTGCGCGACGGATGCCCATGATCGACAGGACAGAGGAATACATCTGGGCGTCGCCCACGATCCACGGCGCCGTCACCGCCGTCACCGCCGTCACCGCCGGCACCGATCTGTCTCGCACGCGAGGCAGCGTTACCGGACTGGCTCCCGCGGTCGCGCTCGACTACGGCCTGTCCCGACGGGCCCTGATCGCCGTACGGACACCATCACGGACTTGGATCACCCGCCGACTTGCCGCGCTCGCCCACAGCGCCTGAAGGCCCTTGGTGATTCCACCGTGCGTGCCGTGGTCCGCCAGGCCGTCCGCGCCGTTGGTACCATCCCGCCCGCACCATCCGAGAAACTCCGTGGCGGGGATCGCCGTACCAATCCGAGTCGGCGTAAGCATGCTCGAATCCGTCCACGACCAGCTGCCGTTCGTCCCAGATCTCACCCACGCGTGCAGGCTACCGGCGAGCAGCCGCAGTTCTGATATGAAGATCACGATCTACTACTGGAGTACGAGGTTGGCTCGCATGAGCGTGCAAGGGCGGACCTATCGATACGTCGGACCGGTCGACCTGAAGGCTGGGGTCCGGCCTGACAACGGCGGCTGCCGGATCGGCACAGCAGCTGACTTCGGCAGCTGGGTCGCTGAGCGATCGGCAGCGGAGCTGGTCGAACCGTTCACCTTTGTGGTCGGCACGGATGGTGTACTTCGGCTGGCGCCGCGACGAAGTGAACACGTGGCCTGTGCCGGCGGGGAAACCGTCCTGAGCGCTGGGGAGATCAGCTTCACCCGCGAGGCAGGCCGATGGGCAGTGAGCGACGTCAGCAACCTCTCAACCGGGTACTGCCCGGACGCCATCTCCTGGTCAGCAGTCGCTCGTGCTTTGGATGATATCGAGCTCGGGCGTCCGCCCGGCTTTACCCACGAAGTGGTGTTCCGTCGCTGTCCTGGCTGCAAGGAGCACAACATCGTGCGCGAGGACGACTTCGTCTGCGTCTTCTGCGGCAGCGATTTGCCCGAGGCTTGGAACGTGGATCCCGCCGCATGACGACCATGGGTCATAGCCACTCGTCGATGGCGGCGATGAGGACGGTTGCACCGGCCTGGGGACGGAGTCCAGCGGCAGGAGGAACTATGCGCAAAGCGGGCGCCTTTCCGGGCGTAGCGGTTCTCCCATCGAAGGGTTTCGTGTGTGTGCCATCTCTGTAGGAGTCCTGGTTCTTATTTTTGGCATCTGCCTCTTGGGAAACTTCTGGAGCCTCGCAAGTCGAATATTCGCCTCCATCTCGGACTTCATGAACCCGGGGGCGGCAACAGTCAATACCTTTCGAGTGATCGGCGCAGGCGCAATTCTTATCGGGTTCTTCTGGATTGCTACCGCTCTTACTGAAATCCTCTAAAGGATTCCGGCGGTTCGCGTAGGCCGGTAAAGGACCTGAGGTGTCCCGCAGATGCCGTCCCGACGGAGCGATCTTCGCGACCACCGCTCCCTCCCGGCAGTCGGGACGAGGAGGCGGCCCGCGACGTGTACTTCAACGCTTGACACACACCTCTCGGCCCGCCGTTCTCATTCCGACGCGAGCGGCGGCGGCCGTTCGCGTCGGGCCGGTGTCGGAGGGCTGTTTCCCGGTGCACCAGCACCCTGACGATCCGTGCCTTGTCCCTGGTGCCCGGCGCGTCGGTCAGTGCTGTGTGAGGAGGGTGCGGCGGGCTTCGACCAGGGCGCGCCACCGGTTGCGGGTGGTGTGTTCGCCCTCCAGCCATTGGGCGGGGGAGGGGTGGGTGAGGGGGAGGCCGGCCATGAAGTGGGCGATGTCGGTGTAGTAGGCGTAGTAGTCGGGCCGGGTCAGTTCCCGCAGCCGGCGGATGCTGGCGGCCGTCTGGTTATGGTCGTCGCGCACGGCGTGGTGGAAGGCGAGGGCCAGTTCGAGTTTCGCCTGGGCGAAGGCGAGCCCGGACGTGCTGATCTCCGCCGCGAGTACCTGTGCCCGGTCTTCGACACCGGCGGTGCCGGCGTCGCGCAGGAGGGTGGCGATGCGGACGTCGAGGGTGGCGGCGCGGAGGTCTACGCGGGCCAGGAGGTGTTCGGCGAGTTCGATCTCGTCGTGGGCGGTCTGCGGGTCGGTGAAGGCGAGGGTGAAGGCGCGCATGGCCTGGGACATGGCGGCCTCGCCCGTTTTCCCGTGGTGCTCGCCCTCCAAGCGTGCGGCGAGGAATGCCTGGGCGCCCTGGTGCAGGGTGCCCTGGACCCATCGGATGTCGCCGGTGACGCGGTGGTGGCGTCCTTCCCAGCCGAGGTGTTCGGCGGCGTGGAGGGCGGTGGAGAAGTCGCCGGCGAGGCGCGCCAGGTGGGCCAGGCCGCGGCGGGCGTTGGGTGCGAGACGCCCGTTGCCTTCGGCGACGAGGCGCATGCCGTGGCGGGAGGCTTCGGTGTCTCCGAGGTCGCGGTGGGCCTTGGCCCGGTAGTAGAGGGCCATCTCGTGGAGCTCGGCGGGCAGCAGCCGGGTGTCGGCGACGGCGGTGAGCCGGGCGGCGGTCTGTTCGCGGTGCTGATGCTGGCGGCGGGCGAGGGTGTTGAGGAGCTCGACCAGGGCGTCGGCTGCTGTGGCCGGCCCAGCGGAGCGGCCGTCGGCCGGGGCGGTCCGGGTGGGTGGGGTGAGGGGTTCCCATACGGAATCGCTGACGTAGGCCCAGGCGGCGTCGGTGAGCCAGCCGAGTTCAAGGTGGAAGTCGGAGGCGATGGCCAGGCCCTGGCGCAGGCAGCCGACCAGCAGCATCCGGTCCCGTCCCGTTCCGGCCGCCCACTGCTCGCCCAGCGCGGCGTGCGCGCGTTGGGCGGCCTGTGCCCAGTCGGTGGGTGACCAGCGGTCGTCGGTGAGGTCGTCCGCGGTGCGGATGGTGGTACGGATCAGGGCGTGGAGGTGGAAGGGCCACAGCCCGAAGACATCCTGCTGGATGAAGGGGCGCTCCAGCAGGCGCAGGGCGGGGGCTTCGTGGGTGGCGCCCGCGGTCCGGGTGGCGAGGCGCAGGTCGAAGGCGTCGAGGAGGGCGACGGAGCGCAGGACGTGGCGTTCGTCGGGGGTGAGGTCGGACAGGGTGCGGGCGATCAGGGCGGGGAAGCCGATGTCGAAGTCCGCGGGCTGAGGGGTGCGGCCGGTGCGGTGGATGTCCAGGACGCGCATCACGGCGAGGTCGAGGTGGAGGGGCAGGCCGTGGGAGCGTTCGGCGATCATGTTGCGGAGGTGTTCGCCGATGAGGGGCTGTCCGTCGCGGGTGAGGCGGCGGGCGAGGTAGTCCTGCCGGTCCTCGGGGCTGAAGTCGCCGATCAGCATCTGGTGCACCGTCGCGCCGGGGCCGGGGCCAGTGGTGCGGGGGCGGGGTTGGGGTTGGGGGATGCCGTGGGCGGTGAGTGCGGGCCAGGCGTCCGGGCCGGTCCAGTCGAGCTGACCGTGCAGGCCCGGGTCGGCCCATTGCAGCCGGCTGCGGCCGGTGATGACGAAGAACGCGTTCGGCATGAGCCAGACCATGCGCTGGACAAGGCGCTCGAAGTCGCGGTGGGTCCGGTCGCCGATCTCCTCGAAGGTGTCCAGCAGGACCACCGGGACGACAGCCTTCGCGGGAGGAAGCTGGGCGATCTCCCAGGAGAGCAGGTGCGGGTAGTAGGAGAGGGCATCCAGGTCCGGTTCGGCGTCCAGGAGATCGGCCAGCCGCGCACATCCGGCGAGCGCGTTCACGGACTGTCGACGCTCGCGCAGGGCCCTCACCAGTGACCCGGCGACCTGGCCCGCGACCGACCCGATCGTGCCCGGCAGCAGCAGCGCCTGGGCGACATCGGCGAGCGCGGACTGCATCTGCTGCGGCATCGCCCGACCGAACCGGGCGGCGAGCCCGCCACGGCGCACGTACTCCTCCAGGCTCTCGCCGGGATGCTGGTGCTCCCAGTACCGGCGCAGGGCGATGTCGAAGGCGGGCAGCGGGTGGCCGAGCTCGGCGAGCGCGAGCCGCAGGGCGAGGACCACCCGCTCGAAATCGGTGTTCGCGGAGCGGGCGAGGTCGATCCGCACCGGCAGGACGGAGGGCCGGTCGGGCCAGGCGGGGGCGCTCCACTGGGCGGGCCGGGATTCGGCACCGGTAAGGGCGGCCTCCAGCTTGCGCGACAGCGTCGACTTCCCGATACCGCCGACCCCGTGGAAGACCAGCACATTGCGCCGGGGAGCCTCCAGGTCCTCGACATCGAACCCGGGACCGGTGACGTGGTGGAGGTGCTCGGCGAGCGCGGCCGCGACCGCCTGCCACTGGGACTCCCGGTTGGTGAAGACGTCCTCGGAACTCAGCTGCCGGTCGTTCGATCCGAACAGTGCCCGCAGATCCCGTGCCACAACATCAACCCCCGAAAGATGATCACCTGACCTCAACCTATGCCCGGCCAAGGCCCCTTGGTGAGGCATCCCCCAACCACCCGGAACGGCCCCTCCACGTCGGCGGCCGCGGGCCGAGTGGCGCCTTGCCCTGCGGGGAGCAGCCCTTCGACAAGGCCGCTCTGTCCCGAGAACAAGGTGGTTACGGTGCCCAGCCCCAGCCCCAGCCCCAGCCCCAGCCCCGCCGGCCCCGAACGCACTCCTCCCGACCCGCCACCCGCCCCGCAGGGCGGTCCGCCGGACATTGGTCAGGAGGGTGCCCAGGAGGTGGTGGACCGGTCATCCCCTGGTGCAGTGCACGCCTCCAGGCCGAGAAGCGGGCCGCCGTGCCCGACGCGGAATGCGTGGAGCAGCTCAAGGCCGCCCTGCAGATGTGCGTGGCCGGCCAGTGAGCGCTGGAGGACGCCGACGACGAGGAGGTAGCCCGCATCGCGGCTGCCTACGAAGCACGGTTCAGAGAACTCACCCAGTCGCAGACGCATCGAAACCGGCGTCCGGTCCCCGTTGGCTTTGTTCACGAGTAGTGCCGTCGGTTCGCGTGCGGGAAGCACCACTTGGACGACGCTGTCTGCGGGGTCGACCGGGGATTCGCACGCCGGTTGCCGCTGCGGCAGAGGCACCCGCTCATGTCTTGCTCCGGCACCGTACGTACGCGGGCCCTCGGCTGTCATACATCGCGGCGACCGAGGGCCGTGCCCGAATCACGGCCCGGCGGTGGGCGGTGCCGGGGGAACCATAGTGTCCAGGTCATTGTTGGGGGACTGCAACTCGTGGAAGCGCCCACTGCTCGGGGACGGCGTGATGCGCCGCTCTTCCGCCGAGCCGTGGGACCCCCGCCAAAACACGGCCAGGAGGACGGTGGCACACACAACGCCGATGACCAGCGGGACCGGTGGGCGCTGCCGTGATCTGATCAGGCGCAGGCAGAACCAGCCGGCGCATGCCACCGCGAAGATGATGATCAATGGGGAGAGCTGACCACGCTTGTATGTGATCAACACTGCGTCGGATGGGCGGTCAACAGCAGGAGCGCCGCATAGACCGCGCCGAGCGCCACGATGATCCCGCATGCCCCTTACAGCAGGCGTAGCGCGAGGCAATTGCTGTGCATGTCGCTCCTCCCCTCACGGCCCACCGCATATGGCCGGTCAACCGGCCCTGGTCGAAGTAGCTTGGTCGGTCCCCAACAGGTCCGCCAGTCAGAAGGCCGGCGGGACGCTCGGCTCGACCTCTGCCTTCTCGACCACTCTTCCGTCCTGGTCCGTTTCTGGTGAGCGCTCCCCCCTGACATTGAACGATGGTGCAGACGGAGGTGCAGTCGGGCGAGCTTGCCTCTTGTTTTCACTCCGAGCGCAGCTTTCCGGCCCTGGGAACCGCCTCTCAGCCTGTCCTGCGGTCAGGTCCGCCGGGCTGCCGGAAGGTTCGCGGGCCTGCCGGCGGGGGCGAGGTGCAGTAGTTGCAGGCCGGGCGGCTCCAGGTGCCGCAGGGGCGGCGTTCGTTGCGGTAGACGGCGCTACCGTCCCGCCGCATCACCGTACGGACGCGTCCGGCTGATCACCCAGCACCTCCGATTCTTGCTTGTGCAACCCATTTCGATGCCCAGGCGTCCGGACTCTTGACGGACATTGTCGATTATCTGGGAGGGCACGTGGCGAAGAAGGACCGGACTACGGACGCGGCGAGGGAGAAGGACCGCGAAAAGTGGATGGCTCGCTTCCAGGTACGGCTGGCCATGCAGCCGGGCGTGGACCGGGCAGTGGTGCTCCAGGCGGTCAAGGAAGTCACGACACACTGCGCGGATACGGGAGAGCACCCGCGGACTGCTTTCGGCGACCCGGATGCCTATGCCGTGCAGGCTGCCGCGCGGCTGGTACCGGCGGACCGGGCGGCGCGCGCGAGGCGGCACGACGCCGCAGTGGACGGGCTCGGTTCTGTGCTGAAGAGGGCCCGGGACGTCACCGGTCTGTGACCGGCTGAAGCGATGCCCGCCACGGCTCGGCGCACGGGGTTCTGACCCAGCTTCCCTCCGTCCGGGGCTCGTTGGGCGTCTCTGCTTGCGCGTTGCCGGTGACGGACGGCGTGCCGTCCCGGTGACCACCATCGAGCTGCGCCTGGTCGAAGCCGCAGGTCAGCCGAGGCCGCAGGTGACACCTACGGTGCTTCGGCTAACCGACCACAATCCACCACCATGGGAAGGGAACACCGGATGTCCGGGTGCCGGCCTTCGACCGGCAGTGGAAGGCTGCGCTGGAGGAGTCCCGCCGGGCGTTCTCCCTGGCCGAGCTGTACGAGGTCGTTCAGGACGGGCAGGGCCGCCTCGCCCACGCCCCGGCCATCGGACGCGTTCGTCGCCTCCGGCTACGACGACAGCGAGTCCATCGACATGGCGGAGCTGCGGGGAAGGCGCCGGTGAGCGGACAGCCTTACGCGGTCCGCTTCTCCGCTCCGGCCGCGAAGGTGGTCCTCGACACCCTGCCCCAGCACGTCGAAGGCACTGTGTGGGGTCCTGGCGTGACGGGCGCTCACCTGCCGGTGCTCAGTCGACGCCGCTGAGATGGATACGGCTGGTGCGGTCGTCGACCCGGACCACCGCGACCTTCAGCCAGTTGAGGTTGTCCTCACATGGCGCGCACACCTGACCCTCGCGGACCCTCGCCAGCGGATCGGGCTCCGGCAGCCCCAGGTGCGAGAACGGGGTCGATGGGTTCGTCTTGCGGGCGAGTGGCTGTTCCCGCAGGCTGAGCGGTTCCTCGCTTCAGCTGCGCGACGAACTTGTCCACCTCGCCCGCAGGGAGGACGAATGCCATGATCAGGCCGTTGTCCTGCAGCCCCTCATGGCATTCGCGGTGCATTCGGAGGATCCCGTCATGATCCGCGCCTCGCCCTCGACGGACACCCCGGGTAGTACGCCCTACTTCGGTGCCTGAAAGCCGCCGATCTTCCGCTCAAGCAGTTCGGCCAGCCTCAGCGGGGTGCGGTCCTCGAACATCGGGCCGATGAGCTGCACTCCCACCGGCAGACCCTCGGGCGACCGGCCCGCTGGTACAGCGGTGGCGGGCAGACCCGGCATAGTGGCCAGACCGGCCCAGACGAGCTGGTCGAAGTACGGGTACTCGACGCCGTCGATGTCGATCCGACGCTTCATCACGTCGGGGTTGTGGTCGTGCGGGAACGCGGGAGTGGGCGTGATGGGACACACCACGGCGTCGAACGCGGCGAAGACCTGCCGCCAGCCATGGCGATGGAGCTCGCGAAGCCTGTTCGCCTCGATCCAGTCGCGGTGGCTGAACACCATGCCGCGCAGCCGCGCCGCATCGAGACTCCGGTCGTCTGCGCTCAGCCCGGCGGCGCGGGCCTGCAACTGCTCGTACGCTTCGACGGGAAAACGTGCAACGGAGCCCGAAAACAGGAACTGCGTATAGACCACCGCGGCTTCGGCCAGATCGGGCAGCAGCGGACTGTCCCGCTCGACGCGGGCACCGCCGTCGGCAAGCGCGTCGGCCACCCGGCCGACGCCCGCCCGCACGGCGGACCCGGTCGGAATGAGCGGATGCTCGTCAAGGACCAGCACCCGGAAGTCGCTGAGCCGTTCGTGGCGCGCGGGCGGCAGCGTCAGGTGGTGCGCCACACCGAGCGTCAGCGGGTCCGGTCCGGCCATGACGTCGAGCAGGAGCGTGAGGTCGCGAGCGGTGCGCGCCATCGGACCGACGACGGCGAGGTCGTGCTCGACCGGCAGGGCTGGACCGGGCGGCGGGACCATGCCGCGGATCGCCGCCAGCCCGAGTGTCGGCTTGTGCGCGTAAATGCCGCAGAAATGCGCGGGGGTGCGCAACGAACCGGCGAGGTCGGAGCCGATGGACAGCGCGCCGAATCCGGACGCCAGGGCCGCCGCCGAGCCGCCGGAGGACCCGCCCGACGTACGACGGTGGTCCCACGGGTTGTTGGTGGTGCCGTAGAGCTCGTTGAAGGTCTGCACGTCCTGCAGCCCCACGGGCACATTGGTCTTGCCGAGCACCACCGCGCCCGCGGCCTTGAGCCGCGACACCTGCACCGCATCCTCGGCCGGCACGAAGTTCCGGTGCGGCGGCATACCCCAGGTCGTGGGCAGTCCCGCAATGTCGTACGACTCCTTGACCGTCACCGGAATGCCCAGCAGGGGCCGGTCCTCACCGCGGGCACGCGCCCGGTCGGCACCGCGCGCGGCGGCCCGTGCACGGTCGAAGTCCGGCACACAGATCGCGTTGATCCCCTCGTCGTCCCGTTCAATACGGGCGATCGCCTCGTCGGTCAGTTCCGCCGAGGTCACTTCACCGGCACGCAAGGCAGCCGAGAGTTGGTCGGCCGTCGCAAAATTCCACTCCATGAATCCGACCGTATGGGCCTGTGGGAGAGGGCACGAAATGTCGCTTCGCACAACGGGGTGGATGTCTGCATACTCATCTGCCTGGCGGTCCTCGAACCGATGGTCGTGGTGCTGCTGGGACTCGTTCGGTCCGCTGGTCCGCTGGTCCGCTGGTCCGCTGATGCACTGATGCACTGATGGACGGCGAAGGCGAGTTCTCGGACTGCGGCTGCCAGGCCCAACGCCTGGACCGGACGGCGTGGCCGACGGTGGGTCAGGTGCGGGCTGCTTCCTTCTTGCTGCCGTCTTTCTGGCCGAACAGGCCAGCCGGTGTCGACGTGCTGGGGGGATCGTCTTGCCGGACGCGGCGGAGCCGCCGTTCAAAGGGCGCTGGCCCCGAGGCCACGTACGCCCTGAAGCACGAGTCGCTCGGACGGAGCCGAACGACCTGGTGGGCTACGAGGTGAACCGGGCTGGCCTTGGCCACGAGAAGTCCGGGTTCTGGCTCAACTTCTGTGATGCCGAATCGACTCTAGGTCCATCGGCTCAGCGAACATCAGGAACCGGCAGGTCAGCGCGCCGGCCCGACGCGGGCACGAGCGCGCTGTGTATGGCTCCACGTATGGCTCCACAGAAATGGCACCACAGAAGTTGAGTCATAGCCCGTTCTCGTGGGCAGAGCGCCGCAGCACTGCCGTTGGATCAGTCCTGCTGCTCCAACTCATCGGCGAACGCACGGAGGGCATCAGCCAGCTCCTTCTTCGTGGGCAATTTGTCCACCTTTCTTTCCAGGCCATCGATACGTTCCGCCAGGTCGTCCAAGCTCGCCGGTGCCGTGGGACCTGTCGTGGGCCCGTTCGTAGGGGCCGGAGTCTCGGACGGGCCCCCGTCCGAACCCCCCGAACCTCCAGTGCCCGAACCGTCGGAGCTGCCAACGTCGGTGCCGCCCGATCCGCTGACAGAACCGCTGTCCGCGCCGCCCGTATCGGTACCGCCGGTATCCGCGCCACCCGAGACACCACCGCTTCCGGGGGCGGATGTCTCGACGGGCACGGGCGTCGGGCCGGCCGGTCCACCGTCCTGGTCGGCCACGGCAATCGCCCCGCCCACACCCAGCACCACGGCGGCAGCCGCACCGACCAGCGCCACTGCCACGCGTCGAGCCTGTATCTTCCGCATTTGTGTCATGCGACGGACATTAACCACAGATCACAGCGGACGGATTCCTTCCGCCCATTCCGCGCAACAGGGGCCTCATCCCGCAACGCGGCGGTCCCCAGACCCCACTCGGCCCGCCCTGCAGTGCGCGAGCGGGCAGTCCGGCGCCGAGGCAGAAGCGCACGGCTCGGCGTTCCTGAAACGCGTTTGCCACGGGCGTCCTGACAGCGAAGTCGTCGGCCCACGGCTTCGGCCTGCTCTCGACCCGAACACGATGCCGCCGGCCCGGACGACCGAGCTGGGTGGGGGCGACTGCGAAATGGGGTGGCGGATGCACTCCTGACAGAGCGATGATCTCTCGGCACTCGCCGATGAAGGGGCAGTTATGGGTGACGTCGCTCCGAGGGAGCTGATCGCGCTCGCCGATGACGAGGGGAACAGCGTTACCGTCAATGTTCTGGGGCGTGATCCTAGGTGGAGTGCCGGGCTCGACGCCGAGATAGTGGTCAGGACGCCGTTCGTGTCAGGCCGTATCCACTTGGTGCTGTCCGCCTCGAAACTGGATAGCTGGGCGGACGCGCTGAACAGGCTCGACGCCGGCGAGGACGTCGTCTGGATGGAATGGGACAGGGGGCCGTCCATTTCCCTCCAGCTCACCGGCGAGCGTGACTGTCCGGAAGTGGTGGTAGAGGATGAATCGGGCTCCATGGTCACCGTACGGGTGCCGCTCGTCCCGCCGGATGACTGGATTGCGGATCACCGGCAACGCCTGAAGCAGGTGATGAATCACTGGGTGCCGATGCTGTCGGCGTAGGGAGAAAAAAAGCCGCCGCCGTCAGATGGGCCTTGTACCTGCTTGCGTGGTTCCGGGTGCCACGGAATCCCGTACCTTCCTCAGCTTCGGCCGACGGTTGGCAGTAGTCGGCGAACTCGTCTCCGGCATCTCCGGACAGAAGCGGCCGGCTGGTCTTCGATCGTCGACCGATGGCGGGCCGACGGCCCCTCGTGCCCTCCTGCCCGATCCACGATCCTGGCGGCGCAGCAGACCGGAGCGACGGTGCCGTGATGCACTCAAGCCGGCTATGCGAGTTCAAGGGGGTAATCGGCTGCTTTGGCTTGTCGTTTTTCACCCCGTCAGGAGCTGGCGTAGTCGCCCCGGCCGAATGCGGCAGCGTACGCCCACCGGAGGCACCGGAGGGCGTCCCCGCTGCCAGTGCGAGGGCAAAGCGGGCGGTGGAAGCACCCGGAGGCGATCAAGGTCCAGCGAGGGCCTGAGGAACTGGCGATGACGAGGAGGGCAATGACCGTCACGAGCAGTCCAATGTGGGCACCGGGGCACCGCCCACGTCTGCGGTCAGTGCTTCGAACCTGGCGGCGGACCAGGACCTGGACGCCCGGCCGACGCCGGGGCGGCGAGAAGGTTGGTATGCGGGGCCTACGGAACCGGGTAACGTCGTTGTTATGTTCTTCCAGGCGCCGATTTACGAGTGAGAGTGTGATGGGCCCCTGCTGACGTCCTTCGACGTCGCCGTCCGTCCCCCACCGATGAATCCGTAGATCACTTCACACCATTCCGGGAGAACCCATGACCGTGAGCAAGAACATCAACAACCCCGTGGGCATGGGCGGCGGCCAGCGCAAGAGGCTGTCCCGCGCCGAGCGGCAGAACAACGGTCCGCACCGCAACCTCGACCGCCAGAGTGCGGCCGACCAGAAGGCTGAGCTGGTGCGCAAGATGCGCGAGAAGGCAGGCGTGGCCGGGGACGCAGGGCAGGCGGGCGACGACACCGCACAGAGCTGACGCACCGCCGCCGCAGGGCGGCACCGCACGGGGCAGGGTCCGGACCGCGACGCGCGGTCCGGACCCTGCTGTCGTATCGGGGCTCTGCTGCCGTAGCGGGCGCGGCCGGTCCCGCCCCACTCTCGGCCGGCCGGCCGCGTCTCAGCTGACCACCCGGGGCAGCCGCAGATTCGCCCAGCCCCGCCACCGCCACCAGCCCGAGCTGCACCAGCAGCTCAGCACGTTCCCCGTGCCCAGCCCGTGCGACATCGCGGCCAATGCTTGCCCCGCAATGTTGAGGCGGGGGAGCGGCCGAGGGAGCGGGGGCTCGCTGCCCGTCCTCGTGCCATGCCGCTGCCTCGGGAGTGTGGCCCGGCCCGTGCGCCGCCCGGATCTGTCTCGATGCGGAACCCGTACAGAACCCGAACGGGAAACCCTCGCCCGAGCCTCGGAGCTACCTGTACAGCGCGCTCCTTGTCATCAGTGACGCGGGAGCCGTACAGGAGCGTGTCCTGCAGGATGTGACCTTGCTCCCTCATCGCCTGGACGCTCTGGCTCTGCCCAACGGTCGGGTCGTCCTGCAGAGCCATGGTGCTGTGGGGAACGGAACGCGCGGATATACGGCTGCGACGGCCGCCCGCGACGCAGTTCTGTCATGGGGCGTGGGATTGAGTTCATGATGGCGGACCGGCGGAACAACCTGTGGAGCGCCTACTTCGACGAAGGGGTCTACCGTCGTGGTCGACGAGTCGGAAGTCACGATGCCCAATGGCGCCCCGCTCAAGCGGTACGCGCGACCTGTCGGACGGGGACGATGCCTCTACCTACGTGGTTCCTCGACCGGGCAGTGGTACGTGCTGGACATGTAGGCCCGGACCCAGTCAGGGCTGATGCGTTCTCATGCGGCGAGACCGAGCATGGCGGGGGCGTGCTCGGAGCGTGACCTGTAGAGATCAGCTGCGGCGGCGCTCGCTCTCGGTGGCCTGGACGGCGTGGGGGAAGAACAGGCCGGGTGGGACGGTTGCGAGCAAGGAGCCGATTCGGTAGCGGCGGCCGTGGACACGACGCGGATCGGGTACCTCGTCCAGTAGTTCGGGCCGACGCGCGAAGGTCGGCTGGAGGGCATGGGGTGTCGACATCCCCCGCGGTGGCGTGCGAGGGCGTCGACCAGGGAGGATGACAGGCCAACGCGACCCCTGTCCGTGATCCATGGCTTCGACAACCTTGATCATCAGGGGTCGCGTTTCACTGTTCCCCGTCGGGCCGTCCGGTCGCTGCTCGATCTATCGGGGTGAGCCGCTCGTTACGTCGCCCGAGTACGTGTCCGCCCTGGCTGCGTACGCCGCAGTGAACCGCTCGGCGGCCTCCCAGAGCTCGCCTTCGCGCTGCGGGTCGTAGGACTCCTGCGACGAGCGGTCCGCACGGCTGCGGTCGACGTAGGAGCCGGTCGGCGCCCGGGTCGTGCCGAGGACGACGTCGGCGAGGTAGCGGCCCGCGGCGCTGCGGCTGGTGGCGAACGGGGTGAGGGTCATCACCGGCATGATGCGGCGCATCGCGAACCGGGAGACGGGTCCCGCGTTGCGGGCGAGGCCGGTACCGGGGACGAACCCCGGGTTGAAGGCGACGACGTCGATCCCGGCCGGCAGCCGGCGCGCGTACTCGTGAACCAGGTAGATCCGGCCAGCTTGCTCGTCGAGTACGCGGTACGCCCGCCGGCCGCGGTGTCCGGCTTGGCGAAGGCGCCCGTGCGGACGAGGACGCCCGGGGGCTTCCAGGCCGGGCCGGGCACCATGCCCATGTTGTGCTTGAAGTCGCCGAAGTGGGTGTCACTGGCGGTGATCACGATCCGGGCGGGAGCGGTGAAGCGGTCCTGGAGCAGTCGGACGAACAGGTGGTTGGCGAGCACGTTGACGGCGAAGGTGGCCTCGAACCCGTCGGGTCCCTCGGTCAGCGCGTTCGTGTACTGCGTGCCGGCGTTGCCCACGAAGCCGCGCAGCGTCGGCAGGTCACCGTGGTCGAGCCGGTCGCGGATCTCGTCGGCAGCCGAGCGGACGTCGGCCAGCGCGCCGAGGTCCGCCGAGACGTGCGAGACCGTGTGCCCGCCGGAGCCGTGGTCCGCCGAGAGGTGCGAGACCGTGTGCCTGCCGGAGCCGTGGTCCGCCGAGAGGTGCGAGACCGTGTGCCTGCCGGAGCCGTGGTCCGCCGAGAGGTGCGAGACCGTGTGCCTGCCGGAGCCGTGGTCCGCCGAGAGGTGCGAGACCGTGTGCCTGCCGGAGCCGTGGTCCGCCGAGAGGTGCGAGACCGTGTGCCCGCCCGCGCCGAGCTCCGCAGCGAGCTGCGCGCCGGAGGAGCCACGGGCCACGACCAGGAGTTGCGCGTCCGGCGACCGGCGCAGGATGTGCTCCGCGGCGACACGGCCGATCCCGCGGCTCGCGCCCGTCATCACGATGGTGTGCTTCATGGAAGGCTCCTCAACTGTTCAACCGATGGCGCCCGGCGCGGGGCGCATCTCCACGTTCGCCGGTGGCGCCACCGCCAACCAGTGCCGTCCCCGTCACTAGGACCGGCAGTACCCAGGCTGATGCGGCGCCGCGCGGCGAGAATGAACCCATGGCTTCCTCCCGCTCCGAATTCGCGGCACTCCTGCGCGCCTGGCGCGACCGGCTGTCCCCGGCCGACGCCGGCTTCACGGCGACGGACGGCCGTCGTGCCCCGGGACTGCGCCGCGAGGAGCTCGCACAGCTGGCCGGGCTCTCCGTCGACTACGTCCTGCGCCTGGAACAGGGACGCGCGAAGAACCCCTCGGCCCAGGTCGTCGGCGCCCTCGCCCGGACCCTTCAGCTCTCCCGCGCCGAGCGCGACCAGCTGTACCGAAGCGCAGGGCTCCTTCCGCCCCAGGACGGGACGGTCAGCACCCACGTGCCCCCGGGCATCCAACGGCTCGCCGCGCGCCTGGGCGACGTACCGATCGGGGTGTTCACCGCGGACTGGACCCTGGTGTGGTGGAACACCATGTGGAGCGCCCTGCACGGTGACCCCGCCGTCCTCCCGGCCGCCGAACGGAACCTCGCCCGTGCACTCTTCGGCAACGGCGCCGCACATGCCTCGATGCTTTCCGTCCGATCCGAGCGCGGACAGGACGCCTTCTCGGAGTCGATCGTCGCCGACCTCAAGGACGCCGTGTCCCGCTATCCCAGGGATGTCCAACTCGATCGTCTCGTGCGGGAACTGCGAGAAGTATCCGATGCCTTCGCCCATCACTGGGCCACACAGAGGGCCGCGACCCAGCACACGACGGACCGCAAGACGATCCGGCATCCGGAGATCGGCGACATCCTGCTCGACTGCGACGTCCTCATCGTCCCCGGCGCAGACCTGCGCATGGTCA
The DNA here is from genome assembly GCF_001905125.1 of Streptomyces sp. TSRI0281. Lineage (GTDB taxonomy): Bacteria > Actinomycetota > Actinomycetes > Streptomycetales > Streptomycetaceae > Streptomyces. Next base: position 80,531 of record NZ_LWLE01000025.1, on the reverse strand, counting down.
CGTACACGGCAGCGACCGGAAGCAGCGAGGCCGAGCGGCACCCGGGGGCCGGGCATCGTACTCCGGCGACGCGTTCACCTGCTTTGGGGCCGGGCGGGGGCGAGCATGCCCGATTTTTAGGTCGAGTGACCTATAGTTGTATTCATGAACATTGATCAGCTGGTGCATGACCCCGAGGGCCCGATTCTGCTCGTCGGTGGATACGGGACGGTGGGCGCGGAACTGGCGAGGGCGGCGCGGGGGCGGTGGCCGCTGCTGTTCGCGGGGCGTTCGCCGGGGAAGGCCGCGGAGCTGTGCCGGGAGGTCTCCGCCGAGGCCCGCCGGTGGGACCTGTCCGCCCCCGAGCCGTTCCATGCCTCCGTTCGAGCCGTGGTGAGCCTGGTGAACGATCCGGACGACCGGGTGCTGCGGGCGGCCCTGGACGGCGGAATCCCGTATGTGGACGTGACGCGCTGGACGGTGAGGATGCAGCGCGCGGTAGCCCTGGTGTCGCTGGGCTCGCCCACGGCGCCGACGCTGCTCTCGTCCGGGTGGATGGGCGGGGTGGTTCCGCTGGTGACCGCCGCGCTCGCGGAGCGGCTGGGCGGCGTGGAGAGCGTCGACACCGCGATCCGCTACGACCTCGCCGACCGGGCGGGGGCGGACTCGGTGGAGTTCATGGACCGGCTCGGCGTCGACTTCGAGGTGCTCGAAGGGGGCCGGGGCAAGGTGGTGAGCCCGCTCACCAGCGCCCGTACGCTCGCCATCGGCCAGGACCGCACCAGGGTCGCCAGGATCGACACCCCCGAACAGTTCACCCTGCCCCTGACCCTGGGAGCCCGTACCGTCACCACCCGTATCGGCTTCAGCAGCAACTCCTCCACGTCCACCCTGATTGCCCTCGGCAGGACCGGATTCTTCCGGCACGCCCGGGGCGACTGCTGGCGGCCCGTGCGCCGCCGCCTCCTCTACTCGCCCGGCGAGGGCGGCACCGCGGCCGTCCGTATCGAGGTGCGCGGGCCGGGGGGCTCCCTGACCGCCACCGTGACCGACCCGCGAGGCCAGGCGCACATGACCGCCGTCGGCGGGCTCCTCGGCCTGCGGCGCGTACTCGGTGACGACGGCGCACCGGCGGCGCGGGCCGGGCTCGCCTTCCCCGAGTCGCATCCGCTGCCGGCCACGGTTCTGCCGGCCCTGGAAGCGGCGGGCGTCCTGGTCGACGTCGTGCCGTCTTCTTCGGCGTCTTCCTCGGCTTCCTCGGCTTCCTCCGCGGAGGCCGCGTGACCACCGCCAAAGGCGCCGCGCGCCGGGCCGCTCTCCTCGACGCCGCAGAGGCCACCCTCGTCGGCAGCGGGTACACGGCCCTCTCACTCCGCGCCGTCGCGGACACGGCGGGCATCCGACTCGGCCACCTCCAGCACTACTTCCCCTCCCGGGACAGCCTGGTCGCCGAACTCCTCGCCCGCATCCTCCAACGCTCCCTCGACCGGGTCACCGAGGTCGTCCCGGACGGCAGGCCGGACGAAGTGATCGGTCTGCTGCTCGCTCAGCAGTCCGACACCCAGCTGGTCCGCGTCTTCGTCGAACTGTGGGCCCTCGCGGCGCGTGACGAGGCCGTCGCCGTCGCGGTCCGCGCCTTCTACCGCCAGTACGCGGATCTGCTCGCCGACCGCATCCGCACCCTCGCACCCGGCGTCCCGCAGGAGGAACAGCACGCCCGCGCCGAGGTGTTCATCGCCCTGATCGAGGGCAGCACTCTGATGCGCTCCGGAGTGGCGGGCACCCCGTCCACCGCCACGGACGCACTGATCTCCCGTACCGCCCTCGGGATTCTCACCGGAGGTGGGTCCGCCTCCGAGCTCCCCGGCCCGGCGAGGCCCGCGGTCGGCCTCGAAGTACGCGACTGAACGTCGGCCATGCCCTGATCATGGCGCTGTCCGACCGCCGTCCCGAGGGCGATGTGGTCCGGTACCGGAGGTCTTCTCCGGCGCTGCGCTCACGCGGTCTGCACCCCGAGCGCACCATCGGCGGCGCTGGTACGAGCACGCGTGGGAGATCCGGGACGCCTACGGGTAGCGGGAGTTCGGGCCGTCCGCGGGACCCGCTGGACCGAGCGCGTCCGCAGCGGCGTGGTCACCCTCCACCTCAAGCAGAGCTCCCACCTCCGTGACCACGTCGTCTTGCTCGTCATGCGCGTCGCCCGACACCTGGTGCTTCTCTTCCGTGTGTCCTACCAGTACGTGGCCGGACCCGCGAGGACCCAGCCGGCGTCGGTGGACTTGACCCGAAAACCCAGTGCCACCTCGATTATCTGCGCACGGTAGGTGATCTCGACGTACGGATGGCTGCCGGCGGGGTCCCAGTGGAAGTCCGCGAGGTCGAGTTCGCCGAGCCAGGACAGGTCCTGCTCCCACGCATCGGCAGCAGGGCTGCCGCTCGCCTCGTCCTCGTCGGTGCTCGCTTCGACGGAGCCGCTCCATAGCGACTTGAGCACATGCCGGACCGGGTAGTGCTCGATGAGCTGTTCGGCCTCAGGGATCCTCCCTGCCCGGAGCAGACTGAAGTAGTGGCGAACGACCGCTTCGATGTCGGTCTTGGCAGGGTGCTCCATCCAGATCTTCACCGCGAGATCATAGGATTTTTCTTTATGATCCGACCTCGGATATCCGGGGAACTGCACATGGGTGGACCCACCGTTCCTCGATTGCCCGCGCAACGGTCCTCGAACGGATGATCGGAGGCGCTCCGGCCATCGGGAATCTGCCGGAAAAATGTCAGTGGCAATCCTGGATCGGCTGACGGTTCGGCTCCATGGAAGAGCTGGTGCTCCGGCTGGAGGAGCTGCCGTTCTGCCGCAGGGCAGCCACGGGTGCTGCCCTGCGTACGGGCTCCCGGCTAAACTGAATTGGCGGTGATGGTCAGCTTTCGGGGGCGGGAGACAATGGCAGAGGTCATCGTGGGACGGGTCGTGCGACCGGTACGGAACCGGCCGACTCGGAAGAGTGAATGAGGTCTCGCGCCGCGTCCAGGCATGGCGTGGAAGGTACGCACCGTGACCTCGCGAGACAGCGCAATATCGGCCTGCTGAAATCCGTCGCGGCGCACGAGCACGGAGCCCCCGCCAAAGAGCTGGCCCGCGAGATGGGTCTGCCGCTCCCCACCGCCTATCACCTGCTGCGCACCCTGGTGCACGAGGGATATCTGCGCCGTGAAAACGGGCTGTTCTTCCTTGACGAGGCGTTCCTCCTTGTGGCACGTACCCACGGCGAACTCGGCCATGAATCCCGCGATCGGTTCCTCGCGCACCTCGCCACCTGCGCCCATTGCACAGCCGATGCTGATGCTCAACAGCACCTGAAGCTGCTCTCCGAAACAGCGGGGCCGACCCCTCCGGCGGCGACCCCTCCTGCGGAGTCATTGCCGGTCCGGCTTCAAGAACCAACGGGTCCGTCCAGCGGAGCGGACGACCACCATGCCGAAGGCCCACATCAGCAGGTGGGGCATGCGCATGGCGAAACCGACCGTTCTGATCCCCTCCCCGCTGAACTTGCGGCCCAGGCGATATCGGCATTCGGCAAGGGCGCGGGCACGGTTTTCGAGGGCCTTGACCAGTTGTTTCGGGCTCTCGGTCCGCCGATGGATGACCACCAGGAGCTGGACCGGACACAGCAGAGCGGCGAAGGCGGGCGACGGTGAGGGAGCAACGGGAGACTGCTGCATCGCTGGGTGGATTGGAAGTCGCGCGCGCCTGGGCCGACGTACCAGTAGATCACCTCGAAGTGGCGCTCAAGGCCCTTGAGCCGCAGTTGATACGTGACCACGAGTACCGCATGGCACAGCAACAGATCGACCATGAACTTGAACTGAAAGCAATAGAATTGGGAGAAAATCGAGCAAAACAAGCACACGCTCTGTATCTTGCCGGTCTTGCCGCGGGCTTCATCATCACTGTGGGCATGCTTGCCGGAGCGGTGATTGTTGGCAGCAACGATCAGCCGTGGATCGCTGCGATGCTGTCCGGTCCGAGCGTCCTTGCACTTGCCACCGTCTTCGTGCTTCGGCGCAACGACGCTGCGCAAACTCTTGCGGTGGCGCGCAGCCAACGTTTGACCGTTGACGCGATAACACAGACACCACCCACCACTCCTGGTGCCACCCCGGAGGCCGGCATCGTCTGACCTTCGTCAGTTATTTCGCACATTCACTCACGGAACCTGTGTCAGATCATGCGAAAGGGAGGAGTAACGCCTCCCTTCTCACCGAGATCGACATCGACACCCGGCGCGGCAGGTGACTCCCGCAGTCGTGAGCAGCTGCTGTCGTGCGTCGGTTCCGGAACAGATCTTGGAGGCGGTCACAGTCGGCGATGCCGCTGTTGGAATCGAGGCAGGGCACAGGCAATGATGGTCGGCCGCCGGGACGGCGCCCCGGACCGCCTTGGCTCAGCCCAGGGTGTCCATCAGGGCGGTGACGTAGGCATCCAGCCGCTCCTCCACGGCTCGCGTCGTCAGCTCGGTCCTCCCTGCCTCCCGCCATGGCTGCGCCACCAATTGCACTTCTTCCGAGCACGCCAGCCCGTCCCGCACCTGCCAGTACAGCCGCTCGCTCGCGGCCGCTGCCAGAATCCCGCCGGCAGCCTCGTACGCCTCGGCGAACCGCAGACCCCACGCCGGGCCGTGCAGCAGCGCGAGATTGGTGGAGCAGTGCGCCACATCGAGGTCCGCCGGGCCCCAGGAGGTCACTGCCCAGTCGACGACACCGGTGATCCGGGGACCTGCCGGGCCCGGGGGCGGCACGTCGAACAGCACGTTGCCGGGGTGGAAGTCCCGGTGCAGGAATCGCCCTTCATAGGGCGGCGCGGGCCTGCGGATCACGTCGGTCGCCGCGGCCCATGCCGCCGCGTCGGCGCCCTTTGGAGTCACGATGGAGTCGGCTGTCGACCACGCCACATACCCCCGGGGCTGCTCAGCGGGTCGCACTGCGTGGATCGCCACGAGTTGACGGGCCAGCAGAGGGACGCGTGCCTCCAATCCCTCGTCGTCGAGGACCGTTCGGCCCGCCAGATGTGTCATCAGGAGCGACGGATATGCGCAATGCGCGGCGGTCGGATCCACCGCGACCAGTCCGGGAGCCGGTATGTCGGTCCCCGTGAGCAGGGTCAGGGCGCCGGCCTCCCTGGTCAGCCAGTCCTCGGCGTGCTCCACGTCGACGAAGGTCCGCAGCACCAGGTCACGGGTGCCTCCGTCCCGCGTGCCGATGGTCAGCCTCCGCATTTCGGCGGTGATGCCGCCGTGCAGCGCCTCGGTTCTGACGACCCGTTCACCGACCTCCAGGTGCCGGCTGACCCAAGCCAATGTCAACGGTCGGACAGCCGCGCCCTCATGGCGATCCGTCACCGTGCCACCTCATCATCCGGACGGCGGCTCACTCAAAAGCTTTCCCTTGGAAGCGATGGCAGCCCTGCTCCATTCCATTCCGCGTACCGGCTCAACGGCACGCTCGTAGCTGCCGCGAACACCGTTCGGGAACCCGCATCGAGCCGTGACCGCAGCCGGGAAGGACCTCGTCGCCGGGCACCGGCAATGAGCGCCGGTGCTCCGTCCGCCGCACCGCTCCACCCCGCTCCACCCCGCCCCCCGGTGCACTGCGGCTCGGGGGCCTCGGTACGGGGACGGCGTCGGAGGACCGCCTTGAAGCAGGGGATGGGGCCGGGCCGGGGCGTATGCTGAGCATGGCAGATTGCGCCTGCCCGCTCCGAGTCATGGTGGCCCACGTCCACCGTGACGGCGAAGACAAGGTTCCCCGAATCGCGCAGCAGCGTTCCGCCAGGTCATCCAGTATCCGCGGCGGGGCGGGCGTGGGTCGTCCCGCGAGATGGAGCTCACGATGACCACGAACCGTCGCCGCAAGGCTGAGATTCACGCCCACCGGGAAGCCACCGGGACGGCGTATCTGGTGGCCCGCCGACAGATCGCTGCCTTGGCCGAGGTGATGCAGCAGCATCCGCAGCTCAACTCCTTCGGCGTCGGCGTCTTCAATCCCCGGCGCAAGACGGCCGAGCAGCGCCGCACCGACCTCGCCGCCGGCCGCGAGAAGTTGGCCGGAGCCGTAGCCGTGGTGGCGGAGACGGCCGCATGGCTGCGCGAGAACATCACGCCGATCGAAACTCCTACCGTCAGCAGCTACACCGTGAAGCACGTGATGGAGCGGGCAACCGGCAACTACGTCACCAACGGTGAGCTCATCGCCGCCGCTCTCATCGCCGGCTACACCTTCACGTACGAGCAGCCGAATGTGCTGTTCGGCATGAGCGCCCGGGACCTGAAGCGGATGAACTGAGCACCCCGGCCGTGATCCCTCCGGCCGCCTGAACGGGCCTCAAACAGGCTTCGCCCTCCGCGTCGGCTTCGCCCGGCCCGGCCGTCCACACCCCGGCAGTAGCCCTCGCACTTCTCGGGGATCAGGGCCATGGACCGGGAGTCGCCGGGGGCGATGACGATCCTGTTCCGCGCGCCGAAGGAGACGGAGTACACCGGCGCGTACACGCCCTGCCGGGCAGCCGTGTCCTCTCCGACCTCCTCCCACAATCGCCAGGGCGGTCCGGTGGGCCGGGGGTCAACGGCGTACGTCGCGGGCTCCATCAGCGGAGGATGGAGCTGCTCCCACCCCCCGTGGTGGGTGTGGACGGGAAGGGCGACCCGGGACACCGGCGCCGTCAGCTCCGCGCCGCACCCGGCACACACGAACACGTCCAAACAAGCTCTCCCTCGGCCCGGTTCCCGGGGATTGTGCCTGGCCCCGCGGCTGAGGATCCACCAGATTTCGGAACGGCTCCCGGGTGCTGCTTTCGGATCACCCCGTCGCCATCGTCATCCGGTCGGCTTGGCCGGGATGCTGAAGAGGCGATTCTCGCGGACATGGCACGACCATCACGGGTCCGGTGCGACAAGTCCGATGGGACCGGACACCTGTGACTGAGTGCGCTGCTTGACCGGCCTGGCCAAGCAGCGCACTCGGGGTTCCGCGCCGCACACATCGCTCGCAGAGTGTGGGCTTTCAGAGCGGCGTCGGGTCAGCCGGCTCCGGGGGACGAACCTTGCTTGAGCGCAAGGAGTTCCGACTCCTGCGGGGGCACATGCCGACGAGGTACTGACGTCCCCGGTCCGGCCGGTCCGGATGATGACGCTTCTGCGAGGGGAGGCGGTCCGCGCACGTCGCCTATCGCACGGCGACGTGATCCCCGGTCGACGACTTTGCCCCGGAGGTGGAGTTCCCGTAGTACGTCCACCGCCACGTCCCCGGCCCGGTGGCCTTCACCGTGGTCCTGAGCGCCCCTGTACCACTCGACGTCGCCTTCTTGACCGTCTTGTACGAGGAGGCGCCCGCCGCCTTGAACTGCAGGCTCACCGTGCGGCCCGCGTACCCCTGGTACGTGTGGGTGTCCCAGTTCGCCCGTGTGACCCGCCCGGTCACGGTGATCGTCTTCCCTTTAGTGACCGGCTCCGGCGAGGCGTTGACAGTGACGCGCGTGGCCCGCTTGACCTGCAACGGGAGGTTCTCGTCATCAATGTCGAAGGCGTCTCCGGCGAGATGGACCTGAGCAGCGGTCTTCCAGGTCCCGGCGTCCTCGTTCCCGAAGTCAGTGTGCCGCGGGTCGATGTACAGCCACTCCTCGAAGTCGCAGATTCCTTTCGCCTTGTCCACGACCTTGCAGTCGCTGCCATGATGGCGATGTGGATCGTGTCGCTCCTGTCGAGCTTCCCCCGGTAGGGGAACACCATCGGCCCGTCGTCGTATCGGAGCTTGGTCGTCATCCGGAAGACCGCATGCACCTCGACCTCCTCCTTGACCCCGATCACGATCGGCTTCCCGTCGTTCACCGCGACCCGGGTGAAGGAGACCCCGCCCTCCGCCGCCCCGCCCTCCGCCGCCCCGGCCGGCACCGCCACCCCTGTGAACACGACGGCCGCTCCACCAGCCATCACCGCTCTCCATATGGTCTTCCCCATCTTCGAACCCGCCCTTTCCCTGCAGCCTGGACCGAGCGCGTAGGCGCACCGGCCGGAGGTTCAACCTCGCGGCTGACTGTGGGACAGGGGAGGGCTGCACGCGGTTGTACATGGTGCGGCAACGATTTGATCACCACGGCATCGCCCTGGTCCGGTGCCCGGAGCCCTCTGAATTCACGGTACTGCCTCGATCGGCCGACAGCGTGGACCCCGGCAGCCCCGGCAGCCCCGGCAGTCCTGGCAGCCCAGGCAGTGTCAGGGACGTGCGGTCATTTCTCGGCGCAACATGTCGAGTTCGGTGCGCAGGGCTGTGAGTTCGGCGCTCAAGGCCACCACGTCGTTCTTGTCGGCGGCCTGGTCGCTCTTGCGCAGGGTGACCAGGAGCGTTCCGCTGGGCTGCAACGTCACCTCGCTCGCCTCGGCACCCCCGTCACCGTCCTGACTGCGGACCGTCACTTCCAGGTCCGAGCGGCGCAACCTGTTGCGGCTGATCGCCTTCGGGAGCCATGTCCCGTCGCGTACCAGGGTGACCGGTACGGTCTGCTCGGTCAGCCCGCGCACGCCGCTGTCGATATCCGATATCCCGAGCGCCATGTGGTCCAGGTGGATCACAGCTGCGGGACCTCCGGCTCAGGCGAACACGTCGGACGAGCGTGGCAACGGCCCTTTCACCGCCGACCATCTCGGCAGGACACAACGGGACCGTGGCCGCCGAGGTCTGTGAGGAGCGTGGCCGGCGACCGAACCGCGCATCGTCAACGCCGGGCGCCGCCCCGGTCATGGAAATCGCCGGAGTGTCGGCGGATACGGACCGGCTTCGGCCTGAGCCGCACGCCGTCGGAGTCGACATGGACGAGGTGAACCGCCCCGGGTTTCGCGGAAGTCCGGTGATCCTGTTTCAGGCGGACTCTGCAAAAATCGGGGCCGATGGAGCCGAACGCGGCATAGAGTTCGGTGCGTTGGGTGGGAGTACTCCGCTCGCCGTCGAGGAGGTTGCGTGAGCAGCACGGTCCCTGCTCCACAGGGTGATCACAGACCGACGGTCACCGCGTTCGACTCACAGAGTTCAGAGTACGAAAAAGCGTTCAGGCTGTTCCTCGCCCATACCGAGGGCAAGGACTCCGGCAGCGCCCATCTGGCGTCCACGGTCGCCGCCCTGCCACGCCGTGGCATGTTCATCGACGCGGGCGCCGGGGCGGGTCGCGCCACCGCCGCGCTGGCGGGCTCCTTCGAGCGCGTCACCGCCATCGAACCGAGCCCCCACCTCAGGCACCGGCTGGTCCGCGCCTGCCCGCAAGCACGCATCCTGGCCGACTCCATCGCGACCGCGGTTCCGGAGGAGACGGCCGACCTGGTGCTGTGCGAGCACGTCCTCTACCACGTGGACACCGGCCAGTGGCTGCCCACCTTGGAGCGCCTGGCTTCCTGGACGGCCCCGGGCGGCCGTGCCGTCGTCGTGCTGCAGAATCCGGATGGCGATTGCATGCGCATGCTCCGGCACTTCACCGGACACCGCTACGACTTGCGCAGCCTCATCGCACCGTTCACCGCCACCGACATCCACCGCGAGTGGCGCCTCACCCTCACCACGGTCGCCGCGACCGTCGAGACCCCTGACCTGGACACCGCGCTCACCATTGCCCAGTTCCTCCTGAACGACGCGCCCATGCCCACACCGCCGCCACGCCTCGACGACCTGGCCGGCTATCTCCAGGACCACCACCGGACCCTCGACGGCGGATACCGCCTCACCTGCCCCCAGGACTACCTGCACATGGAACGCGCCACATGACGAGCACCGCGTTCCCTTCCACCGGGCCGCCCCCCTCATGACGAACCGCCCGGTCCCTTCACCCGTGTGCCTGCTCTCCGCTGTTCGGTCGGGGTGGCTGCGTACGTCTTGGGGTGCCGCTGTACGTCCACGGGTTGACGTACAGCGATGATGGCCAGGGGGAGTGAGGTCGGCCGGCCCGGCGGGCGGACGACGTGCCGGTGACCGGGCGGGTGGCGGGCCTCCGGGGCGTGACTGCGGGGCCCGGTCCGGGTGGGTTGGTCCGGGTGGGTTCAACGGCGCCCGATCAGGGGGGCCGGCGGTCAGCGGAGGAAGTCGACGTGGTCGATCAGGCCGTCGCGGACCCGGTAGGCGACCAGCACGCGGAGGGGGTCGTCCGTGATGCCGTGGGCGATCTCGTGGTCCACCACCCAGTCGCCCTCGGTGAGTCGGCCGACGATCTCGGCCCGGCAGCGGCCCTTGGCGAACATGTCGGCGTACGCCTGCCGCACGGCGTCGCGCCCGAGCAGGCGGTCGCCGCTCCTGCGGTTGATGCAGACGTCGGAGGCGTACGTCGCCGCGAAGGCTTCGAGGTCATGGCTGTTGTAGGCGGCGAGCTGGCGTTCGACGACGGTCTCTGGGGTGGTCATCAGTTGATCATGCAGAGTGCTTCCCTCTCTCGTCCAGACAAGACCGGGACTACCTGCCGCTCGGGACATTTCCCACCGGCCCGAGCGCGCCGGACCCCTCCGGGCCGGTGCAGTACGCCCTCCCGTCTTCGTCGAACGTTCCGCCGCCTCTGCCGTACGACGTCACAGCCCCTTCGTGGGCTTGAGCCCCACGATGCCGTCGTGCCCGGGGTGCCTCCAGGACCCAGTACTTCACCTGTTGGTGTCGTTGGTGTCGCTCGGGGCCCTTGGGGTCGCCGGGGGTGAGGATGGTGTCCACAGGGCCGCGCGGCGGCTTTCGACGCGCTGGGAGCACGTGTGGTGGATGACCAGAGGCAGTACGAGCAGACGTACAGGGAGCTGCTGGCGGTCGTGGCGCGTCTGGATGCCCTGCGGCGGGGCGAGGGGCGCGACCTGGACCCGATGGCGACTGCGGCGATGCATGCCGCCAGCCACGCTGCCTGGACCCTGTGGCGCGCCATGGGGCGGGAGGTGACTGCTCCGCTGTTCGGTGACAGGGGCGATGAGTTTCTGGATTTGGCCAGGGTGTGGGCCAGTAGGAACCCCACGGACCAGGCGATGGTTCCGGCTCCGGCTCCGTCTCCGGAGTCCCTGGCCTCGTCTCCGGAGTGTCCGGTGTAGCGCTCGACGGTGCGGTGCGGCATCGCCTGACGGCCCCTGGTTTTCCGGGGGTTGCGCGCCTTGCCCCGCGGCCGTGTTCGGATGCCGGTCCGGGGCGGCCACCGCGTGCCCCGCGTGCCCCGCTGTACCCCGCGCACCCACGCGGGGCGTGGAGGACGAGGACCTGGAGCACGACGTCGACGGAGCTGGGTGGCTGCGGGGGCCGGTGCTGCTGGCACGGCGTCCGGGATGTTCCTCCGGAACGGGTCAAACGGGGAGGGCATGACCCGCCGCGCAGGCGTGACGGTCCCCGCCACGGACGGCGGGCCCGGTAGGAACACGGCATGGGACAACGTAACAAAACTGTGGCCGGCCGCTTCCTGGAAGAGACCGAGGACCGGAACCGTGTGCCCGCCTACGCACATCTGTGCACTCCGGACTACCTTGAGCACGATCCGGCTGTGCCGCAGGAGACGGTTGGGCTGGACGAGGCCGCACGGGTGTACGGGGAGCTGGTCGTGGCCTTCGGGCTCAGACACACCGCGGAGAGTATGGTGGCCGAAGGGGACCTGGTGTGCGCACGGTTCACCGTACGGGGCCGCCACACCGGCGACTACCAGGGCTTCCCTCCGAGCGGCAGGACCTTTGAGGTATCCGGCCAGGCCACCTTGAGATTCCAGGACGGAAAGATCGCCGAGTCCTGGTTCAACTGGGATCTGCAGGGTGCTCTGGAACAACTCGGCGCTCCCCCTGGCTCTGCTCTGTGACACCCGCACGCGAGGCGACGACGATCACGAGCACGATGTCGTCCGGGCCGGGGGCGCCGGCCGAATTGGGGACTGCCAGGCAGGGCCAAGGAAAGTGACGGCCCGTACGACGAATTCCCTTGACCATGTTGCGGTCAAGGGAATTCGCCGTGTCTTGCGGTACGTGCCGTACGGGTCAAGTGGGTGCGCGGCGAGGCGGGTGCCTTACGTGGCAGTGCCGGGCCGACGTTTCACTCCTAGCCGAAGATGGCCTGGAACGTTCCCTTGTTCCACGCGCGTCCGGTCTCGCTGTTCGAGAAGTAGACCGGGCCGACGCGGTCGATGACGCCGGCGAAGGTCGTGTCGCTGGTCTGCTCGGCGCCCTGAGAACCGGTGGCGTTCACGAGCCCGCCGCCGTCGTTGGCCAGAGCGGCGCCGGCGCCGCCGAGCAGAATGCCGGCGACGAGGACGGACGTGGTCAGAGCTGAGCGCATACGCATGACTACTCCCATGGGTCTTTGGAAGGGCGCGACGCGAAGCGGTCGCGTCCGGCCGTTCAACGCCGTGGAGGGTTCACGGGGAACGGTGTGTCACTCCAAAGGGCTTGCGCAGGCGCCCGGGTGGCTCTTCCCGGCGGGTCCGGTGCTGACGGGGTGGCGGGTGGGCACCGGGTGATGGGTGGGCGCCGGGTGATTCCCGCCCGGTGCCCAGTCGGTTCCGGCCCGCCCGGTGACCGGGCGGTTCCCGTACGGGTACGTGTGACCGCGTGCTCCGTACGCCTGAGGCGGGCCCCGGACCGGACGTCCGACTGGGGCTTGCCCCGTACCAGTGCTGCGGGGTTGACTCAATATCTGGCTGCTGCTGAATCCTTGGGCCGGCGCCGGGAGTTGGTTCTACGCCGTTCGGTACCTCGTGCTGCCCAGCGGGCGGCGGCTGGAAGGGCGAGCGCCGCGCCAGCGAAGAGGGCTGCGAGGGCCACCCATCCAGCTGGGCCGTGAGGAAGGACGAATGCGATCAGCAGCGCCGGTCCGAGTGCCTGACTGACAGAGATTCCGGTCTGGTAGATGCCCTGGTAGGTGCCGTGGGCGTGGTCGGGGGCCAGGTCGTAGGAGAGGGTCCAGCTACCGGCTTGCGAGGCGACCTCGCCCAGGGTGAGCAGGACTACGGCGGCCAGGAGGACCGCGGTGGCGGTGATCGCCGAGCGGTGGGCGGCACAGGCGGCGGCAAGGCACGCGGCCGCGACGAGGGGGCCACCGCGGCGAAAGGCGCGCGCCGCCTGGGCCGGGCCGGTGATGCCGCGGGCGGCACGGACCTGCAGGGCGACGACCAGGGCGGTGTTGGTGACCAGGAGCCAGCCGACCAAGATGTGGGGCGCGTTCGTGTAGGTGAGGAGCCACAGGGGCAGAGTCACTTCGAGGACGACGTAGAGGGAGTTGACGACCGCGTTGAGCGCGGTGACAGCGAGGTAGGGCAGATCCCGAAGCAGGTGGGACCCGCGTCGCCGGGACAGGGCGGCGGCCCGTGCCGCCCCGGCCTGCGCGGCCGGGGGCCGGGCTGCGGTGGAGATCCGGCGAAGCGGGATCAGCGCGAGGAGGAACGCGGCGGCGCTCACGCAGATGGCCCCTCGGTAGGCCGCATTGCTGTCGAAGGTAAGGACGACCGATCCGAGGGCGGCGCCCGCCCCGATGCCCACGTTGTTGACCGCCCGCAGCAGGGCCGGGGCGCGGGTGCGCAGGCCGGGGTGGAGGGCGTCGGCGTACAGGGTTCCGCGCGCGGTGGCGTTGGCACGGCTGCCGGCCGTGGCCAGGCACGCCAGCGCGAGGAAGACCGGGAAGGAGCCGGCGACGGCGTACAGGGCGATCGCGGCTCCTTGCAGGAGGTGCAGAACGGTCAGGACGGTCTTGGCGTTCCAGCGGTCGCACGCGCGGCCGGCGGGGAGGGAGGCGAGGATCCCGCACAATCCCGCGACGGTCAGTGCCAGCCCGACCCGTGAGGCGGAATAGCCCAGGGCTTGGGTGAACCACAAGGTGCTGATCGTCAGGAAGAGACCGTTGCCGACGGCGTTGACCGACAGCGGCGCCGCGAGCCCTCGCACGGTCGGATCGCCGATCAGCCGCGCGGTCGAGGCGACAGCGGGCGGGGCGATGGTGGGCGGGGCGGTGGTGGGCGTATTCATGTGCTTCAGCACAGCTTCGTGCCGGCACGAGCGGAATGGATTTACCCTAGTGCTTCGGAGGGCGGCGCGAATGCCCTGTTCACCGGGATCACCGGTCGGCTGACCTGGACCGAGGACATGCTCATCATCGAACGCAGCGGTCCCTGGCCCCCGCCTCCGGCCGAGATCCCCCTCGACGGACGACGCCTGCTGCTGACCCCCAGCTGCTTCGCGGACGGCGTCTCCACCATGCTCAGCTCCCGGGCGCTGCCTCACATCGTCTATGGCGCGCGGGGCCTGGCCACCCTCGCCGAACGCCCCTCACTGCCGGCTTCCCGAGCTCTGGAACGGCTTCTGGGCGCGTCACGCGCGCGTCTGCTGACCATGCTTGCCGAGCCTGCCTCCACCACGGAACTCGCCCACCGTCTCGATGTCACCCCCGCTGCCGTCAGCCAGCATCTGTCCGTCCTGCGCGAGGCTCACCTTCTGGGGCGGACCCGCCACGGGCGCCACGTCCGCTACCGCCACAGCCCGCTCGGCGCGGCCTTGTGCGAACCGCACCTCGGCCACGGCACCGACAACGGAGCCGGACCTCCCGGACAAGAAGCTGCGCCGGGCGGTGACGGTCCGGAAGGATCGCGTTGAGGGCCGGCGCCCATCGGTCCTCCGGGGTTGCGTGCTGATGAAACCGAACACCCACACCGTCCTCCCCGACCGGCACGGCTACTTCGGAGCCCTGTCCCCGCCGCCCCGTCATGGACCGGCACCACCACCCCATCGACTTCGTCGACGTCGGCCACACTCTCGTCGTGAAGACAGTCATACCCGGGGTCTCGGATCTCCTGGGTATGACTGTCGGCTTCTCAGCGTCCGGTCAGCGCCGGGTGGTGAGCAGTGCTCTGGCGCGGTCGAACGCCGAGTCGCGGTCCGCCGCGAACTCCTTTTCCGTGAACACCGGTGTGCGCAGGTGCGGGGGGATTCCCGGGCCCTCGAAACTGTGCCCGCGGGAGTTGGTGTATTTCTCGTTGGAGAGGGTGAACGTCCAGTTGTTGGGCAGGGAGCGCGCGAGGGTGTCGGAGAAGACTCCCTGGGTGTTCTCGCCGATCCGGACGGTGGGCGAAGGGCGTCCGGCCAGCGCCTGGGTGAAGGTCTCGCCGGCGCTGACGGTCGAACCGCTGGTCAGCAGCGCGATCGGGCCGGTGTAGCGGGGCGAGTCGTCGGCCGGGACCACGCGCATGGTCTGGCGCGGGGTGAGCCGGGTGTCGTCCTGCGGGTCGTTGCGGGTCTGCTTGGCGAAGGCGGTGTACGGGTGGTTGGTGAGCCGGTTCGCGATCTGCAGCCCCAGCCCGTCCATCCCGCCCATGTTGACCCGTACGTCGATGATCAGCCCGCGCCAGGCGTCGGGGCCCGAGGTCCGGGCCCGGGTGATGATCCGGTCCAGGACCCGGGCGAGCTCCGGGGAGTCGATCGCGTGCCCGTACTCGCCGGCCGTGTAGGCGATGAAGCGGCTCACCCGCAGATAGCCGATGCCTCCCGGCAGTTCCGCGTAGCCGATCGCGCCATTGGCGTACGGTTCCAGCGGCTTTCCGCCCAGGTCGCGCCGTTCGATGAACTTCCGGACGCGAGCGTCGTACTCCCGGGAGGGCGCGGTCGTGCCGGGCCGGATCGTCTCTGCGTAGCGGCTGAGTTCGGGGGTGGCCGCCTCAAGTGAGACGTGCGAGTCCTGGAGCGGTGCGACCATCGCGGCCAGGATGTCGAAGAGTTCTCCGGGAGGCGTCGCGGCACTGACCTTCGGCCGGTACTTCGCGCGGGCCGCGTCCCAGTCGACCCCCCGGCCGGCGAAGAAGGCGTAATTCTCCTTGAACGTCTGCCAGAACACGTCGAACGTCGCGACCGGGCCGGTCGGCTGGTCCTGACCGCAGAGGGCCGGCAGGGCACTGATCCGGCGCATCCGCTGGGTGCCCACGGCCCCGTCGTAGCTGTAGACGGCTCGGGAGGCGGTCCGCGGACGTACGGTCAGGACGGCGCCGTCCTGGGCGAACCGGACGGTACCGTCGGGGCCGGTCGCACCGTCCTGACGTACGGTCACAGCAGGCCGGCAGCTGATGGCCGTGGTGTCCCAGGTGCGCATCACCCCGTCGCTGATGGTGAGGGCGGTTCCGTAGCCGTCCATCTGCCAGATCCCGTCCGCCGACAGGCTCGTCCGGGCCTCGGGCGCCCTGGGCGCGGCGGCGGCCGTGCCCAGCGTTCCGGCCAGCGCGAGGACGATTCCCGCCGCCATGAGCACACCACGCCGGGCCCGCCGCCCGGGTCCTCCGGAGCCGCCGGGCCCCCCGGATCCCGCTGATTCCCCGGTCCCGACGGAAAGCGCCGATATCGTCACTCTGTCCCTCCCCATGGATGCGGTCGGCCCTCATCGTCCCGTGGGCACGTCCGCCACCGCGTCACCCCGGAAGCACCGGACCGGTCAACCCGAAGAGGTACAAGAGGAGTGGGAAACCCTTAAGGGAGGCAGGTCCCAGGCCGACGCGGTCCGGGTCCGGCCGGTGTTCGTCGAGGGGGTCGGCCATGGGGTGGAGTCACCGTGGTCCTTGCTGATGAACATCCCGGGCTTCATCACGTGCTCCTGGTCGTGCAGGGTTCCGCCGGCCTTGGGTGTCGGCGAAGTGACCGCGGACTCCGGGACCAGCCGAAGGTGTGGTTTGTGCCCGGTTGCTCTGGATGCGGGTGTGTGAACGCCTGACTCTGGTGCGGGCAGCGCAACAGTCCCTCGAACCGCGCTGTCCAAACCGAGAAGCAAGGAGAGCACATGGCCACGTACGAGACCGAGATTCACACCGGCGGGGGAGGGTGGCAGCCGGACGAGCCGCTCACGCTCTCCCTGGCCAACCGCGGAGAGGTCGTTCCCGCGGACGGCGCTCCCGCCACCGGTACGAGCGTCACCTGGTCCAGCGACGCGGGAAACGGCAGCGTCACCTTCTTCGACGAGGGCAGCTCGTTCCAGGGGGCAGCCCAGTTCCCGGGCGAGGGGCCGGTGGGCTACCGGGGGACACGGACCGAGTGACCCGCTGATCCGACTCGGTGTGGGCCTTGCCGGGCACCCGGGGCAGGGCCTGTACGCGTCTCCACCGCCCCCTCCGGTTGCCGAACGCGCCTGTTCCCACCGCACCGTTGCCGCTGCAACGTTCAGGCCGGCCAGGTCCCACCGGAGCGAGAACGTCAAGATCCTGTGCGGAGAGCCCCCGCCCGCCACCCACGGGCGTCATCGACCTCATGCAGGTCCTTGTTCTCGGGTCCGGCAAACGTGCCACGTGCCACGTGCCACGTGCCAGGTGCCCGTGGGCGCCCGTGGGCCCGGCGGAAGCTGCGCAACGCAGCAAGCTTCGCCTCCCACGCCGACCCCTTCCCGAGGTGAGTAGGCCTGTGACAGAACGAAGACGTCGCGGAGGACTGTCTGTAACTCGGTGCGAGATACAAATACTTCCGACCGCATGCACCGCGCTGCTCCTGGGGGAACACCGTGAAGTACACCCGTATCACCGCTCTCGCCACCATCGGCCTTGCCGCCACCCTCTCGCTCACCGCCTGTAGCGGCGACGGCTCCGCGAAGAACTCGTCCGCCAAGAACTCCTCGTCCTCCTCTTCGTCGCCGGAGGGTGGCTCGAAGCCGGAGAGCGGTTCGGGGACGGCCGGTTCGGACGCCGGCAAGGCGAAGACGGGCTCCGGCCAGGACACCGAGGCCCGCGCGGGCGGGGCGGACGTCGCGAACGGTACGAACGGTGCGACGCAGACGGGCGGCAAGATCACGTTCTGCAAGACGGAGGACCTGGCCATCGACGCCACGGACGCCGCCCCGGACGAGACCTCCGGGAGGATCGACATCACCATGATCAACCGGGGTTCGACCACCTGCTCGGCAACCGGCTTCGCGGGCGTCGACATCAAGGACACCGACCACACCTCGAACCCCATCGGGCGCGGCCAGGCCCAGCCGCGTATCACCACCCTGAAGCCCGGCGCCGCCGCCGTCTTCGACCTCGCCTACGACATCGACAGCACCGGCAACAGCCTCGCGCACCCGACGAACATCCTGGTGACACCCCCGAACGAGACCCACACCGTGACCCTGAAGTGGCCCGCGGGCGCGGGAGACATCAAGGGCGCCTACACCGACGTCGAGGTCTACCCCACACACACCACCAAGTAGGCGCGGCGCCCGCGGCCAGCTTTCTGGGGTGCCCGCATGACGCACGAATCGGCCGCACTGCGCGTCCGGTGGACCGCGACAGTCGTCCCCGGCCACGAGGACAGCCCCGGAGGCGCCGGAGCGTGAACTGTACAGTTCCGGACCACCCCGGCAAGCATGAGGCCGACGCCATGTTGCTCACCTGTGCGGCCCCGGGGCCGGGCGGCACCCCTTTTGCCCGGCTCGCCGCCACGGATCCCGAGGGGTCCTCACACAGGCCCGTAACGCAGCACGCTGCTGTAGCTGTCGAGCACTGGCCGCCGTGCCGTGCCGCGGCCTCGCCGCCCGTACAGCAAATAGGACCGAACCCGTCCTAGACCCCTAATACCGTGCCCGTCATGAGCCATGAAGACACGTCAGCATTCACGTTCCGCTACTCGGCCGTCACCTTCGACTGCCCTGACCCCGCCGAACTGGCCCGCTTTTACGGAAAGGCACTCGGCCTGCCTGTGGTCTTTTCCACCGACGATTTCATTTTGCTGGGCCAGGAGGGAGCTCCAGGGCTCGGCTTCAACCGGCTTGCCGACTACCGCCGCCCCACGTGGCCGGACCCCTCCCAGGAGAAGCAGGCCCATATGGAACTAGGTGTCGACGACCTGGACGCCGCTCAGGCCCGCCTGCTCGCGCTGGGGGCCGTCAAGCCCGAATTCCAGCCGGACCCCGACCGGTGGCGGGTCCTGCTGGATCCCGCGGGCCACCCGTTCTGCGTCTCCACCCTGGTCTGACCATATCGACGAACACCGGGTGACAGGCGGTCACGTCAACTGGCCGCAGCCCAGCGGTGGCCGCCGGGCACGGTCACTTACCACGTGGTTCTCCGGGACCGGGTGACCGGTGCGGGCCGGACGCCGGGCTGCCCAGGAGTCCATTGCTCGGGGACGATTGGTGTTGGCGAACGTGCCCCATAGCTAAGTTCGGTCAGCTCCGGTGGCGAACGAACCCATACATACACCTTCACACAGAGACGGGGACCGCCCCCGGCCCCAGGCGCGGTGAGGCGAGCGAGAACCGCCTGGCCCGTGCCGGCCGCCCGCAGCATCGTACTGAAATCGGCGTGACCGCTGACATCAAAGAAGTTGAGCCAGAACCGCAGCTTGTGAACAAAGCCAGCCAGTTGCACTCGCGTCAAGTGGCGGGACTTACCGCTCCAGGCCCTGCCACGAGGGTGAATTTCGCAGGTTGCCCACGCCTCGATACCCGCCCGCCCGCGCCTCACCCGTCGAAGTGGAACCAGTGAAACCCGTGTTCGAGCAGCGGCGTCAGCGCTCCGCGGTGGAGCGCGCCGAAGCTCACGACCGCCTCGTTCTCGTCGCTGCTGACCGTTGCGAGCAGTCCGGGGGCCACAAAGAACTTCTCGGCCTCATAGGTCGGCAGGAACGGACTCAGCGGAACGGGATTGTCAATCCCCTCGACCTGTGGAGTCCTTCCTATGCAGCCAGCTTCGGGGTGAGGCCGGCCCAGTACTCGCGTTCGTAGTCGATCGGGCTCTTGTAGTCGCACACGCTGTGTAGCCGACGGGCGTTGTAGAAGTCGGTGATCCAGGTGGCGACCTTGATCCGGGCCTCGGCCCGGGTGCGGAAGGTGCGACGGTGGACGTACTCGGCCTTGAGCACGCTGTTGAACGCCTCGCTCACAGCGTTGTCGAAGCACGGTCCAACTCGGCCCATGGACTGGAAGACGCCCAACTTGCGGCAGGCACGGCCGAACTTCCGTGAGGTGTATTCCGATCCGCGGTCGCTGTGGAAGATCACGCCGCGGACATCGCCGCCGCGGGTGGCCGCGGCCATGTTCAGCGCGGCGACCACCAGGCCGGCGTCGTGGTGGGCGTCCATCGCGTAGCCGAGCAGGCGCCGCGAGAACAGATCGATGACGGTCGCCAGGTAGATCTTCCCCTCGGCGGTGACGATCTCGGTCATATCGCCGACCCGGACGAAGTCGAGTTCCTCGGCGGTGAAGTCCCGCTTCACGAAGTCCGGCGCGGCCGGGCGCTTCCCCTGCCTGGTCAGACCCCTACGGTGCTTCACCACGCGGGCGATGAGACCGAGCTCGGCCATCAGCTTCGCAACGGTGTTGACCGAGATGCGCCAGCCCTTGCGGACCAGCAGGATGAAGATCTTCGGGGACCCGTAGGTTCCACCCGACTCCTTGAAGATCTCCTTGATCTCGTCAGACAGCTGCTGTCTTCGCAGCTCACGCGGGGTGGGTTTGCGGGTATGCCACTTGTAGAACCATGACTGGCTCACCCCCCAGCGCCCGGCAGGACACCGCGTGCGGAATGCTGTACTCGGTCCTCTGGTCGCTGATCACCCCGGCCACGACGGCCGGCTTGCCCTTCTCGGCTCGCTTGGCCCGTGACACCCAGCTCGCGAGCGTCGCCTCGTTGGTCCCCAGGTCATCGGCAACCTCGGAGATCGGCTTCCCCGTCTCGGCCACGATCCGTACAGCCCCCTCACGAAACTCCGGCTTGAACACCCGACGCTTCTCTGCCCTGACTCTCAACTCCCCCTGCAGTCACGGACTCCACGCTACGAGGGGAGACTCATCGACCAGTTTGGTGAGGGCCTCGCTGAGTTCTCTTGCCTTCGCAGGTTCGAGACGCAGGTGGCGCAGTGTCAGGTGGGTCTCGGCGGGAGAGCGGTCCAGCTCCTGGGCCACTGCGGCGAGCATCGCAGTGGTGCCTGCCGCTTGGGGTTCGGCGACGACCATGTGACGGGCCGTACGCCGGTAGTACTGCTCGGTGCCGCCGCGGACCTGGCGGGTCTCGGCGACATGGACCAGTGAGTTGCTCCACGACGCGACACCCCCACCGGCGCGAGAACCAGGCTGTCCGACCCGCGCCGTCAGGGGGTGCTGTGTCTTTGCCCCGCGGTGGCGGGGCACCGCGGGGCACGCGTGCATCCTGACGGATCAGGTGGCCATGGCGAACGGGCGGAGGCTGCCGGGACGGCGGGCGGCACGCGTGCCGATTCGGCAGCACCCGGGCACGCCCGGTCGCGGGCCGTCCCGTGTCTCAGGCCTGTGGGACGTGCTCGCCCAAGCATGCCCAGGTGAGCTGGGCCACCACGCCCGTGACGGGGAAGGGGCCCGAGTTGGGCAGAGCCGCCTCGGTGGTCTGAAAGGCGGTGACCGCGACGAGCGTGGCCGCGTCGAAGGTTCCCCGGGTGAAGGTGCCCGGGACCAGGAGATTCAGGCGCGTCGGGCCGAACATCCTTTGTATGACTCCGATATCGTCCGCGCCCGCTTGGTCGACGTCCCCGAGCTGGCGATTGGGGCGATTGCCGGGGACGGGAAGGAAGAGAATGTCAGGGTCGCTGGCCGGCGGCTCCTCCGAAACGCCCGCGTTCCGGAACAGGCCGCGGTCGACCGCGTTGCGCTTCCCCAGGCCCGATCCGCCCATGTTGCACTGCAGTGCGGCGGCGAACCAGTTTCTGGCGCCGACGGCCAAATGGAACTTCCGGAACAGGGACGGGCCCAGGCCGTTCGGCCCCAGGCCCCAGGCCATGCTGAGGACGCCGAGCTGGGCGTCGGCCGGCCATGTGTCGAACCCTGCGAAGAGGGTGCGGATCACGGCCTCGTTCTGGTTCAGCCGCTTCGTCACCAGGGTGTCGATCCCCGCGTCGCTGAGATGCAGAGTCGTGGCGGTGCCGCCGGCCTTGACGACAGTCCACTCGGCGGTGATCTCGAAGTCGGAGGCCTTCGTGTTGTCACTGTCCCGGAGCAACGGTGCGCCGAGGGAAGCGAGCGCCAGGGCATCCGCCACGGGGTCGATCTTGTTGCCGATGCCGATGGTCACGTTGCCGAGGCTGTCCAGATACATGTGTCTGACCCGCCCCTCCAACCGTGTGGAGAAGGCGGAGAAGTTGTCGCGCACCGCGGTACGCATGATGGTTGGCCTCCGTTCTGCGGAGATCGGCCCCCTGGCCACCGGAGTCCTGGTTGTCGCGCCGCATGCTGCCGGAGGCCCCGTCGAGGTGAGGAGGAAGAGCGATTCCGAGAGGTGCGTCCTCCGCTCCGAGGGAGTGCGGGCGGCCATGTCGAGCCAGGGGTCGCCTATCTCCATGGTAGAAAGCCGGCGCTCGGTCCGCTCGTCGTACGTGCCGCCGCATGGCCGGGCATGGTGACCGCCCCCCCCGAGGCAGGGCGGGAGATGCCGAAGAGCTGTCTGATTCGCGCCGCGATCGAGGACAGCGGGATCACGACGCTCCGCTGCGAGTGCGGTGAGTAGAGCGCTCTCCATGTGTTCGACGGGCCCTTCGAGGCGCTGGCCACGGATCCCGACAGCCAGCCTCCGTGACCAGCGGAGGTGGATGGAAGGCCATGCGTCAGCGGGGAGTTCCGGTACCGCCCGCCGCCCGCGGTCGCAGAGATCCTGGTGGCGGCGCGGTCCTTCTGCGCCACGCGTGTGGGTGGTGCTCCCTGGAGCTCCTGTCGGATCTGGTGTCCGGCGATGCAGAGGACCTCGTCGAGGAATGTCAGGAGGCCATCCGTCCGGGTGTCCGGACGTTCCTGGAGGAGATCGCCTCGGGTCGGTCGCCGGTCGCGGCCTGTCTCTCCTTCGGCGGCGGCGGGCGGGACCTTCGTCAGCATCCGCCGCCGGCCGCAGGAGCGATCACCTGTTCAAAGGTGCTTCGCGTGGGCGCTCTTGACGACGTTGTCGATCGCCGCAGTCGGACTTCGACTTCTGCCTTGCCGTACGGTCCGATCCTGACGCGGCCCTGGCTCCGTACGCCCTGACGCCCGCCGAGCGGGACACGCTCCGCGACCTCGCCGCGCTTTTCGAGGGACCGCCGGATAAGGGACCTCCGGACGAGGGCCCGCCCGAGGGGCCACGAGCTGGGTCGCCTCGAACCCGCCGAGCCGGTCGAGGACGGCCGCGGCCATCAGCCGCGCACCTCGCGGAGTGAGGCTCACCGCGCCGCCGTAGTAGAGCCACGGAACCCGGGTGCCGGAGCGACCGCACAGGTCGTGACCATCGGCCGCGTGGGCGAACGCGTTCTCCGCGAGGAGCCGTCGCAGCGTCTCACGGTCCCCGGGCGGCTGGAGAGGCGGCATGTCGCTCCTGATCGGTCCTGCTCGGCCCGCGCCGCCGGACCCGTCCGGTTCTGGTGACAGAGTGGATACTGTGAGTGAGGTCTAGGGGATGGGTGCGCACGCGTCCAACTACCGCCGCGCGCCGCGCGCGGCGCGACGCGCGGGCGCTGCCGCCCGCAGCGCGAAGAGCGACGGAACCGGTGACGTCACGACGGCCTGCCGCCGTGACGGACAACGGCACCACGACCGGACCGGAACCCGACCTGACCCGGCGGTCCCGGGCGGGCGACCGGCTCTCGTGGCTGAGTCGCCCTGCCGGTCGGGTGAACCCTGCCGGTCAGGTGAAATGTGTACCGCCTGGTCCCGTTCCGCGGCGCGCGGCCATGCCCGGTGCGACGGTCGGCGTTAGCGTCGAGGCGTTCCCATCCCCATCCGTCGCGGCGGCAGCGCTCCCGGCCCCGGGCGGAGAACGGCAACGATCAGATGAATGTCCCTCGCGCACCCGGCATCCCCCGCGTCCGCACGGCCTGCCGGTGACGACCCCGCTGCCGCAACTGGCGGCCCAACTCCGTGCGGGGCTCGACCCCCTCCTCCCCGTCCTCGCGGGCCTGCCCGACGACGCCACCCGCAGACAACGGCTCGCGCAGGCGCTCGGCCTGTCCGGCGGCGCACTGACCCCCGACGCGCTGCTCGCACGGTTCGCCCTGCCGGACGCCGCGTCCCAGGGGGGCGTATGGCCGGTCCTCGTCGACCTGCTGCGGACGGCGGTCGGGCAGTCACTGCCGGCCTGGCAGCTGGTCATCCAGGACGTGCTCACGCTGGGCCCCGGTCCGGTGCCGGCGCCCACCGCCACGGCCCTGCCCCCGACGATCGGCCTCACCTTCCACCTGACCGGCGCGCTTCCCCTCGTACCCGGACTGGCCGTGAGCGACGGGATCAGCCTCGTGCTCTCCCTCCCCTCCGCCACCCCCGATGCCTCAACGCTCACCTTCCGGGCCGACGGCGTCACTCTGGCGTTCACCGGCGACGCACTGCTCGGGCTTCTCGTCCCCGGCGGCCTCGCCCTCTCGGGCAGCCTCGCGGTCCAGCTCGACAAGAACGGCCTGCGGCTCGAAGGCGGCGCCGCCGGCAAGGGCGTGGCGATTCCCCTGGACAAGGCGCCGTCCGTGGTTCGCGCGCCCTCCCTCTTCGTCTCCGCCCAAGGCGGCGGGCTCCGGCTCGACGCGGCATTCGGCGCGAAGCTGCTCGGCCTCGGCGACGCGACCGTCGACGGCGTCGGCCTCGCCATCAGCCCCAGCGGCGGCGGATTCACGGCGACCCCCGTCCCGCCGACGGGCTTCGGACTCACCCTCGCCGTCGGCCCGGCCAAGGGCGGCGGATTCCTCGCCGTGCACGACGGCCGGTACGAAGGCGCGCTCTCGCTCAGTCTCGGCGTCGTCGAGGTGCGGGCCTTCGGGATCCTGGACACCACACCGGTGTCGGTCCTCGTCGTGATGAGCGCCCTGTTCACCCCGCCCGTCGAGCTCGGCCTCGCCATCACCCTCAACGCCGTCGGCGGACTTCTCGGCATCGGCCGCGCGCTCGACCAGGCGGCCCTCGCCCAGGTCGTCCAGGCCGGCCATCTCGATGACCTGCTGTTCCCCGCGGACCCCGCCGCGGCGGCGCCGCGGATCCTGGCCAACCTGGGCGCGGTCTTCCCCGTCCGCCCGGGCAGCACGGTAGTCGGCCCGATGTTCCGGATCGGCTGGGGCCGCCCCGTCTCCTTCATCACCGCCGACATCGGCGTGGTGCTCCAGCTGCCCAGCGGCGTGGTGGGCATCCTCGGCCGGCTCCGGGTCGCCCTGCCCGCCCCCGAAGTGCCGATCCTCGACCTGCGGGCCTCGGTCGCGGGCGTCGTCGACGCCGCGAACGGCCTGATCGAGATCATCGCCGACCTGGCCGGCTCCCGGCTTCTCACCGCCTCCATCGAGGGCGGTCTCGCCCTGCGTGTGAAGAGCGGGCAGGACGCCACCTTCATCCTCAGCGCCGGCGGCTTCCACCCCCGCTTCACCCCGCCCGCCGGCTTCCCCACCCCGAAGCGTCTGACCATCCCCCTCGCGAACAGCCCGCTGCTGCGCATCGTCTTCTCCGGCTACTTCGCCATCACCCCTGGCACCGTCCAGGCGGGCGCGGAGCTGTCCGCCGTCATCGGCTCCCGCAGCACCGGAGTCACCGGGCGGCTCTCCTTCGACGCGCTGGTGCGCTGGGACCCCAGCTTCGGCGTCCAGCTCGACCTGAGCGGCTCCTTCGAGCTGCGCTTCGCCTCCCGGACTCTGTGCGCGCTCGGACTGCGCATCCACGTGGACGGCCCCACCCCCTGCTGGCACGTGGCTGGCCGGGCCAGCGTGTCCCTGCTCTTCTTCGACGTGAGCTTTCCCTTCGACGAACGCTGGGACTGCACCGGCGAGACCGCCCTGCCGCCGCCCCCAGACGTCTGCCGGCTCCTGGAGCAGGCCCTGGACGACCCGCGCAGCTGGGAGCCGGTCCTGCCGGACGGGGCGCGCACGATGGTGTCGCTGCGCGCCGACGACGCGGCCGACGGACGGCTGCTGCATCCGCTGGGCCGGCCGCGGTTCAGCCAGCGCACGGTTCCGCTGGGCATCCAGGTGGTCCGGTACGGGCCGGGCCGGCTGCCCCTGCCGACCACCTTCGCCGTGGCCGTGACCTTCGCCGGCGGGGCGGGCACCGCTCAGCCGGTCAAGGAGGACTTCGCGCGGGCCGACTTCTTCGACCTGACGGACGACGAGAAGCTCACCCAGCCGGCCTTCGAACAGCTCTGCTCGGGCAGCGAACTGACCCCGCCCGCCCCCGCGGTGACCGCGCCCCAGTACTCGGTGCCGGTGGAGTACGAGACCAAGTGGCTCGGCGGCCCCGTCAGTACGCCGAAACCCTCGTGGCGGATCACCGACGCGGCCTTCATCGCGGCGCTCCCCTTCGGGGCCGTGGGCCGCAGCCTCGTGCACGAGCTGAGCAACCGCTATGTCTCGCCGCCGATCACCACGCCGGACAAACCGGTCCTGAAGGACCATTCGTACGCGGTCGTCGTGACCGGCACTCTCAAGGACGCCGGGTTCGCGCACACGTCCACCTTCACCGAAGCCACCGCCCTGCTGGCGACCGTGTCGGGCCGGTCCGCGCTGCGACAGGTCGTGCCCGCATACGAGGTGAAGCCATGACCACGTACACCTTCGCGTCCTGGGACCGGTCCGGCGCCGCCGCCTCCCTGACCGACCCCGACGACCTGCTGCGCACCACGCCGGTACGGGGCTCGCTGGCGGCCACGGCCTCCGTGAACGGCCGCCCCGGTCGGCCGGTTCCGGCCCCCGCCCTCCAGCTGTACGGGCCGGGCGACGTCCGGGCCGTCGACCCCAAGGAGATCGTGCGGCTCTTCCCGCTGCCGGGCACACCGGACGCGGAGACCACCCGCTTTCCCCTGGTGGAGTTCGAACGGACCGAACTGCCCTGGCTGTTCACCCCGCTGATGCCAGGGTCCACCGGCGCCCTGCGCCCCTGGCTCGCCCTGGTCTGCGTACCGCTCACGAAGGGGCGGCCCGAGCACGCCCCCGGCGTCCCGCTGCCCGTCCTGCGGGTGGCGGGCAGCGAACTGCCCGACCCGGCGACCTTGCACCTCTGGGCGCACGCGCAGACACTGCCGGGGCACGAGACCGATCCCCGGCGGTCCGTGTCCCGGCTGCTCGCCCCGCGCCGCCTGCTGCCGTACACCGGCTACACCGCCTGTCTCGTCCCCACCTTCGAAGCAGGGCGGTTGGCCGGGCTCGGACAGCCCCTGGACGGCGCCAGCCTGGCACCCGCCTGGGGCGTCGGCACGGAGACGCGCGATCTGCCGGTCTACTTCTCCTGGACGTTCGCCACCGCCGAGGGCGGCGACTTCGAGACACTGGCCGACCGGCTGCGGGCCCGCCCACTGCCCGCGCACCCCGGCCGCAGACCACTCGACATCAGCCGCCCGGGACTGTTCGCGACCGGCCCCGGGCCGGTCGTCCAGCAGGTGGAGAGCGCGCTGCGGGCGCCCGACACCCCGGCCCCGGATCCCTGGCCCGTCGGCCCCCCGAGCGCGCGGTGGCGCCAGCGGCTCGCCGACGCGCTGGTACCGATCGCGGACGGCGAGGGCGACGAGGACCCCGATGTGCTGCCCCCGCTGTACGGAGGCTTCCACGCGCTGCGCAAGCAGACGGACCCCGCCTCGCAGGGCTGGCTCGACGTTCTCAATCTCGACCCCCGGTGGCGGGTCGCGGCCGGGCTCGGCGCCCGCGCCGTCCAGGCCGACCAGGAGGCCCTCATGGCCTCGGCGTGGCGCCAGCTCGCCGACGTCCGGGCGGCCAACCGGGTGATCGACCTCGGCCGGTTCGCCCGGCTGATCGCCGGCCGACTGCACTTCAGGCACGTCACGCCGCTCTCCGCCGACGAGGCGCTGCGCCTGGTCGCCCCGCTGCAGAGCCGCCTCCCGCTGACCGCGGACACCACCCTGTGGTCGTCGATCCGGTCGAGTCTGCTGCCCAACGCCATGGCCACCACCACCTTTTTCCGCACGGTGCGCCCGATGGGGGCGCTCAGCCGGCGGGTGGCGCTCATCGAGGGACTCACGGCCGGACAGACGGTGGACGTCGCGCAGCCACCGCCGTTCGCCACCGTGCTGACCTCGGTCGCCGCCTCACCCACCGGACTCGCCGTCACCCCCCGCGACCCGGACGGCGCGGTGGGCTTCGCCGTCGCGCCCGAACAGGTCGTGGCCCCCGACCGGCTGGAAGCCGTACGGAAGGTCTTCGCGCCCGTGGACGCCGCGCCGGACGCCTGGAAGCAGGTCGCGGCCGACGCGGTGGGGCGCTCCCTGAAACGGCAGGTGACCACCGAACAGCTCGCCGCCACCCCGCCGGTGCCCGCCGTCGCGCTCAACCGCGCCTTCCGCATCACAGACCTGCCCGAGGCCGAGGCCCCCGCGGATTTCCTGGCCCGGACCACGGTGACACCGGAGGGCGACCTCGTCTTCCCCAGCGGCCGGACCGGCCCGGTCGGACTCGGCCTGTTCACCGAGCAGCCGGGCACCGGCGCGACGCAGGGGGGCTTCGCCGGTCAGTGGATCGGTCCGTGGGACGGGGTCGCGCACGGCGGCGCGCTGGGCAATTGGACGGGCCGCTGCCACGGCACCTGGGACATCGGGGGCGGCCGGTCGGGCAGCTGGAGGGGCGACTTCGTGGGCACCTGGAGCGGTCCCCCCGCCGGTGCGGACGGCGGCGACCCCACCTGGCTCGGCCTCTATACGGGGACGTGGGAGTACGGATCGGAGAACGGGACCTGGCGCGGCGCGTGCACCGGCACCTGGAGCGGCAGCAACAACACCTCCGACGGCGTCTTCACCGGGACCTGGCGGTCCACCCTCCGCCACGGCACGTTCCGGGGCGACTGCCCGGGCACCTGGGACTGGGACCCGAGCGACAGCGGCGGCTCCGGCACGTGGTGGGCGGACTGCTTCGGCGCCCTCCAGGTCACGGGCGACGGGCCGGGCGGGGACCAGATCCCCTGGGACACCTCCGTCCTCAAGGGTCTCGTCGACCAGTGGAACACCTCCCACCAACTCGGCCTCGGCCTCATCACCGACCCGGGCGTCCTCGCCGGGCAGCAGGACCGGCTCCCCGTCCCCGTCGTGGTCGGCGCCCAGCCCAAGGACCTGAAGGACATGGTCGTCTCGGCCCACGACCGGGCCCTCAAACCGTCGGACGCCCCGCCGGTCCCGCCCCGCGACAACTTCCCCGCCCAGCAGACCCAGCAGGCGATCGTGCATCTCACGGATCCCACGGTCACCGTGCCCGCGGTCGTGGGAGCGCGCGTCGACCGTCCGGACACCGGCGATCCGGACACTCCCGTGCAGTGGGCGCCGGTCTTCCCCGACGCCATGTGGCCCCCGCTGTCGGCCCAGTCCACCGAGTGGATGTTCGGCGGCCTTGAACACATCCCGGCGGACACCGCCACCCTCGCCCTCACCAACCCCCCTTTCGTCGCCGCGTACATGGTGGGCCTCAACCACGAGTTCGCCCGAGAGCTGCGCTGGCGCGAGTACCCGACCGACCAGCGCGGCACCTACTTCGCCTCGTTCTGGGGGTACGGAACGGATCTCCCGCCGCTGCACACCTGGCGGCTCGACCTGCCGCTGGGGGCGCATCTGACCGCCCCGCCCGACCGCGTCGTCCTGCTCCTGCGCAGCGCGCTGCTGCGCCGCTACCCTGGGGCGATCATCTACGCGGCGCCGCTGAACGGCAGCGACCCCGACGATGACCACGCCCGGCATCCGATCTTCCGCGGTGGCCTGGACCCCGACACCGCCATGCTGGGCTTCGACCTCACCGAGGCCGAACTCAAGGCCACCCCGTGGTGCTTCGTGATCGCCGAGCAGCCGACCGAGCCCCGGTTCGGCCTCGACGACCCGGATTCCGCCCTCGGCTGGGGCAGTGTCTACCAGGCGCCGGACACCCCCGGCGACGAGGCGGACGACTGGAACAACCTCAGCTGGACCCACCTCTTCGACTCCGAGGCGGCCTATCTGGCCGCCGCCTACGCCCCGGGGACCGTGCGTCCCAAGGTCGCCTACAACGGCCTCGTCTGGGGCACCAGCGCCGCGGGGATCGCCCGCCAGTGCTTCCAGCAGCCCGTCAGGATCGTGCTGCCCGCCGAGCGACTGCTGCATCCCGAGGAGAGCCACCGATGAAAGAACTCGGCGCTCTGCGCCGGGCCGTGGCCGTGGCCGAGGAGCACCGCGCGCTGCTCGGCAACCACGCCACCGCCGACGACCGACGGGCCGCCTTCGCCCGGCTCGAACAGGCCCGGCGGGCCATCGACGCGGGAGTACGCGCCTTCGCGGAGCATGGCTTCGCCCCACTGCTCGCCGGACTCGATCCCGAGGTGCCGCTCGTCCTCATGCCCGTAAGGCTGGAGACGCGGCTGCGGCTCGGCGGCGGGACGGACACACCAGGGACGCACGGGCCGGAGACCGCCGGCCGGACGGCGGCGCACGACCGGAAGGCGCACGGGCACAGGACGCATGGCCACGATGCGCACCGGCACGGGGCCGGCGGGACGGCGGCGGACGGGACGGCGGCGGACACGCTGCTCGTCCGCGTCTTTCCCGACGACATCCACGTCGACTCGCACGAGCCCCTGCCGACGGACGGCGAGGTCCAGGAGGGCCGCCGCTACTGGCGGACCGTGTGGCGGGCGGGCCGCGCGGAGAACGCGGACGGCGACCGCGCGCGGCTGCTCCTCGCCGGCTGGGGACAGTTGACCGGCACGCTCGGAGCCGAGCGGGCCCGGTGGCTCGTCCGGCTGCTCACACCGCTGTCCGACACCCGGCCGCAGGCACCGGTGCCCGGCACAGACCCGGTGCCGGAACCGGACTGGCCGACCGTGCAGATGCGCGGGCGGGGCTGGAACCGGGCGGCGACCGCCTCGACTCTGCCGGACCAGTTCGTCGTACGGGCCTACCAGGACGACGTGCTGGTAGGCGAGGCGCAGGGCCTGCCGGTCCCGGACGTGGTGCAGATGGGGCCCGACCCGGACGCCGTGCCCCCGCCGAGCGGCCTGCCCCTCGACCCGGGACTGCGCTGGCTGACGGACTACGCCGAGGCGGAGGCCAAGGGGCTTGCCGTCGCCGTGCCGCTGCGCGCCGACCTGGGATACGACCCCAGCCGCAAGCCCCTGCTCACCCGGGTGGTCGCGTTCGGTGTGTCCGCCACCCTCACCCCCGAGGCGTCCGCCGACCGGCTCGCCCGACTGCTGTCCGGGCGCGACGGCGACGGCGAGGCCGCCTTCGTACCACAGGGCACGCCGACCAACCTGCTCGCCGGCGACGAGAGCCCGCCACCCGCGCCGCCCGACGCCGACCGGCTGCTCGGCGCCACCCCCGCCGCCGCGCCCGACCCGTGGGCCAACAGCGCCCGCACCGCCGCCGCGCTCGGCGTGCCGGCCGGCCTCCTCGCGGCGCTGCCCGGCGCCGACGAGCCGGAACAGGCCGACGCGCGCGCCCTGCAGATCGCCTTGTGGAGCGCCACCGGGGACTTCTACCTCGACGAACTCCTGGAGAGCGACCGGGGAACCACGGAACTCCCCGTCGACCGGGGCTGGCTGCGCCGCCACCACATCGAGCACGTGCGGGCCCGCGGCCCGCTGCCGGTGTTGCGGATCGGCAGACAGCCGTACGGTCTGCTGCCGGTCACCGCCACCGCGCGGTGGCAGGCGGACACGAACGAGTCGCCGGGCCTCGCGGGGCTGCACCGCGTGCTCGGCGTGCTGCGCCCGTTCTGGGAGGTGGGCGTCGGTAACCTGCCCCGGGTCGGCGGCCCCGACCAGCCCGGGGAGACCCTCCAGCTCCCCAAGCCCGAGCGCGACGTCCTACGCGCCCTGGGCATGTCCCCGGTGTCGCGGACCGTGTCGGTCCGGTCCGTCCAGGCAGGGCTGTACGCCTGCTTCAAGGACATCGGACTCGGCCTGGCCGGCATCGACTTCACCACCACCGGCTTCTGCATGGGCGACACCCCCGAGGACGTGCAGTCCCGAGCCCTCGACGAGGCCCTGGGCATCACCTACCGGCCACGGATCAGCCATCACGTCAACGGCGCGTCCACCCGCCTCTGGCTGCCCTACGTCCAGCCGAACCTGCCCGATGGCCAGGACCCGGTCAAGGTACTGACGGACTTCCTGAACGGGGTCGTCACCCGCTTCGACACGCTCAAACTCGTCGTCGGCAATCAGGACGCCCGTACCCTCCTGGAGGCGCTGCTCAAGCACACCGCCAACCTGGAGTACGGGCGGGCCGCCGCCGGGGCCAAGGACCCGGAGGAGGTCCAGGCCCGGCTGCGCTTCGCCCAGGTGCTGTTCAATCCCGCCAAGCTGCTGCCCACGATCACCGCATCCGGCCTGAAGTCGAAGCCCTTCACCCTCGGCACGATCATGCGGCTGCCCACGACCGTATCCACGACCGCGTCCAGGCCCGCGATGCCGCACACGCCCAAGACCGCCCACACCATCAGGCCCGCGACCGACGCGGGACAGCCCACCGACCCGGCACCGACGATCTACCAGACCATCCTCGACACCCGCACGGCCATGGCCGGTCAGGTCCTCAAGGCGGCGACGCGGGACCGGGGCGTGCTCACCCTGCTCGGCACCGAGCGGCCCTGGAGCATCCGGCTCGCGGAGATCGACTCGGCCTTGCAGTACCTCGCCACGCGGGTGCCGGACTGGGCCGCCCGCGGGGACGCCTTCGGCCCCCTGGAGCGGCTGCTCGGCGAAAGCCTCGACCTGGTCTCCCACCGGCTCGACGCCTGGATCGGCTCCCTGGCCACCGCCCGGCTCACCGCGCTGCGCGAACGGCGCCCGACCGGGGTGCAACTGGGCGCCTACGGCTGGGTGGAGAACCTCTCGGCGCGCACCGCCCCGTTCAGCCAGGGCTGGGTGCTCGCGCCCTCGCTCCCGCAGGCCACCACCGCTGCCATCCTGCGCAGCGGCGCACTCTCCCACCCCACCGACCCCGGCGCCTTCGCGGTGGACCTCTCCTCGCGGCGGATGCGGGTGGCCATGACCGTCCTCGACGGGGTCGCCCAGGGGCAGCCGTTCGGCGCGCTGCTCGGCTACCGGCTGGAACGACGGCTGCACGAGGCGGGCGAGGCGCCCGGCTCGACGCTGGTCCTCGACCGGTTCGTCGCCCCGCTGCGCGCCAAGTGGTCGGTACAGGGCGTCCAGCACCCGGGCACGGGAGCCCAGGAGTTCATCGGCGCCCACGACGTCACCGACGGCGCGCGGCTCGCCGAGGTGACCGACGACGACGTCATCGCGTACCTACGGACGAACTCGGGCGACCCGCAGATGACCGGCCCCGAGGAACAGGCCGTCCGGCAGATCCTCGCCGCGCTGCGCGACGACCTCGACGCCGTCGGGGACCTGCTGGTCGCCGAGAGCGTGCACCAGCTGACCCAGGGCAGCCCGGACCGTGCCGGTGCCACCCTGGAGTCGCTGGCGGCCGGCGGGCAGCCGCCACCGCGGCCCCAGGTGCTCGACACCCCGCGCCGCGGCGTCTCGGTGGGCCACCGGGTCCTGGTCGTCGTGCCGGACGGGACGCCCCGCGCGGCGGGCTGGGACGGCGCGCAGCAGACCGTACGGCCCCGGGCGGCGGCCGAACCGCGGCTCGACACCTGGGCCGGTCACCAGCTGGGAACGACCGACCGGATCCGGCTTCGGGCCGCCTGGCTGCGGCCCGGCCAGCAGGACGTGCCGGGCGCGACCACCGTCACCGAGCACGCCTGGCCGCTCACCGGATACAGCGCGCTCGACGTGGTCGCGCTCGCCGCCGGAAACCGGCTGCGGGTCCCGCTCACCACCGCGCTCCTGCCCGAACGGCCGTCGAACGTGCCTGCCGACGCCCTCCCCGTCCTGCGCACGGACCGGGGCGCGGGCTGGTCGCGTACCACCCTGGACATCCTCCAGGTGGAGGCGCTCGGCGCGGCGGTGGCCGGGGTGATCGCGGCCGGCCGTCCCGGTACCCCGGGCGACCTCGCCCACGCGTACCCCGCGGTGCCGGTGGCCGCCGCCCCGGAGCTGCACGACCGGGCGGAGCAGGCCCGCGCCGGCCTCCACGAGGCCGCGACCGAGCAGGACCTGGACAAGCTTGCCGCGTACGGAGTGACCGGACCGCCCGCCGGAACCGACGCGGAGCGGGCCGGCCAGCTGGCCGCCGCGCTGCGCGAGGCCAGGACGCGGCTGGCGGCGGCCGACGCGGCGGCGACGCCCGCCGGGCCGCGCGCCGACAGCGCGGTCCTGGAAGCGGTCTTCGGTGCCGGATTCCGTGCCGTGGCCCTGGTGGCACCGCCCGACGCGGCGACACTCGACTCCTCTTTCGGTACCGGGCTCGACCGGGGCGGCGACCCCTCGCTCGTACCGGGTGACTGGGTGGATCAGATGGGCACGGTCCGGCCGGGCACCGGCGCCCTCGCCGACCTGCTGCTGCACACCGGGGCGGCGGCGACCGGCATCGGCCACACTCTGCGGATCGGACAGATGCCGTTCGCGCTGAACGACCGCTGGGTCGGCGGGCCGCGTACGCCCGCCGACGAGGAGAAGCCGGCCACCGGCCTGGTCGTGCACGGCCCCGCCACGTCCCTTGCCTCGGGCAGCTCCGCCGTCCTCGTCGTCGACGCCTGGTCCGACCTGATCCCCGCTCAGCAGCACACGGCGGGCGCCACCTTCCATTTCGACGCGCCCGGCGCGCGGGCTCCGCAGGCCGTGCTCCTCGCCGTGCCGCCGGTGGTCGGTCAGCCGTGGACCCCGGACGTGCTCGCCGACACCATCGGCGAGGCGCTCGACCTGGCGAAGCTGCGCCTGGTCGACCTGGCCGCGCTGGGCTGGCTGGGGCGGTACCTGCCCGCCGCATATCTGCCCGAGTCGGCTATGGGGACGGCGCCCAGTGTGCACGTGAAGGACCTGATGAACCGGGCGGATTTGGCCGTCATCATGGCGGATCTGATCAAGAAAGAGTCCTGATGACCTTCGACGTGATGGCCTTCGGCCAGTTCCATCGAGTGGAGCCGGAGGTCCGGCCGAGCGGCACCGGCGGCCAGCTCGACGAGGCCCTCGCCGCCAGGGTTGCCGACCCGCTGTTCCTGCTCGCCCGGCAGTGGCAGATGGCGGAGTTCGCGGGCGAGGACACGGGCTCGCCGGTCCGGTGCCGGATCGACATCGAGAGCACCCCGCTTGACGCCTTCCACGCGGGCGGCGACGCGCCGGGCTTCAGCCTGCCGAAGGGCATGCCGCTGGAGTACCTGGCGGAGGCCGGGGCCGCGCCGGGTGAGGTTATCCAGGGGCTGCCGCTGCGGGCCGTCGCCAGGGCCGGCCGGCGGTTCCTCGACACCCTGCGTGCCCAAAGCCTTCCGGACGCCGTCCTGGACCGGATCGACGCGGCGGTGCTCGCCAAGGCGCCGCTGCCAGGGCCGCCGGCGAACCCGGTCGATGATCCGCTGCGGCGCGACCCGGCCGGGCAGGCGCTGCGGGCGGTGCTCGCCGAGCGGGCACCCGACGGCGTCGCGCTCGCCGGGTACCTGGACGGCGGATGGCATCCGCCGGGGCTCACCGGCGATCAGCGGACCGCCTTCGACCAGGCGGCACAGCAGTGGCTCGTGTGGTTCCGCGGCCGGTACCGGCCGCCGGTGCCGTCGAGCTGGGTACGGGAACGCCTGGAGCACCGCTTCGCGGTCACGGCGGCCCCGGGCGGGCGGCCGGTGACGCTAACGGCGCCCGAGTACACCGGCGGCACAGCCGACGCGTACCAGTTCGACCTCGACGCCGGTACGGCACCGCTGCCCGCGCCGGCCGGCGGTACGCCCGCCGAGATGCTGCCCACCCGCGTCACGTATCCGGGCATGCCGACCGAACGCTGGTGGGAGTTCGAGGACAGGACGGTCAATCTGCCCGCCATCGGGGCGGGTCTGCCCGACCTGGCCCGGCTGCTGGTCGTCGAGTTCGCGAACATCTACGGCAACGACCACTGGATGGTCCCGGTGGAGCTGGCCACGGGCGCGCTGCACCGGATCGCCGGGCTCACGGTCGTCGACACCTTCCAGGACGAGACGGCCGTCGACCCGGTCGAGGACGACCACTGGTCGGTGTTCCGGCTGACGAACGCCCAGGACGGAAAGCCCGGGCCGGCATTGCTGCCGCTGCTGCCGACCGCCTCGGCGCGTCTGGAAGGCGTCCCCGTGGAGGAGGTGCTCTTCGCCCGCGACGAGATGGCCAACCTGGGGTTTGCGATCGAGCGGACGGTGCCGAGCGCCACCGGCGGGCCGCGGGCGCGCGGCGACGAACCACCCGACGACGACCCCCAAGTGGCACCGACCGATCCGACCGCGCTTGCCTACCGGCTGGTCACGGCGGTCCCGGCGTACTGGATCCCGCTGGTGCCTGTGCCACTGGCGACGGGCTCCGCAGCGGTGTGCCTACGGCGCGGGCAGATCCCCCGGTTCGGTCCGGACGGCACCCGCCTGCCGCAGCTCAAGGCGGCCGGCCGGATCCTGGAGCCGGAGGTGAAACGCGTGTTCTTCCGCGACGAGGAGGTCCCCCGCTCGGGGGTGACGGCCGGCCGGGTGCCGGTGGTGGCGCGCGGCGAGGACGGCCGGGTCTACCAGTGGGTGGGCCGCCGGGTCCGGGCCGGCCGGGGCGAGGCGTCCAGCGCGCTCGCGTTCGACGGGGCCGTACCGCCCGGGGGGACAGGATGAAAACGGACATCGCCGCGATGGCGCTGGCCGTGACCTCCGACGCGGTGGAGATCGTCGCGTCGGACGACGCCGGCCGGCTGTTCCGCTGGGACCGGGTGCACGAGACCCTTCTGGCCGGCCCGGTGCCCCTGGTGTCGCACGTGATCTGGGGCATGGTGCTGACGCCCGACGACCGGGAGGCGGTCACCGCGTGCAGCGACGGCACAGTGAGGCGCTGGGACCGGCTGACCGGCCTCTCCCTGGCCGCGCCGATCGCCGCCCACCAGGGCCCGGCGCTGGCCCTGGCCCGCACCCGCGACGGCGGCGAGTTCGTCTCCGCCTCCCAGGACGCCACGGTCCGCCGCTGGGAGCGGACCACCGGAGAGGCGCTCGGCGAGCCGCTGCGCGGACACACCGGCACGGTGCAGGCGGTCGCCGTCACCCCCGACGACGCAGAGATCGTCTCGGGCGGAGTGGACGGCACCGTACGACGCTGGGACCGGACGGCCGGCACTCCGGTCGGCGAGCCCCTGCTCGGCCACAGCGGGCCTGTCCAGTCCCTCTCGGCAGGCTCCGCCGGGCGGCAGTTCGCCTCGGGCGGCCGTGACGGCACGGTCCGCCGCTGGGATCGCGACACCGGACGGCAGGTCGGCGGCCCGCTGGTGGCGGGCTCACCGGTGCGGGGGCTCGTGCTGACCGGAGACGGCGAGATCACCGCCGGCTGCGCCGACGGCACGCTGCACCGCTGGGACCCGGGCGGACAGCTCATCGGAGCGGTCCTCCCGGCCCACAAATACGTCGTCTGGACCATGACGACGACGCCGGACGAGACCGAGCTGATCACGGCCGGCTGGGAAGGGGCCATGCTGCGGTGGGAACGGATCGCGGGGGTGCCGCTCCGGCCGGCGCGGACGGGCACCCGGATCGAGCCCGTGCCCCGCATGGAGCTCCACGGCAGCACGCCCTTCTGACCCCCTCTCCGTCTCCCCGGGAGCACCGATGCCGGCCATCGCCATCGACACCTCGCAGTTGACGTTTTCCCTCGTCGCCGTCTCCGGAGCCCGCGACGGCGCGGAGTACGGGGCCTGCGGCGGGGCCCGGGGCGGTCTCGTCGACGGGGCTGCCGATCCGCCGCCCGCGGTGGAGCTGCCCGTCGGCACGGGCTACCGGCTGCGGCTCGGCGACGGCATCACCGCAACCGTCGCCTTCGACGTCCGCGCGGACGGCACCCTGGACTTCGCCGCCCCGTACGACGCTTTCCTCACCGGTCGCGGCAGCCGGCGGCTGACCGTGCGCGGGCTGCCGGTCCTCGTCGACGCGCGGAGCCTGGACCATCCGCTCGCTCCCGACCTGCCGGGAGCGGCTCCACTGGCGCCGGACCGGACGCACGAGCTGCGTCTGCTGCCCGCCTCGGGGTACCGACTGCGGGTCGATGCGGGCACCGCCGACGGGGGCCTCGACTTCTCCGTCACCACCGCCGGAAGCGTCCGGCTCGCGCCGGGCGCGGACGGGCTCGCCGAGGCCGCCGGGAACACTCTGACGGTCCGGGGCCGCACCGTCACCGTCGACGGGCGCGGCCTCTCCCACGGCCTGCTGCCGGACGCCGCCGCGGGGACCTTCTTGTCCCCGGCCACCGTGCACCGGCTCACACTGCTGCCGGCCGACGGGTACGTCTTCCACGCGGGCCCTGGCGTTCCGGCCGACTTCTCGTACACGGTCCACCCCGACGGGACGGTCGACTACGACTCGTCCTGCGACGCGTTCCTGACCGGACGCGGCACGGACACCCTCGTCGTGGGCGGGTTCCCGGTGGTGCTGTCCGCGGCCGACGCCGACAGCGATCTGCTCGGACTCGCAGGCCTCGACGGCCGGCCGGACCAGGCGCCCCGCGCGCCGCGCGAACTGAACGCCGTCCTCGTCCCGGCGAAGGGCTATCAGCCGCACACCACGTACGGCGTGTGCACCGGCTTTCGCGTCGCCCGCGACGGCACCCTGACCGCCGATCCGGCGGGCGCCGCCTGCTACCGCGCCCGCACCGATGGCCTCGCGCCGACGACTCTGACAGTACGGATCGCCCGCACCGGGCCCGGCGGGCCGGCGCCCCGCGGCCGGGTGACCTTCACCGCGGACGGGCGGCACCTCGGCACGGTCCCCTTGGACGAGGTGGGGCTGGCGAGCCTGTGCACGGCGGTCGTGCCGACGGGCGTCCGGGGAGTCGTCGTGGCATACGAAGGGGACGAGGCGAATCGCCCGTGCACCACGACGCTTCCGCTCCCGGGTGGGGAACGACTGTCGTACGAGGCCTAACAGGCGGACGTTGCATCGGAGCCGGGGGCGGCTCGGGGTTGGGGACCGGTGGTAAGGCTGGTGGGGGTGTGGTGTGGTGGTGGGTTTCGGCGAGGTGGAGTATCGGCGCTGCGGGTTCTTCGCGAACTGACCACTGCCGGTCAGGACCAACCAAGCAGCTCGACGGCGCGGCGCACGGCTGCGGCCTGCTGCCCGATCACGTGGTCCGCGAGGTTGTGACCGACGGAGAGAGCCGCCCACACCGCCCCGAAGGTCGCCGGCGTCGCGATCTGTTCGATGGAGGTCATTGGGCACCTCCTGCCGAGGCCAGGAGACCGTGGTCCAGACTCAACGCATGGACGTCCCCAAGCTACTGAAAGCCGCTTCCCTGCTGGTTCCTGAGAAGATCGCCACTGAGAACGACATCACGGTGAGCGACGTCTGGGAGTACCTCGCTCACGACGAGTGGGAAGTGGCCCTCGATCTGCTGGAAGAACTCGGTGACGTCCACCCGCTTCCGCTCAGCTTCTGGGAAACCCTGGCCATCGCTGCCGCAGATGAGACTGGAGAAGAGCGCGGCCTGGTGCCACTGGCGCGGCCATGAGACTCGCCACGGGATTCTCCGAGCCGACCTCACCCTCCGCCCGGCCACCGAAGCCCGACGAAAGACGCCCATCTCCGGCGCCGGTGTCCTGCGACCGATGTGGAACATCGGCAACCGGACAGCGACCGGCGAACCGGCTTTCAACATTGCCCGGCTCTGGGTGGAGTTCACGCCCTTCCTGAAGCCCGGTGGACAAGCTTCGGTACGACTCGCGCCCCTGGACCATTCGCAGTGGCAGCACCTTCAGCCCGGCCAGGTGATCACCATGCACGAGGACCGATCCGTGGCAGGCAAGGCAGTTGTCCTGGAGGTCCAGCGGCCCCGGCCACGTTCACCACATAAGAACTAGCGGAGTCGAATCGTGCTGTTGGTGCAGAGAAGGCCGGTCAAGCACATGCCTTTCATCCCGGCCGCCCTCAACTCCGCGAAGCCCCTTGGAGCCGATGTGCTCCAGCAGTATCGGTAGCTTCGGATATTCGAGTGTGCGGAATAGGGCCGCAATCCGGCTCTGCTGCGCTTCACACCCCGCTGGCTGGGAAGCTTCGTGCTGCCTCGGTGGGCGAGGGGATCGCGGCCGGCTCAGCCATCGCACCTCGCGGTAGCCTCTCGCCATGAGTCATGGGGAGGACGAGGGCGCGCTGGATCTGGAGGCGCAGGAGATGCTCGCCGCCGGGCAAAGCGACGAGGAGGTCTTCGCCGAGCTGGCCGCGAGAACCGGCAACTGGGGTATCTGTGTGTTGGCCGTGTGCTTGGCCCTGGGTGTGCCCCGGACTGACGCCGAAGCCCGGCTCCGCGAGGTCGAGCCACTCTTCTCAGACTTCGCGGTGGGTGAGGAGGAGGGCCTCGCCTTCGTTCTCAGGTTTGCGCACGTTTTCCTCGTGGACCGAGTACTTGAGGAACACGAGGAGCGCATCCGCGACCTCTTGGGAACCGCCGCTGGTGCCCGTGGAGGCTATCCCGGCGGCCTGCTCGCGTGGTTTCGCACCGGGGAGCTCACGAAGATCTTCCTCTGCTTCGCCAATACCCGGTTCCGGGACGGGCGCGGCTCACCACCCGACTTTTGGGCCGCCATGACCGCGGCTGGCGAACTCCTGGCCCGCCAGGATCGCCCGGACCATGAAGAGGTGACCGCAGGGCTGGAACGATGCCGCACTCAGGCTGCGGCCATCAGCGCGAAGCAGCATCGTCTTCGACGGACACCCTCCGCTGGGTAGGCGGTCCTGATGGCTCCCCAGGGCCCAACTGCCCCGCGCAGGCCACGCTGAATCCCGTAGCAACGCCCGCGTTCGCTCCCTACAGTCGCCGCATGGCCACCGAGGACGAGAACCCAAGTCAGCCCGACATCACCGCGATGCTCAAAGGCCAGACCAGTGCCTGCAAGGCAGCACGCGACGCCATCGCCGCCGGCGGCGAGGTAATGCCTCTACGACGGACAGCCGCCACAGTGGATGGTCCTCGGCATCGCTGCGACAAGGCTGAAACGGTCGTTGAAGATCGGCCTGACGACCCTCGGCCCTGACGAGACCGTTGAGATCCTCCGCGCTCGGCACCGCGACGAGCAACTGCGTACCGGCAACATCGTCGCAGTAAACCGATCTTGGTTCTTCACCCTGTACTTCGACGCCACCGGGACCGAGCTGCTGGCATGCAGCGGCGTCAAGAACGAGCGGTCCTCGTGGGGGCAGAAGCCTCAGCTGTAGAGGCCGCCACCCGTATTCTCCGCAGACGCTGCGAGGCGGGAGACGATCCGAAGGCAGGCCGACTCCAACCTTCGACTGTTGCCCCAGGACATGCTGACACGCGTCTCACATAGCCCGGCAGGCTGACCAGGGAGAGCACGTACTACAGTCCCGGCTCGTGACCGACGCCGCGCACCGCATTGCTGCGGACGACGACGCACTTGTGGAGAGACTGCACGCCCTCGCGTGGGGCCAGGAGAGTGTGCCTCCCTCTCCTGGCCTTCTCCCGGATCAGCCCTTCCCGCCTCTCACAAAGACAGAAGTGGATCTCGCTGAACACAGCGTCGGGTATCCCCTGCCCGAATTGCTCCGCCGCATCTACACCGAGGTCGGCGACGGAGGGTTCGGGCCGGACGGCGGCCTCGCGTCGCTGACGCCGCGCCGTGTTCCACATTGGCATCCGGCGGACTGGCCTTGCGCGACGGCCCTCCACGCCAAGCGGACGGAGTGGGGGGCGTCGGCGTCGTGGTTCTTCTTGACGGGCGGCGGCTGCACCATGGAGTGGTACGTCTCACTGATAGCGGTTGATCACCCGGTCCTGCTCTGGGATGCCGACGGCTGGGAACCGGACTGGGGCCAGGACCCTCATGACGGCCTGCGATATGCGGCGCCATCGCTGCGCCAATGGCTGTGGACCTGGGCAGATGGCGGCAATGTCTGGGACGAAGCGCTGGCACAACCCGATTAGGGGCCGGCGGGCGGTGGCAGAGCAGACGCATTCTGCTTCGCCGGCCGTCCTGCTCGGCGGGTGCTCTTCGGCTTTGCGGGTGCTCTTCGGCTTTGCGGTCGGGTTGTGGGCCCAACGAACCGAGTCGACTACGGTTCGTCTGAATGAGCGTGTCCGAGCCACTTTGCTGTTCCAGGCCGAGTCGGCCTTCGAGGGTGTCGAAGGCCGCCCCGATCCACTGCCGGACACCAGATGATCTCGGCGGGGCGGCGGCCGGCGACCGGTGCGGTACACGGTTGTCGGCCGCCCCGCCCCGTATACACCCGCCGACCGTCCGCTCACTTCCGCCACCACCGCCGCAGCACCTTCTCCGCCGGCTTCCCGCGAGGTGTGTACGCGAGCTCCCGCGCGGTCTCCCCGCTCTCCGGCCAGTCGTCCCACATCCACCAGCAGACCCCGGCCCACCAGTTCTTGCCGTCGAAGGCGGTGAGCAGAGCCTGATAGGCCGCCGACTGTTCCTCCGCCCCGGCGCGTTCGCTGATCGTCCAGGAGTACGGTTCCGCGGCGGTGCCGTGCTGGCTCGTATAGCCCGCCTCGGTGAAGAGGATGCGGCGCTGGTGCCGGGCCGCGAACGCGGTGAGTTCGGTGACGATCGGTTTCCAGCCCTTGGCCAGCCGCGCGGGATCGGCCGTGGCGGATTCGGCCAGTGGCCAGTACGCGTCGATGCCGATCAGGTCGAGCGAGTTCCAGAACGGGATCCGGTGGTATTCGTCGTAGTTGGCGGCGTAGGTCAGGGTGCCCCGGTAGACCTCGCGCACCGCCGTGATCACCCGGGTCCAGCGGGGCCGGTCGCCGGAGGTGCCGGCCAATTCGGTGCCGACGGCGAACTGTGCCACCCCCGACTCCGCCGCCAGTGCGGCGTAATGGGTGATGAACCGCTGGTACGCGGTGAACCAGGCGTCCGGGTCCGCCGGGCGGATCGCCGCGCGGTCCCCGCCCCCGGTCAGATCCACATGCGGTTTGAGCAGCACCTTCAGTCCAGCCTCGTGGGCCAGGGCGATGATCCGGCGCAGACTGCGGTCGCTCGCCGTCTCCGCGGTGGTGTGCATGGCGGACCGGTCCGTCCCGTCCTGGTACCAGGTGGGGGTGAAGACCACCCATCGGGCGCCGGTGCGGGCGATCTGCCGCAGATAGCGCCGGGCCTCCGGCCGGCCGTAGTCGTCGACGTCCCACGCGGGCAGGGTGATTCCGCGTATCCGGTCACCGGAGCGCGGGGGGCGCGGGCCGTCCCCGCCGCCGGTCGTGCATCCGCTCAGTATCGCGAGGGCGGCGGCCGTCGCCACCACCGTCGTCCGCCGCGGTGTTCGCATCAGGGGAGGGGCCTTTCCCGGGCCGCAGCCCGCAGGACGTGCGCCGTTCCCGGCCCGCGCGAGGCGGACCGGTAACGGCGGGGACGGTGCTTTGGGACAGGGTGGGTCAGAGCAGACTCTCGGGGTTGACGAAGGTGTAGCCGAGCGCCGTAAAGCCGTCCACGATCTCCTTCAACGGAGCCACCGGGTGGGTCGGGTGGTAGTAGAAGCTGGCGAAGCCGTCCCGTACCGCCAGGTTGGCCTTGGCGCTCTTGATCAGGTCCTCGGTCAGCCGGGGCGGGTTGTTGTTGGAGGCCAGCGGCTCATAGCTGCCGATGTTCTCCGGGAGCACCTTGGTGCCGTAGACATCGGTGACCGGGTACGGGAAGAACTGGCCCAGGTAGCGGGTGCTGTCGACCGGCGCGCCGGTCAGCGTCCCGGCGAAGTACAGCGAACGCTCCAGCCGTGCGTCGAAGTTCTGCGCGAACACCTTGTAGTCGGTGTCCGAGGCCGCGTAGTGCGGGGTGGTCCACAGCTTGGGCTTGGGCAGGCCG
Organism: Streptomyces sp. TSRI0281; assembly: GCF_001905125.1. Lineage (GTDB taxonomy): Bacteria > Actinomycetota > Actinomycetes > Streptomycetales > Streptomycetaceae > Streptomyces. The sequence continues at coordinate 36,817 of NZ_LWLE01000025.1, read as the reverse complement.
ACCGCGGCGAATTCGTTGAGGGCGGAGGTGATCCGGCCCTGTGCCCAGGTGGTGGAGTCCTCCGCCACCGGCCCGTCGTAGACCACGAAGTCGTTGGCGTCCACATGGGCCCGGAAGAACTCGAAGTCACTGGCGCTGAGTCCGTTGTACGGGTTGTCCAGGTTGCCGTACTGATGGGTGTAGCCGTGGTCCATCAGCACGGCCCCGTTGGCGAGCATGTACTTCAGCGTGTTCACCAGCGCGGGCCGCTGCGCGAGCCGTACCGTGCGCGCCACACCGTTGTTCTGCACGCCCTTGGGATCGGTGTACACCGGGATGACATTGATGCCGTACTGGATGTTCTGCGACTTCAGATAGTCGGCGATCGAACGGAGCTGGGTGGCGTTGGACATCGGGGAGATGTCCTCCAGGCGCACCAGGGCACGGTGCTGCTCGGCCGTCGCCGGTGCCAGCGCGTCGAAGAGCAGGTCCTGGAAGGCGATGATCCGGTCGGTCTCCGAGACGAAGGTGAAGGGGATCTCGCCGAGGTAGGTCAGGTTGGCCGAGCGGATCGCCCAAGGGAAGGTCGTCTCGGTGGCACCCGCGGTGTCCACTGCCGTGGCGAGCTCGGTCACCGGCGGGGCGTCCGTGCTGGTGCTGATGACGGGGTGGAGCACGCCCGCGTCCTGCCCGGCCGGGATCTTCCGGGTCAGTGTCTGGCCCCTGTACTCGACCTTGGTGATATCGCCTACGCTGCCGCCGGTTTCGTAGAACGAGGACGTCGGGTCCCAGCCGTACTTGTACTCGAACTCCTGCAGGCTGATCGAGTTGGCCATGTTCCAGATGTTCTCGCCCATCCAGATCACCGGCCGCTCGGAGAGCAGGATGTCCAGATAGAGATCCTGCGGCACCGCGTCCGGTATGTCTTCGCCGTAGTAGGTGGAGCCCACGTAGACGGTGGCGTCGAAGGTCTCCAGCTCACCCGGTACGTAGTTCTGGACCGGCTTGGCGGTCACGGTGCCGAACCGGCCTCCGAGGTTGGCCACGCCCATCGCGTACAGCTCGCCGAGGTGTCCGAACGGGCCCGCGTTGTCGTACAGGACCAGCGTCTTTGCCTGGCCGGGGTCGGGAGCGGCCGGTGCGTTGCGCGCCTTCGGCCCGATTGCCCTGGTCAGCCGCGGTAACAGTTTGCCCGCGCGCTTCTTCGTGCCCTTCTCCGCCCGCCGTTCGGCGTCACCGGACCGCTGTGCCGCGGCCCAGCCCTTCAGGTCCTTGGCCTGAACGCCGATGGGTGATTCCTGAGTCACCGCATGGTGGTCGCCGTCCCCCCGGCCGCCGGCGACGGCCGCCGGTGCCAGCAGACTGCCCCCCAGCAGGGCGGCGACGGCCAGGGCGATCAAAGCCAGCCAGGTCGGCTGTGGCCTTCTCCTGGGTTGTCTCATTTGTTTACCCCCTCGATTTGGGTACCGCGCCGCATGACGTGGAACTGAGCGCCGGGAAGGAGAAAGAGACATGGCTGATTCGCGACACAAGAGCCATGGCTCGGTCCTTCATGGAATTCCACAAGCGGATTGCGAAGCTCAACAGCCGGGATTGTTCGCTCCATTCCCTTCGGATGTCAATGGGGACTCCGGTGAAAGATCAAGGTCCAGGTTTTCCGCCGAAGAACCACTTGCGGGGCCGCTTCTGGTACTTTCCGTAAGCGCGCAGGGGCCGGTTCCGTTTGGGGACGTGCCAACCACTCCTGCGCAGAGCTGAAGGTGGGGGGGACCGATGTACGGTAGGTCTGCGTTGGGGTCAGCGCTGCCCTTGGTGGGGCTGGCCGCGTCCATGGAGGAGATACCCGGGAGTCCGGTGGCCAGTGCTTTGCAGGCGACCGCGGGGGCGGGATTCCTCTTGTATCTTCTGGTTGTTCTCGGCCTGTTCGTGGCGCGTTTGCGATTACGTGTCAGGCCCTCCGTGACCGATGCCGCCGCCGCTGGGCGCCGGGGTTGGGCCGCGGAGAACGGATCGTGATCGTTGAGTCCCTGATATGGGCCAGCATTGCGTTGATCGTGTTGGCCGGCACCTACAATTTCAGCCTGTTCCTGCTCTCCCGTCGCAAGGTGCCGCACCGACCTGACGTGGGCGAACAAAGATTCTATGTTTTCCTTCTGGCCTGCCTCAATGAGGAGATAGTGCTGGCTGAGAGCCTTGCGCGGATCACCGCTCTGCCGGCCGAGAAATGTGTCGCCCTGGTCATCGACGACGCCTCCGACGACCGAACGGCCGATATCGCGCGGGCCGCCGATCCCCAGCGGGTCTGGCTCCATCAGCGCTATCTGCCGAACGCCCGGCGCGGGAAGGGCGCCGCGCTCAATGACGGCGTACGACTGCTGCGGGCGTCACCGCTTCTCCAGGGCCGAAACCCGAACGATGTGATCCTCTGCGTCGTGGACGCGGACGGCCGGCTGGACGGGCATGTGATCGACGCCGTCGACCCGTTCTTCAACGATCCGGCGACCGGGGCAACCCAGATCGGTGTCCGGATGTACAACCGGCGGGAAGGGCTGCTGGCCCGGCTCCAGGACATGGAGTTCGTCGTCTACGGCGATGTGTTCCAGAGCGCCCGCCGTTTCATCGGCAGCGTGGGCATGGGCGGCAACGGCCAGTTCATGCGCCTGTCCGCGCTCGACACCCTGGGCGAGAATCCGTGGAGCGACAGTCTCACCGAGGATCTGGACCTGGGGGTCCGGCTGATCGCCCGTGGCTGGACCAACCAGCACTGCACCACGGCGGCCGTCTCCCAGCAGGCCGTCCTCGAAGTGCGCCGACTGATCCGCCAGCGGTCACGCTGGTTCCAGGGACATCTCCAGTCGGCCAACCTGACCCCGCTGATACTGCGCGACGTCGGGGGCCGGGCGGCGATGGACCTGATCTACCATCTGTCCAGCCCGGTACTGATCCTGCTCACCTCGCTCCTGCCGCTCTCGTTCCTGGTCGCGCTCCTCGGCACGGTCGCCGGATCGATCAGGGCGGGCCGTCCGCTCGTCTCCGTCATGTGGTTCCTCGGCCCGTATCTGCTCTCGTTCACCTCGGCCTGGATCTACGGCTTCGTGTACCGGGTGCGCGAGCGGTCGCTCACCGCGATCCAGGCGGTACTGCTCGGGCATGTCTTCATCATCTATGGCTATATCTGGTTCGCCGCAGGCTGGATGGGACTCTGGCGGACCGTCACCGGCAAGCGAACCTGGCTGAAGACAGCCCGCAGCTGACCCGTCGGTTCAAGGTTTCACCCGCACCACTCGCGTACCATCCACGCCGCTCGGGGCCCCACCCGTACCATCCGCGCGACCGCACCGCGGTGCGGCCCGTCCGTACCGCCGCCGGCCGGCCCGTACGCCGGTGTCGTATGCGCCGCCGGTGCCGCCCGACGAACCGCTCCTGCTCCTTCCGTTTGTCTCGTCAAGGGAGAGCCATGTCCTCATCGGAGAACCCGCTGTTATCACCCGTGGACAACGCGTCCGCGCCGCGCCCGGCCGGGGACGCCCCGGAGCGCTCCGCCGCTCCACCCGGCACGGTGCGCGCCATGCTGGTACTCGGCACCCGCCCGGAGGCAATCAAACTGGCCCCGGTCAGCCGGGCGATGTCCGCCTCCCCGCTCTTCCAGCCGATGGTGGTGACCACCGGCCAGCACCGGGAAATGCTGCAACAGATGCTCGGCCTGCTCGAAGTGGGGGTCAAGACCGACCTGGCGGTGATGCGGGACCGGCAGCGGCTCTCCGAGCTGACCGCCCGCCTGATGGAGGGCCTGGGCACGGTCATCCGGACCGAACGGCCCGATCTGGTGGTGGTCCAGGGCGACACCACCACGGCGCTCTGCGGCGCTCTCGCCGCCTTCTACGAACACATCCCGGTGGCCCATGTCGAGGCGGGGCTGCGCACCGGTATCCCGGACAATCCCTTCCCCGAGGAGCTGAACCGCCGACTGATCGGCCGCCTCGCGAACTGGCACTTCGCCCCCACCGCGCGGTCCGCCGGCCATCTGCGGGCCGAGGGCGTACCCGACGGACAGGTGATCACCACCGGCAACACGGTCGTCGACAACCTGCTGTGGGTGCTGGGGCGGGGCGCCGGGCGGAGCGCCTTCCGCACCGATGGGCGACGGGTGCTCCTCACCCTGCACCGCCGGGAGAACCAGGGTGACCGGATGCGCTCCATGGGTGCGGCGCTCCGGCGGCTGGCCGACCGGGGAGATGTGGAGATCGTGCTCCCGCTGCACCGCAGTCCGGCGGTACGGGAGGCCCTGCTGCCGGCACTGGAGGGTCACCCCGGGATCTCGGTGGTGGACCCGCTGGACTATCTGGACTTCGCCGCCACTCTCGCCGCCTGCGACCTGGTGATGACCGATTCCGGCGGGCTCCAGGAGGAGGCCCCGAGCCTGGGCAAGCCGGCGCTGGTGCTGCGGTCCACCACCGAACGGCCGGAGGCGGTGGAGGCGGGGGCGGCCCGGCTGGTGGGCACCGATCCGGAGGAGATCCTGGCCGCCGCCGTGCGGCTGCTGGACGACCCGGAGGAGTACCGACGGATGTCGGCGGTCGCCAACCCGTTCGGCGACGGACACGCGGCCGACCGCATCGTGGCCCGCCTCACCAGCGACTTCGGCGGCACCCCGGCCGTCATCCACGGGCAGAGGACGCCCACCGACGGCAGGCACGAGGCACCGGGCGACGACGAACACGGGGCGGGATGACCGCGTACCGGCCCCGGACGGCCCACGCGGCATGGATGGTCCGGCGGTACCGTTTGCGCATGTTGTGGCGCTCCTACCGCCGGACCGGCGGGCTGCTGCTGGCCGTCCTTGTTGTGGTGAGCACCGGCCTGGTCACGGCACTGCTCCGGGAAGAGGGGCACGGTACCGACTCGGTCGAGTCCTGGCAGGACGGCATGGTGTACGGCCCCTGGCAGTCCGTCTTCCACGGCTACGGCGCCAATACCGGCACGGTGGACGAGCTGACGCTCACTCCGCGCACGGCCCGTGAACAAGACCGTACCCATGCCTGTCTGGTCATCTCCACAACCCGGTACGGCGTGCTGGACTACCGCGCCCGGATACGTACCGCCGAGCAGTTGCGCGAGCCCGACCCCAACCCGTGGGAGGTGGCCTGGCTGGTCTGGTCCTACGACGACCCGGAGCACTTCTACTATCTGGCGCTCAAGCCCAATGGCTGGGAACTGGGCAAACGGGACCCCGAATACCGAGGCGGACAGCGGTTCCTCGCCACCGGTATGCCCCACTTCCCGGTCGGCGACTGGTCAGAGGTCCGGATCCGGCAGCGCGGTGCGCGGATGACGGTGGCGGTGGACGGCCGCGAAGTGGCCGATTTCACCGACCGGGAACGGCCGTACACCTCGGGCAGCATGGGTGCCTACACCGAGGACGCCCGGGCGGAGTTTCGGGATATCAGCGCCTCGTCCGGGTCGTGAGACCGGCCGTGTCCCTGCCGGGTGAGCGGACGGCACCAGCGTCCGCTCACCCGGACCGTTCCCGAAAGGCAGACTCAAGGAAGGGAGTTGAGGCGAGGCGTCGATCGGCGTACCTGTGGCGGGTGGAAGCATGGAAGATCGCCCCCGTGGCCCGGTGCGGAGAAGGCACGAGGAGCCCCCCACGGACGCGGAGCAGATCGACGCCGCAGCGGATCCCCCATGGGGACAATGACCCGATCGTCCGCATTCCGTGCAGCCGCCGACATCGCGTGGCGCCGGGTTCTCGCGCCCGGACGGACCATCGAGGGCGAGGACGTGCGCATCGCGTCCGTCGGCCACCTGTCCGTCATCTACTGGATCGACCGGCTTGGAGGGCGTTTCACCCTGTTGTTTCATCCCGGATTGCCTGCTTGGGAGTGGTTCAGGTTCCGCACCGGCTCGGGGCGGATTCCGCAATGGATCTGCGGGTCATGAGGTTGATCATTGCGAGGTGGATCATGGCTTCGGAGCGGTGTGGGTGGGTTTCGTAGTCGAGTGCGAGGCGGCGGTGGTTCATGAGCCGGCCCAGCGTTCTCCCGACGGTCCATTGTTGTGACAGGACGGTAAATCCTCTGGTGGTGGGGTCGCGGCGGACGATGTGCATCTCGATGTCGAGGGTGGCGGCGTGCTCGACGAGGTGCTGGCGGTAGCCGCCGTCGACCCAGGTCTTGCGGACGGTGGGATGGTCGACGGCGACCCTGTCGGTGAGGGTCCGGCCGGCGATGGAGTCCTGCACGCCGGCCGCGGTGACCGGAACCGTCAGTAGCAGACCGACGGTGTCGATGAAGATGCTCCGCTTGCGGCCCACGATCTTCTTTCCGGCATCAATGCCCTGCTCGGAAGCGGGGACATTGGTGGAGGTCTTGATGCTCTGGGAGTCGATGACACACGGGGTTGGTTCCTCCTCGCGGCCTTCCTGTCTGCGGACTTGCCGATGAAGAAGACTGTTGAGCTGGTCGAGGACCCCTTCCTCCTGCCGGCTGTGGCTCCGGTTTCGGTGTTCACGTGCGGTCGTGCGGCCAGGCCGAACAGGGCGCATCAGGCTTCGTTCGTGGGTTCGTGGGTTCGTGGTGCGAGCAGTCGGTCAGTCCGGCCGCGGTCTGGGTGAGGTGCTGGGTCAGGACCTCGGCTGCGGTGTCGGCGTCGCGGGCAAGGGTCTCTCTCTCCGCCTGTCCTACTCGGGCAAGGCGGTCCATCGACCCGTTGACCGCACTATCGGCGTGTCCTGCGTGTCGGCTTGGTGAGCGTGAGGAGTCTCCGTTGGGGATGTGCCCAATGAGACGGAGATGCGATGGATCACGATGTGGCGATACCCGAACGCGAGATGTCGGGCCTGGTGGTGGCGCGAGTGGGCAGTGTGGAGGCGACCACTGCCGCGACGCTTCCCTGGGTGGTGCTCGATGGTGCGGGGCGGCCGATCTCACCGGCAGGCGAGTTCCTGCGAGAACTGCTTGCCTGCGGCAACACCCCGGCTTCCTGCCGGTCCTATGCCTTTGACCTGCTGCGCTGGTTCCGGTTCCTCGCCGCAGTGGACGTCGAATGGAGCCGCGCGAAGCGCGTGGACGTACGCGACTTCGTCCTGTGGCTGCGGACGTGCCACAACCCGGCGCGGGACCGGAGCCTCCCGGACGCACCCGCGCCGGGGTCGCTGAACGCGCGCACCGGCAAGCCGTACCTGAAGTCGGGCTATGCCCCGGCAACCATCAACCACGCGGTATCGGTGCTGGCGGCGTTCTACGATCATCATCTGCAGACCGGACAGGGGCCGCTGGTCTCCCCGGTGCCACCACAGTCGCGTGACGTGCGACGGCTGGAGGCGCATCACAACCCGCTCGAGCCGTTCCGGCTGCACCGCCGGGGCGCCTACCGGTAGAAGCAGGTCGACCGCGAGCCCCGCGCAGTCCCCGACGATGTCGTCGAGGACCTGTTCACCTCGCTGGGCTGCCATCGGAATCGCGCACTGTTCTCCATGTTCTTGTCCAGCGGCGCGCGGGCCGCCGAGATGCTGGGGATGACGATCGGCGACGTCCACCGGGACGAGGGCCGGATCTACGTGCAGACCAAGGGCCTGGGCGGGGAAAAGGAAGCATGCCCGGCCTCCCCGGAAGCCTTCGCCTGGCTGGCGCTCTACCTTGGCGAGCTGGCCCAGGACGGCCACCGGCCTGCCTCGGACGAGCCGGTGTGGTGGACCCTGCGCGGACCGACGCGCCTGCTGCCCTACACCGCCCTGCGGCGGTGCTGAACCGGATCAACGCCCGGATCGGGGCGAACATCACGCTGCACGACCTGCGGCACACCCTGTGTCTGCGCCTGATCGAGGACCCGGGCATCACCCTGGTCGACGCCCAGCAGGTGATGCGCCACCGGCGCATCACCACGACCGGCACCTACTTGCGGCCCAGGATCGACGAGGTCATCGTCAAGGTCCACGAGGGCACTGTCACGTTGGTTGACCGGGTGGGATGATCTTGGAGTTGGTCGTGCCGGGGAGGGGTTCGCTCGTGTCGTCAGCGCCGCCGTCGTACAGGGGACACCGGTACCCGGTCGAGGTGATCTCCCATTGCGTGTGGCTGTACTTCCGCTTCCCGCTGTCGTTCCGTGAGGTGGAGGAGCTGATGCTCCAGCGCGGTGTGATCCTCTCCCACGAGACCGTCCGCCGCTGGTGTATGAAGTTCGGGCAGGCCTATGCGAACGGACTGCGCCGCCGCCGGCCGCGGCCGGGGGATAAATGGCATCTGGACGAGGTGTTCGTGAAGATCAACGGGGAGCGGAAGTACCTGTGGCGGGCCGTCGACGCCGACGGCACCGTGCTCGACATCCTGGTCCAGGGCCGAAGGGACAAGGCTGCGGCCAGGCGCTTCTTCCGCAGGCTCCTCAAAGGAATCGGGGCCGTGCCGCGGGTGATCATCACGGACAAGCTCCGCTCCTACGGCGCGGCCCACCGCGAGGTCATGCCCTCCGTGGAACACCGCTCCCACAAAAGGCCTCAACAACCGGGCCGGAACAGCCACCAGCCGACCCGGCAACGCGAACGCGCGATGAAGGGCTTCCGCAGCGTCGGCGCAGCCCAGCGGTTCCTGGCCGCGTTCAGCGGCATCTCACCCCACTTCCGGCCCCGCCGCCACCTGATGACCACATCCCACTACCGCGCCGAGATGACCATCCGCTTCACCATCTGGGACCAGGCCACCGGCGCCACCGCCCTGCCCACCGCGGCCTGAGCACAGGACCGGAACCCGGCCCCACCACACCCGACACGCCATCAGACACTCACACACTCAACAACGTGACAGCGCCTTCCAGACCGCCAAGCAGGAATGCGGCCTGGACGACTACCAAGTCCGCCGCTACCCCGGCTGGCACCGCCACATCACCCTCGCCATGGCCGCCCACGCCTGCCTCACCGTCCTGCGAGCCCGCGCACTCGACACCGACAAAGCAGAAACGGATCCTCCCAGCTCATACCCCTCACCCTCCCCGAACTACGACGCCTGATCCACCGCCTCACCCACCGCCGCCCCGCACCCATCGACCACGTCCTGCACTGGTCACACTGGCGCCGCAGACGACAACACCAAGCCCGCCTCAGCCACTACAAACAACGCGGCCACACACCACCCGAAACTGCCCACCCATCAGGCCAAAGACCGTTGCAGTACTAGCATCTCCTGCCATGAGCGATTCGGAGCCCCTTCTCGACTGGCTGCAGAACTGGTACACGCAGCAGTGCGACGGCGACTGGGAGCACGAGTGGGGCGTGAAGATTGCCACGCTCGACAATCCCGGCTGGACCATCGAGATCGATTTGGCGGAGACGGACCTGGAAGGACGCGACTACAACCTCCAGGAGGTCAACCGCGGCACGCAGGACTGGGTCCGCACCTGGATAGCTGAGAAGACCTTCCACGCCGCGTGCGGTCCCGGAAACCTCACCGAGGCCCTCACCCTGTTCCGAACCTGGGCAACAACAACCGCCTCCTGAGCGGGTGCAGGGCCGGAGATACCCAAACCGGTGAACCTATACGGTCAGAGCACTACCAAGGGAAAATTCGAGTTGAGACGGTGATTTATGGGGCTCATCACCAAGGCGTCAATGTCTGAAGCTGGGGAGAGTTGACTGGTCATCCCAGCCCTGAGCTGCTGATGCTCTCTCCACCTGTCTGCATGGGGCCGTCGGGTAGGTCCGACCCTCGACTGTCCGTCACACCTACTGGTTCGCGGCGCTCGACGCCACGTGCAGCCCGACAAGTTCAGCTCCGAAACACTCTCGGCGACCCTCGTGCGTTCAGCAGTGCAGCCGCGGTGCACCTGCTCTTGACTCCACGACTCGATGGTCGTGGCGGCCGGGTCGCCACTCGGGGGTGTACGCGGTAAGTGAGCCCTGGCAGTACGGGCACGGCCGGCAGGTGCGCGTGGACGGCGAGATCCTCGGGCTGGCGATGTCGGTGCGAGACGTGACGGAGTTCCTGCGCCGGGCTGATCGACTGGTGCGGGGGCGGACCCGACGTGTGGTGACAGCATGCGGGTCCGTCACGATCTGCCGGTTTTCCGGGTGCAGGCATTCCATTCGGTCGTACGGTGTCCCCTTCACACCGACCGCTATGTGGGGGGATACATGTCGCTTCAGCAGCCGCTGAAGAGGAGTAACACAGGGAAGATCGTGGCGGCGGGTCTGCTGGTGCTGCTGAGTGCCACTGGGTGCGGCTCGGACGGCGGGAGCGGGTCCGAGGAGTCGAAGCCCGCGGGTGCCGAAGCCGACGTGAAGATCGCCGGGTGTGGGGTGAACGAGCGGACGGGGTGGCATACCGCGGACTTCCTGATCACGAACGGGACCACCAAGAACGGCGTCTACACCGTCACCGTTGCGTTCGTTGACCCGTTGGGGGACCGTCTGACCGAGGCAGTGTCGGAGTCGATCAAGGTGTCCCCTGGTCAGGAGGTTGCGGGGGAAGCGAAATCGCTGGACAGGGTGGAGGGGAATGTTGAGTGCCGGGTGACGAAGGTGATCCGGCAGGCGCCCTGACGATGTCCGTCGCCCCTGGCGGGGACGACTTGGAAGTGTGGTGATCGTTCACGGTTCCGTCACGATCTGCCCCCTTCTGAGTGCAGGCATTCCGGGCGGGTCGTACGGTGTCCCCTCACACTGACCATTTCATGGGGGACCCATGTCGTATCCGCAACAGCCCGGCCAGCAGCCCCAGCAGCCCCAGTGGGGGCAGCAGCCAGGGTGGGGCCAGCAGCAGCCCCAGCAGCCGAAGAGGAAGAGCACGGGGATGATCGTGGGCTTCTCATGCCTCGGCATCGTGGTCCTCGTCATCATGCTGGGCATCGTCGGAGCGGTGGTGGGTGGCACGGACTCCGGTAGCGACGAGGGCGGGATCCTCGAAGTGACGGCCCCGCCCACAAAGGCTGCGGAGAGGAAAGATGACGCGCCGAAGGAGGACGCGCCCAAGGAGAAGGACGATGCTGGCCCCGAGGGCGACGTCAAGATCACCGAGTGCGAGGTGAACGGCGCGACGCAGTGGCCGGCAGCCAAGCTGGAGATCACGAACCAGTCGTCGAAGCAGTCGAACTACATCGTGCAGGTCGAGTTCCTGGACAAGGACGGAACCCGACTCGGTGAGGGAACCGCGGCGACGAACAATCTGGCTCCGGACCAGCTGGCGAAGGAAACGGCGCAGGGTCTGGCACAGGTGGATGGGAAGGTGACGTGCAGGGTGACGAAGGTGACCCGGTACGCGTCCTGAGGGCCGTCTGAGCGTGACGACGCCCGTCGCCCCTGGTGGGGTGACGGGCGTCTGTGCTGCCTCGATCAGTGCGTGTTGTTGGGATGCGTGAGCCAGGCGTATGCCTCGGTGGCCTTGTCAGCGAGTTACGGCTGTGGCTCACATTCCGTGATGCGGCTACGGGAGATGGGACTCTGCCGCAGAGTGCGCCGGGGCCTTCCACGCGGGTTCCGAAGTCTGCGGAGCCGCGGTCAGGTGCGGAGAAGGAGCACGACGCCCGCGGCCAGGAACACGAGCCCGAAAGCGACGAGAAACCCACCCCAGACTCGTACGAGCCGCCTCTGGCGTCCGGCGTAGTGGAGGAAGTCCATCCCTGGATGCTCGAATCCCAGTCGGCTGAAAGTCCGTAGGAGGTTGGCGTCGGCGTGGGCCGGGTTGAGATACGTGTCCACGGCCCGCTTGGCGATATCTCGGTGGTCCGTCGCCAGCGCGAGCCCGACGAGCGCCATCCCGAGGCCCAGCAGCAAGGGGACAAGGTACATCCGTTCCTCCGACGCAGGCACTGCTCGACAGGTGTACGGTACATGCGGATGACGACGGACCGTCATGCCGGAGACCGGCAACCTGAGGCCCGGTTCACTGCCGGTCAGATGCCGGTCGTCACTCACAGCGCTCGTCATGAAATGTGCACCAGAACCCGATTGCTGTTCTTTTCGTAAGTTCAGTGGGTTTGGTGGTTGGATGGTCAGGTTCGTACAGGCGAGGAATGACCCGCGCAGTCGGGGGTCGGCGTTGATGCGGTGGCTGTCTTGCTCGGTGACGTCGGCGACATCGGCGAGGCGGTCGCCGGCGAGGTTGGCGAGTTCACGCTTCTTGAGGGAAGACCACAGCAGTGCCACCAGGTTCAGCTCGGGAGCGTAGGCGGGCAATCGTTCCAGGTGGAGTCAGTCCTGTTCGGCGGCCCAGGCCCGCATCGCCCGGCTCCAGGGGGCGCACAGGCCGTTCCGGACCAGGACCACTCGCTCGCCGCGGTAGAACACCCTGCCGGTCTTCGTGGCCGCCACGGCGGGGCGGCGCCCGCCCTTGCTGGCCTCGGCGGCGCGCAGCCCGTCGTATGTCAGCTCGCGCGGGAGGTCTCGCTGGAGTTCGTCGGCGGTGGCGAGGGTCAGCACCATGAACTTCACGGTGAACAGCAGCTCGCCGGTGCGGGGGTGGCGAGCGGTGAGGTCCATCGCGGAGAACGCGCCGTCGTGGGTGCGCAGCGCCACCTGGCTGCGGTGGAGGACGTCGAGCACGTCGAGAATGTGGCCGGTGCCCCGGACGAGGCGGAACATCTCAGAGATATGCACGACGTCGCCCGGCCGTCAAACGATCGTTTGCCGACAGATGGGTCGACTGAGTCTTTCGGCGGGAGTCACTGTTCCGCGAGTATGCGTCGTACGAGGGCCGGAAGGGTTGTCGGGTCCGCCGGGAGGGCGCCGCGCCAGGCGATGTGTCCGTCGGGGCGTACCAGGAGTGCGGTGTCCGCGTGGTCGGCGCCGAGGAGGCGTGCCCACTGCCCGGGTTCGGCTTCCCGCTGTCCGGCGGTGCGTACGGCCCGGAGGGCGAGGGGGACCCCGGCTTGCCGTACGGCTTCGGCCTGCGTCTGCCACCGGGGGTCCTCGTCGGCTGTGAGCAGGGTGAGGCCCGGGCCGACGAGGTCGAGGGTGGAGGTGATGCCCGAGGGCCCCGGGGTGAGGCGTACGTGGGGTGTGCGTTCTCCCGGCCGGCAGCCGGGCCTGTACCCGGACGGGTCCAGAACCCCGTGTTCGCCGGTGTGCTCCGGGTCGGGGATGACGGCGGTGGAGCGGTAGGTGGCGGTCAGGAGGAGTTCGTCGTCGATGCGGTAGCCGGCGCGGTTCGTCGCGTTGGCCGTGGAGATGTCGATGATCTGGCGGGCGATGGGGCGCCGCTCGGCCTCGTAGGTGTCCAGGAGGGCTTCGCCGGCGTATCCGGCGGCAACGGCGCCGAGTTTCCAGGCCAGGTTGTCGGCGTCGCCGATGCCGGTGTTCATGCCGTGTCCGCCGGTCGGCGGGACGACGTGGGCGGCGTCGCCTGCCAGCAGGACGCGGGAGCGGCGGTAGGAGGCGGCGATCTGTGCGTCCATGCGCCAGGTCATCGTGTCGTGGACGGTCACGTCCAGGTCAGGGATGCCCGCGGCCGTACGGACGAGGTCGGCCAGGAGCGCGTTGTCCGCCGGGTCCGTCGCGGCGTCGGTTCCGAGGGGGTACTGGTAGATCCAGTGACGGTCGTTGTCGACGGCCATGAACCCGCCCCGGCCGGGGACGGTGAGGAAGTACGAGGCGCTGGCGCGGTCGGCGACGACCTCTCCCATGGGCGCTTCGAAGCGGACGCTGAGATAGCGCCCCAGGCCGACGGGGCCCTCCATCGCGATCCCGGCTCCGGCGCGGACGGTGCTCACGGCGCCGTCGCAGCCGACGAGCCAGTCCGCCCGCAGGTGGTCCAGACGGCCCGTGGCCCGGTCCTCGACGACGGCACGTACGCCGAGGCCGTCGTCCTCGAAGGAGACCAGACGGGCGGCGAACCGGATACGGGCGCCGGCCAGTTCCATGGCGTGGCGCAGCAGCAACGGCTCCAGGGCGTCCTGGGAGCAGATGAGGCCGGGCGACGGCGTGTGCTCCGGGCCCTCGCCGGGCTCCTGGGCGAGACCGTTGCGGACGTAGTCGGGGTCGACGAGGTCGCGGCCCCGGTAGAACTGGACCTGCTCGGCCGGCAGCCCCACCGCGCGGACCTCCTTCTCAAGCCCGAGCCGCCGGAAGATCTCCATGGACCGGGCCGAGACGCCCCGGGCCTTGGGGTGGCGGGAGGTGCCGGGGTGGGACTCGATCAGCACGTGGTCCACGCCCTGATCCGAGAGCAAGCAGGACAGGGCCAGCCCGACGGGTCCGCCCCCGACGACCAGTACGGGCGTGTGCGATTCGGTCATGGGGGCTCCTTCGAGTGGGTATGACCACCTCGGCAACGGCTAACATAAATTTAGACGTTACCATGAAGGGGTGATGATGGAGAGGTGCTGTCAACTGACACGGGGGCGAACCATGGACCAGCGGTTTACCGATGGCAATCCGCGCGGCCTGTATTTCTTGGCCGACCTGGTCAACGCGGTGCAGGACGGGACCGGCGCCACGCCAGCGGGGCTGGAGGCCGTCGTGGAGGCGCACGGGGGCCCGCCGCTGCGGCTGACCGAGACCACCGCGATGGAGATGCGGGAGGCAGCGGCGGCCATCGCCGAAATCCTGGACCTTGACGACGAGGACGGCGCCGCCGAAGCGATCAACGCCCTGCTCGACCAGTACCCCGCCCGGCCCCGCCTGGAGCGCGTTCCCGAACGCCGCTGGTCCCTCCGCGCGGCGGCCCCCCACGACGCACAGCCGGCTTGCTGGCTGCTGTCCACCGCCGCCCTTGCCCTGGCCCTCTGGCTCAGTGAACGCGGCCACTGCGCCTGGGGCTGCTGCGCCGCCCCTGGATGCGGCCGCTACTTCATCGACACGGGCCGCCGCACCCCGCAGCGCTATTGCTCGACCCGCTGCGGAACCCGCGTCCGCGTCGCCGCCCACCGCGACCGGAGCCGATGATCCGCATTGACACATCCGGCAGCCGTCCAGAAGGCCGCAGTCACCTGCGCCTGGGCCGGCACGACACCCCGGTCCGCGCGGACCGTCCCGGCTGCCGCCGGTCGCTGAACCGAAGGCTGGCGGACCGTCGCGTCAGTCCTGCACGCCGTCGTCCTCGTCCAGCCCGGGTGAGTCCGGGTCGCGTAGCGGGCGCAGGGCGCCGGCAGTCGGAACGCTGGTGGTGAAGCTGTAGCGACCGAGCAGGTTCAGGTTCTTGTGCTTGAGCGGGGAGAGCCGGGCGATGTCCTCATCGCGGATTCCGTGGCCCTCGGCTTGGAACTGGACGACGGCGGCGTCGATGTACTTCGTGGTCCAGAGCACGATGGCATGGAGGACCAGGCCGAGCGCGCCGAGCCGGTCCTCCATGCCGTCGCGGTACGGCTGGTGGATGGTGCCGCGCTTGCCGTGGCACACGTCCCGGGCCGGCTTGTGCCGGGACTCCTGCACGGTGAGCTGCCGGTTCATCTGCCTGCGCCAGGTGTCGTCCACCCGGTCGACCACGCGCAGCAGGTGCTCGGTCTTCGCGATCCTCCCGTACTCCGCGAACGCTGCCCCGAGCGGGGTAGGGCGGCCGTCGCGGCCGAACATGCGCAGCAGGTCGTTGGCGCGGACCTGGTTGGTGACCAGGGAACCGGCCACCTTCAGCATGTCCGGCCAGTGCGTGATCATCTTGTCCAGGTTCACACGGTTGCGGGCCCGGAGGCGTTTCATCGAACCCCAGCGGCGAAGTAGATCACTGTGCTGGACGGCCATGATCGTTCTCACCGATAGCCGCCGTATCGATGTGCCCCGAGGCCGGACCCCGGCATGCAGCGTCAACTCCCTGACGTCGCACCGAGGCCACCAACTTGCCGAACTGGTGCGGGCTCAACCCGCTGAAGGGAACCGTCCGGTACGGCACCGCTGCCGTGATCGGACCAGCCACGCGATGATCATTCCAGCCCCCCTGCCGTCGCGCGTCCCGTCTCCTCTGCCCAACGTCGACTCCAGGCGTCCAGCGGGCTCAGCGCCTCGACAAGGTCCTGGCCGAGCTGGGTGAGGCGGTAGCCATCGCCGTCCAGGGCGAGCAGACGGGCGCCGGACAGTTCCTCGATCCGGGTACTGAGCACGCTGGAGGACATGCGCTCGCATCGGCGCTGCAATTCACGGAAGCCGGTCGGAGCTTGACTCAGTTCCCACAGGATCCGCATCGTCCAACGTCGTCCGAGCAGGTCGAGTGCGGCCATCACTGGACGACCCGATTCGGACCCCCGCACTGGCACACCCGGACGTGGCGCGCTGGCTTCCATACTCACTCCTTGCGCTTCGGTTATCGAAGCATCATAGTGATTCGAAAATCGAAGCAGGAGGTGCCGCGATGTCACGCATCGAACCGCTCGCCCCGCCCTACACCGCCGACGTCGACCGGGCGCTACGCCGATGGATGCCGCCGGGTGTGCCGCACGAGCCACTCGCGCTGTTCCGTGTACTGCACCGCAATCCGGAGCTGGCCTCACGAATGTTCGCCCTCGGCGCCGGACTGCTGGGCCATGGGCTCCTCCCCGCTGTAGACAGGGAGATCGTCATCGCCCGCGTGACCGCGCGATCCGCCTGCGCCTATGAATGGGGAGTCCATGCCGCGACCCTGGCGCCGCAGGCCGGACTGAGCCTGGAACAACTCCGGGCAACTACCCAACCCGACGCAGCAGTCAGTGCTCCATGGTCGCCACGCCACACGGCACTGCTCCACGCGGTTGACGAACTGATCGACACGACCCAGCTCACACAGACCGCCTGGGACGCCCTGCGCATGCACTACGAAGAGGCTCAATTACTCGAACTGCTCGTACTGATCGGCTGGTACCGAACCATCAGCTATCTGGCCAACGGGCTCCTCCTGGAAGAGGAACCCTGGGGCACCAGGTTCCCCACACAGTGACTGCGTTCCGCCCCTACCCACCACCGCGGCGCTGGTCGGCATCGGCGCCATGGCGATCACGACGCCGACAAGTCTCACTCTCGCCCGCCGACGCTCGTCCGAGACCAACCCGTAGGTCAGATGCGCTCATCCTCACACTGGAGGTTCCATGCCCAAGGGCTACTGGGTCAGCGCCTACCGCGCCATTTCGGACCCCGAGAAGCTGGCTGCCTACAACAAGCTGGCCGCTCCGGCCGTCGAGGCCGGGGGCGGGCGGGTCCTCGCCCGTGGCGGTCGGGTCGTGGCGCATGACGCCGGAATCGCCGAGCGCACCGTCCTGATCGAGTTCGACAGCTTCGACCAGGCCGTCGCGGCGCACGGGAGTGTGGGCTACCAGGAGCGCTGTTCGCCCTCTCCGACGGTGTCGAGCGCGACTTCCGCATTGTCGAAGGCATCGACTGACCGAGGTCCAGCCGGATCCTCACTGAAGTTCCGGGACAAGCCTCACGACCTCGTGCAGGGGATAGCGGTGAGATATCGAAGGGCGGGTGGGATCTCGGTGCCCACGGTTGCCAAGCCAGGATCAGGTCTGCGGTCTGCTGCTGGGACAGCAGGCCGACCGACGACGGCTTGGACGGTGTCGTCCATGTGCTCTCGGCGGCCGAGGCGACGGGCCGGTGCCCGCCAGTTCTTCATGTGGGCGATGCCGTGCTCGACCCGGATGCGGCGGGGGAGTGGGCCTTGCGCTGACGCTCGTGCATCTCCTCTTACCACTCCGGGGCATTCTTCTTGAACTTGCGGTGGCGTCACTACGCGTCCACCGGTCTGTGCTCCGAGCCCCTGGTAGCCGCCATCGGCAAGGATCTCGACTGCTGGGCCGTCGGACAGGAGCTTGACCAGCCCTAAAACGGGAGCGTGGGTGATGTACGCGCAGCTTCCCGGTTGGGTCGGACTGCAGAACAACCGCCCGTCCTCGTCCGTGAAGACCATCGCCTCCATGCCGTTCTGCCTGTCCTTGCCGGAGATGAACGTGTCCCGGTCCTTGCGGCCGATGGCCGGGCGGCGAACACGGATCTCGATGCCGTCGAAGATGCCGGTCTTCCCGGTCGCGCCGAGATGGTCGACGACCTCGGCCAGGGTTCGCAGCCGCGCGTCGGGACTGATGGCGCAACCTCGCTCGGCGAGCAGGGGCCGCACCCCGGTAATGGCCCGCGTCTTCATCCCGGTCAATCTGGCCTCCGGCCTGGCCAAAGCGGTCCCATGACCTGCGAGACACTGCGGAGCGTGCTCGTCGAGCGGGCCAGAGCATCGAGGTGCTGTTCCGCTTCTACGCCAAGTTCCTCGACGGCCTCCAGGAGCACGCCAACCGCCTCATCGAACAGTCGATGAGGGAGTGGGACCGCGACAGTCGAGGCGAAGCTCCGCTCGAGCGAGCCATCGTGGATCGGGAATGGACCGGAACATGCTGCTCTTCTGCGGCAGCAGCGGATCGCTGCACATCAACACCGCCGTCCGCACCAAACTGCCGCCCTGTCCGAGCGGTACAGCGTGCTGCACGTCGTCGGCAAGGGCAACCTCGCCCCCCAGTTCGCCGACCGGCCCGGATACCGGCAGCTGGAGTACCTGTACGACGGCATGCCTCACGCGTTGGCCCTGGCGGACCTTGTCATCGGGCGGGCGGGGGCCACCACTCCGGCCGAACTCGACGTCCTGAAACTGCCCGCCGTCCTGGTGCCGTTGCCCGCCTCGGTCAGCCGCGGTGACCAGCTCGACAACGCGCGCGCCTACGCCGCTCAGCCCCCGGAGCGCTTCCGCGTCGTCGCCGACGAGCAGCTGACCGACACCGGCGTACTCGTCCAGGCATGCGCTGTCCTGTCCGCCGTCCCCCGCGGCGGACAGGGCGCCCGTCCGCGGCCGGAAGCCGCAGCCGAGCGCGTCGCTGATCTCGTCCTGCAAGCGGCGGATCAGCACCGGTAGCGCAGGGTCAGTCGTGGTTGCCGTACATGTCGCGGATCTCCGTCTCGCTCTCGCCCCGGTGGGTGACGTGCCAGTGCATGTGCTTCGACTCCTGGTACAGGCCCAGGTTCGTCGTCACCGAGCACGACCCGTACTCCTTCTCCACTCCGGCGGCCACCTCCCGCACCACGGCCACCACCTCGTTCAGCAGACCTTCCTCAGCGTTGCCGAGGTCAGTGAGCGAAGGGACGTGCTCCTTGGGGATCACCACGATGTGGACCGGGTACGAGGGGTTGGTGTGGTGGAAGGCCAGGACCCGTTCGGTCTCCTTCACCCTCTCGATGGGAACCGCGCCGGCCAGCGCCTGATGGCAGTAGAAGTCGGAGCCGGTTGCGGTACCGGTCACAGGTGCACACCTTCGTTGGGCAGGAATGTCGGAAGGGCGCCTGCCCAACGTGGTCGTCGGGCAGGCGCCGACGGCAGCGTAGCGACCGGCCAACCCGCAGCCGAAATCACCCAACTCCATTTGCGCGAATGGGGGTTTGTGCAAATGCCGGCCGCTCGCCCCCGGAGCCGTCCCGCTGGCGAGGCTCGAACCGACCATGAACCATCGTTGGCGCTGTCGATAACGAAGAACAGCGTTTGATGGAACAAGCTCAGCGGCTGGGCGTCGGGACCGTTCGGGAAGTTCCGTCATGATCCGTGACCGAGGGGCGCGGGTCGACTCTTCGAGGGTCACGGGCATGGGGTGCTGCTCCGGGCCATTCTCGCAGGCGAGGGGCCTGCTGAGGCTTATCCTCGCCGCCTACGACACGGTCCGGTCCTCCGGCCCGCCCCCGCGAGGCATACCCGGCCCCGCCGGAATGGGCTCGCCGTGTGAGGGGTTTCACGTCGCGGTGACCCCGGTGCACGTTGTCGCAGTTCAGATGATGTGCTGTGCCTGTTTCCCGGGCGATGGGTGAACGGCGTCACATACGCGTGCCGAAGGCAGAACGTCCCGGTCGCCCCCTGTGCGCAACCCTCTCGGAATGGCGCCCGAGCCCACGGGCCCGGGACCTTCGACCCAGGGCCGAAGTCCCGACGGGGTAGGCCTGGAGCCGATGACTGAGGGCCTTCGCGTCGTGCTGGAAGCCTCTCGGAACCAGGCGTCGCCACCGCCAGAGTGGAGGGGTCGCCGTCGGCGCCGGCCCCCCCGGCGCCGACGGCGCGACAGTCCCTGCCGCCTCCGAACGGAGCACCTGAATTGTTCAGCACCACCAGCACGTCGGCTCATCACTCCGCGCGCCCGGCCATCCGTCGTTCTTCCCTGTTCCGCCGTGTGGCCGTCGGCGCGGCCGTCGCCGCCGCCGGCGCGGTGGTCGCACTCGCGGGCTCTGGCAACGCCTCCGCGGCCACCACCGGAAACAGCCAGTGGGACGCCTTGGTTAACTGTGAAGCGTCGGGAAACTGGTCTGCCAACACGGGCAACGGCTTCTCCGGCGGCCTTCAGTTCACCCCGTCCACGTGGCAGGCCTTCGGCGGTCACCAGTACGCCGCGTCTGCCCACCAGGCCACCGCGCAGCAGCAGATTGCCGTCGCCGAGAAGGTCCTGGCCGCACAGGGCCCGGGCGCCTGGCCGGTGTGCAGCGCCAAGGCCGGAATGTAAGCGCATCATGGCCTCACCGGCAGAACGGTGAGGCCATTGCTATGACCGTCACCGTACGGATATGAGCCGCTGCCGACGCCTGATGAGGAGGGCCCCGCCCTCGCCTGGCAACCGGACGACGGCTGCGCCCCCACCGGTCTGGACCTGCAGACCCGTGATGTGTTCGCCGCAGCTCTCTTCTACGGGGAGGTCCTGGGCCGGGCGGCGGAGAATGACACTGATGTCGTCTACCGCCGGGACCATGTCCTCCTCGATCTTGGCAAGCGTACGGTCCTCTCGCTGCGCGGCGATGGCCGTGCGGTCGCGGCGGGCGGCATCAGGCCCGGTCCGGCGGACATCCACTGGAGACCGGAAGGGTTCTCACGGACGCTGCGGGACCCCGACGGAGGCATGTTCTCCCTCACCCACCGAAAACCCCGAAGCGGGTGACTGGGCAGGCGCGTTTCCCAGGACGACGACACCTGGCACGCGTCTCGTCCGCTAGGCGTGCTGGCAGGCGATCTGTGCATGCACGAGGTCGGTCGGACAGATGCGCCGCACCATGGGGCAGTTACATCATGTGTTCGAATTACTCGTCGCGTCGCGGCTTGGGTGTGGGTGTGTCGGCCGGCCTGAGCATCACCGTTGGCCATGGCGCCTGACCTGCACAGCTACCTGTTTCAAAGCACTTGGCCCGGGAGGGCCGCAGCCACCGGGGCGACGCAGTACAGATCCCCCGCTCACGGGCGCTGCGCGATGACGTACCCAGTGGCGGCAATCCGCAACGCGAGGGAACGGCCGGCATCCGGGTGCGCGGCGAAACCGGCACAGGCCGCTCCGGGCCGATCCTTGCCGGGGCCGGTCTCGTGGCAGACGATGTGCCCCTCGTCCTCAAACGCATTCGCGGACCAAGGCGGCGAGCTGGCCCGGCGCGAGATTGCCGGCGCTCTCGCGTCGGAAGTCATACGTTTCGCAGCGCTCGGACATCACCTGGACCCGGGGGAGCCCGGGTCGGCGACCGGGGCGTCGCCGACCGAAACGGTCCGCGCCGGAAGGGGCGGGGGCTGGGGTGTTGGCATGGTGCCCTCGGCAGGGGGCCGGCGTGTGGTCGTAGAGGATGCTCGACGACGATATCCAGCGGCAGGTCCAGCCGTCCTGCACCGCTAGGACGGCACTGGCAACGGGAACCGGATGCCGCTAACTTCCCCAGCATGACTACCCGGTTCGACTCCCAATTCGGCAGCGTTCTGCAATCCGTGCGTGAGGTCCTGCCGGAAGCATCCGTGCTCGTCCTGGAGCGCAAACTCCGCCAGATCCACACCGAGCGGCCCGACCTGAATGTTCCGGAGGTCGTGAACATGGCCTTCGACGTCATTTCGGGGGAAGTGATCGATGCCCGCATCGCCATGGAGGATGCGGGTGCGCGCGCCGATGAAGCGGCTGCTGCCCAAGCAGCCCACCTCGCCTCCATTCAACGCATTCAAGAACGCACCTACGAGCTGGATTGTCTTGAAAAGCAGTACCCCGGGAGGGCCACCATGGCCGAGGTGCTCGCTGCCGCTGGGATCTCCTGGGCGTACCTCGGTCTGACCGAGGAGGACGGTCTCCTGCTGGTGCGAGGAAACAGCAGGGGCCTACCCCTTCCTGCCCCCTCTAGGTAAACGGAGTACCGCCCGTGGATCTGGCCTTGTCCCGCCCCGCTCTCCGGATCGCCCCCTCCGACGGTGATCTGCACCGTCAAGCGGCTCGTCTCCGGCACTTCGGACCGCTTGTCCCTGTCGAGCTCCCAGGCGGCTTGGCTGCCTGGGTGGTGACGTCCGACGCGTTGGGGCGGGCACTGCTGGTCGACCCTCGTTTCGTGAAGGACATCGCTGTATGGCACGCCTGGCAGCGTGGAGAGGTCCCGGCGGATTGGCCTTTGCGGGCCGTCGTGAACACGCCACGTAGCATGATCACCGTGGACGGCATGGAGCATCGCCGACTGAGGGCCCCGCTCGCCCGGACACTCACGCCGACACGAGTGGAGGCTCTGCGCGGCCGGGTGAGCGCCATCGTCGAGGAGCAACTGGACCGACTTGCCGAGGCATCCGCGGCCAGCGACGGAGGGATCGTGGACTACCGCACCCTTTTCGCGTTCCAGGTTCCGATGAAGGTCATTGGCGCATTATTGGGGATCCCAGAGGGCTGGCATGAGACGTTGCGCGTGCTGTTCGAGGACTTCTTCAGTGAAGCCGTGACCGCCGAGCGGAAGAGTGCCGCTGTCCGGGGAATCCGTGAGCTCATCACCGAGTTGATTACTCGTCGCCGGATGGAGGCCGGGGATGATCTCGTCAGCGGCTTGCTGGCCGCTTGCGTCGACGAGCCCTACTCCGACGAGGAGTTGATCGGCACCCTCCTGGTGGTGATCGGGGCGGGCCACGAAACCACCGTGCACGTCTTGGTCAATGGTCTTCGTGCGCTGCTCGCCCACCCCGAGCAACTGCGCCGTGCGACGGGAGACCCGGCACTGTGGGCCGGTGCTGTCGAGGAAATCCTGCGCTACGACGCTCCCCTCGCCTCTTTCTTCGCTCGCTACGCCACGCAGACTGTGCGGATCGGCGACGCGGATGTGCGGCGCGGAGACCCTCTGCTGGTCAACTACCTGGCCATGGGCCGCGACCCTGAACGCTACGGTCCTGAGGCGTCCACCTTCGACATCACCCGACGCCCGCAAGGCGGACACACCGGCTTCGGTCACGGACCTCATGTGTGCATCGGTGCGCCGCTGGCCCGGCTCGAAGCCACCACAGCGCTGCCTGCACTGTTCGAACGATTCCCGGGCATCCGTATCGCCGTACCCGCCGCCGCCCTCCAGTACTTCCCCTCCCTCATGCTCAATGGCCGGCTCGACGTTCCTGTACTGCTGGGCACTCGGTCGTAGGGCAGGGCTGGCAGAACCGGGCACGGCCTTGAGCTCGAATCATGGACACACGAGACACTGGATCCTGAGGATCTGGGAACGGACATCTCGTGGTCGTGATGAACTGTCCGCCGCAGTTCACGGCGGATGCGGTCGCGCTGTACGAGTCGCGGCCCGAGGCGAGGATCCGGCAGGTCGCTGAGCCGCCGATACCGGGACGCTTCGCCCGCCTGGTCGGTTCGGCGGTCACTACCTTCCACGAACGGTTCTGCGCGGCCACCGTGGATCGGCTCTCGGCGGCGACTCGGTCCCGGCTGGACATCCTGGTCGCTGAGGACGGCGGTGTCGAGGACTCGGCGGGCGGCGGGGTGACGTTCTTCTCCGAGCTGAAGGCGGAGCCGGGGGCGCTGCGCCTGGACAGTCTGCTGACGGAGGTGAACAAGCTGCAGCGGGTGCGTGCGCAGGAGCTGGCGCCGAAGTTGTTCGGAGACGTGTCGGAGAAGCTGGTGACGGCGTGGCGGGCGCGGGCGGCGAAGGACGACCTCGGACCTGCGGGCGGCAGCCGGACCGGTGCGGTACACGCTGCTGGCTGCGCGCCCGGCACGGTCTCTTTTTCGTCCGAGGCTGTTCGGAGGCTGACCAGCCGTGATGCCGGGGAGTGGACGACCGGTCTGCCCCGGCGTGCCGGATCGTCCACCCTCAGCACCTGGGGATGTCTGCGGGATGGGGGACGGCGGCGAGCACCAGGGGGCGCGATGCCGGTTGGACGCCCTGGCGGCCGGGGCAGGCGAGCTGGCAGCCAGGGCGGAACTGCAGGTGCTGGCCGGGTGGTTGGCCGGGCCCGCAGCCTGGCCAAGGTATGTCTTGGAAGCCGGGTACCTCTGGCGTCTTCGGGTTCCGCTCCCACGATCGGGTGACCGGGGCCGCGGAAGACACGCTGCTGGCAGCGGACAGCCTCGGGGCGGGGCCCGTTTGTGAAACCGGGTGCCGTGGCCGTGTCCGCCGCCGCTGGTGCCGTACCGCGGTGGGCACCAGGAGCGCGGCGCCTTTCCGGGGCGGTCCTGCGGTTGCTTGCTCCTGCTGGCCGGACACGGGAGACGCGGTGCCCCTACGATGGCCCGGTGATCGCCCGCCGCATGCTTGGCCCCGGCCCGGAGGATCCCGCGCACAGTGTCCGTGCCTCCCAGGCCGATCTCCTCGACGTGTTCCCTGGCGTCCGGCTCCCCGATCTCGACGGGCTCCGGGCCCGCGGCGTCCTCGGGACCTCCACGACCACGCCCCCCGCAGCCCGGCGGGCCCTCGGCACCGGCGGCCACACCGAGGAGGAGCTCGCACCGGACAGCTCCGTCCGACCCGGCCTCCACGACCGGTGAACCCACGCGCTACCGGACGGTGCCGCCTGTTGTCACAGGGATCGCGAATCCGGTAACCCGCTGTTCCGGCGCCTCCTGTGCTGCCCGCATGACGCACGAATCCACTGAAATGCCCGTTCCCGCGGTGCACCGTGCGAAGGGTGACAGTAAGCGTCCGGGACCCGGAGCCGGCGCGTCAGGGATCGGTGCGGAACGAGTACAGACCGAGAGCGGTGAAGTATGCGTTGCGACCGCTGATGTGGATCTCTGAGGAGATCCGGGCCTCGTCCTCACTCCACGGCGGGGCGGACGGATCCCTCAGCGGCACCTCCCAGCGCGGCTTTCCCGTACGGGAGTCGAGAGCCAGGAGCTTGCTCGGATGGGACCTCCCCGCGTAGACGGTGTCCCCGGCGACTGCGACTCCCTCGGTGCCCGCACCGATCTCGCACCGCCAGCGCTGCTTGCCCGTTCTCGCGTCCAGGGCGTAGAGGAACTGGTCCTGACAGTGGACGTAGACGGCGTCGCCCTGCACCTGGACGTCATTGATGCTGCCCCCGAGCCGGCGCTTCCAGCGCTGCTTGCCCGAGGCGGTTTCCAGGGCGTGCACCCAGTGCTCCCGGGTGCCCAGGCAGACCGTACCGCCGTGGACGGCAGGCGAGCCGCTGGTCGTGTCGCCGGTGGCGGAGAACTTCCACCGGCGCCTGCCCGTGGAGCCGTCCACGGCGTGCAGTACGCCCCTGTTTGTCATGGCGAAAACGGTGTCTTCCGCGACGGGGGTTCGGCCCGTCGGCATGCCCTCCCCTGTCTGGAAGCGCCAGCGCCGGCGGCCGGTGGCGGGGTCGAGGCCGTACAGGTAGCCGTCTGTGGCGCGGGCGTAGAGGAGCTTGTCGCCCGCCGCCACTGAGACCCCTCCGAGACTGGCCAGCGGTACGGACCAGCGACGGCGGCCGCTAGCGATGTCGACCGCGTGGAGCCTGCCCTCCGAACTCGCCGCGAAGACCGTGGTACCGAGGACCGCGGGTTTGTCGGCCATGCCGCTCTTCGCGGTGTAGACCCACCGTCGGCGGCCGGTGGCCGCGTCGACCGCGTACAGGTTGTTGTTCTTGTAACTCCCGAGATAGAGCGTGCCGTCCGCCATCACCGCCTCGCCCATCTCGCTCCCTGGTGCGAAGTGCCAGTTCTGCCTCGGGTCCGGTTGCTCCTCCTGGAAGACTCCGGCCAATGTGTAGGCCCCGGCTCCGGTCGCCGACAACGCCGCGAGGCCGAGCAGCAGCTTTCGGCGGGGCAGCCGCCGATGACCGGAGCCCGCGGGCGGCGAAAACCCCTGCAGCACGGGCGGGTCCGGCCGAAGACTCCGCAGCGACGACGGCTGCGGTTGCGGTTGTGACACCGGCGGCACAGGCCGTGCTGCGGTACGGGTCCGGGTGCCGTGCAGAGGGTCGGCGGCCGGGTCCACCACCGTCGGCACATAACCGACTTGCTCGGCGGCCTCCGTGGTCCGGCGGGCGATCTCCGCGGAGAGCGCGGGGGGCGGCCAGGGCGGGGCCCCACCGGGCAGATTGGACAGCGCAGTCTCGAGTCTCGCCGGTGTGGGGCGTTCGGCGGGGTCACGGGCCAGACAAGCACGCAGCAGGTCGGCCACGGGCGGATCGATCCCCGTCAGGTCCGGGTCCTCGGACAGGACCCGGACATCGACAGCCGCCGGGTGGCCTGTGCCGTACGGCGACCGCCCCGACGCCGCGAACGCCAGCACCGCACCGAGCGCGAACACGTCGGAACGGGCGTCGAACCGGCCGTGCCGCAGGTACTCCGGAGCGATGTATCCGGATGTACCGACGACACCGGTCCGGGTCAGCCGGGTGTCCTCGTAGGCCCGGGCGATCCCGAAGTCGATGATCACCGGGCCGCTGTTACCCATCATCACGTTGGACGGCTTGAGGTCGCGGTGCACCAGCCCGGACACATGGATCTGCCGCAGGGCCGCCGCCAGGAGGACGCCGAGTCGGCGCACGTCCAGCGGCCCGTACGTACGGACGGCCTCGCCCAGTGAAGGGCCGGGGACGAACTCGGTGGCCAGCCATGGCGGGTTTTCGTCCACCCCGTCGGACAGCACCGCTGCGATACCGGGGCCGGAGACCCGTGCCGAGGTCCGCGCCTCGTGGGCGAACCGGCGCCGGAACTGCCGGTCCTCGGCGTACTCGGGGCGAATCACCTTCACGGCCGCGAGACCGTGGGCGTGCCCCGTTCCTCCGACGCCGAGATACACCAAGCCCATTCCGCCGCCGCCGAGTCTGCGCAACACCGTGTACGGACCGATGCGCTGTGGATCCACATGCCCGGTCATCACCGACCCACCCCCCCATGCGTCGCAGATGACTCTATGTCACCTCGATTCATGTGCACCAGGTTTCCGTGCAACCCGGCGACGGGTGACGACGCCGCTGACAGCGCGCCCCGCCGATGCCGGTGGCTGCGGCGCCGTGGCGGTGCACGTGGACGCGACGCCACGTTCGACATGCCGATCCCCGGCGATCTGTTTGCGAGGCTTACCTGGCGTAACCGCCGAGGCCAGACTCACTCCGCCCTGCTCCACCTCCGCAAGCAGGGCGCGTCGCTGCGAGGCGTCCGTCCCCGGGCGAGCATCCGGATTACGACGTAGGCGCAGACGGCTCCGGTGTGGATGTAGCCGATGATCCGCAGGATGTCCTCCCGGTGCCGCTCGATCCGGGTGAGGCCGCCCCGTCCGCTGGCCGCGTCCTGGAAGGCGCCGTGGTCGGCGGCGCGGTCGATGCGCCACATCTTCTGGTCCGGCAGGTCGGCCGGCTGCGGTGCGTAGGCGAACCCGGGTCGCTTCTCTCGACAACGCGCCCGTTCGTGAACGGGCTTGAAGCGGGTGTCCCTACCGGGCGCGGGCCGATGGCCGCCGCGACTGTCGTTTCGTGGGGGTGTAGTTGAGGGGCCGGTTTCGTTTTTTGCTGGGGTTATCCCGGTTGGGTTGAGACGGTGTGAGCGTGGTCTTGCGGGGCTATAGGCCTGCTGGCGTGGGGTTCTCCCGTTCTCGTTGAGAGTTTGTCCGTGTCCCCCTGGTAGTTCCGTCTTCTAAAGGCCGGTGCGTGTTTTCCCTGGTCACAGCGTTGTGTGGCGCGCGGGGAGCGGCTCGGGGGTTATCGGTGGGACGTGCGGGGCTGGTTCACGGTGGGCCGGTGGTGTGTTTCGGCGAGGTGGTCCAACCGGATGGATTCCAGGGATGTTTTGGTGATGCGTTCGGTGCCGTCGAGGATTGCGGTGATCGCGGCCTGGCGGATGAGCCGGGTCAGGCTCCCGATCCGTCCTGCGGTCCTTTGGTGGAGGTAGGCGGTATGGCGGGGGAGCGTGCCCGCCCGGTGCGCCCGCAGGTCGAGCGCGGCTTCGACCCCCGCGATCAGTTCACGGAACGGCTCACGTTTCCCCAGCCGTGCGGGGAACGCACCGCATTCCACGAGGGAAGCCCGCCCGGCGAGTTGGGCCCCGCGTACCCCGGAGAACAACGCCGTGTCTGTCACGTCGATGCCTGCGTACACGAACGTCGCCCCGATGCGTTCGGTGAGGTCTTTGAGCAGGTCGGTGGTTTCCGCGCCGGTCGTGGTGCGCGGGTTGAGCCGGTGGATCTCATCGATGAGGACCAGCCGCACCCCGGCCCGGTTGTAGGTGTGGCAGACGGCGTCGGTGATCTGGGCCTGCGTCATCCGGCCGGTGACGGGGATGCCGAGATACCTCGCGAACTCCGCCGCGAGGGCTTTCGCGGACGCACCCGGCGGCACCAGCACGTACGCGACCGGCACCGGTGCCTGCACACGGCCGTCCGGCACCGGGTGCTGCTGGGTATGGGCGAGGTGGCAGGCCCGCCCGACGTGCAGGAGCGCGGTGGTCTTCCCCGCCGCGGCCGGCCCGGTCACGATCAGCGAGGGGCGGGCGGTGGTCTGCTGGTGCCCGCCCAGGATCATCAGCGTGCGCACACTCGTGGTGAGAGTGTCGAGCGCCGGGGTCCGCACCGTGACGAACGCCGAGTGGTACGCCAGGCGTTCCTCCACGCTGCGCGCCGCCTCCCCGGGGGCGGGTGGCTGTGGGGGAGGGGTGGTGGCGAAGCGCTGCCAGCCCGGCCAGGTCGTCACCGGCCACGCTGCGCCGCCCGGCCCGTCGATGTCTGGTGCGCCCGTACCGGGCCCTGCTCGCCCGCCCGCTTCGTCCGCCGCCCCAGGATTTTCTCCTGCTCCCCGACGGTGGGAGGTCACCACTTGAGGGCCTCTTCCTGAGCGTTGTAGAGCCCGTACCCGGTCACCGGCGCCACCGGTCTGTCCACTGCCTCGTCCTCGTCACGGTCCTCTGCGTCCTGGCCGTGGTCGAGGTCATCGAGGCTGTCCTCTCCCGCACCCCTGTCCGCCGGGGCCGGTTCGGGCACCTGAATACCGGGCTCCGAGCGGGGTGGCGGGGGAGTGCGGACGGTGCTGGTGCGGGTGTGGAGGTGCTGCTCCTCGGCGGTGGCCTGTCCGGCCTTGGCGCGGCGCATCAACGCGTCGAGGGCTTCGGCGAGGTCGGCCTCGGCCCGTTCCGCGTTCTCGTTTCTACGGTGGGCGGTGGTGGTGCGCAGGTACTGCCAGAGGCGGTCGTTGAACGGCTGGTGGGCGTGGTCGCGGTGGATCCACGGGATCTCGGTCAGCCCCAGCCCGGGGAGGCGGACCCAGACCTGGCGGACGTCGTGCGGGTTGGCGTGGACCTCCCATTTTCCGCCCCGGGCCGCCACGGTCGAGCGCTGCCCCCGGTAGGGGCCGAGGAGGTCGTGGTCGTAGGTGCGGTGCTGCAACCGGATGCCGTGCTCGGTGATGACCTGCCACCGCACCGGCAGCAGCTCCACATAGTCGCTCCCGCTCAGGGGCACCGGCACGTACCCGCAGACGGAGACCAGCGCCGCCCACATCTCGTTCGGCGACAGCGCGACCTTCGGCAGCATCGGATGCCGCAGGCCTTGGTGCGGACGGTGGTGGTAGTGCACCAGCCACTCATCGAGGAGGTCCTGCAGCTGGGCGACGCTGTAACAGGCTTCGCGTGCCGCGTCCTTGCCACGCCGGGTGACGTCGGAGCCGGTGTAGCCGGGCAGGTGCTGGCAGAACAGGGTGTTGATCGATCCGAAGGTCCGCTCGACGATGCCCTTCGCGGTCGGGGCGAACGGCGGCGCTGCCTGCACGCTGATCCCGAGTGCTTCACACGCGCCCGTGAACGCCTTCGACAGGAACACCTTCCCCCGGTCCACCACCACGGTCTCGGGCACCACCACCGGCCGTGCGGCCGCCCCGTGGAGACGTTCGTCCAGCGACAAGAGCCGCTCTCCGGGCAGGACCGTGCTGTGCGCGAAGCGCAGCACCTCGGGCCACGCCGGCCGTGCCGGATGCGGCACGGCCATTTCTGCCAGCAACAGCGCGGCATCCACCGCACGGGTTCCGGCCGGGCACAGCACCGCCGCCAGGATCGCCCTGGAGGCCACATCGACACCGATCGTCAGCTCGGGGCGTCCCACGCTCCCGTCGTCGAACCGGGCGAGGACGTCCAGGCGGGTGGTGTCGATCTGGACCTGCTCCCCGGGCCGCAACGCCACGGTCGGGGTGAACCCCCGCCCGCCGTCGGTGACCGGCACCGTCCGCACCCGGGTGGCCGGATGGTCCGCGGGGTGGGCGAGTTCATGGACGAGCCGGTAGAACGTGGCCCGCGACGGCATGACCACCGAACCCTTGTGCCGGTCTTGAAGGAGCTGCGCGACCAGCGGCATCAGCCCTTTGACGGTGCCCTTGGAGCGCCCCCGCTGCCCGCGCAGTACCTCCTTCACCGCGGCTACGACCCGCTCGTCCTGCCGACCCCCGCCGCTGCGTCCGCGTGTGGTGCGGTGGTCCACCAGCCCCCACAGCCCCTGCTTGCGGTACGCCAGCCGCATCTTCTGCACCGTCTTCTCCGACACCCGCCCAAAGCCCAGCGCGGTCAACTCCTGTGCTTTGGCCCGTTCCCGCTCGGCCAGTGTCCACCGCTCCGGGTCGTACTCCGCCCGCACCACCCCATCGCTGCCCACTTCACCCGGCAGCCCGCATTCCACTTCCCTGATGTGCCGAAGCCAGGCCAGCGCCTTCTCCCGCGCCGCGGCAGGCGCGGTCTCGAACAGCCCCCACTGCGGCACCGCCTGCACCGGCTCCGCACCTACGACCGCGAAGCCGGGGTCGGCGAACAAGTGCCCAGCGAGCACCACCTGGTCCGCCCCGTCCTCACCGACCAGATGGAAGCCCTGCCGGGACAGCGCCACAACCTGCCACCGCGCACCGCCGAAACGAACTTGTGCCCCGACCTCCACCACCGGCCGCCCGCTCCGCCGCACCCCGCTCACCCCGCCTCCCCGCAGACCGCGTCGGGCCTGCTGCCGCCTTCGGCCTGGACCACGATGCGTGCGTGCAGCGGCACATCCAAAGACGTCACCAGCAGTCCCGCCCACAGCGCGTGGAACGCGACGGGCAGAACCTCGATCGGATCACCGACCGCTTCCACCCCCCAGGCAAGCGGCTGAGGCTGCGCGAACACGTCAACCACCGTCTCCAGCAGACCCGGTCGCCCCCGCTAGCGTGGGTGCCGGTAGCCGGCCAGCCACTTCACGTTGGCCTCCACCACCTCGTCCAACCGCTCCAGCCGCCGGTAGACGAACCCCACCTGCGTACACGCTTGCGTCATCACGGCAGCAGCTGTCAGGGCCCGCTGCCCACCGGCCTCCGGGTGGCTGGGGCAGTCGGCCAGCATGCCGGTACCGTCCGGGTACCGCACGAACAGCTGCGGCACCCACGACCGCACCCGCCCGCGCTCGTCCCGCCACAGCACCCGCACTGGCCGTCCCGCCATGCCGACTACCCGCCGGTCACGGTCCAGGACCATCAACCGCACCTGCATCGCCTGCGATCCCGAGGCCACGTGCCGTCCGGTGGTGGCCGACCACCACAGGCCCGGACCCCACCTGCGCCCCGGCACGACCGGGAACGCCGACACCGGTTCCAGCTCCTCGAAAGCCACCGCGACAGCCGCGTCCGCCCACCGCTGCTGCACCACCCGCCCCACCGGGTCGACGAAGACGGCCTCGAACCCCGCCCCGACCACCACGCCCTGCCCGGCCCTTCCAGGGCCGCCCGCCACGCTCCCGCTGCTCACCCACCCCACCCAACCGGCACCCCACCGCACCGGACATGTTTCGCACGTTCCGATCACAGACCGCCGAGCAATGCGCTAAAGCCCGGCCCTACTGGTCCTCTGCCGCTACGGTCACCCGCAACACTTCCGCCGCCTCCTCCGCGGACAGCCGCGCCCACCGGGCCACCTCGTCCACCCCTACCCCGGCATTCACGGCCGCCGCCATGACCCGCAGCAGCACCTGGTCGAGCAGATCCGTGCCACGGCTCAAGCCTTCCAACAAGGACCTCGCCACCTCGGCGGTGACACCGACCTGCGCACCGTGCAACTGCTGCAACTGTTCCTCGGCTTCACCGAGGAGGTTGGTGATCACGAAGCGCTGTTCGGCGGGCACCACGGCGCGCCAGTTCGTTCCCGAGCCGGGCATCTTCTTCTCTCTGGACAAGACCCGCAACTGCACGGCCATCGTGGAGGGCTGGTGTTCCTGCCGCACCCACCACAGGTTCTCCTCGAACCGCACATTCGGCCCGGGCTGCTTCTCGGGGGAGCGGCGCAGGCGGACGACGGCCCCTATCCACGCGATGAGCGGCCCTCCGCCCTCGACTGCGATCAGCGGCCCCAGCCACTCCCTTCCCACCCGTGCGCCGAGACGGCGGCAGAACTTTCCGTCAGCGGGCAACGGCCGCGGCCGTTCACCCCCGCTGTCCGCCCACACCCGCTGCGCCATGACCGGATCCAGCAGCGAATCCGCGACCGTGACCACCTCGGGGAAGATCACCGCGTCCCTCCCCACGATCCGCCACCATTCCAGGTCGTCCCCGGCGTTCCCGCCCGCGATCTGGTGCAGACGACGCGGCCAGAGCTCTTCGCGCTCCCAGCCGTAAGCCCCCTCCCACCACCGGGCCACGACCGCATGCGCCAGCGCGAACACCTCCTCGGGCCCCACACCGGCCCGCACCGCACGACGTGCCACTCCCGCCCACCGCCGCTGTGCCGCGGCTACTTCCGGCAGACCCCGCAGGTCGAGGTACTCGTGGGGCTGGTCGGCGTCCGCGTCCAGCTGCCACCGCCCGTGCCGGACACATACCCGTTCCCACCGTGGTGCGTACCGCAGCACGCGCACCGCCGCCCCTGTACGCCGGGCCGCGCACAGACGGCACCCGAACGCCACCGGCCCCACCACGGCACCCCCGGCGCGCCACACCGCCAACGGTTCCCCGCCCTCCCCGCCCTCCCCGGCGGGGAACTTGGCGCCCTCCCGGCCCCAGGACGGCAACGCCCGCCCCAGCACCTCCTGCCCGACCCCACACAGCCGGGCCAGAACCTCCCGCCCTGCCGCGTTCAGCACCACTTCGCCATCGGCCCGCACGCCTCCGCTCTCGTGCCGGGGCCGCGAACCACGCCAACGCCAGCATGACCACAGGGCTTTCGCCTCCATCCCGTAGCAGGCTGCGACACGGTCGATCAGCGACGACATCGTCTCCCCGGCAAGAGGAGCGACACGGAAGACCCCGGACACCGCACCGCCGACACGGACAGTCCCGTCAGACACCTTCACCCCTCTCGCTGGTACCTGGGCACCCAGACTGGTCCGTGCGGCGTCAGGAAGTCCGGTGAACAGCGAAGACCAGCCCGTCCGGCACAGAGGACGTTTTTTCTCCTGCACGCCCAGCCGCGGGCCGCGGCTTCGATCGCCCGTCACCCGCTGGTGCGTCGTGCCGGACGGAACTTCTGATCCATTGCCTACGGTGGCCAGCCTCAGACATCAGCCAGGGCGCGCATGCTGCGCGGCGCGGCGTGGCGGGGTGCGGTGACGATGATGCCCATCATGCCCAGCGCATGCCGATCGCGGAGAGTTGCTCTACCCGTTGCGGGGTCAGCGTCGTGGCTCGGGATCTCTGGTTGCTGATCCATGTGCCGAGCTGGTGCTCCCGCTGCTTCTGGCCCTGGCCGAGGATCCACTCGACGTGTTTGCGGGGGACCTGAAGGTGGCCTTCGCGTTCGTAGAACTGCCGGGCCGCGGCGAGGTTCATCGCCCATTTGTCGGCCTGCGTACGGCGCGGCGGCGGCTTCTCGTCCTCGCTGGCGGGCTCGATCCCGAGGACTTGTTCGCACATCCATTGCTGGACGCTTGTGAGGTTGTCCCAGCCGAGCCGGACCGTGTGTATCCACCGCCCGAGGTCCTCGCCCTGGTGCACGACGTTGCCGGGCCCGGTGGGCAGCTCGCCACCGATCTCCTCCAGGTGGAGCCGGACGAGGTGGAAGGAGCGCTGCCATTCGACGGGCCAGGTGGGGCACCAGGACGGGTCGATGTCCTCCAGCTGCTCGCGCCGCGTCTCCGACAGGGACCCGGCCGAGGACTCCACCGGCAGGCCCTCGGCACGCCGCCGCTCGTTTTCAGCGGCCTTGCGTGCGGCGGCGCGGGCGTTCTTCAGCCAGATGCCCACCGCCGCGCCCTGGAAGGTGGCGTCGAGCGGGGCGAGGAGGTGGCCGTTCTCGGCGGCCCACCCGCGTGCGGCGGCCAGGCCCTCTTCCCAGGCGACGTCGAAGTGGGACCAGATCATGCCGAGCTTGTCCAGCTGGGCGATGCGGTGCTCGTCCATGTCGCCGCGGGCGTGGAAGCGGCGTGCGTCGGCGGTCCACTGCCCAAGTGGGAAGTTCGCGAGCGAGGCCGGCCACCCGACCCCTTCCGCTTCTTCACCTTCGGGGACGCGGTAGGTGAATGGGACGCGTAGGTCGTCGTGTTCGCGGGCGTAGATGACGGCGGCTTCCATGCCGCGCCGCCAGTGTTCGTGTTCGGGGTTGAGGACGCGGAGGTTGATGAACGCGGCCAGCTGGGCCGGGTCGCGGGGCGTGGAGAACTTCAGCAGGGCCTTGGCGGGGCCGCTGACGCCTCCGGAGCCGTCCCCGCTCCCCTTGCCGCTCTTCCCGCTGTCGTCCTTGCTGACGGGCTTGTAGCCGCTCGGGGCCTGCTGCTCCGCGAGGGTCTCCACGATCCTGGCGTCGTGGGCCCGCAGCGCTTCCAGGAGCTTGGCCAGCCCGCCGTACGCCCGGGACGTGAGCATGTTGTCCGCCGTCTCGCCCGGCCCGAGCAGCACCGGCACCACGAGCGACGCCATCTTGCCCTCGCCCGGCTGCATCCTCAGTGCCCGCCCCACGGCCTGGACCAGGTCCGGCATCGAACCGCGCACGTCAGCCCAGTAGACGGAGTCGCAGTGCTTGGTATCTACGCCCTCGCCCAGGACCTTCACCGAGCACAGGAAGCATTTCTCCACCACGGTGCCGTCCGCGGCGATCCCGTCGGCGAACTCCCCAAGAAGCCGCCGCCGGTGGAGCGGCTTGTGGTCCCCGCACAGCCAGTTGGCCCAGATGTTGGCCGGGTACAGCTCAGGGTCGGATGCGTGCAGCTGTGCGGCGACCTGGGGGAGGCCGGCCGCGAACGCTTCGGCCTCCTTCACCAGGTGATGGAAGACCAGCGTGCGGCGGAAGCCCTCCTCCGAGGACGCCTTCACCAGCGCGGTCTGCAGGGCGGCGAGCCTCGCCCCGCGGACCTCTGCCGAGCGGCCTTCGGCGCCCAGGAGCTGCGCGGCCTGGAGCGCGGTGTCGGTGACGTCCACGCAGACGACCTGGTAGGGGGCACAGATTCCCCTGTCGATGGCCTCCGAGAGGGTCAGGGTGAACGCCCGGCTGCCGAAGGGGCCCTCGGGGTCGTCGTCCATGCTGGCGACCAGCTCGCCGGGTGCGCCGTCCTGGTCCTCGTCCCCGAGCTGCCACAGTCGGGGCGTGGCCGTCATGTAGAGGCGGCGCAGGGAGGGGATCTTCTGGTTGTCGTGGACGACGGCCCACGGCTTCCCGATCCGGCCCGATGTCCGGTGTGCCTCATCGACCACGATCAGGTCCCAGGCCGAAAGGCCGGCGGCGTGTGCCCGCTCCAGTGTGCCCAGACCGAGGCTGGCGTACGTGGCGTACACGGTGACCTTCTCCAGGCCCCGGGTCCACTCCACCAGCTCGTCCACGTCCGTGGTGTTGGGGAAGGACACCTCCTCGCCCCGCAGCGAGGACACCCCGATCATCGACCCCCGGCGGCCCCCCTCGCGCCACGCGGACTCGGTCTGGGCGAGCAGGTCCAGCGAGGGCACGAGCACCAGCACACGGCCCGCGTGGAGCTCCTCCGCGCTGCGGACCGCCACCCTTGTCTTCCCGGACCCGGTCGCCATGATCACCTGTGTCCGGAGCCCTCGCTCGGGCACAAGCGATCTTGCAGGCAATTCAAGGGCACGGAGGACCGCGTCAACGGCTTCCCGCTGGGCGGCCTCGCGTTGATCAGAACGGTTCGTGGTCGACATATCCGTCTGCCCTCTTCTGGGTGCCGTCCGATCGAATCGAGCGGCGGGACACGGGAAACCTGCACGTAGGCGAGCCACAGAGGCTCCGGTCGGACTGACACGGCTGACTGGTCGCTCCGCCTCAGCCGAGCACCGGCAAGGCCGTTCGGTAGACCTCGACAGGCCCCGGAGTACTTCGGGGGCGGTGTGCTCTGAGTCCAGAATATATCTCGCTTCTGAAATGAAGCACACCGAATGACAAAACCCCTCCAAAGCGAATGAAATCTGTTAGTCTCCCCTTATCGCACGGCACACCGGAGCCCTGACGACCACTCAGCCGGCTTCCCCCGCCCGGGTAGCCGGCCCTGCGGGTCCCACCCTCGCCCCAACCACCCGTCACCCGCGTAACCAGCCGCCCGCGAAGCGGGCTCTCGGCCCTGAAAGCGAAGCTGGAAGGGGCCAGCGGGGGAGCGGAGCGGACCCGCCCCCACCCACGGAGTGGGTGTCACACCCCTTGCGAAGCAAGGGGTGTGGGCCCGGAACGGGCCAGCTCGCGCAGCGAGGCCAGCCGCAAAGCGGCCAGCCCTGAAGCGAAGCGCAAGGGCCCCACCCCGCGAAGCGGGGTGGGGCGGTGAGCGAAGCGAACCGCTTCTCTTGCACAGCGCGCAGCGCTGTGGGACCCGCTCCGCGGG
>NZ_LWLE01000024.1 GCF_001905125.1 Streptomyces sp. TSRI0281 | reverse complement strand
GAGCGGCTGGTCCTGCTGGTGGCGCCGCTGGCACCGCACGTGGCGGAGGAGCTGTGGCGGCGCCTGGGTCACACCGAGTCCGTGGTCCACCAGGACTTCCCGGTGGCGGACCCGGCGTACGTCGTGGACGAGACCGTGACCTGTGTCGTGCAGATCAAGGGCAAGGTCAGGGCCCGACTGGAGATTCCCCCGTCCATCACGGACGAGGAACTGGAGGCACTGGCGCTGGCCGACCCCGCGGTCGTCGCCGCGCTGGACGGGGCCGGGATCCGCAAAGTGATCGTCCGCGCACCGAAACTGGTCAACATCGTCCCCGTCTGATCAGGGAAGCGGAACCCCGTCGGAACCGGCCCGGAAGGGGGCGCGTCGTAAAGTGAGGGAACCGCCTTTGACCTGCACAAAAGGCAGGCAGGGAGCACAACTTTGGGAGCGTTTCGATGATGCGCACGAGGTTCAAATCGAAGATTCACCGGGCCACCGTTACCCAGGCCGACCTGCACTATGTCGGATCCGTGACCATCGACGGCGAGCTGATGGAGGCCGCCGATCTGCTGCCCGGTGAACTGGTGCATTAGTTGACACCCGCAGGACGAGTTCGGTGAACCGGGCGGTCCCGGGATCCGGGCTGTCCGCGAGCAGCCTGGGCACCAGCGCGCACGCCTCGTCCCACCACGCGTCCTCGCCCGGCCCGCAGAGGACACCGCCCGCGTCCCGCGGGGCGCAGCCGGACAGGTGGGAGGCGAGGAGCCGGCCGTGCAGCCGGGCATCGGCTCCGGCGATCCTCTGACACGCCTTCGTGCGCTCGCCCAGGCCGATGCCGGCGGCCGCGTCCGCGGCGGCGAGGTCGAGGACGTTACGCGCGAGCATGGGCCCGGTGAACGCCACCGGTTCCCCCACGCGGAAGGTGTGCAGGTCGGTGCGGTAGGCGAGCGGCCGGGCCGCGGGGGCCGTCAGGCCGAGGTCGCGGCGCAGCAGACCGGTCGTTACGGCGCGGAGCATGCGCATCTGCGGGTACGGATCCCCACCCTCGCCGGGCCGGACGGTGACCACCAGCTCGCGCAGCAGGGCCGTCACCTCGTGCACCGGGAGCCGCCCGCCGGTCTCCCGGCTGATCCGGGCCCGGTCCTCCTCACCGGCCGGGGCGCCCGTGCCGGGTGTCTCACCCTCCGCGCCCACGGCCAGGAGCTCGGCCCAGTGCGCCCTGTCGGCCGCGTGTTCCTGTTCGACGGTGTCGATGAGCAGGCGCTCGACCACG
This sequence comes from Streptomyces sp. TSRI0281, assembly GCF_001905125.1. Classification (GTDB taxonomy): domain Bacteria; phylum Actinomycetota; class Actinomycetes; order Streptomycetales; family Streptomycetaceae; genus Streptomyces. Next base: position 54,725 of record NZ_LWLE01000024.1, on the reverse strand, counting down.
AGGATCCAGTCACGGTCCCGGGCCGGCACCGGTACCGACCGTGCCCACCAGGCCGCGAGGTGCAGCGTCCATCCCGGCGCCACGTTCTCGCCGGTGAGCTGTTCGACCACGGTGCGGATCTGCCCGGCCAGGACGATCCCGTCACGCGCGGCCAGCCGCAGCAGCCATTCCAGGGCGTTTCGGCCGGCACCGGCGACGTCCTGGGCGTGTCCGGTCAGCCACTGGCGCACCGGCTCCGGGTCTCCGCTGGCAAGGTGATCGAAGAACGGGGCGGCCGGCCACGCCCCGGTGGACCGGTCAGGGCATCAGCAGGTGCGGCGTGTGCTCGCGCAGAACGGGCAGCCACGCCGCGGACGGCCCGGAACGGAAGAAGCAGTCGGTGGCCCGCGGGTCCGCCCATCTCGCGATCTCCCCCGCGTCTCCCGCTCCCGGGTTCTCCAGGCCGGCCAGCCCAAGAACCCGGGCAGCACGCCCCGGCAGCGGAACCAGCAACTCCCGGGCCGCCACGAGGACTTCTCCGTACAGCAGGGCGGCCCCGGCCGCGTCCACCGCTAAGAAGCCGTTGTCGTACCGAGAGGTTCGGTTGCGGGTCGAACTTGGGTGCCCGGTTGGGTGATCGGCTCGTGGCCGGTGAATGGAAGCGGGGCCTCCCGAACAGCTCATGGGTGTTGAAGTCCATTCGAGCGTCAGGAGGCCCTGTGCCTCAGTCTTCCGTGCCGGTGTCCGTGGAGTCCAACCCTGATACCCCGTCGTGTGACTGTCTCGCCCATGTGTACGGGAATGCGGCCGACCATGGTGAGCGAAGGCGTCATTACCCCTCGGACATGGCGGACGAGGAGTGGGCCGAGGTCCGTGCCGCGATGCCGGTGCCCGGCTGGCTGGAGGGCCGTGGCGGGCAGCCGGAAAGCTACTGTCGCCGGCAGATGGTCGACGCGATCCGCTTCCTCGTGGACAACGGAATCAAGTGGTGGGCGATGCCCGTGGACTTCCCCGTCTGGCACCGGGTCTACGCGTTCTTCCGCCGCTGGCGGGACAAGGGCCTGGTCAAAGAGTTCCACGACCGGCTGCGGGGGAAGACCCGTGCCGCGGCCTGCCGGGCCCCGGAGCCGACCGCGGGCATCGTCGACTCCCAGTCGGTCAAGGCCGCCGCGTCCGTGCCCGCGTCCTCCCGCGGCTTCGACGGCGGGAAGAAAATCAACGGCCGTAAGCGGCACATCGTGGTCGACACGACAGGACTGCTGCTGACGGTCATGGTCACCGCGGCGAACGTGACCGACCGGGAGGCGGCCCAGGATCTACTCGCCCGGCTGATCAGGCGGTTCTTCCTGCTCAGGCTGGTCTGGGCCGACGGCGGCTACACCGGACCCCTGGTCGACTACGCCGCGAAGGCACTGCGTCTCGCACTCACGGTCGCCAAACGCAATGCGGACACCTCGGGCTTCGAGGTGCTGCCCCGCAGGTGGGTGGTGGAGCGGACGTGCGGGTGGCTGATGCGCTCGCGCCGCCTGGCACGCGACTACGAAAGGCGGACCAACACGTCCGAGGCTATGGTGCTGTGGTCGATGACCATGATCATGAGTCGCCGCCTTGCGAAACAGCGACGCTGAAGGAGCCCGGAGTGTCCTCGACAAGCCGGCCCCGCGCGGCCGGACGCTTCGCCTTGGACCGCACCCCTTCGATCTTCGCCGGAACCAGTCCGAGGCCCAATAGGTCGGCGAGTTGCCGGCAGATCGCCGACCCTTCGCCGGACCGCTCACGATCGGCCAGGACGTGCATGATCCGCTGGTAGTCCGGCGGCAGCACCGTCACGTCCAGCCCTTCCCGCCGCACCGGCACCACCGAGCCGGGCACCACCCGGGCCACCGCCGGTTCCGGCTCAACCGGCCGGGCATCCCGGAAAACTTGCATATCCTCGGGATCGCCGGCCCGGACAGCACCTCACTCACCGTCTCCTTCGCGATCACCAGGCGATCCCGCACGGCCTCCGCCTCCTCCAACTCGGCAACGAGCCGGTCCAGCTCGTCCCGCAGCGACTCCACCCGCTGCCGGGCAGCGACCTACCGCTCCTCGATCAACCCCATCACCGACGGCATCCGGCACCTCCACCAAAGAGAGAACACGACGTGTCATCTCTACTGCAGCGAAAGCAACTTCACGCCTGACCAGCGGAAACCCGGCGATCACATCCGGAAGGACAACAGATTCTGAGGTGGATGAGCTGGGAGGATCCGTTTCTGCTTTCCCCGTGTCGAGCTGGCGAGCACGCAGGACGGTGAGGCAGGCGTGGGCGGCCATGGCCAGGGTGATGTGGCGGTGCCAGCCGGGGTATCGCCGGACCTGGTAGTCGTCCAGGCCGCACTCCTGCTTGGCGGTCTGGAAGCATTCCTCAACGGCCCACCGGCTGCCGGCGACGCGGATCAGTTCGTCGAGAGTGGTTTGTGCGGGGCAGTAGGCGATGTAGTAGGAGATCTCCTGAGGTCGGCTGACGCTGCGGCGGGCGATCACCCAGTGCCGGCGGTCCTCTCGGTGCCAGGGCCGGACTTCGACTCTCGCCCAGTCGTAGACGCGTGGTCCGTGGGCTCCGTTGCCGCAGGAACGGCGCTTCCATTTCTGCCGTGGCAGGCCGGGAAAGAGGTCATGGACGGGGTGGTCCATGGCCCAGCGGGTCACGACAGTGTCGTGCCGGGTGGTGGCCATGACGTGGAAGACATCGGCCCGCTCGAGCTCGGTTCGCCAGCCTTTGGAGAAGCCGTAGGCGGCGTCCGCTGTCACCCACCGGAACGGGATCTTGTCGGCGATGGTCCGGCGGATCATTGCCTTGGCCATCGCCACCTTGGTTGCGAACCCGACCTCGTGGTCAAATGCCGGCCTGGCGGCACCGCTCACGGTCGTCCGTCCAGGAGGCGGGCAGATACAGACGGCGGTCGATCAGCGTGGCGTCCGCGCGGGGCCGCATAGGCCAGAAAAACACCGACCTGGCAATTTTCCGTGCGGCCGGGGGCCCGTATTTCAATAAGTGCTCGGCAGAGTGGTGTTGGTGGGAGTCTGAGATATGACCCCGTGTCTGTCAGACCGCGTTGCCGCTCGTGCTCTGCGGGCGAAGTTCGATCAGATCCTGCCGCACTTCGATGAACGCCGCCGTCGGTTGTACCTGGCCAGTGAGGCGACGGCCCTCGGCCACGGCGGGATCGTCCGGGTCGCCGCCGCCTCCGGTACCAGCACTGCAACCATCGCGCGCGGTATGGCCGAGTTGGCCGGTCGCTCCCCACCGACCCTGCGGGTCCGGGCTCCAGGTGCCGGCCGTAAGCGGCTGACAGACACCGACCCTGGTCTGCTGCCCGCGCTGGAGTCGCTGATCGAGCCGCACACCCGAGGCGACCCCGTCTCCCCGTTGCGGTGGACCACGTTGTCGTTACGGGCCCTGGCCTCGGTCCTCACCACACAGGGCCACCCGATCAGCGCTTCAACCGTCGGACACCTCTGCACACCCTGGGCTACAGCCTGTAGGGAACCGCGAAGACAACAGAGGGCATCAGCCATCCGGACCGCGATGCCCAGTTCACCCACCTGAATGACACCGCCGCCGCATTCCTCAACGACGCCCAGCCAGTGATCAGCGTCGACACCAAGGCCAAGGAATGGCTCGGCAATCGGGACCGGCCCGGTCGCACCTGGCGGCCGGGCAAGAACGCGATCAAGGTGGACTGCCACACATTCACCACCAACGACCAGCCCATGGCGATCCCCTACGGGATCTACGACATTGCCAACAACAGCGGATGGGGCAACGTCGGCACCGACCACGACACCGCCCAGTTCGCGGTGGAATCCATTCGACGCTGGTGGCAGCATCGCGGACGGGCGGACCACCCGAATGCTGGCAAGCTCCTGATCACCGCTGACTCCGGCGGCTCCAACGATCCCCGCCGCTGGACCTGGAAAAGCAACCTTGCCACCTTCGCACGAGAGAGCGGCCTGGAGATCACGGTCTGTCACCTACCACCGGGGACTTCGAAGTGGAACAAGATAGAGCACCGGATGTTCTGTCACATCACCGCGAACTGGCGGGGGCGGCCGCTGACCAGCTACCAGGTCGTCCTCGAGACTATCGCCGCCACAACAACCAAGACCGGCCTGACCATCGGGGGCCGAACTGGACACAGGCAGCTACGACCTCGGCATCAGCGTCACACCCGCCGAGTTCCACGCCCTTCCGATCACACCCAACGCCTTCCACGGTGACTGGAACTACACACTGTCTCCCGTTCCACCGCGAGCGCCAGACGCGCCGGCAACGACACACCGGACCGACCCGGCCCTGACCGCGATGCTCGCCGATCCGGCCCTGACCGGCATGTCACGAACCGCCTTCGAGTGTTTGGTGGCGGTCTCGGAGCCTTTCTGGGACGCCATGGCCGAGGCGGCATTCCAGCGACGCTTCCACCGCCCGCGCAGCTACCGCCACCCACAGACCAGCAGCGTGGACCACACCCACCGGCTCCTGGCAGCCATCCTGCGCCGCCGCAGAGTGGTGACCATGACGTTCCTGGCCCAACTGCTGGGCGTCAACCGCACCAACCTGTCCATCCAGTACCAGGACGCAAAACGGCTCCTGGACCTGCACCGGATCCTCGTCACGCCGATACCCGGATCGCCCGCCCGCACATTGGAACAGTTACACGCCCGAACAACCCCCGCGGAAAACCGTCGCTGACAGTTATTGAAATACGGGCCCCCGCGGTGCCGGTGTACTGCCGGGACACGCACGCCGAGGCGCTGCCGTCCTTGAGGAACCCGGTGTCATCGAAGATCAGCGCCCCTGGCCGGATCGCTTTCTCCATCGTCCAGGCCGGCCGGGCCCGCACATGTGCCGGGTCCCACGGGCTGGTGGTGATGAAATGAGCCAGGGCCTGCCGGTTCCCGTCTTCCCCGAGCCGGGCCGCCATCGGCTCAACCGACTTGCGCTGCCCGTCGGTCAGCAGCCCGCGCAGGTAGACCTGCCCCCACCGGCGCTGATCGTGCCGCGCGGACGGCTCGAAAACCTCCGTCGCGAAATCCTCCAGATCACACCGCACAGCGGCCAATTCCTCAGGCGTCACACCCGATCAACGACGCAGCCACCCATCCGGACACTCCACCAGAAACTGAACCTGACCAAGCCCTACTAGAATTGCAGCGCAAGTTCATGATCCGATCTTCTTGAGGCGCCTCCAGCATATGAGGCTGCAGCCCAATGAGACCAAGGCGTCGTGGAGTTCGAGGCGTCGTTCCCATCGGACGGCGAGACGTTTGAACTGGTGGAGCAGGGCGAAGGTCTGCTCGACGACGTAGCGGAGCTTACCCAGGCCCTTGATGTTCGGGGCGCCCTTGAGGGAGATGACCGGTAGGATCCTGCGGCGTCGCGGTTCCCGGCGTACGGCCTTCGAGTCGTACGCCTTGTCCCCCAGGACGGACTCGGGCCGCCGTCGCGGTCGACCGGGCCCGGCCAGCGACGGGCGGGATGCTGTCGACCAGATTGAGGGTCTGGGTGATGTCGTTGACGTTCGCCGCGGTGGTGATGACTTTGAGCGGGGTGCCGCGTCCGTCGCAGATCAGGTGGTGTTTGCTGCCCGTCTTCCGCCGGTCGACCGGCGACGGACCGGTGTCGGCGCCCCCTTTTTCGCGCGGATGTGGGAACCATCCACGCAGGCCCGTGACCAGTCGAGTTCACCGGCCGCGTTCAGCTTCGCGAGCAGGACCCGGTGGAGCTGGTCGAAGACCCCGGCTTTCTGCCAGCGGTCCAAACGCCGCCAGCACGTCTGTCCCGAGCCGAACCCCAGCTCCAACGGCAGGAGCTGCCAGGCTATGTCGTTGTGGAGGACGAACAGGATGCCCTGGAGGCAGAGCCGGTCCGGCACCGGTCTCGGCCCCGGCGACTGCTCCGGCCACGGCGGCAGCAACGGCTCGATCAGCGCCCACAAGTCGTCGTCCACGATCCACGGCCGAGTACTCACACCATCACGAACGGCCGAATCCTCACACCGGTCACGGCCAACCAGCACGTTTCGCCAAGATCGTGTTACGAGCTCTCAGGAGCGCCACAAGGCGGAGTGGCTTCCCCGGTCCTGTCCAACATCTATCTGCATAAGCTGGATGAATTCGTCGAGGAGATATTGATCCCGGAATACACCAGAGGAGAGCGCCGAGCCCGCAACGCGGCCTACCTGGATCTGCAGAACCGGCTGGCGAAAGCACGCCGACGCACAGACCGGGCCGGAGCCCGGTCCTTACGTCAAAAGATGCAGAGCCTGCCGAGCGCAGACCCAGGCGATCCGAACTACCGGCGACTGCGCTATATCCGCTAAGCGGATGACCATCTCCTCGGGTTCACCGGACCCAAGGCCGAGGTCGAAGAAATCAAACAGCGTCTGGCGAAGTTCTTGCGTGACGACCTCAAGCTGGAACTCTCACATGAGAAAACGCTGATCACGCACGCCCGCACCAAGGCGGCACGATTCCTCGGCGACGAGATCACCACCCAGCACAACAGGACGAAGAAGACCAACGGCCGTAGAAGACTATCAACGGCCAAATCGCGCTGAGAGTGCCCAGGGAGGTGATCAAGGCCAAGAGCACCCCCTACCTGGAACGCGGTCAACCCGCTAAACAGCCAGCCCTGCCCAAGGGAACCGACTACACCGTAGTCTCCAGCTTCGGGGCCGTTTACAGGGGGATCGCCCAGTACTACCTGTTGGCCGGAGATGTCTTCCGGCTGCACCGCCTGCAATGGGTCATGGAGACATCGATGCTCAAGACCCTGGCAGCCAAGCACCGCTCAACGGTGTCCAAGATGGCAGCGAAACACAAAGCCAAGATCGACACACCGAACGGGCCACGCGTCCGCTTCGAAGTCGTGTCCCACGCGGAAACAGAAAGCCACTGGTCGCACGGTTCGGTGGAATTCCCCTCCAGCAACAGCGATCGGCAGCCCTCATCGACCGCCGGCCGCAGCTGGTTGACTACCCCACCAAAGAGCTGATCAAGAGACTCCTGGTGAACACCTGCGAACTCTGCGGGAGTTCGGACGAGGTTCAAGTGCACCACGTCCGTAAACTCGCCGACCTCGCAAACCGAAAATGGCCACCCTCCGACTGGTCTCATGTCATGGCGAAACGAAGGCGCAAGACCCTGGTGGTCTGCCGCCACTGCCATGACCACATCCACACGAGGCAATAGGCCATACCTCTCACGCAGTGATCACGAGAGAGCCGGATGATGGGAAACCATCACGTCCGGTTCGGCGGGAGGCCGTGCGGAAAAGGGTCTGCCCAGCAGACACCTCGCCGCGCGGCTGACCCAACCGCCTGGCTCCACCATTTCAAAAGACTCCGCATCCGCTACGAGATACGAGCCGACCTCCACCTCGGACTACTCCAACTCGCCTGCAGCATCATCTGCTTGAGGCGACTCCGGACCTCATTCTGAAACGATCAGTTAGGCACTACCGGGCGTTCCTGCGACAGCCCGGCCGCTACCTTGCCACCACCTCCGCCGCCCCCGGTGCCGCCCGCACCGCCCTTCGGCCCCATGACCGCCACCACCGTCCCCGGCCGGGCGCCCGCCCGCTCCAGCGCCCCCACTACCGTGGCCGCCTTCTCCTCCAGGTTCCGGTAGGTACACCGGCGGCCGCCCTGCTCGACGGCGACCGCATGAGAGGTGCGGGCGCACCAGACGGCGGCCTGTTCGGCGGCCCCCGGCCACCCCCGCGGGCGCGGGGACCACGCGCGTGGCAGCACGCCCCCCGACAACTTCGGGGGACCACCCCCGCGCGGGCGGGGGGCTCGGCTCAACGCCCGGGGATTCGGGGGGCGTCGGCCGACCGTGCCCCGTGCTTCCTCTTCTGGAGATCCCCAACAGCATCATCCACCTACGCCAGGCACGGCCGCGGCGGCGCGCCCCCCGCCGGTACCCGCCCCGCGCCGTCGTCCCGGCCCCGCAGGGGCCCGGTCTCCACCGGGGCGTACCCCGGGCGACGGCTGTGGACCGCCCGGCGACGCGCTCCGCCGGGCAGCTCGCTCCCAGCCGCCCCGGCCGCCGCCGTACCCCCGGGCCATACCGTCCCGGACCCGTACGCCCGTCCCCGCCGCGACTGAAAGCCGTCCAGCACCAGGGCCAGCTGCCACACCACCACGTCCCACCTCCGCCGCTCCGCCACCCTCCGGGCCCCCGCGAGACACGCCCACTCTGTGCGGAACCAGGCCCCCGCCGCGCGCCGGTCCGCGGGCCGCTGCGGAATCACTCCCGGCAGCGGTGGCCCCAGCCACACCGGCGGATACCGGTACGGGTCCAGCAGCCGATCGGCCACCCGCGCCGTGTGCAGATAGTGGTCCAGCACCCGCCGCAGCGCCCGCTCGAACGGTTCCGCCTCCCGCAGCTCGGCCGAGTACAGCCGCACCAGCGCGTTCACCCGATACCGGCCGGGCCGGTGCTGCTCCACCAGATGGACCGCCTCCAGCTCTCGCAGCAGCGCCCGCGCCGACGCTGGGGAACGGCCCAGCAGACTCCCTGCGGCGCCCAGCCCGATGTCCGGCCCCGGCACCGCCGACAGCAGCCGGAACGCCCCGGCCGCGGCACCGCCCAGCGCCCGGTACGACAGGCGCAGCGCCGTCCGGACATCCGCCGACGGATCATCCGTGCCCAGCGCGGTCAGCCGCCCCGCCTCGTCCCGCAGTTCCTCGGCGAGGGCCGCCAGCGGAAAGCCGGGCCGGGCCGCCGCCCGCGCCGCGACCACGGCGAGCGCCAGCGGCAGGCCCGCGCACTGCTCCAGGAGGGCCGCCGTCGACTTCGGCTCGGCCGCCGGCCGCGCCTCGCCCAGCCGGTGCCCGAGCAGTTCCCGGGAGTCCGCCCCGGACAGCGTGGACAGCGACACCGTCTGCGCCCCCTGGGTGACGGCGAGCCCGGTCAGCCGGCGGCGGCTGGTGACCAGCACGGCGGCCCCGGCGCTCGCCGGCAGCAGCGCCGCCACCTGCTCGGCATCCGCGGCGTCGTCCAGCACGATCAGCACCCGGCGGTCCGCGACCACGCTCCGGTACAGCCCGGCGAGCGCCTCCTGACCGGCCGAGACCGCCCCCGGGTCCACACCGAGACCGCACAGGAGCAGCCGGAGTGCCGCGGTGGGCGCCAGCGGAGCGCCCGAGCAGGCGAACCCGCGCAGATCCACGTACAGCTGGCCGTCGGGGAAGCGGCGGGTGTTCCGGTGCGCCCAGTGCAGTGCCACCGAGGTCTTGCCGACCCCCGCGCCGCCGCTGATGACACACACCGGCCCCGCGCCGGAACCGCCGCCGGGCACCCGGTCCGCCGTCTCGTCCGGCGACTGGCCCAGTGCCCGTTCCAGGAGGGCGAGTTCAGCCGTACGCCCGGCGAAGCACCGTGTCGCGGGAGGAAGCTGATGCGGCACCGCGCCGGTGCGCGGCCCGTCCGGGGGCGTGCGGGGGTCCGGCTCGGTGAGGGAGTCCGCCCCAGCGGAGGAGCCGGACACCGCGGGGGAGCCGGACACCGTGAGGGAGACCGCCGTCCCGGAGACCGGGGCGGGACCGGTCACCGGGACGGCGGCCGACCGCCCGGCCGGCCCGAGCGCCGGATCGCCCGCCAGCACCCGCTGATGCAGCCGCCGCAGCTCCAGCCCCGGATCACTGCCCAGTTCCTCCGCCAGCGCGCACCGCACCCGCTCGAAGCAGCGCAGCGCGTCCGCCGTCCGCCCGCTCCGGCACAGCGCGACCATGAGCTGGGCGGCCAGCCGCTCGTCCCAGGGGTGCTCGTCGTGGCAGGCGCCCAGCTCCGGCAGGAGCGTGCTGTGACACCCCAGCCACAGCGCCAGGTCGTTGCGGTCCAGCCGACAGGCGTGCCGCTGCTCCGACAGCGAGGCCCGTACCGCGTTGAACCATGGGGTGTCCACCCCCGCGAACGGCTCGCCCCGCCACAGCGCGAGCGCCCGGTCGTACAACTCCAGCGCCCCGTCACCGTCGGCGGCCCGCGCCCGCGCGACCAGATCGTGGAAGAGATGCACGTCCACCGCGCCCGGCCCGGCGAGCACCGTGTACCCGCCGGGCCGCCGCACGATGGCGGACCGCCCCGTACCGGCGTCCTCCGATACGGCGGAGTCCTGTGCGGGCCGCTCCAGCACCCGCCGCAGCCGTGACAGATAGCTGTGCAGCGTCGCGGTGACCTGACGCGGCGGCCGGGCACCCCACACCCGCTCCGCCAGCCCCTCCAGGGGCACCAACCGGTCGGCGTCCATCAGCAGCGCCGCCAGGACGGTCCGCTGCCGGGCCGGGCCCAGGTCCATACGGCATCCGTCCCGCCGTGCCTCGATCTCCCCGAGAACTCCGTACCCGATGTCCAACGCGTCCCGCCCGTCCGCTGAGTGCCATCCCACCGGCCGCCGCCGATTTCAGATTTGCTCAAGATTCGTGCAAGGGCGTCCCCGGAAGCTGACGGGGCCGAAGACGCTTCCACGCAATCGGCCGGGAGCACACCAAGGTCCCCTCACCCAGAGGAAGTCCATGCGCATGTGGTTCCAGAACCGGCCCGGTTCTTTGACCGGCCGTCCGGTCCCACAGGCGGAGGCCGCCGCCACCGGGCGCCGGTACGGGGAATTCCCCGCCGCCCGGCAGGGCGCACCGGCTCCGCGGCACGGCCTGGTACCAGCCTCCGGACGGCCGTGACCCGTCACGTCCGCGCCGACGGCAGCCGCGTTTCCCGCGCCACCGCCGCGAGCGCCGCGCCGGCCGGCCGGCCCGCCCCAGGGCCGGCCGCTCACAACAACACCAACCGAAGGACCTCTCATGCGTGCGTGGTTCGAAAACCTCTCCGACTCCCTGATCGACCGCCTGGTCCCCCGGGCGGAGGCCGCCGCCGCCACCGAGTGCTGGACCGAGGAGATCTGCCAGCAGGGGCCGCTCCAGCTCTGCGGCTCCACCGGCCGCTGGGGCTACTTCATCTACCAGGTGTGCGCCGACGGCAGCCGCTCCTTCCGGGGCGTTCGCTGCGCCCGCTGCAACGGCTGACCCACCCCCGGCACCATCCCCCACCCAACTCTCCTCGACGAAAGGGGTCTCCCATGCGCAAGTGGTTCGGGAAGCTGTCCGATGCGATGGTCGACCGTCTGGTCCCCCGAGCGGAGGCGGCGGCCGCCGTCCAGTGCTGGACCGAGGAATCGTGCACCCGGACGATGATCCCGGTGTGCCACCAGACCGGCTTCAGGGCGCTCTCCACCTACCGGGTCTGTTCCGACGGCACCCGCTACTACCAGAGCTATCGCTGCGCCAACTGCACCGCCTGACCAGCCCGTCGGCCCCTGGCGGGGGAGGGGGAACTCTCCCGCCGCCCCCGCCAGGGGCCACCCCCCTCAAAGAAGGACACCGTCGTGGAACTCGCCCTCTGGGCGGTCCGGGGCTGTCTGCTGCTGGTGTTCACGCGCTCGGTCATGGGCAAGGTACGGAGCCGGGCCGCCTTCGCGGAGTTCACCGGGACCGTGCGCTCCCTGCCGCCCGCCCGGCCGCTGTCCGCCCCGCTGCCCGCCCGCACCCTCGCCGTGCTGGTGGTGGCCGCGGAGGCCGCCCTCGTACCCGCCCTCGCCCTGCCGGGCGTTCTCGCACCCCCGGCCGTACTCGTCGCCGGGCTCGGGATCGCCGCCGTGCTGCTCGCCGCCTTCACCGCGCTGGCCGCCGACGCCGCCCGCAGGGGCAGTCGTGTGCCCTGCCGATGCTTCGGCCGTACGACAACCCCGCTCGGCGCCGTCCACGCCGTACGCAACTCCGTTCTGCTCGCGGTGGCGGTCACCGGCCTCGTCGCCGTCGCCGTCACCGGGCGGTCCCCGGAGGCGGGCGACCCGATGGCGGTGCTGACCGCTTTTGTCGGGGGTGCGGTCCTCGGCCTGCTCGTCACGGCCCTCGACGACCTCGCCGCGCTTTTCCGTCCCCTGCCCCGAAAGGAATCCGCCCCGTGAATCCGCTCGCCGTCGCCATCCTCGCCGTCGGAGCCCTGGCCCTGGTCAACCTCGTTCTCACCGTCGGTGTCGTGCGACGGCTGCGTGAACACTCCGACCTGCTGGAGCGCGCACCGGTGCCCGCCGTCGGCATGCCCGAGGGCATGTCCGGGATCGCGGCCGTCGGCACCTCGATCCCCTCCTTCACCGCGGGCCCGCCCGACAGCCCCGTCACCGACCGGGATCTCGCCGACGGAACCCTCGTCGCGTTCTTCTCGCCCACCTGCGCGCCCTGCCACGACAAGCTGCCCGGCTTCGTCGCCCGCTACGCGGACCGGCCCGAGGAGGCCCGGCGGGTACTCGCCGTCGTCGTCGGCGACTCGGGCGACTCGCACGGCTCAGACGAGCACGGCTCGGGCGCGTCCGGCGCGTCGATGGCCGCCGCTCTTGCCGCCGTGGTGCCCGCCGTCCAGGAGTCCTATGACGGCCCGGTGACCCGGGCGTTCGCCGCCAAGGCGTTTCCCAGCTGTGTACGGGTGGGACACGGCCCCGACGGCGGTCTCGTGGTGACCGAGGTCGGCCGGTGGCCCCGTACCCCCGTCGCCGCCCGGTGACCGGTCCCGCCGCCGGACCCGGTGACGAGCCCGACAACTCCCCGCTCCTCACCGTGATGGCCGGCGCGGTCCGCCTCGCCCGCCGGGCGGCACCCGCCACGCTCACGGGCTGGCTGCTGCTCACCGTGACCGCGTCCGCCGCCCCGGTCGCCGCCGCCTGGACCCTCAAGACCGTGATCGACCGGCTGGTCACCGGCCCCTCCGCCGGCGGCTCGCTCACCGGTCCGGTCCTGCTGCTGGTCGGCAGCGGTGTCGCCATGGCCGTCGTACCCCAGTTCCTCCAGTATCTGCGGGCCCAGCTCGGCCGCGCGGTGGGGCTGCGCGCCCAGATCGAACTGCACTCCGCCGTCGACCGGTTCACCGGTATCGGCCCGTACGAGAACCCGCGCTTCCTGGACCGGCTACGGATGGCCCGTCAGTACGGCGGCTCCGCCCCGGTCGACGCGGTCGGCAGTGTCATCGGCACCGTCGGCGCCGTGGTGACGCTCACCGGCTTCCTCGGCGCGCTCGCCCTGCTCGGCCCCTGGATGGCGGCGGCGGTCCTGGCCTCCGGCGTCCTCGTCCTCGGCGCCGAGATCGCGCTCAGCCGCCGGCGCGCCGCGCTCGTCTGGTCGGTGGGCCCGGTGGAGCGCCGGGAGCTGTTCTACAGCGCTCTCCTGACGGATCTGCGGGCCGCGAAGGAGATCCGGCTCTTCGGTCTGGGGCGATTCCTCGGTGATCGGATGGTCGCGGAGCGCCGTACCTCGGACGCCGCGAAGCGGGGGATGGACCGTCAGGAGCTGGCCGTCCAGGCGGGGCTCGCCCTGCTCTCGGCCCTGGTCGCCGGGGCCGGTCTGCTGTGGGCGGTCTCGGCCGCCCGCTCGGGGCAGATCACGGTCGGCGGGGTGACCGTCCTGGTCACCGCCCTGCCCGCAGTGCAGGCGGCCCTCGCCGGTCTCGCCGGCGAACTCGCCATGGGCCACCACGCCCTTCTGATGTTCCGCCACTACCTCACCGTGACCGGTGCCGGGCCCGATCTGCCGGTGCCCGCCCGCCCCCGTCCCGTTCCGCCGCTGCGTCACTCGGTGGAGTTCCGTGATGTGTGGTTCCGTTACGGCGAGGACCAGCCCTGGGTGCTCCGGGGCGTCGATCTGGTCCTGCCCGCCGGGCAGGCCGTGGGCCTCGTCGGCCTCAACGGCGCCGGGAAGTCCACGCTGGTGAAGCTGGTCTGCCGGTTCTACGATCCCAGCCGGGGGCAGATCCTCTGGGACGGTGTCGACCTGCGCGAGCTGTGCCCGCGTGAGCTGCGCCGCCGGATGGGGGCGACGTTCCAGGACTTCATGGAGTACGACCTGACGGCCCGCGAGAACATCGCCCTGGGCGATCTCGCCGCGCTCCAGGACCCCGACCGGGTGGAACAGGTCGCCCGCGTCGCGGGAATCCACGACCGGCTGACCGGACTGCCCCACGGCTACGACACCCTGCTGAGCCGGATCTTCTTCAGCGAGCGGGACAAGGACGATGCCACGACCGGCATCGTCCTCTCCGGCGGCCAGTGGCAGCGGCTCGCCCTCGCCCGCTCCCTGATCCGGGACGACGCCGACCTGCTGGTGCTGGACGAGCCCGGCTCCGGTCTCGACCCCGAGGCGGAGTACGAGATCCACCGCCGGCTGCGGCGCCACCGCGCGGGCCGGGCGGGGCTGCTCATCTCGCACCGCCTCAACACCCTGCGCGACGCGGACACGATCGTGGTCCTGGAGGACGGCCGGATCGTCGAGCGGGGACCGCACGCCGACCTCATGCGCCGCTCCGGGGTGTACGCCCGGCTGTTCAGCCTCCAGGCCAGCGGGTACGCGCCCGACGGCGACGGCGGTGCTCATGGTGAGGGGCCTTCCGCGGTCGCCCCGCCGCTCTCCGGCGCCGCTGCCGGGCCGCAGCCGCCCGCCGGCGTGGTGGCCGCCGCCTCCGGGAGCGGAGGTTCTCCGTGATCGTGCGCCTCGCCCGCCGTCTGCTGCGGACCCGTCTGCTGGCCGTCACCGTCACCGGCCCCAGCATGGAGCCCGCCCTCCATGACGGCGACCGCGTCCTCGTGCGCCGCCGCCCGTCCGGGCCGGCCCGGGGTGATGTCGTCGTCCTCGAACCGCCTCCCGGCGCCCGTGAGGCGGGGCTGACGCACGAGGGGCTGATCATCAAACGGGTCGCCGCCGGGCCGGGCGACCCGGTTCCGGCCCTCTTCGCCGAACGGCTGGGCGTCCCCCCGGGCGCGGTCGTGCCGCCCGGCCATTACCTGGTCCTGGGGGACAACCGGCCCCTGAGCGTCGACTCCCGCCGCTTCGGCTATGTCACCCGCGCCCTGCTGACCGGTGTGGTGACACGCCCCCTGCCCCGCCACACCCCCACCGTCCCGGCCGCCCCCGTCACCACGGCTGATCCGCTCCTCCCCGTGGCGGAGCCGGTGAGGGATGCGGGGTGATCCTGCCCCGGTGGTTCCGCGTCCCCGGAGCACGCGCCGCCACCGCCAGCTGGTGAGCAAGCTCCCACACCGCACCTCGGACTCCGAGGTTCTCCAGCGGAACGACGGCATGCACCCTGCGACCTGGCGCGGTGTCCGGCCGGGAACCGTGCGCGACCAGCCATGCCACAGCCTGATTCAGCGCGGCCGCCGGGCGGGCCACGGTCGCGCGGACGTTGCGCCCCCCCCGGCGGACACGCGCGGGGGTGAGGCGTCGTGGTGGGGCTGGCCGTTCCCAGGGGCGGCGGAGGCCCTCGGCGAGGGGGCGGGCGAGGCGGAGCTGTGTGTGGGTGGCGATGATCAGCCAGGTCCACAGGTCGGCGGTGTCCGCGTGGCGGATCTTCGGGGTGGTCCAGCCAAGGGTCTGCTTCACCAGCCGGAACGAGGTCAGGTCTCCGAGGTCAGGCGGTCCGGAACTGGTGGGCGGGGCCGACGCGCGCCATTCCACCCATTGCGGGTCGTCCAGGACGTCCTTGGGGTCGGCGATGCCCGCAGCTTCGAGGAACACGATCAGGTCGTGGTCTCTGTAGGCGGTGCCGAGGATCTCGTTCCGGCCGCCGCTGTGCACGGTGGCCTTCCGGCCGCCCGCGGTGGAGGGCTGGTGCACGAAGATCGGCACGCTGGTCACGTTTCCCCTCAATGCGGTCACCCTGATCGCCGGGTTCATGATGTTCGCCGCCACCTTTACGGGCGGTGCTTTCGACCGGCGCCTGGCCATGGCGGGCTACCCGCGCTTCCATCTGGTGCTCGCCAAGCTCTCCGCGCTCACCCTGGTCTGCGCCGCCGTCGCGGCGTACGCACGGCCGACGCCGGCTTCGCCTGGTCCCCCCGGCAGCCCCTCATGCTCGCCGCCGCGCTGTTCTGCGCCGCCCTGACGTACGGCGCGCTCGGAGTGGTCTTCGGCTCAGTGCTCCGTCGTGAGTTGGAGGGCATGTTCGCGATCCTGATGATCAGCATCATCGACGTCGCCCTCCAGAACCCGCTCTCCAGCTCGGGATCGGACAGCGCCGTCGTACGCTTCCTCCCCTCGTACGGAGCCGTGCAGGCCAGCATGTCCGCGGCCTTCTCCACCGCGCCGGCGGCCCAGGGCCTTCTGCCGGCGCACCCGCGACGCGCTCCCACCGGAACGGAGACGACGCACCCCGGGCCGACCGCGGACACGGCCGTACGCCGCGAGCGGCCCGCCTGAACTGCGGCGTCACGCAGGCGGTCGCGGCGCCGTACGTCACTCCGGGAGCGGCTCGGGCGGGAGGCCGCCGCCCGGGAATTCACCGCCACCTCCGTCACCGCCACCGTCGCCCCCACCCTCGCTTCCGCTTCCGCCTCCGTCACCGGCGCCCGCGCCTCCGCTGTCGCCACCGCCGACGTCGCCGCTGTCGTCTCCGGCATTGCCCCCGCCGTCACCACCCCCTTCGTCGCCGCCGTCACCTTCGTCGCTCCCGCCCGCGTCAGGAGCGGGCGCGGCGCTGCTGACCGGTGTGGTGGAGTCGGAGACCGGGTTGCCGTTGGCGTCGACGACCGTCCTGTGCTGGGTGCCGTCGCCGTTGGCGTCGGCGGTGGTCGTGGTGAGAGTGGTCTCGCCGGTCGCCGAGTCGCTGGTCGACTCCGAGGTGCTCGTGTTGTGCTCCTGGTCGGTACCGGACACGCCTTCCGTCTCTTCGACGTTCCCGGTGCTGTCGACGTCCTTCTCGTGCCAGGTCGTCTGCGAGGTGCCCGCCGGGTGCCTTCCGTCGGAGGAGTCGTGGTCGTACACGACCGTATGACTTTCCTTGTCGACGGCCATGTGACCCTGCTGGTCGAAGACCTGGGTGGTCCGGTCGATCGTCTGGTTTCCGTCAGCGTCCCGTTGCCGCGTCTCGTGTCTGAGGGCGGTCACGAAGCCGCTGGGATCCCGGTGAACGTAGTCCGTCTGAACCTGTCCGTCGGATTGGCTGACGGTCTCCTCCATCGAACTGCCGTCGGCCTGCCGTATGACCTTTGTCTGGCTTCCCATGGCGTCATGTCCAGGTGGTGCGGGCGAAGTTGACGAGTCCCGTCAGGGCGTTTCCGCCCGCCGAGATGTTGTTGTCCTCGCTTCCGATGCCGAGAGGGCCGCTGACCTTCTCGAACCCGCCGACGGTGCCCACCGCGTACGGGCCGTCGCTCCAGGTACCGAAGAACGCCCCGCCCGAGTCGCCGGGCGTTTCGTCGGCGTGATGCTCCAATTCCTGCGCGTCCCCGTCGTCGTCGATGACGTGGATGGAGGACTGGAAGCTCGGCCGCTCGGCGTTGTCCACATCGCCCGGGTGACCGACCGAGGTCCAGTAGGCGCCGCCCCTCCAACTGTCGTCGAAGGGCCTCGCGCCCATGCCGCCCAGCCAGTCCCCGAGCGGGTCCGCGAGCCGCAACACGGCCATGTCGTGCGCCGTCACATCCTGACCGGAGTATCCGTGGGCGGCGGTCGCCCACGACTGACCGCCCGCGCCCGCGCTGGAGTTGCCGTCGAAGTAGCCCGCGACGAACTGGATGGAGGCGTTCGGCGCGCCCCACGGCACCGCGTGGGCGACGGTCAGTACGGCGCGCTTGCCGACAAGCACGGCGGTGCCCCGACGCGTCCCAGTTGGGCGAACCGGCGTCGTTCCGGATGAAGATCCGTCCGATGCACGACCAGGGGAAGCCGGACGGGAAGAAGGTCTGCCGGGGCGGGTACTCGCCGTAGACCCCGGTGGTGAGCGGGATGACGGTAGTGCCCTTGATACGGCGCATCATTGTAAGCGAGGGCCCGGTGGGGCGGGGTAGTGGAGCAGCGGTTGCCAGAGCGGACGGTGTGGGCGCAGTGGTATGTCCGGGGCACGCAGCGTACCCATCTCGTGCACCTCGGTCTCGGTCATCGCCCTGCCGTAGAACGAGCCCTCGGGCAGGATGAACGTACCGTCGTCCTTCGGCCGAAGCCTGGCTCCCGGCGGCACGGTGACCGGGGCCCGCACCGTGGCGAGGCCTTCCCTGACCTCGTCCGGGGCCTTCACCTCGGCGGCGAGGTCGTCCTGGCGCGCCAGTTCGTCCAGAGTGAGCGGGGGTGCCGGGTGGGCATGGTGAGCGGTCATGGTCGTTCGCCTCCTTTTCTCCTTTCACCTTGCGTCTGTTCGGAGGCTGGCGCGCGTGCGGAGGAGACCTGTGGTGGTGGTGACAGCGCCATCCACACCCACATTGGCCCAAACGGGTGAATGTGCCGGCTCGGGCTTGTGCTCCAGGTCGAATCTGCGGAGGAAGGACTGCCACCAGCGGTCGATGTCCGCGCCGGCGACAGCCCTTGGTCCCGCGCCTCTCGCCTCTTCGACCGTTCACAAACCGATGGGCGTCATCTCGCGGCGGATGGTCTCGCCAGCGTCATAGTGGGGTTCCCGGCGTCTGGCGAAGCGCGGGTCGCTCGGTGGAGAAATAGCGCAGCTGCGGCCGGGTCTCGCTCGGCGACGTGTCGGGCGACGGCGGGAGGCGCGGGCTCCCGGGACCCCGGAGTGCGCGAGGAGCTAGGCAGTTTCGTTTGGATCACCTGGCAGACCAGAGGAAGTGGCAGACCAGAGGAAGCTGCCCGCGATGTACAGTCCGGCCAGACCTGGAACGGGTTCCTGAGCTCCGCCGGCGATCCAGGTCTTCCCTCGGCCCTGCCGTCCCGGACACCGGCGTGAGCCGGGCCGTGGCACCATCCGGCGTCAAGCATCCGGTCACTCTGGCACCATGGCAAAGTAACCGTCGTGAACATGCCGAAGTGCGTCACCACCAAGTTTCAGCGAATACCGGGCAGAGGTGCCTCGCGCCCGATCCGGTCCTCCCAGGTGGCGGTCCTCGTCCTCGGCGTGCTGGCGGGGCTCCTCGGCTGCTCCGCCTCGTCGGACACATCCCGTCCCGAGCTCGATGTGCCCTCCGTCTTCTACGTCTCGCGTGATCCCGAGGACCAGCCGAGGTTCGGCATCAAGGAGCAATTCGGGGAGCAAGGAGCGGGCCATTACACGGTCGCTGTTGACGCGACGGACCTCAAGGGCGTCGCCGTCCTGAAAACGGGTCAGGACGCCTGCCCGGTCCGGTTGCCCGCCTTCCACTGCGGTGGCGAACTGCTCGATCGCCGACACAGCGGGCAGTCCTTCCGCGTGAGTCCTGCGGACGGGGCCGAGGCGGGCGACTCGGCAGTGCTGCATTACCGGTTGACCTCGCCGGGCCTACCGAGCGTCACGGCGAGCACCCGCGTCGTCGTCGGCAAGCCGGCACTGGCCGTCGAGACACGGGCGGACCGGGACGGCGTGACGCCGGGCGGGCGGGTCGCCGTCTCGCTGACCCTGCGCAACACCGGGGACGTCCCCGCTCGCGGAGTCTCGCTCTTCATCGGTACCCGCGACGGCCTCCGGATGGCAGGCAAGCATCGCAACTGCCGTTATCGCGGCACCACATCGGCCTGGTGTCGGCTGCCCGCCGACGATGTCGTCATCCCGCCCGGAGCGACCTACCACCTCGCCGCTCCCGAGGCTTTCACGCTCGCCGCCGACGCCACCTACCCGACCGTCACCTTCGAGGCCGCCGGCCTTGGGGAGGACTACGTCCCGCCGGAAGACATGGCCTCGCAGTACGAGTCCGGACAGGGATCCGCACTCCGCTACGTCCCCGGGGCTGCCCAGGACGGCAAGGACGCGGGAGCGCCGCACGCGACGGGTGGGGGCGCAGCGCACCTTCAGCTCGCCGTGCGCAGCACCAGCGACCTGGTCGCGCTCGCCGACACCGCCAGGGGGCCCGTCGGCAGCCGGGCGGACGTGCGTGTCGGCGTACGCAACGACGGCCCAGGCGCGCTTCCGGCCAAGGTCAAGGTCAAGGTCGAGTTCGCGGTTCCGGCGGGCACCACCGTCGTGTCGTCGCCCTACGATCCCCTGTGGGACGAGGAGGTGATCGACCAGGTCTGCCGGGCCCTAGCCGCCAACGGCACGCCCCTTGGCGAAGCGTCCGTGAGGCAGCCGAGCGCCCGCCGGTACGTATGTACAGCAGAGGCAGGGAAGTCGGGAGCCACCACGACCTTCCCCTTCACCCTCCGCATCGACAAGGAAATGGCGCATCGTGGCGGGCGGGTCACCGTCGCCGACGGCGACAGCCACCAGCCGAGCAACGACCCGAAGAGCGCCAACGACAGTGCCGACGTCACGGTGTCGGTGTGGCCGGGCCCGGCTTGGGCCACTCCTGGCCTCTATGCGACTGCCGGGATCGCCCTCGGGGTGTTCGTCCTCGTCGCGGCTCTGGCGACCTGGAGGCGCCGGCGCTCACGCTGAGCGCGACGAGCGCGACGGCTTCCTCATCGCCGCCGCCCCGAGCGCCAACACCTTCTCGTTCGCCTTCGCCTCGGCCACCAGCTCCCGCAGCGTCTTCTCCCCGACCACCGGGAACAGCGCCCGGCGTACGACCTCGTTGGGCTTGTCGACGGCGGCCGTCGCCAGCTAGAAGAGGATGCCCTCCTTGCCCCGGACCTTCTTCAGCTCGGCGGTGAGCTGCTTCTCCACCCGCCGCTCGGCACGGGTGTTGATCTTGTGAACGAGGGCGACCAGCAGCTCGACCAGCGTGTCCGTGATCTCTGCCTGCCGGGACGAACACAACGCGGCCAGCAGGGTGACCCACACTTCCGCGCTCGTGTCGCGGAAGTCTGAGGGATACATCTTGATCGCCCGCGCCCGCCACGCGGCCACCATCTTCTCCGAGCAGTCCGTGAACAGGCCACGGGCAGCCCGAGCCCCCGCACCTCGTTCAGCTTCGTGATCTCCGTCAGCAGCGAGTCCAGCCCGACCGCGCCCGGGTCCCGCTTCAGCGAGGCGAGCGGCGTCATGACGGTCGGCTCTGTGCTCGGCGTGATCAGCTTGCTGATCGTGGCTGCGGCCCCGAACCCTCCCATTTTCACCGGCGGTTGGGCGCTGGCCGGGCTCGCGATGTCTGCCACCTTCTACCAGCCCGCGTTCGCCGCCCTCACCCGCTGGTGGGGCCCCGACCACATGCGGGCCCTGACGGTAGTCATCCTCGCCGGTGGGCTCGCGTCCACCGTCTTCGCACCCCTGACCGCGGCCCTCGCCGACCACATGTCCTGGCGCCACACCTACCTCGCGCTCGCCGGCATCCTCGCCGCAGTCACCATCCCTGCCCACGCACTGGCCCTGCGCGCACCCTGGCCCGACGCCCCAACAAGTTCTGCACACAAGAGCCTTGGCGCTGGCCAGGTTGGGCGCAGCCGGCCGTTCGTGCTGCTCGCCGCCGCCTTTACCCTGTCGGGCTTCGCGATGTACGTCGTCGTCGCCCTCGTCCCGCTCCTCCTGGAGCGCGGGTACACCACCGGCCAGGCCGCTTGGGCCCTCGGCATCGGCGGCGCCGGACAAACCCTTGGCCGCACCCTGTACGCCGCCCTGGCCCGCCGCACCACCGCCACAGCCCGCGCCACGATCCTGATCGCGCTCGGCGGACTCACCACCGCCGCCTTCGCCGCCACCCCCGGCCCGTACGCCCTGAGCATCACCGTGTCAGTCGTGGCCGGCATGGTCCGCGGCAACCTCACTCTCCTCCAGGCCACCGCCATCACCGACCGCTGGGGCACAGCCCACTACGGCCACCTCTCCGGACTCCTCGCGGCACCGGCAACCACAGCGGCAGCCCTCGCGCCATTCGCCGGCGCCGCCCTGGTCGTGCCCCTCAGCGGCTACGGACCACTCTTCGTCCTGTTGGCCACCGTGTCCGTGGCCGCCGCGCTCATCGCACCGTGGACAGCCACCGGCGCCGAACGCCGCCGATCCCCACGGCTCTGACAACCGCCGCATCTCCCGCAGGCACAGACGAACCCGCCCTCGTTCCCGGCTCCAACCCGGCGACGACGCGCGGGTTCAGCGGTTGGACCCTCCAGGATTCCGCGAACCCGCGCGCTTCACGGAGGCCGCCGTGAAAGCGTCCGGTGCGCAGGTCGTGCACGAATGCGTTGACGGCTCGACGGAAGCGCTGGCGTTGTTGGGCGGTGAGACGGTCGTGGTCGGAGTTGAAGCGGGGTGTGGCCTCGTAGGTCGGCACTTCTGTCCTCCAGGAAGCACGAAGCCCCCGGCACGTGGGTGCCAGGGGCGGTGGATGTGTCTCTCCGGTCGAAGGGAGTCGGTGAGCAGCGCGGGGCGGGACGTCGTTGGTCGTTGCCGGGGGAGTGGCGCGTGGGTGTGCTCATCGTTGACAGCGGAGTCGTCTGCTGTCGGTTGGTGGGTGTGCGTGACTAGTGCCGCATCAGGCAACGTTCGCCCTGTTCACGACCTCGCGGAGACGTTCGTCGGCGGCGTGCTTGTGTCACCAGCTGATGTAGCGACGGATCATGGGTGCGTCGAGGAGATCGCCGTCGCGCCCGCCGGCCGGGAGAGGGTGACGCTCGCCGGGGGCGTGGAGGTGCTGCCGGTGATCACCCAGGGCTGGCAGATATATTTCGTAGCTCGATATATGCTCGATGCGTGACCAGACAGAATCCGCCTTTGACGGAACCGCAGTACTTCATCCTTGCTGCACTCATGGATGGTCCGTTGCACGGTTACGGCATCATCAAGGCTGCCGAGCAGGCCACCGACGGGCGGCTCCGGATCGCCGTCGGCACTCTCTACGGCGCGCTGGAGCGGATGGAGCGGGCCGGACTGGTGGCCGCCGGCCATGAGGAGATCGTGGACGGGCGGGCGCGGCGCTACTACCGGCTCACCGAGCACGGCACCGAGGCGCTCGGCCGGGAGGCGCTGCGGATGCAGCAGGCGGCGGCCGTCGTCATCGGACACTCGCGGGATGCCGGAGCGGCCCCGGCATGAATCGTCTGCTGCTTGCGGCCTATCCCGAGCCCTACCGTTCCCGGCAGGGAGAGGAGGTGCTGGCCTGCCTGTCCGAGGCGTATCCCGGCCGCTCCTGGCCCCCGCCGCGGGAAGTTGCCGCCCTGGTGCGCGCCGGGGTGCAGGCCCGCGGCCGTGCCGTCGTCGACGACACGGCCCGGCCGTGGTGGTTGGACGGCATCCATCTGGCCGCCCTGGCCCTCGCCGCGCTGGCGCTGGTTCCGTACTTGCAGGATGTGTGGCACTGGGCACTGCACATCGACCCCGGACAGCACGCCATCGCCTTCCACTTCTCCGGCTGGTACCCGTGGGCCGAAGGACCCACGCGGATACGGCTGCTGCCCTACGGGCTGCTCCCGCTGGGCTGCCTGATCGCCCTGCTGCGCGGCAGACCGTGGATCGCGCTGCCGGCCGCGGCAGCCATGATCTGGGCCGGCGCCACGTCCCACGGCCGCACCCTCTTCGGCGACGAGGGCAAGGCGGGCCTGGGCTACTACGGTCTTGGCGCCCCGATAACGGCCCGTGACCTGGTGCTGTCGGGGGCACTGTGCGCCGCGTGCGCCGTGCTGGCGCTCTGCCGTCCCAGCCGTCTGCGACGCCGCTCGTACCGCTGGCTGGCCCCCGTCGTACTCGCCATGTTCATTGCCGGGAGCCTGCACATCATCTACGTCAGTCCGGCTTTCCAGCGCGGCTTGTTCGTCCTCGAAGCCACCGCGCTGATCGCCGCGTGGGTGGCGACGGCCGCCACCGGCGACCACCGGTGGCTGATCCCCGTCGCGGCGTTCGCGATCGTCCGCATGCAGGCGATCGTCGTCCGGCCGGACGCGTTCATGCAGTCCTTTCCGGACCTGGTCGTCCTCATCCTGCTGATCGCACCCCTCCCCGCCCTGGCGATCGCCGCCCAGCGCCGACAGGGGCAGGCACTCGCCGAATAGGAGCGGACCCCCGGTGGGCCGGCCGAGCCCGGCGGCCCACGTCGTGCCGGAAGACGTGCGTGACCGAACTCCCCCAACGGAAGAAACAGAGCGATGACTCAGCACGATTCTCAGTCCCTGCCCGCGCACCGTCCGGGGGCCTCAAGGCAGGCCCCCGACGACCCCAGCCCGTCGCGTACGACACGGCCGTGGATGCCGGCTCTGCTGTACACCCTGGGGTTCCTGACGGTCTACCTGCTCGCCATCTGCACCCCGTGGGGGCAACGAGCCGAGAACGCCCTGTTTGATCTCGGTAAACAGGGCGGCGAAGAAGCATGGATCTACCCCCTGTCAGGAGCGGTCTACGGCTCGACGCCCCTGCCGCCGATGGAATTGAGCGCCAAGCCCACCCTGATGGTGGGCCTGGCCGTCATTGTGGTCCTCACCCTGGTGCGGCGGTGCTGGCGGCAGGGGTGCGCGGCGCTCGGGGTCGTCATTCTCACGACCGGAGGCAAGGAGGTGCTCAAATCGACCATCCTGCCCCGCCCCGATCTGGTGGGCGCGCCGGAGAATCTCCTTGATCAGGGTTTCCCCAGCGGGCACACGGCCATCCCCGCCGCGCTGACCCTCGCCGCCGTCCTCGTGGTTTCCCCCCGCATCCGCCCCTACGTCGCCACGGCCGGTGTGCTGTGGCTCGCCTGCATCGCCGCCGCCAGCGCGACCATGGGCGGCCACCGGCCCAGCGAAGTGCTGGGAGCCACACTGTTGGCCTGTGCCTGTTACGGCCTCGCAACCTGGCTGCTGCCGCCGGCCGCCGTGCCAGGCGCCACGCGGAGCCCCCGTGCGCTGCCCGTCATCACCCTGACGCTGGCACTGGCCGTCGCCCTCGTTTCCGGCGCACGGAACGACACCCTCACAAGGTCACTGGTCTCCGCGGCGACGGCCTTCATATGTGCGGCCCTGGTCTGGTACGCCGCAGTCGGGCAGCCCGCACACACCGCACGCCGCACACACCCCGCACTGGACTGACCACCCGGCCGGCTCCGGGCGGGAACCGGCGCATCCTGGCAAAGCGGCGGTCCGACGCCACCGCCCAGTCGTAGAAGCCGTCGACGCCCGAGCGGGGATGCGCTACCGCCCGGCGTGTCCTCCCGTGCTCCGGTCAACAGGCCGGTGTCGCCCGGCGCGGCAACCGGACGGCCAGAATGATCACGTGGCTGAACGAGTGCAGGTCCGGGAGATCGACGATGACGAGGGCCGGCGGCTGCTGCGGATCATCCGCAGGGGCACCGGGTCGATGGTGACCTGGCGGCGGGCCCAGATGGTTCTGCTGTCCGCGTAGGGGATGCCCCTGGCAAAGATCGCCGAGGTGTCGTTCAGCAGCGACGACCGGGTCCGCGATGTGATCCACAACTTCAACACCGACGGCTTCGACTCGCTCTACCCGAAGTAGGGCCTTGACCCCAGATGCTGAACACGTCTATGCGGCTTGGGTCAGGGTAGTTGCTGCTGGTCGGAGGTCGTTCTCGTAGGCGATCGGGGACCGCTGGCCGGGGCGAGAGTGCTGGCGTCGGGTGTTGTAGCGGATCAGCCGACGGAAGGCGTCGAGCCTGGCCTCGCGCTCGTTCGACCAGGCCTTGCGGCCTTTGAGGGTCTCCCTCTTGAAGGCGGCGTTGAAGCTTTCCGCGGCGGCGTTGTCCGCGCTGGAGCCGACCTCGCCCATGCTCTGCCGGACCTATGCTGACCTGCAGATTTCAGCCAAGGCCGTACTCGTGTATTGCGAGCCGTGATCGGTGTGCATGACCGCTCCGGCCGGGCTTCCGCAGGTCCGCTCGGCTGCCGCCAGGGCATCGGTGACGAGTTCTGTCCGCATGTGGTCGGCGATGGCCCATCCGGCCGGCCGGCGTGAGGCGAGGTCGATGACGGTCGCGAGGTAGAGCGGCTTCGCGCCGCTGACCGGCAGGTATGTGATGTCGCCGACGTACTTCGTGTTCACCGCGGCCGCGGTGAAGTCACGGCAGATCAGATCCGGCGCCTTCGGCGCCGCCTGGTCCACGGTGGTGCGGTGCCGGCGCCGCAGACGGACTCCCTCGAGTCCGATGGTCCGCATGATCCTGGCGACGCGCTTGTGGTTGACCGTCGGGCCGCCCTCGTCGCGAAGCTCGGCGCTGATTCCGGGGGCTCCGTAGGTACCGTCGGATTCCTGGTGGACCTTGCGTATCGGGGCAGCGAGCCCGGCTTCGACGGTCTGCCTGGCCGTTCGTGCTGCCGCGGTGCGGTGCCAGTAGTAGAAGGTCGAGCGGGAGAGGCCGAGGATGTCGCAGAGCCGCTTCACGGCGTGGCGGCGCTGGTGATCTTCAACGAACTGGCAGCGGTTCACCAGCGCGTCTCCGTCGCGAAATACCGGGCCGCCTTGCGGAGGATGTCCCGTTCTTCCTCCAGCTCACGGATCCTCTTGCGGGCCGCGGCCAGCTCTGCCTGAACGTCGTCGACGCCGGTCTGCGAAGCGGACGGCGGTGCGGAGCGGACGGCGGTGCGGAGCGGGCGCCGGGGCGGCGCCCGTCCGCGGCCCGGATCCAGTTCCGGAGCGTCCCGGTGTTCACCCCGAGATCGCCGGCGACGGACTTGATCGTCGCTCCCGGCCTCGACCGGTACAACGCGACCGCGTCCGCCTTGAACTCGGCGGGGTAGTGCTTCATCCCCACGGGGACTCCGTTCTCCTGGACCATCAAGATCCAAGTGTCTCCGGTGTCCAAAATCCGAGGTCAGGGCCCGTCGGACCGCACTGACGGCCTGGGGGAGGACACGGCTGTACCCCGGCCCAGAGCGCTGATCCGGGGTACGGGAGGCCAGGGTGAAGAGCTCATCGGGTGTGAACCGGACCTGGCCGGGGGACACGGTACTGGCCCAGGGGCTGATCAGTCTCGCGATCCAGGCAGGGAGTTCCCCACGACGGATCCGGGGCCGCTCAGCTTGCCGTTTAACTCCATCAGGGAGTGACGTAGTCGCCCCATCCGAAAGTGGCGACGTATGCCCGCCGAACGGCTTCGCTGCCGCCCCTGATGCGGATGATGGTCAGTGCGAGGATGAACCAGGCGGTGAAGCACCCCGCGACGATCAAGGTCCAGCGAGGGCCGGAGAGACTGGCAATGACGACCAAGGCAATGATCGTGACGACCAGTCCGATATGGCCGCCGCCGATGTCCGTGCTGGACCTGCTGCTACCTGTCATCAGGGTCTCCCGCCAAAGATCACGCCGTCCTGTGTCAGAGCAGACTACGGAGCACTGCCAGCGGTGTCAGTGCCGCTCCTACGACGGGGTTTGATGCCGACTTTGTGGTGTGCGGGGCGGCTGTATGCCTGGCCGGTCGCGAGGACCCGCCCCCACGTCGTGACGGGTGGCAGGGCGGCGACCTGTGTCCCGGTGGTGGCATCGGCTTCGAGGTGAGACCACCGGGGCCAGCGCAGGGTCGCACGCGGGCACCGCCACCAGGCTGGGTCTCAGCGCCTGGCCCTGGTTCCGGTCAGAGAGGGTGAAGTGCAGCTGTCGGCCGGCTCGCCGTTGGCCTGGCCGCGGAGATCCGAAGGAGGCGGACCTGTCGGTCGGGGGAAGGGCAGGCCGCTGTGGCCGGTGGTTTCAGCCTGTACGGTTCTACGGCGCA
The DNA here is from genome assembly GCF_001905125.1 of Streptomyces sp. TSRI0281. Classification (GTDB taxonomy): domain Bacteria; phylum Actinomycetota; class Actinomycetes; order Streptomycetales; family Streptomycetaceae; genus Streptomyces. The sequence continues at coordinate 27,247 of NZ_LWLE01000024.1, read as the reverse complement.
CGGTCCGTCGGGTCACCGGTCGCCTCCGTGGCGTTCACGCAGCGCCGATTCCCGTCGCGCCCGCCACGGGCTGGCCAACTCCTATCAAGCTGCCGAGACGTGACCGGGAGATCCCACAGAAGGTCAGGATCCGACAAGGTCGCACGGGCCCACTTCGTGAGCAGGCGCAGCGGATCGCCGACTACCGGGCGAGGCTGCTGGAGCTCTCCACCACGGTGTCGACGCACCCGTTCTGGGAGACCGTGGGGCCGAGGACGACGAGCCGTCCCCGGCCGGTCGGTCGCGGTCATCGCGGCCGGGCACTCGGTGAGGGTGAGGCCGCAGGGCTCAGCAGGCGCCGAGGTCCTGCCATACGCCCCACTCGCCGGTGGTGCCGGGCTCCTCGCCCGTCGTCCACCACTTCGCCCTCCAGTTGTGGCCCTTGTGCGACACCTGTTGCGAACCGGTGTAGACCGGGCCCGAGGACCAGGGGGCCGCCGTGCACTGGTTGCCGTTGCCGCCGGTGACGGTCAGGCTGTACGTCGCCGAGTGCGCGGCGGCGGGACTCGCGCCGCCGACCACGATCTGGTAAGTGCCGTTGACGGCCGCCGAAGTGGTCGTGAGCGTGAGCGTCGAGGTCCCTCCCGCCGTCACCGAGGTGGGGCTGAGAGAGGCGGTGACTCCGGCGGGCGCACCGCTGACCGTGAGGTTCACGGTCCGGGCGGCACCCGCGGTCACCGCGGTCCGCACCGTGGTGCTCGCGGAGCCGCCGGCGGTGACCGTCGCGGCGGAAGGAGTGGCCGCCAGGGAGAAGTCGTCGCTCGGCGCGGTGCTGCCGCTGGTGAAGGGCGCGAAGATGCGGGAGAAGTCCCAGGTGTTCTGTTCGATGCCGGAGCAGTTGTCGGCGGCCCCGCCGCCGGGGCAGCCGCCGTTGTCGCGCTGGAGGGCCCAGAAGGAGATCATGTTGATCCCCTTGGAGACCGCCCAGTCGTAGACCTGCCGGGCGTTGGCGAGGGTGAAGGTCTCGGCCGGCCCGAAGTCGTCGACACCGGGCATCTCGGTGACGCCGATCATGCCCCACAGCTGGGCCGGGGTCCTGCCCGGGTAGAGCTTGGCGAGCTGGTCGTACAGCCCTTGGGCGGCGGTCTTGGTGTCCTGAGCCATGTCGTGGGCGGCGTTGTCGTAGTAGTCGAACGTCATCAGGTTGACGACATCCACGCGGGCGCCGTTGGCCACGGCGTTCTTGAGCACGGCGAGACCGCTGGGAGCCAGGCCCCGGGTCGTGGTCGGCAGGGTGTACGAGATCTCCAGCGTGCGTCCGGCCGCGGTGGCCCAGTCCTGGACCTTCTTGATCGCCTTGTTGCGCCGGTCGATTCCGGCGGTGTTGTCCAGCGCGTCGACCTCGATATCCATGTCGAGGCGGGGGATGTCATAGGTCGTGACGACCTTCTGGTAGACGGCGGCGATCTGGTCGACGTCCGAACAGCTGTCGGCGATCTCGGTTCCTGTGGTGTCCGCCGTGTAGCCGCCGAAGGACGGGATGACGTCCCCGCCGCGCCCCTGGATCGTCCTGATGTCGGTGCCGAAGGAGGCCGCGGCGACCGGCAGCGATGTGTCTCCGTTCCAGTAGGCGGTGCAGGAGCCCGCCGTCGCGGTCTGGAGGAAGGCCATCGTCAGATGCTTCGCACCGGACTGGGCGCTGAGAGCGGCGGGGCTCTCGCCGGTCCACGACTCGAAGTAGGGGGCGAAGACATGGGCGGGAAGCGGAGCCGCGGCCTGGGCAGGGGCACCCGAGACCGCAGTCAGGGCCAGGGCTGCCACGGCGGAGGCCGCCGCCGTGAGGGCGGTGCGAAGGGAACGCATACGTCTCATGGCCATCCAAGAGGTGAGAAGGCGCCAACTGATGTATGACGCACAGGTGTTGCCCTACGGAATAGCCCCCGGGTCATCGGCATGTCAATGGTCTGAACCAAATGAGGACTAGACCAATTCGAGGGATGATGCCCCGCCGCGCGTCGTACTGGTTCCGCAGGGAGGCTGGTCAGGTGGGTGTGCCGCGCCGGGGAGTCCCCGGGCGGGTGGTCGTACCACTCGACGCCGGCATCAGGTCGGCCGGGCTCACGCCGCACTGGAAGGAGCCGGACTTCTCCTTCGGCAGGCGGCAGCACTGCTCCTTGGGATGCCTGCCACCGACCGGGCTGCTGAGCGGGATGCGATCGCCCATGCTCTGGGCGAGGAGCTGCCCGGCGACGGCGGGAGCCAGGACGCGGAACAGGAGTGCGTCGTGCCGGCCGGAGAGGGGATCTGGTCGGCGGCAGCCAGCAGGTTTCGGGAGAATACCCGGGCTGTGGTGTCGCCCATGGAGGGGTCCCTCTCGGCAGACGAACCCGGGCACACTCTCGTGCTGGACCGGAGGGCCGCCATCCCGGCCCCCGTCAGAGAGGCCGCGGTATAGCCCCGAGACACACGACGGCGCCCGGCCTCGGCCCTTCTCACCCGAGACCGAGACCGTGCATGCCGCACCGCCGATGACCTGCCGGTGCTGAGAACCAGGACGACGACGTCGGATCCGGGACGGACCGGTAGCCGCTTGCTCACTCCAGCCCCTGCCGGCAGCTCCATACCGTGGCCGCGCGGCCGCCCGCCGCACCTTCACCGGCCCCGCTGCTCCTGCTGCTGCCATGCGTTGCCTCGCCAGGCCAGCTGCAGAAAGCGGTTCTCCTACCCGATGGTGTGCTCATGACGATGATGGATCCCGGTGCGCAGATGACGAGGGGGACCGAACGGGACGCGAGTGCTCGACTGATGCTGGCCTGACGGCGCGGTTGTTATTCCCAGGGGGCCCACTTGGAGCAGGTGTCCCGCCCCCAGTCCGCGATGCAGACCTTGATTTCCCCGAAGCGTGCTTCCGGCTCGCTGAATGTGCGGCTGTAGTTGTGTCCGCACTTAGTTGCTGGGCCGAACTTATGGTCGCCGAGAATCTCGAAGTGGTACTTGGCGTAGACGCGGTGGCCGTCGCACTTGTTGTCCCACAGCTTCACCTGGTAGCGCTTCCAGCCTACGTAGTAAATACAGGCGCCAGCAGCATTGTTCGAGACCCGAGTGCAGGCGAGAGCGCTCGCTGCCTGTGCCTCAGCGGTCGGGCCTGCAGGGATGGTGGCGGGCGCTGCCTGAGCGCTGCTCACCGGTAGCGCGAACGCCATGACTGCACCCCCCGCGAGTGCCAGTGCCACGATCTTCTTGTGCATGTCAGTCCTTCCTTTCCCTTGAGGGCGAACATGTGGGAGTTGTGATGTTCGGCCTTGTCCCCGGCCTGGTCCGGAAAACGTGACGCCGGGGATGTACCGAGTCTTCAAGGGCGGGCGATTGTTGCGCACGGGGGACAGGCGCACGAAACAATGGCCGGTCCGGCGGATGCTCAAGGGAAGTGGCCGAATCTGCCGGGGGGGGGCGAGGTGGTATTACGTGGGTAATTTCTGGGTGATGTGGGCTCTGGGGTCCTTTGGTGGCACTTCTGGAAGAGGAACCGATGGCGGGACGTCGGGAGAGGCCGCTGGACCCGCATGCCGGTCCGGTGCAGCGGTTCGCGCACGAATTGCGCCAGCTGCGCGCCGACGCAGGCGGTCTGACCTATCGAGAGATGACCCGGCATGCCGGCTATTCGGTCAGTGTGCTGTCCCGTGCGGCGGCCGGTGAGAGACTGCCGACCCTGGAAGTGGCGCTGGCCTATGCCGCCGCGTGTGGGGGAAGCCCCGACAGGTGGCAGCGGCGCTGGCGCGAGGCGGCGGACGAGGATCTCCAACCGGTTGACGACGGCACTCCTTCGCCCTACCTCGGACTTGCCCGGTTCGAGCCGGAGGATCAGGAACGGTTCTTCGGACGGGACCAGCTGATCGACGACATCGTGCACTTGGTACACACCCGCCGCCTGGCCGCGCTTGTCGGGGCTTCCGGCAGTGGTAAGTCCTCCCTGCTGCGCGCGGGGCTGATACCTCGGCTGCGGCAGACCGATGACGAAGGGGCCGCCGGGGAGACCGCAGCACCGTACAAGCGTCCTGCCAGCATCCAGATCTGTACCCCCGGACTGCATCCCGTCCGTATGCTCGCCCCGCTGGCATCTCGGCATGGTGACAGTGCGGATAAGAGCGGAGGCGACATCGTCGTCATCGATCAGTTCGAGGATGTCTTCACGCTCTGCCAGCACCAGGCCGAACGCGCGGAGTTCCTGGACGGCCTGATCGCGGCGGTGCGACGCCCAGGGAGCCGGATACGCGCCGTCATCGCGGTGCGCGCGGACTTCTACGGCCGTTGCGCCGAACACCGGCCGTTCGCCGACGCGTTGCGCGAGACCACCCTGCTGGTCGGTCCGATGCCCCCCGCCGAACTGCGTCGGGCCGTCGTCGGTCCCGCCCAGGTCCACGGTCTGACCGTTGAGCGGGCTCTGACTGCCCGGCTGATGGAGGAGCTGCGCGGCGAGCCCGGGGGTCTGCCGCTGCTGTCGCACGTGATGCTGGAGACATGGCGCAGGCGTCGCGGCCGAACTCTTTCGGTGGAGGCATACGAGGCCGCGGGCGGTGTCCACGGCGCGATCGCGGTGACGGCGGAAGAGGTATGCGCCCGGCTCTCGGCGGAGCACCTCGTGTTGGTGCGCCAGGTGCTGCTGCGGCTGATCACGCCGGGTGAGGGGGCCCAGGACACTCGGCGCCCCGTTTCCCGGGCCGAGTTGGAGGCTGTCGGTGGAGGGGGAGCGGAGCAGGAGGCGGACCGGACAGCGGCTGTCTCGCTGGTCCTCGAACGCCTCGCGCGTGCCCGTCTGGTCACCATCGACGAGGAGACCGTCGATCTCGCCCACGAGGCGTTGATCACCGCGTGGCCCCGGCTGCGGGCGTGGATCGAGGAGGACCGCGAGGGGCTCGTCACCCACAGGCGGCTGACGGAAGCGGCTACGGTCTGGGAAAGCTTCGAGCGGGATCCTGGCACGCTGTACCGGGGGACCAGGCTGGCGGTGATCCGGGAGTGGGTCGAGCTGGACCGGCATCGCGAGGAACTGACCCCATTGGAAAGGGATTTTCTCGGCGAGAGCGTCGCTGCGGAAGACCGAGAGCGGGCCGTGGCCGCCCGCCGCACCCGTCATCTGCGCTACCTCGTGGCGGGCTTGGCCCTGTTGCTGACTCTAGCCACGGCCTTCGGGGCGATGGCAGTAAACCAGCGTCACCGCGCCCTGCGGTCCCAGGAGGCCGCGCTCTCCCGCCAACTGGCCGCCCAGTCCCTGAACCTGGCAGACTCCCGGCCCGGCACCGCGATGTTGCTGAGCGTGGAGGCGTATCGCATTGCAAAGACCCCGGAAGCGCGAGGCGCCCTGCTGAGCATGTCCGCACGCCGCTTCTACCAGGCCGAGCTGACCGGTCACACCGATGCCGCGTCAGAGGGTGGCATACAGCTCCGACGGGACACTGGCCAGTGCCGGCAGGGACGGGAAGGTCGTGTTGTGGGATTCCCTGCGCCGCACCCGCCTGGCGACGCTGACCGCTCATGCCATGTGGCTGCGGGCAGTGGCCTTCAGCCCGGACGGACGCCGGATGGCCACCGGCGGGGACGACGGGAAGGTCGTGCTGTGGGACGTGGCACGCCGCACCCCGACGGCGACGCTTTCCGGCTACCGGGCTTCGGTCAAGACCGTCGCCTTCAGTCCCGACGGCCGCACCGTGGCGGCCGCCGGTGACACCGGCACGACGCTGCTCTGGGACACCGGACACGGGCGACGGCTGCTGGCTCTGGCCGGGCACACCGGCCGGGTGTGGTCTGTGGGGTTCGGCCCGGACGGCAGTATGCTTGCCACGTCCGGCGCGGACCGCACGGCACGGCTGTGGCGCACGTCGGACGGCCGCCCGCTCGCCCGCCTGACCGGACACACCAGTTCTGTCGACTCCGTGGCCTTCAGCCCTGACGGAAGACTGCTCGCCACGGCGGGCCAGGACCATACCGCGCGGCTGTGGAACATCGCCCGCAGAACCGGTGTGGCCGTTCTGTCCGGCCACGGCGCGGAGGTCAAGACCGTCGCCTTCAGCCCCGACGGCCACACCCTCGCCAGCAGTGGCCAGGACCACACGATCAAGTTGTGGGACACCGCACGGCACACCCTACGGGCCACGCTCACCGGGCACGGTACCAACATCTACGGCCTCGCCTTCCACCCGCGTGGCCACCAGCTGGCCGCAGCAGGGGAGAGCGGCACGATCCCCACCCAGGGCCCGCTCAACGCGCACGCGGACAGAGTGAACGATGCCGTCCTCAGCCCCGACGGCCGCACACTGGCCACCGTCGGCAACGACCGCGCGACCGCGCTGTGGGACCTGGCCCGACGCACCCGCCCTACCGTGCTCGCCGTGGGGACGGGCCCGATCCGGGCCGCCGCCTTCAGCCCCGACGGCCAGGTACTGGCCACTGCTGCAGGCGTCTCCCAAGACGCCACAGGCGGACCCGCCCACCCACCCCGTCCGGAGGACCAGGTGCTCACGCTCTTCGACCTCGCGGACGGCGGCCGGCCGGTGCGGCTCACCGGCCACACCGAGCGGGTGACGGACGTGGCCTTCAGCCCCGACGGCCGCACGATCGCCACGGCGAGCGCTGACAAGACGGTCATCATCGGGGACGCCGTACGGCACACCCGCCTGGCGCGGTTCACCGCCGACACCGGGATGGCGGGCAGCGGCATCAACGCGGTGGCCTTCAGCCCCGACGGGCGCATGCTCGCCACCGCCAACTACGACGGACACCTCACCTTGTGGGACACGGCCGGCTGGGTCCGTGAGGCCATGCTCACCGGGCACACCGGACAGGTCCGCACGGTGGCCTTCAGCCCCGACGGCAGAACCCTCGCCTCCGCGGGCATCGACCAGACCGTCATGCTCTGGAACCCCACCCGGCACACCAGACGCGCCACCCTCGCAAGCAGAGCGGGAGCTGCGTTCTCCCTCGCCTTCAGCCCCGACGGCCGCACCCTCGCCACGGCCAACGCGGACACGTCCGTCATGTTGTGGAACCTCACCGACCGCACCCGCATCGCCACGCTGACCGGGCACACTGGGCAGGCCCGCGCGGTGGCCTTCAGCCCCGACGGCCACACCCTCGCCACCGCAGGCGACGACCACACCGCCCGCCTCTGGGACACCGACCCCGCCCGCACCGCGGCCCGCCTGTGCGGGACACTGGCCCAGGACTTGACCCAGGAGGAATGGCGGCAGTTCATTCCGGAACGGCCCTACCGGCCGACGTGCGGGACGGGTTGAGTAGCTACTACTGATCGGCATTGCCCTGCTCTCCGTCGCCGATCAGCTCCGCCACAGCACGCCCCTGCACAGCGCCACGGCCGGACGCAGGTACCTCTTGCCCGGCCAAAGCCCTGGACGCCCGCGTAACCCCCTCGGCCTCGCCGACACACTGAGACACCACGGCCTGCCCGCCCGTGCAGCTCGGAACACCGCCATGATGGACGCCCTGGCCGACCTGCCGCCCATGGTCATCGCCGACCTGCTCGGCATCCACCCCAAGACTGCCGAACGCTGGGCCACGCTCGCCGACGAGAACTGGTCCGAATACTTGTCGACGCTGACGTGACGGGGCCGGGGGAGGACCGAGCGGGGCAGCTCTGCGAGCGCTACGAGGACGTCGCTCGCCTCTCGCCAGTCGCACGGCACCCCATCAACACGCTCGGCCGCTGTTCTCTCCAGCTTTCTGACCTGTTTGGAGGCTTCAATTCCCTGTGCGAGCTCGCTCATTGCGGCGGATCGTCGTTGCGGAGGGCCCGGGTCGCTCTGGGCGACTGCGGACGCTCCTACGGAACCAGCTGCGTCCACGAGCACAGCTGCCTGAGATGCAGCCTTCTCCGCCCCGATCCCGGACAGGCAGACCGCATCGTCGAGATCCGCGACAACCTGCTCGACCGCATCACCGAAGCAGAACGAGAGGGCTGGCTCGGAGAAGTCGAAGGGCTCAAAGTCAGTCTCGCCGGAGCCCGGCAGAAGCTCGCCGAACTCGCCGAACTCGCCGAACGTGACCGTCGCGCCGCAACCGTGAACCTCGGCATTCCCGCATTCCGCGACATCTCCAGCCGCACCGTCACAGCCGCAGAGAGCCAGACGTGACCTTCAACCACGGGTGCGGCCGCCGATTCTCGAAGTTCAGAGAACACGTCAATACCCTGCTGCTCCAACAGGTCCTGGCCGAACCGAAGTGGGCGAAGAAGCTCACCGACGAGGACCGGCGCGGCCGACCGCCCTGTTCTGGTCCAACGTCAACCCGTACGGCACCTTCCACCTGGACATGGACAAGCGGCTCGACCTGGCGTCGGCGACCACCGTGCCCCGCCCCCGCACTGCGGCGGATACCACCGACCGATCGACCACGGAGACACGATGAAGAACACCCAGGACTTCCAGGACCTCACCGACCCCCGGATGAACGAGGCCGCGTGGCGGGCACTCGACCTGATGCGCGCGTACGCGGCCAGGGACCGGCGCCGCGATCGTCGAACACCTGGCGCACCTGGAGGCGGACCAGCTGGAGTTCACCGCGGGCGTGCTCCGCAACACCTACAACGACACCCTCCAGGGCCTGCGGGAGACCGGCCGCCCGCACAACCCGGCCACCGTGGTCCGCCAGGCGGTGCGGACGGTGTCGGTCTTGTCGGCTGGGACGGCTGGGCGGTGCCCGCCCTTCTTGTCCTTGGCTTCGGCGGCCCGGAGCCCGTCGTAGGTCAGCTCTCGTTGGAAGTCGCGTTGGACTTCCTCGGCCGCTACGCCTTCACCCGCCCGCCCGCGGGCTGCGCCCGCTGCGTGACCCGAGCACCGACGAGAAAGCGGCCGACGACGAGAACAGCTGACCGCTTCCCAGCGGTCAGGTTGTTCTGGTTGCTACTCGGCCTGCAGGACGAAGAACAGGAAGCACAGGAAGCGCGGCTCGGCCGCGATGGCTTCGGGGAACATCTCGCGGGCGGCGGGATCAGGATCCGGCTCGCTGATGACCGTTATCCGGAAACCGGCCCCGATGAAAGCCTCGATCATCGCGTGCAGCGGCCTGTTCCATCTGCTTACCAGGGCGGTCTGGCCGCCCACGGTCCATTCTACGGTCCATTTGGTGGTGTCGAAGTAGTTGCACTCGGCCTCGCGACCGGCCTCGCGGTGTATGAGGTTGATGGCAAAGGGATGGTCGACAGACGCGATCAGCCGACCGCCGGGCCTGAGTACGCGGCGCAGCTCGGCCAGCGCCGGCCCCCAGTCCTCCAGGTAGTGCAGCACCAGGGACGCCGCTACATCGTCGAACGTGTCATCAGCGTAAGGAAGCGGGCTGCCCAGGTCCGCCACCTGCAGGTCCGCACCGTCGCCGAGCCGCTGCCGAGCCAGCTCCAGCATCTCGGCACTCGTGTCGAAGCCACTCACCATGGCGCCACGGTCGCGCAGCGCGGCAAACAGGGCCCCCGAGCCGCAGCCGGCGTCGAGGATCCGCCGGCCGGCCACGTCTCCAGCGAGGGCCAGCATCGCGGGCCGCTCGTAGTAGGCATTGACCAGGTTGGTTTCGTTTGCGGCCGTGTACGCCTCGGCGAAGCTGTTGTAGTCGTTGGTCTTCGACGGATCCACACTCACTGCGGACGGCGAGACCAGCCTGCTGGAAATCGCGTGCTCTTGGCGCTCGCTTGAGATCATGGTGCGGGAGACGTGCGCCGCAGCAGTTCGGTTCCTGGCCGCGGCCAACTGCTGCGCTGCGTCGTCGCACGGATCGATCTCGTCTACCCCGGAGTCCTCTCCCTGCCGGGCCACGCCGGCGCGGGGGGGCCTCCCGGAATACAGCAAGCGCCCCCGGCGCTGGTGCCGAAGCGCGAGCGCAAGGCTCCCCGGGCCGGGATGCGGGGAACTGATGGTTGTGCAGAGGCGTCCTGTGCTACCACTGAAGTTCATCCAATGCTGCTGAGGGCGCGCGTTCGTCGGCTGCGGAGAGGGGGCGAGTGGGGATGCCGCGAAGCAGGAAGATCACGGTCATGGTGGTCGCGGTCGTATTGACCGCGTCGACGCCGTTCTTCTGGCTGCTGGACAACCCGGATACCGGCCAGCTGGTTGCCGCCTCAGTCCAGGGCGCCACCGGTATTGCCGCCCTGGTGTGGGCGCTGATGCAGTCCCCGGCCAACCCACAGGCCGGGGTTGCGGTGGTCGATACCGGGAAGGCCAAGGCCACCGGTGGAGGCCGGGCGTCCACCGGCGTGCGACGCCCGCAAGATGCCGGGAGCGGGGCGATTCGGGCGGAGCGAACCGGGGACGCCACCGCGGACGGGCCTGACAGCAGCGCAAGTACGGGTGTCGACTACAGCTGACCGGGCCGAGACGGCTCAGTATGCGGGAGGATCTCCGTTCGATGGTGAAATAGCCCAATCGCCGCCCCGACCCGGACGGTGACGCCGATGCTGGTCCCGAGACCGCAGACGCAACGCCTGGACCGTCGGTAACCGCCAAGGACACCGGCGATGCCGCTGCCAACGACGGCGCCACGGCGGTATCCGGCCACACCGGACCCGGCCCAGAGACCACCGGCCCGGTACATGTGAGCCGTACGGGGGCCGCCACCGCCAGCGAGGGCGCTCTGGCCAACACCGGGTACCTGGCAATCGACAGCTTCACCCTGGTGCAGCAGGCCGCACCGCGCACACCCGCCGCCTGGCCGCACCAAGTCGGCGTGCTCCCGCCCAGCGCCTTGTCCTTCCAGCACCGGTCCGAGGTCTTGCCCTCCCGCTGCACGTCACCGAAGACCTGGACACCGGGTCCAGTGTTCTCGGGCTGTACTGGACGCTCTTTGGCGTGGGCGCGGTACTCGGTAGTCTGACGGCCGGCAGCCTGCGCAAACTCCCGGTCTGGCCCGTCACCCTGGCCATCGTCGCCGGATGGGGGCTTACGCTCGTGCCCTTCGGGCTCGGCGCCCCGACGGCCACCACCCTCGTGTGCTTCGCCCTGGGCGGATTCATCTATGGCCCCTTTACCACCTTGTCCTACACCCTCTTCCAGGACCGCACGCCCGCGGCCTGGCTGACCACCGTCCTCGCCGCCCGCGGCGCCGCCCTGCTCACCGCCGCTCCCCTGGGCACCGCGCTCGGCGGGCCGCTCGTCGCCGCGCTCGGCCCCCGGCTCACCCTCGGCGTCTCGGGCGCCGCGACACTTGTGCTGGCCTTCACCGCTGCTGGAATCTGGGCGAGAGCCCGTTACGTGACAACGACTCCTGCCAGCGCCCCTCCGGCAGCGGACCGATCCGGCTGACCGCAGTCTTCAGGACTCTCCACCATCCTGGTCGGCACGATACGGAATGGGCTTCGACCACATGCCGGAGTAGCACTGGGTAAGCGGGTATCCGCCTGGGAGGATGGCGTCGGTGTCCGCGAACCCCAGCGGAGCCCCCAGCCGGTGTGCTAGCCGACCATGATCATTCTCAGCGCCAACCGCTGTACCGATGTTCCCCGAGGCCGATGAGTCCCGCGAGTTCGCGGAAACTGAAGGTTATTCAGCGCGAACCCACGGGTCCACTGGTGTGCGTCAGGCTGATGCATCCGCGGGTTCGGGGGAAACACGAGGTTGCTGGGCGATTCGAAGGGCTTCGGCGGTGACGTCGGCCGAACGTCCTCGGCTATGACGGGCGCCCGCCGAACTGCCAGTTGTGCACCTCGATATCGGCGTACCGGTCCGGGGTCAGGATGGTGCGTGCCGTCTCCGGGTCCGGCGCTCGGACCAGCGCCGCCGTGCCCAGCCAGGTGGCGCCGTTGTCGGACAGCAGCGGTCCGTAGGCGATCAGCTCGTCCCGGTCGGGTGGCACCGTGAGGTCGGCGGCCTGTCCCGTGCCGAGGCCGATCACCAGGTACCGGTTGCCGCCGGTCCGGCCGCCGGGGAAGTCCCACATGGTGCGCCCCAGCGTGTTGCGCCACCGTCGTAGCAGCACGTCCCGGTAGACACCGGCCTGGTAGTTCGGCTCGTCGAAGGCGAACGCGCGGGCAGCGGCGGGATCGGGCAGGTCGAGGATGTGCACGCTTCCGGTGGGTGTGTCGCCGTCGTCGGCGAGAGTCGGGCCCCGGGCGATCATCTCCTTCGCGTACTGGTCCATGTAGGACCAATGCTCTTCCCCCAGCTCGTAGCGCAGTGGCAGGGAGGCGGGCCGGTCGCGGTGGTAGCAGAGGAACTCCATGCCTAAAGATCTCTTCAAGGAGGTGCCCAGGTCGAGCGGGTTTCACTGCGAGGGCTGCTCGGCGGCCTGCTCCAGCAGGGCCCGTGCAGAGTCCGCGTAGCGCATCGCGGTCTTCTCGTCGAGCCCGAAGACCTCCGCGAGGTGGAGTGGGTCAGGGCCTTTGACCATGGCTTCTTCGAGCTGCCGGTCGACGCGGAGTCTCTCCAGGGTGGCGTCCTGTCCCCGCATCGCAGCACTGATCCAGTGGTTGCTGGCCCGGCTGGTGGTGTTGGCGGTCTGGTTGTTGATCAGCAGGTGGAGGTTCGCGGTGTTCGGCCACCGTCGACGCCGGTGCTCCAGCCAGTCCAGCAGCAGCTGCAAGGTGAGGTCGTCCAGAGGGCGGACACGTCCGACGATGGTCAGCCGGCGGTTGCCGAGGTCGACGTCGTCGAGCATGAGGGTGGCGATCTGGGCGACCCGGGCGGCATGGACCGCTGCGAGGGCAAGGATGAGCCGCGTCGCTGGGGTGGTGGCCGCGGCGACGGAGCGGTCGACCTGCTCGGGGACGAGCGGTTGCAGCACGGCGTACTCGTATTGCCCGACCTTGATCCGGCTGGCGGGGTTGCGGAAGATCAGCCCGTTCCGCTTGGCCCAGGTGAACAGTGCACGCAGGGCGACGAGTTGGTCATGTCGCTGGTGGCCGTGCAATGTCTTGATATAGGTGAGGACGTCGTCGCGGGTCACTTCCCGAAGATGGTCGTAGCGGCTCGACCATTCCAGTAGAGCCGGGCGGACCCGGTTGAGGTAGAGCCAGACGGTGCCCTCCTGTCGCGGGAGGCTGCGCGGGCCGCCGTCACGAAGGACGCGGGTCCAACGTTCGGTCTCCGAGCGGATGCCGGGTGCGAGACCCTCCAGTCTCCCGGCGAGCCAGCGTTCGAAGGAGGGTTCGCTGTCATCTTCGAAGATCCCCATCTCCTCCAGGACCGTGACGGTGTGGCCGACCGGCAGGTCCAGGGCCCGCAGTGGGGGCGAAGATCTCCGTGTGCCGGATGACGTCGCCCTCGACGTAGCCGGTGAGGACGAGGGCCAGGCCGCGGTTGACGGCGAAGCGAATGTTACGGCCCCAGCCGCGGGCCTCGGCGATCCGGTAGGCGAGGTACTTCGCCCAGGCCAGCCAGAGGCTGGCCAGGTCCGCGTCGGCCAGAGCGAGCCGACTGTAGTCGCGGGGGATCTGCTCGAACAACGGTGGCTGCGTCCAGCCGGGATCCGGGCGCCAGGCCGGGGCCGGGGGCGGCTTGCGCGGGGCTCCCCGCCGTCCTCCGCCCTGCCGGGCCGAGGGCATCGGCCGTCTGCGGTAATGCATCCCGACGAAGAACAGCTGGTGGTGCCGGACGGCGGCGAGCCGCTCCCGCACGTCCGTCTCGTCCGCGAGCCGGCCAGCGGTGGCCTGCGCGCTGAGGCGGGCCTGGCACCAGCACAAACGGCAGTACGTCCACTTCAGCGGCTGGATGCGGCGGCAGCCGGTGCACCCAGCCGCGTCGTGGCCACGGCCGAACATGTAGCAGGTGGGGCAGAGACGGCCGCTGAAGTTTCCCCAGGCCAGGCAGCTGTCACAAGAGTCGGTGGGCTTGACGTAGCCCCTGCGGGAACCGTGCCACCGGCTCACTCCGGCGGCAGCGACCGGCCGTCCCGGCGCTTGGGGACCACCTTCGCTGCGGCGGTTCCCGCGCCGACCGCGGCCCGGTCCGTCGCCTCCGCCTGCCCGGGGCGGTGGACCTTCTCCGGCTCGGGGATCAACAGGTCACCGATCTCGCAGCCGAGGACGACGCAGATGACGTCCAGGTCCTCCAGCTTGAGCGAGACCGGCTGGCCGGACCACAGCCCGGACATCTTCCCCGCTGAGATCACCAACCCGTGCTCGGCCAGGCTCTGTTGGAGTTCGGACGCCTTCCAGATACCCTTGTTCGCGGCCGTCAGCCGCAGGTTCCACCTCATCGGATCAGCCCTTCCAGCCGCTTCGCGGCCCGCTCGGTCCCGGCGGCCCAGGCGTCCTCGGCCTGGGTCTGCTGGACGTGGACGTACCGCATCGTCGTGGCGATCCAGGAATGTCCCAAGACTTCCTGAATTGCGAGCAAGTCCAGCCCGTTCTCATAGAGTTGGGACGCGCAGAAGTGCCGCAGGACATGCGGCGTCAGCTTCTCGCCCCACCCCGGCAGATGCGCTGTGGCCGCGTCCTTGAGCCCGCCGCGCAGAGCGTCGTCGCCCACCCGGCGCGAGGAGCCGTCGGCGTTCTTCCGCTCGGAGGGAAACAGCGGGGCACCCGGGCGGCTGTGGTCGTCGTCGAACTGGCCCCACACGTCCTCGATGAACCACCGCAGCGTGCGGTCGGCGCCGTTGATCAGCGGGACCATCCGCTCGCGCGGGCCGGAGCCACGGGCGCCCTTGCCATGGCGGACGTGCAGCTTGCCGAAGCGCCCCAGGTCCCACTTGATGTCTGTCAGGTCGAGCTTGCACGCCTCACTGACCCGCAGGCCGACCTGGGACATCAGCTTGGAGGCGGTGTAGTTCCTGGCGGTAGGGGCGAACTTGCGGCAGGTGGCCAGCGCGCCGCCCCAGCCGGTGAACAGCGTCCCGACCTCCGGTCCGGTCGGTGGAATCCGCAGCTGTGCGTCCTTGGCCCCGCGCGGCCGGTTCATCTCGTCGATCGGGCACTCGACCACCCGGCCGGTCATCCGGTGCAGCTCGACCTTGTGCCGCAGCTCCAGGAACAGGAAGTACGTCGTCAGGGCCTGCGACCGGGCCAGCCGGGTGCCGCTGGGTGAGTTCCGCAGCACCTTCCCGAAGTACGCATCAACGTCGGCCGGCTCCATGTCCCACAGCGGCCGGCCGAACCAGGTCCTGATCTGCTCCAGGTGCCCGACATCCCCGCGGATTGTGCCATCCGCCAGGCCCGCCGAGGCCCGCGCGAGGACGAACCCGGACAGCACGTCGGTCTCGAACCGCTCCAGTTCTTCCGCCGACGCAGGCGCCCGGTGCTCACGCAGGTCCCGCACGACCGCCAACGCCGTCAACCCGAGCCTCCTCGCCTTCGGCCCGACTGTGGATCGGTCGGACGAAGTGAGAACGCCTCAAGAATCCCGAAGTTACGTCACAAAGACACAGTGCACCCGAAAGAGAAAGAACCCCCTGGCCACGGGGTCGGGTACTCAGCCGGGTTCAGGGGAACTCACAGGATGTCGCACAAACGTGCGCTAAGCCCTCCAGGGGCCGATGCCGCAGAAAACAGGGCCGGTTCGTGCGTCCCGAGCCGCCCGGAACCGCAGCTCACGGTGACCGATGGCACGGATAACGGAGCATTATCTGCGGCGGCCGTCACAAGCCGCCCACCGCCACCCCGCAGCCTGCGTACCTTGCGCGCGTGGGCCCCTCACACAGTTCACGGCGCCGGATCAGGCGTCTGCCACGCCGCCATCTGCTCTCGGAACTTCGGGCATCTGACGATGTCCTCTTCGCTGCATTTGAGGGCATGGGTCAGGAGCTGATGGGCGTGGTCGAGATCGACCATGCGCTGCTCGATCTCGCTGATCTTGGCGCGGATCATTGCCTTTCTGCGTGGCTGCTCCCGCTGGAACTCGTTGATCTCGACCAGGGTCAGCCCGGCCTGCTGGCACTTGCGAAGTACCGTGATCCGCTCGGCGGCCTCCGGAGGATAGCGCCGCTGGCCGCTCTTACGCTCGGGCGCGGGCAGCAGGCCGTGGCGCTCCCAGTACCGGATGGCCGAAGCGGGCACTCCGGTGATCTCGGCGAGTCGGCCGATCGTCATGCGCACGTTCCGCTCCTCCTGCTGCTCGTCGGATCCGGCATTTGACTTAAACCTTAGTTCAAGTTGAAGAGTGGTCGGCACATGGACAGCGACCAACGAGCGGCCGCTGGGCAGCGCACTTGGAGATACCACTATGAGCGACACGTACGTACGGAAAGAGCGGGCCGACCAGCTGGTGGAAGCCGCTGAGAAGCTCTTCGCGGCCGGGGTGATGTCCCACTCAGGGCACGCCAACCTGAGCGCCAGGCTTGACGGTGAGCGCCTTCTGCTGACGCCGGGGTTCGTCCGCGGCCTGCGGCCCGAACAGCTGGCGACCGTTGGTTTCGACGGACAGGTCCTGGAAGGTGAGCTGCAGTCCGTCAGCGCCGAGATCATCGCCATGCACAGCGCCGTGTACAAGGCCCGCCCCCATGTGGGCGCGATCATCCACACCCACTCGCCGTCCGCGACCGCCTTCGCCGTGGCCCACCGGCCGCTGCCCTGCCGCACCGAGCCGATGCTGCGCTTCGGACAGGCCGAGGACGTCCCCGTGGTTCCCTGGGGACCACGCGGATCGGACGTGTCGGTGCGCGGTCTCGCCGATGTGCTGAAACGGTGCCCGACGACGGCCGCAGTCCTGCTGGCCAACCACGGACTCTTGGTGTTCGGTCCAGATTCGGCGGCCACCGCCCACCTCGTGGTGGCGATCGAGGAGAGCGCCGAAGCCGAGATCGCCGCCGCGGCGATCGGCGGGGCCGTGGACTTCCCCCCGGGCGCCCAGGATGCCGTTCGCGCCGCGATCGCGCGGGTCATGTCATGACGGACGGCACCCTCGCCTCCCGTACCGAGGCCATACGCGACCGTTACCGCTCCACCCTCGGAACCGTTCCCGGCGGGGTGCAGGAGCGGCTGCGCCTGGCCCAGGAGTTCGGCCGACTGCCGACCGAAGAGGCGATCGCGGCACTGCGCCACATCGTGCTGACCGACAATCCGCTGGGAGCTCGAGTGCAGCAGCTCGTCCACTTCGGGCAGCTGCTGGCCCTTGGCCGGGCACACCCCGCCCGGATCCACGCCCAGGGCGCACTCCACGCCGGAGCTGGCATCGCCGACCTCATCGGCGTCGCCGAGACAGCGCTCATCACCGCGGGCGTGCCGGCGTACGCACTCGGCACCGAGATCACCGCCGAACTCCTGCAGCACGGAGACGATGGCGAAGAGCGACCATCGGATCGTGCGGGCGGCCCGGTCCGACTCTGAGACAGAAGTCAGGGGTTGAGGAACATTCGACCGGAAACCGGCGCCTGTACTCTCCGTGACGGCCGCCGCAGATAATGCTTCGTTATCCGTGCCATCGGTCATCGTGAGCTGCGGTTCCGGGCGGCTCGGGACGCACGAGCCGGCCCTGTTCTCTGCGGCATCGGCCCCTGGAGGGCTTAGCGCACGTTATGACGTCGCTGTTCCTCAGCCCCCGATCACACCACCACTCGTCTTCCTGGGAACAGCGCAGGGGCGGGACTTGATCGCCGGTGGCCCTTTGCGAACCGGGCCGGGCAGCCTCCGGCGGGGATTCGCGCCAGGAGGCCGTACCTCGTGAGATCTACGTGGGTTACTGTCCGTGGTCCGGCCGACCTGCCCTTGGGATTGCCTCGTCGGCCCGGGGCACTTGGTCGACCGATGCCTCAACCACAGCGAAACAGGGCCCGAAGCCAGCGGCGCCCGATCCGGCCTGCGGAACATCGCGGCAGCAGGAGCTCCCCCGCCAGCCAGTTCGGACCGTGTGGTCGCCTCACGCTTCCGCGGCGACGCGGTCGTGAAGTCCGTGCAGAAGATCGCAGCAGAGATCGGTATGAACCGGCCTGTGCTGTCGCGAAAGATTGCGCCGCTGATCGAAGCGGGCTGGCTCAGGGTCGGCTCCCGCCACGGAAACATCCGCTACTACGGTGTGGGACCACGGGCGGAGGCACGGAACAACGTCGTGCCGTTGCGCCGCTCCGCCTGACCGTCACACCCGTGTGGGGCACAGTCCCGGAATTGATCCGGGACTGTGCCCCACACGCACACCATGGGGAACACGATTTCCCCACACTGTTACTCAGGCGCACAGTATGCGCGCGTCTCTGCCCGTCAACCCTCCTTGGTGCGCCGCCGCAGGGGCCACACGGCTTCATCGCCGCAGGCCCCTGTCCAGAGATGCTGCTTCCTCATACTGTTTCTGTGAGAAACAGTATGAGGAAGCGCCAGACGCCTTACGCCGGGAGCGGCCCCAGGTGAACCGATCACCCAGGCCGCCGATGACACTGCCTACCTCGACAGCTACGCGGTGCAAACGGCTGCAGGCCGTGGGCGTCCCGGCAGCCCGGTCTTCCGGGACGCCCACGGGAATGCCTACCCCGTCAGGGGCTGATGGTGAGCTGCGCGGCACTGGGCATCGGTGCGCGGCGGCGGGCGGGCAAACAGTGGATCGCGCGGTCGACGCCGGAGACGAGGTCCGGGACGGGGATGCCGTAGCAGACGGACAGCGGGTCGATGTCGTCGAGCGACCAGGCTGCGGAGCCTGACTGCTTCCGGCTGATCTGGGACTGGCTGGTCACCGGCCTGGTGCGCGGCCCGCCAGTACCCCGGCGGACGTGTGGTTCACCAGCGGCGCAGTTCTTTGCGGAGTTCCTCGTACCACTGGCGCTGGCGCTGGTGTGCGGGGTCGGGGCGGGGTCCGAGGGCGAGGACTTGGTCGTCGATGCGGTAGGTGAGGCGGTACAGCAGTACGTGGGTGGCGCACTCCAGCCAGCGTTCGGCGTCCTGTGCTGGTGGTGCCGGGCCGAGGACGGTGGCGAACCAGGAGGGCAGGAGCAGACGGCTGCTGACAGCGTGCGCCAGCCTGCTGCGAAGGGACAGGGTGAGCCGCTGTTCCGCACGTTCGCCGGCGGCGATGGACGGCTGTTTGCCGGCGGTGGCCGCACGGTCCGCGGCGAGGGCCGCGGTGGCCTTGCGGGCCTCGGGAGCCTGCCGGGCGAGGCCCTGGCGTTCGGTTTCCTCGCGCGCGATGACGGAGCGCAGCTTGGTGGCGGCCTTGGCGTGGGGCTGGGTGTTGTAGGGGGTGGAGAGCAGTGTGCCGACCAGGCCGATGGCTTCCTCCTGGGTAGCCCGGTGTTGGGCCTGGGCGTTGTGGAAGCTCTGTACCCGGTTCTGGGGGTGGGTGCGGACGGTGCTGGTGAGGAGGGCGTCGGCGGCGTCCCAGCCGGACCGCATCGTGGCGGCCAGGGCGTGCTGGTCCTTGGTGAAGGTGTCCAGGTCCGCCGGAGGGATGTTCCCGGCGGCCATGATCTGGCCTTCCAGCAGCCGCACGTGCTGGGTGAGCCTCTTCACCGTCCGCTCCGCGGCCTCGACGCGGTCGTCGAGCTCGTCGACCCGGCCCCCGGCTTCCTCGGTCGTGGTCTCCAGCTTCTACCGCCCGTCCAAACGGAGCGAGTACGTCCACATCGACTCCCTGTTCGGGGAGGCGGGCAAGAACATCATCGACTGGGACCTGATCGAGTCCCAGTTCCGGCACCTGATGAAGGTGGCCGTGTCCGTGCGTGAGAGCGCCATCTCCTCCTCGACCCTGCTGAAGCGGCTGCGCTCGGGCTCGCACAAGAACTCCACCTACACCGCGTTCCGCGAGGTCGGCCGCGTGATCCGCACCGTGCAGCTGCTGCGCTACCTCTCGGACGCGCCGCTTCGCCGACGGGTGACGGCCGCGACGAACCGAGTCGTTCAACCGGTTCTCCCAGTGGGTCGGCTTCGGCAACCAGGGCGTCCTCGCCGACAACGACCCCATCGAGCAGGAGAAGGCGATGAAGTTCAACGCCCTGCTCACGAACGCGGTGATCTTCCACAACGCCCTGGACATTGCGGAGATCGTCCGCCAGCTGTTGGAGGAGGGCTGGCAGATCGACCCCGAGGACCTGGCCCACATCTCGCCGTACCTGACTGAGCACATCAAACGGTTCGGCGAGTACTCCACCCACGAACTCGGCATCCAGCCCGAGGCATACGACCCCAAACTCGACGTCGACTTCACCCAGCTCCGCGACCAGGACCTGAGCGTCGCCGGCCTCGGCCAGGCCGCCTGAGCCGTGAGGGTGCCCGTGGCCCGTCGGGTACCTCGCGCAACTGTCAGTGGTCGGAGACGGCCAGTTCACTCGTCTTCGTTCACTGACCGCTCATCCGGCTTACCGGGTCCGTCTGCCGCATGGGCATACAGTGAAAATCATGATCAATGTCTGTTTTGCCGGTATCACCGGATGGACCGCTCCGCCCATCGTCGGCGCCATTGACCGGGCCGATGACCTCGTCCTGACCGCCGGTGTCTCCCGTTCGGCCGCCGGGTCGACGCTGGCGGACGCGGTCGGCTCCAGCGGCGGCGGCTCGGTACACGACTCGGTGGCCGCAGCGCTCCGGGCTGCTCCGGTGGATGTGCTGGTGGACTTCACCAGCGCGGCCGCTGTCCGGGCCAACGTGTTGACCGCCGTCCGGGCAGGGGTCCACGTCGTGGTCGGCTCCAGTGGCCTGACCGCCGCCGACTACGCCGAAATCGACCGGCTCGCCCACGAGCACTCCGTGGGTGTCATCGCCGCCGGCAACTTCTCCGTCATGGCCGCCGTACTGCGCCGCGCCGCCACCATGGCCGCAGAGCACCTGAACCACTGGGAGATCATCGACTACGCCGGCGACACCAAGCCGGACGTGCCCAGCGGTACCTCCCGGGAACTGGCCGAAACGCTCGGTACGGTCCGCGCACCCGAGCCTGCCGTCCCGCTGGGCGATCTGCACGGCCCGGTGGAGGCACGCGGCACCGAGGTCGCCGGCAGCCGCATTCACTCGATCCGGCTGCCGAGCTTCGTGGTCACCACCGAGATCGTGTTCGCCGGCCCCGGTGAACGACTTGTGATGCGTCACGACCCCGGCACCGACCCCGATCCCTACGTCGACGGAACCCTGCTGGCGGTGCGCCGGGTGAGCGAGACGGTGGGTGTGCGCCGGGGCCTCGACTCCCTGCTGTTCGGCGCCCCGGACCAACGCTGAGCTCGGGCCCCGCGCGGTCGAGCCCCGGGCCGTGGTCGTCCGCAACGGTCACCGTCACCGTTCGGGCAGTGTGACGTTCCACCGCCGACACGGTTCGATCGCGCGTCGAATCCATGGCGGCAGCCGGTCGGGATACCCCGCACAACCTGAGCGTCTCCAAAGGACCTTCGCAAACGGCGTCCCGTGGGCCGTGATCAGTCCGGGGCTACTCGCGAAACTCTCGCATCCGGTCATTTCCGCGAGCGCGGGGGCTCGGGGTTCTCGCGGTAGAGGTCGATGGCGAGGGCGACTGCGGCGTGGGTCGCGGGGTGGGGATCCTGGCGGCGCCAGATGAGGTGGACGGGTACGGGGGCGGCGTTGCGCAGGGGGCGGTAGACGATGCCGTCGCGGCGGTACTGGGCCGCGGTGGCCTGGGGAGTGAGGCCGACGCAGTAGCTGGTGGCGATGGCGGCGAGCCAGTCGTCGATGTCGTGGGTGTAGGTAACGGCCGGGCGCTCGTCCTCGGGCCACAGGTTCAAGGTGGTGGTGCCGGTGCGGCGGTCGATGACAAGGGTGCGGGCCGGGATTTCATCCAGGCGGATGCTGCGCCGGCGGGCCCAGGGGTCGTCGGAGGCGAGTGCGACGACGCGGTGTTCGTGACCCACCAGGGCGTGCGACCAGGGCTTCAGGTCGAGTGGGGCGCGGACGACAGCCAGGTCGCACATTCCTTCGGCCAGCCCGCCGGTGGGGGAGTTGTGGCGGACGAGTCGGAGTTCGACCTCGGGGTGGCTCTCGTGCCAGCGCCGCTGGAAATCGGTGGTGTGGTGGCCGAAGGCGGACCAGGCGTGGCCGATGTGGAGCAGGGCGTGGCCGGCGGTCGCTTCCGCGACGAGGTCGTTGGCGCCGGCGAGCAAGATGCGTGCGCGGGCGAGGGCCCGCACGCCTGCGGACGTGGGCTCGATCGTGCGGCTGGTGCGGTGCAGCAGCCGCACTCCGAGGAACTGTTCCAGAGCATGCAGGTTGCGGGAGACGGCAGCCTGGGAGATGCCGAGCTCAAGGCCGGCGTCGGTGAAGCTGCCGGTGTCGATGATGGCGACCAGACAGCGCAGGTGTTTCAGCTCCAGGCCGGCAGGGCTCCACTGTTGCTTATCCATACGCTCAGCGTATCGATAGGCCGGTGGATGCATTTTGCGCATCGCTGCGGGGGCCCCACTGTCGAGGGCATGGTGCTGAAGATTTCTCACGACGGCGCCGGACACACCTCCGGCGCCGCCCACGACGGTGGTACCGGCCAGGACGGCAAGCGCCTGGCCGGGGTGGCCCTGATGCTGGGCAGCGGCCTGTCCAACCAGGCCGGAGCATCGGTGGCGGCGCTCGCCTTCCCGGTGATCGGCCCGGTGGGAGTGGTGGCCGTCCGCCAGTGGGTGGCCGCCGCAGTGCTGTGGGCGGTCGGCAGGCCGCGGCTGCGGTCGTTCACCTCGGCGCAGTGGCAGCCGGTCCTGGGACTGGCGCTGGTGTTCGCCGCGATGAACCTGTCCCTGTACATGGCCATCGACCGCATCGGGCTTGGGCTGGCCGTCACGCTGGAGTTCCTCGGCCCGCTCACGGTGGCCCTGGCCGGCTCGCGCCGCCGCATCGACGCCTTGTGCGCGGCGGCCGCCGCGGCCGCGGTGGTCGTCCTGGCCCGCCCCTCGCCCTCCACCGGCTACCTGGGCATCGCCCTGGCCCTGCTCGCCGCGGTGTGCTGGGGCAGCTACATCCTGCTCAACCGCGTCGTCGGCCGCCGCCTGCCCGGGCTGGAGGGTTCGGCCGCCGCCGCTGCGGTCTCGGGTGCGCTCTACCTTCCCGTCGGCGTCCTGGCGCTGTGGCTGCATCCCCCCACCGCAGCCTCCATGGCCTGCGCGCTGGCGGCCGGCGTGCTGTCCTCCGCCGTGCCCTTTCTGGCCGATCTTCTGGCACTGCGGCGAGTTCCCACGCACTTCTTCGGCGTATTCATGAGCGTCAACCCGGTCTTCGCCGCGCTGATCGGTCTCGTCGTGCTCGGCCAGCACCTCGATGCGGTGGCATGGCTCGCCATGCTGGTGATCGTCGGCGCGAACACGGTCGCCGTCACCACGACACCTCCCACCCTCACCACCAACAGCAGGAGCACCTCGTGAAGGTCCTGATCGTCCACGCCCACCCCGACCCCGCCTCCTTCAACACCGCCCTGAAGGACACTGCGGTTACCACCCTGCGCGCGCAGGGACACCAGGTGCAGGTCAGCGACCTGTACGCCCTGGGCTTCAAGGCCGTTCCCGACGCCGAGGACTTCGCCGGCACCCGACGCCACCCCGAACTCCTGCAGATCGACATAGAACAGGAGCACCAGTACGAGACAGGCATCTGCCCGGCGGACGTGGCGGCCGAACAGGCCAAGGTGGAATGGTGCGACCTGCTGATCTTCCAGTTTTCGATCTGGTGGTTCTCCATGCCCGCCGTCCTCAAGGGCTGGGTCGAGCGCGTCATGTCCCGCGGGTTCGCCTACCGCCGAGGCCGCAAGCACGCCAAGGGCGTCTTCCTCGGCCGCAAGGCCATGATCAGCTGCACCACCGGCACCTCCGCCGCCACCTATGCACCCGACGGCATCGAGGGCGACATCCAGCGCCTGCTCTGGCCGGTCAACAACGGCGTCTTCCACTACCTGGGCTTCACCCCGTTGCCCCCGTTCATTGCCTACGCACCCCGCCTGGCCACCGAACAGGAACGCAAGGAACGCCTGGACGCCTACGCCGAACGCCTGCGGACCATCGAGACCACCGAGCCCCTCTTCTTCCATACCCGGGAGGACTACGGACCCGACCAGCGCCTCCTGCCCGGTGTCAGGGCCCGCAGCGGCTTCCAGTGGAACCCCTCAGCAGGGCAGGAGCAAGCCGCAGCGGCCGACCGTTCCTCACCTCGCTCCGGCTCGCGGCAGGTCTGAGGACCCGGACGCGATTCCAAGGTCCGCCCGAGTCCCGAGCCCAACCCCCGCACAGGAGCTGATTTCCGTGAGTGATACACCGGTGTTCCAGGCGCTGCACCACATCTGCATCGTCGTGCGCGACCTCGACAAGGCAGTCACGTACTACACATCGCTGGGGGTAGGTCCCTGGCACGACTTCCCGTCCCTCAAAGCCTTCGAGGACGACCTGCGGGTACCGGACCGCGAGGCGTTCTTCGACCTCACCTACAAGTACGCCGATCTGCCCGGAGTCCAACTCCAGCTGTGCCGGCCCGGAACAGGCCGCAGCCCCCAACGGGACTTCCTGGAGGAGCACGGTGAGGGCGTCTTCCACCTCGGCTTCGGCGTAACCGACTGCGACGCGGCCGAGAAGCAGGCCACAGAGCTGGGACTGGAGGTACTGCTGCGAGGGAGGCGGCCCGACGGCAGCGGGTTCACCTACTTCGACACCGCCGACGGCGCGGGCATCGTTCTACAGATCCGCTCCGACTGACCCTTCCCGATCGGCGACGGCCAGTACGCCCGTGCTGCTCGGCGCGGGCGCTGTACCTGGTGGTGTCGTTGCCGGCGGGACAGGCTCGCCGAGGCGGAGAGCGTCGATGCCGACGTGCCGCGATACGGCGCGATGCGGCGAGCATCGGCCGCAGGGGACTCCCGCGCTTACCGGCCTGAGTGCGTCACTCCGGGTGTTTCATAGGTGGTCGCTCGTGAAACACCCGCCCGCCCGGCGATCCACCTGCGGTGATCATGTTTCATGAGTTGTTGCAAACACCTGGACGCCCTCAAGACTCTGGAGTGGGTCGGCCAGCGAGAGAACTTGCATCTGCGGCCCGTCGGGCACGGGGAAGAGCCACTTCACTGAGGCCCTCGGGCAGACCGCGGTTGAAGCCGGCCTGGCCGTCGCCTGGTTCACCATCGAGGACCTCGGCGCCCTGGTCCGCTGCCACCGCGCGGACGATTCCATCGCCCGGGCCCTGGCAAAGATCGTCCGCTCGGACCTGATCATCGTCGACGACATCGGCCTGCTGCCCGTTTCGCCGGACGCCGCCGAGGGCTTCTACCACCTGGTCGACGCCGCCTACGAGCGTCGCTCGATCGCCGTCTCCAGCAACCTGCACCCCTCTGGCTTCGACGAGATCATGCCCAAGACCCTGGCCACCGCGACCGTCGACCGCCTCCTCCACCATGCCCACATCACCGTCACTCAGGGTGATTCGATCAGGTTCACCGAGGCCACCACCGGAAAGGGAGTGAAGCCCTTCAGCTGATCGCCCACCAACCGATGGCGGGGAGATAACTGGCCGCCACCGGGGGCACCCACCTGGCCATCATCGGGGCAGATCACTGGCCGCTCGCGGGGAGCACTACGAGGCCGTTGACACAAGCCGAGAACAGCGCCGCGTGACTTCCCTGCCGGGCGTGCCCGCCAACTTCCGTAAGCCCTGCACACATCGGGCCTGGCGCGGGCAGCATGGCGTCCATGAACACCGCCATTCACGAGCCCGTCATGGAACTGCTGCGCGCAGCCCTGGACCCCGCCAGCCACCGCACCGACGCCCGGTCACTGCTCGGCCTGCCCACCGGCCGCTTAATCGCGGACGCCGCTTACGCGGACGCCGACGCCGAGTGTATGGACCGCCTGGCTCTGCTGGCCGCTGGCATCTCCACGGCCGCGTTCGGGCTGACTGCCGAGCTCGCCGCCCGCAGCGGGCAGAGCCCGCCGAATTCCTCGACGCGATGGACCGCTCGGCCCGCGAGCACCGCGAGGGCGTTCCGGCGCCGGTAGTCCAGGTGCTCTGCGGCATGCTGGACGACCGGGCCGGCGAGGGCGCCGCGATCCTCAGCCGCACCTTCGTCCGCGACCAGGAAGACTTCCTCACCCTGGTCCTCGAGCTTGCCGGCTACTGCGGGATCACCATCATGATTCTGGAGAAGCAGTACGACACCCCAAAGGAGCAGACGCTCCGGGATCTGGAGAGCGCGCTGACCGTCTGGGGCGAACAGCCCTGAACTGCTCCTGATCCAGCGGGTGCCCGGCTGCTGCAATCCACGTGGACTCCGACACACCTCGGGACGGTAGGGATGGGGTCAGGCGGTGTGGCGCAGTTGTGGTGCGGGTTGGGCGGGAGTGAGGGTGGTGAGCCCGGCCCGGTCATCGGCGAGGCGCTGGAGGGCACGGGCGCGGGCGGCGTCGCTCGAACTGGGCGCTGCCGCTGCGGCTTTGGCCTGGAGTGCGGCGAGTGCGGCCTGGCCGTCGCCGAACAGTTCTTCCGGCTCCTGCCAGCGGTTGCGGATCTGCTGTTCCCGGGCGGCTTGGATGACCGGGTCCGTTGCCGGTCGGGGTCTGTCGGTGGGCCTGGTGCGCAGCGAGCGCCTGGTGGAAGCCGGGCGAGGCCGTGTCGCGAGTGTTCACCGGCGCCTCGGGGGCAGCCGCGGCCGTCGGGGTGGTGGCCGTCTTGCGGGGTGCCGAGGCCGTCGTCTCTTCATGCGCACCTCCCACCTCCCGCTCGGCCTCGCGGCCCGGTGACCCGCCCCTCGACAACACCGCGCCGCTCAGCACGCCCGGCCAACGGATCCGGCGCAGCAGACATGACCGTGAACAACATCATCGAAAACGTCATCGTCGCCGCCGTCGTGTGGCTGTCCACCAGGCTCTGGACCCGCTGGCAGCGTAAGGAGAACACCGAATAGACGGAGGGGCTTGCTGATCACCGTCCCGGAAATGACCGTGCGGGACGGTCCCCTCCGGCTCCTGCGGGCGCTCGTGCAGGACGTCGTCCACCGCGAGCTCATCAGAACGGACGACGTGAGCGACCGAACCCGTCGCCGCACTATCCCCACGCCCGGCTGTCAGATGCCCGGCCATGCCTTCTTCCAGGGTGATCCACTCCCGGCGGGCGTAGGTGCGGACCGCGTCGCGGTCGCTGTCGGTGCAGCCGTCCTCCAGCCCGCCGGGGATGTTGCCGGTCGTGCTGGTTCCGTACTGCTGGTCGTGCCGTACGAGCTGGTCGGCGACGTCCGAGGCGTTCGTGCGCAGCTCTACGTCCGTCGGGGCCGGGGTGCTGGTCTCCTGGTAGGGGCGGGGCAGGTAGCTTCCGTGTCCGTGGCACAGGGCGAGCGCGTCCATGAAGTTTCCCCGTGATCCTGGACACTCGTCCGTTAAGCCGCGAGGGCGTGTTGATGCCGCTGCCTGGTCTCGGCCGGGGTGAGGTAGCCGAAGATCTTGTGCTTGCGCAGGCGGCGGCGGTTGT
>NZ_LWLE01000023.1:403397-613123 GCF_001905125.1 Streptomyces sp. TSRI0281 | reverse complement strand
AACAATTTTTCCGGGAAAGCCCCGTACCGCAAGGTACGGGGCTTTTCTGCGTTCACCACCCGTACTGGTGAGCACCTTTCTGTGCGGGTGGGCTATTTCCTTGCCGTGGTCAGAGTCGGCCGGCTGCCTTGAGCGCCAGGTAGGCGTCGGCCAGCGCGGGGGCGAGGGTTTCGGGAGTGGCGTCGACGACGGTGACGCCGTGGCGTCGCAGCTGGTCCGCCGTGCGGTGCCTCTCGGCCTGGGCCTGTGCGCCGGCAGCAGCTTCGTACACCGCGTCCACTGTGCCCCGGGCCTGCGCCATGGTTTCGATGCGCGGGTCGGCGACCGCGGCCACCAGAACCGTGTGGCGCCGGGTGAGCTGAGGGAGCACCGGTAGGAGCCCCTCTTCGATGGGGGCGGCGTCGAGGGTCGTGAGGATGACGATCAGGGAGCGCTGGGGGGCGGCGGCCAGGGCGGCGCTGCTGAGGCCACGGGCGTCCGTCTCGACGAGTTCCGGTTCCAGGGGAGCCAGGGCGTTGACCACCGAGGCGAGGACATCGCCCGTGTTCGTGCGGCCTTGGACCCGGGCGCGGACGCGGCGGTCGTAGGCGAGCACGTTCACGCGATCGCCCGCACGGGTGGCGAGAGCGGTGAGAAGCAGGGTCGCGTCCATCGCGGCATCGAGGCGAGGGATGTCCCCGACCCGGCCCGCCGATGTCCTGCCCGTGTCGAGGACGATGAGGATGTGGCGGTCCCGCTCGGGGCGCCATGTGCGAACCGCGACGGCGGACTGGCGTGCCGTGGCCCGCCAGTCGATCGAGCGAGTGTCGTCGCCCGGCACATAGGCCCTGAGGCTGTCGAACTCTGTGCCTTCGCCGCGCGTGAGAACGCTGGTGCGGCCGTCGAGTTCGCGGAGCCGGGCGAGCCGGGAGGGCAGGTGCTTGCGGCTGGTGAACGGAGGCAGCACACGGACCGTCCAGGGAACCTCGTGGTAGCCCTGACGTGCCGCGAGACCCAGCGGACCGTACGAGCGGACCGTGACGCGCTCGGCCGTGCGGTCACCGCGTCGGGTCGGGCGGAGGAAGGTGCTGAGACGGCGTCGTTCACCGGCGGGGGCCGTGAACGTGTGGCGGGACGCCGAGGGTTCCGTGCCCGTGGGCCAGCTGCTGGGCGGCCAGGCGTCACGGAGCTGGGCCCGCAGGCGCCGACGGGAGGTGTTGGTTACGGTGAGTTGCACGTCCGCGGCGTCACCGAGTCGAACGGATGTGTCACCGGATCGGGTGAATCGAAGCGTTCGCACTGGCGCTGCCAGGGCGTAGTCGCACAGAATTGCTAGAGACAGCGGTGCGTTGACCGCGAGCATCCCTGTCCAGCTGGGGGCCAGGATGCCTACAGGGAGTGACCCCAGTGCGGCCAGCAGCGCGGTTCGACCGGTGAGGGCCATGGTCATCGCCTCATCGGGGTACGGGGACGTGGGCGAGCACCGAGGTGATGACGGAGTCGGGGGTGACCCCCTCCATCTCCGCTTCGGGCCGCAGGTGAATGCGATGACGGAGTGTGGGGAGAGCCAGGGCCTTTACATCGTCCGGGATGACGTAGTCCCGTCCGGTCAGCCAGGCCCAGGCCCGAGCGGTGGAGAGCAGTGCGGTGGCGCCTCGGGGGGAGACGCCGAGGGCGAGTGAGGGGGATTCACGGGTGGCACGACAGATATCTACGACATAGCCGACGATCTCCGGGGAGATCGTGGTCCTGGAGACGGCCGAGCGTGCGGCTTCCAGGTCGGCGGGGCCTGCGACAGGGCGTATGCCCGCTGACTTCAGGTCACTCGGGTTGAAGCCGTCGGCATGGCGGGTGAGGACATTGATCTCGTCCTCTCTCGACGGCAGAGGCACCGTCAGCTTGAGCAGGAAGCGGTCGAGTTGGGCCTCGGGGAGCGGATACGTGCCCTCGTACTCGACCGGGTTCTGTGTGGCGGCGACCAGGAACGGGTCGGGCAGTGGGCGGGGCGTGCCGTCGACGGTGACCTGACGTTCCTCCATGGCTTCCAGGAGGGATGCCTGGGTCTTGGGAGGGGTGCGGTTGATTTCGTCGGCGAGCAGGAGATTGGTGAAGACCGGGCCGGGCTGGAAGGAGAACTCTGCCGTGCGGGCGTCGTAGACGAGGGAGCCCGTGACGTCGCTCGGCATCAGGTCGGGGGTGAACTGCACACGCTTGGTGTCGAGTTCGAGAGAGGCGGCCAGGGCGCGGACCAGGAGGGTCTTCGCCACACCGGGGACGCCTTCGAGGAGGACGTGGCCCCGGCAGAGCAGCGCGACGACGAGCCCGGTGACGGCCGGGTCCTGACCGACCACGGCCTTGGCGATCTCGGAGCGCAGGGCTTCCAGGGATGCGCGGGCGTCGTCGGAGAGCGCGGGGGCCGTGGGAGTCTCCGCGGTCTCGGTGGGCCTGGCGGACTCTGGGGTCGGGGCGCTCATGAAGTGCGTACCTCTCTTTCGAGGGCGTCTAGTTGGGCGGCGAGGAGGACGAGTGCGGCGTCATCGGTGGGAACCGGGCCGAAGAGCAGGGTGTTGCGGTCGTCGCCCGCGGTGGTGAGGCGGGCGGAGAGAGCGGGGAGCAGAACGGCGGGGGTGTGCGCATCGTGGGCGGACACCCCGATGAAGGGGGCGATGCGGCCGCGGGCCGTGTATCGGAGTGAGGCGGCTGCTCGGTCTCGGGCGTTGGCCTTGCGGTAGAGGCGGGCACGGCCTTCGGCGGACTCGGAGGCGCGAATGGCCACGGGGAGCCGTTCGGTGACCAGGGGGCCGAGGCGGCGGGCTCGCCAGAGGGCGGCGAGTACGGCGGCGAGGGTGAGTTGGAGTGTTCCCCAGCTCCAGCCGGAGGGGATCAGGTCGAGGAAGCTGCTCTCGCTCCCGGTGTCGCCGTCTCCGGCATCGTTGCCGTTGCCGTTGCCGCTGTCGGCCTGTCCGTCGTCCTCGGTGGCGGAGGGGTCGGCCAGAGAGGGGAGGTACCAGACAAGATGTGGGCGGGAACCGAGGAGTTGCAGGGCGAGCGAGGCATTGCCCTGTTGGGCGAGACGCTCGTTGTGGAGGAAGTCGGGGGAGCCGAGGAGGACGGTGTCGCCGTCGCGGGGTTCCTTGAGGACGAGGAGGCTGGGGAGGCCGCCGCTCGGGTAGCAGGCGATGGCGTCGAGGCCGTCCGCCGTGTAGCGGATGCCACCCATGTCCACGCTGCCGGCGCTGCGGGCGGCCGGGAGCGCGCACGCCGGTGCTCGTCCGGTCACCTCGCGGGAGGACGCGGCGTGTACGCCGGGGGCCAGTTCGGTCATGGTGGGCCGGCCGGGGGCGATCAGAACGGTGCGGCCGGCGGAGGCCGAGGCCGCGGCGTGGAGGCGGCGTTGCTGCGAGGGCGTCAGCAGATTGGGGCGGACGACCAGGAGCGTGGTGTCGGGGCCTGCCGCGGTGGTGGCTTCGTCGAGGGTGGTCGCGACGGTGACGGATATACCGCGGTCCTTGAGGAGTTCGGCGGTGGCACGGCTGCCGGAGGGATCGGCGGAGCGGGGGTCGAGCACGCCGTGCTGGTCGCCGGAGCGCACGGCGGCGAGGGCGATCCCGGCGATGACGAGGATGAGGACGCCGAGCAGCAGCCCGCGGGCGCGGTTCCAGACCTGGCGCGGGGTCGGGGATGCCGAGGTGGGGGAGGCGGTGGTGGCCGCGGTCATCCGGTGGCTCCTCGCGCGGTGCCGGGCAGCAGGGGTTTGGCGTCGTCGAGTTCGAGATCGAGGGTGCGCAGCGTCAGGTATGCCTGCTGGTCCCCGGTGCGGCCGCCGTATGTGACGTCGTCGAACTCCCGGGCGGCGGCTCGCAGGCGGGTGGCGTGCTCGGGCAGTGGACGGCCCGCTTCGGCCGCGGCCTCGTCCGCGGTGCGGCCGGGGCGGGGGTCGAGCAGGGCGCGCTCTTCCAGGGACCGGACGATGGCACGCATGCGTTCCTGGACGGCTTCGGTCCAGCGGAGGGCTGCCGCGTGTGTCTCGGCGGCGGTGCGGTGCTGGGCCGCGCTGTGTGTGCCGACGCCGTCGAAGAGGGCGTCGGCGGGAGGGACGGAGCGTTGCGGGGTGCCCAGCCGCCACCACAGGGCGACGGCCAGGCCGAGGACGATCAGGAGGAGTACGGCGAGCCCGACGGGGCCGCCGGGTGCGCTGTCGGCAGCGGCGTCGAAGAGGCCGCCGACCCAGTCCCAGAAGCGGTCGAGGCCGCGCTGGAGCAGGTTCGGATCGTTCTCGTGGTACATCGGCTTGGACAGCTCGTGCTCCGCCGCTTCACGGGCC
The DNA here is from genome assembly GCF_001905125.1 of Streptomyces sp. TSRI0281. Taxonomy (GTDB): domain Bacteria; phylum Actinomycetota; class Actinomycetes; order Streptomycetales; family Streptomycetaceae; genus Streptomyces. The sequence continues at coordinate 608,820 of NZ_LWLE01000023.1, read as the reverse complement.
GGTATTCGTGGAGTGTCCACGGGTATGTCGTCCGCCCGGATGAAGTGCTGCCGCGCCGTGGTGCCCCCCGCCCCCGACACGGCATCAGCTCCTGGAGGGGTCGGTGTCGTAGCCGGGCAGGCCTGCGGCCCGTGCGAGGTCGAGGTCGAGTGCCTCCCGGCGGATGCGCTGGTCCACGTAGAGGAGGGCCATCACGCCGGCGGTGAAGGGGTAGGTGAGCGTCGAGACGATCACGTCGCCGACGCCCGAGACGATGAGGAACGGCCAGCCGAAACCGGCGGAGCTGTCGTTGAGGAGGTCATCGATTCCGGTTCCGTCGGCGGCGAGCGCGGCGATGCCGAACGGGATGCCGATGACCATGGCCAGGATGACGGTGAACAGGGAGGTCAGTACCAGGATGCCGAAGGTGCGCCACCAGGCGCCACGGACCAGTTTCGCCGACCGGCGCAGGGCGGTGGGGATGGTCTGCCGCTCCAGCATCAGGGCCGGTGCGGCGAGTGTGAAGCTGACCATCAGCCAGAGGACCACGACGCATGCGGCGGCGAAGCCGAGGAAGGCGAGTGCCGCTCCCGCGCCGGAGCCCAGAAGCAGGCCGGGGAGAAGTCCCACCGCCATGATCCCGGCGCTCATCAGGGCGAGCAGCACGGTGAGGCCGAGGAGTCGCAGGACCCGCGGGCGCGCTTCGGACCAGGCGTCGGAGAGGGTCACCGGGCGGCCCAGCACGGAGCGGCTGATCACCACGGTGAGTACCGACGTGGTGAAGAGCGTGGCGATCAGCGTGATGAGCGTGGTCGGCGCGCTGGCTATCAGGGTGGACTGCGCGGAGTCGGTGGCCTGACGGAGGGCTTCGGCGCCGGTGGCGTTCGGGTCGACGGATGCCGGTTCCGGGAGGAGGTAGCGCTGGATCAGGATGACCGCGATCTGGGCGACCACGGAGACGGTGAGGCTGATGCCCAGGACGGCGCGCCAGTGGATGCGCATCGTGGACATGGCGCCGTCGAGGATCTCACCGACGCTCAGCGGACGGAGCGGGATGACGCCGGGCTTCGCCGCGACGGGCGGTCCGCCCCACGCGGATCCCGGGGGCCTGCCACCCCAGCCGGGGGCGGGCGGTGGTGCGCCGGGGCCGTTGCCCGAGCCGCTCGGTGGGGACCACTGCCCGGGGGGCGGCTGCGCGGGGGACCACTGCCCTGCTGGGCCGCTTCCGTCCACGGGCGGGGAAGGCCGGGGGATACCCGTCTCCTGACCGTCGGAGGGGGCAGATCCGGGCGACGCCCAGCCCGGAGAGTCGTTCATTCTGGCTCCTTCACCGTCCTGTCCGCTCATCGGTGCGGCAGGTTGGCAGCCATCGTGCCACGCGTGGCTCCCGTGCGGACCAGGCGCTGTATCTCCTTCGTGCCTTCATTTGTGGGCGACTCACCGGGCAGACTGGGCAGATGGCTGATCAGGACGCGCAATCGCCGGTGGGCATCGAGCCTCCCGCGCTTCCCGTACTCCGCTGGGACGAGCCTCCGGAAGGTGCTGTTCTGGTGCTCCTCGACCAGACGCGGCTGCCTGCCGAGGAAGTCGAGCTGGTGTGCACCGATGTGCCCGCGTTGGTTCGGGCGATTCAGACTCTGGCGGTGCGGGGGGCGCCGCTCCTGGGGATCGCCGGGGGATACGGGGTGGCGCTGGCCGCCGTGCGGGGCTACGACGTGGCGGAGGCCGCGGAGATGCTGGAGCGGGCGCGGCCCACCGCTGTGAACCTCGGTTACGGGGTGCGGCGTACGGCCGGGGCGTACTGGGCGGCCGTCGGGAAGGGGGCCGGTCCGCAGGGGGCGGCCGCGGCGGCGCTCGCCGAGGCGCGGGCTCTGCACCGCGAGGACGCCGAGGCCAGCGGGCGTATGGCGCGGTACGGTCTGGCACTCCTGGGAGAGCTTCTTCCGGGTGGGGCGCATCGGCTGCTGACCCATTGCAACACGGGGGCGCTCGTCTCCGGGGGTGAGGGGACGGCGTTCGCGGTGGTGCTGAGTGCTCATCGGGAGGGCCGGCTGAGGCGGCTCTGGGTGGACGAGACGCGCCCGCTGCTCCAGGGGGCCAGGCTGACCGCGTACGAGGCGGCGCGCCACGGGATGGCGTACAGCTTGCTTACGGACAACGCGGCGGGTTCGCTGTTTGCCGCGGGGGAGGTGGATGCCGTACTCATCGGGGCGGACCGCATCGCGGCCGACGGATCGGTGGCCAACAAGGTGGGGAGCTATCCGCTGGCGGTGCTCGCGAAGTATCACCATGTGCCGTTCATCGTGGTGGCTCCGACCACGACCGTGGATCTGGACACCGTGGACGGCACATCGATCATCGTCGAGCAGCGTTCCGGGAGAGAAGTGACGGAGGTCACATCTTCCCGGACCGTGTCGGTCGACGGAGGAGGGGGTGGCGTGGTCCTGGCACCCCTGGGAACCGTGGCGTACAACCCGGCATTCGACATCACGCCGCCGGAATTGATCACGGCGATCGTCACGGAGGAGGGCGTAATTTCCCCGGTCACGGGGGTCGGACTGGCAGAGCTGTGTGCCAGGTCATCGCAGGTAACGATTAGCTAATGGGATGATGTCGATTATGAAGGGACGCGTCCTTGTCGTCGACGACGACACCGCACTGGCCGAGATGCTCGGGATTGTGCTGCGTGGAGAAGGTTTCGAGCCGTCGTTCGTAGCGGACGGCGACAAGGCACTTGCTGCATTTCGTGAGGCCAAACCGGACCTGGTTCTGCTGGATCTCATGCTGCCCGGACGGGACGGCATCGAGGTCTGCAGGCTGATCAGGGCCGAGTCCGGTGTGCCGATCGTCATGCTCACTGCCAAGAGCGACACCGTCGATGTGGTGGTGGGCCTGGAATCCGGGGCCGACGACTACATCGTCAAGCCGTTCAAACCGAAGGAGTTGGTTGCCCGGATCAGGGCACGTCTGCGGCGTTCCGAAGAGCCCGCGCCGGAACAGCTGACCATCGGTGACCTGGTCATCGACGTGGCCGGTCACTCGGTGAAGCGGGAAGGGCAGTCCATCGCCCTCACCCCGCTGGAGTTCGACCTGCTGGTCGCGCTCGCCCGCAAGCCGTGGCAGGTCTTCACCCGTGAGGTCCTGCTGGAACAGGTCTGGGGTTACCGTCACGCCGCCGACACCCGTCTGGTGAATGTGCATGTCCAGCGTCTCCGCTCCAAGGTCGAGAAGGACCCGGAGCGGCCGGAGATCGTCGTGACCGTCCGAGGCGTCGGTTACAAGGCCGGACCGAGCTGACATGACCCGAGGCAGCGCTGCTCCGAAGCCCGGGGAGCCGGGAGTCCGTGCGGGGCGGGCTGCCGGTCCGGGACGGAAGAGTTCCTGGTCGGGCCGTTTCCCGCGGGGCGCCCGGTTGTTCAAGGACCGGGCGCCCGGCGGGCCCGTCCCCCGGCTGCTGATGCGGTGGATGCGGCGTCCGCTGCTGCCCGCCGTGCGGCTGTGGCGGCGCAACCTCCAGTTCCGCGTGGTCGCGGGCACCCTGTTGATGTCCCTCGGGGTGGTGCTGCTGCTCGGTTTCGTCGTGATCGGGCAGGTGCGCAACGGGCTGCTCGACGCGAAGGCCAAGGCCGCCCAGACCCAGGCCGCCGGTGGTTTCGCCGCGGCCCAGGAGAAGGCGAACGCTCCCCTGACCCCGGGCGGGCAGGGCGACGACGGCGCCGACGGCATGACCGCCAACACCTCCTGGCGCACCGAGCTCGTCGACCAGCTCGCCAGCGGCGGCAAGAACGCCTTCAACGTGATGGCCCTCAGCGCGGACTCCGTGACCGAGGGCGCGACCAGCCGTGCGCCGCGCGGTTCGGGCAGCGTGGAGGCATCCAGCGTGCCGGAGCGCCTGCGCAAGGCCGTGGACGAGGGGCCCGGCGCGTTCCAGACGTACTCCGAGATCCGCTATTCGTACGAAAAGGATCCGCAGCCCGGACTCGTCGTCGGCAAGCGGCTCTACGACGTCGACCACCATCCGTACGAGCTGTACTACCTCTTCCCGCTGGCGCAGGAGGAGAAGTCGCTGGCGCTGGTCAAGACGACCCTGGCGACCGCGGGACTGTTCGTGGTCGTGCTGCTCGGAGCCATCGCCTGGTTCGTGGTGCGGCAGGTCGTCACGCCGGTACGGATGGCGGCCGGTATCGTCGAGCGGCTCTCCGCCGGCCGCCTCCAGGAACGGATGAAGGTCACCGGCGAGGACGACATCGCCCGGCTCGGTGAGGCCTTCAACAAGATGGCGCAGAACCTCCAGCTGAAGATCCAGCAGCTGGAGGAGCTCTCCAGGATGCAGCGGCGGTTCGTCTCGGACGTCTCGCACGAACTGAGGACCCCGCTGACGACCGTGCGCATGGCCGCCGACGTCATCCACGAGGCGCGCGCGGACTTCGACCCCGTGACGGCGCGCTCCGCCGAGTTGCTCGGGGACCAGCTCGACCGCTTCGAGTCACTGCTCGCCGACCTGCTGGAGATCAGCCGGTTCGACGCGGGCGCGGCGGCGCTGGAGGCCGAGCCGATAGATGTGCGGGCGGTCGTACGCCGGGTCATCGGCGGCGCCGAACCGCTCGCCGAGCGCAAGGGCACCCGGATCAGGGTCGTCGGTGACGAGCAGCCGGTGATCGCGGAGGCCGACGCCCGGCGCGTCGAGCGCGTACTGCGCAATCTCGTGGTCAACGCCGTCGAGCACGGTGAGGGCCGGGATGTCGTGGTGCGGATGGGCGTGGCCCAGGGCGCCGTGGCCGTGGCGGTCCGGGACTACGGCGTGGGGCTCAAGCCCGGCGAGGCGACCCGGGTCTTCAACCGGTTCTGGCGGGCCGATCCGGCGCGGGCCCGTACGACCGGCGGTACCGGTCTGGGGCTGTCGATCGCGGTCGAGGACGCCCGGCTGCACGGAGGCTGGCTGCAGGCATGGGGCGAGCCGGGCGGCGGCTCGCAGTTCCGGCTGACCCTGCCGCGCACGGCGGACGAGCCGCTGCGCGGTTCGCCGATACCGCTGGAGCCGGAGGACTCGCGGCGCAACCGGGAAAGCCGGGAGCGCGCGGAGGCGGCGCCGGTGACCGGAAGCGAACACCGGCGGGTGTCCGTACCGAGCCAGCCCGGTTCGACGGAACGCCCATCGCTGCCCGCGCCGGCGCGCGCCCCCGTGGCCGCACGCCGGGCTCCGGTCTCCGTCCATCCGGCCGCGCTGCCCGGCAGCGGCGCACGCGTCGTGGCGCGCCCGGCCGGGGAGCGTCCGGGCGGCGGTGCCGAAACCGAAGCGCAGGATCCCGACCAGGAGGACACGACTCGTGGGCAGTGACCGTCGTCAGGGCGGCCAGGGGCGCGCGGTGCGGATGTCCGCGCTGCTCGGCTGCGGCATCGTGGTGCTGGCCGGGTGCGGATCGATGCCGGTCTCCGGGGACGTCAAGGCCGTCGACGCGTCGCAGCCGGGCGATTCCCAGGTGCAGGTGTACGCGGTGGCCCCGCGGGAGGGCGCGGCTCCCAGTGAGGTGGTCGACGGGTTCCTGGAGTCGATGACCAGCGACGATCCGGACTTCCGGACGACCCGTAAGTATCTGACCGAGGAAGCGGCCCGTACCTGGAAGCCGAGCGAGGGCACCACGGTGCTCGCCAAGGCACCCAACCGGAACGGCCCCTCGCTCCACGACAAGGAGCGCCGGAGCACGGAGACCTCCTACCGGCTGACCGGTGAGAAGGTCGCGGCGGTCGACGAGCAGAGCTCCTACCAGCCGCTCGCGCCCACCGACTACTCCCAGACCCTGCACCTCGTCCGGGAGAACGGGGCGGACGGCAAGCGCGAGTGGCGCATCGACATCGTGCCGGACGGCCTGGTGCTGGGCCAGTCCGACTTCAAGCGGCTCTACCGGTCCGTGAACAAGTACTACTTCGCCTCCGGCCGGACGAACGGGCAGTCCACGATGGTCGCCGACCCGGTGTACGTACGGAACCGGACCGATCCCGTCACCCGGATGGACACGGCGACCCAGACGGTCCGGACCCTTCTGGCCGGGCCGACGAACTGGCTGCGTCCGGTGGTCGACTCCCGCTTCCCCGCCGGTACGGCGCTGCGGAAGGACGTCACGTCGCTGGCGCCCGACGACCAGAACGTCCTGAAGGTGCCGCTCAACCAGAAGGCCGACAAGGTCGGTCAGGGCGCCTGCCGCATGATGGCCGCACAGGTGCTCTTCACCCTGCGGGACCTGACGTCGGCGCGGGTCGAGCAGGTGGAACTGGAGAGCGGCCGGGGCAGGCTGTGCTCCCTGGGCGCGGACGAGGCGGAGGAGTTCGCCTCCGACAACGGGTCCGGTGCGCCCGACAGCCAGTACTTCATCGATGACAAGGGACGGGTCCTGCGGATACCCGGGAACACCAAGGGCAGCGGTGACCCCGAGCCGGTGACCGGCCCGCTGGGGACCGGGGCCGTGGTGATGAGCGCCGTCGGGGTGGCCCGTGACGAGCAGCACGCCGCCGCGGTCTCGGGGAACCACCAGAACCTGTACGTGGCCTCCACGGTCGCGGACGGCGAACTGGCCGGCCCGGCGGTGACCAGCAGGGGCAGGAAGGCCGAGGACCGGCTGTCGCGGCCCAGCTGGGACGGCCGGGGCGATCTGTGGGTCGCCGACCGCGATCCCGACAGCCGGAGGCTGCTGCGGCTGGCGAAGGGCGAGGGCAAGCCGCAGGAGGTGACGGTCCCGAGCCTGGACGGCGGGCGGATCGAGGAGCTGCGGATGTCGGCGGACGGCGTCCGGATCGCTCTGCTGCTGTCGAAGGACGGGCGGTCGACACTGAAGATCGGCCGGATCGAACGGCACGGGCCCGCGTCGGCGCCGAAGGTCTCGGTCGAGGACCTGCGGCAGGCCGCACCGCAGCTCACGGATGTGACGGCGATCTCCTGGTCGGGCCGCAGCCGTCTCGTGGTGGTCGGCAAGGAGGACGGCGGTGTCCAGCAGGTGCGTTACGTACAGGCGGACGGCTCCACGCCGTCCTCGGGCGTGCTGCCCGGGGTGAACCAGGTTCAGGCGGTCGCGGCGGCGGACGACGAGCTGCTTCCGCTGATGGCGGAGACCGAGGGCGACGGGATCGTGAAGCTGTCGCCCGGCGACAACTGGCAGACGGTGCTCAAGGGAGGCATGTCGCTCGTCTACCCCGGCTGAGTTGTCCACAGCCCCCTCGCCCGAGGCTGCGTTGTCCACAGGGGTGGTCCGGTCTCCGGGCGCCGGGCACAGTGGGCTCATGCGGGAGTGGTGGCGGGAGATCACCGGCCTGGTCCTGCCGGTGGCCTGCGGTGGCTGCGGCAGGCCCCGTACCGAGCTGTGCGGGGACTGCGGGGCGGCGCTGCTCGACGCGCGGCCGTGCCGGGTGCGGCCCTCGCCCGAGCCTCGCGGGCTGCCCGCGGTGCATGCGGCGGCCCCGTACGAGAACGCGGTACGCGCGGTGCTGCTGGCCCACAAGGAGCGAGGTGCACTCGGGCTCGCCGGGGCACTCGGAGGGGCTCTGGCGGGTGCTGTGAGGGCCGGGGCGGGCCGGCTGGGCGACGGGGGTCCCCTACTGCTGGTGCCCGTACCGTCGGCGCGGCGGTCCACCGGGGCGCGCGGTCATGATCCGGTGCGCCGGATCGCGCTGGCGGCGGCCGGGGAACTGCGGCGTACGGGGACACCCGCGCGGGTGCTCGCGGTGCTGCGGCAGCGGCGTCCGGTGGCCGATCAGGCGGGGCTCGGGGCGCGGCAGCGGCAGGTGAACCTCGCGGGCGCGCTGGAGGTGGTGGCCGGTGCCGGGCGGCTTCTGGCGGGCGGCCGGGTGGTGCTGGTGGACGACCTCATGACGACGGGGGCATCGCTCGCCGAGGCGGCTCGGGCGGTCGGATCCGCACCCGGTACGGCAGCCGGAACCGCGGCCGGAGAAGCGCGGGAGAACAGGGGTTCAGGGGCGCGCCAAGCAGCGGTTGTCTCAGCTTCTCCGCTCGCCTTCGAAATAAACCGGAACTGAAAGGAATCTTGCATCGTTGCAGGTAGTGAGTGGGTAAATGCCCCTGACCGGAGGTACGGACGAGTAGCGGGTGCCGACATCGTGGTGGGCAGGCTATGTTCGGTTGTGAGGAATGGTTAATGCCAGATCTCAAGGAATGCACCACCAGGTTTCGGGCAGGCAACTCACCGATGGTTCAGAAGCACGTGAGTCGGTGGGGCGGTGACCTCACCGGCGGGGGAGGAGGAGGCGCGAGTCACCGAGTCCGAGGCTCCGGAGCACACCGGGGCCTGGTGCAAAAGGGAGATGCTCCGCCGTCGAGGCGGAGCGATCCGGGAACGGAGTTCTGCGTGGACATCGTCGTCAAGGGCCGCAAGACCGAGGTGCCCGAGCGGTTCCGCAAGCACGTGGCCGAGAAGCTGAAGCTGGACAAGATCCAGAAGTTCGACGGCAAGGTGATCAGCCTCGACGTCGAGGTGTCCAAGGAGCCGAATCCCCGTCAGGCCGACCGTTCCGACCGGGTGGAGATCACGCTCCGCTCCCGGGGGCCGGTCATCCGGGCGGAAGCAGCGGCGGGCGACCCTTACGCAGCGCTTGACCTGGCCACCGGCAAGCTGGAGGCGCGGCTGCGCAAGCAGCACGACAAGCGCAACAGCCGTCGTGGCAGCGGCCGGCTGTCTGCGGCCGAGGTCGGCGAGGTGGTGCCGGGAGCCGCGTCGTTCAACGGCGACGGCGAACTCGTCGCCGACGAGACGGCGACGCCCGTACCCACCACCAGGATCGGTTCGCTAGAGGTTCAGGGCGAGGGACCGCTGGTGATGCGCGAGAAGACGCACGTCGCCGCACCGATGACGCTCGATCAGGCGCTCTACGAGATGGAGCTGGTCGGGCATGACTTCTATCTGTTCGTCGACTCGGAGAGCAAGGAACCCAGCGTCGTCTACCGGCGACACGCCTACGACTACGGTGTCATTCACCTGAGGACCGACCCGCTCGCCGCCGATGAGGCCGGTGGCGCGGGCGGCGCGCTCGGCGGCTGACGCCACCCTTCCGCGGTGCCCCTGGAGCGTCTGTGCGCCCCCAGGGGCACCCGTGTGCGACCACAGGATCACCGCGCCGACGTCCGGGCATGAAAGCATGGCGTCCCAAGCCAATCGGTGTTCCGTGAACTGCCGTTGGCGGACCGTTTGTGACTTCAGGCCGTGGCTTTCAGGGGGAGGAACGATGGCGAACACCTTCGGGCCCGTACGCGATGCGAGTGATTCCGACGACACCGGTGCGCATACCGGTGCGGACACGGGCGGCGGGTCCGGCAGGGAGCCCATCAGGGTCCTCGTGGTCGATGACCACGCGCTCTTCCGCAGGGGCCTTGAGATCGTCCTCGCGCACGAGGAGGACATCCAGGTCGTCGGCGAGGCCGGTGACGGGGCGGAGGCCGTCGACAAGGCGGCGGACCTGCTGCCGGACATCGTGCTGATGGATGTGCGGATGCCCAAACGCGGCGGCATCGAGGCGTGCACCTCCATCAAGGAGGTGGCGCCCAGCGCGAAGATCATCATGCTGACGATCAGTGATGAGGAGGCCGACCTCTACGACGCGATCAAGGCGGGCGCCACCGGATATCTCCTCAAGGAGATCTCGACCGACGAGGTGGCCACGGCGATCCGCGCGGTGGCCGACGGGCAGTCCCAGATCAGCCCGTCCATGGCGTCCAAGCTCCTCACCGAGTTCAAGTCGATGATCCAGCGCACCGACGAACGCAGGCTCGTCCCGGCTCCCCGGCTCACCGAGCGTGAACTCGAAGTCCTGAAACTCGTGGCGACGGGGATGAACAACCGGGATATCGCCAAGGAGCTGTTCATTTCCGAGAACACGGTGAAGAACCACGTCCGCAACATTCTGGAGAAGTTGCAGCTGCACTCCCGGATGGAAGCCGTGGTCTATGCCATGCGGGAGAAGATCCTGGAGATCAGGTAGGAAGTCCCGGGATCTTCCCGGCCGTCGGCGTCAGCGGAATGCCCGCGAGAACGCCTGGCCGATTTCCGCCATCAGCGGTTCACGCAGCTCCGGGGCGTCGACGCGGTCCAGCCGGACGGTCGTGCAGCCGACCCATGCCGACGCCTCCACCAGGGCTTCGGCCATCGGCACCACGGCCTTGCGGCTCATCAGGGACACCTGCCGGGCGATCAGTGTGTCGCCGTCGCGGGCCGGGTCGACCCGGCCCTGCAGCTTCCCGCCCGCCAGCAGCGGCATCGCGAAGTAGCCGTGGACGCGCTTGGGCTTGGGGACGTACGCCTCCAGCCGGTGCGTGAAACCGAAGATCCGCTCCGTACGGGCCCGCTCCCAGACCAGGGAGTCGAACGGCGACAACAGCGTCGTCCGGTGCCGTCCGCGCGGCTCCGATGCCAGCGCCTCCGGGTCCGCCCAGGCGGGCTTCGCCCAGCCCTCCACCGACACCGGCACCAGCCCGGAGTCCGCCACCACGGCGTCGAACTCCTCACCCTTGAGCCGGTGGTAGTCCGCGATGTCGGCCCGGGTGCCGACGCCCAGCGACCGGCCCGCCAGAGCGACCAGGCGGCGGCGGCACTCCGTATCGGTCAGGTCGTCGTGGAGCAGGGCGTCCGGGATCGCCCGCTCGGCGAGGTCGTAGACCCGCTTCCAGCCGCGCCGCTCGGTGCACACCACCTCGCCGTACATCAGCGCCCGCTCGACCGCGACCTTCGACGCCGACCAGTCCCACCACTCGCCGCCGTTCTTCGCGCCGCCCAGCTCGGTCGCCGTCAGCGGGCCTTCGGCGCGCAGCTGCTTGATCACCGTGTCGTACACCCCGTCGGGCAGGTCGTGGTGCCAGTGCGGACGGGAGCGGTAGGCACGGCGGCGGAACGCGAAGTGCGGCCACTCCTCGACCGGCAGGATGCAGGCGGCGTGCGACCAGTACTCGAAGGCGCGGCCGCCCGACCAGTACGCCTCCTCCACCGTGCGCCGGCCGACGGCGCCGAGACGGGCGTACGGGATGAGCTCGTGGGAGCGGGCCAGGACCGAGATCGTGTCCAGCTGGACGGCCCCGAGGTGGCGCAGCACGCCCGGCACCCCGGCCCGGCGGTCCGGGGCCCCGAGGAACCCCTGGGCGCGCAGCGCGATCCGGCGGGCCTGGTCGGCGGAGAGTTCGACTGCGGGGGGCGGCGGCACGGGCGTCATGCGTCGAACCCTAGAGGGCGGCACTGACACCCACGGCGGGATCCGGGGTTCCGGCAGGAGCGGAGTCTGAGTTCCGGCGAGAACGGAGTCTGCGGTTCCGGCTGGGACGGGGAGTGCGGTCCGGTGGGGACGGAGTCTGCGGGTCCGATGGGAACGCGGGAGTGCGGGTCCGGTGGATGTTCCGTGGGGGGACCGCCCGGGTTCCGGGCGGACGGGCGGGTGGCCCGTGTTTCCCGGCGGTTCCGGGCCTTCCGTCGGTCAGCGGTTCGTGGGCAGATAGGGGTGGGCGCCGGGAAGCCCCAGGTCGCACGGCAGCAGCGCGGCGATCCAGGCGTCGCGCCGTACCCCCTTGTTCAGGAGCGCCGAGCGCTGCGCGCCCTCCAGCCGGAACCCGGCCCGCAGCGCGGTCGCGCGCGAGGCGACGTTGCCGACCTCGGCCCGCCACTCCAGCCGCTCCGCCGCGAGCGAGGTGAACGCCCAGCGGGCCGAGCCGAGCACCGCCTCGGTCACGTAACCGAGACCGCGGTGCTCCCTGGCCATCCAGAAGCCCACCTCGTACGTGCCCGGCAGGCTGCGGCGGTCGATGCCGAGCGCGCCGATGAGCAGCCCGCTGTCCTTGCGGACCAGCGCGAAGTTGTACATCGAGTCGTCCCGCCAGCCGGCCGGCGAGAGCGTTCCGGTGAACAGTTCCGCGTCCGTGTGCCGGTACGGGGAGGGGATGACCGTCCAGCGCTGGATGTCCGGGTCCTGGCACGCGGTGTACACCCCGTCCGTGTCCGCGCGGCCGAAGGGGCGCAGCAGCAGACGTTCCGTGGTGAGAGTGATCGGCTCCATGGAAGGATTCTGGTCAGTCGGCACGTGTGATGCGAGCACTTTTGGGGCTTCCCGGCACCTTCCGTGCCTTCCGGCCGTTGTCCTGGAAGGGCGCTGCGAGGTCAACGCGGCGGCAGCCCTCCCGACGCGGTGGGGTCCTCGCTTACGATGGCCGTTGCGGTGGGGCCCACCTGCCGTGCCCGCGCCAGAGTCCATTACACGACCCAGTGCCAGGCCCGACCGGCAAGGAGACCAGCCTCAGTGTCCGTCTTCAACAAGCTCATGCGTGCAGGCGAAGGCAAGATCCTGCGCAAACTGCACCGCATCGCGGACCAGGTCAGCTCCATCGAAGAGGACTTCGTCAACCTCTCCGACGCCGAGCTGCGGGCGCTCACCGACGAGTACAAGGAACGGTACGCGGACGGCGAGAGCCTGGACGACCTGCTTCCCGAAGCCTTCGCGACGGTCCGTGAGGCCGCCAAGCGTGCCCTCGGACAGCGCCATTACGACGTCCAGATGATGGGCGGCGCAGCCCTGCACCTCGGCTACGTGGCCGAGATGAAGACCGGTGAGGGCAAGACCCTCGTCGGCACCCTGCCCGCGTATCTCAACGCGCTCTCCGGCAAGGGCGTGCACCTGATCACGGTCAACGACTACTTGGCCGAGCGCGACTCCGAGATGATGGGCCGGGTGCACAAGTTCCTCGGCCTGGAGGTCGGCTGCATCATCGCCAACATGACCCCGGCGCAGCGCCGTGAGCAGTACGCCTGCGACATCACGTACGGCACGAACAACGAGTTCGGCTTCGACTACCTCCGCGACAACATGGCGTGGTCCCAGGACGAGCTCGTCCAGCGCGGCCACAACTTCGCGATCGTCGACGAGGTCGACTCGATCCTCGTCGACGAGGCCCGTACGCCGCTGATCATCTCCGGCCCCGCCGACCAGGCCACCAAGTGGTACGGCGACTTCGCCAAGCTGGTCACGCGTCTCACCCGCGGTGAGGCGGGCAACCCGCTGAAGGGGCTTGAGGAGACCGGCGACTACGAGGTCGACGAGAAGAAGCGCACCGTCGCCATCCATGAGCCCGGTGTGGCGAAGGTCGAGGACTGGCTCGGCATCGAGAACCTCTACGAGTCGGTGAACACGCCGCTCGTGGGGTACCTCAACAACGCCATCAAGGCCAAGGAACTCTTCAAGAAGGACAAGGACTACGTCGTCATCGACGGCGAAGTCATGATCGTCGACGAGCACACCGGCCGTATCCTCGCCGGCCGCCGCTACAACGAGGGCATGCACCAGGCGATCGAGGCGAAGGAAGGGGTGGACATCAAGGACGAGAACCAGACCCTCGCCACGATCACCCTGCAGAACTTCTTCCGCCTCTACGGCAAGCTCTCCGGCATGACCGGTACGGCGATGACCGAGGCCGCCGAGTTCCACCAGATCTACAAGCTGGGCGTCGTGCCGATCCCGACGAACCGGCCGATGGTCCGCGCCGACCAGTCGGACCTGATCTACCGCACCGAGGTCGCGAAGTTCGCCGCGGTCGTCGACGACATCGCCGAGAAGCACGAGAAGGGCCAGCCGATCCTGGTCGGCACCACCTCGGTCGAGAAGTCCGAGTACCTCTCGCAGCAGCTCTCCAAGCGGGGCGTCCAGCACGAGGTCCTCAACGCCAAGCAGCACGACCGGGAGGCGACGATCGTCGCCCAGGCCGGCCGCAAGGGCGCGGTCACCGTCGCCACGAACATGGCCGGCCGAGGCACCGACATCAAGCTCGGCGGCAACCCGGACGACCTCGCCGAGGCGGAGCTGCGTCAGCGCGGTCTCGACCCGGTCGACCACGTCGAGGAGTGGGCGGCCGCGCTGCCCGCCGCGATGGAGAAGGCCGAGCAGGCCGTGAAGGCCGAGTTCGAAGAGGTCAAGGACCTCGGCGGGCTGTACGTGCTGGGCACCGAGCGGCACGAGTCGCGCCGTATCGACAACCAGCTGCGCGGTCGTTCCGGCCGTCAGGGCGACCCGGGCGAGTCCCGTTTCTACCTGTCGCTGGGCGATGACCTGATGCGCCTGTTCAAGGCCCAGATGGTCGAGCGCGTCATGTCGATGGCCAATGTGCCCGACGATGTGCCGATCGAGAACAAGATGGTCACCCGGGCCATCGCGTCGGCCCAGTCGCAGGTCGAGCAGCAGAACTTCGAGACGCGCAAGAACGTCCTGAAGTACGACGAGGTGCTCAACCGGCAGCGCGAGGTCATCTACGGTGAGCGCCGTCGTGTCCTGGAGGGCGAGGACCTCCAGGACCAGATCCGGCACTTCATGGACGACACGATCGACGACTACATCCGGCAGGAGACCGCCGAGGGCTTCGCCGAGGAGTGGGACCTCGACCGGCTGTGGGGCGCCTTCAAGCAGCTCTACCCGGTGAAGGTCACGGTCGTGGAGCTGGAGGAGGCCGCCGGGGACCTGGCCGGCGTCACCGCGGAGTTCATCGCCGAGTCCGTCAAGGACGACATTCACGACCAGTACGCGGAGCGCGAGAAGACGCTCGGCTCCGACATCATGCGTGAGCTGGAGCGGCGCGTGGTGCTGTCCGTCCTGGACCGCAAGTGGCGTGAGCACCTCTACGAGATGGACTATCTCCAGGAGGGCATCGGCCTGCGGGCCATGGCGCAGAAGGACCCGCTGGTCGAGTACCAGCGCGAGGGCTTCGACATGTTCAACGCCATGATGGAGGGCATCAAGGAGGAGTCCGTCGGCTACCTGTTCAACCTGGAGGTCCAGGTCGAGCAGCAGGTCGAAGAGGTTCCGGTGCAGGACGCGGCCGAGCCGACCTCGCTGTCCAAGGCGGACGCGCCCGTCGCGGCGGTCTCCCGTCCGGAGATCCGGGCCAAGGGCCTGGACGCCCCGCAGCGGCCGGACCGGCTGCACTTCTCCGCTCCCACGGTGGACGGGGAGGGTGGGGTCGTCGAGGGCGACTTCTCCAACGGTGACGGTGACGGCGCGCGGTCCGAGGCGGACGGGATGACGCGTGCGGAGCGACGCAAGGCGCAGAAGGGCGGCGGCACCGGAGGGCGTCGTCGCAAGAAGTAGCGCGGGGCGCTGAGCCGGCGGTACGGGGATCCGTACCGGGGCCGGGCGCAGGACGGCCGGGGCCGGGCACCTTGTGGTGTCCGGCCCCGGATGCGTCCGGACGAGGCCGTGGGGCGCGCTCAACGGACGGCCTGGCTCGCCGCGCCGAGTTCCACCGCGGCGCAGCGCCAGCGGAGGTCGGTGCCCTGTTCCAGGCGGAAGGCCATGGCCTGGACCCGGTCGCCCGCCGTGATGCTCGCGAACGCCTCGACGACACCCGTGGCGGGCTGGGCACCGCGACAGCGGCGTACCACGGGACGGCTGCCCCTGGCGGCCCTCAGCGGGGCGCCCGGCGCCAGCTCGGCCAGCTGGTCGTAGGCGTCGCCGATGGTGTGGCCGAGCATCCAGTGCACCGGCCGCTGGCCGCTGAGGACCGCGAGCAGGCGTTCGGCGAACCAGTGGTGCGGGCGGGGCGGCTGCCGGGGCCGTAGCGGCGTGCGCTGCGGAGGTACGGTGCCGGGCCTGCGCTGGTCGCGCCGACCGGTGGGTCGCCTGATGTCCGTGCTCATACTCATCGCCCCCGTTGAACCCGGGCCCGGTCGAATACCGGGCGGTAACTTCTGCTGGGGATCTTCTACGGGGACGGTCGTCAGCGCCGCAAGGGGCCCGGGGGAGGGGTACGCGCGGTGGCGGGTTCACCTATCAGTGGCACGCGCCTTGTGCCGCAAGGCATGCGACGGGGGTGACGGGCAGCTGCCGGTGGACGGTCGAGGCCGATCACGGGGACCCGAAAGGGGACGTCCACGTATCCTGAAGGCGTTTCCGACTACGAAAGCGGCCTGCCATGCGCGTGTACGTCCCTCTGACCCTCTCCGGTCTCGCAGCGGCGCACAGGGCGGGCGAGGTCGGCCCCGGGCCGCTGACGGCCTACGCGGTGACGCCTCAGCTGCGTGAGTGGTACGTCTCCGACGACATCGAGGAGCTGGAGTACGCCGCGCTCAACCGGGCCGCCTCCGCCTCGCTCCGGATGATCGCCGGCAATCCCGACGAGCCCCGCCGACGGGTCGTCGTCGCCGTCGACGTACCGGACGCGGACGCGGTCGCCGACCCCGATCACCGCCTGGACGGGGCGGCCCTCGGCGAGGTGCGGATCGCCTCCGCCATGGCCCTGGCGAAGGCGGCGGCCGTCCATGTGGACGCCGACGACGCTGAGAAGGACGTGAGCGCCGCCGCGGCGGCGCTGGGGGCGGCGGACCTCGGTGACGACGACGCGCAGTTCACCGTGGACGGTGCGGAGGACCACGAGCTGCTGTGGTTCGGCATCCAGGAGATTCCTCACCTCATCGCCTGACTGTCGTACCCGGCGAGTATTTTTTCCGTATGGCGACACCGGGAAAGAACCGCACACATCTGGTCTGGGACTGGAACGGCACGCTGCTCAACGACATCCAGGCCGTCATCCACGCGACGAACGCCGCCTTCGCCGAGGTCGAGCTGGAGCCGATCACGCTGGCGCAGTACCGCGAGATGTACTGCATCCCGATACCCCGCTTCTACGAGCGGTTCATGGGCCGGCTGCCCACGCAGGCCGAGTGGGAGCGGATGGACGGCAGTTTCCACCGCTACTACGCCGAGCGGCGTCCCGCCTGCGGGCTCACCGAAGGCGTCGAGCAGCTCCTCGACCAGTGGCAGCTGGCGGGCCGCAGCCAGTCGCTGCTGAGCATGCACGGGCACGAGCAGCTGGTCCCCGTGGTGCGCGGGTACGGCATCGAGCGTCGCTTCGTCCGCGTCGACGGCCGTACGGGGCCGTCCGGCGGCAGCAAGGCGCAGCACATGGAGCGGCACTTCGCCGCGCTGGACGGGATATCCCCCGAGCACTCGGTCGTCATCGGAGACGCGGTGGACGACGCGGTGGCCGCGGCGCATGTCGGTGCGCGTGCGGTGCTCTACACCGGCGGATCGCACAGCCGGGGGAACCTGGAGGCGGCGGGCGTGCCGGTGGTGGACACCCTGGCGGAAGCGGTGGCGCTGGCCGAGGTGTTCTCGGGCTGAGGGGTTCTCCGGCGGGGGTGTTCTCGGGCTGGGGCGTTCTCCGGCCGAGGGCGCGGCTCCCGGCCGGGGGTGCGGGCCCCGGGCCGGGAGGCGGGAGAGCGGGCCGGGAGAGGGGAGAGCGGGCCGGGAGGCGGGAGAGCGGGCCGGGAGAGGGGAGAACGGGCCGGGAGGCGGGAGAGCGGGAAGCCGAGACCCTCGCCGGGGCGGACTCAGGCGCCCGACGGGTCCGACGGGTCCGACGGGGCGCCCGACGTCGCGCGGAGCACCTTCAGGAACTCGCGCATCCAGGCCGAGTGGTCCGGCCAGGCCCTGGAGGAGACGAGCGTGCCGTCGACGACCGCCTCCGCGTCCTGGAAGGTCGCTCCCGCGGACTGCATGTCGGGTTCCAGCGCGGGGTACGCGGTGACCCTGCGGCCGCTGAGTCCGCCGGCCGCGGCCGTGATCAGGGGGCCGTGGCAGATCTGGGCGACCGGCCTCCCACCGTCGAAGAAGGCGCTGACGATCTTGCGCAGCTCGGTGTTGTTGCGGAGGTATTCCGGGGCACGGCCGCCCGGGATCACCAGGGCCACATAGGCGCCGGGGTCGACCTCCGAGAAGGCCAGGTCGGCCGGCCAGGTGTAGCCGGGCTTCTCCGTGTACGTGTCGAAACCGGGCTCGAAGTCGTGCACCACGAAACGCAGCGTCTTGCGCTCGGGGGCCGCGATGTCGACCTCGTACCCCTCCTCGCGCAGCCGTTGGTACGGGTACAGGACCTCCAGGGACTCGGCGGCGTCGCCGGTGACGAGCAGGATCTTCTGTGCCATGGCGGGGCTCCCAGGCGTCGGAGGACCAAAATCGCAGGACCGGAAGGGCCGGCGTCGTACGACCGGCAAGCCTGCCCCGCCGCACGGAGTTCGCCAAGAGGGCGCAGCGCACTGTCCAGAGTGTCAAAGTTCGCGGCCATCTTTTGTACACATACAGCCCATGACGGTTGTGGGTGAGAGGGAGATAGCCTGGTGCCGTGATCAGCGCGATACGCCTCGGGGGCAGCGAAGCCCCCGGCCTGCGCCCGGAGTGCCACAGCACCCGGGCGATCCGCGATCTCCCCAGGGGATGTCCGGCGGTCGTGGCCACGGCCACGGCCCGCGGAACAGCCCCTGGCCCGGACCCGCTGCCGAAAATGGCCAATAAGGTCCCGGGCATCTCTCCCAGCGGCATAGCGTCGACCCAGACCGGATACCCCGCGTCGTGGCGTTACGTCGTCTTTTTCACCTACGTCACGCAACGGCGCGCGACAGGAGCCAGAGGACATGCAGACCAAGCTGGACGAAGCCAAGGCCGAGCTGCTCACACGGGCCGCCAAGGTAGCTGACAACAGCCCGGGCGGTGGTGTCGGTGGCCCTGGGGGTACCCCCAGGGTGCGGGCCGGCTCGGCCGGCACCGGGGCCGACCAGGGGGAGCGTCCCGGCCAGGACATGTTGCTCTCCTACCTCCAGCGCTACTACCTGCACACCGCACCGGAGGACATCGGCGGCCGGGATCCGGTCGATGTCTTCGGCGCCGCGTCTTCCCACTACCGGCTGGCCGAGAACCGTCCCCAGGGCACGGCGAACGTCCGGGTGCACACCCCGACCGTCGAGGAGAACGGCTGGACCTCCAGCCACTCCGTCGTCGAGGTCGTCACCGACGACATGCCGTTCCTGGTCGACTCCGTGACCAATGAGCTGTCCCGGCAGGGCCGCGGCATCCATGTCGTGATCCACCCGCAGGTCATCGTCCGCCGCGACCTCACCGGCAAGCTCATCGAGGTCCTCACCGAGGGCAACGGTGTCGCGACGAACGCGCAGGGCCGCAAGAACGCCAAGGGGGCCAAGGACGCCAAGGCCGAGCTGCCGCACGACGCGCTCGTCGAGTCCTGGATCCACGTCGAGATCGACCGCGAGACCGACCGCGCCGACCTGAAGCAGATCACCGCAGATCTGCTGCGTGTCCTGTCCGACGTGCGGGAGACCGTCGAGGACTGGGACAAGATGCGCGACGCCGCGCTGCGGATCGCCGACGACCTGCCCGGTGAGCCGCTGGACGACCTCGCCGACGACGAGGTCGACGAGGCCCGCGAGCTGCTGCGCTGGCTGGCGGCCGACCACTTCACCTTCCTCGGCTACCGCGAGTACGAGCTGCGGGACAGCGACGCCCTGGCCGCCGTGCCCGGAACCGGCCTCGGCATCCTGCGCTCCGACCCGCACCACACCGAGGACGAGGCGCACCCCGTCAGCCCGTCCTTCGACCGGCTGCCCGCCGACGCCCGCGCCAAGGCCCGCGAGCACAAGCTCCTCGTCCTGACGAAGGCCAACAGCCGCGCGACCGTGCACCGCCCCAGCTACCTCGACTACGTCGGGGTGAAGAAGTTCGACGCCGACGGCAACGTCGTCGGGGAGCGCCGCTTCCTCGGGCTGTTCTCGTCCGCCGCCTACACCGAGTCCGTGCGCCGGGTGCCCGTCATCCGCCGCAAGGTCGCCGAGGTGCTGGAGGGCGCGGGCTTCACGTACAACAGCCACGACGGCCGCGACCTGCTCCAGATCCTGGAGACCTACCCGCGCGACGAGCTCTTCCAGACGCCCGTCGACCAGCTCCGCTCCATCGTCACCTCCGTGCTCTACCTCCAGGAGCGCCGCAGGCTGCGGCTGTACCTGCGCCAGGACGAGTACGGCCGCTACTACTCCGCGATCGTCTACCTGCCGCGCGACCGCTACACCACCGGTGTACGGCTCCGGCTGATCGACATCCTCAAGGAGGAGCTGGGTGGCACCAGCGTCGACTTCACCGCCTGGAACACCGAGTCGATCCTCTCCCGGCTCCACTTCGTCATCCGGGTCCCGCCGGGCACCGAGCTCTCGCACCTCACCGACGCCGACGCCGACCGCATCGAGGGCCGCCTCGTCGAGGCCGCCCGTTCATGGGCCGACGGCTTCCAGGAGGCGCTGAACGCCGAGTGCGGTGAGGAGCGCGCCGCCGAGCTGATGCGCCACTACGGTCACTCGTTCCCCGAGGGTTACAAGGCCGACCACTCGCCGCGCGCCGCCGTGGCCGACCTGGTCCACCTCGAAGCGCTCAAGCGGAACGAGAAGGACTTCGCCCTCAGCCTGTACGAGCCCGTCGGTGCCGGCCCCGGCGAGCGCCGCTTCAAGATCTACCGGACCGGCGAGCAGGTCTCCCTGTCCGCCGTCCTCCCGGCCCTCCAGCAGCTCGGTGTCGAGGTCGTCGACGAGCGTCCGTACGAGCTGCGCTGCGCGGACCGCACCCACGCCTGGATCTACGACTTCGGGCTGCGGATGCCGCAGGCCACGGGCAACGGCAGCTATCTGGCCGATGACGCCCGCGACCGGTTCCAGGAAGCCTTCGCCGCCGTGTGGCAGGGCCGGGCGGAGAACGACGGCTTCAACGCGCTGGTGCTCGGAGCCGGTCTGACCTGGCGGCAGGCGATGGTGCTGCGCGCCTACGCGAAGTACCTGCGCCAGGCCGGATCGACCTTCAGCCAGGACTACATGGAGAGCACTCTCCGCAACAACGTCCACACCACCCGGCTGCTGGTCTCGCTGTTCGAGGCCCGGATGTCCCCCGAGCGCCAGCGGGCCGGTACGGAGCTGACCGACGGGCTCCTCGAAGAGCTCGAAGGGGCCCTGGACCAGGTCGCCTCGCTCGACGAGGACCGGATCCTGCGGTCCTTCCTCACCGTCATCAAGGCCACGCTGCGCACCAACTTCTTCCAGAAGGCGGAGGGCGGCAAGCCGCACGCGTACGTCTCGATGAAGTTCGACCCGCAGGTCATCCCGGACCTGCCCGCGCCCCGCCCCGCGTTCGAGATCTGGGTGTACTCGCCGCGCGTCGAAGGCGTCCACCTGCGCTTCGGCAAGGTCGCCCGCGGCGGGCTGCGCTGGTCGGACCGGCGGGAGGACTTCCGTACCGAGATCCTCGGCCTGGTCAAGGCACAGATGGTGAAGAACACCGTCATCGTGCCGGTCGGCGCCAAGGGCGGCTTCGTCGCCAAGCAGCTCCCCGACCCGGCGGTCGACCGTGACGCCTGGCTGGCCGAGGGCATCGCCTCGTACCGGACGTTCATCTCGGCGCTGCTCGACATCACCGACAACATGGTGGCCGGGGAGGTCGTGCCGCCCGCCGATGTCGTCCGCCACGACGAGGCCGACACCTACCTCGTCGTCGCCGCCGACAAGGGCACCGCGAGCTTCTCCGACATCGCCAACGAGATCGCCGTCGCCTACGGCTTCTGGCTCGGCGACGCCTTCGCCTCCGGCGGTTCCGTCGGCTACGACCACAAGGGCATGGGCATCACCGCCCGCGGTGCCTGGGAGTCCGTCAAGCGGCACTTCCGCGAGCTGGGACACGACACCCAGACCGAGGACTTCACGGTCGTCGGCGTCGGTGACATGTCCGGTGACGTCTTCGGCAACGGCATGTTGCTCTCCGAACACATCCGGCTGGTCGCGGCCTTCGACCACCGGCACATCTTCATCGACCCGAAGCCGGACGCCGCCACCTCGTACGCGGAGCGGCGCCGGCTGTTCGACCTGCCGCGCAGCTCCTGGGGCGACTACAGCGCGGACCTGCTGTCCGCGGGCGGCGGGGTCCACCCCCGCACGGCGAAGTCGATCCCGCTCAACGCGCACATCCGTGAGGCGCTCGGCATCGACTCGTCCGTCGCCAAGATGACGCCCGCCGAGCTGATGCAGACCATCCTCAAGGCCCCCGTCGACCTGCTGTGGAACGGTGGCATCGGGACGTACATCAAGGCGTCGTCCGAGTCGAACACGGACGTCGGCGACAAGGCCAACGACGCGATCCGGGTCAATGGCGAGGACCTGCGCGCCAAGGTCGTCGGCGAGGGCGGCAACCTCGGTGCCACCCAGCTCGGCCGGATCGAGTTCGCCCGCACCGGCGGCCGGATCAACACCGACGCGATCGACAACAGCGCCGGTGTGGACACCTCCGACCACGAGGTGAACATCAAGATCCTGCTCAACGGTCTGGTCCGGGACGGCGACATGACCGTCAAGCAGCGCAACAAGCTGCTCGCCGAGATGGCCGACGAGGTGGGCAAGCTGGTGCTGCGCAACAACTACGCGCAGAACACCGCACTGTCCAACGCCACCGCCCAGTCCCCGTCCCTGCTCCACGCCCACCAGCGCTTCATGCGCCGGCTGGGCCGCGACGGACATCTGGACCGGGCACTGGAGTTCCTGCCGAACGACCGGCAGATCCGCGAACTCCTCAACGGCGGCAAGGGACTGAGCCAGCCCGAGCTGGCCGTGCTGCTCGCCTACACCAAGATCACGGCGGCCGACGAGCTGATCTCCACCAGCCTGCCGGACGACCCGCACCTGCAGAAGCTGGTGCACGCCTACTTCCCGCGGCAGCTGCGCGAGCGCTTCCCCGAGGCGGTGGACGCGCACGCCCTGCGCCGCGAGATCATCACGACCGTCCTGGTCAACGACACCGTGAACACCGGTGGTTCGACCTTCCTGCACCGGTTGCGGGAAGAGACCGGGGCATCGATCGAGGAGATCGTGCGGGCGCAGGCCGCGGCCCGGGAGATCTTCGGTCTGGCCCAGGTGTGGGACGCCGTCGAGGCGCTCGACAACGAGGTCGCGGCGGATGTCCAGACCCAGGTCCGGCTGCACTCGCGCCGCCTCGTCGAGCGCGGTTCGCGCTGGCTGCTCGGCAACCGGCCGCAGCCGGTCGAGATCGCGGAGACCATCGAGTTCTTCAGGGACGGGGTCGAGCAGGTCTGGAGCGAGCTGCCCAAGATGCTCAAGGGCGCCGATCTGGACTGGTACCGGTCGATCCTGGACGAGCTCACCTCGGTGGGTGTCCCGGAGGTGCTGGCGCTGCGGGTCGCCGGGTTCTCCTCGGCCTTCCCGGCGCTGGACATCGTGGCGATCGCGGACCGCACGGGCAAGGAGCCGCTGGCTGTCGCCGAGGTGTACTACGACCTCGCCGACCGGCTGCGGATCACCCAGCTGATGGACCGGATCATCGAACTGCCGCGGGCCGACCGCTGGCAGTCCATGGCCCGTGCCTCCATCCGCGAGGACCTGTACGCCGCGCACGCCGCGCTGACCGCGGACGTGCTGAGCGTGGGCAACGGGAGCTCGACGCCCCAGGAGCGGTTCACGGCGTGGGAGGAGAAGAACGCGGCGATCCTGACACGGTCGCGGTCCACGCTGGACGAGATCCAGAGCTCGGACGCGTTCGACCTGGCGAATCTCTCGGTGGCCATGCGGACCATGCGGACGCTGTTGCGTACGCACGCGTAGGGCTGACGCCGTAGGCGGTCGGGGACGAGTGCGGGTACCGGCTCGTCCCCGACCGCCTTACGGGCTCGTCCCCGACCGCCTTACGGGCTCGTCCCCGACCGCCTTACGGGCTCGTCCCCGACCGCCTTACGGGCCTGTCCCCGACCGCCGTACGGGCCCGGTTACTTCTTCTTGGTGAACTTCTCGTAGGCAGCGACGACCTGCTTCGCCGGGCCGTCCATACGGAGGGTTCCCGCCTCCAGCCAGATCGCCCGGTCACACGTCTCGATGATCGACTTGTTGCTGTGGCTGACCAGGAAGACCGTGCCCGCCGACTCGCGGAGCTCCATGATCCGGTCCTTGCTGCGGCGCTGGAACCTGGCGTCGCCCGTGGACAGCGCCTCGTCGATCAGCAGGACGTCGTGGCTCTTGGCCGCCGCGATGGAGAACCGCAGGCGGGCCCCCATGCCGGAGGAGTACGTCCGCATCGGCAGGGTGATGAAGTCGCCCTTCTCGTTGATGCCGGAGAAGTCCACGATCTCGTCGTAGCGCTCGCGGATCTGCCGGCGCGTCATGCCCATCGCGAGCCCGCCGAGCACGACATTGCGCTCGCCGGTCAGATCGCCCATCAGCGCCGCGTTCACGCCGAGCAGCGAGGGCTGTCCCTGGGTGTGGACCCGGCCCTCGGTCGGCGGCAACAGGCCCGCGATGGCCTTCAGGAGCGTCGACTTCCCGGAGCCGTTGGAGCCGATCAGGCCGATGGCCTCGCCCTTGTACGCGGCGAAGCTGACCCCCTTCACGGCGTGGACCTCCCGGACGCCGGGACTCTGCCGGCGTGAGGTGAGGCGGCTCAGGGCCGAGGTCGCGCTGCCCCGTCCGGTACGGGCCCCGTGGACCTTGTACGTGATGTGGACCCCGTCGACGACGACGGTGGGGACCCGGGTGTCAGGGGCCTCGGGGCCGGCGGTTGTGCCGGAAGCGCCGGAAGCGCCGGGGGCTTCGGGGGCGCTCGTCGCGCCGGGTGTCTCAGCCACGTCCGTACTGCTCCTCCGCCTGCCAGAAGTACACGAATCCGGCCACTCCGCACACGAGCGCCCAGCCCGCCGCGACGGCCCAGACGTGCGTGGGCAGCTGCGCCCCGGCGAAGCTGTCGATGAGGGCGAACCGCATCAGGTCGATGTAGACGGCCGCCGGGTTGTACTCCAGCGCCACCAGCACGAAGTGCGGGACCCGGTCGCCCTTGAGCAGGGTATCCAGGCTCCACATCACACCCGAGGAGTACATCCACGTACGGAGGATGAACGGTGTCAGCTGCGCGATGTCCGGCGTCTTGGCGGCGAGCCGCGCCACGATCATCGACACCCCGGTGTTGAACACGGCCTGCAGGGCCAGCGCCGGGATCGCCAGCAGCCAGGACGGCCGCGGGTACTGACCGAACACGAGCAGGATCAGGAACAGCGCCCCCATCGAGAACAGGAGCTGCTGGAGCTGTTGCAGGGCCAGCGCCACGGGCAGCGAGGCGCGCGGGAAGTGCAGGGCGCGGACGAGGCCGATGTTGCCGCTGATGGCCCGTGTGCCCGCGGTGATCGAGCTGCTGGTGAAGGTCCAGATGAAGACGCCGGTGACCAGGAACGGGACGAAGTCGTCGACGCCGCGCTTCGTGTTCATCAGGACGCCGAAGATGAAGTAGTAGACCGTCGCGTTCAGCAGCGGGGTCATGATCTGCCAGATCTGGCCGAGTTTCGCCTGGCTGTACTGCGCGGTCAGCTTGGCGGTGGCGAACGCCGTGATGAAGTGCCGGCGCCCCCAGAGCTGCCGGATGTACGCGCCCAGCGGCGGCCGGGCCCCGCTGACGGTGAGCCCGTGCCGGGCGGCGAGCGCGGCCAGTTCGCCGGGTGCGTAGACGGGAGCGCCGGGCGGTGCGGGCGGTTGCGGAGTGGCGGGGGGTGCGGGTGTGGGTGCGGTGTCCACCGGGGGCGGCGGAGCTGCTGTCTGGCTCACCACGATCGCTTTCGACGGAGGGGGGTGAAACGGCCGGAGGGAACGGCCGGGAACGTCCGGGAATATCCGGGGAATGTCGTGGGGTGGGCGTCGGACGAGAGGCCCGGAAAGGACATGCGAGGGGTGTGCGGACGGGGCGTGCGGAGGAAACGTTCGGAGGGGGCGTACGGAGGAAGCGTGTGCGGACGGACGGCACGGCCGATGGGACGGGACCGTATCGTCGTCACGCTGAGAGTAGGACGCTCTCACGTCGCAACGCAACCGTTTCGTCGTTACGGACTATCATTCGGGCCATGACCACCGAACGGGGAACCCGCCGCCGCACCCCGGCAGGCGCCGCCGTGCTGCGCGAGGACGTGACCGACGCCATCCGCAGCGCGGTCTTCGAGGAACTCGCCGCCGTGGGATTCGCCCGGATGTCCATCGAGGGCATCGCGCGGCGCGCGGGTGTCGGCAAGACCGCCGTCTACCGCCGCTGGAAGTCCAAGCTCCACCTCGTCCTCGACCTGGTCGCGGCCGTCGCCGCCCAGGGGCTGCCCGCCCCGGACACCGGTTCGCTGTACGGAGATGTGCGCGCCGTCCTCGAACTGGGCGCGTACGCCCTGCGCCACCCCGTGGCCTCGCAGGTGATTCCCGATCTGCTCGTCGAGGCGGCCCGCAATCCGGAGATCTCCGGTGCGATCAAGGCCGCCCTGCTCGACCAGCAGCAGGGCGTCGCCGTGGTCGTCGTCCGGGCAGCGGTGGCCCGCGGCGAACTGCCCGAGGGCAGCGATCCGGACCGGGCCCTGGACCTGATCGTCGGACCGCTGTACTGGCGGCTCGTCGTGGTCCGCGGCGACCTGCCCAAGGGGTACCTGGACGATCTGGCCGCATCGGCGGTCGCGGCGCTCACCCGCGCATGAGGTGAGGTCCGGCGGGCGGCCCGAAGCTGTCGCAGCGCCGCCGCCCGCCGGGGGTGCGCCGGTGCGCGTCGGCGTCAGCCCCTGTCCGCGAGCAGCCGGTCCGCGACCCGGCCCGCCGCCCCGCCGTCGTCCAGGTCGCAGTAGTCGCGCCGGAAGCTCTCGTACGCGTCCGAGTGCCGGGCCGTCAGCGCCCCGGTGTCCCGCAGCGCCTGGGCCACCTCGTCCGTCGTGACGAGCAGCGGGCCCGGGGCCCTGGTCTCGAAGTCCAGGCAGAAGCCGCGCACGGTGTCGCGGTAGTGCTCCAGGTCGTACGTGTGGAACAGCATCGGGCGGCCGGTGTGCGCGAAGTCGAACATCAGGCCCGCGTAGTCCGTGACCAGGACATCGGCGATCAGGAGCAGCTCGGCGGTGTCCGGATGCCCGGAGACATCGCGTACGCCGGGCGCCTCCGGCACACTGCCCGTCACCCGCGGATGCCTGCGGACCAGCACCGTGTGCCCGTCGCCGAGCGAGCGCGCCAGGGCGTGCGGGTCCAGCGCCGGGTCCCAGCGGTACAGGCACGGGGAATGCGCCGGGAGTGCGCTCGGCGGATGGGCCAGGTGATCGCGGTACGTCGGTGCGTACAGCACCACGCGGTGGCCCTCCGGGATGCCGAGGCCCCGCCGGACCCGTTCGGCGGTCTTGTCGCGGTCGGGCGAGAACAGCAGGTCGTTGGCGGGCGAGCCGGCCTCCAGGACCTCACCCCCGTACGCCAGTGAGCCGCGCAGCAGCGGGGTGGCGAAGCGGCTGGGGGAGACCAGCACCGACCACTGGGACGAGCGCTGCGGCAGGGTGGCGAGGTGGTGGTGGTCGGCGTACAGGGTGCCCGTCAGGCCGGTGCCGAAGCGGCCGAGCGGGGTGCCGTGCCAGGTCTGGACGACCGTCTGCCCCGGACGCCGCTCGAACCAGGCGGGCAGGTGGCCGTCCGTGACGATCCGGCGGGCCCGCGCCAGCGCCTCGTACCAGTCGGCGCTGCGGTCCAGGACCGGGAGCGCGGCGGGCGGGATGTGGGCGGTGCGTCCCGGGGCGGTGCCGGTGACGTAGAGGTGTTCGGTGTCGGTGCCGCGGCGCACCAGTTCGGTGTGGACGGCGCGCGGGGAGTCGCCGCCCGCGTAGAGGACGGCGTCGCGGAGCGGGAGAGTGCGCCGGTCCTCGTAGTGCGTGGTGCGCAGGAGGCGTTGGCGGTACGCGCCCCGCTCGGCGGGGGCGAGGGCGGGACCCGCGTGCACCGTCAGCCGGTCGCCGTGCCGCCGTTCGAGGGCCGGTTCCGCCTCGCTCCTCCGGGTGGGGAGTCGGGTGGCGAGGGAGGCCAGGAGGCGTACCGGGGCGGCGCCGAGGTACAGGTCCCACCGGCCCTCCGGGAGGGACCCGGGGAGCCGTGCGGTGAAGCGGCCCGCCTGCCGTTCCAGGGGCACGGCCACGGTCTCGCGCAGGGTCTCGTGCCGGAGGGTGAGGGCGTCGTGGGTGGTGGTGGCGTCGCCGGTTCCGGGTTCCGCTTCCGTGCCGGCCCCGGTCCGCGTACCCGCCTCCGCTGCCCCTGCTCCCATCCCTGCTCCTGTGCCCGCTCCCATCCCTGCTCCTGTGCCCGCTCCTGTGCCCGCTCCTGTGCCCGCTCCTGTGCCCGTGATCCGCAGTGCGCCGTCCGGCGTCCATTCCGCCCCGTCCACGAACGGCTGCCCGCTCACGTCCAGCACCAGTTCGCCCGCCGCGTCGGCGAGGACCGGAGGCGGCAGGTCCGGGGCCGCGGCCAGCGGGACCCGCGATCCGTCGGCCATGAGCAGCCGGGCCCGCCAGCGCGCACCGGATTCCGGTTCGACCTCGCGGGGGGCCGGACGCGGCGCGGGCGGCACGGCGGCGAGTTCCGCGAGGGGAATCCGGGCCGAGAAGACCGCCACCCGCCCGTCGTCCCCGCACACCACCGGACAGGACCACTCCGCCTCGGCCGTCCTCTGCACTCCAGCCGTATCCTGCGCCCCGGCCGCACCTTGCGCACCCCGCGCCCCGGCTCCGTCGCGGGTCAGGAGCAGGGCGGTCGGGCGGGCATCCCCGTACAGCCGGCCGGTCACCTCCACCACCCCGCCGCTGTCCTCATTGCTGCCGCTGCCGCTGCCACCGTCGTGCGCCTCGGCCAGCGCGGGGAGTTGCGACACGGTCAGCCGGAGACGTCCGTCCCGGTAGCCGAGCACCGCCCGCCGCCCCTCGCCCAGGTCGTGGACGAGGGGGTGGGCGGCGGCCGCGTCCACCGCGCGCACGGCCACCCGCCGGGCCGTACCGTGACCGGCGACCACGATCCCGACCAGCCAGCTGCCCGAGCCCAGCCTGTGCGGGTCGAGAACCATCTCGAAGCCGGAGTGGTCGTAACAGTGCAGTTCCTGCGCCGAGTCGGCGGTCGCCCCGGGCATCCGGACGGTCCGCACGGGAACGGTCCGCAGCCGCCGCCCCCCGGCCGCGCGCACCATCCCGGCCTTGAGCGAGTGCCGGGCCGCCCCCGCCGCGAGGTTGCGGATGTACGCGTAACCGCGCAGCCGGAGCTTTCCGTCCGCGCCCCAGGACGCGTCCAACAGCCGTGCCACCGCGGGCAGATCGGTCCGGGACAGACGCCCGCCCGCGCCATCGACGCCCGGGTACGCCGCCCGCCGCCGCCCCGGCAGTCCTGCGACCGCGAACGTTCCCGCGCCGTTGGTCCGTTCGAAGGCGAGCACGGCCAGCAGCTCGTCCATCCTGCGCTCCCGCACCAGCCGCCACTTGACGCGCAGCTCCACCGGCAGCCCCGCCAGAACGCCGTCCCCCGTGCGGTCCAGGAAGGCGCCCGCGTCGGCCAGGAACGCCGCGCGGTACGCCGCGCCGCCCCTCGGCAGCCCCTCCATGAAGTACACGAAGTCGTCGCGCAGGCACGAGGTGTCGTAGGCCCGTCGCTGCGCCGCGTCCCGGCCCGCCAGGAACGCGCTGACCTGCTCGCACGCCGCGATCCGGTCCCGTACGCCCTTCACGTCCGTACGCCGCCGGGTGATCGAGCCCTCCCGCACCCGCCAGTAGTAGACATGCTCGTGCAGCACATCGACGGACCCGGCGAGGTGGTGCGCCGGGATCATCACCGGGGTGTCCTCGTAGAGCCTGCCCTCGGGGAAGGCGAAGGCGTGCCGGTCCCAGAAGGAGCGCCGGAACACCTTGTTCCAGGCGACCCGGTCCGCGAGCAGACGCGGATCGCGGGTGATGTGGGTGCGGGGCCGGCTGCCGGTCAGCCAGCGGTACTGCCACGCCTGCTGCCGCCCCCGCTCGTCCAGCCGCCACACGTTGCCGGTCACCAGATCGGAACCCGTCGACTCCAGTGAGGCCAGCATCCGTTCGTACGCGTCGTGCACGACGATGTCGTCGCTGTCGGCGAACGCCAGGTACGGGACGCCCGGGGTGGTGTGGCGGACCCCGGTGTTACGGGCCGCGCTCAGGCCCGCGTTGGGCTGGTGGACGCAGCGGAAGCGGCTGTCCCGTGCGGCGAACTCCTCCGCGATCCGGCCGCTCCCGTCCGTCGAACCGTCGTCGACGAGCACCACCTCGATCGCGTCCGACGTCTGCCCTGCCAGCGACCGCAGGCACGCCCCGAGGTAGTCCTCGACGTTGTGGACCGGGACGACGACGCTGAGGAGAGGCTTCATGTCCTGCCTCAACCGGGGTGGGCCCCCCGGGTCACCGGCGCTGCCCCAAACGGGTGAACGCGTGGGCCGGGACGCGCACGGCCGCCATTACGCTCGGCTGCCATGCTCCTCACTGTCGTCGTGCCCGTCCGCCGCTCCCAGGGATATCTGAGGGCGGCTCTGGACTCCGTGCTCGGCCAGGCGGTGACGCGGGAGTGCGCGTGGGAGCTGATCGTCGTCGACGACGGGTCGGTGGACGGCAGCGCCGCCATCGCGGCGGAGTACGCCCGGCGCGACCCCCGGGTGCGGGTGCTGACCATGGCGGCGACGGCCGGACACCGGGGCGCGGATGCCGAAGCGGCGGCCGGAGCGGCGGCCGGGACGCTGTTCGGCGCCGGTGCGGCCCGCAACGCCGGGGCCGATGAGGCGCGGGGCGGCTACCTCCTCTTCCTGGACGCCGACGACCTGCTGCTGCCGGGAGCCCTGGAGGCGATGGCGGACCGGCTGACCGAGGACCGGCCACGCGAGGACGGGCCGAGTACGGACGGGCTGAGTACGGACGGGCCGAGTACGGACGGTCCCGGCGCGGGCGGTCCCGGCGCGGGCGGCCCCAGTACGGACGGTCCCGGCGTGGGCGGCCCCGGTACGGGTGGCCCCGGTACGGGTGGCGTTCACGGGGTGGCTCCGGATGTCCTGCGCCTCGGCCACGACCGCGTCGACTGGTGGGGGGACGCCCGGCCGCCGGACGACGCGCCCGCCCCCGGCAACCAGCTCTTCCGCCGCGCGTTCTGGACTGCCCACCGGCTCCGCTTCACCGACGGCCCGTACGAGGAGGTCGTCCCCGTCCACCGGGCGATCCTCCTCGCGACCGACGCCGGCACCCTCGCCCGCCTGGACCGGGTCTGCGTCCGCCACCGCCTGCGCCGCACCGGCACGTTCGCCACCACTCCGGGGCGCGGGCACTTCGCGGTCATCGACGCGTACGCCCGCCTCCTCGCCGAGACCGGCGACGACCCCCGCCTCCACCCGGCCCGCACCGCACACCTGCTGGACGTCCTGGCGGACCCCGGACGGATCCGCCCCGGAGACCGGGCGGCGTTCTTCCGGGCCGCCGGGCTCCCCGGCCCGTACGCCGCCCACCGCGCCCGGCAGGCGGCCGGTGCCGGGCGCGCCGGTGCCGCGGCGGCGTACGGGCGGAGCAGGAAGGCGCTGCGGACGCGGGTGATGCGGGCCGCCTACCGCGCCGACCTGCACCGGCCGCTGGACCCGGACCTCGCCGTGTACGGGGCGTACTGGAACCGGGGCGTCGCCTGCAATCCCGCCGCCATCCACGCCAAGGCCCGCGAACTCGTCCCGCACGTCCGTGGCCTGTGGGTGGTCTCCTCCCGTCACCGCGACCGCGTCCCGCCGGGCATCCCGTACATCATCGAGGGCTCGCGCGCCTACTGGCGGGCCATGGCCACCGCCACGTACCTGATCAACAACTCCAGCTTCCCCGGCGGTTTCACCAAACGCCCCGGCCAGCGCTACCTCCAGACCCACCACGGGACCCCGCTGAAGACCATGGGCCTGGACCAGCGGGCGTACCCCGCCCTCACCCATGGCATCAGTTTCGGGAAGATCCTCGCCCACGCCGACCAGTGGGACTTCAGCCTTTCCGCCAACCCGCACACCACCGAGATCTGGGACCGGGTCTATCCGTCCTCGTACGAGCATCTGAACCTCGGCTATCCGCGCAACGACATCTTCTTCACCGCGACGCGGGAACGCATCGCGAAGCTGCGCGTGGATCTCGGCATCGCCCCCGGACAGACCGCCCTGCTCTACGCCCCGACCCACCGCGACTACCGCAAGGGCTTCGTCCCGCAGCTCGACCCGGACCGGATCGCCCGTGAACTCGGCCCGGATTACGTGGTGTTGGTGCGGGCCCACTACTTCTACGGGCGTTCGGCCGGGATCGGGGCGGCGGCGGGCCGGGTCATCGACGTCACGGGGCATCCCGTGGTCGAGGAACTCTGCCTGGCCGCGGACGCGTTGATCACCGACTACTCCTCCCTGATGTTCGACTACGCCTGTCTGGACCGCCCGGTCATCTGTTACGCCCCCGACTGGGACGCGTACCGGGCCTCGCGAGGGACGTACATCGATCTGCTCTCCGGCCGCCCCGGTGACACCCCGGGGCCCGTCGCCACCACCCAGGACGAACTGCTGGAGGTGCTGCGGACGGGGGAGTGGCGCGCGAAGCGGTCGGCCGCCCTGCGCTCGGCGTTCCGCGAGCGGTTCTGCCCGTACGACGACGGGCACGCGGCGGAGCGCGTGGTGCGGCGGTTCTTCGGGACGGAGTGAGAGGGCGGGGGTGCGTCGTGCGGGGGTGCGTCGGGCGGGGCGCGGGACCGTACCGGGTGGGCGGGCGCCGTACCGGGTGGGTGCCGTGCCACCCGAACGGCTCAGCGGGCGCGTCCGGCGCGACCCCTCTGCCCGACGCCGTCGTTGTCCTCAACAGCTCGCGCACACGGCAACGTTGGGAGAACGTCCATGCACCGGTCCGCCTATGAACAGATGGAACTCTGCGTCGAGGAGTATCTGCCCACGTCGCGCAGGCACCGCGTCGTCGATCTCGGCTCGCGCGTCTCCGACCGGCAGACCCGTACCCACAAGGGGCTGCTCGCCGCCCACGACATCGACTACTTCGGTGTCGACGTGCTCGACGGACCCAATGTCGACGCCGTGATGGCCCGCCCGTACCGCATCCCCGCCAAGTCCAACAGCGCCGACGCCGTCCTCTCCGGCCAGGCGTTCGAGCACATCCCGTTCTTCTGGGCGACGATGCTGGAGATCGCCCGGGTCCTGAAGCCCGGCGGCTACGCCTTCATCACCGCGCCCTCGCGCGGGCACGCCCATGACGCCCAGGACTGCTGGCGCTACTACCCCGACGGCTTCCGCGCCCTGGCCGCGCACTCCCGGCTCGAACTCTGCGAGGCGTACACGGACTTCCCGCCGCGCAAGGGCATCTGGCACGACTACCGGGCCATCGACAAGAAGGCCGCCTACTGGGGCGACTCGGTGGGCGTCTTCCGCAAGCCGCGGCGCTACCCCCGGCTGACCATGTTCGCCGTACGGGAGTTGGCCGTCTGGTGGGCCAACCGGGTCGGCGGCGTCGACGGCATCCCGCTGCCCAGCCCGCTGGCGGGCCGCGAGCAGTGCGGACGCCCCAAGGCGGCTCCGGAGAGCCTGCCCGCGGCTCTCCCCGACGGCGTACCGGCCCAGGCAGCACCCGAGGACGCTCCCGCGCGGGACGGGGCCGGCTCCTCGCCCTCCGGGGCAACCGGCGCAAATCAATAGCAGGTTGACGAAAAGTGACATGAGCCGCAAACCGCGCGTACTGTCCGGGGGCATGGCTTGGCGCAACGCCGTCAACGGCGTCCTTCAGCAGCTCACCGGATATCAGCTCAGGCGCGCGACGGTGCCCGCCGCCCGCACCGCCCCGGCGGAACCGGCCCCCGCACCCGCCGCGGCCCGGACGGAAGCGGCCCCCGAACCGAAGCCGAAGCCGAAGCCGAAGGCCGGACCGCAGTTCCCGGCGGATTACGACGACGAGGCGAAGGACATCATCAGTGCGGTCAAGCCGTACTCGATGACCTCCCCCGAACGGCTCAACGCCCTCATCCTGGCGACCCGCCACATCGTCCGGCACGACATCCCCGGCGACATCGTCGAGTGCGGTGTGTGGCGCGGCGGGTCCATGCAGGCCTGCGCGAAGACCCTGCTGTCGCTCGGCGAGACCGAGCGCGAGCTCTACCTCTTCGACACGTACGAGGGCATGACCCCGCCCACGGCGGAGGACCTGCGGCGCGACGGCAGGTCGGCGCAGGAACTGCTCGACGCCCAGGGCAAGGACCGGCCGATCTGGGCGGTGGCCTCGCTGGAGGACGTCCGGGCGGGCTTCGAGACCGTTCCGTACCCGAAGAACCGCATCCACTACGTGCAGGGCATGGTCGAGGACACCCTTCCGGCGAACGCCCCGGAGCAGATCTCGATCCTGCGCCTGGACACCGACTGGTACGCGTCGACCAGGCACGAGCTGGAGCACCTCTACTCGCGGCTGGTGAGCGGGGGTGTGCTGCTCATCGACGACTACGGCTACTGGCAGGGATCGCGGCAGGCCGTCGACGAGTTCCTGGAGAAGACCGGCGAGCAGCTGTTGCTGCTGCGCATGGACGAGGGCCGGATCGCCGTCAAGCCCTGACGTCCGGACCCCTGAGCGATCTCCGCAGTCGAAACGAGCCCCGTCCCCTTCCCGGTGCGGGGCTCGGCCGCGTCACCGTGGCCGCCGCCCGGTCCGGCGCGCCCTCCTCGGCGTGTCACCCGTATGGCTCCGATCGGGTGACCAGGCCACGCGGCGAAGGTTGTTACCCCGTAGACCACTTGATGTCGTCCGTCCGGAAGGATCGTGCGCAGCGATGGCACCCCGTCTCACCGTCGTCGTCCCCCTCTACAACGTCGAGGAGTATCTCGGTGCCTGCCTGACCTCGCTCGCCGAACAGACCCTGCCGGACCTGGAGGTCGTCATGGTCGACGACGGCTCCACCGACGGCAGCGGGCGCGTCGCGGAGGAGTTCGCGGCGCGGGACCCGCGCTTCCGGCTGATCCGGCAGGAGAACGGGGGACTCGGCGCCGCACGCAACGCCGGGGTCCGTGAGGCCGGGAGCGGCGGGGAGTTCCTGGCGTTCGTCGACAGCGACGACCTCGTGCCGCCCGGCGCGTACGAGCGGATGATCGCCGAACTCGACCGCTCCGGCTCCGACTTCGCCACCGGCAATGTGCTCCGGATGCGGGCGAACGGGGCGCTCGAACAGTCCCCGATGTTCCGCAGGCCGATGGAGAAGGCCCGTCCCGGCACCCATGTCACCCGCGACTGGATCCTGCTCGGCGACCGTATCGCCTGCAACAAGGTGTTCCGCAGATCCTTCTGGGACGAGCACGCCTTCGCCTTCCCGTCCGGCGTGCTGTACGAGGACATCGCCGTCGTGCTGCCCGCCCACTTCCTGGCCCGCGCGGTCGATGTCGTCGAGGAGCCCGTCTATCACTGGCGGGACCGCGACGGGTCGATCACCAGCCGCCGCGCCGTGCCCAGGGGCATCCGCGACCGGGTCACCGCCGTGAGCACGGTCAGCCGGTTCCTCGCGGACCGGGAACTGCGCGACGCCAAGCGGAAGTACGACGCCCACGCGCTCTCGGGCGACCTGTGGCTGTTCATCGAGGCGCTGCCGGACGGGGACGCCGCGTTCCACGAAGCCTTCCTCGAACACGCCAACGCCTTCGCCGCCACCGTCGAACCGGGCGTACTCGCCGGGCTGCCGCTGCAGCTGCGGGTCAAGTGGCAGCTCATCCGCGAACGCCGGATGCCGGAACTCCTCGCCCTGCTCGCCGACGAGAAGGCCGACCGCGACGCCTTCCATGTACGCGGACGTCTGCGGCCCCATGCCCAGTACCCCTCCGTACAGGGCCCGTTGCCGTCCTCCGTCACCGCCCTGACCGCACCGGACCTCCCCGTGCACGCCCATCTCACCGAGGCGGTGTGGAAGGACGGGCTGTTGCGCCTCACCGGGTACGCCTACGTCCGCAACGCGCCGGGACGGTCGGCCGGAACCGGCTGGCTGCGGTCCGGGCGGCGGCTGATCCCGCTGCGGGTGCGGTCCGCGCCCACGGACGAGGCCGCCGCCCGCTCCGGCCGTTCGCTGCACCGCTACGAGCGCTCCGGGTTCGAAGCCGTCATCGACCCGCGCCGCCTCGCCGCCAAGGGGGCGGGGCGCGGCGGTCGCACCACGTGGAAGCTGGAGTCGGTCGTTCTCGGCGCCGGGCGGCCCCGGCGCGGACCGATGCGGCTGCTCGGGAACCCGGCCCCGCCCGCCATCGTCCACACCGACGAGCGCACCCGTATCGTCCCCGTCCTGTCCGGCAACAAGCTGGAGCTGCGTACCGAGCGCGTCGACGCCCTCCTCATCGCCCAGAGCGCGGTCGCCGGGGCGGTACGCCTGGAGGTGAAGGTCCTCGGCGACGGCGGACCGGTAGCCCTGCGCATCCAGGAGTGGCGCACCAAGGAGACGCGGGAATTCGCCCTGCGGGGAACGCCCGCCTCGCGCGTCGCCGACATCCCGCTCAGCGCCTTCCGGGGATGCGACGACGTCTGGGGCGTGCAACTGGTCGGCGGAAAGGGCCGGTTGACCGTCGCGGCCCGGCCGGACGGTGCGGAGGGGCGGTATCCGCTGCCCGGCGGCCGTGAGCTGTACGCGGCCGCCAACCCGTCCGGCGACCTGGTCCTCACCGACCGGGCCGTGCAGCCCGTGGTCACCTCGCTCACCTGGTCGGATGCCGGGCAGCTCGTCATCGAGGGCGCGTACCCGGAACGGCCCGGCCGCGCCCACGAGCTGGTCCTGCGGCACGGCGGACACCAGGAGGAGGCCGTCCTCGCGGTGCACGGCACACCGGGCGCGGGGGCGGACGGCGCCGCGGACGCTTCCGGGTTCCGTGCCGTGCTCGCTCCCGACGCCGTCGAGGGGCCGGGAGGTACGCTCCCGCTCGCCGAGGGCCGCTGGGACCTCTTCCTCCGCGAGCCGGGCGAGAGCGACCCGGAGCGGTACCGGCCGGTCCGCGTGCGGCCGACGCTGCACACCGCCCTCCCGCTCCACCGCGAGGCGGGCGGCCGGCGCTTCACCCTCCGGCGGCGCCTCCACGACCGGCTCGCCCTGGAGTCCGGCAGCGCCCTGCCCGTCCGGGAACGGGGGGCGTACGGGCAGCGGCGGCAGCGCGAGCGGTACGCCGCACTGCGCGCGGGCGGCGCCGGACTGCTCCCGGCCGTCCTGTACTCCAGCTTCGACGGGCGCCAGTACTCCGACTCGCCCCGCGCGATCCACCAGGAGCTGGCCGGCCGCGACTCCGGCATCGAACACCTCTGGGTCGTACGCGACCAGCAGGCCGCGGTCCCCGCCGGGGTCCGCGCCGTCACCCTGCACAGCGCCGAGTGGTACGAGGCCCTGGCCCGCAGCCGCTGGATCGTCACCAATACCCAGCTGCCCGAATGGTTCGAGCGGGCCGAGGGCCAGTTCGTCGTCCAGACCTGGCACGGCACCCCGCTCAAGCGCATCGGCCGCGACCTCGCGGGCACCCCGAACGCCGACGCCGCCTATATGGCGTCGATGCCCGCACGCGCTGCCCAGTGGAGTGTGCTCGTCTCCCCGAACAGCTTCTCCACCCCCGTCATGCGCCGCGCCTTCGGGCACACCGGCGAGGTCCTGGAGTGCGGCTACCCGCGCAACGACCTCCTGTACGCGCCCGACCGGGGGAAGGTCGCCGCCGCCGTACGGGAACGGCTCGCGATCCCCGACGACAAGCGGGTCGTCCTGTACGCGCCCACCTGGCGGGAGGACCGGCCCAAGCGGGGCGGCCGGTACGAGCCCGATCTCCCCCTCGACCCGGACCTGGTACGGCAGGCCCTCGGCGACGATCACGTACTCCTCGTACGGCGCCACTACCTCGTCGGCGGCAGCGTTCCGCAGGACGACTTCGTCCGCGACGTCTCGCGCTACCCGGACGTCACCGAGCTGATGCTGATCAGCGACTGCCTGGTCACCGACTACTCCTCCCTGATGTTCGACTTCGCGCAGACCGGCCGGCCGATGCTCTTCCACACCCATGACCTGGAGCACTACCGCGACACCCTGCGCGGCTTCTGCTTCGACTTCGAGAGCCGGGCCCCCGGACCGCTGATCCCCACGTCGGACGGCGTGGTGGAGGCCCTGCGCGATCCCGAGTCCGCCACCGCGGCCCACCGGGGGGCCTACGACCGGTTCCGCGAGGCGTTCTGCGACCTCGACGACGGCACCGCGGCCGCCCGCGTCGCCGACCTGATGCTCAAGGGGGAGCAGGCGTGAGCGACTTCAGCTGTGTGGTCACCGAGGGCGGTGGGACAGCGGCGCTGCGGTCCTCCGTGGAGTCCGTACTCGGCCAGTCCCTGCGCGCCTGCGAGGCCGTCGTGGTCCTCGCGGCGGACGGCGACGCCGCCTCCCGTGCCGCCGCCGAGGCGCTGGCCGCAAGCGCGGGAGGCCGGGTCCGGACGATCGTCGCCGAACCGGGGGAGCGCTCCCCCGGGGCGCTGCGCAACGCCGGTCTGGACGTGGCCTCCGGCCGGTACGTCCTGGTGCTCGGTACGGGCGAACAGCTCCAGCGGCACGCCTGCCGCAATCTGTGGGAGGCCGGTGAGCGCACCCGCGCCGATCTGGTCGCCGGGCGCTGGAGCCGGATCACCGCGGAGGGCGGCAAGGAGCAGGAGCCGCCCTGGCAGGAGGCACTGTACGAGCGCTCCCGCACCGTCGGCCGCTTCACCGAGGCACCCGAACTGACCGTCAGGGACGCCCTGGTGACCGGCTTCTGCCTGCGCCGGGAGGCCGTGGAGCGGCACGGTCTGCGGTACGAGGAGGACCTCGGCCACAGCGAGGTGCTCTTCGGCCCGGTGGCCGCCGCCTCGGTGGGCCGGATCGCCCTCGTCCGCCGGATGATCGTGACCGGGCGGGCCGCGCCCGACCGGGGCCGGGACCTCGCCGCGGCGGTGCGGGCGCACCGCCGCGTCGGCGACCTGCTGGCGGGGTGGGGGCTGCACGGGCTGCGGGAGGAGCGGGAGCGGGCCTTCGCACGCGACCATCTGGTGCCGCTGGTCCGGACGTTCCCGCGACTGCGCGCCGACGAGCGGGAGCGGGTCGCCGCAGCCGCCGCCCGTGCCCTGACCGGCCCGGTCCCGGCGGACCTGCCACCGCTCGAACTGGTCGCCGTACATCTGCTGGCACGGGGAGACGCGGAGGGGCTGCTCACGGCGGCGTACGCGCTGAGCCGGCCCGGCACGGTGGCCGCCCCGCTCACCGCGGGCGAGGACGGGCGGGTGCACTGGAAGGTCCCCGCCGCGGACGCGGCCGACACCGGACCGGACGAGACCCCCGGCGCGGCTCCCGGAAGCGGCCGGGACGAGACCCCTGGCGCCGCTCCCGGAAGCGGCCCGGACGAGACCCCCGGCGCGGGCGTCCCTTCCCGGGGCGGTCCCGAAGAGCCCCGTTCCGGCGCGGAGGCCGTGAGCGTCGACGTCAGCGAACTCGGCCACCAGCACCGCGTGTTCGGCGAACTCCGCCTCATGAACCGGCTCACGCGGTGCACCGCCGACGCGGGTCACCTGTTGCTCGAAGGGCGCCTCGTCCTGCCCGCGCATGCCGGCCCCGATCCCGAACTGCCCCTCACGGCCCGGCTGGAGTTCCGGGTACGGGACGGCTTCCGCGCCTTCGTCCTCCCCGTCGACGAGCTGCGGCGCGAGGCCACCGGGATCGTCTGGCGGACCCGCGCGGACCTGACCGGGGTCCTGCGGCCGTTCGGCGCGCGCGACACGGTGTGGGACGCCCGGATGACCGTGGAGGCGGGTGGCGCGCGGTCCGTCAGCGACCTCTTCGCCCCGCAGGACCTCGTGGGCGGGGCGGACGGCACCGGCCGTCTCCCCGCCCGTCCCCGGCTCGGCCGCCTCGCCGGGGACACCTGGCAGCCCTACATCACGCTCAAGGACCACCTGGCACTCCGGCTCCTCGCCCGCCGCCGCCCCGCCCGCCTGCTGCGCCGCCTGGTCCACTACGCCACGCACTTCCGCCCCGCCCGCAACGCGAAGCTCCTCCGGCGCGCCCTGCGCAAGCGGCTCGACCGCTACCGCTCCCGGGGATTCAAGGCGCCCGTCTACAACACCTGGCTCCGCCGCCTGCCGATGCGCAGGGGGTCCGTCGTCTTCGAGAGCCATATGGGCAAGTGCTACGGCGACAGTCCGCGCGCCCTCCACGAGGAGATCCGCAGACAGGGACTGAGGCTGCACTCCACCTGGTCCTACGAGGACTCCCCGACCGGCTTCCCGGGCGACGCGCGGCTCGTGCGGCGCTGGTCGTGGCAGTATCTGTGGGCGCTCGCCCGTGCCGAGTACTGGGTCGACAACCAGGGCTTCCCGCAGCACCTGCGCAAGCCCGCCCGCACCACGTACCTCCAGACCTGGCACGGCTCCGCGTACAAGCGCATGGGCTTCGACGAGACCCGCGTACGGATGCAGAACGCACCCCTGCGCCACCGGCTCCAGCAGGCCGTGCACCGCTTCGACCACTTCCTCGTCCGCTCCGAGCACGATGTGCGCACCCTGGCCCGCGCCTACCGGCTCCCCGAGGAGCGGCTGCTGCGGACCGGCTACCCGCGCAACGACGCCCTGTTCGCGGCACGGGCCCGAGACGAGGCCGGGGGAAGGCTGCCGCGCCCGCCGCTCGCCGAGGCACTCGGGCTGCCCGACCACAAGAAGGTCATCCTGTACGCGCCGACCTTCCGGGGCGGCCCCGGAACGTACCGTAAGCGTCGCCTGCCGTTGGACATCGCACGGTTCACCGAGCGCTTCGGCGACGAGTACACCCTGCTCGTGCGGGCGCACTACCTGGAGGCCGCGAAGCTTCCCGGCTGCCCGCCCGGCACCGTGGTGGATGTCTCGCGCCATCACGACACCGGGGAACTCCTCGCGCTCGCCGATGTGCTGATCACCGACTACTCGTCGATCATGTTCGACTTCGTGCTGCTCGACCGGCCGGTCGTCCTGTTCGCCCCCGATCTCGACACCTACGCGGCCACCCGGGGCAGCTACTTCGACCTCCGGAGGAAGGCGCCGGGCCCGGTGACGGAGACGGAGGACGAACTGTTCGCCGTACTGGCGAACCTGAAGGAGACCGACACGGAGTACGCCGGGGCGCGGAGCGCCTTCGCCGCCGAGTTCGGCGGCTACGACCTGGGCGACGCCGCCCGGCAGGTCGTCGGCCGGGTGTTCGCCCGGTACGCCACGAGCCACCAGGAGGCCGGTCGATGAGCCGCGACGTCTTCATCGTCTCCAACAGCACCGACGAACTCGGCGGGGTCACCGGCTGGATGCACCAGACCGCCCGGCTCCTCGCACGCCAGGGCCACCGGGTGCACACCGTCGGCATCCACGCCGCCGAGCTGAGGATGGCCCTGCCCACGCCGCCCGACTACCCGGTCACCGCCCTGTACCCGGCCCACCCGCCGACCCCCTGGACGCCCCGGGGCGTCGGGGACCGCTTCCGGCTCCCGTCCCGGCGGAGGGAAGCGGTACGGGCGGCCGAGAAGCGGCGCGCGGTGCGGCGGCTCTCGGAGCTGTTCCGCACCGCACGGCCCGGCGCCGTGGTGATCGTCACCCAGGTATGGGCGATGGAATGGGTCGGCGAGGCCGACACCACCGGGCTGCGGGTGATCGGGATGAGCCATGAATCCTACGACTACTCCCGCGCGAGCCACCGCTACCGCTGGATCAAGAAGCACTACAGCGACCTCGACCACTGGCTCGTCCTCACCGAGGAGGACGCCGACATCTGGGCGGGCGAGGGCATGAACAACGTCGGTTTCCTGCCCAACGCCCTGTCCGCACTGCCCGAGGTGCCGTCCCCGCGCAGTGCGCGGACCGTGGCGAGCATCGGCAGGCTCTGCGACCAGAAGGGCATCGACATGCTCCTCGACACCTGGGCCCTGGTCGCCCCCGAACGCCCCGACTGGCAGCTGCGCGTGTACGGCGCGGGCGAGGACGAGGCCGAACTGAGGGCGCGGTGCACGGCGTTGGAGCTGGACGGCTCCGTGCACTGGATGGGCCGCACGGACGATGTGGCGGGCGCCCTCGCGGACGCCTCCGTCTTCGTCCAGTCCTCGCGCGGCGAGGGCTTTCCGCTGGCGCTGCTGGAGGCGATGGCCAGCGGGGTGCCGTGTGCCGCGTTCGACTGCGCGCCCGGGGTGCGCGAGATCGTCCGGGACGGCGAGGACGGGCTGCTGGCGCCCGCCGGGGACAGCGCCGGACTCGCCGACCGGCTGCTGCGGCTGACCGGGAACCCGCGGCTGCGGGACGCGATGGGCAACCGGGCGCGGGTCAATGTGCAGCGGTTCTCCGAGACGGAGATCCTGCGGCGCTGGGAGGAGCTGTTCGCGTTCCTGGAGCGCTGAGACACCGGGAGGAACCGCCGGAGGGAACCCGGCGGGGGCGCGGGCCCGTTCTCAGTTGCTGAGGAACTCCCGGGCCGTCCCCTGCGCGGGCACGCCCCGGCTCGCGGGCCGCCGCTGCTTGACCGGTACCGGCAGCGGCAGCCCGGCCGTCTCGCCCAGGAAGAGCCGCCGCACCACCCGCTCGGCGGCGTACCCGTCGTCGTACGGACAGAACCTCGCCCGGAAGGCCGCCCGCAGCTCCGCGGAGCGGGCACCGCGCCAGTGGTCCGTGGAGAAGACGTCGAACAGCTCGTCCTGGCTGTGCGCCACGGTGCCGGGCGGGAAGGAGGGCAGGTCGAAGTAGGTGCCGCGGGCCGCCTCGTACGCCTGGCTGTCGTCGAGGTGGATGACGACCGGCCGGTCGAGATTGACGTAGTCGAACATCAGCGACGAGTAGTCCGTGATGAGCGCGTCCGAGGCGAGGGCGAGCGTCTCGACCGACGGATGGCCGGTGACGTCGATGATCCGAGGATGCGCGGTACGGCTGCCCGCCGGGGCGGGGCCGTACAGATAGTGCGAGCGGGTCAGGATCACGAACTGCGGTCCCAGGACCCGCAGGAGCCGTTCCAGGTCGAGGGCGGGGTGCTGGGCGCGCCGGTAGTCGCGGTGCGTCGGGGCGTACAGGAGGGCCGTGCTGCCGGCCGGGACCGACAGCGACTCGCGCAGCCGGGCCACCTGGGCCGCGCTCGTACGGTGGTAGACGTCGTTGCGCGGGGAGCCGTACTCCAGCGTTGTGTACGCGGACGGGTAGCACCGCTCCCACACGAGCGTGGAGTGCCGGTTGGCCGACAGGGAGAAGTCCCACTTGTCGGTGTTGCGCAGCAGCTGCTCGAAGTCCGTGTCACGGGCCGCCGCCGGACGGTCCAGGAGATCGGTGCCCATGGTCTTCAGCGGGGTCCCGTGGTGGGTCTGGAGCAGGATCTGGCCGCGCCGCTTCACCAGCCGCCGGTCGAAGTTGACGTTGTTCACCAGGTACTTGGAGCGGGCGAGCGCCGTCCAGTAGCCGAAGGTGCCCGGGGTGAGCCGGCGCGTGGCGGTCGGCACGGTGTGGGCGTCGGCGGGACGGCAGATCCAGGCGGTCCGCAGCCCCGGGACCAGCTCGCGGGCCTTCGCCTCGATGGCCGCCGGGCTGCACGCGTACCCACGGTTCCAGTACGCGGCGAACACCGCGTCCCGGGAGCGGACCGGCAGCCGGAGCTGTACGCGGTAGTGCGCCTGGAGCACGGCCCCGCGCACCACCCGGCGCACGGCCGCCGAGCCCCGCCGCAGCCTGCCGCGCAGCCGCTGTGCCGCCCACAGCGTCCGGTACGTGCGGTGGGCGCCGAGCCGGAACAGGCCGTGCCGCAGCCGGGCGCGGAGCGGGACGGGGGCGCCGGGGGTGCGGTAGCGGTGACAGTGCTCACGGGCGCGGCGGAAGAACGCGGCGCGGCTGCCGCGCGGCAGCCTGCCGTGCGAGGTGAACAGTGTGGAGAAGTGGTCGAGCATCCGGCGGAACATCGCCGGCCGCCACACGGCGAGTTCGGGGCGCGCGTCGATGAACGCGAAGACCCGGTCGTACTGGTCGAAGACGTCGAAGTGCCGCTCGCTGGTGGTGGAGAGGATGTTGCCGCGGCGGCGCTGCCGGTAGGAGACGCAGATCCGGTCCAGGACCGCGATCGATCCGGCGGCCATCAGCACCGGATAGGTCCAGGGGGTGTCCTCGTAGTAGCCGGGCGGGAAGGTGAAGCCCTCCGCCTGGACGAACTCGCGGCGGTACGCCTTGTTCCAGACCACCATCAGGACCTTGAGCAGCTCGGGGCGGTCGGCGAGCCGGAAGGTGGCGGGGCCGCACTCGGCGAGGGGGGCGGGGTACGCGCTGCGGACGCGCTCGCCGGACCAGTACGTGCGTGCGTAGTCGTAGACCAGCACATCGGGCCCGCCGGTCGCGTCGAGCCGGTCGGCGATGGCCTGCAGGGACTCCGGTTCGAGCGTGTCGTCGCCGTCGAGGAAGAGCAGGTAGTCCCCGGCGGCCCGGGAGACACCGGCGTTGCGGGCCGGGCCCAGACCGGCGTTGCGGGGCAGATGGAGCGCGGTGACCCGGTGGTCCCGGCCGCTGTACTCGTCGGCGATCGGACCGCAGGCGTCCGGCGAGCAGTCGTCCACCACGATGATCTCGTAGTCCTTGAAGGACTGGTTCAGCACGGAGTCCAGGCACTCGTGCAGATACGCCTGGACCCGGTACGCGGGCACGATGACACTGAACCGGGGCACTACACATCCAGGGGTCGTTCGCGGGGTTGCAGGTGGCCCGCAAACGGCCGAAGGAGTGACCTGGTTACGCCATACGCGGCATTCGGGGGACGCGCACGGCGAAGCGGCCCGGTTCCGGGGAGCCGGGCCGCTCGGTGTTGACGTACAGCCGTGCGGGGGCGGTTACTTGACCCCGCCCGCCATGACGCCGGAGACGAACTGCCGCTGGAAGGCGAAGAACACGACCAGCGGGATCACCATCGACACGAAGGCGCCGGGCGCCAGCACGTCGATGTTGTTGCCGAACTGGCGTACCTGCTGTTGCAGGGCGACGGTGATCGGTGGCGAATCGGAGTCCGCGAAGATCAGCGCGACCAGCATGTCGTTCCACACCCACAGGAACTGGAAGATCCCGAGCGAGGCGATCGCCGGACCGCCCAGCGGCATCACGACCCGGGTGAAGAGCCGGATCTCACCCGCTCCGTCGAGCCGTGCGGCCTCCAGCAGTTCGCGCGGGATCTCCGCGAAGAAGTTCCGCAGGAGGAAGATCGCGAACGGCAGGCCGAAGGCCGTGTGGAACAGCACCACGCC
Source organism: Streptomyces sp. TSRI0281 (assembly GCF_001905125.1). Classification (GTDB taxonomy): domain Bacteria; phylum Actinomycetota; class Actinomycetes; order Streptomycetales; family Streptomycetaceae; genus Streptomyces. Next base: position 563,925 of record NZ_LWLE01000023.1, on the reverse strand, counting down.
CAGCGTCGTCTCGAAGATCCCGATGGTGCCGAAGAGCTCGGACACCGGGATCAGGGCGACCTGTACGGGCACCACCAGCAGCCCGACGACCAGCAGGAACCACCAGTCGCGGCCGGGGAAGTCCATCCAGGCGAAGGCGTATCCGGCCAGCGAGCCGATCACCACCACCAGGACGGTGGACGGGACCGTGATCATCACCGTGCTGAACAGGGAATCGGTGATCGTCGAATTGTCCAGCAGGCGCTGGTAGTTGTCGAAGGTCATCTCGGACGGGGCGGTGAAGACCTTCCACCAGCCGGTCGCCGCGATGTCGTCCGCCCCGCGCAGCGAGGAGAGCAGCAGGCCGATCGTCGGCATCAGCCAGAACAGGGCCACCAGCAGGAGGACGACCCGCATGACGCCGCCGCCCGCACGCGTCGCCAGCCGTGCGCCGAGGGACCGCTTCTTCGTCGCGGCCGTGGTTGTCGCGCTCATCGGCGCCCCTCCTTTCGTATCCGGCGGATGTTGCTGTGTTCTCCCGGGGGACAGCCCCCGTACCCCCGGCCGGGGGGCGGTGTCAGGTCGACCGGACCCTTCATCGGCGCCCCTCCTTCCGTATCCGGCGGATGTTGAACAGCATCACCGGGATGACCAGCAGCAACAGCAGTACGGCGATGGCGCTGCCGATGCCCAGGTCCGCGTCCGTGCCGAACGAGGACCGGTACAGCTGGAGCGCCAGCACATTCGCGTCGTCCTGGGAGGAGCCCGGCGCGATGATGAAGACCAGGTCGAAGACCTTCAGGACGTTGATCATCAGCGTGACCAGCACCACCGCGAGGACCGGGGCGAGCATCGGCACGGTGATCCGGCGGAACACCTGCCACTCGTTGGCACCGTCCACCCGCGCCGCTTCGAGGAGTTCACGCGGCAGTCCCGCCAGGCCCGCGGCGATGAGCACCATCGCGAACCCGGCCCACATCCATACGTAACTGCCGATGATCCCGGGCGTCACCAGGGACGGGCCGAGCCAGTCGACACCGTTGTACGGTTCCCTGAAGTTGTCTGCCGGGAGCCGGAGTTGGGCTCCGTCGGCCGAGGCGGGCAGCGTGAACACGCCGTTCGCCCCGGCCGTCGCGGTGGCGACGACCTTGCCGTCCTTGACCGCTTCGACCTTGATGCCCTTGAGACCGAGCTCCTTCGGGTCGACGACATTGGGTTTGCCGCCGCCGCCCCGGGTGAAGTCCAGCCACGCGGTTCCGGTGATCTCCCCGCCCGACGCCGTGGGCGCCTTCGCGGGCTGTGCGTCGCCCGGCATCTTCGCCGGGGCCACGCCGACCAGCGGCAGCATCGCCGGCTGCCCCGCCCGCACCGGGTCCTTCGTGATGAACGATCCGGCGCCGCCCGGCTTCAGCGGATGCACGGGCAGCGGATGCGCCTTCGGGAAGCCCGCCGACTCGTTGAACGTGTCGTGCACTCCGACCCAGACGGCGTTGGCGACACCGCGCTCCGGGGCCTGGTCGTACACCAGACGGAAGATGATGCCCGCGGCGAGCATCGAGATCGCCATCGGCATGAAGACGATCAGCTTGAACGCCGTGCCCCAGCGGATGCGCTCGGTCAGCACCGCGAAGATCAGGCCCAGCGCGGTGGAGACCGTCGGGGCGAGCACGACCCAGATCGCGTTGTTCTTCACCGCCGTGCGGATGGTGCCGTCCGTGAACAGCGCCTTGTAGTTGTCGAAACCGGCGAACGCCGTGCCCGCTTGGTCGAAGAACGACCGGTAGACGGAGTACACGATCGGATAGACCACGAGCGCGCCGAGCAGCACCAGGGCGGGCAGCAGGAACGCCGCCGCGAGGAGCTTGCGGGTACCGGTCACGCTCCGGCGGGGTTTGTCCGGTGGGGGGGTGTGTGGGCTCTTGTCGGCGGGGGACGCCGCTGCGGCGTCCCCCGCGGTAGCTGTCGTCACCGCGTCAGCTCTTGTACGCCTTGGCCGCGTCGGACTCCAGTTTCGCCTGGGTCCCCGCGATGTCCTTCGGGTTCTTCAGGAAGTCCTGGAGGATCTTCCACTCGCCCTTCCCGGGCGTCCCGCCGAACGACTGCGGGGCCTGGTCGGACATGTCGAACCGGACGTCGTCACCGGCCGCGATCAGCGCCTCGGCCATCTTGCGCTGCACCTCGTTGGGGTACGCGCCGGCGTCCAGGCCCTTGTTCGGGGAGATGAACCCGCCCGCCTCGGCCCATATCCGCGCCGCGTCCGTCGAGGCCAGCCAGGTGAGCAGTGCCTGAGCGCCCTTGCTGTCCTTCAGGGCCACGGCCGCGTCGCCGCCGGTGACCACGGGGGAGTCCGTGCCGACCGCCGGGAACGGGAACACCTTGGCGTCCGTACCGACCTTGGCCTTGGTCTGCGCGATGTTGATGGAGACGAAGTCGCCCTCGAAGACCATGGCGCCCTTGGGCTGGTCGCCGCCGGTGAACGTCTGGGTGACGGACGCCGGGAACTCGGTCTGCAGCGCACCGTCGGCGCCACCCGTGATCAGGTTCGGCTTGCCGAAGAGCTGGGCCAGCGTGGTGAGCGCGTCCTTCACGGACGGGTCGGTCCACTTGATCTCGTGCTTGGCGAGTTGGTCGTACTTCTCCGGGCCCGCCTGGGAGAGATAGACATTTTCGAACCAGTCGGTGAGGGTCCAGCCGTCCGCGCCGCCGACCGAGACCGGGGTGACGCCGGAGGCGGAAACGGTCTCGGCGGTGGCCAGGAAGTCCTTCCAGGTCTTCGGCTCACTCGCGCCCGCGTTCTCGAACGCCTTGGTGTTGTACCAGATCAGGGACTTGTTGGCGGCCTTGAAGTAGACGCCGTACTGGGTGCCGTCCACCGCGCCGAGGTCCTGCCAGACCTTCGCGTAGTTCTTGGCGAGCTGCGCCTTCGCCTCGGCGCCGACCGGCTTGGCCCACTTCTTCTGCACCGCCTGCTGGACCGCGCCGACCTGCGGGATCATCGCGACGTCCGGCGGCTGACCTCCCGCGATCTTCGTACCGAGGAAGTTGACGATCGGGTCCTGCGCCGGGACGAAGGTCACCGTCGCGCCCGTGCGCTTCTCGAACTCGTCCAGCACCTTGGTGAAGTTGGCCTGCTCCGGTCCGGTCCAGACCGCGGCGACCGAGATCTTCTCACCGTTCAGTTTCGGCAACGTGACGCTCGACGGGCTCTTGCTGCCCTTCGCGGAGCCGTCGCCCGCTTTGTCCTTCCCGCCGTTGTCGTCACCGCAGCCGGTCAGCGCCAGTGCGCCTACCGCGGTGAACACCAGCGCGGCCCTACGTATCCGAAGGGTTGTGCTCATTACTGCCCCGTCTCTTCTGTACGCGCCCGACCACGTCTCTGTGCGCGGGCTACGTCGTCCGTGTCGACAGTCCTACGCCGGGCGCACGGGTGCCGCAATACCGTCCGGGGTTCCAACCGCCCTATCGTTGTGGGCTCGTGACGTCGCATCACTGCAGGGGAGGGGGTGTTTCCGCCACTTTTTCAGGAAGAGAACGGGATAAGCGGAGGGAGTCGTTCAGCGTTCACCGAACGGGCCGCGCGCTCCAGCGCACTGGCGAGCAGCGCCAGGTCCGTCGGCCCGTTGCCGAGCTCCCGCAGCGGCCGACGGGTGGGCGGATCGCCCATCCGCTCCCACTCCAGCGGTACGACGGTGGGGCGCAGGGTCGCCGTGCGGGGGATGCGGCCCGTGACCCGGCCGCCCTGGAACGGCGTCACCCGGCCGTCCGGGTGTCCCAACCGCCCACGTCCCGGCGCCGGTTCGTCCGGGGAGGGCGGCAGGACCGGCGCGTCGAGCACGATGCGCAGCCGGGCGCCGCGGGCCAGCTCCGTGTCCTCGGTGCGGTCCGGGCGGGCGGAGGTGGCGACCAGATGGACGCCGAGCCGTCCGCCGTCCCTGGCGACGGCCTCCAGCGCCCGTACGACCGAACCCGCGGCAGGGCGGCCGGGGCTGCCGAGCGCCGGGGCGACCAGGGCGTCGAAGTCGTCGGCGAGGACGACGAGCCGGGGCAGCGGGGAGGGGCCAGGGTCCATGGCCCGTACGGCGGCGGGCCGCAGTCGCAGGGTGCCGCCGGCGGGGGAGTCCAGGTCGCCGCGCTGTTCGGCGGCGCTGGGCGGACGCTGGCCCACGAGCCGCTGCGAGACCTCGTGCTGGGCGTGCCACGCGGCGAAGTCCAGCGGGCCGAGCAGCTCGGCCCGCCGCTTCAGCTCACCGCCCAACGCCTGTGCGAACTCGCGCATCCGTACGGGGTCGGACGCCATCAAATGCGTGAACACATGCGGGAGTTCCGTGCAGGGGCGCAGCCCTTCGCCACGCTCTCCGTGTTCGCCCGCGGCCCCGTCGACCAACAGGATGCCGAGCCGGTCGGGGCGGGCGGCGGAGGCGAGCGAGGCGGCCACGGCCCGCAGCAGCTCGGTGCGCCCGCTGCCCGCCGGTCCCTCGATGAGGAGGTGCGGCCCTTCGTCGGCCAGATCGACGCTGAGGGCGCCGCGCGGCCCCGCCCCGAGCACGAGCACCGGCCGCCCGGCGTAGACGGTGGCGCCCGACGCGGGCTGCGCTGCGGTCTGCGGGGCGGCGTGCGGGGCGGTCCGGGATGAGGGCTGTGGGGCGGCGTGGGGGGCGGTCCGGGACGAGGGCTGCGGGGCGGCGCTGCCGGGATACAGCGTGCGCCCGGAGCCACGGGAGTCCGTACCCGGGTAGGGCGTGCGCCCGGAGCCACGGGTGTCGGTGCCGAAGTACGGCGTGTGGTCGGAGGCGGTGCCGGGGTAAGGGGTGCGCCCCGAGCCCCGGGAGTCCGTGCCGGGATACGGCGTACCGCCCGAGCCCCGGCCGTCCGTGCCCGGATACGGCATGCGTCCTGAGCCCGTCGGTTCCGGGGCGCGGTGGTACGGGTCGTGGCCCGTGCGCTGGGCGCCCACGCGGGGGCCCGTGCTGAGGGTGCGGCCCGAGCCCGGGGTGTCGAGGTCCGACCGGGGCGCGGCGGCCGTGGGCCGGACCGTGGCGCCCGGCTGGCTCTCCGCCGTGGACGCCCAACGCGCCATCAGCGACGCCGGGGTGGCGCGGGCCAGCCCCAGCTCGTCGAGCAACCGGGCGGACGGCGGCAGGGCCGCTGCCGTCGGGCGGCCCGGCAGCGCGGCCGAGCCCTCGTCGCGCAACGGCGCCAGGGCCCGCCCGAACCGCTCGGCCCAGGCGGCCGACACCGCGTCCACCGCGGCAACCGTGCCGTGCCCCGCGACCTGGCCGCCCGCCGTGCGCAGCAACCGCAGCGCCGTCGCCACATCGCCGCTCAGCATGGCGACCGCCCCGCACTCGCGGAAGGCGATCGAGGTCTGGCACGCGGTCTCGTAGGTCGCGGTGACCGGCGACGTGGGAGACGCGGCGGGAGTCTCGGCGAGGCAGATCAGATGGATTCCGGCGGCAGCCCCCGCACCGGCCAGCCTGGCCGTGGTCTCGCGCAGCACCGAGGAACCGGGGTCGCCGTCGACGATCACCACGGTGTGCGGACCCGTATGGGCGCGGGCGGCCTCGGCCACCGCGGACCGGTCCACGCTCGGCCAGCCGGGGCCGAGCGGGCCCTCGTCCAGGCGGCGGACCAGCTCCGCCGTACGGGCCATGGCCTGCTCACGGTCGTACGCGAGGAGGAGCCGGCAGTCCTGGCCGTGCATCGGGCGCAGATGCGGCAGCCACCCCAGCCAGGCCCACTCCCGCCGCCGCTCGTCCGCGGAACGGGCCCGGTCCGTGCTGATCAGCACGATCTCCAGGTCGAACGGGGAGTGCAGCGCGGCGAGCTGCGCCACGGTCGAGCGGGCCAGACCCGCCAGCCGTTCGCGCGGTCCGGCGAGGCCGAGCGAACCGGCCTCCCGCAGCCCCACGGTCACCGGCACGGCGGGCAGCTCGGCCCGGTCGGTCGTCCCCAGCCGCACGACGAGCGCCTCCGGGTGCGCGGCGTCGCGCTCCCACAGCCGGGGTCCTGGGCCGAGCGCGGTCAGCAGCACGGCCGCCGGATCCGGCCAGGTCCCCGCGGGCGCGGAGGAGAAGGGAGAGGGAGAGGAGGAGGACGGGGAGAAGGAGGAGGGGGCGTCGAACGAGGCGTGCTCCGCGTGGGAGGACTGCGCCCGGTCCGGGGAGTCGGGTGCCGCTCTCCCCGGTGCGCCCGCGTCCGGGTCCTGTGCCGGATCGCCCTTGCCGCCGGTGAGCCGCCGGGCCCAGGCGCCTATGCCGCCGCGCCGGGGCGCCTCGCTCTCGCCGTACCGGGCGCCGCGTGCGTGCGTGGAGTGGCGCCGGACGGTGTCCGGCCCGTGCCCGTGCTCCCCGCGGCCTTCGTCGTCCTGCCGGTGCGCGTCGTGCCCCTGCGGTCCGGGATCACCGTGGGAGGGGGCCTGGCTGTAGGTGTGCCCGGAGCCGTCCGGGTCCTCGTCGCCGAAACCGCCCGCGGTGCCCGCGAAGCCGCCTCCGGCCATGGGGCCGCCCTCCGGGGCGTCGGCTTCCGCCCGAGCCACCCGCAGGTGCCCCTCACCGTCCGGCGCGGTCGCCAGCGTCGCCGTACGGGAGCCCGCGGTGAGCCGGAGCGTCGATTCGCCGAGCCGCAGCAGTGCGCCCGGGAGGAGCGGGACCGGGCGGTCGCGGACCTCCGTACCGTCCAGCGAGGTGCCGTTGGTGGAACCCAGGTCGGCGACCGAGACCCGGCCGTCCTCGGAGACCGTCACCGCGCAGTGCAGCCGGGACACGTCCGGGTCGTCGAGCGGGACGTCCGCGTCGGCCGAGCGGCCGATCCGGATCTGCCCGCCGTGCAGCAGGTGGACGCCGCCCGCGTCGGGGCCCGCGACCACATGCAGCTGCGCCGGGACGGTGTCGTCCGCCGCTTCGTCGTCACCGGGCATCTGGAGCGAGAGCACCGCGCCGTCCACCAGGGGCGGATCGCCCAGGGCGATGCGGTGCGCGTCGAGCCGTTCCCGTCCGGCGAACAGCACCACCGCTCCGCCGCCGAGAGAACTGTCGGGCCCCGAGACGGCCGCGGCCAGGCCGGAGGCGACGGCGGCGAGCGCCGTCCCGGCCGGGGCGGTGACGAGCACGTCGCAGGCGCGTGCCGGGGTCTGGCCGCTGCGCGGCGCGAGGACGGTCAGCCGGATCTGCATCGCCGTCAGCGGTCCCTTCTGCGCGGGGTGCCCGGCAGGGGAAACGCCCTGTGATGTCCCCCCGGCCGGCACGGACGCGTCGTCCGGTACAGGTCGACACGGACCGCGAGGTTCCCGACCCCATGGTTCCGTGCTGGAAGGCATCCTCGCACCTGCCACTGACAACACGCCCGGGGGCCACCTTCAAATGATCTTGAATGGCTGAGTGTGGACGTAAAAATGCCTGCTTGGGTCCGGTTCGAGCCGTCCGGGGAGATCCCGGCCGTACGCGGGGCAGCTTCATAGAACGTTTGTTCGGCAACCATCTGTCCCCTGTGTGCGTCTTCCTCCGGACACGGCAGGACACCCGCCGGGACGACTTCACGACGCGGCGGACCGAGACCGGAAGACGACCGGCCGGTGCCACCTCCGGCGGCACTAGAGTGGACCGGAACATCCGGGCGGGCCCGGGGGGACCGCAAGCACCACGATCAGCAGGGAGCGCATGACGTGCGGCCGGTAGGCAGCAAGTACCTGCTCGAGGAGCCGCTCGGACGCGGCGCCACGGGCACCGTCTGGCGAGCCCGCCAGCGGGAGACCGCGGGCGCCGAGGCGGCCGTCGCGGGTCAGCCCGGCGAGACCGTGGCGATCAAGGTCCTCAAGGAGGAGCTCGCCAACGACGCCGATGTGGTGATGCGGTTCCTGCGGGAGCGCTCCGTGCTGCTGCGGCTCACCCACCCGAACATCGTGCGCACCCGGGACCTCGTCGTCGAGGGCGATCTCCTCGCCCTGGTGATGGACCTCATCGACGGTCCCGACCTGCACCGGTATCTGCGCGAGAACGGCCCGCTCACCCCGGTCGCCGCCGCCCTGCTCACCGCTCAGATCGCGGACGCGCTCGCCGCCAGCCACGCCGACGGCGTCGTCCACCGCGACCTCAAGCCCGCCAATGTGCTGGTCGACGAGCGCGACGGCCAGATGCACCCGATGCTCACCGACTTCGGCATCGCGCGCCTCGCGGACTCCCCGGGGCTGACCCGGACCCACGAGTTCGTCGGCACCCCCGCCTATGTGGCGCCCGAGTCCGCCGAGGGCCGCCCGCAGACCTCCGCCGTGGACATCTACGGCGCGGGCATCCTGCTGTACGAACTGGTCACCGGACGACCGCCGTTCGCCGGGGGCACCGCCCTCGAAGTCCTGCACCGGCACCTCAGCGAGGAGCCCCGCCGCCCCAGCACCGTCCCCGCGCCGCTGTGGACGGTCATAGAGCGCTGCCTGAGCAAGGACCCCGACCGGCGGCCCAGCGCCGAGAACCTCGCCCGCGGACTGCGTACCGTCGCCGCGGGCATCGGCGTACACGCCAACTCGGCCCAGATCGCGGCCGCCGACGGTGTGGGCGCCCTGCTGGCACCCGACCCGGCGCCCGCCGCGGTCCCGGAGACCCCCGGGGCGGCCGACCCCACGCAGATGCTGCCGAGCAACGCGGGTTCGTACGACCCCGCCGCCCCGACCAGCGTCCTGCAGCAGACCCCGGGACAGGGCGGTTTCGGCCAGGGGGGTGCGGGTGACGCCGACCCGACCTCGGTCATGCCGCCCGTACCGCAGCACCCCGACGGCCCTCCGCAGCCCGACGGCCCGCACCCCTGGCAGGGGCAGCTCCAGGCCGCGCGTGACCGCAACGACCAGACACAGGTCCAGTACCTCGACCCGGGCCAGGACCCGCTGCGCCGTCGGCCCCAGCGCCAGCAGCCGCCCCAGCAGCCTCCGCAGCGGCAGCAACCGCCTCAGCACCAGCAGCGGCCTCAGCACCAGCAGTACCCGCCGCAGCAGCAACCCCAGCGCTACCAGCAACCGCAACCGCCTCAGCAGCCCCAGCGGCAGCAGTACGCGCCCCCGCAGCAACAGCAGTACGCGCCCCCGCAGCAGCCGCCGCCCCAGCAGCCGGCCGCGCCGCGCCAGCCGAGGCAGCGCAGCGCCAACCCCATGCGCATCCCGGGTCTCGGCTGCCTCAAGGGCTGCCTGTTCACTGTGGTGTTGCTGATCATCGCGGGCTGGCTGATCTGGGAGCTGACACCGCTTCAGGACTGGGTCGCCCAGGGCAAGAGCTTCTGGGAAGCGATCGGTGACGCGATCAGCGCCGTGACCGACTGGGTCTCGAAGATCGGTGACAGTGGCAGCAGCAGTAGCGGCAGCAGCGGCGGCGCCTGAACAGTCAACTCTGTACCTTTGTCGACTTCTCCGGGCCCATTTGGTCCGGAGAAGTGAAGGTTGGCGCCATCCAGGGCACGCAACACCCCGAACGCCGCGTAACTTTGTCGACCGGGGGTCCACCGCCAGCCGCTGAGGGAGCAGTCTTGGCACGGAATATCGGCAGCCGGTACACCGCCCACCAGATCCTGGGGCGCGGCAGCGCCGGCACGGTGTGGCTCGGCGAGGGGCCCGAGGGCCCCGTCGCCATCAAGTTGCTCCGCGAGGACCTCGCGTCCGACCAGGAGCTTGTGGGCCGCTTCGTGCGGGAGCGCACCGCCCTGCTCGGGCTCGACCATCCCCAGGTGGTCACCGTCCGCGACCTCGTCGTCGACGGCAACGACCTGGCCCTGGTCATGACGCTCGTACGCGGCACGGATCTGCGCACCCGCCTCGACCGCGAGCGCCGCCTCGCCCCCGAGGCCGCCGTCGCGATCATCGCGGACGTCGCCGACGGCCTCGCCGCCGCGCACGCCGCCGGGGTGGTCCACCGCGACGTCAAGCCGGAGAACATCCTGCTCGACATGGAGGGGCCGCTCGGCCCCGGCGGTTCGCACCCCGCCCTGCTCACCGACTTCGGCGTCGCGAAGCTGATCGACACCCCGAGCCGCACCAAGTCCACCAAGATCATCGGTACGCCGGACTATCTGGCCCCCGAGATCGTCGAGGGACTCCCGCCGCGCGCCGCCGTGGACATCTACGCCCTCGCGACGGTGCTGTACGAGCTCCTCGCCGGGTTCACGCCCTTCGGGGGCGGCCACCCCGGCGCGGTCCTGCGCCGCCATGTGACCGAGACCGTGGTCCCGCTCCCCGGCATCCCCGAGGAGCTCTGGCAGCTCCTGGTCCAGTGCCTGGCCAAGGCACCGGCCTCCCGGCTGCGCGCCTCGGAGCTCGCGCACCGGTTGCGCGAGCTGCTTCCGCTGCTGGCGGGGATACCCCCGCTCGACGTGGACGAGCCGGGCGCCGAGGAGACGGAACCCCAGGCACCGGCCTACGACGAGCAGCAGTACACACCGTCCGAGGAGCCCCGCCGCCGCGGCGCCGTCCCGCTGGTCCCCGGCTCCGCCCCGGACTCCAACCGCGACACCCACACGAGCATGCGCGTCCCGGCCCCCGACGAGCTGGCCGGCGGCCCGCTGGGCACGGCCCGGGCCCCCCGGGCGCCGGGCCGCCCCCGCCCCGGATCGGCCCGCAACAAATCCGCCGCCGTCCGCAAGCGCCGCATCACGCTGGGCGCCGCCGCGGTCGCCCTGTGCGCGGCCGTCGCCGTGGGTGGCTGGCTGGCGGCGGGCGGCGACGACGCCGACGCGACTCCCCAGGACACCAAGAACTCGGCCCCCTCGTCCCCGTAGGGCCGGTTCGCGGGTAAGCCGGGACGGGGGCCGTGCGGGACCCGCCCCCGGAGCCTTCGGGGACCGTTCGCGGGAGCCCGCTCACGGTCCGGCCACCCCGCCCGGCACGGGTCCGGACCGGCTTCGCGACGGGTCGGGACCGGGTCAGGTCCGGGTTCGGATCCGGACCGCACCGGGACCGGGTTCCGGGTGAGGGCAAGCTTCATCCGCCCAGCCGTTACGCTGGACCCGTGGCAGTCGTCGATATTTCCGAAGAGCTGAAGTCCCTCTCCTCGACCATGGGGTCGATCGAGGCCGTCCTGGACCTGGATGCGCTGAGGGCGGACATCGTCGCGCTCGAGGAGCAGGCGGCGGCGCCGTCCCTCTGGGACGACCCGGACGCGGCACAGAAGATCACCAGCAAGCTTTCGCACCTCCAGGCCGAGGTCCGCAAGGCCGAGACCCTGCGCGGCCGCATCGACGACCTCGAAGTCCTCTTCGAGCTCGCCGAGGACGAGGGCGACGCCGATGCCCTCGCCGAGGCCGAGTCCGAGCTGGAGTCCGTCAAGAAGGCGCTGGACGAGATGGAAGTCCGCACGCTTCTGTCCGGCGAGTACGACGCCCGTGAGGCCCTCGTCAACATCCGGGCCGAGGCGGGCGGCGTGGACGCGGCCGACTTCGCCGAGAAGCTCCAGCGCATGTACATCCGCTGGGCCGAGCGGCACGGCTACAAGACCGAGGTCTACGAGACGTCGTACGCCGAAGAGGCCGGCATCAAGTCGACCACCTTCGCCGTCCAGGTGCCGTACGCCTACGGCACCCTCTCCGTCGAGCAGGGCACCCACCGCCTGGTCCGGATCTCGCCCTTCGACAACCAGGGCCGTCGCCAGACGTCCTTCGCGGGCGTCGAGGTGCTCCCCGTCGTCGAGCAGACCGACCACATCGAGATCGACGAGTCGGAGCTGCGCGTCGACGTGTACCGCTCCTCCGGCCCCGGTGGTCAGGGCGTCAACACCACGGACTCCGCGGTGCGCCTGACGCACCTGCCGACCGGCATCGTCGTCTCCTGCCAGAACGAGCGCTCGCAGATCCAGAACAAGGCCTCCGCGATGAACGTCCTCCAGGCGAAGCTCCTTGAGCGCCGCCGCCAGGAGGAGCAGGCCAAGATGAACGCACTCAAGGGCGACGGCGGCAACTCCTGGGGCAACCAGATGCGTTCGTACGTCCTGCACCCCTACCAGATGGTGAAGGACCTCCGTACGGACTTCGAGATCGGCAATCCGGAAGCGGTCTTCAACGGCGAGATCGACGGCTTCCTGGAAGCCGGCATCCGCTGGCGCAAGCAGCGGGAGAAGTAACCCCGGTCGTACGTCGGTTGAGCCCGGACAGGCAGCTGTCCGGGCTCAGTCGTGTGGTGCGGGACCGCACGCAGTTGCGGGGAAGTCGTGCTCAATGCGTCACAGTCGTGATTCCGAATAGCCGTCAAGAAGCCCCATAACGGTGCGTATTACACGGAACGGCCTTGACGTAATCCTTAACTCTGGCCAGGGTGCTAGAGCAGCATGCGTATGTCTGGGACGGGTGTGAACCGGGGGGCGGGCGGGAGACCACGGCACGATGTGGCCCTGCCCCGAGAGCGAACCCCGCAGGGCCGTGGCCCCGCACATATGGCTGCTCCACTGACGAGATCGGCTACTGGGGGTAGCAACAGATGACCAAGAAGACGCGCATCCGCGTCGCGCGGATAGCCGCTGGTGCGGTTATTGCCGCGGGTGCCTCGCTGACCGCGGCCGGTGCGGCGCAGGCCGTCGGCATCGGCATCGGGATCGGTGTTGACGGCGAGGACGGCGTCACCGCCAAGGCCGAAGTGAACGGCGGCGACAACCCGGCGGGCGGTGCTGACCAGGGCGGAACGTCCGGTGAGAACCCCATCGGCGGCGCTGACGCCGGTGCCGACGGTGGCTCGGACGGTGGCGCTGACGGCGGTGCCGATGGTGGCGCTGACGGCGGTGCCGATGGTGGCGCCGATGGCGGTGCTGACGGTGGTGCTGATGGTGGCGTCGACGGCGGTGCTGACGGCGGTGCTGACGGTGGTGCCGATGGTGGCGCTGACGGTGGCGCTGACGGTGGTGCTGATGGTGGCGTCGACGGCGGTGCTGACGGTGGTGCCGATGGCGGTGCTGATGGTGGCGCCGATGGTGGTGCTGACGGCGGTGCCGATGGTGGCTCGGGCAACAACGGCGGTTCGGGCAACAACGGTGGTTCGGGCAACAACGGTGGCTCGGGCAACAACGGTGGCTCGGGCAACAACGGTGGCTCGGGCAACAACGGCGGTTCCGGTAACAACGGCGGCACCACCGACGGCGGCGGCGACAACGGTGGTTCCAGCAATGGCACCTCCGGCTCCGCCACCTCCGGTTCGACCACCGGTGGCGGCGACGCCGGTACCTGCACGGTGGACCTCGACGGTGCCGAGTGCGCCGACAACACCGACACGGACAGCGTCGGCAACCAGCCGGTCGAGCAGGGCAAGGGCAAGGACGAGCTCGCCGAGACCGGTGCGGCCGAGACCACGTTCCTGCTGGTCGGCGCCGCGACGATGATCGCCGGTGGCATCGGCTTCCGTATGCTGCCGCGCCTGGTCGGCGGCGGTCGTACGGTCGCCTAAAGGCCCGTACACGCACGGAGAGGGCCCGGGAGGCCGCGTACAGCCTTCCCGGGCCCTCTCGGCGTACGCGGCGGTCCTGCGGCCCGTACGTGGACGTATCAGCCCTCCGGCTCCCGCGGCGGGCGTACCCGGCCGGACAGGGGGCGCCGGACCGGTCAGGCGGCCTGGTGCGCCAGCAGCGCGAGCGCCGCCACCAGGATCACCATCAGAGCGATCAGCATCGCCGGATTCAGTCCGGCGAGCGGGCCCTGGTCCTGCTCGTCCTCCAGCTGCTGCCGCACGGCCCGGCAGACGCGGCAGCGTCCCTCGTTCACCGGCGCCGCGCAGTTCGCGCACACCAGTCGGTCATAGGTCATGCGCTTTCCTCCTCCCGCGCGGCGGAGCCGCTTTCTGCTTCCTCTCCGCACAACGCTCCGGGAAACGCAACCGTTCCCCCCACCACTGTGCCAGCTCGCGCCGATTTCGGCGCGGCCCGCCGGACAAGGTCCGGCACGACCCGTTTCGTTCCGACCCAGGTTCTGCCATAAATCACCCATTGCCGGACGCCGCCTGCACGCGTGAGCCCGGTTCGCGTATGGTCACGCACACCTACTCCCGGCCGACCGTGGTGCATCCGTGATCCGATTCGACAACGTCTCCAAGACCTACCCGAAGCAGACCCGCCCGGCTCTGCGCGATGTCTCGCTCGACATCGAGAAGGGCGAGTTCGTCTTCCTGGTGGGCTCCTCCGGCTCCGGCAAGTCGACCTTCATGCGACTGATCCTGCGCGAGGAGCGCGCCAGCACGGGCATGGTCCATGTGCTCGGCAAGGATCTCGCGCGGCTGTCCAACTGGAAGGTGCCGCAGATGCGCCGCCAGCTGGGCACGGTCTTCCAGGACTTCCGGCTCCTGCCCAACAAGACCGTCGCCGAGAACGTGGCCTTCGCGCAGGAGGTCATCGGCAAGCCGCGCGGCGAGATCCGCAAGGCGGTGCCCCAGGTCCTCGACCTCGTCGGTCTCGGCGGCAAGGAGGACCGGATGCCCGGTGAGCTCTCCGGTGGTGAGCAGCAGCGCGTGGCGATCGCGAGGGCCTTCGTCAACCGCCCCATGCTGCTGATCGCGGACGAGCCGACCGGCAACCTCGACCCGCAGACCTCCGTCGGCATCATGAAGCTGCTGGACCGGATCAACCGGACCGGCACCACTGTGATCATGGCGACGCACGACCAGAACATCGTCGACCAGATGCGCAAGCGCGTCATCGAGCTCGAACAGGGCCGTCTCGTACGCGACCAGGCACGCGGCGTGTACGGATACCAGCACTGAAGAGGGTCCGCCCTCCGAGCATCGAGTACTGAAAGGACGCCATGCGCGCCCAGTTCGTCCTGTCGGAGATCGGCGTCGGTCTTCGTCGCAACCTCACGATGACCTTCGCGGTCGTGGTCTCCGTCGCCCTCTCGCTCGCCCTGTTCGGCGGCGCGCTGCTCATGCGCGAGCAGGTCAGCACGATGAAGGACTACTGGTACGACAAGGTCAACGTCTCGATCTTCCTCTGCAACAAGAGCGACGCCAAGGACGTACCCAAGTGCGCCAAGGGTGCCGTCACTCCGCAGCAGAGGAAGGAGATCAAGTCCGATCTCGAAGAGATGGACGCTGTCCAGAAGGTCAGCTTCGAGACGGTCGACGAGGCGTACAAGCACTACCAGGAGCAGTTCGGCGATTCGCCGATGGCGGGCAACATCACGCCCGACCAGATGCAGGAGTCGTTCCGGGTCAAGCTCGACGACCCGAAGAAGTACAAGGTCGTCGCCACGGCCTTCGCGGGGCGGGACGGGGTGCAGTCCGTCCAGGACCAACGCAGCATCCTGGACAACCTCTTCGGGCTGATGAACGGCATGAACGTCGTCGCGATATACGTGATGGTGCTGATGCTGGTCATCGCGCTGATCCTGATCGTCAACACCGTCCGGGTCTCGGCGTTCAGCCGCAGACGTGAGACGGGCATCATGCGGCTCGTCGGTGCCTCCGGCTTCTACATCCAGATGCCGTTCATCATGGAGGCGGCCGTCGCCGGCCTGATCGGCGGTCTGCTCGCCTGCGCCATGCTGCTCGGCGGCCGTTACTTCCTGATCGACGGCGGACTGGCGCTCAAGGACAAGCTGAACCTGATCGACTTCATCGGCTGGGACGCGGTCCTGACCAAGCTGCCGCTCGTCCTCGCGATCGGGCTGCTGATGCCCGCCGTTGCCGCGCTGTTCGCGCTCCGCAAGTACCTCAAGGTGTGACATGCGCCCCCTGGGGCGTGCGGCCGAGTAGCCGTGCGCCCCAGGGGGCTTGTCCTAGACTCGACGCCATGTCAGGCCCCACGCACCGTTTCGGGCCCCGCGGTCTCTGCCGCGGGGCGGCTCTGACATTGGTCTTCGGATGCGTCCTCGCCACGGCCGCGGCCACCGGGTCCTTGCCGTACGACGGGGAACAGGGCCCGGACATCCAGGCCCGCTCCATCGCCTCCACCTTCGCCCCCGTCGACCGCGCCGAGATCGAGGACGCCGCGGCCGACGCCGAGGCCGACGGGAAGTCCGGCACCGCCGCGGCCGAGGAAGCCGTCAGCCGCAGCGGGGACCGCTGGGGCGCGGTGTACGACGAGCGGGAGTACGAGGAGTTCGAGCAGGCCCTCGACGGCTCGTACACGGGTGTCGGGCTCTCCGCCCGGCGCACCTCCGGCGGCAGGGTCGCCGTGGCCCGGGTGCAGGGCGGCAGCCCCGCGGACCGGGCCGGTATCCGCAAGGGTGACCTGCTGCGTACGGTCGACGGCGGCCGGGTCGCCGAGCGTCCCGTCGCCGAGGTCGTCGCCCTGCTGCGCGGGGACGGTACGGGAGCGGCCGAGGGCAGCACCGTGGTCCTCGGCCTCGAACGGGGCGGGCGCGCCTGGACCACGACCCTGAGCCGGGCCCGGCTCACCACCGAGGCGGTCACCGTCCGGCGCCTGGGCGACGAGCCCTCGTCGGCGGTCCTGATCAAGGTCGCCGCGTTCACCAAGGGGGCCGGCGGCGAGGTCCGCGACGCGGTACGCGCCGCACCGGGCGACGCCGGGATCCTGCTGGACCTGCGCGCCAATTCCGGCGGCCTGGTCACCGAGGCGGCCGACGCCGCCTCCGCCTTCCTGGACGGCGGGCTGGTCGCCACGTACGACGTGCACGGCGACCAGCGCGCCCTGTACGCCGAGACCGGCGGCGATACGGCCCGGCCCGTCGTCGTTCTCGTCGACGGGGGCACGATGAGCGCGGCCGAGCTGCTGACCGGCGCCCTCCAGGACCGGGGGCGCGTCGTCACCGTCGGCTCGCCCACCTTCGGCAAGGGCTCCGTACAGATGCCGAGCAAGCTTCCGGGGGGTTCGGTGGCCGAGCTGACCGTCGGGCACTACCGCACACCGGAGGGCCGCAACGTCGACGGCCGGGGCATCACACCGGACGTCGTGGTCGACGCGCGGGCCCAGGAACGGGCCGAGACAGTATTGAGTGGCCTCGGGGGTGGGTCGTAGTGCGAAAATGACCGCACTATGGCCAAGGAAAAAGACACCGGGCGCAAGATGATCGCGCAGAACAAGAAGGCGCGGCACGACTACCACATCCTCGACACCTACGAGTGCGGGCTCGTCCTCATGGGTACCGAGGTCAAGTCCCTGCGGATGGGCAGGGCCTCGCTGGTCGACGGGTTCGTCCAGATCGACGGCCACGAGGCGTGGCTGCACAACATCCACGTCCCCGAGTACGTCCAGGGCACCTGGACCAACCACGCGGCCAAGCGCAAGCGCAAGCTGCTGCTGCACCGGGCCGAGATCGACAAGCTGGAGTCGAAGTCCCAGGAGACGGGCCACACCATCGTGCCCCTCGCCCTGTACTTCAAGGACGGCCGGGTGAAGGTCGAGATCGCGCTCGCGAAGGGCAAGAAGGAGTTCGACAAGCGTCAGACGCTGCGCGAGAAGCAGGACACGAGGGAGACGAACCGGGCGATCGCGGCGGTCCGCAGGCGTCAGCGGAGCGCCTGAGCAGGAATACGCTGGCATCGTCCGGCGTTGGTCACGTACGATGGGCCGTGCACCTCACAGCGGGTGCGCGTTTGAAAAATCAACATGGGGATGATCGGTTTCGACAGCGGATGTCGAAGCAGGGGAAGCGAGTCGAGGAAGCGGCAATGATCTCGTAAACCATATGTCGCAAACAATAATCGCCAATTCCAAGCGCGATTCCTCCGCCTTCGCCCTCGCTGCCTAATTAGCAGCTAGCGAAGACTCTGCGGAGTGTCAGCCCGGGGGTGATCCCGACCCGGATCCTGGCATCAACTAGGGATCTAAACTTCTCAGCCCGGTCACGGGGCTGAGAAGGAAATCAAACAGTGACTGGGCCTGTCGGAGGCTTGTTCGTGTGACCTCCGGGGCCGAGAAAAGCGCAGCGAACTGCACTCGGAGAAGCCCTGGTTCTGCACCGTTGGACGCGGGTTCGATTCCCGCCATCTCCACCACCACCCCATGTAAGCCTCCGCCCCGCGAGTTCACTCGCGGGGCGGAGGTTTTTTCCTGCCCTGCGGCGCGGGCGGATCATCGAGGCCCCGGTCCCGCGCGGCCCGATCGAGGCCCCGGTCTCGCGCCGCCCGCCGGTCATACCGCTCGGCGGGTGCGCCGTGCGGCGGTCGCCGCCGCGATGACCAGGGCCAGCCCCGCCGCGCACATCGGTGCCGCGTAGCCGGTCACCGTCCCGGCGTGCTCCACCAGCCAGCCGCCGGCCGCCGCCCCCGCCCCGATCCCGCCCAGCAGCGCGGTGACCGCGAGCGTCATGCCCTCGTTCAGCTGTCCCGCGGGTGTCAGGCGCTGGACCACCGTCATGCCGGTGACCATGGTGGGCGCCGTCGCCGCGCCCGCCAGCAGCAGACAGAGGGCGAGCACGGTCAGGGAATCGGTGGTGGCGGCGGCCAGCAGCGGCAGCGACATCAGCGCCGTCATGCCCGCGAGGCAGAACAGCAGCCGGTGCCCGACGTTCGCGGCGGGCCGCAGCGACCCGTACAGCAGCCCCGCCACGCACGAACCGCCCGCCTGAAGGGCGAGGATCGCGCCCCCGGCGTGCGCGATCGAGACGACCTCCATGGTCCCGAACACCGCCCCCGTGGCGAGGAAGACGCTGAGCAGGGCGGGCATGCCGGGGGTACGGAGGGGAGAAGCCGCGTGGGTCCGGGGGGCGACCGGCGGTTCGGTCGCGCGCTGGGCGGCGAAGATCAGCATGCCGGTCATCAGCAGGACCGCGCCGACGAGCGTGCCGGCCTCGGGGAACAGCCCCGCGCACAGGAACGCGGCGATGACCGGGCCGAGCATGTAGCAGAGTTCGTCGACGGACTGCTCGAAGGAGTTCGCGGTGTGCAGGGCCGCCGGATCGCCCCGGTGCAGATACGCCCAGCGGGCCCGGGACATGCCGCCGGTGTTCGGGGTGGTCGCGGTCGCGGCGTACGCGGCGAAGAGCGTCCAGGCGGGGGCGTCGTAGTGCACGCAGAGCAGGAGGGCCACGGACCCGAGCACGGCGATCGCGGTGGCGGGCACGGCGATCCGGGCCTGCCCGTGGCGGTCCACGAGCCGTGCGGTCCAGGGGGCGACCACCGCCGTCGCGGCCAGGCCGGTCGCGGTGACGGCCCCGGCCAGGGCGTACGAATCGCGTGACCCGGCGATCATGATGACCGCGCTGACGCTGAACATGCCCTGGGGCAGCCGGGCGATGAGGTTGCCCGCGGTGAAGGCCCGAGCGCCGGGGGTGGCGAGCAGACGGCGATAGGGGTTGGCCGTGGGAGGGAGCTTCGCGGGGGGTTCTGCCCCGGGCGGCCGTTCCCCGACGGTTTCCGCCTCGGGGCGGAGCGGGGCGGAAACCGTCTCGGGGCGGACCTGGACGGCCTCCGCCTCGGGAGGGACGGCTACGGCCTTCGCCCCGGGCCCGGCCGGCGCCACCGGATTCCGGGGGGCGATGATCAGCAGGTCGCCGCAGACGGTGTGCAGCGGGCCGGTGGCGGGTCGATCGGGGGCGGCGGAGGGCATCGGCATGGCTCAAGCCTCATGGCGCCCGGTCCGTACGGTCCAACACCTTCTCCGTACCCATTCACGCACCCGTGTTGTAAATTCTGCGGGGTGAGCGTCCCCGACACCGACCCCCGGCTCCTGCGCGCGTTCCTCGCCGTCGCGGAGGAGCTGCACTTCACCCGCGCCGCCGCCCGGCTCTTCCTCGCCCAGCAGGCGCTGAGCCGGGACATCCGACGCCTGGAGCGCGAGCTCGGCGCGCAGCTGTTCGTCCGGACCACCCGCCAGGTCTCGCTCACCCCGGACGGCGAACGGCTGCTCCCGTACGCCCGGCGGGTCCTCGACGCGCACGCCGAACTCGCCGCGGCCTTCGCCGATCCGGCCGCCCGGCCGCTGCTCGTCGATCTGAACACCGACGGGATGACCGCGGCCAGGGTCCTGGCCCGTGCGCGGGATCTCGCTCCGGCGTGCGAGCTGATGGCGCGCTTCGAGTCCGGGCTGACCCGCGCGGCCGACGAGATCCTCGCCGGACGGCTCGACGTCTCGTTCGGGCGGGCAGCCGGGCTCGATCCCTCGGTGCGGGCCCGGCTCCGCGTACAGCCCGTGCGGTACGAGCCGATGGCCGTCCTGCTCCCGGTCGCCCACCCCCTGGCCACGCGGGAGTCCGTCGCACTGGACGACCTGGCCGGGGAGACCGTCTACGCGGGGGCCGGCAATGAACGCACCCGGGAGTGGACCGCCCTGGCCGCCCTGCTGTTCGGCGCGTACGGCATCGAGCTGGCGCCGCCCGCCCCGCTCGCCGTCGGGGTGGCCGAATTCCAGCGGGTGATGGCCAAGACGGGGAACCCCGTACTCGCGGTCGTCGGCTTCCCGCCCCTGCCGGGCACCGTGCTGCGCCCGCTCGTCGCTCCCGTGCCGCTCTCCCCGCTGATGATGGTCTGGCGCGAGGGTCTGCGTCATCCGGGACTGGACGCCCTGCGGGCGGCGGCCGGTCAACTCGCCGCGTCGGAAGGGTGGATGGTGCGGCCCCCCGGCTCCTGGCTGCCCGAGGGCGATGCGGCGCTGATGCGCGAACCCCCGCCGGCCACCGGGCGCTGAGGCGCGAACCCCCGCCGGCCACCGGGCGCTGAGGCGCGAACCCCCGTCGGGCCACCGGGTGCTGAAGCGGCACACCCCCACCGGGCGGTATACCTTCGGCGCGCCGTCACCGTGCCCGCGAAGCCCCGGCACGGCGCCGCGGAGGTGTGAGGATGACTCCTGGGCGTCGAGCGACGTAACGGCCGGGAAATACGGGCGAACCGAAGCCGACACGCGGGGTTGGCAGTCTCGGCCCTCCGCACCACCGAGCACCAGCGGGACCACGAGAGCCGGGTATCACGCCATGCAGGACGACGACGCAACGCACGGGCCCCTCGCGGGCTTCACGGTCGGGGTGACCGCCGCCCGTCGTGCGGAGGAGCTGGGCACCCTCCTCCGGCGCAGGGGCGCCGCTGTCATGCACGCCCCCGCGCTGCGGATCCTGCCGCTCGCGGACGACAGCGAACTCCTGGCCGCCACCGGGGAACTCGTCGAGCACGCCCCCGATGTCGTGATCGCCACCACCGCGATCGGCTTCCGGGGCTGGGTGGAGGCCGCCGACGGCTGGGGCCTGGGGGACCGGCTCCTGGACATGCTGCGGGGGGCCGAACTGCTGGCCCGTGGCCCGAAGGTCAAGGGCGCCATCCGGGCGGCCGGGCTGACCGAGTCATGGTCGCCCGGCTCGGAATCGTTGGCCGAAGTGCTCGACCGGCTCCTCGGCGAGGGCGTCGAGGGCCGCCGCATCGCCCTCCAGCTGCACGGCGAACCGCTGCCCGGATTCATCGAGTCGCTCCGGGCGGCGGGTGCCGAAGTCGTCGGCGTACCCGTATACCGCTGGATGCCGCCCGAGGACATCGCCCCGCTCGACCGGATGCTCGATGTCACCGCCGCCCGGGGCCTGGACGCGATCACCTTCACCAGTGCCCCCGCCGCCGCCTCGTTCCTGAACCGCGCCGAGGCCCGCGGCCTGTTCCCGGAGATCCTGGGCGCCCTGCACGACGACGTCCTGGTGGCCTGCGTCGGCCCGGTCACCGCGCTCCCGCTACAGGCCCGGGGCATCGGCACCCTTCAGCCGGAACGCTTCCGGCTCGGCCCGCTCGTCCAGCTGCTCTGCGCTCAACTCCCTTCCACAGTGCGTACGTTGCCGGTCGCCGGGCACCGCGTCGAGATCCGCGGGCACGCCGTGCTCGTCGACGACGAACTGTGCCCGGTGCCGCCTGCGGGCATGGCCCTGCTGCATGCGCTGGCCCGCCGGCCGGGCTGGGTGGTGGCCCGTGCCGACCTGCTGCGGGCGCTGCCCGGCAGCGGCTCCGACGAACACGCGGTGGAGACGGCGATGGCCCGGTTGCGCGGTGCGCTCGGCGTACCCCGGCTGATCCAGACCGTCGTCAAGCGCGGCTACCGGCTGGCGTTGGACCCGTCGGAGGGCACCACGCAAGCGGGGTAGGCCGGGGGTACACAAGGGGAGATAGCGTGATCGGATGATGAACGCCACCCACTCCCTCGCTCAGGACGTGATCCTGCGGCCCGCCGCGCTCACCGACGCCGAATCCTGCGCCGCCGCGCTCACCCGCAGCCGTGCCTACATGAGCCCTTGGGAGCCGATTCGCCACGAGTCCTTCTACACGACCCGGGGTCAGGCCGAACGTCTCGCCGGACTGCTGGCGGAGCGGGACGCCCGGCACGCCATGCCCTGGGTCCTGGCCGATGGTGAGGACCGGGTGATCGGCGCCCTCACGCTCACCGGCATCGTCCTCGGGCCCTTCCGCAGCGCGGCCCTCGGCTACTGGGTCGACGTCGACCGGGCGGGCCAGGGCCTGGCCACCTCCGCCGTCCGCGCCGTCTGCGACGCCGCCCGGGACGAGCTCGGGCTGCACCGGATCGAGGCCGGAACGATGCTCGACAACATGGCCTCGCAGCGGGTCCTCGCCAAGTGCGGCTTCGAGCAGTTCGGCACCGCCCCGCGCTATCTCCACATCAACGGCCAGTGGCGCGACCACCGGCTGTTCCAGCGGATTCTGCACGACGGTCCACCGCGGCTCTGATCCCCGCCGTACCCGCGTGGTGGCAGGGGTTCCGGCCCGGCCCGAGTACGGGCACTCTGGGGGTGGCATCCCGACGGAGACCGGTGACCTGAAGGCGGTGGCAGGCTCATGGCGACGGGCATGGGCGCGAACCGCTGGCGGTTCGACTCCGGCCGGCTCTGCCTCGATCTGGTGGCGACCGGGTACACCACGTCCGGTGTGGGCGAACAACTCGCCGGCCCCGAGCGGCTCGCCGAGTGGCTGGTGGCCGCCCGGCTGGTGCCGGAGGGGACCGTGCTGACCGCCCTGGACGGCACCTGGGTGACGCGCTTCCAGCAGCTGAGGGCGGGCATCGACCGGCTGCTGACCGCCGAACTCGCGGGTCGCGGCGCCGACGCGGCCCTGGAGCGGGTCAACGCCCTGGCAGCCGGTGCGCCGCCCGGAGTGCGGGCCGTGCGGAGCAGCGGCGGCACCCTCGTACGGAAGCTGAGCGCCGAGCCCGGCTGCGGGGCGCTGCTCGCGGCCGTGGCCAGGGACGCCGTGGAACTGCTGACGGACCCGACGGCCCGTGCGACGCTGCGGCGGTGCGAGGGGGACGCCTGCCGCCGCCTCTATCTGGACACCTCGCGCGGCGGGCGTCGGCGCTGGTGCTCCAGCGAGGTGTGCGGCAACCGGGAACGGGTCGCCAGGCACCGGCGCCGGGTGGCCGCGGTCGGCACCGACGCGTGACGGACACCCCCGCCCGTGGAGCGCCGGGGGCGCCCCGCCGGGGCAGCGATCCCGGTCGGCCGCACGCCCCGTGAGGAATCCCGGCCGCGGATTGAACACTTCGGCGCCCGCCCTCGTACCGATGGTCGAAGAGCTGGTCCAGGGTCTCGACCGGGAGGTACGGGTGCGCGAAGATGCCGCCGTGGCCGGTGACCGTCCGCACAGGTCCCGGCAACGCGGTGAACCGTCCGCGGGCTCCGGGGACCCCGCCGAGGAGCTGATGCGGGCGCTCTACCGCGAACACGCCGGGCCGCTGCTCGCGTACGTGCTCCGCCTCGTCGCCGGTGACCGGCAGCGGGCCGAGGACGTGGTGCAGGAGACGCTCATCCGCGCCTGGAAGAACGCCGGCCGGCTCGACCGGGCCACCGGCTCCGTCCGGCCGTGGCTGGTGACGGTCGCCCGGCGCATCGTCATCGACGGCCACCGCAGCCGGCGGGCCCGGCCCCGCGAGGTCGAGCCGTCGCCGCTGGAGGAGATGCCCGCGAAGGACGAGATCGACCGGGCGTTATGGCTGATGACCCTCGTGGACGCGCTCGACGACCTCACACCGGCCCACCGGGAGGCGCTGGTCGAGACGTACTTCAGGGGCCGCACGGTCAACGAGGCCGCCGAGGTGCTCGGTGTCCCCGGCGGGACCGTGCGGTCCCGGGTGTTCTACGCACTGCGTTCGATGAAGCTCGCGCTCGAAGAAAGGGGGATCTCCGCATGAGCGACCACGAGTGGGAGCCGTTCGGGCCGAACTCCCCGGACCTCTCAGCCCTCCCGGACCTCTCCGGCCTCTCCGGCCTCTCCGGCCTCTTCGCGCGGCCCGGCGAAGGGCCGGAACACGACGCGGCGGCGGCCTACGCCCTGGGTGTCCTGGACGATGCCGGGGCGAGCGCCTTCGAAGCCCATCTGGCCGGGTGCGCGCGGTGCGCCGCCCGTCTCGACGAGTTCGCCGGAATGGAACCCGTGCTCGCGATGCTGGCCGACGCGCCCGCCCCTGCCTCCACCGAGGTCTCCGGTGCCCGCCCCCTCCCGCATCTCTCCCCGGAGCCCCGGCCCCGGCTGCTCGACGGGCTGCTGGGCGAGGTCGCCCGCGGCCGGAAGGCGCGGCGGCGCCGCGCCCGGTATCTCGTGGCGGCGGCAGCGGCCCTGATCGTCGGCGGCCCGGTGATCGCCGTCGCGGTCACCGCGGGCGCCGGTGAGGACGGCGGGTCCGTCGCCCGGGGAGCCCCGTACCCCACCGGCCCCGCCGAGGACGCCTTCCCCGCCCGTATGGAGAAGGTGCGGGCCACCGACCCCACCACCGAGGTCGACGCCACGGTCGGCATGGAGGCCACGGCGTGGGGCACCCGCACGGTCCTGGAGCTCAAGAACGTCAAGGGGCCGCGGAAGTGCACCCTGATCGCGGTCTCCAGGAGGGGCGAGGAGGAGGTCGTCACCTCATGGTCCGTACCGGAACAGGGGTACGGAACCGGGGGCTCCCCGTACGGTGCCGCGACGGCCCCGCTCTATGTGCAGGGGGGCGCGGCGATGGCCCGCGCGGACATCGATCACTTCGAGGTACGCACCTTCGACGGCCGGCGGCTGGTGGAGATCGACACCTGAGCATCACACGCACCGGAACGGCAGGTGCGCAGGGGCCCCCGGGTCGCATAAGGTTGACGGCTGCCCAGTGCACGTCAGAAGGGGGTCTCAGTGGCCGCGCAGGATGCCGCTGTCGATTCGTTGCGGGACCGGGAAATCGGAGTCGAGCAGGAACATCTGGACCGGGTTTACCACCGCCTCGAAGAGAAGATCCACGAGGCGGAATTTCTCATGCACGACGCCGTCAAACGCGGGCAGGTCGGCACGCCCGGCGCGCTCGCCGAGCGGGACGCCCAGGTCTTCCGGGCCGGCGTCCACCTCAACCGGCTGAACAGCGAGTTCGAGGACTTCCTCTTCGGACGGGTCGATCTGCTGCTCGGCAAGGACGGTGAGCGCGGCCCGGACGGTGCGTTCACCTCCGTCGAGCCGGCCGACGACGCCGTCCGCGAGGACGCCACCGCCGATATCGCGGAGACGCTGCACATCGGCCGTATCGGAGTCCTGGACTCCGACTACGCGCCCCTGGTGATCGACTGGCGGGCCCCGGCCGCCGCGCCGTTCTACCGCTCGACCCCGAAGGAACCCGGCCGGGTGGTACGCCGCCGGGTCATCCGCTCCAAGGGCCGCAGGGTCCTCGGGGTCGAGGACGACCTGATGCGGCCCGAGCTGACCGCGTTCCTGGACGGCGACAAGCTGCCGGTGATCGGCGACGGCGCCCTGATGGCCGCGCTCGGCCAGGCCCGCAGCCACACCATGCGGGACATCGTCTCCTCCATCCAGGCCGAGCAGGACATGGTGATCCGGGCCCCCGCCGCCTCCGTCACGGAGGTCACCGGCGGACCGGGCACCGGGAAGACCGCGGTCGCCCTGCACCGGGCGGCGTACCTGCTCTACCAGGACCGGCGGCGGTACGCGGGCGGCATCCTGATCGTCTCGCCGACCCCGCTCCTGGTCGCGTACACCGAAGGGGTGCTGCCCTCGCTCGGCGAGGAGGGCCAGGTCGCGATCCGTGCGGTCGGCTCGCTGTCCGACGAGGCGGCGGGCGTCGCCGGGGCCACCACGTACGACGAACCGGCCGTGTCCCGCGTCAAGGGCTCCTCCCGGATGCTCCACGTGCTGCGCAAGGCCGCGCGCGGAGCCCTGGAGACACCGGGCACCCGTTCGGCGCCCCAGGAGGGTCAGCTCGCTTTCGGCGAGGAGGCGCCGGAGGGGCCCGAGGGCACCCCGACCCGGCTGCGGGTGGTCGCCTTCGGTGCCCGGGTCGAGCTGAACGCCGACGAGCTCCAGCGCATCCGGCACAACGTGCTGGGCGGCACCGCACCGGTCAACCTGTTGCGCCCGCGCGCCCGCAAGCTGCTGCTGGACGCCCTGTGGAGCAAGTCCTCGGGCCGGGGCCGCTACACCGACCCGGAGCTCGCGGCGGAGCTGCGTTCCTCCTTCGACGAGGACGTCTCCACGGAGACCCCGTTCCTGGTGTTCCTGAACGCCTGGTGGCCCGAGCTCACCCCGCGCGGGGTGCTCGCCGCGATGGCCGACGAGAAGCGGCTCGGCCGCTGGGCGCGGCGGGTGCTCAACCAGGGGGAGGTGCGGCGGGTGGCCCGTTCGCTGAAGCGGCTCGACGCCGAGGGGAAGGGCCCTCTGTCCGTGCACGACGTGGCGATCCTGGACGAGCTCCAGGCGCTGCTCGGCACCCTGTACCGGCCGAAGAAGAAGCGCGAGTTCGACCCGCTGGACCAGCTCTCCGGGCTGGAGGAGCTGATGCCGCAGCGTGAGGAGACCCAGCGCGAGCGGGCCGAACGGCTGGCGGCGGAGCGCACCGAGTACGCGCACGTCATCGTCGACGAGGCGCAGGACCTGACCCCCATGCAGTGGCGGATGGTCGGCCGCCGGGGCCGGCACGCCACCTGGACGATCGTCGGCGACCCGGCCCAGTCCTCCTGGTCCGACCCGGACGAGGCGGCGGCGGCCCGCGACGAGGCGCTCGGCAGCCGTCCGCGCCGTCGCTTCACCCTCACCGTCAACTACCGCAACCCGGCCGAGATCGCCGAACTCGCGTCGAAGGTGCTGGCGCTGGCGATGCCGGGGACGGAGTCTCCTTCGGCGGTGCGTTCGACCGGTGTGAAGCCGCGCTTCGAGACCGTGCGGGACGGCGACCTGGCCGGCACCGTCCGCGAGGAGGCGCGGCGGCTGCTCGCCGAGGTGGACGGGACGGTCGGCGTGGTGGTGGCGATGAACCGCCGCGCCCAGGCCCGTACCTGGCTCGCGGAGTTGGGGGAGCGGGTGGTGGCGCTGGGGAGCCTGGAGGCGAAGGGCCTGGAGTACGACGCCACGGTCGTCGTCTCTCCGGCGGAGATCGCCGACGAGTCCCCGGCCGGGCTGCGGGTGCTGTACGTGGCGCTGACCCGGGCGACGCAGCAGCTCACGGTGGTGTCGGGGGAGCGGGACATGCCGGACGAGGACGGTGTTCCGGACCTGCTGAGGGACTGAGGCCGACGACGGGCGGGCCGGGGGGACGATTCGATTTCGGGTCAACCCGTCGTGAAGGAATCACTTCTCGGGGGTGTTTGTTAGCCTGGTGTTGGCACCGGCTCGATCCAAGCCCCCGGGCCCAACCTTCGTCGCTTCGAGCGACCACTTGCCGCGAGGCGAGCATGGCGGGTCGGTGCCACCTAACTGAAGAAGACAGGCCCGCGTCACCTGATGGTGGCGCGGGCCTGTTCTTGTTGGGGGAAGCGGCAAGACCCTGCGCGGGAGGCGGCTGGGGGTTCCGCCGGGAGGGTGACTTCTCGTATGGTGGAAAAAACTTTCCGAAACGTGGCAGTCATTACCGGCTACCAGTCAGTAGGTGCGACGATCGGGAAGCGTGTACGGGGCGACTGCCCCGGCCGCGTAGCAATGAAGCTAAGGAAAGCGAAGGACTCGGCCATGGCAACGGCGCCCAGCGTCTCGTACTCGATGACGGTCAGGCTGGAGGTGCCCGCGAGCGGCACAGCAGTCTCCCAGCTCACCACGGCCGTGGAGTCCTCCGGGGGGTCTGTCACCGGCCTCGACGTGACCGCTTCCGGCCACGAGAAGCTGCGGATCGACGTCACCATCGCAGCTTCCTCCACCTCGCACGCGGACGAGATCGTCGAGGGTCTGCGCGACATCGAGGGTGTCGTGCTGGGCAAGGTCTCCGACCGTACGTTCCTGATGCACCTCGGCGGCAAGATCGAGATGCAGTCGAAGCACCCCATCCGCAACCGTGACGACCTCTCGATGATCTACACCCCGGGTGTCGCCCGGGTGTGCATGGCGATCGCCGAGAACCCCGAGGACGCCCGCCGCCTCACCATCAAGCGCAACTCCGTCGCAGTTGTGACGGACGGCTCCGCGGTGCTGGGCCTCGGCAACATCGGCCCGATGGCCGCGCTGCCGGTCATGGAGGGCAAGGCGGCCCTCTTCAAGCGCTTCGCCGGTATCGACGCCTGGCCGCTCTGCCTGGACACCCAGGACACCGATGCCATCGTCGAGATCGTCAAGGCGATCGCCCCGGGCTTCGCGGGCATCAATCTGGAGGACATCTCCGCACCCCGCTGTTTCGAGATCGAGGCGCGGCTGCGCGAGGCCCTGGACATCCCGGTCTTCCACGACGACCAGCACGGCACCGCGATCGTCGTCCTGGCCGCGCTGACCAACGCGCTGCGTGTGGTGGGCAAGGGAATCGGGGACGTACGGGTCGTCATGTCCGGTGCCGGAGCCGCCGGTACGGCCATCCTGAAGCTGCTCATCGCCGCGGGCGTCAAGCACGCGGTCGTCGCCGACATCCACGGTGTGGTGCACGCGGGCCGCGAGGACCTGGTCTCCGCCGACCCCGACTCGCCGCTGCGCTGGATCGCCGACAACACCAACCCCGAGGGCGTCACCGGCACCCTCAAGGAGGCCGTCGTCGACGCCGACGTCTTCATCGGCGTCTCCGCCCCCAACGTCCTGAACGGCGACGATGTCGCGGCGATGGCGGACGGCGCGATCGTGTTCGCGCTCGCGAACCCGGACCCCGAGGTGGACCCCGCGATCGCCCGTCAGACGGCGGCGGTCGTGGCCACCGGCCGTTCCGACTTCCCCAACCAGATCAACAACGTGCTGGTCTTCCCGGGTGTCTTCCGCGGTCTGCTGGACGCTCAGTCCCGCACCGTCAACACGGAGATGATGCTCGCGGCGGCCGGTGCCCTCGCCGACGTCGTCGCGGAGGACGAGGTGAACGCGAACTACATCATCCCGTCGGTCTTCAACGACAAGGTCGCGGGAGCCGTCGCGGGAGCCGTCCGGGCCGCCGCGAAGGCCGCGGGGGCCGACGGGGCGACCCCGTCCACCCTGGCATGACAGACGCGTTCCGCGGGTGCCGGCCACGGTCCCCGCGGAACGTGCCGTACCTCACGCGGGCCGTTGTACGGCGCGTCGTGGGTCGCGGCGCCCCAAACGTCCCTTTAGGGTGGGCGGGCAGCGGGCCCCGCACGGCCCGGCATCCGCTGCGGACCGCTCAGGCCAGTCGACGGAACGTCACCACGAGCAAACCGTGGCGGCTTTCGTGTGACCCCGGAGGGTTCCGGATTGGCTTTCCCGCCGCAGGTGGGGGCAGGATGCGTAATCGGGCGCGAGGGTCTGACATCAGACCCGGGTCCGGGGACTGTCAGAGGGCCCTGGCAGCATCGGCTTCGATCTCACGCCTCACAGGCAAGAAGAACACGGGAGTAACAACATGAACCGCAGTGAGCTGGTGGCCGCCCTGGCCGACCGCGCCGAGGTGACTCGCAAGGACGCCGACGCCGTGCTGGCCGCGCTCGCCGAGACCGTCGGTGAGATCGTCGCCAAGGGCGACGAGAAGGTCACCATCCCCGGCTTCCTGACCTTCGAGCGCACCCACCGTGCCGCTCGCACCGCTCGTAACCCGCAGACCGGCGACCCGATCAACATCCCGGCCGGCTACAGCGTGAAGGTCTCCGCGGGCTCCAAGCTCAAGGAAGCCGCCAAGGGCAAGTAAGTCTCCTACGGCCCGTCTCGGACGGCGGGCCCTGGACACGAGAAGGGCGGCCACCCCCGACCAGGGGTGGCCGCCCTTCGCCGTGCCGTGAAGTGTCCGCGGGGCGTCCGCGGAGTGTCCGCGGGGCGCGCGGCGCCCATAGGGGCCCCTCCACCCCGTGCGGCGGCCGGACGGGCTCGGGGCGCGGCAATGGCCTGTACGGGCCTGTACGGGCGCCCAGTGGCCCTGTAGGCCCCACGGGCCCGTGGGGCCTACAGGGCCACGACGCCGTACGGTCCCGCGGCCCGAAGCGCCGCACGAGCCGCGGTGCACGGCGAACAGCCCGCCGCCCCGGTCCCGAGTGACGGGGCCGGGGCGGCGGGCTGTTCGCCTGCGAACGTACGGGCGGACCTTGCCGTGCGGTGTGCGGCAGCACGGTACGGGCGGCCGTGGCCGACCGTCAGACGAGCGAGCCGCCGGGCAGTTCGACCTTCGCGCCGAGCTTTTCGAGCTTGTCCATGAAGTTCTCGTAGCCGCGGTTGATCAGGTCGATACCGTGCACCCGGGATGTGCCCTGGGCCGCCAGCGCGGCGATCAGGTACGAGAAACCGCCACGCAGGTCAGGGATGACCAGATCCGCGCCCTGGAGCTTCGTCGGCCCGGAGACGACCGCGGAGTGGAGGAAGTTGCGCTGGCCGAAGCGGCAGTCGGAGCCGCCCAGGCATTCGCGGTAGAGCTGGATGTGCGCACCCATCTGGTTGAGTGCCGAGGTGAAGCCGAGCCGGGACTCGTACACCGTCTCGTGGACGATGGACAGGCCCGCGGCCTGCGTCAGCGCCACCACCAGGGGCTGCTGCCAGTCGGTCTGGAAACCGGGGTGCACGTCGGTCTCCAGCGCGATGGCGTTCAGCGCGCCGCCGGGGTGCCAGAAGCGGATGCCCTCGTCGTCGATCTGGAAGGCACCGCCGACCCGGCGGAAGGTGTTGAGGAAGGTCATCATCGAGCGCTGCTGGGCGCCGCGCACATAGATGTTGCCCTCGGTCGCCAGCGCCGCGGACGCCCAGGAGGCCGCCTCCAGGCGGTCCGGGATCGCCCGGTGCGTGTAGCCGTCGAGCTTGTCGACACCCGTGATCCGGATCGTCCGGTCGGTGTCCATGGAGATGATCGCGCCCATCTTCTGCAGTACGCAGATGAGGTCCTCGATCTCCGGCTCCACGGCCGCGTTGGACAGCTCGGTGACGCCCTCGGCGAGCACCGCCGTCAGCAGCACCTGCTCGGTGGAGCCCACCGACGGGTACGGCAGCCGGATCTTCGTGCCGCGCAGTCGCTGCGGGGCCTCCAGATACTGGCCGTCCGCCCGCTTCTCGATGGTCGCGCCGAACTGGCGCAGCACCTCGAAGTGGAAGTCGATCGGCCGGCCGCCGATGTCGCAGCCGCCGAGACCGGGGATGAAGGCATGGCCCAGCCGGTGCAGCAGCGGGCCGCAGAAGAGGATCGGGATGCGCGACGAGCCGGCGTGGGCGTCGATGTCGGCGACGTTCGCGCTCTCGACGTGCGACGGATCGAGAATCAGTTCGCCCGGTTCATCACCGGGGCGCACGGTCACGCCATGGAGTTGCAGCAGTCCCCGGACCACCCGTACATCACGGATGTCGGGCACATTGCGGAGTCGGCTGGGCCCGCTGCCGAGCAGCGCGGCGACCATTGCCTTCGGCACCAGGTTCTTGGCGCCTCGGACGCGGATCTCGCCCTCCAGCGGGGTGCCGCCGTGGACAAGCAGGACATCGTCTGTGCCGGTCATGTATCTCGCGTTCCGGAGTGGTCGGGCGGGGGGCCAACGAAAAGGGTAATGGCCTCCTACCCCCCTTCCGTAAGGCGAAGGGGGGTGTACGAACGTCATGAATCCGCCACAACACGTTCCGCTCCCCGAATGTTGCGGAGGGTCACCGTCCGCAACGGCCGCCGCGCAGTGCGCTCCTTGTGCATCAGTGCGCCCTGAGCTGCGCTCGCCCGCCGCGGGTGGGCGGCCGCGCCATCCGGTGCCCGCGGGGGCCGAACATGCGGGATCATTTCTGTCATGACCGAGGTGTCCTCCCTCACAGGGCGATTGCTCGTGGCCACACCCGCCCTGGCGGACCCGAATTTCGACCGGGCGGTGGTGCTTCTTCTCGACCACGACGAGGAGGGCTCACTCGGCGTGGTCCTGAACCGGCCGACGCCCGTCGGCGTCGGTGACATCCTCGCGTCCTGGGCCGGTCTGACCGGTGAGCCGGACGTGGTCTTCCAGGGCGGCCCCGTATCGCTGGACTCCGCGCTCGGCGTGGCGGTGATCCCCGGCGACGAGGGCCCCCTCGGCTGGCGCCGGGTGCACGGGGCGATCGGTCTGGTGGACCTGGAGGCCCCGCCGGAGCTGCTGGCCGCGGCGCTGGGCTCGCTGCGGATCTTCGCCGGGTACGCCGGATGGGGCCCCGGTCAACTGGAGAGCGAGCTGACGGGCGGCGCCTGGTACGTGGTCGAGTCGGAGCCCGGGGACGTCTCCTCGCCGCGCCCGGAGAAGCTCTGGCGGGCCGTCCTGCGCCGCCAGCGCAGCGAGCTGGCGATGATCGCGACGTATCCGGACGACCCTTCGCTGAACTGACACCCGCGGCTTTCAGTACCCTTGGCGGTTATGAGCACTCTTGAGCCCGATCGTGGGGCAGGTACGGGGACCCT
The DNA here is from genome assembly GCF_001905125.1 of Streptomyces sp. TSRI0281. Lineage (GTDB taxonomy): Bacteria > Actinomycetota > Actinomycetes > Streptomycetales > Streptomycetaceae > Streptomyces. Next base: position 531,370 of record NZ_LWLE01000023.1, on the reverse strand, counting down.
CGTAGAGCCGACCCCACAGGTGTCGAACGGCGACGGCGACCACGAGCGCTACGCCCATTACGTCCAGAAGGACAAGATCATGGCGAGTGCCCTGGAGGGCACTCCCGTGGTGGCACTGTGCGGCAAGGTCTGGGTGCCGGGGCGCGACCCCAAGAAGTATCCGGTCTGCCCCATGTGCAAGGAGATCTACGAGTCCATGGGCGCCGGCGGCGACAAGGACAAGGGCAAGGGCGGCAAGGACAAGAAGTAGTCCGCAGCCGGATGTGACCCTCCGGTACCTGGCCCCCGGGGTGTGCAGAGATGCGCGCCCCGGGGGCTTTCGCATGCCCGGCGGGTGTCCGGAAAGAGTTCTGTGAGGTGCTTCGCGTTGCACGGGCTGCACCCGCGGGTCACAGAGTGGTAGAGACCACTTGTCGGCGCTCAGGTCCGGACCTACCCTCCTGCCAGTTGTGCAGAACGAAACGCGCGTTGCGCATGATGCAACGACCGATCTGTAGGGGTTCCGGATGAAGTTATCTGCCCGAATTGCCGCCCCGGCCGCGGCGCTTGTGCTGGCGGGCCTCACCGCCACCGCGTGTGCGCCGCAGACCTCCGACACCAGCGCCAAGGGGGACGAGAAGTCCGGCACGCTGCGCGTCTGGCTCTTCCAGGAGGTCGGCAACAAGCCCAAGGAACAGGTCGTCGACGCGGCCGTGGCCGACTTCAGGAAGAGCCACAAGGACGCGAAGATCGAGATCGAGTACATACCCGTCGACACCCGCGCCCAGCGGATCAAGGCCGCCTTCAACGACCCCAAGAGCGCCCCGGACCTCATCGAGTACGGCAACACCGACACCGCCGGATACGTGAAGGACGGCGGACTGGCCGATGTCAGCGAGGAGTTCGCCGCCTGGGACGAGGCCAAGGACACCGACCCGACGGCCAGGCAGTCCGTCACCGTCGGCGGCAAGGTGTACGGGGCCCCGCTCTTCGTCGGCGTACGCGCGCTCTACTACCGCACCGACGTCTTCAAGGACCTCGGCATCGACGCCCCCAAGTCCCAGGCGGAGCTGATCTCCACCGCCAAGAAGATCCACAAGGCGAAGCCGGACCTCTACGGTCTCGCGGTCGGCGGCGCGTACACCTACGGGGCGATGCCGTTCATCTGGGCGAACGGCGGCGAACTGGCCGGGGAGAGCGGCGGTACGTACAAGGCGGCCATCAACAGCGACAAGGCGCGCAAGGGCATCGAGGCCTACACCTCGCTCTTCGGCGACGCCAACTGCCCGGCCGCCAAGTGCGCCTCCATGGGCGGCAACGCCACCGTCACCGCCTTCGCCTCCGGCAAGGCGGCCATGGCGATCGGCGGCGACTTCAGCCACGCGGCGGTCGAGGCCGGCGCCGTCAAGGGCAAGTACGCCGTGGTCCCGCTGCCCGGCGTGGCCGAGGGATCCATCGCTCCCGCCTTCGCGGGCGGCAACAACATCGGCGTACTCAAGAGCAGTGCGCACCGCACGCTCGCCGTCGACCTGCTGAAGTCGCTGACCGGCAAGCAGACCCAGGCGAAGCTGTTCGACGCGATGGGCTTCCTTCCCACGTACACCGACGTGCTGGCCAACGCCGCGAAGAAGCAGCCGTTCGTCGCGCCGTTCGTCCAGACGCTGGGCGCGGGCGCCAAGTTCGTACCGGCCTCGGCGGGCTGGGCCCAGATCGACGCCTCGCTGGTCCTGCCGACGATGTTCCAGGAGGTCGTCAGCGGCCGCAAGGACGTGGCGCGGGCCTCGGACGACGCGGCGAAGAAGATGGACGCGGCGTTCGCTGCCGCGGGCTGACGATGACCGCGGACACGACGGCGTACAAGTCTCCCGGTCCGGCCGGCCCGCCCGGCCGCGACGGCCCGGTCACCGGCCGCCCGCCCCGGCGGCGCCGCTCCGGCTCACCCGCGCGGCGCCCCGGCTGGACCCCCTGGCTCTACCTGCTGCCCGCGCTGGTCCTGCTGGCCGGGCTGCTGGTCTACCCGATCTACCAACTCGGCCTGATCTCCTTCCTGGAGTACACCCAGGCCCAGGTCAGCGGTGGCGAGCCGACCACCTTCAAGGGCCTGGGCAACTACGCGACCCTCTTCGACGACAGCCAGTTCTGGCAGGTCCTCCTCGCCACCGTCGTCTTCGCCTCGGTCTGCGTGCTGGCCACCCTGCTGGTCGGCTGCGCCCTCGCGGTCCTGCTGACCCGGATCCGCGCCCTGCCCCGGCTCGCGCTGATGGTGGCCGCGCTGGGCGCCTGGGCGACACCCGCGATCACCGGCTCCACCGTCTGGGTGTTCCTCTTCGACCCCGACTTCGGACCGGTCAACAAGGTGCTGGGGCTCGGCGACTTCTCCTGGACGTACGGGCGCTACAGCGCCTTCGCCCTGGTGCTCCTGGAAGTCCTCTGGTGCTCGTTCCCGTTCGTCATGGTGACCGTGTACGCGGGCATCCGGGCCATCCCCACCGAGGTGCTGGAGGCCGCGTCGCTGGACGGTGCCTCCCAGTGGCGGATCTGGCGGTCCGTCACGGCTCCGATGCTGCGCCCGATCCTCGTCGTCGTCACCATCCAGTCGATCATCTGGGACTTCAAGGTCTTCACCCAGATCTATGTCATGACCAACGGCGGCGGCATCGCGGGCCAGAACCTGGTGCTCAACGTGTACGCGTACCAGAAGGCGTTCGCGTCCTCGCAGTACAGCCTCGGATCGGCGATCGGCGTCGTGATGCTGGTGCTCCTGCTGGCCGTCACGCTGGTCTATCTGCGCCTGGTACGGCGCCAGGGGGAGGAACTGTGAGCCCGACCGGTGCCGGTACCGCTGCCACCGCGGGCGGCCGGCTGCGCTCCGCCCTGCGCATCCGGCGGCCCGGCAGGCTGGCCGCCGAGGCCGCCGCACTGCTCATCGCCGCGGCCGTCGCCTTCCCGCTGTACTGGATGGTGCTCTCCGCCGTGAAACCGGCGGGCGAGATCCAGTCGGCCGAGGCCCGCCCCTGGACCCTGTCCCCGTCGCTCGACTCGTTCCGCCGGGTCTTCGAACAGCAGGATTTCGGCCGCTACTTCCTCAACAGCCTGCTCGTGGCGGGCACGGTCGTCATCGCGTCCGCGCTGATCGCCTTCCTGGCCGCCACGGCCGTGACCAGATTCCGCTTCCGGTTCCGCACCACCCTGCTGATCATGTTCCTGGTCGCGCAGATGGTGCCGGTCGAGGCGCTGACCATCCCGCTGTTCTTCCTGATGCGGGACTTCGGGCAGCTGAACACCCTGGGCTCGCTGATCCTGCCGCACCTCGCCTTCTCGCTGCCGTTCGCGATCTGGATGCTGCGCGGCTTCGTCAAGGCGGTCCCGGAGGCGCTGGAGGAGGCCGCCTACATCGACGGGGCGAGCCGCACCCGCTTCCTGTGGCAGATCCTCTTCCCGCTGGTCTTCCCCGGCCTCGTGGCGACGAGCGTCTTCTCCTTCATCACGACCTGGAACGACTTCCTCTTCGCCAAGTCGTTCATCATCAGCGACACCTCCCAGTCGACGCTCCCGATGGCACTGCTGGTGTTCTTCAAGCCCGACGAGAACGACTGGGGAGGGATCATGGCAGCCTCGACGGTGATGACCATTCCCGTGCTGGTCTTCTTCGTACTCGTACAGCGACGCCTGGTCTCGGGACTGGGCGGAGCGGTTAAGGACTGACGTCATGCCCATCGACCTGATCCCGGCGCCCGGACGCCTCGGTGACGCGGGGCGGTGCGGATTCGTTCCGGACCGGTCCACCACCATCACCGCGGCTCCGGGCACCGAGAACACGGAACGCTGGCTGCGCGCCACGCTCGGGGCCGCGTTCGGCCTGCCCCTGGCGCCGGGCGCGGGGCGCGGGCCGGGCGCCGGGCACGCGGGGCATGCCGGGCACGCGGGGAGTACGGCGGGTGGCGGGGGCACTGTCCGGGCCGGGAACGCGGGGAATACGGCGGGTGGCGCGGACACCGTCCGCGCCGGGAACACCGTCGAGCTGCTGATCGACCCGGACCTGGCGCCCGAGGGCTACCGGCTGTCCGTCGACCCGGAATCCGGCGTCCGTGTCGCCGGGGGCAGCGCCGCGGGTGTCTTCTGGGGCGCGCAGACGCTTCGCCAGCTGCTGGGTCCCGACGCCTTCCGGCGGGCCCCGGTGACCGCGGAACCGCACCCGGGCATCCCCGCCCTGGAGATCGAGGACGCCCCCCGCTTCACCTGGCGCGGCCTCATGCTCGACGTCTCACGGCACTTCATGCCCAAGGACGAGGTCCTGCGCTACCTCGACCTCCTCGCGGCCCACAAGCTGAACGTCTTCCACTTCCACCTCACCGACGACCAGGGCTGGCGCGTCGAGATCAAGCGCCACCCGCGCCTCACCGAGGTCGGCGCCTGGCGTGCCCGTACCAAATACGGCCACCGGGCCTCCGAACTGTGGGACGAGACCCCGTACGGCGGCTACTACACGCAGGACGACATCCGCGAGATCGTCGCGTACGCGGCGGAGCGGCATATCAGCGTCGTCCCCGAGATCGACATCCCCGGCCACTCGCAGGCCGCCATCAGCGCGTACCCCGAACTGGGCAACACCGACGTCATCGACACCACCACCCTCTCCGTCTGGGACACCTGGGGCATCAACCCGAACGTACTCGCCCCCACTGACAACACCCTGCGCTTCTTCGAGGGCGTCTTCGAGGAGATCCTGGAACTCTTCCCCGCCGCCACCTCGCCGTTCATCCACGTCGGCGGCGACGAATGCCTCAAGGACCAGTGGCGGAAGTCCCCGACCGCCCAGGCCCGGATCACCGAACTCGGTCTGGCCGACGAGGACGGGCTCCAGGCATGGTTCATCGGGCACTTCGACACCTGGCTCACCGAGCGCGGGCGCCGCCTCATCGGCTGGGACGAGATCCTCGAAGGCGGCCTCCCCCAGGGCGCCGCGGTCTCCTCGTGGCGCGGCTACGCGGGAGGCATCGCCGCCGCCGAGGCGGGGCACGACGTCGTGATGTGCCCCGAGCAGCAGGTGTATCTGGACCACCGTCAGCACGGCGGCCCCGACGAGCCGATGCCGATCGGCTTCGTCCGCACGCTGGAGGACGTCTACCGCTTCGAACCCGTGCCCCCGGGCCTCTCCGAGGAGGCGGCCCGTCACATCCTGGGCACCCAGGCCAATGTCTGGACCGAGGTCATGCAGAACCGTGCCCGCGTCGACTACCAGGTCTTCCCGAGGCTCGCGGCCTTCGCCGAGGTCGCCTGGTCGGCCCTGCCCGCCTCCGTCGACCGGGACTTCGCGGACTTCGAGCGCCGCATGACCACGCACTACGCCCGGCTCGACGCCCTCGGCGTCGACTACCGCCCGCCGGGCGGCCCGTTGCCGTGGCAGCGGCGCCCCGGCATCCTCGGACGCCCGCTGGAAGGCCCGCCCCCGAACGTGTGAGCCGCCGCGCCGGGCGAGTTCCGGCCACTGCTCCGCCTCCGCGCCCGCGCGAAGACCCGCTCGGGCGCGGAGGGTGCGGAAGGCGCGGGGGTGCGGGACGGGGGTGCGGTGCGGGGGTGCGGTGCCGGCGTGCGGAAGGTGTGCGCAAGGCGCGCGGAAGACGGGAATTCGCGCGGGCGCGAGGCGTGCGCGACGTGCGCGACGTGCGGAACGAACCGAATAAGTCGTACAAGCCTCGCCGAAGAGTGGCAATTCACACTCTGCGCCGAAGACGTGCGAAAGCGGATTTACCCTCTGGTCAGGGACGGATGCGTCCTTCGTGGACCCTCGCGTCGGTCCGGTCGGAAGATGTGCCAGAGTTGCCACGTCCGGGCTGTGAGCACGTACCGTACGGCGGAACAGGCGGGACTGCCGGGACACCGGGAAGGGGCAGCTGGGTTGACCACGCACGCACCGCAGGCGATGCAGTCGGTGACGCTGCCGGCCTCGCTAGACGAGGCCGTGGCGGCACTCGGCGCCATGCCTGCCGCCGTCCCCGTGGCCGGTGGCACGGACCTCATGGCGGCCGTCAACAAGGGGCTGCTGCGCCCCTCCGGACTGGTCGGCCTCGGCCGGATCAGCGAGCTGCGCGGCTGGCACTACCAGGACGGTCACGCGCTGCTCGGCGCCGGACTCACCCACGCACGCATGGGGCGGCCCGACTTCGCCGCCCTCATCCCCGCGCTCGCCGCCTCCGCGCGCGCCGCGGGCCCGCCCCAGATCCGTAACGCCGGGACGCTCGGCGGCAACATCGCCACCTCCGCGCCGACCGGTGACGCCCTGCCGGTGCTGGCCGCCCTGGAGGCCGAACTCGTCATCGCGGGTCCCGGCGGCGCCCGCCGCGAGATCCCGGTGTCGCACCTGCTGGCCGGCCGGGAGATGCTCCAGCCCGCCGAGCTGATCGGCTTCGTCCGCGTACCGCTGCTGCACGCCCCCCAGGTGTTCCTGAAGGCGACCGGCCGCACCGGGCCGGGCCGCGCCACGGCCTCCGTCGCCATCGTCCTGGACCCGGCCCGGCGCGGCGTGCGCTGCGCGGTCGGCGCCATCGCGCCGATGCCGCTGCGGCCGCTGGAGGCCGAGCGCTGGATCGCCTCGCTGATCGACTGGGACGGCGAACGCGGACTGGCCCCCGACGCGCTGGCCGCCTTCGGCGAGTACGTCGCCGCGGCCTGCATCCCGGACCAGGAACCACCGGCCGACGGGGGAGAGGCGCCACCGCTGTCCCCGGCCGTACTGCACCTGCGGCGTACCGTTGCCGCGCTGGCCCGACGCGCGCTGGGGAGGGCACTGTCGTGAGCAACGAGGAACATCCCGAACACCAGGGCCACCCCGAGGGGCCCGATCCCAGGTACGGAGCCTGGCAGCCGACGCCGCAGACCGGTGAGTACGACGCCGACGCCACCGCGTTCGTCCACCTGCCGCCGGAGGACCTGGCCAACGCGCCGCTGGCCGCTCCCGGCCACGGGTACGTACCGCCGATGATCCTGCCGCTGACCCCGGCGGCGGGCCTGGACCCGGCGGCGACGGGCAGCTGGGTCGTGCAGACACAGACCCAGCAGGCCCAGGCCGAGGCGCGGGCGCGGAACGAGACCCCCGGGGCGGTGCACTGGCCGGACCCGAACCAGCAGAACGCGCACGCCCAGCAGCACGACCTGCCGGGTCAGCGGAGCGCGTACACCCCGCAGTACAACCTGCCCGGTCAGCGAAACGAGCGCGGCCAACAGGACATGCAGGCGCAGCAGGGTCTGCACGCCCAGCAGGACATGCAGGCGCAGCACGACATGCGCGCTCAGCAGGACATGCGCGCTCAGCAGGACATGCACCCCCAGCACGAGGTGCGGAGCCGGCAGGACCTGTCGGATCGGCACTCGGATCAGCAGGACCTGTCGCGCCCGTACATGTCGCCGTATCAGGAGACGTCGCACTCGACGGCCCAGTGGAACTTCAGCGAGGTCACGGGCGAGCCCGTGGCCGAGCAGGCGGGTGCGCCGGATTCCGTGCCCGTCGAGGCCGTGGGCCACACCGGCCAGTGGACGATCCCGGTGGCGGACGGCGACCTTCCGGACGAGTCGGGCGAGTTCATGGCCTCGGCACAGGCGTCCCAGTGGTACGCGGAGAGCGCGCCCCCGGCCACGCTGCCGGGCGGCGCACCCGCACCGTGGGCGACTCCGGAGCCCGCTCCCGAGGTGGCGGAAACGGCGGCAGAGGCCGAGCGCACGGCGCCCGCGGCCGAATCCGACGAGGGCCACGCCGAGTACGCCGGACGGACAGCTCTCGGGGACGTACCCGGCGACGCACCTCTTGAGGAGACCGCCGACCCGGTCACCGAAGAGGCTGCCGAAGCGATCACCGAGCCGGTGAATGAAGAGACGACCGAATCGGGCATCGGAGAGACTGCCGAACCGGTCACCGAAACGGTCACCGAATCGGTCGGGGAGACGACCGGAGCGTTCACCGACGAGACCGCCGAGACCGCCGAACCGGAACCGGTCACCGAAGCGATCACCGACGTCCCCAGTGAGCACCCCGCCGCCTCCTACCTCCTGCACGTCAACGGCGTCGACCGTCCGGTGACCGACGCGTGGATCGGCGAGTCCCTGCTCTACGTCCTCCGCGAACGCCTCGGCCTCGCCGGTGCCAAGGACGGCTGCTCCCAGGGCGAATGCGGGGCCTGCAACGTCCAGGTCGACGGCCGTCTCGTCGCCTCCTGCCTGGTCCCCGCGGCCACGGCGGCGGGCAGCGAGGTCCGTACGGTCGAAGGTCTCGCCGTCGACGGCGAGCCGTCCGACGTCCAGCGGGCCCTCGCCACCTGCGGGGCCGTCCAGTGCGGCTTCTGCATTCCCGGCATGGCCATGACCGTCCATGACCTCCTGGAGGGCAACCACGCCCCCAGTGAGCTGGAGACGCGTCAGGCACTCTGCGGCAACCTCTGCCGCTGTTCCGGCTACCGGGGCGTGCTCGACGCGGTGGCCGAGGTCGTCGCGACCCGCGAGGCGAGCGCCGAGGCGGCCGCGACCACCACCGCGCACGACGAGGACGAAGCGCGCATCCCGCACCAGGCCGCGCCCGGAGCGGGCAGCGTCCAGCAGCCCCACCCGCACCAGGGAGGCGGGCTGTGAGGCACGCACGCGGATCCGCCGCACAGCACCACGGCGCGACACCACAGGTCACCATCCGCTGCCGTCGCAGCGGGGCGAACGACAAGGAGGCGGCGTGAGCAGCGACGCAGCCACCGCGGCCAACGCGACCAGCACCACCCTGCCCAGGATCGACGTCGCGGGCAGCGGCCCCGGCCCGGACGAGGCGACGCCCGCGATCGGCCTCGGGGCCTCGCTCCCGCCCGCCGATGCCCGCGCCAAGACCGAGGGCACCTTCCCGTACGCGGCCGACCTGTGGGCCGAGGGCCTGCTGTGGGCGGCCATACTGCGCTCGCCGCACCCGCACGCCCGGATCCTGTCCGTCGACACCTCCGCCGCCACGGAGATGCCGGGGGTACGCGCCGTCGTCACGCACGAGGACGTGCCGGGGGACAGCGCCTACGGCCGTCAGGTCGTCGACCGCCCGGTGTTCGCGTCCGACCTGGTACGCCACCACGGTGAGCCGATCGCCGCGGTCGCCGCGGACCACCCGGACACGGCGCGTCTGGCGGCTGCGGCCATCGCCGTCGAGTACGAGGTCCTGGAACCGGTCACGGACCCGGAGAAAGCGTTCGCCGCCGAGCCCCTGCACCCCGACGGCAACCTCATCCGGCACATCCCGCTGCGCTACGGCGACGAGGAGGCCACCGGCGACGTCATCGTCGAGGGCCTCTACCGCATCGGCCGCCAGGACCCGGCCCCGATCGGCGCGGAGGCCGGGCTCGCCGTGCCCCGGCCCGACGGCGGCGTGGAGATCTACACGGCGTCCACCGACCCGCACACCGACCGCGACCTGGCCGCCGCCTGCTTCGGCCTGGCTGCGGACCGGGTGAAGATCGTCGTGACGGGCGTCCCCGGCGCGACCGGCGACCGCGAGGACCCGGGCTTCCAGATCCCGCTCGGCCTGCTCGCCCTGCGCACCGGCTGCCCGGTGAAACTGGCCGCCACCCGCGAGGAGTCCTTCCTCGGCCACGCCCACCGCCACCCGACGCTGCTGCGCTACCGCCACCACGCGGACGCGGCGGGCCGGCTGGTCAAGGTCGAGGCCCAGATCCTGCTGGACGCGGGTGCGTACGCCGACTCCTCGTCCGAATCCCTGGCCGCCGCCGTGGCCTTCGCCTGCGGTCCGTACGTCGTCCCGCACGCCTTCATCGAGGGCTGGGCGGTCCGTACGAACAACCCGCCCTCCGGCCATGTGCGCGGCGAGGGCGCGATGCAGGTCTGCGCCGCGTACGAGGGCCAGATGGACAAGCTGGCCGCCAAGCTGGGCCTGGACCCGGCGGAACTGCGCCTGCGCAACGCCCTGTCCACCGGCGACATCCTGCCCACCGGCCAGACGGTGACCTGCCCGGCCCCCGTGGCGGAACTCCTTGGCGCCGTACGGGACTTCCCCCTTCCTGCTCTGCCCAAGGACTCCCCGGAGGACGACTGGCTGCTCCCCGGCGGCCCTGAGGGCGCGGGCGAGCCCGGCGCCGTACGCCGCGGTGTCGGGTACGCGGTGGGCATGGTCCACATGCTGGGTGCCGAGGGCACGGACGAGGTCTCCACGGCCACGGTCCGGGTGCACGACGGCATCGCCACGGTCATCTGCGCGGCGGTGGAAACCGGCCAGGGATTCACCACGCTGGCCCGCCAGATCGTCCAGGAGACCCTGGGCATCGAAGAGGTCCACGTCGCCTCGGTCGACACCGACCAGCCCCCGGCCGGCCCGGCGACGCACGGCCGCCACACCTGGGTGTCGGGCGGCGCGGTGGAACGGGCCGCCAAGATGGTCCGCACCCAGCTCCTCCAGCCGCTGGCCCACAAGTTCGGGATGTCCACCGAGCTTCTCCAGATCGCCGACGGCAAGATCACCTCGTACGACGGCGTCCTGTCCACGACGGTCACGGAGGCGATGGACGGCAAGGAACTCTGGGCCACCGCCCAGTGCCGCCCGCACCCCACCGAACCGCTCGACGATTCCGGCCAGGGCGACGCGTTCGTCGGCCTCGCCTTCTGCGCGATCCGCGCGGTGGTGGACGTCGACATCGAGCTCGGCTCGATCCGGGTGGTCGAGATGGCGGTAGCCCAGGACGTGGGCCGGATCCTCAACCCCGCCCAGCTGGCGATCCGCATCGAGGCGGGCATCACCCAGGGCATCGGCGCGGCCCTCACGGAGAACCTCCGCACCGCCCGTGGCCTGATCCGCCATCCCGACCTCACGGGGTACGCGCTTCCGACTTCTCTGGACGCTCCGGACATTCGCATCGTCAAACTGATCGAAGAACGCGACGTCGTGGCCCCCTTCGGCGCCAAGCCGGTCTCGGCCGTCCCCGTCGTGACCTCCCCGGCAGCAGTGGCCGCCGCCGTCCGTTCGGCAACCGGCCGCCCCGTCAACCGCCTGCCCGTCCGGCCCCAGGCGGCAGTGGCAACACCCAGGTCCTGAATGGCCAATTGACGATGTGATCCGCGTTGCACGTGCAACCCAGGGGTGCGAGTTGTCAGTCATGCTGACTAAAGTGATCCCCAAAGCTGTAGCCAGCTGTAAACGGGGAGGGTGCTGTGGAGCCGACTGAGGCTGCCGTAGCGGGATTCGCGGCGATGCCGTTCGGACCAATCATCGGGGCCGCGCACAGCGCGGTAGGCGAGCTGGTCACCGAACTGTCGTCATTCACGAAGTTCCGCGATCGGATCGACGAGCTGCTGACGGACCTCAAGGCGTCCCCCGCCGCCCCGAACAAGCTGGGCGAAGACCCGGTCGGCAGGAGCGAGTTCGGCGACCCCAGCTGGGCCGAGGCGACCGGCCTGTACACGACGTACAACACGGTCATCACCGAGCTGGAGACCCTCTCGAAGCTCCTCTCGGACTCCATAGAGGGCATGGGCATCGCGGTACTCGCCTCCCACAACGGCTACGAGAACCTAGACATCGACATCCGGCGCCGCATGCTGGCGATCAGCGCGGACGCGACTCAGCACTACGGCGGGGCCTACGACCCGTCGAAGCACGATGGCAAGTCGACACCGGCGCCCACGTCCACCGAGTCCACCGGTGACGGCATCTGATGACAACGACGATCAATGGCATGACACGGGGATAGCGGGGGCTTGATATGGGAACGTCGTTCGAGAACATGTCTCATGAGCAGATGCTGGCCTGGCTGGACCAGGCGAACAGCGGCGCTGTTCAGGGGGCGGCCGACCGACTGCTGAGCGCGGCTACGGAGATCCGCAAGATCGCGGAAGACCTGAAGGTCCGCCCGCAGATGGTGGAATGGAAGGGCGAGGGCGCCGACGCCTTCCGCACGTGGAGCGCGGACCTGGCCAACTCGACGCTGCGCCTGGGCAAGTACAGCGAGGGCGCGTCGGAGTGGCTGGCCAGGGCCTCGGACGCGATCGCCTCGGCACAGGTGGCGATCCCCCGCACCCACGCCGGCGCGGCGGCGAACCTGGCAGCGGCCAAGGAAGCGCGCAACGACCCGGACGCGTCGTTGGTCGCGCAGGAGGCCGCGGCGACCCTGATCGCGGACAAGGAGGCGAACCGCCAGGAAGCGGCCGCGCAGATGCGGAAGCTGGCGGAGTCGTACGCGTTCTCGTCATCGCAGATAAAGGGCCTTGAGAAGCCGGTGTTTCCGCCGCCGCCGGCGATCATTGTGCCGGAGAATCAGGGAAATCTGGACAGTGAGAGTGGGAACTACGCAGTTGGGGGAGCGGGTACGGGCGGAGCCGCCGGACGTTTCACAGGGAGCGCTACGACGTACGCACATGGCCCTGAGTCGCCAGACGGCCAAGTAACACCGCCAGGCGTGCCTACGTCATCCCCCTTGTCGCACGCAACTGTGCCACGGCCGGTGGGCATGGAGATCGACAGTGTCGCTACGCTGCCTGACACTCCAACGGTGCCGTCGACGACTCCGCCCAGCTTGCCGAGTGGCGGCAAGCCTGATGGCGGATATCCGCCGGTAGTGGGAGCACCGCCGCCCGCTGTCGGTAGGAACCCCGCTATGCCTCCCTCGACAAGCGGTGGGGGCAGGGTTTCCCCTTCTGTTCGTCCGCCCGTGTCGGGTTTGGGAAACCCGGGCCCGGGCCTTACCACCCGGCCGCCCGCTACAAACGGAATTTCAGGCGGTCGCCAGGTCCCTCAAACCTCTGGCCGACCGATGGGCGGACTTCCCCGCGGGAATGTCATCGGCAATGAGAACACCCATGGGGGGCGTGCACCCATGGGGCATGGTCCGGCTATGGGTGGCGGTGGCGCGAACCAGAGCGGCATTGTTGGCGGTCGACGCCTTGCAGGTGAGACCGGTGGAATCGTTGGAGGGCGACCGCAGCAGCCCGGTCGCGCCAATGCCCGCCCGTTCACACCCGGCGGAACTGGTTTGGTGCGTGGTTCATCTGACGGTGGCCATGCCTCTGGCCCGATGGGTCGAGGCGGCGCCGGGGTGACGCCGCGTTCAGGTGAGTCACGTCGTGATGAGGGCAGCGACAGGCCGGATTACCTGCTGGAGGACGAGGAGACTTGGCAGCAGGGCGGCCGCCGTGTCGTGCCTCCGGTCATCGACTAAGGCAAGAAATCACTCAAGGGAAATGAATGCGTACCAGCAGTAGTCGCAAGGTAGTTGCTCGGCGAGGGACTGTGGCATCCACTGCGTTGGTTCTGCTGCTGGTTGGCGCTGCTCCTGCATCGGCGGACTCGGTGCGAGGGGATCAGTGGCATCTGGATGCCATGAAGGCTGAAGAGATGTGGGCGGTGAGCACCGGCGCGGACGTGACCGTTGCGGTGATTGATACCGGTGTGGATGCTTCAAACGCCGATCTGCTCGGACAGGTTCTCAAAGGCAAGGATCTTTCTCCTGGGTCACCGGGTGACGAGCGGGATGACTACGACACACATGGCACAGCGATGGCTGGCCTGATTGCTGGCACCGGCAAATCGAATGGAGGCAACGGCGCCTTCGGACTGGCTCCTGGGGTCAAGATTCTCCCTATCCGTATGAGAGATGACGCTGGCAAGGTCAACGGTGCTACGGGGAGTAAGAACTTTAGCGAAGATGTTTCTGCTGGTATCCGATTCGCGGCTGACAGTGGTGCCAAGGTAATCAACGTTTCTCAGGGTAATCAGGCCGGATCGCAAGAGCTGTCCGACGCCGTGAAGTATGCCCTCGAAAAGGGCTCGCTCATTTTTGCTGCGGTAGGAAATACTGGAAATTCCGGGAATCTTGCGCAATACCCTTCGGCAACGCCTGGAGTTGTTGGAGTAAGCGCTATTGATCGAGATCTGAAAAGATCTAAGGAATCTCAGTACGGAACCCAAGTGGACCTTGCTGCTCCTGGAGTGGAGATGGTCCACGCATGCGGGGGGGAAACAGGAATTTGTAAATCTCGCGGCACCAGTGATGCCAGTGCCCTTGCCTCTGCCTCCGCCGCCCTGATTTGGTCCAAGCATCCCGACTGGACCAATAACCAGGTGCTGCGCGTCATGCTCAACACGGCCGGTGGGCCGGTCAGCGGTGATGAGCGCACCGACGCCATCGGCTATGGCATCGTCCGCCCCCGCATCGCCCTGAAGACCCCGGGCGACCCCGGTCCCGCCGATGTCTACCCGCTTCCCGACCTCGCCGCAGCCGAGTCCGCCAAGCCTTCTGCCGAGCCGTCGCCAGCCAAGGGCGGCTCGGAGGCGAACGAGACCCCGGCAGCCGCTGCCCCCGCCGCCGACGACGAGGCCGGTAACACGGCGCTCTGGGTCGGACTCGGTGTCGGGGCGGCCGCTCTCATTGGTGGCGTGGTGGCCGTCACGGTCGTCCGGTCTCGCCGCCGTAGTGCGGCTACTTCCGCCGTACCGCCGTATCAGCAGAGTCAGCTGAGCTACCCGGGCTACGGCCCGCCCCCGGGAGCGCCGGAAGGCCAGCCCCCGTACGGCGGCCCGCCTGCACAGGGCCCGCGCACCTGAGTCCGTCGCCGTCACGGGCACCGGTGTCCACGACGACTTCATGCGGGAGTCGGGCTCCTGGCCGGAGCGACGGCTGTCTTCGTGCTCGTCCGGTCGGGCGGCCCGCCACAAGGTCGTGCCTGAGCTCGCCGAGTTCGGTGGTGAGCTGAGCCAGACCTTGCGGTGAAGGTGGTCGGCCCCTGTGGATAGCCGGGTCCGGCAGCCCTAGCCCTGCGAGCCCGGCTTTCAGTCCTGGACGAGGAGCCCGAGCGGCGTCTCGATCTGCAGCCTCTGCAGGCCGCGCACGATGAAACCGTAGTGGCACAGCGCCGCCGACCACTTCAGGTCGACGTCCAGATCGGCGGCCTGATCTCGGTGTCCAAGCTCAACGAGTATCTGAAGTAACCACGGGGAAAAGATCATGCTGAAGTACGAGGACATCGTCGACGCACCGGTCGACAAGCTGAAGGCGGCCGCGGACGACTGGTCGGAGATGGTCACCAAACTGGACCGGCTGGCCGAGGATGCCACCAACGGAATGAAGGCCAAGGCGGACAAGGCCGAGTGGGAGGGCGAGAACGCCGGTATCACCAAGGCGTTCATCGGCAAGACCGCGAAGGAATTCAAGGACGCGGCGGCCGAGGCCAAGGGTGTCAAGCTCATCCTTGAGGACGCCCACACCGCCATCAAGAAGGCCAAGGACGACCTGGTGGTTGTCCGGGACGTCGACGGCCCGGCGGCGGGCATCCATGTCGACGCCAAGGGCAAGGTCACGGCCCGGCATCCGCTGGAGAACGACAACACGGCGCGGCACGACCCGGACTACAGCGAACTCCTGCGCAAGCAGCGGGATTCGCTTGAGGCGTGGCAGAAGAAGATCGACCTGATCGTCGACAATTGCAACGAGACCGACGTATCGCTCAAGCGGGCCCTGGAGGCCAACGTCAACGAGGGTAAGGACTTCGACGCTCCCGCGTACGACAGTCTCGGTGAGGAGCGCGCGGCCACCAAGGCGGCAGAGGACATGGCGCTGCTGGCGAAGACCAAGGGCGACGATATGTCGCCCGAGGAGTTCAACCGGTTCAGTCAGCAGTTGGCGAAGTACAAGGATGATCCGCTCTTCCAGGAGACGTTCGCCACCACGCTCGGGCCGCGCGGAACACTCGACTTCTGGGCGGACCTCGCCGATCCGAACGACGGCGGTGATCTGGTGCGTAACCACCGGGGAGACATGGCCGAGTTGCAGAAGAACTTCAGCCTGGTGCTGGCGGGCGCCACACAGTCGGACAGCCCGGCGATGCAGAGCTGGGAGCGCGACATGGTGAAGCTCGGCGACGAGCGGATCCAGACCAAGGGTTCTCAGGCCTACGGCTTCCAGATCATGAGCAATTTCATGAGGGTCGGTGACTACGACGACAAGTTCCTCAAGGAATACGGTAACGCGCTGGTCTCCACGGAACAGAAGATGAAGCTGCCCTCCCACTACTGGGAGAACTCGCTGGGCGGACCTGCTGTTCCCAAGCTCAACTTCATGGGTGAGGAATTCGGCCGCGACCCGATGACCGGGTTCATGACCGCACTGTCCAACAGCCCCGATGCAGCGACCGATTTCTTCAATGCGAAGGAACCGAACGACAACGCGCAGTACCTCCTCTCGGGGAAGCGGGACACGTTCGACGACACCCCGCTGAACAGCGGCGATTCGAATCACGCCAATGCGGCAACGGGTAAGGCGCTGCTCGCGGCCGCCACAGGTATGAACCCCCACGACCCGGGCAGCGAGGTCGTGCCGCACACTCCCGAGCACCGGGAGGTGTTGGAGCGCTCGATGAAGTACATAGCCGAAGCAGGCGATGACTTTCCGTCGGAAATGCGGCAGGACATGGCCACGGTTCTGGGAAATCACTCCGATGAAGTGCACTACTCCGCAAGCGCCCAGGCCGATGATCCGAACGACCCGAAGCTCCTTGACCGCAATGATCTGATCGAGGTGACAAAGCAGGTCTCACGTGATCAGCAGGCGTACGGCGTCCTCAATGAGGCCCTCAACCAGGAGATGGTTCGGGACATCCACCAAGACCGTCCCACGGACCCCAAGGAGACCCTGGTGAGGGCCGGGCAGACTACGGGATTCCTTGAGGAAGCCCGCTACCAGGCACTGGAAACCGACAAGAGGGATCCTTCCTGGGACGCCAAGTGGCTCTACCACGGCTTCGGAGGCGCCGCAAACTTCATCCCGGTGGTCGGCGATGCCACCCAGCGCGGAGTGGATGCCCTCGCCTATCGGTGGCAGCTGGAGGAGCAGGGGCGTATCGACGACGAGAATCAGCAGCAGAACGGCAAGGTCTTCACCCAGCGGGAGCAGCAGCTCTCGGAGCTGGCCCGTCAGTGGTCGGCGGTCAACCCGGCCCACGGGCAGAATGCCTACACCCTGACAACTGACATCAATGCGGCGGCGTTCGACGGAAACGCCAGGGCCCGTGGACTCTCGGGGGATCAGTGAACACTCGAACGCACCGGAGCGTACGACGCTCCACCCGGTACACGGTGGCCGTCGGTCTGGGCATGGCCATTCTGGCCCTGACATCGTGCGGCGACGACGGTGGCCGTGGGTACGCCGTACCCGATCGTCTCTGCGGGATCGAAATCGACGCGGATGCCCTGGCCCCATTGCTGCCGGATGGCAAGGAGATCACGGAGCGAAAGTTTGATGTCGGGTCCGAACGGCTCTCCTGCACGCTTTCGGTCGACTCGGACTTCTCGCTGAGTGTGAAGGGAGACCTTCTGGCGGCCGACGCAGATCCCTTCAAGTCGGCCGACTGGAGCATGCGCCTGGGAGGCGACTCCAGGCCCTCGCCCAGCGCACTGGAAAGCGGCGCGTTGATCAGGGACAGCTTGGCGGTTGCCGTGAAACCGTGCCGTTATGAGGACTCCGCCAGGAGGTATGCCGTTCTGGTGGAATTGGTAGGCAGCAATCAATCGCCGGAGGACTCCGCGGAACGTGGTCTGGCTCTGTCGAAATTCGCCGATGATTTCGTTCCGGCCGCGGTCCAGGCCCAGGGCTGCGCCTGAGTCGGGCAGCGTCCCTGTGACTCGGTCACCGGTACGCCGTCCCGTGAGAAGCATGGCCGCAGGAAACGCTTCCGCGCCCTGATCCCCCCGCTCCCCCGCGGCGTACCTCGCGTCTCGGCTGACTTCAATGGCCGCCGCACAGGACATCACGGTGATCGCGGTCGATCCGGCCTGCACCAGCAGGTGGGGCACTCAGCACTGGCAAGACCCCCTGACCACCCCCACGCAACAGACCGCCTGGGATGATGCCGCAGGCATGGTGATCGGAAGGCGCGCCCAGGATTATGGGGCGCGGCGACGGGCGGCACCGCCCCATGTGACCTGAGCGATCGCATGGGGCATCGGACGGCCTCGGCCGCACACCCCGTCCCCTTGGGCATGAGGGAATCCGACCACCCCGGACCGGCCCACCACCACGAGTGGTGCCGTCGGCGGGACGCGAAAGCGGCAACCCACCTCGCCCAACACGCTTCGGGACGAGCGCAGCGAGCGGGAGTGGACGAGCGACCCACTCCCGCTCATGGAACAGAACGGTTATCAGCGGCGACCCCGAGCACCCCCGGCCTCCGCCGCTGACCAAAGTGATCTCCGAGCTTCGACGGGGAGGTTGCTGCGCTGCGGCCGTTCTTGTTGGTGCCGGTGTGGCGGTCGTGGCCGTCCGGTCGCGTCGCCGAAACGCAGCCGCAGCACCGCCGGCTGCTCCGTATCCGCCGCAGTACCCAGGGCAGGCGCCGCCCGCGTACCAGCAACAGCCGCAGGCTCAACTTCCGCACCTGGGCTACGGGCCGCTGCCGAGTCCTCCTCCGCCCAACCCGCCATACGGCGGCACTCCCGGGCAGGATCCCCGGGGCTGACTTGTACCGAAGCGGCGCGGTGCCGATATCGGACGGTCTACTGAGCCGTCTGCGCGTCGGAATCTCTGTGAGTCGGGAGCAGGTAACTGAGAGGTTGGCGGAGTGGCGGAAGCCTTAGGCGGCTGGCGGCCACTCCGTTCTCCCGAGGAAACCTCAAGGAACGGGTCAGTGTGAACGGGTCTCCCCGTACTTCCTGACGCGTACAGGTGCCGGGCGGGGCGGGGCGAGCCAGACGAGGGTGGTGGGACGTCGCGTGATGCGACGTCCCACCACCCTCGGTGCTGTTTCGGGTAGAGGCGGAGCGGCCGGAACGTAACCCTGCGGATGGCTATATGTAGTTGGCGCGGGAAAGTGGTCTCATTCTGGGCTGTGGGAGCCGATGCCGAGCGACTAACGTGGTTGCGCTTAGGGAAGAAGCGATCGGCTTCGGTGGCATCTGGGATTGAGTACGGGGGATTACGTGACGTTCGACTCAGAATGGGCGACGCTTCGTGCCGAATCGACGCAGCGGGTCGATATGAGATTGAACGGTGTGCTGTCGGGGCCGGGTAGTCCAGACGAGCCATCATCCGCCGATCTCGCTGTCAACCAGGACAGCTTGGCCACCATAGGACATGAGGCATACGCTCTGCGGACGCGACTGACGGCGGACAGTGATTGTGCCCGCGTCTCCACCTTCGACGCGTCCACCAAGCTCACCAACGGGAACTTCGATTGCGGATCGGGGCTTCTGAAGGTCCACGACCAGTGGAACACGCACCGCCACACGCTGCTCGACGCGTGTGCTCAGATTTCGAATCATCTCAATTACACGAAGTCGGCCCACCAGAAGGATGACGTCCAGATCGGCGCCGATCTGATTTCGGTGTCCAAGCTCAACGAGTACATGAAGTAATCCGCAGGGGAATAGATCATGTTGAAGTACGAGGACATCGTCGATGCGCCTGTCAGTCAGCTGAAGGCCGCCGCGGACGACTGGGACGAAATGTTCGCCAAGCTGACCAAGCTGGCCACCGCTGCCGAAGAGGGAATGAAGGCCAAGGCGGACAAGGCAGAGTGGGAAGGCGTCAATGCGGGTATCACCAAGAAGTTCATCGGGAAGACCGCCCAGGAGTTCAAGGATGCCGCTGCTGAGGCCAAGGGTGTCAAGAAGATCCTGAACGAGGCCCATACGGCGATCAAGAAGGCCAGGGATGACCTGGTGAACATCCGAGATGACGAAGGGCGCGCGGCGGGCATTCATGTCGATGCTAAAGGAAAGGTGACGGCACGCCACCCGCTGGGTAAGGACGATGCTGCACGGCGCGAGCCCGACTACGCCGAACTCCTGCGCAATCAGCGGGAAGCCGTCGAGATGTGGCAGAAGAAGGTCGATGTCATCGTGGACAACTGCAATGACGTGGATGCGGCGGTCAAGCGGGCACTTGAGGCCAACGTCTCCGAGGGGCGTGACTTCAGTGCACCCAAGTACAAGAACCTGGACCAGGAGGAGGCGGCCTATGCTGCCAATTTGGCATCCAAGGGTCCAGGCATCACACATACGGAACTGCAATCGCTGAATGAAGTGCTGCGCGAACGAGGGAAGTCCCCTGAGTTCGCTAAGGCGTTCTATGAAAAACTCGGCCCCGAGGAATCGCTCACCTTTTTCGGTCAACTCTCGACGAGCGCGCACGAGTACGGAAAGGTGGACAAGGAGCGGCTGGCAGATGTCCAGGCACTCCAGCGCAACCTAGGCCTGAACCTGGCTACCGCATCGCACGACAAGGCATTTTCGGTCGAATGGGGGCCGGAGCTGCGCAGGCTGGGTACGGAGCAGATTCCGCTGGCCAAGAATGACCGCGGTGGTGCGTATGGTTATCAGTTGCTGGGTGGGATTATGCGGTACGGGAACTATGATGCGAAGTTCCTCAACCCGATTGCCGAGCATGTTATGCAGCTGCACCAGAAGAACCCAAACTTTTTCGCGAATACCAATCAGGCCACTGCCTACGTGGGAAACCCGTTCAACCCTTCGGCGCAGAATGGATCCGGTTTCGATCCGACCACAGCGATGCTGGAGGCGTTGGGTCACAGTCCGGATGCCGCAAAGAAGTTCTTCACCGATGACCCGACTGCGTACAACGATGACGGCACGGTCAATAAAGAGGGTACGGCGGACTTGGGTAAAGGGGAGGGCGGTGAGCCGATTGAGAAGTATCTTGACTTCTTCGGTAACGATAAATGGAAGTCGTTCCCGGACACCGGCCTTGACAACCCAGGTGCTTCTGATGCGACCCGCCAGTACATGCCGGACGCGCTCGGGCATGCTCTGGAGTCGGCGACCCTCGGGTATCCGTACGACAGCCCGGATGCGAAGGTGGTGCGGGACTCCGACAATGCGGCGATCATGCAGCAGGTCATGGAGAAGTACGGTTCGGACGCGGGGCTCCTCAATGAGCAGAAGGCGATGGCGGACAGCCTGGGAGTCATGGGCGCCGGGTACATCGACGACATCAACTGGGCCCTGGAGAAGAACGAGAATGACAGTGTCTTCGCGCCCAGTAGGAACCTGGACGGGCATCTGAAATTTGACGATCTCAACGGCACGGAAAGTCGCTCCATCGCACGCGATTTTCTCAGTGTCCTTGGGCAGCACCCTGACGCTTATGCGACGATCTCCAAAGCGGAGCAGATTTATACAACCAGCGTGCTGGAAACACAGGTCGGCGATAGCGGGAAGATTGACATCGGTGGTGCACGGGCGGCCGTGGGCACCGGTGCCGAAGTGCAGGGAATGCTCGACCAGTCGAGGGCGGACCAGGTCGGGGCGGAGTACCAGAAGAAGCACGAGGAATACGAGAAGGCTGTAGCAGCCCGATCTGGATGGGTTGAGTTCGGTGCCACTACGGCACTTGTTGCTGGTGTTGCCTTTCTCCCGGTTACTGCCGCTGTGGGTGCCGCTGCGGTTCTTATCCCGTTGGCTACTGATACCGCTGCCGCCGGTATGGAGCAACTCATCGGACAGGTCATTGGTGATGTCTCCGCCAACTCGGTTGATGAGAACAAGGAGAAGATTGAAGACCTTAACGAGGAGCAGAGGAAGAGGATCTACTTCGCCGGTGAATACATGGCAGAGGCACCCATGGAAAGGTTTTTGAATTATCACGCGGCAGACGTGGACAGTAAATTCAAGCAGGATCTGAAGGAATCGATGCGGATCGGATACGCGGCTGGGAACGATCGGGAGAATCAGCAGGGAAGTGACCCTGAGACCGGCTGACCGCAGGGCGCGCCGGGTGGTGAAGGGTGCGAGGGCGAATGGAGCGTGAGCGGTGCGGGCGAAAAATGCGCTAACAGTAACGGCACTGCTGCTGGTCGTTGGGGCCAGCGCAGTTGCCTGCGGGGCCGAGGGGAGGCCGGAGCCGCCGTATGTCGGCGCGGGTGAAGTGTGCGGGGGCGTGTTCGCCGGGCCGTTGGAGGAGACGGTCGAATCCGTCGTGGGTGCCGCATCCTTCGACCGGTCGGACACCAAGGGCATGGATCGGGTGGTCGAGGCGCTCAGGGATGGTCACGCGTCGGGCCGCAGCTGGTCGTCCAGGAAAGAACTATGTGAAATGAGCCCTGAGGGCGTAAATCCTCGCAACGTTGCCAGGATCTCATTCTGGAACTATGCGCCGCGGGACGTAGGGGATCCGAATCTCGATAGCGGGGGCCGTCTGTTTGCTGTGGGCAAGGAGGCCACGGCGGGGCGTGCTTCTGCATCCCTCTATTTCGAGTGTTCAAGTCCCCTGCTCAAGGGGTCGCGGGAGCGTCCGGCGCGCATCGCGGGAGCGCTCGGGGCCGGGAAGGATCGAGGGGCGGAGGTGGAGTACCTGGCGGCCAATCTGACCGTTCTGCATGCCGCATCCCTCGCCGTCGCCAAGGAGCTCGAATGCGAGAACAACGCCGGGCTGCCCGAGAAGCTGGATCCGGACCTTCAGCCTCTGCCGTAGGGCTTGTGGGGGCTGAGTCCGTATGGCAGGGACGCCGCTCGGATCGAGCGGTCTGACCGTTTGTGTTGAGCGGATGACAGCGCCGGCAGCGAGCCGTCGGCACCGTTGTCCGATATCGGATTCGACAGGTGGTCTGACCGGACACCGTCGCGGCTGCCGGGTGGGACGGGACGTCGGTCCGGCTGCACGGGCATCGGCATCCGGTGAGTGGTGGGTGTCGTCATCTCTGAGCGGACGCTCTCCCGCGTGAGCGACTTCGGTGGACTCTGTGTCGGTGATCCGGTGATCCGGTGTCCGCGAGGGTGGGCCTCCCTGGGTGGCGGCCGACAGGGTGGTGCTCCGTCGTGGGCCGGGCGGGGTGGGCGGGGTGGTGGAGCGGTTCGTTCCGGGGGAAGGCGGCGCGCCGTGGAGTGGCCATCGGAAATGGAACCGTCTGCCTGGCTTTATGCGTTTGGGGGCGGAAAGTGATCTCGTCCCGACGTGACTTGGCCGAAACTGAGCCGCTAGCGTGGGTGTCATTGGTAGCGGAGCGGCAGGCTTCGGTGGCATCTGGGATTGAGTACGGGGGATTACGTGACGTTCGACTCAGAATGGGCGACGCTTCGTGTCGAATCGACGCAGCGGGTCGATATGCGGCTGAACGGTGTGCCGGCGGAGCCGGGAGGGCCCGGTGGGCCGGTCACCGCGGATCTTGCGGTGAACAAGGACAACCTGGGTGCTATCGGGCACGAGGCGTACGGTCTGCGGACCCGGGTGTCGAAGGATGGTGATCATGCCCGTCCTTCGACGTTCGACGCGGCCATCGCGCTCACCAACGGGAACTTCGAGAGCGGGTCGGGGCTTCTGAAGGTCCATGACCGGTGGAACACGCATCTGAAGACGCTGCTCGACGCGTGTGCGCAGATTTCGAATCACCTCAATTACACGACGTCGTCTCTCCAGAAGGACGATGTCCAGATCGCCGGGGATCTCATCTCGGTCTCCAAGCTCAGTGAGTATCTGAAGTAATCCCCGGGGGAATTGACGTGCTGAAGTACGCAGACATTGTCGATGCGCCCATCGGCAAGCTCCAGACGGCTGTGACCGACTGGACGGAGATGGTCACCAAGCTGGACAAGCTGGCCACGGATGCCAATGACGGGATGAAGACCAAGGCGGACAAGGCCGAGTGGGAGGGCGAGAACGCCGGTATCACCAAGGCGTTCATCGGCAAGACCGCCAACGAGTTCAAGGACGCCGCCGCCGAGGCCAAGGGTGTCAAGCTGATCCTGGAGGACGCCCACACGGCCATCAAGAAGGCCAAGGACGACCTGGTGAACATCCGGGACGTCGAGGGGCGTGACGCGGGCATCCACGTCGATGCCCAGGGCAAGGTGACGGCCCGGCATCCGCTGGAGGATGACAACACGGCCCGGCACGACCCGGATTACCCCCAGCTGCTGAGCAAGCAGCGGGCGTCCATCGAGGCGTGGCAGAAGAAGATCGACCTGATCGTCGACAACTGCAACGACACCGACGTGGCTTTCAAGAACGCCCTTGAGGCCAACGTCACCGAGGGCCAGGACTTCAGCGCCCCGAAGTACCAGAACCTCGACCAGGAGGAAGCGGCCCGCGCCGCCGACCTGGCCTCCAAGGGCCGCGACATCAATCACACCGAGCTCGCGGCGCTCAATGAACTCCTGCACGACAACAGCAAGTCGCCGGAGTTCTCGAAGAACTTCTACGAGAAGCTCGGCCCGGAGAAGGCCCTCGCGTTCTTCGGGCAGCTCTCGACCGACACGTACGACTACGGCAAGGTCGACAAGGAGCGCCTGAAGGACGTCCAGGACCTCCAGAAGAACCTCGGCCTCAACCTGGCCACCGCCTCGCAGGACCCCAAATTCACGGCCGAGTGGGGGCCGGAGCTGCGCAAGCTCGGCACCGAGCGCATCCCGCTGGCCAAGTACGACAGCAACGGGCCGTTCGGCTACCAGCTGCTCGGCGGCATCATGCGGTACGGGAACTACGACGCGAAGTTCCTCAACCCGATCGCCGAGCACGTGGCGCAGCTGCACCAGAAGGACCCGTACATGTTCGCCGACAACAAGCAGGTGAACAGCCCCTTCAAGAACCCGTTCAACCCGTCCGGGGTGAACGGTTCAGGCTACGACCCGTCCGTCGCCATGCTGGAGGCCCTCGGGCACAGCCCGGACGCCTCGAAGCACTTCTTCACCGATCCGCCGACCGCGTACAACGAGGACGGCACCGTCAACAAGGGTGCGACGGCCGACCTCGGCAAGAAGGACGGCGAGGCGATCGACAACTACCTCGACTTCTTCGGGAACGAGAAGTGGGAGTCCTACGGGGACGTCGACTCGCTCGACCCGGACGAGCTCAAGAGGTCGCTCAACTACATGCCGGACGCCCTGGGGCACGCCCTGGAGTCGGCGACCCTCGGGTACCCGTTCGACAGCCCGGACGCAACCGCCGTGCGGGACGCGGACAACGCCGATGTCATGCGTCAGGTGATGGAGAAGTACGGCTCGGACGCGGGTCTGCTCAAGCAGCAGGAATCGATGGCCGACAGCCTCGGGAACATGGGCGCGGGCTACATCGACGACATCAACTGGTCCTTGGACAAGAACAACCCGGACAGCGTGTTCGCGCCGACCAAGAACCCCGAGGGGCACCTCGACTTCTCCGACCTCGCGGGCCAGGACGGCGGCCGGGACGCCGCGCGCGGCTTCCTCAGCGCTCTGGGGCAGCACCCCGACGCGTACGCCACCGTCTCCAAGGCCGAGCAGATCTACACCACCAGTGTCCTGGAGGCGCAGTACCAGGACGGGAACATCAAGGAGGGCGCGGCCCGGTCGACCGTGCACGTCGGCGCCGAGGTGCAGGGCATGCTCGACCAGTCACGGGCCGACCAGGTCGAGGCGACGAACCTCAAGACCCACGAGGACTACGAGAAGGCCGTGGCCAAGCGGGCCGGCTGGGTCGAGTTCGGGGCCGGTGCGGCGGTCGCCGCCGGTGTCGCGTTCCTGCCGGTCACCGCGGCGGTGGGGACGGCGGCCGTCCTCATCCCGCTGGCGACGGACACGGCGAGCGGGGCCGCGGAACAGCTCATCGGCCAGGTCGTCGGCGATATCTCCGACAACTCCGTGGACAAGAACAAGGAGAAGGTCGAAGAACTCACCAGGGAGGAGAAGACCAAGGTCTACTCCGCCGGTGAATCGATGGCCGAGGCGCCCATGGAGAAGTTCATGGCCCTGCACCACATCGACATCAACAGCGATCTGGGCCAGGACCTCAAGGAAGCGATGCGAATCGGGTACGGGACCGGTAACGACCGCGAGAATCAGCAGGGCAACGACCCCGAGACCGGCTGACGCGGCGGGTGCGTGGACACGAGGGCTGTTCCGCCACGGAACGCGGGACAGCCCTCGGGCGGAAGGATCGGCGATGAAGGGCGTGGGACCGGTGCGAGTAGTGAGGGCGCTGTCCGTGATCGGGCTGGTGCTGACCGTCGGGGCGGGCGCGGTGGCGTGCGGTTCCGAGGAGAAGAAGGAGTCGCCGTACGTGGGCGCCGGGGAAGTGTGCGGGGGTGTGTTCGCCGGTCCGTTGGAGAAGACCGTCGAAACCGTCACGGGCGCCACGTCCTTCGACCGGACCGGCGGGAAGCGCATGGACCGGGTGGTCGAGGCGATCAAGAAGGGCCATGAATCGGGCCGCAGCTGGGCGACGGGCGCCGATCTCTGTGTCCTGGGTGCGGAAGGCGCCGGCCGGCGCGACGACGTGAAGATCAATTTCTCGATCTACGCGCCCCAGGATGTAGGAGACACGGACCTTCGCGGGGGCGCCCGCATGTTCTCCATGGGCAAGGAGGCCACGGCAGGGACTGTCGGGGCCCGTATCAACTTCGAATGCGTCAGCCCGCAGCTGGAGGGTTCGAAGGAACGGCCCGCGCGCATCAAGGGGGGCTTCGGGAACGCGAAGGACCGGGGGCCCGCCCCGGAGAATCTGGCAGCCAACCTGACTCTCGCCCATGCCGCGTCGCTCGCCGTGGCCAAGAAGCTCGGATGCGAGGACAACGGTGGTCTGCCGGAGAAGCCGGACCTCCAGCCCCTGCCGTAGCCGGTCCGCCCGCAGGCCGCGGCCCGCCCCCCGGTGAGCTGCGGCCCGCTGGAGGGGACCGCCGCGCCCCGCACGCGGAAGAGGCCGCCCCGACCGGGGCGGCCTCTTCTCGTGGATCGCGTACAGCGGAACCGGAGACCGTGACCGGATTCGAACCGGTGTAACTCGAGTTGCAGTCGAGCCCCTGAGCCTCTCGGGCACACGGTCGGGGTGTGGTGCCTCCTGCTTCGGGGTGTTTCCCCGTCGCTGCTGTCGACCGTAGAGCGGGCGGGGGTGGCACTCAAGGGGTTGGGGCGCGCCGCAATACGACTGCCATACGCCGTTCACGACCGGAGCCGCCGGGCCTACGACCAAGGGATGAGTCCGGGGCGGTACATCGACAGGGTTCAAACGTTTTGTCGCCCCTTACGCTTGGGCCATGACCGCCCCCGAACCCCGTGACGTCGACGTCGCGCCCCCTGTGCAGCACCCCGCCCCGGACCCGATGCCGGAACGGATATCCGACGTCGCCGTCGGCGACCCGGGCGATGCCGGAGAAGGGGTCCTCGGGCGGACCTACCGGGCGCTCAGCATCGGCATCGTCTCCGTCGTGCTCCTGATCGCGTTCGAGGCGACCGCCGTCGGTACCGCGATGCCGGTAGCCGCGCGGGAGCTGAACGGCATTCCGCTGTACGCGTTCGCGTTCTCCGCGTACTTCACCACCAGCCTGTTCGCCATGGTGCTCTCCGGGCAGTGGGCCGACCGGCGCGGGCCGCTCGGGCCGCTCGCCACCGGGATCAGCGCCTTCGCGGTCGGGCTGCTGCTCTCCGGCGCCGCGAGCGGCATGTGGATGTTCGTCGCGGGACGGGCCGTCCAGGGGCTCGGCGGCGGACTGGTGATCGTCGCCCTGTACGTGGTGATCGGGCGGGCCTACCCGGAGAGGATCCGGCCCTCCATCATGGCCGCCTTCGCGGCGAGCTGGGTGATCCCCTCCGTCGTCGGACCGCTCGCCTCCGGAACGGTGACCGAGCACCTCGGCTGGCGCTGGGTCTTCGTCGGTATCCCCGTGCTCATCGTCTTCCCGCTTGCCCTGGCGCTCCCGGCGATCCGACGCATGGCCTCCGGCCCTGCGGACCCGAACGCGCCCGCCCTGCCGTACGACCGCCGCCGCATCCGGCTCGCGCTCGGCATCTCGGTGGGCGCGGGGCTGCTCCAGTACGCGGGGCAGGAGCTGAACTGGTTCGCCCTGCTGCCCGCTGCCGCGGGGGTCGCGCTGCTGGTTCCGGCCGTGCGCGGGCTGCTCCCGCACGGCACGGTGCGGGCGGCGCGCGGGCTGCCTTCGGTGGTGCTGCTGCGCGGGATCTCCGCCGGTTCGTTCATCGCCGCCGAGTCCTTCGTACCGCTGATGCTGGTGACCCAGCGCGGGCTGACCCCGACGATGGCCGGGCTCTCCCTCGCCGTCGGCGGCGCGACCTGGGCGCTCGGTTCGTACGTGCAGTCCCGGCCGCGCCTGGAGGTGCACCGGGAGCGGCTCATGGTGACCGGCATGGTGCTGGTCGCCGCGTCGATCGCCGCCGCGCCCTCCGTACTGATCGAGGCCGTACCGGTCTGGGTCGTCGCCGTCGCGTGGGCCTTCGGGTGCTTCGGCATGGGCATGGTCATCGCATCGACGAGCGTCCTGCTGCTGAAGCTGTCGGCCCCCGAGGAAGCGGGGTCCAACTCCGCCGCGCTCCAGATCTCGGACGGTCTCTCGAACGTCCTGCTGCTGGCCGCCGGGGGCGCCGCCTTCGCCGCGCTCGGCGGCGGGGCGGTGGGGGCGGCGCACGGGGCGGTGGAGTCGGGAGCGTCCGGTTCGCACCCGGGGGCGTTCGCCGCGGTCTTCCTGCCGATGGCGGGGGTGGCGCTGGTGGGGGCGTGGGTGGCGGCCCGGGTACGGGTTAAGTAGCGGCACCGATGGTACCGCGCGGTACCATCGATCCATGGCTGGTCTGAATCTGCGGTTCACCGAGGAAGAGCTGGACGCCCTGCGCGCACGCGCCGAGGCGGAGGGGCGGAGCATGCAGTCGTTCGCCCATGACGCGGTGATCACCGCCATCAACGAGCACGCCCGGCTTTTCAATGAGGCTGCGGATCATGTCCTGAAGGCGAGCGAGGAGCTCAACCGGAGGCTCGCCTGATGCAGTACCTGACGCTGCCCGAGCTGCTGAGCCTCGCGGAGCGACTGGGAGCGGCCGAGGTACGCGACTACGGGCTGCTCGATTCGGCTCTGGCGAGGCCGCAGGCGAGTGTGTTCGGCCAGGACGCGTATCCGGACGTGTGGCAGAAGGCCGCGGCTCTGATGGAGTCCCTGGCGCGCAACCACTCGCTGGTGGACGGCAACAAGCGCATCGCCTGGTACGCGACCTGGGTCTTTCTGCACATGAACGGGCATCCGCTCAACGCGAGCTTCGATGTGGACGAGGCGGAGACGTTCGTGCTGGATGTGTGCCAGGGCGCCCTGGACATGCCCAAGATCGCCGAACAGCTGCCCGGGTTCGCCGTGTAGGCACTCCTGTGAAGAGCGTCTCAACGGGCCCGAACCACGGCTCGTTCGTACGGGGTTCCGGCCGGCCCGCCGGTAAGGTGGCCCGGTTGTCGTATCTCGTACGAGGTCGTGCGAGCTCACTACGGACAGCGCCCCACGTACCCGAGAGCCCCGAACCGGAGACCGTGACTACTACCGCCTCCCACCACCTCTCACCCGCCTTCCCCGGCCGTGCCCCCTGGGGCACCGCCGGCAAGCTGCGAGCCTGGCAGCAGGGCGCCATGGAGAGATACATCCAGGAGCAGCCGCGCGACTTCCTCGCCGTCGCGACGCCCGGCGCCGGAAAGACCACCTTCGCGCTGACCCTCGCCTCGTGGCTGCTGCACCACCATGTCGTCCAGCAGGTCACGGTCGTCGCGCCGACCGAGCACCTCAAGAAGCAGTGGGCGGAAGCCGCCGCCCGGATAGGGATCAGGCTCGACCCCGAATACAGCGCCGGTCCCGTCAGCAAGGACTACCACGGTGTCGCCATCACGTACGCCGGTGTCGGCGTCCGCCCGATGCTGCACCGCAACCGCTGCGAGCAGCGCAAGACCCTCGTGATCCTCGACGAGATCCACCACGCCGGTGACTCGAAGTCCTGGGGCGAGGCGTGCCAGGAGGCGTTCGACCCGGCCACCCGGCGGCTCGCGCTGACCGGTACGCCGTTCCGGTCGGACACCAACCCGATCCCCTTCGTCGCGTACGAGGAGGGGAACGACGGGATCCGCCGGTCGTCGGCCGACTACACGTACGGATACGGGAACGCCCTCGCCGACGGCGTCGTCCGCCCCGTCATCTTCCTCAGCTACAGCGGCAACATGCGCTGGCGCACCAAGGCCGGGGACGAGATCGCCGCACGGCTCGGCGAGCCGATGACCAGGGACGCCATCGGGCAGGCCTGGCGCACCGCGCTGTCGCCCACCGGTGACTGGATCCCGAACGTCCTCTCCGCGGCCGACAAGCGGCTCACCGAAGTGCGCAAGGGGATTCCGGACGCGGGCGGACTCGTCATCGCGACCGACCAGGAGTCGGCGCGCGAGTACGCCAAGATCCTCAAGAAGGTCACCGGCGAGAAGGCGACCGTGGTCCTCTCCGACGAGAGGGCCGCGTCGAAGAAGATCGACCAGTTCACCGAGGACGGATCGCGCTGGATGGTCGCGGTCCGCATGGTGTCGGAGGGCGTCGACGTCCCGCGCCTGGCCGTGGGGGTGTACGCCACCACCATCTCGACCCCGCTCTTCTTCGCACAGGCCGTCGGACGCTTCGTGCGCTCCCGCAGGCGAGGTGAGACGGCCTCCGTCTTCGTACCGACCATCCCGATGCTCCTCGACTTCGCCAACGAGATGGAGGTCGAGCGGGACCACGTCCTCGACAAGCCCAAGAAGGGCAGCGACGAGGAGAACCCGTTCTCGGAGGAGGACAAGCTCCTCGCCGACGCCGAGAAGCTGGAGGACGAGGAGACCGAGGAGCAGCTGCCCTTCGAGGCGCTGGAGTCCGACGCGGTCTTCGACCGGGTGCTGTACGACGGTGCCGAGTTCGGCATGCAGGCCCACCCCGGCAGCGCGGAGGAGCAGGACTACCTGGGCATTCCGGGGCTGCTCGAACCCGACCAGGTGCAACTGCTGCTCCAGAAGCGCCAGAGCCGGCAGATCGCGCACAGCCGCCAGAAGCCGGCCGAGGAGGCCGACCTCCTGGAGAAGCCCGCGGACGCGCGCCCGGTCGTCACGCACAAGCAGCTGCTGGGGCTGCGCAAGCAGCTCAACACGATGGTGTCGGCCTACACCCACCAGAGCGGCAAGCCGCACGGAGTGATCCACACCGAGCTGCGCCGGGTGTGCGGCGGGCCGCCGAGCGCGGAGGCCACGGCCGGGCAGATCCAGCAGCGGATCACGAAGGTCCAGGAGTGGGCCACCCGCATGACGTGAGGTGATGTCGTGAGGTGGCGTGAGGTGATGTGACGCGGGGGCGGTCCGGCGACGGGGGTTCCCGGTCGCGCCTTCCTGGCGGGAGGCCGGGGGTTGCCGGTCACCCTTTCCGGGCCGGAGGCCGGGGTTCCCGGTCACCCTTTCCGGGCCGGAGGCCGGCGGGTTCCCCGTACCCCTTCCGGGCCGGGGCAGGAGTGCGTCTCCTGCCCCGGCCCGGTCCCGTTTCCGGGGGCTACCAGACGAACGCCGCCGACTGGTTCGCCGTCGCCACGCACGGGACCGTCGCCGAGGTCGGGGACGAGGCGACGATCTGGAGCGACCAGTTGGTGGCGCTCGGGGGAGAGGGCAGCACCACGGAGTTCGTCGTGTCGCCCGCGGCCAGAGTGCCGGTCGTGAGCTTCAGCGGGCCCAGGCTGATCGGACTGCCACCGCTCATGCCCGGGTTGGTCTTCCCGGAGAACCGCACCTCGCTCGTGACACCGCCCGAGGTCTTCTTCAGCTTGAGCGTCGTGGTGATGCTGTTCGGGTTCGCGCTCGTGCCGGGCGGCATGGTGATCGCCGTGGAAGTGATCTTGATGGTCTTGCCCGCGGTGCTGTCGGCCGCTGTCAGCGTGGCCGACCCGCTGCCCCAGCTGCCGCAGTCGTACGTCGCGGTCGCGGTGAGCGGGGTGACGGCGGCCGAGGTGGTCGACAGGGCGAGCGTCGCCGCGACGGAACAGGCCGCGGTGACCGCCAGCAGGGACAGGTGTCTTCGGCCCGGCCGTCTCGGCGGGGTTGTTGCCTGTGATGTGTTCGACATGACGGGAAGAACTCCTTCCGGTTGAATTCCACAGATCTGCTTCGCTTGCCGATCTGGGTGCCGGGCCCGGCATGTCGGGTGCAGTGAAACGGCGCCCATCGGAGAAGTCAATAGACGCCGGGAGCGGGTAATTCGCTCGGGGAAATGCCTTTCGGGCATTTCCCAAAGGATCAAATAATTCTCTCTTGACTTCTCTGCACGCGACCTCCTCAATGTGCGCAATCAATGGGGTGTGGAGGGATGTGGTGCTGATGAGTCGAGTGACGCGGGTGACGCGAATGACCCGCCGGCGAAGATCCGGCAGGTCTCACCGGCCGGGCCGGGCCGGCCTGCTCGCCGCCTGCTTCGTGCTGTCGCTGAGCTGTGTCGGAGCCACCGCCGGTGCCGCCGGAGCGGGGCCGGGGGCAGGGTCGGGGGGTGGAGCCGAAGCCGGTGTCGGCGCGGCCGGTACGGTCACGCCGACCGTGCACTGCGTGCTGCCCGCCGGGCAGGGGGAGGCCACCGGACCCCAGGAGATCACGGTCGAGCTGACCCCCGCCGTCGTCGCCCCCGGGGGCACCGTGCACGCCGAGGTCACACTCGGGCCGTCGCCCGCCACCAGCGGCATCGCTCTGGAGGACGTGGCCACCATCCCGAGCCTCGACCTCGCGATGACGGGTGGGGCCACCGGCACGGTCACCGTGCGGGGCGCCGAGTTCACCATGGACATCCCGGCCGGACAGCCGATCGAGATCCCGCCGTACGAGGGGGACTTCCTGGTCCCGGCGGATGCCTCGGGCGAGATCTCGTTCGCCCCGCTGCGCACACTCACGCAGACCAAGCTCTTCGGATCGGTCTTCGAGACCCCGTGCGACGTGGTCGGCGGCTCCGGTCCCGTCGGTACGGTCGCGGTCGAGGGCGACGGCGGCGAGCCCGCCACCCTGAGCGCTCCCGCCGAACCCGTGCGTCCCCACACCGCCGTACGGCTGGGTGGTTCGGGGTGGACGCCGGACGCCTCCCCGGTGCCTTCGCTGTGCGCGGTCGGCGGCGGTGGCTGCGATCCGCTGAAGTTCCCGGCCCACGCCCTCCGTATCGACTCCTACGGGACCCTGAGCGGCACGGCGACCCTCGCCGAGGCCGGGGCGGTACCGGACGGGGTGTACGAGGTGAAGGTCAACGACGGTACGAAGGAGGCCACCGCCCCTCTGACCGTCAAGGCCGTCGCCGCGGGCAACCGGGAGATCTCCCTGTCGCGCGGCAGCGGCCCGGTGGGCAGCGTCGTCACCGTCAGCGGCAGGAACTACCACCCCGACCGCTGGATCAACGTCATCGGCCTCGACGCGGCGGGTGGCGTCCTCGATGACACGGCCGTCTACAGCAAGAGCGGTACGGACGGCACCTTCTCCGCCGACTTCACCGTCACCTCCGACGCCGTCGCCGCCATCCAGGCGGACGAGGGCAACGACCCCGCCACCGTACGGACGGCACCCTTCACCGTCACCACGGGCGGCGGCGGGGACGGCGGCACGGCCGAGCAGAAGCTCACCGCCTCCGTCCGGGCCGGCACGTTGAGCATGGTCCAGGACGGCGACACCGTCGACTTCGGTACGACGGTCCTGGGCACCGGCAGCGGTGTGCAGCGCGCCCGTCTCCACCGGGTCGAGGTGGAGGACGCGCGTGGCGTCAACAGCGGCTGGTCACTGACGGCCACGCTCACCGACTTCACCAGCACCGGTACCGGCGTCAGTGGCTCCGAACCGGCCACGATCCCGGCCGACGCGGTCCGCTGGACCCCCAAGTGCCGTGCACAGAACGGAAGTCTCGGTACGCCGGTGGCGGGGGCGCCCACCTCGCTCGGCAGTGCCGCCGCGAGCCTGTGCCGAATGGACCCGGACGGATCGCAGCCGTTCACCGGCGGACGCTTCGACGCCGACGCCGATCTCACCCTGACGGTCCCCGGGTCCGCACCTCCCGGGGACTACAGCGCCACGCTCACCCTCACCCTGCTCTGAGCCCTGCTCCGGGCCACGTTCCGGGGCTCGCTCTGAGCCGCGCCCCAGGTCCCGCTCCGGGGCACGCTCCGCGCATGGCTCCAAGTCCCGGTACGAGTACCGGTGTTCGCGAAGAGCCCGCCCGATCCGTATCGCCATGGACAGGGCGGGCTCTTCCCGGTCCGCGCCAGGTTCCGGTCCGCGCCCCTCGCCGGCACCTCTTCCCCGTCGTCCGCCCGCCCGCCCGAAGGAGAGACCCATGTCCCCGTATCCGTCCACGCATCCGCATCCGTATCCGTACCGAAGACGGTCCTTGCGCCGCGCCGTCGCCCTCGCCGCGGGCGCCGTCCTCGTCTGGACCGGCGGGGCCGTCGCCCTGGCCCCGGCGGCCCACGCCGGCACGGTCACCCCGACCGTCCACTGCACCCTGCCCGCAGGACAGGGCGAGGCCACCGGGCCGCAGCAGATGAACGTCGAACTCACCCCCGATGTCGTCGAACCGGGCGGCAAGGTGCACGCCGAGGTCACCCTCGGGCCGTCGCCCGCCACCAGCGGGCTGAGCCTGAACGACGTGCCCACCACGCCCAGCATCGACCTCGCGATGTCGGGCGGCGCCACCGGCACGGTCACCGTCACCGGGCCCGAGGTGAAACTGAACATCCCGTCCGGGCAGCCCATCGAAATCCCGCCGTACGAAGGGGACTTCCTCGTCCCGGCCACCGCGAGCGGGCCGGTCTCCTTCACCCCGCTGGGCAATCTGACCCGTACGAAGGTCCTGGGCGGTACCTATCGCACCCCCTGCGACGTCGTCAGCGGCAGCGGCTCCATCGGGACCGTCACCGTCGAGGGCGGCGCCGGACAGCCCGCCACCCTGATCGCGCCCGCCGGCCCGGCCCGGCCCAGTTCCCCCGTCGCTCTCTCCGGCAGCCGGTGGACCGTCGGCGGCACCCCCGTACCGTCCCTGTGCGCGCCCGGCGGAGGAGGCTGTGACGCCGGGGCGTTCGCCTCGCACTCGCTCACCGTCAACGGCTCCGGGCAGCTGACCGGCAGCGCCGTCCTCGCCGACGCGGCCACCGTGCCGGACGGGGCGTACCTGGTGAAGGTCAACGACGGCACGAAGGAGGCGACCGCGTCCCTCACCGTCCGGGCGTTCGTCCCGAGCGGCCCGCGCGCGGTCACGCTGTCGCGCACCGGCGGCCCGGTCGGCACGGTCGTCCGGGTGAGCGGCGTCAACTACCTCCAGGACCGGTGGATCAACACCGTCGGCCTCGACGCGACCGGCGCCACGCTCGACGACACCGCCGTGTACGTGAAGAGCGGGCCCGACGGCACCTTCTCCGCCGACTTCACCGTGCTCTCCGACGCCGTCGCCGCCATCCAGGTCGACGAGGGCAACGACCCCGCCACGGTCCTGACCCGCCCGTTCACCGTGACCGACACCGCCGCCACGCTCACCGCCGGAGCCGGGAAGGTGAAACCCGGCGGGACCCTCGCGCTCGGCGGGGGCGACTGGCCCACCGGCGCCACCCCGGCCGCCGCACTGTGCGCGGCCGACGGCACCGGGTGCGACCCGGCCCGGATCAGCGGCTCCACCCTCCGTATCACCGCCGAAGGCACGCTGGCCGGCACGGTCACCGTGGCGGGCTCGACGCCGAAGGCCGTGTACGCGCTCCAGGTCACGGCAGGTGCGGCGCAGGCCGTCGTCCCGCTGACCGTCGCCCCGTCCTTCGTCGTCCTCACTCCGTCGGCGGGCCCCAAGGGCACCGCGGTCACCGTCCTCGGGCAGGGCTTCGCCAAGGTGGCCACCGTCTCGATCGTGGGGCTGCGGGCAAACGGATCGCAGACCTCCGACCCGGCGCGGACCAAGGTGGTCGGGCTGGACGGGGCGTTCTCGCAGACGTTCACGGTCAACGCCACCGACACCGTCGCGATCCGGGTGCGGGAAGTCCTCGTCAACCCGAGGACGGAGACGGCGGCCTTCACCGTCCGGGACGGCACGGTCCCGGCCGGACCCTCCTTCCAACTCTCCCCGCCCGAAGGGCCGGCGGGCACCGTCGTCCAGGTGACCGGACGCGGCTTCGCACCCGTGGCGACGGTCGTGGCGACCGGGCGCACCGCGGACGGGAAGCAGACCGCGGACGGCTACGTCACCCGGATCGTCGGGCTCGACGGCACCTTCGCCCTCAACTTCACCGTCCGGGACCCGGCGACGAAGTCGATCAGGGTCTGCGAGGTCCTGGTGAACGGGAAAATCAGCCAACATGTGTTCACGGTGAGTTAACGCCGGTTCACGAGTGATGCACG
The DNA here is from genome assembly GCF_001905125.1 of Streptomyces sp. TSRI0281. GTDB lineage: Bacteria > Actinomycetota > Actinomycetes > Streptomycetales > Streptomycetaceae > Streptomyces. The sequence continues at coordinate 495,293 of NZ_LWLE01000023.1, read as the reverse complement.
GAGTGTCGCGAGGGCGTCGCCCGACCTGGACGCGCGTAGATGTTCGGTTTCCGGACGATGCCCCGCTGACCGGCGGTTATGCTCCACCGGCTCCGTCGCGTTCCGGCGGGCGACCGGATTCTGGACGAGGTCTTCCGCTGAGCGGACTGGCTCGCTACTGTCCCCCGCAATATGAACGCCCCGTGGCAATGTCGCCGCGGAGCGCAGCCGGTGCCTTGCCAGACCGGCGGCTTCTCCGTGCGTCGCCGCTGGGACCGGCGTCGCAACCGCCGGGAGACGGCCGCCGTCGCTCACCCGAAGAGGAGAGGGCGTCGTGACCGCGGAGACTTCCCAGACGCTCGACCGAGGACTGCGTGTCCTCAAACTGCTCGCCGACACCGATCACGGTCTGACCGTCACCGAGTTGTCCAACAAACTCGGTGTCAACCGCACCGTGGTCTACCGCCTGCTCGCCACCCTGGAGCAGCACGCCCTGGTACGACGTGACCTGGGCGGCCGTGCCCGGGTCGGCCTGGGGGTGCTGCGCCTCGGCCGTCAGGTGCATCCGCTCGTCCGGGAAGCTGCGCTGCCCGCGCTGCGCTCCCTGGCCGAGGACATAGGGGCCACCGCCCACCTCACGCTCGTCGACGGCAGCGACGCACTCGCGGTCGCCGTCGTCGAACCGACCTGGACCGATTACCACGTGGCCTACCGGGCCGGCTTCCGGCACCCGCTGGACAAGGGGGCCGCGGGCCGGGCCATACTCACCGCCCGGCAGAAGACGCTGGCCGACCACCCTGGCTACACCCTCACCCACGGCGAGCTGGAGGCCGGCGCCAGCGGCGCGGCCGCCCCTCTGGTCGGGGTGTCGGGGGTGGAGGGCAGCGTCGGAGTGGTGATGCTCGCCGACGCCGTACCGGAACGGGTGGGCCCGCGGGTCCTCGACGCGGCCCGCGAAGTGGCGGACGCGCTGCGGTAGCCCCCGCGACGGTGGCGGGCAGGCAGGGGCAGCCCCCGCGACGGTGGCGGGCAGGCAGGGGCAGCACCCGCGACGGTGGCGGGCAGGCAGGGGCAGCACCCGCGACGGTGGCGGGCAGGCAGGGGCAGCCCCCGCGACGGTGGCGGGCAGACAGCGGCCGGGGGCCGGGCAGATAGATTGGGCGGGTGCTCACTCGTCTCTCGCGCCCCCTTGTTCTCGCCCTCTGCGCGCTGCCGGTCCTCGCTCTGTTCGGTACGGCCGCCTTCGCACCGCTGCCGTTCACCCTGGCGCAGCCCGGCACGACCGCGAACGTCCTCGGGAAGAACGACGGCCGGCCCGTGATCACCATCACCGGCGCCCCCACCCGCACCACGGAGGGGCAGTTGCGGATGACGACCATCTTCGCGACCTCGCCGAACGCCGATGTCGGTATCGGTGATGTGCTCGACGGCTGGTTCAGGACGGACCGGGCCGTGATGCCCCGGGACTCCGTCTATCCGAGCGGCGGTTCCGAGAAGGAGATCGAGCAGCACAATCTGAACGACATGAAGGAGTCGCAGAACGTCGCCGTCGACGCGGCCCTGAACTACCTCGGCCGGGACCTCGGGTCGATGAGGATCGGCCTGGACCTCGGCGATGTCGGCGGTCCCAGCGCCGGGCTCTTCCTGACCCTCGGCATCATCGACAAGCTGGACGGCGACGGCTCGGGCGGAGATCTGACCGGCGGCCGCACCATCGCGGGTACGGGCACGATCGACGCGGACGGCAAGGTCGGCGCGGTCGGCGGGGTGTCGCTGAAGACGCAGGCCGCCCGCCGCGACGGGGCGACGGTCTTCCTGGTGCCGAAGGCCGAGTGCAAGCAGGCGAAGGCGGAGCGGCCCGACGGTCTCCGGCTGATCCCCGTCACGACGCTCAAGGGCGCCGTGGACTCGCTGCGCTCGCTGGAGCGGGGCGAAAAGGTCCCGAACTGCTGACCGCGCCGTCCTTGCTGTTTTTCCCTGCCGGGGTGGGTACGGGCTCGGACACGGGGACGCGCTCGGACTCCGGTACGGGATCGCGCCCGGACTCCGGTACGGAATCGCGCTCGGGCGCAGGCTCGCAATCGCGCTCGGGGGAGTCCGACGGTCCTTCCATCGTCCGCCACGCCGGGAACACCAGCGGGCTCAGGGTCGCCAGGAAGTACACCCCGCCCATCGCCAGCAGCGCCCCCGTCGCCCCCATGCTCTCCACCAGCAGGCCCGCCGCGAGGCCGCCCACCGGCATGGCGAGCTCGCAGCCCGCGGTGAGCGCCCCGGAGACGCGGCTGCGCAGCCGCTCGGGGACGCGTTCGTACGTCACCGTGGTCAGGATGGGGTTCAGCATGCCGCCCGCGACCCCGCCCAGCAGCATCGTCACGGCGAGCGGCAGCGTGCTGCCGGTCAGCGCGGCCACCAGGAACCGCGGCGCCCCGCACAGGATCACGCACACGGTGAACACGGTCCGCCGGGAGAACCGGTGCCCCACCGCCCCGTACAGCAGGGCCCCCGTCAGTCCGCCCGCGCCGAACAGGGCCGTGAGCAGCCCGAGGTCGGTGGCCCCGCCCAGCTCGCCCTCGGCGTGCACCGGCAGCAGGACGGCGTTCCAGCCCTGGTCGGTGCCGTTCATGAACATCACCATGATCACGACGGCCAGCAGCAGCCGGTTGCCGAGCAGGTAGGCGTATCCCTCGCGCAGTTCGGCGCGGTACGTACGCAGCGAGACCGGCGCCGCGGCCTTGCGGGGCTCGGCGGCCCGGACCCCTCGTACCCCTGCGGCCACCAGCAGCGCGGACAGCCCGAACGTGGCCGCGTCCAGCAGGAGTACGGTCTCCGCCCCGACCAGCGCGATCAGCAGCCCGGCGAGTGCCGCCCCGACCATGCGGGCGCCGCGCGAGACGGCGTCGAAGAGGCTGGCGGCGCGGGCGAGCGTGGTGCCCGCGTGCTCGGCGAGGTCGGGTACGAGGACGTAGCGCGCGGTGTTGCCGGGTGTGTGGACCAGGCCGTTGAGCGCCATCAGCGCACAGAGCGTCCAGAATTCCAGCGCCCCCGCGTAGTGCAGCAGCGGGATCGTGGCGATGGCGAGGCCGCAGACGGTGTCGGACGCGACGGCGACCCGGCGCCGGCCGATCCGGTCGATGACCGGTCCGCCGATCAGCGCGGAGATGACGATCGGCAGCGTGGCGCAGAAGGCGACGACGCCCGCCCGCCCCGCACTGCCCGTGGTTTCCAGGACGAACCACGGGACGCCGATCAGGGTGAGCGAAGTGCCCGCCGTGGATATGGAGTTGGCCGCGAGAACGGCGACGAGCGGTGTGCGGTGACCCATGTTCTTCCCCCCGGTCATGGTTACGCGGTACGCGGCATACGGCGCACCACCACGGGGGCGGGGCGCTCCTGGACCAGACGGAGGCCGAACTCGACCATCCTCCAGCCCACTTGGGACTTCAGTCCCTGACGGACCGGCCGGATCGCCGCGGCCTCGCGGTGCAGTTCGGCGGAGTGGTAGGTGTGCAGGAGGGAGTGGATGTCGGAGTGCATGGGGGTGATCCCTTCAGTCGAGGGGGCGGCAGGTTCGGCCGGGGCGGCACAGCGGTGCGGCGGCGGTGTCGGCTCAGGCGGTACGCCGGTGCGGTGCGGGGTCGGCTCAGGCGGTTCGCCGGTACGCCGGTGCGGTGGCGCGGCGGCACGTTCGGCTCGGGCGGTGCGTCGGCCCGGTCGGCTCAGTCGGAGTGGCGCGGGAAGACGTGCACATGGCTGCGGACGGTGGCCGATCCCTCGGTGCCTTCGGGGACCCGGCCGCGGTAGCTCTCGATGAGTTCGTGGATCTTCTCGGCCAGTTCCAGGGAGAGTTCGGGCGTGAGGCGCACCTTGAAGTCGCTGACGTCCCAGCTGTGCTGCCACTCCTCGGACCATTCGTGCAGGGTGCCGAGCCAGGTGTCGAGTTCCTGGGTGTGCGAGGTGGTGACCTCGCGCAGGACGACCCCGATGGCCTCGCGCACCTCCGGGTTCGGGTCGCGGAGGAAGTCCGCGCTCCTGTCGAACGATGTGCCCAGGTGAACGGCCCGCCACCACCGCTCGCGCCCCTTGCCGAGCTCCGGGGCGTCCTCCACGAAGTCGTACGAGGCCAGTTGGCGCAGGTGGTAGCTGGTGGCGCCGCTGGATTCACCGAGCCGGTCCGCGAGGCCGGACGCGGTGGCCGGACCGAACTCCCTCAGGGTGCTCAGCAGTCGCAGCCGCAGGGGGTGGGCCAGCCCGCGCAGGGTGCGGGCGTCCACCGTGTGGATGTTCGGGGTGCCGGTCGGCCGGGCGTCCCGGTCGGCCTCGTTCTCTGCCATGCCGCAACTGTAGAGTTACAAAGACTCCTTTGCAACAGGTTCTTTGTAGCGTGTTCTTTGGAACTCGTGGCCGGCTCCCCCCGTCACCCCTCCTCGATGAACCCCTCCGCCACCAGCCACTCCTTCGCCACCTCGTGCGGGTCCTCCCCGTCCACGTCCACCTTCGCGTTGAGCACCTGTGCGACCTCCGTCGTCAGCTTCCTGCTGACCGGGTCCAGCAGCCCCGCGATCTCCGGGTACTTCTCGAAGGTCGCCGTGTGGATGACGGGGGCCGCGTTGTAGTTGGGGAAGAAGTGCTTGTCGTCCTGGAGCACGTCCAGGTCCATCGCCTTGATCCGGCCGTCCGTGGTGAACACCTCGCCCAGCAGGCAGGAGCTGGACTTGGAGACCTGGGTGTAGATGATCCCGGCGTCCATCTTCCGGATGTGGGAGGCCGGGATCGACATCCCGTACGCCTTCTCCATGCCGGGCAGCCCGTCGTCGCGGGCGGCGAACTCGTTCTCCACGCAGATCGAGACCGCGTTCGGGTCCTTCTTCGCCAGCGCGGCGACGTCCGAGAGGGTCTTCAGCTTGTACTTCGTGTTGTTCTTCTTGCTGATGGCCAGCGCGTACGTGTTGTTGAGGGTGGACTGCGGAAGCCAGGTCACCCCGTTCTTCCGGTCCTCGTCCCGGACCGCCTCCCACTGCTTCAGCGGATCGACGATCGGCTCGGCGTGACCGAGATACGTGATCCAGGCGGTGCCCGTGTACTCGTACATCGCATCGGCGTCGCCCTTGACGATCGCCTCGCGCGCACTGATCGAGCCCGGCAGGTTCGTCCGGTCCAGGACCTCCGCACCGGCCGCCTTGAACACCAGGCCGATCATCTGGCCCAGGATGATGTTCTCGCTGAAGTTCTTCGAGGTGACCGTCAGGGAGGCGCCCTTGAGCGGCTCGCCCTGCCCGACCGACCCCGGCACCACGTCGTCCACCATCGGTGAGCCGCTCTTCAGCCCGCACCCGGCGAGCACCAGCGACAGGGCCAGGACGGCCGGCAGACCGGCCCCGGGCCGACGCATCACGGCACCTCCAGTCCGCGCGGCGTGAGCGACACCTCGACCAGCGAGGCCATCCAGTCCACCAGCAGCGCCAGCACCACCGTGAGCACGGACCCCAGTACCAGCACCGGCATCCGCTGCGTCTGGATGCCCGAGGTGATCAGGTCACCGAGCCCGCCGCCCCCGCCGAACGTGGCCAGCGTCGCCGTACCCACATTGAGCACCAGCGCCGTCCGCACCCCCGCCAGGATCAGCGGAACGGCGAGCGGCAGCTCCACCTTCCGCAGCGTCCCGAGCCCCGACATCCCGATCCCGCGCGATGCCTCCACGAGCGTCGGATCGATCGCCTTGAGGCCGGCCACCGTGTTGGACAGCACCGGCAGCACCGCGTAGATCACCATGCCCACGATCGCCGTCGACGGGCCGATGCCCAGCCAGATCACCAGCAGCGCCAGCAGACCGATCGCCGGGGTGGCCTGTCCGATGTTGGCGATCGCCGTGACCACCGGGGCGCCCTTGCTGAGCCCGCGCCGGGTCAGGGCGATGCCGAGCGGGATCGCGATGATCAGCACCCAGAAGGTGGAGATCGCCGTCAGCCTGATGTGCTGCCACAGCCGCAGCTGCACATTCCCGCCGGACAGCGAGTTCTCCGCGATCGAGTCGAGGTGGATGTTGGTGATCCACATGTAGGTGACCGCCAGGACGACCGCCAGCACGGCCGGCATCACCACCAGCTTGCGCCAGGTAATCCGGCGCGGCGGACCGGCGGGCGGGGGCGAGGGCTCCGACTCCTCGTCGCGGAAGGCGTGCCCCTTGACGTCGTGTTCGCCCGGCGGCCGTGTCTTGGACACGCCGGGCTCGGGAGACCCCGGATGGCTGGGACTCATACGCCGCCACCACCCCCCTCCAGCTCCTGCTCGGTCTGGTGGGTGCGCAGGTCCTCCAGATGGTGCTGGTGCTCCATGGCGGTGAGCCGGTCGGCCTCCAGGAGCTCCTGCACGTTGTCCATGAGGGTGTGCATGTCGACGACGCCGATGAACTCGCCGCGCCGCCCGGTCACCGCGACCCGCCCCCCGCTGTCGGTCAGCACCGCCTCCAGCGCGTCGTGCAGGGTGGCGTCCCGGGTCACCGTGTCGTGCACCAGCTGTCCGGCGCGGGCCAGCGAGCCGCGGGCCCGCATCAGGTCGCCGCGCCGCAGCCACTTGTACGGGCGGTTCCTGCGGTCCAGCATCAACAGCTCGTTGTGCGGGCCGCTGCGCAGCTTGTTGAAGATCGACTGGAGCGGGTCGTCGACGGTCACCGTCGGGAAGTCGGCGATGCCCACATCCCGTACGCGCGTCAGGTTGAGGCGTTTGAGCGCCGCGCCCGCGCCCACGAACCCGGAGACGAAGTCGTCCGTCGGGTTGGTGAGGATCGCCTCCGGGGTGTCGAACTGCGCGATGTGCGAACGCTCGCGCAGCACCGCGATCCGGTCGCCCAGCTTGATCGCCTCGTCGAAGTCGTGGGTGACGAAGACGATCGTCTTGTGCAGCTCGTGCTGGAGCCGGATCAGCTCGTCCTGGAGGTGGTCGCGGGTGATCGGGTCGACCGCGCCGAACGGCTCGTCCATCAGCAGCACCGGGGGATCGGCCGCCAGCGCCCGCGCGACCCCCACCCGCTGCTGCTGCCCGCCGGACAGCTGGCGCGGGTAGCGCCCGTGGAACTCGCGCGGGTCCAGCCCCACCAGGTCGAGCATCTCCTCCACCCGGTCCTTCACCCGGGACTTGGACCAGCCGACCATCTTCGGTACGAGGGCGATGTTCTCGGCGACCGTCATGTGCGGGAAGAGCCCGGACGACTGGATCGCGTACCCGATCTTGCGGCGCAGCTTCACCGGGTCGATGTCGGTGACGTCCTCGTCGTTGATCCTTATTCGGCCGGAGGACGGCTCGATCAGCCGGTTGATCATCTTCAGGGTGGTGGACTTGCCGCAGCCGGACGGCCCCACGAAGATCACGGTCTCACCGGCCTTGATGTCCATGGAGACGTTCTCGACGGCCGGGTTGGGGTTGCCCGGATAGACCTTGGTCAGTTCCTCCAGCTGGATGGTGGCCCCGGAGGTGGCCGTGGCGGCGCCCCCGGTGCCGTGGGTCCCGTCCCTTCGGCGGGTCCCGCCGGCGCCCCCGGTGCCGTCGGTCCCGCCGTTCTCCTCGGCTCCCAAGGGGGTCTCGAAGGGAGGTCCGGACTCGGTCTCAGACACGGATCCCCCTGGGGATGGTCAGCCGTCCGAGCAGCACGTACGCGGCGTCGAAGAGCAGGGCGAGAACGACGATGCCGAGCGTGCCCGCGAGGACCTGGTTGATCGCGTTGGCGCTGCCCAGCGAGGCGATACCGCGGAAGATCTCATTGCCGAGGCCGGGCCCGGAGGCGTACGCGGCGATGGCGGCGATCCCCATCAGCATCTGCGTGGAGACCCGGATTCCGGTGAGGATCGGCGGCCAGGCGAGCGGCAGCTCCACCTTGCGCAGCCGGGCGAACCGTGACATCCCGATGCCCTTCGCCGCGTCGACCAGCGAGGGATCGACGCCGCGCAGCCCCACGATGGAGTTGCGGACGATGGGCAGCAGCCCGTACATCGTCAGGGTGATGACGGTGGGGGCGACGCCCAGCCCGACCAGCGGGATCAGCAGACCGATCGCGGCGAGGGAGGGGATGGTGAGGACCGTCGCCGTCGAGGTGATGGCCAGCGAGCCGGCCCAGCCGCTGCGATAGGTGACCACACCGATCAGCACCCCGAGCGCGGTCGCGATGACCATGCACTGGAACACGGCGCTGACGTGCTGGAACGCATCGGTGAGCAGCTGTTGGTGCCGAGTGCTCAGGTACTCCCAGAAGCTCACACGTCACTCCTCGGCTTGGACAGTGTCCTTTGCAGCCTGCTCCACGAGCGGGAGAATACGCAGCGGCACAGGGTTTTCCATGACGATGGCCGTGGAGGCCCGGACAATGCCATCAAAACCGACAACCCGGTCGATCACCCGTTGGAGATCGGCGTTGGAGCGGGCGACGAGACGGCAGAACATGTCGCCGTGCCCGGTGGTGGTGTGCAGTTCGAGCACTTCGGGGACGCCGCCCAAATGGGCCCGTACATCGGCCCCTTGGCCTTGCTTGATCTCCAGCGTCGCGAATGCGGTGACGGGGTAGCCGAGCTTCGCCGGGTCGACGTCCGGTCCGAAGCCCCGGATGACGCCATTCGACTGAAGGCGGTCCAGGCGCGCCTGGACGGTGCCGCGCGCCACGCCGAGCCGCCGGGACGCTTCGAGCACACCGATCCGGGGTTCGCGGGCCAGCAGCACGATCAGCTGCCCGTCCAGATGATCGATCGCCATACCGCTGCCTCCGATGGTCATCCTGTACAGAACGCCCGACCATAGTGCCCATGACCTGCACAGGTTGCCCAGTGAATGCGCGAACTGTTGCGCACCTTGCGATGCGAGGGGAGCCTTCGATTATGACTGAGACTCTGCACACCACCCCTGACACCGCCCGGCAGGCCGATCCCTTCCCGGTCAAGGGAATGGACGCGGTCGTCTTCGCCGTGGGCAACGCCAAGCAGGCCGCGCACTACTATTCGACCGCCTTCGGCATGAAGCTCGTCGCCTACTCCGGACCGGAGAACGGCAGTCGCGAGACCGCGAGTTACGTCCTGACCAACGGCTCCGCCCGCTTCGTCCTCACCTCCGTCATCAAGGCGTCCACCGAATGGGGCACGTTCCTCGACGGCCATGTCGCGGAGCACGGCGACGGCGTGGTCGACCTCGCCATCGAGGTACCGGACGCCCGCGCCGCGTACGCCTACGCGGTGGAGCACGGCGCCACCGGTCTCACCGAGCCGCACGAGGTGAAGGACGAGAACGGCACCGTCGTGCTGGCCGCCATCGCGACGTACGGCAAGACCCGCCACACCCTCGTGGAGCGCTCGGGTTACGACGGCCCGTACCTCCCCGGCTACACGGTGGCCTCCCCGATCGTCGAGCCGCCCGCCAAGCGCACCTTCCAGGCCATCGACCACTGCGTGGGCAACGTCGAGCTCGGCCGGATGAACGAGTGGGTCGCCTTCTACAACAAGGTCATGGGCTTCACCAACATGAAGGAGTTCGTGGGCGACGACATCGCCACCGAGTACTCCGCCCTGATGTCGAAGGTCGTCGCCGATGGCACCCTGAAGGTCAAGTTCCCGATCAACGAACCCGCGATCGCGAAGAAGAAGTCGCAGATCGACGAGTACCTGGAGTTCTACGGCGGCGCGGGTGTCCAGCACATCGCACTCGCCACGAACGACATCGTCGCCTCGGTCCGTACGATGCGCGCGGCCGGTGTCCAGTTCCTGGACACCCCCGACTCGTACTACGACACGCTCGGCGAGTGGGCGGGCGAGACCCGCGTCCCGGTGGAGACGCTGCGCGAGCTGAAGATCCTCGTCGACCGCGACGAGGACGGCTATCTGCTCCAGATCTTCACCAAGCCGGTCCAGGACCGTCCGACGGTCTTCTTCGAGATGATCGAGCGGCACGGCTCGATGGGCTTCGGCAAGGGCAACTTCAAGGCCCTGTTCGAGGCGATCGAGCGCGAGCAGGAGAGGCGCGGCAACCTCTGACCGTACGGCGAACGGCAGGGACCGCGGTACGGGGCGGGGCATCCGGAGGACCGGGTGCCCCGCCCCTCGCGTGCGGCCCCCTTGCGTAACGCCCGCACTCCCGCTTTGGTGAGCTGGATCACATCCGGGGACGAGCGGGAGGACGTCGGCGATGGCGGAAGCGACCGACAGCGGCATCGGCAGCGGTACCGAAAGCAGTGCCGGCACCGATACCGGCAGCGGTGCCGATACCAGCAGCGGCACCGTTGACGGCAGCGGTGCCGAGACGCCCCATGCCCGGCCGCGCAAGTCGAGTTGGACGTACATCGGGCCCGGCATCGTCGTCGCGGCGACCGGGGTCGGAGCCGGTGACCTCGTCGCGACGCTGATCGCGGGCAGCAAGTTCGGCTACACCTTGATGTGGGCCGCCGTCATCGGCTGCGTCGTCAAGATCTCCCTGGCCGAGGCGGCCGGCCGCTGGCATCTCGCCACCGGGCGGACCCTCTTCGACGGGTGGCGCAGCCTCGGCCCGTGGACCACCGTCTACTTCGCGATCTACGTCGTCATCTGGGGCTTCATCTACGGCGCGACGGCCATGTCGTCGTCCGCCCTGCCCATCGTCGCGCTGTTCCCGGACGGTCCGAACCTCAAGACATGGGCGATCATCACGGGCCTGATCGGCCTGGCCTTCGTCTGGTTCAACCGCTACGCCGTCTTCGAGAAGGTCATGACCGTCCTCATCGGCGTGATGTTCGTGGTGGTCGTGTACGTCGCCGCACGCGTCGGCCCCGACGTCGGCGCGTCCTTCGCGGGGCTGGCACCCGTGCTGCCGGACGGCTCGCTCCTCTACACTCTCGGGCTGATCGGCGGCGTCGGCGGCACGATCACCATGGCGGCGTACGGCTACTGGGTGAACGCCAAGGGCTGGACCAACTCCTCCTGGATGAAGGTGATGCGCCTTGACAACCGGGTCGCCTACCTCACCACCGGCATCTTCGTCGTGGCGATGCTGGTCGTCGGCGCGGAACTGCTGCACTCCTCCCAGATCGCCCTCACCAAGGGGGACCGGGGTCTGATCGACCTCGGCGTGATCCTTGAGGACCGCTACGGCGCGACGACCGCCAAGCTGTTCCTGGTCGGCTTCTTCGCCACGTCCTTCTCCTCCCTCATCGGGGTGTGGAACGGCGTGAGCCTGATGTTCGCCGACTTCGTCGACCGCTTCCGGCGCGACCGGGCGGGAGCCGGGGACGGCGCGAGCACGGTGGAGGAGGTGGCGGCCGGGACGAAGGAGCGCTCCCTCCCCTTCCGGGCGTATCTGCTGTGGCTGACGTTCCCGCCGATGACGCTGCTCTGGCTGAACCAGCCGTTCGGACTGGTCGTCGTGTACGGAGTGCTCGGCGCGTTCTTCATGCCGTTCCTGGCGCTCACGCTGGTGTGGCTGCTCAACTCCTCGCGTACGCCGACGGAATGGCGCAACGGCCTCCTCAGCAACGTGATGCTCGTGGCGGCCGGTCTGCTGTTCGTCGTGCTGTGCGTGCAGCAGCTGCGGGAGCTTCCCTGGTAGGCGCCGCGCCCCGGCCGGTGCGCGGCGGTGCGCAGGTCACCCCGACGCGGACGGTTTCGCCGGTGACGCCGGAGGCGGCCCCGCCGCGCCCGGCCGCTGCGGCTCGGGGCTGTGCTGCCTCGCCCTCGACGGGGCGGGGGACGGGGCCGCCGATGGCTTCGACGGGGCGGCCCTCGTCGGCGCGGGCTCCGGTTCGGGCTCCGGCTCCGGCGACGGCGCGGAGGACGGCTTCGGCTCGGGCCGCATGTCCTTCGGCCCGCCCGACGCGGGTTCACCCAGGTCCGCCAGGGCCTCCTCGGCACGGGGCGCGGCCAGCGGCGAGAAGGACGGGTTGGTGCGCAGGGACTCCTCCAGATGACGACGGGCCGAACCGTACTGGGCCAGCTCCCGTTCGATCGTGCCCAGGTGGTACGCGTACGAGGCGTTGCGGATGCCCGTGTCGACGGCCCGCCGCGCGTACTCCAGCCCCTCCTGCGAACGGCCCGACCGGTGCAGCGCCCAGCCCAGCGCGTCCGCCACCGCCGCGCTGCGGTGCTGCCGTGACCACTCCGCCCGCAGCAGCTCCACCGCCGCGTCCGCGTCACCGTGGTCGCTCTCGTAACGCGCCCGGAGCAGGGACTCGTTGACCCCGGCGTCCTTCGCCCGTGACAGCAGCGTGCGCAGCTTCGCGTACTGGGTACGGGCGTCGCCGTCCAGGCCCAACGACTCGTACAGTTCGCCCAGTTCGAGGACGTACTCCGGGCTGGGGAGCTTCTGCACCACCGCCTGGTACGCGGCCAGCGCCTCGTCCGTGCGGCCCAGGGCCGTCAGGGCGCGGGCCCGGCCCACCAGGGACACGTGGTGGCCGCCGTCGGTGTGCAGCGCCGCGTCGTACTGCGCCACCGCCTCCTCCGGTTCGCCGCGCTCCCACGCCAGGTCGCCGAGGCGGTGCAGGGACGCCGCCTTCTCGGCGGGGGTGGTGGCCCGGTCCGCCGCCTCCCGGGCGGTGGCCAGGGCGTCCTCGCGCCAGCCCTGGGCGCGGTACATGTCGGCCGTCCGGGCCAGCGCCGGAACGCCCTTGCGCAACTGCCCGAACTTCTCCGTCGCCCTGCCCGCGGCCTTGTAGTCGCCCAGGCCGTTGTACGCGTCGATCAGGACCGGGTACGTGCTCCACGTCTTCGGCTCGCGTGCCCGTACCGTCTCGCCCCACCGTTTCGCCGCGACGAAGTCGTGCCGCGCGTTGGCGAGCGCGGCCAGGCCCACCCAGGCCTCCCCGTTGCCGCGTTCACCGGCCAGGGCCTCCAGCGACCGCTTCAGGGCCTCCTCGGCCCGCGCGTAGTACGCCGTGTCCGCGGACCGCTGCCCCCACTCCACGTACGCCGTACCGAGCAGCGCCCACGACGGTGCGTCGGTCGGATGCTCACCCACCCACTTCTGCCGGTCCCCGATCAGCGCGGTCAGGTCGGAGAGCGAGGCAGGGGAACCCGCGGTCGCCGCCGCACGGGCCCGCTCGACCGGCCCCGGCACCTTCGGGCCCGCGTTGCGGTCGCCGTCCGGAACGGCCACCACCGCACCGGCGACCAGTACGGCCGCGGCCACCGTGCCGAGCGCGGCCCTGCGCAGCGTCGTACGGAGCGTGGGAGGCGGCGGCGGGACCGCGGTCGCGCCTTCGGGCTCCGTGAGGTGGGGAGGGAGACCCCTCGCGCCTTCGGGCTCCGTGGAGTGGGAAGGGAGATCCCTCGCGCCTTCGGGCTCCGGCGGGTAGGGGGACGGCTCGGGCGGCTGGCGGGGCTCCGGGTCCTGCTGCGGCGTGACATCCATGGCGATCACTCTGCGTCAGTACGAAGAGCACACCGCTCCTTGGGAACGCCGTCGCAGACGGGTTCACACCATTGGCCCCGGGTGCCAGTCTTGGATCATGAGCGATCTCCTCGGACAGCTGCGCGCGGGCCTGCCCGCCGAGGCACTGATCACCGACCCGGACGTCACCGCCTCCTACGCCCACGACATGGCGAGCTTCTGCGACGCGGGTGCCCCGGCCGTCGTCGTGCTGCCGCGCACGGTCGAGCAGGTCCAGCACGTCATGCGCACCGCCACCGCGCTGCGTGTCCCGGTCGTCCCGCAGGGCGCCCGTACCGGCCTGTCCGGCGCGGCCAACGCCTCCGAGGGCTGCATCGTGCTCTCCCTGGTGAAGATGGACCGGATCCTGGAGATCAGCCCGGTCGACCGGATCGCCGTCGTCGAGCCGGGTGTCATCAACGCCGTCCTGACCCGCGCGGTGAACGAGTACGGCCTCCACTACCCGCCGGACCCCTCCAGCTGGGAGATGTGCACCATCGGCGGCAACATCGGCACCGCGTCCGGCGGCCTGTGCTGCGTGAAGTACGGGGTCACCGCCGAGTACGTCCTCGGTCTCGATGTCGTCCTCGCCGACGGGCGGCTCCTGACCACCGGCCGCCGCACGGCCAAGGGAGTCGCCGGATACGACCTCACCCGTCTCTTCGTCGGCTCCGAGGGCAGCCTGGGGATCGTCGTCAAGGCCGTCCTCGCGCTGAAGCCGCAGCCCCCGCGGCAGCTCGTCCTCGCCGCCGAATTCCCCTCCGCGGCCGCCGCCTGCGACGCGGTCTGCCGGATCATGGAGCGCGGACACACTCCGTCACTCCTCGAACTGATGGACCGTACGACCGTCCACGCGGTCAACGCGATGGCGGGCATGGGGCTCCCCGAATCCACCGAGGCGCTGCTGCTCTGCGCCTTCGACACTCCCGACCCGGCGTCCGACCTGGCAGCCGTCGGCGCCCTGTGCACGGCCGCGGGCGCCACCGAGGTGGTCCCCGCCGATGACGCCGCCGAGTCCGAACTCCTGCTCCAGGCACGCAGGATGGCGCTCACCGCGCTGGAGGCCGTCAAATCCGCCACGATGATCGACGACGTGTGCGTACCGCGCTCGAAGCTCGGCGCGATGCTGGCGGGCACCGCCGCCATCGCCGAGAAGTTCGACCTCACCATCGGCGTCTGCGCCCACGCGGGCGACGGCAACACCCATCCCACCGTCTGCTTCGACCACCTGGACCCCGACGAGTCCCGCCGGGCCCGCGCGTCCTTCGACGAGATCATGGCGCTCGGCCTCGAACTGGGCGGCACCATCACCGGCGAACACGGCGTCGGCGTCCTGAAGAAGGAGTGGCTCGCCCGGGAACTGGGCGAGACCGGCGTGGAGCTCCAGCGCGGCATCAAGGCGGCGTTCGACCCGCTCGGCCTCCTCAACCCCGGCAAGCTCTTCTGAAACCCGGAACCCTTCCGAAACCCCGGCGAACTCGTCCGAAACCGCGGCGAACCCTTCCGAAACCCTGGCGAACTCGTCCGAAACCGCGGCGTACTCGTCCGAAACCGTGGCAGAAACGTCCGGGCCCGGCGCGCGAGGCGCGCCCCTCACGCCTCACCGTCCTGCGACGGGGACTCGTCCGACGGCCACGGGTCGCTCAGCCACAGGTCGTCGGCCGGCAGCGGTGCCAGCAGCTCGGCGAGCGCGTCGTCGATGCCGAGCCGCTCACTCTCCGTCCCGGGCGGCACCACCCGCAGCGTCCGCTCCACCCACGCGGCCACGGCGGCGGACGGCACCTCCAGCAGGGCGTTGCCGTCGGGCGAGGTCAGGGCGACGAAGATGACGTTGCGGTCGTCGATCTTGGTCGGCCAGATCCGTACGTCCCCGTGCCCGCACGGCCGGAACACCCCTTCCACCAGCAACTCCCGGGCGAACGTCCAGTGCACGGGGGAGTCGGAGCCGATGTGGAAGGCGATGTGCACGGCGTACGGGTCATCGGCGCGGTACACCAGCCGGGCGGGTACGGGGATGGAGCGCTCGGGCGACAGGACCAGCTTCAGTTCCAGCTCGCGTTCCACGACGTTCAGCATGTCAGTGCACGACCTTCCGGTGCTTGTGGACCGGTCCCATGACCGGCCCGCACAAGGAGAGAGCGCCCTCCTCGCCATCCATTACGCGACTTTTCAAAAAAACTTCGGACGGCGTGGAAAGTGGTCCCAAACGGCGGGACCGGCCCGTGGACACGCGGGCGTCTGATAGATGTGGACCCTTGTATTGAGGCCGTCCGCTTCTCTGTGCCGGACGGCCTGAGGCCTCGAAGAGATACGGGACCACGGTGATGAGCGCCCCAACCCCGGCACCCGGTGACGACAGCCCCCACGAGGGCTACTACCCCGACCCCTCCATTCCCGGATACGTCCGCTACTGGAACGGCGCGTCGTGGGTTCCCGGTACGAGTCGGCCCGCGCCCCAGCAGGGCGGGGCCGCGCCCGTGCCGCAGCCCTCGGGCGGGGCGGCCGCCCCGCCGCCGGCCACCGCGTCCGCCGCCCCGGTGGAGGAGACCGGCCCGATCTTCTTCGACGAGGTCGACGAGGCGAGCGAGCCGGGTGGACCGGGCGAGCAGGGGCAGGGCGGCGGCAGCCGTCCGGAGCCGGAACCCGCTTCCGTCTGGCAGGCCGACACCTCACGGCAGACCGGCTTCGGCGGCGAGCGCGACCGGCGCGTCTCCTGGGGCGGGCCGGAAGCGGTGTCCGGGCAGCCGACCACGCCCGCTCCCGCTGCGGCTGCGGCTCCGGTCCCGGCCCCTGCTCCTGTTCCTGCTCCGGTGGACCCGCGCACGCCCGGCGCGCCGGACCCGACGCGCGGTGCCCTGCCGGCGACACGGGAGAGCGGTGACACCGGTGGCCGTCGCGGCGACGGGGACCGTCCGCCGACCGACGGTACGGTCACGATCCGCGCCGTGGGGCCGGGCGGTGAAGCCCGCACACCGCGTCCGCGCGACGCGGGACCTGCGGCCGGCGACGGCACGCTGACGATCCGTGCGCTCGCACCGGGCACCACGCCACAGGGGCCCCAGGGTCCGCAGGCGTCACAGGCACCACAGACCCCGCGTCCGCCCCGGATTCCGCAGACCCCACAGGCGCCGTACGCTCCACAGCCTGCCCAGCCCCAGCCCCAGCCCCAGCCCCAGCCCCACGCCCTGGCGCCGACACACGTGTTGCCGTCCGCGCAGGTCCCTGCGGCCACCCAGGGCCCGGTCCAGGTGCCCGGACAGAACGCCCCCGCGCCCGTCGCCCCGACCCCCTGGGCGCAGCAGTCCCACCAACCGGCCCAGCCCGAGCTGCAACAGCAGCAACAACACCAGGTGCAGCCACAGCAGCCGCAGCAGGCGCAGCAGCAACAGACGCAGCTTCCGCCGCAGCATCAGCTCCCGCCGCAGTCGCACCAGCAGATGTCGGCTCAGCAGATGCCGGCCCAGCAGCAGGGTCCCGCCGGGGCCGATCAGCCCGTCGTGCCCTGGAAGCCCCCGGTCGACGACCCCTTCCAGCAGCTCGCCAGGGCGCAGACGTCGGCCAGGCCCGCCGGGCTCGGCAAGCGGTTCGCCGCCCGGCTGCTCGACACCCTCGTACTCGGCGCGGTCGTCGGTGCCGTGAGCTTCCCGTTGGTCAGCCGGGCGTTGGACCACATCGACGGGAAGATCACCGCGGCGAAGCAGTCCGGCGAGACGGTCACCGTCTGGCTCGTGGACGGCACCACGTCCGGGCTGTTCGGGGCCGTGCTCGGCGCGTTCCTGGTGCTCGGGTTCGTCCTGGAGGCGCTGCCCACCGCCAAATGGGGCCGTACGCTCGGCAAGAAGCTCCTCGGGCTCGACGTGCGCGACATCGAGTCCCACGACGCACCCACGATGGGCGCGGCCCTGCGCCGCTGGCTGGTCTACGGGGTGCTGGGCATCCTGGTGATCGGCGTGGTCAATGTGCTGTGGTGCCTGATCGACCGCCCCTGGCGCCAGTGCTGGCACGACAAGGCGGCCCGCACCTTCGTGGCGGGCTGAGCGGGCCGCCGGGCTGAGGGCGCCGGCCGGGCTGAGTGGGCCGAACCGGCTGGGCGGCTGACCGGTCGAGCGCGCTGACCGTCCGCACCGGACCGGCCGAGCGCGCTGACCGTCCGCACCGGACCGGCCGAGCGCGCTGACCGTCCGAACCGGACGAGCCGAACCGAACAGTCGCCCTTAGGCTCGTGGGCTGACGCCCCGTCCCCCGAACGCACCTGAGCCGTTGCGGGCGCCGGTGGGCCGGGGTGCACTGCCCCCATGAGCAACGACCAGCCGACGCCCGGCCAGCCGCCCGAGGACGACGATCCGTTCCTCAAGAAGCCGCAGGAGCCCCCGCCGCCGTCAGCGGGTTCGCCGTACGGCAGCGCGCCCCCGCCGCCCCCGCCACCGCCGTACGACCCGGGAGGCTACGGCGGCGGATTCGGCGGGGTGGATCCGCTGGCCGGGATGCCGCCGCTCGCCCAGCCGGGCAAGCGGATCGTGGCGCGGCTGATCGACTTCCTCATCATCTCGATCCCGCTGTATCTGATCTCGCTGCCCTGGGGCGGCGCGATCGACGTCACGTCGGACAACGGCGACGACGGATTCGGTGACGCCGTCAGCAACTCGTACAGCGGGCATCAGCTGGTGTGGTCGCTCATCGGGCTGGTGGTCTACGTCGCGTACGACACGTACTTCACCCATAAGGACGGCCGGACCCTCGGCAAACGGCTGCTCAAACTGCGCGTCGCGATGCTCAACGACGGGCGGGTGCCGGACACCAGCTCGGCACTGATGCGGGCCGTGGTGCTGTGGCTCCCGGCGCTGCTGTGCTGCCCGTGTCTGTGGTGGCTGATCAACATCGTGCTGATGTTCACCGACAAGCCCTACCGGCAGGGGCTCCAGGACAAGGCGGCGAAGACCGTGGTCGTCAGTGTCCCGTGACAGGGCACAGCCTCGGATGCGGATGCGGGCGGTCGGCGGTGGTCAGCGGTGGTCGGCGGTGGCTCAGCGGCGCAGCGAGTGCTGTCCCGCGCTCTCGGAGGAGTGGGCCGCGGGAATCCTCGCGCCGATCTCCTCCAGGGCCTGTTGCGTACGGGCGGCGGCGCGAGCCTCCGCCGTCCGTGCCCCCCGCACCGTTTTCCCGCGCTGCGGGGCGGGTACGGTCACCGCCACCAGCAGACCGAGCGCGAGCGCGGCGGCACAGACGACGGCCACGCCGAGGTCCGTGCCCGTCCGGGACAGCAGCAGCATGGCGAGGGCAGTGAAGACGACGGTGACCGAACCGTAGACAAGCTGTGCGGCAGTCGGACGCGGCATGGCGGTATCCGTCCTAGGGACATCGGATGGGGCGGTCGCTGAATACGGAATCGCCCGGCACGGTCGCACGGTCGTCCGGTCAAGCGACTCTACGACGGTGGATGCCCGAGCCGGGCCGGTAGTAAGCACGGCCTAAGCCGCGGTGTCGGTGCACAGGGGGCGCACGGAGTCACGCGCCCCGCCAACCGGACAGGTCGGCGCGCCCGTTGAGGTGCGAAATCGTCCGGATACCGGAAAGGCGCTCCTGCATAGTGCACTTGGTCTGTTCAAGTCAAGGTCTGTCTTTTCTCTCGTAACTCCGATCAAATGTCGTCACTTGTGACGCGTTGAACGCGCGCGGCCCTTCTTCACCCCCCTTGGCCGCGGTCGCGGACGCCGGGGAGGACTGCATCAAGTGAGCACTAAGAGACGGGCGCTTCGCGCCACCGCTGTTGTCGTGGCCATGGCTGCGACGGCCGCGACCGCGTCGGCCTTCGCCACGGCCCAGGCAGATGACAAGACGTCAGGTTCGGGCGCATCCATCGTCGACCGCCGCGATCCGGGGTCGGCGAAGGGGCAGGAGCACAACCTGGAAGGCCCCTTCAGCGAGAAGCAGGACGCTCAGCGTCAGGCCGCGCTGGAGCAGGTACTCTCCGGCGACAAGAAGGTGTCGACCCGAGGCGGCTCCAAGGTCGTCAAGCTCGGCAAGAACAAGTACGTCGAGCTCGGCCGCGAGAAGACCGACAAGATCTTCACCATCCTGGTGGAGTTCGGCGACAAGGTCGACAACACGACCATGGTCGACCCGGACGGCGACGGCCCCAAGCCGCCCGTCCCGAAGTACGGCGGCAAGCCCGGCCCGGCGCACAACAAGATAGCCAAGCCGGACCCGGCGAAGGACAACAGCACCGCCTGGAAGGCCGACTACAACCAGGAGCACTTCCAGGAGCTCTACTTCGGTGAGGGCAAGGGCGTCAACTCGCTCAAGACCTACTACGAGAAGACCTCCTCCGGGCGCTACTCGGTCGACGGCGAGGTCTCGGACTGGGTGAAGGTCCCGTACAACGAGGCCCGCTACGGCTCCAACTACTGCGGTGCGAGCAACTGCGCCAACGTCTGGGACACCGTCCGCGACGGCGTCAACGCCTGGGTCGCCGACCAGAAGGCCAAGGGCCGCACCCTGGAGCAGATCAAGGCCGACCTGGCGGAGTACGACCAGTGGGACCGTTACGACTTCGACGGTGACGGCAACTTCAACGAGTCCGACGGCTACATCGACCACTTCCAGCTGGTCCACGCCGGTGAGGACGAGTCCGCGGGCGGCGGCGCCGAGGGCACCAACGCCATCTGGGCGCACCGCTGGTACGCCTACGGCACCAACGCCGGAGCGACGGGCCCGGCGGGCAACAAGGCCGGTGGCGCCGAGGTCGGCGACACGGGCATCTGGGTCGGTGACTACACCGCGCAGCCCGAGAACGGCGGCCTGGGCGTCTTCGCCCACGAGTACGCCCACGACCTCGGTCTGCCGGACCTCTACGACACCACCAACAACGGCGAGAACTCGGTCGGCTTCTGGTCCCTGATGTCGGCGGGCTCCTGGCTCGGCACCGGTACCGGCGAGATCGGCAACCTGCCGGGCGACATGACCTCGTGGGACAAGCTCCAGCTGGGCTGGCTCGACTACGACAAGGCCAAGGCCGGTACGAAGTCGACCCACAAGCTGGGCGTCTCGGAGTACAACACCAAGAACAAGCAGGCGCTCGTCGTCGAGCTGCCCGAGAAGGCCGTCACCACGACTGTCACCAAGCCCGCCGAGGGCTCGAAGCAGTGGTGGAGCGACATGGGTGACAACCTGGCGAACACCCTGACCCGCTCGGTCGACCTGACCGGCAAGTCCGCCGCGTCGCTGGACCTTTCGGGCTGGTACGACATCGAGGCCGACTACGACTACCTCTACACCGAGGTGTCGGACAACGGCGGCACCAGCTGGACCGCGCTCGACGGCACCGCCGACGGCAAGGCGCTCCCGCGCGACGCCAGCGACAAGCCGGCCCTGACCGGCGTCTCCGGCGCCGTCAAGAAGCTCTCCTTCCCGCTGAACGCCTACGCGGGCAAGAAGATCGACCTCCGCTTCCGCTACCAGACGGACGGCGGCGCGGGCGGCAAGGGCTTCACCGCCGACGCCCTCACGATCACCGCCGACGGTGCCGCGCTGTTCTCGGACAACGCCGAGGCCGACGACAACGGCTGGACCGCCAAGGGCTTCTCGCGGATCGGTGAGTCGTTCACCAACGACTACCCGCAGTACTACATCGCCGAGAACCGCCAGTACGTGTCGTACGACAAGACCCTCAAGGTCGGCCCGTACAACTTCGGCTTCTCGAAGTCGCGTCCGGACTGGGTGGAGCACTACGCCTACCAGAACGGTCTGATGGTGTGGCTCTGGGACACCTCCCAGAAGGACAACAACACCTCCGTCCACCCGGGCCAGGGTCTGATCCTGCCGGTCGACTCGCACGCCAAGCCGCTGACGTGGAAGGACGGCACGGTCCTGCGCAACAAGATCCAGCCGTTCGACGCGCCGTTCAGCTGGTGGCCGAACCAGGGCTTCACGCTGCACAACGCCGACGTGCCGCTGCGGATCAAGCCGTCGCTGGGCGTCCCGGTCTTCGACGACCGCAAGGGGACGTACTGGTACGAGGAGAACCCGACGGGCAGCGTCAAGGTTTCTGACACCAACACCCGGATCTCGATCGTCAGCGAGCCGCTCAGCGGCTCCACGATGACCGTCAAGGTTGGTCCGTCGACCAAGTAATCCGGTATCACCGCAGGTCAAAGCATGATCGGCCGTCGCCCTCTAGCGGGCGGCGGCCGATCGTGTTTAGGTGCGTCTTGTTCATATCCTTATTGACACGACGTCTCATGGGGGAGCGCGGAGCATGGCCGGCGGAGGTTTTTGCAGATTGCCCAACGGCACGGTGGTGGTGGCACTCACCCTGACGCGCCCGGCGGACGGAGCCGGGCCCGGAGCCCCGGTACGGGTGCTCGTGCACGCCGCCAACCGGGCGCGCGCCCTGACCCGGCTGCGCAACCTGGGGCTGCGCGCGGTCTATCTCCGCGGCAATGCCCAGCCGCCCACGCCGGACGAGATCACGGCGGTGCTGCACCACCCGGACGGCCTGCTGTGGCGGGCGGCGCCCCAGACCGGCCAGGAGCTCTGGCACCCCATCCGGGCCCTGCTGGGGCCCACCGGATACGCCGGCCCGGCCCGCCCCGCCGCATAGCCCCGTCCACGCGCGTAGCCCCGTCCTGCGGGCACCGGGCGAAGCCGCCGAACGCCCGGCGGGCGGGTCGGACACGCCCTACGGGGTACCGGCGACGACCGGCTTGCCGGAGAGCTCCACGCCCGCGGTACGGAGCTCCTCCAGCGCCCGCGCCGTGGTCGCCCCGGCGACCCCGGCGGTCAGCTCCAGCAGTACGTGGGTGGCGAAGCCCTCACGGGCGGCGTCCAGGGCCGTGGCCCGGACGCAGTGGTCGGTCGCGATGCCGACCACGTCGACCTCGGTGACGGAGCGGTCGCGCAGCCACTGGGCGAGCCCGACCCCGTTCTCGTCGAGCCCCTCGAAGCCGCTGTACGCCGCGGCGTACGCCCCCTTGTCGAAGACGGCGTCGATGGCGCCCGAGGCGACGGCGGGGGCGAAGTTGGGGTGGAAGCCCACCCCCTCCGTACCGGCCACGCAGTGCACCGGCCAGGAGTGCTCGAAGTCGGGCTGCGAGGAGAAGTGGTCACCCGGGTCGACATGGTGGTCACGGGTGGCCACCACATGGCGGTAGCCGGCCTGGGCCTCGCCGATCAGGTCGGTGATGGCGGCGGCGACATCGGCGCCGCCCGCCACCGCGAGGCTGCCGCCCTCGCAGAAGTCGTTCTGGACGTCCACGACGATCAAGGCGCGGTGCATGGCGGGTGTCCTTAGGTGGGGGAGAGGCGGCGCTTCGGCGGTGAGCGTACGGGTTCACGGGGATGTCATGGAGCGGGACGCCACCGAGCGTAGAGATTTGGCCCGCACAATCAAGCCCACCCGGCGATCGCGGGCATTCCCGGTCACGCCGGACGCCCCTGCCGTACGTCGCCACTGCCCCGCCCCCGTCCCCTCACACGTATTCGGTCGGAAGCACCGGCTCGCCGCGTGACAGCTGGATCGCCGACATCGGCAGCCCCTTGAGCGCCGTGACGTGCCGCTCCCGGGCCGCCTCCAGCGGTTCGCGGGCGACGACCTCGCCGCCCCGCACCAGCTCCACCAGCAGCTGCCGTCCGGCCAGCTCCTCGGGTACGGGGCCGGTGCCGACCACCTCCGCCTCGGCCACCCCGTGCTCGTCGAGCCGGCGCGCGGCCCACTTGCGTCCGCCCACCGACGACTTCGCGCCGAGCGACTTCTTCGCGACCGGCCGCATCGTCTCCGCGGGATCGGCGGACCCGGCGCGGGCGACCAGCTTGTAGACCATGGAGCAGGTCGGCTGCCCGCTCCCGGTGACCAGTTGCGTGCCCACCCCGTAGGCGTCGACCGGCGCCGCGGCCAGCGAGGCGATGGCGTACTCGTCCAGGTCCGAGGTCACCACGATCTTCGTCCCGGTGGCGCCCAGCTCGTCCAGCTGCTGCCGCACCCGGTGCGCGACCAGCAGCAGGTCACCGGAGTCGATCCGTACCGCACCGAGCTCGGGCCCGGCGACCTCGACCGCCGTACGGACCGCCTCGGTCACGTCGTACGTGTCGACCAGCAGCGTCGTGCTCCGGCCCAGCGAGTCCACCTGCGCCTGGAACGCGTCGCGCTCGCTGTCGTGGAGCAGGGTGAAGGCGTGCGCGCTCGTCCCCACGGTCGGGATGCCGTAACGGAAGCCCGCCGCCAGGTCCGAGGTGGTGTCGAAGCCGCCCACGTACGCGGCGCGCGCCGAGGCGACGGCCGACAGCTCGTGCGTACGGCGGGCCCCCATCTCGATCAGCCCGCGGCCGCCCGCGGCGGCCGACATCCGGGACGCCGCGGCGGCGATCGCCGAGTCGTGGTTGAGGATCGACAGGATCACCGTCTCCAGCAGCACGCACTCGGCGAAGGAGCCCTCCACCCGCAGGATCGGCGAGCCGGGGAAGTACACCTCGCCCTCCGGGTAGCCCCAGATGTCGCCGCTGAAGCGGTAACCGGCCAGCCATTCGAGTGTGGGCTCGTCGACGATGTTCTGCTGGCGCAGGAAGGCGATCATCTCGTCGTCGAAGTGGAAGTTCTCCACCGCGTCGAGCACCCGGCCGGTGCCCGCGACGACGCCGTAGCGCCGCCCCTCCGGCAGCCGCCGTGTGAAGGCCTCGAAAACGGAGCGCCGGTCCGCGGTGCCGGCCTTCAGGGCGGCCTGCACCATGGTCAGCTCGTACTGGTCGGTGAAGAGTGCGGTCGACGGCACACCGACCCGTCGCCCAAGGTCCGCTGAGTTCATGGCTGGGATGCTACCCCCTATTTCGTCAGAGTGACGAGATGTGGGGTCCGTTTGTGCGCCGACCCCCTCCGGGTGGCAGCATGGGGTAGGTGAGCGTTGCTGCCCCCGTAGAGATCGAACGTCCAGAGTCGGCCGAAGAGACCTTCGCGGTCCCCGAGCCGGACGTCCCCTGGGTGACGCTGGTGCACAACGACCCGGTGAACCTCATGAGCTATGTGGCCTATGTCTTCCAGGCGTACTTCGGTTATCCGAAGGACAAGGCCCGCAAGCTCATGCTCGACGTGCACCAGAAGGGCCGCGCCGTCGTCTCCAGCGGAAGCCGCGAGGAGATGGAGCGCGATGTCCAGGCCATGCACGGCTACGGCCTCTGGGCGACCCTGACCCAGGACCGCAACTAGCCCCGCGCCGCGCGTCCACCACGCTCCCGTACCGCCCCCTGCCCCGCCCGACCCACCATCGGAGAATCCATGGCCGGCCACTTCGAGGCCACCCCCGGCGGCGGCGCGGCCGTCGCGCTCGACGAGGTCGAGATCTCCATCCTGCGCTCCCTCGCCGTCCAGCTGCTGGAACTGATCGGTCCGGGCACCGAGCCCGCCGAGGGTGAGGACCCGCTCGCCGCCCTCTTCGCCGAGGGCCCGAGCGAACCGCCCGCCGACCCCGCCCTGGCCCGGCTCTTCCCCGAGGCGTACGGGGACGAGGACAAGGAGCTGCGCGAGGCGTCCGCCGAATTCCGCCGCTTCACCGAGAACGACCTGCGCACCCGCAAGCGCGAGGACGCCCTCGCCGTCGTACGGACCCTGGACGCGCTGACGCCCTCAGGGGACGGCGGCGCCGTCCTCGCGCTCACCGCCGAGGAGTGCCGCAACTGGCTCGGCGCCCTCAACGACCTGCGGCTCACCATCGGCACCCGTCTGGAGGTGTCCGACGAGGACGAGGGCCAGGAAGGCTCGCTCTACCGCCTCCCCGACAGCGATCCGCGCAAGCCGATGGTGATGGCCTACCTCTGGCTGGGCGCGCTCCAGGAGACGCTCGTCGAGTCGCTGATGCCCTGACGCGTCGAGACGCTGATGGCCTGAGGGACATGCCGTATTCCCGGACGGGCCGGCCTTCGGCGGGATGTGGAGCTTCGCTCAGCGGACGCTCAAATCCGGATAACGATCCCGTCACCTGAACGGCCTTTTTTGCAGCGGCTGGAAACTCTTGTCCGCTTTTTCCTGTGGTGTGCGCCACAGAATGTCCGGTGGATCGCCCGGGGGCCCGTGATAAATCTTCACGACCACCCGGGGACGCCACCCCTGTTCCCGGGGGCGCTACAAGTCGGCCGAACGCCGACGGCACTCCATCCATATCCGGGGGGATCAGGACCTGATCCGCAGCCTGCGAAGGCGCGGATCGGCATGGAGAAAGGCGCATCACCATGACATCGGCTGAGGTCGACAAGGGGCACGCCGGCCGGGAGGCCGAAGGTGCCGGAAACAGCGGCGAGGGATACCAGCGCGGTCTGGGCGCCCGCCAGATCCAGATGATCGCCATCGGCGGCGCCATCGGGACCGGGCTCTTCCTCGGTGCGGGCAAGGCCATCGACCGGGCCGGTCCCAGCCTCATCCTGGCCTATGCGATCGCGGGCCTGGTCATCTTCTTCATCATGCGGGCCCTCGGCGAACTCCTCATGTACCGCCCGGTGTCCGGTTCCTTCTCGGAGTACGCCCGTGAATTCCTCGGGCCGTTCTTCGGATTCGTCACCGGCTGGACGTACTGGCTCTTCTGGGTCGTCACCGGAATCACCGAAGTCACCGCCGCCGCCACCTATATGACGTACTGGTGGAACATTCCGCAGTGGCTGTCCGCACTGGTCTTCACGATTATTCTGTACGGCGCCAACCTGATCTCCGTGAAGCTCTTCGGCGAGCTGGAGTTCTGGTTCTCGATGGTCAAGGTCACCGCGATCATCGGCATGATTCTCATCTGCGCCGGAGTCCTCACGATCGGCTTCTCCGACGCCGCCGACACCGCGACCGTCGCCAATCTCTGGAATGACGGCGGCTTCTTCCCCCAGGGCATCACCGGCACGCTGATGACCCTCCAGATCGTGATGTTCGCCTTCCTGGCCGTCGAACTCGTCGGCGTGACCGCGGGCGAGTCCAAGGACCCCAGGACCGTCCTGCCCAAGGCGATCAACACCGTGCCGTGGCGCATCGCCGTCTTCTACGTCGGCGCGTTGATCATGATCCTTTCGGTGGTGCCGTGGAGCACGTTCAAGCCCGGCGTCTCGCCGTTCGTGAAGGCGTTCGAGGAGATGGGCCTCAGTCTCGGGGCGGCCGTCGTCAACTTCGTCGTCCTGACCGCGGCGCTCTCCTCCTGCAACTCCGGCATGTACTCCACCGGCCGCATGCTGCGTGACCTCGCCCTCAACGGGCAGGGCCCGCGGGCCTTCACCAAGCTCACGAAGAACGGCCTGCCGTTCATCGGCACCACCTTCTCGGCCGCGCTGATGCTCGTCGGCGTATGGATCAACTACCAGTGGCCGGGGCAGGCGTTCAACTACGTCGTCTCCTTCGCGACCATCTCCGGCATGTGGGCCTGGATCATGATCCTGTTCAGCCAGCTCCGCTTCCGCTTCCTGGCGGACCGGGGCGTGCTCCCGCAGTCCACGTTCAGGGCCCCCGGATCCCCGTACACCAGCGTGTTCGCGCTCGCCTTCATCGGCATGGTCATCGTGATGATGGCCATCGACAAGGAAGCCCGGATCTCGCTGTACTGCGCACCGGTCTGGGCCCTGATCCTCGGCGTCTCCTACCTGATGCTCAAGGCCCGCAACCCGGAGAACGCGGCCTTCACCAAGAAGTGACCCCCGTCCGGGCGTCCAGCATGCGGGCCCGTCCGTACCACTCCTCGGTACGGACGGGCCCGCTGCTTATCCTGGACGCCATGCTGACCATCACCCAGGCGCTGTTCGACCAGATCGTCTCCCACTCCCGCGCCGACCACCCCGACGAGGCGTGCGGAGTCGTCGCGGGACCGGCCGGAACGGGGCGCGCCGAACGGTTCATCCCCATGCTCAACGCCGCCCGCTCGCCCACGTTCTACGAGTTCGACTCGGCGGACCTCCTCAAGCTCTACCGCGAGATGGACGACCGCGACGAGGAGCCCGTGATCGTCTACCACTCGCACACGGCGACCGAGGCGTACCCCTCCCGCACCGACGTCACGTACGCCAACGAACCCGGCGCCCACTACGTCCTCGTCTCCACCGCGGACATCGACGAGGCGGGCCCGTTCCAGTTCCGCTCGTACCGCATCGTGGACGGCGAGATCGCGGAGGAGGACGTCAAGGTCGTCGAGACCTACTGACGCCCATGGCCTGCTGACGCCCACGCCCTACCGACGCCCGTGCCCAGCCGACACGTGCGACCCGCCGACACCCGCGACCCGGTGACGCCGTGACCTGCCGACACTACTGAGGGTCGCCTTACCGGGGCCGCGACCGCGTCTGGCACACTGCACCCAGACCCAACGAGGCGGCAGGACCCAGGAAGCCGGTGCGAGTCCGGCACGGTCCCGCCACTGTGACCGAACCCCGTCCACGAGGACCGGGGCTCGGCAGTCAGGAACTGGCCTGCCGCCTTCTCGCACCGACCAGGGGACGCGGAAATCCCCCGGAGAGGCCCCGCCATGTTCCGGCGCACCCCCGCGCTCACCGCCGCCGCCGTGCTGCTCCCGCTCGCCCTCACCGCCTGCTCCGCCACGGACGCCGACAACGGCTCCAAGGCCCCGGCCAAGGGAGCCGCGTCGTCCGCGGGCTTCCCGTACACCGTCACCAACTGCGGTGTCACCACGACGTACAAGGCACCGCCGAAGCGCGCCGTCACCATGAACCAGCACGTCACCGAAGTGATGCTGGAACTCGGCCTCGCCAAGTCCCTGGTCGGCACCGCCTACCTCGACGACAAGGTCCTGCCGAAGTACGAGAGCCAGTACAGGGCCGTGCCCGTCCTGGCCAAGGAGTACCCCTCGTACGAGCAGCTCCTCGCCGCCACCCCCGACTTCGTCTACGGCGGATACGCCACCGCGTTCGCCGCGGGCGACGGCCGCAGCCGCGAGGCGCTCCAGAAGTCCGGCATCGACACCCGGCTCAACACCGAGTACTGCTCCAAGGGCGACACCGCGATGGACGCCCTCTACGAGGAGGTCCGCGAGGTCGGCCACACCTTCGGCGTCACCCGCCGCGCCGAAACCTGGATCGACGAGGCCAAGGCCACCAACGCCGCCACGGCGAAGAAGCTCACGTCCGTGGAGCCGGTCTCCGTCTTCGTCTACGACAGCGGCGACAAGACGGCCTTCACCGCGGGCGGCAAGGGCATCGGCAACGAGCTGATCACCCGGGCCGGCGGCCGCAACGTCTTCGCCGACCTCGACAAGGCATTCGGCGACGCCTCCTGGGAGAACGTCGTCGCCCGCAAGCCCGACGTCATCGTCATCTACGACTACGGCGCCACCACCGTCGCCCAGAAGAAGAAGCGCCTCCTGGACGACCCGGCACTCGCCGACGTCCCCGCGATCAGGAACAAGCGGTTCGCCGTCCTCCCGCTCTCCGACGCGGTCCTCGGCGTCCGCGCCCCCGCCGCGGTCGGCAAGCTCGCCGCCCAGCTGCACCCGGAGATACCCGAAGGCACGCCCGGCGAGCCGACCACCGCGCCGTGAGCTGCCGCACCCCCGCCGCCCCGCGGCGGCTGCTGCGCTACACCCTGGTCACCGGTGTCCTCGCCGTCGTCCTCTGCGCAGCCGTACTCGCCGCGCTCGCCCTCGGCTCCGTCCGCATCCCGCCCGGCCAGGTCCTGGACATCCTGACCGGGCGGGCCGGACCGGGCCCGTTCCGCACGATCGTCCTCGACGTCCGGCTGCCCCGGGTCCTGCTCGGCATCGTCGTCGGCGCCGGACTCGCCGTGATCGGCACCGTCCTCCAGGCGCTCGTACGCAACCCGCTCGCCGATCCGTTCCTCCTCGGCGTCTCCTCCGGCGCCTCCACCGGCGCGGTCCTCGTGATCGTCCTCGGCGTCGGCGCGGGCATCGCCACCACCGTCACCATCCCCGCCGCCGCCTTCGTGGGCGCACTCGCCTCACTGCTGCTCGTCTACACGCTGGCCCGCGGCGGATCCGGCCTCACCACCAACCGGCTCGTCCTCGCCGGAGTCGCCGTCTCCTACATCCTGTCCGCCCTCACCAGCCTCATCCTGGTCACCTCGGCCCGCGCCGACCACCTCCAGGAAGTCCTCTACTGGACCCTCGGCGGCCTCGGCGCCGCCCGCTGGGACATGCTCGCGCTGCCGTCGGCCGTCCTCGTCGCCGGTACGGCCCTCCTCCTCACCCTCGCCCGCCCGCTCGACCTGCTGCTCGTCGGCGAGGAGGGCGCCACCGTCCTCGGCCTCGACACCGCACGCTTCCGGGCCGGGGTCTTCGTCCTCGCCTCGCTGCTCACCGGCGCCCTCGTCGCGTACAGCGGAGCGATCGGCTTCGTCGGCCTGATGGTCCCGCACATGGCCCGGATGGCCGTCGGCGCCGGACACCGCGCCCTGCTCCCGGTGGCCGCGCTCGGCGGCGCGCTCTTCCTGGTCCTGGCGGACCTGGCGGCCCGCACGATCGCCGCACCCCAGGACATCCCGGTCGGCGTCCTCACCGCCCTGACCGGCGGCCCGTTCTTCCTCTGGATGCTCCGCCGCCGCCCCGAAGGAGCCCCCGCATGACCACCCTGCGCACCGAGGGCCTCTCGTACGGGACCGGCGGTGGCCGTCACCTCGTCGACGCCGTCGACCTGACCGCCGCCGACGGTGAGACGGTCGGCCTCGTCGGCCCGAACGGCAGCGGCAAGACGACCCTCCTGCGCTGCGTGTACGGAACCCTGCGCCCCACGCACGGCCGGGTGCTGCTGGACGGCGACGACCTCGCCACCCTCCCCGTCAAGGCCCGCGCCCGCCGCATCGCCACCGTCCCGCAGGACGGCCAGGCCGGTTTCGAGCTGACCGTCTCCCAGGTCGTGGCCATGGGCCGGGCTCCGCACAAACGGTTCTGGGAAGCGGACACCGCCGCCGACGCCGAGCTGGTCACCCGGGCCCTCGACCGGGTGGGGATCGCCGGCCTCGCGCCCCGCGCCTTCGCCTCCCTCTCCGGCGGCGAACGCCAGCGCGCACTGGTCGCCCGGACCCTCGTCCAGGAGCCGTCGCTCATCGTCCTGGACGAGCCCACCAACCACCTGGACATCCGCTACCAGCTGGAGATCCTGTCCCTGGTCCGCGCACTCGGCACGACGAACCTCCTCGCCCTGCACGACCTGAACCTCGCCGCGTACTACTGCGACCGGCTCTATGTGCTCCAGGCCGGCCGGGTCGTCGCCTCGGGCACCCCCGCCGAGGTCCTCACGCCCGAGCTGCTGGCCGAGGTGTACGGAGTGACGGCCGAGGTCACCACCCACCCCACGACGGGCGCCCCGACGGTCGTCTATCTCCCGGGCACCCCTGTCGTTCCGCATGGTGAACGCTTGTCTTCCACCATGTGAGATCACACTCGGGATTCCCGGCCGGGAATCGATACGATGACCGCATGGTTCCCCATGACGTGAGCATCAAGACGCCGGGCGCGCTGCTCGTCGCGCGGCTGCACGTCGACCTGTGCAGGCTGTCCAGCGCGATCTGTCCTGGCTGAAGCCTGCCCGTGAGCCGCACGGCCTGAGCCGCGGTCCGAGCGCCACCCACACGCCCCACCCCCTGCGCGGGGCAGAAACGCGCGCCCCACGCCACCTCTCCGCATTCGACAGGAGCCCACGTCATGGCCATCGAGGTCCGCATCCCCACCATCCTCCGCACCTACACCGACGGCGCCAAGGCGGTCGAAGGCAGCGGGGAGACCCTCGCAGACCTCCTCGTCGACCTGGAGAGCCGCCACACCGGCATCCGTGAGCGCATCGTCGACGGCGGCGAGCTCCGCCGCTTCGTGAACGTCTACCTCAACGACGAGGACGTCCGCTTCCTCGACGGCATCGGCACCAAGCTCAGCGACGGCGACAACGTCACCATCCTCCCGGCCGTCGCCGGTGGCATGCGCTGATGCGGTACGACTCCCCACTGGCGGCCGTGGGCAACACACCTCTGGTGCGGCTGCCCAGGCTGTCGCCGTCCGACGACGTCCGTATCTGGGCCAAGCTGGAGGACCGCAACCCCACCGGCTCGATCAAGGACCGCCCCGCGCTCCACATGGTCGAACAGGCGGAGAAGGACGGCCGCCTGACACCCGGTTGCACGATCCTCGAACCGACCAGCGGCAACACCGGCATCTCGCTCGCCATGGCGGCCAGGCTCAAGGGCTACCGCATCGTGTGCGTCATGCCGGAGAACACCTCGCGGGAGCGGCGCGACCTGCTCGCCATGTGGGGCGCCGAGATCGTCTCCTCCCCGGCCGCGGGCGGTTCCAACACCGCCGTCCGCGTCGCCAAGGAACTGTCGGCCGAGCACCCCGACTGGGTCATGCTCTACCAGTACGGCAACCCGGACAACGCGGGCGCCCACTACGCCACCACCGGCCCGGAGATCCTCACCGACCTCCCGTCCATCACCCACTTCGTCGCGGGCCTCGGCACCACCGGCACCCTCATGGGCGTCGGCCGCTACCTGCGCGAACACAAGCCGGACGTCGCGATCGTCGCCGCCGAGCCGCGGTACGACGATGTCGTCTACGGCCTCCGCAACCTGGACGAGGGCTTCGTCCCCGAGCTGTACGACGCCTCGGTGCTGACCACCCGCTTCTCGGTCGGCTCGGCCGACGCGGTCACCCGCACCCGGGAACTCCTCCAGCAGGAGGGCATCTTCGCGGGCGTCTCCACCGGCGCCGCCCTCCACGCGGCGATCGGCGTCGGCCTCAAGGCGGTCAAGGCCGGGCAGAGCGCGGACATCGTGTTCGTCGTCGCGGACGGCGGCTGGAAGTACCTGTCCACGGGCGTCTACACAGCCCCCACCACAGAAGCCGCCATCGAAACCCTGCACGGCCAACTCTGGGCCTAAAGCGCTCTCAAGCCCGTCGGGCAACCTCCACCACCAGCCCGTCCGGCGATTGAGGACAAAAAAGGGGGCCCGGGGGCGGAGCCCCCGGTTTCGGGAAGGGGCGGGTAGGGGACAGGCCCGCCGCAGGCGCCCCCCGCCCGCCCCACCCCCGTCACCCCAGCCCCCGCACCCGCTCCCACACCCCCGGATCAACCCCACCCACCCGCCGCCGAAACCCCCGCACCGCCACATCCCGCAGCTCATCCGTCTCCAGGAAGCTCTGCCGCGCCCGCGCATCGCCCACCGTCCCCGGCGGCAGCGCGATCACCCCGGGCCGCTCCACGTGATGCTTGCTGGTGATCTTGGCGACGACGGCCCGGTCACCCCGTACCGACAGCACCAGGCACGGCCGGTCCTTCGCCCCGGGCCCGTCCTCGTACGGCACCTCGGCCCACCAGATCTCGCCCGGCCGCGGCGTACGACCGCCCCCGCGCCCCGGCGCCGACGGTTTCCCCGGCGGCCGGGTCCGCCCACCGGGCCGCTCCGCCCCACGGCCGGCCTCGCGACCCGCCCCGCGGTCCCGCCGCCGGGGCCGACGACCCGACCGGCCCCGCCCGTCCACCACCGCGGCGACGAGCGCGAGCAGAACCACGGCGACCAGCGCCACCCACCAGGTCGTGTTCATCCCCCGACCGTACCGGCGCCCGCGCGGCACGCCCGGCCCCGGCCCGCAGGGGCCTTCCATCGAACCGGTGACAGAGCAGGTGAGTTCCCCCACAACGGCAGGCCGCAGAGGAGCGACCAGCTGTTTCGCGCCTTACGCTCAACGAACCGTACGAACCGCACGAACCCTCCCCGTTCCCACGTCTCGGAGGTTCACGTTCCATGAAGCTCACCGTCGTCGGCTGCTCAGGCTCCTTCCCGTCCGCGGGTTCGGCATGCTCCAGCTACCTCGTAGAGGCCGACGGCTTCCGGCTGCTCCTCGACATGGGCAACGGCGCCCTCGGCGAGCTGCAGCGCCACGTCGGTCTCTACGACCTCGACGCGATCTTTCTCAGTCACCTCCATGCCGATCACTGCATCGACATGTGCGCCTACTTCGTCGTGCGCTACTACCGGCACGACGGCGGCCGCCCCGCCCCGATCCCGGTCTACGGCCCCGACGGCACCGAACAACGCCTGATCACCGCCCATGCGGACACCCCGTCCGACCAGGCGATGAGCGAGGTGTTCGACTTCCACACGCTCAAGTCGGGCACCTTCGAGATCGGCCCCTTCTCGATCCGTACGGAGAAGGTCTGCCACCCCGTCGAGACCTTCGGCATCCGCGTCGAGCACGGCGGCCGCACCCTCACCTACTCCGGTGACACGGGCACCTGCGAGGCCCTGGACGAACTCGCCGAGGGCGCGGACCTGTTCCTCTGCGAGGCGTCGTTCGTCCACGGCAAGGAGGACATCCCGGACCTCCACCTCAACGGCCGCGAGGCCGGTGAGTGCGCCGCACGCGCACGGGCGGGACGCCTCGTCCTCACGCACATCCCGCCGTGGACCGACGCCGCGCGCAACCTGGCCGACGCTCGCGCCGTCTACCGGGGGCCCGTGGAGCTGGCCGCGCCCGGCGCGGTCTACGAGATCTGAGAGCGGTGGGCGCGCCCGGCCGGGTGACTGCCGGACTGCCGGGATGATCGTCGGAATCGCGCGGGAACAGGACCTCGACGGATTCCTCGGCCTGGCGTCCCAGGTCGAGCGCTGGTTCGGCCCGATGGTCCAGGACGCCGGACTCCGGACCGCCGTGGAGCGGCACCTCCGTGCATCGGCGGCCCTCGTCGCCACCGCCACCCCGGACGTGGGTCCCGGCACGGAACTCCTCGGTGGCCTCCTCTTCGGTGCCGGGGCCCCGACCCGACCGTCCCCGACCGACGTCCCCGCCCGACCACCTGGGGCGGGCGGAACGTGACGAAGCCCCCGTCCTCCCGAGCAAGGGGAGGGCGGGGGCTTCGACGTCGGCGTACGGCTGCGGTCTACTTCGCCTCGGCCTTGAGGATCTCGGCGAGTTCCTCGTCCGACTCACGGCCCGGAGTCGGCAGATTGAATTTGGTGATCGCGAAGCGGAAGACCACGTAGTAGATGACCGCGAAGCAGAGTCCGACGAGCACCAGCAGCCAGGGCTTCGTCGCGATGCCGAGGTTCAGGAAGAAGTCGATCGCACCCGCCGAGAACCCGAAGCCGTCCTTCATCCCCAGGCCCCAGGTCAGGGCCATCGAGACACCGGTCAGCACCGCGTGGATCGCGTACAGCACCGGCGCGATGAACATGAACGTGAACTCGATCGGCTCGGTCACACCCGTCACGAAGGCGGTGAGGGCCAGCGAGAACATCATGCCGCCGACGACCTTGCGGCGCTCCGGACGGGCACAGTGGACGATCGCGAGGCAGGCCGCCGGAAGGGCGAACATCATGATCGGGAAGAAGCCGGTCATGAACTGTCCGGCCGTGGGGTCACCGGCCAGGAAGCGGTTGATGTCGCCGCTCTTGCCCTCGAACGAACCGGCCTGGAACCACGGGAACGAGTTCAGCAGGTGGTGCATGCCGACCGGGATCAGCGCACGGTTGGCGACACCGAAGATACCCGCGCCCACCGCGCCGGAACCGACCAGCCACTCACCGAAGTTGTGCAGCCCGGTACCGAGCACCGGCCAGATGTAGCCGAAGACGATGCCGATCAGCAGACCCGCGAAGGAGGAGAGGATCGGGACCAGACGGCGGCCGCTGAAGAAGCCCGCCCAGTCGGGCAGCTTGGTCCGGTGGAACTTCTGGTAGAGCAGGGCGACGACTATGCCCATCACCACGCCGCCCAGCACACCGGCGTCGACCGGCTTGTCGGCCATGACGATCTTGTTGTCCACGACGGTCGCGACCTTGGTCAGGTTGCTGTCGGTGAAGGTGGCGAGCACGTTCTTGAAGACCAGATAGCCGGTGACCGCGGCGAGCGCGGTCGAGCCGTCCGACTTCTTGGCGAAGCCGATCGCGATACCGACGGCGAACAGCAGGGCCATGTTGTCGAGGATCGCGTTGCCGCCCGCCGCCATGAAGCCGGCGATCTTGACGACGAAGTCCGGGAACGAGTCCCGCCCGAGCATGTCCGGGTTGCCGAGTCGGACCAGGAGCGCGCCCGCCGGCAGCACCGCGACCGGCAGCATGAGGCTGCGGCCGATGCGCTGCATGACGGCCATCACGCCTGCGCCCTTCTTCTTGCCGACCGCAGGTGCGGTGTCAGCCGTGGACATCAACTTCCTCCATGGGGCATGTGCCGCCCAGGTCATTGATGAAGGGAGGCGGCGACTCGAAGTAACGCGGCAGACGGCCACGTGGTCTGGACCACTCAGTGGTGTAGACCAGTTTTAGCACGGTGAGGGTTAGATAAGGAACCTGCAATTTGCCACTTCTTCGCAGTAGCAGATCGGGCACTTTCGGTGACATGACGAAGGCCCCCGGACCGGATGGTCCGAGGGCCTTGCGTGACCGGGACCGAAGTCCCGTCGGGGGGCTGCTACTTGGTGAGGTCCTTCTCGATCTCCTTCTCCAGCTCCTCGGGTTCGCGCCCGGGGGTCTGAAGATTGAACTTGGTGATCGCGAACCGGAAGACGACGTAGTAGATCACCGCGAAGCACAGTCCGATCGGGATGATCAGCCACGGTTTCGTGTCCAGATGCCAGTTGACCACGTAGTCGATCAAGCCCGCGGAGAAGCTGAATCCCGCATGGACCCCCAGTGCCCAGGTGACGCCCATCGAGACACCGGTGAGGACCGCGTGGACGCCGTACAGCAACGGCGCGACGAACATGAAGGAGAACTCCAGCGGCTCGGTGACGCCCGTGACGAAGGAGGTCAGTGCCACGGACAGCATCAGGCCCGCCACCTCCTTGCGCCGCTCCGGCCGCGCGGTGTGCGCGATGGCCAGTGCCGCCGCGGGGAGGCCGAACATCATGATCGGGAAGAAGCCGGAGGTGAACTGTCCGGCCGACGGGTCCCCGGCGAAGAAGCGGGAGATGTCGCCCTGCACCGTCGCGCCGTCCGGGCCGGTGTACTCGCCCGCCTGGAACCAGAAGAAGGTGTTCAGGAACTGGTGCATGCCGATCGGGATCAACAGGCGGTTCGCGAAGCCGAAGATGGCCGCGCCCCATGCGCCGAGGTTGATCAGCTGCTTGGAGAACGAGGTCAGCGCATCGCCGACCGGCTGCCACAACAGGCCGAACAGCACGCCCAGGATCACGCAGAGGAACGCCATCAGGATCGGCACCAGGCGGCGGCCGTTGAAGAAGCCCAGCCAGTCCACCAGCTTCGTGCGGTGGTACCGCTGCCAGACCACGGCGGTGAGCAGGCCGATGAGGATGCCGCCGAGTACGCCCGGGTTCTGCGGAGTGCCGTTGGGCAGCGCCTCGGTCACCGAGTTGTCGACGGGGAAGGCGCCGAGCACACCCCGGTAGACGAGGAAGCCGACCACGGCGGCCAGTGCCGTCGAGCCGTCCGCCTTCTTCGCGAAGCCGATGGCCACGCCGATGCAGAAGAGGAGGGGCAGGCCGGTGGTGCCGTCCAGGATGGCGTTGCCGCCGTTGAGCATGACCTTGGACGTCTTGTCCCAGAACGCGCCGTGCAGATACGAGCTGAACAGGTTACCGAGGCTGACCAGCAGACCCGCCGCCGGGAGAACGGCCACCGGCAGCTGCAGGCTCCGCCCCACCTTCTGGAGGCCCTGGATCGGTCCGTTCCACCACTTTCGCTGCGGTACCGCAGCCGCGCTCGCACTCATCGGCATCCTCCCGGAACAAGTCACGTTTGGCGGTCGTTGCAAACTGGTGTAGACCAGTTGCGTTACGGTGCGGAGCCTGCCTGGAGGGCAGGGCGCTGGTGATCGTCATCCTTTGGGATAGTTCGTTTACTCGCCCGCGAAGATGGGCCAACCGTGCGTTAACGTGACGAAGCGGACCTATTGGTGGGCGCCGCGAAGCACGCGAAAACCAGGGAGAAGGACATGGCCAGCAAGGCTGAGAAGATCGTCGCCGGGCTCGGCGGTATCGAGAACATCGACGAGATCGAAGGCTGCATCACTCGCCTTCGCACCGAGGTCCACGACCCCAGCAAGGTCGACGAGGCGGCTCTCAAGGCGGCCGGTGCGCACGGCGTCGTGAAGATGGGCACCGCGATCCAGGTCGTCATCGGGACCGACGCGGACCCGATCGCCGCCGACATCGAAGACATGATGTGACCCGCTGACCCGACGGTCGGCAGCTCGACGGCCCACGGCCCACGGCTCACGGCTCGACGGCCCACAGCACGACCGCGCGACGGCCCCACCCCTGACCACCCGGGTTCGCGGCCCGCAGGCCCCGCTCCTCCCGAGGAGCGGGGCCTGCGCCGCTCCCGCACCTGGCCCCGGCCCGGTCCGGCCCCGCCTGTGCGGGTCCTTCACACCCGAACGGAGCCCCGCCGCCAGCGGATAAAGTCGACGCCATGTCTCGCATCGACGGCCGCACCCCCGAACAGCTCCGCCCCGTCACCATCGAACGCGGCTGGAGCAAGCACGCCGAAGGCTCAGTCCTCATCTCCTTCGGCGACACCAAAGTCTTCTGCACCGCCTCCGTCA
The DNA here is from genome assembly GCF_001905125.1 of Streptomyces sp. TSRI0281. Lineage (GTDB taxonomy): Bacteria > Actinomycetota > Actinomycetes > Streptomycetales > Streptomycetaceae > Streptomyces. The sequence continues at coordinate 457,482 of NZ_LWLE01000023.1, read as the reverse complement.
CCGAAGGTGTCCCGCGCTGGCGCAAGGGCAGCGGCGAAGGCTGGGTCACCGCCGAGTACTCCATGCTGCCCCGCTCCACCAACACCCGCGGCGACCGCGAAGCGGTCCGCGGCAAGATCGGCGGACGCACCCACGAGATCAGCCGGCTCATCGGCCGCTCGCTGCGCGCCGTCATCGACTACAAGGCACTCGGCGAGAACACCATCGTCCTGGACTGCGACGTCCTCCAGGCCGACGGCGGCACCCGCACCGCCGCGATCACCGGCGCCTATGTCGCCCTCGCCGACGCCGTCGCCTGGGCCCAGGGTAAGAAGATCATCAAGCACGGCCGCAAGCCGCTCACCGACACCGTCGCCGCGGTCAGCGTCGGCATCGTCGACGGCATCCCGCTCCTCGACCTCTGTTACGAGGAGGACGTCCGCGCCGACACCGACATGAACGTCGTCTGCACCGGCGACGGCCGCTTCGTCGAGGTCCAGGGCACGGCGGAGGCCGCACCGTTCGACCGCAAGGAACTGGGCGCCCTCCTCGACCTCGCCACCGCGGGCTGCGTGGACCTCGCCGCACTCCAGAACCAGGCACTGGCCGGCACCCTCCCCGGGTAGGACCGGCCGGCACCCTCCCCGGGTAAAGAAGCAACCAAGTACGCACCACACGGCGTCGTTACGTACACGGGCGCACGGGTCGAACCGTGCGCCCGTCCACGTATCGACCCCCGGGGAGGGACCGCACCATGGCCTCGCGCCGCCACCACCGCACCGCACTAGCCGTCACCGCCGCCCTGCTGACCCTCACCACCGCGGTCGGCTGCGGCGCCGTCGACAAGGCCATCGACTGCGTCCGTACCGCCGACGCCATCGCCACCAGCGTGAACAACCTCCAGCAGGCGATCTCCAATGCCTCCGAGGACCCGACGCAGGCGTCCGAGGCGCTGGACGAGATCGACAAGGAACTGAAGAGCCTCGGCGACACCACCGACAACGCCGACCTCGGAAAGGCCGTCGACGACCTCCAGGACGGCGTCGGCAACGTCCGCGCCTCCATCGAGAAGGGCGACGCCACCCCGGACATCACCCCGGTCACCGACGCCGCCACCGAGATCGGCAAGGTCTGCACGTCGTAGCGTCCACGCCCCCGCCGGGACTCCCGGCCGCGCACGGCGATAATCGGGGCATGACCCGCCTGATCCTCGCCACCCGCAACGCCGGGAAAATCACCGAACTCCACGCGATCCTCGCCGACGCGGGCCTGGCCCACGACCTCGTCGGCGCGGACGCGTACCCCGACATCCCCGACGTCAAGGAAACCGGCGTCACCTTCGCCGAGAACGCCCTCCTGAAGGCCCACGCCCTGGCCAGGGCCACCGGCCACCCGGCCGTCGCCGACGACTCCGGCCTCTGCGTCGACGTCCTCGGCGGCGCCCCCGGCATCTTCTCGGCCCGCTGGTCCGGCACCCACGGCGACGACCGGGCCAACCTGGACCTGCTCCTGGCCCAACTCGCCGACATCGGCGGCGAACACCGCGCCGCCCACTTCGCCTGTGCCGCGGCCCTGGCCCTCCCCGACGGCACGGAACGCGTGGTCGAGGGCCGCCTCCCGGGCACCCTGCGCCACACCCCGTCGGGGACGAACGGCTTCGGCTACGACCCGATCCTCCAGCCCGAGGGCGAGACCCGTACCTGCGCGGAGCTCACCCCGGCGGAGAAGAACGCCCTCAGCCACCGGGGCAAGGCGTTCCGGGCGCTGGTGCCGGTGGTACGGGAGTTGGTGGGCTGAGCCCGCGGACACGGAAACGGCCCGCGCATCGATCCTTCGATGCGCGGGCCGTCCGTTCGGTGCGGCGGAAGGGATTCGAACCCTCAAGCCGTTTCACGGGCCACAGATCCTAAGTCTGCTGTGTCACCTCTGCACCACCGCCGCAGGCCGCCTGCCATGGTACTCGGCGCGGGGCCGATCAGAACTTGGGTTCCGGTGTCTGGGCCGCGCAGATTTCCGCGGCCTCCTCGTCCGTCTCCACCGAGGGCGGGGAGCCGGCCAGGGGCTTGTTGGCCGTTTCCTTCATGCAGGCCACGGCGATCACACCGACCAGGGCGGCCGCCATCGCGTAGTACGCGGGCATCAGGTTCGAGCCGGTCCAGCTGATCAGCGCGGTGATCACCAGGGGGGTGGTGCCGCCGAAGATCGACGCGGAGAGGTTGTAACCCACCGAGAGGGAGCCGTAGCGGACGTTGGTGGGGAAGAGCGCGGGCAGCGCGGCGGACATCGTGCCGAGCATGCAGACCAGGGACAGGCCCAGCATCAGCATGCCGATCGTGATGGCGGGGATGCCGCCCTGGCGGATCAGCAGGAACGCCGGCAGCGAGAGGAAGAGGAAGCCGAGCATGCCCGTCATCAGCAGCGGCTTGCGGCCGAAGCGGTCGGAGAGCTTGCCGACCTGGCTGATGATCAGCATCAGGAAGACCATCACGGCGAGCAGGATCAGCAGGCCGTGGGTCTCGCTGTAGCCGAGCTCGTCGGAGAGGTACGTCGGCATGTACGACAGCAGCATGTAGTCGGTGATGTTGTACGCGCCGACCAGGCAGATGCAGAGGATCAGCGTCGGCCAGTACTCCCGGAAGATCTTGGCGAGGTCGCCCTTGGCGGTGGACTCGACGCCGTCGGCGGCCTCGGTCGCGTGGGCGGTGCCGCCCTCCAGCTTCTGGAAGGCCGGGGTCTCGTCGAGGCGCAGCCGCAGGTAGAGGCCGACCAGGCCGAGGGGGCCCGCGACCAGGAACGGGATGCGCCAGCCCCAGGACTCCATCTGGCCGGTGTCCAGGACCGCGTACAGCGCGGTCACCAGACCCGCGGCGCCGACGTATCCGGCGAGGGTGCCGAACTCCAGGAAGCTGCCGAAGAAGCCGCGGCGCTTGTCGGGGGCGTACTCGGCGATGAAGGTGGACGCGCCGCCGTATTCACCGCCCGTGGAGAAGCCCTGGAGCATCCGGAAGAAGATCAGCAGGGCGGGGGCCCAGAGGCCGATCGTGCCGTGGGAGGGGATCAGGCCGATCGCGAAGGTGCCGATCGCCATCAGGATCATGGTGAGGGCGAGGACCTTTTTCCGGCCGACCTTGTCGCCCATGGGACCGAAGAACATTCCCCCGAGTGGCCGAACGAGGAAGGCCACGGCGAAGGTCGCGAACGAGGAAAGCAGCTGGGTGGTGTCGTTCCCGGACGGGAAGAAGACATGCCCGATGGTCACGGCCAGGTAGGAGTAGATACCGAAGTCGAACCACTCCATGGCGTTCCCGAGCGAGGCCGCCTTCACCGCACGCTTGACCGCGTGGTCGTCGGTGACGGTGATGTCGGTCCGGCGCAGCTTGGGATTCTGACGCTTTTTGATGGCCCGGAAGAGCGCGGGATGGCGTTTGACCGCTTCGGGATCGGCCGCCTGGTGGGGGTCGGAGGCCGCCATGGCCGGGTCCTTTCCTCGGAGAGTGTTCCAGGAAAGGCTTCTGCGCGGGCATGGCGGCTGCAAACCGAATCAGGGACCGATTGCGATGTCCCTCACATATTTTCGGCCACGGGGAGACCCGGAACGGCCACGGGGAGACCCGGAACGGCCACGGCTGCCGGTGGTCGGGCTGCCGGGGCCGTCGGTGTCCGGGCTGCCGGGCCGTCGGGGACGCGCGGTTCAGATACCGAGGTCCTTGATGATCTTGGCGACATGGCCGGTCGCCTTGACGTTGTAGAAGGCGTGCTCCACCTTGCCCTCTTCGTCGACGACGATGGTCGAACGGATGACGCCCGTCACCACTTTGCCGTAGAGCTTCTTCTCGCCGAAGGCGCCGTACGCCTCAAGCGTCTCCTTGGACGGGTCGCCGACCAGCGTGACCTTCAGGTTCTCCTTCTCACGGAACTTGGCGAGCTTCTCCGGCTTGTCGGGGGAGACGCCGATGACGTCGTATCCGGCAGTGGCCAGAAGGTCCAGGTTGTCGGTGAAGTCGCAGGCCTGCTTGGTGCAGCCGGGCGTGAGAGCGGCCGGGTAGAAGTACACGATGACCTTGCGGCCCTTGTGGTCCGCGAGCGAGACCTCGTTGCCGTCGGCGTCGGGGAGGGTGAAGGCGGGGGCGGTGTCGCCGGGCTGGAGTCGCTCGCTCATGGTTCTCCTCAGGTGGCACGTGGGGTGTATGGGACCGAGCGTAATAGGGGTGCCGCCGGGTGTGCGGGCGGTCGAGCTGACAGACTGTCGATGACGGTTTACCGGACGAGGACCACGGAGGCGGCGCAGTGTCGGATGCCAGGAGCCCTGCGCAGATCGAGGCGGACATCATCAGCAGGCGCGAGCAGCTCGCGGTGGTGCTCGATGAGATCGGGGTGCGGGTGCACCCGAAGACGATCATCGGCGACGCGAAGGCCAAGGTCGCCCAGACGGTGGACCGGACGGCCGGCCGTGCGTTCGTCGCGGTGAACCGTTCGGTGTCGGACGTGAAGGCCCAGTTCGTGTCGGAGGACGGTGCTCCGCGTCTGGAGCGGGTGATCCCGGCGGCGCTGCTGGTGGTCGGCGTGGTGGGCCTGCTCACCCTGGCGGCGCGGCGTGGGAAGAAGTGACCGGTCGCACCCCGGAGGCGTACGGATCAGGGCGGGGCAGGTAGGTTTCGGGTCGTGAGCGACGACACCCACGACGACAAGCTGCCCATCCGTATGCTGCACGATCGCGTGCTGGTACGGAGTGATACGCCCGAGGGCGAGCGGCGTTCCGGCGGCGGCATCCTGATTCCGGCCACGGCCGCGGTGGGCCGGCGGCTCGCCTGGGCCGTGGTGGTCGCCGTCGGTCAGAACGTGCGGACGGTCGAGCCGCGGGACCGGGTGCTGTACGACCCCGAGGACCGTGCCGAGGTCGAGGTGCGGGGCGTGGCGTACGTGCTGATGCGGGAGCGTGATCTGCACGCGGTGGCCGCGGACCGGTTCGAGGGCTCGGTGGATTCGACCGGGCTGTATCTGTAGCCGCGTTTCGTTCCGCGTTTCGTTTCGCGTTTTGTTCCGCCGTTTCGTTTCGCGTTTCGTCCCGCGCTCTGGTGTGAGCTGTGGGGAAGGGCCTGGTGACCGGTGTCACCGGGCCCTTTGCCCGTTCTTTGCTACGGTGGGGGGACCCCGACGAGACGCGCCGTACCGGGCTGGCAAAGACGACGCACCCGTGTTGTTCGCGAGTTTTCGTCGGAGGTGCCGTCATGGCCTGGGTTCTGTTGATCGTCGCCGGTCTGCTCGAAGTGGGCTGGGCGATCGGGATGAAGTACACCGAGGGGTTCACCCGGCTGTGGCCGAGTGTGTTCACCGGCCTCGGGATCGTGGCGAGCATGATGTTGCTGTCCCAGGCGGCGAAGACGCTCCCGATCGGTACGGCGTACGGCGTGTGGGTCGGTATCGGTGCGGCCGGAGCCGCGGTGGTCGGCATGCTGGTCCTGAACGAACCGGCGACCGCCGCACGGATCTTCTTCGTGTGTCTGCTGCTGATCGCCGTGGTGGGCCTGAAGGCGACCTCCGGACACTGATCCGGTCACCGCACTCCGACCGGTCGCCGGTCGCGCGACGCGGCCCCCGCCCACGCGATCCGGTCACCGGTCGCGTGGGCGGGAGCCGCGGGCGCCTTCGGTGAAGCCGCCGTTGCCGCCGCCGTCGCCGCCCGCGGTGTCGGTCCCCCCGTCCGTCGCGCCGCCGTTGCCCCCGTTGCCGCCGCCGGTGTCCGCGCCGCCGTCCGTCCCTCCGGTGGTGCCGCCGTCGGTGCCGCCCGTGTCCGTACCGCCGTTGGTCTGCCCGCCGGTGTCCGTCGCGCCCTCAGTGGGGCCGGGGGTGGTGGGGGCCGTGCTGGAGGGGCTGGGCGGGGGCGGACCGGAGGGGGTGTCGCTCGGTTCGGCCGGTGCGCTGGATTCGGGTTCCTCCGTGGTGGGCGGTGCGGATGCGTCCGCGCCGTCCTCCAGGTCGAGGTCGAAGTTCTGTACGTCGGAGGAGCGCAGGGCGGCGGCCGTGTAGGCGGCCCAGGTCTGGGCGGGAGCGCCGCCCCCGTTGACGCGGGGCAGACCGAGCGCTCCGTAGAGCGGTTTCTGTACGCCGGTGTCGGGGTCCTGGCCCATGACCGCGATGACGGTCGCGAGGTCGGGGGTGTACCCGGCGAACCAGGCGGCCTTGTCCTCCTCGGCGGTGCCGGTCTTGCCCGCGGCGGGGCGGCCCGCGGCCTGGGCGGCGGTGCCGGTGCCGCCGTCGACGACGCTGCGCAGGATCGAGGTGGTGGTGTCGGCTGCCTCGCGGGTGACGGTCTGCTGGGTGTTCCGGCCGGGGAGGGCGACGTCCGCGCCATCCTTGCTGACCTTCTCGACGAGGGTGTACGCGCCGTGCCGGCCGTGGTTGGCGAGGGTGGCGTACGCCTCGGTCATGTCGAGGACGCTGGCGGTGGCGGGGCCGAGCGCGATGGAGGGCGACGCGGTGAGGTCGGGGGTGTTCGCGGGGATGCCGAGGGCGACGGCGGTGTCCTTGACCTTGCCGGGGCCGACGTCCTGGGCCATCTGCGCGTAGACGGCGTTGATGGATTTGTCCGTGGCGGTCCGGACGGTGACGGGGCCGTAGCTGACGTCGTCCTCGTTGGCCGGGGCGTAGCCGGTGGAGCCGCCGGGGCCCTGGACGGTGCGCTTGTTGGTGCCGTCGTAGATCGTGTTGGGGGTGATCCGCCGGCCGTCCCGCGTGGTGGAGTCGTTGGCGACGGCGGAGGTGAAGACGAACGGCTTGAAGGTGGAGCCGACCTGGTAGTCGCGGCGGGTGGCGTTGTTGACGTACTGCTTCGTGTAGTCGATGCCGCCGTACATGGCGACGACCTCGCCGGTGCCGGGTGTGATGGAGGCGCCGCCGACGCGGACGTTGCGGTCGGCCTCCCGGTCGTCGCTCGTCCTGGACATCACCTGGGTGTCGACGGCCTTGACGAGGGCGTTCTGCTTCTTCTTCTCCAGCGTGGTGGTGATCCGGTAGCCGCCGGTGGCGAGGGTCGTCTCGTCGATGATCCCGTTGCCGGTGAGGTAGTCCTCGACGGCCTGGACGAGGTAGCCGCGCTGCCCGGAGAGCCCGGTGGCGGGCTTGGCCTTGCCGGGTACGGGGAACTTCGTCGCGGCGCGTTCCGCGGTGCCGAGCCACTGCTCCTTGACCATGCCGTCCAGGACGTAGTTCCAGCGGCCGAGGGCGGCGGCCTTGTTCTCGGGGTGGACGACGACGTCGTACGCGCTGGGCGCGTTCAGCAGCGAGGCGAGGTAGGCGCCCTCGCCGGTGCTGAGGTCCTCGACGTTCTTGCCGTAGTACGCCTGCGCGGCGGCCTGGATGCCGTAGGCGTTGCGGCCGAAGTAGCTGGTGTTGAGGTAGCCCTCGAAGATCTGGTCCTTGTTCTCCTCGCGATTGAGCTTGACCGCGATGAAGAACTCCTTGGCCTTGCGGACGACGGTCTGTTCCTGGCCGAGGTAGTAGTTCTTGACGTACTGCTGGGTGATGGTCGAGCCGCCCTGCTTGCCCTTGCCGGTCAGGGTGTTCCAGGCGGCGCGGACCATGGCCTTCACGTCCACGGCGCGCTCGGAGTAGAAGTCGCGGTCCTCGGCGGCGAGCACGGCGTGCTGGACGGTGAGGGGGACCTGGGAGAGCTGGACCTTCTCCCGGTTGACCTCGCCGTCCCGCGCGATGACGCTGCCGTCCTGGTAGAGGTAGACGTTGGACTGTGCGGTGGCGTTGGCGTTGGCGGCCGGGATGTCGACGAGCTGGTATCCGGCGATGAAGCCGCCGACGAGCAGCAGGGCGATGCCGAGTACGGTGCCGAGGACCATGCGCCACGTAGGGACGAGGCGGCGCCAGCCGGTCCTCTTGGGGCGCTTCTTGCGCCCCTTCTTTCCCTTCGCGCCCGGCGCACCACTTCCGTCGTCGGGTCCGTCGTCGGGGGTGGCCGCGGCGTCCGTGTGGTCCCGCGGGGCCCAGTTCTGTGGGTCGTCGCTCATATCGGTGGAGACTCCTCGGCCGCGGTCAGTTCCCCCATAGTGCCCGTTTCGCCGGGAAATCTTCGGATCATCCTTCAATGACGGTCCCGGATAACCGCTCGCGGTGGCCGCCCGGCGTGCACTAGGGTCGTGCGCTTTGGTGTCGGGGCCAGGTCGGGGCCCGGCCGGGGCGGGGGGAAGGGGGCGACGTGCGGCTCTACGCAGTGGTGGCGGCCGGTGGGTTCCGGCGCCATGCCACGTACCGGATGGCGACGGCGGCGGGCGTGTTCACCAACACCGTCTTCGGCTTCATCATGGCGTACACCTATACGGCGCTGTGGGACGAGCGCCCGCAGCTCGGCGGCTACGACACCGCGCAGGCGCTGACCTATGTGTGGCTGGGTCAGGCGCTGCTGATGACCTGCGCCATGATGGGCGGCGGCTTCGAGGACGAGCTGATGGAGCGGATCCGTACCGGCGACATCGCCGTGGATCTCTACCGGCCCGCCGACCTTCAGCTGTGGTGGCTGGCGGGGGATCTGGGCCGGGCGGCGTTCCACCTGCTGGGGCGCGGCATCATCCCGATGGCGCTCGGCGCGTTCGCCTTCGACCTGGCGCTGCCCGGCTCGGCGTGGACATGGCTGGCGTTCCTCGTCTCGGTGACGCTCGGTGTGGTGGTCAGTTTCGCGGTGCGTTACGTGGTCGCGCTGTCGGCTTTCTGGCTGATGGACGGGGCGGGCGCGATGCAGATCACCTGGCTGGCGGGGCTGTTCTTCTCCGGGATGCTGCTGCCGCTGACTCTGTTCCCCGGGGCATTGGGCGAGGTGGCGCGGGCGCTGCCGTGGTCGTCGCTGCTCCAGGTGCCGGCTGATGTGCTCCTCGGGAAGCACACGGGGTGGGGGCTGGTGCGGGCGTACGCCTTCCAGGCGGGCTGGGCGGTGGCGCTGTTGCTGGCGGGGCGGCTCCTGCAGGGCGTGGCGACCAGGAGGGTGGTGGTTCAGGGTGGTTGAGACGGCGGTGGCCGCGGACGCGGGGGGAGAGCCGGACAGGGGGCCGGGGGAGGTACCGGGGGAGGTACCGGGCAAGGGGCTGGACGAAGCGCCGGGGCAGGTGGAGCGGGAGTCGCCCCCGATCGCGTTCGGGGAGCGGTCCCGGGTGATCGAGGGGCTCCGGGCGTACGGGCTGATCGTGGCGATGTGGCTGCGCTCGACGATGGCGTACCGGGCCTCGTTCGTCATGACGACGATCGGGAACTTCGCGGCGACGGCCTTCGACTTCGTCGCGATCATGCTGATGTTCTCCCACGTCGACTCGCTGGGCGGCTATTCGCTGCCCGAGATCGCCCTGCTGTACGGGGTGTCGGGGACGGCGTTCGGGCTGTCCGATCTGGTGCTGGGGTCGATGGACCGGCTGGGCAGGCGGGTGCGGGACGGGACGCTGGACACCCTGCTGGTACGCCCGGTGCCGGTACTGGCGCAGGTGGCGGCGGACCGGTTCGCGCTGCGCAGGCTGGGGCGGGTCACCCAGGGGCTCGTGGTGCTCGGGTACGCGCTGGTGTCGCTGGACATCGCGTGGACGCCGCTGAAGGTGCTGATGCTGCCGCTGATGGTGCTGAGCGGGGCGGCGATCTTCGGGGCGGTGTTCGTGGCGGGGGCGGCGTTCCAGTTCTTCGCGCAGGACGCCTCAGAGGTGCAGAACTCCTTCACGTACGGCGGGACGACGCTGCTCCAGTACCCGCCGTCGATCTTCGCGAAGGATCTGGTGCGCGGGGTGACGTTCGTGGTGCCGCTGGCCTTCGTCAGCTGGCTGCCCGCGCTGTATGTGCTGGGCCGGGACTACCCGTTGGACCTGCCGCGGTGGGTGGCGTTCCTGCCCCCGGTGGTGGCGGCGCTGTGCTGGGTGCTGGCGGGTCTCGCGTGGCGGGCGGGGCTGCGCGCGTACCGGAGCACGGGAAATTGACCGGCGGACGTGAGGACAGGGAGAGGGTGACGCGGGACATGGGTACGGACACGGACACGGACACGGACACGGGTACCGGAATCGGTAAGGGCGGCACCGGCGCGGACGCGGACGCGGATTTCATCGTGCTCGACGGCATCGAGAAGGTCTTCGATGTACGCCGCAGAACGGGCTTCCTGCGCCGGGAGCGGCGCGAGGTGCGTGCGGTCGACGGCATCAGCTTCCGGGTGCCGCGCGGCGAGATGGTCGGGTACATCGGTCCGAACGGCGCCGGCAAGTCGACCACGATCAAGATGCTGACGGGGATTCTCACCCCGAGCGGCGGCAGCCTGCGGGTCGCGGGCATCGATCCGTCCCGGGAGCGTACGCGGCTGGCGCACCGGATCGGGGTGGTGTTCGGGCAGCGGACGACGCTGTGGTGGGACCTGCCGTTGCGGGACTCGTACCGGCTGATGCACCGGATGTACCGGATTCCCGACCGCCGCTTCCGGGAGAACCTGGACCGCTGTGTCGAACTCCTGGACCTGGGCGAGCTGTTGGAGGTTCCGGTACGTCAGCTCTCGCTGGGGCAGCGGATGCGCGGGGACATCGCGGCGGCGCTGCTGCACGATCCGGAGGTGCTGTATCTGGACGAGCCGACGATCGGGCTCGATGTGATCTCGAAGGCGAAGGTCCGGCAGTTCCTGCGGGACCTGAACGAGGAGCGGTCCACGACCGTTCTGCTCACCACGCACGATCTGACCGATATCGAGCAGCTGTGCAAGCGGGTCATGGTGATCGACCACGGGCGGCTGATGTATGACGGGGCGCTCGCCGGGCTCCACGAGGTGGGGGAGAGCGAGCGCACGCTGGTGGTCGATCTGGAGCGTGAACTCCCGCCGATCGACCTGGACTCGGGCACGGACACCGGAGCGGGTGCGGCGGCCGGGGGGCCGGGCTCGGGGGTCCGGGTGGTGAAGGTGGAGGGGCCCCGGCAGTGGCTGTCGTTCCCGGCGTCGGTGTCGGCAGCCCCGCTGGTGGCACGGATCGCGGCGGAGTATCCGCTGGTCGACCTGTCGGTGCGGGAGCCGGACATCGAGGCCGTGATCGCGAAGATGTACGCGTCGGCCCCGTAGCGGAGTGGGCGCGTTCCGGCCGCGGCGCGCGGGCGTGGGCGCGCTCGTCTGTGACGGGAGCCGGTGCGTTCAATAGGCTGCGCGGTATGACAAGTGAACTTCCCGAAATGCGTGCCTCCGACGCCGAGCGTGAGCGCATCGCCGAGCTGCTGCGTGAGGCGGTGGCCGAGGGCCGGCTGGACATGGACGAGTTCGAGCAGCGCCTCGACGCGACCTACAAGGCCCGTACGCATGGGGAGTTGGAGCCGATCGTCCGGGATCTCCCGGCACCGGGCACCGTGGTCGCGCCGCCCGGTGCGCCGACACCCTCGGTGCCGGGCAGGTCGGGGAGCTGGCCGTCACGGATCGGGGGCCCTGCCACCTCCACGGGGGCCTTCGCGTTCTGGAGCGGGTTCACCCGGAAGGGCCACTGGACGGTGGGCCGGAAGTTCACCGCGTTCGCGATGTGGGGCGGCGGTGAGATCGATCTGCGCGAGGCGAACTTCGAGGACCGCGAGGTGGTCATCCGCTGCTTCACGGTCATGGGCGGCATGCATGTGACGGCGCCGCCGGAGCTGAACGTCGAGGTCAAGGGCATCGGCATCATGGGCGGCTTCGGCGAGGGCTCGAACGAGGAGGGCGCACCCGCTCCGGACGCCCCGCGGGTGCGGATCACCGGCTTCGCGCTGATGGGCGGCGTCGGCGTGGACCGCAAGCGGACCAAGGCGGACCGGCAGCGGATCCGGGACGCGGAGCTGGCGCGGGACCGGGAGCGGAACGCGCTGGGGAAGCCGGACGAGGGCGACGGCCGCAAGGAACTGGGCTGAGCCCGGCCCCCGGTGCCGGACGGTCCCGCCGAGGCGGAGCCGTCCGGCACCGGGGATGGGCCCGCACGGGGGTCGCCCCGCACCGGGGATGCCCGGCACCGGGGCGGGGTCAGAACGTGTCGGACTTCGGGGCGCCGACCAGGGACCTGAGGTCGATGTGCCGGCCGAGGGTGCGGTAGCCGTCGTCGTTGAGGTGCAGATGGTCGCCGGAGTCGTACGACGGGAGGAGCCGGTTGGGCGCGTACGGGTCGCGTACCGCCCGGTCGAAGTCGACGTACGCGTCGAAGATCCCGCCCGCCCTGATCCGCTCGTTGACGGCCAGCCGTACGGCGTTGCGCGCGGGCGTCCAGGTGGCGTACCCCTCGTACGGGGTCAGCGTCGCCCCGACGACCCGCAGCCCGCGGGCGTGCGCCCGCTCGGTGAGGGCGCGGAAGCCGTCCAGGACGCGCTGCGGGTCCGTCTCCTGCGGGGCCTGCTGTACGTCGTTGATGCCGAGCGCGACGAACACGGTCTTCGCTCCGGCGACCGAGAGGACGTCGCGCTCGAAGCGGCCCGTTCCGCCCTGGCCGCTGATGCCGGTGACGCCGTCGCGCAGGAGCCGGTTCCCGGCTATGCCCTGGTTGGCGACGCCGTACGTGCCGCGCAGCCGGTCGGCGAGGACGTCGGGCCAGCGGGTGTTGGCGTCGGTGGTGGAGCCGCTGCCCGCGGTGATCGAGTCGCCGAGGACGACGACCGTGCCGGGTGCGCGCTCGTTGCGGACGTCCACGGCGGTGAGGTAGCGCCACCGGGTGGTGCTCCAGGTGCCGTGCTCGTCGGCCAGGTAGGACGTCTGGTGCGCGTTCGGGTGGAAGGTGACGGGCCCGCCCCCGTGCGGGGTGCGCAGCGTGACCAGCAGATCGGTGTCGGCGGCGACGGGCACCACGACGGGGTCGCTGACGACCTGTCCGCCCGCGGCGATGGTGACACGGGGCGCGCCCTCGAAGGTCACCGGACGGGTGTTGACGGTGGCCTGGTCGACCACCAGGGGGGCCGCGCCGAAGAGGTTGGAGAGGGTGATGCGGGCCGCGTCACCGCCGACGCTGGTGTGCACGGTGTTACGGACGGTGCGTCCCGGGAAACCGTGCGCGGTGCGCGGCTCGGCGCTGACGGGCGCGCTGGTCCAGGTGGCGACCCAGTTGCCGCCGGAGTGGGCCGGGGCGGCGGGACTGCGGGCCGCCGCGTGCGCCTCGGGGCCGGTGAACGGGGCCGGGGGCCGGGGGCCGGAGAGCAGCGTCGTACCGAAGGCCACGGCGGCGGCGAGTGCGGCGGTGCCCGCCACAAGGGCGATGAGCAGGGCATACCCCTGGCGCCTGGGCATGTGCGGTGTTTCTCCTCGTGCTGATCGGGCTGGTCCCATGATGCGACAGGCCGCGGGGAACTCGACGTGCGGCCCGGGAGTAGGTGAGGTAAGGACAATGCGTACGGCGCGGGGGCGATGCGTACGCGGACGGGTGGAGCGGATGGAACGGGCCGGAGCCGGAGAGCAGGACGCGGTGCAGAAGTCAGTGGAGGGCCCACAGGACCGGCAGGTCCCGGAGGGGCAGGGGCACGCGGAGGGCGGGTCCGGCACGCCGCCGGACCCGGAGGACGGGTCCGGTTCCGGGCGCCGGGCGGCCTCGCCGCTCGCCTCGTTCGCGTACACCGCCGCCGACGAGGAGAAGCGGCGCGGAGTACGCCGTATGAAGACCACCGCCACCGGTCTCCTTCTGCTCGTCGCGCTCGTGTACGTCCTCGCCACCTGGGCGAAGAACGCGGGTGTGGGCGGCTGGCCGGGCTACGTCGCGGCGGCTGCCGAAGCGGGAATGGTGGGTGCGCTGGCGGACTGGTTCGCCGTCACGGCGCTCTTCCGGCGCCCGCTCGGCCTGCCCATCCCGCACACCGCCATCATTCCCACCAAGAAGGATCAGCTCGGAGCGTCACTTGGTTCCTTCGTGGGGGAAAACTTTCTCTCCTCAGGGGTCGTTCGTGACCGAATTCACGCTCTGGGAGTCGGCCGGCGGGTGGGTGCCTGGCTCGCGGAGCCGGATCACGCCGACCGGGTCACCGCCGAGCTGGCGACCGCGCTGCGCGGTGCGCTGACCGTCCTGCGGGACTCGGACGTCCAGGCGGTGGTCGGCGAGGCGATCACCCGGCGGGCGGACGCGGTGGAGGTCGGCCCCGGACTCGGCAAGATGCTGGAGAAGGTCGTCGCGGACGGGGGGCACCGCAGGGTCGTGGACCTCGTCTGCGTACGGGCGCACGACTGGCTGGTGGAGCACGGCGACTCGGTGATGGACGCGGTGCAGGGCGGGGCGCCGGGGTGGACACCGCGCTTCGTGGACAAGCGGGTGGGGGAGCGGGTCTACAAGGAGCTGCTGCGCTTCATCACGGAGATGCGCGACATGCCGGAGCACCCGGCGCGCGGCTCGATCGACACGTTCCTGACGGATTTCGCGGCGGATCTCCAGACGGACTCCGACACCCGGGCCAGGGTGGAGCGGCTGAAGTCGGAGGTGCTGGGCCGCCGTGAGGTCCAGGACGTCATCGCGTCGGCCTGGTCCTCCGTACGCACGATGATCATGGCGGCGGCGGAGGACGAGCAGAGCGAACTGCGGCTGCGGGCCCGCGCCTCGCTGATGTCGCTGGGCGCCCGGCTGGCGACGGACGAGCGTCTGCAGGCCAAGCTGGACGGCTGGCTGGAGGACGCGGCGGCGTATGTCGTCACGACGTACCGCGCGGAGATCACCTCACTGATCAGCGACACGGTGGCGGGCTGGGACGCGGACCAGACCTCGAAGAAGATCGAGGCGCACATCGGCCGTGACCTCCAGTTCATCCGGATCAACGGCACGGTGGTGGGCGCGTTGGCGGGGCTGGTCATCTACACGGTGTCGCGGGGGTTGGGGGCGTAGGGGCCGGCCCCCGGAGCGGGACCTCTTGTCCGGGTCGGCCCCGGGTCGGGGCCTCTCGTCCGGGTCGAGGCCTCTCGTCCGGGTCGAGACCTCTCGTCCGGGTCAGGGACCGGAGCAGGGCCTCTCGTTCGGACGAGAGGCCCTGCGGGTGCCTGCGGGTGCCAGCCGGTGGTGCGTTCCTCAGGCGGCGCGGCGGGTGACCGCCCAGGACGCGGCGGCCACGCCGCCCGCGACGGCGAACACGGCGGGCCACGCGCCGACCTTCTTGGCGAGCGGGTGCGATCCGGCGAACGCGGCGACATAGGCGACGGTCAGTCCGGCCGCCGCGCGGGGGCCCGCCTGCCGGTTCCACCCGTACGCGGCGAGAGACCCGGCGGCGGCGAGCGCGACCCCGCCCAGTGGCCGCTTCTTGGTCCACCGGGCGACGCCGTAACCCCCGACAAGTCCGCTCGCAGCCACTGCCGCTGCCGGAACCTTCGCCATTGCCGCCACCTTCGCTCTCGTGTTCTCGACTCCCGGCCTCCGGCCCCCGGCTCTCGCCGTCGAGGCCGCCGAGCCGTCGTCAGGTCTCGCCACCGAGGCTAACGCGCTGTTCGGACGCCCGGTCGCCCACAGGGGTGCACAAGCGTTTACCCTCAAGGTGAACGCTTGTGCACCTCTGCTCCCGCTCCCTCCCGGCCGTGCGTCCTCTCTCGCGCCGACAGGACCCGACAGGACTCGACCGGACCCGACCACGGAGATCGCATGCCTGCGGACACAGCCGCAACGACCGCCCCTCACCCCCGCTTCGCCGTCGGCGTCCTGGCCTTCTGCGGCGTCGTCGTCGCGGTCATGCAGACGATCGTCGTCCCGCTCCTCCCGCACATACCGGAGCTCACCGGCGCCACCCCCGCCGCCGCGAGCTGGCTGGTCACCGTGACGCTGCTGACGGGTGCCGTGTTCACTCCGGTGCTCGGCCGGGTCGGTGACATGTACGGCAAGCGGCGCGTGCTGGTGGCCTCGCTCGGCGTGCTGGTCGTCGGCTCGGTGCTGTGTGCGGTCAGCTCCCACATCGGCGTACTGATCACCGGCCGGGCGTTGCAGGGCGCCGCGCTCGCCGTCGTACCGCTGGGCATCAGCATCCTGCGGGACGAACTGCCGCCGGAGCGCGTGCTGTCCGCCGTCGCGCTGATGAGCTCGACGCTCGGCATCGGCGCGGCCGTGGGCCTGCCGGTCGCGGCGCTCGTCATCGAGAACTTCGACTGGCACACCATGTTCTGGGTCTCGGGCGTCATCGGCGTGATCGACATCGTGTTGGTGCTCCGGCTCGTACCGGAGTCACCGCTCCGCTCCCGCGGACGGTTCGACGCCGTGGGAGCGCTCGGGCTGTCGGTCACCCTGGTCAGCCTGCTGCTCGCGGTCACCCAGGGGGCGGAGTGGGGCTGGACGTCGGTGCGTACGACCGGACTGCTGGCCGCCGCCGTGGTCGTCGGCCTGCTCTGGGGGGCGTACGAGCTCCGCGTCCGCAACCCGATGGTCGATCTGCGGGTCTCGGCCCGCCCGGCCGTCCTGCTCACCAACATCGCGGCGCTGCTCATCGGCTTCGCGTTCTACGCCAACTCCCTGGTCACCGCACAGATGGTGCAGGAGCCGAAGGCGACGGGCTATGGGCTCGGCGCCTCGCTCGTCGTCAGCGGCCTGTGCCTGCTGCCCGGGGGCCTGGCGATGGTGGCGCTGTCGCCCGTGTCGGCGCGGATCTCCACCATGTACGGACCGAAGGTCAGCCTGGGCCTGGCTGCCGGGATCATGGCCGTCGGGTACGGGGTGCGGTACTTCACGAGCCACAGCCTGTGGCTCATCATCGCGGGCGCGACGGTCGTCTCCTCGGGCACCGCCATCGCGTACTCGGCGCTGCCCGCGCTGGTGATGCGCGGGGTGCCGGTGGGCGAGACCGGGGCGGCCAACGGTCTGAACACGCTGATGAGGTCGATCGGGCAGGCGTTCTGCAGCGCGACGGTCGCCGCCGTCCTCGCCGGTCTCACCTTCGAGGTGGGCGGCGCCACGGCCCCGACGCTCCAGGCGTACGAGCTGGTCTTCGTGATCGCGGCGGGCGCCTCCCTGCTGGCCCTCGCCGTCACGCTCTGCCTGCCGGGTCCGGGCGGCCGGGGGAAGGCGGGTACGGTCGGAACGACTCGCGAGAACCGGAAGGCCGGTGCGCGGACCATCCCCATCCAGGAGGGCGCATGACCGGCCGGTCCATGACGGATCCACGGACGGGGGCGGCAGGCTCGGCCGCTTCCGCTCCCTCGGCGGTCCCGGCAGCCGGGACCCGGGCCGCGGTTTCCGGCTCCGGCTCTGATTCCGGCTCCGGCAAGGATGCGATCCTGCGGTCCGCGCGGCGGGCGTTCACGCAGCGCCCGTACGCCGAGGTGACCATCAGGGCCGTCGCGGCCGACGCCGGGGTGAGCCCGTCCCTGGTGGTCAAGCACTTCGGCCGGAAGGAAGACCTGTTCAACACGGTCGCCGACTTCGGGCCCGCCGCCGAGGAACTCTTCGACGCCCCGCTGGAGAGGCTCGGCCGCCACATGGTCCTCGCGCTCGTGCGGCACCGGCGGGAACAGCAGCGGGACCCGCTGCTCCGGGTCGTCTTCTCCCTCGGCAATACCGACGAGCGCTCCCTCCTGCGCGACCGCTTCCACGAGCAGATCACCCAGCACCTCGCGGCCCGCCTCCCCGGCCGCGAACGGACCCTGCGCGCCGAGCTGATCGCCGGTCACCTCCTCGGCCTGGGTGCCACGCTCAGCCTCCACCGGGAGGGCGCGGCCTCCACGGCCACCGCCGAACACGTGGCGGACCTGTACGCTCCGGCGCTCCAGACTCTGGTCACGGGCACGGGCACGGGCACGGCCCGATGACGGGCGCGGGCCGGTGACGGGCGCGGACGCGGGAGGGGCGCTCCGGCGGCTTCGTTAGGGTGCCGGCATGAAGGATCAGCCCATGGATCTCGACCTGTCCGCCCTCGCTGACACCCTCGCAGCCTGGGAAGTGACCCCCGCGTCACTGACGTACGCGCCCGTCGGCTTCGGCGATCACCACTGGACCGCGCGGACCGCCGACGGGCGGCGCTGGTTCGTGACGGTGGCCGACCTGGCGCACAAGCCGTACTGCGGCGCGGGTGTGGAAGCGGCCCGGGAGGGCCTGCGCCGGGCGATGGACACGGCCGCCTCACTGAACGCGGACGCCGGTCTGGACTTCGTCGTCGCACCTCTGCGGACGGCCTCCTCCGCTGCCTCCTCCACGGCCTCCTCCGGTGCCACCGTGCGCCGGCTCGGGGACCGGTACGCGGTGAGCGTCTTCCCGTACCTGGACGCGTCCGCGGGCCACTTCGGGCAGGAACTGCCGCCGGAGCACCGCCGCCTGCTCGTGGAACGGCTGGCCGTGCTGCACCGCACTCCCGCGCCCGCTGCGACGCCGGTGCACCGGCCGGGACTTCCGGACCGCGCCCCGCTGGAAGCGGCTCTGCGCGAGCCGTTGGACGCCTTCGCGCCGGACAGCGGCCCGTACGCCGAACGCTGCCGCGCGCTGCTGACGGACAGCGCCCGCGGTCTCCGCCACCGGCTCGGGGAGTTCGACGAGCGGACCGCGCGCCTGATCCGGCAGGCACCCACCCCGGTCGTGACGCACGGCGAACCGCATCCGGGCAACGTCCTGGACCCGGGCGGGCGGAACCTGCTGGTCGACTGGGACACGGTCGCCCTCGCGGTGCCCGAGCGTGACCTCTGGCTCTGCTCCCCGGACCCGGACGACCTCGCCCGCTACGAGGAGCTGACCGGCCACCGGCCCGACCGGGACCGGCTCACCTACTACGCGCTCCGCTGGGCCTTCGACGACGTGGCCGCCTGCCTCGATGTGTTCCGCGCCCCGCACGCCGCGACACCGGACACCGCACAGGCATGGGAGGGGCTGACGGGGGCCGTGGCACGGCTGAACGTCTGAGGGCCCATGGGGTTCACGGAGAATATGGCCGCGTTGGCACCAGCGGGAAAGCGCCACTGATCTGCGGTTTTCTTGGTCGGAGTCACATCATGGCGCCAGTTGTGCCACGCGTGGCGTCATGAATGACTCGTCATGGCGCCACGTGTGTGCCATGATGGTGTCACGAAGGCGGGGGTGGTCAACCACCACCGCGCAGACCAGGAATCGAAGCGGATTCAGAGGAGCACACCATCATGTCCATCACCCTGACCGACCAGGACAAGAACACCCTGCGCACCGCCGCGTACGGCGCCGTCACGCTGCTGGCCGCCGCCGACGCCGCCGGTTCGCCCCACAAGGCCGCCACCCGCGGCAGCATCGCCCTGCACTCCGCGACCGGCCCGGTCGGGCACGTGCTCGCGGAGAAGTCGAAGGGCGTGAAGCTGAACGGCACGTCCGTGGCCGCCATCGCCGACGAGGTGCTGCCGGCCCTGACGGCGGGGATGGGCCTGCTCAAGAAGCAGGACCCGGCGGAGGCCGACAACTTCCGCAGCACGGTCATCGTCGCTGTCGAGGCGGCCACCGCGGCCCACAAGGGCGCGCCCAGCCCCACCCTGGCCGAGATGACCCGCAAGATCACCGGGGCCCTCGACGCCGCCTGATGGGCGCGTTCCCGCGACAAGCGCCACCGCCGGCACCACCGGCAACGCGCGTGCTACCGGCACGACACGCACCACAAACGCCACCCTCGTTCAGCTCGATCGCGTCCGGCGCGCACGACCGCCGTCCTTCGAGCGGGGGCGCCTCCTCGGGTGGTGCGGCCGTGGTGCGGCCGTCCGGGCGGACCGGGAGCGTGTCCTGCCGGTCCGCCCGCCCGGTGGGTGGCTGTGGCCATGGACGGTGTTTTCGCGGATGGCACGGAGGCGCGCCGAAGGTTCACCCGCGCGAGTGATTGTGACGCTGCGCACATGGGCGGACACTCGACGTATGCGGGGGCTCTCGGGGGCTCCCGCGACGTGAGAGGAGTCGTCATGGCCGCAGCCGAATCTTCCGCCACCGAGGTGCCGAGGATCGCAAGCAGTTCACAGGCCGCCGACAGGGATCAGGGCATCGCGGCGATCGGCGGTAACGTCGGCGCCGTGTGGCGGGCGTGGTGGACGTGGACCCCGTCGAACGGGACGTTCAACCTTCAGCTTCCCTGGAATGTCATCGGGATCAACTCGACGGTCGTCATCACGGCCTCCGAGATCGACGGCAACGGGAACCGGTTCGTCGGCGCGGCGCCCTTCCAGGTGTCGAGCATCGCCCCCAGCAATGGACTGGTGACTTTCAAGATCAACATCGGCTGGAGCAGCCCGCTGCCGATGCGCACCGACGTCCTGGTCTTCAACTGAGCACCGCTCTCCGGCCGCCCCGGTCGCGCAGGCCGGGGATCACGCCGGTCCAGTGACGACCGGCACGGCCCGCCCCGTGGCGGCTCCGGGTTCGCCCGAGCCGCCACGGGGCACCCGTTTTCCCTGACCGGGGCGCCGGGGTGACCGGGGCACCGGGAGGCTGGAGGCACCGGGGCGCCCGGGGCGCGGCCCGGCCGGACTCAGGCCAGGGCGTTGAGGGCGACCTCGGCGGCTCCGGCGATGAGTGCGTCGTCGCGCTCGGCGTCGCGGGTGTCGCGGCGGGAGAGGACGGCGATGGCGATCGGCGCGGCGTCCGGGGGCCAGACGATCGCGATGTCGTTGCGCGTGCCGTACCCGCCGCTGCCGGTCTTGTCGCCGACCTGCCAGCCGGCCGGGGCACCGGCGCGGATGGTCGTGTCGCCGGTGGTGTTGCGCCTGAGCCAGTCGGTCAGCACGGCTCGTTTGCCGGCGGGGAGCGCGTCGTCCAGGACGTAGGTGCGCAGGTCGGTGGCGAGGGCGCGCGCCGTGCTGGTGTCACGGACATCGCCGGGGACGGCGTCGCTGAGGGCGACCTCGTAGCGGTCGCACCGGGTGACGCGGTCGCCGATGGCGACGAGGGCGCTCTGTAGGCCCCTGGGACCGCCGAGTTCACGGAAGAGGAGGTTGGCCGCGCCGTTGTCGCTGTAGCGGACGGCGGCGTCGCACAGTTCCCGCAGGGTGAGCTCGGAGCCGACGGCCCGTTCGGTGACGGGTGAGTGTCCGACGGGGACGTCGCGGCCGATCCGTACGCGCCGGCCGAGTTCCTTCAGGGAATTCCTGTCCAGTACGGCGGCGGCGAGCAGCGCCTTGCAGGTGGACGCGTAGGCGAAGCGTTCGTCGGGCCGGTGGGTGACGAACAGGCCGTTGCCGGTGTCGAGCGCGTAGACGCCCAGCCGGGCGTCGAACTTCCGCTCCAGTGCGGCGAACGCGCGGTCCGTCCGGCGCTTGTCGGGGGCGGGAGACGGGGCCGGGGAGCCGGAGCCGGAGCCGGACGGGGGTCGTGGCGTGGCATCCGGCGCGGCACCGGACGCCGTCGTTCCGCAGCCGATGAGGGGCAGGGTGGCGGCAAGGCCGGTCAGTCCGGTGAGTGCGGCGCGGCGGGAGATACGGGTACGCATGGGTGGGCGGCTCTCCGTTCGTTCGTCGTGTCGTTCGTCGTGTCGTTCGTCAGGCGTTCGTCGTCGGTCGGTTCGTCGTGTCGTTCGTGGAGCACATCGGCGGAAACGCACGACGGGCATGAACTACGACGGTCATGACCCACGACGGTCATGACCGGAGAAAAACAGCACCGTCGCCGCCAGGTCCAAGACCGATATCGCTCTCGGATCGATTGAACCGCGATATCGTTGCTGGTCGTGGACCTGATCCGGCACTTGCGGTGCTTCGTCGCTGTAGCGGAAGAGTTACATTTCGGCCGCGCCGCCCAGCGTCTCGGCATGGCCCAGCCGCCGCTGTCCCAGCGCATCCAGCGGCTGGAACGGGAACTGGGCGTACGCCTCTTCGAGCGCTCCAGCCGCCAGGTGACGATCACCAAGGGCGGCACGCTCCTGCTGGACGAGGCCCGTCGGCTGCTGGACCGGTCCGAGGCGTTGATGGCCACGGCCCGCCGCATCCAGGACGGCCACAGCGGGCTCCTGCGCGCCGCGCTGCCGCCCGACATCACCGGTGAGACCGTGGCGGGGGCCCTGGCCGGCTTCCAGGAGCGCCGGAGCGGTGTGGAGCTGGAGCTGCACGAACTGTCGACCGCCGAGCAGCTCGCCCGGCTGGCCTCGCACGACCTGGACGTCGGGCTCATCCGCCACCCCAGCGATGTGTCCGGGCTGGAACTGGGCCCCGTCCTGCGCCATGAACTGGGCGTCCTGCTGCCGCACGACGCCCCCTTGGCGCGCCGCGAGACGGTTCCCCTCTCCGCGCTCACCGGGTACGACCTGATCCTCTTTCCCCGTGCCCAGGCCCCGGCCGTGCACGACGACCTCCTGACCACCTGCGCCCGTCACGGCTACACCCCCACCGCCGTCCGGTACGGCCAGGGCCCCAGCTTCACGCGGGGCCTGCTCCTGTCCTGGCGTGCCATCACCTTCAGCACGCGCGACGCCCACCACGCCCGGGACCCCGACCTCACCTGGCGCCCGCTGAGCGGCGCCCCGCTGGCCCTGCGCCACTCCGCGGCCTGGTCCCGGGGGCGCGGCGACGCCGCCGTCCGCGCCTTCGCCGATACGGTCACCGAAGCCCTGGCCCTTACGGCCGCTCCCGGCCCCGACCTGACCTCCGGCCCGCTGCATCTGCGCCCGGCGGCGGAGTACTGGATATGACCGATCCCCGCACGCGACACCACCTCGGCCCCCACCCCGGCCCCCACGCCCACCCGCAGGCCCGCGACCGTATCCGCGCCGCTTTCGCCGAAGCCGGGGTCACCGGCTGGCTGCACGCCGTGGACATCGATTCCGGCGCCCAGATCGACGCGGGCGCGGACCGGCCGGTCGTCACGGCCAGCGTCCACAAGCTCTGCCTGCTCGTCGCGCTCCACCAGCAGGCGGAGGCCGGGCGGCTGGTTCTGACCGAGCAGACCGAGTGCCCGCGGGACGGCCGTACGGCGGGGCCCACCGGACTCGCCGCGATGCTCGACGCGGCCCGGGTCTCCCTGCGCGACGCGGCGTACCTGATGGTGGCCGTCAGCGACAACACGGCGGCCGACCTCCTGCTGGAACGCGTCGGCCTGGACGCCGTCAACGACACCACACGGCGGCTGGGCCTCACCCGTACCCACGCCACCCAGACCTTCCGGGAGTTCCTCGCGACCATCAGGGAGGACGCCGGAAACGGCGGCCCGCAGGCCCTGGCCGACCCCCAGGTCGTCGCCCGCCTGCGCGCCGTGGACCCCGCGCGCACCAACCGCAGCACCCCGCGCGACATGACCCGCCTGCTCGGCGCGATCTGGCGCGACGAGGCATGCACCCCCGAGCACGGCGCCGCCATCCGCCGTCTGCTCGGCCTCCAGGTGTGGCCCCACCGCCTGGCGTCGGGCTTCCCCTTCGACGACGTACTGGTCGCCGGAAAGACCGGCAGCGCGCCCACCGTCCGCAACGAGGTCGGCGTCGTCGAGTACCCCGACGGGGGCCGTTACGCCGTCGCGGTCTTCACCCGCGCCGCCAGCCCCGCCGCCACCCTCCCGGCGGCCGACGCCGTCATCGGCACAGCGGCCCGCATCGCCGTGGACGCCCTGCGCGCCCCCGGCCCCCACGCCACCGACTGAGGCCCCCACGCCACCGACGCCGACGACCGGGGCACCTGTATAGGGAGCCGACGCCTCGCCGGCCGGAGGGACCGGCCTACGACGCCGGACCACGACGCCGGACCTACGATGCCGTACCGGCCGCGTCCACCAGGGCGTCGAGCACCGCCGCCACCTGTCGGCGGAGCTCCGGATCGGTGCTGACCCCGTCCGCGCCGACGGTGTTCCGGTCGAGCGCGACCCGTACGCAGGCGGCGTCCACGACGGCCGCGCCGGTGTAGCCGAGTACGGTGCGGAGCGTCGCCGAGGCGCCCTCCCCGCGACCGGGCGCGGCGGCGTTCAGCCAGGCGGCGGGCTTGTCGCCGATTTCGGTGCCGCCGACGGTCCAGTCCAGCAGGTTCTTGAACGACCCGGGGAGCGTCCCCGCGTACTCCGGGGAGCAGATCAGCAGGGCGTCGGCGGCGTCGATCGCGGCCCGGAGCTCGGCCACCGGCTTCGGCAGCGGGTCGGTGTCGTCGTCGGGGTTGAAGTGGGGCAGATCCCCGAGTCCGTCGTAGAGGACGGTACGTACGGTGGCGGGCGCCACGTCCTGGGCGGTGCGCAGCACGGTCTCGTTGGAGGACCCGGCCCGCACGCTTCCGGACAGCAGGAGAATCACACGTGATGTTGGCATAACCGCTCAACCCCGAGCGGCACCGGACTGTTCCGCTCCGGCCCTGACCGTGACAGGTGCGTGCCGTCAGGGGGTCGCGCGAACGGCATCGCGAGAGGCGGCGCCGGAGGAGGCCACCGCCCCGGACTGCGGCGTCCGCCGTCCGGCACGGTCCAGGCTCAGCCGGACCAGCATGACGACCAGCGCGGCGACGGCGAACCCGGCTCCGACCCACGGCAGTCGGCGGGCTCCCGCGGCGGACAGGACCCACCCGCCGGCCGCCGTGCCGAGGGTGATGCCGAGATTGGAGAAGGAGATGAAGAGGCTGTTGCCGAACTCGGGTGCGTCCCGCGCGTCCCTTCCCAGCCAGCTCTGGGTGACGATGAGCCCGCCGGAGTGCACGGCTCCCCAGACCAGGACGCCCAGGACCATCGGGACGAACCGTGGCCCGACCGCGTACACGAGTACGTAGACCAGCAGGCAGAGGGCCGGATAGGCGAGGGCGGTGCGGACGAGGTTCCGCTGGAGCAGGCTGCCGAAGGCGAAGTTGCCGAGGATCATCACGATGCCGAACGCCATCAGCATGGCGCTGACCCAGGAGCCGTCCATGTGGGTGACCTGGCCCAGGTACTCGGCGAAGTAGCCGTAGACGGAGAACATCGCCGCGAAGATCAGGACGACGGACGAGATGGTCAGCCACATCCGGGGCTGCCTGAGCACGCTCAACTGGCTTCCGTACGAGACGCGTTGTCCGACCGGCAGGCTCGGGAGCAGGCGCAGGATGCCCAGGAACGCGATCAGGTTGACGAGCGCGCCGAACCAGAACGCCGCAGGGAGCGAGAGGTGTTCGGCGAGGTACGAGGTCAGCGGCACCCCGAAGGCGAACCCGACGGTGACACCGGCGAAGACGGTCGTCGTCGCCCGGGTGGCGGCCTTCGCGTCCGCGCCGTCCTTCGTCGCGACCATGCGCGCGGCCGTGGCCAGCGCGACCGAGAAGAACACCGGGTGGAAGACGGCCGGAATGATGCGGAAGGCGAGCATCACCTCGTACTGGGTGGTGAGCGCGTAGACGGCATTGGAGAGGGCGAACACCGCGATCGAGGCGGCGAGGACCTTCTTGCGGTCGATCCCGGAGGCGAGCAGCGTGGTGAAGGGCCCGGTCACGGCGATCACCAGGGCGAACGCCCCGACGAGCCAGCCGGCGGTGGAGGGCGGGACGCCGAGTTCGGCGGAGAGCTGGGGGAGTACCCCGACGATGCCCATCTCGGTGGTGATGATCCCGAACACGCCCAGGGCGAGCACCAGGACGGCGGCGGAGGTTTTTCTCATGGTGATCTTTCTTTAAATCTAGAAAAGTAGATACGTTGGGTCATGGGTGTGCCGTGCGGGGCGCAGGGCTCGGCTCTCCGCGGTCACGCTTGGAGGGCGGGGTGGGGCGGGGCGGCTACAGCTCGTCGCGCACATGGGCGGCGAACTCGGCGATCACCGGCTCGTTGCGGCGGTAGTACGTCCACTTGC
Source organism: Streptomyces sp. TSRI0281 (assembly GCF_001905125.1). Lineage (GTDB taxonomy): Bacteria > Actinomycetota > Actinomycetes > Streptomycetales > Streptomycetaceae > Streptomyces. The sequence goes on along the minus strand of NZ_LWLE01000023.1, from coordinate 431,907 downwards.
CGACGCGCTCCGAGGTGAGGAGGCCCGCGTCCCTGAGGGTCTGGAGGTAGCCGGACACGACGGACTGCGCGAGCCCGGCCCGCTTCTGGATGTCACCCACGCATACGCCGATGTGGAAGCCCAGCCCCTGCTGCGTGTACGAGTCCTCGTCGAAGTACTTCTCGGGGTCGCGCAGCCACTGCATGAACTGCAGACGGGCGGGGTTGGCGAGGGCCTTGTGCACGGCCAGCGGGTCCATGGGGGCCTCTCTGTGAATCCTTGGGGGCTGCCTTCGGGTCTCTTGATCCCTCCCGGGATACGTATCTAGCTTTCTGGATATGTAGGAGCAAGTCAAATCGCCGGCTCCGGCGACGGTGGCGGGCGGGTGCGGGTATCGCTCTGTCGTCCCGCACGGTCCTGCAAGCACAATGAGCTAACGACGGGCTGACGGCTACAGGCCCCCGCCCCCGCACGGACGCGGAGGGCCCGGACGAGGGACGTACATGCACGAGGACTCCGGCTTCAAGGACATCCCCACGACCACCCTCGCCGACCTTTTGGGGCGCGAGCAGGTCATGGACGCCGACATACGCCCCCTCTGGTCGCCGGTGCCCCGCGTGGCGGGCCCGGCCTTCACGGTGCGCTGCCCTCCCGGCGACAACCTGATGCTGCACGCGGCGATCCACCGCGCGGAGCCGGGCACGGTCGTCGTCGTGGAGTCGGGCGACATGGACTATGCGCTGGCCGGCGGGAACGTGTGCGCGGTCGCGCACCGCCGGGGGATCGCGGCGTTCGTGCTCGACGGCGTGATCCGCGACCTGTCCGAGGTACGCGAACTGGGCTTCCCCGTCTTCGCGTTGGGTGTCATCCCCATCCCCGGTACGAAGAAGGCGGTGGAACCGCTCAACACCCCGGTGCGCTGCGGCGGCACGACCGTGAACCCCGGCGACATCGTGGTGGCCGACGAGGAGGGCGTCGTGGTGACCCCTCACGCCCGCCGGGACGAGGTGCTGCGCGACGCGCGGGCGAAGCTGGCGAAGGAGGCGGCCGAATCCCTGGACGAGTGGGAGGCGGCGCACCGCGCCCGTATCGACAAGATCCTGTCGGAGAACGGCTACCCGGCCTGACGGCAACCAGCACCCTGACAGCGCGGCGACGGCACCTCCTGCTACTGCTTCCCCCGGCACAACCGGGACGGCGGGGTGGCCCGGTGGTCGGCGCAGGAGGAGCGCCGGGCCAGGCAACGGCTCCGTACGCAGGTGGGGCGGCTCCGGGGCCTGATGAACGCGGACGTGGGCGGCGGCATCAGCGTCGAAGCGGCTGAGGGGGTGGAGATCCCACCGGCGAACCACCGGCACAGCTCGCTCTGGCTGGCGTAAGTCCCGTTCGTGTGGTGGGAGATGGAGCGGGTGCGGTACGGTGACGAGGCAATCACCCTCCGTTCGCACTCAGATGCACGGAGCGGCCCCCGACGGTGCGCCAACACCGACCGAGGGCCTACACCGACCAGTGGAAAAGGACCCACCGGGAAATGCTGTGCCATGTTATCCCGCCCTCTTCGGGCTATACGAAGGCATCGAACAACGTCGTGCGTGAGCGGCGGTTGAACAGTGATGCGAAGATCCTTCTGCTCTATGTCCAGGGTCTGCCGGAGTCGGCCACGGGCTGCCCGTTGGGCGAGTTGGCCCACGAGCTGGGGATGAAGGGCCATGCGTACCAGAAGGCGAAGAAGCAACTGGTCGCCCAGGGCTTTGTGCATGAGTGGAGCGGCCAGGGTGCCGGGGGCCGCTGGTACACGGAGCAGCTGTTCACGAACACCCCGCTGACGGAGGCCGAGGCCAGGACCGTACGCGCGACGCTGACCACCGCTCCCGCTTCGTCCACGCCCCCGCCGCCCTCCTCTCCGCCCCTGCCTCCGCCTCCGCCGCCGACTGTGCCGATTCCGATCGTCGGTGAGCCGACCCCCCGGACGGCCGGTGGTTATCAACCGGTAGAAGACAACAGAGAGAAGACCAATACCCACCCACCCTCCGAAGCGGAAGCGGCGCAAGCGGCGGTGGAGGTGGCAGAACCGCAGCCTCCCGCACCGTCCTCTGCGTCGCCGTCCTCCAACCCGGCTCAACTGGCCCGCGCGGAGCAGATCCTGCTCTCGCTGCGCCATACGCGCCGGGAACTGCACCTGGGGGTGCGTGAGGCCCGTGCGCTGGCGGTGGAGGCGGTGAAGTGGCTGGAACGGGGCCTGGGCGAGGCGGACCTGCGCCAGGCGTTACTGGCCGAGCGCCCGGAGGGCGGCGTACGTTGCGCGGTCGGCTTCCTCCGCTACCGCCTGGCCCAGAAGTGCCCGGTACTCCCACAGACACCGCCCACGCCGCCCACACCACCCGCACCGCCCATCACGGCGCCCCCGCCGGTCCGCGAGCTGATCGCCTGCGACGGCTACGGAGATGAACACCTCTTCCGGCCGCTGGGCGACGAGACGTCCTGCCCCGAATGCCGCCGCGCGACGGCGTACGAGAACTGGCTCCAGGACACGGACACCCACCACTTCCCCGAGGGCACCCCCTGGCGCGAACGCTTCGCCACGGTCAGAGCCGCCGAGGGCCTGCCGACGACGGCTACGCCGGGCGCGTAGGCACCCGCCGGGAGGCCCGACATCAGCGCCGCCGCTTCCAGTGGTCCGCAAACGGTGTTGGCGCTATCGCAGAGCGCCGACGAGCTCGGGAAGTTGGGCGCGGGGAAAGTGAAGGAAGGCGTTCGCGGTGAGACCGTCAGGTTCGAGAGGAACATTCACGCGCCACGAGCCGGGACGCCAGGGATGGCGTACGCGCTCACCGAAGGCGGCGGTGTCAGCGAGCAGCGCGATCAGACGCTGGGCATCACGGACCGGCATCTTCAGGAGGGCGTAGCCGCGGTGGTAGGCGATAAAGCCGTCGCCCCCGTAGCCGAGCGGGGTCTCGCGCTGGGCGCGGACTCCGGCCGTGGCTTCGCCGACGTCCTGGCAGCAGGTCGCGGTGGTGAAGCCGAGGCGCCAGAGTTCGCGGACAACGGGGACCATCTCCGCGTCGATGTCGACCTGTTCTCCCTCGGGGGTGGTGAGCGTCTTGTACGGGTGGATGGGCGGGTCCGTGGCCATCACCATTCCCTTTGTCCGCCCAACCGATGGGCGGCCCAGCGGGCGGCGGCGTCGGCGAGGTCGCGCTTCCAGGTGACGTCGGGGGCGTCCGCCGCGATGCCGTGCCACAGCCGCTGTTGGGCGGTGGCGAACACATCGAGGGCGCGAGCGGGCGCGATGCGCCAGCCCGGAGTCTTCGCGGCCCACTGTTCGGCGCCGCGGGGGGAGTGGCCGGAGGCGACGAGCCAGACGACCCAGCACGCGGCGTCGATCCATGCGGCCCCCCGAGTCGGCCAGGCCCAGTCGACCACGCGGGCGGCGCCATCGACGATCAGGACGTTGTCCGGGGTCCAGTCGGTGTGGAGCAGGGTGTCGCCGCAGAGGAGTTGGGCGTCGTCGGAGTTGTCGAGGTAGTCGGCGAAGCGCTGTTCGATCTGCTTGAGCTCGATGTCCACGGGGGCGCGGACGGCTGCGAGCGCCGTGATCGCGTCGGCGGTGAGAGCGAGATCGGCGGAGCCCGGGCTGTAGTCGGCGGGACGGCCGTCCAGGTACTCGAAGCCGAGGAGGTTCCATTCGCCGTCGTCGATCCGCCAGAGGAGGCGCGGCGCGAGCGGGGCGACGTACGGGTTGATGGCGACCTCGCGCTGCTGGGTCCAGACGCGCGGGTGATCGCAGCGCAGGCCTTTGACGAAGACGCGTCCGGCGCCGGTTTCCAGGGTTGCGGCGATCTCGCTGTTGAGGCCCTTGCCTGCGGTCGTTGCCGCGCGGATGGGTCCGGTGCGGGCGGCGACGGCGTCGCGGGTGGCGGTGGGAAGGTCGTTCCAGTGCAGTCTCATGGTCACCACAGTGAGAGTGTAGGAGTGGGAGCGGGAGCGAGTGGAGGGGCCGCCCGCACGCGGCGAGCGGCCCCGGTATGGACTCGGTCTAGTACGGATTGTCGTTTCCGCAGCCGAGCATGACCTCGGTGGCGGCGATGGCGTCGAGGTCGTCGACGAACTCGATCTCCTCCTCTTCGGCCTGGGGCCGAGGGGAGATCTCCACTGCGACGAGTGACATTGCGGGTGTCACCTCCCTTCCTTGTCCGTGTGCTGGCAGTAGCGGCTCAGGGAGGTGCCGTCCGGGACCGTCGGGTCAGGAGGGGACCTCAGTGACGCGGGCCGACCGGCGACTGCCTCACAACGGGTCGCCCTCACCCTGGTCGTTCGTGGAGCGGACGTCGGCGTTCGTCCGTGTCGCAGGATCGGCTTCGGCCGAGTCGTCACGGTGTCGGGGACATTGGCACGGCGGGTAGGCCATAGAACCCGGCGCAAGGTCGATGCCCTCCGCCGTATCCACTCGCAAGACGCCGTCGCCACCTTGCTCTGCGGTCAACTGGGCAAGCAGCGCCCGTGCTTCACTTCTCATCGCTCGACCCCTTGGAGACAGGCTCAGCGACCTGATTCGCCGGGCCTTCCTGTCTCTACGCAACCGTCTGACCACGCACAGCGGTAGCGTGGGAACTGGTGCGGGACTTGAAACCCTTGAAAGTTCTTCATGGAAAGGTGAGTTGTGGACCATGGTGAAAAAGGGGCCCAACTCCGGGCTTGCCCGACTGCTCGCAGAGACTCGATGGACGCACAGTCAGTTCGCACGTGCGGTGAACCGTGTCGGTACGGAGACAGGCACCCCATTGCGGTACGACGAATCAGGGGTGAGCCACTGGCTCGGAGGTACCGTCCCGCGTGAACCCGTCAGGGCCTGCATCCTCGAAGCGCTCTCGCGGAGGCTGGCCAGACCGGTGACCTCTTCGGAAGCAGGCATCCCCGCCCCTCGCTCGGTGTCACCGGGGCCCGCGGATACCGTGGAAGGGATGATCGACCTGGGCAGGCAGGACATGGACCCCTCACGCCGCCGAGTCCTGGGCGCTGGTCTCTTCTCCGTGGCCCTGACGATTCCCGGATGGCCCGATGTGATCGGGCGCGCGGAGGCGGTCCAGGCCGGGCGGATCTCCCGTATAGGGATGAACGAAGTCGACATGGTCATCGCGATGACCGAGCGGGTATCTGACCTCGACGACCAGTTCGGCGGTCGCCACGCGCGGCCCATGGCCGCATCGTTCATGGTCAACACGGTGGCGGCCTATCTACGCGCGGACGCGCCCGAGCCGGTTCGGCAAGCGATGCTCTCCGCCGCCTCGGACCTCCTCTATCTGACCGGCTACATGGCCGTTGACGAGGGGCTCCACGGCCTCGCGCAGCGCTACTACGTCAAGGCTCTCGAACTGGCGGGCGCGGCTGAGGACCACCTCACGTACTGCACCACCCTGCGCGGAATGAGCGTGCAAGCCGTCGACCTCGGCCACGGCGCCAAAGCCATGCAGCTGGCCGATGCGGCTGCCGCCGCGTCTCCCCAGGCCGGCCCGCGTATGCGTGCCTTTCTCGCCGGACAGCAGGCTCACACCGCTGCTCAGACCGGCGACCGCGTCGGCGCGATGCGGTACATCCGCGAAGCGGAGGCGGCCATGGACCGCGCCGAGTCCCGCAGCGCCCCCTTCGGCTCGTACGATCCGTCCTCGCTCAACTACCACATCAGCCAGGTACGTTACGAGCTCGGCGATGTCTCCGGCGCAGTCGAAGCCATGCAACAGTCCGACAGGCTCCGCTTCGGCGTATACCGCCGGGCGAGGGTTCGGCACAGGGCGACCCTCGCCGAGCGACAACTGGAGATCGGCCACCTGGAAGCGGCCTGCGCCACCTGGAGCCAGGCGCTGGACGACTACCCCATGGTTCAGTCCGGGCGTGCGGACGACCGCGTCAGGACCATGTTCGGTCTCCTGCGACCGCACCTGAAGAATCCGACAGCCCGAGACCTGTATGACCGGGCGCGCGGGATCGCACCGCCCTTTCTCGTCGGCTGATTGACCGCCGGTGAGGGGATGACGCTCCGGACCTCCGGCCTGAACCCGATGCGCGGGGGGCGCCCGGCGTTCAGACCGGAAAGTCGTGGAAGGGAACAGCGTGTTCCAGAGCAAGATCGCGCCAAGCCCGGTACGCGCTGATGTCCGGGTCGGAGATCAGCTCACGACCTGACTGGGTCCCGTCCACCCGATAGTTGAGGTGGACGACGATCGATTCGTCGAACAGCCAGAAGTCCTGATCCGGTAGGCCAAGGCCAAGGCCAAGGCCAGGACTGTCGGTGAGGTCCACCATGCGGTAGTCCTCACCTGCCGCGACATTGCCGGGGATGCACCACTCGAACAGGTAGCGGCTGTAGTCCGTCAACGGCCTCCGGACCACTTTCGCCCGCGTCATGGTGCGACCGGCAGCCGCGTGGCCCCGGACGGTCTCGTGCCACGACGCGTTGAACCCTGGAGGAACGGGCTCCCCGGAGAGGAAGCCGCGGACCGATTCGGCCTCGGCGGGCATGGTGTAAGTCTGCTGAACTTCGAGACGGAACGCGGAGTGCTGGAAATCGCGGAAGTACGCCTGCCACTCCTCGCCTTCGAGGAACACGGGACCAGAGCCATCCACGGACACGTGCGGCCTCCTGCACGGTCATCTTCGGGATCATTGCGTGTGATCCTCTCCCATCGCTGTGATCAGCAAGCTACGGAGGGTGTTGCCCGGCTGCAAGAGGGGACTGGAGTTCAGTCGCGTACTTCCGTGGATCGGGCGGGGTACGCGCAGTTCAAGGACGGGTGTCACGCGGTCTCGGCGCGCAGGGCCCGGACGTACCGGTCGAGCGTCGTGCCGTCCTTCGTGCGTACCTGTTTGTGGGGGACAAACCCCGCCCGCCGTGCGACCGCCGCAGGTCCAGGAAGGCGAGGGCGGTCGCCAAGGCCATCCTCAGCGGAAGGGCGACGAGGCGACGGGAGCGCGTGCGCGGCGCTGTCATGGTGGTCTCCAGTTGGTCCGCGGTACGGGTGTTATGAAGCGCTCAACATGTGGATCGGCGCAGCTACTTGACCCCCACAGGGCGTTGACGATGCCGAAGCGCAGAACCCGTTCACGCGCTTGCCGCCGGTGCAGTCGTAGGGGTCCTTCAGACAGCCCGGGTTGTCCGCCCGGGCCCTCAAGAGCCGCCTGGAGCTGCGCCGTCCCACGCTGCTCCTCAAACAGGTCGAGCGGCTCGCGCCCGGCGGCTTCGGCGGCCGTCTCGATCGCCTCCGGCCGGCCGCAATACCCCGACCGTGATCGCCAAGCAGTCCGGCGTGATCGGCTGGACACGTCCTGGTCAGTGGCGGCTGAGATAGGTGAGGACGGCGAGGACGCGGCGGTGGCCGCTGTCGGCCGGGGAGAGGCCGAGCTTGGCGAAGATGTTGCCGATGTGCTTGTGGACGGCGTTCTCGGTGATGACGAGCCGGGCCGCGATCGTGGCGTTGTCGTTTCCTTCGGCCATCAGGGCGAGAACTTCGCGTTCGCGTGGTGTGAGGGCGGCAATCGGGTCGCGGGCGTGACGGGTGAGGAGCTGCCCGATCACCTCGGGGTCCATGACGGTACCGCCGGCGGCGACCCGCCGCAGCGCGTCGATGAACTCGCTCACCCGGCTCACCCGGTCCTTGAGAAGGTAGCCGACGCCGCCGCGTCCATCGGAGATCAGCTCGCCGGCGTACTGCTGCTCGACGTATTGGGAGAGGACGAGCACGGGCAGGCCGGGGAGCCGGCGACGGGCGTGGATGGCGGCGTGGATGCCCTCGTCGCGGAAGGTCGGCGGTAGCCGTACGTCGACGATGGTGACGTCCGGTCGGTGTTCGGTGACGGCAGCGATGAAGCCGGGGGCGTCCTGGGCGATCGCGGCGACATGAAAGCCCTTGGCGGTCAGCAGGAGTTCCAGCCCATTGGCCAGCAGGACGTTGTCCTCGGCGATCACGACCCGCACGCCAGCCTCACAGTGATCGTGGTCGGGCCGCCGCTGGGGCTGTGGACGTGGACTGTGCCGTCGAGCGCCAGGACACGGTGGCGGATTCCGGCGATGCCGGTACCCAGCGTCTCGTCGGCGCCGCCGACTCCGTCGTCGGTGACCTCGATCGACAGCCGGTCACCTTCGCGCGCGACGCGGACGGTGGTCCGGGTGGCCTGGCTGTGCTTGGCAACGTTGGTGAGCGCCTCGGCGATCGTGAAGTAGGCCACGGCCTCGACCGCGGCGGGGATCGTGCCGAGGTCGCCGATATCGAGGGTGCTGTCGATCGCCGATCGGGTCCCCAACGCGGCCAGCGCCCCGGCGAGGCCGCGATCGGCGAGGATCGGCGGGTAGATCGTCCGGATCACCGCACGAAGCTCCACCATGGCCTCCTCGGCACTCTCATGCGCTTCCTCCAAGAGTCCGGCCACCATCCGGGGGTCCTCGCTCAGCGACTCACGGGCCATGCCCAGCCGCATCGCGATGGCCACCAGCCGGGCCTGGGTGCCGTCGTGCAGGTCACGTTCGATCCGGCGGAGTTCCGCGCCGTGCGTGTTCATGGCGTCGGCCCGCGTCTCGGTCAGCGCCTCCACACGCTGCGCCAACCTCTCGACGGCTGAGGGGGACAGCAACGCCACACAGATCCGGGCGTGCAGGCGCGCCAGCAGTGGAACCAGCCAGTAGGTCAGGGCCGCGAAGATGACGACTTGTGCGGTCCCCAAGGTCAACGCCGTGCCCCACCCGGTCAGTGGAACACCGGCCGCGAAGCCGCCCGCGCGGGTGCCGGCGGGCAACGCCCACCACAAGGGCACCGTGATGGCCGCGGCCAGCGCGTTGGCCGCGCACAGCACCACGACGAGCCCGAACGCCAGACTGGTCACGATGTAGGTGCTCAGCCACCCGAGAACACGCCACGTACCGACACGGACGGGACCGGAACGCGGAGAGAGCAGCAGCCGGTCGGCGCGGCGACGATGCCAGGACGCCCAGGTGCGAGCCATCATCGGGACGATGAGTACGGGCAGCGCGAACAGGGCGACCGCAGCGGTGAACAGGCTTCCCAGTAGATAACCCAGACCGCGCCACATCGCCGAAAGCCGACTGGCCCCATGGTGGTTCATTCGCGCAAGTCTGAGCCATGGCGACCGAACCTGGCACTACAGCCCACTACCCCTTTTTCTCACGGGTGAGCGGTACCGTCTGCCCACCTCAGCCAGACCTAGTGTCCATGCCCATGAAGAGTTCACCGATTCGTACACCGCGGCGGCGCGGCCGATCCATCCGACGGAACCTGACGCTGGCCGCCCTCGTGGCCGGAACCCTTTCCACCAGTGTGCCCGGCGCGATATCCACCCCACAGCGGGACGACCGAATCCAGCTCCAGATCCAGAACGACGCCGATGCGCTCACCGCACTCGGCGTGACAGGAGTGCAGGCCCGCCTGGTCACCTCCGACGGCCGGAACCTGACCGCCACGAGCGGCGTCGCCGACCTGACGGACCGTCTGCCGGTCGCTCGGGACGGGCACTTCCGGATAGCCAGCGTCACCAAGGCGTTCGTGGCGACCGTGATCCTGCAACTCAGCGGCGACCACCGTCTCTCCCTGGACGACTCGGTCGAACGATGGCTGCCCGGTGTGATTTCCGGAAAAGGCAACGACGGTCGCGCGATCACCATCCGCCAACTGCTCCAGCACACCAGCGGCATCCACGACGACTACCCGGACTACACCTCGGCGGAGGACTTCTACCAGCGCCGATACGACACCTACACACCCGAGCAGACCGTCGCCCGGGCGATGCGCCACCGCCCGGACTTCCGGCCCGGCAAGCGCTGGAGCTACGGCAACACCGCGTACGTCCTGCTCGGCATGATCATCGAGCGGGTCACCGGGCACCCTTGGCACGAGGAGGTAAGGGATCGGATCGTCCGGCCGCTCGGCCTCGATCACACCTTCTGGCCGGGTACTTCACCCACACTGCCCCAGCCACATGGCGAGACCTATCAGAGGTTCAAGGCCGACGAGCCGCTCGTGAACGTCACCGAGCAGGTCGGCTCGGGCACCAATGGAGAGGCCGGTCTCGTCTCCACCACCGCCGATCTCAACCGATTCTTCCGTGCCCTGCTCGGCGGCCGACTCCTGCCACCGGCGCAGCTGGCGCAGATGAAACGGACCATCCGGGTCAGCAAGGAGTTCAGGCACCTCATGCCGGGCGTACGTGACGGGCTGGGGCTCTTCTCACGCCCGCTCTCCTGCGGCGGGGTGTACTGGGGCCACGAGGGCGGCGATTCCGGCTGGATCAGCGCCACCGGCGTCACCGCCGATGGCCGGCGCAGCGTCGCGGTCTCGTTGTCGGGCGTCCTCGCCGATTCCCCGGACGACGTCCTGCGCGTGGTAAAGGCCGAGAGCAAGCTGGTCGACGACGCCCTGTGCACGACTCCGAACGCCGACCGTCAGCGGCGTTGAGGTCCTCCGCATGGAGCGGTACGGGACATCTGCGCGCGGCGCACGGTCCGGAATCAGGAAGGCGGGGCGGCGACGGCGGCGCACGCACTCCCGCAGCGGATCCGGCGCCATCTTGACTACATCGCCTGGCTGGTCGATAGATGCGACACCGGCTCCGGAGCCAACCCCCGAAGGACTTCCGGAGCCAACCACCAAGTACGAGAGCCCGTCAGACGGACTGGATGCGGGCGGCGGCCAAGTTGTCGAGGATCTCCGAGACCGTCTGATCCGGGGTCTGCTCCGACGTATCCAGCCAGAGACCGATGCGTGGTGTCTCCGCGCGGAGGATGCCGTCGAGGGCGTCGACCGTCCAGGGGCCGTATCCGGTCTTCGCGCGCCCGGTCTCCCTGCTCCGCACGGCCGTGGTGGAGGGGGCCAGCACGATGACGTACAGGGGACGCGTGCGCACCCGGGCGATGTAGTGGTCCAGGTCTTCCCCGAGGACGATGTCCTGGACGATCGCGGTCCACCCGTCGCGCGCGTACTCGTCGGCCACAAGAGCGGAAAGGCGATAGCGGAGCTCCAGTTGGGCCTTGGCCTCCGGAGTCTCTTCCGGCATCAGTTCCTCCCGACCGGAGGTGAGCATCCGGCGGAAGACGTCACCGCGCACATGCGCGGCCCGAGGCAGCCGCTCGGCCAGGAGGCCGGCCACGGTCGACTTCCCCGAAGCCATCACACCGGTGATCAGGACGACTGCGGAAGCCAAATCGGTGCCCATGCGGACCTTTCGCTCAGGGGCGGCGGACGGTTGCCGGTATGGCTGCGGTGCGGTCGTGAACAGCGTCGACGAACCGCTGCCATGCGGCAGAACCGAACCTCAGCCTAGGGCCGTCCACGTGCTTCGAATCACGGACCGCTGCGCCCCGCGCCAGGTACGCGGTCTCTACGCATTCGGTGGTGTTGCCGCCACTGTAGGAGGACTTGAACCAGGTCAGGGTCTCGTCGGACGGGATAGCGGGAACCATCAGATCTCCTTGCGTACGCGCTCGATCACGGCTGAGGAAGCAGCCATGTCCCACGCTTGTGCGCGGAGGCGGTCGAACGCAAGCCGGTACCGGTCAAGTTCTTCGTCAGTCTTCCTGGGGCGATCTCGGATCACCCTTTCGAGCCATACGCATGTCCGGTCGATCTGCGGCAACGACAGTCGGTCCTGGTAGGGGCTCACCTCTTGAGGCTCGCTCTCGCGGCAGCGGTGAGGCCGGGTGCCGTTCGGGGAGGGAAGCGACCGTTGCGTCCGGGCCCGAGTCGTACGCTGGTTGGCGAAGGGTGGTGTCGTATGTCGGACGAACTCGCGGACAACCTGAGGAAATACCGGCGGGCGAGCGGCCTCAGCCAGGAGCAGCTCGCGCATCGGTCGGGACTCTCGGTCGGTCCCATCCGACGGATCGAGCAGGGCGCCGACGGTGTGCGGATGGAGACGCTGCACCAGATCGCCAGAACCTTGGGGGTCAAGACGTCGGACCTAATGGCGGCCGGAACACCGGAGCCGGTCAGGCACGACGATCCGAACAGCTTGAATCTTCGGGAACTGCGCATCGCGCTCACACCCGCGATGGGTCTCCTTCCCCTGCGTGCGCCGACCGGTGAGGAACCGGATCTCCGTCGTCTGCGACGCATGACACACGACCATGCGGTGCTGTACTTCGGCGACAGCTACAGGAGCATCGCGGCCGATCTGCCCGCCCTGATTCGCGCGGTGAGCGATGCCGTCGCGTACTACGACTCGGGCCAGGACCGCATCGACGCCCTGGTGGCTCGATCGGAAGCGCTGCAACTGGTCGGCCGCTACCTGACGCAGATCCGCCAGTACGACCTTGCGCACAGTGCCATTCGGGAATCCATCGCGGACGCACGGGAGGCCGAGGCCCCACTGACGGCCGCGTCCGGGGTCGGCGGTATGTGCTGGATGCTCATGCGTACCGAGCGCTACGACGAGGCCGAGGACATCGCCGTCGCGACCATGGATCTTGTGGAGCCGAAGATCAAAGGAGCCTCGCCCGACGAGTACGCGACGTGGGGAGGTCTGGCGATGGAGGCCGCTGCGGCGGCCGCACGGAACAACCGTCCCGAAGAGGCCAGGACGCTTCGCCGGGCTGCCGGTACGGCGGCCAAGGCCGTGGGTGTGACGCACAGGAACCTGCTCCGTCACTGGTCGATGTTCGGTCCCGTCACGGCGTCGATGAAGGAACTTGAGGACTTCATGATCGCCGGGGACGCGCGATCGGTCGTCCGTAAGTCGGGCGAGGAGGAGAGCCTTCAGCCCAAGAGCTGGAAGCGGCTCGGGAAGCCGAGCAGCAACGACGGAAATCGGTACTACCTCGACCTGGCTCGTGCGCAGGTCCGCACCGGCGACCCGACAGGTGCCATGGAGGAGCTGGCCCGACTCGACGCCGTGGCGCCCGAGTGGTTCCGTCACCAGTCGTCGGCCGCGATCACCTTCGAGGAGATCACGAAGAAGCGCCGGACGCTCACGACGGAGATGCGGGAGGTAGGCGCTCACCTGGGCGTCTTCGCCTAACTGCACGACTGCGATGCACTTCTGACGCCACGTCGATGCAAGTGCATCGCTGCGTGCCTGGTCGATGACTCTCGGTGACCCTAGTGTTGTGTGCGTGGGGAGCGTCCAGGGGATTCACCTCCCGGAGCGTGAGGCTCTCCATCGGCCGGTACACATCCTCGCGACTCGGGGCCGCCGTGAAACCGGACCGGACGCTGTGTCCGGAGGCGATTCCGCCTTCTTCGGGACGTGTCGAAATCCCTCATTTGGGCGGGACACCTCAGGTGCCCGCGGTGTCATGGGAGTAGTGATCGGGATGGACGGCTGTCGCTTCGGTGTGGTTCGTAAGGCGTGGGACCTGCCCTTCTTGGCAGAACCCGCAGAGCTGGCCGGCCTGCGCCGAGTGATTCGCCTGCACTTGGGGCTGTGGGGCCTGGTCCCGGTGATCAGGGACGCCCAACTCTGCGTTTCGGAATTGGCGGCGAACGTCATCAAGCATGTGGGGGCGGGTACCCCGGCGCGCCTGACCGTCTCGATGAACGGCAGCCGCTTGCGTATCGAAGTGAGCGACCCCGATACGCGGGTGCTCCCCGTTCTCTGCTCGGCGGGGGACGGAGCGGTGCAGGGGCGGGGGTTGGCCCTGATCGACGCCGTCGCCGAGCGATGGGGAGTTCTCCTCCGCGACGACTCCAAGATCACCTGGTGCGAGCTGGCCACCGGCCTGCGTTCGTCGATCGACCATGCTGATGGGCCTCAGGTCGCCAAGGCCGAGGCGCTGCTCGGGCTGTTGGGCATGGCGGTGAGGCCGGACGGCCTGTCGTACGGGCGGCTCGGGGTGGCAGCTGCTCAGGAGTCCGCGATCGGTCTCATCGCGGACCTCCTCCACTGGCTGCGGGCCCACGGCTGCGACCCGGACAGCGCCCTGGACCGTGCGCAGACGCACTTCGAGGCCGAGCTGGGCGAGGCCGTGTGAGCGTGCGGTCAGGACCGCAGCGCCTCGCCGAAGAACCCCGCATCCCGAAGCCTTGCCTGCTGTTGACGCTGGAGGCGCCTAGCTTCTGCCTGGTGGGGCCATTTCCGGCCTGGCGGGGCGAGGGGCGGTTGTCAGCGCTGGATAGCCGTTCGGCAGCATGGGCGCATGTCTGCATACAAAGCCGTCTTCGGGCACGTGAACGATGTCCTCCCGGGAACTCATTTTGAATCTCGAAAGGCAGTCAAAGAGGCCAAGCTTCACAAAGAGCGCGAGGCGGGCATTTCGTGGGGGCTGGATGAAGAGGGTCATCGCGCAGCGGATGCGATCGTGCTTAGTAACGGCTACGAGGACGATGTGGACAACTGGGGGGAAATAACGTACACCGGCGCAGGTGGGAAAGCCCGTGATGCTAGTCGCCAGACGTCTGACCAGAACTGGGAAAATAAGGGAAATGCCAGTCTCCGGCGGAGCCGGATTCAAGGGAACCCTATCCGCGTAATTCGTGGCAGTGCGGGTGATCCTGATTACTCGCCGTCTGAAGGATATAGGTACGACGGTCTGTATAGGATCTTGAGGGAGTGGGTCGAAGTCGGGCAGTCGGGCTTTGATATATGCCGTTTCAAGATGCGCCGTCTTGCGAACGAAGAGCAAGAGCTCACTTCATTCGAGCGGCAAATTCAAGAAGTGCTCGATCAGGGCGGGCTCATCTCTGGGGGCGAAGGTGATATTGCCGTCCGTAGGAAGACTTCAACCATCGAGCGCATTGTTCGTGACACCGCAGTTGTCCGACGGGTGAAGCAGTTGCATGCCTACACATGCCAGGTGTGCGGCCTCGCCCTTCGGGTTGGGGCAGACGATAAGAGCTACGCGGAAGGTGCGCACATACATGCGCTCGGTGGTCCAGATGGTGGACCAGACGTCGACGGCAATGTCCTATGCCTGTGCCCCAACTGTCATATTCGGCTTGATCGAGGCGCCCTCTATTTGACCGATGAATTGCAGGTCATAGATCGGTATGCGGAGGGTTCTGAACCTCGCTGCGCACCCCTTCGGACTGTGAAGCAGCATCGCATAGAGAAACGATTCGTCCGTGCGCATCGCCGATTCTGGAGGATTGCAGATCAATTGGATGAGTCGTGATCGTCTAGTTAACCTGCGGCGATCGCTGAGTACGTCAATACGTCGGCAGGAATCTCGTGGCGAAGATTCCAGACGATGCCCATCGGCTTGCTGCCCTTGTGCTTGACGTACTCGGCGGGACCCAGCAGCATCCAAGGCTGTGGACCGCCGATGTCTGTCTTCTTGTAGCGGCGGACGAATAGCAGGACGTGGGTACCTTTGTGCTTGTGCGTCTGATATCGGATGCCTGTGGGAGAAGTCTCTGAGGTCTGATTCTGGGACTCCCAGTGGAACAGGGAGTCGTTGAGAGCGTAGTCCTTGTAACGGGTCTCCGGAGAGAAGTCCTTCTCGTCCTTCTCCAGCGTGATGAATAGGGCATCGGTCTGGATTCCCTCGCACCACTTCACGCCTTCGCGGAAGTTTCCTGGCAGGAAAGCATCCACGGTTGATACGCCCAGCGCTGGAAGGATTTCTTCACGGCTGTAAGAGGCGTGGACTGTCAGTGGCAGGCTGGCATGCGTGCCAAGCAGCGGGACGGGGACGTGGTCCGCTTGGTCTAGGACATGAGCGAGGACTTGACTAAGTTCGTCGCGAAACGCGGGTTGTGCCTGGAGTGTGTCGAAGCCTTCTTGGTAGCTCGTGAAGCTGCCACCCAGCGGCCACAGCGAGAAGAAGAACATGCGGGCGTATGCCTGTTCCTGCTCATCGAGCTCTTCGTAGGAGGGGGCATCAGCCATCAGAAGCTTGCTGTACGCAGTGACACGGAGCGGGTCATCCACGTGAAGGAACGCAGACATCCGCTTCAACAAGGCTGCCTCGCCTTCGGGGCCTGCTGATTCGAGGAGCTTGGCTCGCCGCAACAGGCCCGTCCAGGAGTTTCCATTACCGCGGTAGAGCTCTTTGAGCTCCCGACCGCTTTCCTTGAGGTAGCCAGCGAGTCGCGGTTCAGCGTAGGAGGCCACCTCGCGGGCGAGCTGGGTGACGTTGACACCGATCTGGTTACGGATGTTGTCAATGATCAGTTCCTTGGCCTTCGACTCAAGGATGATCTGGCAGCCGGAGGGTAGCTGGGGAAAGTCTTGCTCGATGTTGGTGAGCAGGCGGTTGCGTGTCAGGTTGGTGAGAGCCCTGAACTGTTCCTCGAAGCGGAACTCTTTACGGTGCTGTCCGATGAAGTCTAGGACAGTGAGAACGGCCTTGTTTTCCGTGCGGCGGAGTCCGCGACCAAGCTGCTGAAGAAAGACGGTGGCGCTGGAGGTGGGGCGTAGGAGGAGCAGGGTGTCCACGTCGGGAATGTCGAGACCTTCATTGAACAGGTCGACTGAGAAGATGATTTGGAGGTCGCCAGATCTCAGTTCATCGAGGGCTGTCTTGCGTTCATGGCGTGGGGTCTCGCCCGAGAGTGCGGCGGCTTTGACACCGGCCCGCCGGAAGAAGTCGGCCATGAAGTGGGCATGTGCGACGGAGACGCAGAAGCCCAAGGCTCGCATGGAGTTCGGGTCGGAAACCTTATCCTTTACCGCCTGCACGACAAGTCGAGCCCGTGCGTCGTTTCCCGTGAAGAGGTTGCTGAGTGCTGTGGAGTCATAAGCGCCACGCTTCCAGGTGATGGCGCTCATGTCTGTGTTGTCGGTGATTCCGAAGTAGTGGAACGGGCTCAGGAGGTCGTTCTCCAGGGCTTCCCACAGCCGCATTTCGGCGGCAATCCGACCCTCGAAGAACTCGTCCTGAATGTTCAGACCATCCATGCGCTCCGGAGTGGCCGTGAGGCCAAGCAGTTCCTGCGGCTTGAAGTGATCCAAGATCCTTCGATAGGTGGGCGAGGTGCCATGGTGGAACTCGTCGATCACGATGACATCGAAGTGATCGGGGGCAAATCGGTCCAATGCGCGGGAACTTAGGGACTGGACACTAGCGAACACATGAGTCCAGTGCGCCGGAAGCTCGTTTCCGTAGTACGGCTCCCCGAAGTTTGCGTCGGTAAGGACGTTTTGGTAGACGCGCAAGGACTGTTCGAGGATCTCCTTGCGGTGGGCTACGAAGAGCAGGCGTGGATCGCGCCCAAGCGTTTGGCGTAGACGCTTGAAGTCCAACGCGGCCATCACGGTCTTGCCTGTGCCCGTCGCGGCGACGAGGAGATTGCGGTGCCGGTCGTGCACCGTTCGTTCTACTTCGAGACGTTCGAGCATGTCGCGCTGGTGCGGGTAGGGCCGAACCTCCAGGCCGGAGAGCGTGATGCTCTGCTGGGCCTGGCGGCTGGAGCCACCAGCATGCGACAGGGCTTCATCGAGCCGTTCACCGTCGATGTCGGGGTCGTACGGTTCAAATGCCTGCTCGCTCCAGTACGCGTCGAACGTAGCCTCGAACTTGCGTAGGACGGAAGGTGTCGCGACGGAAGAAAGCCGTACATTCCATTCGAGTCCGTCCAAGAGTGCCGCCTTGGAGAGGTTCGAGCTCCCTACGTACGCCGTGTCGAATCCACTGTCACGGCGGAAGAGCCACGCCTTGGCGTGCAGACGGGTCGAGCGGAGCTCGTAATTGACCTTCACCTCAGCGCCGAAGTCCCTCACCAGACGGTCCAACGCGCGGCGTTCTGTAGCTCCGATGTAGGTCGTGGTGAGAACGCGGATGGGGATTCCGCGATCATGCGCAGAGGACAATGACTGTTCGAGGACGCGGAGACCATGCCACTTCACGAATGCGCAGAGCAGGTCTACTCGGTCGGCCGTAGCCAACTCGGCGCGAAGCTCAAAGCCGAGGCTGGGGTCCTCCGGCGAGTTGGTGATCAGCGCCGTCTCGGACAGTGGAGTCGCTGGGCGGATCGCATAGACCCCTGGCGCCTCCTGTTCGGCAACGGCGAGCAGCTGCCGCGGCCCTTCCATGACGAGATCAACCCACTCGGTCGCACCCTCGATCGTATTCAGCGACTCCAGGATGTGGTTGGCGGCGATTACCTGCTCCGTGGGGGCGAGGCCCTGAAGGACCTGCCGCACTGTGGCGCCGATGTGGCGGGACAGTACGTGAGGTGCCGATTCCTCGCTGACTGATGCATCGATGGAGCGCCAGCCCGTCGCGTCAAGTTGCTTGATGCGCTTCGTTAGGCGGTGAGTGATGAGCGTCTCGTACAGCCCAGCAACTGGCGCGTCGTCTGAAAAGTCGTTGGGCATGGCCGAGTCCCCTTTTCTCGTCACGTACTGCACGTGCAGTTGTATCAAGGAGGACTGACACGCCCGCTCGAACGCCCGCCACCCGGGAGGGGAGGAGTGCGGGACAAACGAGTGCCTTGTGTCAACTGCCGTGAAATAATGGCTTGTTCGATGGGCTCGGAACTGCGGACGGCAATGGGGCCGATGGGGGCGGGCGAATGGCGGACAGTGGGCGGGTCGGCGGGCAGGTCACGGGGGACGGGGACGCGACCGTGGCGTTACGGATCACCGTCAGCGGTACGCACAGGCGCAAGGAGGATCTTGCCGCGCTGTGCGCCTGGCTGAAGAGCGCGCCCGCGCTGAACGAGGCGCGGGGGCGGGACGAGCTTCGGGTGGAGCGGGGGGTCTCGCTCACCCAGAGCGAGTCGATGGGCGGGGCCCCGGTCCACGACATCCTGCTGGTTGTGGCAGCCGAGGCCGCCAGGCCGCTCGCCGACATCGCCTGGAACTCTGTCAGGACCTGGCACCGCAACCGGCGCAGGCTCGCCAACCCCGAGGAGGAGCCGCGCGTCAGACTCGACGCGGAGGGCTTCGAGGGCGACCCCGCGCTGCACCGGGACACGGACACACCACCGGCGTCCGGCGGCGGTCCGGCCCCCGGCGGGAGGCAACCCGGGCACGGCGACGACCGGCCCGAGGGGGTATAGGCGTCGTGCCGCCGTACAACACCCGCAGTGCGGAGAACCGCGACAAACGACATCGCGCCGTGCTCATCGGCGTGGACTCGTACGAGCACGAGATCGACCTGCCCGCGGTGGCGCAGAGCCTCCGGCTCATGGCCGAGGCGCTCACCGACCCCTCCTCCGGGGTGTTCGACAGGGCCGATGTCTTCACCCTTCCCACCTCCGATGAGGAGGAGGGGCGTTCGGGGGCGGCGCGGCCGGTGACTCCGCTTGAGGCGCATGCCGCGCTGCAGTCTGCCCGGGAGGAGGTGACCGGGCTGCTCGTCGTGTACTTCGCCGGGCACGGCATCGTCCGTACCAACGGCAGCGATCTGCATCTGCTGTTCAGCCCCTCGCGCGTCACCCAGGACCAGGGCCATCCCTTCGTGGACGCCCTGTCCTGGCACGCGGTCGTGATGGCCGAGCTGTGCCACGCGAAGGCCGACCGGGTCGTCGTGATCCTCGACTGCTGCTTCGCGGGCAACGCGTCGCACGACTTCACACCGGAGGCCCATCAGAACTTCGCCGTTCTCATGGCGGCGGAACCGGGGGTGGAGATCCCGCCCGGTGGCGCGAGCCACGGCACCGACTTCACCATCGCCCTCCACAAGCTGCTGACCCGTTGGGCCGTGGCCGACGAACCGGCGAGCTTCACCCGGATCGTTCCCGCGATACGGAAGGAGATGGCGCCGTTCAAAGCCGTCGACGGTCACCGGTGGGTTCCCACGGAATGTCTGCGGGGCGGTGACGTCCTGCTCGCCCTCACGTCGGCGAGCGAGCGCGCGAAGTCTGAACCGGCGCAGCCGCAGCCCCGGCCACCGTCCCCCGTGGTGCCCGAGGACGACGGGCCGGGGGCGTCGGACGAACCGGGTGAGCCGGGGGCGCCGGATGAACCGGGTGGGCCCGGGTCCGTCGTCGGGCCGGACGAGCCCGTGGTGCCGGATGAACCCGGTGAGCCCGCGGTACCCGAGCCGGCCGGGGGCCTCGGCCGGGTACGTCAGCGGCTGCGCGCCCTCGGGCCGAGTCGCGTCGCCGCCGTCGCCCTCGCCCTGGTGCTCGGTGCCGGAACGGTCCTCTGTGTCGCCCTGTACGGACCGCCGGGAGGCGAATCCGGCGGCTGCGCCCCGCCCATGGAGCTGCGCGTCCTCGTCGATCCCGACCTCCGGCCGACCGTGCAGAAGGCCGCCGACGCCTATGTGAACCGTGACGCGGAGGGCTGTCGCACCGTCGGGATCGGCGTCTACGCGGGTAAGTCCACCGACGCCGTGGCCGCGTTCCAGTCCGCCGCCCTGTGGCAGTCGCCGCTCCCGTCGTGCCCCGCGTCCGGCGACTGCCCGCGGCCCCAGCGCGACCTCGGCGCACAGCCCGACATCTGGATCCCGGCGGCCGGGAGCACCCCGGTGCGGGCCGAGGCCGGGCAGACCGGGTCCGCACGCGCGACGGTGTCGCTCGATCCGATGGGACCGCTGGCCTTCACACCGATGGTGCTCGCCGTCCCCGACGGCGGGCCCGCGACGGCCGATGCGCAGACTCCCGCCCCGCTCGGCTCGCTCATCGCCGGGCTACGGGCCGGCCGGCCGGACGGGGAGAAGCCGATCCAGGTGCTGCGGCCCGATCCGGAGGGGGCGGACGGGGCCCTGTTGTCCACGGCCGCTCTCTACGCCTCGCCCTCCGCCGAGCAGCGCTCCGTCATCGAGGCGGGGATGGCCGGCGAACTCCGGCCGATGCCCACCACGGCGCAGGAACTGATGTGCGCGCTGTCCGACGGGACCCGCAACGAGCTGGAGGACCGGGCCGCCGTGCTGGTGCCCGAGCAGACCATGGCGCTGTTCAACCTGCCGCCCAAGGTCTCGGGGCAGGGGACCCGCCCCTCCTGCGCGAGCGACACCCTTCAGCGCCGTACCGCCCGCTACCCCACCGACGTACCGGTGCTGGATCTGCCGTTCGTCCGGGTCACCTGGGCGGATGCCGACCGGGACGAGAAGGCGCGCGAGCGGGCGGTGCGGGACTTCCACGACTGGCTGGTGGAGGACGACGCCGCCCAGGCGATCTTCGTGCAGGACGGTTTCCGCGGGGTCGAGGACGGCAAGCCGGTGCCGCCCGGTACGGCCTCGCCGCTTCGCGCGCCCGCCAACGAGGGGGCGGTGAGCATCGACGTCCCGGACTCGGCCCCTGCCGCGTCCGCGGCTTCGGTCGCCGACGCCCTGCGCGACTACCGGCAGGCGCTCGGACCCGGCCGGGTGCTCTATCTGCTGGACAACTCGACGTCCATGGCCGACAACCGGGTCTGGTCCGGGCCGGGCCGTGCCAAGGAGCTGGTCACCCGGTCGATGCGCTCGCTCGGCATACGGGACCACTACGGGGTGTGGACGCTCGCCCCGGTGAAGAAGGACGACCATCCGGACGTGGTGTCGTTCGGGCAGCACGGACTGACCGAGGCGCAGCAGGCCGTGGGAGCCGCGAGCGCCGTGGACGCGAACGCGGACATCGTCGCTGGGCTGACCGACGCGCTGGCCGAGCTCCGTGAGGGCGCTTCGGGCCCCGATCCGCGGCTCCTCGTCCTCGTCACCGATGACGAGGACTCAGCCGGGCTGCCCCGGAAGGACATCGACGCGGTGGTGAAGGCCGCGGGGAAGGGCACGCCCGTCCGTGTGGTCGCGGTTTCCCTGCGCGACGGGGGCTGTGCGCCGGGGCAGCTGAATCAGCGGCTCGCCGAGGCGACCGGGGGGCGCTGCCTGGACCCGTCGGACGGAATCGCCACGGAGCTGACGGCCGAGGTCGCCAAGACCGGTACGGGGGACGCGGAATGAGCGCGATGGAGCAGGGGACGGGGAACGCAGCGGACAAGGGGACGGAGAGTGTGGCGCGGACCGGGACGGAGCGCGCGGCACGGGCTGCGGGCGCGTTCGGCCTGCCCATCACTGCACGCCCGGCCGCCGTTGTGCGCCTGCCCGCCACTGTGCGCCTGCCCGCCGTCGTGCGCCTGGCTGCCACCGTGCGCCTGCCTGCCGTCGCGCGCCTGCGCGCCACCGCACGCCCGGCTGCCGTTGTGCGCCCGCCCGCTGCCGTGCGTCCGCGCGCCCGTCACTCCCGCCACCGGCGCCGCCTGCGCGCCCTCGCCATCGGTGCTCTGCTCGCGCTCGTCGCGCCGGCCTGCTCCGGGCAATCCGGTGACGCGGGCCCCGGCCCGGACGCGAGCGGGAAGACGGACGGTACGACGGCCGTCGGGCCCATCGTGGTGGCCAGCGGGCTCGATGTGACCGGTTCCGGCGGCGTACGGCAACAGCTCATCGAGGAGTGGAACCGGCAGCACCGGGACGAGCCGAACCTCCGGGCCAAGCTCGTCGAGCTGCCGGGCGGCGCCGACCAGCAGCGCAGCCAGTTGCTCGGCGCCCTCCAGTCCGGCAGCGCCGTGTACGACGTGGTCAACCTCGACATCACCTGGATTCCCGAGTTCGCCGATGCGGGCCTGATCCAGGCGCTGCCCGACAACGAATCCGCCGACCCCGACTTCCTCTCCCGGGTACGGGGCACCACCGTGTGGGAGGGCCGTACCTATGCCCGGCCCTTCAACAGCGATGTCGGGCTGCTCTACTACCGCCGCGACCTGCTCAAGAGAGGCGGGATCACCGAGGACCGGATGCCCAACGGCGACTGGACCTGGGACAGCCTCTACTCCTCCATCACCACCCTCGACAACGGCATCCTCGACCGGGAGCGCGGCCAGGCGGGCTGGACCACCCAGCTGCGGCAGTACGAGGGGCTGACCGTCAACACCATCGAGGCGTTCGCCGCCGTCGGCGTCGAACTCGTGAAGGAGGACGGCACCTACCGGTCCGACCCGAAGGAACTGAAGAAGGGGCTCAACGAACTGCTCCGGCACACCGACAGCGACCGTCTGCTGCCCGCCGCGCTCTCCTCGGACGAGAACGCCACGCTGGCCGACTTCGCCGCCGGTCACGTCGCGTACCTGCGCCACTGGCCGTACGCCTACGGGTCGTTGCAGAGCCGGCTGAAGCCCGACCAGTACTCCGTCACGGCCCTGCCCGGCCATGCCGTGCTCGGCGGCCAGAATCTCGCCGTCTCCGCCGACTCGCCCCGGGCGCACAACGCCCGCGCGCTGATCAAGTTCCTGACCTCGCCGGAGAGCGAACGCTGCCTGCTCGACGCGGGGTTCGCCGCGACCCGCACCTCGGCCTATGAGCCCACCGCGGTGTCCCGGCCCTGCTGGCCGGGTGTCGCCGCCGCCCTGCGGCCCGCCGGGAGCGCTCCGGGGGCGCCCGCGACGGGGGAGGGCAGCGCGCAGATCCCTTCGGAGTCCGACCGCGCGGCGTTCACCCGGACCCTGAGCGAGGCGCTGGAGACGGCGGTGCAGCGGCCTCGTACTCCGTACTACGGGGCGTTCACGCAGGTGCTCCAGTCGGCGGTGCACGAACTGCTGGCCGACGGTTCGCCCGACATCGACGCGATGGCCGAGAAACTCGACGCGGCCCTCGAAGTCGCCTTCGAGGGCCGGTAGAGGCCGCGCGATCCGTCGTACGGGCCGCGTGATGCGTGGTGTGTCATGCGAGCCACGTGATGCGAGCCACGTGATGCGCGGTGCGTGATGCGTGATGCGCGCCGCGCGGTGCGTGATCCGTCATGCGCGCCGCGCGATGCGAGCCCCTTATCCCGCGCCCCGCGCAGTGACGTCCCGTGCCGAGGTGCCAGGGGGCGGGCGCCCGTGGGTCAGGCGCGCCCGTGGCACTCCCGGTACGGGTTCCCCGAGCCGCACCAGCACGCCGCGCTGCGGGCCGGCGGCCAGGGCACGGCACGGCCGCGGGCCGCGAGGATCGTGGCGTACTGGGGGAGCAGATCCGGATCGGCGGGGGACGCGGCCTCCGACGCGGCGAACGCCTCGTACGAGGGGACCGTGCCCGTGACGATGCCCAGATTCGGGGTGCCCGTCGCGTGCAGATCCCGCAACGCGGCTTCCAACCGGTCCAGATGATCGGCGTGGGTGACGTACTCGATCGTCAACACCGGGTACGCGGTGAGCAGTTCGCGCAGCTCGGCCTCGGTCCAGTGCAGGACGGCGACCGGGAAGGGGCGGGACAACGCGGTCCGGTAGGTGCCCAGTTCGGAGCGGAGCCGGGTGATCTCGGCCCGCAGCTCACCGGGGTCGGAGGAGCCGAGAGCCCACAGACGCTTGGGGTCGTGGAGTTCGTCGAGCGGCACGGTGGCCGTGTGCAGGGCGTCGGCCAGCTCGTCCCACGGGTCGTGCTCGACCCCCATCAGCCTGCGCACACGATGGCGTCCGGTCAGCAGGGACTGGGTGGCGTACGGGACTTCCTCGCCCGGCGACAGCAGCAGCTTCAGTGCGGTCGAGAAGAGGTCGTGGGCCGATTCCAGCTCGTCGTGGGCTTCCAGGGTCTGGGCGGCGATGTCCCACGGGGCCGCATCCGGGGGGCTCGCGGCGCGGATGCCGTCGATGATCGCGCGGGCCTCGGCCTCGTGCCCGTACTCCCAGAGGTTGGCCGCCTTGAGGGCCTTGACCAGGTGCGGGTTGTCGACCGCGGCGTCGGGGGAGGCGAGCAGTTCGTCGTAGAGGGTGCTGGCGCGGGCGCGGTCACCGGCGAGCTCCAGGTGGGCGGCGGCCTGGAGGATCAACGGTTCGTGGTCCTCGGGGTACTGCGCCGCGGTGCGCAGCAGGCGCTCGGCTTCGGTGGTGTGGTCGGCAGGCGTGTCGGGGCGCATGAACCACACGGTACTGCTGTACGGCAACGGGAGGGAGGACGGGGAGAACCCTGGTGGGTTACGGGGATTGCCCTTATCGTGCGGCCCGTGCGGGAGCGGATACCGGTCGTGGTGCAGGGGAACGCGCGGGGACGGCCACGGGCCGCCGCGTGGCGGAACGCGCGGTGGCACGGGCGGTGGAGCCCGCGGAAGAACGGGCGCCGGAACGGGCGGCGGAACGGGCGCCGGAGCGCACGGCGGGCGGCTGTGCGCGGCCTGTGGACCGGCGCCGAGCTGGTGATCACCGTCGGCGTCGTGCTGCTGCTCCTCGTCTCCCATCAGCTGTGGTGGACCAACCGGCAGGCCCGCGAGAGCGCCGAGAGCGAGGTGCGGGCCCTCCAGCGGGGCTGGGGCGGGACATCGGACCCGGCCGGTACGGACCCCGGAACCCCGCCCGCGCCGGACACGTCGACGGGCACCTCACCCGACACCTCCCCGGGCGCACGGCGCGAGGGCGCCCCGCGCGACTCCGCGTCCTCCGCCCCGCGCTGGGACCAGGCGTACGCCGTCCTGCGCATCCCGCGCATCGGCCTCACCGCACCCGTCGCCCAGGGCATCAGCAAGTACGGCGTCCTCGACAAGGGATACGTCGGGCACTACCCGCGCACCGCGCAGCCCGGACAGGCCGGCAACTTCGCGCTCGCCGGGCACCGCAACACCCACGGCGAACCCTTCCGCCGCATCGACCGGCTGCGCCGCGGCGACCCGATCACCGTCGAGACCCGCGAAGCCGTCTACATGTACGCCGTCGACAAGAGTCTCGCGCGGACGACGCCGTCGGACAGCGGGGTCATCGCCACCGTGCCGCGCAGCAACGTGCGCACCTCGGCCGGGTACAGCGCGCCGGGGCACTACCTGACGCTGACGACATGCACGCCCGAGTTCACCTCCCGCTACCGGCTCATCGTGTGGGGCAAGCTCACCGCGACGCGCCCGAAGTAGCGGCGGGGCCCGGGGGCGGCGGCAGGGCGGGGGTAGCGGCAGGGCGGGGGTAGCGGCGGGGGCCGCGGGTAGGGTCCCTGCGTGCTCAGAGTGCTCAAGACACGTCCCCAGTTGTTGTGGCTGCTGGTCCCCTATGTGCTGTACCTGGGGGCGCTGCCCTTCGTGAACCGGGTCAGCCCCGTGGTGTTCGGGCTGCCGTTCCTCTTCGTGTGGCTGCTCGGGGCGACCCTGCTGACTCCCGTCGCGGTGTGGCTGACCAGGCGGGGGGACCGCCGGTGAACGCCGCCGTGGCGACCTCCGTCTTCGCCGTCTTCATGGTCGCGACCGTCGCCCTCGGACTGCTCGCCATGCGCGGGCGTGGCGGCGGCACGGGTGGTCTCGCCGAGTGGTCGGTCGGCGGCCGCAGCCTCGGCCCCGTCTTCATCTGGGTGCTGATGGCGGGCGAGGGCTACACCAGCTTCAGCTACCTGGGCGCCGCGGGCTGGGGATACAACTACGGGGCGCCCGTCCTGTACGTCGTCGCGTACATGTCCTGCGGATATGCCATCGGCTATGT
The DNA here is from genome assembly GCF_001905125.1 of Streptomyces sp. TSRI0281. Taxonomy (GTDB): domain Bacteria; phylum Actinomycetota; class Actinomycetes; order Streptomycetales; family Streptomycetaceae; genus Streptomyces. The sequence continues at coordinate 405,702 of NZ_LWLE01000023.1, read as the reverse complement.
CGTCGGCCCGATGCTCTGGGCGTACGCGCGCAAGCACGGTCTCGTCGGGATCACCGACATGGTGGCGCACCGCTTCGGGCGGCCCTGGCTCGGCGCGGTGGTCGCGGTGCTGGCCACCGCCTTCCTGCTGCCGTACATCCAGCTCCAGATCACCGGCATGGGGATCGTCGTCTCGACCATCTCGTACGGGGCGATCAGCCTGAACTGGGCCTACTTCGTCGCCTTCGCCGTCACCACCGGCTTCGTCGTGGTGAGCGGGCTGCGCGGCAGCGCGTGGGTGTCCGTGCTGAAGGACATCCTCGTCATCGCCACGCTGGGGTTCCTCGCCCTCTACGTACCGATGCACTACTTCGACGGCTACGGGCCCTTCCTCGACCGGCTCGTCACCGAGAAGAGCGAGTGGCTGACCTTCCCCGGCCACGGTGACAGCGGACTGGGACAGGCCTGGTTCATCAGCACGTCGTTCCTGAACTCGCTGACCGTGGTCATCTTCCCGACCACCGTCGCCGGGTACCTGGGCGCCCGGAACGCGGACGCCCTGCGCCGCAACGCGATGTATCTGCCCGCCTACAACATCCTCCTGTTCGTCCCGATGCTGCTCGGCATGGCCGCCCTGTTCGTGGTGCCGGGGCTCGTCGGCGCGGAATCGAACCTCGCGCTCTTCAAGCTGGTCGTGGACTCCCTGCCCGCCTGGGCGGTCGGGATCATCGGCGTCGCGGCAGCACTGTCCTCGATCGTGCCCATGGCCGTCTTCATGCTGGTCATCGGCACGATGTGGGGGCGCAGCGTGCTCTCGCTCGTGCCCCGCTGGGAGCAACGGCAGAAGGGCGCCGCACAGGTCGTCGTCGTGGTGGCGGGCAGCCTGGCGCTGCTGCTCACGTACACCGCGCCGAACACGCTCGTACGGCTCTCGCTCATCTCGTACGAGGGGATGGCGCAGCTCCTGCCCATGGTGCTGCTGGCGCTGGTGTGGCGGAGGCTGACCTTCCGGGGGGCGTTCAGCGGGCTGGTCGTCGGCGTGGCCGTGGTCTGCGTGCTCGTCTTCAGCGGGAACGATCCGGTGTGGGGGGTGAACGCCGGGCTGGTCGCGCTCGCCGCGAACCTCGTCGTCGCGCTGGCCGTGACGTTCGCGGGGGCGCGCGACGAGGACGAGCGGCCCGATGACGAGGTGCTGGCGAAGGACGAGATCGAGGAGCCGGTCCCCCGTACGGTGCGGGCGTGAACACCCGCACGGCTCCGGTGTGACGGGGGCCATCGTGTATAACGAACGGAGGGACGGATGCGCGCACGCGCGTCCGAACCGATGAGACCGTTGAGACCGATGAGCGGAACGACAGGACGGACACCGGCCGGACACCCGGCCGGCGGAGCCGAGCGAGGAGGGGCCATGCGTGACGCGAACCGTCTGAGCGGCGCCTTCGCCCGGCTGCTCCGGCCCGTCGGGCTCGTGGTCCTCTTCCTCACCGAGGTCCTCCTCGCCGAGGGCGGCAGCCTCTCCGCCGCCGTCGCGCTCGCCGCCACCGCCGCGGCGGGCTCCGCGCTCCTCGCCTGCTCCGTCATCAGCGCCCGATGTGCCGCCCCGGTGCCCCGCACCCGGGTCCGGACCGCCATCAGGGACCGCGAGAAACGCACCGCGTTCCTGCCCCAACGGGACCCCGACGCAAGGGGCCGCACCCGGCCCCGAGCTCCCGGCCGCGCCCTCCTGACGGCCGCCGCGTAGGGCTTGCTCTCCTCTCTTCCGTAAAGCACGCACCCCGCGCGGGTCGTCATGCCGAGTTCGTTCTCTTCCCGGCACGACGAGACCCCCGGAGGGCTCACCCATGTCCGCCTTCATGTCCGCCTTCGCGAGCCTGGTCGGCTCGCTGGCCGATCTGCTCCAGCCGTTCTTCCAGGGCGCGGCCACCGCCGCCGCGATCGTCCTGTTCACCGCCCTCGTACGGCTCGCCGTGCACCCCCTGTCGCGGGCCGCGGCGCGCGGGCAGAAGGCGCGGACCAAGCTCCAGCCGCAGATCGCGGCCCTGCGCAAGAAGCACGGCAAGAACCCCGAGCGGATGCAGAAGGCCCTGATGGAGCTGCACGCCGAGGAGAAGGTCTCACCGCTCTCCGGCTGCCTGCCGAGCCTGCTCCAGATGCCCGCGTTCTTCCTGCTGTACCACCTGTTCTCCAGCCGGAGCATCGGCGGCGACCCCAACGCGCTCCTCGGTCACAACCTCCTCGGGGCGCCCCTGAACGACCGCTGGCACGACGCGCTCGCGGACGGCGGGGTGTTCGGCGGGCGGGGCCTGGTCTACCTGGGGCTCTTCGC
>NZ_LWLE01000023.1:0-403375 GCF_001905125.1 Streptomyces sp. TSRI0281 | reverse complement strand
CTTCGCGATCGTCGCGGCGGTCGCCACCTTCAACTACGGCCGGACGAAGCGCCAGATGGCCGCGAACCCGATGACGCCCGCCACCGGCCCCGACGGGCAGCCGGTACCCGGCATGGGGGCGATGACCAAGCTGATGCCGCTGATGTCCTTCGCGACGCTGTTCACCGTGGCGGTCGTTCCGCTCGCCGCCGCCCTGTACGTGGTCACGAGCACCACCTGGACCGCGCTGGAGAGGGCCTACCTCTACCGCGACATGCCGGCCACCGGTGCCGCCCTGGCCACCCCGATGTAGGACCGACCGGGAGGGCACCGGGCGAGTGCGCCGGTCCAGTGTGTGAACAGGGTCTTGCGGGGTGATCCGATGTCTTGGAGGATCGGCCAAGCCTTTCGCTGGCCGCAACCCATCGACGGGCTCGATCTCGACCAAGGGGAGTTGGACCGTTGAAGCTGCTTCGAGTCGGTACGGCGGGCGCGGAACGCCCCGCGCTTCTTGACCGTGACGGGACCCTGCGCGACCTGTCGGGGCTCGTCCCCGACATCGACGGGGACCTGCTCGCCGACGCGTCGGCACTCGCCCGGGTACGGGCCGCCGCGGCGGCCCCCGACGGACTGCCCGCACTGGACGCGGAAGGGCTGCGGGTCGGCCCGCCGCTCGGCCGGATCGGCAAGATCGTGTGCATCGGGCTGAACTACCACGACCACGCCACCGAGACCGGCGCGGCGATCCCCGCCGAACCGATCCTGTTCTTCAAGGCGCCGGACACCGTCGTGGGGCCCGAGGACACCGTGCTGGTGCCGCGCGGGAGCCGCAAGACGGACTGGGAGGTCGAGCTCGCCGTCGTCATCGGGCGCACCGCCCGCTATCTGGACTCCGCCGAGGAGGCGCTCGGACACGTCGCCGGTTACGCCACGGCGCACGACGTCTCCGAGCGCGAGTTCCAGATCGAGCGCGGCGGCACCTGGGACAAGGGCAAGAACTGCGAGACGTTCAACCCGCTGGGCCCCTGGCTGGTGACGGCCGACGAGGTGCCCGACCCGCAGGCACTTCCGCTGCGGCTCTGGGTCAACGGCGAGCTGAAGCAGAACGGCACCACCGCCGACCAGATCTTCCCGGTCGGCGAGGTGGTCCGCTATCTCAGCCAGTTCATGACGCTGTACCCGGGCGATGTGATCAACACCGGTACGCCGGCCGGGGTCGCCCTGGGGCAGCCCGATCCGAAGCCCTACCTCAGGGCGGGTGACGTCGTGAAGCTGGAGATCGAGGGGCTCGGACGGCAGCGGCAGGAGCTGAAGGACGCCTGATCCGCTGATCGACGGGTGAGTACGGCAGGGGCGGGGCACCGCGTGTCGCGGCGTCCCGCCCCCGCGTCCGCCCCTGTCCCTGCCCGGGCTCCTGCTCCTGCCCGGGCTCCTGCTCCTGCCCGGGCTCCTGCTCCTGCCCGGGCTCCTGCTCCTGCCCGGGCTCCTGCTCCTGCCCGGGCTCCTGCCCGAGCTCCTGTGCCTGCGCTGTCTCAGGCACCCAGCGTCGCGGCGAACTGCTCCAGCGCCTCGACCACCAGCGCGTGGTCCTCGGCCTGGGGCAGGCCGGAGACCGTGACCGAGCCGATCACGCCCGCGCCCTCGACCGAGATCGGGAACGAACCGCCGTGCGCGGCGTACCTGTCCGGGTCCAGCCGCGAGGACTCCTCGAACGTCGTTCCCTTCGCCCGGAACCGCGTGCCGACCAGGTAGGAGCTCTCGCCGTACCGCTCGACCACCCTGCGCTTGCGGTCGATCCACGCGTCGTTGTCCGCGCTGGAACCGGGCAGCGCGGCATGGAAGAGCTGCTGGGCGCCGCGCCGGATGTCGATCGCGACCGGGGCGTGCCGCTCGCGTGCCAGGGAGACCAGGAGGCCGCCGAGCGCGTACGCGTCGTCGTACCCGAAGTGCGGCAGCGTCAGGCTGCGCTCCTGGGAGATGAGTTCCGAAATGGTCGGAGCCCTGTGGCTCATGAGCGTCGCTCCTCGTCGGTGAACGCGTTCTCGTCGTGGTGCGGCAGCAGGGTCACGGAGACGCCCTCGCGGGCCGAACGGCGGGCGGCCTCCAGGACGTCCAGCGCGGCGGCGGCCTGAAGCGCGGTCACCGGGTTCGGGCCCGTGCCGCGTACGGCGGCGGCCACGGCGGCGTAGTACGCGGGGTAGTCGCCCGGCAGCGTACGGACCGGGGCGCCGCCGCCCGTCAGCGGGGACTCACCGGAGCCGATGCGGCCCCACAGCTCCTCGGGCTCCTCGCCCCAGGGCTCCCCGGCGGCCGGGCGCAGGCCCGCGCGCAGGGCGGCCTCCTGCGGGTCCAGCCCGTACTTCACATAACCGGCCTCCGAGCCGAGCACCCGGAACCGCGGGCCGAGCTGGGCCGCGGTGGCACTGACGTACAGATGCGAGCGGACCCCGTTCGCATGCGTGATCGCCAGGAACGTGTCGTCGTCGGCGGCCGCACCCGGACGGCGTACGTCGGCCTCCGCGTACACCTGCACGGCCGGGCCGAACAGGAAGAGGGCCTGGTCGACCACATGGCTGCCCAGGTCGTACAGCAGCCCGCCGATCTCCTCCGGATCGCCCGACTCGCGCCAGCCGCCCTTGGGGTGCGGACGCCACCGCTCGAAGCGGGACTCGAAGCGCTGCACCTCGCCCAGCTCGCCGTCGGAGATCAGCGCCGCGAGCGTACGGAAGTCGTTGTCCCAGCGGCGGTTCTGGAAGACCGAGAGCAGCAGCCCGCGCTCCTTCGCCAGCGCGGCCAGCTCCCGTGCCTCGACGGCGCTGCCGGCCAGCGGCTTGTCCACGACCACCGGCAGACCCGCCGTGAGCGCGGCCCTCGCGATCGGGACATGGGTCTTGTTCGGGGTGGCGATCACGACCAGGTCCAGCTCGTCCGCCCGCGCCCAGAGCTCCTCGGGCGAGGCGGCGAACCGGACCTCGGGGAACTCGGCGCGGGCCTGCGCCTGCCGCTCCTCGTTCGACGTGACGACCGTGTCGAGGACCAGGCCCCCGGTCGCGGCGATCAGCGGGGCGTGGAAGACGGAGCCGGCCAGACCGTAGCCGACGAGTGCGACGCGAAGGGGAGCGTGGGCAGTCATGCATTCCACTTAAGCAACGCTGTTGCCAAAGTGCAAGCGTCGGAGACAATGGGGTGGTGAACAGGAGCGATACCAGGAACGGAGCCGGGGCCAACCTTCCGACGCTGCGCCACCACAACGCCGCGCTGGTGCTGGACCTGCTGCGGGCGGCGGGCGGGGACGGCATCAGCCGCCTCGAACTCGCCGAGCGCACCGGGCTCACCCCGCAGGCGGTCAGCAAGATCACCGCCCGGCTGCGGGCGGAGGGCCTCGTCGCCGGGGCGGGCCACCGCGCCTCCACGGGCGGCAAGCCCCGCACCCTGCTGCGCCTGGTCCCGGAGGCGGGATTCGCGGTCGGGCTGCACCTGGACCGCGATGAACTGACCGCCGTCCTGGTCGACCTCACCGGTACGGCGGTGGCCGCGCGGAAGGCGCCGCTGGACCTCGGAGCCCCGGCCGGGCAGGTACTCACGGACGCGGCGGACGCGGTACGGGAGGTGTGCGCGATGCGGGAGGTGTCCACGGGCCGGGGGGCGGACGCGGTACGGGAGGTGTCCACGGGCCGGGGGGTGGACGCGGTACGGGAGACGGGCGCCGGCGCGCCGGAGCGGCGGATGCTCGGGGTGGGCGTGGCCCTGCCCGGCCCCCTGGACCACCGCGACGGGGTGCTGCACCGCGTCACGGGGTTCCCGCAGTGGGACGGGTACCCGCTGCGGGACGCCCTCGCCGCGCGGACCGGGCTGCCCGTGGTCGTGGACAAGGACACCAACGCCGCCGCCCTCGGCCTCGCCCTGGGAGCGCCCGACGCGGGCGACTTCGCCTACCTGCACCTGGGGACCGGGCTCGGCGCGGGGCTCGTGCTGGGCGGGGAGCTGCACCGGGGGACACGCACCGGGGCCGGGGAGTTCGGGCACCAGACCCTCCAGCTCGACGGCCCCGTGTGCGGCTGCGGGGGGCGCGGTTGCGTCGAGGTGCTCTGCCTCGCCGCCGAGGCCCGGGGCGACCGGGCGGAGGCCGCACGGGTGCTGGGGACCGGCGCCGCCAATCTGGTCGGGCTGCTCGGCATCGAACGGGTGGTGCTGGGCGGGCGCACCGTGGCCGCCGATGAGGACGCGTACGTACGGGGGGTGCGTGCCGTGATCGAGGAGCGCGCCCGGCGGGACGGGACCGGGCGGCCCGTACCGGTCACCGTCGCCGGGGGAGGCGACCGGCCGGTCGCGGAGGGCGCCGCACAACTGGTGCTCGCGCCGCTGTTCGGGCGGGTGGGGAGAATGGGTCCGGCGTCCGGCGGCCAGGACCTGTCCGGAACGCGCGACGCATGACCTATGACGGTGACGGATGACCGGTCACCGGACCGGTGACCGGTGACCGGTGACCGGTTGCCGATGGACGGCGTACGACGGACGCCGGACGACGGAAGCGACAGCGGGCCGAGGGGCGGGGTTGTGGGAGTGATCGAGCGGCTGTGGGCGGCAGGGGAGATGCCGTACGGCGACGCGCTGTACCGGCCGGACGACACCGCCCTGGAGGTGCATGTGGAGGGTCCCGGCGCCTACCACCCGGACGCCGGGCAGCCGATCCCCTTTCGCCTGGGGGAGCCGGTCGACCTGGCGCGGGTCATCGAGGAGGAGGGCATCACCGAGGCGGACCCCTACTTCGAGAGCCCGTTGCCGGACGGATCGGGATGGCTGTCCGGCGGCGGCAGCGGGATGGGCAACGTCGGCTACCTCGCCCGTCTCGACGCCGACCGCTCCTTGCGGTGGGTGGCCGTCATGTGGAGTTCCAACCCCTTCGTCGGCGTGCGCCACGAAGGGACGACCGCCGTCTTCACCAACGACTGGCACAACCTGCTGACCCTCGATCTCGCCGATCCGGCCTTCGGCTGACCTTCCACGGGGGCCGTACGGGCGACGGCCCGGCATGTCGCCGCCCCGCATCCGCGCGCGCGTGGCAACGTCGCTGTTCGCGTCGCATGTGTACGGGCGGGACGGCCTCCATCCGCGCCGCGCGTGGCAACGTCGCCGTCCACAGCCGGTGGCCCCCGCCCCGGTCGTTCGCGAGCAGCAAAGGGTGTCCCCCTATGCCCCCCAATCCCCCCGCACGGCTGCGCGACGGCCGCGCCTTCACCACCTTCGGACTGGCCGCGGGCCTCGCCGTGCCCGCCGCCCTCCTCGGCGGCACTCCGGCCGCCGCCCGGCCGGTCCCGGTGGCCGTACCCGCCACCGCCCCCGCCGCCGTCCCCGCGTCCCTCCCCGCCGACCAGCAGCCCGCCTGCGGTGACCCGGACACCAAGGACTTCCCCATCGACACCCGGATCCACGGTGGCCCCGACACCTACGCCTCCGGCGGCGGCTACGGCACCTGGTACCTCGATCTCACCAACACCACCTCCGAGTCGTGCCGCGCCATCCACCCGGTCCTGGTCCTCACCGACCAGGACCGGAAGCTGACCGCGGACCAGATCCAGCTGGAGTTCTCCGACGGCACCGGACCCGGCGCGGAACACCGGGTCACCTGGGAGACCACGGACCGGGACGAGCAGATCGGGGTCTTCGGCGGCGGTGAGTCGGACGAGGCGTTCCCCGGCTTCACCGTCCCCGCCGGACGTACCGTCACCGTCCAGGTCCGGATGGCTTTCACCTCCGACACCCGGCCCGGCAGGGTCACCGCCAACGCCGCCGTCGTCCAGCGCCACCCTGGGAGCCCCACCGGCAAGGGCGCGGGCAAGGACAAGGGCGACGGGGGCTGGGTGGGGGAGTCGGAGGACTACCCCTTCCGCATCGTCGAGGGCGACCTCGACAGCGGCGAACCGCGCGACTCCGGCGGAGACGGGGACGCCGAAGCGGGCACCGGTACGGGTACGGACCCGGAGACCGGCACCGACGGTACGGCGCCCCGCCCCGACTCCCCGCTGCGTGACGCCGCCGGGAATCCCCTGCCCGAGCTCGCCCGCACCGGGCAGGACCTGACGGCCTGGGCCGGGATCACCGCCGGTGCGCTGTTCGTCGGCGGGTCGGCCATGGTCGTCCGGGTCCGTCGGCTCCGGCGCGGCCAGGACTGAGCCCGCCGCGCATCCGCGCATCCGCGCATCCGCAGGTCCGCGCCGCGCGGCCGTCCGGCACCGGGATGTTCATCTGTGTCTGCCACCATCGGGCCGTGGACTACCTGAACGACCAGGCACCTGGCGCACCGATCCGTTCCGGCATTCCGGAGCACGGCCGTATCCCCAAGTACTACGCCGTCAAGGCTCATATCTCCGTCCTGGTGGACGAGTTGGGCGAGGGGGGCCTGCTGCCCACCGAGCGGGAACTCGCCCTGCGCTACGAGGTGTCGCGCGAGACCGTGCGTCAGGCGCTGCGCGAACTCCTGCTGGAGGGGCGGCTGCGACGGCAGGGCCGGGGCACCGTCGTCGCCGGTCCCAAGCTGGAACAGCCCCTCTCCCTGGCCAGCTACACCGAGGGCGTCCGCCGCCAGGGCCGGCAGCCCGGCCGTCATCTCATCGGCCTCGACCGCTTCCCCTGCCCCGAGGCCATAGCGGCCGAGATCGGGGTCCCGCGCGGCGAACCCGTCTGGCACCTGGAGCGCGTGCTGCTCGCCGACGACGAGCGGGTCGGCCTGGAGAGCACGTACGTCTCCGTCGCCCGCGTCCCGGAACTGGACACGGGGTTCGACCCGGACTCCTCCTTCTACGCCTACCTCCACGACCGGCTCGGGGTCTCCTTCGGGGACGCGGACGAGCGGATCGAGACGGTGCTGGCCACCCCGCGCGAGGCACTGCTGATCGGTACGCCGCCCGCCCTGCCGATGCTGCTGCTCCACCGGCTCTCGCGGGACACGGACGGCCGCCCGCTGGAGCGGGTGCGGACCCTGTTCCGCGGCGACCGGTTCTCCTTCACCGCCCACCTGGGCCGCCGCGGCTGACCTGCCGCTCGCGCGCGGCAGTCGACGCGATCGACTCACGTCGATAACGGGAACATAACAGGTCTAGGCCAAGCTTGGGTGGTCGTTCACCGTCCCGTTGCCGTACGGATCCGTACGGGCCACCCGCTCCGAGGAGCGTTGCCGTCGTGAGAGTCATCGTCGTAGGAGCCGGCGTGGTGGGAACCATGCACGCCTGGCACGCAGTGAACCGCGGCCACGAGGTCGTACAGATCGAGCGCGAGAGCGAGGCACGCGGAGCGTCGCTCCGGAATTTCGGACAGATATGGGTCAGCGGGCGGGCCGGTGGCGAGGAGCTGGAGACCGCGCTCCGCGCCCGTGAGCTGTGGCAGGAGATCGGGGAGCGGGTCCCGGACCTGGGCTTCCGGGCCTGCGGCTCGCTCACCCCCCTGCGCAACGAGCTGGAGACCGCCGTCGCCGAGGCGGCCGTCGCCAGGCCCGATGCGGCGGCCCGCGGCTACAAGCTGCTCACCGCCGCCGAGGCGCGCGCGGTCAACCCCGCCCTGCGCGGCACCTTCACCGCCGCCCTGTGGTGCGAGCGCGACGCGGCCGTCGAGCCGCGCACCGCCCAACTCGCCCTGAAAGAATCCCTGTTGGCCTCCGGGCGCTATACGTTCCTGGGGGGCCGCGAGGTCCGCGAGGTGGTCGGTACCGCCTCCGTGCGCGACGACCACGGTGACATCCACACCGGTGACGCCGTCATCCTGGCGACCGGCGCCTGGCTCGGCGGCCTCGTCCGCGAGCTGGCCGGACCCGCCCTCCCCGTGCGCCGTGTCCGCCTCCAGATGATGCAGACCGACCCGCTCGGCGAGGCGCTCACCACCTCCGTCGCCGACGCCGACAGCTTCCGCTACTACCCGGCGTACCGGGGCGGGGCACTGGACGCGCTCAACGCCGGACAGGCCCAGGACCCGACCGCCGCCGAGCACCGGATGCAGCTGCTGATGGTGCAGCGCCGCGACGGCGGACTGACCATCGGCGACACCCACGAGTACGAGCACCCCTTCGCCTTCGACACGGTCGAGGAGCCCTACGAGCACCTCACCCGGGTCGTCGAGTCCTTCCTCGGCCGCCCGCTGCCGCGCGTGCGGCACCGCTGGGCCGGGGTCTACGCCCAGTGCACCGACACCAGCCGCGTCGTCCACCGCCAGCAGGTGCGCGACGGCGTCTGGCTGGTCACCGGGCCCGGCGGACGCGGCATGACCTGCTCGCCCGCCATCGCCGAAACGACCGCCAACGAACTGGGCTGGTGAACACCATGACCACGCACAACCCCCAGGGCCCGCAGGCCCCGCAGCCCCCGCAGAACACTCAGGCCCCGCAGAACCAGCAGGACCCGCAGGGCGCGAAGACCCCCCTGACCCCCCTGGTACCCCTAACCCCCCTGAACCTCGTCGTCCTCGACATGGCCGGCACCACCGTCATCGACGGCGGCCTCGTCGAGCAGGCCTTCGCCACCGCCGCCGGGCGCCTCGGCGTGATCCCCGGCTCCGCCGACCACGCGGCCAAGCTCGACTACGTCCGCGCCACCATGGGCGAGTCCAAGATCTCCGTCTTCCGCCACCTCTTCGGCGACGAGGACAAGGCCCAGCAGGCCAACCTCGCCTTCGAGGAGGCGTACGGCGAACTCGTGGACGGCGGCCGTATCGCCCCCGTCCCCGGCGCCCGCGAAGCCATCGAACGCCTCACGGCCGAGGGCCGGACCGTGGTCCTGTCCACCGGCTTCGCCCGCACCACCCAGGACGCGATCCTCGCCGCCCTCGGCTGGCAGGACCTCGTCGCGCTGACGCTCTGCCCCGCCGACGCCGGTGGCCGTGGCCGCCCCTACCCCGACATGGTCCTCGCCGCGTTCCTGCGCACCGGCGCGGTGGACGACGTCACGAGCCTCGTCGTCGCGGGGGACACCTCGTACGACATGCTCAGCGGGGTCCGCTCCGGCGCCGGGATCGTCGCGGGTGTCCTCACCGGCGCCCACGACAAGGACCAGCTGACCCGCCACGGAGCCACCCACGTCCTCGGGTCGGTCGCCGAGCTGCCGGACCTGATCGCGCGGGCCGAGGCATGACGGGCGGGGCGGACGCCGTGCGCGGCGGCATCAGGTTCGACCGGGTCAGCGTCGCGTACGGCGGGAACGTCGTCCTCGACCAGCTCGACCTGACCGTCGAACCCGGCGAGGTCATGGCGCTCCTGGGCCCCTCCGGCTCCGGGAAGACCACCGCCCTGCGCGCCGTCGCCGGATTCGTCCGGCCGGCCTCCGGGCGGGTGTACCTGGGCGACCGCGACGTCACCGGGCTGCCCCCGCACAAGCGGGGCATCGGCATGGTCGTCCAGCAGTACGCGCTGTTCCCGCACATGCGGGTCCAGGACAACGTCGCCTTCGGGCTCAAGGCCCGCAAGACGGCGAAGTCCGAGATCCCCGAGCGGGTCGCCGAGGCCCTCGAACTCGTCGGCATGGCCGCGTACGCCACGCGCTACCCGCGCGAACTGTCCGGCGGCCAGCAGCAGCGCGTCGCCATCGCCCGCGCGCTCGCCATCCGCCCCGATGTCCTGCTGCTCGACGAACCGCTCTCCGCGCTCGACGCGCAGCTCCGCTCCGGCATGCTCGCCGAACTGGCACGGCTGCACCGGGAGTTGCCGGACGTCTCCATCCTGTACGTCACCCATGACCAGGTCGAGGCGCTCACCCTCGCCGACCGGATCGCCGTGATGGACCGGGCCCGGCTCCAGGACTGCGGCACCCCGCAGGAGCTGTACCGCCGCCCGCGCACCGAGTTCACCGCCTCGTTCGTCGGCAACGCCAACCTGCTGCCGGTCACCGTCACCGACACCACCGACCGCGTCGACTTCGCCGGTCACCACCTCGCCGTGCCCACCGGCCAGGTCGCGAGCGGCGTCACCGCCACCCTCTGCGTCCGGCCCCACCTGGTCGGACTCGGCGACGGGCCCAACGCCCTGACCGGGGCCATCACCGAGGTCCAGTGGCGCGGCTCCACCCACCGGCTGTACGTCGACATCGACGGCCACCGGGTCAAGGCCGACCTGCGCGAACTGCGTGAGACCCCGGCCCTCGGCGACAAGGTCACCCTGCACTTCGCCGCCGAGGACGCGGTACTGCTGCCGGTCGGGGCGGCGGCCGGAGCCCAAAGCCCTCCGGCGGCCGGACCCCAGGACGGTTCGGCGGCCGAGGGCGCGACGATATCCGGAGGGGTCCATGGCTAGCGTCGCCGCCCAGGACGTCCGCCGGGGCCCGTCCGGCAGCCGCATCGTCCGCGAACGCAGGACGGGCATGCTGTGGGCGCTGCCACCCGTCATCGTCCTCGCGCTCGTCTTCCTCTACCCGCTGGCCCTCGTGGTCCAGCAGTCCTTCTCCCCGGACGAGGGCGGCATCTCCCTCACCCCGTACGCCGACGTCTTCGCCTCCCGGTCCTTCCGCGACGCGCTCACCACCACGGTGTGGCTCGCGGTCGGTTCGACCGTCGGATGTCTCGTTCTCGGCTTCGTGCTCGCGCTGGTCATCGCCTTCGTGCCGTTCCCCGGCGGCAAGGCGGTCGCCAAGTTCATCGACGTGTTCCTCTCCTTCCCGTCGTTCCTGATCACGCTCGCCCTGCTCTTCATCTACGGCAGCGTCGGCATGGCCAACGGCATCTGGACGGATGTCACCGGCACCGCGGACGGCCCCTTCCACTTCCTCACCACACCCTGGGGCGTCCTGCTCGCCGAGATCACGTTCTTCACGCCCTTCGTGATGCGGCCCCTGCTCGCCGCGTTCTCGCAGATGGACACCGCCCAGTTGGAGGTCGCCTCCTCGCTCGGCGCCAAGCCGGCCCGGATCGTGCGGCAGGTGATCCTCCCCGAGGCGCTCCCGGCGCTCGCCGCGGGCGGCAGCCTCGTCCTGGTGATGTGCCTCAACGAATTCGGGATCGTGCTGTTCACCGGGGCGAAGGGCGTCACGACGCTGCCGATGCTCGTCTACGGCAAGGCGATCCTGGAGTCCGACTACCCGGCCGCCTGTGTCGTCGCCGTCGTGAACATCGCGATCTCCGTCGGCCTCTACAGCCTGTATCGGATGGTGAGCCGCCGTGTTGGTGCATAGCCGAACCGGGAAGTGGGCCACCTGGGCCGTCTTCTTCCTGCTCTTCGTCCCGCTCTTCGCGGTGCCGCTGCTGGTCATCGTCGCCGCGTCGTTCACCACGAACTGGTCCGGCGCCTTCCCCTCCGGGCCCACCACCGAGCACTACGCCGCCGCCACCAGCGGCGACTCCCTCCAGGCACTCACCACCAGCCTGGTCACCGCCCTCTCCGCCAGCCTCCTCGCCCTGCTCATCGGCAGCTGGGCCGCGCTGGCCGCCGCCTCGCTGCACAAGCGGGGGAAGCGGTTCCTGGACGCGCTGTTCATGCTGCCGGTCGCCGTGCCGTCCGTCGTCGTCGGCCTCGCGGTGCTCGTCGCGTTCAGCCGGCCGCCGGTCCTGCTCAACGGAACGCGCTGGATCGTGATCCTCGCGCACACCGTTCTTGTCACGGCGTTTGCCTATCAGTCGGTTTCGGCCGCCATAGTGCGTCTTGACCCGATGTACGAGCAGGCGGCGGCCAGCCTCGGCGCCCGCCCCTCGTACGTCCTGTGGCGGATCAGGCTGCCGCTCCTGCTGCCGTCCCTGACGGCGGCGGCGGGGCTCTGCTTCGCCCTGTCCATGGGCGAGCTGAGCGCCACGATGATGCTCTACCCGCCCGACTGGACACCGCTGCCGGTGCAGATCTTCGCGGCCACCGACCGTGGCTCGCTCTTCACCGGAGCCGCGGTCGCCGTGGTCCTGATGGGGACGACGCTGCTCGTACTGCTCGGCGTCTCCCGCATCCGCACCAGGGCCTCGTACCGCTGATCCGCGGCCCCTCCTCGTACGCCACGACTTTTTCCCAGGAGAACGACACCCATGCGCAAGAGCCACCTCAAGCCGATCGCCGCCGTATCCGGGGCGCTCGCCCTCGCCGTCACCCTCTCCGCCTGCGGCGGCTCCTCGGCCGCCTCCGACGAGAAGGTCGTCACCGTCTACAGCGCCGACGGCCTCAAGGGCGAGAACGGCGACGGCTGGTACGACAAGGTCTTCAAGGACTTCGAGAAGAAGACCGGCATCAAGGTCAAGTACGTGGAGGGCGGCTCCGGCGAGATGGTGCAGCGCGCCGTCCGCGAGAAGTCCAACACCCAGGCCGATGTGCTCGTCACGCTGCCGCCCTTCATCCAGCAGGCCGACTCCAAGGGGCTGCTGACGGCGTACGCGCCGGCCGGCGCCGACCAGGTCGACGGCGCCGACAAGGCGGCCGACAACAAGTGGACCTCCGTCGTCAACAACTACTTCGGCTTCATCTACAACAAGAAGGAGCTGAAGACCCCGCCGAAGAGCTGGGAGGAGCTGCTGGACGGAAAGTTCAAGGAGAAGGTCCAGTACTCCACCCCGGGCGTCGCGGGTGACGGCACGGCCGTCCTCATCAAGGCGATGCACGACTTCGGCGGCCAGGAGCCGGCGATGGCGTACCTGAAGAAGCTCCAGACCAACAACGTCGGCCCCTCCGCCTCCACCGGCAAGCTCGCCCCCAAGGTGGACAAGGGCGAACTCCTCGCCGCCAACGGTGACGTCCAGATGAACTTCGCCCAGTCCAAGGACATGCCCAACCTCGGCATCTGGTTCCCGGCGAAGGGCGACGGCAAGCCCACCAGCTTCGCCCTCCCGTACGCGGCGGGTCTGGTCGACAAGGCCCCGCACAGCGCCAACGGCAAGAAGCTGCTCGACTTCATGCTCTCCGAGCAGGCCCAGAAGGACGTCAGCGCGGTCGGCGGCGGATTCGCCGCCCGCGAGGACATCGAGGCGGCCGACGCCAACGCCGTCGAGCTGACCGAGCTGATGGAGGGCGTGGAGATCTTCGAGCCGGACTGGTCGGACATCGGCACCAACCTGGACGACTACGTGGACGCCTGGAAGTCGGCCACGGGCAGCTGACCGCCGTCGGAGCGCCCCGCACACGCGCGGACCGCGGGCCCACCGCACCGGCGCAGACCACCGGTGGAAGATAACAAAAGTGTAACAGGTCTGGACCCGCGCTCAACTCCTCGTCGGCGGACGGGGAGTTGAGCGCTCCCGTCGGCCGTGCGGCGGTCCACGCCCCCGACCGGGCCCGCCGGGCGGACCGCGGACCGGCACCCCTCTAAAATCGGGTACGTCGGCGCTGCACAACGCGGTGCCGCCGGCGTCCCGGCACCTCGTGTGCACAGCGTACGTACGGCAGGAGTCCCGTCACATGGCAGAGCGCAAGCCGATCGAATCCTGGCTCACCGACATGGACGGGGTCCTCATCCACGAGGGCACGCCGATCCCCGGTGCGGACGCCTTCATCAAGCGGCTGCGGGATTCCGGGCTGCCCTTCCTCGTCCTCACCAACAACTCCATCTACACCGCACGCGACCTGCACGCCCGGCTGAAGCGCATGGGCCTGGACGTACCGGTGCAGAACATCTGGACCTCCGCCCTGGCCACCGCCCAGTTCCTCGACGACCAGCGCCCCGGCGGCACCGCGTACGTCATCGGCGAGGCGGGGCTCACCACGGCGCTGCACGACATCGGGTACGTCCTCACCGACCACGACCCGGACTACGTGGTGCTCGGCGAGACCCGTACGTACAGCTTCGAGGCGCTGACCAAGGCGATCCGGCTGATCAACGGCGGCGCCCGCTTCATCTGCACCAACCCGGACGAGACCGGCCCGTCCGCCGAGGGCCCGCTGCCCGCCACCGGCTCCGTCGCCGCTCTCATCACCAAGGCCACCGGCAAGGACCCGTACTTCGCGGGCAAGCCCAACCCGCTGATGATGCGGACCGGACTGAACGCCATCGGCGCCCACTCCGAGACCAGCGCCATGATCGGCGACCGGATGGACACCGATGTCCTGGCGGGTCTGGAGGCGGGCATGCAGACCTTCCTGGTCCTCACCGGCCTCACCTCCCTCGCCGACATCGACCGCTACCCCTTCCGGCCGTCCACCGTCGTCGACTCCATCGCCGATCTGGTCGACCTCGTCGACCTGCGCTGATACCGGTCCGCCGTCGCCCGACCGGGCGCGTGCGGATGCGGAAAGCGGCCGCACGCGTGAACCTTCCAGAAGGAGGTTCACGATGCGTTCACTGCCCCTCACATTCTGTGCCGCAGCGGCGGTCGCGGCGATAGCCCTGCCCGCGCCCGTCGCTCTGGCCGCCCACACCGCCCCGGCCGGTAACGACGACCGAGGTTCGGTCTCGGTGACCCCGTCCACGATCGCCCCGGGCGGGGAGGTGGAACTCCGGACCGACGTCTGCGGCAAGGGCAGGTCGGCCAAGGGCAACTCCGACGCCTTCGTCTCCGAGGTCCACTTCGCCCCCGCCGACGGGAAGGGCATCTTCGCCGAGGCCCGGATCCGCTCCGACGCCGAGCCCCGCTCGTACGATGTCTGGGTGACCTGCAAGGACGGCAAGGGCAAGGCCACCGGCAGCCTCACCGTCATGCACCACAGCCGGCCCTCTCCCGTCGCGCCCGTCAGGGCCGGTGGCGGTGGCACCGCCACCCTCGCCGACCAGGCCGCCCAGTCGGACGGACCGGGCACCCGGCACGCGGTGACCGGGCTGGTGCTCGCCGCCGTCGCGGCCGTCGCCGTCGCCTTCCGCAGCGTGCGCCGCCGCCGCCCGGCCACGGACTGAGGTGTCCGCCTCGGACCGCCCGGCAGGCACCGGGCGGTGGCTCACCGGAGTGGCCTGGGCCGTCCTGCTGCTCGGCCTCTGGCTCTGGGGCCGCGAGGCCGGGGACGGACCCGGGGGCAACTCGGCCCCGACGACCGGCGATGTCGCCGCTGTCGGGCGCCCCCTGGGCGTCCCGCTGCCCCCGGCGCACGACCCCCTCGACGGGGCGCCGCCGCGGAGCGTGGAGATCCCGTCCGTGGGCATCGATGCACCCGTCGTCCCGCGCGGCCTGGACAGGGCGGGGGCGATCGACCCGCCCCCGTACGAGACGCCGCAGACCGTCGGCTGGTACGGCAGCGGCACCGAGCCCGGCACCGAGGGTGCCGCGCTCTTCGTCGGCCATGTCGACACCGAGACGAAACCGGCCGTGTTCTACGGGCTCAGCGCCGCCCGCCCGGGGGAGAAGGTCCGGGTGACCAGGACCGACGGCACGGTCGCCGAGTTCACCATCGACGACGTCCAGGTCTTCACCCGGGAACGCTTCGACGCGCAGAAGGCGTACGGACCGCGCGAGGACGGCCGGGCGGAGCTCCGGCTGATCACCTGCGGGGGCACGTACGACCACCGGACGCGCTCGTACACGGCGAACGTGGTGGTCTCCGCCTATCTGACCGGGGAGAAGGCCGCCGAGAAGGCCGGGAAAGCGGCCGGGGCGAGGGCCGGAGCAGCCGGCCGCGTCCGGCAGGCGGCCTCATGAGCGCCCGGACCGCTGTGTCAGGATGGATCGGACCGGCAGTACATCGGTGCAGGCAGTGAGAACAGTGCAGGCAGTGCACCCAAGGGGGAGTGGATGTACGGCAGTTACACCGGCCGGTCCGGGACGGGCGCTCGCGCGCGAACGGGCCTGCGGAGCGGTACGGCGGCCGCGGTCGGCGCCGTCCTGCTGCTGGCGGGATGCTCATCGTCCGACGACGGCGACAAGGGCGGCCCGGCGGCCGTCGAGCAGCAGCCCAAGGACAAGGACCCGTTCTGGGTCAACCCCGACGGGAACGCGGCCCGGCAGGTCGCCGACTACACCGAGGACGGCGACAGCGAGAAGGCCGGCCTGATCAGGAGGATCGCGCGGCAGCCGGTCGGCGAGTGGATCGGCACGGACAATCCCGAGGGCGAGGCGAAGGGCTTCACCGAGGCGGCCGCGAAGGCCGACCGGGACGCCCTGCTGGTCCTCTACAACATCCCGCACCGCGACTGCGGCCAGTTCTCCAAGGGCGGCGCCGCCGACGGCAACGCGTACCGCGCCTGGCTGGACAGTGTCGCCAAGGGCATCGGCGACCGCCGGGCCACGGTGATCCTGGAGCCCGACGCCCTGCTGCACCTGGTCGACGGCTGCACGCCCCAGCAGTTCCACGAGGAGCGCTACGACCTGCTGAAGGGGGCGGTCCAGCGGCTGAAGCGGCAGCCCGGCACCTCGGTCTACGTGGACGCGGGCAACGCGGGCTGGCAGTCCCCCGACGCGCTGTTCCAGCCGCTCCAGCGGGCGGGCATCGCGGATGCCGACGGCTTCGCGGTCAACGTCTCCAACTACCAGGCCACCGCCGCCAGCACCGACTTCGGCAAGCGGCTCTCGGCGAAGGTCGGCAACAAGCCGTTCGTCATCGACACCAGCCGCAACGGCAACGGCCCCTACCGCGGCGGCGACCCCGCGGAGAGCTGGTGCAACCCGCCGGGCCGCGCGCTGGGCGAGCCCCCGACCACGCGGACCGGCGACGACCTGGTCGACGCCTACCTCTGGATCAAGCGTCCGGGGGAGTCGGACGGCGACTGCAGGGGCGGCCCGAAGGCGGGGGCCTGGTGGCCGGAGTACGCCTTGGGGCTGGCCCGTAACGCTGGCCCGTGACGCAGGCCCGTCACTCAAGCCCGTCACTCAGGCCCGTCCGGTGAGGTGAGGGCGAAGGCCGCGCCCGGCAGCCGTCGCCCTCACCTCACCGGATGCCCTCGATCTCCGGTCGGGCTCAGTCTCCGGCCGGGCTCACTCCGGTACCTCCACCCACGTCCCCTCGGACGGGGTGCCCTTGTCGTCGGTGACGAACAGCATGTACCAGCCCGATGGCACGAGCGCCCGGTTCCTGGGCACCTTCACCGTGATCCCGTCCGCCGACTTCTCCAGCTCCAGGGCCACCGACCGCTGGTCCGTGTCCGTGACATGGGTGACCGCGCTGGGCCGCATCAGCTTCGCCGAGGTGATCGACGACGCGTGCCGGGTGGTGAACAGCCCCTTGCCGCCGCGGGCGATGCTCGCCGGCCCGGCCGTCAGCTCCGGCCGCGAGTCGCGGTACAGATAGGGCGGGGTATAGATCTCGATGCGCTGCTCGAACGTGCCGGGACGGGTGTTGGCCTTGTCCGAGTAGAGCGAGTCCGAGCCGAAGATCATGACCCGGCCGTCCGGCAGCAGCACCGAGCCGGAGTGGTAGTTGCGCCCCACCGCCGGGTCCGCGACCCGCTCGTACGCGTCGGACTTCGCGTCGTACAGCCGGGCCTGGAGCACATCCGAACCGCCGCGCCCGCGGTAGTCGTTGGAGCCGCCGGTGACCAGCAGGGAGTCGTCGGGCAGCAGGGAGGCGCTGGGGTAGCGGGTGCCCTCGGCCAGGGACGCGCCATCGGCGAAACGCGGCTTCTTCTGCCCGAGGTCGACCAGCCGGGACTTCTCGCTGGACTCCTCGGACTCGCCCACCCCGCCGCCGCCGATCACCATGAACTTCTCGTCCTGGGCCGGGGGCAGCCGTACGGTCGCCGAGGTCTCCAGCTTGTCCGGGTCGCTGAGCCCGGGGATCTTCGTGAACTTGTTGGTCGCCAGGTCCCAGACGCCGGGGGCGCGGCCGACGTCGGCCGGCCCGTATCCGGCGTTGGAGCCGGAGTAGAAGAGCTTGCCGTCGTTGAGGAGGAAGACCGCGGGGTAGGTGGGGAACTTCCGGACGATGCCGGTGTACTCCCACGTCTTCGTCTCCGGGTCGTAGACCTCGTCCTTGCCGGGCACGATCTGCCCGATCTCGTCCAGACCGGAGAGGGCGAGGACCTTGCCGTCCTTGAGCGTGGTCAGCGTCGGGTACCAGCGGGCCTCGTTCATCGGGTCGACGGTGATGTACTTCTCCGCGACCGGGTCGAACTCGAAGGCTTCCCTGATGCCCTGGAAGTCCTTCTTGTCCAGGGCGAGTTTCTGGGCGATCCCGTAGACGTTGCGGGTGTCGGAGCCGGACAGGCCCGCGATCCGGTAGTTGTCCTCGGTGCCCGTCTCGTGCTTCGTACCGGACTTCTGGGCCTCGACGTAGATCCGGCCGAGACCGGGGTCGTTGCGCAGGAAGGCGCCGGTGTTCTTGTCGAAGACCTTGGTGGCCTTCTCGATCAGCACCGGGTCCTTGGAGACGAACGTCTTGCCGTTGTCCTTGCCGGTGAACCGGGTGCCCGCGGGCAGGGTGACCGGCTTGTCCGGGTCCTCGTTGTGGACGATCATCAGGCCGCCGGCCTTGGTGACGTCGCCCTTGAGCTTCTCGTACCGTTTGGTGCCGCCGGCTATGAGGAGCTTCCCGTCCGGCAGTTGGGTGTGACCGGAACAGAACATGTCCTTGGGCGTGGGTATGTTCTTGAAGGCGTTGGTCTTCGGGTCCCACAGCACCGAGCGGAAGCTCTTCGCGTCGAAGTTCTTCTGGTTGTTCCCGGAGCCCGCGACGAGCAGCACCTTGCCGGTGTGCAGCAGGGCCGCGTGGATCGTGTTGATCCGGAACTCGGACGGGATGTCCAGGAAGTCCCAGTGACCGTTGGCTGCCTTGTACTCCGGCTTGTTGATCGCGTACTCGTGATAGCGCTCGATGCTGAAGCGGTACAGCCACGGCCCGTTCGCTCCCGCGAGCGCGAGAACCACCGCCGTACTGATCGCCATGCGGCGCGTACGGCGGCTCGGACGGTACTTCATTTCTTACGTCCCCCAAGGGCGATCTGCATGGTCTGGTCATTGCCGGGGAAACCGGTCTGCGCCGGAACGGCCGGCTCCGGACGGGGGGCCGACGGTCCGCCGCCGCGGTGCGATCCGCTCCGGCGCTTCTTCTTCTCGGCGCGGACCGTGTACCGCCAGCCGAAGATCGGGGCCGCGGTGATCAGCAGCGCCAGGGACGCCCAGGTCAGCATCGCGGGATGGCTGTGGCCGAGGAAGAACGAGGCGGTGATGGACCCGGCGAAGACCAGGATGAAGAACAGGTGGATACGGAAGGTGCCGAAGAGGGTGTCCGGGCTGGACGAGTCACCCTTGGGCGTCACCACGAACGAGCTCTTGCGGCGCAGTGCCGCGTCCATCAGGGAGCGGGCGTAGATCGGGGCGGAGAGCGCGGACATCACCATGCCGGCCAGTCCGCCGGAGCCCTCGGGCTCGTGCGGCGAGACGTTGTGGCGGCGGTTCCAGATGTACAGACCGATCTGGAGCGCGGACGCGTTGCCGTACAGCATCATCCAGATCGTCGGGTCGATCTGCACGCCGGAGGCGCCCATGCCCAGGAACAGCGCGCAACTGAGCGCCGCGAGAATCCAGTTCAGGGCCGACATCGGATAGAAGATGATCATCATCGTGTAGTTGAAGAGCTTGCCCGCGGGCATGGTGCCGAAGCCTCTCCAGAACTGCTTGAGGATCGTCTCGTACGTCCCGCGCGACCAGCGCAGCTGCTGGGTGAAGAAGTCCGTCCACGCGGTCGGGCCCTCGCCGACGGCCAGCACGTCCGGGGTGTAGACCGAGCGCCACTTGCGGCCGGTGACCGGGTTGCGGTGGCGGTGGATCTCGAAGCCGGTGGCCATGTCCTCGGTGATCGAGTCGTACAGGCCGCCGATCTGCTTGAGGGCGGTGATCCGTACGGCGTTGCTCGTGCCGACGAACATCGGGGCGCCGTAGCGGTTGCCCGCGCGCTGGATCAGGGCGTGGAAGAGGAACTGCTGGGACTCGGCCGCCTTCGTGACGAACGTGTCGTAGTTCCCGTACACCTGCGGGCCGATGACGAAGCCGATGTCCGGGTCGCGGAAGTAGCCGAGCATCCGCTCCAGGTAGTTGGGCAGCGGTACGTGGTCGGTGTCGACGGAGGCGAAGAAGTCGTAGTCGCCGCCGTGCGCGTCGAGCCAGGCGTTGTAATTGCCGTGCTTGGTCTTGGCACGGTGCGGTCCCTTGGCCTGGTTCCAGTGCGCGACACCCTTGCGGGAGAAGTGGTGCACACCGAGCCGGGCGCAGACCTCCTTGACCGCGGGGTCGTCGCCCTCGTCGAGCAGCCAGACGTGCATCAGTCCGCGGTGCCGGATGCGCACCGCCGCCTCCAGGGTCTTCGTCACCATCTCCAGGGGCTCCTTGCCCGGCACGAAGGAGGTGAGGAAGGCGACCCTGGTGCCGGACTCGGGCACGACCGGCACCGGGTCCCGGGCGACGAGCGTGGCGTGCGCGTTCGACAGGACGTTCATCGTGCGGAAGAGCTCGATCAGACCGATCGAGACCAGCATGACGATGTCGAGGATCAGCAGGGTGTCGTTCTTGAGGTTCGGGTCGCGGTCCGTCCAGTGGCCCGGCTGCATCAGCCAGGCGAAGAGGCCGAGCGAGACGAGCGGAGCCGCGCCCAGCAGCAGCGCCGCCCGGAATCGGTGCGGCTCCTGGGAGAGCAGCGAGCGGTACTGCACGGTGTACGGCTTGACCGGGTCGGGCTGGGTCAGTGGTCCCGCGAGCCGGCTGTAGTGCTCGTAGTCGTAACGCGGCAGCGGCTTCTTCGCGCGCCGCCGCTGCCCCCCGGCCCGTAGCTGCGGCGGTATCCGTAGCTGCGTGGTCCGGGAAGGGTCGTTGTCCTGTCGGTCGCCCGGCGGCGTCGACGTCATGGGTCATCCCCCCGCACGCATGCTGGTGCGTGATTGGTCGGTCACTTGGTGCACGGCGGGCGCCCCCTGTTCACCGCGCACACACATCTGGTGGGCCGCCGTTCCCACAGGGACATGGAAACGCGGCCTTCCGGTTGCATGATGCCCTCTCGGTATCCGTACCCGAGCGGGACCCCCACCCCGCGGCGCCCACAACCGGAATGTCACGCTCTGCTGTCCCAACTGCACCGAACAGCAGCTCCCTTGAAGTGCTGCGGATGCCCTCCTCGCGGCTCCCTCCGAAGCCGACGGCACCCAGACAGGGTGGCCGACCCCTGGCGCGATCGCAAGGGTGAAACAAGCTGTTTGTCGTTCATATGCGCGATTTGGGTAGCCCTTGTGGAGGGGGTGTGTGGAGGTGTTCATCAGCACACTGCGACCGTCCGGTTACTGCCCGGTGACGGACTGAATCCTGTGAAGGAGCTGTGTGCGCGCCGGGCGTGCGCTGCGCTTCCCGGGCCGGTCGACCGTGAGTGGCTCGAAACGGTCGAAGCCCCCTCACGCTCGGTGAGGGGGCTTCGACTGTGCGTGCGCCGTCAGGGACTCGAACCCCGGACCCGCTGATTAAGAGTCAGCTGCTCTAACCAACTGAGCTAACGGCGCCTGCTGACCTGGAGAACTCTACCCGACCTCGAAGCGTGCTCCGAACCATTTCCCGGCCGCCACGCCCTGTCGGATGGTCGTTTTTTCTCATTGGTCCGTCAAAATGCGATATGTCAGGAGAGTTGAGACACTGACGCCCGTTGCACATGCGCCCAAAGATCTTGACGAGTGCGGAGGGGAATCGCATGACTGTGCCGGTCTTCGAGGAGTACGAACCCACCATCGACTGCATCTGTGCGGGGTGCGCCCTGCAGCGGCGCACCGCCGCCAGGGCCCTGCCGGTGCGGCACGGCGGCCACCCGGCCGCGCACGGCGCGCGCCGTGCGCTCGTCCTGGCCACGGCCGCCGGGGTGTGCCTGTCCAGCGGGGCCGTCGAGGCGGCGGTCGCGGCCGACCACGCCGCCGGAGCCGCCCGGACGGACGAGAAGGCCGACCCCGAACCGGCCACCCCGCAGGGCGAGGCGGGACCACTCGTCGGTTCCGGGGCGTCCGGGCCACCGTCCTCGACATCGGGCCTGCGCAAGACCACCCGGGCCGACATCATCAACCGGGCCAAGAAGTGGGTGTCCGCGAAAGTTCCGTACAGCATGGCGAAGTACTGGTCGGACGGGTACCGCCAGGACTGCTCCGGCTTCGTGTCGATGGCCTGGAACCTCGGCGGCAACGAATGGACGGGGAGTCTCGCGGCCTACGGGACGCGGATCTCCCGCTCGGAGCTCCAGCCCGGCGACATGCTGCTCTTCCACAATCCGGCCGACCCGTCCAAGGGCTCCCACGTCACGATCTTCGGCGGCTGGACCGACCACACCCACAGCCACTACATCGCCTACGAGCAGGCGCGCCCGAACACACGCAAGCAGTCGACCCCCATGGCGTACTGGAACAACTCATCCAAATACGTGGCCTACCGGTACAAGGGGCTCACCGGGGGGACGAGCGGCAGCGGATCGTCCACGAGCTTCCCCGGCGCCGGGAAATTCGGCCCCGGCGCCAGCAACAAGTACGTCACCCAGCTCGGGAAGATGCTGATCGAGCGGGGCGGGAAGCGGTTCTACAAGGTGGGTCCGGGGGCCGCCTGGGGCGACGCGGACAAGCGGGCGACCCAGGCGTTCCAGAAGGCCCAGGGCTGGAAGGGCAAGGAGGCGGACGGTCTCCCCGGCCCGCACACCTGGCGCCTCCTGGTGAACGGCACCGGGCGCGACATCCCCGCCACGGGTGCGGGCGGCAGCGCGAATACGGCCGTCCCGTTCCCCGGGCCCGGTTATTTCAAGCCCGGTCAGTCCAGCGGCCATGTCGACAGGCTCGGCAAACAGTTGGTGAAGAAGGGCTACGGCAAGCATTACGTGTCGGGGCCGGGGCCGCGCTGGGGCGAGCCGGACCGCCGCAACGTCGAGGCGTTCCAGCGGGCCCAGGGCTGGCGCGGCGGCGCGGCCGACGGATACCCCGGGCCGGAGACCTGGCGCCGGCTCTTCGCGTGACGGATCCCTTCGCGTGACGGACGGACATGACGGAACGGACACGACGGAGGCGGGAATGCGACCCACGGTGTCGGACAGCTCCGGGCCCCCGGAGAACGGAAAGGAACGGGAACCGGTGAACGCAGACGAGAACCACCCGCGGCCAGCCCGCCCCTCCGGGCAGCCGGAACGGTCCGGGCAGCCCCGGTCCGCGCCGCGTCCGGGGACGGCCCCCTCCCCGGCGGGGGCGGCGGTCCCCTGGCCCGCCGAGGGCCAGGCGTCCCAGGCGTCCCCGACGTCCCCCGCCCGCTCCGATCCCGCCCGCTCCGACGGATCCGGCTCCGGCCCCGACTCCGACGGCCCCGGCCTGGATCTCGTGCTGAACCTCGCCCCCGGAGGGTCCGTCGCCGCCGGAGGTGCCGTCATCCAGGGAGGCACCGTCGTGCCCGGGGCGGCGACGGCGCCCGGAAGGGCCGTCGCGTCCGCCCTCGGGGCGGTGTCGGCCACGGTCTCCGTACCGGTGCGGGGTGCTGACGGCCCGTTCGGCCTCGGCGGCGGGGAGCCGGACACCGGGATCACCCCCGTGACCCTGCCCGCCGCCCCCGGCGGCGACTCACGCCGGCAGACGGGCAGACGGCACTCGGTCATCGCCAACGAGACCACCGCCTCCATCCCCGTACACCTGCTCTTCCGCGACGAGCGGGAGGACACCGGCGCCGCCACGCTCCCGGTGGCGGTGGCCGGGCGCCCGTCCCGCTCGGAGCGGACCCCCGGTGTACGGCGTCCGCCCGAGCCGCGTGCGCCCCGGGCCCCGGCGCACGCGCGGGCCCAGGTGCAGGCGCCGACCCGGCCCTCCCCGCTCGGCGACCCCCGGCTCGTCGAGCGGCCCGGCCCGGTGCTGCCCGGCTGGGCCGCGCTGCTCACCGGGGCCGCCGGGCTCGCCGCGGGCCTCGCCACCCTGTGGTGGGTGGGGGCGCTGCCCGCCGCCGCGCTCGCCCGGCTCGGCCTCGGCTCCCGCCCGTACCACGGCATCGGCATCGGAGCCTGGGCGGTGCTCGCCCTCCTGGTGACCGTGGTGCTCTTCGCGCTCGGCGGTCTCGGCCGCGGACGCGTCGGGTACGCCTGGGTGCTGACCCTCTTCGGCGACTACCGGGGGAGTGTCCGGCGCACCGGCCTGCTCTGGGTCTCCCCGCTGCTGCTGCGCCGCCGCGTCGACGTACGGCTGCGGCACTGGCGCAGCGAGTCGCTGCGCGCCGTGGACGCGAACGGTACGGCGCTGCGCGTCGTGGTCCTGGTCGTCTGGCGGATCAAGGACACCGTGCGGGCCGCCCTCGGGGTCGCGGACCACGAGGAGTATCTGCGCGAGCAGGTCGAGGCCGCCATGGCCCGGGTCCTCTCACAGCTGCCCGCCGACGCGTTCCACGAGGACGCCCCGACCCTGCGCGACGCGGAGGCGGTGGGCGACGCGCTGACCCGGATGCTGAAGGCGGACTGCGAGCCCGTGGGCATCGAGGTCTACTCCGCGCAGCCGACCGGGATCGAGTACGCCCCCGAGGTCGCGGCGGCGATGCAGCGGCGCCGGGTGGCCGCGATCGACGCGAAGCACCGCGACAGTGTGCTGACTTCGGTCGTGGACGCGGTCGACGACACGGTCAACCGGCTGACCTCACGGGGCATCGTGGAGCTCGACGACTACGAACGGAAGGCGCTGGTCAAGGATCTGACGGTGGCTTTCTACACCGGCCGCAGCGGTGGGGGCGGGGCCTGAGGGGCTCGGGACACCGTCGTGACGATGCTTCGGAATCCGATGCTCATTGGTCTGGACATGTTCACGTCGCGTCAATAATCTAGGCCTTGGTCTAGACCGCACGACACGCGCGCAGCAGTCGAGCAGTGCTCATGGAACATCCCCCACGTTCTTGAGGAGCGACAGCAATGCGGAAAAGGGCAAGCGCGGCCGTGGTCGGCCTGGCGATCGCGGGTGCTTCGGTGCTCGCCACCAGCAGCGCCAGCAGCCACGGCTATACGGATTCCCCCATCAGCCGTCAGAAGCTCTGTGCCAACGGCACGGTCACCGGCTGCGGCAACATCCAGTGGGAGCCGCAGAGCGTCGAGGGGCCCAAGGGCTTCCCGGCGTCGGGTCCCGCTGACGGCAAGATCTGTTCGGGTGGCAACGGCACCTTCTCCCAGCTGGACGACCCGCGTGGCGGCAACTGGCCCGCCACCCAGGTCACCGGCGGGCAGGGTTACAGCTTCCGCTGGCAGTTCACCGCCCGTCACTCGACGAGCGACTTCCGTTACTACATCACCAAGAACGGCTGGGACTCCACGAAGCCCCTCACCCGGGCCGCCCTGGAATCGCAGCCGTTCATGACCGTGCCGTACGGGAACCAGCAGCCTCCGGCGACGCTGACCCACCAGGGCACGATCCCCACCCAGAAGACCGGCAAGCACATCATCCTCGCCGTCTGGAACGTCGCGGACACCACCAACGCGTTCTACGCCTGCTCGGACGTCAAGTTCTGACGCCTGACCGGTTACCGTGCGGGGCCGTGAGGGGTGCCTACGCTGCCGCGCGGGCGGCACTCCTGATGGACCTGCCGACCACGAAAAACACACTGGGTGCTCCCCGTGATACGGAGAGCACCCAGTGTGGTGTCTGTGCGCCGTCAGGGACTCGAACCCCGGACCCGCTGATTAAGAGTCAGCTGCTCTAACCAACTGAGCTAACGGCGCCTGCTGACTCGAAAATAATACCTGGTCTCCAGGGGTGCTGATGACACGCGCCCGCCGGGCCCGCGGAGCCGCCGCCCACCGGGCCGTACGCCACGGTGTCGTCCGGCGGACCTGGGCCGTACGGGGGGCGTCGTCCGCCGGAGACCTGGGCCGTACGGGGGCTACGCCCGCCGGAGACCTGGGCCGTACGGGGGCGTTGTCCGCCGGAGACCTGGGCCGGTACGGGCCGGGACCGTCCGCCGCCCTGCCGCGTGCGAGGTCGCCTACAGCGCCATCGACAGCAGCACCGGTGCCGCCCGCCGGTTCAGCGTCTCCGCCGCCGACCGCAGCCGGTGGGCGTCCTCGACCGGCAGGGACAGTGCCAGACAGCCCGCCGCCGACCCGGCCGTCAGCGGCACCGCCGCGCAGACCGTGCCCACGGCGTACTCCTGGAGGTCCAGCACCGGGACCGTCGCCGGCTGGGCGTCCAGCTTGGAGAAGAGGACCTTCTCGCTGGTGATCGTCCGCGAGGTGAGCCGGGGCGTCCGGTGCCGGGAGATGTGGTCGCGGCGGCCGTTCTGGTCGAGCTGGGCCAGCAGGCATTTGCCGACCGCGCTGGCGTGCGCCGAGGAGCGGAAGTCCACCCACTCGTTGACCGCGGGCGTCAGGGGACCGTCGGCCACCTGGGTGACCCGGATCTCCCCGTCGACGTACCTGCTGAAGTAGACCGCCGCGCCGACCGAGTCGCGCAGCTGTATCAGGGTCTCCTGGAGCTTGGTCTCCAGTGCCTGGCGGCGGGCCGCCCCGGAGCCGAGCAGCAGCAGCGCGGCGCCGGCGACATAGGCGCCGTCGGCGATCTGCTCGACGTACCCCTCGCGGCGCAGCGTCAGGAGCAGCGAGGCGAGGTGCCCGGCGGGCAGTCCCGTCTCGCGGGAGATCCGGGCGTCGGTCACACCGTCGCCGTGCTTGGAGACCGTTTCGAGCACACGCAGGGCGTACTGCACCGCGTGGAACGGTGCGGTCGGCTCGGGCTTCAACGCCACGGTTTCCCCCTACCAGGTTGTGACCGCAAGCTTTCGCCCCACGATAGCGGCCAAGAAGCCTTTGTTGGGCGGCCGTTGGCGAGTTCGCGGATGCGCCCCGGCGCTGTCAGCTGGGGCGCACCCGTATGGCATATGCCAGAGTCATGGTCGGTGCCTCAATGGCGAGGTCACAGCACCGCGTTGAGGAACTCGCGCGTACGTTCGTGCTCCGGGGCGGTAAAGATTTTTTCCGGCGAACCGGCCTCCACCACCCGGCCCGCGTCGAACATCAGCACCTTCTTGGAGACATCCCGGGCGAAATTCATCTCGTGGGTCACACAGACCATGGTGATGTCGGTGTTCCTGGCGATGTCGCCCAGCAGCTCCAGCACCCCGGCCACCAGCTCCGGGTCGAGCGCCGAGGTCACCTCGTCGAGCAGCAGGATCTCCGGCTCCATCGCCAGCGCCCGCGCGATGGCCACCCGCTGCTGCTGCCCGCCGGAGAGCTGGGAGGGGTGCGCGTCGATCTTTGCGGACAGCCCGACCAGGTCGAGCAGCTCGCGGGCGCGGGCCTCCGCCTCGTCGCGGTCCTTGCCCAGCACGCTGATGGGCGCCTCGGTGATGTTCTGGAGCACCTTCATGTTGGGGAAGAGGTTGAACTGCTGGAAGACCATCCCGATCTTCTTGCGGGACTCGCGCAGCTGTTTCTCACCGGCCGGCCGCAGCGAACCGTCCGGGGTGCGGACGTGCGACAGCGGGGAGCCGTCCACCCAGATCACCCCGTCGCTGACCTTCTCCAGCGTCATCAGCAGCCGCAGGATCGTCGTCTTGCCGGAGCCGCTGGGGCCGATCAGGGTGACGTGCTCGCCGCGCTCCACGGTGAAGTCCAGCCGGTCCAGCACCACATGGTCGCCGTACCGCTTCACGACGTTGTCGAAGCGGACCAGCGGACGGGCGGTGTCCGGGATCACCGGGGCGGTGTCCTCGGGGGATGCGGCCGTGGTCTTCCGCACGGGGGGAGGGCCGAGGGGGAGCGGCTCGGTGGGGAGAGGTTCAGTGGCCAAGGCGCTTCTCCAGCTTTCTCATCAACAGCGACGTGGGGTAGCTCGCGACCAGGAAGACCAGGCCCGCGAGCGTGAACGCCTCGGTGTACGCGAAGTGGTCGGCCCCGTACTTACGGGCCTCGAAGACCATTTCCTGCACCATGATCACGGCGAGGAACGGGGTCTCCTTGAACATCGAGATCGCGTAGTTGCCGAGGGCCGGCAGCACATTGCGCACCGCCTGCGGCAGGATCACGGCCTGCCAGGTCCGCCGCGGCGACAGCGACAGCGCCCGGCACGCCTCCCACTGGCCCTCGGGCACGCCGTCGATCCCGGCCCGGTACACCTCGGAGGTGTACGCGGCGTAGTGGATGCCCAGCACCACGATCCCGATGGTCAGCGGCTCCACCGAGGTGAACAGGGCGGCGGCGCCCACCAGTTGGACGAGCAGCGGGGTGGAGCGGACGAACTCCACGACGACCCGTACCGGGACCGTCACGAACCTGCTCGGGGCCCGTCCGGCCACCGCGACGGCCAGTCCCAGGACCGCCGCGACGAGGGTGCCGAGCACGGTCGCCAGCAGGGTGACCTTGAAGCCTTCGAGCACCAGGGGCAGGACGTCCATGGCGGCGTTCCAGTCGAAGCCGTTCACCGGGCACCTCCGACGGCGGTGGTGGTCGCGCTGCGGCTCTTGAGCAGGCTGCCCGCGCTCGTCTGCAGCCCGAGCCGCCGCTTGGCGGTCCGCTCCAGCAGGTTCATCAGCAGGGTCAGCGCATAGGCCAGGACGAAGTAGGCGGCCAGCAGGGTCAGATACGCGGTGAGGGTCTCACCGGTGCGGTCGCGCAGCTGCTGGATCACGGTCATCAGGTCGGCCGCGGAGATCAGCCACAGCAGCGGGGTGCACTTCAGCAGCTGGATCAGCAGATTGGTGAAGGACGGGATCATCTGCACCCACGCCTGCGGCAGGATCACCTTCCGCATCCGCCGGGCCGGGCTGAGGTTGAGCGCGAGGGCGGCCTCGTACTGCCCGCGCGGTACGGAGTTGATGGCGCCGCGCACGATCTCGGAGCCGTAGGCCCCGTAGTTCAGGCCAAAGGCGACAACCCCGCAGAGCAGCGGCGTCAGCTCGTATCCGGTCAGCGGCGGCATCGCGTAGTAGAGCCAGAACAACTGGATGTAGAGGGAGGTGCCGCGGAAGAACTCCACGACGACGCGGGAGGCGCCGCGCACCAGGAGGAGCCGGCTGCCCGCCATCAGACCGAGGAGGAAGGACAGGGCGAGAGCCAGCAAGGAGCCCAGCACGGTGGCCTGGAGGGTCACCCACAGACCCGCGCGGACCTGCGGGAACTCATCGACGAGAGTGGAGAAGAAGTCACTCATGCAGTGGTCCGCCCCGTCAGCCCTTGCACAGATCCGCGGTCTTCAGCGTGGCCGGCGGGATCTCGGTCGCCCCGAAGCCGTACTCCTGGAGGAGGCTCACATAGCGGGACTTGTCCGCGACGATCTTCTTCAGCTCGCGGTTGAACGCGTCCCGCAGATCCTCGTTGCCCCGGCGGAACACCGCGCCGCCCGGGGAGAACTGCTGCTTGCCGTCCAGCTCCGGGACGAACGCCTCGGTGACCTCGGTGGCGGGGTTGGTCTTCGCCAGCCAGCGCAGCGAGATGCCGGTCAGCAGGAAGGCGTCGATCCGGCCGCCCTTGACGGCGTCCGCGCCGTCCTGCGGCTTCTGGAGCGACTTGATCTTGCCCTCGGCGATGCCCGCCCCCTTGGCGTACGAGCCCTCGACCGCACCCGACATCACTCCGACGGTGATCCCGGCGGCCTTCGCGGAGGCCAGATCGGTGATCTTCTTCGGGTTGCCCTTCTTGACCATCAGGGCGGTCGGGGAGATGAACTCCGGTTCGGAGAAGAGGGCGTTCGCGCAGCGCTCCGGGGTGATCGCCATGCCCGCGCTGACCACGTCGTACTTCCCCGCCCGGAGTCCGGGTATCAGGCCATCCCACTCCGAGAGGGTCGGCTTCAGCTCGTCGACGCCGAGCGCCTTGAAGATCTCCCGGTGCAGGGTGGGCGCCTCGCCCTTGAGCTCCTTGCCCTCCAGATAGCCGTACGGGGCCTCATTGGCGTAGGCGACCCGGACGAAGCCCTGCTTGCGGAGCTTGTCGAGCGCGCCCTTGCCGTCCGTGGCCCCGGCGTCGGTCTTGCTGCACGCGGCCAGCAGACCGGGCACGACGAGCAGTCCGCCCACGGCCGCCGATCGGTGGAGAAAGCCCCGGCGGGAAAGGTTCGGGAAGTCAGCCATGGTTCGCAATCTCCTGGAGGGCTCGGACAGTCCGGACAGGGTGAGCGCCTGCCCGATCCCGTACGTCTATGCAGGGAGAAGTCGCATGTAACCGAAAAGCGGCCGGAGGGTGACCTTCCCGTGCCCTGTTGGGGGCGGAGGGCGACGAGGGGTGTGCGGGGCGTATCCCCCGGAGTGGCACGGTTCATGACTGGCCGTCACCGGGGGCGGCTCGGCCGGTCGGCCGATCCGTCCGGTTCGCCCCGTGTCGTCGTCCTCGGTCAGGTGAGGGGTGCGTCGCCCTGGTTCAGGTCGGGGGAAGGGACGTAACCGCGCTTCTTGTCCACCACGTTCGGCAACGGCTGCCCGTCCGCCCACAGTTCGTACATCCGCACGAACTGCTCACCCAGCCGGTCCCGCCAGCCGACCGTGTCCCCGCTCATATGCGGCGAGATCAGCAGCCCCGGCACGTCCCACAGCGGACTGTCAGGCCCCAGCGGCTCCTCCTGGAACACATCCAGCGCCGCACCCGCGATCCACCGCTTGCGCAGCGCGTCCGTCAGCTCGCCCTCGACGACCATCGGACCGCGCCCCACGTTGATGAACCGTGCCGACGGCTGCATCAGCCCGAAGAAGCGCGCGCCGAACATCCCGCGCGTCGACTCCGTCAGCGGCGCCGCGCAGATCACCCAGTCCGCACGGGCGGTCAGCCGGTCCAGGTCCTCCAGGCCGTGGATCGTGCGGCGCGCCGTACGCCCCACCAGTGCCACCCGCACACCGAGACCGTGCAGCAGCTTCGTGATCTCCCGCCCGATCGGTCCGGCGCCCACGACGACCGCCCGCGATCCGGCGATCTGCTGCCCCTCCCGGTGGTGCCAGCGCCGCTGCCGCTGGAGATCCAGCGTGCCGGGGAGGTCCTTGGCGAAGGCGAGCACCAGCCCCGCCACGTACTCGGCGATCGGCCGCTCGAAGATGCCCCGCGCATTGGTGACCACGGTGTCGGACGCGGCCAGTTCCGGGCAGAGCAGCCGGTCCACGCCCGCGCTCGCCGTATGTACCCAGCGGGGCCGCGGCCCCGCGCCCGGCCAGGCGGCACGGACGGCGTCGGAGGTGAAGTCCCAGACCAGCAGCACGTCGGCGAGGGGGAGCTGCGCGGCCAGGCTCCGCTCGTTCGCGTACCGGACGCCGACCCGGCCGGTCAGCCGGCCGAGGCGCGGGGACGGGGCGGAGTCGAGAACGAGGAGCACGGGCTCTGGCATCAGTGGGCAGCCGCTTCGCAACGTCTGAGATGTGCGGATTGACCACGCTCGCATCCGAACCTGCCGCCGTCAACAGGGCCTACCGGGTTCGCCCTGGTCAGACCCAGTACGGCCGCCCCGATGCCGCACCGGGGGAATACTGGGAAGAGGCCGGGGCACCCGTGACCGGTCACGCGATCCGGGACGAAAAGGAAGGGTGGACATGACGACCGTAGGACTTCTCTACCCGGGCCACTCGGCCGAGGACGACTTCCAGCGTATCGAGATCATGCTCGACAGCGACATCAGGCTGCCGCTGTTCCACACCGACATCGGCGAGGACCCCCGGCGCGTCGACCGCCTGCGGGACATGGGCGCACCGGACCGGCTCGACGCCGGGGTGGAGGAGCTGCGCCTGGCGGGTGCCGAAGCGCTCATCTGGGCCTGCACCGGCGGAAGCTTCGTGTACGGCTGGGAGGGCGCCCACGAACAGACCGCCGCCCTCGCCCGCGCCGCGGGCCTGCCCGCCTCCAGCACCTCCTTCGGCTTCGTCCACGCGGTACGGGAGCTGGGCGCCGGACGGGTCGCGGTGGCCGCGACCTACCCCGAGGACATCGCCGGGCTCTTCACCGGCTTCCTGAAGGCCGGGGGCGTCGAGGTGGTCGCGGGCCCGGGCGGCGGCATCCCGGCCGCCGACGGGCCGGGCGGCGAGGACGCGGAACTGGTGAAGCGGCTGGCCGTCGCCGGGGACCACCCGGACGCGGAGGTGGTGCTGTTCCCGGACACGGCCCTGCACACCGCCGCGTACATTCCCGAGCTGGAGGAACTCCTCGGCAAACCGGTCCTCACGGCGAGCCAGGTGGCGGTCTGGGAAGGGCTGCGGCTGGCGGACCGCCGGGCCTGGTCCCCCGAGCTCGGCACCCTCTTCGCCACCCGCGTACCCCCGCCGGGGACATGGGACCAGAAGGGAATCGAGGTCCGGGAGTAGGGCGCCGTTCCCCGGGCCGAGAGGTGGCAGCGCCGTCCCCGCGGAATAAGCGGAGCCATCCTCCTGTTGCATTCTTCCGCATACACATCAGCACCACCGGGAGAGGCCGACACGTGGACGAGATCCGAGGCGACGAGATTCGCGGCACCGCAGGCGGAACGGCCACCGTGCCCCTGTCCGTGCTCGACCTGGTGACCGTGGGGCAGGGCCGCACCGCGACCCAGGCCCTGCGCACCAGCGTGGAGATCGCCAAGCTGACCGAGCGCCGCGGCTTCCACCGCTTCTGGGTCGCCGAGCACCACTCCATGCCGGGCGTCGCCTCGTCCTCCCCGGCCGTGATCCTGGCGCACCTCGCCGCCCACACCGAGCGCATCCGGCTCGGCTCCGGCGGCGTGATGCTGCCCAACCATGCCCCGCTCGTCATCGCCGAACAGTTCGGCACGCTGGAGGCCATGGCCCCCGGCCGCGTCGACCTGGGCCTGGGCCGCGCCCCCGGCACGGACGGTGCGACCGCCGCCGCGCTGCGCCGCACCGAGCGGCTCGGCGAGGGCGCCGACGACTTCCCGCAGCAGCTCGCCGAGCTGATCAGGTTCCTCGACGACGACTTCCCCGACGGCCACCCGTACGCGCGGATCCACGCCGTGCCCGGCCCGGTCCAGGCCACCGCGCCCGGCGGGGTGCAGTCCCCGGCCCGCCCGCCCGTGTGGCTGCTGGGCTCCTCCGGCTTCAGCGCCCGGCTGGCCGGTGTCCTCGGGCTGCCGTTCGCCTTCGCCCACCACTTCTCGGCCCAGAACACCGTGCCCGCCCTGGACCTCTACCGGGAGTCCTTCAAGCCGTCCGCCGTGCTCGACGCCCCGTACGCCCTCATCGGTGTCTCGGCGCTGGCCGCCGACGACGAGCGCGAGGCCCGCCGCCAGGTGCTCACCGGCGCCCTGTCGATGGTGCGGCTGCGCACCGGCCGGCCGGGCCTCATCCCGAGCCCCGAGGAGGCGGAGGCGTACTCCTTCAGCCCCATGGAGCGGGAGTTCGTCGACAGCTGGCTCTCCAACGTCATCCACGGCACCGCGGACGAGGTCCGCACCGGCCTGGACGACCTGGCCAAGCGCACCGGCGCCGACGAGCTGATGATCACCGCCAACGCCCACGGCGGGGACGCCCGGCTGCGCAGCTACGACCTGATCGCGGACGCGTACGGGCTGCCCGCCTGATCCTGGACGCAGACGCAGACGCAGACGCAGACGCAGACGCAGACGCAGACGGAGGTCCGTGCGCGACCGGGACGGTCCGGTCGCACACGGTCCGGTCGCGCACGGGGCTCATGGCACCAGGCTCACGGCAGGGGCCGCGCACCGATCAGCCCGGCGATCTGTTCCGGCGCGACCGCCCGTGAGTACAGCCACCCCTGCCCGGTGTCGCAGCCGATCCTGCGCAGCCGCTCCGCCTGCCCCGCCGTCTCCACGCACTCCGCGGTGACGGTCAGCCCCAGCCGGTGCGCCAACTGCACCATCGCCTCGACGATCGTCTCGTCGGCGGGGCTGGGGTGGGCGCCGTCGTCGTAACGGAAGCCCCGGACGAAGGAACCGTCCAGCTTCAGTACGGAGACGGGCAGCCGGCTCAGATAGGCCAGGTTCGAATAGCCGGTGCCGAAGTCGTCGATGGCGATCCGTACGCCCATGTCGCTCAGCTCCTGGAGGGCCCGCAGCGGCCGGCCCGCCGAGCCCATCACCGCGGACTCGGTCAGCTCCAGTTGCAGCAGCCCCGGTTCCAGTCCGGTGTCGGCCAGGATCTCCGCCACATCGGCGACCAGATCGGAGTCCCAGACCTGCCGTACGGCGACGTTGACGCTGATGAACAGCGGCGGCGCGTCCGGGTGGTCCAGCTGCCAGTGCCGCGCCTGCCGGCACGCGGTGCGCAGCACCCACCGGCCGAGCTGGACGATCGAGCCGTCCTCCTCGGCGATCGCGATGAACCGGTTCGGCGCCAGCACCCCGAACCGCGGATGGTTCCACCGGATCAGGGCCTCCACCCCGTGGACGACCCCGTCGGCCATGCCGACCAGCGGCTGGTACTCCAGCGTGAACTCACCGCGCTCCACGGCGGGCCGGAGCGTCGAGGCGAGTGCCTGGCGGGTCATGCGGTGGGCGTTGCGCTCGGGGTCGAAGAGGGTCCAGCGGGCCTTGCCGTCCGCCTTGGCCCAGTACAGCGTGGTGTCGGCGGCCTGCATCAGACCGGTGGGCGAGGTACCGGCCGTGGCCCGTTCCACCACCCCGATCGACGCGGAGACCGAGAGCCGCTGCCCGGCCAGGTCGAAGGGCTGCTGGATCGCGATGAGCAGCGCGTGGGCGAGATCGGTGAGCTGTTCCGTGCCCGAGGAGTCCTCCACCAGGATCGCGAACTCGTCACCGCCCAGCCGGGCCACCAGAGGGCTGCCGCCCCGGTGCCGGGTCTCGCTCCCGGCGCAGTCGGTGAGCCGCCCGGCGACGGCCGCGAGCAGCCGGTCGCCTATCCGGTGGCCCAGGGTGTCGTTGACCGCCTTGAACCCGTCCAGATCCAGGTAGCAGAGTCCGATCCGGCCGTGCGGGGGCAGTGTGTCGTCCTGGTACGGGGTCTCCAGGGCCGTCGAGAGCCGCTCGAAGAACAGTGTCCGGTTGGGCAGCCGGGTCACCGGGTCGTGCATCTGGAGGTGGCGCAGCCGCTTCTGGAGCTCGTGCCGGTCGCTGATGTCCGCGACCGACATCAGCATCCGGCCGACGGCAGCCCCGTCCGAACTCTCCGTCGCGTCGGAGGTCTCCGCCCCGTGCATTGGTACGACGGTGATCTCGGCCCACAGCGGGCGCCCGTCGGGATGCTTGAGCCGACGGGTGCAGCGGAACCGGGATCGCCGGCCGAGCAGCACCTCGCGGTACGCGTGCCAGATGTGGCCGTCCGCGGCGAGGTCGACCAGGTCGGCCGCCGGCTGTGCGGCGAGGGCCGACGGGGCGGTGCCCAGCAGTCCGCCCAGCGCGTCGTTGGCGCTGACGACCTGGCCCCGCGCGTCGACCACGGCCATGGGCATGGTGGCGACCCGGAACGCGGCGCGGTAGTCGCGCAGCTCGGAGGCCGTGGGTGCCACCGCGTCCGAGGCTGTGGGCGCCGCCGCGTCACGCTCCGTGACAGAAAGGGGCGTGGGGTCGGGGGCTGCTGGGCCTGCCGTGGGCCTCGGCCCTTCGGAGGTTCCGCTCACCGCTCGCTCCCGCTGTGAAGGTCGTCGTGAACAGGTGGATCGGACAGGGCGCCGGGTGGAGGGCCCGGGTGAGGGGCGGAAACCACGCGGGAAAACGTGGTGAAGCATAGAGGGTGGCGCGGCGGCCGTTCCAGCCGGTCCACCGTGGCGGGCTCCGTGTCCGCAGGGCGTCCCCCTGTTCGGCGTCGATCCAGTTTGTCCGCTCGTGATCTCTTCTGTGCGGATCTGTTATTTCGCGTCAATGGATTGATCAAAGGTGACTGTCCGTGAAGGGTGGCGGTCGGGCGGCTCCTGACCCGAGTGGGGCAGCACAACTGGGCGTACGGCTCCGAACCGGCACAGGGTGGGCGAGGTGTCCCGCATTTCCCCATCCGGAGGTAGATGTGCCGCGTCAGCACAGACCCGGGGGAGTGGAAAGGCCGAGTCTGCGCAGTGTGGCGGCCGCTCTGACCTCCCTCATGGCGCTTGCCGCCACGTCCCTGGTCGCGGGCCCCGCCCAGGCCGCCACGGGCGACGCGGGCCCGTGCGCACTGCCCCGGACGGCGGCGCACCACTCGCTGGGACTGGACAGCTGGAACGGCTCCTACCCGCGCCCCGACCGCGGCCTGGACGCCGTCATGATCTTCCTCTCGTTCCCGGACTCCGCGCCCACCGTCACCCCGGAGATACTGGCCGCCGACCACTTCCCCGCGACCACGCACTTCTTCGAGCGCGCCAGCTACGGCACCTTCACGCTCCGCCCGCACCCGCAGCGGCGGTGGACGCGGATGCCGCACCCCTCCGCCCATTACGGGATAGAGCGTGACTGGGACTCGGGGCGGCGCACCGCCTACCTGCGCGACGCGATCGCCGCCGCCGACGACGAGGTCGACTTCTCCGCGTACGACATCGTCTATCTGGTCGCCGATCCGGACGCTCCCGGTGTCGACTCCGACGCCACCAAGGTCGTCAACTTCGACCGGCCGCTGCGCGCCGACGGCGCGGACATCAGGCGCGTCGTCACCGTCTTCGAGCAGCACCCGCCGGACCGCAACGTCCTCGCGCACGAGACCGGGCACGTCTTCGACCTCGCCGACCTCTACCACCGGCCCACGGACGGCAAGGGCGACTGGGACACCTACGTCGGTGACTGGGACGTCATGGGCAGCCAGTTCGGACTGGCTCCGGACCTGTTCGGCTGGCACAAGTGGAAGCTCGGCTGGCTCGACCGGCGCCAGGTGGTCTGCGTGCAGGGAACGGCCGATCTCACCCTGGAACCCATCGCCGCCGCCCCCGTGCCCGGCGGGTCCATCGGGACCCGGCTCGCCGTCGTCAGGACGGGCGAGGGCAGCGTGCTGGCCATCGAGGCCCGCAGTGCCGTCGGCAACGACAGTGCGACCTGCTCGGAGGGCGTCCTGATCTACCGGATCCGCAACGAGACACCGTCCGGCGGCGGTCCGGTCGAGGTGATCGACACCCACCCCGACACCCAGTCCTGCTGGGACCGGTCGGTCTACCCGCCGCTCGCCGACGCCCCGCTCGGGGTCGGCGAGACCTTCACCGTGCCCGGCGAGCGGACCAGGGTCGGGGTCGCCGACCGCACCCCGTCGGGCTCCTGGACGGTCCGGATCACCACCGGCGCGTAAGGGCTGTCCCCTCTCGGGCCGCATCGCTTCCGCATCGCTTCCGCAGGGCTTTCCGCCGGGCGCACGAAGAAGCCCCCTCGCTCTCGCGAGGGGGCTTCTTCCGTCTGTGCGCCGTCAGGGACTCGAACCCCGGACCCGCTGATTAAGAGTCAGCTGCTCTAACCAACTGAGCTAACGGCGCCTGGTGACGTCGTAGACATTAGCATCCTGATCGGCGTGAGGAAAAATCGAACTATCGTCGGCCGCCAGGGGTGCCGACCGGCCCACCCGCACGCAGGCCCAGAGCATGACGTCCGGTCCGGGGAGCCACGGGCTACGGGTGTCGGGGGCGACCACCCAGCGGGGCCCGGAGTGGGTCGAAGCGCAGGTCAGGGGCGGGACGGTCACCGCGTCGCCGGTGCCGTGACAGAGCAGTGGCGGGACGGTCCTCTCCTGCCCACGGCGCTGCTCGGGCCCCCCGGTGCCCCACTCCTCCCAGGCCAGCAGCGAGGGCAGCCGCTGGGCGGTTCCGGGGGCCGTGAACAGCATCATCCGGCCCCGGTGCGTGGCGACCGGGCCGGAGCCCGGACCCTCGGCCCAGAGCTGCTCCAGCATCCGGCGACCGAACAGCGCGGGGACGTTCACCACGTCGAACGCGGAGCCGCACGGCAGTACGCCGGGCGAGCCGGGACGGGCTTCCCACTGGGAGAGCGTGCTGCGCGGATAGGCCGTGGCCCCGGCCAGCCACGCGGCGCCGGCCGCGGTGACCTGTGCGGTGTGATGGGTGGCCTGGTCCCGCAGCAGGGCGAAGATGTCGACGCCGTGGTGCGGGGCGGCACCGGCCTGCAGGGTCGTTTCGTCTTTCAGCCAAGCGCTCATGGACCCAGGTCTACCGGGAGTGACGAGACCGATTCCGAGAGTTGCCAAAACTGGGACACGGCGGGAGGCGAGGGAGTATCTTGCCCGACGGCATATGCCAGGGGTCGTACCCGAAGTCAACGAAAGCGACCGTGCCCCAGGCCGGTCAGGGCCTGCCTCGGAATATCCGGTCAGGGCTTCCGGATGTCCGGTCTGGCTTCCGGGTGTCCGGTCAGGGCCTCGGGGCGTTCAGCAGGGACCGGCCGAACTCGATCATCTTCTTGGCATAGTCCTCGGTCCAC
Organism: Streptomyces sp. TSRI0281; assembly: GCF_001905125.1. Lineage (GTDB taxonomy): Bacteria > Actinomycetota > Actinomycetes > Streptomycetales > Streptomycetaceae > Streptomyces. The sequence goes on along the minus strand of NZ_LWLE01000023.1, from coordinate 365,390 downwards.
TCCGCGCGCTCCGCGACATCCGTCACGGTCAGCCGGTCGAACCGGCGCGGGTCGGCCAGCTGGGCGGCGGCCATCGCCTGGAACTCGACCGCCCGGTCGGTCGCCGCCCGGAAGGCGTGCGTCAGCTCGGTTGCGCGGGTCAGCAGGTCCTTCGGGTCCTCCAACGACTCCAGGTCGAAGAAGTGCTCGGGATCGGCTGCCGCCTCCGACGGCTCGAAGAGCAGCGGCGCGGGACGCAGCCTCTGCCGCTCGTTCCGCTCGGGCTGTGCCATGGGGTGTCCCTCCTTCGGGCGGCCGGACGGCCACCCTCCATTGTCCAGCCCCGCGCAAGGGGGCTTCCCGCCCCGGTGCCCGAGGCGCGTGCGTACGCCGTCCGTCAGGGCCGCCACCGGACCCGGTGCTCCGCCAGATGCGCCAGCACCGCGTGGTTCGCCTCCCACCCGTCCGGGAACTTCACCGTGACCCCCAGCTGCACCGGTTCCGTCGACGGATGCTCGTCCAGCAGGTCCGCCACGCCCTCGCGGCACACCACGACACAGGCGTGCCGGTGGCGCGAGGCCAGCACGCACAGCCGGCCCGTCTCCAGGTGGAAGGCGGTCGCGTCCGGGCGCCCGGACAGCGGATGCAGGACCACCGTCACATCGAACTCGCGGCCCTGGAGCCGGTTCGCCGTGTCCACCGCCACCCCCGTGACGCCCAGCTCCGCGAGGGCCGCCCGGACCGCCGCCGCCTGATCGCGGTGGGCCGTGCCGACCGCGACCCGGTCCGCCGTCACCGGGACCGGGTCCTGGGACCGCTCGCTCGTCGCGACGCCGCCCCGGTCCAGCATCCGGCGCACCACCAGGGCCACCGCCCGTACCGCCTCCGGGTCGGTGCGCGGGGTGTGCCTGGCCGGCAGCTCCAGCAGCCCCCAGCCGGACTCCGCCGCCTCGTCCAGCACCCGGTCCGGGCCCGAACCGTCCGACGCGACCCCGAACGAGAGCCGCCGGTCCCCGTGGCCCGTACCGCTGCGGAACGGGGTGTACGGGTAGAACGCGTCCGACACCAGCGGTGCGGCCGACGCGGGCAGCCGCCAGGACACCGGCAGCCGGTGCTGCGGCAGCTGCGGATTGTGCGCGAGCAGCGTGGAGACCGCGCTCGCCGAGGGGTCGTAGCTCAGCCCCGCCCACTGGTCCGCGCCGACGATCGAGAACGGGTCCAGCTGGCCGGGGTCGCCCACGAACAGCGCCCGCTCGAAGAGCCCGGCGACGGCCAGCAGCGCATCCGAACGCATCTGGTACGCCTCGTCCACGATCGCGTGCCCCCACGGCTCCACGTTCTTCACGTGCGCCCACTTGGCGGCTGTCGAGATGACCACGTCGAGCCCGGCCAGGTCCGCCGCCTTCGCCGACTTCCGTACGTTGGCCAGCCCGTCCAGCACCTTGTCGTACGGGTCGGAGTCGTTGCTGTGCAACCGGCCCACCGGCAGCCCCGGGTCCTTCTCCGCCAGCCGCACCACCAGGTCGTCGACCTGTGCGTTGGTCTGCGCGATCACCATCAACGGGTGCCCCGCGGCGGCCAGTTCCAGTGCGGCGCGGACCACGAGGGTCGACTTCCCGGCGCCCGGCGGCGAATCCACGACAATGCCGCGCGAGGTGCCGCGCAGGGTGTCGCCGAGGATCGCGTCGGTCGCCCGCGCCGCCGCGGCGCCCGGGTCGAACGTGGCCGTCACAGCAGGTCCTCGGGGGTCACGGGGTCGGGATGTTCACGGAGATCGTCGGCCGCGCCCGGCGGGCCGCCATGGGTCCACGGGGTCTCCTCCGGGTCCGGCAGCTTCGGGCCGCCGCGCTGATCGTGCTCGAACAGCGTCCAGGCGATCCGGTCACCCGGCTCCGGAACCGAACCGGGTGCCGGTTCCTTGCCCCGCCCCATCCGGTCCAGGATCCGCAGCACCAGCAGGATCTCGCCCGCGTCGTCCGTCCCGCCGTCAATGCCGTCCACGGCGTCCGAGGTGTCCACGGCGTTCCCGGCAGCCACGGTGGCGTACCCCGCGAACTCGGCGGTCTGCGGCTTGCCGTCCAGCGAGCGGTACACCTTGGTCCGCTCGCCCAGGTGCGGGCGTTCGGCCGTACGGACCGTGACCAGGGGACGCGGCGAGGGCCGCTTCGATTCGCTGTACGCCATCTCCACCTCGGTCACCTCCGCGAGGAACGCCTCGCCCGACAGCCGCCGTCCGGCGAGCACCAGCGGATCGTCCAGTGCCTCCTGCGCGTCCAGCTGCGCCTGGGCCGTCTCCCGCGAGGCCAGCTTCTGTGCCGCCGTCACGGCGTCGTCCCGGCGCGGCTGCGGCGGCTCACCGGAGCGCACCCGGTCCCGGTGGCCGGTGAACGACCAGCGGTCCCGGGTCCACCGGTCCTCGGCCCTGGCCCCCTCGGGCAGCTCCCGCAGCAGATCGAGCCCCCGCCACACGGCGTCCCAGGTGGGCAGCAGCACCCCGGCCAGCAGCGAACGGATCTCCCGCTCGGCGGAGCTCAGCTCACCCAGCCGGGCATCCGCCGCGAGCCCGTCCTCGGCGGCGGCCAGCGAGGTGCGCGCCCGGTCGTACTTCTCGATCGCGGGTGCCAGCAGCCGGTTGTCGAACGCCGGGTCGGTGGCCGGTCCGGCGGGCGGACAGAGCAACTGGCCCTCCTGGTCCCGCGCCAGCTCCGCACGGAGCGCCGCCTCCGCCCCCGACTCGCCCGCCGACGGGTCGATCCAGGCGAGCAGCGCCCCCAGATGCTGGTCCTCCAGGCTGCTCTGCCCGGTCGCCCAGTGCCGGTTCAGCAGATCGGTGGTGGCGAGCAGCAGCGAGGAGCCCGGCACCCGGGCGCGCTCCCCGTAGTGCGTCAGCCAGCGGCCGAGCAGGGGCACCCGTGCGGGCGCCGGATAGGGGGTGTCGGGATCGTCCTCGGCGGTCCGCCGGAAACGCATCGACCGCCCCAGCAGCCGGACGAACTCGATGCCCGCACGGCTCGGCACGATCAACTGGGCGGCGTCCGCGCACAGTTCGACCTCGACCTTGACCTTCTTGCCGGTCTCGGGGTCGACCTCGTTGCGCTCGGCCGGCTCGACGACGTCCGCGTACTCCTCGATGTGCGGCAGGACCGCCTCGGCCAGCTCCGCCAGGAAGGTGAACCGCAGGTCCCGGTCGCGCGGCTGGGCGACGGTCAGCAGTCGGGGTGCCTCGCGGTCCGTCCCGACCAGCGCCCCCAGCGGGGCGCCCGCCTCACCGGCGGTGGTCAGCGGCACCAGCACCAGGGGCGCGGCGGTGAGATGGCGGTGGCGGACGGTGGCCATCGGCTGCGCGCGGCCGCTCTCCACGGCCTCCAGCCGGGCCAGCGTGTTGATCAGCGACATACGGCCGCGCCCTCCAGTGCCTCCGCGCGCAGCGCCGCTGCCCTGCGCAGTGCGGCGACCGTGGGGTCGGCCGGGTCGCCCTCCTTGCCCGCCGCGGCGGCCAGGACCCCGGCCACCGTCGTCAGCCCGCCCAACTCGCCCCGTACGCTCCGGCCCAGCGACTCCACCGCGCCCTCGGCACGGGACTTCGCCCGGCAGTGGAAGGCCAGCTCGCACGCGGCCAGGCATTCCGGGGCGTACGCCGCGGTGACGGATTCGACCGCGGCGTCGAGCTCCTGCGGGGAGCACTCCGGGTCGAACGTCGTCCCCTCGGGCAGCGTCGCCGCGATGTCCTCGATGCGGGTCAGCCGGGTCAGCTGGCGGCTGGTGACGGCGCGCTGCTTGCGTACGTCCACGACCGAGGCGGTCGGCAGGTTGGAGAAGTCCTTCGGGCAGACCAGCAGCACCCGGTGCCCGACCTCGGCACCCTCGGTCAGCGCCGCGACCCGCTCCAGGGCCAGCACGTAGACGGCGGACTGGCGGGCCGCCGCGCCGACCTTCGCGGCGTCGGCGGAACTGTCGATCATGGGAAAGGACTTGATCTCGACGACCGTCCACCGGCCGCCGGGGTGCACCACCACCGCGTCCGGCTCCAGATAGGCGGGCGATCCCGCCACCTCCAGGGCCAGCATCGGGTGGTCCAGCAGTGTCCAGCCGCCCGCCGCCGTCGCCTCCCGCAGGGCGAGCGCGGTGCGCGCGGCGCGGCCCTCGGGTCCGGCCGCCGTCAGATCGGGCACCCGCACCTCGGCCGGCGCCTCGGCACCGCCGCCGAGGCGTTCGTGCAGCAGGCGCAGCAGCTCCGTACCGCCGTCGGCCTTGACCTTCGCCTCGAACGCGTTGCCCCGCATGAAGGCGAACTGGGACTGGCCGAACGGGGCGGGGGAGCCGAGAGCGGTGGCGAGGACGGCCTTGTCCACTCCGGCTCCGTCGAGCAGCGCACGACGCTTGCAGCCGGGGTTGGCGGCGAGGGCGGCCAGCGCGCGGGCGTCGAGCGGGTGGGGTGCGACGGACGGGCCGCGCAGTTCAGCGAGCCGCTGCCGGAGCGTCGTCGCTCTCCGCCGCGTCGCTTCGTGCCGCGTCGATTGCTGCCGGGTCGCTTCGTCCGGCGTCGCTTCGTGCCGTGTCGGTGGAATCTGCGGAGGTGGTCCGCTGGCCGGGGATTCGCTCACCCGCGGAAGTCTTGCATCCGGCACTGACAATCGGGGACTTCGTCGCCGTGGAGGCCGCGGCGACAGGGGCGGAAGCCGCCCCGAACCGGTCCTTGACCCGGTCGGCCAGCCGCATCACCGGCCTGGTCAGCAGTGCTCCGACGCCCATCACGGCGGCGCCCGCGACGGCGTCGAGGAAATAGTGGTTGGCGGTGCCCATCACCACGAAAGTGGTCAGCAGCGGGTAAGCGATGCCCGCCGCCCGTATGAGGGGGTGGCGGCCGTGGCGCCACAGCAGGACCCCGCACCACACGGCCCAGCCCACGTGCAGACTGGGCATCGCCGCGTACTGGTTGGTCATTCCGCTGAGCCCGCGCGGCGCGCTCGCGCCGGTACCCCACCAGCCGTACGAGCTGTACTGGGCCATCGTGTCGACGAATCCGTATCCGGCGTCCAGCAGCCGGGGCGGGCAGGTCGGCATCAGCGTGAAACCGATCATGCCCAGCAGGGTCGAGGTCATCAGCCAGGTCCTGGCCGCCCGGTAGGCGGCCGACCTGCGCCGGAACATCCATATGAGGACGGCCGGGGTGACCAGGTAGTGCAGGGAGGCATACGCGAAGTCGGCGGGTATCCCGAGCGACGGGGTGTCGGTCAGCAGCCGGTTGAGCGGGTGCTCGGCGTTGATGTGGAGCGCCTGCTCCAGGCGGAGAATGGCCAGGCCGTGGTCGACCGCCGTCGACACATCGCCGCGGACCACGAGCCGTCCCGCCGAGTACAGCGCGTACACCACCGCGATCAATGGCAGTTCCGTCCACCAGCGGGGCCGGTGGCCGGGCACGGGCGCGGCAGTGGCGTGCGGCATCCGGTAGCTCTCCCCATGTTCATGCGGCCGACGGCGAGCGTTCAACCGTACGGTGGTCGTGAGCCGCCGTTCCCCCCGGGGGGCCCCTTTCGGACGCCCCGTACCCCTGCGGTTCCCGGTCGCGGCCGGGCCGCGGAACAGGACTGCTCAGGGTGGGACGCGGTTACGGCCCCGGAGGTTGCCTGCCGGGCACGTGAGAGATGATGGAGCGGGACGAATCGGCTCCGCCCTCGACCGAGCCCGGAGCCGTGCCGCCGTCCCTCCGTCGCCGTCCCGGCCACCGCAGTCCGGGACCTGTTCACCGTTCCACCGTTTCAGGGAGAGCCGTCATGGCACCGCGAATCCTGCTCGCCCGGCATGGCCAGACCCAGTGGTCCGTCCAGGGCAATCACACCGGCAGGACGGACATCCCGCTCCTCGACTCCGGCCGCGCGGGCGCGAAGCTGCTCGGTGCACGGCTGCACGAGGAGCCCTGGGCGGGGCTCCCCGGGGTGGAGGTGCGGACCAGCCCGCTCGTCCGGGCCGCCGAGACCTGCGAGATCGCCGGGTTCGGGGAGCGGGCCGAGCCGTGGGACGCGCTGATGGAGTGGGACTACGGGGCGTACGAGGGGCTGACCCCGGCGCAGATCCGGGCGGACCGTCCGGACTGGCTGATCTGGCGCGACGGTGTGCCGGAGGGGGAGACGACGGCGGAGATCTCCGCCCGCGCCGACGAGATCGTCGACTGGGCGCGCTCGGCGGACCGGGACGTCCTGGTCTTCGCCCACGGGCACATCCTGCGGGCGCTGGGCGCGCGGTGGCTGGGCGAGGACGTGTCCTTCGGGGCCAGGATCAGGCTGGATCCGACGTCGCTGTCGGTGCTGGGGTGGGCGTACGGGATGCCGGCGGTGGAACGCTGGAACGACACGGGCCACCTGCACCACTAGCCGCGGCGCCCACGTTCCAGCCGGTCCGGCGTGCCCCCCAGCCGGTCCCGGGCGTCCACTTTCAGCCGGTCCGGCGTTTGAGGACGGAACCTTTGTGCCGGGGCGGGCGCACCTTGGCGGTCGTGGGTGTCCACTTTCAGCCGGTCCGGCGTTTGAGGACGGAACCTTTGTGCCGGGGCGGGCGCACCTTGGCGGTCGTGAGTGTCCACTTTCAGCCGGTCCGGCGTTTGAGGACGGAACCTTTGTGCCGGGGCGGGCGCACCTTGGCGGTCGTGGGCGTCCACTTTCAGCCGGTCCGGCGTTTGAGGACGGAACCCTTGTGCCGGGCGGGGCGCACCTTTGTGGTCCTGCGGGGCCGGGTGGGCGCGCCCGGAACGTGGGGTGGCGCCGGGCTGGGTGGGTGCGTCCGGAACGTGGGGTCGCCGGGCGCCGGACCGGGTGGGCGCGTCCGGAACGTGGGGTCGCCGGGCGCCGGGCGGGCTGAATGGGCGCGCCCGGAACGTCTCAGTGGTGGGTGCGGTCCGCGTGGCGGGTCAGGAACGTGGCCACCCCCGCCGCCCCACCCCGCGGCTCCAGCACCCGCGCCGCCCCCGCCAGCATTCCCCGGATCCGGGAGGAGCGGACCCGGTCCAGCAGGTCCAGCGCCTGGTGGCCCGTCGCCGCCGCCTCGTCGGCCAGGCCCGCCCGTGCCAGGTCACCCGTCAACTGCGCCCGGTACAGCGCCAGGTTCCTGGTGAAGTGCGCGTCCTGGAGCGCCACCGCACGCCGCCCGTGCCGGGCCGCCCGGGACCAGTCGCCCAGCGCGGACCAGCACTGCGCCTCCAGCAGCTCCATCTCCGCGTCCCGGAAGAAGGTCATCCACTCCGGATCCGCGGCGGACGGCCCCCGCTCGAACGCCGCACGGGCCCGCCCGATCGCCCGGTCGCACCCCGTCCGGTCGCCGAGCCCCGCCCGGCCCCCCGCCTCCCGCAGCGCGAGCAGCGCCAGCAGCCGGGGCGAGCCGAGCGCGCGGGCGGCCCGCTGTCCGGCCTCCGCCGCCCGGACCGCCTCCCGGGGCCGCCCCGTGTCCCGCGCCAGGAACGACGCGTTGCAGAACGCGTGCGCCTCCAGCGCCGCGTCACCGGCCAGCCGGGCCATGGCGAGCGCCTCCGCGTAGTGCGAGCGCGCGTCGTCGAACCGGCCCGAGTCATGGGCCAGCCACCCCACCGAGATCGCCAGCTCACCCGCTCCCGCGTGCAGCCGGTCCGCGGTGGCGCGCCGGGTCGTGGCGCCGGAGTCCAGCAGCGCGTACGCCGCCCGCAGCGGCTGGCCCGCCCGCCGGTAGAGCCCGTCGCCGCCGTGCCGGTCGTCCAGCAGCCGGATCTGCCGCACCGCCTTCTCGACGGCGGCCACCTCCGTCTCGCCGACCCGGCGCTGCGCGGGCAGGAAGACCGGGGCGGCAGCCGCGCGGGTGCCGTCGAAGCTCAGGGACGCGGCCGCCACCGTGGCGGTACCGCTCGTCATGAACACGCGACGCAGCACGTCGCTCTCCTCGTCGATGTCGATGTCGCCGCGGCCCGTGGCGGGCGGGGGAAGGGACGGGGTCGGGGGCACGGGCAGGGGTGAAGAGGACGAGGGCGCCGGGACCGTGTCGCGCGCCCCCCTCCCACGCACAGCCTCACGGGCCGAGAACCCCAGGTCGGCCAGGGACGACCCGGGGAACATGTGCAGGAAGACCCGTTCGTACGCGTAGTTGGGACAGCGGATCTCGCCGGACTCCACGCGCCCGATGTACCGGGCGTCGCACGCGACGTGTTCGCCGATCTCGCGGGCGGCCCTGCGGACGGCCGCCGCGAACTCCCCCGCCGAGCGTCGGCCGCGCAGTTGGCGGAAGACGACGTTGGGAACTGGCCCTGTCGACACCATGGCTGGCCCTCTCCAGTGCGGCCGGGCTCCTGGTTCAGGTGTCCCGGCGGGGCAAGAACGTACCTGGTGTGACGAACCGCATACACAGGGTTTCCCTACAAAAGGGATAACTCCCCCCTGATCCGCCATGAACTGCCACCCTTTGCGGCGGCGTGGCGCCGTAGCCCTTGACGCTGTCGGCGCGTTGGACACATGGAGACGGAGTGCGGCTCCGTTCGGCGATGAGAGGAGGGGTTCCCTTGCTGCATCTCGGCTCGGAGACCGGCTCACGTACGACCGCGACGAACTCGACGGGCACGACGACGAACCCGACGGCCGAGGCAGCGAACCCGACGGGCGCGGCGGCCGATCCGGCGGGCACGGCGACGCATCCCACGGGTCCGGCGGCGACTTCGCCCCACCCCGCGGACGGATCCGCCGAGGAACCCTGCGACCTGGTCACCGTCCCGTCCCGCCAGGGCCTGGAGGCCGTGGACATCCTGCGCCGCGGCGCCGACCAGGAGCCGGTCGGCCCGGTGCTGCACGACGGCACCTGCGACACCCTGGGATTCCTGGTGCCACCGGGCACCGCCGAGGCGTGGGACGTACCGGGCAGCGCCTGTACGTCCACGAACGGCCGCGGGCTGCGCATCCCCGCCGAGCCGCCCGTCTCCGGCTCCGGCTGGCTGCTGCCGCCCGCCGACGACGCCCCGGTCACCGACCCGGCCGCGCTCCGGGCCGCGCTCGACCAAGCGGCCCGGGTGATCGAAGCGGCCGACAACTGCAGCTGAGCCCATAATGGCCGGAAGGGCGGATCTGCCGCCGTTGCCGGTACCCCGGGACCCCATCAGCGAGGATCAGCGAACGTGGCACGTCGAGGAGCGCCGGCCGGGGGCGCACGGAAGGGTTCCGCGCGCAAGCAGGAGCGCCGGGCCGGCAAGGGAGAACGGGCCGGGACGTCCCAGGCGGTGGACGGCGGCCTCGCCGAGCTGATACCCGACCGGGAACGGCCCCACGGCTGGACCCTGCTGCTGGACGGCGCCCCCCAGTCGCACGTGGACCTCGACGACCCCACGTACCTCTCCTTCGAGTACCAGCGCAGGATCGGCCACATCATCGACCTCGCCGCCCCCGCGCAACAGCCGCTGCACGTCCTCCATCTGGGCGGCGGCGCCTTCACCCTCGCGCGTTACGTCGCGGCGACCCGCCCCCGCTCCACCCAGCAGATCGTCGAGGTCGACGCCGCCCTCGTCCAACTGGTGCGCGGGGAGCTCCCGCTGGACCCGCAGGCCCGGATCCGGGTCCGCGCCACGGACGCCCGCGCCGGGCTCGGCAAGGTCCAGGACGGCTGGGCCGACCTCGTCATCGCCGATGTGTTCAGCGGGGCCCGTACCCCCGCCCATCTCACCTCCGCCGAATTCCTCGCCGAGGTGCGCCGGGTCCTGAAGCCCGGTGGGCAGTACGCCGCCAACCTCGCCGACGGGCCGCCGCTGGCCCATCTGCGCGGCCAGATCGCCACCGCCGCCGCCGTCTTCCCGGAGCTGGCGCTCGCCGCCGACCCGACCGTGTGGCGCGGCCGGCGCTTCGGCAACGCGGTGCTGCTCGCCTCGGACCTGCCGCTCGCGGTCGCCGAACTGACCCGCCGGGTCGCGAGCGATCCGCACCCCGGCCGCGTCGAACACGGGCGGGCGCTCGCGGACTTCACCGGAGGCGCCGCCGTCGTCACGGACGAGGCCGCCAAACCGTCCCCGGCCCCGCCACCCTCGGCCTTCACATAACGCCGGGGACGCGTACGCCCGCACGCGGCCCGGCACGCCGCCCGCTCCTTCGCGATCCCCGCGCACACCCGGCCCCGCGCACCCGGCTACGGGTCGACGATCTGGACCGTCGGCGGATGACCGTTCCAGGTGCAGAACACCGAGTACGTCGCCTCGCCCCCGTCATTGAAGTTCACCCGGATCCAGGCCTCGTTCGTCCAGACCTGCATCGACCAGCCCGGTTCCGGGGTCGCCGAGACCAGTTTCGCCGCGTCGCTCCCCAGCTCGAAGACGACCCGGCCCCCGTCCGTGCGGTACCCCTTCACCTCGCCCGCGGGCGCCGATGTCTTCGCCCCGGCGCCGGACGGCTGCCGGGACGGCCGGGCGGACGGCGGCGACGACGTGGCGTCGGGGCCCGAGGTCTCCGGATCGGTGGTGCGCGGCGACGGGGGAGGCGCGGCCCGGTGCGTCGAGGACGACACCGGCTCCCGGTCGGCCTCTCCGGTCCCCTCGGAGGCCGACGTGCCCACCGCGATCGGAACGGCGCGCGGAGGGTCGTACGCCGTCCCCGCCATCACCGTGTGCACGCCCCACCACGACAGCGTGACCGCCGCCCCGGTGGCGAGCGACCACGCGATCGCGTGTACGAGTCCTCGTTGCATCCGGGACATCCTGCACCACCCGGGCCCGTGCTGTCCCCGTACCTCCGGCGGCGGGACCGGGGGCCGTTGAATGGCGTACGGTGCCGCCCATGGCAAGTGTGCTCGTGGTCGAGGACGACCAGTTCGTACGTTCCGCCCTCATCCGGCACCTCAGTGAGGCCGCTCATACGGTACGGAGTGTGGGGACCGCGCTCGAAGCGCTGCGCGAGGTGGCGCACCACGGCTTCGACGTGGTCATCCTCGATCTCGGACTGCCCGACCTCGACGGCGCCGAGGCGCTGAAGATGCTCCGGTCCATCACCGACGTACCGGTGATCATCGCCACCGCGCGGGACGACGAGAGCGAGATCGTACGGCTGCTCAACGACGGCGCGGACGACTACCTGACCAAGCCGTTCTCGGTCGAACACCTCTCGGCGCGGATGGCCGCCGTGCTGCGCCGCTCGCGCGCCTCGGGCGGTGAGGCGCCGCCGCCCAGGGTCATCCGGGTCGGCGGGCTCGCCATCGACCCGCTGCGCCGCCAGGCCGAACTGGACGGCACGGCCATCGATCTGACCCGCCGTGAATTCGACCTGCTGACCTTCCTCGCGGGGCGGCCGGGCGTCGTCGTCCCGCGCAAGGAACTGCTGGCCGAGGTCTGGCAGCAGTCCTACGGCGACGACCAGACCATCGACGTCCATCTGTCGTGGCTGCGCCGCAAGCTGGGCGAGACCGCGGCCCGCCCGCGCTATCTGCACACCCTGCGCGGCGTCGGCGTGAAACTCCAGCCACCGGCCCCGGAGCCGCCCGCATGAGATGGGCCCTGGTCAGGGTCTGTCTGGCGGTCACCGCCATGGTCGCGATCGCGTTCGCCGTGCCGCTCGGCCTCGTCGTCAAGGAGATGGCCAGCGACCGGGCCTTCTCCGACGCGGAACGGCAGGCCGCCACGATCGGGCCGACCCTCTCCATCACCACCGACCGCAAGGAGCTGACCCGGGCCGTCCTGTCCACCGAACCGGGCGACGAGGGACGGCTCGCCGTCCATGTCCCGGCCGCCGACGGGCCGGGGCGCCGGGCGCTGGAGATCGGCACCCGGCGTGCTCCGCGCGAGGACGTGGAGACCGTACGGAAGGACGGGCGTGCCTCCATCACCGCGGTGCGGGGCGGCTCCGCGCTGCTCACGCCCGTCGCGCTGGGCTCCGGGGACATCGCCGTCGTCGAGGTGTTCGTGCCCGAGGACGAGGTCTCCCACGGGGTGGCCACCGCCTGGCTGATGCTGGCGGGTGTCGGCATCGCGCTGATCGTCGGCTCGGTGGCGGTCGCCGACCGGCTCGGCGTACGCATGGTGGAGCCCGCCCAGCGGCTCGCGGGCGCCGCCCAGGACCTGGGGGAGGGCAGGCTCGGGACCAGGGTCCCGGAGGAGGGGCCCACCGAACTGCGGTCCGCCGCCGTGGCGTTCAACTCGATGGCCGACCAGGTCGTCCAGCTCCTGGCCAACGAACGGGAACTGGCCGCCGACCTCTCGCACCGGCTGCGCACCCCCCTCACCGTGCTCCGGCTCAACGCCGCCTCGCTGGGCGAGGGACCGGCCGCCGAGCAGACCCGGGCCGCGGTCGAGCAGTTGGAGCACGAGGTCGACACGATCATCCGTACCGCCCGCGAACAACGCCCGCAGACCCAGGGCGTACAGAAGGGTGCGGGCGCCGGCTGCGACGCGTCCGAGGTGATCCGGGAGCGGATGGGCTTCTGGTCGGCGCTCGCCGAGGACGAGGGGCGCGAGGTGCGCCTCGCGGGAGTGGAACGTACGGTACGCATCCCGGTCGCCCGGCCCGAACTGGCCGCCGCCCTCGACGCGTTGCTCGGCAATGTCTTCCGGCACACCCCCGAGGGCACCGCCTTCGCGGTCGATGTGCACCACAGCGGTGACGCGGTGATCGTGCTGGTCTCGGACGCGGGTCCCGGGATCGCCGACCCGGAGGCGGCCCTGGCCCGGGGTTCCAGCGGCCGGGGCGGGGCGGCGGGCGCGGTGGGTTCGACCGGACTCGGCCTGGACATCGTGCGCCGGGTCGCCGAGGCCACCGGTGGCGACCTGCGGATCGGCCGTTCGGTGCTCGGCGGTACGGAGGTCCGGATCTGGATCGGGCTGCACGGGAGCCGGCCGGAGCGGGGCGGCCGGGGACACGGGCGACGGGTGGGCCGGCAGCGACGCGGGAAGATCCGCCGGAACGCGGAAGTCCGGGGCACCCGCGGCCCGGGGCCGAGCCGCTGACCCGCGAAGACCCGCACCCCGGCCCACCGTCGACCCGCGAAGACCCGCCCCCCCGGGCCACCGCCGCCACCGCCGCCACCGCCGCCCCGCACCATTAACCCGCGCCGATGGGTCCCTTAAGTCCGCCCTAAGAACCGCAACTCCGGACCGGATCGCCCCCTTTGTCGGAATCGGTGCCGCTAGCGTGCTCCCGCAGCCCCCCACCGCCCGCGCGCTCCGGCCGGTCCCCATCCCCCCACCCCGGCCGGGGCGCGCGCCCCGTCCCCGCCGGCGTGCGTTTCCGGGGCACCGGCTCGGGCCCCTCCCGGCTCAGGCCGCCCGGTTCACCGCCGAGAGCACGGCCGTCACCGAGGCGGTCAGCACGGACGTGTCCTGGCCCGCACCCCAGCACCGCCGCCCGCCGACCAGGCACTCCACGTACGCCATCGCGGGGCTGCCCTGGCCCCGCCCCGTCGCGTGCTGCGTGTAGGTGAGGATCTCGACCTCGATCCCCGCACCGGCCAGCGCGTGCGTGAACGCCGACACCGGGCCGTTGCCCGTGCCCTCGTAGTCGCCCTCGCGCAGGCCGTCGTCCGTCCGGAGCGTGCAGATGAAGCGGTGCTCACCCGTCGGGCCGCGGTCCGCCGTCCAGGAGGTGAGGGCGACCGCGCCGTCCCGTCCCGGCGTCAGATACGTCGCCCCGAACAGCTCCCACAGATCCTTCGGGGTGGCCTCCAGCCCGCTGTCGTCCGTGGCCGCCTGCACCGCACGGGAGAAGTCGGCCCGCATCGCGGCCGGCAGGTCCACGCCGTAGTTGCTGTGCAGCAGATGGGCGATGCCGCCCTTGCCGGACTGGCTGTTGACCCGGATGATTGCCTCGTAACTACGGCCCACGTCGGCCGGGTCGATCGGCAGGTACGGTACCGACCAGAGCGCGGAACCGCTCGTCTCCTGGTGGGCCAGGCCCTTGCTGATGGCGTCCTGGTGGGTACCGGAGAACGCGGTGTAGACGAGGTCGCCGCCGTACGGGTGGCGCGGCGGCACCGGCAGCCGGTTGCAGTGCTCGACCGTGCGGCGGATCTCGTCGATGTCGGAGAAGTCGATCATCGGGTCGACCCCCTGGGCGTGCAGGTTCAGCGCGAGGTTCACCAGGTCCACGTTGCCCGTGCGCTCCCCGTTGCCGAACAGGCAGCCCTCCACGCGCTGGGCGCCCGCCAGCACGGCGAGTTCGGCGCAGGCCACCCCCGTACCGCGGTCGTGGTGCGGGTGCACCGAGAGGATCACCGAGTCCCGCCGGGCCAGGTTCCGGTGCATGTACTCGATCTGGTCGGCGTACACGTTCGGCGTCGCGATCTCCACCGTGGCCGGGAGGTTGTGGATCACCGGCCGGTCGGGGGAGGCGTCCCACAGCTCGGTCAGGCTGTCGCAGATCTCCAGGACGAAGTCCGGCTCGGTGAGGATGAAGACCTCGGGGGAGAACTCGAACCGGATGTCCGTGTCCGGCGCTGCCGCCGCGAGCCGCGCCATCTGTGTCGCCGCCTCCCGGATCACCCCGTGCACCTCGGCCCGGCTGCGGCCCAGCACCACCTCGCGCCAGACCGGCGCCGTCGGGATGTACAGGTGGACGACCGCGCGGTCCATCCCCGCCACGGACGCGAAGGTCCGCTCGATCAGGTCGGCCCTGGCCGGGGTGAAGACGACGGGGGTGACGTCGCCGGGCACCGCCCCGCTCTCCACCAGATGCCGTACGAAGTCGAAGTCCGTCCGGCTCGCGGAGGGGTAGCCGACCTCGATCTCCTTGAACCCCATCGTCACCAGCAGGTCGAACATCCGGCGCTTGCGCGGGGTGTCCATCGGTTCGGCCAGCGCCTGGTTGCCGTCCCGCAGGTCGACCGGCACCCACAGGGGTGCCTGCTCGATCCGGGCGTCGGGCCAGCGACGGCCGGTCAGGGGCAGTTCGACGCGGTCGAAGGCGGAGCGGTAGCGGTGCGAGGGCATCTCGCTGGCGCGCTGCGGATTCCAGGCGGGCGCGCCGGCCGGGACGGGGCCGCGTGGCGTACGGAGGGTGGGGAAGCCATGCATCGTGGACGTGGATCCGGAGATGGGGCCGGACGTGGGGCCGGACACGATGTCGGAGGTGGGGCCGGGCATGACGTCGGAGGTGGAGTCGGGCAGGAAGCCGGGCGTGACGTCGGACATGGAAACGGTCTCTTCTCGGGTCGCCGGACGCGACCGGCACAGCACGGCACCCCGCGGCGGGGTGCCGGTCGCTTCAGGCCCCGCCGCGGCAGCCGAGAAGAAGGAGACCGCTGAGCGTCATGCCGGTACAGTAGCCACCGAACAAGTCCTCAGACAACCTGACAGGTGAAACCCGTGTCCTCGCCCGGTCCGCTCGGCCGCCCCCTCGGCCCGCTCCGCCCCAGTCCCCTCGTCGAGCAGGCCACGGACCACCTGCGCGAGCAGATCACCGGCGGACAGTGGCCGGTCGGCACGAAGATCCCCGGCGAGACCACCCTTGCCAAGACCCTCGGGGTCGGCCGCTCCACGGTCCGCGAGGCCGTGCGCGCCCTGGCCGCGACCGGGCTGGTCCAGGCCCGGCAGGGCGCCGGGGTCTTCGTCATCGCCGATCGCCCGCACGAGGACTGGCCCACGCGGCTGCGCCGGGCCGCGGTCACCGATGTCTACGAGGTCCGGATGATCGTCGAGGTCGAGGCGGCCCGGCTCGCCGCCGAGCGCCGCACCGAGGACGACCTCGTCGCCCTGGACGGGGCGATGGCGGCCCGCCGGGCGGCGAGCGGCCGGGGGGACGCGGAGTTCGTCGACGCGGACATCGCGCTGCACCGGGCGGTCGTGGCCGCCGCCCACAACCCCGTACTCACCGATCTGTTCGCGGAGTTCGCCCCCGCCCTGCGCCAGGGCCTGATCGACCTCGTCGACCTGCTGGACCTGCGCACCGCCCACCCCGGCCACGGCGAGGACACCCACGCCGCCCTCGTCCGGGCCGTGGTCGCGGGCGACGCGCAGGAGGCGGCCCGGACCGCCAGGGCCGAGCTGGAGGCCACCCTCGACATGCTGCGGGGCGCCTGATCCGGTGCCCCGCAGCACCTGGACCGGGGGCCTACCGGGACTGCCACTCCTGCGCGTACTCATCGAAGATCGCCCGTAGATGGTGGCCGATCTTCAGGTAGTCCAGGTCGTCCAGGTTGGCCAGCGACACCCGTACCGACCACTCCGGCCCGTCGAAGCCGCCGCCGTTCAGCAGTACCACCGAGGTCTGCTCGGCCAGCCGGAACAGCGGGTCGACCGGTTCGTAGTTCTTCTCCAGGAAGTCGGCGAACGGCTTCCCGTGGACGCGTTCGGCCTCCGCGAGCAGGTCCAGTTCGATGTAGTACGCGGCCCGCTCGGGGTCCTCCGAGATCTTCATGTGCACGCCCTCCAGCAGGAGTTCCAGGCGCTGACGCACGATGGCACGGATGCGGTGCTTGTACGCCTGGCCCTCGTCCAGCATGTCGAAGAGCGAGAAGAGCGACATCATCACCTGGTGGGGGAGCGACAGCCCGGCGGTGTGGTTCAGCGCCACCTGCCGGGAGTCCGCGACCAGCCGGTCGATGAACGTGATCTTCTCCGGCTCCAGCGACAGCGTCCCGTACCGCTTGTTCAGCCGGGCCTTCTCGTCCGGGCCCTGTGCCGCCAGCATCGCGTCGATCACGTTGTCGTCGTGCAGCCCGATCACCCCGAGCCGCCAGCCCGTGGCGCCGTAGTGCTTGGAGTAGGAGTACACGAGGATCGTGTTGCGCGGCAGATCGGCGGCGAGCGAGCGGAAGCCCTCCACGAAGGTGCCGTACACATCGTCGGTCACGATGATCAGATTCGGGTTCTGCTCGGCGACGATCGACATGATCTGCTCGGAGACCCTCGTGGAGAGCGCCAGCGAGGGCGGATTGCTGGGATTGACGCAGCAGACCATCTTCACCGTCGGGTCGGCGAGCTTGGCGATCTCCTCCGCCGGGTAGCGCCACTGACGCACCCCGGTCTCCGTGAACAGACTGGCCTCGACACGGACCACGTCGAAGTCGTACGTGTCCAGCTCCGGGATCTCCAGGTACGGGGTGAACACCGGGACCATCAGGGCGATCCGGTCACCCTTCCTCAGAATCCCGTTCTTCAGCAGCGAGTCGAAGATGTAGCACATCGCCGCCGTGCCGCCCTCGGTGGCGAACAGGCTCAGGTTCTGCCCGGCGGGCGGCCGGTGGTCGAACATCTCGTCCGCGACGTACCCGCGCACGATCTGCTCGGTGTGACGCAGAATCCGGCCGGGTACCGGGTAGTTGTCGCCGATCGAGGAGTCCGCCAGCTCGTGGACGAAGGCATCGGGGTCGAAGCCGAACCGCTTGACCGCCAGATCCACACTCGCCTTGAGCAGTTCGATGCCGGGCAGCTCCGGGTGCGTACGGGTGAAGTGCTCGAAGCGCTCCGCGCAGCCGACCTCCTCCGGCATACCGCCCAGGTTGTCGGCCGTCCACACCCGGCGGGACTCGGAGATCGCGAAGTAGCCCAGCGCGTGGTATGCCTCGCGGGGGCCGGTGGCCACCCAGTTCGGGTTGCCGCGGCCCGCGTTGAGCATGGCCCGGGTCGTCTTGCCCTTCTGGCCGGGCTTGTCGCTCTGCGCCGACTGGGCGATCGTGATGAATTTGTCCTTCAGCTCGAACGGGCTGAGCTGGGCGAAGGAACGGATCTCTTCGCGGCTGGGGGTGGTCTTGGGCATGGTGGTCTCCGCTCCCGTGCGTTTCAGTGGTTGAGGATGACGATCACGGCGCCCCACACGGTCAGCAGGACGTTGCCGACGGCGTAGGGGATGGTGTAGCCGAGCGTGGGGATCTGCGACTTCGAGGTTTCGTTGACGGCGCCGATCGCAGCCGTGGTGGTCTGGCCACCGGCCAGCACACCCATCAGGATCGGGAACCGGATCTTCTGGATGTAGTGCCCGACCAGGAAGCCGACGATCAGCGGTACGACGGTGGCGACCGCCCCGAGGACGAGCAGCCCCCAGCCGGCCGTGGACAGTCCGCCGGTGAAGCTCGGCCCGGCGTTGATGCCGACCACCGCGACGAAGAGACACAGCCCGAGCGTGTCCATGAACCACTGGGCGCCGGGCGGCACATTGCCGTACGTCGGGTACTTGGCGCGGATCCAGCCGAAGACCAGACCCATGATCAGGCCGCCGCCCGAGGTGGACAGCGAGATCGGCACCCCGCCCGCGGTCAGCGCCGGGATGCCGAGACAGCCGCCGAGGAAGATACCGAGGCCGACCCAGATCATGTCGGTGGCGAAGCTCGTCGGGACGGGCTTGCCGATCTCCCTGCCCGCCGGGCCGACGAGCCGTTCGGGACCGGTGAGGATCACCGTGTCGCCGCGCTCCAGCTTCGTGGACAGCCGGTAGGGGAATTCCGTGCCGGCCCGGTACAGCTTGTCGAGGTAGACGCCGACCATGAACGGCTCGCGCCGCAGCTCCTCGACGGTCCGGCCGAGCTGGGCCTTCTCCGAGGCGACGACATGCAGCGTCTCGGTGCGGTAGCCGAGCAGTTCGACGTCGTCGGCCTCGGCGCCGATGTGCGTACGGGCGTCGAAGTCGACCAGGTCGTGGCGCAGGGCGCTGACCGCGAGGGTGTCGCCGAGCGCCAGGGCCCGTTCCTGGTCGTGCTCCAGCACCGTGCCGCCGCGGCGGACACCGGTGAGGTAGACGCGTCGGCCGAGCTCCTTCTGCTGGTTCTCGAAGTCCTCGACGGTGCGGCCGACGAGGTCGGGGCGCTGGACGGTGTACGCGCGCAGCACCACCTCGTAGTAGCCCTCGCCCTCGTCGGGGCTCTCGTTCGGGGCGTCCAGCTCGGCGGCGAGCTCGGCGCTCTCGGTGGCGAGGTTCCTGCGGTACAGCCGGGGCAGCACATTGGCCAGCAGCATCGCGCACAGGATCGTGCCGAGCGGATACGTCACCGCGTACCCGACCGCCACCAGGTTCTCCTGGGTCTTCACCTCGGCGGAGGAGAGGCCGGGCAGTGTCCCGATGGCGTCCTGGGCGACACCGATGGCGGCCGACTGCGTGAGCGCCCCGCTCATCAGACCGGCCCCCAGCCCGGGACCGTAACCGAGCAGTGAGGCGAACAGCCAGGAGACCAGCAGCCCGGTGACGCAGACGACGACGGCGTTGACGACCTGGGGCAGGCCGTCCTTCTTGAGGCCGCGGAAGAACTGCGGGCCGACCCGGTAGCCCAGGGCGAACAGGAACATGATGAAGAAGAGGTTCTTCACCGTGTCGTCGATCTGCACCTTGAACTGGGCGCCGAGCACCAGCCCGGCGACCAGACAGCCCGTCACCGCGCCGAGCGCGATCGCCTTGTACCGGACCTTGCCGAGCAGGAAGCCGAGCGCGATGACGACGAAGACGAGCAGTTCGGGATGGGGCTGGAAGATGTTCCGGTTGAGGAAATCGATCACCTCAGGCTCCTAGGACGCCGACGAGGATCGGCCCGGTGAGCGGCAGCAGGAAGTTCGAGAGCGTGTACGTGATCGTGTAGCCGAGCAGCGGCACGGAACTCTGGGCCACCTGGGTGATGGAGGTGATCGCGGGGGTGGAGCACTGCTGTCCGGCGATGGCGCCGATGAGCAGCGGTTTCTCGATCTTCAGCAGCTTGCGGCCGACGATCAGCGAGATCGTCGCCGGGACCAGCACCATGGCGATGCCCGCGAACGGCAGCAGCGCCCCGTACTCCTTGAGCAGCGGCCATGCCTGCGGCCCGGCGGTCAGTCCCGTGCAGGCGATGAAGACCGCCAGGCCCAGGTCCTTGAGCGTGCTCGCGGCCTGCGGCGGGAAGGCACCGAAGGTCTGCTTGCGGGAGCGGAACCAGCCGAAGATCAGGCCGGAGATCAGACAGCCGCCACCGGTGCCGAGCGACATGGGGATGTCACCGGCGTTGATGACGATCTGGCCCAGCAGGGAGCCCGCCACGATGCCGAATCCGAGGTAGATGAAGTCGGTCGTGTCGTTCCTGACCACGGCGCCGATCTTCGCGACCAGCTTGTTCAGCCCGCCGCGCGCACCGACCAGGGTCAGCACATCACCGCGGTAGAGCGTGGTGCGGCCCGAGGCGGGCAACTGCTGGTCGTTGCGCACGACCTCGGTGATGTAGACCCCGTCCGCGCGGAATTCGGGATGGTTCTTCTCCAACTGGTCGATGGTCCGGCCGTGGGTGGCCTTCTCGGTGACGGCGACCTGCTTGGTGGCCAGCGGGGTGTCGAGACCCGGAACGGCGGGCGTCTCGGGGCCGATCTCCCGGCCCGCCTCGATGATGGCCGCGCGCCGCCCGACGACCTGGACCAGGTCGCTGAGCGTCAGTTCCAGGCCGGCGTCGGGCGTCAGCAGCTTGCTGCCGCGCTTGACGCCCTCGACCGTGATCCGGCCGCCGAGCGCGGTCTCCAGCTCCCCGATGGTGCGCCCGTCGGCCAGGGTCACGAGATAGGTGCGGCCGACCGTGCCGGGCAGCGCCTCGCGCTCGTCGGACTCCAGGCCGGCCGCTCCGCCGCGCATCTTCTCCCAGAGTTCGCGCGAGGCGTCCGCCAGGTTGATCCGCAGCAGCATCGGCATGATCTGGCTGGTGAAGAGCACGATGGTGATCAGGCCGAACAGATAGCAGACCGTGTACGCGGTGGCGACATGCCCCTGGTACCGGTCGATCTGATCGGCGGTCAGCCCGCTGAGCTTGCCGATGGCCTCGGTCGCCGTACCCACGACCGCGGACTCGGTCGCCGCGCCCGCCAGGATGCCGGCGGCGGTGCCGACGTCCAGGTCGAACCCCTTGGCCAGGCCGTAGGCGATGCCGAGGACACAGACCAGCTCGATCAGACAGAGCGCGAAGAAGCGCAGGCTCCTGCGGTTGAGGTTGGCGAAGAACTGAGGGCCCGCCATGTAGCCGAGCGAGAAGATGAACAGCGCGAAGAAGACGGTCTTGACGTCGTCGTTGACGCTGATGTGCCGGGTGCCGAGCAGCAGCGAGACGATCAGCGTCCCGCAGATGCCGCCGAGGGTGATCGGGCCGACGCGGAGCTTGCCGACCAGATATCCGGCGGCAAGACAGAGGAAGAGCGCCAGTTCGGGATGGTCACGGATGACACCCATCGCGCCTCACCCGTCCAGCGGGGAATCGGTGATCGAAAGGGACATAAGGGTGAAATTAGCAGCAGTTGGGTGTGAAGGCACTGCACTGTGCGGCCCCGTGCTCACGGGTCTTCCCTGGGTGGCCGAGGGGCTGGCCGGGGGATGGTCGCGGGGCGGCCAAGGGGGTCGGCCGGGGGCGGCTGGGGGGTCGGTCGGGGGACGGCTGAGGGGTCGGTCGGGGGACGGCTGAGGGGCGGGTCTTCGGGGAAAGAACGCGGAACCGGCCCGGGTGGGGTGCCCGATGCCCCGGCCCGTTCACCTTCCGGCGGCCGTGTCGCGCCGCCCGCCTCCCCGCCGGGCCACGCCGGACAGTCGGCCGGCCGGGGCGCGCGGGGATGATCTCCGTCGCCGCCGGCGGTGGATCACGCTGCCGTACGGGCGCCTGACCTGCACGCATGAACCCATGGGGCGGACGGGCGATCAGAAGCCCCGTCAGGGACGCAAGATGTCGTGCGGGCACGTTCGCGTGACGTGATGGACACGCTCGGGCAACGGAAACGTCTTCAACTCTTGACACTCACCCCCTTGAGGCAGCAACCTTCCGACATCGGCGCATGGGAGCGCTCCCACAGTGCACGGGAATCTCGTGCGCATGGCACTGCCCGTGCCTCCGCCCCGTACCACCTGTCGTCGTCCGCGCCGCTCCCCGGGCCCCGCGGAGCGACGCCGGTCCCACCCCGGAACAAGGAGTAGTGGAATGCGCATCACCCGCAGCGTTGCCGGTCGACGCCGTAGAACCGCGATCGTGGCCACCACGGGCCTGACGGTCTCCGCCCTCTTGCTCACCGCGTGCAGCGACTCCTCGGACTCCGGCGGTGGAGCCGATGCCGACGGCAACATCACGCTGACCGTCGCCGACTTCGGGCAGTTCGGGTACAAGGAGGCCGGGCTCTTCGAGAAGTACCACGAGCTCAACCCGAAGATCACGGTCAAGGAGGACACCACCGCCGAGGAGAAGAACTACTACCCCAAGCTGCTTCAGCAGCTGAACTCGGGCAGTGGGCTGGCGGATGTCCAGGGGATCGAGGTCGGCCGGATCAAGGAGATCGTCGACACCAAGGCGGACGCGTTCGCCGACCTCGGCAAGGTGATAGACGTCGACGAGTGGGTGTCGTGGAAGGAGAAGCAGGCCACGGCCCCCAGCGGCGCGGTGATCGGTGCGGGGACGGACATCGGCCCGATGTCCCTCTGCTACAACACCGAGCTCTTCGCCAAAGCCGGTCTGCCGACCGACCGCGCCGAGGTCGCCAAGCGGACCGCCGGGGGCTGGGAGGACTTCCTCGCGCTCGGTGAGGAGTTCAAGAAGAAGGCGCCCAAGGGCACGTACTTCATGGACTCCGCGAGCGCGATGTTCAACGCCGTGGTCAGCTCGAACGCGAAGCAGTACTACGACGAGAGCGGCAAGCCGATCTACCAGGACAGCCCCAGCGTCAAGCAGGGCTGGGACCTGGCCGCCGAGGCCGCGTCGAAGAAGCTGACCCAGGGCCTCGCGCAGTTCGAGGACCCGTGGCAGGCCGCCCTGCGCAAGGGCACCATCGCGACGGTGGTGTGCCCCGCGTGGATGGCCGGTCAGATCTCGACGTACGCCGGTGACGCCAACAAGGGCAAGTGGGACATCACCACCGCCCCCGGTGCGACCGCCGCCAACTGGGGCGGCTCCTTCCTCTCCGTACCGAAGTCCGGCAAGAACGTGGACGAGGCCATGAAGCTCGTCAAGTGGCTGACCGCCCCCGAGCAGCAGGCCGCCGTCTTCAAGGCGATCGGTGTGTTCCCGTCCAACAAGGGCGCGTACGAGCTGCCCGACGTGAAGAACGCGACCCTCCCGTACTTCAACAACGCCCCGATCGGGCAGATCTACGCGGATGAGGCGACGTCCATCCCCGAGGCGGTCATCGGCCCGAAGGACGGCGTGATCAAGGACTCCATCTCCACCCAGATCAACAACATGGAGCAGCGCGGGACCAGCCCCGACGATGCCTGGGACGCGGCGACCAAGGCCATCGACAAGGCGATCGGCTGAACCGCCGCCGGTGCGGGCGGCCGTCCGCCGCCCGCACCGGCGCTTCCGGCGAAACCGCCCTCATCCCCACCCCGTCTCCGCCTCCGGTCCGGCCGCCCACCGCGTCGTCCTGCCGGCGCACCCCAGGGAAGGACTCCCGCCCGTGGCAACCTCGACCTCCACCCGGGACGCGTACGCCCCGCCACCCGGTGATCCCCGACGCGAACAACGGGCCGCCCGACGTCAGTTGTGGCGCAGCCGGCTGTGGCGGTTCGACGACAAGGCGTCCCCGTACGCGTACATCGCGCCCTTCTTCCTCGTCTTCGCCGCCTTCGGGCTCTACCCGCTCATCTACACCGGCTGGATAGCCCTGCACCGGGTGGAGATGACCGGCCTGGATCGGATGGAGTGGGTCGGCTGGGGGAACTTCGACCGGATCCTGCACGACTCCGAGTTCTGGACGGCGGTCAGCAACACCTTCCTGATCGGGGTCATCTCGACCGTTCCCCAGCTGCTCGTCGCGCTGGGCCTGGCCCATCTGCTGAACTACAAGCTGCGGGCCAGCACGTTCTGGCGCACCGTCATCCTGACGCCGTACGCCACCTCGGTGGCCTCGGCCGCCCTCGTCTTCGCGCTGGTCTTCCGCGCCGACGGCGGCCTGCTGAACTGGGCGCTCCACTTCGTCGGCTTCGGTGACACCAACTGGGCCAACGGGCACTGGACGTCGAAGATCGCCATCTCCGTGATCGTGATCTGGCGCTGGACGGGGTACAACGCCCTGATCTACCTGGCCGCCATGCAGGCGGTACCGAACGACCTGTACGAGGCCGCCTCGCTCGACGGCGCGTCGCGCTGGCAGCAGTTCCGCAAGGTGACCATCCCCTCGCTGCGGCCGACGATCCTCTTCACGATCGTCATCTCGACCATCGGCTCGATGCAGCTGTTCGGCGAGCCCCTGCTCCTGGAGGGCGGCGCGCTCGGCGCCACCGGCGGCAACGAGAATCAGTACGAGACGCTCAGCGTCTACCTCTACAACTACGGCTGGAATCTCGGGCATCTGGGCCCGGCCGCCGCAGTGGCCTGGGCGATGCTCGCCCTCCTGCTCATCATCGCCGCGGTCAACTGGCTCATCGGCCGCTTCACACGCACCTCAGCGGCCTGACCGGGAGCGAATTCCATGACCATGACCAGCCCCACCCACGCCCCGCAGGCCCTCCCGCCGAAGCCCGAACGCCGGACACCGCGGCGTACGAGCCGCTTCCGGATGGGCGCGGGCCAGCAGATGAAGGGCGGCCCGTTCGCCTACGCCGCACTGATCGTCGTCGGTATCGGTTCGCTGCTGCCGCTCTACTGGACGCTCGTGGCGGCGTCCCGCACCCAGGACGAAGTCCTCGCCAGCACCCCGCCGTTCCTGCCCGGCGGGCGGCTGTTCGACAATCTGCGGACGGCCTGGGAGCAGGCGAACCTCGGCAAGGCGATCGTCAACAGCATCGTCGTCTCCGCGTCGATCACCGCGGCGACGCTGTTCTTCTGCACGCTGGCCGGCTACGCCTTCGCCAAGATGCGCTTCCGCGGCCGCGGCTGGCTGATGACCGCGGTCATCGCCACGCTGACGATCCCGCCGCAGCTCAGCGTCGTCCCGCTGTTCATGATGATGTCCGACCTCGGCTGGGGCGGACAGCTCGAGTCGGTGATCTTCCCGACCCTGGTGAGCGCCTTCGGCGTGTTCTTCATGCGTCAGTACCTGATCGAGGCACTGCCGTACGAACTCATCGAGGCGGCCAGGATCGACGGAGCGAACAACCTCCGCATCGTGCTGAGCGTGGTCCTCCCGGTGGCCCGCCCGGCGATGATGGTGCTGGGCATGCTCACGTTCGTCCAGGCATGGAACGACTTCTTCTGGCCCTACCTCGCGCTGAACCAGCAGAACCCGACCCTCCAGGTCGCGCTGGGGCAGCTCAGCGCCTCCTACACCCCTGACCAGAGCATCGTCATGGCGGGCGCGCTGATCAGCACGCTGCCGCTGCTCGTGGTGTTCGTCCTCTTCGGGAAGAAGATCGTCGGAGGGATCATGTCCGGCGCGGTCAAGGGGTGACACCCCCCCCACCACCGTTCTGCCCCTGCCTCTGCCCCACCCACCCCATGGGAGCGCTCCTCCATGACTGCCGTACGACCCGACGCCACCCTCACGCCCACCGCCGCCGACCCGCACGGGGAACCCGGGGCGCCCCTCTTCCCGGCGGGCTTCGTCTGGGGCGCCGCGACCGCCGCCTACCAGGTGGAGGGCGCCGCCGCCGAGGACGGCCGCACCCCCTCCATCTGGGACACCTTCAGCCACACCCCCGGCAAGGTCCACAACGGCGACACCGGTGACATCGCCGCCGACCACTACCACCGCTACGGCGACGACGTCGCGCTGATGAAGCGGCTCGGGCTCAAGGCGTACCGCTTCTCCGTCTCCTGGTCCCGGGTCCAGCCCACCGGCCGCGGCCCCGCCGTCGAGCGCGGCCTGGACTTCTACCGCAAGCTCGTCGACGAGCTGCTGGCGGCGGGCATCACCCCCGTCGCCACGCTCTACCACTGGGACCTCCCGCAGGAGCTGGAGGACGCGGGCGGCTGGCCCGAGCGCGCCACCGCCGAACGCTTCGCCGACTACGCCGCCATCATGGCCGGTGCGCTCGGCGACCGGGTCGGCATGTGGACCACACTCAACGAGCCCTGGTGCTCGGCCTTCCTGGGGTACGGCTCCGGGGTGCACGCCCCCGGCCGCACCGAACCGGCCGCCGCGCTGCGGGCCGCCCACCACCTCAACCTCGCCCACGGCCGGGCGGCCGAGGTCCTGCGCGACCGGCTCCCCGCCACCGCGCAGATCTCGGTCACCCTCAACCTCCACCAGGTCCGCCCGCTGACCACGAGGGCCGAGGACGCGGACGCCGCCCGCCGGATCGACGCGGTGGGCAACCGGGTCTTCACCGGCCCGATGCTGCGGGGCGAGTACCCCGAGGACCTGATCGCCGACACCGCGCACCTGGTCGACTGGTCCACGCTCGTCCGGGACAGCGACCTGCCGGCGATCTCCCGCCCCGTCGACGTACTCGGCGTCAACTACTACACACCGACGATCGTCTCCACGCCCGCCTCCGGTGCGGGGGACACCCGCAACGACGGCCACGGCAACAGCGACCACTCCCCGTGGCCCGGCTCCGAGCACGTCGCCTTCCACCTCGCCGAGGGCAGGCCGCGTACGGCGATGAACTGGTCGGTGGACCCCGACGGGCTGTACGACCTGCTCCTCGACGTCACCCGCGACCACCCGGGCCTGCCCCTGATGGTCACGGAGAACGGTGCCGCGTTCGACGACTGCGTGACCCCCGAGGGCACGGTCGAGGACCCCGAGCGGATCGCCTACGTGCGCGGCCATCTGGACGCCGTACAGCGGGCCGTGGCCGACGGGGCGGACGTGCGCGGCTACTTCCTCTGGTCGCTCATGGACAACTTCGAGTGGGCGTACGGGTACTCGAAGCGCTTCGGCGCGGTGTACGTCGACTACGCGTCCCAGCTGCGCACCCCCAAGGCGAGCGCCCACTGGTACGCCGACGTGATCCGCCGCCACGCACTGCCCCCGGTGCCGGACGCCCACGCCTGACCGCCGCCGCACCACGAAGCCGGGAGACCCCGTTCCACCGGACGGGGTCTCCCGGCTTTCGCGCGGGTACGGACCCGGCGACGATCACCGTTCCCGGCCGCCTGCCCGTAGACTCGGCATCGCTGGGAGCGCTCCCAAGCCGCATGGTCCGGCCCCCGCCGGGACGAAACATCCGAGACTTGGATTGGCTTTGCGGCTGTGAGAAATTGACCGGAAACGGGGAGGCAGCCATGACGGCAGCGCGAGTACGGAGCGGCGGGCGGCCCACGCTCGAAGAAGTGGCGGCACGGGCGGGAGTCGGCCGGGGCACCGCCTCCCGCGTCATCAACGGCTCGCCGCGGGTCAGCGCGCAGACCCGCGAGGCGGTCCAGGCGGCGGTCGCCGAGCTGGGCTACGTACCCAACCGGGCCGCCAGGGCACTGGCCGGCAACCGCACCGACGCCATCGCCCTGGTCGTCCCCGAACCCGAGACCCGCTTCTTCGCCGAGCCGTACTTCTCCGACATCGTGCGCGGCGTCGGCGCCGCGCTCGCCGACACCGAGATGCAGCTGCTGCTCACCCTCGTGGGCAACGACCGGGAGCGCCGCCGACTCGCCCAGTATCTGACCGCCCACCGTGTCGACGGTGTCCTGCTGGTCTCCGTGCACGCCGACGACCCGCTGCCCGACCTGCTCGAACAGCTGGGGATGCCCTCCGTGATCAGTGGCCGCCGCAGCGCCGCCGAACCCCTCGCCTCGGTGGACTCCGACAACTTCGAGGGTGCGCGGGCCGCCGTCGACCACCTGGTCTCCCGGGGCCGCCGCTCCATCGCCACCATCACCGGCCGCCTGGAGGTCTACGGCGCCCAACGCCGCCTGGACGGCTACCGCACGGCCGTCGCCGCGGCGGGGCTGGCCCCCGACGAACGCCTCATCGCCCCCGCCGACTTCACCGAGGAGGGCGGCGCCCGTGCGATGCGCGAGCTCCTGGCCCGCCGCCCCGGCCTCGACGCGGTCTTCGCCGCCTCCGACGTGATGGCCGCGGGCGCCCGTCAGGTCCTGCGCGAGGCCGGCCGCCGCATCCCCGACGACGTCGCCCTGGTCGGCTTCGACGACTCGGTCGTCGCCCGCCACATGGACCCGGCCCTCACCAGCGTCCGCCAGCCGATCGAGGAGATGGGCCGCACGATGGCCAGGGTCCTCCTGGACGAGATCGCGGGCCGCTCGGAAGAACGCCCCAGGATCGTGCTGCCGACGGAACTGGTGGTACGGGACTCGTCGTGAGGGCGCCGTGCGCGCACCGCCGCTGACGGACCGACAGGGAGGCTGTGCGCACTGTCCGGTGAGCCGGTTGGGCATGCCGTCGGCTGCTCGCTGAGAACAACCGTTCGTCCCGCCGCAGGGGTCATTCACACGCATGGGTGACTGCGCTCGACGCGCATGCCGGGACAAGATCACATACATGAAAGCTTCCTTGATCCGCCGCGCGTGTGCCGCGGCCCTGGTGCTGGCGACGGTCACACCCCCCGCGGTGGCCGCCCAGTCGGACGGCACCGCCGCCCGGTCCGGCACTGCCGCACGGTCCGCCATCGCCGCACCGTCCGCCATCGGGGCGCAGGTCCGGCTGCTGGGCGAGAAGACCGTTCCGCACAAGCTTTCCTTCCGGGACACGACGGTCGGCGGTCTGTCCGGCATCGACCGGAATCCGTGCACGGGCGAGTACGTCATGGTCAGCGACGACCGTTCGTACCTCCAGCCCGCCCGCTTCTACACCGCCAGGATCGACGTGGACCGCGCCGGAGTGCACTCCGTCGACTTCACCGGCACCCACCCGTTCCTACAGCCGGACGGCTCGGTCTACCCGCCGCCGAGCCTCAACGACGGCAAGGCCGTGGACCCCGAAGAGCTGCGCGTGGACCCGCGGAGCTGCCGGTACTGGTGGGCCCAGGAGGGCGACCGGCCGAGCTCGGCGAGCGCCCCGGTGATCCAGCCGTCGATCCAGTTCGCCAACCGCACCGGCGCCTATCGCGGCCAGCTCCGCCTGCCGCCCAACTACGAGTTCACCCTGGGCGATCGGGGCCTGCGGCGGAACAAGGCGGTGGAAGCGATCACGTTCGGAGCCAGGAGCAGCGTGCTCACCAGCGCTGTCGAGGGTCCGCTGCTCCAGGACGGTCCGGAGCCCGATCTGGAACGCGGTGCCCTGGTCCGCGTCACCCAGCAGAACCGGAAGGGCGACGTGCTCGGGCAGTTCGCCTATCCCCTGGAGAAGATCTTCACCGCGTCCGACCCGTCCAGCCCGTGGGCCCCGGACACCGGCGTGCCCTCGATCCTCGCCTTCCCCGACGACCCCAGCCGCTACCTCGTCCTGGAACGCACCTGGGTGGCGGGCGCGGGTTACAAGATCCGCATCTTCGACGCCACCACCCGCGGCGCGACCGAGGTGCAGAAGCTGGACTCGCTGGCCGGGCAGAGGGTCCTGCCGATGCGCAAGAAGCTGGTCGCGGACTTCCACGACCTGGGCCTGTCCACGATCGAGAACACCGAGGGCATGACCTGGGGTCCGGACCTGCCGGGCGGCGAGCGAACCCTGCTGCTGGTCAGCGACGACAACTTCTCCCAGGAGGAGGCCACCCAGATCGTCGCACTGGGCGTCCGCTGAGAAGCGGGTAACGGCGACGGGCGAGGGGCCACGGCACCGCAGGACCACGCCTCGGCTCCTCCCGACCCCCCTGGTCCGGGAGGAGCCGGGTCCGTCACCTGAGTCCGTGCCGGTTCGAGTCGCGGCAGACGCCCTTCGTGGTGCCGCATCCGGAGCATCCCTGCCCGCCTTCGTCGTTCGCGGGCGGGGCGGGGGTCGGGCTGTTGTGCATGGTGGTTCCGTTCAGGTGGTGGGCCGCCGGTGGCCGGTGTCGTGATCGTCGGCCACCGGCGGGGGTTCAGGGGCGGGGAATCGGCGTCCCCGCAGATCAGGTGGTGCCGTTCCGGATGTGGCAGACGCACCCGCAGTCGGCGCGTCGGCAGTGGTCATGCGCGTCGGCCAGGTGGGGTTGCTGTGCCGCGCGGCAGGGGGTGCTGTGTGTGTCGCCGCGGAGCTGCTCGGCCAGGGCCAGCATGTCATCGAGCCGGGACTCTGCGGTTGCGGCTTCGGCCAGTTCGGTGTCCGTGATCGGGTCGCCGTGCCACAGGAGGGTGATCCCGTGTTCGGGGCACCGGGCCATGTGCGCGGTCTCGATCGCGAAGTCGTGGACGCCGCCGCTGTGGTGGCACTTCACTCGAACCCCCTCCGTGTGTGCTCCGGCGGCTGAGTCCTGGCCGCGCGCACGGCCAGGACTCAGCTGCACCTACGCCCTCGTGGGCTCGATGACTGTGTGCGGATTACGCAGCCAGACATGCTGGGCCCGGTGGGTCGCGGTCATTCCGAACTGGTCGGGCCCCGGCCGGCCGAGCCCCTCGTACTCCCACCACGCCTGCTCGATCTCCTCCCACAGAAGCCCCGGACCGTACTGCCAGACGTCCTCACCTGTGACCGCGATCGCGGCGGCCCCGTCCCCGCGGCTCGCCCACACCTGAGCGCCGTCAGGGGTGTCCTTGTGGGTGACACGGACGCCGGGCAGCCGTGCCCCGGCGTACAGCGCGAATCCGAGGTCCAGGATCTGCGCGGGATCCAGTCCCGCGGAGCGACGCCGTCCCTTGCCCTCCACCTGGTGGGCGGTAGGCCGGTGAGATCGCATCGGCATGTACGACGCGCCGCCGGTGAACATGCCGACCGCGGTGCCGTCCTCCTGGACGTGGAGCTGGACCAGGGCGCCGGACCAGAAGTCGCGAGTCAGCGGGGCGACGATGATCCCGCCCGGCCGGACCTGCCGGACCAGGGCATGCGGGATGTATCGGAGAGCGCATGTCGCGATCAGCCGGTCGACGGGGCCCATGCCGGGCCAGGGGTGCTCGCCGTCCCCGATGCGCAGGTGCGGCCGATAGCCTGCGCCCGCGATGGCGTTCGCAGCCTGCCGGGCGAGGGCGGGGTCCAGCTCGATGCTGTAGACCTGCTCGTCTCCGAGCCTCTCGGAGAGAAGTGCGGCGACGTGCCCTGAACCGGTGCCGATCTCCAGCACCCGGTGCCCGTCCTCGACCTGGAGCAGCCCGAGCATGCGGGCGACCATCGACGGCTGGGAGTTGGAGGATGTCGCGATGCCGGGTCCGGCCTCGGCTCCGTCGTCGAGCTGGGTGACGACCGGCTCGTCCGAATGGACCAGGGTGAGCCGGTCGTCCGTGCCGCCGACCGGCTCACACCGGTCGGGGAGCTGACGCCAGGCAGTCTCCGGAATGAAACGCATCCGTGGCACGGCCTCCCACACCTGCCGCCAGCCGCGATCGAGCAGCCCTCGGTCGGCGAGGCCCTGGACCAATTCCTGATAGGTGGGGGCCTGCCTCTGTACGGTGCTCACGACTGCGCGGCGTCCTTCTGGGGGCCGCTGCCGTCCGGTGACGGTGCCGGAGCCGGATCCGGCGTCCATGGCTTGTCCGAGGGGGCGCCGCCGTGCTTTCCGTCGCTGGCCTGCTGTGCAGTGTTCATGCGTCTGCCCTTCGTCCGTGACCACCCAGCGGCGGCCGGGTGATCCGCGGGGGTGTGCTCCGTCGCTCCTCGCGCCACGCCATCCTGAGCTTGGACGCGGTATCGCAGCCCGCTCCCTTTGTGCACGCGTCACAGGTCACTGTGTGGCCCACCCACGCGGCGTACGCCGGATCGTCCGGTGCGGCTCTGGTCTCGGCACTCATGTTCGCCCCTTGCGGAAATGGGTGCGGCGCCGGTCGATCCTGGAGGGGGGAGGACCTGCGCCGCCGTCATGGGGATCACGCTAAGTGCCCGTGCGATCACAAACCAGAGGCGTACCCCGCCAGTTGAGCAGCCGTTCCCCGCCGAGGTAGGACGTAGCGCCCTACCTCACATCGCCGGATCCACGCCGAGCCGCGCGGCGAGGCCACGCAGAAGGCCGTTCCGCCGACGCTCGGCCTCAAGCATCTCGCGCACTGT
Source organism: Streptomyces sp. TSRI0281 (assembly GCF_001905125.1). Taxonomy (GTDB): domain Bacteria; phylum Actinomycetota; class Actinomycetes; order Streptomycetales; family Streptomycetaceae; genus Streptomyces. Next base: position 333,646 of record NZ_LWLE01000023.1, on the reverse strand, counting down.
CGCGGCGGCCAACGACTGAAACCGGATCCATTCCGGCTGGTCGGCCTCCACCTCCAGCAGCAGTTCCAGGGCGCCCGCGTGGTCGCCGGTCCGGTAACGGGCCTGCGCGACGTCCAACCGGTACGACGCCGAGTGAACCGGGCGGCTGATCGCCCCCAGGTCGACCGAGGCCGCAGCATCCAGCGCGACGTCCGGTCGGCCCTCGCTCCCGGCCAGCGCGACGTTCACCCGTTGCGTTCGGACGTCGACCGGGCTGAAGACGCTGCCGTACGCCCGGACGGGGCCGGACTGCACGGCGGCGGACTCGGCCAGCGTGAGTAACTGCATGGCTTCGTCGTGCTGGTCGGCGCGGGCGGCCGGCGTCGCGGCCGAGATGAGCAGGTTCCCGTAGACGGCGAGCTGGTCCGCTGCCGCGCGGCGGCGCGGCGGTTCGAGCTGGTCCGCCTTCCGCTCGGCGATGTCGCGTGCCTGCTCCCATCGGCCCTGGCGCAGGAGTACCCACGACAGGGTCGATACGCCCATGCCTTCGAGCAGCGGGTCCGATGCCCGCTCGGCGGCGGCGAGTTGCTTCTCCACTGCGGTGTAGGCCCAGTCCGGGTGGCCGGACTGCGTGGAGAGGGACGCGGCCAACTGGTAGGCGAGGGCAAGGTCGGTCCATACGCTCTCGGTGTCGTGCTGACGTGCGGCGGCGCGGCCGTCACGGAGCAGGCCGGGCAGCGTGCCGGCCAGCTCCGAGTAGCCACCGGCCCAGTACGTCGCCGTAGCGGCCCGCACCTGCTCGGCCCATTCAGCCGGTCCGGGAGGGTCCTCAAGGTCGGTATCGTCCAGGACGCCGGGGAGGGAGCCGGGGTCCTGGATCGCGTCACGCAGCGCCAAGAGGCCGCCGTCATCGTTAAGTTGCCGGGTCACGGTGGGCTGTCCCACGAGACGCTCAAGCTGGACGTCCAGAGCCCGGGCGAGACTCCGTAAAGTGTTGATCCGCGCAGACTCCCGTACACCCTGCTCAAGTTTCCTGATGGTGTCGACGGACACCCCGGAGCGCTGGGCGAGCTGGTCTTGGGTGATGTCGCGGAACTCGCGCAGAGCGCGGATGCGGTCGCCGATGGACGTGTTCATGTGTGGACCCCCGCCAGAAGGTGTGGATTCACGGTACTCCGAAACGCAGAAAGTCCCCCTCCGCCCGAAGACGAAGGGGGCACCCCCGCAGTGCGGGGGTGGTTACCGGGCGGGCTGGCCGCTACCGGGACACATCTCGGTGCCGGTGCCGCCGACCTGATGGCTGGAGGTCGGGGTGCCGGCCGGGCTTCCGACGCCCGCGCCGCAAGACGGGCAGTAGCCCTCGGTGAGACCTGGGTCGAACCGGCGGCCGGGGGTCGTGTGGCGACACATATCAGATCCTCCTCGTTGGAGTGGTGCTGACAGGTGGTGCACGTGCGCCCTGGCCCGGACGCCCAGGCAGGGAGTCCCTAAACCTTCCGCACGAACGCCTTCGCCCCGTTGTTGAACTCCACGGTCATGCCGAGGTTGTCCGGGCGCTCGTCCTTGCGGGTCGACCAGCGGGTGATGCTCGCGATCTCCCGCGACTCGGACCGGCCGATCACCGCGGCCAGCCACGCCTCCGCGTTGTCGCCGGGCTGCGGCTCGCCCCAGGCCGGAAAAGCGTCGTACGCGACCGGAACGTCAGCGTGCTCGTGCTTCTCGCCGGCGGCCAGCTGCCCGATGATCTGCCAGCGGGACTCGCCTGCGGCGGCGACGATGACGAGGCCGAAGGGGAACCGGCTCTCTCCGGCTTCGGCAGCCGTCTGGACGCGGGTCACACCGGGGGTGTTCTTGACCAGGTCGAGGACGAAGTCCTGGAATCGCGCGGGTCGCATTTGTGATCAATCCTTCCATGGCGGCCGAGCCAGTCTAGGCCCGTCCGGGCGACCGAGAAGCCAGCCATCCCCGCACGTGCGAGGTCACCTACGGATATCCGGAACTGGTCTGGCTAACCCCACACATACGGGGGCTATACCTTCTGACCTGCGACTTTGTGGGCGCCGACCATGAGGATCAGTGACTTTCGCTGCCCCGGATACTACCGGCGAGGCACCCTCTTCGGCAGGCTCACGGATACGTCCTCCGGCTGGGATCCAGAGTCAACGACGACGGCGACGTACTCGGGGCCGGCGGCGCCCCATCACGGCGGCACACCCATGCATCCGGATCGCCCGGCGGCGGCTGAAGGCTGTACCCAGCCGGGCAGGCAGGACCCGCCTGGCCCGAGACGCGAGCCATGGTGGTGTGCCGGAGTAGCGACAGGTGGATGCGGAGGTCGCGTCGGCAGTCCTCGCGAGTGCGATCCTCGATGCCGGTCAGCTTGCTGATGCAGCGCTCGGCCCACTGCTCGAATGGCATGTCGCCGGGAACGGCGGGCTCCTCCACGAAGCCGCGGCCCTTGGTCCACCCGTGCGGCCACTGCTGGCCGTGCGCGTCGACGAGCTTCTTGAACTGCTCGGCACTGTTCTTGTCGCCGAAAGGCTCAGATTCCGAGCTTCCGCTCCGGCCACCCTGGACCCAACGCGCTTGGTAGATCGCTGTTCCGTCCATGCGACACGCTTCCTGACGGTCGCCATGAAAGGACGATAGGCCCGAATCGGGGGCCCTGTTGGGCCCGCGTCGGGGCGGATCTGGAAACAGATCAGCCCCTGACCCGTTTTCCCGGGTCAGGGGCTGATCATTCAGGGTGAGTAACGGGACTTGAACCCGCGACATCCTGGACCACAACCAGGTGCTCTGCCAGCTGAGCTATACCCACCATGTCGTCCGGTCGCTTTTCCGACCGGCCGAGAAAAAGTGTACAGGGTCCGGGAGGGTGCTCGCGCCCCCGTTGTTTTTCCCCGGTCCACGGGCCCCGAAGGGCCCGTGACCTGGGCTTGTCGTGCTACTCGGGCGGCAGCACGTGGCGCGCCGCGATCTCCTTGGCGCGCTCCGAGTCCGGGCCGGGCTGCGGTACGAAGACCGCCTCCCGGTAGTAGCGCAGTTCCGCGATGGATTCGCGGATGTCCGCCAGTGCCCGGTGGTTGCCACTCTTGGCCGGGCTGTTGAAATACGCCCGCGGGTACCAGCGGCGGGCCAGCTCCTTGATGGAGGACACGTCGACGATCCGGTAGTGGAGGTAGCCCTCCAGCGTCTGCATGTCCCGCGCGAGGAAGCCGCGGTCGGTGCCGACCGAGTTCCCGCAGAGGGGGGCCTTGGCCGGCTCCTTCACGTGTTCGCGTACGTATGCCAGGACCCGCTCCTCGGCGTCGGCCAGGGTGGTGCCCCCGGCCAGCTCGTCGAGGAGACCCGAGGTGGTGTGCATCTGCCGCACCACCTCGGGCATGGTCTCCAGGGCCGCGTCCGGCGGGCGGATCACGATGTCCACCCCTTCGCCGAGCACGTTCAGCTCCGAGTCGGTGACCAGTGCGGCCACCTCGATGAGTGCGTCGTCCGTCAACGAGAGCCCGGTCATCTCGCAGTCGATCCACACCATGCGGTCGTTCATGCGCCCCACCCTACGGGGCGCTCCGCTGTCCCGGCAGGGCCGGGCGACCGGGGGCGTACGGGTCCGGACCCGGTACGGAGTGCTCCGAGGAGCCCCCCGAGGCCCCGACCGGTACCGCCGGGCTCCGGCGGCCGGACGGTGAACCCTGGGTGGGTACGACCGTGTCGATCACCGTGGCGGTGCTCTCCACCATCCCTCCCTGCGGACGGCGGGCCCGATAGGCGGCCCGGTACGCGGCGGGGGAGGAGCCGAGCTGGCGGCGGAAATGCCCGCGCAGCGCGACCGGGGAGCGGAAGCCGCAGCGGCCCGCGACCTCGTCGACCGAGTAGTCGGAGGTCTCCAGCAGCCGCTGCGCCTGCAGCACCCGCTGGGTGATCAGCCACTGGAGCGGTGCGCTGCCGGTGAGCGAGCGGAACCTCCGGTCAAAGGTCCGCCTGCTCATATAGGCGCGCGCGGCCAGCGTCTCCACGTCGAACTGTTCATGGAGATGCTCCAGGGCCCAGGCCACGACCTCGGCGAGCGGGTCGGAGCCGATCTCCTCAGGCAGAGACCTGTCGAGGTAGCGCTCCTGGCCGCCACTGCGCCGCGGCGGCACGACGAGCCGGCGGGCCAGTGCCCCGGCGGCCTCCGTGCCATGGTCCGTGCGCACTATGTGCAGACAGAGATCGATCCCGGCAGCCGTCCCGGCCGAGGTGAGCACATCGCCGTCGTCGACGAACAGCTCACGCGGATCGACGTGCACCGACGGATAGCGCTTGGCCAGCGTCGGTGCGTACATCCAGTGGGTGGTCGCCGGGCGGCCGTCCAGCAGACCGGCCGCCGCGAGCACGAAGGCCCCGGTGCACAGTCCGACGATGCGGGCGCCCTCCTCATGGGCGCGGCGCAGCGCGTCCAGTGCCTCGGCGGGCGGCGGCGAGGTGATCGAGCGCCAGGCGGGCACCACGACGGTGCCTGCCCTGCTGATCGCCTCCAGGCCGTACGGCGCGGTGAGTTCGAGTCCACCCGTGGTACGCAGCGGCCCTTCCTCGCCGCCGCAGACCAGCAGGCGATAGCGGGGAACTCCCGCGTCCTGCCGGTCGATTCCGAAAACGGAGAGCGGGATGGAGCTCTCGAAGATAGGGCCACCACTGAACAGCAGCACGGCTACGACTTCACGGCGTCGCCGCCCGGTCAGCTTTCGTGCGGCCTCCGTTGCGGTGGCGGAGTCCTGGCTCATGACGCTAAGCCCCCCTCGGTGTTCGCGTCTCCCTGGTCCTTACGGGCCTGTCGCTCCTGCACGTTTCCCCTCGGTATTGCACGGGTCCCCAGCCTTCGATACCCATGATCGAATCTACTGTGTCCCGCAGTCCCGACGTGACACGTTCCCCCGTCGGCACTATGTCGACAAGGCAACTTGGCGCGAAGCATTCGATCACGAAGCGTTCCACTCGCGGGCCGCGCAGGGAAGTGCGCCTCGCGATCATGGCCCGTCCGCGTTGGGTGAAAGCGTACCGCGCGGTCTCTTCCTGCCTGGTGGCAAGTGGGTTGGTCGGCCATATCGCCAAGGATTCGGCGCAGATGTGAAGTTGGCTGAAAACTAATGGTTGCGCGTGCTGGATCCGGTCACGCCCGGCGCACAACTACCCGCCTGGCGACCGCTCCGGTGCGCTCCTTCGGCCCTTCGGGCGGTGGCGCGTTCGGACCGGCACAGCAGCAGCCGGCAGACTGCCGTGACGGACGCGAGCCCGAGGGCGGAGACGGTGGCATTACCGACCGATGAGCCGTACACCACCAGAACCGCCGGTACGAGCAGGCCGCCGAAGACCACCCAGCGGGCCGCGATACCCGCCCCGTCGGGCGCGGTTTCGGGGCTCGGCTCGGACGAGGGTCCCGACGGGGTGGGCACGGTTCTGCTCCTTGAGGTGGTGGCGCGGTGGCACGGTGTGACGATGTGGCTAACGGAGGCCGTTCGAAGGGGTCACTCCCCGGTACTCCCATTCCCTTCCGTCCGCTTTCCCTCGTGCGGAAAACAGGACGATCGGACTTCTCCGGCGGCGTGGCGCTCGGTGTAGTGCACAACCGGCATTGCCATACGGGGCCGCCTCGGGCATGCTCCCTGCAACGCCGTGCGCGCTTTTGCGGGGGTCTGGGCAGTGGAGGAGTGGCGCCGTACCCTTGGGGGTAGGGGGTTGGGAAGATGATTCCCGGACAGCCGCACCACCCGCTGAAGCACCTTCTCAAGCCGCTCCCTCCTCACGAGGACTCTCTTCGCCGAGACACCGATGGCCGGTCACGAAATCCCTGAACCCGCAGACCGCAAGCAGGTAGCCGACCCCCGGTCGGAACCGCAGACGGTCGAAGAAACACGTCATTCCTGCGATCCCGCGTTCCGGCACGGTGTGGTGGTCGGTTTCGACGGCTCCACGTCCAGTGAACGGGCCCTCGCGTACGCCGTCGGCATGGCTTGCAGATCCGGCTCCGGTCTGATCATCGTCCATGTCGCCAACCGGCTGCCGACCACCGTCTGGGCGGGCTGCGAACCCCCCGTCTTCGTCGATGTCCCCGATCACCGGACCGAGGTCCTCGGACTCGAACTGGCCTGCGCGGACTATCTCTCCGAGGTGCCCTGGGTACTGGTCGAGCGCGGCGGCGACATCTGCCATGAGCTGGAGGAGGTCGGCCGCGAGTATTCGGCGGACGCCATCGTCGTCGGCTCCACGCACGGCCTCGTCGGCCGGATCTTCGGCTCGGTGGCGGGGCGCCTCGCCCGTCGCGCACAGCGCCCGGTGATCGTCATCCCCTGAGCCCCGGACCCCCGGTGATCGTCATCGCCTGACCCTCGCCCCCGGTCAGGTGCCGGACAGGCCGGCCGGGGGCCGGGATGGCGCCGGACGGGCCGGACGGGCTGGACGGGGCGTCAGGGGGCGCGTGGGGCACCCGAGTTCACCGTTGCGTGTGAAGCGTCGCGCCTGAAGCGTGAGCCCGGAGCGTGAACGCCAGGAGCCGTCCCGCACCCCTGGCAGGGGGGCGGGACGGCTCCGGGGACCGTGGCTGCGGAATTGCCTACTCGACCGTGACCGACTTCGCCAGGTTGCGCGGCTTGTCGATGTCGCGGCCCATGGCCAGCGCCGTGTGGTACGCGAAGAGCTGGAGCGGGATGCCCATCAGGATCGGGTCCAGCTCGTTCTCGTTCTTCGGTACGACGATGGTGTGGTCGGCCTTCTCCTGCTCGCGGTGGGCGACGGCGAGGATGCGTCCGCTGCGGGCCTTGATCTCCTCCAGCGCCGCGCGGTTCTTCTCCAGCAGGTCGTCGTCCGGGACGATCGCGACGGTGGGGAGCTCCGGCTCGATGAGCGCCAGGGGGCCGTGCTTCAGCTCCGAGGCGGGGTACGCCTCGGCGTGGATGTACGAGATCTCCTTGAGCTTCAGGGAGGCCTCCAGCGCGACGGGGTATCCCCGTACCCGGCCGATGAACATCATCGACCGCGCACCGGCGTACTCCTCGGCGAGCTTCTTGATGTCGTCCTCCGCTTCGAGGATCTCACCGATCTGCTCGGGCAGCTTGCGCAGGCCCTCGATGATCCGCCTGCCGTCGGAGACCGACAGGTCGCGGATGCGGCCCAGGTGCAGGGCGAGCAGCGCGAACGCGACGACGGTGTTGGTGAAGCACTTGGTGGAGACGACACAGACCTCGGGGCCCGCGTGGACATACATGCCGCCGTCGGCCTCGCGGGCGATCGCGGAGCCGACGACGTTCACCACGCCCAGGACGCGTGCGCCCTTGCGCTTGAGTTCCTGGACGGCGGCCAGCACGTCGTACGTCTCGCCGGACTGGGAGACCGCGACGTACAGGGTGTCGGGGTCCACGACCGGGTTGCGGTAGCGGAACTCGGAGGCGGGCTCGGCGTCCGCGGGGATGCGGGCCAGCTCCTCGATGAGGCCGGCGCCGATCAGACCCGCGTGGTACGAGGTGCCGCAGCCGAGGATCTTGATCCGGCGCACGCCCCGCGCCTCGCGGGCGTCCAGGTTGAGACCGCCCAGGTGCACGGTGGAGAACCGGTCGTCGATCCGGCCGCGCAGCACCCGGTCGACGGCGTCGGCCTGCTCGGAGATCTCCTTGTGCATGTACGTGTCGTGGCCGCCCATGTCGTACGACTCGGCCTCCCACTCCACCGTGGTGGGCGTGGCCGTCGTGGTCGAGCCCTCGGTGGTGTACGTACGGAAGTCGTCGGCCTTGAGGGTGGCCATCTCGCCGTCGTCCAGGGTGACGATCTGGCGGGTGTGGGCGACCAGCGCGGCGACGTCGGAGGCGACGAACATCTCCTTCTCGCCGATGCCGAGGACGACCGGGGATCCGTTGCGGGCGACGACGATGCGGTCGTTGAAGTCGGCGTGCAGGACGGCGATGCCGTACGTGCCCTCGACGGACTTCAGCGCCTCGCGGACCTTCTCCTCCAGAGTGCTGGCCTGCGACCGGGCGATCAGGTGGACCAGCACCTCGGTGTCGGTCTCGGAGAGGAAGACGACACCGTCGGCGACGAGCTTCGCACGGAGCTCGGAGGCGTTGTCGATGATGCCGTTGTGGACGAGGGCGACCTTGCTGTCGGCGTCCAGGTGGGGGTGGGCGTTCTCGTCGCTCGGGGCGCCGTGGGTGGCCCAGCGGGTGTGGGCGATCCCGGTGGTCCCGGTGAACCGCTTGGGGACGCGGGCCTCCAGCTCGCGGACCCGGCCCTTGGCCTTGACCGTCTTCAGGACGCCCGGCCGGCCGGCCGCCGCCTTGCCCGTGATGACGATGCCCGCGGAGTCGTAACCCCGGTACTCCAGCCGCTGCAGGCCCTCCAGCAGCAGCGGGGCGACATCACGCTTTCCGATATAACCGACGATTCCGCACATAGAGTCTCTGCCCCTCCAACGACGTACAAAGATCGGACCGTGCTCAGCCGTAGACGATGCGGCGCAGCTGGCGGAGCGAGAGCTCCGGCGGCGCCACCGCGCGGTGCGGCAGCTCGGCCGCGATGCGTTCGAAGATCTCCGTGTTGACCAGGCCGCCGGACCGCAGTTCCCGGTGGCGGCGCCGGACGAAGTCGTCCGTCGTCTCGTCGAAGTACGCGAGCACGTCGAGGATCACCCGGGCCGCTTCGCCGCGCTGGAGTGCGCTGGAGCGTACGAGGTGGTCGATGAGGTCGTCGTGCGACGAGCGGCGTTCAAGCACTCGTCGATATTGCGCGGCGTCGAGGTGTTATGCAAGAAATCTGCCCGATATCGGGCAGGGGGTCGTCGGTGGAGGCCGCCGATCGGGTCAGAGGCGCTTCAGGACGGCCTGTTTCGCCGTGCTGAACTCCTCGTCGGTGAGCACCCCGGCCCGATGCAGCTCGCCGAGCTCCCGCAGCCTGCGCAGGAGTACGTCGTGATCGTCGGCCGCGGCGGTGGGGTCGATGGCCTTCGGTGCCGCGTCGGCCGCCCCGGTCTTCTCCAGGGCCTTCCGCGCTCCGGGCAGCCGCACCAGCACCGCCGCCGCGACCAGGACGGCCGTGTACTCCTTCTTCGACAGACCCCACAGGTCCAGCGAGTGCGGGTCGAACTTCGGCGGCGCCGTGACCGCGCCGCGCCCCAGCTCGAAGCGCAGATGCCCGTTCTCCAGGCCCACGGCGGGCAGCCAGCGCACCCCCGTGACGGACGACACCGGGAAGGAGACCGTGCCGCCCGCGGTCTTCGACTCCTCGGCCTTCCAGTTCCAGGTGAGCCGGACGGTGTCCCCGTCGAACGAGGCCGTGCCGTCCCCGCCGCCGCCGGAGACCGGGAGGGCCGGACCCGGCAGCAGGAAGCGGTCCACCGGGCCGTCGGGCACCTGCTCGATCAGCAGGGTGTTGCGCACCTCGTCGACGAAGTACTCGGCGACGCCCGTGCGGTCCTTCTCCACCGTGAGGACATAGGGGTCCGCGCCGTCCTTGAGCCGGCCGTCCGCGGCGAGCAGCACCGGGCACGCCCCGCCGCGCAGCCGCAGCCGGAGCCGGCCCCCCTTGCGGTCCGGTTCGAACGAGATGCCCGCCAGCGCCTGTACGGGGACGGCGAGTTCGCCCAGGTCCTGCCGTACCGGATGCGCCTTGCCGCCCGGCACGATCCGTACCGTTTCGCCGTCGAAGGTCCACGTTCCGTCGCGCTGGATGATTTCCGCCATGCCGGTGATTCTGCCAGCCGACCGTGGCGGAAGTGGTCCAGTCATTGACGGGTGCATGACTTGCGCGATACGGATGGTAACCGTTCGGTCGCACAGAAGAACCGCAGGTGACCCCGTCGAAAGGGACCGGCTTGTGACACTGCACAGAACGCTTCCCCGTCTGTTCGGCTCGCTGCTGCTCGTCGTGGCGGCCGGCTTCGCGGGCATCGGAGCCACGTCCGCCCCCGGCAGCGCCGCCCCGGTACGGGCGGACACGCCCCGGCCGCTCGGGCAGCTCGTGCCCGTCCCCGCCGAGGTGGCGCCGGGCGGCTCCCCGTACGCCATCACCCCGTCGACCAGGATCCGGGTCGCCGGCGGCACCCGCGAGGTCCGGGAGATCGGCGCGTATCTGGCGGGCCTCCTGCGCCCCTCCACCGGCTACGCGCTGCCGGTCACCGGCCGCGACGGCCGCGACGGCATCCGGCTGGAGCTCGGCGACGGCGACCCCGGTCTCGGTGCGGAGGGCTACCGGCTGCGGTCCGCCGAGGGCGCTGTCACCATCACCGCCCGCGCGCCCGCGGGGCTCTTCCACGGCGTCCAGACGCTGCGTCAGCTGCTCCCCGACCGGGTGGAGCGGAACAGCAGGCAGGAAGGGCCCTGGCAGATCGCGGGCGGCACGGTCACCGACTCCCCGCGCTACGCCTACCGGAGCGCGATGCTCGATGTCTCGCGGCACTTCTTCTCGGTCGCCGAGGTGAAGCGGTACATCGACCAACTCGCCCTCTACAAGCTGAACAAGCTGCATCTGCACCTCTCCGACGACCAGGGCTGGCGCATCGCCATCGACTCCTGGCCCCGGCTGGCCACGTACGGGGGCTCCACCGAGGTCGGCGGCGGGCCCGGCGGGTACTACAGCAAGAGCGACTACAAGGAGATCGTCCGGTACGCCGCCTCCCGCTATCTGGAGGTCGTCCCGGAGATCGACCTGCCCGGCCACACCAACGCGGCACTCGCCTCCTACGCCGAGCTGAACTGCGACGGCATCGCGCCGCCCCTCTACACCGGCACCACCGTCGGCTTCAGCTCGCTGTGCGTCCCGAAGGACGTGACGTACGACTTCGTGGACGACGTCGTCCGCGAACTGGCCGCGCTCACCCCCGGGAAGTACCTCCACATCGGGGGCGACGAGGCGCACTCCACCAGCCACGAGGACTTCGTGGCGTTCATGGAGAAGGCGCAGGCGATCGTCGGGAAGTACGGCAGGACCGTGATGGGCTGGCACCAGCTGACCGGGGCGAAGCCGGTCGAAGGGGCCGTGGCGCAGTACTGGGGCTACGACCGTACGGGCGCCGCCGAGCGGCAGCAGGTGGTGGACGCCGCGAAGAACGGCACGAAGCTGATCCTGTCCCCGGCCGACCGGTCCTACCTCGACATGAAGTACACCAAGGACACGAAACTGGGGCTGTCCTGGGCCGGGCTCGTCGAGGTCCAGCGGTCCTACGACTGGAACCCGGCGACCTACCTGGAAGGTGCGCCGGAGGGCTCCGTCCTCGGCGTCGAGGCACCGCTCTGGACGGAGACGCTGACCGACAGTACGGAGATCGAGCAGATGGCCTTCCCCCGGCTGCCGGGGCTGGCGGAGCTCGGCTGGTCTCCGGCGGCGACGCACGACTGGGAGACGTACAAGGTGCGGCTGGCCGCCCAGGGGCCGCGGCTGACCGCGCTCGGCATCGACTTCTACCGGTCGCCGCAGGTGCCGTGGGCCGGACAGTGACGGGCTGACGCCCGTACGTACGAGAAGGTGAGCGCCCGGAGGACCGTCTCCGGGCGCTCACCCGTTCATGGGGCCCGTCGCCACGCGGCGATCGGGTTCTTCGGCGTGCCGGTCGGCCGGAGCGCCGCCGCCACCGCTGCCGCCGCCGGGTCCGCCGGACCGGCACGGAATCCGGCGGAGACGGGGCCGTCGGGAGGTGGCCGGTTCCTCGGCCGGACGGTACGCGGTTCTGGCCAGGGCGGGGGAGACCGCCTCCCGGTGGACCGGCGGGGCGTTCGCCGTACGGCCGGGCGTCGCACGCAGGTCCGTGAAGAAGTCCTGTGCGTGCAGCGGGAGAAGCCGGTCGTGGCCGAATTCCGCGAGGGCTTTGCGGACGAGCAGTCTGTTTGCGGCGGTCCGGTGGTCCGGCGCTCCGGGGAGAGGTGGGCGACGCCGCCGGTGCGGAGGGTGGTCATCACCGGGAACCTCCGGTGGTGATGGCCTGGAACCGCTCCCGCGTACAGGCGCCGAGCAGGGCGTGATGAAGGCGTCGTGGTGCCGGCGGGCGGCGATCGCGGGCATCCTCCGTCCGGCTCGGGCGTCTTCGGTCCGGCTCGGACCGCTTCCGTCCGGATTGCGCATCCTCCGTCCCGTCCGGCTCAGGCGTCTTCGGTGGCCGCTTCCGCCCGCAGCTGCTCCTCGCTGAGCCCGCGGCGCCAGTAGCCGACGAAGGTCACCCGCCTGCGGTCGAACCGCCGCTCCTGGACGAGATGGCGGCGCAGCGCCCGTACCCCGGACGATTCGCCCGCGATCCAGACGTACGGGGTGCCCCCGGGCAGTTCGGCGGCCCGGACGGCGTCCACGCCCGAGGGGGCGCCCTCGCTTCGTACGAGCCAGCTGATCCTGGCCCTGGCCGCCGTATTGAGGGCCTGCCGGTCCTTGGTGTGCGGCACCTCCAGCCACACCCGGGCGGTCAGCCCGGCGGGCAGCCACTCCAGAGCGGCGGACGCGGCGGGCAGCGCCGTCTCGTCGGCCCAGATCAGCACCCAGTCGGTGTCCTGGGGCGGCCGGAAGCGGACGGCCGTGTTGTCCTCGACGGCCGGGCCGAGCGCCTTGAGCGACTGCCCCGGAGCGGAGGTCATCGCCCAACGGCAGGCGGGACCGCCCTCCTCGTGCAGCGCGAAGTCGATGTCGACCTCGGTGGACCCGTCGGCCGCACGGCGCTGCGCACGCACCGTGTACGAGCGCATCACCGCCCGCACGTCCTCCGGCAGCGCCCGCCACTCGGCGAACCAGTCCTCGCCGGTGGGCAGTACCGGCTCGGACTGTCCCGGGTGCGGCAGGAACAGCGACAGGCTCTGGTCGCGGCCCCCGGCGGCGAATCCGTCGAGCCCCGCGCCGCCGAAGGTGATCCGGTGCATCGTGGGGCTGAGCCGTCTGGTCCGGAGCACGGTCAGGCCGAAGAACCGGAAGGGGGCGATGGCGGGTGCGGGGGCAGTCGTCATACGGGAGTTCCTCCGGTACGGGCGGGGCCCGCGGGCGGACGGCCCGGCCCCGGCAGCGGCGATCCGAAGGAAGGTTAGCCTAACCTTTGTGTCTGTGGAATGGGCCGGATCCGCCCCGCCTTCACGGGCCGGGCCCGGCCCCACGCGCGTGCGTTGCCCTCGGCGCATCCCCGGCCCGGCTGACGTGATCGAGGAGGAGAGCGTGCCAGGGTCGGTCGGGTCAGTTGTTGCCTCCGCCGCCTCCACCGTTGTTGCCTCCGCCGCCAGTGCTGGGGGGCGGGGAGAGCAGATTGAGCAAACTGCCCAGAATGTTGGGGTTGTAGATGTTCGTGTTGCCGCAGACGTTCGCCACGCCCGCGTCTCCACCGACGGCGCATACGACGGCGGGGTTTCCGCCGTCTCGGCCGTAGCCGTCCGAGCCGGCGACGGCCCAGCCCGCGTTCGCGAGAACGAGACCAGCGGCTGCAGCCGCCACGACAGCGATTCTCTTGATCATGTTTCTTCCTCTGCTTCGTTGATGGATTTCTTTCATGGTGCGGAGTCAGGAGTGCCTGTGCTTCCAGGCTTGGCCGACGTTCCGCGTGTCTAGGAAGGATTTCGCTCCTTTCGCCCAAGGGTCCGATGGGCTTGGGTGAGGACGGCCCGCCACGGAGCACTCTGCTGACCTGTGAAGTCATTGAGGCTTGTTCGGCCATGAGTCCGCTCGCAAGCGCGGCAGGACCATCGGCGGTGCGGGAGCGGCCAGGGGCGGCGGGGAACGCCGACGGGGCGGCGTACTCCGACGTGGTGTCGGGGTGCGCCGCCCTGGGGTCGGACGTGGGCCGGGTGGTGGGTGGTGGCCGGCGTGGCGGAGGTCGTTACTTCGGGTCGCGGTTGAACTTGGCGGTCGACCAGAAGTAGCCGAGCACGGTGAGGCCGACGCACCAGGCGATGGCGAGCCATCCGCTGTTGCCGATCTCGGTGCCGAGGAGCAGGCCGCGGAGGGTTTCGATGGCGGGGGTGAAGGGCTGGTACTCGGCGATCGGCTGGAACCAGCCCGGCATCGTGTCGACGGGGATGAAGGCGCTGGAGAGGAGGGGGAGCAGGATCATGGGCATGGCGTTGTTGCTGGCGGCTTCGGCGTTCGGGCTGATCAGGCCCATGCCGACGGCGATCCAGGTGAGTGCCGTGGAGAACAGGACGAGCAGTCCGAATGCCGCCAGCCACTCCAGGACGGAGGCGTCGGTGGAGCGGAAGCCGATGGCCACGCCGACGGCTCCGACGAGGATCACGCTGATCACGCATTGCAGGACGCTGCCGACGACGTGTCCGACGAGCACGGAGCCGCGGTGGATGGCCATGGTGCGGAAGCGGGCGATGATGCCTTCGGTCATGTCGTTGGAGACGGAGACCGCGGTGCCGATGGTGGTGCTGCCGATGGTCATCAGCACGAGCCCGGGAACGATGTAGGCGATGTAGTCGGAGCGGTCGGCGCCGCCGCCGCCGATGCCCGCGCTCATCACGTCTCCGAAGATGTAGACGAAGAGCAGCAGCATCATGATCGGTGTGAGCAGCAGGTTCAGCGTCATGGACGGGTAGCGGCGCGCGTGCAGGAGGTTGCGGCGCAGCATGGTGCCGGAGTCGCGGACGGCGAGGGTGAGGGCGCTCATCGGACGTTCTCCTTGGGCTGGTGGGGGACGGTGGCCTTGGCGGTGAGGGCGAAGAAGACATCGTCGAGGTCGGGGGTGTGGACGGTCAGTTCGTCGGCTTCGACGCCTGCGGTGTCGAGCCAGTCGAGGAGGGAGCGGAGTTCGCGCTGGCTGCCGTCGCTGGGGATCTGCAAGGACAGCGCCTCGTCGTCGCGGGCGGCTTCGTTCAGGGTGGTGGCGGCGGCCTGGTACGCGGCCGGGTCGGTGAAGCGGAGCCGTACGTGTCCGCCGGGGATGAGGCGTTTCAGTTCGTCGGCGGTGCCTTCGGCGGCGATCTTTCCGTCGTTGAGGACGGCGATGCGGTCGGCGAGTTCGTCGGCCTCGTCGAGGTACTGGGTGGTGAGGAAGACGGTGACGCCGCCCGTGACGAGCTCGCGGATGATGCCCCACATGTTGTGGCGGGAGCGGGGGTCGAGGCCGGTGGTGGGCTCGTCGAGGAAGATGATCCGCGGGTTGCCGACCAGGGTCATGGCGATGTCGAGACGGCGCTTCATGCCGCCGGAGTAGGTGGAGGCGGGCTTCTTCGCGGCCTCCGTCAGATCGAAGCGCTCAAGCAGCTCGGCGGTGACCCGCCGTCCTTCGGTCCTGGGCAGGTGGTGCAGGTCCGCCATGAGGAACATGTTCTCCTCGCCGGTGATCAGCCCGTCGACGGCGGAGAACTGTCCGGTGACGCCGATCGCGGCCCGTACCCCGTCCGGTGATGCGGTGACGTCGTGGCCCGCGACCTGGGCCTGTCCGCCGTCGGCGGTGATGAGCGTGGAGAGGATCTTCACGGCGGTGGTCTTGCCGGCGCCGTTCGGGCCGAGCAGCGCGAACACGGAACCGGCAGGGATGGACAGATCGATGCCGTCGAGGACGGTCTTGTCGCCGTACGACTTGCGCAGACCGACGGCGGAGACGGCGGCCGGTGACGGGTGGCTGTCACCCTGCCTGGACGTGGACATGACAGAAGAAGGCATGGAGCCCTCCCAATCGGAGGCTGAAGTGGCGGGGGAAGTGGCTGAGGTGAGGTGAGGCCGGCGAGGCCAGTGGTGCTGGGTGCCGGTCGTGCTGGTCGTGCTGGTGGTGCCGGTCGTGCCGGTCGTGCCGGGGTCAGGACTTGGCGCGGCGGATGTCGATGTTGCCCCAGCGGGTCCGGGCGCGGACCTCGACGGTGTCCTCGGTCTTCTCCGGGGTCTCGGAGGCGGTGAGTGTGTTGCGTACCTGCCCGCGGCCGGAGCTGACGTCGAGCCAGGCGGCGGTGCCCTCGCGGATGCCGATGTCGATGGCGCCGTAGGAGGTCTCCAGCTGGACGGTGCCGCGGGCGACTTCGGCGACGCGCAGGGTGCCGTGGGCGGTGGTGGCGGTGACGGAGCCCTCGGCGCGTTCGATGGCGATGTCGCCGTTGGCGCCGCTGACCCGCAGGTCGCCGGTCGCGGCGCCGACGGTCGTGGTGCCGTGCGAGTTCTTCAGGACGGCGGTGCCGTCGACCAGGCCGACGCGCAGGCTGCCGGAGCTGGTGGTGATCTCGGCGGGACCCTCGACCCGGTCGACGGTGATCGAGCCGTGGGAGGCGGTCAGGTGGAGCGGGCCGGTCGTGTCGAGGCGGACATCACCGGACGAGGTCTTCACACGGACGTCGCCGAGCCGGCCCGAGCCGAGCACCTGGGTCCAGGAGCCGGTCATGTCGACGCCTGAGCCCGTGGGCAGGTCGACCGTCACGTCGACGGTGCCGGTGGGCCCGACGAGGTAGCGCTGCTTGGGCGTCCTGACGGTCAGGACACCGCTCGCGAAGGTGACCTCGGTCTGCTCGGCGGCCCGCACGTCCTTGTCCTTCTTCGGGTCACGGGGCCGCACCTCGACGACCGTGTCGAGGCGGTCGCCCGCGGCGAACTGGACGGAACCCGCGTCCACACGGGCGTTGACCGAGATCGGCTGGGGAGTGTCGAAAGAAGGCATGGCTGTCCCGTCCTCTTGGGTCCTCGTGGCGTCCCCGCTGGTGGGACGTGGTGTGGGTGAAGTGGTGCGGGCGGGGGTGCGGCTAACGCACCCAGCCCGTGAAGTTCTGTCCGACGTTCTGGGCCTTCTCCGTCGTACGGGGCCGGGTGCCGCCGTCGACCGCGGCCGACACGGCCCGCACCAGCCACGCGTTGACCGACAGGCCCTCGCGGTTCGCGGCGTCCTCGGCGCGTGCCTTGAGGTGGGCCGGCAGCCGCAGATTGACGCGGGCGGGGCCGCCCTCCTCGCCGTCGGCCGGAGCCGGGGCCCTGAGCGGTTCGAGGGGCGCTGCGGGCTCCGCGGGGGCGTCGCCCTCGGTGGGCGGGAGCACCACCACGAAGTCGGGGTCGAGGCCACGGAGCCGTACGTCGACCGAGCCCGGGGCGAGTTCGCGGGTGATCTCGTCCGTCGCGGCGGAGAGCACATTCAGCATGGCCAGCCGGGTCGCCGACTCCAGGGGAGCGGTGAGCCTTTCTGCCAGCTCGCGAGCTTCGTCGCCGCCGGCTGCGGCGGCCACCGCGAGTTCGCGGCGGAGGGTGTCGACGTACGGGGTGAGGTCCATGACGCAATAGTGGCACCACAATGGCTCCATGCGCAAGCCGTGAAGCGACATTCCTGTGCCGGTCGCGGCTGAAACTGCTCTGACCTGCGGAAATGTAGTGGCACCTCTCTGGGAAAGTGTGGCGCCATGCGTGCCCATGCGCTTTAGGCGGCACGGAATGGCGCCGGATGGCACCGGATGGCGTTGCGTGGCACCGCGTGGTGCCGGGTGGCGTCGAATGGAGCCAGGTCGTGCCGCCATAGGCCGCCACAGCCGCCACAGCCGGCGGACCGCTCAAACAGAAAGCCGCCGTGCGCCCCGCAACCGGACGCACAGCGGCTTCACCGAGCCAGGGTCACCGCTCAGGCGGGCAGCCCCAGCTCCCGGGCGATCAGCATCCGCTGGACCTCGCTCGTGCCCTCGCCGATCTCCAGGATCTTCGAGTCGCGCCACATCCGGGCCACCGGGTACTCGTTCATGAAGCCGTAGCCGCCGTGGATCTGGGTCGCCTCACGCGCGTTGTCCACGGCGACCGTCGAGGAGTACAGCTTGGCGATCGCCGCCTCCTTCTTGAACGGCTCGCCCGCCAGCAGCCGGGACGCCGCGTCGCGCCAGCCGATGCGGGCCATGTGCGCGCGCATCTCCATGTCGGCGATCTTGAACTGGATGGCCTGGTTCGCACCGATCGGCCTGCCGAACGCGTGCCGTTCGGCGGCGTACTTCACCGACTCGTCCACACAGCCCTGCGCCAGGCCCGTCGACAGGGCGGAGATCGCGATCCGGCCCTCGTCCAGGATCCGCAGGAACTGCGCGTACCCGCGGCCCTCCTCGCCCAGCAGGTTCGCCGCCGGGACGCGGACGTCGGTGAAGGACAGCTCGCGGGTGTCCGAGGAGTTCCAGCCGACCTTGGAGTACGGGGCGGCGACCGTGAAACCGGGGGTGCCGGAGGGCACGATGATCGAGGAGATGCGCGGGGCGCCGTTCTCCTTGCGGCCGGTCACCGCCGTCACCGTCACCAGCTCCGTGATGTCCGTACCGGAGTTGGTGATGAAGCACTTGGAGCCGTTGATCACCCACTCGCCGCTCGCCTCGTCGAGCACCGCCGTCGTGCGCGTACCGCCCGCGTCCGAACCGCCGTCCGGCTCGGTCAGGCCGAACGCGCCCAGCGCCTCGCCCGAGCAGAGCCTCGGCAGCCACTGCCGCTTCTGCTCCTCGGTGCCGAAGCGGTAGACGGGCATCGCGCCCAGCGAGACCCCGGCCTCCAGGGTGATCGCCACCGACGAGTCGACCCGGGCCAGCTCTTCGAGGGCGATCCCGAGGGCGAGGTAGTCGCCGCCCATGCCGCCGTACTCCTCCGGGAACGGCAGCCCGAACAGACCCATCCGCCCCATCTCGCGCACGATCTCGTACGGGAACTCATGGCGCTCGTAGAGGTCGCCGATCTTCGGGGCGATCACGTCGTGCGCGAACTGCTCCACGGTGCGGCGCAGTTCCTCGTGCTCGGCGGTCAGCCGGTGATCCAGGGACATGGTGGTGGTTCACTCCTTGTGGGAGAGCGCGCGGACGGTACGGGAGGGGCTGGGGCGGCCCAGCTGTTCGGCGAGCCACACGCTGGTGGCGGTGAGCGCGTCGAGGTCGACCCCGGTGTCGATGCCGAGGCCGTCGAGCATCCACACGAGGTCCTCGGTGGCGAGATTGCCTGTCGCGCTCTTCGCGTACGGGCAGCCGCCGAGGCCGCCCGCGGAGGAGTCCACGGTGCTCACCCCGTGCTGGAGCGCGGCGAGGGTGTTGGACAGCGCCTGGCCGTACGTGTCGTGGAAGTGCACCCCGATGGTGTCGGTGCGCACGCCCCCCTCGTTCAGCTCGGAGAGCAGCGCCTGTACGTGGCCGGGGGTGGCGACGCCGATCGTGTCGCCGAGGGACAGCTCGTCGCAGCCCAGGTCTATCAGCGCCCTGGCGACCCGGACGACCTGGTGGACGGGGACGGGGCCCTCCCACGGGTCGCCGAAGCACATCGAGAGATAGCCGCGCACATGCACTTTGTCCGCCTTGGCGCGGGCCACGACAGGCTCGAACATGGCGAGCGACTCGTCGACGGTCCGGTTCAGATTGCGGGCGGCGAACGTCTCGGTCGCCGAGCCGAACACGGCGATCCGGCGGGCCCCGAGCGCCAGCGCACGGTCCAGACCGCGCTCGTTCGGCACGAGGACCGGCAACGCCACGTCCCCGACGTCCGCGATGTCGCCGAGCAGGGGGAACAGCTTCTCCGCGTCGGCCAGTTGGGGCACCCACCTGGGGTGGACGAAGCTGGTCGCCTCGATCGTCGTGAGCCCGGCGACGGCGAGCCGGCGGATGAACTCCGCCTTCACCTCCGTCGGGACGACCGCCTTCTCGTTCTGGAGCCCGTCGCGGGCCCCGACCTCGTGGATACGGACCCGGGCCGGCAGGTCCGGGGCGGGCACCTCCATGGGCAGGCCGTGCGGTCGTGCGGTCATGCTTCCTCCCCGGCTGCGGCTACGGGCGCCACCACGGCCAGGACCTGGTCCATGGCGACCGTGGCTCCGGCGGTGACGTCCAGTTCGGTGACGGTGCCGGCGTGCGGGGCGGAGATGACGTGCTCCATCTTCATCGCCTCGACCACCAGCAGGCTCTGCCCGGCCTCGACCTCGTCCCCGACGGCCACCTTCACCACCGTGATGGTCCCGGGCATCGGCGCGGCCAGCGTGTCGGCCCCGGCGCGGGCGGCGCCGCTCAGGGACGCCTCGACCGGGTCGTGGTCCTGGACGTGCCAGGTGTCGCCGTCGCGGCCCAGCCAGTGGCCGCTGCGGTGGAAGTGGTGGGTGACGCCGTCGAGTTCGACGCTCACACCGTCCGGGGTGACGGTCGAACCGCCGGGTGCCGAGTGGGCCGAGGGCGCACTGCCCTGCACCCGCAGCGGGAAGACGAGCGGGGCAGGTGCGCCGCCCGTGCGCCAGCCGTTCGGTACGGAGAAGGGGTCCGTCCAGCCGCCCGCGTCCGGCCGGGGGGCCAGCGCGTCGCGCCGCAGCGCGGCCGCCGCCGCGTACACCTCGTCCGGCACCCCGTCCGGGACCAGCCCGTCCGCCTCGCGCTCCACCAGGCCCGTGTCCAGCTCGCCCGCCACCACCGCCGGGTGGGCCAGCAGGCGGCGCAGGAAGCCCGCGTTGGTCGGGACGCCCAGGATCACGGTGTCCGCGAGGGCCGCGCGCAGCTTGCGTACGGCGGTGGCGCGGTCGGGGCCGTACGCGATGACCTTCGAGAGCATCGGGTCGTACAGGCTGCCGACCGGCACGCCCTCGCTGAGCCCGGAGTCCGTCCGCACCCCGTGGCCCTGCGGCTCGCGCAGGGCCAGCACCGTGCCGCCGGAGGGGAGGAAGCCGCGCGCCGGGTCCTCGGCGCAGATCCGGGCCTCGATCGCGTGCCCGGTCAGGGTGATGTCGCTCTGGGCGTACGGGAGGCGCTCGCCCGCCGCGACCCTCAGCTGCCACTCCACCAGGTCGAGGCCGGTGATCAGCTCGGTGACCGGGTGCTCGACCTGGAGACGGGTGTTCATCTCCATGAAGCAGTACGCGGCGGGGTCGTCGCCCGGGACGATGAACTCCACCGTGCCCGCGCCCACATATCCGCAGGATCGGGCCGCCTGGACGGCCGCCTCACCCATCGCCGCCCGGGTCGCCTCGTCCAGCAGGACCGACGGCGCCTCCTCGATGATCTTCTGGTGGCGGCGCTGGAGCGAGCACTCGCGCTCGCCGAGATGCACCACATGGCCGTGCGCGTCGGCCAGCACCTGGATCTCGATGTGGCGCGGCCGGTCGATCCACCGCTCCACCAGCAGCGTGTCGTCGCCGAACGAGGCACGGGCCTCGCGCCGGGCCGCCGCGATCTCGTCCGCCAGCAGCGCCTCGTCGCGGACCAGCCGCATGCCCTTGCCGCCGCCGCCCGCCGAGGGCTTCAGCAGCACCGGCATGGCGATCTCACGTGCGGCTGCGGCCAGTTGGGCGTCGGTGAGCCCGCTGCCCGAGGAGCCGGGCACCACCGGCACCCCGGCCGCCGCGACGGTCTCCTTGGCCCGGATCTTGTCGCCCATCAGGGAGATCGCCGGGGCGGGCGGCCCGATGAAGACCAGCCCCGCGTCCGCGCACGCCCGCGCGAAGCCCGCGTTCTCGGCGAGGAACCCGTACCCCGGGTGCACGGCCTGCGCGCCGGTGCGGCGGGCCGCGTCCAGCAGGGCGTCCACGCTGAGGTAGCTCATCGCGGCGGGCGCCGGGCCGATCCGGACCGCCGTGTCCGCCTCCCGTACATGCCGGGCGTCCGCGTCCGCGTCGCTGAAGACGGCGACGGAGCGCACTCCCATCTCCCGAAGGGTCCGGATCACCCGGACGGCGATCTCGCCGCGGTTGGCGACCAGAACGGTGTCGAACATCGTCATCTGTTCCTCACATCCTGAAGACGCCGAAGCCGGGCCCGGCCGGGTCCTTCTGGGGCAGCGGGGCGTTGGCGCAGGCGGTCAGGGCGAGACCCAGCACCTGCCGGGTGTCCAGCGGGTCGATCACCCCGTCGTCCCAGAGCCGGGCGGTGGCGTAGTACGCGTTGCCCTGGGTCTCGTACTGGGCGCGGATCGGGGCCTTGAACGCGTCCTCGTCCTCGGCGCTCCAGTCGTCGCCGAGCTGGTCGCGCTTGACGGTGGCCAGCACGGAGGCGGCCTGCTCGCCGCCCATCACGGAGATCTTGGCGTTGGGCCACATCCACAGGAAGCGGGGGCTGTAGGCCCGGCCGCACATCGAGTAGTTGCCCGCACCGTACGAACCGCCGACGACCACGGTCAGCTTCGGCACCCGGGTGCAGGCGACCGCCGTGACCATCTTCGCGCCGTGCTTGGCGATGCCACCCGCCTCGTAGTCCCGGCCGACCATGAAGCCGGAGATGTTCTGCAGGAAGACGAGCGGGATGCCGCGCTGGTCGCACAGCTCGATGAAATGCGCGCCCTTCTGGGCGGACTCGGAGAACAGGATGCCGTTGTTGGCGACGATGCCGACCGGGTGCCCGTGGATACGGGCGAAGCCGGTGATCAGCGTCGTCCCGTACTCCGCCTTGAACTCCTGGAACCGCGAGCCGTCCACCACCCGCGCGATCACCTCGCGTACGTCGTACGGGGTGCGGGAGTCGACCGGCACCGCCCCGTACAGACCGGCGGGGTCGACCTTCGGCTCCTCGGCCGGCCGGACCGACCAGGGGAGCGCGCCGCGCTCCGGCAGCGTGGCCACGATGTTGCGGACGATCCGCAGCGCGTGCGCGTCGTCCTCCGCGAGATGGTCGGTGACCCCCGACGTACGGGAGTGGACCTCGCCGCCGCCCAGCTCCTCCGCCGTGACGACCTCACCGGTCGCGGCCTTCACCAGCGGCGGACCGCCGAGGAAGATCGTGCCCTGGTTGCGGACGATGACGGCCTCGTCGCTCATCGCGGGGACGTACGCCCCGCCCGCCGTGCAGGACCCCAGCACCGCCGCGATCTGCGGGATACCGGCCCCCGACATCCGGGCCTGGTTGTAGAAGATCCGCCCGAAGTGGTCCCGGTCGGGGAACACCTCGTCCTGCATGGGCAGGAAGGCCCCGCCCGAGTCGACCAGATACAGGCACGGCAGCCGGTTCTCCAGCGCCACCTCCTGGGCGCGCAGATGCTTCTTCACGGTCATCGGGTAGTACGTGCCGCCCTTGACCGTGGCGTCATTGGCGACGATCACGCACTCCCGGCCGCTGACCCGCCCGATTCCGGCGATCACCCCGGCCGCCGGGGCGGCGCCCCCGTACAGCCCCTCGGCCGCCAGCGGTGCCAGCTCCAGGAAGGGCGAACCCGGATCGAGCAGGGTGTCCACCCGCTCCCGGGGCAGCAGCTTGCCGCGTGCCACATGCCGGGCGCGGGCCTTCTCACCCCCGCCGAGCCGTGCCGTGGTGAGCCGCGTGCGCAGCTCCTCGGCGAGCGCGTGATGCGCCGCCTCGTTGGCCTGCCAGGCCTCCGAGGCGGGATCGGCCGCGCTCGCCAGGACCGGTGCCTGCTGCATCGTGTCGAGCCCCCTTGCCCGTACCGCGATTGTTAATGAGCGTTAACGCATTGCGTTCAGGTTAACGAGCGCTAACGGCCCTGTCTAGAATGAATCCCCATGAGCACCCATGCCGCCGCCCGCGTCGCGGCTCCCACCCGCCGCGAGCAGATCCTCCGGGAGGCCGCCCGCCTCTTCGCCGAGCGCGGCTTCCACGGCGTCGGCGTCGATGAGATAGGGGCCGCCGTCGGTATCAGCGGCCCCGGCCTCTACCGCCACTTCCCCGGGAAGGACGCGATGCTCGCCGAGCTGCTGGTGGGCATCAGCGAGCGCCTGCTGGCGGGCGGCCGGCTCTGCGTGTCGCAGGACGCGGCCGACGGGGACGGCTCCCCGCGCGCCCTGCTCGACGCGCTCATCGAGGGCCACATCGACTTCGCCCTGGACGACCGCCCCCTGATCACCCTCCACGACCGCGAGCTGGACCGCCTGCGCGACACGGACCGCAAGCGGGTGCGCCAGCTCCAGCGCCAGTACGTCGAGGTCTGGGTCGGCGTCGTCCGCGAGCTCTACCCGGACCTGGCCGAGGACGAGGCCCGCGTCACCGTCCACGCCGTCTTCGGCCTGCTGAACTCCACCCCGCACCTGGCCCGCCCCGAGGCGCTCCCCGGCCGCACGGCGACGGCGGAGCTGCTGCACCGGCTGGCGCGGGGGGCGTTCGACGCGGCGGCCGGTTCGTAGGGGCCGGCAACCTCAGGGGCGGGTGAGCGCGTCTCTCCTCCCAGGACGGGCAGGAGACGCGGGACGCGACAGGACGTCCGATGCGCGCAGGACACGTAGGGCGTCCAGGACACGCAGGGCGTCCAGGGCGTGCAGGACGAACGAACGAGGGGGACACGACGGATGACCGTCACGCTGGCCGAAGAGATCATGCTGCTGTCGCTGGACGAGGAAAGCGGCGCGGCGAAGGGGCGCACGGCCGCGGGCTGGGGCGTGGCGGGCGGCATTCTGCTGGAGCTCGCCATGGCGGGCCGGGTCACCGTGACCGGCGGCCGGATCGAGGTGACCGACGCGTCGCCGACCGGTGACGCGCTGCTCGACGGACGGCTGGGACGGATCGCCGCCTGGACGAAGGGCTCCGGCAGGCGCAAGGCGGCCGACTGGCTGACGAAGGACCAGAGCAAGGGCGTGCGCGCGGCGGTGGACCGCCTGTGCGAGCGCGGCCTGGTGACCGAGGAGCGGCACCGGGCGCTGGGCCTGTTCCCGACGCGGCGCTATCCCGAAGCGGACGGCTCCGTGGAGCGGGAGCTGCGGGACCGGCTGAGCGCCGTCGTCCTGGACGGCGCGGAACCGGACAGCCGTACCAGCGGACTGGTCGCGCTGCTGCACGCCGCGAACATGCACCGCCAGGCGTTCCCCGACGTACCGCGCAAGCGGATCGCCCCGCGCATGGCGGAGATCGCCGACGGGCAGTGGGCGGGCGACAGCGTCCGCGAAGCGATCCGCAACGTCCAGGCGGTGGTCACGGCCGTCACCGCGGTCACCGTGATCACCGCGGCGGGCTGACCGCGCGCCGACCCGGAAACGGGGCACGGCCGAAGCCGCCCCTCCGGCCGGAGGGGCGGCACCATCACGATGTGCGGGGGACGCGTGTCGCACCACCATGAACCGCACCGGGAGACGTCCGGGGCACTGCCTCACGACGCGTCCGGTGAACCGCCCCGGGAGACGCCGGGCATAACGCCGCCGGGGGCACAGCTCGGTGGGACGTCCGGCGCAACGCCGCCGGGGGCACAGCTCGGCGGGACGTCCGGCGCAACGCGGGAAGCACGGCTCGGCGGGACGTCCGGGCCCTCGCCCCGGCCGTCGCGCCGGGAAACGGTCGAGCGGAACCTGTGGGCCTCACCGGCACTCTTCGTCCTGGCGGCCTGGGCGCTGTTCCGGGCCGGGGACCTGGCATCCACCGACCGCCTCACGGACCTCGCGTGGATCAGCTACGCGGTGGGCTGGCTCCCGGCCCTGGTGATGCTCGTCCGGTCCCTGGTCCGCCGCGCCGCCCCCGGCTTCGGCGCAGTCTTCTCGTTCGGCATCCTGGTGCTCATGGGCGCCCTGTTCCTGGGGAATCACGCATGACGCACCTCCCGCCCCCGCCCCGCTCCGCCGCTCCCGGGACGGCCGCCGCACCTCCGGGTATACCGACCGGGCCCCGGCGGCACCGGATCGTGGAGGTCGACGCCCTGCGCGGCTTCGCGCTCGGCGGGATCTTCCTCGCCAACGTGCTGGTCATGGCCGGCATCGAGGGCCGGCGCGGCGGCGGCCCGCTCACCGGTGGCGTGGACTACGCCGCGCTGTGGCTGGTCACGATGTTCGTGCAGACCAAGTTCTACCTGCTGTTCTCGTTCCTCTTCGGCTACAGCTTCACGCTTCAGATGAGCTCGGCCGCACGCGACGGGGCCCGCTTCGCACCGCGGATGCTGCGCCGGCTCCTCGCCCTGTTCGTCCTCGGCCTCCTGCACGCCGCGCTGCTGTACACCGGTGACATCCTCACCGTCTACGCCCTGCTCGGCCTGATCCTCTTCGCCGCCCGTGGCGCCGCCCCGGCCCGGATGTGGCGAGCCGCCCTCTGGGTGTACGGAACCGTCGCCGCCCTCTACCTGTTCTTCGCGGCGGCCGTCACCCTGCTGGACCCGGCCGACGACGGCGACGCCGCCGACCTCGCCGAGCAGACCGCCGAACTGACCGCCGCCTACCGGGGCGGCGCGGGTGACGTGATCCGCGCGAACATCGGAGCCTGGCCGGACATCCTGGCCGGGCTGTTCATGATGGGCGGCATGGTCGTCGCCGCCTTCCTGGCCGGATACGTGGCGGGCCGGCGCGACCTGCTCACCGGCATCGTCGGCCGCGTCGACCGGCTGCGCCGGATCCTCGTGGGCGGGCTTCTCGTGGGCCTGCCGGGCGGGGCGCTCATGGCAGCGGGCGCGGTCGGACCGCTCTCCGCCCGCTGGGAGATCCTGTTGTTCGTCGTCGGCATGATCACCGCCCCGGCACTGAGCGCCGCCTACGCGAGCGGCCTGCTGCTCTGGTTCACCACACCGCGCGGCGCCGCCCTCGCCGCCCGGCTGGCCCCGGCGGGCCGCATGGCCCTGACCAACTACCTGACGCAGTCCCTCGTCATGGCCCTGGTCTTCACGGGCTACGGTGCCGCGCTGTACGGCCGGGTGGGCGCGGCCACCGCCCTGGGCGGGGCGCTGCTCTTCTACGGATGCCAGCTCGTCGTCTCCGCCCGGCTGATGCGGCGCCACCGGCTCGGCCCGGTGGAGTGGCTGCTGCGCACGGCAACGCTGTGGGGCCGGCCCCGCCGAGGACCGGCCCCACCTCCCGCGTAGCACCTCCCGCGTAACGCCTACCGGGCTGCGGCGGCCCCCTCCCGGGCCGAGACGGTGACGCGGTCGACCCGCATCGGGTGGCCGGGCTCGGTGGCGGGGCCCGGACTCGCCCCGTCGGCGAGCGGCAGCTTGCCGCCGACGGCCACGTTCAGGATCAGGAACACCCCGTGGTCCACCGCCCGCTTCCAGGTCCGGCCGTCCATCGCGGCGGCCGTCACCCGGTGGTACAGGCGCCCGTCCAGATACCAGCGCACCTGCTCCGCACCGGGGGAGAGGTCGACCTCGACGGCGTACGAGTGGAACGCCGTACGGCAGCCGGGGCACGGCTGCGGCCCGGAGGTCAGGCCCACCGGCTCCTCGCAGGGGCCGCCCTCCAGGACGCCGCAGTGCATGCTGCCGAACACGGTGTCCCGGCCGTTGACGGACTCCATGATGTCCAGCTCCCCGACGCCCGGCCAGCCCGTGTACCCGTCACGCAGCGGCGCCCCCAGGGTCCAGAAGGCCGGCCAGTAGCCCGCCGCCCCGGCCCCCGTGACGTCCGGCAGCGCGATCGACGCCTCGATCCGCAGCATCCCGCCGGGCGGCGGCGCGAAGTCGGAGCGCCGGGTCTCGATGCGGCCCGAACTCCACTCGCCCGCCTTCCTGGTGGGGACGATCTCCAGTGCGCCCTTCCCGTCGAGGCGGACGTTGTCCGTCGAGTCGGTCATGGTCTCGATCTCCCCCGTGCCCCACTGCGGCGCGGGGCAGCCCGGGTAGCAGGTGCCGCGGTCGTACTGCCAGTGCGCGGCGGACGGGCGGCTGCCCGCCGGGCCCTCGAAGTCGTCCCGCAACAGCTCGGTCCACCCGTCGGCCCCGGGCCTTCCGGGGGCGCTCGGTGCGGGCGTCACGGGTACACCGGGCGCGGACAGCGCGCCGGATTCGCCGAGCAGCCGCTCCAGCCGGGGGGTCAGTACGACGGCGGCCACGTTGGTCAGATGGGCGTCGTCCCGGTAGAGCAGGACCCGGTCCCGTACGGCGGGGCAGACCGGACCGTCCCCCGGGCACAGGACGGGGTTCACGCTGATGCTCCGTACACCGGGCAGCGCGCCGGACGCGATCCGCCGGGCCAGCGGATCGGCCGGTACGGCGTCCTTCCGGGCGAACGCGCAGGCCCCGGGGTCCTCGGGGCGACCGGAGACGCACGCGGGGATGTCCGTACCGGGTACGGGGGTGTCCTCGATGTAGACGATCGGTGCCCCGAGAGCGCGCAGGGGCTTCAGCGTCTCCTCCCAGCCCCGGGCGAGGAGCGCCGGGTCGGCGGTGTAGCGGTTGAGCGAGGCGATCACGATGAGCCTGGGCTTCGGCTGCTTCCGCAGCCGCTCCAGCGCGTCCGCCCGCCAGGTGTCGCACTCCCGGTAGGCGCGGCCCAACTGCGGGCTGTCCACGGCCAGTCGGGGCAGCGGGCAGCCCTGCTTCACCAACTCCTGGAGCGCCCAACCGCGTTCGGCCGCCAACGCGAGCATGGGTGAGAACCACTGCCCGGCGTGCGAGTCGCCGAGCAGCACGATCCGGTCCGGGCTGTCCGTCGCACCGAACAGGCACGTGGGGCTGCGGGTCACGGCCGGCGCGACCTCGCACGCACCGTCCGGCGGGAAGTCCTTGCGCGCCTGCACGGGGTTGGGCACCACGGGCCCGTCCGCGAGCGGCGCACCGGCGCCCCGGACCAGGAGCGAGGGCCCGGCGGCGGCTCCCGGCGCGAGGCCCTGGAGGTCGACCGGGGTGGCCGGGCCCAGCAGCCGGAGCGTCGTGGTGCCCACCACCAGCGCCAGCACGACCGGCAGGATGATCGCCGAGACGCCCACCGCCAGTCCGCGCCGGGGGAGTTCGGAGACGGTCCGGCTGCGCCGCAACGGCTGCTCCACCCAGCGCATGGTGGCCAGGGCGGGCAGCGCGGACGCCACCGTCAGGGCGGTCCGCTCGGGCCAGCCGAGCGCCCCGAACCGGGCCTCGGCCAGCACGAGGACGGGCCAGTGCCACAGATAGAGGTTGTAGGAGAGCCGCCCGATCGCCCGCGGCGCCCGCCCCGCCAGCAGCCGCCCGACCCCGTACGGCCCCTCCACGTACCGCTCGCCCCGGCCGGGGATCGCGGCCAGGATGACGGCCGCCGTGGCCAGCGTCGGTACGAGCGCGGCGTAACCGGGGTACGGGGTGCTCGCGTCGTACGACAGGACGCACCAGACGATCGCCGCCGCTCCGGCCCACCCGCACAGCAGGCGCAGTGGACGCGGCCCGCGCATCAGGTGCCAGGGCAGCAGGGCGAGCAGCGCCCCGGCACCGAACTGCCAGACGCGCGAAGGCGTACCGAGGTACGCCAGCGATACGGAGGAGTCCGTCCAGCGCAGGGACAGGGCGAGCGACCCGAGGGCCAGCACGGCCGTGACCAGGGCCACGGTGCCGCGCACCGCCCGCCCCCGGCGGACCGCGCGGGCCGCGACGGTGACGAGCACCGCGAGCAGCGGGGCCCAGAACAGATAGAACTGCTCCTCCACCGCGAGGGACCAGAAGTGCAGCAACGGGCTCTGGTCGTGCCCGGCGGCGAGGTAGTCGGTGCGCTGCGAGACGAACCGCCAGTTGGCGACGGACAGCGCCGCCGCCACGACGTCGTACTCCAGGTCGGTGCGCCGCAGCGGTACGGTCAGCCAGGCACCGGCAACCGCCACGGCGGCGAGCACCACGGCGGCCGAGGGCAGCAGCCGCCGGGCGCGGCGGGAGAAGAAGTCGCCGAGCCGGATGCGGCCGGTGGTGATGGCCTCCCGGACCAGCAGCCCGGTGATCAGGTAGCCGGAGATGACGAAGAAGATGTCCACCCCGACGAACCCGCCCGCCAGGCCGGGTATCCCGGCGTGGAAGGCGAGGACCGCGACCACGGCCACCGCGCGCAGACCTTCGATGTCGGGCCGGAACGTGGACCGGTGCGGGCTCGGCCCGGATTCGCCGCCGGAGCCGGTCACGGGCGCGGCGGCCCTCCGGCGTCGGCGCGGGGTCACGAGGAAGGGCATGAGGATGGTGCCTTTCACTTCAGCTCAACTCAGCCAGGGGAGCATCGGGTTGACGAGCCCGGAGGCGAGCAGGCCGGTCAGCAGGAGGACGGCGGAGGCGGCCAGGGTCTCGGGCCAGCGCCGGGGCAGCATGTGGGTCCGGGCACGGAGGCCGGTGACCAGGCCCGTGACCGGATTCGGGACGGGCCCGGTGCGGCCGGCGGGCTGAAGGGCGCCAGCGCCTGCGGCCTTCGCGTTCGCGGTCGCCCTTGTGTCGGTCTTCGCCCTCGCGGGTGCCTTCGGGCGCAGTTCGGCCAGCAGGTCGCGGATCAGCGGCACATTGATCTGGCACTGCACCAGGAGGTAGAGGACCAGGCCCCAGTTGGGCTCCCAGCCGTTACGGGCGACGGCCAGCGCGAGCCCCGCGGCGGCGGCCCCGTTGGACACGACGAGCCAGACCAGCGAGACGCCGACCACCCGCCGGGCCATCCCCCCGGAGGCCCCGGTACCGCGCGCGCCGGTGGGCACCCAGGCGGCACTGCGGCCCCGCAGCGTGTGCACGAAGGCGGTCGCGGCGGCCACGCTCGTCAGGACGTTGGCGCGGATCACCTCCACCCGCCAGCGGGTACGGCTGACGCGCGGCAGCAGCACATGCCAGAGCCAGAGCGGTGCGAGGAGCGGCAGCACGTGCCAGGGGCGGATGTGGTCCGGGTACAGGAACATCATCACCAGCGGCGGCAGCGGCGCCGCGAAGGTGTTCACCGCCGTGGCCAGGTATCCGACGATGCCTTCGTAGAAGCACAGCCGCATCCGCCAGGGCGCCCGCATCCGCCGCAGCACGGGCGTCCCGAGCAGATGCAGATTGCCCATGGCCCAGCGGTACTGCTGGTTGACGAAGGCGGTGAGGTGGTCGGGGGAGGTGCCCTTGGCCACCAGTACCGGTACGTACTGGGTGCGGAACCCCTGTTCGTACAGGGCGAGTCCGGTGTACAGGTCCTCGCTGTGGTCGAGCCGGGCGAAGCCGCCCGCCAGGTCGATCGCGCTGCGCCGGTAGACGGCGTTGCTGCCGCAGCAGATGGCGGCGTCGCTCGCGTCGCGCGACGGCTGGATCCAGCGGAAGAACCACTCCTGCGCCGACCCGGCGGCGCGCTGTATCCAGTCCATGCCCTCGTCGGTGTCGAAGCACTGCGGGCTCTGCACGATGCCGACGCCGGGGTCGGCCAGATACGGCACGAGGTGGCGAAGGAAGTCCGGCCGGGGCGCGAAGTCGGCGTCCAGGATCGCGATGAACTCGGAACTGCTCAGGGTGAGCGCGTGGTTGAGGTTGCCCGCCTTCTTCAGATGCCCCCGGTCGGGCCGTACGACATAGGTGTAGCCGTGCTCGGCCGCCAGCGCGGCGACCTCGGGCCGGTCGGCGTCGTCCAGCACCCAGACGGTCAGCGCCCCCGGCCAGTCCACGGCGGCGACGGCACGGTAGGCGTTGGCCAGCACGGGCAGCGGTTCGCCGCAGGTCGGCAGGTAGAGATCGACGCCGGGCAGCTCGGCGGGCCGCCAGGCGTGCACGAGCACGTCGTGCGACTGCCGGGTCAGCCGGCGCTGACGCAGGCTGTTCAGCGAGGAGAGCAGCAGGGCCACGACGTTCAGCCCGAGAACCGCGAGGAACGCCCACAGGGCGGGTGTCCGCAGCGCGAAGGTGAACATCGTCGCCGCCGTGAACACGAAGGCGAGCGAACTGCTGACCAGGACCCAACGCCGTTGTGGACCGAAGTACCAGTAGAGCTCGTCGTCGGACGGTGGTTGCGGAAGATGACACACGCTCATAAAGCCCCCCACGGCTGCGTATGTGGCAGTTTCAGGTGGCCCACCCTAGTACCAAAGGTATAGACCACTTCGCCGTGCGTGCGGGAACTGGCGGAATCGGACACGGAATTGGCGTGACTCCGGTGGTCCAGACCTCTGTGTGTATCCATTTGAGCGGCCGACCCCGTCCGGCCCACGAAGGAGCAGGTCACACGGGGGTGAACAGTCCGGGAAGACTTCCGCCACGGGACGCCGGGCCGCGGAACCCGGGGCAGGGACGCCGCCGGGGCCCGGGGCCGGGGCTGGGGAGCTGGGGGGCGGGAGCTGCCGGAGCCCGGACCGGGGACCGCCCCGTCCCGCCCGGACCGCGACCGGCCGGCGCCCGCCCCGGTGATCGTCCGGTACCGCCCGGCACGCCCGGACCGCGACCGGCCGGCGCCCGCCCCGGTGATCGTCCGGTACCGCCCGGCACGCCCGGACCGCGACCGGCCGACGTCCCGTCCGGCGCCCGACCCGGCGACCGCCCGGTGGCCGTCTGCCCTGCCCGGTGTCCGTCCCGGCGACCGGTCCACCCCGCGCGGTGACCGTCCGGCGTCCGACCCGGTGAGCGTCCGGCGTCCCGCCCGGTGACCGGCCCGTCCTGCCCGGCGGACAGGACACCCGGCACGCGGCGCACACCGGACGGCACAATGGGTCCATGCCGATACCCAGCCGTGCCGCCCTCGTCGACCACCTCGTCCGTACGCGTATCGCCGGGGACGTCGCCACACCCCGTGACAACAACCTCTCCCACTACCGCAAGCTCGCCAACGGCGACCGCCACTACTGGCTGGGCCTGGAGCTCGGCGACCGCTGGGCCGACGAGCAGGACGTCCTCGCCGTCATGGCCGAGCGGTGCGGTGTCAACGACGACCCCGCGCACCGGCAGGGCCAGGACACCATCGACCCGGAGCTGACCGTCGACGGCCTGGAGCGGATGGCGGCCCGGCTGCGCAAGGCGGCCGCGGGCTCCGAACGCGTCCTGTTCGCCACCGGCCACCCGGGCGGCCTGCTGGACGTGCACCGCCAGACAGCGGACGCGCTGCGCCGGGCGGGCTGCGAGATCGTCCGGATCCCCTCGGGGCTGATGGCGGACGAGGGCATGGTCTTCCAGTTCGCGGACGTCGCCGTGCTGGAGCGCGGGGCGACCCTGTGGCACACGCACTCCCCGGCCCCGATGGCGGCCATCCTGGACGCCATGGAGCAGCAGGGCCGGCCGCTGCCCGACCTGGTCGTCGCCGACCACGGCTGGGCGGGCTGCGCGGGGCAGCGCGGCCTCGACTCGATCGGTTACGCGGACTGCAACGACCCGGCGCTGTTCCTCGGCGAGTCCGAGGGCACCCTCCAGGTCGCCGTCCCCCTGGACGACCACGTCACCGACCCGCGCTTCTACGACCCGATGACCGACTACCTCCTGGACGCGGCCGGACTGCTCTGAACCCGCGGGCGCGCCTGCGTACGTGCCCGAGCCCGCGGCACACGCCCGAGCCCGCCGGGAGGCCCGCCAGGACGCCGGGTCACTGGGACGCCGGGACGCCCGTCCGGTGTACCCGGCGGGCGCGCGCGGGCGGTGCCGGGTCAGCCGCAGCCGCAGCCGCAGCCGCAGCCGATGCGGGAGCGTGTCGACGGTCTTCATGAAACGGGAGAAGTCGACGCCGAGGAACCGGTCGATCTTCACCCCGGTCATTTCCTCGACCGTACGCATCGAGAGGTCCGCACCGCCCTCCGCGTACGCTCCGTTGATCTTCGACGGGTGCGTCCCGCCCGGTGACCGGCCCTTTTCCGATTCGCCGAGATATGGATCAGCATCCTGGTGTCCGTGCAGTCGCAGGCGACACCGCCCAGGCGGTATTTCTCCTTTTCCTGCCGTGTGATCGTGTCCCGGCCGTCCGTTCCGACCAGCAGGATGTTCATGCCGCGCCCCTGGGCGCGGGGACTGAACGAGCAGCGGGGTGAGTGCGGCAGCGGCCAGCGGCCAGCGGGACGGGGCGGACCATGCGCCGTTTCGGTCCGACGGGCGGAAATGGCGGTGTCGGCCGGTGGAATTGGGTCATGAGCGTCGCTCTCCCCGAAAAGGATTCCTGAAGGCGTACATTTTCGGAGAGCCGTATGATTTCGCGGACGCGCCCGTGCCGCGCCCCGGGGTGAATCGCCCGTGCTGCATACGATTGGACGCGGTCACCCGGACGCGGTCACCCGTTCGCGCGCGCCGCGCGGGCCCGGCGCTGCTCGGGCCCCGGCGTCGGATCGAGATAGACACGGCGGATGGACGGAAAGCGTTCCCGCAACTGCGCCTCCGCCTCCTCGCAGGCCCACTCGACCTGCTCGGCGCTGGCCATGTCCCGGAAGTCGATCTTCGCGGCGATCAGGATCTCGGTCGGCCCCTGGATGAGCGTGGTCAGCTCCAGTACGTCCACGATGTGCGGGACCGACAGCAGCTCCTCGCGCACCCCCGCCCGCATCGCCTTGGGCAGCGGGCGGCCGATCAGGAGCTGGGCGTTGGACCGGCCGAGCACCCAGGCCACGTACACGAGCAGCGCACCGATCAGGATCGAGGCGATGCCGTCCCACACCCCGGAGCCGGAGAGCTGCCCGCCGAGCAGCCCGCCCGCGGCCAGCAGCAGACCGACCAGGGCCGCCGAGTCCTCCATGACGACGGCCTTGACCGCGGTGTCGGGGGTGTGGCGGAGGTAGTACGTGTCCGGAACGCTCAGCTTCGACGCCTCGCGCCGCACCTGTCTGACGCCCGTGCGCAGTGAGTAGCCCTCCAGCAGGAAGGCCACACCGAGCACGATGTACGAGATGAGCGGATCGCCCAGCTCCTCGCCCTCGACGAGCGTGTGGACGCCGTCGTAGACGGAGAAGACGGCGCCGCCGACGAATGTCGCGATGGAGGCGAGCATCGCCCAGATGTACCGCTCGGGGCCGTAGCCGAGGGGATGGTCCTCGTCGGCGGGCTTCTCGCTCCGCTTGAGCGCGGTGAGGAGCATGACCTCGGTGACGGTGTCGGCGACCGAGTGCGCGGCCTCGGACAGCATCGCGCTCGATCCGCTGATCAGCCCCGCGACGGCCTTCGCCACGGCGATGCCGAGATTGGCGACCGCCGCGACGATGACGGTGAACGTGGACTCCCCACCACCGGAATTCTCGTCACTCATGGTGGGGAGTATGTCCGAATCAGCGGACCGCGGCCTGTTCGGCCCCGATGGACCGCGGCCTGTTCGGCCCTGATGGACCGCGGCCTGTTCGGCCCTGATGGACCGCGGCCTGTTCGGCCCCGATGGACCGCGGCCTGTTCAGTCCCGGGGGACCCGGACCACGCCCTCCTGGATGACGGTGATCGCCAGCTGCCCGTCCTGCGTGTAGATGCGGGCCTGGCCGAGACCGCGCCCGCCGGACGCCGAGGGCGACTCCTGGTCGTACAGCAGCCACTCGTCGGCCCGGAAGGGCCGGTGGAACCACATCGCGTGGTCCAGGCTGGCGCCCACCACGTCCCCGACCGCCCAGCCGCCGCGCCCGTGGGCCAGCAGCACCGAGTCGAGCAGCGTCATGTCGGAGACGTACGTGGCCATGCAGACGTGCAGCAGCGGGTCGTCCGCGAGCTTGCCGTTCGTCCTGAACCACACCTGGGAGCGGGGCTCGCGCGGCTCGCCGACGGTGCCGAACGGCG
Organism: Streptomyces sp. TSRI0281; assembly: GCF_001905125.1. Taxonomy (GTDB): domain Bacteria; phylum Actinomycetota; class Actinomycetes; order Streptomycetales; family Streptomycetaceae; genus Streptomyces. The sequence goes on along the minus strand of NZ_LWLE01000023.1, from coordinate 298,555 downwards.
GGGCGTCCACGTACCGCAGGTCGACGGCGGCCCGCGCCTCGATCAGCCGGTCCACGACACCCGGGTCGCTGAACCGGTCCGCGTACCGGGGCAGCATCCGGGCGGCCGTGGGCAGCGTCTCCGGATCGGGGGCGGCCGGCATGTCCGCCTGGTGCTCCAGCCCGTCCTCGTATGTCTGGAAGGACGCCGAGAGGTGGAAGATCGGCTGCCCGTGCTGGACGGCGACGACCCGGCGCGTGGTGAAGGACTTCCCGTCGCGGATCCGGTCGACGCTGTAGACGATCGGCGCGCCCGGGTCCCCGGCGCGCAGGAAGTACGCGTGCAGGGAGTGGGCCCCCCGGTCGGCCGGGACGGTGCGGCCCGCGGCGACCAGCGCCTGGGCCGCGACCTGGCCGCCGAAGACACGGGGCACGACCGCGCTGCGGCTCAGGCCCCGGAAGATGTCCCGCTCGATCTGCTCCAGGTCGAGCAGATCGAGCAGGGAGTCGAGTGGTGCGCTCATGAAGGGAACGTAGCCGCTCTTACAGACCCATGGACTTGGCGATGATCGACTTCATGACCTCGCTGGTGCCGCCGTAGATGCGGTTGACCCGGTTGTCCGCGTACAGGCGGGCGATCGGGTACTCGTTCATGAAGCCGTAGCCGCCGTGCAGCTGGAGGCAGCGGTCGATCACCCGGTGCGCGACCTCGGTGCAGAACAGCTTCGCGGACGCGGCCTCGGCCGCCGTCAGCTCCCCGGCGTCCAGGGCCTCCAGCGCGCGGTCGGCGACGGCCTGGGCCGCGTCCACCTCGGCCTGGCAGGCGGCCAGCTCGAACTTGGTGTTCTGGAACGAGGAGACCGTCTTGCCGAAGACGGTGCGCTCCTGCACGTACTGCTTGGCGAAGCCGACGGCGGCTGCGGCCTGCGCGTACGCGCCGAAGGCGATGCCCCAGCGCTCGGAGGCCAGGTTGGTGCCGAGGTAGCCGAAGCCCTTGTTCTCCTCGCCGAGCAGGTCCTCGACCGGAACCTTGACGTCGACGAACGCCAGCTCGGCGGTGTCGGACGTGCGCAGGCCGAGCTTGTCGAGCTTGCGGCCGATCGAGTAGCCCGCGGACTTGGTGTCGACGGCGAAGAGGGAGATGCCGAAGCGGCGGTCGTCCTCGCGCGGGGCGGAGGTGCGGGCGCAGACGATCACACGGTCGGCGTGCACGCCACCGGTGATGAAGGTCTTCGAGCCGTTGAGGACGTAGTGCTTGCCGTCCTCGGAGAGCTTCGCGGTGGTCTTCATGCCCGCGACGTCGGAGCCGGTGCCCGGCTCGGTCATCGCGAGGGCCCACATCTCCTCGCCGGTGGTGAACTTCGGCAGCCAGCGCTTCTTCTGGTCGCCGGTGGCGAGCATCTTGATGTAGGGCAGGCCGAGCAGCGTGTGCACGCCCGAGCCACCGAAGGAGACACCCACGCGGGCGGTCTCCTCGTAGATGACGGCCTCGTACTTGTGCGAGTCGATGCCCGCGCCGCCGTACTCCTCGTCGACCTCTATACCGAAGATGCCCAGCTCACCGAGCTTGTGGTAGAACTCGCGCGGCACCTGGCCGGCGGCGAACCACTCGTCGTAGACGGGCACGACCTCGGCCGCGATGAAGGCGCGGATGGTCTCCCGGAACGCCTCGTGGTCCTCGTTGAATACCGTACGGCGCACGGGTGCCTCCTTGGTGGCTGTCAGCTTCGGCTTCGTCAGCATGGCTAAGCGCTTGCTCAGCCACCTACTGAAGTTACCCGGCAGTCACGGGGCCTGTCCAGGGTGATGCTCGGCACGCACACACCCCGGACCCGGCGTTGTCAGTGGGGTGGTGCAGGATCGGGGCGACGGATCTTCGGGCTTTCGGTTTTGGGGCCTTCGAGCGAGCGAGGGGGGATCGCCGTGGCGATCACGAACGAGCAGGTGGCGGCGCACACATTCCTGCTCCCGCTGTACGAGGACGACTACTACCCGGACCATGTGCTCGACAAGGGCAAGGCGGTCCTGCTGCACCTCTGCGAGCGGATCGAGGCCGAACACCCCGCGGACCTGACGGCGCTGTACGCGCTGACCGAGGTGGCGACCGAAGCGTTCAACGACCTGGAGGCGGAGTTCGAAGCGGCGGGCAGCGACATCGAGACGGTCGCCCGCGAGGAGATAGGCGAGGCGTTCTGGTTCATCGCGATGGCCTACGGCTTCGAGGACGCGGACGGGGAAGAGCTGATCTCCGCCCGGGAATGGTGACGCCTGCGCACCGCATGAACGACATGCTCAGGGGCGCGTGGACGCCATGAGGCGCCCCTCACGCGATCACCGTTGAGCGGTGGTGTTGGCCCCGTCCAGCGCTTCCCGGATGATGTCCGCGTGCCCGGCGTGCTGGGCCGTCTCCCTGATCAGGTGCAGCAGGACCCGGCGCGCCGGCCAGTGGACCGTCTCCGGCGGGGACCAGGGAGTCCTGGGCAGGGGCACGCTCCTGTCCAGGTCCGGCCGAGCCCTCACGGCCCCTTCGATCGCCCGCGTCGCGTTCGCGTACAGCTCCAGCAGCCCTGGGAGCGTTTCCCCCTCCGTCATGCGGTACTGCTCCATGTCGAGCATCCCGTCCGGCAGTTCCCCGTCCCCCCCCCTGACCAGGATCTGTGCCCACACCCGCTCGCCATTGGCCATCCTTGATCTTGCGTGGGTATCCCCGGCTTCAGCCGGGGAGGGAAACGCATCCTTGGAGCGGAGGCGCGGAGCGCCGGAGTTCTCTTTGTCTCGGGGGGATGGTCAGACAGGGCGCTTCTGGCCCTCGATGTACTGCCCTATCACGGTCAGCGGTGCCCCGCCGCAGGAGCCCGCGAAGTAGGAGCGGGACCAGAAGGCCGACCCCATGCCGATGCGGTTGATCCGGCCGGTGTACTCGGCACGCAGGTACCTGGAGCTGACCCCCTTGAGCGAGTTGATCAGCTTCGACAGTGCCACCTTCGGCGGGTAGTGCACCAGGAGGTGGACGTGATCGGTCTCGCCGTTGAACTCCCGCAGCTCTGCTTCGAAGCCGGCGCACACCTCGCGCATGATCTCCTCGCACCGTTTGAGCATGGCGTCGTCGAAGACGTCTCTGCGGTATTTGGTAACGAACACCAAGTGAGCATGAAGGTTGGAGGCGACGTGACGCCCGGTGCGGACATCGGGGTTTGGCTCCCAGCGTGGTGACATACACCGATGCTAGTGTGATCCAGAGCACTTGATTGAAAGGGGGTGGGCCGGATGATTCGTGCGTACAAATTCCTCATGCGGCCCACCGTGGGCCAGACGATCGCGCTCGTCGAGATGCTGCGGGATCACTGCTCCCTCTACAACGGCGCGTTGCAGGAACGGCGGGATGCCTACCGGCACGCCTCGAAGACCAGCATCAAGTACGGGACGCAGTCCGCGCAGCTCAAGGAGATCCGGGCGTTCGACACGGAACGCCAGGGCCGTTGGTCGTTCTCCGGCCAGCAGGCCACCTTGCGCCGTCTGGACAAGGCGTTCGCGGCGTTCTTCCGCCGCGCCAAGTCCGGTGGGACGCCCGGCTACCCGCGCTTTCGCGGGGTGAACTGGTTCGACACGGTTGACTTCCCCAAGGACGGCGACGGCTGCCGCTGGGACTCCACCCCCCACGATCCGGTCACCCGCGTCCGCTTCCAGGGCGTCGGGCATGTCAAGGTCAACCAGCACCGGCCGGTAGTCGGCAAGGTCAAGACCGTCTCGGTCAAGCGCGAGGGCCGCAAGTGGTTCGTCCTGCTGACCGCCGAGCAGACGCAGCCCGAGCCGCTGCCCGCGACCGGCGGTGTGGTCGGCATCGACATGGGCCTAGCGAACTTCCTTGCCGACTCCGAGGGAAGGTTCGTGTCCAACCCGCGCCACGGCCGCACCGCTGCCGCAAAGCTCGAAGCCGCACAGCAGGCGCTCAGCCGGTGCAAGCGCGGGTCGAAGCGCCGCCGCGAGGCCGTGCAGAAGGTCGCCGCCCTGCACCGAAAGGTCCGCCGCCAGCGCCTGGACCACGCGCACAAGACCGCCCTTGACCTCGTACGCGCGCACGACTTCATCGCGCATGAAGACCTCAAGATCCGCAACATGAGAGCCGCTCCCGCGCCGGAACCCGACCCCGACAGGCCGGGCGCGTTCCTGCCCAACGGGGCCGCGGCCAAGGCCGGGCTGAACCGTTCGATCTCGGATGCCGGATGGGGGGTGTTCCTGACGATCCTGCACGCCAAGGCTGAAAGCGCCGGACGGGAAGTGATCGCCGTGAACCCCCGCAACACCTCCCGGACCTGCCCCGAATGCGGGCACACCGCCAAGGAGAACCGGCCCACCCAGGAGAAGTTCCACTGTGTCTCGTGCGGCCACACCGCGCACGCGGACACGGTGGCAGCCGTGAACGTTCTAAGGGCCGGGCTGGTCCATCGCAACGCCAACCAGGCATAGCGAGAAGCCCCCTCGTTTACGAGGGGTAGGAGTCACGTGCTTGACGATTCCGCCCAGCGTGAGCTCGCTGACGGTGGTGCGGCGCATGGCCTGCGTGTCGGTGATGCCGCGCACGGTGATGAGCAGCAACTCCCGCTGCTCGGCAAGAGCGCGCAGCAACTCACCGCGCTCTCCGGGGGGAAACGTGGCCGGACTGTCCGTGGAAGTGGTCATGGGCCGACCGTCCGTAGGCAGGAATTAGGTCAGTACATGTTCTCGACAGAGCAGGCGAAGTCCGCCCGCGCTTCCCCGTCGCTCATTTTCGCGTAATACGTTTCAGGAAAATTTGGCGCTTTTCGGCATTTCCTGCGCTCGATCACAGAGCGGGCTCCTCCGGGAAGCACAAGCACCGGTCCCCCTTCCTCTTTTCCTTCGGGGCGGGATACCCCTTGAGGAGACGTACAGCCTGCGCAATCCAGGACGGAGCCACCATGAACGACGATCTGTTACCCGAATCAACGGGAGACCGGGGCGCAGCCACCGACGGGGAAAAGCCGAGCGCGGGGGACGGCGGCGGCTGGTATGTCGACACCCGCTGTACGAACTGCGACGTCGCGCGTCAGCTGGCCCCTGAACTGATACGCGAGACCGCTGGCCGCTCCGAGATGATCCGACAGCCGCGGAACGGGGCGGAGGCCCGGCAGTTGCACGCTGCCGCGTTCGCCTGTCCCGTCCGGTCGATCCGTCACTCCGGCCGTCGACTCGACGGTGCGCTGGATCCCTTCCCCTTGGCCCTGGACGACGCTGTTCACCTGTGCGGGCACAACTCCCCCCGCACGGCCGGAGCCAACTCCTACCTGCTGCGCCGGCCGTCCGGCACCCTGATGATGATCGATACGCCCCGTTGGAGCGGCACGCTGGCTGCGCGGTACGAAGAACTGGGTTCCGTCACCGATGTCCTGCTCACGCATCGGGACCACGCCGCGCACGGCCGCCGCTACGCCGATCGCTTCGGAGCCCGGCTGTGGATTCACGAGGATGATCTCGACGCCGCACCCGACGCCGACCATGTCCTGCGCGGCACGGATCCGGTCGAGATCGGTGAGGGCATGACAGCGCACCCGCTGCCGGGTCACACCCGGGGCAGCGTGCTCTACATCGCCGACGAGCGGTACTGCTTCAGCGGAGACAGCCTGTACTGGTCGCGTACGACGGCTGATCTGGAAGTGGCCGAGAGCGTCACCTGGTACTCCATCGAGGAGCTGGGCGCTTCCTTGCTGCGTACCACCGACCGGCTGCACTTCGAGTGGCTCCTGCCGGGCCACGGCGACCGCAAGCGGCTCCCCGCCCGGGAGATGGCCAGGCGAATGAAGCAGCTGACGGCCCGAGTCCAGATGCTCCGGCCCAGGCCCATCGATTTCACCGCTATGCGCTACTGATGAGTTCCTGTCGCCAACCTGCCGGAGATCCATGAGTGTGGCTGGGTGTGGCCATGTCTAGCCGGGCGGGGCTGGCCCCTGGAACGGGTGCGGCCACCGATGATCACCGATGTGTGAAGACACCAGATCTGATGGTGGCCGTAGGGCACAGCGTGGATCCAGCCCGGTGGTAATTCCTCCGCCCACATTGGATCTCAGCGGAGGTGCTTCCTGAGCGGCATCTCCCGCGAACCAGGATGACTGTCGGCGGCGTCCCGGTCGGTCCAGTCTATTTCGGGGAGACGTGTGCTCATGGCATCAGCCGATGTGCAGGTGTGTCACCGGTCCAGTCCGAACCGGCTGATCAGCATCGGACCGCAGCAGGGCACCGGTCACGTCGCTCTTCCCCCCGTGCCTCCGGCAGGTCACAGCGAATCGGTGAGATTGGGGCCGAGACCTCCGATCACATCGGGAGATTTGAGCCCATGGCCTTCAGCAACTCCGAAGTAGGTGGCCTCGCCCGGCTCTGCCGTAATTCCAAGCATGCCGTCAAGATCCCGTAGTGCAGCGGAAAGGCGGGGTGCATTGTTCATGTATACGGAGGCGTGTGGCACCCCTCGAAAGTCATAGGCGCCCCATACATCGTGGTGGACCGACAGCTCCGCCGAGGGGCCGATCGAATCGGGAGATACGGTCAGTTCGACCAGGCGTGGTTCGCGATGAGGGTCCCCCTCTTTATCGAACCAGGTGCCGGAACCCACAATGAGGATCTCGGACATTTCTGCGTTAGGGTGTCCAGTCGGGCGGCATGCGCGTGTCTGTTCTGCGATTGCTGCATCATTCAGCGAGAGCCCCAAGATATCAAGGCGGCTATGAATCCCGAGCCCTCCTTTGCCTACCTCGAACCAGCTCCATTCCAGCGACGTCGGTTCCAGTAGTTCGTATCTCCGCAGAACGGCAGTCATGTGAGCAGCTGTCTCTAGAGCTGCTTTCAGTCCTGGTGCTGTCACATCATCCAGATCCCAGAACCACGAGCCGCACGTCCTTGGAGCGCGCATCAGAAGCGACATTGAAAAGATCCTTACGGTTCTACTGCTTTGGCTGGGTACACGGTGATGGAGCCGTCCTGAAAGCGTAGCTCGAAGGAGGCGTTGGTTCGATCTGCTGCCCTCTGGACTTTATTCAGAACCTGCTCAGTTATCGCGCCCTTCGCATCCTGGATATCAAGAATTGCCACCTTTACCTTGACTCCGGGGCCTGCCAGCTGCTTCGCAGCGATGCCCTTCACGGCCGAGCTGATCCCGTTGGCGCTCTCGACGGTCTTGAGCTGCGCGCCGTACTCGATGCCGTTCTTGGATCTTGACAAAACATCCAGGTCGAGTTTTTCTTCGGGCAACTTCAACTCAAATTCGATATTGTCCATACTCTTGGCCCGTAGTTCAGACGCATGCTCCATGGCCTGATGGACAGCAGGGATCATGTCACCCTGCTTTACCTGGAAGATCAGACTTTTGTACCCAGGCATGCGGGCAAAATGTCCGTTCGTGATGTGATCGGCGACAGCGGCCCCGTATGGCGACTTCCTCAGTTGGGTCAGCATGCGTTCTTGGTCTACATGAGGGATCTTCGACTCAGTCAGAGCCGCAGTCACGTCCGCCTCCTGAGTGGGGGCCATCCTGCCGCTGGGTTGCTGGGCGATTCGCTCGCCTTCCAAATGGACGGGAACCTGATCGGGTGTCCTGGCGCCGTCTGCACCCGTGCCGTTGTGGGAGCCGATGTCACTGCCAGGTGGTCCGAACTCGTCAGGACCGCCGGAATGCCAGCCCGTGTGACCACCCTGGTGGGGGATACCTTGTCCGCCACCGGCTCCGTGGCCAGCGCCGCTGGATGTTGGATCGTGGGCGGAGTGGCCGCCCACAGGCGAGGGGCCCGGGACGTGGTTGCCGCTTGAGGGGGTGGGGTCGGTGTGGCCATTACGGATGGTGCCGCCTGCGGTCCCACCGGCAGGGTGGGATCCCTCACCGGGCACGGGGCCGCCTGGTCTGCCCCCGGACAGATCGCTTCCGGTGCGGCCGGCGTCGGCATGCGCGCCTGCGCCGACCAGGGATCGATCAGGTACCGGGGCATGAGTGCCAGAGGTGTTGGGGGCATCGTCGGAGAGTTGAGCGAGGCTGCCGTCGTTGTTATAGAGGTGGCCTTCGCGGTCCATGTACGGGGCGCCCTCGGCGAAGGGGGACTTGACCGTTCCTTCCGGGAGGGCCACCACCCCTTCCGGCAGTTGGACGGTGCCGTCGCGGAGCTTGACCGCTCCGTCCGGGATGGCCGTGCCCGCGGGCAGGTCCACCGTGCCGTCGGGGAATCTGACGGCACCTTCCGGCAGGGTGAAGATGTTGTCCGGCAGGGGCGGGATCTCCACGGCGCCCGAGCCCTTGAGGCCGGCCATGACGTCGCTGATCTTCGTCAGGCCCGCGCCCGCGCCCTTGAAGACGTACGTCATCGGGTCGATGATCCGGCCCGCCTTGCCCGCGAACGACAGGGCCTTCGCCGCGACGGCCGCCTTGCCGGCGCCGGACACTCCGCCGCCGGCTCCGCCGGTGAAGACGGTCGTCAGGACGTTGAATGTCACCGCGCCCGCCGCCCGCGACGGGTTCTCCCCCCACTGGTCCCACGCCAGGAGCGCCTTGCCCGTCTCCTTCATCGCCCTGCGCGAGTCCCGGGCGAAGCCCGGCAGGCGGTCCTCCGGGGTGGCCCAGAGCAGGCCGGGTGCGGCGACGGTGAGGATGACGCCGGTGGTGAGGTCCTGGAGTCCGCTCCACGCCTGCTTCGCCGCGTCCCAGCCGTCAGTGCCGAACAGGGTGCCCAGGCCCTTGATCGTGCCCCACACGCCGTCGACGAAGACGCCCTTGGTGAAGTCCCAGAGGTGCTCGCCCAGGTGCCACCACGGCTTGGACTCCTCGACCGGGTCGCCCCAGGGCAGGCCCTTGGCGTGCTTGAGGGCCTCGGCGTCGTAGCCGTACGTGCCCTCCTTGCCGGAGCCGTCGTCGGTCTTGAGGGGGGTGCCGCCGACCAGGGCCACGATCTTGGCGTGGCAGGCCCTCTCCACCGCCTGGAACGCGGCCCAGGTCTCGGCGATCTCGTTGTGGCGGTTGTTGTTCTCCTCGACCAGGTCGCCGTCCTCGCGCCATTTGTCATCCGCGTCGGCCTTGACGAGGAAGGCCCCGGCGTCGCGCTTCAGTTCCTTGAGTTTTTCGACCAGCGGGTAGGCGTCGTCCGAATACGTGCTCAGCGCGCTCGCGATGGTGCTCAGGTCCGACTTCAGGGAAAGTCCGGTATCCGCGACCGGCTTCGTCGTCGCGAACAACTGCTCCGCCTCGGGCGCCCGGTAGAAGGCCTGCAGGCCGCCGAAGCTGCTGTGGACGTCACCGGCGGTCGTGGAGATCGTCGCCCCGCTCTTCGTCAGAGCGGTCACCTGCGTGTCGAGCAGCGCGAGATTCCCGGTGAAGACCGGGATCCCTTCCAGCGCGACCGGGTCGTTCTCGCTCACTTGCGGCCCCCCAGATCCTTCAACAGATCCAGACGGACGGACTTCGCCGCGTCCTGGGCCTGCTTGGCCGTGTCCAGGTCGCCTTCCACGTACTCGTTCGTCGCCGTGGCCGCACCCAGCACGGCGGCCTGAATCCGCTCCGCCATCGACGTCAGCTGCGGCTGACGCTCCTTGAGGTACTCACCCAGCGCCGCGGCCACCGGGCCCATCGCGGCGTGCGAGAGGGGTTCCTGCCCCGGGGCCACCGGGCCCTGCAGGGGAGTGCCGGCCGCCGTGCCCGGCACCGCCGTGCCTGCGGCCTGCGCCGCCTCCGACATGGCCTTGACCATCGCGTTCAACGCCTTCTCCAGGTCACCGGCATGCCCGCCGACCACCTTCAACTGACCCTGAACACCCTGCGGCTTGATATCCCACGCCACCATCGAAGCCCCGCCCCCCTGAACACCCGAACCCACACATCACGACCCGCGGAGCGCGAACTCAGCCGATGCCGTCCACCGCGGCCTTCGCCCGCGCCAGCGTCTGCTGGGCGGTGCCGTCGTTCTTCTCCAGCGTCGTCCTCAGCAACTGGATGATGTTCCTGACCTCCTGCGAGGTCGCGTTCCAGCGCAGTTCCTTGCCGTGGTACTCATCCGCCACGCCATCGGCCGCGAAGTCGTTCATCGCCGCCTTCACCTGGGTGTCCCGCGCGGTGATCACCTGCTCCAACTGCGCGATCACCACCTGGATGGTGCCCTGCACCTCGGTCGACGCACCCGTGTCGTACGAACGCCGGTCACTGTTGCCCGCCATCAACCATCACTCCCCGTGAGAAAACGAAAACCCGCAGATCGGCCGGTGTCAGCGGCCCGAGAAGCGCGCCGCGTCGAAATTCGCGGACGCCATCTGCGTCCGTGCGTTCTCGCCCTGCTCCTGGTCACCCGAACCGAACGCCGCGTCCATCCCCGACTGACCGCCCAGGATCCCGGAGAGCGAAGCGTTCAACGCCGCCGTGATCTCGTCCGAGCGGTTCTTGAAGTCGTCGAACGCCACCTTGCCCGCGCCGTTGAACTTGCCCTCCAGCGGCTCCGCGGCTGCGATCAGCTGCCGGATCAGGGCGCCGAGGTCCGTACTCGCTCCCTGCGACTGCGACAACAGGTTCGAGAGGACCGACGCCCCCATGTCGAACTTCATCAGTTTGCCCCGCCACGTCGAAAGATCGTCTGCACGTTCATATCTATCAACCTCCGCATCGCTACTGCAATCTGCAATCGGCCAGAGTTGAGCAGTGACCGACTCATGACATCCGGCCGAGTCCTCTAGGCGCCTCTGAGATGGCGCATCAGGCGTTCGAAGTCCTGCCAGCCCGACAGGTCCGAAGGGTCGCCCGGCAACGGGTAGTACAGGGCAGGCCGGGACTTCGGGCCGAGCGGGACGGGCGGTTCGGGCAGGGGCGTGCGGCGTGCGCGGTCTCCGGGCAACTCGCGCACCTCCTCCGAGCCGAGGACGAAGGCCAGCGGAACTCCCGGGCCCTCGAAGCGCGCCGGTACGGACACATCGCGTCGGGCTTTGCGAACTTGTACGAGCATCGACTGAAGGCGGTGCCGGGTGGCAAGCGTCTCGGCGACCCCGGGAAGGGTTTCCACCGGAGGTTCCTCGTCGGTCCCGTAGCCGAACGCCAGCGTGACGTGTTCCTCCACGCCCGCCTCCGTACGGGTGATGCGCACCGTGGCGATGCCCGGCCGGTCTCCGTTGCCGACCACGACCAGCCAAGTGGGCTCCGGAGCCCTTCCGTACGCGAGGTCGGTCAGCCGGCGCGGCGACCACGGCAGGTTCGCCGGCTCGGCCGTGCCCCATCCGGCAGGCGGCTTCCCGGTCAGCTCCCGCCACACCGACTCCAGCCCGCCGCCCAGAACCAGCCGCTCGTCCGCCGGGTGGACCATCCGGAAGGTCAGGGCGAGCTGGCGCTCACCCGTGTCCGCGCCCTCCTGGTAGGTGGCCGCCACCGGGGTGTGCGGATCGTCGTCCGTCGCCGACGGGGAGGCGACCGGCGCGAACATGGCGCCCTGCCAGCGCAGTACGGCACCCGTCAGGCCGTCGTAGTACCCGTCCCGCTCGTCCTGCACGATCCACCGCGACGGCGGGCCACCGAGGCTGTCGCGTACGGCGGGGGAGAGCGTGGTGCCCGCCGGGCTGACGATCTGGAGTCCCAGCCCCGCCCCGGCCGCCGCCCGGAACGCGTCGGAGAGCCAGGCCGTCATCGCGACCACAGGGCGGTCCTGGATGACGACGGCGACCTTCTCGGTGAGTACGTCGATGGCGGGCTGCGCGGCGGCGGGCGACGGGGCCACGCTCACCCCGTCGGTCTTCACCACGGCGAGCGAGTCCGCGGCGTCCGCGGGCCAGGCGGAGCCGCCCACGAGCGCGGCGAGCCGCGCCGCGAACGTGCCCGCGAGCTGTTCCGCCTCCGCGACCCCCGTGGTGGCGCGGGCCTCCGTCCACCAGTACGGCACCGGCGGCGGCGTGGCCCCGAGCAGCCGCTCCGCCTCACCCTCCACGGCCACCAGCAGCGGTGCTTCGACGGAGACGAGCGGGCGCCCCTGCGCATCGCAGAGCTGCACCACGGCCCCTTCGCCCCGCGTGCCGACCAGCTTGTCCGGGCCGCCGGAGAGCAGACCCGCGAGCACGCTCCACGGATCGGGCATGCGGGTGGTGAGTGCGATGACGTCCTTGGTCATGGGGTCGTCCGGTCCTTCGTCGTTCGGCGATGGTGGCTCATCGTGTGCTTCACCCCGGTGAGCGCACGGTCTGGATCAGCCGGTTCGGTTGACCCCTGCGAATGAACACGCCCCGGCCGGGAGCCTGTTGCGACGCGTACACCCCCGGGAACAGCTGGCCCTCGCTGCGGTCGCCCGCCATCAGCAGCGCCGACGCCCCCGACTCCCGCAGCCCCTGCACCAGCGGCTCGTACATGCCGCGCGAGGCACCCGCCACGCGTCGCGTCAGGACGAAGTGGAGGCCGATGTCGACCGCCGAGGGGATATACGGGAGGAACGCGGCCAGCGGCGACTGACCCGCGGTCGTCAGTACGTCGTAGTCGTCGACCAGCACCACGATGCGCGGCCCCTTGCCCCAGCTGCCCGGCTCCAGGTCCTCCAGGCGCGCGTTCTCGTCGGGCAGCCGCTTCTCCAGCTCGGTGGCGATTCCGGCGGAAAGGCCCGCGCACAGCTTGGAGTTGTACGCGTAGCCCCCGTTGAACTCCTCCGGAACCGCCCCGCGCAGGGAGCGCCGGGGGTCCATCACGGCGAACACCAGATCGTCCTCGCCGTAGCGGTCGATGAGGCCGTGCGCGACCGTCCGCAGCAGGTTCGTCTTGCCGCACTCGCTGTCCCCCATCACCAGCAGGTGCTGGTCGTGGTGGAACAGGTCGAGCAGGACGGGCGCCAGCGCGCTCTGGTCGAGTCCGATGGCCACCCGTCGGGGCTCGGCCGCCGGCCCCGGCAGCAGATGCGGCTCCAGGGTGTGCGGCAGCACCCGTACCGGCTGGGCGACGTCACCGTTCCACGTGGCGCGGAGCGTTCGGGCGGTGCGCTCCAGGACCGCACCCAGGTCCGCCGTGTCGGTCACCCCGTCCGTACGGGGAAGGGCCACCTGGGCGAAGAGCTTTCCGTCGGTGAGGACCCGGCCGGGCTCCTCGGGCGACAGCGTCCCGGCGAGCTTGCGGTCGATGCTCGACTCACCGGAATCGTTCAGGCGCAGCTCCATGCGGGTGCCGAAGTTCGACTGGATGGCGATACGGACGTCGTTCCAGCGCAGCATGCCCGCGACGACGTGGATGCCGTATCCGCCGCCGCGCTTGAGGATGTCGCCGATCGCGTCGTCCATTTCCTCGAAGTCGTCGCGAAGCGCGCCGAATCCGTCGATGACGAGCAGGATCTCGGCCGAGGCGAGCTGCGGCAGCCGGCCGGCCGCGTGAAGGGTGCGCAGTTGCTCGACCGAGTCGATCCCGTGCTCGCGGAAGAGGTCCTCGCGCAGCGCGAGCATGGTCCGGACCTCCTCGACGGTGCGCGCCGCCCGCTCCCGGTCGGCACGGCCCGCGATGCCGCCGACGTGCGGCAGGTCCGACAGCGCCTGCAGGCCGCCGCCGACGAGGTCGAGCCCGTAGACGCCGACCTCCTGCGGGGTGTGGGTCAGCGCGAGGGAGAGGACGAGGGTGCGCAGGAGTGTCGTCTTGCCGGACTGCGGGCCGCCGATCACGGCCGCGTGGCCCCCGGCCACCGTGAGGTCCAGGAACCACCGGCCCTGCCACTGCTTGGCCGGGTCGTCCAGCAGACCGAGCGGTACGAGGAGGGGGCCCTGCCGACGGGCACCGGCCCGGCCGCCGTCCGCCCGCGCCCCGGCGAGCCGCATACCGCGCGGGCCGATGTCCAGCGGACCGGCCACCGTGTCCAGGGCGGTGGCCGCGGGCAGCGGGGGCAGCCAGATGCCGCGTACCGGCGGGGCGGCACCGGTCAGCTGCGCGACCATGACGCCGAGTTCGGTCGGCCCGGTCTCGCGACGGCGGGACGCGGGTTCCTGCGGCTGCGCCGCGTCCGGACCGGCCAGGGTGTTGAACGCCTCGTACGCCAGCGCGAGGGGGCCGGTCTCCTCGTCCTCGGAGTGCCGCACGGGGCCGCGGTAGCCGCCGGACACATAGCCCGCCTTGAACCGGGCGTAGTGGCTGGTGTCGACCTTGAGATAGCCGAAGCCGGGCAGTGGCGGCAGGTGGAACGCGTCCGTGGTGTCCAGCACCGTGCGGGACTCGTCGGCGGAGAAGGTCCGCAGACCGAGCCGGTAGGAGAGATAGGTGTCCAGGCCCTTGAGCTTGCCGCCCTCGATGCGCTGGCTGGAGAGCAGCAGGTGGACACCGATGGAGCGCCCGATCCGGCCGATGGACAGGAACAGGTCGATGAAGTCGGGCTTGGCGGTGAGCAGTTCACCGAACTCGTCGATCACCACGAAGAGATGCGGCAGCGGGTCCAGATCCGGCCGCTTCTCGGCGCGCAGAGCCGCGTAGTCCCCGATGTCGGCGACGTTGCCCGCGTCCTTCAGGGCCTGCTGGCGGCGTTTGACCTCACCGGCGAGGGAGGAGTGGACCCGCTCGACGAGGCCCGCCTGGTTCTCCAGGTTGGTGATGACGCCCGACACATGCGGCAGGTCCGCGAACGGGGCGAAGGTCGCACCGCCCTTGTAGTCGACCAGGACCAGCGCGAGGTCCTCGGGCGGATGCGTGGCGACCAGGGCGAGGACGAGGGTCCGCAGCAGCTCCGACTTTCCGGAACCGGTGGCGCCGACGCACAGGCCGTGCGGGCCCATCCCCAGTTCCGAGGACTCCTTGAGGTCCAGGAGCACGGGCTCGTGCGAGTCGCTGATACCGATCGGGACACGCAGGAACGCCCGCTCGCCGCGCGGCGCCCACAGCGCCGGCAGATCCAGTTGTGCCACGTCGTCGATGCCGAGCATCGAGGCGAACTCGACCGGACCGGACAACGGGGCGTCGACCAGGGACTCGGCGGACAGCCGCAGCGGCGCGAGCATCCGTGCCAGGCCCTCGGCGAACGGAATGCCGACCTCGTCCACGGTGCCGCGGGCCTCTATGGGCTCCCCGGCCCGCAGGTCCTCGATGGTCACATCGGGCCCGTCGACGGTGATGCGTACGTTGACGTGCCCCGGTTCCTGCACCCGCTGTTCGAGCAGATGAAGGACGGTGACGCCCATCTCCCGCAGACCGACCGCGTCGTCCGGGCGCGGCAGGTCGACGGCGTCCTCGCCGTGTCCGTCGGTGACCACCAGCAGCCGGGAGTTCATCGACAGCGCGTCCTTGCCGGCCAGGCCGCGCCGGACCTCGGCCGCGTAGGACGCCCGGCGGCGTAGTTCGGCGCCGAGCTGCCGGGCCAGCTGGGGCGCGGACGGAGCGATGCGGCGGGCGGCGACCGGACCGTCGAACCGCTCCGGGTCGAGCAGATGAGGCAGCCACTTGGCCCATTCCCAGTCCGCGATCCGGTCACCCGGCGCCGCGACGGCGAGGGCCACGTCGTCGGGAGCGTGCAGGGCGGCGGCCTGGACCAGCAGGGCGCGGGCCACCCGCAGACAGTCGGCGCGCGGACCGATCACACTGATGTTGCCGACCCGGTCGAGCGGGACGGTGAGCGGCAGTTCGGTGCCGTTGCGGAAGCGGTTCGTCAGCGCCGACGCCTCGTTGAGCATGAAGAGGTCGGGCGGCGTGAGGACCGATGACCCCTGCTCGGCGATCCGCAGGTCCCGTACGGGCATCTCGCCGGTGCCGACCCGCACCCGCAGGAAGTCGTCGTCCGCCCGACGGCGCTCCCAGAGCCGGGCCGGATCGCGCACGATGTCGTACAGGGCGTACGGCGAGGGGTTGAGCACGTCGGCACGCTCGCGCCGCTCCCGCTCCTCGGACGACAGTTCCTCCCGCAGGTCCTCCACGTAGGCGAGGTACGCCTCGCGCTGGGTGCGCCGGGTGCGCTGGGCCTTGCCACGCTGCGAGAAGAGCAGGGCCACGGAGCCGATGATCGTGACCACGAGGATGATCGCGCCGAGTGCCGCGAACTGGCTGTTGCGGACGACCGTCATCATCACGACGGACGACATGACCCCGGCGACGGGCAGCAACGACATCGCGATGTTGCCCGCCTTCCCCTCGGGAAGGTTCGGCGGGGCCTCGATGGTGCGGGGCGCGGACGTGGCGGGCGGGCGGGTGGTCCGGGCGGGGCGGTGGATCAGTCGGGTGCTCATCGGCGTCGTCCGTCGTTCACGTGCAGCTCGTGCAGCTCGTGCAGCTCGTGCGGCTCGTGCGGCTGGGGAGGCATCGGGATCACCGGCGCTTCTGGGAAAGCTGGAACACGTCGGCGGCGAGCCGGGTGGCAGCCAGACGTGTCGGCCGGGAAAGCAACTCGGTGCGCAGCGCCCCACCGGCTGCCAGGTGCCGGTCGTAGGGCAGGACATGGACGCCCGCTCCGGTGGACCTGAGCGTCTCGGCCGCTGCTTCGACGTCGATCCCGGGGCGCGCCATCATGCTGGAGAGGACGACGACCGTACCGGCGATCATGTGCGGGGGCAGTTCCCGCATCCACTGCAGTACGGCGTACGTGCTCGTGACGCCGTCCAGCGTGGCGGGGGCGGCCAGCACCCGGGCCTGGGCGGCGGAGAGCGCGACCCGGGCGACCTCGGCGGGCAGCGTCTCGCAGTCGACCACGGTCACCCCGAAGTAGCGGCGCAGCGCCACCATCACCCGTCCGTACGTCGCCGTGTCCAGCATCGCCCCGATCTGGCCCCGGCTGCCGGGCAGCAGCCAGGCGTTGTCGGGCAGCTGGACGAGATAGCCGGTGACGTCGAGCAGGGACATCTGCGGCTCAACGATGTCCGCCAGATCGGCCGTGGTCCACCGCAGGGTCTCGGCGCCCAGCCGCAGGGGCAGCGATCCGAGCGCCGGGTCGGCCTCCACGAGGAGGACCGGGTCCTGGCGGTAGTGCGCGTACGCCGTGCCGAGCAGGGCGGCCACGGTCGTCTTGCCCGCGCCGCCCCGGATGGAGGTGACGGCGATCTGCCGACCGGTCGTCACCGGCTGCTGGAGCGTCTCGGCGGTCCGGGTGATCTCGGCGACCTCGCGCGCCGCCGACGAGGCGACGATGCGGCACAGCGCGCGCGAGGCACGTGCGGCGAGCGGTTCACCGTGCCGCGGGCGGCGGGCCGTTCCGGCCAGCGCGCTGTCCACCACGGCCCGTGAATCGGGGGCGTGGGAAGGCCGGGTGATCGGTGAGCGCGTGGGGGGTGTGGGCGTGGGGGCGGCCGAAGCCTGCCCCGGTGGTTGTGCTGGTGCAGGCGCCGGTGGTTGTGCTGGTGCCTGCGCCTGTGGGTGCTCCTGTGTCTGTGGCTGCGCCGTCTGTTCGTGAAACCCCGTCCGGGTGGGCGTTGTTGACGCCTGTCCGCCGTGAGCCACCGCGTTCTGCGGGGGCGCGCCCCTCAGGTCGCGCAGTACATCGCCCTGCCAGTTGTCCGCGTGCGGCATGTCTGCCCTTCTTCTCCGCTTCGATGCCCCGCCCGGAGCGCCCGCGCATGTGATGTCAGAGATGTCAGAACTTGTTGAGCAGCTGTCCGTAGATGCCGAACACGCCGATGGCGAGCGGGAAGAGCCCCACCATGCCGATGGACTCGATCAGATCGGCGGTCCGCCGCAGCCGGACCCGTACGTGCTCGGGCGGCTCCACCATCAGGGCGAGCAGGGGCAGCAGCGCCGCCGCGCAGAGTACGGAGATGGGTCCGGCGCCACCGGCCTGTTCCATCCAGAGCATCACGAGCCGGACGAGGAGAACCGCTGCGGCGGCGAACAGTGCCACCACCTCGGCCACCAGCGGGAACGCGCGTGCCCGCGACAGGAGCACCACCGCGACCAGCGAGGGCAGCAGGACGGTCCACACGGTCGGGCGTGCGGCCAGGGTGAGGAGCCAGCCCGCCGCGGCCGCAGACACCGACGTGACGAGCGTCGCGAGGGCGAGGCCGCGGTGCGTTGCGGCCAGCGCGTTGCCCACGTCGTGACGGCTGACGGACACCCCGCCCGAGCGGCGGTCGTCGAGTGCGGTGAGCCCCGACGCCATCAGGGCGAGCCGGGGCAGCGTGCCGAGCAGGACGACGGAGAACACGGCCATGACGGCACCGAGCCGGGCCGGTTCCGACTCGACAGCGGCGACGCCCTCCCACACCGCGGTGACGGCGGCCGTGGCCACGGCGCCGATGAGACCACCGCGGCCGAGCGGGGAGAAGAAACCGAGCAGTGTCATCGACAGGGCCACCGCCGCGGCCACGGCGGCGAGCCGCACAGGCCCGGACCAGTCGTGCGCGTCGGCGGCGGTCCAGGCCGTCAGGACACCGAGCGCGCCGGAGACGGTCAACAGCGCGGTTGCCGGACCGCGGTTGCCCTGCCCGAGCCGGGCGACGAGCGCTCCGGCCACCAGAAGGACGGTGGTGACAGCCGCCAGGACGCCGGCCAGGGCGGCGAGCGGAAACTCGCGGCGGGCCAGCAGCGCCGCGATCACCGCGAAGACCACGGCCGTCGCTCCCGCGCCGACCCGCCGTGCCGCCGGACGCCAGCGCCAGGCCCGCAGGCCGAGGTTGTCGGCCACCTGGTCCGTGACGTCGTGGACCACCGGGGCGGGAGGAGCGGCGTGAGTCCTGACGAGCCGCAGCACGGCGCCGTCGCTGATGCCCGCCGATGCCAGCGTGCTGTCGTGGGGCAGCGCCGAACCGTCGGAGGTGATCAATTGCCGGGTCAGCGGGCGGGATGCGGCCCGGTCGTCCAGCAATTGAAGGATGTCCGGAAGAAGTTGACCGAGGGGAGTGTCGGAGGGAAGAACGATGTCGGCCCGGCGTCGCTCACCGACCAGGGTCACGCGGCTCAGTTCCGCCCGGGAAGTCATTGCTGTGCTCACCACTTACGGAACCTATCATCGCGACTTTCCGAAATTTCGGGCCAATTGGGCACATGTGCGCCGGGTGTTCTTCCGTATTCCTGGGAGCAGGCCACATCTCGCCCGCAACGGAGCCCGTGAATTCCCGGCGGCCCGTCGCTCCGCACCGGATTATGGCTGCTTGTCCGTGCCGGACGAATTCTTCGGCTCTTCGTACTGCTGGGCCTGTTGCTGCTGTTTCTGCTGCTCCGCCTGCTGTTTGTCCAGAGTGTGCTGGAGGAAGGACCAGCCGACGCAGCCGGCGCAGAGCACAGCGGTGATCGCGATGCCCGCGAATACTTTTCCGAGCCGCTCGTCCGCCGTCCGCCGAGTGCGTTGCGCTCCGAACAGCAGGGCATCTCGCATCCTGCGTCGCCGTACGCCGACCGACTCCAGCAGCTGACTGTCGTAATCCCGTGCCATGCGCTCCCCCTTTGCCACTGCAACATAGGCCATGGGGCGGTGAGGGGTACACCTCAGGGGCGCCCGAGTGGGGCGGATCCGGCCGTTTCCGCGCCCCGGTCTCACGTCCGCCGCAGTGCGAACCACAACTCCGTGCGTACGTCCATGTCGTCCAGGTCCACGGCCAGCAACTCCGCGCACCGCCCGATGCGTTGGCGGACGGTGTTGCGGTGGACGGACAGGGCCACCGCCGTGCGGTCCCAGCTGCCGTGCAGGGACAGCCAGCAGCGCAGGGTGTCGGTCAGCGGTGGGGTGAGCGGGGCGAGGAGGGTGCGGGCGTGGGCGGCGGCCCGGTCCGGGGGGATCAGGGCGGCGAGGCCGGAGGCGGTGGAGTGGACCTTCAGGGGGGTGCGGGTCGCCTCGGCGTGGCCCAGGGCGCGGGCCGCCCGGGTGTCGGCGGCGTCGAGGTCCGTGACGGGTACGGGGTCGGAGGCGCCCAGGGTCCAGCCCGGTTGCGGGGTGAGCGGGGCGGGGGCGGTGAGCAGGACCCGTACCGCGTCACGGCCCCTCCCCGCGTCGACCAGGGCCGAGCCGAGGGACGCGCCCAGGACCCCGGCGGTGAGCGGGTCGGCGGTGGCGCCGTCGCTGCGGCGGGCGTGCACCACGGTCCAGGGGCCCTCGCCGCCCAGCAGCGGGGTCACGTCCTGCGGAGTCGCGCCCAGCAGCATCCGTACGAGCGCCGCCGAACGGCCCGCCGCGTCGGCGCCCTGGTGCGGGGCGGCCAGCAGGGACAGCAGGACGACCGCGATTCCGGCCACCATCCGGTCGCCCGCCTCGCGCTGCCGGGACGCGAGGGTGAGGACCAGCCCCTGACCGCCGCCGAGCGCGTACGCGGACAGCTGCGCGTCGCCGCACGTGTCCGTCGCGGAGGTGGGAGCCGGGGACAGGGGAACGGGAGGGGGCGGGGGTGCGGACAGGAGGGAGGAGGGAAGGGGGGCCGGTCCGGCCGGGGCGACCACCCCGGCCAGCCGCGCCAGCGCCTCCCGTACCTCCGGGGCCGGGCGGCGGCCCGCCGTGTGCAGGACCTCGCCCTCCGCCGTCAGCAGCGCGGCCCGGCCCGCGAGCTGGGCGGCCAGCTGGTGCAGCACCGCGGGCACCGGGTCCGGGCGGGCCGCCGCCGTCGCCAGGGCCTGCTGGGCGCGGGTCACCCGGCGCAGCTCGCGATGCCTCGCCTCGGCCATCAGGCGCCACACCGCCCGCGCGATCGCGGTGAACGGTGTGTCCGGCGGCACCTCCAGCAGCGGCAGCCCGTGCCGGTCGCACGCCTCGACCAACGCCTGCGGCACCGTCTCGTGCACCGGCCGCACCCCGAAACCCAGCGCCGCGGCCCCCGCCTCCACCAGCCGGGCGACGTAGCGCTCCGGGTCCGTGAGCAGCACCCCGGCACTCAGCAGCAGCTCACCGCCGAGCAGATACGGGTACGGGTCGGCCATCTCCGAGGTGTGCACCCACAGCAGGTCCGCGTGGTCCGGTCCGGCGATCCGGCGCAGCCCCAGCTCCTCCCTGGCGAGCAGCTCCGTCAGGGGGATGGGCGGGGTGGGCGGCCCGGCGGGGGAGTCCGGCATGGGTGATCCATCCAATCAGCGAGTAAAGAATGGATGAAACGTACACTTCAGCGCCGCTTCCCGGCCACCTACCGTCTTCACCACGCACGAACCCGAACCTGCTGAACGAGACGGAGGGAAGCCCATGGCTGTCGACTACGCCGTGATCGTCGTCTACCTGGCCGGCATGCTCGCGCTGTCCGTCTTCTTCTCCGCACGGCTCGCCCGGCTGAAGGTCTACACCGTCTCCGAGATGCCGGACCTGCTGAGTGCGTGGCGGGAGCGGGTGGCGGGGCGGGGGGTCGGTGAGCCGGATGCCCTGGCGCGCGAACCGGCCACCGCCACGTAGGCCCTCGTCCTCAATCGCCGGACGGGCTCCAAAGACGTCCTCAATCGCCGGACGGGCTCCAAAGGCGTCCTCAAGCGTCGGACGGGCTTGGTTTGCCGCCTGAGCTCGATTTGCCCCCGGGGCTTGATATTTCAGCCCGTCCGGCGCTTGAGGACGGAACCCGTTCGGTGGGGGGCGTTGCCTCTGTGGCGTCGGGGGCGTCATGATCCAGCCCGTCCGGCGCTTGAGGACAGGAAGCGGCTGCCGGACGACCCCGGCACCCCCCGCACCCCGCACCCCGCACACTGAATAACGTACTAACGCCCACAAAGCGCGCATCACCCGAAGGAAAGGCACTCCACCCATGAGCAGCAACGAATCGCCGCGCGGCCCCGTCGACTCCTCCCGCGTCCCGCGGTACGCCGGGCCCGCGACGTTCGCCCGGCTGCCCCGGCTCGACGAGGTCGGCACCGCCGATGTCGCCGTCGTCGGCGTGCCCTTCGACAGCGGGGTCTCCTACCGGCCCGGCGCCCGCTTCGGCGGCAACGCGATCCGTGAGGCGTCCCGGCTCCTGCGCCCGTACAACCCGGCGCAGGACGCCTCGCCGTTCGCCCTCGCGCAGGTCGCCGACGCCGGTGACATCGCCGCCAACCCGTTCAACATCAACGAGGCCGTCGAGACGGTCGAGGCCGCCGCCGACGATCTGCTCGGCACCGGCGCCCGGCTCATGACGCTCGGCGGCGACCACACCATCGCGCTGCCCCTCCTGCGGTCCGTCGCCAAGAAGCACGGCCCGGTCGCGCTGCTCCACTTCGACGCCCACCTGGACACCTGGGACACCTACTTCGGCGCCGAGTACACCCATGGCACCCCGTTCCGGCGGGCCGTCGAGGAGGGCATCCTCGACACCTCGGCCCTCTCCCACGTCGGCACCCGCGGCCCGCTGTACGGCAAGCAGGACCTGACCGACGACGAGAAGATGGGCTTCGGCATCGTCACCTCCGCCGACGTCATGCGGCGCGGCGTCGACGAGATCGCCGACCAGCTCCGGCAGCGGATCGGGGACCGGCCGCTGTACATCTCCATCGACATCGACGTCCTGGACCCGGCGCACGCCCCCGGCACCGGAACCCCCGAGGCCGGTGGCCTCACCTCCCGCGAGCTGCTGGAGATCCTGCGCGGTCTCGCCTCCTGCCACCTGGTCTCCGCCGACCTGGTCGAGGTCGCGCCCGCGTACGACCACGCGGAGATCACCTCCGTCGCCGCCTCCCACACGGCGTACGAGCTGACCACGATCATGTCCCGCCAGATCGCGGCGGCCAGGACGGCGGACGGGGCCGGAGCCAAGTGAGCCACGACCACGACGACCGGCCCCGGCTCACGCCCGCCCAGGCCGAGGCCGCGCTGAACCCCCCGCCGGGACGCAACGGCGGCGACCTGGTCGTCGAGTCCCTCCAGGGCCTCGGCGCGACCACCGTCTTCGGGCTGCCCGGCCAGCACGCGCTCGGCATGTTCGACGCGCTGCGCCGCTCCTCCCTCTCGTACGTCGGCCTGCGCGTCGAGAACAACGCGGGCTTCGCCGCCGACGCCTACGGCCGGATCACCGGGGAAGTGGCACCCCTGCTGCTCTCCACCGGCCCCGGCGCGCTCACCTCCCTCGCCGCGCTCCAGGAGGCGGCCGCCGCGTCCGCCCCGGTGCTCGCGATCTCCAGCCAGATCCCGACGGCCGGTCTGGGCGGGGGCCGGCACGGCTATCTGCACGAACTCCGCGATCAGCAGGCGTCGTTCCGCGACATCGTGAAGTCTGTGCACACCGTGCGTACGGCGTCGCAGATCCCGTCCGCGATCGCCGCCGCCTGGGAGTCCGCGCTGACCGCCCCGCACGGCCCGGTCTGGGTGGAGATCCCGCAGGACGTGCTGCTGGCCGAGACCGTGCTGCCGGTCGTCAGCGCGATGGACGCCACCCCGCGCGAGCTGTACCCGCGCCCCGAACTGACCGTGGCCGCCGCCCGTCTGCTGTCGAACGCCGAGCGCCCGGCGATCATCGCGGGCGGCGGAGTCGTACGTTCCGACGCGACCGGCAAGCTGCGCGCGCTCGCGGAGCGGATCAACGCCCCGGTCGTCACCACGTTCGGCGGCAAGGGCGCGTTCCCGTGGGAGCACCCGCTCTCGCTGCGGTCCTGGCTGGAGGACCGGCACACCACGGACTTCCTGGAGTCCGCCGATGTGCTGCTCGTCGTCGGCTCGGGCCTCGGCGAGCTCTCCTCGAACTACCACACGTTCACCCCGCGCGGCCGGATCATCCAGATCGAGGCCGACGCCGGGAAGCTGGAGTCCAACCATCCCGCGCTCGGCATCCACTCCGACGCCCGCGAGGCGCTCGGCGACCTCCTGGAAGCGGTCGACGCCCGTGCGGACGCCACCGCGCCCGAACGGGTCCGTGCGGTGCTGGAGAAGGTCCGGGCCCGGATCGACGGCCAGGACCTCACCCTGGAGCAGCAGGTCCTCGCCTCGGTCCGCGAGGCGCTGCCCGACACCGCGCCCAGCTTCTGGGACATGACGATCCTGGCCTACTGGGCCTGGTCCGCCTTCGACGCCCGCCACCCGAACACGATGCACTCGGCCCAGGGCGCGGGCGGCCTCGGCTACGGCTTCCCGGCGGCCATCGGCGCGGCGGCGGCCGACCCCACGCGGCCGGTGCTCGCGGTCTCCGGTGACGGCGGTGCGATGTACTCGATCGCCGAACTCGCCACCGCCCGCCAGTACGGCCTGCCCGTCACCTGGCTGATCGTCGACGACGGCGGCTACGGCATCCTGCGCGAGTACATGACGGGGGCCTTCGGCGAGGCCACGGCGACGGAACTGGCCCGGCCGGACTTCGTCGCGCTGGCCGAGTCCTTCGGCGTCCCCGCCGTCCGTACGACACCGGAATCACTGGCCGCGGACCTGACGAAGGCCCTGGCCGCCTCCGGCCCGTCGGTCGTCGTGCTTCCGGCCCTGCTGAGGATGTTCGAGCCGACGCACCTGTAGCCGAACCGGCCGGGCGGGCCCGCTGTCCCTGCGGCGGGGGAGAGCGGGCCCGTTGTCCTTGTGGCGGGGGAGAGCGGGCCCGCCCGTCACGCGTCCTGGAGCGCCTTCACGATCTCGGCCGTCTGCTCCTTCACACCCTCCTGGAAGCGCTCCTGCTTCTCGACGGACCGCAGATCCCCCGGAAGCTCGCGCCGCTCCGGCAGCAGGTCCGGGAGCATCCGGAAGACGACGGCCGCCGCCTGGCCCTTCTCCCGGTTCTTCGCGTCGAGCAGATACTTGCCGGCCCTCTCCAGATGCTCGGTCAGATGCTTCCTGGGTTCCTTGGCGACCTGCTCCTTGAGGCCCGAGCTTCCCAACGAGTGATGCGTGCCCGTGCCGAGCTTCTGCAGCTCGGCGAGCGCGGCGTACAGCCGGCCGCAGCGGTACGCCTCCGTGAGTAGGTCGTTGGTCATGTCCGTAACCCGTCCTGGTTCGTCCGTCCCGTGCCGGCCCGTTCGCCTCCGGCCGTCCTCCACTACCCGCCCCGCACCGTTCCAGAACACCTCACGGAGCCGCGTACAACTATTCGGCCGGTCAGCAGTCGTCTGTTTCGGGTGCGCCGGGGGCGCATCAGTACGTATCACGCAGGGACGGGAACTCTCATGACCACACACCGCATCCGGATGTCCCGGGGCATACTCTCCGCCGCGCTCGCCACCGCCGTGCTCGCGCCCATGGCCGTCGCCGCCACTCCCGCCGCGGCTGCCACACCCGCCGTGAGCTGCACCTCCGGCAAGACGCGGCTGGCCGTCAAGCTGACGAGGGACATCACCGCCGCGCTCAAGGGGCGCAAATCGACGGCGGCCGTGGCGCTCTACGACCGGACCACGAACACGTCCTGCACCCTGCGCGGCACGCAGACGTACGACTCCGCGAGCGTCGTGAAGGCGACGGTCCTGGCCACCCTGCTCTGGGACAGCCAGAAGAAGGACCGCTCCCTGACCAAGCGCGAGAAGAGCCTCGCCACATCCATGATCACCAAGTCCGACAACGCCGCGACCACCGCCCTGTGGAAGCAGCTCGGCGCCACCAAGGTCAAGGCGTTCCTCAAGGCGGCCGGGATGACCCGCACCGTGCCCGGCTCCGACGGCTACTGGGGTCTGACCCGGATCACCGCACAGGACGAGCTGCGGCTGCTGAACCTGCTGACCACCAAGAACACGGTGCTCACCGACGCCTCCCGCGGCTACGAGCTCGGCCTGATGCGCAAGGTCGTCGCCGCACAGCGCTGGGGAACCCCCGCCGGGGCCCCCTCGGGGGCGGCCGTCCAGGTCAAGAACGGCTGGCTGCCGCGCGCCACGCACGGCTGGCGGGTGCACAGCATCGGGGCCTTCACGGGGAAGGGCCACGACTACGCCCTCACCGTGCTCACCCACGACAACAAGACGATGAACGACGGCATCGACACCATCCAGGCCGTCGCCCGCGCCGTCCACCGCGATCTGAACCCGACCACCAAGTCCTGGCGCTCCTCGACCCTGCCCATGGCCCCGCAGGAAGCCGTCCCCGCGGTGCCCGAGGCCCCCGCCGTACCCATGCTCACGGCGAAGCCGCAGTCGTAGGACCTGCCGCCCACCGGGCCCGGTCCCCGGGACCCACCCGTACGCCGTGGGTCCCGGTTCCGCCCCGTTCGGCCTCCGCCATGGGGCCCCCTTTTGTTGCGGCGGGATGAAATCCACTGCTCGCGGCGTTGGTGCCTTCCGGTAGATCAGGCGAACATGGGGTCGAACGGGAGGCATCGGTGACGGGCGCAGACCAACAGGGGTGGGGCCGGCGGCTGACCGGGTACGCATGGCGGTACCGGCGCAATGTCATGCTCGCGCTCGGCTCCTCGCTCGCCGGAATGGCCGTGATGGCGCTCGTCCCGCTGATCACCAAGGTGATCATCGACGACGTCGTCACGGACCACACCCGCTCCCTGGCCGTCTGGACCGGCCTCCTCATAGCCGCGGCGGTCCTCGTCTACATCGCCACGTACATCCGGCGGTACTACGGCGGCCGCCTCGCCCTCGACGTACAGCACGATCTGCGTACGGAGATGTACGCGACGATCACCCGCCTGGACGGAAGGCGGCAGGACGAACTGTCCACCGGCCAGGTCGTCGGGCGCGCCACCAGCGACCTCCAGCTGATCCAGGGCCTGCTCTTCATGCTCCCGATGACCATCGGGAACGTCCTGCTCTTCCTCATCTCCCTGGGCATCATGGCGTGGCTGTCGCCGCTGCTGACGCTCGTCGCCCTCGCCGTCGCCCCCGCGCTCTGGTTCATCGCCCACCGCTCGCGCAACCGCCTCTTCCCCGCCACCTGGTACGCCCAGAGCCAGGCCGCCGCCGTCGCCGGAGTGGTCGACGGCGCCGTCTCCGGCGTCCGGGTCGTCAAGGGGTTCGGGCAGGAGGAGCAGGAGACCGGCAAACTCCGCGAGGTCGGGCGCAAGCTCTTCGCCGGGCGGCTGCGCACCGTACGGCTGAACGCGCGCTACACCCCCGCCCTCCAGGCCGTGCCCGCGCTCGGCCAGGTCGCGATGCTGGCCCTCGGCGGCTGGCTGGCGACGAAGGGCGAGATCACCCTCGGTACGTTCGTCGCCTTCTCCACCTACCTCGCCCAGCTCGTCGGCCCCGTCCGGATGCTCGCGATGGTCCTCACCGTCGGCCAGCAGGCACGGGCCGGTGTGGAGCGGGTCCTGGAGCTGATCGACACCGAGCCGACGATCGACGACGGTACGAAGGAGCTCCCGGCCGACGCCCCGGCGAGCATCGAGTTCGACGACGTACGGTTCGGCTACGACCACGAGCGGCCCGTCCTCGACGGCTTCTCGCTCACCATCGAGCCCGGCGAGACCGTCGCCCTCGTCGGCGCGTCCGGCAGCGGCAAGTCCACCGTCTCGCTCCTGCTGCCCCGCTTCTACGACGTGACGCACGGCGCCGTCCTGGTCGGCGGCCACGACGTCCGCGAACTCACCCAGGCATCGCTCCGGGCCGCCATCGGCCTCGTACCGGAGGACAGCTTCCTGTTCTCCGACACCATCCGCGCCAACATCGCGTACGGCGCCCCGGACGCCACCCAGGAGCAGATCGAGCAGGCCGCCCGCGCCGCCCAGGCCGACCGGTTCATCGCCGAGCTGCCCCGCGGCTACGACACCACGGTCGGCGAGCACGGGCTCACCCTCTCCGGCGGCCAGCGCCAGCGTGTCGCGCTCGCCCGCGCCATCCTCACCGACCCCCGGCTGCTCCTCCTCGACGACGCCACCTCCGCCGTCGACGCCCGCGTCGAGCACGAGATCCACGAGGCGCTCAAGCAGGTGATGGCGGGCCGCACCACCCTGCTCATCGCCCACCGCCGCTCCACCCTCGGCCTCGCCGACCGGATCGCCGTCCTCGACGGCGGACGGCTCGCCGACATCGGTACGCACGAGGAACTGGAACAGCGCTCCGCCCTCTACCGCCGCCTGCTCACCGACCCGGACGAGCTGGGCGGCACCTCGCCGGGCCACCTGCCCGTGGACACCGGTGCGACGGCCGAGGACGACCGCGCGTTCCAGGAGGAGCTGGACGCCGAGTTCGACGCCGAGCGGGGCATCACCCCCGATCTGTGGATCCGCAAGGAAGTACCGCGCGACGCGGCGCTGGCCGGCATGCCCGCCACCCCCGAGCTGCTCGCCCAGGTCGACGCGCTGCCGCCCGCCACGGACATTCCCGCCATCGACGAGGCACGCGCCGTGCAGGCCGAGGAGTCCTACGGGCTGCGCCGGCTGCTGCGCGGCTTCGGCCTTCCGCTGCTCGTCAGCCTGGCGCTCGTCGCCGTCGACGCGGGCATGAGTCTGCTCCTGCCCGTACTGATCCGGCACGGCATCGACGAGGGCGTCAACCGGCTCGCGCTCGGCGCGGTCTGGGCGGCCTCCGCGATCGCGCTGCTCGTCGTACTCGTGCAGTGGGTGGCCCAGGTCGGCGAGACCCGGATGACGGGCCGCACCGGCGAGCGGGTGCTCTACTCCCTGCGCCTGAAGATCTTCGCGCAGCTCCAGCGGCTCGGCCTCGACTACTACGAGCGCGAACTGACCGGCAAGATCATGACCCGGATGACGACGGACGTGGACGCGCTGTCCACGTTCCTCCAGACCGGCCTCGTCACCGCCTTCGTCTCCGTCGTCACCTTCTTCGGCATCATGGTCGCGCTGCTGGTCCTCGACGTCCAGCTGGCCCTGGTCGTCTTCGCGACGCTGCCGGTGCTCATCATCGGAACCGTCTTCTTCCGCCGCAAGAGCGTCCAGGCCTACGAACTGGCCCGTGAGCGCATCAGCGCCGTCAACGGCGACCTCCAGGAGTCCGTCTCCGGACTGCGGATCGTGCAGGCGTTCGGCCGCGAGCGGGACGGTGTCCGGCGGTACGCCGAGCACAGCGACCACTACCGCGAGGCCCGCGTGCGCGGCCAGTGGCTGATCTCCATCTACTTCCCGTTCGTCCAGCTGCTGTCCTCGGTCGCCGCGGCGGCCGTGCTGATCGTCGGCGCGGGCCGGGTCGACAACGGCACGCTGACCACCGGTGCGCTGGTCGCGTACCTCCTCTACATCGACCTGTTCTTCGCCCCCGTGCAGCAGCTCTCCCAGGTCTTCGACGGCTACCAGCAGGCCACCGTGTCGCTCGGCCGCATCCAGGAACTGCTCCAGGAGCCCACCTCGACCGAGGACCCCGACGAGCCGATGGACGTGCTGTCGCTGCGCGGCGAGATCGCGTTCGAGGACGTGTCCTTCGCGTACGGCGGTGAGGAAGAGGCCCTGACCGGCATCGACCTGCACATTCCGGCAGGTCAGACGGTGGCCTTCGTCGGGGAGACGGGCGCGGGCAAGTCGACCCTCGTCAAGCTCGTCGCCCGGTTCTACGACCCCACGGGCGGCCGGGTCACCGCCGACGGCACCGATCTGCGCAAGCTCGACATGACCGCCTACCGGCACCGCCTCGGGGTCGTACCGCAGGAGGCGTACCTCTTCGCCGGTACGGTCCGCGACGCCATCGCCTACGGGCTGCCCGACGCCACCGACGCACAGGTGGAGGCGGCGGCCAGGGCGGTCGGCGCGCACGACATGATCGCCACGCTGGACGGCGGCTATCTGCACGAGGTCGCCGAGCGGGGCCGCAACCTCTCGGCCGGCCAGCGCCAGCTCGTCGCGCTCGCCCGCGCCGAACTCGTCGACCCGGACGTCCTGCTGCTCGACGAGGCCACCGCGGCCCTGGACCTGGCGACCGAGGCCCTGGTCAACCAGGCCACCGACCGGCTCACCGGCCGCCGCACGACGCTGGTCGTGGCCCACCGCCTGACCACGGCCGCCCGCGCCGACCGGGTCGTGGTGATGGACCACGGCCGGGTCGTCGAGGACGGCACGCACGACGAGCTGCTGGCCAGGGACGGGCAGTACGCCCGGTTGTGGCGCACGTTCATCGGCGAGGACGAGCCGGCGGGGGTCTGAGGGCGGGGGCGAACACACCGCCCGGCACGCGTCACGTGGCGTGCCGCGTGCAACCGTTGGGCGGTCTCCCGCGTCGTACGCGTATACGCGCATGTGGCGGGTGGAGATACGTATGTTCGATGGGGTGGTGAGACCGCTGAGTACGTCGAAGCCGTCCGGACGGGGGAGCAGGCCGATGCTCGTACGGCTGCTCGTCCTGCCGCTCCTCGCGGCCGTGGGCCTGGTGCTCGGCACCCCCGTGGGCCCCGCCGCGCACGCCGCCTCGTCCTGCTCCGGACGCCCGGCGAAGACGGTGGCGTTCGCCAAGGGGGAGCTGCGCGTGTACAAGAGCCGTGCGTACGCCTGCGCCGTCACCGTCGCCAAGAAGCCGGGGAAGCGTCGGGCGATGAGCGTCTCGCTCCAGCCGCGCGGCGGCCGGGCGGTGACCGACAGCGGCACCTACACCAAACTGGCGGGCCCGGTGACGGTCCATGCGCTGAACCGCTGCGTCCGGGCGACCGGCTCGGTCGGGGGCTCATCGGCCTCCACCGGATGGATCCTCTGCTGACGTTCTGCGGGGACCCCGTGAAGTATGTGGTCAGTCAGGTCTGGCGTGGCGCGTGTTGCCCCGGCTAGGTTCACGGCGAATGTCGTGAAACTAGGGGAGGGTGCATGCGCAAGGCGCTCAGAGGGGTTCTGTCGCTCGCGGTGCTCATAGGCACAGTGAGTGCGACGGGGGCCTCGGCCGGTGCGGCCACCGCCGCGGAACCGACCGCGAAGCAGGGCAGCAGCGTTGCCGGAAGCAGTGATTCCAGCAGCGAGGACATCAAGGACCGCATCCTGGCCATCCCGGGAATGAGTCTGATCGAGGAGAAGCCGTACCCCGGTTACCGCTTCTTCGTCCTCAATTACACCCAGCCGGTCGACCACCGGCACCCGTCCAAGGGCACGTTCCAGCAGCGCATCACCCTGCTGCACAAGGACACGAGCCGCCCGACGGTCTTCTTCACCAGCGGCTACAACGTCTCGACCAACCCCAGCCGCAGTGAGCCGACGCAGATCATCGACGGCAACCAGGTCTCCCTGGAGTACCGCTTCTTCACCCCGTCCCGCCCGGCGCCCGCCGACTGGTCCAAGCTCGACATCTGGCAGGCCGCCAGCGACCAGCACCGGGTGTTCAAGGCGCTGAAGAAGCTCTACTCGAAGAACTGGCTGACCACCGGTGGCTCCAAGGGCGGCATGACCGCCACGTACTTCGAGCGCTTCTACCCGAAGGACATGGACGGCGTCGTCGCGTATGTCGCGCCCAACGACGTCGTCAACAAGGAGGACTCGGCGTACGACCGGTTCCTGGCGAACGTCGGCACCAAGGAGTGCCGCGACAAGCTGAACGGGGTCCAGCGCGAGGCGCTGATCCGCCGCGGTCCGCTGGAGAAGAAGTACAAGGAGTACGCCGCCGCGAACGGCCTCACCTTCAACACGGTCGGCTCGCTCGACCGTGCCTACGAGGCCGTCGTCATGGACTACATCTGGGCGTTCTGGCAGTACAGCCTGCTCGCCGACTGCGCCGACATCCCCGCCAACGCGCGGAACGCCACCGACCAGGCGATCTGGGACTCGATCGACGGGATCTCCGGCTTCTCGGCCTACGCCGACGAGGGCCTGGAGACGTACACGCCGTACTACTACCAGGCGGGTACGCAGCTCGGCTCGCCCGACATCAAGCAGCCGTGGCTCGGCAACCTGAGCCGCTACGGCTACCAGCCGCCCCGCAACTTCGTGCCCCGCACCATCCCGATGAAGTTCCGGCCGTCGGTGATGCGGGACGTGGACACGTGGGTGAAGCACAACGCCAAGCGGATGATGTACGTCTACGGGCAGAACGACCCGTGGGGTGCGGAGCCCTTCCGCCTCGGCCACGGCGCCCGTGACAGCTACGTCTACACGGTGCCGGGCGGCAACCACGGTTCCAAGGTCTCCGGTCTCGTCGCCGACGAGAAGGCGAAGGCCACCGCCGCCATCCTGCGCTGGGCGGGGGTCGCCCCGGCGGCCGTCGACGCGGACCCGGCGAAGGCCAAGCCGCTCGCGAAGTTCGACGCGCGGCTCGACCAGCGCAACGGTGAGGTCGATCGCGGTCAGGGCACCCTGCGCCCGTAACCGCGGCTGATCACCGAAACAGTGGGCTGTGCCCGCCGGTTCCGTACCTCAGATCCGGCGGGCGCAGCCCACGGCCCTGTCGCCGCCCAGCGTGACGACGAGGTCCGTGGTGTCCGGGCAGCGCGCGCGCAGCCGCACCGCCGACATGACCTCGAACTCCGGTGCCCGCGCGCCCGATCCGTCGCACGCGGTCTCCTCCACCTCGCCCACCACCTCGCCCGTGTCCTCACCCCCGCCCGTGCCCCCGCGTGAGTGCCGGACGCAGTCACCGACGCGCGTCAGCGGTCCGCCGCCCTGCCCCGGGTCGCCCGGATGCGGCGGCTCCAGATTGCGCATGCAGGCGTAGCCACGGGTGAGGCGGCTCCGCGCGCTGTCGCCGGTCTCCGAGATGTGCAGGACGAAGTCGGTCGGGGGAGGGCAGGACGGGCCCGCGGTCGCGGCTCCGAGATGCCGGGCCAGCACCCGGGCCATGGCCTTCTCGCTGCGGCAGGACACTTCACGTACCTCGGCACCGCGCGAACTGCAGTCGGCGGGCCCGAGGAACACCACCCCGTACGCCGTCGGCGCGGAGCCGCCCCGCGAAGACCCCCGGTCGTCCGGGGTGTCGACGGGCTGCCCGCAGGCGGTCAGCGAGAGCGCGGCGGCAGCGGCGGCCACCAGCATCAGCAGGGGTACGCGTGCGGGGCGCGCCCCTCGCCCCACCGCGGAGGAACGGCGCCCGTGGCGTCGCTTGTGCGTGCTGTGCATGAGAGGAACCCCCGATACGTCCCGTCAAGACGTACACCCGGCGTGGTCCGCCGGAGCGGGAACACGCCGGGTGCCGAGGGAACTTGGCGTCGGCCGCGTCGTGCGCGTCGGTGCGCGTCGGTGCGCGGTGGCGCGACCGGCGTGCGGAGGTGGTGCGGATCGACGTGCGGAGGGGGCGCGACGGCAGCCCGGCCGTCGTGCGCGGTGGCACGACCGTCACGCTGCCGTCGTCGGGCGAACGCCTCCTAGTAGGACAGCCCGTAGCCGACCGGGTACAGCACCCGGGCCGGGTCGTCCGCGCGCTGCACCGGGACCGGGAGCCTGCCCTCCGGTTCGGCGCGGCCCGCGATCACCCGTACCGCCGCCCGCAGTTCGACGTCCGTCCAGGAGTACGCGGCCAGGCTCGCAGCGACGCCCGTACCGGTCAGCTGGGCGATGTCGTACGGGTTGCGGATCGCCACGGTGACGACCGGGACGCCGGTCGCCACGAGGGCCTTGACCAGAGCGAGTTGGCTGCTGGTCGCCGAGAGGTTGTACGTCCCGACGATCACCGCGTCCTTGCCCCGCGCGGCGGCCACCGCCTCGGCGATCTTCGCCGGGTCCGGGGCCGTGCCGGTGGACAGGGCGGTCGCCGTGTACCCCAGCTCGCCGAAGGCACCGGCGAGCGTGGTGGTCGGCGGGCCCGTCGTGCCGGACGGCGAGGCCGGGTCGGCGCCGACCACGAGGAGCTTCCGGTGGGAGCGGCGGGACAGCGGCAGCAGCGCACCGGGGTTGGTGAGCAGCGTGGTCGTACGCTCGGCGATGCCGTCGGCGGCGGCCAGGTGCGCGCGGGTGCCGACGGTGCGGTCGACGCCCCGGTGGGTGACGAACGGGTCGCGGAACAGGCCCAGTTTCGTCTTCAGCCGCAGGATGCGCAGGATCGATTCCTCGATCCGGGCCTCGCTGATCTCCCCGCTCCTGACGGCCGCCAGCACGGCGTTCCAGGCGACGGCGAGGTTCGGCGGGTTCAGCAGCTGGTCGACGCCCGCCCGGAGCGCGAGGACCGGGACGCGGTCGTCGCCGTACTTCTCCCGTACGCCCTTCATGTCGAGCGCGTCGGTGACCACGACCCCGTCGTAGCCCAACTCCTCGCGCAGGACGCCGGTGAGGATGGGCCGGGACAGTGTCGCGGGGTCCTCGGCGGCGTCGAGCGCGGGCACCACGATGTGCGCGGTCATGATCGAGTCGATGCCCGCGGCGATCGCGGCGCGGAAGGGCGGGGCGTCCAGCTCGGCCCACTGCTCCCGGGTGTGGTGGATGAACGGCAGCCCGCTGTGGCTGTCGGTGTTGGTGTCGCCGTGGCCGGGGAAGTGCTTGGCCGTGGCGGCGATCCCGGCTCCCTGGTACCCCTTCACCTGGGCGGTGGCCATCCCGGCCACCGACCGCGGGTCGGAGCCGAAGGAGCGTACGCCGATCACCGGGTTGGCCGGATTGACGTTCACGTCGGCGTTCGGCGCGTAGTTCTGCACGATGCCCAGGGCGGCCAGCTCGTCGCCCGCGATCCGGGCGGCCCGGCGGGTGTCGGAGTGCGAGCCGCCCGCGCCGAGCGCCATCGCGCCCGGCAGCAGGGTGGCGGGTTCGCCGACGCGGCAGACGATGCCGTGTTCCTGGTCGGTGGAGATCAGGAGCGGTACGGAGTGGGGGCCGGCGAGACCGGCGCGCTGGATGCCGTTGGAGAGGTCGGCGATCTGGTGCGGGTCGCGGGTGTTGTGCGCCCAGACGAAGTAGATGATGCCGCCGACGTGGTACTTGTCGATCAGCTCGGCGGCGGTGCGGACCCCGATCTCCTTGAGGTTCGCGTCGATGTCCGCCTGGTCCGGGTCGGTGGCGGAGTGCCCGTACACCCGCATCACGAAGAGCTGGCCGACCTTCTCCTCCAGGCTCATCCGACTGATGAGCCGCTTGAGCCGGCGGTCGGTGGAGGCGCTCGCGGACTGCGCGGCGGCGGGGACGGCGACGACGCCGGTGGCGGCCGCGGCGGCGGTGGCCGCGGTAGCCGTGAGAAGAGTGCGCCGGGAGGTGCGGTGGTGCACGTGGGCTCCTTCCTGGGACTGAAAGAAACTTCCAAGAAGGTACGGATATATGGAAAGTAACTACCGGTCAAGGGGCCCCGCCCGGCCACCTTCGGTGAAGGGTGCCGATTGAGGGGCAAACCGTCATGTGCCGGCGCGCGCGGGGGCTCGGACCAGCCCCGCCGCCATCCCGTGCGCCTGGAGCGCCGAGACCGCCGCGGTGATCGCGGGCCGACGGGCCGCCTCCGTACGCCACAGCGCGTACAGCCTCCGTACCGGTACGGGATCGAGAGGCACCGCCACCACCCCTGCGGGCAGTGGCCCCCGCCCCAGCCGGGGGATCATCGCGACCCCGAGCCCGGCCGCGACCAGGGCGAGCTGGGTGTGGTTCTCCTCGGCCCGGTGCCGGATGTCCGGCTCGTAGCCCGCCGCCCGCAGTGTCCGTACGAGCCAGTCGTGGCAGACCGTCCCCGGCGGCTGGCAGATCCACCGCTCCTTCGCCAGCTCCTCCCGCCGCACCGCGTCCCGACCGGCGAGGGCGTGCCGCCCGGGCACCAGGAGATCGCACCGGTCGTCCCCGATCACCGCCTGTGCCACCCCCTCGGGAGCGGGCAGCGGCGCGATGTCCCAGTCGTGCGCGACCGCCAGATCGACGACGCCCTTGGCCACCAGGTCGACCGAGAGATGCGGGTCCACCTCGGTCATCCGGACCTCCAGCGCGGGGTGGTCCCGGTCCAGCTCCGCCAGCACCCCCGGCAGCAGGCCGCGCGCCGCGGAGGCGAAGGCGCCGATCGACAACCGCCCCGTGGGCAGCCCCCTGCGCTCCTCCAGCGTCGTCTCGGCCCGCTCCACGATCGCGAGCAACTGCTGGGCCGCGGTGACCAGGTGGAGGGCCTCCTCGGTCAGCGAGACACCGCGCCCGCGCCGCTCCAGCAGGGTGGTCCGGGTCTCCCGCTCCAGCTTGGTGATCTGCTGCGAGACCGCCGACGGGGTGTAGCCGAGCGCTGCCGCGGCGCCCGCGACGGAGCCGTGGACGGAGACGGCGTGCAGGGCGCGCAGCCGGGACAGATCGAGCATCGTGACCTCGCGGGAGCCGGTCGGAATCATTAGTGATGCTCAATTCCACCATGAAGAAATCCGCGCTGGTGCTACATGGTCCTCGCGGCCGATGCTCGATCCATGCGTCCCCTCCACATTGCCCTGGCCGCGCTCGTCGCCGCCGTCTGGGGTGTGAACTTCGTCGTCATCGAGATCGGTCTCGACCACTTCCCGCCGCTGCTCTTCTCCGCCCTGCGATTCCTGGCGGCCGCGCTCCCGGCCGTCTTCCTCGTCGGCCGGCCCAAGGTCGCCTGGAAGTGGATCGTGGGGGTCGGGCTCGTCCTCGGAGTGGGGAAGTTCGGCCTGCTCTTCCTCGGTATGGACCGCGGGATGCCCGCCGGACTCTCCTCCCTCGTCCTCCAGGTCCAGGCGGTCTTCACCGCCCTGTTCGCGGCCCTGGCGCTCGGTGAACGGCCGGGAAGGACCAAGGTGTGGGGGATGGGCGTCGCCCTCGTGGGCATCGGGGTGGCCGCGGTCGACGAGGGCGCGAGCGGGCCGGTGCTCGCCTTCGTCCTCGTGATCGCGGCGGCTGCCTGCTGGGGCGTGTCGAACGTGCTGACCCGCAGGGCCGCCCCGCCCGACCCCCTCAACTTCATGGTCTGGGTCTCGGCCGTGCCCGTGCTCCCGCTGCTCGGCCTGTCCCTGGTCTTCGAGGGGTGGGACCGCGACGCCGAGGCGCTGGCCGCGCTCGACTGGAGCGGCGCCGGGATCATCCTCTACGTCGCCTGGATCACCACGGTGTTCGGCTTCGGCGCCTGGAGCTTCCTGCTCGGCCGGTACCCGGCCTCGTCCGTGGCCCCGTTCACCCTGCTCGTCCCGGTCTTCGGGATGTCCTCGGCGGCGCTGCTGCTCGGCGAACCGGTCGGCCCGCTGCGCTGGTGCGCGGCGGCGCTGCTGGTCGGCGGGGTGGCGCTCACCTCACTGGCGGGCACCCGCCGCACGCCGACCGCTCCGGCAGATCCGACCGGCCCGACCGATCCGGCAGGCGCGACCGCTCCGACCGCTCGGGCAGGCGCGACCGATCGCGTGGCGCCGACCGCTCCGACCGGTCAGGCGGATGCGACCGGTCCGGTGGCGCCGACCGCTCCGACCGATCCGGTGGTGCCGACGGGGCAGCAGATGGATCAGCCGGAGCGGCCGGAGCGTGCGGAACGGCCGGAGCGTCCGGAGCGGCCGGAGCGGAAGCCGGACGCGCTGGGGGCCCGGTAGGTCGTCGGCGCGTCCGCGCTCCCCTACTGCTTCGGCGCTCCGAGCCGCAGCAGGTGCTCGCGCCCTGCGCTCAGCAGCCCCGCCAGCTCCGGCGCATCCGGGTGCCAGCGCTTCTCGTACTCCCAGCACACCCAGCTGTCCGGGTCCAGCGTGTCCAGGCACGCGCGCAGCGGCAGCACCCCGGCGCCCAGGCCCAGCGGCGCGATGTCCTCCGCCGACGCGATGTCCTTCACCTGGACGTAGCCCAGGTGGGGGGCCAGGACCGCATGGCTCGCGACCGGCTCCTCGCCCGCCAGCCACGTGTGCATGATGTCCCAGAGCGCACCGATCTGCGGGTGCCCGACCGTACCGACGACCCGGGCCACGTCGACGCCCGCCCGGTGCGAGTCATGGGTCTCCAGCAGGATGCGCACGCCCATGTCCGCGGCGTCCGGCGCGGCGGCCCCCAACCTGCGGGCGGCGGTCGCGTCGGCCACGTCCTGGTCCTGGCCACCGCCGCCGGGGAAGACCCGGACGTTCTTCGCACCCAGGTCGCGGGCGAGCTTCATCAGCTCGGCCAGCTCGGCCAGGACCGGCTCGTCGTCACCTGCGGACGCCACCCGTACGTATCCGGCCAGGGTCAGGATCTCGACCCCGCCCGCCTTGAACTCCTCGACCACATCGGCGCGTTCGAGCAGCGAGAGCCCCGGGTGCACCGGCTCCTCCGGGTGGGTGCGCAGCTCCACCCCCTGGTACCCGTGCTCATTGGCGAGCCGGATGACCTCGGCTATCGGCATCCCCGGCACTCCGAGGGTCGAGAAAGCGAGCTTCACGTGCGTGTTCCTTCCACATCGGTACGTGCCACCGCCCCGGGCGACACGAGCGGCGACGCCCACATCATCGGCCCGGGGTGTCCCGTACACCTACCCCTGCTCAGGGAGCCGACGCACGTGACAACGCCATTGGAGCAGTGCGGCGGGGTGGCGGGGCGGCGGGACGGCGAGGGCAGCGGGGCGGCCAGGGTGGCGGGACACCGGGACGGCAGGGTCCCGCCCCGGCGGGGCCTTCGTGGGGTTACGGAGGGTCACGCCCGAGGCGGTGCCGTCGACCCCCGCACCATCAGTTCGGCCGCGATCGTCGCGACGCCGCCGGGCGGCGGGGTCTCCTTGCCCATCGCGAGCCGGCCCGCGCGGGCACCCGCCTCGAAGAGCGGCAGCCGTACGGTCGTCAGGGCCGGTACGGCGTCCACCGAGAACGGCAGGTCGTCGAAGCCCGCCACCGAGACGTCCTGGGGGATGCGCTGCCCCCGGTCCCGTACCGCGGCACTGGCGCCCAGCGCCACCGTGTCGTTCGCGGCCACGATCGCGGTCACTTCCGGTTCGCGGCGCAGGAGTTCGAGGGTGGCCTCGTAGCCGGAGCGCCGGTCGTACGGGCCGTGGACGGTGAGGCGGTCCTCGTCGCCGGTCAGCCCGGCCGCGCGCATCGCGTCCCGGTGGCCTTCCAGGCGGTGGCGGGTGGTGGTCCGCTCCAGCGGGCCCGCGACATAGCCGATCCGCCGGTGGCCGAGCGAGATCAGGTGCTCGGTCAGCCGTCGCCCGCCGCCCCGGTTGTCGAAGGCGAGGGCCGCCAGCACCGCGTCGCTGTCCGGCAGCGGGGGCCGCCCGCAGAACACGATCCGGGTGCCCGCGTCCGCGAGCTTGGCCAGCTTCGCGGACATCGCGGCCCGGTGGGCGGGGCTCTCCACCGCGCCGCCGGTGAGCACGACGGCGGCGGCGCGCTGGCGCTGGAGCAGGGTGAGGTAGGTGAGCTCGCGCTCCGGGG
Organism: Streptomyces sp. TSRI0281; assembly: GCF_001905125.1. Classification (GTDB taxonomy): domain Bacteria; phylum Actinomycetota; class Actinomycetes; order Streptomycetales; family Streptomycetaceae; genus Streptomyces. Next base: position 259,782 of record NZ_LWLE01000023.1, on the reverse strand, counting down.
AGCCGCCGGTGTTGCAGACGACGGCCAGCTTCTCGCCGCCCGCGCGGCCCGAGCCGTCGCCGGGCCCGCCGATCTCGGTCTGGGCGGCTCCCGCCATGATCCCGAAGAACGGGTCGGCGATGTCGTTGACCAGGATGCCGACCAGATCCGAGGTGGCCGCCGCGAGCGAGCTGGCCGGCCCGTTGAGCACGTAGTCCAGGTCGTCCACGGCGCGCAGGACCCGTTCCCGCGTCGACGCGGCCACCGGGTAGTTCCCGTTCAGTACGCGGGAGACCGTGGCCGGGGACACCCGGGCGCGGGCCGCCACGTCCGCCAGGGTGACTGTCATCACTGTCCTCCGAGAGGTCACGGGGAGATACCGAGGAGTTATCGGCGCGTCCCCTCTTGTCCGGGCCGCTGTCGGCAGGCTAGCGTCATCCTCGATAGAAAGCGCTTGCTACGGCTGTATGGAGGGAACTTCGTGACACGCAGGACAGTGCGCATCGCCATGAACGGCGTCACGGGTCGCATGGGATACCGGCAGCACCTGGTGCGCTCGATCCTCGCGATCCGCGAGCAGGGCGGCCTCGACCTCGGCGACGGCGAGGTGCTGTGGCCCGAACCCGTGCTCGTCGGCCGCAGGGCCCACGCGCTGCGGGAGCTCGCCGAGCGGCACGGTCTGACCGAGTGGTCGACCGACCTGGACGCGGTGCTGGCCGACGACACCATCGACATCTACTTCGACGCCCAGGTCACCTCGGCGCGCGTCGAGGCGATCAAGAAGGCGATCGCGGCGGGCAAGCACATCTACACCGAGAAGCCCACCGCCACGGATGTCGAAGGCGCCCTGGAGCTGGCCCGGCTGGCCCGTGACGCCGGGATCAAGCACGGCGTGGTCCAGGACAAGATCTTCCTGCCGGGCCTGCTGAAGCTGAAGCGCCTCATCGACGGCGGCTTCTTCGGCGAGATCCTCTCCGTGCGCGGCGAGTTCGGCTACTGGGTCTTCGAGGGCGACTGGCAGGAGGCCCAGCGCCCGTCGTGGAACTACCGCGCCGAGGACGGCGGCGGCATCGTCGTCGACATGTTCCCGCACTGGGAGTACGTGCTCCACGAGCTGTTCGGCCAGGTCACCACGGTCCAGGCGCACGTCCAGACGCACCTTCCGCAGCGTTGGGACGAGCAGGGCAAGCCCTACGCCGCGACCGCCGACGACGCCGCGTACGGCATCTTCCAGCTGGCGGGCGGCGCCGTCGCACAGATCAACTCCTCCTGGACGGTACGCGTCAACCGCGACGAGCTGGTCGAGTTCCAGGTCGACGGAACCCACGGCTCCGCCGTCGCCGGACTCCGCAACTGCCGGGTCCAGCACCGCTCGGCCACGCCCAAGCCGGTCTGGAACCCGGACCTCCCGGTCACCGAGTCGTTCCGCGACCAGTGGCAGGAAGTCCCCGACAACGCGGTCTTCGACAACGGCTTCAAGGCCCAGTGGGAGCTGTTCCTGCGCCACGTCGCGCTGGACGAGCCCTACACCTGGGACCTGATGGCCGGCGCGCGCGGCGTGCAACTGGCCGAGCTGGGCCTCAAGTCGTCGGCGGAGGGCCGTCGCTTCGACGTCCCGGAGCTGACGCTGTGACGCCCGGCGCCGTGTACGCGGGCGCCGGACCGGCGACGACCCGACCTCCGCACCCGGCGTTCCGGGGCTCCGGAGCCGCCACCGCTGACGCCGCGACGACCCACCCTCCGCACCCGGAGCTGACCCCATGAGCACCATCCACCTCCCGCAGGGCCCCTACGAACCCCGCGCCACCCCGCTCGACCTGGCCCCGGGCAAGGCCCCGCTCGCCTCCCGTACGGTCTTCTCCGCCGCCCACGTCGTCGCCGACCCGTACGCGGACGTCAGCGCCGACGACCCGGCGGCCGTCGACTGGGACGCCACCCTCGCCTTCCGCCGCCACCTGTGGTCGCACGGCCTGGGTGTCGCCGAGGCGATGGACACCGCCCAGCGCGGCATGGGCCTGGACTGGGCGGGCGCGGCCGAACTGATCCGCCGCTCGGCCGCCGAGGCGAAGGCGGTCGGCGGGCGCATCGCCTGTGGTGTCGGCACCGACCAGCTCCCGGCCGGCCCGGCCACGCTCGCCGAGGTGCGCGCGGCGTACGAGGAGCAGCTCGCCCTGGTCGAGGAGAGCGGGGCCCAGGCCATCCTGATGGCCTCCCGCGCGCTCGCGGCGGCGGCGAAGGGCCCCGAGGACTACCTGGAGACGTACGCACACCTGCTGCGCCAGGCAGTCGAACCGGTCGTCCTGCACTGGCTCGGCCCGATGTTCGACCCCGCGCTGGACGGCTACTGGGGCAGCGCGGACCTCGACGCCGCGACCGACACGTTCCTGAAGGTCATCGCCGAGCACCCGGACAAGGTGGACGGCATCAAGATCTCCCTCCTGGACGCGGAGCGCGAGATCGACGTCCGCCGCCGCCTTCCCGGCGGGGTCCGCTGCTACACCGGCGACGACTTCAACTATCCGGAACTGATCGCGGGCGACGACCGGGGCTTCAGCCACGCGCTGCTCGGTATCTTCGACCCGCTCGGCCCGCTGGCGGCGCACGCGGTACGGGTACTGGACACCGGCGACACCCAGGGCTTCCGGGATCTCCTGGACCCCACGGTCGAGCTGTCGCGTCACCTGTTCCGGACCCCCACCCGCTTCTACAAGACGGGCGTGGTCTTCCTCGCCTGGCTGGCGGGCCACCAGGAGCACTTCACGATGGTCGGCGGGATGCAGTCCGCCCGCTCGCTGCCGCACCTGGCGAAGGCGTACGAACTGGCCGACCGGCTGGGCCTGTTCCCCGACCCCGAGCTGGCCGAGTCCCGGATGCGGGCCCTGCTCGCGGTCCACGGAGGAACCCGATGAGCGACGACCTCGCCCGCCTCTCCCTCAACCAGGAGACCATCAAGCAGTGGTCGCTGCCCGAGCTGACGGAGGGCTGCGTCAAGGCGGGCATCGGCAAGGTCGGCCTGTGGCGTGCGCCGGTCCAGGAGTACGGCGTCGAGCGCACGGCGAGCCTGCTCAAGGACGCGGGGATCTCCGTCACCAGCCTGTGCCGGGGCGGCTTCTTCACCGCGCTCGACCCGGCCGAACGGGCCCGCGCCCTGGACGACAACCGGGCGGCGGTGGACGAGGCGGCAGCCCTGTCCACCGACACCCTGGTCCTCGTCTCGGGCGGCCTCCCGCCCGGCAGCCGCGACCTGCACGGCGCCCGCGAACGCATCGCGGACGCCCTCGCCGAACTGGGCCCGTACGCGGCCGAGCGCGGCGTACGCCTCGCGATCGAACCGCTGCACCCGATGTTCGCCTCGGACCGCTGCGTGGTCTCCACGCTCGGCCAGGCCCTCGACATCGCGGAACGCTTCCCCGCCGACCAGGTCGGGGTCGTCGTCGACACGTACCACATCTGGTGGGACGACCAGGCGCCCGCGCAGATCGCACGGGCGGGGGAGGGCGGCCGTATCCGCTCCTTCCAGCTGGCGGACTGGATCACCCCGCTTCCGGCGGGCGTTCTGGTGGGCCGCGGCCAACTCGGCGACGGCAGCGTGGACTTCCGCGCCTGGCGACGCCTGGTCGAGGCGGCGGGCTTCGACGGACCCATCGAGGTCGAAATCTTCAACGAGGCCCTGTGGGCCCGCGACGGCGCCGAAGTCCTCGCCGAAGTCGCGGCCCGATACCTGGAACATGCCTGTTGAGAGCCCTGTGAACGGCCCAGGGTAAAGAGGTCGCAAAGGGATGCAACCTTTACGTACCCTGCCGGGTCACACAGGGCGTCGGGACTTCCGGGGAGGGGTCCGGGGGGATCGGGAAGCCCGACGGGAGGGGAGAGCGAGGGGGGTCCGGCCGCGAGGCCGGGCCCCATTCCGTTTATCCGGGGGCGCTCTTCCCCGGCCCGTCCGCACCGGATCGAGAGCCGTCCGTACCGTACGGTGGTCGAGGAGCGCTTCGAGGGCCGGCCGCTGCGCAGCGACTTCCGCCCCGCCCCTCCCCATGGACGGAACAGCCACCCATGTACGTCTCCCGTGTGCGCGTCGAGAACATCAAGTCGTTCCACGGTCCGCGCGTCGTCGACCTGACACTGACCCGCCCGGACGGCTCGCACGCCGGCTGGACCGTCCTCGCGGGACGGAACGGCTCGGGAAAGACGACGCTGCTCCGGGCGCTGGCGCTGGCCCTGAGCGGACCGGTGGCGGCACGGGGCCTGGTCCAGGGGTTCGAGAACTGGATGTCGCGCGGGGCCGACCATGCCACTGCGGAGGCCGAAGTCGTCAGGGATGCTGCCCTTGACAGGTTCACGGCCTCGGGGCGTACCCAGAACACGTTCTGGGCGGGTCTGCGGTGGACAGCCCCCGCCGACGGAACGGGAGCACGCAGGGGCGCTCAGCCTGCGCTGGAGGGGATCAGACCCCACCCCAGGGTCAGCAGCGCCAGTCCTGCTCAGCGCGGCCCCTGGGCCGACAACCCGGTGGGCTGGTTCTGCGCCGCCTACGGTCCGTTCCGGCGCATGGCCGGAGGATCGGGCGAAGTGCAGCGGCTGATGCTGGCCTCCGGACCGGTGGCCCGGCAGGCGAGCCTGTTCCACGAGGACGCCTCACTGGCCGAGGGCGTCGCCTGGCTGATCGAGCAGCATCTGCGCGCGCTCGAAGGCCGGGAGGGCGCCGCAGCGCTCAAGTGGGCCGCGCTTTCCGTCCTGGGCGACGGACTTCTTCCTGACGGCTACCGGGTGGAGGACGTCGACTCCGAGGGGCTGTGGGTCACGCGCGACGGCCACCGGTTCCCGCTGCGGGAGATGAGCGACGGCTTCCGCACGGTGGCCGCGCTCGTTGTCGACCTGCTGAAGCAGATTCACGACACCTTCGGCGACGAGGCGTTCGCCGGAGAGGGGAACGAGGACGGACCAAGCCCCCTCCAGGTGCCCGGTGTCGTGATCATCGACGAGATCGACGCCCACCTCCACGTGTCCTGGCAGCGCCGCATCGGCCCCTGGCTGACCTCGCACTTCCCCCACATCCAGTTCATCGTGACGACCCACAGCCCGTACATCTGCCAGGCGGCCGACCCCGGCGGCCTGATCCGGCTGCCAGGTGTGGAGGAGGACGTAGCCCCCGAGGTGGTGTGGGAGGACCTGTACGAGCGAGTGGTTTACGGCAGCGGTGACGACGCGGTCCTCTCCGAGCTCTTCGGACTCGATACTCCGTACTCGGAGCGGGCCGAACACTTGCGGGCGGAGTTCGTCGCCCTGGAGTCCAAGGTGTACGAGGGCGACACCTCACCGGATACCGTCGCGCGCTACAAGGAACTGAAGGACCTGCTCGCCAGTTCCCCGGCGGCACGGGTCCATGAGATGTCCGCCCAACTCCACCGCATCGCTGGAGAGATCAGGGACGGAGAGGGTGGCGAGGCGCAGTGATCCGGCTGGAACGCACCGACTTACCCCCGGACACGGCGGCACACCTCACGACGTACACCCAGCAGATCGAGCAGGCCGCCGAGACCGATCGCAAAGCCAGGGCGGCTGACCTGTGGGCCCACACCACCGTCCGCCGCCGCGTTCGCGACGGTCTCCTCGCCTCCCTCGCGGACATGGCCCCCGGCCACCAGCGCTGCATGTACTGCGGCGACGGTCAGGGCACGGACATCGATCATTTCGAGCCGAAGAGCCTTGCTCCACTGCGTACCTTCGAGTGGCTCAACCACCTGCTGGCCTGCTCGTACTGCAACAGCAACCAGAAGCGGGACGGCTTCCCCCGCTCCGAGGGGGACGGCAGCCCGCTGCTCCTCGACCCCACGCTCCAGGACCCGTTGGAGCACCTGCGGCTGGTCTTGCCCCTGTGTACGTACAAAGGGCTGACGCCTCAGGGCGACGCGTGCATAGAAGTGTTCGGCCTCAACTCGCGCGGAGTCCTCGTCGATGGGCGCAGGACGGCGTACGGGGCCGCCAGGCATGCGGTCGAGTTCTGGAGCATCGCCACGGGCCGGGGCCAGCACAGCAAGGCGGCGGAGGTCGTCCGGGTCGCCTGGAACCGACCGCTCGCGGACGTCCTGGCCGCGATGTTCCACCAGTCCGGCCACCCGGCGGCGGACCTGCTCTTCGACGGCGAGGAGGAGACCCTTGGTTTCCTCCGTGACCGGGCCTTGCGTGCGGCCTTCCTGGCACGGGCATGACGTCGCCCCGGCGTACGGGGTTCGGTGTGGGTCAGGCGGTGAGGTGGCCGTTCTTGATCGCCGTGACGAAGGATGACCAGCCGTCGGGGGAGAAGAGGACGGCTGGGCCGGTGGGGGCCTTGCTGTCGCGGACGGGAGCGGAGGCGTAGCCGACGGCGACCTCAAGACACTCGCCTTGATCTCCGCCGCTGTAGCTGGACTTGAACCACCCGGAGAGGGTGGTCGAGTCCGCAACGCTCCGCTTACTGGTGACCATGTTCGTGTTCCTCTGCTGCCGCCCGCACAAGGGCCAGTGATTCCTGGTGCGACATCGCATCGCTCAGGGCCAGATCGTAGGCCGTGCGGCTGGAGGCCACCAGGCCCGGATCGTCCATCAAGTTGCCTGTCTGGAAGCCTTCAACGTACGCCACCGGCGCGGAGTCCGCGAAGCTCAGCAACGTCAGCAGGCTCTGTTGGAGAGAGTGAGCTCCCACGCCGAATGGCAGCACATGCAGCCGCAGCCGCCCGTTCTCGGCCATGTCCGCGACCTTGTTCAGCTGCTCCGCCATGACCTGAGGCCCGCCGACCCTGCGCCGTAGCACCGCCTCGTCCAGCATGGTCCACAGGACTGGCTTCAGAGGGCCGTCAAGGACGCGGGCACGCTGTGTTCGGATGACGACGTCCTTGTCAATCTCCTCCCGGAGGTGGTTGGGCCGGTACGCCTGGAACAGTGCGCGTGCGTAGCCGTCCGTCTGGAACAGTCCCGGCACCAGCGAGAGCGCGAACTGCTGGATGAGAGTCGCCTGCGTCTCCAGCTCGGCCACGGCGGCGAAGTGGTCCGCGTACTTCGTGTCCAGGTCCTCCAGCCACCGTGCGAAGAACCCGTCCGTCCCCAGGGCGCGGTCGATCCGCTGGGCGTCGTCCGGGCTCGGCAGTCGCCGACCCGCCTCGAAGTGGCTGATCAACGTGGGCGAGCAGACCACCAGTTCTGCCAGAGCCTCCTGCGTCAGCCCGGCCGCCAGCCGTCGAAGCCTCAGCTCCTCGCCGTACTTCTCCCGCGGCGTGCGCGGCCTTCGGTTCGTCCTCATGCAAGCCCAACTCCCTGACTTGACCAGCGTGCTGTCATCCCCGACCCCCTGGAATCGTAGCGACTCGTGACCCCACTCTGTGATGGGTTGGCTACGGAAAGAAGTGGCGCCGACGCATGAAGAGACCCCCGCGACCGACGCAACCGGTCCGGGGGCTTGGTCATCCCGAGAGAGCAGGCTGACATGAAGCACGCTATCGCCCGGTTCATGGAGCCGGTGCTGCGATTGCTGATCCCCGTACGGCACCAACGGCACCCGCTGGACACCTACGCGTACGTCCACCCCTACTCCTGCGACTACGTCGGCGGGCCGACCGCCTACCGCACCGGCGAGCGTCCCCCGCGCGGGGAGGACAGCCCGCTGGTACGCCCGTACTTCGTCGCGTACGAGAGGGAGCAGGCCGAAGGGCTGGCGGCTGAGCGGCGACGGCAGCGCGTCCGTCGCGGGGGACCGCTGGTCGCCGTACACGGTGTGGACATCGGGCCCCAGCTCCAGCCTCCTCACCGGGGCGGGGCCGCCGCGTGAGCGGGGAGAGGGAGCAGGGCGAGCACCACACGTTCAGGCTGCTGCCCTGCACGGGGGCGGAGGGCAAGCCGAGTTACGTCCTGGGCGATGGCACGGGCTATGTGTCACGGATGGCGGACGACATGGAGTACGTACAACTCGATATGGCGGACGACCTGCTCGGGCACGCCGCCGACCTGCTGGCGGACCAGAGGGTCACCGGAGCGGAGCTTCATTTCCTCGCCAGCCGACTGAGCGAGTCGCTGGAAGAGGTCAAACGCGTCGCGGAGAGCCGGGGTTCGCGACTGAGTGCGATCGGCTCTGGTGCGGACAACGGCCCACCGGGGCATCGAGAACCGGACGTCGGGATCCGGTGAGTCGGCCGACGGCCTGACGAGTCCCCGGGCTGTTACCGGCTCCCGCCCATCTCCGGGGCACGGGGCACGGGGTACGGGGCCGGTTCAGGTCCTGCCGGGCGGCTCCGGTGAGGTTTCCCGCCACAGCACGGGGAACCGGTCGGCCATCTCGCGCTCCACCCACGCGCGTCGCCGGTTCAGCAGGTCCCGGCCGTGAGGGTGGGCGCCGGGTTCCAGATCCGTCAGCAGGGTGCGGAGGCGGGTGAGGACCAAAGGGGAGTTCAGCGCGGCCACGACGACGTCGTCGATGCCCGTACGCATGAAGTCCTCCCACGTGGGCCGCGGGATCACGACCCGCACCACACCGTCGGGGCCGGTGACCCGCAAAGGGCCGGCGTCCCTCGCACGGCTCGCGGCGGAACCGCTGAGCAGATCCTCCACACCGTCCAGGGCCTGCACGGCGGTCGCGGGGTCGTTGATGCTGGAGGAGAGGGCCCTGAGCGCGATGTCGGCCAGCAGGCGGAAGGCGAGCATCGGGTCCTGCTCGAATGTCGGCTCCAGCCCGGTGGCCAGCGCCCCCAGGACCGTGGCGTCCACCACGGCGGAGCCGTACACGTCGGCGATCTTCGCCCCTCGGTGCAGGGTGGCGCCCGGAGCCTTGTCCAGCACGATGATCGCGCCCGCTTCCCGGGCCGACTCCCGCAGCTCTTTTACGTCGATCTGCTGAAGCACCGCCGTGGGTTTCGGCCAGCTGACGGTGGCAGCCGGTGGGCCCTCGGTCACAGGGCGATCCGAGGCCGCCGGCGTGGCTCCCGAGGGGTAGAGCGTGTCCAGGGCGGCAGTCCCCCGCTCAATGATCGAGTGCAGGACCGGGGCGAGCTGGATCGAGGCGAGAGCCCGCAGCAGCAGGGTCCGCAACAGGGTCAGCATCGCCAGCAGCAGAATCGCGGTGACGACCGGAACGGCGACCGTCACCTTTGAGCTGTCGCCGATCGTCAGCGCGGCCGTGACACAGAAGACCGCCAGGCCGATCGCCAGGGCGAAGGTCCTCCAGACGATCGGGGACCGACGGAACAGGGTCAGGCGGGGGGTGAAGCTGGTGTGCGCCCATTGCACCACCAGGAACAGCAGCGAGAAGATCACGGCCGTCGTGCCGAGCACGCCGAAGCCCAGAGTCAGCAGCAGATCGGCCACCTGGCGCGCGGGCATGTCCGGACCACCGGTGATCCTCGGAACGAACAGGCCCAGGGCCACCCCTGACAGGGCGCACAACAGCTGCACCAGTCCGGCCCGAGCCTGTCGGCTGCGTCGCAACGGGGCAGGCCCGCCGCCGGGGATCGCGCTCATCGTGCCGGTCCTCTCACGCCCGTCACCTGTGCTGCCTTCCGCCGCATGAGGACGGCTGCTCCCCGCACGGAGAACAGAGCGGTCCGCATAGGGACAGTCTCTCCCCACGAAGGCCGGACGGCCTCCCGGCGCACATGAGCGGCGGCGCGAAACGACCCCGGTGCGAGCGGCCACCCCGGTATCCCCGGGTTCGTGCGGCGGGTTACGGGTAGCGAGTTGTTGGGCCCCGTGAGGGTGACATTTCGCTGGGGCGGCAACACCATTGTCAGTGGGCCCTGCTTCACTGAGGCCATCGACACCGGGGAGCGAGTTATGCCGACTGTGATCCACAAGACGCGTGATCAGCTGGAGACTCAGCGCGCACAGCTGCTGGCCGACGTGAACATGAGCTACGACCAGCTCGCCGAACGCGCCGCCATGTACAGCCTCAGCATGGACGAGTTGGACGTGTGGCACACCATCGAAGGTCTCGACTACCTTCTCGAAGGTGACAGCTGAAGAGGCGAAGGCCCTTGTTGAGCTGGCGGCCGGGTTCGCCGACCAACTGACCGACCTGACGCGGGGCGTCCTCGGTGCGGACACCCCGCGTTTCCACGCGATCAACATGGGTTCCAAGATCAGGGTCTCGCCCATACGTGACGACGAGGTCATGCAGCGGATCCCGGTCAGCATCGGCGGCGAGCCCCGGCTCAGCCTCATGGCCCGCTTCTACTGCTGCTGGGACGGTTCGAGCACGTTCATGGCGACCGACCAGGCGGATGTCCATGTCTTCTACGAGGGGGTCCCGGATCCTCTCCTGCGGTACGAGTACGTGCGCAACAGCAAGGAGCCGCCGGGCGCGCACGTACAGGTCCACGCGCACCGGGACGAGATGGCGTACCTCCTGCGCCTGGCGGACCGGGGGCGGCCGAAGCAGGGGCTGAGGCGGGACAAGCTGCCCCGGCTGTCGGAGATTCACTTCCCGGTCGGCGGTCACCGGATGCGCCCTTCGCTGGAGGACGTGCTGCTGTTCCTCCACCGTGAGTTCGCGATCGACACCGCGCCGGGCTGGAAGACGGTGATCGAGAGGCATCTCCGCATCTGGCGGACCATGCAGCTCAAAACAGCGGTGCGGGATGCCCCCGACGTGGCTGCCCGGGTGCTGCGTCAGCTGGGATACACGGTGACCGAGCCGACCATTCCAGCCGCGCGCCCGGCCACGGACGACGTGAAGCTGTACTGGCCGTAGGGGAACGCGTAACACCGGTCGCTGCACCTGGAGTTGTCCCGGCCTGGCGGCATCGACGCCGCGTCAGGCTGCGGAGCCCGAGGGGGCGGAGGCGTCTCCCGGATCGGGCAAGTACTCATGCCCGTACCGCAGTTCGTAGGTGCGGCGCTGCCGGTCCTGGCGGAATTCCACGACCCAGATCGCCACGTTCACCACCAGCACCGAGGCCGCGATGAAGCTGAAGATGCCCACGAGCTGCCATACGGGCGCGGCCGAAGGGTAGGCCCAGCCCTCACCGGCGAAGACGGTGTCCCCCTTCACGACCGACGAGCTCGGGACGGTGCCGCTGCTGGTGTGACCGTCGGGGAATTGCCAGGTCGCGTGGCAGGAGGGCGGCGGTCCCGCGTGGCCGCCGCCCTCGCGGCACCCGCCGGCGCCGATGACGGTCGCGGTCTGTCCGTCGCGCAGTTCCTGGACGTGGGACTCGGCGAAGAGCCACAGAACGCCCAGGAGCACGACAGGAGTTCCCAGAATCACCAGCCACTGCTGGGCGGACGGCCAGGTGCGCGGAGCTTCCGGCAGCGGGTTCGTTCTTTCCTTCAGGCCGACGTCGTCCCTGCCATCGTTCCTGTCGTCGTCCCCCGTGCGCATACCGCCGCCTCCGCTCAGTCACGGAATACCCCGCTGCTGTTCCCGACGGCACGGCGGATGCCGACGGTTCCCATGATCGCCCGGTGCGCCGGACGGGGGGCAGCGTGGCCCCCCGTCCCCCTATCCCCGCCTCCCGGCCCCGTCCGCGTCCGCGTCAGAACGGAGAATCCGGGTCACCGGCCGACGATCTGAGCCAGCCGAGCAGGTCATCCGTCACCAGTTCGCCGTCCGCCTCGACATCCGGGCCGATCGCGCCCAGATCGAGGTGGAACACGCGGGTCCGGTCGCGGCCGTGGCGCCGCATGAGCAGCCCGCCGCCCCCGCTGTCGTCCCCGACCAGTACCCACTCGGGCGCGTAGTGGGCCACCTCGAAGGTCTCGTTCCGCTCCTTGATGGCCTGTGGACCGTAGGCCAGGATGCCGTTGTCGAGCAGTGCGCCCGGCGTCGACCTCCACAGACGGGCGACATCGGGGTTGGGCCCGTCACCGAGCCCGCGCAGGCGAGCCGCCCGGACAGCGAGGAACCCGGCGAAGGACTCCGCCACCTGCTGCTCGTCTCCGTCGAGACCGTCACGGCACACCACCGGGTACTCGCCGTCCCCGCACTCGCCGCTGCGGTCGAGGGCGAAGGAGTAGGTGTCACCGCAGTCGGGCTCGACGCCGAAACACAGCCGGGCGCCGTCCCTCCGCCACCCGGCGGTGATGTCCTCGTACGCAGCGTCGACGAACCCACCAGGCGCACCAGGCGCACCAGGCGCGCCCGGCCCGACCGTCGCGATGTCCGCGTCACCGGCTCGGCCGTGCCCGAACTCGGCCAGCCACCACCGGTACGACGGCGGCAGCGGGCAGCCGATGCGTGCCTCGGCAGCGCGGATCGCCGCGTCCGGTACGGCGACGGCCGGTCTGCGGCCGAACTCCGGTGACGCTTCGACCAGCTCGCGCAGTTGTGTCAGGTCAGGTTTCACGAAACCGAGTCTGCCAGGACGCGCCGGTCAGCCCAGAAGCTCCTGGAGCCGGGCCAGATCGTCGCCCACCGACTGCCGCTCCTCGTCGTCCAGTTCCACCGCCGCCGCCTGTTCCAGCAGAACCCGTGCCGCTTCCGCGTCGCCGAGCCGTTGCGCGATGTCGCCGCGCAGCACCAGCAACCGCAGCCGCTGTACGGGAGTGGGGCGTTCGTCCGTCAGGTTCAGCACCCGGTCGATGATCCGCGCGGCCCCCGGCAGGTCCTGCTTGGAGTCGGCGAAGAGGTCCGCCATGTGCAGCGCGCGGGCGAAGGTCTCCTTGGGCACGGGCCGGAGGCTCGGGTCGTCGCTCATCGGCTGTCCGATCCGGACCGTGTTGCCCGTGGGGTCGGTCATCAGGAACTGCCGTACCCCGTACGACATGTCCTTGAGCGGCCCGATGCGGGGCAGCCCGCGCGTCGGAATCCTGCCGTACGCGGCCTTGAGCCCCGCCCGGAACGCGGCGTGCAGGCCGTCGACGTCCTCGGTGAGGACATAGCAGCCGGAGTGCGAGGCGGCGGGGTCGTACTCCTTCATTCCGTAGAACTGGAGCTCGACCGCCCCGCGTTCGACCACCGCGTAGGTGTACGGGCTGGTCTGGAGGTACGTCGTGTCGAAGCCCAGGGCCGTGTAGAAGTCGACCACCGGCTTGATCAGCTGTGTCCGACAGGGCAGGAGCGGGATGGTCTTCTCGGTCATGCCCGCAGAGTAATAAAATTTGACTAGTACGGTCAACGGCCAACGGTCTCCGGCGGGTGCGGTGGCTCCCGCATCCGCGCCCGCCTGCCGGGCCGTGGCGGCGATGCCCTGGAGTGCGGCGATGTGCAGCGCCAGCGCCTGTCTGCCCTCGGGTGTGAGGGACAGCCAGGTCCGGGGGCGCTTGCCGACGTAGCCCTTGCGGACGGCGAGGTATCCGATCCCCTCCAGGGCGGAGGCGATCTTGCTCAGCATCGAGTCGGACACCCGGCAACTGCCGCGTACGGAGGCGAAGTCGGCCTCGTCGCACGCGGAGAGGAAGGCGACGACCGCCAGCCGGGTGGGGTGGTTGATGGCCGCGTCGATCGCCGGCTGTTCAGGCGTGGAGGCTTCGCTCATCCGATGTCCCGGAGCTGCCGCCCGATCGACGCGTTCCGGGCGGCGAACACCGCCCAGGTGCCGAGTCCCAGGACGGTGAACAGTGCGATCTTGGTGACGGCGCGATCGGCCCCGAACAGGTGGCACAGCCCCCATGTCGCGAGCCCCGCGGCGAGGAGGGCCGACAGGGGAACCGCTGCCCGGCGCAGCCGTGCGGGCAGGGTCCTGGTCACCGTCACGCCCGCCCGCCGCCGGGCGGCGTTGACGAGGACGAGCACCACGGCCAGGCCCGCGAGCGCGATCGCCAGGGAGAGGGCGGCTCCCCAGCCGCCGCGCTCCTCGGCACCGGGCGCCGTCTCCGACGGGGAGGAGCTGGAGCGCGCCCCCGCTCCCGGCGGGCCCGGCCATGAGCAGAGCACCCGCTACCGACACCTCCAGACCCTGCCCACCACCCCGGACGCGATGCTCACGTGGCTGCGTTCCCAGGGGGAGAAGGGGAACGAGGAACGCGATCCCGACCAGGACGCGTTCGTCCTCGCCGCCGGTCTCCTCAACGAGTCGCTGATGCCGCCGGACGTCAGCGCCGGGCTCTTCCGCGCCACCGCGAAGATCCCGGGGGTGGTCGTGGTGCCCGACGCGGTGAACGCCGCCGGGAAGCACGGAGTGGCCGTCGCCCGCTACGACGCGTACAACCCCGGTCTGCGCGATGAGTTGATCTTCGACAGGAAGACCCTGGAACTCATCGGCAGCCGCAGCGTCGCCACGAAGGCCACCGACAGCATCGAGGCGGGCCAGGTGCTGTCCACCTCGGCCGTCCTCGAACGCGCGGTGGTGGACACGAAGGGCCGACGGCCGTAGGACCCGCGGCCGTAGGAGGAGGCGTGCGGTCCGTCCGGGGCCGGCGGAGTCGGACCGGGCCGGACCGCTTGTCAGTAGGACCCGGTAGCGTCGGCACATGTCCAACATGGCCGTCCTCGAAGGGGTCCTGGAGCGGATCACGTACGCCAACGAGGAGAACGGGTACACGGTCGCCCGCGTCGACACCGGGCGCGGAGCCAACGATCTCCTCACGGTGGTCGGTGCGCTGCTCGGCGCGCAGGTCGGCGAGTCGCTGCGGATGGAGGGCCGTTGGGGGTCGCACTCCCAGTACGGCAAACAGTTCACCGTCGAGAACTACACGACGGTCCTGCCCGCCACTATCCAGGGCATCCGCCGCTACCTCGGCTCCGGTCTGATCAAGGGCATCGGCCCCGTCATGGCCGACCGGATCACCACGCATTTCGGCGTCGACACCCTCGACATCATCGAGCAGGAGCCGAAGCGCCTCGTGGAGGTCCCCGGCCTCGGGCCGAAGCGGACGAAGATGATCGCCGCCGCGTGGGAGGAACAGAAGGCGATCAAGGAGGTCATGGTCTTCCTCCAGGGCGTCGGCGTCTCCACCTCCATCGCCGTCCGTATCTACAAGAAGTACGAGGACGCCTCCATCTCCGTCGTGAAGAACCAGCCCTACCGGCTGGCCGCCGACGTCTGGGGCATCGGTTTCCTCACCGCCGACCGGATCGCGCAGGCGGTCGGCATTCCGCACGACAGCCCGGAGCGGGTCAAGGCAGGACTCCAGTACGCCCTGTCCCAGTCCTCCGACCAGGGGCACTGCTTCCTCCCCGAGGAACGGCTCATCGCGGACGGGGTCAAGCTCCTCCAGGTGGACACGGGCCTGGTCATCGACTGCCTGGCTGCTCTGGCCGACGACCCGGAGGGCGTCGTACGGGAGAAGGTGCCGTCGGCGGAGGGCGGGGAGCCGATCACGGCGGTGTACCTGGTGCCCTTCCACCGCGCCGAGATCTCGCTGGCCGCGCAGGTCCGGCGGCTGCTGCACACCCCGGAGGACCGGATGCCGGCCTTCCGGGACGTGGCCTGGGACAAGGCGCTGGCCTGGCTCGCGACGCGTACGGGGGCGACGCTGGCGCCCGAGCAGGAGGCGGCGGTACGGCTGGCGCTCAGCCGGAAGGTCGCCGTCCTGACCGGCGGACCCGGCTGCGGAAAGTCGTTCACGGTCCGCTCCATCGTCGAACTGGCCCGCGCCAAGCGCGCCAAGGTGGTGCTGGCCGCACCGACCGGGCGGGCCGCCAAGCGGCTGTCCGAGCTGACCGGAGCCGAGGCGTCCACCGTGCACCGGCTGCTGGAACTGAAGCCGGGCGGGGACGCGGCGTACGACCGGGACCGTCCGCTGGACGCCGACCTCGTCGTCGTGGACGAGGCGTCGATGCTCGATCTGCTCCTCGCCAACAAGCTCGTGAAGGCGGTGGCACCCGGTGCCCACCTCCTGCTCGTGGGCGATGTCGACCAGCTCCCCTCGGTGGGCGCGGGCGAGGTGCTGCGCGATCTGCTCGCGGACGGCGGGCCCGTCCCGGCTGTCCGGCTGACCCGGATCTTCCGCCAGGCCCAGCAGTCCGGCGTCGTCACCAACGCCCACCGGATCAACGCGGGACAGCCGCCCCTGACCGAGGGCATGAGCGACTTCTTCCTCTTCGTGGAGGACGAGACCGAGGACGCGGGGGTGCTCGCCGTGGATGTCGCGGCGCGTCGCATCCCGGCGAAGTTCGGCCTCAACCCCCGCCGTGATGTGCAGGTGCTCGCTCCGATGCACCGGGGCCCGGCCGGTGCCGGCCATCTCAACGGCCTGCTCCAGCAGGCCATCACCCCCGGCCGCCCCGACCTGCCCGAGAAGCGTTTCGGCGGCCGGGTCTTCCGCGTCGGCGACAAGGTCACGCAGATCCGCAACAACTACGACAAGGGCGAGAACGGCGTCTTCAACGGCACGGTCGGCGTCGTCACCGCCCTCGACGTGGACGAGCAGAAGCTGACCGTCCGCACCGACGAGGACGAGGAGATCGGCTACGACTTCGACGAGCTGGACGAGCTGTCCCACGCGTACGCCATGACGATCCACCGCTCCCAGGGCAGCGAGTATCCGGCCGTCGTCGTTCCGGTCACCACCAGCGCCTGGATGATGCTCCAGCGGAACCTGCTGTACACGGCGGTGACGCGGGCCAAGAAGCTCGTCGTACTGGTCGGGTCGCGCAAGGCGATCGGCCAGGCGGTACGCACGGTTTCCGCAGGCAGGCGCTGTACGGCACTGGATTTCCGGCTCAGGGGCGCCGGCGGCGAAGACTTCGCGTGAGCCTCGGACAAAAATGATCGATCAAATCGGTGGGAAACATCACGGAGGTCTTCCGGAACCGGATTCAAGGGGGCAGGATGAGTAAGTTGGCGGCACTCAGTGCCGCCAGTAGGTCCAATGGACGACCCCGAGTGCACTCTCCTGAGCCAAATGGGGGAGGGTGGAGACAGTCAGGGCACCTCGAAGAAGAGGCACTACGTCGGTGAGGGATGACGTGAGCGAGCACACCAACAACGCTGTAGTACTGCGGTACGGCGATGACGAGTACACCTACCCGGTGATCGACAGCACCGTCGGCGACAAGGGCTTCGACATCGGGAAGCTCCGGGCCAATACCGGCCTGGTGACGCTGGACAGCGGATACGGCAATACCGCCGCCTATAAATCCGCCATCACGTACCTCGACGGTGAGCAGGGCATTCTGCGCTACCGCGGATACCCGATCGAGCAGCTCGCCGAGCGCTCGACGTTCCTTGAGGTCGCGTACACGCTGATCAACGGTGAGCTTCCCAAGGTCGACGAGCTGTCGACCTTCAAGAACGAGATCACCCAGCACACGCTGCTGCACGAGGACGTCAAGCGGTTCTTCGACGGCTTCCCGCGCGATGCCCACCCGATGGCCATGCTGTCCTCGGTCGTCAGCGCGCTGTCCACGTTCTACCAGGACAGCCACAACCCGTTCGACGAGGAGCAGCGCCACCTCTCGACGATCCGGCTGCTGGCCAAGCTCCCGACGATCGCGGCGTACGCCTACAAGAAGTCGATCGGTCACCCCTTCGTCTACCCGCGCAACGACCTCGGGTACGTCGAGAACTTCCTGCGCATGACCTTCTCGGTCCCCGCCCAGGAGTACGAGCTGGACCCGGTCGTCGTCTCGGCCCTGGACAAGCTGCTCATCCTGCACGCGGACCACGAGCAGAACTGTTCGACCTCCACCGTGCGTCTGGTCGGCTCCTCGCAGGCGAACATGTTCGCCTCGATCTCCGCCGGTATCTCGGCGCTGTGGGGCCCCTTGCACGGTGGCGCCAACCAGTCGGTGCTGGAGATGCTGGAAGGCATCCAGGCCAACGGTGGCGACGTCGACTCCTTCATCAACAAGGTGAAGAACAAGGAGGACGGCGTCCGCCTGATGGGCTTTGGCCACCGGGTGTACAAGTCCTTCGACCCGCGCGCCAAGATCATCAAGGCCGCGGCGCACGATGTGCTGTCCTCGCTCGGCAAGTCCGACGAGCTGCTCGACATCGCGCTCAAGCTGGAGGAGCACGCGCTCTCCGACGAGTACTTCGTCTCGCGCAACCTCTACCCCAACGTGGACTTCTACACGGGTCTGATCTACCGGGCCATGGGCTTCCCCAGCGAGATGTTCACCGTGCTTTTCGCGATCGGCCGGCTTCCGGGCTGGATCGCCCAGTGGCACGAGATGATCAAGGAGCCGGGATCCCGCATCGGCCGCCCGCGCCAGATCTACACCGGTGAGGTCCTGCGCGACTTCGTCCCGGTCGAGGGTCGCTGAAGCCGAACCCCGGCCCCACCGAGCCGCCTTCGCGGTTCACGCTTGTCGTAGGGCCCGTTTCGCAGGGCCCGCTGTGTGCAGGTCCGTTTTGCCTCTCGTGGCCGACGTTCACCACGTGACTCCGTAGTACCCGGCCTCTTCGGCCGACTGCCTTCGCCCCGCGTACCGCGCTTTCGCACAGAGCGCGGTGTCCGGGGCGATTCGGCGTTCCGGGGGCGGATGTCCGTGTTCCGGGGCCCGGTCGGAGAGGGGGGCGGGCCGGAGAGGGGCCCTCTCCAGAAGGAGAAGCGGTCCGGAGGGAAGCGGTCCGTCCGGCAGATGGTGCGAGAAACGCCCCGCCGCCGATCCCCCCACGGGTCGACGAAACGGGGCGCTTCCCATATCCCGGAGCGGATTCCCCCCACGGGATCCGGCCGGGCGTCTGAAGGGAGCCGAAGCTCCCGTTGTTGTGCTGCGGTCTGCCGGGGAACGTACGCACGGGAGGGCCGCTCAAAGCTCCCCGGTGCACGCGCCCCGGCCAACGCTTGCCAGGAGCGTCCCCCAAGACACTCCATCGGACGTCCCCCAAGACATCCTTGGCATCGCACTCTTAGACTCTCGAACCCACCGGATGGTTACCCCTGAATCGGTGTGATCTAGATCTCTTTGTGGAAGTTACGTGAAGGAGCGCAACCGCAGGCTGTTGGTAACGACGAACACGGACGAAAACGCCATGGCGGCTCCCGCGATCATAGGGTTGAGCAGGCCAAATGCAGCCAGAGGCAACGCAGCGACGTTGTACCCGAAGGCCCAGAAGAGGTTGCCCCTGATGGTGGTCAGCGTACGCCTGGACAGCCGGATTGCGTCAGCCGTCACCTTGAGATCTCCACGAACCAGCGTGAGGTCGCTCGCCTCGATCGCCGCGTCGGTGCCCGTTCCCATCGCCAGCCCCAGGTCCGCGGTGGCCAGCGCCGCGGCGTCGTTGACGCCGTCGCCGACCATCACGACCGAACGGCCCTCGGCCTGGAGCCGCCGGACGACGTCCACCTTGCCCTCGGGGAGCACCTCCGCGTAGACCTCGTCGATCCCGACCTCACGCGCCACCGCGTCGGCCACGGCCCGGTTGTCGCCGGTCAGCAGGACGGGCCTGAGGCCCAGTCCGCGCAGCTCGGCGACGGCGTCCGCGCTGCCGTCCTTGACCGCGTCGGCGATCGTGAGCACGGCCCGCGCCCCGCCGTCCCAGGCGACGGCGATGGCGGTACGTCCCTGCTCCGCGGCGTCCGTCAACGCGGTGAACAGGTCCGGCGGGAGGGCGATCCCGGCCTCGGCGAGCAGTTTCGGGCGGCCGACGAGGACGGAACGACCCTCGACGATGCCCTGGACTCCGAGTCCGGGGACGTTGGTGAAGTCCTCGAGGGTGGGGAGTTCGCCGACCTGGGCGGTGGCTCCGGCGGCGACGGCTTGGGCGATGGGGTGTTCGGAGGAGTGTTCCAGGGCTCCGGCGAGGCGCAGGACGTCGGTTTGGGTGGTGCCTTCGGCGGTGTGGACGGCGAGGAGTGTCATTTTGCCGGTGGTGACGGTGCCGGTCTTGTCGAGGACGATGGTGTCGACGCGGCGGGTGGTTTCGAGGACTTCGGGTCCCTTGATGAGGATGCCGAGCTGGGCGCCGCGTCCGGTGCCGACCATGAGGGCGGTCGGGGTGGCGAGTCCGAGGGCGCAGGGGCAGGCGATGATCAGGACGGCGACGGCGGCGGTGAACGCGGCCGTCACATCGTCGGTGATCAGCAGCCAGGCGATCAGCGTGCCCACGGCGATCACCAGCACCACGGGGACGAAGACGGCGGAGATCCGGTCGGCGAGGCGCTGCACCTCGGCCTTCCCGTTCTGGGCGTCCTCGACCAGCTTCGCCATCCGGGCGAGCTGGGTGTCGGCGCCGATCCGGGTCGCCTCCACGACGAGCCGGCCCGAGACGTTCACCGTGGCCCCGGTGACGGAGTCGCCGACGGCCACGTCGACGGGGACGGACTCCCCGGTGAGCATGGCGGCGTCCACGGCGGACCGGCCGTCGACCACGGTGCCGTCGGTGGCGATCTTCTCGCCGGGGCGGACGACGAAACGGTCCCCGACGACGAGCCGGCCGACCGGGACACGTACCTCCCTGCCGTCCCTGAGCACCGCCGCATCCTTGGCGCCCAGGTGCATCAGCGCCCGCAGCGCCGCACCGGCCTTCCGCTTGGAGCGCGCCTCCAGATAGCGGCCCAGCAGGATGAAGGTGACGACCCCGGCCGCGACCTCCAGGTAGATCGTCGAGGACGCGTCGGCGCGCGAGACGGTGAGGTCGAAGCCGTGCCGCATGCCGGGCATGCCGGCCTGCCCGAAGAACAGGGCCCACAGCGACCAGCCGAAGGCGGCGAGCGTGCCGACGGAGACCAGCGTGTCCATGGTGGCCGCGCCGTGCCGCAGATTGGTCCAGGTGGCGCGGTGGAAGGGGAACCCGCCCCAGAGGACGACGGGGGCGGCGAGGGTGAGGGAGAGCCACTGCCAGTTGTCGAACTGGAGGCCGGGGATCATGGCGAGCAGGACGACGGGGAGGGCGAGGACGGCGGAGACGACGAGGCGCTGACGGAGCGAGGCCAGGGCGGCATCCGCCGCATCGGTGGTGTCCGGGGCATCCGCGGAGCCGTCGGGCTCTCCGGCCGCATCGCCGGCCCCACCCGTCC
Source organism: Streptomyces sp. TSRI0281 (assembly GCF_001905125.1). Taxonomy (GTDB): domain Bacteria; phylum Actinomycetota; class Actinomycetes; order Streptomycetales; family Streptomycetaceae; genus Streptomyces. Next base: position 238,995 of record NZ_LWLE01000023.1, on the reverse strand, counting down.
CTCCGGACTCCTCGGCCTCATCGGTGCGGGGTGCGGCCGATGGTGACGGGGCGGGGGCGGGAGCGGGGGCCGTCGTCCGGGTCGGGAGGGCGGTGTAGCCGGTCTTCTCGACCGTGGCGACGAGGTCCGCCACCTCCGTCCCCTCGCCGAAGGTGACGCGCGCCTTCTCGGTCGCGTAATTGACCGTGGCGGTGACGCCGTCCATCCGGTTGAGCTTCTTCTCGACGCGGGCTGCGCAGGACGCGCAGGTCATTCCGCCGATCATGAGCTCGGCCTCGGAGGCGTCCGGGGTCGGAGCCTCGGGGGCTGTGGTGCTGGCCATGTCCGCACTCCTGGGTCACGCAGGTCGGGCCGTACCCCACCAGTATGTGCTGGTGGGCCCGGCCCGACGGCAATGCGGTGGTGGGCGCCCCGGGAGGCGCCCTGCGGCGCCCATCTCAGGCGGCGGTGCCGACCAGCTCGTAGCCCGCCTCGTCCACGGCGGCGCGGACGGCGTCCTCGGCCAGCGGGGCCAGGGAGGAGACGGTCACCCGGCCGGTGGAGGCGACGGCCTTCACCGAGGTGACACCCTCGATACCGGAGATCTCCTCGGCGATGGAGCCCTCGCAGTGGCCGCAGGTCATGCCCTTCACCTGGTACACGGCGGTGACCGCACCGGCCTGAACGTCGGACGCTCCGTCGTTGCGGGTCCCGGCGGGCGTGCAGCAGGAGCCGGTGGCCTGGGGGGTCTCGGTCTCGGCAGACATGACGTTCTCCTCTTCGGTAAACACAAAGGACGTGACATGAGGGGCCACCGGGAAACCCGGTGTCCTCATGCACCTACACTATACCCCTAGGGGGTATAAATGCGAGCCTCGTGTCCTCGGCGTGAACTCCGTGCCCGTGAGCGCAGCCAGATCAGGGCGGCCACGGTGATCACCGTCGAGGAGTTCGGGCAGGAGGCTCGGATACGGGAGCTGCCGGATCCCGTCCCCTCCGCGCAGGGAGTGGTGGTGCGGGTCGAGGCCACGGGGCTGTGCCGCGGCGACCGGCACGGCTGGATGGGCCACGACCCGGACATCCCCCTCCCGCACGTACCCGGACACGAGCTCGCCGGAGTGGTCGAGGCCATCGGTGCCTCCGTGGTCAACTGGCGCCATGGGCACGGCGCGTGGGGCGGGCGTGACGATCATCGAACCGGCGGCGGGCTGAGGGGGCCCGACGTCAGCGGCTCCGGTTGCGGGGGCGGGCGGCGATCCAGGCGTGGACGGTGTCCCCGTACCAGTAGGGCTTGCCGTTCCGCACATGGTCGGGCGCGGGAAGGAGACCGTGCTTGCGATACGAGCGAACGGTGTCCGGCCGGACCTGGATGTGCCCGGCAATGTCCTTGTAGGACCACAGTGTTCTGTCCGTCATCAGTGACACCTCTCTGTACTGCTCCGTGTTTTCTCGGTGCGCCCCCGCGCTTTCTCCCAAAGCCTGTGGCTCGTTGAACGCCGTTGAGCGGCAGGTGGGGTGGGTCTGTTGAGCACTTGTGACGAAACACCCATGTAACGGAGATATGTATGACGAATGGGAATTTCTGTGGCGGAATGACGCGGACTCCCCGGACTCTCCGGATTCCCCTGGTCGGAGGGCGTTGTCGGACCCGCGTGCCAGGCTGATGACCATGAGCACATCCGAACGCCCCATGCCCCCCATGGACGCCGATGAGCGGATCTCCCTGGAGAGCTGGCTCGACTTCTACCGCACCACGCTCGCCCAGAAATGCGACGGTCTGGACGAGGAGCGGCTGCGGGAGGCGTCCACGGCGCCCTCTCCGATCACCTTGCTCGGCCTCGTCCAGCACATGGCGGAGGTCGAACGGAACTGGTTCCGCCGGGTCCTGGCCGAGGAGGACGCGCCGCCGGTCTTCACCTCGCAGGCCGAGGCCGAAGCCAAAGCGGACGGGCAGGGTGCCGACGGCGGCTTCGTCCTCGACGAAGGGGCCACCTATGAGCGGGCGTTGTCCGCATGGCAGGCCGAGATCGGCCGCGCCCGGGAGAACTGCGCCGCCCGTGCGCTCGGCGACACCAGCCCCTTCATGGGCGGGCGGGTCACGCTGCGCTGGATCTACACCCACATGATCGGCGAGTACGCCCGCCACTGCGGCCACGCCGACCTCGTCCGCGAGCGCATCGACGGCCGTACGGGGGTCTGAGCCGCACCGGAAGCGGCCCCCACGGCCCCGGACCGTGGGGCGCTACCCGCGACGGGGTGTCAGAGGGGGCGCCGGGGCGTGCCGCAGGAGCGGAGGTAGTCGCGGGTGCGGCGCGCGATCGGGAACGGCTTGTCCGGGGGGCACGGATACATGTCCTGCTCGACGATCGCGAACAACTCGGCGTCCAGCGTGCGGGCAGCCTCCAGGACCGGCCCCAGCGCGGGCACCCCGCCCGGCGGCTCGCACATCACGCCGCGTGCCACGGCCGGGCCGAACGGCACCTCGTCCGCCACGACCACGGCCAGGATCGCGGGGTCGACCTGCTTGAGGTGGAGGTAGCCGATGCGCTCCCCGTACGTCTCGATGAGCTTGACGCTGTCCCCGCCGCAGTACGCGTAATGCCCCGTGTCCAGGCAGAGCGAGACCAGATCGGGGTCGGTGGCGTCGAGGAAGCGGTTCACGTTCTCCTCGCCGTCGATATGGGTGTCCGCGTGCGGGTGCACGACGATCCGCAGCCCGTAGCGTTCCCGCACCTCGCGGCCCAGCCGCTCGGTCTGGGTGGTGAGATCGCGCCACTGGGCCGCGGTGAGGGTGCGGTCCTCCAGCACCTCGCCCGTCCGGTCGTCGCGCCAGAAGGACGGGATGACCACCAGATGCTCCGCGCCCATGGCCCGGGTGAGCGCCGCGATCTCCGCGACATGCGCCCAGGTCCGGTCCCAGACGTCCGGCCCGTGGTGCAATCCGGTGAAGACGGTGCCCGCCGACACCGAGAGCCCGCGGCTGCGGGTCTCGTCCGCCAACCGGGCCGGATCGGTGGGCAGATAGCCGTACGGCCCGAGCTCGATCCACTCGTAACCGGCCTCGGAGACCTCGTCGAGGAAGCGGTGCCAGGGCACTTGCCGTGGGTCCTCGGGGAACCACACCCCCCAGGAATCGGGTGCCGAGCCGATACGGATGCGGGCCGGAGACGGTGCGGAGGCGGTCATATCGCCCACCCTCCGGCCCTCGCGCAAAGGTGTCAAGAGTTCGTCCGAATGTCCGGACAAAATGTTGACAGGGCTCCGGGGGAGGGCTAGACCTGGGACCAGCCGTCCGGTCGCGGCCGGACGGCGGCGGGACAGGGCGGGTGCGGTCGGAGCGGGTGCAGCGGGCCGAAGGGATACGTATGCCTGAGCCGTACGACGTGATCACCATGGGGCGGATCGGGGTGGACATCTACCCGTTGCAGACCGGCGTATCACTCGCGCGGGTCGACACCTTCGGGAAGTTCCTCGGCGGCTCCCCGACCAACGTCGCCGTGGCGGGCGCGCGCCTGGGCCGCCGGACGGCCGTGATCACCCGTACCGGGCAGGACGCCTTCGGCGAGTATCTCCACCATCAGCTGCGGGAGTTCGGCGTCGACGACCGATGGGTGAGCGCCGTCGAGGAGTACCCGACCCCGGTCACATTCTGCGAGATCTTCCCGCCGGACCACTTCCCGCTCTACTTCTACCGGCAGCCCAAGGCGCCCGATCTGGAGATCCGGGAACCGGAACTCGACCTGGACGCGGTGCGCGATGCCCGGATCTTCTGGATGACCGGCACCGGGCTCAGCGCCGAACCGAGCCGCGCCTCGACCCTCGCCGCGCTGCGGGCCCGCAGCGCGGGTGCGGACGGCGCGGGTGCGGACGGCGGACCCGCCCCCGCCTCCCGTTCCCGTACGGCCACCGTTTTCGACCTCGACTGGCGCCCCATGTTCTGGGACGGCGGCGACCACAGTTCCGTCGCGCCCGCCCGCTACCGCGAGGCGCTCGCCCACGCCACCGTGGCCGTCGGCAACCTCGACGAGTGCGCCGTCGCGACGGGTGAGCGCGAGCCGTACGCGGCGGCCCGCGCCCTGCTCGCGGCCGGGGTGGAACTCGCCGTCGTCAAGCAGGGCCCGAAGGGTGTCCTCGCCGTGCACCGCGACGGGACCACCGCCGATGTCCCGCCCCTGCCCGTACGGGTCGTCAACGGCCTCGGCGCCGGGGACGCGTTCGGCGGGGCGCTGTGCCACGGGCTGCTCGCCGGATGGGAGATCGAACGCATCATGCGGTACGCCAATGCCGCCGGGGCCATCGTCGCCTCCCGCCTCGCCTGCTCGTCCGCGATGCCGTACCCGTACGAGGTGGAACAGGCCCTGGCCGACGGCGCGGTCGGAGCGCCCGGCGCGCTTCCGACCGAACCGCCTCCGACCGAACCACCCCCCACCGGCGCATCCCCCACCGGAGCCACCCCATGACGCCGCCCCCGAACCCCGCCACTCCCGCCGGCCCCACCGCGTCCGCCGCCTCCGTCTCCGACCTCGTGCGGTTGCGGGCGCACCACCCCGAGGCGGTCGCCGAGGCCGCCGCCCGGCGACTGCGTCGCCCCCTCATCCGTACCGGCGGACGGCTGATGATCATCGCCGCGGACCATCCGGCACGCGGCGCCCTCGCCGTCGGCAACCGCGAACTCGCCATGGCCAACCGTTTCGAGCTCCTCGAACGGCTCTGCCTCGCGCTCTCCCGGCCGGGAGTCGACGGGGTCCTCGCCTCCGCCGACGTCCTCGACGACCTCCTGCTGCTCGGCGCCCTGGAGGACAAGGTCGTCATCGGTTCCATGAACCGCGGCGGGCTGGCGGGCGCCGCCTTCGAGCTGGACGACCGTTTCACCGGCCACCGCCCCATCGACCTGGCACGGCAGGGATTCGACGCGGGCAAACTGCTGCTGCGCATCGACCACGACGACCCCGGCTCCCTCGACACCCTCCACACCGCCGCCCGCACCATCGACGCCATGGCCGCGCACCGGCTGCCCGTCTTCGTCGAACCGTTCCTCTGCCACCGCGTCGACGGCAGGCTGCGCACCGACCTCGCCGCCGCCGCCGTCACCACCTCCATCGCCATCGCCTCCGGGCTCGCGGGCACCTCCGCGTACACATGGCTCAAGGTCCCGGTCACCGAGAACCCCGACGACATGGCCCGGGTGATGGAGACCTCGACGCTGCCCGCCGTCCTGCTCGGCGGCGAGGTGGGCGACGACCTCGACGCGGCGTACGGGAAATGGCGCACGGCGCTGCGGCTGCCGACCGTGCAGGGGCTGGTGGTGGGGCGTTCACTGCTCTACCCGGTCGACGGCGACGTGGCCGCGGCCGTCGACACGGCCGTATCGCTGCTGTAGACGGGTGCCGAAGGGTAGGAACCGGGCATGACGACGACGCACCGCGACCACGACCGGCACCACGACCCCCAGATGCACGACCCCCAAGCGCACGACGGCCAGGTGCGCGATCTTCATGTGCGGGCCGGCAGCGCGGCGCGCGGCCCCTACGCCCTCGACATCGACCCGAAGAGCGCCGGCTGGGGCTGGTCGAGCCTGCGGGTACTGGAACTGGAGCCCGGAGGTGTTCACACGCTTGTCACCGGGGAGAGCGAATGGATCGTTCTGCCGTTGACCGGTGGCTGTACGGTGCAGACGGCAGGTGAGATCTTTGAACTGCTGGGCCGGGAAAGCGTGTTCAGCGGTGTGACCGATTTCGCGTATCTACCGCGTGACGCCCACGCACAGATCGCCTCCGGCGCAGGAGGCCGCTTCGCCCTGGCAGGAGCGAAGTGCGAGCGACGACTCCCCGCTCGCTACGGCCCCGCGCCGGAGGTACCCGTCGAACTGCGCGGCACCGGGAACTGCTCGCGCCAGGTCAACAACTTCGCCGCGGCCGACACGTACGACTGCGACCGGCTCATCGCCGTCGAAGTCCTCACACCCGGTGGCAACTGGTCCTCGTACCCACCCCACAAGCACGACGAGCACCGGCCGGGCGTGGAGTCGGTGCTGGAGGAGATCTACTACTTCGAGGTGGAGAAGGACGGGCTCGGCTACCACCGGGTGTCCCCGTCCCGCGAGGGCGGTACGGACGTCCTGGCCGAGGTCCGCAGCGGCGACGCGGTCCTCATCCCCGACGGCTGGCACGGCCCGTCCATCGCGCCCCCCGGCCGCACCCTGTACTACCTGAACGTGATGGCGGGTCCGGGGCAGCAGCGCGAATGGCTGATCCGCGACCACCCCGACCACGGCTGGATCCGGGACACCTGGCCGGACCAGCCCGTGGACCCCCGACTCCCGCTCTACGGCCCGGAGGATGCCCAGTGACGTCACGGAGCGACCGCAGCACCCGCAGGCTGACCACGGCTCAGGCCCTGGTCGCGTTCCTGGCCCGCCAGTACACCGAGCGCGACGGCCGGCGGCAGCGGCTGATCGACGCCACCTGGGGCATCTTCGGCCACGGCAACGTCGCCGGAATCGGCCAGGCCCTGCTGGAGACCGGTTCCCGTATGCCGTACCTCCAGGGGCGCAACGAGCAGGCCATGGTGCACGCCGCCGTCGGGTACGCCCGCCAGTCCGGCCGGCTCTCCGCGCACGCCGTCACCACGTCCATCGGCCCCGGCGCCACCAACCTCGTCACCGGCGCCGCGCTGGCCACCGTCAACCACCTGCCCGTGCTCCTCCTCCCCGGCGACACCTTCGCGACCCGGCCCGCCGACCCCGTACTCCAGCAGCTAGAAGTCCCGCAGGCGGGCGATGTCTCGGTCAACGACTGCCTGCGCCCCGTCTCGCGCTACTTCGACCGCATCACCCGCCCCGAGGCGCTGATCCCCGCCGCGCTCCAGGCGATGCGGACCCTCACCGACCCGGCCACGGCGGGGGCGGTCACCCTCGCGCTGCCGCAGGACGTGCAGGCGCAGGCGTACGACTGGCCGGGGGAGTTCTTCGCGGAGCGGGTCTGGCACGTGCGCAGGCCCGCACCCGACGCGTACGAACTGGAGCAGGCGGTACGGGCGGTGCGCACCGCCCGGCGCCCCCTGATCGTCGCGGGCGGCGGCGTCCGCCACAGCGCCGCCGAGGAGACCCTCGCCGCCTTCGCCGCGTCCACCCGCATCCCGGTCGCCTCCACCCAGGCGGGCAAGGGGTCCCTGCGCCACGACCACCCGGCCGATGTCGGCGGCATCGGCCACACCGGCACCGCCACCGCCGACGAACTGGCCCGCGCCGCGGACCTGGTGATCGGGATCGGCACCCGCTACTCCGACTTCACGACCGCCTCCGGCACGCTCTTCGCCGACCCGGCGGTCCGCTTCCTCAACCTCAACATCACGGGCTTCGACGCCCACAAACTGGCCGCGCTGCCCCTCGTGGCCGACGCCCGCACCTCCCTCGAAGCGCTCGGCGAGGCCCTCGCCGGGCGCGGCTACCGGGTCGACCCGGCGTACGAGACCGCGTACACCGACGCCAAGGAGCGCTGGGAGCACCGGGTGGACGCCGCCCTCGCCACCCCGGCCCCCGGCGCGCGCCCCACCCAGGCCCAGGTACTCGGCCTGCTCGACGCCTTGGTCACCGAGGACGACATCCTGATCAACGCGGCCGGCTCGCTCCCCGGCGACCTGCACAAGCTGTGGCGCACCCGCTCCCGGGACCAGTACCACGTCGAGTACGGCTACTCCTGCATGGGCTACGAGATCCCGGCCGCGATCGGCGTGCAGCTCGCCGCCCCCGGCCGCCCGGTCTGGGCGCTCGTCGGCGACGGTACGTATCTGATGAACCCCACCGAAATCGTCACCGCCGTACAGCTGGGCCTGCCCATCAAGGTCGTCATCCTCCAGAACCACGGTTACGCCTCCATCGGCGGGCTCTCCGAGTCCGTCGGCGGGGAACGCCTCGGCACGGCCTACCGCCAGAAGGACGCCGAAGGCGGCTTCACCGGGGCCCCGCTGCCCGTCGATCTCGCGGCCAACGCGGCCTCCCTCGGGATGCGGGTGCTGCGCGCCGCCACCGTGGACGACCTGCGGGAAGCGCTCGCGGCGGCCCGCGACTCGGACCGTCCCACTTGTGTCTACGTCGAGACCGAAACGCCCGACACAGTGTCGGGCCCCCCTCCGGCACAGGCGTGGTGGGATGTTCCGGTAGCCGAGACCGCGACCCGCTCGTCCGCGGTCAAGGCCCGCGAAGAGTACGACCGCCACGTCGCAGCCCGACGCCGCCACCTCTGAAAGCATGAAGGAGTACGCAATGACGAAGACCGTCGACCACTGGATCGGTGGCAAGACCGTCGAGGGCACGTCGGGCAACTACGGCCCGGTCACCGACCCGGCCACCGGTGCCGTCACCACCCGGGTCGCGCTCGCCTCGGTCGAAGAGGTGGACGCCGCGGTCGCCGCCGCGAAGGCCGCGTACGGGACGTGGGGCACGTCCTCGCTCTCCACCCGCACCGCGATCCTGTTCCGCTACCGCGCGCTGCTGGACGCCCACCGCGACGACATCGCCGCGCTGATCACCGCCGAGCACGGCAAGGTGCACTCCGACGCGCTGGGCGAGGTCGCCCGCGGTCTGGAGATCGTCGAGCTGGCCTGCGGCATCACCACCCAGCTCAAGGGCGAGCTGTCCACCCAGGTCTCCAGCCGGGTCGACGTCTCCTCGATCCGCCAGTCGATCGGTGTCGTCGCGGGCATCACGCCGTTCAACTTCCCGGCCATGGTGCCGATGTGGATGTTCCCGCTGGCCATCGCGTGCGGCAACACGTTCGTGCTGAAGCCCAGCGAGAAGGACCCGTCGGCCGCCAACCTGCTGGCCGAACTGGCCGCCGAGGCGGGCCTGCCCGACGGCGTCCTGAACGTCCTGCACGGCGACAAGACCGCGGTCGACGGCCTGCTGGCCCACCCGGACGTGGCCGCGGTCTCCTTCGTCGGCTCCACTCCGATCGCCCGCTACATCCACACCACGGCCTCCACCAATGGCAAGCGCGTCCAGGCGCTCGGCGGCGCGAAGAACCACATGCTCGTCCTGCCGGACGCCGACCTGGACGCCGCGGCCGACGCGGCGGTCTCGGCCGCGTACGGCTCCGCGGGCGAGCGCTGCATGGCGATCTCGGCGGTCGTCGCGGTCGGCGCGATCGGCGACGAACTGGTGGCCAAGATCCGCGAGCGCGCCGAGAAGATCAAGATCGGCCCCGGCAACGACCCCGCGTCCGAGATGGGCCCCCTGATCACCGCCGCCCACCGCGACAAGGTCGCCTCCTACGTCACGGGCGCCGCCGCCCAGGGCGCCGACGTGGTCCTCGACGGCACCGGCCACACGGTGGAGGGCTTCGAGGACGGCCACTGGATCGGCCTCTCGCTCCTGGACAACGTCTCCACCGACTCCGACGCGTACAAGGACGAGATCTTCGGTCCGGTCCTGTGCGTCCTGCGCGTGGACTCGTACGACGAGGGCGTGGCCCTGATGAACGCCTCGCCGTTCGGCAACGGCACCGCGATCTTCACCCGCGACGGCGGAGCGGCCCGCCGCTTCCAGCTGGAGATCGAGGCCGGCATGGTCGGCGTCAATGTGCCGATCCCGGTGCCGGTGGGCTACCACTCCTTCGGCGGCTGGAAGGACTCGCTCTTCGGCGACCACCACATCTACGGCAACGACGGCGTGCACTTCTACACCCGCGGCAAGGTCGTCACCACCCGCTGGCCCGACCCGGCGGACGCCCCCTCGGGCGTGGACCTGGGCTTCCCCCGCAACCACTGAACCCCGGCCTTCCGGCCCCGTCGGCCGCGGCCGACGGGGCCCTCGCGCGTCGGCGGGGAAAACGAGGTGCGGCCCGGCGCCGGGCTCCCGCACCCTGGGCGTCATGAACGCGACACCCCGCTACGAGATCCGCGCCCGCCACACCGCCTCCACCGTCACCGTCTACCAGGCGTACCGGCCCGCCATCGGGCTGCCCGCCGCGCGGGACGGGCGGTTTCCCGGTGCCTGGAAGCGGGACCGTATGACGTGGATCAAGCCCAGCTTCCTGTGGATGATGTATCGCTGCGGCTGGGGCGCGAAGGAGGGGCAGGAGACCGTTCTCGCCGTCGAGATCACCCGCGACGGCTTCGCCTGGGCGCTGGAGAACGCCGAACTCTCGCACTATGTACGGGGCGTTCACCCCGATCGGGCGGACTGGCGGCGGAGCCTGCGGCGTGCGCCCGCACGCGTGCAGTGGGACCCCGAGCGCGACCTGCACCTCAACCCGCTCCCGTACCGCTCCCTCCAACTGGGGCTGAGCGGTGAGGCGGCGGGGCGGTACGCCGATGAGTGGATCGTGGCCGTCCGGGACGTGACCCCGCTCGCGCACGAGATCCACGGGCTTCTCCGGGCGGGGGAGCAGGACAGGGCGGCCGGGCTGCTGCCGGAGGAGACGCCGCTCGTGGGGCTCAGCGCGCCCCGTCCGGAGCCGCGGACCAGCCCGTGACCGCCAGCACCTCGGCCGCGATCTCCGGGACGGGCCGGCCGTCCGTCGGGACCCGTACCGTGTCGGGCGGAGCCTGGTCGTCCAGGAGGCGGGACCTGCGGGCGCTGTTGGCGAGTTCCCGGTCCAGGCCCGAGCCGTCGGGGTGATCCATGGGGGCAGGGTGCCAGGCCGCAGGCGGCCTCCGCCACCGGGTTGTCCGGTGCTCAAGGGTATCCCGAGGGCGGGCCGGAGGAAGGGGGCTCCGGTGATCGCCGGAGAGGCCGGATACGGCCCGTGTACCGCGTCCGGAGTACGACGCCCGCGCCCCGTACCTCTCAGGGAGGCCCGGTACCTCCCCCCGGCGGCACCGTGAGCGGTGGCACCATCCGTTTAGGGTCGTAGACATGGAGACCCCTACTTCTCGATGGCGGCGCCGACTGCCCCGTAGACGTGGCCGGTGGGCCGCGGTCGTCGCCGCGCTCGTCGTGCTCGCGGGTGCCGGTACCTGGACCGCGGTGGCCGACGACAGTGCGCCGGCCGTGCACCGCGAGGACCGGATGATGCGGATGAACGGGGTGTCCGTCGACACGTCGTACTTCACCTCCGGCGGTTCGCAGCGCCGGCCCGCCGTGCTCATCGGGCACGGCTTCGGCGGCAGCAAGGCCGATGTGCGGGCCCAGGCCGAGAAGCTGGCGGGCGACGGGTACGCCGTGCTGACCTGGTCCGCCCGCGGGTTCGGGAAGTCCGGCGGGGAGATCTCGCTGAACGCCCCCGACCGCGAGGTCAAGGACGTCTCCGGGCTCATCGACTGGCTCGCCGCCCGGCCCGAGGTCGAACTCGACGGCAAGGGCGACCCCCGCGTCGGAGTCACCGGGTCCTCCTACGGCGGGGCCGTCTCGCTGCTCGCCGCCGGGTACGACCGGCGCGTCGACGCCATCGCCCCCGTCATCACCTACTGGAACCTCGCCGAAGCGCTCTTCCCCGACGGGGTGTTCAAGAAGCTCTGGGCCGGGATCTTCGTCACCTCGGGCGGCGGCTGCGAGAAGTTCGAGAAGCAGCTCTGCGAGATGTACGAGCGGGTCGCCGTCAGCGGGAAGCCGGACGAGGCCGCTCGCGAACTGCTGACCGCGCGGTCACCGGTCGCCGTCGCCGACCGCATCGACGTGCCCTCGCTCGTCGTGCAGGGGCAGAGCGACTCCCTCTTCCCGCTCGGCCAGGCCGACGCCATGGCGAAGGCGATCAAGGCCAACGGCGCCCCCGTGTCCGTCGACTGGATCGCGGGCGGGCACGACGGCGGCGACCGGGAGGGCGACCGGATCCAGAACCGGATCGGCGACTGGTTCGACCGCTATCTCAAGGACGACAAGGGCGCCGGCACCGGGCCCGCCTTCCGGGTCACCCGTACCGGAGGAATCGACTCCACCGACGGCGCCGCCCTCCAGCGCGGGGCGAGCGGCGACACCTACCCGGGACTGCGCGGCGGCGGCCGGGAGTTCGGGCTCGACGGGCGGACGCAGACGTTCCGCAATCCTGCCGGGGCCAGTCCGCCCGCCATCTCCGCCGTGCCCGGCGTGGGCGGCGGGCTCTCCCGGCTCTCCTCGCTCGGCGTCGGGCTGTCGATCGACTTCCCGGGCCAGCACGCACGCTTCGACTCCGCCCCGCTCGGCACCTCCGTGCGGGTCACCGGAACACCCACGGTGCGGGTGAACGTCAAGGCCGGAGAGGGCAGCGACGCCGTGCTGTTCGGCAAGGTGTACGACGTGTCGCCGGACGGCAAGCAGCAGGTACTGCCCTCCCAGCTCGTCGCCCCCTACCGGATCACCCCCGCACAGCAGGGCAGGCCGGTCGAGCTGACCCTGCCCGCCGTCGACCACGCATTCGACTCCGGGCACCGGCTGCGCCTCGTCCTGTCGGCGACCGACCTCGGCTACGCCTCACCGGCCGAGCCCACGATGTACACCGTGAGCACGGACGGACCGCTGACCGTCCCCACCGCGCCCGCCGTCAGGACCGCGTCCTCCGCCCTCCCGTGGTGGACCTGGGGACTCCCGGCCGCCGCCCTCGTCATCGCCGCCGCGCTGCTGCTCACCGCACGCCGCCGCACCGCGACCCCGGCCCCCGACCCCGCGCTCACCGACGTACCGCTCCGGATCACCGGCCTGTCCAAGAAGTACGCCAAGTCCGCCGACCGGTACGCCGTCCGCGAGCTGTCCTTCCAGGTGGAGAAGGGGCAGGTGCTCGGACTCCTCGGGCCGAACGGCGCGGGCAAGACCACCACCCTGCGCATGCTGATGGGCCTCATCACACCCGACGAGGGCGAGATCCGCGTCTTCGGCCAGGCCATCCGGCCCGGCGCACCCGTGCTGTCCCGCGTCGGGGCGTTCGTCGAAGGGGCGGGCTTCCTGCCGCATCTGTCCGGGCGCGCCAACCTGGAGCTGTACTGGCAGGCCACCGGCCGCCCCGCCGAGCACTCGCACATCGACGACGCCCTGGAGATCGCCGGACTCGGCGACGCCCTGGCCCGCGCCGTGCGCACGTACTCGCAGGGCATGCGGCAGCGGCTCGCCATCGCCCAGGCCATGCTCGGGATGCCGGACCTGCTCATCCTGGACGAACCGACCAACGGACTCGACCCGCCCCAGATCCGGGAGATGCGGGACGTGATGATCCGGTACGCGGCCGGAGGACGGACCGTCATCGTCTCCAGCCACCTGCTGTCCGAGGTCGAACAGTCCTGCACCCACCTCGTCGTCATGGACCGGGGGCGGCTCGTCCAGGCCGGCCCGGTCGCCGAGATCACCGGCTCCGGCGACATGCTGCTCGTCACCACCGCCGAGGACGTGGCCGAGCCGCTCGTGGAGAAGGTCTCCGCACTGCCCGGCATCGGCTCCGCCGTCCGGACCGACGACGGGCGCGGGCTGCTCGTCCGGCTCGACGGCGCCACCGCCTCCCGGCTCGTCACCGAACTCGTCCGGCTGGACGTCCCGGTCACGGGCGTCGGGCCGCACCGCCGCCTGGAGGACGCCTTCCTCACCCTCATCTCCGGAGGAACCGCATGAGCTCCGCAGCCGACGTCCGGGAGGCGGCCGAGGCCGTCGAGGCCCCCGGCTACCGCGCCCGGCACACCCTGCCGCTGCGCGTCGAGGCGTTGCGGCAACTGCGCAGGCGCCGCACCCTGCTGATGGGCGGGGTGCTGGCCGCGCTGCCGTTCATCCTGATCATCGCCTTCGCGATCGGCGGCACACCGGACGGCGGACCCGACGGCGGCGGCCGGCTCACCCTGATGGACACCGCGACCGCGTCCGCCGCGAACTTCGCCGCGACCTGCCTGTTCGTCTCGGCCGGGTTCCTGCTGGTGGTCCCGGTCGCCCTGTTCTGCGGGGACACCGTCGCCTCCGAGGCCGGCTGGTCCTCGCTGCGCTATCTGCTCGCCGCGCCCGTGCCCCGGATGCGGCTGCTGTGGAGCAAGCTCGTCGTCGCGCTCGGCTTCAGCCTGGCCGCGATGGTGCTGCTGCCGGTCGTCGCGCTGGCGGCGGGGGCCGCGGCGTACGGCTGGGGGCCGCTCGAACTGCCCACCGGGGGAGCGCTGGCGACCGGTGACACGGTGCCGCGTCTCGCGCTCGTCGTGGCGTTCGTCTTCGTCTCCCAACTGGTCACCGCCGCCCTGGCGTTCTGGCTGTCGACGAAGACGGACGCCCCCCTCGGCGCGGTCGGCGGCGCGGTCGGTCTGACCATCGTCGGCAATGTGCTGGACGCCGTCACCGCGCTCGGCTCCTGGCGCGACTTCCTGCCCGCGCACTGGCAGTTCGCGTGGGCGGACGCGCTCCAGCCGGAGCTGGAGTGGGGCGGGATGGTGAAGGGCGCGGCGGTCTCGGTGACGTATGCCCTGATTCTGTTCGCGTTGGCCTTCCGCGGGTTCAGCCGTAAGGACATCGTGTCCTGAACCTGATGTTCCGCAGGTCCGGGCCCTCGTAGCCGTCCGTCGTTGCAGCTTCGAGACTGTTCTGCAACGCGTTCGTCGGCTCCCTTCGGCCACCTCGTACGTCACATTCACAGATGTCGACGACGTGGGGGTAGCGATGAAACACCGGACACGGGCAGCCGCACTGCTGCTGGCGGGCGGAATGCTGATCACCGGCTGCAGCGGCGGAACGGACGGGGCGACGACCGCCGACCGCCAGTCCGCCGCCCGGAAGGAGCCGGGGTCGACCGGCGGGGGACAGCCCGCCCCGGCCGCCCCCTCCGCGGCGCCCGACGGCGCCGCGAAGGGGGACGGGGCGGCCGAGAAGCGGCGGGACATCGCGACGCCCGACTATCTGTCCACCTTCGCCCTGGACGTGGACACCGCCAGCTACGGCTACGCGCGCCGCACCCTGGGCGACGGCAGACTGCCGGATCCCGGGACCGTACGGCCCGAGGAGTTCGTCAACAGCTTCCGCCAGGGCTACGAGCGGCCGAAGGGCAACGGCTTCTCGGTGACCGTCGACGGGGCGCGGGCCGGCGGGGAGTCCGGGGACGGCTCCGGAAAGGGGGCCGGTGACTGGTCGCTCGTCCGGGTCGGCCTGGCCACCAGGGCCGCCGCGCCCAGCAGTGAACGCCCGCCCGCCGCCCTCACGTTCGTCGTCGACATCTCCGGGTCCATGGCCGAGCCGGGCCGTCTCGACCTGGCGAAGAAGTCGCTGACGATCCTCACCGACGAACTGCGCGACGACGACGCGGTCTCCCTGGTCACCTTCAGCGACGAGGCCGAGACCCGGCTGCCGATGACCCGCCTCCGGGGCAACCGGACCAAGATCCGCGACGCGGTCGAGGAGATGGAACCGACCGACTCCACCAACGTCGAGGCCGGCATCGTGCGCGGCTACGAGGAAGCGGTCGAGGGGCACCGCAAGGGCGCCACCAACCGCGTCGTGCTGCTCTCCGACGCCCTCGCCAACACCGGCGAGACCCAGGCCGACGCGATCCTCGAACGCATCGGCGACGCACGCCGCGAGCACGGCATCACGCTCTTCGGCGTCGGGGTCGGCAGCGACTACGGCGACGCGCTGATGGAGCGCCTCACCAACAGGGGCGACGGCAACACCACGTACATCGCCGACGAGACCCAGGCGCGCAAGGTCTTCGTCGACCAGCTGCCCGCCCATGTGGAACTGCGGGCCCGCGACGCCAAGGCCCAGGTCGCCTTCGACCGCGAGAACGTCAAGCAGTTCCGGCTCATCGGCTACGAGAACCGCAAGGTCGCCGACGAGGACTTCCGCGACGACAGCGTCGACGGCGGCGAGGTCGGCCCCGGCCACACGGTGACTGCGCTCTACGCCGTACGGCTGCGGGAGGGCGCGTCCGGGCGGGTGGCGACGGCCACGGTGCGCTGGCTCGACCCCAGGACCCGCGAGGCGCACGAGGAGACCGGCTCCGTGCGGAGCCAGTCGATCGAGGGCCCGCAGTGGGGCGACACCGGTGAACGGCTCCAAGTGACGGCGGTGGCCGCGTACTTCGCCGAGACGCTGCGCGGCGGGGAGCTGCCGGGCATGCCCCGGCTGTCCGAACTCGCCTCCCGCGCCTCGAAGCTGGCGGACGGGACCGAGGACAGCGCGGTACGGAAGCTGGCGACCGCGATCGGCAGGGCGGACCGGCTCAAGGGCGGCGACGGTCCGAAGGGGGACGGCGCGGCCGAGGGCGAGATCGGCTGAGCCCAGGCGGACTTCGACGGGTCCCGGCGGGTCTCGGCGGGTCCCGGCGGGTCCCGGCTCGGTCGGGGGTCGGCGTGCTTCGGTAAGTCCCGGCTCAGTCGGGGGGTTCGGCGTGCTTCGGAGGGCTGCGGAGCACTTCGGGGAGCTTCGGGGAGAAAGGCGGGCGGGTGCGTGCGGCCGTGCGGAATGGTGGCGGTGCCGCCCGCCGTTCCGCGTCATGATGTGCACCATGACCTCCCTGCTCCTGGTGCTCTCCGCCATCGTCAACGGCCTCTACGCGGGCTTCATGCTCACGTTCCTCATCGCGATCATGCCCGGACTCGCGGCGTTGCCGGACGAACAGTTCACGGCCGCGATGCGCCGCTTCAACGAGAAGGTTCCGGGGCCGGTCTTCCTCGTCCTGTTCCTCGGAGTGGTCGCCCTTCCGGTAGCGGTGCTGGTCTCCGGCGTCGGCGGGGAGTCGCGGCTGCCCGTCGTCGTGGCCGGGCTGGCCTGCGCCGTGGCCGGCCATCTGATCACGATCGCCGGGAACATCCCGCTGAACAAGGCGCTCGCGGACGCCGAGGGCGGTGACGACAGCGCGGCCCGCACGGCGTTCGAGTCCCGCTGGAACACCCTCCACCGGGTCCGCACCGTCTTCTCCCTCGCCGCCTGCGCCCTGCTGACGGTCGCGCTGTAGCCGTCGGGCCCGCCGACCGTCGCGCCGGAGCCGTGACAGCCCTCAGAAGGTGAACTGGTCGATGTTCTTCGCGTCGAACACCGTCGGCTCGCCGAGGACGACCTCGCCGTCCTTGCCGACCGTGTACTCGCCGAGCCTGCCCGCCGTGAACGTCTCTCCCTCGGCGCCGGTGATCCGGCCGGAGGCCAGCGCGGCGGCCGCGTACGCGCCGAGGTAGCCCAGCTCCTTCGGGTTCCACAGGGAGAACTGCTCGACGGTGCCGTCCTTGACGTACTTGCGCATCTGGTTCGGCGTGCCGAGGCCGTTGAGCACGACCTTGCCCTTGTACGAGGAGTCGCTCAGATAGCGGGCGGCGGCCGCGATGCCGACCGTGGTGGGCGAGATGATCCCCTTCAGGTCGGGGTACGCCTGCATCAGGCCCTGGGTCTGCTGGAACGACTTCTGGTCCGCGTCGTCCCCGTACGCGACCTTCACCAGCTCCATGCCCTTGTACTTGGGCAGCTTGAGCTCTTCCTTCATGAACTCGATCCAGGTGTTCTGGTTCGTCGCGTTCTGGGTGGCGGACAGGATCGCGATCTTGCCCCGGTAGCCGAGCTGTTCGCCCAGGTGCTGGACCAGGCTGCGGCCGATCTCCTCGGAGCCGGCCTGGTTGATGAACAGCTGGCGGCAGTCCTTCGCGGTGTCGGAGTCGTACGCGACGACCTTGATGTCCTTCTTCATGGCTTGCTTGAGCGGGCCGCACACCGCGTTGGGGTCGTTGGCGGCGAGCAGGATCGCGTCCTGGCGCTGCTGGATCAGGGTGTTGATGTAGGAGACCTGCGAGGAGGCCCCGGCATCGGACGGGCCGACCTCCTTGCCCGTGCCGCCGAACTCCTTCGCCGCCTCGATGCCCGCCTCGTCGACGATCTTCTCGTACGGGTTGTTGATCTGCTTCGGCAGGAAGGCGAGCTTCAGGTTCTTCTTCAGCGGCGCGTCCGGGTCGGCCTTCGCCACCCCGCCGGCCTTCGCACCGCCGCCGTCCTGGTTGTCCTGGCTGTCCTTCGTGGTGCCGGAGCAGGCGGTGAGGGCGAGGGCGAGCGAGACGGCGGCGGCCGCGCTCGCGACGGTGCGGCGCCCGGCGGCGTTGCGGAGCATCATGGCGTCGTTGTGCCTTTCGAAGAGGTACGAACGGTGCGGGCGGGGGCTACGGGACGGTGCGGGCGGGGACTACGGACGGTGCGGGCGGGGACTACGAACGGTGCGGGCGGGGGACGAAGGGCTACGGGCCGTCCGGAGGCGTCGGGGTGTTCGCGGCGCGGCGCCGGCGGCGGTGGCGGCGTTCCCCGGCCGCGGCGACGACCCGCGGGGTCAGTACGGACGCCACGAGCAGCAGACCGGTCACGATGACCTGCACCTCGTTGGCGATGTCGTTGAGGGTGAGCAGGTTCTTCAGGACCCCGATCAACAGGACCCCGGCGACCGCGCCGAACAGGGTGCCCTTCCCGCCGTCGAAGTCGACGCCGCCGAGCAGGACGGAGGCGATGACGAGCATCTCGAAGCCGAGGCCGTTGTCCGCGCGGGCACTGCCGTACCGGAGCGTGAAGACCACCCCGGCGAACGAGGCGAACAGCCCCGTCACCACGAACAGCAGCAGCTTGATGCGCTTGACCCGGACACCGGCGAAGTACGCCGCCTCCTCCTGGGCGCCGATCGCGAACAGCGAGCGGCCCAGGCCCGTGGCGTGCAGCACGACTGCGGTGACCGCGGCCAGGACGAGGAAGAGCAGCACCGGGTAGGTCAGGAACGTGCCGGGCACCGTCGTGGTGTCCACCGCCCAGTCGGCGTACGTCCGGGGGAAGTCGGTCACCGCGTCGCTGCCGAGCGCGACCGAGGCCAGCCCGCGGTAGAGCGCCAGGGTGCCGATGGTGACGGCCAGGGACGGCAGTCCCACCCGGGTGACCAGCCAGCCGTTGAGGAGACCTCCGGCGACGCCCACCAGGAGCACCACCGGCACGATCGTCTCGAAGGCCCAGCCCGCCTCCCACAGCGCACCCGTCAGCGCACTGCCCAGGCCCAGCATGGAGGCGACCGACAGATCGACCTGACCGGCCACCACCAGCAGCGTCATCGGCAGGGCGATCAGGGCGACCTCGACGATGTCGTTGAGGGCGAACGCGAGGTTCCCGCCGGAGCCGAAGCCCTCCGTCGTGGTCAGGCCCACGACGAGGACCGCCACCAGCAGCACCCCGACCGCCGTGTCCCAGCGCAGCGCCAGGCTCCGTACGGCACCGTCCTTCGCGGTGCTCCGCCCGGCCGGGCGCGGTGCACCCGGCCGGTGCGCCGCCTTCGTCTCAGGCGCCATGGACATGGCGGGCGCTCCTCTTCCTCAGTGCGGCGGTCATCCGCAGGTTCACGATCCGGTCGACGCCGATGGCCAGCAGCAGCAGCGCACCGGTGAGGGCGCCCTGCCAGAAGGAGTCCACCTTCAGCGCGACCAGGGCGCTGCCGATCGTGGTCAGCAGCAGGGCGCCCAGCGCCGCGCCCCACACGGTGCCGGTGCCGCCGGTGATGGCGACGCCCCCGACCACGACGGCGCTGACGACGGTCAGTTCCCAGCCGTGCGCGTTGTCCGCGACGACCGTGCCGAAGCGGGCCAGCCACAGGGCCCCGGCGAAACCGGCGACGGCCCCGGAGAAGGCGTACGCGGCGAGCACCCGGCGGCGGATCGGGATTCCGGCGAGCCGGGCGGCCTCCGGGCTGGAGCCGATCGCGTACAGCTCGCGCCCCGACCGGTGGCCGCGCAGGAAGTACGCGGTCGCCGCGAGCAGCACCAGGGCGATCAGGGGCAGCCAGGGCACACCCAGGACGCTGCCGCTGCCCAGCTCCAGGATTCGGTCCGGGACGTCGTCGGCGCTGATCTGGTCGCCCTGCGCCCACCAGTAGTCGACGCCCTGGATGATGTACAGCATGCCCAGCGTCACGACGAGCGCCGGGACCCTGCCGAAGCTGACCAGCGCGCCGCAGAGCAGTCCGCAGACCACACCGATGGCGATGCCGAGCAGCATCACGGTCAGTACCCCGTGGTCGGTCCCGGCGACGAACCTGCCGCAGGCGAAGGCGGAGAGGCCGACCACGGAGCCTACGGACAGGTCGATGTTGCGGGTGATGACGACGACCGACTGACCGACCGCGAGCAGCACCAGGATCGACGCGTTGAGCAGCAGGTCCTTGATGCCCTGGTCGGACAGGAAGCGCGGGTTGGCGAGATACGTGCCGAGGATCAGCAGGAACAGCGCCCCGGCGAGGGAGATCTCGCGGGCCCGGAAGACCGCGTCCACGAGCGAGGCGGCGCCGCGCCCGGGGTCCCGGGGGCGGGTCTCCGGGGGGCTTTCGACGGTGGTGGTCATGCCGCCGCCCTTTCGTCGCGTCCGGTCGCCGCGGCCATGACGGCCTCCTCGGTGGCGGCCCCGCGCGGGAGTTCGGCGGCCAGCCGGCCCTCGTGCATGACGAGGACCCGGTCCGCCATGCCCAGGACCTCGGGCAGGTCGGAGGAGATCATCAGAACGGCCAGCCCCTCGGCGGCCAGCGAGGAGAGCAGCCGGTGCACCTCCGCCTTGGTGCCGACGTCGATGCCCCGGGTCGGTTCGTCGACGATGAGGACGGCCGGGCCGGTGGCCAGCCACTTGGCCAGGACGACCTTCTGCTGGTTGCCGCCGGACAGTACGTCCACGGGGTCGGACAGCCGGTTGTACCTGAGGTGCAGGCGTACGGCCCAGTCGGCGGCCCGGCCGTGTTCCAGGACGCGGCTGACGAGCCCGGCCCTGCGGACCTCGCCGAGTCCGGTCAGCCCGATGTTCCGCTCGATCGACAGCTCCATGACCAGCCCGCTCCTGCGCCGGTCCTCCGGTACGAGCGCGAGCCCCGCGGCCATCGCGGCGGTCGGCGACCCGGCCCGCAGCACGGTGCCGTTCACCGCGACCTCCCCGGCGTCCGGCCGATGGATGCCGAAGACGGCCTCGGCGACCTCGGTCCGCCCGGCGCCGACCAGCCCGGCGAGCGCCACGATCTCGCCCCTGCGGACGTCGAACGACACATCGCGGAAGACGCCCTCGCGGGTCAGTCTGCGGACCGCGAGGGCGACCCCGCCGACCTCGGTGTCCTGCTTCGGGTAGAGGTCGCCGAGGTCGCGGCCGACCATCCGACGGACCAGGTCGTCCTCGGTCAGCCCCTCCAGCGGCTCGGAGGAGACCCGGCGGCCGTCGCGCAACGTCGTGACGCGTCGGCACAGTTCGAAGATCTCGCCGAGCCGGTGCGAGATGAACAGCACGGCGGCCCCCTCGGCGCGCAGCGTCCGTACGACGGAGAAGAGCCGGGCCGTCTCGCCGCCGGTGAGGGCGGCGGTCGGCTCGTCCATGATCAGGACGCGGGCGTCGAAGGAGAGCGCCTTGGCGATCTCGACGATCTGCTGGTCCGCGATGGACAGGCCGCGGGCCGGGCGGTCGGGGGCCAGGCCGACCCCGAGCCGGCGCATCAGGGCGGCGGTGGCCTCGCGCACGGCCCGGTGGTCGATGCGGCCGAGACGGCGGCGGGGCTGACGGCCCATGAAGATGTTCTCGGCGATCGACAGATCGGGGAAGAGCGTCGGTTCCTGGTAGATGACGGCGATGCCCGCGTCACGGGCGTCGGCCGGGCCGTGGAAGACGACGGGGCCGCCGTCGAGCAGCACCTCGCCGCGATCCGGGCGGTGCACCCCGGCGAGGGTCTTGATGAGGGTGGACTTTCCCGCGCCGTTCTCTCCGGCGAGTGCGTGGACCTCGCCGGGGAACAGATCCAGGGACACGTCCTTGAGGGCCTGGACGGCGCCGAAGGATTTGCTCACGTTCCTCAGGGCCAGGACCGGGGCGGGGCCCGCGTCCGCGGTCCGGTCCGGCGCCGCGCCCGTGGCGGACTGCTTCATGGGAGCTCCTCAGCGGGTGCGGGGTGTCGCGCCGCGCGCGGTGAAAGGTTTCAATGAGGTTGCTCGGACGCTAAGCGGGGACTGTGGGCGCCGTCAATGGGTCGGTAGCGAGAAGTTCACGGTGGGTGGGTGTGGGGAGTTCGGGGCTAGTGGCCGCACGGAGGGGGGTCTTGACAGCCGTTCAGTGCGCCACTATCTTCAGCGGCTGCTGAAACGATTCATGTCCTCTGTGTCGGCGTGTGCCCGTGCCTCGTTCGCGTACGCCCCTCGTTCGGGCCCGCGCTTCGTTCACGTACGCGCCCTGTTCGGGCCAGTGCTTCGGCTGCGTACGCGCCCGGTTACGGCGGCGCTTCGTTCACGTACGCGCTTCGCGGGCGCCCGGGTGTCCGGGGCCGAGGAACAGGGCGAGCCCCGCCCTTCCCGGCACCGGTGCGGCGAAGCGATGCCAGCCCGCGCGCTCGTACAGCCGCAGCGCGGCCCCCGCCCGAGCCGAGGTCAGCAGCCAGCAACGGCCGTCCGTGGCAGGGCCGGTCACCGCCGCCAGCAGTGCCGCGCCCAGCCCCGTGCCGTGCGCCCGGGGACGGACGGCCAGTTCGTCGACCTCAAGTGCCCCGCAGAGCAGGGCCGTTGTCCGGTCGAGTCCCAGCGCCTGCGCGACCTGTCCGTAACTACGGTCATCGGGGAAGACCTCCGGCGTGGTCCAGGCCGTGGCGAAGCCGGTCACGGCCTTCCCGTCCAGGGCCACCGCCGCCGTGAAACCCGGCCGGGCCGCGTCCTCCGCAAGGCGTTCGACATACCTGTCCGCCTCCGCCGGGTCCTCGTCCCAGGGCGGGCCCGAGAACGCCTCCGCGTACACGGTGCGGATGCCTTCGGCGTGGCCGGTCAGCTCCTCGCCCGTCACGAGCCGGACCTGTGAGGTCACCGGGTCACTCCTTCCGCAGAGGTCGGGAACAGGGAACAAGATAGGCGTACTTGTGCGGATCGGTGTGCAACCCTCGGGCCGATCCACCCGTCTCACCGAGTACCAGCCGTCACTGCCACCCCCGTTCAGCAGACCTCGGCGGAATGTTTTACGAACCACTCAAGAACGTTCTCCGCACACGTCAGCAGAAGGAGTTCCTGTGGCACCCCGAGCACTCGGTACCGGTGTGGTCCTGGCCATCACCGTCGCCTCCGCAGCCCTCGCCCTGCCCACCGCCCAGGCGGCCCCGGCCGCACCCGAGCGGGCGGCGGCCCCGGCCGGTCTCCACTCCGACTTCAACGGCGACGGATACCCCGACATCGCGTTCGCCGCCCCCGGCGCCACGGTCAAGGGCTTCGCGGGCGCCGGATACGTCGGCGTCGCGTACGGCTCCAGTACCGGGATCAAGAGCTCCGTCAAGAAGGTCTTCACCCAGAGCACGGCCAACATCCCCGGCACACCGGAGGCGAAGGACGCCTTCGGCAGCTCGGTGGTCTCCGCCGACCTCGACCGGGACGGCTACGCGGACCTGGTGGTCGGCTCCTCGGGCGAGAAGGTCGGCACCGGCGACGCCGCGGGCTCGCTCACCGTCATCTGGGGCGGCGCGGGCGGACTCGCCGGCGGCGCGACGGTTCTGGACGGGGAGCAGTACGACGGTGTCGGCACCCATCTCGCCGCCGGCGACTTCAACGGGGACGGCGCCCCCGACCTCGCGACCGTCCGCGACCACGATCTCCAGAGTCTCCTGGGCCCGTTCACCCGCGACGGCCGCGCGTCCGCCACCACCGAGCTGCCCGACATGGACGACAAGCGCTACCTGGACCTGGCGGCGGGCGACGTCAACGGGGACGGGCGCGACGACCTCGCCGCCGTCGTCCACAGCGGCGACGAGTACGACGACCGCCGCATCCTCATCAGCAACGGCAGCCCCGCGGGACCGGGCGAGTACACCCGGGTGAAGGGCAGCGACGGCTACTCCCTGGAGGGCGGCGAACGCCTCGCCGTCGGCAACGTCAACGGTGACAAATACGCCGACCTCGCCGTCGGACGCCCGGTCGACGGCTACGACAGCGACCTCGACCTGCCGCTCTCCAAGGGCGGGATGCTCACCTACGTACCGGGCAGCGCCACCGGACCGCAGGGCACCAAGGCCAAGGTCTTCAACCAGGACTCGGCGGGCGTCCCCGGCGCGGCGGAGGCATCCGACGGCTTCGGCTCGTCCGTCGCGATCGGCGACACGAACGGCGACGGCTTCGGTGAGATCGCCGTCGGCGTCCCGAACGAGGCGCTCGGCACGGTCCAGCGGGCGGGCGGCCTCGTGATCCTGCCGGGTAGGGCCACCGGCCCCACGGGCACGGGCAGCTTCGGCTTCAACCAGTCCACACCGGATGTCCCCGGCACGTCGGAGAAGGGTGACCTGTTCGGCGGTGCCGCCGCCTTCGCGGACGTCAACAAGGACGGCCGTGCCGACCTGGCCGTCGGCGCGCCCGGCGAGGGCGAGGGCGAGGGCTCGCTCTGGTTCTTCCCGGCCACCGCCTCCGGCCTCGGTGCCAAGGGGTCCTTCAGCTTCGGCCACGGGACGCTGGGCACCGTGGCGGCGAAGGCGGCCCTGGGCAGCTCCTTCAACCGCTGACGGCACACGGGAGCCGGGCCCTGTCGCGAGACACCCGACAGGGCCCGGCTCCCGAGCGGGGCCGTACAGGGCCGCCCGCAAGGGACGCACATCCCCGGCCCCGGCCCGGCTCCGGAGCGGTTACGGGGCCGCTCCGGCACGGCACGGGGAGTTCGGCCCGTCCCTGCTCCGGTGTCCCGGCCCCGGTGTCCCGGTGTCCCGGGTCCGGTGTCCCGGCTCGCGTCCCGGCCCCGGAACCGCCGGATCAGACGTTCGGGACCTTGAGCTTCGTCCAGCTCTCCTTGCCGGGAATGCCGTCCGCCCCGCTGCCCGAGTAGCCGAGCTTGCGCTGCCAGGCGGCGTACGACTTCTTGTCGGCGTCCGACCAGGACGGTCCGGGACCCACCTCGTAACGGCCGCATCCCTCCGCCACGAGCCGCTTGCCCATCGCGGTGATGATCGCGCTGCGTCTGCCCGCCTTGAAGAACGCCGCCCCGGGGAACGGCTCGTACTTCGGCGGTGCGGGCGGCTTCGACGGGCCGTCCGGCTTGCCGCCGAGCCGGGACTTGATCCGGCTGCGCATCGAGTCCATCGTGAACCCGCGCGGATCGACCTTTCCCGGCTGCCACTCCTTGTGCCCGATCACCGAGCGCTGCGACCAGTGGTGCGCCCGGCAGATCGCGGCGGACACCTTCTCGATCGCCAGCAGCTGCGCCGCCGGCCAGGGGTCCTTCCCGTCGCCGAGGTTGATGCACTCGAAGCCGTAGAAGTGCCGGTTCCCGTCGGTGTTGGCCTCGTTGTCGGAGGGCAGTGAGGCCGACTCGTCGACCACGGCCCGCAGGACGTCGTCGTCGCCGAGCCCGGCATGGTTGGCCCGCCCGTGCCCGACGAGATGGACCGAGCCGTCCTTGGCTATCACCCCGTGGCAGAGCGGACCGGGGAGGCTGGAGTGGCCGTTGTAGCAGAGCTCCACCGAGCTCTGCGTTCCGGACGTCACGGTGTGATGGATCATCACCCCGTTCACCGGGCCCCACGGGCCCTTGTGGTTGCGGTTGTGTGTACGCCAGCTCCGGTGCTCGACGACACGCAGGCCTTCGTCACGGAGGGCTTTGAGCAGCTTGTCGGCCGACAGAGGCGTTGCCATCGTGGTGCTCCTTCCCAGGTGGTGCGGTGGTTCGACGCACCCAATAGTGCGTCAGTTCTCTTTCGTCTCCTGATCGTTTTGCCCGGTAACGGGGGGAGTCGAACCGCTGTCCGCCACACGTTCGGCGGCCACCGCCTCCTCCTCGGCCCGCGCCTCCGCCGCCAGGGCCTCCTCGTCCGCGGCCGGGATCGGCGCGGCCAGCGGTCCGAACTCCTGGCGGAGGTCGGCCACCGACCCCTCACCGAGAATCCAGGCCAGCGGCGCGTAGTGGACCCGCACACCGCGCGGCGAGCGCAGCAGCGGACGCCGGGCCGCGTCCGTCGGCCACTCGACGCCGCCCGTCGCCGTCCGGGCGGGCACGGTCCAGTAGTCACCGGAGCGGTACGTCCTGCCCGGCTCGAAGTACACGAACACACCGTCCTCCAGCGGCAGCCAGGCCCCCTCCTCGATCCGCAGCGCACCGTCGCGCACCTTCGCGGCGCCCTTGGTCCCGCGGGTCGCCGGGCGGTGGTCCCAGCGCCGCAGGTACGGGTTCAAATCGGGTCGCCGGCCCACGAAGGGCTCCGGCTCGCCCGAGAGACGCACCCGGCGCCCCGGCAGATCGACCTCCTCCACCCGCAGCAGGGGCAGCGGTTCACGGCGGCTCGTGTAGGCGGTGTCGACGAACTCGACCAGGTCACCGACGCCGAGGTCGAGCTTGTCGTCGTTGCCGAGCGAGGCCAACTCGACCCACGTACCGTCCAGGTCCTCGACCGCGAAGGTCACCGAACCGTTCTCCCTGGACCACTTGAACGTGGCGTCCTGTGCCGCGCCGCCCTGATGGATCTCCACCCGGTACAGCTGGTTCTCCGGCCCCCGGTAGCGGGCGTCCGGCCGGACCAGGCACGGGTCCTCGTCCGCCCGGTCCGGACGTTCGCTGCGGGCCGCCAGCCGGGCCGTCGGAGCCTGCGCCGCCGACCAGGTGTCGAACGCCGCCCGCACCTGGTCCTTCGTCGCCCCGTCCGCGAGGTCCAGCTCCGCACCGGGCAGCGGCACGACCTGCCACACCACCTTGACCCGGGCCGCCGTGTCGGGCATCGCCGTGCCCAGCGCCACCTCGCGCAGCAGCGGGTCCTCGGCCGCGGTGACCACCCGTTCCCACACCTTCAGGCAGGCCAGATACGGGAATTGGGTGGGCAGCCTGTCGCCGGGGCGCTCCGGGTCCCGGTAGCCGTCCGGCTGGTCCCAGTACGTCCAGGTCGCGGGGGCGGCGTCCGGGGCCTCGTCGTCCGGCGCGGTGGCGTCGTGCTCGGCCGGGACGCCCGGTCCGGGCCGGGACGCGTCCAGCAGGATGCCGTCCACGTAGTAGCGGCCGCCGCCGAGGGAGAGGTCGTCCAGCTCCCGGCTGCCGCCCAGGAACTGCACCTCGAAGCCGGTCGCGCCGCGCGGGCCGCCGTGCCCTCCGATCAGGTCGGCCGCGGTGGTACGGGCCCGGTGCAGCTGGATCGCGGCCTGCTCGTTGGTGTCCGCGTCCAGTTGGACGCGGCCCTGCTGGGCGAGCACCGCCGAGTAGTGCCGGTCCGGCCGGAAGGTGTCGCGGGAGAGATCTGCGTGCATGGGAAGGGGTCCCCCTTGGAAGTTCGGCAGTCGGAAGAAGTCGGGTGGGGCGACCGGGCCGGTCGCCCTGTCGGTGTCCGGGGCGGGCGGCCGGGCGGGCGGCCGGGTCAGGTGACGGGGATGATCCCGGCGTCCGTACCGGCCGGGGTGTACTCGGCGAGCCGGGCCCGCAGGCTGTCCTCGCGCTGCGGTTCGTACAGGTTGTGGAAGACGCCCATCTCCGAGCCGTCGTCGGCGCCCCGGCGGATCTGCCACGGACCGCCGTCCACGAGCCGCCCGTACGCGGGGGTGCCGTACCGCTCGCTGCTGAACAGCGGACGCACCTCCTGCGCCCGCTCGGAGCCCACGAGGTCGGGCTGGCAGCGGTGGCGGCGCGGGGTACGGGAACCGGGAGGCACGTAGGAGAACCGCAGACAGCCGACGCCGCGCCGCACCACCCGCAGCTGCCCGGTGAAGACGCTGTTCTCCGCGATCTCCACCGCGTGCGTGTGCACCTCGCCGATGACCGTGGTGCGGAGGGCGTGCAGTACGGCATGGGCGTGACGGCAGTCCGGGGCGGACAGCGCCGCCCGGTCGTGGCCGGTGGCGTCCAGGACGCTGTCGCGGAGATGGATCGCCGGCGGGTCGTGGCTCACCTCGTCGCCGATCACCTCGATCGTGCCGATGATGCTGTGATCGACGGAGACACAGGCGGTGGTCCGGTCCAGGACCAGGCTCGGCTCCTCCGGGGAGTGCGGGTCGCACTCCGGCTCCAGCGACCAGCCGGGCACCAGGGTGCAGTGCCGCAGCACGACCGCGCCGACGGGCCCGCTGACATGGAGCCCGCGCCCGGTGACCAGCAGGCCGTCCAGCACGATGCGCGGCGCGTCCCCGCTCCCGCCGGCGGCCGGCCCGCCGCCCCGCGACCCGCCGCCCTTCCGGGTCCCGCTGTCCTCCTGGGCCCCGCCGCTCTCCGGGGTCCTTTCGCCCTCCCGCGCCCGGATGTTGAGGGCGTCCGGCCGGTTGCTGTACCAGTCGAGCAGCCGGATCACCGGACGACAGCCCTCGGCCGCCCGCAGCTCCAGCCGGTCGCCTCGGTCGAGGTCGAAGTCGAGCTGCTCCTGATACGCGCCGCTGTGCGTGATCTCGATGACGCCGTCGGCCCCGCAGTGGCCCGCCCGCCGGTCCGCGCGCCACTGCTCGTACGCGTCCATGATCCGCTGGAACGCCTGGCCCGGACCCACCCGGTAGAAGCGTGCGGCGGGCGGTGTGACGCGCTCGCGCGGGTACTCGCCGCCGCCGATGTCGTCACCCGCGGCGTAGTGATAGGTGACCCAGACCCCTTGCCGGGGCGCCGAACGCGACCCGAAGGCGAGCCGCCCCAGCACCGGGTCCACGGCCACCTGACCGAGCTTGGGCCGGTAGCGCCAGCCCGACAGGTCCGCCACGACGATGTCCGACATCGGCACCGGCTCGTCCTGCCCGTCCCGCCGGACGGTGAAGCTCTTGCCCGGCCCGTAGTAGTCCGCGAGCCGGTCGGAGAGCTGCCGCCGCCGGATGAAAGCGGGCACGTTGTCGACCGTCGCGATGTGCGTGGCCGAGGGCTCCGGCACCGGTTTCGTCACCAGCGGACTGTCGTTGCCCAGGATCGAGAACGTGTACAGGCTGCGCGCCCGGTCGACGCAGTACGCCGGTGCCCGGGTGACCGAGTACGGCTTCAGCCGCCACACGAACAGCCCGACCCCGGCGGGGGAGTGGCCTCCCGCCCGGCGCGCCGAACCCGCCCTGCGTACGTCCACCGACCGTGCCGTCGTGTCGAACGGCCCGCCCGCCAGGTCCAGTCGCGCACCCTGGCGGACATCGGCCAGCCGCCCCCGGGACAGCCTGCGTACGTCGGCGGCCGGCGCCCCCGTCCCGTACAGCCTCACCGGCTGCTGCTGGGAGACCAGCCGGGAGAACTCCACGGCCCTGGCCGGCCACCCGGCGACCTCCTGGGACAGCTCCTCCAGCAGGGCGAGGGTGCCCTTGCGGCGGCGGTTGGCGACCGTCGCCGCCACATCGCGGCGCGGCGCCAGCGCCTCGGCGAGCCGAGTACGGGCCTCGCCGTCCCCGCCCAGACCGGCCGTCGGCACCCGCTCGTACCCGGGCAGCGGCCGGTAGCCCACCAGATCGCCGATATACGGCAGCACCCAGGGCGCCGCCGTCTCCACGAACAGGTCCTCGTAACTCTGCTCGACCCCGTCACGCACCCGGTCCACCTGCTCGGCGATCACCGCGAGCAGCGCGCGCAGCGGCTCACCGCCCTCGGCGTCCCGCAGCCGGTGCCACTGCGGGAGCAGCTCCGCGAGACCGTCCGGTTCCCTGCTCATGCGGCGCTCCTTTCCTGGGTGTTCATGAGGTGACCTCCGTCAGAATCAGCGTGTCCGGGACGTCCGGTGACAGCAGGGCGAGCTGGGCGGGCCGGATGCCGCGGAAGACGAACACCGCGCGGCCCTTCGCCAGGCGCCGGGTGTCGGTGATGTCCGGGTTGAGACGCAGCAGTTCGTCGAGCCCGATGCCGTACCGGGCGGCGACCGAGGTGAGCGTCTCGCCCTCCGGCGCGGTGACCCGGTGCACGTCCTCGTCGTACGCGCCGAGCCGCACCGGAACCGTCGCCCGCGGTCCGGCCTGCCGCTCGGCGAGCGCGAGCAGATCCTCGGGGGTGAGGGAGGCGGGCACCCCGTCGAAGACGTCCACGTCCACATGGTCGACACCGGGCACCGAGTGGGCCGTGGCCAGCACGTCCGACAGCCGCGCCGGGCTGCCCAGCTCACGCCGCTCGGGGCCGAACCGGGCCAACAGGGCTTGGCGCAAGCGGGGTTCGACCAGCTCCCAGCTGTGGTCGCGGGCCACCTTCACCTTCGCCGCGAGGAGCAGCAGGACCAGTTCGCGCACCTGCACCCGGACCGGCAGCCGGGAGTCGCCGTACCGGGCGAGCGAGGAACGCAGCGCGGTGAGCACATCGGAGTCCTCGGCGACGGGGATGTCCGCCACCCCGGCGACCGTCACGTGCAGCAACCGCCGCCTGCCGTCGAAGATCTCGCGCGCCGCAGCCCGCCCGATCCCGGCGCGGGAGCGGGCGAAGTCCTCGTAGTCGGCGACCGACACCAGCCGGTCCAGGGCCGACACGGCGAGCGGCACCGTGGACCGGGTCAGGCCGGGGCCGTCCGCGTCCGCGCCGCCCGTCGCGGGCTGCGGGTTGGTGACCCCGGTGACGCCCAGCGGCCGGGTGACCGCCTGGGTGATCCGGTCCGCCCGGACATTGGCGGCCCGGCCGGTACCGAAGCGGTAGCGGGCCCGGACGTTCTCGTGACCGCTGGGCAGCCGGGCCCCGTGCACCCCGTCGCCGAAGGTCACCGTCGTCCGGCCGCCCGCCACCCCGCCGACGTACACCCGCTCGCGCGGGCCGCGCCCGGCGAGGCTGTCCACCTCGTGCCACAGCAGCCCGTCGACCCGCACGTCGAGGGCCGGGGCGGCCCCCAGCGGGTTGTCGGCCGGCAGCCAGGTCAGCGGCGACTGCCACAGCGCGAACGTCTGGTTGATCCGGTCCGCGTCCCCGCTGCCGATCGGCTCCTCGCGGCTCTCGCCGTGCGTGGCCGCCACCACATTGCCCCGAACCCGCACGGTGGCCCGCCGGTAGCGGTGCACCAGGTCCGTCGTCAGCGTCAGCCGGGTGTGCACATGGTCGCCGGGCACCATGGGGTCCAGCACCTGCTCGACGTCCGCGACCGTCACCAGTTCGGTGCCCGTCACCGCGGGCACGTCCGTACGCTCCCCGGACACGATCAACTGCCGTCCCGGGCGCAGCCCGTCGTACAGCTCGGCCAACTCCAGCTCGTTGCCGTGCACATCCTCGCCGAGCGGCTCCTCGGCGAGCCGCAGCGGCTGACCGCCCGCGTGCACGGCGGTGTCCCGGATCGTGGAGAGCAGCACGTCGTGCTCGTCGAGCCACGGGTCCGCGAGCGTCAGCTCCGTACCGCGGCCCGTGATGCCGAAGTCGGTGTACACGGCGGTGCGTACGGCGGTGACCCTGGTGGTGACGAACCGGAGGTCCGGGTCGCCGGGGATGCCGTCCGGCCCCTCGGCGCCCTTGCGGGGGCGCTCGATCGCGACCCAGCTGCCGACCGTGACCGAGTCCTGCACCGAGTCGAGCGCGATCACCCGCCGGTTCGCGGGCTCCGGCACCGACGCGATACCGATCACCACGTTCGCCGGTTCGCTGCCCACCGTGTAGCGGACGGTCAGCTCATAGCCGTCGTGCCGGACCTGCTCGTGATCGCCGGGCGCCAGCCGCCAGCTCTTGGACTCGCCGTTGTGCACGACGACATGGACCAGGCCGTCCTCACCGGGACGGGAGACGAACAGCGTCCGCTCGGGCAGGCCCTCGTGCAGCCGGGCGGTGACCCCCGGCTCCTGCGAGTCGGTGGGCCGCCTGCCGAGCCAGCTCAGATCGTGGTCCTGAGCGGCCCGCGCCATCACCGTGACCCGGCCCGGCCCGAGTTCGAACGTCGTCTCCGCCGAAAGATTCTCCGACTGCTGGACCGACGAACCCGTCTCCGTGTACTGGAACTCCGCACGCACCGGGACCCTGCCCGCCGTGTCGAACACGACGCGCATCGTCGTCAGGGCCGAACCGCTCAGCGGCCAGTCGGCCTGCCTGATCACCCGCCCCCGCTCGTCCTGCACCGGCCGCAGCGGCGCCATCGCCCCGAACGGCGCCGAGGTCACCCGCAGCGCCTGCACCTCGTGGAGCAGCGCGGGCGCGGTCGGGGCGGACTGCCGCCACGCCGGATACATCCCGTCCGAGATCCGCGGATCGAGCGCCGCCAGCAGCCGCGCCCCCAGGTCCGAACCGGGCGCCGCCAACTGCCGCGCCCCCAGGTCCGAACCGGGCGCCGCCAACTGCCGGGCCCCCAGGTCCGAACCGGGCGCCGGCCGCCGCCACGCGCCGGTGCCCGACGACCCGGCGCGTGCACCGGGGCGTACGACGCCGCCGCGCAGCGCCGGAAGCACCGCGCCCAGGGCCCGCAGCGCCGCCGAACCCTCCGGCAGGCGCTTGCGGAGCAGCTCGGGCGCGGGCCGGGACGGCTCCAGGTCCGACGCCTGCGCGATCACCTCACCGACCATCGCCTCCAACTGCTCGAACCAGGCGGCGACCTCCTCGTGCGCACCGGCCACCGCCTGTGCCTCGGCCAGCCGCTCGTGCGGCTCGACCAGCCGTGCCGCGAGGCGGGCGGGCGAGGCGATGGTGTCCAGGTCCGCCCGCAGCGGGGCCAGCACCTGGGTGTCGAACTCCTCGATGTACCGGCTGACCGGACGCGGATTGGGGTTGTCGGGCGTCGGCTCGCCGTCCTCGACCGCCCGCTCGTCCTCCGTGATCCACTCGCGCAGCAGGTCCACCAGCTCGGCCAGGGACGGCGGGGCGGACTGCTGGAGCCCGATCCCCGTCACGTCCTCCTCACGGTCGATCCGGAGCCGGGCGACGGTACGCAGCAGCCGCTGCCCCGGCTCCTGCCCGTCCGACGCGCCCCGGCCGTCCGTGCCCTGCCCGTCCGACGCGCCCCGGCCGTCCGTGCCCTGGCTGTCCGACGTGCCCCGGGCGCCTGCTGCGCCCTGCCCGTCTTCCGTGCCCTGGCGGCTCTTGAAGACGAACAGCAGCCGGTCCCCGGTCGTCAGCGCCGTCGACGTGCCCGCGACCTGGATCTCGGAGCGGCCGCTCAGATCCTCCTCGGTCAGCAGGGAGGGACGGCGCCTGCGCACCGCCAGCTCGTTCCACGACGCGCGGGCCGCGAGAGCGGCGGACGTCTCGAACACCTGCGACTCGTCCTCGGAGGTGAGCGGAACGCTGTTGCTGCGCGCCCCGCGCGGGATGACCACCTCCACGTCCTCGTCGCGCGGATCCCGGTCCAGGGTGTACGCGAGATGGGTGTCGGCGGCGATCCCCGGCCTCGGCCGGTGACCCACCAGACGCCCGAGCAGCGCCAGCGAGCGGTGTTCGTTCGCGGTGCGCAGATACGCCTCGTCCACGATCCGCTCGGAGTGGAAGGTGAGCAGATCACCGACGACGGCCCAGGAGTCCAGCAGCCCGATCGCCGGATCGTCCGGGGTGCGGACCGTCAGCCCGCGCAGCGCCGGGTAGGCGGGGGAGGCGAGCCGGTCCACCATGGCCGCCAGGAACGAGCCGTAGTCGCCGACCCGGTAGTCGAGGGCCGAGCGCCCCGGCGGGTTGTACAGGGCATCGGGCGCCCGACGCTCATCATGTCCGCCGCAACCGCAACCGCAGCCGCAGCCGTCCGCGCCGTTCATCGCGTACCTCCGGCGAGCTCGATGGTCAGCCGGCCGTTCTCGGGCCGGTCGGGGTCGTTGTCGCACCGGGCAATCTCCAGCGGACCGAGCCGCAGTACGCCCGTCTCCAGGGCGGGATCGTCCAGGCCGTTGTCGTCGCCGCTTCCGCCGGAGGCGGAGTCGGTGCCCCCGGTGACGTCGTCGGTGTCGTCGGTGCCGTTGTCGAAGAGCCGCCGCAGCCGCGTCACCGTCACGCTCTCCACGCCCCGCACCCCGGCCGCCGCGGCCACCAGGCCGCTGAGCCGTACCGGTTCGCCGAACACCAGGGCATCGGGATGGAAGAACCCGAGCCGCCCGCCCGGCAGCCGTCCGGCACCCAGCAGCCGGTACAGCTCGGCCAGGATCTGCCCGTGCTGATGACCGGGTGCCGCACACACCGACAGGGCGATGTCCAGCGGTACGTTCCTGGCGGGGCCGACCACCAGGTCGTGGCCGATACGCCGGTAGCTCTCCAGCGCGTACGCCACCGAGTCCAGCAGCCCGGGGTCCGGCTCCCCGGCCCCCAGCGCGTCGACGGCGACATGGGCCTCCTGCGCACTGCCCGTCCAGCGGATCTCCGCCGCCGCGCGCTGCACCCCCGGCAGCGCGGACGCCAGCGCCGCGTAGTCCTCGGCGGTCACCGCCCGCTGCCGGGTGCGCTTCAGGTCGAGCGGCGCCAACTGACGTACCTGCTCCATCGGTTCGGGATCGGTGCCGCCCATCGCGGGCAGCGGATTGCGCACCCCCGCGACCGGCAGCGCGTCACCGGCGTCCTCGGCCTCCGGGTTCCGGCGCAGCACCAGATGGCTGACGGCCTCCGCGCCGACATTGCCCGCCGTGCCGCCGCCGAGCCGGTAGTGCAGAGCGAGCCTGGCGCCGGCCGGCGGCCGGGCACCGTGACGCCCGTCGCCGAAACGCAGCGCCACCCGCCCGTCGTCCTCCAGCTCACCGACCAGATGCCGGTCCCGGGGCCCACTGCCGAGCAGATCCCGCCGAGCCGTCCACACCGCCGAGCCGTCCACGGC
Organism: Streptomyces sp. TSRI0281; assembly: GCF_001905125.1. Taxonomy (GTDB): domain Bacteria; phylum Actinomycetota; class Actinomycetes; order Streptomycetales; family Streptomycetaceae; genus Streptomyces. The sequence goes on along the minus strand of NZ_LWLE01000023.1, from coordinate 204,580 downwards.
CGTCACGCCACCCGAAGCCGTCACCGTGTCCACGGCCGTCACGCCCTCCGCAGCCGTCACCGCGCCCACGGCTGTCGTGCCTGTCACGCCTGTCACGCCTGTCATGCCTGTCATGCCTGTCACGGCTTTCACGGCGGGCAGCGCGGCCCGCGGATCCTGGACCAGCGCCGCCGCCGGACCCCGCAGGACCGGATCGTCCGGACGCAGCCCGGTCGCGTAACCGGGGCCCCAACTCCGGGCGATCTCCCAGGCGATGCCCGCGTCCAGCACCGTGCCCGCCCGCGCCCGCGCCGTCAGCACGTCGAGCCTGCGCAGCTTCGGCGCCAGCAGCCGCGGGCTGCGGTGCAGCAGCTCCCGCAGCGCCCGCACCGGGTGGAGGTGCAGCTCCAGATGGTCCAGCAACCGCAGTCCGAAGAGCACGGTCAGCTCGTCGATCTCCCTCTCGGCGAGCCCGTCGTGGTCACGGGCGCTGCGCCACAGCTCCACCAGCCGCTCCCGTACCCGTCCGGGCACGGCGGCCAGCCGGTCGGCCTGCCCGGCCGACACATGCTCCGACAAGGGGAACGGCGTCGCCCACACCACCGGGGAGCGCTGGAGCACCGGCCGGAACCGGGGCCGGATGCCGGGATAGACCACCTGCGCCAGCAGCGTCGCCAGCGCCTTGGCCTGCTCGTACGCCGTCCCCGGCACGACCTTCTCGCGCCGCCGCCCGGCCAGCTCCAGCCCGATCCCGGCGCGCGTCACCTCTTCGTCGCCGACCAGTACGGACAGCTCCCGCACCTGATCGGCGGTCAGCAGCCGCCCGTGCCGGGTCTGTTCCAGACGGGTCACCACGAGCTGCGCCGTGGCGTTGCCCGCGTCCGTGTCCCCGCACCCGAAGCCGGACGGTTCGCAGGAACCGAGCGCGGCGGGCTCCGGCGGCACGGTCACCGTCTCCGGGAGCGCCCCGCCGAACGTCAGCGACCTGCCGTGATCGACGAGGACCACATTGCCCCGCGCGACGCTCACATCCGCCACCGGCTCACAGCCGGTACCGTCACGCGTCGACAGACACAGCGGGAACGTCAACGCGTCCTCGCGGGCCCAGGTGACCTCCAGCACCGGCTGCCCGGACAGCCGGTCCACGCCCGGCGTGAGGGAGGTCAGCCGCACAGCGTGCCGATGCGCCGGGTCCGCGTCGCCGGGCGTACCCGAACGCGCCCCGCGCACCTCCTCGAACACCAGCAGATCACCCGGCGCCAGGGCCAGCGCCCGCACCGTGCGCTTCTTGTCGGCCCACTCGTCCCGCAGTGTCGCCGAGACCGCGCCCCTCGGCAGGGCACACACCTCGTCGCCCCAGGTCCAGAACCGGATGGTGTTGTGCGCGGGCCGCAGCTCGGCCGGCTCCCCGGCCACCACCGGCTCGAAGACCTCCACCGATCCGCGCTCCGCCAGCACCGCCAGATCGCGGTCCTCCACGACCGCGCCGATCTCCGGCCGGTCGCGCGGCCCCAGCGTACGGACGTCGACCGCGGCGAACCGGAACGTGCCCGGCCGCAGTGTCAGCCGCTTCGTCACCTCAACGGTGACCAGCGTCCGGGCGTTGCACCCGTCGTGCATCGGATAGTCGATCAGCCGCACGTGCCGCCGTACCGACACCCGCCTGCGGGCGGTGTCGAGATACGCCTCGGTGGCCACCGCGTCCTGCTGATAGCTGATCCGGTCCGCCGTGTGCGCCAGCAGCTCCACGAGCGTGACACCGAGATCGGCCGGGTTGCGCTCCACCCAGCCGGGTGTGGTCAGCGCGAGCCGGTCCAGGACGAGCCGGCGCACGGAGTCGTAGTCACGCGCCGTGTAATCGATGACGGGCGCCTCGCGCCGGGGGCCGGGGTCGTCGCCCGCCGCCCCGTCCACGCAGTCGAAGGGCGTCGGACAGTCCGGCCGGAACGTGAACTCCGCTCCGAAGTACCGCTGATCGAACCCCCGGAACGGCTCCGTACCCGGCCGCCCGTACGGATCGGTGTCCACCACGGAGAGCCGGTAGCGCGAGGTGTCCCCGGTCCGGTCGACCGTCACGAGCAGCCGGTCGTCCAGCTCCGGGTCCTCCTCGCGCTCCACGGCCACCTCGACCGCCTCGATCCCGGTGATCCGGCGCCCGCCGTCGATCCGGATGTTCTCCGGACACAGCCCGTGCGGCGCCTTGCCGAGGAACGTCACCGTCAGCGTCAGACCGTCGTCGCCGCACTCCACCGCGTCCACGCCACCGAGCCGCGCCACACGCACCTTGCCGCGCCTGCCGTCCATGCGGCAGACCAACTCCCTGCTGGGGCTGCTCATGCGGGCCCGCTCCCTTCGAACACCTCGTCGCGCCGGCTCCCGGTGGAGCGCACCACATAGCGCAGATACACCCGGACCACGTTCTCCTCGCTCACCACGTCCAGGGACTCCACATCGATCAGTTCGCCCAGCCAGCGCTGGAGCGCGGCCTGCACCGACAGCTCCAGGGCCGAAGCCAGCTCGGGGCTGTTCGGCGTGAAGACCAGATCCAGCAGCCCGCAGCCGAAGTCGGGCCGCATCACCCGCTCGCCCGGACTGGTGAACAGCAACTGCTCCACCAGATCCCGCACATGGTCGTCGTACGGCGCGTGGGCGCTGCGCCCACGCCGGTCGATACGGAACGGGAACGCGATGTCGCCGCGTACGGTCCTCGCCCTCATCCGCAGACCACCCCCCGCAGCGACGTGGCGACGACCGGCGGCCCCTGCGGCACGAGTGCCGCGCTGAAGCACTGCGCCGCACTCGTGTGCAGCAGGGCGGCCGCGCCGTCGACGAGCACGCCGCCCGGCTGCGGGGTCCACCGGACGGTGGTGCACGGATGCGGCACCCCGTCGACGATGTGCGGGCACCCGGTCACCGCGAAGACGTCGGACGCCGTGTGCACGGGCAGCCCGTCCACCCGCACGGCGGCCGGTCGCCCGGAGGTGGCGGACGCCCGGCCGCCGTGCGGGCAGGTGAGCGTGGCAGCGGCGCTGACGATGGTCCCTGCGCGTGTGGACAAGAGTCGTCTCCCCGTAGATCTCTGTGTGTGTCGCTTTCGGCTACTGCTCCTGCGAACTGCTCGGGCAACTGCCGCTCCGCCCCTACTGCTCCTGCTACTGCTTCTTGGCCACGATCAGCCGGCCGTCGTTGATGTTGACCTCGCCGCCGTTCAGCACGACCGAGGCGCCCTGACCGTTGGCGATCGTCACGCCCTTCTCGTCGAGCTGGATGTACGCCCCGCTCGCGGCCTGGAGCCGGATGCCCTGGCCCCCGCCCGGTACGTCACCCATCACGAACTTGTGCTGGTCCGACGTCTGGACCACCACGTTCTGGTGCGCCGGAGAGCCGGTCAGGGCATCGGGCGGCACCTCGGAGCTGTCCCCGTACCAACACCCGGTCCATATCGGGAAACTGACTTCCCCCTGCTCGAACTCCACCCACACCCCCGCCCCGGCGGCCGGCACCACGTACTGGCCCGACTGCGGCCCGGTGAACGGCAGGCAGGGCATGGCCCAGGTAGACGTCTCGTCGCCGAGGACGTCCGGAACCTTGACCGTGACCCGCCCGATCCTCAGCGGATCGTCATTGCTCACCACCCGCCCCCGGAACTTGCCGAGAAACCGGTTGTTCGGTCCTGCAGCCATGCGAAGCTCTCCTGGTCCATTTCCGCGGTCGCGGCGCTACGGTCGTACGGTGTCGCTCCGGGCGATCAGGCCCTCGCGCGACAGGGTGAAGTTCTGCTGGTACGAGCCGGGTCTGATGTTGTGCGTGACGGACTTGACGAAGTAGTCGCCGTCGTACGTCACCCCGGCGCCACGGACCCCGACCAGCTCGCGCGGCCGCAGGATGTACCCGTGCCGGTTCACGTCCAGCGACCCGGAGCCGGAGATGGCATCGGCCGACAGCGCGGCCCGCGCCAGCAGCTCCGCCTGCGCCTGCGCCGACTCCCTCTTCGCCGTGCCGGACAGGGTGCGGCGCTTCAGCGCGGGCGTGGCCCGGCGGCCCAACGGCGGGCGCAGCGGCCCGATGTCGGGCTGCGGCAGCAGTCGGCTGTCGCGGGTGGCCGGGTCCTGCACCCGGGCCTGCGGCTCCTCGCGGGCCGTCCCGTCGTACGCGAACGTCAGCTGGTCCACCGTCGAGTTGACGTCCATGTTCACGTTGAGCGCGTGCTGACGCTGCCCGAGCCGGGCCTCCGGTCCCCACACGGCGACCGAGTGGCCGGGGCGCGGGCCGGGTTCGAGGTAGAAGGTGTAGCCGTTGGCACGCGCCAGCTCGTTCACATAGCTCAGGTCGGTGCCCGACTGGTAGTCGACGCGGAGCCGCTCGCGCGGGGGCTGTTCGATCTGCTCCTGGAAGACATGGGGCTCGATGCCGTAGTCGGCGTACCGGGACAGGATGCGGGCGACGCGTCCGGAGGGCCGCAGATTGGGATAGCGGTCGGTGCGTTCCTCCAGGTCCATCAGGAGGGTGAGGTCCTCGCCGGTCACCGTGAGGGTGGAGTGCCCCGGCTGGTTGCTGGCGCCGACCTCCTGCCGCACGATGAGCCCGTCGAGCAGCACCCAGGCGGTGCCCTTGACGCTCACGCTGAGAATCACCCGGGTCTTCGGGTCGAAGAACCCCTCGGGCAGCAGCCGCCGGGACAGCGCGCCCTGCTTGGTCAGGTCGAACGCGAGCTGGAATCCGCTGCGTTCACCCGCGGTCGCGGTGATCTGAGCCGACAGCAGCGCCTCCACGACCTCGGGCGGCACGGGCCGGGTCAGCTTCGGCCCCGTCTCCAGGGTGATGTGGATGGGCCCGACCCCCACGGGCTGGTCAGACATACCGCGCACCCGCCCCCGCCCCGGGGAAGCCCCCGGCGTGCGGGATCGCGATGACACGGCCCGCCTCCTGCGTCAGCTCCTGCGGGTCCAGCACGGGATTCGCGTCGGCGATCTGCCACCACTGTCCCGGGTCCCCGAGATACCGCTGGGCCAGCAGATCGGGCCGCTCCCCGCTGCTGACGGTGTGCGGCGCGGTCTCGTCGTCCGTGACGTTCTCGATCGGGGGCAGCAACCGCCGTTTGGTGTAACGGACTTCGGTCCCGTCCGCCATCCGGTGCACCCCGATCTCGGCGTCGTGGTACCGGCTGGAGCGCGGGTAGGGGTGGGCGCCGGGAATGGTGTCCAGCGCGTTCTCGTACGGTTCGATGTCGGCCATGACCTCGGCTCAGCCCCTCCCCAGCCCGGCGTCCCGCCCGGCAAGCCCCAACGCGGCGAGCCCGCCGCTACGGGCGGCCCTGGCGAGCCGCTCCTTCTGCGCGAGATGCGCCATGTACAGATCGGCCCCGCGGTGCCCGGCGGGCAGATCGCTGACACTGAGCACCTTCATGCCGATGCTCAGCGCGGCCCGGATCGGATTGAGATTCACGTCGAACGCGGACTCGTTGATGGACAGTTCGGTCAGCCGCACGGGCATGACGCGCTTGCTGCCCCAGGTGAAGAGGGTCAACGGCATCTCGATCGGGCTGATCTCGATGGTTCCCTTCTTGGTGAGCCGGCTCGCCTCCCGCAGCTGGGCCGTGGTCGGATGCACGAGCATTTCGAGGGTGGCCAGCTCCGGATGAATTCCATCGGGAGCGGCCACCTCGAACTGATCGGTGGCATCGATCTCGGCGGTGAACTTCCAGGTCTCCTGAGCGGGCCCTTTGAGCCGCAGCGCCTCATTCCGGTCCCCACCCCCACTCCCTCCGCCGCCGGAGTCCCCACCACCGCCGGCGGACTGGGGCGCGAGGGAGCGTTCGAGGGTGTCGGGATTGAACTGGAGAACGATGATGCGCTGGGGGGTACCGCGCTCGGGATCGACGACGACTATGCCGGAGCGGATGGGCTTGGGGATGTCTGCGTAGCGGGTCACAGCCGGGCCTCCAGGCGGGCGCGCAAATCACCGTAGTCGTGCTGCGGGAAGATCTCGGGAAATACCGACAACATGCCCTGGAGATACTTGACCGTTTCGTGGAAATCGCCACGACTCAGCGAGATATCTGTATACAGGTATTGCCATCCGTAAGTGCCCTTTGTGAGAATCATGGCATCGAGATACTGACAGTAAGTAATGTTCATCTTGATGAATCCAGGCAGATATGGATCACCGCCGATATCTGCGATGGCGCTGTACCAGATCTCCAGCGGATCGACCTTGGGTTGCATTCGGATGTATGTCAGCTTCCCGGCGCCGGATCGTGGTGTGTGATCAAAGACGCGAAGTTCCGAGAGGAACTTGATTTGGAATTCGTTAGGATCAGGAATCGTGGCTGGGCCGCCTTCCTTTTGCTTCAGTACGTCGTGAAGGTGAAGGAGATTGAAATCCCCGCGAACTTCAGGAAATCCTTTTCTCGTACGTGTCTCCCACTGGGCTCCCATGTCGGTGAATCGCAGAGCGCAGTTCGTGATTTCCTGGCCCAGTGCAATGCCGTCCCATGCTGCGTCGTACTCGCTCAGAGAGCGAGCCGTCTCGACGGCTGATCCCAGTTGATCAGGATTCCCGCAATCGGCCTTCAGAGCGGGGCTTGACCGGATTCCGTCCAGTGATTCTGCGTGTCGCAGCTCGTTGCGAGTGAGATTCGGCATGACTGTTCGCTCTCTTCGGGATCAAAGACCTGGATTTCATCAGAAGGTGAAGTAGCCGTGAGTTGCGCGCTGCTTGAGCCTCCTCATGGTTGCTTCGAAGTTATTCAGTGGCTTTCCGGTCTTTGATTTGTATCCCGTCAGCTTTCTCTTCAAGTCGGCAAAGTCGCTGAATGTCCTCTGCTTGAGGACTGCGTTCACGTACATTGCTCCCGATTTATCCAAAGCCTTCCTCACCTCGCCGCGAGGGGCTGTGTTGATATTGATTGGAGGTGTAAGGGGTCCGACGAAGGTCGGTGCCGGCGGAGGGTCAAAATTCTTGACGCTGTTCATTTTCGGGGCCTCCTTCATCCAGTCTGAATTATTTTGACCGGTACCGGTACCCCTCCTTTTGTACATCCCCCACGTGACTGAGAGCTGCTGCGGAAAGCCTTCTGGATACGTGTTTCCGTGCGGGTAGGTGATATTACTCTGGCCTTTGTAGCGTGTCAGTTTTGCTGTGTACCATCCAGGGATCGGCGGATCATTCGTTGCGTTTTGCCCGAATGCCCCCGCGGCGAATTTTTCGATGGTGTGATAAAACGGAGCATTGTCGGAGTTCTTGGCGGGAACAAAGTTGGATGTCACGGCCGCCCCGCCTATCTCGCGCGGCAGCAGGTGCATGCGATCCCATTGGGGGACGCCTGGTGTCAACTTGTACCGCGACAGGTAGTACCAACCCTCGGTGTATTGTCCGCCGGGTTCCTGGCCGTGCTCCCTCGCATATTCTGGATTGATGTACTTGGCGTGGGTAGTTACTGCCGGTCGGACTCCGCTCTGTGGGGCGGGTTCGATGACAGGGCGCGGCAGTTGTTGCCGCCGCAAGTAGTCGAGCAAGCCTTGCGAGAATCCACCAATGACGGGACGGCTGGGGTTGAGCGTCGCCCGGATGGAGAACTCGTCCCCGCCCTGCTTGTCCAAACTGGTCAGTCGATACCACGCGCGCAGGGACGAGAGAAGTGCCCTATGCGCACGATTCGAAACACCCGGTTCGAGTCGCTCGGTGAGGATGCGGCGAATTCGGGGGATGATTTTGTCCAGCCGTTCATCCTTTGAATCCTTCGAGTCCTCGTCCTTCTTGCGCTGGTCCTTCTTGTCCTGCTTCTCCTTGGTCGGGTCCTTGTCCTTCGGCTTTCCGTCCTTGTCCTTGTGCTTGTCCGGCTTCGGCTTCTTCGAATCCTTGCCGTCTTCCTTGTCCTTCGGCTTGGTGGGCTTGCCCGGGGCGTTCTTGTCGCCCGGCTTGTCCTTGGGCTTGGTCGGGTTCTGGTCCTTCGGTTTGGCCGGGGTGTCCTTGTCGTCCTTAGGCTTGCCCGGGGTGTCGTCCTTCGGCTTCGGCTTCGTGTCCGGCTCGGTCTTCGGCTTCGGTGGGGGATCCGCTTTTGGCTTGGGCTTCGGGGACGGGGTCGGGCGGGTGTTCGGCTTGTCGTCGTCCTTGTTCTTCGGCCGGCCGTTCTTGTCCTTGGACGTGGACGTGGGTGTCGTCGTGGGCTTCCTGCCCTCTCCCGGGCCCGTCTTCGGCTTGCCGTTCGGGCCCGGTGTCGTGGGCTTCGGCGTAGTCGGGCGGGCGTTCGGGGCCGTGGGCTTCGGGGTGGTGGATTTCGGGTCCTGGTCCTGGGCCTTCTTGTCGTCGCCCTTGCCCTTGTCGTCCGAGCCGGCGGCACCCGGGCCCTTGTCGTTGCCCTTGTCGCCCTTGCCGAGCTTCGCCGCGACTCCCTTGAGGCGCCTGCCCACCTTCGACACGTACTTGCCGATGCCCGTCATCAATGCCTGGTACAGGACTTCCAGGAGGGCGACCACTCCGGCCGCGACCGCCTTGGCGAAGAGGATTCCGGCGCCCCCGCGGCGTACGGACTTCAGCCAGTCCAGCACCATGCCCAGCGCGCTCAGGATCGCGCTCAGCGCACCCCACGCCGTGCGGATGGCGTCGATGACGGCCATCACCCAGCCCGCGCCCGGGATCAGCTTGGCGACGATCTTCGTCATGACCAGTTCGCCGATGATCAAGGGGAGTTGGGGGACCACGGCGTCCCACGCCTCCTTGACGATCTCCTCCATCTTGATGCCGCCCTTGAGCAGCTTGTCCAAGATGGCCTTCGGGACGCCGATGATTTCCTGGATCTTGTCGTTGAACCACTGCTTGACCGCGGCCTTGACCTCGCGGAAGAGGTGGTTCTTCGCGCCGTCCACCGCCGAGTTCTTCGCACCGCCCAGCCAGCCACCCGGGTCGGAGAGGAAGTCGACCGCGATGAGCATCCAGTCACCGAGCGCGCTCAGCAGCTTCGAGGCGAAGTCCAGGACCGCCTTCACCGCGTCCACGACCGCCTTGACCACGGCCTGGAGCATCTTCTTCAGGAAGTCCAGGATGCTGCTCAGCAGCTTGCCGATGGCGTCCAGCAGATCCGTGATGATCTGCTTCAGCATCGTCGCGAGCTTGTTGACCAGGGCGATTGCGGCCTCGATCAGGCCCGCGATGAACTTCCTGATGCTGCGGGCCAGTTCGATGACGGCCCGCACCATGGCCTTCGCGAATTCGATCAGATCGTTGATCAGATTCTTGATCGCTTCGACGATGAACTTGCGCGCCTCGGCGATCCAGCGCTCGACCGTCTCCTTGAAGTTCTTGATGAAGCCGATGACCGCGTTGCGCGCCGTCCTGATGACGCGGACGATCGTCTCCTTGATCTCGATGACCTTCTGCTTGATCCAGTCGAAGGCCTTGCTGACCCAGTTGCCCGACTGCTCGACGCTGTCGTCGCGCGCCTTCTCCGCGTCCTTCTCGGCCTTGGTGTTCTCGTCCCGGATCTTCCTGTCGCCGTCGTCCTTCTCCTTGACGACGTCCTCGTCGGTCTTCTTCTCCTTCTCCTGTACATCCGTGCGGACCTTCTCGTGCCGCTCGGTCTTCTTCGTGCCGAGGGTCTTGAGTTCCGCGTCCTGCTCCGTGCGCCAGTCGGCACGCTCGGCGTCGACATCGGCAAGCGCCTTCTCACGCTCGCCCGCCTGGCTCTTGGTGTTGGCCGCGACCTCGGCATCGACCTTGGCCCTGTGCTTCTGCTGGGAGTCGCGGAAGTCCTTGTCCTTGGTCTGCCGCCCCTCGGACATCCCCTTCTGGCCGTCGCTGAACGCAGCCTGGAACTCCGGCCCCCGCTCGTGCTCCGCCACCTCGGAGGCGGCCTCCGGGGGTACGGCTCCGGTGCCCGCGCCACCGTCCGGCGCTGCCCCGTTGCCGCCCTGGCCCCCCGGGACCTTCGCGGTCATCTGCTCCTTGGGAGCGTTGGGGTAGACCTGGTTCTCGCCCATCGGGCGCCCGGCGTCGTCCTTGCCGGTCGCGACCGTCTCCTGGCCCTTGGTGTCGACGGCCGTGCCCTGCTCGCCCGCCGTCTGCTCGGCGGCGCCCTGCATCTCCACGCCCGGCGCGTTGCCCGCCTGGGCCTTCTTCAGCGCCTCGTCCTTGGTCGGCAGCCCGGCGAACTTGGCGGCCAGTTCCTGCGGGTCCACCACGGGTTCGTCGGCGCCGAAGGCGCTCGCGATCCCGTTCACGATCTTGCCGCCGATGAAGCCCAGGGCCATCTTGAACGTGTCCCAGCCGCCCGGCTCCTCCGCCTTCTCCGCCTCGATCTGGCCCTCGGGCTCCTTGGCGCCCTTGACCTCGGCCTTCTCGTCCTTCGGGGCCTCGGACTTCGCCGCCGGATCCTGGGAGTACTGGGCCGCTGCGTCGGCCTTCGGCTTGCCCTGGAGCGTCTGCGGCGCACCGGCCGGACGCTGCATCGAGGGCGGCGCTGCCGCGAGGGACTTGTGCTCGTCGCCGACCGTGCGGTCCACGGAGCCGCTCACGCCGCTCATCGCCTGAAGTGCCTTGTGGGGCTTGAGCTTCGAGGCGGTGGTGAGGCCCGCTTCCGGTGCCACCCCGGAAAGATTCGGTGCGGCCCCCGAGTCCTTCCTGCCCTTGCCCTTCCCCGGTGCGGCAGCCTTGGAGCCACCGCCACCGCCACCGCCGCCGGGCGACCCCTTGGCCGCCGGTGCGGGCTTGGACGCCGCGGCCCTGGGCGCCGGTGCGGCCTTCGCCGAGGTGGGGGCGTCGGCGGGCTTCGTGGGTTCCGGGGTGGCGGGCGTCTTCGGTGCCGCGCTCTCCGTACGGGATACGGGTTCGCTCTTCGACGAGGGCCCGTCCGCCGACTCGTTCGGCGCACCCCCCGACGTTTCCACGTTGGACCCGCCGGAGACATGAGTGTCCCGCGCGGGCGAGGGGGACTGCGCGTCCGCCGCCGGTTCGCTGCGGCCCGCCGGAGCCGCGTCCGTCTTCTTCTGCTCCTCCTTGGCCGCGGGCTCCGGCGCCGCCGCGTTGCCCGCCACCGCCTGCGGGGAAGCCTTCTCCTGGGCGCCCGCCTGCGTCTCGCCTCCGGCCGGAGTGCCCTTCTCCTCCTTTTCCGCCGCCTCCTTGGCGTCGCTGCCCGCCTCGGACGTGCCCGGCGCCTCCTGCACCGCCGTCTGCGCGGCCACGGGCCCGGCCTTCGGGTCGTCCCCGCTCTTCGGGTCCTTCGACGTCGTCACCGGCCGCGCCTCGGCCGCCCGCTCCAGAGCGAGCCCGCCGGGCTGCGCCCCTGCCGGCCCGGCTCCGTCCGCCTCGGCCGACGGCTCCGTACCGTCGGCTGAACCGGCGCCGTCCGCCTCGGGCTCCATCTCCGCCGCCGCGTCCTCGGCGTCCTCCGCGTCCCGCTCGGCCTGTACCTGGTCGGCCTTGGTCACCGGGGGAGCGGGGAACGACGGAGCGGCCGCCGTGCCGGACGAGGACGGGTCCAGCTTGTCCGCGGTCGGTACGCCGGACACATCGAGGTCCTGCGCCGGAAGGAAGTCCTCCGGCTGGAGCTTGACGTCCCAGGCGCTCTCCTCCCCGCCGCCGACCTCGACCTCCGACCCGCTGCCCGAGGCGAACGGGTCCTCGTCCGCCCGCTCCTCGGGACCGTCGAGATCCTGGTTCCGTACGCCCTCCAGCCTGCTGAACGCACCGGGCAACTGGGCGTCCCTGCCGGACGTGGCCGACGAACCCGTGGGCTTGTCCGAGCCCCGCTTGTCCTCCGGCTTCAGCCGCTGACCCGCCACGAGCGCTTCGGTCGCGCCCGGCCGGTTCCTCGCCGCCGACTCCTCCTTGCTCGCGGCCGGAGCGCCCTGCTGGTCCTGTCCCTCCTGGCGCCCTTGCCCTTCCTTGCCCTCCCGGCCGCCCGCCGCCGGGGCCGAGGACTGCTTCCCGCCGCCCGAGGACGCGGCAGCGGACGAGGACGACGAGGACGACGGCTGCGGCGCCGCAGCCGGTGCCGGGGCCGCATCCGGCTGCCCGCCCTCCGGCGCCGTACCGACACCGCTTCCCGAGCCGGCGCCCGAGCCGGCGTTCCGCTCCTCGTCCCGCTCCTCGTCCCGCTCCTCGTCCCGCTCCTCGTCCCGCTCCTCGTCCCGCTCCTCGTCCCGCTCCTCGTCCCGCTCCTCGTCCTTCGGACCCCGGGTGTTCTCCGGCGTACTGCCGGGGGCGCCCTCCGCCTCGTCCCGCTCCTTCTCCGGACCCGGTGCGGCCGTCGGCTCCTCCGCCTCCGCGCGCTCCTCCTCGGCCGCCCGCCGCTCGCTGTCGCGCTCGTACCGGAGGGCCTGCGCCGGATCGTTCTCGGCGGTGGGGGCGTCGAGCGAGTCCCGCTCCAGGTCGTCGTACGCCTCGACCTCGTCGACGAGGTCCAGCAGCCGCTCGTGCTCCGAACTGAGCAGCCTGGTCTCCAGCCGCTCCAGGACGTTGTCCTGCAACTCGTCGGGCAGTAGCGCAAGTTGCCTGCGGGTGCGCTTGGACCGGTCCTCCGGGTCGCCGCGCAGCGAGCGTACGACGGAGTTCGCCAGCCGCTCCACGAGCGTCGCCGGGTCGATCTGCTCCATCCGGTTCCGGTCCGCGTCCACGGTCGCGTACCGCAGCCAGCCCGGCGTCGCCTGACCCTCCCCGACCCGGGTCTCGGGCTCCCCGTCCCGTACCGACTCCTGCGCCGCCACCTCCGCCTCGCGCTCCATCGCCTGCTGCGGCAGGCTCACCGCGCCCAGGTCACGCCCGGCGCGCAGCGCGCCGAGACCGTGCGGGTTCTGCACGGTGTGCAGCAACTCGTGGGCGAGCAGCCGCTGTCCGTCGACCGTGCCGGGGCGGTAGGTCCCCTCGCGGAAGAAGATGTCCTGGCCGACCGCGACCGCGTCCGCGCCGAGCATCTCGGTGAGCGCGCCCGCGTCCGGATCGGTGTGCAGCCGCACCCGGCCGAAGTCGTGGCCGAGCCGCTCCTCCAGCTCCCGCCGTACGCTCAGGTCGAGCGGCTGCCCCGCCCCGCTGACGATGTTCTTCGGCTCGGGGGCGCGCGAGGCGGCGCGCTCCTTGCGCTTGCGGCGCTTGGCGGACTGGTCCGAGCGGGCCTCCTGCGAGTGGGACGTACTCATCGCGTCGCTTCACCCCCGCCCGAAAGACCCGTGTGCACCGCACGGGCCAGCTCCTGGCCCAGGCGCCGTGCGGAGACCGTCGCGGGCAGCGGGGGCAGTCCCGCCAGGGCGTCCAGCGCCTGCCCGCCGTCCCCGGCCAGTGGCACGCCCCGTTCCCGTACGAGCCGGCCCAACTCCGCCTGGAACGCCTCCGACACGCGCTCCGGGTCCACCCGGCCGAACCCGTCGAGGACCAGCTCGCCGATGTCGACCCGTACCGTGCGCTGCTGCTCGTTCAGACCCATCCGTGCACCTCCGAGGGCGTCAGGGAACGGTCGAGCTTGAGGTACTCGGTACGGGCGGCCTCCAGCATGTGGCGCATCTGGAGGCGGTCGCCCTCCTCCGCGGCGAGGAACGCGCCCGACAGCGCGATGTTGCGGATGGAGCCGCCCGCCACGGTCAGCCGGGCCAGCAGTTCCGGTTCGACGCCCTTCATCGGGGCCCGCGCGGGCAGCACCCGGCGCCAGATCTCGGCCCGCTCGCTCTCGCCCGGGAACGGGAAGTCGACGACGAAACGGATGCGGCGCATGAACGCCGTGTCCAGCGCCTGCTTCATGTTCGTCGTGAGGACCGCGAGCCCCCGGTACGCCTCCATCCGCATCAGCAGATAGCTGACTTCGAGGTTGGCGTACCGGTCGTGGCTGTCCTTGACCTCGCTGCGCTTGCCGAACAGGGCGTCGGCCTCGTCGAACAGCAGCAGCGCCCCGCCCTGCTCGGCGGCGTCGAACACCTTGCGGAGGTTCTTCTCGGTCTCCCCGATGTACTTGCTGACCACCTGCGACAGATCGATGATGAACAGATCCAGACCCAGCTCCCGCGCCATCACCTCGGCGGCCAGCGTCTTGCCCGTACCGGAGCCGCCCGCGAACAGCGCGGTGACGCCGAGACCCCGGCGCAGCGTCTCGGCGAAGCCCCATTCCTGGTACACGGTCGGCCGCTGCCGCACATGCGCGACGATCTCCCGCAGTACCTTCAACTGCCGTTCGGCCAGCACCAGATCGCCCCAGCCGGCCTGCGGCTCGATCCGCCGGCCCAGCTCGTCCATGCCCATCCGGGCCTCGGTGAGCCCCGCCTGCCAGGCCAGCCCGGTGGCGTCCAGTACGTCCTCGCCCGGCAGATCCCGGGCCACCGCGGCGCCCGCCGAGCGGACCAGGTGCGGCGGCAGCGCGAACTGGGCCACGAGGTCGCGCAGATCGCCCTGCGACACCTCCGGTACCCCGGCGAACGCGTCGGTCCACACCCCGAGCTGCTCGTCCGCGTCCAACGGCGGAACGGTGACGCGCTCACCGCGGGGGCGCGCCGTCTGCCGGGGGTCGGGACTCGACACGACCAGCGGTACGGCGGCGCTCTCCACGAACGCGTCGGTGGCGGCAGCCTGTTCGCGGTCCAGGTCGCCGATCTCCACCAGCAGGGCCGCGGGCAGCAGGATCGCCTCGCGCTGCCACAGGCGCGCCAGCAGGTCGCGTGCGGCCGGGGCGGCCGGGACGTCGGCGGCCGACATCTCGTAGAGGCCGAGCCCCGAGCGGCGGGCCGCGGTCGCCGCGATGTCCGCTCTCGTCCGCAGATCGCCGCCGACCAGCTCGACCCGGAGCGGCGCCCCGCGCCCCGCCCCAGCCCAGCCCGCCGCGACCCGGTTCGCCGCCAGGTCGTACGAGGCGGGCAGTACGTCCGGCACGGTGGTCCGGCGCAGCAGCCCGTGCAACCGGGCGTCCAGGTAGGGCGAACCGGCGAGGAAGTGCAGGATCCGCTCGTCGAGCCGGAGCCGGGACGTGGTCAGCCGGGACTCGTCGTCCAGCTCGACGATCCGCCAGCGGCGCAACGGGGCGACCGGGGTGAGCGCGCTCCAGTGCGGGTCGCCGAGCGCGGCGAGGGCGAGCGAGAAGGTGGGGTACGCGCGTTCCGGATCACCGCAGGCAGCGGCGCAGCGGGCGGCCGTGGTGGGTTCCAGTTCGGCGGCCGCGGTCAGCAGGACGACATCGCGCTCGAAGGCACTCAGGCCGAAGCGGGCGACGAGGGCGTCCAGGGCGGCGGGGGACACGGGCGCGGTGGGGGAGGCGAGGGCGGTGCCCTGGGGCGGGGCACCCGTGTCCAGGGCGCTACCGGCGGACCGGGTGGAATCCCCTGTACCCGCGTCCGCGTCCGGGCCCGATTCCGCCTCCGAACCCGAGCCCGCGCTTGATTCCGCTTCCGCTTCCGCGCCCGCTTCTGCTTCCGCGACCGCGCCCGCGTCCGAGCCCGATTCCGCTTCCGGGCGGCGGGCGGCTCCGTCGCGTTCGGCTCGTCCGTCGCGTCCTGCGCGTCCTGCGTGGGCGTCCACCCGGGCGAGGACGGCGTGGACGGCCGCCGAGAGCGCCCTTCCCTGTGCTGCCGCGTCCCGTCCCCGGCCCGTGCCTCCGCTCGTGCGGGTGCCCTCGGCCTCGCGTTCGCCCTCGCCCCGACCGCTTCCCTCGTACCTACCCATGTCCTCACCCCCCGTGTTCCGCACGTCGGCTCAGCCCTTGTCGTCCGGCGTGGGCGTATCGCTCTCGGTGGCCTTGCGGGGGCGGGGCGGGGCCGTCCGCCGCGCAGGGGCCTTCGTGGCCTTGGCGGGGGCTTCGTCCGGTGCCTCGGCGGCGGTCTTCGCGGCGGCGGGCGTGGTCTTCTTCGCCGCCGTCTTCCTGGCCCTGGCCGCCGCTCCTGCCACCCGCTCCGCCGCCCGCGGAGCAGCCGGCTCCGTGTCCGGAGCGGAGGTCTCCGGATCCGCCGTGGGCGGCACCGGCGCCCCGGGTGCCCCGAACGGCAGCACCCGTACCGTCCGTTCCTTCACCGGCCTCGCCGGAACCGGCATCTCGCGGCCCTCGATCACCACCAGCGACGCCTGATAAGCGACCGACAGCGTGTACGGGGTCTGGTGCAGCATTCCCCAGAGCTTGGACGTCTCGTCGACGTCCATGACCGTCGGCGTGAAGCGCACCCGCTGGATCGAGTCGGCCAGGTCGCTGCCCGCCAGGTACGGCCGCTCGGCGGCCAGTTCGATCAACTCCTGGGGTAGTACGGGGATTTCGTGCAGGGTGCGGATCACGCAGCCCAGCAGCCGCTGCCCGACGAGTTCCGCCTCCTCGCCGTACGCGCTGATCACGTAGTGCAGATCCAGCGGCGCGGCGGCGCGGTTGCGCAGGGTGCCGTCGGCGGCGCGCGTCGGCAGGTCGTTGTTGCGCATCGCGGCGTTCGGAGTCACCTGGTAGAGGAACACCGTGATCGTCGGCTCGCTCGGCGGCTCCGACGGCGGCTTACGGGTCTCCACCTTGACCGCGATATCCATCTCGGGGCCCAGGTTGCTCTCGATCAGCAGGGCGAGCGCCTGGGTGACCGTGGCGACGGCGAGTGCGTTGCTCATGTCGTCAATCCCTCTTCCCGCCGCGCGACAGGTAGTCGTCCAGAGTCAGTACGGGGGCCGGTCGGCCGGTCTGCTGTGCGGGGGGCCCGCCCGGTGAACCGTTCGCACCGGGCGGCGGCGCGGCGCTGACCTCCAGCCGCCCGATCCGCACATGCACGACCCGGTCGGCCGGACGCGGCGCGCGCCGCCCCACCGAACCGGGGGTCGCACCGCGCGCGGCGGCGGTGTCGGAGTCGCGCGGCGCCACGGGCGCGGCCGTACGGGCGAAGCCGGTGACCGCAGGGGCGGGTGCGCCCGCCACGGACGGGGCGGGCGCCGGGGCGTCGGGCGCGGATGGATCTCCCTGTCGCGCCGCCCGCGCCCCCTCCGTCGTACCGGGCCTGAGCAGCGCCGACGCGGCGGCCGACGGCCGCAGCAGCGGAGTCGGCGCCGGTGCCGGGGGCCGGACCGGCCGGTCGCTCTCGCCGGGTGGCGGGGCCTGCTCGGTGCGGACGACCGTGTGCCGTTCGGTGTGCACTTCCCGCTCCGGCCGCATCGAACGGGGCGGGCCGGAGGCGGGCGGGGGAGCGGAGGGGATCAGCGCGGCCGGTTCGTCCGGCTCGGGCGGACCCTGCCGCACCGCCTCGGCCCGCTCGAACGGCCCGGGCAGCCGCGGACGCACGTACACCCGCGCGCCGGAGCCCTCGGTGTCGTCCGCCGCGGCCACCGGCGCGTACCGGGCGAGGAGCCGGTCGAAGTAGTCAGGCATCGGTGCACAGCTCCAGGTAGTAACGACGCCGAAGGGGGCTGAGCGCCAGAATCTCCGGCTCGCTCCACCCGTAGGCGGTGGCGAGCAGATGGACATCGAGAAGCAAGTCCCTGGCCCAGGTGTCCAGTTCGGTCCACAAGTAGGAGGAGATGTCCAGCTCGGCCGGGGTGGCCTCGCCGCATTCGGGACACGCCACGTTCAGCGTCACTTCGGCCGTCGGGTCCGCCGCCGCGGCCTTTTCGGCGATGAGCCGTTCCACCCGTTCCGGGAGCAGCTCGGCCAGCTGCTCCGCGGCGACGGGCTCCCCGTCCCGCAGGGCCCGTACCGTGCAGCCCGTCACGAGCAGCCGACGGGCCTCGGCGGGAGAGGAGGCCGCCCCGGCCGCCGCCAGGCCGGCGACGGTGGGCAGCCGGAACTCGACCACCCACCCGCCCTCCGCGACCCGCAGCGGCCGGTCCGCGACCGGCCCGCGCGCACCCAGGGCAGCCGCGTCGAGGTCGAACTCCATGGCCTCGCCGCAGGCACCGCACTCGATCCGTACCTGCATCCGCTCACCGAACAGCGAGCGGCGCAGCGCGAACAGGTCCGCCTCCCGCTCGCCGACCGGCACCGACAGCAAGGCGTCGGCACCGGCCCCCGGGCGGGCCGCCCGGTGCAGCAGCAGCGACCTCTCCGCCGGGCCCAGAGCCAGCCCGGCCTCCCAGGCGGCCAGCAGCTCGGCGGGACCCACCGGGGCCGCACCGGACACGACCGGACCCGCACCGGGCACGGCCGGGGCCGTAGCGGAATCCACCGGGGCCACCCGGGGGATCACGTCCCGACCCCGGCCGGACTACGTCGAGGCGCCATCGTCATTCCTCCGTGCACATACGACGTGACTCAGGCCGGGTGGGTGAACGACGGCTCGACCGGTTCCGGAACCTCGTAGTCCCGCTCCCAGCCCTCGCATTCCAGCTTCACGCTCTGGATGGCGACGGCGTTGGCGTTCGCGTCGAGTTCGCCCATGACCTGGTACTCGCTGACCCAGGCCCGGTAGAGCTTGTGCGAGACGGCGACCTGCCCGGCCTCGTTGAGGACCTGGATGATGATGTCCTTGCGGAAGTCGCGCAGCGACACCTCCGAGCCGAGACCGGCGCCGACCTGCCAGACCTTGTTGGCCCAGCGGTCGAACTCCGGATCGTGGGTCACCCCGCGTTCGAGCGTGACCCCCTCGAACTCGGAACGGCCCGGCGACTTCCGCGGTGAACTGGGGTCGCCGCCGTGCCGGTGCTTGACCACTTCCGTGGTCCGCTTCAGCGGACTGATCTTGCTGATGCCCGCAACCGTTCGACCGTCCCACAGGACCAGGAACTTGAAATTCTTGTAGGGGTCAAAGCGATGGGCGTTTACTTGGAACTCAGCCATCGGTTTCCTTCGTGTTCTTTTACCTCGGGTCCGTGGTTTACGAGAGGTCGAACTGACCGGCCATCTGCTGGATCTTGACGATCACGAACTCGGCGGGCCTGACCGGTGCGATCCCGATCAGCACATTCACCACACCGCGTTCGATGTCGGCCTCCGTGGTCGTGTCCTTGTCGCACTTCACGTAGTACGCCTCACGGGGTGTGCCGCCCTTGAAGGCGCCCTGGCGGAACAGATCATGCAGATAGGCCGAGGCATTCAGCCGGATCTGCTGCCACAACTGCTCGTCGTTCGGCTCGAAGACCACCCACTGGAGTCCCCGGTACAGGCTCTCCTCGACATGCAGGGCGAGCCGGCGCACCGGAACGTACTTCCACTCGCTCTCCAGGGCGTCCGCGCCCCGTAGCGTCCTGGCACCCCAGACGAGCGGTCCCACCACCGGGAAGGTCCGCAGACAGTTGACGCCCAGCGGGTTGAGCAATCCGTTGTCCCGGTCGGTCAGCCGGACCGTCAGGGAGCGCACTCCGGCCAGCCGCGCCTCGGTGCCCGCCGGGGCCTTCCAGACGCCGCGTTCACCGTCCGTACGGGCGATGACGCCGGCCACCGCACCCGACGGCGGGAACGACCGCAGCCGCCCGGTCAGCGGGTCGGTGAGCTGGAGGTGCGGGAAGTACAGGCCGGCGTGGTCACTGCGTACCGCTTCGAACGCACCGATCCCGGCCCGCGCCGCGTCGACGCTTCCCCAGGCGGACGGCGAGTCGACGAGCAGGAAGATCCGGAGCTCCCGGCACAGCTGCTCGGCCGCCGACAGCACGGTGACCATGTCGTCGGTGGACGCGTACGCCGAAAGCTCGGGCAGTGCCAGCAGGTTGACGTCGTCCACGTCGCGCAGCGCGTGCACCCCGGTCTTGCGGGCCTCGCTGCCGATGAGGTCGAGCGGTCCCGGCGCGTCGCCGTCCTTGCCGCCCTCCAGCGGGAAGACGGGCGGGTTCACCGACGCTTCGAGGCCGAGGTCGTTGGCGCACTCGCCGACGAACCGCACGACGTCGTCCGGGTCGACGGATCCGGCGACGACCTGGAGACGGCGGCCGAAGGCGATGACCTCCGCACCGGCGAAGGCGTGCCTTCCGGGGGCGTCGGGCAGGGCGCGCAGCTTGCGTTCCAGCAGGAGTGCCAGCTCGGTCACCGTGTGCGGCGGCTCGCCGTCGCGGTCGGGCTCGAAGAGCGTGAACTCCCGCTCCACGTCACCGATCTTGACCTTCAGTTCGACGTCCAGGGCGGGCAGCTTCGCGGCGAACGGCTTGGAGACCGTGCCGGACGGGTCCGGCCGGTCCTCGTCGAGAACCTTGACGCGGACGAGCGAGGAGCCCGCGCCCACGACCGTCTCGACGAAGCGGCCGTGCCCGGAGTGCATCGACAGGCCGGTGAAGGACTCGCGGGCGCCGCCGCGGGCGTCCAGGACATGCAGGTTGAAGGTCTTGTCCGGGGCGGACGTGTCATGGTCGACCGCCACCCGCAGTCCCGACCCCCACACGCCCGGTTCCTTGGCGCGCACTTCCAGTACGGGGCACGCACTGCGTCCCTCGGTGGACTCCAGGGTGACGCAGGCTTCCTCGCCGGTGCCGGCCTTGGCCACCCGGACGACGACCGCGACCGCCCCGCCGTTGCCGAAGAACTGGTGCACGGCGTAGCCGACCGCGCTCCGGGACGTGAGCCCGCCGAAGCGCCGCTCGAAGTCGGCGAAGCTGGTGATGCGCACCGGCTGGTTGAGCGGTCCTCGGCGGGTGTGCCCCACAAAAGCGGTCACCGATGTGGTGACCGAGGCGATGGTCCGTACGCTGCTGGGGAGTTCTTCGATGTAAACGCCGGGATAGCCCATGTGCGTCGGCATTCCCCCTCCATTCCCTTCGCGCACCAAGAGATGAGGAGAGGAGGTGAAGGAATTGCCCGCGGGTCATGTCGTCACGGACATACGATCTTCGCTGTTTCCCCCGCCGCACACCCCGTGCGATCTATGTCTCGCAGGGCCATTCGCATGCACATGCGCTTGTGGCTCCTGATGCATGAGTGCCTCTGCGAGTTTCCGTCTCATGCCAAGAGATGGTCAAGGAGGTGATTCGGTCAACCGGAGAAAAGCGCCCGTGAATATCTGACAAGGCAGGTTCTGCGTGGTCAGCCGGATTTCAATGATCGAACACGAAGACGGATTCACCGGTGCTTCACGTTCCATGCCGCACGGGGGAGTGATTTCAGCCGTTCGCGGAGCCCTTCGGCGCGCCTCCTTGTGTCTTGTTCCGGCGAAAATGAGCTGGTTTCGGCGCCGGGTGGCAGGGAAGACGGGCGGCGAATCGGCAGGGAAAGGTGAGGGGAACCGGCGGGGGAGGGTGAGGGGAACGGGCGGGGGAGGGTGAGGGGAACGGGCGGAGAAGGGTGCGGCGAACCGGCGGGCCGGACGCCAAAGGGCCGCAGGACAGGGGTGATGCCCCTGTCCTGCGGCCCCGGGACCGCGGAAGTCAGCTCTCGGACAACGCCGTCCAGCGGATCTGCGTGGCACACAGCGCCACGAGCAGCGCCGCGGCGGCCACGGCGCCCATGCCCCACACCAGGCTGCTGGCACTGGCTATGAGGCCGATCGCCGCGGGCCCGGCCAGCAGACCGGTCGTTCCCATGGCGGCGACCAGGGCCAACGCGTCCGGGCCCTTCTTCGCCGCCGCCACATAGATGCACGGTGTCACGGCCGCGATGCCCAGCCCGACACAGGCGAACCCGATCAGCGTCGGCACCACGCCGCCCACCAGCAGGGCGAGCGCCAGCCCGGTACCGGCCAGCACGCTGCCCGCCCGGACGATGCGCCCATCGCCCCAGCGGGTACGCCAGCCGTCGGCGAAGACGCGGGCCAGCACCATCATGACCGAGACGACGGCGATGCCCATGGGCGCGAGTTCGGCCGCCGCGTTCACGACATCCTTCATATAGAGCGCCGACCAGTCGTTCATGGCACCTTCGGTCACGGTGCCGAACGCCATCGCGCACCCCATCCACAGCGTCACGCGCGCCGGCATGGTCAGTTTCCGGCTGCGCCCGGGACCGGTTTCCTTCTTCGCGGGCTGCTGGTCCGCCCCCAGCAGCCCCGGCCGTGCGAACCCGACCAGGAGCAGAACCAGCACGGCGGCCACCCCGAAATGCGCCGCCAGGTCCGAGGTCACCAGGTGCATCCCGGACGCGAGGAGTGCGGCCAGCAACGACCCGGCACTGAACGTCGCATGCAATTTGGACATGGTGGTGCGCTGGTACTCCACTTCGAGCGCCGCGCCCTGCGCGTTCATGGCGACGTTCAGACAGCCGACAGCGACACCGTCGCAGCAGATGATCAGCAGGGCGACCGGATAGTTCGGCGCCGCGGCCAACGCCAGCAGGAGTGCGCCCAGGCAGAGGGACGACAGAAACGCCAGCTGCCGGGAGCCCATGCGCCGCATCAACACCGTCACCAGCGGGAACGACGCCGCCGCGCCCGCACCGCAGGCCATCAGCAACAGGCCCAGTTCCGCCTCGCTCAGGTCGAGTTGCGTCTTGAGCGTGGGAAGCCGCGATGCCCAGGTGGCGTACTGGAACCCGAGCAGACAGAACAACGCTGCGATCGCCAACTGTGCTTGGCGGAATGGATCGCGAACGCGAAACATGTGAATCAACCTACTTCGTCTTGCGGTGGCGACCCGGGCAGCGGATCGTCGGTGAACGGTGACTTCTCGGCCCGCCCGCCATGCACTGCCCGGGACATGTACACGGCGTCCGTGCCGTAGGTCCCGGGCAGCGTGACGTGCGGAAGGGGGTGGTATCCGTTGGCCGACCAGAAGCCCTCGTTGCCCTCGACGGCGATCAAGGAGATCTGCTCGTACGACATCGACCGGGCCGTCTCCGTGAGCTGGTGGAGAAGACGCTTCGCCAGCCCCCTGCCGCGGAACTCCTCGGCGATGACGAGATCGTGCAGATGGAGATTGGGCGAGCGGAAGACGGTGTCCTCGCTCCGCGCCAGATCCGGGTACCGGTGCATCGGATAGGGCAGTGCCAGCACATAGCCCGCTATCCGCCGGTCACCTTTCAGAGCCGCACCTTTCAGAGCCGCACCTTCCAGAGCCGCACCTTCCGGAAGGTCGCCTTCCGGAAGCTCACCCTCCAGAACGAAACAGGTGGCCGGTGAAGCCCACGCCCTGGACTCCAGCGCGGCGCGTCCCTCCGACAGTGAACTGTCGGTGTAGGCGCCGGCCTCCAGGGCGACGATGCCGTTCCAGTCGCTGTCGCGGATGCGTCGTACGCGCAGGTCGTCGGCCATCTACTCCAGACCCTCCCGACCGCGGTCCTCGCCGCGTATCCACGTGTACGGAAGCGGGCGGAACCCGTTGAACCCCTGGGTCATGTAGCTGGTGACATAGGCCCCGCAGGAGAGAATCCAGACCGCGTCCCCCGATGCCGCCGCCCCGGGCACCTGGACCAGACCGTCCGTGAAGGCGAAGGCGTCGTCGCTGTCGCAGGTGGGCCCCGCGACGACCGCGGGTACGTATTCCGCCTCGCCGTGGGCAGGGAATTCCAGCCGGTACTGCAACTCGTCCATCTCGTACAGGCCGTTGAACTTCCCGCAGCTCAGATACAGCCAGTTCTGGCGCTCGCCGTCCAGCTGCTCCCGCGACGACATCCGGGAGACATGCGCCCTGATGGCCCCGTGGTCGGCGACCAGATAGCGCCCCGGTTCCATGACGAAATCCAGCGGGGATTCCGAGACGGCCCTGAGATGCTCCATGCCTTCCCGGAGCACGGCGAATATCTTGTCCATCGGGGGATCCAGCGGCATCCCTCGCTTGTCGCGATATCCGAGGGCGGGCAGACCACCACCGAGATTGATGTGGTCGAGCCGGATTCCGCGCCGGTTCAGCTCCGTGAGCACATCGGCAAGCGTCTCGAAAGCGCTCTGCCAGGCTTCGGCCGTCATCTGCTGCGAGCCGACGTGGACGGACAGACCGGCCGGGGTCAGACCGAGCGATCGCGCCTCCTCCATCACGAGCAGCGCGTCCGCGCCCGAGCATCCGAACTTCTTGCTGAGACCCCAGAGCGCCCCGTCCCCGCTGGTGGCGAGCCTGCAGAACACGCGCGCACCGGGCGCGTGCACGGCCACCGCGGCCACGTCCTGAAGGCTGTCGGTGGCGAAGTCCCGGATACCGAGCCGGTGGGCGTCGATGATGTTCCGGTCGGACTTGATGGTGTTGCCGTAGTGGATGGTGTCGAGCGGTACGCCGGTCCTGACCGCCTGTGCGATCTCTTCGGGGCTCGCCGCGTCGAAGCCGGCGCCCTTGTTCGCCAGGGTGGCCAGCACCTCGTCCACCGGACATGCCTTCATGGCGAACCGGACGGAGATACCGGGTAATTCACTCACCAGCGTGGTGTATCGGTCCTCGATCCCGGTGAGATCGAAGATGATCTGGTCCTCGGTGGCGGCAGCCAGCGCGGCGCGCATATGCGTGTGTGTATGCATGAGTGATCAACCGGTCCGTCTACCGGGGAATTCGGTCGAGGACGGTGGACCTGCTCGCGTGCGTCAGCGGTCCCCATGCCTCGATCAGGCGGGCGAAGTCATCGATGTCGGCCTGGGCCTCGTCGAGCAGCCGCGGGCCGCTCGCGGCCAGGTCCTCGGCGAACGCGGCATATCTGCCGCCCAGTTTTCCGTAGGACCGTCCGAGGCTCCTGAGCCGCTCCACGTTCTCGTCCCTGGCCAGCCCGGTGCTTTCCCTGATGATGTCCACCAGCGTGGCAGCGCGGACGTGGTCCTGTCCGTCGAGCAGAGCCTTTCCGGCTTCCGCCATCCTGTCGTAGATGAAATTGAAATAGAGCATCGACAGGAAGAACTTCGTCAGCCGCATCTGGTAGGCGATGAACCCGGAGTCGGTTCTCCGCTCGGCGGTGTAGAAATTCACGATGTTGCGGTTGTGCAGGACGCCGGGCAATTGCGCGTCATGAACCACGTGCATGAGGAAGTAATCGCTGCCGATGGTGTTGGTCGCGGGTGGCAGCGGTATGCGCTCGTACACCTCGTGGTGGAAACTGATGTTGCACATGTCCACCCGCATGGGGTCGACCGTGGTCAGGACCGAGTGGTCGCGGACGAACGGGTCGGTTCCGGCGCCCCGGAAGGACTCGTCGACCAGCTCCCGCTTCTTCTCGTCCGGCCACTCGGCGGGGGCCCACAGGCTGACCACCTCGTGGTAGATGTCGCGGTCGAGCTGCTGGATCTCACTGATGTCCACGGAGAGTTCACCCACGAACGAACTGCCCACCATCGCCACCGGACGGTGGGCCTGTTCCGGATCCAGCGTGGTCTCGGACACTCCCTCAGCCGCGTCGGCCGCCCGCTTCCCCAGAGACATCAGCTCGTGGTGAATGGGAAACACGGTCGCGCCGTTCAGGACCTGATAGGTGCTGTCCGAGTCCCGGCGGTGAACCGAACGGCAGCCGAGCGCGGAGGCGATCAGGAACGCCCGGTTGGTGCAGGCGCCGTAGGAGACGTCGTCGGGCAGCATGAGATCGCGTATCAGATCGGGCTCGGGGACGTCGGCGCGGTCGATCACGCGCCGAAGGAAGTCCCGCTGCTCGTCCTCACCGAGATGGTGCACGATCACGTTCGCCGTGCGCGGCAGCCCGGCCACGGCCCGGCCGTGCTCGGCACGCGTGGGCTCGTCGGAGGAGTCGAGGATCAGCAGATGCACCTCGACCTCGAACTGCCCGGCCGCGTACGCCGCCTCCTCGCCGATGGCCGAAATCGTCGCTGTGCAGGGCCTGTTCGTGGGAAGGGTCAGACAGACTCTGCGCATGCCGGCTCTCCCGTCGACAGTGTGGTGTCGGCTTCTTTCCCGCGCCAGGATTCGAGCCCCAGCAGTTTCGCGCCGAGGTCGTTCAGCTCGGCGGTGCCGTATCTGAGGGATTCGTGCTTCGTCGCATCGCCGACCAGCGTCTTGTTCCAGTCCGGCGTACGGAGATGACGCCAGGAATCCACCCGGGACCGGGTCAGCTCCTGGTCCGACTCCAGCGCGGGCATCATGGAGAGGTACTGGACCGCCCGCACCCCCTGCTCCGAGGTGTTGCGGGCCACTCCATGGGCGAGCAGACCGTTCCAGATGAGCAGGTCACCGGCCTTGAGCGCGGGCCGGACCACGGGGAACTCCGCCCGGTCGGCAGCGGGCCTGATGGGATCCCGGTCCTCCGGCTGAACGGCCTTCCACTGCTCGAAGCGACGGAACAGCTCGGGCGAGCACTGGAACCCGCCCTCGTCCGGCTGGGTGTCGCTCAGCGCGATGATCCCCTGGACCCGCTGCGGCAGCACACCGAGCGTGGTGTCGACGTCCCAGTGGAGCTCGATGTCGAACCCCTCGTCCGTGGGCGCGATGTGCGCGCGGTCACGGTCCTTGATGTTCGGCGGGTTGAGATTGAGCCGGTCCAGGGTCACCCACAGCTCTTCGCAGTCCCACACGTCGACGAACGCGTCGTAGACGCGCCGGCTCTGGCGGCTGTCCCAGATGAGCTGGTGGTGGTACGCCTCGACGAATCCGTAGATGTGCAGCTCCCTGTCCAGGTCCGACCGGAACTCCCGGTCGGAGTACCAGGTTTCCGGGCGGGTCGGATCGAGCCCCTGGAAGTCCCAGGTGAAATCGAGCAGGCGCTTCGCCGCGTCGGCGGGTATCGCCTGCTCGACGACGACATATCCATAGGTCTGCCAGAAGGCGAAGTCCTGCTCGGACAGGACCCGGAGCGGCCGTGACTTCCGTAGATCCCGCAGTGGTGTCTGCGCCAGGTAGGTCTCGGTGTCCGCGCTGAAGTACGGGATGTCCGAGGAGGCTCGATGCAGATAGTGGTCAGGCGTCGGCATGCAATCACTCCAAGACTCGAAAGTGCTGTGGATGAGTGGATCGACCGCTCCCCGTCGGCTCGCGCCGATGGGCGCGGAGCACCGCCGGATCCGGTACGGAGGACGGGATCGGCGCGGAGAACGGGATTCGGCGCGAAAATGCGGCTTCGATGGATTCGGTGGAGCGAAATGGTCTGAGCGAAATGGTCTGAGTGGAGAACGGCTCACACGACCGCTTCAGGGCGCAGTGAACGCACGGCCGGCTGCCGTTGATTCACTCGCTGCGGGTGGGGTCGGCCGTCGGGACGGAATGCCGTCCGGCAGGTGTTCTTCCTCGGTCCGTCCCGGTGCGGGGCGGATTTCCGGCCTCGTTGTGCCAGGTGCGCGGCGACAATGAGCCGTCCGGGGACGAGAGTCGTACGCGGTAGTCCTGCGGTGCGGTGATGGTCCGCCGCACAGGGTGGACCGGCGCCCTCCCCCTCCTCGTTCTTGGCGCCCGGCACAGGTCGTCGGCAAGGGCAGGCACCTGCGGAACCGACCCGTCGTCAACGCGCACGATCGACCTCGTCGTCGACACACGCAAGGTCAACTCACACTGCTGGCCTGCTGCTTCGCTCGTGCGGCGGGGGTCCGTCCCCCGGCCTTCACCCCGCCGAACGTGTGTGTCACTAAGTTGGACTAGACCAACTTGTGGTGTCAACCCCAACCTTGGGAAGAGGCGGTGAAGCGGGGGTGGCCGGGCGGGAGGGATCGGTGCGGGAATCGGGATTCCGCACGGCGGCGCGCCGGATCTTGACCAGGTTTTTGATGGGGTTGACGCGTTCTTCGGGAGTGGTGAAAGCCCGTGTCGCGCAACTGGCCGAGAATTGCCATGGGGCACCGGAGCGGATTTCTCTACTGGCGGGTACTGATGCAGACTTGCCCGAGCCACCTCTCCATTGCGCAGCTGGATGGCCGGAGTTGATGAAAGCATGGATATGCGCCCGGATATGCGCCTGGATACGCGCCCGCATATTCTCCCCGGGAAACGATTTCGCCCGGCCGCCCACGAGGGGCGGCCGGGCTGCCGGATCCATCCGCGACCGGATGGATCCAGGGGTGAGGAGTCCTCCGTACTCAGCCGAGGGAGAGCGCCTTGAACGCGCGCGCCTGCTCGGTGACGGCACGCTCGGTGGGGAGACGTTCCACGGAGGAGGCGCCGAAGAATCCGGCGATCCCCGAGGTGTGTTCCAGGACGTAGCGCGCGTCCTCGGGTTCGGCGATCGGCCCGCCGTGGCAGAGCACGATGATGTCCGGATTGACGCGCTTGGCGGCGTCATGCATGTCCTGCACGGCCGTCGCGGCCTGGTCCAGGGTGAGTGCGGTGGTGGCACCGATGGCGCCCTTGGTGGTCAGCCCGACGTGGGGTACGAGCACGTCCGCACCGGCTCGGGCCATGGCCGCGGCCTGGTCCGGGTCGAAGACGTACGGGGCGGTCAGCAGGTCGCGCTCATGGGCCTGGCGGATCATGTCGACCTCCAGGCCGAAGCCCATACCGGTCTCTTCCAGGTTCTCCCGGAACGTGCCGTCGTACAGCCCGACCGTGGGGAAGTTCTGTACGCCGGTGAAGCCGACGGCCTTCAGCTGGTCGAGGAAGTTGCCCATGATCCGGAAGGGATCGGTGCCGCACACCCCGGCGAGCACCGGCACGTCCCGTACGACCGGAAGGACTTCACCGGCCATCTCCAGCACGATCGCGTTGGCGTCGCCGTACGGCAGCAGGCCCGCCAGCGAGCCGCGGCCGGCCATCCGGTAGCGGCCGGAGTTGTAGATGATCAGCAGGTCGACGCCGCCGGCCTCGGCGCACTTGGCGGTCAGGCCGGTTCCGGCACCGGCTCCGATGACGGCTCTGCCGGCGCTGACCTGGGCGGTCAGGCGGCCCAGTGCTTGCTTGCGGTCCATGGGGGGCTCCTGTTCGGTCGGGTGACGCGTCGGGGTATGGCGTGGGGGAGGGTGCGGTACGCGGGAGCGGACTCAGGCGTCCGCGGCCGTACGGGCGTGGGCGGTGATCAGCCCGTGGAGGTGGTCGGCGGCGGCGACGGCGAAGGCCGGATCGTTCAGATGGGCGTCGGCCTCGTGGAGTTCGACGGTGCTGCCCTCCAGAGCCGATCGCAGGGACGTCAGTCCGGCCGCGTCGGCGGCGGGGTCGTGGAAGGGACCGCCGGGGGCGTCCACCGCGGAGATGCCGCCCGACGGCCAGAAGACCGCCGCCGGGCCGGTCGCCGCGGCCAGTTTCTCTCCGACGATGGTGCCGAGCAGCGCCATCTCGTCGGCCGTGGTGCGCATCAGGGTGACCGTGGGGTTGTGCACGAGCAGATGGCGTCCGGCGAAGCGCTCCGGGACGGTCTCCGCGGCGCCGAAGTTGACCATGTCCAGCGCGCCCGGGGCGACCACCTGCGGGATGCCCGCCCGGCCCGCCGCGGTGAGCCGGTCGGGCCCCGCGCTCAGCACACCGCCGACCAGCTCGTCCGCGAGTTCGGTGGTGGTCAGGTCCAGGACCCCGGCCAGGAACCCGCCCGCCGCGAGCTTCTCCAGGGCCTGCCCGCCCGCTCCGGTGGCATGGAAGACCAGGACCTCGTAACCGAGTTCGTCCAGACGCCGGCGGGCGGCGTCGACGGCCGGCGTGGTGACGCCGAACATGCTGGCACCGATCAGCTTGCGGCCCTCGGGCCGCGGACGGGCGAGCATCCGCTCGTGGTGGGCGGCCATCCCGGCGGCGGCGGCCACCGCGTTGCCCAGGATCAGGGACGACACCGAGTTGATGCCCGCCACATCGACCACGCTGTACATCATGGTGATGTCGCTGCTGCCCACGTACGGGGCCACATCCCCGCTGGCCATGGTGGACACCAGCAGCTTCGGCACACCGACGGGCAGCGCCCGCATGGCACGGGCGGCGATGAACGAGCCCCCGCTGCCGGCCACCGCCAGGACGGCGTGCAGCCGGCCCTCGCGGTGCAGATCACCGACGACCCGCTCGACGCCCTCGGCCATCGCCGCCACGGCCGCGCCGCGGTCCCCGGCGGCTCGCAGCGCCCGAAGGTCGTGCCCGGCGCGGTGGGCGACGGCTGCCGCCCCGATGTCACCGGCGGGCGCACCGCCCGGCAGCGGCATCACCCCCACATCGACGGTCACGACCTCGCAGCCGAGCGCGCGCAGCCGCGTCGCGAGCCACGCGTACTCCGCACCCTTGGTGTCCAGAGTCCCCACCAGCACCACGGTCGCCATGTTCTTTCTCCCTTGAACGAACGGTTCCTCGATCCTGCGCCCGGCTCCCGCGGCCCGCCCACACCACTTGAGGGCAATTGGCCTGCGGCGCGGGATGATGGGCGGATGGACCGGATTCCTCCCACCCGCCTGTCACGTCTGCTCACCGGCTGGTCCAAAGGGGGTACGGGGGCGATGCCGCGGCTGCTGGCCGACGCGCTGCGCGAACTGGCCCAGCGCGGTGACGTGGCCCCCGGCACGCTGCTCCCCTCGCAGCGCGCCCTCGCGGCGGCGCTCGGCGTCAGCCGCAGTACGGTGACGGCCGCCTACGGGATGCTGGAAGCCGAGGGACGGCTGGAGAGCAGGCACGGCAGCGGGTCCCGGCTGCGGGCGTCCGGGGCGGTGGGCGAACCCGCGTCCGAGGGCCGCCTGGCCAGTTTCGGGGCCAGGGACAGCGGCATCGACCTGTCCAGCGGCGCGCTGGACGGCCTGCCCGCGGTCGCGGCGGCGGTCGGCGCCCTGTCCGCCGGGGACCTGACCACCGCGCTGGCCGGTGACGGCTACCTTCCGTACGGGCTGCCGGAGCTCCGGGAGTCGATCGCCGCGTACCACCGGTCCGCGGGCCTGCCGACGGCACCGGAACAGATCCTGGTCACCGCGGGGTCCCAGCAGGCCGTCTGGCTGATCACCCAGGGGCTGGTCGAGCCCGGGGACACGGTGGTCGTCGAGGACCCGACGTACCGCGGGGCGCTCGAAGCACTGCGCTCGCGGGGCGCCCGTCTGGTCCCGCTGCCCGCCGCGTCCTCCCACGGCGACGGTCCGGCGGCGCTGGACCGGCTGGCCGGCCACCTCCGCCCGCGCCTCGTCTATCTCCAGCCGTCCGTGCACAACCCCACCGGGCGCGGCACGGACGAGCACACCCGGCTGCGCTGGGCGGCCGCACTGGCCGAACACGGCGTGTACGCGGTGGAGGACAACGCCTACGCGGAACTGGCCCTGGGCCACGACAGCGCGCCCGTCTCCCTCGCCTCCCGGCTGCCACCCGCCGCCACCGCGACCATCGGCACCCTGTCCAAGCTCTTCTGGGGCGGCCTGCGGGTGGGGTGGATCCGCGCCTCCACCACCGTCGTCCACCGGCTGGCGGACATCAAGAAGTCCGTCGACCTGTCCTGTCCGGTGGTGGACCAGATGCTGGCCGTGCGACTGCTCGGGCAGCTGCCCGAAGCCCGCGCCCACCGCCGCTCCCAACTGCGCGAACGCCTCGCGGAGACCGAACGGCTCCTCCACGCCCACGCCCCCGGCTGGCGTTGGGAACGTCCCGCGGGCGGCTCCGCGCTCTGGGTGGAGATCCCCGGCGCGGACGCCGAGGCCACCGCCCAACTCGCCCGCCGTGCGGGCGTCCTGATCGTTCCCGGCCCCGCCTTCTCCGCGGTCGACGGCTTCCGCCACCACCTGCGGCTGCCCTTCGCCGACCGGCACGGCCATCTGGCGAAGGCGCTGCCGGTACTGGTCGACTGCGCGGAGCGAAGCCGCGGCCCGCGCTGAGCGACGCGTCACGGCGACCGGTGCGCGGCGGTGGCGGCGGCACAGCCAACGCTTACGCCCCCGCTACGCCGCACTCGCTAGCGTGCCCCGGACCAGCAAAAAGGCCCTCCCGAAGGAGGGCCGGACCAGCTGTGGCGCGAAGCGCCCCCGGCAGGACTCGAACCTGCGGCCAAGCGCTTAGAAGGCGCCTGCTCTATCCACTGAGCTACGGGGGCCGGGTGGTGGCCTCGTCGGCCCGGAGCCCGTGATCGGGTGGGTCCGTGGCCTTGCCGGGACAAGGATAGGGCTCCGATCCCCTCGACCCGGTTGCTTCACCTGCGTGGCACGATGTGGAGGTTCGGTGAAGCGAACCGATAATCGCAGGTAGGTGCGATTCATGCACCGCTTTTGGCCTCCGACGCCACGGGTGTTGTGCACTCGTTATGCCTGCGCCCCACTCGTCCCCTCTGTCCGGAGGGTGGAACCGCCGCGCAGAGGGGCCTATACGCTTCAAAAAGGCGCCAAAATTGGGCATTCTTCGCATGTGGTGACCATGGACGTACGGCCTCAGCTCATCGACGCACTTTCCGCCCTGCGCGACCGTGTCGCCGCCGTGCGTCTTCCACTCCCGCTTCCCGGGGCCGCGCGGGCCCGGCAGACCAGGGTGGAACTGCTCGCCCAGCTCGACGACTACCTCGTGCCACGGCTCAAGGATCCCGAAGCGCCGCTGCTCGCGGTCATCGGAGGGTCCACCGGGGCCGGGAAGTCGACGCTCGTCAATTCACTCGTGGGATGCCGGGTCAGCGAGGCGGGCGTGCTGCGACCGACCACACGGACACCGGTGCTCGTCTGCCACCCGGACGACCATCACTGGTTCGCGGGCGTACGGGTGCTCCCGCAGCTGACCCGGATCTGGCTGCCGCCGGGTCAGGCCCCCGACCCGGACGGGCTCGACGACCTCGCGGCGGCCGGGGACGAGGAGGGGACCGTCCTGCGGGTGGAGACCGCCGCCACACTGCCGCGCGGGCTCGCCCTGCTGGACGCCCCCGACATCGACTCCCTCGTCGTACGCAACCGGGTCCTCGCCGCCGAACTCATCTGCGCCGCCGACGTATGGGTGATGGTGACCACCGCGTCGCGCTACGCCGACGCCGTGCCCTGGCATCTGCTGCGCACCGCGAAGGAGTACGACGCCTCCCTCGTCACCGTGCTCGACCGGGTGCCGCACCAGGTGATCGCCGAGGTGTCCCGGCAGTACGCGGCGCTGCTCACCCGGGCGGGTCTGGGGGAGGTGCCGCGCTTCACCATCCCGGAGCTGCCCGAGTCCGCGGGCGGCGGCAGCGGGCTCCTGCCCACCACCGCCGTCGCCCCGCTGCGCGCCTGGCTCACCCACCGCGTCCAGGATCCGGCCGCCCGCCAGCAGGCCGTGGGGCGTACGGCGGCCGGGGTCATCGAGTCGCTGAACGTACGCGTCCCGGGGCTGGCCGGGGCCGTCGCCGCACAGCACGCGGCGGCGGTACGGCTGACCGGGGTGGTCGAGGAGGCGTACCGGAAGGAGGAGTCCCGGATCCGCCGGAGGCTCCAGAGCGGCGCCGTACTGGCCGGGGACGCCCGGACCCGGTGGCGCGGTTATCCGCTGGACAGTTCCGCCGAGGAACTCATCGAAGCGCTGGTGGACAGCCTGGTGGCGCTCCTCCAGTGCGCCGTGGCCGCCGCCGACGAGCAGATCCGTACGACCTGGCAGCGCGATCCGTCCGCCGGTCTCTTCCTCTTCGAGAGCGCCGGCCGGGAAGCCGGGGGATGGGGGCCCGCCGAGGACATCGAAGGGCGGATCTCCATGGCCGTACGACGGTGGCGCCGGGTACTCGAAGAGCTGGCGGAGGAGGAGGTGCGGCTGCTGGAACGCAACGTCGCACCCGATCCCGAGACCGTGGCAGCGCTGCTGGCGGCCGCCCTGCTCGGCGGGCGCCGGGCCCGTACCGCGGGGGAGCAGCTCGCCGAACGCATCGGTGCGCAGGGCGCGTTGAGGCTCCGCGACAAGGGCGGCGCGCTGCTGACCGGCTATCTCGACCAGGTGCTGAACGGCGAACGCGACCGGCGGCTCGCCCCGCTCGACGCGCTCGACGTCGCTCCGGAACCACAGGCCGAACTGATCGCCGCGCTTTCCGTACTGCAGAAGGAGAGGTGGCAGCGATGACCGCCGTCACAGGACAGAACCAGGAGCAGGGTCAGGACCACGGGCAGGACGAGGGGCCGGATTCGGGCCAGGAGCAGGAGCAGGAGCAGGGTCAGGGGGCAGGTCAGGGGCAGGGCGCGGGCGCGGGCGCGGGCAAGGAGGCGCAGCGGGAGGACGGGCGTTGGGACGACGGGCTCATCGCCCGGCGCGCGGCGGTGGTCGCCCGCGCGGACACCGAGCCGCAGAGCGCGCCGGACGACGACGTACGCCCGCAGGTCGAGGCATACGTGGGGTCCGGCAGCCCCCTGCGTACACGGCTCGACGCCCTGCGTGAACTGGTCGGGCTCTCCAGGGCCCGGCTCGATCAGGGGACGCTCACCGAGGCGGGGCGGGTGCTCGACGAGGCCGCCGCCCGGCAGCGGCTCTCCTCCCGGCACACGGTCGTCGCCGTCGCCGGAGCCACCGGCAGCGGGAAGTCGACCCTGTTCAACGCGCTCGCGGGAGTCCAGATCTCCGACACCGGGCTGCGCAGGCCGACCACCGCCTCGCCGATCGCGTGCAGCTGGACCGACGGCGCCGCCGGGCTGCTGGACCGGCTCGCGATTCCCGGGCGGCTGCGGCGCAGGCCCCAACAGGGGGGCACGGAGGCGGACGAGGCGCTTCAGGGGCTCGTCCTGGTGGACCTGCCCGACCACGACTCGGCGGCGAGCGGCCACCGCGACCAGGTGGACCGGGTGCTGGCGCTGGTCGACGCGGTGATCTGGGTCGTCGACCCGGAGAAGTACGCCGACGCCGCTCTGCACGAACGCTATCTGCGCCCACTGGCCGGGCACGCCGAGGTCACCTTCGTCGTCCTCAACCAGATCGACCGGCTGCCCGGCGAGGCCGCCGACCTGGTTCTGGACGATCTGCGCCGGCTGCTGGACGAGGACGGCATGGCGCTGGGCGAGCACGGCGAATCCGGCGCCACCGTCATGTCCCTGTCCGCTCTCACCGGCGACGGGGTGGCCGAACTGCGCGAGATGCTGGGCCGGTTCGTCCAGGAACGCACGGCCGCCGCCCGCAGGCTCTCCGCCGATGTGGACGCCGCGGCGGCACGGCTGAGGCCGGTGTACGTGGCGGAGGGGCGGCCCGGCCTCGGCGAGCGGGCCCGCGAGGAGTTCACCGACCGGCTCGCGGAGGCCGTCGGAGCGGCAGCCGCCGGACAGGCGGCGGAACGCGAGTGGCGCAGGAACGCCGGGCGGGCGTGCGGGACCCCGTGGCTGCGGCTGTGGCGCTGGTACGAATCGTCCCGGCAGCCGGGCAGCCTGGACCGGATGGCGCAGGTCCTGGCCCCGCCGGAGGAGGAGCTGACCGCCAGGCAGCGGGTGGAGCAGGCGGTACGGACCGTCGCGGACGACGCCGCCGACGGGCTGCCCGCCCCGTGGGCGCAGGCCGTGCGCGAGGCGGCGGTGAGCGGGGCGAAGGGGCTCTCGGAGGCGCTGGACGAGCTGGCGGTGAAGGCGGGGGCCGGCGCCGGGAGCCGGACCGCGAAGGAGAGCGGGCCCGAGACGTCCGGCGGTGCGGGCAGGGCGGTGCGGACCGGGGCGGGCAGGGCGGCACGGACCGGGGCGGGCGCAGGACTCGCGCTCGGTGGGCGGGGCGTGCGGCCACCGCGGCCGAAGTGGTGGCCCGCCGCCGTGCTGGCCCAGGCGTCGATGACCCTGCTCCAGATCTTCGGCGGCCTGTGGCTGCTCGGCCAGATCGTCGGAGTCCTGGAACCGGGCCTGGTCACCCCCGCGCTGATCATGCTGGCCGGAGTCGTCGGCGGGCCGTTGGTGGAGTGGTCGTGCGCGGCCGCCGCCAGGGGGCCGGCGCGACGGTACGGGCAGGAGGCGGAGCGGCGGCTGCGTGACGCGGCGGCCGGTTGCGGCCGGGCCCGGGTCCTGGACCCGGTGGCGGCGGAACTGGTGCGCTACCGCGAGGTGCGGGAGCGGTACGTGGCGGTGACGGAGTTTTCCACAACCGGCCGGTAGTCCACAGGCTCCGACGCGATTCCCCTCTTCCGTCCACCATGAAGTCAGCAGGCAGGACGGGCGGGACGAAGACGGACGAGGGGGACGGAAATGAACGAGACCTTGGTGACGGTGGTGGGAAACGCCGCCACGGGCGTGGAGTTCCGGGAGACGGCCACCGGCCCGATGGCACGATTCCGGTTCGCTGTGACACCGCGCCGCTGGGACCGGGAGAAACAGCGCTGGGCGGACGGGCACACCAGTTTCTACACGGTCTGGGCCTGGCGGACGCTCGCGTCGAATCTCGCCGGATCCGTGGCGGTCGGCGAACCACTGGTCGTGCACGGACGGTTGAAGGTGCGCGAGGAGGAACGGGACGGTCAGCGGCGGACCTTCGTGGACATCGAGGCGGTGGCCGTGGGACACGACCTGACGCGGGGGACCGCCGCCTTCCGCCGAGTGGTGCGGGCGGAGCCCTCGCTGACGGCCGGTCCGGCACGCGGTGGGGGTGACCCGGGCGGGGGTCCGGCAGGCGGTGAAGGTGACGCAGAGGAAGGTCCGGCGCTGTCGCGGAAGAGCCGGGAACAGGCCACCGAGTTGGCGGCGGTGTCCTGAAATGGCAGGTGAGCGGCCTGTACCGGCGATAACGATTCCGATTCGGAATGGTTGTCCGAGGCTGAGACGGGGGACTACGCATCGTTGCGGTCCTTAGGATTCCTCAGTACTCACGGGGCACTTGAGTCTGCTGGCGGGGCATTCCCCACACGCGCACCATGCGCGAGGGCCCGCCCGGAGGGGAATTCTGTGTTTTCTGCGTCTTCAGCGTCCACCTTGCCGTCCGACACGACGGTGGTGCACTCCGTCCGTGGCAGAGCCGGGGGGAGAACGCGTGGCTCGGGGCGCACCCGGCTGGGCGCCGTGACGCTGATCTCCGGTCTCCTCATGGCCGGCACCCTCGCCGGTGCGGGCGGGGCGGCCGCCGAGGACGTGCCCCAGCACCAGGGCGGCGCGGTCGCGGTGCTGGACGGGCTGAAGACCTTCGACACCGCCGTGCTCCACACGGAGGGCCGGGGCAGTGAGCCGGACCGGACGCAGCAGCTGCCCGCCGGGCTCTTCGAGATGACCGTCGACGGCGGCGGCAGGCTCAAGACGTACTGCATCGACCTCCACAACCCCACGCAGGAACAGGCGAAGTATCTGGAGACCCCCTGGGCCCAGACCTCGCTCGGGGCCAACCGGAACGCCGGCAAGGTCCGGTGGATCCTTCAGCACTCCTACCCGCAGGTCGACGACCTCGCGGCACTCGCCGAGGAGGCCGGCACCGGACCGCTCACCGAGCGGACCGCCGCCGCGGGCACCCAGGTCGCCATCTGGCGCTACTCGGACGATGCCGATGTCAACGCCTTGGACAAGCAGGCCGAGAAGCTCGCCGACTGGCTGGAGCGGCGCGCCAAGAACGTCGGCGAACCCAGGGCGTCCCTGACGCTGGAGCCCGCCGCGGTCTCCGGCCGGGCCGGGGAACGGCTCGGCCCGGTCACCGTCCGTACCGACGCGGGCCAGGTCTCGGTGGCGCCGCCCGCCGATGCCGCCGCCAGCGGTATCAGGATCAGCGACAAGGACGGCAGGCCCGTCACCGCCGCGGCCGACGGGGCCCGCCTCTACTTCGACATACCGAAGGACACGGCCGACGGCTCCGCGGCGCTGACCGTCCAGGCCACCACCTCCGTACCGGTGGGCCGGACCTTCGCCGGGGCGACCAGGAGCCAGACCCAGATCCTCGCCGGGTCCAGCGAGTCCACGGTCTCCGCACGGGCCACCGCCACCTGGGGCGAGACGGGCGCCGTGCCCGCCCTCACCGCCAGGAAGAACTGCGCCAAGGGCGGGGTGGACATCACCGCGGCCAACAAGGGGGACGCGCCGTTCACCTTCGAGCTGGCCGGTTTCGAGCACACCATCGCCGCCGGAACCACCAGGACCGTCACGATCCCGGTGGCCGAGGACCAGGGCTACGACTTCACCATCACCGGACCGGGAGGGTTCGCCAAGAACTTCAAGGGCGTCCTGGACTGCGCCACCAGCGGCAGTACCAAGGACACCGACGGCGGCATCGACATCCAGAGCGCCAAGCAGCCCGTCCCGGCCTCCACCGGCACCAGCTCGACGGGGATCGAGGGCGACCTCGCCGCGACCGGCGGCTCCAGCGCCACCCCGATGATCGCGGGCATCGCCATCGTCCTGGTCGTCGTCGGCGGCGGCGCGATCTTCGTCCTGCGCCGGAAGAAGCCGCACACCGACGGTGAGTGAGCACGCGCGCACTGTGCCAGTGCGCTGAACAGCGGCCCCGGGCGCCTCGGCGTACCGGGGCCGCTGTGTGCCGGGCTGCCGCCTGCCGGGGCCGACGTGTGCCGGGGGACTCGCCAGGAAGCGGCCACGGCGATCGGCAGGCAGGACCTCGTCAGGCGGGACCGCGGCAGACAGATGCGTCGGGCGCGGCCCTCCTGGACGTCCAACTGGGCGAAAATAGAAGGCGGTTGATCCTCCCTCGGGGGAATCATGGGGCTTGGAGGCGGGCCACCGAACCCGGGGGGCCGGTCCGCCCCGCGCGCATCGCCGCGGCGATGCCGGATGATGAGGGATATCTCAGTGAAACTGCGAAGAACCATCACGGTCCTGTTCGGTGCGGCACTCTCGCTCGTCATGCTGGTGACGCCGGTCGGCGCACAGTCGCCGCAGACCGGCGCCTCGACCACCTACCAGATCAACGCACGCCACGACGGCAGTCTCGTCGACACCGCCGTGGGCGCGCCGCCGCTCAGCCGGAAATGGTCCCGCGACCTGGGCGGGAGCGTCTCCTACCCCATCGTGGCCGGTGGGCGCGTCTTCGCCACCGCGGCCTCGCCGGACGGGCACGGCACCACCCTCTACGCCATCGACGCGGCCACGGGCGAGAACGCCTGGGAGCCCGTCGACCTCGGTGGCACCTACTTGTGGTCCGCGCTCACCTACGGGGGCGGCCGGCTCTACGCCCAGAACTACGACGGTGTGCTGACAGCGTTCAACCCGGTCACCGGGAAGAAGATCTGGACCGTCGCACTGCCCGATCAGTACTCCTTCACCTCGCCGCCCACGTTCGCCGGCGGCGTGGTGTACACGGGCGGCGCCGGCTCGGGCGGCACCCTGTACGCGGTGAACGCCGCCGACGGTGCGGTGCTCTGGACCCAGCCTGTCGCGAACGGGGACAACAGCTCGCCCGCCGTCACGGCCAACGGGGTCTACGTCTCCTACGCCTGCGCGCAGACCTACGCCTTCGACCCCAAGTCGGGCGACCCGCTCTGGCACCACCGGACGGACTGCTCCGGTGGCGGGGGCCGCACCCCTGTTCTCGCCGACGGAGGTGTCTGGATCCGCGACGACGGCGGCATCGCCCTCGACGCCGCCGACGGGGAGGTCCGCAGCACCTACGGGGCCACCGGCCGGGCGCCCGCACCGGCCTTCGACGGCCGCCAGGGCTACTTCGTCGATGACGGTGTCCTTCAGGAGCGGCACAGCCGCACCCTGGCCACCCGCTGGAGGTTCGAGGGCGACGGCCAGATCAGTACGGCGCCGATCGTCGTCAACGGATACGTCTACGTCGGCTCCCGGACCGGTCAGCTGTGGGCGCTCAACGGCGCCACCGGCCAGTCCGTCTGGTCCACCGACGTCGGCGCACCGATCGACGGGCCCGACGAGCAGAACGTGTCCCAGCCGTTGACCGGGCTCGGGGCGGGTGGCGGGCTCGTGGTGGTTCCGGCCACCGATCTGCTGGTCGCTTACGGGCAGTGAGCAGAGGGGGGTGGTGGCCGGTCCCGGCCGCCACCCCCCGCCACGTGCGAGATCGTTCACGCGACTCCCGCCACCCGGGGACGCCCGGCGGCGATCGCCGGCGACAGGCAGTGACCGGTCGACTGCGAACGGGGGTTGGCGAAAAGGGCAGGTCACGGGCGCCCGATGAGACGGGTTTCCGTCCTGGGCTGGACGTCAGGCAAGATGGGGTGTATCTGCCCACACCTCTATTGCTGCCGGACGGTTTCTCTTGGCTGAGTTCATCTACACCATGCGCAAGACGCGCAAGGCGCACGGCGACAAGGTGATCCTTGATGACGTCACCTTGAACTTCCTGCCCGGCGCGAAGATCGGTGTCGTGGGGCCCAACGGCGCCGGTAAGTCCACGGTGCTGAAGATCATGGCGGGCCTGGAGCAGCCGTCCAACGGTGAGGCGTACCTGTCTCCCGGTTTCAGCGTCGGCATCCTCATGCAGGAGCCGAAGCTCGACGAGACGAAGACCGTCCTGGAGAACGTCCAGGCCGGCGCCGCCGAGATCATGGGCAAGCTCCAGCGCTTCAACGAGGTCGCCGAGCTCATGGCGACGGACTACTCCGACGCGCTCATGGATGAGATGGGCAAGCTCCAGGAGGACCTGGACCACGCCAACGCGTGGGACCTGGACGCCCAGCTGGAGCAGGCCATGGACGCCCTGGGCTGCCCGCCCGGCGACTGGCCGGTCACCAACCTCTCCGGTGGCGAGAAGCGCCGCGTGGCGCTCTGCAAGCTGCTCATCGAGGCCCCGGACCTGCTCCTCCTCGACGAGCCCACCAACCACCTCGACGCCGAGTCGGTGAACTGGCTGGAGCAGCACCTCTCGAAGTACGCGGGCTGTGTCATCGCCGTCACCCACGACCGGTACTTCCTGAACAACGTCGCCGAGTGGATCCTTGAGCTCGACCGCGGTCGCGCCATCGCGTACGAGGGCAACTACTCCACGTACCTGGAGAAGAAGCAGGCCCGTCTCAAGGTCGAGGGCCGCAAGGACGAGAAGCGCCAGAAGCGGCTCAAGGAAGAGCTGGAGTGGGTCCGCTCCAACGCCAAGGGCCGCCAGACCAAGTCCAAGGCCCGTCTCGCCCGTTACGAGGAGATGGCGGCCGAGGCGGACAAGATGCGGAAGCTGGACTTCGAGGAGATCCAGATCCCGCCGGGCCCGCGGCTCGGTTCCATCGTCGTCGAGGTCGAGAACCTCTCGAAGGCCTTCGGCGACAAGGTCCTCATCGACGGCCTGTCGTTCACGCTGCCCCGCAACGGCATCGTCGGCGTCATCGGCCCGAACGGTGCGGGCAAGACCACGCTGTTCAAGATGATCCAGGGCCTGGAGACGCCGGACACCGGCTCCATCAAGGTCGGCGACACGGTCAAGATCTCCTACGTCGACCAGTCCCGCGCCAACATCGACCCCAAGAAGTCCCTCTGGGCCGTCGTGTCGGACGAGCTGGACTACATCAACGTCGGCCAGGTCGAGATGCCCTCGCGCGCCTACGTCTCCGCGTTCGGCTTCAAGGGCCCGGACCAGCAGAAGCCCGCGGGCGTCCTGTCCGGTGGTGAGCGCAACCGCCTCAACCTGGCGCTGACGCTCAAGGAGGGCGGCAACCTGCTGCTCCTCGACGAGCCCACCAACGACCTCGACGTCGAGACCCTGTCCTCGCTGGAGAACGCCCTGCTGGAGTTCCCCGGCGCCGCGGTGGTCATCTCCCACGACCGCTGGTTCCTGGACCGCGTCGCCACGCACATCCTGGCGTACGAGGGCGACTCCAAGTGGTACTGGTTCGAGGGCAACTTCGAGTCGTACGAGAAGAACAAGATCGAGCGCCTCGGTGCGGACGCGGCCCGCCCGCACCGCGCCACGTACAAGAAGCTCACGCGAGGCTGATCGTCTTGGCTCGTCATATCTACAGCTGCCCGCTGCGCTGGTCGGACATGGACGCCTTCGGCCACGTGAACAACGTGGTCTTCCTCCGCTACCTGGAGGAGGCGCGCATCGACTTCATGTTCCGGCTGGCGCCCGGGGACGGCTCGCCGTCGTTCTCGGGCGGGTCCGTGGTGGCCCGGCACGAGATCGACTACGTACGGCCGCTGGTGCACCGGCACGCCCCGGTGACCGTCGAGTCGTGGGTCACGAAGATCGGCGCCGCGTCGCTGACGATCTCGTACGAGATCAAGGACCCCGAGCAGGTGTACGTGCGCGCCTCGACCGTCGTCGTGCCGTACGACCTGGCCGCGGCGCGACCCCGGCGGATCTCCGCGGAGGAGAAGCTCTTCCTCCAGCAGTACCTGGCAGAGGAGCCCGCCGCCGCATGACGGTGCCCGTTGCGTCGCCGCAGTTCGCCGACCCGAGGGAGGCGGCGGATCTCGCCGCCTTCCTCGGACGGCTGCTCCACTACGACCGGGCCGCCGCGGTCCGGCTGCAGGCGGGCGGCGGCGACGCACTGGCCGTCTTCGGCCGGCCGCCGTCGTTCGAGGTCCTCGCGATCCGTACGGCGCGGCTCGCCCACCCCGAGACGTTCGACATCACGGTGTCGGCCGGGGAACTCCTCGAATCGCTGGATGCCGAGGAGCCGGCCGAGGCGGGTGCGGGTGGCGGTTCCGGTTCCGGAGCGCTGCCGGGGCCCGTCACCGGACCGCCCTGGACCGGTGTCCTGCCGCCCCGCGGCCCCTGGCGGGAACTGCCCGGCCTGCCCGCCCCGGACGCCCTGCGCGTCGCACTCACCGCCGCGGTCGCGGAGTTCCGCACCCGCGACGAGGCGCTGCCCGACGAGCACCGCACCCGGGCCGAACGCGACCGCATCGGCCGGGAGATCTGGTCCCGCCCCGTCGGCACCACGGAACTTCCCCTCCGGGCCGTCCACGCGGCCCAGTCCCTCGGCTTCCTCCGGGCCGACCCGCACTTCCCCGTGTCGCTGCTGTCCTCGGGGACCTGGCTCCGGCTGCGGACCCCGTACGGGTCGATCGCCCTGCGCCGCGCGACGAGCGGCGGGCTCGGCACCCTGCCCTTCACCGTCGGCCCCCGCTGACCCCGTAACTCGCGCCCCGCTGACCCGAGGCGCCGCGCCCGGCATCCCGGCCGCGAGGGCCCACCACCGGCGCCGTCACCACCGGCCCGTCAGCGCCCGGTCCACCAGTCGGCGGGCCGCCCGGTCCTGGGCGTCCTGGCCCGCGCCGCCCATGCGCAGCGTGAACGTGGCGCTGGTCGCGGCCCGTTCACCGTCCGGTGTCACCCCGCTCTCCGAGACGACGCCCAGATGTGTGCCCCCGTGGAACCAGACGCCGCCGCGGCTCCCCGCCACCGGCCGCCAGGCGATCCCCAGCCCGTAGCGCACCCCGGGCGCGTCGATCCAGTCGTCGGCGGCCACCGTCTCCTTCATCGCCGCCAGTTGGGCCGGG
Organism: Streptomyces sp. TSRI0281; assembly: GCF_001905125.1. Taxonomy (GTDB): domain Bacteria; phylum Actinomycetota; class Actinomycetes; order Streptomycetales; family Streptomycetaceae; genus Streptomyces. The sequence goes on along the minus strand of NZ_LWLE01000023.1, from coordinate 161,831 downwards.
CGAAGCAGCCGGCCGCCCATCAACGCGCGCAGGAAGCGGCCGTGGTCATGGGTGTCGCTGATCAGGCAGCCGTCGGCGCCGCCCCCGTACGCCAGCGTCGTGTCCGTGAAGCCGTCCTCGCCGGGGAACCTGGTGTACGCGGTGGCGGTCGGGGCCGGGACGTAGGGGGAGGTGCCCGGCGAGAACGTGTGGCGCAGGCCGAGAGGTTCGATGATCCGGTCGTGGATCTCCTGCGCCCAGGGGTGCCCCGTCACCTCCTCGATCACCAGGCCCATGAGGGTGTAGTTGGTGTTGGAGTAGCCCCAACGCCGTTTTCCGCCGGGGGAGCCGACGGGGTCCGGAAGCCACTGGGGAGGCCGGCTCAGGGCGGCCGCCACCTGCTCGCGGGCGGTCTGCGAGCGGAACCGTGAGCGGTGATAGCCCTCCGGGGTGAACGCCTCCGCGGCGTCGGGCGACACCGCGAGGTAGTCGTTGAGCCCGCTGGTCTGGCCGAGCAGATCGCGCACGGTGATCCGGGTGCCGTCGTTGCCATTGCCCCGCACCAATCCCGGCAGCCACCGTTCGACCGTGTCGTCCAGCGCGAGCCGGCCCTCGCCGATCAGCTGCAGGGCGAGGGTGGCGGTGAAGGTCTTGGTGTCGCTCCCGATCCGGTACGAGGCGTTCCGGGGGACCGGGGTGCCCGGGTCCGCCGGATCGGCCGTTCCGGAGGCCGCCGTCCTGCTGCCGAGCGCACTCTGGACCTCGGCGACCACCCCGGTGGCCCCGGTCGCCACGATCGCGTCCGCGTCGATCCGCAGGCGGTGCCGTGCCGCCGGGTTCGTGGGCCGCGCCGCACGGGTGGCAGTTGCGGGGGCGGGGGCCGGGCGGGTGGCCGCCGCCGCCGGTCCGGCCGCGCCTGCCAGCAGCGCCGCCGCGGTGGCCGTGAGGCCCGTACGCCTGCTGATCATCGCTCGGACCTCCGGGTCGCGGGGCAGGTGAGGTCGTGCGCGGGCAGGGTGCCGTCGCGCAGATAGTCGTTGACGGCCCGGTCGGCGCAGGGCACCGGCCGCAGCCCGTCGATTGCGCGTCCGTAGACGCCGTGCGAGCGGATGTCCGCCGTCACCAGCCGCGAACCGGTCAGCCTGCGGTGCAGGGCCAACGCCCCTTCGTAGGGCACGTTGTTGTCCCGGCGGGCCTGGAGCATCAGGACGGGTACGTCGTTGCCGATCGTCGTGCCGGGCTCGGCCGGTTCCGTCTCCCAGAAGGCGCACGGGGCCGTCATCCCGTTCACGAACGGACCGAAGACGGGCTGCTCGGCCCGGCTGCGCACGGAGTTCTTCCAGTACGTCTCCGGGTCCGCCGGCCACCCGCCGGACGGCCAGCCGCCGTCCCCGCACATGAACACCGCACCGCCCAGCATGCCGTCCGCCAGCTCGGGGGAGGTGAGCAGCTCCAGCATCGCGGCCAGTTCCGGACCGGGCTCGACCGGCTTTCCGGCGGCCGCGTCCACCAGGTCCCGTACGGTGCCCGCGAGCGCCGCGTCGTACTCCTCGTGCTGGATCAGCTGCCGGAGCACCAGCCGCAGGACGGGGGCGTCCAGCCGGATACCGGCGACGGGCACCGGGTGCCTCTCCGCCCCGTCGAGGAGCCGCTGCACGCGGGCCCGCACCTCGGTGGCCGTGCGGCCCAGCGCGTAGGTGCCGTGGTGCCGGGCGGTCCAGCCGGCCCAGGCGTCCAGGGCCTCTTCGAGCGGCTTCCCGGCCGACCGGAACAGTTCGTACTGGGTGGCCGTCGGGTCGGTGCTGGAGTCGATCACCATCCGGTCCGCCCGCCGCGGGAACAACTGGGTGTAGACGGCGCCCAGATCGGCCCCGTACGAGATGCCGTAGTACGAGAGCCTGCGCTCGCCCAGCGCCGCCCGGATCACGTCCATGTCACGGGCGACATTGCGCGAGGAGGCGTGCGGGAGCAGCGTGGCGTTGTCCCCGTACCGGCCGCAGCGCCGTGCGGTGTCACGGGCCGAGCGGACCGATCTGTCGAAGTCCTGCCGTGCGGAGGTGACGGGTCCGGGCGGTACGGCCGGTGCCGCCGGGGCGCAGCCGACCGGGGTGGAGTCGCCGAGGAAGCGCGGATCGAAGCCGATCAGGTCGTAGCGGTCCGCCACGTCCCCGAGCGCCGGCCGCAGGCGCAGGGTGTTGTCCAGCCCGGTCCCGCCCGGTCCGCCCGGGTTGGAGAGGAGGATGCCGCGACGCCGGGAGGGGTCCGTGGCCTTGATACGGGAGAGGGCGACCCGGATCGTCCGGCCGCCGGGATCGGCGTGGTCGAGGGGCACGGTGACATCGGCGCACTGGGCGCCCGCCGCGTTCAGGTCCCCGTACCGGTCCGGGCAGGGCCCCCAGTCGAGGCGCTGGTGCGCGGGGGCGGGGGCGGGTGATGGAGCGGCCGTGCTCGCGGGCACCGCACCCGCGAGCAGACCGGCCAGTCCCAGGCCGGCGAAGGACAGGGGGGCGACGCGCATGGTGCTCCTCGGAACAGGTGGAATGACCTGACCGACGCTACGAGCGCACAGGGTGCCGCCACCATCGGGACAGCCCCTCGAACTGCCCTGGTGCCAGCCCTACTTGCCCTGCTCGCACGCGTCGTGCCACGTTCCGTGCACCGTGCTCGCGCGTGACGTGCCGCGCTCCGTGCACCCTGCCCGCGCGGTGCTCCCCGGCCCGCCGCGCCCGGCCCCGCCCCGTCCGCGGCTCTACTTGCCCGGCTCCTCCGGGGCGTCCGGCCATACCCCGATGTGGTCCTGCTCCAGCTCCAGCATCACCCGGTGCTCCATGCCCAGCGCCTGTGTGTAGTCGGCGGGGAGCTGGAGGCGTCCGGCGCGGTCGAGCATCGCGTACTCCCGGGCCACCTGGGACTCCTGGCCCGTCGCCGCGTCGACCTCCGTGCGGCGCAGCACCTCGGAGGACGTACGGCCGTCCCGGATGGCGACCGTACGGCGCACCTCGCTGGCCACCGCCTGGTCGTGCGTGACGATCACGATGGATGTGCCGAGCTCCTCGTTGGCGCGGCGGAACGCGGCGAAGACCTGCTCGCCGGTGGCCGAGTCCAGCTCACCGGTCGGCTCGTCGGCGAGCAGGACCGACGGGTTGTTGGCGAGGGCCACCGCGATCGCCACCCGCTGCTGCTGCCCGCCGGACAGCTGCTGCGGCCGACGGTCCCGGCAGTCGTCGATGTCCAGCATCCGGAGCAACGACTCGGCGTGGGCGGCCCGTTCGCGGTTGCGCCCGCCGCCGCGCAGCTGCATCGGCAGCGTGATGTTCTGGATCGCCGTGAGATACGGCAGCAGGTTGCGTGCGGTCTGCTGCCAGACGAAGCCGACCACGTCACGGCGGTAGCGGAGCCGTTCCTTCGGTCCCATCGACAAAAGATCGCAGCCCGCGACCTTCGCCGACCCGGCCGTGGGCACGTCCAGGCCCGCCAGGATGTTCATCAGCGTCGACTTGCCGCTGCCGGACGCGCCGACCAGGGCCATCAACTCGCCCTCGGTGACCAGCAGATCGAGGCCCTGGAGGGCCTGCACCTCCACTCCGTCCGTGGTGAAGATGCGTACCAGCCGGTCGCAGGCGATCAGCGCGTCATGGCCGTACGAAGGGCGGTCCCGGCGCGCGGTGGCCCGCTGTTCGAGTTCCGCCAGCGTGGTCTCGGTGGTCGACGTCATCGGGTGTCTCCTGCCCTGAGTTCGGTGATCGAGCCGCGGCGGCTCGCCCACCAGGCCTGGACGCCGGCCACGGCGGCGGCGAGAACGATGACCCCGAGCGCCGGAAGCACCAGCGACCAGGGGTCGGCCCGCAGCGAAACGGTGTGCTGGGCGGTTCCGGGAGCGCCGGCCAGGGCCAGCGTGACCAGGTTCACCCCGGGTGCCAGCAGGACGATGGTCGCCCAGCCGACGAGCAGGCCGCCGACGGCCGCCAGCAGCGCCTGCGGCATCGCCTCGAACGCGAGGAGCCGCCTGCCCTGCCCGGTGGTGAGTCCCATCGTGCGCAGCCGGGCCAGCAGCGTGGTGCGCTCCGGCGCGGTCTGGAGCAGCGACAGCAGCACGGCCAGCAGCGCGTAACCGGCGCCCGCCGCGATCGCCGCCGCGTAGATCCGCTCGGCGCCCGCCTGCATCGGGGTGTCGACGAACGCGTCGAGTTCCTCGGACCGCAGCTGTACGGCGAAGTCCTTGCCCGTGTCGTGCGCGGCGGCGCGCAGCCCCTTCGCGTCCGCACCCGGGCCCGTGACGAGCAGCGTGGTGGGATGGCCTTCGGAGAGCGACGCGGTATTGACGATCATGAAGTCGGAGTCCGCCACCGCCGATGTGCTCGGCTGGACGCCCACGACCCGCACCTTGAAGTCCCCGGCCAGCGACTCGATGTCCTGCGGCTGGTCGCCGAGCCGTTCGGCGACCGAGGGCGAGGCGATCACGGGCAGTACCCGGTCGAGTGACGGGAAGGTCCCCCTCGGGACCGGGGCGGCCGAGCCGGTGGCCTTCAACCGGTCGCCGGGGAACGCCTTGAGACCGGTCGCGCGCGCCAGCCGTGCGTACGACTCGGGTTCGACGCCCACCAGAGTGGCGCCCTTCGCGTCCTCGGAGCCGTTCGCGGCGGGCGGCAGCAGAACGCCGTAGTCGATCTGGACGGGCGCCACGTCATCGACTCCGCGCACCGCGCGCACCCGGTCGGCGAAGCCGTCCGGCAGCGTGCTGCGATCGCCCGGACCGCTGATCCGGGCATCCGCCCCGACGGCCTTCAGCGCTGCGTCGCCGCGGGCGTCCCCGACCCCGGCGAGCACCGAACCGCCGAACGCCGCGGTGGTCAGCGCGATCAGCAGCGCGAGCAGCGGCAGGGTGCCGCTGGAGGAGGCGCGCCCGGCGCGGGCCAGCGACAGGAAGCCGATGGCCCCGCGCAGCCGGGCGACGGGACGCGACGCCAGCCGCAGGGGCAGCGGATAGAGCCGTACGAGGACGAGGGCCGCGATCAGCCCGACCAGCACGGGCGCCGAGCTGACCAGCAGATCGGTACCGCCGTCCGCGTCCGTGCCCCGGCGGCGCAGCGCGGCGACCGCGCCGATCGCCAGGACGAGCAGGGTCAGTTCGGCGACGGTGCGCCGACGCGAGGGCCGGGCGTTCATCATGTCGTCGCGGGCGCCGTGCAGTTGCGGCCGGATGTGCCGCAGGGTCGTACGGAGCGGCAGCGCGGCGCAGACCAGTACGGTCACGGCCGCGGCGGCGGCGACCGCGGGCCACAACCGGGCCTGTCCGACGGTCAGCACGGCGAGCAGCAGCCCGAGCGCCGCCGCGGGCAGCACGGTCACCGCGGTCTCCGCGAAGAGGCGGCGGCCGATGCCCCGCAGGGAGCCGCCGCGCGAGCGCAGCAGGGCCAGTTCGTGGTGGCGGCGGGCGCCGATCAGCCCGCCCGTCATCAGCAGGACGACGGCGGCGACCGCCCCGATCCCGACGGCGGCGACCGTCACGACGGGACTGATCGCCGACCGCATCCGGGTGTGGGCGATGACGATCTCGTCCAGATCGGTGGTGAGCGTCGCGGTGGGCCCGGCGATGTCGCGCAGCTTCAGCAGCTCGGGGCCGCTCTCCAGCGAGGCGACGGCGGACCGCAGCCCCGACACGTCGAGCCCGGTGAGGTGAGCGGCGTCCGGGGCGATCCGCCAGTACAGCTCCGGCTCGTTCATCGTGGCCAGCAGGGCGGGTGCGGCGTCCGGGGGCAGCAGCAGGGCGGCCGTCCAGTAGTTCTTCGGTTCCGAACTCCCGCGCTCCGGGATCAGTGCCGGTCCCCTGAACAGCGGCTCGACGGACCAGAAGCTCTCGGTGGGGCGCAGGGGAGTGACGATGCCGGTGATACGGACGGTCAGCGGGGCACCGGTCCGGGTGGGCACCGAGAGCGTGGAGCCGACCTTCATCTTCAGGGCGGACGCCGTCTCGGCGGTCACCGCGGCCTCCACCTCCCGGCTGTCCGCGGAGACCTCGCCTCGGACGGCCGGCCACTGTCCGGAGCGCAGGGTGCTGTGCTTGTCGAGCGCCGACGCGGTGGCGTAGGTGAACTGCGGGGCGAGGCCGTCCGGCCGGGGCAGCCACGGCTCGGTCGCGACGGCGGGAGCCGTGGTGTGCACCCCGTAGGACGAGCGCGCGGCGTCGGGCCGTACCGGTTCCGGCAGCGCCTTCATCAGCGCGGCGTCGACCCTGGACATCCCGGCGCCCCGCACCGCGGCGTCCTGGACCTCCGGCCGCAGGTCCGGGGCGGGCGGCGGCGACGTCACTTCGAGGACGCTCCGGCTGGGCGAGGCCGCGACGATGTCGTGCCGCAGCCCGTCCGTCTCGTACGCCTCCACGGAGCGCGGGAACGAAGCGGCGAGGAACGTGGTCAGCAGCACGAGACCCGCGAGTGCCGCCGCGGCGCCGGGGGCGGTACGCAGCCGGGTGCGGACCCACGGGGCGCAGGCGGCGGCGCGCCGGGCGACGGCCGTGCCCGGTCCTCCGGCGGCGGCCGGGGTCTTCTCCGCTCCGCCGGGCGCGCCGGTGTTCTGGTTCTGGTCGGCGCTCATGTCAGTTGTCCCCCTGGTGGCGCAGCGATACCGCGGGGTCGGCGCGGCGCAGCGTGATCGCCGCGACGATCAGCAGCGGCAGTGCGGCGACCCCGGCCAGCAGTGCGGCGACCTGTCCGGCCGGCAGGTGCACCAGCACCTCGGGCACCGGCTGGGTCGCCTGCCCGGTCAGCACGATGAGTGGCACGACGGCCCTGGTCAGTACGGCTCCGAGGGCCAGCCCGACCAGCAGTGCGATGGCGATCAGCACGCCCTGTTCGGCGGCGATCATCCGGGCCAGCTTGCGGCGCGGTGCCCCCAGCGCCCGCAGGACGGCGAATTCGGCGGACCGTTCGCGCTGCGAGCCGACGACGCTGACCGCGAAGCCGACCGCCGCCAGCGCGGCGGCCACCACGGCCACGGCGAGCAGCGCGGACTGCGGTCCCGCCCCCAGCGGGTCGTTGACCAGCTCCTGGGCCGTCTCGTCGCGCACCTCGACCTGCGCCGGGTCGGTGTCGGGCAGCTTGCGCAGCGCGGCGGCGACCTTCGAGGCGTCACCCGCCTCGGTGCTCAGCCACCACTCGGTGGCGGCGATGGTGGCGCCCGGCCGTTGGGCGAGCAGATCGGTGACGGACCGGAGGTCGAGCAGCAGGGCCCCGCCGTCCTTGGTCCGGGTCAGCGAATCCCGGGACTCCGTGAGGGCGCCGGGTCCGGTCGTGGGCAGTTGGCGCACGGACTTCACCAGGGTCACCCGGACCGTGTTCCCGGCCAGCGTGAGGTCGACCCGCTGGCCCAGCTTCGCGCCGGAGGCCTTCAGATACGCGTCCGTCGCCACGGCCCTGACCGGTGCGGCCTTCGCGCGGGCGGTGGTGATGCGCAGCGAACCGTTCGAGGTCGCGTAGTCCGACACGGCGTCCTCGGAGGACCCGGTGCTGTAGCTGAAGTCCGGGGCGCCGCCGGGCTCGTTCTTCTGGACCGGAGTCTCGCCCGGCTGCTCCTCGCCGAATTCGGTGAGCATGGTGGCGCCCACCCAGCGCAGCCCCTTCTGGGCGTGCACCGGGAGCCGGCCGCCGTCGGCGGTCACCGCACCGAGTCCGCTCACGGAGAACCGGCGCTGCTGTGCCTCGGCGGGCAGCCGGTCGTCCACCTCGAAGCCGGTCACGGCCAGTTCGCCCGCGGCGGCCACCGCGATCGAGAGGGTGTGCGGCCGGCCGTCGGCCGGCACGGGCCCGGCGAGAGTCCGGTACGGGATGCCGTAACGGTCCTCCAGCAGGACGGTCACCACAGGCACCCGGTCCGGGGCCCAGGAGTCCGACTGCTCGTCGCGGGACTTCTTCGACGGGCCGCTGATCCGCGCGTCGAACGTCAACCGCTCGCTGCCCTTGGGCAGCAGCAGCCCGGTACGGGCCGTCTTCGCCGGGGCGATCGCGTCGAACAGCCGCTGCGGCGTCCCGTCCCCGAGGTCCGGGCGCATCAGCATGCCCTCGTCGGCGTGCGCGGTGTCCAGGGCGATGACCTGGGCCGTGCGGTCACCGGAGAGTTCCACGCCCGTGCGGTAGGCGGGCGCCGCCTCCCGTACCCCCGGAAGTCCCACGTACGCGCCCGCCTTCGCCGGATCGCCGCTGAGCCCGCCCACCATGCGGACCGACGCACCGGACCTGAAGTCCGCCTGGTCGCCCTGCGAGCGGTTCCAGGACGCGCTCTGACCGATCGCCAGCATGCCCATCGCGACCGAGAGGACCAGCAGCAGCACCGGTCCGGCACCGCGCAGCGGCCGTCGGCTGAACTGCCAGCCGGCCAGCGCCGCGGGCAGTCCGCGGCCACCCGCCGCGCGGCGCTCCGCGAGCTTCGCCGCCGGGGGCAGCAGCCTCAGCGTCAGTACGGTGCCCGCGAGCAGCGCCAGCGCGGGCGCGGCCACCAGCAGCGGATCGATCCCGAGGTCGCCCTCCCGGTCACCGCTGAGTGCCCCGTTGCCGGAGCCGCCGGTCTGCCGGTCCAGCTGCCAGTACGCCACCGCGGCGATCAGGAGCAGCCCGACGTCGGCACCGGCGCGCACCGGCCCGGGGAGCGCGGCGGCCCGCGCCCGGCGGCCACCGCCCGCGCTGGCGGCCAGCGCGGGCGCCACCACGGCGAGTGCGCAGGCCAGCGCGACGGTGGCGGCGACCAGCCACACCGTGCCGGTCGTCGCCTCCTCGAACCGCAGCCCGATCCGGGAGAGCACGCTGCGCTCCGCCAGCAGCCGGGTCAGCGGCCCCGCGAGCAGCGGGGCGATGACGGCGGCGGGTACCGCGAGCATCAGCGCCTCGATCGCCGCGAACGAGGTGATCCGGCCCCGTGAACCGCCGCGGGCCCGCAACAGCTCGGTCTCGCCGCCGCGTTCGCTGCTCAGCAGCCGGGCCACGAGCAGCAGTGCGTACGCCGCGAGCAGCACCAGCTGCACCGCGACGATCATCAGCGTCGAACGCGAGACCAGGAGCGCCCGGTCGATCTGGTCGAGCACGGTGGGCAGCGAGGTCCGCGCGTTGGCGCCGTCCTTGAACACCGGCGTGGCCAGCAGGGCCTTCGGCCCCTCCGTCGACGCCTTGTGCAGCGCGTCCATCGAGCCGGTGGTCACGTCGGTGAAGTCGGCCGTGGCCAGCCAGGACGTCTCGCCGGCGCTGATCCGGCCGGAGCCGAGGACGGAGGGGTCGGTGAGCAGGGGACCGTAGGTGGTGAAGACGACCTTGCGGACGCCGCGCCCGCCGAGCGTGTCCAGCTGCCAGTACGTGTCGGCCTGGTCGGACGCCTCGTACAGGCCGGTGATCAGGATCTGCTGCGGCTTGCCGCCCAGCCGGTCGGTGAGGGTGAGCCGGGTGCCCGGCTTCAGCTTCAGGACCTCGGCGGCGGCACCGGGCAGGGCCACCTGCACGGGGCCGTCCCCGTTCGCACCCGCCGGAAGGCGGCCTTCCGTGAGCCGGACGCGGCCGCGGTCGAGCGCGGCGAAGTGGGTGAGATCGGGTTCACCGCGCCGGGCGGCCGGGGACTGGAGGTCGCGCGGCAGCGCGTACGGCCCCGAGCTCTCCAGCTTCCGTACGGTGACGGGCAGCCCGCCGAAGGTGTCGTGGGCCGCCTTGCGGGTGGCCTTCTCCGCGTCGCCGCGCTGCTCCCGGTCCACCTGTGCCGAGACGAACAGCGAGGCGGAGGCCGCGGACCGGTGGGTGAGCGTGTGCCGCAGCGCGGCATCCCCGACGGAACCGGAGAACGCGGTGAGCGCGGCCAGTACCGATGTGGTGAGCAGCACGGCCAGGAGAGCCGCGGCGAGAAGGAGCCGATGCGCCCTCACCCGCAGAAAGACGAACCCCGTCACTTATTCCCCCAGAACCCCTGAACGCACACGCCCCCCGACGTCCCCGTGATGCTTTCAGAGGGCACAGGGTTCTGGAAACCGCTTACGGGGGCACCTTGATGCGATCGTGACCGTTATTCGGGGGTGGAGTACCGTATTCCGGATATCAGTCGACGGTATTGATCATCGACGCGGCGGCATATGTCAGGTATTTCCACAATTGCTGCTCGTGCTCGGGCGCCAGGCCGAGCTCGTCGAGAGCGACCCGCATATGACCGAGCCAGGCGTCATGAGCGGCCCGGTCCACCCGGAACGGGACGTGCCGCATCCGCAGCCGAGGGTGTCCGCGCTGATCGCTGTAGGTCCGCGGGCCGCCCCAGTACTGGATCAGGAACAGCGTGAACCGCTCCTCGGCCGGGCCCAGATCCTCCTCCGGGTACATCGGCCGCAGCAGTTCGTCGCCCGCGACCCCCTCGTAGAAGCGGTGGACCAGGCGCCGGAAGGTCTCCTCGCCGCCGACCTGCTCGTAGAAGGTCTGCTCCTGAAGCGTGCCGTGCGGAATCTCTGTCACCCGTCCATGGTCGCAGACGCACCGGCCGAGGTCCCGGGTCCTAGGTCCTTCGTCCCGCACACCTGTCCGGGGCCCCGCTCGGCCACTCGGCCCGCACACTGGCTCTTGGCGCGCCGCCGCAGGACAGTGGGGACATGGGCGGACACCAGGAACAGTTCGCGGCCGACGCCGACGAGGCACGGTGGTCCATGGCACGGGCCATCGCGGCGCGCGGCGGCCTGACGGACCCCGCCTGGCGCGCCGCGTTCGAGGACGTACCGCGCCATCTGTTCGTGCCGTACTTCTCCGTGGGCGGGATCCGCGGCTACGAGCGGCTGTGGGGCGAGGACCCCGACCCGGTACGCCGCGGACGCTGGCTGCGCGAGGTGTACGCGGACGCGCCGCTCGCCACCCGGATCAGGGACGGCGAACTGATCTCGTCGAGCAGCCAGCCCTCGCTGATGGCCCTGATGCTCGACGAACTGGACGTACGGGACGGGCACACCGTCCTGGAGATCGGTGCGGGCACCGGATACAACGCGGCGCTGCTCTCCCACCGGCTCGGCGACCGGGCGGTGACCACCGTCGATCTGGACCCGGAGATCACGGAGTCGGCCCGCCGTCATCTGGCCGCCGCCGGATACCGCCCGGCGGTGATCACGGGGGACGGCGCACGCGGCTGCCCGGCGCGGGCCCCCTACGACCGGATCATCGCGACCTGCACCCTGCCGTCCGTGCCGTGGGCCTGGCCGGCGCAGTGCCGGGACGGCGCGCGGATTCTGGCCCCGTTCGCCACCGGACTGATCTCCCTGCGGGTACGCGACACGGCGCACGGCCGGAACGCGGAGGGACGGTTCCTGCCCACCCCCGCGTACTTCGTGCCCCTGCGCGGTGCGCTGCCGCTGCCCGCCGAACTCCAGCCCCTCGCCGGACTGCCGAGGCACGTGATCGACGACGAACTCTTCCGCTTCCTGCTGACGCTGACCGCGGGCACCCTCGATCCGCACGAGGCCCTCTCCCTCTGGCAGCGCGAGCGGCGCCCCCAGCGGGAGAGGTACGGCATCACGGTCGGGCCGGACCGGCAGTGGGCCTGGCTGGACGACCCGCAGGGGCCGTACGCCTGGCCGCTCGCCGGGCCCTGAACCGCGCTGTGCGAGCGGTGCCCCGCCCGGCCCGTGACGCGCCCTGAACGAGCTAGTCCCGGCGGACCGTGATCGTCGTCCAGGCGCCGACATGCACCTGGTCGCCGTCCTGGAGCGGGACGGGGACATAGGGCTGGATCGGGTCCTCGGCGCCGTTGAGCGTGGTGCCGTTGGTGGAGTTCTGGTCGACCACGGCCCAGCTGCCGTCGGGCTGCTGCACCAGCACCGCGTGCTGGTGCGAGACACCCGGGTCCTCCGGCGGCACCGACAGATCGACATCGGGGGACTCGCCGGTGCTGTGCCGGCGGCGCCCGATGGTGATCTGGTTGCCGGTGAGCGGGAGGCGCTGCTCCGGGGAGTACGCGGGCAGGTTGAGCCCGGTCGCCTCGGGGCCGCTGCGCTGCATCATCGCCAGGAAGTACTCACGGTCCGGGGCGATCACGGCGGTCCAGGTGGTGGAGACGGGCTGCTGCTGCGCCTGCCCCTGGTCATGTCCCTGGCCCGGTACGGGGCCGTGCCCCTGGTCATGTCCCTGACCCGGGAACTGCGGTGATCCCTGCGGTCCCTGCTGCTGGTACCCCTGCGGCAGTTGCGGGGCGGGCGGCGGCGGTGCCAGATGCGACTGGGGTGCCTGCGCCTGCGAGGGCGGCGACAGCATCCAGTCGTCCGCGCCGGTCTGCGGGGCCTGCGGCTGCGCGGGCGGCGCGGGCGGCGCCGACTGCTGCTGCTGGTGCGGCGGGAACGGCGCCGGCGGCTGCTGGGCGAAGGGCGATGGAGACGGCGCCGACTGCTGCTGGAACGACGGCGGGGGCGGCGGGCCCTGCTGGAACGACGGCGGCGGCCCGGGGTGACCCCCCTGGGCACCAGGTCCACCCGGTCCACCCGGTCCGCCCTGCTCGGGCGGGAGCGTCTCGGCCGGACGGTTCACCTGCGAAGGCCGCGAGCTCTGGTACTCGAACGGGTCGCGCGGCGGCTGCGGCTGCGGCTGTTGCTGCTGAGGCGGCGCGGGCTGCTGGGCCTGGAAGCCCGGCGGCAGGCTGAGCCCCGGCACCGGACCGCCGGGGCCGCCGTGCGGCGGGGCGAGCGGGGTGTAGGAGGTCGCCGTGTTCGTGAGGAAGTTCCAGCGGCATTCCTCGCAGAACGGCGCCATCGCCTCACGCGGGGTGCGGCACTGCGGGCAGAGCTCCGCCTGCATGGTCGGCTGCGAACCGGGGCCGGGGCCCTGCGGGTAGCCGTAACCGGGTGCGGGCGGCGGGGGAGGCGGCGGGGGAACCGCGCCCGCGGGCGCGCCCGCCCCGGCCATGCGGTGTCCGCAGACCTCGCACCAGTCCTCGGAACCCGACTGGTGTCCGTTCGGGCAGGTCGGCATGTCGGCGCTTCCCCCTCTCCTCGTCCGGCCCAGGGGGCCGTCATGCTCGTTCGGTTGCGGTGTGCTGTCTTGACGCTACTTCTTGACGCGAACGGTTTTGGTGGAGCGTGTTTCGAGGGTCATCTCGTCCGCCTCCGCCACCTTCGCCTTCAGTCGCACAGTACCCGTCGCCGCGTCGACGACGTCGACCACCTTCGAAAGCAGTTTCGCAGTGTCCTCGTTCCCCGAGGCCGACGCGAGCTGCACCGCACGGCCCAGTTTCGCGGTCGCGCCGTCGAAGTCGCCCGACTTGCGTGCGTCGAGCCCCTGCTGAATGACTTGTGCCAGTTCCGCCTGACCTGTGTAGTGCGCGACCTGCGGATTGATCGACGTCGACGCTGCCATGTCGTCCGTCCACACCGCCCGTACGAGGCCCTGCGACAGGGTCTGCGGAGTGCCACCGCCGGACGGGGCGGGCAGGATCAGCGAGACCCGGGACGCCAGCATCTCCTGGCCGATTCCGGCCTGGGGGACCTGGACGCACACGTGGTAGTCGCGGGACTCGTCGCCCCAGGAACCCGTGGGGTAGTCCCCGGCACGCGGTCCCGCCTCGGTGCGCCGGTCGGTCAGGTCGGCGACCGTGGGCGCCACCTGCTTCACAAATCTGATCTCGACCCCGACGGGCGTCCAGAGCCGCAGCGCCACGTCCGCGACCTCCTTGCCCATCGCGTTCTCCATCATCTGTGTGAAGTCCGCCGCCAGGCCCGCCGGATCGGCGACGATGTCGGCGGTCCCGAGCAGCGCCGAGGCGATGGCGGTGACCTCCTTCACCTCCCAGTCGGTGCCGACACCGCGCGCGTCACAGGTGAAGCGGCCCGCGCAGGAGTCGAGCGCGGCCCGCAGATCCTCCGGGGCCTCGTGCTCGTTGCGGCCGTCGGTCAGTACGATGCCGTGCCGGATGTCCACGTCGGCGGCGGCGAGCAGCCGGTCGGCCAGCCGCAGCCAGGTGCCGATCGCGGTGCCGCCGCCCGCGCTCAGACGCCGCAGGGCGTCCTTCGCCTGGGCCTTGGTCTGCGCGTCGGCGGTCGCGAGCCGCCCGTTGCCCGGATAGACGTCCTTGGCCACGTGCGTACCGGCGACCACCGCGAACTGCGTGCCCTCGCGCAGCGTGTCGATGGCCGCGGCCGTCGCGTCGCGCGCGTTGCGCATCTTCGTCGGCGGGTAGTCCATCGACCCCGAACAGTCGACCATGATCACCACGGCGGCGTTCGGCGCCCGCCCCGGAAGGTGCGAGGGCGACAGGGACGCACCGGTCAGCGGAATGCCACCGGTGGTGCCGCCGCCGGTCGAGGTGACGGTGACGATCGCGTTGACCTCGCGTCCGCCGTCGGGCAGATAGGCGTTCTGATACACCTCGACGGAGAACTGCGGCACATTCGACTTGGAGAAGTTGGCCATCTGATCGGCTCCTTGAAGCGGGAAACAGCCGGAGGACTGGGTCGCAGCCGGAGGACGGGGAGACAGGGACCGGACAGGGACCGGGAAACGCGCCGGGTCAAGCCGTGCCGCCGCCCGATCCTGCCCCGTGAGGCGTTACGGCGAACGGCAGCAGGGCCACCGTGACGTTGTCGTGGCCCCCGCCGTCGAGCGCGTGACCCACCAGCACCTGGGCGCCGTGCAGCGGTCGTTCGTACGCGTCCGGCGGCACGGCCGCGGCCATCTCCACGGCGGACTCCGCGTAGTTCCACAGCCCGTCCGTGCAGACCACCACCAGACCCGGCCGGTCCGGTTTGAACGAGGCGGTGTGCGGCTCCAGTTCGTAGCTGTCGGCGCCGAGCCAGCCCGTGATGGCGTGGGCGCGCTCGTCCGCGTACGCCTCGGCCTCGTTCATCAGGCCGGCCGCCACCATCTGCGCGGCCCAGGAGTCGTCCTCGGTGAGCCGGGCGGGCGGGACGGTGCGGTCGTCCGGCACCCAGTAGACCCGGCTGTCGCCGACCCAGCCGATGACCAGCAGGCCACCCGCCATGATCGCGCCGACCAGCGTGCAGGCCGGGGCGTTCTGATGGCGGTGGGGGTCGTGCTCCATCGCCTGGCCCGGCTCCTGGGCCAGCGCGTTGACCGCCTCGGAGGCGGCGATGATCGCGTCGTGCATCGCCTGCTGCGGGTGCGTACCGCGCGGCAGGGACTCCAGCAGCGCCTCGTTGGCGCAGCTCGCCGCGGCCGCCGACGCCTCGTCGGGCCGGCTCGCGGAGGAGACGCCGTCGCAGACGATCGCGACGACGGCCGGGGAGCCGTCCGGCAGGGCGGTCGAGGACACCGCGAAGGAGTCCTCGTTGCGGTGGTGGCGCAGACCCCGGTCGCTGACCGCGGCCACCGAGCCCAGTTCCTGCTCCATGTGGTCGCGCTCGCGGGGCTGGGCGTGGCCGCAGTTCTCGCAGTAGCCGTCGGGGTCCACCCGGCCCGAACGGCAGGCCACACAGAGCTTGGTGCCCGCCGCCGGGGTGGAGGTGTGCTCCGCCGTACGGGGGTCCGGCGCCGCGAGCGCGAAGTCGCCCGAGGAGTCCGTTCCCGCCGGCCCGTCCGGGGTGGCCCGGTCGTCGTACCGGACCGGGTCCGCGGCCGTGGTGGGCAGCGGCTTGCCGCCCGAGTCCGTGCCGGGCAGGTCGGCCGGACGGTGCGTCGGCGCGGGCAGATCGGAGCTGTCGGCCTCGGACGCGGGCGGCCAGTCCACCGCCCCCGCACCCGGAACGGCACCGACGGGCCCGGCGGGAGGGGCCGGAGGTGCGGGCGCACCGGCGACGGGCACGGCGATGGGCATCGTCGGCCGGTCGTCCGGCGGCGCGGGCACGGCCGACAGGTCGTACCCGCACGCACCGCAGAACAGGTCGCCCGACTCCAGCGGCTCCTCGCAGCCGGGGCACCTCGACAAGGAGGTCTGCTGGTGGATCTGTGACATCTTCACACCCACGTCCGGGGGCGGA
The DNA here is from genome assembly GCF_001905125.1 of Streptomyces sp. TSRI0281. Taxonomy (GTDB): domain Bacteria; phylum Actinomycetota; class Actinomycetes; order Streptomycetales; family Streptomycetaceae; genus Streptomyces. The sequence goes on along the minus strand of NZ_LWLE01000023.1, from coordinate 145,933 downwards.
AACGGTTGGCCCGCTCCACCAGTTCGATCCTCTCGTCGCCACGCTGTGCCAGCCGGGCGAGCATCCGGTACGAGCGTTCCAGCCCGAACCGCAGTCCCCGCTCGTCCAGTTCGGTGCCGAGCAGCTTTCGCGCACCCGGAGCACCGGCGGACGACCCGCCCGGCAAGGGCGCACCGGGACTACCGGAGAGTACCCAGTCCAGTGCCTTGCCCAGTACCTCGGTCGACAACTGCTCGCGGCGCACCGCGTCCAGGCCGAACCCGGCCAGCGCCGCCACCTGGATCGCGGCGGCCGTCAGATCCGTCAGCAGGGGCTCGTCGGGGTCCCGTTCACGCAGCCGCGCCCGCACGGCGGCGACCCGTGCCGCCGTGTAGTGGATCGACGCCTCCGGCACCGACTCCAGGGTGCGGACCGCCCCGGACCGGTCCCCGGCGGCGATCTGCACGCGGGCCAGTCCGAACGCGGCGCTCACGAAGCTCGGGTCGGTCGTCCACACCAGACGGTAGTACTCGGCGGCGTTGTCCAGCTGCCCCAGCACCTCGGCGCAGATGCCCAGCGCCAGCTTGGGCGCGGGCTCCCCGGGAAAGGCGTCGTAGATCGCGTCGAAGGACAGCGCGGCGACCTCGTTGTCCCCGGTCACCAGCGAGGTGATGCCCCGGTACCAGACGACCCGCCAGTCGTCCGGGTGCTGCCCCTCCAGTGTGCTCAGGGCCCGTGCGGCGGCGTCCAGTTCGCTCATCTCCAGCCGGGCCCGCAGCTCCCGCAGCCGGGTCTCCAGCGAGGCGGCGGGTACGGCGTGCAGCGCGGCGATCAGCTCGGCGGGCGCGGACGCCATCACCCCGGCGAGGAAACCGGCGTTGGGGTCGTCGGCGTCGACCCGGGGCACCGGCAGCGCGAGCGAGATGCCCCGCGCGTCGAGCCCGGGGAGCCGGAGACCGCGCCCGGCGGACGCCCCCGACGGACCGGCGACCGCCGTCCGGGGCGCCGGAATCACGGTCTGCGGCTGCGCGTACGCGAGCGCGGCACCGACTCCGGCGCCGCTGCCCGGACCGCCGGCCCGGCCTCCCTGTACATGGGTGACCGGCGCCGACAGCGGAGCGCCCCCCGCAGCGTGGTACCCGGGGGCGGGCGGGCCCGCGGGCTGTGCGCCCACCGGCAGCGCGCTCGCCACCGCCGTCACGGCCGCCCCCGGGGCGACCGGCACCGCGGCACCGGCCGCCGCGCCCGCACGGCGCTTGCGCCGGCCCGGCCGCCCGCCGCCCGGCGGATCGGCCCGGACGCCCAGGCGCGACACATCCTGCGTCAGCTCGAAGAACAGCTCCGTGTCCGTCACCCGCAGTTCCGTACCGAAGAGCGTCGACAGCGCCGGCCTGGGCCGCCCCGTCTGGAGCGACACGACCTCGCGCAGCACCCCCGTCAGCTGCTCGGCCATCTCCGTCGCCGAGGCGAACCGCCGCGCCGGATCCGGGTCGGTGGCCCGCACCAGCAGCCGGTAGAACGACTCGTACGTCCGGAACACCTCGATGTTGTCCGGGTCCGGCAGCGAGTCCACGAAGACGTTCGTGTACCCCTGGAAGTCGAACGTGAGCACCGCGAGCGTCCGTGCGACCGTGTAGAGGTCGGAGGCGACCGACGGGCCGACCTCCGCGACCTCGGGCGCCTGGTAGCCCACGGTGCCGTAGATGGCCGACTCCTCGTCGTCCATCCGGCGCACCGCGCCCATGTCGATCAGCTTGAGCTGGTCCTCGGTCTGGATCGCGTTGTCGACCTTGAAGTCGCAGTACAGCAGATTCCGGCTGTGCAGATGACCGAGCGCCTCCAGGGCCTCGATCCCGTACGCGCACGCCTGCTCGACCGGCAGCGGGTCCCGCTTCCCGGCCGGGGTGCGGCGCTCGTTCGCGATCTCCTTGAGCGCCTTGCCGCCGACGTACTCCATCACGATGTAGCCGTCGAGCGAACCGGTCCGCTGGTCCAGGTGCTCGACGAAGTTGTAGATGCGGACGATGTTGGAGTGCTCGATCTCCGCGAGGAAGCGGCGCTCCGATATGGCCGCCGCCATCGCGTCCTGGTCCCCGGTGTCCAGCAGGCCCTTGAGGACCACCCAGCGGTCGGAGACGGCGCGGTCCACCGCGAGGTAGACCCAGCCGAGCCCGCCGTGCGCCAGACAGCCCGCGACCTCGTACTGCCCGTGCACGATGTCACCGCCGCGCAGCTTCGGCACGAAGGAGTAGGGGTGGCCGCACTTGGTGCAGAACCCCTCGGTGCGGCCCGTCCGTTCGCCGCGCGAGCGGCCCACCGGGGCCCCGCAGTCGGAGCGCGAACAGAACCGCTTGCGTTCGGGGACCTCGGGATTCTCCATCACGGCGGTACGCGGGTCGGGGCGCGGCACGTCCGGGACCTGCACCAGGCCCACGCCCAGCCTGCCCCGGCCGGAGGAGCCGGACGCGGTCCCCGAGGAGCGCACCGACACCGAACGGGACGTCGAGGCACCGGACAGCGAGCGCGACAGCCGCCCGGAGACGGAACGCCGTGAGGTCGACGAGCGGGACGAGGCACGGGAGGAGGCGCGCGAACTCGACCGCTGTGACGTGCTGCGGCTGCCGGCCCGGCCGCCGCCCGCGATGCCCGTGGGCGGCGAGGCGACCATCCCGTCGCCGGTTTCCCCGTGGTGCTCGGACAGGGGAGACCCCGTCGGCGGGACCACCGGTGCCAGACCGCAGGTGTCGCAGTACAGCTCACCGCCGCCCATGTCCTCGTAAGCGCCCTCGCACGCGGGGCGCTGGCACTGCGTACTCATCGTGTCTCCCCCTGTTCGCCCCGCCGGTCCTCGGGTGAGGACGGCCGCTGCGGTGTCAGCAGTTCCGCGGCCGCCTGCTGATAGCGCAGCACCGCCTGCCCGGCGACCCGCAGATCGCACGGGGCGCTCCACAGCATCCGGCGCGCGGCGTCGTACCGCTCGATCAGCACCGGGTCCTCCGCCAGCCCGTGCCGGGCCACCTTCGCCTTGTACGCGTCGAGCCGGCCGCGCAGCTCCGCACGGACCGCGAGCGGCGCCGTGACGGACGTCAGTGATTCACGGGCCCGCATCAACTCGTCCTCGGCCTCCCGCTCCAGTGACTCCAGGAGCGGTGAGAGCCGGTGCCACTGCGCGTACCTGCGGTAGTCGGACGCGGCCGCGAGCCGCTCCTGCAACGCCGTCGGCGGGCCGCTGACCGCGGGCACCTCGGACGCGGCGATCTTCGCCAGCACCTCACCGCGCGCCGAGCGCGCCTCGGCCAGGGTGCGGTCCGCCCGCGAGAGCACGTCCCGCAGCTGGACCAGGCGCTGTTCGGCGTCCTGCCGGACCGCGAGCACCGCCTCGATCTCCCGGCGCACATCCTCCAGGGCACGGGCCGCCCGGTCGTAGCGGGTGGTGTCCGGACGGCCGCCGCCGGGCGCCGCGCTGCCGGGGCCCGGCAGCCAGAACGCCAGCGGGTCGGAGATCACCTGCATCCGCAGCGTGGTCAGCTCCTGGGTGATCTCCGCCAGGTCGTCGCCCGCCGGATGCTCACCGGGGCGCACCCCCACCGAGTGCGCCAGCGAGCGCGTCCGGTGCAGTTCGGCGGCGAGCAGATCTATCCGGGCGGGCAGCGCGGACCATACGGAGTCCGAGGCGACGACCATGTCCAGCGAACGCGCGTACAACTCGTTCATCCGGCTCACCAGCTCCTCCAGCGTGAACCGCTCGGAGAGCCGGGCCGGGCCGGTGAGCGAGGGGTCGGGCACCGCCGCGGTGTTCGCCACGGTGATGTCGTCGCCGCGCAGCAGCCCGGTCAGGGCCACCAGGTCGTCCCGGTTCGGGTAGCGCCTGCGGGCCCGCACCTCGCGGGCCTGGGCGAGCGCCCCCGCGTAGGCGTCGAAGTACCCCCACAGCAGCGTGATCGCCCGGTCGGTCGTGGCCCAGCGGTCCCGGGTCACCCCGGTCAGCTCGGCGCCCTCCAGGAGCCGGCGGCCGGCATGGTCCTGCAGGGCGAGGAGCGAGGTCTCGATCGCCTCGTGCTCCGCACCGAGCCGGGCCAGCGCACGGTCCGTCTCGTCCCGGTCCATGACCGGGCCGGGGGGCTTCCCCGCGAAGCCGGGGAAGGATCCCGCCACGCCCATCGATCACCTCTCCGCTCTCCCCGCCGGGCCGGTGGGCCCGGACGGGATCAGTTGCTCCGGTACTTGGGCGCCGGCGGTGCCTTGATGCCGGGCAGTCCGGTCGCCAGCCACTCGCGGTACGACACCATCCAGTCGCTGCCCGTCCCGCCCCGGCGATAGTCGTCCAGCACGGAGTTGACGCGGGCCACCAGGTCGTTCGCGCCCTTCTTCGTCGCCACGCCGTAGTACTCGGTGGTGAACGGGGCGCCCTTGAGGACCACCGCCGGGTCCTGCGCGGCCTGGCCGGCCGCCAGGGCGTTGTCCGTGACGACGGCGTCGACCTCACCGAGCTGGAGACGGACCAGGCAGTCCAGCTGATTGGGCACGGTCAGCTGGTCCTTGTCCCGCTCGGTGCCCTCGGACTCGTCCTTGAAGACCGCGCCGTAGGACTGCTTCTCCAGCGCCTCGTACGCGGTGGAGCCCTCGGCGGTGCAGACCCGCTTCCCCTTCAGCGAGGAGTCGTACCCCGTGATCGCCGATTCCTTCGGGGCCAGCACCTGCTGTCCGGCCTGGAAGTAGGCCGTGGAGAAGGAGACCTGGTCCAGCCGCTTGCAGTTGATCGTCATCGTCCGCACGACGACGTCGACCCGGTCGTGCTCCAGGGCCGCTATGCGCTGGTTGGTGGGAATGGCCCGGAAGATCACCGCGTCGGGGTCGCCCAGGATGTTGCCCGCGATGGCCCGCACCAGGTCGATGTCGAAGCCTTCGAGCGTGCCGGTGTCCGGGTTGCGATAGCCCCACCGGAAGCTGTTCTGGTCGACACCGGCGATCAGCTTGCCGCGCTTGCGGATCTTCTCGATGCTCGGTCCGCCCGCGCTCGACGGCGGCAGACTCGCCTCCGGGTCGGTGCAGGCGTCGGCCCGTGCGGGCACCGCCGAGGCCGTCCCCGGGCCCGCGGTGTTCACGCCGAAGGGACCGGCGCCGCCGTGGGAGAGCGGCAGCAGGGTGAGCGAGGCCGTGAGGGCACAGGCCACGGCCATGCCCGTCACCCCGCCCCAGCCACGCAGCCTGCCGCGCGCCGCCCAGTCCTTCACCCCGCTCATCGCTGCCCCTCTCACCGGTACTCCGAGAGCCTGCGGTTGACCCCGAGGACGGCGGCGGCCGCGCCCAGCACGGCCAGGGCGCCGGCCCCGATCGGCAGCCCGCCCAGCGCCCCGCGTCCGTCGCCCGCCGATCGGGTGAACTCGTCCTGCTCAACGGAGAGTGCCTTTTCGAGCGCCGAGTCCACTTGCTGGAACGACTGGCCCGTGGAGTCCTCCGTGCCGATGATCTGCACCAGCGCACCCTCGTAGTCGCCCTGGTCGTCGGTCGCACGGGCCTTGCGGTGGCGGTCCTGCCACTCGGACACACTGGTGATGGCCTTCGCCACCGGCTCGCTCCCCCGGAAGTCGTCGGCGAGCTTCTCGGCCCTCTTCAGCTGCGCGTCGAGGGCCTTCATGCCCGAGGTGTAGTCGGTCTCGTACTTGTCGCCGGTGCCGTCCGCGGTCAGTACGGCACCGCGGGCGACCAGGGTGAGGTTCTCATTGGCGCGTGCCTTCAGGGAGTTGATCCGCGCGTTGTTGAGGACATCGAGTGACTCCTGCCCGTGGACCATCGCGGCACGCACTTCGGTACGCGCCACCGTGTGCCCCACCGCCAGCCACAGCAGCAGCACGGTCGTCGCGGCCGTCGCCGCCAGCAGACCGTGGTTGAAGACCCTGTTCGTACGACGGTAGTTGCGCCGCTGCATCCACACCAGCGCGCCCAGCGCCACGATCCCGGTCAGCAGCGAGAGGTACGGAAACTGCCGGGCGTCGGCGGAGTCGCGGCCGAGCCGCCCCGTCTCCGCGACGTACAGCCGCTCGGCGGCGGGCAGCATTTCGTCGGTCATCTTCTGGTTCGCGTACCGGAGGTAGGCCCCGCCCAGCGGCAGACCCTGCCGGTTGTTGGCGCGGGCCCGCTCGATCAGTCCGGTGTAGACCGGGAGCAGTTCGTTCAGCGTGGTGATCTCGTGCCCGGACGTGGTCGTGGCGTCCGTGTTCGCCGCGGCCCTCACCAGCAGCCGCGAGGCGTCCTTGATGTCCTTCTCGTACTGCTCGTGCACATCCCTGGGCTCCTGGGCGCCCGCCAGGAAGCCGCTCGCCGCCATCGTGTCCGCGTCGGCGAGCGAACGGTAGACGGCCGCCGCGTCCGCGCTCAGCGGCTGACTGCGGCTGACGACGTCATCGGCCGCGGCGGCACGGCCCGAGATCTCCAGGGCGGTCACCGCTCCGAACGCCACGACCAGCAGCGCCAGTACGGCTCCGATGATCTGGAGCCGGCCGGGCTCGGTCGTCGCCGCGGCCCGCAGCCGCTCCGTCTGCCCGGTCCAGGCACCACGGCGCTGCGCGGGTACGGGCGCGGACAGCTCGCCGGGCGCGGACGGCTGAGCCGGTGTGCGCTCCGCCTGCGAGCCCCCGATCGGCGGGTATGTCACTCGACCTCCCCCTCGGTCACTGACGACGGCCCGGCCCCCCGGCCGATCGGAGGACTGGTGCCCGGCCAGAAGTATGGCCGCAGGGAACGGAGTCCATACGGAGAACGCCTGGACCTGTATCGGTCCACGCATTCGATCAGGGCGAGCGCAGTCGATCAAGACGATCGCCGTAACAAGCCCCGAAACATCCCCGTCAGCGCTGCCGAAGCATCCCCGAAGCGGACCGGATCCCCACCAGGAACACGTTCGGGACCACTGATCGGTTCCCTCACGCCCAGGGGCGCCTCACGGCGCGAACGCTGTGAGACGCCCCACGGGAGTGTCCAGTGTGTCAGGTGTACTGGGCGCGCAGTCTCCGGTGCACCTCGGGCGCCGCACCCACGTGGTCCAGGCCGAGCAGCGCGGCCCCCAGGACCGGCGGCTGCGACACCACCCGGACCACCGCCTTCGGGGCCCGGACCGCGAGGAGTTCGGCGATCCTGGCGTCCAGCTGCGGGTGGCGGGCGGCCAGCACACTGCCGCCCAGGAGCACCGGCGCCTCCTCGTCCAGCAGACCGAGGCGAGCCAGCGCCACCGAGGCCATCGCGACGACCTCCTCCGCCAGCCGGTCCACCACGGAGCCCGCCAACGGGTCGCCGGCCGCACTCGTGGCGAACAGCACCGGGGTCAGCTCATGGCGCCGCTCATAAGGAATCCGCCCCCGGTGCAGCGCCTCGATCAGCGCGTACATCGAGTCGAGCCCGAAGTGGCCGGGCAGCGTACGGACCAGTTCCGTCGGCTCGCCGCGGCCGTCCTCGGCCCGCGCGGCCAGCCACATGGCCTCCTCGGCCAGCCCCGCACCGCCGCCCCAGTCACCGGATATGCGGCCGATCGCGGGGAAGCGGGCGGTGCGCCCGTCCGGCACCATGCCGACACAGTTGATCCCGGCGCCGCAGACCACCGCGACGCCCCGCGGCTCGTCCACCCCGGCCCGCAGTATCGCGAAGGTGTCGTTGCGCACCTCCACCGTGCCCGCCCAGCCGCGGGCGAACAGAGCCTCGGTCAGCTCCGCCTCCTCGACCGGGAGATCGGCGTTGGCCAGACACGCGGACACATGCCCGATGTTCCCGATGGGCCCACCGACGGCGGCGACCGCCCGGTCAAGGATCGAGGACAGGACGTCCACGGCCGCCGTCACCCCGACGGCGGGCGGCTGGAAGCCGCCGCCCCGGGCCGTGGACAGCACGCTTCCGTCCTCGCCGATCAGAGCCACATCGGTCTTGCTGTTCCCCGCGTCGATGGCGACGACCGAGACGTTCACGCCCACGCGAGGTGCTCCCGGTTGTGCGCGATCAGCCGGTCGGTGAGGCCCTCGGCGTACTCGTACTGGCCGACCAGCGGATGCGCGAGCAGCGCCTTGAAGACCCGGTCCCGGCCGCCGCGCAGCGCGGCTTCCAGGGCGAGGTCCTCGTACGCCGTGACATGACCGATCAGACCGGCGTACAGCGGGTCCAGCGCCGGGACGGCGAGCGGGGTCGCGCCCGTGCCGTCGATCCGGGCCTGCACCTCGATCACCGCGTCGTCCGCCAGGAACGGCAGCGTCCCGTTGTTGTACGTGTTGACCACCTGCACCGCGGAACCGCCGCCGCCGAGCAGCGAGGCCGCCAGGTCCACGGCCGCCTCCGAGTAGAAGGCGCCGCCGCGCTTGCCGAGCAGGGCCGGCTTCTCGTCCAGGGCCGGGTCGCCGTACATCTCCAGGAGTTCCTTCTCCATCGCCGCGACCTCGGCGGCCCGGGACGGCTTGGTGCCGAGCTCCCGGACGACCTCGTCGTGCGCGTAGAAGTACCGCAGGTAGTACGAGGGGACGACGCCCAGCCGGTCCACGATGGCGCGCGGCATGCGCAGGTCGTCCGCGATGGCGTCGCCGTGCTCGGCGAGCAGCTTCGGCAGGACGTTCTCGCCGTCGGGGCCGCCCAGGCGCACCCCGAGCTCCCAGGTCAGGTGGTTCAGTCCGACGTGGTCCAGGTGGACCTCGCCGGGGGTGACGTCGAGCAGCGCGGCGAACCTCCGCTGGAAGCCGATCGCCACGTTGCACAGGCCGACGGCCTTGTGCCCGGCCTGGAGGAGCGCCCGGGTGACGATGCCGACCGGGTTGGTGAAGTCGATGATCCAGGCGTTCGGGTTCGAGCGGCGCACCCGCTCGGCGATGTCGAGGACGACGGGCACCGTGCGCATCGCCTTGGCGAGGCCACCGGCGCCGGTGGTCTCCTGGCCGACGCAGCCGCACTCCAGCGGCCATGTCTCGTCCTTGTTGCGGGCGGCCTGTCCGCCGACGCGCAGCTGGAGCAGGACCGCGTCGGCGTCGGCGACGCCCGCGTCCAGGTCGGAGGTGGTGGTGATCCGCCCCGGGTGGCCCTGCTTGGCGAAGATCCGCCGGGCCAGGCCGCCGACCAGCTCCAGCCGGTCGGCCGCCGGGTCGACGAGCACGAGCTCCTCGACCGGCAGGGTGTCGCGCAGCCGCGCGAAGCCGTCGATCAGTTCAGGTGTGTAGGTGGACCCGCCACCAACTACTGCGAGCTTCATGGTCAGCCCTTTACTCCGGTCAGTGTGACGCCCTCGACGAATGCCTTCTGGGCAAAGAAGAAGACGGCGATCACGGGGGCCATGACCAGTACGGTCGCGGCCATGGTCAGATTCCAGTTCGTGTGGTGTGCGCCCTTGAAGGATTCGAGGCCGTAACTGAGCGTCCAGGCGGCCGGGTTCTCGGATGCGTAGATCTGTGGGCCGAAGTAGTCGTTCCAGGCGGCGAAGAACTGGAACAGCGCGATCGCCGCGATGCCGGGCTTGGCCATCGGCAGAACGACTCTGATCAGCGTGCGGAATTCGCCGCAGCCGTCGACCTTGGCCGCGTCGAGGTACTCGTTGGGGATGGTCAGGAGGAACTGCCGCAGCAGGAAGATGGAGAACGCGTCACCGAAGGCCATCGGGATGATCAGCGGCCAGAGGGTGCCGGACAGGTCCAGCTGCTTGGCCCAGAACAGGTACATCGGGATGATGACGACCTGCGGCGGCAGCATCATCATCGAGATGACCAGCATCAGCGACAGCTTGCGGCCGCGGAAGCGGAACTTGGCGAGCGCGTACGCCACGGGCACGGACGACACTACCGTCAGCACGGTGCCGACCCCCGCGTACAGCAGGGTGTTGCGCCACCAGGTCAGGAAGCCCGGGGTGTCGAAGACCTGCTGGTAGTTGCCCCACTCCCAGGTGTTCGGGGTGAGGTCGCGGGTCAGCGCCTGCTGGTCGGTCATCAGCGAGGTCAGCACCACGAAGACGAACGGCAGTACGAAGAAGAGCGCGGCCGCGACCCCCAGCGAGTGCACGGCGATCCAGTGCAGCAGTGCCTTGCGGCGGGCGGTGCGCGCGGCGGGCGTGGGGCCGTCGGTCACCTGGGCGGCGGGCTTGTCGAGGAGTTGGGTCATGACTCAGTCACCGGCCTGGAGAAGGTTGTTGCGGCCGCGCATCAGCAGCGCGGTGAAGGTCATGGCCAGGGCGAACAGGACGAGGGCGACGACACAGGCGGAGCCGTAGTCGAAGCGCTGGAAGCCGAGGTTGTAGACGAGCTGCGGAAGCGTCAGTGTCGACTTGTCGGGATAGCCCGGTTCGAAGGCCTGGCCGGAGCCGCCGATGATGCCGGAGGCGACCTTCCCCGCGACCAGCGGTTGTGTGTAGTACTGCATCGCCTGGATCACTCCGGTGACCACGGCGAACAGCACGATCGGCGAGATGTTCGGCAGCGTGACGAAGCGGAACTTCTGCCAGGGCGAGGCGCCGTCCAGCTCGGCGGCCTCGTACTGCTCCGTCGGCACGTCCAGCAGCGCGGCCATGAAGATGACCATCAGGTCACCGATGCCCCACACCGCGAGCATGGTGAGCGCCGGCTTGGACCAGGAGGCGTCGTTGAACCACCCGGGCGTCGGCAGCCCCAGGTCGCCGAGGATCGAGTTGACCGGGCCCGTCCCGGGGTTGAGCAGGAAGACGAAGGCCAGCGTCGCGGCGACCGGCGGCGCCAGGTAGGGCAGGTAGAACAGGGTGCGGAAGACGCCCGTACCCGACTTGATCTTGGTGATCAGCATGCCGATGCCGAGGCCGAAGACGACCCGGCAGGTGACCATGACGAGGACCAGCCAGAGCGTGTTGCGCAGCGACGGCCAGAACATGGGGTAGTCCTCGAAGACATACCTCCAGTTCGTGAGGCCATTGAAGACCGGCGCCCCGAAACCGTCGTAATCCATGAAGGAGAAGTAGACGGTCGAGATCATCGGGTACGCGAAGAAGACGGTGAACCCGATCAGCCACGGCGACATGAAGGCCGCTGTCCGAAGGGCCGACCTGCGGCGCTTGGAGCGGAGAGTGTGGGTTGTCATCGTGCTGCTACTTAGCCTTGGCGATGTCGGTGTCGATCTGCTTCGCGGTCTTCTCCAGGCCGGCCTGGAGGTCCTTCACCGCGCCCTTCTCGTACTGGTAGCCGAAGTCCTGGATGGTCTGCTGGTACGTGGCGCCGTTGATGGCCCCGTCCGGAGTGTTGGACCTGGGGTGCTGGGCGATGTCCAGGAAGGTCTTGAAGCGCGGGTCGAACTTCAGGTCGGGCGACTTCAGCGCCTCGAAGGTGGAGGGCACATTGCGGATGCCGTTGGCGAAGTCGACGACGGCCTTGGTGTCGCTGGTCATGAACTTGACCAGCTCCCAGGCGGCGTTCTGCTTCTTGCTGGCCGGGGCGATGCCCATGATCGTGCCGGACAGGAAGCCCTTGCCGTAGCTGTCGGCCTCGTCGTCGGCGACGGGCATCGGCGCGACACCGATCTCGAACGGCACCTTGGCGTCCTCGGCCATGCCCAGCCGCCACTCGCCGTCCAGCTGCATGGCGACCTGACCGGTCTGGAACGGGTGCTTGGAGCCCCACTCGTCACCGAAGGTGCCGCGGTACTTCTCCAGCTTGTCGTAGCCGCCGAGGTCGGCGACCAGCTTCTTCTGGTACGTGAACATCTTCGCGAAGGACGGGTCCTTGGCGATGTTGGACTTGCCGTTCCCGTCGAAGTACTTGTGGTCCCACGAGGACATGTAGTGGTCGGCGACCGTCTCGTAGCCGTGGAAGGTCGGCATGAAGCCGAGCTGCTGGTAGCTGTCGCCCTTCTCGACAGTCAGCTTCTTCGCGATGCTCGCCAGCTCGGACATCGTCTTCGGCGGCGCGGCGATCCCGGCCTTCTCGAAGGCGTCCTTGTTGTAGTACAGCCCGTACGCGTCGGCGAGCAGCGGCAGGGCGCAGCGCTTGCCCTCGAACTGGGTGTAGTCCAGCAGGACCTTCGGGAAGGTCTTCTCCAGGTCGATCTTCGACTTCTCGATGAAGGGCGTCAGATCGGCGAAGGCGCCGGACGAGCAGAACTTGCCGACATTGGACGTGGTGAAGGAGGACACCACGTCGGGGCCCTTCGAACCGCCCGCGCGCAGCGACTGGTTCAGCTTGTCGTCGTTGATGTTCCCGACGACGTTGACCTTGATGTTCGGGTGGGCCTTCTCGAACCGGTCGATGTTGTCCTGGACCGCCTTGACCTCGGCGGGCGCGCTCCAGCCGTGCCAGAAGTTGATCGTGGTCTTCGCGTTCGGATCGTCGTTCGCGGCGGTCTCGGACTGGCCGGTACACGCGGTGGCGAGAACCGAGATCGCGGCGACGGCGACAGCGGCGGTGGTGGTCAGACGGCTTTTGCGCATGACGGGACTCCCAGGGACAGGGACAGGGGATGGAAGCGGGGGACGAGCGAGGAGAAGAAGGAGAAGAAAGAAGAGGGGAAGGCGGTGCGGCGGATCAGCGCGAGGTGTCGAACACTTCGTCGCGGGTATCGGAGAGGGCCCTTTCCAGGGCACCCCGCAGGACCGGATGCCGGTCGATCTCGCCGAGGACGAGACGGGGCCGGGAGGCGGCGAGTTCGGCGAGCTCGGACTGGATCAGGGACCGCAGGAGCTCGCCGCCCGCGGAGACCAGCTCACCGGAGAGCACGATCAGCCCGGGGTCGAGTACGGCGGTGACGGAGGCGAGACCGGTGGCGAGCCGCTGGGCGTACTGGCGCAGCAGCTCGGTCAGCGGCTCGTCCTGCTCGTACGCGGCGGTGGCCCGTACCAGCAGGGCGGCGGCGACCTCGGGGTAGGGCGTCTGAGGGGTGTCGATGCCGAGCGTCCGCGCGAGCCGCGGCAGCGCCTGGGCGCCCGCCAGCTCCTGGAAGCCGCCGCTGTTGGCCTTCACCACCTGGCGTACGAGCGGAGTGCCCGGCACCGGCAGGAAGCCGACCTCGCCCGCGCCGCCGGTGAAGCCGCGGTGCAGCCGTCCGTTGATGACGAGGGCGGCGCCGAGGCCCTCCTCGTTCCACAGCAGGACGAAGTCCTCGTTGCCGCGGGCCGCGCCGAGCCGCTGTTCGGCCACGGCGACCAGGTTCACGTCGTTCTCGTACTCCACCGGCATCGGCAGGAACGCGGCCAGCTCGTCCAGCAGCGTGCTGGAGTGCCAGCCGGGCAGGTGCGAGGCGTACCGCAGGCGGCCGGTGCCGGGATCGAAGGCGCCCGGTGTGCCGATGACCACGCGGTGCACGTCGGAGCGGGTGAGCCCGGCGTCCTTGACCGCGCCGTCCAGCGCCTCGGTCACCTGGCGCACCACGCTGTCGGCGCGCCGGCCGGGGGTGCGCAGCTCGAACTCGCCGACGGTCTCACCGGTCACATCGGCGACCGCGGCGACGATCCGCTGGGCGTTCACATCGAGCCCGGCGACATGGGCGGCCCGCGCGTTCACGGTGTACAGCTGCGCGTTGGGACCGGGGCGCCCCTCGCTGGTCCCGGTGGCCACGACCAGACCGGCCGCCTCCAGCCGCGCCAGCAGCTGGGACGCGGTGGGCTTGGACAGCCCGGTCAGCTTCCCGATCTTCGTCCGGGAGAGCGGGCCGTGTTCCAGGAGCAGGTCGAGGGCGGCCCGGTCGTTCATGGCGCGCAGGACGCGTGGCGTACCCGGTGTGGTTCCCGCCATGATCGATGCACCGCCCTCTGTTAGGAAACTTTCCTATTCGGTGAGAGGACGGTATGGCGCAGGTCACCGGACCGTCAATGGTTCACCCCCCTGTGGCAACCAAAGCGTTACCTGGGACGGTGATCGCACCCGCCGAACGGTCCAGGGGCGCCCCGCAGCAGTTCGCGGGGCGCCCCTGGACCGTGATGACGGGCGGGTGTCACTTCGTGATGCTCGGTGGCGCGATCGGGGTCGCGGCCATCGACTGCGGCGAGGTCGACGAGGCGTACGCGGACGGGGCGGCCATCCCGGCCGTCGGGTCCGGGACCGGCGCGCCGTCCGCCTGGACGGGCACGGTCCCGACCATCCGGATGCCCGCCTCGTCCAGCGCCTGCTTGATCCGCCAGCGCAGCTCCCGCTCCACGCCCAGCGCCTTGCCCGGCATCGTCTTCGCGGTGACCCGGACCGTCATGGAGTCCAGCAGCACGGCGTCCAGGCCGAGGACCTCCACCGGGCCCCACAGCCGCTCCGCCCACGGGTCCTCCTTGGCCATGGTCTCCGCGGCGGCGGTGATCGCCTTGCGGACCCGGTCCAGATTCTCCGTGGGACGCACCGTCACATCGACCCCGGCGGTGGACCAGCCCTGGCTGAGGTTGCCGATCCGCTTCACCTCGCCGTTGCGGACGTACCAGATCTCACCGTTGTCGCCGCGCAGCTTGGTGACCCGCAGGCCCACCTCGATGACCTCGCCGGAGGCGACGCCCGCGTCGACCGTGTCGCCGACGCCGTACTGGTCCTCCAGGATCATGAACACCCCGGACAGGAAGTCGGTGACGAGGTTGCGCGCGCCGAAGCCCAGCGCCACTCCGGCGACACCCGCGGAGGCCAGCAACGGCGCCAGATTGATCTGGAACGCGCCCAGGATCATCAGGGCGGCCGTGCCCAGGATCAGGAACGAGGTCACCGAGCGCAGGACGGAGCCGATGGCCTCCGAGCGCTGACGGCGGCGCTCCGCGTTGACCAGCAGGCCGCCCAGCGCGGTGCCCTCCACCGCCTGGGCGCTGCGGTTCATCCGCTCGATCAGGTTGGTCAGGGCCCGGCGGATCACGTAGCGCAGCACGATCGCGATCGCCGCGATGAGCAGGATGCGCAGACCGGTGTTCAGCCAGGTGGACCAGTTCTCCTCGACCCAGCCCGCGGCGTTGCCGGCCTGCTTGGCGGCTTCGTCCAGCGAGCCACCCGGCTCGGGTGACGGGGCTACGGCCAAGAGGACGGACAGGGACACGGTGGGAACCTCCAACAGGGGGCGACGGCTGACCAACCACACTAACGAAGCCGGTGGAGTGGATCGTTGCCGCTTTCCGGGGAGAGACACGTCTCACCTGGGAACGGAGTGGGTGTGGCCGATCGCACAGTGCGGGCGGCCACCCTGGTGAAGCACCTGTTCCGGCGGGCTCCGGCGCCCCGTCCGGGCGGTGGTGAGAAAAATCCTCCCGGCCCGTTACCCGCACGTGGTGGCGCTTCGACCAGGCAGGAGGAGAGACTGAGATCGGATCGTCCCGGCGCGAGCCACGCGCCGCCGGCGTACAAGGAGGCATCCACGTGCCGCACGTCCTGGTTCTCAACGCGTCGTACGAGCCGCTCGGCGTCGTACCGCTCCGTCGCGCGCTCGTCCTCGTGCTGGAGAACAAGGCGATCTGCCTGGAGGAGTCCGGCTCCTTCCTGCACAGCGCCACCCGTGCTCTGCCGGCGCCCAGTGTCGTGCGCCTCAAGCGATTCGTACGGGTCCCCTACCGGGGGCCCGTTCCCCTGACGCGCCGCGCGCTGTTCGCCAGGGACGGCGGGCGCTGCATGTACTGCGGAGCCGCCGCGACCAGCGTCGACCATGTCATTCCGCGCAGCCGCGGTGGACAGCACGCCTGGGACAACGTGGTGGCGGCCTGCCGCCGCTGCAACCATGTCAAGGCCGACCGGCATCTGCCCGAGCTGGGCTGGCGGCTGCGCCATCAGCCCGCCCCGCCGACCGGGCTGGCCTGGCGGATCATCGGGACCGGACACCGCGACCCGCGCTGGCTGCCGTATTTGCAACCGTTCGGCGCGGACGACGTAATGGCCCGGATCGACGGCGTTTCCGCCTGAGACCCGGGCCTTCGTCGTCCCTGCGTCGCCGCCGTGGAGCCACGGCGCACGCCCGCGGGCGACGGTGCACAGCTACGGGGCGACGGCGTACGCCTCCACCGACCAGAGGGAGTAGCCGTACTCGGTCGCCCGGCCGTCGCCCTGGACCCTGAGGAACCGGGTGTCCTTCGCGTCCATCCGCACCGCTTCGCGCCCGCCCCTGCCTTCCCGCACGGTCGCCGCCGTACGCCAGGTGCGGCCGTCCGCGGAGACCTGTATGCGGTAGCGGGAGGCGTACGCGTCCTGCCAGTGCAGCACCACCTGCCCGAGCCGTACCGGCTCGGCCAGTTCGGCCTGCCACCAGGCGCCGTCCTCGACCGGTGAGGACCAGCGGGTGGCGGGATCGCCGTCGGAGGCCGCCGAGGCGGGGAAGTCCGGGGTCTCGTCGCCGGACGAGGACGCCCTGGCCGTACGCGCCAGATCGGGGCCCGCCGTACGCGGGAAGGCCCGGACGGTCAGCGTGCTCTCCTCGCCCCCGAAGGTGAACGGCACCTCGTACTCGCCGGCCGGGGTGTCCGCCGGGACGGTGATGTCCACGGGGACGTCGGTACGTGAGCCGCGCGGCACCGTCGTCCGCTTCGGGACCTTCACCTCGATGCCCTTGGGCGCCTTGGCGGTGAGCTCGCCCCGTACCTCGGCGGGGCGCTGCGCGGCCAGCCGGGCCGCCACGCGCTGCGTGCCGCCGCCGATCTCCGCGTCCGTCACCCCGCGTACGAGATCGAGCTTGGCCGCGGGCTCGTCACCGAACCACGGGATCAGGTCGCGCACCTTCAGCGCACCCCGGTCCACCAGGGGAGCGGCCGGCAGGGCGGGGCTCATGAAGGAAGGGGGAGCGGTCCTGGCGCTCTCCGGCAGGCTGACGCGGATCGCGTCCGCCCGCAGCCCCCTCGCCGCCGTCTGGGTCCAGCCGCTCGCCGAGAGCCGGCCCAGCGTCCGCCAGCCCTCGCCCGGCACATGGCCCTCCAGGACCGCGTCGGCGAATCCGCCGCCCGGTTCCGTCATCGCCGTCACGGACTCCACGGGGCGGGCCCGGTTCAGCCGGACGGTGTAGCTGTCCGCGTCGCGGGTGACCGTTCCGGCGGTGCGGTCGGTGCCGTTCCAGCTGTCGGCCGCCTTGCGGGCGCGGTCCAGGAACGGGCCCAGCACGCCCTTGCCGACGGTCGCACCGCTCGCCGCGATGTCCTTGCGCAGCGGCTCCAGGGCCAGCTGCGCCTGCCAGGCCGCCGCCCCGTCCCCGCGCGCCTGGGCCTGGAGCAGATCGACGGTCAGCTCGCCCGCCTCGCCGTACCGGGCCAGCTGCTCGGTCCACGGCCGCACTTCCTCGTCCAGCCGTCCCTCCGCCGGGGTCTTCAGCCGTTCGGGGGCCTCCCGCATCACGGAGAACGCCGCCCGCAGATCGCGCGCGGCACCGTCCCGCACCGACGCGTCCGCCGCCCGGGACTTCCAGAACGCGGCGAGCAGCGGCTGGAGATAGGCGGACTCGTCGCCGCCGAGCACGGAGGTCGCGCTGTTGCCCGCGAGCGCCCGCAGCGCGGCCCGGGTACGGGCGTCCCCGCCCGCCAGGTCGTCGATCGCCGCGTGCCAGGACTCCTGCGGCCGGTACCCCTTCGGGTTCCAGGCGAAGTCGGCGGCGGTGAACAGCGGGATGCGGGAGGCGGACGCCTGCTCCATCGCGTTGGCGAGCAGCGCGGCCGAACCGCTCGCCACCGCCGGATCCCGGCCGGTGTACGGGCCCAGGAAGATCCGGTCCTGCGCGTAGTCGTTGACCGGATAGTTGTCCATGGTGACCAGCGGGTGCCGGAACGCGGCGCGGGCCCCGGCCAGTTCACCCCCGGTGATGGTCTTCGGCACGACCCCGACTCCGGTCCAGGCCACCTGCACCCGGTCGTCCAGCTCGGCGGCGAGCGCCGTGCGGTAGTCGGTGGCGCCGTCCTGGTAGAACTCGGTCGGCAGCACCGACAGGGGGGCCGCGCCGGGGTGACGGTCCGCCAGGTGCTGGGCGAGCGCGCCGGCCACCCGGGCCTGCGCCCTGGCCGCCGCCCGGGGACCGCTGCCGAAGGTGTCCGCGTCCTGGTCGCAGTGCCATTCGCTGTAGCTGACGTCCTGGAACTGCAACTGGAACACCCGCACGCCCAGGGCCCACATGGCGTCGACCTTGCGGGTCAGAGCCCTGACGTCGGCGTCCGACGCCATGCACATCGCCTGGCCGGGGGAGACGGCCCAGCCGAGCGTCACATGTTCGGCGCGGGCCTTCTCGGCGAGCGCCCGGAAGTCGGCGCGCCGCTCGGCCGGGTACGGGTCGCGCCAGCGGGCCAGCCGATAGGGGTCGTCGCCCGCCGCGTACAGATACCGGTTCTGTTTCGTGCGCCCCATGAAGGCGATCTGCGCGAGCCGTTCCTCGCGGGTCCACGGCTGCCCGTAGAACCCCTCGGCCATCCCGCGCACGGCCGTGCCCGGCCAGTCGCGCACCACGACCCCGGCCACGGAGCCGTCGCTCACCAGCTGACGCAGCGTCTGGACGCCGTGGAAGAGGCCGTCCTCGCCGATGCCGTCCAGGGCGACGGTGGAGCGCCCGGCGATCCGGCCGACGGCGATCCGGTAGCCGCCCGCGGGCAGGTCGGCGCGTTCGGGGGCACGCAGGGTCCGCAGCGCGTCCTGGGCACCCGTGCCGCCGATCCGGACGACCGGGCCGCGGCCGGGCAGGCCCTCGTGCAGGGTCCGTACGCCGGCCTCGCGCAGCACGGTGCGCAGCGCGTCGACGGCGTACGGATCGGCGTCCGCGGCGGCGACGACGGTGACCTCGGTGCCCAGCGGCACGGCCTGTCCGGCGGCCTTGATGCTCTGCGGCCGGGGCCAGACGGACGGCAGCCGCGCGCTGTCGGCGCGGTCGGGCGAGGTGGCGGCCGGCTGGCCGGGTACGACGGGGGCGGCCGTCGCGGCCGGTGCGACGGCCCCGAGCAGTCCGCCGATCACGGCGACGGCGACGGCCGTCGCGTGCTTTCTGCGTCCGAACCGCACGTCGCTCTCCCCTCGTCCCACCGGTGGGCTCCGAGCCCACCACCCAGGGCCGGGGGTGTCAATGCACGTGGCCGTTCTGTCGGATATGCCGGATGTGTTGGCGGGTGCGGTTCCTGATGGGCCGTAAGGGGGGCATTGGGGTGGCCGAAAACGCCTCATACCTGCCGTACGGGGGAACGGAATGTGACCTACGGCACGTTGGGCTCGTTGTCATAACGCCTATGTCTCGTCCACGTCTGCACCCGCCAGGGCTGGGTAGGTCTGCTGTGTCCTGTTCTCCACGGCCAGGAGGCCACCATGCCCGCTTCCGCGCAGCTTCTGCTCTCCGCCTTCTCCAAACAGGTACCGGACCAGGCCGGCTCGGCCCCACTGACCAGTGAGCCTCCCCTGGCGCAGGTCGCACCGCTGATCAGTGAGCTGCCGCTCGCCGATGTCTCCCCCCTGATCGGCGAATCCTCGTTCGCCGACACCGCCCCCTTGACCAGCGAGCCCCCGCTCGCCGACGCCACCCCGCTCACGAGCGAGCCACCGCTCGCCGCCGTCGCCCCTCTGACCAGCGAGCCGACCGCCCCCGGCACCGCAGGGGGCATGGAGTTCCCTGGAGTCTGAATGGGCTTGTCCCGGCTCGCCGCACTGCATGGCGTCGCCACCTCCTACTCCCCGTCCGCGGATGTCACGGTGTCCGTCCCCGACGACACGGTCACGGCCGTGCTCGCCGCGCTGGGCGTGGACGCCGGCACCCCCGAGGCCGTACGGAAATCACTGGCGGCCGCCGAATCGGCGGCGGTTTCGCGCCTGCTTCCGCCGACGCTGGTGGTCTGGTCCGGCGAGGCGCTGCCGCCCGCCCTGACCGCGCTGCCCCCCGGCACCACGCTGACCCTCACCCCGGAGGCCGAACCGGGCCGGGGGAGCGGCCGGGTGCCGCGGAAGCTGCGGATGCGGGTGACGGAGCGGCCGGCGGGGCTGCCCTCGCTACTGGAGGGGCTGGGAGGGGCATCCGCGGTACTGGAGGGGGCCCCGGCGGGACCGGAGGGGACCCGTGGATCTCCCGCGCAGGGCGGCGCACCCGCCGCCGGGACCGGGGGATCACCCGTCCCCTCCTGGTGGACCGGCCCGCCCCACGGTGTCCACCGCCTCGACGTCCGCGCCCCGGACCGCAGCAGCGCCACCGTCACGCTCGTCGTCGCCCCGCCCCGCGTCCCGCAGCCGCCCGCCCGCACCCATGGCTTCCTGGTCCAGCTCTACTCCCTGCTCTCCGGCCGCTCCTGGGGCATGGGCGACCTCGGCGACCTGGCCGACCTCGCCGCCTGGTCCGGGCGGACGCTCGGGTCCGGATTCGTCCAGGTCAACCCGCTCCACGCCGCCGTACCGGGCAGACCCACCGACCCGTCCCCCTACCGTCCCTCCTCGCGCCGCTTCCCCGACCCCGTACACCTGCGGGTCGAGTCGATCCCCGAGTACGGGCACGTCCAGGACCGGGCCACCCTGGACGACCTCCGGCAGGACGCCGCGTCCCAGCGCGAAGCCGTACTGAACAAGGGCGCGCTGATCGACCGGGACGCCGTCTGGGAGCTCAAGCGGCAGGCCCTGGAGCTCATCCACGAGGTGGAGCTGACCCCCGGCCGCCGCGCCGCGTACTGCGACTTCCTGGCCGAGCAGGGGCAGGCCCTGGAGGACCACGCCCTGTGGTGCGCCCTCGCCGAGGTGCACGGCTCCGACTGGCACGCCTGGCCCGCCGCCCTGCGCGACCCCCGCTCGGCGGGGACCGCCCGCGCCCGCGCCGGGCTCCTGGACCGGGTCGACTTCCACTCCCGGCTCGCCTGGCTGACCGCCGCTCAGCTCGCCGACGCCCAGCGCGCCGCCGAGGACGCCGGGATGGCGATCGGGATCGTCCACGACCTGGCCGTCGGCGTGCACCCCGCGGGCGCCGACACCTGGGCCCAGCAGGACGCCTTCGCGCAGGGGATGTCCATCGGCGCGCCCCCGGACGCCTTCAACGCGCGCGGCCAGGACTGGGGGCTGCCCCCGTGGCGCCCCGACGTCCTCGCCGCCACCGGCTACGCCCCCTACCGCGGTCTCCTGCGCGGGCTGTTCGGCCACGCGGGCGCCCTGCGCATCGATCATGTGATGGGCCTCTTCCGGCTCTGGTGGGTGCCCGAGGGCAGACCGCCCACCGAGGGGACCTACGTCGCCCAGGACGCCGAGGCGATGCTCGCCGTGCTCGTCCTGGAGGCGCACCGGGCCGGGGCGGTCGTCGTGGGGGAGGACCTCGGCACCGTCGAACCGGGCGTACGCGAGGCGCTCGCCCGGCGGGGCGTGCTCGGCACCTCCGTGCTCTGGTTCGAGCGCGACTGGGACGGCACCGGCCGCCCGCTGCCGCCGCGGAACTGGCGCCGGGACTGTCTGGCCACGGCCACCACCCACGACCTGCCGTCCACCGCGGCCCGGCTGACCGGCGACCATGTGACGCTGCGCCACCGCCTCGGTCTGCTCACCCGGCCCCTGGAGCAGGAGCTGACCGAGGACGCCACCGACACCGCCGAGTGGCTGGCCTGCCTCGCCCGGCTCCGGATGCTCCCCGAGGGCGACGGTGACGAGGAGGCGGCCGTCCGGGCCGTCCACCGGTTCCTGATGGACACCCCCGCCCGCATGGTCGGCGTCTGGCTCCCCGACACGGTGGGGGACCGCCGCCCGCAGAACCTCCCCGGCACCTGGGACCAGTACCCCAACTGGCGGCTGCCCGTCGCCGACGCCGAGGGGCACCCCGTCACCCTGGAGGAACTGGCCGTCTCGTCCCGGCTGCACGGCCTGATGGATGTTCTGAGACCCCGAAAGGGTCATACGGCACCCCCGGGCGCGCGTCGCTCCTAGGCGTTCGCTACGTTTGCACCGTGGACAAGAAGAACGCTATGCGCGCCGGCGCCGTCGCGGCCGGTACGACGCTGATGATGCTGCTCATGTCGTCCCCGGCGCTCGCGCTGACCCGCGACGACGGTGACGACCCGGGCCCGGGCCTGAGCGCGATGGAGACCATCGGTCTCTATGTCGTGGCGCCCATCGCCCTGTTCCTGGTGATCACGGGCCTGGTCATGGTCCTGGACAAGTCCAAGAAGCAGGCCTAGCCCCACACGCTCCTGACGAGTGCGCCGCCGGTACGAGGTACCGCGCGGCGCATTCGCACGTCCCGGCCCACATGCCCGTACGGTGCGGTGGCCCACGCGCCCGACGAAGCCCCAGCCTGCGCGTATGCCCAGGCCCCGGACCGCTCGGCGGTCCCTGTGCGGGTGTCCGCCCGGTAGGTTGCGCCCATGACCGAGTGGGACGTGAAGAAGCTCCGCATCCTGCGCACCCTGCGCGACCGGGGCACCGTGACCGCGACCGCCGAGGCGCTGTCGATGACCCCGTCCGCGGTCTCCCAGCAGCTCACCAATCTGGCCAGACAGCTCGGGGTGCCGCTCCTGGAGGCCCAGGGCCGCCGGGTCCGCCTCACCGACGCCGCGCACCTCGTACTCCGCCACGCCGAGGTGGTCTTCGCCCAGTTGGAGCGCGCCGACGCCGAACTGGCCGGCTATCTGCGCGGTGAGGCGGGCGAGGTGCGGGTCGGCGCGTTCTCCACCGCGGTGTCCGCCCTCGTCGTCCCCGCGGTCCGGCTCCTGCGCGCCGAGGGCCGGCCGGGTCCCGACGTACGCGTACGGGAGGCCGAGGCGGCGCAGGCGTACGAGCTGCTCACCTCGGGCGATGTGGACCTGGCCCTCTCCCTCGCCGCGCACGCCCCGACGGCCCGCGACCCCCGCTTCACCCTGCTGCCGCTGCTGGCCGATCCCCTGGACGTGGCGCTCCCGGCGGACCACCGGCTGGCGCACACCCCCGCCCTCCGGCTGGCGGACCTGGCCCGTGACCCCTGGATCTTCGGCGGCTCGGGCCCCTGGTCGCAGATCACCACCGCCGCGTGCGAGGCCGCGGGCTTCGTGCCCGAGCAGGCCCACAGCGCCGCCGGCTGGACGGCGATCCTCTGCATGGTCGAGGCGGGCATGGGCATCGCGCTGGTTCCCCGGATGGTGTCGAGGGAGCGCAGCGAGGGCGTGGTGATGCGGGTCCTGGACGCGGACCAGCCGCGCCGCCATGTGGTGGCGGCGGTGCGGCAGGGGGCGGAGCGGGGCCCGGCGGTGGCACGCGTCCTGAAGGCGCTCACCCAGGCTGCCGAATCGTTCAGCTGAGCTGAACATCATCTGCGAAAACTTTCGATGGACCTGATGAGTGCGGGCGTAGGACAGTCGTCGCATGACCTTCGACGCGAGCGGGACCACATTCCAGGACACCGACCCCCACGCCAATGACGCGGCCCCCTACGGCGGCGGCGACCCGTACGCCGACTACCGCACCGCCGACGACCTCCCCTTCACCGACCTCGTCGACCTCGCCGACCGCCGCCTCGGCGCGGGCGTGATCGCCGCCAACGACGAGTTCTTCGCCGAGCGCGAGAACCTCCTGATCCGCGAGCGCGCCGTGTTCGAGCCCGAGCGCTTCGGGCACAAGGGCAAGATCATGGACGGCTGGGAGACCCGCCGTCGCCGCGGTGCCGACGCGGCCCACCCCTTCCCGGCCCCCGGGGAGCACGACTGGGCCATCGTCCGGCTCGGCGCCCCCGGCATCATCCGCGGCATCGTCGTGGACACCGCCCACTTCCGCGGCAACTACCCGCAGCGCGTATCGGTCCGGGCGACCGCGGTCGAGGGCGCGCCCGGCCCGGACGAGCTGCTGGCCGACGACGTGAAGTGGGAGGAGATCGTCGCGCCGACGCCGGTACGCGGCCACGCCGCCAACGCCTTCGAGATCACCGGTGGCCGCCGCTACACCCACATCCGTCTCTGCCAGCACCCCGACGGCGGCATCGCCCGCCTCCGCGTGCACGGCGAGGTGATCCCCGACCCGGCGTGGCTCGCCGCACTCGGCACCGTCGACCTGATCTCGGTCCTGAACGGCGGCACCTACGAGGACGCCTCGGACCGCTTCTACTCCTCGCCCACCCAGATCATCCTGCCCGGCACCTCCCGCAAGATGGACGACGGCTGGGAGAACCGCCGCCGCCGGGTCCGCGACACCAACGACTGGGTCCGCTTCCGGCTGCCCGCCCAGGGCGCGGTCCGCGCGGTCGAGATCGACACCGCCTACCTCAAGGGCAACGCGGCCGGCTGGATCGCCCTCCAGGGCCGCAACGGCGAGACCGGCGAATGGTTCGAGATCATCCCCCGCACCCGGCTCCAGCCGGACACCCTCCACCGCTTCGTCCTGCGTGCCCGGGCGGTGGTCACCCACGTCCGCCTCGACACCTTCCCCGACGGCGGAGTGGCCCGGATGCGCCTGCACGGCACGCTCACGGAGACCGGCACGGCCGAACTGGCCCGCCGTTACGAGGAGTCGGGCGCCTGAATCCGGTCGGGCGCGCACGCCCCACCCTGCTCCCGCCCGGCGGACGGCTGCGCTCCTGCGCCCGACCGCCGGGCGGATTCCACGCTCCGGACGGCCGAGGGGGACGCCCGGGGAAGAGGCCGCGCGGGACGGGCTAGTCTGCCGTCGGTCCCGTTACTTCGCTCCCGTGGGGATGGCAGATGGCAGAGCTCATGCTGTGCACCGGACTCGATCCGGACGAACCGGACTCCGTGACGCTCGTCGTGGTCGTGGCGGAGGAAGGGGCCGAGGACGAGCGCGCCGTCGCGCGGCTCGGGGTGTACGGATACGAAGGCGACGGCTGCCTCTACTTCGTGCAGACGGACGGCTGGGCCGAGCGGCGGCTGGACGGCGAACTGCTGACCGTGGACATCGTGGCCCACCCCCTCGTACTCAAAGGGCTGGAGGCCGACGCGGAGCTGTTCCCCGAACGGTCCTCGGCCGACCCGGCGGCGCTGCGGCTGCTGCGCGTGAGCGGCCGTGTCGGCCCTGGTCTGTACGCACAGGCCCAGGACAGCACCGTCGTACTGACGGCACCCGCCGGGACGCCGGCCGAACAGGTCGTGGCGGAGGCCCGGTCCGGCGAGAGATGGCCGCTCATCCTGGCACCGCCGCCCGAGTAGCCAGGGAAGAGCCGCCGCCCGGACAGCCCGGAAAAGAGAGGGGCGCCCCCGAAGGAGGCGCCCCTCACACATGCGATGGTGCGGCGCCTACGCGGTCGCCGCCTCCGCGTCCGCGGTCCGGGCCTTCAGGGCGCGTTCCACGCCCGACCGGGACTCCGACATCAGACGGCGCAGGGCCGCGCTCGGCTCCGCCGAGGCGAGCCAGGCGTCGGTGGCCTCCAGGGTGGCCTCCGAGACCTGGAGGGCCGGGTAGAGGCCCACCGCGATCTGCTGAGCCATCTCATGGCTGCGCGAGTCCCAGACGTCCTTCACCGCGGCGAAGAACTTCTCCGTGTACGGGGCCAGCAGCTCGCGCTGATCGGTCTGGACGAAGCCGCCGATCACCGCCTCCTGGAGGGAGTTCGGGAGCTTGTCGGACTCGACGACCGAGGCCCACGCCGCGGCCTTGGCCTCAGCAGTGGGCTGGGCCGCACGGGCGGACGCCGCGTGGCGCTCACCCGCCGCCGTCCTGTCCCGCTCGTACTCGGCGGCGATCTCCTCCTCGTCCAGCAGACCGGTCGCGGCCAGCCGCTGCACGAACGCCCAGCGCAGCTCGGTGTCGACCGCCAGGCCCTGGATGGTCTCCGTGCCGTCCAGCAGCGCCTGGAGCAGGTCCAGCTGCTGCGGGTTGCGGGCCGTCGCCGCGAAGGCGCGGGCCCATGCCAGCTGGTGGTCGCTGCCCGGCTCCGCCGCGTGCAGATGGGCCAGCGTCGCGTCCGTCCACTGGTTCAGGAACGCCTCGTGGGACTCCGGCGCCGCGTACAGGTCCAGCGCCAGCTTCACCTGACGGTGCAGCGACTGGACGACGCCGATGTCCGACTCCTTGCCGATGCCGGACAGGACGAGCGAGAGGTAGTCCCGCGTCGCCAGCTCGCCGTCGCGGGTCATGTCCCAGGCCGAGGCCCAGCACAGGGCCCGCGGCAGGGACTCGGTGAAGTCGCCGAGGTGCTCGGTGACGACCCGCAGCGACTCCTCGTCGAGACGGACCTTCGCGTACGAGAGGTCGTCGTCGTTGAGCAGGATGACCGCCGGGCGTGCGGTGTCCGCCGGGAACGGGACGGCCGTGCGCTCGCCGTCGACGTCCAGCTCGATCCGCTTCGTACGGACCAGCTTGCCGGCCCCGTCGAGGTCGTAGCAGCCGATCGCGATGCGGTGCGGGCGCAGTGTCGGCTCGCCCTTCGCACCGGCGGGCAGGGCGGGAGCCTCCTGGAGGACCGCGAAGGACGTGACGTGACCGTGCTCGTCCGTCTCGATCTCCGGGCGCAGGATGTTGATCCCCGCCGTCTCCAGCCACGCCTTCGACCAGGTCTTCAGATCACGGCCGGAGGTCTTCTCCAGCGCGCCCAGCAGGTCCGAAAGACGCGTGTTGCCGAAGGCGTGCGCCTTGAAGTACGCCTGGACACCCGTGAAGAACTCGTCCATGCCGACGTACGCCACGAGCTGCTTCAGGACCGAGGCGCCCTTCGCGTACGTGATCCCGTCGAAGTTCACCAGGACGTCGTCGAGATCGTTGATCTCCGCCATGATCGGGTGCGTGGAGGGCAGCTGGTCCTGCCGGTACGCCCAGGTCTTCATGGAGTTGGCGAACGTGGTCCAGGAGTGCGGCCACTTCGAGCCCTCGGCGTACGCCTGGCAGGCGATCGAGGTGTATGTGGCGAACGACTCGTTCAGCCACAGGTCGTTCCACCACTCCATGGTGACCAGGTCGCCGAACCACATGTGGGCCAGCTCGTGCAGGATGGTCTCGGCCCGCACCTCGTACGCGGCGTCCGTCACCTTCGAGCGGAACACGTACTGGTCGCGGATCGTGACCGCGCCCGCGTTCTCCATCGCGCCCGCGTTGAACTCCGGGACGAAGAGCTGGTCGTACTTGGCGAAGGGGTACGCGTAGTCGAACTTCTCCTGGAACCACTCGAAGCCCTGCCGCGTGACCGCGAAGATCTCGTCCGCGTCCAGGTACTCGGCCAGCGACGGGCGGCAGTAGATGCCGAGCGGGACGGACTGGCCGTCCTTCTCGTAGCTGCTGTGCACCGAGTGGTACGGGCCGACGATCAGCGCCGTGATGTACGTCGAGATGCGCGGCGTCGGCTCGAAGGACCAGACGTGGTCCTTCGGCTCCGGGGTCGCCGAGTTCGAGATGACGGTCCAGCCCTCCGGCGCCTTCACCGTGAACCGGAACGTCGCCTTCAGGTCGGGCTGCTCGAAGCTCGCGAACACCCGGCGCGCGTCCGGCACCTCGAACTGCGTGTACAGATACGCCTGCTCGTCGACCGGGTCGACGAACCGGTGCAGACCCTCGCCCGTGTTGGTGTAGGCGCAGTCGGCGACGACCTTCAGCTCATTGGTGCCCGCCAGCAGATGCGGCAGCGCGATCCGTGAGTCACGGAAGACGGCGGCGACATCGAGCGACTTCCCGTTCAGCTCGACATCGTGCACCGCCGGGGCCACCAGGTCGATGAAGGACTCGGCACCGGCTTCGGCGGAGTCGAAGCGCACGGTGGTGACGGACCTGTAGGTGCCGCCCTCCTGCGCTCCGGAGAGGTCGAGATCGATCTCGTACGCGTCCACGGTCAGCAGGCGCGCCCGCTCCTGTGCCTCTTCGCGGGTCAGATTGGTGCCAGGCACGCGGTCATCTCCTTGATGTGCTACTTGGACCGACCGGCAGATGGCAGCGGTCGATCTTGCTATGCGGCGTTTCCGGCCATCCTTCCACGCGGCACCACACAGTGCGATGTCCGTTTTCCGCCGGACGCGGACGGCGGGCGCCGCCACCCTCGAACCATGACCGGATACGAGGCACGTCCCATCGAACCCACCGCCCTCAAGGAGCTCCGCGACACCGACGACGCGGGGCATCCCTGCCTCCCGTACACCGCCGTGGAGAGCGGCAGCCCGCTGCGCTGCTGTCTGCGCGGCGCCGAGCCGGGGGAGCGGATCGCCCTGGTCTCCTACGCGCCGCTGCGCCGCTGGGCGGCCGCGGCGTGGGCCCGGCCGGGTGCGTACGACGAACAGGGGCCGGTCTTCATCCACGCCGAGGAGTGCGGGGGCCCCGCCCCGGAGCGGGCGGGCTACCCGTTCGCGCGGACCGGGGCGCTGCGGACCGTCCGGCGCTACGACGCGGAGGGACGGATCGTGGGAGGGCGGCTGATGGAGATCCCCGCGGACCACGATCGCGGGTTCGACACGGCCTTCGACGAGGCGTTCGCCGATCCGGCGGTGGCGCTGGTGCATGTGCGGGCCGTGGAGTACGGGTGTTTCCAGTTCGAGGTGCGGCGCGGCTGATCGCGCCACGCGCCGGAGGCCCGCCGGTGCCCGCACCCCTCCCTCGACGCCGACGGGCGGCCACCGTGTGCCGGTGGCCGCCCGTCGGGGCGTACGGAGCCGGATGCCCGGCGGCGTACGGAGGTCAGCCCTGGAGCTCGGCCGCCACCAGCTCCGCGATCTGCACGGCGTTCAGCGCCGCGCCCTTGCGGAGGTTGTCGTTGGAGACGAAGAGCGCGAGGCCGTGCTCGACGGTCTCGTCGACCCGGATACGGCCCACGAACGTGGCGTCCTTGCCGGCCGCCTGGAGCGGGGTGGGGATCTCCGAGAGCTCGACGCCCTCCGCGTCCTTCAGCAGCTCATAGGCGCGCTCGACGCTGATCGGCCGGGCGAAACGGGCGTTGACCTGGAGCGAGTGGCCGGAGAAGACCGGGACCCGGACGCAGGTGCCGGACACCTTGAGCCCCGGGATCTCCAGGATCTTGCGGGACTCGTTGCGGAGCTTCTGCTCCTCGTCCGTCTCGAACGAACCGTCGTCGACGATCGAACCGGCCAGCGGCAGCACATTGAACGCGATCGGACGCTTGTAGACCGCCGGCTCGGGGAAGTCCACGGCCTCGCCGTCATGGGCCAGCCTGTCGGCCTCGGCGACGACCTTGGACGCCTGGCCGTGCAGCTCGGCGACACCGGCGACACCGGAGCCGGACACCGCCTGGTACGTGGCCACGGTCAGCGTTTCGAGACCGGCCTCGGCGTGCAGCGGGCGCAGCACGGGCATCGCGGCCATGGTGGTGCAGTTCGGGTTGGCGATGATCCCCTTGGGGCGGATCAGCGCCGCGTGCGGGTTGACCTCGGAGACGACCAGCGGGACCTCGGGGTCCATGCGCCAGGCGGAGGAGTTGTCGATCACGACGGCACCCTGGGCGGCGACCTTCTCCGCCAGCGCCTTCGAGGTCGCGCCACCGGCCGAGAAGAGCACGATGTCCAGGCCCGTGTAGTCGGCCGTGGAGGCGTCCTCGACGGTGATGTCCGCGCCCTGCCACTCGATCGTGGAGCCCGCCGAACGCGCGGAGGCGAAGAGCCGCAGCTCGGCGACCGGGAACTTCCGCTCGGCCAGGATCCCGCGCATGACTGTGCCGACCTGACCGGTGGCGCCGACGATTCCGACCTTCACAGGATCTCCTCTGTACGTGTGTGCGGCCCGCTTGCCGCATCCATGATGCGTATGTCCCTGCCCGCCTTGTCCAATCCATTGTCCGGCCTGCGGACTCCCGGCCCTCGGACCGAACGTTCTGCCGTGTTCCGGCGTCTGAGGGGAAACATCTTCAGGGGGAGGCAGTCCTTGCTGGGACGGAAGGCGTCGGGCGCGGGGGAGGACCCGCTGTCCCCGGCGCAGGTGGACAGGGTCAGGGCCGTACTGTCCCTCGGCGGTGTGCCGTACGCCGATCTCCAGGACGGTGTGCAGCAGATACGGCTGCGCCTGCTGGAGCGCGCGGCGAGCGGCAAGGAGGCACCGCGTGACGTCGGCGCCTGGGCGGCCGTGGTCGCCTCGAACCTGGCGGCCGACTGGCACCGCGGCCGCGGCCGGCAGGAGCGGATCGGCGCCCGGCTCGCCGCGCTGACCCCGCCGGACGGCGCGGCCGAGGGCGGCCAGGAGGCACGGCTGCTGGCCCTCACGGTCGCCGCCGGGCTCGACGAACTGCCCGGACCGCAGCGCCAGGCCCTGGTGCTGCGGTTCTACGCGGACCTGTCCGTACCGCGGATCGCCGCCGAGCTGGGGATTCCGGAAGGCACGGTCAAGAGCCGCCTGTACGCGGCGGCCGGGGCGATGCGCGAGCGGATGGCGCTGCTGCGCACGGACGAGGTGGTGTGACGATGAACACGGGCGAGCCGTACGGATCGGACGAGCTGATGGCCGTGCTGCTGGGGGAGCCGGCGCCTCGGGACGGGGGGAGCGGCACCGCGGCCCGGTACGCGGCGGCGGAGCGGGACCTCGCGGTGCTCGGTACACAGCTCCGGCTGATCGGGGACGCACTGGCCGCGGCCCCGGAGCCGGCCGCTCCGGGGCCGCCCGCACGGCGGTCCCGGTGGCGGGTGCTGGCACTGGCCGCGTCGCTGGTGGGCGCCGCCGCGCTGGCCGGCACCGGGATCATGTGGTCGGTGGCGCGGCCCTCGGACGGAAGGCACGGTGACGCCAAGCCGACCCACGAGGGGATCATGGCCTGCGCCCGCCTCGTCGTGGACGGCACGGTGAACCGTACCGAGCGGGTCGCGCCCGGCCTGCGCGTGGTGCTGGACGTCGAGCGCCGTCTCAAGCCGGAGCGCGGCCCGCGCCAGGCCGTGTTCCTCGTGCCGGGCAAGGACGCCGACCACTATCCGCCCGGCGCCCGCATGGTCGTCAGGGTGTCGCGCTTCCCCGGCGAGGGGGTCGACTCGTACACGGCGGCGGCGGACCGGGCGGCGGCCTGGGAGTGGATGTCGGCCGCGCTGCCGGGCTCCCGTGACGTGGAGTGCTCCGGGCCCGGCTGACGGCTGTGACAGCCCGGACCCGGCTCCGACTGACGGCCCCGGGCCCGGAGCACCGGCGTGGGACGTGTAGCGGCGCGGGACGTGCAGCGGGGCGGGAGCTCCCGGGAGAGCGCCCGCCCCGCTGGCCGTTCAGTGGGTCACCGGTCCGGTGACCCACCGGTCGGACGGCTCACCGAGCCGTCGGACCGGTCGTTACGGCGTGACCTTCTCGATCACGACGCTGCCGGTGCCCGCCGCGGTGCCGCGGGGGTTGACCAGCTGGACCTCGCCGAAGAACTGCCGGCCCTCGGGAGCCGCTCCGGCGACCAGGACCTCGGCACCGACCTGGGCCGAGGCGCCGTTGGCCAGGTTCACGGCCTTCGACTCGTCGACCTTGATCGTGCCGAGCGACGGCGAGTAGAACACGTCGCGGTAGGCGAACTCGGTGGTCCCGGCCGGGACCGAGTAGCCGTCGACGACGACGGTGTACGTACCGGCGGCGGGCTTGACCAGGCTGACCGACTCCTCGGAGCCCGCGGTGGTCGACTTGCCGGCCTCCTTGTCGCCCTTGAAGACGTACAGGTCGATGTCCGCGTTGGCGTCGGAGGTGCCGCCGATGGCGACGTCCAGCTTCTCGACACCCTCACCGATGGTGACCGTGGTCTCGTAGGTCCCACCCGTGGAGATCGACGGGCGCTCGACCTTGGCCGAACCCAGCGAACCGCCCTTGAGCTTGCCCTCCAGGGCGGCGGCGCTGTTGGTGACCTTCCAGTTCACCGCGGCCGGGCTGCCGATCTTCGCCTCGGCGATGGTCTGCACGGCCGGGTCGAAGGACGCGCCGAGCAGGCTGACATCCAGCTTGAACGGGTTGTCCAGCAGCGGCGACGTACGACGCGACTCGACCTCGATCTCCCAGACGCCGGGCTGCGGGTCCTTGTAGGAACGCACGTCCGGGCGGCAGGTGTTGGCCGGGTTCTCGTAGTTCGGGTAGCAGTAGATCGTGGCGCTGTCCTCCACCGCGACCCCGTAGGGGTGCAGGGAGATGAACCGCGTCTGGCTGCCCGAACGCAGGGCGCTGAGGGCGACCTCAAGGGTCTTGGCGCCCTCCGGCACGTTCAGGAAGTACGACGTGCTGCTGTTGCGCTGCACCGAGCCGGACGCCTTGAACGCGTAACCCGGCTTCTTGAGGTCGGTGGCGACGACGACGGTGGTGAGGATCTGGTGGTCCACACCGACGGTCTTCTTGTCATCGACCTTGAGGATCGCGCTGTGCACCCCGGTGCTGCCGGGCTTCGCCTGGACCTTGACGGTCACCGGCTTGCCGAGCGGCAGCGAGACGGTGCTCGGACCGGTCAGCTTGAAGGTGCCGTCGTTGTTCTTCCACGACAGCGTGTGCTTGACGTTGCGGTCCGGGCCCGTGGTGCGGGTGACGGTGACGTCGTACGACTTCTTCTGGCCGGCCTTCAGGCCGCCCTCACGGTCGTACAGGCCCGTGCCGAAGCCCGGGTCCTTGAGCGCGAAGTCGATCGCGGTGTCGACCGGGGCCTTCACCGTGTACTCGTGCGCGGTGGCGCCCTTTCCGATGGCCTTCCAGGCACCGACGATGTCGATGAGACCGGCACCCTGGGCGTGCGCGGGCACTCCCTTGATGTGGGTGGCGGTGCTGGTCAGCGCGGTGCGCAGATCGGCCGGCGGCAGCTCGATGTTCTTCTGCTTCGCGGCGGACAGCAGCAGCGCGGTCGCACCGGCGGCCTGCGGCGAGGCCATCGAGGTGCCCTGGAGCATGGAGTAACCGGCCGGCAGGTCGTAACCCGCCTCCTTGACCGGTCCGCCCGGGAACCAGGTCTGGGTGGTGTTGATGGACGCACCCGGCGCCGTCAGGATCGGCGCGAAGCCGCCGTCCTCACGCGGACCGCGCGAGGAGAAGGGCAGCATGTCGTACTTCTTGGTGACCTTCGAGCCGTAGTTGGCGGCCCAGGTCTCCTTGGAGATGGACGCGCCCACCGAGATGACGTGGTCGGCGAGACCGGGGTCACCGATGGTGTTGACACCCGGGCCGTCGTTGCCGGCCGAGATGACCAGCTGGACGCCGTAGATGTCGATGAGCCGCTTGTAGAGCTCGGCGCGCGCGTTGTTGCCGTCGTTCAGCGGCGGCAGGCCACCGATCGACATGTTGACGACGTCGACACCGCGGTTCACGACGAGGTCGATCATGCCCTCGGTGAGCGCGATGTTGGTGCAGCCGCCGGTCCAGGTGCAGGCACGCGAGGAGACGATCTTGGCGCCGGGCGCCGCACCGTTCATCTTGCCGCCGAACAGGCCGTTGGCCGCGGTGATGCCCGCGACGTGCGTACCGTGCTCGCTCTCGATGACACCGATGCTGACGAAGTCGGCCTTGGCGCCCGCGGCGTTGTAGACGACGTTCTTGCGGGTCTCGACGACGAACGGGATGCGCTCGACGACGTCGGTGCGCGGGTCGTCCTTGCCGAAGTAGGCGACCTGGTGCTTGTCCTTGTACGGCTTCAGGACGGTGTCGTCGGCGAAGTTCGCGTTGCCGTTCAGGTCGACCCGCGTGGTGCCGGTGACCGGGTCGTACAGCACGCCCCATGTGTCGGTGGTGTCACCGTCACGGTTGAGGTCGCCCGCCATGTCGCCCCCGAGCGTGGCGGACTCCTTGAACAGGCTGAACCGGTACGAGCCCGCGGGCGCCGAGTACGTCTTGCCCAGGGCCGTGAACGTCGGGCCGGTCACGGACTCCGTCATCCGCAGCCAGGTGCCGTCCTCGTCGTCGACCGGGTCGGTGGCGGTCACCCAGTCGACGATCTTGCGCTCGCCGGTGGTGGTCTTCTGGAGGGCCGGGTGACCGAGGTCGACTCCGGAGTCCAGGACACCGATGGTGATCCCACGGCCGTCGGCCTTCGGGTGCTGCTTGACGAAGTCGACCGCGCCCGTCTCGAAGGACGGGTTGTACGGGTTCTTCGCCGGCGTCTTCCTGCCCGGGGCCGGGTGACTGCCCGTGGACTTCGCCTTCTTCGCCCCGGCGGCCCGGTCGCCCTTGGGCGTCGGGTCGTCCAGCTTGATCTCCTGCTTGAGATCGATGCCGAGGACGGACGACAGCTTGGAGGCCGCCTTGATCGTCGACTCGGCCGAGGCGGTCGGTACGGTCGCGCGGACATAGCCGAGCTTGTCGTACGTCTGCCCCAGCACGGACCCCTTGACGGCGTCCAGCTGCTTGGTGACCTGCTCGGTCGCCCCCGGAGTGGTGGCGACCATCATCGTGACGTTCTTCTCGCCCTCGGCCTCGGCCTTGGACAGCACGTCGGCGTCGGCCTTGCCGAGCTTGTCGCCCTTCCCGCTCGTGGCGGAGGGCTTGACGGGCGCGGTGGCCGGGTCGTCGGCGGCGAAAACCGGGGCGGCACCGGAGGCGGCCAGTGCGGCCACCAGACCGGCGGCGGCCGCGATACGGGCCGCGCGTCTCGCCCCGGGTATGGAGCTGGGGGATTCCTTGGTCATCAGCATCCCTGTATCTGAAAGTGAGAGTCCGGAATTCGGTACCGGATGACCGCTCACCCTGTCGTAAATGACAGGGGTTTGTGGAGAGTTGACGGAGACGAGAAATGGACATGGCGTAGATCCGCCAGTGGGTCCGATGCGTCACGAGTGATGAATGGGGTCAAAAAGGCGCCACGGAGGCCCTCATCGGGGCAGGACCATCACATACGCGGCCGGTTCGCGGTCACCCGCCGCCATCAGCGCCGTACGCACCACGGTGGCCTGTTGCTCCGCCGCCTCGCGCAGTTTCCTCGGCGTGACATGGACGACGGTGATTCCGAGCCGCTCCAGGTGCTCCCGCTCGGCGGCGTACGCGGACCACCGCGCGCCCTGCTCCTCCTGGCGCCCGTCGGCCGTCGCGCTGTGCCCGGAGGTGCGGATGTCCAGCCCGAGGGCGACGGCCTCATCGGGCCAGTAGGCGTCGACCCCGCCCAGCGGCGGGCCGCCCGGCAGCCGCAGCTCCACGTTCCACAGCGGCTCCGGCAGCCCGTGTGTGCGCACCATGTCGTACAGCCGCAGCTCCGCCTCGGCCCGCCCCTCGGCCAGCAGCGACTCCACGGCGTCCACCACCTGCGCCCGGCCCAGCAGCTTCGCCGCGCTCAGCTCCCGTACGAGGGCGGCGCTCTCGCCGTGCCCGTCCCGGACCGCCTCGGTCAGCAGCCGGCGCACGGCCCCCGCGTCCGTGAGCTCTGCCACCGCGTCGGCCACCGCCCGCTCCACCGGTGCGACCGGCAGCCCGGCGACGCGCTCCGGCTCCGGCAGCCCGGCGGACCGGAGCACCTGGACGAACCGGGTCGAACGCAGCCGCCGGGAGCGCGGTACGAGCACATCGATCCGGTGCAGCGACATCAGGTGCGGCGCGGAGGCGAACCCGTGCAGCGTGAGCGCCGCGAGCCCCGTGACCATCGCCTCCCCGTACTCCGCCCCGCCGTGCGCGGGCGCCGGGGCCCGCCGCCCGGAGACCGGCGGGCGGCCCGCGTACAGCAGGGCGCCGTGCAGCCGTTCCGCCCCCGAGGGCTGACCCGGCCGCAGCAGGTACACCCCCGGCAGCAACTGCTGCCAGGGGCCGCCGCCCAGGCACTGCGCGGCGGTCTGCGCGGCGGACACCCCCCGTACCCGCAACTGGGCGGCGGACAGCACGCGTTGCCGCACCTCGTGGAGGTGATTCAGGGGGCAGGGGGAGAGTGGGGTGTTCTGGGTCATGCCCCGGGGTTTCCCGCTCACCCACAGGTTGCTAACCCCTGTTACACGCCCGTCGACAATCCAGGACAACGCCGTCCTAAAGTACGGGCGTTCGAGAGCCGAAAAGCACCGTCACGCAGGGGATTGTGCGGGGCGCCAGGGACGGGTGTGCGAGCGCCGCCTCCGCGCCGCTCGCACACCCCGGCTCACGCCCTCCGGCTCACGCCCTCCGGTCGCACTCCTGGCCGCGCAGCGCCCGCGCCAGGTCGTCGCGGGCCTCCAGGACCAGCCGGCGCAGCGCCGGGGCCGCGTCCGGGTGCGAGGTCAGCCACGCGTCCGTCGCCGCGAGCGTGGCCGGGTCGTCCTGGAGTCCCGGGAACAGCCCCGAGACCACATCCATACCGATCTGGATGGAGCGCTCGGCCCACACCCGCTCGATCGCGTCGAAGTACGCGGTCGTGTACGGCGCCAGCAGCTCGCGTTGCGAGGACTGCACGAAGCCCGCGATCGTGGCCCCCACCAGGGCGTTGGACAGCTTGTCCGACTCCACGACCGCCGCCCACGCCTGCGCCTTGACCGCGGCCGAGGGGCGCGAGGCCAGACAGCGCACCTGGTGCCGCTTCCCGGATGCCGTGTCGTCGCGGGCCAGTTCGGCGTCGATCACCGACTCGTCGGCGACCCCGTGCGAGGCCAGCGGGGACAGGAACGCCCAGCGCAGCTCCTGGTCGACGTCCAGGCCGTCGATCCGGGCGGTGCCGTCGAGCAGCCCGGTCAGCAGCTGGAAGTCCGCCTCCGAGGTGGCGACCGCCGCGAAGAACCGGGCCCAGGTCAGCTGGTGCTGGCTGCCCGGCTCGGCGAGGCGCAGCTCGTGCAGCGCACCCTCGGACAGGGCCTGGCCGCCCTCCTCGCGCCAGGCGGGCGCGGCGTAGTGCACCAGGGCCGACTGCGTCCAGGCGTGCAGCATCTGGAGCACGCCGATGTCCGTCTCCCGGCCGGAGAAGGCCAGCACCAGGTGGATGAATTCGCGGGCGGGCAGCAGACCGTCGCGCGTCAGGTTCCACAGCGCCGACCAGCACAGCGCCCGTGCGAGCGGGTCGGTGATGTCGCCCAGGTGCTCGCGCAGGGTGGCGAGGGACACCTCGTCGAAGCGGACCTTGCAGTAGGTCAGGTCGTCGTCGTTGACCAGGATCAGCTCGGGCCGCTCGGCCCCGGCCAGCTCCCCGACCACCGTGCGCGGCCCGGCGACGTCCACCTCGGCGCGGGCGTAACGCACCAGGTCGCCGTCCGGGTTGCGCCGGTACAGGCCCACCGCGACGCGGTGCGGGCGCAGCTCCGGGTGCGACTCGGCGGCCTCCTGGAGCACGGCGAGCTCGGTGATCCGGCCGGCCGCGTCGTACGTCGCGACGGGGCTGAGCACATTGACGCCCGCCGTCTGGAGCCAGGAGCGCGACCAGGAGGTCATGTCGCGGCCGGACGTCTCGGCCAGCACCGACAGCAGGTCGCCCAGCCGGGTGTTGCCGTACGCGTGCCGCTTGAAGTAGCGCCGGGCGCCCTCCAGGAACGCGTCCCGTCCGACGTACGCCACCAGCTGCTTCAGTACGGAGGCGCCCTTGGCGTACGTGATGCCGTCGAAGTTCAGCTTGGCGTCCTCCAGGTCACGGATGTCGGCCGTGACCGGGTGGGTGGAGGGCAGCTGGTCGGCGCGGTAGGCCCACGCCTTGCGGTTGTTGGCGAAGGTGGTCCAGCCGTTGGTGAAGCGGGTCGCCTCCACCATGGAGAAGGTCCCCATGAAGTCGGCGAACGACTCCTTCAGCCACAGGTCGTCCCACCACTGCATGGTGACCAGGTCGCCGAACCACATGTGCGCCATCTCGTGCAGGATGACGTTGGCCCGGCGCTCGTAGGACGCCGAGGTGACCTTGCCGCGGTAGATGTACTCCTCGCGGAAGGTGACGCAGCCCGGGTTCTCCATGGCGCCGATGTTGTACTCGGGCACGAACGCCTGGTCGTACTTCCCGAAGGGGTACGGGTAGTCGAAGTGGTCGTGGAAGAAGTCCAGGCCCTGCTTGGTGACGAGGAAGATGTCGTCCGCGTCGAAGTGGCGGGCGAGCCCCTTGCGGCACATCGCGCCGAGCGGGATCTCCAGCTGGGAGCCGTCGTCGAAGGTGCGGGTGTAGTGGTCGGTCTCGTAGTGGTACGGACCGGCGACGACCGCCGTGATGTAGGTGGAGATCGGCTTCGTCTCGGCGAACCGCCACACCTCGCCCTGGTGGGACTCCTCGGCCCCGTTGCTCCAGACCCGCCAGCCCTCGGGCGCCGTCACCTGGAAGCGGAAGGGTGCCTTCAGGTCGGGCTGCTCGAAGTTCGCGAAGACGCGCCGGGCATCGGCCGGCTCGTACTGCGTGTAGAGGTAGACCTCGCCGTCCTCCGGGTCGACGAAGCGGTGC
This sequence comes from Streptomyces sp. TSRI0281, assembly GCF_001905125.1. Lineage (GTDB taxonomy): Bacteria > Actinomycetota > Actinomycetes > Streptomycetales > Streptomycetaceae > Streptomyces. The sequence goes on along the minus strand of NZ_LWLE01000023.1, from coordinate 108,016 downwards.
ATGCCCTCGCCGGTCCGGCTGTACGCGCACTGGGCGTCGACCACCAGGACGTTCTCGCCCTCGGCGAGGGCGTCCAGCGCCACCCGGGTCCCGTCGAAGACGGCCGCCGGGTCCAGTGCCGTGCCGTTCAGCGTCACCGCGTTCACGCGCGGCGCCACCAGATCGGCGAACGACGAGGCCCCGCCGCGGGCCGCACGGAAGCGGATGGTGGTCAGCGAGCGGAAGGTACGCGGACCGGTGCCGTCGGCCTCCCCGTCGTCCCCGCCTGGCTCCCCGATGGCGGAACGCAGGTCGAGGGCGACCTCGTATCCGTCGACGGTCAGCAGCTCGGCCCGCTCATGGGCCTCGTCGCGGGACAGGTTTTCACCGGGCACGGGCACTCCTTCGTGACGCGCGTTTTCTGTCGTGTTCGAACACCTTTGATCCTCCCATGTGGCTCGGGACGCCGGAATCCGGGAATGGGGGGACCGCCCCGCGGTGTTCTGCCGGACAGGTGGGAACCGCCCTCTTGAGGAGAGACATGTCTGACAACAGCACGGCCAACGGCAGGACTCCGGTCGATTTCTGGTTCGACCCGCTCTGCCCCTGGGCGTGGATGACCTCCCGCTGGATGCTGGAGGTGGAGAAGGTTCGCGACGTCGAGGTCCACTGGCATGTGATGAGCCTGGCCGTCCTGAACGAGGACAAGCTCGACCAGCTGCCCGAGGAGTACCGCGACCTCCTGGAGCACAAGGCATGGGGCCCGGTCCGGGTCGTCGTCGCCGCCCAGCAGAAGCACGGCGACAAGGTCGTCGGCCCCCTTTACACCGCGCTCGGCACCCGGTTCCACAACAAGGGCGAGGGCCCGACCCGTGAGGCGATCATCGGCGCCCTCACGGACGTCGGCCTGCCGGCCGAGCTCGCGGAGTACGCCGATTCCGACGCGTACGACACCGAGCTGCGCGCCTCCCACAAGGAGGGCATCGACAAGGTCGGACAGGAGGTCGGCACCCCGGTCATCGCCGTCCCGGGCGCCGACGGCGAGCAGATCGCCTTCTTCGGTCCCGTCGTCACCCCCGCCCCCAAGGGCGAGGAGGCGGCGAAGCTGTGGGACGGCACCCTGCTGGTCGCGTCCATTCCGGGCTTCTACGAGATCAAGCGGACCCGGACCCAGGGCCCGATCTTCGACTGACGTATCCCGAGGCGCGGTGGGCGGGTGGTGCGGGGTTCCGGCCGGAACCCCGCACCACCCGCCCGTTCCCGCGTCCTCTCGCCGAACGGAAGGGGACCGGCCCATGCGCGTGCGCGCGGGGGAGGCGGCGGAAGCCGCGGAACTGACCGAACTGGCCCTGCGCTCCAAGGGCCACTGGGACTACGACGAGGACTTCCTGGCCGCCTGCCGCCAGGAGCTGACCATCCACCCGGCCGACGTGGTCCCCCGGCGGACCGCGGTCGCGGAGGAGCACGGCCGCGTGCTGGGCTTCACCACCCTGGACGGGGACCCGCCCGAGGGGGCGCTCGGCATGATGTTCGTGGACCCGGACGCGATGGGCCGGGGCATCGGGCGCCTGCTGTTCGCCCACACGATGGACGAGGCCCGCCGTCTCGGCTTCACCCGTCTGACGATCGACGCCGACCCGAACGCGGAGCCGTTCTACGTGGCGATGGGCGCCGTCCGCATCGGCGCCACCCCGTCCGGCTCGATCCCGGGCCGCGAGCTGCCGCTGCTGGAGGTCGCCCTGCGCTGACGCCCCGCCGATCGCGTACGCAGAGTGTCCCGGGCCCGTTGTCAGTGCATCGCCCTACGGTGACGGGCATGAGAATGACTGCGGAGATGATCACGATCGACTGTGCGGACGCGCGTGCGCTGGCCGACTGGTGGGCCGGTGCGCTCGGGGTGGAAGTGGCGCAGGACTACGGGGAGTTCGTCATCCTGGCGGCCCAGCCGCTGGTGCTGGGTTTCCAGCAGGTGCCCGAGCCGAGGGCCGGCAAGAACCGGGTCCACATCGACTTCTCCTCCGAGGACCGGGCCGCCGACGTGGAGCGGCTGGTGGGGCTCGGCGCCGTCGTCGTCGGTGAGCACGAGATGCCGGGGCTGGCCTGGACGACCCTTCAGGACCCGGTGGGCAACGAGTTCTGCGTCTCCGGCTGAGCGGAGGGGGAGGGCGGGTCCGCCGGAGCGGACGTAATCCGGTGGATCCGTCCCCGCCCCGTTGTTACGGTGCTCGCACCTTCACGCGGGACCGACCGCGGGTGACCTCTGGGCGTATGCCCTGGAAAGCAGTTGATGTATGCCCAGGCCAGTGCTTCCGAGCTTCCCTCGCCGCGCCTCCCGCGCCGGGGGGACGGGACCTGCCCGCATGCGACTGTTCGCCGCTCCGCGCTGACACACCATGCCGTCCGGCCCGTGACCCCTGCCCCGTGACGCCGTGCGCCGAGGGCTGCTCGGTACTTCCCTGCTGCTTCGTTCCTCACCTTCGGCAAGGAGTATCCGGGTGTCACCCGACAACCCCCAGCACCGCTCAGCCATGTCCTCCATCGGCACCTTCACCTGTGTGCGCTGCGGACTGACCGTCGCCGCGCTCGCGCCCGACGGCAGCCGCCGCAACCACTGCCCCAGCTGTCTGCACTCCAAGCATCTGACCGACCACATCGAGGGCGGGCCCTCCGGCTGCGAGGGCCGGATGACCCCGATCTCCATCGCGGTGCTGCGCACCGGCGACTGGATGGTCGTCCATCGCTGCACCCGCTGCGACGAGCTGACCTCGAACCCGGTCTCCGGGGACGACAACCAGCTGATCCTGATGCGGATGGCCGTGCGCCCCCTGGCCCAGCCACCCTTCCCGCTCGAAGCGTTCGGTGACCTGTGAAACGGGCCCGAGGACTCCGGAGGAAGGCGGGAGGAGGCGACCGTGCCGCGACGTAGACCCCGGCGGGACGGCGGTCACCGCCCCCAGCGGCCCAAGGACGTACTCCACGGACCGGCCGGGGCGCGTGGCGACGCGTTCCGGTGTGCCGGCTGCCGGCTCGACGTACCGCTGGTGGCGCCGGGCACCGCCCACCGCAATCACTGCCCGCACTGTCTGGCCAGCCTGCACGTCGACCGGCGGATACCGGGCGACCGGGCGGCGGGCTGCGGCGGACGCATGGCGGCGCTGAGCCTGTCGGTGCGCCAGGACGGGGAGTGGACGGTCATCCACCACTGCCTGAGGTGCGACGAACTCAGCGCCAACCGCATCGCGGGCGACGACAACCCGCTGGCACTGATGCGGCTCGCGCTGCGACCGCTGACGGACACCCGTATCCCCGTACGGGCGCTGCTCGCGCTGTGACACGGCGGGGCGCCCGGAACCCTCCGGGCGCCCCTGGGCCGGTGGGCTCGCAGCGCCCACCGAGTGTTCGCCCGAGGCAACGGTCCACGGCGGGCCCCCGGCCCCGGCCCCGGTCCACGGCGGGCCCCCGGCCCCGGTCCGCGCCCTGCCCGTGGCGTTGCCGCGCGTGTGTTCCGGTCCGCGCGGATAATGGGACTGTCTCCCGAGGGGGCAAGCGGGCAAGGAGTCGTACATGACGACCTACTGGAGTAGGCGCCACGCTGCCTGTGCAACTGTCGCGCTGACGCTCACCCTTGCTACTGCTCCGATCACCGCACACGCCGTTCCGGCGGAGTCGCGGGCCGATCGGGGAACTGCGAGGGCCCTTGAGCCCTGCGCGGAGGCCACTTCACCCGTTACTGTCGCGCCCGGTTACGACGGCCTGTACACCCACGACGCCGACATGGTGTCCGGTTGCTCGGTGGTCACGAACGTCGGCACCCTGCCCCTCCAGCTCTGGAGCGACAACGGCAGCGTGATCGGTGCGCCCGCGCGTCCCGCGACGCCGGCGGGCTGGGCCGCCGAAACCGCCGCCCGGCAGATCCTGCTCGGGCTGCCTCAGGGAAGGGTGGTCGTCCTGCCTGGAGAACGGGCGGTGCTGTACCAGTCACCACCTGCGTACACCGTGGATGTGGTTCCCCTCGAACTCACCCAGGAGGCCGTTTTCGCGGCGCAGTACGCCGGATTGGCCCGGGACCTCGCCGAGCGCGACGGAGTCCGAGTCGTTCCGCTTCCGCTGTACAACCGCTTGGGCAACGCCATCAACAAGTGTGCGAAAGCCGCGGCCGGTACATGGAACGAACTGAGGCAGGAGGGGGGAGCGAACTCGCTGGCGGACATCTTCGACCGGGCGAAGGGCCTCCCCTCGTGCAAGACCGCCTACAGCATGCTCGACCCCAGCTCCACAAGCGCCGACAAGCCCTCGCTCCTGGAGAAGTGGCGCCAGCGGGTCACCCGCTTCAACGTCAAGTGGAACATCCGGCTGACGGACGACATCGTCACGCGCATCCCCAGCACCCTGGGAAAGCTCCACAGATGACATCCGCGTGAAGGCGGGCGGGAGCCGAAGCCGAAGTCGGGAGACGGCTACGGCGACGGCCTCAACCGCCGGATCTCGGCGTTCACTTCGGCCGAACGGGCGCCGCGGCCTCCAGTTCCTCGACGCTGCCGGACATGACCGTGCGGATGTGCTGGGTGAGGTGCTCGGTGGGCCAGTCCCACCAGGCGACGGCCAGCAGGCGCGCGACGTCCTTCTCCTCGTACCGGGTACGGATCAGCTTCGCCGGGTTCCCGCCGACGATGCCGTAGTCCGGTACGTCCGAGACGACGACCGCCCGCGAGCCGATGATCGCGCCGTGCCCGATGCGGACGCCGGGCATCACCGTGGCTCCGTAGCCGAACCAGACGTCGTTGCCCACCACGGTGTCGCCCCGTCCCGGCAGACCGGTCAGCAGGTCGAAGTGGTCGGCCCAGGCGACGTCCATGGAGGGGAAGGGGAAGGTGGACGGGCCGTCCATCCGGTGGTTGGCGCCGTTCATGAGGAACCGCACCCCGGTGCCCAGCGAGCAGAACTTTCCGATGACGAGCCGCTCGGGCCCGTAGTGGTACAGCACATTGCGGGTCTCGAACTCCTCCGCGTGCTCCGGGTCGTCGTAGTACGAGTACTCCCCGACCTCGATCAGCGGGGAGGTCACCAGCGGTTTCAGCCGCACCACCCGTGGCTGACCGGACAGCGGGTGCAGGACGGTGGGATCGGCGGGAACGGGGCTCACGGGCACAGGGGTCGCTTCCAGGTGATCGGTCGGCAGGGGCAGGCCCATCGTGGCAGCCGCCGACCCGCGGCGACGTGCATTTTCTTGCCGACCCTAGTAAGTTCCTCAAGGGAACTCACCCGGTGACCAGGGAGAACGCATGACGCAGGCGCAGTGGACCGCGGTCGACAACTACTTCAACGGCTTGCTGGTGGGGCCCGACGCGGCTCTGGACGCCGCCGTCGGGGCGAGCGACGCGGCGGGTCTGCCCGCGATCCAGGTCGCACCCAACCAGGGCAAGCTGCTGAACATGCTGGCCCGGCTCCAAGGGGCGCGGACCATCCTGGAGATCGGCACCCTCGGTGGATACAGCACCGTCTGGCTGGCGCGGGCGCTCCCGGCGGGCGGCAGGCTTGTGACGCTGGAGGCCGATCCGGCGTACGCCGAAGTCGCCCGTGCCAACATCGCGCGCGCCGGGCTCGCCGATGTCGTCGAGGTCCGGGTCGGGCCGGCGCTGGAGACACTGCCCGCGCTCGCCGCCGAGGGGTACGGGCCGTTCGACATCGTGTTCATCGACGCCGACAAGCCCAGCAACCCCGACTACCTCGCCTGGTCCGTCGAGCTGACCCGGCCCGGCAGCCTGATCATCGCCGACAACGTCGTACGCGACGGGGACGTCGTCGACGCCGACAGCACCGACCCGAAGGTGCAGGGGGTGCGCCGGTTCACCGAACTCGTCGCGGCCGACCCGACGCTGAGCGCCACCGCGCTCCAGACCGTGGGCGACAAGGGATACGACGGCCTGATGGTCGTGCTCGTCACCGAGGGGGCGTAGCCGGGGCGTGTGCGGGCAGAGAAGAGCCCCCGCGAGTCATGTCCTCGCGGGGGCTCTTCGTTCATCCGCCTGCCGGGTGAAGGTTGAGAAGACGATCACGAGGCAGGACGCCTGGGGATCGTCAGGTGGCGAGCAGGAGCACGTCCGCGCGCTCCTTCGCGGCGGCGTACCGCTTCGCCACGTCCTGCCAGTTGACGACGCGCCACATCGCCTCGATGAAGTCGACCTTCTGGTTCTTGTACTGCAGGTAGAAGGCGTGCTCCCAGGCGTCGAAGACCAGGACCGGGACCGAACCCTGGCCGACGTTGCCCTGGTGGTCGTAGACCTGCTCGACGATCAGCCTGCCGCTGACGGGCTCGTACGCGAGGACGCCCCAGCCGGAGCCCTGGGTGGTGGCCGCGGCCTTCGTCAGCTGGGACTTGAAGCCCGCGTACGAGCCGAACGACTCGGTGATCGCGTCGGCCAGGTCGCCGACGCCGTCCGCCGCGAGGGGCTCGCCGCCGCCGTCACCCGTCATGTTGTGCCAGTAGATCGAGTGCAGGATGTGGCCGGAAAGGTGAAACGCGAGGTTCTTCTGAAGGCCGTTGATGGCGCCCCAGGCTTCCTTGTCGCGGGCCTCTTCCAGCTGCTCCAGGGTGTCGTTCGCACCCTTCACGTACGCGGCGTGGTGCTTGTCGTGGTGCAGCTCGACGATCTGGGGATTGATGACCGGTTCGAGCGCCGCGTAATCGTAAGGGAGCTCCGGGAGCGTGTACGTGGCCATGATGCGAACCCTCCGACTGCTGGGATTGCCGTCCAGTTGTTATTGCAACCTATATGCAGGAGCAGGCTAACAGCAGGAGGGTTCGTCCGTGATCAGCCCTTCGGCCTAGGTCTCCCGGCGGGCGACGGCGGGCGACGGGTGGGCGCGCGAGGGCGGAGCTACGGCCGCAGGTCCTCCCGCGCCGCCGCCGCGATGTCCGGGAAGTCCGTCACCACCGCGTCCACGCCCTGCCCGTAGTGGAAGGCGTACTCGGCGAACGCGTCACCGAAGTCGTTCGGTGCGGTGCCCCGGCGGTACTGCGCCGGGAGGTACTGGTTCTCGGCGCGGAAGGTGTACGCACCGACCTTCAGGCCCGCCGCGTGCGCGTCGGCCAGCAGGGTGAGCGGCGGGACGAGGGAGGACTTGTCCGGGCCGATCCAGTCCGCGTACGAGGCGATCTCGCGCAGTCCGGCCGGAGTCATCATCTCCTTGTAGGTGCGCCCGTGGCCGTACGGGCCGCCGCTGGTGCCCAGTGCCTGCCAGAGCGGCAGCCCGAGCCCGGCCCCGGCCACCCGGTGCAGGCTGGACGGTTCGAAGGACTGGACGACGCATTCCCGGGCGGTGAGACGGTTGCGGCGGATCACCCGGATCAGCTCCGGCTCCAGCGGCAGACCGATCGAGCGGAAGTACGTGGGGTGCTTCGTCTCGGGGAAGACCGCGATCCGGCGGCCGTACTCCTTCGACAGGGCGCGGGCCAGATCGATGACCTCCTGGAACGTCATGACCTGCTGGCGGCCGTCGAAGACCGTGTTGCGGTTGCGGATCAGCGGCAGCCGCTCCACCGCCCGCAGCGTCTTCAGCTCCTTGAGCGTGAAGTCCTCGGTGAACCAGCCGGTGACGGCCTTCCCGTCGACCGTCTTCGTGGTGCGGCGGCCGACGAACTCCGGGTGGCGGGCGACATCCGTCGTGCCGGAGATCTCGTTCTCGTGGCGCACGACCAGGACGTGGTCCTTCGTCGGTACGAGGTCCGGCTCGATCCAGTCCGCGCCGGACCGCACACCGAAGGTGTAGGCGGCTGCCGTGTGTTCGGGGCGCCAGCCCGCCGCGCCGCGGTGGCCGATGACCACGGGGCCCCGGGGGCGGTGCGGACGGCGGTCCGCGGCGGAAGCGGGCGTGGTCGCCGCCGCCGCTGTCACCGCGGCGGTGGCCAGAAGGAGCGAACGGCGGCCTGGGGCAGGGGACATGGGATCTCCTCGGGTGGGCGGTAGGACCACCAAAGCGATGGGGGGTTACGGCCGGGCGGCCGGCGGCTTGCCGGGTCATGTACGGCCGTGGGTACGGGCCCGCGTACCGGGCCGTGTACGGGTCCTGCGTACCGGCCCGCCTACCGGCCCGTGTACGGGCATGGACAGCGCGTCGGTACCGGGCGCGGGCGTCGGCGGGCTCCGCTACAGCGCCACCGACGGGCTCCCGGTGGTGCGGGCCCGGGTACGGGCGTCGGCGAGGCGGGCCAAGTGGTCCTCGTACACCGTCGCGTAGAAGGCCGCCCGCCGCGGATCCGGCGACACCACCGCCGTGGGCGCCGTCCAGGACGCCGTGTCCAGCTCCGCCCCGAAGCGCTCGGCCGCCGCGAGCACCGCACCCCGCGCCCCCACCTCCCCCTCCACGATCCGGACCGGCCTGCCCAGCACATCGGCGAACAGCCGCATCCAGGCGGGGGAGCGGGTGCCGCCGCCGCACAGGGCCAGGGTGCCGGTCAGCCCCGCGGCCTCCAGACAGTGCCGGGCGGCGAAGCCGATGCCTTCGCAGACCGCGCGGATCAGGTCCGCCGGGGTCGACTCCAGGGACACGCCGGTGAGTTCGGCCCGCAGCCGGGGCTCGACGAACGGGGCGCGTTCGCCGGACGGGGCGAAGTACGGCAGCACCCGCACGCCGCGCGCGCCGGGCGGCGTCGCGTCGAGGAGGGCGTCGATCTGCCGGTGGCGTACGCCGGTGGTGGCCAGGACCCAGTCCAGCGCCGCCGTGCCCACCATCGCGGGCATGGCGCGCAGCCAGTGGCCGGGACGGTCGGTGGAGATGTGCAGCCCGGCCGGTTCGCCGGACAGATCGAGACGGTCGGTGGCGACCAGCGCGGCCAGACAGGTGCCGACGATCAGCAGCCCGTCGCCGGGGCGGGTGACACCCGCGCCGAGCGCGGAGGCCGGCAGGTCGTACGGGCCGTTGGCCACCGGCACCCCGGTGGGCAGCCGGGCGGTCGCCACCGGGTCGCTCACCGGAGGCAGCAGCCCGGCCCGGCGGGTGAGGCCGAGCGCGGCCAGGACCTCGGGGGAGTACGCCCGGGTCACCGGGTCCAGGAACGGCATCGAGGCGTCGGAGACATCGGTGGCCCGGACCCCCGTCAGCCGCTGGAACACCATGTCCTTGCAGTACAGCGCCGTGGCCGCCGCGTCCAGGGCGGCGGGTTCATGGCGGTCGAGCCAGGCCAGTACCGGCCCGGGGCAGCCCGGGAACATCGCGCTGCCGGTGGCCCGGTAGACCTCCTCGAAGACCCCCGACGCCAGCCAGCCGCCGACCTCCTCATGGGCCCGGCCGTCCATCCAGGAGATCGCCCTGCGGACCGGGCGGCCCGCCGCGTCCACCAGCCAGACCCCGTCGCCCTGCCCGGTGAGACCGGCGAACGCCACCCCGTCCGGGCCCAGCGCGGCAAGGACCTCGCGGACCGCCCCGTACACCTCGTCCATGTCCTGTTCGACCCGGCCGCCGCGGATGTCCAGCCCGACGGGGCGGGACTCCACGGCCAGGGTGCGGCCCCGTTCGTCGAAGGCGGCCGCCTTCACCAGCGAGGTGCCGACATCGATCCCGACGTACCTGGTCACGGCGCATGGCCTCCGGTCAGAGGAATTCGAGGGAGTGCGGGCGGTGTCGCGCGGTCACAGGACGTGGGCCAACGGCTCGTCCCGCGCGTAGCGCGCGACCTCGTCCGCCGCGATCCGGGCCGCCTTCTCGGCGACGGCACGGCTGGCCCCCGCCACATGCGGGGTCATCAGCAGATGCGGGGTCCGGAACAGCCGGGAGGACGCGGGCGGCGGCTCCTGCTCGTACGTGTCGAGCGCCGCGGCCCCCAACTGACCCGAATCCAGCGCGTCGCAGAGCGCGTCGGTGTCCAGCAGCCCGCCCCGTGCCGCGTTCACCAGCACCGCCCCGCGCGGCAGCAGGGCCAGCTCGCGGGCGCCGATCAGATGCCGGGTCTCCGGGGTCAGCCGGGCGTGCAGGGTCAGGACCCGGGAGCGGGCGAGCAGCGCGTCGAGCGAGGCGGCGCGCATCCCGTGCACGTCGCCGCGCACATAGGGGTCGTACACCTCGACCTCGGCGCCGAACGCGCCGAGCACCCGGGCCACCCGGCTGCCGACCGCCCCGTAGCCGATCAGACCGACCGAGACGTCCTCCAGTTCGAGGCCGGCCTGCTCGTACAGGAAGTGCGAGGCGTCCCAACGGCCCTGGGTGCGCAGGGTCTCGTGGGCCTCGGGGATGCGCCGGAGGGCGGCCAGCAGCAGGCCCATGGTGAACTCCGCGGTCGCCGCCGCGTTGCGCCCGGGGGCGAAGCACACCCGTACGCCCCGGGCACGGGCCGCCGCCGCGTTCACATTGACCGGGCCGCCCCGGCAGACGACGACGAGCCGCAGCCGGGGCGCCGCCGCGAGGACGCGCTCGGTGAACGGCCCCATCTGCGTCACGCACACCTCGATCCCGTCCAGGGCCTGGATCAGGGCGTCCTCGGCGTCGCTGGCCTCGTCGACCTCACCGACCCTGCCGAACGGCTCCAGGGGCCAGGGGAGGGTGAGTTCCGTGATGTCCGCGTCGCCCGCCACCGTCCGGCGCAGGGCCTCGGTGATCAGCGAGGCGCGGACGAAGTGGTCACCGGCTGCCAGAATCCTCATCGGGGGGCGGTTCATCGAAGTGCGTCTCCTGTTTCGGCGTCGAAGACATGGATGTGCCGCGGGTCGGCGGCGATCCGTACGGTGTCGCCCCGGCCGAGCCGTACTCCGGGTCCGGTCAGGACGACGACGGGCCCGGCCACCCCGTCCAGGGCGAGCGTGGCGATGCCCGTTTCGAGGAGGGGTTCATGGGCGGCGACCCGGGCCGGTACGCCCCTGTCGCCCAGGGTGAGGTCCTCGGGCCGGATGCCCAGGACCACGGAGCGGCCCGGCGCGGCGGAGCGGTGCGGTACCGGGAAGGCCACGGTGTCCGAGAGCCGTACGCCCCCGCCGTCCATGACACCCGGAAGCAGATTGACCGCGGGTTCCCCGACGAAGTCGGCGACGAAGAGATTCGCCGGGGCGTCATAGATCTCCTCGGGCGTGCCGAGCTGCTGGATCTCGCCGTCCCGCATGACCGCGATCCGGTCGGCGAGCGACAGGGCCTCCTCCTGGTCGTGCGTCACGAGGATCGCGGTGTGCCCGGAGTCCCGCTGGATGCGTTTCAGCTCGCGCCGTGTGGCGTCCCGCTGGGCGGCGTCCAGATGCGAGAGCGGTTCGTCGAGCAGCAGTACGTCGGGCTCGCGGATCAGCGCGCGGGCCAGCGCCACCCGCTGCTTCTGCCCGCTGGAGAGCGCGGCCGGGCGGGATCCGAGCAGGTCGGTGATCCCGAGACGTTCGGCCATGGCCGCCACTCTGCCGCGAACCTCGGCCCGGCCGTGGCGTCGCCGCGCCGACAGCCCGAATCCGAGGTTCTCCGCGACCGTCAGCGGCGGATACAGCGCGTAGTTCTCGAACGCGACCCCGATATTGCGCCGCTGCGCCGGGAGCGGCACGACCGAGGAGCCGCCGATGAGGATGTCGCCGCCGGTGACGGTCTCCAGACCGGCGATCATCCGCAGTGTCGTGGACTTGCCGCAGCCGGACGGGCCCAGCAGGCCCAGCAGCTCTCCGGACCGCAGCTCGACGTCGATGGACCGCACCGCCTCGACGTCGGCCGCCCGGCCCCGCCCGGGGTAGGTCTTGCGCAGGGCGCGCAGGGCCAGTTCAGTCACCGTTCACCGCCACCTCCCGATGCCGTGCCGATGCCGTGCCGACGCCCGTGCCGACGCCCGTGCCGACGCCCGTGCCGACGCCCGCGTGGTTGTCGTCGCCGGCGCTCGTGCCGGTCGCGCAGACCTCGTAGGGGACCTTGTGCTCGTCCAGATCGCGCAGTGCCTCGGCGGACGCCCCGTCGTCCACCAGCACCAGATCGAACCGGCTGAGCGGGGCGAGCCGGTGCAGGGCGACGCGCCCCAGCTTGGAGTGGTCCAGCAGCAGGACGTTGCGGGCGGCCGAGTCGAGCATCGCCCGCTTCACGGAGACGATGTGCTGCTCCTGGTGGTAGGCGAAGCCGCCGGACACCGCGGACGTCGAGGTGAAGCAGACGTCGACCTGGAGGGACTGCACGGCCTCCACGCAGGAGACTCCGAGGAAGGAGGAGTGCAGTGGGTCGTAGTCGCCGCCCAGGCCCATCAGATGGATGCCCCGCTCCTGCGACAACACGGTTATCGCTTCGAGGAAGTTGGTGACGACGGTGAGGGGGGTGATGGCCCGCAGCCGCCGCGCGATCTCCAGGGTCGAGGTCGAATCGTCCAGCATCACCGCCATGCCCGGCTCGATGAGCCGCACCGCCCGCTCGGCGACGGCGGCCTTCTCGGCGCGCATGGTCTTCAGCCGGTAGGCCACGTTCGACTCGAAGACACCGGAGGGCTGGGCCGTCACCCCACCGCGGAACTTCCGGACGATGCCCTGCCGCTCCAGCTCGTCGAGGTCGCGGTGGATGGTCATCAGACTGACGTCGAACCGCTCGGCCAGCTCGGCGGCGCTGACCTCGCCCTCGGCGAGGACGTACTCGGCGATGGACGCCTGACGGGGGGCGGGTCCGCGCTGCTGAAGACTGCTCATGGGCTGATCCTTCGTCCTGGTCTCTCCGGCCGGTCGGCCTCGAACAACAGCAGTCTCGTCCGCGCCGCGTGGAGCCGCACCGGTTCGTCGGGACGCAGGCCCGCGGCCTCGGCGCGCGGGACGACGAGGGACAGCCGCTGTTCGCCGATCCGGACAGTGACCTCGGTCGCCCGGCCCAGCACCTCGGTGATGTAGACGGTGCCCGTGAACTCGACCCCGGGCCCGCCGCCGGAAGCACCGCCGGAAGCACCGTCGGGCCCGCCGCCGGACGCCCCGCCGACATCGCTCCCCCGGCCTTCCCGGAGCCCGATGTCCCGGGGCCGCAACCCCAGTTGAACGGCCGTGCCCGGCGCCGCGGGCACGGTCAGCGGCAGTTCGTACGAGCCGTCCGCCGCCCGGAACCGGCCCTCGGACGTCACGGTGCCCGGCAGCAGATTGATCCGGGGCCGGCCGAAGGCACGGGCGACGAAGGTGTCGTCCGGGTGGTGCCACAGCTCCTCGCGGGTGCCGCTCTGCACCAGGCGGCCGTCCCTGATCACCCCGATCCGGTCGCCGAGGGCCAGCGCCTCCACCGCGTCGTGCGTGACGTACAGCGTGGTCGTGCGCCGCACCTCGCCGATCGCCCGCAGCTCGGCGCGCATCGCCTGGCGCAGCTTGGCGTCCAGGTGCGACAGCGGCTCGTCGAGGAGAAAGGCCCGCGCCGGACGGACCAGCACCCGGCCGAGCGCGACGCGCTGGCGCTGCCCGTTCGACAGGGCGCCCACCGGCCGGTCCAGCAGGGCGCCGATCCCGAGGAGTTCGGCGGTCTCCCCGATCCGGGCCCGCACCTGGTCCGCGGGGAGGCGGTGGCGGGGCGAACGGAGCGGGGAGGCCAGAATGTCGTACGCCGTGCGGTGCGGGTAGAGCGCGTACGACTCGAAGCACATGGCCACGCCCCGGTCGTACGGCTCGACGCCCGTCATGTCCGCCCCGCCCAGCTCCACCGCCCCGGACTGCGGTTCCACCAGGCCCGCGACGGTCTTCAGCGTGGTCGTCTTGCCCGCGCCCGACGGGCCGAGCAGACAGTAGAACTCACCCTCCGCCACCTCCAGGTCCAGCCCGTCCAGCGCGACGTTCCTGCCGTAGCGCAGCTGCACGGAGCGCAGCGCGATGGCGGCCGGGGCGGTCATGACTTCACCGCCCCGAACGACAGGCCCCGCACCAGATACCGCTGGATGGTCAGCGCCAGCAGCAGTGGCGGGACGGCCGAGATCAGCGCGGCGGCCGCCGTGAGGTTGTACTTGGGCCGGTCACCGCCCAGGAAGGACAGCGCGCCGACCGTCACCGTCTGGGCGTTCGACGAGGTCAGGATGAGCGGGAAGACGAAGTTGTTCCACGCGAAGATGAACGCCAGCAGCGAGACGGCCGCGATGCCGGGTTTCACCAGCGGCAGCACGACCCTGAAGAACGCCTGTTTACGGGTGTAGCCGTCCAGCAGCGCCGCCTGCTCCAGCTCCGGTGACAGTTCGGAGAAGTACGAGCGCATGATCCAGACGATCAGCGGCAGCGTCACCAGCTGGAGCACCCAGACCATGCCGACGTAGGTGTCGAAGAGCCCGAGCTTCTGGTAGAGCACGAACAGCGGGATGATCACGGTCAGTTCGGGGGCGAAGCGGAACGAGAGCAGTGTGAACATCAGGTTCTCCGAGCCGCGGAACCGCCACCGGGCGGCGGCGTACGCGGCGGGCAGCCCGATCACCAGGGACAGGGCCACCGCCCCCACCGACACGATCAGGCTGTTGACGAAGAAGCGCGCGAACGGCACGCCCTGGTCGTCCCCGGCGCCGAGCACCGTGCGGTACGCGTCGAGGGTCGGAGTGAACGAGAAGTACGTGCTGAACAGTTCGTTCGTCGGCTTCAGCGACAGGATCACCATCCAGACGACGGGGAACAGCGCGAAGACGAAGTAGAGGATCAGCGCCCCGTCCGCGGCCACCGACAACAGCCTCCGCCTGCCGTCCCCGTCCCGCGGTCCCGTCGTGCTGCCGTCCCCGGCTCCGTCCCCGTCCCGCGGTTCCCGCCTCACTTCGGCACCTCCGCCGCACGGTTCTGGATCCGGCCCAGATAGCGCACCAGCACCATCGTGACCAGGTAGACCACCGCCCACAGCACGATCATGTAGCTGATGCCGAACGAGTAGCGCTGGAAGCGGATCGCCTCCAGATACGCCCGGATCTGGAGCACCACCGTCGAGTCGCCGGGGCCGCCCTCGGTCAGCGCGTAGATGATGTCGAAGACCTTCAGCGAGTCCATGAACCGGAAGATCACCGCCACCAGGACGTACGGCCAGAGCATCGGCAGCGTGACCCGCCGGAAGGTGAACCACCAGCCCGCCCCGTCCACCGCCGCCGCCTCGAACGGCGACACGGGCAGCGAGCGCAGCCCGGCCAGCGCGAGGATCGCGACGAACGGCGTGTACACCCACACATCGACGGCGATCGACGACAGCAGCGCCCCGGCCGGGGTGTCGGTCCACTGCACCCCGCCCAGACCGACCGGCTCCAGCAGATGGTTGATCACCCCGACCGAGGGCTGGAGCATCAGCTTCCACATGATCGCGGCGATCACCGGCGCGATCATCAGCGGCAGGATCAGGATCTTCTCCAGCACCCGCCCGACCCTGCTCGCCCGGTGCAGCAGCAGCGCCACCGACACCCCGAGCACCGTCTCGACCGCCGCCGCGCCCACCGCGTACAGCACGGTCACCCGGGCCGACTCCCAGAACGAGGACTGGGAGAAGATCCGCCGGTAGTTCTCGAACCCCACCAGGTCCGGCCGCGGCTTGCTCGCCGCGAAGTCGAACAGTGTGTAGTAGAGGCCCAGACCGAACGGATAGAGGATGCCGCCGGTCAGCAGCAGTGCCGGGACGATCAGGAGATACGGCCGCAGCGAGCGGCGCCATCCCGGCACCGGCCGTACCGGCGCGGTCTCCTCGCCGTGGACGGCCGTGCGGTCCGAGGGCGCCGGAGGCGTCGTCAGGGCCACCGGTCAGCCGATCTTCGACGCCAGATCGCCCGCGAGTCCGTTCAGCACGGACGAGGCGTTCTTCCCGCCGTAGATCTCCTGGAGCGCCGAGGCCCAGCTCGTCGTCGAGTCGAAGAACTGCTCCTGCGGGGTGAACTGGATCTTCGTCTGGTCGACGACCGCCTCGAACGTCTCGATGAATCCGGGGATCGCCCCCATCTTGTCCCGGTACGCGGCGGCCTCGCTCACCGACCTGCGGACCGGATCGATGTGGTTGCCCTGGACCGCGCCCCTGAGCAGATGGTCCTTGCCGGTCGCCCACTGGAGGAACAGCCAGGCCGCCGGCTTGTTGCGGCTCCTGGCGTTCATGCCCAGCGACCAGATCCACATGTTCGTCGCGAGCGAGCCGCCCGGCCCCTTCGGACCGGGGTGGAAGGCGATCTTCCCGGAGGCCGGGGAGGCCCCCTCCACCGCCTGGAAGTACGCGGCGGTGTCCGCGTCGAACAGCATCCCGGCCTTCTTCGCGCCGAGGTCGCCGGAGCACTGGTACCAGGTGTACGAGGTCCAGGACGGCGGCCCGCCCTTCCTGACCATCTCCGCCCAGTCCCCGGTGAACGCGATGGCCTGCGGGGAGTTCATCGCGGGCTTCACCTTCCCGTCCTCGACGGTGAAGTCCTTCAGCCCGTTGCGCGCGTACATCGTCATGAAGCCGGGGTGGATCGTGGCCCAGCTGCGCGACCCGCGCACCGCGACCCCGTACATCCCGTCGAATCCCGCGCCCGGCGCCCTGCGGGTGATGGTTCCGGCCAGCTCGCGCAGCTCGTCGAAGGACTCGGCGGGTTTCAGTCCGAGCTTCTTGAACACCTCGGTGTTGTACGCGACGACGTTCGTCTCCCAGCCCCACGGCAGCGCGTACTGCCCGCCCTGTCCGAGCGGGGCGCCCGCCTTCAGGGACCACTGGCCGGCCTGGAGCAGATTCGGGTAGAAGTCCGCCTGGTCCCATTCGGCCCCGGTCGCCGAGGAGTTGCGCATCCACGGCCCGAGGTCCTCCAGCCAGCCGGGCGGACCGTACTGCCACACCATGTACGCGCCGAGCATGAACACGTCGTACGAGGCACGCCCGCTGGAGAGGTCGACGGTGAGCTTGTCGAAGTAGTTGTCCTCGGGGAAGACGTCGTACTCGACCTTGATGCCCGTCTTCTCGGTGAACGCCTTCAGATCGGCGATCAGGGCATCGGTGTACGGGTGTTTGTTGAGCAGCGCCTTGACGGTCTTCCCCTCGGCCCGCTTCCAGTCGAAGGCGCCGGTGACCTCGTCGGCCGCGGAGCCGCCCCCGCCGGTGGTGTCACCGCCGAAGCCCGCCCCGCAGGCGGACAGCAGTGGAGCTGCGGATGCTGCGGCTGCCGCGCCGAGAGCGACTAGGCGGCGCCGGTCGTGCCCGTGCCTGTCCATCCGTGACCTCCACGGTCCGGCCGGAGATGCTGATCACATAGTGTGCTGATTGGTTAACAGAGCTTGGAACAACACAAGTTGCCCGTCAATCCCTCGCACAAGTGAAATTCTCAGTGCACAGTGAGAAGTTCACAGAGGGAGCCGATATGTGGATGGGCATCGATCTCGGTACGCAGAGCGTCCGCGCGGTCCTCGCCTCCGACCGCGGGAAGATCCTCGGCAGCGGGTCGGCCCCGCTCGGCGGCAGGCGCGACGGCGTACGCCACGAGCAACTGCCGGAGCACTGGTGGACGGCGGTGTGCGCGGCGACCCGGCAGGCGCTGCGCGAGGGCCCCGCGCCCCGTGCGCTCGCCATCTGCTCCACCTCCGGCACGGTCCTGCTCACCGACCGCACCGGCCGGCCGCTCACCCCTGCACTGATGTACGACGACGGGCGCGCCGGAGCCGAGGCGGCCAGGGCCGGGACACCACGGACCTGGGCACTGCCCAAGGTGATGTGGCTGCTGGGCGAGTACGGGGGAGGGGGCGACGGCGTCCGCGTGACGCACCAGGCCGATCTCGTCCTGGCGCGGCTCGCCGGGCACCCACTGCCCACCGACTCCAGCCATGCCCTCAAGACCGGCTACGTGCTGGAGGAGGACGCCTGGCCGCACACGCGATTCGCCGGACTCGGCCTGCCCGAGGGGCTGTTCCCCCGGGTGGTGCGGCCGGGCCGGCGGATCGGCGAGGTGGGGCGCGCGGCGGCCGAGGAGACCGGGATTCCGGCAGGCACGCCCCTGGTGGCCGGGATGACGGACGGCTGCGCGGCACAGATCGCCTCGGGCGCGCTCACCGTCGGCTCCTGGAACGCGGTGCTCGGTACGACCCTGGTGCTCAAGGGGGTCACCGACGCCCCGGTCGCCGACCGGACCGGGGTGGTCTACAACCACCGGGCCCCCGACGGGAGCTGGCTGCCCGGCGGCGCGTCCGGGACCGGCGGCGGGGCGCTGACCGCCGCCTTCCCGGAGGCGGACCCGGCCCGGCTGGACGCGCTGGCCGCCGGGCTCGGGCCGTCGGACGTGGTGGCGTACCCGCTGGTGGCGCGCGGCGAACGCTTCCCGTTCCTCGCCCCCGACGCCACCGGCTTCCTGCTCGGCGACCCCGCGTCCGACGCCGAGCACTGGGCGGCGCTCCTGACGGGCGTCGGCCTCGTCGAACGGCTCTGCCTCGACTACCTCGACCTGCTCGGCGCGCCCCTGCACGGCCCGCTCACCTTCACCGGCGGCGCCGTCCGCAGCGACCACTGGAACCGGCTGCGCGCCGACATCCTCGGCAGGACCGTCCACCTCCCGCACCACAGCGAACCCGCCCTCGGCATGGCCGTCCTCGCCGCGTACGGGGCGGGGGCCGCGGACACCGTGCAGGAGGCCGCGGGCCGGATGGTGCGGCTGCGGCAGACCCTGCGCCCGGACCCGGCGCGTACCGCCCGCCATCTTCAGCCGTACCGCACGCTGGTGGACGAACTGGAACGGCGCGGCTGGCTCCCGGCCACCGTCGCCGCGCACGCCCGCACCCGGACGGAGCACCCATGACCGCGAGTCAGCCCCCCACCACGCTGCTGCTCGCCCGCCACGGGCAGACCGTCTGGCACGCGGAGAACCGCTACGCCGGGGTGAGCGATGTCGCCCTCACGGACGAGGGAGGGCGACAGGCGGAGCGACTGGGCCGGTGGGCGGCCCGGCATCCGGTCGACGCCATCTGGACCTCCACCGTCTCGCGCGCCATGGAGACCGCCGACCCGGCCTGCCGGGCGCTCGGACTCGTACCGATGCGCGAACACGGGCTGCGCGAGTGCGACTTCGGGGTGGTGGAGGGGCGCACCCTCGCCGAGTTCGCCGCCGAGGACCCGGAGCGGGCACAGGCGTTCCGGGCCGACCCGGTGGCCAACCCGTTCCCGGGCGCCGAGGACCCCCGGGCGGCGGCGGCCCGGGGGACGGCGGCCCTGCGCCGCATCGCCGCGGGCGGACCGGGCGGACGGATCCTGGTCGTCGCGCACAACACGCTGCTGCGCCTGGTCCTGTGCGAACTGCTGGGCATTCCGCTGGGCTCCTACCGCAGGGTCTTCCCACGGCTGCGCAACGCGGCGGTGAGCGAGATCCGCCTGTCGGGCGAGGGCGGCGGGGGTGCGGCGCTGCTCTCCCTGAACGTGCCGTGCGACGACTGAGGGCTGTCCCGTCATCCCTGGCGGGCGTGCCCTCGGGGCCCGTCCCGCGCCTGAGCCATCGCGGCCGGCGCGGACGGGCCCGAGGGCACGGCGCTCACCCCGCGGCGGCGCCCCGGCGCTGCCGCAGCAGCCCCACGACGATCAGCACCGCGGTCAGCGCCCCCGTGGCCAGCAACTGATCGCGTGTACCGGGCTGCCGCAGCATCAGCAGGAAGATGCCGGCCATCGCCGCCAGCGCGAGCACCGTGCCCACCGGGAACAGCCACATCCGCACCACCAGCTTCTCCGGCGCCTCCCGCTCCATCCGGCCGCGCAGGATCAGCTGCGAGACGGCGATGAAGATCCACACCACCAGGATCACCGCGCCGATCATGTTGAGCAGCCACGGGAAGACGTCGTCCGGCCGCCAGTAGCTGAGCAGCACGCACAGGAAGCCGAAGACGGAGGAGACGAGAACGGCCGTGCGCGGCACCCCGGAGGTGATCCGGCCCAGCCGCTTCGGGCCCTGGCCGCGTGCGACGAGCGAGCAGGCCATGCGCGAGGCGCCGTAGATGTTGGCGTTCATCGCGGAGAGCAGCGCGATCAGGATGACCACGTTCATGATCTCCGCCGCGCCGCTGATGCCGAGGTGGTCCAGTGCCGCGTAGAACGGGCCGACCTCGACGACCTTCGGGTCGTCCCACGGCACCAGCGCGACGATGACCGCCATCGAGCCGACGTAGAACACCGCGATGCGCCACATCGCCGTCCGGACCGCCTTCGCGACGCCCCGCACCGGGTTCTCGGACTCGGCGGCCGCGATGGTGACGGTCTCCAGACCGCCGTAGGCGAAGACGGAGGCGAGCAGTCCGATGATGAAGCCGTCGGAGCCGTTGGGCAGGAAGCCGCCGTCACCCGTGAGGTTGGAGGTGCCGGGCGCGTCCGTGCCGGGCAGCACCCCGAGGATCGCCAGCACACCCAGGACGAGGAAGAGCGTGATCGCGACGACCTTCAGCGCGGCGAACCAGAACTCGAACTCGCCGAACTTCTTCACGGCGGCCAGATTCGTCCCGAGGAACATCACCATGAACAGCGCGACCCAGGCCCACTCCGGGGTGCCGGGCAGCCAGCCGGTGACGATCTTCGCGGCGCCGATGCCCTCCAGGCCGACGGCGACGCACAGGAGCACCCAGAACGCCCATCCGGCGGTGAAGCCCGCCCAGGGGCCGATCGCGCGTTCCGCGTGGACGGAGAAGGAACCGGAGACCGGATTCGCGGCCGACATCTCGCCGAGCATGCGCATCACGAACATGACCAGCAGCCCGGAAATCCCGTAGGCGATGACGATCGAGGGCCCGGCGGCGGCGATGCCCGCGCCCGAACCGACGAACAGCCCGGCCCCGATGACCCCGCCCAGGGCGATCATCGAGAGGTGGCGCTGCTTGAGGCCGTGGGTGAGAGCGGAGTCGGTCGTGGCGGTGCCGGCGGCTGCGGAGTCAGCGGTGGGGGGAGACGCGGAGGTCCGAGGCATGGACGAGCTCAGTTCGGTAGGTGAGACGGGGACGAGCCAACAGTCTGAGCACGGCCCCCGCTCACAAGGAACAGCTGTCCGCTATACGGTCACGAGGCTCACACAAGGTGCGCACGCGCCTACTCCAGAGTAGCTCCCGGCCGGGTCCGGAACTCCCGCACCACCGAGACCAGCACCACCAGCGCCGTCGCCCCGGCCGACCACAGAACCTGCGTGCGGGCCGCGTCATCGCTCAGCATCAGCAGCAGCACCCCGAACAGACCGGCCAGCGTCAGCCAGGTCAGATACGGGAAACACCACATCCGCAGGGTCAGCGCCTCCGGTGCCTCGCGCTCGATCCGGGCACGCAGCCGCAACTGCGAGGCGGCGATCAGGGCCCAGACGAACAGCAGCACCGCGCCGACCGAGTTGAGCAGGTAGAGGAAGACCGTGTCCGGCCACCGCAGATTGAGCAGGACGGAGACGAAGCCGAAGGCCACCGACGCGAGCACCGCCCGCCGCGGCACACCGCCTCCCCCACGACCGCCCCCTGCCCCGCCGTCGTCCTCGGCACCGCGCTTCCGCCCGCCGCCCGACACCTTCAGCAGCCCGCGCGGCGCCTCGCCGCGCTCGGCCAGCGAGAAGATCATCCGCGAGGAGCCGTACAGATTGGCGTTGAGCGCGGACAGCAGCGCCACGAACACCACGATGTTCATGATCTGCCCGGCGGACGGCACCCCGATGGAGTCCAGCACCTTCACATACGGGCTGAGCCCGGCCTGCTGCGCGGTCCACGGCAGCACGGTCACGATGACCAGCATCGAACCGACGTAGAAGAAGAGGATGCGCACCACCGCGCTGCGCACCGCGCGCCCCACCGCCCGCGCCGGGTCGTCGGTCTCGGCCGCCGCGATGGTGACGACCTCCAGGCCGCCGAAGGCGAAGACCACGGTCAGTACGCCGGAGACCACCCCGTCCCAGCCGTTCGGCAGGAACCCGCCCTGCCCGGTGAGGTTGGTCATCCCGACCGGATCGGTGTCCGGGAGCAGACCGAAGACCGCCAGCAGCCCCAGCACCAGGAACGCCACGATCGCGCCGACCTTGAGCGCGGCGAACCAGAACTCGAACTCCCCGAAGTTCTTCACGGCGGTCAGGTTGGCCACGGTGAACACCACCATGAAGACCAGCACCCAGGCCCACGGTTCCACCCCTGGCACCCAGCCGTGGGCGATCTGCGCGGCGGCCGTCGCCTCCACGGCGAGCACCACCACCAGCAGGAACCAGTAGAGCCAGCCGGCGCTGAACCCGGCCCAGCGGCCGAGCGCCCGCTCCGCGTGCACGGAGAACGAGCCGGAGGCCGGCATGGCGGCCGACATCTCGCCGAGCATCCGCATCACCAGCATCGCGAGCGCTCCCGCGATCAGGTACGAGACGACGATGGCCGGGCCCGCCACCGCGATCCCGGCGCCCGACCCGACGAACAGTCCGGCCCCGATCACCCCTCCCAGGCCGAGCATCGTCAGATGCCGCTGCTTCAGACCGTGGGAGAGCGGCTCGGCCGGTACGGGGGAGTGCGTGGGGGGAGGCACGTCGTGCATGGGGTGCGGGTCACTCTCGGCTCATTTATGGGGAACCTACAGTCTCACGCCGCGAGCCCCCTCCCGGCGGAAGGCGCCCGCTCCACCCCAGGCTCAGTGACCATCGTCACGCCCGCGGATGATTGCGGGCCGGTCTTTGTGCGAACCCCACCATGCCCTCCGGCACCGCTTTGTGGGCGGCTGACGGTGATCGAGCGTTAACCCGTGGGCTAACGTCAACTCCAGTCTGTCTCCACCCGGCTGTTCCACCGGATGTCCCCAGCCCGCCTGCACCCACGGTGCTCGCGCCCACCCTGCCTGCCCTCACCCGCGGAGTCCCGATGAGCACTGCAGTCGCACCCGTCCGTTCCGGAGCGGTCCTCGCCGACCTGCTGCCCGCAGCCCGGCACCGTTACGCCGTCGACACGGCCCTGGTCATGGGCGGCGCCGCCCTCACCGGCATCGCGGCCCAGATCGCCGTCCCGGTCCCCGGCTCCCCGGTCCCCGTCACCGGCCAGACCTTCGCCGCGCTCCTCATCGGCACCGCGCTGGGCGCCCGCCGCGGCTTCCTCTCGCTCGCCCTGTACGCGCTCGTCGGCATGGCCGGCATGCCGTGGTTCTCCGAGGGCTCCTCCGGCGCGGGCGGCGCCTCGTTCGGCTATGTGCTCGGCATGCTGCTCGCCGCCACCGTGGTCGGCGGTCTCGCCCGCCGCGGCGGCGACCGCTCCGTACTGCGCACCGCGGGCACGATGGCGGTCGGCTCCGCGGTCATCTACGCGGTCGGCGTGCCCTACCTCGCGTTCTCCACCGGGATGTCGATGGGCGCGGCCGTCGCCGCCGGTCTGGTGCCGTTCCTGATCGGCGACGCCCTCAAGGCGGCGCTGGCCATGGGCGCGCTGCCCGCGTCCTGGAAGCTCATCGGGCGTCGCGGCTGATGCCGTAGGGCCCGCGCAGGAGGCTCGCCGGATCGTACTGGGAGACCAGACCGGCGAGCCTCTCGCGTGTCCGGGGGTCGTGGAAGCCCTCGGTGCGGTCGCCGCCGCCGAAGGAGAAGTTCAGCGACCGGCCCAGGACGTCCGGTGCCAGCACCCCGGACACCCGCGCGTACAGGTCCCGTACCGCCGCCACATCCGTACCGTCCAGCGGCGACAGCAGCCGCAGCAGGAAGCCCGCCTCCCGGTACGGCACCGCGTTGTCCACCCCGGGCCGCTCGGCCAGCGCCCCGCCCAGGTGGTTGAGCTGGACCACCGTCATCATCGGCGCCTTCGGCCCGGTCAGCTCCAGCACCCGCCCCGCCCGCCCCGCGTCCAGCTCCCCCAGCAGCGCGCTGTCGCCGTAGTAGGCGTGCGGGAACGGCGGGTCGCTGTGAATGGTGTGGCTGTCGGTGTACGGCATCTCCCGCAGCGAATCCGCGAGCGCGGGCCCGATCGCGCGCAGCGGCGCGACCAGCCGCTCGCCCTCGGCCGTACCGCCCGTGAACGCCACCCGCACCGAGACCACGTACCGCCCCCGCAGCGCGCCGGGCAGCTGCGGGGCGTCGGGGTACTGGATCGCCGCGAGCGAGGAGCTGAGGGTCCGCGGAACGGTCCGGGTCCACTCCAGATACCGGCCCAGGACCTCGTCGGCCCCCGCCCCGTCGAAGGCGACCGAGCCGCCGTACAGCCGGTCCACCGCCACCAGGCCGATCTCCATGCCCGTCACCACCCCCAGGCGGTGCCCGCCGCCGCGCAGGCCCCAGAACAGCTCGGGCTCGCTGTCCGCGGTGACCCGGCGCGCCACCCCGTCGGCGGTCACCACGTCGAGGGAGCGCACATGGTCGGCGGCGTACCCGAACTCCCGGGCCAGCAGGCCCAGCCCGCCGCCGAGCGTGTAGGAGACGGCGCCCACCGACGGGGCCGAGCCGTTCAGCGGGGCGAGCCCGTGCGGGGCGGCGGCCGCGATCACCTGCCCCCAGGTGGCGCCCGCTCCGAGCAGGGCGGTGCGGCGCTCCGGATCGATCCGTACGGAGTCCATCCGGCGGGTGCTGATCAGTACGCCGCCCTCGACGGGGCCGGGCAGCCCGTGCCCGGTGGCGTGGACCGCGATCCGCAGCCCGCGCCCGGCGGCGTGGGCCACGGCGGCGCGCACGTCATCGGCGCCGGTGGCCTCTACGACGCGGTCGGGACGGATCGGGAAGCCGGTCTGGAAGGTGTCAGGTGCGTACGTCATGAGGGAGGCTCTCCATTCGCCCGCGACGCACCCGGTGGGCGTCGCGGGGGAGAGCCTCCCCGGTAAACCTGACATCGGCCGTCAGGTATCGGATCACTTGTCGGCCGTGGCCCTGGCGGCCCTGCGGCCGCGCGCCTCACGTACCAGCGAGATCGCCACCACCAGCGCCGCGACCAGCAGCGAGAGCAGCACCTGCTCGCGCCCGGCGTCGTCGGTCAGCATGTAGACCAGGACGAAGGAGATCATCGCGATCGTCGCCCAGGTCAGATACGGGAACAGCCACATCCGTACGACGAGCTTCTCCGGGGACTCGCGCAGGATGATCCCGCGCATCCGCAGCTGGGTGAAGCAGATGACCAGCCAGACGAACAGGGCGACGGCGCCCGAGGAGTTCAGCAGGAACTGGAAGACGGTGTCGGGCCACTGGTAGTTGAAGAACACCGCGACGAAGCCGAACACCACGGAGGACAGGATCGCCGCCTGCGGCACCCCGCGCTTGTTCACCCGGGCGAAGGCCCTCGGCGCGTCCCCCCGGCCGCCGAGGGAGAACGCCATCCGGGAGGCCGTGTAGAGACCGGAGTTCAGACAGGACAGCACGGCCGTCAGCACGATGACATCCATGACCTGGCCCGCGTGCGGGATGCCGATGGAGTTGAGTGCGGCGACGTACGAACCCTCCTTGAGGATCGACGGGTCGTTCCACGGCAGCAGGGTCAGGACGACGAAGATCGAGCCCAGGTAGAAGACCGCGATCCGCCAGATCACGCTGTTGGTCGCCTTGGACACGGCACGCTGCGGGTTCTCGGACTCACCGGCCGCCAGGGTCACGATCTCGCTGCCCATGAAGGAGAAGACGACCATCAGCACACCGGTGAGGATGGCGCCCGGCCCCTCGGGGAAGAACCCTCCGCTGTCGGTGAGATGCGCGAGCCCGGACCCCGGGTTGTCCGACCCCGGCAGCAGTCCGAAGACGGCGAGCAGACCGACGACCACGAAGGCGCCGATCGCCACGACCTTGATCCCGGCGAACCAGAACTCGAACTCCCCGTACGAACCGACCGAGACCAGGTTCGTCGCGGTGAGCACGATCATCACGATCAGCGCCCAGGCCCACTGCGGCACGCCCGGGATCCAGCCCTCCAGGATCTTGGCACCGGCCGTCGCCTCGACGGCCAGCACCACGACCCAGAAGAACCAGTACAGCCAGCCGATGGAGAAGCCCGCCCAGCGGCCCAGCGCCTGGTCGGCATAGGCGGAGAAGGAGCCGGAGCTCGGCCGGGCGACGGCCATCTCGCCCAGCATCCGCATCACGAACACGACCATCAGGCCGACGAGCGCGTAGGAGAGGAGGATGGCCGGTCCCGCGGCGGCGATGCCCGCGCTGGACCCCACGAAGAGGCCCGCACCGATCACACCGCCGATCGCGATCATCGAGAGGTGGCGGTTCTTCAGACCGGCCTGGAGCCCGTCCGGGGAGACCGGCTTTTCCGGCTCGCCGGGCTCCTCGCCTGACTTCGCCAGCGTCGTCTGCGACGTCATGGAACGGATCCTTACGTTTACGGTCACGCGGGTCGGCTCCGGCTCCGCGTGGTGGTGCGGAGACGGGGCACGCATTCAAGCCCGGCATCCGGTTGAAACGGAACCCCCCATTCCGAAACGTTGACCGGATCGTTGCCCGAGTGGTGTTGCCCACACGGACGCCGTGGAGGGTCCCGACCCCGCTGACGGTTACCCCGCGATGTTCGTGCCACACTTCGCCACATGCGCGTGTACCTCGGATCGGACCATGCCGGTTACGAACTCAAGAACCACCTCGTCGAGTGGCTCCAGGCCCACGGCCACGAAGCCGTCGACTGCGGCCCCCACATCTATGACGCCCAGGACGACTACCCGCCGTTCTGCCTGCGCGCCGCCGAGCGGACGGCCGCGGACCCGGAGAGCCTGGGCATCGTGATCGGCGGCTCGGGCAACGGCGAGCAGATCGCCGCCAACAAGGTCAAGGGCGTCCGCGCCGCACTGGCCTGGAGCGAGCAGACCGCCGCGCTCGGCCGCGAGCACAACAACGCCAATGTGGTCGCCATCGGCGGCCGGATGCACTCGGTGGAGGAGTCCACCAAGTTCGTCGAGATCTTCCTCGCCACTCCGTACTCGAACGAGGAGCGTCACACGCGCCGCATCGAGATGCTGTCGGCGTACGAGGCGACGGGCGAGCTCCCCCCGATCCCGGCCCACCACCCGCAGCAGGGCTGAGCGGGCCCGCACCGCTTCACCGTGCCGCCGGGCCCGCCCGGCGGCACGGTCATGCCATCACCACCGCACCATCACCACCGCACCGCATCGCACAGGGAGCCGGCCGTGCCCGAGGGACACACCATCCACCGCCTCGCCGCGGACCACCGGGACAGATTCGCCGGGCTGCCGGTACGGGTGAGCAGCCCGCAGGGCAAGTTCGCCGACAGCGCCGCCCTGCTCGACGGCCGGGTGCTGGACGCGGTGGACGCCCACGGCAAGCACCTCTTCCTCGGCTTCGAGGGCACCGGCTGGGTCCACATCCACCTCGGCCTGTTCGGCAAGCTCGGCTTCGGTACGGCCCCGGCGCCGCCGCCCACCGACACCGTGCGGCTGCGCCTGGCAAACGGGGACCACCACGCCGATCTGCGCGGGCCCACCACCTGCGCCCTGATCACCGAGCCGGAGAAGCGCGCGATACACGACCGCCTCGGCCCGGACCCGCTGCGCACCGGCGAGAACGGCGAACGGGCCTGGTCGCGGATCTCCCGCAGCCGGATCACCGTCGCGGCCCTCCTGATGGACCAGAAGGTCATCGCGGGCGTCGGCAACGTCTACCGCGCCGAGGTCCTGTTCCGGCACGGCATCGACCCGTACCGCCCCGGCAAGGACCTCACCCGCCACGAGTGGGACGCGATCTGGGCCGACCTGGTGATGCTGATGCGCGAGGGCGTACGGAACAACCGGATCGACACGGTCCGCCCCGAGCACCTGCCCGAGGCGATGGGGCGCGCGCCCCGCGTGGACGACCACGGCGGCGAGGTCTACGTGTACCGGCGCACGCACCAGCCCTGCCACATCTGCCACACCGAGATCCGCACGGCCCCGCTGGCGGCCCGCAACCTCTTCTGGTGCCCCACCTGCCAGCCGCCGGGCTGAGCCCACCCGGTCGCTCGGCCGAACCCGCCGGGCCGCTCGGGCCCGGCGGGCTCGGGCCGGGCAGGCTCGGAAACGGCGGCCTCAGAACCGGCCGGCTCAGAACCGGCGGCCCCGGAAGCCGCGGCTCAGAACCCGTGCGGCAGCCACGGCTCCACATCCCAGGAGAACGCCGCCCCGGCCTCGGCCAGCGCTCCCGTGCGCAGTTCCCGCACCCGCCCGGCCGCCGCCAGCGAGGCGAGCGACACCCCGCCGAGATACGCCGACCCCAGTTCCCGTACCGAGAGCTCCAGATCCGCGTCGTCCTCCGTCCGCCGGCACGAGGCCACGCCCTTCGCGTCCGCGGTGAGCCGCCAACGCCCCTCGTTCCAGGGGCAGAACGCGTCCTCGACCTCCAGCACCACATCCACCGGCGCCCGGTAGGTCCGCGCCTCCAGGGCCGCACCCACCTCCACCAGCCGGACGTACAGCCCGTCCTGCACGCGCACATCGCAGCGCCGGACATCGGAGACGAGATGCAGGAGCGCGTCGTCCGCCGGCCGGTTGCCGCACTCGACCGTCGACATCAGGTCGATGTCGAAGAGGAACTGCCACAGCGAGGCGTACGAGGCGGGATCGAGCGCCCCGAGATCCCGCAGCGCCACCGTGCCGGCGGGCCTGGTCAGGTCCCACTCGGGCTTGGTGCGGAAGGTGGCGTACCCGACGACCTCCCCGTCCCGCTCCGCGAGCACACACTGCAACGGAGAGGCGCCCGACCGCTCCCGCTCGGGGTCGAGCACCGCGGTACGGTCCCAGTTCGGCCTGCGCACCGGGGTCCCCGGGCGCCCCGGCGCCAGCCGCGCGTACACCGCCTCGCAGGCGGCCAGGGCCTCCACTGGATCCGCGTACCGCAGCCGGACCTCGTCCGAACCGGCCGGCCGGGCGAGCCGCACACGGTCGGTGTCGATGTCCAGGTGCATCTCCCGGGCGGCGGCTCCGTAACCGAAGCGTCCGTAGATCGCCGGCTCCGAGGCCGTCAGCACGGCCAGCGGCTCACCCCAGGAGCGGACGTCGTCGAGCTGACGCCGCATCATCCCGGTGAGCGCTCCGCGTCTGCGGTGCGTCGCGGCGACGCTCACCATGGTCACCCCGGCGGCGGGCACGGCGGCCCCGCCCGGCACGGTCAGCCGGAAGCTGTACGCCCCCGTCGTCCCCACGCATTCGGCGCCGTCCCACAGCCCGAGGAACCGCTCGTACTCGGTGAGGGCGAGCCAGAGCTCCCGCGCCTCCGGAGAGCTGGGCACCGCGCCGAAGCCACGCTCCAGGCAGGTGATCCAGTTGTCCCATTCGGAGGGCCGGAGAACCCGGAGTTCTGTAGTCATATGCCATCCCTACCAGGGCGTCGGCGGACAAGCGACCCGTTTTCGAACACATTGTCACCGGGGTCCCCCTGCACCGGAGGCGGCCGGGTGGATAAAGTCCCCGCAATGGACCGTCGCGGAGGAGTGGACGCGTACCCGGCCCGCTGGCGGAAGTCGGCGCACCGGGCGCGCATCGCGCTGCGCAAATCCGGGGTCGACTACTTCCGCGGTGACGGCTCCGACTGGATCGCGCTCGTCGGCCTGTTGCTGACCGTCCCGGCCATCACCTGCGCCACGGTGCTGAACCCGGTGTGGTGCGCCCCGGCCGCCCTCGTCCTGCCGATCGTGGCGGGCGGTCTGCTGCTGCGGCCCGCCAGCCTGCTGGGCCTGTACGCGACGGCGGCCGTCGCGCTGATCGTGGAGGCCCTCACGCTCGGCCCGTACGCGGACGGCCCGGCCCGGGTCACCCCGGGCACCGTCCTGGTGGTCGCGGCCTGCGGGTTCTTCGGCCTGATCCTCGCGCAGTTCCGGGCCCGCGTCGGGGTCCCGTGGCGGCGCGGCGGCACGATGCTCTTCGACCTGCGCGAACGCATCCGGGTGCAGAGCGCCCTGCCCCGGCTGCCGCAGGGCTGGCACCGGGAGATGGCGCTGCGCCCCGCGGGCGGCCAGTCCTTCTCCGGCGACTTCGTCGTCGCGGCCCGGACCAACGGCGGGCGCACCCTGGAGGCCGTACTGACCGATGTGTCCGGCAAGGGCATGGACGCGGGTTCCCGCGCCCTGCTGCTGTCCGGCGCCTTCGGCGGGCTCCTCGGCTCGCTGCCCCCGCACGGCTTCCTGCCCGCGGCCAACGGCTATCTGCTGCGCCAGGACTGGGACGAGGGCTTCGCGACCTCGATCCATCTGGTCCTGGACCTGGAGTCGGGCGACTACGAGATCCTCTCGGCAGGTCATCCGCCCGCCCTCCAACTGCACGCGGGCAGCGGTCACTGGGAGGAGATGTCCGGGGAGGGGCCGCTGCTCGGGGTCTACGACGGGGCGCAGTTCGACGCGGTGAAGGGCCGACTGGCGCCCGGGGACGTGCTGATGCTGTTCACGGACGGCCTGGTGGAGGCGTCCGACCGGGACATGGCCGAGGGCATCGACCGGCTGACCGGTGAGGCCGACCGCTATGTCACCACCGGCTTCGAGGGTGCGGCCTGGCACCTGATCGAGGCCTGCGCGAAGGACGTCAACGACGACCGCGCGCTGCTGTTGCTGTCCCGCCGCGCCTGAGCCGCGCGCCGACGCCGCCGCCGATCAGCGAACCGTACGCAAACCGGCGATATCACTCGGACGTCAACGCGGGGGTGCCCCGTCACCGAAAGGTGCGGAACCGGGGCGCCCCGCGCCGCCGCCTCAGGCCGTCACCGGAATCTTCCCCGGATTCGGATCCCCGTTCCCGTCTCCGCCGCCGTCCCCGTCCCCGCCCTTTGTCCGGCCGCCGGGCAGAATCCGGGCGAGCCAGTGCGAGCGTCCGGCCGCCAGCGGTGCGAGGACGGCGAGGACGAGCACATAGCCCGCGATGAACGGGGAGAGCCGTTCGTCCAGACCGGCGCCTGCCGCCATCGTGGCCAGGATCAGCGCGAACTCGCCGCGGGCCAGCAGGGTGGTGGAGATGTTCGCCGTGGCCTGCGGCCCGAAGGTGTACACCTTGGCCGCGGCGAGCCCCGCGAACACGTTCATCGCCATGGTCACCGCGACGGCCGCGAGCACCGGCCACACCACGCTCGGCAGGTCGCCCGGATCGATGGAAAGGCCGAAGGCGAAGAAGAAGATCGCCCCGAAGGCGTCCCGCAGCGGGTGGACCAGCTTGAGGATCCGGCCGCCCGACGTCGTACTGCCGAGCATCAGACCGACCATGAAGGCGCCGATCGCGTCGGCCACACCGAACCACTCGGAGACCCCGGCGACGAAGACCGCGGCACCGAGGAAGGAGATGACGAGGAGTTCGTCGTCCTTGGTGTTGATCAGCTTGGAGATGACCTTGGTGCCGAAGCGGGCCACCAGGGCGAGCAGCAGCAGGAAGCCGAACGCCTTTCCGCCGTCGACGACCGCGGCGGAGAGGCTGTCCGCACCGGAAAGGATCGGCTGGAGAGCGGCCAGGTACAGGGCGAGGAAGACGTCCTCGACGACGATGATGCCGAGGATCGGCCTGGTCTCCGGATTGCCGATGCGCCCGAGGTCGACCAGGACCTTGGTGACGATGGCCGACGACGAGATGCCGAGGACCCCGGCGAGGACCAGCGCCTCCGAGGTGCCCCAGCCCAGGGCGAAGCCGAAGCCGAGACCCGCGCCGACGTTCAGCGCGAGATAGGCGCCGCCGGCGAGCGCCATCTTGCGCCCGCCCGTCTTGAGGTCGTCGAGGTGGAACTCAAGTCCCAGATAGAAGAGCAGCAGCACGAGACCGAGTGCGGAGAGCATCTCCAGCTCGTGCGGGTCGGCGACGAGAACGATGCCGGGGGTGTGCGGGCCGAGCAGGATTCCGGCCAGGATGAACAGGGGGATGGTCGGCAGTCCGATACGGCCGCCGACGCGGGCGAGGACGGCGGCGGCCAGGAAGGCGCCGCCCATGGCGATGAGCGTGTCTGCGTGTCCGATGAGCTTGGTCCTTCGGTAGGTCAAGAGGGCGTCAAGAAATCGTCAGTAATTAGTTTACCGAACGATTGACGTCGCAACTATGCCCCCGTGGGATCTGCCCCGGGACCCTTGCCTATTCCGTCCCCGAGGCCCCTGCCGGTTCCGTCCCCGGGCCCCCGTGCGATCCGTCCGGGCCCCTGTGGAATCCGTCGAGGGTGGGGCAATCCCCACCCCTGATCCACCAGTAGCCGCCATGGCCCGGGACACCCCGTGATCCGTACGTTCGAGGTATCGATCAAGCAGGGCGACGGAAGGACGGAACACCATGGGGCTGCGACGCACGAGGCGCACCGCGCAGAGCTCGCGGGACGCGCAGAGCTCGCAGGTCGCACGGGACCCGCAGGGCGCCCACGGGCAGCACGCTCACGCCGACGCGGCCGTCGAACTGCGGGGCGTCCAGCGGCGGTACGGCCGCGGCTCCGCCACCGTCCACGCCCTGCGCGGCATCGACCTGACCCTCCCGCGCGGCAGCTTCACCGCCGTGATGGGCCCCTCCGGATCAGGGAAGTCGACCTTCCTCCAGTGCGCGGCCGGACTCGACCGGCCGACCGAAGGGTCCGTACGCCTCGGCGGCACCGAGATCACCGGCATGAGCGAGAACAAGCTCACCGAGCTGCGCCGCAGCCGACTCGGCTTCGTCTTCCAGGCGTTCAACCTGCTGCCGTCCCTGACGGTCGAACAGAACATCATCCTGCCCATGCGGCTGGCCGGTCGGGGCACCGGATCCGCCGCCCGCCGCAGCGCCGCCGACATGCTCACCAGGGTCGGCCTCGCCGGCAAGGGCGACCGCCGACCCGGCCAGCTCTCCGGCGGCCAGCAGCAACGTGTCGCCATCGCCCGCGCCCTGGTCACCGAACCCGATGTGATCTTCGCCGACGAACCGACCGGCGCCCTCGACACCACCACCGCCGTCGAGATCCTCGCCCTGCTCCGGCACGCCGTGGACAGCCTCGGCGCGACCGTCGTCATGGTCACCCACGACCCGGCGGCCGCCGCCTGGGCCGACCGCGTGCTCTTCCTCGCCGACGGGGAGATCGCGGACAGCCTGCCGCACGCCACCGCCGAGCGGATCGCCGCCCGGATGACCGCCCTCACCGCCCCCGCCCACGCATACGCGGGAGCGGCAGCCTGATGTTCACCCCGCACCTCCCGAACGGCCTGGCCCGCGCGGCAGTCCGCTTCCGGCCCTCCTCGTTCGTCGGGACCTTCGTCGCGCTGCTGATGGCCGCCGCGATCGTCTCCGCCTGCGGCATCCTGCTCCAGACCGGCCTCACCGCCTCCGTCCCCGCCGACCGGTACGCCAAGGCCCCCGTGCTCGTCGCCGCCGACCAGCAGGTCAGTGTGACCTCCGGCCGCGGCGACGCGGCGTACGAAACGACCGCCGTACTCCCGGACACCGCACGGCTGCCCGAATCCCTCGTGAAGAAGGCCGCGGCCGTCCCGGGCGCGTCCGCCGCGATCGGGGACCTCACCGTCCCCGTGCAGCAGGACCGGACCCCCCTCACCGCCCACGGCTGGGGCTCCACCGCCTTCACCGGTACGGAACTGGTCACCGGTGACGCGCCGAAGACCGGCGAAGTCGTCATCGGCAGCGGCATCGAGGGCCGGGTCGGCGACACCATCACCCTGGACACCCCGGCGGGCCCCCACGAGTTCCGCGTCTCGGGCACCACCGCCACCGACGCCACCCTCTGGTTCACCGACCGGCAGGCGGGCACCGTCTCCGGCCACCCCGGCCGGGTCGACGCCATCGCCGTACTCGCCGCCCCCGGCACCACCGCCGACACCCTCGCCGCCCAGGTCGGCCGGGCCATGGGCACCGAGCACGCCGCCCAGGTCCACACCGGCGACGACCGGGGCGGCGTCGAGGACCCCGGCCTCGCGAGCGCCGAGGAACTCCTCACCGGACTCGGCGGCTCCTTCGGCGGCATCGCCGCCGTGGTCGCCGTCTTCACCGCCGCCGGTACGGTCGCGCTCTCCGTCGGCCAGCGCGGCCGTGAGTTCGCCCTGCTGCGCGCGATCGGAGCCACCCCGCGCCAGCTGCGCCGCACCATCGCCACCGAATCCCTGCTCGTCGCCCCGCTCGCCGGAGCACTCGGCACCCTGCCCGGAATCGCCCTGGCGAACTGGTGGTTCGGCCGGCTGAAGGACAAGGGGGCGATCCCCGACGCGGTACGGCTCGACATCGGCCCGCTGCCGCTGGGCGTCGCCGTCGCCGCGACGGTGCTCACCGCGCTGCTCGCCGGATACCTGGCCGCCCGCCGTCCCGCGAAGACCAAGCCCGGCCTGGCCCTCGCCCAGACCGCCGTGGAGGGCTCCCCGTTCGGCCGGATCCGTACGCCGCTGGGTGTCATCGCCCTCGTCGGCGGTGGCGTCTTCGCGGGCGTCGCCGCCTCCCAGACCGGCGAGGACGCCGCCAACGCCGCACTCGGCGTGGTCATGTTCTTCATGATGGCCGTCGCCCTGCTCGGCCCGGTGATCGCCCGCGTCTGCGCGAGCGTCCTCGGCCTCCCGCTGCGCGCCGCGGGCGCCTCCGGGTCACTGGCCGCGGCCAACTCCCGTACGAACGCCCGCCGACTGGCCTCCGCGATCACCCCGATCGTGCTCGCCATGGCCTTCTCCTCGACCCTCGTCTTCATGCACACGAGCGAGAACCGGGCCGTCGAGCACCAGCAGCGCGACGGCATCACCGCCGATCACATCGTCTCCGACCCGGCGGGACTGGCCTCCGACGCCACCGCCCGCGCCGCCGCGACCCCCGGGGTCTCCACCGCGGTCGGTCTGGTCCGCAGTTCCGTCCTGGTACCCAGCGGAGGCTCCTCCGAGAGGTACCTGGCCACCGCATCCGCCCAGGGGGTCATCGGTTCGGCCGCCGACCTCGGACGGGTCCAGGACCTCGATGTCCGTACGGGGACACTCGACGCGCTGCGCCCCGGCACCGTCGCCATCGACACCACCCTCGCGACGTCGGCCGAGGTCACCACCGGCGACCGGCTCGCGCTGTACCTCCCGGACGGCACGAAGGCTTCCCCGAAGGTGGTCGCCGTCTACGGCCGCGGCCTCGGCATCTCGCTCGTCACGCTGCCCGCGGCCGACATCGAGGACCATGTGACCTCGCCGTACGCCTCGGACGTCCTGGTCCGCGCCACCCCGGCCGCGGCCGGTGAACTCGCCGCACTGGGCACCGTCACCGACTCCTCCGGCTACGCCGCCGCCCAGAACCAGCAGCGGGAGCTCAGCGCCTGGGCCAACACGGTCATGGCAGCGGTCCTCGGCGGATTCGCCGCGGTCGCCGCCGTCAACACCCTGGTCATGACGGTCCTGGACCGCCGCCGCGAACTGACCGTGCTCCGTCTGGTCGGCTCCACCCGGCGTCAGGTCATGGGCATGATCCGCTGGGAGGCCCTGCTGGTCACGGGCGCGGGCATCGCCCTCGGTACGGGCATCGCCCTGGCCACGCTCGTCCCGATGATGAAGGGCCTGACGGGCGAAGCCCCGTACATCCCGCCGATGCTGTACGGCTCGTTCGCCGCGGTGACGGTGCTCCTGGGGCTCGGCGCGACCGCCATACCCGCTCGGGCGGCCCTGCGCTGAGCCGCCGCCCGCCCGTACAGTCGGGGCCGTGTCCACCCCGTATCTGACCCTGGCCGAGATCGAGGCGATCGCCCGCACGGCCCACGCGACCCAGAAGGACAAGGCGGGACGCCCGTACGCCGAACACCTCGCGGCGGTCGCCGAGGGGGTACGGGTCCGCGGCGGCAGCGACGAACAGATCGCCGCCGCCTGGCTCCACGACGCGATCGAGGACGACGCGCTCACGGCCGGCTGGCTGGCCGGGGCGGCGCTGCCGCAACAGGTCAAGGACATGGTCCTCGCCGTCACCAAACGGGCCGGCGAGGACCTGTCCGCGTACACCGGACGGATCCTCGCCACCCCCGGCGCCCTGCTGATCAAGGAGTCGGACCTGGCCCACAACGCCGACCCGGCCCGCCTCGCGGTCCTGGAACCGGCGACCCGTACCCGGCTGACAGCGAAATATGCGCAGGTACGCGGCCTGTTGGGTCTCACGGGGGCCGAATCGCCCACCGACCCACGGGATCAAGCCAACCCGGCGGCGCACTGACAGCCGTACCGGCAGATCCGTACCGGCAGATCCGTACCGGCACAGCCGTACGGACCTCCGCACCGCAACAGACACGTACGGGCCCTGCCGGACAGTCCGGCAGGGCCCGTACGTCGTACCGGTGCGGAGGTTCAGCGTTCGGCGGCGTTCCGCCGGAACGCCCACTTCATGTCCGGCTCGGTGGCGAACCGCAGCGCGCGGCGCACCGGCGGAGTGCACAGGAGCGTCACCGCTCCGGCGGCGACGACCGAGACGACGATCAGCCCGACCGGATCGGCGAGCCACTCGTAGCGGTCGAAGAGACCGGCGTATCCGGCGCCCTTGATCAGGAAACCGTGCAGCAGATAGCCGCAGATGGTCCCGGCACCCAGCACCGTGAACCACATGCGGCGGCGCGGCACCCAGGCCAGGAATCCGGCGGTCAGCACCAGCGCGCACCCGAACATCGCCAGTGACATCACCGCGCCCGACCACCACGGAGCGTCCAGTTCCTGCGCGCTGTCGCTGCGGTAGAACCAGCCGAGCTGCATACGGGGGGCGGCCCAGTAGGCGAACAGCAGGGCCCCCGCGAACAGCGGCAGGGACAGCAGCCGCACCTCGCGCCGCCTGACCAGGTCGAAGTGCTCGGGCTTCATGATCAGGCCCAGCACGAAGAACGGCAGGAACTGCAGGACCCGCTGGAGATCGAGGTCGTCGCCGATGTCCGGCGACACGGAGGCGAGCACGGCGATCGCGAGCGCGACCGGCAGCGGATGGCGCAGCGTGCGCCACATCGGTGTGGTGACCCGCCAGATGAAGAGGGCGACCAGGAACCAGGTCAGGAACAGCGGATCGAGCAGGCTGACCGGTTCGTCGGCCGAGCCGCCCGCGTACCGCTTGAACAGCGCGTACGCGGTCTCGAACAGGACGTACGGCACGGCCACGCCGGTGACCAGGCGCTTCACCTTGGCGGGCGTCATGTCGAAGGAGCGGGAGAAATAGCCGGAGATAAGGATGAAGGCCGGCATGTGGAACGTATATACGACGAGATACAGGGCCCGGGTGGCACGGCTGCCGTCCATCACCGGTTCCCAGGCGTGCGCCACCGCGACGAGCACGATGGCCAGATACTTCACATTGTCGAAGTAGGGGTCACGTTTCCTGGCCGGCGAGGCCGCCGACGCCGTGCCCGGCGGGGTGACCGGCACCGAGGTGGGGGGAGTCCTGGTGGCCGTCATGGTCTGCACGTGTCTGGGCTCCGACTCCCGGGGCGCTGGGGGGAGCGGGGCCCTCTGAAATACGCTCGGAGCTTGGAACATCTAAGGCACCTTAGACCCGTCGATTGTCATTCGTAAAACGACCACGAGATATTGCGTGTTCCCGCCCATTCGAAAGTGAAACTACCAAACACCGACCGTTATGACACGATTGATCCTGCTTAAACAGGGCATATCGGCGGCGAGTTGGACCAAGTGAATTACGTCGCATGTCGCGCCCGTAAAAGCCTGTGAACGAACTGTGGGGATACGGAAACGATCACTGTGATTCATATTCGGCCCCGTGTCCTCGGCGGCGTACTCACCGTTCACCCACAGCCCGCGCGCAGTTGTCGGTGAAGCCCCGTCAGCACGGGCCGAACCCGCTCCCGCCGCGCCCCGACTCGCCCCGCGGTGACCCGTGTTCATCGGATCCCGGCCGCGAGGATGGCGGAATCCGGTCAGGTTGATTCATCAGGCGGCAGCAACCACAGGGGAGTTGGTGGCACGATGGAGGCAACGGGGCGCGCTCTGGTGTGCGCTTCCGGGCCGGCAAGGCGGACCGACCAAGGGTGTGATCAGACGTGGCTATTTCACTGTCTATGGTGCTGCTGTTCGCGGTCATCCTGGTGGTGCTGATCCGTGGTGGATCCATCAAGGCCGGGCCCGCGATCGTGGCAGTGCTGTTCGGCTTCTTCCTGGCATCGACCGGCATGGCGCCGTCGATCAACAGGTTCATGAACTCGATAGCGGACACCATCAACCAGATCAGCTTCTGACCCGCGACCCGTTCCGCGCCCCGCACCGGAGGCGCGCACGGGGCACGCGGCACCCACGTGGCACGCAAAAGGCCCGGTTCGGCGATCGGATCGCCGGACCGGGCCCACGCATGGAGCGGGCGACGGGAATCGAACCCGCGTAGCTAGTTTGGAAGACTAGGGCTCTACCATTGAGCTACGCCCGCAAGCACCGCACCGCAGGTCACTGCGACCGCGGCACGAAGAGCATCGTAGCGGGTCGGTGGACCGGTCCGCACACCCGTTGTGCCGGCCGGCGGGCGGCCGGGTGGCGGGCCGCCGGGTAAATCGGCGGAAGCACTGCCCTTCTGCATGTACCCTACGTGTCGCACCGACGGGGTGTGGCGCAGCTTGGTAGCGCGTCCGCTTTGGGAGCGGAAGGTCGTCGGTTCGAATCCGGCCACCCCGACCACCAGCAAGATCGCATTGTGGGAGTCATCCTCCTTGCCGTTACTATGCAAAATGCGTGCCCGTGTGTCTGATGTACCGGGCTCGGTCCGCGAAGCCGCCTCTCGGCGGCCCAGCAGAACCCCAAGAAGTCAGCCACCAAGGAGACCGAACCGTGAAGAGCGCCGTGGAGACCCTGAACCCGACCCGGGTTCGGCTCAGCATTGAGGTGCCCTTCGAGGAGCTCAAGGACAGCCTCGACGCGGCGTACAAGAAGATCAACCAGCAGGTCACGGTGAAGGGCTTCCGCAAGGGCAAGATCCCTGCCCGGGTCATCGACCAGCGGTTCGGCCGTGGTGCGGTGCTGGAGGAGGCCGTCAACGACGCCCTCCCGAAGTTCTACACCGAGGCCGTCAACGAGGGTGAGCTGAACGTCCTCGGCCAGCCCGAGGTCGACATCACCGAGCTGAAGGACGGCGAACTGCTGGCCTTCACTGCCGAGGTTGACGTACGCCCCGAGATCGAGATCCCGGACTACTCCGGCATCGAGGTCACCGTGGACGCCCTTGAGGTCACCGATGAGGACGTCGAGAAGGCCGTGGAGCAGCTCCGCGAGCGCTTCGCCTCCACCAACCCGGTCGAGCGCGCCGCCGCCGAGGGTGACGTCGTGACGATCGACCTGGAGGCCAAGGTCGACGGAGAGGTCCTGGAGGACGGCGTGGCCGCCGGTGTCTCGTACACCATCGGTTCCGGCGAGCTCCTCGACGGCATCGACGAGGCCGTGACCGGCCTGGAGGCCGGTGGCGAGGCCACCTTCACCTCCGAGCTGAAGGGCGGCTCCGCCGAGGGCAAGGCCGCGGAGGTCACCGTCAAGGTCACCGCCGTCGCCGCCCGCGAGCTTCCCGAGCTGGACGACGACTTCGCCCAGATGGCGAGCGAGTTCGACACGCTCGACGAGCTGAAGGCGGACAGCCGCAAGCGCCTGGAGAACACCAAGCAGTACGACCAGGCCACCCAGGCCCAGGAGCGCGTCCTGGACGAGCTGCTGAAGCTCGCCGAGGTCCCGATCCCCGAGAAGCTCCTCGCGGACGAGGTCCAGACCCGCAAGCACAACCTGGAGCACCACCAGCTCGGCCAGATGGGTCTCGACCTGGAGAAGTACCTGGAGATCCAGGGCAAGACCCTTGAGGAGTTCGAGGCCGAGACCGCCGAGCAGGCGATCAAGGGCATCAAGACCCAGTTCATCCTTGACGAGCTCGTCAACAAGGAGAAGCTGAACGTCAACCAGGAGGAGCTCACCGAGCACCTCATGCGGCGTGCCGCTTCCTCCGGCATGAGCCCCGACCAGTTCGCCCAGGCCGTCGTCGAGGGCGGCCAGGTGCCGATGCTCGTCGGCGAGGTCGCCCGCGGCAAGGCGCTGGCCGTGGTCGTCGAGGCCGCCAAGGTCGTCGACACCAACGGTGAGGTCGTCGACCTCGAGGACGACGAGGACGAGGCCACCGAGGCCGCGGCCGAGGAGACCACCGAGGCCGCCGCCGAGGAGCAGTCCACGGAGAAGACCGAGGCCTGAGTCCCGCGCTGATCGGCTCCGGCTGATCCGCACGGACCGGTCCGCACGACGGGCCCCGGACGCACCGCGTCCGGGGCCCGTCGTCGTATCGCCGTGCGACCACCGGAACCCTTGTGCCCACAGCTGACCTTGCGCTCCCAGCGAACAGTTGGGGAAGCGGGATGGCGTTGTCCTACCTGCGCGTTAGGGTCCATGAATAGGAAGGGTGGGGGAGTCCCCGCCCACCCGGTACGAAGACGCTGAGACGGCCGGAGCCGTCAGAGACGAGCAGGTGGATACGTGACGAATCTGATGCCCTACGCCGCCGGAGAGCCGTCCCTCGGTGGAGGCCTCGGTGACCAGGTCTACAGCCGACTGCTCGGCGAGCGCATCATCTTCCTCGGTCAGCAGGTCGACGATGACATCGCCAACAAGATCACCGCACAGCTTCTCCTCCTTGCCGCCGACCCGGACAAGGACATCTACCTCTACATCAACAGCCCCGGCGGTTCGGTGACGGCCGGCATGGCGGTCTACGACACCATGCAGTACATCCCGAACGACGTGGTCACCATCGGCATGGGCATGGCGGCCTCGATGGGCCAGTTCCTGCTCACCGGCGGCTCCACGGGCAAGCGCTTCGCGCTCCCGAACACCGACATCCTCATGCACCAGGGTTCGGCCGGCATCGGCGGTACCGCCTCGGACATCAAGATCCAGGCCGAGTACCTGCTCCGTACCAAGAAGCGGATGGCGGAGATCACCGCCCACCACTCCGGCCAGACCGTGGAAACGATCATCCGCGACGGCGACCGCGACCGCTGGTACACCGCGGAGGAGGCCAAGGAGTACGGCCTCATCGACGAGATCATCACGTTCGCGTCGGGCATCCCGGGCGGCGGCGGCACCGGTGCCTGATCCGGCCTCTACCGGACCGGCAGCACCTTCCGCGCACCTCTCGTACACCGAGATCCCCAGCCCACAGAACGCCACCAGGATGGTGAACACCCACATGAACAACTTCCCCGGCGCCTCCGCGAGCGGCCTCTACACCGGCCCGCAGGTGGACAACCGCTACGTCGTCCCGCGCTTCGTGGAGCGCACCTCGCAGGGTGTGCGTGAGTACGACCCGTACGCGAAGCTCTTCGAGGAGCGCGTGATCTTCCTCGGCGTCCAGATCGACGACGCCTCGGCCAACGACGTCATGGCGCAGCTGCTGTGCCTGGAGTCGATGGACCCGGACCGCGACATCTCGATCTACATCAACAGCCCCGGCGGCTCGTTCACCGCGCTCACCGCGATCTACGACACGATGCAGTTCGTGAAGCCGGACATCCAGACGGTCTGCATGGGCCAGGCGGCCTCCGCCGCCGCCGTCCTGCTGGCCGCGGGCACGCCGGGCAAGCGCATGGCGCTCCCGCACGCCCGGGTGCTCATCCACCAGCCGTCCTCGCAGACCGGCCGCGAGCAGCTCTCCGACCTGGAGATCGCGGCCAACGAGATCCTGCGGATGCGTTCGCAGCTGGAGGAGATGCTGGCCAAGCACTCCACCACCCCGCTGGAGAAGATCAGCGAGGACATCGAGCGCGACAAGATCCTCACGGCCGATGACGCCCTCGCGTACGGTCTGGTGGACCAGATC
This sequence comes from Streptomyces sp. TSRI0281, assembly GCF_001905125.1. Classification (GTDB taxonomy): domain Bacteria; phylum Actinomycetota; class Actinomycetes; order Streptomycetales; family Streptomycetaceae; genus Streptomyces. The sequence goes on along the minus strand of NZ_LWLE01000023.1, from coordinate 66,571 downwards.
GTCTCCACCCGTAAGACCACGGCCGGCGCGGCCGTCTGACGTCGGTCTTTCCCCTTGGCGCATGACGGTCACACGGTCCGGACCGTGTGAACCGTGCCAAGGGGGGCCCGAACGGGGGGCTAGGCAAGGTACCGTCGGATAGAGGCACCAGGAGTCGCTGAACCAGGCGTCTCCCAGGCGAAGGGGAAGCACCTCGTGGCACGCATCGGTGATGGCGGCGACCTGCTCAAGTGCTCGTTCTGCGGAAAGAGCCAGAAGCAGGTGAAGAAGCTCATCGCGGGACCCGGTGTGTACATCTGCGACGAGTGCATCGATCTCTGCAACGAGATCATCGAGGAGGAGCTCGCGGAGACCTCCGAGGTTCGTTGGGAAGAGCTTCCCAAGCCTCGCGAGATCTACGAGTTCCTTGAGGGGTACGTCGTCGGGCAGGAGCCCGCGAAGAAGGCCCTCTCGGTCGCGGTGTACAACCACTACAAGCGGGTCCAGGCAGGGGAGAACGGCGGTGGCGCCAATCGCGAGGACGCGATCGAGCTCGCCAAGTCCAACATCCTGCTGCTGGGCCCCACCGGTTCCGGTAAGACGCTCCTCGCGCAGACACTGGCCCGCATGCTCAACGTCCCGTTCGCCATCGCCGACGCGACGGCGCTGACGGAGGCCGGCTATGTCGGCGAGGACGTCGAGAACATCCTGCTCAAGCTGATCCAGGCGGCGGACTACGACGTCAAGAAGGCCGAGACCGGGATCATCTACATCGACGAGATCGACAAGGTCGCCCGCAAGAGCGAGAACCCGTCGATCACGCGTGATGTCTCCGGCGAGGGCGTCCAGCAGGCCCTGCTGAAGATCCTGGAGGGCACCACCGCCTCCGTTCCGCCGCAGGGCGGACGCAAGCACCCGCACCAGGAGTTCATCCAGATCGACACGACGAACGTGCTGTTCATCGTGGGCGGTGCCTTCTCCGGTCTGGAGAAGATCATCGAGTCGCGGGCCGGCGCCAAGGGCATCGGCTTCGGCGCGACGATCCGTTCCAAGCTGGAGATCCAGGCGAGCGACCAGTTCCAGGAGGTCATGCCGGAGGACCTGGTGAAGTTCGGGATGATCCCCGAGTTCATCGGCCGCCTTCCCGTGCTGACCTCGGTGCACAACCTGGACCGCGAAGCACTGCTCCAGATCCTGGTCGAGCCGCGTAACGCCCTGGTGAAGCAGTACCAAAGGCTGTTCGAACTCGACGGTGTGGAGCTGGACTTCGAGCGCGAGGCCCTGGAGGCCATCGCCGACCAGGCGATCCTGCGCCAGACGGGCGCGCGCGGTCTGCGCGCCATCATGGAGGAAGTCCTCCAGTCCGTGATGTACGAGGTGCCGTCCCGCAAGGACGTCGCCCGCGTGGTCATCACCCCGGACGTCGTCCGCAACAACGTCAACCCCACGCTGGTCCCGCGCGAGCCGCGCACCATCGGCAAGAACGACGGCGGCGGCCGCCACGAGAAGTCCGCGTAGCGGCACAGCGGCATGACGTACGCCGAAGGGGCGCCCGGCCGGTCAACCGGCGGGCGCCCCTTCGTTGTTGTGCGGTGCCGCGTGGTGACGCGGAATCAGATCTTGGTGCGCGAGGTGTTGTAGAGCTTGGCGGTGAGGGCGGCGACGTCCTCCTGCGGCATGGCCTTGCCGGTCACGGACGCGCCGATGTCGAGGCCCACGACGATCCCGATGGTGCTGTAGTCGGCCCAGATGCAGACCGGCATGACCATTTCCTTCGGGCCGTTGGCGGGTGTGCCGTCACCCTTGGCGTTGATCATCTTCATGCTCTGGCACTTCATCAGCGCGCCCTTGAAGCCCGCCGGTGTGACGTTCTCGGGGCTGCCGACCAGGGAGAACGTCGAGCCGTTGTCCCCCTGCTTCATCTCCTTCTCGGCGTTCTTGAAGGAGCCGTCGACGACCTTCGCGGGATCGCTGACCTCGCCCCACATGCCCTGGAAGGAGAGCACCTTCTGCGCCAACGGGTTGTCCTTGCTCCCGCTGGCGTAACTGGCGACCGTCTTCTGGGGGTTCTTGATCCCCATGGCCTCGGCCTCGGTCTTCTCCGTGCCCGTGACAGGGCCGGACGGCGCCGACTGCTCGTTGTTCTTCTTGTAGTCGTCCACCGAGTCCGGGGGCGTCAGCTTGTAGCCCTTGGTCGAGTCGGCCACGTCACTGTTGCTGGAGCTGCCGTCCGAGGTCAGGAAGTACACCCCGCCCGCGATGACCGCCAGCGCGACGACGGCCACGCCGATGATCAGACCGGTCTTCTTCTTCGGTGCAGCCGGGGGGAACGGGGGCTGGCCGCCGTAGGCCTGCTGGCCGCCGTAGGGGGGCGTGGGCGGCTGCTGGCCGTACGGGCCCGGCTGCTGGGCCTGCGGGTAGCCGTAGCCCTGCGGGGGCTGCTGCGGGGGAACGCCCTGGGGGGCCTGCTGCGGGTACCCGTAGCCGGGCTGGCCCTGCGGCTGGCCCTGCGGCGGTCCCTGCGGCTGGCTCTGCGGCGGTCCCTGGGGCGGCTGGCCGCCGTACGGGCCCGGCTGCTGTCCGTACGGTCCGGGCTGGCCCTGCGGCGGCTGCCCACCGTATGGGCCCGGCTGGTTGTAGCTCATTGCGCTGTCCCCTCCAGAAATGCTTATGCGTTCCGAACATCCTGGCGGAAGCAGCGCTGACATGGGGCATCGCGGATCACACCGTTACTGAACAATCCCGTTTCAGTACGGGACTGTGACGGCCCTAAACTGTCTCCCGTGACCGAGAACACTCAGCAGCAGCCAGCCAGCAACCCCGAACTGCCGACCCAGTACGCGCCGGCCGATGTAGAGGGGAAGCTGTATGAGCGCTGGGTAGAACGCGGGTACTTCGAAGCGGACGAACACAGCGACAAGCCGCCCTACAGCATCGTCATCCCGCCGCCGAACGTCACCGGAAGCCTCCACCTGGGGCACGCCTTCGAGCACACCCTGATCGACGCCCTCGTCCGCCGCAAGCGCATGCAGGGCTTCGAGGCGCTGTACCAGCCCGGCATGGACCACGCCGGGATCGCCACCCAGAACGTCGTCGAGCGCGAGCTCGGCAAGGAGGGCAAGTCCCGCCACGACCTGGGCCGCGAAGCCTTCGTCGAGCGCGTCTGGAAGTGGAAGAACGAGTCCGGCGGCCAGATCGCGGGACAGATGCGCCGCCTCGGCGAGGGTGTCGCCTGGTCCCGTGAGCGCTTCACCATGGACGAGGGCCTGTCCAAGGCCGTCCAGACCGTCTTCAAGCGGATGTACGACGACGGCCTGATCTACCGCGCCGAGCGCATCATCAACTGGTGCCCCCGCTGTCTGACCGCGATCTCCGACATCGAGGTCGAGTACCAGGACGACGACGGCGAGCTCGTCTCCATGAAGTACGGCGAGGGCGAGGAGACCATCGTCGTCGCCACCACCCGCGCCGAGACGATGCTCGGTGACACCGCCGTCGCCGTCCACCCCGACGACGAGCGTTACCGGCACCTGGTCGGCAAGCAGATCAAGCTGCCGCTCACCGACCGTACGATCCCGGTCGTCGCCGACCATCACGTCGACCCCGAGTTCGGTACCGGCGCCGTCAAGGTGACCCCCGCGCACGACCCGAACGACTTCGAGATCGGCAAGCGCCACGACCTGCCGTTCCTCACGGTCATGGACGAGCGCGCCGTCATCACGGTCCCCGGCCCCTTCCAGGGCCTCGACCGTCTGGAAGCCCGCTCCGCCATCGTCGCCGCGCTGCGCGCCGAGGGCCGGATCGTCGCCGAGAAGCGGCCGTACGTCCACTCGGTCGGTCACTGCTCGCGCTGCAAGACCACCATCGAGCCGCGCCTCTCCCTCCAGTGGTGGGTCAAGGTCGCCCCGCTCGCCAAGGCGGCCGGTGACGCCGTCCGCGACGGCAGCGTCAAGATCCACCCGCAGGAGATGGAGAAGCGGTACTTCGACTGGGTCGACAACCTCCACGACTGGACGATCTCGCGCCAGCTCTGGTGGGGCCACCGCATCCCCGTCTGGTACGGCCCGAACGGCGAGGTCGTCTGCGTCGGACCGGACGACGAGGCGCCCACGGGCGAGGGCTGGACCCAGGACAGCGATGTCCTGGACACCTGGTTCTCCTCCGGCCTGTGGCCGTTCTCCACGCTCGGCTGGCCGGAGCGGACCGACAGCCTCGCGAAGTTCTATCCGAACTCCGTCCTGGTCACCGGCTACGACATCCTCTTCTTCTGGGTCGCCCGGATGATGATGTTCGGCCTGTACGTCAACGACGGCGTCCCGCCGTTCGGGACCATCGTCCTGCACGGCATGGTCCGCGACGAGCACGGCAAGAAGATGTCGAAGTCCTTCGGCAATGTGGTCAACCCGCTGGACTGGATGGACAAGTACGGCTCCGACGCCCTGCGCTTCACGCTGGCGCGCGGCGCCAACCCGGGCACCGACGTCCCGATCGGTGAGGAGTGGGTCCAGGGCTCGGCGAAGTTCGCCAACAAGATCTGGAACGCCACCCGCTTCGCCCTGATGAACGGGGCCACGATCGAGGGCGCTCTCCCGTCCGCCGACGAGATGTCGGTGACCGACCGCTGGATCCTGTCCCGGCTCAACAAGACCGTCGCCGAAGTCGACGCGTTCTACGACGACTACCAGTTCGCCAAACTCAGCGAGACGCTGCGGCACTTCGCGTGGGACGAGGTCTTCGACTGGTACGTCGAGCTGTCCAAGACCACGTTCTTCGCGGGCGGCAGGCAGGCCGAGGTCTCCGGCCGGGTCCTCGGTGAGGTCCTCGATGTGATGCTGCGGCTGCTGCACCCCATCGTCCCGTTCGTCACCGAGACGCTCTGGACCGCGCTCACCACCCGGGAATCCGTCGTCATCGCCGACTGGCCCGCCGACTCCGGCTTCCGGGACGACGCGGCCGAGAAGGAGATCGAGCTCGTCCAGCAGGTCGTCACCGAGGTCCGCCGCTTCCGCTCGGACCAGGGCCTCCAGCCCGGCCAGAAGGTCCCGGCCCGGCTCACCCTGACCGGCACGGCGCTCGCGCCGCACGAGGCGGCCATCCGCCAGCTGCTGCGGCTCCAGCCCGCCGAGGACGGCTTCCACGCCACCGCGACCCTGCCCGTCGCGGGGGCCACGGTCGCCCTCGACCTCTCCGGCACGATCGACATCCCGGCCGAGCGCAAGCGCCTCACGAAGGACCTGGAGGCGGCAGGGAAGGAGAAGGCCCAGGCCAACGGGAAGCTCGGCAACGAGGCGTTCCTGGCCAAGGCCCCGGACAACGTGGTCGACAAGATCCGCGGACGCCTGGCCAAGGCCGAGGCCGACATCGAGCGGATCACCGCCCAGCTGGCGAGCCTGCCGCAGGGATGATGACCTGAGAGCGAAGCCCCCGCACGCCCGACCGACCGGGAGCGCGGGGGCTTCGCCGTACCCGGCGCGCCTTCTATGTCTCCTGCGCGGCCGGTCCGACCATCAGCGGCTCCGCGTTGCGGCGGGTCTTCGCCCAGCCGTTGCGCCCCCGGAGCATCCGGACGAAGCCCCGGGCCGAGACGATGAACAGGTGGTACGCGTACAGCCACAGCGCCACGCCCCACACCAGGGACTTCAGGAACGACGCGTCGGGCACGTGATCGCGGCGGTAGACCGGCCCCCACAGGATGAACGGCGTCACCGACACCACGGCCAGGACGACCATCACGGGCCAGTGGACCAGCAGACGGTCCAGCTCGTGCACGCCGTCGCCCCGCACCGCCCCGACCACCAGCGACGCGAGGATCACCACCGTGAGGGCCAGCGTCAGCAGATGCGCCAGCGGCTGGACGAAGGTGTAGAGCGTCTCCATCACCCCGCGCCCCCGGATGTGCCGGGAGGAGACGATCCGCGACGCGTAGCGCACGCACTGGAGATTGCCCTGCGCCCAGCGGGTCCGCTGCGCGAGCAGCCGGCGCCCGCTCGGCAGCGCCTCCTGGGTGACGAGGGCGTCGGCGACATGCGTGGTGCGGTATCCCGCGAGCAGCATGTGGAGACCCAGCTCGTAGTCCTCCAGCAGCGCGCCGCGCTGCCAGGGACGGCGCTCGGCGGTCGCGATCCGGTCCAGGGCACTCAGCCGGGTGAACTGGCCGTTGCCGCCGAGCCCCGTCGAACCGGTGCGGTTGCGCAGCAGCTGCATCCCCGTGTTCGACACGGCGAACTCCATGTCCTGCACCCGTACGAGGACCCGCCCCAGCGCGTTGGCCGCGCGGCCGCGCTCCGGGAACGGCCGGCGCTCGCCCGCGTTCCGCATCCGTACGGACACCTGCACCCCGCCGGTCTCCGGGTCGCCCAGCGCCTCGGGGCCCGAGACGGGGACAAGCGCCCCGGGATCGAGCTGTCCGTCCGCGTCGATCACACAGACGATCACCCGGGAGCGGTCGGTGCCCGCCGGGAGGAATTCCCCGAGCCGTTCGTACGCGGTGTTGAGCGCGGCCCCCTTTCCGGTCCTGGCGTCCGGGCGGCGGCGCCGGACGAGATGCACCCGCGGATCGCCCGTGGCGAGCGCGGCGACGATCTCGCCGGTCGCGTCGTCGCTGTCGTCGTCGATCACCCAGACGTCCGCGCCGGGGAAGCCGGCACGCAGTCGCGCCACGGTCGTCCCCACCACGGCCTCCTCGTCCCGGCAGGGGACGAAGAAGTGCCAGTCGAACAGCGCCGGGTCACCGGGGGCGGTGGGGCGGCGGCGCAGGTACGACCGGCGTGATCCCGCCCAGTAGAGAAGGAAGCAGAGCAGGAGGGCGAACGGATAGACGAGAAGAGCGGTGGTCGGTGAGGCAGGCACGACAGGCTCCGGGGAGTCGAGCGGAAGGGGACTGCCCTCAGGCGGCGAGTGCCGCGTCGTGGGCGGCGGGCCGCACGAGCCCGGTGATGAGCGCCGCGATCCGCTGGGCGGCGAGGCCGTCGCCGTACGGGCTGGGGGTCCGCTCCAGCAGGCGCAGCCCGTGGGCGCCCTGGGCGAGGCGATGACGGGCCAGCCGGCCGATCTGCGGCCCCGGCGGCACGAGGTGGGCGAAGTGGGCCATCGACTCCGGGCGCTCGGTCGACCGGCGGACCACGATCAGCGGCCGGCCCAGGACGGTGCACTCCTCCTGGATGCCGCCGGAGTCGGAGATCAGCAGCGCCGCGTGCCGGGCCAGGGCGAGGAACTCCCCGTACCCCAGCGGGGTCAGCACCGTGATGCCGTCCAGCAGTCCGCCCAGGTCGGCTTCCTCGATACGGGCGCGGGTGCGCGGGTGCAGGGGCAGCAGCACCGGCAGGTCGTCGGTGGCCAGCGCGGCGAGTTCGGCCAGGACGGTGCGCAGGGTCGCGGTGTCGTCGGTGTTCTCGGGCCGGTGCAGGGTCGCCAGGATGTAGTGGTCCGGCTCCAGGCCGTGGTGCGCCAGCAGGGCTTCGCGCCGTTCGGCCGGGGGCAGGTGGCGCCGCACCGCCTCGACGACGGTGTTGCCGGTCAGGGTGATGCGCGCCGGGTCGGTGCCCTCGGCCAGCAGGTTCGCCCGGTTCTCCGGGGTGGCCGCGCACAGGACGTCGGCGATCGAGTCGACGAGGACGCGGTTGTGTTCCTCGGGCATCGCCGGGTCGTTGCTGCGCAGTCCGGCCTCGACATGGACGAGGGGGATGCTCCGCGCGTTGGCGGCCAGCGCCCCCGCGAGCGTGGCGTTCGTGTCGCCCTGCACGACGACGGCCGCGGGCGGGTGCTCACCGAACAGCGCGTCGAGCTGTTCCAGCGAACGGCCGATCTGGACGGCGCGCGAGGTGCCGCCGACGCTGCGCAGGAGCTCCGGTGCGGGCAGGCCCAGTTCCGCGACGAACCGGCCCGACATGGCCTCGTCCCCGTGCTGGCCGGTGTGGATGAGCCGGGCCGAGGAACCGAGGCGGTGGATGACGGGGGCGAGCTTGACCAGTTCGGGCCGGGTGCCCAGGACGACGGCGACGGAGCGCGCCGGCAGCTCGGGGAGTTCGGGGGACATGGGGGGCCGTTCCTTTCGCCGTTCCCGGCCGGGGGATTCCCAGGCTCGGCGGCGCAGGTTGCACAGCGGGTGTACGGGGGGTGCGGCGGCGTTGCGCGACGCCGGTGCGCGCGGATGGGGAAGTTGGTCCCGGGACCTATGGCCCGGCCGCGGGAGGCCCGTCCGGGTCCAACGGCCCGGTGGACGTCCCCTTCGGAGGCTTCGGAGCGTCAGGAGCCTCCGGAGCGTCAGGAGCCCCAGGAGCCGGATAGCGGTAGCCCAGGCCCCGTACGGTCTCGACCGGCGCGGGCCGCCCCGTCGTCCGCGCGATCTTCCGGCGCAGCCGCAGCACGGTGTACTTCACCCGTGCCGGATCGCTGCCGGGCGGTACCTCCCACACCTGGTGCAGCAGCTGATCGGCGGACAGCACCTGACCGGCGTGCCGGGCGAGCGCCGTCAGCAGGGCGAACTCGATCGGCGTCAGATCGAGCCACTGCCCGTCCAGCACCGCCTCGTGCGCCCTGAGGTCCAGCGTGAGCCGGCCGTCCTCGACCAGGGGCATCACCTCCGGCGCCCCGCCCGTCGCACGCCGCAGCCGGGCCCGCAGCATCGGCTCGTACAGTGCCTGCGGCACCTCGGCGGTCACATAGTCGTCGGCCCCGGAGTTCAGCGCCCGTACGGCGTCGCGCACATGGAAGGAACCGTCCACGACCGCGATCGGCAGATCGCTCATGTCGCGTACCCGGCTCAGTACCTCCCAGGGGCTGAGCCCGCCCAGCCGCAGGCTCAGGATCAGCAGGTCCGGCCGATGCTTGTACAGGGCACGCAGAGCGCTCTCGCCGCTGTGCACGACCAGGGTCTCGTAGCCCTCGCCCGAGGTCACGCCGACGAGCCCCGGATGGACTCCGTCCGGGGCCGCGATCAGGATCAGCGGGATGGGGCGCACTCCTCCACCATGCGGTACCCCGCGGCTTCGCACCGCGCGCACCGACCCCGAACGGCCGAGCCGCCCCAGCCGCCGGGCGCTGCGCGCGATGTCCGTGCCCATCCGTAGACTGGCTCCGTGAGTAAGCCCCGCCCTTCAGACCGGCACGACGCGTCAGAGTCCGACGACACCTTCGAGGAGATCGTCGACGAAGCGACCCAGCGCGACCCCGACCTGGCGGTGATCGAGGCCGGGAGCCGCACCCTGCGCACCCAGTCCGGACCGCCCCTGGGCGACACCGTCCCCACCCGCCCGGCCGATCCCGAGACCGACAGGGCGCTGCACGCCGTGGAGCAGGAGCTCGCCGGCCGCTGGGGCGAGACCAAGCTCGAACCCTCGGTGACGCGCATCGCGGCCCTGATGGACGTGCTCGGTGACCCGCAGCGCGCGTACCCCTCCATCCACATCACCGGCACCAACGGCAAGACCAGCACGGCCCGCATGATCGAGGCCCTGCTGAACGCCTTCGAGCTGCGCACCGGCCGGTACACCTCGCCGCACGTCCAGTCGATCACCGAGCGGATCAGCCTGGACGGCGCCCCCATCGAGGCGGCGCGCTTCATCGAGACGTACGAGGACGTCAAGCCGTACGTCGAGATGGTCGACGCCCAGCAGCCCTACCGCCTGTCGTTCTTCGAGGTGCTGACCGGCATGGCGTACGCGGCCTTCGCCGACGCCCCGGTCGACGTCGCGGTGGTCGAGGTCGGCATGGGCGGCACCTGGGACGCGACGAACGTGATCGACGCGACGGTCGCCGTCGTCACCCCGATCTCGCTGGACCACACCGACCGGCTCGGCGACACGCCCGCCGAGATCGCCGGGGAGAAGTCCGGGGTCATCAAGCAGGGCGCCACGGTCATCCTGGCGCAGCAGCCGGTGGACGCCGCGCAGGTGATGCTGAAGAAGGCCGTCGAGGTGGACGCCACCGTCGCCCGCGAGGGCATGGAGTTCGGTGTCGGCTCCCGGGAGATCGCGGTCGGCGGCCAGCTGCTGACGCTGCGCGGTCTCGGCGGCGAGTACGACCAGATCTTCCTCCCGCTGTACGGGGCCCACCAGGCGCACAACGCCGCGGTGGCGCTCGCCGCGGTCGAGGCGTTCTTCGGCATCGGTGCCGAGCAGGCCCGGACGCTCGACGTCGACGCGGTCCGCAAGGCCTTCGCCTCGGTGCTGTCTCCGGGCCGTCTCGAAGTGGTCCGCTCCAGCCCGACCGTCGTCCTGGACGCCGCCCACAACCCCGCCGGTGCGCGCGCCGCGGCGGACGGCATCTCCGAGGCGTTCAGCTTCTCCCGGCTGATCGGTGTGGTCGGGGCGAGCGGCGACAAGGACGTGCGGGGGCTGCTCGAAGCCTTCGAGCCGATCTTCGCCGAGGTCGTGATCACCCAGAATTCCAGCGCCCGCTCGATGGACGCGGACGAGCTGGCCGGTATCGCCGTCGAGGTCTTCGGCAACGACCGGGTCCAGGTCGAGCCCCGTCTGGACGACGCGCTGGAGGCGGCGATCACCCTCGCCGAGGAGCACGAGGAGTACGCGGGCGCCGGGGTCCTGGTGACCGGATCCGTGATCACGGTCGGCGAGGCCCGGCTGCTGCTGGGAAGGGGCTGAGCCCGGTGCGTACTCTCTGCGCGTCCACGCTGATCGGTGAGTTCTTCGTGATCGGCTTCGCGGGACTCGTCGCGATGAAGTCCGACGACCTGACGTCGGCCACGGTCTGGACGGTCTGCGGCATCGGCATGGCGCTGTCCGTGCTGCTGTGCGGCGTGATCACCCGCCCCGGCGGCGTACAGCTCGGCTGGGCGCTCCAGATCGCGCTGGTGCTGAGCGGTTTCGTGGTCCCGATGATGTTCATCCTCGGTCTGGCCTTCGGCGGCCTGTGGTGGGCCTCGGTGCACTACGGCCGGAAGATCGACGAGGCGAAGGCCCGGTGGGCGGCGCAGGAGACCACCGAGGCCCCGGCCTGAGACCGGGCGGCCCGCCCGGTCGCGGGGCTCCGGGAGCCCAATCGTGGGCCTGGGGATGACGCTGCGTAACCCGGTCGTCGGGCCGTTCCCGTACCCCTGTAATCTCGCCTCACCGCACCGTATGCCTGCAAGGAGCCGTACATGACTCAGCGCACCCTCGTCCTTCTGAAGCCGGACGCCGTCAGGCGTGGGCTGATCGGCGAGATCGTCGGCCGTATCGAGCGCAAGGCCGGCTGGCAGATCACCGCGCTGGAGCTGCGTACGCTCGACGAGGGGACGCTGGAGCAGCACTACGGCGAGCACAAGGGCCGCCCGTTCTACGAGCCGCTCGTGGAGTTCATGGCATCCGGCCCCGTCGTCGCCCTTGTGGCCGAAGGCGAGCGAGTCATCGAGGGTGTACGTGCCCTGGCCGGCCCCACCGACCCGATCGCCGCCGCGCCCGGCTCGATCCGTGGCGACTTCGGCACGATCACCAGGGAGAACCTCATCCACGCCTCGGACTCCGAGGAGTCCGCAGAGCGAGAACTGAAGCTGTTCTTTCCGGGACTTTCCTGACCTGGGATCGGCCAAACAGCGCTCATGACCTGGGGCGACCGAAGTAATTCGGTCGCCCTTCGGCATAGGGTTCGAGATCGCGGGAACGCATTCCTCCGACGTAACGTCACCATGGGTAGAACGGGAACCCGTTCCGCTCATCATGGCGAAGGACCCTCGCGCTGTGTCCGTGCATACGGCACTACGATGGAAGCTTCCACGCCCGCAGCGCCAACATCGCCTACCAAAACAAGCCACTATCGCTTCTTGGGAAGGCCCGACGCATCCTCATGGGGAACAAGGGGAACTCAATGTCGTTCATCGGCCGTGACATGGCTATCGACCTCGGGACTGCCAACACGCTGGTGTACGTCAGGGGGCGCGGCATCGTTCTGAACGAGCCGTCCGTCGTGGCCATCAACACCAACACCGGCGGCATCCTCGCGGTCGGCTCCGAGGCGAAGAAGATGATCGGCCGTACGCCGGGCAACATCGTTGCCGTACGGCCGCTGAAGGACGGCGTGATCGCCGACTTCGAGATCACGGAGCGGATGCTCCGCTACTTCATCCTCAAGATCCACAAGCGCCGCTACCTGGCCCGCCCGCGGGTCGTCGTCTGCGTGCCCTCCGGTATCACCGGGGTCGAGCGACGCGCCGTCATCGAGGCATCGACGCAGGCCGGCGCGCGCCAGGTGCACATCATCGAGGAGCCCATGGCCGCGGCCATCGGCTCCGGTCTGCCGGTCCACGAGGCCACCGGGAACATGGTCGTCGACATCGGTGGCGGCACCACCGAGGTCGCCGTGATCTCGCTCGGCGGAATCGTCACTGCCCAGTCGATCCGGGTGGCCGGGGACGAGCTGGACAACGCGATCATCCAGCACATCAAGAAGGAGTACTCCCTCCTCCTCGGTGAGCGCACCGCCGAACAGATCAAGATCACGATCGGTTCCGCGTTCGAGCTGGAGAAGGACGAGCACACCGAGATCCGCGGGCGCGACCTGGTCTCCGGGCTGCCCAAGACCGTCGTGATCTCCGCGACCGAGGTCCGCAAGGCCATCGAGGAGCCGGTCAACGCGATCGTCGACGCCGTGAAGACGACGCTCGACAAGTGCCCGCCGGAACTCTCCGGCGACGTCATGGACCGCGGCATCGTCCTCACCGGCGGCGGCGCGCTCCTGCGCGGACTCGACGAGCGGCTGCGCCACGAGACGGGCATGCCGATCCACATCGCCGAGGACCCGCTGGACTCGGTGGCCCTCGGATCGGGCAAGTGCGTCGAGGAGTTCGAGGCGCTCCAGCAGGTGCTGGACGCCCAGCCCCGACGGTAGAAACTCCACGATCCGACGTGCGGACGCTGCCGTTCCGTACGTCGGATCGTTGATATACAGGCACGAACATTCCGACGAGGAAGGCACGGCCGCCGCACGTGAGGGACACACGAGAGAGCCGGCTGCTCCTGGTGCTGCTGATCGCCATCGCATTCGCTTTGATTACGGTGGATATCCGCGGCGGCGAGGAGTCACCGGTGGACGGCGCCCGGCAGGCCGCCGCGACGGTCTTCGGACCGGTCGAGAACGGGGTGGCGGCAGCCGTCGACCCGGTGGGCAACGCCATCGGCGCCGTACGGGACTCCGGTGACCGGCATGACCGGATCGCCGCCCTGGAGCGGGAGAACGCCGCACTGAAGGCCAGGCTCGGCAGCGACGACCGCAACAACAGCCGGGTCCGCCAGCTCGACGCCATGATGAAGAACGCGGGCGCCGGGCAGTACGGCATCAAGGGCGCCGAGGTCATCGCCATAGGAGCGGCCCAGGGCTTTTCCTGGACGATCACCATCGACGCCGGAAGCAACGACGGCGTCAAGCGGGACATGACGGTGCTCAACGGCCAGGGACTGGTCGGCCGGGTCACCACCGTCGGCCCGGACACCGCGACCGTCCTGCTCGCCAACGACCCCGACTTCACCGTCGGCACCCGGATGGAGAAGACCGACGAACTCGGCTTCGCCACCGGCCAGGGCTCCCGGCCGCTGTCGGTCCAGTTCCTCAACGGTAAGGCCAAGGTGAAGAAGGGCGACCGCCTGGTCACCTTCGGCTCCAGCAAGGACAAGCCCTTCGTGCCCGGCGTCCCGGTCGGCGAGGTCGTCCGCGTCGACCCGTCCGGCGGTGATCTGACCCGGACCGTCTATGTGAAGCCGTACGTCGGCTTCACCAAGCTCGACATCGTCGGCATCGTGGTCCAGGCCCCGCGCGAGGACCCCCGCGACATGGTCCTGCCGAAGAAGCCCGCCAAGCCGAAGCCCACCCCCACGGTCACCGTCACCGTCCAGCCGAACGGCGATCTCGTCGGCCCCGGTGGAAAGGTCGTCGGGAACATCAACGAGAAGCCCGGCACGAAGCCCACCGGCAAGGGCACGGACAATCCGGCGGGGAACACCGGAAACGCCACAGGAAATACCGACGGCAATACCACCGGGAACGCCGACAACGCGGCCGATCCCGACGGCGCCGGTAATCCCGACAACGCGGTAAACGACCAGGAGCAGGGCTGATTCCCATGCGCTTCAACCGGACTCTGCTCTCCGTCACGCTGGTCGTGGTCGCCCTCGTCGTCCAGGTCTCCGTACTCGCCCGGCTCCAGCTCCCCGGCGCCGTCCCCGACCTCCTGCTGCTCACCGTCCTCGGACTCGCCTTCGTGTACGGGCACGTCAGCGGCGCACTCATCGGCTTCGGCGCGGGCCTCCTCGCCGACCTGGCACCGCCCGCCGACCACGCCGCCGGGCGCTACGCCCTGGTGCTGTGCATCATCGGCTACCTCGCGGGCCTGGCCCGGCCGGAGAACGGACAGCTCAAGTCGGCGCTCGCCCCGATGGCCGTCGTGGTCGCCGCGGCCATCGGCTCGACCCTGCTCTACGCCGGGGTCGGCGCCCTCGTCGGTGACACGGCCGCCCGCCATGTGGGCCTGGGCAGCCTGCTGTTCACCGCCGCGATCTACGACCTGCTGCTGGCGCCGTTCACCGTGCCGCTGATCATGGCCCTCGCCAGACGCACCGAGAACGACCCGCTGGCCGAGTCCTCCTCCGGCGGCGATGTCGCCGCCGGGTGGCTCGCCTCGGGCACCGGGCTGCGGATCGGCAGCCAGCGCGGCGGACTGCGCGTCAAGGCGGCCCGCAACCGCGCCGCACGCGCGGGAAGGATCAAGGGGGTCAAGCGCCTGTGAGGCCGCACTTCCCGGGGGACACCCCCCGTACCCCCAGCCGGACCACCACCGGGGGCGCCCCGTGAGCAACATCCCCGAGACCGGCCGGACCCAGCGGGTCCAGATCCGGCTCATCGTCATTCAGGTCCTCGTCTTCTCCCTGCTGCTCACCCTCGGCGGCCGCCTCTGGTACCTCCAGATCCGCAACGGCCAGGAATACACCGACGAGGCCAAGAACAACCACGTCCAGCAGGTCGTCCAGCCCGCCGTCCGCGGCTCTATCCTGGACGCCCGCGGCGTACCGCTCGCCGACAACGAGACCCGCCTCGTCGTCTCCGCCAGCCGCACCGAGCTGATGAAGATGGACGACAAGGGCAACAGCGTCCTCACCCGGCTCGCCGAGGTCCTGGACATGAAGCCCAAGGACGTCCTCGACAAGGTCCGGCTCTGCGACGCGAAGACCCCGCAGCCCTGCTGGAACGGATCGCCGTACCAGCCGATCCCGGTCACCGACGAGGCCACCACCCAGCAGGCCCTCCAGATCCGCGAGCGCGCCGAGGACTTCCCCGGCATCACCGCCGAACCCACCGCCGTACGCCGCTACGCCGCACCAGGCAAGGCCAACACCGCCCAGGTCCTCGGCTACCTCTCACCGGTCACCGACGAAGAGATCACCAAGGCCCAGGACACCGAGTCGCCCTACCTCCGCTCCGACCAGGTCGGCCGCTCCGGCCTGGAGCGCACCTACGACAAGGCGCTGCGCGGCAAGGCGGGGGTCACCCGCTACGAGGTCGACAACCTCGGCCGGGTCATCGGCCAGGCGGCGAACGACAAGGCGGAGCCCGGCGCGAGCGTCGTCACCTCCATCGACGCCCGCGTCCAGGCGGTCGCCGAGTACGAGCTGAACAAGGCCATGGAGACGGCCCGCAAGGAACTCGACCGCAACACCGGGGTGAACTACAAGGCCGACTCCGGCGCCGTCGTCGTCATGGAGGCCAAGACCGGCCGGATCGTGTCGATGGCGTCCCTGCCCACCTACGACCCGAACTCCTGGGTCGGCGGCATCTCCGGCAAGGACTACACCAAGCTCACCAGCAAGAAGTCCAACTTCCCGCTGCTGAACCGGGCCATCCAGGGGCAGGCCGCCCCCGGCTCGATCTTCAAGGTGATCTCCTCCACCGCCGCGGTCAACGCGGGCTACGACTTCGACGGCAACTACCCCTGCCCCAGCTCGTACTCCATCGGCGGCCAGACCTTCAAGAACTTCGAGTCCCAGGGCTACGGCAGCATCAGCATCGGCCGCGCCCTGGAGGTCTCCTGCGACACCGTCTACTACGGCCTCGCGCACCGGGAGTGGCAGAAGGACGGCGGCACCCAGCCGAAGAAGAACGCCAAGGACTGGTTCTACCGGACCGCCCACCAGTTCGGCCTCGGCAAGGAGACCGGCGTCGACCTCCCCAACGAGGTCACCGGCCGGGTCCCCGACCGCAAGTGGAAGCAGGACTTCTTCAAGGCGAACAAGGACGCCTGGTGCAAGCAGGGCAAGAAGGGCGGCACGTACGTCGAGCAGATCGCGTACGAGAACTGCCTCGAAGGCAACAAGATGCGCGCCGGTGACTCCGTCAACTACTCGATCGGCCAGGGCGACACCCTCGTCACCCCGATCCAGATGGCGACCATCTACGGCGCCATCTCCAACGGCGGCACCCTGTACAACCCGACCGTCGGCAAGGCGATCGTCAGCGGCGACGGCCGGACCGTCCAGGAGATCAAGCCCGAGTCGCACGGCAAGCTCCCCTTCACCGGAGACACGCGCGACAAAATAGACGAAGCCCTCGCGGGTGTCGCGACCCGGGGCTCGGCCGCATGGCGGTTCGGCGGCTGGCCCCAGGACAAGATCCCGATGCACGCCAAGACCGGCACCGCCGAGGTCTACGGCAAGCAGACGACCTCCTGGTTCGCCACGTACACCAAGGACTACTCGATCGTCATGACGATCTCCCAGGGCGGCACCGGCTCCGGTGCCTCCGGGCCCGCCGTGCGCAACATCTACAACGCCCTCTACGGTCTCGACGCCGCAGGCAAGCAGGACCCGAAGAAGGCCCTCCTGCCCAAGCCGCAGAAGGCGCTCCCGAAGATCCAGCCCGACGGCTCGATCGACTCCCCGAACATCAAGCCGTACACCCCCGAGCCGCCGGTCCAAGCGGGACAGCAGGCGCTCGCCGGTGCACCGGGAAGGCGGGACTGATGGCCGGCGGCTTCTCCGTCTCGCGGTACGCCCCCGAGCGCGGCTCCTGGGCCAAGCTCACCGCCCGTGACTCCGTCGTGCGGCGGCTGGACTGGCCACTGCTCGGCTCGGCGCTCGCACTCTCCTTCATCGGCTCACTGCTCGTCTGGTCCGCCACCCGCAACCGCGACACGCTCACCCACGGCGACCCGTACTACTTCTTCTTCCGGCACGCCCTGAACACCGGCATCGGCCTCGCGCTGATGATCGGCACGATCTGGCTCGGCCACCGCACCCTGCGCGGGGCCGTCCCGATCCTCTACGGGCTCTCGGTGCTCCTGGTCCTGTCCGTCCTCACCCCGCTGGGCGCCACGGTCAACGGCGCCCACGCGTGGATCATCATCGGCGGCGGATTCTCCCTCCAGCCCTCCGAGTTCACCAAGATCACCATCATTCTGGGCATGGCGATGCTGCTCGCCGCCCGCGTCGACGCGGGCGACCAGCTGCACCCCGACCACCGGACGGTCGCCAAGGCCCTGGGCCTGGCGGTCATCCCGATGGCCGTCGTGATGCTGATGCCGGACCTCGGCTCGGTGATGGTCATGGCCGTCATCGTGCTCGGCGTGCTGCTGGCATCCGGGGCGTCCAACCGCTGGGTCTTCGGACTCCTCGGCGCGGGCACCGCGGGAGCCGTCTCCATCTGGCAGCTCGGTCTGCTCGACGACTACCAGATCGCCCGCTTCGCGGCCTTCGCCAACCCGGCGCTGGACCCGGCGGGCGTCGGCTACAACACCAACCAGGCCCGCATCGCGATCGGCTCCGGCGGCCTCACCGGCACCGGGCTGTTCGAGGGCACCCAGACCACCGGCCAGTTCGTCCCCGAGCAGCAGACCGACTTCGTCTTCACCGTCGCCGGTGAGGAGCTGGGCTTCCTCGGCGCCGGACTGATCCTCGTCCTGCTCGGTGTCGTCCTGTGGCGCGCCTGCCGGATCGCCCGCGAGACCACCGAGCTGTACGGCACGATCGTGGCCGCGGGCATCATCGCCTGGTTCGCCTTCCAGGCGTTCGAGAACATCGGGATGACGCTCGGCATCATGCCGGTGGCGGGTCTGCCGCTGCCGTTCGTTTCGTACGGAGGGTCCTCGATGTTCGCCGTCTGGGTGGCGATCGGGCTGTTGCAGTCGATCAGGGTGCAGCGGCCGATAACGGCCTGAGCCGTGCGGGATTTCCTCCACACCCCTCCCCATCTGCGGACAACGCGTCTAGATTCGGTACATGGCGGACTCGAAGCGTGAGATCGAGCGGAAGTACGAAGCGACTCCCGAGACCCGGCTGCCCGACCTGACCCGCGCGGCCGGGGTCTTCGAGGTCGCCCACCGGGGCGTCCGCGAACTCGACGCCGTCTACTACGACACCGACGACCTCCGCCTCGCCGCCGCCTCCCTCACCCTGCGACGCAGGACCGGCGGCGACGACGAGGGCTGGCACCTGAAGTTCCCCGTCGCCTCCGGCATCCGGGACGAGATCGGGGCCCCGCTCGCCGACACCCTGCCGGACGGCCTCGCCGCGCTGCTGCGCTCCCGGGTCCGCCACGCCGCGCTCGTCCCCGTCGTCCGGCTGCGCTCCGCCCGCGACGTCCACCATCTGCTCGACGCCGACGGCGCCCTTCTCGCCGAGCTCAGCATCGACGAGGTCCGGGCCGAACGGCTCACCGAGGACGGCGGCGGTGCCACCGCGGCATGGACCGAGATCGAGGTCGAACTGGCCGACGACGGCGACCCCGCCTTCCTGGACGTGGTCGAGCGGCGGCTGCGCAAGGCCGGGGTGCGCCCCTCGGCGTCCTCCTCCAAGCTGGCCAGAGCCCTCGACGAGACGGCCCCGAGGACCGGGCACCGCGAGAGCGAGCACGAGAGCAGCCACGAGAGCAAGCACGAGAACGACCGCGGGAAAGCACCCGGGAAAGCTTCCGGGAAAGCACCCGGGAAAGCAGCGAGCAGCCTCGCGAAGGCCACCGCGGGCGACCACATCCTGGCCTTCGTACGCGAACAGACCGACGCGATCATCACCCTCGACCCCGCCGTACGCCGCGGCCTCCCCGACTCCGTGCACCGGATGCGCGTCGCCACCCGCCGGCTGCGCAGCGCCTTCAGGACGTACCGCAGGATTCTGGACCGCACGCTCACCGACCCGGTGGGCGAGGAGCTGAAGTGGCTGGCCGCGGAGCTGGGCGTCGACCGCGACCAGGAAGTCCTCGACGAACGGCTGAGCGCCGCCCTCGCCGCGCTGCCCCTCACCCTGCGCCTCGGCCCGGTCCGCGGCCGGCTGCGGATCTGGTCGACGGCCCGTCGCGCGGGCTCGCGCCGCAGGATCGTCGCCGTACTCGACGGACAGCGCTACCTCACCCTGCTGGACTCCCTCGACGCGCTCCTCGCCGACCCGCCCCTGCTGCCCGACGCCGCCCGGTCACCCGGCAAGGCCCTGCCCCGCGCGGTGCTGAAGGACCACGACCGCCTCGCCGCCCGCATCGACCACGCGCTCGCACACCCGCCGGGCCACGAGCGGGACCTGGCCCTGCACGAGGCCCGCAAGGCGGCCAAGCGCGCCCGGTACGCGGGCGAGGCGGCCCGGCCCGCGCTCGGCGGGCCCGCCAAGCGGTTCGCCCGCCGGATGAAGGACGTACAGAAGCTCCTCGGCGACCACCAGGACAGCGTGGTCGCCCGCGACGCCCTGCGTGACCTCGCGGTCCAGGCGTACGCGGCGGGGGAGTCCGCCTTCACCTGGGGGCTGCTGCACGGGCAGGAGGAGGCGCGGGCGGCGGCCCGCGAACGCGAGCTGCCGGAGACCTGGGCGAGGGCGTCCGGAGCGGGGTTGCGGGCGGATCTGAAGGGCTGAGCAGCGGGGTACGCTGGATGGTCACCCCTGCCAGCTCACGAAGGTTCGCGAGATGTCTGCCGAGTCGGTCTTCCCACAGCTCGAAGCTCTGCTCCCGCATGTGCAGAAGCCCATCCAGTACGTCGGCGGTGAGCTGAACTCCACCGTCAAGGAGTGGGACAGCTGCGACGTCCGCTGGGCCCTCATGTACCCCGACGCCTACGAGGTCGGACTCCCCAACCAGGGCGTCATGATCCTTTACGAGGTGCTCAACGAGCGCGAAGGGGTCCTCGCCGAACGCACCTACAGCGTCTGGCCCGACCTCGAAGCGCTGATGCGTGAGCACCGGGTCCCCCAGTTCACCGTGGACAGCCACCGGCCCGTCGGCGCCTTCGACGTCTTCGGCCTCAGCTTCTCCACCGAGCTCGGCTACACCAACATGCTCACCGCCCTCGACCTCGCGGGCATCCCGCTGGAGGCCGCGGACCGTACGGTCGACGACCCGATCGTGCTCGCGGGCGGCCACGCGGCGTTCAACCCCGAGCCGATCGCGCGGTTCATCGACTGCGCGGTCATCGGCGACGGCGAGCAGGCCGTCCTGGAGATCACCGAGATCGTCCGGGCCTGGAAGGCCGAAGGCCGTCCCGGTGGCCGTGACGAGGTGCTGTTCCGGCTGTCGAAGACGGGCGGTGTCTACGTCCCGCGCTTCTACGACGTCGAGTACCTCCCCGACGGCCGCATCGGCCGGGTCGTGCCCAACAGGTCCGGCGTGCCGTGGCGGGTGTCCAAGCACACCGTCATGGACCTCGACGAATGGCCCTACCCCAAGCAGCCGCTGGTCCCGCTCGCCGAGACCGTCCACGAGCGGATGTCCGTCGAGATCTTCCGCGGCTGCACCCGCGGCTGCCGTTTCTGCCAGGCCGGCATGATCACGCGCCCCGTGCGGGAGCGAAGCATCACCGGCATCGGCGAGATGGTCGAGAAGGGTCTCAAGGCCACCGGCTTCGAGGAGGTCGGCCTGCTGTCCCTCTCCTCCGCCGACCACAGCGAGATCGGAGAGATCGCCAAGGGCCTCGCCGACCGGTACACCGAGGACAAGATCGGCCTCTCGCTGCCCTCCACCCGCGTCGACGCGTTCAACGTGGACCTGGCCAACGAGCTGACCCGCAACGGCCGCCGCTCCGGTCTCACCTTCGCCCCCGAGGGCGGCTCCGAGCGCCTGCGCAAGGTCATCAACAAGATGGTCTCGGAGGAGGACCTGATCCGTACGGTCTCCACCGCGTACGGCAACGGCTGGCGCCAGGTGAAGCTGTACTTCATGTGCGGCCTGCCCACCGAGACCGACGAGGACGTCCTCCAGATCGGTGACATGGCGGTCAACGTGATCGCCAAGGGCCGCGAGGTCTCCGGCCAGAACGACATCCGCTGCACCGTCTCCATCGGCGGCTTCGTACCCAAGCCGCACACGCCCTTCCAGTGGGCCCCGCAGCTCAGCGCCGAGGAGACCGACGCCCGGCTGACGAAGCTCCGCGACAAGATCCGCGGCGACAAGAAGTACGGCCGCTCCATCGGCTTCCGCTACCACGACGGCAAGCCCGGCATCGTCGAGGGACTGCTCTCGCGCGGCGACCGCCGGGTGGGCTCCGTCATCCGCGCGGTCTACGAGGCCGGCGGCCGTTTCGACGGCTGGCGCGAGCACTTCAGCTACGACCTCTGGATGGCCGGCGCCGAGAAGGCGCTGCCCGAATTCGGCGTGGACGTCGACTGGTACACCACCCGGGAGCGGACGTACGAGGAGGTCCTGCCCTGGGACCACCTGGACTCCGGCCTCGACAAGGACTGGCTCTGGGAGGACTGGCAGGACTCGCTCGACGAGACCGAGGTCGAGGACTGCCGCTGGACCCCGTGCTTCGACTGCGGCGTCTGCCCGCAGATGGACACCAGCATCCAGATCGGCCCGACCGGCAAGAAGCTGCTTCCGCTCACGGTCGTGAAGTAGCTCCACGGCGCTCCACCCGACGCCACGGCGCTCATCCGACTCCACGGAGCGCGGCGGCCGCGCGGCGCGTACCGGCCCGCGGCTGCGCGAGTGACAGCTCGGTGACGATGGCCCGGTCCGGGAAACCCCGGACCGGGCCGTCGCGTCATGTACGGCATGGAATACGGCAAGCACCAGGCGCCCGCGCGGTACGAGTCCGGCGAGGGCTGTCTGACCACGCTGATCAGGATTCCGGTACGGATCGTGGTCCTGGTGGTCGTGCTGCCCGTACGCATGGTCTGGGACGCGCTCGCCGCCACCTGGCACGCCGCCGAACGGGTACTGCTGCGCCCCCTCGGCCGGGCCCTGGCGTGGCTGTTCGACGTACTCGTCGTGATCCCGTCGGCCTGGCTGTACCGCACGGTCCTCACTCCGCTCGGCCACGCCCTGCTGTGGCTGGCCACCGCCCTGTTCGTCTGGCCCTGGATCGGCCTGTGGCGCTACCTGGTGGTGCCGCTGGTCCGGTACGGGCTCGTCGTACCGCTGGTGTGGCTCTACGAGGCGGTTCTCACCCCACTGGGCCACGGGCTCCGCCGGCTGTACCACTCGCTGCTGGCCCCGGCCGGACGCGGCATCGGCACCGCGCTGGGATGGCTGCTGACCGCGCTGTTCGTCCGCCCGGTGGCGGGCCTGTGGCGGTATGTGGTGGTGCCGGTGGTCCGGTACGGGCTCGTCGTACCGCTGGTGTGGCTGTACGGGGCGGTCCTCACCCCGGTCGGACACGGCATCTCCTGGCTGCTCGGCCTGCTGGGACGGGGTCTCGCCGCCGTCGGGAACGGTCTCGCGATGGCCTGCGTATGGCTGATCCGCACGCTGCTCGTCGTCCCCGTCTCCTGGCTGTACACGCGTGTCCTCGTTCCGGTCTGCCGCGAGATCGGCACCGCGATCGGGGTCGCCTGGCGCGTCGCCGGGTACCTCTCCCGGGCCGTCGGCCGGGCCCTGGCCTGGCTGGCCCGGCATCTGATCGGCGCGCCGGTGAGCTGGGTCTACCGCACCGTGTGCACCCCGGTCGGACATTTCGTGCGTGACGCGGTCTGGGCCCCCGCCAAGCGGGCCGCCGTGGAGGCCGGACGGGCCGCACGCGGCGCCCTGCGCGCGGCCCGCGAGAGCGTCCGGCAGGCCCGGCGGGACGCCTGGCGGGCACTGGTCGGGGGAGGGCCGGACCCCCGGGCCGGGGAACAGGGCGTGGTTGCTGCGCGTACGCTGGGTGGTGCGCAACAGACAACGACTGTCCCCAGCGCGGCGCAGGCACCAGAGATCTCCCCGCTCGGAGAAGGATTCACCAAGCGGGGGTGAGCCGGTACGGGCACCCCGGGGCCACCCGTATTTCGTGGGCGGCGCGCCACCGCGCCCGCCCCGCACCGAGGAGAAGAACCACTGGGCAAGCGACAGCCCGAAGGCCCGCCGCCCGCACCGGCAGTGCAGCGCATCCGCCTGCGCTACACCAAGCGCGGCCGCCTCCGGTTCACCAGCCACCGAGACTTCCAGCGGGCCTTCGAGCGGGCACTGCGCCGCTCCGAGGTGCCGATGGCGTACTCGGCGGGCTTCACCCCCCACCCCAAGGTGTCGTACGCCAATGCCGCCCCCACCGGCACGGGCAGCGAGGCCGAGTTCCTGGAGATCGCCCTCACCGAGGCGCGTGATCCCGACGCACTGCGCGACCTGCTCAACGAGTCGCTGCCGGACGGTCTCGACGTCACCGACGCGGTGGAGGCCCGTACCTCGGGTCTCGCCGACCGGCTGACCGCCTCCGTCTGGGAGATGCGTCTCGACGGAGTCACGTCCGAGGACGCCCGCAGGGCCGTTTCCGCCTTCAACGACGCCGGGACCGTCGAGGTCCAGCGCCGTGCGAAGAACGGGATGCGGACCTTCGACGCCCGTGCCGCCGTCGCCGACCTGCAGGCTCTTGATCCACAGCCTGATAGGCCCGGGGACAAGCCCTGTGCGATACTGCGGCTGGTTGTTCGGCACGTGACACCTGCCGTGCGACCCGACGACGTCCTGTCCGGTCTCCGAGCTGTGGCCGACCTCGCGCCGCCGGTCCCCGCAGCGGTGACCAGGCTGGCGCAGGGGCTCTTCGACGAGGAGTCCGGCACGGTGACCGACCCGCTCGCGCCTGACCGCGAGGCAGCCCCGACCGCTCAACCAGCGGTCGCACAGGCTGCCGTCGCGACAGCGCCGGAAGGTACAGGTTCCGCGTAAGGCGGTCGTTGAAGCGCAGCCCTTGGACTCGGGAGCCACCTGGGTCGGGCCGCGCACTGACCAGAAGACTTTCGCCAGGCCGTGCGTACAACGCGTACGGAACCGGCGAGCCAGACATCAGCTCCTGTGCGGCGCCCGCGCCCCGGACGGCGGTATCGCACCACATGCGTACCGTGCCGAACCGGAATCAGACGCGGCGCCCGGGAGCGTGACGGGAGAACCGCCCGCATGCTTGAGTCGAACGAACCCGGTACGACCGGAAACAGCGAAGACGACACCCCCGGCGACAAGCTGCCGCCGCGCCGCAGGCGCCGCGCGGCTTCCCGCCCCGCAGGCCCGCCCACGGCGGGCGCACCGGGCACGGGCGCCGAAGACATGACGCCGGCCATACCGGCCGTCGAAGCCGCGGACACCGCGCCGGACGAGGCCGCGCCCCCGGCGCGCACACGCCGCCGCGCGGTCCGTAAGGCCACCGCTCCGGCGGGTGCCCCGCAGACCGCCGAGACCGTGGAGAGCGCCGCCGAGCCCGCGCCCGTGGAGGCAGCGGCCCCGGCCGAGCCCGAGCCCGCCGAAGCCCCCGCGCCGCGTGCCCGCCGCCGTGCGGTCCGCAAGGCGACCGCTCCGGCGGGTGCCCCGCAGACCCCCGAGGCCGTGGAGAGCGCCGCCGAGATCGTGGAGCCCGTGGCCGAGGCCGTCGTGGAGCCCGTCGAGGCGGTCGAGGAGCCGGTGGCCCCCCGTGGCCGTCGTCGTGCCTCCCGCAAGGCGACCTCCCCCGCCGGAGCCCCGCAGACCGCCGAGGCCGCCGTCGTGGTCGAGGAGGCCGTGGCCGCCGAGCCCGAGGCCGTCGAGGAGCCCGCCGAAGCCGTCGAGGAACCGCAGGCAGCCCCGGCAGCGCCCCGCGCCCGTGCCCGGCGCCGTGCGTCGGCCCCGGCCGGTGCGCCGCAGGCCGCCGCGGCGGAGCCCGCCGTCGAGATCGTGGAGCCCGTGGCCGAGGCCGTAGCGGAGCCCGTCGAGGCGGTCGAGGAGCCGGTAGCTCCCCGTGGCCGTCGTCGTGCCTCCCGCAAGGCGACCTCCCCCGCCGGAGCCCCGCAGGTCACCGAAGCGCCCTCCGAGGACCTGGCGGCCGAGACCGGCGAGAGCCTTCCCGAGGCGGTCGCCGAGGAGCTGGCGGCCGAGACCGAAGAGGTCGAGGAGGCCGCGCCGCGCGGCCGTCAGCGCCGTCGGGCCACCGCCGCCGCAGGCAGGCCGGAGTTCACCGGCAAGGTCGAGGAGCCCACCCGCAAGGGCCGCCGTGCGGCGCGTCCCGCCGTGGCCGTCTTCCAGGCGCCGGTCTTCGCCGAGCCGATGTTCCAGACCCCCGAGACCGCCGCTGCCGCCGCTGCCGCGGCCGGTTCGGTCGCGCCGTACGACGAGAGCGACGAGGCCGAGGAGCAGGTGACGGCCGAGGCCGAGCCCGTCCAGCAGGCCGCGCCCGCCGAGGCCGCGTCGCAGGGCGGCTCGCGCCGTCGTCGTCGCCGTCGCGGTGAGAGCGCCGAGCCCGAGCAGACCGCCGCGCCCGCCGCCCCGGTCGAGGAGCCCGTCGAGGAGCCCGGCAACGAGCAGGACGAGCCCGAGGCCGTGACCGACGCCGAGCACGAGGGCGAGGGCGAGGACTCCGACGAGTACGGTGACCGGCCCTCGCGCCGTCGCCGTCGCGGTGGCCGCCGTCGTCGCCGCGGTGAGATCAACGACGCGGACGACGCCGAGCAGCACGGCGACGAGACGCATGCCGACCGCTCCGACCGTTCCGAGGACGAGCAGGGGCAGTACGCCGACGAGGCGGAGGACGAGGAGGACAACGACTCCTCGCCCGCCGGTTCGAGCAGCAGCCGCCGCCGTCGCCGTCGCCGCCGTCGCAGTGGTGACGCCGGCCCCGAGACCGAGAACGGCCAGGACGACCCGGAGCGTACGGTCGTCAAGGTCCGCGAGCCCCGCAAGAAGGAAGAGCGCGAGCCCGGCACCGGCTTCGACGAGGTCCAGTCCATCAAGGGCTCGACCCGTATGGAGGCGAAGAAGCAGCGCCGCCGCGAAGGCCGTGAGCAGGGCCGCCGTCGCGTCCCGATCATCACCGAGGCCGAGTTCCTGGCCCGCCGCGAGGCCGTCGAGCGGGTGATGGTCGTCCGCCAGAGCGGCGAGCGCACCCAGATCGGCGTCCTTGAGGACAACGTGCTCGTCGAGCACTACGTCAACAAGGAGCAGGCCACCAGCTACGTCGGCAACGTCTACCTGGGCAAGGTGCAGAACGTTCTGCCGTCCATGGAGGCCGCCTTCGTCGACATCGGCAAGGGCCGCAACGCCGTCCTGTACGCCGGTGAGGTCAACTTCGAGGCGCTCGGCATGGCCCACGGGCCGCGCCGTATCGAGACCGCGCTGAAGTCCGGCCAGTCGGTCCTCGTCCAGGTGACGAAGGATCCGATCGGTCACAAGGGCGCCCGCCTGACCAGCCAGGTCTCGCTGCCCGGCCGCTACCTGGTGTACGTGCCCGAGGGCTCGATGACCGGGATCAGCCGCAAGCTGCCCGACACCGAGCGGTCCCGGCTGAAGTCCATCCTCAAGAAGATCGTCCCCGAGGACGCGGGCGTCATCGTGCGCACCGCCGCCGAGGGCGCGAGCGAGGACGAGCTGCGCCGCGATGTCGAGCGGCTCCAGGAGCAGTGGGAGGAGATCCAGAAGAAGTCGAAGAACAGCGGCAGCTCCAACGCGCCGACGCTGCTCTACGGCGAGCCGGACATGACCGTCCGGGTCGTCCGCGACATCTTCAACGAGGACTTCTCGAAGGTCATCGTCAGCGGTGACGACGCGTGGGAGACCATCCACGGCTAT
The DNA here is from genome assembly GCF_001905125.1 of Streptomyces sp. TSRI0281. GTDB lineage: Bacteria > Actinomycetota > Actinomycetes > Streptomycetales > Streptomycetaceae > Streptomyces. Next base: position 39,700 of record NZ_LWLE01000023.1, on the reverse strand, counting down.
GTCTCGCACGTGGCCCCGGATCTGACGGACCGCCTGTCGCGGTGGACCTCCGAGGTCGACGTCTTCGCGACGTACCGGATCGACGAGCAGCTGATGAAGGCGCTGGACCGCAAGGTCTATCTGCCGAGCGGCGGCTCGCTGGTGATCGACAAGACCGAGGCGATGGTCGTCGTCGACGTCAACACCGGCAAGTTCACCGGCCAGGGCGGCAACCTGGAAGAGACCGTCACCAAGAACAACCTGGAGGCGGCCGAGGAGATCGTGCGTCAGCTGCGGCTGCGCGACCTCGGTGGCATCGTCGTCGTCGACTTCATCGACATGGTGCTGGAGTCCAACCGGGACCTGGTGCTGCGGCGACTGCTGGAGTGCCTGGGCCGGGACCGTACGAAGCACCAGGTCGCCGAGGTCACCTCGCTGGGCCTGGTCCAGATGACCCGCAAGCGGGTGGGCCAGGGTCTGCTGGAGTCCTTCTCCGAGACCTGTGTCCACTGCAACGGACGCGGTGTGATCGTGCACATGGAGCAGCCGACGTCCGTCGGCGGTGGCGGTGGCGGTGGCAAGCGTTCCAAGAAGCGCCGCGGCGGCTCGGGCCAGGAGCACGACCACGAGAGCGGTCAGTTCACCGAGCACACGGAGCACGCCGAGCACGAGGCGGAGCACGAGCACGCGGCCGAGTCCGAGGCCGAGCTGGCTGCCGAGGTCGCCGCCCCGGTGGCGCTGCCCGAGCCGGAGTTCGTCCCGGACGAGGAGCTGTACAGCAGCCCGGCCGAGGCCGAGGCGGCCGCCACGCGCGGCCGCGGCCGTCGGCGTGCGACCCGTAAGGCGACGGCTCCGGCCGGCGCCCCGAAGGCCGCCGCCGCTCCCGCCCCGGTGACCGGGAGTGCCCCGGTCGCCGAGGAGCGGCCCGAGCCCGAGCCGGTCGTCGAGACCCCGGAGGCCGCTCCGGCCCCCGAGGCCGAGGCGGCTCCGCAGGGCCGGACGCGTCGCCGCGCGACCCGGAAGGCGTCCGCCCCGGCGGGTTCGCCCAAGCAGGCCGAGGCGGCGGAGCCGGTCCGGCCGGCCGAGCCCACCACGGACCCGGTCGCCGTCGAGGACCCGGTCGTCGAGGCGCCGGCCGCCGAGACCCCGGTCGCCGAGGCCCCCGCGGCCGAGGTCACCGAGACCCCGGCAGCCCCGCCGCGTGCCCGGCGCCGGGCGACCCGTAAGGCCACCGCCCCGGCGGGCTCGCCCGCGGGTACCGACGAGTCGGCGGTCGTCGTCGTGACGACCACGCCCGAGCCCGAGGCCCCGGCCGACGGTGCGCAGACCGAGGCGGAAGCCCCGGAGGCCCCGGCGAAGAAGACGGCGCGCAAGACGGCCAAGAAGGCGACGGCCAAGAAGGCCACCGCCACCAAGACGGCTGCGAAGAAGACGGTCGCCAAGAAGACCGCCGCGAAGAAGACGACCGCGAAGAAGGCCACGAAGAAGACGGTTGCCGCAGAGCAGTCGTCGCCTTCCGTGACCGCTTCGGCGCCGTCCGCGGAGGGTGTGCCGTCCGACAGCTGACGAATCCGTAACCGTTAGTTCATCTCCTGTGTCCCGTCCCGATCACTTTGGGGCGGGACACAGGTTTTGTTTCAGAACTGATGCAAGCACGGGTTAACGGGCCCGAAATCGGCCGAGAAATCCCTGATAATGTGACGGCGGTCGCTGTCCTGTAGCTGTTCTTAACAGAAACTACAATCGGTGACCGGCCCGGTGATGGACAGACCGGACCCAGAATCCTCGGCAGGGCGTCGGCATTGCGCCGGTGGGGTTGGGCGCGGCCTCGTGAGACGTCCCCGCACCCCAGACCTCTGCCTGTCAAGAGCTCTTGCGGTGTTCAAGGAGGACGTCCATGACGAGCATCAACGAGCAGCCGATTCCTGCTGCCCGCCCGGTCATCGGGGAAGACGAGATCGAGGCCGCGGTGCGCGTGCTGCGCAGCGGCCGCGTCGTCCAGGGACCCGAGGTCGCGGCCTTCGAAGAAGGCTTCTCGGACCTGGTCGACGGCCGGCACTGTGTCGCCGTGAACTCCGGCACATCGGCGCTTCACCTGCTGCTGCTCGCCCTGGGCATCGGTCCGGGCGACGAGGTGATCGTCCCCTCCTTCTCCTTCGCGGCATCCGCGAACGCGGTCCGTCTGGTCGGCGCCGATGTCGTGTTCGCCGACATCGAGCCGGGCAGCTTCGGCCTCGACCCGGCCGCGGTCGAGGCCGCGATCACGCCGCGCACCGCCGCGATCATGCCGGTGCACCTCTACGGTCACCCGGCGGCGATGGACAAGCTCATGCCCATCGCGGACAAGCACAATCTCGCCGTCGTCGAGGACGCCTGCCAGGCGCACGCCGCGGCGCTGAACGGAACCCCGGTCGGCGCGTTCGGCGCGGGCGGCACCTTCAGCTTCTACCCGACCAAGAACATGCACTCGCTCGAAGGCGGCATGGTCACCACGGCCGACGCCGAGACCGCCCGCACCCTGCGCCTCCTGCGCAACCAGGGCATGGAGCAGCGGTATGCCAACGAGATCGTCGGCGCCAACATGCGTATGACGGACGTGGCCGCCGCCGTCGGCCGCGTACAGCTGACCAAGCTCGACGGCTGGACCGAGCGGCGCCGGGCCAACGCGGCGTACCTCGACGCGCACATCACCGCCCCGAACGTGGTGACCCCGCCGGTGGCCGAGGGCGCCCGGCACGTCTACCACCAGTACACGATCCGGGTGCTGGGCGACCGGGACGCCGCGATGGCGAAGCTCACCGAGGCGGGCATCGGCAACGCGGTCTACTACCCGACGCCGATCCACCGGCTGAAGCCCTACTGGGAGCCGGACCAGAAGGCCGGCCGCACCTGGGACCTGCCGGAGACCGAGCGCGCCGCCGCCGAGGTCGTCTCGCTGCCCGTCCACCCGTCGCTCGGCGAGAGCGACCTGGAGCGCATCGCCGCCGCCGTGAACGCACTGGGGGAGAACCTGTGACCGCCGTACTGAAGGCCGGACTCATCGGCCTCGGTTCCATGGGCCGCCACCACGCCCGGGTGCTCGCCGGCCTGGAGGGCGTGGACCTGGTCGGCGTCGTCGACCCGATGGGGGACAAGAACGGCTGGGCGCAGGGCGCCCCCGTCCTGTCGACCGTCGAGGAACTCATCGGCCTCGGCATCGACTACGCGGTCGTGGCCTGCCCCACCGGACTGCACGAGGAAGTCGGCCTGCAACTGGCCGACGCCGGTGTCTGCGCGCTGATCGAGAAGCCGCTGGCGGACACCGTCGAGGGCGCCCGCCGCCTCGTCGACGCCTTCGAGTCGCGTGACCTGGTGGCCGGTGTCGGCCACATCGAGCGCTGCAACCCGGCCCTGCGCTCGCTGCGCACCCGGCTGGAGGCCGGCGAGCTCGGCGATGTGTACCAGGTCGTGACCCGGCGCCAGGGCCCCTTCCCGCACCGGATTGCCGACGTCGGTGTGGTCAAGGACCTCGCCACCCACGACATCGACCTGACGGGGTGGGTGACCGGTCAGACGTACAACTCGATCGCGGCCCACACCGTGTCGAAGTCCGGCCGCCCGCACGAGGACATGGTCTCCGCCGTGGGCCAGCTCTCCGACGGCACGATGGTCAACCACCTGGTCAACTGGCTGAGCCCGCTCAAGGAGCGGTTCACCTCGGTCACCGGTGAGCGCGGCTGCTTCATCGCCGACACCCTCACCGCCGACCTCACGTTCCACTCGAACGCGTCGGTGACCACCGAGTGGGAGGCGCTGCGCGCGTTCCGCGGGGTCTCCGAGGGCGACATGATCCGCTACGCCATCCCGAAGCGCGAGCCGCTGCTTGTCGAGCACGAGCTCTTCCGGGACGCCGTTCAGGGCAAGTCGTCCGACATCTGCACCTTGCGTCAGGGCCTGCGTACCGTCGAGGTGGCCGCCGCCGTGCTCGAATCGGCGTCGACCGGACTCGCGGTATCGCTGAAGGCCCTGGACGTACCGCTTGAGGGTGTGGCCAGTTGACCGAACCGGCTGTCACCGTCGTCGTAGCCGTCTACAACACCATGCCGTATCTCACCGAGTGCCTGAATTCGCTCGTGGGGCAGAGCATCGGACGGGAACGGCTCGAAGTGATCGCGGTGGACGACGGGTCCACCGACGACAGCGGGCAGGAACTGGACCGTTTCGCGGCGCTTTACCCGGACACGGTCAAGGTCATTCACCAGGAGAATTCCGGCGGGCCGGCCGCTCCCAGCAATCGGGCTCTGGAGATCGCCACCGGACGTTATGTCTACTTCATCGGTTCCGACGACTATCTCGGTGAAGAGGCGTTGGAGCGGATGGTGGCCTGCGCCGACGAGCACGAATCCGATGTGGTCATCGGCAAGATGGTCGGAACGAACGGCCGCTATGTCCACCAGAAGCTGTATTCCGGGAACAATCCGGATATCAGCCTCTACGCGTCGGCTCTTCCGTACACGCTGGCCAACACCAAGCTCTTCCGCCGCGAACTGGTGGAGAAACACAGGCTCCGTTTCCCGGAGGACCTGCCGGTCGGCAGCGACCAGCCGTTCACGATCGAGGCGTGCGTCCGGGCCCGCAAGATCTCCGTGCTCTCCGACTACACGTACTACTACGCGGTCAAGCGCGGCGACGCGAGCAACATCACCTACCGGGCCGATCATCTGGCCCGGCTCCGGTGCACCGCGAAGATCATGAAGCACACGGCCGGTCTCATCGAGCCCGGACCGCAGCGCGACGCCGTCTTCAAGCGGCACTTCGACTGGGAGCTGTCCAAGCTTCTGCAGAAGGACTTCCCCGCCCTCGACACCGGCACCAAGCGCCTGGTGTGCGAGGGTCTGGCCGTCCTGATCGACGCGTACTACACCGACGGTCTGCGCGACGGTACGGGAGTGACGCGACGGGTGCGCTTCGGTCTCGCCCAGCGCGGCGCCGTCGACGAGCTCAGCCGCGCCATCGCGGAGGAGACCGAGCACGGCGCACCGCCCTTCTTCCTGGAGGACGACCGGGCCTTCGCCTCCTACCCCGGCTTCCGGGACGACGCCGTCGGCCTGGCCGACCGCTTCTACGAGGTGCTCGGCGAGGCGGTGCCGGGCAGGCTCTCCAAGGGGACCGAGCTGGAGTCGGCCGCGTGGGAGCAGGACGGGGCGGAGCTGTCGCTCGCCCTGAAGGTGCGGCTCGGCATCATCGGCGACACGTCCTCGGCCGTGGTCGCGCTGGTCCAGGGTGCGATGCCCAAGAGCGCGGACAAGCCGGGAGCGCTGCGGATGTCCAAGGACGCCCGACGCCCCGAGGCGGTCGGCGAGTTCGTCAGGGAGACCGTGGGCGACGACCGCGGGACCCTGCTGAGCGCCCGCATCCCGATCCAGCCCGTCAAGGCCAAGCGGGGAGTCCGGGTCTACGCCGACGTGGCGGGCTCGACGTACGAGATCCCCGTACGCACCGACGGGCTGCCGATGCCGCTGGCACGCCGATGGGGGCGAGTCGTCCCGTATCGCGTCGCCGCGAATCCGAACACCAAGGGCCGGCTCGTGATCACGACGGCCCCGCTGTGGGAGACCAAGTCCGGGACGCTGGCGCGGCTGCGCCGCAAGCTGTCCGGTCGGAAGAGGAAGTAACACCGATGAACATCTGTGTAGTCGCGCTCGGCAAGATCGGGCTTCCGCTCGCCGTGCAGTTCGCCGCCAAGGGCCACACGGTCATCGGCGCGGACGTCAACGAGAAGGTCGTCGAGCTGGTCAACGCGGCCACCGAGCCGTTCCCCGGCGAGCACGACCTGGACGTCAAGCTCAAGGAGACGGTGGGCGCCGGGCTGCTCTCCGCGACGACGGACACCACGGCCGCGGTCGCCGCGTCCGACGCCGTCGTGGTCGTCGTCCCGCTCTTCGTGGACGCCGAGGGCACCCCGGACTTCGGCTGGATGGACAATGCCACCAAGGCGATCGCCGCGGGGCTGAAGCCGGGCACCCTGGTCAGCTACGAGACCACGCTGCCCGTCGGCACCACCCGCACCCGCTGGGCGCCGATGCTCGCCGAGGGCTCCGGTCTCACCCCGGGCGAGGACTTCCACCTGGTCTTCTCCCCGGAGCGCGTGCTGACCGGCCGGGTCTTCTCCGACCTGCGCCGTTACCCCAAGCTCGTCGGAGGCATCGACGAGGCGTCCGCCCGGCGCGGCGTCGAGTTCTACGAGGCCGTGCTCGACTTCGACGACCGCGAGGACCTGCCGCGCCCCAACGGCGTCTGGGACCTCGGTACGGCGGAGGCGTCCGAGCTCGCCAAGCTCGCCGAGACCACCTACCGCGACGTCAACATCGGCCTGGCCAACCAGTTCGCCCGGTTCGCCGACCGGACCGGCATCGACGTCAAGAAGGTCATCGAGGCCTGCAACAGCCAGCCCTACAGCCACATCCACCAGCCCGGCATCGCCGTCGGCGGCCACTGCATCCCGATCTACCCGCGGATGTACCTGTGGAACGACCCGGAGGCGACCGTCGTGCGCTCGGCCCGCGAGGCCAACGCCGCGATGCCCGAGTACGCCGTGGACCTGCTGGCCGCCGCCTACGGCGATCTGGACGGTGTCGGCGTGCTGGTGCTGGGCGCCGCCTACCGCGGCGGGGTCAAGGAGACCGCGTTCTCCGGCGTCTTCGGAGTCGTCGAGGCGCTGAAGGCACGCGGCGCGATGCCGTTCGTCTCGGACCCGATGTACACGCCCGAGGAGCTGACCGCGCACGGCCTCGTGCCGCACCAGGGACAGACCGTCACCGCGGCCGTCCTCCAGGCCGACCACGCCGAGTACCGCGAGCTGGCCGCCGCCGATCTGCCGGACGTCCGCGTCCTGGTCGACGGGCGCCGGACGACGGACCCGGCGAATTGGGAAGGCGTTCGACGCGTCGTTATCGGTGGCTGACTTAATATGTCCAGGTTTGATCGGTTTGTTGTGTAAGGATTGAAGCATGTCAACATCTGTCGCCCGCCCCAAACTTGCCGTCATCGTCGCCAACGGCATCAGCGGGGACTCCCGGGTGCAGAAGACGGCGCTCGCCGCAGCACGCGCCGGCTGGGACGTCACTCTCATCGGCCGCAGCACTTCCAAGCACACCGAACGCTCCTGGTTCGGACCGGTCAAGGTCGTACGGGTACCGGTCGCCGCCCATATGAAGCGACGGGTGGCCGCCCAGGCCGTTCAGGGCGGTGCCCGCTCGCATCTGACCCAGTTCGGCATCAGGGACCGTGCCGCGCTGGAGCAGTTGCGTGCCGCGCACGGCGCCTGGGTGCGTGAACAGACCGCCAGGATCGGGTGGTTGAGCCAGTCCTCGGCCATGGGCACGCCTGCTGCCGCAGGGCTCAAGGCCGTGGTGCGGGCCCGCCGCAGCGCACACAAGCTCCGGCTGAAGGCGTACAAGTGGGAGCAGCGGCGCAAGCCCGAGCAGACCCCCACCGGGGACTGGCGCAAGGACTGGCCGAGCCTGCTCGACCTCGACCTGGCCTTCGGCCCCGTCATCGAGAAGCTCGCGCCGGATGTCATCCACGCCAACGACATCACCGCGATCAACCTGGGGGCCATGGCGGCAGCCCGGCTGCGGGCGAGCGGCCGCACATGCGTATGGCTGTACGACGCGCACGAGTACGTCGCCGGAGTCGAATGGCCCCAGCCGCTGATGACCACCGCCTTCCCCGCGGTGGAGAAGGAGTTCATCGGCAAGGCCGACGCGGTGGTGACGGTCTCCCCGGAGATCGCCGAGGTCATCCGCGACGACTACGGCCTGGCGAAGACGCCCCTCGTGGTCCGCAACACGCCGATCCGCGAGACGATCGGCGGGGCCGCCGGCCGGGTGTCGGTCCGGCAGGCGTGCGGCCTGGACGACAACGTCCCGTTGCTCGTGTACTCCGGCTGGATCTCCTCCGAGCGGGGCCTCGGCACCGCCGTGGAGGGCTTGGCCCAGCTGCCCGGGTACCACCTGGCGGTCGTCGCGGGCAAGCGCAGCCCGGAGCTGGTCAGGCTGCTCGCGCTGGCCGAGGAGACCGGCGTACGGGACCGCATCCATGTGGTGCCCTACGTGCCCCAGCACGAGGTGGCGGACTATCTCTCCACCGCCGACCTCGGTCTGATCTGCTCCCAGCGGACGATCAACTACGAGCTGTCGCTGCCGACCAAGACGGCCGAGTACCTGCACGCGGGGCTGCCGATCATCGCCAGTGATGTGAAGACCCTCAGCGCGTTCGTACGGGAGCACGGCGTCGGCGAGGTGTTCGTCTCGGGCGACGCCGACTCGTTCGTCGAGGCGGTCACCCGCGGCATCGCCAACGTCGGGACGATGAAGGACCACATCACCGAGCCGATCCTCGACGAGCTCTCCTGGGAGCACCAGTGCGAGGGGCTGATGGAGCTCTACAGCGAGATCTCGGGTCTCACTCCGCCGCCGGCCCCGGCGGGTTTCTCCTGGGGTGCCGTCGAGCGCGCGGTCGCCAACGACGAGGAGGAGGACGAGCCGGCCGAGGAGCTGGAGCGGGGCTGGAGGCCCCTCGGCAAGACCCCGGTCAAGCTCGGTCTGGGTCCGGCCAACTACGCGGGGCAGCTTGCCGCCTTCGCGCAGGCGGTCACCCGCGAGCGCTCCGACGTCTCGGCGGAGGTGGTCAAGCACCGCACCGCGCAGACGCACGAGTACCCGGCCGACGTCTACGTCGACGGCAAGGGCCTCAAGAACCTCGACGTACAGCTCGAACAGGTGCAGCGGATCGTGCCGCGCTACACGCACCTCATCGCCGACGCCTTCCGTCCCGTCTTCGGCGGGCTGAACGGCGACAGCATCGAGGGCGACCTGCCCGCGCTCCTCAACGGCGGGCTGAAGGTCGCGCTCCTCGCCCACGGCAGCGAGGTCCGCAATCCCGTGCTCCACAGGAAGCGCAACCCGTACTCGCTCTTCCTCGACGCCCCCGAGGGCTACGAGGAGAAGCTGGGCGCCATAGCCGAGCGGAACCGGCGCATCGCGGAGGAGAGCGGCCTCCCGGTCTTCGTCACCACCCCCGACCTGCTGCTCGACCTGCCGATGGCGACCTGGGCGCCGCTCGTCGTGGACGTCGACGCGTGGGCCTGCGACCGGCCGGTGATGAAGCGCGAACGCCCGGTGGTCCTGCACGCCCCCTCGGCACGCTGGACCAAGGGAACCGACCGGGTACTGCCGGTGCTCCAGGACCTGCACGACCGAGGCCTGATCGAGTTCCAGCTGGCCGAGAAGGTCTCCTGGTCCACGGTCCGGGAGATGGTGATGGAGGCGGACATCATCATCGACCAGTTCGCCATCGGTACGTACGGGACGTTCGCCTGCGAGGGCATGGCCGCCGGCAAGCCGGTGGTGGCGTACCTCGACAAGGAGTCGATCGCGGCGTGCGGAGTGACCCCGCCGATCGTCAATGCCACACCGGAGACGCTGGATTCGGTCATGGAGGCCCTGCTCGCGGACCGTGAGGGCACGGCGCGGCTCGGCGCCGAGTCTGCCGCGTTCGCGCGGGAGTACCACGACGGCACCGCCACGGCCCGCGCCCTGGACGGCTTCCTGGCGCGCTAGCCGGTACCGGCGTACACGAAGAGGCTCCCCCCGACCGGCTGCGGTCGGGGGGAGCCTCTTCACATTCCGGTGGCCGGTCTGCCGGTCGGCCGGGGTCAGCCGCGCAGCGCCTCTTCCATCAGCTCCACGACCCGTACGGCCGCCGTGCCCTCGCCGTACGGGGTGCCGCGCTCGGTCTCCGGGGCCGGGCGGGTGGCCAGCGCCGCGAACTCGTCCGACGGGAGCTCGTGCGGGTCGGGTACGAGGACGTTCCAGCCGCCCTCAAGGGTCTCCACCCACTCCGTCTCCGGACGGACCGTGGTGCACGCCCGGCCGAGCAGGAACGCTTCCTTCTGCAGGCCGCCCGAGTCGGTGACCACACCGGCCGAGGCCATCACCGCGGCGACCAGCCCGGCGTACGGCAGCGGACGGCCGACGTGCAGGTTGCCCTGCTCCAGCTTGATGCCGTGCTCCTCGGCGCGCGCCACCAGACGCGGGTGGGCGAGCAGCGCGACCGGCACCGGAAGGGCGGCGAGCGAGGCCAGGATGGCCGACAGCCGCTCCGGGTCGTCGGTGTTGTCCGGACGGTGGAGCGTGGCGAGCAGGAACGGCGCGGCCGGGTCGATGCCCTCGGGCAGGGCCGGCGCGGAGTGCTGCCCGGCGGCCACCGCGTCCCGGATGCGCAGGCAGATGTCCACCATCACGTCGCCCGCGAGCCGGGACCGCTCCGCCAGGCCCTCGTTGGCGAGGTGGCGCATGGCCTCCTCGGTGGGGGCGAGCAGCAGGTCGGCGCAGTGGTCGGTGAGGACCCGGTTGTGCTCCTCCGGCATACGGCGGTTGAACGAGCGCAGGCCCGCTTCGAGGTGGGCCACCGGCAGATGCATCTTCACCGCGGACAGCGCACCGGCGACCGTGGAGTTGGTGTCCCCGTAGACAAGGACCCAGTCCGGGCGCTCGTCCTGAAGAACCTTGTCCATGGCGGCGAGCACCGCTCCGGTCTGCACTCCGTGGCTTCCGGAGCCCACGCCCAGGTGGACGTCGGGGGCGGGGATGCCGAGCCCGTCGAAGAACACATCGGACAGATCGGCGTCGTAGTGCTGGCCGGTGTGCACGATGACATGCTGATGGGAGGTGCCCGCGAAGGCCGCGGCGATGGGCGCGAGTTTGACGAGCTGGGGCCGGGCCCCGACGACGCTGAGAACCTTCACGTTCTGTTCTTCTCCTTGGAGGCTGCCGAGCCCGTTGCGGGCCGCGTCCGATGGTACGTGGAGCCCTGCGGGGCACGGTCACCGCAGGGTCCCGGGGGGCCGGTATGCTCGCTGGTTGCGGTATGTCTGCGGCGGGGAGAAGGCCGTGACGGCGACTATCAGGAAAGGCGCGTACATGGAGCCCGAAAGCACCACGCGGCACAAGTCCCGGGGTCGAGTGGTCATGCTCGTCGACAACGGGGTCAAGGGTGACTCCCGGGTACAGAAGGCGGCCCGGTCCGCGGCGGACGCCGGCTGGGACGTCGTGCTCTTCGGAGTCTCGCCGGACAGCGAGAAGCACTCCTGGAAGGTCGGCCGCGCCGAGGTGCGCCTGATCCCCAAGCCCACCCCGCTCAACCCGCGCCGGCACGACATGCGCCGTCCGTTCCCGCGCCGGCCGCTGGCCTACCGTTCCCCCCAGGTGGCGCGCTACCGCGTGCAGGCCGCCAAGGCGTGGCGCTCGGACCTGAGCTTCCGGCAGGCTGCCGAGAAGGCGGCCAGGGCCGGGCACCCGGGACGCAGCGCGAGCGGCTCCAAGGTCCGTCTGCTGGTGCCGCGCGTGAGCGCCAAGATCTACAGCAAGTGGGTCGCGCTGCGCGCCCGTGAGACGACCGATCTGCAGAAGCGCCGGTCCATGCTGGACGCCTCCGTGGACCGGACGACGACCGCCATGTGGCAGACGCTGATGAAGCAGCGCTCCTGGCGCCGTCTCATGCCCAACCTGTGGGACTTCGAGCTGGCCTTCGCCAAGCACATCGACGCGCTGAAGCCCGATCTCATCCACGCCCACGACTTCAAGATGCTCGGAGTCGGCGCCCGCGCCGCCGTACGCGCCAGGGCGGCCGGACGCCCCGTGAAGCTCGTCTGGGACGCCCACGAGTACGTCCCGGGCCTGCCCCCGCGCCACGGCCGCTGGCTGCCCGCCCACGTGGCGTGGGAGAAGGAGCACGCCGTGTTCGCCGACGCGGTGATCACGGTCTCGCCGGCCCTCGCGGAGCTGCTCAAGGAGGGCCACGGGCTGTCCGAGCTGCCGACCGTCGTGCTGAACGCCCCGGTGCTCTCCCCGGGCGCGGACGAGGTGGCGGGGGCGGACCCCATACCGGACCTGCGTGAGCTGTGCGGCGTCGGCGCGGACACCCCGCTGCTCGCGTACGTCGGTGGCATCAACCCGGTCCGCGGGGTGGAGACGATCATCGAGGGCCTCACGCGGATGCCGGACGTGCACGTCGCGATGGTCTCCGTACCGCCGGGCAAGCCGTACGCGGCGACGGCCACGATCCGCAAGCTCGTCGACGAGCTCGGGGTCGGCGACCGGGTGCACTTCCTGCCGTTCGTCCCGCACTGGCAGGTTGCCGAGTTCGTCTCGCCGGCCGACGCCGCAGTCAGCCCGCTGCACCACCTGGCCAACCACGAGCTGGCGCTGAGCAACAAGTTCTTCGAGTACTCGCAGGCCAGGCTCCCGCAGATCGTCAGCGACATCCGCACGATGTCCGAGATGGTCGAGTCGACCGGCCAGGGCGAGGTCTTCCGCGCCCAGGACACCGAGGACTACGTCCGTGCGGTGAAGGCCGTGCTGGCCGACCCCGGCCGCTACCGGGCCGCGTACGAGAAGCCGGGCCTGCTGGAGAAGTGGACCTGGGAGACACAGGCCGAGGTCCTCGACGGGATCTACAGCCGTCTGCTGCCGGACCGCCCCAGGGTCCCCGCGGCGGCCTCGGAGGCCAGGACGGACGCCCACGCCTGACCCCACGGTCCGCTCGACGTGAAGAGGCCCCGTACCGGAATTCCGGTACGGGGCCTCTTCACGTCGATCAGGGGCCGGGTTGTTCAGAGCTTCGTGCGCAGCCAGCGGACCGCGGGCCGTTCCAGATAGCGGTGCACCAGCCAGGACAGCACCAGCAGCACCGCCACGGTGACGGCCAGCGTGGGCCACGCTCCCAGGTGTCCGTACAGGGTGCGGATCATGGCCCAGCCCAGTTCCTCGTGGAGCAGGTACAGCGGGTACACCAGCGCTCCGGCGGTGGCGAGCCAGCGCCACTGGACCCGGTCGAGCCAGTGCAGCGCCACCGCGAGCACGAGGAGATAGGAGACCGTCACCACGGCCAGGGCCACGTACGGGGAGCGGTCGAAGCCCAGATCGTCCCGCAGCCGGTCCCCGTGTTCCACGAGGTCGCTCTGCATGGTGAGCCAGCTCATGCCGAGGAGCAGCCACAGCTTCAGGTCGGGCCCGAAGCGGTACATCAGGTACATGGTGATGCCGGCGACGAACAGCGAGGTGTTCAGCGCCGGGGCGAGCGTGGGAAGCAGCGGTACCCCGTCGTACTGCTGGATCAGCACGGAGAGGATCAGCCAGGACCAGCAGAAGATGTAGACGCGCTGGAAGCTGATCGGCTTCACCAGCACGACGAGGAAGACCAGGTAGAAGCAGAGCTCCAGCCAGAGAGTCCAGTAGGCGCCGATCATGTGCTGTGCCTTCAGCGGCACCTGGAACATCGTCAGGTTCGTCAGAGCGTCGCTGAAACTCGGGGACTTGCGGATTCCGTCCGGCAGCAGCCGGTACAGCACGAGCGCGACGATCACCGAGAACCAGTAGGCGGGGAAGAGCCGCAGGAACCGGGCGCGGACGAACTGCCCCGGGGTGCGGCCCCAGGCCGACAGACAGATGACGAAGCCACTGATGAGGAAGAAGAGCTGGACCCCGTAGGAGCCGTACTTCGCGAAGGGGAAGAGCCAGGGGAACAGCTCGCGCGGACTGACACCCCAGTTGACCGCTGTCGCCTTGTCGATCCCCGCGAAGTGGAACGCGAGGACTGCCAGCGCCGCCACGACCCGCAGGGCATCGAGTGCGTAGAGCCGTGGAGCCGGGCTCTTGGCCTGGCCGCCCCCGCCGTCGGAGACGGCCGGGGCCGGAATCTCCGATCGCGCTTCGCCCGACGGGTGCGGATCGGTCTTGGCTGGCAGGGAAGGAAAGTTCACTGCCTCATCGTCGGCTGTACAAGCCCCTTTTTGGGGAGAACGCGTCGGATCGAGATCAAATGGCGATCGACTTTGCCCGAGTTACGGGGTCTCCTTACGCGGCCCGTTCGCCGAGGACCCCGTCCTTCTCCTCGTACGCCGCTCCGCTCTGCGGGCACTCCCACACGCCCGGCTCGCCCACGCGCTCCACGAGACGCACACCGCTGCGGCCCACCCAGCCGATCTGCCGGGCCGGTACGCCCACCACCAGGGCGAAGTCCGCCACGTCCTTGGTGACGACCGCACCTGCGGCCACCATCGCCCAGCGCCCGATCCGCACCGGTGCGACACAGACGGAACGCGCACCGAGCGACGCGCCCTCGGCCACCTTCACGCCGACGGCCTCCCAGTCACCCCCGCGCTTCTGCTTGCCCTCGGGGTCGACGGAGCGCGGGTTGTGGTCATTGGTGAGGACGACGGCGGGCCCGACGAACACACCGTCGCCGAGCTCGGCGGGCTCGTACACCAGGGCGTAGTTCTGGATCTTGACGTTGTCGCCGATCTGAACGCCCGTACCCACGTAGGCGCCGCGGCCGACCACGCAGCCTTCACCGAGCTTGGCGCCCTCGCGAATCTGGGCGAGCTCCCAGACGCTGCTGCCGTCGCCGATCTCGGCGGTCTCGTCGACCTGGGCGGTGGGCTGGACCCTGTAGTTCACGCGTGTGTGCCTTCCGGAGAGCTGGTGTGCTGGAGAGCTTACGATCCCCGGTCCCGGCGGCCGAGGGCGAGGGCGGCCGGTGCGGCCGTCCCGTGCGGCCATCCCCTGCCGCCGTCCCCTGTGACCGTCCCGCGAGGCCGGGACCGGCGGGCGGCGGGCGCGGCGGCCGGGACGCGGTCGTGTCGGCCGCGTCCCGGCCGCGACCCGGTTTGACCCCCCGAACCCCGCCCCGTAACCTTGACCCTCGGTGTGTTTCTGTACGCACCTACCCCTGAGCACATCCCTTCCGGACCCGGTCGGCGTTCGCGCCGTCCGTCACGGGAGAGGCCGCTCATCCTTCCGGATCGTCCCGGGCCCCGGCCCGTGCGAGCGGCTGGCATCAGGGGATCCGTTCCGAGCGAGAGAGAGATCCGCGTGTACGCCATCGTGCGCAGCGGTGGTCGCCAGCACAAGGTAGCTGTCGGCGACATCGTTGAGGTTGACAAGATTCCCACCGCCCAGGTCGGCGACACCGTAGAGCTCTCTACGCTGCTCGTGGTCGACGGCGACGCCGTCACCAGTGACCCGTGGGTCCTGGCCGGGATCAAGGTTCAGGCCGAGATCGTGGACCACCACAAGGGCGCGAAGATCGACATCCTTCGCTACAAGAACAAGACCGGCTACCGCCGTCGCCAGGGTCACCGCCAGCAGTACACGGCGATCAAGGTCACCGGTATCCCCGCGGCTGCGAAGTAAGGGACTGAGGAGACATGGCACATAAGAAGGGCGCATCGTCCACTCGGAACGGGCGCGATTCCAATGCTCAGCGGCTCGGCGTGAAGCGCTTCGGCGGTCAGGCCGTCAACGCCGGTGAGATCCTGGTCCGCCAGCGTGGCACCCACTTCCACCCGGGCACGGGCGTCGGCCGTGGCGGCGACGACACGCTGTTCGCGCTGACCGCCGGTGCGGTGGAGTTCGGTACGCACCGTGGCCGCAAGGTCGTGAACATCGTTCCGCTCGCCGTCTGATCTTTTCGGCGCACGCAGAGCGACACACAGCACCTTCCGAGGGCGGATCTCAGCTTTCCCGGTAAACGGGGAAGCGGGTCCGCCCTCGGCGTGTTACGACAGAGACAATTCCGTATTTTTCCGCAGTACCTGGAGGCACCAACCATGACCACCTTCGTGGACCGCGTCGAGCTGCATGCCGCCGCGGGTAACGGAGGCCACGGCTGCGCCTCCGTCCACCGTGAGAAGTTCAAGCCGCTGGGCGGCCCCGACGGGGGCAACGGCGGGCGCGGCGGCGATGTGATCCTCGTCGTCGAGCAGGCCGTGACCACGCTGCTGGACTACCACCACAGCCCCCACCGCAAGGCCACCAACGGCCAGCCCGGTGCGGGTGACAACCGTTCCGGCAAGGACGGCCAGGACCTGGTCCTGCCGGTTCCCGACGGCACCGTCGTCCTCGACAAGGCGGGCAATGTGCTCGCCGACCTGGTCGGCCAGGGCACCACCTTCGTCGCCGGTCAGGGCGGCCGCGGCGGCCTCGGCAACGCGGCGCTGGCCTCGGCCCGTCGCAAGGCGCCCGGTTTCGCGCTGCTCGGTGAGCCGGGCGAGGACCGGGACATCGTCCTGGAGCTCAAGACCGTCGCCGACGTCGCGCTCGTCGGCTACCCGAGCGCGGGCAAGTCCTCGCTGATCTCCGTGCTCTCCGCGGCGAAGCCGAAGATCGCGGACTACCCGTTCACCACCCTCGTACCGAACCTCGGTGTCGTGACCGCGGGCGGGACCGTCTACACCATCGCGGACGTCCCCGGGCTCATCCCGGGCGCCAGCCAGGGCAAGGGCCTCGGCCTGGAGTTCCTGCGCCATGTGGAGCGCTGCTCGGTGCTCGTGCACGTCCTGGACACCGCGACGCTGGAGTCGGACCGCGACCCCGTCTCCGACCTCGACATCATCGAGGAGGAGCTGCGGCAGTACGGCGGTCTCGACGACCGGCCGCGCGTCATCGTCCTGAACAAGGTCGACATCCCCGACGGCCAGGACCTCGCCGACATGATCCGCCCGGAGCTGGAGGACCGCGGTTACCGCGTCTTCGAGGTCTCGGCCATCGCGCACAAGGGCCTCAAGGACCTCTCGTACGCGCTCGCGGGCATCATCGCCGAGGCGCGCGCCGCCAAGCCGAAGGAGGAGGCGACCCGGGTCGTCATCCGCCCGAAGGCCGTCGACGACGCGGGCTTCAAGGTGGCCGTGGACGACGAGGGCATCTACCGCGTGCGCGGCGAGAAGCCCGAGCGCTGGGTGCGGCAGACCGACTTCAACAACGACGAGGCCGTCGGCTACCTCGCGGACCGGCTCAACCGCCTCGGCGTCGAGGACGCCCTGATGAAGGCGGGCGCCCGTGCCGGTGACGGCGTCGCCATCGGCCCCGAGGAGAACGCGGTCGTGTTCGACTGGGAGCCGACCGTGACGGCCGGTGCCGAGATGCTGGGCCGCCGTGGCGAGGACCACCGCCTGGAGGAGCCGCGGCCCGCCGCGCAGCGCCGCCGGGACCGGGACTCCGAGCGGGACGACGCGCAGAAGGAGTACGACGAGTTCGACCCCTTCTAGGCCGGAGCGACCGGACGGGGCCCGCCGCGGGAGGCATCGCGCGGCCGGGGCCCGTCCGGTCCGTGCCGCCGTGTCCCGCCGGGCCGCCGTGTGCCGCCGGGTGTCAGCCGTGTGCCGCCGTGTGGCGCCGGGTCGGCCGTGCGCGGCCGACGCGGTCGGAAACGGGCCCGTACGGTCCGGACCCGCGCCTCGGTCCCGGCCGGCCCGTGAAACGGTCCGGGAAGGAGTCCCGCTCGCCCGCCGTGCGGCGCCCACCGGCCCGTACCGCACCGGGAATCACCTGGTGACGGCCGGTGTACGTGCGGCAGATGTGCGGATTACGCAACACCTCTGTGGATTCGGTCACCTCGCGTACCGGCCCTGTGGAACCCAACCTCCCTGGCCAGGCAGTGAACTGCGGGTATCCGCAGGGCATGCGACGATCGACGTCCGCCTTGCGAGACGGTCACGGAGAGTGCGACCATCACACTGTTTCCCTCGTCATAGCAAGGTAGGTCGTCTGTGTCTGTGCCGCATGAAGCCAAGTCCCGGACCACAGCAGTCGTGCTCGCCGGTGGTACCGGTCAGCGCGTGGGACTGTCGATCCCCAAGCAGCTGCTGAAGATCGCCGGCAAGGCAGTCATCGAGCACACGCTGACCATCTTCGAGAACGCCGAGGGCATCGATGATGTGATCGTGCTGATGGCGCCGGGGTTCGTGCCCGAGGTCGAGAAGATCGTCGCCAAGGCCGGGCTCACCAAGGTCACCAGGATCATCGAGGGCGGCAGCACCCGGAACGAGACCACCGAGCGTGCCATCGCGGCGCTCGGCGAGGGCCTCGCCGAGGGCGAGGACCGCAATGTCCTCTTCCATGACGCGGTCCGGCCTCTCCTGTCACAGCGCGTCATCAAGGACTGCGTCGACGCCCTCGGCCGCTACGAGGCCGTCGATGTCGCCATCCCCTCCGCGGACACGATCATCGTGACCCGCACCCACGGCGGGGACGGCGAGTTCATCACCGAGGTGCCCGACCGGTCCCGGCTGCGCCGGGGGCAGACCCCGCAGGCGTTCAAGCTCTCCACGATCCGCAAGGCGTACCGGATCGCGGCGGGGGACCCCAACTTCCAGGCCACCGACGACTGCTCGGTGGTCCTCAAGTACCTCCCCGACGTGCCGATCTATGTGGTCGCGGGCGACGAGTACAACATGAAGGTGACCCAGCCGGTCGATGTCTTCATCACCGACAAGCTCTTCCAGCTGGCCTCCACCGCCGCCCCGCGCCAGGCCGACGAGGCCGCCTACCGTGAGCTGCTCTCCGGCAAGACCCTCGTCGTCTTCGGCGGTTCGTACGGCATCGGCGCCGACATCGCCGCGCTGGCCGAGCAGTACGGCGCGAGCGTCTACGCGCTGGGCCGCTCCACCACGGGTACGCATGTCGAGAACCCGGAGCACGTCGACGACGCGCTCTCCAAGGCGTACGCGGAGACCGGCCGCGTCGACTACGTCATCAACACCGCGGGCGTGCTGCGCATCGGCAAGCTGGCCGAGACCGACAACACGACGATCCAGGAAGCGCTGAACGTCAACTACCTGGCGCCCGTCCAGATCGCCCGTGCCTCGTACAAGTATCTGGTGGAGACCAAGGGCCAGCTGCTGCTCTACACCTCCAGCAGCTACACCCGGGGCCGTGCCGAGTACAGCCTCTACTCCTCCACCAAGGCCGCGATGGTGAACCTCACCCAGGCGCTGGCCGACGAGTGGGCGGGCGAGGGCATCCGCGTCAACTGCGTCAACCCGGAGCGCACCGCGACGCCGATGCGCACCAAGGCGTTCGGTCAGGAGCCGGAGGGCTCGCTGCTCTCCTCGGAGGCGGTGGCGCGCACCTCGCTGGACGTGCTTCTCTCCGAGATGACCGGCCACGTCATCGACGTACGGCAGCAGGACCCGACGCGCGGGGCCGCCGAATCCTCCGGGTTCGAGCAGGCGCTGGCCTCGGTGCTTGATCGTCAAGAAGATGTGTAATAATTCTTGAAAATTGTGCTTTTCCGGGCCTCTGTGATCGCTTAGTGCGATCGCAGAGGCCCGAATGCGTGAAGCCGCACCTTCACATTTCCCTCAATAGGTGAATCAACCGGCACCCCCCTGGAGCAGGTTCTTCGTGATTTCGACAGCCATTCGCCTGGCCCGTGTGGGCAGCAGGTCGGAACTGGCGGCAGCAATGTTGATGGGGCTGGGATATCCCTGCGTCATGGTCGCCGCTCTTCTCCCCAATATCTGGTTCTTCGCGGCGGCCACGGCGCTCACGTATGTCGCGGACTGGTACCTGCACCAGCGGGGGAGTTACCTGGTCAACCGGCTCGGCAAGGTGCGGGCGGGACTGCCCATCCGCTTCCTGCTCCGCCAGCTGATGCTCATCCTGCTGCTGGCCCGGCTGGATCTCGCGGAGGAGCCGCTCTTCTACACGGCGGTCGCCTGCTTCCTGGTCTTCTACGGACTTCAGGCCCCGCACGGCGCCCTGACCACCCTCATCCGGATGCGCCGCACGATGCCGGTCGTCACCCGCAACGTGGACCTGCACGCCGTCCGTATCCCCGACGCCCCGCCGAACGCGCTGCTGCACCGCCCCGCCGAGAAGATGCTCCACCTCGACATCCCGGCCGTCGTGGGGATACTGATCGCCGCCGAGACCGGCAAGAACGTCGTCGGCTACGTGGGCGCCGCGATCACGCTGACGCTCGCCGTCCTGTACAACGCGGTGCTCGTCCCGTACCTGCGACGCGGCCGGCTGGTTCCGCCGGCCCCCGCCGTGCTCAAGGCCGTGGACTCCTGGCTGCGCGAGTACCAGCCGACCGTCGTGCTCTACTTCTCCGGCTCCAACGAGTCCGCGTACCAGGGCAACATGTGGCTCGACACGATGGCACGGGTCGAGGGCCGCCCGCTGATCATCATGCGTGAGCGCGGTCTGGTGCCGCAGCTGGCCGAGACCGGCGTACCGGTGATCTGCATTCCCGCGGGCACCCACCTGATGAATCTGGACCTCTCCACCGTGCGGGTCTGCCTCTACCCCGCCAACGTCGGCAAGAACATCCACATGCTGCGCGTCCCGACCATGAAGCACGTCTTCATCGGCCACGGCGACAGCGACAAGCTGGCCAGCGTCAACCCGTACTCCAAGGTGTACGACGAGGTGTGGACCGCGGGCCGGGCCGGCCGCGACCGGTACGCCCTGGCCGACGTGGGCATCCGCGACGAGGACATCGTCGAGGTCGGACGCCCGCAGCTGGCGCCCATCAAGAGCTGGACCGGCACCACGAAGAACGCTGTTCCGACCGTGCTGTACGCCCCCACCTGGGAGGGCTGGGACGACAACCCGGGCAACACCTCCCTGCTGCTGGCGGGCGAGAACATCGTGCGGCGGCTGCTGGCCGCCGACCGGCCGGTCCGGATCATCTACAAGCCGCACCCCTTCACCGGCATCCGCAGCGCCAAGGCCAAGGCCGTCAACGCGCGGATCACGACGATGCTGGACCGGGCGGCCGCCGAGCGCGCCGCCGAACCCCGCTGGGCGAAGGAGGCGGCCTCGGCCGCCGCCGGGCAGAGCGCGGCCAAGGCCGAGCTGGCCCGGATCGAGGCTCGCCTCGCCGCGCTGACGGCGACCGGGCAGTCCGGCGGCGACGACGCCGAGGAGTCGCGGGTCTCGCTCGCCGACCCCGCGCGCGAGGCGGAGACGGCCGCCCTGCGGGCCGAGTGGGACGACGCCTACTGGCGTTCGTTCGGCTGGTGGGAGCACCGGACCGTGTCCGGCGCCCAGCCGAAGCTGTACGACTGCTTCAACGAGTCCGACGCGATGGTTTCGGACATCTCCAGCGTGGTCTCCGACTTCATCGCGAGCGGCAAGCCGTACGCGGTCACCGACTCCGCCCAGCTCGGTGCCGAGGAGTTCAAGCGGCAGAACACCGCCGTGCGGGCCGCGGTCATCCTGTCCAACAGCGCCGAGGAGATCGGCGAGCTGCTGACAGCGGTCACCGATCCGGCGGCCGACGCGCTGGCCGGCGCCCGCCGTGAGCTGAAGAGCTACCTCCTGGGGCCGGACGAGCCGACCTCCATGGAGCAGTTCAACGCCGCGGTGGCGGCCCTCGCGGCGAAGGCCGAGGCGCGCAACGCGGGCGTCGCGCAGCGCGTCGCCGAGCAGGTCGTCGCACAGTCCGACCGGGAGGCGGCCTCCAGCGGCGCCGGGACCGGTCGGGCGGAGATCGTCGCGGAAGCCGCGACCACGGCCGACGCGGACGCGGTGGGCACGCCCGGCAGCGGCGACGCCCCGATCGCCGCAGGGCCCACGGCTGTGCGCTGACCGTCCTCACGGTGGTGCGCTGACCGTCTCCACGGTGGTGCGCAGCCGGCCCGCGGCTGTGCGCTGACTGCTCACGCGGCTGTGTACTGACTGCTCGCGGCAGGCCGGGCCGACCGGGTCACTCAGACCGACGACCCGGTCGAATCCGTTCACCAACTGGCAAAGACGGTCAAAACTGGCCGAAAATGGAGCAACCCCCGCTACGGCCCGTACGTCTCTCCCTCTGGAGAGACGTACGGGCCGTTCGGCATGTTGATGCACATTGGGTGCGATAGTCGGACAAATAGCCCCCAATCGTGATCAAATCGACAGGTGTGCAGCATGGCCGAAATGCCGACCAAGAACAGCGAGCCCGATGTCAGCGTGATCATCGGCGCCTACGAAGCGATGCCCTATCTGGTCCGCTGTCTGGAGTCCGTCGAAGCGCAGACGCTCGGCGCCGGGCGCATGGAGATCGTCGCGGTCGACGACGGCTCCACGGACGGTACGGGGGAGTACCTGGAGGAGTTCGCCGCCCGGACCGACATCCCCATGAGAGTGATCCGGCAGGCCAATTCCGGCGGGCCCAGCGGCCCCCGCAACGTCGGCCTGGGGCTCGCCCGCGGCCGGTACGTCTTCTTCCTCGACGCCGATGACTACTTCGGCGAGGAAGCCCTGGAACGCATGGTCGCGATGGGTGACCGGGCTGGTACGGATGTGGTGCTCGGCAAGGTCGTCGGCGTCAATCGCGGCGCGGCCAAGTCGATGTGGAAGGAGACGGTCGAGCGCGCCGACCTGTATTCCTCCAACATCAAATTCACCCTGAGCGCCCAGAAGCTGTTCCGGCGCGAGCTTCTCGCACGGCTCGGGATGAGATTCGACGAGGAATTGAAGACCGGTGAGGACGCCCTCTTCACCATGGAGGCGTACCTGCGGGGCAGCGGTGTCTCCGTCGTCGCCGACTACACCTGCTACTACCTGGTGGGCCGTGACGACGGCAAGCACGTGACCAAGAGCGGCGGCTACGTTCTGCGGTTCGACTCGGCCAGGGCGCTGATGGGGCTCATCGCCACCCATGTGCCCGCCGGGCCCCACCGCGACGCCCTGATGGTCCGGCCGTTCGTCATCACGCTGCTGCCGCAGTTCGGCCCCAGAATGCTGAAGCAGACGGCCTCGGTGCACCGGAAGAAGATGGCGCTCGCGGCCCCGCTGATGGAGTCCTACTGGACACCGGGGCTCGCGCACCGCCTCAAGGTCCACGAGCGGCTCCGGCTGGTCTGCGTGGCGAAGGGCCGGCTCGACCTGCTGCTCGACGTCGTGCGCTTCCTGCGGGCCAAGGAGGCCCCGGAACTCGTCCGCAGGACGGACCCGGCCC
Organism: Streptomyces sp. TSRI0281; assembly: GCF_001905125.1. GTDB lineage: Bacteria > Actinomycetota > Actinomycetes > Streptomycetales > Streptomycetaceae > Streptomyces. Next base: position 16,948 of record NZ_LWLE01000023.1, on the reverse strand, counting down.
GGCTGTACCTGGCGTATCCGCACTTCGGGGACGGCTCGGGGCTGCCCGACGAGGCGTACGCGGTGACCGTGACCGAGTGGGTCGGCGGTGAGCGCATCCTGCCGCCGGAGCCGCGGCCCTATGTGTCCTTCGCCCGGCGCGCGGTCCGCAAGGCCCGCCGTACGGTGCTGGCGGTCCTGCGCGCACCGCGGGCGCACCGCGTCTGACGGCGGCCGTACCGCGCCCAACTCCGGGCGCGGTACGGCGGATTCACGCTCGGGTGCGATACGGCGGCCCACCGCCGGAGCCCCGTCCCGGAAGTGCCGGGGGCGGGTCGATCCTGTGACTGGGTTCACGTCATACTGTGGGGCAACCATGAGACCGTTGTAGGCGTCTCATTTACGCCCCGTCTTCCTGGGGTTCACCTCTGTACGTCCCCCCGGAAAGGCCCTCCCGCCGTGGCGTCCCTCGAAGCGATTCCCGAAGAGCTCAGCCGGCTCATGAAGTACTTCCCGGAGACCCCGGTCGAGGAGCGTCCCGCCTTCCACAGCGCGGCCAAGGACTTCCTGGCCCAGGCCGCGCCCAAGCTCGTCCGCAAGTTCTCGCCGATGGCCCGGGTCAAGTGGCACCTGGCGGCCAGCGGACGCGGGGACGAGCTGGAGGGCCTGCTCCACTACGAGCGCGAGAACCCCGGCGCCTTCTCGGTCAGGGGCCTGCGGCGGGCCCGGATCGAGCTGCCCGGCGTGGAGAACTCCTCGCTGCCGCCGACCGTGCGCAACTTCAACCGCAGCGAACTGCCCGTACGCGGCAAGCTGCTGGACCTGACCTGGAAGGACGGCCGGCTGGTCGTCCACGGGTACGCGTACATCCCCAACGTCCCCTCCGCGACCGGCAAGCGCTCGCTGCGGGTCGCCGTCCTGCGGCGCCAGGGCAGCCGGAGCACCCTCCCGCTGCGCGTGCGCACGGTCCAGGAGCCCAGGGCGACCGCCGAGGCCAAGGGCGCCCTGCACAACTACGACTGGTCCGGCTTCGAGATCGGCATCGACCCGGCCCGCCTGCGCACCCGCGGCCAGTGGCAGCCGGGCACCTGGCGCCTGGGCGTCGGCATCCCGCGCCCCGGCGGCATGTCCGTCGGCAGCGTGACCAAGAACAACGCGGGCGCCGCGGGCCACAGCAAGGTCCACGTGCTCGACGACGGCGTACGGCTCGTCGCGGGCTTCGACCGCAACCGGCTGAAGCTCACCGTGGACGTTGTCCCCGCCGAGGTCGAGGCCCAGGAAGCGGACGCCGACACCCTCACCGTGACGCTCCGCTCCCGCGCCACGGGCAAGAAGGCCACCGCGCTGCGCATCGACCACGAGGCCAGTGGGTACGCCACCGACCTCCCGCTGGAGAAGGGCGGCACCGGAGCCGACGGCTGGGTCCGCCACACCGCCCGCCTGTCCTTCGCGGACCTCCCCGTCGACGGGGTCACCCCCGGCCGGGCCAGGAAGTACCGCGCGCTCATCGTGTTCGAGGACGGCACCACCCGCCGCGCCACCATCGGACAGAAGCCGGCCACCGGTGTGCACCCGCTGCCCGGCGGACTGGAGTTCGCCGTCCTCACCGACGGAGCGGGCAACTTCACCCCGCAACTGCGGTCCATTCAGCCGGTCGTCGACAGCGTCGAGTGGTCGGCCGGCGGCGAGCTGGTGCTCTCCGGCACGTACACCGGCCCCGCCGAAACGATGAAGCTGATCCTGCGCCACACCGGCCGCAACGAGGACCGGCCGCTCCCCGCGGAGTTCGAGGACGGCCGGTTCACCGCCCGCGTCACGCCGGACAGCATGCCCGCGTACGAGGGCACCCTGCCCCTGCGGGCCGGGCGGTGGCTGCCCTTCCTGCGCGCCCGCGCCGAATGGGACCACACCCGCGACATCCCCGTCACGATCCGCCCCGACCTCGTCGACACCCTGCCGCTGGACCACCGCGGCGCCCACCGGACGTACACCGTGGAGCGGCTCGACTTCGACCGGATCTTCGTGGAGTCCGGGGCGGTCCTCGACCCCGAACTGCGCGGCGCCTACCGCCAGCGGCTGATGCGCGACGTGTACACCCCCGAGCAGCGCGCGCTGCCGCTGCGCGAAGCCGTGCTCTACAACAGCTTCGGCGGCAAGCAGTTCTCCGACTCGCCCCGCGCGGTCTACGAGGAACTGGTGCGCCGCGGGACCGAGGTCGAGCACATCGCGATGGTCCACGACCAGCAGGTCGTCCTCCCGCCCGGGGTGCGCGGCGTGGAGTGGGGCAGCAAGGAGTGGTACGAGGCGCTGGCCCGCAGCCGTTACGTCGTCACCAACGGCGGCATCCGCGAGTGGTTCGTCCGCCGCGAGGGCCAGGTCGTCGTCCAGACCTGGCACGGCACCCCGCTCAAGCGCATCGGCGCCGACCTCCTCGGCACCCCGAAGGCGAACCTGGCCTACATCGCGAGCCTGCCGCAGCGCTCCCGCCAGTACAGCCTGTTCATCACGCCCAACTCCTTCACCACCCCGATCATGACCAACTCCTTCCGGCTGGAGTGCGAGGTACTGGAGGCGGGCTACCCGCGCAACGACGTCTTCCACGCCCCGGACCGGGTGAAGCGGGCATCGGCGGTACGGGAGAAGCTCGGCATCCCCGCGGGCAAGAAGGTCGTCCTGTACGCGCCGACCTGGCGTGACGACCAGCGCTACGGCGGCCGCCGCTTCAAGCTGGACAACCAGATCGACGTCGACGCGGCCCAGCGGGAGCTCGGCGAGGACCATGTGCTGCTGTACCGCAAGCACCACAAGGTCCTCGACAGCATCCCCGGCGCCGGACAGGGCTTCGTCTGGGACGTCACGTACTACCCGGACATCGCCGACCTCTACCTGATCGCCGACGTGCTGATCACGGACTACTCCTCGGTGCTGTTCGACTTCGCGCACTCCGGGCGGCCGATGCTGTTCTTCACATACGACCTGGAGCACTACCGCGACACCCTGCGCGGCTTCTACTTCGACTTCACCTCGCGCGCCCCGGGCCCGCTGATCAAGACGTCGGAGGACCTCGTCTCCGCGATCCGGAACATCGGCGCCGTGACGGAGGAGTACAAGGAGAAGTACGCACAGTTCCGGGTGGACTTCTGCGAACCCTCCGACGGCCGGGCCGCCGCCCGGGTCGTCGACCGCATGCTGACGGTCAACGACGGCTGAGCAGCGGCATCGCCGCTCCCGCCCCGTCCGACCGCAGCCCCGTCCGCCCGCCGCTCCTGCCGCCCCGCTGCCCGCCGTTCCCGCCGTCCGCCGCTGTCCACCGGCCGGAATGGGCGGGCGCGGAGCGTGGCCGCTCGCGTACTGTGCTGAGCCGGGACGGCCCGGCACCACCACCTCACGGCGCCCACGGCCGGCCCTACGGATCCACCGGGCGAGCCAGAGCGAGGAAGCACGTGTCAGCTGCAAGGCCGGAAGTGACCGAAGCCCGCCGGATCGTCGTCAAGGTCGGCTCCTCCTCGCTCACCACGGCGGCGGGCGGCATCGACGCCGACCGGGTCGACGCACTCGTCGACGTACTGGCCAAGGTCAGGAGCGGCGGCGAGCGGGAGGTCGTCCTCGTCTCCAGCGGTGCCATCGCCGCCGGACTCGCCCCGCTCGGCCTGGTCCGCAGGCCCAAGGACCTGGCCCGCCAGCAGGCCGCGGCCAGCGTCGGGCAGGGACTGCTCGTGGCCCGCTACACCGCCTCGTTCGCGCGCTACGGCGTACGCGTCGGCCAGGTGCTCCTCACCGCCGACGACACCAGCCGCCGCGCCCACTACCGCAACGCCTACCGCACCCTCGACCAACTCCTGGACATGGGCGCCCTCCCCGTCGTCAACGAGAACGACACCGTGGCCACCGAGGAGATCCGGTTCGGCGACAACGACCGGCTCGCCGCGCTCGTCGCCCACCTCGTCCACGCCGACCTGCTGGTCCTCCTCTCCGACGTGGACGGCCTCTACGACGGCGACCCGAGCACCCCCGGCACCACCCGCGTCGCCGAGGTCGGCGGCCCCGAGGACCTGGCCGACGTCACGATCGGCAGAGCCGGGAAAGCGGGCGTCGGCACCGGAGGCATGGTCACCAAGGTCGAGGCGGCCAGGATCGCCACCGCCGCCGGTATCCCGGTCGTCCTCACCTCCGCGAGCCGGGCCGCCGACGCCCTCGCCGGCCGCGACACCGGTACGTACTTCCACCGCACCGGACGCCGCTCCGCCGACCGGCTGCTCTGGCTGGCCCACGCCTCCACCCCGAGGGGCGCGCTGACGCTCGACGACGGGGCCGTACGGGCCGTCGTGGAGCGCCGCACCTCGCTGCTGCCCGCCGGAATCTCCGCTGTCGAGGGCGAGTTCACCGCCGGTGACCCCGTGGAGCTGCGCGACCTCCGCGGCCGGCCCGTCGCCCGCGGACTCGTCAACTTCGACGCCAAGGAGATCCCCCAGCTGCTCGGCCGCTCCACCCGCGACCTGGCCAGAGAGCTGGGCCCCGCCTATGAGCGCGAGGTCGTACACAGGGACGATCTGGTCGTTCTCACGCCCCGCCTCGCCCCCTGAATCGGCTGAAAGTCCGGCCTCAGAACAGAGAGCTTCACCAAAACCGCCCCAAGCCCGGCCTCGGACTGGTCAACTTTGTAGCGGGGACACCAGGGGTACACAGCACAGCAACACATTCACAGGAGGCCGCCGGTGAGACGAGCGCGCCCGGGGGCGCCGCCCCGCGGATCGGGCAGCCGCGCCCTGACCAGCGTCGGAGCGGGGGCCGACTTCGACAGGAGTGTGCCCGCGGACCGCACCACCGAGCAGGAGCCGGTGACGGCGAAGGAGGAGCACACCCAGTCGAAGCTGTGGCACATCACCCTCTGCGTCTCGGGAACCGAGACTCCGCTGAAGGAGGTCAGACGCGGCCTGGAACAGCTGGCGCACGACCACCCCTTCCTGCTGACCAGCCGCTACGCCAACGACCATGCGGAGATCCGCTATTGGGAAGAGGCCCGCGACCTGCACGACGCGGCGGCGGTGGCCCTGCGGCTGTGGGGTGAGCACCGCTCCAGCGCCCAGCTCCCGCCCTGGAAGATCGTGGGGCTGGAAGTGATCGACCGGGAGACGTACCACCAGCGCATCGCCGAGGGGTACGGGCCGCCGCCCGCGGCCCCGGTCGGGGTGCACCCGTACTGACCGGTGCATACGTACCGATCGGTGTGTACCCGTACTGATCGGGGTGCATCTGCGCTGATCGGTGCGTACCCGTTCCGATCGGTGCGCACCTGTACTGATCGGTGTGCACCTGTACTGATCGGTGCGCGCCCGTATGGGGACGACCACCCCTCGGGGCGGTCGTCTCGCATCACGGGATACGTGACGGATGTCCGCGGTGTGCGCACTACTCTGCGGGCATGACCACGCTTTCGCCGTACGACAACATGTCCCCGGTCGCGCAGGCCGCCTACCGGGCACGCGCTGCCGCCGCCGACATCGCGCCACTTCCGCGCTCCGCCAAGGACGACGCGCTGCTGGCGATCGCGGACGCACTCGAAGTGCGCACGAGCGAGATCGTCGCGGCCAACGCCGAGGATGTCGACCGCGCCCGCGAGGCCGGGACGAGCGAGGGCATCGTCGACCGGCTCACCCTCACCCCCGAACGGATCCGCGCCATCGCCGCCGACGTACGGGACGTGGCGGCACTGCCCGACCCCGTGGGCGAGGTCGTACGCGGCTCGACCCTGCCCAACGGCATCGACCTGCGCCAGGTCCGGGTGCCGCTCGGCGTGGTCGGGATCATCTACGAGGCCCGGCCCAACGTGACGGTGGACGCGGCGGCCCTGTGCCTGAAGTCCGGCAACGCGGTGCTGCTGCGCGGCTCGTCGTCCGCGTACGCCTCCAACACCGCCCTCGTACGGGTGCTGCGCGACGCCGTCGGCGGCTCGGGTCTGCCGGCCGACGCGGTGCAACTGGTGCCGGGGGAGAGCCGCGACTCGGTACGGGAACTGATGCGGGCCCGCGGTCTGGTCGATGTCCTCATCCCGCGCGGCGGCGCCTCCCTGATCCGCACGGTCGTCGAGGAGTCCACGGTCCCCGTCATCGAGACCGGCACCGGCAACTGCCACGTCTACGTCGACGCGCGGACGGACCTGGCCATGGCCGTCGACATCCTGATCAACTCCAAGGCGCAGCGCCCGAGTGTCTGCAACTCGGCCGAGACCCTGCTGGTCCACAAGGACATCGCCGCCGAGTTCCTGCCGCTCGCCCTGGACGCGCTGGCCGAGGCGGGCGTGACCGTGCACGCCGACGAGCGGGTGCTCGCCCACGCGGAGGGGTCCAAGGCCACGGTGGTCGCGGCGACGGCGGAGGACTGGGAGACCGAGTACCTCTCGTACGACATCGCGGCGGCGGTCGTGGATTCGCTGGATGCGGCCGTGGCGCACATCCGCCTCTGGTCCTCCGGCCACACCGAGGCGATCGTGACCACCTCGCAGGCCGCGGCCCGCCGTTTCACCCAACTGGTGGATTCGACGACGGTCGCGGTGAACGCGTCCACCCGCTTCACGGACGGCGGACAGTTCGGATTCGGCGCCGAGATCGGCATCTCCACGCAGAAGCTGCACGCACGCGGCCCGATGGGACTGCCGGAGCTGACATCGACGAAGTACATCGTCACCGGCGACGGCCACATCAGGTAGTCACCCGATCCGGCACCCGCTGCCCGCTGCCCGCTGCCCGCTGTTCGGCGGGCCGGCGGGCGGCATGTCGGCCCGCCGAACAGCGCCGTGCGGCGGGCCGGAGTGGTCCGCGGAGGATCATGTGGCGGGCCGGATGGGGCCGTGGAGGGTCGTGGTGCGGGCGGGGTGGGCGGGTCGGGTGAGTTTGCGGGCGTCCCTGCCGAAACCGCCCCTTCAGGGCTACGCTGAAGCTGTGCCGGACGACGTGGGGGGCAGGCCGTTCCCGGACGGCTGGGAGCCCGACGACGACCGCGGGGGCGCGGACGAGGACTTCGCCGCCGTGGTGTTCGACGAGGACTTCGTACGGGCCGCAGCGGTCCATGAACCCACCGCGGTGGAGCGACTGCTCGCCGCCGCCCGGGCCCGTGCCGAGGCCGACGCCGCCCGAGCCCGCCGCGGCGGCCCCATGGACGACGACCTCTACGAGGACTTCGGCCGGGGCGGCGCGTACGGCCGCGAGAGGGCGTACGGGGACCCGCTGGACCCCGAAGACGACGACGCGGCCTGCACGGGCCCCTACGGGCGCCACGGCGGCTCCCTGCGCCCCTACCGGGGTGCCGCACGCTGGCACCGCCCGGTGGCCTGGCTGCTCGCCCTCGTGATGGGCGTCGGCATGGTCGCGCTGGCCTTCACCGCCGTCTACCGAGGTGGCTCGGCAAGCCGGGGCGAGCAGGCGCCACCACCGGTGACGAGCGGGGTCGACAAGCCCGGTGCCGATCGGCCCGGTACCGATACGCGCGGCTTCGACAGGCCGGGTGCCGCCCCGTCCGCCTCGGCCGACTACTCCCGCCCGGCGGTCTCCGCAGTCCCACGCACCCCCTGATCCACCCCCTTCCCCCCTGATCCACCCCCTCCCCTGAAACACCCGCCTGGCCCACCCCCTCATCCGGTCGGCCCCGCAGCACGCTCTCCGGTCACCCCACGCACCCCCGAGCCGTCACCGCACCTCCCCGCACCGTTCCCGCACCGTCCCCGCGCGCTCCGTGCCGACCGGCTCGCCGGTCGCCCCGCACAGTTCTCACCCGTCTCCGCGTTTACGTCCGGGGCATTCGACCTACCCTGAAGATGTGACCCCTCTTCGAGGGGGCTTCTCACTGCCGTAAGCCTCCAGGCCGAAGCAGACCGTTACGCACCGACCGTCGGCCGGTGGTGTGGAGATCGGGAGAAGTGGATGACAGGCCGTGGAGAACCACCCGAAGGCCCGCTTGAGAACCCCTCGGGCGGCGAGGACGAGTACCGCTCCCTCGTCTTCGACGAGTCGTTCATCCGGGCTGCCCGGCTACAGGAATTCTCCGCCCAGGAGCGGATGGGTGAGCACGCCCGCGCGGTCCGCTCCCTCCCGGGACGCACTTCCCGCAGCGGCTCCAGAGCCGCCATAGCGCTGGTGGTGCTCATCGCTCTTGCCTTCGCCATGGCCGTCTACATCGGATTCCGCCACCCGTACCCCCAGCCCGCCGTCAGGCGCGCCGAAGCCCTTCGGTCCACCGTGGTCCCCCTCGCGCCCCGGGGCACCGTGCCGGGCGGGACCCCCACCCACCTGTACGCGACGAGCCCGGCCGCGGAATACCCGACCGGCGCCGACGGCATCAACCTCCCCTCGGTCCGCCGTACGAAGAACTTCTCGGACAGCCAGGTGATGGCGGGCCTGGCCATCGCCAAGGACTACCTGGTGGAGTCCTCACTGAACCCCGATGTCCTGAGCGGCCAGGCCCTGCGCCCCGTCGAGCATCTGCTCGACCCTGACCAGACGGCCCAGTTCGAACGCAGCATGGACGCCCCCGCCGACGACGGACAGCACGCGGCGACAGGATGGCTGGTGCGCTTCGACCCGGCCGACGCGGAGCTGGCGGATCCGCAGATCCGGGTCCAGGGAACCCTCTCCTACGCCGAGACGGAGTCCGGCACCCTGGAGGTGGTGTCGGACCACACCTTCACGTACACCCTGCGCCCCGCGGCCACGGGACCCGGCGGGCAGGGCGCCGCCTCCCTGTTCACCGTGCGGCGCGAGCTGCACTTCCGGTTCGACCGCGAGGACCTGCGGCTGCACCGGGCGGAGCTGCGCACGGCCTACGTGCAGGCCGGACCGCAGTCCTGCTCGGCAGAGGTGGCCGGTGCGCTGCGCCCCCTGCTCGCCGGGGAACGGGCGGACAACCGGGGCCCGGCCGGGACCGACCCGTACGCCATGGGCCGGCCCACCGCGGCGATGTGCGGAACGCTGGCGGTCAGCTCCCCGTCGTCCCCGGCCCCTCCTCAGGGTTCTGCGGCCGGCCGGGCTCCTCGGACCGGCCCGTAGCGGACCCGCCGCCACTGCCCCCGCCGGTGAACTTGTCGCGCAGCTTGCCGCCCAGGTCTCCCGCGCCGCCGGCGATGTCACCGACGAGCTTCATCAGCGGGTCCTTGCTGGTGCGCACCGTGTCGGCGTAGTGCGAGGCGGACTCCCGGAACGAGTCGGTCACCGAGGTGTTCTTGTCCTCGTCGCGCCGCGGGTAGTGGCCGTCCATGATCCGCTGGTAGTCGCGGGTCTCCGACCACTTCTTCAGCTCGGCGGCCCGCACCGTGGTGAAGGGGTGGGTCCGGGGCAGCACATTGAGGATCTTGAGCACGGAGTCGCGCAGATCGCCGCCCTTCTCGTACTCGTCGGCCTGCGCGAGGAAGGCGTCGACATTCATCTCGTGGAGGTGATTGCCACCGGCGATCTTCATCAGACCGCGCATCGACGCATTGAGGTCCTGGCCGACCAGCAGTCCGGCCCGGTCGGCGGACAGCTCGGACTTGCGGAACCACTCGCGCAGCGCCGTCACGATCGCCATGATCGCGACATTGCCGAGCGGGATCCAGGCCACCTTCAGGGCGAGGTTGGTGAGGAAGAGCAATATCGTGCGGTACACCGAGTGCCCGGAGAGGGCGTGGCCCACCTCGTGGCCCACCACCGCCCGCATCTCCTCCTCGTCGAGCAGTTCCACCAGCCCTGTCGTCACCACGATGATCGGCTCGTCGAGGCCGATACACATGGCGTTGGGCTGCGGGTCCTGGTTGACATACATCGGCGGGACCTTCTCCAGGTCCAGGATGTAACAGGCGTCCCGCAGCATGTCGTTGAGGTGAGTGAACTGCGCGTCGCTCACCCGGACGGAGTCGGACAGGAAGAGAAGTCGCAGACTGCGCTCCGGGAGCAGCCCGCTGAGCGCCTTGAACACGGTGTCGAAGCCGGTCAGCTTGCGCAGGGCAACCAGGGCCGAACGGTCCGCCGGGTGTTCGTACGCCCGGGAAGAAATACCCGGGAATCGCTTGCGCTGCCTGCTCGGCACGTTCTCGTGACTGCTGTCGGTCATGGATGGCCCCCTGTTCGTACGAGACGTCGCTCGTCCCCCTGACAAATGCCAGCGTATGTGCTGGCGCTACGGTGTGCGGGGGGCTGTGGATAACTATGAGGAGCGCCCGAAATGCCGCACACCGTCGCACTGCTCGCCGCCGCATCCGAGGAGCAGGGACCGGGCAACACCCTCCGGATCGTGCTGCTCGTGTCGATCGTCGGAGCCGCTCTGCTCGCCTGGTTCCTGCTGCGTGGATACCGCAACGACGACAACAACGACTGAGTCGGCGTGAGCGTGCCCGGGGCGCCCGCATACGATGTGCCCGACGTCTTCCTTCCGACTCCCGATCGATAGGTCCTGCTGAAGATGAGCCTCACGAGCACTGCCCACCAGCTGGTCACTCTCGCCTCCGAGGGCGGCGCGGGCGGCAACCACGAAAGCCTCAACCCTTACCTGACCGGTGGTGGCGCGTTCCTCGCGCTGATGTTCCTGCTCTGGGTCACCACCCGCTTCAACCGCGACCGCTGAGGCGGAGGCGTACAACCGTGCCAGTAGGCTCTGCACGCATGGGAGAGCAGAAAGTGCCTACCGGCCCCGGCAAGCGCCGACTCGGCGTGATGGGCGGGACTTTTGACCCGATTCATCATGGACACCTGGTGGCGGCCAGTGAAGTGGCCGCCCAGTTCCACCTCGATGAGGTCATCTTCGTCCCGACCGGGCAGCCGTGGCAGAAGAGCCACAAGCAGGTCTCCCCGGCCGAAGACCGCTATCTGATGACGGTCATCGCCACGGCGTCCAACCCGCAGTTCTCGGTCAGCCGCAGCGACATCGACCGTGGCGGACCGACGTACACGATCGATACGCTGCGGGACCTGCGCGAGGTCCACGGCGACGCGGACCTCTTCTTCATCACCGGCGCCGACGCGTTGTCCCAGATCCTTACCTGGCGGGACGCGGAGGAGCTGTTCTCGCTCTCCCACTTCATCGGTGTGACCCGGCCGGGTCACGTGCTCACGGACGACGGGCTGCCGGAGGGTGGTGTCTCCCTCGTGGAGGTTCCGGCGCTGGCGATCTCGTCCACGGACTGCCGTGGGAGGGTCGCGCAGGGGGATCCGGTCTGGTACTTGGTGCCGGACGGTGTGGTCCGCTACATCGACAAGCGCCAGCTGTACCGCGGCGAATGAGCCACGGAGAGGGGCACCGGTGAACGACCGACAGAACCCGTACGACCCGTACTACCAGCAGCCGCAGATCATCGGCTACGACGAGTACGGGCAACCGGTGTACCAGCAGCAGGGGCAGCAGCAGTACGACCCCTACGCGCCTCAGCAGAGCCAGCAGGTTCCGCAAGGCCAGCAGATTGAGCAGGGGCAGCAGGGCCAGCAGATTCAGCAGGGCCAGGGCCAGGCTCCGGACCAGGGGTACGGATACGACGCGTACGCCCAGCCGCAGCAGCCCCAGTACCCGCAACAGCCCGAACAGCCCCAGTACCCGCAGCAGTACGACCCGTACGTGGAGCAGCCCCAGCAGGTCCAGGGCGCGGATCAGGGGTACGGCTACGGGAACTACGCCAACTACGGCTACGACACCGGGCAGCAGACGGCCGCGGTCGACACCGCCCAGCAGTGGGACATCCCGCACCAGGGCTCCGCCCCCGCTCCGGCCCAGCCTGTCGGGGAGCCCGCCCGACCCGCCGAGGAGCCCGTCAGGGAACCCGAGGCGCCCGCGGATCAGGAACCCCTCGTTCCGGGTCAGCGGCGTCCCGCCGACTACGGCACCGAGCAGTTCTCGTTCATCGAGGAGCCCGACGAGGACTCCGAAGACGTCATCGACTGGCTGAAGTTCACCGAAAGCCGCAGCGAACGGCGTGAGGAAGCGCGGCGCAAGGGCCGTAACCGGATGGTCGCGCTCATAGTCGTCGTCGCGCTCGTCGTGGTCGGCGGGGTCGGCTACCTCTGGTCCGCCGACAAGATCCCCGGCCTCTCCGGCTCGGACGAGAAGAACAGCACCGTCGCCGGTCCGCAGCAGCGGGACGTCATCGTGGTGCATCTGCACAACACCAAGAAGGGCGGCACCTCCACGGCGCTGCTCGTCGACAACACCACCACCAAGCAGGGCACCACCATCCTGCTCCCCAACTCACTCGCCGTCGCTTCCGACGACGGCACCACCACGACGCTCGGCAAGTCCGTCGACGAGGACGGCAGCACCGGCACCCGTGAGTCGATCGACACCCTTCTGGGCACCAAGATCAGCGGTACATGGCGGCTGGACACTCCGTACCTGGAGAACCTTGTCGAGCTGGTCGGCAACATCGAGGTCGACACCGATACCGATGTGCCCGATGCCAAGAAGGGCGCCGCGCCCCTCGTGAACAAGGGCGAGTCCCAGACGCTGAGCGGTCCGATGGCCGTCGCCTACGCCACGTACCGCGGTGAGGGCGAGCCCGAGGCGAAGCAGCTGCTGCGCTTCGGACAGGTCGTGCGAGGGGTCCTGCGGAAGCTCTCGGAGGACCCGAAGGCCGCCACCGTCACCGTGGAGACGCTGGCCCAGATCCTCGACCCGTCACTGCCCGAGCGGGACCTGGGGGTCTCGCTGGCCAAGCTGGCCGGGCACGCCAAGGTCGGCGACTACAAGACGGCGCTGCTGCCGGTCCAGGACGACGGCACCCTCACCGACAAGGCCACGGAGAGCGTCGTCAAGGACATCCTGGGCGGCACGGTGAAGGCCCCGGACCAGGACGCGGCCGTCCGCGTCGGTGTCAGGAACGCCACCGGCAACGCGAACGGCGGCGAGGCGGCCCGGGTCCAGCTGGTCAATGGCGGTTACGCCTACGTCGACAGCGGGAAGGCGGACACCGAGGCATCGTCGGAGGTGCTGTACCGGACCGCCGAGGACAAGGCGAAGGCGACCGAGGTCGCCAAGACGCTGGGGCTGCCGGCGGAGGACGTGAAGCAGGGCAAGCCCGCCGCGAACGCCGACGTATCGGTCGTGCTCGGTCAGAACTACAAGATCAAATAGTGCGCGGTGGCGCCCTGCGCCGGCCACCGGAGATCGCCGTGGAGCATCGCAGTAAGGGCTGTCGGCGGTCCGTGAGACCCTAGAGGTTGATCTGACCGCCGACGAAAGCCTGCATGTGACCGCCACGGACCGCTCCATCGAGCTCATCAACGCCGCCGCTCAGGCGGCCGCCGACCGGCTCGCGCACGACATCATCGCCTACGACGTCAGTGATGTGCTGTCGATCACCGACGCCTTCCTGCTGGCCTCGGCCCCCAATGACCGCCAGGTCAAGTCGATCGTCGACGAGATCGAGGAGCGGCTCCAGAAGGAGCTCGGCGCCAAGCCGGTGCGCCGTGAGGGCGACCGCGACGCCCGCTGGATCCTCCTCGACTATGTCGACATCGTGATCCACGTCCAGCACAGCGAGGAGCGCGTCTTCTACGCGCTTGAGCGCCTGTGGAAGGACTGCCCCGAGATCGCGCTCCCCGACGACGCGATCAAGACCCGCGGCAAGGCCGAGGAGCACGCCCAGCTCAACGGTGGCACGGAAGGTGACCTGAGCTGAACGGCAGCAGCAGCGGCAGGGGCCGCAGGATCGTCCTCTGGCGGCACGGCCAGACGGCGTGGAATCTGGAGCGCCGTTTCCAGGGCTCCACGGACATCGAGCTCACCGATGCCGGCGTCGGGCAGGCCCGCCGGGCCGCCCGGCTGCTCGCCTCGTTGCAGCCGGACGCGATCGTCGCCTCGGACCTGCGGCGGGCGGCGGCGACGGCCGCCGAGCTCGCTGCCGTCACGGGCCTCGAAGTCGCCCACGACTCCGCGCTGCGCGAGACGTACGCGGGCGCCTGGCAGGGCCTTACGCACGAAGAGATCATCGGGCAGTACGGCGAGCAGTACGCGGCCTGGAAGCGCGGTGAGCCCGTGCGCCGGGGTGGTGGCGAACTGGAGACCGAGGTGGCCGACCGGGCTGCCCCGGTGGTCCTGGAGCATGCCGCGAAACTGCCCGACGCGGGCACGCTCGTCGTGGCCAGCCACGGGGGCACGATCAGGACGACCATCGGCCGTCTGCTGGGCCTGGAAGCGCACCACTGGGAAGGGCTGGGCGGACTCACCAACTGCTGCTGGTCCGTGCTGGGCGAGGGTGCGCGCGGCTGGCGCCTGCTGGAGCACAACGCGGGGACGCTCCCCGAACCTGTGCTCGGCGACGACGATTAGGCGGTGCCCGCGGACCGTCTCCGGGCGGCCTCGGCCGGATTTCACTTTCTGGCTGGTCACAGGCTAAAGTTCTTCTTGTTCGCAGCGCGGAAACGCAGGGAAACACAGCGAACAGCGGGGCTATAGCTCAGTTGGTAGAGCGCCTGCATGGCATGCAGGAGGTCAGGAGTTCAATTCTCCTTAGCTCCACAATCAAGATCCCGTCCCTTTCAGGGGCGGGATCTTTGCCGTATCTCCTCCGTGCCGTCCTGCCCCGTTCTGTGCGTCCTGTGCGGCCTCTGCCGGTTCGCGGGCTGACCCCCTTGCGGGGTCATGGCAGAATCGGAGCGCCGGAGGGGGCGATGGACCGATCGGGAGGGAGCGCGATGCCTGCGAGTCGCGAGCAGGTCCCCGACCTGCCCCTTGTTCCCGTCTCGCCCCCCGGTTCCGTAACTCCCGAAGATCGATCCCGTCTCGGCTGCCCGTCCTGCGGTTCGTCCCACGTGGCTCAAGCGCCGGGTGGCAACAGCGGGGTCTCATACGTGTGTACGGCCTGCGGCCACAGCTGGAGCTGACTGATGGGTGCGCACAGGCGGAAGTGTGACTGGTGCGGCAGCGGTACGCCCATCGTCAGGGATATGGACCCGATCAATCCGGATTACCAGTACTGGTGCGAGGAGTGCGCGCGGGCGCTGATCATAAAAGGCGACCCCATCGAGACCTACCGCGAGCTGGAGGGGGAGCCGATCTACGGGCGGCTCCTGGAGGAGCACTGCACCCTCAAGCGCTTCTACTCCTTCGCGACGGCATGACGACGGGGACATGGTGACGTAGCTGCTATTCGGGCATACCGGTTCAAATGGGAAACGATTTGGTGGAGGGCCGGGGGGACCGTGTAATGTTCTCGATGTCGCCAAGGGAAACCGGGCGGCGCGCAGCGAGGGGCTATAGCTCAGTTGGTAGAGCGCCTGCATGGCATGCAGGAGGTCAGGAGTTCAATTCTCCTTAGCTCCACAGTAGGGAAGCGGGTCATCCGAATCGGATGGCCCGCTTTCTCGTTGTCCGGCCACGTCCGCCGGGGTGCGCCGGGGTGCGACCACGTTCCGCCGGGTACGACCGCGCTCCGCCGGGGTGCGACCACGTTCACCCTGTTCGCGCGCGCCGGCTCGCTTCCGCTTACCTCCGTGTTCGCGGAGCGCCCCCGCTTCCCGGGCGATCCGTCGGAGGCCGGTTGTCCACAGGCCGGTTGCTCCCGGCCCGGCTCCGGGTCCGTGCGGTACCCTGACGCCATGCGTGCCGTACGACTTCTGCTTAGCGAGCCGCGCTGATCAGTCCCGACCGGTGAGAATGCCTGGTCGGAATCGGCGCGGCGTCCCCTCCTGTGCGAGGGGATTTTTCGTTTCGGTAGACGCGTGTCCGTAGACATGGGCGCCGGCAGATGACGATCGATGGAGCTTTGAGGATCATGAGCGAGACGAATTCCGCAGCCGAGACAGCTGCGCCGCACCGCTACACGGCGGCGATGGCCGCCGACATCGAGGCACGCTGGCAGGACTTCTGGGACGCCGAGGGGACCTACGAGGCGCCGAACCCCACCGGTGATCTGGCGGGCGACCCCGAGCTGGCCGCCAAGCCGAAGAAGTTCATCATGGACATGTTCCCGTACCCCTCGGGTGCGGGCCTGCATGTCGGTCACCCGCTGGGCTATATCGCCACTGACGTCTTCGCCCGGCACCAGCGGATGACCGGCCACAACGTCCTGCACACCCTGGGCTTCGACGCCTTCGGGCTGCCCGCGGAGCAGTACGCCGTGCAGACCGGCACGCACCCGCGGGTCTCCACCGAGGCCAACATGGCGAACATGAAGTTCCAGCTGCGCCGACTGGGCCTGGGCCACGACAAACGCCGCTCATTCGCGACGATCGACGCCGAGTACTACAAGTGGACCCAGTGGATCTTCCTGCAGATCTTCAACTCCTGGTACGACACGGAGGCCGACAAGGCACGGCCGATCGCCGACCTGGTCGCGCAGTTCGAGAGCGGGTCGCGTGCGACTCCCGACGGCCGTGAGTGGAGCGCGCTGAGTGCCGCCGAGCGTGCCGAGGTCCTGGGCGAGTACCGCCTGGCGTACGCCTCCGACGCGCCCGTCAACTGGTCGCCGGGCCTGGGTACCGTCCTGGCCAACGAAGAGGTCACCGCCGACGGGCGTTCCGAGCGGGGCAACTTCCCCGTGTTCAAGGCCAAGCTGCGCCAGTGGAACATGCGCATCACCGCCTACGCGGACCGGCTGCTGGACGACCTGGACCCGCTGGACTGGCCCGAGGCGATCAAGCTGCAGCAGCGGAACTGGATCGGCCGGTCCGAGGGCGCGCGCGTGGACTTCCCGGTCGACGGCGCGGGCAGCATCACCGTGTTCACCACCCGCCAGGACACCCTGTTCGGCGCGACCTACATGGTGCTGGCCCCCGAGCACGACCTGATCGAGCGGATCATCCCGGCCGCCTGGCCCG
The DNA here is from genome assembly GCF_001905125.1 of Streptomyces sp. TSRI0281. Classification (GTDB taxonomy): domain Bacteria; phylum Actinomycetota; class Actinomycetes; order Streptomycetales; family Streptomycetaceae; genus Streptomyces. The sequence goes on along the minus strand of NZ_LWLE01000023.1, from coordinate 204 downwards.
AGGGCACCCACCCGGTGTGGACCGGCGGCCACGCGACTCCGGCCGAGGCCGTCACCGCGTACCGCAAGCAGGCCGCGGCCAAGTCCGAAGTCGAGCGGCAGGCCGAGGCCAAGGACAAGACCGGCGTCTTCACCGGCGCGTACGCGGCCAACCCGGTCAGCGGCGAGAAGGTGCCCGTCTTCATCGCCGACTACGTCCTGATGG
>NZ_LWLE01000022.1 GCF_001905125.1 Streptomyces sp. TSRI0281 | reverse complement strand
GAGGTGGGTCAGTTTTGATCCGCTGTCAGAGGGTCACGATTCACCCGTCGCCGACAGTAGTCGGGGGTTATTTGGCGAGGGGCCTCGGAGATCCACGCCCGCCCGTCCGGGGAATCGACCGCGAACGCTGGCAGGATGTTGATGAGCCCACGGGCCTGTGCCAGCAGGTCCCCATCGTCCAGGGCCAGGCCAGCGTCCCACAGGAACTCGGCGTTACCCGCCAGTCCGTGGCACAGGGTCGGTCCGCTCCAGCGGGCCCCAAGGGCCACCGAGCGACAGACACGCCGGAGTGTCTCTGTCGGGTCCGGTTCGAGGCCGAGGCGCCGGGCGTGCAGGAGCATCCGGCCGATGCCCGTCGCTCCGTGGCACCAGAACGGCGGGTGTGCCCGGCCTCCTTCTGCCATGGGCCAGGCGACCCCGCTGAGGTCCTCCAGGCAACGGATCGCCTGGTCCGTGATCCAACCGGCGGCCTCGCGCGCGGCCTCCTCGTACCGGGACGCGCCGGTGGCTTCGTAGAGGTCGAGCAGGGCGTCGGCTATGCCGGCCGCACCGTGGGCATAGCCAAGGAGGCTCTTGCCGCTGAGATCTCCGTAACCCGGCGGAATGCGCCAGTGTGCGGTGCCGTGCCCGCCCTCGCGCTGCCGCAGAAGGGTGTCGCCGCAGTGCACCGCCCGGTCGAGGCTCCGTCCGTCGCCAGTCTCGTCCCAGAGCATCAAGTGCACTCGCAGACGGCCAGCGAGACCGTGGAAGAGGTCGGGGGAGTCGTCGAGATCTGCCGCGGGTTGCGCCCCCGCCCGGTCGACGGCGAATTCGACGAGTTCCTCGTCGGACAGCACTTGGCCAGCCCGCAGCAGGGCGGCGACGACGCCCATCTCGCCCACATAGAGCCCGCGCGGCCGGTCCCCGGGGACGGCTGGCATGGCGTCGAGTGTCCGCGCTGCAGCGCGCAGGACGTCCAAGTGCCTCGGGACACGCAGTTCCTGGGCCAGCTCAGCCAGCGCGAGGACCGTGCCGGCCATCCCGGTGTTGATGTCGCGGCCCACGAGTCCCTTGCCGACGTAGTATTCGCTGCGCCATGTCACCGTCTGCGCGGAAAACTCCGCATGGGCGCAGATGAAGTCGCCTGAACGGCGAGCCTGTTCGAGCAAGTCCGTCGCCCGCGTCAGGTCGAGGTCAACGGCGTCTGGTGGTGCGGGTGGCTGTGATGACAGGTTCTCCGCGACCGTCAGCAGTGCCCGTCGCACCTCGCGCGCCGAGCTAAACCGTCGCTCGGGATCCGGGTCCAGGCACCGCGACACGATTTTCGTCAGAGAACCGTCGACGGCCGGCCGAAGCTGTCCGAGTTGTCTGGTCAGCAGGTCGTGCGGGTCGGGGGCCCGTGAGGGCTCGGCGTCGGTGGCCAACAGGTAGAGCACAGCTCCCAGGGCGTAGATGTCGTCGGCCGGTGACACCGCCTCTCCCGCCCTGCACGCGGGCGAAAGGTAGCCGCGGGTCCCGGCCTCGGCGGGCCGGTCCCTGGCGCCGACGGCATGGGCCAGCTCGAGGTCGATGAGCCGTACTGGGCCGTCCGCCGGGAGCATGATGTTGGCCGACTTGAGGTCCCCGTGCACGTGGCCGGCTTCGTGGAGCACAGACAGTGCATCCGCGATGGCGGCTCCGAGCTCCACCACGCGAGCGGTGGAACAGCTATGACCCGATCCGGCGAGTCCCCGCACGTGCCGGTCGAGCGTCTCCCCGCCCAGGTCTTCCAAGACAAGGATCAGTTCGTCATCGTCCTCGACGACATCGAGGACCTCCGGGGTCACCCGCCGTCCGGAGAGCCTGAGGAGCACGGCCGTTTCGCGCCGCAGCGCTGCGGCGCCGTCGCCAGCCTCGCTGCCCTGGCTCACAGGTCGCTTCGCGGCGCGCTTCAGGATGCACCCGCACGGTGTGGCCAGGTCGAGGGCCAGTTGGACCACGGCCCGAGGTGAGTGTGCCAAGGTCATGATGGGCCGGTACCGGCCTGCCATCGTTCTCGCTGATGCGGGCGAGGCGCCCATGCCGTTCCTGCGGAAGGGGTCGTCGGCCCACTCCGGCACCGAGGGGGTCGCTTCCCGGAGATCCGGGACCAGACGGCCGTCGGGATCCAGCACGGCGAGGACGATGTCGCCGAGCAGGGTCTGCATCCGGGTGCCGTCGAACCCGCCATAGCGGTAGAAGACGACACTCCCATCCGCGTAGGAGCGGTCCGACGGGATTCGGGGACCGCGCATCCCCCGTGTAGCGGCTGCCAGCGAGGCCGCGATCTCAAGGGCCGAATCCTCGTCGTGCGGATAGACGGTGATGAACTTTCCGACTTGCGAGATTCCTGCCGCCCCGCGGTTGAGCCGTTCGAGCCAGGAGAGGGATCCCAACACCTTGAAGGCGACTCCCAGCCTGACCAGGGGAGGCAGGGCCCGTCGAAGGGTCTCGGCGGCCGTCGAGACGTAGCTGGAAACGTGAAGCTTCCAGCCCTGCCGGGGGAGGTTAGCCCCCGGTGGGAAGGCGGCTATCCACGGCTGCACCGAGTCGTGGGACGGCACGATCCGCCAGTCGGACTGCCAGCCGCCGACCGCTTCCACGACGGTGTCAAGTAGCCACGGCTCGGGCTGATCAGCCAGCATCGGGGCGGCTTTCCGTGCCATCGTCACAGGGTAAAGACCGTGACGTAGCAGGTAGGTCCGCATTCTGAGGAGAAGCAGGTAAAATCGCTACACTCGCCCTCTCGCGCTTGGGCGATTGCCCGGGAGTACTCCTCGACCGCGTTCTCGGGAATCTGGTACTCGGCGAAGACGGACCCGGGGTCCTCTGCCAAGCGCCTTCGGAACGCATCATCGGTTTCGGCCTTCGCAACAACCTCTACCAGGCGAAGCCTGACAGCAGCGACGTCTTCGGTCATGGCTGCCTCCGACAGGGAATAACACTACCTTCGCGCGACAGCGCCACCACCGATACCTTCCCCCCGCAGCGATCCCCACCGCGCCTATACCTTCCGTTCTCCCCTGTCCCTAGTCTGCGCCGGGTCCCGCCTCACCGCTACTTGGGTGATGCGGCTACGGATTGGACCGCCACAGCTGCTGAAGGAACGGCACTGCCTGGCCACAGCCACATACCAAACTGCTCAACCCAGGCCAGGTCACCAGCTACTGATCAGAAAACCGCTCCCGGACAACACGGCAGCTCTCACCACCCCGTCAATCAGTAACCACACCAGGTAGGTTCACCGCCGCCAACCACTGGGCGTTTTCAGCGCGGCCACTGATCGGGTGACGCTGGTGGTGTGCGCAACGCACGAGGCTCCCGCGCCGCTGGGGGAGGCGTTCGAAGTCTGCACCCACAGGCACAGGAGCCGCATTGGTTCCGTATTCTGCCGCACTCGACCTGCCGCACGCCCTGGCCGGGTGGGTCACCATGCTCATCGTTACCCGCGAGGGTGACCGCCGCTGCAACCTACCGCCGCACCAGCGTGCTCTGGTCGGTCTGGTGTACCTGCGCCCACACGACACTCTCGCCCAGCTCGTCGCCGACTTCGGTATCTCTGTCGGCACTGCCCACGCCTACACCGCTGCGGTGATCGGCCTGCTCCCGAGCGCGCGCCCGGCCTGCTGCGCGCGCTCCGTGAAGTCGACCCCGACTACGTCCTGATCGACGGCACCCTCGCAGAGTGCGACAGGGCCGGCGACAGCCGCGCCGACTACTCCCGCTGTGAGGATGTGGCCGTGCCGTTCTGGTCACGGCTTGACTCGCGCCACGGAGGCCATGGCGGATGTTTCGGGCCACACGTGACGCTTTCCATGAACTGGTTGAGGCGCTGCTCAGGGGTCGCGGCTTCAGTTCTGGACGGCTGGGACTCCTGATCCGCGTCTGCGGATCTCCGCTCACGCAACATGGCTTGGGCGGATCGGATCGGCTCAATGCTCACCACAATCGAGTGGCACCCCTTGTCTTTGAGGTGCTCTAGCACCTCATCCCATAGTCCATTTTCGGTGATCGCTCGAGCGACAAATGCAAATCGCTTCAGTGAGACCGCCTCCAAGTGGAGAAGGTTCATATTTTCTGGCGACGGCTGCTCTGGCATGGTGGCACCTCTTTCATTCCCGTTCTGCTGTGTGGACCATCTCGATGACTCCTTCAAGCGAAGGCGCCCAGCGTCATTTTCCCGGCTTCATCAAGATCCGACGGCAGTTCATCGCCGGTATTCGCCGCTGATTTCGACAGCATTTGCAGATGAGCGCAGAAGCCTTGTTCGACCTTTCATGGCGATCACTCCTTCCATCGAGTCAACGCTGGCGTGATGCGGCGCTGCGCGCTGAAACTGGCGGCCCAAGATCGGGCGACTCCCAGGCGGCTCGTTGCATATCCCTACGCAACGATATTCCTCTAGTAATTCACAGAGCACCTAGCCCCGCAGCCGGGCCTGGGCCAGATGGTTGATGCCGTACGTGTGGGCCCCGGTGACCGTCTTCCGGCACGCCTCGTGAGCCGCATGCCTGCTGCTTGCTTGCCGATGAGCGCCAACGACGCGTCCAGACGGCCATAACCGCACAGCTGAGAGGTAAGCCGGTGACGTCTCGGCAAGGGCGGCCCGCAGCTGCCCGAGAAAGAACATGCCGCTGAGACATGGCTCAGCGGCTTTGGTCAGCTGGTGCGGCGGTCGAGGGGCCTTGACCCCGAATCCTGAACACGGGTTATGCGGCTGGTACCAGCGTAGTTGGTGTGTGTTGGAGGGTGTTCTCGAAAGCGATCGATGGTCGTTGTCCGAGGCGTGAGTGTCGGCGTCGGGTGTTGTAGCGGTGGATCAGCCCGAACCGCATGACGTCGGTCGCCAAGGCCGTCTTCACCCTGGAGAGGCAACGCTGAAAATGCTCAGTGGGAGGAAGCCCGCAGCATCCTCGCCTACAACGATGTACCCATCCCCAGGCCACGTGGCCAACACCTGACGTGGATGAGGCCGCCGCCCGTGCCCGGACCTCCCGCCCGGTGACGTGCTTCCGCCGCGACCGGGACGCCGTAGGCGACGACCTGGGGATCTCCCGGAGGGTCGGTCCGAGCCAGCAGGCGCAAGGTGGGCGGGAGTTCGCGGGCGAAGCGGCGCGCGTCAGAGACCAGGTTGAAGTAACGATGAGTTCAAGGATCAAGTTCAGTTTTCAACGGGCTAAAAAAGTATGCGGCGCCCAACTGTCACCGGCTCGGAGTGCGGTGTCGAACGCGGACAGGCGCCGCCCTGATGGACGCCTCCGGCGCCCAAGTCGCGTCCATCCGGATGTCAATCGGCACATCGTCGGTTACGGCCGGCACCGCCCGGGAACTGCTGCGTATTACCAGCTTCAGACAGGGAGAAGACATGGCAACAGCGAACAAGACCGAGCTCTGGACGAAGATCGACGATGTCTCGAAGGAAATCCGCGACGAGCCGTGGAGCATGTACTGGCGCGAATGGAAGACCGGCAGTGAGCCGTTCGAGGGGTTTCTGCACGATCCGGTGCGGGTGCTCGCGGACGAGATCAGGGAAGTTGAGCAGGACTGGTCTGTGACGTCGACAGTGGCCAATCACCAGGTGGGCCTGGGGCGCAGTCCGATCTGCATCGTAGCGATGGTGGTACCGGAGGAGCGCCGCGCCTACCTCTGGCTATACAAGCACGCGCCCGAGGACTCCTAGCCTCGATCTTTCTTGACGGTCCGCCGACGGAGTCGGCGGACCGTTTCGCTTTGGTTGGCTGCGGGTGCGCAGGTCGACAGCCCGAGTGTCGCATCGGGTGGGCGCCGGGCTCCACTGCTCCGGTGTGGTGGGCCTGGTCGTTGGGGTGGTTGGTGTGACCGGTCATCTTCTCGACTTCACCCGAGTGAAGGCCGCCGACCTCCAGGCCGGTCTGCCACCTACTGCTTCGGAGCCAGACAGTTGTGGATGGTGTGCTTCCTCTTCGCGGTCGCCGTAGAGCATCGTGACGTTGATGCGCAGATTTTCGTAACCAGGCCGGAAACGGATGACATCCGAGGCATGGAAGAGGTCAGAGTTGAAAATTACCGCTCGGTTCTGCCGGTAGGGGATGGTCATGCTGCGGGCCTGTCGGCTTTGCAGGAACGGCCGGATAAGGTCTTGGCGGCCGTTGTATGTACTGAAGCCCCAGGACAAGGGGGCGTCAACGTTGTGCACCACCAGGCCGCCTGAATGCTCGTCGGTGTTGGCGCTGTCCGGGGTCACCCAGAAGTTGACGTTGACAGCGGCGAAGTCCGCGTGCGTGGTGACGTCAGCGGGTACTTGGGGGCCGCACTTGAAGCCCCACATTTGGCGCAGCGGGTATTGGTTGCCGATGAGCCGAGGTAGGGCGATTTGCAGTTCCTCGGCAATCTGCATGAGCAAGGGGCAGATAAACCCATCCTGCATGAGTGCGCCCAGCCGACCGTGGGCGTAGCGGTTGCCGAACCAAACTGTCGACTCCAGACAGAATTGGTATAGCTCACCCAATGCCTCTTCGGTAAGAAAATCATCTACGTACACTACGCCGGGTGCGTTTGCCAAGTATTGCTCTTCAACGATTGCGGGATCCCAGCGACTGGACAGGGCACGCGCCACGCGCGGTGTGTTGCGTACATGCAGCAGTCGGTTATAGGTGTCGGCGATGCGGGGGTTGGCATCGGAGTCGAGGGGCTCCTGAGCGTCGGGGCCTTTAGCCACCAGCCGGTCGTGCACAGCTTGGTAGGCGTCGATGACCCGGCTGTACTCCGTGCCCAACACGCCCAGGCCTTGGAGGTAGTACATCTGCTCGATGTCGTGCCGCAACTTGGGAACGCTCAGTGGTATTGTTGGGCGCTTGGCGGGATCCGAGGAAGCGCCCCAATGCAGCTGGGCGAAGAGCGAGGCGAACCCCTCTGCGAGCGCGAAGTCACAGTGCTCCAAAGCCGCATTGAGCACCTCCGTCGCCCACAGCAAGCCGTCGGCACCCGTGCACAGTTCGTCACGCAACAACGGCAGCACCTCGTCCCAGCGCTCCGAGGCTCCCAGCAAGAGCGCCAACTCGCGTTGGTTCACCCAGCCTTGGGGGTCGACCTGGAGGGCATTGCTGAGAAGGCGCACCTCCTCCTCCGCACGGCTGGCGTTGACAGTCTCCCTCGCGCGGGCGACCGCCGATCCGGCGTCCCACGGCGTGCCCATGTAGATCACCCGAGCCGGAGGGCGTCGTGTGCCTGGAGCTCCACTGCGTAGCGGGCCAGACCGTTGAGGGTCACTGCGACGTATGGGGGCGCGAAGCGTGCACTGAATGCCTGCTCATCGTCCGCCGACTGGATTTTGTACCAAGTCTTCCAGGTCATATCCGTCACGAACGGGGTTTTGCCTCGGGCCATCAGGCCGACGTTCTCTTGGCCCTCCCCCGGTTCTGCGTCCTGCTTGCCAGCCCTGTCACCGCAGAGTGTCTGCGCGACAGGGAGGTTAATGAAGTAGTGCAGCAACTCATCGGTGAGTCCGTAGATTCCGGTTTCTGCCACACATCCTTCCAGTAAGGTGGACACGACGTCTCGGCCACCATGGCTGACAGTCGCCTCACAGAAGTCGGCCAGGAACTGACTCCCAGCAGGCATCTTGTCCTTGTCTGTGTGACGGTGCGCGTACTCCTCGAACCACTGCAGCAGCTTCGGGCTGGCGAAAACCGAGTAGATGAGCCGGTCTGTGAGGGCCGCTTGTTCCCGCGAAACGGAGGGGCCCGCAAGATACTCCATCAACATCTGGGTCGGACCAGTGATGAATTGCTCTCGCAGGAGAAAGTCCGTCTCCATGGCCTGGAACAGTGCGTCGATACGTCGCACGGTCGCAGCACGGGACATCGCAGTGGATTGTTGTGCGCCCAATTTCTTCTCCTCTGGTTGGGGCGATCAGGTTGGCCAAGCGGGTGCCGAGCCGCGACACGACTCCAATCCAAGAGGGAAGCCGCTACGGAATGCTGTGCGGCACGCCGCAGATCAAAGTGGCGCGGCTCTGGTTCACGCATTTGGGTTCGTGGAGGCTGCCCCACGCTATCCACTGCTCAAGGCCTTTGAGAAGTCTTGAGATAAGCAGTTCGCCTGCGAGACCAGGGTCATTGCATGATCGAGGTCTGTCTGGGTTCGTCACGTGAGGCCGAGGGTTCGTAGCGGCCGGTGGTAGTCGCGGCCGGTGTGGCGGAGGGCGGCTGCGATGTTGGTCTGGCCGTCCTGGTGGAAGATGCTGATGGCGAGGTTGCGCAGGGAAGCCATGGCGCGGGGCAGGGCGCCGGTGCGGACCTTGGAGTCGTCCTCGCGAAACGTGCAGTCGCGGACGTGGTGCAGGAGGTTTTCGATGCCCCAGTGGCCTCTGATCCAGGTGGCGAGCTCGGTGCAGGTGGCGTCGAAGACGCTCAGGCTGGTGATCAGGTAGACGCGCTCGATGGTCAGTTTCCCGGTGCTCAAGTCGCGTCGCCACCGGAGGACTTGGATCGCCTGGCGGGCGCCGGGGTTGTCGAGGTGGCTGAACGCGGCGGCTTTGAGGCGGCGGATCTCGTCGCGGTGATGCGCGTGGTCGCGAGTGCGGTGCCCGAGCGGGATGTCCCGCCAGGGCAGCTTCCTGACCTGGGCGTACAAGCCCGGATGATTCTTCTTCATGACGGTCAGGTAGTGCGTGCCGCGACTGGTCAGATAGGCCCCGTGGTCGTGCTGGGTGTGCAGGGCGTCGGCGGTCACCACCGTGTTCTCCAGCTTGAGAGCGTCCAGCAAGGGCGCGAAGGAGGGGATCTCGTTGCTCTTAGAAGCGATCTGCCGCTGGGCCAGGACCACACCGTGGTGGTCCATCGCCGCCAGCAGCTGGATCGCTGCGGCCGTTGCGGTGCGCGAGCCGCGGACCGCCTTGCCGTCGACCGCGATCACCCGTCGCACCGGCCCTTTCTCCGCCCCGGGCTTGGCCGAGGGCGGTGTTCTGGCCTGCATATACGCGCTGATCGCCGCGTCCAGCGCGTCACCGTCCACACGCTGCAGCAGGCGGCGCACGGTGGCGGCGTGCGGCACCCGCCGCAGACTGGTAAGTGGATCGGCAGCGAAGCCGAGGACGCCCAGCACCTGCTGCGGGGCATCCGTGGTCCACTCGCTGATCGCGATGAGCGAGCGGGCCCCGGTCAGCACCGCCGAGACGGCTGCGCACAACACCGCGAGGGCCGGATACCGACGTCCTCGCGGATCGCGGGGATCAGCAACCAGGATCAGGAAATGCCGCAGGTCAGCAACATCGCTTGAGGTGAGGGAACCAGTCGGGGAGCCCGAGTGCTCCAGTGCGGAAGGAATGGGCGATGATGTTCGGGCAGGCACGGTCTCGCTCGGTTCTCATGGGTCTCGACTACCACATGATCACCAGCACCGTGCCTGCTCTGCTATCCGGGGCCCCTTGCCGCACAACGGACATGACGCCACGTCACCCACGAGGCCGGCGGACCGGACCAATCCCAATCACGCAATGCCCCTGATACCCGAGGGGGATCTCGCTTCGGCCGGACGACATCGGATTCGGCTGACCTTGCCATCCCGGGCCGCGTAGTCGTCCGACTGCTGCGCGGGGGGCTTTGACGCTCAACTTCCTTCCAGGCAGGCCGATCGACGACCATCCACCTTGTTGTGCGAGCCGTGGCCAGAGCCGGTCGGATGGTGGCAAGGCCGGACCGTCAAGACCTGACGCAGACGCGTGGCCGCATCCTTTCTTCAGGTCGCGAGAGGTCTCTGGCAGAGGTATGTTCAGAATCAGAACCTCAGCCCTGCACGGCGCCCTTGCCCCTTGCCCCTTGCCCCTGCCAGGTGGTGGACTGCCCCACTTTCGCTCCTTGATTTTGATTTGGTTGAAAGATCCGTTGCCGTCAAAAGTGGGAGGTAGTCATGGTCCACACACAAAGCGAGAAGCGCACTCTGAGGGACGATCAGATCCGGGTGAGCGAGACCGCGATCAACGCCGCTGACGTTCTGCGATCTTCCAAGCCCTTCCTGGAAGCAGCACTCAGGGTCACCGAGTCCGGCCGCGACGAACACATAGAGGTCCCGGCAGAGGTTTTCCGGGATCTTGTCGCCATACTGGCGGCCGAGGTGAAGAGGGCCAATGCGTATACCGCGTATACCGCCGAAGACGAGCGGCGGCCACGTGACAGCGATTGGAACCCTTTCAAGGGAATCGATATCAGTTGGCTCTGAAGCTCGAACCATCTCAGTGCCCGGTTCAAAACGCTCGACAAGTTGAGCCGGGCACTGAGATGCGCTGACGGGCACCGTTCCGCGTGGCGACGATCGGGTAACCTAATGAAGCGCACCTCACCCTCGTTCGACAAGCTGATGGCAATTTCCTTCGAGGCATTTATGGAACGGTACTTCGAGCGTTGCTGCTTCCTTTCCCGTAGCGAGCATAACCCGGAAATGACAAGTCACTGCCGGGACCTCTTCTCCTTCGACGACGTCGACCAGATACTGTCGGTTTCCGGGCCACGATTCCAGGGCTTCATCCAGATGAGCATGGGAGGTCATCCGATATCAGCCGATGAGTACTCAGCGCCGAAGCGAGGAGGGCTGGTCGCATTCGATACAGAAAAAATTCTTGACCTGTACGCCGGCGGAGGCACCATAACCTTGAACCAGGCGCATCAGTGCAATGAGCGACTTGCTGCGCTCTGCAATGAACTGGCAAGGGTTTTTTGCGCCCCGGTTGCAGCCAACGTGTACATCACACCACCGAACTCTCAAGGGTTCTCGGCGCACGCTGACACCCACGACGTGATCCTACTGCAGTCCGAAGGTCGAAAGAGGTGGGGGCTGCAAAAAGAGCTGGAGTTCCTTGCCACGCCTCGAAGCCCCAACGTCTCCTCAGATCCGATGTCCACGGCGGCTTGGGACGAATTCACGCTCAAGGCCGGTGACGCTCTGTACATCCCTCGAGGGTTGCTGCACGAGGGGGCCACGGAAAACTCTCACTCCCTGCATATCACCTTGGGAATATACTCCTACACCTGGGCCGATCTGGCAGGCGAGGCGGTCGCGCGGGCCGAAAGCGCGGACGCGCTCCTGAGGCGCTCCGTCATCTCCGCCTCCCCGTCCACAGTCGACGATGACTTGCATGAGCTGCTCGCGAGGCTGTCGCCGCACATGACAGCCCTCGCCACCAGGGAGCCGCGAGTTCCCGCGCATCAGGCCAACCTGCGCAGGGGCCGGTTCCGGGCGCTGGTCGAGCCGTCCCCCATGTCACTCACGACGGCTGTTCGGATCTCCAAGGGGGTCGCCGCGCAACTCGAACAACGCTCCAGTGAGGTCGTTCTTCATTTCGGGGCAAAATCGATCGCATTTCCACTCTACGTTTGTCCGTCTCTGGAGATTCTTCTGCACGCCGGCCTGATCACAGGCCAGGACCTCGCCGCGAACCTGGATGACGAAGGCAGGTTGACACTTCTGCGGCGCCTTCTTTCTGAGGGAGTGGTTGAGCTCGGGGTGATGGATGGCCCAACGCAGTGAGAGTGTCGACCAAAACGCGCAGGCGCAATTACGACGACGGGCTCACCGACGATTACCTGGTCCCAGGCCTCGCCGCCGGTTCGCGGACCTAGGCGTAGTCCTGGCGTCACCCCCCGCAGGACAGCGCGGATAGCCATCAAGGTATATCCTGCAGTAAGGCCGCAACCAGGGCCTCAGCAAGCGAAGACGTTCGCTGGACCTAGAGAGCTTCTCAGCGAGGTGCCTCATGGAAGATATCACTGCTCACGCCTCAGACACTTTCGTGATCCCTGACGGGGAGAAATTCGCGTACGGAGGCGAGTCGATACAGATCAAGAAGCACGTTTTCCTCCCCGGGCACGACATACTCCGCGGTGCCATTCTGCAGAATCCGAGCACCGGACAGCGCTTTTTCGTCACCGAGGCTGACTTGGCCCGGTACAAGTCTCCTGATCCGGAACTTGATACGATACTCAAACTCGATGAGTCGTAACCTTTGTAGGGCGGGATGTGGCGTCGCCGTGACTGGCCCGGCACCGCGCAAATGGTGGGGTGAGCCCTTCGTATGGTTGACCCGCCCAGGGGTGCCGGGTGTGGTTCAAAAGGCTCTGCCGCTTGTGGCTCTCATTGATTGGCCGCTCGGCGCCCCACGACGACTCGGCTGCCAATTAGGAATTGCGAATGATCGCTGAGTAGGGAATCGACAGCGAGGTCGTCCGTGGCAGGCAGCAGAACCACACCGCGCGGAGGCACCACATGACAGTGATCTGGGCCGGCATCGATGCAGGCAAAACCCACCACCTCTGCGTCGCAATCGACGAGGACGCCCGCCGACTGCTGTCCCGTCGCGTCGCGAACGAGGAGAGCTGTACGACAACCTCGCGCTGCTCCCGGGTAAGCCGGTCGCGTCGGCTCTTGGTGCTGGAGACCCACACCCCTCAGCCGGACCGGTGTCCTGCCGGGAGCGGGTACTTGGAGGGTTTGCAAAGAGATTGAGATTGCAAGTGGGGGATGACCGACGGATCCGGCGGGACTCTGGTGGACACCGGTCTCCATTCCGCCTGATTTCGGAACCGCGGCTTCGCCGGGTCTATCCGGCGGGTGATGTCTCGTCGATGATTCTCAGGATGGTGGCGTGGTCGCCCGGGACGGTGTGGGCGGTGTTGGTGTTCTGGGTTGTCCACCAGTCGTCGCTGACGGGATGTCCGGCCGTGCCCCACTGGGTGAGGGTGAGTTCCTCGCCCTGGGTGAAGTGTCGCTGGACGGGCGGGGCCGCGGTGACGGCGGTGTAGTCGCGGACGATCCTGACGCGGGCCCGTACGTACCAGTCGCTCCGGGCGACCGCAGGCTCGGCCCTGTTCTGCATATGGATGGTTCCTCCGGTCGGTGCTGGGTGCTCTTCCCCGCACAACGTCCGGAGCGGCCCGTGAAGTGCCTGATTCGAACGCAGGATCCCGGGCGCCGATACCTGGGGTCTCTGGTGCGGTCCGGCCGCAAGTGCGCTGACAGCAGGCGACCCCGGGCGATGATGCCCGGGGTCTCTCAGTGCACTGTGACGTGTCCGGCGGGTTCAACCTCCGGCCGCGGCCGGTGTCACGCCCGCTCCACCCCGAGCAGAGGGTCTCGCGCTGCTCCTGGGCGAGCCGGTCCCGGTCCTGCCGCTGTGTGGTGGTCAGCCACCGCCCCCGCGTCCATGCCGTGGACGGCCGTCCCGGCCGTCACTTTCCCGAGCGTGCTCCTGGTCTTCGCAAGGCATACCAGGGCGGTGTAGTGGCGTTGCCAGTCCACCGGCCGGTCCGTCCCGGTACAGTTGCTCGGCCTCCCTTTCGGGGCCGGGGCCTTCATGCTCCCGGGGCCGTGTTCTACATGTACTTGAGCTGAAGTGTCGCGTGACCGTCGATCGGCAGCTCGTCGAGGAGAGTCAGATCGGTGTTCGGCGCGATCAGGGTGAACGCACGCAGGTTGATCTGGACACTAGGTGTCTTGCCCTGCGCGTTCGCTTCGTCGGTCGCGGCGGCGTCGACGAGTCCGGGGAGTTCGGCGGCGAGGTCCGCGGCCAGGTCATCGGGCGTTTTGCCGAGGGTTTCGGCGGCTTGGGCAAGCTGGTCCCCGCCGACGGCCGCTGCGATCTGATCGGCGGTGACTGGCTCGTTGGGGCCTTCGCTGATCCACGACTGGATCTGCGAATCCAGTCCGGCATCAACCAGGCTCTCGGCCGGGATTGTCAGGGTCGTCGGTTGCCCGCTCGCGCCGACGTCGTTGGTTACAGAGTCGCCCATTCGGGATATCCCTCCCATAAATCCAAATGCAACACGAGAGCCTCGCCCTGTGGGGGCGGGTTCCGTCCGGATGACGGGCGGCAACTGCTGCTGCCGCCACGAGGAATGATTGTCGGTCAGCACAGCTGGATGTCGCAAACTCGGCCCGGCGGGCGCTTCGGTCCACGACCAGGTGCGAGGGTCCGCTGGTGCAGTTCGACGGCGAAGACCACCGCCGACGGCGTGGTGTCACAGGGTTGCGGCTTCCTCGGTCAGGAGTGCCACGTCGGGGTGGGTGCTGTAGGGGCGCAGTACCTGGCGCATGGTGGTGAGGGAGGCGGTGGCGCGGGCTGATCGCAGTCCTGGGTAGTCGATCAGGAAGCGCCTCCAGGTGGTGAGGGATTCTTCGAGGTTTCCCTGGAGGAGTTGCGATTCGGCCAGGAGCGCCGTGGTCAGTGCCCTGGCCCTGCGTGCCTTTGGGGCGCGTGCGCGCAGGGAGGCGTGGAAGGCCCGGTCTGCCTCTTGGTGTTCCCTGAGCGCGGTCAGTGTCCGGGCCCGCTGGAAGTGCACGGCTGCGGTCGGGTAGCTGTCGAAGGGGTCGGACAGATTCTGGTCGGCGTGGCTGTGGAGGACTTCCGCGTTGTGCAGCGCGAGGAAGGCCCGGGGACGGTCGTGGGCGCGTGCGTGGGCCAGGGCGAGTTGGGACTGGGTGAAGGACTGGGCCAGGGGAGAGGAGTGCCGGGCGGCGGTGGCGGCGGCCTGTTCGGTGAGGGTGAGTGAGGGCTGCTGGTGTCCGAGGTCCAGTGCGTGGGAGGCGAGGGCTCGCAGAGCGATGGTGTAGGTGTGGGGGTCTTCGGCTTCTGCGGCGAGGTGGGCGGCTGAGCGGTGGTAGTGCTGGGCCAGGGCGTTGTTGCCGTCGTCGGTGCACATGTTGCCCAGGAGGATGGTGAGCTGCGCCGCGTGCGTGAGGAGTTGTGTATGCACGTGTTCGCTGGCGTGGGTGAGGAGCCAGGGGGTGACGTCGTCGGCGAGGTAGGCGGTGAGTGCGGTGCGGGCGTGTCCGCCGCCGAAGGACCCGGTGGAGGCTGCGAAGAAGACGGTCATGCTCTTCAGTGCCTCGACTTCCGTGTGGCCCACGCGGCGTCCGGCCATGACGCCGGCGCGGCGGGCTGTGGTCCGCGAGAGTAGGTCTTCCCAGTTCGGGACCGTCAGTGCGGCGAGGCTGTAGACCTCCGCTCCGGGGAGCTTTCCGCGGCTGGGGTCGAGTTGGCTGTGGGTGAGCTTGGCCAGATGGTGCACGGGGTCTGCCTCCCAGGACCAGTCCGGTATACGGGCGGGGGCGCGGGTCAGGCCGGCGTCGGCGGCGGCCAGGGGTCTGCCCAGGCGTCGTGAAAGGGCTTCCAGGATGTAGGCGGGCGCGGGCGGACGGGGATGGGTGCCCGCGAGCCAGCGTGTGACTGTCGAGCGGTTCACGGGCATGCCGTGTCCGTGTTCTGACGCGACCGACGAGACGGCGTGGGCAAGCTGGGTCGCGTTCCATTCCGCCTCCTCAAGTAATCGGGCAAGTCCCGCGTTGCGTTGGTGAGAGGACATGGCTTCCCCGTTCTCAGCCGTGACAAAGGGTGATCCGGGTACGGCGCATTTCACAAGGGCGCACAGGTGCAGCACGCGCAGCACATCCGGGCATCAGCACCCCTGCACGTGAAGGGGCTTCGGGGGATGTACTGAATGAGAGGTACCCGCCCGGATCGGTCCCTCAAGCCCGGTGCCCAACCGGGGCGGCCCCTGTTCGCGCGGCGGTCCCCCTCGGCAGCGAGGACGTGCCGGTGCCGATCCCCGTACCGAAAGCGAGGTGAACACGTATGTCGCAGTCATCCGTCTCCTGGTACCCGGCCGCCGCCCCAGCGGAGCTTCCAGCCGGTCATGTGCTGGTGGCTGACGAACTGGTGTGGCCCGACGGGCGCGTCATGGCCTGTCCTGCCGCACCGATGGTCGCGGGGGCACTCGGAGCCGCGGGCCATTCGTCTGTCACGGGTGCGGTTCGTTTGCTGCGGGAGGGGTCGGGCAGTTCGTTCCGGGCGGCTGTCGCCCGCACCGGAGAGAGCGCACACCCGGCCGGGGAAGCCTGCGGTGCGGAGAGCTCCGGCGGTGCGGCCGTGGCGGTGGCTTCGGAGGAGGGCCTGCGGCCGGCGGTGGGGGCGGCAGCGGATTCCTGGGCGCGGGTCATGGAGCCAAGGACGGTACTGCTGGCCTCCCCGCGGTCCTTCTGCGCCGGGGTGGAGCGGGCGATCGAGGTCGTCGAAGCACTCCTTGAGCAGCGGCACGGGCCGGGTGGGCGTGCGGAAGCAGATCGTCCGCAACACCCACGTCATAGCGGGCCTGGTGGAGCGTGGGGCGGTGTTCGTGGAGGTACTGAACGAGGTTCCCGCCGGTTCCCTGGTGGTGTTCTCCGCCCACGGTGTCTCCCCGCAGGTCCGCGCGGAGGCAGAGCGCAGGAATCTGACAGTGGTGGACGCGACGTGTCCGCTGGTGACGAAGGTCCACGCGGAGGCACGCCGTTTCGCCGGCCGGGGCAGCAGCATCGTGCTCATCGGGCACGCCGGTCACGAGGAGGTCGAGGGCACCTATGGCGAGGCCCCCGACGCCACCGTTGTCGTCGGCGGTCCGCAGGACGTCGACGGCCTGGACCTGCCGGACGCGTCGAGGATCACGTACCTGACGCAGACCACGCTCGCCGTGGACGAGACCCGGGCGACGATCGCCGCACTCAAGGAACGCTTCCCCCAGGCCCGCGGTCCGGGCTCGGAGGGCATTTGCTACGCCACCACGAATCGCCAGCATGCCCTGGAAGCCGTCACTGCGGAGTCGGACCTCGTCCTGATCCTGGGATCGGAGAACTCCTCCAACTCGGTCCGGCTCGTGGAACTGGCTCGCAAGGCGGGCACACCGGCCCACCTGATCGAGGACTGCTCCGGTATCCGGCCGGCCTGGCTGCGGGACGTGGCCACGGTCGGGCTCAGCGCTGGTGCGTCCGCTCCGCCCGCCCTGGTCCAGGAGACCCTCACGGCGTTGGCTGGGCTGGGCCCCTCACCGTGCGGGAACGGATCACCACGACCGAGGACACCCACTTCGCACCGCCCGCCGCAGTGAGGAAGAACCGATGAGTACCACCAGCACACTCCTCTCCCGCTTCCCGCTGTTGGTGAAGGCCAGCACCCCGGCGGCCCTGCGGGCCCTGCCCAAGCAGCACTTGGGCGAGCTGGCGGCGGAGGTCAGGGCATTCCTGGTGGAAACGGTCTGCGCGACGGGCGGTCATCTGGGACCGAATCTGGGGGTGGTGGAGCTGACCCTGGCGCTGCACCGGGTGTTCCACTCGCCCAGGGACACGATCGTCTTCGACACCGGGCATCAGGCATACGTACACAAGCTGCTGACCGGCCGTCGCAAGGATTTCGGGTCGCTGCGGCAGGCCGGGGGCCTGTCAGGGTACCCGTCACGGGCCGAGTCGCCGTACGACCTGGTGGAGAACTCCCATGCCTCCACCGCCCTCTCCTACACCGACGGCCTCGCGAAGGCACGGGCCCTCAGCGGAGACAACGACCGTGCCGTGGTCGCCGTCATCGGCGACGGCGCCCTCACCGGCGGAATGGCCTGGGAGGCGCTGAACAACCTCGGAGCCGCCCGGTCCCGTCCGGTGATCGTGGTCCTCAATGACAACGGCCGCTCCTACGCCCCCACCACCGGCGCCCTGGCCGCACATCTGAACACACTGAAGCAGCGGGGAATCAGGACAGCGGACCACCCGGAATCCCCCGAGCACCCAGGGACGCAAGGACAAGGGAATGTCTTCACCGATCTTGGCCTCGGCTACGTCGGACCGGTCGACGGGCACGACACGGCCGCCTTGGAGGAGGCGCTGCGCCGGGCGCGGGCGCTGGCCTGCCCGGTCCTCGTGCATGTGGTGACGGTCAAGGGCCGCGGGTACGCGCCTGCGGAGGCGGACGAGGCGGACTGCCTGCACGCGGTCGGCATTGTCGATCCGTCCACCGGCCGCCCCGTCCCGGCGGAGGGGGGCTCGGGGCGCTCGTGGACGAGTGTGTTCGCGGACGAGCTGGTGTCGGTGGCGGCCGGGCACCCGGAGGTGGTGGCCGTCACCGCGTCGATGCTGCGGCCGACCGGCCTGCACCCCATGCGGGACAAGTTCCCAGGGCGGGTCTTCGATGTCGGGATAGCCGAGCAGCACGCGGTCACGTCGGCGGCCGGGCTGGCGATGTCAGGCTTCCACCCTGTGGTGGCGATCTACGCGACGTTCCTGAACCGGGCGTTCGATCAGGTCCTGATGGATGTGGCCCTGCACTCCCTGCCGGTGACCTTCGTCCTGGACCGGGCCGGTATCACCGGCCCCGACGGTCCCTCGCACCACGGGATGTGGGACCTGCCCCTCCTGGGCACCGTCCCCGGCATGCGGGTGGCCGTTCCGCGCGGCGCCGCCCAGTTACGGGAACTCCTCACCGAGGCCACCACACACAGCGCGGGTCCCACCGCCCTGCGCTTCCCGAAAGGCACCACCGGGGACGACATCAAGGCGCTGGAACGGCACGGCCCCGTCGATGTCCTGTTCCGCTCCGGTGTCCGGGACGTCCTGCTCGTCGCCGCCGGCCCGCTGGCCGGAGCGGCTCTCGAAGCCGCCGCTCATCTCGACCACCGGGGCATCGGATGCACCGTCGCCGACCCCCGCTGGGCCCTGCCCGTCCCCCACCAGCTCACCGAACTCGCCACCCGCCACCGCCTGGTCGTCACCGTCGAGGACGGCATCCGCTCCGGCGGCATGGGAACAGCCATCACCCAGGCAATCACCGACGCCGGGAGCCGTGTCCCCACACACATCCTGGGCCTGCCCCTACGTTTTCTCCCCTACGCGACCCGCAGCGAGCTGCTCAGCGCGGCCGGCCTCGACACCCCGGGCATCGTCCACGCGATACTCCGGGCCCGCGCCGGGCTCCCGCACCACTCCGAGTATCCCGTGGAGACATGATGACCACCGACCTCGGCCTGCCCGCCCTCCCCAGCACTCCGGCACGCCGCCGCACCCGCCAACTCCACGTCGGGAATGTCCCGGTGGGCGGCGGCGCACCGGTATCCGTGCAGACCATGACCACCACTGTTACCGCCGATGTGGACGCCACCCTCCAGCAGATCGCCGAAGTCACCGCAGCGGGATGCGACATCGTCCGCGTCGCCGTCCCCTCCCAGGACGACGCCGACGCCCTCCCCAAGATCGTGGCGAAGTCCCCGCTGCCGGTGATCGCCGACATCCACTTCCAGCCCCGCTACGTCTTCGCCGCCCTCGACGCCGGCTGCGCCGCCGTACGGGTCAACCCCGGCAACATCCGCAGATTCGACGACCGGGTGGGCGAGATCGCGAAGGCCGCCACGGCGGCGGGGGTACCGATCCGGATCGGTGTCAACGCCGGCTCCCTCGACCCCCGCCTCCTCGCCAAGCACGGCCGCGCCACCCCCGAAGCCCTTGTGGAATCCGCCCTGTGGGAATGCTCCCTCTTCGAGGAACACGGCTTCCAGAACCTGAAGATCGCTGTCAAACACCACGACCCCGCCACGATGATCGCCGCCAACCGGCTCCTCGCCGACGCCTGCGACTACCCCCTCCACCTCGGCGTCACCGAAGCCGGACCGGCCCTCCAGGGAGCGATCAAATCGGCCGTGGCCTTCGGGATCCTGCTGGGCGAGGGCATCGGCGACACCATCCGCGTCTCCCTCTCTGCGCCACCCGTCGAACAGGTCAAGGCCGGCTGCCACATCCTCTCCTCCCTCGGCCTGCGCCCCCGCAGACTGGAGATCGTCTCCTGCCCCGGCTGCGGACGCCTCCAGGTCGACATCCACCGCCTCGCCGCCCAGGTCGAGGCCGCCTTCGACGGCTTCCCCCACCCCCTGCGCATCGTCATGGGCTGCGTCGTCAACGGACCCGGCGAAGCCCGCGAAGCCGACCTCGGCGTCTCCTGCGGCAACGGCAACGGCAAAGGCCAGATATTCGCCCGCGGCCAGGTCGTGCGCACCGTCCCTGAGTCCCAGGTCGTCAAAGCCCTCCTCGACGAGGCCCTGCGTCTGACCGCCCAAACTCCCACCCAGCAGACAGGGGGACCCCATGACCGCACCGTCCTTGCACGTCGAGCCCCTCGACCTGGCGGCCCTCCGAAGCCGCGTCGACAGCGTTCTGCACAGTTTCCTCGAAACGAAGACGCGCGGTGCCGCGGACCGGTCCCTGCCCCCGGACGTCCCGGCGACGTTACGGGACTTCCTCGCCGCTGGCGGCAAGCGGCTGCGCCCCCTGTTCTGTGTGCTCGGCTGGCACGCCGCCAGCGGGCACGGCGACGACGCCGCCGTGATCCGCACAGCGGCAGCCCTGGAGATGTTCCACGCCTTCTGCCTCATCCACGACGACATCATGGACAACAGCGCCACCCGCCGCGGCCACCCCACCGTGCACCGCTCCATCGCCCTCCGATGCGGTCATGCCCAACTCGGCACCAGCGCGGCCATCCTGATCGGCGACATGGCTCTCGCCTGGTCGGACGAACTCCTGCACACCGCGAACCACCCACCCCACCGCCTCGCCGACCTGCGCCGGGTCATCGACCTCATGCGCCAAGAAGTCATCTACGGCCAGTACCTCGACCTCATGACACCCCTCGGCCCCCTCAACGACCATCAAGCGGCCCTGAAAGTGATCCAGTTCAAAACCGCGAAGTACACCGTAGAGCGCCCCCTGCACTGCGGGGCGACCCTGGCCGACGCCGACCCGCGGCTGCACACCGCGCTGTCCATGTACGCCCTTCCCCTCGGCGAAGCCTTCCAACTGCGCGACGACATCCTCGGCGTGTACGGCCGGCCCGACACCACCGGCAAGCCCGTCCTGGACGACCTGCGCGAAGGCAAGCACACCGTCCTGATCGCCCTCGCCGCCCAGCGCGCCGACGCCGCCCAGCGCGCGCTCCTCGACTCCCTGGTCGGCAACCCGGACCTGGACCCAGACGGCGCCGCCCGCATCCGCACCATCCTGGACGCCACCGGCGCCCGCGCCACAGTCGAAGACGTCATCGCCACCCGGTACGCCTGCGCCCTCACTGCCCTGGACGCCACCCCCTATCCGCCAGCGGCCGCCGCCGCTCTGCGGCACATCGCCGCCCAAGCGGTGGAGCGCACCTCATGAAGCGCCGCCGTGTCCTGCTCACCTACCCCCGCGCCTGCCGGGCCGGGGTTGACCGCGCCATCGCCACCGTCGAGAAGGCCCTGGAACGGTACGGGCCCCCGATCTACGTCCGCCACGAGATCGTCCACAACGCCCACGTCATCAATGCGCTCAAGGACAAGGGCGCCGTGTTCGTCGAGGGGACCGACGATGTACCCGGGGGCAGCATCGTCATCTTCTCCGCCCACGGCGTCGCCCCCACCGTCCGCGAACAGACGGCCGCACGGCGCCTCAGGATGATTGATGCCACCTGCCCGCCGGTCACCAAGGTCCACAAGAAGGCCGCCCGTTTCACCGGGCAGGATTACGACATCCTCCTCATCGGCCACGAAGGACACGAGGAGGTCATCGGCACCAGCGGCGAGGCTCCCGACCATATCCAGGTCGTCGACGGCCCCCATGACATGGCCCGCGTCCACGTCCGGGACCCGGACAAAGAGGTCTGGCTGTCCCAGACGGCCCTCTCCATCGACGAGACCACACAAACGGTCACCGCCCTCAAGAATCGCTTCCCCACACTGCGGTTCCCACCCGGCGACGACATCTGCTACGCCTCGCAGAACTGCCAGACCGCGGTGAAGAAGCTCGCCAAGGACGCCCAGCTGGTCATCATCGCCGACTCCCACAACTCCTCGAACTCCAAGCGGATGGCCGAGGTCGCCCCCCGACGTCGGCGCGGATGCCGCCTACCTGGTGGACTTCGCCGACGAGATCGACGCGGCCTGGCTGCGAGGCGTCACCACGGTCGGTGTCACCTCCGGCGCCTCGGTCCCCGACGTGGCGGTCGACGGCGTACTGGAATGGCTGGCCGAGCGCGGCTACGCGGACGTGGAGACGGTCAAGACCGACGACGAGTCCAGCACCTTCTCGCTGCCCAGGGAGCTCCGCCGCGACCTGCGCGCGGAGGCAGCGGATCTGGGTGCCACGGCAGCACACACCCACTTGACGAACACACCGCACAGCTCAGCTGAAGGGACAAATCCATGACCACCGCATCGCGCCACCCCGTCACAACGCTGCCCAGCACCGTGACCGTCATCGAAGGCGATGCACCCGACCCGTACCGCGACAAGGTCGTCAACACCTACGCCGACGACCCCGACACATGGCGCAAAGCCCTCGGCGACACCTGCCTGTTCGAATGGGGCATCTACGAAGGCGCCAAGCGCCACCTCAACCTCGGTGAGGCCGGCATCCGCTTCTTCGACCGTCAGTTGCACCACGCCGACCTGCTCGACGGCCCCCGTACGCAGATCCGCCGCATCCTCGACCTCGGCTGCGGCTGGGGCTTCATCACCTACCTGCTCGCCCGCCGCTTCCACGAAGCCGAGCGCATCGACGCCGTCAACATCAGCCCACAGCAACTCAGCTACTGCGCCGACTACTTAGCCGACCATGACCTGAGCGACCGCATCAAGCTCTACCTGTGCAACGGGCAGGACATCGACCGCCTCCCCAACCCCGAGAGTCCCTACGACCTGGTCGTCATCCGAGGCGTCTACACCCACTTCCGCAACGACGTCTTCGAACGGTCCGTCAAAGCACTCGCCAGTCGCGTACGCCCCGGAGGCACGGTCATCATCTCCGACACACTCTTCAAAGGAGATTTGGACGGCTACACGTCCAAGATCCCCGACGAAGTCGACCGCCTGGCCTGCGGAAACCGCAAAACCCCCGAATACTTCGCCGACACCATTCGTGCCAGCGGCTTCACCATCACAGACATGCGCATCCTGCCCTCCAACGCCGATGTCGCCCACTGGTTCAGCCAAGTGAAGACCAACATCCAACACCACTTCCCCGCAGGCGTCACCGGCCCCCTCGAAGAACTCCGGGTCATGGCCGACAACATGTCCGCCGGTCTGTTGCACGACAAGGTCTCCGCCTACAGCATCATCGCCCGCCGCTCCGCCTGAGCTGAGCAGGCCCCCATCGCGGCCCCTTGTCACTCGGCATCTCCGCGGCCGCCAGCGACAAAGGAACTCCACATGCACCCACCCCAGCTGGGCGAGATCAACCCGGCAATTGAAATGTCCCTCACCGCTATCACGGGCGCCTGGCTGTTGGGATTCATCATCTGGGTCGCCCTCCAGCCGCGAAAGAACCGCCCCCTCTACGCTCTGCTTGTTGGCGCGAACTTCATCGCCACGTTCCAAGAGCCAATCGTCGAGGTTCTGAACAAGGTCCAGTTCCATCCCATCGAACTGACCGTCTACGACGTGGCTGAATTCGGACGAGGCGAACCTCTGTGGGTGTTCCTCTATCTCTGCGCCGTACCCAGCACTCTGGGCGCGATGGCGATCAAGTTGATGCACCGGCCCAGGGCGGTGCGGAAGCTCTGGGTAGCTCTCGCCGCCATCGTGCTGATCGAGTTCGTCAGTGAAATCGTCATGGCGCACTTCGGCGCGTTCAAGTACTACGGAAGCCAGCCCCTTGAGGTACTGGGAGCCCCCATCCCCTGGGCCTTCATCTACGTCACCACCTACCTGGGGACTGGCCTGATCCTGTATCACTTCGATCGAAATGTCTCAGGAATCCGCAGGCTCGCGTTCCTCATCATGGGCGCCAGCTTGATGCTCGGCGCCGAGGGATTCATGGGGTGGCCGGTGTTCTGGGGGATGGTCATGGAGCTCCCCCTCCTACCCATGGCGCTGCTCGGCCTCCTCACGGTGGCCATCTCGCTCGGGACCTTCGCCACCCTGATCAAGTACACCGTCCCGGCGGAGCGGCCCCGAACAGGGACTGCGACGCACCAGTCCACAAGCCCAGGAAAGGCAGACCTCGATGTCGGTCATCAAGTTCCCTCCCCTCCCCCTCCCCTTCCCTGACGTGGCACACCCCCACTTCAACCTGAAGGACCCGGCGTCCGATCCCATTCAGCTGGCATCCAACGACTTCCTGGACCGGTTCCAACTCGGTGAGAGCAACGAACAGCGCGACCGTCTGGCCCGGGGCGGCTCGGCTACCCTCGCGGCACGGACCTACCCCTTCGGCCCGGACGAACTGCTGCAGATCGGTTCCGACCTGCTGATGTGGGCGTTCGCCTTCGACGACGAGTACTGCGACGAAGGTCCGCTCAGCCGCAACCACGCTCGGTTCATCGAGGCATGTCACCGAATCCAGCGGGCAGCGGAATCACCGGAACATGCGGTGGGCGAAGACCGGTACGTCCTGGGGATGCAAGACCTGCGCAGGCGCATGGACCGGTACGCCTCACCCGCCCACGTAGGACGCTTCGTTGAATATGTACGCACCTACATGTTCGTCGAGTCGTGGAAGGCGGTGAGCCCCGAGCCGGACCTGAACGACTGCCTGGTCATGAGGCAGTACGGCGGCGGCGGATGGATGTTCCTGAACTTCGCTCACATCATCGCCCAGGTGGACATCCAGCCGGAGGAGTACGAAGACCGGCGCGTCCGCGCCATGGCAGAGATCATCACCGCCCTGTACCTGTGGGACGCCGAACGGTACGCGTTCACCAAAGAGTCCGCGCGCGACACTCGTCAGCACAATCTGCACGCCGTCCTGCAGAGCAGACACGGCATGTCCTTCGAGGAGAGCCTCGACTACCACCTGACCATGCGAAACCGTGCGATCAGCCTCTTCCGCCGCCTGCACGCGGACTTCCTCCCCGGCGCATCCGCCGCCCAGCGGGCCTACCTGGACAGCTGCATCAACTACTACTACGGGGCTGTGGAATGGACGCGAACGTCCAGCCGGTACGCGTCCAACAGCGGCCTGGAAGAAGAAGGCAACTACGAGGGTGGTGAGCTGGTAGACCTCGTCCCCGCGGAGACCACGGAACCGCTCGGCATTCCCGCCTTCGACTGGTGGTGGCACTACGACCCCGCTCGGCGGTCCGCAGACGACTGAACTGCAGCCCCCCGTTGCCCTCCTCGGCCGTTCTTGAGATGTGCGGGAGCGACCCTCGCGCGTATGCCGGGCTATCCGCCGAGCCAGGTCAGTACATCGAGAGCGGCCTCGATGAGGCTGACGTAGAGGGCCAAGGCGGCGTAGTCCGGCGTATTGCTGCCGTGCATCGTTCCTCCCTTACAGCCGGAGGAGGATCTCCCCTCCGGCCAGCTGGACCGGAGGAGCCACGGGCGATCGCGTTGGTCTGACTGTAACCACGGACTTCGACCCGCCATCGCCCATGATCAGGAATGCCGGGTTACGCCTTTTCCCAACCGCTTATGACCATGCGTCATGCCGTCCGCCGGACACGGTGCCGACAGCACGAGACCCCGGGCGACGATGCCCGAGGTCTCTCTGTGCAGTGCCGTTCCACCAGATCAACGACTGGCCGCGGCCGGTGTCACGCCCATTCCACCCCGAGCTCCGCGAGGACCTGACGCTGCTCGGGGGTGAGCCGGTCACGTCGGCTCTTGGTGTTGCTGACAAATACACCGAGTTTCACGACGTGTTCCCGGCCGTCGATGTCGACGGGTTCTTCGTGTTTCCTCGGGACCGGCCGTTCGCGCCCTTCGCGCTGGAGGTACTGCGCGAGCGCCGCAACCCCACGCCGGAACGGCGCCGACAGCCCACCTGCCCCCTTCGCCGTGCGTGCTGTCACCGGGGCGGGGGCAGGTTCGTCGAGTGTCACGCCGAGCCTGTCGAGGCGTTCCTGCTGCTCACCGCTCAGTTGTGCCCAGGTGTGTGCCCGGCGTTGCTGTGCCAGCCACTTCCCCAGATCGTCGCCCTCGAAGAGGACACCGGCCTGGATGTCGGGGAGGGGTCCGCCGGCCTCGGTATCGGCAAGGTCGGCCAGGATCCGGTAGTGGCGCTGCCAGTCCAGTGGCCATGGGCAGTTCCAGTCCTGATCGATGGCGGCCAGCTGCTCGCCGCGTGCCGTGGCCCGTTCTGGGTCTTTGCCCAGGCCGTCCGTGCGGCGCAGGTTGGCCATGAGCTGCCCGATCGCCACCAGGTCGTCTTCCGCCTCACCCCACACGGCGTCCTGCCGAGGCGCCAGATGCCCATGAGCCCGGCGGAAGGACCGCAGCGCGGCGAGCTTCGCCTCCCACGCCATCCCCTCCTGGTCGAGGAGTTCCTTACGGTGGGCGTCGAGTTCACCGACCCGCTGCGCCCGCCGCTGCTGGTGCACTCACCGCCCCAGGGGAAACCGGGTGACCCCGACCTCGGTCTCGACGTCGTACGGCACCGCATACACCCCGGTGATCTCGTGTTCCTCGCGCCACCGTCGCAGGGCCTGATACCCGTCCAGCCACACCAGCGATTCGGGCCGGAAGACCCGGGCCCGTAGGAAAGCGGCGATGGTCGCCGGGTCACGCGGTGTCGAGAAGTGGAGCAGCGCCGACTCGACCACGGCCTCCGTGCCGTCCTCCTGCTCGACGACCTCACCCTCACCCTCACCCTCGGCGTGGATGATCCGCCCGTCCGCGTCCCGCTTCACATGTACGGGCCGTTCCCGGCTGCTCCGTGTCAGGGCGCGGGAGGCGAGCTGCTCGACCAGACGTTCATCATGAGAGCGGAGCCCCTTTATCTAGGGGTGGTTGGAGTGCGAGGGATGTTTGTTTGGGTTGTCGATGACAGCAGTGGCGGAGTTCATCCGGTTCGGACACGCACACGGCAGGGTGCCGGCCTCCACGACCGCCCTGCTGTCGGAGCCGAAGCTGCAGCGTTTCACTCCACCCGGCTACGACACAGGCGAGTTCGGCCAGCGGCGCGAGGTACAGGCGGCCTCGTTCCGCTTCAGGATCGCTGAGCCGGGCTACGAGGACCTCAGCGACGAGCAGATCCGCCACATGATCGCCATCGCCTCGAGAGCGCGGGACCGCTTCTTGATCGCGCTGCTGGCCCGTACTGGTCAGCGGATCGGCGAGGCGCTTGGTCTGCACCGAGGCGATGTGCACCTGCTGGCCTCCTCGCGCGCGGTGGGCTGTGGGGTCGAGGGCCCTCACATGCATGTCCGCCGTCGCACCGACAACCCCAAGTCAGCCAGCGCGGCGAGCTTGTCGGCGGTCAGCTTGGCCCGGCGGCTCTTGCTGTTCGACAGGAATACCCCGAGCTTCACCTCGCTGCCGTCCGGCAACGCCTCCACGTGAGCCCTGGGAACGGTTCAGTGGACATCGCCGGTGTGGACGTTGGTGCTGAGGTGCCCGGACGTTTTTGTGCGACTGGAGATGGTTCAGCTTGGACATGGGGTGCGGGGCGGCTGGTCGGGTAGATATATGGAGCGTTCCTGTGCGGTGAGATCGCGGCCCACTGCGCGGCATATTTTGTTGACTGCTGTGGTGGGGGTGGGCAGGTTTACGGCCCACATGCGTACGGTCTTGTCCGCGCTGGCGGTGGCCAGGGTGCGCCCATCGGGACTGAACGCCACCGACGTCAGAGCCCCGGGGTGTCCGGTGAGCCTGTGACGCAGAGGCACGCCGACGGCACTGTGAAGGCTTTCTAGGGCCTGGGACGTCGGGCTGGTGCGGTAGGCGTGAATAGCCAGCAGCGAGGCGAGATCGGAGTTTGTCCCTATGAGCGAAGCGGATTGAGCGGCGAGCTGCCGGGACAGGGCCACCTGTCGCGCGGCATTGGCAGCCTGCCGCTGCCGGTCACTGACCCGGCTCTGATTCCACGCGATCAGGCCCGCGATCACGGCGAGGACCAGGAAGACGGACAGGGTGGCACTGAGCGTGCGCAGTCGCCGGGTGGTACGCGCTGCGGCGTGCTCTTCCTGATCACGTGCAGTTGTGCTGGTGGTGAGGAACTGGTGCTCCAGGGCGGTCAGATCTTCAGCAGGCCCGCTGCTGAAGCATTCCTCAGCAGTGACGAGACGGCTCCCTCGGTACAGGGCGCCTGGGTCACGGCCCAGGTCTTCCCAGGTTCGTGCTGCTTCGGTGAGGCGGCGGTGTACGCGCAGGCGTTCGCGGTCCGTCTCGATCCACCCGCGCAGCCGCGGCCAGGCGGTCAGCAGCGCTTCGTGGACGAGTTCGACGCTGGTGTTATCGAGAGTGAGCAGACGCGCGCGGGCCAGAGCTTCCAAGACCGGGGTGTCTTCCTGCCCGCTGGAGGCCTGCAGCTCTCCGCGCTCGGCAGGCCGACGGGTATCGGGCGTGCCGTCGCCCGGGGCGACCAGGCGCAGCAGCATCCGGCGGGCCGCAGCTGCCTGGAGTTCGGTGAACCGGCCGTAGACGGCCTCGGCAGTCTTGGCGATCGCGCCCTCCAGCCCGCCGGCTGCCTCATAGCCCGCCATGGTCAACGCTTTGCCCCGGCGCCTGCGCCAGGTCTCCAGCAGCACATGCGACAGCAGCGGCAGCCCGCCCGGCGCGTCGGAGACTTCCTCAACGAGCCGGGAGGTCAAGGCCCGCTCCACGGTCAAGCCGCTGGCCGAGGCCGGCTTGACGATCACGTCGCGCAGTTCCGCGGCGCTCATCGGGCTGGCCAGCAGGTTGGCGTCACGCAACGCCTCAGCCAGTTCCCGGTGCCCGGCACAGTGACCGTAGAAATCGGCGCGTACCGCGATGAGCACCCGTAATCGGCTCTCAGGCGCACGGACGCTCAGGAGCAGCTCGATGAACCGGGCGCGCTCGGCCGACTCCTGGCAGAGCGTGAAGACCTCTTCGAACTGGTCAACGATCACGAGTGTGTCCTGGCCGCCGCTCCCAGCCCCGGTGCTGCTGGGGGTGAGGAGAGAGGCGTGGGTACGCGCGGGATGCGGGCCCGGGGTAAGGATCCGGATCGCCGCCGGCCGCAGCCCCGTCTCCCGGGCGTGCTGAAGGGCGGGGACAAGGCCGGCGCGTAGCAGAGAGGACTTGCCGCTGCCGGACGGCCCGAACACCGCCGCGAACCGCCGACGGCGCAGAAGCTGCAGCAGATCATCGGTGAGCTTGTCCCGGCCGAAGAACCGGTCACTGTCACCGGCCTCGAACCGCACCAGACCCCGGTACGGCGGATTCACCTCCTCGCCGTCATGCCCCGGCACCGAAACAGCGGCAGCCGCTTCCACCGCCTGCCTCCACCGCGCCTCCACACCGCACCATCACCACCGCAAGCCGCCGCATAAGCCAAAACCACCGGCAACGTCGGCAACTGCTCACCCCCAGCCGCCTGCGACAACGTTGTGATCGAATAACCCGCCCGGTCCGCCAGCACCCGGTAGGTAATCCCACCTGCCTCCGTGCGCAGCTTGCGCAACTCGAACGCGAACCGCTGAACCGGACCCGCCCCCGGATCCACCGGCACCTCACGACGACCCGCCACGACCCCACCCCTCCGGCCGCCTCAGCAGCAGGCCAGCGGCCAACCTACGCACCCCCCACCACCCCCGAAAGGTCGCGCCCGGCCATTGTTTAGCCGCCGGAACACCACTGCCAAACAAATCACCAGCCGGTGGAATGAACAGCGTTCGGTGCTGCCAGATCAGCAACAACGGCACCGAGCCATTCCCCTCCACGAAGCGAGAAGGAGATACACATGCGCACACGTCTGCTGCTCACCGCCATAGCGCTGGGAGCCACCACGCTGCTAGGGGGCGCCGCTGCCGCACAGGCAGTCCCCGCAGCGCCGTCCCAGACCCACACGGCACCGACCGCAGCCGCGACCTGGCAGTGGACAGGCGAGTACTACTCCGCAAAGCCCAGCTGCGATGCTCGGAGGGCGTACTTCATGGCTGCCTCGAACGTCTACAACTACAGGTGTGTCCCAAGCGACGGGCGCTGGGGTGGGCAGGTCTACGCTGACTGACAGACCCGGCTCCCTCGCCCGCAAATCCATCGCGACGGTCTTCAAGAAACTCACGGCCTGAACCTGCAGACAGCACGAGACCCCGGGCGATGGTGCTTGGGTTCTAGTGGTCGTCGCAACATCCCAGTTCAAGGGGTGCGATGGACTTCGAGATCCGTAAGGTCAGGACGGCGCAGGGCCCAGGAAGTACCGGTGCTGAGCGGGCGGAATGCTTCCGGCTCGTGCAACAGCCTTACTCGTCGGTGTGCATGAGCGGACCGGTCGCGAGTGGCGCAATGGCCGGACGGATCCGCTGAGGTATCGAGCGCCCGCTCACATCGAGCGGGCGCCCGTTGCCGCACCGTCGCGGTACTTGAGCGAGACCGAGCGCATCCACATCGCCGACCGGGTACGGGAGAAGGCCACCGTCCGGGCGATCGCAGCCGAGCTGGGCCGCAGTCCCTCGACGGTCAGCCGGGAGATCGGCCGCAACCGAACCGTGGATCCCCATGGCCGATGGCACTACCGTCCGCACGCCGCCAGGCCCGCGCCGATGCCCGCCGGCCCCGCCCCAAGTCCGGCAAGATCGGCCGGAACACCGCGCTGCGGGACTTCATCCAGGACGGCCTGGACCGGAAGTGGAGCCCGGAACAGATCTGCGAGAGTCTGCGCCGGACCTTCCCCGACCAGCCGCAGATGCACGTGGTGCACGAGACGATCTACCAGGCCCTGTACGTCCAGGGCCGCGGCGAACTGCGCCGCGAGCTGGCCCCGGCCCTTTGCTCGGGACGCGCCCGCCGCCGCACCCCACCGCCAGGAGGCCTGCCGTCAGCCGCGCTTCACGCACCCGATGGTCATGATCAGTGAGCGTCCCGCCGAGGCGGGGGACTGTAAAATGTCCCTTGGCCCGAAAGTCGGGCCCAACGAGCGATGCCCCGCCCCGCCCGCGTGGAGTGCGGGGGAGCAGGGCATCGGGGGAGACGCGGCCTGGGGATCAGTCCAGATCGTCCGCGAACGTGCCCGCGCGCCGGGCGACTTCCGGTTTCCGTGCGCGGAGTACCGCGAAGCCGATGACGCCGACGACCAGGGCGCCTACGAACACGTACGGCA
Organism: Streptomyces sp. TSRI0281; assembly: GCF_001905125.1. Classification (GTDB taxonomy): domain Bacteria; phylum Actinomycetota; class Actinomycetes; order Streptomycetales; family Streptomycetaceae; genus Streptomyces. The sequence goes on along the minus strand of NZ_LWLE01000022.1, from coordinate 27,788 downwards.
GCACGTTCAGCGGCCAGGCCGGGGCCGGCCACAGGTTGCGGTAGAAGACATAGACCATCGCCGCGGCGCCGGTCAGACCCAGGGCCCAGGTGATGAGCAGACCGCGGGCGCCGATGCGACGTACGAAGAGCGGCGCGGCCAGACACACCAGGGTGTAGCTGAGCATGTAGCCGAAGACTCCGACGGTGTCGATGTACGTCGTGGCCTCCAGCGGCGCGGTTCCGGCGGCGACCACTGCAACGGCGGGAAGGACGACGAACGGAGCGACGGCCCAGATGGCCGCGGACGGGGTCCGGTGGCGCGGGTGGGCGACACCGAGCCGGGCCGGCATCACACCCTCCTTGGCCATTCCGAACAGCAGCCGGGCGGCGACGGTGATGCAGGCCATCACCACGGCCACGAACGACGCCGCGAAGCCCGCGTGCAGGAAGAACTTCAGGAAGCCGAGGCCCGACAGCTCCGCCAGTTCGTCCATCGGGTCGGAGCTCTTCGCCAGCGCGTCCGCCCCGCCGAACCCGGCGACCTGTGCGTACGTCGCGAACATGTAGAGCACACCGGCCAGGACCGCACTGCCCATCACCGAGCGGGGAATCGCCTTGTACGGGTCGGTGGCCTCGGCCCCGAGCGACGCGGCGCCCTCGAAACCGACGAAGCCGAGCACGCCCAGCACCACGGCGAAGACGATGCCGTCGAGGGTGGAGCCGCTGAGGCTCAGCTGGTCGGTGTCGATGATGTTCCCGCTCTTGAAGAACGCGGGTACCAGCACGACCACGATGAGGACGATAGACACGACCTCCAGTACGGAGGCGACCCGGGCCGCCGTCCGCACACTGGCGATCGTCAGCCGGATCGCGACGGCGGCCAGCAGCACATCGAGCAGGATCTGGCCCGGAATGCCGGTGAAGACCCCGATGCCGATCTGGTCCAGGGCACGTGCCGTGTAGTACCCGGCGCCCGCGAGTGAACCGGAGCCGATGCACACCGCCCCGATGAGCAGGGCCCAGCCGGTCACGAACGAGCCGGGGGCGCCCAGCGAGAGCCGGGAGAAGGCGTACAGCGAACCGACGCCCGCGCGCCTGCGGGCGAAGACGCAGATGCAGTAAGCGATGGCGAGGACGGCGGCCATGGCCAGGAAGAACGAGAACCAGGCACCGTTGCCCGCGGACGCCGCCATGCTGGCGGGGGCGAAGGCGATGACGGCGCTGGGCGCGACGTTCGCGACGCTCTGCGCGCCGACCTCGAAGGTGGAGACGGACCGGTGGGCCAGACCGTCGGCCGGCTTTTCGGGGACGGCCTGCTTTCCTGCGGTGCTCATGTCCGGTCCTCCATCATCAGCAGCTGACGCAGGGCGTGGCCGGAGGCGAGGTCGGCCAGGGCATCGCCCGCCTCGTTCAGCGGGCGCCGTGCCGAGATCATCGATTCCACGTCGAGCTCACCCGACACCACCAGGTCCACCAGATCCGGGATGTCGAGGGCGGCGTCCACGGAGCCGTAATTGGAACCGAGAATGCGCTGATCGGCCTCGGCGAGCGCGAGCGGGTCGAAGCGGGCGGTGCGGCCGGTGGGCGGCAGGCCGACGATGACGGCTGCGCCGCCCTGGCCGAGTGCGGCGATGGACTGCTCGGTGGTCTCGATCTTTCCGATGGCGTCGAACACGTAGTCCAGGCCCTCCGGGACCAGGGCCCGCAGCGCCTCGACGACATCGCCGTCACACGCGTCGATCGCGTCCGTCGCGCCGAGCCGGCGGGCCAGCTCCAGCTTCTCGGGGACGACGTCGACGGCGACGATACGGCCGGCCTTCGCCAGCCGGGCACCCTGCACACAGGACAGGCCCACACCACCGCAGCCGATGACGGCGACGGTCGCCCCGGCCTCGACCCCCGCGGTGTTGCGGACCGCGCCGACACCGGTGGCGATGGCGCAGCCGACCAGGGCGATCACATCGAGGGGCGCGTCCTTGCGTACCTTGATCGCGCCGGAGGCGGGCACCACGACGCGCTCGGCGAACGAGGAGACGCCCAGGTAATGGTGGGCCGGCTCGCCGTCGACGGAGAGCCGGCTGGTGCCGTCGTACAGCACCCCGCCGGGTGCCACGACCTCGGCGACCAGGCTGCACGCGGCCGGGCGCCCGGAGACACAGAATCGGCAGGTGCCGCAGGACGGGACCCAGGACAGCACGACATGGTCGCCGAGTTCGAGCCCGGTGACTCCCTCACCGAGCGCGGTGACCACACCGGAACCCTCGTGGCCCATCACGACGGGGGTGGGGTGGTCCCACTCGCCCCGGATGAGATGCAGGTCGGAGTGGCAGACACCGGCCGCCGCGACGGCGACCTCGACCTCGCCGGGGGCCGGCGGGGCCAGGGTGACGTCGGCGACCGTCACGTCCTGCTCCGGGGAGCGGAAGACGACGCCGCGCACGGTGCGTGCGGTGCTCTCTTGGGAAGACGGGGAGCTCATCGGCTTACTCCTCGGGTGGTGCGGGACGGGCAGGGGGTGGGTGGCACGGCGTCCCACAGGGACGTCTTGTTTAGTGCCATTAAACTTTCGTCAGAGTTTTACAGCACTAAACTCGATGGGTAAAGACCCTTCTGACCTGCACTTCAGCCCGCCCTCCCCCGACCACTCCCGGTGACTTCCCCGACAGGTAGCGTGTCCGCCATGCCAGAAGCCCCTGACAGTCACATGTCTCAGATCGGTCCGCGGCTGCGTGAGCTCCGCCTGACGCAGGGGCTGACGCTGGCTCAGGTCGCCGAATCCGCAGGCGTCACCAAGGGGTTCGTCAGCCTCGCCGAACGCGGTAAGACATCGGTCTCGGTACCGACACTGCTGCGCATCTGCGAGGTCCTCGGCACCGGCATCGCCGCGCTCTTCGACTATCCGGACCAGGACATCGTCAAAGGCGGCCACGGCGCCAAGCTGGAGATGGGCGGCCACGGCATCGAGGAGTTCCTCCTCACCCCCGCCGAGGAACGGCACGTCCAGGTCATGCGGACGATCCTGCGACCGGGCGGCGGCTCGGGCGGCGCGTACAGCCTGGAAGCCGAGACCGTCTTCGCCTACCTGGTCCGTGGCACGCTGCGGCTGAGCGTGGACGGCGAGCCGCGATTCCTGGAGGCCGGAGACTCGACGACCTTCTCGGCCCGCGCCGCACACGCCTGGGACAACCCCGGAGAGGACGAGGCCGAGGTCCTCTGGTCGATCGCCCCCGCCCTGCCGCTGCACCGCACCAAGCTTCGGCCGTAGGGCCGGGCTCCGGGGCCCCCTCGGGGCGGGGGCCGTCCGAGGCGGAAAGGGGAAGTCGGTACAGGAAGGGATCGTCCTGGACGGGCGTTACCGGCTGATTGAAGCGATCGGCACGGGCGGGTTCGGGCAGGTCTGGAAGGCGCACGATCCCAAGATCGACCGGCTGGTTGCGGTCAAGGTCCTCACCGGCGATGGCAGCACCGACAACGACCGGCAGGCGGCTCGGTTCGCCCGCGAGGCGGCGGTCGCCGACGGCCTGTCCCACCCGCATATCGTCACCGTGCACGACTTTGGCTTCGCGATACACGACGGACGGCAGTACGCCTATCTGGTGATGCAGCTGCTGCTTGGGAATTCTCTCAGCACGGTGCTGAAAGCTGGCCGGCTGCCCTGCCTGACGTGGTGCGCAGGGCTGGCTGTATCGCCGACGCCCTGGGCACCGCACACGAGGCGGGCTTGGCGCACCGGGACATCAAACCGTCCAACATCATCGTCCGCCCCAACGGCATTGCTACGGTCGTGGACTTCGGCATTAGCCTCGCCGTTTCGGTTGGCGTGAGACCGGTTGCTGGTCGTGAACGCGAAAGTGCCTTCTGAGCTGGGACGATGAACCTTGTCGAGGGGTTCTGTCGGTCCAGCGGAAGGCGCTTTCTGCGTGCAGGGTATCGGTTCGCGTCCCAAGCTCCATGTCTCCGCCGATGGTGTGGGGGTGGTCGGGCATACCGGAGCACGGCTGCTGGCGGATCTCGCCGACGCGACCGGGCTGACGGCGGCGTACTCCACGGCACTTCGGCCCCTTCGGTCCCGTGGGACCGGTCATGACCCGGGCCGGATCGCCGTCGATCTCGCGGTGATGCTGGCTGACGGCGGCGAGTCGATCGCGGATCTGGCTGTTCTGCGAGACCAGAGCGAGGTGTTCGGCCCGGTGGCCTCCACGCCGACGGCCTGGCGGCTGCTGCCCGCCGTCGACGAACGGGTACTGGACCGGCTGCGGTCCGCCCGCGCTCAGGCCCGGGAAGTCGCCTGGCTGCAGGCCGACGAGACCGGCTCCGGCATACCGGCGGTGAAGGCCGGCGGGCGCGAGGTGACCGGCCTGGTCCTGGACCTCGACGCGACCCTGATCACCTGTCACTCCGAGAAGGAAGCGGCCGCACCACCTACAAAGGCGGCTTCGGGTTCCACCCGCTGCTGTGCTTCCTGGCCAATACCGGCGAGGCGATGTCCGGCATCCTGCGGCCCGGAAACGCCGGCGCCAACACCGCCGCCGATCACGTCGCGGTGCTCGACCAGGCCCTCGCACAGATCCCCGACGCCCACCGGCACGGGACCGACATCCTCATCCGCACCGACGGCGCGGGATCCGCGAAGGCGTTCCTCGCTCACCTCCGAGACTCGCGCGGGCACGGCCTGGACCTGCGCTTCTCGGTCGGATACGCGGTCACAGAGCCGGTCCGTCGCGCGATCCGGGCCCTGCCCGAGCAGGTCTGGCACCCCGCCCGGCACGCTGCGCGAGTCCGCCGAACTGACCGGCGCGGTCGACCTTGCCGGCTACCCGGCCGGCACCCGCATCATCGTCCGCCGCGAACGTCCCCACCCCGGAGCCCAGCTCTCGCTGTTCGACCAGGACGAGGGCCTGCGCCACCAGGCCTTCCTCACCGACACACCGTTCACCGCCGGATCGGCCCAGTTCCTGGAAGTCCGCCACCGCGGACACGCCACCGTCGAGGACCACATCCGGTGCGGCAAGACCACCGGCTTCGGCCGCTTCCCCTCCCGCAACTTCAACGTCAACGCCGCATGGCTCGAACTCAGCCTCGCGGCGATCGACCTCCTCGCCTGGACCCGCGTCCTCCTGCTGGACGGCGAACTCGCGGCCGCCGAACCCAAGAAACTCCGCTACCGGATCCTGCACGTCGCCGCCCGCCTCACCCGGGGCGGCCGCCGCCTACGCCTTCGGATACCGGCGACCTGGCCCTGGCGACACGAACTCACGGCCGCATTCCACCGCCTGGCCGCACTGCCCCGCCCCGCCGGCTGACTCGCCGTCCCCGCCCACCTCGACTCAAGGACCTTGGAGAACCCGACCACCGCGCCGGGCCCTCACCATGTCCACCGGCCGACACGGCTTCAAACAACCTCGCTCAACCACCCAGCAACCCCAGCTGAAACGGCGAGGCTAGCGGTGGTTTGTTAAACCGGGCAGTAGAGATCAAGTGGGTGGCCTGCGCCGACGGCGTTGAGCAGTGCTTGGAGTTCGGGCGGTGGGGGTTCGTTGGTCCAGGCTCGCCAGCATCGGTGGAGGGTGGTCCAGGGGTCGAGCCACGCCCGGACGGCGCGGATCGCCTGCGGCCAGCTGGCTTGGTGGGGCTGGTGGGGTCTGTCTGGGCCCCTCTCAGCCGGTCCCACCGGCGTGGCCGCCGGCGGGGGCCGCAGGACCGCCGACGGGCTTCAGCCTTGGAGGTTGAGCGAACCAGGTGTTCCAGCAGAACGAGAACGCGCAGGTCACCAGGGTCTGGTGGCGGCGGATCGCGGTGTCGGAGCGGACTTGGAAGTCGGCCCAGCCGAGTTCGTCCTTGATTTGCTTGTAGCTCTGCTCGATCCAGTGCCTGATGCCGTAGATCCGCACGACCTCTGCCAGGTCGGCGGCGGCTTCTGGGCTGTCGGCTTCGCGGGGGCTGCCGGGGCGGGGCAGGTGGGTGGCCAGGTACCAGGTGGACTGCGCGGGCAGGGTGACCGGGTCGGTGGTGGCCACGAGCAGGCGGACGTTTCCGTCGGGCCCCACCAGCCGAGGCGGGCGTCGGCGGCCCACCACGTCTCGGTGTGCCCGTCCCGGAAGGTCCGCTCGACCGGGGTCCAGTCGCCGGGATGCTCAGGGTCTGTCCAGGTCAGGGCGCGGGCGGCATGGAGGGGGGTGTAGGCGTCCTTGCCGTAGACCCAGGTGCCGTGGCTCGGCTTGAGGGCCATGACGAACGGCAGCCCCGCCGCGTAGATGTCTCGGCGGAAGCCGTCCTGGTCGCCGTAGGCGCAGTCGGCGGACACCGCCCGGAAGGTCACTCCGGCGGCCTTGGCGGTGCGGGCGAGTTCGGCGGCGATCTGCAGTTTCGTGCGGAAGCCGGGGTCGCTCTTGCCGGCGGGGAAGTGACGGGCGGGACTGTAGGGCACGGCGTGGAGCGGGTAGTAGAGGTTCTCATCGGCCCAACAGGTCGTCACGGTGACGATGCCGTTGTCGGTCTTGCCCAGCCGACCCAGCCACTGCCGGCCGACGTGCGTGGTCGCGGTCCCGTCCTTGCGGTCACCCGAGTCGTTGATCACCAGTACCCCGCCCGCGTGCGGCGCGGTCACCGGGTCGGCCAGCAGCAGTTCCACCCGGCGGGCGTTGACCTGCTCGTGGTCCCACGTCGACTCGGAGAGGAAGAACTGCAGCCGCTGCACCGCCGGGTGCTGGGCCCCGGCCACGGGCTCGGCGTCGGCCAGTCAGGTCAGCGTCTTGTTGCGGTCCCGCGGCAGCAGCAGGCCCGCGAGGTACTCGGAACCCGCGGCGCTGTGCCAGTGTGGAGAAGAGGTCATCGAAGCGTGCGGCGTAGGCTTCCAGCGGGCCCGGAGCGGGCGGACACGGCAGACGACGGGTCATCACAAGCTCCCGGGTGACGAGGCAACGTTCCTCTGCTACTGGCCTACTACGGCCCTGACCGTCCGTCAACAAACCACCGCTAGAAGGGCTGGACGCCGCTGCCCGCAAGGGCAACCACGGAGGTCGGCCCCCGGTCATCACCGACGACATACTGCACACCGTGCTCCGCCGCCGCGCGAACGGCGAGACCGTCGAGGACATAGCCCGACCTGATCATCCCCACCGGCAAGCGCAAGGGACAGAACCCCAGCCTCTCCAGCATCTACCGGGCACTCGCCGAGTACGAGAAAGCTCAGGTGTACCCCGAGGCCGTCGAGACGGCGCACGCCGACTTCGCCGCTCTCCAGCAGCGCGACCGCACCCTCAAGTAGTTACTCAGCGCTACACGCCACCTGGCGGTAGCTATACGAGAACAGGCCCAACCCCGCCCGCAGGACCCGCGACCTCGTCCGCCAGCTCCAGGCCCTCGGCCACCAGGTCGCCCTCGCCCGCACGACCGCTGCCTGACCCCGCAGACCAATCCGCAGAGAGACCGTCCGGCTCCGCCGCCTGCCCAGGCGAACGTTGATTTTCCGTTCGGCTTCACCCCGCGCGCACCGCACCGCGAGAGCCCCACGGCCGTCACCGCTGAAGGGCTATCTCGCCGTACTCATCTGACCGTTGATTTTTTCGGTCAGGAGCACCCGACGACTCGGAAGGCCAGACAGACGACAACAGTGTGATCCTCGACCGGTGTGCCCGAACGGTGCCAGAAGCGGCGGTGCACATCGCGCCAGTCTTCAAGAGACGCGTCGCCCTCGCCCTCGGCCTCGGCGTGCTGCCACGTCACCTCCGTGAAGGACTTCACCTCCACGCCGGTGTACTCAAGGGTTGCGATCGATCGACCGTCGTTGTCCAGGAGCTCCTGCCGCTCACCGACGTACTCCAGCCCCTCGGCCTCTTCGGCGTACTCGTCGAGCAGGCAGGTCGTGGCTGTCTTACTACCGGCCAGGACCAGAGAGTTCAGCTCGGCCCGCATGTCGCCGGGAGTACCCAGTTCCAGTGCGCGCATACCGTTGACTCGCGGCCACATGATTTCTCCACCTCGTTCAGAGTAGTTTGTCGGCCCCTGAGGGCATTCACATGATCATATGACTCCTTCCCCCCGTTACCTTTTCTGTGGCTCCGCAATGGGGCTCCTGGCCCCCGGGCCCGGCATGACTGTCTCCCCCTGCCGTACGGATGGCCCGGGGGGTGGTGTCACCGGGTCTGGGGCACCGCTTGACCGCTGATGAGGGGCCTGATGGCCACCCCGGCCCGGCGCAACGCACGGCCTTGAACGGGTGGACCTCTGCGTAACGTGGTTGCCGGTTTGTGGTGCCGAAGGGATGGCCAGGACGGATGCTCAACCCACCAGGGGGAAGCGGATGTTCGACACCAGCGGGACAGGCGTGTTCCTCGGTATGGACGTCGGCAAGGGCGAACACCACGCCCACGGCCTGACACCGGCCGGCAAGACCGTCCACGACAAGCGGATGCCCAACAGCGAACCGAAACTGCGGGCCCTGTTCGACAAGCTCAGTGCGAAGTTCGGCACCGTCCTGGTCATCGTCGACCAGATCGCCAACATCGGCGCCCTGCCCCTCGCGGTCGCCCGCGATGCCGGCTGCCAGGTCGCCTACCTGCCCGGACTCGCCATGCGCCGGGCCGCCGATCTTTACCCCGGCGAGGCCAAGACCGACGCACGCGACGCGTTCGTCATCGCCGACATCGCCCGCTCGATGCCCCACACCCTGCGCTCCATCGAACTGACCGACGAAACCAGCGCGGAACTGGCCATGCTGGTCGGCTTCGACGACGACCTCGCAGGTGAGGCCACCCGCGTCTCCAACCGGCTGCGCGGAATGCTCACTCAGATCCACCCTGCCCTGGAACGCGTGCTCGGCCCGCGCATCCACCATCCGGCGGTGCTCTGGCTGCTGGAGCGCTACGGCACCCCTGCCCAGATCCGCAGGGCGGGACGCCGGGCGCTGGCCGAACGCCTCAGACCTCACGCGCCCCGCATGCATGAACGCCTGGTCAACGACATCTTCACCGCCCTGGACGAGCAGACCGTGGTGGTGACCGGAACAAACGCCGCCGCGACCATCGTGCCCAAGCTCGCCAAGAACCTCGGCACCGTCCTGGACCAGCGCCGCGAACTCGAAGCGCAGATCAGCACCCTGCTGGAGGCCCACCCTCTTTCCCAGCTCCTGATGTCGCTGCCCGGCGTGGGCATCAGGACCGGCGCCGCCCTGCTCATCACCATCGGCGACGGCAGCACCTTCGCCACCGCCGGGCACCTCGCCTCCTACGCCGGACTCGCCCCCGTCACGCGCTCCTCCGGCAGCAGCATCCGAGGCGAGCACGCACCCCACCGCGGCAACCGCCAGCTCAAGCGCGCGATGTTCCTCTCCGCCTTCGCAGCCCTGCACGATGACGCCTCCCGCAGCTACTACGACAAGCAACGAGCCACGGGCAAGTCCCACACCCAAGCGCTCCTCCGCCTCGCCAGACAGCGCATCAACGTCATCCACGCCATGCTCCGCAACGGCACCTTCTACGAGGCCCGCCAACCCAAAACCGTCGAGTTGGCCGCATGAACCCCACACGGACGAAGCACCTGAAGAACGGCCGCGCGGGGTTGACGAAGAACATAGGGGCACCCCTCAACTTCAGACGGCTTCTCACTGGCGCATGCCGCCGATGACGTGTTCATCCACGCCATGCACGTCAGCGCGGTCCGGACCATGCTGATCGCACCCTCTGGAGCGGTCCTACAGGTGACCGCCTTGCGTCAAAGACGACAGCGTCCGCACTGCCGCGCCGCGACTGCAGGAGCATCGGGCCGCCCGGCCGGGCGGAGGTGAACAGAATGGCCGTTGATTAGGAACAGCTGAGGTGTCCGTGGGGTAGATGCCTCAGGCCGGGGCTGCGCTTTGCTCATCGCGTCGCTGAGCCGCCACGGCGTCGGGTTTCTCCACGGCCCGGCTTCGTTGTCACTCGAACCGAACCGTCTTCCCACAGTGCCGGGGAGAGGCCACGGACAAGCTCACTCCTCGGCGGCAGGTGCGACCGTCGGCCGTCGGTGCACTCAGCTCATCAGCCCGCCCTCGTAGGCGGCGACACCAACTGGGCCCGATCGCGCGCGTCGAGCTTCAGCAGCAGACGGCTGACGTGGGTCTTGGTCGTGGACAGCGACAGGTGCAGCCGTTCGGCAATCTCGGCGTTGGACCGTCCGCGCGCCACCTCGTGCAACACCTCGCGTTCACGATCAGTGATGCCGCCGAGCAGCACCGGAGCACGCACCGCAGCGACCGGGCGCTGCGGTGCGTGCTCCTCGATCAGGCGCCGGGTGACGCCTGGCTCGACCCGATCCGGGGCCGTCAGAAGGACGCGATCTTCCAGTCCTATCGCAGAGGTGCGGGGTGCGAGTCCAGAGCGTGCCCGGCCGGCCACTACATGCGCGGGAAATACCGGGAGTGGGTGCGCAGGGAGTACTCCCTGAAGCCACGGGCAGCGCAGCCGGGAGAGATCGTGTCGGCGATGGGCCTGGCGAATCAAGCAGGGCATCTCGAGCGCTGTCTCGGTACGGCGGGCGGCCCGGGAGCCTCGGGCACGGCCGTGGGAGCGAGCACCTTCGACTGCGACGGCAAAGCCGATCAGTCCTGGCGTATCCACGCCGGAACCATCGAATCGAAGGCCACCCGGCTCTGCCTCACAGCCGTCTCACGGCGGGTCACCATTTCGACGTGTGACCGCCGTCCTCACCAGAAATGGCGCCTGGACAAGCAAGGGCGGATCGAATCCGGCGGACGCTGTCTGTTCCAGGACGACTTGGCAGCCCGAAACCCACGACTGGCCCTGAGACCGTGCACTCCACTGCGACCGGAGCTGCGCTGGTACGGGACAGGCGCACTGCCAGGCTCGTAGCTGGAAGCCCTCGGGTTGACGCAGCAGCGGATGTTGGCGTCCGAGGGCGCAGGCCAGGTGTCGGGGGCGGTGAGTGCGGAGTCGAGGGCGTTCGAGAGAGAGCTCACATCCTCGAAGGCGCAGGAGCGGTCCGCAGCGCCTTCCACGCCATCGACGCTTGCGCGGACTGGGGGGTCTCTATGTCCTTCGTCAAGGACGTGGTGCCTGGTATGTGGGTGTTGGGGTGGTCATGCGGCGAGGTTGATGGTGGGAGTTGTGGATTCGTAGAAGGTGCCGTCGCGGAGCATGGCGAACAGGACGTTGATGCGTCGGCGGGTGAGTCGCAGGAGTGCTTGGGTGTGGCTTTGCCGCGGGCGCGCGTTGCTTGTCGTGGTAGGCGCGGGGGGCGGGATCGGCGTTCATGCAGGCGAAGGCGGAGAGGAACATGGTGCGTTTGGCTGCCGGTTTCCGCCTCGGGGTGCGTGTTCGCCGTGGATCGAGGTCCCCGGAGGATCTGGTCGTGGGGGCGAGGCCGGCGTAGGCGGCGAGGTGGGTGACGCTGGGAATGCCGGTCCCGTTGCCGACGGTGACCAGGAGGACAGCTGCGATCCTGACTCCGTCTCCGGGTCTCGGTTTCGGTTTTCAGAGGGAAAAGGGGGCACGGCATGGGAATGAACCCGACGCCCCCCGGGGCCGGACCGGTGGCGGTGCGGCGGGGTGTTCCGGCCGGAGCCGAGGGGCGGGCGGCCGAGCTGTACTGGGAGGCCTTCGGCCGCAAACTCGGTCCCGCCCTGAACCCGCCGGGCGGCCACTTCCCCAGATCGTCACCGTCGGACAGCACGTCGGCCTGGATGTCGGGGAGGGGTCCGCCGGCCTCGGTGTCGGTGAGATCGGCGAGGACGTGGTGGTGGCGTTGCCAGTCCAGCGGCCACGGGCAGTTCCAGTCCTGATCGATGGCGGTCAGCTGTTCGGCGCGTTTCTCGGCCCGTTCCTGGTCTTTGACCAGGCCGTTCGTGAGTGCAGGTTCGCCGCCAGCTGTCCGATCGCCACCAACTCGTCATCCGCTCCGCTCCGCGTCCTGCCGCGGTGCGAGGTGGCCGTGGGACCGGTGGAAGCTGCGGGGCGCGGCGAACTTCGCAGCTTCAACGCTTCATCCCGGCACCCTCACCATCCCCTCCTGGTCGGGGAGACCGGCCGGGGGAGTGGGGGCGGAGGTTGTCTTCGTTTCGGGCTCACGAAAATCTGTGGTGGCTGGAGTAGACATCGGGTGGTGGTGTGGTTATGGTTTCTCTCGTAGCCCAGAGAGACGGCAGGGCCCGGCAGAGATGAACTGCCGGGCAGCAGTACCCGTAGTTGCAGTGTGCAGGGCGGTGCGGTGGTGGAGTTTCGGAGCCGGAGAAGTTGCAGGATGGCGACGGGGCTGACGACCGGACCGGGTGGCCCGCAGTGATCAGGGGCCGCCGTGAGCAGTTCACGTAGTGGCATCACGCAGCAGCAGGACCAGGAGTGGTTCCTCGGTGAAGGCGTCGGCTGCGGGCGCGCGCACCGGGAGGTTCGGCAGTGGGGTTCCAGGCCAGAGCAGACGCATCACGGGCGACGGGGCTGGCTGCCGGAGAGTGGCGCTGTCACAGGCCACGGAGCAGTTCGCATCACCAGCAGTACGCAACAGAGCAGTACCAGCAGCAGGTAAGCGATATCCCAGAGGGAAGAACGGAGGAGTTGACCGCCATCAGGATCGCCCGGGCGGAAGTCTTGTGCCCGGGTACCGCAGGACATCGATAGTGAGGTGGTCTCCGGTCAAGCAACCGCGATCCCCGCACACGCTCTCATCCCCCGTGAGCTGGTGCGGAAACAGAAGGCCGGCGCAGTAACAGGGCCGGCTGATGGTGTAGCAGTTCCTTCGGGGCCCGGGTGCCACATGGCACCCGGGCCCCTCCAGCGCGTTCCACACAGAGAGGTGACATGACAGCAGACGACTCGTTCGGCCGACTCGACGACGACGACTACCCCGCCTACACCATGGGCCGGGCCGCCGAAATGCTCGGCACCACCCAGGGCTTCCTCCGCGCCATCGGCGAAGCCCGCCTCATCACCCCACTCCGCTCCCCGGGCGGCCACCGCCGCTACTCCCGCTACCAGCTGCGCATCGCCGCCCGCGCCCGGGAACTCGTCGACCAGGGCACCGCCATCGAGTCGGCCTGCCGCATCGTCATTCTTGAGGACCAGCTGGAGGAAGCCCAGCGCATCAACGCCGAATACCGCCGCGGTACCTCGAAGCCGTAGCCGCCGGGAGCGGCCCGACCCGCGGCCCGGTTCCGCCGGCAGACCCGGGTGTTTCTGCTCGGGCGGTCTCGCAGTGGGGATGTGCCCGACGTGTGGATCGTGCGGGGCTGCAATGTCGCCGGACGTCGCCGAGGCCGTCGTGATGGAGCGGCTCGCCGAGGGCCTGGAACACGTGGTGCAATTCCATCCGGCGACGCCGCCTCGCTCGACACGTTCCTCGTGGTCACGATCGCGGCACCGACCGGACCGGACGAATGGAATGCATCGGTCACACCAATGTTCCCGCCGCTGCCGCTCGGGCAATTTCGGGGCGACTACGAGGCGGAACGGCTGGCTGTCGAGTCGTGATGCATAGATGTAGCGCGTGGGCCGGGAGCGGTTATGTGGGGGGTTGCAATTGGCGGAATTGCCCATCGGTTCCGGTGAGATCCCTGGTGGCTTCCGGCCTCCGGTCCGCCCTGTTCGCGGCACCGCCGGCTTCGCCGGGTCTATCCGGCGGGTGATGTCTCGTCGATGATTCTCAGGATGGTGGCGTGGTCGCCCGGGACGGTGTGGGCGGTGTTGGTGTTCTGGGTTGTCCACCAGTCGTCGCTGACGGGATGTCCGGCCGTGCCCCACTGGGTGAGGGTGAGTTCCTCGCCCTGGGTGAAGTGTCGCTGGACGGGCGGGGCCGCGGTGACGGCGGTGTAGTCGCGGACGATCCTGACGCGGGCCCGTACGTACCAGTCGCTCCGGGCGACCGCGGGCTCGGCCCTGTTCTGCATGTGGGTGGTTCCTCCGGGTCGGTGCGGGTGCTTTCCCCCGCACAACGTCCGGAGCGGCCCGTGAAGTGCCTGATCCGAACGCAAGATCCCGGGGACCGGTGCCTGGGTTTCTGGTGCGGTCCCGGCCGTAACGCGCTGACAGCAGGCGACCCCGGGCGATGATGCCCGGGGTCTCTCCGTGCAGTGTCGTTCCACCGGTTCAACGACCGGCCATGGCCGGCCCGTGTCACGCCCACTTCATCCCCAGCCCGGCGAGGACGTCGCGCTGCTCCGGGGTGAGCCTGTCCCGCCAGGTCCTGGTCTCGGTGACCCGCGCCGCCCGGTCGGGCCGGGGCCCGCTCCGGCAGTTCCCTGCTTGTGCCGGGCGAGTGTGGCCCCCGGCCCGAACACCCCACCGGCCGTCCCGGCCCGGAGCGGGGCGTGAGGGTTGCATAGGGTTGCAATCGGGGAGGCCCATCCGGTGGGGGTGGTGGCGGCGAATGATCATCAGGTGGCGGCCGGCCGCCGGTGACCGGGAGAAACCCCCAGGGCGAGGGCTGATGAAGCCGAACACGCACACCGTTCTTCATGACCCGCACGGGATGTTCGGAGCCCGGTTACCCCTGGACCGCGCCCCCTACGAACGCTTGGTCGCCGCCGTCCTGTCCTGGACCGACCCGGCCACCCTCACCCCCCCCACGACTTCGAGCAGATCGCCCTCCAGCTGACCGGCCACGCCCGCGCCGTCGCCACCGACGTCCGCCACCACACCGATCTCCTGGACGAGGACACCGGCCCCCGCGCCCTGGCCGAGATCGTCCTCGCCGAAGCACAACGCCGCCTCAGCACACCCCACCAGGGCACCCTTCGCAGCGCCCAGAACCGGGCCCGTCTGGTCCGCGCCCTCTACGAACGCCTCGACCGCCTCCAGGCCGCCCCCGACGACGCGACCTGAACCGCCACCGGCCACCACAGCCGGCAGCACGAGACCCCGGGTGACTGCACCCGGGGTCTCTGTGTGACATGACGTGACGTCTGTCCTGTTGGTTCAACGACTGGCCACGGCTGGTGTCACGCCCATCCCATCCCGAGCCCCGCGAGGCCTGAAGGTGGGAGACCAGCATGGCGCTGGAGGCGGCACGCCCGCGCTGAGCGGTAGCCGTGGTGTCGGCGATGCGCAGCAGGTAGCTGGCGACGTCGCGGACACCGGCGAACTGCTCAGTGATGATCCGGGTCATGCTGCAGGGCTGGCCAGGGAGCCTCGGTGCGGTCCGGCGGTGCCGGCCGCCGCTCGATGCCGATCGTGGGATCGCCTTCGATCCAGCCCTGGCGCTGCCACCAGCCGATCGCCTTGCGGCGACGGACAGCTCCCGGTTGACGGTGTCGGCGTCCATCTCGTCCGCCCGCGCCGCCGCCAGCTCGGCCAAGGCCTCGGGCAGTGCCGGGTCGTCGATCGCGGCGACGGGGAAGACGGGCGGCTTCGCGCCCCGGCGGCCGGAACCGCCCGCCATAGGTCGCGGTGATCACGGCAGGGGCTCCGCCGCAGTAAATCCGGCATTTACTGCGGCGGCAAGCTGCGTCGGAGTACCGATGACCAGGGGTTCCTACTCGCTTTTGCCTGTTCCGGCCGCACTTGCGCCGCCCCCTACTGATGACAACGGCGTCGGCCGACCGGTGATGCTCAGTTCTGCGTGGAGATGCAGAAGGGGTGGCCTGCGGGGTCCAGCAGGACCCTCCGCTGATCGGGGTGCGGTTGGACAGGGGGTTCCATGGCGCCCAATGCCAGCATCCGTGCGTGGGCGGCGTCCAGATCGTCGACGCCCAGTTCCATGTGAGCCTGCTTGCCCTGGGACGGGTCCGGCCAGGTCGGACGCCGGTAGTCGCCCACCCGGATGAAGCCCAGTCCAGGTGAACCCTCCCGGCCGAGCAGGACGAAGTCGTCGCTGGAGTAGACGACGGGCAAGCCGAGCGCGGTGCCGTAGAAGCGGGCCAGCTCGGCGGGGTCCGGGCAATCGAAGTCGACGGACAGCAAGCGGATCGCGGGTCCGGACGTGGGTTCGGTACTCATGGGGAGGACGCTATGACGGGACCAGGACAGTTCCGGTCCTGGTCATGGGGAACACTTCGGGATGTGATCAGCACCTCTGCCCGCCTGCTGCGACTGGTCTCGCTGCTGTCCACTCGACCGACGTGGACCTGCCGCGAGCTGGCCGAGCGAATGACGGTCACCGACCGCACGGTCCGGCGGGACATCGCCCGGCTGCGGGAACTCGGCTACGGCATCGAGTCCGACCCCGGGCCGTGGGGCGGCTACCGCCTCGGCGGTGGCACCCGGGTGCCACCGCTGATCCTCGACGACGAGGAGGCGCTTGCCGTGGCCGTCGCGCTGCGAGAGGCCGCGCTCAGCGGCGTCCTGGGCAGCGAACAGGCCGCGCTGTCGGCGCTGTTGAAACTTCGGCAGGTCCTACCGCCCCGGATCGCGGACCGGCTGGGGGAGATGGATGCGACCTTCGTACACACTGCCAGGCCCGAGGGACGTCAGATCTCGCCCGGCGTGCTGCTGGAACTGGCCGCCGCCTGCCGTCGTGGCGAACGCACCCGTCTTTCGTACCGCGACCATGCGGGGAACGCCACTGTCCGGGACATCGACCCCTACCGCCTGGTACACACAGGCCACCGCTGGTACTTCGTCGCCCGGGACGTCGCCCGGGACCAGTGGCGGACATTCCGGGCCGACCGGGTGGTACGGGTACAGCCGACCGGACATGCCGTCGAACTCGTCGACCCGCCCGACCCGGCGCTCCTCGTCTCTCGATCCATCGCGGGCGTCGTGTACCCGCTCTATGCCACAGTCCGGCTGGCGCACCCCATGGACCAAGCCCTGCGGCTGGTCCCGCCCACGATCGGCACCCATCACCCGGACGGCCCCGATGCCACCATCGTCGAAATCGGCGGCAACGACGCCGACCAGCTCGCCACATACCTCCTCGGCCTGGGCGCCACGCTACGGGTCCTGTCACCGGACCGCGTACGGGAGGCGCTGCTGCGCCGTACCCGAGAGCTGTTCGAGGACAACGGGGGCGGTCAACCCCGGTAGCGGGTGTTACGCCGGGTACGAGGCCTCAGCCGCAACTGGTGATCGCGCTGGCGGAGCCGGACATCGAGGCGTGCGGGATCTGCGTGCCGGAGACGGGCCTGGTGGAGGGATAGGCCAGCCTGGCCCGCACGGTGCCGCAGGCCGCAGGCCCGCGGGCGGCCGTCCTCGCGGTCACCCGCCGATGCCTCCTGGGCAAGCCGCGCGGGCTGCCGGACAAGCCCCGTCCGGGCTTGTCCGGCCCCGCTTGGGCACACCCCGCTCCGCACGCTCCCTGACGGCTACTCAGCGCCCTTCCGGAGCCGCCCGGAGCCGCCCGGAGCCGCCCGGAGCGGCCCGGAGGAGTTGCACCGGAGGGTGGCTGGACAGGAGGCTGGACGGTTGTTCCGGGCGGGGGACCGGAGGTACTGCCGGAGGTGGGAGCCGCCCAAATCGGACATGGTCCGTTTTCGCAGGTCAGACCGTGCGGGCAAGCCGGTCTCCCGCGCCGACACATCCTTCTCCACGATAGCGATGCGTTGCCCCACGTCAGCTACATTCCGGTCACTCCAGTGGTCGGTAAAACGGAGTGGGACCACCTGGTCCGCCTCGACTGGATCGGCCCCGCCGACCAGGAGGTGAAGGTGAAGTTCGGCGCCGCCCAGGGCGGCACGGCCACGGTCCCGCTCTACCGCACCGACCGCATCGACCGGATACCGGCAGACCATCCGGAAGTGGACTGGGACGCGCTGCGCTGCCCTCCGCGAAGGGCAGCGCTCACCCCTCGCCCAGCTCACCATCCGAAAGTAGACGGGAGGCGCTCGGCCGCCCGGAGCTCCCGGGCACCCCGGACGGCGCCCCGTGATGCCAGCGGCGCCGACAGCACAGAGACCCCGGGTATTCGCCCGGCGTCTCTGTGTGACATGACGTGACGTCTGTCCTGCGGGTTCAACGACCGGCCACGGCCGGTGTCACGCACACTCCACCCCGAGCTCCGCGAGGGCCTGGCGCGGTTCGGGGGTGAGCCGGTCGCGTCGGCTTTTGGTGTTGCTGATGAACACCCCGAGTTTCACGACGTGCTCCTGGCCGTCGACCTCGACGGGCTCCTCGTGCTTCCTCGGGACCGGCCGTTCGTGCCCTTCGCGTTCGAGGTACTGAGTGAGTACCTGTCACTGACCGCGACGTGGCCAAGGAACTCGTCGTCGAGACCCTCGGCCTGTTACTGCTGGTCATCGTGACCGCCGCCCTGCGCGAGTGTCACGCCCGCTTCTTGCTGAGCTCTGCCAGGGCGTCGAGCTCTTCGGTCACGCGTCGTCTACCTTCTGCTGTTCCTTTTGCCGAGCAGCACGAGCCCGGCGCAGTGGATGAAGCTCCCGCGGGTATACCCGGTAGCGGGCTACCGGCCGGACTCGGTCGGGGAGTTGAGGAAGAGGCGCTTGGTACGGGGCGGATGAACCGGGGAGTGTCACCGCAGCAGGAGATCGAGCGTCTGCACGAAGCCTCCGTGCTCCACAAATGTGTCATCTTTCCCTGGTCGAGGGCGCCCCGCGCGAGGCGGCTCGTCCGACGAAGCCGGCGAGGTGTTCGGGCCACGCCGAACCGTCTCGATCGGCCGGCTCGGACCGGCCAGTCTGGAACGCAGCGACGCTGCCCACGCCTTTCGAAGTGGACAGCACGGCAGACAAGGAGCACATCGTGAAGCGCATGCTCATCGCACTGGCAGGAACGGTCCTTATGGGAGCCGGTCTTCTCGGGGCGCCGGGAGCCGCAGCGGCCGAGACGACCGCAGGAGCCACTGCGGCGAACACCTGCAACCCGGGCTACTACTGTGTGTACTGGGACGCCAACTACGGGGGTCGGGAGTTCCTGTTCGAGGGGAATAACTCCAGCTGGGCTCGCTGGGCGATCTTCAACGACGACTCGTCGTCCTGGAACGGCGGTACGACGGGCAGGAGCGTCATCCTTTACGGCGACGAGGGCTACAGTCGCCGCCTGGGATGCCTGCCGCCCGCCCGGGGCTGGACCCAGCACCGCCCCAATGACGACGGCGAAGGTAACCAGTGGGTGCGGAGCTGCTGACACCGCTCCTCTGAACCGCCCCGACGGTCCCCGAGCGGCCCACGCCGCCCGGGGACCGTCCTCGAACCGACGACGAGGTGCCCCGCATGTTCCGGTCCTGCCCGCCGCGCCGTACGTCCCTCCTGCTCGGAGGGATGACCGTGCTGCTTCTCCTGACCTCCTGCACAGCGTCCGACGACCGTCCGGCCCCTGAAGCATCGTCCCGAGCGACGAGGTCACCGGCGACCTTACCGGTGCACGGTTCCGCCCCCGACCCCAAAGGCGACCCGGCGGAGCAGAGGCTCCTGTTCGAGGTACAGGAACGCCTGGTCGCCGCCTGCATGCGCGGTCGCGGCCGACCGTACCAACCCCTGGCCTGGCACGCGCCAGGGCCGGGCGACGGTGACGACACCCAGGGGGACGATGTCGCAGCGCGCCGGCGCGAGGGGTACGGCGGCCCCTCGACGATCAGGCCGGCACAGGCCGAGGACCCCAACGGCGACTACCTGCGGACACTGCCCCCGGACAAGGCGAAGGCCTACGGCGCGGCACTGTTCGGGACACCATCCCACCGGATCGAGGTGAACCTCGCCGACGGCGTGGCCTTTATGTACGAGGACGGCTGCGTCGCGCACGCCGAACGGCAGCTGTACGGCGACCTGACCCAATGGCTGAAGGCCCAGATGACCGTGATGAACCTGGCGAGCGAGGTCAGCCGCAAGGCGGCCGACGACAAACGCGCCGCGCGGGCCCTGCCCCTGTGGCACGACTGCATGAAGGCCCGTGGATTCCTCTACAGAAACCCAGCCGAAGCACGAGCGGCGGTGCTCTCCGCGTACGAGGACGTCACTGGCAGGCCCGGCGCTCGGCCCCGGGATCTTGACCGGCTCCGGCGCCGGGAGATCGCCGTCGCCGTCGCCGACGCCACGTGCGACGCCCACGCCGGCCGTGCCCGTACCCTGCGCGGCCTCGAAGACCAATACCGACGCCAGGTCACCCAGGAACACGCCGAGCAGATCGCGATCTACCGCACACTGCGTCAGCAGGCCGCCACCCGACCTGCACGGCGCTGAGCGTTCTGCGCCCGTCGCCAGCTCGCCGTCATCGAAGACGCCCTCCTCGACTCCTCCTCGCAGAGCCGACTGTCCCTTCCGGCAGTCGGGCTCGATCCCTACTGGTCCACACGCCCACACCCGACGAGGATGGCTGTGAAGCGAAGGAAGACGGCAGCACCGGCAGAGGCCGGTCGGACTTCGGGAGATGGTGACGACGTGCCGTTACGCATTCACTTCACCCTGGATGATCTCGCGCGCACCCGCATCGCCGACGGACCCGCACCCTGCATCGAGCTGAGCACCGCGGCACGACAACTGCAGGAACGCACACAACTGGTAAGACTCGGGGCCTGGCGCCACCGCACCCTGTCCTCCCTGCACCCCGCCTCGCGTATGGTCTTCGCACTCATGCCCCGTCGCGGGCGGACAACCGACTTCCTGAGCGGTACGAACGGCGCGACACCCGCCGAGCTGCTCGAACAGATCCGTTCCACGCCCCGCAGCCGCCTACGGGCCAGCCTGGAGCACACGGCTCAGTACCAGCCCCTGCCCTCATGGGCCCACAAGCTGCCAGACGATCCGCTGCTACTGCAGCAACTGTGCGACAGCCTGGAGCACGTGGCCGGCCGCGCCCTCATCCCTCATTGGCAGGAAGTCCAGGCCATGACCGCGGCCGACGCCGCGGTGCGTTCCCGCCAGATGCTCAGCGGCGGCGTCGAGACCCTCCTCTCGCGCATCAACCCACGGCGGATCCGCTGGCGGGCACCCGTGCTGGAGGTCGCGATGATCTCCCGTCTGGACACCGACGTGCACCTGGCCGGACAGGGAATGCTGCTCCAGCCGTCAGTGTTCGCTGTCGAGGCCCCGGTCGTCGACCTCGACGCGGTCCCGCAACCCGTCCTCACCTATCCGGTGGCTCAGCTCCAGGAGGGCACGGCCACACCATTGTTCGCCGTTCCCCCGCCCGGCGAAGGCCGTGCGGCGTCGGCGGTCGACGTGATCGGATCCATGCTGGGTCACACCCGGGCTGCGGTGCTCAGTACCATCGCCCGTCACCCGGACTGCTCGACCCAACAACTTGCCGCGCTCGTCGGAATCGCCAAGGCCAGCGCCAGCGAGCATGCCACGACACTGCGCAACGCCGGCCTGATCAACACCCACCGGGACCGCCACACGACCGCCCACATCGCCACCCCCACGGGCATAGCAGTGCTCAACGCGCCCTCCGGACGGCCCTGTCCACCCATCACGACAAACACCGCTGCAGTACCAGCCGCGCGCCCGCGAGGGGAGATTCACCCGCCGGGACGACCCAGCGCACTCCCCGGGGACTGAGGATCCCGCCGCCCGCCGGGTCGATTTGTGTTCTCGTGTTCGGGTGGTGGAGGACGATGTCTCTGTGATCAATGGGGATGTCTCTTTACGTCTGGCGGCGGGGCGTGGCCGTCGTGTTGTTCAGCTCGGTGACGCGGCGGTGGGGTGGGGCAGACAGGTGCCGGAGGACCGGGTATAGCCGAGCTGGCCGATCTCCTCGAAGAGGCCGCGGCCGAAGTTCCCGCCCGGGCCGGCGAGCCCGGGCACACAGCCACGATCCTTCTGACCGGTGCTGTGGAGGACTTGAGGGCGGCTGCCCGGCTCGGCGGCCTGCTTCCCACCGTAACGTTGTGGCACCTGCACCGCGCCATGGAACAGGAACGCGCCGCGCGCCAGCACCTGCGTCCATGGGCGCCGGCGGGATGAGCGGACGGTGCGCCGTCCGCCTCGCCCTCCAGCCCGCCTGCTCCGCGCACACGGCCAGCCCCGCCCCGACCCGGGCGGCCGCCAGACCTGCCGCTGTCCGATGACCCCGTACACACGGCGCCGACAGAGAGACGCCGGGTGCCCGGGGTCTCTCTGGGGCGTCCCCCGCACTACTGCGGGGGACGCCCCAGAGTTATACGTGTGCTGGCCCGGGCGAGGCGGGTACCCGGTTCTTCTGCCCGCCCGAACCTCCTCAGCGTTGGTTGAGGCCTTCCTCCACCAGCGGGTCGGGGTATCCGAACTGTTTGCCGAGTGCTACGAACGCGTCGAGGCTGCTCGTGTCGACCGCCACGTCGTACATTTTCATGGCTCGCAGGAACAGCCGGTAGCCGAGGTCGGCGCAGACCTGGACGATCACCTGTTCCAGCGCCGGCACGAGTCCTGGCTGTGGCAGGGGGTTGTACCGCTGCCCATCCTCGTGCGCCAGCGTCAGATCGGCGGCGGCCCGGCCGATCGCCCGGAGCGCGGCGGCGCGCGGTGCGTCGCCCGTCACCGGATCGGCGGCCGGTGGAACGAACCCGGCAGCACGGCGGAACTCGGCGGCCAGCCAGGCGGATTCGATCCTCTTCAGCCAGGCCCGAGGACCGACGTCCTCCTTGCACGGGTCGAACGCGTGGTCTGTGGAGCCGGCCCAAGCCGTCCGCATCGTCTCCTCGGGCAGTGTGGAATCCAGCAGACGCCGCACGTCACGTCCCAGTTGCAGTCCCGCCGAACCGTCCAGTTCCGACACCGACCGTTCGGCGATCAGGACCATGGCGGAGACCGGCCCTCGCTCGACGAGGCAGTCGAGCTCCGGGGGAAGCAGCTCGGTCATTTCCATGCACTGCTCCGCAAGCCAGGCGAGACCGGTTTCGTATGTCATGTTTACTCCGGATAGGCGGTGTAGACGACCCAGGTCCTGGGCTTGGCGTGCCCCTTGGTGAACTTCAGCTGGATGTGCACGACGTTGCCGACAGCGGCACCTTGCGGACCGTCCTTCACCCACTTCCGCCCGAGGGAGTCGCCAGATTTTGCGACGGGTACGCGGATGGTCAACAAACCGGCGGGGCGGGCTTCCCCGAGGGAGACGCGGACCAGGTCGCCGTAATGGTTCGGGACGTCGGCGCCACCGAGCACCCCATCAAGCTCACCGGCTCCGCCGTCGCGTGCGTCGGCATCAACCCCAAGACCACGGAGGGCGACAGCGGCACACAGTTCGGGAACGTCATCCACCACCGAGGACGACCCCAACCCCGCCGAGCTCGAACTCCCCGGCATGGCCACCGTGGACAAGCCCATCGTCACCAACTGGTCCACCAACCCCTCCGAGACCATCCCCATCATCGTCTGACGGGTGAGTCCGTGATCTCATGCCAGGAAGTGGCGAATATTGGCATCTCCTGTCCGAACTGGTCAGCATAGGCACGTGTTGCTGTGAACGATGGCAGGCTCCTTCGTGACCGGCTCACTCATTCATCCGCATCCGGACCGTGCGCCCCGGACACCGCTCGACTGCCCGTGCCTGCCGGTGCGCTCTATTTCTGAGGAGGACTCCGACATGCCATCTCCCGCTTCCACGCAACGAACTGTCGCGGCGGTGCACGCCGCTCCGGTGTTCATGGACACGGAGGCAACCGTCGGCAAGGTCATCCGCTTCATCGAACAGGCCGGCCGGGAAGGTATCGACCTGCTGGTGTTTCCCGAGACCTTCGTGCCCGGATACCCGTACTGGATCGAGGCCTACGCCCCGCTGGACCAGCAGGGCGCCAACGCCGCCTACGCCGAGGCGTCCATCAAGGTGCCCGGTCCGCAGATCGCCCGGGTCCAGGCCGCTTGTGACCGCGCCGGGGTCGGCGCCGTTCTCGGTGTCAGCGAACGGCTCGCGGGGACCCGCACGTGTTTCAACAGCCAGGTCTTCATCGAACCCGACGGCACCCTTCTCGGAGTTCACCGCAAGCTCCAGCCCACCTACGCCGAACGGATCGTGTGGGCTCAGGGTGGCGGCGCCACCCTCAGCGTCTTCGACAGCACTCTGGGCCGGATCGGCGGTCTGGCCTGCTGGGAACACACCATGAACCTGGCCCGCCAGTCCCTGATCACCCAGGGCGAGCAGATCCACGCAGCGGCGTGGCCCGGTCTGTCCACCATGACCGGCTTCGAGAACGTCGCCGATGTCCAGATCGACGCCATGATGAAGACTCACGCACTCACGGCACAGGTGTTCGTCATCTCCGCCGGCAACCCGGTGGACGAGACGTGCCTGCAGTGGATGGAGTCCACTGTCGGACCACAGAAGCACATTACTGCGGGCGGCGGCTGGTCAGCTGTGATTCACCCCTTCAACCAGTACCTCGCCGGCCCGCACACCGGCCTTGAGGAGAAGCTCGTCACCGCCGTCATCGACCTCGCCGACATCAACGCCGTCAAGGTCTGGGTCGACTCCCGCGGTCACTACGCGCGACCGGAGATCCTCGGCCTGCAGGTCGACCGACGCCCGCTCTGGCATGACGAAGGACACCGCGAATGGCCTGCCGCCCCGAGCGACGGCACCGCCGTCCCGGCGGCCGAAACGGCCTGAACGGACGCTATCGGTTCCCGCTGCGCCGGATACCGATCCAAACGTTCGGCTCGTGGCGTTGAGTTCGTGTCCGCAGGGGAAGTTGAGCGCCCCAGGTCCGGCGCTGTCACGTTGTTGGGTGTGTACGTGCCTGACGGGGCGTCGGGGCATGGTGGGCCCCGGTCCGGGCCTGTGTTCAGGCCGTGGTGGGCCAGCCGGCAGCGCTGGTGATCTCGTCCCAGATGGCGAAGCGGTGGCGGATTTCGGCTCGGTAGTCGTGTGCGGTCATCAGGTGGCGGCGGGGTCGGAAGTGGGGCGAGATCCCGCTGAACGCGGACAGGAACCGTTGGGCCCTGCCTACGGAGCCGAAGCCCTTCATCGCCCGTTCACGCTGCCTGGTTGGCTGGTGGCTGTTCTCCGCCCGGTTGTTCAGACCCTTGTGCGAGCGGTGCTCCACCGAGGGCATGACCTCACGGTGAGCCGCGCCGTAGGAGCGCAGCTTGTCGGTGACGACCACCCGGGGCACTGTGCGGGTCGTCTTCAGCAGTCTGCGGAAGAACCGCCGGGCCGCGGCAGTGTCCCGGCGGTTCTGCACGAGGATGTCCAGGACATTGCCATCCTGATCCACGGCCCGCCACAGGTACTTCCGCTCATTGTTGACCTTGATGAAGACCTCGTCCAGATGCCACTTGTCGCCGGGCCGGGGCTGCCGGCGGCGCAGCGCGCTGGCGTAGCACTGCCCGAACTTGGCACACCAGCGGCGGACCGTCTCATGCGAGACGACGACACCGCGCTCGAGCATCAGCTCCTCCACCTCACGGAAGGACAGCGGAAACCGGAAGTACAGCCACACACAGTGGGAGATCACCTCGACCGGGCACCGATGGCCCTTGTACGACGGCGACCGTCCCCCACGGACAACCCTCTCCAGCATGATCAACCCGAAGATCATCCCACTCAGCCAGCCAACGTGACAGCGCCCACATGAAGTCCCAGCCGGTGTTCGCGCTCGCGCACCTGCTGGGTTTCGACCTCATGCCCAGGATCAGGAACTGGAAGGGCCTGACCTTCTACCGGCCCAGCAGGACCACCGAGTACGTGCACATCGACGCGCTGTTCGGTGAGGTCGGGAAGAACGTCATCGACTGGGACCTGATGAAGGTGGCGGTCTCCGTACAGGAGGGAGTGATCTCCTCGTCCACGCTGCTCAAGCGGCTACGCTCGGGCTCCAAGAAGAACGCCACCTACGTGGCCTTCCGCGAGGTCGGCCGCGTGATCCGCACCGTCCAGCTACTGCGGTACCTCTGTGATCCGGCGCTTCGCCGACGGGTGACCGCGGCGACGAACAAGACCGAAGCATTCAACGGCTTCTCGCAGTGGATCGGCTTCGGCAACCGCGGGGTCATCGCCGACAACGACTCGGTCGAGCAGGAGAAGGCTATGAAATTCAATGCCCTGCTCACGAACGCGGTCATTTTTCACAACGCCCTGGACATCGCCGAGATCGTCCGTCAGCTGCTGGAGGAGGGCTGGACGATCGCTCCGGAGGACCTGGCACACATCTCGCCGTACCTGACCGAGCACATCAACCGGTTCGGCGAGTACAGCACGCACGAACTCGGCATCCAGCCCGAGGCGTACGACCCAAAACTCGACATCGACTTCACTCCGCTCCGCGACCAGGACCTGACCGCCGCCGGTCTCCGCCAAGCCGCCTGACCCGGCCGCGAGCGGGTCGGCATCATGAGGCCATGGACGAAGCGCCCGAGCTCCCGGCAGGTCGGCGGCGTGGTTGTCGTCCAGGACGCGCTCGATCCGCTCCCGCGGTTTGAGCGGGTCACCCTTCCGCACGTCGCCGGTCTTGGGCAGCTCAGCCTGGAACAGATGCGACCTTCGGCAGTAGAGAAGGTCACCGGCGTGGAATTGCCCAAGCCGACATCGAGGCCGCAGCCTGTTACCCTTTCCGGATGTTCATCGTGATGTTCATCTGACGGTCCTGGGTCTCTCCCGTCCAGGTTCTGATCCGTTGAGGGTGCGGTCTGTCCTGCCCTCCGGACCTCGATAGCCGTCAGACTCTTGGCGGCCGCGCGTTTAGCGTCGGTCGCACATCATCGGAGCTTCTTCGTGCTCACAGTACTTCTCCTTCCTGGCGCCCTTCGCGCCTTCCTCCCCGCCCTGATCGGTCGGTCCGCTCTCGCGATGGGCGGTCTTGCTCTCCTCCTCGCCGTCCAGAACAGTACGGGTTCGTACACGCAGGCCGGTTTCGCAACAGCGGCGTTCGGCATAGCCAACGTCATCGCCGCCCCCTGGCGCGCCCGGGCCGTCGATCGATTCGGTCAACGGATCGCGCTCACCACGATGGCCTCGGGCCAGGCCTCAGGGTTCATCGCTCTCGCGCTGATCGCGGAAGCCGAGGGGGTTGCGGCTATTTGGTTCCTAGTTCTCAGCGCGGTGGTCGGCCTGGCAGCGCCACCCCTGGGGGCGGCGATGCGAATGGTCTGGGCATCGCTCACGACGGCCGGTGACCAGCGAACAAAGGCATTCAGTATCGACGCGGTCTGCGAAGAGCTCCTCTTTGTCGGTGGTCCCGTCATCATCACCTCGGTCATCGTGGCCAGTTCTCCCAGCATCGGGCTCTGGGTGACCGCGGCAGCGGTTTTCTTCGGCACTGCAGCGATGACGTCCAGCGCGTCGTCGGGGGCGCTGCGCGGAACAGGAGGGAGTGGCGCGCGAGGTGATCGCCCGCTGCGACAGCCAGGTTTCGCAAGGGTGTTGATCGTCCTGCTGGGCGTCGGTGGAGTATTGGGCGTCGCGGAGATCGCAGCGCCGGCCGTCGCTGCGCAACGTGATGCTGTCGCAGCTTCGGGCTGGCTCCTGGCGGCTTTTGCCGGTGGAAGTGCTCTCGGAGGGTTTCTCTATGGGCAGCTGAACCTCAAGGCGGGAATCGGCAAGAGACTGTTCGTCCTGTGCGTCAGCATGGGGCTTGCCGCAGTGTTGGTGTCCCAACTGGACACGTTTGGTCTCTTCGCCGCGGGCCTCGCCCTCGTCGGCCTCTTCCTCGCCCCGTCCCTCATCACCGGATACCTCATTGCCGACACCATGGTTCCGGACACCAGCCGGACGGAAGCGTCGACATGGATCAACACGTCCGTAAACTTCGGCGCATCGCTGGCATCCGCCGCGGCTGGATTCCTCATCGACAGGTCCGGCGCCTGGCTCGCCCTCTTGCTGGTGGGTGTGATTGCTCTCGCGCTCGCCTCCGCTGTGCCATTCACACGGCTGCGCAAGATCGAGCTGCCTGCGGACCATGCTCCCGATCCTTGCGAGCAAAGCTGATCAGCAGCCACCGGCCTCCCGAGCGGTCAGGGCGTTGGTGCTAGTACTGCAACGGCGTTTGGTGTGACTGGTGGCCAGGTTGGTCGTTGGGCTGGTT
>NZ_LWLE01000021.1 GCF_001905125.1 Streptomyces sp. TSRI0281 | reverse complement strand
CCCCTGGCCGCTGCGCCTGCGCGGGGGGAAAGTCGAGGAGATCGCGCCGGCCATCGATATGCCCTTCGGTTTCCTGGCCCCGCACACCTACACGGTCCAGCACCTGGACCTGCGGGCAGGAGACCGGCTGATCATGCTCACCGACGGAATGCAGGAGCGCAGCGCCGCGGACCTCGATCTGCCCGCCCTCATCGGGAGCACTGAGGACCTGCACCCCCGGGAGGCCGCCCGTGTCCTGATCGAGCACGTCGTCCGTGCCCATGACGGGCATCTGCAGGACGACGCCACCGTGATGTGCCTGGACTGGTACGGCACCGACTCCACCCGCCGGGACGCCAACCACGGTGCCGACCTCACCGAAGCCTCCCCCACGGCCGGACAGCGAACCGAGCCGCCGGAGCCTGTAGATCACTGAAGTTGGGTTCCAACTGACCGTACCCAGGAAACCCTGTTACCGCCCACAGGCACCCTCATGTCCTGGACAGGAGCTCAGAGCCGCGCTACCCGAATCCGCACCGCAGAAAGCGGCCGGGTGGTCGGCGAATATGCTCGGTCTCATGTCGAAGCCTGACGAGCTGCTTGTTGAGGTCGCCGCCCTGGTGGAGTTGGGGCAGAGCAACCAGATGCCCCTGACCGTGGTCACCGGTGGTGCTGTCATCACCGGTCGGCTGGCTCCCGAAGCAGTGTGGAGGCAGAGGGTGTCGGAGGTACTGACGGATTCGGACCGCTTGGGAGAGTTCTCCGCCGTCTTCAAGGCTTCCCGCGAAGAAGGACGGGCGCCTACGCATCTGCACTTCCATGTCGCCCGGATTCTGCAGGGCGCAGTGGGGATCCCGGAGACGGGCGGGATGTACCGCGTGGCGATCGATGACGTCAGTGCTTGGACCGTGGGCGACTTCAGCTACTCAGATCACTGACCGAACCGCTGAGCACCGATCAAACCTCTCGGTACGCGGTGAGGGTCCGACCGGCGCTGCCGGTCGGACCCTCACTGTTGCTTGGTGGCGGCTCGCGCCTGCCCGTCGGTCAGACGGCGGCGGGGGCGCCGAGCATCGCGGAAGCCTGCTGGAACGAGCTGGGGGCCCGCCCAGGTGCGGCGGTGCGGAGAGTGCTGGGGCAGGTGAAGCCGAGTCGGCTCATGGCGCGGAGGATTTCGCCGGCGCTGAAATCGCGGCGGTCCTGGCGTGTGAGGACCTGCCCGACCTGCTTGACGGGGTAGGTGCGGCGGCCGATGATCACGGACTCGCCGATGACCTGTTCGGGCCTGACGCCCTTCATGGATTCCAGGACGCCGTTCCTGGTGAGGTCGAACGGGAAGCGGGCGATGACACAACGCATGATGCCTCACAGGGAGAAGAAGAGGGGGTTCTGCCGCGGTGAGGCGGTTCAGCGAGCAAGGGCGAGGACGCCCAGAGCACTGCCCTGCTCGTCGACGACCGGCAGGACACCGAGCCGGCGGCCGCGCATCGCGTGCTGGGCATCGGCGACCGTGGTCACGGGTGAGGTGAACGGCCCGCGGTTGTCGAGCATGTCGCGCAGCTGAACCCTGTCCGTGTATGCGGAGCTGTCACGGACGGTGGTGAGCTGGGCCTGGGTGACCAGGCCAATGCACAGGCCGTCGTTGTCGCAGACGAGCAGGTGCCCGGTGCGGGCACTGGCCATGACGGACAGGGCCACCTCGATGGTCATGTCGTCGCAAACCTGCGGTCCGGCCGTGTCCATGGCGTCGGCCACCGTCCTGTGTACAGGGGCGGCGCTCTCCGAGCGGGGTTGCATCTGAACCAGCGTCAAAATGTGCCTCCTGCAGAGATGGGTCAGTTTCCTGATCACGAAGGTTCTAGGCCGCCGCGTCGAAGGAGGACTGCCGCACGATCGTGCGCCGGGCAGCCGAAGCGGGGCTGCGCCGGCCGCGGGAGGCCGCGCTGCGGCTGCGCTCACGCCGCTCGGCCACCGGCGCGGTGATCGTCACGGGAATGCCGGAGGGGGTCTGGGCGCCGGTGATCCGGCTGAGTGCCTCTTCCCCGGAGCGGACCGGGGTGGTCTGGGGAACGATGCCGGCGGCGGCCATGAGACGGGTCATGTCGCGGCGCTGGTTGGGGGTGACCAGGGTGACGACGCTGCCGGACTCGCCTGCCCGCGCGGTGCGGCCGCCGCGGTGGAGGTAGTCCTTGTGGTCGGTGGGCGGGTCGACGTTGACGACGAGGTCGAGGTTGTCGACGTGGATGCCGCGCGCCGCGACGTTCGTCGCGACGAGCACGGTGACGTGCCCGGTCTTGAACTGGGCCAGGGTCCGGGTGCGCTGCGGCTGCGACTTCCCGCCGTGCAGGGCGGCGGCCCGCACCCCGCTGTTCAGGAGATCCTGGGTGAGCCGGTCGACGGCGTGCTTGGTGTCCAGGAACATGATCACCCGGCCCTCGCGCGCCGCGATCTGTGTCGTCGTCCGGTGCTTGTCGGCGCCGTGGACGTGCAGGACGTGGTGCTCCATCGTGGTGACCGCGCCTGCGGACGGGTCGACGGAGTGGACCACCGGGTCGGTGAGGTAGCGGCGGACCAGGAGGTCGACGTTGCGGTCGAGGGTCGCGGAGAACAGCATCCGCTGGCCCTCGGGGCGTACCTGGTCCAGGAGCGCGGTGACCTGGGGCATGAAGCCCATGTCGGCCATCTGGTCGGCCTCGTCCAGGACGGTGATCGCGACCTGGTTCAGCCGGCAGTCACCCCGGTCGATGAGGTCCTTGAGGCGGCCCGGCGTCGCGACGACGACTTCGGCACCACGGCGCAGTGAACTGACCTGCCTGCCGATCGGCATTCCCCCGACGACGGTGGCCAGGCGCAGCCTCACCGAGCGGGCGTAGGGGGTGAGAGCGTCGGTCACCTGCTGTGCCAGTTCACGCGTCGGCACAAGGACGAGGGCGAGCGGCTGGCCGGGCTCGGCACGCTGCCCGGCGGTGCGGGCCAGCAGGGCCAGGCCGAAGGCGAGGGTCTTGCCTGAGCCGGTGCGCCCCCGGCCGAGGACGTCGCGGCCCGCGAGGGTGTTGGGCAGGGTCGCGCCCTGGATCGGGAACGGGACGCTCATCCCTTGCGCGGTGAGCGAGGCCAGCAGCTGCTCGGGCATGTCGAGGTCGGCGAACGCCACGACGGCGGGCAGCGCGGGAGTGATCGTCTTCGGCAGGGCGAACTCGCCCGAGGCTGCCGCGGGCCGCCGACTATGGCCGCCCTGGCGGTTCGGCGCTCCGGAACGGGTCGGGGCGGGCGAGCCGAAGCGGCTGCCCCGGTACGAACCGGCGCCGGAGCCGGAAGCGGGACCGCCGGTACGGCTGCGGGCGCGGGAGGAGCGGTCGTTCGTACGTGTGGGGTTCATTCAGAACCTTCCTTGATACGGCACGTATCAAGGAATTCCCGCAGCGGAAGAACAGCGCGGGGAATCACAAGAACGGGCCGAAAAGAATGCGAAAGTAAAATCTCGCCTGCGGCGAACCCGGCGGGGCACAAACAGCGAAATGGGTGACGTCATGCGGATGCGCAATTCAGGACGTCGATGGGATGCAGCTCCGAAGGAGCGAGCACCCTTGGAGAAGAGTCTGCGGGCGGCGAATGCCCCGCAGGTGACCCCATGCGGGAAATGCCCGTAGCTGGGGCCCGCACCCCGAGGGATGCGGGCCCCAGCTACGAAGTACGCGTCAGCGTCAGGCGGGAACGATGTTCTCGGCCGTCGGGCCCTTCTGGCCCGACGCGATGTCGAAGGTGACCTTCTGGCCTTCGATCAGCTCACGGAAGCCCTGGGCGGCGATGTTCGAGAAGTGGGCGAACACGTCAGCGCCGTCACCGTCCTGCTCGATGAAGCCGAAACCCTTGGCCGCGTTGAACCACTTCACAGTGCCTGACGCCATGTCATATCTCCTTTGGGGCAGTACGCCGGAACCCGCGATCCACGGACACCGGGTCGCCGCGATGATGCCCCGCCCGGAGAAAGACCGGAAATACAAAACGCTTCCTGCGGCTGAAAACACCGGCAGGGGCGTTGGAGTTTTTTGGGAACCACAACTGCAACTGAGATCGACAGTAGCATGCGGTAGCGGCCTGCGTACGGTCAATAATTCCACTCCGTTCGTTGCAGTAAACACACTGCCAGCGCGGCACATTAAACCCTCATCTGGCAGTCATAGATATTAATCCACCCCGAGCGCAGCGTTCCAGGAGGAGCGGTTGCCGTTTTGCAGCTCGGCGGCACAACTATTGCGGTGGCACTGTCCTCCCGGACGACGGCCCCACCAACCCGTATGCCAGTCCCGACTCGGATCAGGGCCGCGCGGTGCTGCTCCTGCGCGGCCCTGATCACGTGTGCCCAAATCCCGCCGGGCGTGTACGGCGCCCGGCGGGCACGCACCGCTCAGGCCGAGGTTGCAGGGTTCGCCGATTCAGCGGTGCGGCGGTACTCGGCGTTGATCCGCTGGGCTTCCTCCAGTTGGTCTTCGAGGATGACGGGCCGGCGGCGGACGGCCGGACAACTGCATACCTGCGGACACCCGCAAGCACGGCGACGCCCCGAGTGTCCCGGGCGGCCCGAGGAACCTCCCGTCATGAAGCGCACAGTTTCTGTCCTTTCTCACCGCCCGCGGCCTCGCAACCATCACCGTCAGCCACAACCCTGAGCGGGTGAAGCTCACGGCCGCCGGTAAGACGACGGCAGCCCAGCTCACGGCGATGGAGCAGTTCCAGTCCTTGGTCCAGAGATGCCGAGCCATGCAGGGCAACCTGGCGGACATGTCAGGCACCGACCTGAAGAACCTCATCTACGACCTGTTTCCGGACGAGGTCGGCAACGCGACTTTCCATCAGGAGATCCGCCCATGAGCGAGCCCAGCACATCCGAGCGCGGGCTTCGGATCGGCAGAGTCACGCTCGTACACCCAAGCGGCTTCATCCGACTGCGGCCACTGAACAGGTCGCCCTTTCCTTCCGCAACACCTTGCGTCACTTCTACCGAAACGAGGACTCCTGGACGAGCTTCGCGAACAAGGAGCATGAGTTCGTCCGGCGTGCCGTCGTCAGCCAGCTCCTAGGATTCGCCCAATCCCGAACCGCCCAGGCGAACCGGGACTTCGAGCTCGCACAGGCGAGACGGCGTCGAGGTGAGGCCGTGAGCAGGGAGGTCCGGGAAGGCACTCTGCAGGCCATCACCGCTATCGCCCAGAACCTGGGCCTGCCCCTCACCCACAGCGCAGAGCAGGTCGCCGCAGCACGCCGCGAGCTGCAGGGCAAGCTCAATGCCATCCATGAACGCCGTCGAACTCTGACAGCTGAAATCCAAGGCATTACTGAAGGAAACACTCCTGCCGGGGCGCCCGCGGGATACGACTCCTCCCTGACCGTTGCCTACGGGGACGTCACCAGCCAGCTCAGGCGCGCGACCGAGGAGATGGCGGACCTGGAACATCTCCTTGAAGAACACCGCCGCTCGGCTCGCACGGTCACAGCCGAGGTAGGTCGAATGGAAAATGTCTGATCACCTCCATCGAGGTCTTCGACGCCCTGCCAGTCCGCTTGTGCCCTGCCTGCGAGCAGAGCGTCGATCCCAAGCGTGCTCACCACGAGGACGCCTGCTATCTGTGCTTCCAGCCGGTGGATGATGACAAGCGCCGGCGCAGGGCACAGGTGGAAATCAGGTCCCTGAAGTCGGAACTGTCCGAGCTGGATGACGTCATCACACACACCGCAACCGATCTGGAAGCCACGCGAAGGCTTCAGCAGACGTTGCACGCACAGCAGGCCGAACTGGCGCAGCGACTCAACCAACAGCGCACCGCACAACTTTCCCCGTTCATGGCGACGTTGGAAGGACTCGCCGCGGAGATCGCCCAACTGGAGCATAAGATGACTGCCCTTCCGGCGATGGAAGAGATTCTGCAGCGTCGCGACGAAGCACACCGCACCTTATTCTCCGCTCAGCAGACCGTGGATCAGATCGAGAAGCGGCAGCCGGCCTTGAGGACATCCGTGCTGTCTCCCATGGACCGGTGTTCTTCCTTCGCCGACCGCATGAACGATTTCCTCGCCCGCTACCGCGACACGCTCCGGGTGACCCGGGAGGTGACGATCAGGGACACCGATCTCACCTTCTACGTCGGTTCCCGGCCCTGGAACCAAGGTCCGGGAGCAGAGGCCAAGGTCCTGTTCTTCCTGGCATACAGCTACGCCATCCTGTTCCTCGAAAGAGATCTCGACCAGGAGTGCGCCTTCCCTGGGCTGCTGCTGCTGGACAACCCTCACCAGCAGGGCACCGCCCACGACGTAGTGCGCCAAGCTCTCACGGAACTGGCCGCAGCCGCCCCCGACACCGGAACCCAAGTAATCAGCACTCGCACGCTGAGGCCACCCAACGATCCAGAAACCATCCGCGAGATCGCGATGTCGAGGGTATACGCCACCCCGTAGCGAAATCGCAGTGGCAGGGGACGTACAGGCCCCGGTCACGTCACCGGCCATGAGACGGCTCCCGACCACCCATCGGGCCGCCCACGCCGTCAGCGGAGCCTGCTCCGTTCCCCTGCTGCCCCTTCATGCGCGAGGGCTCCGGCAGGCCGTCAGTGCAACGCACGAACTGGGGCAGAGGGGGCGAGGTTCGAGCTGTGTCCCGGGTCCAGTTGGAGTCCTGCTGCCGTGGGGACAGCAGCGGTGGGCTGGTGCGGACGACGAGGACGGGCAGGGCCTTGTCGCCGCCGCAGTTGAGCGATCGTCTTGGGTCGGGCCGGTTCGCCTCGAAGATCCCTGGAAACGTCACACCCAACCCCGCTCCCGCGCCTTCGCCCCGGCCTGAAACCGCGTTCCCGCATCCAGCCTCCGCATCAGCGACGCCACCCGACGCGTCGCCGTACGCACACTCACCCCCAAATGCCGGGCGATCGCTTGGTCCTTGAACCCGGCGTGCAACAACCGCAGCAGGACCATTTCCTCCTGGCTGGGGCCCTCCCCCAGACCCAACCCCTCGGAGAGCAACGGCTCGGCCCGCTCCCAGTACGCCTCGAACAACTCCATCAGCCCGTCCAGCAGACCCGACGGATGCACCAGCACGATGGAGTCCTGGCTTCCCTCCGCCAAGAGCACCACCGCAACCCGCCGGTCCACGATCCGTGCCTTGAACGGAAGATGCGGCAACAACCGCGACTGCTCCCCGAGCGCCGCCAGATTCAGAAGCGTCTCCAATCGCCCGGGCGGCTCGATCGACTCCAGGCAGTACACCCCCCGGATGTCCACCCCGCGCTCCAACCACTCCCGAGTCGTCGCCGTCTCCCACTCATTGAAATGCGGCTGTCCCACCGGCTCCAGATACGGAGGCTTGTCCAACGTCCACAGATGCGTGGTGACGGACCGGCTCAACTCCTCGATCTTCCGTGTCAGCACTTCCCGGCCCGTCAGCACCTCCACCAAGGCGCCAGGATCCGACCGCAACTGCCCGGCCCGGTGCAGGCGGTGCAGATCGGCGAACTTGGTCTCCACCCCCGCAAACACCGTCTCCGCTTCCGAGCGGCGCCGGTTCAGCAACGCCGACAGCGCCGACCGCGGGCTGACCGCCTCCCACTGGCCGCGCCCTACCCGCCGCACCAGCCCCAGACCGGCGAGGCGCCTCAACGCCTGTCCTGTGCGCGCCGCCCCGGCCCCGGCGCTCTCCGCGAGGTCACGCACGGCGCTCTGCGGTCCAGACAACACGGCTCGGTACACGCTCTCGTCGAACGCGCTCACACCCACTGCCTCCAGCAAAACCAAGCCTCCCTGCCATACGTATGGGGCCGCCCCGGACAGGTACGGGCAGTCAAGTCCGGCCGGGGTCCCCTCACAGGTGGCGCGTTTGGTCACCAGGCCAAAGACGCCAACAGATTATCTGGACAGCATGTGATCGCACAGCGTTCACTTCTCCCGAATCGCCAATCAACCACCCGACGTGACCGGCGGTTCACTCACCCCCCAGCCGTCGGCGCACACCCCCGCCAGGCGAGCACCCCCGCTCGCCCACCTGGCATGTCCGGACACCTGTGAGGAATCCCGTGACACCTCAGCCACGAAGAGCGTCCCGCACCCGCCGCGGTGCCATCGGCGCCCTGCTCACCACTGCCCTCGCCGCCCTCAGCCTTCCCCTTGCCACCCCCGCCACCGCCGTCGGCCGCACCACCCCCCTCGCTACCGGCACCTACCTGATCACCCTTGCCGGCCAACCTCTGGTCACCTACGACGGCGGCATCGACAACCTCCCCGCCACCAAAGCCACCGAAGGCAGGAAAATCGACGTCACCACCACCAACGCCAAGCGATACCGCACCCACCTGATCGGCGAACAGACCCACGTCGCCAAGAAGGTCGGCGCCACCGTCCGCCAGCACTACGCCGTCACCACCAACACCTTCAGTGCCCAGCTCAACGCCCGCCAACTTGTTCAACTGGCCGCCACCAAGGGCGTCACCGGCATCGCCCCCGACCGATTCCACCATGCCACCGACGACAAGAACTCCGCCGACTTCCTCGGACTCTCCGGCCGAAAGGGTCTGTGGGCCGCCCTCGGCGGTACCGCCAAGGCCGGCAAGGGCATCGTCATCGGCGTCATCGACACCGGGATCTGGCCCGAGAGCGCCTCTTTCAAAGCCCCCGCGCTCACGGCCAAGAAGCCCACCGGCAAACCCGTCAGAAAACCCGCCAAGGGCGATCCCTACCGGCCCTACCTCGACGGCACCACCACCGTCATGCACAAGGCCGACGGCACCACCTTCACCGGCACCTGCCAGACCGGCGAGAGCTTCACCGCCGCCGACTGCAACCAGAAGATCATCAGCGCCCGCCATTTCGGCGACTCCTGGCTCCGGCTCGTCCCCGAATCCAACCGCGCCGGCTACCTTTCCCCCCGCGACAGCGAAGGCCACGGCACCCACACCGCATCGACCGCCGCAGGCAACGCCGCCGTCCACGCCACCGCCGACGGCCATGACTTCGGCACCATCTCCGGTGTCGCCCCCGCCGCCGGCGTCGCCGTCTACAAGGCCCTCTGGCAGAGCAAGGACGGCACCCAGGACGGCGGCCTGACCAGCGATCTCGTGGCCGCCATCGACCAGGCCGTCGCCGACGGCGTGGACGTCATCAACTACTCCCTCGGCGCCCAGTTCGAAAGTGCGTACGACGATCCGTCCCAGACCGCGCTCCGTAACGCCGCCGCCGCCGGCATCTTCGTCGCCACCGCCGGAGGCAACGCCGGCCCCGACGCCTCCAGCCTCGACAACACCGCGCCCTGGACCACCACCGTCGCAGCCGGAACAATCGCCTCCCACACCGGCACCGTGACCCTCGGCAACGGAAAGAACTACACCGGCATCAGCACCAGCGTGCAGAACACTGTCGGCTCCGTACCTCTCGTCCGCGCCGCCACCGTAAAGACCACCGACGCCGACACCACCGACGCCAATCTCTGCGTCACGGGCACCCTCGACCCCGCACGCACCGCCGGAAAGGTGGTCGTCTGCGACCGAGGCACCAATGCCCGCATCGACAAATCCGCCGAGGTCAAGAGAGCCGGCGGCATCGGTATGGTCCTGGTCAACACCCGCGACGAGAGCACCGACGGCGACCTGCACTCCATACCGACCGTCCACCTGAACGCCCCCGACGCCACCGCCGTACGCGACTACGCCGCCACGGACAACGCCACCGTCACCCTCACCCGGGGCGGCAACAGCGCCGCCTACCCGCAGGTCGCCGGCTTCTCCTCCCGCGGCCCCTCCCTCATCGGCAACGGCGACCTCCTCAAGCCCGACATCACCGCACCCGGCGCGACCATCCTCGCCGCCGTTTCACCGCCCGGAAACGAGGGCCGCGACTTCGACTTCTACTCCGGCACCTCGATGGCCTCCCCGCACATCGCCGGCCTCGCCGCCCTGTACTTCTCCGAGCACCCCACCTGGTCGCCCATGAGCGTCAAGTCGGCCATGATGACCACCGCGTCCCCCACCAAGACGGCCGACGGCAAGAACAGCGATGACGTCTTCGCCCAGGGAGCCGGCGAAGTCGAAGCCCGGGCAATGCTCCGGCCCGGACTCGTCTACGACTCCACCGAGCGGGACTGGCTCGCCTACCTCGAAGGCGTCGGCATCAACACCCGGACCGGGACCAAAGCCATCGACCCCAGCGACCTCAACTACCCCTCCATCGCGATCGGTGAACTCTTCGGCACCCAGACAGTCACCCGCACCGTCACCGCCACCTCGGCCGGCACCTACCGCGCCAAGGTCGACCTTCCCGGTATCAAGGCCACCGTCTCCCCGTCCGTCCTGCACTTCAAGCACCCTGGGCAGAAGCGCACCTTCACCGTCAAGCTCGACGTGACGACCGCACCCTCGGGAATCCTCAACACCGGTTCCCTCACCTGGACCTCCGGCCGGACCTCCGTCCGCAGTCCGGTCGTCGTCACCCCGCAGAGCGTCCACGCCCCTGCCGAGATCAAGGGCACCGGCACCAGCGGCGAGATCACCTACTCCGTCACCCCGGCCACCACAACCCTCACGGCCACCGCCCACGGCCCGGTCTCCTCACCCCCCACCACGGGCACCCTGACCGGAACCGCTGAGGTCTACTACGAGGCGACCATCCCGGCCGGTACCAAGGCTTCCCAGATCTCGGTCCATTTCGATCCGGCTGCCGACACCATCGTCGGCGTCGTCTGGGGGCCCCTGCTCGACGGTGCCCCGCAGGAACTCCAGTTCGCCGACCCCGACAGCAACGGGACATCCACCATCTCCCTGCGGCAGCCCAAGGCCGGAAAGATCTTCCTGGCTGTGGTCACCGTCGACGAGAGCAGCACAGGCGGCAGCGTCACGCCGTACACCTACCAGGTGAACAACATCACCGAGAACAGCCCGACCACGGGCACGGTCACCGTCACGCCCGACCATGCCCGTGTCACCCCCGGAACCCCGACCGACCTGACCGCCACCTGGTCCGGCATCCCGGCGGACACCCGGTCCACCACCTGGATCGAATACTCCAACGGCGCGGGTACCTTCCTGACCCTCAACTGACCCGGCACACGGAAGGGGGTGGCGGCGCGACTGCGCTGCCACCCCCTTCCGCCATACCCGCACACACACGGGCTCACGACGACCTCATAGGCATCGACAAGAAACGGGTCAACTACCAGGTGGTGGGCCGGCATTCCGACCCAGCCCAGGAAGAGCTGCTGCGCCTCCTGCACACCGAGAAGAAGCCTGAGGCGGCGCTGGCCACACCGGACCAGGCCCTCTACAGCACCCCGGCCGGCTGGAAGCCGTTCGGATTTCCAGCCGTGTCCGGCACAGCCGCGGCCGCGTGGACAGGCCGGAGTGGAGCGGGGCGGTTCACCGATCTGTGGTCGTGGCGCCATCTTGCAGCGGGTCCGGGCACGGCGGGATGTGTTCCGAGCGGGATGAGTCGGGGTGCGCAAGCAAGCTGCGAGCGGCGGCCAGAGCGTTCGGCTCGTCGCGGGTACCGGTCAGGACACAGAGGGTGTAGACGACGCCCTCGATCCCGGGATTGATTGAGGATCCCGGGCAGGGTGCATCGAGACTCTGAAGCTTGTCGTAGCGGTGGACCAGCTCACGCACAACTTTGGGGTCGGCTTTCAGTGCCATGTGCCCTCCTCGGGTCCGGTTGCGTCCGGGCGTCTCTCCGATGGTGCAGTGTCGGCCCGGACCTCGCCACCGTAGACGGACATCGTTCAGGGAAAGGCGACGCTCCGACCGGGCGACCGGTTGCGCGACCGCGCGGTTGCCCCGGACCTCCTGCTTCTCCGCGAAAGGCGGAGATGGGATTGCATCGAGGTTTAGGAACATGCGGAGGGTGAACGTTCTTACCAGGGCACATGGTTGCTAAATTTTGCCCGAGGCCGCTCTTGTTCGGCACATATCCTTCCTTTTCGTGCCCGTTTTCGCGATGTAAATTAAATTCCATGAGTGGAATTCTTTATTTTCTTCTCATTTCACTTCCGGTCACCCTCTTCCTTTCTCTCGTTTCCGTGAATATCTTTCCTTGCACAATTTCGTGCAGCAGTGACGGGAATTCTCCTGCCTGCCGGCAGTCCGAAGACGGCAGCGTTCTAAACCTTCCGTTTCACTGTTCGGGCTCGCCGGGCTGCACGAATTCGCGAAAGAGGTCGAAAGTGCTGGAATCCAGAGGAAAAACTTGGTCCCCCAGAGCGGTCGTGTTCGACTGCGACGGAACCCTGATGGACAGTGAGAAGCACTGGGTGGACGCCCGCAAGCAGGTCCTCAATGAATACGGAGTTGTCCCGGACAGGAAGTTCTGGGAACTGTCGCAGGGAATCCACTACACCGAGTGCGGGAGGCTCATGGCGCAGGTGGCCGGGCGGAAAGAACTGGCGTCGCAGATGACGGATCAGCTGCTGGGCGCGTTCCGGATGCTGGCTTCCGCCGAGCCGGTAACGTGCCTCGGCGCGTCGGCGGTGGTGGAGGCCGCAGCCGGAAAGCTGCCGCTCGCGGTGGCCAGCAACTGCCCCGGGGACGTGGTGGAGGCCTGCCTGAGCTCGGCGGGGCTTCTCGGGCACTTCCGCCACGTTGTGGTCCCGGTCGGCCGGATGCGGCCGAAGCCCCATCCCGACGTGTACACCCGCGCGGCGGACCTGCTGGGTGTGGAACCCGCCCAGTGCCTGGCCATCGAGGACTCGCTGTGCGGGATCCAGTCCGCGGTGCACGCGGGGATGCCTGTCGTCGGGGTCGGCGCGGGTCCTTCCCCTGAGTGCGCCGGGCTCGCCGACGCCTGGGTCGAGTCCCTGGAGGACGAGGTCCTGGCCGCCTGGATCGCAAGCTGGGGCGACCGGGACCGGGCGCCCTCGGGCTGAGGCACCCGTATTCCCGCACCCGGGGCACCGGAACGACTCACCCCGGTGCCCCGGGTGTGCGCGATACCCCGAGGTCTTCGGCGCGGGTGACCCGGGCGGGGTCGGGCAGATCGGCGGCTGGGCCCGGTTCATGGACACGCGCCAGCGCGATGAGGACGAGGGCGATCGCGACCGCGCCAGGATCGGGCTGCCCGGTGCCGTGGGCGCCGGTGTAACTGGCCCTGCCACGGCGGGCGGGAAGCGCCGCGCTGGCGAGGGCGCCGTCGACGGCTGCCCTCGCCGCACTGGTCACCGGCGGGTGGTGGCTGCCCGATGACGCGGCCGTGAAGGACTTTGCCGCGGGGGCGAGGGCGTCGAGCAAAGTGCGGTCACCGGGCACGGCGCCGCCAATGGCGCTGATGCGGGTGAGCGCCTGCTGAAGGGCGGCGGCGAGATGTGGAATGTCGGGCGGCGTGCGGTCGGCAACAGGCTCCAGAGCGGTGAACAGGAGGCCGAACAGAGGGCCGCTGGAGCCGCCGACACGGTCACGGAACGTTTCGGCGAGCGCGGCCGTGCCCGCCAGCCGGTTCTCGCGGGCACACTGCACGGCGGCGGTGACGCCGCCGCAGAAGTTGTCGCCGAAATCGCCGTCCCCCGCCGCCTGGTCGAGGGCGGTGAGGTCCGCATGCGCCGCCAGACATATCCGGTGCAATTCGTCCAGGAAGGCACCTCCGGCTCGGGGCCCGACAGCGGGCGTGGCATGGAGGGGAACTCGGCCGAACCCCTCCGGGGGCTCAAGGAACACGCCGTCGGAGTTCGCCGGGCCGGGGAGGCGCAACGGTGTGTCCGCGGGTGCCGTCCACAGCTCCAGCCAGCCCGGGGCCAGACAGGTGAGGGTGATACTGAACCCGGCCATGTCCAGTGCGGAGGCGTAGACGCCCGTAGCCAGCGAACGTACCGGTACCCCGCGTGCGGTCAGGTTCAGGTGGACCAGCGCACTGATCGCCCTCAGTTCCAGCTCCCCCGTCCCTCCCAGCCCTGATATCACGGCGATGACCCCGTCCCCGGCCCGCGGGAGATCGGCCAGCAGCTCGTCGAGCATGCAGCCGACGGTGTCTTCGACCGGACGGGAGGCAGTGACGGTGCGGGCGGCCCGTTCGCCGTGGATCCCGACGCCGTAGTCCAGAGAGCCCGGCGGCAGAGCGAACGCGGGTGACCTGAGCGCCGGGGAGGTGTGGGCGCGGGCGCAGACGGCGAGGCTCCGCGTGGCGGCCACCACCTCGGCACCCAGCCCGGCCAGATCCTCCAGGCCGGCGCCCCGGTCGGCCATCGCCCCCAGCATCTTCTCCACGACGAGCACGCCCCCCGTCCCGCGCCGCCCCGCCGCCGAGCCTGCGGTGGCGAGATCGTCGTCGACCACCACCTCGTCCACCATGATCCCGGTGGCCCGGACCCGCTCCGCCGCGAGAGCGAAGTTGATCCGGTCCCCGGTGTAGTTCTTCACGATCAGCAGAACACCGCCACGCGAGCCCAGCGCGGCGGCGGCCCGGGCTCCCGCCTCCACCTGGGCACCTGTTGGAGAGGTGAACACCGGGCCCGGCACCACGGCGTCCACGCCACCGCGCCCCAGCAGTCCACCGTCGAGTGGCTCGTGTCCGGCGCCGCCCCCGGCCACCAGCGCCACCTTCCGTCCCGGGGCGGGCCGGGTCGCCAGCATGTAGAGCGGGTCCGGACACACCCCGATCCCCGGATGGGACAGCGCCAGCCCCTGGCATCCCGTCAGGACCGCCTCGCGATCAGGAAGGAAGAAGCTCATCTGGACCTCCAGGGGCGAGCGCCTCACAGGAACGGTCCCCACGGGCCACTGCCCGGCACCCAGTCACCGGGCCCGCAGAACCATCCGCCCAGGGGGACATCGCGCGGAACCCCATTGTCGCCTCCGGCGGGCCGGCCGCAACGCGAACGGGTCTCACCGAGAACCCCGCTCGCCGCGCACCCACCGCGCGTGACAGTCTGCGCGGACCCCAGGAGTAGCCGCTGGGAAACCCCTCGGCCGGCCCGCCGCGCCGGGCCTCTCGACCTGCGCACCCGGGTGATTCAGCAGGACGACCCGTGAGCCGTGGGATCTCCGTGGAGGACAACCGTCCGGCCGCGTTCCAGGAGCCGGGGCGGCGAACAGGACGCCGACGCCACGATCTGCCGACTCAGCGGCCGGCCCAACAACCTGGTTCTGGTTTGCGAGAGGAATTCGACGCAGGAGGAGCCCTCGGCGCTGTCCGTCGGCGAAGCGCGCTCGGTGCACTCCCGCCTGGCGTTCGCGGCGGCCGACGGGAGACCGCGCCGACGTGTCTGTCCTGATCTCTGGGACCCTGCGGCCCCCGACTCGCGCAGGCGAGGGCCGGGGGTACCGACCACACCGTCTGTGGGCCTACTCAACGGAGTCCAGGTCGACGTCAAGGCAACCGGCCATTGCGACCTCGTGTACGGCGCACTCGTCGCACAGGCACACCCGAGCACAGACGGTGCCTGAGAACATCGGTCGGCCGAACCCTCGGTGCTGATCGACCTGGCCGGGTGCGGCTGGGGTGCGCCCATGCGCACGAGGGCGCTCCCGTCGGCGGCCCGCCGGGCCCCCTGCCCGTCGTGCTCTACGTCCCCGGTGCCGGCCTGACGACGCCGGGCCCCTTCGGTGCTGCTGTCCGCGGTGGGAGCTGGTGGCGCCCCAATGCACTCGCACGGGCTTGTCGGCCAGCAGCATCCAGCGCATGAAGTCCCTCGCCTCGACACTGGTCGCCTGGTCCCACCTGTGTCGAGCACCCAGAGGAATCGCAGCCAGCGCAGCAGGTCCAGCGCGTAGGAACGGAGGGTCGTGTCTCCGCGGCCGACGGCCTGGAGGTCCTTGAAGAACGCCTGGGCCTCCGCGCAGACCCGCCCGTCCTTGTCGATCAGCTGGTACGGATCCCAGGGATCACCGGTCTCTCGCAAGCGGCCCCATTGCGGCAGCTCCAGAGCGGACAGATCACGCTCGGCCGTCTCGTTCTCAGGCATGCCCGGAAGCTAGCAGCAGCATCCGCCATACCCTTCCTGAACTGGGAAAACTCCCAAGTTGGTTCAGTCAACAGAAGCGTTGACCACATGGGCCGCCATCGCCCTCATGACCAGGCGCATCACCCGCCGGTCCTCCCGAAGCGGGCAGCCGGGCTCCCGCGAAGCTCATCGGGACTGATCATCTGGGAGA
This sequence comes from Streptomyces sp. TSRI0281, assembly GCF_001905125.1. Classification (GTDB taxonomy): domain Bacteria; phylum Actinomycetota; class Actinomycetes; order Streptomycetales; family Streptomycetaceae; genus Streptomyces. The sequence continues at coordinate 45,051 of NZ_LWLE01000021.1, read as the reverse complement.
CGCTGGCCGGCGTCTCCACCATCACTCTCCGAAAGCCGGGCCACGCCTCCCCCGAAGGGCGCTGTCTGGGAACCGACCTCGACGCGGCTTCCCCGGTCAGCGTCGTTCGCCTGCCGGTGACTGGACGGGTTTTCGGCTGTGTCCCAGAGGCCTGCGGCGGTGACGCTGTAGGGGGCGATACGGCGGTAGGACGGGCGGGTGGCTCCCGCGAAGTGGGGGCGAGGGTTCGCACGACCGGCAGGAAGCGGGCCCCCGTTATGTTTTTCGCGGTCCTGCAACGGGGCCGCTGGCCTCCGGGCCCGGTATGACTGTGTCCCCTCTGTCGAAGACATGACCTGGGGGGTGGTGTCGCCGGGCTCGTGGGGTGCCGTCGGAGAGACGGCCGAACGAGTCGTCTGCTGTCATGTCACCTCTCTCCGGAACACGCTGGAGGGGCCCGGGTGCCATATGGCACCCGGGCCCCGAAGGAACTGCTACACCATCAGCCGGCCTTGATCGGCTACGCCGGCTCTGTGTTTCCGCATGCCCGCCGGGAAGAGGTCCGGGGGTTGCGGGGATCGCGGTTGCTTGACCGGAGACCACCTCACTATCGATGTCCTGCGGTACCCGGGCTCAAGACTTCCGCCCGGGCGATCCTGATGGCGCCTGGCTCCTCCGTTCTTCCCTCTGGGATCAATCACTTACCAACTGCTGGTACTGCTCTGTTGCGTACTGCTGGTGATGCGAACTGCTCCGTGGCCTGTGACAGCGCCACTCTTCGGCAGCCAGCCCCGTCGCCCGTCCTGCATCCGCTCTGGCCTGGAACCCCACTGCCGAACCTCCCGATGCGCACGCCCGCAGCCGACGCCTTCACCGAGGAACCACTCACTTCACTGCTGGATACCGCGACCCGCACGTGCGGGTACTGCACTGACTGAACTGCGGTACTGCTCACGGCGGCCCCTGACTACCGCGGGCCACCCGGTCCGGCCGTCAGCCCCGTCGCCATCCTGCAACTTCTCCGGCTCCGGAACTCCACCACCGCACCGCCCTGCACACTGCAACTACGGGTACTGCCGCCCGGCAGTTCATCTCTGCCGAGCCCTGCCGTCTCTCTGGGCTACGAGAGAAACCATAACCACACCACCACCCGATGTCTACTCCAGCCACCACAGATATTGGCGTGCCCGGCAGGAAGGCAATCCACCTCGAACAGAGAGGGAAGGCGGGAGCAAACCGGGTTGACGGGCCGCAGCCCGGGCACAAGCCCCGGACAGGCAGGACCGGGCATTGACGATCCAGAGACCGGGGGACCTGATGGACACGATGAGCATCACCGCCGTAACCGTCCGCTCCGCGACATCCGTCGCCGGCGCACGCGAGGAGACCCGGGACTTCCTCGACCGGCTCGTACCGGCGATCGGAGCCGAGGCCTCCGACACCGTGGTCCTGGTCGTCTCCGAACTCGTCACCAACGCCCTGCGCCACGGCGGCGGCACCTGCACCCTGAACCTCACCGCACACCCCGACACCATCGAAGTCGCCGTGCACGACCCCAGCCCACACGCCCCACGCATGCGCACCCCCGACCGGACCGGCGGCACCGGAGGATTCGGCTGGCCCATGGTCAACCACCTCGCCCGCACCACCACCGTCACCCACCGGCCGGCCGGCGGCAAAACCGTCACCGCCCTCCTCCCCCGCTAGCACCAGAGCGCCCGCACCCCGGACGGGGGCGCCCAGCCTCAACCCACAGAGGGGTACACGCGGCCAGAACCATCACCACCGCCCGGCGCCCACCCCACCCGCCCGGCCCCGGACCACGAGGACAAAGATCGCCTGACGGCACCCCCGCGGCGACCACCCGAAGACCACAGACGATCCGAAGATCAACGCAGGTACCGCTCGGCGACGTGGTCCGGGTCGTGGAGCTCCGGTGGGAACTGGCGCTCCAGGATCTCCGCCCAGCGGTGCAGGACGACGAAGCCCGTGGTGTCTGCCCGCGCGTGGACCAGCCCGGTCAGGGCGTCAGCGAACGGCTGGGCGGACTCGTCGGCGGGCAACGCGGCGGCGGCCTGCTTGAGCCGCTCATGTGCTGCGGGGAAGACGTCCTTGGCCCACGCGTCCTGTTCCTCGATAGCCGGAAGTTCGCCTCCCGGTTGATCTGCATGATGGTCCACCGCGGGCAGTCGGGCGTGTGCCACATCTGTTCCGGCAGCCTTACCGCGAGACAGGCGTTCGCGGGACCGGGTCCCGCCCTGCAGTCCGGGCCGTCACCTCTGTTTTCGACAGCATGGTTGGGAGCCCGGGTGCTGTCGGCTCATGTGAGGGTGGCCAGATGGTCGGCTTTGCCGCCACGCCGTTCGATGAGGAAGATGGTCGAGTCGTCACTGGTCATGCCGCCCCGTTCCCGTCGCAAGGTGTGGAAGAGCCTTCTGACCACGGCACGCACCGCGGTGTGGTCCTGCAGGATTTGGCTGGTCCATTCGATGAGTTGTACCTCGCCGAACTCCTCTCCGCCGGGCTGGTGTTCCTCGATCAGGCCGTCGGCGAAGCACAGAATACGGTCTCCGCGTTGCAGCATCCGTTCGCTGACGTGGGGCTGGTCACCGCCGAAGCCGACCGGCAGGGTGGTGGGGCTTTCCAGCCGGCCGATCACGGTGCGGCCGCGGATCATTGATAGTCCACCGCCACGACCTGCCCGTACGTCGAAAGGCGCCACGCCGCGACCACCGAGCAGCCACGAAGCGAGCACGGCCAGGAAACCCACAGGCGATTACTGCCGCGTAGCTCGCCCGGAACAGCTCCCGCGCATGCTCCACATCCTTCGGCGTACGGAGCTGCACCTCCAGATCGCCCGTCCCGTGGTGGCCGAGCCCGGACACGTCCCGGGTGAAACCGGGAACGAGGTCGACCTGCGTCGGGGCAACCTGCGGGTAGACCAGCGACTTACTGCGCTGCGGCGGGCAGAGACAGGCGAAGTTCCGCAGCCGCTGATACGCGCGGTACGTCTTGCGCTCGACACGGTTCACCCCGTCCCCGAGCCCGAGCAGGACCTCGTCGACCGCGCCCGCCAGCTCCACCATCGACGCGCTCCGGATGTCGGCCGCCGCCCGAGCGGCTGCCCGCCGACGGGCCCCGGTGCGCTCCCTGCATGCCGCCGCTTACGGACGCCACGGTCTCAAGGCCAAGCATGTCGCTGCCGAAGAGTCGGTAGCGGACCAGGTCGATCGAGCGCCGGTGCTCGCGCACGGCGTGCACGTCGTAGCGGGTGAAGTCGCCGGCGACGCAGGTCAGGCGCGGTGCGCTCCACAAGACCTGAGACGCGGCCGTCACCCCGAGCCGGTCGCGGACCAGGTGCTCGAACTCGGCACGGTGGTCCGTCAACCACGAGAGGTAGAACAGGCCCTGGTTGATGACGTCGGCGTCGGCGTCGCGCTTGTACTCGGCGATGACCGGCGATCCGTTCTCGTCCAGCCCGAGCGAGTCGATGCGGCCCGCGTGCACCGGACCGTGCCGTACTCGCTCGCCAGAAACCGGACGCCCAGCAGCGTCTCCATGTGCGCCTCGATGAGACTCTGCACATCGGCCTCGATCTCAGCAAGACGCGGCATGACCGAGGTCATGCCGCTATTCGTCGTGTCCGTGCGGAACAGCTTCAGGCCCGACACCTTCCCTTCCTCGGCTCGGAGATCACCAACGCCGACGAGGTGTGGGATTGTTTCCGCGAGAGGCTGCGGGGGCGTGAAGATAACGTGAGGACCTACGTACGGCCCAGCCGGAGAGCGCTCGCGTGCCCCGGTCACCGGGAATCTACGCTTCCCCCATGCGTCCCCCACGCCCCGGGGGACAGCGTTAGGAAGCCGCGTTTTCGCAGGTCAGCCCCGTAGCTCAGCGGATAGAGCACGTGCCTTCTCAGTGCTTGGCCGCAGGTTCGAGTCCTGCCGGGGGCGCCCTCTCTCCGCCCTCCCATCGGGAGGGCGTTTTTGCTGTTCAGGGGCCGTCTATCGGACTCGGCGGAGCAGCTTCGCGAGGGCGGGTGGGCCCTCGGGCGGAGTCGGCGGGTGTCCGGTTGGAGACGATTTCGTCCGACCCTCGGCGGGTGTTGTTCCCGAACACTTCCCGAAGTTTCGGTGAGGTCTCCTTCCGTCGCGCCGCTCACCCACGCCACGGTCTGTGGTTGGCCACAAGCATCGCCCTCCGCCGCGCAAAGCGAGGCGCCCTGACCGTGCGCGTCAGCCGCCTGGCCGAAGCTCGGATTCCCATGCGTCGCCTCAGATGGCAGGGACACTGAAGCGCATGTTCTTCGGGGGATGTAGTAGTCGACCCATCGTGGACCTTCGAGCTGGCAGAGGCCCTCCGCGACCACTGGTACGAGGAGGACGGACGGATCTGACCTTCCCGGCAGCATTGGATCAACTCGAATCGTGGCTCAACGACTCGCGTGATTTCGAGAAGCGGCACCGGTTCTACTGGCAGGCCGCCATGGCCGACTTCGACTTCGGGGTCAATCGTCTGGGCCCCGGATACCGACAAGGTCTGGACATCCATCTGACAGCCTTCCGCTCCGCGATGGTCGGCCTGCCTGCGCACGGGGCCCAAGGACAGGTGGCACAGGCACAACAGCTCATGCGCGCCCTTTCCCAGGAGGCGTGTTCGGACAGTCAGCTGATGCATGCCTGGCGGGACATCGTGTCCGCGGTCAGGGACAGCCAGTGCTACGAGGACATCAGCGCGCGTACCCTCCTTCTACGCGCCCTCCTGGAGCGTTCCGGGCGTCGCTCCGCAGAGGTGATGCGCTCCCTCTCAGGTGTCTTGCTCGACGGTCTTGTGGACGTGCAGATGGCTCGGCTCAATCTAGGAGACATCAAGGATCTGGGTGCACTGTCGCATCAAGACGTCACGTCAGCAGCCGGGCTGCCCGAAGAATCCCGCCTCACTCTGTGTGAGCGATTGCTGACAACTCCTCCGCGTCAGGCCCATCACGTGGTGTGGCACGCCTTCGCCAAGGCCCGGATCGCAGGCATGGTCCAGACGTTCGGCCCCATTACCTTGTACAACCGCGACTGGTTTCACGGGAACGCGGCCGGGGACGGCCCGTTCCGTGGCCAACTGCCCGGCGTGCTGAGAACATGGCGGGCCGAACAGCAGGAGGCGAGGGCATGCGTACCTGGTACGAGGAGCTCGATGACCGCTGGTCGCGCGCCCTCAATCGTCTGCGATCGGTGCGCAATTCACTCGCTCACGGCGGTCCCGTCACACCGGGGGCGGCCACGTCGGTAGCACCACTCGCCCACTTCCTGGCGGGCACCGGTCTGATGGACAGGCTCAGTTCGCTCCTCGAAGGCGAATCTCAGGCCATCGCGCACGCCAAGAGGCGAGACAGTGCCGAAGCCTGGGCCGCGCGATGGCTCTCCGGCGTTTCTGCAAGCGAGACGTTCCAAGCAGAGTGACGAGCAGCTCGTGGGTCACCTGGTAGACCCACTCCAGGAAGTGGTGATGGGGCACCAAGGGCAGTGACGACACGCGCCAGTTCAGCGGGGCGACGTCGTAGGACCGCCTCATTGCAGCCATCCAAACGATGGCAAATCGGCATACGGGTTGAAGGAGGACCGGATATCGGATCATCCTTGCCGCCATGAGTCTCGTCTTCGCTTCCTTCGATGTGCCCGCCACGGGCGACTACGCCTACGACTGGGCCTTGGTTGATGTGGAGACGTCGGGCCTCATGGCCCGGCGAGATCGCGTGCTGTCCCTCGCGGTGATCACGATCGGTCCGGACGGGGAGCAGACCGGGGAGTTCTCGACCCTGCTCAATCCGGGCTGCGATCCGGGACCGGTGGAGGTGCACGGGCTGACCGTCGAGCGACTACAGGGTGCGCCGACCTTCGACCAGGTCGCCGGGCGGATCGGAGCGATGCTTCAGGACCGGGTCCTGGTCGCCCACAACGCCCAGTTCGACTACGACTTCCTGGCCTACGAGTTCGCCCGTGCGCGGATGTGGCTGCCGGTGTCGCAGCGGCTGTGCACCCTGGCTCTGAATCGCCAGGTGGATCCGCCGACGGACGACATGAAGCTCGGCACCCTCGCCGCCCATTACGGCGTCCCCCAGCAGCGTGCGCACGATGCGCTGGACGACACCCGTGTTCTGGCCGGGATCCTGCGGGCGTCACTGCACGAGGCAGCGCGGCTCGATCTGCCCTTGCCGCTGGTGACCTGCCCGCCCCGGGCAGAATCGCAGTTCACGCCGAAGCCGCCGAAGACTCCCTGCGCCTATCGCAATCCGGGACGGCTGACTCCCGGCGGGCCGCTCCAGCAGGGGATGAAGGTCGCGATCACCGGTGAGACCGCCCATGCCCGGGCTGAGCTGGTCGGTCGGGCGGTCGCCACCGGACTGAACATGATGACTTCCGTCAGCCGACACACCAGCGTGCTGGTCACCAATGAACCGACGTCCGATTCGGCAAAGGCGCGACGCGCACTTGGCGAAGGCGTGCCGGTCATCGATGAGCACACCTTCCTGCGGTTGCTGGCCGACGTACGGCCGGGGACAGCCCATGAGGCGACGGCCGTCGTTGTCGCCCCCGCGGCTGAGCCGGAAGCAGAACCATTCGTCGGGCCCTTGAAGTTGGCGCCCACCACAGCCTCTGCCGCACCCGTCCCGGAAGCAGCAGATCTCCCCACGGCCGCCTCGGGTACGCCGGTACCCGCTCCGCGCCGGCCGAAGCCCCCCGTCGGCACCTTGGACAAGCCTCTGGCCGGGCGTCGCGTGCTGGTGCTCGGTGGCGCCCACGCCGATGCCGCGGCGGCTCGTACCCGCGTCGTCGAGCTGGGCGGGTCCGCGGCGGTCAACCTGTCCGCCGGCGTCACCGACGTCGTACTCCTGGAGGGAGGGGAGGGCGACCGGCGCATGAGCCGCATCACCACCCTCGGACTCCCCGCGCACGACCTCCACTGGCTCTCCGCTCCGACCGCCACCGCACCGGCTGCGGCGGCGCTCCGGTCTCAGGAGCCGTATGTGATGCCGAGAGGGGGCGTCATCGACCTGCCCATGCCGCACGGCAGGCCCGCACCGGAGTGGTACGTCACCGCCGGCTGGGCCCCGCAGTCCGGCTACGAGATCGACGTCGTCGCCTTCCTCCTCGACGAGGACGAGCAGGTCACCTTCGACGAGGACTTCGTCTTCTACGGGGCCCCGGAGAGCCCGGCTGGAACTGCGCGGCTGCTGACCGGTGGTCCTGCCGAACAGACCATCGCCCTCAACCTGGCCTCCCTGCCGCCCGCGACGCGCAAGGTCGTCGTCGCTGCCGCCCTCGACGGCGCCGCGACCTTCGGAACGGTCGGTGCGATCCAGATCGGCGCGGCCCCCGGCAGCAGCGGGGCGCCGCTCGCCCGCGCCACCCTGGACGCCGCCACCACCGAACGCACCATGCTGCTCGCGGAGATCTACCGCAGAGGCGCGGTCTGGCGCCTACGCGCCGTCGGCCAGGGCTACGACCACGGCCTCGCCGCTCTCGCACGCGGATACGGCGTCGACATCGCTGAGTGAACGTCGGCGCCGGAAGCGGAGAGCTGCGCGTCCCGGCGTCCGGGTCAGGCTCGGCGACGACCACGTTGTGGAGTTCCTCAGCCGGGTCTCCCGCGCACTCCGCAACCTGGCCGACTCGGCTGACCACACGGCGAAGACGGTGCGGAAAGCGGACGCGGCACGGCGAAGCTGAACCGGCACCCCCAGGTAGGCCAGCAGACGTGCTCTCCGCGCGAGCGGAGGTGAGCCGCCCGTTGCCGCGGAGGAACAAGGCCGACCTCCAGCGGACAGCCCCGGCCCCGCCGCGCCGCCCTACGCCGAGTCCGATGACCGGGCACCGGTACACGCAGGACGTCCGGTCCGGCTGATTCCCGGGCGCTGCGTGAACGCGGACGCCCACCGGAACGTATCCCTGGACGAAGCCATGGACACCGATGAAGGGAATGCCGCAATGAGCGCATCGCAGGAGCGCCGGGTCCTCCTCGGACGCCGCACCGTCGTCGCGGCGGTGGGCGCGGCGGGAGTGACCGCCGCACTCACCGCCTGCGGCGGATCGGACGGCTCGGAGGGTTCGGACACGGTCGAACAGGCCGGGGCGGGAAAGAGCGGGGAGGTCCTCGCGAACACCGCGGACATTCCCGAGGGCGGTGGGACGGTGTTCGCGAAGCAGGGTGTCGTGGTGACACAGCCCAAGGCCGGTGAGTTCAAGGCGTTCTCCTCCAAGTGCACCCATCAGGGCTGCGCGGTGAAGGATGTCTCGAACGGCTCCATCAACTGCCCGTGCCACGATTCGACGTTCGACGCCGCGACGGGCGGGGTGACCGCCGGGCCCGCCACCCGGCCGCTGCCCGCCCGGCGGATCACGGTGGAGGACGGTGCGATCACCCTGGCATAGCCGCCCCGGAGCGATCACCCCGGCGTAGCCGCCCCCTGTCCGCGGCGGCGCTTCCAGCAGGCGAGCGCGTCGTCGGTGGTGGTGATCGTGGCGACCAGGGCGAGCGTGTTGCGGATCATCTCGGGGGTGTACTCGGCGGGCACCCCCGCGATGGCGTCCGACGGCACGACCGCCGTGTAGCCGAGATTCACGGCGTCGAAGACGGCGTTGGGGATGGCGACATTGGCCGATACCCCGGTGATGACGAGGGTCCGGCAGCCCAGGTTGCGGAGCAGCGCGTCCACCTCCGTACCGGCGAGGGGAGACAGACCGTGCAGCCGTCGTACGACGAGGTCCTCGTCGGCCACCTCGATGGGTTCGGCGACGCGCACGGCCGTACTGCCGGAGTACTGCTGGACGGGCAGCCGGGCGGCGGCGCGGAAGAGCCGGGCGTTGTCTCCGGCGCCGCGCCCGTCGGGGCGGCGTTCGGCGACCGCGTGCACCACCTGGACACCGGCCTCGTGCGCCGCGGAGACCAGCCTGGCCACGTTCGCCAGCGCGCCGGAGGACCGGGCCTCCCGGGCGAGTTCGGGCAGGGCACTGTCCCGGCCCACGACGCCCTGCTGGCACTCGACGGTCAGCAGCGCGGTGGTGGCGGGGTCGAGCTGTGCGACGAGCCGCTCCCGCGATTCCTTGGACGGCACAGTGCCTCGCTTCCTGTCGGCTGTCCGCCCCCGGTGAGGGACGGAATCGCCCGGACGGACCGGGCGCGCGAGGTTAACGGGCATTGCGCGACGGGGGAAGAGCCCTCATGATTTCTGACACATAGTCAGACACCAGGAGGGGACACTCCATGGCCGTCACTCAGCGACGAGGCCGCCGGATCATGATGACCGACGGCGAACGGGACGCCTATCTGACCGAGCAGCGCACCTGCCGCGTGGCCACCCTCGCCGCCGACGGACGGCCGCATGCCGGGGCGCTCTGGTTCGTCTGGGACGGCACCTCGCTCTGGCTGTACTCCCTCACCCGCAGCCTTCGCTGGGCCCAGCTGCGTCACGACCCGCGGATCGCCGTGGTGGTCGACGACGGGGTCGAGTACGGGGAACTGCGCGGCGTGGAGCTGTCCGGCGAGGTGGAGTTCGTGGGCGAGGCACCTCGCACGGGTGCGGTCTGCGCCGAACTGGAGGTACCGGAAGGGCTGTTCCCACCCAAGTACTTCGGCATGGAGGCCATGCCGCACGACGGGCGGCACGCCTGGCTGCGGCTCACGCCGGACACGGTCACCTCCTGGGACTTCCGCAAGCTGACCGGTTGACGGGCCCGCACCGGGCACCGGAGGGCGAGAGCCGTCCCAGAGGGCGGTCGCGACAGAGGACCGTCCCGCCGGGGATGGCGGGGGCGGTCTTCAGGGACGCTCCCCGGCGGCCTCCGCGGCCCGGCCCGCTCCGCGCAGCGCCTCGACCGCCGCCCTGATCGACGGGCGCCGGTCGGCGCCCGTGCGCCACACGACGTGGATGTGCCGCCGCACGGTCTGCCGTACCGGTACGAGCCGCACACCGTCCGGCACCGGGCCGCGCCCCAGACGCGGCGCGACGCAGACGCCGAACCCGGCATTCACCAGGGCGAGTTGGGTGTGGTGTTCGCCCGCCAGATGCGCGATACGCGGCTCGATTCCCTCGGAGCGCAGGGTGAACATCAGCCACTCGTAGCAGAACTCGCCCTCGGGCCAGGACACCCATTCGTCCTCGGCGAAGTCCGCGAGGGCCACCTCGGCGCGGTCCGCGAGCGGATGACCGGCCGGCATGGCGATGTCCGGGGCGTCGGCGAGGAGTTCGACCTTGGTCAGCCCGCCGGGCACGGGCAGCCGCTTGTTGCTCCAGTCGAGCACGACGGCCAGGTCGACATCACCGCGGAACACCGCCAGAATGCCCTGCTCCGGCTCCAGCTCCGTCGTGCGGACCTTCAGTTCCGGATGGTCCGCGCGCAACCCGGCCAGCGTCGCGGGGAGCAGCCCGCGCGCCGCGGTGGGGAAGGCCGAGATCCTCACCTCGCCCACCACCTCGCCCCGCTGGGCCTCGATGTCCGACTGGGCCAGTTCCACCTGGGACAGGATCCGCGCGGCATGGTCGGCGAGCAGCCGGCCCGCGTCGGTGAGGCGAACCCCGCGGCCGTTCCTGGCGAGGAGCTGCTGACCCACCTCGCGTTCCAGTTTGGCCATCTGCTGGGAGACCGCGGAGGTGGTGACGTGCAGCCCTCCGGCGGCTCCGCTCACCGAGCCGTGCCGGGCGAGGGCGTCCAGCGTACGAAGGCGCTCCAGGTTCAACATGTAAGCGATGCTACGCGAGCGATACCAGTAACTTTCACTTGTTCTACGTGATTGCCTTCGTCATCGTTGTCCCCATGAGAGCCCCCTCCGAACCGGCGACCGCACCGGCCGCGCCGACCGCGCCCCGTGCACCGTCGACGGGCGCCGCGTCGGCACCCCCGCGCACGCCCCCTCACCCGTCCGCACCCGCATCCGCGCCCGCCCGGCGGCCGGTGACCGACTGGCGCATCCGGTTCGGGGCGCTCTCACTCATCTGGGGCTTCAGCTTCCTGCTCATCAAGGTGGGGACCGATGCCTACGCCCCGTTCCAGGTGACCTTCGGCCGCCTGCTGTCCGGTACGGCGGTGCTCGCCGTCGCCATGGCCGTACGTCGCGAGCGGCTGCCGCGCTCGGCACGGACCTGGGGCCATCTCACCGTCGCCGCGTTCTTCCTCAACGCGCTGCCGTTCTCGCTCTTCGCCTACGCCGAAACGACGATTCCGTCCACGCTGGCCGGAATCTGCAACGCGACGTCTCCGCTGTGGGGCATGGCGCTCTCGATCGTCGCGCTGTCCGAGGACCGGCCGACCCGCCGCCGCGTCGCGGGCCTCGGCCTCGGCTTCCTCGGCGTACTGACCGTGCTCGGCGCATGGCAGGGGTTCTCCGGCCTGGATCCCAGCGGTACGGCGATGGCCCTGCTGGCCTCCCTCAGCTACCCGATCGGCTGGATCTACGTGCGCCGGACGCTGGCCGGCACGGGTTCGTCCACGCTGGCCCTGACCGGCAGCCAGCTGTTCGTCGGAACGCTGCAACTGGCCGTGGTGACCCCGCTGTTCACCTCCGTACCGACATCCTTCCCCGTTCTGCCGACGCTCGCCGTCGTCGCGCTGGGCGCCCTGGGGACGGGCCTCGCGGTGCTGCTCCAGTACGGCCTGGTGACGGAGGTCGGCCCGACGACCGCACAGATGGTCACCTACTTCATCCCGGTGATCGCCACCGCGGCCGGGGTCGCCCTCCTCGGCGAGGAGTTGAACTGGAACACCCCGGTCGGCGCCCTGATCGTCCTCGCGGGCGCCGCTCTCACGCAGAGCCGGGCCGGGTCGGCGGCGACCCGCCCGTCACGACGGCCCGGCCGCCGCCGACCGGGCCGCGCCGCCGCACCGTGACCGGGCGCCCGGCCTCGGCCGCGTAACAGGGACCGGGCTCCCCGGCCCCTGCCGCGCATCCGACCGCCGCCCCGCCGCCCCTCAGCCGTAACTGATCGGGCGCGCCGGTCCCGCCGCCTCGGCCACCGCGTCCGCCAATGGCTCGATGTCCGCCGCGGCCAGCGTCGACACGGTGAGCCGCACCGCCGGGGGCGCAGCCAGCCGGAATCTCGCCCCGGGCGCCACCGCCCAGCCCGCGCGCAACAGCCGGGCCACGGCTCCCGTCTCGTCGCTCACCGGCACCCACACGTTCATCCCGCTGCGGCCGTGCGCCCGCACACCCCGCTCCGCCAGTGCCCGTACGAGGGCGTCGCGGCGCTCCGCGTACGACCCCGCGACCGTTGCCGGATCGACGGCGCCCGAGGTCCACAGATGCAGCACGGCCCGCTGCAACAACTTGCTGACCCAGCCGGGCCCCAGGCCGAGCCGCCCCACCACCCGGTCGACGGTCACCGCGTCACCCGTCAGCACGGCGACCCGCAGATCGGGGCCGTACGCCTTCGCCGCGGACCGTACGAACACCCAGTGGTCCGTGACCGCGCCCAGCGGGTGCAGCGGCAGGTCGACGATGGCGTGCCCGTGGTCGTCCTCGATCAGCAGCACCCCGGGGTGGCCCGCGAGCACGGCGCGCAACTGCCCGGCCCGCTCCGCACCGATCACGGCCCCCGTCGGGTTCTGCGCCCGGTCGGTGACGATGAGCGCCCTGGCACCCGCCCGCAGGGCACGCTCCACGTCCGCGGGCAACGGGCCCTCGTCATCCACGCCCACCGGCACGGCACGCATCCCGAGCGCCGGTACGAGATCGAGCAGGCTGCCCCACCCCGGATCCTCGACCGCGACGGCGTCGCCCGCCCTGAGGTGCGCGGACAGCACCCGCTCGATCGCGTCCAGAGATCCGGAGGTGACGGCCAGCGGCCCCGGCGGCACCCCGTCCGCATCCATCGCGGCACGCGCGAACGCGGCGAACTCCGCGACCACCGGCGCCTCGCCGTAGAGACCCGGCTGCCGCGCGTACGCGGCGGCGGACACGGCCAGCGCCTCCCCCAGATCCGGCAGCAGCTCCGGGTCCGGGTTGCCCTCCCCCAGGTCCCGTACGCCCGGTGGGGCTTCGATCCGCAGTGAGCCGCGCGCGGTACTGGCGGGGCGCGGTCGCACCCGGCTCCCCCGGCGTCCCGCCGTCTCGATCACCCCGCGCTCGCGCAGGGTGCGATAGGCGGCCGCCACCGTATTCGGGTTCACCTCCAGGAGCGCCGCCAACTCCCGCATTGGAGGCAGTACCTGTCCGGGCGCGAGATCTCCCGAGCCGACGCCTCGCTCCACACTGGCGGCAATTTCCGATGCGCGCCGCCCACTGATCCGATACTCTCCTAGCACAAACTACATTATGCACTAGTGCAATGGAGTACGCAATGCCGGACATCGCAACGCCCGACAGTACGGGCCCGGACGCCGCCGCCCCGTACCTGCCCACCGAGCGCACGGTTCCCACCCGGAGCAAGGAGCGGGCCTCCTACGACCGGGAGCTGGTCCACTCGATACTGGACGCGGCGTACCTCTGCCATCTGGGCTTCGTCCGCGACGGTGCGCCGGTCGTGCTGCCGACCCTGTTCGGCCGGATCGGCGAACGGCTCTACGTCCACGGCTCGACCGGTTCCCGGCCGCTGCGCGCGGCGGACGGGGCGGACCCCGGTCTGCCGGTCTGCCTCACGGTCACGCATGTCGACGCACTGGTGCTGGCCCGGTCCGCCTTCCACCACTCGTTGAACTACCGCTCCGTGATGGTCCACGGGGTGGCGGTCACGGTGACCGACCCCGAGGAGCGGCGCATCGCACTGGACGCGATCGTCGACCAGGTCGTCCCCGGCAGGTCGCGGGACGCGCGGCCCGCCGACGCGAAGGAACTGGCCGCGACGGCGGTGATCCGGCTCGACCTCGACGAGGTCTCCGCGAAGGTGCGCACCGGCGGCCCCGGCGACGAACCGGCCGATGTCGGGCTGCCCCACTGGGCGGGCATCGTCCCGCTCACCCGTGGATACGCCGAGCCCGTCCCGGCGGACGATCTCGACCCGGCCATCGCGGTGCCGCCGTATCTGTCACGGTGACCTGCGGCGCCTGCCGGTGCGTGTCGCCACGGTGGCCTGCGGCACCTGCCGGCGTATCTCGCCACGGTGGCCTGCGGCGCTTGTCGGCGTATTTCGTGCCGGTGACCTGCGATGCCTGCCGGTCACGCGCGTCGGACCGGCCGGACGGCGGAGATCCGCCGGAGCGCGGACCCGCCGCACGGCAACGGCCCGGCGGTCACACCGTGACGGCAGCCTTTCGTCGGCCGGCCGCCGCGCCGCGCGCCTCGGCCAAGGCGAGCCCCGCCACCGCGGTGAGCAGGAGCAGGGTGCCGATGACGGTGGCCGCCGTCAGCCGCTCCCGCAGCACGGTCACGGCGATCAGCGCCGCGCTCACCGGCTCCAGGAGCATGATCACGGAGACGGTCGCCGACCGGACCGCCGCGGCGCCGGCGAAGTACAGGGCGTACGCGAGCGCCGTCGGCACCGCGGCCACGTACACCAGCAGCCACAGCACCTGACCGGTCTCCGCGGTGTGCGGCACGAGCCCCTCGGCAGCGGCCATCGGCAGCAGCCCCACGGCACCGATCCCGAACGCCCAGGCACTGGTGGCGAGTGCGTCGCCGCCCCCGCCGTCCCGCCCGAGCCACCGGGTGAGCAGGGTGATCGCGGCGTATCCGGCGGCGGAGAGCAGCGCCAGGGCGACGCCCAGCGGCCGTACCTCGGCACCGTCGCCGCCGAGCACCAGCACGGCCAGTCCCGCGAGCGCACCGGTCACCCCGGCCAGCCCGCCGCGGCCGAGGCGCTCGCCCATGGTCAGCCGCGCGCCCACGGCGATGAGGACCGGCCCGGCCCCCAGCGTGACGACGGTCCCGACCGCGAGGCCGGTCACCTCGACGGCCGCGAAGTACGCGCTCTGGAACAGGGTGAGACCGATCCCGGTCCCGAGGATGCGCAGCAGCCGGCGGCGCCCGGTCTCCGCAGGGCCGGGGGCACGGCGCGGCCGCAGCGCCAGTGCTCCGGCCAGCAGGACGAGGCCGCCGGCGCAGCGCCAGAACGACAGGGCGAGAGGCCCGAGATCACTGACCCGGAAGATCAGGGAGGCGGCCGCTCCGGCGGTGCCCCAGGCGACTCCGGCGACGACGAGGTACAGCAGGCTCCGCCCGACGGGCAGGCCGGGAACGACGGGCAGGCCGGAAGCAGGGTTCGACACGTGACTTCTCCAGAGGAGGACGGGGTGGTGGTCGCTCGGCTCCGCACGCGGGCAGCGACGAACCGCTCGGGGACTGCCCGAGCCCGGTCTTCGTCAGGAGTGGCCGCCCGCGCTAGGCGGCAGGCGGCGGAAGTACGGTCAGATGCATGCTCGGCACACTACGGCGAGGTGCGTCCCACGGACAACTTCCCCTCGGCGGTGCCCCCGACGGCCCCCTCGGGCGGGGCGAGGGCCGACGCGACCGGCCCGGAGGGCGGTTTCGGCGCCGAGGACTGTGCGATGAACGCGCCGATCAGGACGACCGAGCCACCGACGAGCTGCGGTGCGGAGAGGTGCTCGCCGAGCAGCACCCAGGCGAGCACGGTCGCGATGACCGCCTCCAGACAGGCGACGACGCCCGCCACCTGTGGGGAGAGCAGCCGCACCGAGATCACTCCGGTGACATAGGCGAGCACGGTGGCGAGCAGCACGATCCAGCCGAGCAGCAGCCACGCGGGGACCGCGTTCCCGTTCATGTCCGCGGTCCCGCCGAGGATCGCCCAGTCCATGCCCCAGGGCCGGGCGACCACGGTCAGCACAGCGGCACCGATCAGCAGTCCGTAGGCGATGACCCCGACCGGATGCGGCGGCGGGACGCTCTTCCCGCCACTGCTCGCGGTGTCCTGGCTGCCCTGGTCCGACAGGACGAAGTAGCCGACCTGGCAGCAGGCGGCGGCGAGGGCGAGCAGCAGTCCGACGGCGTCGAAACTCAGTCCGGACCACACCTCGACGACACAGGCCAGACCGCCGACCGCGAGGATCACGCCGAGCGCGGCGGCCCGGGTGACGGGTCTGCGCTGGACGAAGCGGACCCAGCCGAGAACCAGCGCCGGGGCCAGGTACTCGACCAGCAGCGCCACACCGACGGGGATACGGGAGATCGCGGCGAAGTAGAAGGCCTGGACACCGGCGACGGCGAACAGGCCGAACCCGGCCAGCAGAGCGGGCCGTTCACGCACGAGGTTCCGGTGGCGCCAGGCGACCGGCAGCATGACGAGTGCGGCGCCGGCCACCCGTAGCCACACCACATGCAGCGGGTCGAGCCCGGCCTCGATCAGCGGCTTGGCCGCCACCCCTGAACCACCGAATGCGAGGGCCGAGGCAAGGGCTAGTCCCAGGCCGGCGCTTCTCCCCTGAGACGCGTGCATCGGCACATCATGACAGTTGCGATCAGCACCGTCACCCCTGTCACACCTGTCGAGACGCCTCGGCCGTCCGTTCCGCCGCGCGGGCCGCCAGCCACGCCGCGTCCACACCCGCCCGTGCCAGTACCTCCACGGCCCGGCACTCCGTGTCGACCGCCAGCGCGGAGAGCAGGTCGAGGCCGCCGGCCCGCGACTCGCCGCGGAGTCCGGCGCTGTGGCCGGCCGCTTCCATCGCGGACACGGCCGAGGGCGACCAGCCGTCCACCGCCGCCTCCCGGACCACCGGGACCGCGCCCGAGTCCTCGACGGAACCCTGCCAGCGAAGCCCGTAGCCGATACTGCGCTGCACGAGGTAGCCGAGCACCCTGGCCAGCTGCGGCCCGCCGTCGAAGGCTTCCCGGACCGCTGGGTCCGATTCGATGAGGGAGTGCAGGAGATGGGCCGTGTCGATCTGACGGTCACCGTCGCGCAGGGCCCGCCTGCGCGCGCCGGTCACCACCGAGGCCAGCTCAACAGTGAGTCCGGCATCGAGGTCGACAGGGTTCGGTGCGGGCTGTTCGGGTATCCGCGGCGTCCGGTTTTGCACACCTCTTACCCCATCAGTCCCCCGGTGCCGGAACATCCCCGGAGGGGCCCATTTACACATCCCACCCAAGTTGGGCACATCAGATCACCCCCTCATCCTTCCGGATGAGATCTCGCCAGGCACACAACCCAGCCGAAAAGTGGCGCACGCCGCCTTGCCCCACACCCCCGGGCAACCGCGAGCCCCGTGGTACACGTCCCTCACGCAACAGCGAACTCACAGCACCCGGAAGGAGCGCGGCGGCGGTGTTCTGGATGGTCGCCCTGCTGGCGCAGGACGGACTGCAGTACGTCTACCGGGTGTACGCACCGGACGACGCCCTGCCCGCCGATCTCTTCTGGGCGGCGTTCCACTGCCACGACGAGGGTCCGCATCCGCGCGCATCGGACTGGTTCGATTCGGCGGTGATCTGGCGGAACCGGCAGACCCAGCAGATCTGACGGTCCATCAGCATTGCTTGTTCTCGCCGCCGACGCTACGTTCCGCGACACCGTAACCCGACGAGCAAGGGGTGGTCGCATGGCCGAGGTCAGCGCCGAGGCGCGCATCGAGGCACCCGCCGACAAGGTCTGGGCTCAACTCACGGACTTCACCACGTACGGCGAGTGGAACGCCACCCACACCAGCTTCCCCAAGGGCGGCCCCGCCGTACTGGAACTCGCCGCCACCTATGAGGAGAACATGAAACTCATGGGCTTCCCCGCCGAGGTGACCTGGACGGTCGACGAGCTGGAGACCGGCCGGCTGCTCACCACCCGGGGCAAGGGGCCGATGGGGGTCGCCCTGTGCATGCGGTACTCGCTGACCCCGGACGGGGACGCCACCACGATGCGTATCGACGGGGAGTTCACCGGGGCCGCGGTCTCCCTGATGGCGGGCAAGCTCAAGGACTCGGCGACGGCGGCGCTGCATGAGTCGCTGCGCAAGCTCGGCGGCCTCGCCGCCGCATGACCTTCTGCACACCGACGGGGCACGGACGCACCGAAGGGCCCCGCGGATCGACCGCGGGGCCCTTCGTGCCGACTGTGACGCACCGGACCATCAGTGCTCGCCGGCAAGGATCAGGTAGAGCTTCTTACGGGCGTCATTGATGACCGACAGCGCCTTCTCCCGCTGATCGGCCGAGCCGGTCTTCCAGACCTGCCCGAACGCCTCCATCAGACCGAAGCCGGCCTGACGGATCTCGTTCACGCTCTCCCAGTCGACGCCGCGCCCGGCCTCCTCCCACGGCGCGTCGGGGCCGGATTCGGCCTCACCGCGCCCGGAGTCGGTGAGCGTGAACAGCTTCTTGCCGCCCTCGCTGGCACTGACGATCAGGCCCTCGTCCTCCAGCAGCTGGAGGGTCGGGTAGACGGAGCCAGGACTGGGCCGCCAGGCCCCGCCACTGCGCTCGCCGATCTCCTGAATCATCTCGTACCCGTGCATCGGCCGGTCCTTCAGCAGGGCCAGGATCGACGCGCGTACGTCACCACGCCGCGCCCTTCCCCGGCCGCCACCCCGCCCGCGCCCGCCACCGAAGGGGCCACCGCCGAAGGGACCGCCACCGAACGGCGGCCCGAACTGCCCGAAGGCCGCCCGCCGCCCCTCGAAGTCGCCCCGACCCGGGTGACCGGGCCCACAGTGCCCGTGTCCATGTCCGTGCTCATGCTCGTGTCCATGTGAACGCATCGCTACGCTCCTTCTATCGTTGATCTGTCGCGATGCGTCAACGATATATCGGAAACTATCGCCTGGCAAACCCCTGTGCCCAGCGTTCGTGTGTCGTCGCGTGGAATTCCGACGCCTGAGTCGCAGGACGCGGAAGGTCACCGGCCCAGCGGAACGGCGCCTCCTGTCACTGCCGGGAGACGATCTCGCTTCCTGTCACTGCCGGGAGGCGATCTCGCTGTCCGGTCCGGCTCGGGTTGCCCCCTACCGTCCGATCGAGACGTTCGGTCGGCGAACCTGGTTCTGCCAGTGCGGGTGCGGGTGCGGAGGCGGAGGCGCCGCGTGCCGCCCCGGTACGGCTTGTGCCGCTCGCGTCCGCCGGTGCGGGACTGCGGAGAGCCGGCTCAACGATCGGTGAGCAGCCCGGCGTCATGGGCGAGGACGGCCGCCTGTACGCGGTTGGCGCAGCCGGTGCGGGTGAGGATCCGGCTGATGTGGGCCTTGACCGTGCCGGCACTCAGATAGAGCCGGTCGGCGATCTCCGCGTTGGACAGGCCCGTGCCCAGCAGCCGTAGGACATCCCGTTCGGCCGGGGTCAGTTCTTCGGTCCGGCGCAGCGCGGCCTCGGTGTCCCTGCCGGACTTCACGTGCCGTTCCAGCAGCCGCCGGGTGATCCGGGGGGCCAGTACCGGTTCGCCTCCGGCGGCGAGTTGCACGGCGCGGATCAGTTCGGCGGGCCCGGTGTCCTTGAGGAGGAATCCGCTCGCACCGGCCCGCAGGGCGCGCGTCACGCTCGCTTCCTCACTGAACGCCGTCAGCATCACGACACAGGTGCGGGGCGAGAGGCGGGTGATGTCCTCGGCCGCCGCGATTCCGTCCCTGACCGGCATGCTGATGTCGAGCAGGGCGACGTCGATGTCCTGGGCGCGGCATGCCGCGGCGGCCTCACGGCCGTCGCCCGCCTCGGCGACCACCGCGATGTCCTCGGCGTTCTCCAGAATCATCCGGATTCCCGCGCGCATCAGCGCCTCGTCGTCGGCGACCAGAACCCGGATCATCAGGTCATCCTAGGGCCGCGTGAACCAGCAGGATGATGAGGAAGGCGACCGTGGGCAGGGTCACGAGCAGTGCCAGGCAGCCCGATCCCAGGACGCGCGGCCAGGTCAGGACCTCGTCCCGCAGAGGGGCTCGTGCCCCTCTCTGTTCGTTGCCGTCGGATCGACGGCGGGCCGGGTCCGGAAAGGGATCGGCGATGGCCCCCTGGAGCGCGGCGACTCCCACGGGCTCGTTGCCGTGCGTGGGCAGCCAGGCCGCCACGCGGAATCCACCGTTGGTCAAGGCGCCTGCCCGGAACGTGCCGCCGAGCAACGAGATCCGTTCCTGGCAGCCGGCCAGCCCGCTGTGACTTCCGCCGTGGGAATGGCCGGACGCGCGGGGCGCCTCGTTGGTGACGGACACGTCGACACCTCTGTCCGCGCCTCGCACCACCACCCTGGTGGGCGCGCCGGACGCGTGTTTCAGCACGTTCGTCAGCCCTTCGCGGACCACCCGGTGGATCGCCTGACGCGTACGGGGGCCCACCTCGGACGTGTCGGGCACGGACCAGTCCAACTCGACGGTGCTGCCCGTATGCCGGGATTCCGTCACGAGCGCGGTGATGTCCTCACGCGTTCCCCTCTCCTCCCGGGTCCCGTCCGTCGGACCGGTCATGTCCTCGTACCGCAGGACACCGAGGATCTCGCGGAGTTCCTCCATGGCCGAACCGGCAGTCGTACGGAGCAACTCGGCCTGTCCGACGAGGGCGGGGGCCTGCCGCGCGGCGCCGAGTTCGAGCGCCCCGGCGTGCACCGAGATCAGGCTCAGCCGGTGTCCCAGGAGATCGTGCATCTCTCCCGCGATCCGGGTCCGTTCCTCCATCCGGGCCGCCGAGGCGGTCAGCACACGGGCCTG
Organism: Streptomyces sp. TSRI0281; assembly: GCF_001905125.1. Lineage (GTDB taxonomy): Bacteria > Actinomycetota > Actinomycetes > Streptomycetales > Streptomycetaceae > Streptomyces. Next base: position 24,517 of record NZ_LWLE01000021.1, on the reverse strand, counting down.
CTCCAGATAGGCGTTGCGTTCCCGCAGCAGGCTGACCAGGGGCCGCCGCCGCCCCAGCAGGGTGCCGGCCAGGGCCGGAAGCAGAAGAAGAAGCACCGCCGAGACGGCGTTCTCGGACAGTTCCGGCAGCAGGGTCCCGGGCCGGACCAGGGCACGCGCGAGGCTCAGGGCACCGACCGCGGCGCAGGCCACCCCGACGAGCTGCCACACACGCCGGGGCGGTGCGATACGACGGGTGGCGGACAGCACGATCAGTGGTGCCACCGCCAGGGTCCACACGTTGTCGCCCGCGACCAGCACGGAGGAACCCAGGACCGCGGCGACCGGCCGGCCGCGCCGGGCGGGGACGAGTATCGCCGCCCACAACGCCTCCGCGACGGCCGACACCGGCCGGTCCGGGGGCGCCAGCAGCAGCGGCATCAGACCGGCGGCCGCGACCAGGGCACAGAGGAGCGTCTCGGTGACGACCGTACGGCGCTCGGCTGCACGCACCGCGGACCAGCTCTCCACCGCCTCACGGCGCAGCCACCGCGTCGCACCGGCCGATGTGCGCCTCAGCCGTACGGACGGGCGCGACAGCCGCGTGGATTCGGGCGCCTGACTCATGATCTCCCTCGCACCGCCTCCGGGTCTCCCGCGAGGAACGGTAGCCGCAGCGGTCGCCGCCCGGCGGGCACGGGTGTCATGCGCCCTGCCGGAGGCTCAGTTCCGCCCGCAGCGCGGCCACGTCCACCCGGTCGGCAGCCAGCAGCGCGACGACCGCGCCACCGGCCCCGCCGTCCGCGTCCGCCGCCGGCTCGTCGAGCAGCGCGGACAGCAGGTGGACCGTACCGACCGTGGGCGACCCGTGCTCGGCGGCGGACAGCCGCGCCATCGCCACGGCCCGCTCGGCGGCGGCGGACCGCCGCACACCGTCGGCGGGGACAACGGCGGACAAGCTCGCCGAGGCCGACGAGACCAGGGAGACCTGCCGTACGCCGTGTCGGCGCAGCAGGGCAGGAGCGGAGTTCGCGTCCTCCAGGCTCCCGGGAAGCGAGCGCCCGGCGACGTGCAGTGCCCGGTCCAGCGCCAGCGTCCCCAGCAGAAGATCCGCCGGCTCCACCTCGGCGCGTCCGCACCGTACCGCTTGCCGCATGGCCTCGATGGACACCGCGAACAGGACCGGTGAGCCGTTCTCGGTGCTTCCCGAGGTCCATGAAGTCAGCGCGCGGGTCAAGCGGTTGCCGCTCCTGCCCACCGTTCCGGCCTGGCGGAGCAGGATGACGCCGCGGGATTCCGGTCCCTCGGTCTCCGCCGGGGCGCTCGCGTCCAGTCGATCGAGCGCGCTCGACGCGGCGGCCACGTCCAGCCGCTGCAACAGCAGGGCCTCCCGTGCCCGGCTGTCCGGCAGGTCCAGCAAGGCACGGGCCACATGCCTGCAGCGCACGGAGATCGTCCCCTCGGCGCGCGCCGACCTGAGCGCGAGCAACAGGCACGCGCGCAGCGCCCCGCTCATCCCTGGCAGCACCCCGCCGCTGTCCGCGGCCGATCCGCGCGACCCGAGGCCGACGCGCCACCGTGCCTCATGCCAGGCGGCATCCACCTCTTTCCCGTCGGCATCCTGATCAGCTTCCGCACCGGTGCCCGCCCCGACCGGTCCTCCGGGTGCCTCTTCCTCGCTCACCCAGCCGCGGCCGGCCCTGCCGGTGATCAACCCGCTGAGCGAACCGGCCTTCCGCATGCCCGGGGCGATCGCCGCACCGGCGTCCGTGTCCCCCATCACCAACTCCCCCAGCAGGGTGTCCGTCCCCACCGCCGACAACTCACGCCTGGCCGCACGGCGCAGTGTCTCCACGAACAGGTCCACGACGTCCGGTTCGAACTCCGTGGTCGCTCCGGTCACCGTCGTGCCATCGGCTGCTCCGGCCGTCCCTCGCTGCCTCATCAACATTCCCCTCAAAGCGTGCTGGCCTGGTCCGGACAACGCTAGGCGCACCCACCGCGCCATCGCTTCTGCCGATCGGCCACACTCCCCGTCCGATCGGCGGCGTGCGCCCGGCCCGTCGCCGGACGCGCCCACAGGGTCGTTCAGGGCCTGCGGCCGTGGAAGGTGCGCCGCAGGTCGCTCACCCAGGCGTCGGGGTTCTCCCAGGGGATGAAGTGGCCGCCGTGGTCGTGGGCGTTGACGTTGACGTGGTTGAACCAATCGGCCTGCGGGCCGGTCTTGAATGCCTGGACGCGCTCGGTGGTGGTGTGGATGCCGGGCGGGTTCTCGTACGTGACGAAGGTGAGGCCGACCGGGGCCTGCACGACCGGGGTGCGGTCGTGGGCGGGGGTCCAGGGGTAGCGGTTGGCGTTGGCGTAGTAACGCATCGACGTGGCGATGGAGTTGTTCACCCAGTAGATCGTGGCGTGGGTGAGCAGGTCATCCTTGGTGAAGACGGACTCCAGGTCGCCGCCGTTGTCGCTCCAGGCGTTCCAGCGTTCCAGCAGCCACGCGAGCAGTCCGGCGGGTGAGTCGCTCAGCCCATGGGCCAGGGTGGCACCGTCGAGCATGTGCACGGCGAGGTGGGACGCCGAGCGGTGGTCCAGCTCGGTGATGCGGGCGCGGACGTCGGCGGGCTGGTCGTCGGTGAGGGGCCGGTCCCGGGCGAAGTCCCAGGCGCGGGGACCGTTGAAGAAGTCGAGCGGCAGCCCGGAGCCGATGTGGATGCCGTACAGCTCGTCGGCGTACTTGTGGCCGAGCTGGCTGGAGACGATCCCGCCGATGTCGCAGCCCCCCGCGGCGTACTTCTCGTATCCCAGGGTCTCGGTCATCAGGGTGTGCCAGAGGTCGGAGACCTTCCAGAAGTTGACGTCCGAGAAGCCGGTGAGCGGGCCGGGGAATCCGAAGCCGGGCAGGGACGGCACGATGACGTCGAACGCGTCGGCGGGGTCGCCGCCGAACGCGGCCGGGTCGGCGAGCGGGTCGATCACCTTCGACCAGTGCCAGAACGTCCACGGCCAGCCGTGGGTGAGGATCAACGGGATCGGGCGAGGGCCGCGGCCGGGCTTGCCCATGAAGTGCACCGGGACACCGGCGACGCTCACCTGGTAGTGCTCGTAGCGGTTGATGGCGGCCTCGGCCCTGCGCCAGTCGTAGCCGTCCCGCCAGTAGGCGACCAGCTCACGGAGAGAGCTGTCCGGGACGCCGTAGGACCAGTCCCCGTTCCCTTCGTCCAGCGGCGGACGGGTCAGGGCGAGACGGGCCCGCAGGTCATCGAGGACCCTGTCGGACACATGGATCGGGGTGGGCTCCAGGGGAAAGGCATGAGGGGTGGTCATGGCGTGGTTCCTTACTGGGTAGCGGAAGCGGTGTCGTCGGCCTGCTGGACGGTTGGGCGGCGAGCCGGGCCGGTTCGAGGTGTGCGGGCAGTGGCGTGGCGAGTGCCTGCCGGTGGTGCGGGAGCTGCCGGGCGACCGATGCACTCCTACCGGGTGCCCCGCGCTGGAGGCCGCCGTGAAGCTTGCCGGCAGGACGGGCCGCCATCGATCACGCGGCGTGGTGGTGCGTGTGGGGCGGGCCGCGCGAGAGAAAGGGATGGAGGCCGGGCGGACTCCGTGCTGGGATGGCGCGATGCGGCACGACATGTCGGTGGTGGTGGACCGGGGGACATACCAGGACGCGCTGACGCCCTGGGAGCAGGCGGCCTGGCGGGAGGCCGCGCTCGCCTGGGCCGAGCGCGGGCTCGCTGCTCGTGGCCTGCGTGAAACAGGGCGACGGAGAGTCCGGCTTCGGCCGTGGTCCGTCCTGGTTCGTATGCCCGTCGAAGGTCACGGCTCCGTCTGGTTCAAGGCCAATCCGCCCGCGAGCGCCTTCGAGGCCGCGCTCACCTCCGCACTGGCCCGCTGGGCTCCCGGACACGTGCTGGAACCGCTCGCGATCGACGCCGAACGCGGATGGTCGTTGCTCCCCGACGGTGGCGATCTCTTCAGGGACGTACTCGACCGGAGCCCCGTTGATCCGCGGGCCTGGGAAGAGCCGCTGAGTCAGTACGCGGAAATGCAGCGCGCGCTCGTCCCGCACGCCGAGGAGCTCGAACTGCTCGGCGTCCCCAGCGCCCGGACGACCGCGCTTCCCGACGTCTTCGACCGGGCGATCGCCGAGAACACCGCGCTGCGGCCGGACGAGCTCACCGAGCTGCGCCGGCTGCGGCCGCGCCTGGTGGAGTGGTGCACGGAGCTTGCCGACGCGGGCATCCCGGACACACTCGACCACGCCGATCTGCACGACGGTCAGCTCTTCGCCCCCGAGCCGGGCCGGTTCACCTTCTTCGACTGGGGCGACGCCGCCGTCTCCCATCCCTTCTGCAGCTTCCTCGTCCCTGCTCGGAGCGCCTGCGACCGGTACGGGCCCGGGGTGCTGCCCCGGCTGCGTGACGCCTACCTGGAACCGTGGACAGGAACCGGTCGGACAGCGGCAGAACTGCGGCGCGCCGTGGCCCTGGCAGAGCGGCTCGGCGCTATCGGCCGCGCCTGTTCCTGGGGCCGTCTCTTCCCCGGAGCATCCGGCACGGCAGACGCGACAGGTTCCGCGGAAGGCGCCCAGTGGCTGCTGAGACTCCTCCATGAGCCGCCGGTCTGAGGACTGTCCCGTCCCGGAGTCACCTGCGCGACGCACTCCGTGCGACGGGACATCTGTGCCTGGCACGAAAAGGATGGGGCGCGGGAAGGATTCCCGTACGTCCCCCGACGAACGTCCGCTCATGGCGTGGGCAGCCAGTCCACCTTTCCGGCGAGCAGCGCGTATCCCACGAACGCCCCGATGTCGAGCAGCGCGTGCGCGACGACCAGCGGTCCGACCCGCCCCCAGCGCCGGTACAGCAGCACGAAGACGACGCCCATCACCATGTTGCCGATGAAGCCGCCGATGCCCTGATACAGGTGATACGAACCGCGCAGCACCGAGCTCGCCACCAGCGCGGCCATCGGCGTCCAGCCCAATTGCCCCAGTCTGCGCAGCAGGTATCCGACGACGACCACTTCCTCCAGTACGGAGTTCTGCACCGCGGAAAGGATCAGTACGGGGAACTTCCACCACACGTCGGGCAGCGACTCCGGAACCACGGTGAGATTGAAGCCGGTCGCACGCGCCACCAGGTAGAAGGCGAGCCCGGCGCTGCCGATGCCCGCGGCGACGAGGGTGCCGCGGCCGAGGTCGGGCCCGGGTCCGGTCCGGTCGAATCCGAGGACCCGCAGGCCCGCTCCTTCCCTGATCAGCAGATGTGCGACCAGGGCGACCGGCACCAGAGCCGTTGCGATTCCGAACATTTGCCATGCCAGATCCAGCCATGGCCGCCCCGGAGCGTGCGAACCATTGAGCGTGGCCGCCTGATCCTTCAAACCCCCTGGTTTGGTCAGCGATCCGACAAAACTGATCAGGGCAGACACCCCGCTCGCGCCCAGCGAGAGAGCCAGCACCAACACCGTCTCGGACCGCAGGATCCGCTGTGACACGGCCTCTTGGGGAAAAGAATCAGCCACGCGCCCCGTCTCCACCTGTCCACCTGCCTTTAGTTGTGCAATCGCGTCTCATCCCGCCCGCCGTCCCACTAGGGTCTCGAATGCAGGTACGAAGATCATGCGCGACAGGCCGGGGGACGACCACCATCGCCGATGGTGCGGTCCCCCTTTTTCCTTGTACATCCTCAAGGAGGGGCACCACCGACATGGGACGTCATAGCTTGCCTGACGACTACGAGGCGGAGGGACACCGGGACGGCCCTCCCCCGCGTCGCCGCCGCACCGTTGCCATCGCCACCATGCTGGTACTCGCCGTGGCGGCGGGAACGGCGGTCGCGGCCCAGGGCGGCCTGTTGTCGTTCTCCGAGTCCTGCGAGGACTCCACCGTGCATCTGTCGATGGCGGCCTCCCCCGACATCGCCCCCGCCATGCGCGCCATCGCCGACAAGGCGCGCGCGGACGAGGTCAGATCCGACGGCCGCTGCCTGGACGTCGAGGTGGTGGCCCGCGACGCCTACAAGGTCGCCGACGCGCTCGCCACCGGCGGCAAGTCCGTCGACTACCAGGTCTGGCTGCCCGACTCCGACCTCTGGCTGGACCGGGCCAAGGGCATCGGCGACGGCATCCCGATCACCCCGTCCGACTCCGTGGCCTCCTCACCGGTGGCCCTCGGCATGGTGCCGTCGGCGTCCGAGGAACTGGGCTGGCCCGAGAAGACCTACTCCTGGGCCGAGTTGGTCGCGTCGGCCATGCGGTCGGACAAGGTACGCCTCGGTGCCGCCGACCCGGCGCGCAGTGCCACCGGGCTGCTCGCGCTGGCCGGCATCGGGGCCTCGTCCGACAAGCAGGGCGGGGACAGCGGCACCAGGGTCGCCGAGACGGCGAAGGTACTGGCCCAGCGGATGTCCGACAGTGACGCCCAGGTGCTGGAGACGCTGGCCCACGACAGCTCGGGCGCCGAGGACGGCAACCCGAAGCGCAACCAGGCGGTGCTCGTCTCCGAGCAGGCGGCGTTCACCCACAACGCGGAGGCGACCGGAGGGGGCAAGCTCGACCTGTTCTACCCGAAGGACGGCACCCCGCTCCTCAACTACCCGTACACCCTGGTCGACGAGCCGAAACTGAGCACCCACGAGGCGCGGGCGGCCCTGCGCTTCATGACCCTGCTGAACGACCCGGGCTCGCGGACCATCCTCACCCGGCACGGCTTCCGGCCCGTGGACGGGACGGCTGTGGACACGGTCGTCGCGTCGGCCGGCGGCAAAGATCCCCAGCCGTACGCCACCTCGGCGGCCGAGGCCCCGTCCGCGCGGGCCCTCCAGGAGACGCTCGGCATGTGGACGATCACCGTGCAGAGCGCCCGGCTGACCACGGTCGTCGATGTCTCCGGCTCCATGGCCACCCCGGTGCCGGGCCGCAACCAGTCCCGGATGGACGTGACGAAGGCGTCCCTGATCCAGGCGCTCGGCCAGTTCACCGCGAACGACGAGATCGGGCTGTGGGAGTTCGCGACGACGCTGGACGGCGAGAAGGACTACCGCGAGCTGATGCCGGCCAGAAGGCTCGGCGACCCGGCGAAGGGCGGCGGCACCCACCGGGAGAAGCTCTCGGCGGCGTTCGCGGGGCTCCGGCCCGTACCGGGCGGGGCCACCGGTCTGTACGACACCACCCTGGCCTCGTACGAGGCGGCCCAGTCCTCGTATGTGAAGGGCAAGTTCAATGCCCTGGTGATCCTCACCGACGGCTCCAACCAGGACACCCACGGCATCTCCCGCAGCGCGCTGATCGACCGGCTGAAGCAGCTCGCCGACCCGCAGCGGCCGGTGCCGATCATCGCCATCGCGGTGGGCCCGGACGCCGACCGCGACGAGGTGTCGGCGATAGCGAAGGTGACCGGCGGCGGCGGGTACGAGGTGAGCGACCCGGCGGAGATCCAGGCGGTGATCCTGCAGGCCATCATGACCGCCGGAGAGAACGGGCGCGCCTCGCAGGAGTAGCCCTCAGGACCGGACGGAACCGCGCAGCACGCAGACCCGCCTCCCGGCCCCGGCACGGGGGCACCGCCCCCCGCAGGTCCGCGGTCCGGGCGGACGGTCCGCGTCAGGGCGCCGGGAACCCGGTCGGCCAGGTGTGCACCGGATCGCCCGTCCGCATCAGCTCGGCGTAGCGCCGGGTGGTGGCCGCCAGTGCCGCGTCCCGTTCCAGTCCGGCCTCCAGCGCCCGGTGGTACGTGGCGACCTGCCAGGAGGCTCCGTTGACGCGTCGCCTGCACCGCTCTTCGATGACCCCGAGGTAGAGGTCGCGGTCCGCGGGCTCGATGTTCCAGGCGTCGAGCCCGGCGGCGGCGAGCGGCAGCAGTTCGTCGCGTACGAGCTTGACGGCCGGCACCTTGGTGATCCCGCCGGAACGGCCGGTGCACGGCCAGAGCAGTTCGGCCTCGATGCCGTGGCGGCAGGCGGCGTCGAAGTTCTCCTCGGCGGCCTCGAAGGGCAGCTTGGTCCACACCGGCCGGGACTCCCCGGCCAGGGCCCGTACCAGCCCGTAGTAGAACGCGGCGTTGGCGATCACGTCCGTCACCGTGGGCCCGGCCGGCAGGACCCGGTTCTCCACGCGCAGGTGGGGAACGCCGTCCGCGAGTCCGTACACCGGCCGGTTCCAGCGGTAGACCGTGCCGTTGTGCAGCACGAGCTCGGCGAGCGTCGGCACCCCGCCCTCGTCCAGGACCCGCAGGGGTTCCTCGTCGTCGCAGATCGGCAGCAGCGGCGGGAAGTACCGCAGATTCTCCTCGAAGAGCTCGTACGCGGAACTGATCCACCGTTCCCCGAACCAGGTCCTCGGCCGTACCCCCTGATTCCGCAGCTCGGGCGGCCGTACGTCGGTGGCCTGCTGGAACAGCGGTGGCCGCGACTCCCGCCACAGCTCCTTGCCGAACAGGAAGGGTGCGTTGGCGCCGAGCGCGATCTGGACGGCCGCGACGGCCTGGGCGGCGTTCCAGACGTCCGCGAACCGCTCGGGCGTCACCTGAAGGTGCAATTGCACCGAGGTGCAGGCCGATTCGGGAGCGATCGAGGGCGAGGTGCAGACCAGTCGCTCGACGCCCTCGATATCGAGGGCGAAATCCTCCCCACGGGCCGCCGACATTTGATCGTTGAGCAACGTGTAACGTTCCGCTTCGGAGAGGTTCGCCGACACCACATCCTGCCTGCCGAGCGTCGGCAGGATTCCGATCATCACGATCCCCGCATCGACCTCGCCCGCCTTCCGATGGGCATAGGCGAGCCCGGTGCGCAGCTCCTCCGCCAGCTGGTCGAAAACCCGTCCGCCGAGCCGGTGCGGAACAATGTTCACTTCCAGATTGAACATCCCCAGTTCGGTCTGGAAATCCTGGCTCGCGATGCGCTGGAGCACCTGCGCATTCCGCATCCTCGGCATACCGTCGGAGCCCGCCAGATTCAGCTCTATCTCCAGCCCCATGAGGTTCCTGGGGCGATCGAAGCTCCGCTCCGCCAGGAGTCTCCCCAGCCCCTCCAGGCACTGGTTGAGCTTTCTGCGGTACGTCTGCCGATCGGACAGGTCAAAGGCTCCCGCCACGACCTTCTCCCCCATCGAAGGGTCCCTCCTCCAGTGTGCGCGGCCCGTGGACCAGGCCGCTCGCATCACGATCGATAATGCCCAGTCGAGGTGATCCATAACGCCCCGCGGGCGCCGGACACCCGCTAGTCTTCGACGGGATCGGGCGGGCACATTCCGTCGGCATGCGGCAATGTGGGGTTTCGGTCGAGAAGCACGTGGTGGAATCACCGATGAGTTTCGGCCCTACCGCTGCATCGGAAAAGTCCCAGGCGAGGGACGAACGGGGCGGACGGAATCATCATAAACTCCACAATTCAAAGTCCTGATGCCACCTTGTGGGCCATATCCGAAACGGCTAGTGGAAGCATCGAGGGAACACTTTTCGTATAAACTCCGCGGGCGAGGCAGAGAGTTGACGCAACCGGCCCGGTCCCGGCCCCCTCTGGCCCCCGCATGCCGACAGCGCCGTCTGCACCCACCCACGCATCACCGTGTCTCCGAAGTGAGAGGCAACCCACCATGCCGCTGCATGTTCCTCCGGCTCCCGCGCCCGCGCTGCGCAGCGTTCTCGCCGCACTCGGTTCTCCCACCGCAGTCCGCGAAGCCCGTACACCCGCTCTGCGGTCCGTCCAGGGACCGCTGAGCCCCGAACTCCCGCTCCCCGTCCACGTACTGGAACGGATCGTCGCGGGTGATACCGCGCCCCGTACCCGCCTCGCCGCATGGCGGTTCCTGATCCGCAGCGAGGAGCGCGCCGTCGCGGCGGCGGACACGATGCTCACCCCGGACGGCTGGGCCTTCTCCCATTTCTTCGAGGGGCCCTACCTCGCCTCGACGGAACTGGCCGTACGGCAGGCGGAGGCGTCGGCCTCCGCTTACCAGGCGCGCCTGCTGTCCATCCCGGAGCTCTACATGCTCACGCTGTGGCTGCACGGCGACACCGAGGCCGATGCCTCCGGCGGTACGCTGGCCCCGACCGATGTGCTGGTGCCCCTGGCGCCCGCCCCACCGGGTATCGCCGCGCACCGTCCGCACCGCGTCGCCGATCTGCTTCCGGTGATGACCCTGCGCGTCACTCCGGGTCCGCTGCTCAGTTCGGCCTGAGCCGAACCCGCCCTTCCGCGCACGTACGCCCCCGCGGTTGCCCGTCCCACCGAACACGAGGTGGTGGGACGGGGAACGGCGGGGGCGCATTCCTACCCGTCCGGACTAGCCCGGTCCGGCCACCCCGAACCACCCAAAGGGACAGTGTTGTTGCGCTGAACCGTCCTGCCGGGTGATGCGTCATGAGAGGAAGACAGGAGCTGCGGTGAAATCCCTGCGGAATGACGCCCGTAGGGCAACACTGGGACCCGGCCGACTGATACGGGGACGGCCATGAACACCTCAGCCAGCCGCAGGACATTCGAATCGACGCAGCGAAAGAACCCAGCCATGTGCCAGCACCAGCCACCCTGCCCGACCGCCGACTCCGCCGACCGGGAAGCCGCGCGCCTGACGTCACACCACCCGGAACAGGGCTGGAGCCTCCTGTGCAACGGCGTCCTGCTCTTCGAGGACACCGGTGAGCTGCTGCCGGACGGGCAGATCATCGCCCCGCACCGGCCGCTGGGGGTCGGCCGGGTGATGAAAGCCGCCTGACCGCGGCCGTACGAAGGGGGCCGGCCCGGAGGATCTCCGCACCGGCCCCGACGCATGTCCGCGCACGCCTTACGGCATCCGTCAGTTGTCGTACTCGTCCAGCGGCGGGCAGGAGCAGACCAGGTTGCGGTCGCCGAAGGCACCGTCGATCCGGCGCACCGGCGGCCAGTACTTGTCCGCGGCCGACACCCCGGCCGGGAAGACGGCCTCCTCGCGGCTGTAGGCGTGCGTCCACTCGTCACCGAGCGCGGCCGCCGTGTGCGGGGCGTTGCTCAGCGGGTTGTCGTCCGCACTCCACTCGCCCGAGGCGACCTTCTCGATCTCGCCACGAATGGCGATCATGGTGTCGCAGAAACGGTCGAGCTCGGCGAGGTTCTCGCTCTCGGTCGGCTCGATCATCAGCGTCCCGGCCACCGGGAACGACATGGTCGGCGAGTGGAAGCCGTAGTCGATCAGCCGCTTGGCGACATCGTCGATGCTGACACCGGTCGCCTTGGAGATCGGCCGCAGATCCACGATGCACTCGTGCGCGACCAGTCCGGCCGGGCCGTTGTACAGGATCGGGAAGTGCGGCTCCAGACGCTTGGCGATGTAGTTGGCGGCGAGCACGGCGACCTGCGTCGCACGCTTCAGACCCTCGCCACCCATCAGCCGGACGTACGCCCACGAGATCGGCAGGATGCCGGCCGAGCCCCACGGGGCGGCCGAGATCGGGCCGACGCCGGTCTCCGGGCCCGCGGCGGGCTGGAGCGGGTGGTTGGGCAGGTACGGCGCGAGGTGCGCGCGGACCCCGACCGGGCCGACACCGGGGCCACCGCCGCCGTGCGGGATGCAGAAGGTCTTGTGCAGGTTCAGGTGCGAGACGTCGCCGCCGAACTTGCCGGGCTTGGCCAGGCCGACCAGCGCGTTGAGGTTGGCGCCGTCGACGTACACCTGGCCGCCCGCGTCGTGCACCTCACCGCAGATGGCGGCGACATGCTCCTCGAAGACGCCGTGCGTCGACGGGTACGTGATCATGAGCACGGCCAGCTCGTCGCGGTGCAGTTCGATCTTGGCTCGCAGGTCCGCGATGTCGACCTCACCGTCGTCGGCGGTCTTCACCACGACGACCTTCATGCCCGCCATGACGGCGCTCGCGGCATTGGTGCCGTGGGCCGAGGACGGAATGAGGCACACGGTGCGCCGGTCGTCGCCGTTGGCCCGGTGGTACGCCCGTACGGCCAGCAGACCGGCGAACTCACCCTGCGAACCCGCGTTGGGCTGGATCGACACGGCGTCGTAGCCGGTGACCTCGGCGAGCCGTTCCTCCAGCTCACGGATGAGGGTGAGGAAGCCCTGCGCCTGCTCGGCGGGCGCGAAGGGGTGCAGCGCGCCGAACTCCGGCCAGGTGATCGACTCCATCTCGGCGGTCGCGTTCAGCTTCATGGTGCAGGAGCCGAGCGGGATCATGCCGCGGTCCAGCGCGTAGTCCCGGTCGGCGAGCTTGCGCAGGTAGCGCAGCATCGCGGTCTCGGAGCGGTGCTGGTGGAAGACCGGGTGGGTGAGGATGTCGTCGCCGCGCAGCAGGGTCCCGGGCAGCGTGTCGGCGGCCGCGGCGTCCAGCGCCTCGATGTCGCCGTCGGCACCGAAGGCGGCCCAGACGGCGGAGACCTGGGTGCGGGTCGTGGTCTCGTCGCAGGAGAGGGAGACCACGTCGGCGTCGACGAGGCGCAGGTTGACCCCGCGCTCGCGGGCGTCGGCGATCACGGCGGCGGCCTTGCCGGGCACCCGCACGGTCAGCGTGTCGAAGAACGCGCCGTGCACGACGTCGACGCCGGCCCGCCGCAGGCCCTCGGCCAGGATCGTGGCGTAGCGGTGGGTGCGCCGGGCGATCGTCCGCAGCCCGTCGGGGCCGTGGTAGACGGCGTACATCCCGGCCATGACGGCGAGCAGCACCTGTGCGGTACAGATGTTGCTGGTGGCCTTCTCGCGGCGGATGTGCTGCTCGCGGGTCTGCAGGGCCAGTCGGTACGCCTTGTTGCCATCGGCGTCGACGGAGACGCCGACGAGGCGGCCGGGCAGGCTGCGGGCGAACTTCTCACGGACGGCCATGAAGCCCGCGTGCGGACCGCCGAAGCCCATCGGTACACCGAAGCGCTGGGTGGTGCCGACCGCGATGTCCGCGCCCAGCTCGCCGGGCGAGGTGAGCAGGGTGAGCGCCAGCAGGTCGGCGGCCACGGTGACGATCGCACCGAGTTCATGGGCCTGCTCGATCACGGGCTTGATGTCCCGGACGGCTCCGGAGGCACCCGGGTACTGGAGGAGCACGCCGAAGACCCCGCGCTCCACGAGCTCCGCCGGGATACCGCCGGTGAGGTCGGCGACGACGACCTCGACACCGGTCGGCTCCGCGCGGGTCTCGATCACGGCGACGGTCTGCGGCAGGGTGTCGGCGTCGACCAGGAAGACGCCGTTCTTGACCTTGCCGACGCGCCGCGCCAGCGCCATGGCCTCGGCCGCCGCGGTGCCCTCGTCGAGCAGGGAGGCGCCGGAGGTGGGCAGCCCGGTCAGCTCGGCGACCATCGTCTGGAAGTTGAGGAGGGCTTCGAGCCGCCCTTGGGAGATCTCCGGCTGGTACGGCGTGTAGGCCGTGTACCAGGCGGGGTTCTCCATGACGTTGCGCAGGATCACCGGCGGGGTGAACGTGCCGTAGTAGCCGAGCCCGATCATCGGGGCGAGCACCTGGTTGCGGTCGGCGAGCGAGCGCAGTTCGGCCAGCACCTCGGCCTCGGTACGGGCCGACGGAAGGTTCAGGGCCTCCGCGCTCTTGATCACGTCGGGCACCGCGGCGGCGGTGAGCTCGTCGAGCGAGCCGTAGCCGACCTGGGCGAGCATCTTCGCCTGGGCCGCACCATCGGGCCCTATGTGGCGCTGCTCGAACGGAATGCCCTGTTCCAGCTGGGAGAGCGGGGTGCGACGGGGGGTCATGATGGAGGCCTCCTGGTCTGTCACGACCTGCGAGGGGCACCACGGCGTGGGTGCCCGAACGGCCTCCCCCTCTGTCATCTCAACCTGAGAGCTTCACCGGCCCGCCTCACGGCGCACCGGCTTTCACCGTCGGTGAGGGAGGGATCCGTCCCGGCACATGCCCGCACGAAACCCGCCCTGCTTTCCAGAGTGACCTCGTCCGTGCGGTACGGGGGCCTGAGAGATTCCGGGGAGGATTTGCTCCTTCGGCGCCTCCGGATTCTGCACCGGAGGACTCTCCCGCACGGGGTCAGCAGCCATATGCCAGCCTACCAGCGGGGTCCGGGCCGGATTTCTCAAGTGGCCGATGCCCGAGATCTGCACTTTTGTAGTGCTTGTGGAGTAGTTGCGACCACCCGAGCAGTTGCGACCAGTGGGAGGCACCGTGCAGACCGACATCGATCCGCGCAGCCTGATCGGCCGCAAGGCGTTCGACCGCAAGGGCGCCAAGATCGGAACGGTTGATGAGGTCTATCTGGACGATGCGACCGGAGTCCCGGAGTGGGCGGCCGTGCGCACCGGACTCTTCAGCAGAGACGCCTTCGTCCCCCTGGAACCCAGCGAGTTCGTCGGGGATTCGCTGCGGATCCCCTTCGACCGGGCGTTGATCAAGGACGCGCCGGACTTCGGCGTCGGCCGGCATCTCTCCCCGGAGCAGGAACTGCAGCTCTACCGCCATTACGGGCTTGACTCCCCGCCCACGGAGGAGACCGGTCCGGACCGGGACTTCGGCAGACTGGCCGGCCAGGAGGAGTAGTCCGCGGGGTCCCGCACCAGCGGCAGCGGATCGGCCGGACTCAGCTCCGGGTCGTCGACGCGGAACGTACGTACCCGGCCGGGTTCGTCGCCCGGCTCCTCGAACCGGACCGTCACCCGGCCCACCCCGCTCCCCTGCACCCAGCCGTGGCCGTGCACCGCGTGCCGTACGTCGTGCCCGGACGGCCAGCGCCGGGCGGCCGGCGGCTCGGCGCTCTCCAGCGCCGCTTCCTCGACGGTGGCCCCGGTGTCCGCCGTGCCGCCGTCCGACGCCGCGCCTTCCTGTGCCTCCGCCTCGGCCTCCGCTTCCGCCGCGTGCCGGGCATCGGCCGCCTGCGCGAAGAGATCCTCCTGGGTGAAGTCGGCGAGCCCCGTGACGCCCACTCCCAGGAGCCGTACGCCCCCAGTGGTGTCCACTGCCTCCAGCAGCCTGGCGGCCGCCTCACGCACCACTGTGGGGTCGTCCGTGGGCCCTCTGAGGGTCTCGGAGCGGGTCAGGGTCGAGAAGTCGTACCGGCGCACCTTGAGCACCACCGTGCGTCCGGAGCGCTCCGCGGCCCGCAGCCGCTCCACGCACCGGCCCGCCAGCCGCTCCACCTCCGTGCGCACCCGTACCCGGTCGTGCAGGTCGATGTCGAAGGTGTCCTCGACCGATACGGATTTGGCGTCCCGCTCGGCGACCACGGGACGGTCGTCCAGCCCCAGGGCCATCCGGTACAGCGAGACACCGTGAGCCCTGCCCACCAGCCGTACGAGCTCCGCCTCGCCCGCCTCGGCCAGGTCGTGGACGGTGGTCATACCGGCCCGCCGCAGATGGTCCCCGGTGGCAGGGCCCACTCCCGGCAGGATCCGCACCGGCATCGGCGCCAGCAGCTCCCGTTCGGTGCCCGGCTCGATCAGCAGCAGTCCGTCCGGTTTGGCCTCCTCCGAGGCGATCTTGGCGAGCATCTTGGACCCGGCGAGCCCGACGGATCCACTGAGCCCCGTCACCGCGTGGATGGCGGCACGCAGCTGCTCGCCCATCACCCGGGCCGACTC
Organism: Streptomyces sp. TSRI0281; assembly: GCF_001905125.1. GTDB lineage: Bacteria > Actinomycetota > Actinomycetes > Streptomycetales > Streptomycetaceae > Streptomyces. The sequence continues at coordinate 9,022 of NZ_LWLE01000021.1, read as the reverse complement.
CGAGTCGTCCGCGACCCCGCCCGCCTCCAGATCGACGAATGCCTCGTCCAGGCTGAGCGGCTCCACCAACGGTGACAGCCTGCCCAGCAGCTCCATCACCTGGTCGCTCACGGTCCGGTACAGCGCGAAGCGCGGCACGAGGTAGGCCGCGTTCGGTGCCAGCCGGCGGGCCTGCGCCGTCGGCATCGCCGAGTGCACGCCCAGGCGCCGCGCCTCGTACGACGCGGTGGCGACCACTCCGCGCGGCCCGAGCCCACCGACGACCACCGCCTTGCCGCGCAGACTCGGCTTGGCTGCCTGCTCCGCCGAGGCGTAGAAGGCATCCATGTCCAGATGGAGGATGGTGGGCGCGGCTCTCACCTCACCGATGCTGCCCTACGCCACTGACAACGCGACCGCCCGGCACCCCGTGCGGGGTGCCGGGCGGTCCTGGCCGCTGCCGCCGGTCCGGTCAGCCGCTCATCCGGCGCGGTTGCGCCGACGCGCGAGTTCATCGGTGGGGTTGTTGCCGACCAGCGTCTCGCCGGTGTCGATCCGCTCGCCGTGCAACTGGGACAGCGCCGCGTCCACGTCCCGCCACACCACACCGACGGCGATCCCGAAGATCCCCTGCCCGCCCTGCAGCAGGGCCACGACCTCGGCGGGCGAGGAGCACTCGTAGACCGTCGCACCGTCGCTCATCAGGGTCATCCGCTCTAGATCCTGGAACCCCCGGGCCCGCAGATGCTGGACCGTCGTGCGGATGTTCTGCAGAGCGACCCCGGTGTCCAGGAACCGCTTGACGATCTTGAGAAGGACCACGTCCCGGAAACTGTAGAGACGCTGGGTACCCGAGCCGTACGCCGGACGCACGCTCGGCTCCACCAGCCCCGTGCGCGCCCAGTAGTCGAGCTGGCGGTAGGTGATCCCCGCCGCCGCACATGCCGTCGGTCCGCGATAGCCGATATCACTCGCTGCTGCCACGCCTTCCACCGCCACCGCAGCCGGCTGAACCGGCTGCCTGATGGTGTGGTCGGCTGCACTGCCGTGCTGCGGATACGGCCCGCCCGCTGCCGTACCGTCGCCGCTGCTTCTCACGCCGACCTCCGTCCTTGACCTGCCCACTCGAAGGTAGGCAGTCACTTGGGGTGCGTCAACGATCGCCACACTCGGCACGCCGAGTGATAATCACCCTGAGGGTGGTTTCCCGTGTCTCGCTACCGGGAAAGGCTTGTCGGATGCGCTGACGACACCCCTGCGGGACGGTCACTGACTGTTGGTACCGAAGTCCTCCGGCGAGATCTGGTCGAGGAATTCGCGGAACTTCTCCACCTCGTCCTCCTGCTCGTCGGGGATGGCGATCCCCGCGTCGTCCAGCACACCGTCACTGCCGTAGATCGGCGTTCCGGTCCGCAGGGCGAGCGCTATGGCGTCGGACGGCCGGGCGCTCACCTCGACCCCGCTGGCGAAGACCAGCTCCGCGTAGAAGACGCCTTCGCGGAGGTCCGTGATGCGGACCTCGGTGAGCTCCTGGCCGACGGCCTCAAGCACATCCTTGAAAAGATCATGGGTCAGCGGCCTGGCCGGAGCCATTCCCTGCTGAGCGAAGGCGATCGCGGTCGCCTCCCCAGGACCGATCCAAATGGGGAGGTACCGGTCGCCTCCCACTTCACGCAGGAGAACGATCGGTTGGTTGGAGGGCATTTCCACCCGGACACCGACAACGTCAAGCTCGTTCACACAGCAACCCTAGGACGTGCCCGCCATGTTTGGGTAGTCGGGCTCCTCCATGGTCAGTGGAGCCGGACCTGCAGAGCCGTCTGCACCAGGGCTGCGTGCAGCCTCACGGAGAGCTCCGCGAGCTCCGTAGCGGTGGCCTCCGCATGGGCTCTGGTCTGCGGATTCCGGTGCCGGCGCAAGGGCGCGACCACCTGTTCGATCAGTCCGGCCTCACGGTCGGCCGACGCCCTCATGGCCCGCAGATGACGAGGTTCCAGGCCGAATCGCCCCAGATCCGCCACAAGTCTCGCCACGGTGACCGCCTCGGCGTCGTAGCCGCCCTCCGGCATCGGCACGATCAGCCCGTACGACTCCCACTCGTCGAGCTGCTCCTCGCCGACCTCGGCCGCCGCGAGCAGCTCGGCGCGCCCGATCCGCACGGCGGTCGGCGTACCGAGGCCGGAGTCCCACAGGCCCTCGGTGAGATCCCGCTGGCCGCCCGGGGTGGGCAGCGCGGGCTGCTCCCCCCTGGCCAGGGCTTCGAGATGCCCCCGGATGACCTTCAGCGGAAGATAGTGGTCCCGCTGCATCCGGAGCACCTGCGCGAGCCGCTCGATATCGCCGGGGCTGAACTTCCGGTACCCGGAAGGCGTCCGCTGCGGCTCGATGAGCCCCTCGGCTTCCAGAAATCGGATCTTGGAGATGGTGACTTCGGGAAACTCGTCGCGCAGCTGGAGAAGCACCGTACCGATGCTCATCGAGCGGGCGTCCGCGGTGGCGGTGCCGTGACCGGCACCGCCTGTCGGTGTTCGCAGCATGGGCCTTCCTGGGGGTCCCCCCGGACGGAGTGGGGGAAGGGTCACACGCCCCGCTGGCTCGGGTAGAAGACCAGCCGGTACTTACCGATCTGGACTTCGTCGCCATTGGACAGCGCGACGGAATCGATGCGCTCACGGTTGACATAGGTGCCGTTGAGGCTGCCGACATCACTCACGGTGAAACTACCGTCCGGGTTCCTGCGGAACTCCACATGACGCCGCGACACGGTCACATCGTCGAGGAAGATGTCGCTCTGCGGGTGCCGGCCGGCCGTGGTCAGATCCCCGTCCAGCAGGAAGCGGCTGCCGGAGTTCGGGCCGCGGCGCACCACCAGCAGCGCGGAACCGCCCGGCAGGGCGTCGACGGCCGCCTGAGCCTCCGGCGAAAGGGAAGGCAGGGCGGTCTGGCCCGTCGCCTCCGCCTCGTACGCCTCAAGACCGGAGATCGAGATCGTCGACGTCGTCTCCGAGGCACGCTCGGGGATACCGCCCCGCAGCGGCGCACCGCAGTTGGAGCAGAAACGGCTGGCCTCCGCGTTACGGTGCCCACACCTCGTACAGACCGGCGCGGACGAGCCCGACGGTGCGCCGGAACCTATGCGTCCGGCACCGGCGGGGTCACCGGACGGCACGCCGGGCGCACCCGGGACGTCACCGGCGGAACCGGATACTTCATCGCGGAAGAGCGGACGCTCCCCGCCCTGCTCCTCGCCCTGGCCTTGGCGCGGAGCACGGTGGCGGGCAGCGCTGTTGCTGTCCTCGCGGGCACTCTTTCCGAACAACTTCGCAAAAAACTTCACGGGCGATTCCCCTTGACCGACATAGACCCGCCCGTGGGGCAGGACGAACCCTGAATGAACACACCTGCCGACCCGGACATCTTCACAACGTCCGTATCCACCCGACAGTTTCCACCACGCGCCACCAATCCGTAGCGCCGACCCCCCGCAACCTCCTGCCCGTGTCCTTCCGCCCCCATGCGCCGGTGGCTCACTGCGACGACGACCGAGCGTAGTCAGGCTGCTTCGCCGGTCGCAAGGCGTCCACGACGATGTCTTCCGACCGCTCGACAACAGCGGTGGCCTGCTCCTTCTCCAGCGTCTGGACCACACCGCCGGGAATGTTGAGCGCCGGCTCCAGATCCTGCGGCTTACCGATCACCTTGAACTCATAAGGTGCTTCGATCTTCTTCCCGTCGACCTGGATGTCACCGCCGTCCCCGGCGAAGTACGTATTGGCCACCACGCGCACGCCGTTGACCTCGATCGCCTCGGCACCGGCCGCACGAAGCTCCTGGATGGCGTCGAGCAGCATGTCGGCCGCGACAGCACTACCGGGATCGTTGATCGTCAACGTGATGCCGGGGCCGTGCGCGGCCACAGTACCGGCGAGGATACCGAGCTGCCGCTCCTTTTCCAGCGTCTGCTTCCGGGCCTCCTCGGCCTGGTCGGAGCTGTTCTCCAGCTCCGTACGCTGATCGTCCAGACGCTGCTTCTCGTCCTCCAGACGCTGCGTCCGGTCGTCGACCTCGTCCAGGATCCGGACCAGGTCCTCCTGCCGCGCGCCACGCAGGGCGCTGTTGTCGCTGTTGGACCGGACCTGGATGGCCAGCCCCAGACCGAGGACGAACAACAGGAGCGCCACGATGAGTTGAGCACGGCTCACCCGGGGCGGCCACAGACCGGCCAGCAGCCGCTGGCGTCCGGAGATCTCCTGGCGTGCGGGCGCGGGTGCGTCGACCGGCTCGTCGCCGGTGCGCTCCTCGTTGCGGGGGGATTCTTCGTTACTCATCGGCCTCAAGCCCGGAAGACGTGCCGGCGGATGGCGGCGGCGTTGGAGAAGATCCGGATGCCGAGCACCACCACCACACCGGTGGAGAGCTGGGCACCGACACCCAGTTTGTCGCCGAGGAACACGATCAGCGCGGCCACCACGACGTTGGACAGGAACGACACCACGAAGACCTTGTCGACGAAGATGCCGTCGAGCATGGCCCGCAGCCCCCCGAATACGGCGTCGAGCGCGGCCACCACGGCGATCGGCAGATAGGGCTCGACCACCGCCGGCACCTCGGGCCGGACCAACAGTCCGACCACGACTCCCACCACGAGGCCCAGTACGGCGATCACGATGTGCCCTTCCCTGTGTCTGCCGCGCCACTGCCGGTGCCGGCGGACTTCGGCTCTGCTGTACGGACGATCAGGCTCGGCGCAGCCGGAAGCCGCACCTTCCCCTGACTGGAAATGCTGGTACGGATATCGAAGCTCTCCTGCAACGCGTGCAGATACTGACCGTCGGCGCTGTCCTGGAACGCGGCGCTGAGCTTCTTGCCGTCCCCCACCGCGAGCACCGTGTACGGCGGCACGAGCGGTCTGTTGTCGACCAGTATGGCGTCGCCCGCCGCGCGGATCGCCGACAGTGCTGTCAGTCGCTGGCCGTTGATGGCGATGGCCTCCGCGCCCGACTCCCAGAGGCCGTTGACGACGCGTTGCATGTCCCGGTCGCGCACCCGCCCGGTGTCGGCGAAGCCGGTCGACTCACGCGGCCCGCCACCGCCCTGGTCGGTGTCCTTGGCGTCGTCGACGACGAGCTTCACACCGGGCCCCTCGACCGGGGTGGCACCGGACAGCAGCGCCACGAGCTGGCCCTGGTCCCCGCCGTGCTGTTCGAGCGCCTTGCGCTGCCGCTCGCCCACATCGGCGCGCAGTTCCTCGACGTCCGACTCCAGCGTGTCCGCCGCGCTGGTCTCCGCGTCGATGCGGTCGATGAGCTCTTCGCGCTCCTTGGCCACGACCGGCGCCGACACCCTCGCCTCGGCGGCACCGAGGGTGACCACCAGAGCCGCCACCACCAGTCCGGCCGCCAGACCCAGTTTCGACTTGAGCGTGCGGGGCAGCCCCGCGCTCCCGTCGGCCTTGCGACGGGCCGTCGCCTCGGCGTACCCGTCGTCGAGACTGTGGTCCATCACATTGGTCAGCAGCGACATGGAAGCGTCGGGGCGTGCGGGTGGCGGGACGGTGCTCCGATCGGGGGGCTGCTGCGACATGCCGCACATCGTCGCACGTCACTACGGCTACCGCCGAATGGCCCCACCGGTACACCGGGAGCCGTGGCACGACAACTCCCGGTGCACCGCCCTCACATCAGTTGCCCGCGCTGTCCACGATCGCCGACCACTCGTCGAGCAGGGCCTGCGCCGAGGCGTCGTCGGGCCCTTCGGCCCACAGATGCGTGACGGCCTCCGCCCGGTCGGGCAGCACCATCACCCACCGTCCGTCCGCCTCGACCACCCGGACCCCGTCCGTGGTGTCCACGCTGCGGTCCCCCGCGGCCTCGACCACACGCCGCATGACGAGCCCCTTGACCGCCCAGGGCGTCGCCAGGTCGCGCCGCAGCACATGGGCGCGCGGAATGCGGGCATCGATCTGGCTGAGCGTGAGCTGCGTACGCGCGACGAGTCCGATCAGCCGCACGAAAGCGGCGGCGCCGTCGAAAACACTGCTGAATTCGGGAACGATGAAGCCGCCGCGACCGTCTCCTCCGAAGATGGTGGTCTCCTCGCGGCCCACCCTGGTCAGGTCGTCGGGTGAGGTGGTCGTCCACTCCACCTGTGTGCCGTGGTACGCCGCCACCTGCTCGGCGACGCGTGTGGTCGTCACGGGCAGGGCCACCCGCCCGCTGCGCCGCTCGGCGGCCACCAGATCGAGCATCACGAGCAGAGCCCGGTCGTCCTCGATGATCCGGCCGCGCTCGTCGACCAGCGACAGACGCTCGCCCACGGGGTCGAACCGCACCCCGAACGCGGCCCGCGCCGAGGACACGATCTCGCCGAGCCGCACGAGCCCGGCCCGCCGGGTCTCGGCCGACTCGGTGGGACGCGACTCGTCGAGCCCCGGGTTGATGGTCAGCGCGTCCACACCGAGCCGCCCGAGCAGGCTGGGCAGAACGAGCCCCGCACTGCCGTTGGAGGCATCGACGACGACCTTGAGCGCCGCCTCGGCGATACCGGTGGTGTCGACGTTACGGAGCAGGGAACCGGTGTACGAGTCGAAGACACTGGACGGGAAGTACAGGTCCCCGATCTCACCGGGGAAGGCCCTGCGGTATTCCTGGCGGGCATAGACCCGGTCCAGCTTGCGCTGTCGCGCCTGGGAGAGATCGGCGCCCCGTTCGTCGAAGAACATGATGTCCACCGAGTCGGGCACTCCGGGGGACGTACGAATCATGATGCCGCCCGCGCTGCCCCGTGCTGTCTGCTGGCGGGCCACGGGCAACGGCACGTTCTCCAGGTCCCTGACGTCGATGGCACTGGCCTGGAGAGCGGAGATGACCGCCCGTTTCAGCGCACGGGCACCACGCGAGTGGTCACGCGCCGTCGTGACCGTCGAGCCCTTCTTCAGCGTCGTGGCATAGGCACCTGCCAGCCGCACCGCCAGTTCGGGGGTGATCTCGACGTTCAGGATTCCGGAGACGCCACGGGCGCCGAACAGATGCGCCTGCCCGCGGGACTCCCAGATCACCGAGGTATTGACGAAGGCGCCGGCTTCGATGGTCTTGAACGGGTACACCCGCACATTGCCCTGAATGATCGATTCCTCACCGACCAGACACTCGTCGCCGATGACGGCGCCGTCCTCGATGCGGGCCGCCCGCATGATGTCGGTGTTCTTTCCGATCACACAGCCTCGCAGGTTGCTGTGCTGGCCGATGTACACGTTGTCGTGCACCACCGCCCTGTGCAGGAACGCCCCCGTCTTCACGACGACGTTCGACCCGATGACCGTGTGCTCGCGGATTTCGACATCCGCCTCGATCTTGGCGTAGTCACCGATGTAGAGCGGCCCGCGCAGCACGGCGTCCGGGTGGACCTCCGCGCCCTCGGCGACCCATACGCCGGGCGAGATCTCGAAGCCGTCGATTTCGACGTCGACCTTGCGCTCCAGCACATCGGCCTGGGCCTTCACATAGCTCTCGTGGGTGCCCACGTCTTCCCAGTAGCCCTCGGCGATATAGCCGTAGATCGGCTTGCCTTCCTTCATGAGCTGGGGGAAGACATCACCCGACCAGTCCACGGAGGTGTCGGCCTGGACGTAGTCGAATACCTCGGGCTCCATGACATAGATGCCCGTATTGACGGTGTCCGAGAAGACCTGGCCCCAGGTGGGCTTCTCCAGGAAACGCTCGACCTGTCCGTCCTCGTCCACGATCGTGATCCCGAATTCCAGTGGATTGGGGACCCTCGTCAGACAGACCGTGACCAGCCCGCCCTTCGCTTTGTGGAAGGCGATGAGGTCGGTCAGGTCGAAGTCCGTGAGTGCGTCACCGGAAATGACGAGGAACGTATCGTCCTTGAGCGCTTCCTCGGCATTCTTCACGCTCCCTGCGGTGCCGAGTGGCTTCTCCTCGTTGGCGTAGGTGAGCTCCATCCCGAGTTCTTCGCCGTCGCCGAAATAGTTCTTGACGAGAGAGGCGAGGAACTGGACGGTTACGACTGTCTCATTGAGCCCATGCCGCTTGAGCAGCCGCAGCACATGCTCCATGATCGGCCGATTGGCCACGGGCAATAGCGGCTTGGGCATGCTTGAGGTCATGGGGCGAAGGCGAGTGCCTTCTCCACCAGCCATCACGACGGCCTTCATGTCGGAAACGTCCTCCTAGAAGAGACGACGGCTAGCCGACTGTGCCCGTCGGGGCAGGTTCCAAGACATCAACCGCGGGCCGGCCACACTGCGCGACACCGCATCAACGAGCTCAATCGGCTACTGCATCCGCCTTGACGAGCCGGCGGACCTGAACCACGTAGAGGATCCCTGCCCACCAATAGAGAGTTGTACCCCATCCTGCGAACGCCCATCCGAAAATGGCGGCCAGCGTTGCCAGCCAACCACTTCCATCGCTGAGCAGCAACAAGGGGAACGCGTACATCAGGTTGAACGTTGCAGCTTTCCCGAGGAAGTTCACCTGCGGCGGCGGATAGCCATGGCGACGCAGGATTCCCACCATCACCAGCAACATCAGCTCTCGGGCCAGAAGTGCGGCCGTGAGCCAAAGCGGAAGGATCTCCCGCCAGGTGAGCCCGACAAGAGTCGAAAGGATGTAGAGGCGGTCAGCAGCCGGGTCCAGGAGCCGCCCGAGGCTGCTGATCTGGTTCCACCGGCGCGCGAGCTTGCCGTCGAGATAGTCGCTGATGCCGCTGAGCATCAGCACCAACAGGGCCCAGCCGTCACTGGTTGGCCCACCGAACACAGGGCGGAGAATCAGCCACAGGAAGAGCGGTACGCCGACCAGGCGAGCCATGCTGAGAATATTGGGGATGGTGAGGACCCGGTCCGTCTGAACCCGAGTCTCCTGGACCTCCACCCGGGGGCCTCCTGTGAAGAACGTGCCAATGATGCCCCCTGACCCTACCCTCAGCGACCGCCGACGGATGCACAGGGGTACGCGAGCACCGGCGAAAGGCCGGTGAACGCAGAAAAGCCCCGTACCTTGCGGTACGGGGCTTTCCC
>NZ_LWLE01000020.1 GCF_001905125.1 Streptomyces sp. TSRI0281 | reverse complement strand
CGTCGGGCACATACTTCACACAGACAACGATCCTCAAGCTCACGCCGGCTCTCCTACCTGGGTGTGGTTCGTGGAAACGAGATTATGGCACTCAGTACCCTCTGTAAAGGTACCTAGTGCCAAAGCTGTCCTTGCGGTGCTACGTTTCGCCGCATGACCGAGGCGCGCAGACCAGAGAAGAAGGCCCCCATGCGGGAGGTGCTCGCCCAGGCGGCCTTCCAGCTCTTTCTGGAGCGCGGTTTCGAGCAGACCACGGTGGACGACATCGTGGCGCGGGCCGGGGTCGGGCGCCGGTCGTTCTTCCGCTACTTCCCCTCCAAGGAGGATGCGGTCTTCCCCGATCACGAGAGCTGCCTCGCCGAGGTGACGGCCTTTCTGGCCGCCGTCGACGACAGTGATCCGGTGGCCGCCGTGTGCGATGCCGCCCGGATCGTGCTGCGCATGTATTCCGTCAACCCCCAGTTCTCCGTGCAGCGTTACCGGCTCACCCGTGAGGTGCCCGGTCTGCGTACGTACGAACTCTCCGTGGTGCGGCGCTACGAGCAGGCGCTGGCCGGTCATCTGCGCGGCCGGTTCGGTGAGACGGGGGACGAGGCCCTGCGCGCCGAGGTGATCGCCGCTTCGGTGGTCGCCGCGCACAACAACGGGCTGCGGCTGTGGCTGCGTTCGGGTGGTGCGGGTGATCCCGAGGCCGCCGTGGACCACGCCCTGGGGATGGTGCGGGATGTGTGGGGGAGTGGCGTCGAGCGTCCCGTGCCGGTCCGGGCGGTGGCGTCCGGCGGCAACGAGGTCATCGTCATGGTCGCCCCGAAGGGCACCCCGATGTGGCGCGTCGTGCAGCAGATCGAGTCGGTCGTGGGCCAGGGTTCGGCCGAAGAATAGGCACTCAGTGCCTTTACCACTCGGCACTCAGTGCCATATGGTGCGGACGCGCCGACATCGAGGTGCGGCGCGTCCGAGCCGAGCGCAGGGGGTAGAGCCGTGTCCCAGACAGGAATTGGCACCGTCCGGAGCGCGCACGAAGAGTGCGGCCTGTCCTACCACCGCTGCCGCTGGTGCGGCACCGCCTCCTTCCGCCGGCTGCTGTGCCCGGTGTGCGCGTCGAGCGATCTGGAGCCCGAACGCGGCACCGGACACGGGGTCGTCGTACGGAGCGCGGTGGTGCACCGCTACACGGAAGCGGCGCGCAACGAGTCCCTCGTGCGGTTCTCCGAAGGGTTCGTGTTCCGCTGCCGTGTCGTGGGCGTCGCTCCGCACCTGGTGGCGGCCGGTGCGCGGGTGCGGCCCGTGGCCGGTGCCGGCCCGGACGAGGGCGACGTGGTCTTCGAGCTCTGTGAACCGCCCGTGCTCAACGCCTGGACCTGACGCCCCGAGCCGAGTGCGCAGTTGAGCTGAGCGCCGGGCCCAGCTGAGCGATGAGCCGAGTCCAGCTGAGCAACGAGCCGAGCCGAGCCGAGCAACGAGCCTGTCCGCCCCGCCCCGCCCGGCTCGGGGTGCCCGTCGTGCGTGCCCGTTCCTCAGGCTGCCAGCTTCTTGACCAGCTCGGCGGCCAGCGGTGCGGAGGACGCGGGGTTCTGTCCGGTGACCAAGTTGCGGTCGACGATGACGAACGGGGCCCACGGCTCGCTCTCCTGGAAGTCGGCGCCGATCTCCACGAGGCGGTCCTGAAGCAGCCACTTGGCCTTGTCGGCCAGACCGGCCTGGCGCTCCTCGGCGTTGGTGAAGCCGGTGAGCCGGTATCCGGCGAACGCGTTGACGCCGTCGGGCCCGGTGGCGGCGAGCAGTGCGGCCGGTGCGTGGCAGACGACACCGAGCGGCTTGCCGGACGCCAGGGCCTCGGTGAGCAGCCTCCCGGAGTCGGCGTTGACCGCGAGGTCCTCCATGGGCCCGTGGCCGCCGGGGTAGAAGACGGCGTCGTACGCGTCGAGGTCCACGCCCTCCAGCGCGATCGGCCTGCGCAACTCGGTGAACGCGTCGAGTCCCGCGGCGACGCGGTCGGCACCCTCCTGGCCGCCATTGACCTCAGGGGCGAGGCTGCCCCGGTCCACGGTCGGGACGACCCCGCCGGGAGTGGCGACGACGACCTCGTGGCCGGCGGCCTTGAACGCCTCGTACGGAGCGACGGCTTCCTCGGCCCAGAAGCCGGTCGGGTGCTTGGTTCCATCGGCCAGTGTCCAGTGGTCGGCACCGGTCACCACGAAAAGGATCTTTGCCATGTCACATGTCTCCGAAGGTCGGGTCGCTGATGCCTCCGACCGTAGGCCGGGCGACCCATAGGTTTCCCATAGGCTTGCCTCTGTGAGAAATAAGGAATCCAATGGGTTGGCGGGACTGGGCCGGACAGCCGCAGTACCCGGCCGTCCGGCGGACCTGAATCTCCTGCGTACCTTCCTCGCCGTCCATCGGTCCGGATCGTTCACCGCCGCCGCGCGCCTGCTCGGCCTGTCGCAGCCGACGGTCACCACGCAGATCCGGTCCCTGGAGCGGCAGCTGGGCCGTGAGCTGTTCGAGCGGCTGCCGCGCGGTGTCGCCGCCTCGCCCTTCGCGGACGAACTCGCCGCCAGGGTCGACGCCCCGCTCGACGCCCTCGCCGCAGTAGCGGGCGGCGGCCTCGGCTCGCCGGACGAGGAGCGCCCGGCCGAGCCCGTACATCTGGCGGGCCCGGCCGAGGCGATGTGCGTGCAGGTGCTGCCCGCGCTGGCGTCCCTGGTGGCCGACGGCGTACGGCTGCGGGTGGTCACCGGCCTCACCGACCCGCTCCTGGACGAGTTGCGCGCGGGCCGCCACGACCTGGTCATCGCCACGGCCCGGCCGCGCGGGCGGGCCCTGGCGTCGGTGCCCCTGATGGACGAGGAGTTCGTGCTGGTGGCCGCGCCCGTCTGGGCGGCGCGCACGGGCGGCCCGGCGCGGATCGCCGCCGAAGGCCCCGCCGTGCTGCACGGCGTCCCGCTGGTCACGTACGCCGAGGACCTGCCCATCGCCCGCCGCTACTGGCGCCATGTCTTCGGCGGGCGTCTCAGCGTTCAGGCCGCTCTCACCGTCCCCGACCTGCGCGGCGTTCTGTCGGCCGTCACGGCGGGGGCGGGCTTCACGGTGCTGCCCCGTTATCTCTGCCGGGCCGAACTGGCCTCGGGTGCCCTCGTCGCACTGCATGAGCCCGTGGACCCCCCGTTCAACACCGCGTACCTGGTCCAGCGCCCCGGCTCCACCGCCAACCCCGATGTCGCCCGCGTCCGCGACCACCTGGTGCGAGCCGCCCGCGCCTGGTGATCCGCGGCCCCGGTCCACGCCGCTCCGGCCCGTAGCCCGGTCCACGGCTCCGATCCGCGGCCCCGGTCCGCAGCTTCGATCCGCGGCTCCGTTATCCGATCGTCAGGAAAATCCTGTCCGCTATGTGGGCGGACCTCTTGCCTTGCGGACTGTATGCGAAATACGGTCTGCGATATTCCCTTGATCACCCCTGGCGGGAGGTAGGCCCTCGTGCGCCGAAAAGCGGTTGCCCTGGTGGCAGTTGCGTTGGTGTCCCTCACCTCGGGCTGCGCGTCGTTGCAGTCCTCGGCGACCGAGGTCGGCGGTGTACGGAAGACCGACGACCGGTCCGTACGCGACGGCGGGACACTCACCGTGGCTCTCAACTCCGACCCGGACAAACTGGACCCCACCCTTGCCCAGACCCTCGTGGGCCGCACGGTCTTCGCCGGTATGTGCGAGAAGCTCTACGACATCGACGCGGACGGCACCGTAGTGCCGCAGCTCGCCGCCGCGCTCCCCGATGTCTCGGCCGACGGCCGCACCGTCACCCTGCGGGTGCGCCCCGGCCTGACGTTCAGCGACGGAACCCGGCTCGACGCGAAGGCGGTCGTCACCTCGCTGCTGCGCCACCGCGACCTTCCCGGATCGGCGCGCGGCACCGAGCTGGCCCCGGTCCGCACGGCGCTGGCCGCCGGACCGCTCACCGTCCGCATGGTCCTCGACCACCCCTACGTACCCCTCACCGGTGTGCTCGCCGACCGGGCCGGGATGGTGATGTCACCGACCGCGCTCAAGAAGTACGGGAAGGACTTCACCAACCACCCCTCCTGCGTCGGCCCCTTCCGCTTCGTCGAGCGCGTCGGCGGCGACCGGATCGTGCTCAAGAAGGACCCGCACTACTACGACGCCGACAAGGTCCACCTGGACGGCGTCGTCTACAAACCCATCCCCGACGGCAATGTCCGCCTCGCCAACCTGCGCTCCGGCGACCTCCAGATCGGCGACCAGATGGGCCCCGTCGACGTACGGAGCGCGCTGACCGAGCCGAAGCTCCAGCTGTTCAACTCACCCTCCCTCGGCTACCAGGGCATCGGCCTCAACGTCGGCAACGTGAACGGCCTCGGACAGAAGCCCGGGAAACTCGACACCCCGCTCGCCCGGGACGTCCGCGTCAGGGAAGCCTTCGAGCTCGCCATCGACCGTGACCTGATCAACAAGGTCGTCTTCCAGGGCATGTACGAACCGGCCTGCGGTCCGCTCTCCCCGCAGTCCGCCATCGCCCCCGGCATCGAACCGGAGGACTGCCCCCGGCGCGATGTCGCCAAGGCCAGGAAGCTGCTGAAGGACGCCGGGGTCAAGACCCCGGTCAGGATCGAGCTGAAGACCTCCACCACCCCCGAACAGGGGCGCGTCGGCCAGGTCCTCCAGGCCATGGTCAAGGAGGCGGGCTTCGAGCTGACGCTGCGGCCCACCGAGTACGCCACCATGCTCGCGGAGACCGACGCCGGTGACTACGACGTCTTCACCAGCGGCTGGTCCGGCCGGCTCGACCCGGACGGCAACGTCTCCAACTTCCTCAAGACCGCGGGCGCCATGAACGCCTACGGACTCGGCGACCCGGAGATCGACCGGCTGATCGCCCAGGGCCGCACCGTTGCCGACCCGGCCCGGCGCACCGGGATCTACAACGAACTCACCCGTCGCGTCCAGGACGCCCACGCGATGATCTACCTCTACCGGCAGAAGAACTACGTCGTCGCCACCAAGGACGTCGCGGGCATCCGCGTCTACGGCGACGGACTGGTCCGGGTCAAGACTGCGGGGTACACCCGATGACGAAATACCTGCTGACGCGCCTGCGGCAGTCCCTCATCACCCTCTTCCTCGTCAGCATCGTGGTCTTCGCCGGAATCCGGGCGCTGCCCGGCGACCCGGCGCTCGCCCTGGCCGGGGAGGAGCGCAGCCCCGAGGCGCTCGCCGCGATCCGCGAGAGCTACGGGCTCAACGACAACGTCGTGGTCCAGTACGGACGGTTCATCGGCCACGCCCTCACCGGAGACCTCGGCACCTCCTCCCGTACCGGACTCCCGGTCGCCGACGCCATCGCACAGGCCCTGCCCGTCACCCTGGAACTGGCCGCTCTCTCCCTGCTCCTGGCCATCGTCGTCGGCATCGGCGCCGGAGTCGTCGCCGCCGTACGGCGCGGGAAGCCGGAGGAGTGGCTCGCCAACGCCATCGCGCTGATCGGCCTCTCCATCCCGACCTTCTGGCTCGGCATCGTGCTCGTCCTCGGATTCGCCATCGCCGTCCCCGTGTTCGCCGCTTCCGGATACGTCCCCTTCGGCACCGATCCGATCGACAACCTGCGCCGCATGGTGCTGCCCGCGATCGTGCTCGGCTCAGGGCTCGCCGCGGTCGTGATGCGGCAGACCCGCGCCGCGATGCTCGACTCGCTCTCCGCCGACTACGTCCGCACCGCCCGCGCCAAGGGCCTGTCCAGGCGCTCCGTCATCGGCGGACACGCGCTGCGCAACTCGCTCGTCACCGTGGTGACCGTGCTCGGCCTCCAGCTCGGCCATCTGATCTCCGGCGCCGTCGTCACCGAGCAGATCTTCGTCCTGCCCGGCTTCGGCAAGCTCACCATCGACGCCGTCTTCACCCGTGACTACGCGACGCTCCAGGCCGTGGTGCTCTGCACCTCCGCCGCGTACATCCTCATCAATCTGCTGGTCGACGTGGTCTATTCGGTCATCGACCCGCGCATCCGGCTCGGAGGTGCCCGGTGACCACAGCGACCCCAGAGACCTCGGCGCTCCCCACCCCGCCACCGGTGACCGAGCGCAGGAGGCGGGGCGGCGGCAAGCTCCGCGCCCTGCGCCGCAACCGGCTCGCCCTCACCGGCGCGGTCATCGCCGCCGTCTTCATCCTCGCCGCCCTGTTCGCCCCGCTCATCGCCCCGTACGACCCGGCGCAGCCCGACTTCGGGAACGTACTCGCCGAACCCAGCTGGGCGCACTGGCTGGGCACCGACGACCTCGGCCGCGACCAGCTCTCCCGCATCGTCCACGGCGCCCGCGCCTCCATGCAGGTCGGCCTGGTCGCCGTCGTGCTGGCCTTCGTCGTCGGCGTACCGCTGGGACTGCTCGGCGGCTACTACGGCCGGTTCGCGGACAGTGCGGTGTCACGCCTCACCGACACCATGCTGGCCTTCCCGTTCCTGGTGCTCGCTGTCGGACTCGCCGCGATCCTCGGCCCGTCGCTGACCAACGCGACCATCGCCATCGGCATCTCCCAGATCCCCGCCGTCATCCGCATCACCCGGGCCGAGACCCTGCGGCTCAAGCATGTGGACTACGTCGGCGCGGCCATCGTCAACGGCGGCGGCGACGCCACCGTGCTCTTCCGGCACATCCTGCCCAACGCCACCTCCGCCCTGATCGTCCAGGCCACGGTCGGCATCCCCGCCGCGATCATCGGCGAGGCGCTGCTGAGCTTCCTCGGCCTCGGCGTCCAGCCGCCCGACCCCTCGCTCGGCGTGATGCTCTCCGGGGCCCAGTCCTTCCTGGCCCCCGCGCCCTGGCTGGCCGTCTTCCCCGGCCTGGCGATCGTCGCGGCGACCCTGGCCTTCAACCTGCTCGGCGACGGGCTGCGTGACGTCCTCGACCCCCGTGGAGGGACCCGATGACCGAGACCCTTCCCGAACCCGTACGGAGCCCACAGCCCGAACCCGTTCTGAGCGTGCGCGACCTCTCGGTCTCCTTCCGCTCCGACACCCGCACCGTGCACGCCGTCGACGGGGTCTCCTACGACCTCGCACCCGGTGAAGTCCTCGCCGTGGTGGGGGAGTCGGGCTGCGGCAAGTCCGTCACCTCGATGGCGACCATGGGGCTGCTCCCGCCCACCGCCCGCGTCGGCGGATCGATCGTGCTCGGCGGGCGCGAACTGGTCGGCGCACCGGAGAGGGAACTCCAGAAGATACGCGGCAAGGACATCGCGATGATCTTCCAGGAACCGATGACCTCGCTGAACCCGGTCCTCACCATCGGCCGGCAGATCGGCGAAGTGCTCCGCCGGCACCAGGGACTGAGCAAGAAGGACGCCAAGGCGCGCGCCGTGGACCTCCTCGAACTGGTCGGCATCCCCGCCCCGTCGCGCCGCGTCGACGAATACCCGCATCAGCTGTCCGGCGGCATGCGCCAGCGCGTCATGATCGCCATCGCCGTGGCCTGCGACCCGTCCGTCCTCATCGCCGACGAGCCGACGACCGCGCTCGACGTCACGGTGCAGGCGGGCATCCTCGAAGTCCTCCAGTCGCTGCGCGAACGCCTCGGCACCGCCATCGTCCTGGTCACCCACGACCTCGGTGTCGTCGCCGACGCCGCCGACCGGGTGCTCGTGATGTACGCGGGCCGCGCCGTCGAACAGGCCCCGGTCCACGACCTGTTCGCCTCCGGCCGCCACCCCTACACCCGCGGCCTGCTCGGCGCCGTGCTCCGGCCCGGCGGCGAGGGCAAACGCCGGCTCCCCGAGATCCCCGGCCTCGTGCCGAGCCTCGACAGCCAGCCCGACGCCTGCACCTTCGCCCCGCGCTGTGCCCGCGCCGACGCCACGTGCACCGGGGGCCGCCCCGGCTTCCGGGCCATCGACCCGCAGGCCGGAACGGACGCCGCGCACCGGACGGCCTGCTGGCACCCGTACGCCGCGGGCGAGGCGACCACCGAGGCGACCACCACCACTCCCGACGCCGGTGGAGCGACTGCCACCGAGGCCGCGGGCGTAGTAGCCGTCACCGAGGCCGCGGGTGCAGTGACCGCCGCCCATGACGCGCGACCCGACCAGGAGGCCGGAAAGTGACCACCGCACAGGCCGTCCCCACATCGCGCGAAAGCGGCGAAGCCGGCGAGGACACCCCTCTCCCGCACCCCCCGGTTCTCCCGCACCCCCCGGTGCTGGAGATCAACGCCATGGAACGGCACTTCGGGGCCTCCGGCAACGGCACCGTCCGGGCCGTCGACGGAGTCTCGATCACCATCGGACGCGGCGAGGTCGTCGGCCTCGTCGGTGAGTCCGGCAGCGGCAAGTCGACCGTCGGCCGCTGCGCCGTACGCCTGGACGAACCCACCGCCGGAACCGTCCACATCAACGGCACGGACATCACCCACCTCTCCCGCCGCGCCCTGCGGCCCCTGCGCAAGGACTTCCACCTGGTCTTCCAGGACCCGTCGTCCTCGCTCGACCCGCGGATGACCATCGGCCAGATCATCGCCGAACCCATCAGGCTGCACCGCAGGGCACGGGGCGCGGCCGTACGGGAACGGGTCGAGCAACTGCTCGGCCAGGTCGGGCTGCGCCCCGAGCACGCCGACCGGCACCCCCACGAACTGTCCGGCGGGCAGCGCCAGCGCATCTCGATCGCCCGTGCGCTCTCCTGCGACCCCGATCTGCTCGTCGCCGACGAACCGACCTCGGCGCTCGACGTGTCCGTCCAGGCATCCGTGCTCAACCTCCTCGCCGACCTCCAGCGCGACCGGGGCTTCGGCTGCCTGTTCATCACCCACGACCTGGCCGCCGTCGAATTCCTCGCCGACCGGATCGCCGTGATGTACCTCGGGCAGATCGTCGAACAGGCCCCGACCGTCGAGCTGTTCGCCGCCCCCAAGCACCCGTACACGCAGGCTCTTCTCTCCGCCGCCCCCGTCCCCGACCCGGTTCTCCAGCGCTCCCGCGAACGCATCGTGCTGCACGGCGAATTGCCCAGCCCGCTCGACCCGCCGCCCGGCTGCCGCTTCCACACCCGCTGCCCGCTCGCCACCGACCGGTGCCGCACCGAGATCCCCGTACTGCGCGAGATCCCCGGCGGACGGCAGGTCTCCTGCCACCTCGTGACCGACGACGGCACCGCACCCGACGCCACCGCACCGGGCGCCACCGCCTGACATCGGGCAGCAGTACGCCCGGACAGCAGTACAGCAGTACAGCAGTACAGCAGGACGGCCGAACAGCAGGGCGGCGCGTACGTACGATCCGCACGGCAACCCGTAGACCCGAGCACGCCGTAGACCCATGCACTCCGGAGCACCGAGCACTCCAGAGCACCGAGCAGCCCCACGACCCGAGCACCCCGAGCACCCCAGAACCCCGTCACTCAGAACCTCGCACGTCGCAGCAAGGAGCCGCATCCGTGTTCACCACCCGGCCGACCCTTCAGGGCACCTTCGGCATGGTGTCCTCCACCCACTGGCTCGCCTCGCAGTCCGCGATGGCCGTCCTGGAGGAGGGCGGCAACGCCTACGACGCGGCCGTCGCCGCCGGATTCGTCCTGCACGTCGTCGAACCGCACCTCAACGGCCCGGCCGGTGAGGTCCCGATGATCCTGGCGCCGAAGGACGGCGCCGTACAGGTGCTGTGCGGCCAGGGCCCCGCCCCCGCGGGCGCCACCGTCGCGCACTACCGCTCCCTCGGCCTCGACCTGGTCCCCGGTACCGGACCGCTCGCCGCCGCCGTGCCGGGCGCCTTCGACGCCTGGATGCTGCTGCTCCGCGACCACGGGACCCGGACCGTCGCGGAGGTCCTGCGCTACGCGATCGGTTACGCCGAGGACGGCCACGCCCCCGTGGAGCGCGTCGGTCAGACCGTGGAGACCGTCCGGGAGCTCTTCGAGACCGAGTGGCGCACCTCCGCCGACGTCTACCTCCCCGGCGGCAGGGCGCCCCGGCCCGGCGAGCTGTTCCGCAACCCGGCCCTGGCCGCGACCTGGCGCCGTCTGATAGCGGAGGCCGAGGAGACCGGCGGCGAGGACCGCACCGCGCAGATCGAGGCCGCCCGCGCGATCTGGCGTACGGGCTTCATCGCCGAGGCACTGGTCCGCCAGGCCGCCGTCCCCACCAAGGACACCAGCGGAACCCGCCACACCGGCACCCTCACCGCCGCCGACCTGGCGGGCTGGTCCGCGTCGTACGAGGCGCCGGCCACGTACGACTGGAACGGCTGGACGCTGGCCAAGGCGGCCGGCTGGAGCCAGGGCCCCGCCTTCCTCCAGCAGCTCGCCCTGCTTCCCGCCGAACTGCCCGCGTACGGCTCCGCCGACTACGTCCACCTGCTCATCGAGGGCTGCAAGCTCGCGATGGCCGACCGCGAGGCCTGGTACGGCGACGCCACCGACGTACCGCTCGACGCGCTGCTCTCCGAGCCGTACAACGCCGAGCGCCGCGCCCTGATCAGCGACACCGCGTCGCTGGAGCTGCGCCCCGGCAGCCCTGACGGCCGCACCCCGCTCCTCAGCGCGCACGCCCACGCGGTCGCCTCCGGCGAGTCCGGCTTCGACGCCCTGGGCATCCCGACGGCCGGAGTGGGCGAGCCGACCGTCGCCGAGCACGGCGCGGGCGCCGGCGAGCAGGTGGTCGCCCCGGACGGCGCCACCCGCGGCGACACCTGCCACGTCGACATCGTCGACCGCTGGGGCAACATGGTCTCGGCCACCCCCAGCGGTGGCTGGCTCCAGTCCAACCCGGTCGTGCCCGAGCTCGGCTTCCCGCTCGGCACCCGGCTCCAGATGGCCTGGCTGGAGGAGGGACTGCCGAACTCGCTGACCCCCGGCCGCCGCCCCCGCACCACGCTCACCCCGTCCCTCGCGCTGCGCGACGGCGTCCCCGTCATGGCGTTCGGCACGCCCGGCGGCGACCAGCAGGACCAGTGGCAGGTGCACTTCTTCCTCGCCGTCGCCCTGCGCGCCGAAGTCCGCGGCGGCCTCGACCTCCAGGGCGCCATCGACGCCCCGAACTGGCACAACGACAGCTTCCCCGGCTCCTTCTTCCCGCGCGGTATGCACCCCGGAAGCGTCACCGTCGAGGAGGGCATGGACCCGGAGGTGATCGGGGAACTGCGCCGCCGCGGCCATGACGTCACGGTCGGCAGCGCCTGGTCGGAGGGCCGGATGTGCGTGGTCGCCAGGGACCCGCGGACCGGCATCCTGTCCGCCGCCGCCAATCCGCGCGGGATGCAGGGATACGCGGTCGGCCGCTGACCGCCCGCCCGATGAGTCCCCGGCGGAGCGTGCTTAGCTGGAGTCATGATCGATGACTTTCTGGCCGAGACCGCCGGGGACACCGGGCCGCTGACCGAGGTCGAGGCGGCGGTCCGCGCCGCGGCCGCCGCCGAGATCATGCCGAGGTACCGGCAGCTCGCCGCGCACGAGATCATCGAGAAGAACGGCCCCCACGACCTGGTCACCACCGCCGACCGGCTCGCCGAGGAGCACCTCACCGCCTCCCTGACCAAGCTGCTGCCCGGTTCGGTCGTCGTCGGCGAGGAGGCGGTCCACGCCGACCCGGCGGTGTACGACGCGCTGGGCGGCGACGCGCCGGTGTGGATCGTCGACCCGGTCGACGGCACCCGCCAGTTCGTACGCGGGGAGACGGGCTTCTGCACACTCGTCGCGCTCGCGCACCACGGTGAGCTCGTCGCCTCCTGGACGTACGCCGCGGCACTGGACGAGATGGCCGTCGCGGTACGCGGCCGGGGAGCCACGCTCAACGGCGAGCCGATACGGTCCGGCTCGCCCGCCCCGGGCGCCGTCCTGGAGGTGGCGATGTCCCACCCCGACTACACCACCGACGCCCAGAAGCGGGCCCTCCTCGGCCTGCGCACCGACGGCATCGACGCCCGGCCCTGCGGTTCGGCCGGCCTGGAGTACCTCGCCGTGGCCCGCGGTACGTCGGACGCGGTCGCCTTCAACTGGGAGTACGCCTGGGACCACGCGGCGGGCCTGCTCCTGGTCACCGAGGCGGGCGGCGCCCAGGCCACCCTGTCCGGCGCCCCCTTCCGTATCGCCGGCGGCAACGACCTGCCCTTCACCGCGGCCAGGGACGAGGCCACCGCGCGGCGCATCCTCGACGCGCTGCGCACGAGCGCCTGAGCAGAAGACGGTGCCGGTCCGGCCGGGGGACGAGTGACCGGCCGGGGGGCGAGTAACCGGCGGGACCGGCACCCCGCCGGGCGGATGCCAGGGCCTATGAGGGGCCACCCCCGGCCCCACTGTCCGAGGGGCCTCATATCCTGGGTTCCTTGCCCATCGGCTGACGAAGGAGTCCGAAGGTGCCGTCGATGCTCGATGCTGTCGTCGTGGGGGCGGGCCCCAACGGACTGACCGCCGCAGTCGAACTGGCCCGCCGGGGCCTCGCCGTGGAGGTGTACGAGGCGGCGGACCGCGTCGGCGGAGGCGCCCGCACCGAGGAGCTGACCCTCCCCGGTTTCCGGCACGACCCGTGCTCCGCCGTGCACCCGCTGGGTATCGGCTCACCCGCGTTCCGGCAGATGCCCCTGGCCCGCCACGGCCTGGAGTGGATCCAGCCCGAACTGGCGCTCGCCCACCCCTTCCCCGACGGTACGGCCGCCGTGCTCGCCCGGTCGGTGGGGCGGAGCGCGATGTCGCTCGGGCCGCAGGACGCCGGGGCCTACCGCCGGCTCGTCGCCCCCTTCCTCGGCCACTGGGACACCCTCGCCGCCGACTTCCTGCGCACCCCGTGGGACGGGCTGCCCCGCGACCCGTACCGCCTGGCCCGGTTCGGCGCACTCGGACTGCAGCCCGCGACCTGGCTCTCCCGGCGCTTCGGCGGCGACCGGGCCCGAGGGCTCATCGCGGGGCTCGCCGCCCATGCCATAGCGCCGACCAGCGGATTCGCCACCGGGGCCATCGCCCTGGTCTTCGCGCTCGCCGCCCACGAGAATGGCTGGCCGGTGCCGCGCGGCGGCTCGCAGGCCATCTCCGACGCCCTCGCCTCGTACCTCCGCGAACAGGGCGGCACGATCCGCACCGGCATCGAGGTCAAGCGCCTGGACGAACTCCCGCCCGCCCGCGCCTATGTCTTTGACACCTCGCCGACCGCCCTGGCCCGGATCGCCGGGCTCGGCGACACGTACCGCGGCTACCGTTACGGCGCCTCCGCCTTCAAGATCGACTACGCGCTGTCGGGCCCGGTCCCCTGGGCCGCGGAGGACGCCCGGCGCGCCGGCACGGTCCATATCGGGCCCACCGCGGGCGAGATCGACACCGCGCTGCGCTCCGCCGTGGAGGGCCGGGACCCGAGCGTTCCGTTCCTGATCACCGCACAGCCGAGCCTGATCGATCCGTCCAGAGCTCCCGAGGGCCGCCATGTCTTCTGGGTGTACGGGCACGTCCCGGCCGGGTGGCAGGGCGACGCCACCGAGGTCATCGAGCGCCAACTGGAGCGTTTCGCCCCCGGGTTCCGTGACCTGGTGCTCGCCCGCGCTGTCTCGGGCCCGCCCCAACTCGCCGCGCACAACGCCAATTACGTCGGCGGTGACATCGCCTGCGGGGCCTTCTCCGGACTTCAGACCCTGATCCGCCCCAAGCTCGCCCGTGTTCCCTACGCCACCGCCCGCCCGGCGGTCTTCCTCTGTTCCTCGGCCACTCCTCCCGGTCCCGGCGTGCACGGCATGTCGGGCCATCACGCGGCGAAGGCCGTCTGGCGTCGGCTGCGGTCCCGATGAACGCGGGCGCGGGGCCCTCGGCGGGCCGCGTCGTGCCGGCACTGTCGGTACGTGACCTGACGCACGAGGACCTGGCGTCGTGCGGATGGTCGGGGTCCCCCCACCATCTGACCGGCGTGGCGAAGCAGATCGAGCGTGCCCGGCTGGGGGAGGTCGACTACCTGGCGATCTGCCCGGCATCGGACGTCCCTGTGGCGAAGGGGGGCATCGACTATCTGGTCAAGGAGGGCGCCGGGACGCTCCGGCAGCTCGCTGTGCACCCCGCGTTGCAGTCGTGCGGCATCGGTACGTTCCTCGTCCGAGCCGCGGAACTGCGGATCAGGAACCGCGGTCTGCGGCAGAGCGAACTGGCTGTGGAGGAGAGCAACCCCCGTAGCTCCGGCGGCCGACAGTCAGGGGGGCTGGCGGCCAGGAGGGTAGGGCGGCAGGGCGGGCAGGCACGCGGGGCGGGGCGACGTGCTGGGCGGGCGGCGTGCGGGGCGGGCCAACAGGCAGGGCAGCGGCGGCGGCCCGGAGCCGCCCTGTCGGCGCCACTCGCCACGCGCCCCGGGCTTCCGCGAAAATATCGGCGGCCGTCCACCGCCCGCCCTACGATTCCCCGCATGCTGCTTCGCCAGATGTTACGGATGACCATGGTTCTCGCGGTGGCCCTCGCGGTGACCCTTCCAGGCGTGATCGAGCACGGTACGGGGACCGCGCGCGCCGAGGGGAGCCGACAACTGCACGACCGGCAACTGCTCTTCTTCAACCACGCCTACGGGGTCTTCGACAGGGAGACCGCCGACGCCATCGAACACTCCGACTACCTCAGGAACTTCGCCAACTTCCAGGTCCGCACCACCACCGGTGCCGATGGACAGACGTGGACCGGCCGCTATCTGATGGGCCGTGAGACATATCTCGAACTGTTCGGAGTGGGCGATCTGCCCGGCCAGGACGGCACCCTCGGATCGGCCGGGATGGGCGTCTCGACCGAGCGGTCCGGAGACCTGACGACGGTGATCCAGCGGCTGCGGGACCAGGGGATCACCGACCCCGTCGAGTTCCGTCAGACACGTGACTTCGGCGACGGTGTCCCGGTGCCCTGGTTCGACGCCGTCTTCACCTCCGCCCAGTACGACGCGTTCGGGGCCTGGGGGATGGAGTACCTGCCGGAGTACTTCGCCGACCCGCGCGGCAACACCGAGCCGGCCTCCTACCCCGGTGACGTCGGCCGGGAGCGCTATCTCTCCGACGACTACCGCGGCCATCTGATGCGTGACGTGGTGT
Source organism: Streptomyces sp. TSRI0281 (assembly GCF_001905125.1). Lineage (GTDB taxonomy): Bacteria > Actinomycetota > Actinomycetes > Streptomycetales > Streptomycetaceae > Streptomyces. Next base: position 56,443 of record NZ_LWLE01000020.1, on the reverse strand, counting down.
CCATCCGCCTCGCGGTCACGGAAGGGGACCTTGCCCGTACGGTGCCGTTGCTGCGGGCCGGCGGGTTCGTCGTCCGGACCGAGGCGGGCGGGGGAGCCGTGGCCGTACGTGGCGGCACCGAGATCCGTCTCGACGCCGTCGCGCGCGACCGGGCGGGCCTGCGACAGGTCGAGCTGTCGCTGAACCGGTCCGTGGCGGAACCGCACACCGAACAGATCGGCCGGTCGACCCTCGTCGTCGGCCCGGGAAGCCGTGCCGTGTGGACCTTCGGCGACGGGACGTAGGGGGCTCGCGCCCCCTGAACCCGGAGGCGTAGGGGGCCCGCGGGCCCCGCACCAGGAGGCGCGGGGCCCGCATCCGCCCCGCATCCGCCCGGAGGAGAACATGGCAGGCGCCCGCGGTTTCGCGGGCGCCTGCCATGTCACCGTTCACACGCCTGCCATGTCACCCTTCACACAGCCGTCGTGTCCCCCTTCAGACAGCTGCCATGTCACCTTTCACACAGCTTCCGTGTCGCATTTCCGCGCAACCTTGATGTCGGATTTCCGCCAGCCCTGCCCTTGCCGGTGACCGATGCTTGAACCATGCACACCGACACCGAGCGCTGCGTGCGGGCCGTCCAGTCCAAGGACGCCCGCTTCGACGGCTGGTTCTTCACCGCGGTCCTCACCACCCGGATCTACTGCCGTCCCAGCTGCCCCGTCGTGCCGCCCAAGGTCCGCAACATGACCTTCTACCCCAGCGCCGCCGCCTGTCAGCAGGCCGGATTCCGGGCCTGCAAGCGCTGCCGGCCCGACACCAGCCCCGGCTCCCCGGAGTGGAACGCCCGCGCCGACTCGGTGGCCCGTGCCATGCGTCTCATCCAGGACGGGGTCGTCGACCGCGAGGGCGTACCGGGTCTCGCGGCCCGGCTCGGCTACTCCGCCCGGCAGATCGAGCGCCAGCTCCTCGCCGAGCTGGGTGCCGGACCCCTGGCCCTGGCCCGCGCCCAGCGGGCCCAGACCGCCCGCCTGCTCATCGAGACCACCGCGCTCCCCATGGCCGAGGTGGCGTTCGCCGCCGGTTTCGCCTCCATCCGCACCTTCAACGACACCGTCCGCGAGGTCTTCGCCCTCGCCCCCGGCGAACTGCGCACCCGGGCCGCCCGGGGGCCCAAGGCGCCCGCCGCCCCCGGCGTCATCGCGCTGCGCCTGCCGTACCGGGCCCCGCTCAACCCCAGCAACCTCTTCGGGCACCTCGCCGCGACCGCCGTACCCGGCGTCGAGGAATGGCACGACGGCGCCTACCGCCGCACGCTCACCCTCCCGTACGGGCACGGCATCGTCGCCCTGGCCCCGCAGCCCGACCACATCGCCTGCCGGCTTTCCCTCACCGACCCGCGCGACCTCACGCTCGCCATCAGCCGCTGCCGCTGGCTGCTCGACCTGGACGCCGATCCGGTCGCCGTCGACGAGCAGCTGCGCACCGACCCGCTGCTCGCCCCGCTGGTCGACAAGGCCCCGGGAAGACGTGTGCCGCGCACCGTCGACGCGGGGGAGTTCGCCGTACGGGCGGTGCTCGGCCAGCAGGTCTCCACCGCCGCTGCCCGCACCCACGCGGCCCGGCTGGTCACCGCACACGGTGTCCCCGTCGAGGACCCCGAGGGGGGCCTGACCCACCTCTTCCCCACCCCGGAGGCGCTGGCGGGGCTCGACCCCGAGTCGCTCGCCCTGCCCCGCAGCCGCCGTACCACCCTCACCACGCTCGTCACCGCCCTCGCCGACGGATCGCTGCGCCTGGGCAACGACAGCGACTGGGGCCGGGCCCGAGCGGAACTCACCGCACTGCCCGGCTTCGGCCCCTGGACGGTCGAGGTGATCGCCATGAGGGCACTCGGCGACCCGGACGCCTTCCTGCCCACCGATCTCGGCATCCGCAGGGCGGCGGAGCAGCTCGGTCTCCCCGCCACCCCCGCCGCCCTCACCGCACGCGCCGCGGACTGGCGGCCCTGGCGGGCGTACGCGGTCCAGTACCTGTGGACCGTTGACGACCACCCCATCAACCACCTGCCCGCCTGACCGCGAAAGGACCCCCACCCATGTCTGCCGACCACGCGGAGACCAAGCAGCACACGGTCACCGACAGCCCGTACGGCCCCCTGACGCTCGTCGCCACGGACGGCGTCCTGTCCGCCATCTATATGACCGGGCAGCGCCACCGCCCCCCGGAGGAGACCTTCGGCGAGCCCGACCCGCGCCCGTTCCCCGAGGTGAACCGCCAGTTGGACGCGTACTTCGCGGGCGAGCTGACGGAGTTCGACCTGCCGCTGCGGCTGGCCGGAACCCCGTTCCAGCAGAGTGTCTGGGCCGAGCTGCTGAAGATCCCGTACGGGGAGACCCGCTCCTACGGCGAACTGGCCGAACAGCTGGGCAAGCCCGGCGCCTCCCGGGCGGTCGGCCTCGCCAACGGCAAGAATCCGGTCTCGATCGTCGTCCCGTGCCACCGGGTCATCGGTGCGTCGGGAAGCCTCACCGGATACGGCGGCGGGCTCGACCGCAAGCAGCGGCTGCTCGCCTTCGAGAACGGTACGGAGAACGACGTACCGGCGCTGTTCTGACCGGCCCCCCACGGGACCACGGTCCGGGGCCGCGCGGCCCATGACGGGTCACTGCCCACGACCCGTGACCCACGACCCGTGACCCACGACCCGTGACCCACGACCCGTGACCCACGACCCATGGCCCAAGTGCAGAAAAGCCCCAAGCCCCCCACGGCTCAGGGCCGGAGAGGCACCCACGGCCCGGCGGCGGGAGCCGGGCCCCTCGGCCCCGGCTCCGCCGTACGTACGCCGCGTCAGGCGGTGAAGATCTCCACGACCGACCAGATGGCGAGGCCGAGCATGCAGAAACCGCCGATGCGCTGAACGGTCTTCAGCGGCACCCGCTTGGCGATGAAGCGACCCGCCAGCAGTGCCAGCGCGGAGACGGACATCAGGGCGGCGGCCGAACCGATCGCCGTGGACCATGTGCCGTTGCTCGCCGCGAGGTTGGCGGTGGTGATCTGGGTGAGGTCGCCCCATTCGCTGATGAAGACCGCCATGAACGCGGTCGAGTAGACCGGCCAGAAGCCCGTGACGGTCTTGACCTCGCCGTCCTCCTCGTCGTCGCCGCTCCCGCTGCGCAGCAGCATGAACGCGCCGAACGCGAAGAGCGAGGCCGAGACCAGCTTGACGATCCAGTCGGGCAGCAGCCCGATCAGGCTGCCGGCACCGACCGCGATGGCCACATGCACGATGAACGCGGACGACGTGCCGAACCAGACATAGAGCGGACGCATGCGCGTGCCCATGGCCAGCGAGGCGAACATCGTCTTGTCGGGGAGCTCCGCGAGGAAGATCAGCCCGAAGGCGGTAAGGATCGCCAGTGGGTCGAGATGCATTCCGGGTGGCTTTCTGTTGAGAGCCGGGCCCCGGGTCTCGCGAAGCGCCGTTCGGGCTTTTCGGAGGACCACTCGGCCCGGCATGACGGCAGCGCCCGCAGGGCACGGGCGTGTCATACCTGACCGAAGGTCTCGCCCGCCCGTAAGCATCTACGAGCCCGGCCACCGGGAACCCGAGGGCTCCAGTGTGTCGACGACCGGTTTGCGGGGCTACTCCCCTTCGCAGCCATCAACATTACCCCACCCGGTCCGCCGGGGGTGCAGCTGTTCGAGGCGGAGGGCGCTCGGTAGAGTCGCCGGTGATCATCAGCGCCGCCACGACCGGAAGTGCCCCGCATGAGCCGCCGCCCCCGCAAGGCCGCCCCCGCCGAGGGCCCGCCCCGGCCCACCGTCAGTGTCTGCCGGGGCTGCTGCTGCGGGACGGAGAAGATCCCCGGCGTGGACCATGCCGGGCAGCTCGCCCAGTTGCGGGAATCCCTCGGCCCCACCGCCACGGTGCGTGCGGTGGAGTGCCTGGACGCCTGTGAGCAGGGCAATGTCATCGTCGTCCAGCCCTCGTCCGACGGCCGGCGTGCCGGGGGCCGCCCGGTCTGGCTGGGTCTGGTCAACGACCCGGACGCCGTGGCGGACATCGCGACCTGGGCGGCGGCGGGCGGTCCGGGGCTCGCGGACGCTCCGGAGATCCTCGACCTGTACGTCTTCAAGCCCTCGCGCCGCGTCCAGGCGGAACTCGACCACTAAGCCGCATCCGAGAGCCGTATCCGAAAGTCGTGTCCGCAGGCCGTATCTGCAGGCCGTGTCCGCGATGCCCCGGTCGCTGCGCGAGGCAGGTGTCAGACCGCAGGGACAACCGGGCTGAACGGCGACGGGGTGCGCCCGGTCCAGGTGTTGAGCACGGCGGTCGCGGTCTGCTTGGTGACCCCGCCGTCCTGAACCGTGCCGCTGCGCGCCACGTAGAAGCGTCCGTCGTCGAGCGAGACCAGCCCGTACTGGCCGTACTGTCCCGGGGCCGGCCAGCCGTACGTCCCGGTCGGTGCGTCGTGCAGGCCCCCGCGCAGCAGCGGGAGCAGCAGCCCGCGCTCGGGCTTCTGCTGCCCGCGGACGGTGCCCCGTACCGGCTTCTTCGAGCCGTCGAGAGCGAAGACCGTGTAGTTGGGGAAGCCCGGCTTGGTGCCCTTGTAGGCGGCCAGCAGCCAGTTGCCGCTGTACCCGTCGAACTCCAGATTCTGCACGCCGTACGTGGTGTTCCCGGTGTACGCGAAGTACTTGCCGTCGACCCGGGCGGGGCCGCTGGTGTGCGGGGCGGCCTCGGTCAGCGGACGCTCGTACTTCTTCCACCGTCCGATGTCGTACTGGAGCAGGACCTGGTGGTCGTTGTCCGTGCGCGCGGTGTTGGCATACACGCCGTACGCGACGGTCAGCCGCTGCTTCCCGTGCTTCCTGCCGAACTCCGGGCCGAAGGCCACCCCGTCGATGCCGCTGCAGCCGTACCGGTGGTCGGGGGTTTTTCCGGTGTCCCCGTCGAAGACCCCGTCGCCGTTCATGTCGGCCGTGAAGTCCCGTACGACCTCCTTGAGATAGACGGTCGAGACGACACCCGTGGCCTGGGCGTCCATGCCCATGCGGTTGATGCGGTCACCGTCGAGGATCGCGATGTAGAACGACTTCGCGGCCTTGTACTCCAGCGAGCCGTAGACCCTGCCGTCCCGCGCGTTGAAGTCCAGATCGCCGAGGTGGCCGGTGAACCCGGTGACCGAACCCACCGGCCTGCCCCTGAGATCGGTCTTGACCAGCAGATTCGTGAACGAGAAGTACACGAAGCCCTTGCGGCGGTCGATGGCCATGCCCTGGACATGACCGGACTGCCAGGCACCGCCGTCGACCGACGACGGCAACCGGCGCGGAAGGCGCACCCGTTGCTCGTCCGGTACGCCGGTCCGCGCGGCGGTCGAGGGGGCGGGCGCCGGAGCGGATACGGAGTTGAGTGCGGGTACGGGTGCGGGGACGGATGCGGCAGCCGCGGCCGCACCCCCCGCCGTGCCGACAACCGCCGTACAGGCCAGTGCCGTTGTCGCCGTCTTCCACAGGCCGCCGAAATGTCCCTTGAGTCTGCGCATGACCCCTCCGCTGTCGTGGAGCTCGGATGATGCCGGGCGTGGATGCACGACGGACCAATGGCGCGTGAACGAGCGAGTCCGGCGCCCGGCAGCACTCCAGGAGATTGGCATGGGCATGCTGATCGAAGCGAGAGGGCGTGCTGCGTGCGTGTGCTGCGTGCGCGTACCGCGTGCGGGTATCCGAGGTGGGTTCAGGTTCAGGAGACGACCGGCTTGCCGTCCTCCAACTCCACTGTTCCCGCGCCGGAGTTCACCGCCTCCAGCCCCGCCCGTACCCGCAGCCGCAGGGTGCCCGGCAGGTGGTCGTCCAGTTCGGCGGGCTCCACCAGCTTCCAGGACAGGAGTTCCTCCTCCTGGAGCCGGATCGCCGCGAACTGCACCTCGGTCAGCACCCCTCCGTCGTAGAGATACGCGGCGATCGGCGGTCGCGCCGTGCCGCGTGCCCAGTCGACGGCGAGCAGCCGGCCCGGTTCCAGGTCGAGCCCGATCTCCTCGGCCGTCTCCCGGCGCGCCCCCTGCCGAGGGCTCTCGCCGGTATCGGACTCGACCGTCCCGCCGGGCAGGGCCCAGCCGTCCCGGTAGTTCGGCTCGACGAGCAGGACCCGGCCCCGGTCGTCCCGGAACAGCGAGGCCGCGGCTGCCAGGACCCGGGGGAGTCCGGCGATGTACGTGGCGTAGTCAGTGGTGGTCACCCCACGCAGCGTAGTGGGGCGGCCGGGTGCGCTTCCGGACGCCCATGGGCAGATCAGGGGTCCTGCGGATAGGGTCGGGGCGGCGCGACTGCCTGTTCGAAAGCAAGGGATGCAAGGTGACGGACGGAGCAGAGATGGAGACCGCGCGCGTGCTCGTCGCGGCGGACAAGTTCAAGGGCTCGCTCACGGCCGTACAGGTCGCGGAGCGGGTGACGGCCGGGCTGCGGTCCGTCGTCCCCGATGTGCGGGTCGAGACCCTGCCCGTCGCGGACGGTGGCGACGGCACGGTCGCGGCGGCGGTGGCGGCCGGATTCGAGCGCCGCGAGGCGCGGGTGACCGGTCCGCTCGGGGAGCCGGTGACCGCGGCGTACGCGCTGCGCGAGGGAACCGCGGTGGTGGAGATGGCCGAGGCGTCGGGCCTCCAGCACCTCCCCGCAGGGGTGTTCGCCCCGCTCACGGCCACCACGTACGGCTCCGGCGAACTGCTGCGGGCCGCGCTCGACGCGGGCGCCCGGACCGTGGTGTTCGGGGTCGGCGGCAGCGCCACCACGGACGGTGGCGCGGGCATGCTGGCCGCGCTCGGTGCCCGCTTCCTGGACGCGGACGGCAAGCCCGTCGGCCCCGGCGGGGGCGGCCTCGCCGATCTGGCCGAGGCCGATCTGTCGGGGCTCGACCCGCGCCTCGCGGACGTCGACCTGATCCTGGCCAGCGACGTGGACAACCCGCTGACCGGGCCGAAGGGCGCCCCCGAGGTGTACGGGCGGCAGAAGGGCGCGACCGAGGAGGACATCGCGGTCCTCGACGCGGCCCTCATCCACTACGCCTCGGTCCTGGGCCCCGAGTACGCCGTCCTGCCCGGCGCGGGCGCGGCCGGAGGCATCGGCTACGGAGCGCTGGTCGCCCTCGGCGCCCGCTTCCGGCCGGGCATCGAGGTCATGCTGGACGTCCTCGGCTTCGCCCCGGCGCTCGCCCGGGCCACGCTGGTCATCACCGGCGAGGGCTCGCTGGACGAGCAGACTCTGCACGGCAAGGCCCCGGCGGGCGTCGCCGCGGCGGCCCACGCCGCCGGAATCGAAGTTGTCGCGGTCTGCGGCCGGCTCGCCCTGTCGCCACAGGCGCTGGGCACCGCGGGCATCCGGCGCGCCTACGCCCTCACCGAGCTGGAACCGGACCCGGCGGTCTCCATGGCCCAGGCCGGGCCGCTGCTGGAGCGGGTGGCTGCCTCGATCGCCCGGGACTTCCTGAGCTGACGGCGGGCGGCACGTTCGGTCACGGGGGTTCGGGGGCGCGGTCACGGGTTCCCGGGCCCCCGTCCGCGTATGCCGCGTACGCCGCGGGCCGTACGTATCCCGCGGGTCGCGCCGATGGTGGTGGCGGCAGCCGGAACGCGTCCAGCGCCAGCATGACCTCGATCAGTTCGCGCGGCGTCGACAACGAGCGCGACGTCAGCCGCTCCAGCCGCCGCAAGCGGTTGAACACCGTGTTCCGGTGGCAGCGCAGGCGTTCCGCGGTCCGCCCCACCGACCCACCGCACTCCAGCCACTCCTCCAGCGTTCCCACCAGCAGTTCCCGCTCCGCCGGAGCCAGGGCCAGCAGCGGTCCGAACACCTCGGTGACCAGTCGGGTGCTCAGCTCCGGCCGGCTCACCACCAGGGCGGAGGGCAGCCGCTCGTCCAGCCGGACGATCTCGCGCGTCCGCGGGGAGCAGGTCAACAGCGCGAAACCGGCCAGCCTGCGGGCCAGGGCGAGTTCGGCCAGGCCGCCCACCACCGGGCTGATACCGCCCGGACCGGCGTCCCGCTCCGTCAGCAGCGCGGCAGGCCCGGCGAGGCTCCCGTCCCCCAGCGCGACGACGGCGATCTCACAGTCCGCCCGCGTCCGCCAGCACCACCGCATGCCGTCCGCGTCCCCGGCCCACCGCACCGGCTCGTGCCGGGTCGGCCCGCCGTGCCCGGTGCCCAGGACGGCCACCGCGTAGCGCCCCCGCTCGGGCAGCCCCAGGCCCGCCGCCGCGCGCCGGGCGAGGCCCGGCGACGGGCGGCCCTCCAGCAGCGCGTCGAGCAGCGCCCGGACCCGCTCGTCACTGCGCCGCTGCATCCTCTGCTCCGTTCCGCGGGCTCTGCGGCCGCTCATGCCCGGTGAGGATGCCACCGGCGGCGGCGGGAACCAGCCCGCGTCACCGCCCTCTGTGCACGTGCACAACGACGCCCTTCGCTCGCTGGTCACCCGCATCGAGTCGGTCCCGTGCCGTGGACGCACGGCCCGCCCGGTGCTGGTCTGTGGCACCACACGACGCACACCGGCGACGCGACACGTGACATGGCACAGCGCATCGCACACCGCGCACCACACACAGCGCACCCACGACGCGACACGTGACATGGCACCGCGCGACGCACACCCCGCAACGCGACACGTGACATGGCACCGCGCACGAGCACCACGCGAGCACGAGCACCGCGCACGAACGCGACGCCACCACGAGCACCAGCATCAACACCAGCACGAGCACCAACACCAGCACGACGCGACACCAGCACAACATCACTCGAACACGACACGGCATGACACGACACGACAAGGCGGAAGGAGGAGGACGCATGGCAACGCTAGAGATCCGCGCGCTGTCCGTGGGCTACGGCCCGGTACGGGCCCTGCGCGATGTCTCCGTCGACGTGCCGGCCGGCGCGATCACCGCCGTACTCGGTGGCAACGGCGCCGGCAAGACCACGCTGCTGCGGGCCGTATCGCGGACCCTCGGCTTCCACCGCGGGACGGGCACGGGCACCATCCGCTTCGACGGCCGGCCCCTGGACGGGCTGCGGCCCGCCCAGGTGGTGGCCGCGGGAGTGGTCCAGGTGCCGGAAGGGCGACAGGTGTTCGCCCGGATGACGGTGGCCGACAATCTGCGGGCGGGCGCACTGGGGGCCCGCGGCGGCCGCAAGGACGTGACCGCCGCGCTGGCCCGCGTACACGAACTGTTCCCGGTGCTCGCCGAACGCGCGCACCAGCGGGCCGGGCTGCTCTCCGGCGGCGAGCAGCAGATGCTGGCGATGGGGCGGGCGCTGATGGCCGGGCCCCGGCTGCTCCTGCTGGACGAGCCTTCCCTCGGCCTCGCCCCGCTGATGGCGGCCAGGATCGCCGAGACCATCCAGGAGATCAACGCGGCCGGCACCTCCGTCATGCTCGTCGAGCAGAACGCGTCCATCGCCCTGCGGCTCGCCTCGACCGCGTACGTCCTGGACGTCGGCGAGGTCGCCCTGTCCGGACCGGCCGACGAACTCGCCGCGTCCGACGAGGTGCGCCGCCGCTATCTCGGCGTCGTGGACGAGACGGCCGCCGAGGACGCCGACCCGGCGGGCCGGTCCGCGCGCACCCTGAGCAGGTGGTCCGCGTGAGGACCGCACCGTCCGCCACCCCGGCGGCCACCGGGGCACCCGCCCCCACCGCGCTCACCGTCCGCGACGTGACCGTGCGCTTCGCCGGGCTCACCGCCCTCGACGGCGTCTCGTTCACCGTCGAGCCGGGCAGTGTGCACGCCGTCATCGGCCCCAACGGCGCGGGCAAGTCCACCTGCTTCAACGTGCTTTCCGGTGTCTATCGGGCCACCTCGGGCAGCGTCCACCTGGGCACCACCGAGCTGACCGGCCTCCCGCCGCACCGGATCGCCGGACTCGGTGTCGCGCGCACCTTCCAGAACCTGGCGCTGCCACCGCACGCCACGGTCGCCGACAGCCTGCTGCTCGGCCGCCACCGCCTCACCCGCTCCGGGTTCCTCGCCACCGGTCTGCGACTGCCGTCCGCCGCCCGCGAGGAGCGACGCCATCTGGACCGGGTCCGTGAGATCGCCGAATTCATCGGCCTGGAGAAGGAGTTGGAGCGTCCCGCCGGGGCGCTGCCGTACGGACAGCAGAAGCTCGTCGAGTTCGGCCGCGCCCTGTGCATGGAGCCACAGGTGCTGCTGCTGGACGAACCCATCGCCGGGATGACCGCCGACGAACGGCGCCGCACCGCGGCCGTCGTGGCGAATGTGCGCGACAGCCTCGGCATCTCGATCGTGCTGGTCGAGCACGACATGGGGGTGGTGATGCGGCTCGCGGACGCGGTGACCGTACTCGACTTCGGACGCAGGATCGCGGGCGGTACACCCGCCGAGGTCCAGAACGACCCGGCCGTCGTCCAGGCCTACTTGGGGGCACCGGAATGACCACGTTCATCGAACTCCTCCTCGGCGGGCTGTCGATCGGTTCGGTCTACGCGCTGATCGCGCTCGGCTTCGTCGTGATCTTCAAGGCCACCGAGGTCGTCAACTTCGCCCATGCCTCCCTGCTGCTGGCGGGCGGCTACGTCACCGCGGTCCTCCACGACGACATCGGCTTCTGGCCCGCGCTGGGCGTCGGTATCGCGGGTGCCGCGGTCGTCGGCGCCGCGATCGAGTTCTTCGTGATGCGTCGCTACCGGGGCAGCGACCACAGCGTCCTGGCCATCGTCACCATCGGCGTCGACATCCTGCTGACCACCGAACTCACCCGCCGCATGGGCACGGACGTACTGGCGCTCGGCGACCCGTGGGGCGACGAGGTCGTCACCGTCGGCGGGGTCACCCTCGCCCAGACCCGCATCGCCGCGTTCGTCGCGGCCGGTCTGCTCATCACGGTGTTCCTGCTCGCCTTCCGCTACACCTCGTGGGGTGTGTCGATGCGGGCCGCCGCCGAGAACCCGCAGACCGCGGCCCTGATGGGGATCAAGCTCGGCCGGGTCTCGCTCGCCGCGTGGGCGGTCGCCGGAGCCCTCGCCGCCGTCGCCGCGCTCTTCCTCACCGTGTTCCCGACCCCCGGCCTCGAACGGGCCACCTCGCTCGCCGCGCTCAAGGCGTTCCCCGCCGCGATCCTCGGCGGCCTCGACTCCACGACGGGGGCACTCGCCGGCGGACTCATCGTCGGTGTCACCGAGTCGCTCGCCACCGGCTACCAGAGCGATCTCTCCTTCCTCGGCCGGGGCATCGGCGATCTCGCGCCCTATCTGGTGATGGTGATCGTGCTGCTCATCCGGCCCGCGGGACTCTTCGGTACGAAGGAGCTCGCCCGTGTCTGACGCCACCACCGGACCTGCTACCGGACCCACCACCGGACCTGCCGCCGGTCCCACCGCCGGTCCCACCACCCCGACGTCCGTCCTCCCCGCTGCCGAGTCCGAGGCCGCTGCCGAGGCCACGACCGGGAGCGGGACCGCGGGGACCTTCGCCGACCGGCTGCGCCGCCCCCGTACGTACCTCCTGCTCATCGGTTCGGTCCTGCTGCTGGCCTTCCCGTTCTACCTGGACCGCTTCTGGCTCCAGGCCGGGCTCTTCGCGATGGCCGCCGCGATCGGGGCCATCGGTATCAACCTCCTCACCGGAGCCACGGGCCAGCTCTCCATGGGCCACGCCTTCTTCCTCGCCGTGGGTGCGTACAGCTACTGCATCCTGGCGGGGGAGAGCGGCACCGAGAACGGGCACGCGCTCAGCGGCCTCGGTCTGCCGACCTGGCTCGCGGCGATCCTCGCCGTGCTGCTCGCGGGAGCCGCGGGCGGGGTCTTCAGCCCCATCGCGGGGCGGCTGCGCGGCGCGTACCTCGGTATCGCCACCCTCGCGCTGATCTTCATCGGCCAGCATGTGCTGTTCAACGCGGGCTCGCTCACCGGCGGCTTCAACGGCCGCGCCGTACCGCCGCTCTCGGTGTTCGGGTTCACCTTCGACGACAGCGAACTCGTCATCGCCGCCGTACCGTTCCAGTCCGCCGAGAAGCTCTGGTACGTGGCCCTGCTCGCGCTGCTCGTCAGTGGGCTGTTCGCCCGCGGAGTGCTGCGCGGCAGGCCGGGCCGGGCCATGAACGCCATCCGGGACCACCGGATCGCCGCAGGCGTGATGGGCGTGCCGGTGGCCCGCTACCGGGCCGGGGTGTTCGTCCTGTCCTCGATGTACGCGGGCCTGGCGGGCGTCCTGCTCGCCCTGCTCTTCCAGCGGACCGTGCCCGAGTACTTCGGCATGATCCTGTCGCTCGAATACCTCGCCATGATCGTCATCGGCGGGCTCGGCAGCGTCGCGGGGGCGGTCGTCGGCGCGGCCTTCGTCTCCCTGCTCCCGCAGGTGCTCACTCACTACAGCGACTCCCTCCCGCTGGTCTCCGCCCCCGGTACGGGCGGACTCGCACCGGGTGAGGCGTCCCGCTATCTGTACGGCGCCGCGGTGGTCGCGGTGGTCCTGTTCCTGCCCGGCGGCATCGCGCGTCTGAAGAAATCTGGGGAGAAGAAATGAAACTGAGAGCACTTACGGCCGTGGTCGCGGCCCTCACCGTCACCCTTGTGGGATGCAGCGGGAAGGCCACCGAGGGGGACGGCAACGAGAAGGACAAGAGCGGGGTCAAGACCGGCGAGGGGGTCACCTCCTCGAAGATCTCCCTCGGCGCCCTGACCGATATGACCGGGGTGTACGCCTCGCTGGGCAAGAGCGTCACCCAGGCCCAGCAGCTGTGGGTGAAGGAGACCAACGCCGCGGGCGGCATCTGTGACCGGAAGATCGAACTGACCGTCCGTGACCACGGCTACGACCCGCAGAAGGCCATCGCCGCCTACACCGAACTGGAGCCGGAGGTACTGGGCTTCACCCAGTTCATCGGCTCCCCGTTCGTCGCCGCGGTCGAGCAGCGCATCGACGGCCAGGACAAGGGGCTCGTCCTGCCGCAGGCCTGGTCGGCGAGTCTGCTCGGCTCGAAGTACGTACGGGTCATCGGCGCCACGTACGACATCGAGACGATCAACCTGCTCGACTATCTGCTGACCGAGAAGCGCATCGCCAAGGGCGACAAGATCGGTCATGTCTACTTCGAGGGCGACTACGGCGAGAACGCCCTGGCCGGCGCGAAGCACGCGGCGAAGGAACTGGGCCTCAGCGTGTTCGAGCAGAAGATCAAGCCGACCGACAACGACATGACCGCCCAGGTCGCCGCGCTCAAGCAGGCCGGTGTGAAGGCGGTCATCGTGAGCGCGGGCCCGCGCCAGGCCGCCTCGCTCGTCGGTGTGGCGGCCGCCACCGGGTTCGACGTACCGGTCGTCGGCAACAACTCGGCCTTCGCACCGCAGTTGTTGAAGACCCAGGCGGGCCCGGCCCTGCTCAAGGACTACTACGTCGCGGCCTCCACCCTGCCGATCGGTGACCCGGGCGCCGGCCCGTCGAAGCTCGCCAAGGACTATGCGGCCCAGTACCCGAAGGACGGGCTCGACAACGGCGTCGTCGCCGGATACACGGCGGCGTCCGTCTACGGCGAGGCGCTGAAGAAGGCCTGCGAGTCCAAGGACCTCACCCGCGCGGGAGTCGACAAGGCGCTGCTCACGATCAAGGGGTACGGGGCGGACTTCGGGATGTCGCACGACTTCTCGGACCCGGCGGCACCGTCCACCCGGCAGAGCGTCATCATGAAGCCCGACGCCAAGACGCCCGGCGGCCTGAAGGTGATCCGCCCGGCCGCGGTGGCCCCGGCCGCCGAGTCCTTCACGTTGAAGCCGTGACCGGCCGGTCCGTCGCCTCGCAGCCGTGACGCGCCGAGTCCTCCACGTCGAAGCGGTCACCCCCTGACGCACTGACCCCTGACGCGCTGACCCCGCCCCGACCCTGCTCCGATCCGATCGGGCCGTCGAAACGACCCAGTACTTGACGAACGCCCGAACGGGCCCGGCCGACCCCGGCCGGACCCGTTCGGGCGTCCTCGTGCGCGTGCGGCGACGGCCGTCGGCGCGCGACCCGCTCGCGGGGCCGCGCCCGGCGGTCACGGCCTCGCGGGTTCCGTCTCCGTCGCCGGGTCCCGGTCCGGGCCGCTGCCCGGAGCCCCGCCCTCGTCGGCCCTCGCCGTGACCCGGGCCGCCGGGATCAGGGCGGTGGCCACGAGACCGAGCACGACGAAGCCCGCCGCCACATAGCTGCCCAGCGCGAGGCCGTCCGTCATCGCGGAACGCGCGGCGTCGGCGACGGCGTCGGCGACGGAGGCGGAGGCGGAGGCGGCGTCGGCGACGGAGGCGGAGGCGGTCTACGGATGCGCCGCCGGCGGACCGATGGCGGCTCCCGCGCTGTCCGTGACCGTGTGGGTGAGCCGGTCCGCCTCCGCGGCGGGCAGTCCGGCCGAGGACAGCCGGTCGCGCAGCCCGGAGCTCAGGGCGGAGAGGAACACCGTGGTGAGCACCGCGATGCCCAGGGCCGAGCCGAGCTGACGGAAGGAGCTCTGGATGTGCGACGCGTCGAGGGAGTTGGGGCCCTCGGGCAATGCGTCGGCCATTTGGTCTGGACCAAATCGCGGTCGTGATGGTTAGCTCCATTCCGACCGGGCCCGCGTCCGGCCGACCGGGCCCGTCGCGCCCACCACCCCTGCCGCAGCACCTCCGGAGCACCACATGTCCTCCCTGCCCATATCCGAACCACCCCCCTGGCGCACCGTCATCCTCTCGCCGCACTTCGACGACGCCGTGCTGTCCCTGGCCGGACTGCTGCCCGGACTGCCGGGCCCCACCGCCGTCGTCACCGTCCACGGCGGAGCCCCGGACGCCGGCGTCCCGGCCTCCGGATGGGACGACCTCGGCGGCTTCTCCACCGGCGCGGAGGCCCACCGGGTCCGCCGGGCCGAGGACGCGCGGGCCTGCGCGCTGCTCGGCGTCGAGCAGGTGACGATCGACCATCCCGACGGCCCGTACGTCGAGGGCGGGCTCCAGCCCACCGCGCTGGACACCCTGCTCAGAAGCCTCGCCCCCGGCACCCGGGTCCTCACCCCGCTCGGCACCAACCAGCGCGACCACCGGGCCGTACGGCTGCGCGCCATGCGGGTCCTCGCCGAGATGGGAGCCCCCGCACCCTGGGTGTACGCCGATCTGCCGTACACCGGGCACCTGCCCGAGTGGGACACCGCGCAGGCGTGCGAGGCTCTGGCGGAGAGCGAGGCGTACGGCCTCGCGTACCAGGAGCTGCGGCGCGATCACCGTCTCACCGTCCGGCACGAACTGCGGCTGACAGACGACCGCTGGGCGGCGAAGCGGGAGGCGGTCCTGTGCCACGCCTCGCAGCTTGCCGCGCTCGTCCCCGGCCATGGCGACTTCCTGGTCCGGAACGGCCCGCTGCGCACCGAGCGGATCTGGAGCCTGGAACCCCTCGCCCCCGCCGAGCCTGCCCGGTAGCGAGCACACAGACGTACGGCGGACACACGCATGAGGGCCCGGATGCTGGGGAGCATCCGGGCCCTCATGCGTGTGCCTGCGTCCTGTGGCTATGGCAGCTGTGCCGCCCGTGCCTCGCGCCGGTTGTCGCGGAACGTGTTCACGCGCCGCGCCGTCGCGAAGAGCGGGATCACCGCACCCAGCACGACCTGGAGCGCGCAGCCGGTCTGGAGGAGCAGCTGACCGCCGGGGGCGTCGAAGGCCCATGCGGCGAGCAGTCCCATCGCGGCCACGATCCAGCTGAGCATCGCCACCGCGAGAACGCCTCGCGGCTTGGGGTACTCGACCCGGCTCACCATCAGCCACGCCACACCGATGATCGCGAGGAGCGTCGGTACGAAGGGCAGCTCCAGGAGCACGATCGAGACGACCGTCAGCGCCCCGAAGGGGCTCGGCATGCCCTGGAACATGCCGTCCTTCAGCGTCACACAGGAGAATCTCGCCAGCCTGAGCACCACCGCCAGCAGCACCACGATCGCCGCCAGTGCCGATACCCGCTGGTAGGCGTCGTCCGCGACCATTCCGTACACGAGCACGAAGTAGGCCGGGGCGAGCCCGAAGCTGATCAGGTCCGACAGGTTGTCCAGCTCGGCGCCCATGGGGGAGGAGCGCAGCTTGCGTGCCACGAGCCCGTCGAACAGGTCGAAGACCGCTGCCATGAGCATGAGGATGACCGCGGTGGCCGCCGAGTGCCGGGCCATACCGGACTCGTCGCTGCCCGTGAGGTGCGGGATGAGGATGCCCGTGGTGGTGAAGTACACCGCCATGAATCCGCAGGTGGCGTTACCGAGAGTGAGGGTGTCCGCTATCGACAGCCGCATCGAGAGCGGCATGTCCTCCGCGCCGTCGGAGTCGCTCTCCTCGGCGCTCTGCGGCACCCAGCCTGTCTGTGTCTCTGGATCAATCACGGTCAATTCGAGTCACCCCCGCGGTGGTGGCCTGGCCGACCTCGACCGCGACATCGATACCTTCCGGAAGGTAGATGTCGACGCGCGAGCCGAAGCGGATCAGACCGATGCGCTCGCCCTGCTCCACCTTCGTACCCTGCGGGAGGTACGGCACGATACGACGGGCGACCGCTCCGGCGATCTGCACCATCTCGATGTCGCCGAGCTCGGTGTCGAAGTGCCAGACAACGCGCTCGTTGTTCTCGCTCTCCTTGTTGAACGCCGGAACGAAGCCGCCGGGAATGTGCTCGACGGACGTCACGGTGCCGGCCAGCGGCGCCCGGTTGACGTGAACATTCAGAGGGCTCATGAAGATCGCGACGCGGGTGCGCCCGTCCTTCCACGGCATGATGCTCTGCACCACACCGTCGGCCGGAGAGATGACCCGGCCCTCGGTGATCTCGCGCTCGGGGTCACGGAAGAACCAGAGCATGCCCGCCGCGAGCGCGGTGGTGGGCACGGCCACTGCTGCCCAGCGCCCGGACTTGCGGGCCCGGGTGAGGCTGAGAGCGGCGGTGGCGACGGTCGGCAGGAGCCACGGCGATGCTCCGCGTGCGATGCGGACCCCACCGCGTGATGCGGAGGTATGGCTGTCGGGCATGAATGACCTTCGTAGCGGATGATGCCGCGCTGGCAACGGGGGACGGCGGCTTTCCGGCGATGCTATCGGTTGCGAGCCGCAACTGGGCAAGCCAGCAGCCGAGTCGGACAGCTCAGAGGCACCGGCCGAGGATGACAGGGTGTGATGTTCTTCGCGACTAAAACACCTCGAAAGCGACAATCAGCCCTGAAGTCGGTACTCCTCCAGGAGGCGGCGACCAATGATCATTTTCTGGATCTCGGCGGTACCCTCACCGATCAGCAGCATCGGTGCCTCGCGGTAGAGGCGCTCGATCTCGTACTCCTTGGAGAAGCCGTAACCGCCGTGGATGCGGAAGGCGTCCTCGACGACTTCCTTGCAGTACTCGGAGGCGAGGTACTTCGCCATCCCTGCCTCCAGGTCGTTTCGTTCCCCGGAGTCCTTTTTGCGGGCCGCGTTTACCATCATTGCATGGGCGGCCTCGACCTTGGTGGCCATTTCGGCCAATTTAAACTGGATCGCCTGGTGCTGAGCGATGGGCTTTCCGAAGGTGTGGCGCTGCTGGGCGTACGAAACACCCAGCTCGAATGCACGCTGTGCGACGCCGCAGCCACGCGCCGCCACATTTACCCGGCCGACCTCGACCCCGTCCATCATTTGGTAAAACCCCCGGCCGGTGGTGCCCCCCAGCACGCGATTGGCCGGAATACGTAGCCCGTCCATGATCAGCTCGGTCGTGTCGACGCCCTTGTACCCCATCTTGTCGATCTTCCCGGGGATGGTGAGGCCCGGACGGACCTCACCGAAGCCCGCCTCCTTCTCCACCAGGAAGGTCGTCATCGACTTGTGGGGCGCCGTGCCCTCGGGGTGTCCTTCGTCACTCCGGCACAGCACGGCCACCAGATTCGACGTGCCGCCGTTCGTGAGCCACATCTTCTGGCCGTTCAGGACGTACTCGTCGCCGTCCTTGACGCCCTTGGACGTGATGGCGGAAACATCCGAGCCGAGCGCCGGCTCGGACATCGAGAACGCGCCCCGCACCTCGCCCAACGCCATCCTCGGCAGGAACGTGTCCTTCTGCTCCTGTGTGCCGTGCTGCTTGAGCATGTACGCCACGATGAAATGTGTGTTGATGATTCCCGACACACTCATCCAGCCACGGGCGATTTCCTCCACGCACAGCGCATAGGTGAGAAGCGACTCACCCAGCCCCCCGTACTCCTCGGGAATCATCAGCCCGAACAGGCCGAGTTCCTTGAGCCCCTCGACGATCTCGGTGGGGTACTCGTCGCGGTGCTCCAGCCGGGTCGCGACCGGAATGATCTCCTTGTCGACGAAATCCCGGACCGTGGCGAGGATTTCCTGCTGGATGTCGTTCAGACCGGCGGTCTGGGCGAGTCGCGTCATGGCTGCTTCTCCTGTGGCTTCACACGGCTAGTTGGAAGGCGTCGGGCGGCCGGGCTGCTCGCCGCCGCGCTCCTTGATGTACGTCTCGGTGGGAACCATCACCTTGCGGCGGAACACGCAGACCACGGTGCCGTCCTGCTTGTATCCCCTGGTCTCCACGTACACGATTCCGCGGTCGGGGCGGGACTTCGACGGGGTCTTGTCCAGGACCGTGGTCTCGCCGTAGACCGTGTCGCCGTGGAAGGTCGGCGCGATGTGTTTGAGCGATTCGACCTCCAGGTTGGCGATGGCCTTCCCGGAGACGTCCGGCACCGACATACCGAGCAGCAGCGAGTAGATGTAGTTGCCGACGACGACGTTCTTCCCGAAATCGGTCGTTTTCTCGGCGTAGTTGCTGTCCATGTGCAGCGGATGGTGATTCATGGTCAACAGGCAGAAGAGGTGGTCGTCGTATTCCGTGACCGTCTTTCCGGGCCAGTGCTTGTAGACGGCACCGACCTCGAACTCCTCAAAAGTGCGTCCGAACTGCATGATCAGGCCTCCGGCGCTTCGAACGTCGAGGTGCGCGGCATACCGGCCGCACGGCCCTTGCCCGCGATGACGAGGGCCATCTTGCGGCTGGCCTCGTCGATCATCTCGTCGCCGAGCATCGCCGAGCCCTTCTTGCCGCCGGCCTCGGAGGTGTACCAGTCGTAGGCGTCCAGGATCAGTTCGGCGTGGTCGTAGTCCTCCTGCGAGGGCGAGAACACCTCGTTGGCCGCGTCGACCTGGCCGGGGTGCAGTACCCACTTGCCGTCGAAGCCGAGAGCGGCGGCACGGCCCGCGACCTCGCGGTAGGCGTCCACGTCGCGGATCTGGAGGAAGGGGCCGTCGATCGCCTGGAGATCGTGGGTACGGGCGGCCATCAGGATGCGCATCAGGATGTAGTGGTAGGCGTCCGCGCCGTAGCCGGGCGGCTGCTGGCCCACCACCAGGGTCTTCATGTTGATCGAGGCCATGAAGTCGGCCGGGCCGAAGATCAGCGTCTCCAGCCGGGGCGAGGCCGCGGCGATGTCGTCGATGTTCACCAGGCCCTTGGCGTTCTCGATCTGCGCCTCGATGCCGATCCGGCCGACCTCGAAGCCCATCGTCTTCTCGATCTGGGTCAGCAGGAGGTCCAGGGCCACGACCTGCTGGGCGTCCTGGACCTTCGGCAGCATGATGCAGTCGAGGTTCGGCCCGGCGCCCTCGACGACCGTGATGACGTCGCGGTACGTCCAGTGCGTCGTCCAGTCGTTGACCCGCACGACCCGGGTCTTGCCCGTCCAGTCACCCTTGTTGAGCGCGTCGACGATGTGGTGGCGGGCGCCCTCCTTGGCGAGCGGCGCGCAGGCGTCCTCCAGGTCCAGGAAGACCTGGTCGGCCGGGAGGCCCTGGGCCTTCTCCAGGAAGCGCGGGTTCGAGCCCGGCACGGCGAGACAGGAACGGCGCGGACGCAGACGGTTCACGGGCGTCGTGGGCGTGGTCATGCGGGGACCTCCAGAGGGTCGAGCTTGTTCGCTTTCCGGATCTCGTCGACGATACGGCCGATGATCTCCGTGATGCCGAAGTCCTTCGGGGTGAAGACGGCGGCGACACCGGCGCCGATGAGGGCGGCGGCGTCGGCGGGCGGAATGATGCCTCCCGCGATCACCGGGATGTCGGTCGCGCCGGCCTCGCGCAGCCGGTGGAGCACATCCGGAACCAGCTCGGCGTGCGAACCGGACAGGATGGACAGGCCGACGCAGTGCACGTCCTCGGCCAGGGCGGCGTCGACGATCTGCTCGGGGGTCAGCCTGATCCCCTGGTAGACCACTTCGAACCCGGCGTCACGGGCCCGTACGGCGATCTGCTCGGCGCCGTTGGAGTGCCCGTCCAGACCCGGCTTGCCGACCAGCAGCCGCAGCCGCCCCACGCCGAGGTCGCCCGCGGTGCGGGTGACCTTCTCCCGGACGAGGGCGAGCGGGGTGCCCGCCTCGGCGGTGACGGCGACCGGCGCGGACGAGACACCCGTCGGCGCCCGGAACTCGCCGAAGACGTCCCGCAGCGCCCAGGACCACTCGCCGGTGGTGACCCCCGCGCGGGCGCACTCCACGGTCGCTTCCATCATGTTCTTGGTGCCGGCGGCGGCCTTCTTGAGCGCGGCGAGCGCCTCGGTGGCGCGGGCCTCGTCCCGGTTGTCGCGCCACTGGTGCAGGGCGGCGACGACACGGGCCTCGTTCGCCGGGTCCACCGTCATGATCGCGCCGTCCAGGTCGGCGGTGAGCGGGTTGGGCTCGGTCGTCTCGTAGATGTTGACGCCGACGATCTTCTCCTCGCCGCCCTCGATCCGGGCCCGCCGCGCGGCGTGCGAGGAGACCAGCTCGGACTTGAGGTAGCCGGACTCGACGGCGGCCATCGCGCCGCCCATCTGCTGGATCCGGTCGATCTCCGCGAGCGACTCGGTGACCAGTGAGTCCACCTTGGCCTCGATGACATGCGAACCGGCGAAGATGTCCTCGTACTCCAGCAGGTCGCTCTCATGGGCCAGGACCTGCTGGATGCGGAGCGACCACTGCTGGTCCCAGGGGCGCGGGAGCCCCAGCGCCTCGTTCCAGGCCGGCAGCTGGACGGCGCGGGCGCGGGCGTCCTTGGAGAGGGTGACGGCCAGCATCTCCAGGACGATGCGCTGGACGTTGTTCTCCGGCTGCGCCTCGGTCAGGCCGAGGGAGTTGACCTGGACGCCGTAGCGGAAGCGGCGCTGCTTGGGATCGGCGATGCCGTACCGCTCGCGGGTGACGCGGTCCCAGATACGGCCGAAGGCGCGCATCTTGCACATCTCCTCGATGAAGCGGACACCCGCGTTCACGAAGAAGGAGATGCGCGCGACGACGTCGCCGAACTTCTCCTCGGGCACCTGTCCGGAGTCGCGCACCGCGTCCAGCACCGCGATGGCGGTCGACATCGCGTAGGCGATCTCCTGGACGGGAGTGGCTCCCGCCTCCTGGAGGTGGTAGCTGCAGATGTTGATCGGGTTCCACTTGGGGATGCGGCCGACCGTGTACGTGATCATGTCGGTGGTCAGCCGCAGCGAGGGACCCGGCGGGAAGACATGGGTCCCGCGCGAGAGGTACTCCTTCACGATGTCGTTCTGCGTGGTGCCCTGGAGCTTGTCCGGGTCCGCGCCCTGTTCCTCCGCGACCACCTGATAGAGCGCCAGCAGCCACATCGCCGTCGCGTTGATGGTCATCGACGTGTTCATCTGCTCCAGCGGGATGTCCTGGAACAGCCGTCGCATGTCGCCGAGGTGGGAGACGGGCACGCCGACCCGGCCCACCTCGCCCCGGGCGAGGATGTGATCGGGGTCGTAGCCGGTCTGTGTCGGCAGGTCGAAGGCGACCGACAGACCTGTCTGGCCCTTGGCGAGGTTGCGCCGGTACAGCTCGTTGGACGCCTCGGCGGTCGAGTGACCGGCGTAGGTCCGCATGAGCCAGGGCCTGTCCTTGTGACGCTCAGTCATCTGGAGAACCTCAGACGTTCCGGCTGGATCGGACGGTCCGCTCCGCAGGAGCGTCCCGGAACAGGTTGATGGCGTCGATGTGCCGCTCGCGCAGCTCCTCGTCCCGCACGCCCAGACCCTCGCGGGGTGCCAGCGCGAGGACGCCGACCTTGCCCTGGTGGAGATTGCGGTGGACGTCGTGGGCGGCCTGGCCGGTCTGCTCCAGGGTGTAGACCTTGGAGAGCGTGGGGTGGATCTTGCCCTTGGCGACCAGCCGGTTGGCCTCCCACGCCTCGCGGTAGTTGGCGAAGTGCGAGCCCACGATCCTCTTCAGCGACATCCACAGATAGCGGTTGTCGTACTCGTGGTGGTAGCCCGAGGTCGAGGCGCAGGTGACGATCGTGCCGCCCTTGCGGGTCACGTAGACCGAGGCGCCGAACGTCTCGCGGCCCGGGTGCTCGAAGACGATGTCCACGTCCTCGCCGCCGGTCAGCTCGCGGATGCGCTTGCCGAACCGCTTCCACTCACGCGGGTCCTGGTGGTGCTCGTCCTTCCAGAACCGGTAGTCCTCGGCGCTGCGGTCGATGATCGCGGTCGCGCCCATCCGCCGGCAGATGTCCGCCTTCTGGTCGCTGGAGACGACACAGACCGGATTGGCGCCGCCGGCCAGCGCGAACTGCGTCGCGTAGGAGCCGAGGCCGCCGCTGGCACCCCAGATCAGCACGTTGTCGCCCTGCTTCATGCCCGCGCCGTTGCGCGAGACGAGCTGGCGGTACGCGGTGGAGTTGACCAGGCCGGGAGCCGCGGCCTCCTCCCAACTGAGGTGCTGAGGCTTGGGCATCAGCTGGTTGGACTTGACGAGGGCGATCTCCGCGAGCCCGCCGAAGTTGGTCTCGAAGCCCCAGATGCGCTGCTCGGGGTCGAGCATCGTGTCGTTGTGGCCGTCCGAGGACTCCAGCTCGACCGAGAGGCAGTGCGCGACGACCTCGTCGCCCGGCTTCCAGGCGTTGACGCCGGGGCCGGTGCGCAGGACGACGCCCGCCAGGTCGGAGCCGATGACGTGGTACGGGAGGTCATGGCGCTTGGTGAGCTCGCTGAGCTTTCCGTACCGCTCCAGGAAGCCGAAGGTGGACATCGGCTCGAAGATGGAGGTCCAGACGGAGTTGTAGTTCACCGAGCTGGCCATGACGGCGACCAGCGCCTCGCCGGGGCCCAGTTCGGGCACCGGGACCTCGTCCAGGTGCAGCGACTTGCGGGGGTCCTTGTCGCGGGTGGCGAGCCCGGCGAACATGTCCGTCTCGTCCTTGTGCACGGTCACCGCGCGGTACGACTCGGGGATGGACAGGGCCGCGAAGTCCGCGGCGGTGCTGTCCTGCGATTGGATCGCGTCCAGGATTTCCTTCACGGTGTTGCCTCCGGCAAAGCTGGCGTCGAGGGAACGCTTGAGAGGTCCCTGCGGGCAGGGGGAGCGGTGCGGTGTGGAGGTGCTGCCGTCGGTTCGGCGGGTGGTGCTTCGGCTTGCTCTGTGGAGCAGAAGGGTGCCTGTGACGCAGGCGTCCGGGCGCGCCGACACTTGGTTGGCGGGGACAGCCGGCGTGCGTGAGGTCCCAGCACGCCGGCCGCCCGGACACCTTCAACGTATGGCACTCCGTGACACCTGACAAGGCACCGAGTGCCAACAATTTCTCTCACTTGTCATCTGATGGGCACGCATGAGCAATACGATGGGTGTTCCGGGCCGTTCTGTCCTGCTGCCGGGTGGTTACGGCGCCGCGCGGTACACGTACGGCGTCGTGGCGCCCACGGTGATGAAGCCGAGCCTGCGCAGGATCGGGGCGGACAGGTCGGTCGCGTCGACCTGGAGACAGCGGTAGCCGCGCTCGGCGGCGATACGGGTACGGAAGGCGACCAGGGCCCGGTAGATGCCCCTGCCGCGCCACGGGGCGACCGTCCCCCCGCCCCAGAGCCCCGCGAAGCCCGTGCCGGGGTAGAGCTCCATCCGGGCCGAGCTCACCGGCTCGTCGCCCGCCATGGCCAGCACCCCGACGAAGCAGTCCGGGTCCTGTGCCAGCCGGGCCGCCACCTGATGGCGCAGCCCCGGACAGTCCGCGCCGAACGCCCGCTCATGGGCCCGGGCCATCAGCTCCACATCCGCGGCGTCGGTCACCGTACGCAGCGAGATGCCCTCGGGCGGTTCGACGGCGGTGGGCAGCGACTCGACCGGCGCGATCAGCAAGGTCTCCGGCGGCTCCGCGGCGAAACCGGCCGCCCGCAGCCGCCGGCCCAGATCGGCGGGCCGGTCGTGCGCGTACAGCTTCCACTCGAACTCGTCGTGACCGAGCCCCGTGTAGTACGCCACCTGCGCGGCGACGGCCGCGTCCGCCCCCGCGGCGTCCAGCTCCCGGGCGGACCAGACGACGCCGTTCCAGTCGTGTGCGGCACCGACCTGGCGGACGACCGGGCCGTCGCGTTCGACCCGTACACCGGGGCCGTCGGGGCGGGCGTGCTCCCGCATCTCGCGGTCGAACAGGGCCAGCAGGGTGGTGCGGTCATGGTCCATCCGCCCAGCTCAGCACCGGGGGCGGGACCCGGCAACCAGGTTTCGGCGGGCGGTGGGCGAGCTGCCGTCGGCCGGTGGGCGGGGGACACCGGCCGTCCGGAGCCGCGGCAGCGGCCGGTGGGTCAGCGTTCCTTGCTGAGCGCCTGCTGGATCGTGCGCATGACCTCGTCGAGCGGTGCGTCGGTCCGCGCCACGGCGACCAGCACCTCGCCCTCGGCCGCCACCGTCGCGGCGGGCGCCTTCGCGGGCTCGGTCCCGGCGATCCGCCCGGCTCCGATACCCGTCCCGAACGTCTCGCGGACGATCGAGAAGGCGTGGTCGAGCTGGGCCTCCACATCGCCCTGGCCGCCCGCCCGCAGCCAGCGGCGCAGCACATGGTTGTGCGCGGTGACCACGGCGGACGCGGCCACCTCGGCCAGCAGCGGGTCGTCATTGCCCACGTGATGGTCGCGCTCGTCGAAGTGGCCCAGCAGATAGCGGGTGAACAGCCGCTCGTAGCGGGCCACCGACGCGATCTCGGCCTCCCGCAGGGTGGGGACCTCGCGGGTCAGTTTGTAACGGGCCACGGAGACGGCGGGCTTGGCCGCGTACATCTTCATGACTTCCTTGATGCCGCGGCACACGGTGTCGAGCGGATGCTCGTGCGCGGGGGCCGCGTTGAGGACGGCCTCGGCCCTGACGAGGGTGTCGTCGTGGTCGGGGAAGATCGCCTCTTCCTTGGAACGGAAGTGGCGGAAGAAGGTCCGCCGTGCGACCCCCGCGGCGCCCGCGATCTCGTCGACGGTCGTCGCCTCGTACCCCTTCGTGGCGAAGAGTTCCATCGCCGCGGCGGCCAGTTCGCGGCGCATTTTGAGCCGTTGGGCGGCGGCGCGCGTGCCTGCGGCACTTTCCGGGGCGTCGGGCGCGGCGGAGGCACGGGGTGACTTGGCGGGCTGGGACATGGTGTGAACGTACTGCATCCGTGCAGGAGAGCGCGCCTGCGGGGGCGGGCCGCCCGAAGGCCCCAGCAGCCCGCCCCACTCGGCTCCAGGCTCAGCGACGGGCATATTCGCGGAAGCCGCGCCCCGTCTTGCGGCCCAGGCAGCCCGCGGCGACCAGATGCTCCAGCAGCGGTGCCGGGGCCAGGCCCGGGTCACGGAACTCGCTGTGCAGGACCTTCTCGATGGCGAGCGAGACATCGAGGCCGACGACGTCCAGCAGTTCGAAGGGGCCCATCGGGTATCCGCCGCCCAGCTTCATGGCGGCATCGATGTCGTCGAGCGTCGCGTAGTGCTCCTCGACCATCTTGATCGCGTTGTTGAGATACGGGAACAGCAGCGCGTTCACGATGAATCCGGCCCGGTCCCCGCAGTCCACCGGGTGCTTGCGCACCTTCGCGCACACCTCGCGGACCGTGGCGTGCACCTCGTCGGCGGTCAGCACCGTACGGACCACCTCGACGAGCTTCATCGCGGGCGCCGGGTTGAAGAAGTGCATCCCGACGACGTCCTCGGGCCGTGCGGTCGCGCGGGCGATCGCGACGACGGGCAGCGACGAGGTCGTGGTGGCCAGTACCGCGCCCGGCCTGCACACCTTGTCCAGGGTCGCGAAGAGCTGCCGCTTGACCTCCAGGTCCTCGGCGACCGCCTCGACCGCGAGGTCCACGTCCGCGAACGCGTCCAGTGAACCCGCCGCGGTGATCCGGGCCAGTGCCCCGTCCCGTGCCTCGGCGGTCAGCCGTCCCTTGGCGACCGAGCGCTCCAGCGACGTGGCGATCCGGCCCTTCGCCGTGTCGGCCTTCTCCTGGCCGCGGGCCGCCAGCACCACGTCGTAACCGGCCTTGGCGAAGACCTCGGCGATGCCCGAAGCCATCGTCCCGGAGCCCGCGACCCCCACCGAACGCACCGGGCGCCCGGCCACGCCTCCCGCGCCGTCCGCCGGTGTCAGCGCGTCCGGCACCACCGCCTGGCCGCCCGGGGCCTCGTACGTGTAGAAGCCGCGGCCCGCCTTGCGGCCGGTCAGGCCCGCCTGGCTGAGCTGACCCAGCACCGGTGCCGGGGCGTGCAGCCGGTCGTGCGAGGCGGAGTACATGGCCTCCAGGACCGTACGGGCGGTGTCGATGCCGATCAGGTCGAGCAGGGCGAGGGGGCCCATCGGCAGCCCGCAGCCCAGCTTCATCGCCGCGTCGATGTCCTCACGGGAGGCGTAGTTCGCCTCGTACATCGCGGCGGCCTGGTTGAGGTAGCCGAACAGCAGGCCGTCCGCGACGAAGCCGGGCCGGTCGCCGACCGCGACCGGCTCCTTGCCCAGCTCGCGGGCGAGCCGGGTGACGGTCTCGACGGCGGGCGGCGCGGTCAGCACCGAGGACACGACCTCGACCAGCTTCATCGCGGGCGCCGGGTTGAAGAAGTGCAGGCCGAGAACCCGCTCGGGGTGCTGCGACTCGGCGGCCAGCCGGGTCACCGACAGGGCGTTGGTGCCCGTGGCCAGAATCGCGGTGGGGGAGACGACCGCGTCGAGATCCCGGAACACCTGCTGCTTGAGCTCGTACGTCTCCGGCACGACCTCGATGACCAGCTCCGCCTCCGCGGCGGCCCGGAGGTCGGAGAAGGTGCGGAACCGGGAGAGGATGCCCTCCCGCTCCCGCTCGGTGATCCGCTCGCGCCGCACGGCGCGGGCGGTGGAGGCTTCGAGGGAGGCGACGGCCCGGCGGACGGCCGCCTCGTCGGTGTCGATACCGATGACCTCGCGGCCCGCACGGGCCAGGACCTCGGCGATGCCGGTGCCCATGGTGCCGAGGCCGACGACGGCAATGATGCTGAGCGGGGTGTCCATCACGGGACTCCAGGGTGAGTGACGACTGTGAGGAGCACGGCGCGCCGGGAAGGATCGACCGGCGTACGGCGTGCGGAAGGTGCGTGTCGTGGTGCACAGGGCCCGGACACGCGAAGGGCGCCCGGACCGGGAAGGGGCGACGGACTCTGTCCCGGAGTCACGTCTCACAAAGCTGCCGAACCGACAAGCACTCCGGATGGCTGCGTCACCAGGCCACCGGAGCCTGCGGGGGGTGTGTCCCGCTCACATGAGATTAACCGGCGAGTAACGAGCGCGCCAGCCCTGCGCCGGTGTGCACTGGACCACACCGCACGCCCGGGGAGTACGCCGCCGGGGTCCACACGGAGCGTGTCCGCCGATACGCTGAGCGTCATGGATGAGGAGTTCCGGTCCCTCATGGACCGGTTGCGGGACGAGGCGGACGGGTCGGCGGCGTACGACCGGCTCATCGCCACCGACGACGACGAGGAGCTGGCCCGGGTCCTCGTCGAACCAGGACGCCCGCTGTGGGCGCGCGAGATCGCCGCCTTCCGGCTCGGCTGCGGAGGCGACCGGCGGGCCTTCGAGGCGCTGGTCCTGCTGCTCAACCACCGCGACCCCGAACGCTGCGTGTCCGCGGCCCACGCCCTGGAGCGCCTGAGCGATCCCCGTACGCCCCGGGCGGCGGCCGCGCTCGCCACCAACACCCTGCGCACGGCCTACGCCCTGCACCCCGTGCGGCTGCTCACCGCCCTGCGCGCACCCGAGTCGGTCCCCGCCCTCGTCGGCACGCTGGAGCGGCTGCTGGCCCCGCAGGAGCCGCACTGGCGGGTGGCCCTCGCCTGCGTGGAGGGGCTGGGGCGGCTGGGCGACGACCGGGCCCGCCCGGTCCTGCGGGCGGCGCTGCCCCACCCGCGCCTCGCCGACGCGGCGGCCGAAGCCCTCGGCAGGCTTCCGGCCGGCTGATCCGGCGTACCTCGGGGGCGTACGTCCGGCCGGCCCGGTGCGTCATGGCGGACCATCCCGGCGTACACCCCCGGCCGCGCGGTCAGCCGCGGAAGCCCAGCAGGCCGTGGAGCCGGCTGCCCTTGCTGTCGTTCGCGCTCCCCGCGGCCGCCTTCTCGGCGGGCAGCGGCTTCGGGTCGGGCAAGGCGCGGCAGACCGCGTCCGCCTCGGAGCGGCTGCCGTCGCCGCGCGGGACCGTGCCGGTGGCGAGGTAGTCCGCCAGATACGCGTCCAGACAGTTGCTGCCGCTCAGGGTGATCCCGTGGTTGCCGCCGCCCTGCTCCACGACCAGGCTGGAGCCCTTGAGCTTGCGGTGCATGGTGACACCGCCCTCGTAGGGGGTGGCGGCGTCGTCGGTGGCCTGGAAGAGCAGCGCCGGCGGGAGCTTGTGGTTGGTCACCCGTACCGGATTGAGCGGTTCCACCGGCCAGGACGCGCACGGGGCGTTGTACCAGGTGTTGTTCCACGTGATGAAGGGCGCCTTGGCGTTCACCGCGCGGGTGTCGTCGCGCCAGGTGTTCCAGTCCTGCGGCCACGCGGCGTCGCGGCACTGGACGGCCGTGTAGACCGAGTAGCCGTTCTCGCCGCCGGCGCCGACCGCGCCGAAGTTCTCATAGCTCTCGACCAGCGCCTCCTGGTCGCCCTCGTTCACATACGCGGCGAACGCCTCGGCCAGATAGGGCCAGTAGCCGTTGTAGTACCCGCCGGGCATGAAGGTGTCCTCCAGCTCGCCCGGACCGACCTTGCCGCCCGCGGGATGCTCCTTGACCGCGGCGCGCATCGCGTACCAGGCGGCCTCGACGCGCGCAGGGTCGGTGCCGAGCCGGTACGTGGCGTCGTTCTTCGCGACCCAGGCGGTGAACGCCCGGTGCCGGGCGTCGAACGCGTAGTCCTGGCTGAGGTTGTCGTCGTACCAGACCCCGTCCGGGTCGACGATCGAGTCGAGCACCAGGCGTCGCACCCGCTCGGGGTACAGCTTCGCGTAGACCGCGCCGAGGTAGGTGCCGTACGAGTAGCCGAAGTAGTTGATCTGCCGCGAGCCGAGCGCCCGGCGGATCACGTCGAGGTCCTTGGCGGCGCTGACGGTGTCCATGTACGGCAGCAGGTCGCCGTGCTTCTCCCCGCACGCGGCGGCGAAGGACGCAGCCCGGTCCCGCTTGACCCGCTCGTCCCGGTACGACGTCGGCACCGAGTCGGGGCGCACCGGATCGAAGTACTTCGGCACGCAGTTCAGTGCCGGGCGGCTCTTCCCCACCCCGCGCGGATCGAACCCGATCACGTCGTACGTCGCGGCGACCTTCGAGGGCAGCGAGGAGGCCACGAAACCGGCCATCGAGAGTCCGCTGCCGCCGGGACCGCCCGGGTTGACCAGCAGCGGGCCCTGCGAGGTCTTCGCGGTGTGCGGGATCCGGGACAGGGCAAGCGTCACCTGGCGGTCCGACGGGCGGTCATGGTCCAACGGGGAGCGGACCGTCGCGCACTGGAGCGTCGGATAGTCCTCCGTCGCGCAGTCGGTCCACTTGAGCTGCGGGGCGCGTGGCGCGCCCGTGTCGGCTGTCGCCGAGGCCGGCACGGCGCTCACCAGCCCGGCGACCGTCGCGCCGACGGCGACCAGAATTCCTGCACGATTCGTCATACGGCCTCCCGTGGTGGAGGGAACGCGGCTGTGGGTGGCACAGCCCCCGCGGCATGGTCCCCGAATTCAGGCGGAAGCGGACACGTTCTGTCGAGAGTTGACCCGATTGGTCACGCTGACGCCGTGATGCGGCCGCACTGTCACAGGAGGGGCGGATGTCACAGCAGAGTCAGCTGGGTCGGTCCGGGCGCCGGGTCGGCCTGCCCCGGTGTGCCGGACGCGGCGACCCGGCGGGCCGCGCCCCAGTCGGGGGGCCCGATCCCGAACTCGGTGGCCAGCTCGTGCACCTGGCGGGTGATTCGGCGCTGGTACCACGTCGGCGCGTACGAGCCGTCCGCGTACATCCGCTCGTAGCGCGGCACGAGATGCGGGTGGTGGCGGGCGAGCCACTGCGTGAACCACTCCCGGGCGCCGGGCCGCAGATGGAGCACGAGCGGGGTCACCGAGGTCGCCCCTGCTGCGGCGATCGCGCGGACCGTGTCGCGCAGCTGGTCGGGCCGGTCGCCGAGGAACGGGATGACGGGGGCCATCAGGACCGCGCAGCCGATGCCGTTGTCGGTGAGGGTGCGCACCACGTCGAGGCGCCGCTCGGGGGAGGGCGTGCCGGGCTCGACCGTGCGCCACAGCTCGCGGTCGGTGAAGCCGACGGAGACGGACACCCCGATCTCGGTGACCTCGGCGGCCTGCCGCAGCAGCTCCAGATCCCGCAGGATCAGCGTGCCCTTCGTCAGGATCGAGAACGGGTTCGCGCGATCGCGCAGGGCCTCGATGATGCCGGGCATCAGCCGGTAGCGGCCCTCGGCACGCTGGTAGCAGTCGACGTTCGTGCCCATCGCGATGTGGTCGCCCTGCCAGCGGCGGGAGGCGAGCTGCCGCCGTACCAGCTCCGCCGCGTTGATCTTGACGACGATCTGGGAGTCGAAGCCGAGTCCGGTGTCGAGATCCAGATAGCTGTGGGTCTTGCGGGCGAAGCAGTACACACAGGCGTGGGAGCAGCCCCGGTACGGATTCACGGTCCATTCGAACGGCATCCGGGATGCCCCCGGCACCCGGTTCACGATCGAGCGGGCCCGGATCTCATGGAAGGTGATCCCCCGGAATTCAGGGGTGTCGAACGTGCGCGTGGTCACCGCGTCGGCGGCGAAGAGCGCGCTGTTCCCGGTCATTGTGCCGTTCTCGACCAGATTGTCCCAGCGCATGGACGCCTCCTCGGTAGAACTGGGCACAGAATAGAACACTTGTTCCCTTGATCGTGCGGGGCGGCTCGCGGACCCCGATTTTGAGGGGCCGTACCCGAGGTGGTTGGCTCAGCTCACCCCCCCGAACAACCGAGTGCTGGAGGAACAGCCATGGCGCAGGTCGAGGCCACGACAGAGCGGATCATCGCGGCGGACGCGGAGACGGTGTTCGACGCGCTGGCCGACTACCAGGAGGTCCGGGGCAAGGTGCTGACCGGACACTTCAGCGAGTACGAGGTGCGCGAGGGCGGTGACGGCGAGGGCACCCTCGTCCACTGGAAGCTCCAGGCCACCAGCAAGCGGGTCCGCGACTGCCTGCTGGAGGTCTCCGAGCCGACCGACGGACAGCTCGTCGAGAAGGACCGCAACTCCTCCATGGTCACCACCTGGACCGTGACCCCGGCCGGTGAGGGCAAGTCCAAGGCCGTCGTCTCGACCGTCTGGAACGGCGCGGGCGGCATCGGCGGATTCTTCGAGAAGACCTTCGCGCCCAAGGGCCTCGGACGCATCTACGACGAACTGCTCCAGAACCTCGCCACCGCGGTCGAGAAGTAGACCGAACGCGGCCCGGCCGACACCACGTTCGGCCCGGCCGCCCGTTTGACGACCGGCCTCACCGGAACGGGTGGTTTTTCCGGGGTGGCCGGTTGTGCGCCGTAGCGGCTCCGACCGGCGCATAAGCCCTTTGCCCGCGCCGTACGCCCCCCGCTTCGCGTTTGCCCTGCCTCGCTGCTCGATGCGAGAAATGGGCGGCGCAGAGGCGACCAGGGGAGCGTTACGTGGTGGGTGGGATCACGCTGGTGAAGGACGAGCAGGGCGACTCGGCAGGGGGCGCCGACACCAGGACCGTGCTCCCGCCTCCGCCGCCACCCACGACTCCCGGCCCCGGCACCGCGTCGGTCGCCCTGCCCGACGGGATCAGCCCGCGCCGGGTCCGGATGGTCTTCCTCGGGCTGATGCTCACCCTGCTGCTCGCGGCGCTCGACCAGATGATCGTCGCCACCGCCCTGCCGAAGATCGTCGGTGAGCTGCACGGCCTGGAGAAGATGTCGTGGGCGGTCACCGCCTATCTGCTCGCCTCCACCATCGGCCTCCCGATCTATGGGAAGCTCGGCGATCTCTTCGGCCGCAAGGGCGTCTTCCAGTTCGCCATCGTCGTCTTCGTCATCGGCTCCGCGCTCGCCGGCCGGTCACGCACCATGGACGAGCTGATCGCCTTCCGGGCCGTCCAGGGCATCGGCGGCGGCGGGCTCATGATCGGTGTCCAGGCGATCATCGCGGACATCGTCCCGCCCCGCGAGCGAGGCCGCTACATGGGCCTCATCGGTGCCGTCTTCGGCCTCGCGTCCGTCGCGGGCCCGCTGCTCGGCGGCTTCTTCACCGACCACGCCTCCTGGCGCTGGTGCTTCTACATCAACGTGCCCTTCGGCCTGGTCACCCTCGCCGTCATCGCCGTCGTGCTGAAGCTTCCCAAGCCCACCGTCCGCCCCCGGCTCGATGTGCTCGGCGCGCTGCTCCTGGCCGCCGCCTCCACCTTCCTGGTGCTGCTCACCAGCTGGGGCGGGACCGAGTACGCCTGGGGCTCGCGCACCATCCTGGGCCTCGCCGCGGGTGCGCTCGGAACGGTCCTGCTCTTCCTCGCCGTCGAGCACCGCGCCGCCGAACCCGTCATCCCGCTGCGGCTGTTCCGCGACTCGATCTTCAACGTCACCTCTCTCGTGGGCGCCGTCGTCGGTGTCGCGCTCTTCGGTGCCGCCAGCTATCTGCCGACGTATCTCCAGATGGTCGACGGGGCCAGCGCCACCGGGTCCGGGCTCCTGATGCTGCCGATGATGGGCGGCATCGTCGTGGCCTCCGTCGTCTCCGGACAGCTGATCTCCAGGACCGGCCGCTACCGGATTTACCCGCTCGTCGGCTGCGCCGTGTCCGCCGTCGGCATGTGGCTGCTCTCCCGGCTGGAGACCGGCACCTCCCGGCTGGAGTACAGCCTCGCGCAGGCCGTGCTCGGCATCGGGATCGGCCTGGTCATGTCTGTCCTCGTGCTCGCCGTGCAGAACTCCGTGCGGCCCGCCGACCTCGGCACCGCCACCAGTGCCAACAACTACTTCCGGCAGATCGGCGGCAGTGTCGGCGCCGCCGTCTTCGGCACCCTCTTCGCGGGGCGGCTCGCCGACGCCCTCGCCGTACACCTTCCGTCCGGCGCCGACCTCCCCGATCCCGCGTCGATCACCCCGCAGCTCGTCCACGCGATGGAGCCCGCACTGCGTGACGCCTATGTCCAGGCGTACGCCGACGCGATGCCGCGCATCTTCCTCTACCTGGTGCCGGTGCTCGTGCTCGGCCTGTTCCTCGCCTTCTTCCTCAAGGAGAAACCGCTGGTGTCCCACCACAGCCCCGAAACGGCCACCGAGCCCTCGCCGATCCCCGCCGCGCGGACCGACTCCGCTTCCCCGTCCTTCGGTCACCTGTCCGGTGTCCCCGTCTGCGGGAGCGTCCAGCACCCGGACGGTACGAAGGTCCCCCGGGCGGCCCTCACCCTGATCGACGTCCAGGGGAAGCAGGTCGGGCGCGGCGCGAGCGGTGACGACGGGCGGTACGCGCTGAGTGTCCCCGGCGCCGGTTCCTATGTGCTGATCGCCGCCGCGGGCGGGCACCAGCCGCAGGCCGTCAGTGTCACGGTGGGCGAGCGGCCCGTCGAGCTCGACGTGGTTCTCGGCGGCGCGGGACGGCTCGCCGGTACGGTCGTCACGGCCGACGGGGTCCCGGTCCGGGACGCCGCGGTGACCCTCACCGATGTGCGCGGCGAAGTCGTGTCGACCACCCGTAGCGGCCGTGAGGGCGGCTATGTGATCACTGAGCTGGTGGCCGGTGAGTACACCCTCGCCGCCAGCGCCCCGGCCTTCCGGCCCGCCGCGCTGCCGGTCAGTGTGCAGGCCGCCAGGGAGACCCGCCAGGACATCGAACTGGCCGGCGGCGCCGTCCTGCGCGGGGTCGTCCGGGCGAGCGGCGGGCGGCCCGTCGAGGACGCCCGGGTCACCCTGCTCGACGCGGCGGGCAATGTGGTGGACACCCTCACCACCGGGCCGGACGGAGCGTTCCGGTTCGTCGACCTGTCGTCCGGCGAGTACACCGTGATCGCCGCGGGCTATCCGCCGGTCGCGACCGTGCTCCAGGTCGCGGGCGGCGGGCGCACCGAGCGCGACCTCCAGCTCGGACACGAGGACTGACCTCCGGCCCGGGCAAGGACTGACCTCCGGCCCGGATACGAGGACTGACCTCCGGCCCGGGCAAGGACTGACCCTCCGGGACCTG
Source organism: Streptomyces sp. TSRI0281 (assembly GCF_001905125.1). GTDB lineage: Bacteria > Actinomycetota > Actinomycetes > Streptomycetales > Streptomycetaceae > Streptomyces. Next base: position 22,009 of record NZ_LWLE01000020.1, on the reverse strand, counting down.
TCCCGGCACCCCGCGCACGGTCGCCATGGCGCCGTGCGCGGGGTTCGTCATGCCGTGCGCGGCGCCCGTCATAACGGCGTGCGCGGGGGCGTACGCGGCGCACGGGGGGCGCCTACGGATCGAACGCGCGGTGAAAGAATGCGCCGGTCGCTTGTCGCTGCAACCGGAGCGCGATAGACCGTCCCTGACGAAAAGTCATGACAGGTTGTGCGGATCGCCCTGGGGAGCGGGTCATGAGCGTGACGAGTCAGTACAAGCGTGCCTGGGAGAGCTTCTGGAGCGAGGCTCCCGACGACCCCGGCGCCGTCTTCTGGGACGCCGAACCCGCCCTCACCTCGGGGCTGCACCTCGCCCGCTTCGAGCCGCACCTGATGGCGGCGGACCTTCCCCTGGTCGACCTCGGCTGCGGCAACGGCACACAGACGTTCTTCCTCGCCGAACGGCTGCCCCGGGTCACCGGCGTCGACCTCTCCGCGGCGGCGCTGGCCCACGCCCGGCGCCGCGACCCGCTCGGGGCGGTGCCGTTCCGCGAGATCGACGCGGCGGACCCGGACGCCGTGCGCCGCCTCCACGGCGAACTGGGCGACACCCATGTCTATATGCGCGGCGTGCTCCACCAGTGCGATCCGGCCGACCGGCAGCCGCTGATCGACTCCATCGCGACCCTGGTGGGGGAGCGGGGCAGGGCCTTCGTCGTGGAACCGGCCGAGGCGGCGGGCGCCGAACTCTCGGTGCTGGCACAGCGACCGGCCGGACCGCCCCCGAAGCTCCGCCCGGTCCTCACCCACGGCATCGCCACCGGCACGGTCCGGGACGCGGCACTGCCCCAGTTCATCCGCACGGCCGGGCTCTCCGTACTCGCCCAGGGCGAACTGCCGCTGCTGACAACGGAGTACGTGGCAGACGGCATCCGTATCGCCCTTCCCTCGAACTGGCTGGTGGTGGGCCGGACGGGGTGACGCTCAGCGCAGGGCGTCCTCCCGCACCAGATGCGTCAGCGCCCGCGCGCCCGGGCTCAGGCCCCGCGCCGCCGGAAGCACCACCACGCTCTCGTACACCGGCGCGTCCGGGCCTTCGAGCTCCCCCGTGACCAGGCCCCGGGCCTCGGGCTTGCGGGTGAAGTGGTGCGGCACCACCGCGATGCCCAGCCCCTCGTGCACCAGCTCCAGCAGACTGTGCACGTCGTTCACCTCCAAGGCCACGCTCCGGCGCACCCGGGCGCAGGCGAACGCCTCGTCCGCCGCCCGCCGCGGCCCCCAGTCCGGATGGAAGTCGATGAAGGACTCACCGCGCAGTTCGTCCCACGCCACCACGGGCCGCCCGGCGAACCGGTGACCGGGAGCGCACAGGACGACCATCGGCTCCCGGGCCAGCGGGATCAGCTCGCCGCGCCACTCCAGCGGACTGACCGTGGCGGCGAACGCGATGTCGAGCCGGCCCTCGGCCACCCCGTCCAGCAGGCTCGTGGTGCCCTCCTGCCGGAGCCGTAGCTCCATGTGCGGATGGTCACGGTGGAAGGCGGCGAGCAGCCGCGCCGGACTGACCCCCGCCACACACTGTTCGACCCCCACCGTCAGGGTGCCGCGCAGCAGCCCCCGTACGGCGTCGACCGCGTCCCGTGCCGCCCGCGCCCCCGCCAGCGTGCGCTCCGCCTCCACCAGCAGGGCGCGCCCCGCCTCGGTGAGGCGCACCGAACGCGTGGTCCGGCTGAACAACGGGGTGCGCAGCTCCCGCTCCAGCGCCCGGACGGACGCCGAGAGACCCGACTGCGAGACGGAGAGGCGCTCGGCGGCGCGGGTGAAGTGCTGTTCCTCGGCGACGGCGACGAAGTGCTCCAGCTGACGCAGTTCCATGATTGAGAAAGGTAGACGATGAATCCCAGCGGAATCTCCGGTTGGACTGCTGGATCGTTCTCCGTCAGCCTGGGCCCTGCGCACCGAGCCCGGAGCGCTCCCTCGGAACTCTCCCGCGGAGCACACATGTACCTCCCGTCCGCCGACCGTTACACCGCCATGCCCTACCGGCGCACCGGCCGGAGCGGGCTGCTGCTTCCCGCGCTGTCGCTCGGCCTCTGGCACAACTTCGGGGGCGACCGGAGCCCCGAGGAGCAGGGCCGCATCCTGCGCAGGGCCTTCGACCTGGGCATCACCCACTTCGACCTCGCCAACAACTACGGCCCGCCGCCCGGCTCCGCCGAGCTCACCTTCGGCCGCGCGCTGAAGACGGACTTCGCCCGGCTCCGGGACGAGATCGTCGTCTCCACCAAGGCGGGCTACGACATGTGGGACGGCCCGTACGGCGAGTGGGGCTCCCGGAAGTACCTGCGCTCCTCGCTGGACCAGAGCCTGCGGCGGCTCGGCCTGGAGTACGTCGACATCTTCTACTCCCACCGCTTCGACCCCGAGACCCCGCTCGAAGAGACGATGGGCGCCCTCGACACCGCCGTACGGCAGGGCAAGGCCCTCTACGTCGGCCTCTCCAACTACTCCGCCGAGCAGACCCGGGAGGCCGCCGCGATCCTCAAGGACCTCGGCACGCCCCTGCTCATCCACCAGCCCCGCTACTCGATGCTCGACCGCCGCCCCGAGGACGGGCTGCTCAGCGCGCTCGACGAACTGGGCACCGGCTCCATCGCCTACTCCCCGCTGGAGCAGGGCATCCTCACCGACCGCTATCTGAACGGCATCCCGGCCGGTTCCCGGGCTGCGGGCGACAGCCCCTTCCTGACCCCGGACGCCGTCACCCCCGAGCTGGTGGACCGGCTGCGCGCGCTCGACGCCGTGGCGAAGGAGCGCGGCCAGTCGCTCGCCCAGCTGGCGCTGGCCTGGGTGCTGCGCGGCGGCCGGGTCACCTCCGCCGTGGTCGGCGCGAGCAGCGTCGCCCAGCTGGAGAGCAACGTGGAGACCGTCCGCAACCTGGAGTTCGCCGGGGAGGAGCTGGCCCGGATCGAGGAGCTGCTCACGGGAACGGGCACGGGCCGGGGCTGAGCGCATCGGGCGGGGATCCCACGACGGCCTGCGTGTCGTGGGCGGTGGAGACTCGCCGTCACCCCCGCCCGACGATCTCCGGAGAAACAGCACGACATGGCCCGCCTCTTCCGCGGGCCCGGCCACGACAGCCCGCCGCCGTCGCACCCCGAGTGGTGCGACGGCGGCCCGCGCGGACTCCTGGACCTGGAGACGCCCCGTCGCCTCGCCACCGACCGCCTGCCTCGACGCTCTCGGCGAGGACGCGTACGTTCTGCGCGTCAGGTTCCCCTCCTGACGGGAAGAGCGTTCCGGGCCCTCGAACGTTCGCCCGGCTCTGGCTCGACCCATCGCCGTCGCGTAGCGTGAGCCAGCGTGAAGATCTGTTGCGCTGTGCCGCGGGCCGATGACGCGGCTCGCCGGAGTGATGGCCGACCGACCGCCGTCACGGCCGGATCGCCCGCCCATGACCTACCGCGGGACGGTGGGGCGTGAAGATCCTCATCAGCGCCGACATGGAGGGCGCCACCGGAGTGACCTGGCCGGCCGATGTGCTGCCCGGCACTCCTCAGTGGGAGCGCTGCCGCTCGATGTTCACCTCCGACGTGAACGCCGCGGCCCTCGGGTTCTACGACGGCGGCGCCGACGACGTGCTGATCAACGAGGCGCACTGGTCCATGCGCAACCTCCTGCTGGAGCGCCTCGACGACCGGGTCCAGATGCTCACCGGCAGGCACAAGTCCCTCTCCATGGTGGAGGGCATCCAGCACGGCGATGTCGATGCCATCGCCTTCGTCGGCTATCACACGGGGGCGGGCGCGGAGGGCGTTCTCGCCCACACCTATCTGGCCAACTCCATCACCGGGGTCTGGCTGAACGGTGTCCGCGCCAGTGAGGGCCTGCTCAACGCGCATGTCGCCGCCGAGTACGGCGTCCCGGTCGTGCTCGTCACCGGCGACGACCTCACCTGTGTGGACGCGGAGGGATACGCCCCCGAGGCGCGCAAGGTCGCCGTCAAGGACTACGTCTCGCGGTACGCGGCGGTGTGCCGCACCCCGGCCCGTACCGCCGCCGACATCAGGGCCGCGGCCAGGGACGCGGCGGCGCTCGCCGTGCGGCACACCCCGGTGACGGACGGCTCCTTCACGGTGGAGCTGGAGTTCGACGCCGAGCATCTGGCCGCCGCGGCGACCGTGGTCCCCGGCGTGGCGCCGAGTGGCGAGAGGCGCGTCGCGTACACCAGCGCGACGATGTACGAAGGTATTCGCACGTTCAAGGCGGTGACCACCATCGTGTCGTCCGCCGTGGAGGAACAATATGGCTGAGGCGCCCGACCCGCTCGGACAGGTGGACGAGCAGGCACTCGACGAAGTGGTGACGTTCACCTCCGAACTCATCCGGATCGACACCACCAACCACGGCGGCGGCGACTGCCGGGAGAGGCCGGCGGCCGAGTACGTCGCCGAGCGCCTGGCGGCGACCGGCCTGGAACCCACCCTGCTGGAGCGCACCGCGGGACGCACCAACGTGGTCGCCCGGATCGAGGGCACCGACCCGTCCGCCGACGCGCTCCTCGTGCACGGGCACCTCGACGTGGTGCCCGCCGAAGCCGCCGACTGGACCGTGCACCCCTTCTCCGGCGAGGTGCGTGACGGGGTGGTGTGGGGGCGCGGCGCCGTCGACATGAAGAACATGGACGCGATGGTGCTCGCCGTTGTCCGCGGCTGGGCGCGCGCCGGTGTGCGCCCCCGCCGCGACATCGTCATCGCGTACACCGCGGACGAGGAGGCCAGCGCCGACGACGGCTCCGGCTTCCTCGCCGACCACCACCCCGGGCTCTTCGAGGGCTGTACGGAGGGCATCAGCGAATCCGGGGCCTTCACCTTCCACGCCGGGGAGGGGCTGTCGCTGTACCCGATCGCCGCGGGCGAGCGCGGCACCGGCTGGCTGAAGCTGACCGCCGAGGGCACCGCGGGCCACGGCTCCAAGGTCAACCGGGCCAACGCGGTCAGCGCGCTCGCCGCCGCCGTCGCCCGGATCGGGGAGCACGAGTGGCCGGTGCGGATCACCCCCACGGTACGGGCCGCGCTCACCGAGATCGCCGCACTGCACGGCATCGACGTCGATGTCGACGCCCCCGGCTTCGACGTGGACGAGCTGCTGGGCAAGCTGGGCCCGGTCGCCTCCCTCCTCGAACCGGTCGTCCGCAACAGCAGCAACCCGACGATGCTGGACGCCGGATACAAGGTCAACGTGATCCCCGGCCGTGCCACCGCCTTCATCGACGGCCGTATGCTGCCGGGCGGCGAGGACGAGTTCCGCGAGACGATGGACCGGCTCACCGGACCCGCCGTCCAGTGGGAGTTCCACCATCGTGAGGTCGCCCTCCAGGCGCCCGTCGACTCACCCACGTACGCCAAACTGCGTGCCGCCGTCGAACACTTCGCCCCGGACGGGCACGCCGTCCCCTACTGCATGTCGGGCGGCACGGACGCCAAGCAGTTCTCCCGCCTCGGCATCACCGGATACGGCTTCTCGCCGCTGAAGCTGCCCGTCGGCTTCGACTACCAGGCGCTCTTCCACGGCGTCGACGAGCGCGTACCCGTCGACGCCCTGCACTTCGGCGTCCGTGTCCTCGACCACTATCTGCGCACCGCCTGACCCGTACCGGGGGGACAGTCCACCGTGACCACAGAGCCGAACGTGTCCACAACGCCCAACGTTTCCACAGCACCGTACGGAACCTGGCCCTCACCGATCGACGCGGCACTCGCCGCCTCGCACGACGGACGCCCGGACCACGTCGGCACCGTCGGCGAGGAGGTGTGGTGGACCGAGCCGCGCCCGGCCCAGGGCGGCCGGCGGGCGCTGGTGCGCCGGCGCGCGGACGGCACCACCGCAGCCGTGCTGCCCGCACCGTGGAACGCCCGCAGCCGGGTCATCGAGTACGGCGGGCAGCCCTGGGCCGGCACCGAGCGCACCGAGGGCGGCCCGCTCGTCGTCTTCGTCCACTTCACCGACCAGCGGCTCTACGCCTACGCCCCCGACGGCCCCGACGAACCCTGGCCGCTCACTCCCGTGTCGGACATCGGCGGCGGACTGCGCTGGGTGGACCCGGAGCTGCACCTCGACCGGGGTGCCCAGGGCGAAGTCTGGTGTGTCCTGGAGGAGTTCACCGGCGAGGCCCCGACCGATGTGCGCCGGGTCGTCGCCGCCGTGCCGCTGGACGGATCGGCCGCCGACGACCGCACCGCCGTACGCGAACTCTCCGACGACCGGCACCGGTTCGTCACGGGGCCGCGGCTCTCGCACGACGGGCGGCGGGCCGCGTGGATCGCCTGGGACCACCCGCGGATGCCCTGGGACGGCACGGTGGTGATGCTGGCCGAGGTCACCGAGGAGGGCACCTTCACCGGCGTACGCCCGCTCGTCGGCGACATCGACGAGTCCGTCTGCCAGATCGAATGGGACCGGGACGGCACGCTGCTGTTCGTCTCGGACCTCGGCGACTGGTGGGAACTCCAGCGCATCAGGCCCGACGCCCCGGCGGGCGGAGCCCTCCCCACCAGCCGGCTCTGCTCCGGCCGGGGCGAGGAGTTCGGCGGGGCGCTGTGGAAGGTCGGGCTGCGCTGGTTCCGGCCGCTGGACAACGGACTGATCGCCGTCATCCACGGCAGGGGCACCACCCGGCTCGGCGTGCTCGACCCGGAGACCGGGGAACTCGCCGATGTGCCGGGGCCCTGGACGGCCTGGGCCGACACGCTCGCCGTGCGGGGCAGCAGGGTCATCGGCGTCGCCGCGAGCCCGCGCAGCGGTGCCGAGGTGGTGGAGCTGGACACCGCGACCGGACACACCCTGATCATCGGCGCACCCCACCGCGACGCGGTCGATCCCGCGTACTACCCCGAACCCCGCGACCGTACCTTCACCGGTCCCGACGGCCGCGAGATCCACGCCCACATCTACCCGCCGCACAGCCCCGACCGCAGCGGGCCGGAGGGGGAGCTCCCGCCGTACGTGGTCTGGGCGCACGGCGGCCCGACCGGCCACGCGCCGCTCGTCCTCGACCTGGAGATCGCCTACTTCACCTCGCGCGGCATCGGTGTCGCCGAGGTCAACTACGGCGGCTCCACCGGCTACGGCCGCCGCTACCGCGAACGGCTGCGCGGTCAGTGGGGCGTCGTCGACGTGGAGGACTGCGCCGCCGTCGCCGAGGCGCTGGCCGCCGAGGGCTCGGCCGACCGGGACCGCCTCGCGATCAGGGGCGGCAGCGCGGGCGGCTGGACCACCGCCGCCTCGCTGACATCCACCGGCCTCTACGCCTGCGGGACGATCAGCTACCCCATCCTCGACCTCGCGGGCTGGGCCACCGACGAGACCCACGACTTCGAGTCGCGGTATCTGGAATCACTCGTCGGACCGTTCGCCGAGGTGCCGGAGCGCTACCGCGAGCGTTCGCCGATGCACCGCACCGACCGCCTCACCACACCGTTCCTGCTGCTCCAGGGGCTCGACGACGTGATCTGCCCGCCCGCCCAGTGCGAGCGGTTCCTCGCGGCCGTCGAGGGCCGCGGCATCGCGCACGCGTACATCGCCTTCGAGGGGGAGAGCCATGGGTTCCGGCGCGCGGACACCATGATCCGCGCGCTGGAGGCCGAACTCTCCCTCTACGCCCAGACGTTCGGCATCGACCGCCCCGACGTCCCGCGGCTGGAGCTGAGGAAGTGACCCCCGAACCGGCGGGTTCCACGAAGCCGCGCGACTCCCGCGCCCCGCTGGAACCCCTCGCCCGGCCCGCCCGGCTGCGACCCGGTGCGCGGGTCGCGGTGGTGGCGCCCAGCGGACCGGTGCCCGCCGACCGGCTGGCGGTGGGCCTCGATCTGCTGCGCGGCTGGGATCTGGAGCCGGTCGTCGCCCCTCATGTCCTTCAGGCCCACCCCGAGTTGGACTACCTCGCCGGAACGGATGAGAACCGTGCCGCCGATCTCCAGGACGCCTGGTGCGACCCGTCCGTCGATGCCGTGCTGTGCGCCCGCGGCGGCTACGGCGCCCACCGCATGGTCGATCTGCTGGACTGGCCGGCGATCCGGGCGGCCGGGCCGAAGGTGTTCGTCGGGTACAGCGACATCACCGTGCTCCACGAGGCGTTCGCCCTGCGGGCCGGGTTCTCCACGCTGCACGGTCCGATGGTCGCGACCGAGGTGTTCCTCAAGGACGCGCCCACCCAGGAACATCTGCGCGCCACACTGTTCGCGCCCGAGTCCGTGCGCACCCTCGGCCTGGACACGGCGGCGGTGCTGGTGCCCGGCCGGGCCCGGGGCGTCACGTACGGCGGCTGTGTCAGCATGCTCGCCGCCGACCTGGGCACTCCGGGGGCCCGGACGTCGGCCCGGGGCGGGCTGCTGGCGATCGAGGACGTCACGGAGGACCCCTACCGGCTCGACGGCATCCTCACCAGGCTGCTGCGGGCCGGGGCGCTCGACGCCATCTCCGGTGTGGTGTGCGGATCGTGGGAGGAGTGCGGCCCCTATGAACAGGTGCGTGCGGTCCTCGCCGACCGGCTCGGCGGCCTGGGCGTACCCGTCGTCGAGGAGCTGGGCTTCGGGCACTCGCCGTCGGCGCTGACGATTCCGCTGGGCGTGCCCGCGGTGCTGGACGCCCCGGCGGACGGTGGCCGCCCCACGCTGACGGTGGAGGTCCCCGCGCTGATGTGAGACCGCGGGGGCCGGGGCCGGATCAGGGGCCGCGGAACGCGGGGTCGGCGCCGCGGGATTCGGGCCGCTGCGGACCCGGCCCCGGCGTGTGTGCAGAGCGTGAACATCTTTCAGGAAACGCTGTCCTGGGCGTTGACGCGGCTATGACGCCTGCCACACCATGGGCCCGGCCCAATACTTACCGGTCGGTAAGGTGTCCTCGGTGTGGAGGTCTACGTGTCAGGTGCTGTCTCCCGGTTCCGCAAGCCACTCATCGCCGTCGCGGGGGCGGCCCTCGCCGCCCCCCTCGCGTTCGCCGGGCCGGCGCAGGCCGATGCCGCCCCATACACCGTCACCCCACTGAAGTTCACCGTTCAGGCCGGTGGTCGCTCCTGCACCGTCGATGCCGACCTCTACCGCCCCGCCGGGGTCGACGCCGCCCACCCGGCCCCCGCGGTCCTCGCCACCAACGGCTTCGGCGGCAGCAAGTCCGACGGCTCGACGGACACCATCGGCAAGGCCTTCGCCGCCCGCGGCTATGTGGGCCTCGTCTACTCGGGCCTCGGCTTCGGCGAGTCCGGCTGTCTCATCACGCTCGATGACCCCGCCGTCGACGGTGCGGCGGCGAGCGGACTCGTCGACTTCCTCGCCGGGACCCGTGCCGCCGACGACGGCACCGAGGCGGACTTCGTCACCAAGGACGGCAAGGGCGACCCGCGCGTCGGCATGATCGGCGGCTCGTACGGCGGCGCCGTACAGATGGCCACCGCCGCCGTCGACCGCCGGGTGGACGCCCTCGTCCCGCTGATCACCTGGAACGACCTCGGATACGCCCTCGCGCCCAACAACACCGGGGCGCGCGCCGGGGTCTCCTCCGACACCCCGGGCGTCTTCAAGTGGCAGTGGACCAACGGGTTCTACCTGATCGGGGAGGGGCAGACCGTCCTGAACCCGAGCCTCGACCCGTCCCGGTTCGGCAGCCTGGACTGCCTGCACTTCGCCGCCCGCGCCTGCGAGACCATCCGGCTGCTCAACTCCGGCCGCTACCCCGCGGACAAGGCCGCCGCGATGCTCGCGTACGCGCGCAGCGTCTCACCCGTCTCCTACCTCGGACAGGTCAAGGCCCCCACCTTGCTCGTCCAGGGCCAGGCCGACAGCCTGTTCAACCTGGACGAGGCCACCGCCACGTACAAGACCCTCAAGGCCCAGGGCACCACGGCGAAGATGATCTGGCAGGCATGGGGCCACAGCGGCGGCCAGACGGACGGCGAACTCGACCTGGGACAGGGCAATCTGGAGACGAGCTACGTCGGACAGCGCGTCCTCGCCTGGTTCGACCGCTACCTCCAGAAGAAGACGGACACCGACACCGGCCCCGCGCTCGCGTACTACCGTGACTGGCGGAGCGGATACGGCACCGCGGCCGCCGTGCCGTCCCTGTCGCAGAAGATGTATCTCTCCGGCGACGGCAAGCTGGTCGACAACCGCTCCAAGGTGATCCGCGGCAGCCGCCAGTACACCAACTGGCTCGTGCCGACCAGCCACTCCGAGAGCTCCCTCGCCGGTGTCATCGGCCTGCCCGACCCGAAGCCGTACGACACCAAGGGCACCTACCTCGGCTGGACCAGCGCCCCGCTGACCTCGCCCGTCGATGTCGTCGGCGCTCCGAAGGCCACCCTGAAGGTCGTCTCGCCGAAGACGGAACGCGTCCAGAACAGCGGGGACGCCGCCGACAAGCTCGTCCTGTTCGCCAAGGTGTACGACGTGGCCCCCGACGGCAGTAAGAAGCTGGTGAACCGGCTGGTCTCGCCCGTCCGCGTGCCCGACGTCACCGTGCCCTTCACCGTGGAGCTTCCTGGCATCGTCCACCGGTACGAGGCGGGGCACCGGCTCGAATTCGTGATCGCGGCCAGCGACTCGGCGTACTTCGGCAACCGGGGCATCAAGCCGGTCACCGTCGTGAGCGCCCCGCAGGACACAGGAGTGCTGGAACTCCCGGTGGTCCCCGCAGGCTGACCGCCGCCCCCGCTGCCCCCGCCGCCTCCCGCCCCGTCGTATCACCCGAACGGCCGTACTGCACCGCCCCCCGGTCCGGGGATGGAGACATCCTTGGACCCGGGGGCGGCTGTCGTACGCGGTACGGCGCCGGGCCGGACACGAGGAGCCAGCGAAAGGGCCTGACCATGAGCCCCAAGGACGTATCGAGCGGCGGCAAGGGCAGCACGGGGCTGTTCACCCCGGCACGCATCGCCGTTGCCGTCGTGGCCGTGCTCGCGCTCGTCTTCATCTGCGTGAACACCGGCGACGTCACCATCCGGCTGATCGTCCCCGAGGTCTCGATGCCGCTCTGGCTCGCCCTGCTGGGCGTGTTCGCGGCCGGGCTGCTCTGCGGCGGCTATGTGTTCCGCCGGCGCACGAAGTAGCGGCGTGCGACGCCGGAACGCGCCGGGCGGCGACCGGTCATCGCACGCGCCCCGGCGTACGCACGCGGATCGGCTGTTCGCCGCGTCGTGCGCACGCGGACCGGCAGGGTGCCGCGTCGTACGCTGAGCGGATGCCCGAGCCGACCGAGCCCCTCCCGCCCGCCGCGTACCTGGCCGAAGGCCCCAGGACGGCGCTGCGGCCCTTCACCCGCGCGGACGCCGAGGAGTTCACCGCCCGCGCGAGGGAGAGCCGCGCCCTCCACCATCCGTGGCTCTTCCCGCCGGAGGACCCCGACGCCTACGCTGATTACGCCGGTCACCTCCGCACGGACCCGTCCCGGGAGGGTTTCCTCGTCTGTGAACGCGCCGCGGGCGGTGGCATCGCCGGATTCATCAACATCAACAACATCGTCCTCGGCGGATTCTGCTGCGGCGCCCTGGGCTACGGGGCCTTCGCGCACGCGGCGGGGCGCGGGCTGATGACCGAGGCGCTGGGCCTCGTCGTCGCCCACGCCTTCGGACCGCTCGGCCTGCACCGCCTGGAGGCCAACATCCAGCCCGCCAACGCGCCCTCGATCGCGCTGGTCCGGCAGGCCGGGTTCCGGCTGGAGGGCCTCTCCCCGGACTTCCTCTTCGTCGACGGCGCCTGGCGCGACCACGAACGGTGGGCGATCACGGCCCGGTGAGGGGCCGACCCTCTTCCCCCGCGGACACGACGCACCGACCCGCCACCGATCCGCCTCCGATCCGCCTCCGATCCGCCTCCGGCCCGTCGCTGTCCTCGGCCAACTGCCGTACGGCGGCGGGTCGGACCGCCGCTCGGGCAACCCGGGCGTCGTTCACCCAGGTCAGCCCTGCCGGCCAGATAAGAGGCGCGGGTCCGCCGCCATCCGGGTGGGGCGACCCGCACACGCGTCTCCTCTTCATGCACTCTTCGCCCATCTGTCGCCGTTACGGCCCGGTTCCTCCCCGCTTTCTGTGGCTAGCTTTCAGTCGCCCCCCGACGCTCGATCCGCCACGGAGAGATCCATGTGTAGCCCGACCCACCGGCCCGACGGTCCGCTGCTGCCCGCCGCCGGCCGCCGTTCCTTCCTGCGTGCCACCGCGCTCACCGGTGCCGCGACCGCCGCCACCGGTCTGCTGGCCGCCGGTCCCGCCGCCGCTCTTCCGCAGCAGGCCACCGCGGCGGGCGCGGGCCGTCATCCGGACCCCGAACACCCGCGGTTCACCGTCGTGGTCATGCCGGACACCCAGTACCTCTTCGACGGGGCCAGCATCCACAAGGCGCCGGTCGAGGCATCGCTGCGCTATGTGCTCGACAACGGGCGCGACGAGAACATCGTCTTCCTGTCCCATCTGGGCGACCTGACCGAAAGCGGTCAGGCGAGCGAATTCGGGGCGATCGGCGAGGCGTTCGAGCTGCTCGACCGGCGGCGGGTCGGCTACAGCGTCGTCGCGGGCAACCACGACATCACGTCGTCCACCGACGACCAGCGTGGCCGCACCCCGTATCTGGACACCTTCGGCCCGCAGCGCATGCGGCGCCTGCCGACGTTCGGCGGGGCGACCCCGGACGGCTACAACACGTACCACCTGTTCCGCGCCGCCGGCCGCGAGTGGCTGGTGCTGGCGCTCGACTGGCGGCCGTCGGCGGCCGGGCTGGCCTGGGCGCGCGACATCATCGCCCGGCACCCGCACACGCCGGTCATCCTCACCACGCACGAGCTCGTGTACGCCGACGCGGACGGCGACGAGGCGGAGTTCTCCGACCACGGCAGACATCTGTGGGACGAGCTGATAGCCGACCACGACCAGATCTTCCTCACCCTCAACGGGCACTACTGGCCCGCCGGACGGACCACCCGCAAGAACGCGGCGGGCAATGATGTGCACCTGCACATCACCAACTACCAGAACCGCTACTACGGCGGCAGTGCGATGATCCGCCTCTACCGCTTCGACCTGGCCAGGAACACCATCGACGTGGAGACGATCTCCCCGTGGGTCCTGGGCCGAGCGGGCGAAAAGCTCAACGATCTGGAGCGCGGCGAGATCGAGCTGACCGGCCCCCAGGACCGGTTCTCCGTCCCCGTCGACTTCACGCAGCGGTTTGCGGGCTTTGCTCCCGTCCCCGTACGCGGCCCCCGCCCGGCCGCGCGCATGCTGGTGCGCGGCACGGTCGCGTACTGGCGCTTCGACGGCGGGCGCCGGGACGGCTCGGCCGCCGACGCCGCCCTGCGCGTCCCCGACCTCTCGGGCCACCGCAACGACCTGGTGCGCCAGGACGTCCCCGGCAGCGGGCCCGACGCACTGCGCTGGTCGACCGCGCACCACCCGGACCAGCCGGGCCACGGCAGCCTCTACTTCGACGGCGGGAAGCCACCGCTGCGGGGCGCGTACCTGCGTACCGTGAACAACGCGCCGATCAACACCCGGACATTCAGGTCCGGTTACACCGTCGAGGCATTTCTCCGCGTGCCCGCCGACTGGGACGCCGGGCACCACGCCTGGGGCGGTGTCCTCGGCCGGCAGGGCACACTCCGCGCGGCGGGCAAGACCGCCGGCGACCCGGAGGAGCCCGTGGCCACCCTGTCCCTGTCGGACGGTCCCGGACTCCAGTGGGCGGCCGCGCCGCTCAACCAGCCAGGGTCCGTCACCCACTGGAGCCACGAGCTGACACGTGACCGGTGGTATCACGTGGCCCTCGTCAACGACGGCAAGCACACGACGATGTACGTCGACGGCTGCGTCGTCGCACGCAATCCCGCCACCCGCACCATCGGGCTGGCCACGGCCGGACTGCCATGGCTGCTCGGCGGCTACGAGTACGGCGGGAAACTCGACCAGTTGATGCACGGCTGGATCGGGGACGTCAGGATCGTCGAACGTGCCCTTCGTGCGAGGGACTTCATGATCGCGTGAGTCGTCCGGGGCCGGAAGGCCGGGGTGCGGGCGGGTGTCCTCGCCCCGGCACCTTCCCGCCCCGTCGACGGGCGGCCGGGGCCGCCACCACGGGCTTTTCGGGTTTTAATCGTGTTGATCATCACGCTGTCGTTACTGACCGTATGGGCTAGCGTGCCGAAGCGTGAATACTCAGAACTCATATGACCGGAGCACTTCCGCAGGTGAAGCGCTTGTTCGGGCCCTTTTCGGCGACCGGCTGGAGAAGGTGCACGAGCCTTGGCGCGATCTGTTCCGCGCCGAGCGGTTCAGCTACCGGGAGGGGCTGACACCGCAGGAGCGCGCCACTCTCTCCTATGAACGGTTACGCGCGGTCAACGATGCGATGGACAGTCCCGAGGAGCTCGTGACCGACGTGGAGCGTCTCAGCGCGTTCCACGAGTGGGCCGGACCCGCCGACCCCGCAATGGCGACCGTGGCGAGTATCCACTACAACCTGTTCCTCGGCAGCCTCCTTGATCTCGGACCCGGGCAGGAGCGCGACCTGCGCGCATACATCGCGATGGCTCGCACGGGGACGTTCCTGTGCACCGAGGCCGGACACGGCAACAGCGCCTCGCAGCTGGAGACGACAGCCGTGTACGACGCGGCGGCCGGCGCGTTCGTCCTGCATACGCCCACACCCGGTGCGCGCAAATTCATGCCGAACACCAGCTCGACGGGAGGGCCCAAGACCGCGGTCGTCGCGGCCCGGCTGATCACGGACGGCACGGACCGGGGAGTCTTCCTCTTCCTCACGCCGCTCAGCGACGACACCGGGAGCCCGCTGCCGGGAGTGGAGATACACAGGCTGCCGCAGACCGCCAGCAGCCCCGTGGACCACTGCGTGACCTCGTTCACCCACGTCCGCCTGCCCCACGACGCACTCCTCCAGGGCGATCACGGGCGGCTGACGCCGGAGGGCGTGTTCACGAGCTCCATCGGCAGCCCCCGCATGCGATTCCTGCGCTCCATAGGCCGCGTCACCACCGGAAAACTCTGCATGAGCGCCTACAGCCTGGGAACCGCCCGCCAGGCCCTGGCCGTGGCCCTGCGTCATGCTCACAACAGGCACACGGCGAGCGTGACCCCGCGCAGGACCGTCCCCCTGTTCGCCCATCGCAGCCACCACACCCCGCTCCTCGACGCCGTTGCCACGACCTACGCCGCGACCCTGCTGCACCGCACGGCCCTGCGGCGGTGGGCAGAGGGAACGGAGGACCAACGCGAAGACGGTGAACGGTTCATCGCCATAGCCAAGGGCTGGATCACGTGGCAGGCACGCGCTGTCATGACCGAGTGCCGCGAGCGCTGCGGTGCGCAGGGACTGCTCCTGGCCAACGGAATCGCCGGTCAGCTGGCGGCCAATGAGGGCACCATCACCGCGGAGGGCGACAACCTGGTCATCTGGGTCAAGGCGGCCGGTGAGATGCTCCTCGGCCACTTCACTCCGGAAGAGGCCGGCTCCACACCGCCGGGGGAGCGCGAACTCACTGATCCGGCCTTCCTCCAGGAGCTCCTGGCGGACATTGAGCGCATCTGGCAACAACGGGCGCGAACACGCCTGCGCGGCGCCGAGCCCGGCAATCCGCTCAACCGCTGGAACGTGGCCGTCACTCCCGCCCTCAAGCTGGTCGACGCCCATGCCCACCGACAGGCCGCCGAAGCCCTGCTGGCCGCCGCCGAGGAAACTCCCGACTCCGAGGCTCAAGAGATTCTGCGGTCTCTGCACCGTCTGTTCGCCCTCCGTCAGATCAGCGGCCACAGCGGAGACCTGCTCGCCGAGGGGCGCCTGACGCCCGACCAGGTCAGGTCGCTCCCCGACCTCGCCGAGGCGTCGGTCGCCGATCTCGAACCGAAGGCGATGACCCTCGGCCAGGGGCTCTTCGTCGCCGACGACGTGCTCCTCCGCTACCCCATCAACCAGCCGGACACCACGGGATGCGGGGTCTCCTGAGAGCCGTTCCCGAGTTGTTCAGTGACTTTCAGCTCTGCCGGGAGGGACGCTCGCCGGCCGATCCGGTGCGCGGACCGGTGGGCCCCGACAGAGCTGAGAGTCGTCGACTCCCCGCTCGGCCGGCCGGCGGCTGTCGATCAACTCGGGCGCGTATCGCCGACGGACTGGGGGCCCGCGTGCCGCATCTCCCGGGGGCACACCCCGAAGCGCTGTCGGAATGCCGTGCTGAGCGCGCTCGAGGAGGAGAATCCCGACGCATACGCCAGCTCGGTGATCGTCATATGCCGGTACGCGGGTGCCGTCAGCCGGTCCCGTACCAACCGCAGCCGTTCCTCGCGGATCAGCTCGCGGGGGGTCGTCCCGGCATGCCGCAGGGCCAGCTGCACCTGGCGCAGCGACCAGCCCAGCGCCTGTGCCACGGTGATGCCGGTCATCCCGGGGTCGGCCGCATGCTCGCGGATGTACCGGCGGACCATCGTCTCCACATCGGTCAGATGGCCCGGGGCAGTGGGGCGGTCGTCTCCTGCGGCGAGCATGCACAGCAGCTCGACCAGCCGGTCCGACACCGCGTCGAACTGGCCCGTGGTGAGGGTGTCGCGCTCCTCGTGCAGTGCGGTCAGCATGTCGCCCACCACCCGGCCCAGGCCGGAGGTCAGGTCGATGCCCGCGGTGAGCGGCGACGACCGGTTCAATCGTCCGTTCACCTCCTGAGCGGCGATCGACATGATGAGCGCCCGCGCGGAGACGTCCTGCCGGAGCTCGAACGGTGTGGCGAATGTGACCAGGCACCCGGCCCCCGGCGCCAGCCGCAACTCCTGGTCGCCCTGCCGCATCACCATCTCCCCGGTGACCGGTAGCAGCAAGCGGTAGTCCTCGTCCGGGGCGTGCCGTGCCTGGCCCGCGGTCCGGGTGTACGTGATCGTGTCCGACCAGAACATGACGAGCTGATGGGTGTCCGTGCACTGGCGGATCGTCCCCGCGTGAAAGTCGTCGGTGCGCGGGTAGCCGTAGCCCATCCGGCTTTGATATGACGTCACGTGCTCGCTCCAGAAGTCGGTGCGCTCGCGCAAGGTCACGTCCCGGGTCGTCGATGAATGCACGACGTAGGTTTCCGAGGACATCGAGGACACCCTTCACCGCAGCCTTCTCATAGTGTGCCCATCCCCGGTCGGTTCTCACGCTCACCGCATCAAGCGTTGCGCACCGTGACAACTTTCTTACGCGCAGGCGCAATTCCCGGCACGCGATCCAGCCCTACGGTCAGTCACAGGATTCGCTGTGCGCCAGGGCAGGGCGGGTCCCCGCCCGACTGAGGTGGGCCGGCTCCGCAACCGTCCCACCTGGGGGAGGAACCCGTGGGTCTTATCCAGAGGCCCATGTACCTGACTGAGGATCAAGATGGCGAGTGACAGGATGATCCAGAACCTGCGTGGGCGGCACCGGACATCCCGTGCCGTCCCGAGCGGTCCATTGACCCGTAGAGCCGTGGGGCTGACGCTGGCCGCAGGGGTCGCGGGCGCGAGCGTGGGAGTGTTCGGAGCCGGACCTGCGGCCGCGGACCCGGTATCGCTCGAACTGCGGTACGTGTGCTCGGTCCAGATGCTCCCCGACCGGGCAGGCACGGTGGAGATCGACTCGGATGTCCCGACGTCGGCTGTGGTCGGCAAGCCCACCTCGAAGTTCGTCATCCATGCGGCGGTGCCGGTGAACGCGGCTGACGCGAAGGGGCTGCGCAGCGCCGGTATCAAGGTCATCAAGGGCACGGTGGACGCGAAGGTCCGCGTGACGGCGCCGGGGGGCGACACCAACCTCAAGGTGCCCTTCCACGTGGCCAGAACCGACGTCCCGGACTCCGGACCGTTCTCGGTCGAGGCGACCGGCGTCGCGCCGAAGCTCACCTTCAGCCGGTCGGGCAGGGCGAAGATCACCGTCGGTGACCTCATCGCGCACGTCACCGCGAGTGGCGGCATGACGGTCCGACTCGACGTGCCGTGCAAGCTGGACAGCGGGCAGAACAACGTCGTGGCATCGCTCGACATCACCGGGACGAGAACGACGACCGGCCCGACCCCGTCCAAGGTGCCGGTAGCGGCCACCTCGGGCACCACTGGGTCACCGAACCCGAGCGAAGGTGCGAGGGCGGGTGCGACCGCGGAAGGCTCGGCCGGCCCCTCCGGCGGCCTGGCCACGACTGGCAGCCAGGGCGTCATGAGTCTGATCCCGCTGGTCGCGGGAACCGTTGTCCTAGGGGCCCTTGCCGTGGCCGCCGCTTTCCGCTTCCGTTCACGCGCCAGGTGACCAGGGCGAACCCTGACATCCGCGGACGAGGACGCGAGAAACCCCGGGGTCCGATTCAGGCGCCGGAAGGGTGCTGCGGTGGCCCGCCGGGAAGCTCACCCTGTGTGATCCGTCGAGCCGGGCGATCCGACGCCGAGTCAATGAGAGGTGCTTCGGGCCAGGTGCCCCGGGAGGGCCGGGGCACCGGTGACAACGGACCCGGTGAACACCGTTGCGGTGTGCGGCTTCCTGAACGACGAAGCCAAGGGTGAGGACAGGCGCATGAGGACGACACGTCACACACTGTGGGGATGGGTGGCGCTCGCCGTGGTGACCGTGGGAGTGGCGGTCACCATCGCCATCCGGGCGGGAACCGGGGATGTGGACCCGGGCGGGCTGGCGTTGGGGCTGGTCAGCCTGATGCTGGCGATAGCGGGCCTGTACCAGGCGACGCTCTCCCAGACCTCGCAGGACACCGACACCGCCGGACTCGCCGACCGCCTCGCCGACCACATCAGGAAACGTGAGGAGGAAGCCCGCCGAAGACTCCTCGGCGGCAGCGACCGCACCATCAACGTCGAGTTCACCTTCCTCCCCTCCCCGGTCCACCACGCCACGGGCGCGGCAGCACCCCGGGGCACGTTGGAAGACATTGCCACCCACTACCGCGATCTCCGGCTCGGCCGCCTCGTCATCACCGGCGCACCCGGAGCCGGCAAGACCGTACTCGCTCTCCACCTCATGCTGCGCCTCCTCGCCGACCGGGCGCCGGGCGCACCCGTTCCCGTACGCCTGTCCTTGTCCACCTTCGACCCCAGGCGGTACCAGCTCGCCGACTGGCTCGCCGACCAGCTCACCCGCACCTACCAGCTACGCCCCGCCGCGGCAGCCGCCCTTGTCACCGCCCGACTGATCCTCCCCGTGCTCGACGGGCTCGACGAAATGGACGCCGGAGAGGCTCCCGGGGACGACTCCCGTGCCGCAGCCGCTCTGGAGGCCATGAACAGCTACCTCCACGGCACCACCAAGGGCCGGCTCGTGCTCACCTGCCGCAGCAGCGCCTACGCCGCTCTCGAAGGTGCGGAACTGTGGGCGGAGGACGCCTCCCGGATCGACATCGCCCCCGTCGACCCGGCCGCGACCGAGGCGTTCGTCGCCGCCCGCGCCCGCAGACCGGCCCGCTGGGAACCCGTCCTGGACGCACTCCGCGCCGCCCCGGAAAGTCCCTTGGCCCAGAGCCTGTCCACACCCTGGCGCCTGACCGTAGCCCTCGCCGTCCACGACGAACGTCACCCCGGCGGTGGCTGGGTCCGCGATCCCGTGGATCTCCTCGCGCTCACCCCGCGAACCCCCGAACAGATCCGGGACCACCTGCTGAATCTGTTCATCCTCGCCGCTTCCTCGACAGGTGGCACCACAGCGCCCTACACCCAGTTGCAGATACGCACCTGGCTGACGGTCCTCGCCCGCTACCTGCACACCAACACCATCAGCCGCCGCGAAGTGGCCGGACGGCAGCTGTCAGGCACCGACCTCGTACTCCATGAACTGTGGCCGCTCACCGGCCACCGCCGCGCCCGCACCGTCCAGGTCGTGCTGACCGTCGCGGTGTGGGCCACCATCGACCTGCCTGCCGCCCTGCTCGACTCCTGGCACGTGTACGCGGCGAACGTGACGCTCATGGTGGTGGGCAGTCTTCTCATCGGAATCCCACCGTGGCCCGTACCGTCCCGGCTGGAACGAGTGAACGGCGGAGGCCCGGCGGCAGGACGCCAGCTCGTGAACGGGCTTGTGGGAGGGCTCTTCTGGGGAGGGCTCATCGTCGTGGTCGACATGGGGAATGTCATCGGGCCGGTGGCCGGGCTCGTGTACGGCCTGGTGGTGGGGCTCGCCGGTGGAGCGATGGTCGGAGTCGGGCTGGCGGGTGTGCTCTCGGACGCACCCGAATTCGGCAGATCACATGGAAACGCGTCGCCGCGCCGCCTGGTGCGGGACGACCTCGCGAGCGGGTTCGCGACCGGCCTCGTGGTCGGCCTCGGGTTCGTGCCGTACTACTGGTTCGCCGGGGGCCCCGTCATCGCGCTCGGGGCAGTGATCATCTACATGCTTCTGTTCGGTCTCGGCGGCGGGCGGGCGCTCGCACTCCTCTACAACCGTCTGTTCAGATGCGGGTACCGGGGCGCGCTCGACTCGCTGTTCAGGCCCTGGCGGGTGTTCGGACCCCTTTTCAGGACCGGCGCCGGCCCGGCCCTCGGCGCTGCGGGTGTCCGCTACATGGCTTTCCTGCTCTGCACCCGCCGCTGGTGGTCCGGCCAACCGCTGCCCTGGCGCCTCGGCCGTTTCCTCGACTGGTGCTGCGACGCGGGTCTGACGCGTACCGCCGGGATTGCCTACCAGTTCCGCCACCGCGAGCTCCAGGACTTCCTCATCCGCGGCCACATGCCCCACGACCCGCCGAACCGCGCCACCTCCGCACAGGCAACACGACACTGAGCGTCTTCCCGAAGGGGGCGTGAAGGCAGCGCGGAGCGAGGCGGAGCGGCCGTCGCCCCGGTGTCATGCCGCGCCCGGCGCCCGCCGTTCCTTGTAGTTCACCTATGTGGCGGAGCACGTGGAACATGTCCTCGCGAGAGGACTCGAAGACGGGAGTTCTACGTTCGCGTCCGCCCTGGCATCGGACCTTCTCGCCAACGACTTCGATGACCCCAGCGGCCACCAGAGCAGGCTTCCAGACACGATCGTTCCAAGCCTTGAAGTGGATTCGATTTCCCTGTGAGGTGAGGACGACGAGCCGGACGGTTACCGGCTTCCGTTGGCGGGCTTCGAGCGCGGTCGCGGGTGGCTCGGGGTTGCGCCACGGGAGCGTGCACTCCGCGGGCGGGAAGCGAGCGAAGTGCTCCCGTGAGCGATGTGCCAGCGCAGGGGACTGAGGGATGTCACGCTCCTTCCCGCCCTTCGGCAGGCAGAAATGGGGTTGTCCCTTGACATCCCAACGCAGTTGACGCCGTATGTGCACAGTCTCAACGGCGAAGTCGAAATCGGTCTCAGCGAGGCCGAACGCCTCACCCTGGCGGAGGCCGAGTCCCAGCCCGTAGTCCATTGCGAACCCCTCCCGATCGGGCAGTTGGGCCCGGACGGCGCTCACGGTTGAGCGTCGCCACGCCTTGGCCTTCCTCTGTGTCCGTTTAGGAGGCTTGACCGTGCGATGAGCCGTGCAAGGGGTCTTCAGCAGGCACTTGTCGTGAACTGCGGCGTTGAAGATCGTGACCAAGTGAACCCAGGTCACCTCGGCGGTGGAGTCCTCGACCTGGGACAGTAATTCCGCCTCGAAGGTGCGTAGGGCCGAGGCGTCGACGTCTCGAAGCGGAAGGTCCCCCATGAGCGGAACGATGTGGTTCCAGACCCGACTGCGCATCGGCGCTGCCTTGGACGGTTCATCTGTTCGACCAGGGCGCGTAGGCGGTTGTCGTTGGCGTGGTGGTTTCGCCAGATGATGTAGCGGCGGATCATGCTGCCCTGGGCTTTGTGGGTGGAGTGGTCGGTGCCGTCGAGGGTGAAGTAGCGCAGGGCGGTGAACTGGGCCTCGATGCGGTTCAGCCAGGAGGAGTTGGTCGGGGTGCAGGCGATCTCGACGTTGTTGGCCTCGGCCCAGTCGGCGACCCGGCGGCACTTCCTGGTGGTCAGGTGCGGGGAGTAGAAGCCCCTATGTTTCGTCAAGCGGCAGAAGGGGGTTGACTCGCGGCCAGGGGTTGG
>NZ_LWLE01000019.1 GCF_001905125.1 Streptomyces sp. TSRI0281 | reverse complement strand
CCCCAGGGACCTGCTGCGCGGGCAGCGTCGGCTGGGGCATGCTGGTGACGGTCACGAGGCTCCTTGGACTGGGGCTGGCGGCTGACACCGGTCCGGTGGGCGGTCAGAACTGTGACGGTGCTTTGTGCAGCAAAGCCCCTATCGGGACACGTTCACCGGGCCGGCGGCAGTACGTACGCAGGAGGCCGGGGCCGACAGTTCCACTCCAAGGCAGCTGCGGCCAGTTGTCGCACGGGTCAGGCTCCGGCCCCCTGCGGCACATCACGATCCTCACAGTTGTCGCAGATCACGTGGACCGCCAGGCCGGGGTCGGTCTGGTGGTCGATCTCGCCGAGGAAGTCATGGAAGTCCACGGCCCGGTGCTGGGCGGACAGTTTCGTGATCACCTTGCCCGTCGCGGTGTTCAACGCGGCGAACAGGTCGACGGTGCCATGGCGGACGTAGTCGAAACTCCTGCGCTCGGGCACTCCCGGGATCATGGGCAGTACCGGCGCGGTCCGCTCCAGCGCCTGGATCTGCGGCTTCTCGTCCACCGCGAACACCGCCGCGTTCGTCGGCGGGGCGAGGTAGAGGCCGATGACGTCACGGATCTTGTCGATCAGGAACGGGTCCGGCGAGATCTTGAAGGTCTCAGTCCGCCACGGCTGCAGCCCGAAGGCATGCCAGATTCGCAGCACACTCGCCGGCGAGATCCCCACCACCTTGGCCGGCTCCCGCTTCGACCAGTGCGTCCCGCCCACGGGTGTCTCTTCGAGTGTGCGGACCACCACCTCTTCCACCTGGGCATCGGCGATCGTCCGCGGCACCCCGGGCCGCGGCTCGTCCGCGAGACCGTCCAGCCGGTCCCGCAGGAACCGGGCCCGCCACTTGGCGACGGTGCCCCGGTTCACACCCAGCCGCGCTGCCACCGCCAGGTTCGGCCCGCCCTCCGCACATGCCAGCACGATCCTCGCCCGCAGGGCGAGTCCTTGGGCGGTCGTGCGGCGCTTGACCCACTTGTTCAACACCTGCCGCTCGGCCTCACTCAGGACCAGCGGCTCCAGCCCTGCTGTCACCCACAATCCACAGCACACCGGAGCTGGGCAATGCCCGTCAGCCAAACCCGCAAAGTTGGTACGAGAAACGACTCACGAGGTGCCGAACCAACTCACAACCAGATCACTAGGGATACCGCCGCACCGCCTGGTTGTGAGCGTGGTTGTTGAACAGGCCTCCGGTCGTTTGCCGGTGGTGTGCTCGGGCGCCGACAGCCACGCCACCCACCGCCGCCCGGCGAGTCAACCCGTCGATCCCGCGACAGGGCCGGCTTCATCGTGCCTGGAGGGGTCAGAGCAACCGGATACACCTCCCCACCACGGCGCTTCATCAGCGTTCCGGTGACCGGGCGGAGAATTGGATGGTCGCTATCCCAGCCACGCCCCGTCCCGCATGATGACTCTGCCGCGTAGCTCCGGTTCGCCGCGCCAAGCGCGCACAGTCTTCGGAACCACGCGCACATACAGAAAGGGGCCCTCCTCCGTTCGCGGGTCCCACCCGAACTTGTCGGCGAACGCCTCCGCCGCGTCACCGGGCACCTCCTGGCTGGGGAACCGCTCCGCTTCACCCTGGAGCAGCACCACATCGAAGGTGTCCGGTAGCGCCAGTCGCACACGCGGCTCCGCGCCGACGTTCCGCGCAGTCACGGAAGTCGCACTGGTGCACATCCATACCGCTCGCCCGTCCCATACGAACCACAGCGGCACCTGGTGCGGCCCGTGATCGGGGTGAGCTGTCGACACCCAGACATCGCGCTCCGTAACGAGCCGTTCCAGCGCGGCGCGCCTACGTTCCGGCGTCTGACGATGAACCATCTCCGTGTTCTGCATATGTACAGACCCTAGCCAGCAGGCGCGAAGCACGGATCAGGCGCGGGACCTACTCCCAGCGGCCGATGAACCTCTCAGCCTGCACTTCAGCCGGCGACTCCGAGCATCGGCCACCACTCCTGCTGGAAGCAGCACACTCACCGGCAGATCGGCCTCGGTGAATCACGAGGTGTTTGCCGGTGGACTCGACCAGCAGGACGAGATGCTCGTCGGGGTCGGGGTCGGGGTCGGGGCCGGGGTTGTCGTGGCCGGATTCGGATCCGGGCACCGGTTGGAGGCATGAACCGGCACTCTTGTCGATCCCACCTGGGCGGGACAGTGCTTCCAGCCGAAATGTTTTTGGAAGAGCCGCGTCTGCCCCCGCCCTGCAAGGCGACAGGGACCGAAACATTGATTTACTGGCTTGTTTGACAATGGATCAAGCATTCACCCGCTTCATCTGCTCATCCAATCGTCGAGGATGGCCGCCAGTGTCGCTTCGGTGAAAGGTGATCGGCATGGCGGATTGGGTGAAGGTCGCAGGCAGTCTCACGGCCATCTCGGCGGGGTCCAGGACGACGGTGTGGGGTGTGAACGCGGCGAGTGCCATCTACCGGTACACCAACTACGACGCCAACCCCTGGATCAACATTCCCGGGGGCCTGAGCGACATCGGCGCGGGTGCCGACGGCACCGTGTGGGGTGTGAACGGGGGCAACCAGATCTACCGGTACACCGGAGACCAGGTCGCGTCGAACCCGTGGGTGGGCATCAACGGGAGCCTCGTCCGCATCGACGCGGGCTCCCGGACAAACGTGTGGGGGGTGGACTCCGCCAGTGCCATCTACCGGTACACGAACCACGACGCCAACCCGTGGATCAAGATCCCCGGAGCGCTGACTGACATCGGCGCGGGCGCGGACGGCACCGTGTGGGGTGTGAACGGCGGGAACCAGGTCTTCCGCTATACCGGTGACCAGGACAGCACGAACCCGTGGAAGAACGTCAACGGCAGCCTCAAGCGCATCGCGGTGGGCTCGCGGACGAACGTCTGGGGCGTCGATCCCGCCGGCAGTATCTACCGGTACACCAACAATGACGCCAGCGGCGGCAACCCGTGGATCAAGATCCCCGGCTCCGCCACCGACATCGCCGCAGGCGCCGACGGCACCGTGTGGCACATCAACAGCGGCGCCGAGATCTACCGGTACATCGGCGACCAGCCGAGCTGACCCCCCGTCTCTGATATTCCTCACCCGCAGGGAACGATGCCTCTACCTTTGGTCCGAGCGGGGTTGCGCGCATCCCCGCAGGTTGCGGTGCCGTGGCAGAGCGGCCCATGGCGATCGCCGTGGGCGAGGTCCCCCCACGGCGAATGACGGAGACGGGGCGGGCCTGCTCCCATCTGTCCGCGGGTTCGAATCCCGTCGGCACCGCAGCCGACCCGGACTTGGCCGAGCACATGGAACTGCCACGTCGCAGAGTCCGGTCGCTCGTTGATGTTTTCACCCGCCGGAACGGAGGGGACGACTCGCCTGCGGCACCTCGGGTGGGTGATCGCGGCGGGCATCCGGCGGAGGCGTGGTGGGTGCGGCGATATGCGCCGTGTGCGGTCGGTGCACTGTGGTGGGTGTGGATGTCGAGGAGATCGCTGGGGAGCTGTACGGGCTGAAGCCGGCCGAGTTCCTGGCCGCGCGGGACGCGTACGTCGCTGAGGCGCGGAAGGCGGAGGACGCGGCCGGGGCGAAGGCGATCGCCGCGTTGCGTCGGCCGGTGCTCGCGGCGTGGGCCGCCAACCTTCTGGCCCGTCAGCAGCCGCAGGAGGCGGAGCGCTTTCTGGAGTTGGGAGAGAGAGCCTGCGGGAGGCCCATCGAGCGCTCGATGCCAGGCAGTTGCGGGTGGCGAGCCGGCAGCAGCATCAGCTCGTGACCGCTCTGGCCCGTACGGCCGCCGACCTGGCCCGCACAGCCGGGCAGCCCGTGAGTGACCCGGTGCTGCACGAGATCGAGCAGACCCTCCACGGTGTGCTCGCCCACCCGGGCGTCGCCGAGCAGTGGTCGAGGGGCCGGCTCGTGAAGGTACCCGAGGCCGCGGTCGGATTTGCCGACGTCACTCCTGGCACGGTGCCCACCCGCCCGGCTCCGGCCGAGGGGCCGACGCCGCGGAAGGAGCCGGAGCCGGGGAAGGAGCAGGGGCGGGCGTCGGAGCGGCGGATGCGCGATCTCGGGCGTGCGCGTACAGAGGCGGAGGAGGCCGACGCGGAGGTCGGCCGGCGCGGGCAGGAGCTCGGCGAGGCCCGCGACAGGCAGGCAGCCGCCGGAAGCCATGCCGAGGAGGCCGCCGACCGGGTCCGCCGGGCGGAGCACGAGTTGGGGGAGGCCCGGAAGGCCGAGTCCGCGGCCGGGGCGGTCGTGGCGGAGGCCGGTACGGCGGTGTCGGCGGCGGAGCACGCCCTGCGGGAGGCACGCCGGGTCGCGGGCCGGGCCGCCCGTGCCGTTCAGCGCCTGGAACAGCAGGCCGAGCCGTAGACAGCCGAGCCGAAGAGCTGCCACGACCCCCGACCGGCCGGACGGGCCAACGGCCGATCCGGGCGGGGGCACTGGGGGCTGCTCGGCGCATGCGAGAAGACCATCGCCGCTGCTGTTGCGGCTGCCGGAACCATGGACGTCGCAACAGCAGACGGGCCTCTGTCCACGAGCGATGTCATGACCGTTGTTCCGTCCGTACTCGGCGCCCCGGGCGTCGCCTACGCGGTACCGAACAGGCCAGCCGACTCAGGGCGAGCATTCCCGCTCGGGGTCGGCGGAGACGGCGACCGGTTCCGTGGCGTGGGGCGCCGCGAGTGAGCAGGCTCAGCGCGACGGGGATACCAAGCCCAGCTCATAGGCCATGATGACCAGTTGCACCCGGTCACGGGCAGTCAGCTTGGCGAGCAGTCGTCTCACGTGAGCCTTGGCCGTGGCCGGGCTGATGAAGAGCTGGGCGGCGATCTCGTCGTTGGACAGCCCGCGTCCGACGAGGGTGAGCACCTCACGTTCCCGGCCGGTGATGCTCTCGGGCGCCACGTGCGGGGGAGCGGCCACGGGTTCGGGGCGGGCCGCGAACTCCTCGATCAGGCGGCGAGTCACGCTCGGCGCGATCAGGGCCTCACCGGCGGCGACCACACGGATCGCGGCGAGGATGTCGTCCATGTCCATGTCCTTGACGAGGAATCCGCTCGCCCCCGCGCGCAGTGCGCCGTAGACGCATTCGTCGTCGTCGAAGGTGGTGAGGACGAGGACCCGTGCCGTGCTCGGGCCTGCTGTGATCAGTCGGGTCGCCTCGATGCCGTTCATGCCGGGCATACGGATGTCCATGAGCACGACGTCGGGCCGGGCGTCCAGGGCCAGCTGGACCGCCTCGGCGCCCGTACCGGCCTCCCCGACGATCTCAAGACCGGTGCTGTCCGCGATGAGTACGCGCAGCCCGGCGCGCACCAGCGGCTGGTCGTCGACGAGCACGACACGGACGGGGGGATACGTCATCGCATCCCCGCCGGTGCCGGAAGCCGTGCCGCCACGCGGAAGCCGCCTTCGGGCCGGGGCCCGGCGGTGAACTGACCGTGCAGCAGGGCGGCTCGCTCGCGCATCCCGATGATGCCGTATCCGCTGCCCGCGGCTACGGGACGGCGTCCGTCGTCGGTGATCTCGATGAACAGTCCGTCCTCCTGATAGTCGATGAGCACACGGCACTCGTCCGTACCCGCGTGGCGAACGACGTTGGTGACCCCCTCCTGGATGATGCGGAAGGCGGACAGTTCGACGTCCGCCGGCAGCGGGCGCCGCTCTCCCCGCCACTCGACGCCGGCCAGGACACCGCCGTCCTTCGTGGTCGCGACCAACTCGTCGATGCCCGTCAGGTCCGGCGCCGGGATCGATAGCGCCCCCTCCGGTTCTGCCTTGCGGAGAGCCCCTAACATGCGCCGCAGTCCGGCCAGGGTGTCCCTGCTGGTGGTCTCGATGATGGCCAGAGAGTTGCGCGCCTCCTCCGGCTGGGTGGCGATGACCCTGCGGCCGGTGCCGGCCTGGATGGCGATGATGCCGATGCTGTGCGCGACCATGTCGTGCAGTTCGCGGGCGATCCGTAGCCGCTCGGCGGTGACCGCCTGTACCGCGGCCTGCGCCCGCATCGTGTCGGCGTGCTCGCGGCGCTCCTGGACGAGGTAGCCGCTCATCCAGGCGAGGGCGAGCATCAGGACGAGGACGACGACAGCCGAGACCAAGCCGTCCACCCCGGTCCGGTAGTGGCAGGCGGCGGCGATCTGCACGGCAAGGGCCGCGACTGCGCCGACGAGCCCGGTCCTACGTTTCCGGGTGGCGGCGATCCGGGCGACGGCGAGATCGGTCACCAGAGCCTGCACAAAGCCGATCTGCCACGCGGGTCCCGGCGACGAGAAGGGGAAGGCTGCCAGTTTCGAGGCCGCTGTCGCCGTCGCGGCGAACGAACCGGCCAGGATCAGCACCAGGGCCGGCAGTGGTCGACTGCGCAGCAGGGGGACGGTCAGGACCGCGAGCGCGGTCGGCAGGAGCAGCCGCGTGCCGGTGGGTTCGTGCTCGTTGAGCACCGCAACGTACAGCAGGTTCGGATAGGCGAGAGCCCCGCACCAGGCCAGTGCCCGCGTCGCGGCCGGTCGCGTGCGCCGCGGGAGCGGGGCGCGGGGTGAGGCGCTCATGCCGCGATCATAGGCGCGGGGCCGTGCCGGAGCATCGGCCCGCAGGCGTACGCCCCAGGGCTGTACGGGATCCTGAGAATGTGGCCCGCGGACCGATGCCGCGCGGGCACGGCCTGCGACAGCGTGGCCGGGTGATCGAAGTCAATGAACTGACGAAGAGATATGGCCACACCAAGGCGGTCGGCGGCCTGACCTTCACCGTCCGCCCCGGCCGCGTCACCGGGTTCCTCGGACCGAACGGCGCCGGCAAGTCCACCACCCTGCGGATGATCCTCGGCCTGAACTCGCCCACCAGTGGCACCGTCGTCGTCAACGGGCAGCTGTTCCGGGGACTCCCGCGCGGGCTGCGGCACGTCGGGGCGTTGCTCGACGCCCATGACGTGCACGGCGGACGCACCGCGCGGGCGCATCTGTCGGCCCTGGCGCACAGCAACGGGCTGCCCCGGCGCCGGGTGGACGAGGTCCTGGAGGAGGTGGGGCTGGCCGATGCCGCGCGGCGTCGCATCGGAGGCTTCTCGCTGGGGATGAAGCAGCGGCTGGGCATCGCGGTCGCTCTGCTCGGCGACCCGCCCGTACTGCTCTTCGACGAGCCGCTCAACGGACTGGACCCGGACGGCGTGCTGTGGGTGCGCGGTCTCTTCCGCCGGCTGGCCGCCGAGGGCCGGACCGTGCTGGTCTCCAGCCACCTGATGCGCGAGATGGAGTACACCGCCCAGCAGTTGATCGTCATCGGCCGGGGCGAGCTGATCGCCGCGGAGAGCCTGGAGGAGTTCGCTGCGCGTGGCGCCCGGCCGAGTGTGACCGTCCGTACGCCCGATGCCGCCGGTCTCATGTCCGCCCTCGCGGAGGAAGGAGCGAGTGTCCACCACGAGGACGACGGCTCGTGCACGGTGACCGGTCCGGGAGCGAAACGTATCGGCGAACTCGCCCTCCACCATCGCGTCCTGCTGTACGAGCTCACCCCTCGGTCCGCCTCATTGGAGGAAGCGTTCATGGAACTCACCGCCGACAGCGTCGAGTACGGCTCAGGAGAAGCACGATGACCACACGGACGACGTCGGAGCCGACGGTGTGCGCCACCACCGTCGATTCCCGTGCCAGGTTCCGCGACCTTCTTGTAGCCGAGTGGATCAAACTGTGGTCGCTGCGCTCCACCTTCTGGGTTCTCGGAAGCGGCGCTCTGGTGGTCATCGGGATCAACGTGAACTCCGCCCGGTCCAATGTGGACCGGCTGGCACATCAGCCCGAACTGCCGCCCGCCCCGCCGCCCGGACTCCCCGAGCTGCCCCAGATGCTGTTCGATCCGCTGTCGACCGCCTTCGTCGAACCGGCCTGGCAGCTCCTCATGGTCGTCGGCGCCATCGCGGTCTTCGGCGAGTACACCAGCGGGCTGATCCGTACGACTTTCGCCGCCGTCCCCGCGCGCCGTTCGCTGATGGCGGCCAAGATGTCCGTCCTGGCCGCGGTCATGTTCGTCCTCGGCGCCGTCGTCGCGGGCGCCTCCTTCGGTGTGACCCAGGCGATCCTCCGCGACCACCGCGGCATGTCTCTCAGCGACCCCGGGGCAGTACGTGCCGTCGCCGCCTCCGCGCTGCTCGCCCCTCTGTGCGCCCTCGTCGGCATGGCGCTCGGCGCCCTCATCCGGCACGCCGCGGGCACCGTCGTCACGGTCGTCGGCGTGCTTCTGTTGTTGCCGACGCTCTTCCAGGGCGAGACCTACCGGTGGGTCAAGGAGATCGGCAACGCGATGCCTCTCACCGCGTGGCAAGCGCTGGTCCGGAATCCCGAGCGTGACTACAACGTGGGCATGTACCCGGTATCGGTCGCCGAAGCCTGGATCGTATGCGGTGCCTGGTCCCTGGTCGCGGCGGTCATCGCCATTGCCGTCGTGCAACGCAGAGACGTGTGAGCGAGACCGGGTAGTGGCGAGTCCCCGGAGGTGTGGGTGATCGACGACGAGTCGTTTCCCGAGTCCGGCCGGGTGTCGGCGGGGGCGGCTCGCCGGTACCCGCCTAGAGCCGGGCTGCGTTCACCCGCGTCCCACCGCCCCGCACCACCTCCATCATCTTCCCCGCCACCGCGCTCATCCTGCGCTCGCGGAGGTCCAGGACAGGAGTCGGGTTCGAGAGGCCGTGGGATGCCAGCAGGTTCATCAGGGCCCAGATCACGTCAGGGCGTCCCGCAACAGGGAGTTCCTGGCCGTCGGGGGCGATGGCCTTGGCCGCGGTGGTGCCGGCGAGGAGGTTGGTGCGGGCCCAGTCGACGACGTACGACCTGCCGTTCGGGTCGGCGTAGAGGACGACCTCCCTGGTGCGGTGCAGGACCGAGAGGTAGTCCATCGGCACCGTCAGCCGCCGGGCGGCGTCGAACGGGGGTGTCCCGTCCTCGGGACGGATGCGCAGCACCGTGTCGAGGACCGGGCCGTGGACCTGGAAGGTGTGTGTGGCGCTCATCTGCAGGAACCGGGCACGCACCAGAACGCCTCCGCGGCGCGACCACCGTCGGCTGACGGAACCGAACGCTGCCGGCTCGCCCGGGAGGCTGTCCACGATCCACCGGAACTCCTCGCCCGGCTCGGTCACCGGCGCCCGGTCCTCGGGGAAGTCGCGGTCCCGGGCGATCAAGGCGGTGTAACGCGCTGCCGTGTGCGCGTCCAGGCGCCGGAGGTCGATCGTGTCGCCGGCCATTTCGACACCTCCGGCTTCCCGCGCGATCCGCATCTGTCGCAACAGCCAATCCGGGCGCCGGGTGGCATCGGTCCACCGGCCTTCAAGGTCGATCATCCGGCTGGTTCGCGTGCCCGCCATCAGGGCGCTGCGGGGCCAAAGAGGCGTGATCTTCCCGAGAGCCTTCGGATCGGCCGGGGTGCCGGCGGCGGCAGGGTCGACGAGGACGGTCAGGCGGCCCGCCGTGACGGCCGAAAGACACAGGGACGGTACCCGCCACTCGTCCGTGATCTCGAACCCGGCGGCCTCGTCGACACCTTCGGCCTCCTCGGAGTCATGCACCCGCAGCTTCAGCCTGATCAGCGGCGTGAACTCGTTGGGGGTGAAGTCGCCGAAGCAGGTCGTGTAGGTCGCCTCGTTATCGGGGTTGTATCGCACGAGTGACGCCTCCAGGACGTCCGCCCGCGCCAACCGCGCCTGCGCCGAACCGTGTTCGGACCGTGGCGCCCACATCACGAAGGTGTCGTCCCCGTAGGAGACGTTCTCGTGCTCAACCCGGTCCCGGTGCGTGATCCGTGGGAACTGTTTCCTCGCGTCTTTGAGGGCCATGACAGGGATCAAGGCGGAGCCGACCAGTCCGATGACGAGTGCGATCCAGGCCCAGTCCTCCCCCTCATCCCAGGCGGCATATCCCACGAGGAGGGCGAGGGGGACCGGAAAGCAACAGATCGTGGCGAAACCCAGTTTGCCGACCAACACACTGGCATAGCTACGCATGGCCCCACCTCAAGTTCGCCCCCGTACCCCACCGCACGTTTCGTGCCCTGGGGATACCGCCCGCTGCCCCATGGTCCCGTCGACCTCGCTCCAGCACCACCCTTCCGGAAGAACGAAACCAGTTTCCGGGCGGGGACGCGTCAGAGAGCGGCCGAACAGCCGGTGGGGAGGGCGCGGCACCGGCCTTCCTGCCACAGGGCAGGGCCATGAGGCGGTCGGACAGGTGGGGGAGTGCGGTGAAGTACGGCTGGTGGAGCGGACTATCGGCGGTCGGGATCTCGACGGTGACGTGCAGAGGCCCGGAACGCGTGGTGCACCCGCAGATCGGTTCGCCGAACCGCTCGGTGCATTCGAGGCGCAGCCGGGTCAAGCCACCCCTGCGTGCCTCGGTACGCGCCTTCACCCGGCTCAGCGGGGCCCGGTACGGCCTGATGACACCGTCGGGCCGGAGCAGCTCGAAGACTCCGTGATCGACCCGCAGATCGAAGCGGTCATGCGCGAAGTCCTTTGGTTCCACGTCAGGCAACTCGCCGGTCGGCGAGCATGGCCACTTGAGTGAAGTACGCGCGGAACAAGGGCTCGTCCCCTGGCGGCACCCGGGCCGCAGGGGAGTAGCGGTACCTGAAAGCGAGCCGGTCCGTACCGTAGAGCGCGGCATGCGGATCGCGCACGACGCCGAAGAACAACTCACCGGGCTTGTCCGGCTTCTTGTAGTGCACCAACATCCCGAGCCAGTGCAGGGGAACCCGGAACGTGCTCTCGGAGCTGTCCAGATTGAACAGCTCGAACACCCCCCGGTCCACACGGAGATGAAGGTTCGCGTAGTCGAACGTCAGCGGGTCCATAGCGGGGAACATAGCCTGGCGGTGATCACGAGGGGCAGGGGATTCTGCCCCTGCTCGACCGCGAGGTGCAGCTTGGTCGCGGAAGCCGTGCTGGGTGCGGTCATGTCGGACGAGCCGCTCCTCTGCCGTGACGCTCCTGACCCCGAGCGGGGCGCAGCTCGAAGCATGGGCAGGAACGGGCGGTTAGGCTTCCTACGTCCTTCAGATGATCATCTCTTGGGGAGTGGCAGCATGCGGATCTACATCAGCGCCGACATGGAGGGCGTCACGGGACTCGTGGACGCCGAGGATGTTCAGCCTGGCGGCAGGGACTACGAAAACGGCCGCGTGATGATGACGGAAGACGTCAACGCGGCTGTCCGTGGCGCCATGACAGCTGGAGCCACCGAGGTCACGGTCAACGATGCACACGGTCCGATGCGCAACCTGCTCCCAGAGACCCTGCATCCTGCCGTCCGCCTGATCCGCGGTCGGCCCAAGGTCATGGGCATGCTGGAAGGCCTTGACGATTCCTACGACGCGGTGATCTGTATCGGCTTCCACGCCCGTGCCGGCGCCCATGGGGTGATGAGCCATAGCTTCATGGGGCACGAGATCGAGGACATGTGGCTGGACGGGCGGCCTGTCGGCGAGATTGGACTGGCTCACGCCACCGCCACCGCACTGGGGGTTCCGGTCGTGATGCTGTCCGGCGACGACGCCGCCTGCGCCGAGATGACCGATTGGGATTCCGGAGTGACCACTGTCGCCGTGAAGTACGCGCACGATCGCTTCGCCGCCGAACTACGCCCGATCGGCGAGGCGCGCCGAGCCATCGAGCAGGCGGCAGCCCACAGCCTGACCAGCCGGGCTACCGACGCTGCTGCAACGGCCCACCGTACGGCCACGCTTGCCGTCCGCTGGCAGTCGACCTCGGTCGCCTCCACCTTGCTGGGGATCCCCGGCGTCACCTCGGTCGACAGCCGCACGATCCAGGCCGACGGCACTCTGCCCGACCTCTACCGGCTGTTCAGCGTGTGGACCCGCGTGGCGACCGCGCTCACCAATCAAGGGCCCTACTGCTGATCCAGACACACGATCGCCGACGACCACGTCCTGGGTGCCCTCGCCGAGTTCGTCGACGACGCCCGCCGCCTCGTGGCCCATGGTCTGCGGGTTTGGCCCCGTGGGCAGGAGGCGGCGTGCCGTCTCGGGGTGTGGGTCAGGGGTGGCGTGCACCTTCCGCGGGCGCTCCTTCCGCTGCCACAGGTGTGACGAGTGGGCACCCGCGTGCCGTCCGCAATCAGCATGGCGGTCGTGATCACGCCGGTCACCGCGTGATTATTCCACTGCTTCAGGCCTTCCCCGCTCGAAGGCGATACGGCAGCGTTCGACCTGGTCGGCCACCTGCTCCATGAACCACCGCATGATCTCGTAGGGGACGACGTGCTCGTCGGGGCTGTGGATCCGGACGGTCGGTTCCAGATTCGGGTCCTCATCCGGGACGAGCGCCCTCAGGACAGCAGCGCCGGGCAGGTGGGTCACCACGGCGTCGGGGTTCTCGGCCCCCCTGGCCTCGCTGAGCTCCACGGACCAGGCGTCGTCAGGCAAGGCGTAGTGGAACAGGACGGCGTAGTAACGGCCTGCATGTTCTCGCAGCTCCCATGGCATGTCCGCAGGCTGCCACAGTTGCGCTGCCGGAGTCTCGCGGGTATCCCGTTCACACCGGTCGTGACCCGGCCGACGTTTACGGGACAGCTCTTGGCCAGGGGCTTTGGGCTACATCGGCGCCGAGATCTTGGTGCGGCCGACTCCGTCGCGAGGTCATGAGAGTTATCGGGCGTGCCAACTGCCAGGCGGCACGGGTGGTGGGCCGGAGATGCCCTGGTTGTTTCTTCCGCCCCTGCTCAGGTGGGCAGGGACAGCCGGGCCCACACGGCTTTGCCGGATTCACCTGCGGGTTTCCAGCCCCAGTCGTCGCTGAGGGCGTTGACGATCGGTAGCCCGCGGTGATGTTCGGCCAGGGGAGCGGGCGGCATGAGGCGTGGGCGGTGGTCGCTGGGGTCGTAGACGACGCAGAGCAGGGTGTGCGGGCGTCGGGTGAGGGCGAGCCAGACGACGGGAGTACTCGCTCCGGGCGGGGGAGTGCGGCGGCCATGGCGCACTGCGTTGGCGACGAGTTCGGAGGCGACCTGCACGGCGTCTTCGCGTACCGCTTCGAGGCCCCAGCGGCGTAGGACGTCGGAAGTGAATCTTCTGGCGTCCCGGAGACAGGACGTTGTTTCCCCGATCCGGTACGCGGCGAACGGGGGCGCCCCGAGGCTGAGGTGGGCGGTCAGGTCCTGTGGGCCGCGGCTCCTGCTGTCGGGGTCGCGGATCTGTGCGGTGCGCTGCTGGTTGTGCGTCTGCGGCATGGGTGCCTCCCCGTCGTGAGCGTGTGCGGCACGCTCTCCGCATTTTGTCCCGCTACCTGGCGCCGTGATGCTCGTTCTGCATGTACAGCTGAAATTTCAGCACGCCCGGTCGCACGCATTTTCCCTTTCGGAGACGGGGAGCGTTTGTGGCGGGGCGGATAAAGGAACTGGAGTGAGCGCGATGAAGCAGGTCAACGGTGTGAGTGCGGAAGCGATCCTGGGCGTGGTGTGGCACAAGAGCGTCCGGAGCAATGCCGGAGGGAACTGTGTAGAAGTAGCCCGTCTGGAGGGGGGAGAAATCGCGATGAGGAACTCCCGTTTCCCGGCGGGGCCCGCCCTGGTCTACACGCCTGCGGAGATGCAGGCGTTTCTCCTCGGCGTGAAGGACGGTGATTTCGACTTCGCCCTCTAGACGGGGCGTCAAGTAATGGCCAATGGGTGATTCCCCGGGGCCGGCACTGCCATACTGGCGCCCCAGTGATCGGTGCCCGGGGAGGTATCGCCATGACCGGCCAGCACGCGGAGACCCTTTCCATACGCGGATTCGCACCGCGCCCTCACCTGGGTGCGGCGGCTCATCGCAGAGCCCTGGGTGAACACCTCAGGCGGTGCCGCATCAACGCCAACCTCACCGGAAAGTACGCGGCCAGGCAGATCGGCACGTCGGCCCCGACGGTGAGCCGGCTGGAGAGGGGCGAGCGCACGGAACACGCGGGCCGTCATGCCACCGCACTGCTCGGGCTGTGCGGGATCACCGATCAGCGGGAGTTCTCCCATGCGCTGTCCATCGCGGCGCAGGGAGAGCGCCCTGACGTCTGGGAGCCGTTCGGCGGCTCCATCGCCCGCTGGGTGCAGCCGCTGCTCGCACTGGAGCCGGCGGCGCAGCGGATCATGTCCTACGAACCGCAGCTGGTTCCGGGCTGGTTGCAGACACCCGAGTACGCCCAGCTGGTGATGCGTGCCGGTTTCCCCGACGCGTCGCAGAGGGAGATCGAGGATCGCGCCGCGGCCCGGGTCACCAGGCTGAAGATGTTCCTGCGTGATCAGGACCCGCCCGCGCTGGTGGCGGTCATGGACGAGGACGTGCTGCGGCGCCCGGTAGGCAGCCCCGGAGTGATGTACCGGCAGATCGAGCACCTGGTTGCTCTGCTCAAGAGCGACCTGCGGCACCGCATCGGTCTACACATCGCCCCGTTGTCCATGGGGATGACCGGGGCCGTGGGACACCCGATCGTGCATCTGCGGTTCGCCGACAGACTGTTGTCCGACTTCGTCTACCTTGAGCAGAGCGAGAGCGCCCGGTGCGTCGAGGGCGAGGGTGAGGCCGAGCGGTACCAGTCGCGGATCTTCAGCCTCTCCTGCATGTCCTACCCCGCCGAGCAGACCCTCACCCAGCTGGAGGACCGGCTCGACGAGCTGGCCGTCACCCGGTCCTGAACACCCTCGGGGAGGTCAGCGGACCAACCCTGCCCCGCCGAACTCCTCCCACTCGAAACTGCTCTGCGGCGGGGCATCCGCGGTGGCGGCCGGCCGCCACCGGGAAACTTCCACGAGTCCGGGCTCCAGAACGTCGATTTCGTTCTCCCGGAAGTACGCGTCGACATCGGCCCGCGTCCTCACTCGGCCCCAGTTCCCATGGGTCTCGCGGTCCATGAACTCCGAGACTCCGTCACGGATCTCCGGGCTTTCGCTGACCAGCTGGCAGATGACCATGATGCTGCCGCTCGCCAGTCGGCTCTTCACCCTGCGGATGAGTTCCAGCGGCCGGTCCCTGTCGGGGATGCAGTGCAGGACCGAGACGAAAAGCGCGGCGACCGGCTCACCGAAGTCGATCAGCCGCGTCACCGGCTCGCTCTCGAAGATCGCCTCCGTGTTCCGCATGTCGGCCTGCAGCACCGCGGTCCGCTCATTGGTTCCCAGCAAGGCACCGCCCACGGTCCGCACGATCGGATCGGTATCGACGTACACGACCCGCGAGGCGGGCGTGACGCGCTGCGCGATCTCGTGCACATTGTCCTGCGTGGGGAGACCGGACCCATGATCGATGAACTGGCGGATGCCGTAGTCCTTGGCGATGACACGCACCACCCGCCGCAGGAACGCGCGATTGTTCAGCGCGAGCACCTTCATGCTCGGCACCTGGCGTAAGAGGTCGTCGCACGCGTCACGGTCGGCCGCGAAGTTGTCCTTGCCGTCCAGTAGGTGGTCGTACATCCGAGCGACGCTCGGTGTCCGCACATCCGCCCCGTACGGAAGTCGGTTCTCAGCCTGCATCGCATCCCCTGGATGACTGCGCGGCGCACCCCGGTCGGCGCGCCCGGAAGGGGAAAGCGTAGTGAAATTTCAGCGGTGGCACGAGACCACGAAGGGCTGACGAAGGTGCTCGCCCAGCGTGCGGGTGCACGGGGGAGCGGTGAGCGGCGCGTGTTTCAGACTCCGGTGCGCCGCAGCGGTGGCGCACCGCAGGAACAGGAGCCGGGGCCGTCGTCCCCGGCGGTGTGCAGGGCTACGAGGAACTCTCCGTGCGTCAGCCCCATGAGCTCCGCCGCCCTGGTGGTCTCCATCCGCAGGTGGCCACGCAGCACGAACGCGTCGCTCACGCAGCGTCGGCGGCAGGAACACGCCGCACCGGTGGCCCCGGCGATGTGATCCACGCTCTCCGAGAGCAACCGCCAGGCGACCGCGGCCGGATGCGGGCAGCCCAGGGTTATGGACCAGCGCACCGCGAGCGCGGTGAGCGTGTCCTCGACCGCCTGCTCGGCGGCACCGTCCGCCCCGAGTCTCGCCGTGGCGTACGCGAGATATCCCTCCCGGTACAGGGTCCGGAACGCGTGGAAGGCGACCAGAGCGGTCCTGCCGTCCGCGACCCGGACCGGCATGCTGCCGAGTCGTGGAGAATGAGGTAACCGTGTTGCCGTCATCGGCTGCACCGCCGTCAAGTTGTCGGATCAGTGATCAGGTCAGTGCCGCGCGGGTCGTCCGCCATGAGGACGCTGTAATGAATCGCCTCCCACAACGGTTTGAAGTCCGCTGCCTGACCGCCCAGCGCGGTGACGATGGCGCCGAGGATCTCCCACTCCGGCACCGCCTCCCCGTCCAGGACCTGGGCGACGAGCCACACCGGCACCCGCCCGTTGCTGCGCCGGTGGATCTGTTCGGGCGAAGGGCGCGCCGCGGCCAGATGCAGCCCGCGGAGCGCGGCCTTCAGCGAGGCGATGTACTCGGTCACCGTCTGTCGGGCCTGCTTCGTGATGCCGTGGGCGACCTCGCACAGCAGACGCAGCTCCCGCGGTTCCTGGCCCACGATCGTGCACAGGTGGCACACCAGGTCCCAGGACGGCAGCCGTTCCCCCGACAGGACCCGGGAGATGAACGAAGGGGAAAGCATGGTGAGGTCGGCGATCCTGCGGATGCTGAACCCGCTCTCCCGCTGCGCCTGTGACAGGGCTGCGGCCAGTCGCAGGCGGGCGGTCACCGGGGCGCCCGGTCCCGGTTCAGCGGTGGGGTTCATCGCCATGCCCTGCTGGAGGGAGGCCACCGTGCGTGGGGCAGGGAGAGGTGCGGCGCGTTGCGCGAGTGCCCGGTGATCCAGCTGCCGCCGGACACGGTCCGCGTGCCATTTCGACCGGGCTGTCTCCGCCGTCACATTCACCGCTCGGCCGACGTCGTCCCAGCGTGCTCCCCGGGCCCGGCCGGCCCGCACCTCCGCCGCGAGGAAACAGTCGATCTCGGTCTGCACCGCCCGGGCGCGCTGCACGAGTTCGCTCAGGCCCTCACCCGCGTAGGTGGCCTCCAGCAACGCGCCTGTCAGTCTGTGCAGTTCCGCGGCGATCTCCTGGCCGAGCGACTGCCTGTCCTCCCCTGCCGACGGCCGTTCGCGCTCCCTGCGGCGCTGAGCCTGGCGCCGGTGGCCGGCGTCGCAGTAGGCGCGCCGGCGCCCGGGGCCGCTCGGTTCGGGCAACGCGGCGCCGCAGAAGCCACAGGTCCGCTTCGCGTCGTCTCCCGGCATGTCATTCCTCCTCGCACTGCCCCTGCAGTTTCCCCGGCATCACGGGGGAGACGGCTATGTGGTCCGATTACTCCACTGTGAAGCGGGGCGTATTCCGGTCCGCGAAACGGGTGTCACGCACCCTTGGCACCCATGCGCGCGCGGCCTTTGACACGGCAGTCAGTCCACGCGGGCCCACAGCCAGGAGAACCGCGAGCCCCGGCACGCCCATGCGGCCACTCCCGCAGCACCCATACCGCACACCCCTGCACGGGCGCGGGCCCGCAGGGCCCATGGAGAGGCCCAGCAGCGCGAATACGCCAACGAGATGGACCGTGACAGCGCAGGCACGGAGCCGTGCGAAACGCACCCTCCCACCGCTACCGTCATCAGCACTCCATGACGCTGCGGCGCCGCGGAACGCATATCGAAAAGGCATGAGGTACCCCCCAAGGGATGTTGTGCCGGTCGGAATGCTGAAAAGGGGGCTTGGTTCCCAGGTTCGCAAGCTCGGCCCAGGCCCCCTCCAAGACGGGACACTAGCCGGGACGAACACGCCTTCGCCACGCACTCATGCCGTAATCCGATATGTGTACCCGGAACGGGACACGAAAAGCGGATCAGGTAGCGATTCCGAACACATAACCGACTCGCAGGATATGAGGCGTGATCGAAATCGAAAAGAACTGACCGTCTCCTTTCTGTCTCGATCGAATTCATCGTGATCATGACGGCCGGTCAGTAAGCGACCGGCCTCTGGAATTTCGCCTCACCGACACCTCGCTGCCGAGATCTGCTCCAGGATTCACCCGCTTGTGCGGTCGGCCGGACGGCGATCGCGAGGCCCTCAGGCGGCGAGGAGGCTGCCTCGGGGAGCTGCCCGGATCACGGGGGGCTTCGGAGGAACGGCCGGGGAAGCTGCCCAGCCCTCCTCGCGGTACCCGACTCCTTCGGCGACAGGAGCCGTCCCGGCGCTCCTCGTGATCGCCGGTACCCGGCTGAGGCTGAACCAGTCGTGGTGCCGCGCTTGCGGCCTCTGTTCACGAGGCTCTGCACCCAGGATGCTTTCCACCACGAGCGCCGGCTGAGGGAGACCCCAGTGAACTGCCCATCGTGCGGAGCCGGCGCGACCCAGGGAAGCGACGGGTCCTGGGTGTGCAACAACCAGTGCGGCTGGGCATCCGGGATTACACCGATGCTCCCAGCGGTACGCTCCGTTCCATGGCAGAGCAGAAACCCCCGGCGGCCTACCGGCCACCAGAGATCACCTACATCGGGTGCGCCCAGTGCGGCACCCAGATCGCAGGACTCGACGGCAGATACGCCTGCCCCGGGTGCGGTTGGGTGAACGACTGGTCCGAAGGGCACACCCCTCTCGCCGACAACTGAGCACCCTGCTGCTTGCTCAGGCCGACCGCGTTCGGTCGGGGTGACCCGGTCGAGGCCGTCCGGGTGGCGGCCGAAGGGCTCCGCGCCGGTACCGCGCCCCGCGCTTCCGGGCCCGGCCGAGGACCTTCCCACCGTGGCGCCCGGGCCATACCGGCTGGTCACGTTCGGTCAGTCGTTCCACTGGACGCACAGAGCACGAGTGGCCGAGTTGGTATACGACATGTTGGAGCCGGGCGGCGCCCCGGCCCTTGTCGTGCACACGACCGGAGGGCGGGCCGCCCTGTCGCCCCCGGACCACCGCGGATTCCGCATGACGAGATCAGAGGGCTGGTGCAGAATTACCTCGGATCAACGAGGCGGGCGGGTCAGGGCGCCATGCGGGTTCAAGCCCCGGGCGTCCAGGAGGCCCTTGCCCGCACCCGGTTCGGCACGCCACGGGTGATCTTCGCCCCCGGCATCCCCGACCTCGTGCGGGACGCCGAGAGTGTGTTGTCCGGCTACTTCTCCATGTCCTATTCCGCACCGCACCTGTTCGGCGACCGCCTGGAACAATTCGCCGACGAGGTGCGAGAACTGCTGACGGAGCGATCCCCCGAAGGTGTCTTCTGGGACTGGCCCGGTGACACCGAGGTGACACTTGCCCGCAAATGACCGCAGCAGGCAGGACTTCGGGCCCACGCCACCTTGAGAATGATCACTTCGGTCTGCGGGGTGAGTGGTGATGCGCCAGGATCGGGATGCCCTGCGGGCGCAGCCCGGTGCGGCACCGGCCACGGCCCCGTTGCTCGCTCCGACCGTGGCGGCAGCGGGCTCGAACTGTGCCCACAAGTCGTCATCGAAGGTCCACGGCCGAGCACTCGCATCCCCACGACGGTCGAATCACCCGACCGTGACGCCCGACCACCACATCTCACAAGATCGCGTTACTGGCTCAAAGCGTTTTGGGTCTACATAAAACCTGTTGTTAACATAAATTTACCTGTCAGAAATCCCACACAGACGGTCGACGATTCGGTGTGAATCCACTGCGTGTATAGGGCAATAGTCACCCGAGGTAACTTTCTTCGAGTGGATCGAGGTTCGCATGTGTGGAATCACTGGCTGGGTCTCCTACCGGCGTGATCTGACGGAACATCGACACGATCTTGACGCCATGACAGAGACCATGTCGTGCCGTGGCCCCGACGCCGCGGGCGTATGGGTGGCGCCTCATGCCGCGCTGGGGCATCGGCGACTCGCTGTGATCGACCTGCCGGGCGGTGCTCAACCGATGACCGTGGAGACCCCCGACGGGGCGGTCGGCATGGTCTACTCCGGTGAGGCGTACAACTTCAACGAGCTGCGAGCGGAACTGCGCCGCGCCGGACAGCAGTTCGACACCGACTCCGATACCGAGGTGGTGCTGCGCGGCTACATCGTGTGGGGCGAGAAGCTCGTGGAACACCTCAACGGCATGTATGCCTTCGCCATCTGGGACGCCCGCACCGAGCGCCTGGTGATGATCCGCGACCGGATGGGCATCAAGCCGTTCTATTACTACGAGACCGAAGACGGCGTCATCTTCGGCTCGGAGCCCAAGGCGATCCTCGCCAACCCCAACGTCGCCCCCGTCGTCGGCCTCGACGGACTGCGCGAGCTCTTCGCCGGGGCCAAGACCCCCGGCGCCGCGGTGTGGGAAGGCATGCGCGAGGTGCGGCCGGGCGAGATCATCATCCTCGACCGCGGCGGGATGCGCCGCCGCACCTACTGGCAGCTGCGTTCCGAGCCGCACACCGACAGCAAGGAAGCGACGGTCGCGCACGTCCGCGAGTTACTCGACGACATCGTCCAGCGCCAGCTCGTCGCCGACGTGCCCCGCTGCACGCTGCTGTCCGGCGGGCTGGATTCCTCCGCGCTCACCTCTCTGTCGCAGATCCACCTCGCGCCCCAGGGCGAGACGGTGCGCAGCTTCGCCGTCGACTTCCCCGACCAGGACAAGCACTTCCAGGCCATCGACGTCTCGCCCACTCAGGACACCCCCTACGTCCACGCCGTCGCCGCATACGTGGGCTGCGACCACAAGGACATCATCCTGGACGGGGCGGCGCTGTCCGCCCCGGAGGTCCGCCGCGCAGCCGTCGGAGCCCGCGACCTGCCGATCGGCATCGGCGACCGCGACAACTCCCTCTACCTGCTCTTCGCCGCAGTCCGCCGCCACTCCACCGTCGCGCTGTCCGGTGAGTCCGCGGACGAGGTGTTCGGCGGCTACCCGTGGTTCCACGACGAGCGGCAGTACGCCGAAACCTTCCCCTGGCTGGCGGGCCAGCACTCCCTGGTCGAGTCCGGCGGCCAGATCAGCGAGGACCTCAAGCCCGCGCTCGGCCTCAGCGACTACATCGACGAGAGCTACCGCACGGCCGTCGCGGAGACCCCCGTGCTGGACGGTGAGACCGGCCTGGATCAGCGTATGCGGGTGGTCAGCCACCTCCATCTGACCCGCATGGTGCAGATCCTGCTCGACCGCAAGGACCGCATGAGCATGGCCGTCGGACTGGAGGTCCGCGTCCCGTTCTGCGACCACCGTCTCGTGCAGTACGTCTTCAACGCCCCCTGGTCCCTGAAGACCTTCGACGGCCGTGAGAAGAGCCTGCTGCGCGCCGCCACTCGGGACGTCCTGCCCGCGTCGGTCGCCGACCGTAAGAAGAGCGGCTACCCGGGCACGTTCGACCCCGCGTATGTCATGGCCATTCAGTCCCAGGGTGCCGACCTGCTGCGAACCGGGCATCCGGCGGTGCAACTGGTCAACCATGAGGGCCTGACCGAGGCCACCACCCGGCCCGCCGCCGACCTGAGCCAGCGACAGCGGATGCTGCTGGAGCGCACGCTCGACCTGGGAGCGTGGTTCGACATCCACCACCCGACGGTCAGGGTCTGATCTCGACGGGGAGCGGGCTTCGGGCCCACTTCTCCGTCCTGAGCCGGACTTGGTGTCATCAGGCTCTCGTCCGACCCGGTTCCGGTGCGTGTCAGAGGGCGTTTGGCGTAGGCGGGTTTTCGTTCACGTCCTCATACTGCAACGGTGTTTTCCGTAGCGGGTAGGCAGGCCGAGCGCCGCCCGCCTGACAACGCGGTGCGGGCGCTGCAAGAGTTGGCCGTGACCGACGTCATGAGGTGGTTCCATCGCCTTACGGAGTCGAGCGGATCTACCTGGACCGCCTGCGCCGACGACATGGGCGTCGATGCGGAGGACCTGCTGTACGGCCGAGGCGTCACCGAGTTCTTGTGGGTGGCAGCACTCTTACCGAAGAGCTGATTCCGCTCCGGGCCGTGCGGCAGGCGGTGGTGCTCGGGTGAGGGCGCAATCGCCACCCGAGCACCCTCTTGGAGTGGGTGGCCGGGCCGGCGTGATGATCAAGTGGGCGTACTGCGTGGGTCCGGTGCGCAGGGGAGGGGCCATGGAGCTTTACCTGGGCATATCTGTCGTTCTGGTGGCGTTGCTCATCGCCGCCTCGGGCGTAGCGG
Organism: Streptomyces sp. TSRI0281; assembly: GCF_001905125.1. GTDB lineage: Bacteria > Actinomycetota > Actinomycetes > Streptomycetales > Streptomycetaceae > Streptomyces. Next base: position 62,271 of record NZ_LWLE01000019.1, on the reverse strand, counting down.
CGCTCACCCGCGGCTGGGTGCTTGCCTCGAACCGGTCGCCGGTCCGACGCCCGCGGCTTCACGGCTGGGGCCAGTCGGCGGTTGCCTTCGCCCTGTGCTGGCAGACGCTCTTCCTGCTGGCGCTCGACGGCACCGGCACCCGCCAGTGGGGGACCCTGACCGGCAGTGTGCTTCTGCTGAGCGGCCTGGTCCTGATGATGGTGAGCCGGCGCAAGGGTGGCAATCGGCAGGAGTGCGACACGTCCTGACGACCCGTTTTCTGCCCCTGGCCACCGAGTGGCCCGTGCTCAGCACGTTCTGCGATACCGGAGGCCGGGCAGGTAAGCCTTCCATTCCTCGGGGGAGAGCCCGGAGCCGATACGGGCGCAGACCTGGTGAGCCACCCGCATAGGCGCGATGTCGTACATCCGGAGCTGTACGTGGACAGCGGCGACGTACAACCGGTGCCGTCCCGATTGAAAGCCAGCGTGTGGGGGCGGTCGCCAGAGGCGGGGAGGGGGTACCGAGAGGGCGGCTGGAGGCCACGTCCCAGAGCTGGATGGTCCCCCCCCCCGCTCCCCGCGACTGCCAGGGTGACGCCGTCCGGGGAGAAGGCGAGTGCGGTGACGGACTCGTCGGGGCCCGTGCCGGCCACACCAAGGCGGTCGCGCACCTCGCCGTCCCACACGGTGACGTGTCCCTGCGCGTTACCGGCCGCGAAGTGCGCTCCATCCGGGCCGAAGGCCAGTACGTCGGACATGCCCTCGCCGAGGGCGCGATACCGCGTCCGTCCTGTACGGAGGTCGGTCACCTGGTCCTGCCCGGTGACGCGGACGCGCTGGTCGTCGCGAACGGCCATGCCCCCTGCCGGAACGTTGTTCAGCGTCCTCAGGCGCTTGTTCCGCTGGATGTCCCAGACCTCCAGGAGCTGCCGCGTGGTGGTCCGGGAGACGTACAGGGTGCGACCGTCGGGGCTCAGGGCCAGTCCGTCGACGCCGGTCATCCGTCGCGGTCGGGGCGGATGGTGATGCTCACGCGTCTGCGGTACATCGCCGGGGTGCGGTGGAGAACACCACCGCATACGGCTTCCAGATCCTCTTCGTCCCGGTCCGCGACCTGCGGGCTACTTGTCAGGAGGAACCGGTCACCCGGGAGCAGCGCCAGATGACGGTGTGAGATCCGGATGTTCCGCACCGGCCTACGCTCCTGGTCGGCGCCGCGCCGCCGGCCTCGGCGGAGCGTTCGGCGGTCACACGACGATGCAGGTCATGGCCGCCCACAGCAGGGGCGAGTGCTCGATCCGGCCACCGGCGCGCCACTGGTCGAGTTGCTCGCGCTGCCAGCGTCCGAGCCGTTCCACGGGATCGCGGTCCTCATGGGCGGTGTCGACGGCGATGATCGCCTCGGACAGCGGGCGTACGGACTCGGGCAGGCCGGCCAGCCGGTGGAACGCGAAGCTCGTCGGCAGCACCCAGCGGGTGGCGGTGACCAGCTCGGCACCGTTGTGGATCATCGCGGTCGCCAGGCCGAACGGCTCGGCGAAGCGGAGATCCCCGCCGCTCTCGCAGCCGATCAGGGCGACACGCGGCGGCGCGGGCCAGGTCCGGGCACCCGGCTCCCCGTCGGCGCGCAGAGGAAGCGTGCCCAGCAGGAGGTCCTTGGCCGACAGCGGCCGGTGGGTGCGGACCGGCTCGGCCAGGCCGACGGTCCCCTGATCGCAGCACAGATGGAGCGTGCCGTCCTCGCTCTGCCCGCCCTCGACCGGCGCGCCGCTCACATGCCCGACGTACATGAGTCTGCGTGCCCCCCTGCGGAGTACGGCACTCAGCCAGTCCCGGTCCAGGTCGGTGCGGCGGAAGGCCTCCGCCGGGGTGGCGACGGACGGCACGACGGCGCCCGCGTCGAGACGGCTCCGGACGAACGACAGCAGTTCCGGATCCGAGCCGGGCGGTCCCAGGACCGAGCCGAGCGCGGAGTCGGCCCGGAATCCGGGGACCCGGGGATCGAGGACGAGTACGACCGTGTCGGCGGCGGTGTGCGCGGCGGTGTCCACATCCGGCTCAGGGCATGGGACGGGGTCCTGCCGTCGCAGCGATGCCGGCGCGGAGGTCACGACATCCGCCAGATCGATGAGCCGGACGTCGCCGTCGTCGTCGACGGCGAGCAGCTCCCAGGGGACCTGGGCGACCCGGGGGGACGGCTGGATCCGCACCAGGGGACGGCCGGCGCGCGCCGACACCTGGCGTATCTGCGCCGTCAGCCCCTGTGGCCACAGCGCCTCGGCCAGCACGCGTGCGAGCCGGTGCTCGGTCCGGTGATCGGCCAGCGCTCCCGAGGCGAACACGTGCCGCATCCCCTCCGTTCCGCCGCCCGGCCCCGGCAGCGCGGCGGCCAGCGCACCCACCGCCCGGTCGACTTCGTCACCGGGCCCGCGGCCGGTGCCGAACCCCCGGGCCCCGCCGGCCCATGTCCAGGTCATGAACAGGTCACCGGCGTCGGCCAACCGGATCTGGACCACCGGACGGCTCGTCAGGTCGTCGGTGATCCAGAACGGCACCTCTTCCTCGTTCACGATCCGTCGGCGGTAGCGGAACTCGGCCGCCGCGATGTACTCCTGGAGTGCGACGCGGCCCGATTCCGACGACATCCGTACCTTCGGCGGCGGCGCGACGCGCAGGCCGGCCGAGGCAGCGGCCTCCGCCGCCACACCTCCGAGCGTCATCGGGCCGTCGCCGTGCCCGTACGCCTTCATGGCCGCACTCGGGAAGGCCGAGACGGCGTCGGCGGGGGAGTCGGCGTCGGAGGGGGACCCTGAAGGCGAGGCGCGCGAAGCCGACTGCGGCGTACGGTTCAGTGCCAGGGAGGCGCCCGCACTGCGGTGTTCCACCACTTCGAAGAGCAGTCCCTGATCCTGCCGGCGCACGACGAGCCGGAAGACCAACCGCATCGCTTCGTCGGCCAGTTGCAGCCACTGACTGCGCGCATGGGCGGTGGCGAAGTCGTAGCGCGCCGCCTCCAGGGCCAGTGCGGCGGGAAGGGCGAGGGAGAGCGCGGTATCGATGGACTCCCTCTCGTGGTCGCCGTGGTCCGTGCGGTTCAGGTTGTCCTCAAGGGTTCTCGCGAGCATGAGGTCGACCTGTGCGCACCGCTCGTACACCTCCCGCGCCTGGTACACGTCGCGGGCCTCCTGGGCCAGCCGCTTCATCTCGGTGATGTCGCCCCGGTCATAGGCGTGCTGGGCGCCCAGCAGCATGGTGTCGGCGGCGGCGATCGAGGCGCCGAGCCGTTCGAACCGGGCCAGGCTCGCCGCGGTCAGCTCGTCGGCGCGGGTGATGTCGCCGCGCCTGCCGGCGAGATAGCCACGGGCCTGTTCACAGACCGCCAGATCGCCGAACCGCCGCTGCCGTTCGAAGAACGCGGACGCCTCGGTGTACAGGCGTTCCGCGAGATCCAGGTCCCCCCGGTGCATCGCGACGTACGCCCGGTGGGTGAGCAGCACCTGCTGCTCACCGATGTCCCCCATCGCCCGGAAGCTGTCCTCCGCGCGGGCGAAGCAGTCTTCGGCCGGGTCGAAGCGCCCGGTCGAGACGCAGATCAGGCCGAGGGCGGTCAGCAGCCGCGGGACGGTCTCCATCGCGGTCGGCGGCACGGTGGACAGCAGCGCCGAAGCCAGTTCCTCGGCCGCTCCCCACTCGCCCTGCTCGATCAGCAGGTGCACCCGGTTCAGGCCGAGTTCGGCGGCGCGCAGCCCCTCGGGATCGTCGAACTCGGGCAGCTTGGCCGCCGCTTCGTCGAGACATGACAGTGCCTCGTCCAGGCGCCCGGTCCTGCGCAGCAGGTCGGCCCGGGCGATCAGCGTCTTCAGCAGGACTTCGCACCACAGTTGACGGCCGCGCGGCCCCATCGGCACGGACGCGATGCCGTCGAGCAGGCCGCGGGAGCGTTCGACGGCATCCTCTGCCCCGGCCAGGTCCGTGGCGGTGAGCCGGACGCTCGCGATGTCGGACAGCAGGTGTGCCCGCAGGAACCGGCTGTCGGGCGAGTCCTCGATGGACACGGCCTCGGTGAGCAACTCCTCGTAGACAGCGCACGCGGCCGTGTGGTCAGCCGCCAGCTGATGCTGCTCGGCCCGCGCGAAGCCGCTGTCGAAGGGCTCTCCGTACAGCCTCGTCACCGCTTCGTCCTCCTCGTCCTCGTCCGGCATCCTCAGTACTGCTCACCGATGGCAGTGGCGGCCGTCTCGGCGAGGAACGGGCCCGCGGAGGCATCGTGCGGCGACCCGTCGTACGCCAGCGGCTGAGCCGCGGCGGTCAGGCGCCGCCGCACCAGCGCGCGGATCGCGTCCCGGTCGACGTGGCCCTCGGCTTCACCGGACGTACCGGGGTGACCGGTTCCGGGGCCCGGGTCGAAGCCGGGCAGCAGGACACCGACCTCGATACGCGGCGCCACCGCCCCGGCCGGCTGGTCAAGGTCCAGGTCCGCACCGCCGGTCCATAGGTCGTCCCGTCTGGCGAGGGGCACCCGGTCGGGGCGGCCACCGTTCACGTTGATCTCCGCGACGAGGAGCACACCGGCGGCGGGCGCCGCGATGTGCGCGACAGCCTCGACCTCGATCCGCCGCCGCGCGCCGAGTGCGCGAGCGGTCCAGGACACCGCGTTCTCGGCCGCGTCGACGAAGCCGGGCGGGTAGCGGCGCCAGTCGTTGGTGCCCGAGCCCCGGGCGATCACCCGGCCGCCCGCGTCGGGCGGTCCGCCCGCCGCGAGGGCGTAGCCGTCGTACCGTGCGAGCGGCGCGCCGGAGCGGGCCGGTGTACCTGCCGGACCGTGCCGGCTCAGGGCGGACCGGAGGCGGCGCAGCGCCGGCCCGTCCAGCCCGGCGCTGTCCGCCGCGTCGTCGATCAGCCGCAGCACGCTCTCCAGGTGGCGTGCCGTGTCCGCGGGCGGTGCCGAGCGCCACCACTGGATCAGCGGTTCGAGGGCGGCCCGGTGCTCCTCGATCAGTTCGGCCGCGCAGTCGTCGGACTGATCGTCGTCGTCGAACAGCTGCTGGCACCGGTGGGTGAGCGCGGCCAGCTCCAGGCCGAGCATGTCCGGTTCGAGCGCCGGTATTCCGTCCGTGTACGACGCCGGCCACCAGCGGGCCGCCCAGTGCCCGAGGCCGAGCCGGGCGGCGCTGCCCGCGAGGGCGGTCGAGTCCGCCGCCACCCGTATGCCGGCCGGCTCACCCGGCGCACAGTCGTGGACGGCGGCGGCGACGCGCTCGCCGTACAGCGCCCACAGCCACTGCTGGGCCCGTCCTGTGTCATGGACCTCCGCCGACGGCGGGCCGGGGTCGCCGAGGACGGGCCAGCTCAGAACGGCGCCCGCGACATCGAGAACTGCCCGGGTGAAGTCGGGGCCCGCGGCGACCGCATCGTCGTAGGCCCCGGCGTGGCGGAGGGCGGGAGGGGCGGCGATCCGGATCGTGCCGTCCTCGGCCCCCGTGACATCGACGTCCATGCGGGCCCGCGCCATCACACGCTCCTCGACTCGGCCGCCCGCGCGGGGGCCGCCGACAGGGTGCGCAGCGCCGACCGGACTCTGGCACGGTGGTCCATCATCACCGAACGGGCGACCCCGTCGAGCACCGCCCAGGCCGACGCGAGGTCCTCCAGCGGTGCGTCGCGGACGTCCCGCCCGTGCAGCCGTACCCACAGCCGCCGCATGTAGGCGGCCCACGGGGTACGGAGGTCCTGGGCGAGGGCGTCCAGAACGCCGCCGTCCGGGTCGGGGCGGGGAGAAACGGTCATCCTGCGGGCGCGCAGGACCGAGGCCTCCCGTCGCCAGCGGCTGTTGACGGCCCGGTGCGCCGCCGTCCGCCCCGGCGTGTGCTCCCCGGTGCCCAGCGGATCGAGGCCGACCGCGAGCCGGCCGCCGAGGACCACGGCGACGCGCAGGCTCTCGTCGTTCAGGCCGAGCGGAGCGCAACTGCGGCCCGCCTCCCGTCCGACGAGTTCCGGCACCGTCGGCAACTCCTCCCGCCGGGCCGACGACTGCAGGACGACGAAGAGCCGCTCGAAGAGCGTGCGGTCCAGCGGCGCGGGAAGCGTGGCTGTCGACGCGCCCCGGCCGACCTCCGGGCGCGGCGGCACCTGCCGCACGGTCAGCCCCAGATGCGTCGGCAGGTCATCGCGGCCCCAGGCACCGTTCGCGTGCTCCCACAGCGCCCTGCCGAACAGGCCTCCGAGTCCCGCCTCGACCATGGACACGTACGCCGGTGCGTTCCCTGTCCGGCCCGGTGCGCCACAGGCGTCCAGGACCTCGGCCGCCAGCGCGACCGCCGCGGACGGGTCGGCGGCCGGGGCCGGGGGACGGCTGTCCCAGGCGGTGGCCAGCTCTCCGTCGAGCCGGGAGCGCCGGGCGGCGTCGGCCAGATAGCTCTTCAACGCCTCCACCGTGCGTCCGTCGGCCGTGTCCGCCACGTCCTCGACCACGGCCCTGGCCATCGCGTCCGCACCGGCCGAGGGCGCCCCGTGTTCGGTGGCCAGCTCGAAGCAGCGCTGGAAGTACAGATCCTGGGGATTGCCCGCCACGATGCCCAGCGCCCGGCGGGTCTGCTTGAGCAGCGTGAACCACTGCGCCGTCGCCGCAAGGCGCGTACCGGACTCCCGGATCAATTCGTCGAGGCGCGCGGCCTGCGCCGGTCCAAGAAAGTCCGCCGCGAGTTCGGGACGCAGCGCCGGTCTGACGATCAGCGGCAGCACGATCAGCTTGACCGTCCGGGTCAACGGTGCCCCGCCCGGGCCGCTCAGCGATTGTGCCAACGGCCCGAGACCACGCCAGGCGTGGTCGATGACCATGGCGCGCGGTCGGCGCTCGCCGGTCGGCTGGCTGGGGGGCGGCATGGGAGGAGGGTACGCCGACGGGAACGGGCGGACGAACCTGGGATCGGTAGGCGTCCCCGGCCGCCTAGCGTCCATACCGTCAGCCAGGGCCGACAACGAGGGGGAACCCATGACCGGAACGTTCGTCCACGCGACCCGGCCGTCTTCGTGGCTCCGTACGACGAGGTCGGTGGTCGGTCGACCGTCGGCCGCCCCCTGTGCCTGACATCACCAGAAGGGAAGAACACCATGGGAATCTTCGGGAAGCGCAAGAGCCGCGAGGAGCGGGCCGCCGAGATCGCCGAGCAGGTGGCCGGCGGCAAGGGTTTCTACGGCCGCGCCACGCGCGCCTTCCTCGGCGACGAGGACTTCGCCCGGGTCCAGCAGTCGATCGGCGCGCATCACTCCGCTCTGGACGTGCAGCAGTTGCTCGCCGCGGGGGTGCCGACCATACCCGCCGTCGTCGTGTCGATCGCCGACACCGGCAAGCTGGTCAACTTCGACCCGATCGTCGACCTGGTGCTCCAGTTGTCCGGTACGGCCGACCGCATCACCCTCCAGACCATTGTCTCGAAGCTGCTGATCCCGCGCGTCGGCGACCCGGTACTGCTGATCGCCGATCCTGCCCGGCCCGGTGGTTACCTCTATGCCGGAAGCGGCGTGACACCGTGACTCCGGCGCCGAGGTACGAAGCGCCTTCCGCCGGTTCCACAGACTGACTTCTGCGGAGAAGGGCGGGGGCTCGGATGAGTGTTGACGACATGCTTGCGCTGTGGTGGGTGGTGCCCACGGGGCTGGCGCTGCTCGGCTACGTGCTTTCGCTGGCCGGGCTGACCCGCGCCCAGCGGGCGTATTGGGTGAAGGCACGGATCGTCGAGGTGGGGCAGCCGGCACACGGCGCTTCCAAGGAGCCCGGGATACCGGTGACGGTCGCTTTCCGGGACCCTGCCACAGGGCAGGAGTTCATCCTGCCGAACGCCGGGAAGCACGGCAGTGCGATCGAGGAAGCCTGGGTGGGCCGTGAGTTCGAGGTGCGCTACCCACCCGGGCGGCCGGACCGGTTCCGCGTGGTGCTGGACATCGCGGGGGAGAAGAACGGCCGCATCGGCCCGAACTGTACGGTCGCCCTGCTCCTCATCGGGCTGGCGATCCACGCGACCGTCATCCGGGGCTGGCCGGCGGCGCTGCTCGGCTTCGGTGCCCTCGTCACGGCCTTCGCGGCGGCCAGCCCCGACATCCGGCTGGCGCGCGCCCGCGATGCCCTGCTGGCTTCGGCCGTCGCCGTTCCGGCGCGTGTCGTGGCCGTCACCAAGGACGTCTATACCGACGGGGAGGGCCAAGAGATCGTCAACCATGCCCCCATCGTCACCTTCACCACCCTTGAGGGCACCCGTGTCACCGTCCTGTCCCGCGACGGCATCCCCGCCCCGGGCCGGTCCCTCGGCCGCGAGCTCACCCTCTACTACGCCCCCTCCGACCTGGCCGTCTACACGACCGACCTCGCGGCCGATCGCCGTGGCAACGAGAGGTCCATCGGTGTGATCATCATCCTTCTGGTCGGCGGGGTCGCGGCGATGGTGACCGGCGCGGCCATGCTGTGACCCCCCTGCGCCCAGGCTGTCATCGGTAGGGGACCCGTCGATCAGCGAGACACAGCGGCCGGGTCTTCCCGCGATGAGCGGCCCGCTGCGGCCGGTCCCGTCGCCGGCCGGCCCGCTACGACAGATCCGCGGTGAGCGCGGCGGGTTCACCGAGGCGGGCTGCGGCCGTACGCCACGCTGTGGTCACCGCGGTGCGGGCGCGCGCAGTGCACACGGCGCGGTCGCCCGTCAGTTCCAGCGGTACGCCTACATGGACGTGCAGGCCCGGTCGGCGCAGCGGCGCTGTGGCCAGGCCGGCGAGTTGCTTCGCCACGCTCCCCGAGGTCACCCGGCGGGCGCCGGCCTGGCCCACGGGTACGACGGGGGCGCCGGTGCGTTCGGCGAGCCGGGCCAGGCCGCTGTGGAAGGCACCGGGGGCCGCCTCCGCGGCGTCCTTGCGGCGGGGCAGGCCGCCTTCGGCGTAGATGAGGATCAGCCGGCCACGGTCGAGCGCCCCGGCCGCCAGGTCGAGCGCGGTCGCGGCTCGCCGGTCTCCGCGGAACACCGGGATGTGCCCTTCACGGGCGAGGGTGCGGCCGAGCAACGGGATGCGCCACAGCCCCGCAGCCGCCATGACGACCGGCTCGATGCCGAGGCGGTACAGGGCGGCGAGCACGACGGCGGGGTCGGCGAGTGAGGTGTGGTTCACGGCGATGATGCTGCCCGGCGTGAGTTCGGTGCCGGAGTCGGTGGTGACCGACAGTCGCCCGACGCCCGGCGCCAGGATGTCGGCTATGCGGCTGAGCATGTGTGGTCCCCGGTCTCGATGATGATGTTGCTCTTCATCGTCGGTGGCGGGCGCCGCCGGGGCGTGAGCCGTCGTACTCATCTTTCCGGTCCGCGGTACCCGGGGTCAGCGACCGGCCGCCGCCCCCGGCTGCCCCGCAACCGACAGGCACAGCCACGGACCAAGGGCGACATCACCTCGGCGCCGCTGAAGCACCACCGGGGCGGCCGGCAGGGCGTCAGTACCGCTCGCCCAACCAGTCGTACCAGTCCGTCATCCCCTCTCCTGTGGTGGCCGAGACCTTCAGCACCTGTAGGTCCGGATTGATGGACCGGGCGTACTTCTCGCACTGGTCGCCGTCGAAGTCGACGTACGGGAGCAGGTCGATCTTGTTGATGATCACGAGATCCGCGACGGCGAACATATAGTCGCCGGACGGGGAGTCAGGTGCGGCGGGCCGCCCATGTGGTCCGGGTGGTGCGGAAGGTGAGGTTCTCGCGCCGCAGTACGCCACGGGGACCGTCACTGTCGAAGATGCATCGAGTGCGGCCCGGAGTCCTACGAGGTCGGCGGCGCCGATGGGGCCGGGCTCGACAGCGTGCGCGGTGGGGGATTCGCCCCGTACGACGGACCGGACAGCGGTGGTGGTGTCGGCCATGACGGCTGCTCAGTTACGGGTCAGGGCGTGCCCCGAAACCTCACACCGAGCTCGCGGCGCAGAAGGCCTTGGAGCACCAGGGGGCTCACAGGGCCGCGGCGCGTGCTCTCCGGCAGCTCAGGATCACGAGCCTCCGCGAGGAACCGGAGCTCGGCGACCCCGACCTGGAGGGCGGGCGAAAGATGTGGCGCAAAAGGTACGCCGGCTTCGTCGGGGGGCTGCCGACCAGCGGGACCGCCATCCGTACCGGTCTGTACCGGGAGACGAACGTCCTGTCGCCCGCTGAGGTTCGCAAACGCATGGTTCTCCAAGGGCAGTCACGGTCGTAGCGGCTGTGACTACCGGCCAATCGGGACCCGCGTGCTGAGGGCCACGGGACGTGCAGGCGCTATGAGCGGGCCGCCACCCGGGGTGCTCGTCCCATCCCCTTCAACGGCTGCATTTCCTGGCCGCCGCGGTACCCGAACGTGATGTGCCGGTTGGCAGCTGGGGAAACACCGTTTCTGTGTTTCCCCCATGACCTGCGGCATTGCTCCGGGCCCGGGGCCATGGGCGGGTGTTGTACGCCAGAGCCTCTGTCTCTCGCCGTAGAGGACGCACATGTTCACAAGCGTTCAACGCGTGCATGCCTCGGTCGTGCGGGCCCCGTTCCCGCTCCCGTGAAGCGGGTGCTTAATGGTGAGGTGCCCACCTGGGGGCGGCAATCAGCCAGCACCCCGCCATCGGGATCCGTCCTGGCTACAGCTATTGCCCTCAGCGTGGGCATGCGGCTGGTCGTCTCCGCCGATGGAGCCTGTTGCCGGCGTTGGAGTGGGTTCGTCGAGGGAGGCATGTGCATGGTTGATGTCATGGACCGTCGTGACGAGGTGGCCGGATTCGTCCGTAACCGCTGGGGGGTCCTGCTGGCCGAGGTCGGCAGGACCGTGGTCGACCGGGATGAGGCGAGGCTCCCACCGCCGAGCGATCTGATGGCTCTGGCGGGTTCCACCGGGCTGCTGTCGCTCTCGCTGCCGCGAGACGTGGGCGGGGAGAACGCCGACGCCCTGACCTGGGGGATGGTGCTCGAACAGATCGGATATCTCTGTGCGGATTCCGCACTTCCGCTGATCATCAATCATCAGATCGATATCGCGAGGCTCGTGTGCGCGTCGGGCCGCGCCGACCTGATCGAGACGTATGCGGTTCCGCTCGCCCAGGGCCGGTCAGGTGCGGGTATCGCGTACACAGAGGATGTCGACGCCTTCTCGTTTCGCACCCTGCTGCGCCGTAGAGGCGACGACTACGTCCTGTCCGGCCACAAGACCTATGTGACCGGCGCGCTGATCAGCGAAGTGTTCCTCACCTACGCGCTGGACGAGGCCGGGGACATGCAGGCCTGCATGGTGCAGCGCGATGATCCCGGCGTCACAGTGACGGCCGCCGAGCCCGTTGCCATGCGGACGGCCGGCGCGGCCTCGATCACCTTCGAAGAGGTTCCGCTGCCGGCCGACCGCATACTCGTGGCGACCGACGGGCTGACGCACGCTCAGCGCTTCCTCAGCTACCAGCGGCTGTGGGCCGCGTGTGCGCCGCTCGGCCGAGCCCAGGCGGTCCTGGAGGACTGCGCGACACGGCTGGCCGCCATCGACCGCTACGGCGAACCTCTCGCCGGGCTGAAGAACGTCGAGGCATCCCTCGGGCGCATGTACGTGGCGGTCGAGACGGCTCGGGCCGTGCTCTATCACGCACTTGGGCGCGTCGCGGCCGGCCGAGCGGAGCAGGTATTCGATCCGGTGGTCGCGGCAGCCAAGTATTTCGCCGTGGAGCAGGTCCGGTTCGTGCTCGACCGGGCCCAGGTCCTGCTGGGTGGCCACGGTTTCTACGGGACTCCGGACCTGGGAAGGTACATGCGCGACTTCTCCGGACTCTCTCTGCTCGCGGGAACCCAGGACATCCTCGAAGTCAATCTGGGGGCGGGAGTGGCGGCACGCGCGGGCAAACCGCCAGCCGACAAGCCGCACTCGGCGCTGTAAGGACAAACCCGGAGTCCCGTCGCACCGCCCGATGGGCCTCAGCCTGACGGCAGGGAGGCCCACGGCCGTGCAGATGGCGAGGAAAAGCGCGATCGGAACACCGGGACCCCGATCACCGGCGGCAGGACGTCGCGGCGGCGCGCGGGTCCTGGACCCGGGCTTGCACGCCGACGGTCCAAGAAGCAGTTGGCTCCACAGACCTTGGCCCGATCCGTGTGCCGGCCTCATGACACGAGAAGAACGGAGACGTCCATGACTTTCGAATTCAACGGAATGCTCTTTCGGGCAGCCGACCATCAGCGCACGGTGTCGATCACGGCCACCACGCTGAGCGATGCGCTCAACGAGCTGACCTCGAAATTCCCGGAATTGAAGAGACTCCTGCTGGACAACAGGGGACAGCTGCGTCAAGCGCACCGCGTGTGCCTCAACAGCGAGATCGTCAATCGGCCCGACGGCGACATGCCGCTGTCCGAGGACGACTGTATCGAGTTCTTCACCGCGATCGCCGGCGGGTGAGCCCGACCGGCGAACGCGGCGACGGAAGGACGATGAAGCCTGCGGAACAGGAGGGCGCGCTCTGGGGAGCTCGCGCCCGTGACTGGGCCGACGTCCAGGAGCCGACCATCCGGCCGGTCTGTCGCACCGTCCTCGGTGAACTGGGTACCTGGCAGGGCAGGACGCTGCTGGACGTCGGCTGTGGCGCAGGCGACTTCGTGGGCATGGCCAGTTGCCTGGGCGCGAGGGTCAGCGGGCTGGATGCCTCCGTCGCACTGATCGAGATCGCCCGGAAGCGGAACCCCGCCGGCCTGTTCCGTGTCGGTGATATGCAGTACCTTCCGTTCCCCGACGACGCCTTCAACGTCGTGACCGCCTTCAACAGTCTCCACTTCGCCACCGACCCCGCAGCCACCGTCGCGGAGGCCATACGGGTCACCCGCCCGGGCGGCAGCATCGTGATCGCGACGTGGGGTCCGCCCTCTGAATGCGATGCCATCACCTACTTGCTCGACCTCGGCTCACTGATGCCGCAAGGACCGCCAGGCCGGCCAACCTCCCTCGACCCCACCGACCTCGACGCACCCGGAGCCCTCATGACCAGGGCCGGACTGACCCCGTCCGCATGGCGCAAGGTGCACTGCCCCTGGGAATACCCCGATCTGGGCACCGCACTGCGCGGCCTCCTGTCGACCGGCCCGGCAGCACAGGCGATCAGCCACTCCGGGCAGAGCCACGTAGCCGAAGCCATCGCCGAATCGATCGCGCCCTACCGCTGTGGCGACGGCTCGTACTCCCTCAGCAACACCTGCTACTACCTCGTCGCGACCACCGACGGACGGGGAGGGCCCCACATCGCCTGAATGCTCAACCCACATGCCGGAGAATGCGCCGAAACTGGTCGCAGCCGAAGCGAACGCGTCCTCCTGCTGGCCAAGTTCCGTGCTTTCGGTGTTCTTCCGGGGTGGGCCGACAGGCGTGATGAGGAGGTGGCATGGAGGGACGGCCGTGGTGGGTGACGGCGGACCGGCTGGTGAGTTCCGGCGGGGGCGCCCTTCCGCCGGACAGGACCGGAATCGCTTCACACCGGGGCAGCCCCGGAAGGGCTTGATGCGGTGCGGGACCGGTTCAACCTCGGGCACGACTACGACAGCCCGTACCCGGCAGTCTGGTACGTCGTTGCGGCACCCCTGCGGCGACTGTGCCGCGCCCACGGTGCCGACGAGATCGAAGAAGCCTTTCCACAAGGCAACGGGAAGATTCCCAGGATCAGACCGCACCAGCCAGGAGATGATGACGGCCGCAGACAGTGAGCAACTGACCCCGGACCAAAGCCGGATGCTCGCAACGATGGTGTGACATGACTGGTCACCCACCCGCGGCACCCGCCACCGGAAGAGCGTGTACTTCAACGCTGACGGCATGTTCGGAATCACCCTGCGAGGAACGGACGCCCCTGACCGCAGATTCGGCCGGTGCGCGTACAGAGCGGCGTGGCGGGCATCAGTTCTGGACCCGCGACATGCGCGTACCCGCCGCGTGGTGGGAGCGGAAGGGGACATGGTTATGCCGCGTGGCGTTGCCAACGAGAAGCTCGCTGTCCTTCTTGAAGCCACATCCTGGAGTGCCGCGGATCTGGCCCGTGCGGTGAACGCGCTGGGGGAGGCTCGGGGGCTGCGGCTGCGCTACGACCGTACGTCCGTGGCGCACTGGCTCAGGGGCTCCCGGCCCCGTGGACCGGTGCCCGACCTGGTCGCCCAGGCGCTCAGCCTCCGGGCCGGCCGTTTGATTTCGGCCGAGGACGCCGGGCTCACCCATCCTGACCGCCTGCCGGGTTCCGGTCGTCTGCCGCCCGGTACCGGGCGGGAAGGCGGCGGTGGACTTCCCGTGCTCATCGCGTTGTGCGGCCAGGACGCCGACCCGAATCAACGGGCGGCCCTCGTCGGCATCTCCTACTTGCTGGTTCCGCCGCCGGTATGGAGACCGGACCCGTTTCATCCCGGGCCGGGCGGGGAACTGCACGCGTCGGCGGACCAGGAGTTCCTGAATACCATGGTGCAGCTCTTCGCCGGCCTGGTCAGCGCTCACGGCGGTGCCTACATCCGCTCGGCCCTGGCGGCCTACCTGGCGGACAACGCGGCCCGGCTGACATCGGTTCCGGCAGGGGAGAACGTCAATCCCCACATACTGAACCACTGTGCCCGGCTGGTCCACCTGCTGGCCTTCATGACGGCCGACAGTGGGCATCACGGTCTGGCCGACCGATACTACCGCCTTGCCCTGGAATTGGCCCGCGAGGCCGGGAACCGGGCCGCCTATGCGATCACTCTGCGCGCCATGAGCGTCCAGGCCCTCGGCCTCGGCCATATCCATCAGGCACACTGCCTTGCCGACTCCGCTGTCGAGTGCGCGGGGCGAAACGATCCGGCAGTCCTGGCTTTCGTCCTCGCCCAGCGCGGCCACACGCATGCCGCACGGCACAACGGGAAAGGCGCGATGGCCGACCTCGTGGACAGCGCCGACGCCCATGGCCGGGCAGACGGCCACGGTGGCGCGTTCACCGCCTACCCGGAGGCGGGCATCGAGTACAGACGCGCCCGGACGCTGCAAGTACTGCAACGTCCGGGCGAGGCTGTACTCGCCTTCCAGTCCTCAGTCCTGCACCGAGACCCGGGCCAACACCGCCCCTACGCTCTCACCCAGGCCCGCCTCGCGGAGGCGCTGGTGGCCGACGGCCAGCTCGAAGCGGCCTGCACGCACTGGCACATCTTCCTCGACCACTACCCGCATGTCGTCGGCTCCAACGAGGTCGGCCGTGCGCTGGCCCGCATGCTCCAGCACATGCGCAGCTTCCCGCGGCAGCGTCAGGCCGTCGAGCTGATCGAGCGGGGCCGCGCCTCCTCAGCCCGGCTGCCACGGTACTGACCGGGCGTCAGCCGTTGCGGCCTTCGGCGAGGCAGCTGTCCGAACCGGACCGGTTTCCTGGCCATCGGAGCGGCGCGAATCGTCCGACGGAGCTGCGCCTGTCCGTACTGGGCATAAGGCAAAGGGATCGTCCATCCGCCACAACTACCGCGTGCGCCCGCCGGTGGGCCCGAAATGCCCTCATGACGCGCATCCGTCCGGTCGCGGAATCGTTTCCCCACCCCAACGGCCGAATACGGGCTGGCGTAGGTGGCTGCCGCACTTGTCGCTACAGCCAGTGGCCCGGCATACGCCCGAGAAGCAGACCGTGTACTCCGAGGAGTGCTGGGAGCTTCATGGCTTCGGCCACGACTGCTGCCGACCCCCTCCTGCTCCGCGCGCGGCGACGCGAGCGGAGACCGCCATCCCCTTCTCGGCCGCCCACTACTGCGCCCGGTCGCCCTCGGACCGGGTGACCGGCAGGGGCACGCACACGTGTCCGTGCCCGCGCAGCTCAGCGTCCCGGGTCTCTCAGGTCCCGTCCGGTGGACCGGCGAACCGGAGCAGCAGCATGGCCGCGTCGTCGTCGAGCGGTCCCTGGACATGGGCGGCCAGTTGGTCCCGCAGCCCCGCAAGAGCGTCCGCGAGGTCCGGTTCGCCGAGCAGGTCCGCGTGGTCCGGCAGGGGGAAGAAGTCGCCTTCGGCATTGCGTGCCTCGGTAGTGCCGTCGGTATAGAAGAGCATCCGGTCCCCGGGCTCCAACCGGAGCGCGTATCTGCCCGGTCCGTTTTCGTGCAGAGCGGCGAGTCCTCCAGGCAGGCCCAGAGGCGGCCCCGGGACTTCCGGTTCCGCCGTCAGGACGGTGCCGTCGGCCCGGTGCACCAGAGGCGCCGGATGGCCGAAGCTCAGGAGGGTCACGTCCCCCCGCTCGGTGCAATCGGCCAGCACCGCGGTGACGAACTCCTCGCCCTGTTCACGGCGCCCCAGTGCTTCCTCGATGTGTTCGGCCACCTCCTGGAGGGAGTCGTCGGCCGGTGCGGCCGCACGGAAGGCGGTCAGGACCGTGACGGCGGACCCGACCGCCGTGAGGCCTTTGCCCTGGACGTCGCCGACGATGATGCGCAGGCCCCCGGGGTGGGGCAGCGCCTCGTAGAGGTCGCCGCCGATGCGGGCGCCGACGGTCGCGGAGATGTAGGAGACGGCGAGTTCGAAATGGCCGCTGCGCCGGGGCACCTGTCTCAGGATCACGTTCTGGGCCGCGTCGGCGACTGTCTGGACGCTCACCAGCCGACGCTCGGCTCTCAGCCGGACTTCGCTGGCGTACGCGGCGGCCAGCGCGACGAGCGCGACCGCACTCAGCGCCACCGCCCCTCGCTCCGCGGTGACCCCCTCGTCCGCCAAGAATGCTCCGACGCACACGGCAAACGCCAGAACGCCCACGAAGAGTACGGAGCGAGGGCGGCCGGTGGCGGAGGCGAGCGCGGCCGGGGCCGCCAGCAGCGACAGCAGAATGGCAGACCCCGCGAGGACATCCACCACGATGACGAGAACGATCAGCGCATACGGCAGGACCACGACCACGCGCATCGCCGGACGACGGATGACACTCACAGCAGCCTCCGAGCAGCTTTCTCAAGTCTCTTAACGCCCAAAACGTAATACAACGCCGCAAAGAAACGTTCGTGATCGACGGGAATGGGGCCACGGGGAGACACCGCAGTCACGACACGCCCTTCCCCCCGGCCTCCTGGGTCCAAGGATCTCGATGTGAAGATTCCAGCACCGCCAGAACTCATCAGCGGCAATGCATCTCCAGGGGCCACAGCCTGGACAAGTTGCGGGCCTGGCCGGCGAGTGGACGCGACCGGATGCCCCGGGCAGCGCCTCCTGACGCGAGTAACGTGCTCCTGGCCGGCGATGTCGGCGAACTCCTCGCCCATGCGCTGCCTTCGCCGTGCCCGCCGTCACGGGACGGGCGGGGGCGGCTCCTACGCTTCGTCCCCGGCTCCCACACCGTGCCTCCACCGTCGAGGAGTTCTTTACGGTGGAGGGCGGGTTCACCGGCCCGGTGCGGCGCGCCGTTGCCGGGGGGACCCACCGGCCGAGGAGCAACCGGGTGGCGCAGACCTCGACCATGGTGTCGTACGGCACCGCGTACAGCCCCGTGATTGCGTCCTGCAGAGCCGGATACAGGTCTGGCGCGGGGCTAGGGCGCGTATGTAGTCGTGATCAATCTGCGGGATTCGCCGTCGTGGCGACGCTTGGACCGGTAGACCTTCTTGTATGACGCAAGTGCAACTGGCGGACGTGGAGTGGGAGTTCATTGGGCCGTACCTGCCGGTCGGCGGGTACGGCCCGTATCCCGAGCGGCTGCGGCAGCAGTTCGAGGGCGTGATCTGGAAGTTCAGGACAGGCGGGCAGTGGCGGGAGATGCCGGCTGAGTTCGGTCCCTGGCCGACCGTCCACAACCGCTTCCGGCAGTGGCGTGACGGCGGGGTCTTCGAGGCCCTGTTGGAGGGTCTGATCGCCGAAGCCGCGAGGCGGGGCGAGGCGGACGTGTCCCTGGTCAGCGTGGACTCCACCACCGCCCGGGCCCACCACGATGCTGCCGGGATGCACCTGGACGAGAGCGTCCTGACCGCCCTGGAAAGAGCCGCCGCCGAGGAGGAGAAGGCCCGGCAAAAGGGGGCGGGGCGGAAGGACAAGCCGGGCGATCCGCCGACCGTGGTCCCGCCCACGAAGAGCGGCGACGTAACCGACGCCGACACAAACTCCGGCTGAAGGCCGCCCTGCTCGGGCGCTCGCGGGGCGGGCAGACCAGCAAGGTCCACCTCGCAGCCGACCGCAAGTGCCGCCCGCTCGCGATCGTCCTGACCGCGGGACAGCCGCCGACAGCCCCCAGTTCATCCCCGTGCTCAAGAAGATCCGGGTCCGTGGCCCGGTCCGGCCGTCCCCGGACCCGGCCGGACGCGGTCGCCGGGGACAAGGCGTACTCCTCCCGCGGCAACCGTGCCTACCTGCGCAAACGCCAGATCAAGGCCGTCATCCCGGAGAAGAAGGACCAGGCTGCCAACCGGAAGAGGAAAGGCAGCCCGGGGCGGCCGGCCCGTCAGCCACGTCACCGACCTCTACAAAGAGAGGAACACCGTCGAACGCCTGATCAAGAGACTGAAAGCCTGGCGGGGCATCGCCACCCGCTACGACAAGACACCCGAAAGCTACCTCGCCGGCCTCCATCTCCGTGCCTCCATGATCTGGATCAAGGACCTCACACGAACCAATTGATCACGACTCAATACGCGCCTTAGAAGAGCGACCGGCCACAGCCGTAATCGCTGGAAAATGATTGCGAAGGGCATTCAGCCAGACTATGACGATGCGCACGCCGCACGGGCCCCGATGGAGCACTGACAGCGCCTGTACTGGCAGTGTTCGAGGCCGCTGACAGCGTGCCGCCTCCTCCAGCCAAAGGAGCATGTGAGGACGACAGTTGTACGCGAAGTGGTGCGCCAGAACGTCCGGGGCGGACGTACCGTTCAGGTCAGAGGTGCCGCAGTGCGATGAGGTCGATCCCGTTCGGGTTGGTGAGATCGATCGGGTCCGGCTCGGGCACGATCCGAGCCTCCTGCGCGTATCGGATGCAGGTAGATTCGATCTTTCCGGGCGAGCCTTCGTTCCGCAGCCCCACGGCGACACCGGGTGCCGCCCTGAAAGTCCTGGCGCCGACCGATGTTGTCGGAGTTGACGATCTCATCCGACGTTGGATATCCGAGCGGCCCGGCTTCCCGGCCGTTGCGCTGCCAGGCGGCGAAGAAGTGGTTCACCACGGGGTGCGCGCCGCTTCCCACCGACCAGTAGATGGGCCCGTTCTGGAATGATGTGGCTCCCCATCCCGGTTCACGGTTTGCCGAGGAAGTCCAGGACCATGCTGTTGAGTGCTGTGGCCCGGGTGAACGGGATGCTGTGGTGCGAGACACCTGGGAGTACCGCGGTCTGGACGTGCGGCAGGTGCAGCCGCGCCGCTGCCTCGACGCGCCGAACGTCATGTGCCCTGCTGTCCTGGGCCAGCAGTACCAGCGTGGGGACCGTCGAGCCCCGCAGTTGCCGGGGCCTGGGGCGTTTGCCCACGACGACCTTCGTACGCGGGAAATCGGCGGCGAGCCCGTACAGGTCCAGCCACGCGGGGTCGACTTCCGCGCCATCCGTTTCCCAGGCGAGGAACGCGCGGGCCCGTTGGGCGGTGGGCCGGATGAGCATGGGAAGAGCGCGTAGCAGGTACCCGGCCCTGTATCCGGCGAAGCACTGGGTGGGATCGAGGAGCGTGAGCCTGCGGATCCGCTGCGGTGTGCGCAGAGCATAGGCGAGGGCGATCCATCCGCCATAGGAGTGCCCGCACAGGTCGGCGCGCCCCGTGCCCAAGCCGTCGAGTACGCCGTCCAGCCAGTCGAGAAGGTCGTCGGTGGTCCGGACGCGGAGGTCCCCGCGCAGGCTGCGGCCGGCCTCGCCGATCCGGTCGACGGCGTAGACGCGCCGGGTGCGGCTCAGGTCGGCCACGTTGGCGTACCACACTGCCGAAGTGATGCCGCCACCGTGCAGGAGCACCAATAGCTCCCCGTCCACGGGGCCGCATGCCGTGACCCGCGTTGTGCCGTACGCCGACGTCAGGTCCATCCGGTCGACGGGCACGGGCCATTGGTTCAGGACGGCGTCGTGCGCCGCCAGAAAGCGAGTCAGGTCCGCTGCCATGGGACGCCCTCAAAGAAGTAGGTCGCTGACCGAGTATCTCGTCGAACGAGATATTATGCGTGCGGGATCGATCGTGGAAGGACGGAACGGCATGGATGAAGGAGTGCCCGGGCAGCGGATTGTTCATCAGCTACGCGCCGTCACCGTCGAACTGGACCTGCTCGGAGCCGAGTTCGCGCAACGCAACAGCCTGCACCCAACCGACCTGCGCGCTCTGATCTGTCTGTTGGACGCCGCTCGGACGCACACGCTCGCGACGCCCGGCTGGCTCGGGCAGCAGCTCGGCCTGAACTCTGCGGGCACCACGGCCCTTGTCGACCGGCTTGAGAGGCTCGGCCATGTGCGGCGCACACGGGACGGCCGCGACCGACGGCGTGTGCTGCTCGAAGTTGATGAACGGGCGGTCACCCTCGGACAGTCGTTCTTCGGGCCGTTGATCACAGAGATCGTCGCTGCGACGCGGACCTTCTCCGACACGGAGCTGGCGACAGTCCAGCGCTTTCTGCTGAACGTGCACGAGGTCGTTGCCGCACAGCGAGACCCTTCGAGCTTGCTCAACCGAAGTTCCCTGCCGAAGGAGAAGCGAGGTCCTCAATGATCTGTTTGTGTCGACAGATCTCAAGTCCCTCTTGATTGCACCGTATGCAAAGACCGACGACGAGACAGTCCGCCGGCTCATCGAATCGGTCGACGGATCCGGTCACGGCGCTCTCCTTCGGCGGCGGCCGCATGTGCACCTTCAGGGCTGAGGTAGCGGCCCCGTCGGTTGGCGGGCGAGCGGCGGCTGCCACTTCACGGTCGACCACGCGCGTCGGTCGACAACACACGTCGGACGGCAAAAATGCGTCGGACGGCGACAGAAGCACTGCCTGCTTCCTGGCTGCTTGATGCGATGCCGGCGTCCAGCAGTACTCGTTCGGGTGTAGTGGCTGTGTTCCTCGGCCGCCGTGGACTCGCTGGTCAAGCCGCCGGACGCCTGCCCCGCCTTGTTTCCGCACGGCTGCCGAGCGTTGGTAGCCGTCCCGGGCACGTGGTCCGCTTGTCCAATGCGTGCGCGACCCATTGAGAGGTTCGCCGCACGGCCCGTCGGACCGTTACCAGGACAGGGAACTTCAGCACCGTGACGACCAATCCCGTTTCCACCGGCCAGAACCCGAGCACCCCACCCGAGGAAGCCGCCGCGCTTCTGGCGCGCATGCCCGACCTGGAGCAGGCGCTCGCCTTCTACCACCGCCATGTGGCACCCGACACCGCGATCGACCTGTCCGTGGCGGAGAACGTCCTCGTCTACGACGACTCGATGCAGAAGATGGTGTTCGCCAACACGAGCCTGCTGCCCGAGAAGTACATCCACTACTTCTCCCCGTACGGCACCCCGGAACTGCGTCAACAGGTGGCCGACCTGCTGACGGAGGCGTTCGGCCGCCGAGTGCCGGCGGAGCATGTCTTCGGTACGGCGGGCGTCGCCTCCGCGCTGGAGTGCCTGGCCTTCGCGCTCAAGAACAGCGAGCCCAGCGGCCCGCCGCCACTGGTGGACGGCGACGCGGTGCTGATTCCGGCGCCGTACTGGCAGGGCTTCAACTGGTCGTTCGAGCAGCGTCCCAAGCTGACCTGCGTCCCGGTGCACCTTCCCACCGAGGGCCCCCACGCCTTCCAGCTCACCCTCGACCTCATCAAGGAACAGTACGAGGAGCACAAGAGGCGGACCGGCAAGGCGCCGAGGCTGCTCGTCCTCACCAACCCGCACAACCCGCTGGGTGTCAACTACTCCAAGAAGCTGCTGGAGGAGATCTACGCCTGGGCGCTCGGCGACCCCAACCTGCACATCATCTCCGACGAGATCTACTGCCATTCCCAACTCGCCAGCAGTACAACGCCGTTCACCAGCGCTGTGGCCCTGGACGCCTACGCCGAGCACCCCAGTCGCATCCACGTCGTCTGGGGCTTCGCCAAGGACTTCGGGCTCTCCGGCTTCCGCACCGGATTCATCATCTCCCAGAACACCGTGGTCCAGGACGCCATGCTGGGCAGCACGGACACCGGGGCGGAGAAACGGCACCCGATGTCCTGGTTCACGCCGGTCGACTCGCTCAAGCACTACGTGGTCGGCGCCGTCCTCTCCGCCTCCGTCAACGGCCCGGGATCCGAGCTGTACACGACGTACGCCATGCGGACCTACCGTGACCTCCTCAGCACCAGCTTCGACAAGGTCAAGGCCCGTCTGGAGCACCACAGCATCAAGTACATCCACCAGGACGGCGACAACGCGGCGCAGTTCTTCTGGCTCGATCTCCGGGACTATCTCGACCTGTGCGTGCCGCCCAACCAGGGCGACGCCACGCCCTTCCCGCTCACCGCCACCGACCTGGACCCGAGGGAGCAGTGCCTCTTCGACTACCTCCGCACAGCGCCCACCGAGGTGTCGCTGCTCCCCGGCGGTGTGATGCACAGCTCCGAGCCCGGCTTCTTCCGCCTCTGCTTCACCGCCCGTCAGCCCGAGGAGGTCTGCGAAGCCATCGACAAGGTGGGCGAGGCGCTGGCCCTGCTGAAGCCCCAGGCGTAGCCGTTCACGCGAACGACCCGTTTCCTCAGTGTCGATGACTGACCGCCACCTGGGCGCGGGAGTGGATCAGAGAAAGGGGTTTGTTCACGCCCGAGGCGATCTCCGATGCGGCCTGCACAATCTTGTGCCCGGCCTACGCGGCCGATGCGAAAGGCGGGTGGTCCGCCCGCTCCACGTCTGCCTGCTCATCGTGGGAGGAGACACGGGGCATGGAGACCCACCCCGCCGGTCACGGATGCCGCATCGTCTCCATGGCCGGCGAACCCGGCGTCGCTGTCGTCGCCGTCGACCCGGCATGCACCTCGATGCGGGACGACCAGCACCACCCCGCCGTCACCAGATCGATGGTGCCCGCGCCCCCGGGCACCCGATCGGTGACGGACGGCACCGCCCCAGCATCACCGGATCGGTGGTGCTGGGCATCGGACCGTCCAGGCCGATCGTGGTGACCGAGGGCGTGAGGAATCCCGCTGCCTCGTCACGGAGCTTGCACACGAAGCGCGTTGCCGGACCGGGGCAACGAAAACGCGGGGGATCAGCGCATCCAAAACCGTTCAGGATGCGAGCAGTTCAGGGACGTGGGCACAAGGCCCACTCCTGGACACTGCTGAGGAACGGTTCCGTCAACTCCTGCCCGATTCCCGGGCAGTCCGCGCGGCTTGGACAGCGTTCCGGTCGATTGGGAAAGCAGTCACATCGGCCCGGTGCCGGCCGCAGGGGAGGCCGATGGTCGTCGCGCGGTTTTATTCTGCGAGGCGGTGCGTACCTCGCCGGAATTCGGTGAGGATCGGTCAGAGGCCGAGATGAGTGGCGATGAGGTTGCGCTGAATGTCGGACGTTCCTGAATAGAGCACGGAGGCGACGGAGTTCCGCAGGTGCCGTTCGGATTCGGCTCCGGTGAGGTAGCCTCGGCCCCCTTGAATTCTCAGAGCATCGACGGAGAATTTCAGATAGGCCTCGGATACGAACAGTTTCGCGCCGGCCGAAGCGAGTGCGATGCTCTTTCCGGCGTCCTTGAGCGCACCGACGCGATGGATGAGTTCGCGCGCGGCGTCCAGCGTGACTTTCATGTCCGCGATGCGGTGGGAGACCGCCTGGTTCTTTCCGATCGGGCGCCCGAACTGCCTTCTGGTACGGGCGTGCTCGATGGACTGCTCCAGTTCACGCTGCATGGCCCCCAGGGAGGTGGCGAGTATGCAGCCGCGTTCGTACTCCATCGCGCCGTCGAAGATGCTGACACCGCGTCCCGGTCTGCCGAGAACGGCGTCCGCGGGGACACGGCAGTCCTTCAGCGTGATGCGTCCCATGAGGGCCGTGCGCATCCCCATCTTTTCCACCGGAGGGCTTTGGCGGAGTCCCGGTGTCCGAGCGTCGACCAGGAAGGCGGTCACTCCCAGAGCGCCCAGCGCCGGATCCACCGTCGCGTACACGACGAAGAGGTCGGCCACGGGCGCGTTGGTGATGTAGCTCTTCGTCCCGTTCAGGACGTAGCTGTCGCCGTCCTTCGTCGCCCGGGTGTGCATGGCGTACACGTCCGACCCGGCCTCGTCCTCGGTCGACGCGTTCGCACCGATGGCCGATCCCTGCATCAGCATCGGCAGGTACTGGGCTCGCTGGGCCGGTGTCCCGTGGACGGACAGGGGCAGGACCACTGTCCACAGGTGGGCGTTGAGTGCGAAGAGGAGCCCTTGGTCCTCCGTCCCGTGTCCCAGCCCTTCCATGACCGCGAGGAGGTCGCCCAGAGGCGCACCCGTGCCGCCGTGGTCCACGGGAACGGGCATCTTCAGAAGTCCGAACTCCGCGCACTGTTTCCAGCCGGCCCGGTCGAACTCCCCACGCGCATCGCGTTCGGCGGTGTCGGAGCTCAGGTCCTCACGGGCGAATCGATCCGCGCCTTGATAGAGAGCTGAGCGGTGGTCGTCCCATCCACTCCACATAGCCACCCCTGCGTTCACTGAACTGTGTCCTCCTGCTCGTTCGTGAGGGCTGGTGGTCGAGGTCTTTCCTGCGGCCATCGTCTTTCCCGCGGTCATCCGCGCACCGCTTCGGCTACCCCGCAGCGACTGCTCAGCTCCTGGTAGTCGGTCTTGCCGGTCGATGTGCGGGGAAGCTCGTCCAGGAACTGGAAGTCGTCGGGCACCATGTAGCGGGCGAGCCGACTGTGGCAGTACTGGCGCAGCTCGACGCTGGAAGGCTCGACGCCGGAGGCCACGACGAACGCGGTGATGGTGACCTCGCCGGGCACTCCGGTGCTGACGACCGCCGCGTCGGCGAGCGCGTCGTTGTGCCGGAGGCTGTGCTCGATCTCGTCCAGCTCGATACGGTGGCCGTGGCGTTTGACCATGCGGTCCGCACGTCCGAGGAAGGCGTAGCCATCCGGCGTCGTCCGGACGATGTCGCCGGTGTTGTACCAGCGGCGCCCCCCGAACCGGAATGTGCGTTCCGCGGTACGTGCGGGCAGGTTCCAGTAGGACGGGTAGACCGAGGGGCCGGCGACGCTCAGAAACCCCGATTGTCCCGGGGGGACGGGCTCCAGCTGTTCGTCCACGACGATGATGTCGCAGTGGGAGCAGGCGTGGCCGATGGTCAGGGGGGCCGTGCGGGAGGCCGGGATCTGTTCGGGGACCCGGTAGTAGGTGCACACGTTCGTCTCGGTCGGGCCGTAGAGGTTGTAGTACTGAGGTGCTGGCCAGAGGTGCAGCAGACGCCGCAGCTTGTCGATCGGGAAGACTTCACCGGCGAACAGGACGAGCCTGAGCCTGTTCTGCCGGAACTTCTCCGCTCTGGGCGACTCGGCGATCATTCCCAGGATCGCGGGGGCCGAATACCAGACGGTGATACCGGACTTCGCGATGAACTCGGGAAGGTGCCGGGGGCTGGCCGCCAGATCCGTGTCGATCAGGTGGATACACGCGGCGTGCTTGACGGTCACGAAGAGATCGAAGACCGAGAGATCGAAGTGGAAGGGCGCGTGGCTGGCGACCTCATCGGTCTCCGTGATCCCGAACGTGGCCGACGCCCACTCGACGAAGGACACGGCGTTCCGGTGGGTGATCATCACGCCTTTTGGCGTCCCGGTCGACCCCGACGTGTAGAGAAGCGCCGCCAGACGGTCGGGGTCCTTCTCCGCGCGCGGATAGCTCGGCTTCCCCGAAGCGTGCGGGTCCGGCCAGGAGTCGCCGGTGATCAGCGTGCGCGCGGCGAGAGAGGGAGCAGCCTCCTCCAGCCGCCCCGCGGACCGTTCGTCGGCCAGGATGATTCGCGCCTGGCAGTCCTCGAAGATGGTCGCGGCGCGCTGCGGGGATCCGTACGCATCGACCGGCACATAGGCCGCTCCGAGCCTGAGTATGCCGAAGATCAGGGCCACGGACCGCACGCTCTTGGGCATCAGGAGCCCGACTCTGTCCCCTCGGCCGACGCCCCGCCCGTGCAGGACGCTCGCCGCCCGGTCGGCCTGTGCGGAGAGTTCGCCGTACGTCTGTGACTGTCCGTCCGGTCCGACGACGGCGCGGCTGAGCGGCGAACGCGCGGCGGCATCGAGGTACTCCGCGAGGTCGGCCTCCTCCAACGCCTGTGCGGGGCTATCGCTCATCAGGCTGCGCCTGCCGATCCTTCACGTACTGCGTCAGGTGGGTGACGGTCGTGAAGTGCAGCCGGGGGTCGTGGAGTGCGACGTCTATGCCGAATTCGTCCTCTATGAACGTCACCAGTTGCATAGTGGCGAGCGAGTTCAGCACCCCCGACTCGCGGAGGTTCAAGTCGTCGGCCAGGTCGTCCTCGCTGCCGCCCTTGAGGATCTCCTTGATGATGAAGGAACGGATCTGGTCGCGTACCTCAGCCATGGTTGCCTCCGATGGAGTGGAGAGTGGTCGTCGCCCCGGCCGGCGCCGGGCCGAGGAGTACCGAGGGCCAGCGGAAGACGGCGGCTCCCGCCTCCGCCTGGCCTCCGAAGGTGTAGAGCAGCACGCGGTCGCCCGGCTTGATGCGGCCTTCGACCGCGGCGAGGTGGGTGTTCACCGGCATCAGGGCAGGCCCGATATTGGCCACGCTGGGGAAGGTGTTGACCACGCGGTCCGGGTCCACGCCCAGAGCGTCCGCGCTGAACCGTGCGTGCCAGGCGGTGGGGGTGTTCGGTACCACCACGTCGATCTCGTCGATCTTCAGCTGTGCTGCTTCGAGCGCGCCCTCGACCGTTCCCAGCAGATACGGCTTCGCGGTGGCGCGCAGGACGTGCGTGATGGTCGGGTCGACCCGCAGACGGATGCGGCGGCCTCCGGCGGTGGTTCCTTCGGGCTCGTCGACGGTGTCCAGCAGCCAGGTGCCGCACGTCTCGCCCGTCTGCAGGGTCTTGGAACCCAGCAGCCCGTAGCCGTCGTCCACCGGGCCGACCAGGAAGGCCGCCGCGGCGTCTCCGCAGAGTCGCGCTGTGACGTCGTCCGCGTCGATGGCCCGCGAGAGCATGGACGCGACGACCACCAGAACCCGTTCCTTGAGTCCCGACTGCACCAGCGAACTGGCCGTCAGCAGTGCGGACATGGAACCGGAGCAGGTCGCCTCCAGACTGAACGCGCCTCCGGCCGTGCCCAGAGCCTGGGCGAGGTAGCCGGCGTCTCCCGCACCGACCCGGTC
Organism: Streptomyces sp. TSRI0281; assembly: GCF_001905125.1. Classification (GTDB taxonomy): domain Bacteria; phylum Actinomycetota; class Actinomycetes; order Streptomycetales; family Streptomycetaceae; genus Streptomyces. The sequence continues at coordinate 35,052 of NZ_LWLE01000019.1, read as the reverse complement.
GGGGAACATGGACACCGAGATCAGGCCGTCCACTTCGTCGGCCCCGATATTCGCGGTCTCCAGCACGCTGCGGGCAGCTTTAATTCCCAGCGATACCGATCCCTCACCGGGAGCGGCTATTCGGCGCTCGACGCTCCCGAAGAATGGATCGTCGATGTACGGCTGCATTGCGGCGTCGAATAAGTTTCGCGGCCTCGGTCCGGACGGCTGTGCGGGCTGCGAGTTCTCCACGGAAGCGGAATCCGCACCCCACCACTTATTGGTGCGCACGGTGTCCGGCAGGTGAACGGATAGGGCCTGTATTCCAACGGAACGCATAACCACCCTCCTGGGTATTTGGCGGACTCACACTAACAGCCTCATCGTCCCGCCCGGGGCGATAGGAAGTCTATTTTCCGGCCAACTGTTCGGGCCGATAGGAAACCACGCACGTCACTTGAGTCCCTCACGCCTCTCGCGTTACCACTGTTAAAACCTCGTAAACTGTCTACCGAGTGGGAATGGCTGGAATGTTGCTCGGGTCACCTCGGGAAAGGCCGCTTCTTTCGGGAGAGGTGCTTGTGCCGTGACTGGATAGGCCCTTTCTCGGCGCTGTTATCGGCCATGGGCACGCTCGGGTGGGTACTTCGCCGACAGGGTCCTCGCAATGGCCAGGAATCGGGCCCGACCGATCGGCTTCCCTGTCTCCGGGAGGAGGGCGGTGGTGGCGCGGGAGGAGGCGGGACCTACTGCGCATAGGGACGTTCCGGTCGATGGGTTCTGAGAGGCCGGCCGGCGGCGGTGTGCTTGCGGAACCGGGCGGCGCTCACGGGGCACGGGTTCGCGGCGCCGTGGGAGGGCTACTCCTGGAACCCGAAGCGTCACGCCCGTCCGGGGTTCGGCGGGGGCGGGTGCTGCCGGAACCGATGTGACACACGCCCGACTGTTCGCAGTCGTCCATCATGTGGATCAACGGGGAGGCGCATCCCGGCATTTCAAGGAACAGGACGCACATGGCCAAGGGCTCCGGGGCCCGTTCGAGGATCTTCTCGATCGGCACCGCATGGCGACTGCCGTCGATGTCGATGCGTTTCGCCGGTCTTCCTCAGCTGCTCGTGCCTCCTCTACGGGTTCTGAGGGAAGCCGAGTGGGCCCGGTGGTTCGTGGTCGTGTGCCTTGTTATTGGGGGGTGCTGCCGCGTCGGGCGTAGGCGCGGGCGGCGCGGGCGCGGTCGCCGCAGCGGGTGGAGCACCAGTGGCGGCGGCCGTGGCGGAGCAGGTAGCGATTGCAGGGCGGGGAGCCGCAGGCGGTGAGGCGTTCGGCGTCGGGAGAGGTGAGCAGGTCGGCGGCGTCGGCGGCGAGGGTTGCGAGCGCGTGGTCGACGATCTGTGTGGTGGGGTGCGGGGCGGCGCGGTAGGGGCCGGTCTTGTCGTCCCACTGCAGCAGGGGGGCGGTGGGGACTCGGATCAGTGCGTCGTTGACGGCGCCCAGGGCGGCGGGGAGGGCGGGCAGTCCGTCGACGCGGGAGGCGAGCAGCGACCTGATCTGCTCGCGCAGGGAGCGCAGCTGTGTCGCGCACATCTCCCGCATCCCGATCTCGACCGGGGCGAGACCGCGTTCGGTCAGCCACTCGTTCGCCCCCGCGGGGGTACCGAGCTGGTCGGTGTAGTGCCCGCCGGGCAGTGCGATGGCGCTGTTGGCGAGGGCGAGGGCGGGGTACTGCTCCGCGCCCGGTGCGGGCGGCAGGCCGGATTCGGGGGTCACGGACTCTTCCATGACTCTCATGGTACAAGCTTCATTCATCCATGACTCTCACGCTTGGGCGTGGACTTATCCGTGAGGTCTGGATAAGGTTACCTCACGGTTGAACCACGACTATCCGTGAGGTTTGTTTCTTATGCCTTCCCCCACCGCAGTGACCGGGCAGTTTCCCGTCCGCGTCTTCGGCGGCCCGACGGCTCTCTTCGAGTACGGCGGCCTGCGCTTTCTCACCGACCCGACCTTCGACGGCCCCGGCGACTACCCGTCGGCCGGCCCGACTCTGACCAAGACCCATCCCTCCACCGCCGGCCCGGCCGACCTCGGCCCCATCGATGTCGTCCTGCTCTCCCACGACGAGCACGCCGACAACCTCGACGCCTCCGGACGCGCCCTGCTCGCGGATGTCCCGCTCACCCTCACCACCCCCAGTGCCGGTCAGCGCCTCGGCGGCAAGGCGCAGGGGCTGGCCGACTGGGAGTCCGTCGAACTGGACCGCCCGGGCGGCGGCACGATCACTGTGACCGGCGTGCCGGCCGTTCACGGGCCCGGGGCACGTGAGGAGGTCGAACCGTTCGCCGGGGAGGTCGTCGGCTTCGTCCTGACCGGCGCGGGTCTGCCCACCGTCTACGTCAGTGGTGACAACGCCTCGCTCGACCTGGTCAAGCAGATCGCCGAACGGTTCGGCCCCGTGGATACCGCTGTCCTCTTCGCGGGCGCACCCCGTTTCCCCGTTCTCTTCGACGGGCAGTGCATCGTCCTCGACAGTGCCCAGGCCGCCGAGGCCGCCCAGCTTCTCGGCGCCCGCCGCGTGGTGCCCGTCCATTACGACAGCTGGGCCCACTTCACCGAGGGCCGCGACGACCTGGTGGCCGCCTTCACCGCAGTGGGGCTCGCCGACCGCCTGGACTGGGGTCACCGGGGCTGACCCGGCCGACGCGACCGTCCAGCACGGACACCATCGGTTGAAGCGTTCCACACCCACATATCCGTGGCGGACCGGCGGGCCCGCCGGTCCCCCACGGAACGCCGAAATTCACTCCCCTTACCCCCACTGCTGCTGGGCGGCGTCTGCCAGGACCCGCTCCGAGTCCGGATCACGGGGTGGTCGGCAGTCGCCGGAGCACCCGACCTCTTGTCAGACCCCGCTGCTACGTTGGCGCGAGGATCTTGCTTCGACCTCTGGAGAGGGCGTATGTACGACGAACGGCTCGCCGAGTTCTCCCGCGAGCGGCTGGACGGCCGTCCCATACCCGACGATCTGCGCGTGCTGCTGGTGGCGCAGTGGGAAGGCCGCACCGACTTCACCCATCTTCTCAACCTCGACTTCTTCGAGACGGGAGAAGTCCACCCGCTCCTGGACACCAGCTATCTGAGCGAAAAGGAACTCGCGGACCCGGAGATGCAGGCCGTCAACGCCGGAACCGCGGAGATGGCCAAGTACGTCAAGCTCGTGGCGAAGGGCGGAAAGGGGTGGATCGGCTACTGGCTGCACCCCGACGAACCCACGGACCGTGCCTGGCACCTCATAGAGCTGGACACCGAGTTCACCTTCTGGAGCCTGGTCGGCCTCACCCTGACCGAGGGGTCCGCCGCCGAGCAGGCAAGCTACCAGGACGAGCCCGATGAGCGAATCGCGTTCACACAACTGGCCGTCGAACTCGCCGAGCTCGGCCTGCCGCTAAGCACTCAGGACTACGACGGCCTCGATGACACCGAGTACACGGTGGATCCGGAGGAACTCATGGAGGAGCTGATCGAAGCCGAACGCGAGAAGCGCGGTCCTCGCTGAGCGGGAGACGTCGGCGCCTTCCGGTTGGCCGCCTGGTCCGCCTTCTCCGGGATCACAGCCTTGATCTTCCGTCTCCGCAGGTGGGCGCGGTTGGCGCGAGAGGAGTACATCGTGTCGCCGACCACGGTGCCAGGTCGGCTGCGCGAACGTCCGACCGGCCCGCGCACCCGCACCCCGGCCAACACGGCAGAAAACTGCGGGCTGTCGGCACCCGCCTCTCAAAGGGGGCAAAGTCCCAGAATGCCAGGACGAAACCGCGTGGCAGGGACTGCACGCCCGCTGGTGGAGGCGGTGTGGGAGGTGGGGGCCTGGGCCGCTCGCGCGGCGGGTTCGCCACCAAGCTTCACCTGAGCGCGGACGGCCGCTGACGCTCGCTCTCTTTGATCGTCACCCCAGGCCGACGTGCGGACTGCACCCAGTTCAAGCCTGTTCTGGAGAAGACCCGCGTCCGGAAGTCCGGCCCGGGTAGGCCACGCAAGACGCCGGACAGTGTCGCGGCCAAGGCCTACAGCAACGACCCCTGCGGCGCCGGGGCGTCCGGCACACGATCCCGGAGAAGACCGACAGCCAGGCCGTCCGTCTGCGCAAAGGCTCACGCGGCAAACGACCACCCGCCTTCGACGAGGACCGGTACAAGAAACGCAGCACCGTCGAACGGGCCGTCAACCGGCAACCAGCACCGAGCCGTTACCACCCACTACGACAAACGCCGTTATGCCTACCTCGGCACCGCTACCGCCGCAGCCCTCACCAGCTGGCTCCGAACATGGCCGACCGGACAAGTCCTGGGCAGCGGAACTCCGCGTACGGAAGGAGCCCCGACGGCTCCGGGTCCCAAAGCGATTGCCCTCGGTACCCGGCACGGTGTGACATGTGGGCATGGGGCTGGTACATCGAGTTCGAGCGGTGGAACCGGCGCCGCGGCGTGCTCAAGGACCTGGAGTCCCTGCCGTGGAACGAGCCCGCCTGCGTGCAGGTCATGCTGCACGACGAGGATGACGACCTGTTCGGTCTGTGGATGTTCCGCGGCGGGGTCCTCGTCGAGGTGGGCATCCCCGGTACCCAGCGGGTGCACATCGCTGCCCCGCCGTGGGACGCGGACCCCGGCTTCCTGGTCCGGACCGGCCTGGGCAGGGGAGAGGACCGGCACTCGCCAGAGCACGTACAAGACCCGCGGTCGTGCTGGTGACCCGGTCCAGACCGGGGCCGGACACATGCTGAAGTCGCCGTTGCCGGTCATGCCAGGGGCATCCCTGGCGTCTCTTCCTGCCCCGGAGTCGGATGAGGCTCAGGCAGCCGCCGTTGGGCCTGCTGCCGGATTCCCGAGGGTAAGCATTACCGGCGGAGGCGGCAGCCCGCCGGTACATGGTGAGATGACCGCTCATGCCGGAACAGTTGAACCCTACAAGCCGCCCTATGGAGGGCTCGTGCCCACGACTGCTGCCCTGTTACCGCACCCGGCCGGTCAGTCCGCGCGAACACGTCCTCGCCGCAGGACGCGGCAGGACGAGCGGTTCATTGTTCGTCCTCGACGCCCTGGACGTCGACAGGCTGCGTTCCGTTGAAGGTCACGAGGATTCCGTATGGGTCCGCCAGCCGGAGCCTGCTCTCCGTGAAGCGGATTGCCCAGGTCTGGTCGGCCCACACCACTGCTTCGGGAACTGCCAATGGCAACTCTGGAAGGTCCAGCCAGCTCAGTTCCTCGGGTGTGAGTTCAAAGTGCGACTCCCGGAGTCGGGCCCGACAGTACCGCAGGGCCTGGGCGACGAGGACGTCGAAATGGCTCGCAACCTCGTGAGCGAGTTGGAGGGTGGCCTCTTCAGGTGGCGCGGCCGGCTCGATCACCAGACTGATCCCCGCAGGGTTGCCGCCTGCCGACCCCGGGAAGTAGCCGGCCCAGCAGGCCAGGGATGGAGGGCCCTCCGTCCGTCTCAACGCAAGCCCGGCGATGTGCAGCGTGGCGGGCAGGTCCACGCCAATGCCCGGCTCGTCAATGCCCGGGACTCTCGGCGATTCGCCGTTGTCCGACACTGGCTCAGCGTAGGCCACGCCCTAGTACGCCGATGGCCGACAGCCGAGACACATGGTGACGCATGGCCGCTCTCTGCTGCCGGACCGAGCCCCACCTGTGCGACCTCTTAGCTCTCCATCAGCGTCCAGTCGAGAGGAAGGTCGATGGACAGCATGCCCTTGACCTCGGCGGGTGGGAAGTCCGGCCAGCCGCGTTCTCCTTCGTGTCGGCGGTTCAACCGTCGGTCCAGGAAGCGTTGGGTGCGGATCAGGCCGTCCGCGGCCTCAGCGGGGCTCAGTTGGCCGTCGGCCATGGCCGTAGCGTATTCGTCAAGGTCGAGGAGACGGTAGGGGTGGTCGGGCGGCCCGACGATGACGTCGATCCACAGGTCGTCAACCCGCAGCAGCCCACCGTCCTGGACAACAGCAACCAGATCGCAGTACCACCAGCCCTGCTGCTCAGGAGGAAAGAGGACCGGCTGATTGATCTGGATCCCGTCGTCGAGCAACACGAAGCTGCGTTGTATGTAGTGCTGTCCTTGTTGTTCGAAGCCCCAGTCATAGGCGACGACGTCCCCCCACCTGAGGCCCGCGGCCCGAAGTCTGCCGTCCCGCAGGACGGTTACCGGTTGTCCCGGGCGTGCCATTGAGTCAGTCATGGCGCCCAGCCTGCCATGGGCCACCACTGACGTCGCCCGGCTCGATCTTCCACCTCGGAGTCCGAACGGTTCGTCGTACTTGATCACGCGTAACTGTCCGGCTTCCGGGTTCACTTCTACTCCTGTCTGACCAGGCGTGCGGACGCGTTGTTCGAACTCGCGGACGCGGTGTTGTGCGCCGATGGTCCGATGGTTCGATCCGGCCGCAGGTAGAGCTGTCGCTGGTGGGTGAACACCGTCGTGGGCACGGCGGGCTCTGCGACGCCCTGTCCGCGTCCTGCGCCCGCGCGGTCCCCCTGCGAGCCCGGGGCCCGGAGCCGACCGCCCCGCCATGGCGGCGAGTTCGTAGGCGAGTTCTGCAGCCCCGTTTCGATCCCGTCGATCCCGGTCAGCGTAGAGCGTTCGCGAAGACAGCGCGGTTGGCGGCTGTGTGTTCGTGTTCACGCCGGGACCAGGCGATCCGGGCGAGGATCTGCTCGCTGTCAGCCACGCGGCGGTCGGGAGCGGTGAGACGGTGGTGCCACCAGAGGGCGTTGCGGTTCTGGCGGTCGAGGATGGCGTCGACGAGGTTGCCGCGCTCGGGGGTATCGAGCCCGTAGGAGTCGGCCAGAATCCTGCTCTCCTGTGTGCATGGCACCAGCTTCTCGCCTTCTGGCCGCTTCAGGTGACCTCTGTCTTGAGCGTCGGCACCTTGTTCACGGAGAGAGCAGCACGTGCTTCCGGAGGAGCTTGAATCCGGCGCGGCCGAACATCTGACGTTGAGCAGCTTGAACCGGTTGCCACGCCCTTCGACGAAGCCGGTATGTGAGGGCAGGGTGGGAACCCGGCGAAGACGGCCATGTGCTCAGTGCGGGTGCGGGTGCGGGTGCGGTCGGTGAGTCGATGTCGGGAACAGCAACTCCTCCAGCCGGAGCACTACTTCCACGGGCCGTACTGTCAGCCGCACCGCACTGGGGGACGGATCACTTTTCGCGGGTCCCTGCCGAGTTGGCAGGGGCCCACGTTGCAGCGAGCGGCGAAGGCCGGGTCCTCTCCCCGACGAGAGCAGCATCCTGGCCGACACCGCCTACCACTTACCGCCTGCTGCCGGCCTGACAGTCCGGCCTCACTTCAGATGCCGGGCGAAGAACCGGGCCGCGTCGTCCACCTCGAACCACGGGGTACCGGTGTGCCCGCCCAGATTGGCGTGCAGCGTCTTTTCCTTGGTGCCGAAGGCGTCGAACAGGTCCAGGGCCGCCTGCCGGTCGTTCCCTTCGTCGTCCCACTGCAGCAGGAACTGCAGCGGGATGGTGATCTGCCGGGCCTCCTCGCGCAGGAGGCCCGGTACGAAACTCCCGGCGAAGAGAACGGTGGCCGCGATGTGTGGTTCGACCACCGCCAGCCGGATGCCGATGGCGTTCATCCCCTCGTACCCGACCGCTCCGCCGATCTCGGGCAGCGAAAGGAGGGCGTCCAGGGTGGTCCGCCATTCCGGGACCGCCTGTTCGACCAGCGGGACGATCATGGCGTCGAGGATCTCGTCGAGCGGCTCGCCGGCCTGTGATGCCCGGCGGAGGTCGGCGCGTGACTGCTCAGCGACGGCGGAACGGGGCCGGTCACCGCACCCGGGGGCGTCGATGGCCGCCACCGCGAAGCCGTACTGCGCCGCGTAGTGCCGGGCCCGGGCCACCAGCCGGGGAAGCCCCTTGTGAAAGCCGCCGGGGTGGCCGATCAGGATCAGCGGGGCCGGTGCGGATCCGGGCGTCCACAGGGTGCCGGGGATCTCGCCGAGGGTGAATTCGCGTGCGAGGACGCCGTCGGGGAGGCGCTGTTCAGAAGTGAATTGCATGGTCGTGCCTTTCGGGAGTGCTCTTGAACGGCGCTCCCGGACGACCTATCGCCCGACCGTGACCCCGGAGGGGAGCACCCATGTCGATACTGCGTTCACGGGTACCACCTCCTCGTTCTCTCGCACGGCCTCCGGAAAAATAGCAGCGGTCGCCGTGGTCCGCCAAATGGGTTCTTGCGTGGGTGGTGTGGCCGGATGCCACGGAGTCGGAGCACTATGCAGAGCTACTCGGGGCCGCATCGCGGTTTCCCGAGGTGAGGCCCTGCGAGGGCGGGGCGAGCTGTGCCTCACCCCGACGTTCGCGTCCTGGGCCAACGTGGTCGGGGCCCGCTTCCGCCCGCTGAGACAGCCCACCGTCGCCACCTCGAACGACCCCAACCACCCGGTGCCGCTCCGGCCCCTGCCCGACCGTCGCTTGTGCGCGCGGCCCGGACATGCCGGCTGACGCGAAGAGGGGCCCGTGGTGTCAGTTGTCCGACATCACGGGCCCCTCTTCACGCGGTGCCCTCCTGGAGGCTCGCCCGCGAGCTGTACATGCGGGGACGGCGGTGGCGCCGGCCCCCCGCCGTGGCTACGCCCAAGGGATCCAGCCGGGCGCCATCCACGTCGCGGCCGCGGCCCCGCACAGGAGGCACACCGCCTTGTCCGCCCACCGGGGCGCGCCCAGCTTCACTGTCGCGTCGGCCGCTTCGACGGTGATCAGCAGGCCGCTGATGAGGACGAGAGGGCCGTCGTTCCAGGTGATCTCCGGGCGGCCGATGGCCAGCCAGCCGATCGCGATGCCGAGCAGGCACAGGCCGGTGCAGAGCGCGTACGAGTCGGGCCGGGAGCGGGGTTTGTTCTTCGCCCGGTGGATGAAGATCACCGTGAGCTGCGCCAGCAGCGCTGTGAGAGCGAACATGGTGCACGACTCCTAGAACTTGCAGGCGTTCTTGATCGCGGTGATGCCGAGAAGCGCTGTGACGGCCTTGCGGTGGGCAGAGGTCATCTTGCGGTGCTTGGCGTAGGTGCGGATGAGGTTCGCCGTCTTCTTGACGCCGATCCGCTTCACCAGCCGGACGGCCGTCCAGATGCGCGTCGAGGAGCCCATCGGGGTCAGGCTGAAGACGACGCCGGCGATGGCCGCTGCGCACTTGGTGATCTTCCAGGTGGTCGACCAGAATCCGGGGTCGATCACGATGGGGAAGGCGCTGGCGGAGGAGAACTCCACGCTCTGGACGATCTTGTTGCCGACGACCTTGTAGCTGGTGGGCACGTCCATGCCTTGGGCGTCCTTGGCCCAGGGGGCGTCGAAGAAGGCGGCGGCCTCCTTCGCGGGGGCCTTGTCGGCGTTGTCGTCGCCTGTGGAGTACAGGGAGACGGAGCCGTCGTCGTGCGTGACGGCGTACATGCCGGCCGGAATCTGGAAGTTGGTCTCGTAGACCTTGGGCGCCGTGCTGTTCTTGAGGATGTTCAGCGTGCGCGAGCCACCGTCCGCAGTGGGCTGCACCACGGTGTCGACGGGGCCGGTGGAGGTATAGACGACGTTGCCGCCGACCTGGGTGCCCTGGGAACCGGCCTCCGGGATGGAGAGCTGGTTGGGCATGATGCCGTTCTTGATGTCGATGGACTTGTTCTTGCCGTCCCAGGGGACGGAGACGACGTTGTCCTCGGTCACGGCGATGGAGGCGTAGGTGGAGTCGGAGGAGGTGGCCGCGGTGATGTCGGCCGCGTCGGAGTAGGTGTTGGCCAGGCCCAGCGTGTTCTCGGCGGCGGTCGGCTTCCAGGAGGTGTCGACGGTGAAGCGCACGGGGTCGGACCAGCCGTTGGCGTAGTGCTCGCCGTCGAAGGTGGTGGTGCGGAAGCTGTAGGTCTTGCCGGAGGTGAGTTTGCCCGCGGGCACCTTGAGCTGTGAGGTGGCGTTCGATGCCGCCGCAGGTGCGTTGACGGTGGCCACGACCTTGCCGGTGGCGATGTCGGTGATCTCGTACGTGCCGATGATCTCGTCGTCGCCGTTGGTGTCCTCGGTGGAGAACCGCAGGATCGGGGTGGTGGTGTTGACCTTGAAGATGCCGCCGTTGGAGATGAAGGGCGCACCGGCCTGTAGGTTGGCACCGTTGCGGGGCCGGTAGTTGTAGGTCACCTCCAAGGTGGGGACCTTGGTCTGGTCGGCGGCATCGGCGGAGTAGAAGCGCTTCCAGCCGTACGTGTCGGACTCATTGGCGGCGTTCAGCGCGATGCTGCCGGTCTCGGCCTTGGCCGAGGACCAGGTCTGGGCGAGCCTGGTGATGTCGGCCGTGGCCCAGCCCTCGGTCTTGCACGCCGCGGACTTGGTGTCCGAGGACGTGGCGATTTTCTCAAGGCGCGAGGGCTGCTTGGTCCAGCGGGTGTTCTTGTCCGCGGTGCCCGCGGCCCACACCTCCCAGTCGCGCTTCTCGCACGACCAGGAGTGGTAGTTCCACATCTTCAGTGAGGCCTTCGACACAAGCGCGTCGGCGAAGTTGGAGGTGCGGAAGGTGAGGAAGGAGCGTGCGACGCGCTTGGTGCTTCCCTCGTAGTCACCGGGCCACCCGACCTTCAGATCGGTGTTCACCGACTGGTCAGTGGTGTCGCCGCCCTGGACGAAGGTGTCGAACAGGACGTCAAGGGCATCGGTCGAGGGGTCGATGACGACCGGGTACCGGGTGTGCTCGTCACGCAGCCACGCGGTGTCGGGCCGCAGACTCAGCTCCGCGGTGTTGCCGGACTGGGTCACCTCCATGGCGACCTTCTTGCGGTTGGTGTGTTCCAGCGAGCGCGGGTCGACCTGGCTGTCCCACATGGTGGGCGCGGGCATGGTCGCGACGGTCTCGCCGGACGCGTCGCGGAAGTCGATGCCCCCGTCGGCCGCGGCCTTGGCCTGCATGCCCTCCGGGAGGACGAGCGGCAGTACCAAGGGAGCGCCGTCCTGCGGGGCCTTGCGCAGCTTGAGGTACTGCTCGAAGCCGGTGCGCGTGGCTTCGACGACAAGGTCGCCCCCGGGCACGGCCTCGGGGTAGGTGGCCGTGTTGTCGGACAGCTGCGGGGCGGGCAAGCCGCCCTTCCACTGCATGGCGATCTTCTGGTCGCCCTTTCCGAGCACGACCAGGTCGCGGGCGGTGTCCTGCGGGGCCGCCGCGGCGGCCTTCAAGGAGCGTGCCTTGGTGCCCCCGGCACCGGCCAGCCGCAGACCCTCCGGGTGTGCGGCGGCCACGACGTCCCCGTCGGCGGTGCGCTTGAAGTCGAGATCGACGTCCACCCAGCGGCCGTCCTTGACCATGCGGACCGGTCCGGCTGCGGAGGTTCGGGTCAGGGTGCCATCCGCGTTGGCGTAGACCGTGTCGGTCTCCGTACGCATCTGCAGGACCTCGACTCGGCGGTCCTGCATCTTCGCGGCGGTCAAAGCCGCCTCGGCGGTTTCTGCCTCGCGGATCGGGTTCTTCACGAGTTCCGCAGCAGTGTCCAGCAGCTCGGTGACCGCCTTCTCCTCCTCGGACTCCGCGCTCTCGCCGCGGCCGTCCGCAACGGCCAGGTACGGCGTGGACAGCAGAACCGCCCCGGCCGTGATCAAGGCAACGCTCCCCGCGCGCCAAGTCGTCTTCACTTATGCACTCCCCTTGCTGAGCTCGCCGGCCGCACAGATCATTGCGGTTAGCAAAGCTTCTTTACGCCAGCGATATAAGCACATATTTGCACCCCATGTCCAAGCCTGAACTGGTGCTTTGTGCCCATTGGTCGGCGTCGCCCCGGAGTTGAAGCAACTGCTCAGCAAAGAACGTAAGTTGGAATACGAGGCATAGTCGTCCATGCCTCGGGAAGCGACCGATCTGGCCACAGGGCCGCGCCAAGTGCCGCGGACGGATCCGAACGCGACCCGTCAGTGACACCGGCGGGCGTTGATCCGGGCGGCCTGGCGCGTCAGATGGTCGCGCTCGGCGAGGTTGGGCGCCTTGTGGGCCGCCTCGGCGTACAGCCGTGCCGCCGTCGCCAGGTCGCCGTCGCGCTCGTGGAGGTACGCCGCCACCGCGGCGTGGCGGGGCAGTGAGGGCTCCAGCGCCGTGAGCGCCGCCAGACCGGCGCGCGGTCCGTCGGCCTCCCCGACGGCGACCGCGCGGTTGAGCCGGACGATCGGACTGTCGGTCAGGTGCGCGAGCTCGTCGTACCACTCGACGATCTGCACCCAGTCGGTCTCCTCCGCGGTGGGCGCGTCGGCGTGGAGCGCCGCGATGGCGGCCTGGGCCTGGAACTCGCCCAGCCGGTCGCGGGCGAGGGCCGCCTGCAGGATCCCGACGCCCTCGGCGATCAACGCGGTGTCCCACCGGCCGCGGTCCTGCTCGGCGAGCGGCACCAGGCTGCCGTCGGACGCGGTCCGGGCCGCACGTCGGGCGTGGTGGAGCAGCATGAGGGCGAGCAGCCCCGCCACCTCTGGGTGGTCGATCGCGGCCGCGAGCTGCCGGTTGAGCCGGATGGCCTCGGCGGCGAGGTCGACGTCGCCGGAGTAGCCCTCGTTGAAGACCAAGTAGAGGACGCGCAGCACGGTGGCGACATCGCCGGGCCGGTCGAAGCGCACGCCGGAGACGGTGCGCTTGGCGCGGCTGATGCGCTGAGCGATGGTCGCCTCGGGCACCAGGTAGGCCTCGGCGATCTGGCGGGTGGTCAGCCCACCGACGGCGCGCAGCGTGAGCGCGACCGCCGATGCCGGGGTCAGCGACGGGTGGGCGCACAGGAAGTAGAGCTGGAGCGTGTCGTCCACCGCGGGCGCCGATCCGGGCTCCGGCTCCCCCTCGACGCGGTCCTCACGCCGCCGGCGGGCGGCATCGGCCCGCGTCGCGTCGAGGAACTTGCGCCAGGCCACGGTGACCAGCCAGCCCTTGGCGTCCCGCGGCGGGTCGGATGCCCAGACCCGGAGCGCCTCGACAAGAGCGTCCTGCACGGCGTCCTCGGCCGCCGCGAAATCCGCTCCGCGGCGTACGAGGATCCCGAGCACGCTCGGCGTGAGGCTCCTCAGCAGGGCCTCGTTCATCCGCGTGGTCACTCCGTGATGGTGGGCGGCGCGGTCAGGAACGGGCGCACCTCAAGCCATTCGTGGATCGGCTTCCCACCCGCCCCGGGGGCGGCCGACAGCTCCCCGGCCAGCTCGACGGCGCGCTCGTAGCTGTCGACGTCGATGATCATCCAGCCGGCGATGAGGTCCTTCGTCTCCGCGAACGGTCCGTCGGTGACCGGCGGGCGCCCCTCGCCGTCGTAGCGGACCCATGCCCCCTCGGGCGCGAGTGCCTGACCGTCGACGAACTCGCCCTTCGTCTCCAGCCGGGCCGCGAAGTCGTTCATGTACTGCACGTGCGCGGAGATCTCCTCCGGCGTCCACTGGTCCATCGGTACGTCGTTGACCGCAGCCGGGGCACCGCGGTAGTGCTTCAGCAGCAGATACTTGGCCATCGTGGTTCTCCTCGGTACTGGTGCGGCCCATGGTGGCCGCGTTCACTACAGGGACGGAGCCGGTCACGGGTTCTCGACATCGCCGCCCGCTCGTTTTGGCTCTCGTGGATGAGCACGAGTGAGCCGCCTCGGGTATCCGGGTCTACGCCGTGGCGCGAGGGCGAGATGGAGCGAAGCGAGGCGTTCCAGGGCCGGCAGAGACCGAACAGCCGCACCACGAGACGACTTCGCGTGCGCCACTGTACGTGTGGTCCCGGCGCGTCTTGGTGAGCTCGGGCCGACGAGTTGTTCAGCCCGCTGGACTTGGCTGGTCATCGTCCTACGGCCGAGCAGCGACGGCATCGATGCCGGATGCCCGCAGCCTGCGAGCCAGGAACTCCATCTCGGGCATCGCGCCTGAGTGGGCTCCCTCCAGGACCTCACTCGGCACGGACTTGACTTCAGCCGGACCAATGCCCAGTTCCGCCCGCAGAACGCGCATGATCGCGGCATTCCTGGCTGATGGATCGACGTCGAGGCGCGCCGGTCCACGTTCGGAGGGCAGCCGGCCCCGCAGTTCGGCAGGCCCTACGTTGTCGGCACCGCCGGAGGAGGCGTCACACCTGACTCGATCGTCGACCTGATGTACACCCGCGTACGACCCGGCTCGTACGCGTGCGCGAAGAGGTCGACGCAGTACTGGACGTCCTTGCCGTAGGGCGATTCGACGTCACCCGGGCAGAATCCGCCTTCCCGCAGCCCTTCGATGAGCGTCTCCGGTTCCACCAGACCCAGGTGGGAGAAGCCCGCTGTCGCCTTGTAGCCCTTCTGCTCGGGGTACAGGTTCGGGATCATCTCGGTTCCCTTCGGCCTCAATGGCAACAGGTAGGCATCGACGTCCTTGGTGGGCAGGGTGAAAACGAGGAGACCCACGTCGTAACGCTCCCCGGTCTTGTACCCGGCGCGTCGGTCGGAGGCCGCCGCCGGGATCCCGATGCCGATCTGTTCGCTCATCCAGGCAGGCGTGACACCGCTCGACCAGCAGCAGTTCTCCTCCTGGTCCACGCGGTCGGAGAGCGCGTTCTGCACGGCGAACGCGACAGCGACAACTCCCCCGGCCACGGCGAGAAGCACTCCTGAGAGGACGACGACAGGACGGCGCACTGACTGCTCCTGATGCGTTGTGGGTTCGGGAACGGGCACGATGCGGGCACGGATGCGGGGACGTGCACGGAATACGAACGTTCGGACAGCCGTGGTCGGAATCAGGGGGCTCGGCGGCGAACGCCTCAGCGGTGTCCGCCGTCGTCGCGGACTCCCCGCTGATCCCGTCCCGGGTCCTCGCGCGTGTTGTCCCGGCCGGGCTCGTCCGGGGCGGGCGGCGGTTGCTCGTTCGGAGCGGATCCGCCCAGGTCATACTGCTTGACCGAGCTGCTGCCCGACATGTCGAACTCCTGGGCAAGGCCCGTGGTGTGCATCTTCGCCATCTCCCCGTCAGGTACCCCCATCCCGAGAATGGTGACGCCCTTGTCCTTGTCCCAGTTGTAGCGGTCCCACACATTGGCCTGGTAGTCGAGACGGACCGAAGGCTGACCGTTGACATCAGGCACCACCGTCACCACCCCGGTGACGTTGGACCTCGTCGACCCGACCGCATAGAACCAATTCTTGTCCTTGTCCTGAGCGAAGCTGAAGTCGTCGTTACCGGTCTCCACCGGAATGGCGACCGGCCGTCCGCCGTTCCTGCGGAACTCCTCCAGTGCCTGCTCACGCCACACTGCCCCCTGCTCCACGACCGTTTTGCCGATATGGGCCTCGAAGTCCTTGTCGTCGGACATCATCTTGTCCACGGGCAGCTTCAGGGGATCGCCGTCGTTGTCCAGATAGTGCGCCATGTGGAGGGAGGCATTGTCGAGCCCTCCGAAGTCGGCGCCCTCGACGATCATCTTCATCTTCTCCCTCGTCCACCGGTCCTTGAAGCCCGGCGACTTGACGTCGTACGGCCCCGATCCGGCATCCGGCGCGGCTCGCTTGACCGTGGGATCCAGCAGGCCCGCCGCCAGCAGATCGTCCCTGCGCGCCATCCACAGCTCACCCCGCGCGGTCGGACTCAGCGACTCCCAAAGCCGCCGCAGCTCGCCCCGTTGCGGGTCGGTAGCCTTCCCGCCCAGCGACGCCAGATTCATCGCGCGCGGCAGCTGGTCCTCGTCGAGAGAGGTGTACGCGGCGTGGCCGGCGTTGAGCGGGTCGCCCCCGTGGCTCGCCTTGAGGGCGCGAGTGGTGGCGCCGTCGATCTCCGCGGCGTGGGCCACCAGACCGGTGATCGTGTCGGCGTACCACTGCATCAAGTCCTTGGTGCGCTGCGAGGCCGGTTCCGGCGTGCACCGCAACTCCGTCACCCGCACGACGCCGCCGTACCCGACGGACACCATCAGCGGCGCGGGAGGGGCGTGTTCGGTCGCATCCCCGCCCTTGGCCTGTTCGGCCAGCGATATGACCTGCTTCTGAATATGCGTCAGCTCGGCGTGCGCGTCCTCCAGCACCCGGTGGATGCTCTGTGCCTCCGCGTGCAGATCGAGGAACTCCTTCGCGGTGCCGCGCACGAAATCCTTGGTGACCGTGGCGTTGACACCCTCCCACTTGGCCGAATCGGACATCGGCACCAAGCCGTCGTAGACCTCGGTCCGCAGTTTGCCGAGTTCGTCGGCCATCGTCTTCCAGCCGCCGACGGCCGTGCCGAGCTTGCCGAGATCCATCTCGACGAGATCCCTGTACGTGAACACCGCTGCTGCGCCCCCTTCAGCCCGATCGTCCTACGACACGTACTTGGAAAGCTCGGACACCGGCATCGGAGAGCCGTCACGGCCACGCATGGACGCCTCGATCAGCTCGTCGTCCTTCGCGTGGGACTTCTTGGAGTAGTTCAGGTGGTTGGAGATATGGGCGCACATCTGCAGGACGGTCTTGACCTGCGAGTCCCAGACCGAGAGCGTCGTGTACAACTCGTCCCCCATGGTCATGTTGTGCGCCGACAGCTCCTTCGCCGCCTGCGCGGTCGAGCCGGCTCCGCCGGCGTCACTGCCCACGCCGGCGATGTCGGCCTTCTTTCGCAGCTCGGCGTGGAGCAGGAAGGCCTGGTTGCCGACCGCGCCCAGGTCGTCCTGGGTGACCACCAGGTCGTAGGACGAACCGGCCCCAGGGGTGCCGGGAGGAGTCTCCCCGGTATTGAGCCGCATCCCGACCGATTGCCGTTCCTTCGCCTCGGACACGAGGCCGGCCCACTCCTGATCGAACGTCATGCCCGAACCGTCCCCCCGGCTGGTTACGTGAAGTAGGCAGAATATACGGAGAGTTGGTGTTCGGATAGATCAATCCGGCACGTCCTCGTGCGCGTGCAGGGAATCGGGAGGGCAAGGTGGCCGGGAGTTCGTGAACATGCCGGGGGGCGCGTGAACCGGCCGGGGGAGTGCGGACCGGAGAGAGGCGTGCGCGGGCGCTTTCGGAGGTGTTCGGCTCACGGCGCCTTGACCATGTGCGCTCCCGCTGTACTACCGCACGCCCCCTTCCGCGTCCGGGTCGACGCGGTATTCCGCCAATTCCTCGGCGTACGGGAATGCCTATGCGTTCCACTGGAGACTCGTCACCCGGTGCACCTGTGCTATCGCACTCTGCGATGCGCATGTCGGGAGAGAAATGCTGAGGGCAGCTTGATGACAGACGTTCTGCTGGTTCACGCAGTGCCGCTGTGGCGTGCTTCGCTGGCCTCCCTGCTCCGTGCGGCTGAGGGAATCGACGTACGGACCGCTGAGCGGGGAGCGATACGCGCGGCGCTGACCGGGAGATGCCCGGACGTATTCCTGACCGATCTCGACTGTCCGGACGCCATGGATGTGCTCCAGGAGGTGGAGCCACTGACCGGGGCGGACGGCCGGCCCTGTCCTTTGGCGGTGCTGACCCGCGGTGACCGTCCGCGCGGGCTGCGGCGGGCCTACGAGGCGGGCGCCCGGGGCTACATCGACAAGTTCCGCCCGGTGGACGATCTGGCCGAGGTGATGCACAAACTCGCGGACGGAGGGCGTCATATCGACGAGTCGCTGGCATTCGGGCTGTTGCAGGTGGCCGACATGCCGTTATCGCCGCGCGAGGTGAGCGTGCTCGCGCTGGCCGAGAGCGGCGAAAGCGTGGCCGGCATAGCGGCCCGGCTGAATCTGACAGCGGGGACGGTACGCAATTACCTGGCGGCCGCCATCCGGAAGTCGGGGGCGCGCAATCGGCAGGATGCCATCAGGCTCGCGAAATCGGCCGGCTGGATCTGAGCCCCTCGCATGTCACGGTCTCTCCGGTTGTTCCGGCGCCCATAGCCCGTTGAGGTCCCGGTACAGCGCCGAATCGCGCAGCAGGTCGGTGGGGGTCCCGCACTGGGTGCGGGCGCCGTCCATCACCAGGATCCGACCGGCCCGGCGGGCGGAGCTGAGACGGTGGGCGACGACCACGAGCGCGCCGGGCCGGGCGGCGAAAGCGAGTTCGGCCCGGGTCTCGGCGGACGGGTCGAGCCGACTGGTGGCTTCGTCCAGGATGAGGAGGGGGACGTGGGTCAGATAGGCCCGGCCCAGGGCGATCAGCTGGCGTTCACCCTGGGACAGCAGGGCGGGTGCTACCGCCGCGTCCAGGGAACCGAGCCGGGAGAGCAGCGGATCCAGGCCCAGCGCGTCGATCATGGCCGCGATCTCGCACTCGCGGGCGTCGGGGCGGAGGTAGCACAGGTTCTCCCGCAGCGATCCGGTGAACACGTATGCCCGCTGGGGCAGCAGGACCCGTACGGAGGAGGCGTCGTCCCGGTGCACCGGGCGGCCGTGCCACCGGACCTCGCCGCGGGTGGGGGACTCCACACCGGCGAGTACGGCGGCGAGCGTCGACTTGCCGCTGCCGCTCGGCCCGATCACCGCCAGGTGCTCTCCCCGGCCGATACGCAACGAGAGCCGGTCCAGGACCGGTTGGGCGGCGGGCCCGTAGGCGAAGGTGACCTCGCGCAGCTCGGCGACCGGGGAACGCGGGCGCGCCCTCCGGTCCGGGCCGGCGCGGCCCGGAGTGTCCGGGCGGGTGTGGTCTGCGGGCTGGGGGCACTGAGCCTCGGAGTTCACCTGTGCCGGGCGGGCGGCCTCATGGTCCGGTTCCGGCGGCGGGGGCGCGTCCGTGAATCGGTCCAGCACCACGACGAGCCGGCCGCCCACGGTGGCCAGCATCGTCATGAGCGCCTGGACCGCCGGTGCCAGGGCCTGGGTGAGATAGGTCAGCGCGCCGACCAGCGCGCCGGGCGTGAGCCCGTCGCGCAGCAGCCAGGGGGAGCCGAGCAGCAGCAGGAGCGGCGGGAAGCGGCCGCACAGGGCGAGCGCCAGCACCCGGACCGCGGACCAGCGGGCCAGTGAACGGGCCGCGCGGGCCTGCGACGCGGCCAGTGACCGGGACTCCGCCACCATCCGCTCGCCCCCTCCCGCAGCGGCGATGTCGCGCAGCGCGGCGGACAGTTCCCCCGTGTGCGCGGCGTACGCCTCGTCCGCGGCGAGGTAGTCGCGCTGGCGGGCGGCCATCGGCCGCAGGGTCGCGGCGAACAGGGCGCCACCGAGCAGCAACGGGGGCAGTACGAGGAGCAGGAGTCCGGGCTCCAGCGCCAGCAGGCCGAGCACGGCCCCCGCCGCCGTGAACACGAAGGACCGCAGGGTCAGGACGAGTCCCGCCCAGCCGTCCCGGGCGATCTCGCTCTGGTGGGTGACCTGGGAGAGCGAACGGGTGGTGACGCCGAGGGGCTGCGCGAGCGCGCCGGACAGCGCCCGGGACACCGCGCGCCGTACGAGTCCGTCGCGCAGCGGCTCCACCAGATCCGCGAGGCGTCCGAACACCTGGCGGGTGGCGAACTGGGCCGGCAGCGTGGCCGCGCCCGCGACGCCCAGCCAGAGCAGTCCTGTCGCGGGGTGTCCGGCCAGGAATCCCTGGTCGAGCGCCTTGGCGACACCGAACCCGCCGAGGAAGGTCTGGACGAACTCCAGCAGGGACCAGCCGGACAGCCTGAGAAGGACGCCGGTGCGGTCCCTCAGGAAGGGGCGCGCGTCGCCCGCCACCCTGGTCAGGGCCCCGTGGCCCGCCCGCCGCGCGGCAGTTGCCGGCCGGGACGCCGTCATCGGTCCGCCGTCCTGTCCGCAGGGGCGGGCCGGGCGGCGTTGTGGGACGACGGTTCCTCCGGTCCCGGCAGCCCGGAGGCGTCGGGAGGATCAGTACGGAACAAGGCCCGGTAGTCCGGATCGGCCCAGAGCACGTGGTGCGGGCCCGTCGCCCGGACCCGGCCGTCCTCCAGCCACGCGACCCGGTCCGCCCGCGCGGCCGACGAGAGCCGGTGGGCGACGATGACACGGGTGCTGCGGCCTGCTCGCCCGGCGAGCGCGCGTTGCACATGATGCTCGGTCACGGTATCGAGGCTGGACAGTGCGTCGTCCAGGATCATGAGACGGCCCGGATGCGCGAAGGCGCGGGCCAGGCCGAGGCGTTGGCGTTCCCCGCCGGACAGCGGGGCGTCCGTGAGGGGGGTGGCGTACCCCTGTGGGAGCAGCGCCACGAAGTCGTCGGCACGGGCCTCGCGCGCGGCGGAGCGTACCTCCTCGTGCGAGGCGGTACGGGCCCCGAAGGCGACGGTCTCCCCGACGGTGCGGCCGGGCAGGGCGGGCCGGGCGAAGGCATAGGTGACCTCACGGCGCAGGCGGTCCGGCTCCATGCCGTCCAGGGGGACGCCGTCCAGCAGTACGGTGCCGGTGTCCGGGTCCATCAGCCGTCCCGCCACCGCGGCGAGCACCGACTTGCCCGAGCCCGAGCGGCCGACGACGGCCAGGGAGGAGCCGCCGGGGACGACGAGGCCGACTCCGCTCAACAGCGGCCGTCCCTCGCGTCCGACGCCCACGTCGCGCAGTTCCAGCTTTCCCGGGGCGCCGTCCACCGGCCCCAGTGAGCGGTGCGGCACGGGCGGCAGGGCCAGGAGGGGATCGAGGCGGTCGGCGGCCGCCCGGCTGCGCGCGAGCGAGCTGAGCGCACCCGTCAGCGAGCCGATGCCGACCACCAGGCCGGCGTAGCGGGCGGCGGCGACCAGGTCGCCGACGCCGATCGCGCCCGCGTCGAGCCGCAGCCCACCGACCGCCAGCACCAGCAGCATGAGCAGGGGCAGCAGCAGGGCGCTCTGGCCGGACGCCTTTCCGTACACGGCCCAGGTGCGGCGTCCGTGCTCCGCGAGCGCCCCGAGTGGTTCGAGGACGCGCCGGTACTCCCGTGCCCCGGTGAGGGCCGCGCGGATGGTTTCGGCGCCGTCGAGCGCCTCGGTGAGACGGTCGGCGATGAGCGCCTGCGCCCGCTGATAGTCGGCGTTCGCGTCGGCGGTGCGGCGGGTGAAGGTGCGCAGCAGCGCGATGAGCAGGGGGGCGCCGAGAAGCAGGGCGGCCGCCGTCCACGGGTCGATGAGCAGGAGTCCGACGACCGCGCCGACCGGGAGCAGGGCTCCCGCGACGGACCCGGCCGCGGTAGTGGGCGCGGCTGCGGCGTCGGCGGCCTGGGTGGTGATCCGGGCCGTGAGGTCCCCCGTGGGCACATCGAGCGTCCGGCGGGGTTCGGCGGCCAGCACGCGGGCCACGGTCCGGGTGCGCAGCGCCGCGGTCAGCCGGGCCGTGGTGCTCGTCCCGACCACCGCCGCACCCGCATCGCACGCGGTCTCGGCGAGGGTCAGCGCCGCGCACAGCAGCAGTCCGGACCAGGGCACGGGGCCGCCGACGATGAGCCGGTCCACGGTGTGGCCGAGCGCGGCGGGGAGGGCGAGGGCGGCGAGCGTCCCGCCGGTGGAGCACAGCAGCAGGCACACGAGGGCGGCCGGGCGCAGCCGGGCGAGTTCGAGGGGGCGGGCTCCGGAGGGCGGCGGCGAATGGCCGGCACGTTCCCGGGGAGCTTTTCGGGGCCGGTCGGGTACGGGGGCGAGAGCCGCCCCGGCGGGTGGGTTCGGCCGCACGTGGGTCCCTTTCCGGCTTCGGGCGGTACGACGACAGCCCTGAGGGCTCGGCGGCATCGGGCCCGGTCTGTCGCAGGTTCCGGTGGCGCGGGCTCCGCGTCTTGGGGCCCGGACCGCCGGACACCCGCAGCCGTCCGGGCCGCCGGTGGGATCACCGGCGGACCGGACGGCCCGGCATTACGGGGTGCAGAGGGTCAGGCTGAGCGAGCTGTGCTCGCAGATCAGGAGCGAGACCTGGCTGCCCGTGGCGAGCTCGCCGAAGGCCTCGTCGGCCGGGGTCTCCATCGCCTGAAGGTCGAGAAGTGCCATGATGATGTCCTTTCTCAGGGACTGTTGTGTCGGCGTGTACTGCGACGACCCCTGATGGGGCCGGTCCTTGGGGCCGCTAACGCGGCAGGGTGTGCCGCGCGAGCGGCAGGAAGGGAAGCGTGGCCGGTTGCCCGAGTGCGCCGCCCAGGGCGAGCAGGCACCCGGCTGTCCCGGTGGCCAGGTCCATCGACAGGCGCATCAACTGCTCGCCGGGAAAGGCGAGTTCACCTTCGTACGACATGGCGTGGCTTTCCAGCAGGTCGGTGTGGAGGCGGATCGCCCGCGCACGGTCCGGAGCTTCCAGGAGCGGTGTGGCCGCCAGGTGGGCGAGCAGTCCGGCCGATCCGCGCAGGAGTCCGGGCTGGATGTAGAAGGCGGACAGCGCGGTCGGGAGCAGGGCGCGGCCGGCGGCCTCCAGGGCGGCGTCGGGGCGTCGGGCGAGGTAGGCGTCGATGACGGCTGCGATGCCGATGCTGCCCGAGGCGAGGTACGGCATCAGCCGTTTCCCCTCCACGACGAGCAGTCCGCCGTCGCCCGCCCGGCACCGTTCGAGATCACGACGCAGCGCGGCGGCGGCCAGGTCGATCAGGGCGGTGTCGCCGGTCTTCCCGTACCGATGGATGAGCAGCAGGGCGACGCCGGTAGCGCCGTGCATGAGGCCGGTCCGGGGTGACGGGGGATCCTCCACGAGCGCGCGGACGGCGAGAGCGGTACAGCGGTCCGCCGCCGCGCTGAGGGCCGGGCCGTCGACGGCGGCGGTACGGGCCATGTCGTCGAGGGCGAGCGCGATACCGGCGTAACCACTGTGCAGGCCGGCCGGCAGTCCCTCCAGGGGCTGTTCGAGAACGACCCGGATCAGGTCGGAGGCTTCCGCGGGGCGGCCGATCCGGTTCAGGGTCCAGGCGATGCCGGTGAGTCCGTCGTAGAAACCGAGCGGGGTGCCGGAGGCCGGGTCCTTGACCCGGCGCAGCAGCCAGTCGACGGCGGGCTCGCACTGCCGGGCGCCCGTCTCGTGCAGCGCGTAGAGCACTCCGGCGGCCCCGTAGCCGAACGACTGGCCGCCCGCCGCCGTGGCGAACTGTGCGATGTCGCCGGGGAAGCACCGGTCCTCGCGCTCCGGTGTGCAGGAGGCCGCGATGGCGCGGGCCATCGAGTCGCGGCTGCGCGGCCAGTCCCCGGGCGCGGGCGGGCGCCGGTCCGGTTCCGCCGGGCCCGCGGGCCCCGCCGGATCGCCCGTGGTGCGCAGGATCTCGTCCACCGCAGGGCGCAGCAGTTGCTCGTCGACGGGGAAGACGCGGGCCGCGTTCCGGGCGAGGCCGACGGCCTTGGTGCGGTCGAGGGCGAAGAGTGTGGTGAGCGGCAGGTGGAGTGCGAGCCGCAGGCATGCCAGCGCGTAGCGGTCGATATCGGTGCCGCGCCGGTCGGTGGGGGCGACGAAGGCCGGGTTGGCGACGATCTGGCGGGCCCGCTCCTCGGTCCGGGACGCGGCCTCGAAGTCCAGGAGCACGATGCGGGACGTCTCCTCGTCGACCATGACGTTGCTCATGTGCAGGTCGCTGATGACGATGCCACGTGCGTGCACCGCCTCGACGGCACGCTCCACCTGGTCGTACACCCGTTCCGCCCACGCCACGTGCTCGGCGAGCTGTTCGCTCGTGGGATTCTGCCGGGACAGCGGGAAGCGATGGGCGAAGACCGTGTTGAGCGGGGAGCCGGGAACGTACTGGAGCACCAGGAAGTGGTGGTCGCCGACCTCGAACACGTCCCGGACAGCCGGTACGCAGTCCAGGCCCGCCAGTTGTTCCAGCGCGGTCCGTTCGCGTACGAGCCGGGTGACGGCGTCGGCTCCGTCGGCCGCCAGCCCGGCGTACGGGCGGGCCTCCTTGAGAACGACCTGCTCACCGCTGCGGGTGTCCCGGCCGAGGTAGACGCCGCCGCCGTTGGAGAAATGAAGGGCCTTCTCCACGGTGTACGGCAGCCCCGTGAGCCCGACCGAAGCCCGTGCTTCGAGGTAGGGGTGCAGGAAGTCGGGCGGTGTCACCCAGCCGGGGACGCGGAAGGACGGCCCCCGCTCGTCGGGGACGAGACGGCCCTGCGGGTCCGCGACGGCGGGTACCGGCCGCCCGTCGGGTCCGGGGCAGAAGCGGGCGGCGAACGCCCCGTACCGCGTGTGCACGGGTCCGTCTCCGCACCGCAGATCACTGAGGATGTAGGGGCCGTGCTCCCCGGCCAGGAGTTCCGTCAGCGCGGCGCACACCTCCGGAAACCGTTCCGGCGTGGGCGGATACACGGTGATGAACTTGCCGCTGCCCGCCCGGTCGGCGTACTTGGCGTTGCGCAGGTGCAACAGCCTCGGTGTCGGTACGCACTTGAAAGGCAGCCGCTGCGCCAGGCAGTGCTCGACGACCCTGCGCAGCACCGATTCGGCGTTGTCCAGGGCGGCGGACACATGGATCTTCCAGCCCTGTGAGGGCAGCCGGATGTCCGAGGGGGCGTAGGAGAGCCAGTCCCCGCGCCGTGAGCGGCTCCACCCCTCGGGAGCGTCGCCGCGGACCGGTACATAGAACGTGCGGTCCTCTTCCGGCCGGGAGACCGAGCGGTGCGGTGCGTCGTAGAAGTGGCGGTCCGCCTGGCAGTACGCGGCGTACTCCGGATTCACGCACGTTCCCCTCGCTCAGTTCTTTCCTGGCGAGAGAGAAGTTGTCACAACGACGGTGGGCGCCAATAGTCACCATTGTCATCACTCACACGTGCGTACGAGATATGCGAAGCGCACCGTGCTTCGGTGCACGCGCTACTGCGGACGCCGCTCGCAGGTCTGCGGCGCCTTGCGAACGGCCTGGTCCCGGCGCAGGTACGCGTCCGAACGGTGCCTCCGGTCGTCGGACCGCATCGGTCCCGGCGTCAGCCCGCGGTCCACTCCGGGGAGTCGCCCGCCAAGGGCGCATCGGCCGACGGATGCAAGCAGGGCTCGGTGAGAAGGGGAACGCCGGCAACCCGCTCGGGCAGTGCCGTACCAAGCACCGCCTGCTCGGCGGACCCGACGACGGATACATGATCAAGATCACCGGCTGACCAGTGCTGCGGGTATGGTCCGCAGCAGGCGGCCCACACCGGAATCACACAGGCCAGAACTGCGCCAGGTACTGCTCCAGCCCATGAGGGACACCGACACGACATGCCCTTGCCGCGGCCGCACGGCCCCGGCAACGGACGCGCACGTTCCATGTCGCCGACGCGTGCGGCAGAACGATGCTTCGAGGGGCAGGCCCGCCCGCCACAGCCCACAGCCGTAGTTCACCGGAGCGGCACTCGATGCGGGCGGTCGCGGACTCGTCCCACTCACCGAAGGGCACTTGAGCGGGACCGCTCCAGATCTCGGCGTCGAAGGACACGGTCTGCGTGTGCCCGGCGCTCGTGAAGTCGATACGCCCCGGCTGTTCCGAAAGAAACCGCCCCTGGGCGAAACCCTCGGGGAGCGTTGTCGACAGCCAGCCATCATCGGCGTCCTGGAGGCTGAGGCCGTAGAAGTCGACATCGGCGTCCACGTGCTGAATCTCCAGGAGCTTCACGCGGCCGATCATACTGTCCCTCAGTACCGTAGGACACACCGATTACGCTGGGGAGCCCGAGGCCGCTTGGCGATCATCTACGTGACGCACCACTTCAGTTCGGCGACGATCCGCCCGCCTCCATGGTCGGCCGGGCCGTTGCGGGGTGGGATCATCCGCCGAGCGTGGTGGGACCGAGACCGGACGGCAGCAGGCGCACTGCCACGGCCACGGCCTCCTGCGCTGTGGCGAATTGGCCGATGTCCTGGCCGATCATGACGCTGCCCACCCCGTACGTGCCGTCGGCGTTCGCGCCCAGGCGTGGTCCGACGACGGTCAGATCCGGGCGGGTGGAGGTGGAGAAGCGCAGTGCCCAGTGGCTGGTGAACGGGTAGAGGGCGCGCAACGCCGGCTCGGCGTGGGCCGCTTCGACCAGGGACTGGTGCGTCTCCTGCCAGACGTACTCCAGCTCGGCCGCCTCCTGGCGCAGGCCCTGCCACTCGGACTCGGTCAAGCGCGCGGGATCGTTGTCGGGCACCTCGAACCGGCCGGTCAGGTGGACGAAGGGAGCCGCCCGGCGAATGTCGTCCAGGAACAGCCCGTCGTGCCACGCCCGGGTGGCCCTGGCGATGTCCGCCAGGACGTCCGTCCTGCCGTCGATGAGAGGCATGCTCTGGAACGGCTCGGTGCCCCGGATCGACCACCGACGTTCGTGCGACCAAGCGCTGATCTCCAGTGGCTCGCGGTGCGGCAAGGTGCTTGCGACGGTCGCGTGGCGGAGGGGATCAGAGACCGAGGCAGTGACAGGGACGTCGGCGAGGCAGCCCTCCGCCGCTGCCCTGAGGGCTGCGGCCAGGCTGCCGAAGCCGACGACGTCGGGGTACAGGATCGCGGGATCGGGAGAGGTAGGCATGGCTGCTGATTGTGCCCGAGCCATTGATCCCCGGGACAGGCGGCTGACCAGCCTCCCGAGAGCTTGGGGCCGGCCGCCGACGCCAAGACGCCTTCGCATGGCTTTCGCGGAAGTCTACTGTCGGTGATCAAGGCCCAACCGGGCGTCGGACGGTCGCTGGGGTAGGGACTTCCGACGGCTCAACGGCTCAACGGCTCAACGGCTCAACGGCTCAGCGTGTGCGTGCCGAGTGCCTCCAGCATCCGCTGCTGGTGACGGTGGCCGATCGTTTCGTAGCCGATGACGGTGACGAAGGGCGCGAGCATGACGATGAGCAGGCACACCGCGATCGCGATGCCGACTGCGGACAGCAGGACGGCCGTCAGCAGCAGAACAAGAGTGAGAGAGATCAGGAGCAGATGGAATCGGTCTGCCGCGGACAGCAGAAGGGTGTGCAGCAGATAGACCATCAACAGGTAGAGGCCGACCGGGATGGCCAGGGACAGGACCACGGCGACATCACTGAGCTCGGAGTGGTGCTCCAGTTGGAGCCCCGCCACGTGCAGTCCGGCACCGGCGCCGGCGATTCCGATGAACAGGGGGATGTGCCCGTAGCCGAAGAGGTATCCGCGGCCGCGGCGGTGCACGAGAACGTCACCGAAGGGGGTGGCGAAATACACCCACCACATGCCGAAGGTCAGTCCGACACCGGCGACGACGACGGCGATCCCGTTCCCGCTCCAGTGCATTCCGTCCGCGCCCCCCAGAAGGCCGCCCGAGGAGGCGACGGTGCCGACGACGCCCTCACCGAGGACGATGATCGCGAACAGGCCGTAGCGCTCCGCGACGTGGTGGGGGTGCCAGGGGGTGCCGTCCGCGCTGCCCTGGGTGAGCAGCGGCAGTGCCAGTTCCAGCGCTCCGAGGATGACGAAGGCGGTGAACACGGCGGCCAGTGGGAGATGGGTGAAAGCGACCGCGATCCAGCCGAGTTGGACGATGGCGGTCCAGCGGATGTTGGCCATGCCGACGTCGTGGAAGGCGGGGGAGTCGCGGGCGGCGCGCCACCATTGGAGCAGCATGGCGATGCGCATCACGACGTATCCGATCACCATGACCCGCAGTTCGAGGTGTCCGCCCTCATCGACGGAGTGGAACATCGCGGGCAGGCCGAGCGAGAACACGACGACGCCGATCATCTGCACCATCGTCAGGATGCGATAGAGCCAGTCGTCGGTGCCGAAGGCGGAGGCGAACCAGCTGAAGCTGATCCAGGCGACGCTGATCGCGAACATTGCCAGGACGAACGCGGTGACCGCCTGCCCAGGGTGCCCCTCGGCCACCATCTCGGCGAAGTGGTCGGCCGCTGTACCGACCGCGACCACGAAGGTGAGGTCGAACAGGAGCTCCAACGGGGTGGAGGTCCGTCCGTGTTCCTCCGGGTTACGGCCCGTCATGCGCACCAGGCGGTGCAACGGTTTGCCTTTACCGGTGTCACCGGTGTCACCAGGGTCTGCGGAGTCGCTCATGGGCAGCATTATGTTCCGTGATCCCTTGCTGGGCGGTGATCCCTGCCCGGACGGGACCGGACGAGGTGCGCATCGGGCCGGATGGCGAGCAGTGAACGCACCTCACCTCGTCACCCTTGGCCGAGCCCACTTCGCACGCGGCGCACTCGTCGTACGACCCGAGACCCTCACAGCATGAATAACTGATCCGGCGAGTCGCCGTCGACATGGGCTACGGGGGCTCCTCCGGCCCAGGCTCTGAAGCCTTTCCGGTCCGGTGATCGGAGCGATGCCGATGCACCGGTGAGCTCGGGGGCGGCCGCGGTCGCGTCTGGGAGCGGAACATAGAATCGCCGGACGAGTAGGTGCGGGAGGGCGCAGTGGGGTACTTCGAGGGCTTCGACGTCGCGGGGTTCTGGGATGACTCGGCGTACGCGCTGGGGGAGTACGTGGAGGAGGCCCCGTCCTCTCGGGAGTTGATCGCGTCATTGGAGGAGGAGCTCGGCGGATACCGTCTGCCCGGCTCGTACATCGCGCTGATGACCGCGCACAACGGCGGCATTCCGACCCGTGTCCACTTCCCCATGACCGAGCCGACGTCCTGGGCCGAGGACCACATCGAGATCACCGGTATCCGGGGCATCGGGCGGACCCGACCGCAATCGCTCGGCGGCGAGTACGGCAGCCTGTTCTGGATCGACATGTGGGAGTACCCCGACATCGGTGTCTACTTCGCCGACACCCCCTCGGCCGGCCACGACATGCTCGCCCTCGACTACCGCGCGTGCGGCAGGCACGGCGAGCCGACGGTGGTGCACGTCGACCAGGAGGGCGACTTCGCGATCACCTCGGTCGCGGAGAACTTCGAGGCGTTCGTCACTGGCCTGGTCGACGGGTCCGTCTATGACACCTCGGAGCAGGACCGGCTCGCCGCCCTGGCCACGGTGCGCGACGGCGGCTTCTCCCCTGCCCTGTTGCGTGCCTTCCGCGAGGTCGCGGACGTTCTGCCCGACGCCGACCGGCACATGCGGGCGCTCGCGGAGACCGTCGTGCGCGACAAGGGGTTCTTCGCCCTGCACGCCGACACGCGCTCGATGCTGATGTACGACTACCTGTTCTGGCTGTTCACCAGCTTCAACCAGGTCGACTCCTTCGAGCGGTACGTCAGCGCGCCTCCGGAGCACGAGCGTTCCTACGCCCTGCCGGACTACGAGCTCATGATCGCCTTCGACCTCGTGTCCGAGCCGTACGGCTTCCGCACGGGCGGATACGCCCCCGGCTTCCTCGAAGAGTGGTGGAAGTCCCGTATCGCCTCGGGCCACATCGTCGAGACCGCCGACGGCTTTCGGCTGACCGACGCCGCCATCGCCGCGCTGCTCGATGAACTCGCCACCGTGGCTGGAGCGGGCGGATAGCCGTACGCGCCAGGGCGACGGCGTACCCAGTAGGGTGCCGGCTCCCGATCCGCAGCCTTCCGGGTTGCTCCCAGGTCGGTGGCGGCCGACCTGGTGGTCGCTCCTGGCCGCGACCCGTACAGCGTGGCCGCGTCCGCCGTGAACTCCGGCGGGCAGGACTTCGTGACCACAGCCTGTCCGTTCTCAGACCCTCAAGGTCCACGTCTCAAGCGACCGAGATCTGGGGGTCAAAGCCCCTACCGCACGGCGAGCCGGGACCTGGTGGGTCCAGTCGTCAGCCCGTACGACTCCACGAGGTCAACGTGAGTATCTGCGTGCGATTACCTGGGCGGACACACTGCGGATATGCCGCCAGGTTCCAGGACCGTCACGGTCGAGTCATCCGCACTTCGGACACTTCGAGCAATCCGTCGAGTTCGACCTTCCCCCTGGTCTGGTCCGGACTCACCACGAGACCGTCCCGGCGCACAATGTCCAGGAGCCGTTCGGCCAGGGGCAGGACCATATGCCGACCCCAGCATCGTTCGCTTGCGTGACCGAAGGGGAGATAGCCGGGGTGTGTTTCCCCGTCCAGCTCGTCCCAGCGGTCGGGGAGAAACGCGTCGGGCTCGTCCCAGAGCTTGGGGTTGCGATGGCTCAGCAGAGGAAGCAGCAGGACATCGTCTTTCGGGCCGATCCGTGCGTCCACGTCCGAGAACTCCGGCGAAGCCATTCGCAAGATGTTCCACGAAGGGGGAAGCAGCCGGAGTGCCTCAAGGATGATGTTCCGATTCGACACGTCGTCGCTGAAAGGAGCCCCCAGCCACAGGGCGTTGGTGACAAGCGCGGATACGGTGAAGCACACCGGTGCGGCCACCCGCCGGTACAGGTACATGGCATAGCGCCGGTCACTGTAGCTCTTGGAATCGAGAACGAGAGCGGCAAGCTTTGACAGCGGCACGTCCTGCCCGGGCCTGCCCAGCAAAGCGGCACCGGAGGCGACGGCCGACCAGGTCAGTTTCGGTGTCAACTCCAGTCGGCGGTCGACCAGAACCCGGAATCGCAGACGTTCGTTTCCGAATACGAGATCCCGCAGGTACACATGGGCCACATGCGGCCACCGGCCGGTCAGGTCGACCGTGTCATCGAGGGGACGTTGCAACGCGTTTCGCACGTCCGAGCCCACCGCTTGCATAAAGGTGGCCGCATCGGCACGTCCGACGAGCCGCCTCTGGACGGGTTTGAAGGTAGGCCTTTCCTCCGCATTGGCCGGCCTGCTTCGTAGCAAGCCGTCCATCAGATCGGCGCCGGATATACCGATCGTGTCGGGCTCCAGACGGAACAGCGATGCATCGCGATAACGAGTGAGCAGCTCGTCGATTCTCGGTGCAAACTCGATGACACGACCGCTCCCGCCAACGCGGTGCATAGGCATGGGTGAACTCCGTGGGTAGGTAGCTCGCGCCGACCAGAATTCCTGACCGGCGCGAGCCCGGCAGGGAAACTACCTGATTAAATCCAGCCGTACCAGGCGTACGCCTTGAGGCTCTTTTCCGGGCGGAACTTATTGATGATGCGAACGAGCTTCATGAGCACCTCCATTTTAGTGGTGAACGAGCTACTTATTCGGCGACAGAAGAAGTCGAGACCGGGAAGAATTCCCGGCTTCATTTCAACTGCCGTGGGAAGTAAAGACCTGTTCGATGAACGTGTCAAGTGACTCACGTCACTTCCTGAATTGACTCATTCACGTTTCGAATTCATAGATATTTGTATCTCGGCAAATCGCTCCTAATTTATCCATTGGCGCCCAATGTGGACACCGGTGTGGAGTGGATGGCAGCGAATGGGGTGGTTTGGTCATGCGCACATGACATGGGCAACTTCTGGAGGACAGCCCGTCGAAGGCATCTGGTTCCCGCTCCGCCGAGGCCGGCTCCCCAACATCGCCACCGCTGAGCACCTCATCCAGTGCTTCCGACGCGGGCTGTGCCGCATCGCCGACCCAGCCGTACACCCGCCGCTACTGCACTTCAGTCATGCGATCAGGGCGGCACCGACCGGCAGGCGAGTCATTTGTTCTGCGACGGAGCGCTGTAGTGGGGGATGGTCGCAGCCATGCCTGTTGGTCAACGCGCGTGGCTGCGACTATCCGGGGGCGACACCGAGGTCGAGGCCGGTCAGATCACAGCTTGCGTCCCACAACCGCGCCGCGACGGAGGTGTCGGCGAGGTGGGTCCACAGCGGTTCGCGTCGGGGCTCGCCGCGCAGACCGAAGACGCGTGGGCCCCACAACTGGCCTCCCCGCACGGCCGGGTCGAGCACCGCTCGGACGGCGGGCCAGGCGCCGGCGTGCTTGCCCTGGAGGAGGAGGGCCGCAGGTGCCGCGCTCAGACGCGCGCCGGTATTGCGCACATGCACCGGCGGTCGTGACGGGGTGAGGGAATCCAGCGCGCCGCCGGGATGGACCACCACGCTCGCCACCGTGCTGCCGACGGCGCGCAGTCGACGTTCCAGTTCGACGCCGAAGTACATCTGCGCCAACTTGGAGCGTCCGTAGGCGCGCTTGGGCCGGTAGTCCTTGTGGGACTGCAGGTCGTCCAGGTCGAGCCGCTCGGACTTCGCCGCGAAGCTGCCCATGGTCACCATGCGGGCCGCCGGCGCAGCCGACAGCAGCGGCATGAGCCACTGGGTCAGGACGAAGTGCCCCAGGTGATTCGTGCCGAACATGAGTTCGTGACCGTCCCCGGTCTCCCTGCGTGGCGGGACGTCGAGCGCGACGCCGGCGTTGTGGACCACAGCGTCGAGACATTCCACCTCCAGCGATTCCACCGCTGTTTCGAGCGATGAGAGGTCGGCGAGGTCGAGCCGGACGGCCCGCACCCGTGCGCCGGGGACACGCGCACGGATCGAAGCCATGGCGGCCTCGGCCTTGTCGGGGTTCCGGCTGCCGAGTACGACGGTGGCTCCGGTTGCCGACAACTGCTCCGCGACGAAGTACCCGATGCCGGCGTTACCGCCGGTGACCAGGAAGACGCTGTCATCGGCACGAGGCAGCCGTCGGACGTCCCAGGGCGGAGTGGAGGGCGTGGGCGACATGGCGAGGGGGCTCCTGTGCTGGTGAAGGGGGTTGGGACTGCCCCGTTGGGCAAGTGGCACCCATGGTTTCAGCGGCCACCGACACATCGCCTACGGATCGCCGACAGGCCTGCGCCGTCGCCTCCCGGACCTGTCCTCCCGGATCCAGTGGTATCCGTTCGGGTTCACCCCGCCCGACCGAATCCCGACCGGATCCCGGCCGCCCGGGTGGAGCTGCGGCGGCTCGCTCACCGCGAGGAGCAGCGTGAACGGAGAGCCGTATGAACCGCCGGCCGGATCTACCCACGGCCCAGTCGATGCCGCAGCACGTACACGAGTCGACCGGGGGCGGATCTGCGTAGCCGTGTCCGGCGGCCTTTCCGACCTCGGCAAGGACGGTTGAGCAGACGCGGCGAGACAACCGACGGGCACCGGCGGAGCAACCAAGGCAGGCATGAGCAACTTGATCTCACGTACAGCCATCTCTGGCTCTGTACGTGACAGGGAGCAGCGTTTATGACGTCAGCGCATGGGGTGGCACGTTGCCTGGCGCCTGGTCCTATATCGCGCATGACACCTGCGGTGAAATTCGTTCGGCATTGAACGAGGGCTCGCGTAAGGTGCCCCAGTCATCGATGAGGAAGGCGGGCTGCGGCGTGGCGCCGAAGAGAGTGACGCGGGATCAGTTGGCGGGTGCGGCGCGGGCAGCGCTGGGCGGCGGGCGACGGCTGGAGGCGGTCGAGCGACTTGCGGGCGGCACCACGAAGGGTGTGTACCGGCTGACGATGGACGACGCCAGGACGGCGATCGCCTACCTGTGGGAGGACTCAGAGAACTACTGGCCGACCACCGAGCACGACGGCGACCTCGCTGATCCGTTCTCGCCCGGTACCGGGCTCGACCTGTTCGAGGCCGCGCACGCGCGCCTGGAGGCGCTGGGCCTTCGGGTCCTTGAGATCCATCTGGCCGACCGTGACCGTACCCACTACCCGGCCGAACTCGCGATCGTCGAGGACGTGCCCGGGGAGGACCTGATGGGCCTGCGCAACCGCGACCCGCGCGCCGCGGAGCCGACCATGATGCGCCTCGCTGAGAGCCTGGCGACGATGCGCGGTCACCGGGCACAGTCCTTCGGCAAGGTGGCCCTGATCGACGCGGGCGGCACGTCACGCTCGGCCTCGTGCGAGCAGGCGGCGCTCGCCTTCGCGCTGCGCTGCCTCGCCGAGGCGACCGCGCGCGACCACAGGATCGCCGACGCCCGCGATCAGTTGGAGGAGCGGCTGCGTCAGCTGACCGCGGCGGTGCGGCCGCGCGCCGAGTACTCCGTCGTCCACGGCGAGCTGGGCCTGGACCACGTCAGGGTCGACCGGGACGGCCATCCCGTCGTGATCGACATCGAGAACCTGCTGTACTTCGATGTCGAATGGGAGCACGTGTTCCTACGCCTCCGCCATTCCGACAGCCAGTACCAGCAGCTGGCGGTGGATGGCCTCGACGAGGACCGCCTCGCACTCTACAAACTCACCCAGCATCTGTCGCTGACAGCCGGCCCGCTGCGCCTGCTCGACGGGGACTTCCCCGACCGGGAGTTCATGCGGGGGATCGCCGAGCATCACCTGAACGAGGCGCTGGCGCTGGTCCCGTCGGGTTGATGGACGCGACCTGCGTCTTCATGCCGGTCAGCCACTCCACCGGCGTCACGAAGCAGGTAGAAGCGGCGGAACCGCTGGCGTATCAGGGCATCAATGGCCTTGCCGCGGTGACCATGGCGATGACGCCTGAGGGTTCGCCCTGGGTCCGGGCCGCTGCGGTGCGGGTGTGGTAGCGAACCCCTTGACCGGCCGCAAGCCGCGCTCGCCACCCGGGCCGTCTGAACTGCCGCGTACCCAGGAGCGTCCACGGACCACGCGTACGTGGCGCAGCTACTCGGACAGTGTCCGACGCCCACGCGAACGTGGGTGAGCCCGCCCTCTGGTGCGGAGGACGGGCTCAACTTGTGTGCCGGTGTTGCTGGGGGGACGGTCGCTACGGGAGAGGGTTCCAGACCAGCGACTCGTGGGAGTTGGACTCCCCGAGGGCGGTGAAGCCGGAGCCGTTGGACTGCGCGCCATTGTTCGGGTTCGAGGCGCCGAAGCCGGAGGCCACCTGCTGGGCGGTGGAGGAGTCGCCGAGGTTGCTGCCGCCCACTCTGCGGCGGCCACGAGTCACGCCGTGTTGCGTTCCCTTGTCGTTGCCCGTCCGCAGACCAGGTCAGTCGCGGGCCGGGCCGTTCAGCTCCCAACCTCAATCTCGGTGCTTTCCCGCACCTGAGTTACGTGGGACTGTGGAGGTGCAGGTTCGCCATGAGCTGCCCGATGGCGACCAGTTCGTCCTCGGCTTCGCCCCGTACCGCGTCCTTCCGTGGTGCGAGGTACCCGTGGTGGCGGTGGAAGCTGCGGAGCGCGGCGAGCTTCGTCTCCCACGCCTCATTCCTCGGCTCCCACATCATCCCTTCGCCATCGGGGATCGGGGTCGCCGACGTGTTCCGCCGCTCGCTGGGCCAGCGAGGCCGCGAGCGTCACACCGGGGTGCGCGGCAAGTGCGACGACTCCCGGAGCATTCGCCAGCGGTGCGCAGAGTATGCCGTTGCCGGTCGGGATCGGGCGGATGCCTACGGTCACGTCCCTCAGGGCAGGCTCCTGCGGCAGCCCGAACGCCTCCCGCACGGCGCTCAGGGACTCGTGCACCCGCGCCCGCGTCGCTGTCTCCGATTCGCCCGCAACCACGTCCTCGGCACCCACGAAGCCGTGCCTGTCGGCGACGGGTGAATCGTGACCCTCTGACAGCGGATCAAAACTGACCCACCTC
>NZ_LWLE01000018.1 GCF_001905125.1 Streptomyces sp. TSRI0281 | reverse complement strand
TGGTGTAGCAGTTCCTTCGGGGCCCGGGTGCCACATGGCACCCGGGCCCCTCCAGCGTGTTCCACAGAGAGGTGACATGACAGCAGACGACTCGTTCGGCCGTCTCGACGACGACGACTACCCCGCCTACACCATGGGCCGGGCCGCCGAAATGCTCGGCACCACCCAGGGCTTCCTCCGCGCCATCGGCGAAGCCCGCCTCATCACCCCACTCCGCTCCGCAGGCGGCCACCGCCGCTACTCCCGCTACCAGCTGCGCATCGCCGCCCGCGCCCGGGAACTCGTCGACCAGGGCACCGCCATCGAATCCGCCTGCCGCATCGTCATCCTCGAAGACCAGCTGGAGGAAGCCCAGCGCATCAACGCCGAACACCACCGCGGCACACCGAAGCCGAAGCCGTAGCCGTCGGCCGCGGCCCGACCCGCGGCCCCGGCTCCACCGGCAGACCCGGGTGTACTCCGGGCGTTTCTGCTCAGGCGGTCTCGCGGCGGGGCTGCCTGCAGATTTTCGAATCGCGCCCAGCGGACCGCCCGTCGGGCAGGGAACCGCGTCGTGCCGCATTGCGCAGGGCGACCTCTTCGACGAACGGGTGCGGGTGCCAGGGCTCCCAGGGCGGGCGGTGTGAGGGCGTTGTCCCGGGAGCCCCCGGGGCTGACGCCAAACAGGGACTGGAACCCGGACGCGGCCCGCCCATCCGCCTGGTCCCCGACGCGGGGGCGGGGCAGTGACGCGCGGAAGGACGGAAAGGGCTCCGGATGAAGGGCCGTGGGTGCTGCCTCGGCCAAGCCGTCTGAGCGGATGACGGTATACACCGGCACGACGAGGGCCCGGTGTGCAGGGGGCGGTCGCATGCTGTTGCCCCGCCACCGTTGTGGACCTGTGAACGTGCAAGCACGACCCAGATCCGATGGAATGGGATAGTTCGTACAGAGCAGGGAGGGCACCGACTCTGCCCCGTAGGAGTGGCACCCGCTCCATTCTCCTGGCGTTTCGTGGCCCCTGGGGCATGTCGCCCGGAGACTGCCGCCTACGAGGAGACCGCTATGACCACGCAGCGCACTCCCGTGGTATTCATCCACGGCTTGTGGCTCCACTCGACGAGCTGGCAGGGGTGGGCGGATGCGTTCCGCGACGCCGGGTACGAGCCGATCATGCCCGAGTGGCCCGGCGACCGTCGCCGAGGCCCGACGCCGCCCCGCGGACCAGGCCGGCGTCGGGCTCGCGGAGATCTCCGAGGCACACGCCCAGATCATCCGGACCCTCGACACCCCGCCCGTGCTCGTCGGACACTCCGTCGGCGGCTTCATCACCCAGCACCTGCTCGGCCAGGGCCTGGGCGCGGCAGCCGTCGCGATCTCCCCCGGCCAGATCAAGGGCGTCAAAGCCATCGGCCCGGCCCAGCGAAATCGACCTTCGCATTCCTGCGCCACCCCGGCAATACCAAGCGCGCCGTCTCCCTCAACCAGGCACAGTTCCGGTACGCCTTCGCCAACGCCGTACCCGAGGAAGAGTCGAACGAGCTGTTCGAGCGGTGGACCATCCCCAGCCCCGCCCGCCCGCTGTTCCAGCTGGCACTCGGCAACTTCACGCCGAACTCCGCGGCGAAGGTCAACACCGGAAACGAGTCCCGGGGGCCGCTGCTCCTCCTGTCCGGCAAGCTCGACCACACCGTCCCCGATGTGCTGACCCGCTCCTCCTTGTCGGGATCTTTGGACTCCTTCCAGGTGCGGGTTCGCTGGAAGGAGATCCCGTGCTCGCGCAGGATCTGCCGGAGCCGTTCCCGGCCGATCCTCACCGTCCGGATCCGGTTGCGGGTCAGGTAGTCGCTGAGCTTGCGAAGACTCCAGTGCGTGAACGGGCGTCCCAGCGTCACTGGGCGGGTCTTGGCCGTCGCGATGATGAACTCGCGTTCGTCATCGCCGATCAGGCGGGGACGGCCTCCCGCCCACTGAGGGTCCAGCGTGGCCAGGCCCTTCTCGTTGAACGCATGGATGACGTCCCGGACGGTGTCCTCGTGCGCGGCGACCAACCGGGCGATCGCCGTTACCGGGGTGCCCGACGCCGACGCCATGATGATCAGTGCACGACGAACCCGCACGGACTCATGGCGGCCCCGTCGGACGATCTGCTGGAGTCTTTGCCCCTCTTGATCAGTCAACCGCCGTGCTCGGACCGGCTCTGCCATCGATGGCCTCACTCTCAGCAGCAATCACATTGTCATCGAGAGTGAGGCCGACAGACCCTGGCACCCCGAACATCGACCGGCGTGTCACCCGACCCGGCGAACGTTCGTGGCCGACGCACTAGCCAACTGCTCGGCGCGTATCTCGGCGCGTTCGGGGTCCTTGCCCAGGCCGTCCTTGCGCCGCAGGTTCGCCATCAGCTGCCCGATCGCCACCAGATCGTCATCCGCTTCGCCCTGGACGGCGTCCTGCCGGGGTGCGAGGTGCCCATGGGCCCGGCGGAAGGACCGGAGCGCTGCGAGTTTCGTCTCCCATGCTTGTTGGTCATGAGGTCTGAGCCGTCGACTCCCTGGGGGAAGCCGGGGAGGTACTCGACCTCGGTGGTGGTGAGGGAGCCGCCGACGAAGGGTGCTGCTGCCGAACAGAGGGGCCTCAGCTGGGCGCGGGCGGTGTAGAGGGCGGCGGTGTATCCGGCGGAGCCGGAGCCGATGATGATTACCTCGCGTATGTCGTTCACGCGGCGGGCTCCGGGGTGATCTCGTTGATCAGGTTCTCGACGAGGGTCTTGATCTCGTCGAGGATCGGCCGGACGGATTCGACACCCTGGCCTGCGGGTCTTCGAGCTTCCAGTCGAGGTGGTGCTTGCCGGGGAAGTCGGGGGCCGGTGTCGCCGCAGCCCATGGTGATGCAGATGTCGGAGGCCTTGACTGCGTCGATGGTGAGGATTCGAGGACTCCTCGGTCGTCGCGAAGCTCTCCACCCTGAACCGCTTCCTCGCGGTCTGGATCCTTCTGGCCATGGTCGGGCTCGGCCGCCTGATCCCCGGCCTGAACGACGCGCTCGTCAAGGTGGAAGTCGGCGGAATCTCCCTGCCCATCGCGGTCGGCCTGCTGATCATGATGTATCCGGTGCTGGCGAAGGCCCGCTACGACAAGCTCGACGCGGTCACGGGCGACCGGAAGCTGATGGTCTCCTCGCTGGTCATCAACCGGATCCTCGGCCCGCCCTCATGTTCGCGCTCGCCTGGATCGTCCTGGCGGACCGCGCACCCCTGAAGCGGGTCGCCGAAACGGAGTACGTCGCTGGGGCCAGCGACGATGCACGGTTCGTGACCGGGGCCGTGGTGCGGGTCGACGGCGGAACCGCCGCGTCCAGACAATAAGGTGCCTTATGGTTTGAGCTACAATTGGAAGGCACCTTATAGCGAGAAAACGAGGACGCCCTGCAATGCCCGCACCCTCCACCACCCTCGAATCACGTCACGCGCACCATCCACCGACGATGGACGCCGCGCCCCCTCAGCAGGGGGCCGGCGGAGTGAAGGGCGTCCTACTGCCGGTCGCGATCGTGCTGGCCATCGGCTCCATCTTCGTCAGCGTGTTCCTGGCCGCATTCCACGCGCCGAAGCCGCATGACCTGCCGGTCGCCGTCGTCGGCACGACCGCCCAGCTTGCGCAGGTCACCCAGGGTCTGGAGCGTGGGCTGCCCGGTGGTTTCGAGGTGAAGGGCTACGCCGACGAGGATGCGGCGCGCCGCGCGGTACAGGACCGGACTGTCTACGCCGCCTACGTGGTGGGCGCCGGGAAATCCGCCGAGTTGCTGTACGCGGGCGCCAACGGTCCGTCCGTGACGTCCACTGTCACGGGCGCGTTCTCCGGTGTCGCTCAGGCGAGCGGCGGTCATCTGAGCCAGCACGACGTCGCCCCGGCCTCGGCCGGTGACACACGCAGCATGTCGGTGTTCTACGCCGGCTTCGGCGTCGTCCTGGCCGGCTTCCTGTTCGGCATGATGACCTACCAGATGGCGCCCCGCCTGCAGTACCGGTGGCGGATGGCCAGCCTGGCCTTTTTCAGTTTCCTCGGCGGCATCATCGTGGCGCTGATCGCCGGCAGCCTCGGCTTCGCCGCGCTGCCCGGCCCCTTCCTGGGCATCGCGGGGATCATCGCGCTGATGGCCGCAGCGGTCGGCGGTACGACCATGGTGTTCATGCGCCTGTTCGGCAAGGCCGGGATGTCGCTGGCCTCGGTGGTGCTGCTGACCTTCGGCAACAGCACCAGCGGCGGCACCCTGCCCAGCGCCTATCTGCCGGGCTGGTTGCAGCCGCTTTCCGAAATCCTTCCGGTGGGAGTCGGCGTACGAGCCCTTCAGGGCATGTCCCACTTCAACAACGACGGCCTGACCATCGGCATCGTCGTCCTGACGGCCTGGACCCTGGTCGCCGCCGCGACGCTCTACTGGCGCGATGCCCGTGTCCCACGCCGCCGAGCCATCGGCTGACTTGCCTGTCCGCGGCCGTGATTCGGCCACGAGCAGGCCACGGAATCCACCGGTCGCGGTGCGGCATGGGACACCCGCACCGGTGGAGGCGTCGTACGCGGGGACGGCGACGCCTGCGTGAAGCCCGGGACCACTCCCTTGTGGGCCGGGCCGCAACGCCCGCAAACAGTAAGTTGCGTTCTCGTTAAACTGAGACCGTGACCGACGCAGCGTTCCCCACCACCGGATACCTCGCCTGGCAGTTCTCGAAGATCATCGCCGGACGGCTGGAGCGGGAGCTGCGCGCGGAGGACCTCACCCTCGCCCAGCACAACGCGCTGACACAGACTGCCCGTACCCCGGGAGTTTCCGCGGCGGACATCGCGCGCCGCTCCGGTATCACGGCCCAGTCGATGGGAGCTGCGGTGAGCCAACTCGTCGAGCGGGGGCTGCTGCTGCGTGAGCCGCACCCGACCAGCCGCCGCAGCATGTGTCTGTACGTCACCGACGAGGGGCGTGCCACTGCAACCCGAGCCGAGTCGATCTTGCGTCGGGTCGAGTCCAAGACGACCTCGCCGCTCTCACCGGACGACAAGAAGGCCCTTCACGAGGTGCTGTACCGCCTGGTCGAGGAGCTGAACCCCGACGCCATCGTAGGTGCCGAGGCGCCCAAGACCATGCCCCGGAGCACCGAATGAACGGGCGCCCGCCACTACTCGAACGTCTACAGCTGGGACTGCCACTGGAGCGGCAGCAGCTTCAAGCTGTGGCTCCAGAAGGGCTGAACGCGCTCTGACAGGCACTCTGATTTGCCTCTAGTGTTCCCCGGACTTCTTCATCCGTGCTGGTCAACGGCTTGGGTGTGGAGAGTGAGCGTTTTCCAACCTGCTTGTGTGCGGCGCGGGTTGGCTGGCTGCACGGAACAACGAAGCTCCGGGTAGACGGGATATCGGCCAAGATCGCCCGTGCCGCCAGGAGCTTCGTGTGCTTGTCAACGTCGTTGATGTGACCGTGTGAGAAATCGCCGGTCAGACGTTTCTGCCGCTTCTTGGCGATCTTCGGCTCGAAAGATCCGTCCCGGTCGCGGGGCACGGATATCTCCACCGGACCGACGTCCGTCAGGACGGTCTTCGCCCGGGTGCCGTTGCGGCTGTAGCCGCCGTTCTTCCCGGCCGGGTCGTGCTTGTCATAGCCGAGGTGGTCGCTGATCTCGCCCTCCAGGGCGGACTCCAGCAGTCGCTTCGTCAGCTGCTGCAGCAGCCCACCCTCGCCGGTCAGCTGCAGACCCTCGGCCTGAGCCCGGGAGACCAGCTCGTCAACTCGTCAATCAGCCGGCTCGGCGGCCTCGCCTTCGGTCACGTTCTCACTGGTCATCGGTGCTTCCTTCGCCCGCGGTCGCGGCCCCTTCACACGGCCCTCCGGCCGTCCGTAACGCCAATCCCTGCCGGTCCGCTCGTGCACTCCCACGATCCGGCAGGCCTGCGCGTTCCCCATTCCCTGATCCACAAGGAAAGGTAGAGCTCACGCTCCTTCAGCAGCTTCCTGGGCCCCTGCGGCCTCCGGTCCTCCCGGATCTCGAAGTCCACTGCAACTCCCTACGGACGGGGTGTCGCAACGACCTCTTGAACTGAAGCGCTACGCCCGGGGTCTCGCGGTTGCACTGTGACGTGTCCGGCCGGTTCAACGACCGGCCACGGCCGGTGTTACGGCCATCCCACCCCGAGCTCGGCGAGGACCTGACGCTGCTCGGGGGTGAGCCGGTCGCGTCGGCTTGTGGTGTGTTGCTGATGAACACACCGAATTTCACCACGTGTTCCTGGCTGTTGACCTCGACCAGTTCTTCGTGCTTCCTCGGGACCGGCCGTTCCGGCGCCTTCTCGTTGGGGGTACCGCGCGAGCGCCGCACCCCTTCCCGCCGGAATGGCGCCCACACCTCCCCCTCCACCGGGGGAGAGGTGTCCTCGTCCGCCTGGGGATGGCGGGACGCGAGCGGCGACCGTGCGTGCGGGGCGGCCGGGCCCTCCGCTCGCTGTGCCGTCCGCTCAGCGGCGGCAGCCGGGTGTCTGGCGCTGCTCGACCGAGGACAGCCGTCGCGCTTCACGCACCTGCGCGGGGTGTCACACGCCCATGACGCGTGCGACACCGGGGATTTCCACCCACGCCCCGTGCGGCGAGCCGGGCGCGCGGGCGCCCGGACCGGACGGGGAGCCGGGCGGTGTATCAGACCGCCGGGATGGTGTCCGCGCCGCCCTGGGGTGCGGGGCCTCCGTTGTCCTGGACAATGTCTCCCGGGGTCTTGCCGCTGCCCATCCAGGAGGCGGCCATCGCGGCCTGCTTCACCTTGGGCTGGCGCTTGAACCAGTCGAGTTGTGCGCCGGAGAGGATGTCGAGGAAGTCGTCGACCGCGCTCATGGGTGCTCCTTGCTGAAGAGGATTCGTCCGTCTTCTTCTGCAGCCCGCCCAGGCACGGGGCGCTTTGTGCGGTGGGCTTCCGTTCCAGCTGGTTCCGGCAATGGTGCGAGAACAGCGCAGCTCGCCGCAGGCGGCACCCGTTCAGGCACGGCCCGTGATGTTCACCCGCACGGGTCCGTCGGCGCTGTGCCGCCCCGGGGGCGCCGCGACGGCCGCAGGGCGCGCCCGTCAGGCTCCGTCCGGTTCCTGGGGCCATATCCCGTCCGCGATGAGTTCCTCGCAGAGGCACGGCTCCGGGTCGCTGAAGGTCGGGTACATGCAGTCCTCGTGGTGGTCCTGGCCGTCGTACACGATCTCGATCACGCGGGTCCTCCCGGTGGGTGGAGTGGTGCGGTACTCCCGTACACCGCCCCAGCACCCGAAGACGGCGAAGCCGGGCGGAGGACCCCAGAGTTGAGGCCGGTGCGACTGGTGCGACGTGCCGGGGCAGCGGTCGCCAAGGACGGCGTCGGCCGGGTCGGAGGGTTCACCGCATCGGACGGCGGTGACGGGTCCGGTCGCACAGACCCCGCTGATTACCTGCGCCGCCATCACACTCATGGCCAGGCG
The DNA here is from genome assembly GCF_001905125.1 of Streptomyces sp. TSRI0281. Lineage (GTDB taxonomy): Bacteria > Actinomycetota > Actinomycetes > Streptomycetales > Streptomycetaceae > Streptomyces. The sequence continues at coordinate 83,040 of NZ_LWLE01000018.1, read as the reverse complement.
CATCATCCGCAGGCAGTCCCCGTCGGCGGCAACCCGCCCGGCTGCGGGCCTCGGACTGCGCTTGCGGTGCCCACAGGGGCACCGAGAATGAGTGCGTGAGCCGGATCGTTCCGCGCTCCGTGTGTTTCGCACGGTCATAGGACCTGGGGAGCGACTGCGGAGCCTCAGTGCCGGCAAAGAGGTGGGACGGCATGCCGACGCTTCTCTGGGCGACGCCGAACCCTGCTCCGCCGCACACCGGGGCGTACGTCATGGCGTCCCGTTTCACGCTCAGGTCGCGGGGGGACGTGCCGAGGTTCTTCTGGAAGTCCATGCAGGCATGGCGGCAGGTGCGCTCCGCCCCGGGAGTGTTCGGCGCCTCCCTCGTCGCCCAGCCCCTGTCCGGCGTTTTCCTGACCCTGTCCGCGTGGGAGAACCGCGACGCGCTCTACGTCTTCGCCGGGGCCGAACCCCATCGGAGCATCATGGAGACCGTACGGCCCACCATGCGCACGGCGACCTTCACCTTCTGGGAAGTCTCCACCGATGACCTTCCGCTCACCTGGGACGACGCCCGCCGACGTCTCGACGAGCAGGCCGACGCCGACGCCTCTCAGGGGCCGGTCACCGCAGCAGACAGCTGACTGCGAATGAAGCCAGTAACACCTAGAACAGCCAGCGGCTCCGGCTGGTCGCCCGAATGGCGGAGCGAGCCTGCGTCTGTCCTGCGGGAACGGGGTAAGCGGCGCCGCCGCGCTGCCCGCCCTCTATTGACAAAGTTTCAGGTGCTTTGTGACTCGGTTTTTTGATGCGGCGGGTGCTTCTCGAGGTTCTGTTGGTGCCGGTGGGGTGTTGATGCCGTGGTCTCGCCCGCACCGCCTGCGTCATCGACTCCCAGAGCATCAAAACCTCCACCAACGTCCCCGCCACCCGGGCAAGGCATCGACGCAGGCAAGGAGATCGTCGGCCGCAAGCGGGGCATCGTCATCGGCACCGTCGGACTCCTCCTCGGCGTGCTGGTCACCGCGGCCAGCGTGCAGGACTCGACCGCTGGCCGAACCCTCATCGAACGGATCGCCGCCGAGCATCCCACCATCCGCAAAACCTGGGTCGACGGCGGCTACCCGCCAGCACCTCGTCGAGCACGCCGCCACCCTCGGCATCGACATGCACATAGTCCGCGGTGACCCCACCACCAGGGGATTTACCGTTTTGCCCCGCCGCTGGACCGTCGAGCGGACCCTGGGATGGCTCATGAACCACCGGCGCCCGGCCCGCGACTACGAAGCCCACCCACACCGGTCCGAAGCCATGATCCACCTCGCGATGATCAACCTCATGACCCGCAGACTTGCCGCCGAATCCACCCCAACATGGCGCGGCGCTTGAACTGCACACACCCCAGCAGCGATGGCGTCGGGGGAGGGAGCTTGCGCCCGGGGGGTGGCAGGGGACGGAGCTGCTGCGGTGGAAGCCGCCGCCGGCGCGGCGGCGTGGTTCAGCCTCAACGCCTTCTATACCGCGGCCGGGCTGCGGAACTGGTACGTCAACTTCGAGCACCCCACCCGCCGCACCGAGGCCGGGTTCGACACCTTCGACCTGACGGTCGATCTCGTCATCGACCCCGACCTGAGCATATGGACAGGGAAGGACGAAGACGAGTACGCCCACGCCCGACCGCTGCGATGTCCTGGTCTTCCAATCGCTCAACCCGGTGAGGTCAGGAGGCGCCTCGGCGGGTCAGCACCTCAAGCTGGTCAAGCATCTCGCGGGCGCCGGCGGTGCGGCGATAGGGAGCCAGGCGGGCGCGGAGCAGTTCCAATGCGGCCGTCACGCGAGCGGAGTGCAGATACGGGTAGTCCCGGCAGAATCCCTGCGCGGTGGAGCTCGCGGCCTCGACCAGTCCGACCTGGATCTGGAGTTCGGCCAGTCGGGCCGTGGTGAGCGCGCGGGCGCGCCGCTCAGACGGCGGGCAGTGGAGAACGGACTCTTTGAGGGATTCGATCGCGCCGTTGAGGTCGCCGGTCGCGGTGAGGACCTCGGCGTGGTGGCGGGCCAGTTCGGCCGGATGGTATGTGCCGGGGCCGCAGCTGGAGGTATCTGTTCTCGCAAGGTGGCGCTCGGCTTGTCGCAGGTGGGCCAGTGCGCCTCTGCGGTCTCCGCTCGCTGCCGTGGTGACGGCGAGCTGGCCATGCAGAAACGCGGCCGTCATGTGGGCGACCCGGCCCTGCTCCCGGACGGCCAGCTCGGCAAGCATATGGGCCTCTCGCAGGTGGCCCAGACCGTAGGCATGCTCACTCATGGTGCACAGGACGATCGCGCCGACCTCGCCGTTCCCACACTCATGGGCCAGGCCCAGCGAGACGAGCTGGTATCGCTGAGCGAGCCCGTGCAGATACTCGTCGGAACACATCGATCCGGCGAGGCAGACCAGCAGCGCGACGGCGGACAGCAGCCGGTCGTGAACCACCGCACGGTGGGTCCGCAACCAAAGGGTGACGTCGCCCGCAAGATAGGCAACAACGGCGGTGCGGGTGTGCCCGCCACCGAAGGCGATGTCCGCCGTGCAGAAAGCTGTGGTCATCGCCTCCACCATCTCGGCCTGGGGCGGGCCGAGGCCGGTGGTAGGTCTTGGCGCGTGTGCAGGCTGCATCACCGGCGTCTCCTTGCCCCATTCGGGCATGGAGAGCTGGGCCACGTGGTAGACGGTGTGACGCAGTGTGGGCCAGCGGGTGGGATCGGTGTCGGCGGAGCACAGTTCGGTCAACTCGAGCACACCGCGCCGGTCACCGCGGACGAGAGCCATCTCCGCGGGGGAGGTGAGGCCGATCAAGCCGGTCTCCGCAGTGGTGACGGGCCGTCCGATCCGGCGGGCGAGGGCTTCGGCAGCCAGGGTGGAGATCTGTGGGGGCGGCCGGGTGCCGGCCAGCCAGCGGGACACCGTGGCCCGCCCGTACGTCAGCGCCATGCCGCGTTCCCGGCCTACGGCGTTGACCGCCTCGGCCAGGCGCTGCCCCGTCCAGGAAGCCTCGTCAAGCAGTGCCCGCAGACGGGGGTTGGGAGTGTGCGCGGTCATGACGTTCCTTCCTTCACCGGCGGTCCTCGAAACTCCGACGATGGCGCGGCGAGGTGAGATTTCCAAGGTGATTCACCCTGAAATCACCATACTCATAGGGGGTGTTGGGAGAAACGGCGACGGTCTGCCCGGCTTGGATCCGGCATCCGCTCAATAGATTCACAAGCTCACAAGCGTGCGACGTCTGCAACGTCTCCGCCCGCTGAACTACTTGCGCGCAGGTGGCCACCAGTCATCTACTGACAGGGCGACCCCACCCCCGGCGATGAAGCCACCGAACCGGGTGGAACGGAATGCCGAGGACTTGCCCTTCGAAGGCGAGCCGCGATGGCGTCCGCACGCGAGTGTCCGGCGGACGATCCCCCTCTCACCCACAACGCTTTTCTCCCGCGACTGCGAGGCAACGGAGGCCATCCGTTCATGCCCACCCATAGTCCAGCCGAAGGCGATTACCCGATCATTTTCAAAGGGGGGCCGTCCGACCTTCCGAAACACCCCCGGACTTGCGACGTGCACGTGGAAGGAACCCGGGCCTTCGTCACCTTCTACGGCCAGAACCATCACTTCGAGCTAAGCGGCGAAGAGGAGTATGTGAACGGAATTCCGGTGTCGGTCTTCTGCTGGACCTACAGCACGGCTGTCGCCGAATAGAGCGGTCCCGCGGGCGCCTCACCGGGGCTCCGGACCGAAAATAATTTACCTTCCGGCACATCGGACCCATCGCAGGAGGAGCGGCCGGCATGGACGAGCGGATCGCTGTCATAGGTATGAGCTGCAGGTTCCCGGCGGCACCGACCCTGAGTGACTACTGGAGCCTGCTGAGCTCGGGGTCCAGCGCGATAACGAGTGAACCGCCCGATGAGACGGACGCACGCCCGAACCGCCCCACGGCAGGCGCCTTCATCGGCAGGGTGGAGGAATTCGACGCGGACTTCTTCGGTATATCCCCCAAGGAGGCCACGGCGCTGGACCCTCAACAGCGATTAGCACTCGAACTGTGCTGGGAGGCAATGGAGGACGCCGGAATCATTCCGGGTGAGCTGCACGAGAAGAACGCAAGCGTGTTCTTCGGGGCCATGCGGGACGACTACGCAGTGATGACCCGGCAGCGCGGGCAAAGCGCCGCCGGAGAACACACCTTCGCCGGTCTCCAGCGAAGCATGATCGCCAACCGGGTCTCGTACACCCTCAGGCTCAATGGCCCCAGCATGACCGTCGACACGGGCCAGTCGTCCTCGCTCGCGGCGCTTCACCTGGCAGCAGGGAGCCTGCTGCGGGGAGAGTCGGACCTGGCGCTGGTGGGAGGTGTCAGCCTGCTGCTCGATGCCGACGGAACGGTCGGGGCCGAACTGTTCGGCGGACTCTCACCGGATGGCCAGTGCTGCCCCCTGGACGAGCGCGCCAACGGGTTCGTACCGGGCGAGGGGGCGGGAGTCGTGATCCTCAAACCGCTGGCCGCCGCGCTAGGGGACGGAGACCGTGTCTACTGCGTCGTACGAGGCACCGGCCTCAACAACGATGGAGGCGGACCGGGCCTGACCCACCCGAGCGTGAGCGCCCAGCAGCAACTGCTGCGCGCCGTCCATTCCCGGGCGAACACCCTGGACGAGGTGCAGTTCGTGGAACTGCACGCCACCGGAACCCCGATCGGCGACTCGGTGGAGGCGCAGGCGGTCGGCAGCGCCCTCGGCGCTTCGCACGACGGGTCCTGCCCGCTGCTCGTCGGATCCGTCAAGTCCACCATCGGCCACCTGGAAGCCGCCGCCGGCATCGCCGGCTTCATCAAGACCGTCCTGTGCGTCTGGCACCGCTCGATCGTGCCGCAGTCGAACTTCCGGGCCCCGGCCCCTGGGATCCCGCTCGCAGAGCTGAACCTGAGTGTGCCTCTCACCCTGCGCGACTGGCCGCACCCGAACCGTCAACTGACAGCCGCAGTAAGCTCTTTCGGCCTCGGCGGAACCAACTGCCACGTGGTTCTCTCCGAAGCGCCCCGGACATCGCCCCCCGCCCGTCAGGCGGCGCCCGGACAGCAGATCCACCTGGTCTCCGGCCGCACCCGGGCCGCGCTGCACGCCCAAGCCACCGCACTGCTCTCCCAGCTCACCTCCGCAGCACAACCACCGGACAACCGCGACCTCGCGTACTCGCTGGCGACCACACGTACCTCCTTCGAGTGGCGCGCCGGCGTGATCGCCGACGGGCCCGACTCGCTGCGCACCGGACTCCGGGCACTCGTGCAGGGCTCCCCCTCGCCCCGGGTCCATCACGGGCGAGTCTGCGGCCGGGAGGGCACCGCGTTCCTCTTCTCCGGGCAGGGCACCCAACGCTCCGGTATGGGAAGGGAACTGCACCAGCTCTTCACCGCCTTCGCATCGGCCTTCGACGAGGCGGCCGATGCCCTCGACCCGCATCTGCCGCGACCGCTGCGCCCAATGGTGTTCGCCCCGCCCGACAGCCCCGAGGCTGCCTTGCTGGACGACACCACCTTCACCCAACCGGCCTTGTTCGCCCTGGAGACGGCACTGTTCCGGCTGCTGGATACCTGGGGGCTGCGCCCGGACTACCTCATCGGCCACTCCCTTGGGGAACTGACCGCCGCTCACCTGTGCGGGGTGCTCTCCCTGGCGGACGCCGCCCTGTTGGTCGCCAACCGAGGGCGGCTGATGGGACAGCTCCCGGAGGGCGCGATGGCGTCGCTGCACGCCACCGAGGCCGAGGTCCGGCCACTGCTGCGCGACCATCCGCACGTATCAATCGCCGCGGTGAACGGCCCGCGGACGACGGTCATCTCCGGCGAGCCCGCCGGCGTCCGGGCGGTATGCGGTGAACTGGCGCGGCGCGGGCGGCGGACCAAAACCCTCCGGGTGAACGTCGGCTTTCACTCGCCTCAGGTTGACGCGGTCCTCGACGAATTCGCCTCCGTCGCCGGTTCATTGACCTACCGAGCAACCGAGCTACCGGTCATCTCGACCCTCACCGGCACCTGGGCCCATACCGATGACCTGCGCTCCGCCGACTACTGGGCGGCGCACCTGCGCAACCCGGTGCGCTTCCTTGACGCGCTGCGCACCCTCGGTGACACGGGCGCCGCTCACCTGCTGGAGATCGGCCCGGATGCCACGCTGTCCGCGCTCGCCGGGCTGACGCTGCCGATGGACGACGAGGCGCATCCGGTTGCCTTGTCCCTGCTCGGTGACACCGCGCCGGAGCCCGATGCCGTGCTCGCCACCCTGACCAGGCTGCATCTGCACGGACTGCCGGTGAACTGGGGCAGTTACTTCGCGCCGCAGCAGGCCCGGCGCACCACGCTGCCCACCTATGCCTTCCAACGCCGTGCCTACTGGCTCGCGTCGCCGGCCGAAGCACAAGAAGAACCGCGGACCGGTGCCTCGACCACCCGGGCGCGGCTGTCCGCCAGCACCCGTTCGGCCGGTTCCGGCCAAGCGCCCGGCATTGTGTGCGACGGCAGCGACAGCACTGCCGGGTCCGATGCTCCCGCCGGGCCCGACGCCGCCCTCTCCGGGCCGGGCCGGGACCGGGCGCTGTTGGAACTGGTACTCAGCCGCACCGCGTTCGTGCTGGGCCACGAGGCGGAGGACCTCATCGACCCCCGCCGTTCCTTCCAGGATCTCGGCATGGGCTCCGCCTCGGCCGTACAGCTCTCGCTCTCGCTCTCCGAGGCACTCGGGCAGCCGGTATCGCAGACCCTGGTCTACGACCACCCGAACCCCGCCAGTGCGGGTCGGGCCCTCGGACAGCTCCTCGACAATGCGGCCGAAAGCGGCGGGCCGGCGGAGGGCGCCGCCGACCAGCAGGGACGTGCGGCACTCACCGGAGACCCGATCGCCGTAGTGGCGCTCGGCTGTCGGCTGCCCGGCGGCGTTACTTCCCCTCAGGAGCTCTGGTCACTGCTGCGGTCGGGCCGAGACGCCGTATCGCCGTTCCCGCGCGACCGGGGCTGGGACATCGACGGTCTTTTCAACCCCGACCCCGATGTGTCCGGCACGACCTACGTCCGGGCGGGCGGATTCCTGCACGATGCCGGCCAGTTCGATGCCCAGCTGTTCGGGATCTCCCCCCGCGAAGCGCTCGCCATGGACCCTCAGCAGCGCCTGTTGCTGGAGACCTCGTGGGAGACGCTGGAGCGGGCGGGCATCCCCTCCGAGTCCCTGCGAGGCACCAGCACCGGGGTGTTCATCGGCGCAACGGCTCAGGAGTACGGCCCACGCATGCACCAAGCCCCGGCCGAGTCCGGCGGCTACGCGCTCACCGGGACGACCACGAGCGTCATCTCGGGCCGCCTCGCCTACACCTACGGGCTCACCGGACCGGCCCTCACCGTGGACACGGCATGCTCCTCGTCCCTGGTGGCGGTGCACCTGGCCTGCGATTCGCTGGCCCGTGGGGAGTGCACGCTGGCCCTGGCCGGCGGTGTGGCGGTGCTGTCCTCGCCAGGCATGTGGGTGGAGTTCTCGCGCCAGCGCGGACTGGCACCGGACGGGCGGTGCAAACCGTTCGCGGCCGCCGCCGACGGGACCGCATGGAGCGAGGGGGTCTCCCTGGTCCTGCTGGAGCGGCTGTCGGACGCACGCCGCAACGGCCACCAGGTGCTGGCGGTCATCCGGGGCACCGCTGTCAACCAGGACGGCGCGAGCAGCGGGCTCACCGCGCCCAACGGCCCCGCGCAGGAGCGGGTCATCCGCCGGGCCCTGGCGGACGCCGGTGTCGATGCCGCGGATGTGGACGTCGTCGAGGCCCACGGCACCGGCACCACGCTCGGCGACCCGATCGAGGCCCATGCCCTCGGCCGCACCTACGGCGTGGGCCGGGAAGCGGACCGACCCCTGCTGGTCGGCTCCCTGAAGTCCAACATCGGTCACACCCAGGCGGCAGCCGGCGTCGCAGGCCTGGTCAAGATGGTGCTGGCACTGCAGCACGGGGAACTGCCCGCCAGCCTGCACATCGACCGGCCGACGCCGCGCCTGGACTGGTCCTCGGCAAACCTGCGTCTGCTGACGCACCTTGTGCCCTGGCCACACGACGGGCGCCCGCGCCGCGCCGGCATCTCCTCATTCGGGGTGAGCGGCACCAACGCCCACGTCGTTCTGGAGGAGGCGCCGCCACAGGAACCCTGCCCGGCGCCGGGCACCGACAACACGTGCTGCGACGGCACCGGGCAGCAGGACGCCGGGTGGAGCGGCCCGGCCCTGGTCTGGCCACTCAGCGCGGCAAGCCCATCAGCCCTGCGGGCGCAGGCGGGCCGGCTGGTTTCCGCTCTCACCGGCGCGCCGACGTTCGACCCTCGCGATGCGGGCCGCTCACTGGCGAGGACGAGGAACGCACTCGACCACCGGGCGGCAGCCGTCGGCGTCGGCCTCGGCAGCCTGCGGTCGAGCCTGGAGGCGCTCGCGCAGGAGCCCGGAACGGATCAAGACCCGGACGGCACAGTGCGGGCCACCGCGCTCCCCGGCTGCCGGACGGTCTTCGTCTTCCCCGGCCAGGGTTCCCAGTGGCCGGGCATGGCCCGCGGCCTGCTCGCGACCTCACCCGTCTTCCGCGCCCACATCGACGCCTGCGAACAGGCACTGTCCGCCCATGGTGACTGGTCGCTGCGGGCCGTACTCCAACAGGAACCGCAGGCCCCCTCCTTGGAGCGCGACGACGTGGTGCAGCCCGCCCTGTTCGCCGTGATGACCGGTCTCGCCGAGGTGTGGCGTTCCCACGGTGTGATGCCCGACGCCGTCGTCGGGCACTCCCAGGGCGAGATCGCGGCCGCCTGGGCCTCCGGCGCCCTGACGCTCCAGGACGCCGTGCACGCCACGGTGGTCCGCAGCCGACTGGTCGGCACCCTGGAAACGAACGGGCGGATGGCATCCGTACGACTACCCGCCGAGGATGTCGGGCGTCGGCTGCGCGAAGGGTACGAGCAACTGGTCATCGCCGCGCTCAACGGACCGACCTCGACCGTCGTCTCCGGCCCACGGGACATCCTGGAGGACTTCCTCGCCGAGTGCGGCAAGGACGACGTCCGCACCGTCCGCATCCAGGTCGATTACGCCTCACACTCCGCCGACGTCGATCCTCTGCACGGCCCCCTGACCCAGGCTTTGGCCGGTCTGGCACCCCACGCGCCACACACCGCATTCCACTCCACCGTCACGGGCAGGACAACCGTCCAGGACGGCCCACCCGTCCTGGACGGCGAGTACTGGTTCCGCAACCTGCGCCGCACTGTCCGCTTCGAGCCCGTCGTCCGCGCCCTGCTCACCGCCGGGTACACCACCTTCATCGAGATGAGCCCGCACCCCTTGCTGGCCTTCGGTATCCAGGAGACGGCGGAGAGCGTGCCCGGCCTGGCCCGGGAGGCAGTCGCTCTCGCCTCTCTGCATCGCGACGCCGGGGACCAGGCGGACCTTCTCACCTCGCTCGCCCGGGCCTGGTGCCACGGCGTGAACGTCGACTGGAGACCACTGTTCGGGGAGGGCCCGACCGTTCCGCTGCCCACCTACGCCTTCCAGCGCCGGCGCTACTGGCTCCCGGCCGCGCCCATTCCCCCCGCGCCTTCCGGCTCGCAGTCCCGTTCCGCCTCCGAGCGCCGGCTCTGGGACGCCGTCGAGCGACAGGACGCGGAAGCCACGGCGGCCACGCTGGGCATCGAGGACCCGGGCGCACTCAGCGGCCTGCTGCCGGCCATGGCCGCCTGGCGGCGCGAGGAGGAACGTCTCTCCCGGCTGGACGGCATGTGCTTCACCACGGAGTGGGCCCCGCTGGCGGCCGACGGCCCGACGGCCGCCGGGCATTGGCTGTTCGCCGTCCCCGAGGGCGAACAGCAGCCGTGGCCCAAGGCTCTGGCGGACGCCCTGACCGCAGTCGGCTCCACAACCCGGACCGTGCGCGTGCGCCCCGGCGCCGACCGGGCCGAACTCACCCGGCGGATCGCCGACGCCGCTGACGGCCGGACAACCACCGGTGTGGTGTCCTTCCTGTCGCATCGCCCACCTGCTCCGGCGACCCCGCGCCTCTGGGCCGCACTTTCCGATACCGCCCTGCTGGTGCAGGCCGTCGACGACGCCAAGCTGACCGCGCCGCTCTGGTGTGCCACGCGGACCGCCGTCCGGGTCGACGACCGGGACTCCCCGGCAGACCCCGCACAGGCCCTCCTCTGGGGTCTGGGCAAGGCCGCGGCCCTGGAGTACCCGCGACAATGGCGGGGCCTCGTGGACCTCCCCGAGACACCCGAACCGGACAGCCTGCGCCAAGCCCTGCGGGCGCTGTCACAGTCAGGCTCCGAGGACTGCCTCGCAGTGCGGGCCCACGGCGTCCTCGCTTCCCGACTGCGACCTTGTGCCCTGCCGATCGGCAGGCCGTGGCGACCCCGGGGGACGGTCCTGATCACCGGCGGCACCGGATACCTCGGCGCACGCACCGCCAAGCTGCTGGCCCGCGCCGGAGCACCCCACCTGCTGCTGATCAGCCGACATGGCGACCAGGCAGAGGGGGCGGCCCCGCTCGTGGCCGAACTCGCCGCGCTCGGAGCTCGTGCCACCGTCGCCGCATGCGACGTCAGCGACCGAAGCGCCCTCGCGGCCGTACTCGCCGCCGTCCCCGCCGAATACCCCCTGACCGGCGTGGTGCACACCGCCGGTGCCCGGCGCTCGGGAACCATCGATGCCCTGAACCCGTCCATGATCGACGAGAACCTGTCCGCCAAGGTACTCGGCGCGCAGCACCTCCACGACCTCACCGCCGGGCAAGACCTCGACGCGTTCGTCCTGTTCTCCTCCGTCATCGCGGCCGTCGGCCAAGACGGCCACGGAGCCTACGGCGCGGCCAACGCCTACCTCGACGCCCTCGCACAGCGGCGCCGCACCGAGACACTGCCCGCCAGCTCCATCGCCTGGGGCTACTTCACCGGCGGCCTCGGAGCCGGCGGAGCCGACTGGATGACCGGCTGGGGCCTGCCGCCCATTGATCCCGACCTGGCGGTGGACCTGCTGACCGGCCTCGCGGCCGGTTCTGTCCCCGCCGTCGTACTCGCCCGCTTCGACTGGCCGACCTTCGCCGAACGCTATACCGCGATCCGCCCCGCCCCGTTCCTCGGCGACATCCCCGCCGTCCGGGCAGCCAGGGAGGCAGATGCCCGGATCGCCCGCGACGAGGCCCCCGCAGGCCGTGCTGCCGCAGCCGACCGCAGCACGCAGGACCTCACCGACCTGGTTCGCTCCACCACCGCAGACGTACTGGGCCACCGCACGCCCACCGGCATCGCTCCCGGCCGGTCCTTCAGGGACATCGGCCTCGACTCACTGACCGCCGTCCAACTGCGCAACCGGCTGGGCCACGCCACCGGACTCCAGCTGCCGGCCGGCGTGGCCTTCAGCCACCCGACCCCCGCCGAGCTCGCCGAATACCTGCACACCCGGCTGAGCCCTGCGGAAGAGGCGCCCGAGGCAGTGCCCGGTACGGCGGCCCCAACGGCCGAGCCGGTGGCCGTGATCGGCATGGCGTGCCGGCTTCCCGGCGGCGTCGATTCCCCGGATCAGCTCTGGGCACTCCTCCAGCAGGGCACCGACGCGATCTCACCGTTCCCCGAGGACCGGGGCTGGGACGTGGCCGACCTCTACGACCCCGACCCCGCCGCGCCCGGCAAGAGCTACACCACGGCGGGAGGTTTCCTCGCCAACGCCGCCGACTTCGACGCCGAGTTCTTCACCGTCTCGCCCCGCGAAGCGCTGTTCATGGACCCACAGCAACGGCTGCTGTTGGAGACATCCTGGGAGGCCCTGGAACGAGCAGACATCGACCCCAGCTCGCTGCGTCGCACCAGCACCGGGGTCTTCGCCGGTGCCGTCTACCAGGACTACGGCTCGCGCTCCCACGAGGCGCCGAAGGAGATGCAGGGCTACCTCACCACGGGCAAGCCGCTGAGTGTCATCTCGGGCCGCGTCGCGTACGTGCTCGGTCTCGAAGGGCCCGCCGTATCGGTCGACACCGCGTGCTCGTCCTCACTGGTCAGCATCCACCTGGCCTGCCAGTCCCTGCTCCAGGGCGACAGCACCCTCGCTCTCGCCGGCGGGGTCACGGTCATCCCGTCCCCCGGCCTCTTCATCGAGTTCTCCCGACAGCGGGCGCTCTCGCCGGACGGCCGCTGCAGGTCCTTCTCCGCCGACGCCGACGGCACCGGGTTCGCCGAGGGCGCCGGCATGGTCGTCCTCGAACGCCTCAGCGACGCTCAGCGCAACGGCCACCACGTCCTCGCGGTGATCCGGGCCAGCGCCATCAACCAGGACGGTGCCAGCAACGGCCTGACCGCCCCGAACGGAGCTTCCCAGGAACGCGTCATCCGCCGGACCCTGGACCGCGCGGGCCTGCGCAGCGCCGACATCGACGCGGTCGAGGCCCATGGCACCGGCACCACCCTGGGCGACCCGATCGAGGCCGACGCGCTGCTGGCCACTTACGGCCGTCACCGCCCCGCCGACCAGCCGCTGTACCTCGGCTCGTTGAAGTCCAACATCGGCCACACCCAGGCCGCCGCCGGTGTCGCCGGCCTGATCAAGACCGTCCTCGCCGTCCAATACGCCACTCTCCCGCGCACTCTGTACGCCGAAAACCCCACCGCCCACGTCGACTGGGACTCCGGTGCGATCCGTCTACTGACGGGTGCCATCCCCTGGCCGGACACCGGCCGCCCCCGCCGGGCCGCCGTCTCCGCTTTCGGAGTGAGCGGTACCAACGCCCACGTCATCATCGAGCAGGCCCCGGAGCCCGACGCCCCGGTCCCCGAACCAACGGACCAGCCATCGGCGCCCGCCGTCTGGCTGCTCAGTGGCCACACCCCTGCCGCGCTAAGGGGGCAGGCCGCCCGGCTGCACAGCCACCTTGAGAGCAGTCCACCGCCGTCGGCCACCGCCGTCGGCCACGCACTGGCGAACACCCGCGCCCAGCTGCCGTTCCGCGCCGCCCTCACCGCACCCGGCCTCGACGCACAACTGCGGGCACTGCGCGACCTCGCCGACGGGCGCCCCAACCCGGATCTCGCCCAGGCCAAAGCGGCGGACGGCCGGATCGCCTTCGTCTTCCCCGGCCAGGGCTCCCAGTGGCCGGCCATGGCGGCAGGGCTGCTGGAGTCGAGCCCCGTCTTCGCCGACAGCATCGCGCAGTGCGCCCGCGCGCTGGCCCCCCACACCGACTGGCCGCTGCTCGACGTCCTCGTCCCCGAGCACGCCGAGCAGGCCCTGCAGCGAGTCGATGTCGTCCAGCCCGCGCTGTTCGCCGTCCAGCTCTCACTCGCCCGGCTGTGGCAGTCCTCAGGTGTACGACCGACCGCCGTCGTGGGCCATTCGCAGGGCGAGATAGCCGCCGCCTGCTTCGCCGGGGGACTCTCCCTGGAGGACGCCTGCCGCGTCGTCGCGCTTCGCAGCAAGGTCCTGACCCGCTTGGGCACCGCCAACGGCATGCTCTTTCTCCAGCTCTCCGCCGACGAGGTGGAGCAGCGGCTGCAACACCACCCCGAGCTGACCATAGCCACCGTCAACAGCCCCCGGTCCGTGGTGGTCGCCGGTCCCGCCGCCGCCCTCGATGCCCTGCGGGACAGCTGCGAGACCGAAGGCGTCCGGGCCCGGCGTATCGCCGTCGACTATGCCGCCCACTCACCGCAGGTGGAGGAGGTCCGTGCGGACCTCCTCCACCTGCTCGCCCCCGTGGCCCCCCGCGGCGGCGACATCGCCTTCTACTCATCGGTCACCGGCACGGCCATCGACACCACCACGCTGGACGCCGCCTACTGGTACCGCAATCTGCGCGAGCCGGTCCGGTTCGACCAGGCCACTGCGGCGCTCCTCTCCGACGGCCACCGCGTCTTCGTCGAACCCAGCCCCCACCCGTTGCTGTGCGGCGCCGTCCTGGAGAGCGCGGACGGCTCAACGCAGCCCGTCACCACCCTGCCCACACTGCGCCGGGACGAGGGCGGCCCAGCCCGGTTCACGACAGCCCTGGCGAACGCCCACATCCACGGCGTCGCCGTCGACACCGAGGCGCTCAACCCCGGGACGGACCGGCGGCCGGTGAACCTGCCCACCTACGCCTTCCAGCACCGGCGCTTCTGGATCGACACATCCCGAGGTGCCACGACGCGGGAAATGGCCGCTTCCTTCGGCGTCGACCCCGTCGAGCACCCGTTCCTCGACCTCGCTCTGCCGGTGCCCGAGGACAACGGACTGGTCCTGACCGGCCGCATCGGCACGCATACCCATTCCTGGCTGCAGGACCACGCCGTCCACGGCAGCGTCCTGCTCCCCGGAACCGCGTTCGTGGACCTCGCACTCCATGCCGGACAGCGCACTGGCTGCTCCTACCTGGAGGAACTGACCCTCCTGGCCCCCCTGCACCTCGGCGACGGGGACGAGAGCATCCAGCTCCACCTGACCATCGGCGGCCCCGACGCCACCGGGCGGCGGAGCGTGACCATCCGCTCCCGCTGGCAGAGCGCGGTCACCGGTGAACCGTGGACCGTTCACGCCTGCGGATTCGTCGGCGAACCACCGCCGCAGCCCACCATCCCCACCCTTGCCTGGCCTCCCGAGCACAGCGTGTCAGTCGATACTGAGCGCTTCTACGCCCGGGCCGAGGAGATCGGCCACGGCTACGGGCCCGCCTTCCGAGGGCTGACCGGTATCTGGCGGCGTGGCCAGGACGTCTTCACGGAAGCCAGACTTCCCGAGGAGCTCCGGCGGCAGGGGAGCGGGTTCGCCGTTCACCCGGCGCTGCTGGACGCGGCCCTGCAGGGGCTGCTGGTCCGCCGGCCCGCCACCGTCGAGCTCCCCTTCACATGGAGAGGGGTGCGCCTGCACGACACCGGCGCCACCACCCTGCGCACCCGGATCCGCAGGGTCGGCGACCAGAGTGTCACCGTCGATGTCTTCGCCGAAGCAGGGCACTTGGTGGCCCGCCTCGACTCGCTCATCCTGCGGCCGGCGGCCGCCCACAACGCCCACCACCCCCTCGCCGGCGAGGGGGTCTACCACCTGGCCTGGAAGCCGGCGGCCCCCGAGTCGCTGCCCCGCCCACCGCGGGCGGCCGTGCTGTCCGCCAACCCCCGCCACCGGCCGACGGCACCCGCCGACGGCACCGGCCTGCCCGTCCACGCAGACCTTGCGACATTCGCGGAAAGCCTTGCCACAGAAGAGCCCACACCCGAGTACGTCCTTCATGACCTGACCCCGCCGAAATCGGCTCCCGCCGAACGGACGCCCCAGGAAACCGCCCTGGCCGCCCACGACGCCGTCCGGCGGACGCTTCGCCTGCTCAAGGAATGGCTCGCCGATGACCGTCTGTCTGCGCTCCGCCTGGTCCTCGCGACCCGGGGCGCCGTCGCGGCCCTCCCGGGAGAAGTCCCCGACCCCGCGGCCGCCGCCGTGTGGGGCCTGGTCCGGTCGGCGCAGAACGAGTACCCCGACCAGTTCACCCTGCTCGACCTGGACGGGACGGCGCCAGACCCGGACACCCTCGCATCCCTGCCCCTTGACTCCGAACCCCAGATCGCCCTGCGCGACGGCAGCGCTCACCTGGCCCGGCTCACCCGCCTCGCCCCACCGGCCCCCGCGCCGAGCCCCTACGACCCGGACAGGACTGTCCTGATCTCCGGCGGCACCGGCACCCTCGGCCGCCTGCTCGCCCGTCACCTCGTCACTGAGCACGGCGTACGACGGCTGCTCCTCCTCAGCCGACACGAGGCGGCCGCCACCGGCGACGCCACCGCCGAACTCGCAGCGCTCGGCGCCCGATGCACCGTCGCCGCATGCGACATCACCGACCGCGCAGACCTGGACGCCACCCTGGCGACCCATCTCGATGGTCATCGGCTGGGAGCGGTCGTCCATGCGGCCGGGGTCCTGGACGACGCCACCATCACCCAGCTGACGCCGCAGCAGGTGAACAACGTCCTGCGCCCCAAGATCGACGGGGTTGTCAACCTCCACCTGGCGACGCTCGACCGGGAACCGGCCGTGTTCCTCCTCTACTCCGGAGCCGCCGGAACCTTCGGCACCCCCGGCCAGGGCCACTACGCCGC
The DNA here is from genome assembly GCF_001905125.1 of Streptomyces sp. TSRI0281. Taxonomy (GTDB): domain Bacteria; phylum Actinomycetota; class Actinomycetes; order Streptomycetales; family Streptomycetaceae; genus Streptomyces. The sequence goes on along the minus strand of NZ_LWLE01000018.1, from coordinate 66,913 downwards.
TGCCAACGCCTTCCTCGACGCCTTCGCTCAATACCGCCGTGCCCTCGGGCTGCCGGCCCTCTCGCTCGGCTGGGGTCTGTGGGCCGAACGCAGCGGGATGACCGGCCGCCTCGACGCCACCGCGCTGCGCCGGCTCGACCGGCTGGGGATCACCCCGCTCCCCTCCTCGCACAACCTCGCCCTGCACGACACCGCGTTCCGGCACGAGGAGGCTGTACTGCTGCCGCTACGGCTCAGCGGCTCCGCCCAGCGCACCCCGCTGCTGCGGAACGCCATCGGGAATCAGCAGTCGACCGTCCAACGGCCCACGACCGCTGCAGAGCCCGACGGGTCGCCGCTCAAGAAACGGCTGGCCGGGCTGGCGGCACACGACCAGGACACGCTGTTGACCGAACTGGTGCACTCCCACGTCGTCCAAGTCCTCGGGCACGCCTCCACCGCGGACGTCGACCCCAGTGTCCCGTTCACCGACCTCGGCTTCGACTCACTCACCTCCGTGGAACTGCGCAATCGCATCAACCAGGAAACCGGCGCGGCCCTGCCGGTCACCGCAGTCTTCGACCACCCGACCCCTACTGCCCTGGCAGCCCGCCTTCGCGAAACGCTGTCCGAGCGGACCATGACGGCCCCACTCGAGGGCACCACGGCCCAGACCGGCACTGCGGAAGTCACTTCGGCCGAGCCCGACTCGACCGGGACACGGCCCGCTCACTGGGCGGAGAACGCCGGGGACACCGACCTCTTCGCCGCGATCGACCAGGCCCAGGAATGACCCTCAGCCCACGCCACGCCGGAAAGGAGAGCACCGTGCCAGCTCAGGTCGATCTGCTCCAAGCCGAGTGGATTCCGGCCCCCGCCGCCACCCCGCCGCCCGACTGGGCAATCCTGGGCCCTCCATCCACCCTCGCTGGGCAGCTTTCCGCGGCATACCCACAGGTCCCGCTGCTCGCGCTCGGGCCCGCACTGTCCGAGGCACCCACGGCCCGCCGCACCACCAGGTGGCCACCGGTCATACTCGTCGTCCCGCACTCCGCAACGCCCAGGGACGATGCGTCCCAGACCGCGGCCCGCACCGTTCCGGCCCTGGTTCAGGCAGCCCTCGCCGAGAAGGGCGCACCCCGGCTGGTCTTCCTCACCCAGGACGCCGTCACTGCCCGCAGCGCCGATGTCGTCACCGAACCGGGCCAGGGAGTGCTGCGCGAACTCGTGCTCGCCGCCCAGGCCGAGCATCCCGGCCGGTTCTCCCTGATCGACATCGACCGGGAAACCGCTTCTCTCCCCGCCGTCTCCGCCGCCCTCGGCACGCCCCTGCCACAGCAAGCCATCCGCTCGGGCACCATCCTCACCCTCCGCGCCGGCGCCGTCCGGCTACTCCCCGACGTCACCGGACCGCCCCTGCTGAGCCCGCCGGGCGGGCAGCCCTGGCGGCTCACCCTGGTCGGCAAGGGCACCCTTGACAACCTCGCCCTGGAACCGAGCCCCGATGTGGAACGGCTGCTCGTCGGTGACCAGGTCCGAATCGCCGTCCAGGCCGCAGGTGTCAACTTCCGTGATGTCCTCGACACTTTTGGCCTCTACCCGGGTGACCCCGGCCCGTTGGGTGCCGAAGGCGCCGGCATCGTCCTCGAAACCGGCCCGCAGGCCCGCCGCCTCGCTCCCGGCGACCGTGTCATGGGTCTACTGACCGGAGCGTTCGGCCCCATCGCCGTCAGCGAGGAACCTCTGCTCGTCACCGTTCCCCAAGGCTGGTCGGCCGAGCGCGCCGCCGCCGTACCCGTCGCTTTCGCCACCGCTTGGTACGCGCTGCACGACCTTGCCGCGCTGCGGGCCGGCGAACGCGTTCTCATCCATTGCGCCACCGGCGGCGTCGGCAGCGCCGCCGTCGAGATCGCCCACTACCTCGGCGCCGAGGTGTTTGCCACCGCCGGTCCTTCCAAACACCCGGTGCTCCGCGAGCGGGACATCGCCGATGACCACCTCGCCTCCTCTCGCAGCACCGACTTCGAGCAGCAGTTCCTGGCGACCACCTGTGGCCGGGGCCTCGACGTGGTACTCAACGCGCTGGCCCACGAGGCGACGGACGCCGCCCTGCGGCTTGTGCGGCCCGGCGGCCGGTTCATCGAGATGGGAAAGACCGACCTCCGCGACCCAGGCCAGGTCGCCGACGACCACCTCGGTGTCGACTACCAGGCGTTCGAACTCAAGGACGCCGGCCCGCGGCGCATCGGCGAGATCCTGAGCGAACTGCGCCGACTCCTCACTACGGGGGCGCTCCGCCCGCCCGCCGTCCACACCTTCGACGTACGCGACGCCGTCCATGCCTTCCATCACATGAGCCGGGCCCGCCACACGGGAAAGATCGTGCTGCGCATCCCGCCCCCGCCCGAGCACCGGGGGAGTGCCCTGCTCACCGGCCCGGTCTCCGACACCGCCCCGCTCGCCCTACACCTCGCCACCCGGTACGGCACTGATGACATCTGGCTCGTCGGCCCGAACCACAGTGGCGGAAGTACGGCCGAGCAGCTCCGCACCCGCCTCGATGCCCTGCACACCCGCCTGCACATGATCGACGCCGACGCCAACGACTCCGAGGCGCTGCGCCGCGCGGTGGGCGGCATCCCCGCGTCCTCCCCACTGACCACCGTCGTCCACACCGCCGCCGGGGCTGCCCTCACCGCCGCCGCCACTCTTGACCGCCTGACCCGGGACCTTCCGCTGGGGGCCTTCCTGATCCTCGCCCCAACGTCTCCAGACATCCCACGCCGGTCCCCGCACGACCTCCTCGGTCACCACGCCCGCCTCGAGGAAGTCGTCGCGCACCGCCGTGCGTCGGGCCGCGCCGCCACCCTCCTGGTGCTTCCCCCGGACAGCCCGCCGGCCCCCGATCTGCTGCCCGCCCTCTACGACGCCGCTCAGCGCGCCGACCGCCCCATGCTGTTGCTCACCGACCGCGCAGCCCACGACCCACGCGCGCATCACGGAGTCCGCTAATGCCCGCACACCCGCAGGAACGCGCCACCACTGAGACGGACCAACTCCGCACCTACCTCAAGCGGGCCGTACGCGAGATCGAAGTACTCCGCGAACGCGTTCGCCGAGCCCCGGCGAACCAGGACAACCAGGTCGCGGTCATCGGCCTCGCCTGCCGCCTGCCCGGCGGCGTCACCTCCCCGGCGGACCTGTGGCGCCTCGTCAGCGACGGCACCGACGCCATCAGCGCTTTTCCCACCGACCGGGGTTGGGACCTCGACGCCCTCTTCTCCGACCGCCCGGACGGTCACGCCCACTCCGCCACCCGCCACGGTGGCTTCCTGGACCGCCCGCAAGACTTCGACGCGGGCTTCTTCGGTATTACCCCGCGCGAGGCGCTCGCCATGGACCCGCAGCAGCGCCTGCTGCTCGAAGTCGCCTGGGAGGCGTTCGAGCACGCCCGGATCGATCCCGCGAGCCTTCGTGGCAGCGACACAGGAGTCTTCGCCGGGGTGTCCTGGCAGGACTACGGCGGGGACGCCTGGGCCGACAGCAGGATCGAGGACCATGTCATCACCGGCAGCGCCCCCAGCGTCGTCTCCGGCCGGATCGCCTACACACTGGGTTTGGAAGGCCCCGCCCTCTCGATCGACACCGCCTGCTCCTCCTCCCTGGTCGCCCTGCACCTGGCCCGCCAGGCACTATGCCGGGGGGAGTGCGCCCTGGCCCTCGCCGGCGGCATCACCGTGATGTCCACTCCTAAACCCTTCACCGGGTTCTCCCGCCAGCGAGGCCTCGCTCCGGACGGCCGCTGCAAGGCCTTCGGCGCGGCGGCCGACGGCATGGGCATGGCCGAAGGCGCCGGCCTGGCTGTCCTGGAACGTCTCAGCGACGCCCAACGGCTCGGCCACCCGGTGCTGGCCGTGCTCCGCGGCTCCGCGATCAACCAGGACGGCGCCAGCAACGGACTGACCGCCCCCAGCGGATCGGCCCAGCAGCGAGTCATCCGCAAGGCCTTGGCGGACGCCGGCCTCAGCCCCGCCGACATCGACGTCCTGGAAGCACACGGCACCGGCACCCGGCTCGGCGACCCCATCGAGGCGCAGGCTGTCCTGGCCACCTACGGGCAGGACCGCCCGGCCGGCCGGCCCTTGCTGATGGGATCGCTGAAGTCCAACATCGGTCACACCCAGGCCGCCGCCGGAGTGGCCTCCGTCATCAAACTGCTCCAGGCCCTGGAGCACCGGACCGTTCCCCGAACCCTGCACGCCGACCCGCCCAGCCCGCACACCGACTGGTCCAGCGGCGCCGTCGAGCTGCTCACCGAACCCCGGCCCTGGCCCGCCACCGGACGGCCCCGGCGCGCGGCTGTCTCCTCTTTCGGCATCAGCGGCACCAACGCCCATCTCATCCTCGAAGAAGCTCCGCCCGCCACTGCCACCGAAGACACCGGCACCGAAGACACCGGCACCGAAGACACCGTCCCCTGGCTGATCTCGGCGCGCAGCGCCCCCGCGCTGCGCGCCCAGGGTGCCCGGCTCTCCGCGTACACGAGGGCCCACCCGGCGCTGGTCCCGGCTGACGTCGCCCGGTCCCTCGCCACCGAACGCGCCGCACTGCCCCACCGGGCGACCGTCGTTGCCGCCGACCGAAACGGGCTGATCGATGCCTTGCACGCCCTCGCCGACGGCCGCCCCCACCACAACCTGGTGTACGGCACCGTACGCCGCAGGCGGGGCCGGACCGCCTTCGTCTTCCCGGGCCAGGGCATCGAATGGCCCGCCGCCGCACGTCGGCTGCTCCACCACTCGGCCGTTTTCCGGGAGCACTTCGATGCCTGCGACCGAGCACTGCGCCGCTTCACCGGCCGACCGCTGGCCGTCCTGCTGGATCCGGACGCTCCAGTCACGGAGCAGACGCGGGCCGAACTACTCCCACCGCTGCTGTTCGCCGGTATGGTCGCCCTGGCCGCGCTCTGGCGAACCCACGGCATCGAACCCGACGTTGTCGTCGGCCACTCACAGGGTGAGATCGCCGCAGCCTGCGTCGCCGGCGCCCTCACCCTGGAGGATGCCGCCCAGGTCGTCTCCCTACGTGGCCGCGTCCTCGCCTGCCTCGTCGGCACGGGTGGCATGGTCTCCCTCCCTCTGTCCGTCGACCGGACCGAGGCCCTGATCGCACAGCTCGGTCGGCCGCTGACCATCGGCGTCGTCAACAGCCCCGACGCCGCCGTCATCTCCGGCGCCGAGGACGACCTGCGGGAACTGCTCCGGCGCTGCCGGGAGGAGGGCATCAACGCCCAGCGGCTACCGGTGGGCGTCGCCGCCCACTCCTCACAGATCCGTACCGTCCGGACAGAACTGCTCCGTGCCCTCGCCGACGTCCGGCCCCGCAAGGGCGCTGTCCCGCTCTGCTCGACAGTCACCGCCCAACTCGTCGACCACCGGTCGCTCGACGCGGACTACTGGTACCGCAATCTGCGAGAGCCCGTCAGGTTCGAGGAAACCACCCGCTTCCTGCTCGACCAGGGCTACCGCCGCTTCGTCGAGGTCAGCCCGCAGCCGGTACTGCTGCCCGCCGTCATCCAGACCGACGAGGCGCACCGCGCCGACGCTCGCGCGAACGGGCGACGCGAGCCCGAACGGCTTGTCACCACCGCCACGCTGCACCACGGCCCGGACGAACCAGCTGACTTCCTGCGGTCGTTGGGTGCCCTCTGGACAGCCGGAGTCCCCGTCGACTGGACCCCTGCCCTGCCCCAGGGATCACGCCTCCCGGCGGATCTGCCCACCTACCCGTTCCAACGGCAGCCGTACTGGCTGCCGGCCGCCACACCCGCCAAAGACCGATGACCAAGGCCGAGCCCACGGAGGCAGCATCATGCCGCAGGAGCCCACCCCGACATCCAGCCACGAACAGATCGACCTCATGGCAACCCTGGTGAAGACCCACGCCGCCGCCATCGCCGCTCTCCCTGCCACCGAGATCGAGAACGACCAGCTCTTTCAGGAGATCGGATTTGACTCCCAGATGCTGGTCGGACTCGTCAACGGCCTCGAAGAGACCACCGGCCTTGCCATCGAGCTGAGCGTCATCAGCGAACACCCCACCCCGTACGACCTTGCCATCTACCTGCACGGAGAGCTGACGCAACGCGCCAAGGGCACAACGCACGCTCCTGAGCCAACACCGCACGACAGCACGAGCGGTACCATCGGTGATCTGTTCCGGCAATCCGTCGAAGACGGCCGGGCCGTGGATGCGCTCGGATTCCTTGCCGCCACCGCCCAGCTTCGCCCCCGCTACAGCGGCTCCGCCGATGCCCCCAACCCACCTGCCCCACTGCGGCTCTCCCGCGGCCCCGGCGACAAGGTACTCATCTGCCTGGAGTCGCTCGGACCGTTCCTCGGAAACTTCACCTACGCACGCTTCTCCCGGATGTTCCTCGGCACCCACGACGTCTACGTTCTCCGCTACCCCGGCTACGACGCCCCTGACGCGCTGCCGGACTCGCCCGCCGCTCTCGGCAGAGTTCTGGCCCCGGTCGTCGAAGGCTGCGCAGACGGCGCCCCCTTCGTCCTGGTGGGTTACTGCTCGGGCGGCTGGGCGGCCCGGCTGGTGGCTGCCCAACTGGAGTCCGAGGGCATCCGGCCGCACTCGATCGTCCTGATCGACACTCCGGTCCCCGACGACCTGCCCGACGAGGTCTTCAACGGCGGGACAGCCTCACTGCTCGCCTCCTGGCCCGACATCGTCTCCCTGAAGTACCCCGCTCTCACCGCCTTCGGCTGGCACTACAAGATGTTGCGCGGCCGACCGCTGCCCCCCACCACCACCACACCCACCTTGTCGATCCGGGCGACCGAACCCTTCCCCCACACCGACGACGTCCACCTGAACAGCCTCTGGCCCGACAGCCTCAAGTGCGTGGATGTCAAGGCGGACCACTACTCGATCGTGGTCGAGCATGCCGAGGAGGTGGCACGCATCACCGCGCGATGGATTTCCTCCGGTGAGGAAATCCCCCGGACAGGCACAGCTCTCTGACGGCACGACACCTTGTTGCACATCAAGAACACCGGCAAACGCGCAGAGAGGAAGCTCGCGATGACGAGTACCACAATCTTTGAGGAGCTGATCGACGCGATCGGCGCCAGAGACCTCGACCGGACGATGGACTGCTTCACAGCGGACGTCCACTATGAGGAACCAGCCTTCGGCTGGGACCTGCATGGCCTCGAAGAGGTCCGCGAGATGTACGGCCCCTGGTTCACCAACGCCAACCTGGACACAACCCTCGACGACGCGTTCACCGCAGGAGACCGTGGGGCGTTTCAGTTCACCATGCGAGGCACCATCCTCAAGGAACTGCCCGGTGTCTGGTCCACCGACGCAGTGGGCCGCATCTTCACCATCCGTCTGGCCGGGGTCGCCCGGTTGAGCCCGGACGGCCGTATGGCAGAACTGATCCTGTACTGGGACTTTGTCACCCTGCTCTCGCACATCGGCGAGTTCCACCACGAAGGGCTAGCTTGATCTTTAACCCCGGGGTCCGAACGGTTCGTCGTACTTGATCACTCGGACTGGTAACTGCCGTACATGCAGGCGGACTTCGGCTGAGCATGTGATCCGACCAAGGAACACACAACGCTCAGTACGAAGGCCGTGGGGATGAGTCTGCTGCATCACGCTGCCGGGCAGGATCCGTTTGCGGGACTGTCACGCTTCCGGGGTGAATTCTATTCCTGTCCGACCCGGCGTGCGGACGCGTTGTTCGCACTCGTGGACGCGGTGTTGTGCGCGGATGGGCCGGTCCGGTCGCTGGTGGAGCTGTCGCGGGTGGGTGAACACCGTCGTGGGCACGGCGGGCTCCGCGGCGCCCTGTCCGGGTGCCGGGTCGATGTGGCCCGGCTGCGGTGGGCCCTGGCGACGGTGCTGCCGCGGGCGGCGAACCGTCGGCTGGTGCCGGCCGCCGACCTGATCTGCCGGCTGCGGCCCAGCGCGCACACCGCACCGTGATGGGCTGCCAACCGGGCCGCGTCCGCGCGCAGAGCCGACTCGCTCCCCGCCACGCCCGTGCTGCGCTCCAGGCCTCCGCAAGGCGAGGAGCGGCCTGCGCAGAGGAGGGCGCTCAAGTTCACAGGGCAGATCAGAGCGCCCCCGACGAGATACGTGACGGCGGTCGGCGATGGCTGTCCCGCTACAACACCCGACGCCCGCATTCCTGGCTCGGCCCGCGATCCCCGATCGCTTACGAGGGCACCTTCCACCCAACAGCAACTTACCCTGACCCGAGCCGCAGAGACGTGTTCAAGATCCGGGGTCAAGGGCCCCTCCCCGCATGGACCGGCGCCCGCCCCACCTGCCACCGCATCAGCGAGTGCCCCATCGGAGAGAGATTTCCTGGGCGGCGGCGCGCACCAGGGGGGCCACCCTTTCGACCTCGCTGGGAGGCATGCGCTCCTCGGGCGCAGACACACTGATCGCGCTCGTCGCTGTACCTTCCGGGTCGAAGATCGGGGCGGCGACGCAGCGCACGCCCACCTCGTTCTCAATGTCGTCGACGGCCCAGCCCCGGGCGCGGCTGGCCGCGAGTTCCGAGCGGAGGGCGTCGCCGGAGGTGATGGTGTTGGCCGTTCTGGCCGGCATTCCTGCCGCGATCACGGAGTCGACCACGTCCTCGTCGGCATGGGCGAGCATGGCTTTGCCGACGCTTGTGCAGTACGCAGGCTGCGTACTGCCGATGCGCGACGCCATGCGCACGGGGAGCGGGCTGTCCACCTTGTCGATGTAGACAACGCGCGGGAAGTCCGCCTTCACCAGGTGTACGGTCTCGCTCGTCCTGGCCGACAGGCGCTCCAGCACGTCACGCATGTCCCGGTGAGGGTCGGTGCCGGCCAGATATGCCTGGCCCAGTTGGGCGTTGCGCCAGCCGAGCCGGTATGTCCCGGTCGGCAGCAGCTGGACGAAATGCGCGTCAACGAGGGGCTGAAGCAGTCGTAGCACGGTGGGCTTGCTGAGGCTCACGTGCTCGGCGAGTTCACCGAGCGTGTAGCCGCGCTGGGCACGGTCATCGGCAAGGCTGAGCAGGATGCCCAACGCCCTACGGAGCGAGGCGGAGTTGTTGCGCGCGCCCGGGGTGGGTGCGAGTGGGTCGGTCACGACGGATCTCCTGATGAGTCACACCACCGATGGTGGTGCACGGTCTCGCTGGCCAAGAGTGGTCTATCCGTCTCCGTATCCGGAGGGAAAGCGCGACATGGGGGGCCAAGACTGCCCATATCTCGCCCATGCGGAGCTTCTGGCTCATCTCACGACTTGGCAACCCCCTTGTGTTACGTGCACGTTTCACTATAGTCATGCGCTAAATGCAATGCAGAACTTGATTTTGCATTGCAAAATTCGGCTTGAGTCGTGTTCCCCGAACCTGCACGGCGAAGTGAGGAACGAATGCCCTCAGTATTCCGACGCGGCCGCGCGGCGACTGTTCTCTGCCTCTCGGCCCTTCTCGCTCTCTCAGCCTGTTCCGCTCCCGTTGCCAAGAGCGCGCGTCCTGACGGGCTGGTGGTGGCCGAAACCACCGCGCCCAGCACCCTGGACCCCCAGGGCTCCAGTATGTTCGCCGACCGGTTCGCCTGGCAGCATTCCTACGAGTGCCTGTACACCACGGCATCCGACGGCCGGGTCGAGCCCGCGCTCGCCACGAAATACCGCAAGTCCGAGGACGGCCGGGCGTACACGTTCACTTTGCGCAGGGGCGTGCGCTTCCACAATGGAGACCGGCTCACCGCCGATGACGTCGTCTCCTCGTTCACTCGGCTGCAGAAGAGCCCGGACGGCATCGACAAGGAGGTCTTCCCGATGCTGAAGGGCGTCGAGAAGATAGACGACGGGACAGTCAGGTTCACCCTGAGCAGTCCGGACGCCGGCTTCCTCAACAGCATGGCCAACCCGCTGGTGTGGGGCTGCGCCATCATGAACCAGCACGCCGTCGACGCGACGAACCCGGCCGTCACCATGGTCGGCACCGGCCCATGGAAGCAGACGGACTACCGCGCCAACAGCAAGCTCCAGCTGGAACGCAACACCGACTACTGGGGTACGAAGGCATCGGCCCCCTCCCTGTCGGTGCTCTATATCCCCAACGTGGCAACCCAGGTGGCGAACCTTCAGATCGGCAAGATCGACCTGATGTTCCCCGACGCGGCAAGCGCCGACGCGGTGAAGGGGCACGAGGGACTGACACTCCACAAGGCAGAGACCGATTCCACGATCTTCCTGCAGATCAACAACCTGCGCAAACCGCTCGACAACACACTGGTGCGCCGGGCGATAGCACTGGCGATCGACCGCAGGGAACTCGCGGACGGCGCGTACCACGGCAGCGCGCGGCCCAGCGGATACATCCCCTCGGGCCCCTGGGCTCCGAAGGCGGACGAGCTGCCCCAGCACCAGCTCGACGTCGAACGGGCCAAGGAACTGCTGCGCAAGGCCGGTTACCCGCGCGGGTTTTCCACCACGCTGATGTACATCAGCGGTTACGACCCCGGCACGGACAACATGATGACGCTGATGCAGGACCAGCTCGCCCGCGTCGGCATCAAGGCCAAGCTGCTGCCCAAGGAGCCCGCCGCGTGGAGCGCACAGCTGACGGGCCCGGACTACGACCTGTCCTGGAACGCCCAGTCGTACTACCCCAACCCACTCCAGTACGTCCTCCCGGCCGAGGGACGCCAAGGCGAGACTCCGAAGACGCTGCGCAAGCTGATAACGGACGCTCGCGGCGCCGACACCCAGGCGGCCTACCACAACAAGCTGGTCGAGATCTCCCGCTACGAAGCGGAACAGGTCTACCCGACCCTCACCCTGCTCGCCAGCAACATGTATGTCGCCCATCGCGACGGACTCGACCACGTGGTGGTCCCGCCGAGCCAGAGCCGCGCCTTCTTGGCCGGAGTGACCAAGGAAGTGAAGCGATGAGTGCCGTGCGAAGCGCCGTCGACGCGGCGGGCCCTGCGGCCCTGTCCGTTCGAGATCTGACTGTCACATACCGGCGCGACGGACTGGACCACGTCGCCGTCGACGGGGTGAGCTTCGAACTGCCGCCCGGGGAACGGCTGGGCCTGGTGGGAGAGTCCGGCTCGGGCAAGTCCACCATGGCCTCCGCCGTACTGCGCACACTGCCCGCCAACGCCCGCGTCAGCTCTGGGTCCATCACCATGGGTGGGAGCGACCTGCAGCAGCTGAACGAGACTGAGCTGCGCAGCCTCCGGTCCACCCGAATCGCGCGTGTGCCGCAGGATCCGCTGGCCAGCCTCAACCCGGTGTTCACCATCGGCAGACAGCTGACCGACGTCGTCCGGGCTCATCGCAGGGTGTCGAGGGCCGAAGCGATCGACATCGCGGAGGAGGTGCTCCGTCAGGTCGGTCTGCCCGATGTCGCAGTGAAGCGGCGGAGCTACCCGCACGAGCTGTCGGGCGGAATGCGCCAGCGGGTGATCATCGCCATGGCCCTGATCAACCAGCCCCAGTTGCTGATCGCTGACGAACCGACCACCGCGCTCGACGCCACCGTGCAGGCGCAGATCGTGGAGTTGCTCCACGAACGAGTCACGGCCGCCGACATGTCGTTGCTGCTCATCACCCATGACATCGGCGTCGTCAGCGAACTCTGTACCCGGGTCGTGGTGATGTACCGCGGCCGGATCGTCGAACAGGGTCCGGCCGGTGAGGTCCTCAGTAATCCCGCCCACACGTACACCGCTTCCCTGCTCGACGCCGCCCGCGGCAAATCGAGCGAGTACAACGCCCGCACCCAGGAGGCCTCATGACCACCGCGACACCGTCCGCGGCATCCCGCAGCGTTCTGCGGGTGGACGAGGCACTCAGGCACTTCGCCATGCGTCGGACGAGTCTGCGCGGCCCGCGCCCGCACGTCCACGCCGTGGACGGAGTGAGCCTGACCCTCGATGCCGGCAGGACCCTCGGAGTGGTGGGGGAGTCGGGCTGCGGCAAGTCGACTCTCGGCCGGCTCATCGTGGGACTCGAGCGGCCCGACGCGGGGGCAGTGCACGTCGGCTCACGGTCCGCGGCAGCCGGCACCCCCGGTGCCCGCGGTGTCGTCCAGGCTGTGTTCCAGGACCCGGCAAGTGCCCTGGACCCCCGCATGACCATCCGCCAGAGCATCGCCGAAGCACTGCCCGGCCAGGACCGGGCCACCTGCGACCGGCGCGTGCTGGAGGCTCTCGAAGAGGTCGGCCTCGGCAAGGAGTACGCCGACCGCCACCCTCACGAACTGTCCGGCGGACAGCAGCAACGGGTCTGCATCGCCCGCGCCGTGGTGAACGACCCCGAGCTGATCCTGCTGGACGAAGCGGTCACATCCCTGGACGCGTCGTTGCAGGCGCAGGTGCTGGGGCTGCTGCGACGGCTGCAGGAACGCACCGGCGTGGCCTACGTGTTCATCTCGCACGACCTGCGGGCGGTCCGCGGGTTCAGTGACCAGGTCGCCGTGATGTATCTGGGTCAGCTCGTCGAACTCGCCCCGGCCGGCCGTTTCGACGCGGGCCTGCTGCATCCGTACGCGGTGGCGCTGCGCTCCACCGAGGCGAAGCTGCCCGGCGACACGGGCGAGCGCGGCCGGAGAATCGTTCTGCAGGGCGAACCGCCCAGCGTGATCGACCCGCCGAAGGGCTGCCGCTTCGCCGCACGCTGCCCGGTGGCCGAAGACCGCTGCCGAGAAGCGCTGCCCGCCCTCGTGGAGGAATCCCCGGGGCACTTCGTGCGCTGCGTCAAACCCGGTGCGCTCACCGTGAACGGACCGACTGTGAAGGAGGCAACCCGGTGATCCTCTACACGATACGGAAGTTGACCGGTGCGGCTGCCGTCCTCCTGGTCCTCTCCGGGCTGGTGTTCATGGCCGGCCGCGCGCTCACCCCGGGAGACCCGGCCCAGCTGATCGCGGGCCCGCGGGCGAGCGCGGAAACCGTCGAGAACATCAGACATGCCCTGGGCATGGACCAGCCGCTGTTCACCCAGTATCTGGACTGGCTGGGCAGCGCCGTGCAGGGCGACCTCGGCACCTCCCCGTTCTCCGGGCAGGCCAACCGCGATGTGATCGCCGAGCAGGCCCCCGTCTCCTTCGAACTGGCTCTGATGGGCCTGCTCATAGCCGTCGCCATCGGCATACCGGCCGGCGTGTACGTCGCCACGCGTGCCAAGAGCGTCCGTGTCTGGTTCGTTCGGCTGCCGTTGTTGGCCGCGTTCGCCTTCCCGGCGTTCGTCTCCGGCTCGTTCGCGCTGTACATCGCCACGCACTACCTGACGGACCTGTACTCGCCCAACTACATTCCGATCAGCGACGGTTTGACAGCCAATGTGCAGACGATGCTGCTGCCGGCCCTGGCCGTGGGCATCCCGACGGCCCCGTTGATCATGCAGATGACCCGGTCCTCCATGCTGGAGGTGCTCTCCGCCGCGCACATCTCCACCGCGCGCACGAACGGTATCGCTGAATGGCGCATTACGTACATGTACGCACTGCGTGCCGCGCTGCCGCCCGTACTCACGCTGATTGGCATGATCTTCGGGCTGCTGGTCGGCGGCCTGTTCATCGTCGAGCAGATCTTCAGCCTGCCGGGTCTCGGCCGCGGCATCCTCGACTCCCTCGAACTGCGTGACTTCAGCCAGGCGACCGGTCAGGCCCTGGTGCTGGCTGCTGCGTTCATCCTGGGAAACCTGGTCGTGGACCTGATGCTTCCGCTTGTCGACCGCCGTATCGCGCGTACCTAGGAGGCCACCATGACCACACCTTCGGCAGCACAGCCGACATCCCCGGCCCCCGTCGAACCCGGCCCGGCGGCCGAATCGACCACGTCCGGACGCCGTCGCCGCAGATGGCCCGTGCACGGCGTCTTCGCCAACGCCGCCGTGGCCGTCCTCCTTCTCTACGTCCTCGCCGCTGTCTTCGGACCGATACTCTCCCCGTACGCCCCGAATCAACTCAACGTCGGCCCGCAGCTGCAGGGGCCGTCGGCTGACCACCTTTTCGGCACCGACACCCTGGGGCGTGACCAGTTCTCCCGAGTGATCGCCGCCGCGCGCCCAGCGATGGGGGCGGCCCTCATCGCGGTCGCACTGGCGATCGTGGCGGGCACCGCGCTCGGGACCGCGGCGGGGTTCCTGCGCGGCATCACGGACGGGGTGATCTCCCGCTTCACCGATCTGCTGTTCGCCATCCCGGAATACCTGCTGGCGATCCTGGTACTGGCGATCATGGGAAGCGGCATGATGAACGCCGCGCTCGCGATCGGCCTGGTCATCATCCCGCGATTCGCCCGGATCGCGAGAGGAGCGACCATCGAGGTGGCGGGACGCAGCTACATCGACGCCGCCCGACTCTGCGGCCGCGGACGCTGGTGGATCATCCGGCGGCATGTCCTGCCCAACATCAGCTCCCCACTGATCGTCATGACCGCCATCAACCTCTCCACGGCCGAAGGGGCCTACGCCGCGCTCAGCTTCCTGGGCTTCGGCGTCACACCGCCCGACGCCGACTTCGGCAGCATGATCTCCACCGCCCAGCAGTACATGCTCACAGAACCCTGGCTGGCGGTGTTCCCCGCGCTCGCGTTCGTCGCCCTCGTGCTGGCTTTCAACCTGTTCGGCGACGCTCTGCGTGACCGGATGGACCCGCGCTCGGTCACCGGCGCCTGATACGGCCTCTCGTCCGCGACATCCTCGGAACAAGGAGAACCACCCCGTGAACGACCTGCGCGACCGACTCGACGCCACCGTTCCCGCACTGATGGCAGAACACCAGATCCCCGGAGCCGCAGTGGGCGTCTCCCTGAACGGACAGACCCTGACCTTCGGCTACGGCATCACCAGCGTCGCCCACCCCCTCGCAGTCGACGAACGAACCCTGTTCCAGGTGGGTTCGATCTCCAAGACGCTCCTCGGCGCCGTCATCGGCTTGCTGCTCGAAAACGGCCGTCTCGAACTCGATGCGCCTCTGGCACCGCTGTTCCCCGACGTCCCGGGCCTCGACAGGCGCATCACCCTGCGGCACGCGATCACCCACACCTCCGGAATCGATGCGCAGAACATGATCGCCGACGCGCCCCGCATCCTGACCGGGCACACCGACGACAGCATCCAGGCATCACTGGAGCACTTCATCGAACAGCCGCTGATGTTCGACCCGGGAAGCGACTTCACCTACAGCGGCCCGGGAATCATGGTCGCCGCGGCCACCGTCGAGCGCGCCACCGGCCGCCACTACGCGGACCTGCTGCGCGAATTGGTGATCGTACCCGCCGCCATGGCAACGACCTGCACATCGGCCGACGAAGCAATCTTCCACCGGGTGGCCGCGCCCCACGGCCGCAGCGCGACCCGTTCCCCCGAGCTGCTGATCGACCGGGGATGGCAGAGGCACTGGCAGCTCCCCGGATGGGACGTGCCCGGCGGCGGCGTGGTGTCCAACGTCTCGGATCTGCTGCGATACGCAGACTGGTCCACCTCCGCCGATGCACCGAAGCGACTCTTCGAACCCCTGGCCGGCCAGGGCGTCACCGGCCACGACATCGGCCTCGCCTGGCATCTCTCCGAGACCGGCGGGCACCCGACCATGTCGCACAGCGGCCTGACCATCGGCTACGCCTCACGTCTGGTTCTCGTCCCGTCGTGCGGCCTGGCCTACACCGTCCTGACCAACTCCCTGCACGGCGCGGAAATCGTCGGCGACATCGAGAGCATGATCCTCGGCGCCGCAGGCATCGACACCACGCCACAGCACGTGTGGGCCGTGCCCGCCGATCTTGCCGAGGCACTGCGGGGAACCTACGACTGCGGCTTCTACGGCACCATTTCGATCGGCCCGGGCGCCCACCCGGGCGAGCTGGCGATCACCGCCAACGGCGCACGCGCAGCCGAGGGACAGTACGTCATCGAGCTCGAGGGAGCCGACCGTGTCGGCCTCGCCGGCCCCGACTCACTGGTCGTCCTTTCCGAGGACGGTACGCCGGGTGAGCTGGTGGGATTCGTACAGGAGACCAACGGCAGCATCTCCGCCGTCCGGTACCACGGCCGCCTCGATCGCCGCATCGACTGAGCAGTTCTTACGCAGGGCCATGGCCCGTTGGCTTTAGCAGTAGCGGTTCTGGCGCAGATTCCGTGATGGGTTCACTTTCCGTAATTCGAGCCCAGCAGAGCCGAGATCGATCTCGGTTGGCGTAGAGCGTTCATGAAGACAGCGCGATTGATGGCTGTGTGGTCGTGTTGACGCCGGGACCAGTCGATCCTTGCGAGGATCTGCTCGCTGTGGGCCACGCGTGGCTCTGGGGTGTTGAGGTGCTGGTGCCACCAGAGGGCGTTGCGGTTCCGGCGGTCCAGGATGGCGTCGACTCAGCGGCTTCGGGTGGCGGTGCTCCGGTGGTCGCGGGCGCGGTGCGGATCAGGATGTCCGTCATGTCATCGGCGGCTGCGGCCGGCGGCCGTGAGCACTCAGGGCCGGTGACCGCCTCCCGCCCGGCCGAGTAGGCGCGCAGGGGGCTGACGCGCTGGAGCGGGGCCCGCAGGTCGGCGATGTGCTGGAGCAGGTCGGCGGTGGACCGGCCGTGGATCTCAGCGGCGCGGTCGGGCGAGATGACCATGATCGGATCCCTTAGTGAGCAGGGTGGTGGGGCGCGAACCAGTCGATGCCCAGCGGGTGGTGGGACTCCCGGATCCCCGGGCTCCGGGAGAGAGACGCGGGCCAGGGGTGGGCGGCGGGGGCGGCGGCATCAAGCCGTCTGCCTGATGCTCCATAGCCTGCCGCACGGCCGCCGCCGCGGCCTGAGCCTCGGCCCGCCACCCAGGAGCGGCGTCACCGGCCAGCCTCTCCGGCACGGCTGTCGACCGTTCGACCAGCTCCGCCGCCCGCGCCCATACGCCCGGCCTCGACCATGGCCACCAGAGTCTCCGGGCCCTTCGGTCCGTGGATCTGCCCGCAGGGACGCCATGCCGGCATCAGGCGCCGGCGCGCGTACTGCCCCTGCCGGATGGCCAGCACTTGTTGATAGCCGCCTGCCCCAACTCATGCCCTGATGCCACGCCGTGCGATGTCGGCGGCGATGCCGTCCAGGACCCCGGCAAGGCCTGAGGCGAAGAGGGCGTCGAGGTCCCAGGGGTTGGCGCCCGCGAGCATTGCGGGGCCGAGCCGTGGGTATGCGCCGGGCTCGTAGGGCGAAGTGCGTTCGTCGTCCGGCTTGTGTGCCGTTCGCCGGCCGGTCTTTCGAGCCTGCCGCTCCGTATCCACGTCGCTGACGTAGGTCAGAGCCGCCCCCTGTACGTAGGAGGCGAGCATGAACATGTAGCGGAACGCGTCGGCGGGTTCGAGACGGAGTCCGTCGAATGCGGAGAAGGCGCTCTCGCTGTCCGCGGCGAGTGCGGGGCTGGAGTGCGTCCAGGCAGTCACCAGGACTTTCGACAGGATCCATGGGTGGCGGTGGTACAGCTCCCAGTCGCGGTAGGCGGCCCGTTCGAGGCCGTGGCGCCAGTTCCGCGGCAGCGTGTCGGGCAGCGGGGTGCCTTTCAGCGCGGCCTCCACCATCAGGGCCACCAGGTCGTCTTTGGATGCCACGTACCTGTACAGGGCCATAGTGCTCGCGCCGAGGTCTGTGGCGACGCGCCGCATCGACAGAGCGTCGAGCCCTTCCGCGTCCGCGACATCGAGCCCGGCCCGCACGATGCGCTCGACGGTCAGATGAGGCGCGCCGCCGCCCTCCGGCACGCCCCTTCCCAGGATGCCGTCCTCCGGGAATCCGGTCGGCGCTTCCGTTTTTCGCGCCCGGTAGGCCCGCGCCCGGCAGGCATGGGAGCAGTAGCGTCGCGGCCGCCCCCGTTCCACAGGTTCCAGAACCGTTCCGCAGGACGCGCAGACCGACTGATCCGACATCACCACACTCCTTTTCGTCACACATTCGCCCGTGTGACGAAAGTCTACCCGGTCGGCGGATTGAACGTCTTGAACTGGGAAATTGGTCGATCGAGAATTCATTTGCGGTGAAGGAGAGCTGCATGCGTATCCTGTACGCCGAGTGACGCGTACAGGATACGCGCAAGGTGACGGAAGTTGCGATCGTCGACCGGCCGCAGCCAGCCGAGGAAACAGGAGTGAGTGAAGGACATGACCGAAGAGAGCGCAAAAGCCGGAACACGGCAGTGGATCGGACTCGCCGTCCTGGTGTTGCCGTGTGTCCTGGCGTCCATGGACATGTCCGTCATGTTCGTCACGCTCCCGTCCCTGACGGCCGACCTCCACCCGAGCAGTGCGGAACTGCTGTGGATCATGGACTCGTACGGCTTCCTGCTGGCCGGCCTGCTGATCACGATGGGCACCCTCGGGGACCGGATCGGACGGCGGCGGGTGCTGCTGATCGGTGCTGCGGCCTTCGGCCTCGCCTCGATTCTGGCGGCCTGTTCGACCGGCCCCGAGATGCTCATCGCGACCCGCGGGCTCATGGGCATCGCCGGATCCTCGTTGGCCCCCTCCACTCTTTCTCTGATCCGGAACATGTTCCCCGACGAACGCCAGCGGGCCACCGCCGTCGGCATCTGGACAGCCGGATTCGCCGGCGGTGCTGTCGTCGGCCCGATCATCGGCGGTCTGCTCCTCGAACACTTCTGGTGGGGCTCGGTCTTCCTGATCAACGTGCCCGTGATGATCCTGCTGCTGGTACTCGGACCGCAGCTGCTGCCCGAGTACCGCGACCCCGAGCCGGGCCGCTTCGACCTGCTCGGCGCCCTGCTGTCCCTGGTGGCTGTCCTCGCCGTGGTCTATGGCATCAAGACGACGGCGGAGCACGGCTTCGGCTGGCCCGGTGCAGTCTGCATCGCTGCCGGACTCGGCGTGGGAGCCCTGTTCGTCCGCCGCCAGCGCACGGCCGCCCATCCGATGATCGACCTCGCATTGTTCCGCAGCCGCCTGTTCAACGTGCCGCTGCTCGTCGGTGCCCTGGCTACCTTCGCGATGGTCGGCTTCTCGCTGTTCAATTGGCAGTTCATGCAGCTTGTCCTGGGCATGAGTCCGTTCGAGTCGGCCGTGTGGTCACTGCCCACGTTCCTCGTGATGCCCGTGGGTATCGCCCTGGCCACCACGATGGCGCCGCGCATCGGCAAGCCGAATGTGATGGCCATCGGGCTTGGGGTGGCTGCCGCCGGTTACGTCGCACTGGCTCTTATCCGGACGGACTCGAGCATCGTGTATCTGGTGAGCGCCCTGGCCGTGGTCTCCATCGGCATCGGTGGCGTGGCCGCCGTGGTCACCGAGGTGATCCTGTCCGCCGCGCCGCCTGAGCGCGCCGGGGCGGCCTCCGCCCTGACGGAGACCTCCACCGAGTTCGGCGGTGCACTGGGCATCGCGGTCCTGGGCAGTATGGGCACAGCCGTCTATCGCTCGCAGATGGAGTCCCAGGCGCCCGTCGGCCTCACCCCTGGGCAGCGGGCAGCGGCGGAGGAGACCCTCGGAGCCGCAGCCGAAACCGCTGCGGCCCTGCCGCACCAGACCGCAGAGACTCTGCGCAGGGTGGCATTCGACGCCTTCAGCCACGAGATGCGGATCGCCGCGGTGGCCAGCGTCGTCGTAACAGCCGGCGGAGCGATCCTGATCGCCACCCTGCTCCGTGGCGCACACAAGCGGTCCGGACACGTGGCTGCCGCAGCAGACGATGCGGAGCACTCGGCAGGACAGGGCCGACGGGACGAAGCCGACGGACTGCCTGCCAGGACGCCCACGGCATAGACCTTCGGGCCGGGGGATGTGGGAAGGTGTGGGCGCCGGGAAACGTGCACATGACGAACGGACGTCGCACGTGTGGATGACCGGGTTGTTCGTGACAGCGTCGGGTACAAGTGCCCGCAGCGGGTTCCGACCCACACGTACAGGTTGTTTTCGTCCCTGCGGATCGAGTACGAGGGTCAGTACGGAACGGAAGTCGTCGCCAGTTCCGCGATGTTCACGAACTGCTGACGCACAGCACCAGTAGGCAGGCGGCCCACGTCTCACGGCGTGGGCCGCCCACGTGCTCAGCCCGAGGGATGAAGCTCCTCGTCGAGCAGATCCTCCTCGCTGAGCTCAACGGCGCACTGGTTGCCCTCCGGGTCGGCCATCGTCGGGCAAGACCGGAAGTGTCCCGGGATTCCGCGACGACTACCGCGCCGAGCCCGGTGAGCCTGCGGACTTTATCGGCCAGAGTCCCCGTGGGTTGTTACTGGTCAGCGGCGGTTTCGGGACGGGGTTCGCTGTGTCGGCGTCCCCCATCCCGGGCTGTCCGGGCGTCTGCTGCCCGGCGCCGTTGCTGCAGGCCGCCATCACCGTGTTCAGGATGCCTGGCCGGGGGCGGCGACCGTTCGGCGGCAGTGGTCCGGTTGCTGAGACCCCGGAGAGGTCGGATACGCGGCACACGGCGGGCTGTCCGTCCTCGACGTGGCTTCGCATCCCGCTGCGCGAAAGGTATGGCCAAAAACGCACCCTCACGTATAACGTGCGTCCCACATCACTGAAATATCAATGATGTTCCAGGGTTCGCGCGGCAGTGCATGGCGTGGACTCGGGCTGCTCCTCTCCTCGTACTCCGAGGTCATTCTCCCTAGAGGTCGCACATGAAGAAGTCACTGAGAATCAGCGGTGCAGTGGTCATTGCCACCGCCCTCGCCGTGCTCACAGCCTGTTCCGGCGGGACCGGAGCGGACTCCGCGCATCGGGCGAAACCGTTCGGAGACTGCGAGGTCACCAAGAGTCCTCAGATCCATGAGCTGAAGACGAAGAAGGCGGGTGAACTCACCGTCGCCGCCTCGCTGCCCTTCCCTGCGGGTTACCGGGGCAACACATTGGAAACCATCGACGGCGGCTACATGTACTGCCTCGACGCGGAGATCGCCAACCGGGCGGGTCTCAAGAAGATCACCCTGGTCAACGCCTCCTTCGAGGCGCTGGTGACAGCCAAGTCGTCGAACTTCGACTTCGCGGTGTGGGACATCCTCGTCACTCCGGAACGGCGCAAGGCCGTCGACTTCTCCACCCGCTACAACACCTACGAGACCGGTGTCCTCGCCAAGAGCGGTTCCGGACTCTCCCCGTCCACCATCAAGAACTCGACTGTCGGCGTTCTGGCCGGATCGCTCCAGCTGAAGTTCGCCAACGACACCCTGAAACCCAAGCGGGTCCGAGTGTTCAGCTCCAACGACGACCTCTTCAACGCCCTGCTCGCCGGTCAGCTCGACGCCGCGCTGAACGACACCGCGACCGTCATGCCCCGCGCCGCCAAGTCCGACGGAAAGCTCGAAGTCATCGGCAGGTACCCGGTCGGCGGCGATGTCGCCCCGCTGTTCCCCAAGGGATCGCCGAACGCCGAGGTGGTGAACGAGATCCTCGCCGGCATGGAGAAGGACGGCACGTTGAAGTCGATCATGGATAAGTGGCTCAACCCGATCCTCGGCGGCGACCCGCAGGCACTCCCCGACTGGAGTGCCTGACCATGGCTGCCCGAACGCTCCACAAGGACTCCACCGACAGACCCGCACCCGGCGAAGAGAGCTTCGTCCCGGCTCGTCCGCTGCGTACCTCGGGATATCTCGGCGGTGCTGCGGTCCTCGCCCTGCTGACCATCGTGCTGTGCCACCAGTTCGCCGGAACTCTCACTTCCGGACAGATGCCCCGGCTCGTGTTCGGAGTCGTGCTGCCAGCGGTCGTCCTCGGCGGCCCGCTCCTGCTGGCCTACCAGCGCAACAGGCTCTCGGACGAGGAGTGGGAGGCCGAGCGCTACACCGAGTCGCGCATCGCGGCCGCCCGTTCCAGGAACGCATCGGTGTCCTCGTTGGGCCTGACAGGCTTCGTTGCCGTCGTGGCAGTCGCCGGCCTGCTCGTCCTCACCAACGAGGGTGCGGTGCAGAAGACCTTCTTCAACGTGTCGTTCATGACGGAGAGCCTGGGAGACGTCTTCAAGGCTCTCGTCATCAACATCGAGATCGCCGTCGGCGCGCAGATCCTGGCCATGCTCTTCGGACTGGCCCTCGCCGTGGCACGGCTGCTGCCGGGCAAGGGATTCTGGCCGGTCCGGGTGCTGGCGATCGCGTACATCGACGTATTCCGCGGCATCCCGTCCGTGGTGCTGATCTACCTGGTCTGCTTCGGTCTTCCCCTGACCGAGATGCCCGTACTCAGCGAGGGCGATCCGATCGTCTACGCCATCGCGGCCCTGGCGCTCACCTACAGCGCCTACAACGCCGAGCTCTACCGCGCCGGCATCGAGTCCATCAACCAGGGGCAGACCTCGGCGGCGCTCTCCATGGGCCTCTCGCAGCCGGACGTCCTCAGGTTCGTCATCCTGCCGCAGATGTCCCGGAACATCGCCGCCCCCATGCTCAGCCAGTTCATCGGGCTGCAGAAGGACACGGCGCTGGTCATCGTCGTCGGCATCATCGACGCCTTCAGCCAGGCGAAGATCTACTCCGCCAACGACTTCAACCTCTCTGCGGTGACCGCTGTGTGCTTCGTCTTCGTTCTCGTCACCATCCCGCAGACCCGCTTCGTCGACTACCTGCTGGCCCGTTCCGGGACAAAGCTGAAGAGAGCCTGAACCATGACGACAACCGCACACGTGGCCCTGGAGCAGGTCACCAAGAAGTACGGCGACACCACGGTCCTCGACCGTGTCGATCTCGGCGTCGAACGCAACAAGGTCGTCACCCTCATCGGCGCGTCCGGGTCGGGGAAGTCGACCCTCCTGCGCTGCGTCAACGGACTCGAACCGATCCAGGGCGGACAGATCCTGCTCAACGGCGACGTCGTCTCCGGCGACGGTGTCGATCTGGTCAGGCTGCGCCGCAGAGTCGGCATCGTGTTCCAGAGCTTCAACCTCTTCCCGCACATGACGGTCCTGCGGAACTGCACCCTCACACCGGTCCGCGCCGGGGTGGCTTCGAAGGCACAGGCGGAAGCCGACGCACGCGTCATGCTCGAACGCGTGGGGCTCAAGGACAAAGCGGACGCCTATCCCGAGCAGCTCTCGGGCGGACAGCAGCAACGCGTGGCGATCGCGCGTGCCATGCTGATGCGCCCCGAGGTGCTGCTGCTGGACGAGATCACCTCGGCCCTGGACCCCGAGCTGGTGATCGAGGTGCTCAACCTGGTCCGTGAACTGGCGGACGACGGCATCACCATGATGATGACCACTCATGAGCTGCCCTTCGCCAGGGAGGTCTCGTCCCAACTCTGCTTCCTGCACAAAGGAACCATCCTCGAACAAGGGCCGCCCGAGCAGATCTTCAATGACCCGCGCACGCCCGAACTGCAGACGTTCCTCCGCCGGATTCACGAAGCGGGAAGAACCTAGTATCCCTACCGGCAAGCTTTGCCGGGCCGTGCCGCCCGGCACGCACATTCCCCGTGTTGGCCAAGAACCCTGGCGCCTCCGCTGCAAGGGCTGCCGACCGCCTTGCGATCACATACACCGGACGACGCTCTTCACGGGGCAAACATTTCCGGTCACGGCACTAGCCGGAGGCCTCCTCGCCACCTACCGCTCACATCCCAGATCGCCCCAACGCCCCACCTCGTACAGGAGTTGACGATGCCGCAGCACTACGACGTGAAGAACTTCTTCAAGTACCTCGGCTACCCCGGCGGCGACCAGCCGTACTGGTCGCAGAACCTCCGCACGCTCTCGGTCTACTGCCGGGGAGACGCCGCGAACCTCGCCTCCCTGCTGGAGCCGACGCCTTTCGAGCCGGCCGACGACCGGTTCGTCGTCCAGATCGCGGACTTCGGCAATGCGACCCCGGGTGCCTTCTACGACTCCGGAGTCGTCATCCCGGTCCGCTACAAGGACACGACGGCGGTGACCTACTTCTTCGAGTTCGAGGATCAGCCCTGGAGCGTGGCCTTCGGCCGCGAGGTCTGGGGGTACCCCAAGCAGTACGCCGAGATCGAGCTGACGGACGGCGAGAGCGGTGCCTGTGGGACGGTCACGCGCGCGGGTTCCCAGATTTTCCGCATCGCGATGTCGGCGCAGGACGGGTACTCAGCTGATTCCTGGTCGGACATGCGCCTGTATCCGCACCTTCAGGTCCACGCGCTCCCCGAGGCGAACGGGCCGGGTTTCAAGACCTTCGAGATCATCTCGCGCGACACCTCCAAGGACTTCGTCCTGAAGCGCAAGTCCTTCGGCCCGGCCGAGGTCGAGCTGTCCTCGGCCCTTGCTGTCAACGGCGTCGAGCTCAAGCTCGTGGAAGTCCTCGGCGGGGAGTACTCCGTCGGCGACTACGCCTGCACGGTCGAGAACGGCATATCCACCGTGATCGATGATCTGCTCGCGGACCCAGGGGCGTCCGGCGCCGCCCCAGTGGTGAACGCGTAGCCTGCTCACAGCCAACTGCCCACGGCGTCAATGGTCCTGCCGTTGACGCCACACACACAGAGAGGTTGCCCGGTGCGTTCTGTAACAGTCGTCGGCGATTCAACGGCCGACGGCGAGGCATCCGCTCCGAATCTGCTCAGCGCCTCGGCCTACAACACCTTGTGCTCGCGCCTCGTGCTCTGCGAGATCATGCCCGGGGACCGACTCAGCGAGCCGGAACTGCGCAGAAGCCTCGGCTTCGGGACAACGCCCGTGCGCGAGGCGATCAGACGACTCACTTTCGAGCGGCTCGTGGTGGTCTACCCCCGCAGCGGAACCTACGCCACCGACATCGCCCTCAAGAACTCCCGGTCCGTGACCGAACTCAGGCTGGAACTCGAAGGGCTCGCCGCGACTCTGGCCTGCCGAAGGGGCTCGGACGCGGAGAAACAGCACCTGCTGGCCCTTGCCGAGCAGCAGGCGGAGACCACCAACCTCCAGGAGCGCATCGACCTGGACGCCACGTTCCACCGGGCGATGTACGCGATGACCCGCAACGAGGACCTTTCGGCCACCGCCGAGATCCACTTCAACCTCGCGCTGCGGCAGTGGTACTTCTGCTCGAAGGTCGTGAAGTCTCCCGGCGGTACCGCCGTCGACCACCGACCGCTGGCCGAGGCCATCATCCGGCAGGACGCCGAGGCCGCTTCCGCGCACATCCGTGACCACGTACTGCACGACTCCCAGAAGGTCGTGCGGATCCTGACCGACTACGGGCTGTAGCCAGCTCCCACCGTCTCGCCCGGCCCAATGCGAGGAGCGTTTCCATGCCGGCCGATCACATCACCTTCCCCTCCGCTACCCCATTCAGTTGCTTCTCACTGGCCGGACAGACCGCCCTCGTCACAGGTGCCGCCGGCGGACTGGGCCGTGCCCAGTGCCTCGCACTGGGCACGGCGGGCGCCCGAGTCATCGTCTCCGACCTCGACCCCGAGGCTGCCGAGGAGACGTGCGTGTCCCTCAGGGAGCATGCGATCGACTGTTCCCCCCTGGAACTCGACGCCGCGGGATCGAGCAGTATCGATGCCGCGTTCGACGCCTTGGAAGCATGCGGGGACAGCCCAGACGTCCTGGTGAATAACGCGGGCGTCTCCTTGCGCAACAGCGCCCTGGAGGCCACTCTCGAAGAGTTCGACACCATGCTCTCCGTCAACCTGCGCGGCACCTACTTCACCGCGCAACGCGCGGCGCGTGCCATGCGGAAACGCGGAGGCGGACGGATCATCAACCTTGCTTCCATCGGCGGCCTCGTGGTCGACGGTGAACGTTCTTCCGTGTATGACGCGTCCAAAGCCGCCGTTGTCCAGGTCACCAAGAATATGGCGTACGAATGGGGGCGGCACGGCATCAGGGTCAATGCCATCGCACCCGGCTACATGCGTACCGCAATGACCGCCGACCTCGTGCCCGATCTGGCGGAGGAGCACCGGCTCGTGGACACCCACATCCCGCTCGGGCGCATCGGTGAGCCCAGTGATCTCGGTGGTGCCGTGGTTTACCTGGCTTCGGCGGCGTCCGCGTACGTGACCGGCCACACGCTGACGGTCGACGGCGGCTGGGTGGTGGCGCTGTAGCAGTGTGCATCGCCGGTCTGTTCGCGCCCAGTCCGGACGCCGGCTCCCAGGACCTGGTCGCGGTCCCGGGAGCCGACAGCGCGCTCGATCGGGTCTCGGGATGATGGTCGCGATCTTCGCCGAACACTCGGACGAGCCCCATCCACGTCGGACACGCCGCACAGCTCGTCCTGCTGCACGATCTCGTCGAACGATGCGCACTCGACGTTGAGCGTGACGACCTGATGCCTCCTGCAGACTCGATCACGCTCCCCGCGCGGTGCTTGTAGCGGATGAATGACGTTCCGCCGTCCGGGCGGTGTCCGAACGCGCCGGGGCCGGCCGCGCCATGACATCCGCAGGGCGGCCCCGGCGCCTCAGGCAGCAAGGCCACCTTGACCCTGAGGGCTGCTGCAGGGTCGTCTCGGGCGCGTATCGGGTTGTGATCAATCTGCCGGATTCGGTTTCTTGGCGGAGCCTGATCGGGTAGATCGTCGTGCGTGACGCGAGTGCAGCTGACAGACCCGGAGTGGGAGTTCATCGAGCCGTACCTTCCGGTCGGCGGGACGGCCCGTACTCCCCGGGCGGCTGCGTCAGCAGTTCGAGGGTGTGATCCGGCGCTTCAGGACGGCGGGGCAGTGGCGGGAGATGCCGAAGGAGTTCGGTGCTTGGTCGACTGTCCACAAGCGCTTCCGGCAGTGGAGGGACGCCGGAGTCTTCGAGGCCCTCCTGGAGGGTCTGATCGCTGAAGCCGCGACGCGGGGCGAGGTGGACTTGTCCCTGGTCAGCGTGGACTCCACCACCGCCAGGGCCCACCACGACGCTGCTGGGACGCGCCTCGAATCCGACACGCCCGCCGCCCTGGAGAAGGCCGCAGCCGAGGAGGAGAAGGCCCGGCAAAAGGGGGCGGTCCGGAGGAACAAGCCGGGCTGGACACCGGAGACGGTCCGGCACGAGAGGAACGGCGACAAGTCCGGCGCCGTCGCCAGCTCCGACTGAAAGTCGCGTTGACCGGACGACCGAGGAGCCGCCTGACAAGCAAGGTGCACCTCGCCGCCGACCGCAAGTGCCGCCCGTTGGGTTCGTCCTGACTGCTGGACAGGCCGCGGACTGGCCTTGACCCCGAATCCTGGACACGGGTTATGCGGCTGGTGCCAGCGTAGTTGGCGCGAGGTGGAAGGCGTTCTCGAAGGCGATTGGTGATCGTTGTCCGAGGCGGGAGTGTCGGCGTCGGGTGTTGTAGCGGTGGAGCCGTCTGAAGGCGTCGAGTCGGGCCTCACGCTCGTTTGGCCAGCTCTTTCGCCCTTGCGGGGTCTCGCGTTTAAAGATTGCGTTGAAGGCTCGGCGAGTGCGTTGTCCGCGCTGGACCCGACCGTGCTCATGCTTCGTCGAACCCCTGCTGACCTGCTGACCTGCAGGCTCGGGCGAAGGCTCTGCTCGTGTACTGGGCTCCGTGGTCGGTGTGCATGATCGATCCGGCGAGGCTGCCACGGGTGCGGACTGCCGCCGCGAGGGCGTCGGTGACGAGGTCCGCGAGACTTCCCACTCGATGATCCCGTCTGCGTCTGCCTTGACCTGCAACTTCTTCAGGACGCGGGCCCATGTTTCGTCGATCTGCCATCGCCGGAACACCGCATACGCCGTCTCCCAGGGGCCGTATCGCTCGGGCAGGTCCCGCCAAGGCGAGCCGGTCCGGGCCCGCCACCAGATCCCGTCGAAGACCTGCCGCCGATCCCTCGGAGGCCGGCCCATCTTCGGTATCAGCGGCAACACCGCTTCCAGCCGCTCCCACTGTGCAACCGTCAGATCGCCACGAGACATCTGAAGATCGTTTCACGACCTTGATCGACATCTCAAACACGTCCTAATCCAGCCCCGGCCTTGCAGCTGGCGGAATCAGGGTTTCTCGTGTCGCAGAGGGACAGTTTGGGGTAGGCGCGCAAGCGGTGTCGCGCACGGTCTGGCGCGGGCTTCGGAGATCTGACCGCGTGTGAGACTGCAGGGCGGCCAGCTCAGCGAGATCCTGTCTACGACAGTGCTCTGCACGCCATGCAGAGGTCAGACGTTCGTAGATGTTTGGTGGGCGGTGAGCTCGGCCTTCTGCAGCCAGTCGATGTACCAGCGAGTGAATGTGACCGGCTTGTCGGCCTGGTCGCGGAGGGGGACCAGGTCGCCGTCGTCTGCCCGCCAGTCGGACCAGATGGTGCCCTGATGGATGCCGCTGATGACCAGCCACTCCCTCTGGGCGCAGCCGAGGTGGGAGATCACGATGGCGCCGGCGGTGCGCTCGGGGGCGAACAGCAGGGCTTCCCAGTGTTCGTCCCACGCTTCGATGGCGTCGTCGAATTCCTCGATCTCATTGAAGTTCTCTTCTTCAGGGCGTACGGCGAGAAGTGCGTCGCGGTCTCCGGGATCCGGTCCGTGGCCGGGAAAGGGCCGGGCGAGCATGGATAGATCGGCCAGGTCGGCACCGTCCCCTTCCCAGCGCCAGCGGCCTTGCACGCGGCGAACGGGAAAGAGGCCGTATGCGGGACCCGCGCCGCCGGCACCGACGCAGATGAGGAAGCTTCGGTACTCATCCGGCAACCGCACGCCTATCTGTGCTTCGAGCTCGGCGAGCCCGTCGTCGGCCAAGGGGTCTTCCAGAACCCACCTGTGCCCGTGCGATCCGAACACCCTGCTGCTCGCCGGTAGGGCGCCCAAGGCGCCCACTCGCTGACGGACACCGCTCCACTGCAGATCAATCATGCCCAGACCATAAGCGGAGCCAGTGACAGCGGACCCTGCCAAGGACTCCGCGTGACCTGTGGGCCACCCAGAACGCTGAGCCGGGCCACCTCAAGCGCTCAAGGGTCACCCGACGACCCCTGGTGCTGCCTGCTCGTCAGCTCGCCGCAGGCTGCCGCGTCCATGACCACGACCTCGAACTCGGAGTTCTGGCGGCGTTCGTCGTAGTACAGCGTGTTTCATAGGTGACCCCCGTTTCAACACCGGGCGCCGACGGCATCGCCGCAGGTGATTTTGTTTCACCGGTCGTTTCCTTCCCCTTGAACGGTGAAACGCACTCCTGCAACGATCTCGGCGTGATCACCGATCCGTACCGGCTCGTCGAGTCGTAAGCCTGCCCGATGTCCACCTGCCAGGCCCCAGCGGGCTCGCCCTGCCGCACCACGTCCGGCAAGGTCGCACTCAAGTACCACACTGCCCGCTTCCAGCTCGTCCCCGCGCTCCGCTCCGAACTCCACGTCGCCATCCCGGCCGTACGGCACCCCGGCGCCGCCTGGACGGCCCTGCCGGTGCAGAAACTCGCGGCGCCGGCCATGCCGATGGAGGTCCGCCTCGCGTACGCCCGCGTCTTCAGCCGCACACAGGAGATCCAGTCCCAGATCGACGCCCTCGAAGCCTCCGGCGTGCACCGTCTGTTCCAGGAACAGATCAGCACCCGGGCCCGGGAACGCCCCGAGATGAAGGCCGCCCTGGCTGAGGCCCGCGAGTACCGCTCACTGGGCGCGAAGGTCACCCCTGTGGTGCACGAGATGAAGCGCCTGGGACGCGGCGCCCTGGAACTGCTGAAAGTCGCAGAGGAACTGCGGGACGGCGAGATCGAGCTGGAGTTCTTCACCGGCCCCCTGGCGGGCAAGCACGACCCGGCCGGCCACGGCGCCGCCCTGTTCGCCTTCTTCGCCGCCATGGCGGAATCCGAACGCGACTACATCCGCGACAAGACCCTCGAAGGCCAGGAAACCGCCCGCACCAAGGGCAAGACGATCGGCGGCGTCAAGGTCTCCGACGAGGACATGCTCGCCACCGCCCCGCGCCTGCGCGACGACGAACACCTCTCCCTGCGCGAGATCGCCACCCGCCTCGTCACCCGCACCGGCAGGAAGCGAGGCCAGCACCCGGCCCCGCCCACGGTCATGCGCATGCTGCGCGAGCACGACGAGCAGACAGCCACGGCCGCCCTGGAGCCCACTGCCTGACCTGCGACTCAGTCCTTAGCGTTGTTTTCGGCGAGAACAACTGGGACCCCGTTCTGGCCGTCTCCGGCCGTGAACGAGGCATCACCCGTACGATGCCCGTCATGCATCACCTCTGTGATTGACCAGCGATCACTCCGTGGCCCTCCGCAAGCTGCGGGGCACACACGACGTCATCCCGTCGTTCGTCCCGGTCATCGTCCGGGACGTCACACTGCTGGAGTCACTGGTGCTCTTCGCTCGACGCCGTCCTTACGGAAGTTTTGTCGCGCTCCTGCGTGACAACGCCGACTTCCGACGCCTCTTCTGCGCTTCCGCTCTCAGCCTGACCGGTGACTGGTTCACTTTTGTCGCCCTCAGCAGCTTCGTCTACCGTCATACGGGCTCGGCAGGCTGGACAGCGCTGCTGTTCGCAGTCAACTCCCTCCCCGGAGTTGTGCTGCTGCACTGATCGGTCCGCTCACCGACAGGTTCGACCGGCAACGCCTGCGCATCGCGTGTGACCTGGGCGCGATCATTCCGGTCGTTGGCCTGCTGGTTGCCTTTCACACCCAGTCTGTCCCACTAGCCCTTGGCCGCCTGGCAGGGCTGTCCATCGCCGCCGCCATGGCGAGCCCCATCCCCGAGGCCGCCCTGCCGAACCTCGTCACCTCCCGTGAACTCCCACTGGCACAAACCGCGCTCGGAAGCCTGTACTCGGCGGGCCTGCTGGTGGGAGCCGGCCTGGGAGGCGTCGTCTCCGCGGCATGGGGCGCCTCGGCGACCCTCGTTATTGACGGTGCGTCCTTCGCCATCTCCACACTCCTCATTGCGAGGGTCAGGCAGCCGCTTTCCAAGGCGATGACGACTCGTCGGATCCGGATGCGGGCCGATACGGCCGAACTCTGGACCTTCGTACGGTCCACCCCGGTAGTGTCCGCCTTTCTGTGGCTGACCGTGGGACTGCGCCTCTGCTACGGCATGGTCGGCTGTTGCCTGTGTACGCCCTCGACCGCTTTCACGTCGGCGACGCCGGTGTCGGGGTCCTTTATCTGGCACAAGGGTTCGGCGCCGTACTCGGTCCCTTTCTCGGCCGACGGCTCGTCGCTGGGTCGATGCGCCGGAGACTGCACGCAGCCGGAGCCGCTCTGGCACTCTTCGGGTTCGGCTATCTTGTCTTGGCCCAGGTCACAGCCCTCGGTCCCGCCATGGCCGCAGCGCTGATCGGTCACATCGGAGTGGGCGCGTGCGCGATCCTTGCTGTCAACGGCCTCTGCTCGCCCTTCCGGACCTCGGCGACCTGGTAGCCCAGCGGTGTGAGTCCCGGCAGCAGCACCCTGTTACGCAGCAGCCACGTCACCGCCCGGTCGAACAGTGCCCGCGGCCCGTCGTTCGACACCCACACCCGCCCGGCTATGTGCTGGCGCAGCTGCAGGTCACCGTCGTCGAAATCGCGGATCCTCAGCAGCTTGCGGATCTCGCGGGCATGCTCGTGCTGGGTCGGCAGTCGTTCCGGATACAGTTTGAGACACGAGGCGTCGTCGATCCCCAGCTGTTCCGCGACGAACGTGGCTACCCCCGGCGGCACATCGGCCGGCGCAGACAAGAAGGTGCCGAGCATCCGCACCGTGCCCCACTGCACCGCCCAGCCAGGCCGGTTGTGGGGCCGTGCTTGGCCGCCGCCTGCTCCATCGCAGCCGCGTCCAGCCGGAAGAACTCCTCCAACTCCTGGACCGACGGCTCTCCAACAAACGCCCGTAACGGGCCATTTGCTCTTCTGGCAGGTACTCAACAGTCACATGCGGTGACGCTAGGCAACGGAAGCCCCGCCAACCCCCGGGGTCACCGAACCGAGACCCCTCAGATCATGATCATTCCTTAGCGTTCAATCCTGGAGCATTACCGACGGGACCCCGGACTGACCCGCACCGCCAGCAAGCTCGGCGACTTCTGGATCCAGTCGGACTTCTGTGCCCAGGTGAAGGGCGCCTCCGACGACCACCCGGTCACCTACAAGGACCCGACCACCAAGACGACGTCCACCCACGGCACCGATGGCCGCAGGGCGTGCCTGCCCCATTGCCTTTCTCTCGGGGTTGCTCGAAGTTCGAGTCCGGGAAGCACGATGATCGTGCAGCTCAGGCGCGTGTGTCCGCGGTCGTTGGGTGAGCGACAGGTGTCGTGGACCGAGGCGGTGGCTTCCTGATGTTGTTCTTCGAGAGCCTGCTGGCACATCTGGCCGGCGACTACCTCATCCAGTCGGACTGGATGGCGATGGAGAAGGCCAAGCGGTGGTGGCCCGCGATCGTGCATGGCACCACGTATGGGCCGCCGTTCCTGCTGATCACGCAGTCCCCGACGCAGGGGCCAGCAGGTTCCGCACCCAGACCAGGTACTTCACGGCCCGGTAGCGGTCCAGGACAACGTGCGTCGCCACGATCACCGCAAGTGCGAGCGCGTCGGGTCGCTTGGGCCGACGCGCAGAAGCACCAGGGATCGCCCGTGGCCGTGCCGTCCGGCCTGGCGGACGCCCTGGTCAGCGTTGCTGACAACACTGTGCACCTGGCGATTAACGCCGCCGCCCTGGCGTGCTGGGGGTGATGGCGACGACTTGGGGCAGGGAACAGGACCGGAATGCGCCAGAAACCTGCCGTGGCGACCGGTAAGCACCGGTGGTGGGTGGCCGAGCTTGGTGCGTCGTGACGGTCGACCGGCTTGGTTTGCGGTCCGGAATCGCGTTTGTCGACCAGATCACTCCGTGATGGGCAGGCACTCGGCGAGCAGGTCGACGACGTCACGCCACGCTCGCTGCGCGTGCCGTGGGTGGTAGCCGACGCCGGGAACCACGGTGTGGTCGACCGGCGGGTGGTGGAAGGCGTGCAAGGCGCCGCCGTAGACCATGAGGCGCCAGTCGACGCCCGCGGCCTGCATCTCGGCGGTGAACGCGTCCCGTTGCGCGGGCGGCATGATCGGGTCTTCCGACCCGACCCCGGCCCACACCGGGCAGCGGATGCGCGCCGCCTCGCCCGGTCGGCCGGTGGTCAGTGCGTTGACAGTCCCGATCGCGCGCAGGTCGACGCCGTCGCGCCCGAGTTCCAGCGCGATTGCGCCCCCGGTGCCGTAGCCGACGGCGGCGATCCGATCGGGGTCGGTCCGCGGCTCGACGCGGAGCACGTCGAGCGCCGCGTGGCCGATGCCCCGCATCCGGTCGGGGTCGGCGAGCAGCGGCATGCAACGGGCAAGCATCTCCTCAGGGTCGCCCAAATAGCGCCCGCCGTGGAGGTCGAAGGCCAGCGCCACGTATCCCAGCTCAGCGAGTACATCGGCCCGGCGGCGCTCGACGTCGCTGAGCCCCATCCCCTCAGGCCCGACCAGGACCGCGGGCCGGCGGTCGACACCGGCCGGGAGCGCGAGGTGCCCGATCATCGTCAGGCCGTCAGCCGCGTATTCGACCGTGCGCGTCGTAACCGTCGTCATGAGCCTGGACTGTAGTGATCGCCGGGCTCGGTCGGGCCGGTGTTCTGCTGCTGGCAGAAGGCAGGTCTCTGGCGTATTCCGGAACCGCCCCGTCAGCGGTGCAGCTGCGCCATCAAGTCCCGGTTCGCGGCCCATGCGGCGGCGAGGTCCTCGTCGTGCTCGGCGAGTTCGGAGCGGAGGTCGAGGATCCGCTGCTCCGAACTCGCCGATGCGGCGGGTGAGTGTTTCGACGTCGGCGCGGGCACCGAGCCCGGGGGCTTCCCAAGCAGCCTGCCCAAGCGCTTCAGACAGACGTCGTTCGAGCCGGGTGATGTGCGCGGACAGACGGCCGTTGCGGGCTGTGAGGTTCGCGATGTCGGCCAGCAGCGACTGGCGGCTGACCTGCGTTCCGGCCGTCGCGCCGGGAGGCGGCTCGCCCGCTCGGGCGAGAACGGCCGCGTGCAGGTCACCGTGCCGGTGGATCAGACTGCGGTGGACGTCGGTGGCTCGGGCAACGGAGGAGACGGTGATCTCCTCGCCGTCCGCGGCCAGCTTGTCGATAACTGTTTCCCGGCCGTCGCTCGGGCCAGCCCTTTCGCCCCGATCACCTGTCCGCGCTCCTCAACGAGATCGGTGTCCCAATGGCTGCTGCCCGCGGTGCCGCCATCCGGCAGTAACTCCTGGAGATGCCCGCTCCCGTCGTCGCAGACGATCTCGGCTACCACAACAAGACCACCACCCGCCTGCTCAACGAGACCGGCGGAACCTGGAGCCGATACGCCGCCGGGACAGGGCGTGCGCTCAGAACCTTCTCGTGTGCGGCCACCAGCTCCGCAGGTCTCCACGCGGCGCGCTGCTCGGCTACGGAGTCAAAATTATTGGGGACCCGGCATTCGTCACCGATCGTGTCTGGTGGGACGACTGGAAGGCCTGAACAGCACAAAGCCCCCTGGGGGACTCCCGGGGGCCACAACCACCTCTGAGGGAGGAGGGATCCAGTCTCCTGGCTCAGGCCTTTGTCCCGGCAGCCCGCCAAGGGGCTCCTGCAATTTCAGCATAGCGGGCAGCACGACCACTGGCACAGAACGCCAGGCCTCAACACGAAGCTGGAACGAATGTGCGCCCCTGCGTAGTCGCCGGAGCTTGCCCGCCTGGAGGGCTGTTGGCGCTGCCGGGTGGCGCGCCACGGCTTCTGGCCGGCCGGAGCCAGCCGTGGCGGTGGCGTCACCCGCAAGATGCGCACTCGACGCCGGGCTCCTGGTCCGCGCCGACGACGGGACCGCCGTCCTGGCCGACGACGTCAGCACGGCACTCGCGCCAATGCGGGTGCAGACACGGAGGTCGGGTGGAGGAGATCGCGCCATCCTTCGTCAAGATCCAGCGGGACCGTGCGGCTGTCGCGATACTCGTTCCGCCCGCCTCCGGAGAGCAGGGGAGGGCTCGGAGCGAGGGGGCCGGTGGGCGAAGCGCAGACGGAACACGAGGTGCACCAGGAGCACGAGAAGCTGGTACCGGTACGTGCTCTGGCCGATCAGCACGCTCTCTCCGTCGCCCGGGACCACGGGGGCAAGGAGCGGATGGCGCCCGTGGGGGCGTTCCCGCAGGTGTCGTGCCCCTAGGGCATCCAGCATCGAGTACCACCTAGATGAGGAGAATTCCATGCGGGCCAAAAGGACCACGGCCGCGTTGGGCGGACTTCTGCTGACGGCCGGACTTTCCGTGGCACTGGAGTCCTCCGCACAAGCGGCAGCTTCGTGCGAGGGCACCTACACGATCGTCGTCGGCGGCACCGGCAGTTCGTGGAACAACGACGGATTCACCGGCAACATCCAGCAGCACGTCGGCTACCCGACCCAGATCCCCAACGGCGCGAGCGCCCGGGCGGGCGTCAACGAACTGAATCGGCTGGTGCGCGACCAGCGCAACGCGTGTCCGGGCCAGCACGTCAAGATGGGCGGGTACTCCCTGGGCGCTGCGGTGGTGCACATCTGGGTCACCGAGAACTGGCAGACCTTCGGCAACGTCAACGCCGTCCTCGTCTCGGACCCCAAGCGCCAGGGCCCTCCCGGCGCCAACGGCGGCGCGGTGCCGTTCGGCGGTGTCATCGGCGCTCCGCTCGCGGGCGCCGACAAGTTCTTCGGCAACGTGCCGGTCAAGACGATCTGTCACTGGGACTACGTCTGCGACGAGTCCGCCGGCATCTGGACCTACCCGCAGAACCACATCAACAACTACCCCAACGACTTCAACATGGATCACCACAACGACAGCGCCAACGAGGTCTGGTACAACGGCGCCTGGTACCCCGCGTAGTCACATGTCACCTGCCTGCTGGCCGATCCGTTCCGGCCGCAGGCAGGTGACGGGCTTTGCGCTCCAGTGTTCGGCCATTTCCTGTGGTCGCTGGGGGCGCGCCAGTCGTAGTGGGGCCCAGTGTGGCCGGGGTACTGGGTGCAGCGAGCGTACGAATCGGGGCGCTCCGCCCAGCAGTACCCGTGCCCGATTGGCGCGCTCACCGCCGTGCCTTCTTCCACGCGCGGCCGAGCCGTACGACGGTCGCGCACTGTGCCCCCGTACGGCAGGCATCGCATGCCAGGGTGTGCCCGAGATACGCCGGATACGCAAGCTCAGGCGGCGGGAACGCGGTCCGCTGCTGCGTCGATGCCATCATCGGGCCGCCCTCTGCCCCGAGCACGCCAGGGCATCCACACACTCGCGGGGGAACCACGCGTACGCGGCACCGGTGGCGGGGGTAACGCGCTGCTCGTTGGGTGGATTTCTACCGGTCCACCCAACTGTTCCGCGTGTGTACTCTCCGACGCTGATCCCCGGCTTGTTGCAGGCCGAGGGATACGCAGCCGCCCTGCTGTCCTCGATCGGCAGGTTCCGCGGTATCCCGGTCAACGACGGTGCGGAAGCGGGAGCCGCCAGGGTCGACCGGTCCCACATCATCCGCGAGCCGGGGCGCAGGTTCGTCTTTCTGATCGAGGAAGCCGCGCTCACCTACCGGGTTGGAGACGCGGACGCGATGGCCGCACAGCTCGGCTACCTCCTGAGCGCAGGGGCGCTTCCTTCCGTGTCGCTGGGCGTCGTCCCGTCGTCGGTGTCCCGTGATCAGGGCATGTGGCCGCAGGAGATCTTCCATGTGTACGACGACAACGTCGTCTCTGTCGAGCTGCTGTCCGCTCAGGTCAACATTACTCAGCCGTCCGAAGTCGAGATGTATGTCCGGGCGTTCGAGCAGTTGCGCGGTATGGCCGTATATGGAGCAGCGGCGAGAGCCCTCGTGGTGAAGGCCATCGAAGCCCTCGCCTGACCCCAGACACACGAAAGTGCCCCTCCCGCACATGGCGGAAGGGGGCACGGACCGTCGGCTACAGGGCGCCGGGGGCAGGCTGATGGTCGACGGTCTGCTGCCCGCAGGACTCTGCAAGCACGGACAATGCTGCAACTTCGGGGGCGTCCACGGTCAAGCTCCAGCGAAGCTTCGTTGAGACCCAGTCTGCGGCGTACGTACAACGGGCGTCCGCCAGCGGCGGCAGCCAGGCCGCCGGGTCCTGGTCAGACTTGCTGCGGTTCGTCTTCGCGGTCACCGCCACCAACGAGCGGTCGGCTCCCAGATCGTTCGCGTATGCCTCCCGGCGAGTGGCCGTCCACTGCGATGCCCCGCTGTCCCAGGGGGCCACTCGGCAGGATCGCTCTCTCAGACGCGCATAACGTGTGTTGTGAGTCGGTCGGCGAAACGACCCGATCCTTAGGATCGTTCCTGACGGATTTCCGGAGGATTCATCCGTTTCGACGTGCCGGGCGGAACGTCATCGCTGCTTCGACGGGATGTCCCACGTCCGGTCCGCGTCTCGAACGATGCGTAGTCCGGTGGTTGAACATGGCGACCTTCAGCCCGCTCCTCACGCCTACCCGTTCCTGGGTGCCGATGTGGTGTCGCTGTCCTGGTTGGTACTCATAGGTCAAGGGAGCGCCTGGTGACGGTAGTTGATGCCCCTACCAGTGGACCCTTCTTGGTGCAAAGCCTTGACTTGCAGTCTTGAGTACCTATCTTGACTGCATGAGTACTGAGAAGCCCCGACTCATTCCGACCGGAACCTGCTGGTGCGGCTGCAGGCGTGAAACCGGCCTCGGAAAGTTCTTCACCCAAGGGCACGACAAGAGGGCCGAGTCCGCGCTCATCGCCCTCGAATACGACAGCAGCGTCCCTCACTTCCTCCATGCCCACGGGTACGGGCCCCAGCACTCCGTCACCGGAGACGCGGTCCGCAAAACCGACTGGGAGGAGTGCACCGAGTGCAACACCCAACCTGGCTACCGGGGCGCGCCGGCCAGCATGACCAAGCACAAGCGCAAGTACCACCCCACCACCGGGCAGTGAGGACCACGACCATGGCGACTACGGACACCTCCCCAGCCACGTTCGCCAATGTCACCTACGACCTGAACTCCTCGTACGTTGACCGCGACGGTGACGTGTGGTTCTTCGAGGACACCATCAGCGCTGAGGACGGAACGTGGGAGATGCGCAGCTCGGCAGACTGCGAGGCGTACTCGCTCGCCGACGTCATCCTGTGGTGGGGGCCTCTCAAGGCTTACGGCCGTCGCCCCACCACGTCGCCGGCCCAGCCACTGAGCAGTGAGGACCACGACCATGAGTGACGGCCTGAGCCCTGAGGCCAACACGTATCCGCCCGAGGTGTTGAACGCGATCGGAGATCTACTTGCCACAGCGCACCGGCACCAGGTCGGCGTGGCCTTTGAGCCGGACGGTGAAGTCGTCGGCCAAGAGGTCTTCCAGAGCCCACCCGTGCCCGTGCGAGCCGAACACCCTGCTGCTCGCCGGTAGGGCACCCAAGCCTGAGCCCGCAGGTGAGGGGCGACGGTGCTGATGAGGAAGGCCGCTGCCATCAGCCTGGCCGCCGCGCGGCTCGTCGCGGATGTCTGCGATGCGGTCGGTCATAGTGCGTACCGTCGCGACTGAGCCCGGCCCGATTCGGCCCGTGGGCTTTGTGGCACGTGCGCGTTCCTCCGCGTGCGCCTTGTCCCCGGACCTCCGTCAGGACGGGCTCTTGAGGGGAGTGCTGCCGTCCCTGTTGAGCGCGCTCCCCGGGCGGAAGAACCGCTTGGCGCCGAAGTGGCCGCGCTCGGCGGCCATACGGAATCAGGGCTCCGACTCCGCGAGTCCGTCGCGCTGCTCGACGAGCCTGCCCATTTCCCACATCGACTCGACATCACCGTTGTCGACGGCCGTTCGCAGCAGGCGTTCCGCCTCGTCGAAGTCGTCCTGGATCTTGGCCAGCATCGCCAGGCCGCGCAGCGCACCCGGATCGCCCGCCGCCGCGGCGACACGGAGTTCATCGACCGACATCTTCCGTCTGTTACGGGCGGCCCCGTTGACCAGGAGCAGGATGCCCAAGGCCCACAGGATCCAGCTCACCTGGGTGAGCGTGTCCTGGTCCGTCGTCACACCGATGATGCTCAGAACCGCGGCAACGAACAGTGCAATGCCGGCCACACCGACCCCCTTTTCCGCCCATCCTGACAGGGGCAGAATAGGCCCCCTTCGTTCCTCTTGCCGAGGGCGGAACCGGCCAGCGGCGTGGGCCCGGTACCCGTGCCCACCCGCTCGTGCCCCTGAGTGTCGTTGCTCGACTCGATCAGCTGCCGCACCGACCTCAGGAGGCGGACCCGGACGCGCTCGTGCGGGCGGTTGAGGAACTGCATGGGGCGCGGGTGCTGTGGCTCGCGCGGGCGGAGGAGTACGCCGCGCAACGCCGGGTAGAGAAGCGGGCCGGGCGGCGGGCTGTAGTGAACCCGCGACCGTGGTGGCTATGGAGCAGGTGGGACGGCCCGGACCGCGCCTGGCACGAAGACCCGTCTCGCCACCCGTCACTACGACTGCCTGAGTACGTCCGGCGACAGAACGCGATTCTGGACGGCGCCGAGCCGCCCGGCTGCTCTGCCTGCGGGGATGAAGGACCGCGGGAACTGAGCTCGACCGGGCACGGCTGGATGGAGCTGTGCCGTGGGTGCGCGTGGGTGCTGGCGCCATGTCCGTGCGGGAAGCGGCACCGGTTTGTCCCGGAGACCCCGTTCAAATGGGAAGGGATCTGGCAGCGGGCGCACATGAGCGATGACGGCATGCCGAACCTGCATTGGCCTGCGGGCTAGCCCGTTGGATGCGGCACGGGGGCCTCGAGTGTGGCTGATCACCGGGACCGACGGAAAGCCGCCGCGGGAGCCGAGCCGGTACGAGCGGGCCAGGGTCGCCAGCCTCACCGTGCAGAACGCGATCCGCGCCGCCCGCTCCGCGCCCGCCGCCGCGCACACCGACGACCACCACGACCAGATGTCGGACGCGCCGCATGCCGTCGACCACCCGGACCGGGACGCCGCTCGAACTCCGGCGCAGCGGGCCGCCATCTACGCCCACCAGCAGGCCGCGATGCCCGAGGAGTACCTGGAGGGCTGTACGACCGACCCGGCGACATGGATGCGTACGCCGGAGAACCTGGACCGGCTCGCGGCCACTACCCGTGCGGCCAACGCCCGCCGCCGCGCCTTCGGGGACGGGGAGATCCCGGCCCCGGCCGCCGACCCGTCCGGACCGGTCGGCCGGCGCCGCCAGGAGCACGAGCAGCAGCACCAGCAGCCAGGCCCCGGCCAAGGCCAGGGCCTCCAGCCGTGATGCGCCGCGGACCCGTCCGGCGGGACGGAGGACGAAGTCGCCGCGCCAGCAGGCGGGACGCAACCGGCTGCCCAGCCTCGGGCCCGGCAGGGAGAGGCGAGTGTGCGGCGGACCGATCCCTTGAGCGCGGAGGCCTCGATGGTTGCCCCGATCCCGACGTACATCTCGCTGGAGCGGCTGGAGCGGCTGGAGCGCCTGGAGGAACTCGCCGACGCGAGCCGACTGCGCGCGGCGCTGTACCCGGCACCGAAGCCGCCGCACGTTCGGCGCCGATCCCGTACGTGGCAGTTCCCCGGGGGCCGGCCTCCCGCGTGGGGTCCCGCGCGCCCGCGCCGCCGCCGGGGATAAGCGGGCACGGTGGACTCCACCGTGCACCCGGTGCACGGACCGGCGGCGGCCGGGTGGGAGTGGAGCTACTCGGAGTGGAGACCACGGTGGTGCGCATCGGGTGGGTGAGTTGCCGCCAACTTGAAGTGCCAGGTCAAAGGGCTGGTGTGATCGGTCCTCCGGGTACTCGTGCTGGTCGTGGGCGTGAGTCCACGGAGAAGATCATTCGTCAGCGGTTGGCTTCGAGGTTCGTCAGGACGAGCAACGCGCGCAGGAGTTGGGTGGCGTGCGGGATCGGCACGGAGTTTGGTGAGAATCCGCCAGTTCTTGAGGTGAGCGAAGCCGTGCTCGACCGGTGCGCGTCCGACGGCGAGGACTCGGTTGGCTTCCTTCTGGCCTGGGGTGAGCTTGTGGGTGCGGGTGGCGGCGTAGCCGGTGAGGATCAACGGGTCGCGGATGTTGTTGTCCAGGCCGCGGAAGCCGAGGTCGGCCAGTGCCCCAAGGCCGGCGGCGCGCAGGTGGGCCAGGATGTGGTCGTGGCGGGCGGCGGTGTTGTCGTGGGTGCGGCCGGGCCGGGCGGCGAATATCCAGATCACGCGCCCGGTCTCGTCGGTCAGGGCGAGGAAGTGCGGGCCATGGCTGCGGTGCTTGCCGGAGTAGTTCCGCCGGTCGGCCTTGCCGGTGCGCCGCCGGGTGCGGATGAGGGTGCCGTCGGTCAAGACCAGCTCCCCACCTTGCTTGGCAACCTTCTTCAGGGCGCGGTCCAGGCGCGGCGCCTGGGCGGCGAGCAGTCGGATCAGCTCGTCGTGCCAGCGGCGGACGCTGGACTCGGACACGTCGTTGCCGTCGGCCATGTCGGCCAACCGCTGGTCGTGGCGCAGTACGGCCAGGACGGTCACCGCGATCTTCCCCGGCGGCAGGATCCGCCATCGGGACGGGATCGCCTTCAGATGGCG
The DNA here is from genome assembly GCF_001905125.1 of Streptomyces sp. TSRI0281. Taxonomy (GTDB): domain Bacteria; phylum Actinomycetota; class Actinomycetes; order Streptomycetales; family Streptomycetaceae; genus Streptomyces. Next base: position 25,561 of record NZ_LWLE01000018.1, on the reverse strand, counting down.
CCTGAGTAGATCGGCGAGGTGGTTGACGGCGCGCGTGGACAGCGGCAGACGGCACTGGTAGACAAGCGAGCAGGTGTCCACGGGGAGCGCTTTGGCATTCGTCACACAATCCCAACGGGCATCGGGGGCAACCCGGTTACGCCCGTTCGGAGCAGCTCCCAGCAGCGGTGCTCCTGGTCACAGGCGGGTGGTGAACCGGCCGTCGGGCAGTTTCCGCAGCCAGCCGCGATCGACGAGTCTGACCAGCTTGCTCCGCAGCGGTTCCAGCTTGGCCTTCACGCTGACGTCCACCCCCACCACCTCACCGACCTCGCGGGCCATGACCGGTCCGGCGGCCTGCCGCACGGCGCTGATGATGCGCTGGTAGTCCCACGGAAGCGAGCCCTCCTCCACACCCGGTTCGCGGTGCGGAATCAGCATTACCGCTCGTCCGGCCACCTGCCCGGCATGGGCGCGGCCGAGGCCCGTTCCTCAGCAAGCTGCCCCGCCATCCGTTCAAGGACACGTTCGGCGACGGCGAGTTCGTCCCGCTCGGCCCGCACTTCCGCCAGCTGTTTGGCCAGCTGCTCTTCGACTTCGCCCAGTTCCGCGCGCCGTGCGGAGATCCGTTCCAGCAGTTCGGGATCCCACATGCACCGGATCGTAGAAGACCGCCCAGCCACCGCGGGCAAGAACCGGCGGTCAGCTCCTGGCCTCTGCCGCCGGCCGCTTGATCAAGAACTGTTGCGCCGCCTCGACTGCTTCCTTGTTGAGCTCCTCGACGGAGACTCCCCAGCTCTCCTCCCATTCGTCCAGGTTGAAATGGCATGAGACGAGGGATTGCAGCTCTTCGGGGTAGCCGAGGTCGTAGGCGACGTCTGCCCAGATGAGGTGGGTGCCAGTGGCGGGGCCCAGGGTTCCGTCGGCTATCCGACCGGCGATCCAGTGGGCCATCGCCCACCTTGCGGCCCGAGGATCAGCGGGCGGGATGAAGAGCAGTCCCAGCTCCTCCCGTACCTGGTCGAAGAGCGCTGGCGCTTCGGGTTCCTCGCTGCGGAGGAGGCCGGCCAACATTGCGAGGGAGGGACTCTCGACCTGGGCCATGAGTGCGTCAAGCCCTGCCTGGATGAGCCGGTCGGACCCGACGTGCCTACCGAATGCCCGCTCGCGCGCGATGTGGCTGAGCTGCTTGAGGGCGTCATCGTGGGTCATCAGAGTCTTCTCGGTCGGCATCTGGGACAGGAAGGCTCGCACATCCGCCGACGTCGCTGCATCGTGTATCTCTTCGACCCAACCGTGCTGACGAATGATCTTCTCCATGGACTCATGCCCACGACCAGCACGAGTACCCGGAGGACCGATCACGCCAGCCCTTTGACCTGGCCCTTCAAGTTGACGGCAACTCACTCTGGTGCGCCGGATGACGACGGACGCCACCGCGCGGCGCACCGCGATGGCGCGCCACCGCACCGGTGCGCCGCACCACCCGACGATGGTGCGCACCCGATGCGCGCGGCGCGGTGCAGGGTGCGCGCGATGCACACTACCGGCATCAGGTGGTGCGCACTACACGGCTGTGAGGCGCACCGGGTGCGCACCGGCCGATGCGGGGTGCGCACCGAGGGCCTGGCCCACGCCGACGGCCTCCAGCTGGCGCAGGGTGTCGGCGACGTCCTCGTGGTCTTCGGTGAGGAACTGCGCGGCGAAGTCGATGACCGCGCGGGCGACGCCTCCCGCCGCGTCCGGCCCGGCCTGCGCCCAGATCCGCAGGGAAGTCACGAAGACGCGTCCGAGAGCCTCCAGAGCGAAGGTGTCCTCGCTCGGCTCGCCCGCGTCCGGGCCGGGCAGCGCGGTGACCGGGACGATGATCCGCGTCGCGACGTCGACGAGCAGCTCCGGCATCCGCGGTTCGGCGCCGGCGAACTCGCGGGCGGCGTCGACGTCGTCGGCCTGGACGGCCCGGAGGTAGTTGAAGGCGCTGATGGCCGCGTGCGGGGCCATCGGGGCGAGCGGCGTGGTGTCGGGCACGACGGCTCCTCACGTACGGGCCGCCCCGCTGTTCGCGGCGGCCTCAGAACCGATGCTCTGATCGCGGCACTGTGGACAGAGTCCGCGCACCGAGGGTGAACAGCCGTCTGCCCGCCGCTGTGACGGGGATCCATAGGTTGCGGGTGGGATCGCTACCTTGCGGATCTTGGTGTCGTCTGCCGTGAGGACTGAGCCGTGACACGTTAGTTGGAACCTGGCCGCGAGAACTGCACTCTCGTCGGTTCGGCGACTACACGTCTCCATCCATAGGGGTAGTGCTGTCGTCGGAGTCCGTGAGCCGGAGGCTGTACCGGACGTCGTCGGCCAGTACGGAGGTGCCGTCGGCGGCGCGGACCGGGAGCCCGGCATCGAGCAGACCGGTGACGGTGACCGCCTACTTTTCGCCGTGCGTGTGCCGACGCGTGACCCGGCGGTACGCCAGGAATGCGATCGCGACGACCAGCAGGTACAGCGGTACGAGCAGCACCGCGTCACCGGACGTCTGCTCCACCGTCACGCCCGCGTCGCGGTCCTCGCCCTGCAGCATGATGCGGTTCACGGTCAGGACGGTCAGGTGAGTGCCGATCGCTGCCCACAGCGGCGCGTGCCCCACGGCCGCACGGGCGGCGATCAGGGCCAGGCTGAAGACCGTCAGAAGGATGAGGTAGTCGACCGGGTGCTGCCCTACCGGGGCGATGCCGATGTGGCCCGGCTCGTCACCGGCCAGCCGGGCGATGCCAACCGTCACCACCGTCGAGGTGCCCGGTACGAGCAGGAAGACTGCCGTGGTGCCGAGCACCGCCAGTGCGGGCCCGAACCGTCCGCGCAGCGATGTCCAGGTGTAGCCGCGCAGCGTCGTCTCCTCGGGCAGGGCTTCGAGCAGGAACGCGACGGCGGTGTTGGTGACGAGAAAGCCGACCAGGGTGACGAGGTCCAGCTGCTGCCAGACGAGTAACCCCACGGCCGTGCCCGCGCCCAGGACCAGCGCCGCTGCCGCGGCCGTCACCCCAACGCCGGTGAGGAACGCCCGTAGGCTCGCGCCCGGATTGCCGAAGCCGACCGCCCGGGGGTGTGACAGGCGCAGGACGAACGGCACGGCCACGACGGTGACGAGGGCCGCAGCGATCAGCCGGGCGGCCAGGCCACTGGCTCCGGTGGCGCCCGCCAGTACGGGTCCGAGGCCGTTGCCGACACCGAGCGCCACCGCCATGATCAGGCCGCCGGTCAACGCGCGGCCCATGGCACCGGCGGCCGTGGGTGAGGGTGCGGGTTGTCGTATGTGTAGCTCGGTCATGGCGCTCCAGGTGACGGTAGGGCCGACTCCTATCGACAACCCCGTGTGCTTTTCAGGCTCGCCCGACCATCGGTCAGGGGCGTCGTGCGCGCGGACGACCCCCCTGTACATCCTTCGGCGCAGTGGACGATAGGGGTCGACTGGTCGTGGCCACCGGCTCCGGGAACACTCAGGGGCTGAGTGCCCGCGTTCATGCGACTGCCGCGCCACCGTCTGGACGATCGACGGGGCAATGCGGCTCGGAGGATGGTCCACGCTCTTTAACCACGGAACCGGCAACTCGTACGTGAGGGCAGGGAGCGTGACGGCCCCCGCCCTCACCCCGTACGAGGCACTGACACTTCCCGTGGCAGAGCGACTGACGTTCTCGTGGCAGACGACACTTGGAGTTCGGTTGACGTTCAGTGCGCCCACCTGCGGCAACGCGCTCTCGAGCCGAGGCGGCCGGTGCTTGATCCACAGACAAACATCCCCAAGATCCGCAAACTGAACTCCCCTGCCTGCCTCTGACCTGCTGCGGAACCAACCAAGATCCGCAATCTGTGGAGCCCGGTCACAGCCGCGTGCCACGTTTCCCTGGACCACGCTCGCTAAGTGCGACATACCGCCCATTACGACGGGGGAGACATCTCCGTCCCGGCACGCTGAGCGACAGCCGGGGGAAAGCCGCTGCCGCCCGGGGCACGCCGCTGGGAGACTTCGCGGATGACCACGCAGCGGCTGCCGTTCCCGGTCCCGGACGAACGTGCCCGCCTCTTCGTCGACAGCTACGCCGACATGCACGACCTCGTTGAGGACCTGGTCGTGCCCGACGGCGTGCCCCGGCCGCGGCGACGGTCCTGCGCACCGCCCGCGAGCTGCTGCGCCAGTCGTACTACTGCTACGAGTTCTCCACCGTGGCGGTCATGCATTCCCTGATCGCGGTGGAGATCGTGCTGCGCGACCGCATCCCGGACGCGGGCAAGAGGCCGCTGCACGGGCTCATCAAGCAAGGCGCCGACGCGGGCATCCTGACGGCCGGCAGGCGGAGTACCTCGACTCGACGCGGACTACCTGGCGGGCGTCGACCGGGACATGGACCGTGCCGGACTGCGCCCCTTGGGCTGGTCGCTCGCCGGGCGCCAGCCTGACCCGTACAAGCAGTTGCCCGAGCCCGACCAGTTGAAGGACCCCAACTTCGTCCAGCGGTACCAGCCCATCGCGGGGCGCCTGCGTGCGACGCTGGACGCCCGCCCCTTCGGCAGGAGCTGACCCGGGAGGGCTGACCACACATCCAGCGCCAGCCTGAGACTCATCGGCTGCTGGACCCACCCGGAACGTCCCGCCGGGTCCGTAACCGTCACCGGCTCCCCGGCTGGGCCGTGCAGGTGTCGCTGCCAGTTCAGCACCACCGCCTCGACCTCCTCCCGCCCCGCCGGTAGCACGAGCACCCGGCCTTCCGCAGCAGGTCCAGGTTCCGCTCGTCGCGGGCATACAGGGCCAGAAGGCGGGCCCCAATCCGACAGCGTCAGGGACCGACGTGGACGGCTGGTACCGGTTCACCCAGCGCGATCTGCTCAACCGGGCGGTGGCGGACTTCCGGTCCACGAAGTGGCGCTGAGGCAGGTGCGCTGACCGAAGACGAGCATCTGCGGGCTCTGGCCGCGCTGGAGGCTGTCGTCGGGAACGACGACGCCCTGGCCATCCTGGCGGGCGGTGCAGGCGAGCGCCCGCTGCCTGGCGCTGCTGGCCGCGTACGGGCAGCACGCACCCCTGTGCAGAGCGTCGATCAGGACGAACAGGAGTCGGGCCTGCGGCGCGTCGGTCTGGCCGGGGTGACTGCCCGTGCGGTGCTCCCGTGCGGCCGCCCGTCACCAGGCGGTCAGGTCGACGGCGTGTACGCAGTGTGGGTCGGTCGTGTCTTTCTCCCAGCGTTCCTTCTCGTGGACGAGTGCGGGGAGTGCGGCCAGCAGGGCTGTCAGCGCGCCGGTGAGCCGTACGTCGGCCGCGATCAGGCCGACGGCTTCCTCGACCGCGACGTAGAGGCGCATGCTGTCCTGTCCGGTGAGGAGGAAGCCGCAGAGTGCGGGGCTCGGCGGTGTCTCAAGATATGGCCAGGCCAGCGTCCGCAGCACGCGCAGCGCCCGGTCCGTGCGGGTCGGGGCGGCGGCTTCGAGGACGGCGGTGTCCACCGGGACCAGGGCCATGCCCATCACGGACGTGTTCACGTGGGGGAGAGCGCCGGATGCGAGCGTTCGTGTCCAGCCCAGGATCAGAGGGGCTGCGACCGGTTCGTCGTCCTCGTCCGTGAGCGGGATCTCGTAGGCGACCAGTTCTCCGGCCGCTGCCGCGTCGGCTGGGCCGGTCACGATTCGGACCGCTTCCCGCCCGGGGAGGACACCGCGCAGATACGTCGTCCCGGCAAGGGGCACCGCGGTGTAGTCGAGACCGGCTCTGGGCTGACGGGGCGACGGATGCGGTCGCGGCGTCCGGCGCCGTGCGCACACCGGCGGACAACTGAGCAGGCTGTCGCAACGATGGCGATGTGGCCTCCGGAGCGGCGTCAACCGGGATGCCGTTGAGGCCCGATGCCTCCGGTTCCGGCATCTGACGAGGCTTCTTGGCTTGCCGGCGGGTATGTCGGACACGTCCGGTTCGGAGCCGCTGAGCGTATCTGTGTATCGATGCACTGCACTTTGTCTACCACTACGTCCGTTAACTTCCTTGAAATTAAAGGCTACAAGCGGTTGACGCCGCTCCAGCGGGATTCCTAACATCAGTGTATCGATTTACCACTCAGTACTGGCCTTGTTCGGGGACAAGTGGGGAGGGGGACGAGCGATGGTTCGGTTGCTCGGTGCTGGTGCATCGGTGCAGCTACGCGGCCCACACGGCTGTTCCACAGGAGTGCCACGGCGGGCCTCACCGCGGGGTGCCTCTTCACTGGAGCCCGTGTGTCCGCCAAGGGGGATCCAACCTCGCGATCACGTGACAGCTCCTGGCCCTTAGGGCTGTCCCACGCTCTTCGGCATTGCTCCGGAGGGGCTGTGCGCACTGGGAAATAGTCGGCGCACAGCCCTTGAGCAGGACGCCACGAGAGCGGTCGAGAGCTGCCGCCGGGCAGTCTCCTTCCTGTTCTTCCGGAGCCTCGCCCGGGGCCGAGGCGTTGCCGCACCGGGGAATGGGCTGTCGGGCGGATGGAATCATGCGGGATCGAGGAACGCTATGGGGGACGGAGAGATGGAGAGAATACGGGAACGTGAAGGGCCGCTCTGCTGGCGCCAATGGGTCTACTGGAAACGAAGGCACTGCGAGCCGGAGCAAATTTTCGGAAGAATTCGGCCGACGCGGGTAGTGGGCCGAGACCACTTGGCGCGTGCCCTTCATCGATTGATCACGCGGCACGAAGGCTTACGCACGACGTGCGAATCCGGTCCGGATGGCTCTGCCCGGCAAGTCGTCTGGCAGGCGGACGGTCTCGTTCGGGATGTATTGCGCGAATTCCCCGAGGGTGCGGAATCCGTCGCGGGCGCTGTTTTGCTACTGAGCCCCGGTCACGACATGACGGTCGACCTTCCCCTGGCCTGCGCTCTGGTTCCACAACCCTCCGGCCTTCCTGAAGTGGCTTTGTCGGTTCATCATGTAGCGACTGATCTTCATGGCTTTCACACTCTTGTCGATGAGCTTGGCCGACTGCTTGAGGATGATGAGGCGAGCCTGCCGGGAACGGTGATGCAGCCGATCGAAGTCGCCTCCTATGAACAGTCCTCGAAGGGGGCGAGTAATAGTGCCCTGGCGATCGAATACCACAGTTCCCAGTTGGATATTGCGGAAGATTTCCTTCCTCGTTTCTGGCGTCGGGCTCCAGTTCCCGATGACAGTCAGATCATGTACTCCCTGCGTTCGACGCGTCTTCGTGCCGGACTGAGGAAACATTCACTGGTGAATCGGGTCACTCCGGCCACGCTGTTGCTGGCCGCACTGGCCAAGGGATTCTCATCGGTTACTGGACAACCGGACATGATGTTTTTCCTGACGGTTTCCAATCGCCAGATCTCAGGCATGCAGCGCTCGATCTGTTCGCTGAGCCAGATGAGTCTGATATCGCTCTGTACGGATTCGTCCTTGGGCATAAAGGGGCTGATGGCGCAATCTCGGAATGCGATTGAGCGAGGAATTCGTCATGGTCATTTTGATCAGCGGGAACGGGATCGGATCACCATCGAGCGATTCGGTGCCAAAAAAGGCCTCGCCGTACTTCGATTGAATATCATTCATGAGCCGAGTTCTACGTCAGGTCAGAATCCGACGGCTGTTCCGGATTCGCCCGCAGCGGACAGAGAAGTGCAGATCTCGCGCCAGCCAGATCCTGTGCACAAATCACCGCATCTCTTCGGCGACAATCCCCTGATCGGGTCGAACGCTCTTCACGTGACGGTGTCAGAGGAGTGCGTTTCCTTGATGGGGCGAGTGAGTGAGGCCCTGGTCGGGGAGCCGGATGTGCTTCGCATTCTGGACACCTTTGAATCCGCACTGGAGTAGAACCGGTCGTTCAATGCGTCGGGTATTCGGACGCCTTGTGCCGGTGAATAGAATGACCTTGCGATAACCCACGTCCGATCCATTCTTTCTCCATCAGGTAATTCGTTCACTCAGGACAGGAGAATGCCTTGGCAGCCCCGTATGCCAATCTGTTTGATCTGCTTGATGCAGCCGCAGATGAGGACGGAGGAGAGACAGCCGTGACGACGGTGTGGGGGACGTCCCTCACCTATGACGCATGGCGACGGGACGCCGAGCGGCTGGCCGGCCAGCTGATCGCCGTCGGCGTGGCGTGCGACGACCGGGTCGGTATCAGGCTGCGCCGTGACTCGTGGCTCGAGTTCATGCGGCTCTTCTTCGCCGTGGTTCGTGCGGGAGCGGTACCGGTCCCGCTGCCCGATACGCTCCCTGCCGCGCAGGTGGGACTGCTGATGGAGCGTCTCGGCATCAAGCTGACGGTGTCGGAGGGGCCAGGCCTCGCGGACGGCACAGTGGAGTACTCCGACCTGCTTCGATCCGAACCCGCCGCCGGCCTTCCCGGACTCGGGCGGGATCCCCACGGCACAGCCGTACTCATTCCGACCTCCGGAACCTCGGGAAAGCACCGGGTCGTCCATATTCCGCACGCGAATCTTCTTTCCGCATTCACGGAGGGTGTGCGGCGAGCCGGGCAGCGGCCGGTGCAGCTCTACGCACCGGTCATCGGCACGCAGCTCGGGCTCTTCGCCCTGATGCGCCCCCTCGGTCACATGCGGCCGATGTGCGTCGTCGCTCCCGAGGGCGATCATTCCGGCATCGCGGGGGCGATCGAAAAATATCGAGTGCAAGAAGTCACGTTGGTGCCACATCTGGCGAAGAGGGTGGCCGGTTCCGTCCATACGCACGATGTCTCGTCACTGACCCACGTGGTGGTGACCGGAGACAACAGCAGTCCGTTTCTGCTCCGGCGTCTGGTCGACGCGTTCCCCGGGGCCGGGATCTACAACTACTACGCCTCGACGGAAACGTATCCCGCCGCCCTCTTCACTCAATTCGATCCGGCGCGGCCACGGTCGCTGGGTGCGCCTGTGCCACCCACGGAGATCAGGATCGGCGAGCCAGGACAGGACACCGGTCCGGGTGAGACGGGACCTGTGTGGCTGCGTACAGCCGGCGTACAGGGCAGAACCTTCTCGCAGGCCCCCGAGTGGAAGGAAGAAGAGTCCCGGGACGGCTGGATATTCACCGGAGACTTCGGCTATCTGGATGACAAAGACTCACTTGTCCTGGTGGACCGGGATTCGGATCTCGTCAATATTGACGGAAATCGAGTGGGCACACTGGAGGTCGAAGCAGTGCTTCTCGAGCACCCCGCAATCGAGGATGCGGCAGTGTACGGGAAGCTGGCGGAGAACGACCGTACGTTGTTGATCTCAGCAGTGAAGCTGAACCGGCACATCGAATTTTCCGAACTCCGGGACTACCTCGGCGAGCGGCTGCCCGGACCATCGGTTCCTCAGCGCTTCATCCTGGTGGACGAGATCCCGCGGAGTCAGTCGGGCAAGGTCCTGAAGCGTGCTCTTCGTGAGCGACCGATGCCCGCAGCACAAGCCCTGTCGTACGGATCGGCAGCGGAGGAGCTGCGCAAGATCTGGCAGGAGATCCTCGAACCGGAATCCGAGGTCAGTGACGACAGCGATTTCCTCGACCTGGGGGGAGACTCCCTCAGCTATGAGGAACTGGTGGCTGCCGTGCAGGCCCGCATCGGTGTGGAGCTGGAAGTCAATGACTGCCTCCAGTGCGAGTCATTCCGAGACATGGCCGAGTTGGTCAGGAGCGCGGGGCGTCCCGCCACAGCAATCACTCAGCTCTGAGGGCGGGACATCCTTCAGCACGCCAGTCACTTCGAGCAGAGCCGCGGAGGCAAATATGAAGATCATCGAACGGCTGGATTGCGGAGACGGCGCCGTGAAGTACCTGCTGGAGACCTCGGATGCCAGCAGGGTGGAATCCGTATTCTTCCGCATGAACGACGGCCGGGACAAAGATGCCATGTGTATAAGCTCCCAGGTCGGATGCACCCTGAGCTGTACCTTCTGCGTCACCGGTCTCCTTGATTTCAGGCGAAACCTGACCGGTGAGGAGATCGCTGGGCAGGTCGATGCGGTGTATGCGAGTGAAGAATTCACGCCGACGCGTGCACATGAAGTCGCCTACATGGGGATGGGCGAGCCCCTGATGAACCTTGATGCGGTGCTGCAGTCCAAGGAGCTGCTCACCGGACGCTACCCCGAGATGGATTTCGCGCTCTCCTCGGTGGGCATCGTTCCCGGTATCGAGCGTTTGATTCGAGAAGCGCCTGATATTAAGCTGCAGATTTCGCTCCATGCGCCCACCGACCCGCTGCGCACGAGCATCATGGCCATCAACCGGAAGTACCCGCTGACGGATGTGCTGGTAGCGGCACGGGAGTTCGCAAAGGCTTCCGGTCGCCGGGTCAACCTGAATTACATCCTCATCCAGAGCGTGAATGACACGGCGGACCACGCACAGCAGCTGGTCGATCTGATCGACCCGGAGTGGTTCCAGGTTCAGCTCGTCCCGGCCAATCCGGATCCCCGGCTGCTCCTGAAGAGCCCGACCTCGCGCGCTGTTCTGGGGTTCGCCAGACGCCTGCTCAGGGCGGGGCTGCACACGGACTACTCCGTTCAGCTCGGATCGAAGGAAGGAGCCGGTTGCGGCCAGCTCGACGCCGACTACGAAGTCCGTGTACGCACACGCCGGTCCTGAGGGTGCCGGCCGGAGCCCTTGGTATTCACCACGTCCAACGAGGCAGTGAGAGATGAGAACAGACGATCAGCACGTACACGTCGCCATCATGGCGGGAGGACTCGGCACGCGGCTGATGCCTGTCACCAGCGTACTGCCCAAAGTCCTTGCGCCCGTGGGCAGTCGTGCACTCCTGGACTATGTCCTCGACTCGATCGAGAAGGCAGGCCTCACCCGCGTCAGCCTTCTGCTCGGAAACCACGCGGGCCTGGTCGAGGCGTACGTGGCGAGCCATGCCGGGCAGTGGCCCTCGCTCGTCATCACGCCACGGCGGGATACCGGCGGACTGGGTACCGCGGCTCCTTTGCGGGAGCTGGACGAGGACCGGGCGCACCTCCTCGTGCTCAACGGTGATCTCCTCACCGATGTCGACCTCGGCGAGATCGTCGGCGAACATCTCCGCGGTGAGGCGGACGTCACGGTGGCCGGAGCCGTGACCGAGACGAGCTCTCCCTTCGCGGTCCTGCACGCCGACGACGACGATGTGTTGTGGGGCCTGGAAGAAAAGCCGGTGGACCGAAAGGTTGTCGCGGTCGGCATTTACCTCCTGGCTCCGAGTGCACGCATGTGCATACGGAGCCAGGGAGCGGACGACATGCCGAACCTCATCGAGCGGGCGATAGGCCAGGGGCTGCGCGTTCGCCAGTACCTCCTGCCGACCGGGTCCGTGTGCTGTGACATCGGTGAACCCGATCGCTTCATGGAGGCGCAGACGCTGGCCGCACGCATGTCGGCGCCGGACAGTGAAACGGGGCTGGCATGCAGGTCATAGATGTCGCAGAGGTGAGCAAGGTCTATGTGGTGCGGGAGGGTTCGCGGTGGAGAGGTGGTAAACAGCGCGAGATCCGTGCCCTGAAGGACTTCAGCGTCACGCTGGGCACTGAGACGCTCGGAGTGATCGGCCCGAACGGTGCCGGTAAGTCCACACTGGTGAAGCTGCTGACCGGGCTGCTGCCTCCGACCGAGGGCCGGATACGTGTATGCGGGTTCGACCCGTGGAAACAACGCCGGTCCTTGAGCCGGCACATCGGTGTGATGCTCGGCCACCGTTCCCGCCTGTGGTATCACCTCTCGGCGCTGGAGAGTCTGCGTCTCATCGGCCGCATGTATGAAATGGACCGGCGTGATGTCGAACGCCGGGTGGGGGAACTCACGGAGCTCTTCTCCGCAGCGGACTTCATTGCCCAGCCCGGCCGTTCGCTGTCGCTGGGGCAGCGCATGCGCTGCGAGATCATGGCTGCCCTGATCCACTCCCCGGGCCTGCTCCTCCTCGACGAGCCGACGGTCGGTCTGGACATATTGGCCAAACAGGAACTCCGCGACCACCTGGGCCGTCTGGGAAGTACCCAGAACACGGCGATTCTGCTGGCCAGTCATGATCTCGCCGATATCGAGCAGCTGGCTCAGCGGGTGCTCATCCTCGACAACGGCCGGAGCATCTTCGGCGGTTCGCTCAACGAGCTGACGTCGGGATCCGTCGAGGAACGGCAGATCCACCTCCAGTTGGTCAGCCCCTATCGGCCGGTCCGTCTTCCGGGCGTCACGGAGGTGCTCCGTGAGGACCGCAAGGTGTGCCTGGGCGTCAATGTGTCCCTCACACCGGTGCACGAGGTCGTGGCAGAACTGCTGCAGGTCAACGCGGTTGCGGACCTGAAGATCACTGAGCCTCCGCTGGAGGAAGTGATCGCCGGGTTCTACCGGAGGCACAGCGCCGCCGGGCACCCGACCACTGAAGGGCGGTCATGACCGAACGTCTGCGGCTCGCCACCCTGGGACGGCACGCGGCGGCCGGCGGCGCCCTCTTCCGCGTGGGTGCGGCGTCGTCCCTGCGCCATCCGCGCAGTCTGCTGCTGAACGCGGTGTTCGTGGCGCTCAGCATGGGAATCCTCATCACGCTGTGGTCGGTGGTCCTGCCCGACAGCACATTCCGCGGCAACGGAAAGTACGACTTCATCTCGCTCGTGTGGTATCTGGTCATCGCCCAGGCGTTGCTGGGTCCCAGCCTGCGTCTGGCGGGCAAGATCAGCGAAGAGCTGAAGGACGGCACCGTCGGGTACCGGCTCCTGCAGCCCATGCCCTTCGTCTTCTCCCGCCTGGCCTCCTATCTCGGCGAGGCCGTGGTGACTCTTGTGGTCACCGGAGCGGCGATGGCACTGGCCGCCTCGGCGGGTGCCGGCCTCCCCGACCTGTCCTGGCGCACGGTGTCCGGCCTCGTGGTGGTCATGGGGCTGAGTCTGCTCATCGGTTTCTGGGTCGCCCTGAACATCGGGTGCCTCAGCCTCGTCCTGGGCACCTCCGGGCCGCTCGACATGGCCTGGCACCGGCTGACCCTGCTTCTGGGGGGCGGTCTTCTGCCGCTGGACTTCTATCCGGACCAGATCCAGCGCGTCGCCGAGTGGCTGCCGTTCCGGCTGTCCCTCTACGACCCGGCGCGACTGGTGTTCGGGGTGGAAAACGGTGAACTGCTCAGCATCGTGTCGGCGCAGGCCGGCTGGATCTTCGTGCTGGCCGTCCTGGCGGGCGTTTCCCTGCGTATGTCGCTGTCCGGCGGAAAATTGGGGGGGAGCTGAAAGTGTCTCCCGACGGATCTGTAAGGCGGGACCTCATCTCGGACGGTCGTCGCCATTGGGCCGTGCTGCGAGCGTTCGTGCGGTCCAGCATCGCGCGGGACATGCAGTCCCCCGGCCCCTTGCTGGTCAGCATGATGACTGCGGTGGCAAGCAACTCGATGTTCCTGGCTTTCTGGAGCGTCTTCCTTTCCCGTATTTCACCCGTGTCAGGCTTCCAGACGCAGGACATGGTGGAACTCTGGGCATGCACCACCATCGGATTCGGCTCGGTCTTCCTTTTGTTCGGGAACATCCACAGCCTTCCTTCGCTGGTCTATCAGGGGAAGATCGATGTCTTCCTGCTGCTGCCCTGCCCGCCCCTGCTCCCGTTGTTGACAAGTGTCACAGGGACTTCCTATCTTGCGGACATAGGGTTCGGTTTCTTCGCCTACCTGGTATTCGGTAATGCAACCCTGCTAGGGTTTGCGCAATTGCTTCTGGCTGCCGGAATAACCGCTGCCATCGTCGCCTCCTTCGTGCTGATAGTCGGGTCGCTGAGCTTTTGGCTCAAGGGCATGGACAGCTTCGGCGGGTACTTGGTCGGGGCGCTCCTCCAATGCTCCACGTATCCCGGCACCATATTCCAGGGGGTTTGGCGGGGAGTTCTCTTCACGATTATTCCAGCGGCCTACATCAATCTCGCCCCCGTGCATCTGATAGGCGACTTCAGTGCAACCTACGCCGCTGTCGCCATAGCGGTTTCGCTAGGTGCTCTGGTGATCTCCAGGGCTATCTTCTACCGCGGCTTGCGTCGCTACGAGTCGGGCAGCGCGGCGGGTGCTCAGTTGTGAGAACTGCGAAAGAGGGCATTGATGCGGTCTCTTCCTTATATCCCTTTCGGTCAGGCGCTCGACGGCGTGTCCAACGTATTCGTGGATGGACTGCGGACTCACGACACGGTGTTGGAGCTGAGTCATTGGCCAGGCAATCGAACGCCTCCGGATCTGAAGGGTGACGTCAGCACGCAAGCCGCTCTGGCGCTGCTCACGACGGAGGACGCCCGCAGGGACGCACTCATCGGTTCGGCGCGTGCGGTCACCTGCGACCACTACGACATCGACGGGATTCTCAGCCTGTGGTGCCTGGTCGAGCCCGAGAAGGCCCTGCGGCACCGTTCCGTGCTGGAACACACCGCGATATGCGGCGACTTCGACGTCGACACGCGGGATTCCGCCGTGCAGTCGTGTCTGGCCCTGCTCGCCGCCGAGAAGTCGGTGCAGCGCGAGATCCTGTCAGGCCCCGCGGCGCACTCCGTGGAGAGAGCGACCGCGCTGCTCTTCGAGGGGATGCTCGGTCTGGTCGAGGAGTGCCTCGCAGACCCGGGAGGCTGGGCGGAGAGCTGGGGCGAGGAATGGGCTGACATCAATCGCTCCAGGGCGTATCTGGACTCCCGCCCCGATGCCATGGAGGAGTTCCCCGAGCTCGACCTCGCGGTCCTCCACGACACCGAAGTGCCGCTCCACGACTACGTGGTGAACTCCCGCACCGATTGCTTCCACGTACTTCGTACACGGCCGGACGGACGCCACAGCCTCCGCTTCCGGTACGAGTCCTTCGTCGACCTCCAGACCAGGACGCCGGGCCCGCGCGTCCGGGGCGACATCCTCGCCGATGAGCTCAACGAGGGCGGGGACAGCGGAACCTGGTTCTGTGAATCGCCGGCGACGGCCACGCCCATGCTTCTGATGTACGGCGAGGACGCGGTACCGGCGCCCAGCGCCCTGCCGCCCGCAGCCATGGCTGCCATCGCCGTCGACTTCTTCGCCAGGGCCCGGCGGCAGCCGGCGCTGCGCTGGGCGTCCCATGCGCAGTGGTTCACCGAGGCCCCCATCGCCCCGCCCTCGAAGGAGCAGGCATGACGCGGTTGAAGGACGTACGCCGCCGACTGGCCGAGGGGGGCCTGCTGCTCCTGGCGTCGGACGACGGTCCCTACGTAGCACGTCTGGTGGCCGGTGAACCCATGGTGCACCGGAGACTCTGCCCCCACAGGGGCGCGCCACTCGACGACGCCTATGTCATCGGCCGCACCCTGGTCTGCTCGTGGCACCGTTCCGTCTTCCACTGCGTGGACGGCCGGAAGATGCATGGGCCCACCGGACACGCACTGCCCGTGATCGCCGCCTCCTTCGAGCAGGACGACCTGCTCATCGAGCGGGATGGGCTGGAACTCATCGAACAGCAGGGGGAGAGGTCATGACGTCACCAACGCCGCTCGCCGGCAGACCTGTCGTCGTCACGGGCGCGGGCGGCTTCCTGGGAAGCCATGTGGTCGAGGCATTGCTCCAGCGGGGAGCCCGGGTCAGGGCCCTGGTCCGCTACACCTCCGGCAAGAACCCCGGCTGGCTCGCGCATATCGACAACCCGGACCTGGAGCTGGTCTACGGGGACGTACGCGACCGGGAGTGCGCGACGGCCCTGGTGAAAGGCGCCGAGATCGTCTTTCACCTCGCCTCACTGATCTCCGTACCGCACAGCTATGAGCAACCGGAGGCCCACCTCACCACCAACGTCCACGGAACGCACAACCTGCTCGCGGCGTGCCGGGACCTGCCCCTGGACCGTTTCGTGTACATCTCCAGCTCCGAGGTCTACGGTTCGGCGCAGTACGAGCCGATCGACGAGCGGCACCCGCTCGTCTCTCAGTCGCCCTACGCGGCGAGCAAGATCGCCGCGGAGAAGCTGTGCGAGAGCTTCTCCTGCAGTTTCGGCGTGCCTGTCACGGTGGTGCGGCCGTTCAACCTCTACGGGCCGAGGCAGAGCACCAGGGCCGTCATCCCTTCGATCATCTCTCAGGCACTCTCCTCGCCCGTCCTTCACATGGGCGACACCTCCACCCGCCGGGACTTCAACTACGTCACGGACACGGCACGGGCTCTGGTCGAACTGGCGTGCTGTCCAGGGGCCGAGAACGAGGTGGTCAACATCGGGACGGGGCAGGCCAGGAGCATTGACGAAACGATTGTCCTGATCGGCGAACTGCTGGGAACCGAGCTCGTAGTGCGCCGGGACCCTGCCAGGATGCGTCCGCAGCGCAGTGAGGTGACGCTCCTGCGTGCGGACAGCAGCAAGCTGCACGGGCTGGTCGGTCCGTTCTCCCCGACCCCCTTCGAGACGGGCCTCGCACGTGTCATCGAGAACGTCTCGGGAAGGGACCTCCATGGCGTCTACGATGTCTGAGCTCCCCCCACCCGAGATCCCCTCACCACCGTGCGTGAACACCGCCGGCTCGGCACGTGCCCTCTGGTCCCGGGCGATAGCCGGTCACACACTGCGGCTGACAGCGGACTCCAGCCCCCCGGCACTTGCTGCGGGAGGGTGGACGGTGCTGGACAAGACGGATACGGCCCTGCTGGTGCAGCCCGCTCTGAGCTGGCTCCTGCCGCCCAGGCACGCCGAATTCGCATTCCGTGCTCCCCGAGGGGAAGCGGGGAACGGACCTCCGAAGGGATGGCGCGAGCGGAACTGGTGGCTGAGGCATCTGCCAGGGGCCCGGGGCTGGATAGACGAGCGGCTCTCGCGGGCGGAAGCCGTCGTGCCTCAACTGCTGCGTGTGGTGGAGCTCTCCTGCCCCGGCCTGACCGTCCGCTCCGTTGTTGCCAACGGGTCCTTCCTCTGGTCGGCGTTCCCCTCCCGCGAGGTCGACTTCGGGGTCATCGTCGACGTACCGGCCGGACGGGAGCTCGTGCTCGAACACCATCCCGAAGTGGCCATCACACCGGCCGGGGGCGGGGTCGACGGCGGCATCGAGGGTTTCGACTTCCTGGTGGTGGACAGCCGCATCATCGCCGGCGCCGACCCGGCGGGACACCTGGACGAATGGTGCTTCGAGGACGGCGACGCATACCCCTACGACCTGCGCCGGAGCACCGTCGCGGCGGCCGTCCGATGTACCTATGCCGTCGCCCCCACGCTGTACGGCGCCGATGTCGCCGACAGCCTGCCGCTCGATCCGCGGAACCTGCTGTCCCTCGCCTACTACTTCACACAGGAAGCCGGCATACTCCTGGCCCACCGCGAACTGCTCCACAAGGCCCCGCAGCGGCTGCTGGAGGCCAACCTGATCATGTCCAGTGTGGAGGAATGGTTTCTGCGGTCGGCCTCGGCGGGCTCCGCGGCCTTGGTGGACGACCACGCGCGCATCGTCGCTCTGGTCAGTACCGACGGCTGGACGCCCGAGCTGGTCGCCGAGGTGCAGGGACGGCTGGGGGAGGAGCGGCCCAGCCTGCTGGACCGTACCGTCCGGCGCCTGTTCCTCCTGTCGTCCTCCGTCGCGGCGCTGCCGGCCGGCAGCACGGGCAGGGACGGCGGCGGACCGGAAAAGGGAAGAACCGGCCGGGCGGCCCCGCCGGGCTTCGCGGGCCGAGGGCTCACCCCGTTGTTCCGCGAGCGTCTCGACGCGGACGTGGCGTCGCGGGTGGCCGGGGTCCGGGCCGCGGCCGACCGCGCCCGTGAAGAGCGGACGCCCGCCTGGAGCACGCTGCAGCGCCGCTTCGCGAACTGGTCGCTCGCCGACGCGGCCACGCACGCGGTACGGCTCCTCGGCTCCGGAACGGTCGAGGACCTTGCTCAGGAGGCCCGTGTGCACCAGCTGCTGGCCGGGGATGTCCGGCCGGCTCATCCGGAGCCGGCCGACGTCATCCACGGCCTCCTGCTGTGGTCCGCCATCCGTGATCTCTCCGATGTCCTGTGTCCAGGCGGTGAACTCTCCCCGAGCGAGGTGGCGGTGACGGAGACCACCCGCCAAGTCATGTCCTATTCCGCCTGTTTTCTGGACGGCGCATCTGCCCTGGAGGTGTTGGGTGAATCGGCCCACAGCAACTGACCTGTCCGTCTTCCCCGTCAGAGTGAGCGCACCGACGGCCCGGGAGGCGGCCTGGGTGGAGCGGACGCTCGCAGGCCACCTTCAGGAGATCCGTACCGCTCTGGCCGGTCCGGCCGACCGCCCGCCCCACGGTCTGGAGATCGGGGGCGTGAAGGTGAAACGGCTCAGCCATCGCTCGCCCGTGATCGACGGCACCCTGTACGCCATCGTGGAACTCGAAACCTCGCTCATCCCCGTGCGGATCGACGAGGGCGGCATCGTGGCAGGCACGAAGGGCGAGATCCGGCATCCCGCCTATGACGCCATGGAAGCGATGCTCGGATCGGAACCCTTCCGCGCACGGGTGCGGGACAGTCCGGTGGCGGCGCTGCGTACCGCGTACGAGTTCATCACCGCGTCGTCCTCCCCGGAGCTCGCGGAGCGGCAGGCATGCCCGGCGTGCGCGGGCCCGGGTGTGACGTACACCGGCCCGGCCGGGGCCCTGGTGCGGTGCGGCACCTGTGGCCTGATCGAACGTATCGGCGCGCAGGACAAGGAATGGAGCGGGATCTACGCGGACCCGTCGGGCAGTTACTTCTCCGGTCTGGAGGCGGACCCGGACGGGCCGGGAGCCGCCTCGGCCCATGGTTATGAGGACTACGAAGAGTGGGTGCGAGTGATACTCGGCACCGCACACTTCGACCGGCGTGCGCGCCAGATCGCCCGCCACGCGGCAGCCGGCGCCCGCAGGTCCCTCGACATCGGCTGCGCGAGCGGCGAGTTGGCCGGAGCATTCGGCCGACTCGGCTGGCAGGCGAGCGGAGTCGATCTGTCGAGCTGGTGCATCGATCAGGCGCGCGGCAAGTACCCGCAGGCGACATGGCAGGTCGGAACCGCTGCTGACCTGAAGGGCGAGACCTTCGACGCTGTCACGCTCATGGACGTGTTCGAGCACTTCTCGGACCCCTACGGTGAGCTGGAGCGGCTGCGCGGCATGCTCTCTCCCGGGGGGATCCTGGCGTTGGAGCTGCCCAACCAGGGGAGTCTCGACGCCGCCGTCCTGGGCGCCGGCTACCTCTTCTCGGAGCACCTCTTCTTCTACACGCCCCAGAGCATCCAGGACATGCTGCGGCATGCCGGCTTCTCCGTCCTCGGCTGCTGGACCGAACACGACCACTACTTCCGGGCGGACCGGCTGGTGGACGACGAGGAGGCCGAATCGCTGAGGCAGCAGGGAATGGGCGAGCGGCTTCTGGTGATCGCCCGGGCCGTGGGCGGCTCGTGAACGGGAACTGGACCGACGTCGTGGCGGAAGGGCGGGCGAACGCGCTGCGCCAGTTGGGCATCGCCCCCAGGACGTTGGCGACGTCGGGCTTCCCGGATCACGCGGAGGAGCAGGTCCTGGAGTTTTTGCTCGGCCTGCGGACCAGTCTGGCCCTGAGGAGCGCCACCGCAGGGAACGTGATGCGGGACCTCGCGCGCGCACTCAACTTCCGCCTCGGCGCCGGGATCCAGCTGTACCCGGGAGCCGACGGGCCGACGGCGGTGAACACTGGTGCCCTTCGCGATCAAGGCCCCGGTCCCAGCCGCAGGGTGCGGCCCATAGCGACGCACGAGCATGCTCTGCTGGCGGGCGTCAGGCCCGCACGCCGCCGCCGGCTGGGCCCCGGGCCTCCCGTGCTGGTGCTGCCCACAGCGGGGGACCCGCAGCAGGTCGAGACGGCCCTGGCCGCACACCTTCCGGTACTGACCGAATACGGGCACAGCGATCTGACGCTGATCGTGGCCGATGACGCGTCCCCGGAGCGGAGCGCCTCGCTGGACGCCCTGCTCGCCCGGTTCGGGAGTGAGTACGCGTGCAGGATCGTTCGCTTCTCCGAATGGGCGGGTTCCACCCGGCCCGGGCTCAAACGCGAGTTCAGGGAAGGGATACTGGCGCGTGCCGCCGCCCGGGGCGGAGCGAAGGACACCGCCGTACTGAGCAGGGTGCTCGCCCCGGGGCTGCCGGGTACCGCCAACTCCCTCTTCCTGCGCTTCGCCGGACGCGATGTGGTGTGGATCGAACAGGACGCCTCCCCCTACGCGTACGCGCGGAGCGCGGGGGCCGGCCGGAACGATTCCTCCCTCTCCTACGACGTCCGCGAAGGAGAGCCCCTGCGTGTGGCGCTTGGGAAGGACCAGCGGGAGGAGAGCTTCGAGGCGGCCGAGGCCCGCGGTGAGATCGAGCGGCACCCCGTGGACATCCTGCACATCGTCGACCGGATGCTGCATGCGACCGATGCCGAGGCGCTGCCGGTCGAAGCGCAGCGTGCCGGCTACGAGGACTCCGGGTTCGAGCAGTTCGACGGAGTGCGGCGGGTCCCGCACGGGAACGCCGGGATGGTCCACTTCCACACGTGCGGCCATCCGGACTTCCGCGCGAGAATGGGACACCAGGCGGTCCTCAACGACGGGGTGACGGCTGCGGAACTCGGCATGCTGCTGGAGGGAGACCTTCCGCTGCGGCGGGTCTTCTCCGAGGCTCCCCCCGCCGTCTCCATGAAGCGATGGACATCGGCCTTCGGGACGGTCGTCGGGCTGTCCGGCCGCCATCTTTCGCAGCCGCCGCTCATGTGGGCCACCAAGGTCCGCCTCATGGACTTCTCCGTGGGCGCCCTCCTCCAGGCGCGCGGCGTACCGGGTTGCGTCGCGGGCACGGCCCTGCAGCACCGGCGGTCCCAGGTCACCGATTCGGGGCGCGGCGAACTCGCGGGTTTCGTCGCCCGTGAGGAGTTGCTGTGGCCCCTTCTCAGCCGTGTACGTGAGGAGTTCTCCCAGCTCGCCCCGGAGCCCTGCTACCGGACGTGGCTCTCCGGGGCAGCCCGTGCGCTGCGTGCTCGTGCCGACCGGGGCGGCGTGGTGTCGACCGCGCTGGCGCACTCCCTCTGGCTTGAGGACCGTCACGCCCTCGCCGCCCTGGAGCACTCGGGGTCGGTACGGAAAGCCGGCTACGGGCGGAGCTTCGGCCGGACATCGGGGGCGTCGGAGACCGCCGCGTGGAGTGACTACCACACGCTCCTGGAGCGGGAAGCCCGGCGTGAGCTGTACGAGTACGCCGCCCAACTGGGCGTATGGGCAGGTCTGGTGGTGGAGCCGACAGGTGCCACGCCCGCACCGGATGCCCGGGAAGAAGCGCGGTGGGCACCCTCGTACCCACTGCGAGGAGCCTTCGGCGGAGAGATGTCAGGAGAGAACCGTGCGGACAGAGAGCAGAAGTGACGCCATGGACGGAGTCACACCGTTCTTCCTGCTGGACCTGGCCCGGGTGAGTGCCGCGGCCCGAGGGATCCGGTCGGTCCTCGACGCGTACGAGTCGGCGCCCGTGATGGCGTACGCGGCCAAGGTCAACCCGCATCCGCGGGTGCTGGAAACCGTCCTGACGCATGGCATGGCCGTCGAGGTGGTCAGCCGAAGAGAGCTGCACCTCGCGCGGTCGGCAGGGTTTCCGGGGCGGCGCATCATCGTGAACGGACCTGCCAAGCCCGATGAGCTCCTGGTCGAAGCGATGGAGGCGGGCGCCACGCTCCATCTCGAATCGCATCATCAGATCGAACGGGCCATCGCGCTGAGAGGCGGCAGAGCCGCGCGCGTGGGTCTGCGGATCCAGCTTCCCGGAGCGCCGACGTCCAGGTTCGGGCTGCCCCTCGCGGAACTGTCCCCGGCGGCCGGCCGGCTCCGGGACGCGGGCATACGGATCAGCGGGCTGCACGTCCACGGCTCGGAACTGCCCCATGGGGCCTCCGCCCGGGACTGGCAACGCCGTGCCGAGACGTTGGGCGAGGGGCTGCGGCACCTCGGACAGGCGCGCGGCGACGTCCGCCACCTGGACTGGGGCGGCGGCATCGTCGCCCCGGACCTGGACACGCCGGCCGCGGACGACTTCGCCGAAGCGGCGCGCGAGGTCATCCGGCTCGTCCATCAGGAGACGCAGAGGCTGGGGGAAATGTACGGACTGCCCTCGCTGGGAGCCGTACTGGAACCCGGCCGCTTCCTGACGGAGCACGCCGGAACGCTCCACACCACCTGCGTCGACGCCGTGGACAGCGCGGGCCGGCGCCTGCATGTGCTGGATGCCGGAGTGGGTCTGCTGTCCGGCTACGACTCCTGGCTGGGGCGGTACCGGGTATCCGGGGGCGGGCCTGACCGGAGGGCTGCCTTCGCCGGCCCGTCCTGCATGGAGGAGGACCTGCTCCCCGAACGCCCGGTGGAGGGCGAGCCGGATGTGGGCTCCCGGATCGTGCTGACGCGGGCCGGCGCGTACCACTTGGCGGGGGTCAACGCCTTTTACCACGAAGCCCCCGGGGTGGAGTTCCTGCCGGCCGGAGCGGAACCGCCCGGCGACAACACGAACGAGCGGGACGACACGGAGGCTTCGGGATGAATCGTGTGACACACGACGGCCAGGGGGAGGCACGTATGCGCGTGCTGTGTGTGAGCCCGCACAGGGACGACGAGACGATCGGCTGCGGGGGCACGCTGAGCGCGCATGCGGATCGGGGCGACTTCGTCGCGGTCGTGCACCTGTGCGGAACCGGTGGTGCCGACGAGAGCGAGGCGCGGGCGGCTGCCTCGGTGCTGGGCGTCAGCGAGATCGTCAGCTTGTCGGGGGATCCGGTCCAGGTGGCCCCGAGCCGGCGCCTGCTCCTGGAACTGGTGGGGGCGTTCAGGAGATTCCGGCCCGATGTCCTGTACGTTCCGCACGCTGACGAGGACGACCCGACGCATCGGGTGGCGGCGAAGCTCGCACACGAAGCGCGATGGGTCGCCGCGTACGCCGTGTACGAGGAAGCCGGACCGCCGGTGTCCTCACCCGCCCGCGAGGTGTACGAGTACGAGGTCTGGACGCCACTGTCCGACCCTGCGGTCCATGTGGACATCACCGCGTACGCGGACCGCAAGCGCAGGGCGCTGCGTCAGTATCACTCGCAGATCGAGGAAACAGCCTGGGACGAAGGATCCCTCGGACTGAACCGCTACCGCGGGGTGACCTCCGGTGTGGGCAGGTATGCCGAGGCGTTCACCGTGGCTCGCGCATCCCACATCGGGCGCCCGCCCACCGATTCCCTCGTCCGGAGCCGGGAGGCAGGCAATGCATCTGTATCGGATTGATCCGGCCGGCGACCGGGAAGCGGTACGGGCGCTCTACGGGATTCACCGTGCCGCAGAGGCGGCGGAAACACCGGAGGGGCCCATTCTTCCCGCGCCGTCGTTCTGCGACTGGGCCGCTCATGGCTGGTCCGACGAGCCGCGTGAAGTCTGGCTCGGCGACAGCGACGGCGACGGCGACCGTGGGACGGGCCCGGCGGCGGGAGGGTATGTGCTGGAACTGCCGGACACCGGTACTCACCGCGTGGCGAGTCTGCTGCTCGTCGTGCATCCTGAGGCCCGGTCGTGCGGAGCGGGACGCCGGCTGTTCGAGCACGCACGGGCTCGTATGCGTGCGGCGGGAGCCACGAGCTGCACGGCCATGGTGCTGAACGGATCGCCCGGTGAGGCGCTCGCCCGAAGCACCGGGGCCAAGCCGTCGTTGGTGTTCCTGCGCCAGGTCTGCGCGCTCGACCGGGCGAAGGCCCCCCGGCCCGGAGAGGTGACCGCGGCGGCAGGTGTGCCCGGGTACTCACCGGTGAGATGGTGCGGCCGGACTCCCCGGGGATACGAGTCGGATGTCGCGGCGCTCACGACGGCCACATCCGACGCACCGTCGGGAGACGTGGACCGCGACGGTGTCCCATGGAGTGTGCAGAGAGTGCGGACCCGCGACGAGCGATGTGCGGCACGCGGTACGCGTGCCTACTCGGTCGCTGCGTTCTGTGAGTCCGAGGGCCGTCTCGTGGCACTGTCGACCGCTTACGTCGATGCCGCCCACGAAGGCTGGGCGAGTCAGGGGGACACGGTCGTCCTCGGCGAGCACCGCGGCAGACGGCTGAGCCTGGGAGTGAAGAAGGACCTCATGACATGGCTGAGGGAGAAGGAGCCCTCCGTGCACTCGATCGCGACATGGAACGCCGAACCGAACGACGGCATCCGGCGGGTCAACGGCTCGCTCGGGTTCACCGTCAGCAGGCGCTGGACGGAGTGGCACCTCGTCCTGTGACCCGCCGTCACACACCTGCGTGAACAGCGTGCCCGAGCAAGGCGCGCCGCTGCCCGCCGCTCTCGCCGTCCTGCCGCCGTCGTCCCGCCGCATGATTCCCGTGCGGGGGACATTTATCCTGCTACGACCATATGGAGCTCAGAAAGACATGAGCGAGTCCACCGAGACCGTCAAACCGCATCGCTACCGCGCCGCCATGGCGACGGAGACCGAGGCACGCTGGCAGGACTTCTGGGAGGCCGAAGGCACGTATGAGGCGTCCAACCCGACCGGCGATCTGGCGGGCAACCCGGAGCTGGCCGCCAAGCCGAAGAAGTTCATCATGGACATGTTCCCGTACCCCTCGGGTTCGGGTTTGCACGTCGGCCACCCCTTGGGCTTCATAGCCACCGACGTGTACAGCCGCTATCTGCGGATGACCGGCCACCATGTGCTCTACACGATGGGTTTCGACGCCTTCGGGCTGCCGGCGGAGCAGTACGCCGTGCAGACCGGCACGCACCCGCGGGTGTCCACCGAGGCCAACATCGCTCGCTATCGGAAGCAGCTCCGCCTTCTCGGCATGTCCTACGACACCCGCCGCTCCTTCTCCACCACGGATCTGCAGTACTACAAGTGGACCCAGTGGATCTTCCTGCAGATCTTCAACTCCTGGTACGACACCGAGGCCGACAAGGCGCGGCCGATCGCCGACCTGGTCGCGCAGTTCGAGAGCGGGTCGCGTGCGACTCCCGACGGCCGTGAGTGGAGCGCGCTGAGCGCCGCCGAGCGCGCCGAGGTCCTGGGCGAGTACCGCCTGGCGTACGCCTCCGACGCGCCCGTCAACTGGTCGCCGGGCCTGGGTACCGTCCTGGCCAACGAAGAGGTCACCGCCGACGGGCGTTCCGAGCGCGGCAACTTCCCCGTGTTCAAGGCCAAGCTGCGCCAGTGGAACATGCGCATCACCGCCTACGCGGACCGGCTGCTGGACGACCTGGACCCGCTGGACTGGCCCGAGGCGATCAAGCTGCAGCAGCGGAACTGGATCGGCCGGTCCGAGGGCGCGCGGGTCGACTTCCCGGTCGACGGCGCGGGCAGCATCACCGTGTTCACCACCCGCCAGGACACCCTGTTCGGCGCGACGTACATGGTGCTGGCTCCCGAGCACGACCTGATCGAGCGGATCATCCCGGCCGCCTGGCCCGAGGGCACCCACCCGGTGTGGACCGGCGGCCACGCGACTCCGGCCGAGGCCGTCACCGCGTACCGCAAGCAGGCCGCGGCCAAGTCCGAAGTCGAGCGGCAGGCCGAGGCCAAGGACAAGACCGGCGTCTTCACCGGCGCGTACGCGACCAACCCGGTCAGCGGCGAGAAGGTGCCCGTCTTCATCGCCGACTACGTCCTGATGG
>NZ_LWLE01000017.1 GCF_001905125.1 Streptomyces sp. TSRI0281 | reverse complement strand
ACGCTGGCACCAGCTCCACACCGGCACCGTCGACTTCCGCACCTTCGGACACCTCGACGCCAAAACCCCCGCCGACACCGCACTCGACGCGATGGTCAACGACCCCACCATCCACCGCATCGAAGCCCACACCGACCTCCTGTTCACCCGACGCCACCTCTTCACCCGCTCCCACATCGAACTCGACTTCGGCGGCCACCGCGTCCACACCGAAGGCATCGAGAAAAACACCCACGACAACCCCTTCGGCGCCGTCCTCTCCTTCCGCGGCACCACCACCGACACCAGGGTCGAGCACGCGCTCGCCGCCAAGGTCATCGAACTCACCGACACCTTCCCGGTCCCGGACTCCAAGGCCTTCGCGGTCGGCCAGTGGTGGGCCGTGCAGGTCGCCCCGGTCGAGGGCGGCGGCGCGGACGAGCGCGAGCTCCAGAAGATGGTCGAGATCACCGAGATCATCGACGCCACCCACATCAGGATCGGCTACCTCAACGGCTGGGAGCTGGCCGCCGGGCGCAGGCTGACCTGGAGGCGCGTCGAGCCGGTCGTGAACGCCCACGTCCGCAACATGGACTTCGAGGGCGCGGGCGACGACGAGTACACCGGCTCGCACCCCGTCAGCTACGAGTACGCCGTCGGGTGCGATGTCTCCGGCATCCACGCCACCGGCAGCTTCTGGCCGGTCATCATGCGCCGCTGGTGCACCCGGTTCCGTACCGAGCAGTGCTCCCTGAAGAACCCGCCGACCGTCGAGTACGGCGGCGCGGGCTATCTCACCCAGCAGATCTACTGCCTGTACGGACGGGTCGCCGACTGCACCACCAGCAACGTCCGCCACCTCAACGACCTGACCGCCTCCGCCTACTGCACCGTCGTCAACTGCCACGGTGACGGTGACGACGCGGGCGGCAACCCGTTCACCACCCACGGCCAGTACGAGCACGACCTGCTCTTCGACGGCAACTCCGGACTGATGGACATCGCCAACTCCGGGGCGCAGTGGGGGATATCGGCCAAACGCATCACCGTGCGCCGGCATGTCTGCTCCTGGTTCACCGCGAACACCAAGATCACCGACCTGACGCTCGAAGACATCACGGTGATCGCCCGCCCGACGTTCGACCAGGCCGGCACCCTCACGGTGAACGCGGACGGCGCGCAGGTGCGCGGCTGCACCGCGAAGACCTTCGCCGTCGCCCAGCGCTCCGCCCGCTCCACCCGGCCCACCGTCATCAGCGACTGCTCCTTCGAACCGCCCGCCGGAGCGGTCCTCGTCCAGACCCCGGTCACCGCCCCCGTCCACTTCGTGCGCTGCACGTTCAAGGGGGTCGACGGCGCGATCCTGCGCGGCGCCGGACCCGTGCGCTTCACCGACTGCACGGTCACCGGGGCCGACGACGCGGCCCCGCTCTCCGTGGGCTCGGCCGATCTCAGGATCGACGGCGGCAGCTACGGGAACACCGGCTTCGAAGTCAGCGCCGTACGTGACCAGTCCGTCACCGTCACCTCGGGCGCCCGGTTCAGCGGCAGCAACAAGGCCAGGGCATTCCTCGGCCGCGCCGCGGGTCCGGGCACCGTCACCTGGGACATCACGGCCCTCAACAGCTCCACCACCGACGCCGCGACGGCCCATGTCCGCATCGAGGACGGCACCAACCACTACGCGGCGACCGGCAGCCGCTTCACCGGCGGCGTGCTCCATCTGGCACCCACCGCCCTGGCCTCCGCGCTGCACACCACCTGCGTGGAGCACGGCACCCGGCGCACCGCCATGCCGCAGAACGGTGACTCGGCCCGCACGGACGGGAACCTCCTCCGGTGACCGTACAACCGCGGACCACCACTCCCGCCGACGAACCCGCCCTGCGCGCCCTGTGGGACACCTGCTTCGACGCCCCGCAGATCACCGCCCTCCACGCGCTGGACCCGGACCGCCACCGCCACACCTTCGTCGCGGAGTCCGGCCCGGACGGCGGCATCGACGCGGTCGTGGTCTACGTACCGCGCCTGATCCGGGACGAGCACGGCACCCCGAGGCGCGTCGGCGGCATCGGCAGCGTCGCCACCCGGCCGGAGGCCAGGGGCCGGGGACTCGTACGGCTGCTGCTCGCGGAGGCCGTACGGACCATGGTGGCCGAGGAATGCGCCTGGTCCCTGCTGTTCACCGGCACCCCCGGGGTGTACCGGGGGTCGGGCTGGCAGGAGTTCCGCAGCACGTACACCGAAGGGGCGGTCACCGCGGCGGCGCCCACCGGGGCGTACCGGGTCCGCGAGGCCACGGCCGCGGACCGGGCGGCGGTGACCGGCCTGCACGCCGCCGCCCACGCGACCCGGCCCCTGACCTCGCTGCGCGCCCCCGAGGACTGGGCGGTCCGCGTCCCCGCCTGGTACGGCCCGCCGGAACGGTCACTGGTGGCCGAGGACCCGGCGACGGGCGCCGTCGTCGGCTGGCTCGTGGCGCAGTACACGCAGGAGTGCGCGGAGGTACGGGAGTTCGCGGGCGCGGCCGGGTGCCTGGACGACCTGCTCGCGGCGGTCGCCGGCCGGGCCCGCGCGGCGGGACTCGGCCGCGCACGGGTCCGGCTGCCCGGCACCGCCGACGCCTGGTCCGCGCTCCTCGTGGAGCCGCGCTCCGTGGACGAGTACGTGGGGATGGCCCGGCCCCTGCTCGCGACGGCCGCGGAGGTCCGGGACACGGTCACCGCCCCCGGAGCGGTCCACTGGTACGGCGACTGCTTCTGACCCGTGGGACGGCGGGGAAGGGGCCAAGTGCCGCTTCCCCGCCGCTGCTTGCGGGGGCCGTCTCCGGTGGGCGGCGGGTGCGGGGGCCGCTGGCCCGGACCGGGGCGGGACGTTACTGTCCGGTCCACGCACTTTCCGCACCTCTACGGCTGACGTGGGCCCGAGCCGACACGTCGGTACGCCGTGGAGTCGATACGCCGCAGAACCGAGAAGAGTGGTCCGTCATGTCCCGTCGCCGTCGCCACATCGCGATGATCGGCAGCCCCATCATCAGTCACATCCTGCCCAGCCTTGAGGTCATCCGTGAACTCGTGGACCGTGGACACCGGGTGACGTACGCCGACGACCCGGCCGTCTCCGAGCTGATCACGGCCACCGGCGCCGAGTTCGTCCCGGTCACCACCACCCTGCCCGTCGCGGACAACAACTGGCCGCAGGACCCCTACGCGGCGATGACCCTCTTCCTCGACGACGCCGTTCAGGCGCTTCCGCAGCTGCGCGCCGCGTACGACGAGGACCCCGCCGACCTGTACCTGTACGACATCGGCTCCTACGGCGGTCGCGCGCTCGCCGAGGCGCAGGGCAGGCCCGTGGTCCAGCTGTCCCCGGCCTATGTCGCGTGGAAGGGGTACGAGCAGGAGGTCGGGGCGCAGCTGAAGCAGCTTCCGGGCGCCGGCGCGTACCAGGAGAAGTTCGCCGCCTGGCTCGCCGGGAACGGAGCGCTCACGAGAGACGTGGACGCCTTCTCCGGCCTTCCGTCCCGGGCCGTCGCCACGGTCCCCCGGGCCATGCAGCCGCACGCGGACCGGGTGGACACCGACGTGGTCAGCTTTGTGGGCCCCTGCCTCGGCGACCGCTCCGACCAGGGGGACTGGACCCGCCCGGCCGACGCGGGCAAGGTGCTGCTGATCTCGCTGGGCTCCGCCTTCACGAACCGGCCGGAGTTCTACCGTCAGTGCCTGGCGGCCTTCGGGGATCTGCCGGGCTGGCATGTGGTCCTCCAGATCGGCAGGCATACCGATGCGGCGGAGCTGGGGCCGGTCCCCGCCAACGTGGAGGTGCACGGCTGGGTGCCGCAGCTCGCGATCCTGGCGCAGGCCGACGCGTTCCTCACCCACGCGGGCATGGGCGGCAGCAGTGAGGGGCTCTCCACGGGTGTGCCGATGATCGCCGTGCCGCAGGCCGCCGACCAGTTCGCCAACGCCGACCGGCTCGTGGCGCTCGGCGTGGCCCGGCGCATCGACACCGCCGACGCCACTGCCGAGGCCCTGCGCTCCGCCCTGCTGGAGCTGACCTCCGATCCGCAGGTGCGGCGCCGCTCGGCCGAACTGCGCGCCGAGGCGCGGGCCGAGGGCGGTACCCGGCGGGCCGCCGACCTCATCGAGGCCGAACTGGGCTGAGCCGTACGTCCTCCCTGCGCCGGCCCGGCCCGCCCTCCGGGCCATCGGCGCCGGGAGGATCAGGACGGGTCGGGCCGGCCCCGGTCGTAACCCCGCTCGCCCGACTCGCCGAGCGGCGGCTCGTGCGTCATGTGCGCGGGGGCCAGGACGCGCAGCGCGTGGTAGCCGATGACGACGATCAACGTGCCCAGCGCGATGCCGCTGAGCTCGAAGTTGTCGGTGAGGCTCAGGCTGACATCGCCGATCCCGACGATGAGTCCCGCGGCCACCGGCACCAGGTGCAGGGGGTTGGTGAGGTCGACGCGGGACCGGACCCAGATCTGGGCGCCGAGCAGGCCGATCATGCCGTAGAGGATGACGGTGATGCCGCCGAGGACGCCGCCCGGAATGGCGGCCACGACCGCGCCGAACTTGGGGCAGAGCCCGAACAGGATCGCGAAACCGGCGGCGCACCAGTAGGCGGCGGTCGAGTAGACACGGGTGGCGGCCATGACACCGATGTTCTCGGCGTACGTGGTCGTGGCGGGCCCGCCGACGGACGTCGACATCACCGTGGCGGCGCCGTCGGCCATGATCGCCGTGCCGAGTTTGTCGTCCAGGGGATCGCCGGTCATCTCGCCGACGGCCTTGACGTGTCCGGCGTTCTCCGCGATGAGTGCGATGACGACGGGCAGGGCGACCAGCACCGCCGAGAGGGAGAAGCTCGGGGCGTGGAACGAGGGCAGCCCGATCCAGTCGGCCCGGCCCACCCCCGAGAGGTCCAGCCGCCAGTGGTCGACCGCCTCGGCACCGCCCGCGGGGGAGTGGATCTTGCCGAGGACGCGGTCGAGGATCCAGGAGAAGCCGTACCCGAAGGCCAGCCCGAGGAAGATCGCGATACGCGACCAGAAGCCGCGCAGCACGACCAGGGCGAAGCCCGTGAAGACCATCGTGAGCAGCGCGGTCCACTGGTCCTGGGGCCAGTAGGTGCCCGCGGTGACGGGAGCCAGGTTGAACCCGATGAGCATGACCACCGCACCCGTGACCACCGGGGGCAGCACGGCGTGGATGACACGGGCGCCGACCGCGCGGACGACCGCACCGCACAGGAAGAGCACCGCGCCGACGACCAGCAGCGCGCCGGTGAGGGTCGCCGCGTCGCCGCCCTGCGTCCTGATCACGGCGGCGACACCGATGAACGACAGGCTGCTGCCGAGATAGCTGGGGATACGGCCACGGGTGATCAGCAGGAAGAGGATGGTGGCCACGCCGGATGCCATCACGGCGAGGTTGGCGTCGAGGCCCATCAGGATGGGGGCGACGAAGCAGGCCCCGATCATGGAGACCACATGCTGCGCGCCCAGCCCGGCGGTGCGCCCCCAGGTGAGCCGTTCGTCCGGTCTCACGACCTCGCCCGGCGCCAGGTTCTTCCCGTCGCCGTGCAACGTCCAGCGCACGCCGAGGCTCATGGTTGCTCCCTGTAGGTCTGTGCGGAGTGCCGGCCCGGTGCGGACATCCGGGTTCACCAGCGGAAATGATCGGAGCCATGCTAAGGGCTGGTCGCGTGGCCGGACGCCAGGGGAGCGGTGTCCCGGTAGGTTCTACGGCACAACGGCAGGAGCGTCCCGCACGGGTGCGCCGGGAAGCGGTCACCGGGGACGTCCACACAGGAAGGGGCCCCGCCGTGAGCGGAGCGGACCGGAACACGGTGTCACGCGAGCAGGTCCTGGCCTACCGGGTCGCGGCGCACCAGCTCGACCGCTCCTCTCCCCAGCCGGCGGTGCTGGCCCTGGGAGCGCAGGACACCCCGAGCGGTTCGGCGCGGCTCGCGCTCGCCGCGCGCGGCGCGTCCGCCGACGGTCTGGAGCTGCTCTGGTCGTTCCGCGGCGCGCCCCATCTGCACCGGCGTGCGGACCTCCCCGCTCTCGCGACCGCGCTCTGGCCGGTCGACGACACCGACGCGACGGCGCGGATCAGCAGCACTGTGATCAAGGAGGGCGCGAAGCTCGGCCTGGCGGCCTTCCGCGCCACCGCCGAGGCGTTGCGTGCGGTGGTGACCGAGCCGATGGCCAAGGGTGAGGTGAGCACCGCGGTCAGCGCGGCGGTGCCCCCCTCGCTGACCTTCTGGTGCGCCACCTGCGGTGCGCGGCACATCTCCGGACTGCTCTTCCAGCAGGCCGGGCTGCCCGGCGCCATCGGGGTCACCATGCGGGGCACGACCACGCTCGCCCCACTGGAGCCGGGCTATCCGCTGCCGTCGGCGGCCGACGGGACCTCCGCCCTGGTCCGCGACTATCTGCGCTTCCTGGGACCGGCCGCACCCGCCGACGCCGCGAAGTTCCTCGGCGTGAAACCGGCGGTGGCCAGGGCGGTGTGGCCCGACGGCCTGGCCGAGGTGACGGTCGGGGGGAAGCCGGCCTGGCTGCCCGCCGAGCGGCTGGAGGCACTGCTGACGGCCGAGCGCCAGGACCTCGTCCGGCTGCTCCCGCCCGGCGACCCCTTCCTCCAGGCCCGTGACCGCGGGCTCCTCGCCCCGGAGAAGTCCCACGAGAAGGAGATCTGGCGCGCGATCGGCTCTCCCGGTGTGCTCCTGGTCGGCTCGGAGCCCGCCGGGACCTGGCGCGCCAAGGCCGCCGGGCGCAAGGTCGATCTGACCGTCACGTCCTTCGGGCCGCTGACGGCGGCGACCAGGAAGCGGCTGGAGGCCGAGGCCGCGACGGTGGCCGAGGCGCGCGGAGCCGCTGAGGCCCGTCTGCACATCGCCTGAGGCCCGTCTGCACATCGCCTGAGGCCCGTCTGCACATCGCGTGAGGGCCGTCCCGCAGCGGAGCCGCCCGGCCCCGGCCGTACGCGGCCCGGCCGGGACCGTTCTCAGCGGGAGAGGTCCTCGGGGAGCAGCAGCCGCAGATCGTCCAGGCTCGGTGCCGCGACCGTGCTCAGCCGGCCCGCCTGATGGGTCATCATCTGCTCCAGCGTCTGCCGCGCCAGCCGCGCGTTGCCGAAGGCCGTGCCCCTCGGGAGGCCGTCGAAGTAGGTCCGCAGCGCGCCGGCCGTGCCCGGCGCGCACTCGTAGCCGCTGTCGGCCGCGTGCTGCCGGACGATCGTGACCAGCTCGTCCGAGGAGTAGTCGGGGAACGCGATGTGCCGGGGGAAGCGCGAGGCGAGACCCGGATTGGACCCCAGGAACCGGTCCATCTCGGCGGTGTAGCCCGCCACGATCACGACCACCTCGTCCCGGTGGTCCTCCATCAGCTTCAGCAGCGTGTCGACCGCCTCCTGCCCGAAGTCCGAGGACCCGGCGCCCGAGGGGGGCGTCAGGGTGTACGCCTCGTCGATGAACAGGACGCCGCCCAGGGCCCGTTCGAAGACCTCGCGGGTCAGCTGCGCCGTGTGTCCGACCCAGCGGCCCACCAGGTCCGCGCGCGAGACCTCCACGAGCTGTCCGCGGGGCAACACGCCCAAGGACGCGAGTAGTTCGCCGTACAGCCGGGCCACCGTCGTCTTGCCGGTGCCGGGCGGGCCCGCGAAGACCAGATGGTTGCTGATCCGGGGCGCGGGCAGACCGGCCTCCTTCCTGCGCCGCGCGGTGGAGAGCAGGTTGACCAGGTCCCCGACCTCACGCTTGACGGCCGCCAGACCCACCAGCGCGTCCAGCCGCAGCAACGGATCCTCGTCCTGCCCGTCGTCAGGCGAGCCGCCCGCCGGGGCACCCACGTCCTCCGCGGTCAGCACGGCCAGGTCCCGCTCGCCGGCCTCCGGCAGGGTGGACAGCCGGGACGCCTGCCGGTCCACCATCTCCTCGAAGACCTTGCGGGCGGTCCGGCCGTTGCCGAAGCCCGCGTCGCGGGGAATGCGCTCGAAGCGGGTGCGCAGCGCCGTACGGGCCGCCGGGTCCAGTTCGTAGTGGTGGCCGGTGCACATCCGCTCCGCGATCGTGACCAGTTCCTCCGAGGTGTAGTCGGTGAACTCGACGCTGCGGGTGAAACGGGACGCGAGACCCGGGTTGGACGCCAGGAAGTCCGTCATCTCCTTGGGATAACCGGCCGCCACCACCACCACGTCCTCGCGGTGGTCCTCCATCAGCTTCACCAGGGTGTCGATCGCCTCGCGCCCGAAGTCGGCCCCACTGCCGCCGCCGTCGGAGAGCAGGGTGTACGCCTCGTCGATGAACAGCACCCCGCCGAGCGCCCTGTTGAAGGTCTCGGTGGTCTTGATGGCCGTCCCGCCGATGATCTGCGCCACCAGGTCCGCACGCGACACCTCCACCAGATGCCCCGAGCGCAGCACACCGAGCGAGGCGAGGATGGAGCCGTACAGCCGGGCCACCGTCGTCTTGCCGGTTCCGGGCGGGCCCGCGAAGACCAGGTGACGGCTCATCGGCGGGGCGGGCATGCCGATGCTGGCCCTGCGCTGTGCCATCCGGTTCAGGTTGATCAGCGTCAGCACCTGCTGCTTGACCTCGTCGAGGCCGATCAGCGACTCCAGTTCGGCCACCGGGCCCGTACCGGAGGGGGGTTCGGCCGACGCCGGGGCGGAGCCACCGGGCAGCCGTCCGTCGCCCGCGGCCGCCGCGCCCTCCGCACTGCCCCAGGCGTCGGCGGACCCGTTCTCCGCGCTGGTCAGCCCCTCGACGGCGAGCCGGTCGCCGGCCACCGACTGGCGCACTCCGCTGCCCCGGTTGCCGCGGACGGTGCAGCCGGTCAGCGACACCGCGTCGGTGCCCTCCACCCGTATGCCGTCGGCGCCCGAACCGGTCACCTCGCACGCGCTGAGGGACGCCCGCGCGCCCGCGTCCACCAGTACGCCGTACTCGCCGGAACCCGTCACCACGGCGCGTACGGCGGCCACTTCACCCTCGGACGCGATATGCACGCCGGCGCCGCCGGAGCCCTCGACCTCGGTGTCGCGCAGCGTGAGCGTGCCGAGCGCCCCGATGTGGATCCCGGCCTTGGCGGAGGTGCGCAGCCGGCCCTTGCCGATGTACAGGTTGCCGTGCCCCGAGACATGGACCGCCGAGCCGCCCGACTCCTCGATGACGCTCTCCTCCAGCCGCCCCCTGCCGTCCTTGACGACCTCCACGCCGTGCGCACCGGCCCGGGTGACGGCGGCCCGCAGCAGCAGCGGGTTGGCGCCGCTGCGGATCACGATGCCGGACGCACCGCAGTCCCGGACCTCCAGACGGTCGAACTCGGCGGCCGAATCCTCGTCGAGCAGCACCCCGGTGCCCTTGGCGTCCTGGACCACGGTGGCCGTCAGCACCGGTGAGGAGAAGCCGGTGACCCGTACGGCGGGCTTCTCGGCGGTGGCGAACACGCATTCCTCGAACACGCCGCGGCTGCGTTCGGTCACCAGCAGGCCGTGTCCACCGGTCCGTTCGGTACGGCAGCGGGTCAGCGCCGGTGAACTGCCGCCGCCCAGAACGAAACCGTGCCCGGTGACATCACCGACGGAGACGTCCTCCAGGACGACCGGCCCGGCGCTGTTCACGAAGACCCCGACGACGGCCTTGCGGATCGTGCCGCGCACCATCCGGACCGAACTGTCCTCCTCGACGGCGACGCCCGGTTTCCCGGTCGCCGATATCGCGCAGTCCTCCAGCAGGACGTGCGCCTGCCCGTTGGTGAGCACCCCGTTGCCCTGGGTGTCCCGCAGCTTGCTGAAGCGCGCGGTGATCCGCCCCCGCTCACCGGCCACCACGGCGGACGTTCCGAGGTGCTCGACGACGCAGTCCTCCAGGAAGCTCTCGGCCGAGGAGGTGGAGACCACACCGGCGCCCGCCGGGTTGCTGATCCGGCACTGACGCAGCGCCAGCGATCCGCCGTCACGTGCGAAGAGCGCCGACCAGGCCGAACCGTGGACGTCGCACCGGTCCATCGCGAGCTGCCCGCGCGGCGCGTCGACCACCGGCAGTTCGTCGTCGTGGCCGCGCAGCACGAGGTCCCTGACCATCACGGCGTCCCCGGTGAGGGTCAGCGCCGTGCCGCGCCGGGGCGCCAGCTCCACCGTTCCCCGGCCCTCGGCGGCGGTCAGGGTGATCGCGGCCGGGACCGTCACGCTCTCCTCGTACCGTCCCGGAGCGATGCTGACGACCGCTCCGGCACGGGCCCGTGCGACGGCCTCTCCTACGGTGCGGTGGTCGCCCGTCCCGTCGGCGGCGACGGTGAGCATCTGACGTGACACGTTCTGACCTCCCGGACCCCGGCGCCGTGGGTACGGGGCGGAGACGCGCGGCATGTAGGGCGTGGGAAACTGCTGGGCTCATCATGCCTGTTGCCGCAGGTCGCCCGCCATGGTGGTCGGCATTCCCGGGCCGCGGAGGCGTCGGCCCGCCGCGCGTCGCGGGGCAGGTTCCGCCCGTGCGGCGCGCGTCGCTACCATCGGCGCATGCGATCTTCGAGGTCCTCGGTGTCCCGTGCACTCGGACCGGTAGCACTGGCCGCCCTGCTCCTGATACCCGGCACCGCGGCTCCGGCCGGTGCGGCGGAGGAGGCGGACAGCCCCTCGTTGCCGGGAATGCCCGTCACGCTCGCCGAAGGCCGCCCGTGCACTCCGGCCTCGGCCAAGAGATCGGCCCAAGTCCCCTGGGCGCAGAGCTTCCTGGGGATCGACCGGGCATGGGAACTCAGCCGGGGCGCGGGGGTGAGGGTCGCCCTCATCGGTACCGGGGCCGATCCGGCGCGGGTACCGGCGTTGAAGGGCCGGGTGACCGGCGGCCCGGACGTGGTGGCGGGCGGCACCGTACGGGACGACTGCGTCGGCTACGGCACGTTCCTGGCCGGCATCGTGGCGGGCGCGCCTCAGCCGGGTCTGAAGGCCGCCGGGGTCGCTCCCGAGGCCGAGGTGATCGCGGTGCGGGCCACCGACCGGTACGGCGCGACGACGCCCGGGGCGCTGGCCAAGGCGATCCGGGCGGCCACGGCCTCCGAGGCGCGGATCGTCCAGGTGGCGCTGAGTGTCCCTTCCGCGCCGAAGGAGCTGAAGTCCGCCGTCCGTGCCGCGCAGGAGGCCGGGGTCCTGGTGGTGGCGCCCGCCTCGGCCCGGGAGTGGGAGAGCGGCGCGGGGGTGCCCGACGCGGTGAACGGCCCCGCCTACCCGGCGGCGCTGCCCGGGGTGCTCGCCGTGTCCTCGGTGGGGCCGGGCGGGGCGCCCGAGGGGAACGGCACCGTGAAGGGGCGGCGTGCGCAGCCCGGTCTGAGTGCTCCCGGCGTCTCGGTGATGGGGCCGGGGCCCGGCGGCCGGGGCCAGTTCGTCGGCCGCGGGGACGCGGTGGCCGGTGCCTTCGTCGCCGGTACGGCGGCCCTGGTCCTCTCCTACCACCCGCGGCTGACCGCGGATCAGTTGGCGCACCGGCTGGAGTCCACGGCCTACGGAGCCGTGGGTGACGCGCCGGACGCCGACCTCGGTGCGGGGATCGTGGACCCGGTGCGGGCGCTGTCCGCCGTACTGCCCGAGGAGCTCGCGCGGCCCCCGGCCGGACCGAAGAGCGCCTCGGCACCGGCCGTGCCGCCGCTCGACCCGCCGCACCTGCGCAACAGTGCGCTGGCCGTGGCGGGTTCCGCGACGGGGCTGGTGCTGCTGGTCGCCTTCCTGGCGGTCGTGCTGCCCCGGGGGCGCCGCCGCGGCTGGCGTGCGGGCCGGACCTCGGGGCCCGTCACGGAAGCGGACTGAGCTCCGGTCCCGGTCACGGCCCGCGGCCCGGAACGGGCTCAACGTGCCACGGTCCGCCGGGTCGCGCTCATCGCGCCACGATCCGGCGCAGCCACCGGGAACGGGCTTCGCGGGCGTCCTGGCTGAGGACCGCCCGCGGAGCGAGGGTGTCGAAGCCGTGGAAGGCACCGGGCCACACATGCAGTTCGGCCTCGCCACCGGCCCGCCAGATCCCGTCGGCGTACGCCACTGCCTCGTCCCTGAAGGTCTCGGCCGAGCCGGCCTCGATGTAGGCCGGGGGCAGCCCGGACAGATCCGTGGCGCGGGCGGGGGCGGCGTAGGGCGACACTCCGGCCGTGCCGTACCGGTCGCCGAGCACCGCCTGCCACGCGGTCGCGTTGGAGGTCCGGTCCCAGGTGTCGAGACCCGCCATCTGGTGGCTGGAGAAAGTGGTGCCCCGGTCGTCGAGCATCGGGCTCAGGAGCAGCTGACCGATCGGAACCGGCCCGCCGCGGTCGCGGGTCAGCAGGGCGAGCGCCGCGGCGAGACCACCGCCCGCGCTCTTGCCCCCGAGAATGACGCGGCCCGCGTCGAGGCCCGCTCCGGCCGCGTGACCGGCCGCCCGGACGAGTCCGGCGTAGCAGTCCTCCACGGGGCCGAGGTACGGCGCCCCCGGTGCCAGCCGGTACTCGACGGAGATGACGGCGAGCCCCAGCGGGAGCGCCCATTCCCGGAGCAGCCGCGGAAGCACGGACCGGGCGTTGCCCATGATCATGCCGCCGCCGTGCATGTAGTACAGCAGCGGCAGGGGTCCGGCGACCCCGGCGGGCCGCGCGCTGACGAGGGTGACCTCCCGCCCGTCCCGGTCTGCGGGGGCCCGCAGCTCCTCCACCTCGAACCGGCCGTCGGCCCGCAGTGCGCGAAGCGTCGGCACGGGCCGGGCGGAGGCGTCCCGCCGCTGCCTGGCCGCGAGGCCCTCGGGCGTGACCGGCTCCCGTGCCGGCGCGCCCACGGCCGCCAGCGCGGCACTCAACTCCGGGTCGAACGGAGGGGCGTGCCGCGCCGGCGCGTCAGAACGGCGCTCCCCCGGCCTGCCACCGGTACCCACGGCGGGACCTATTCCTCGCCCTCCGTGTCCGGCAGCAGCGGGGTCTGCACCTGGACCACACCCCTGCGGGTGATCAACTGGGCCCGGCCGGGCGGCAGTTGCCTCGGCTTGGTGTCGTTGAACAGATAGCCCTCCGAGGGCGGGCAGGAGAGCAGCGCGGCGGGCGTGTTCACCTCCAGGAGGCGGCGCAGCAGCGGGTCGTTCATCGCCCGCGCCGCACCGTTGGCGCTGCGCGCCACGATCAGGTGCAGGCCGAGTTCCGCGCCCTGGGCCAGGTAGTCCAGCAGCGGGGCGAAGTGGTTGGACATGCCGCTGGACACCATGTCGTAGTCGTCCACGACCAGGAAGACCTGTGGGCCGTTCCACCAGTCGCGCCGCTTCAGCTGGGCGGGCGAGATGTCCGCGCCCGGCAGCCGCTCCTTCATGGCCCGTGCGACGCCGTCCACCACCTGCTTGAGTACGTCGACGGAGACGGCGTAGCCCAGCCGGTGCGACTCGGGAACGCTCTCCAGCAGCCCGCGCCGGTAGTCGATCAGCATCACCCGCGCCTCGGCGGGGGTGTAGCGCTGGGCGATCGCCCGGCAGACCGAGCGCAGCAGGTTGGTCTTGCCGGTCTCCGCGTCGCCGACCACCACCAGGTGCGCGGTCTGCGCGAAGTCGTGCCACATGACGTCGAGCCGGCCGCCCTCCAGGCCCAGCGGCAGCCGCAGGTCGCCATCCGCGCCGACCTCCGGGTCGGGCAGGTCGGCGGGGTCCAGGACCGTGGGCAGGGTGCGGACCGCGGGTGCGGGCGGGCCCTCCCAGTGCTCGGCCACCCGCGCCACCGCGTCGGCGACGCCCGCTCCGAGGTCCGCGGCGCTCTCGCCGCCGTCCACCCGCGGCAGGGCGGTCAGGAAGTGGTGCTTGGAATCGGTCATGCCGCGGCCGGGCGACTTGGGGATGGTCGCGGCGGCCCGCATGTTGATCATGGAATCCATGCTGTCGCCGAGCCGCAGCTCGAAACGCGTGCCGAGCTGGTCCCGCAGCGCGGTGGGAATCTCCGACCAGCGGCCCGCCGCCACGATGAGGTGGACACCGTAGTTGAGACCGCGTGCCGCCAGCGCCGTGAAGGTGTCCATGATGTCCATGAAGTCCTGGCGGACCGTGCCCCAGCCGTCGACCACGAGGAACACGTCGCCGTACGGCTCGTCGGGCATCTCGCCGGCCGCCCGGCGGGCCCGCAGCGTCGCCATGGAGTCGATGCCCAGCTCGGCGAACTGCTTCTCACGCCGGGCCACCAGCCCGTGCACCTCGGCCAGGGTGCGCTGCACCCGCTCCAGGTCCAGCCGGCCCGTGACACCGCCCACATGCGGCAGGTCACGCAGCGCGCCGAGCGAACCACCGCCGAAGTCCAGGCAGTAGAACTGGATTTCGCGCGGCGTGTGGGTGAGGGCGAGCGACATGATCAGGTCACGTACGAGTGTGGACTTGCCGCTCTGCGGCCCGCCCGCGATGCCGACGTGACCGCCCGCCCCGGACAGCTCGGCCAGCAGGGGTTCGCGGGTCTGGTCGAAGGGCCGGTCGATGATGCCCACCGGCACCGTCAGCCCGCCGTGCAGAGCGGAGTCGACGGTGGTGAGGCCCCGCTCGGCGTCCACCTCCAGTCCCATCAGCAGGGTGTCCAGCGACAGCGGAGCGTCCAGCGGCGGCAGCCAGACCCGGTGCGCGGGCCTGCCGCCCTCCCGCATCCGGGCCACCGCCAGCGCGAGCAGGGTCTCCTCGCTCTCCTCCTCCGTCGCCGCGGCCGGCTGCGGGTCCGGATCGGGCGCGGGAACGCGGGGCGCGGTCCACTCCGTGCGGTACGGGACCACCTGACCGGCCACGGCCGACGCGCCGACCCTGCGGACACCCTGGTAGGGCCCGGAGACGTAGGCGGCCTTGAACCGGACGAGGGTCCCGGTGTCCTTCTTGAGGATGGCGCTGCCGGGGACGGACGGCAGCTGGTAGGCGTCCGGCACACCCAGGACGCCCCGGCTCTCCATGGAGGAGAACGTGCGCAGCGCGATCCGGTACGACAGGTGCGACTCCAGCTGGGTCATGCGGCCCTCGTCCAGCCGCTGCGAGGCGAGCAGCAGATGAACACCCAGGCTGCGGCCCAGCCGCCCCACCATCACGAAAAGGTCCATGAAGTCGCGGTGCGCGGAGAGGAGTTCACTGAACTCGTCGACCACCACGAAGAGCGTCGGCAGCGGCACCAGGTCGGCGCCCGCCGCCCGCGCCGTCTCGTACTCGAAGGCCGACGTGTAGTTCCCGGCGCTGCGCAGCAGCTCCTGGCGGCGCATCAGCTCACCGTGCAGCGCGTCCTGCATGCGCTCGACCAGCGAGGACTCGTCGGCGAGGTTGGTGATCACGGCCGAGGTGTGCGGCAGGCCGTCCAGGCCGAGGAAGGTGGCGCCGCCCTTGAAGTCCACCAGGACGAAGTTGAGCTTCTCCGACGAGTGGGTGAGCGCCAGGGCGAGCACCAGGGTCCGCAGCAGCTCCGACTTGCCGGAACCCGTCGCGCCGATCAGCACGCCGTGCGGGCCCATACCGCCCTGCGCCGCCTCCTTGATGTCCAGTTCCACCGGTGTGCCGTCCCCGGCGAGCCCCAGCGGCACCCGCAGCCTGGCCCGCTCGCTCCGGTCGGCGCGCACGCCGTCCAGATCGACGGTGTGCAGGTCGGGCAGGCCGAGCAGGGTGGTCAGCTGCACGTCCGAGGTGAGCGCCTCACCGTTGTCCGTGGTGATGCCCATCCGATAGGGGGACAGCAGTGTGGCCAGCGCCCTCGCCCGCCGGGGACCCAGCACATCGGGCCTGCCGAGCGCCGCCGTGGTCTCCTTCCCCGACCGGTCGGTGCTCACCAGCTCCAGCTGCCGCTCGGAGATCCGCAGCCGCAGCGTGTGGCGGGACTGACGCCAGGGCAGCGAACCGGCCACGTCCAGCGTCACGGTGTTGCGGTACCCGTCGGTGGCCAGCCGGGAGTCGGCGGGCGTCCGGGAGCTGTCCAGCACCACGACGCAGTAGGGCTCCTCGGCACTCGGCGAGGCGTCCGCCTCGAAGGCGGGCCGGCCGGTCAGCTCCTCGCCGAGCAGCGATTCGAGACCCAGGACGGAATCGGTGACCAGCCGCACGGGCCCGCCGCCGTCGACGTCCGTCGGATGCTGGGCGTGCGGCAGCCACTTCACCCACTCCCAGGCGTCCCGGCGGTCGTGGTCCGCCAGCACCACGATCCGCAGGTCCTGCGGCGCGTGGAACACGCTCAGCTGGGCCAGCAGGGCCCGCACCATCGCCTGCGCCGCCTGCTCGTCGCCCTGGAGCAGGACGCGCGCGTAGGTCCGCAGATAGACCGCGACCGGCTGGTCCGGCACCGTGCCGTACGCCTTGATGAAGCGGCGCAGCGCGTGCGCGGACAGCGGCTCCAGATCCTCCACCGGCTTGGTGCTCAGCGGCGTCAGCTTCGTGCCCAGCTGCTGCTCGCCCACCGCGATCCGCACCTCGGCGAAGTCCGCGTGCGCGGCCCGCCGCTCCCACAGCCTGGCCGTGGGCACCAGGCCCCACAGCGACGCCGGGTCCGGGTGCGACCACGCCTGAGCCTCCCGCTGCTGCGTGATCACCTTGCGGATGCGCCTGCGGCTGATCGACAGGTAGCGCATGTAGTCGCGCCGCTCACCGAGCAACGCCCGCTTGCGGTCCCCGGAGGCCCGCACGATCTGCGACACCAGCATGCCGACGGCCGACAGCCCCATCAGCCCGATCGCGACGTACATCATGGGTCCGCCGCCGCTGCCGGGGCGCAGGAAGATGAGCACCATGCCGAGCGAACTGAGCGCCATCGGCATGTACGTGATCATGTTGCCCATCGCGCTCTGCGTCTCCGGCACCGTGGGCGGCTCCTGGAGGCTCAGTTCGCCCTGGGGCATCTCGGGGCCAAGACGCCGGGGAGGCCTCTTGAAGAGGACCACGCTCAAAGGGAATCGCCTTCCTGAGGGGTGCCGGCGGTTACTGTGACGCCGCTTCGAGGTGACAGCACGTCAAACGCCTGCGGTACGGCCGACGACACAGGTCCGCAGGCCGGGGGGTGGGCGGGAACGGGGTTGCCGATCATCGCGGCACCCCACAACGTACAGACTGCACGCACAAGTTAATGTGATCAATCTGACCGCGTCGACCACTGTCCTGGAAGGCGATGAAACGCGCTTGACCGACATATCCGCGGCACCCCTGTGCCGCCTCACGGTGCTGACGCCCGATCGCTCCGTCGAACTCGCGGTGCCGTCCGACATCGTGCTCGCCGACCTGATGCCGACCATCGTCGACCACGGGGGCACCGACCTCTACGAACGCGGAGCGCAGGCCGGCGGCTGGGTGCTCCAACGCCTCGGCCAGGAGCCGCTCGACGACGAGAACACGCTCGGCGACCTGGGCCTGCACGACGGCGAGACGGTCCACCTGCGCCTGCGCGGGGACGCCCTGCCCGAGATCCATTACGACGATCTCGTCGACGGGCTCTCCAGCCGGCTGCGCGAACGCCCCGACTCCTGGCGGCCCGTGTGGTCGCACCACCTCATGACCGCGCTCGCCCTGAGCGCTCTCGCCACGGGTCTGCTGCTCCTGCTGCTGCCCGGTTCCCCGGGAATCAGAGCGGTCTGCGCGGCGGGGACCGCGATCCTCCTGCTGGCCGGCGCCGGAGCCGCCTCACGCGCGGTCGGGGACGTCGGCGCGGGCGGCGCGCTCGGCGCGGCGGCCGTCCCCTTCCTCGCCCTGGCCGGTGCGCTCGTGCCCCAGGGCGCCGGATCCGACGCGGAACTGGGCGCCCGGCTGCTGGCGGGCTGCTCCGCGGCGGCGGGCGCCGCCGTGCTCGCGGTGGCCGCCGTGGGCGCGTGCGCCCCGCTGTTCCTGGCCGCGGCACTGGCCGCGGTGCTCGGGGCCATCGGCGGCGCCGTGATGCTCTTCGGCGTCACGCCCACGGGCACGGCCGCTCCGCTGATCCTGGCGGTCGTCCTGCTGGGACACTTCCTGCCCTCCCTGGCGTTCCGCCTGTCCGGCCTGAAGGTCCCGCTGCTGCCCACCAACGCGGGCCAGCTCCAGGAGGGCATCGACCCCACCCCGGACGAGCAGATCGCCGCCCGCGGCGCCGTCGCCGACGGCTACCTCACGGGCCTCTACGGCGCCACCGGTCTGGTGGCCGCGGGCTGCCTCACGATGCTGGCGTTCGAGACGTCCTGGGCGCCGCTCACCCTGGCCGCGGTCCTGTGCGCGCTCCTGTTCACCCACGCACGGGGGATCGGCGGCGCCTGGCAGCGCCTCGCCGTCGTCCTGCCGGCCGCCTACGGTGCCGTACTGCTCACGGTGCTGCTGGTCCTGCGGCTGGACGCGGACTCCCGGCCGCTGCTGCTCGCCGGTCTGCTGGTCGTCGCGGCGGTGCTTGCCATCACGGGCTGGACGCTCCCGGGCCGCCGTCTGGTGCCCTACTGGGGGCGCGCGGTCGATCTGCTCCACCTGCTCTTCGCCATCGCCCTCGTCCCGCTGGCCCTGCTCGTCGCCGGTCTCTACTCGTATCTGCGGGGCCTCAACAGCTGAGCCCGCGGTCCGGCGTCCGCTGCCGGACAAGCAGGCCGATCCCGGGGTCCCGGGGGCGCAAGCCCCGGACCCCGGGCCCTCGCGCGCCGGGCCGATGCCCGGTCGGAAAGGCAAGGAATGCAGTCCAGGCGGGACCAGGTCCACGCGCACATGTTCGTCATGGGCCGACTGTCACTGGGAATGCTCCGGGACGACCCGGACGCCCCCGAGTCCGCGCACCGGCGGACCTCGAAGGGCTTCGTCATCGGCCTCGTGGTCGCGGCGCTGGCCGCACTCGTCGTCGCGGTGTACGGGCTGGTGGTGCCCGGCGGTTCGAACGCGTGGAAGGCCACCGGGACACTGGTGATCGACGAACGCTCCGGCGCCCGCTACCTCACGCTCGACGGGGTCCTCCACCCGGTCCTGAACGAGACCTCGGCCAGACTGCTGGCGGGCGACCGGATGAAGGTGGTGAGCGTCAAGCCCGCCTCGCTCCAGGACGCACCGCGCGG
The DNA here is from genome assembly GCF_001905125.1 of Streptomyces sp. TSRI0281. Taxonomy (GTDB): domain Bacteria; phylum Actinomycetota; class Actinomycetes; order Streptomycetales; family Streptomycetaceae; genus Streptomyces. Next base: position 94,738 of record NZ_LWLE01000017.1, on the reverse strand, counting down.
CGCGACCCTGGGCATCGTCGGCGCGCCGGACCCCCTGCCGCAGCCGGGCTCGCTCAGCCGCGCGGCCTGGTCGGTGTGCGCCACCCGGACCGACGCCGCGAAGGCGCCGCTCCTCACCGTGGCCGTCGGGCTGACGGCCGAGGGCCGGCCCGTCACCTCGGACCGGGCCACCCTGGTCCGCAGCGTGCCGGGCGATACCACGTACCTGCTCTGGCACGGCACCCGGCTGCGGCTGAACACCGCGAACTACGCCGTCCAGTCGCTGGGCTACGACCCCGACGGGGCGCACCCCGTCCCCGACGCCTTCCTCAACGCCCTGCCCGCAGGACCGGATCTGGCGGTGCCGGAGGTGGCGGGACGCGGCAAGGCGGGGCCCTCACTGGCGGGCCGCGCCACCCGGGTCGGGCAGCTCTTCGACGCCTCAGGCCGCCACTACCTGCTGACGGAGCGCGGTCTGACCCGGATCACCGCCCTGGAGGAGGCGCTCCTGAAGGGCGATCCCCGTACCCAGCGGACCGCGTACGCCGGGGGACCCGTCGCACTCCCCAGGATCGGCCCGGACGACCTGGCACGCCACCAGGACCCGAAGGAAGCCCGGCTCGTGGGTGCCTCGGGAGGCGCGGTCCCGACCGAGCTGCCCGGCCCGAGGCCGGTCGGCGCCGGCGAGGGCGTCTGCGCCGTCATCGGCACCGCGGACGGCAGGCCGACGATCTCCGTCGTCCTGCCCCGCGCGGACGCGGTGGGCGGCCGGGCGGTGTCCAACCAGCCCGGAATCATCGCGGGTTCCGGAGCCGCCGACCTGTTCGCGGTACGCCCGGAGGGCGGCGCACTCGTCACGGCGCTCTCCTCCGCGGGCACGGGCACGGCCCACTACCTGGTCACCGAGTCGGGGGCCAAGTACCCGATCCCCGGCGGCGACAAGGGACTCCAGCGGCTCGGCTACAGCGCCGGGCAGTCCGTCCCCGTCCCGTCCGGCGTCCTCGGGATGCTGGCGTCCGGTCCCGCGCTGGACGACACCACCCTGCTGGCGCAGGGGCTGGTGGAAGCGGCGGAGAACGAGGCGCCGCAATAGCGGACTTCCCTCCGCCTTAAGGGAATTGAGCTTTCTTTGAGGATGGGGAAGCCGGGAGGCAGGCGCTTTCTACGGCATTGCCGCAGCTCACGCACGCCTCGAAGGTGAACACTCGGAATTGACGTGGAACATCCGTGCCAAGATCCCGTACGGCGTATTAACCTGATGATCCGTCGACTACCGGAGGGCGTGATTCCCGGTGTGGTCGACGTGCCGTGCACCCGTCGTGCCGTCGTGTTCCCGCAGCGTCCAGGAGGACCCCCATGTCTGATGTCTCCGGCTTCAACGTCAACTCGGCCGACGGCCTGTCCAATGATGAAACAGCGATGCTGGAGACGCTGAAGACGCTGGACCAGCACCTTCGCGACATGGATGAGGCCGGCCGCAAGGTCAGGACCATCCAGGGCCAGGTCCGGGGTGCCTACCAGGCGGTTTCCTCCGAGACCCACGCGGCGGGCATCGACGAGTGGCTCAGGGCCCACGCCCGGGTCATGGAGCGCACCCAGTTCTTCCGTGAGGGCACCGCGATGGCCAACCGGCTCCTCGTGGACGCCGAGCACGAAGCGAACACCTACGCCGGCGGTATCGCCGACGTGATCAACCCCAGGTGACCGTCCTTCCCGCCCTTCTCCCTTTTCGTTCCCCGCTCTCTTAACGTCCCACGAGGAGTTCCGTCATGACCGTCAAGATCAGTCACCAAGGGGTCCTGGACGCCGTCAAGAACATGGACGCGGCCCAGCAGGAGATGAAGGAGGCGCTCGCCTGGATGGAGAAGAACTTCGGCGCGCTGCGCGACACCCTGAGCGGTCAGACCCGTACCTCCTGGGAGGAATTCCAGGCGGAACTGGCCAAGATCAAGCTTCAGCTCGACGAGCAGTACGGCGTCGCCCGGACGACTCTCCAGCGGATGCACTCCCGGCAGATCGACGGGGACATCGACGGCGGCCGCGGCCTGAACGGTCTCCAGGGCAGCTGACCAGGCGTAACGAACCGACTTCTGTGAGGTGTGAGCATGGCTGGTGACGAGAATCCGGGCGACATCTTCCAGTCGACCGACGGCGTCTATCTCAGGTACGCGAATCAGGAGCTCCCCACGTTCCGCCGCGACCTCACGGTCAAGGCGGAATACGTGAGTCTCGGAGCGAAGATCCCGCTGGCCGTCGGGAACCCCGAGAAGTGCACGCAGGCGAAGGCGCTTGAGGGCCAGCTGGAGACATACCGCGCCAGTATGCGCACCCGGTACGAGACGGCCATCACGCTCATGAACAACTTCTCCGCCAGCCTGCGGGACGTGGAGACCAAGCACAAGGACGCCGAGGACGACTCCACGAGCATCGGCGGCACCCTCGCCGACGAGTTCTCCGAGATCCTGACGCCGAAGGGAAAGTGAAACCATGGCCGAGGTGACCCCCGAGGTGCCCGCCGGAATGCCGGCCAAGTGGGAGGACATCCTCGCCATGTTTCACGACGGGACCACCAAGCTTCCGGACCGGAACCTGGTGGCGGGCTCGGGTGCCAAGAAGTGGATCACCAAAGAGGTGAACGGCCAGTGGTTCAGCGGCACTCCGAAGCTCAAGGCGAAGGAGTGGGGGCTGGACGGCTGGTACGCCTTCGCTTTCCCCGCCAGGGCGAAAGAACAATGGCTGATGTTCGGGTTCGGCTACAACTGGGCCGACTTCGGCAACGATTCCGGCGCCTTGATGGAGTTCACCGGTGCACCCGGCCCGATCTTTGGATCGGTGGTGTCCGGGACGAACAAGGATGCCAATGCGGCGTCGTCGCGCAAGGCGTCCGAGATCCTCAACAACATGGAAGTCTGGACGGACGGGTGGGCGTCCAAGTTCAATGAATGGGCCGAAAAGGTGGGGAACGGCTCGGAGGAACTGCAGGGGGAGTCCGCCGAACTCTTCGAAGCCGTTCTTCTGGCGGTGAAGCGTTCGCTGCAGGAGACCCAGTCCTTTTACCTGGGTGGTGCGCTCAAGGACAACCTCGTCACGGTGAGCGATCAATTGTGGACCACCATAGGAACGCTGAGGAAGAACTCCTGGGACTGGTTCGACAAGCGGGAAACCGTGGGCACGAGCGCTGTCGAGCACCATGAAGCCGGGTCCATCGCCATGGCGTTCACCCACCTGAACGCGCAGTTCCTGAAGGTGATGAGCACCCAGAACCCCAAGTCGGACCATGACGCGACGAAGAGTGGTCCTGACTGGGGCGGTATAGAGGCCGCAGCGAAGACGAGCTGGCTCAACGGTGTCAAGACCGAGCTCGACGACAAGTCCGCGCAGGCGATGGTCGACCTGGCGACGGCCTACGACAGGGCGAGCGGCAAGCTCTCCGACGCGAACTCCATCGTGAAGCCGACGTTCACCATCTCGCTGACGGCCGAGGAACAGAAGAACTTCTACGGCGACACCGGTACGGGCGGTGACGGCGGTCCCGGCGGTGCCGACGACTTCCTCAACAAGTTCAAGGAGATGCTCGGCGGCGGCGGCGCCGGCGGTGATGGTGCGGGCGGTGACGGCGGCGGCACCGGAGGCGGTGCGGGCGGTGGGGGCGGCGGCGATCTGGGCCTCGGCGGCCCGCCTCCGGTGACCGGGCCGAGCGGGGGCACTTCCGGCGGCAACCTCCCCAACACCAGCAACCTCGGCCTCGGCCCGCCTCCGGTCACGGGAGCCAGTGGCGGTACCTCCGGTACGGGCAGCGGCGGGTCCCTGACGGTCCCGGCCGGATCGCGCATCGACCCCAAGACCGGTGCCGTCACCGATGCCAAGGGCAAACCGGTCCTCGGTGCGGACGGCAAGCCCCTGATCGTGCCGCCCGGCTCCACCATCGGCCCCGGCGGTAAGATCATTTCACCTTCGACGGGCGGCCCGAAGCCACCGACGCTTCCGAGCGGCTCCACTTCCGGGGACTCGATACGGGGCTTCGGGGTCGACGCCGAGGGCAATGTCATCGTCCCCAAGGGCACCAGGGTGGACGCGCAGGGAAATCTGATCGGCGCGGACGGCAAGCCCCTGACCAACATGTACGGCGGGAAGCTCAGCGTTCCGCCGGGTTCCCGGATCAACGCCGACGGCACCATCACCGACCCGCAGGGCAAGCACATCACCGAGAGCAGCAACAACCTGAAGACCCGCAACCCCAAGTCGCTGGACGAGCTGCTGAACGGTCAGCGTCGTCCGTACACATCGAGCGGCGACCTCTTCGGGGGTTCGAAGGGCGCCTCCGAGAACCTCCGCAAGCTGTTCGACGGCAGCGGCAGCGGCAGCGGCAACGCGAACCGTGAGCCGACCTCGGTGGTGTCCGGGCTCAGCAACCGGGCCCGGGCCGCCATGGGGCTGCCCGCGACCCCGGCTGTCCCGCCGGTGCAGGGCAACGTGTCCACCCAGTCGCTCGGCGCCCTCGGGCGGGGCGGGGCGGGCGGCGGGGCGGGGAGCGGCATGCCCTTCATGCCGCCGATGGGCATGGGCGGTGGCGGCGCCCCGGGCGGCGGGGGCAACGGCGGCGACCGGCAGCGCAACGTATGGCTCTCGGAGGACGAAGAGGTGTGGGGCACCGAGCCCGACGCCGGAACGGGCGTGATCGGACGATGAGTTCCGCAGGGGCAGACACCGGTGTGGCGACGGCCGCGGATTCCGCCATGCCGCCGGTGCCCGACGACATCCGTGCGGCGGCGCGCACCGCACCCGACCACTGGTTCGGCACGGTGGACCCGGCGTGGCGCGGTGACGGCGAACCCCCGCTGTGGGCGGTGATCGGGCAGTGGCGTTCGGACGCCGACGGCGAGATCGTCGAGTGGCAGCGGAACGCCGAGTACCGGCCCTCGCCCGGCATGCTCGGCTGGCCCGAGCCCGCCGACGAGGTGGATGCGGCCATGCAGCTCGCGGCCACCGGTTACGGTCCGGTCGAGAACGTCGCCCTGGCCGTGGTCAGTGCCGAGCTGGCCGTCCTGGTCGCGCCCGGCGGCGGCGCGGTCAGCGCCTGCACCCCGGACGGTGACCCGGTGGTGCCGGTCTTCACCTCGCCCGTCCATCTGGAGCGGGCCGGTGCGCTGGCCCATCGGGTGCTGTCGGTGTCCGAGGCGTTCGCCCTCGTACCCGAAGGCCAGGACATGTACCTCAACCCGACGGGCCCCGTGGCTCTGCGGCTGTCCGCCGAGGACCTGTCCCGCGCGGTCGACGTACTGGAAGCGGCGGAGGCCGCGGCGGAAGGCAAGGAGGAGCAGGACTGATGGTGTCGTTCCAGGAGCAGCTCGCGGAGGCCATGGCCGGCCTCGCGGAGCAGACGAAGAAGATCCAGCAGGTCCAGGAGGAACTGGCCAGGGCATCCGCCTCGGCGACGTCCAAGGACCGGATGGTGACCGCCTCGGTCAACGCCCACGGCGAGATCCTCTCCTTCAAGTTCCACACCGAGGGCTACCGCACGATGCCCGGCGCCCAGCTCGCCGAGGTACTGAAGTCCACCGTCAACGCGGCGCGCCTGGAGATGAATTCCAAGGTCAGCGGCTCGGTACGGCCACTGATGGGAAGCCAGGAGGATCTGGCGACCGGGCTCTTCGGCGGTGGTCAGCTCGACGACCTGCTTGCCCCGTTGCGCGAGATGCAGCCCGGTGGCCTGACCGAGACGGTGCTGGGGGACGACCGCAAGAAGACCGGGAACCGCGGCGAGGAGGACGAGTTCTATGGCTGACGGAACCCTCAGCGTTCCCGAGAACCTGCCGCAGAGGTTCACCCAGTTCGGCGCCATCTCGCGGATCGTCGATGAACTCGGAGTCCTCAACGACCGCATCAACGTGGAGAACAGGACCGCGGGCGGCAGGGACGACGTGTACGCGAAGGAGTACCACAAGTTCGTCGACTCGACGGGCAAGGGACTCACGTACGGCCTCGAAGGTCTCTCCGATCTGCTCGAAATGGTCGGCATCAAGGGCAACAAGGCCTCGGTCATCCTGAACGACGCCGAGAACGACGCCAACCACATCGCCGCCGGCTGAGCCGGCCGAACTTTCGAAGACGCGGAATCACACGATGGCGATTGAGGTCTCCGAGGGGTGGGGGAAACTCCTCAAGACGCTGACCGGCATGCCCTTCCCGCAGGCGAACGAGGACACCCTGCGGGTGGTCAGTGACGAGTATCGTCAGATGGCCGAGAAGTTCCGTGAGGTGGAGGAACTTCTGCGGCAGGTCGTCGGCCGCGTCGACGAGGACTTCGAGGGTGAGACCGCGACCAGGTTCGTGGCGTACGCCCGGCAGTTCGTCGAGAGGACGAACGGCAACGAGAGCATTCTCGACCGTGCCTACGAGGACGCGCTCAAGCTGTCGAAGAACGCCCACACGACGGCTGCCGACATCGAGTACACCAAGTGGATGATCTTCGGCCAACTGGCCCTGCTCGTCGTGCAGATAGCCCTGGCCCAGGCCCTGATGCCGGTGACCGCCGGGCTGTCCGAGATCTGGGCGGCCGCCGCGATCGCCGCGTTCCGTGCCATGGCGATGCTGATCCTCAAGTTCCTGCTGGCCCAGATCATCATGCAGACCATCACCGGTCTGGTCGGCGGCCTGCTGCTCGACTCCATCCTCCAGCTCACCCAGCTGGGCCGTGGCGACCGCACGGAGTGGAACAAGAACTTCACCGCGGACGCCGCGAAGTTCGCCGCCATCGGCGGCGCGCTGGGCGGGCCGTTCGCGCTGCTCGGCGGCGGGCTCGGCAAGCTGCTCGGCAATCTGACCGGCAAGGGCCTCGGCAAGATCCTCGGCAACGACGCGGGGAAGGTGCTGGGCAAGGGGCTGGCCGGTGGCGGCAAGGGAGCGGGCGGCGCGGGCAAGGCCGCAGGTGGTCTGGGCAAGGGTGCCGGTGGTGCGGGCGCCGGTGGTCTGGGCAAGGGTGCGGGCGGTGCGGGTGCCGGTGGTCTGGGCAAAGGTGCCGGTGGTGCGGGTGCCGGTGGGCTCGGCAAGGGCGCGGGTGGTGCGGGTGCCGGTGGGCTCGGCAAGGGCGCGGGTGGTGCGGGCGCGGGTGGTCTGGGCAAGGGCGCGGGTGGTGCGGGCGCCGGCGCGGGGCTCGGCAAGGGTGCCGGTGGCGTCGGCGCGGGACTCGGCAAGGGGGCGGGTGCCGCTGGTGACGGCGCGGCCGGAGCGACCGGCAGGGCCGGAGCGGGCGCCGCGGGCCAGGCGATCTCGGAGGAGTCCGCCCGCAAGCTCGGCGAGCGCCTGGGCAACATCATGGGCCGGACCAACGAATCCCTGAACCACGTGGGGGCGGACGGCGCCAGGGGAGCGGCCGCGGGCGCGGTCGGCCGGGAGGTCGTCAAGGACTTCGCGAACGCCTTCGAGAAGAACCTCGGGGACTCCCTCGGCAACGAGACCGCCCGGAACCTGGGCCGCGACTACGGCGAGGCACTGGTCAAGAACTGGGGCGGCAAGGCCGACTGGCAGGGTCTGACCCATTCGCTGGACGACGCGCTCAAGCCGTACGTGAAGGACCTGGGGGAGAGCGGAGTGCGTGCGCTCTCGCACGACCTGCCCGGCTCCTTCGTCCAGACCATCAGCAAGAACATCGAAGGGAACATCGGCTTCCGGATCGGTAACTTCGTCGGTGAGATCGCCGGTGAGTCGGGCCACGCGGTGGTCACCGAGGGCATGTACAACCTGATCTTCGGGCCCGAGCACAAGTTCACGGTCAGCGGCTGGACAGCGGCCGCGGGCGCGGCGGGCGGCGTCATGGGCCGGGGGATCGGCCATGGCTTCCAGACCCTCCACCACGCGGTCCAGGGACCGCCGGCCGCGCCGCCGCCGCGCCCCCCGGTCTTCTCCTCCGACTCGCCCACCCCGCCGTCCACCGCCCCCCGGCCGACCACCGAGTCGAACCCCGGGGCGCGCGACGGTTCCGGCCCGAAGAACGACTCCGACAACCGCACGCTCACGGATTCGTCCTCGGAGTCCGGCTCGGACAACGCCTCGCTGCGCAGCGCCGACGACAGCGGCTCGGACGGCGACAGCCTGTATTACCTGGACACGGACGACTTCTCGGACAGCCGTACGCTGTTCTCGGGCGACGACGACACGAACGCCGGACCGTACGACGGGGCCGGCCCGTCCGCCCCCGCCTTCGCCACCAGCTCGAACGACACGAGCTTCACGAACAGCGCCGACCACACCAGCACCACGGACCATTCGGCCGCGCATACCTTCACTCCCGAACCCCCCGTGCCGTCGGCCATGGCGCCGGAGCTGGACCTCCTGCTGAACGGCCTCCCGGACGTACCCGAGACAACGCTCTCCCAGGACCAGGCGTCCGAGACCGTGACGCATGAGTTCACGGACGTGGACCGGCTCCTGGAAGACCTTCCGGACGTACCCGAGACACCACCGGGCGAAAAACTGACGCCGGAATCGGAGCAGCTTCTGGCGGATCTGCCCGATGTGCCGCGCAACGATCTTCCGGGCACGTCCGACGACGGCGAGGGCGGGCTGTCCACCGGCCGGTCCGACAACTCCGGGCCGGGAAACCGGACCGTGGACGACCTCGATCGCCTCCAGGAGCGCCTGGACCGGCTGAAGGACCGGCAGAACCCCGGCGACTCGGGCTCCGACCTGGCGGCACGGCTGGCCAAGCTGCGGGCGGGCGACTCCGACGGCCTCGGCCGCCCCGCACGGGTCGACGAACTGCGTGAGCAGTACCGCGCGGCCCTGGAGGAGGACGGCACCGCCGGGCCGACGTCCGACGGGACGACGACGGGTATCGAGGGCGACGGCGCTCTCCCCCAAGGCGGCGCTCTCCCGTACAACGGCGCGGGCGGCAGCGCACCGCCGCCGCGCCCGCTGCCGACCGCGTCCACGGCGCAGGGTGCCGGCACCGCCCCCGGCGGGCCACGGCACCCGGCACCCGCCGGCCCCTCCCCGGACGGGGCGGATCTGAAGTTTCCCGACATCCCGCAGAACGAACCCGGCGCCCAGCTCTTCACGGCGGACGAGCCGGATCTCGTGTTCCCGGACGTTCCCGAGGGCCCTCCGGGTACCGAGCCCCCGGCCGGGAACCGGCAGGGGACGGAGCGGATCGAGAGCGAGAGCGAAGGGCAGGGACCGGCCACCGAGGACTCGTCGAACCCTCTCCGTACGGAGACGCAGGACGACCTGCCCTTCCTCGAAGGCTTCGACCTGCACGACGACGGCGGCGTCGATGCGCTGATCACGCGCCTGGACGAACTGGGCGGCACCGGCGACGGCCCGGTGAACCGGCTGGACCAGCTGCCCGACGTCCCCGACGGACCGACGCCCACCGAACAGCGCAGGCTGACCAGGGACGTGGACCGGGAGGCCGACGCACTGCTGGCCGACGCCCGCCGGGTCGGCGTCGACAGGGAGACGCGGCAGCGGCTGAGCGAGAGCATCAGGGCCGACGTCCGTGCGGGCAGGCATGCCGACGCCGCAGGCGGCCTGCGGGAACTGGGCGACCTCGTGGCCGTGCACGGCCTCGGTGAGCGCCTGCGGCAGTTCCGCGGTCATGTGGACGGCGGATACGAGCCGCGGGCCGCGCAGTTGGGCATGCGCCGCACGGAATGGCTGCGCCATGCCCTGGACATCGAGCAGTCGGCCCTCGGCGGCGATCCCCGTCGGACGACCCAGCTGCTGGACGAGTTCGAGAACCGTCTCGGCACCCTCGGGTCCGAACTGGGCACCCGCGCCGACAACAGCCCCGAGGCGCTCCGTAAGCAGTTGGCCGACAACAGGCGGGCCGACGCGGAAGAAGCGGGCATGGACCGCGAGCGGTTCCTCGCATGGGAGGACCGCCGGGAGCAGGCGGCGACCCCCGAGGACCTCCACAGGATCCAGGCCGACTACGACACCGAGCTGACGGCATCGCGACGGCTCGCGGCCCTGCGCGATCTCGGGGCATCCGAGAGGGAACTGGCCGACTGGAAAAGCCGGTTCGAGGGACAGACGCGGAGCAGCGACCTCGACGCACAGTACGAACGCCGTACGGCCACCCTGGGCAGGGAGGCCGAACTGGCCTCCTTCCGGGCGAGGCTGGACGCCTTGCGCGAGGGCGGACACCAGCAGGACTCCGAGCAGCCGCCGCCCCCGCCGCAGGACGGCCCCGACGGTGACGGCACCCCGGACCGGGACCGCTCCGAGGACGCCGCGGCGGAGAACGACCGGCTCCTGGAGGAACGGCTCGACCGGCTGCGCGAGGGAATGGACGGCACGGGTCCGTCGCGCGAGGAGCGGCAGCAGTGGGAGGACCGGCGCGCGAACGCCGAGGACGACACGGCGAGGCGGACCGTCGAGCAGGAGCAGTTCGACCGGATGGCACAGCTGGAGCGTGACCGCCGGCTGAAGGCCGTGTCCGACCCTGATCCCGCCGGGGCGGAGCGCAGCCCCGAACGCCGCGCCGAGTGGCAGAACAGGCTGGACGAGGCGGCGGGCGACCACCAGGCCATCGACCGGATCCTCGACAGCTACGACGCGGAGACGGCAGAGCTGCGGCGCGAAGGGCAGGAGCGCCTGGAGCAGGAGCTCCGCGCGCCGGACCGACTGCGGGACCTCGACGGGCGTATCGACCGCTCTCTGGGCAAACTGCCCGACGAGATACGCCGGCAGGCGGCCGACGACGCCCGCTCGCTGGTGGAACGGCTGCGGAACCTGGCCACGGCCGACCGCACGACCGACCGCACGCCCGGCGGTCCCAAGACGGACGACTCCGTGTCGGAGAAGAGCAAGGACGTACGCGACCCGGACCTCACGGACGGCGAGGGTTCGTCGAAGGCCGGGCCCTCGACGACCGTACGGACTCCCGCCGCCCGGACGAACGTCGAGGGGGAGTCCGACAGCTCTGCGAAGACTCCGCGGCCGACCGGCTCCGAACAGGACAGGCGTGCTCCGGTGCAGCCGGGCGAGCAGCTGATCGAGGCTCCGCGGCAGCGGGACGACGCGTCGGAGTCCGGAGGGAAGGACGGGGACAGCCTCCACGCGCGGGACCGGGATGACCTGCCGTCGCCGAACGGCCGCCGCATACGTACTCAGAGCGAGGACGACACGCGGTCCCTGACCGAGGATGACGCGCGGTCCCTGACCGAGGACGACACGCGGTCCCTGACCGATACGCGGACCAACTCGGAATCCGAACCGGACAACGACCTCGCTCTCAAGGCCGATGACACGTCCGAGTCCAAGGACGAGTCCAAGGACGAGTCCAAGAACGAGTCCAAGAACGAGTCCGAGAACGAGTCCAAGAACGAGTCCGAGTCCAGGGCCGAGGCCGAGGACAAGGCCGCGTCCGAGGACAAGGCCGAGGACAATGACGCCGACTCCGTGGCCTCCGTCCCCGAGGACTCCGAGATCCCGGTGAAGGGCGAGGAGAACGAGAAGCCGCCGGGAGCTCCCGGCGGCGGCCCCTCACGGGCAGACGCGTCGAGCGAGCAGCAGCGGCCCACGGCCCGCGACAAGGCTCTGGACGCGCTCGCGGCGGACGAGTACGAGCAGCGGATGTACCGGGCGCGCCGCGATCGTCCGGACCTGACGAGCGAGGAAGCCCTCCGCGACGAGGTGTACCGCCGGATCGGGAACCCGGGCGAGAAGGTGGTGAAGGCGGCCTTCGCCGCCCCGCTGCTGGAGAGCGACGTCGCTCCTCTCACGCGGGAGCAGACCGACGGGTTCGTCACGTACGACGACAACGCGATGCTGCCGAAGTCGCTGCGGGGGCAGGGCCACGGGCGGATCACCGTCAGGGGCGTCGACGCGCTGGCCGATTCCCTCGCGACGGGGTGGCGTCTGCGGCCCGGAGGGCTCGAAGAGCTGAGGCGCGTGCTCACCCAGAGCCCGCACACGCTGCTCAGCCCCCGGACCTTCGTGCTGCCGACCGTGGACGGCGGCCACCGGGAGATCTCCCTCTCGCTGGAGAGCTACGGGAACTGGCGCCGCCACGCCGAGCCGTCGCCCCTGGCTCCGGTGGAGGGCAGCTCGGCCGCCAAGTCCGCCGAGGACGAGGCCCCCAGGACCAAGCCCGCCGAGGTTGCCGAGGACGAGGCCAACAAGGCTGCCAAGGACCAGACCACCAAGGACCAGAGCGCCAAGGACGAAGCCGCCAAGGACGAGATCACCGAAGCCGCCAAGGACGGGGCCGCCGGGTCGAAGACCGACGGGGCGAAGACCGACGGGTCGACGTCGGACAAGACGAAGACCGGTGCGAAGGCCGCCGACGCCCCCGTCAAGATCGAGACCGAACTCCGCACCCGCCCCGGCGCGACGGAGACCAAGTCCCTCGGCACGTCCCGTGCTTTCGGAGTGGCGATCCCGCTCGGCCCCTCCGCGGGGAACGTCGGCGCGTTCGGGTCGCTGTCCCTCGGCGCCCGGCGCATGGAGGCCGGCTACACGTACACCCAGGAGAGCCGTGCCCAGAGCAGTGTGACCGTGGTCGGCAAGGACGGCAGCCATCTGCATGTGAGCGACCTGCACATCGCCGTCGAGTCCTCGCGCGTCTGGGACAGCAAGGGCCGTGAGGCGGTCACGGACCAGCAGCAGCCCGGCACCGTCACGCGGCGGGGCTACCGCATCCAGGACGGCGTCACCTGGCGGGTCCCGGACAGCGTCACCGACCCGGCGATCCCGGACCGGCTGCCCACCGCCTTCACGTTCGCGCCGGGCGCCCGGCCGCACCTCCTCGCGCCGCTGAACGTCACCACGGAGACCCGGCTGCTGGACTGGGCACTCGTGAATTTCCCCGAGGCGACCCCCGGCAGCTTCCTCCGTCACCAACTGGCCGATCTGTTCGGCGAGGAGAGCCTGCGCACCATGATCGCGCAGAGCTCCGGCGAGACGGTGGTCAGCGCCCCGCTCTTCGCCGGTCTCGGCAACCGGTCACTGGGTTCCGTGGAGCTCCGGCTCGTCCCGGTCGACGCGACACTGCTCCAGGCGTCCGACAAGACCGAGGTCAAGAAGGCCGACGCGCAGCGCTCCACCGCCACCACGGAGAAGAAGAACACCCAGGGCGCCGCGATCGGCATCGCCGCGGGCCCTCAGATCGCGCTGCTCCAGCCCGTGGGCACCCTGAGCCTCCAGGTCGCGGGTTCGGCCGCCCTGACGACCCAGCGTGCGGAGAGCAGCTACAGCGGCAACACGGCCGAATCCGTGCGGACGCTCAACAGTCGCGGCCACTCGGGGCTCTACGACGTCCGCTTCCGGGTCGAACTGCGCAAACAGGGCGGCGCCTGGGAGTCGCCCGAGCCGGCCGGGCGGACCACCGGCGCCGACCCGAACGCCGCGAACGAGGAAGGCGCGTTCCTCACCGCCACCGTGCAGTTGCCGCGGGCCGACGCGCGCAGACTGGCCGGCTGGGACGACGGCACCTCCCCCCTCCCGGCAGCCGAGGCGCCGCCCGCCCCCGCGTATCTGTCGCCGTCGAACCCGGCGACCTTCGGCCTGCACGCGGTCCTGGACCTCACGGCGACCCGCGCCCCGGAAACAGCCCCGTCCCAGGTCTCCCTGACAGACGTGCTGGTCGACCGCGTCCAGGCCGGGCTGCACCGCGCCTACCCCGACCTGGTGCTTCCGCCCCGGCCGGACACCGACGCCACCGGCGGCCGGAGCGGCGGCAGCGACCGGAAGTACAACAACGCGGTACGCAACACCCATCTGCTGCGCCAGGCACTCTCCCGTACGGTGCTGGAAGGTTCCCTCGACCGGCTGACGAGCACCGGACTGCGGATCCAGCTTGAGCAGCTCGACTCCGTCAACAAGCGCTACGTCGTGCTCACCGTGCGGGCCGAGGCGACGGACCGCCGGTTCGCGGGCACGCACCACGATCTGGGCCTGGCGAACAACGTCCTGTCCACGCGCCGCGCGGACAGCGCGACCACCCGTACCCACGGCTGGTCGGCCGGCCTCGACATCGGACTGACCGGGATCAAGGGCTTCGGCGGCACCGGGAGCTTCGGCTACCGGTACGGCAGACAGAGCGCCTACGGCATGACGTACGGTCCGACGCTGACCCCGGACGGCGGCATCACCAGTTCCGGGGCGCAGCACCTGTGGTCCTACGACCTGGCCTTCACGGCCCACGCCACCAGTTTCACCCGGCCGCGGCAGATCGCGCGGACCATGACCGGCGAGCTGCTCAGCACCCGGTGGTTCGTGAAGCAGGCCGCCGGGCGCGTCGATGTCCTGGGCACCGGGCACGGCGACGGACAGACGGCTCAGGCTCCCCTCACCGGCCGTGTCACCCTCGCCGTACCCGCGTCGCTGTCCGTCGTCCCCGACCTGCCCGTCAACAGGCCGGAAACGGTCCTGGCGCCGGTGCCCGTGCCGATGGACCCGGCTCTGGCCGACCTGCTCTCCTCCGGGAAACCCGTCTCCACGGATCACTGGACGCCCCACGCCCTCTTCGACGGGCTGCACTCCGTGCAGAACGTCACTTCCCCCGAGGTCGTGCTGCACCACCTCAAGGAACTGCTCGCCGCCGTCTCCGGCAACTCCTGGATCTACGGAACCGACGGGACCCCCGCCTCCGTCGCCCTGGCCGAGGCGTTCACCTCCGGCCGCAACGAAGCGGACTTCAGCGACGCGGCGCAGACGGGCAAGCACATCAGCGACCTGTTCGGAAGGACGGCCGTCACCGACATCACCGCGTCGGTCAGCGCCTGGCCCCAGGTGCGCGGGACGCGCGTGCTCGCCGTCGTCGACTCCAGCGACCTCGCGCTGTCCAACGTCGGCTCGGGCACCAGCGGGGCGGGGCACTCGGTCGCCCACGTCCGCAGTCACACCATCTCGACCCTGCTGGCCTTCCGGGCCAAGCACACCGACGCGCTCCAGACCGCCGGCACCTACGGACTCACCGCGTCGCCCTACCAGCGCACCAGCACCGCGACCACGGCGGAGACCTTCTCGGCGAACCCCGCCCACACGGTCCAGTACACCGGCCCGATGGTCCTGGTCGGCGCCGATGTGGCCTGGCACCTCGCGGCCCGCTCCCAGCCGTCCGGTCTGCTCCAGGCACCCATGGAGGCGATGCGCGGACGGCCGCCCCAGGGCCGGGTCGTGGAGATCCCCGACGGCCTGCTCGTGTGGATGCCGCTCGCCGAGGCGCGGAAGGCCGGTCTCTTCGACGACGGTCTCACCGCTCCGCCGCCCCAGCAGCTCTACACCGCCGTCGAGGCGGCCCCGCACGCCACGCTCACCGTCGGCCGCATCGATATGTCCCAAGCGATCCGCGAGTTCACGAACCGGCTGCTGGAAACCCTGCCCCAGCACAAGAGCTGGCTCGGGCCCAAGAGCCTGCTGGCCGACCAGCTCGGCGGCCTGGCACGGCAGATGACCACCCTGTCGCCGTCCGGCATCCGCGCTCTGCAGTCGGGTATGGAGAACGGCGGCACGTCCCTGCGCCTGGCCCGGAACAAGATCGGACCGGCCAAGGACGCCAGCCTCACCATGACCCTGACCCGGGACGGCTTCACCCCCGGTGCGCTGCGCCACGACGTGAAGCCCACGATCACCCGGCCCACGTCCACGGGGGAGACGGTCACGGAGAAGCTGGCGCGCGGGTACGAGGCCGGATACCGGCTCGGAGAGGTGCCCACCATCTGGGACCGCCCGGGTCTGCGGAGCGGTGGCTTCACCCTCGACGACCGCGTCGGGTCCACCCGCTCGTCCTCCCTGGCGCACGCGGTCACCGACGCCGTGAGCGCCCAGGTGGCCTTCGAGGGGCCGGTGGTGACCGGCCGTACGAGGTTCAGCGCCACCTTCACGCTGGAGTTGCCGGACGGGACCGTGGTGCGCCACACGTACCCCGTCGGTGATGCCGAGGTGGTGCTGCCGCTGAGCCTCGCCCGACCGCAGAGCACGGAAGGGCGGACGGCCGAGCAACGGACAGCCGAGCAGCGGACAGCCGAACAGCAGACGGCCGAACAGCGGAAGACGGTACCGAAGCAGCCTCTGTCGCAGGCGGTCGGCACGCCCCGGGAGCCCGCCCGCCCGGTGCTGCTTCCTCCCGATCAGCAGCAGGCCGTGCCGCTCCGGCAGCGGAACGAGGCGGGCCGGAAACTGTTCGACACCGGCCCGGAGAGTGTCGTCGTCACCACCGTCGGCGGCATCACCGTCCTTCGCGACGCCGCGGCGTACGCCGTCGACCTCGCCGTCAAGGGCCGTGGCACCACGACCGACGCCGCGACGGTGATGCCCACCGACGGGAACGGCCGCTATGTGCGCAGGACGGTGTTGACGCGGCCCGGCACAGCCGCCGGTGAGGTCCTGAAGGGAGGCATCAGCACCGATGTGCTGAGCGCCTACCTTCCGCAGATGATCCGCGACGGCCTGACCGTCACGCTGCACGACACCACGTCGACGATCGGCGGGACGGACGCGACGCTGAAGATCTCCGCCGACGTCGATCTGTCCCGGGCCCGGCTGCTGGCGGTGGACCCGGGCGCGGGACTCGGCGGCAGTCGGCGGACCATGGACAACGACACCTATACCGGTGACACCACCGAATCGCACGCGCCGGCGATGACCGCGGGACCGGCCTTCGAGACGCAGCCCCTGGTCCAGTCCACGGCGAGTGTGCCGGGCTGGACGGACTCCGACGCTGCGGGTGGTGCCGCCGACCGCCGGACCTCCGCGCTGACCACGCTCAAGCCGTTCGCCGGTGGCGCGGTGCTCATCCAGGCGCCCCTGCACGTACTGCAGACCGCGAAAGCCTCGCACCGCATCGCGGACCTGCCGGTCGTCCCGCCGGCGCTCAGGCCCGGATCCAGGCCGCCGGTCACCGTCGAGCACACGGTGCGGGACGGAGTGACGATGTGGGTGTCGTTCGACGTCGCCCGGGAGCACGGACTGCTGCCGCCCGAGGTCGAGGCCGCCGCGGCCACCGTCAAGAAGCAGACCAAGAAGTACACCGAGGCCGCCACGGAGGCGGAGGGCACCGAACGGCGCCTGCGCGCACTCGGCAGCGAGGTCTCCTCGCTCCACACGGAGTTGCGGCGCCTTCTGGAGACACCGGCTCCCACCGGCCCGGACGTGACCGCGGCGCGGCAGCGGCTCGCCACGGCACAGTCCCGGTACGCCGAAGCCCAGCAGGACCTCGCCAACCGGCGCCGCGTCCTCGCGACCGCCGAGCGGCACCTCGCGGGAGCCTCCGAGGCCGCCTGGAAGGCCGTCGACCACTACACGGTCACCGGCGCCCGCCCCACCGGCACGCCGCCGGTCCCCTGGAGCGAGCCGCCCGCCGTCGATGCGGCCGTCGACGCGGTGGAGACCCCGGTCGCCGCCGTCGGCTATCCGCCGCTCACCGAAGCCCTGGCAGCACTGGAATCCCTCGGAGGCCAGGCGTCCCAGGAGGGCCAGGCGTCCCAGGAGGGCCCGGCGTCGCTCGACGCCCCGGCCACGACCGGCCTCACCGAACTGCCGGGCCTCGTCCCGCGGGAGGATGTCCTCGCCCGCACGGGGGTCTGGCTCGACGATGCCGCGCCGCTGTCGGACACGGACGCCGTACGCCGCGAACAGATCAAGGCGGCGGGCTGGGCGCAGCGCCTGCGGACGGCGGACGCCGCCTACCGGTCGTCGCTGGAGGCCGTGCCGGCCGCCGGGCAGGCCGACCTCGACACCGTCGCGATGCACGAGCGGCGGGCCGGGAAGTCACGGAACGAGGAAGAGGCCCGCAAGCACCTGAACGCGGCACGGGACGCCCGGTCGGCCTACGACCGGGCGGTCGCCCGGCTGACGGCCGATTTCCGTGAACTCGCCCTCGTCCAGGCGAACTTCGAAGCGGTGGACGCGTCCACCCGCGGACTCCGGGGGCCGCGGGCGGAAGGAAGCGCCACCGGGACACGGGGCGTGACGCCCTGGCACCCCGCACCGGAACCCGAGGGTTACGTCCGTCCGTCCGCCGTGAAGTCCGCCCCCGAGCCGTACGTCGCCCAGGGGGAGGACGCGCAGGGCCGGCCGGCCGGTCTGAAGGCACCGGACGGCCGCGTCCTCCAGCTCGTGGAGCCGCCCTCCACCGGGCCCGCTCACCTCGACACCGGTACGAGTTTCCACCGCTCCCTCCTCGACGCCGTCGACCGCGCGCATCCCCGACTCCTCGCCGAGCTGGGCCTCCACGGACCGGGCAGGAAACTCTCCGCCGAGGACGTCGGGCATCTGAGGCAACGGCTCGCCGACCGGCTGATGAAGGACGGCGAGGAACTCGCGGAATTCCTCGCGATCGACCCCCAGGAGCGGTTCACCGCACAGGAACTGGCCGACGCGGCCATCGTGCTCAGCGCGGCGGAAGCCGCCGAGCACGCCGACTCGCGCGGACGCCTCCCGGACACCGTGGCCGCCCGGCTGACCCCCGTACAGCGCCTGGAGCTTGCCCGTACGACACTGCTGCGGCCGGGCGACGGGCAGATCGGTGACCGCAAGGACACCGGCTGGAACCACTCCGCGGGCGACCTCGCGGCGCTGCTCGCGGCCCGGGTGCTCGGCGTTCCCGTGACGGTGGTCCAGCCGGACCTGAGCCATCTGACGTTCGCCGCACCGGGGACGGACGCGGCCGGGAACACACGGTCGGGTGTTGTACTGCACCTCGCCGACGACCGGTACCGGGCCGCGGTCCCCCTCGCGACACAGGACCTGCTGCTCAACGCCTACCCGGAGATCACGCAGCAGCACACCGACCCGGTCCTGACCGAGAGCGTCGAGCCCGCCGCGGTCCGCGCGACGGCTCCCACCGGTCCCACCTTCTACGTGGGAGCCGGCAGCGAAAGGCCCACCGCGGTTCCCAAGGAGCTCAATTTCGTCTGGCAGGGCGGCGTACTGAAAGAGGCCGCCCGCAGCAATCTTCAGGCCTGGGCGGAAAAGGCGCGAGAGGCCGATTGGAAGCTGTCGATCTGGACCGACGAAGACGGAAGGAAGAACAACAAGGAATTCCTCAAGGGCTTCACGGACTCCACAACCGTCCAGCACAGGTCGGTCAAGGACCTGTTCGCCAAGGACAAGAGTTTCGGCGGGGAGCGGATACCGGCCAAGGCGCACGACCTGCACGTCGCCGCGCTGAAGAAGGACAGCTTCGCGATGGCTTCCGACGTCGCCAGGTACGCCCTCCTCTACAAGCACGGCGGGGTGTACCTCGATGTGGACCTGGGCCCCGGAGCCGTGGTGCTGCGTCCCGAGGGCGTCCTGCTGCCGAAGGGAGGCGACACCCTGCCGATGTTCGGGCCGATGCTGCAGAACATGGAGAGCGTGCGAAAGGTGCTCGGACTCGCCGATGACGCCCCCGTGGCGGGCCGCGTTCAGGAAGCCGCCGTCAAGGCGTACGAAGAGGGGCTGTTCGGGAATCAGTTCATCGTCGCTCATCCCGAGAGTCCTTTCATGAAGCGGGTCCTGGATGACCTGCCGGATCTCAAGGACGAGAACGCGTATGTCCGCGGTCTCCTCAAAGCGGCCATGGTGTCGAAGAACGTGGCCGGGCATACGGGTCCGGGTTTTATCTCGCGGCAGTTCGACGAGCACACCAAGCCGCTTCGGAGCGACGAAGACACGGAATACACTTTCCGGCGGCCGCTGTCCCAATTCCGTATCCGGGCAGCCGACTGGGAGGACTGGACGCGGCTGGACTGGCTGACGCCCGAGAGCGAGAACCTGGAAGTCCCCGGGACGACGTCCGTGCTGTCCCGGCAGGGAACCCTCAGGCGCCTGGCCGAGACGGTCAGACACCCGAGCCGGTGGGGAAGCGGTACGTTCCGCTCGCGCCCGGCGCTGCTGCCGAACGAGGGCACGCTGCTGACCGGCATCGACGCCTCGTCGGAGCGACCCGTGCAGGGCGGGAAGCCGAAGGGCGAGCTGGTCGGCAAGGACGGCAGGACGGTTTCGTACGAGCGTGTGCACGAGAGCCTGCGGACGATCCGCGACGCCTCCGGTAAGACCATCGGATACGCGTCGCACAGCGACACGGACTGGGCCCCCCGCAAGGACTTCTACGCCAAGTACCGCGCCGACGAGACGTCCTTCGCGACCTACCGGAAGACGGACGGCGGAAAATTCGCTCCGGTGGCCGACGACGAATCGTCGCCCCGTACCGTTCCGTGGCACTCCGACACGAGCACCCCTCCCGGGCAGCAGGCCCCCAAGCCGCTCTTCTTCGACGCGCACGGTTCCCGCGACGGGGTCAAGCTCCAGATCCGCGGTGAGCTACCGCTGGTCGTCGACGGCGCCCAGTTCGCGCGCTTCATGGAGACGTTGACGGACCCGTCGCAGCCCCCCGCCCCGGTGGTGCTGGTCGCCTGCGACACCGCCAGCCCCCGGGCGGCGGACGGCGGAAGCGTCCTCGCGGACGCGGCACAGACCGTGCCCGGACGGCGTTGGTACGCACCCGATGTCCCGGTCGGCCATGCGTCGAAGGCGAGCGCGACGGGTGAGAACGGAGCCACGGGAGTGCTGGCGCTGCTCGCGGACCCCGCCACGCAACGACAGGGCCAGTGGGTGACCGCGGGCGGGATGGCCGACGCGGGATCCGGGCTCACGCGCCCGGACCGGACGGCGGGGGACGAGACCCTGGTCGCCCCGAACGCCACCGACACCTCGGATGCCCAGCACGGTGCGGACAAACTCCTGCTCAACACCCCGTCCGAAGGTCAGCCGCCGTCCGACCCCGGCGTGCTGCGCCTGGGCGGCGGCACGGGCGAGGCCCTGCCCATTCCCAAGAAGCTCAACTTCATCTGGATGGGCCCGGTAATGACGCCCGCCGCACGGACGAACCTGCGGACGTGGGCGGTCAAGGCCCGGGAGTCCGGCTGGGAGATGAGGATCTGGACCGACGAGAACGGCGCAGCCAACAACCGCCAATTCCTGGACAGGCTCGCGGGGGGCGGATCGGTCGTGAACGCTTCCATCGCCTCACTGTTCGAGAAGAAGTGGCACAACGCGCTCTCCAAGGACCCGTTGTCGAAGGCGCGGGTCCTCTACGGGGAAGGTCAGAAGCACAGAAGCTTCGCGATGGCCTCGGACGCCGCCCGGTACGCGATCCTCTACGAGCAGGGCGGTGTGTACCTGGACGTCGACCTGGCGCCCGGCGGGGTCGACCTGCCACGCGACGGCGTGCGGATGCCCGTCGACGATGCCCTGCCCATGTTCGGGCCCCGCTTGAGGGATGAGAGCAGCGTGCGCGCGCGAATCGGCACCGCCGCGACAGGGGAGCCGGAACAACCGCTGACCGCGGAGGCCATCCGCGCCGCGGCCGTGGACTGCTACGCCACGGGGGAGTTCAACAACGCTCTGATCGCCGCCCACGCCCGCAACCCCTTCCTCAAATACCTGCTCAAGAACCTTGTGGATCTGGGATCCCTGTCACCGGAACAACGGGCGGTGAAGGAAGGGGAGATCAAGAGGCGGGACGTGGCCAGCATCACCGGGCCGGTGTTCATCGACACGAAGATGAACGACTACAACCGCAAGTGGGTGAGGGAGAACCCCTCCCAGCCGACGACCACAGTGAGGGGATCACGCAGGTTCAGCCCCACGGACGCGGCCCGCGACACCTGGATCGATCTGACCTGGGTGACCGCGGAGAGCGCGAACCAGGAAACGGCGTCCCTGACCGGCTCGGACGATGCTGATCCGGCACCGCCGCCCGTCGAGCGCACCGCCACGGTGCGGGAGAAGCTGAAGAAATTCGCCGGCACACTCCGGGGCAATCCCACGGGCGGCGGAGGCCGAGGCAGCAGCGGCGGCGGCTCCTTCTCCGGAGCACCGGGATTCCTCACCAACAGCCCGGCCACCCTCTCGGCAGGCGACGCGCTCTCCGCCACGCATGGGCCCCTATCCTCGCCCTCGACCGAATCGCTGCTCGCACGGCCCGCCGCCAACCCGACGCCGGACGCCGTGCTCACGGGCAGGGACGGGCGCAGGGTCACCTACGGCCAGGTCTACGAGGGACTCCAGCTGATCCGTGGTGCCGACGGCAGGACACTGGGTTACGCCTCGCACACCCCGGAGCAATGGGCCCCCCGCAAGGACTTCTACGCCACCTACCGCTCGGACGAGAACCTGTTCGCGCACTACCGGGCCGCGGACGACGGGACCTACGTCCCCCACACCGACGAAACCTCCCCGAGCGGCGAGGTCCCCTGGCAGACCGGCGCGCCGACGAAGGAGGCGCCGAATCCGCTCACGCCGCTGTTCTTCGACGCGCACGCCACCGTGGACGGCATCGAACTCCATGTGGTGGGCGAAACACCGCTGGAGGTCGACGGCGCCCAGTTCGCGCGTTTCATGGAGACACTGAGGGACCCCGCGCAACCCCCGGCTCCGGTCGTGCTGGTCGCCTGCGACACCGGGAAGCCCCGGCCCACCGACGGCGGGAGCATCGCGAGGGACGCGGCACACGCCCTGCCCGGACGTCTCTGGTACGCCCCCGACGTCGAGGTCGGTCACGCGCGCCCGGCGACCGGGGCCGACGGTGCCACCGGAGTCCTGGGTCTGCTCGCGGACCCGGTCACCCACCACCGCGGTCAGTGGATCACGGCGGGGGAGTCCCTCGAATCCGGCCCCGCCGTGGCACCCGTCCCGAAGCGGGCCGACCAGCCCGCTCCCACGTACTCGGACATGATCTTCGAAGCCCTCAACACCGCCCCGCAGAGCAGCACGGAGCAGGGGGAGGCGCAGACGACGTCCGACGACCAGGCGCCGGGCGGGCCGCAGACCGAGCAGACGGCGCCCGTACCACCGCAGCCGGACCACGACGCATCCGCCGAGCCGCCGCCCGAACCGTCCCTGGACATCTCCTACCGGGAGGACGGCGTGGCCCCGCAGCTCCTGCGCGCCCACGACGAGGAATCGGTGCGCAAGTACGTCTTCACCTCGCTCGCGCGGGGCGACTACGACGCCGTACACCTGCTCCTGGACCGGTTGGGGGCGTCGGACGTTCCGCCGGGCTATCTGGAGAATCTGCGCGTTCAGTTCGACGCGCTCGCGACCGACGCCCCGGTCGCTCCCCCCGTCCCGCGAGAGATCCATTTCGTCTGGCTCGGCGGCGACATGCCCACGGCCGCGCTCACCAACATCTTCGCGTGGGTCCGCGCGGCCCGCAGCGCCGGTTGGAACACCAACCTGTGGACGGACGGCAACACGAAGCTGAGCAGGACCACCCTGCTCAGGATCCGGACCACGACGGGGCTGACGCGGATGCAGATCGATTCCGTCATCGACCCGCGCCTGGCGGAGTCTTTCGGGGTGGCCAGTGCGGGCGGCGCGTACCCGTTCGCCTCCGACCTCGCCCGCTACAGCATCCTCAAGACGTATGGCGGGGTGTACGCCGATGTGGACCTGGGCCCCGGGACGATCGACCTCGCCCCCGCCGGGAACACTCCGGGGCTCCGGCGGAATGACCTGCCCGTGTTCGGCCCGCTCATCCGTGACGTGGAGGGTCTGAATCTCACGCTGGAGCGGAAGGCGATGCTGGAAGGTGTCGCTTATGTGCCGCCGACCGGGCCGCCGACCGCGCAGCAGATTCGCGCCGTGGCCGACCACCTGCTCGACACCGGCGGCTACGGCAACCATTTCATTTCCGCGCAGCGGGACTCGGTGTTCATCGAGCGGCTGATCGTGAAGGTCGCCGACAAGATCCGCGGACTTGAGGAGGCGGATGAGATGAAGCTGGCGGGCCCGGCGTCCTCGGGGCCGTTCCCCATGCTCCAGGTGCTCAACGAGCACCTGGAGGCGGAGTTCGGGGTGAGGAACCTCCAACGGGGCGAGTACGGCAGGTTCCAGGGCCAGGGCAGGCATTTCCACGAGGCCATCGAGTGGCTGACAGCGGAGAGCGAGAACCAGAGTTACGAGAGGTGACACGTCGTCATGTGTAATGGTGCGGGCGGGAATTGAGCTCGCCGTAGAGCGATCGAGAGGATGAGGAAAGTCGATGGCAGGGAAAGAGGGCTCACCCGTGAAGCGAGTGCGATCCACCGAGGAGAGCGAGCCCGCGCGCAACCGGAGTGAGGCCGTGGGCACTCCGGCTCCCGACAGCGAGGCGTCCCCCGGAGCCCCGGGAAGCATAGGCGCCCCGTCCTCGCCGCCGTCCCCCACATCGACGGAGGGCGGCGACGGCGGCATCACCGGCGGTAAGGACACCGGCGGCGCGAGGACGCCGACCGCCTCGAAACCCGGTCCGGAGAAGCCCGACGAGCCCGCGGCGGAAACCCCGGCAGTGGTGCACGCGGCCGGAGTCTCCATCGGCAGGGGCGCCTCCGGGTCCGAGCAGCAACCCGACGGCGAGAGCGCGGCAGCAGCCCGGGAAGAGCCGGCGCCGACGGCCGGCAAGGCCGCCGCGGTGCCCACCACCGGTTCGGGGAGCGCCTCCGCCTCCGCCTCATCGGGTGCTGCGGAGAGCGTCGCCGGGGAGCCGGCCGAAGCGAAGGCACCCCTGTCCACCGCGGCATCGACCCCGGCGGAACCGGCCACCGAGGCATCGACCCCCGCGAGCGCGCCCTCCGTCTCCGGGACAGCGACCGCCTCCGGGACGACGACAGGCGTCGCAGAAACGACCGCCTCCGCCACAACGACCGCCTCCGCCACAACGACCGTTGCCGCCACGGCGACCGCGGTCGCCGCAGCCTCCTCAGGTCCCCCCGGCGGGGCCTCGGCGGCTGAGGGCGGTGCCCCGGAGCGCCCCGGCCGTGTCTCGCGCCCGATGGTCGTCGCGGCAGCCTTCGCCGGCGCGCTGCTTCTGGCGACCCCGTTCGTCGTGGCGGGTGCCCAGAAGGACGAGGCCAAGCCGAAGGGCCGGGAAGAGGCGGCGGCCTGGAAGGCGGACGGCCGGGCCGGCGGCTACGTGCCGGGCACCGATCCCGACCGTACCGAGGGCAAGCGGCAGGCCGGCGGCGATGATCCGGGCAAGACCCCGGCCCGGCTCGACAAGGGCACGGGCACGGGCGGGGGAGGAGACGTCCGGGCCGACAGCGGGGTGGGCGGGAAGTCCGCGGACGGCTCCACCGGGACGAAGGACAAGGGCACCAAGGGCGAGGGCGACAAGACGTCGAAGAGCACAACCGGCGACAAGGCCCCCGACCCCAAGAGCTCGAAGACTCCGGCCAAGGCCCCCGCGGCCGGTACGGTGCCCAAGTCGGCGCCCGCCGTGGTGTACAGCGGGGTGTCCGGACCGGAATGTGACACCCAGCGCTTCCAGAAGTCCGGCTACTACAGCGACGGCAAGGAGGGCTGGGCCACCCACACCGGTGGCTTCGGAGGGTACGGCTGCGACGGCAAGTACCTCTCCATGCCCATGTCCGGCAGCTCCTCCAAGGACTCGGGCGGATCGGCGACCTGGCTGTTCGACCTGCCCGACAGCGCCAGGAAGTGCAGCATCTCTGTCCACGTACCCGGGAGTTCCGACATCGTGCGGGTGGGCGGCAACCCGAGCTACTACACCGTCTACGACAGGTTCCTGCCCCGGACCAGCAACCTGGTCGGCTCCTACTACGTCCGCCAGAAGGAGCGTCGCGGCACCTGGTACAACGTGCCGGGCACCTTCGCGGTGGACGCCAAGAAGCTCTCGGTGCAGCTGCACGACCGCGGCGAGGACAACAACTACGAGCACCACGCGATATCCGCGCTGAAGGTCACCTGCACCGGCTGAGAGACCGGCGCGGTCCCACACATCGCGTGAGCGGGACTCACGCACCGTCGAACGCACGGGCCCACGCACGCAATGCACGGGCCCACGCACGCATGAGCGGGCCCCTGGCACCCGTATGAGCGCGGCAGGTACCTCGATTCCCGGAGGCGGTTCTTCACCTCCGGGAACCAGGGCGCCTGCCGCGCGCGCGTCGGGGCGGCGCCCCGGGCCGCCTCAGCTCCCGCTCGGTTCCGCCCCGCTCGGTTCCGCCCCGCTTTCCGCCGGGGCGGTGTCAGGGCCGGCCGGGCCGGTGACCTTGCGGTCGCCCGCCCGCAGTACCCCGGCCCCCAGCACCAGACCGAACGCCAGCACCGTCACCAGACCGAACGACACGACCAGCGAGGTGGCCTCGGCCAGCGAGCCGATCGCCGACGGGGCGATCAGCCCCGAGGTGTACGTGATGGTGGCCACGCCCGCGATGGCCTGGCTCGGGTTCGGTCCGCTGCGCCCGGCCGCGGCGAAGGCGAGCGGGACCACGACGGCCACACCGAGGCCCAGCAGTCCGAAGCCGCACAGCGCCACCGCCGGGCCGGGTGACAGCACGACCAGCAGACCGCCGACGGTCGCCAGCGCGCCCCCGACGCGTACGGTACGGACCGCCCCGAACCGGTCGACGATCCGGTCCCCGGCGATCCGGGCCACCGCCATCGTCAGCGCGAACGCCGTGGTGGACGCGGCGGCCAGACCTGCGGAACTGCCCATGACGTCCCGGAGGTAGACCGCCGACCAGTCCATGCTGGCACCTTCGGCGAACACCGCGCAGAACCCGATCGCGCCGATGATCAGGGCGGACCCGGGCGGCAGGGTGAAGCGCGGCGGCGGGTCCTCGCCCGGCTCGCTGCGCAGGTCGAGCACCCTCTGACAGGCGATCAGCCCCAGTACTGTGAGGACGGCGGCGGCCATCATGTGATGCAGTCGCGCGTCGGTGCCGAGATGGGCGGCGACCGTTCCGGCCGCCGAACCGGTCAGCGCACCCACGCTCCACATCCCGTGCAGGCCGGACATGATCGACTTGTTGAGCCGGTTCTCCACCTCGACGCCCAGTGCGTTCATCGCCACGTCGGACATCCCGGCCGTCGCCCCGTACACGAAGAGCGCCGTGCAGAGCGTCAGCAGGCTCGGCGCCATCGCGGGCAGCACCAGGGCGAGCGTCCACAGCATCAGCAGCCAGCGCAGCGCGGTTCTGGTGCCGAAACGGTGACTGATCCGCCCGGCCAGCGGCATGGCGAGCGAGGCGCCGATCGCGGGGAAGGCCAGTGCGAGACCGAGCTGACCGGCGCTGACCCCGGCGTGGTCCTGGATCCAGGGCACCCGGGTCGCGAAGCTGCCGGTCACCGCCCCGTGCGCCGTGAAGACGGTGGCGATGGCGATCCTGGCCCGCCCGACCTGTTCCGTGCCGACGCCCGTCACTGTGGAATCCGTTGTCATACCGCTGTGCCCTCCCCTGGAAATACTGGCCCACCGGCTCTGCTCCGGCGCCTCTGCCCACGATCCGGGGCGTAAACTATCAGGAACCCTGCCTGATAAATAGCCCGCATCAACACCCCGGCGAACAGCCCGCGAACGGTCAGGCGAGCAACCGGCGAGCGGCCCGCAGTGGCCCGCGTCGGCCGCGCGCACCGGTCGTCCCGCGGTCCCCACCGGCCGCCCATGGAATGAGTGCGACGTGATCTGGAAGGATCCCGGCATGCCCGCTTCACCGAGCACCGCTCGGGCCATCAACGACCGGCTCGCCCTGCGACTGCTCCAGCAGGACGGCCCGCTGACGGCCACGCAGCTGAAGACGTTGACCGGCCTCTCCCGCCCCACGGTCGCCGACCTGGTCGAGCGATTGCGGGACGCCGGGCTGATCCAGGTCGTCGGCGAGAGCGGAGCCCAGCGCCGGGGCCCCAACGCCCGGCTGTACGGGATCGTCGCCGACCGCGCCCATCTCGCCGCCCTCGACGTGCGCACCGGCAGCGTCGCCGTGGTCGTCGCCGACCTGCTGGGAGCCACACTCGCCGAGGCGACCATGCCCATCGGCAGCGACACCGGCACGGAACCGGCGGTCGAGCAGGCCGTCGCCCTCCTCGAACGCACCGCACGCGAGGCCGGGACCGCCCCCCTGCACAGCGTCGGCATCGGCGCCCCCGGGCTGATCGACCCGGTCACCGGCGAACTGCGCGACACCAGCGGCCTGCCCGCCTGGCACCGCGGCCTGGTCCGGGTGCTTCAGCGGCGGCTGCCCGCGACCGTCCTGGTGGAGAACGAGACGAATCTGGCGGCCGTCGCCGAGCACCGGGTCGGCGCCGCGCGCGACCGCGACACCTTCGTCCTGCTCTGGCTCGGCCACGGCATCGGCGCCGCCGTGATGCTGGACGGGAAGCTGCGCCGGGGGGCCTCGGGCGGTGCGGGTGAGATCGGGTTCCTGCCCGTGCCCGGCACTGCGGGGATTCCCTCGGACGTCAGCTGCGACGGGGGCTTCCACTCCCTGGTGGGCTCGGCGGCCATCTGCGAACTGGCCGCCGACCACGGCATCAAGGTGCCCCCGTACGCGCGGGGAGGAGACGCGGAACCGGACGCCGCTGCCGCCGTCCGGGCGGCGCTCGGACAGGGGGCGGAGGGCGACCCGTTCCTGAACGCCCTCGCCGACCGTCTGGCGCTCGGCGCCGCCGCCGTGGCCTCGGTGCTCGACCCGGGCTGCGTCGTGCTGTCGGGCGAGGTCGGCCACGCGGGCGGTGCCGGGCTCGCCGACCGGGTCGAGGAACGGCTGGCCAGGATGTCGCCGCTGCGCACCGAGGTCCGCGCCGGATCACTCGGCGGCGCCGCCGTGCTGCGCGGCGCGCTGCTCACGGCGCGCGAGGCGGCCCAGGACGCGCTGTTCGCCCCCGGCGGCTGAGATGCCCTTCGCCGAGCGGCTGGGGATGCCCGTCCCCGGACCGGGGATTGCCCGTCCCCGGACCGCTCACACCGGGCGGCCGTATCTCCTCGCGAGGAACTCCTCGAACGTCCTGGTCCCCACAGCCCGTTCGGGGGTCAGGTGATCGCCGCGCCGGTATCCGGCGTACGCCTTGCCCGCCAGCCGCACGGGCACCACGCGCCGCTTGCGTCCGGTCACCCTGAGGTGGACGCGGGCGAGGTCGGCCAGCTCCCGGACCTCGGGACCGCCCATCTCCGGCACCCGTCCCGCCGGGGCACCGAGCGTCAGCGTGGCCAGCCGCTCCGCGACCTCGCCGCTGTCGACGGGCTGGACCGACACCCCCGCGGGCACCGGCAGCACGGGCAGTCTGGCCGCCGCGGAGAGGATGCTCAGGACCAGGTCGTGGAATTGCGTGGCCCGCAGGATCGTCCAGCCGAGCCCCGATTCCTCGATCATCCGTTCGACCCGATGCTTGACGGTGTAGTAACCGAGCGGGATCCGGTCCACACCGACGATCGAGATATGGACCAGATGGGGCACGCCCGCCCGCCGCGCGGCCCCGATGAGATGTCCGGCCGCCCTGTCGTCCCCGCCCCGCGGCGACGTGGCGCAGTGCACGATCGCGTCCACCCCGTCGAGTGCGGCGTCCAGCCCTCTGCCGTCGCGCAGATCGACGGCGTACGAAGGGGAGCGGCGGCTCAGTACCCGTACGTCCTGTCCGGCGTCGCGCAGTCGCGCGGTGACCTGCCGGCCGAGTGTTCCGGTACCGCCGGTCACCAGAATCGTCGTCATGGACGCCAGCCTGCCAGAGCGGCGGGACGCGGGGCGGCGAGCGGACGATCCGTGGGGGCGCCCCTTCTCCGAGGTTGCTCTGTGAGTCAGCACACAGCCATCACCTGCATGGCCGACGGTCGTCCGTGGCAGACTGATTGCGTACCAATAGCAGCGCACTCCGGGGTCGGTGTAATTCCGAACCGGCGGTTATAGTCCGCGACCCGTCCGCAGCCAGCGGCCGGTTGACCAGGTGTGATTCCTGGACCGACGGTGAAAGTCCGGATGGGAGGCAGTGCGCGGCGGGTCGTCACAGGTACGCCGCCCCAGGCGGACGCGTGTTCCGGATCACCGGACAGCCGTGTCCGTGTCCTCGGGGTTCGGCGTTCCCGGTGCCGTACCGCTTCATCTGTCGTCATCGACAGGCCCCGGAGTCCGTGCCCGAAGAGGCAGGAGGACCCGGTGGCCACCGCAGCCGATATCACCGCCATGCGCCGAGCGATCGCGCTCGCAGCCCGCGGACTCGGCTCCACCAGCCCCAATCCGGTCGTCGGATGCGTGATCACCGACGCCGCCGGAGAGCAGGCCGGAGAAGGCTTCCACCAGCGCGCCGGAGGGCCGCACGCCGAGATACACGCGCTGCGCGCGGCCGGTGAGCGGGCCCGGGGCGGTACCGCCTGCGTCACCCTCGAACCCTGTAACCACACCGGACGCACCGGCCCCTGCGCCCAGGCGCTCCTGCACGCCGGGATCAGCCGTGTCGTGTACGCGGTCGGCGACCCGAATCCGCAGGCCACCGGCGGCGCGGACACCCTGCGCCGGGCCGGGATCCAGGTCGAGCAGGGGCTCCTCGCCGACGAGGCCGAGGCGGGCAACGCCGCCTGGCTGACCTCGGTGCGCCTCGGCCGCCCGTACGTCCTCTGGAAGTACGCGGCGACGCTCGACGGCCGGGTCGCGGCCGCCGACGCCACCAGCCGCTGGATCACCTCGCCCGAGGCCCGCGCCGACGTCCACCGGCTGCGCGCCGAGGCCGACGCCGTCGTGGTCGGCTCCGGCACCGCCCGTGTCGACGACCCCCAGCTGGCAGTACGCGGCATCGAGGGCGCCACCCAGCCGCTGCGGGTGGTCGTCGACACCGACGCGACGGCCGTCGCGCCCGGCGCCCGCGTCCTCGACGCCACCGCGCCCACCCTGATCGCGGTCGCCGACGACGCACCCGCCGCCCATCTCCCCGAAGCGGCCGTCCTGCGGCTGCCGCGGGCCGCCTCCGGCCGGGGCCTGGACCTGCCGGCCCTGCTCGCCGCCCTCCACGGGCGGGGCGTCCGCTCCGTACTCCTCGAAGGCGGGCCGACCCTGGCCGGTGCCTTCGTCGCCGCGGGAGCGGTCGACAAGGTCGTCGGCTATCTCGCCCCCGTTCTGCTCGGCGCGGGCCCCGCCGCCCTCGCCGACGCCGGAATCCCCACACTTGCGCGGGCGTTGCGCCTCGATGTGACCGAGACCGTCACTCTCGGCCCCGATCTGCGCATCACCGCCGTCCCCGTCACTGCTCGGAAGGGAAACTGAGTGTTCACCGGAATTGTCGAAGAACTGGGTGAGGTCACTGCCGTCGAGAAGCTCGACGACGCCTCCCGTTTCCGACTGCGCGGCCCCGTCGTCACCGAAGGCGCCAAACACGGCGACTCCATCGCCGTCAACGGGGTCTGCCTCACCGTCGTGGACCTCGGCGAGGACGAGTTCACCGCGGACGTGATGGCGGAGACACTCGACCGCTCCAGCCTCGGTGCCCTCACGACCGGCTCCCGGGTCAACCTGGAGCGCCCCATGGCCCTCGGCGGCCGGCTCGGCGGACACATCGTCCAGGGCCACGTCGACGGCACCGGTCGCATCGTGGAGCGCAGGATCTCCGAGAACTGGGAGATCGTGAAGGTCTCCCTGCCCGCGGAGCTGGCCCGTTACGTGGTGGAGAAGGGCTCCATCACCGTCGACGGCGTAAGCCTGACCGTCGTGGACGCCGGGCCCGACCACTTCACCATCAGCCTCATCCCCACCACTCTCGCCCTGACCACGCTCGGCATCAAGCAGCCCGGCGACCCGGTCAACCTCGAAGTGGACGTGATCGCGAAGTACGTCGAGCGGCTGCTCGGTGCCGATGCGATCCAGGGCGCTGCCCCCGGCGCTGCCCGGGGTGTGGTGCCGGAGCCCGGGGAGCCGGTGACATGAGCGCGCTGACCTGGCTGAACTCGGAGGCGTTCACCGTCCTGGGACAGCACATCATCTGGTCCGACATGCTCGGCAACACGATCGGTCTGGCGGCGCTCACCCTCGGCTGGCTCCGTTCCCTCTGGACCTGGCCCGCCCAGCTCCTCTCCGGCGTCGTCCTGGTCGCGGCCAATGTCTCCGTGCACCAGGCGGGCAGTGTCGGCAAACAGCTGGTCGTCATCGCCGTCGCCGTCTGGGGCTGGCAGCAGTGGACCCGCGGCAGGCGGCAGGCCCAGGACGGCAGCATCGCCGTACGGTTCGCCACCTGGCGCGAGCGCGGCTTTCTGGTCGGCGGCGCGGCGCTCGGCACCCTGGCCGTCGGCGGTCTCTTCACCGCGTTCCCGTCCCTGTCCTGGAGCCCCTGGGCGGACGCCTACATCTTCGCGGGCACGCTCGTCGCGATGCTCGCCCAGGCGCGCGGCATGGTCGAGTTCTGGTTCGCCTGGCTCCTCGTCGACCTGGTCGGCGTCCCGCTCAATTTCCACAGCGGGCTCGCCTTCTCCGGTCTCATCTACGTCGTCTACGGCGCCCTCGTCCTGTGGGGCATGCGCGACTGGTGGCTGCGCACGCGGTCACCCGCTCTGGAAGGAGCCACGGCATGACTGCCCAGCCCACCTGGTTGCACCGGAACCACGACCCCCTCGTCGAGAACCTCTCCCTCGACCCCGTCGAGCAGGCCATCCGCGACATCGCGGCCGGCCGGCCCGTCGTCGTCGTGGACGACGAGGACCGCGAGAACGAGGGCGACCTCGTCATCGCCGCCGAGAAGGCGACCCCCGAGCTCGTCGCGTTCATGATGAGCGAATGCCGCGGGCTGATCTGCGCGCCCATGGAGAGCGACGAGCTGGAACGGCTCGAACTGCCGCAGATGGTCGAGCACAACACCGAGTCGATGAAGACCGCCTTCACCGTCTCCGTCGACGCCGGTGCCGTCCACGGCGTGACCACCGGCATCTCCGCCGCCGACCGCGCCACCACGCTGCGGCTGCTGGCGGGCGGCGTGGCCGGACCCGGCGACCTCGTCCGCCCCGGCCATGTCTTCCCGCTGCGCGCCCGCTCCGGCGGAGTCCTCGTACGCAACGGCCACACCGAGGCCGCCGTCGACCTGGCCCGGCTCGCCGGACTGCGGCCCGCCGGGGCGATCGTGGAGATCGCGGGCGAGGACGGAGTGATGCTGCGCCTGCCCGAACTGGTCCCCTTCGCCCGCAAGCACGGCCTGACGATCATCTCCATCGAGGACCTGATCGCCTACCGCCGCAGCGCCGAACCGACCGTCCGCCGCGAGGCCGAGGTCCGGCTGCCGACCGCGTTCGGCGAGTTCACCGCGTACGGCTACCGCTCCACCGTCGACGGAGTGGAGCATGTGGCGCTCGTCCACGGGGACATCGGGGACGGCGAGGACGTCCTCGTACGGATCCACTCGGAGTGCCTGACCGGCGACATCTTCCAGTCCCAGCGCTGCGACTGCGGCCCCCAGCTGCACGCCGCCATGGAGCGCGTCACCGCGCAGGGCCGCGGCATCGTCGTCTATCTGCGCGGCCACGAGGGCCGCGGCATCGGACTGCTCTCCAAGCTGCGCGCGTACGAACTCCAGGAGCGCGGGGTCGACACCCTCGACGCCAATCTGGAGCTCGGTCTGCCCGCCGACGCCCGCGACTACGCGGCGGGTGCCCAGATCCTCGCGGACCTCGGAGTCGGCAGCCTCCGCCTGATGACCAACAACCCCGACAAGACCGCCGCGGTGCTGCGGTACGGGCTCGCCGTCACCGGCCGGGAACCCATGCCGGTCCAGGCCGGGGAGCACAATCTGCGATACCTGCGCACCAAGCGCGACCGCATGGGCCACGACCTGCCCTGGCTCGACGGCGCCACCGCGTCGACGTGCAGCAACCAGTGACCTGCCCCGTATCCCTGATCCATCCCACCCACCACCCCGTAACCCCACGGAACGAGCAGTAGGAGAGACATGAGCGGCAAGGGCGCACCCGAACTGTCCGTACGCAACTGCGGTGACCTGCGGGTGGCCGTGATCGCCGCCCAGTGGCACGAGCAGATCATGGACGGACTCGTCGACGGCGCCCTGCGCGCTCTGCACGAGCTGGGCATCGACGAGCCGACCCTGCTCCGGGTCCCCGGCAGCTTCGAGCTTCCCGTCGTCGCCAAGGTCCTCGCGGGCCGCGGCTACGACGCGATCGTCGCCCTCGGCGTGATCATCCGCGGCGGAACCCCGCACTTCGAGTACGTCTCCCACGGGGTCACCGCGGGCCTCACCCAGGTCACCGTCGACACCGGGGTACCGGTCGGATTCGGCGTCCTGACCTGTGACACCGAGGAGCAGGCGCTGGACCGGGCCGGTCTCGAAGGGTCCAACGAGGACAAGGGCCACGAAGCGGTCACCGCGGCCGTCGCCACCGCCACCACACTGCGCACCGTCAGCGAACCCTGGCGCTGAGTGCGGGCCGGCGACCCCGTATTCTAAGGACCATCATGGCGAACAAAACCTTCGAAGAGCTCTTCGCCGAGCTGCAGCTCAAGGCCGCCAACGGCGACCCCTCCACCTCCCGCACCGCCGAACTGGTGGACAAGGGAGTGCATGCCATCGGCAAGAAGGTCGTCGAGGAGGCGGCCGAGGTGTGGATGGCCGCCGAGTACGAGGGCAAGGAAGCCGCCGCCGAGGAGATCTCGCAGCTGCTGTACCACGTCCAGGTGATGATGGTCGCCCGCGGCATCTCCCTCGACGATGTCTACGCCCATCTCTAGGCCGACCGCGCTCCCCGCACATCCGCACGTCCGCAATCCCACCCCTTCGCACCAAAGGACCTGACCCCATGCTGCGCATCGCCGTCCCCAACAAGGGTTCACTCTCCGGGCCTGCGATGGCGATGCTCCATGAGGCCGGATACCAGCAGCGCAAGGAGTCCAAGGAACTCGTTCTCGTCGACCCGGAGAACGAGGTCGAGTTCTTCTACCTGCGGCCCCGCGACATCGCGATCTACGTCAGCTCCGGCCGCCTCGACATCGGCGTCACCGGCCGCGACCTGCTGCTGGACTCCGGCGCCGACGCCGAGGAGATCCTCCAGCTCGGCTTCGCCCGCTCGACCTTCCGCTACGCCACCAAGCCCGGCACGGCCCACGGCCCGCAGGACTTCGACGGCATGACGATCGCCACCTCCTACGAAGGCATCGTCGCCAAGCACCTGGCCGACGTCGGCGTCAACGCCTCCGTCGTCCACCTCGACGGCGCGGTCGAGACCGCCATCGAGCTGGGGGTCGCCCAGATCATCGCCGATGTGGTGGAGACCGGTACCAGCCTGCGCAACGCCGGACTCGAAGTGATCGGCGAGCCGATCATGAAGTCGGAGGCCGTCGTCATCCGGCGCACCGGCGCCCCCGACGACGACCCGAAGGTGCAGCAGTTCCTCCGCCGCCTCCAGGGCGTCCTGGTCGCCCGCTCCTACGTGATGATGGACTACGACTGCCGCGTCGAGCACCTGGAGCGCGCCGTGGCCCTCACCCCGGGCCTGGAGTCGCCGACCATCTCCCCGCTGCACCACGAGGGCTGGGTCGCCGTCCGCTCCATGGTCGCCGCCAAGGAGGCGCAGCGGATCATGGACGATCTGTACGAGCTCGGTGCCCGCGCCATCCTCACCACGGCCATCCACGCCTGCCGTCTCTGACGGCCGGGGCGACCGAGAACACCGACAGACAAGAAGAGCGCCTGATGTCCGCCCCCCGGCCCGAACTGCCCGCCCTCCCGGTCACCTTCAGGCCCACCCTCACCCGGGTGGTCCTGCTGGCCGTGGGTCTGGCGATGTTCCTCGTCATCACCGTCATCGCCCTGACCCTGGAGAAGCTGAACCCGGGGGAGCGGACCAGCTTCATCTTCGTGGCCGCCCTCTTCTTCGGCGTCCTGGCCCTGCTCAGCAGGCCCAAGGTCGTCGCCGACGACACCGGGGTCACCGTCGTCAACCTCACCCGCACCCGCAGGCTGGCCTGGGAGGAGATCCTCCGGGTCAACCTGCGGGTCGGCGACCCCTGGGTCTTCCTCGACCTCAGCGACGGCACCAGCCTGCCCGCGCTCGGCATCCAGCCCGGAATCGCCAAGCAGCAGGCCATCCGGGACGCCCGTACGCTGCGCGTCCTCGCCGAATCCCGCGGCACCGGAGCGGACGCCGCCACGGACAACGGCTGAGCCCCCTGCCCCGTACGGCCTCTTCTTGATTACTCTGGAGGGCGGCGGCGCCCGGTGCGCCCCGCCCCGCCCCAGAGGCCCCCGGGCCGGCGGGTTTTTTCCTGCGACCCAAGGAGTGACTCCCTCCAGCAATGGACGGATCGTCCGGTAGTATCTGCGCCGCCCCTTCCCCGGAGGCGGCGGCATGACCACCCCACTGCTGCTTCTCAGTGCGGCATTCCTTCTCATCCTCGCCAACGGATTCTTCGTGGC
The DNA here is from genome assembly GCF_001905125.1 of Streptomyces sp. TSRI0281. Lineage (GTDB taxonomy): Bacteria > Actinomycetota > Actinomycetes > Streptomycetales > Streptomycetaceae > Streptomyces. Next base: position 58,660 of record NZ_LWLE01000017.1, on the reverse strand, counting down.
AGCCGAATTCGGGCTCGTCACCGTGGAGCGGCCGGACGCCGAACGCGCGGCCGCCGAGGGCGACCGGCGGGCCCGTACCGTCGTCGAAGCCCTGCGCGAACTCTCCTTCCAGCTCTCCGGCACCCAGCTCGGCATCACCATCACCTCGCTGGTCGTCGGCATGCTCGCCGAACCGGCGCTCGCCCAGCTGCTCGCCGGCCCCCTGACCGCCACCGGACTGCCCGAAGGGGCCGTACCCGGTGTCAGCGTGGTCATCGGGATGCTGCTCGCCTCCGCCGTCCAGATGGTGATCGGCGAGCTCGTCCCGAAGAACTGGGCGATCTCCCGGCCGCTCCAGGTCGCCCGCTTCGTCGCCGGACCCCAGCACCGTTTCGCGACCGTGCTGCGCCCCGTGATCACCGCACTGAACACCCTCGCCAACCGGCTGGTGCGCCTGCTGGGCGTGGAGCCCACCGACGAGCTGGCCTCCGCCCGCACCCCGGGCGAGCTGGTCTCGCTGGCCAGGCACTCGGCCGAGGCCGGCACCCTGGAACAGGACACCGCCGATCTCTTCGTACGGACCCTGTCGCTGGCCGGACTCACCGCCCAGCACGTCATGACCCCCCGGGTGAAGGTGAGCGCCCTGCAGTCGTCCGCGACCGCGGCGGACGTCCTCAACCTCACCCGCGCCACCGGCCTCTCCCGCTTCCCGGTCTACCGGGACCGCATCGACGAGGTCGTCGGCATGATCCACCTCAAGGACGCCCTCGCCGTCCCCGCCCAGGAGCGGCTGCGCACCCCGGCCGGCCGGATCGCCGTACCACCGCTTCTGGTGCCGGAGAGCCTGCCCGTCGAACAGCTCCTCCGGCGGCTGCGCAAGGAGCAGCCGATCGCCGTCGTCGTCGACGAGTACGGCGGCACCGCCGGAGTCGTCACCCTTGAGGACATCATCGAGGAACTCGTCGGCGAGGTCCGCGACGAGCACGACGCGGAAGGCGCCGACCGGCCTGAGCTGGCCACCGCCGTCGGTGAGGACGGCCGTACCGTCTGGGACGCCGAAGGCAGCTGCCGGGTCCTCACTCTGTGCCGGATAGGCCTCGACGTACCGGACGGGCCGTACGAGACCGTGGCCGGACTGGTCGCCGATCTGCTGGGCCGCATCCCCGCCCCCGGGGACCGCGCGGAACTCCCCGGCTGGCGGATCTCCGTCCGCCAGGTCGGCCACTACCGTGCCGAACAGGTCCGTTTCACCCGCACGGCGGACCTGCCGGAGAACGTCACGGCCGCGGACCCCTCCGCGCGAGTGCTGCTGGAGGCCGTGCGATGAGCCTGGTCCAGTTGCTGTTCGCCGGGCTCCTGGTGCTGGCGAACGGCTTCTTCGTCGGCGCCGAGTTCGCTCTCGTCTCCGTACGCCGCAGCCAGGTCGAACCGCTCGCCGCGAGCGGATCGAGCCGGGCCCGCCAGGTCCTGTACGGACTGGAGAATCTGCCGCAGATGATGGCCGCCGCCCAGTTCGGCATCACCATCTGCTCACTCACCCTGGGTGCCGTCGCCGAGCCGACCGTGGCCCACCTCCTCGAACCGGTCTTCCACGCGGCGCATGTTCCCGAGGGGCTCATCCACCCGCTCGGCTATGCGCTGGCTCTCGTCTTCGTGGTCGTCCTCCACCTCGTCATCGGCGAGATGGTCCCGAAGAATCTCGCGATGGCCGCCCCCGAGAGGACCGCTCTGTGGCTCAGCCCGGGACTGGTCGGTTTCGCCCGGCTCTGCCGCCCGGTCACCACGGGCCTGGGCGCCTGCGCCCGGATCGTGCTGAGGCTCTTCCGGGTCGAGCCCAAGGACGAGGTCGAGGCCGTGTTCACCAGCGAGCAGCTCAACCGGCTCGTGGAGGACTCCGGACAGGCCGGACTGCTGGAGCCGGAGGCCCAGGAGCGCCTGGAGGACGCGCTCGAACTGGGCAGCCGGCCGGTCACCGACGTACTCCTGGAGCGGGCGTCGCTGGTGACGGTGGACCCCTCCGTCACCCCGCGCAGGATCGAGGAGCTGACCGTACGGACCGGCTACTCGCGCTTCCCCGTCTGCGCTGAGGGCGGCGGCCCCTTCATGGGCTACCTGCACGTCAAGGACGTCCTGGACCTGGAGGACGGCGAACGCGCCGTCCCGCAGCAGATCTGGCGCCCGATGGCGACGGTACGCGCGGAACTCCCCCTCGACGACGCCCTCACCGTGATGCGCCGCGCCGCGACGCATCTGGCCCAGGTGGCCGACGCGTCGGGACGGGTGCTGGGCCTGGTCGCCATGGAGGACGTCCTGGAAATGCTGGTGGGAGAGGTCCGCGACCCGGCCCACCGTGTCTCGGTACCCCGCCGCACGGTGGACGTACCGACGGCCCCTCAGGAACAGAAGGCCCTGGCGGGCCGGGCCTGACGGACCGGGGGTCCGGTGCCGCCCGGCGCGGCCGGCACCGGACCCCTCGGCCGCCGCGCCCCGTCACCGCGCGCCCTCACGCCGTCCCCGGCTCCTGGGGCCCGCGGTTCACCGGCCCCCGCCCGGACAGCACCTCCCCGTACGCCTGCATCAGATCCGGCAGCCGCAGCGTCGCCAGATCGTCGCGCGTCGGCACGGCCGCGTACCCGGACAGCCGCAGATCCCGGTAGGCGCAGCTCTTCTCGTACAGCGTCCGCAGGAACCGCCCGTTGCCCAGTTCGTCGATCCAGCCCTGGTCGACGACATGCCCGCTGATGCTGCGCAGCTCGTCCAAGGACTCCTCGTCCCACACATCACCGTTCTCGGCGGCCAGCACCCCACCGATCGCGGTGAGTTCCAGGGGGCGGTAGCTCGGGAAGTCCACCCGGCTGGTGAAGCGGGAGGAGAGCCCGGGATTGGTGGCGAGCAGCCGGTCCATGCCCTCCGGGTAGCCCGCGAGGATGACGACGAGATGGTCCCGGTTGTCCTCGGCCCGCTTGAGGAGGACCTGAAGCGCCTCGTCGCCGTACGCATCGCCCTTGCTGTAGCCCGAGTTGGACAGGCTGTAGGCCTCGTCGACGAAGAGCACCCCGCCGAGCGCCGAGTCGATGAGCTCATTGGCCTTGACCGCCGTCTGGCCGAGGAACTCCCCAACCAGATCGGCCCGTTGCGCCTCCACCAGGTGGTCGCCGCCGAGCAGTCCGAGGGCGTAGAAGACCCGGCCCAGAATGCGGGCGACGGTCGTCTTGCCGGTGCCGGAGGGGCCGGAGAAGACGAAGTGGCGCTTCGGCGGCTGGACGGGCAGTCCCTGCTCGGCCCGCAGCCGGGCCATGTTCAACTGCGCGGACAGGGCCTTGACCTGGCGCTTGACCGGTTCGAGGCCGACCATCCGCTCCAGCTCCGCCAGCGCTTCGGCGAGCAGGGCGGGATCGCTGGGCCCGGCGGGGAAGGTGGGCCGCTTCGGCGCCGCCCTGTGGCGTACGCCCTCGACCGGCGGAGGCACGGCCGGGCCCGGATCGGGGACCGGGACCGGCCACGGTTCCCGGCTCTCCACGAGATCTGTGCCGAGCGGCGATTCGCTCTCCGGCTGGGTCTCCGCACCCGTACCGTCCACGCCGTATCCGGTCAGCGACACGGCGGCCATATCGGCGGAGTCGTCGTACCCGTCGCCCTCGGAGATCGCGGCGAGCCGGGCCGAGGTGTCCATGAAGGCCGGGTCGACGCGGTGCACCGCACGGTAGAGGGGCAGGGCCGCCGCGCTGCGTCCCGTCCCCTCGTGGGCCCTGGCCAGCCAGTAGCGCAGCTCCTTGCGCTGCGGCTGCTCGCTGCGGCAGCGCATCAGGGCGGCCGAGAGCAGCGGTTCGGCCTGCCCGTACATCTCCAGGCGCACCCGCGCCATGCCGCCGAAGAGCCCCGCCTCGATGCCGAGCATCGGATCGTCGACGAGCTGTTCGGTGTAGCGGACGAGCTGGTCCCAGTCCTTGACCAGGTAGGAACGGCAGGCGTGCAGGAACCGCACCTGGGAGTCGGTGTCCACCGGCGGCAGCCCGGCCAGCGCCCGGTCCAGTTCCGGGACATGGCGGCCGTCCAGCCAGTGCGAGGCGTGCGCGAGCAGCAGGTCGCGCGGGCTCTCCAGCACCGGTTGTACCCACCAGCCCAGCCAGTACCACGAGTTGAGCGTACGGCGGTGGCGGGAGCGCTGCTCGCCGAAGCGTTCACGGTGGCGGTACATGCGCAGCAGCGCCGTGGTGGTGTCGACGCGCAGCGCGTGGAGGCCGAGCCAGCCGTCCGCCATGCCGGGATCGAACCGCACCGCGGCTCTGAACTCCTCCTCGGCCTGCGGATACGCGCCCATGGTGTAGGCGTCCACGCCGCGCAGCCAGGCGAGGTCGGCGGGGGCCTGTGCGCCCTGCGTGCCGATGTCCATCAGGTCCCCCACAAACCGTGCCCCCAGGATGTCCCGCCCGCTCAGCATGCCCACCGGAGCGCGCCGAATCACTGTGCTGAGGAGGGGAATTGACCGCACCGAAGTGCATCGTACCTGCACAGAGGGTGAGCGGCTAAGGGGCCTTCGGCGCACCGGGGAACGTGACCGAGGGTGAGCGTATCGCCCTGCGTGGTCGCGAAGGAAACGGTGCGGGAGCAGAACGAAGCCCCCGATCACGGGGGAACAATCGGGGGCTTCGCGTCCTTAGGGGCTCTGAAAAGCCTCACAATGAGAACGTAAGACCTGTACGGCCCCTCGGTCAAGCCGAGTTGGAGGACTTCCGGGGCGAATCCCGGCCGCTCGGCAGGGGTGGCTCCGCTACTCACCCTGGGTGAGGGAACGAGTCATTCCTGCTGCCGCACGAGGTCCCTCCAGCCACTCGTATCCCTCAGGCAACTGGCGTACCAGGACATCGGCGAACGGGCGGGAGGGATCGGCGGCGAAATGCCGCTCCTCGGCTGCGGTCCAGCCGTCCCAGAACTCCGAGAGCCCCGGCCCGTCGCGACGGCGCCCGCGCTCCCAGGACAGGCCCCGGTCCCACTCCATCCAGCACAGCGCGGCCAGCCGGGGACGCAGTATCCGGCGGCCGGAACCGACGCCCTCGACCAGCACCACGGGTGCGGGCTCCAGCGTCCTGGGCGGACCGAAGCGCCGGGCCGTCCAGTCGTACGGGGTATAGCGGGCGCACTCCCCGCGTGAGAGCGGCAGGAGCACCTGCTCGCGCAGCCGGTCCGTCCAGTCGAAGAGCTGATCGTGGGTGGCGAGATCGTCCAGGTGCAGTACGGGCGCGTCACCGAGGGCCGCCGCGAGCCGGGCCGCGAAGGTGCTCTTGCCCGAGCCCGCGTGCCCGTCGATCGCGACCAGCCGCACCGGCCCGCAGGAAGGGTGCAGGGTGCGCAGGGCAGCCGCACGGCCGGCCAGGTCGTTCATGCGTCCAGCGTACGGGCCGGTCTTCGAGCGGCCCGGGGCAACCGCAGGTCACGCCAGTGGATCAGACCAATATTGATGGTGCGGCACAGGACGAATCACTGGCAGAACCCGGCCGGGACCCGCGATAGTTGGCGCACCGATCGGTACCCGCAGCCCCACCACCGCTCACGACCGGGGGTCTCGCCCATGACCAGACCGACTTCACGCAGAACCGTACTGACCGCCGCACTCGCGGCAGCGGCGGCGGCCGGCCCGGTGGTGTCCGCCGGTCCCGCGGCGGCGGCGGCTCCCTCCTCCGGCTCCTCCCGCCGGACCCCGGCGCCCTGGGCGGCGGCCTGCGACGTGGACAACCGTTTCTGGAGTACGTACACCGACTGGCGCTGCGGTTCCGGCGACGGAACCCGTGCCACGGCGGGCCGCAGGCCGGGCCTGGTGATCGCCACCCCCGCCGGGACCACCGACTACACCGACCCGCACACCGGGAAGTCCGCCACCTGGGAGTACGCGACCTGGACCTCGCCGGTCCACCGCTCCACGGTGCCGGCGACCGAAGTGATCGCCTCCTGGAACGCCGACACCCCGGCGGGTACCTGGATCCGGATCGAGCTGAGCGGCGAATACTCGGACGGGACCGCGACGCCGTGGTTCGTGATGGGGCGCTGGGCGGCGGGCGACGGCGACATCCGGCGTACCTCTGTGGACGACCAGAGCGACGGCAGGAGTTCCGTCTGGACCGACACCTTCGCCGTGGACGACCCGGCGAGCGGGCTGCGGCTGGCCTCGTACCGGCTGCGGGTGACCCTGTACCGCGCCCCCGGCAGCGGGCTCACCCCGACGGTCCGGCGGCTCGGCGCGATGGCCTCGGACGTCCCCGACCGTTTCACGGTCCCGGCCAGCACCCCCGGGCTCACCCGGGAACTGCGGGTGCCGCGCTACTCGCAGAACGTCCATGTGGGGGAGTACCCCGAGTACGACAACGGCGGCGAGGCCTGGTGCAGCCCCACCTCCTCGCAGATGATCATCGAGTACTGGGGGCGCAGGCCCACGGCGGAGGACCTCGCCTGGGTGAAACCGGGCCTCGCCGACCCGCAGATCTGCCACGCGGCCCGGTACACCTTCGACTATCAGTACGAGGGGTGCGGCAACTGGCCCTTCAACGCCGCCTACGCGGCCACGTACCACGACATGAGCGCCGTCGTCACCCGGCTCGGCTCCCTCACCGACGTGGAGAAACTGGTCCGGGTCGGCATCCCCGTGATCACGTCCCAGTCCTTCCTCAAGGAGGAGCTGACCGGGGCGGGCTACGGGACCTCCGGCCATCTGATGACGGTCATCGGCTTCACCGCCCAGGGCGACATCATCGCCAACGACCCCGCGTCACCCGACAACCCGGCCGTGCGCCGGGTCTACCGGCGGCGCGAATGGGAGAACATCTGGCTCCGCACCAAGCGCTACGACGCGAACGGCAAGGTCAGGAGCGGTACGGGCGGGGTCTGCTACGTCTACTGGCCGGCGCGGCCGACGGCGGCGCAGACCTGGGTGCTGCGCGGGCTGGGCATCGGCTGAGGGCACTCGACGATGACGGGGGCGCGTGGTCGGGGTGTGGCGTCGGGCACAGCGGGTCCGTGCCCGACGGGCCTCGGCGCCCCGTATCCCGTGCGGCAGCGGCCTGCCCCGCCCCCGCCCTCCCTCCCGTCGTGCTCCGCAGTGACGGGGATCTCCTTCTCCCGGGACCGCTTCTGCGGCACTGTGGTCGGGTCACCGGGGGGACGTCCACAACCGCACGAACGAGTGGGATGCCATGACCGAGACAGCCGCCGCCGAGAACGCGAACCATGCCCGCCGCGCCCGTACCGGGGGCCCCGGGGACCGGTCCAAGCTGCTGGAGAACATTCTGGGCTGGACGCTCGTGGTCGTGCTCGCCATGTTCGTCACCCAGGCCGGACTGATGTGATCCGCGCACGTGTGTTCGCGCACGTGTGATCCGCGCACGCGGGAGGGGCGGGGAGCCCGCCCGGCTCCCCGCCCCTCATGTGCGATCCGTCGGTGTTAGTTGATCGCCTTGATCAGTTCGCCGTCGGTGGTGTCACCGCTCAGCTCCCAGAAGAAGGTGCCTCCCAGGCCCTGCTGGTTCTTGTACTGCATCTTCGAGCCGATGGTGGCCGGGGTGTCGTAGCTCCACCAGTTGGTGCCGCAGTGGGCGTAGGCCGTTCCGGCGACGGTGCCCGTCGCCGGGCAGCTGCTCTTGAGGACCTTGTAGTCCTCGATGCCCGCCTCGTACGTGCCCGCTGCCGCACCCGTCGCCGTACCGCCCGGCTCGGACTGGGTGACCCCGGTCCAGCCGCGGCCGTAGAAGCCGATGCCGAGCAGCAGCTTCTCGGACGGGATGCCGAGCCCCTTGAGCTTGGAGATCGCGGCGTCGGTGTTGAAGCCCTCCTGCGGAATGCCGGTGTAGGAGGTCAGCGGGGAGTGCGGAGCCGTCGGGCCCTTCGCGTCCCAGGCGCCGAAGAAGTCGTACGTCATCGGGTTGTACCAGTCGAGGTACTTCGCCGCTCCCGCGTAGTCCACGGCGTCGATCTTGCCGCCGTCCGAGCCGTCGGCGGTGATCGCCGAGGTGACCAGGTTGCCGGTGCCGAACTTGGTGCGCAGCGCGGACAGCAGATTGCCGTAGGCGTCGCGGCCGCTGGTGTCGCAGGTCAGGCCACAGGCGTTGGGGTACTCCCAGTCGATGTCGATGCCGTCGAAGACATCGGCCCAGCGGGGATCCTCGACCAGGTTGTAGCAGGACTCGGCGAACGCGGCCGGGTTCTTGGCCGCCTCTCCGAATCCGCCCGACCAGGTCCAGCCGCCGAAGGACCAGAGGATCTTGAGGTCCGGGTGCAGCTTCTTCAGCTTGCGCAGCTGGTTGAAGTTGCCGCGCAGCTCCTGGTCCCAGGTGTCGGCCACCCCGTCGACCGACTGGTCGGCGGTGTACGCCTTCTCGTAGTCGGCGTAGGAGTCGCCGATGGAGCACTTGCCTCCGGTGACGTTGCCGAAGGCGTAGTTGATGTGCGTGAGCTTGTTCGCGGAACCCGACGTCTCGATGTTCTTGACGTGGTAATTGCGGTCGTAGACACCCCAGTTGGTGAAGTATCCAACCACCTTGTCACCGGCCGCGGTGGGGGCGGCCTCGGAGGCGGCGGGAGCTGCCGCCTGTTGGTGGGGGGCGGGGGCCGCGCCGGCTGATGACGTACCCGCGACGCCGAGCAGAGTGGCGCCGAGGGCGGCCGTACAAGCGGCCGCGGCGAGCGCCCGGAACCGGGCGCGGGGACGGTGCGATGTGAACATCGTGGCTCCTCGTGGGGGAGGGCTTGAGCGTGGGGGGTGCAAGGTCGGGCGCCGCACGGGAGGACCCGCGCACAGGTGGGTTCCGGTGCGCCGCCGAGCTCCGTGCGAGTTGGCATGAACGCGGTAAGGCGTTCGGTGGAACCGTAGAAGGACTAGACCAGTTGGGTCAATGGTTCGTACCAATTTCCATGACCGTCGGTCCTGCGGGCACCTCGTGACGCAAGCGCTCCCATCGGGCATACTCAACCGCCACAGCCGCTGGCCAGCGCCTCTCGTGATCCGAGAAGGCAGGATCGGTTGCGGAGTACCGCTTTTCCCGGGCGCGGCCCGGGAGATCACCCGGCGGCGCCGCGCACACCCCGCGCGCGCGACCGCCGCAACGCCCGACAGGGAGGAGAGCGCCGTCATGTCCGACCGTGCCCCGCAGCTGGTGGAACGCCGTCTGCCCACCGAGGAGTCCCGGCAGCTCGTCGCGCTCGTGCGCGACATCGTGTCGAAGGAGATCGCTCCCCGGGCCGCCGAGGAGGAGGAAGCGGGCACGTTCCCGCGCGAGGTCTTCACCCTGCTCTCCGAGTCCGGGCTGCTCGGACTGCCCTACGACTCCGCGCACGGCGGTGGCGATCAGCCCTACGAGGTCTATCTCCAGGTGCTGGAGGAACTGGCCGCGGCCAGGCTCACGGTCGGCCTCGGCGTCAGCGTCCACTCGCTGGCCTGCCACGCGCTCGCCGGATACGGCACCGAGGAGCAGCGGGCCTCGCACCTCCCCGCCATGCTCTCGGGCGGTCTGCTGGGCGCCTACTGCCTCTCCGAACCCTCCTCGGGCTCCGACGCCGCCTCGCTGCGCACGAAGGCGGTACGGGACGGTGACGACTGGATCATCACCGGCACCAAGGCCTGGATCACGCACGGCGGTATCGCCGACTTCTACACCGTGCTGGCCCGCACCGGCGCCGAGGGCCCGCGCGGCATCACCGCCTTCCTCGTCCCCGGCGATGCCGAGGGTCTGAACGCGGCCGTTCCCGAGAAGAAGATGGGCATGAAGGGCTCGCCCACCGCCCAACTCCACTTCGACGGCGTACGGATCGGCGACGACCGCCGCATCGGCGAGGAGGGGCAGGGCTTCGCCATCGCGCTGTCCGCGCTCGACTCCGGGCGGCTGGGGATCGCCGCCTGTGCCATCGGTGTCGCGCAGGCGGCCCTGGACGAAGCGGTCGGATACGCCACCGGACGCCACCAGTTCGGCCGCCCCATCGCGGACTTCCAGGGGCTGCGCTTCATGATCGCCGACATGGCCACCCAGATCGAGGCGGGCCGCGCGCTCTATCTGGAGGCGGCCCGGCTGCGTGACGCGGGGCAGCCCTTCTCGCGGCAGGCCGCCATGGCGAAGCTGTTCTGCACGGACGCGGCGATGCGGGTGACCATCGACGCGGTGCAGGTGCTCGGCGGCTACGGCTACACCCTCGACTTCCCGGTCGAGCGGCTGATGCGCGAGGCCAAGGTGCTGCAGATCGTCGAAGGGACCAATCAGATCCAGCGCATGGTCATCGCCCGCCACCTCGCGGGTCCCGAGACGCGCTGACCCGGAAGGGCCCCTCCGACCACACGGGTGTGGCCATGATCCGGTTCCACTCCTGGTCATGGCGGCCCGGCAGAGTCCGCCCGGCGCTCTCCCAATGCCGCAGCACGGCCAGGTAGATGGGCGGTTCGGCAGCGGGTGTCATGGAGGACCGCCCGGTCGCCCGGGGCGTGGGCTGCGGGACGGAACGCGGCAGTGACCGGGCGGCGGGGCGGGGTGGTGACGGCTGGGCCACGGGTGCGGTGGGGACACCGGGCTGCGACGCGGATGGCGGGCCCGGTTGCGGCACCGGCTGCGGAACCGATTCTTCGGAAGCCGGGGGTACGAGACGGCGGCGACCGGGGCCGGCTGTTGCCTGCAGCATCGTCATGACGGGCCAACGCCGACCGGCGCCGACGGGTCACTGTCCGGCCGATTCGGGCGCCAGTTCGCCCCTGCCCGGGCCGCGCGACGCGCACGGATGACGCGCACGCATGACGGACGCCGAGGGCTGTCCCGGGCTCACCTGGGAGCGGCGGATTCGCTTGCTGCGGGCACCACGTCGGCCGGTCCGTCGTGGTGCGGCGCAGGAGTGAGGAGCCGTCAGGCCGCGTGTCGCCGCATCGGCGACGCCTGCAACGGGCGCGAGCCGGGCCCACCGGCGTGGGAGAAGGGCTGCATCCGCCAGTCGAGGCCCTGAGGGAGCGTCAACAGCAGTGCCGTCTCCTGCTCCTGGACCTCCAGCGACTCGTCGGCGGCCCGCGCGTCCGAGGCGCCGCGCCCGGTTCCGGCGCACACCGTGAGGACGAACGGGTTCCACGGGGTAGGGCACAGCGCGTGCTCCGGGAGGACGTCCTCGTCGGCCAGGAGCGCGATCGGCTGCGTGCAGTCCGGGCAGATCACTCGGAACATCTCGAACGTGTCGTACGCGTCGGGCGCGCCGTCCTCGTCCGGATCAGCGGGTTCGGGTTCGGTACGTCCGGTGAGCTTCAGGCTCTGCATGGGAATTCCCCCCTCGGGTGGGCCGGCAAGGCGCCACGCCCTCGGCCACAGCAAGCACTTCCCGTCGCGCGCGGGCCGTAACCGCGAGGCCGTTGCCTACCCACCCGTAAACCTGTGGCATTCATCACATGCCGCCCGTAGGTGCCCTTCCTGGGCCCCCACGGGTGTGCCGCGAGGGACCTGGGGCCATAGGTTGATCCGCATGGAGGAGCTGGACCGTCAGATTGTGGAGTTGCTCGTCAAGGACGGGCGGATGAGCTACACCGACCTGGGCAAGGCCACGGGCCTGTCCACCTCGGCCGTTCATCAGCGCGTCCGCCGGCTGGAGCAGCGCGGGGTGATCCGCGGTTACGCCGCGGTCGTCGACCCCGAGGCCGTCGGCCTGCCCCTCACCGCGTTCATCTCGGTGAAGCCGTTCGACCCGAGCGCGCCGGACGACATCGCGGAGCGGCTTGCCGGGGTGCCGGAGCTGGAGGCGTGCCACAGCGTCGCAGGGGACGAGAACTACATCCTCAAGGTGCGTGTGGCGACCCCGCTGGCACTGGAGCACCTGCTCACCCGGATCCGCACGCTGGCCGGTGTGTCCACGCGTACGACCGTCGTGCTGTCCACCCCGTACGAGGCGCGGCCGCCGCACATCTGAGGTCCCGGAGGCCGTGCGGGCGGCCGGAGGGCTGTCCCGTCGACGAGGGGGGTGCGGAGCGGAGGGCTCCGTGCAGGCGCGAGACTGGTCCCATGACCGACAGCACCGCCTCCCAGAGCGCCCCCGAACACCGCACCGTGCTGCTGCGCGGTGGAGACGTCCACAGCCCGGCCGATCCATTCGCCACTGCGATGGTCGTCGAACGCGGGCATGTCGCCTGGGTGGGTTCCGAAGGGGCCGCCGATGCCTTCGCGAGCGGCGTCGACGATGTGGTCGACCTCGAAGGAGCCCTTGTCACCCCGGCCTTCACGGACGCTCATGTGCACACCACGGCGACCGGTCTGGCTCTGACCGGGCTCGACCTCTCCGGTGCCCGCACGCTCGCCGAAGCCCTTGATCTCGTACGTGCGTTCGCAAAGAGTCGCCCCGTCGACCGGGTGCTGCTCGGACACGGCTGGGACGCGGCCCGCTGGCCCGAGCGGCGCCACCCGACGCGCGGTGAACTCGACGCGGCGGCAGACGGCCGGGCCGTCTATCTGCCCCGGATCGATGTGCACTCCGCGGTCGTCACGACCGCCCTGCTGGACCTCGTTCCGGGCGTCACGGCGATGACCGGATATCACCCCGACGAGCCGTTGACCGGCGCCGCCCACCATGCCGTGCGGTCCGCCGCGCACGGCGCGCTCTCGGCGCGGCAGCGCGCGGACGCCCAGCGTGCCGCGCTGAGTCACGCCGCCTCGCTCGGCATCGGCGCCGTCCACGAGTGCGCGGGACCCGACATCTCCGACGAGGAGGACTTCACCGGCCTCCTGAAGCTCGCCGCCGAGCATCCCGGGCCGCGGGTCTTCGGGCTCTGGGCCGAGCCGGTCGCCGACGAGAAGGGCGCGCGCCGCGTCCGGGAGCTCGGCGCGATCGGCGCGGCAGGGGACCTCTTCGTCGACGGTTCCCTCGGCTCGCACACCGCCTGCCTGCACGAGCCCTACGCGGATGCCCCGCACACCGGTACCGCGCACCTGGACGCCGCGCGGATCGCCGCCCATGTCACCGCGTGCACCGAGGCGGGGCTCCAGGCGGGCTTCCACGCCATCGGCGACGCCGCCGTCTCCGCCGTCGTCGACGGTGTGCGGGCCGCTGCCGGGACCCTCGGGCTCGCCCGGATCCGCGCGGCCCGCCACCGTGTCGAACACGCCGAGATGCTCACCCCCGAGACCGTCGCCGCCTTCGCCGAACTGGGCCTCACCGCCTCCGTCCAGCCCGCCTTCGACGCGGCCTGGGGCGGCGCGGACGGCATGTACGCCCAGCGCCTCGGTGCCGAGCGGGCGGCGACCCTCAACCCGTACGCGGCCCTGCTGCGCGCCGGTGTGCCGCTCGCCTTCGGCTCGGACAGCCCGGTCACCCCGCTGGACCCGTGGGGGACGGTGCGGGCCGCCGCCTTCCACCGGACACCCGAGCACCGGATCTCCGTACGGGCCGGTTTCACCGCCCACACCCGTGGCGGCTGGCGGGCCGTCGGCCGCGACGACGCGGGGCTCCTGGTGCCCGGCGCCCCGGCCGACTACGCGATCTGGCGGACCGAGGAACTGCTGGTCCAGGCGCCCGACGACCGGGTCGCCCGCTGGTCGACCGACCCCCGGTCCGGCACCCCCGGCCTGCCCGATCTCACCCCCGGAGCCGAACTCCCCGTCTGCCTGCGCACGGTGGTGTTCGGACAAACTGTCTACGTACGGCCGAACGAGTGACGTGCGGACATTTCGTACCGCCGATCGAAGGCGTACGCATTCTGCCGCGACCTGCGGATCTCCGGCACTGACCAGGCAATTTGGGCAAAAGCCGCAGGTCGAGCGACTGTTGACAGAACGCGCCCACGGGCCGGTAGGTTCGGCCGAGTCCACCACAGGACGTCCGACCGGTTAAACCTCCACGCAGTCGTCGAACGCCGCTGGGTCATGGGGTGGTGTGCCGCACCGGCGCACCACCACTGACAGCCAGGTTCAGCGTCCGCGCCTCGGGGGCGAGGGAAGGTTTCAGCCGGACGGAGGGTGTGACCCGGGTGGGGCCCGGACGTTCAGTAGACAACGGCTTTCGGTCGACCCGCAGCCAGCGGGCCCCAGGTCGGCCCGAAGGGCGCCGGGCCCCGATCCGCAGTGATGTCCGCGGCTCCGGCCGTCAGTTCTGTCCCTGGTTCCACGGGTCTGCCCCGACCTGCGTGGTGCGGCTGTGCGACCGCGTCGGAGTCCGGCCGCGATGCGCTCGATATGGTGTGCGTCTGCGTACGGACTTTAAGGGGCAGCAGTGAACGACGGCGGTCAGAGGCAGTACGGCCCGCTCGGCAAGGTCTTGGTGATCATTCCGACCTACAACGAGGTCGAGAACATCAAGCCGATCGTCGACCGCGTGCGCGCCGCCGTGCCGGAGGCCGACATCCTGGTCGCCGACGACAACAGCCCCGACGGCACGGGCAAGGCCGCCGATGAGATCGCGGCCCAGGACGACAAGGTCCATGTCCTGCACCGCAAGGGCAAGGAAGGACTCGGCGCGGCCTATCTGGCGGGCTTCGACTGGGGCTCCGAGCACGGCTACGGCGTTCTGGTCGAGATGGACGCGGACGGCTCCCACCAGCCCGAGGAACTGCCCAGGCTGCTCACCGCGCTCAAGGGCGCGGACCTGGTCCTCGGCTCCCGCTGGGTTCCGGGCGGCCGGGTGGTCAACTGGCCCAAGAGCCGCGAAATGATCTCCCGGGGCGGCAGCCTGTACTCCCGCCTCGCCCTCGGCCTCTCGGTCCGGGACGTCACCGGCGGCTACCGCGCCTTCCGCACCGAGACCCTCAAGGGCCTCGGTCTCGACGAGGTCGCCTCGCAGGGCTACTGCTTCCAGGTGGACCTCGCCCGCCGCGCCGTCGAAGCGGGCTACCACGTGGTCGAGGTGCCGATCACTTTCGTGGACCGCGAGGTCGGCGACTCGAAGATGAGCCGGGACATCCTCGTCGAGGCGCTGTGGCGGGTCACCGGCTGGGGCATCACGACCCGGACCAACAAGGTCCTGGGCCGCAAGCACTCCTGAGGCTCCCGGCTGCCTCGGGGGTCTCAGCTGCCTCGGGGGCCCCGGCCGCCCGAGGGTCCGCCGCCGTCGCGTCATGATCACCCCCTTACGCCACTTGCACGCCCTTACGGGCACACTGGGGGCATGACGACCGGCACACCGCCCCCGACCCGTCCGAAGCGCTCACGCGCCCGCACCTTCCTGCCGCTCGGCATCGCCGCCTGGCTGGTGCTGGAGATCTGGCTGCTGACCGTGGTGGCCGGCGCGGCGGGCGGGCTCACCGTCCTGCTGCTCCTGGTGGCCGGCGGCGTCCTCGGAGCCGTGGTCATCAAACGGGCCGGGCGGCGCGCCTTCCGTAATCTCACCGAGACTCTTCAGCAGATGCCGGGGCAGCCCGGCGCCCCCGCCACCCCGCCCACCGCTCCTGCGGGCACCAAGGGCAACGGCTTCCTGATGCTGGGCGGCCTGCTGCTGATGATCCCCGGCATGATCTCGGACGTGGCGGGGCTGCTCCTGCTGGTGCCGCCGGTCCGCACGATGATCGGCCGGTACGCGGAGCGTTCCCTGGAGCGCCGGATCCGGGCCGCGTCGCCCGACAGCCTCTCGGGCGCCTTCCAGCAGGCCCGTATGCACCGGCCGGACGGAAAGGTCGTCCAGGGCGAGGTCATCCGCGAGGACGGCACACAGGCGCCCTCACGCCCCGATGACGACGCCCGGGGCCCGCGCCCGCCCCTGAACCCCTGACGGCCGCAACCGGGCCGGGAGCGCCCCGTCCGGGCCCCGCCCGACGGGGCGCTCCGCCGCCCGAGCCGCAGGTCGGAGCGTGCACCGCGACCGCGACCGGGAAGCCGCGGGTCCGGGAGGAGCGCACAGCAGGGAGCCGCGGGCGCGCACAGCGAAGAGCCGCGGGCCCGTGACACAGAATTCTGTGTCACGGGCCCGCGGCTCTTCTATGCGGTGTTACGCGGTCAGGCAGATTTCCTGCTGTCCCGCGGGTGCACGGCAATGTTCATGGCTCCGGAGCGCAGAACCGCCAGCCTCTCGGCCAGCACCTCCTCCAGCTCCTCGCGGGTGCGCCGCTCCATGAGCATGTCCCAGTGCGTACGCGCAGGCTTGCCCTTCTTCTCCTCGGGGCCATCCCCGTCCACCAGGAGTGCCTGGGCGCCGCACGCCTTGCACTCCCACTCCGGCGGAATTTCCGCCTCTACCGAGAACGGCATCTCAAATCGATGTCCGTTCTGGCATGCGTACTCCACCGCCTGGCGCGGGGCCAGATCGATGCCGCGGTCCGTCTCGTAGCTGGTAACCACGAGTCGCGTGCCGCGGAGAGCTCGCTCACTCATGAATCGTGCCTCCCGGGCTTGTCGCCCACAGGACAGAAGTCGCTGTCGTCGTCATCCGGTCAACGTCCGGTCGGCGGTAAAGATTCCCGTTGCCGGTCATGCGTCGCCCGTCGTGCCGCTGCTTTTTCAGGGTTGAGTACCCACCAATGCCCGGTTTGTCACATCTGGTGGAAGGTGTCACCCAACGGTTCTGTTGCTTCCACTCGCAGTAACGGTCCTCCGGGCAGGCCAAAGGCGTACACTACCGGCCTTTCACTGCAACGTCTAAATCCGGTCCGGAACCGGGTTGCCCGCGGCCGCCACGGCCTGCCGTACCGGGACCCTCGCGAGCAGTACGGAACCGAGTACGAAGAAGAGGACCAGCGAGATGATCGCCTCCCGGTAACTGCCGGTCAGCTGGTACGCCACACCGAAGACCAGCGGCCCCAGCCAGCTCAGGCCGCGGTCGCTCATCTCGTACGCGGAGAAGTACTCGGCCTCCTTCCCGCGCGGCACCAGGTGCGAGAAGAGCGAACGGGACAGTGCCTGACTTCCGCCCAGCACCAGCCCGATCGCCGCCGCCAGGGCGTAGAAGAAGGCGGGCGCGTCGGCGGGCAGGAAGTAGGCGGCGACCAGGATCAGCGTCCAGATCACCAGTGAGGCCAAAATCGTGTGCTTCGCGCCGTACACCCGGGCGAGCCGCCCCATCCCCAGGGCACCCGCCACCGCGAGCACCTGCACCAGCAGCACCGCCGTGATCAGCGTCGTCTGATCGAGGCCCAGCTCCTCGGAGCCGTACACCGATGCCTGTGAGATCACCGTCTGCACCCCGTCGTTGTAGACGAGGTACGCGAGCAGGAAGGACAGCGTGAGGGGGTGGCGGCGCATGTCGCGCAGGGTGGCCATCAGCTGGCGCCAGCCCGAGCCGACCGCCCCCTCGCCGTCCGGTGCCACCCGGCGGTCGCGCAGCCGGCGCAGCGGTATGAGGGTGAAGGCGCCCCACCACACACCCGCCGAGGCGAGACAGACGCGCACCGCGTCGGACTCCGAGAGCCCGAACGAGTCGTGGCCCGTGTAGAGGACCAGATTCAGCATCAGGACCAGCGCGCCCGAGGTGTACCCGAAGGCCCAGCCGCGGGAGGAGACCGCGTCCCGCTCCTCCGGCTCGGCGATCTGCGGGAGATAGGAGTTGTAGAGCACCATCGACACGGAGATCGACGCGTTGGCGACGATCAGCAGGAAGGCGCCCAGCAGATAGCGGTGGCCGTCCAGGAAGAACATTCCGGTCGTCGCCGCCGCGCCGACATAGGCGGCCGCCGCGAGCAGCGGCTTCTTGCGGCCCGAACGGTCCGCGGCGGCGCCCACGATCGGCATCAGCACCACGGCCACCACGACGGACGCCGAGACGGCGTACGCGAACAGCGATCCGGCCCGCACGGGTATGCCCAGCGGGTGGACGAACCCGTCCGGGTCGGCCGCGGCCTTGGCTATCGACGTCAGATAGGGGCCGAGGAAGACGGTGAGCACGCTGGTGGAGTAGACGGAGCAGGCGAAGTCGTAGAAGTACCAGCCGCGTTGCTCCCGCAGGCGGGCGGCCGCCGCTCCGGTGTCCGGCGGCAGCTCCGCCGGACCGGCCGTCCCTGTGGTTCCCGTGCTCAACCCGCGCCCCCTCGGTCGTCCCCGTGCCTACGTGGACGGACCGGCGTCATGCCCAGGCCCCCCGCTCACTCAGCACCGTTCGCAGCGTCTCGATGTGATCGGTCATGATGCCATCCACTCCGAGGTCCAGGAGCGCTGTCATCCGTTCCGGTTCGTTCACCGTCCAGACATGGACCTGGAGTCCGCGCGCATGCGCCGTACGGACGAAACTCCGGTCGACGACCCGGATGCCGTTCTGGCTCTCGGGGACCTGCGCGCACACGGCACCCGCGCGCAGCGCCGCCGGAATGCCGTACGAGCGAAGCCGCAGGCCCAGGACGCCGCGCACCCCGTACGACGTGGCCAGGCGCCCACCGGCCGCGCGCTGCGCCCTGGCCACCCTCGCCTCCGAGAACGAGCCGACGCACACCCGGTCCCAGGCATCGGCGCGGCGGATCAGGGCGAGGAGCGGCGCGAGCGCGGACTCCGTCTTCAGGTCGACGTTCCAGCGGGCCCCGGGGAACTCCTCCAGCAGCTCCTCGAAGAGCGCCAGCGGTTCACTGCCCGCCACCCTGGCCCGCCGCACCTGACTCCACGGCAGTTCGGATATCCGTCCCCGGCCGTCCGTCACCCGGTCCAGCGTGGCGTCGTGGAAGGCGACCAGCCGGCCGTCGGCCGTGGTGTGCACATCGGTCTCGAAGTAGCGGTAGCCCGCCGCGGCCGCCCGGCGGAACGCGGCCGCGGTGTTCTCCACCCCGTCCGCCGCCCCGCCGCGATGGGCGAACGGAATCGTCGTGGGGTGGTCCAGATAGGGGTGGCGTCCAGAGTTCACTGCGGCAGTATGGCCCGCTCCGGTGTCGGGGCGGCAACGGCCCCGGGGTCCTCGGCGGGCGACGGGACGGCGAAGACGCGAAGGAAGACCTGGGCGAGCGGGCCGATCGCCAGCGCGTACAGGACCGTGCCGACGCCGAGCGAGCCGCCGAGCAGGAAGCCGGTGACCACGACGGCCACCTCGATCGCCGTGCGGACCAGCCGGATGGACCGTCCGGTGACCCGGTTCAGGCCGGTCATCAGTCCGTCGCGCGGGCCGGGGCCGAACCGGGCCGTGATGTAGAGCCCCGTCGCCACCCCGTTGAACAGGACACCGGCGAGCATCAGCGGGACACGCGCCCCGAGCCCGTGCGCCTCCGGCAGCAGGGCGAGGGTGCCGTCCATGGCCAGGCCGACCACGAAGACGTTGGACACGGTGCCGAGCCCGGGGCGCTGCCGGAGCGGGATCCACAGCAGCAGCACGACTGCGCCGACGATGATCGAGACGACGCCGATGGAGATGCCGGTCAGTTCGGTGAGGCCCTGGTGCAGCACGCCCCACGGCTCCAGGCCGAGTCCGGCCCGTACGAGGGCCGCCGCACTCGCGCCGTACAGCGCCAGGCCGACGTACAGCTGGACCAGCCGCCGGGTGAGATGGGTGCCGCTCCGGGCGGTTGTCCTGAACACGTGGTGCCCCCTGCTGTGGTGGTAGTGGACTGCTGCGTGTCACTCTGTGGCAGGGGATTGGCTGCCAACTATGGCCAATCCGAGGAAGGTGGACTGATTTCGATGGTGCAGTGGACTTCGACGGTCGGTGCGGCGCAGCTCGCCCGGCAGCTCCAGGCCCAGCAGCCCCGGCCCGCCGGACCGGGCAGCCGCAAGCCGCCCGCCTACCGCGCCCTCGCCGACGGGGTGCGGCTGCTCGTCCTCGAAGGCCGGGTCCCGGTCGCCGCCCGGCTCCCCGCCGAACGGGAGCTGGCGCTGGCCCTGGCCGTCAGCCGGACGACCGTCGCCGCCGCCTACGAGGCGCTGCGGGCCGAAGGATTCCTGGAGTCCCGGCGCGGCGCGGGCAGCTGGACGGCGGTCCCGGCGGGCAACCCGCTGCCCGCCCGCGGGCTCGAACCGCTGCCCCCGGAGTCGCTCGGCTCGATGATCGACCTGGGCTGCGCCTCGCTGCCCGCCCCCGAACCATGGCTGACCCGGGCCGTTCAGGGGGCGCTGGAGGAACTGCCGCCGTACGCGCACACGCACGGCGACTACCCGGCCGGTCTGCCCGCGCTGCGGCAGCTGATCGCCGACCGCTACACCGAACGCGGCATCCCGACGATGCCGGAACAGATCATGGTCACCACCGGCGCGATGGGCGCCATCGACGCGATCTGCCATCTCTTCGCCCCACGCGGTGAGCGCATCGCCGTGGAGTCGCCCAGTTACGCCAACATCCTCCAGCTGATGCGGGAGGCGGGCGCCCGGCTGGTACCGGTCGCGATGGAGGAGGGGCTCCGCGGCTGGGACATGAACCGCTGGCGGCAGGTGCTGCGCGACTCCGCACCCCGGCTCGCCTATGTCGTCGCCGACTTCCACAACCCCACCGGTGCCCTGGCCGACGAACAGCAGCGCAGGGCCCTGGTCGACGCGGCCCGCTCCGCCGGAACGGTCCTGGTCGTCGACGAGACCATGAGCGAGCTGCGCCTGGACGCCGATGTCGCCATGCCGCGCCGGGTCTGCGCGTTCGATCCCGCGGGCAGCACGGTCCTGACCGTCGGTTCGGCCAGCAAGGCGTTCTGGGCCGGCATGCGGATCGGCTGGGTGCGGGCCGCCCCGGATGTGATCCGCAGCCTGGTGGCCGCCCGCGCCTACGCCGACATGGGCACACCCGTTCTGGAGCAGCTCGCCATCAACTGGCTGATGCGTACCGGAGGCTGGGAGCAGGCGGTGGAGGTCCGGCGCGGCCAGGCACGGGAGAACCGGGACGCCCTGGTCACGGCGCTGCGCCGGGAGCTGCCCGACTGGGAGTTCGAGGTGCCGGGCGGCGGGCTGACCCTGTGGGTGCGGACGGGCGGCCTCTCCGGCTCCCGGCTGGCCGTGGCGGGCGAGCGGGTGGGCGTGCGGGTGCCGTCCGGTCCCCGGTTCGGCGTCGACGGGGCGTTCGAGGGTTACGTACGGCTGCCGTTCACCGTGGGGGGCCCGGTGGCGGACGAGGCGGCCGTCCGGCTCGCGGCCGCCGCGGAGCTGGTGCGGTCGGGGGCGGGCGCCGGGGTCGAGGCGCCGCGGAGCTTCGTGGCCTGAGAGCCGCGTACCTCGCGGGACGGCGGGCGGACGGCAGGTCACCGGACCCGCCGCCCGCCCGCCGTCGTGTGCGCGGTCCGTCCGCCCGCCGTCGTGTGCGCGGAGGGACTCACCCCTCGGCCACCGCCGGCTGGGGCTTGCCCTGCGGCTCCGAGGGCCTGGCGTCCATCGGTACGGCCTCGATCGGCACCGTCGCCATGGGTTCGGCCTCCGCCCGGATCACTTCGGCCGTGACCGTTTCCTCCGGCATCGACCGCGGCATCGACAGGGACATCGGCGGAGACACCGGCAGGGGTTCCGCGACATGCTCCCCGTCCGTCTCCCGGCCGGGAACGTCCGTGTCCAGGGGGCCCAGGGGGTCCTGGGGGTCCTGGGGGTGCCGGGCCGGCAGCAGATCGAGCACCGCCTGCCGGTGCGTGGCGCTCGTGGCGTCGTCGTACGGGTCGGGTGTGGCCGGGACCTGGAGCCGCAGCACCGGTCCCGCGCCGAGCCGGGCGTACCCCCGGCCGGCCGGGACCTCCGCGGTCGGGGTGGTGTGCGGCTGGGTACCGAGGACGGACTCGATCTGCTCGCGCGAGGCCGGGCCGAGGACGGCACGGGCCCGGGTGTGGGTCCGTACGGTCTCGCTGAGGGTGTCCAGGCTGTCGAACTGGTCGGTCATCACCACGGTGACCCCTGCCGCCCGGCCGTGCCGCAGCGGAACCTGGAGCAGCTCCTGCGGATCGGGCCTGCCGTCGGCCGCCGCGAGGTGTCCGAGGGCGCTCGGCCGGTCCAGCAGGACCCAGAGCGGGCGCGTGATGTCGTCGGGAGCGGGGTGCCCGGCCTGCCGTGCGCGGTTGGCGGCGATCAGGCGGCGTTCCGTCTCGTGCGCGGCCCACTCCAGGGCCGCCAGCGCTCCGGTCAGCCCGCACTCCACGGCGAGGACTCCGGCCCGGCCGGTCAGAGCGCCGTACTCTCCGGCTCCGCTGCCCTCGACGACGAGGATGTCGCCGTGCTGGAGGGCCTGGAGGGCGATGGAGCGGAGCAGGGTCGTGGTGCCGCTGCCGGGCTGCCCGACGACCAGCAGATGGGGTTCCGTGCAACGGGCGCCGGTCCGCCAGACGACGGGGGAGGCGTCGCGGGTCTCGTCGCCGTCCCGCACGGGAACGGTGCGCGGGACCGCGCCCGCGTCGGTGAAGCCGAGGACGGTCTCGCCCGGGGCGGTGACGAAGCGCTGGGCCGCGATCGAGGTGGGCAGCGGGTCGAGCACCGTCATCACGAGCTGGTTGGCCTCCTCGTCCCAGGCGAAGTGGTACTCGCGGCCGCGGCCCGACTTGGCGTGCAGCAGCTGCTCGATCCGGGTCCGGGAGGCGGCCTCGCCGTCGGTGAAGTACGCCGGGTAGGACACCTGGAGACGGGTGGGACGGCCGTCGTCGTCGAACGCGAAACCGCCGAAGACCTTCTCCCAGTCGCCGCCGTGGGAGAACAGCGGACTGGGGTCGTCGGCCACGGAGAAGTACGGCACGAGCGCCTCGTAGAGGGACCGCAGCCGCCCGGTCTCGGCGTCGTCGGGGCCGGTCTTCACGGGCGTGCGTTCCCGTCCCTTCCAGGCGGCAGCGCCCATCACCGAGACCAGGGCCAGCACGGGCCCGTGCGGGATGAGCGCCACCACGAGCACGCAGGCCGCGGCGAGGAAAAGCTTGGGACCGCGCCGCTCCTTGGGTGTCGCGATCCATTTCTGCCGTCCTGCCACGGCCAGCAGCCGCAGACCACGAGTGACCGTGATCAGCGGATGGAGTACGTCGGTGGCGCTGTCGGCGGCCGTACGCGCGATCTCCCGACTGCGAGTGATCGAAGCGCTGCCGCTGCTCAGAATGCGGGGGAGTGGTCGCCGGGCCACGTCTGTCTCCTGAAGGTGGAAGCGGTTGCGGAGCGTCAGAACTTGATCCCGCCCAGCAGGCCGGCGAGGCTCGCCCCGCCCGCAGTGATGCTCGGTGCGATGGCGGTGCCGGCCAGATAGAAGCCGAACAGGGCGCAGATGAGGGCGTGCGACGCCTTGAGCCCGTCCTTCTTGAAGAACAGGAAGACGATGATGCCGAGCAGGACGACGCCCGAGATGGAAAGGATCATGAGTGTTCTCCTGGTTGAGGGGACAGTCACCATGAGTCCTTCCAGGCTCACAGGAAGTATCTATACGATAAAGGGGTCATTCAGGTGAAAAAGATGCATTTTCACCTGACTGGTCGAAGGAAGTCGGGTGTTCGGCCGGAGCATTTCGGCGTCCCCGCCGGGCAGGAGTCACTCGCGGTGATCCGTTGCCGCATCCGGGCCGGGTCATGTCGGCCCCGGAGCAGTACCCTGTCGATTCACTCGTACGGCCCCGTGCCGTACTCCCCACCAGGTCAGCGGCAGCAGTAACGGTGATGAAAGGCGGTCCGTCCGATGAGCGAAACCCCCGATCCCGAGGTGGTCGAGCTGGCGACCAAGGTCTTCGACCTGGCCCGCCGCGGTGAGGCGGACGCGCTCGCCGCGTACGTCGACGCCGGCGTACCCGCGAATCTCACCAACGACCGGGGCGACTCGCTCCTGATGCTCGCCGCCTACCACGGGCACGCCCCGGCGGTCACCGCCCTCGTCGCCCGCGGCGCCGACCCGGACCGGGCCAACGACCGGGGCCAGACCCCACTGGCCGGAGCCGTCTTCAAGGGCGAGAACAGCGTGATCGACGCACTCCTCGCCGCGGGCGCCGACCCCGCCGCCGGAACGCCGTCCGCGCTGGACACGGCGCACATGTTCGGCAAGACCGACCTGCTGGAACGCTTCGGTGCCCGCTGAGGCGCCCGCGGGCACGGTGTGCGGCATGCCCGCCGGTATGTCCGCTGACCGGTCCGTCGTAAATGTGGTCGCGGTGGCGAAATGGCTGGGTCATCATGACGTCGCGGGTCCGCTCAGGACCACCGACGAGAGGCAGAGGAAGATGGTCTACACCAGGCAGAAGACGGCGGTCGGCCGATCATGTTGCTGCGCGGCATAGTGCCCACGGGCACGTGGAACGGCACAGTCCCGGTTGCGTCGACAGCTTGATGTGAGGCATTTTCCATGTTCGATCCGTTCATAGCGCCGAGCGGTACCCTGCTCGGCCTGTTGCAGAGGGGCCGCGGCGACGGCACCCTCCACGCGCTCGCCGCGCCGCGCCCCGAGGCCCTCGCGGCTCTCAACCACTGCGTTCTGAGCGACCCGCGGCACGACTGGCAGGTCGAGAACCGCTCCCTCTACTACGCGCGCCTGTACCTCGATCTCGACGGCGGCATCGAAGAGATCGAGCAGCACCTGCGCGATCCCGACGACCACGTCGACACCGACGACTCACGCACGGGCCTGGCCCTCGCGGTCCTCGGACACCTCGCCTCGTACGGGCGCGACGACGCGCTCGCCCTGCTGCGGCGGTACGCGGCCACCGGCGCCAACTGGGCCTGGGCACTGGACGAGCTGGCCCTGCGCGACGACGACGCCGGACTGCGCTCCCTCGCCGTGCCCGTGCTCGGCCGCTTCCCGGCCACCCCGGAGGGCGCCGCCGAACTGGCCGTCGCCGTACGGGACGCCTACGAACCGCGCCCCTGGCGGCTGTGGGCCGACGATGCGCGCGAAGCGGTCGGCGCCCGGGTCAGAGCCGCCACCGAACAGGGCTCGTTCGACCGGTGGCAGCGTCAGATGCGCGCCGGCGGCCCCCGCCCCGGCTGGAGCGTCCAGGCCGTCTTCGACTGGGCCCAGCAGGCACTGGAACGCGGCAGCGAACTCCACGTCCCCGCCGCCCGCTGCCTCGCCGCGGTCGCCGGTCCCGACGACCGGCCGATGATCGTCGAGGCCGCCCGCAGCGGCCCCGAAGGCGCCCGCTGCGCCGCACTGCACTACCTCGTGGAGGCCCGGGACCCGGCCGTGCTCGACCTGGTCGAGGCCGCCGCCGCCGACCCCTCGCGCACCGTCGCCGAAGCGGCCGTCGCCGCCTTCGAGCGGATGCCCGGCGAAGCCGCCGTGGACCGGGCCCGGCGCTGGGCGCACCGGCCCGACGCGCTCGGCGCCTCCGCCGCCGGACTCCTCGCCTGCCGGGGAACGGCCCAGGACGCCCCTCTCGTGCTCGGCGCCCTGCGCGAAGCCGTACGCGGCGACGGGCCCGACGCCCGGCGGCTGTGGACCCTCGTCGACGGCACCGGCCGCCTGGGCATCGCCTGCGCCGCCCCCGTACTGCGCCACGTCTACCGCGAGACGTCCTCCTCGCACCTGCGGGGCCGGGCGGCACGGGCGCTGGCCGCCACCGACCCGTCCTTCGCCACCGGATTCGCGGTGGAGTGCCTGTGGGACTGCGAGGAGACCACGCGCGAGGTCGCCGCGCTCCATGCGGAGACCGGGGACATCCGGGTCGCCGAACGCCTGCGCCGGCTGGCCGCGGACCCTGCCGAGGAGGCCGAGGTGCAGACCGCCGTACGCAGCCGGATCGGTCCCGACGCACCGGCCGTCTGACGCGCGGACCCGGGGCCGGGCGTACCCGGGGCCGGGGACCTGGGCCGGTACATCGGCGGGTTTCGGCACGTGTCGGGATCCGCGCGCCGCAAGCGCCCCGGCCGTTGTCGTACCCCCGATCTACGCTCTCGGTTCATGGATACCGAAGACTGGTGGGACATCGTCGAGCGGGCGCGCGGGGCGGCCGGTGACCGGGCGGACGACCGCGACCCGCCCGACGACCCGCTGCCCGACCGCCTGACCGAGGTGCTCGCCGCACGGCGGCCGACGGAGATCGTCGACTTCTCCGTGAAGGCGATCGAGGTCGCCGCCGCCGCGTACCGGTGGCCGCTGTGGAAAGCGGCCTATCTGATCGAGGGCGGCTGCGGGGACGACGGGTTCAGGGATTTCCGCGACGGGCTGATCCTGCTCGGACGGGAGACGTTCACCCGCGCCGTGGCCGATCCCGACTCCCTGGCCGAGCTGCCCGTGGTGGTCCGGATGAGCGGCGGGAGCGGCTGGATCGGCTACGAGTCGCTGAGCGGGCCGACAGCGGAGGCGTACCGCGGGATCACGGGCGAGACCGAGTCCCTCGACACGGCGGTGGAGGCGGCCCTCGCGGGAAGGACGGACCCCGTACAGCCGTCCGGAGACGACTGGGACGCCGAGGACGACGACGAGATGCGGCGCCGCCTCCCCCGGCTCGCGGCACTCTTCCTGAGCTGAGCCGAGTGCGCCTGCCCGGACCGGTGGCGCCTGAGCGCGGGGACGGACACGGGCGGGCGCGCGACGGGTGGTGCGCCGGAGGGCGGGCTGCGCCACGCCCCGCGCAGTCCCGTCCCCGCGCGCTCCGGCGCCCGGAGCCACAATGGCGAGATGACCGGACGCTGGGAGTTCTGGATCGACCGGGGCGGCACCTTCACCGACGTGGTGGGCCGCCACCCCGACGGCCACCTGATCACCCGCAAGCTCCTCTCGCACGACCCCGGGCGCTACCGCGACGCCGCCGTCGCCGGGATCCGGCTGCTCCTCGGCCTCGGCCCCGCGGACCCGGTGCCCGCCGACCGGATCGCGGCCGTGAAGATGGGTACCACCGTGGCGACCAACGCCCTGCTGGAACGGCGCGGCGAACCCACCGTCCTCCTCATCACCCGGGGCTTCCGGGACGCGCTGAGGATCGCGTACCAGAACCGCCCCCACCTCTTCGACCGGCACATCGTCCTTCCCGAGGCCGTCCACGACCGGGTGATCGAGGTCCCGGAGCGGATCGACGCCCACGGCCGGACCGTGAAACCCCTCGATCCCGCCCCGGTGGCCGAACAGCTGAGAGCCGCGTACGACGACGGCATCCGCAGCGCGGCCGTCGTCCTCATGCACGGCTACCGGTACCCCGCCCACGAACAGGCCGTCGCCGCCGCCGCACGCGCAGCGGGCTTCACCCAGGTCAGCAGTTCCCACGAGGTCAGCCCGCTGATCCGTCTCGTACCGCGCGGCGACACCACGGTCGTGGACGCCTACCTCTCGCCGATCCTGCGCCGGTACGTCGACGAGGTCGCCGCCGAACTGGGCGGCATCCGGCTGATGTTCATGCAGTCCAACGGCGGCCTGCGGGCGGCCGCCCACTTCCGCGGCAAGGACGCCGTGCTCTCCGGCCCGGCAGGCGGCGTCGTGGGCATGGCCCGTACGTCGCAGCAGGCCGGATACGACCGGGTCATCGGCTTCGACATGGGCGGCACGTCCACCGATGTGTCGCACTACGCGGGCGAGTTCGAGCGGGAACTCGGGACCCAGGTGGCCGGGGTACGGATGCGCGCGCCCATGATGCGCATCCACACGGTCGCGGCGGGCGGCGGTTCCCTCCTGCACTTCGACGGCCGCCGCTACCGCGTCGGGCCCGACTCGGCGGGCGCCGTGCCCGGCCCGGCCTGCTACCGGCGCGGCGGACCGCTCACCGTCACGGACGCCAATGTGATGCTCGGCCGGGTCCAGCCCGCGTACTTTCCGGCCGTGTTCGGCCCGGACGGGGACCTGCCCCTCGACGCGGCCCTGGTACGTGAGCGCTTCGAGGACCTGGCCGCCGAGGTGGCCACGGCCACCGGGAACCGGCCCACCGCCGCGGAGGTCGCCGAGGGCTTCCTGGAGATCGCCGTGCTCAATATGGCGACCGCCGTCAAGAAGATCTCCGTACAGCGCGGCCACGACATCACTCGTTACGCCCTCACCGGCTTCGGCGGGGCGGGCGGCCAGCACGTCTGCGCGGTCGCCGACGCCCTCGGTATCGACACCGTCCTCGTACCACCGCTCGCCGGGGTGCTCTCCGCGTACGGGATCGGCCTCGCCGACGCCACCTCGATGCGTGAACAGTCCGTCGAGGCCGAACTGGACGAGGCGGTCCGGGAACGGGTGGCCCGGCTCTGTGCCGAACTGGCAGGCCGTGCCCGTGCCGACCTCCGGGGCGACGGGGTGCCCGACTCCGCCATCGGCACCGGGGCCCGAGCGCTGTTGCGGTACGCGGGTACGGACGCGGCGCTGCCGGTCGCCCTGGACACCGTCTCCGCCATGACCGAGGAGTTCACCTCCGTCCACCGGGCCCGCTTCGGGTTCACGATGGACAAACCGCTCGTCGTCGAGGCGGTCTCGGTGGAGGCGACCGGCACGGCCGGGCCGCACACCCCGCACCGGCCCGACGCCACCGCACGCGAGGGCGCGCTGCGACCGAGGGACACCGTAAGGATGTTCGCCGACGGCCGATGGCGGCGGACCCCGCTCCACCGTCGGGAGGACCTGCGCCCCGGGGACACCGTGACCGGCCCCGCCGTCGTCGCCGAGGACGACGCCACCACGGTCGTCGATCCCGGCTGGCAGGCCGAGGCCGGCCCGACCGGGCATCTGGTGCTGACGCGGGCCCGCCCCCGCCCCGAACGCACCGCCGTCGGTACCAGGGTGGACCCGGTGATGCTGGAGGTGTTCAACAACCTCTTCATGTCGATCGCCGAGCAGATGGGCGTACGCCTGGAGAACACCGCCCACTCCGTCAACATCAAGGAACGGCTGGACTTCTCCTGCGCCCTCTTCGACGCGGACGGCAACCTCATCGCCAACGCGCCGCACATTCCGGTGCACCTCGGATCGATGGGGGAGTCCATCAGGGAAGTGCTGCGGCGCAACGAGGGCACCCTGCGCCCCGGCGACGTGTACGCCATCAACGACCCGTACCACGGAGGCACACATCTGCCCGATGTGACGGTCGTGACGCCTGTGTTCGACCTCGACGGAAGCAGCGGAGCGCACGGAGGAGAGGAAAGGGACGGAGGGGGCGGAGGGGACGGGGGAGAGGAAAGGGACGGACGGGGCGGCGAAGAGGCCGGGGGAGCGACGGGCACCCTGCGCTTCCTGGTGGCCTCGCGCGGACACCACGCCGAGATCGGCGGCATCACCCCCGGCTCCATGCCCGCCTTCAGCCGCACGATCCACGAGGAGGGCGTGCTGTTCGACAACTGGCTCCTGGTGCGCGACGGCCGGCTGCGCGAGACCGAGACCCGGGACCTCCTCACCTCCGCCGCGTACCCCTCCCGCGACCCGGACACCAACCTCGCCGACCTGCGCGCCCAGATCGCCGCCAACGAGAAGGGCATCGCCGAACTGCGCCGCATGGTGGACCAGTTCGGGCCGGAGGTCGTCGACGCCTACATGGGCCATGTCCAGGACAACGCCGAGGAATCCGTACGCCGCATCATCGCGGGACTGGACGACGGCGCCTGCCGCTACGAGACCGACAACGGTGCCGTGATCGACGTGACGCTGACCGTGGACCGGGCCACCCGCGGCGCCGTGATCGACTTCACCGGCACCTCCGCCCAGCAACCGGGCAACTTCAACGCCCCCAGATCCGTCGTCATGGCCGCCGTCCTGTACGTCTTCCGGACCCTGGTCTCCGAGGACATCCCGCTCAACAGCGGCTGCCTCAAACCCCTGGACGTAAGGATTCCGGACGGCTCGATGCTGTCACCCGTCCACCCGGCGGCGACCGTCGCGGGCAACGTGGAGACGTCCCAGGCCGTCACCGGAGCCCTCTACGCGGCCCTGGGAGGCCAGGCCGAGGGGTCCGGCACGATGAACAACCTCTCCTTCGGCAACGACCGTGTCCAGTACTACGAGACGGTCGCCAGCGGGTCCGGAGCGGGGGACGGCTTCGACGGCACCGACGCCGTACAGACCCATATGACGAACTCCCGGCTCACCGACCCCGAGATTCTGGAGTGGCGCCTGCCCGTCCTGCTGGAGAGCTTCCGCGTGCGCGAAGGCAGCGGAGGGGCGGGCCGGTGGCACGGCGGCCGGGGCGTGGAGCGCAGGATCCGCTTCCTCGAACCGGTCACGGTGGCCCTGCTCTCCAGCCACCGCCGAGTCCCCCCGTACGGCATGGCGGGCGGCGGACCCGGAGCCCTGGGAAGCCAGCACATCGAGCGCGCCGACGGTGTCACCGTCACGGAACTGAAGGGCTGTGACACCGCGGACCTGGACGCCGGTGACATCCTGGTCGTCCGTACACCGGGAGGCGGCGGATACGGACCCCGCGACGAGTGACGCGGCGGTTGCCACCGCGGAGTACCGGGACCGGTGGGAGCGGAAGCCTCCGGTACGGTCCCGGGGGCCGGTGAGGGCGCCGCGCCCGGTACGGTTCGCACCGGGCGAACGGAGCCGCTCCCGGCTTCCGTAACACCCGGGCCGGGGCGGTCGCTTCTGCGCCGTTTCGACCGTTGTCGGTACGAGGACCTAATCTGTCCCACGTGACTTCGCCTGCCTACACGGACAACGCTGCGCCCCAGCTCAGCGCGGGGCCGCGGCCCGCCCCGGGCCCCGCCGCCGACGAGGGGCTCTCGCGGCGGCTGCGCGCGCTCGCCTGCACGGCGCCGCTGCACGACCTCGACGTGCGCAAGGCGAACCTGGCCGGTGAGTACACGGTCTACGCGATGGCGGAGGTCGCCCTCGCCGCGATCGACCTGGTCACGCTCAACATGGACTTCGACACGGGCGCCGACCACGACCAGATAGTGGCCAGACTCCTGCCCCGGGTCGGTGCGCAGGCCCCGCGGCGCCCCGTCGCCGAGCACGAGCGGGTCGCCCGCTGGGTCCTGGAGAACCTGATCAACGTCGGCAGCGTCGACCGCGGATTCCGCGCGGTGTACGGCACCTTCGGGCCGGACGGCGCGTATGTCCGCCGGGACTACGACTTCAAGCTCATCGAAGAGGTCCCGGGCTACGGCGGCAGCGTCTACCTCCGCACCACCGACGAGGCGGTCAACGTCCTGGTCGGCGCCCTGGACACCGACGTCACCAGCGCCCAGATCGCGGCCGAGGTGAAGCTGGAGGTCCTGATCAGCCGGGGCCGCCTCGCCGACGCCCAGCTCGCCGCCGAACAGGCCCGTTACCGCACCGTGCAGTACGCCGAGACGCTCCGCAGGACCCTGGAGGCGACCCGGCGCAACGTGCGCGCGGTCGACTGGCTCAACGCCGTCCCGGACATGATCGACGAAGCCCTGGACCACGTGGCCGACCGCTACCGCCACGAGAACGCGATCCTCACCAACATCCGCAAGGCGCGCGACGAGGCCGAGGAGCCCGAGCACAAACGGCGCGCCGCCGAGCTCGTCGACATCGTCAAGGACTGCATCCGCCGCCACACCCAGCTCCAGTCACGCCTGCTGGAGGCGGGACCGCTGTTCCGCGCGGAACAGGACCGGCAGGCGTTCGCCGCCCCCACCGCGCGGGTCGGCCTCGACCTGTACGGGCAGCTCGTCGCCCCGCTGCTCCCGCTCCCCGTCGAACAGTCGATCCGCGCCACCGACGCCTTCTTCGCGCACGGCACCGGACTGCGCACACCCACGTCCGTACGGCTGGGCGACCTGGTCGACATGCTCCTCACCCCGCCCCTGGAGCGCGAGCACCTCGGCGCGGAGATGCCCGAGCCCGATCTGATCGCCACCCCGGACGACAGCCGGTTCAGCGAGGAACAGCTCGCGAGCGCCATGACCCTGCTCGAACTGGAACACGACGCGCCGCGACGGCTCTCCGGCCTGCTCGCCGAGGCCCGCCTCAGCGATCCCGAACTGCCGTATCTGGTCGCCCTGCTCGCCGTCCACGCGGCGAGCCCGCCCGTCGGCACCGCCTACCGGCAGGGCGAGCGGCGCCTGCTGTTCGCGGTCGACGACGGTACGCAGCTGGACGACCCGGAGTTCGGCGGCGCCGACCTCATAGTGGGCACGGCCCTGCTGGACGCGGCCGGAATGGCCGCCGACCGCAAGGAGGCGTCATGACCGCCGCCGACCGCCCGTCGCCGCCGGGTTCCGGGCCCCACCCCGTACCGAAGATCCTCCGCAGCAAGGAGCCACGGCCGTGAGCGACCACCACGCCGAGCACACCGACGCGTGGGGCGAGCCGTCCGGCACGCACCCCACGTACGGCACCGACACCACGGCGCCCGACGAAGCGGTCACCGCGACCCCCGTCACCCCGGCCGACGCCGCCGACGCCGCACGGCTGGTCTCCTTCGGACTGCAGCCCAAGCTGCTGCCCGCCCGGGACGCCGAGTACGCCGAACTGCTCCGCCGCTACCGGGAGGAGCCCGCCTTCGCCCGGCTCGCCGACGCCGTCGCCACCGGGCTCGGGCTCATCGTCCTGGAGGTGTCGGCCCGGGCAGGCATGGCGGTGACCGCGGGCGAGGACTCGGTCTTCGCCGTACGCATGGGTGACTACGCCCGCCGCGCCTCCTCCGACGCCGCCGACCGCTTCCTGCACGGCCTCGCCCACCTGGCGGTCGCGGCCATGGCCTTCCCCCGCCCCGAGGACCTCGCCGACGACGCGTACATCGGCCGGATCACGGTCAACGGCGTCGACGCCTTCGTCCGCCAGGCCTGTCACCGCCTGGAGGAACGCGCCGAGGAACAGGGCGACAACAGCGACCCGGCCACCGACACCCCGGGGCTGGAAGCCGGCTGGCGGATCTACGCCCGCCGCAGCGCCACCGGCGCGACCAAGGACGCCCGGCGACTGGCCGGCTCCACCACCGGCATCATCGGCAAGGCCGTCGCCTTCCTCACCGACTCCGGCTTCCTCCAGCGCACCGGGGACGACGCGGGCGGCGCCTACCGCACCACCGCCCGCTACCAGCTCCAGGTACGCGACATGGCGGGCGGCGCGGCCATGGCCGAGCTGCTGGAGCTCGGAGTCGTGCCCGTCACGGACGGCACCGCCACCCTGCTGCCGCCGCCCGACACCGACGACCTGGAGCTGGCCGCCGACGCGGGCCTGCCCTTCCACGCCTGACGCAGCCACCACCCGCCGCCTCCCGCCCACCGACGGCTTCCCGCCCCGCATCCGCCGCTCCGCCCCACACCTGCCGCTCCGCACCCGCTTTCCGAACGACGAGAGTCCGCCGCCATGTACGAGTTGTCCCGGGTCCGCCTCTACTCCATCGGGCCTGCCGGTGCGCGCTACGCCGACACCGTCCTCGACCTGCGCGGTGTCGGTGAGCCGGTACCCAACCCCGCGCCGGCCCAGGCCGAGTTCTTCGAGGACGAGCCGGTCGGCCCGCCGCGCCGCCCGGCCCCCGCGGGTGTGCTCTTCCTGGAGAACGGCGGCGGCAAGTCCGTCCTGCTCAAGCTGATCTTCTCGGTGATGCTGCCCGGTCACCGCAACACCCTGGGCGGCGCCAGCTCCGGCGTCCTGCGCAAGTTCCTGCTCGCCGACGACTGCGGCCATGTCGCCCTGGAGTGGCAGCACACCCTCACCGGCGAATGCGTCGTCGTCGGCAAGGTCAGCGAATGGCGCGGCCACCAGGTCTCCAACGACCCGCGCAGGTTCGCCGAGGCCTGGTACTCCTTCCGCCCCGGCCCCGGACTCAGCCTGGACAACCTCCCGGTCGCCGAGGCCACCTCCGTGGGCCGCCCCGTCGAAGGAGCCTCCGGCGCGCAGGGCAGGCGCCGCACCATGAAGGGCTTCCGCGACGCGCTGATGGACGCGGGCAAGTTCTACCAGCACCTCGACGTGCACTGGGAAGAGATCCACGACCGCTGGAACGAACACCTGGGCGACCTCGGGCTCGACCCCGAACTCTTCCGCTACCAGCGCGAGATGAACGCCGACGAGGGCGAGGCCGCCGGTCTCTTCGCCGTCAAGAAGGACTCCGACTTCACCGACCTGCTGCTCCGCGCCGTCACCGACACCCGCGACACCGACGGCCTCGCCGACCTCGTCAGCGGCTTCGGCAACAAGCTGGGCCGCCGCGCCGAACTCACCGCCGAACGCGACTTCACCGCGGGCTCCGTCGATCTGCTGGGCAGGATCGTCGACGCCACCGCGACCCGCTCCCGCGCCCGCGACATCCACGCGGGCGCCGAACGCCGCACCCGTACGCTCGCCCGCCGCCTCGCCGCCCGCGCCGCCGAGGAGCGCGGCCGCACCGCCGAGCTGGCCCAGCAGGTCACCGCCGCCGCCCACACCGTCACCGAAGCCGAGGCGACCCGCAGCCGCCGCGCCCTGATCGCGGCCGAACTGGCCTACCGGCACGCGTCGCTGGCCCTGACCGTGGCCGAGAAGAGCGCCGCGGCCCAGCGCCGCGAACTCGGCGAGGCCAGGACCCTGCACTCCGCCTGGCAGGCCGCCGAAGCCGTGCTGCGCCACCGTGCCGCCGCCGACCGCTCGGCCAGGGTCGCCGTCGCCATCCGCGAGGCCGAACGCGACGCCGCCCCCGCGCTCGCCGCCCGTGCCACCGCCGCCGCCGACCTCGTACGCGCCCTGCACACCGCCGCCGAGAACGGCGAACGCGTGGCCAACGAGGAGGAGGAGCGCTCCGACACCCTCCAGGCCACCGGCGAGCGGGCCCACCGCGACGCCACGATCGCGGCCACCGAGGCCCAGCGCGCCCGCAGCGAGGCCGGCCACCTGCGCCAGCGCCTGGCCGAGGTCGAGCAGGAGACCACCGAAGCGGTCCGCGCGGGCTGGCTCGACGACACCGCGCCCGATGCCGACCCGGCCCGCGCGGCCCTGGCCGCGAGCGACGCCGAGCAGGCGGCCGTCGCGTCCTGGGACACCGCCCGGGACGCCGCGAGAGCGGCCGCCGACCACGCCAGGGAGGCGGCGGCCGAGGAGAGCCGCACCGACCTCGCCGCGGCCCGCGCCGCCGACGCCGCGAACGCCGCGGAACAGTCGTACGAGGACGAGCTCGGGGCCGCCGAATCGATCGCCGCCGACCACCGCCTCGCGGACCTGCTGGGCCTGCCCTCCGCCTCCGGGGTACCGCACCCCCGCCGCGGCGCCCACACCCCGGGGGCCGATCCGGACCCGGCCACGGGCGACCCGCACGGCACCGCGCACCGGGACACCACCGGGACCCGTCAGGACGACGGCCGGTCCGCGACCGGCCCCGACCGCCAGGGACTGGTCGCCGGCGCCGACCAGTCCGCGACCGCACAGCAGCCCCTGAGCGCCGAGGAGTTCGACCGCAGCGCCGACGAACTGCGGGACCTCCTCGACCAGGGCGTCGCCGCCGCCGAGCGCAGGCTCTTCGACCTGCGCACCGCGGCCGCCGACGACGCGCGGATCCTCGGCGCACTCGGCGACGGCGGTCTGCTGCCGCCGGGACCCGACGTCCTCGCCACCGTCGAATACCTCGGTGAGCACGGCATCCCCGCCCTGCCCGGCTGGCGCTACCTCGCCCAGGCCGTCGACCCGGCCGACCACGCCGCCGTGCTCGCGGCCCGCCCCGAGCTCGTCGACGGCGTCGTGATCACCGACCCCGACTCGCACGCCCGCGCCCGCGAGGTCCTCGGCGCCGCGGCCCTGCTGCCCCGCTCGGCCGTCGCCGTCGGTACCACCGCGGCGCTCCTCGCCCCCGTCCCGGCCCCCGGCACCGGGCCGGACGCGCACACGGACGGCGTCTTCCTGGTCCCGCCGAACCCGGCCATGCACGACGAGCACGCCGCGGACGAGGAGCGGCAGGCGCTCAGGAGCCGGGCCGCCGCCCGCGACGAGGACATCCGGACCCTCGCGGCCCGCCTCGCCGGCGACCGCTCGCTCGCCGCCCGTATCGGCTCCTGGCGCGCCGACTGCCCGCCCGGCATGCTCGCCGAGCTGGCAACCGCCGCCGCCACCGCCCGTACCGCCGCCGAAGCGGCCGAGGCCGCACTCGCCGAGGCCCGCACGGTCCGCGCCGAGGCCGACGAGGCGGCCGCCGACACCGCCCGCGTCCGCGACGAACGCCAGGAGGCCGCCCAGCGCGCCCGCCGCGCCGCCGACGCCCTCGCCGGACTCGCCTTCCGCCTCCGCGAGCGCGCCGGATGGCAGGCGCGCCTGCGCGAACTGGTCGACGAGGCCGCCGAGTCCGAAGCCCGCGCCACCGTCTGTCTGGACCGGGCCCGCGCCGCCGACGAGGACCGCCGGGCCGCCCAGCGCGCCGGGGACGACGCCCGCCGTACCGCCCGTGCCCTGCGCGCCGAACGCGCCGAGATCGCCGGTGCCCCGGAAGTGCTTCCGGAGCCCGACGCGGACCGCGTCCGCACCGCCCTGCCCACCCTGCGCGAGGCGTACCGGGCCGCGTCCCAGCTCTACGAGAAGGTGGGCGTCGGCGCCGACCTGCGCGCCGAACAGGCCCGTGCGGAGAGCGACGAGAGCGCCGCGCTCGCCGAGCTGGACCGCCTCACCAACAAGGTCCGCACCCGTGCCGCCCAGCTCCTCGAAGGAACCGACGGCGCCGACGGCCCCTCCCGGCAGGCGGCCGCGTCCCGGGCCGAGTCCCTCGTCCAGCTCCTGGAGACCCGCGCCTCCACCGCCAGCGAACACCTGGGCCGGTTGCGCGGCGAAGCGGAAAGGCTCGCACCGCAGGACGACGAAGCACGCCACACCGAGCTGCCCGAGGAGTTGGTCCCGGCCGACGCCGAGCAGGCCCAGAGCCTCCTGCGTACGGCCACGGCCGAACGGGCCTCCGCCACCGCCGCCCTGGACACCGCCCGCGCCTTCCACGCCGAACTGCTGCACGCCCACCGCTCCGCCGAGGACTCGGCGGGCGGCTTCGACGAGACCGCCGCGCTCCTGCGCGACCTGCTCAGGGACCACAGCGCTGACGACGACGCGGAGAGCCCCGACACGTATCCCGGCAGCCTCGACGAGGCCCGGCAGTCCGCCACCGAGGCCCGCCGCTCCCTGCGCGGCTGTGCCGGCGACCTCTCGGCGGCCGAGAGCGCCGTACGGGAAGCGAGCGACATCCTCGTACGGCACGCCAACTCCACCCGCTACGAACAGGTGCGCACCCCCGCGCGGCAGCAGATCCGTGAGCTCCCGGCCGCCGCGCTGCCCGACCACGCGGAGAAGTGGGCCGCCGCGTTCGCCCCCCGGCTGCGCGTCCTCACCGACGAACTGGTGCAACTGGAGCGCAACCGCGACTCCATCGTCGACCGGCTCCGTGGCCTCGTGGAGTCCGCCCTCACCACCCTCCGCTCGGCGCAGCGGCTCTCCCAGCTCCCCGAAGGACTGGGGGAGTGGTCGGGCCAGGAGTTCCTCCGGATCCGCTTCGAGGAGCCCGACCAGGCCACGCTCACCGAACGCCTCGGGGAAGTCGTCGACGAGGCCACGCGCGCCGCGCTCAAGAAGAACTCCGACCTGCGCCGCGACGGCATGTCCCTGCTGCTGCGCGGCGTTCAGGCGGCGCTCCAGCCCAAGGGCATCGCGGTGGAGATCCTCAAGCCGGACGCGGTGCTCCGCGCCGAGCGGGTCCCGGTGGGACAGATGGGTGACGTCTTCTCCGGCGGCCAGCTGCTCACCGCCGCCATCGCCCTCTACTGCACGATGGCGGCACTGCGCAGCAACGACCGCGGACGCGACCGCCACCAGCACCGGCACGCCGGGACGCTCTTCCTCGACAACCCCATCGGCCGCGCCAACGCGACCTATCTGCTGGAGCTCCAGCGTGCGGTGTCGGACGCGCTCGGTGTCCAGCTGCTCTACACGACCGGGCTGTTCGACACTACGGCGCTCGCCGAATTCCCGCTGGTCATCAGGTTGCGCAACGACGCGGACCTGAGGGCGGGCCTGAAGTACATCAGCGTGGAGGAGCACCTGCGGCCCGGACTGCCTCAGCAGCACCCGGACGGCGAGGCGGTCCACGGCGAGATCACGGCGACCCGCATGTTCAAGCGGAGCACGTCGGCCCCGGCAGCGGCGGATGTCCAGCGCCCGGAGCCGACCACCCGCTGAACCGCACCGCCCGGCGGCGGCCCCACGATCCGGACAGAGACGTGGGGCCGGTCTCGGACTCGTGGCCCACGGACTCGTGGCCCACGGACTCGTGGGCCACGGGCCCTCAGGCCCGGGACAGGTCGCCGGACTTCTCCCGGCGTTGTCGTATCCCTGTGCCGTCCCGCTCCGCGGCTCGTGCCGCCCGTCGTGCCCGGCGGCGCTCGCGGCGCATCCGCCGCGCCGTGCTGCTGGGCACGGACACCACACCGTTGCGCTGATTCCACACCTGACGCGTCACCCACACATCCAGCACGGACCAGGTCGCGACCACCGTGCCGGCGACTCCGCCGAGCACCATCGGGAAGGCGAGCCAGGAACCCGTCAGGGTGCAGAGAAAGGCCACCATGGCCTGGATGAGCGTGAGCGACATGATCAGCACGGCCCGCACGGCCGATGTCCTTACCGCGTCAGGCATCCGTCTCTTCGACGCCGGCTCCTCCACCCACAACTGCCGAGGAATCCGAGCCCCTCGTGAGGCCTCGGCCGTCGCGGCGACAGCCGGTCTCCCGGTCTTCCGGCGCTCGTCCGTGTTCAAGGACCTTCAACTCCCCACCACTGTCCGACTTCAGGGTGGCTGCCCGGCTTGCGCCCGTTCTACGCGGACGGATCGAGTCCGTTGTGCCGCGCAGGCCCCGCAGTGCCATCTACCCCCGTACAGAAGGACGAACGAACAGCCCCGAAGATTCCCGCGGAAAGCCCCCAAGGAGGCCGGATCGTCACGGAGCGAAGAATTCCAGCCAACTGCCACGTGCGGGTATACGGCGCTCTGTCACGCATCCTCTGTCGCTTTCGCGAATTTCATCTCAGGGAATACCAGGACAACTCACGATCAACTCGCCCGGGGGCGGCTGAAAAATCATCCGGACGTGCCTTCGAGTTGCCTGTGTGTCAGTAGTAGGCTCGCGCCGTTTATTGACGCAGGACCGACGGTCGTCGACGCAAGGCCGACCGACGGACGTCGGCGCACGAGCGGCGGACGTCGAAGCAGGACCGACGGAACACCACCCCCGCGGTGCGGGGTCTATCTGGGGGAGGCCATGCGCTTTCGCGGGAAGTCCATCCGCAGGAAGATCGTGGCGTTGCTCCTGGTGCCGCTCGTATCCCTCACGGGCCTCTGGGTCTTCGCCACCTTCCTCACCGGCCGCCAGGCCAACGACCTGATGAACGCGAGCGCCATCGTGGAGAAGGTCGGCCACCCCCTGGAGGAAACCGTCCGCGCGGTGCAGGGAGAACGCCGCCAGACCCTCGCCTTCCTCGCCGACCCCCGCGCCTCCGACGCCCTGCCCCTGCTGCGCCGCCAGCGCGCCGCCACCGACCGGGTCGTGGCGGAGGTCAGGGACAGCGCACAGCAGACGGACATCCGCGACGCACTGCGCCCCGCCGCCGAGACCCAGCTCGACTCGATCCTGAGCGCCGTCGACGGCCTCGACGCCCTTCGCGACTCGGTCGAAAGACGCACCATCAGCCGCACTCAGGCCATGGACTTCTACAACGGCCTCGTCGATCCGTGCTACCGCTTCCTGAACGGTCTCCACACCATGGAGAACGTGTCGATGGACAAGCAGGTCCGCGCCCTGGTCGGCATCTCCCGGGCCCGTGAAATGCTGTCCCGCGAGGACGCGCTGATCGGCTCCGGACTGATCGCGGGCCGCCTCACCGCCCCGGACCTGCGCGCGATATCCGACCTCGTCGCCAACCGGAAGCTGCTGTACGAGATCAACCTGGAGCTCCTGCCCGAGTCGGAACGCCGACGCGTCGAGCAGTACTGGGGCAGCCCCGACACCGAACCGCTGCGCACGGCGGAGAGCACGCTGATCGACGCCGGTCCGGCGAAGGAGCCGGGCACCGTCGACGCCGAACGGTGGCAGGAGGTGGCCCCGCCCGTACTGGACCGGCTGGCCAACGACTCCACCGAGATGACCAACCGCTTCCAGGACCGCGCCGAACCGGCCGGCTACCGGGTCCTCATCCAGGCCGGTGTCGCGGGCGTCCTCGGCTTCCTCGCCCTGCTGGTCTCGATCTTCGTCTCCGTCCGCGTCGGCCGTGAGCTGATTCGCGACCTGTCCCGGCTCCGCAAGGACGCCCACGAGGTGTCCGGGGTGCGGCTGCCGAGCGTGATGCGCCGGCTCGCGGCCGGGGAACAGGTCGACGTCGAGACCGAGGCACCTCACCTCCAGTACGAGCGGGACGAGATCGGCCAGGTCGGCCAGGCCCTCAACACCCTCCAGCGGGCCGCCGTCGAGGCCGCCGTCAAACAGGCGGACATGCGCCGCGGTGTCTCCGAGGTGTTCGTCAACCTCGCCCGCCGCAACCAGGTGCTCCTGCACCGTCAGCTGACGCTCCTCGATGCCATGGAACGCCGCACCGAGAACAGCGACGAGCTGGCCGACCTGTTCCGCCTCGACCACCTCACCACCCGCATGCGGCGTCACGCCGAAGGTCTCGTGATCCTCTCCGGGGCCGCCCCGTCCCGGCAGTGGCGCAAGCCGATCCAGCTGATGGACGTGGTCCGGGCCGCGGTCGCCGAGGTGGAGGACTACGAGCGCATCGAGGTCCGGCGGCTGCCGCGGATCGGCGTCGGCGGCCCGGCCGTCGCCGACCTCACCCACCTGATCGCCGAACTCCTGGAGAACGCCACCGTGTTCTCCCCGCCGCACACCGCGGTCCAGGTGCACGGCGAACGCGTCTCCAACGGCTTCACCCTCGAAATCCACGACCGCGGCCTCGGCATGGCCCCGGACGTGCTGCTGGACGCCAATCTCAGGCTCGCCGAGACCCCCGACTTCGAACTCTCCGACACCGACCGGCTCGGCCTCTTCGTGGTCAGCCGCCTCGCCCAGCGCCAGAACGTCCGGGTCTCCCTCCAGAAGTCGCCGTACGGAGGCACGACCGCGGTCGTGTTCATCCCGGCGGCCCTGCTGACCGACGCCCCCGACACCCACGGCACCGGATTCCGCCTCGACCGCCGGGCCGAGCGGGCGATCATCGGCGGCCGCCCGGCGGACGGCGCGCCGGGCAGCGACAAGGCCAGGAGGGACGGCATGCCGGAGAACGAGGACCGCACGGCGGGCGGCACCGGCAGAGCCCCGTCCCTGTCGCCGGTCCCCACCGGTCTCACCGACCCGGCCGTCCTCGACGGCCCCATCGAGCTCGAAGGCCCCGTCGGACCACTGGACTTCGCGAACGGCCCGCTCGACCGGTCCCTCGACCCGGCGCTCGGTCCCGTCCTCGACGGCGTCCTCGACCTGGAGGACACCGAGAGCGAACGCGGCGGCATCTTCCGGGCCAGGGATCTGCGCCGTGACGGCGACCGCGAGCATCAGCAGGCCCACGACCACGGCGGCGCGACGGCGGACGTCCGTCCCATGCGGCCGGCCGGCCCGGTGCCGCTGCCCCGCCGCAAGCCGCCGACGCTCGTCACCGACCGGGGGCGCCGGGTGGACGACGCGGACCGCGCCCGGCCCATGGGCGAGGAGTCCGGGACACCGTCCCGTGGACGGTCCCGCACGACGACGGGCCCGGTCGCGCACACCGGCACCTCCCGCGCACCGGAGGGCCCGTACGCCCCCAAGGCGGCGGAGGCTCCCCACGAGCTCCGGATCCCCGGGGAACCGCCGGCCCCGGACACCGTGGGCGGTCTGCCGAAACGGGTCCGGCAGGCGAGTCTCGCCCCCCAGCTCCGTGGTGATTCCGGCGACCGGTCTCCCCACCAGGACCCCGTGGACAGCGCCGACGACATCGAGCGCGACGCGGACGAAGTACGCGACCGTATGGCTTCGCTCCAACGAGGCTGGCAGCGCGGCCGTCGGCAGAACGCCGAGGACGTGACCGGCCCCGGCGATACAGCACCAGGAACCACTCCGGGAGGGGACGGTCGATGACCGCACCGAACGCCGCAGCACACAACTCCGAACGCCAGGGGTCCGGCGAACTCAACTGGCTGCTCGACGAACTCGTGCAGCGTGTCGCCAGTATCCGCAAAGCACTCGTGCTCTCCAGTGACGGTCTCGCCACCGGCACCTCGCAGGACCTGACCAGGGAGGACAGCGAGCATCTGGCCGCGGTCGCCTCCGGTTTCCACAGCCTCGCCAAGGGCGTGGGGCGGCACTTCGACGCCGGCCGGGTACGCCAGACCGTCGTCGAACTCGACGAGGCGTTCCTCTTCGTCACCGCCGCCGGTGACGGCAGCTGTCTCGCCGTCCTCGCCGATGCCGACTCCGACGTGGGCCAGGTGGCGTACGAGATGACGCTGATGGTCAAACGCGTGGGGGCCCATCTGGCCAACGCCCCACGGACGAGCGGTCTGTCCGCCGGAGGGTGAGTGGATGGCATGAGCGCTGACTCCTCCCGCGGCACCGTCCCCGGCACTCCGGATGCCCCCGGTGGCCCCCCGTCCTCACGTTGGTACGACGCGGACGCGGGACCGGTGGTCCGTCCGTACGCGATGACCCGGGGGCGTACCAGCAGCGCGTCCCGCCACCGACTCGACCTGATCGCGGTCGTCGTCCCCGAACCCGCGGCCGACGACCCCGGCCGGGATCAGACGCTCTCCCCGGAACACGTGGAGATCGTCGAACTGTGCAGCGACATGCCCCAGTCGATCGCCGAGCTCTCCGCCGGCCTGGACCTCCCGGTAGGGGTGGTACGGGTGCTGGTGGGCGATCTCGTCGAGGACGAGCTGGTGCACGTAACCCGTCCCGTTCCGCCGGCCGAGCTGCCGGACGTGAACATTCTTCGCGAGGTGATCAATGGCCTTCGGGCGCTCTAGCCGCAAAAGGCGGCCCGTTGAGCCCGTTACCCTGAAAATCCTGGTGGCGGGCGGCTTCGGAGTGGGCAAGACGACGTTGGTGGGTGCGGTCAGCGAGATCAGACCGCTGCGTACGGAGGAGAGACTCAGCGAGGCGGGCCGCCCCGTGGACGACCTGGAGGGGGTCGAGAGCAAGACCACCACCACGGTGGCCATGGACTTCGGGCGGATCACGCTCCGCGAGGACCTGGTGCTGTACCTCTTCGGTACGCCGGGCCAGGACCGGTTCTGGTTCCTCTGGGACGAACTGGCCCAGGGCTCCCTGGGCGCGGTCGTCCTCGCGGACACCCGGAGACTGGAGGACTGCTTCGCGGCGGTCGACTACTTCGAGCGCCGGGCGATCCCGTTCACCGTGGCGGTCAACGTGTTCGAGGGAGCGGACCGGTTCCCCGCCGAGACCGTACAGGCGGCGCTCGACCTCGACCCCGGGGTGCCGGTCCTCGTGTGCGACGCACGCGACCGGTCCTCCGTACGCGATGTGCTCGTCACGGTGGTCGAGAACGCCCTGGCCCGCGCCGACCGGCCCAGGGAACCCGCCACCACCTGACCCCCGGACGGCA
Source organism: Streptomyces sp. TSRI0281 (assembly GCF_001905125.1). Classification (GTDB taxonomy): domain Bacteria; phylum Actinomycetota; class Actinomycetes; order Streptomycetales; family Streptomycetaceae; genus Streptomyces. The sequence goes on along the minus strand of NZ_LWLE01000017.1, from coordinate 15,542 downwards.
CACGGCCCGTACCCCCGTCCGATCGGCAGGGGGTACGGGCCGTGTGCCGTCGGTCCGGAGGAACCGGGCGGCCGGTACCGGCGGGAGGCCGCGCGGTCCTCCCCGTGAGCCCGCCGCCGCTCAGCGGTTGTCGGCGAGCCACTTCTGCGCGGTCTCCGCCAGCTCGTGGTCACGGCCCGCCAGCATCATGCGGATCATCTGCGCATCGCCGCGCAGCGACCACCCCGGGTGCCCGAACGTGGCCGGGTTGTTCCTCTCGATGAAGAAGTGCGCCGGCCAGGCCGTGCCGTACCCGATCAGGGGCAGAGCCGCCGCATACCGCTTCCGGCCCCGGGCCAGCCCGTAGGCGGCGATCGTGAGACCGGTCAGCGTGCCGGTCAGATGCACCCAGCGGGTCGCGGCCCGGGAGTGCATCGCCACGTAGTAGGGCCAGAACTCCTCGTACGAATCGAACGTCTGCTGTGACATACGGGCACCGTAATGGCTGGGGCGGCAACCGGATACGGCAGTTCCGCGTCCGAGAAGAAGAACGGGCGGCCGGAGCCCACGGGGGTGGTCCCGGTCGCCCGTTCCGCTCGCCCGCCGGCGGGCCGCGATCAGTGCCCCGCGACGGCCCGCCGGGTCACCGGGAAGTCGAAGTACGTGTCCGGGAACAGCTCCGGCCGGTAGGTGTAGTGCCACCACTCCTCGGCCAGATTCACGAAGCCGAGGCCCGCGAGCGTCTTCTTGAGGAACTGCCGGTTGGCACGCCGCACCCCCTGGATCCGCGGGTCATCGGTGTGCGACAACGTGTCGAAACAGTCGTAACCCGTCCCCATGTCCACCGAATTGTCGGGGAAGCGTTCACCCTTCGGCGCGTAGCAGGGAGCGAGCGTCTCGCCCGGCCGGTACGGCCTGGCCGGCAGGGCCGGCAGCCCGACCACGGTCAGGTCGACCGTACTGCCCCGGCTGTGGCCGGACTTCTCCGCGATGTAACCGTCCTCGAACAGCCGGGACTTGTCGACGCGCGGGTAGAACTCGGCCTTCATGGCCTGGTCGTCGAGGTCCTTCGCCCAGCGCACGAAGTGATCCACCGCCCGCTGCGGCCGGTAGCAGTCGTACACCTTCAGCGAATACCCCTGGCGCAGCAACCGCCGCTGGGCCGCGTGCAGCGCCTGCGCGGCCGGCCGGGTCAGGATGCAGACCGGCTGCCGGTATCCGGCCACGGACTCGCCCATGAAGGTGTGTGCGGTCGGGTAGCGCATCTCCTGGATGATCGTCGGATCCACGGAACGCAACGCGACGAACTCCCCGGGGGCCTTCGGTTCGGGTTCGGCGTGGGCCGCCGGGGCGGCGGCGGTCACGGCGAGCAGGGCGGCGGCAGCCGCCAGGGCACGGAGAACGGTTCGCATTCCTGTCATGGGCACATCGTTTATCAGCTCCGGGGCCCGCACGAAAGAGCGATCGGATACAGTCCGCCCGTGTCTGCGCCCAGGAACAGGCCGGTCGAGGCCGTAGAGCCCGTCCCGCCCCGCAAGAACTCCCACTGCGGCAGTTGCGGAGCCCCGTACTCCGCCCTGCGGTCGGCCGATGCGTGGCCCCGGACCTGCACCCGGTGCGGCACCACGGCCTACCGCAACCCGTTGCCCGTCGCCGTGGCCCTGCTCCCCGTCTCCGACCGGCACGGCACCGGACTCGTCGTCATCACCCGCACCATCGAACCGCAGCGGGGCGGCGTCGCGCTCCCCGGCGGCTTCATCGACCACGCCGAGGACTGGCGCCACGCGGTCGTACGGGAACTCCGAGAGGAGACCGGCATCGAGGCCGCCGAAGAAGACGTCCGCCTCGCCGACGCCCTCAGCGACCCGGAAGGCCACCTCCTGGTCTTCGGACTGCTCCCGCGACGCCCCGGCGCAGAGCTGCCGCCGTCCGTGCCCACCGACGAGACATCCGGTTACGACATCCTGCACGGCCCGCGGAAGCTGGCCTTCCCCCTGCACACCGAGGCGGTACGCGCCTGGTTCGCGGGCCGCTACACCTGACCCGGGGGCCGGATTCCCCGTACCCGCACAGGACAGGTCACCCCGCTCTCCTGGCCGTCCCGCTCGACCACCACACGCCCGCCCACCAGCCGCGACGTGTACCGCTCGACCTCCGCCGGCTCCCACCCGTCGCCCGCGTCCCGCACGACCAGGCCACCCCCACTGAGCCCCGGCGGCGGAGCCCACACCTCCAGTTCCGTCCCGCCGTCCGCTCCCCGCACCGGAATCACCGCACCGGCCCGCGCCAGTACCGGAGTACGGGAGAGCGGCGCGTCCACCAGGATCTGTCCCGGCCCCTCGTACGCCATCCCGGTCGCCGTGTCGTACCACCGCCCGCGCGGCAGCCGCACCGCCCGCCGCTCCGCCCCCCGCTCCAGGACCGGCGCCACCAGCAACGCGTCACCCAGCAGGAACGCGTCCTCGCACTCCCGCAGCGCCCGGTCCCCGGGCGCGCCCCACCACAACGGGCGCACATACGGGGCCCCCGTGAGCCGGGCCAGCCGCGACAGCGTCACGAAATACGGATGCAGCCGCTCCCGTTCCGTCAGCGCCGCCCTCGCGTGCTCCAGCACCTCGGGCCCGAACTCCCACGGCTCCCTGCGCCCCGCGTCGATCGCCGCATGTGTACGGAACAACGGCAGATAGGCGCCCAGCTGGAACCACCGCAGATACAGCTCGGGCGAGGGAGACCCGTCGAACCCGCCCACATCCGGCCCGGAGTACGGCACCCCGCACAGCCCGAGACCCAGCACGAGAGCGAGCGACACCCGCAGCCCCGGCCACCCCGTCGCCACGTCACCGGACCAGGTGCCTCCGTACCGCTGCATCCCGGCCCACCCGGACCGCGAGAACAGGAACGGCCGCTCGTCCGGCCGCAGCCGGAGCAGCCCCTCGTACCCGGCACGCGCCATCGCGAGCCCGTACACGTTGTGGGCCTCGCGGTGATCGCCGCCACGGCCCTCCAGACAGTGCCTGGCCGAGCGCGGCAGCGTCGGGTCCCCGAAGGCCGCGAAGGACACCGGCTCGTTCATGTCGTGCCACACGCCGGAGAACCCCTGGGCCAGCCGTTCCTCGTACAGAGACCCCCACCAATCCCGCACAAGTGGATCAGTGAAGTCCGGATATCCGCAGGCCCCCGGCCACACTTCCCCGATCACCACCCGCCCCTCGGCATCCCGGACGAACGCCCCGTCCTCCCCGACCGCCGCACCACTGTCGAACACCGGCACGCCGGGCTCCGCCTTCACAGCGGGATCCACGATCGACACCAGCCGGACCCCGTCCGCACGCAACTCCTCGGCCAGACCGGGCAGATCGGGAAACCGCCGACGGTCGACCGTGAACACCTGGTGCGCGTCGTAGTGATCGATGTCCAGATGGAGTACGGACAGGGGGAGCCCCCGCTCCCGGTACCCGGCCACGACCCGCCGCACCTCCCGCTCGCTGCCGAACCCCCAGCGGGCGTGCTGCGGCCCCAGCGCCCACGACGGCGGCAGCGCCGGCGCACCCGTCAGAGCCGTCCAGCCTTGCAGCACCCGGGCCGGAGTACCGGCGACCACCCAGCAGCGCAGCGGCCCCCCGTCCATCCGCAGCTCACAGGTCCCCGGCCGGTCATGCCCGGAACCCGCCCCCACCTCCCCCTCCTGGAGCGTCACCCGCCCGGCCCAGGAATTGTCGTGGAAGGCCAGATGAGTCCCCGCGTCCGAGACCACCACCTGCACCGGCATCGTCAGATACAACGGATCGTCACCGGGGCCGAAGTGCCCGCCGGGGTCGGTGTTCCACAGTCCGTACACGCCGTCGCGCAGCCGCGGCCCCGACGACCGCCCGCCGAGCCCGAAGAACCGCGCGTCCGCCGGAACCTCCGACCGCTGCACCCACCGCGCCGGCCCCCCGCCCACCGGCTCCCACCAACGCGGCGGCAACTCCCGCCGCAGCACCACACCGCCCGGTGTCCGCAGCTCCACCGCCCCGTTGCGCGACACCGCCACCGTCAGCCGCTCGGAGACGACCTGCCAGCCACCGTCCTTGTCCGGCTCCAGCTCCGCCCGCGGGTCCGGCTCGGGCGCCGGACCCGGCAGGGCGTACGACGGCAGCGGCTCGGCACCGTCCCAGGCCCAGAACACCGCACCGCCCACCGCCACCCGGATGCGCAGCTCCGAACGGGCAAACCGCACCACGCCCCCGCCCGGCTCCGGGTCCGCCCCCACGACCGGCCCCGGCACCCTGGCCCGCTCCGCACCCCGCGGCGGCAGCGTCCGCGCATCCGAACGCCGACGCCGCCAGGCCGAGCGCACCGTGCGCAGCCCCCGCACCGAACCGAGCAATTTCACCGAGCGCACCAGGTCACGACCGTCCATGCGGATCACCCTGCCACCCGGTCACCCCGAAGCACGCTCCGTTCAACTTCCGTTCACCATGGCCGGAGCGCACCCGCCCGAGCGCATGGCCGGAGCACATAGCCGGACAAGCGACCATGGGCGGGCAACCCTGGTGCGCGGGACGATCACATGGCATCGTCCGTAGCAGCCGCTCACGCGCACACCCCAGCACGTGCGCGCCGAGACGCCCACCCCGCGTACCCGTACAGCCAGGGAGCCGACCCATGACCTCAGCCGCGAACGAAGCCCCCCTCTGGCAGCCAGGCCCCGACCGCATCGCGGCCGCCGCCGTCACCCGCTTCCAGAGCTGGGCCGCCGAACGCTACGGAGCCCCGGCCGAGGGCGGCTACGCGGCACTGCACCGCTGGTCGGTCGATGAACTCGACACCTTCTGGAAGGCCGTCGCCGACTGGTTCGACGTACGCTTCTCCACCCCGTACGACAGCGTCATCGGCGACCGCGCCATGCCCGGTGCCACCTGGTTCCCCGGCGCCACCCTCAACTACGCCGAGCACGCGCTGCGCACCGCCGAGGACGCCTCCCGCGCCGACGCCCCGGCGCTCCTGCACGTGGACGAGACCCACACCCAGATCCCGGTCAGCTGGTCCGAGATCCGCCGCCAGGTCGGCTCGCTCGCCGCCGAACTCCGCGCCCTGGGCGTCACCCCGGGCGACCGGGTCAGCGGCTACCTCCCCAACATCCCCCAGGCGGTCGTCGCCTTCCTCGCCACCGCGGCCGTCGGCGGGGTCTGGACGTCCTGCGCCCCCGACTTCGGCGCCCGCAGCGTCCTCGACCGCTTCCAGCAGGTCGAACCCGTCGTCCTGTTCACCGTCGACGGCTACCGCTACGGCGGCAAGGAACACGACCGGACCGGGACCGTCGCCGAACTGCGCGCCGAACTCCCCACCCTGCGCGCCGTCGTCCACATCCCGCTGCTCGGCACCGCCGCGCCCGAAGGCGCCCTCGAATGGTCCGCCCTCACCGCCGCGGACACCGCACCGGTCTTCGAGCAGGTCCCCTTCGACCACCCGCTGTGGGTCCTCTACTCCTCCGGCACCACCGGCCTGCCCAAGGCCATCGTCCAGTCCCAGGGCGGCATCCTGCTCGAACACTTCAAGCAGATCGGCCTGCACTGCGACCTCGGACCCGAGGACCGCTTCTTCTGGTACACCTCCACCGGCTGGATGATGTGGAACTTCCTCGTCTCCGGCCTGCTCACCGGCACCACCGTCGTGCTGTACGACGGCAGCCCCGGCTATCCCGACGTCAGCGCGCAGTGGCGCGTCGCCGAACAGACCGGAGCCACCCTCTTCGGGACCTCCGCCGCCTACGTCATGGCCTGCCGCAAGGCCGGCATCCACCCAGGCCGGGACTACGACCTCTCGCGCGTCCAGTGCGTGGCCACCACCGGCTCCCCGCTCCCGCCCGACGGATTCCGCTGGCTGCACGACGAAGTGGCCGACGACCTGTGGATCGCCTCGGTCAGCGGTGGCACCGACGTCTGCAGCTGCTTCGCCGGAGCGGTCCCCACCCTCCCCGTACACATCGGTGAGCTCCAGGCACCCTGTCTGGGCACCGACCTCCAGGCATGGGACCCGGCGGGCAAGCCGCTCATCGGCGAGGTCGGCGAACTCGTCGTCGCCAAGCCCATGCCCTCCATGCCGGTCCACTTCTGGAACGACCCCGACGGCAGCCGGTACCACGACAGTTACTTCGACATGTACCCCGGCGTCTGGCGACACGGGGACTGGATCACCCTCACCGACCGAGGCTCGGTGATCATCCACGGCCGCTCCGACTCCACCCTCAACCGCCAGGGCGTACGGATGGGATCGGCCGACATCTACGAGGCCGTCGAGCGGCTCCCCGAGATCCGCGAGTCCCTCGTCATCGGCCTCGAAGAGCCCGACGGCGGCTACTGGATGCCGCTCTTCGTCCACCTCGCCGCCGGCGCCACCCTCGACGACGACCTGCGCGACAGCATCAAACGGACGATCCGCGAGAACCTCTCCCCGCGCCACGTACCGGACGAGGTCATCGAGGTCCCCGGCATCCCGCACACCCTCACCGGCAAGCGCATCGAAGTCCCGGTCAAGCGCCTGCTGCAGGGGACGGACCTGGCCAAGGCGGTCAACCCGGGCTCCGTGGACGACCTCGAACTCCTCCAGTTCTACGCGGACCTGGCCCGCACCCGCCGCTGACGGCCATTGTCAGACCCAGTGGTTACGCTGAGTGAGCAACGATGCACAGCGCACAGGGGGACACATGGCGCACACGAAGTACGGCACATCCAACGGCACATCCATGCGACGCACGCTGCGCCGCGAAGCACCCAGCATCGTCGGCCTCCTGGTCGACGAGCAGGACTTCGCGGCCATGCGGCGCTACCGCACCTTCGCCTTCGACGACCACTCGGTCTACCTCAAGCAGGTGGAGGGCCTGCTCAAGACCTTCGTCGCACAGGGGATGCACACCACCGTGGCCCTCTTCGACCCCGAGGACTACACGGAATTCTGTGCGGAGTCCGGCCTCGACCCCGATGCCCGGACCAGCCGCAGCCGCTTCACCGCCGAGGTCGCGGCGGCGGGCGCCACCGTGCGCTACAGCGGACAGCCCATCGACGACCTCATCCCCCTCCTGGTCTCCCGGGCGGTCCGCCGGGCCACCTGGGAGTACGCCACGCTCGTCCTGGCCGACCTCGGCGAATGCGCCGACTGCGGCCAGGACATCGGCCGCGCCGCCTTCGACCGGGCCTCGCACCTGCTGATGCGGCTGCTGGACACCGCAGGGCCGGGCACACACCACCTCGTCTGCAGCACCCCCACGGAAAGCGAGCAACTGCTCGCCGTCCTCCACACGGAACGGGACCTCCAGGACCCGGCCCGACTCGCAACCCAGGAGGGAGCGGAGTTCGCCACTGTGCTCGCGGTGGCCGTCGCCCTGGAATCCCGTGGGGGAGTAGTGCTGCGTACGAGCACGCCCGGCGCCCCGGACCGGGTCCACGGCTGGCGGCTGACCCGCGGCAGCCTCGTCCCGCTCAGCGCGGGCGAGGTCTTCACCGCCTACTGCACTGACGCGGACACCGGTGAGCCGGTCTCCCCGGAACCCGATGTGGACTACTGCGCGGGCTTCGACATCGGCGCCGACGAACCGGAACCGCACCACTGACAGAGCCGACGGACAGAGCGGAACGGAAAGAGGTGAACGCAAAGAGGGGCTTCCCGCCGACCCGACGGAAAGCCCCTCCACCGCACGGTCCCACCGGACCGCTCGGACCTACTCGCCCGACAGCACCGCCTGAGCGGCGACCCGCGCCTCTTCGGCGGAGTCCGCCGCACGCGCCGCGGAAGCCGCACGCTCGCACTGGGCGAGCGAGTACTTCGCCAGCGTGGCGCGCACATAAGGAATGGACGCCGCACCCATCGAGAGGGAGGTGACACCCAGACCGGTCAGCACACACGCGAGCAGCGGATCGGCGGCAGCCTCACCACAGACACCGCAGCTCTTGCCCTCGGCCCGCGCGGCATCGGCGGACAACGCGACAAGATCCAGCAGCGCGGGCTGCCACGGGTCCTGGAGCCGGGACACCGCGCCCACCTGACGGTCGGCGGCGAAGGTGTACTGCGCCAGGTCGTTGGTGCCCAGCGACAGGAACTCCACCTCCTGCAGGATCGAGCGCGCCCGCAGAGCGGCGGACGGAATCTCCACCATCGCGCCGAACTTCGCCCGCAGTCCCGCCTCACGGCACGCGTCCGCGAACGCCTTGGCGTCGATACGGTCGGCGACCATCGGAGCCATGACTTCCAGGTACACCGGCAGCCCCTCGGCCGCCTTCGCCAGCGCGGACAGCTGAGTACGCAGTACGTCGGGGTGGTCCAGCAGGCTGCGCAGCCCGCGGACACCGAGCGCCGGGTTCGGCTCATCGGCGGGGGTGAGGAAGTCCAGCGGCTTGTCCGCGCCGGCGTCCAGCACCCGCACGACCACGCGCCCCTCGGGGAACGCCTCCAGGACCGCACGGTAGGCGGCCACCTGCTTCTCCTCGGACGGCGCGTGCTTGCTGTCGTCCAGGAAGAGGAACTCCGTGCGGAACAGACCGACGCCCTCCGCCCCGGCCTCCAGGGCGGCCGGTACATCGGCGGGACCGCCGATATTGGCGAGCAGCGGCACCTTGTGCCCGTCGGAGGTGGCACCGGGACCGCTCGAAGCGGCCAGAGCCGCCTTGCGTGCGGCGGCGGCGCTCTCCATCTCGGCCCGCTTCTCATCGGTCGGGTCGACGAAGATCTCGCCGGTGCTGCCGTCCACCGCGATCACCGTGCCCTCGGCCAGCTCACCGGCACCGGGCAGGGCCACCACGGCCGGAACGCCGAGCGCCCGCGCCAGAATCGCACTGTGGCTGGTGGGTCCACCCTCCTCGGTGACGAAGCCGAGCACCAGGGTCGGGTCCAGCAGAGCGGTGTCGGCGGGAGCCAGGTCGCGAGCGATCAGCACGTACGGCTCATCACTGTCCGGCACACCGGGCATCGGCACACCGAGCAGTCGGGCCACGATCCGGTTCCGCACGTCGTCGAGGTCGGCCACCCGCCTCGCCAGGTACTCGCCGGCATTGGCGAGCAGCGCCCGGTACGCGGCGAACGCGTCGTACACCGCGCGCTCCGCGGTGCTGCCGACGGCGATACGCCGTTCGACATCAGCCATCAGCTCGGGGTCCTGCGCCATCATGGCCTGGGCCTCTAGAACGTGCTGAGCCTCGCCACCGGCCAGATTGCCACGGGCAATCAGGTCGGCCGCCACCGCTTCCACAGCCTGCCGGGCGCGCCCCTGTTCGCGCTCGGCCTCCTCGGCGGGAATCTGTTTGGCGGGCGGCTCCAGCACCGCCGTACCCATATGCCGAACCTCGCCGATCGCCACACCGTGGCTCACGCCGACGCCTCGCAGCGTTGTCTCCATTTCACCCGTCTCCGATTGTGCGGTAGTCGTGCCACCGCGGTGGATGTCCAACTGGCTGTTACCGCGACGCAGGTGTCACTGCCAGCCGAACAGCGTGTCGCCGACCTTCACGTCGCCGTCCTCGCGGACGTCGGAGAGGGAGTCGGGCGTGGCCTCAAGTGCCACGATCGGACAAATGGGTGACTTGCCGGCTGCTTCGACGCCGGACGGGTCCCAGCGCACGATGCTCTGGCCACGCGTCACGGTGTCGCCCTTGTTCACGAGGAGTTCGAAGCCCTCGCCATTGAGCTGGACGGTGTCGATCCCGAGGTGCGTCAGTACACCGTGTCCCTGCTCGTCCACGACGACGAACGCATGGGGATGGAGGGAGACAACGATGCCGTCGACCGGCGACACCGCCTCGGACGGCTCGCGCACGGGGTCGATGGCGGTTCCGGGACCCACCATCGCGCCGGAGAAGACCGGGTCGGGAACCGCGGTGAGTCCGATGGCGCGTCCGGCAAGAGGGGACGTCACGTTGGTCATGGGGAGCCTCCCAGGGGGTGGAGATTCATGGTGTCGCCGCCGCGGCTGATGGGGGACGGCGTACTGCTCAGCAGCGTAAGTCATATGAAGTCCCGGTTCCGCCCGAGACCTACCGGTTGACGGACCTAGGGGTGCACCAGAAGCGATTTGCCTCGACTCCCGGTGGCCTGTACTGTCGTACTTCTGCCTGACCCCAACGCGACTTTGAGTCGGGGGTCGGCGGCGACTATTAAGCCCAGACTCTAACCCGGTTGGCGCTCCTGCATGTCTGCAGGAGGTTGGTCAGGGGAACGGAAAAGGGCTGATAGAGTCGGACTCGCCGGAAAGGGAAACGCGAAAGCGAAGAACTGGAAAGCGAAAACTGCTTGACCCGCTTCGACCGGGAATCGGACACGAAAGAGTCTGATAGAGTCGGAAACGCAAGAACACGAAGGGAAGCGCCCGGAGGGCCCCGGTGAAACGGGACCGAAGGAAGCGTCCGTTCCTTGAGAACTCAACAGCGTGCCAAAAGTCAACGCCAGATATGTTGATACCCCGGCCTGCTTCGGCAGGTTGGTGGTTCCTTTGAAAGTCCTACCGGCGCCTCACGGTTCCGGTGGGCAATTACACAGCGAGGACGCTGTGAACGACTGGTCTTATTCCGACCGGTCGTTCCGCTCTCGTGATGTGTGTCCCGATTACGGGAAAACATTCACGGAGAGTTTGATCCTGGCTCAGGACGAACGCTGGCGGCGTGCTTAACACATGCAAGTCGAACGATGAAGCCTTTCGGGGTGGATTAGTGGCGAACGGGTGAGTAACACGTGGGCAATCTGCCCTTCACTCTGGGACAAGCCCTGGAAACGGGGTCTAATACCGGATAACACTCCTGCCTGCATGGGCGGGGGTTAAAAGCTCCGGCGGTGAAGGATGAGCCCGCGGCCTATCAGCTTGTTGGTGGGGTAATGGCCTACCAAGGCGACGACGGGTAGCCGGCCTGAGAGGGCGACCGGCCACACTGGGACTGAGACACGGCCCAGACTCCTACGGGAGGCAGCAGTGGGGAATATTGCACAATGGGCGAAAGCCTGATGCAGCGACGCCGCGTGAGGGATGACGGCCTTCGGGTTGTAAACCTCTTTCAGCAGGGAAGAAGCGAGAGTGACGGTACCTGCAGAAGAAGCGCCGGCTAACTACGTGCCAGCAGCCGCGGTAATACGTAGGGCGCAAGCGTTGTCCGGAATTATTGGGCGTAAAGAGCTCGTAGGCGGCTTGTCACGTCGGATGTGAAAGCCCGGGGCTTAACCCCGGGTCTGCATTCGATACGGGCTAGCTAGAGTGTGGTAGGGGAGATCGGAATTCCTGGTGTAGCGGTGAAATGCGCAGATATCAGGAGGAACACCGGTGGCGAAGGCGGATCTCTGGGCCATTACTGACGCTGAGGAGCGAAAGCGTGGGGAGCGAACAGGATTAGATACCCTGGTAGTCCACGCCGTAAACGTTGGGAACTAGGTGTTGGCGACATTCCACGTCGTCGGTGCCGCAGCTAACGCATTAAGTTCCCCGCCTGGGGAGTACGGCCGCAAGGCTAAAACTCAAAGGAATTGACGGGGGCCCGCACAAGCAGCGGAGCATGTGGCTTAATTCGACGCAACGCGAAGAACCTTACCAAGGCTTGACATATACCGGAAAGCATCAGAGATGGTGCCCCCCTTGTGGTCGGTATACAGGTGGTGCATGGCTGTCGTCAGCTCGTGTCGTGAGATGTTGGGTTAAGTCCCGCAACGAGCGCAACCCTTGTTCTGTGTTGCCAGCATGCCCTTCGGGGTGATGGGGACTCACAGGAGACTGCCGGGGTCAACTCGGAGGAAGGTGGGGACGACGTCAAGTCATCATGCCCCTTATGTCTTGGGCTGCACACGTGCTACAATGGCCGGTACAATGAGCTGCGATGCCGCGAGGCGGAGCGAATCTCAAAAAGCCGGTCTCAGTTCGGATTGGGGTCTGCAACTCGACCCCATGAAGTCGGAGTTGCTAGTAATCGCAGATCAGCATTGCTGCGGTGAATACGTTCCCGGGCCTTGTACACACCGCCCGTCACGTCACGAAAGTCGGTAACACCCGAAGCCGGTGGCCCAACCCCTTGTGGGAGGGAGCTGTCGAAGGTGGGACTGGCGATTGGGACGAAGTCGTAACAAGGTAGCCGTACCGGAAGGTGCGGCTGGATCACCTCCTTTCTAAGGAGCACTTCTTACCAGGCTTCGGTTTGGTCAGAGGCCAGTACACCGGCGAATGTTCGGTGCTGGTTGCTCATGGGTGGAACGTTGACTACTCGGCACGACAGGTTGTTTTTCACTAGTACTGCTTCGGCGTGGAACGTGAGGGGTGATCGGTCGGGTCGGGCACGCTGTTGGGTATCTGAGGGTACGGACTCGTTTGAGTCTGTCCTTCGGTTGCCGGCCCCAGTGAACTCACCTGTAAGGGTGGGGTGATGGGTGGCTGGTCGTTGTTTGAGAACTGCACAGTGGACGCGAGCATCTGTGGCCAAGTTTTTAAGGGCGCACGGTGGATGCCTTGGCACCAGGAACCGATGAAGGACGTGGGAGGCCACGATAGTCCCCGGGGAGCTGTCAACCAAGCTTTGATCCGGGGGTTTCCGAATGGGGAAACCCGGCAGCCGTCATGGGCTGTCACCCGCTGCTGAACACATAGGCAGTGTGGAGGGAACGAGGGGAAGTGAAACATCTCAGTACCCTCAGGAAGAGAAAACAACCGTGATTCCGGGAGTAGTGGCGAGCGAAACTGGATGAGGCCAAACCGTATGCGTGTGATACCCGGCAGGGGTTGCGCATACGGGGTTGTGGGATCTCTTTTTCATGGTCTGCCGGCTGTGAGACGAGTCAGAAACCGTTGATGTAGGCGAAGGACATGCGAAAGGTCCGGCGTAGAGGGTAAGACCCCCGTAGCTGAAACATCAACGGCTCGTTTAAGAGACACCCAAGTAGCACGGGGCCCGAGAAATCCCGTGTGAATCTGGCGGGACCACCCGCTAAGCCTAAATATTCCCTGGTGACCGATAGCGGATAGTACCGTGAGGGAATGGTGAAAAGTACCGCGGGAGCGGAGTGAAATAGTACCTGAAACCGTGTGCCTACAAGCCGTGGGAGCGTCGCTGTATGTGCTTGCACATGCAGTCGTGACTGCGTGCCTTTTGAAGAATGAGCCTGCGAGTTTGCGGTGTGTTGCGAGGTTAACCCGTGTGGGGAAGCCGTAGCGAAAGCGAGTCCGAATAGGGCGGTTTAGTAGCGCGCTCAAGACCCGAAGCGGAGTGATCTAGCCATGGGCAGGTTGAAGCGGAGGTAAGACTTCGTGGAGGACCGAACCCACCAGGGTTGAAAACCTGGGGGATGACCTGTGGTTAGGGGTGAAAGGCCAATCAAACTCCGTGATAGCTGGTTCTCCCCGAAATGCATTTAGGTGCAGCGTCGTGTGTTTCTTGCCGGAGGTAGAGCACTGGATAGGCGATGGGCCCTACCGGGTTACTGACCTTAGCCAAACTCCGAATGCCGGTAAGTGAGAGCACGGCAGTGAGACTGTGGGGGATAAGCTCCATGGTCGAGAGGGAAACAGCCCAGAGCATCGACTAAGGCCCCTAAGCGTACGCTAAGTGGGAAAGGATGTGGAGTCGCAGAGACAACCAGGAGGTTGGCTTAGAAGCAGCCACCCTTGAAAGAGTGCGTAATAGCTCACTGGTCAAGTGATTCCGCGCCGACAATGTAGCGGGGCTCAAGCGTACCGCCGAAGTCGTGTCATTCGTACACATATCCCCAACGGGAGTACGGATGGGTAGGGGAGCGTCGTGTGCCGGGTGAAGCAGCCGCGGAAGCGAGTTGTGGACGGTTCACGAGTGAGAATGCAGGCATGAGTAGCGATACACACGTGAGAAACGTGTGCGCCGATTGACTAAGGGTTCCTGGGTCAAGCTGATCTGCCCAGGGTAAGTCGGGACCTAAGGCGAGGCCGACAGGCGTAGTCGATGGACAACCGGTTGATATTCCGGTACCCGCTTTGAAACGCCCAGTACTGAATCAGGCGATGCTAAGTCCGTGAAGCCGGCCTGATCTCTTCGGAGTTGAGGGTAGTGGTGGAGCCGATGAACCAGACTTGTAGTAGGTAAGCGATGGGGTGACGCAGGAAGGTAGTCCAGCCCGGGCGGTGGTAGTCCCGGGGTAAGGGTGTAGCCCGTGTGGTAGGTAAATCCGTCACACATCAAGGGTGAGACCTGATGCCGAGCCGATTGTGGTGAAGTGGATGATCCTATGCTGTCGAGAAAAGCCTCTAGCGAGTTTCATGGCGGCCCGTACCCTAAACCGACTCAGGTAGTCAGGTAGAGAATACCGAGGCGTTCGGGTGAACTATGGTTAAGGAACTCGGCAAAATGCCCCCGTAACTTCGGGAGAAGGGGGGCCATCACTGGTGATCCGATTTACTCGGTGAGCTGGGGGTGGCCGCAGAGACCAGCGAGAAGCGACTGTTTACTAAAAACACAGGTCCGTGCGAAGCCGTAAGGCGATGTATACGGACTGACGCCTGCCCGGTGCTGGAACGTTAAGGGGACCGGTTAGTGCACTTTCGGGTGTGCGAAGCTGAGAACTTAAGCGCCAGTAAACGGCGGTGGTAACTATAACCATCCTAAGGTAGCGAAATTCCTTGTCGGGTAAGTTCCGACCTGCACGAATGGCGTAACGACTTCTCGACTGTCTCAACCATAGGCCCGGTGAAATTGCACTACGAGTAAAGATGCTCGTTTCGCGCAGCAGGACGGAAAGACCCCGGGACCTTTACTATAGTTTGATATTGGTGTTCGGTTCGGCTTGTGTAGGATAGGTGGGAGACTTTGAAGCGGCCACGCCAGTGGTTGTGGAGTCGTCGTTGAAATACCACTCTGGTCGTGCTGGATGTCTAACCTGGGTCCGTGATCCGGATCAGGGACAGTGTCTGATGGGTAGTTTAACTGGGGCGGTTGCCTCCTAAAGAGTAACGGAGGCGCCCAAAGGTTCCCTCAGCCTGGTTGGCAATCAGGTGTTGAGTGTAAGTGCACAAGGGAGCTTGACTGTGAGACCGACGGGTCGAGCAGGGACGAAAGTCGGGACTAGTGATCCGGCAGTGGCTTGTGGAAGCGCTGTCGCTCAACGGATAAAAGGTACCCCGGGGATAACAGGCTGATCTTCCCCAAGAGTCCATATCGACGGGATGGTTTGGCACCTCGATGTCGGCTCGTCGCATCCTGGGGCTGGAGTCGGTCCCAAGGGTTGGGCTGTTCGCCCATTAAAGCGGTACGCGAGCTGGGTTTAGAACGTCGTGAGACAGTTCGGTCCCTATCCGCTGCGCGCGCAGGAATATTGAGAAGGGCTGTCCCTAGTACGAGAGGACCGGGACGGACGAACCTCTGGTGTGCCAGTTGTCCTGCCAAGGGCATGGCTGGTTGGCTACGTTCGGAAAGGATAACCGCTGAAAGCATCTAAGCGGGAAGCCTGCTTCGAGATGAGTATTCCCACCCTCTTGAAGGGTTAAGGCTCCCAGTAGACGACTGGGTTGATAGGCCAGATGTGGAAGCCTGGTAACGGGTGGAGCTGACTGGTACTAATAGGCCGAGGGCTTGTCCTCAGTTGCTCGCGTCCACTGTGTT
>NZ_LWLE01000016.1 GCF_001905125.1 Streptomyces sp. TSRI0281 | reverse complement strand
CCCCACCACACCCGACACGCCATCAGACACTCACACACTCAACAACGTGACAGCGCCCCGTCGCGGCTTGGTGCCTGCCCTGTGGTGGGAGGTTCAACTGAGAGCCCCACCGGTTGAGTCGAATGACGCCGGTGCGGAGCTTCCCGAAGGACGACTCCTCGCGGATCGCGGACCTGAAACGGTCGGACATCGACGAGAGCGGCGGCAAGTGGTACGACGTCGGAGCCGCGTGGAGCGGAGGCCCAGGCACCCCACTGGAGATGAAGCGATTTCCGGCCGATCAGCCGGAAATCGCACGCCCGACCATTACCGACCGCAAGAACCACCCGCAGTTGTGGGGCCGACCATGAAGAAGGAAAGGTGGCACAGACGTCCGGCCCGCCTGCGCGGCGCGTGGCGGACCTCGCCGACGCCTTGTGCGGTGGTGCCGGCTCGTGGTGCTCGCTGGTGGTGCGTGGTGCTGTGCTGTCGCGTCTAGGGCAGGGCCGGAGGCCGGGTCCTGCCCGTCCGCGCCGGTGACGGGGACGGGCAGGAGGCCCGCTCACCGCCCGGGCGGTGAGCGGGCCGGCCGGTCAGCGGAACCTGGTCAGTTCACCTCCAGGGTGACGTCGTCCACGACGAAGGAGGTCTGGAGGTACTCGTCCTCCACACCGGTGAACTTCAGGACGACCGTCTGGCCCGCGAACTCCCCGAGGTCGTGGGTCTTGTGCGCGTACCCGGTGGCGCTGTCCGTGTTCGACAAGGCGGCCAGCGTCTTCCCGCCCGCCGTCACCGTGAAGGTGTCGTAGGCGGTGGCCTCCGTCTCGGCGGTGTCGATGTGCACGTAGTACGAGAGCCGGGCCGAGGTGCAGCCGGCCGGGATGGTCACGCTCTGGGCGACGCTGTCGGTGTGCGGGGAGCCCCAGCCGTTCAGCCAGGCCGAGAACGAGCCGCCGTGCGGCGTCTGGCCCGGCTGATCGGTGATCACACCGGACGTGGTGGTCCAGGGCGAACCGCCGTTCTCGAAGCCGCCGTTGACGACCACCTGCGCCGGGGTGCAGCCGCCGCCGCTGCCGACGGTCAGGGTGTACGTGGTGCTGTGGCTAACGTTTCCGGCGGCGGCGACGTTCAGGCTGTACGTGCCCGGCGTCACCGTGGCGCCGACCTGGACGGAGAGGGTGGCCGCGTCGCCGGTGCGCACCGAGGACGGGCTCACCGCGGCGCTCACCCCGGCGGGCGCGCCGCTGACCGAAAGGCTCACGGTCTGGGCGGCGCCGCTGACCGTCGTGGTGTTCACCGTCGCGGTGGCGGTGCCGCCCGGCTCGGCTTTCCCGGCGGCCGGGCTGACGGCGACCGAGAAGTCCTGCGCCGGGGTGTTGCCGCCGACGGCCTGCTTCCAGATCGTGTAGGCCACGCCGTCGGCGCTGCGGTCCAGCACCGTGGCGTTGATGTTGTTCGTCGTGTCGCAGGCGCTGTGGTAGCAGGAGTCGTACGCGACGTTCGCCGAGCCACCCCACTTGGCCGCCTGCGCCGAGGTCTTGCGGGCGTTCGCCCCTGCCGCGTACCCGGAGGTCGCGATGCCTGCCTGCTGGAAGGAGTAGTCGTCGCTGCGGCCCTGGCCCTCGGTGTTCTCCTCGGGCGCCAGGCCGAGCGAGGTCCAGTACGCCTTCATCGGGGCGGCGGCGGCCGAGTTGACGTTGTTGATGAAGTAGCCGCCGTTGGTCGAGCCGACCATGTCGAAGTTGTAGTACGCCTTGATGGCCGTGCGCTCGGAGCCGGTGAGCCGGTTGACGTAGAACTTCGAGCCGTTGAGTCCCTGCTCCTCGTCGGTCCACCAGGCGAAGCGAACGTGCTTCGTCATGGTGGGGTTCTTCTGCGCCAGCACGAGCGCGTTCTCCAGCAGGGTCGCCGAGCCGGAGCCGTTGTCGTTGATGCCGGGTCCGGCCGAGACGCCGTCCAGGTGGGAACCGAACATGACCGTCTGGTCCGCGGGGCCGCCCGGCCAGTCGGCGATCAGGTTGTTCGACGGGTAGGTGCAGCTGGTGCAGTTCTGCTCGGTGACCGTGTAGCCGGCCGCCTGGAGCTTGGCCTTCGCATAGGACAGCGACTGGGTGTAACCGGTGCTTCCGGCCCGGCGGTTGCCGCCGTTGGCCGCGGCGATGGAGCCCAGCTCACCGAGGTGCGCACGGACGGCGGCCACGTCGATGTTCGGCGGGTCGGTGCCCGGCTGGGTACCGCCGACGTTGAGCGTGTAGTCGACGGTGTGCGACAGGCTCGCGCCCTGGCCCTTCACGACAACGGTCGTGGAACCGAGCGCGGCGTTGGCCGAGGCGGTCAGCGTCAGTGTCGAGGACTGGCCGGACTGCACGGTGGCGGGGGAGAACGAGGCGGTGACCCCGGACGGCAGCCCGGTGGCGCTCAGCGTGACCTGCTGGGCCTGCCCGGTGGTGGTGCTGGTGGTCACCGAGGCGCTGACCGAGGCACCCTGCTGGACGCTGCCGGAGGCCGGGTTGAGAGCCATCGAGAAGTCGTTGTTCTGGCCCGAGGGCGTACAGGCCGGGTCAGCGGTCTGGGCGGGCACGCTGATCGCGTCCCAGGCGGCCTTGGTCTTCGTGTGCAGGCCACAGGTGGCATCGAGCGCCTTGGCCGAACTCAGCGTCGCCGTACGGTACTTCTTGTACGACATGCTGCTGGTCTTGAGCAGCATGCCCCCGTAGAAGATCTTGCCGGCCGTGGTGATGCCCACACCGGTCAGCGTGCTGCCGTTGCAGGTGCTGCTGTTGGGCTTGCCGCCCCCGGGGCTGGTGCCCTCGGCGAGCAGATAGAACCAGTGGTTGAGCGGTCCCGCCGCCGCGTGCGTCTCGGTGCCGGGGATGGAGGAGCTGTAGCAAGCGGGGTCGTTGTTGACGGCCGGCGGGTTGTACATGTTGCGTATCGGTCCGCGGCCCTGGAGATCGACCATCTCGCCGACGGTGTAGTCCGGGACGTCGTACGGCGCGGGCTGGCCGGCGTAGGACTCGGTGAGCGCGCCGAAGATGTCGCCGGTGGCCTCGCCGAGACCGGACTCCTGGCCGCTCGTTCCGCCGGGGGTGTTGGTGTCGATGGCGTGCCCGTACTCGTGGGCCACCACGTCCACGCCGGCTATCCACTGGTTCGTGCTGTTGCGGCCGATGGTGACCTGGCTGCCGTCCCAGTAGGCGTTCAGCTCGTTCAGGCCGACCTTGCCGGGGAAGGAGCGGCCGTTGCCGCTGACGCCGTTGCGCCCCAGCCAGTCCTTGAGCATGTCCCACTGCTTCTGCGCGGCGAACATCAGGTCCACGCAGCCGGTTTCCTTGGAGGTGGGATTGCCGGTGCCCCAGGAGTCGGAGGACTTCGAGAAGACCTGGCCGGTGCTGTAGTCGGCACAGCTCAGCCCGGTACGGTTCGGATCACGCAGCGAGTAGGAGCCGCCCGACGCGGTGGTGTCGATGGTGAGCGGAGCGGGACCGTTCCACTTGCTGTTCCCGGTGCCGGCCACCACCTCGTCATGGGTGTCGAGGACCTTGCCGGTGCGCGCGTCCACATAGACGTGCAGCTTGCTGGGCGCGCTCCTGGTACGGCCGGCCACGACGGTCTCCCAGGCCAGTGCCTGCCGCCCGTCGGTGATCTTCACCACCAGCCGGCTGTCCACGACCTTGTCGACCCGAGCCAGTCTGGCGCGGGCGGCCGTCTCGGCGCGTCCGACGCTGATCCTCGGATCGGTGGCCACGTCCACCTGCTGGGCGCTGGCGGACCGCACCGCGCGGACATCGCCGTCGCCGTCGGCCAGCACCACCGCGTCACCGCCCACGACCGGCAGGCCGCGGTAGCTGCGCTCGTAGGCGACCGAGTAGAGGCCCTTCAGCCAGGGGGTGACCTGGCGCCGTTCGTACTGCTCCTGCGGCGCGTTGACCAGCGAGTCGAGGCCGCTGCCGACGGCCTTGTCGGCGGCCTCGACGGCTCGTGCGGCCGGATCGGCGGCAGCGGCGGTTCCGGTCTGGGTGGCGGCCGCGGCGGCCGTCTGCGTCACGACGCCGGCGAGGCCGGCCGTCAGTGACAGCGTGGCCGCGACGGCCGTGAGTCTGATGGATCGCACGGGTTCACTCCGAGAGGGGGGAGGACGGGCGGGGCAGCAGTGCGCTGCTGAGTATGGGCGTGAACATGGCAAAGGGGCCCATCTCTGCTGGCCATAAGGCGCGAGTATGGGGCGGGCCGAACCCGTCGGCGCCCGTCGGTCTCCCGCGGCGCGCGGGTGCGGCGGCACGGCGAGGCACGCGCAACGGTGCCGGTGGCTCGCCGCTCCACGGCGAATAAGCCTGTTGGACCTTCCCGACGGGGTGGAGCGAGGATCCCCGGTCCATCGCCATCTCTCCGAGCACGCCGGATTCCTCGCCCTGCCCGGCAACCGGACCGCGTTCGTGGACAACCGGGTGGGGGAACTGCTCGTCCTCGATCCCTACGGCCCCGACGCCGGCCACCCGCTGGTGCGGAGCACCGTGCCGGTGGCCACTCCCGCCGAACACCTGGCGGCCGACCCCACCGGCCGCCATCTCGCGGTCACCACCGGCCTCGGCCGCAACCACGAGGCATGGAGCGACCTGCTGACAGCCGTCGACCTGCGTGCACCGGAGGCCCGGCAGCCGTGCGCGTACGCACGCGCGGGGGCGAACCGGGAGTCACCGTCCTCGGCGGCCCGCATCCCCTGATCGTGCTGCGCCACCGGGAACCGGGCGAGATGCCGAGCTACCGGCACGGCGACCTGATGGCCTCCGCCGCCGCCTGCCCACCCGCCGAGGCCCACCACCGGGTCCCTCTCCCCGACGACGACGGCCACGGCGACGCGCACGACCCCGTGACCTGTGTACGAAGAGTGCAGCGAGCGGTCGCGGTGGCCGGGTCAGACGGAGCTGTCCGGCGGGGCGTCCTCAGCGGTGTGGCCGCCGGCGCCGAGGGCCCGCCGGGCTGCCGGGGGCGCGGTCGTGGAGGCCCCGAGGACGCCGCGGGCCCGGAGCCCGTCGAGGTCGGGGATCCGGACACCGGGTATCACGTCGAGGAGATCGGCCTGGGAGGCGCGGACACCGTGCGCGGGATCCTCCGGGCCGGGGGCCAAGCATGCGGCGGGCGGTCACCGGGCCATCGTAGGGACACCGCGTCTCCTGTGTCCGGGCCGGCAGGAACAAGCAACCGCAGGACCGCCCCGGCGGGGACGCCGCGCTCCTGGTGCCCAACGCGGTACGGCACCAGCGGCAGCGGACACCGCCACGGCACCCGGTTTCACAAACCGGCCCCGCCCCGAGGCTGTCCGCTGCCGGCCACACCTCTTCCGCGGCCCCGGTCACCCGATCGTCGGACGGCACCCGAAGACACCAGAGAGCCCAGCGCCCAGGACATAACCTGGCCACACTGCGGGTCCCGGCCAACCACCCGGACGGGACACCCGCGGTCACACCCCGGCGGCCGCACCACCTGCCCCCCGGCCGCCAGGAAACCCAACCGGCACCGCGGCGCCCCTGGTGCCCGCCGCCGTCCCCCATCCCGTAGACATGCCCGGGTGCTGAGAGTGGACGATCCGGCACGCTGGAGCAGTCCGGTCGTCCACTCCCCGTCATCCACGCTGGTCAGCCTCCGAACAGCCCCGGACGAACTTGGCGGCTTCGATCTCGCCGGGCGACGGCAGGACGAGCATGTCTACCGGCCTCCCATCATGAACAGGGCCGAGGCCGGGTGGGACAGACTCTTCGCCAGCTGCTCGCTGTCCGCCGTGACGGCCCGGAGCTCCGCGGCGGTCGTGGCCACCTCCGCCTTCGGGCCGCCCTGCTCCACCGTGACCCTGCCGAGGCCGCGGGCAGCCCCGCCGTCTCCCCCAACACCCGGTCCTCAGACTCCACCCTGCGATCAGACCGCGCCCACCGGCCTCACTACATAAGAACTCTCGAACCTGAGACAGCGTCACCCACCATGGGATAACGCCTCATGACAGCAAAATCTCTCACCTCATGACAGTGAAACCAGACGATCGACACCGCTCTGACCAGCAACAAGAACCCACGACAACAATCCCCGCCACTGGCCCTCACCACCACTGACACCAACCCGAGAGATCGCAGACGTGACACCGGCCGCGGCTGGTCGTTGAACCGGTCGAACGGCACTGCACAGAGAGACCCCCGGGATCCTCCCCCGGGGGTCTCGTGCTGTCGGCATCCTGACCGGCTGAGAACCCACCCGGCCAGGACGCCAAGCGGAACCTCATCGGGAAGCCGGCGCACCAGGGTTAGGCAGGTCAGCTGTTGCCTCCGCTGCCGTCGCCCCCGTTGCCGCCACCGTTGTTGGCGCCGCCACCCCCCGTGGCAGGAGGGGAGAGCAGGTTGAGGAGGTTGCCCAGGATCTGAGGGTTGTAGATGTACGTATTGCCGCTGCCGATCGAAACATCCGGGCCCTGACCGGCGGAGCAGACAGAGCAACCCTCGTCTCCGCCATAGCCACCGGAACCGACAGGCACCCACATCGAGAGGGCATCCCGCGTAACCGAGCCCATCCTCCTGGGCCTGGCGGTCCTCGCCGTCCGCAACCGCGTCAAACGCTGAGCCCAGAAGGTCGGTCGCCGTGACGCTGCCTCAGTCGGCTGAGACGGTAGGCGGCGAGGCCCTTTCACCCACTCGATTTCATGGCGCCGCGTGGCTGCACCAGGGGCTGTCGCCCACCCGGCCGAGCACGCAAGGACATCTTCGGACACCCATTGTCCGGATAGTTGGTTCTCGTGAGTCGAGTGATTGCGGAAGGATTCGCAGGTCCGATGTGCCTACAGAAAGGCGATTCAGTGAACGTTCGGAGGATATTGGCGGGCGCAGGCGCGGCCCTTGTGCTGTCGTCTGCCGGTCTGGTGGCGACCGCGAGTCCCGCGTCCGCAGTACCGTGCGGGGGTGACGTCCTGGTCGGCAGCGGCGGCCATCAAGGCGCATATGCCGATTGCGGGTACCCCGGGGATTCCGGCTCGTTCAATCTCCGTGTGCAATGCCAAGTCTTGGGCGGAAGCACCTACTGGCACTACGGCACGCGGGTGCCCTACGGCACCAGGGCCTACGCGTGGTGCGCCTTGGGGGACAGCCTTGTTCAGTGGGAGCTGTACCCCTCTTAGGACTTGCCCGGCCGAACAGGTTCGCAGCCGGTAGCACGCACGGATTGCGGTGGCGGTGGCGGTGCCGAGATAGACGTAGCCTCGCTCGTCGTAGCGGGTGACCGCGGCCCGGTACCGCTTCAACCGGTTGACCACTCTTGCGAGCAGTCAGAGGCTGATGTCGTCGTCCAGGCTGAAGTCGAAGTCCCGATCGGAGGGGAGGCCTTGGCCAGCGCGGTCACGTTGCTGATCAGCTCGGTCTGTGAGCGCGGTGTGGTCATCAGCGCGACTGCCGGCTGGTGATCGATGAGGACGACCGCGGAGTTCCCGATGGTGAGTTCGTTCTGGTTCTCTGACACGAGTGTCTTCCCTTCGGCGGGGCCGTGGCCGGTGGGAGCCATGGCCGGTACGTTGTGAACCGAGTCTCGGGAAAAGACCCTTCGGCCACATCCGTCAGCCGACCGCCGATCTGAACGCGGGCCGCAGCTCAGTCGTTTGACTGCGTACGGGCACGCGCTGCTCCCCGGAGCGATGGGCTGCGCGTCGCAGAATCATCGGTACATGCTGACTCGACACCGCTGCCGCACGGGCCGCCGGACCCCCTGGACCGCGCGGCTGGGCGACGTGGCCGGGCTCCGGGGCGTCCTGGACCGCTGCGGCCGCGGTGAGGATGTCCTGCCGGATCTCCGGCGGTGCCTCCCGCCAGTGGGCCGCCAGCTGATCGAGGCGTGCGGTATCGCCCGGCTCCGGGGCCGGCTGCCGTTCCATCAGATCTCCTCCGGCCGGAGGTCCCGGACCCAGTTCCACCGGCCCGTGGCATCGGGTGCGTACAGGGAACGGCCACCGGGGTGCTCTCCGTAGTCGCTGATGATCGCGGTCCAGGGATCCGGATCACCGGTGTCCACCGGCACCACCCACCCATCGAGCGGTCCGCCGTACAGCTCGACCTCGGTCGTCGTGTCGTCCACCACCCCACCGTGCGAGGCAGACGCCCCTACATGTGAGCAATCCAGCCAGAAGGCAGGTCCGGAGCGGGTCGGCACCCCTGGAATGGCGCCGCTTCCGGAAACCCGCCACACCACTGGTGTGCCGCACAGGGGCTTCAGCCTGATCGAAGCGAATCGCTGCGCCGGCGTGGGGTGTTGGGATCGAATACAGGTATGCCTCCCACGCCTGCCCGTCGCCCGCGGTTACGCCGTACCACCCGTCTCACTGCCCGTACCTCCGTCGGCCTGGGAGCAGGCTCCACCCGGCCACCAGGCACTCCCACTCCCCCTGCCCCTGCTACTGCCGCGGAGGGTTTGGACTGGGCGCGGCGGATCGAGTTGTTCACGGTCGTGGTCGCCGCTGTAGTGGCGGTGGTGGGTCTCTGGTATTCGAACGTTCAGACCAGACAGGCCAATGAGCAGGCGCTGGCCAAGGAGGGGCAGATCACCGACCGGTACACGGCGGCGGTGGGAAACCTCGGTGAGGACAAGGTGGACGTGCGGCTGGGCGGCATCTACGCCCTGCAGCGGATCATGCAGGACTCCCACCGTGACCAGCCCACCATCGCCAACGTCCTCGCCACCTACATCCGCACCCACGCCGCCAAGCCCCCGGCGAAGGGCCAGGACGTCGCGGCCGACGTCCACGCCGCCTTCACTGTCCTCGCCACCCGCGACGCGACCCGGGACGGCACCTTCCTCCTCGACCTCCATGGCGCCAAGCTCCCCCACATCACCCTCACCCTCGGCGACTTCGAGGCAGCTCTGGACAAGGCAGACCTGCGCGGCGTGTACCTGAGCAGCGCGGACCTGCGCGACGCGAACCTGCGCCCAACAGGAGGACCCGCGTGACCGAGATCCTGTACGACAGCCAGGACCACCATGAGGACTGCATGTACCCGACCTTCGCCGACCCGGAATCGTGCAGCTGCGCCGAACTCCTCCTGGACGAGGTGTGGCCCCAGGACGAGGACGCCGCCTGACGGATGCTCTGGGGCCCTGCGGCAAACCGCAGGGCCGCCCGCGGGTGCCACCGCCCGGACGTACGGCGCCCACGGGGCGTGACACCGGGCGTGGCCGGTCGTTGACCCGGTCGGGACAGACGTCACGTCATGTCACACGGAGATCCCGGGCCCTCCCGCCCGGGGTCTCTTGCAGACCGATGCCGTGCCCGTGCTCCTGGTCCTCGCCGTTGTACGTCATCTCGGTGACGTACAACGGCGCCGGAGACGTACACGGCCACCACGGCCGGGCCGGCGGACAGACACCTCTCCCCTCCGGCGGGGGGAGAGGTGTCGGCGCCCGGCACCCGCTGACCCACGGCACCCGGCCTGCGCGAACACCCCGCACCCCCGTGCACGCAACCCGTTGCGCAACCAGAAACGCTCTTTCTCACCGATGGTTAAGCGCGCTGGTCAGAGCGCTGTACTGATCGGCGGAAGAGACGAGTGTGGCGATTCCCGCCGCGCGTCAGCTGGCACGCGGCCACGCGAGCTGAGAGCTGGGCAGGCTTCTGACCTGGAACTGTGCCGAGACACGCCAGTTGTCACCGTCTATTGAGCGTGACCTGCATGTTTGCCGTGCTGGGACAGGCTGGTTGGCACCGTTTGGCCATCGTTGTTGTCACCATGCGGAGCATGGCCGGTCTTGCCGTCACCGGTTTCGAAGATCCCCGCCCGAGATCTCTCGGCGGTCGGTTCCCTGGTGGCCATGAGGGGTGACGTCGCGCGCGGGCGCATGAGACCTGCGGACGACGATGTCGCCCTGGTCTGACCGCCGCCCCGGCCAGGTCGGTAGGTACCTCCGGAGGCGGCACCCCGCCACCCGTAGCTTCCACCGTGTGGAGGGGCGTCTGCACGTCAGTCGCCATGGGGCCAGCGCCGCTTCCGAAGCGGATCATTGCGCGAAACTCTGCGCTCACGCTGAGGAGTCGTGACGCTACGATATGTACATGACTATTTTGGGGTTACAGGAACAAGGTCCCGCGGCTGGGTCCGTTTCACATCGAGAGCATCACCATGACGCCGGACCCTCCGGCACCAGGCAGCACGTTGAAGGCCGTCATCAGGGCGATGTCCGCGGGGAAGATCGTTGACGGCGCCTACGTCAAGGTCTGGGTCAAGCCCGACATGGCCAAGCCGTTCGAAAAGCAGTACGACCTGTTGAAGAAGCTGAGGGGGGACACGTCCGACTGGAGCCTGACCGCTGTCCCGGGCCCCGGCGAGGGGCCCATCGCGCGCGGCGCGGTCGAGCTGACCCTCACCATGGATCTCCCCAAGGAGACCTCGCGGGGCAGGATCGACGTGCAGGTTCTGTTGTTCACCGTTGACGACCATTGCCTGGCCGACCTCGACCTCATGGTCGACTTCGACTCGCGGGCCGCGAGCTGAGCACACGGTGCTCCCGGTGACGGCCTGCCCGTGACCAGGAGCACCTTGAGACCTGCTGTGCCGAGCCTGACCCTTGTCGAGGTCCTTGGCCAGGAAGTCGGCCGCGACCGGCACCCTCGAACCGCTCGTTGACGAAGCAGGGGCGTTGCCCCTGCGCCGAGTGGCTGGCAAACCCTCCCCGATTCAAGTCGCCCTCGGCGGCCACTGCCAAACACTCGGCCTGGCCGCTCACGAAGAGATCATCGAGCGGCACAGCCCCGACCTGGCTCGCGCCCGCGGTGACAACAAGCGTGTCCAGGTGGCAACTGACGTGTCCCGGCACAGGGACGCGGCCCGCACTCAATGTTCGGTGAGAATCGCTCAACCATCGCTGCAACAGGTCACCCGTGGCCGGCGCGTCAGCGGATACGCGTGACGGTCAGGACGCCGTGGCGGCCCGCCCCGGCGAGAACCTCGACCACGAGAGCCGCAGCCAGGCCGGTGTATGCCTCCCCCTCGACCACTCCCCCACCGGTCTCGCCCGCTCCGGCGAGCTCCCGGCCGATCCGCGCGGCCAGCCCCGCGGCGAGACGTGCCGACAGCCGCACCCCGCCCTCCCCTACCGGGGCCAGAGCCAGACGCCGGGGCCGGGCCCGTGGACCGGTGAACCCCACGACCGCGGCCTCGACCGTGTCGGCGTGTCCCACCTTCACCCAGCCACGCCTGCCGGCGGGATAGGGGGCATCCCGCTTCGCGACGATCCCCTCGATCCTCAGCGACCGAAACGACTCGTACCACGCTCGTGCCACCTCGTAGTCGCCGCTCGACGGCACCACCTGAACCGGCGGACCGACACCCTCCAGGAGCTCGGCCAGGAGGGCGCGGCGGGCGGTGTAGGGGCGGGCGGTGATATCGCCGTGGGCGGGGTGGTGCAGGACGTCCCAGACCATGTAGGAGGCGGGGTACTACGCGGCAAGGGTACGGGCGCGGGACAGGGTGGAGGCGGCACGGGACTGGACCGCACTGAAGTCGAGGCGGCCGTCTTTCCAGATGACGGCTTCGCCGTCCAGGACCGTCCCCGGGGCCAGGGCGTGCATGCCGGCGGTCGCGAGGTCCATCCAGTGGCTGGTGACGATCCGTCCGGACCTCGCGTACAGCACCACACTGTCCTCCGTGCGGCGCAGCACCATCCGGTGGCCGTCGAACTTCGGCTCGTACCACCAGCCCGGCCCGCGCGGCAGCACCGGCACCGCCCTGGCCAGCGCCACCCTGATCGGGAACTCCACACCCCGATCCTGCGACCCCGGAAGTACAGCGGCGCGGCGGACGGTCCGTGCGGCCCAACCGCCTACCGGCCCCGGCCCGCGGGTGCAGCGCGGTGCGCCGTGGTCCCGGCCGGGCCCGATTGCGGGTGCCTGCGGACGCGCGGCATGGTCGCACAGCGTGGCGCGACGCCGCAGTGACCGGCTCGTTCTGGCTCTGGACTGGCTTTGATTCACGAGACCGGCTGACTACGACGGATGGAATCGCCAGAGTGTTCTCGTGATCGAAGCCATCGGCATCATCGTCACCGCACTGATCGCCTTCGGAGCGCTGACGGTAAGTTTCCTTGCCCACCGGCACCAAGTGCGTCTGGCCGCAGTACTCGAAGCGAAGGAGCGCCGTCTGGAAATCCTTGAACGGCAGATGGCGGCCCGGCAGGCGGACCTCGATCGAGCAGAAATTCTTGCCCAAGCGTCCGTGATCGATATTCGCGTCGTCATGAGGTCTTCCGCTCTCGCCGAGGGCCTGCAGACTGCTGAACTCTTGGTTACCAACCTGAGCAACCAACCTGTTCTGGACCTTGGCGCGCAGATCGCCGACGCCCGGGTCGTGAGTATCTCGGGAAGCATCCCATCGTCCAGCTCCCGGTCCTTTCCTCTCCCCCAGCAGCAGGCACAGACCGCCACAAGGTCACCGATGCAGTTGAACGTCGAGTTCACCGATGCCGGAGGAATCCGATGGCGCCGGGACGGCGGCGGAGGACTGCGGGAAGGCGCCCGGCTGGAGACCGGAGAATGGACATGGTCTCCAAGGGAGGGCCCGATGGTAACCATCGTGGGGCAAACCGCGGGTTCACAGGGGGCCGACGGCCCCAGTGCCCTGAGTAACCACGCGAGCTACTCCGGTTCTTTCGCCCGTCGGAGGCGCTGGGGTCTGCCCTTGATGGCTGCCGGAGTTCTCCTGGCCGTCATCACTTGGGTGGTGTGGACCTTCTGGTGACGACCCGCCCGGACCTCGCGTGCAGCACCACACTGTCCTCCTCTGCGGCGCAGCACCATTCTGTGGATGTCGAACTTCGGCTCGTAGAACCAGCCGTCGCCTGCGGGCCGTACCGGCACCGCGTTGGCCAGCGCCACCTTGATCGGGGACTCCACACCCCGATCCTGCGATCCCGGAAGTACAGCGGCGCGGCAGGCAGTCCGGGCGGCCTACTCCTCGCCCGTGCGGGGCCGGGGCACGCACGGCATCTGTTCGGTGCAGCGGGGTGCGCAGGGCGGCCGGTGGGCCTGGTGGTGGGGGTGCTGCTGGAGGAGTGCGGTGTTTCCCAGGGTGCGCAGGGTCAGGTGGCGGAGAAGCAGGCGCAGTCGGCGGGCGGCCACGTCAGTTCCCCCGGTCGGATGTGTCGGACAGTTCCAGGGTGACGGGGGTGGTGCCGGTGGTGGCTGCGCTGACGCGGGTGGTGTGCCGGGTGGGGTGCAGGCCCATAGCTGCGAGGTCGTCGAGGTCGTGGAGCGCGCACAGGAGCGCGGCTACGGCGGGGAGGGTCAGGGGGCGACGAGGTGTGGGAGCCCATCGAGTCCGCCTGGGACCCCTGAGGGGCGGTTCCAGGACTGGGCCGAGGAAGGGGCGAAGGATTCGTGCACGGCCCGTCCTGCGCCCTGCCGCCCGGGATCGACCGGTGGAGCTGGGAGGACGACTACTACGTGCGGGCACCTCGGGTTCACGTTCTGGGGCTGGGCGGAACTCACGTCCGATTTCACCGGTGAGGTCGGCCTCAGGCTGGGCGGCCACCGCACGGTGCTGCTCGCCGGAAAGCTGTAGAGCGCGGGCCGGACTCCGGCCGGGCATTCCGTCAAGGACGAGATGCCCGGCGCGCGGACACGGGAACGGGTGGTCAGCTGGTCCAGAGGACCGGGCTGTCGCGGTACGCGTCACCCTCCTCGAACGAGGCAGCCGCGATGGGATCGGTCTTCGTGGCGCTGAGCGAGCAGGTCTCGTACGACGCGCCCTTGGTGGTGAAGTCGCGGGGTGCCGATTCGCTGTCGCACTTGCCCGGGAGGTCGCCGATCAGAACTACGCCCGTGGAGCCGCTGCCATCCAGCTTTCCGCGCAGTTTCAGTGACGCGTACGACAGGTCGGTGCCACCGACGTTCTCCACCTTCATCCGGATGTAGTAGGGCGTCATTCCCTTCGCCTTGTCGCCGAAGGCGGCCATGTCGGCCTCGGCCCCCTTCTCGATCGCCGTGACAGTCACGGCGATGGTGCCCTTCTTGTCGGTCCCGTACGTGAACGGCAGGACCGCTCGGTCACCGATCTTGACCTTCGTGCCCGGTGCGGCGACATCACCGGCCGGAGCGGCAGCGTCGTCGCCGGTGCCCGCGGACGGGCTCTTGCTGCTCGGGTCGGACGACTCCGGGGCGGAGGCCGAAGGCGATTCCTGTGTCGTTGCCGAGTCCTCGCCGTTGCAGGCCGTGAGCCCGAGCCCCAGGGTAGTGAGGGCAACCACGAAGACGATGCGTCCCTTGTGTGTCATTTTATCCTAACCGGCAGTGAGGGCTGCCCATGCGACAGCCGGAACGTTCGACGGAGCGTCAGCGAGGCGCGCTGAGACGCCCATATCAGGCTGAGGCGGGAATGACACAGGCTCGCCACAGGCACGGCACAGGTGCGTGACGGGAACGGCACGGCTCGGATGGTGTGTGGCTCCTTCAGCCGTTTCAAGACCTCGTCCGGATGCCACTTGTCGCCCGGCCGGGGCTGCCGGCGGCGCAGCGCGCTGGCGTAGCACTGCCCGAACTTGGCACACCAGCGGCGGACCGTCTCATGCGAGACGACGACACCGCGCTCGAGCATCAGCTCCTCCACCTCACGGAAGGACAGCGGAAACCGGAAGTACAGCCACACACAGTGGGAGATCACCTCGACCGGGCACCGATGGCCCTTGTACGACGGCGACCGTCCCCCACGGACAACCCTCTCCAGCATGATCAACCCGAAGATCATCCCACTCAACCAGCCAACGTGACAGCGCCGAGTAGCCGTACCTTCAGGCCGACGGTGTCCTTGACGAGATCGCATCAACAACCAGACCTATCCGCCGCTCTTCGTGGGGCACCGAGGTGTTGTGCCGGCCTTCCTGTGCCCGAGGTCGTCGAGGGCCATGGCAAGGGCGGAGTCACAGCCGTCTTCGAGCTCGGCGGACGTGAAGACAGGCGTACGGAACCGGGCGTCGACGGGAAGACCACGGCCTTCGAAACTCTGCCCGGCGGAGTTGCGGTAGTCCTCGTTGCTGAGGTCAAGTGACGGGCCTCCGGGCAGGGTTCGTGACAGCTGGTCGGAGAAGATGCCCTGTGTGTCGCGGCCGATCAGTGTGGGTGCCGGGCTGCGGTTCAGCAGGGTCATCGCTGTCGTCTCGCCGGCGCTGACGGTCAGGTCGCTGACCAGCAGCGCGAGCCGCCCGTGGAAGCCCGGGTATCTGCTGGGTCTGACGTTCACCGTCTCGTACGGGGTGAATCCGCTGGGGGCGCTGAGATCGCGGGCGCGCTTCTTGAACGCCACATGTGGATGCCTGGTCAGACGGGATGCAAGTTCCTGCCCGAGTGCGTCGTGTCCGCCGTCGTTGAGCCTCAGATCGAGAATCAGGCCGCGCCAGTGATCCCTCGCGCCCTGGGTGAATACTGTATCCAGGGCACGTTTGAACCGCGCGAGGTCGTCGTCGTAGCTGCTTTCCTCGCCGTCGAGCTCCTCGAGTTGAGTGATCCGCAGGTAGCCTGTTCCGCCCGGCAAGCCGGTCGCGTACTCCACCTTTCCCTCGATGACCGGCCGCAGTTCGGCTCCCAGCCGGACTTTGATGGCGGACCGTGCGGCTTCGATATCGGCGTCGGTCAGATCGGCCGAATCGCGGGTGCCTGGCCGCAGTCCGTAGCTGCTCTCGCCCTCCCAGGTGATGCCTGTGTGCATGTCACCCAGCTTGCGGACGGTACGTCGCAGCAGAGCTTCCAGCGTGCGGTCGGTGTTGTTGCCTTTCAGGGTCGCGTGGTCACGTTCCCGGTCACGCAGATCGAGGCGTCGGTGCGCGTAAGGAGGGTAGTGCTCCGACAGGTTCTGCCAGAACGCGTCCAAGGTCTTCAGACGACGGGCGGGGCCGTCGTTCGGTGTCTCGGACGGGCAGTGCGGGAGCGCCGTCAGGCGGTTCATCCTGATGTGACCGACCGAGCCGAATTCCTGAACGAGCAGGTGGCCACCCTGCCTGCGGACGGTCAGTTCGCGGTCACCGTCCTCGCCGAAGGACACCGCGCCTCCGCTGTCACGCTCGCCGCCGAGTGCCGTCATGGCATCGCCCTTGACACAGCTCGTGCCGGAATTCTCGTAGACGGAAAGCTCCCGCACACCGCTGTGCTTGTTCTGCTTGATCACGTAGACGGTGCCGTATCCGGCGCTCTGCCACGTGCCGTCGATGTCGCTCGGCCATGGGTGGGCGGAGCCACCGCCGCCGTCCATGACGCAGGCCGTAAGCATGACGGCCAGTGCGGCAGCAGTCACGATGAGTCCCCTGCGGGCGCTGCCCGCGAACCATTTGGCGCCCCTGGGGGTACCGGCCGTATGTGCGTTCCTGTTCATCC
This sequence comes from Streptomyces sp. TSRI0281, assembly GCF_001905125.1. GTDB lineage: Bacteria > Actinomycetota > Actinomycetes > Streptomycetales > Streptomycetaceae > Streptomyces. Next base: position 104,184 of record NZ_LWLE01000016.1, on the reverse strand, counting down.
GTCTAAGCTGCTGGCTGCGCGGGGCGATCGCCATCCGCCGGAAGCTGGGGGCGACCCCGCCGGTCGGTGGGCCTCGACCCGCCGGGTGGCGGTCGGGCGCACGCGCGGCAGGTGCGGCGATGGGTTCCGTCTCTGTCCTTGTCCGCGCCGATCCGCAGCGGCAGCGGCAGCGGCAGCGGCAGCGGCAGCGAGAGGAGGTACAGGTGATCCGGGTACTGGTGGTGGACGACGAAGCCCTGATCCGGTCCGGGTTCGAGCTCATCCTGAATGCGGTAGGCGGCATCGAGGTCGTCGCCACCTGCGGTGGTGGCCAGGCGGTGGACACGATGCGCCGGGCGAGGCCAGATGTCGTCCTGCTCGACATCCGCATGCCCGATACCGATGGACTCGCCGTTCTGCGGGAGATCCGCTCCATGGCCGAACCGCCAGTAGTCGCCATGCTGACCACGTTCGATTCCGACGAGTACGTCATGAAAGCGCTGCGCTCCGGGGCAGCCGGCTTCATCCTCAAGGACACCGAACCCGAGCAGCTCGGCCAGCTGGTCCGCACGCTCGCAGCGGGCGGCGTCGTACTTTCCCCCAAAGCATCCAGCGCCATCGTCCATGCAATGCCCAAGGAGAGCAGCACCGACGAAGACATGCCGCGCCTGCTTCTGCTGACCGACCGCGAACGCGAAGTGCTCCTTCTGGTCGCCGAAGGCCTGTCGAACGCCGACATCGGTGCCCGCGTCCACCTCAGCGCGAGCACGGTCAAGGACCATGTCAGCGCGATCCTGACCAAGCTGCAAGTGGCTGGACGGGTCCAGGCGGCGCTGCTTGCTCAGCGGGCCGGACTTCTGCGTGCCGGGTCGGCCTGGCGGAGGTCCGTGCAAGGGCCTCTGCCCGGACCTCGCCGGTGAGACGGACGGCAGGAGCTGCACGGGTTCTCCTGCCCAAGGGCAGACGGCCTGCCCGAGTGCGAGCGATGCGTTCGCTTCGCGTACCCGCGCCGTTGACCGACGCCGCGCTCGTCTGTCTCGCAGCCCTTGATCTGTGGTTCAACTTGGATGGCGGCAGCCCCCTGGAGGTGGCATACGGTGCGCTCGCGTGCTCCGCCCTCGTCGTTCGACGGCGCTACCCACCGGCTCTGTTCGTGCTGGGCCTGCCCGCCACCCTGTTCTTCTCACTCACGCTGATTCCCTTCGTCACCCTCTACACGCTGGCCGGGCGAGCGCGTAGCCGGCTCCTGCTGACCGTCTGCGCTCTGGCCTCCGCCGCGGCCAACGCCACGCCCTGGCCGCTGGCCGAATACGCAGAGGACGGCGCGGCCCGGACGTTCGTCGACTTCGTCTATCTGCTTGCCACGGCCGCCGCCCCCGTCTTCCTGGGCCAGCTCGTCCAGGCCCGCGGAGACGTCGCCCTGCGTCTGGCCGAAGTCGAGGAGTCCCGAGACCACGAGCGCCGCCTGCACGCCGAGCAGGTGCTCGCGCGCGAGCGGGCTCAGCTCTCCCGCGAGATGCACGATGTGGTCTCCCACCAGGTAAGTCTCATCGCCGTACGGGCGGGTGCACTGCAAGTGTCCGCCAGGGAGAGGCAAGCGCAGGAGGCCGCGCGAACGATCCGGGAGCTGAGCGTCAGCACCTTGGACGAACTGCGGCACATGGTGACTCTGCTGCGGCTCTCCGGCGGCACCGTCACCGAGCTCACCCCGCAGCCCACCCTGGCCGACCTGCACCGGCTGGTCGAAGGCAGCGGCATCGAGGCCTGTCTGGAGGGCGGCCTTCCCGCCGGCCTCCCCGCCACGGTTCAGCGCACCCTCTACCGAACCGTCCAGGAAGCCCTCACCAACGTCCGCAAACATGCCCCTGGCGCCACGGCGGCCATCCTGCTGTGGCACGACCAGGACGGCCTCGGCGTCACCGTGACCAATACCTCCGCGCCCCGGCCAGCGCTCCCTCTGCCCGGCTCGCACCACGGACTCATGGGTCTGCGCGAGCGAGCCGATATCCTGCGCGGCACGCTCGAATCGGGCCCCACCGCCGACGGCGGCTACGAGCTACGTCTGCGGCTGCCGCGCCAGGCGGAATAGGCACCGCGACCGAGAACGGCGGCAACAGAGTGCCTTTTCGGTAAATTGGCGCGAATTGACCGAACGCAAGTAGCCGCATTGGAACATTCCACTGATCGCGGGGGTGACGGTCGTCCCGCGCTGCTGTTCGGCTTCCCTCCTTGGTGACGTCCTTCAGCCCCGGCTGCAGCTCCCTCACCGGGGCGGCCGCGGCCTGGCACTCATATGGAACATCCGCCCCCGCCCGACGGCACTCTCCTGTACCACCACTCCGGCGCCACTTGCGGCTTCCACGCCTTCATCGGCCTCAACCCCCAGCACCGCAGCGCCCTGCTCGCCCTGTCCAACACCAAGTACCGCCGCGGCAGCAAAATCCTCCAGCCCGCCTACACCGCCCTCACAACACTCCATCGACACTGACCTGACAGGACGGTGCAGGGTGTCGGGTGCCTCCTCGACAGGTGGTGCTTCATTGTCGTGTCCAGGCGGCGTGCGGCGGTGGGCATACGGAACTGGCCGGTCTGCGCACCTTCACCGCGTCTCTGGACGAGGTCTCTCGCTGCACGATGTGCGCGCGAGTGGCTTTCCTACGACCACGAGGAGCTCGGCGGTTCCAGTATCCGTCGTCCCGTCGTCGACTCCACGGCCGGGCGCTCGATCATCCGCATGAGCTACAACTTGCTCAGGACGGGGTCGTATGCCCCGGTGGTCGACGAGGAGAGTTCCCGATCGGGGGCACTGGGCGTGTAAGAGGCCGAACTGGCCGATCAGATCGTGGAGTTCTTTCGTCTGAACAAGACCTCCATCCTGTTTGCCGAGGGTGCGATCCTGCTCTGGGACAATCAGCGTCTCGTCCACGGACGGTCCGCCTACAGTGATCCGCATCGGCACCTCACGCGCTACTGGCTCGCAGAACCGGAGCGGGGCACGCTTCCCGGCCCGCGGTCGGACGGGGAAGGGCCGAAGCGAGACCCACGACGCACCCACACCGGCCGGCCCGCGCGGCGGGCCCGGCGGTGGGCGTGTCGGTGCTCCGACCGGTCACCTGATAGCCCTGCCGGCACCGGCGAGCTGCCTCACGGAATCAGAGGAAGACCGGCTTGGGCTTTCGGCCGACACCCTCCGCCAGCCGGTGCTCCCGCCCCGGGCCTCGCGGAGCGCGGACTGCCGCGCGGCTTCCCACACATTGGCAGGCTCTGGTAGCTACTCGTCGATATGTGTGCGTGAGACGCCGGTCAGGGCAGGATGGGAACAGGCCGCTCGGGCCCAGGTCGGCTTCACAACTCGCCCAACCCGTGCGGCCCGTCTCATGTCACGGCCCATTCGGACGCTCACCATGGCCGCCTGGGCCGCAGCGCTACTCGGCCTGAACAACGTCTGCTGGGACCTCGAAGACGATCGTGAGCCCGTCGCGCTCGTTCCCCTGCTCGCCGACGGGTGTGAAACCGAAGCCCGTGATGGTGGCCAGGGAGGCGCTGTTGTCGGACCTGATACGGGCCCGCACGGTCCTGACACCGGGTTCGGCGGCGGCCCTGACGAGCAGCGCCGTCAGCATGGCGCGGGCATAGCCCTGGCGGCGATACCCGGGCACGACGGTGAAGCCCACCTCGACCATGCCGACCTCGTCCGGCGGCCCATGGAACCCAGCGTCACCGACGACGGCCCCGTCCGGCTCGGACACCGCGGCCCGCGTGATCCAGGGCGCGACAGACGGGTCCCCGGCGAGCTGGTCCGCGCGATATCCGAAAATCCAGCGGGCCCGGTCGCAGACGAAGTGCTCGTCAAGGGCGACCCCGGCCTCGGCGCTGCCGGCGGCAAGATCGCCGTCGGCAAGCGCCCGCAGCGCCTTCGCGCTGAGCTCGACGAAGCGGACACGTTTACGGACGGAGAATGGTTCGTTGTTCATCGCGGAGATGCTCGCCCAGCACCGGAAAACTGTCCACCGCTTTACGGCCCCGGCGGACATGGCCGCTCGACGTGCTCGCGGAGAGCTCGGGGCGGAATGGGCGTGACACCGGGCCGTGGCCGGTCGTTGAACCTTGCCGGACACGTCACAGTGCACCGCGGGACCCCGGGACGTAGCGTCCGGGGTCTCTTGCTGTGTTGGACGCTCACGGCCGGCGGTTCAGAGCGTCGAGGCGCCGGGCGGCATCGAGGGAATCGAGGCGGGCGGCGCACCCTCCACTCATCCCGCCGGCGCCCCGGGGTGCAGGTGTTGGCGCAAGGCGCGTTCCTGTTCCATGGCGCGGTGCAAGTGCCACACGGTTACTGCGGGAAGCAGGCCGCCGAGCCGGGCAGCCGCCCTCAAATCCTCCACCACACCGGCCAGAAAGGCCCTGTCGACGTTCCCTGGCCCGCCGGGCCGAGCAGGAACAGCAGAGGCAGCCGCTTCGAAGAGATCGGCCAGCTCGGTAATACCCGGATCCTCCGGCACCTGTCTGCCCCACTCCGCCGCCGCGTCACCGAGCTGAGCAACACGACGGCCACGCCCCGCCGCCAGACATAAAGAGACATTCCCGTTGATCACAGAGACATCGTCCCCCACCACCCGAACACGAGAACACAAAACTGTCGGCAAGCAACAGCCCAATCCCGGTCGCATGCCGGGCCATCCCGGGCTCAAAGGCCCGCTGGGCTGAGCCCGGAGCAGCAGAGCAGCTGGCCGCACTCGGGGTGAAGTGGAGTGGGCGACGGCATGAGTGTCCAGCTGGGGCGCTTCGTGCGGGTCAGGCTGCGGGGCGGCGGGCGCGGAACAGGCGCAGGCCCTTCACCGCGTAGAGGGCGGTCAGGAGCGTGAAGCCGGTGGGGGAGAGCCAGAACCAGGATTCCCCGACCGTCGCCCCGAGAAGGCAGTGCCTGCCGGCGACGGCGCCCCGGCTGGGCGTCAGCTGCCCCTCGCACTGGCTCGGCCTCAGACGATCACACACCAGGTATCACGGGACTACGCCGAAGCCCGTGGGCCACGGACGGAGCAGTCCCGCGCGCACCCGCACCCCGAACCCGCTGAGATTGGCCTACGAATTCAACCCCCATCAGGAGGAAAGCCCATGCGAGTCCGCATAGCCGTCGCCGCTCTCACGATCGTCCTGGCCCTCGGCGGAGCCACCGGAGCCTCGGCGTCCCCGCAATCGAACGCTCCGCGCTGCGCTCCCGGAACCCTGTGCCCCGACGAGGGTGCATGCAATTTCGCGTGCCAGCTGAAAGGCGCGGAGAGCGGCACCTGCCTGGGCCCGGACCACACTGTTTGTGTCTGCTTCGGGGAGGCCCCCCAGGAATCCTCCCAGTCACCCCTTCCTCAGCCGGCGGAGCCGGGCAGCTCGGGCCCCCGCGCGTCTTAGCGCTCCAGTGGTACTGCCGCGGCCTTCGGCTCTACGGAAGTTGACAGATTCCGTGAGCACGCCGTCAGACCGGGCAGCCTGCCCGACGTCATCCGCCGGCGCTCCCGGCGTACGGCGGCCGCCCCGGGTGAGACGGACCCGCAGCAGCCCGCCGCCCCAGCCCCATCCGCCACTACCAGGGCCTCGCTGCCCTCGCCGACACCGTGGCCGGCGGGACCCTGCCCGGCATCCAGGCCCATGTGCTGTTCGAAAGTTACCCGGGGAAGTGGTCCGGTCGTCCGGGGAAGTCGCTGGCGGCCGTCCAGATCGCGGGTCGCGGGCAATCTGGCCACCGTACGCTGGCCGAGGGGCCTTGGGAGGGGATGATCGGTGAGGGACGAGACAGCTGTGGACACGGCTTTGCTCAGCGGAGCGGCTGACGGGCCGTTCCCTTCCCGGATGGACGGCATCCGCATGCCGGAGGTCCGTCTTCCTTTTCCCGCGCACGAGCCGAATCCCCATCTCGCACGAGCGCAGACCTCGCTCGATGCGTGGCTCGACGAGTCCGCCATCTGCCGCTCCGCGCAGTCGCGGCGCTCCCTTGAGCGCACCCGGATCCCGCTGGTCACCGCGCTGGCCTACCCAGACGCCGCGCCGGATGCACTGGAGCTGCTCGTGCAGTGGGCGACGTGGACTTTCGTCATCGACGACGAGTTCGACGACGGCCCCGACGGCCAGGACCCCGCCCGCTGCGCGCGCGCCCTCGCCACGTTCCTCCCGGTCCTCGACGGAGCCCCAGTCGGCGGCTCGGCATCGGCGCGGGCGTTCGCCGGCACGTGGGAGCGCCTTGTGGAGGGCAGGTCACCGGCCTGGTGCCGTATGCTCCGCGACGACATCAGGGCCTACCTGTGGTCGTACTACGAGGGGCTCGTCGACCAGCTGGCCGAGCGGGTCCCGACGCTGGCGGCGTATCGGCGGCAACGTTGCGTCTCCGTCGCCGCGTACACATGGCTCGACCTGGTCGAAATCGCGGTGGGCGTCGATCTCCCGGAGACGGTGCGGCACTTCTCCAGTTTTCGCGAACTGCGGGAAGCCGCGGCCGGGTACGTGGGGCTCCACAACGACCTGTGGTCCCTGGAACGGGACAAGAATGCGGGGGCCTTCCACAACGCGGTCCTCCTGGTCCAGCACCACGACGGCTCACCGCTCCAGGAAGCCGTGGACGAGGTCAACGGCCTGATCGCCGAATGCGCCCAGCGCATACTCGACGCCGAGCGCGATCTCGCCGTCCAACTCGACGCGGCCGCGATCACCGGCCAAGACGGCGCGGACGCGCTGGACTGCGCCGCCGGCTATGCGAAGTTCGTCCGTGGCTGCTTCGATTACCACTACCAGGCCCGCCGGTACACCGCCGCTGCAACGAGTCACTCCCGCGAAGCCACCGCGCCCCACCAGCTCTTCTAGCCGCCCTCCCTGTCCCGGGCTTGGAACCCGACCCGGCTTTGAACCCCTCACACGGAGGCTGGGCTGCTTCAGGGGGCGACTTCATGGACGGGCAGGCGGCCCTGATGGTCGGGGCTGGAGTTCTCGCGCGTCTGGAGGGCTTTCAGCGCGAAGACGGTGGTGAGGTAGGGGGACCCGAAGTAGACGGGGAAGCGGCCCATCCGGTAGTAGGGGCAGGCGGGCCACGAACCGTCTCGTCGCTGTGTCTGCGCGAGCAGCAGCCTTCGTTCGGCCTGGCCGGCCGAGCGGGAGAGGTTGTCGGCGGTCAGCGTCCTGAGGGCCACGTCCAGGACGTTGTCCGGATCACCGGGTGGTGTGCTGGCGGAGGTGGTCGCCTCACGTTCGCTGAATGCCCGGTGCAGGGGGTCGGACAGCACTCGTGCACTTGTGGGGAATCGTGCGCAGAGCCGGGAGAGGGCGTAGCGGAATGCGTCCGGGGAGGGGTAGTAGCGGGTGCCGGCCAGGTAGCGGCCGGAGAGCAGATGGTCGGCGAGGTACCGGTGCGAGGCGTCGGTGAACTCCGCGGCCTCCGCGGCCCGGCTTTCGCAGAGCTGGACAGTGTAGAGGGCGTTCGCGCAGGCCACCGCATCGTGTTTGCGCCCGCGGCGCCCGGTGCCGGGTTCGGCGTCGTCCTCCCAGTAGACGAGGGGAACCCCCGGGACGAGGGCCGCGTCGTCGCCGGGGCGGTGGGCGGGGGTTATGCCGGTCGGGGCGGCGGCCCGGAGAAGGTCACGTACGTATCCATCGAGGTCTGCGGCAGAGAGCAGCCCCTGCCTGTGCAAGGCGCCAACCGCCATGCCTGTGCAGTCGGTGTCTGCCGGGAAGCCGTTGCGGTGGGGGAAGAAACGGTATCGCCGGCGCCATCGGACCGCCTCAATCTGGGAGCCCAACTGGGCCACCAGCCCCTTGCCCGCACAGTCTTGGGGCAGCGGCTGGAGCATGAGAGTCACCATGGCCGAGAACGCCTCACCGGCCAGGTCGAAGCCGGAGTCGATGCCGAAACGATCCCGCAGCACTCCACGCGCACGGGCACTGGAGAAGCTCTCCCCGAACCCTGGATCGAGTGACAGTTCTGCCGACGGCACCCCACCGTCCCCGACGGACCGGCTCAGGTAGGCGGCGGCGCGCCCGGCAGCGAGCCGTAAGAACTCCGATATCTGCCGTGATGGCTCCCTCTCGTGCACGGACACGTCACGACTCCCCCGGTTCTCCCAATGCCTGCGTCTGATCGCCTGCTTCGTCATCGTGCCGTGCCCAGGTAGCCCAAGGTTCAACCGCTCGGTTCACCGTGCGTGTCCTTCGTGCACTGTGGACGTGCCGGGCCCGGTTCGGGTGGCGGGGGCTGTGCGTGTCCATGTGAAGGTGGGCTTCGTTGGGCGGGCATGAGCATGTTGGCAGGTGTGGTCCCGGTGGTGGATGTGTCGGAGGTTCTTCGGCGTGCGGTGTTCGAGGGCCGAGGGGGCTGGCATGAGCCGTGGCGGCGGTTGTTGTCCGGTGAGGCGTTCCGGCGTCCTGCGTGCCCATCGGCCGAGGAGCATCTGCGGTGGGTGTATGAGCGGCTGCGGCTGCTGGGTGATGTTGTCGGCGACCCGCTGGAACTGGTGCGGGATCCGGTGCGGCTGGCCTGTCTGCATGAGTGGCTGTCGTTCGTCGATCCGACGCTGGCAGCGGTGACCACCATTCATTACAACCTGTTCCTGGGCAGCCTCCTGGGGCCGGACGGGACCTGGATGCGGGAGGTGGGCGACTTCACCTCGGTGCGGCGGGTGGGCACGTTCCTGCTGACGGAGGTGGCGCACGGCAACGATGCGGCCGCAGTGGAGACGACCGCGGTCTACGACCGCGGGACGGACAGTTTCGTTCTGCGTACCCCGAGCGCGGGGGCGCAGAAGTTCATGCCCAATACCAGCCCGGTCGGCGGGGCGAAGACGGGTCTGGTGGGTGCGCGTCTGATCGTGGACGGCGCCGACCAGGGGGTCTTTCTCTTTGTGGTGCCCCTCACCGACGCGGCCGGTGTCCTTCCCGGTGTTGGGGTGCGGCGGCTGCCCGCACGGCTGGGAAGTCCGCTCGATCACAGCCTGACCTGGTTTGACGGGGTGCGGGTGGGGCGGGAGGCGATGCTGGCCGGCCCGCACGGCAGGATCAGTGAGCAGGGTGAGTTTCGCAGCGATGTGCCCGAGCGGCGTCGTCGCCTGCTGACGTCGATCGGACGGGTCACGAGTGGGCGGATCTGTCTGAGCGCCGGCACGGTGGGGACCGCGCGAGCCGGGCTGGTGTTGGCTGTCCGCTACGGCCGTAGGCGGCACATCACCGGGCTGACGGAGTCCTCACGGCTGCCGGTGTTCGCGTTGCGCAGCCATCATGGGCCTCTGGTCGAGGCGATCGCGACGGTGTACGCGATGAACATGCTTTACCGCGAGGCCGCCCGGCGTCTGGGGGATCACAGCGGGCCCGGCGCAGTGGACGCTGAGCTGTTCGTGTCGGCGGCCAAGGCGTGGATCACGTGGCGGGGGCGCGAGGTGGGCGCCCAGATCCGTGAACGCTGCGGCGCCCAGGGCCTTCTGGTCAGCAACGGCATCGTCCAGCAGCTCATGGCCGCCGAGGGCGCGATCACCGCCGAGGGTGACAATCAGGCGATCATGACTCAGGTCGCGGCGGAACTCCTGCTACGCCACCGTCCCGGGCACCTGGTGCCGGGTTCGCCCGGTCGCACGCTGAGCGACGCCAGCTGGCTGCACGAGTTGCTGGCCGCGGTGGAGCGCATCTGGCTGGACCGGGCGTATGAGGGCAGGCGCAAGGCCCCGGCGCAGGCCCTGGCCCGGCGCAACGGGGCGATGGGGCCGGCGCTGCGTGCTGCGGAGCTGCATGCGCACCGGCAGGCGGCCGAAGCGCTCTTCGGTGCTGTGGCCGGGCTTCCCGCCGGTGCGGGGCGGGAGCTGCTGGGTCGGGTGCATCTGCTGTTCACCTTGCGCGCCGTCGAAACTCACGGGGGTGACCTGCTGCGTCACGGGCTGATTACCGGTGAGCAGGTCGATGAGGTGCCGGTGCTGGTGGAGCGGCTGGTGACCGAACTGGCACAGCAGGCCGACGCGCTGGTGGAGGCGTTCGCCGTGCCGGAGGAGTTCTTTGCGGGCATGCCGGTGGCGGCAGCCGACTACATCGGGGCCTACGACGATGCGGACCGCCCGTGGCGCCGGCAGGCGTGAGTGTCCGGGAGGCCGCCCGTCCTCGGGGCGGTTTGCCCGGGCGCTGTCCCCTTCCGCCTCTCCCCGAGCGGGCGCGGCGCCACCGGCTTCCCGTTGCTTGAAGGGACGTGCCGATTGGGCGGGAGTGCCTGACTCAGGGGATGGCGAACAGGAGGGCCGCGTTCTGTCCTCCGAATCCGCAGGATGTGGACAGGGCCAGCTCTATGGCAGCTGCCCGGGGGCGGGTCGTGACGATGTCCATTTCCCGTCCGGCGTCCTGGCGGGTGAGGTTGGCCGTCGGGAGGATCTCCTGGCGTTCCAGGGCCAGGACGGTCAGTGCCGCCTCAATCGCGCCGGCGGCCCCCAGGGCGTGGCCCAGGATGCTCTTGTTCGCCGTCACCGGGGGCGGGGCTGTGTCGAAGACGCGGAGCAGGGCCAGGGCCTCGGCGGCATCGCCGGCCCGGGTGGCGGTGCCGTGGGCATTGACGTGTCCGACATCGGCGGCCGTGCAGCCGGCGTCGGCCAGGGCCTGCCGGATGGCTTGCTCGCTTCCCGCTCCTTGGGGGTGGGGTGAGGTGGGGTGGTGGGCGTCAGCCGAGGCTCCGTAGCCGACCAGCCGGGCGCGGATCGTCACGCCGCGGGTTCGCGCGTGGTCGGGGTGTTCGAGGACGAGGACGGCTGCACCCTCGCCGAGCACGAAGCCGTCGCGGTCGGCGTCGAAGGGCCGGCAGGCGCCTTCGGGGTGTTCGGTGCGGGTGGACAGGGCCCGCATCTGCGCGAAGCTGGCGGCGGACATGCGTGAGCGGGCTGATTCGGCGCCGCCGGTCAGGACGACGTCGCAGGCGCCGCCCAGGAGGAGGTCGCGGGCGACGCCGATGGCGGTGGTGCCGGATGCGCAGGCGCTGGAGACGGTGAAGTTCGGGCCGCAAGCCCCGGTGTCGATGGCGATCTCCCCGGCGACCATGTTGGGCACACTGCGTGGCAGACCCAGGGGGGAGACGCTGGTGGCCCGGCCTTCGCCGAGGCGGGTGAACTCCTTGACGTAGGTCTGCAGGCTGTTCGCCCCCACTCCCAGGACGACGCCTACGCGTGGGGGGCGTCCGGTTCGGGGGTCGAGGTGGGCGTCGTGCAGGGCGCGGCGTGCGGCAATCAGGCCCAGGTGTGCGAAGCGGTCGAGCCGGCCGGCGAGGCGGATACCGAGTTCGGCGACCGGGTCGAGATCCGGGACGGCGCAGGCGATGTCGACGGGCAGGCCTGCCAGGTCGGGGTCTCTCCGGGCCAGCGACTGTCCGGCGGACATAGTTTTCCAGAGGGTGTCGGCGTCATGGCCGGCTGGGGTGATCAGGCCTAGGCCGGTGACCACGACATCGCCGCGACCTGTCATCGGGGCACTTCCAGTTCTTTGTCACTGGCCGGGCGGGGGCGCGCTTCCAGTCCTGTTGATCGGGCGGTCTGTTGTGTGCGCTGTCGCATCCGGTCTTGGAGGTTTGCGAGCCGTTTTCCTTTGTCGGTCAGGTCTTCCAGGTGCCGTCCGATACGGTCCAGTGCCTCCTCCCCCTCGGGGCGCAGGCCGGTTCGCTCCATGACGCCCAGGGTGCGCAGCAGCGGCAGGAGCACATGGTGGTGGTGAACGCTGAGGTCGTAGATGCCGGCCGCGGCAATGCGCGCGGCCCGTCCCTGGAAGCCGGGGATGCCGTGGCCGGGCATCGTGAAGTCGCAGACCACGTCGGCGAACGCGGTTGTGAATTCTTCGGGGGCCAGGTCGAGGAGGTCGGCACACAAGGCCCGGTAGAAGACCATGTGGAGGTTCTCGTCCGCGGCGATGCGGGTCATCAGCCGTCTGCCGTGGGGTTCGTCGCAGGCGTGGCCGGTGTTGCGGTGCGCCTCGCGGGTGGCCAGCTCCTGCACGGTGACGTAGGCGAGGCCGTGGGCCAGGGACGGGTGGGGACTCTGGTAGCCGGCGCCGACATGTGCCATGCGGGCGCGCTCCAGTTCCACCGGGTCCAGGCCGCGCACGGCGTGCAGGTAGCCGCGCAGGGCTTCTGCGTGGCGGCCTTCCTCGGCGGTCCAGCGGTGCACCCAGGTTCCCCAGGCGCTGTCACGTCCGAAGCTGGTGGCGATCTCGTGGTGGTAGCTGGGCAGATTGTCCTCGGTGAGGAGGTTGACGAGCAGCGCGTCCCGTACGGCGGGAGGCAGGTGCGACTGGCCGCTGTTCCAGGGTTCGCCGCCCAGGGGGCCCTCGAAGTCGTGGGCCGAGCTCCAGGGGACGTACTGGTGGGGAAACCACTCCGATGCTGCCTTGAGATGGCGGTCGAGGTGATGGGCGACGGCCGGTTCGAGTTCGCGCAGCAGGTCGAGGTGGCCGCGTACGGGGGGTGGTGGGATGGGGTGGTTGGTCATGGCTGTGGTGGGGTGCCGTTCCTGGTCGGGCGCGTGAGGGGAAGCCGGGGGGCGGGTGTTCTCGCCGTCACGCGGCTGGGTTGGGTAGCCCTGCCGGGTGGGAGACCACGGCTTTGCGGGCGGACGCATCGACCGCTTCCTTGATCACCTGTGCCGCGTCGCGCAGCGTGCTCACCAACGACAGGTCCTTCAGCCGATCCAGGAGCTCCATTCCGCTTCGCTCTTCGAGGACCACCATCAGTTCCATCAGGGCCAGGGAGTCCAAGCCCAGTTCGTCGAGTGTCGCGACCGCATGGAGCTGGTCGCGCGGCACCTGGAAGTACTCGTGCACCAGATCGGCCAGTGTGGCCTCGTCGAAGTCCTGCACTGTGATGTCTGCCATGGCTCTTCTCTGACCTTCGAAAGCGGCTGTGGCCTGACAACCCCGCCCGGCCAGGAAAGTCACTGCCGTGCCCCGTCTCCACCCCCGCCCCGTCCGTGGCCGGGCAGCCGAGGGCCCGGGGCCGGGGCGAGGTCACGCGCTGCTCCGTGTGGGTGATAGGCGATTTGATCACCTGCCCGGCCCGCTGACACGGTTACGAGGTTCCAGGGGCCCCGGAGGGTCCGGGCGTCGGCCGTCACGCCCTGGGCGAAGCCCAGCACGCGCCCCGTCCCCCGGCCCGCCGTGCGGAGCCCTCGCGGCCGGAGACCTCTCACCCACCACCAGGAACAGGGAAAGCGTGACTACGACGACGGGCGCGAGCGCCGAGGACATCGAGTTCCACTACGACGTCGGCAACGACTTCTACTCACTGTGGCTCGACGACACCTTGACCTACTCAGCCGCCGCCTGGGACGGCATCACCAGTGATACCGATCCCGGTGACGTCGCGGCCCTGGCCCGAGCTCAACGAAACAAACTGCGGCGTCACCTGGACCAGGCGGCACTCCCCCGGGGCGGCCGGCTGCTGGACATCGGATGCGGATGGGGCGGCCTGCTCGCCCTCGCCGCGGAAGAGGACCACGCTGGCGAGATGACCGGGCTGACGCTCAGCCGCGCCCAGCTCGCCCACGTCAACTCCCTTGCCCTGCCGCAGGTTCAGGCACGCCTTGAGGACTGGCGGTTTCACACCCCTGACTCCGTCTATGACGCCATCGTCTCGGTCGAAGCCTTCGAAGCCTTCGCCGGCCCCGGCCTCACCCCAGGGCAGCGCGTAGAGGCTTACAGCGGCTTCTTCGCCGCGTGCCACAGCTGGCTCGCCCCCGGCGGCACGCTGTCGCTGCAGACCATCGCCTTCGACGGCGGCATCGACGCCGACGGCCCGGTCGGCGCGTTCTTCGCCGGCGACGTCTTCCCCGCCTCGGCCCTGCCACGCCTGACAGAGATCGCGGCGGCATGCGACGCCTTCTTCTCCCTTACCGCCCTCACCAGCGCCCCCCAGGACTACGTCCGCACCCTGCGTGCCTGGTCCACGCGGCTCCTCGCCGCACGGGAACAAGCCGAGAAAGCGGTGGGCCCGGAAACCTATCAGCGCTACCGTCTCTATCTCAAAACCTGCGAGATCCTCTTCCGGCGAGGAGAAGTGACGCTCTACCGCATGACCATGCGCCGACGGCCCCAGCGCCTCCACCTACCCGCCCGAAATACGAACTGGCCACAGGTCACGCAGCCCCTCCCGTCTCACCCATCGCGGGAGCTTCGCGGCGCACTCCGGAGGGGCGGTGCCGACGTAGCGCAATTGAAACGTACCCATGAAACGGTCAGGGTGTGAGCGACGACTTCACGCGCGTGGAAGCGTGCGACTGCCCGATGTCCTCCTGCGCGGCCCCGGCAGACTCGCCGTGCCGAACCTCCAAGGCCAGGGTCGCGATCCAGGAGCACACCGCCCGGCTCCGCCTGGTGCCCCAACTCGCCAAGGCCCTCGCGGTGGCAACACCTGCCGTGCGCCGGCCCGGGCTCCGCGTGGACCGACCCGCCCCGGCCCGCCGGCGCCGAACCCGTGGGGCACGTATGCCTGGGGTACGCCCGGGCGTCCAACGCCCGCCGATCGCTGGACTGCCCACTCGGCTCCCTCGCTGAAGCGGGTGTGACCCGGGTGCTCGCCGAGAAGATCTCCACCCGCGCCACCAGCGGCCCGAGCCGGGCAAGGCGGTCGGCCCTGCCCGCGAGGCGCGCGCCTCCGGGGTCGGCGTCACCCTCGTGGTCCACGAACACAAACGGCTCGGCCGCGGCATCGACCCGGCGGCCCTGGCCGGGGACCTCAAGGCGAGCGACGTCGGCCTGGAGTTCCTGACCGGCGAACGCCAGGGCTCCCACGGCCCCGGAGGGATCGTGTTCACCGTGCTCGCGGCCCTGTCCGGGATGAAACGCGAGTACATCCGCGACCGCACCCTCGAAAGCCACGAATCCGCTCGCAAACGCGGCAGGACCACCGGCGGAACAGCCGTCGCCGACGACCACGTGCGGTCCATGGCCCTCCACCCGCGCGGCCAGGACATGAGCCTGCGCGACATGGCCGCCCGACTCGTCATCACCACCGGCAAGAAGAAGGACCGCCGCCCCTCACCGGCCACCGTCATGCGCATGCTCCGCCAGCACGACGAGAAGACCAGCACAACCCCGTGACTGACGCCGCCTGAACCGGATCCGCTTCTCGTCGCGCATCGTGCGGCCCCGTTGCCGTGCAACGGGGCCGCACGGGTTCTGGTGCGGAGATCAGGTCAAAGGACCGCGATGTAGAACCCGTTGGCCATTCCGCCGCCGGAGGGATTGTAGGTGGCGACGGTGATGCCCTTTCCGCCCGCGCAGTTGGACGGGATGACCCGGAGGGTGGAGCCCGCGGTGTCGCGGGGGGTGGCAGTGATGATGGCCCTGGACAGGTCGACGTCCTCGTTGCCGATCTCGACGCAGAAGACGTGGCCCGAGGCGGTCACCGACTTGACGCCCTTGGAGTGCACGATCGAGGCGTCCGCGTTGACCAGCGCGCCGGCCTGTACGTACGGAGCCTGGGAGCTGTTGGCGGCCGGAGCCGCGATGGCCACCCCCGCCAGCACGGTTGCCACCACACCGATCCCCGCGCCGGTCCATGCCATGACACGGGTCATTCCGCTGCTGAACATGCAGTTTCCCTTCACGTCAACGCCACGGCCTCCCTGGACCGCGACCCGAACGACGCTATTGGCGTGTTCAACCTCATCACGGACTTTCCATGGGAAACCGCCCCGCGAGGGGGCTCTGGAAGCTCGGTCGTGAAGCAGCTCACTCACCGGCGCACGCCGGGGCGAACCGACCGCCCAGCCTCGCCGCCGACGGAGCGCCACGGGCATCCGCAATGCGCTCTCGGAACACCGGCACCGCCAGGCATGCCGGGCCTGGCGCGCGTCCATGCTGGCCAGCCGCAACGCGCACCCGCCAGACGAAGCGCCCGACCTCAGGAGCATCACCCGATGGCCAGCAGCCGCCACACACAGCCGGTGCTCGTCAGCGGATGCGCGTGGCGGTCAGGATGCCGTGGCGGGCCGCCCCGCGACGGGGCCCGCCAGGTCGTCGCGCTGACGCACGCGGTGCCGGGATGGTCCTGAGACTGCGGGTCCGCAGCCCAGTGGTGGCAGGTCCGGGGTAACTCGGTATGACCGCTCGCCTGCCTGATCCTCGGCGGCAAACTCGGTGACCGCTTCGGGCGCGTGCCGGGAACGAGCTCGACCCGGGCGCCCCGGCGATTGCCGAAGACGAGGGTGTCGTGCTGGGGGATATGGACGTCGTCGGTGGCCCGGTGCGGGGGAGACATGTGTCAGCCGGGCTGGTCCCCGGTATAGCGGTAGATGCTGCCGCCGGCGTTGACGCCCCACGCAGTGCCGTCGATCCCCGCTCCGATGTCGCTCAGGGAGCCGGGAATGGACACGCACGGCTGGGGCCGACGCCTTGTCCTTGACGGTGTCGGTGCTCGCCTGCCCGTTCGGCGCCGGTCCCGGCCCTGCACCGTGGTGCTGGACAACGCCTCCGCACACGTGGCCAAAGCGCTCAAGGACCGCCGCGACCAGCTCGCGAAGACCGGAGTGAAGCTGTTCTGCCTCCCGCCCCGCAGCCCCGAACTCAACGACATCGAACGCATCTGGCGCTCGGCGAAGTACGAGGACCACCCCGCCGAGCCCACACCAGCCTCGAAGCCATCGTCACCGCCGTGGACCAGGCACTCCCCCTCCAACAGACCCGCCACCAAGGATCAGCAACGAACCGTACCAAAGCCGCTCAGATCCGCGTGACGACGATGGAGGATGCCTGATCGTTGGCGTCGTCGCCGACATAAGGGGTGTCCGCGGTAAAGGTCCACTGCTGGCCGGCGAAGCTCGGGTCCTGATACCGAGTGAACCGGAATCCGGCGGCTACGCGCAGAGAGCTGAGGGTGTTGTCGTCGACGGCGACAGCGCCGACGACAACAGCGTCGGCGAGGCGGTTGTAGCTGCCTGGCCGCAGGTGCTGCCAGTCGCCGCCGTAGTTGCTGTCGGTGAAGATGGTGGCCACGGTCCCCACATCGGAGAGGTCGGTGTTGAAGTCGATCCTGGAGGTGGAGGACATGTTGCTGACAACGCCGTACATCCAGACTGAGCTGGCCATGCTGGGGCGCCGGCCGAACGGTCCGGTGGTTCCATTACCATCTCCGCGCGCACCCCGGCCCGGCGAGGCCGGGCCGGGGTGCAGCTGCGGTCGGAATCACCGTCCCGGTCAGCGGCGGGAAACAACCTGACGCCGACAGTCGGCGCCCCGACAGGCACAAGATCAATCGAGTGACCTCGCGAATATGTGAACGATTCCCGCTACCAACGTGCCGCTCAGTTCACTGGCGAATAATCAACTCCGTAGAGCGCACCAGCGCTATGAAACAATTCCAGGAGTGAGCTCATGCGTCGATTCGCTGCTGTTCTTGCAGGAACTGCTGCTCTGTCTGCTGTGTTCATCCCCCAGGCCGTCGCCGCGCCGGGCGAGATCATCGCCCCGAACGCCAGGGCGGCCGCAGAGGTCGACTTCAATGGTGCTCTGGAGAGGCAGAAGAACGTAACCGACAGCCACCGGGTCTCCGAAGGCCTGTACTGCGTCACCGTCGATCCGAGCGCCGGCATCAACCTCTCCAGCGCGCTGATCCTCGCCAACGGCGGACCTGGCACCACCAGCGTCTCAACCATCGGAGAGCCCACCCGGGCGTGCGACAGCCGCCGGGACGCCATCACTGTCATCACGCTCAAGGACGGCCACCCCGCGAGCAGCAATTTCACCATCGCCGTTCTGTAGGCGCCGCAAAGTCTTCTCGTCGAGGTCACTCGATGTGCGTAGGCCCGGCATGTCCCGCCGACGGCCCGGCCTACGCACGAGGGCCGCTCCCACAAAAGAGCGGCCCTTCTCCCGTGCGCAATGCATACACCTCTCATTAAGGTCCCAGGCTCAAGCAGTAGCAGGCAACCAGCCGACTGATATCTGCCATTGATATAAAATCAACGGCTTTCGGCAGGGTATGAAACGAGAAAACGACCTCTGGCGGCGGTCTCGATCTGTGCCGTCAGCGGCCCGAGGGAACCGAGGCCCAGACCCTCCCGGGGGAGCGAGCACCGGTATCGGTGTGAAGGCTGAGTCTCGAAGCTCAGGATTCTTCATGAAGGAAGCACCCCGGCTACCGGCATGAGGTCACACAGTTGGTCCAGGCCCTCCTTCGGCCGGACCGGCCGGGGACGCCGTCCCACGCCCGGCGCCGACTGATCGGGTTCTCAGCCGGCCCACTGGGAGGATGAGACGCTGCGCCGTGCCCGCGGCGGGCCACGGGCGGCGGTCACCCGCCCGCGCGACGTTCGCCACGTGTCGGGCAGCACCAGTCCTACTTCGCGGCCTCCGGACGCGTTGTTGCGGACCTGAACGAGGAGAGATCGCCTGAGGCAGGACTGTAGGACGAGATGTCGCCCAGGACGAGGACGTGTTGAGCCAGCCGGAGAGCCCTGGCAGCCTGGCCCGAACGATCTGTCCTTCACCGCCCACCTGAGCAACCCGCGCGGTGACCGGCACCTCGGATTCAACGACGTCGAGGGCCGCTTCTACCGGCTGTGGCAGCACCGTGAGCCCGAGCCGCTCCACACGGGCGACGCGATCCCGCTGCGTCCCAGCGACATCACCCAGATCAAGTCCTCCATGATCTGAGTGAAGAACCACCCCACCCACCTGCGCAGCAGCGCCCTTTCGGACGAAGTCGCCGCCGGGGCACGGGCCGATGAGGTGACGCCCTTTCCGTCCCCCCGCGCGTCACTGCCCCGACCCCGCGCCAAGGACCAGAGGATGGGCGGGCTGCGTCCGGGTCCCAGTCCCTGTTTGGCGTCAGCCCCGGAGGCTCCCGGGACAACGCCGTCACACCGCCCGCCCCGGGAGCCACCCGCACCCGCACCTCGAACGGAACGCCCAGCCCCTTTCTCTCCAGGCCGCCCGGCGCGACGCGGGACGACAGGGTCTCCCGCCCGCCGGGCGGTCCGCTGGGCACGACTCGAGTATCTGACAGCAGCCCCACGGCAATACCGCCTGGGCAACGCCCGCACTCTGCCGGTGGGGCCGCGGTTCTCAGGCCACTGCCGGCGCCTACGGCTTCGAGGTACTGCGGTGGTGTTCGGCGTTGATGCGCTGGGCTTCTTCAAGCTGGTCTTCGAGGATGACGATGCGGCAGGCCGACTCGATGGCGGTGCCCTGGTCGACGAGTTCGCGGGCGCGGGCGGCGATGCGCAGCTGATAGCGGGAGCAGCGGCGCTGTCGCTGCTCCCGCTATGGCAGCGGCGCTGCCGCCTGCCCACGCGAACGTTGATTTTCCGTTCGGCTTCACCCCGCGCGCGCACCGTACCGCGAGAGCTCCACGGCCGTCACCGCTGAAGGGCTATCTCGCCGTACTCATCTGACCGTTGATTTTTTCGGTCAGGAGCACCCGACAACTCGGAAGGCCAGACAGACGACAACAGTGTGATCCTCGACCGGTGTGCCCGAACGGTGCCAGAAGCGGCGGTGCACATCGCGCCAGTCTTCAAGAGACGCGTCGCCCTCGCCCTCGGCCTCGGCGTGCTGCCACGTCACCTCCGTGAAGGACTTCACCTCCACGCCGGTGTACTCAAGGGTTGCGATCGATCGACCGTCGTTGTCCAGGAGCTCCTGCCGCTCACCGACGTACTCCAGCCCCTCGGCCTCTTCGGCGTACTCGTCGAGCAGGCAGGTCGTGGCTGTCTTACTACCGGCCAGGACCAGAGAGTTCAGCTCGGCCCGCATGTCGCCGGGAGTACCCAGTTCCAGTGCGCGCATACCGTTGACTCGCGGCCACATGATCTCTCCACCTCGTTCAGAGCAGTTTGTCGGCCCCTGAGGGCATTCGCATGATCATATGATTCCTTCCCCCCTCAACTTCAGACGGCTTCTCACTGGCGCATGCCGCCGATGACGTGCTCATCCACGCCATGCACGTCAGCGCGGTCCGGACCATGCTGATCGCACCCTCTGGAGCAGTCCTACAGGTGACCGCCTTGCGTCAAAGACGACAGCGTCCGCACTGCCGCGCCGCGACTGCAGGAGCATCGGGCCGCCCGGCCGGGCGGAGGTGAACAGAATGGCCGTTGATTAGGAACAGCTGAGGTGTCCCATGGGGTAGATGTCTCAGTCCGGGGCTGGGCGAGGGCGGGAAGGTCCGCGCGGTGCGCCAGATCGAAGTGCGCACCCAGCCAGTTGTACCGGTCAGGCCCATGGGCCGGGAGGCCGAGGTGGAGGTGCTCGCGCGTCGGACCCCGGAAATGTGCTCCGACCTGGAGGACAAGGGGCGCTGAGTGCGGGGCTGGCGGCGCCTACTACTTACCTAATCCGGAGGTAAGGGCGGTCCGGAAGGGACGAGTGACCCAGCGGACTGTTCGAAGCGGTGCAGGCCCGGTGGGCGCCGAGACGACGTCTACTCACAGCCCGTTCCCAATGAGGACTCTTGTGAGACCGAGCGCGTCTCGGCGCCTTCCGGCCTCTACCGCGATACCGAGGGTGGCGGCCGCAAGGGCGCCGGATGGATGCCTGCTACTTACCCGGCCTGGTGCCCATCTGCAGATCGCGCACCGTCCGGCGTCCTTGTTAACCCACCACGGTGAGATGAGGGATGTTGGCGTCCGCGGGCGCCGGACGGATGCCTATCAGCTTCACGGCGATCTTGCCTAGTTGCAGGCTGGCAGCGTCCGGCGCCTCCGGGGGTCAACACCAATTGCTCGATCAGTCGTTGGAGTTCGTAGTGCGAGCCGGTCGCACGGTGACTTCTCAACATGCCCGCGCCGTCTGAGCTCCCGCATAGACCGAGGCCCGTGGGACGAGCTGGTGCCACGAACAGCTACTGAGGTGGCGGACCGGTCAACGAGGCCGAGTCCTTGGATTAGGTCGCTGTGTGGTTCCGCATGAGCTCGTGACCAGCACAAACGCAACAAGGGGAGGGATGCATCTTGATCTGCTGCGGCATCGACTGGGCGGAACGCACTCACGACGTCGCCCTGCTCGACGACAGCGGCCAACTCTTGGCCAAGCGGCACATCACGGACGATGCGGCCGGCTACAGAATCTCGCTTGACCTGCTAGCCGAGTACGGCGACACCGAGGAGGCCCCGATCCCGGTCGCGATCGAGACGTCCCGGGGCCTACTGGTGGCGGTCCTGCGGAGCGGCAAACGGCGGGTCTTCGCGATCAACCCGATGGCTGCCGCCCGCTACCGCGACCGGATTCCGTCTCGCGCAAGAAGTCCGACCCGGGCGACGCCCTGGTCCTCGCCAACGTGCTGCGGACCGACATGCATGCCCACCGGGCATTACCGAACGACAGCGACCTCGCCCGCGCGATCGCAGTCCTGGCTCGTGCTCAACAGGACGCGACCTGGAACCGCCAGCAGATCTCCAACCAGCTTCGCTCCCTGCTCCGCGAGTACTACCCAGCTGCTCTGGCCGCCTTCGAGCCGTGGCAGAACGGCCTCTGCCGCCCTGCGGCGCACGAAGTGCTGAAGCTCGCGCCGACCCCGGCGCGGGCCGCGCGGCTGACACGCGTCCAGCTCCAGGCGGCCCTGAAACGGGCCGGCCGCAAGCGCGGCATCGAGGCTGAAGCCGAGCGGCTCCGCGAAGCCTTTCGCGCCGACTGAACTCACCAGCCGCCGCTGGTCGAAGATGCGCTCGGCAAGCAGATGCTCGCTCTCCTGGTCCAGCTGGAAGCCGCCTGCACCGCTGCCGATGGCCTCGCCGAGGCGGTCGAAGAGGCTTTCCCTCAGCATCCGGACGCTGAGATCATCCTCAGCTTCCCCGGCCTCGGCATCCAGCTCGGCGCCCGGGTGCTTGCCGAGATCGGAGACGACCGAACACGGTTCGCTGACGCCCGCGGCCTGAAGGCATACGCCGGTGCCTCACCCATCACCAGGGCCTCCGGCAAGAAGTCCAGCATCACCCGCCGCTGGGTCAAGAACGACCGGCTCAACCACGCCGGCTACCTCTGGGCCTTCTCCGCCCTCACTTCATCACCCGGCGCCAAGGCCCACTACCGGCGCCGCCGCGACGACCACGGAGACTGGCACGCCGCCGCCCAGCGCAACCTTTTCAACCGCATGCTCGGACAGCTCTACCACTGCCTCCAGCACGGCTCCTTGTTTGACGAAACCACCGCCTACCCCGCCCGACTTGCCGCGGCAGCTTGACGAGTTAGGACCCTGAGGTGTCTGCAGAGGGGTCTGTGGGCAGCCGGACCCGTCGCCGCCGTCCGGTGCGGCGAACCCTCCGGCGCCTCACACCAATCACACCGGCCTCAACTCTGATGTCCTCCGCCCGGATCCGCCGCCTTCGGGAACCGGGGCGGTGTACGGGAGTACCGCACCGCTTCACCCACCAGGAGGACCCGCGTGATCGAGACCGTGTACGACGACCAGGACCACCACGAGGACTGCATGTACCCGACCTTCGGCGACCCCGAGTCGTGCAGCTGCGCCGAACTCCTCCTGGACGACGTGTGGCCCCAGGACGAGGACGAGAACGCGGCCTGACGGATGCTCTGCTGCCCTGCGGCACCCGCAGGGCCGCCCGGGTGCCACCGCCCGGACGTATGGCGCCCACGGGGCACGGAGCCCCTGCTCGCGGGACCCGGGGCGAATGGGCGTGACACCGGGCCTGGCCGGTCGTTGAACCCGGTCGGGACAGACGTCACGTCATGTCACACAGGTGACCCCGAGCCCCCACGCCCGGGGTCTCCTGCTGCCGGAACCCGTACGCAGGAGCACGGCGGACGATGTACACGGCCGTCCCGCCGGGACGGAGGAGAGCTCCTCCCCCCTCCGGTGGGGGGAGGTGTCGGCGCCCGCTGACCCACGGCGCCCGGCCTGCGCGGACACACGAACCGGGACCGCGGGGGTACGCAACCTGTTCCTCGCCCCCGTTTGGCGAACAGGAACGTGACCTGTTGAGCAACCGGTGCCGGACTTCCGGTCCGGCCGGTCGACGTCGTGCTCCTGGTCGACCGCCAGGACACCGCCGGGGCTCCGCTACTTCGTGACGATGGGGTCGATCCACGCTCCGTAGCCCTCATGGGTGCTGAAGGACTCCAGGGCGGTGAGCTTGACGCGGAAGGCTTCGCTGACGTCGATGGTCACCTTCTTCACGGTGTCCCCGGGGGCCATCGTGAACTCTTTGAAGATGACGCCGTCGACCTCCACGGTGAAGGTGATGACGTCGCCGGAAGGCGTGCTGTCCGAGACACCGGCGCTGGCCGTGAACGTCGAGTACTCGCGGCTGAGCTGCCAGGTGCGTTCGGCCTCGAACGCGTACAGGGTCTTGGGGTATACGCGATTATTGACGGTCAAGGCGCCAGCAGTGAACGAGCGCTTGGTGCCCTCCGGGTAGGTGTCCATCGGCACCAGATCCTCGATCAGCGACCAGCTGCGCTGCTCCGGCGCGGGCGTACCCGGCGTCGCGCCGGCCGAGGAAGCCGTGCGGGAGGGCGTGGAGGATGCGGTGGTGCCAGGCGTGGCCGACGCCGACGGGGTGGTGGGTTTCGGCGACGCGGCCCGGTTGTTCGCGTCTTCCGTACCGGTCGCCCAGATCCCGGCCACGGCGCCGCCGCCCGCCAGAAGCACCGCGGCGACCGCAGCGCCGATCAGCACGAGGGGGCGCCGGCCGCCGGATTTCGACGGCTCCGACACCGTGGGCAGCTCGGGAGGCGGGGGCAGCACCGACGTCTGGTGCAGTCCGGCACCACCCCCGGATCCCACCGGCACCAGGTCGCCGGACCCCTCGGCCGCCTCGATGACTGCCAGGCGCGCCCGGCAGTCGTCCAGCTCGGTGATCAGGCCGCCGCGGCGGCGCACGAGCGCGTCCCGGCGTTGTGCCAGGGCCCGGGTCTCCTCTTCCAGCTGGTGCCGGCGGTCCTGACCGCCGACACCGGGCGAAGCCTGGGCCCGGCGGATCTCCTCCTCCAGGTCCAGGCGGAGCTGGTTCTCCCGCGCACGGACCTCCGCGAGCTCCGCACCGAGCCGTCGCAGCACTTCCTCGCCGTCCAGGAGGCGCAGCAGGAGGGAGTTCTGGTCGCTGCCGCGGACGTCGGCGCCGGTGTCGACCAGGACCTGGCGGTAGGCGGTGAAAAGCTCCGTGCGGCGCTGCGTGGCCGCCGGATCGTCGGCGCGGCGGGACACCTCGGTGAGCAGGTCGTGGAGAAAGTCCCATGGCGGCAGGCTCTTGCCCGGCAGGTACGTGAAGCGGATCGCGGAGTCCTTGTACGCGGGATAGCGCAGGGCGAACTCGCGCGAACTCAGACCCGTCAGATCGAGCAGCACCCGCAGCCGGCTGCCGAACTCGGCCTTCAGCCGGTCCTTCCTCTCCTGTGCCTCCCGGCGCGAGAGAGCACCGTCCCCACTGTCCTGGCCGTGTGTCACTGGTACTCCCCCTTCACGGGGCGCGGACCCGGTCAGCCGCTGGTGCGCACCCCCACCGCCGCGGTGTCTTCTGCCACCACGGTCCGGACCCAAAAGACGCTTCACCGACGCAGTGGCCCACCAGCGGAAAGCCCCGCCACTGTAGAGCCAACCACCCTCCCCAGAAAGGAGGTTGGCCGACTCGCGCTGCTGTCCAGCACGAGTCGGCCAAAAAGCCGCCGCTGCCCCCGGGCCCCCACCCACCGTCGGTGATGCGGGTGTACGGCCCGCCGGTCGGCGGACAACGGCGGCCCGGCACCCCAAGGTGGCGTGGAAAGCCTCCCGGAGGTCTAGGTCCAACAGGCGGCCGACACCCTGTCCGACCCGGTCGTCCTCAACCGCTGTACGTCATCCCGGTGACGTACAGCGGCGCCCGGAGACGTACGGCCACCGCGGCCGGGACGGTGGACAGGCGCCTCTTCCTTCCGGTGGGGGAGAGGTGCCGGCGTCCGGCGCCCGCCGACCCACGGCACCCGGCACCCGGCACCCGGCACCCGGCCTGCGCGTACACCGCATCCCGGACCCCGGTGCACGCAACCCGCTGGAGAGCCTGAAAAGCGATCCGGAACGCAACCTGAAGAGCGACCTGTTGGGAAACCCGGTACGGCCCCCGTCGGACGCCCGATCCGGGTGCCCGACGCGGGCGTACGGAGCACGCGGTCACACGTACACGTGCGAGAACCGGACCGGCCCCGGGGCGAGAACCGCCCGGTGACCACCTTCGGCCCATGGGTCGCATCCCGGGCTCCGCCGACTCATTGTCCCGCCGGGCCGTGATCACCCGGCCCGTAACGCCGACAGACCGAAAGGGTCCGCCGGCCCGAAGGAGGAACACCTGTGATGACCAGTCGCCTCGCGGCATGCGCCACCGCGGTTGCCGCCCTGTCCATCGCCTTCGGCGGAGCCGCACACGCCGACGTCCACACCGAGTTGGAGAGCAGCTACACCAGCCCCGGGCCCGGCGAAGGCACCGCCGTCACCTGCCAGGGCAACACCAACAACGGACTCGTCAACATCGGCTGCGTCCCCACGTCCCTGTCCCTCTGAGAGTCCCCTCCCACAACGGCGGACGGCGGGCGGGCACTCGGACACGTACGAGAACCGCACCGGGCCCGGGGGCGACAATCACCCGGCGACCACCCGCCGTCGGCTGGGGCGCAGGACCCGCCTCGACAACCCGCAGTTGTCGCCCGCCGCGCCCCGAGCGGTGCACGCCGCCGAGCGCCTGGCCGACGCCGTCCGGGCTACGCACCCTCAGCACCGGACCCGCCGACGCGGGACCCCTGGCCGCTACGGCAGTCACAGTGCACCGCGAGACCCCGGACGATGGCGCCCGGGGTCTCGCGCTCTGTGGACACTCACCGCCGGCGGTTCAGACCGCAGCACCACCCTCTCGGGGGCGGCCGCAGTGATCGTGAGGCAGAGCGCGGGGGCTGCACCGCACATAACCGGCCGTCTCTCGCATGCCGGTAGCCGACGAGTGCTGTGCAGTCCCCGCCCTGTCCGGACCGGCCCGAGCCGGGGACGACGTGTGTCTGTGGGCTTTACCTGTCCAGTCGCTGACGGGCTGTTCGGAATCCGGCAGCAGGTTCATAGGGACGCCCAGAACGCCGTTGCCACACATCCGCATGGACGACTCCTCGTAGCCGTTGGCGGTGGTCACTTCAATCTCGTCGGCGGTGGCGGTGGTGATGGTTGTGCCGAGAATGCCCATGGTGGCCAGGACGAGGGCTGTTGCTGCCGTGCGGATGCGCATCGGATTCCTTCGGTGACGGGCCGTCGGATGCGGCCTCATGCTCGCCATCCAGTCTTGTCGCCCGCGCGGGCGCAACTTCCTGCCCTACGAATGGCTACGCATGGCTGTAGGCGCTCACCCGGATGGTGCCAGGCCCGAGCCGGCCCGGACGCTGCACCACACGCAGTACGAGGTACGGGCCAGTGTCCGCACCCGACGAGCACGGAGCCGACGACGGGCGGACCGGTCCAACGCCGCTGCCCGTCCGGCTCCGTGTTCACCTCTCCTTCCGCGCGCAGCCGTTCGGCTTCACGGCCTGCTGCTCCGCGTTGACCGCCCCCCGGCCCTCGCACTCCTCAAACAGGTCCGGGTGCCATCGGCCGGTCGCCTTCGGACAGTTCCCGGCGGTGTTCCAGCGGACGTCGGTCATCTTCCGCCCGAAGTGCCCGCGGACCGGGCGTATGGCCTCCCATTCCCCGCCCGGCGTTCCTCCCCACGCCGTCGCCCGGCCCCGTGGGCGGCCGGGTCGCCATCTGCCCGGCACCCAACAGACGCCCCTGTGGAGGTGCCGTCACATCCTCGGTGCGGGAATTGTCGTTGGAGCAGGCATGAGCGAGAAGCAGGATGCCGGCGCCGTGGTGGACATGGGGTTCGTGGGCCAGGTGGCGTGTGTGGCGCGGACTGCGGAGGGCCGGTGTCTGGTCCGGCGTCTGCACCGGCAGGACGGTCTTGATCAGCGCCCGCAGGGGATTCCTTTGCGCCTGCATGTGGGCTGGGGGCAGCGGCTGGGTGCTTTCGTGGCGGCGTATCACCGGCTGATCGAGAGGGTGGTGGCCTGTCACGGCGCTGACGAGGAGCTGCGGCGGGTGATCGGGGTGCCGCGGGAGCTGGCCGAGGCGGTCCGTGACGCCCGGGATACCCGGGTCCACCTGTTGCGTGCGGATGTGCTGCCGCAGATGGAAGGGGGGCTGCGGGTGCTGGAGACCAATGCCAACTGCCCGGCCGGCCTGTACCGCAGCGGGCGCGGCAGGGCGGGATGGCGTCCGTTGCTGGCCGCGCATGGTCTGCGGCTGCCGGCACCGCTGCCCACCGACGCGCACGAGTGGGCGGGCCGGTGGCTGCTGGATCTCGCCGAGCGGCACACCGGTGTCCGTCCGGACACCGTGGCCGTGCTGTGCCCTCACGGGGCCAACCGCCTCGATGTCGACGCGTTCCTCACCGGCCTGCGGCGGATCGGTGTACGGGCTCTGGCCGGTGACCCGCGGGAACTGCGGGCCGGACCCCGAGGTGTGCTGCTGCACGGTGAACCCGTGCACCATGCCTACGCCAAGATCGGCATGCAGGATCTGCTCCGGATGAGCCGTGACATCCAGCCGTACCTGCGGGCGGTGCGCGAGGGCACTCTGTTCGTCCAGAACGGGTTGCGGGGCCGGGTGATCGGTGACAACAAGCTGTGCCTGGCCGTGCTGTCCGACCCGAGGTTCGCCGGACTGTTCCCGGCCCAGGACTACGCCCTGGTCCGCCCGGCCACCCCGTGGTCACGCAACATCGCCCGCTGCGACGTCGCCACAGTGCACCGGATCCGCGCCGGCCGGGACCGCTACGTCCTCAAGCGCCCACTCGACACCCGCGGACGCGGAGTGGTGATCGGGAAGGACGTGATGACCGTGGGGACGTGGCAGGAGGCCGTCTCCCGCGCGATCACGCAAGGGTGGCTGGTGCAGGAATACTGCCCCGCTCCCCGCATCAGCCTGGACGACCGGGCGCAGCCGTACCGGTACGACCTGGCCCTCGGGGCGGTCGACGGCCGACTCGTCGGAGCCTTCAGCCGCCTCGGCACACAGGAGCGGCTCAACGTCGCCCGCACCGGCCAGCTCCACCCCCTCTACCTGTAGCCGGAAACCACTGGCCGCGCGGAATGCCACCGAAGCGACATCCCCTGCGGCCAGGGCTTCGCCCCGGCCGCGAGCCGAACAGCAAACCGGGAGAGGCAGCCGCCTACTGAAGGTCCGAAAGGGAGGCCCTGCCGCCCTCCGGCTTAGGGCCTCCGTTGTCCTCGATGACGTCCTCCGGAGTATTGCCGCTGCCTGCCACGAAGCGGGCATCGCCGCCTGCTTCACCTTGGACAATGGGTCGTTGCAACACCCCAGCTTGGGGAGCTGAGGGGCTTCTCACGCCCGAGACAGAACACCGACGAGCAGGCCGGCTCACGCGAGCGGCCGGTCCCGGTGAGAGCTGGATCCGTTGGTGCCACCGCGGCTGGATTTGCTTTGCCAGGCGTGATCGCCGACTCCTGGGCGCCGGCTGTCGGACAAGCACGCAGTCCGGCAAGTCATGCGGTACACACGGCGTTTCGAAGCATGGATATATGCCGGAATGAGTCATTTGTGACGCTATGCTCCGCACATGATCCACCACCTCACCCCTCTCGCGGCATCGGGTCTGAAGATCGACTGGACGCGGATGCCGACGTACAACACGATCATGTCGGTGGCGGCCGGCGCCGGGCTACTGCTCGTGGTGGCCCTGGGGCGTCAACTCCTCACGCCCGGCCGCACCATCACCCCCGACGGCTGGGTCCTGGCCTTCGGCGCACTCGGTTTCACGCTCGTCACCACGGGCCTCCATATGACCCTGACCTGGCCCCTCGCCGGGCAGGGCTTCCCGTTCGACAACATCATCTTCGGCGAACCGGCGCTCGCCTTCGGCGTCTTCCTCCTCGCCGCGTGCTTCTACCTCTGGAAGCGCGGCAGCGAACTCGCCGACAGCACCGACCGCGTCGTCCGTACGGCCCGGGTCGCCACCCCTATCTCGCTCTTCGTCTTCGGCCTCGGCCTCGCCTGCTTCGGCATCGCCGCCGCGGGGTGGAAGTACACGCTCTTCGCCGCACCGCCTGAGGAGCCGATCTCCGGGGAGTTCGCCGACTGGCCGATGCTCGAAGCGAGCTTCATGTCCGGGCTCTACGTCCTCGTGGGGATCGGCGCGCTCCTGTTCCCGTTTGCGCTGCACCGGCCCAGGAGCTGGATGGTCCCGGTCGTCGGCGTCGTGTGGGCGCTGGCCGGACTCGCCTTCCTGCTCTTCGGCGGGCTCAACTACTTCACCCACATCGGCCTCATCGTCAACACCATGTGAGTACCTGCCGCTGTGACGGCGAGGAGGCGAACCAGTACCGGGTCGACCTCACCAGCCTCCTGCCCGACGGCTCGCGATGCGCCGGATCGCCGACGTCCAGGGGAGGCGTCGCGGAGCCTGGGTGGGATAGGCGTAACACCGGTCGTGTCGCGGTGCGGACCATACGGCCCGGACTCCGCGCCGGCGGGGGCGGTCTGCGGCGGCACGGTCGCAGTGGTGGTCAGGGACTTCTGTGAATGGTAAGCGAAGCTCGCCGCGCTGCGGTCCTTCCGCCAGGCCGGGGGCGCCGGCCAGGAGTGGAACATGCCGCCGATCGGCCAGAGCGGGGGGTTCTTGATCACTACGAGCTTCGGCTCTTCGACCGCGCCTGCTGCGAGGGCGATCTCACCGATACCGAGGCCGGCGGATCCCTCCCCGACGTCCAGGCCGGTGTGTGCTCTTCGAGGGTGATGATCCGGGGGAAGCGGCCGGCACAGCAGCGGAGGGCACACACCTGGGCGCAGCTGACTGCCGCGCAGCAGGAGCGACTCGGCGGGCTCGGAGTGACACCCGACGAACCCGTACCCGCCCCGGCGACAGCACGCACGGCGAAGGGGGCGGGCGGGTTGTCGGCGCCGTTCCGGCGGGGAGTCGCCGCGCGCGCCCAGTACCTCCAGCGGGAAGGGCACGAACGGCCGGTCCCGAGGAAGCACGAGGAATCCGTCGACATCGACGGCCAGGAGCACGTCGTAAAACTCGGGGTGTTCATCAGTAACACGAAGAGCCGACGCGACCGGCTCACCCCCGAACAGCGCCAGGCCCTCGCCGAGCTCGGAGTGGAATGGGCGTAACACCGACCATGGCCGGTCGTTGAACCGGACGGACAGACGTCACGTCATGTCACACAGGGGGCCCCGGGCGTAGCGCCCGGGGCCTCGTGCTGTGTGGACACTCACGGCCGGCGGTCCAGACCGTCAAGTCGCCGGGCGGCCCGGAGGGATTCGAGACGGCTGCGCACCGTCCGCTCATCCTGCTGGCGCCCGTGGATGCAGGTGCTGGCGGGCGGCGCGTTCCTGTTCCATGGCGCGGTGCAAGTGCCACACGGTTACTGCGGGAAGCAGGCCGCCGAGCCGGGCAGCCGCCCTCAAATCCTCCACAGCACCGGTCAGAAAGGTCCTGGCGACGTTCCCTGGCTCACCGGTCCGAGCAGGAACACCAGCAGCAACCGCTTCGAAGAGATCGGCCAGCTCGGCAATACCCGGATCCTCCGGCACCTCCCCGCACCACCCCACCGCCGCGTCACCGAGCTGAACAACACGACGGCCACGCCTCGCCGCCAGACGTAAAGAGACATCCCCGTTGATCACAAAGACATCGTCCCCCACCACCCGAACACGAGAACACAAATCGACCCGGCGGGCGGCGGGATCCTCAGTCCCCGGGGAGTGCGCTGGGTCGTCCCGGCGGGTGAATCTCCCCTCGCGGGCGCGCGGCTGGTACTGCAGCGGTGTTTGTCGTGATGGGTGGACAGGGCCGTCCGGAGGGCGCGTTGAGCACTGCTATGCCCGTGGGGGTGGCGACGTGGGCGGTCGTGTGGCGGTCCCGGTGGGTGTTGATCAGGCCGGCGTTCGTGACAGCACGATCTCTCGTCACATCAGTGAAAAGACGGTATCAACCACCAAGCTGACCAGTAGCAAAGCCCCGCAAACACCACCCCGGCCACTGACTCTCACCACCACCGACACCAACCCGAGAGATCGCAGCTTGGACTGGGTGGTCACTGCGGCGGATCTCTCCGCGGCGGCGAGAACACGGACTGCCGAAACCAGACCCCCCGCGTCTGCGGCCACTGGGAGAGGGCTGCTGTCTTCGGTCACTGGCGGTGATCTGTGCTGGTGGCGGCAGACGGGAGGGAGTCCGTGCCGGCTGAGGATCCCAGTGGCTTTTCACCGTTCGGGGCCCCGCTCCATGAGCGGACCCCGACCGATGTCACCAGGTGATCAGCGCATAGCCGGGGCCGCCGTTTCGGCCAGCCTGCACCGCCACCGTCTGGTCCGGCTCGGGCAGTACTGCCGGTCATAGAAGTCACTCGTTCGCAGGACATTGCCTTTCGCCGTCCACCAGGGCGGGCAAGCCAGGTACGAGAGCATCGCGCCGGGTGATTCCCCGCAGCACTGGGCACCGGTGCCGGATCACTCCGCACAGACGCCGCTCTTCACGGCGTCCCCGGAGCCGCACAGAAAACCGGAGGAACCCTCATGTCCCCGTACCCGCACCTTCTTTCAGCGAACCGCGGCCGGCCAACCACACGGCGACGGTCCACCGCGTCCGCGGTCCTGCGCACCATGACCGCCGCGTCCCTTGCCGCGAGTGCCCTGCTCATGGCCTCCGCGGGCCCCGGAACCGCCGCCCCCTCCGCACCGGCCAGGACAACAGCAGGGTCAGCCCTCGCCGTCGACGCCTCCTGCCCGGTCGGCACCGGCACCGTCAACTACACGCCCGGCATCACCCTCGCCCCCAAGCCCACCAACATCTCCTTCACCGGCAGCGCCGGCCCCTGCACGAGCACCGACCCCGCCATCACCGCCGTCTCCGGCTACAGCGGCACCGGACAGGGCGACCTCGGCTGCCTCACCGGAGGCTTCGACGCTACGGGCTCCATCGTCTGGAACACCGGCGCCGTCAGCAACGCCACCTTCTCCTCCGTCGTCGACCTGCGCCCCGGCGGAATCCCCGTGATCGTCGCCACCGGCCCCATCACCTCCGGCAAATTCGCCGGATCCACCGTCGAACTCGTCATCGCTCTCCTCCCCGCCAACCCCCTGGGCTGCTTCAACGCCCAGGGCATCACCCAGACCCACGGTCCCGTCTCCCTCACCGTCCTCCACTAGCAACCGTGGCCGGGGTGGCAGGGCCGCAGGCGGCGGCTCGGACGTTCCGGGGGCGGCCGGACCAGCAGGATCCGCCTCGCCGCCGCGACCGGAAGCACCGGCTTCCGGCATTCGTCCCGATCACGGGACAGGCCACGTACGGCAGCCCGCTGTTCACTCCCGTGCTCAGAAAGGTACGGGTCCCGCACCACCCCCCGACCCACCTCCACCGTCCCCGGCGCAGTCGCCGGGGGCACTGCCCACTCTCCCCACTCTCCCCGCGCCCACCGGCGTAGACGGCACATACAGGACAGTCATCCCGGATGAGGTGCTGGTAGAGACGGGCCGGATGCAACTGCGGAACCGGTTGCTGCCGGCCCGGTTGGTGGTCTGTTTCGTGCTGGCGATGTGTTTGTTCTCGGGGCA
Source organism: Streptomyces sp. TSRI0281 (assembly GCF_001905125.1). Taxonomy (GTDB): domain Bacteria; phylum Actinomycetota; class Actinomycetes; order Streptomycetales; family Streptomycetaceae; genus Streptomyces. Next base: position 71,642 of record NZ_LWLE01000016.1, on the reverse strand, counting down.
GAGCTATGAGGAGGTCGCCCGGCTGCTGACAGCTGGTCTGCAGGACGAGCGGCGTTGGCGTGGGGCGTGGGTGGTGCCGAGCACGGCTGCGATCTGGAAAGCCAGGTCCCGGCTGGGTGTGACGCCTCTGCGGCGGCTGTTCGCGCGCGTGTGCTGTCCCGGTCGCCGCACCGGACACGCAGGGGACGACCTTCTACGGCGTCTGGGGGGCTGACCGCGATCGATGGCACCACGTTTGACCTGCCGGACACGAAAGCGAGCATGGAAGCGTTCGCCCCGCCCGGTTCCGCTCCGGGCGGGGCGGGGCGTGGCGTGGCGTGGCAAACTTGAGGCTGGCCGCCCGCAGTTGCGCATGATCGGCCTGGTGGAATGCGGCACCCACGTCGTTTTCGACGCCGCGGTCGGAGGTCTACGCGCCGGAGAGCAGACACTGGCCCGGGGCGGTGCTGGGATCCCTGAGGCCGGGGATGCTGCTCCTGGCCGACCGCGGCTTCTACGGCGTGGACCTGTGGTGCATGGGGACAGCCACCGGGGCGGACCTGTTGTGGCGCGTACGCAAGGACCTGGTGCTGCCGGTGGTGAGCAACTGCCGGACGGCTCCTGCCTCACCGAGATTTTCGATCGGAGCGACATCCACCGCACTCGTCGTGGGGTGCGGGTGCGCGGTGGAGTACACCATCGCTGGCCACGAGGGTCCCTACCGGCTCCTCACCACCATCCTCGACCCGTCCTTGGCCCCAGCCGCGGAACTGGCAGCCCTTTACGCCCAGTGATGGGAGTTCGAGTCCACCCTCGGCGAGTTCAAGGCCCACCTCGGCGGGTCGCACCTGGTACTGCGTTCACAACACCCTGACGGAGCCGAGCAGGAACTCTACGGCTTCCTCCTCGTCCACCGCGCTGTCCGGCACCTGATGCACCAGGCCGCACACCAAGCCGGTCAGGATCCCGACCGCATCTCCTTCATCCGTTCAGGTCGAACAACGGATATAGCTGACCTGGGACGATGCGACGGTCACTGGGTGGACCATGCAGGCAGTGCCGTCCGCAGCGCGTGTCGCCCGTCCATACGCCAAGTTATTCGGCTCGGGCCCGCTACAGCGTGAACAGGCAGATGACAGTGCCCAGCCAGCACAGCGTTCGGTACCCGCCCAGGTGTCCCCCGATGGCTCAGAGGGGCGACGCCTCCATCTGCAGGTGAAGCCAGGACGTAATCCGAGCCGGCCGTTGGAGGCTGCTTCCGGTCGTGCTGCCTCCGCTTCAGGGCTGCTTACCGCCCTTCGTTCGCCATCTCTGCCCCCGCTGCACCGCCGAGCCCGGATCGCCCTGCCGCTCGCGGCCGAGGTCCCGCTGTTCCCGGAGGCGGAGGTCAGCCGTCTGGGGCCGGCGTGGAACCGGTCGGTCGACGCGATCTGGTGGAGGACGGTGCGGAGACGAAGTACCACTGGCCCCGGACAGCAGCGCGCTGTCCGGGGCGGTCGGCAAGAGCGGCCAGATTCTCCTCAACGGTGAACGGCTGACCCCTCGTTCGGCTCAGTCCCGTTGGTGATGTTGTCGTCGTCCTGGGCCTGGGTTGGCGTGGCCCAGCCGCGCCGCTCTTCAGGCGACTACCAGGTGATGAGGGCGTATCCGTTGCTGCCCAGCTCTCCGGGGCCGCCTGCTACGCCCGTGCTTCCGGCCGCGCCCGGCATGTGGGCGCCTGGAAGGATACCGTCACCGCCGCGGCCTCCATTGCCGCCCATACCTCCGTCGCCTCCCCGCCGGCCGGCGCCATCTGCAGACTGTGATGCTGCTGCTCCGGTCCGAAGGTCTGCACAGTTGCCCGCAAATGGCCTGGTCGGTGTACCACCGAACCGTCGCCGAAGTCGTGACGCCCCCCAGAAGAACTGATCCTGTTCGGCGGCCTGTCGGTCGGCTTCGAGAACTCATCCGCAAGAATCGCCCATATCGACCGCGCACCGCTTGCCGAGACCGTTACCTTCCTCGGCGGCACACGCTCCTGACACCTGAAATCACTTCAGCCGCATGCTGAGACATCTCCTCAACCAGCGCGGCGGACAGCCGGGGCCGGCTCTCGCCGTCCAGCACGAGCGCCAGATTCCGGGGTCTGCGGCGCAGACCGGTGAACCCGACCACCTGGGCGTTGACTGTGTCCGCGTGCCTGATTTTCACCCGCCGTATCCGGCGGCCCGCCGGATACGGCGCCCGGTCCAGCTTGGCCACAATCCCCTCGATGCCCTGATCGCGCAGCGTCTCGTACCAGTGCAGCGCGACCGTACGGTCATCCGTCGCGGGCACGGCCTGGATCGGCGGCCCGCCCGCAGCGAGGACATCCAGAAGGAGGGCGCGCCTCTCGGTGTACGGCAGCGCTGTCACGGGGCCGCGGTCCGGGTGCTCCATGATGTCCCACGCCGAAGCGCGCGGGTTCCCGGATTCTTGGAGGTGAGGAGGCGGGAACCCACGCGACGACGGCCTCGACCGTGTCCGCGTGCCTCACCTTCACCCAGCCACGCCTGCCGGCGGGATAGGGGGCGTCCCACTTCGCGACGATCCCCTCGATCCCCAGCGACTCGTACCACCCGCTGGCCTGCAGTGCCTCGGTCAGGGAACGAGGCGTGCGATCAGAGCGAGAAGTACGAGTGCACCGAGCACGATCGCGGTGATCTGCCAGGTTCGCTTCTGCGAGGGAAGCACCAGCACGTGCGGACCCCCGGAGGCGGGAAAGACGAAGTAGACCCTTTGTGGGTGTTCTGCCACGACGACTCGTGCGAGCCGAATGTATCGGGCTGCTGCGTGACGTGCGATTTCCTGGTCGTACGGGAGGAGCAGCGTCTTCAGGCTCGGTCCGAACGCTTTGGTGAGGTGGTCGCGCAGGGGGTCGTTGTCGGTGAGGTCCGTCGGGGTCCAGGTGCCGCGTTCGCGTACCTGTTGGCGTGCGAGGTAGGGCACGCCGTATGCGGGGAGTTTGACCTCGCCGGTGCTGGGCGTTCTGGTGATGACGCCTTCTGTCCAGGTCACGGTCCTGCCTGTGCCCGTGCAGCGCCGGTGCTGCACGGTGCCGTCGCCGTCGCAGCCGGGGCAGGAGCGGGATCCTGTGGCCTGGCAGGTGGTGCACTGGATCCGGCCCCGGCCGCGGCATGCGGCGTCGGGGGCACCGCACTGCCCGCAGCGGGGGAGCATCCGCTCTTCGCTCCGTCCTCGTCCTTCACCATGTCTAAACCCGCAGCTACTCAGTGATTCCGAACTGCCCTCGCGCGTGTAGGCAGACATCGATCGCCTGGTTTCCCTCGGTATTTCCATCATGGAGAGCCAGTTCAGTGGGGGCGATGTACGCCTCTCCCGGGTCAATGCGGACCCGCAGGACAGGGCACTGCGGATATGCGGTGAAGAAGCCGGGAATACGCCGATCCAACGTTTCGTGGTCTGCCAGCCCCAACGCATCGGCGGCGAACGGCACGTAGAGAAGCGATCGCGACCCTTTCCCTAGATTCACCCCTACACGGTTGGTAGCCAGCCCAACCGGCCTGAAAGTGTCCCAGCCGTCAACGTGCAGTCCTGTGAGGAGACCCGTTTCTATCCTTGGAGTAACTGTCAAAAGCCCTGGGTCGCGAGCCGCCAAACCAATTAGGCCGAAACCTTCCCGCGTCAGAAGATATTCTCCGAGAAGGTCGGCTGCATCCCGATTGACTACGTCAACACCCTGTTCGTCGTCCGCGTTGAAGGCATTCGCGTAAGCGAGTGCCACACGGACGAGTTCGCGGCGCACCGAAGGAGGGAAACGGCAGACGCCAACCATTCGGCGCATATCCCATTGTCCGGGCGGCGCGCACAGCGTCTCCAGTTCGGCAGCGTCCAGTGTGCGCCAGGGCCACATCGGCACAGAGGCATGAGACCGGTAGCGCGGGTCATTCGCCGGCCGCACTCCACTCGATACACGCAGACGCTCATCCAGCGGCATCAAATCGCTTTGCACGCGGACACGAACAGCGTCACGTTCCCACTCGAAGCCGTACTGCGTCAGGTCATTTCGCCCAAAGCTGTCGATCCGCTTCTCCACGGCGGGCGTCTCGCCCCACCGCGCATCGTCGAGGTGAAACTCGCTCGCCTTGCCTTCGGGGCGCGAAGCTGCCATAACCTCGTCTTCTTGTGTAGGCGCATTCTCAAACGCTTGGAAACATCCGAATACAAGCCTCAAGCAGCGTGACAGCAAAGGACAAGGAGCGAACAGAAAAGAGTGGCGCGCGAGGGACTACCCGCGCGCCACAGCCTTCAGTCCGCAGTAGCGTGCCCGTGGGTCTGGTGGTGACCGACACCACCGCCGTGCACCGCTGCCAGGTCGGCCTCATCGATGTAGACGAGGTCCGTCTCCTGCTCCTCGGAACTATTCATCTCGGGCATAACCTCCCTCAATCGCTCAAGTTGAGCCCGATGATGACTGTAACCAGCCCTGCGCGGCATGCGCAATGGGGCCGCCCGCTACCGAAGGTGGCCGGGCGCCCATTCCAGTGCGCCCGACTCAGCGAACTGCCCAAGGAATGCAGTTGGCGAGTATTGGTCTGCTTGCCAGTTGAGCCACTGATACAGATCACCTGTCACCTGTCCTCCGCTCTTTTCTTGTACAGCGGGGCAGGAAACGCAAGCGACCTGACGACCGTAGAGACCGTTGAAGCTCACCCCCTTCCCTCCAGCGTCCAGAAGAGAACGTGGAAAACACCTGCTTGCTGCCCAAGAAGCGGAGCCCGCTACCCGAAGTGACTACCGCTCAGAGCCTGGCGGGCCATGCTGCTCATGATCACCTTCCGAAGGAGCCAGTGCTCATGGAGTCGCGCTCCCTACACCCTCGCCGCCGCGGCCGCCGGCGCCCTGGTCCTCTTCCTCGGCGTACGCGGCACCCTCGCCGTCGGAGCGGTCCTCCAGATCGTCCCCGTGATCCTCCTGCTCGCCTCCCCTGTCCGCGCGCTGCGGGACATTCCCGTCCCGCCCGCGCGCACCGCCGTGCCGCCCGCCCGTGAAGGAGCCTGATGACGACGACCGCGACCGCCGCGTACTGGGAACCGCTCTAGGAGGTCGTCGCTACCGGCAGCTCGACGGCCCCGAGAGCCGGCTGATGGACGCATACCTCGGCCCCGGCCGCGGACGCCCGGCCCTCGACATCGGCTGCGGCGACGGCACCCTGGCCCGCCGCCTTCACCATGAGCTCGGATACCGCACCACCGGCATCGACATCTCCCCCAGCGCCGTCGCACTCGCCATCGCCCACGACGAAGGCCTCGCCCCCGGTCCGGCGTGGCGGTGCGCAGACATCACCACCAGCGACCTCACGGCGCTGCCGAAACCGGCGTACGCGGTCATCACCTGCCGCCTGGTCTACCGGTGGATGGACAGCAAGGCGGAATCGTCCGAGACACCGGCGGTACGTGTCGCCCTGCCGTCGTACGCGAGGGCTCCCGGCACCCCGCCCCGGTCGACGAGCCGATCCACCTGCCGTTGTACCGGGTCGGGTTGGTGCGCAACCGCCACCGGGGCGAACGCCCCCGTGAGCGTTGCGGCGAGCAGGACTGCGGCGGCCGGGCGCTTGCGCAGCATGAGTCTTTTCCCTCCCGGCTCAAGATCCGTACAGCTACCCCCGGTCAAGGGGGGTAGCCACACCCCCTTGACTCACATCCCATGAGCCGGCTTGTCACGGAGCGAGTGCGTGGGCCACGTGGGACCAGGAGGTTGCCTCGGACCGTCTCGGTACGGTCGCGGCCCTCGCCGGTGACCTCCCCGTGAGCCGGCCGTTCAGGAAGGAAACAGATCGGCCGTGGCGTATCCCGGGTCCGGGGGCGCGTCCGAACGCACCTCACGGTCGGCCTTGGCCAGCCCTCGATAGGTCCAGCGGTAGCGGCCCCCGGAGGCCCGGACCACGCTGTCGAGGGTCAATTCGGCATCACGCCAGAGGCTTTCGAGTGCGCTGAAGTCGACTTCGGCCGTACGGGCCTCGTATCCGACGTCCTCCTTGGCGAGATCAACCCGGGCGAGCATTCCCTGCTGAACCGAGGGTGTCCAACTGGACACTCCTCCCTTGATGAAGGCGACGAAGGCTTCGAGAGAATCGAAGACTTCGGACTCCAGCTCGCCCGGATTCGGCGCCGCACGCACGAGCGCCGAGAACAGGCGCTGGCCGTCGGTGTGACTGACGCTGACCTCGGTCACGCCCTCGGAGTGGGCCACGTCAGCCTTCACGAGGGGAATCGTGTCCTTCAGGACGAAGGGCGCAACAGTCGCGATCAGCGGACGGTCCGTGTTCCTGTCCGTGATATAAACCGTCGGGACCGGTTGCGAAGAGGAAAGATCGACGGCTCCGCAGCGGTATGCGCAGGAGACGGTGCGGACATTGACCACCGCAGGAATCGGCCACAGGGTCACCTCGTCGAGGACCAGAACGCAGAAGGATGCCACCGACCAGCCGTTGAACACCTGCGGCTGCAGCCAGGTGGCGGGGAGCCGTTCGTTCAACTTGTCGGGGCGCATCCTGAAGTTGAAGATGAACCGTTCCAGGAGCTGCGCGGTGACGATCCTGGGGACCAACACAGGGATCCACCTCCAAGCGGGAACCCCGCCTCCGCGGACGCCCGTACGGACAGCTGTACGGACGCCTGCACAGGCGCCTGTAGCGACGCTTTCGATGCTTCGGCCGCCGCCTATACGGAAACGGTCGCGCTGAAGGGCTGATCGGCAGGACCGGGCAGGCCTTCGACGGGGCCGAGCGAGTGCTTCTGCTGAAACAGGACCACGGGCTCGCCGTCATCGACACTGGCGTAAGCCTCGTAGTCGGGGTAGGCGTTGGTCGCTCCCCGGACGGACACCGTACGACCGACCGGATCAATCGTGAAGAAGGCGGTCAGGTCTGCGGCGGGGGATCCGGGCGGTGCCAGGGGGTTGATGGCAGCTCCGTCGTAGAGGAAATTGACACAGAACTCGTTCGGGTTGTCGATCACTCCGCCCTCGGGGTCGGGAAAGGTGTTTCCGACACTGAAGTGGTGGAACGACATCGCATCGGTGCTGGCCGTCTCTGTGGCCAGTACCTCGCCCGTCGCGCAGTCCAGTTTCTGGGATTCGCCGCACTGGTGAAAGTCCGTCTCCCCCGGCTGCTCCGCGAGGAACCCAGTCACGACGATGTCGGACCGTGCGCGGAACCGCTGCTCATTGGGGTCCGGACTGAAGTCCCGGCCGTCGCCGTGAAAGCATTCGCCCAATGCCTCGATGGTCGGCGTGGGGATGAAGAATTCCATCCATATCGCGATCTTGTCGAACTCTGCAGACATCGTCTCGGCCCTCCTCCTCGATTCTTCCGGCGCCCCGTTGGGCGTCGTCCGGTTCCGCGCTCGGCTCGATGGCGAGCCTCCACGGGACACGCTCTAGGACAGCTCGATCGTCATGACCGCCTGAGGTTCCACCGGAACTCCAGGAGGCGGAAATTGCGCTGTGACGGTGGAACCCGATCGACTGGCATCACCCCGGACATCGAGCTGGACGCCACTGCGGAGAACCAGGAAGAAGAAATCTCCCAAAGCTCTGGGGTTGATGGTCAGCGCTTCCAATCTGGAACCGACGAATGCCAGGCAGTGGTCAACACCCTCCAGGTTGATACACGAGAGGAGGCTGATAACCGGATCCGATGGCTGACCCACAAGGTTGGGCATCGCGTTCGGTGGTGGCGGCGATGTGGTGACGGCCTTTTGTCTGGGCATGTTCGCCGGAAAGGTGGTGAGCCGGAAGTCCGGCTTCCCCTGGATGTCCCGCATGAAGATCTCGGGGTCCCGTGCCTCCTTCAGGTTCTCGATGGCGAAGGACGCGGCTTCCTCGATGACATCGAGATCACTTGCCAGTGCGGATTGCAGGGCCGGCAGATCGGGCCCGTCCGGCGCGAACTCGAACTCGCCGACATGCCGGAAGTCGAGTGCGTACTCCACGAGGTTGAGCATGTCGATGGCCCGCGATCGCAGCTTCGCACAGCGGATGAGTACCCGTCGCTGCTTCTCGATATCGGCTGCGTTCGGTGGAGTCGGTCCCAGGGCGATGGCATAGGGCGCGAGCGTCACCGTGTACGCGATCGGTTCCCCGCGCACGCTCGCCTCCCACTCGTCCATCGCCTGGTACAGCTCGTTCACCATGTCGACCGGATTTCCACTCCGTGGTTCGGTGGTGATCCGGCCACCATCGTGGAGAACGAATGCCTCGGCCTGTGCCTCGGCGTTCTTCATCGCTTCCGAGACACTGACCTTGACCTCGGCCGACATCTGCAACCCGTAGGACCCCTCCAATGAGGTATTGAGCGTCGTCTTCGATTGCACGCTCTTCGTGTCGATCCGCACGACACCGAAGAAACGCCCACCCGTGCTGATGCCGCGCACGAAGTATTCGCCGAACTGCTCTGCAAGCGGCTTTCCGTTGCTCACCAGCTTCGCCGCTGGTTCTGACAGGCTCGGTGAGTCCATCTGTTGAAACGCAAACTTCTGCACGTTCGACACCAGTACGGTGAGGGAACTCGCCTGAACCTTGCACCGCTTGGAAAAGTCGAGCGACGCGGATCCGCTGAACAGGCCGATGCCGGCCGAGACATCCGCTCCTACTCCGAGCTCTGTTTCGAGTTCGTCCGTCGTCTCGATGCGCCGGAAGACGAACGAGCCGGTCTCACCCGTTCCGAGCTGCGGCGGAGTGACTTCGCCCACCGCGCCCAGGGCCATCGGGCTGCCGCTGGCCATCGAGACCCCGATACCGATGTCGAACCCGTTGCGCATCGGGACCTCTTCTTGCTTGAGAACCACGATTCCTCCCTCTCCGTATTCCCCCCGTCCGCGCTCAGTGGCGCTGTGCCAGGATTCTTCGAGGAAGAATTCTCCGCGGGGCCTGTCAGGTGATGGCGACCGGTGAGTAACCGAGCGGTAGCAACCGAGCGGTGGGCAACACTCCATCAAACGCCCGGTATTTCACCCACCCCGTTTTCCATTGTGTGCCGTGATGGCGCGTGCTGCACCTCAAGCGCTGTTCCCTGTGGCACCGGATAACCGTTGACCCGTCGTGGAGCGTCCCGTGCGTCAGCGGCACAGCCGTCGCGTCAGCGGGACAGCCGCCGGCTAACACCCGCGAGCACCTGGACGCGTCCGCGACGGCAACCGCACCCTTAGCCGACGCCCGCCCCGGGGAGATCCGGTTGGTGACGACGATTCAGGACGCGGTGGCTGCCTCCCTCCGGTGGCACACGGTCCCTTCGCACCCGATAATGAACGCGTAGCCCGGATGCCACTCATGGACGGGACGGGTCATCGCTGAAGCGATGGGGCCGTCGGAAGTCGATCGGGCCGCCGGAAGCAAGAACAATCACGCTTTCCGGAGATACGGAAGCGCGCGATGCGCGCGACGAGGACCCTCTTGCATGGACAGGCCTACGGCTACCCCGCAATGGGTCTCACTCTCACCTTTCGAGGATGGCAAAGCGTTCATTCTCGCATTTCGATCCTGAGATCAATCCGGGTTCGAATGAAGCTGACGAGCAATCATCCCGAGGTGGAATCATGTCATGGCAAGACAGAGCGCAACGCGCACTCAGTGTGCTCGACGGCGTAGACGGTGACGGTGGTGCGGCGGAGCGTAGCCGTCAGATCTTCAACCATGTACTCGACGAATCAAACCGCGATGACTACATCAGTCATGATTTTTTCAACGTTCAACAGACAGCGGGTGGGCTTCCCGAGGGTGTCTCGTTCGACGATTTCGTGGCCATGGTGGCAGGACACGTGCGCCCGGAGCTCGAAGGCTCGGGCTTCGCGGAGGAGTTGGATGACGACAACTTCCGCAACGCGGCGTTGACCTTCGACGAAGTCATCCGCCGCCACATCGACTTCCTCAACGGCGTAGTGCACCAAGCCGCCGCGGGCGAGGTGCACGTCGGCCTGTGGAACCTGATCCTGAACGCTCGCACCGACGACGCGAGCGTCTACGCCTGCTACCGCGACTTCCTTGTGGATGCCTGAGCCGCAGGCTTCCGCCGGAGACACAATCCGGTCGTCAACGACCCTGTGGAAGGCGTAGAGCCCGAATCCTGATGACTCTTTTTCGCGATGAAGGGAATGGATCACATGTCAACGATCGAAGGCCTGGGAGCGGTCCAGAAGGCGCTTCTGTCGGCGCTCGACCAGATGGGCGCCGCCATCAGCTCCTCTCTTGAGGCGAACAAGGACATGGTGTTCCTGCACCAGTCACCCGGACTGCCCGTCGACCCGAAGAGGTACGAGAATCCCTGGACTCCCGAAGGCGGCGACGTCTACTCATTGATGGCCTCCGGCGGCGAAATCAAGGTGCCTGAGGTGACAAAGCCCCCGGAACCTGCCGCCGCGGCCCCCGACGCCAAGCCGTCGAGCAAGCCGCAACCGCTGCCGCCACCTGACCCGCACGCCGCGCAGGCGGTCAACTCCGCGGTCAACACCGCCCATCTGGCCAACCAGAATCTGCTGCTCGGTACCCCGATCGCCAGCTACGGCCTGGGCACGATCGCCGACGCGTGGAGCCTGATCGCTCCCGCAACGTTCGCCGATCCGCCCCCGCCGCTGCCTCAGAGCCAGCTCGATGCGATCAAGAAGGCCATGGGTATTCTCTACGTCCGGCCCGGGGTGCCGACGCAGGGATTCCGTGACTACCGGCAGGCACGTGGCAACGTCATCAATCTGATCGGCGCCAAGGCCGCGGCGTTCGTCACGGCGATGGGAGACCCCGCTGCGGCCGCGGCATGGCCGCTCAGCCAGGGCAAGGTGTTCGACCAGCAGATCCAGGACGCCGAAACGGACCGTAACGCGGTGGACCTGTCCGCGGGCGACATGTCGTACGCGGACGCGGAGGCGTTCCTTGACGCGCAGGGCCGGGACATCGTCACATCCGCGGTCGAAGCGGTCCACAAGCGTTGGGAGCTGTTCGGTGAAACCTCCGCCCAGGTCGGCCAGTTCGCCTACACCAGCATCGACCCGCCGTCCTGGTGTCTGTCGAACGACGAAGACTTCGGCGTGATGCAGATCTCGGTGTCGGACTCCACCTACGACTCCGGTTCGAGCAGCCAGTTCAACGACTTCTCGAGTTCCTACTACCACTCGTCCAGTCAGTCGGATACCGGCGGTGTCGGCATCGTGTACGGACCGTTCAGCGGCACGGCCGACTTCGGGTACTCGAGCGAGAATTCCGCCCAAGGGTTCAGCACAGGATCCTCCGGCGGCTCCACCGACTGGGACCGGTCGAGCAGCGCCAGTATCTCGGGTGAATTCTTCCTCGCATCGATCGACCGGCCGTGGCTCTACGACGAGATCTTCCGGATCGCCAGCGGCTGGCACATCAAGGACCGGCCCACGAACTTCCTCAGCGACGGAACGAACACGACCGACAACAACAAGAATTGGATGCCGGGCCTGCCTGTGCAGATGCTCGTCGCGCGGAACATCTCGATCACCTGCGACGACTGGGGGCACTTCTCGAGCTTCGCGACCAATTTCGCTGCCAGCGCCAGTAGTCATGCCGAGTCGTCCGGGACCCACTTCGGCGGCTCCGCAGGGGCGTTCGGACTCGGCGTCACCTACAACCACCAGGACTCGAGCACCGACGGCAGCCAGTTCAGCAATGACGACGGCAGTTCCAGCTGGAGCTTCCAGTCCAGCGCCAGCGGTGGAACGCTGAGCATCCACGGAACACAGATCCTCGGTTGGATCGCGAGGATCATTCCCGCGTCGCCCCCGGCATGACCGGCCGTGGATTCAAGGAGGCCGGAGAAGCACTGATGGCCGACCTCACCGAGGCGTTCGGTGTCCTCACGCCCGACAAGGCAGCGGCGTTCTTCCCCGGCCTCCCCGTGGACGACCAGATCGTGCAGCACGGCACGGTGAACCAGCTGAGACTCGGGCAGTGGCTGGCAACCTTCGACACCCCACTCGTCCTACGCCCCGGACAGACCGTGAAGACGGTCCCACCGGGTGGTAGGAGCGCGACCGCGCTCTATTCCACCATCGTGACCAGCGCACAGGTGCTGGACGCGGACAGTCTCGCCGGAAAGCAACTCACCAAGAGAATCCTGGCGGGCAGAGCGCTACTGGAGCAGGTCGCCCTGGATGAGCCGCTCGGCTCCGAGCCGTCGAACTGGCCACTGCCCACCGCGCCGTCCTGGCAGACCGCCAGCAGCGCTCCGACGCGGCCGAGGCCCGACGCGCTGGACCCGGACAACACGGTCCTGCGTTTGCCGGGTCTCGGGGACGGCGATCAGGAGGTCACCGTCACTCATTGGCTCCGAGCGGTCGGCGAATCCGCCGAGGCCGACGAGCCCCTGTTGGAGGTGTCCTCGGCGGAGGGCGACACCGAGATCCCGTGCCCCGCATCCGGCACTCTCCTCGAGATCACCGCCTCGGAAGGCTCCAGCGTCAAGCAGGGTGACCCCCTGGCGGTGATCGGCCCACAGCAGGCCGCCCCCCAGGTGAACGTCGAGTACGAATACACCCTGGTGTCGCTCACGCGTCTGGCGTCCGGAAAACCGTGGTGGGACGACATCCTGCTGTCGGATCCCAACTGGTTCATTCCCGGCCGTACCGCCGGTGGCCTCCTGTCGTCGCCTCCAGAGGGAACGGCATGCGCGCTCCCTTACGCCTTGCTGCTCGTGCGGAACGTCGCCGTCGACAGCCCGGTCCGACCGCCGGCCGACACGGAGAATCTCGGACCGGTCCTCGTCGCGGACACCTCCGGCACACTCGGCTGGTCCGGCATGCAGGCCATCGGCGTCCTCGCCAACGTCCTGCCCACGATCCCACCGGTCGGTGATCCAGCCGTACCCGCTCCGACTCCGGCCCACTTCCAGCCGTTCCCGGGCGACCAGTTCTTCTTCCCGGGGCGCCGGAGCCCGGTCATCGCGGCGATGCACGACCGTCTGGTCGCCGTGGGCTGTGATCAGTACACCGACGTCTTCGACAAGGATGTATGGGGTGACGGAGACGTCGCGTCGTATCGTGCGTGGCAGCTGAACCTGGGCTTCTCGGGTGACGGCGCCGACGGTCAGCCGGGCCAGGAGAGTTGGGACCGTCTGCAGGTTCCGCAGGTTCTGTGAGCGGGCACGGCACAGCTCTTTCGCCACCGGTGGTTCCCGGGGGACACCAGCGGGGCTGATCGCCCTCCGGCCTCGCCGTACCCAACCGAAACGAGACCGACGCCCGGTCAGTCGTTCAGAGCCTCGCCCTGGGCGATCTCCACGTGGTGATGCAGGCCCATGAGCCCGGTGGCGGCTCCCGTGACCGTCGCGGCCGAGCAGACGAGCAGCAGGCAAGCCGCCGTGACGGCCGGCCAGTGACGGGTGGCCGCTGGCCGGAGCAGGGCTTTTACGCGCTGAGGTACGGGGCCGCCCGAGGCTCCCGCGGTGAAGGAGGGGCGGCCGGCCCTGCCGGTAGTTCCGGCGAGGGCTGCGCGGCCGATGGCGCGGGCCGTCAGGGTGCGGTCGCCGACCTCGGTAGCGGCGGCTTCGTCGGCGACGCGTTCGACGCAAGGCCGATGGCGTCGCGCAGTGCGTTCGTGGCGGGATGGCAGCGGCTGGCGAGATCGGCTGCGGCGAGAAAGTAGTGGTGGCGGTCGGCGAGGTGGGCCCGTTCGTGGGCGAACAGAACCTCGCGCTCGGGTCCGTCCAAGGCGCGCAGCATGCCGGAGGTCACCACGATGCGCCCCGGGTTCCCGGGCAGCGCGTAGGCATCGGCGTCGGGCCGGTCCAGGACGTTGAGGTCTCCCGCGGTGGACGCGTTTCGCAGCTGCGCGTGCGCGGTGCGGTACTGGCGGAACTGACGCAGTGCCGACCGGGTCACGGCGCAGGCGCACAGGGCGAGCGCGCCGACGGCGAGTGCGGCCGCTGGATACGTGACCACGGCTGGCGCGATGTCCAGGGGGTGGATCAGGTGGCCGAGGGGGGCCAGGGCCGACACGCTGAGCGCGCCGGCGAGGAGCAGGCCGCCGAGCGCGGCGAGCCAGCCGCCCGCCAGCGCGCACGCGGTCGCGGTCAGCGTCCACAGTGCGGCCGTCGGCCGAAGGCGCGGACCGGCCCAGCGCGTGAGCGCCGGCGCTGCGAACGGCATCAGCAGCGGCACGAGCAGCGCGCCGATCACCGCCCGCCACCGTCCTCCAGGAGGTCGCGCAGTATGCGTTCGTCCTCGGGTTCCAGGTCGGAGACGAACCGGGCCAGCACGGTCTGGCGGTCGGTGTCCTTGTCGAGTTCGTGGTGCATGCGCCGGGCGGTCAGGCCGTGGGCATCCTGGACGGGGAAGTACGCGAATCCGCGGCCGGAGCGTTCCCGGCCGACCGTCCCCTTCTCGAAGAGGCGGGACAGGATCGTCGTCACCGTCGTGCGGGCCAGCTCCACCGTCAGACCGCGCTGCACCTGCCCGGCGGTCCGGGGGCCGTCCGCGGCCCACAGCACCGCGAGTACGCCCGCCTCCAGCTCTCCCGCTCCTCTGCGCTCGGCACCGCCCTCGGCCATTACGTTCCCCTCAGCTCCCGATCGTCTACAGTTCAGTAGACCGTCTACATGATTGTAGTCGACAGGTCGTTGCATCCGGCTGCCCCCTCCCCGCATCCAGTGAGAGGCCACCCCCATCATGGCCGTATCCGTCCTCGCCGCAGCTCCACTCGCGGTCAACCTGCTCGATGCCCAGTCACTGCTGGCGACGTTCGGTGTCCTGGGTATCGCGGTGGCGATGTTCGCCGAGACGGGGCTGCTGATCGGCTTCTTCCTGCCCGGCGACTCCCTCCTCTTCACCGCGGGCCTGCTGTGCGCGGGCACCGCTGACAAGACTGCGGCCCTGTCCCTTCCCTGGGTCCTTGCGGCTTCGGCGGCCGGCGCGCTGGCAGGCGCCCAGGTCGGATACCTGATCGGGCGCCGGGCCGGCGGAGCGGTCCTGTCCCGGAGCAGGTCCAAGCGCCTGCGCGAAGGTGCCGGGCGCGCCGAGGAGCTGCTGGAGCGGTACGGGCATGCCAAGGCGATCGTGTTGGCCCGCTTCGTCCCGGTGGTGCGCACGGTCCTGAACCCGCTGGCCGGGGCGCTGAACATTCCGGCACGGGTTTTCACCCTGTGGCAGGTGGCCGGCGGCCTGGTCTGGACGGTCGGTCTGGTGCTGGCCGGCTACGCGCTCGGCTCCTCCATCCCCAATGTCGACCGGTACCTGCTGCCGATCGTCGCCCTGATCGTCGCGGTGTCCCTGCTGCCTTTGGCGATCGAACTGCTCCGCTCCCGGCGGCACGGCAAGCACCAGAACGGATCCGCTTGATGACTCCCCCGTACGACGGCACGGCCATCGACGGCCCCGTCTACCTCGACATCGTCGACCTTGCCCACCGGTCCCCCGCCTGGGTCGACAGCCTGATCACCGGCTGGTCGGCCTACGGGCTGGGCATCTTCGCGCTGCTCATGCTCGTCGCGTGGTGGCAGGCCCGCCGCGCGGGCACCCCGGCGGCCGTCACCGCCCTCGCCGTCCCCCTGGTCACCGTCCTCGCCTTCGGCGTCGACTCCCTGCTGAAACTCGCCGTCCGCGAGGACCGGCCCTGCCAGCGCCTCGCCGTGGTCACCCTCGAAGCGTGCCCCGCACCCGGTGACTGGTCCTTCCCCAGCAACCACGCCACCCTCGCGGGGGCTGCGGCCGTCGCGTTGCTCCTCGTATCGCGCCGACTGGGTCTCATCGCCCTCGTGGCGGCGGTCCTGATGGCGGCCTCCCGGATCTGGGTCGGTGTGCACTACCCGCACGACGTCCTCGTCGGGCTCGCCGTCGGCGCCCTCGTCGCCCTCCCCGCCACCTGGGCCGTGCGGCGCAAGCAGAACACGCTCGCAGCCCGGCTGAAGGACGGCCCGCTGCGCCCTTTGCTGACTGCGGCGTGAACCGCCGCAGGGCCACTCGTCTGTGCGGTCGGGCGGCTCCGGCCGCACCGGCGGCCTTCGCACGCTTGCCGTAGCGGTGCTCCACACGCCGCACCCGGACCATGTCCGCCTTCTTCGACCTGCGGCTGAAGGCCATGGAGCAGCCCCTGCTCGACGGACCGTCACCGGCGAACCCGGAGATCGCCCTCCGGCGCCCCTGACGGCCCGGAGCGAACCCGGCCGGCGGCCGCTCCCCGTGTTCGACCGCCAGCCGATCCGCAAGAAACGCCGTCGGTCGCGCGGACAACAAGTGGAAGCAGTTCAGCGTATGGCCGCCCACTGCGACAAGCGCATTCACGCTTGCGTCGGCAGCGTGCCCGCAACCGGCAACTCATTGGCCGGGGCGTTCGCCACACAATGCGATGCCGACGGACCGGTGGTGTCGCAGGGCCCCGCCGGGCGGATGCACCACGCGCCAGGACAAGGACTCGACCGGAACCGCGCCGGTCAGGCGGGGCCTTTTCAGGGCGTAAGACCGGCGTCGCGCGCCAGGAGGGCGGCCTGGACGCGATTGGTGACCTCCAGCGCGGCGAGGACGCGGCTGACGTGGGCTTTTGACGGTGCTTTCCCGCATACCGAGCGTCCGGGCGATGTCGGCGTTGGTGTGCCTTCGGCGAGCAGGCCGAACACGTCCCGTTCGCGCGCCGTGAGCCGGCCGATGAGTGTTCGGGCCGTGGCGGTGCGGGGGCGGGCGGTGCGGTGGTGGCGGTCGATGAGGGCACGTGCGGCGTGCGGGTGGAGCATGGCGGACCCTGCGGCGACCAGATGCACCGCGCGCACCATCTCGGCGGGGTCGGCATCCTTGAGGAGGAAACCGTCGGCTCCTGCGGTCAGCGCGTCGTGGACGTACTCGTCGAGGTCGAAGGTGGTCAGCACGATCACCTTCGGCGGCCGTGGGAGGGCCCGCAGGCGGAGGGCCTGCTCGCTCCACACGCCGGACAGACCGCCGTGTACTACCTCAGCCCGGACCAGCCCCAGGTCACCGTCTGAGCGCCGGCCCCGGCCCCGGACTCGGACTCGGACTCGGTTCTGCGACGGGAAAGCAGTCGCAAGGTCCCGTGGACTCGCCCGAACGGCTGTTCATATGTGCTGCCTGAGGGACTGTCGGGGCGCGGCGTCCCCTGTGGGGGAGGACTCCATCAGCCTGTCGCGGGGAGACGCCGATCCCGCATGGACGCCCCGCGGGCGTGGTGCCGTACCGGCGAACACTCCGCGCCATGGTCAATACCGGCTCCCGTAACGCTCCTGACGGTGAGCGACCTGGTGATTCTCACGCTGCTGAACGGAGATTCTCACCGGGCGTTACGCACCCGTCTCATCGAATGCCCGACCAAGGTGTACAGGCCGGCCGCTGCTCCAAGAGGTTCACCATTTCTCGTTCGGACACCTTGGTGAGAATCGCTGCGGGCGGCGCAGCAGGAGTCAGCCGATGGAACGGGGGACCTGCGGCGCGGCCGGTACGGGCGCCCCGGTGAGCAGAGTGTCAGCCACGGCGGATCGGCGCCTCGGGCTGCGCGGGAGACTTGGTGATCTCGGCGTGGACCACCTTGAAGCCGCCCCTGATCACGGTCGTGAACGGTGCGGGGGCCATGCACGTACCGGCCTGTGGCCTGACGGGCTGGCCGCTCTCGTCGACGTGCTCGGGGTCGACGTTCACCACACCCCAGGAGAAGCCGAGCCGGTCCGGCTCACCCTTCCCGCCCTGCTGGACGCTGATGCCCAGCCGGGCGCCGACCTCTTCGACGTTCGACTTCGTGACGACTGCGGTCAGGGTCGCCGTCCGGCCGCTGGTGACCAGGCAGTCCACCCGGGCCTCCGCCCACCCTGCGGCTCCGCTTCGGGGGGTGTGGGAGAACTTCAGCGTGCCCCGGGCATCTGTGGACAGTCCCTCGGGGGCCCTGGGCGGCACCGGCCGGGTGAACGGCGTCTGTTCGGCGTCGATGGCAAAGCGAATGTCGTCGTTGATCGACTCGATGTAGGAGACCCGCGCCTTCCCGTGGACGCTCGCGGTCTTCGTCGGCTTCTTCTCAGCGGATGCAGCGGACGTGGACGCGGCGGGGGCCGGAGCCGGGGCTGCGGGACCGGCGGCGACCAGTCCGGCGAGAATGACGACGGCTGCCGTAGCGCCGATTGCGGTGTTACGCATGATGAACTCCCGTGTTCTGGAGGGCGTTTGTGTTGCCGCGGTCGGCTGAACGGCTCAAGCTTCACCCTTGGCTCCCCTGCGATCCCATCTGCCGATCGGCACAAAGATCACGCCGCCGCCCGGCCCTCCTATGCCGTTCGGCAGAGAGCCCCGCCATATCGCACACCCGTACGCTGATCACCATGTGGGAATCAACCGGCCCGGCCGTCAAGGTGCTTGGCGCTCTGCCCTCGGTCGCGGCCGCGGGCACGCTGGTGTGGGCCGTTGGCTGCCCCCGCGCGGCAGTTCGTCAACGGCTCAGCCACCTCGCCCGCCCGACGACGGTCTGCGCGGTCCTCTCCCTGATCACCAGCTTCGCCCTGCCGAAGGCTGGTTTCGGCTCCGGCTGGAAGCTGGCGGAGATTGCTGTCCTGCTGCTCCTCCTGGTCGCGGTCGCCCGCTGGTCGCCCCTGCGCGAACTCAAGTGGGCCCTCCCTCTGACCGCCCTCGCGGTGACCCTCTGGCCGCTGCCGCTGGTCACCGGTGAGTCCTTCCTGGAATCCATCGGAATCGCCACCTTCTGGCTGCTTCCCGTAACCGCCGCCGTGGCGGCCGGCGCCTACCCCCGCCGCCAGCAACTCCGACGCCGAAGCGCGGTGGCCGAGGCCCGCAGCGCCCAGCGTCTTCAGCTGTCCCGCGACCTGCACGACTTCGTCGCCCATGACATCAGCGGGATCGTCGTCCAGGCCCAGGCGGCCCGCTTCGTCGCCGCCACCGACCCCTCCCACGCGGTGCTCGCCCTGGAACGCATCGAGAAGGCGGGCCTGAGCGCCCTGGCCGCGATGGACCGGACCGTACAGATGCTGCACGGTCCGGCGACACCCGCCACCGAGCCGCTCCCCGATGTGTCCCAACTGCCTCTACTCACAGCGAACTTCACCTCAGCCGGAACCACCGAGGTACATCTGGACCTGCCTCCCCTGGTCCCGGAGGCGCTCTCCCGCGAGGCCGGCTCCGCCGCGTACCGCATCGTCGTCGAGGCACTGACCAACATCCGCCGACACGCCCCCGACGCCCCACGCGCCACCGTCACACTCACCCCCATGGCCTCCACCGTGGAGATCCGCGTCACCAACGACCGCGGCGCCCGCCCCGGCCCGGCCCGCCGCCGCGTCTCCCGGGGCGGCCTCGGCCTCCCGGCCCTCACCGAGCACGCCGAGGCCCTCGGCGGAACTCTCTCGGCGGGGCCGCACGGCAACGGTGGCTGGCAGCTCATCGCCGTCCTGCCTGCCACTCTCCCGAAAGAGACATCATGACGACGCCCCTCGGTCCGACCCGCATCCTGATCGCCGACGACCAGGAGGACGTACGCAGCGGCTTCCGCCTGATTCTCGGCTCGCAGCCCGACATGACCGTGGTCGGCGAGGCGGCGGACGGCCTCACCGCCGTTGACCTCGCCCGCACCCTGCGCCCCGACCTGATCCTCGCCGACATCCGGATGCCGGGCCTGGACGGCCTCGAACTCACCCGCCGCCTCGCCGGCCCCGACGTACCCGACCCCCTGCGTGTCCTCGTCGTCACCACCTTCGACCACGACGACTACGTACGCACGGCACTGCACGACGGCGCCTGCGGGTTCCTGCTCAAGCGCTCGGGCCCCGGGCTGCTCATCGAGGGTGTCCGAGCGGCGATGGCCGGGGACATCCTCATCAGCCCCCAGATCACGGTCCGCCTGCTCCAGACCCTCGCCCCCGCCGCCGCTCCAGCAGCGCCCACGACTCCCTCGCCACTCACCGCCCGGGAGCAGGAGATCGCCCGTCTGGTCGCCCAGGGTCTCACCAACGCCCAGATCGGCGAGGCGCTCTTCATCTCAGCGGGCACAGCCAAGACCCACATCGCGAACATCCAGGCGAAACTGAAGGCCCACAACCGGGTGGGCATCGCCGCCTGGGCCTGGGAAAGCGGTCTGGCCGCCCCAGTCCCACGGGCGTAGGGCGCTTGCCCGAGAGCCGCTCGCGCTCAATCGTGGCGGAGGCTGTTGGATGAATGTGGCAGACAGATGACAGGCGGAGGCACAGGACGGTGGCGTGAAACGACACCCACGGGAGTATGGAGTCAGAACTGACCGGCCACCGGCCTCCACACTCACCGCCGTGCGGCTGCTGTCCGCGCATACGATGCGTGCATGCCCGCACTTCAGGAGGAACACGTCGTGCAGTTGTTGCGGCCGCTGATGCGGACGCGCACCGTATTCGAGCCGGCCCAAAACCCGCCCGAGACACGTGCGCGTGGAAGCCGTCGGCGGCACGCCGCTCCTCCACCCGTTCCCGCGCAGTCCCATGTGACCCGGGAGCTCGCCACCACGCGGTTCGGCGGGTTCCCGACGGTGGAGGAGGGCGAGACCTGGCCCCTGTGCGACGGCTGTGCCGACGACCTCACGTTCGTCGCGCAGGTCGACCACTCCCGCGACGGCCTGCACAACAGGCTCCCCGTCCCGTTCTTCACGTTCTTCTACTGCTGGACATGCCACCCGTGGGGACGGAAACGCGAACGGGGCGGATGGCTCGTACGTTCCTACACGGCGCTGCGGCGCCCCGAGGTTCTGATGCACGGCACCGAGCCCGGCTTCGAGGAACACCACGCGGTTCCACGCCTGGAGAAGTCACTGCCCGACACGGTGGGAATGCGCCTGCACTGCCCTGAACTCTGGGACCTTGTACCGGGCGACAGCGGCTCCCACGAGGCATGGGCGAACCGGCGCGTCGTCGACCACGCCGCGCTCGGTCTGACGCAAGAGCGTGCCCGAGCGCCGCACCTGCGCAATGCGGGAGTGGCGATCGGCGGATACCCGTACTGGGCGAACGGCGGGGACGAAACACCGGTCTGCACGGAATGCACTATGCCGATGGAGCTGCTGCTGCAGATCCCGCCGAGCGAGCTCACCGACGCGATGTGGGGTGATGTCGGAACCTTGTATCTGTTCATGTGCCGAATACACACCCAGCGCACCGGGCTGCGCATCCAGAGCACATAAAACGACAGGTCACCCCGGTCACCCCGGTCACCCCGGTCACCCCAGGTGGGGACCTCACAGAGAACCCCCACCCCGAAACCGAAAGGTCGCACCCGGGGGCTCGTGTTGTCGGCGCCGTGTGTACGGGGACAGCGCAGCGGACAGCGGCAGGTCCCGGGCGGAGCGGTCGCTGCGCCGCAGTCACTCTCGGTGGTGACGCCTGGCCCACGGGTCTGGTGTAGCGGTGCTGAAGCGCGATCCAGATTTTCGGCGTTCGGCGGTCTGAGGATGTCGAGAACGTTCCACCGGCTCCGTCCCAGGGACATCAGCGGCCACCACCGGCCGCACGAGAAAGAAGGAGAATCCAGCATGGCGATTCAGCGGATGGACAACGTCGGCATCGTCGTCGAGGACATGGAGGCCGCCATTGCGTTCTTCGTGGAACTCGGCATGGAGCTGGAGGGCAGGGCGGAGATCGAGGGCCTCTTCGCCGACCAGTGCACCGGACTCGACGGCGTCCACTGCGACATCGCGATGGTCCGGACCCCGGACGGCCACAGCCGGCTCGAGCTGGCGAAGTACCGCAGCCCCGCGGTGATCAGCGCCGGGCCGCGCAACCGGCCGCACAACATTCTGGGCACGCACCGCGTCATGTTCGCCGTCGACGACATCGAGGGCACCGTTGCCCGTCTGCGCCCTCACGGCGCCGAACTCGTCGGCGAGATCGCCCGGTTCGAGGACAGCTACCTGCTCTGCTACGTCCGGGGACCGGAGGGCATCATCGTGGGGCTGGCCGAGCAACTGCGCTGAGAAGGAGAACCCGAACCGTGCAGCCGAACGAGATTTCATCGAGGTTCTGAACCGCCCGATCAGCCAGGAGCCGCCGGCCCACGAGGCGATCGGGAATACCGGGTGTGCTCACCGGGTCAACGTGAGCAGTTCATCGATCACCGGTTCCTCACCACTGCCACCGAGGTGGGCGATGGCCGCAAATGGCGCGATCACCTGACTCCAGGCATGGAGCCGGTCGCCGTCGAGCCCGCATGCCGCCGCCACGCGCGCGCAGCGGGTGTCGACGCCCTCCAGCCCGGCGCCGGCTACGACGTAGTCCACGGCGTCGAAGCACGGATCACCGACACAGGCTTTCGGGTCGATGGCCATGAGACCGCGCTCCGCGCCGCCATCCAGGACGTTGCCCAGGTGCAGGTCACCGTGGAGCAACACAGTGGTCGCCTCCGTGTCCAGCAGCCGCTCGCACCGCTGGATCGCCCTGTCCCACGCGGTGACGTCCATCCGTGCGCTGATCGCAGGCTCGGACAGCCGCCTGCCCACCCGGGTGAAGGCCTCCTGGCACCGCCCACGCAGCACACGCGTCGGCAGCGGAGGCGGAGCGACCCCGACGAAGCACCGTCCGGGAGGGGTTCACCGAGCGAAAGCCCCCACTGGGACGCAAGCCGCGCGACGAGATCGGGCGTGTCGGCGCACCATTCGGCAACCTGGGGACCGAATCGACGTACCAACCGCGTAGTGACGCTCTCCACATCCACCAGCAGTCTTTCCACATGGGTGAGTCTGGCGCTCGCGCGATCTTTGTCCACCGCATTTCCACCACTCGCCGTGAACGCGTGCCGCCGAGCGAGTCGGGGCCAGAGCAGTCACCCAACCTTCGGTGAGAATCGATCAGCCTTCGCTGAGACAGATCAGCAGCCGCCGGTACCCGGCAGGGCGCTCGTCAGCGGATGCGCGTGCCGCTCAGGATTCCGGCGCCCCCTGCGAGGACCTTGACCAAGAGACCGATGTCCAGGCCTGTGCAGGTCTCCCCCTCGGCCACTCCCCCACCGGTCTTTCCCGCTACGGTGACCGCCCGGCCGATCCGTGCCGCCAGGCCCGCGACGAGGCGGGCCTACACCAGCGAGAAGCTGCACCAGAAGAGCACACCGCGCCGTGTCCTGAGGAGGGCGGCTTGGACGGAGAGAGCTTGGGCGGAGGGAGCTTGCGCTGCTGATCGCCCGGATGGGTGCATGGTCGTGCTTCACAATGTCTCCCTGTGACGAGCACTTGGATGACCACGGCCATCGCGTTCGTCGGCACGCTGCTGGGCAGCGGACTGACGGCACTTGTAACCGGCGCAGATTGAGCGGCGAAAGAATGAGGCTCTGGAAAGACAGCAGATACGCCAGGAGGCCGCACAAGATCGCGCTGCGCTTCGTGAATCGCGGGTCGAGCACCAGAAGTGGCGCCGGGATCGCCGACAAGTGGCCTACCAGGGCTTGATGGATGCGGCTCATGAAGCGCAGGGTGCGATCTGGCAACTGGGCACGGCTGACGCTGGAACCCTATGACCAGCATCGTTATGACATACGGCGTGGTGCAGCCATCGATGCGGTACGGGCGGCTCGGCAGGCGGCGAGCGCCGTTGAGCTCGAAGGACCCGCTGGTGTGGCGCAGGCTGGTGCTGAGTACGCCGAAGCCATAGATCGGCACATACACCCGCCCATTCAGTGCCTGATGGAACTGAGCAAGGGGCCGGTGACTGATGAGCAGAAGGATCGCTATCGCTCCTCAGCTGCGGAAACGGGCCCTCTCGTGGCTGACATGCAGCGGCGGTTCGTTCCTCTCGCGCGTGCGGCTCTGGACGAGTTGACGGAGGAGGCTGACTAACGACTCGGTACGCGATAACCAGGGCCCTCGGAGCGACTCGATGGGCCCTGGCGATCCTGGGAGACTGCCAGCATGACTGGCATGATCGTGGTCACCGACTACGACCCCCAATGGGCTGAGCAATTCCAGGATCTGCGGCAGCGACTTGCACCTCACGTCGCGGATCTGGCTGTATCCATCGAGCATGTCGGAAGCACAGCCGTGCCCGGATGCGCGGCCAAGCCGATCATCGACCTTGACATTGTGGTGGCCGAGGACGCCGCCATGCCCGAACTGATCTCCCGGCTCACCGGGCAGGGTTACCGGCCCGAAGGTGATCTGGGGATTCCGGGACGGGATGCCTTTCAAGCCCCGTCTGCCGCTCCCGAACATCACCTGTACGGCGTGGTCTCAGGTTCCAAGCCCCACCTTGATCACATCCTGCTCCGTGACTACCTGTGTCAGCGGCCCGATGAAGTCCGGCGCTACAGCGCGTTGAAGGTGGCCCTCGCGCAGCGGTTCCGTGCCGACAGCGAGGGCAGGCAGGAGTACTCGGCGGCGAAGGGTGCTCTGGTGGAGGAACTGGTCGCGAAGTCCTACGCCGCTCGGGCCGCCGGAGAACCGTGATGTGACGGCGGCCGCACGGGTTGATGATGATGTGACGCATTACCGAGCCCGTGCGGCCTTGACCCATCCTGCCTTCTGCGGCCTTGATCGTGCACATCTCGGCGTTTTGATCGAGGA
Source organism: Streptomyces sp. TSRI0281 (assembly GCF_001905125.1). Lineage (GTDB taxonomy): Bacteria > Actinomycetota > Actinomycetes > Streptomycetales > Streptomycetaceae > Streptomyces. Next base: position 47,171 of record NZ_LWLE01000016.1, on the reverse strand, counting down.
GTTGGCCGACCCCTGGCTGAGGCGGTGCGAGTCCGGGCTGCGTGAACGTCGTGGCGGAGAGCGCAAACGGGCCGCCGGAGCCGGGCCGGACCACAAACTGGTCTTCACCGACCGGGTCCTGGTCACCCTGGTTCACCTGCGCCTGCAACTGCCCCACGCGGCACTGGCCGAGCTCTACAGCGTCTCCCGCCCCACCGTCACCCGCGCCATCCATGAGATCCGCCCGCTGCTGGCCTCCCGCGGCTTCGCCGTCCCCGACCGGCCCGGCCTCCGGTTGCACACCCTGGCCGACGTATTCGCCTACGCCAAGGCCGAAGGTGTCGAACTGTGCATCGACGGCACCGAAACCCAGGTCCGCCGCCCCAAGGCCGGCCGCTCCGGCCGCAAGGCGTTCGTCTCCGGCAAGAAGAAGCAGAACACAGCCAAGACCACCACCATCAGCGACGGCTCGGCACGCCTGCTGTGGTCCGGGGCCGACCGGCCCGGCCGGATGCACGACCAGACCGCGATGCGCACCGAGGGCATCGCCGAGCAACTGCGGCTGCATCCGCAGGTCAAGGCGAAGGTCGACGAGGGCTACCGGGGCCTGGCCAACGACTTCCCAGGCCAGGTCCAGGCACCGCCACGCAAGCCGAAGGACGAAGCGCCACTGGGCGAGAAGTACGCCTGGCGCGAGGCGCGCCGACGGCAGTCCTCCGCGCGGATCTGCGTGGAGCACACCATCGGCGAGGAAAAGAAGTGGCGGCCGCTCCAGCGATACCTCGGCCGTCGCGAGTCCTACGCCGAAACACACGCTGCCATCGCCACACTGGTCTCAGACCGCGCGGCCCGCAGGCCCACCCGGCGGCGCACGAGCACCGAACTCGTGCTCGCCCACCAGACCGCCTGCTGATCACCGACCAGCCGAACGGCCAGGCCAGCACACCCCGACCTCAATCGCGTACCGAGTCGTAACGGGTGCTACTCCGAAGACGAAGCCGGAACCGGAACCACCGCCGGGTCCAGGGCGGAGGTCCGGCCCGCCCACACCCTGGCCAAATCCAGAAACTCGTCGCCCCGAGCACCGAACTGCGCAGGAGTCACCTCCCGGTTCAGGGCAACGCGATTCCCAGCGGCGACCCTTGGATGGACGCCAGAGCGCCGCCCCGGGAGGTAACTCTCCGAGCGGTCGAGGGCGACGGTCCTCAGCCATGGAAGCGGTCCGGGTCGGGCCCGGTCCGCTCGTTACGGTTCAACGCGGTGATCTCACCGATGTCGCCTTCGTTGAGCTCAAAGTCGAAGAGGTCGAAGTTCTCCTGAATACGCTTCTGCGTCACCGACTTGGGGAAGATCACGTCCCCGCGTTGAATGTGCCAGCGCAGGGTCACCTGGGCGGGTGTCTTACCCACCCGCTCCGCGATGCGGTTGATGGTCGGGTCGTCGAGCACCTTGCCCTGCGCGATGGGCGACCATGCCTCGGTGACGATCTCATGCTCGGCGCCGAACGCCCTGACGTCGTCCTGCGTTAGGTAGGGGTGCACCTCGATCTGGTTGACCGCGGGCACCACATCGCTGCCTTCCAGCAGTCGACGCAGGTGGTGAGGCTGGAAGTTGGAGACCCCGATGGCCTTGGACCGGCCGGAGCGATAGATCTCCTCCAGGGCCCTCCAGGTCTCCACAAAGTCGCCCTTGCCGGGCAACGGCCAGTGGATGAGGAAGAGATCCAGGTAGTCGAGGCCGAGTTCCTCCATGGTGCGGTCGAACGCCTGGAGGGCATCGTCGTGCGCATGGGCGGCGTTGTTGAGCTTGCTGGTCACAAAGACCTCGGCGCGGTCGAGACCGGAGCCCCGGACCGCTTGGCCGACCTCCTTCTCGTTGCCGTACATCTCCGCCGTGTCGATGTGCCGATAGCCGGCCTCCAGCGCGGCCAGCGTCGTTTCCCGGGTCTCCTCCGGCGGAATCTGAAAAGTGCCGAAGCCGAGCTGGGGGATCTGCACTGCGTTGTTGAGGGTGATGGAGGGTACTTGGGTCACGGTCGCTCCCGGTGTCGCGGTTCGAGGGCAGAGGGGTGTAGGTCAGTACGGTTCCCGGGTCCCTTTCTACCGCAGAACATGCATATAGACCGCTTTGCCCTGTATGGGCGTGTGAGACGTGGCTGGATCACTCAGCCTGCGCTCCCGCGCAGCCCCGCGTCAGCCAGCAAGGTCCGAACCAGTTTCCGGCCCTCGAACTTCTGCATGCCAAATTTCGAGAGCTCCCGCCTCCAGCCGAAGCGGAAGCAATCGATGCCGCCGAACGGCAGGTGGAGTTGGGGCGAGGTCGGGCGGCTCAGCCAGACCATGCCGTTCTCCACGCGCTCGGCCAAACCGGCGGCCGCGCTCCCCATCCGCACGGAACATGGACCCGCCAGGCCCGTACTGGGACAGCCCCGGACTGGAGGGCCACACTCTCCCACCCGAGGATGCGGTGCCCGCCGCCACGGACAAGCTACCGTCAGCACATGTGACTGCCTGTCAGTGGAAGCTCGGGGCTGCGACGCCAGATCTCCCAGCCGAGCGGTCTGCGTAGGTCACTGAAGTCCCACGCGTCGATCTCGGCTCCTCGAACGGGGCGTGCCGCTCCGCGTCCTTCCGTCCGCAGAGGGAACGGGAGCACCCAGCCAGACGGTACGAGAACCGGGGAAACCGCAGATCAGCCTGGTACGCAACTGGTGCTCGTCACCGAATGCGCGTGACCGCGAGAATGCCGTGGCGGCCTGCCCCGACGAGGATCTCGACGGCGACACCGGTACCCAGGTCGGCGCTGGTCTCCCTCTCGACCACTCCCCGACCGGCCTCCCCGCTCCGGGACCCCTCGGCCGATCCGTGCCGCCAGGCACGAGGCGATGGCATGCCCCCCGATTCCCCTGAGTGGTTACCGTTCACCGGGCGGGGTCGACTCGCAGGCCTCCGGTTGCGTGCGGCACGACGCAAAGCTCGCCCGCACGGACATAACAATCGCGACCATGAGCCCGGCAAGCAGGAATACATAGAGAATCCGCCACGGCAGAGCCATCCGGTCGAGACCACGCATCAGCCTCACGCCAAGAAGCACCATAAGCAGCAAGGCGAACAGAAGCAGCGTCACCAAGAGATCCAGCACAGCGTCACTCTATGACCGCATCGGCCGTCTCGGACAGCCTTAGTTCGCCAACTCCATTGCTAGCAAACCGCGTTACCACCGATATCCACCTACGGATGGCGTGAGCCGGCAGAGGCCCCTCCAAGTGCACTGTACGGATCCGACCGGGACGACCCCTACGCCACCAGTGCCCCCAACGCTGCCGGGTCGCCGGCTTCGCACACGGCTCCACCTGGAATGGCGCGGATCACCCAACGTACAGGGCGAGTTGATACATCACTCGGACGCAGAACCGCCGTATACATCGTTCGCGCTGTCCGAGCATCTGGACCGTGCTGGAATCAAGGCATCGATCGACTCGGTCGACGACGCCTATGACAACGCCCTGATGGAATCGACGAGCGGCCCGCTCAGGACCCAGCTGATCAAACCCCGGCCGACCCTGGGAGAAGCTCTCTCGGACGGCAGAGCAAAGAGCGGCGAATTTGCAGGGGGCGGGTGCTTCTGGGGGCTGACGGCAGCGACGCTGGAGCCGCTCGGGCAAACAATTCCCGGACCAGGCAGAGGCAGCACCTGCTACCGTACGGGCCAGCATTGTCGCAATCGAGGAGTGACAGACGTGGCGGGTGAAGACGACATCTCCGGGTGAGATCCGGATGTGATTGGCCACCGGACAGCGTTCAGTAGAGCTGTCGGCGTGGCTTCATTCGTCGTTCCCTTTTTCCCCACACTGTCCAGGGCAGAGGTCTGTCTGCCCTTAGTTCTTCGAGGTCACTCCATGTCCGACGCTGCCATCATCTGCTCGAACCTCTCCTTCGCCTGGCCTGACGACACCCCGGTCTTCACCGACCTGTCCTTCACCGTGACCACCGGCCGTACGGGCCTGGTCGCCCCCAACGGCTCCGGCAAGAGCACCCTGCTCAAACTGATCGCCGGAGAACTCGGGCCCACCACCGGCTCTGTTTCAGTCAACGGGACGCTGGGCTACCTCCCGCAGAGCCTCCCTCTGACCGGAAACCTCACCGTCGCCGAGGTGCTCGGCATCGCCGCGGTGATCCGCGCCCTCGACGCCGTCGAATCCGGGGACGTGAGCGAGGAGCACTTCGCCACCATCGGTGACGACTGGGACATCGAGGAGCGAACCCGCGCCCAGCTGGACCGTCTCGGACTGGTCGGCCTGGAGCTGAACCGGAGCCTGGGTACGCTCAGTGGCGGCCAGGTCGTCTCTCTCGGCCTCGCCGCCCAGCTGCTCAGGCGCCCCGACGTGCTGCTGCTCGACGAGCCGACCAACAACCTCGACCTCGAAGCCCGGCACAAGCTCTACGACGTGCTGGAGGACTTCAACGGCTGTCTGCTCCTGGTCGGCCACGATCGCGCGCTGCTCAACCGCATGGAACGTATCGCCGAACTCTCCGGCGACGAACTGCGCCTCTACGGCGGCGACTTCACCGAGTACCAGGAGGCCGTGCGCGCCGAGCAGGAGGTCGCGGAGAAGAACATCCGCAACGCCGAGCAGGAGCTGAAGCGGGAGAAGAGGGAAATGCAGCAGGCCCGCGAGCGCGCCGAGCGCCGCCAGAGCAACGCCGCCCGCAACCTCAAGAACGCTGGCCTGCCCCGCATCTTCGCCGGCAACATGAAGCGCGGCGCGCAGGAGTCCGCGGGCCGGTCCGGCCAGATGCACGCATCCCGGGTCAGCGAGGCCAAGTCCCGGCTCGACGAGGCCGGACGCGCCCTGCGCGAGGAGCAGCGCCTCACCCTTGAACTGCCCGGCACCGAGGTGCCCGCAGGGCGCAACCTCTTTCTCGGCGAGGGGATGCAGGTGCACCACGCGGGCCAGGCCGTGTTCGCCGACGGCGGTGTCAACCTGGCCATCCGAGGCCCCGAGCGGATCGCGCTGACCGGGCCCAACGGTGCCGGAAAGACCACCCTGTTGCGACTGATCACCGGCGATCTTGAGCCGGACAGCGGGGAGATCGCATGCAGCGGCGGACGGATCGCCTATCTCTCGCAGCGCCTGGACCTGCTGGACCTGGACCGCACCGTGGCGGAGAATTTCGCCGCATTCGCCCCTGGGCGGGCCGAGGCGGAGCGGATGAACCTGCTCGCCCGATTCCTCTTCCGGGGCGCCCGCGCGCACCTGCCAGTGTCAGCGCTCTCCGGCGGTGAACGGCTGCGCGCCACCCTGGCGTGTGTACTGTGCGCCGAGCCGGCCCCCCATCTGCTCCTGCTCGACGAGCCGACCAATAACCTCGACCTGGTCAGTGCCGGTCAGCTCGAAAGCGCGCTCAACTCGTACCAGGGCGCCTTCATGGTGATCAGCCACGACGAGCGGTTCCTTGCCGAGATCGGGGTGAACCGCTGGCTGCGGATCACCGACGGAGCTCTCAAGGAGACCGGAGCCCCCACGGTGTGAGCTGTCGGTGTGCTGAGTGGCCCGCGCCCGAGGCCCTGTGCCCGGCGGGCCGACCATCGATCACGTTGAGAGGTTCCCTGTGCCCCAGCCCGCCCTGCTCGCCCGCGACCTGGTCCGCAGCCTCGGCGGCCGGCGTGTTCTGGACGGCGTGTCCCTGACTGCTTCCCCCGGCCACCGCATCGGCCTGATCGGGGAGAACGGTGTCGGCAAGTCCACCCTGCTGCGCGTGCTGGCGGGCGTGGACCAACCTGACGCGGGAAGCGTCTCGCGCCCCGGTGACATCGGATTCCTGCACCAGGAAATGCCTTTCGAGGCCGCATCGTCCATCAAGGCCGTGCTGGACGACGCGCTGTGCGAGGCCCGTGAGGATGTCACACAGCTCGAACGGCTCGGAGAAGAACTCGCCCGGGTCCCCGAGGAGGCCCCCGGCCATCAGGAACTCCTCGACAGCTACGGCAGGCGGCTTGAGCAGGCGCAGGACCGGGAGTCCTGGGACGCCGGTCGCCGCGCGGCCCGGGTACTCGATGGGCTGGGCCTGGCCGGGGTCGGGCACGGGCGGACTCTTGGCTCCCTGTCCGGTGGACAGCGCAGCCGACTCGCCCTGGCCGCGCTGCTTGTCCGACGGCCGTCGGCGCTGGTGCTGGACGAGCCGACCAACCACCTCGACGACGGCGCCGCCGCCTTCCTGGAGGAACAGATCCGGGGCCTGCCCGGAACCGTGGTGGTCGCCAGTCACGACCGGGCGTTCCTTGACGCTGTCTGCACCCACCTGGTCGACCTCGACCCGACGGTGGACGGTCCTGTCCGCTACGGAGGCAACTACAGCGCGTACCTGGGTGAGAAGCGCGCAGAGCGGGAGCGCTGGGAGCGGCGGTACGCCGAGGAACAGGAGGAACTGGAGGGGCTACGTCACACGGCGGGCGTGACAGCGCATCTTGTCGCGCCGGACCGGGGGCGGCAGGACAACGAAAAGATGGGCTACGGCCACCGGGCGGGGCGGGTGCAGAACCAGATTTCCCGCCGGACACGCAACGCCACGCGGCGGTTGGAGGAACTGGAGCGCACCCGGGTCGCCGAGCCGCCCCGCCCCCTGCGGTTCGCGGCCGGGGAACTGGCCGCACGGGCGGAAGAAGGCCCGCGGTCCCTGGTGTCTCTGCGGAACGTCCGGGTTTCCGGCCGACTCGCTCTGGACTCCCTGGAAGTGTCCGCAACCGACCGGCTGTTGGTCACGGGTGACAACGGGGCGGGCAAGTCGACGCTGCTCGCCGTGCTCGCCGGACGACTTCCCGCCGAGGGCGAGGTGCGCAGGCGGGGTGGAGTGACGGTAGGGCTGCTCACCCAGGACACCGTGTTCCACCGGGACGACCGCACGGTCCACGACACCTATGAGCTGTCGCTGGGGGCCACTCGGGCCGAGGAGGTCCCACTGAGCTCGCTCGGTCTGATGCACACTGCGGACTTGGACAAACCCGTCGGCCACCTTTCCGTCGGCCAGCGCCGACGGCTCGCACTGGCCCTCCTGGTGGCGAGGCCGCCCCAGTTGCTGCTGCTCGACGAACCCACCAACCATCTCTCCCCGCGTCTGTGCGACGAGTTGGAGGAGGCCTTGAGGACCGGGCCCGGCGCGATCGTCCTGGCGAGCCACGACCGCTGGCTTCGCCAGAGGTGGCTGGGGCGCGAGATCCGGTTGGAGTCGGGACGCGGTCAGCGGGTGAACGGACGGCGGTCCGTATCCATCGGGGAGCATGCTCCTGGTTGATGACAGCGGCCGCGCCGTAGAGGCAGCGGAGTCCGCACTTCTCCACACGCGGCTGAACCAGCCGGCGGGACCGTCACCACCGACGATCCCGCCGCCCTGGCAGGTGACGTACTGCTCGTGTCCTCGCCGATATGGTGGGGATGCATCGCCACACCGCACGCCGGGTCGCCCACACCTGACGCGACTGGGCCGGGCATCTGTCGGCCCAGGCCGCAGGCGAGGTCACTCTTCCTGCCAGGGGTATCAGACGCCCCCGCACTCGCCCCCGAGCGGACCCGCCCTGCTGGCGATGGACTTCCAGAACGGCATCGTCCCTCTGAGCCCGGAGCCCGATGCGCTCTTCGCACGGGGCCAGGACGCGATCGCAGACGTGCGCGCCGCCGGTGGCACCATCGGCCACGTCCGCGTCGCCTTCACGGAGGACGACTGGGCGGCCGTCCCCGACCGCAACAAGTCTTCAGCTCACTCGCGGCGTCCAAGGCGATGCATCACGAGCACGACGCCACACAGTTTCACGCAGACGTCTCCCCTCGTGAGGCGGACATCGTCGTCCGCAATATCCGCCGCGGCGCCGCTTCGACCACCGGCCTGTACGACCAACTGGCCGCCTGCGGCATCGACACTCCGATCCTCACCGGCATCAGCACCAGGGGCGTCGTCCTGTCCACGCTCATGGACGCCGCGGACCGCGACTACCAGGTGTACGTCCTGGCCGACGGCATCGCCGACCGTGACCCGGAAACCCACCGGATCCTGGTCGACAAGGTCTTCCCCTCACGCGCGCACATCATCGACACCGCCCAGCTGCGGGCACTGCTGGCAGCCGCCTGACTGCAGGCAGATACAGCGTGCACGGCGCGGCCGACACCAGTCGCCCCCATTCACACATCGCTGGGACCGGAACCTCTCAAGAAGTCCGAAGCCACGAAAATCGTTTCCGGGGCGCGAATGATCGAGAAGCGGCCCGAGTCAGGGTCGCCGGCCCGTGCAGGGCCGCCCAGAACACCTCGGCGCCATCGAGCCCGGAGGCGCCGATGATCTCGCGGTTGCCACGAGCGCCTAGCAGGACGCCTACCCCTGGGGCACGACCGGGCTCAGACGACCGCCCGGCGGGTATCTGTCCTCAACACAACAGACGATCAACCGGCGGCCCGGGTCTCGATCGTGATGCCCGTCGACATCTCAGCCTTCTTCATGGGCCTTGGCCTGGACGCGGGAAGCGCGGCTTCGACGCCGAGGTGGTCGCCCAGTTCAAGGCGCGCTGCTCCGATGGGAAGACCACAGTGCGCTGGGGGCGCGTTCTGCCACACTCTCCGCATCCGGCGTCCGGTCCCGCCTGGGCAACCATGGCGACCGACCCCCGGTCATCACCGACGATGTGCTCACACCGCCCTCCGCCGCTGCGCCAGCAGCGAGACAGTCCAGGACATCCAGCCCGACCTGCTCGTCCCCACCAGCCATGGCAGAAGACCCTGGCGTACCCGGAGGCCGTCGGGACAGCGCACGCCGACCGTCGGCCAACACCTGGATGATCGGAGTGACGACCGCCCCCATCATTGGCGCTCGCGCCCTTTCGCCCTCCGGGCCCCCAGCACCGACGACAGTACGGGCCCATGCCCAGCAGAATCACCGAGCGGCCATGTAGGACATGGTCTTGGGAATTCTGCTGATGTGCTGCAGGGCTCCAGGCAAGTTGGCACGATAGTGATCTCATACGCTGGATGGGAGACGCGACCATGGGCCAGGAGCAGCAGCTCATCACGCGCGGCATGGCCGGCGGCGCTGAGGGTCTGGTACAGCGTGTACGGGGTGATCACCCCAGCGCGCGAGAACTCGAAAGGATCACTGAGGCGTACGCGGCACATAGCGGGATCTGGCATCGGCTGTGGCTGGATGACCAGGCGGGTGTGCTGGTGTTTCTGGCGAGTACGGATTCCGGCAACGGCGCGGGCGGGCTGAAGCTGCACGAGGTTCCGCTGTGTTCGGCATCCTGCACCCGGGTGCTGACCGACCTGACGACTGCGGTGCTGCTGCGGTTGGCCAGCCCTGCTGACAGCTACCAGGCCCGATGCGAGGCCGATCGAGACATCGGCGCGCTGGTGCAGCTGTTTCGCGTACGGCTTGCACAGATGCGGTGCGAGTATCCCGATGGTGCCGAGCTGGTGAAGGCGATCCGCGCTCAGATCGAGCGGGCGGGCGATGAGCAGCAGGTCGCACGGCGTACGGCTTTTCTGGGCTGGTACCTGGAAGGGGCCTACGGTGACGACGTGGATGGCCTTGAACGGGCGGAACGAGACCTCAGGTGCGGCATCGAACCAGGCATCAGCACCTACGGACGCTCCGCCGCCCGAACCGTCATGGCCTGGTCGCGGTTCCGCGACCTGATTCGCTGCCAAGTCCCCCAGCCCCGGCTGGACGAGGTCCCGAGCCAGAAGCAGCGCAGGCGAGGGAGCATACATTGGTACTACGAGTTTCGAACCATCGGGCGCCACCTCACCGAGCATCAGATGCTCGAACTGCGTGCGCAGCTGCCCTGGGCTGACGTCACCTCCGATTCCCTCGTACTCGACGAGTGGTCCCACCACACCGAACACCCGGTTTTCAGGGCTGCGGGCGAGATCGTCTCCCAGTACTTTGACGTCGGCCTCCACTTCAGCCAGGAGGGATCACGCACACTGTGGCTGCGGCTCCCGTCCACACTCTCGAACCAGATAGCCCCCTACGAAGACGGGTTCGGCGTCAGGAGCAGGATCGTCGACGACGGGCTGGTGCTGGAGCTCCACCGCGAGGAGGCAGACGGCGAACTCTCCTACCTGTACCACGACCCGCGTCCGTGGCTGGGCGAACTCCTGCCCTTGCGTGGCGACTTGGCCGACGGCGACGTACGTGCGCCGGCCATCGCCTGGCGGGCCGCCAATGAGACGCTCACGTTCACCAAGGCATCGAAGAGGCCATCCATGCCGGACGGGCTGGACGAGGACGAACTGAACCCTCAACTACGGGCGCTCATCCGGCTACTCGAAGAGATTCCTTGAGCACTGGCAGCAGCAGAGAGCTGGTGGGCCGGATGCCGGGTGCCGCGCCTACTTGGTGGTGTGTGTGGGGTAGACCTCGACGTCGGTGTAGGCGCCCTTGATGTCTCCCGCGCCGGTGGGCCAGTTCAGGGTCACGGTGTGGGTCTCGTTCGGGGGTGTCACCAGGATGTTCGTCGGGTGCGCGAGGCTGTTGCCGGTGTTGTCGATGTCGTAGGCGAGGTCGAAGACGGCGGCGTCGCCGGGCTTCAGGGTGGTGATACGCGGCTGGGCCTGGCCGCGCCCGATGGGGTTCGAGGTGTGGTCGGCGTCCTTGATGTCGACGCCCGCGAAGCCGGTCGCCGAGCAGGTGGTCGAACCCCGGTTGATCATGGTGATGTCGATCCTCCCGGAGGTCTCGTCCGGGGCGGCGTCCGTGGCGTCGATGGCCAGGTCCTCCGTCTTGCAGAACGTGGCCTTGCCGCCCGTCTGCGTCGCACCGTTCGTACCGTTCGCGGCGTCCGCGCCGCCCGCGCGGGCCTCGGTGTCCTGGCCGGAGCCCGTCTTCGCGTTGCCGGCGTCCGAACCGGCCGTCCCCGTACCGCTCTCCGGCTTCGAGCCGCCCTCCGGCGACGAAGAGGAGGACGAGGAGGAGTTCTTGGCGGACGAGTTCTTCGCGGAGCCGTCGCCGCTACAGGCGGTGAGCGAGAGGGTGGCGGCAAGGCCGATGGTGGCGAGAGCGGTGATACGGGTGTACTTCACGGTGTTCCCCCAGGAGCAGCGCGGTGCATGCGGTCGGAAGTATTTGTATCTCGCACCGAGTTACAGACAGTCCTCCGCGACGTCTTCGTTCTGTCACAGGCGTACCGAGCCCAGAGCTCGGGCCCGGGAGCGGCGAGGGTGCAGCTGATGGCGAACCTGCGGCGGAAGGACAGTCTGGGCAAAGACCAGGAGTGCGACGATCTGGGGAAATGCGCCCTCGACCCGTACCTCCAACGCGAAGGACACGAACGGCCCGTCCCGAGGAAGCACGAGGAGCCGGTCGATGTCGGCCGCAGGCAGCCCCGCTGTCTCTCCCCCCAGCGCCCGATCTTGAGACGCCACCGCGCGACCGCACCCCCGCTCACCGGCCCCGCCCAGAACTCTCGAACCTGAGACGACGTCACCCATCAGTAAGCAATGCCTCATGACAGCGGAACCAGACGACCAACACCGCTCTCGCCAGCAACAACAACCCCACAACAACCGCCCCCGCACTGACCCTCACCACCACTGACACCGCCCCGAGAAATCGCACCTTCCGATAGCCTTGAGGGCCATGACTTCGAACCATTCCTCCCACCGGATGCCGCTGGACGCTCTGGAATCACTGTGCGAATCTGCCATCCGGTCTGCGGGCGGATCCCCAGAGACGGCTGCAGCTCTCGCGTCGGCGACCGTTGCCGCCGAGCGACGAGGAAGGCGTGAAGTGGGAGCGGCGCATCTGCTCGACTACCTCGCCGCTCTCCGATACGGACGTCTGAACGGTGTGGCCCGACCTCGCGTCGCCTCGGCTCGGGCCGCCGTCGTCACCGTCGACGCCGACCGCGGCACCGCGCAGCTCGCATTCGACCATGCCCTCGGAGCCCTGGTCGAGCGGGCTCGCACCAGCGGTGTGGCCGTTCTCGCCGTGTACAACTCCTTCAGCGCCGGAGAGCTCGGGCACTACACGTCGTGCGTCGCCGAAAAGGGGCTGATCGCCCTGGCATGCGCCAACTCGCCGGCGCTCATGGCCGTGTACGGCGCGCGCGAGGCGATCACGGGCACCAATCCGCTCTCGTTCGCGCTGCCTCACCCATCGGGGCCGCGGATGTTCGATCAGGCGACGAGCGCGACCGCCTGGGTGACCGTCCGCGACGCGGCGATGCGGGGCGAGGCCATTCCGGACAACTGGGCGCTCGACGCCGACGGCAACCCGACCACCGACGCACGCGCCGCCCTGAGCGGAGCGCTCCTGCCGTTCGGAGGCGTGAAGGGTGCCAACATCGCGCTCATGGTCGAGATGCTGGCCGCAGTGGCCGGCGGATCGTTCTCACAGGATGCGGCGCCCTTCGACTCCGGGACCCGGTCCCCCAGCCTGGGCCTCTTCGTCGCGGCGATCGACCCGACCGCATTCGACACGTCGTACCCACAGCGAGCGGAAGATCATCTGAGTCGGCTGGCCTCCGAGCACGGCGCGGACTTCGGCCGGCGGAAAACGCCCATCACCGAGGTCGAAATCTCCGACGCAGTCTACCGAGCGCTCATGACGGCTTGACCGAAGGTCGCGAGGATGCCAGCGCCCCACCCGACCGACTCGTTGTCGGCTCGGCGCAGCTGTGCGAGCGGGCCCACGACACACGGTGGCCGGACCGGAACGGTCCCTGACTCAGGTGCAGTGTGCCCGGAGCAGCACTCGTCGCCCCGCGGAGCGGGAGGAGACGGAATCGCCAGACAGGCGCCGGTGGCCCCTGCGGTCCTAGAGGGGCCACGCCGGTGCGCGTCTTGTTGCCCCGGCGTCACTGTTCCGGAGGCTGAACCCACGGAGCGAACCGCTGGTCGGGAGCCGCATCCTCGCGCCAGTACCTGAGGACTGTCTCCTGCACTATGTCGAGCCGTCCGCGGCGACAAGACACGAGGCGGGCTCCCCTCCACCGGCATCCGCTTCGAAGACGGCCAGTACAGTCGGCCTTCCACCGAGCTGCTGGGTGACCCTGAGCAACTCCTCGGGCGTGGGCGCGCGGAAGACAGGGTCCTGGAAGGCCGCCGGGCAGCTGACCAAGAGCGGGGCGGTGAAGACCAGTTCCAGCCCGTGGTGATAAATGAGGTCGAAACCGGCGGCGAGCCGGAACTGATCACCGCCCCAAGCGAGGACGTCCCAGTCCCACCAGGGCCCTTCCGGGAGCTCGATCGCAGCGTGCGGTCGTTCGGCGGCCACCTTCGAACCCTCATTCCAAGAGACGTAACCCGGCATTCCGATCATGGGCGATGGCTGGTCGGGTCCGTGGTTACCGTCCGACCAACGCGAGCGCCCATGGCTCGTCCGGTGCAGTCGGCCGCTGGTGAGATCCCCCCGGCCGTACGGGCGGGATGAATCAACGGCAGCGAGACGCCGGCCCGCGCCGCCTCGGCCTTCTACGTCAGTGCCATCGAGGTCGCTCTCGATATGCTGACCGGCTCTGCGGGTAGCCCGGCATACGCGCGAGGGCCGCTCCCGCAAGGGCGCGTCCCTTTTCCGTGCCTATGCGCACGCCTCGTATTCAACGGCTCCGGCCTGACCAAAAAACAAGGAACCAGCCGGACGGGCCCGGTTCTGCCCGCAGCGCAGGGTACTGCGGTTGTCACCCGGGCGGCGGGGATTTTCACTCTCCCGCTCCGGTGTGAGGGCACACCGTGCCGGGCGGGCGGACGCTGAGGCGAGGGCCCCTCCTCCGAGCGTAAGAGAGATCACTCATGACTGTGTTCCGTCCCCCCTCCCGTGTCCGGCGCCGCATAGTGCGCGTGAGCACCCTCTCCCTGGCTCTGACGGCGGCGGTGCTGGCGACCGGGCCCGCGATCGCCGGCGGTGACCCGTCCGGAGCCGGGAATCCCGAGCCCACCGGTCGGGGCGTGAAGCCGACGGTGGTGCTGGTCCACGGCGCGTTCGCGGACGCGTCCGGCTGGAACGGCGTGGCCGAGCGGGTCCAGCACCGGGGGTACAAGGTCGTCGCACCGCCCAACCCGCTGCGCGGAGTGCTCGGCGACTCGGCCTACATCGCGTCGGTCCTGAAGTCGGTGAAGGGCCCGATCGTGCTCGCCGGCCATTCGTACGGCGGTGCGGTCATCAGCCAGGCAGCGGCCGGGAACAAGAACGTCAAGGCGCTGGTGTACGTGTCGGCGTTCATGCCGGACGTGGGCGAGAACCCCGCCGCGCTGTCCGCGAAGTTCGCGGGCAGCGATCTCGCGCCCGCCCTCAGGCCGGTCCCCTACACGGACGGCGCGACCAGCGGCACGGACCTCTACATCCAGGACGACAAGTTCCACTCCGTGTTCGCCGCCGACCTGCCCGAGGCGCAGACAAGGCTGATGGCGGTCGAGCAGCGCCCCGTAGCGCAGGCCGGGTTCACGCAGAACGCGACCGCCGCCGCGTGGAGGACGATCCCGTCCTGGTTCATCGTCGCCAAGAATGACAAGGCCATCGCCCCGGACCTGGAGCGCTTCGAGGCCAAGCGCGCCAAGTCGCACACCATCGAGGTCGACTCCTCGCACGTCGCGATGATCTCCCACCCCGACCTCGTCACGGACCAGATCCGTGCCGCCGCCCACGCCACCGCAGGCGACGCGGAGTAACGCCCCGCGGGACCCAGTCCGTCGCCGCCTTCGTCCTGGGCCCGCAGCGCGGATCCGGGCACGCCCTCCGGCCGGCGAAAAACGTGGCGCCCGCAGGCCAGGCCAGGGCGCACAGTGCCACACAGGCATCACACCAGGGCAAACAGCGATCAGCTGATCTACGTTCCGTTCACAGCGGGAGAGCGGACGACGTGCAACCCTTCAACGGATAGGTGCGGGAACATGACGGACAAGCCCACGATCGTTCTGGTTCACGGCTTCTGGGGCGGCGCCGCCCACTGGGGAAAGGTCATCACCAACCTTCACGGCCGCGGCCACGACTCGCTGCACGCGGTGGAGATGCCCCTCACCTCGCTGGCCGACGACGCCGAACGGGCCCGCAAGATGGTCCGCCAGGTCGACGGGCCGGTGCTGCTGGTCGGGCACTCCTACGGTGGCGCCGTCATCACCGAGATGGGCGATCTCCCCAATGTCCTGGGCCTGGTCTACATCGCCGCTTTCGCCCCCGACGCGGGCGAAAGCCCTGGCCAGATCAGTCAGGAACTGGCCCCGGCCGCGTTCGAGAACCTCGCCCCGGATTCCGACGGCTACCTGTGGATCACGCAGGACAAGTACCGGTGGAGCTTCTGCCAGGACCTCGACGCCGACGATTCCCTCGTCATGGCCGTCACCCAGAAAGCACCGCTCGCCTCCACCTTCGGCGACAGCATCACCGCACCCGCCTGGCGCAACAAACCCGTCTGGTACCAGATCTCGGCCGACGACCGCATGATCCACCCCGACAACGAACGGAAGATGGCCCAGCGGATGAACCCCCGCAAGACCATCGAACTCAACACCGGCCACGCCTCCCTGGCCTCCCAGCCCGGCCCGGTCAGCGACCTCATCGACGAAGCCGCCCGCACTCTCACCAAGCCGTAACCAAGCCGTAGGAAGCCCCTGGGAATCGACCGGGAGAGCGTTCTGACGGCGGTCTCTGCCCCGGTACGACTCTCCTTCGCTCCCGACAGGTTCGTACGAGGGCCGATACCGGGGTCGTCGACAGTGCGGCAGCGCCCGATGGACCCGGCGTCTCCCCCACGAGACGCGGCCCCGGAACCGGGACGGTCACCCTCGGTCGAGGGGCGACCGTCCCACTGCTGTACACGTTGCCGCGCAGGCCACCGGAGTACCCGCGAGGCCCCGAGAGCCGCTTCCATGACCGCGGCCGGCCACTGCGCAGAGGGCGTCGTCGCCCCGCCCAAGCGGCATGCTGCTCACCGCCCGCACCGTCAGCCCCCACGCCGTACACGCACCTGGCTGCGCGAAGCCCGCAACAAGCAACAGCCCGGGCCCTCACCGCACATCCGCGCCCCGCACCCCGCACCCCGCACAACGAGCCGCCTACGGCCGACCGCCACGGAGGTACCCGCCATGCTTGCGTCCTGGTACGACGAACAGGGCTCAGCCGCTGATGTCCTGCAGGTGGGCGAACTGCCCGATCCCCGTCCCGGCCCCGGCGAGGTCCGCGTCCGCGTCACCTTCTCGGGCATCAACCCGGGAGATACGAAGAAGCGGCTCGGCCGGCTCGGCTCGTCAATGCCGTACCCGAGGGTGATCCCGCACAGCGACGCAGCCGAAGGCGTCGACGCCGTGGGCGAAGGCGTCGACAAACGCCGTGCCGGACAGCGCGTGTGGGTGTACGGCGCCCAGTCCTACCGGCCTTGTGGCACCGCGGCCCAGTACACCGTCGTGCCCGACCGGCCGGCCGTACCCCTGCCGGACCACCTCAGTGATGAACTCGGCGCGAGCCTCGGCATCCCCGGCATCCCCGGCATCACTGCCCACCGTGCCGTCTTCGCCGACGGCCCGGTCGACGGGAAGCTCGTGCTCGTCCACGGAGTCCTCGTCGGGGTCGGCCCTTGCCGCCCAGCTCGCCCGATGGGCCGGTGCCACCGTGCTCGCCACCGTCCGGCCCAGTGCAGACCTCGACCGCGTCGACACCGCGACTGTCTCCCACGCGGTCGCCCTGGAGCAGGAGGACCCGGCAGCGGCAATCCGGGCGTACGTCCCCGAGGATGTCGATCGGATCATCGAGGTGGCCCTGTCCGACAACGCCGACCTCGACAGCGCCATCGCCGCCGACAACGCCGTCATCGCCGCCTACGCCACCCGCACCAACCGCACCGACCGCACCCAACTCCCTTTCTGGTCACTGCTGTTCAACAACGTCACCCTGCGACTGCTCGGCAGCGACGACTTCCCCCTCCAGGCCAAACGCCGGGCCGCCCGCGACCTGACCGCTGCGGCGGCCGTCGGAGCCCTCGCCATCGACGTCGGCGACCGCTACCCGCTGGAGGACATCGCCAAGGCCCACGACCACGTCGACACCGCAAGCCGTGGCCGTGTACTGCTCACCATTCCCCAGTGACGCGCCCCCTGCGGCTCCTTCACCGATCGACGGTAGCGACGGGACCGGGTGGACACCTGCGCCGGGCCGCCGAACCCTTCCGGGTGTCACCCACCACCGCCCGGCAAGGGGCCAACCGCTACCGGAGCAAGGACGAGGTGGGTGGCGCGTGACCGGTCCTCCCGCCCGCATCGCGGCCCCCGGGGAACTGATGTGCGTGGACATCGAGGAGGCGGCAGCATCCCCACGGCGACGGCAGTGGGACGGTGGCCGTCAGGCCGGCCGCTACGGACACGTCGACAGCACGACCCGGACCGTCAGTCCGCCGCCCGGGTTCGCCGTGGCGCTCGCCTCACCGCCGTGCGCCCTCGCGATCGACGCCACGATGGAGAGCCCCAGACCGGCCCCCTCACCGGGAGCGTGGCGGCGGGCCTGCGCCCGGCGGAACGGCTCGAACAGCAGCGGGACGGTCGCCGGGTCCACCACCGGCCCGGTGTTGGCTACCTCCAGGCCACCCCGCCCCACCCGGACGCGTACCGTCCCGCCGGGGTGGTTGTAGCGCAGGGCGTTGGCGACCAGGTTGCGCACAAGGTGGTCCAGCAGAACCGGGTCGCCCTCGACCGACAGCGGCCGGCCCTCCGCCTCGACGGTGATGAACCGTTCCTTCGCCTCCGCCTCCAGCGCCTCGGCCACCGCCGCCGCGACCCCGGCCAGGTCGACCCGTTCACGCCGTCGCAGGCCCTCGTCGGAGACCGCGAGGAGCAGCAGTCCCTCGATGAGCTGCTCGCTGTCGGTGGCGGTGTCGATGAGCTTGTCCCGGATCCAGGCGACCTTCTCGGGCGGCGGGTCGTCGGCGAGGCCGATCTCGGCTGCGGCCCGCTGCACGGCGAGCGGGGTGCGCAGCTCGTGGGCGGCGTTGGCGGCGAAGCGCTGCCGGGCGGCGACCAGCTCCTCGATCCGGTCGAGCATCCCGTCGAAGGTGTCGGCCAGTTCCTTGAGCTCGCCGGGCGGCGCTTTCAGTGCGAGGCGTTCGTGCAGGTTGCTGCCGGAGAGCCGGCGGGCGCGGGAGGTGATGAGGCCGACCGGCCGCAGCACCCGGCCCGCCATCCACCAGGCGAGCGCGATGGAGAGCGCCGAGTAGGCGGCGAGGGAGACCCCGGAGACCGTCAGCAGTTGGCTGAGCGCGGCGTCCCCGGCGGCGGTGCTGACCTTCTGCGCCACCGCGTACTGCCCGGGTTGGACGACCACGGTCTGCGCCCAGTCCGACGACGGCAGCGCGGGCGCGGCAGCCCCGCCCGACTGGACGGCGGTGGCGGTGGTCCCGGCGGGGACCGCCGGGACCACCGCGGTCAGCACATTGGCGTAGACGCCCTCGCTGACCAGCAGGTAGACCAGACCCATCAGCAGGGCACCGGCCAGCACCAGCAGTCCGCCGTACAGCGCGGTGAGCCGGGCGCGCTCGCTGTTCACCGGCACTCCTCCGGCCGGTCGGCGGAACCGTCGTCAGGCTGGCCCGCCCACCCCTGGACCGGTCCGGTCGCGGAGCCGGGGTCCCGCGGCGCTGTCGCGAGGCCGTCCCCGATGCGGTAGCCGACCCCCGGGACCGTCTCGATCACCGGGGGCGCACCCAGTTTGGCGCGGAGCTTGGACAGGGTGACCCGGACCGCGTTGGTGCGGTAGCTGGTGTCCTCCTCCCACACCTCCTCGATCAGGTCGTCGCCGCTGACGACCGCGCCCTCGGCCCGCAGCAGGGTCTCCAGCACGGCGAACTCCTTGCGGGAGAGCGAGAGGTAGCGGCCGTCACGGCAGACCTGGCGGCGGGCGGTGTCCAGCGTGAGCCCGGACCGTTCCAGGACCGGTGGGAGAGCGGGGCGGGCACGGCGGCCGAGCGCCAGGACCCGGGCGAGGAGTTCGTCGTACGCGAACGGCTTGGTCAGGTAGTCGTCGGCGCCGAGCCCGAGGCCGGCCACCCGGTCCCGTACCGTCGCGGACGCGGTGAGCATCAGGATCCGGGTCAGCAGGCGCATGCCGACGACCCGCCGGCACACCTCGTCGCCGTGCAGCCCCGGCAGATCCCGGTCCAGGATCATCACGTCGTACGCGCTGAACCGAAGCCGGTCCAGCGCCGCCCGGCCGTCGGGAGCGATGTCCACCGCGACTGCGTCGCGGCGCAGCCCCTCGGCGATCATCCCGGCCAGGAATTCCTCGTCCTCCACCACCAGCACACGCATGGGTCCCTTGTATCCGAAAGTGACGTTTCGCCGGTGTAAGCATCGGGGCTGAGAGAAACGAAACCGCGTCCTCGCGCACGCTCCTGCCGTTCGCATCCGGCCTGTCAGCAACGGACGAGGAGCCCTCATGAACCCGACCATTTCCCCCCGGACCACCAGCCGCACACGAAGTCGCGGCATCGCCGCCGCCTGCCTGATCGCCGCCGCCGTCGTCCTGTCGGCCACCGCCTGCTCGGGCGACGGAAGCGGAACCAAGAGCGGTGGACCGGCTTCGGGCAACGGGAAGACGGAGGAGGACCAGGCCCTGGAGCACCGCAAGTGCCTGCGGGAGCAGGGCCTGGACGTCCCGGAGCCGAAGCCGGGCGAGAAGGGCGTCGGCATGACCGTCGGCGGCGACGGCATGAGCCAGAAGAAGATGGAGAAGGCGTTCAAAGCCTGTCAGGACAAGGCCGTCGGCGGCGGGCCCAAGGAGCTCACCCAGGCCGAGAAGGACAAGATGGTCGCCTTCGCCCGGTGCATGCGCAAAAACGGCTTCGACATGCCCGACCCGAAGTTCGACGGCGGGGCGATGCAGGCGGCGCCCGCACTGAAGCCGAAGGACCTCAAGAAGTTCGAGAAGGCCAACACGGCATGCGAAAGCGTGGGGCGGTGAGGCGCGGACGGGCCATGGCAGCCGCTGCGGCGATGCTCGTGGTGGCGGCCGGGTCACTGGCTCTCACCCAGTTCGGCTCCGACGAGGAGACGGGCAGCCCCGGGAACACCGGACTGCCCCCGGCCACCGCCACGGTCGGGCGCGGCGACCTGCGCGACAGTGCCCAGGCGGACGGGACGCTCGGCTACGACAGGCAGCGCAAGGTCAACGCGGGCGCGGCAGGCACCATGACCTGGACCCCGCGCACCGGCTCGAACGTCAAGCGGAACGAGCGGCTGTACGAGGTCGACGGCCGGGCCGTGCGGCTGATGTACGGCTCGGGGCCGATGTACCGGACGTTGAAGCCCGGCGACCGGGGCCGGGACGTGGAGCAGTTGGAGCGCAATCTCGCGGAGCTCGGCTACACCGGCTTCACCCCGGACGACGAGTACACCAAGCTGACCGCCGCCGCCGTCAAGCGCTGGCAGAAGTCCCACGACAGCAAGCGGACCGGAACGGTGGGGCCGCAGGACATCGCCTTCGCCCCGGGGAAGGTCCGGATCAGGAGCGTCGAGGCGGCCGTCGGCGAACTGGTCCAGCCCGGTGCTCCGGTCCTCACCACGACCGGCTCCGAGCGCATCGTGACGTTCGAGCTCGATGTCGCCGAGAGCGAGCTCGCCAAGGCGGGCACCAAGGTCACCGTCGATCTGCCGGACGGCAGCAGCGCGTCCGGGGCGGTCTCCTCGGTCGGCCGGACGGCGAAGCCCGGCGGCGACCCGCAGGACAACAGCCCCAAGGTCACCCTCACCGTCTCCTTCGACCAGCCGGACGAGGTCGGCGGCTTCGACCAGTCGCCGGTCACGGTGCACCTGACCGGCGAGCTGCGCGAGGGCGTCCTCAGCGTCCCGGTGAACGCGCTGCTCGCGCTGCCCGGCGGGGGCTTCGGCCTCCAGGTGGTCCGGGGAGACACGGTCCGCGACGTGAAGGTCGAGCTCGGCATGTTCGCCGAGGGCCGGGTCGAGGTGTCCGGCGGCGGGCTGCGCGAGGGCATGAAGGTCGGGGTGCCGAAGATATGAGCACGGTCGTCGGCCTCAGGGGCGTCACCAAGGAGTACCCGGGCCCGGTCGCCGCCCTGCGCGGGGTGGACCTCACCGTCGAGGAGGGCGAACTCCTCGGCATCGTCGGCCCGTCCGGCTCCGGCAAGTCCACGCTGCTGCACATCATCGGCACCCTGGACCGCCCCACAGCCGGGTCCGTCCACATCGCCGGGCACGACGTGGCGGCGCTCTCCGACCGCAGGCTCTCCGCGCTGCGCGCCCAGCACGTCGGCTTCGTCTTCCAGGCGTTCCATCTGGTGCCAGGGGTCAGTGCCCGCGACAACGTCGCGGAGGGGCTGCTGTACTCGGGCCTCTCCCGTGCCGTACGCCGCCGCAGGGCCGCCGACGCGCTGGAGCGGGTCGGGCTCGCCGACCGCCTCGACCACAAGCCGCACCAGCTCTCCGGCGGACAGAAGCAGCGGGTCGCCATCGCGCGGGCCGTCGTGGGGGAACCCGCGCTGCTGCTGGCCGACGAACCGACCGGAGCGCTCGACTCGGCGTCCGGGGAAGCGGTGATGAAGCTGCTGCGCGATCTCAACCGGGAGGGCGCCACCATCGCGGTCATCACGCACGACACCGAGATCGCCCGGGACCTGCCGCGCGAGGTACGTATCCGGGACGGCCAGGTGGTCGCGGACGTACGCAATCCGCCCACGGGCATAGGCGATCCGTCCACAGGCGTAGGCGATCCATCCACAGGCGTAGGCGATCCATCCACGGGCGTACGCGATCCATCCACGGTTGGGCGCGATGGATACGGGAACGGCCGCTCCCCCGCCGCATCAGGAGCGGACCAGTGAGGGCGCGGCGCGCGGACCGCGACGTCGGCGGCCGGGGCCGGGGGCGGCTGAAAGCGGCCCGGCTCCGCCCCCGGGACGTACTGCACGTCGGCTCGGCGGGGCTGCGCAGCCGACCGATGCGGGTCGTGCTCTCCGCCCTGGGTATCGCCATCGGCATCGCAACGATGATCTCGGTGGTGGGCATCTCCGCCTCCAGCCAGGCCCAACTGCTCCGTGAGCTCGACAAGCTGGGCACCAACCTGCTCGTCGCCTCCCCCGGTGATTCGATGTTCGCCGGGCAGGACGTCGAGCTGCCCGAGGACGCGGTCGGGATGGTGGGCCGGATCAAGGGCGTCCACGAGGTGGGTGCGACCGCCGACCTCGATGCGACCGCACGCCGCAACGAGAAGATCGACGAGGGCGATACGGGCGGGATCACCGTCAAGGCGACCACCGGCGACCTGTTGCGGGTGCTGCGCGGCGAGGTACGCAGCGGCAGCTGGCTCAACGACGCGACCGGACGCTACCCCTCTGTCGTGCTCGGCCATATCTCCGCGGAGCGTCTCGGTATCACCGCTCCGGGCCGGCAGGTGTGGATGGGCGACCGGTACTTCACCGTGGTCGGCATCCTCGCCCCGCTGCCGCTCGCGCCGGAGATCGAACGGTCCGCACTGGTCGGCTGGGAGGGTGCGAAGCGCCTGTTGGGCTTCGAGGGCCACCCGACCTCGGTGTACGAACGCTCGGCCGACGCGGCGGTGCAGGACGTGCGCAAGGTGATGGCGGCGACGGTCGACCCGCAGAATCCGCAGAACGTGAAGGTCACCGACCCGTCGTCGGCACTCCGGGCGAAGGCGGCGACCGAGGGGGCGTTCAGCAGCCTGCTGCTGGGCCTGGGCGGCATCGCACTGCTCGTCGGCGGCGTCGGGGTCGCCAACACCATGATCATCTCGGTGCTGGAGCGGCGCTACGAGATCGGGCTGCGCCGCTCGCTCGGCGCGACCCGGGGCCAGATCCGCATCCAGTTCGTCACGGAGTCGCTGATGCTCTCCGGCCTGGGCGGCCTGGCGGGCGTGGGGCTCGGCGCGGCGGCGACCGGGGTGTACGCGTACTCCGGCGGGCTGCCCTGGGTGGTGCCGCCGTGGGCGGTCGGCGGCGGCTTCGGCGCGACGCTGGTGATCGGCACGATCGCGGGCCTCTACCCGGCGGTGCGGGCGTCCCGTCTCTCACCGACGCTGGCGCTGCACGCGGCGTGAGGACGGGCCGCGGCCGGGGGGGCCGTGCCGGGCTCCACGACGGGGCCGTCCCCCCTGGCCGGGCCCGGTTGCGTACGGCCGCTTCGTCACCTGCGGCGGTCGACCGCCCCCTCGCCCCCGGGCCGCCAGGAACCCCGCTGGTACGCCGGGCAGCCGCTGGCCGCAGCTGCCAAGGGAGTGCCACCGTTGCGGGCGCCTGAGGACACGCACCGAACAGGCTGGGCAGAACTGCCTGTCACCGACCCTGCACCGGGGCCACTGCGCCAGGGCCAACGGCTGAAGACCGCCGCCTTCACCTGCCGCCCTGGCCCAGACCGTCTTGGTGACCGCCGACGTCCCGCTGCGGTGAGCCGCATATGACGACCGGTGCCCGCCCCCGCTCACGAGGCGTTGTGCCCGGGGATGCCGTCACCGGGCCCGACGCCGAAAATCGTCCCCTGGCCGTTTCCCCTCAGCCCTCCCCTCATGCCGGCAAGCCCGTGGGGTGCGTGTGGGCGGTGGCTTCGGCGCTTCATGGAGAGCCGAGGAGCAGGGTCCCACTGACATCACCATGCCGAACGACCAACGACAGAAACCCGCAGATCATCACCGTCCCGACTCCGCAGTGCTTCTGCAACATCCGCGCGGTGTCCCTACGGCACGGAGATGATGCCGCGTTCGTGGTCGTTGACGGCATCACGCACGGCGTTGACGAAACCGTTCCAGAAGTAGCCCTCATGGCCGGTGCCGACGCCCGCGGTGCTCCTGCGGCTGGGGCCGTCGGTGAAGTCGCCGAACATCGCGCTGCGCAGTGCGCGAGAGATCTCCAGCTGGGCTCCGGCTCCGGTACGGGTGCGGTTGACGATGTTCTTCGGGTCGTCGCCATCCAGCGGGTCGTTGGGGCCCGCGATGACCACCTCCACCGCCCGGGCGGTGTCGCTTGCGCCGTAGTGCCTGGCGAAGGTGGCCTGGAGGTTCTGCTTCAGCCGCGTGTCCTTGCCACCGATGAGAACCTTCCTGGTCGTGTTGTCGGCGAAACCGTGCAGGGAGACGGCGTACATGTTGCTGCCGCAGATATGGAGGGCGG
Source organism: Streptomyces sp. TSRI0281 (assembly GCF_001905125.1). GTDB lineage: Bacteria > Actinomycetota > Actinomycetes > Streptomycetales > Streptomycetaceae > Streptomyces. The sequence goes on along the minus strand of NZ_LWLE01000016.1, from coordinate 23,096 downwards.
CCGGGTCGTCACAGAGGGTCGAGGTGACGTGGAGTGCCGAGGACTCGGAGATCCCCTCGAACATCCAGTAGTCCCGCTGCGGCTCATCCGGCACCGGGGCCGGGAGGGTGGCCCCCGACCCGGCGAGTGTGTACCCGGCTATGGCGAGACACAGTTCGCTGGTGCCCTCCTCGATGCCACCACCGTGCGGCGCGATGATCGCCGTACTGCGGATGGGTTCGCTGCCGGCGCTCGCGTTGTCGATGAGCTCGTGCGGGGGCGTCCGGCGGAAGCGACGCGCCCAGTGCGTCCCTTCCTTGTGAATCTTGCTGTTGTACAGCTCGGTGTTCGAGGTGTACCCCGCCGTGGCCGCGGCAGCGGTATGTCCCCGACCTGCCAGATCGTTCAACAGGGGCAGGCCGGCCACGGCTGCCGCAGAGGTCAGGATGGTACGGCGACTAGTCGGTTTCATCAGATGATCATCTCACCCTGAACGCCGCTGCCCGCCTTGTGAAGCGACGCCGGATCACCGCCGAAGAGACCGAACTCGACAAGGCCACAAGGGATTCGAGGAAGGGAACGGCCTGATCACTCGCCTGGCTCGCATCCGTCACCGGCTGATCCCGGCCCGCACCCGGAGCGCAGCGCCGCCGGGCTCGTCCAGGAGGCCGTCGACGCCGCGCTCGGCTCGCTCCCAGATGCCAGCGACACCACCGCCGGGCTCACCGTGGGGCTGGAGGCCGCGATCGGAGCTGGCGGCCTACGCCTTGGTTGCCCGGTCGTAGGCAGCCACCGCCCGCTCAAGAAACGCCGCCACCGTGGCCTGCTCCTGGGCCGTCATGGACTCGGCGATCTCGCCGATGCCCACGACAAGGGGCTCGACGTGTTCGAACGCAGCCTCCTCCCAGTGCTCCGCCGGTGTCACGAGCACCTTGCGCCGGTCACTGGGGTGCGGCTGCCGGCTCACATGTCCGCCGTCCGCGAGGCGGTCGATGACCAGCGTCATCGCCGCCGTTGACGTAGTGAGTTCGCGTGCCAGTTCGCTCGGCGTCGCCGGACCGGCGCTGACGAGGTGGTCCATCACCGCGAGCCCGGCCGGATCGACGTGCATCTGCCGGCCCAGGTACCGCTCGAACCGCTGCTGGCGGCGGGTCAGGTTCCGCAACTGGTTGCGGATGGAACCCTCCACCGGGGCCGCGGGCTGGGGGTCGGTGGGCTGGTTGGCAGTCATGGCGTGAAAGCTGCTCCTCGATCGCTGAAGGCGTTGGCAACCAATGATGCGTGACGTCTACAGACTGTAGGAGGGCAGGGCGAAGGTGTCGGCGGGCGGGACGAGGAACCGGTTCAGCTGCCCGGCCACGCGGGGCCGGGCAGCCGCCCGCAGAACCAGGTGGAGGGTGTGGATACCCGCCCGGGTACGTGGTACGGCGATGCGCGGCACGCCGGGCGGGAGGTCCTGGGCCCGCTCGGCGTAGGGGCGCAGGACCTCCTCGTAGCGAGTGAACGCCTGCTCATGATGGGCATGGTGGGCGAGTTCACCGGCCAGGACGTACGCGCCGGTGAAGGCGAGGCTGGAGCCCATGCCGCTCAGGGGCGAGGGGCAGTACCCGGCGTCCCCGAGCACGGCGACGCGGCCATGGGACCAGCGGGGCATGCGGACCTGGCTGACGTGGTCGAGGTAGAAGTCCGGCGCGGTGTCCATGGCCGCCAGGACGCGGGCCGTTTCCCGGCCGGCCTCGCGGAAGATGCGGTGCAGGAGCTCCTTCTGCGCTTCCGGCACCAGCTTCTCGTGTTGCTCGCCCCCGTGGGGCGGGGAGAGGAAGGACAGCGAGGCGCGGGTGGTGCCGCGGTTGTCGGGGCGCAGGGTCACCACGCGTCCCTCGGGAGCGTTGTACCAGCGTGCCCAGCGCCCGTCGCGGGGCTCACCGGGGAGGGTGAAGTAGGCGGCCGTCAGGCCCACGGGCCGGGTGTCCGCCGCGTCGCCGAAAACGAGGTCACGGGTGCGGGAGCGGGCACCGTCGGCGGCGACGACGAGATCGAAGTCCCGCTCGGCACCGCCGCGGAATGTGACCCGCACCCTCTCGTCGCTCTGTGACAACTCGGTGATCTCATCGGCGAACAGGTACTCGGTGTAGGGCCGCGTCTCCTCGTACAAGAGGCGGGACAGGTCGGCGCGGAGGATCTCCAGCTCGGCGACCGGGCCCTGTCCGCCGAAGGCTCCGGAGGAGAAGACGGCCTTCACGCGGTCCGCCCGGTCGACGAACCGGATGCCTTCCTCGCGGGTGGCGTGGGCCTGCAGCGTCCGCTCCAGCCCCATCCTGCGGGCCACCGTGCGCCCGGCGCCCCGCAGGTCCACAGTCTGCCCGCCCTCCCGCACGGCGGGAGCACGCTCGACCACCGTGGCCGCGAGGCCGCGGCGGTGCAGCCAGTAGGCCAGGGCCGGGCCGGCGATGCCCGCTCCCGCGACCAGAACATTCCGATGGGCCACAACGCTCCCTCGCTTCCTTCCTCACGTGCGCTCCACGCGCGCCGGTCCGGGGCCGCCGTTCGGGCGGCACCGGACCGGGGATCACACAGTGACGTCCCTCTTCGCACCGGAGCCGGCAGAACCGCTGTCGGAAGCAGCGGGCGTGATGCCGTGCTGTTCCTCTTCGGGCCGGCCCTTCTTCGGCAGCAGGAAGGTGATGGCCAAGAACGCCGCCAGCAGACACGCCTGGACGATCAGCGCATGGTGGAAGCCGGCGGTGAAGTCACCGGTCTTGGCCTGCGCGAAGAACACCGAGCCGAAGATCGCCACACCGATGGAGCCGCCGATGGCCTGCACCGCGGACAGCACGCCGGAGGCGGAGCCGATCTCGTCGTCATCGACCGCGGCGAGGATGAAGCTGAACAGGGCGGCGATCACCATGCCCGCTCCTATACCGGCCACCGCCACACCCGGGGCGATGTCCCAGATCGAGAACGAACCGGCGCTCAGACGGTCGAGCTCGAACCAGAGCAGCGCCGCACCGGCGAGCTGGACCAGCGGCCCGACCTGGAGGACCTTGCGGCCGATCTTGTCGGCGAGGAACGCACCGCTGACCGCGCCGCCGATCGCTGTACCCACCGCGAGCGGCAGGTTGCCCAGGCCCGCGTCCCCGGCGCTGAAGTGCCGGCCGATCTGCAGGAACAGCGTGAGCACGAGCTGCGTGCCGATCAGCCCGCCGAAGAACAGGGCGATACCGCCGAGCCCGACGGTGAAGGCGGGCTTGCGCAGCAGGCCCGGAGTCACCAGGGGCTCACGGCCTGCCGCGGCGGTGCGGCGCTGCTGCAGCGCGAACAGGCTGAATCCGACGATTGAGGCGGCCATGCACAGCCAGGTCCACAGTGGCCAGCCGTCCTCCTGCCCCTGGTTCAGCGGCAGCACCATCAGCGCGCAGGACACTACGACCAGGCCCGCGCCGACCATGTCGACGCGCACGGTGCGATCGCCCTGCTTCTTCGGGACGAACTTCGCCGCGAGGGCCAGGGCCGCAAGCCCGATGGGCAAGTTGACCAGGAACACCGATCGCCACCCGAGGCCCAAGAAGTCGCCCTCGATGAGGAAACCGCCCAGAACCGGGCCGATGATGCCGCCCAGGCCGAGCACAGGACCGAAGATCGCGAAGACCTTGGTGAGCTCGGCCCCGGAGAAGTTCTCGCGCAGCAGACCCAGGCCCTGCGGAAGCAGCATCGCCCCCGCAGTGCCCTGGAGCAGCCGGAAGGCGACCAGCGACTCGATGTTCGGCGACAGCGCGCACAGCAGCGAGCTCAGCGTGAAGGCCGCCAGACCGATCAGGAACATCCGGCGCCGCCCATAGCGGTCACCGAGCCGGCCGCCGAGGACCAGGCCGGCCCCCAGTGTGAGGGCATAGCCGCCGATCACCCACTGCAGACCGACGGAACTGGCGCCGAGGGACTCCTCCAGCGCGGGACCTGCGACGTTGACGATCGACGCGTCCAGGAGATCCATGACCTCCGCAACGATCATCACCACCAGGATCAGCCATCGCCACCGGTACGGCTCGGCGGTCGGGTCGGCACCCATTTTACCTCGGTTCATTGATTACCAATATTCTTAGCAATATCGAGAGTAACTAATGCACCGGGGATGGGCAACCGCACCCCGAAAGTGCGGCCCCACAGCGGACACGGAGCGTGGCGAAGCCCACTGACCGCCCCGCACGCCCGGCCCAGGGCAGACAGGGCAGACCCGCGCTCGCCCAAAGCCGCCACGACCCGGCCCGGATCTTCGGCGCCCGGTCCCTCACCCGGGCGGGGCGCCGACGGCTATCGGACCGACCGCTTCGACCCCATCCGAGCCCTGGTCTGTCTCATCGGTGTGTCGGGCACCCGGTGTGCGCCTCGCGACGACTCACCAGTCGAGTGAGTGGATCGGAACCGGGGTTCAACGCCGGGCGAACAGGCCCCCGATGCCCGCGATGCGGCCCATGGCCACCTCAAACGCCTCGCGCCAACGGCCGGGATCGATTCTGTGACCTGCGGCCACCGTCTCCTCGTAAGTTCACACAGCTCACGATGATCAACGTGGCCGCAACCGTCGCCTCGGCGGCCCGGGCTACCGGCGAACCGGCCATCACATACGGTCTGCGGCATGGCAGCAGAGAATTCGACGGCCCCAAAGCCCCGGGTGCAGTTGGTCATTGGCATCGTCCGTCAAGGCAACGAGATCCTGCTCGTGCAAGAGAGCCTCGGCATCAACGGCGAGATTCTCTGATCCCTCCCCGGCGGTGGCGTCGAGGACGGCGAGCTCATGAACGAAGCTCTTCGGCGCGAACTGCAGGAGGAGACCGGACTACTGGTGGGCGACCCGGTACGCACCGCATTCCTCATGCACATCGACTCCGAGCAACACCCTTCGGCGTTGGCCGTCGCCTTCGAGATCGACAAGTGCTCGGGGGACATCGCACCCAAGGACGGCGACATCAAACAGGCTGCCTTCTTCCCCCTGCACGACGCACTGAAGCTGCTCGGTGAGCTGGACAGCGCAACGCAGCGGGACCCCATCGTCGGCTATCTGACCGGGGCCATCGCGCCGGGGACCACCTGGCTGTATCGCAACCGGGGTAAGGAAGAGACCCTCGTCGCCCGCTGGTGACGCCAGACAGTGGCCACCCTTTCCACCCGGGCCGGTTGACGCCGCATGCACGGCACCTCTTCGACGGCCACGAGGAGGCCCCGGGAAAGTCGAATCCAGGAACCCGGGGACCTGTTCGGCTACTGGGCCCCCTCACAGAGGGCAGCACAACGTGTGTCCCACAGTGTCACCAGCCGACGGGCGCCCGGCGGGCTGCTCGTCGCGGGCGCGGCTCAGCCGGCTGGGGCGTCCGTCGGTTGGTCCCCCGTCCCCTGCCGGGGCCGGCGGAGCAGATACAGGCCGACGCTCAGGGCGAGGGCCGTCACCACGGCCGTGAAGATCAGGCTTGCGGCCCGCAGCCCCAGCCAGAGCGTCAGTGCTCCCACACCCACCACGGGCACGGCGATTCCGATGTAGGCGACGACGAAGAACGCCGAAAGGGTGCCCCCACGGTGCTCGCGCGGGGTGGCATCACCGACCGCCGTCAGACCGGCCCGGAAGGCCAGCCCCTGACCGAAACCGCCAACGAGCGCACCGGCCAGCAGCAGTACAAGCGACTCCACCACGACCGACGCACCCACGAGCAGCAGCCCGGCCACGAGAGTCAGACATCCGGTGGGCAGCGCCCGGCGCACACCCAGTCGCCCGGTCAGCAACTGCCCCAGCGTGGAGGCGAGGAAGGCGGAGAAGGCCACCGCCCCGGACAGGGCCAGATCATTGATCCTCAGCGTCTCGGCCACAAAGCTCGGTGCGACAGCGGTGAACAGCCCGAGCAGCGAGAAGCCTGCGAAAGCGGCGATCGCCGCCGAGGGGAACACCCCCCGCGCCTGAGGCGCCACGGCCATCCCCTGGGGCCGTCCGTGGGGCAGCCGCCGTGGACGGGTCACGGTCTCGGGCAGCAGCCAGGCCGGGATACAGGCCGCGGCCACCAGGGCCAGATGCACCGCGAAAGGCAGCCGCAACGGCGCCGGAGCGTACTGCGCGAGCATTCCGGCCAGCAGAGTGCCGCACCCCAGGCCGCCCATGTTCGCCGCGGTGGCCGCGAACCCGGCCCGGACCGCACGGTCCGGCGGGGCGAGTTCCATGACGGCGGCGGTCGCCGCGCCGGTGAGCAGTCCGGCCGAGAACCCCGACAGCAGGCGGCCCGCGAAGAGCAGGGGCAGACCGCCCTCGAACAGAAAGCACAGATCGGCGGCTGCGGCGAAACCCAGTGCGCACAGGACAACAGGACGACGGCCCACCTGGTCGGAGTAGTCGCCCGCGAGCAGGAGAGAGGTGATGACGCCGACCGCGTACACAGCGAACACCACCGTCACCATCAGCTCGGAGAACCCGATCTGGGCGCGGTAGAGCCCGTACAGCGGCGTGGGCAGGGTGGTGCCCGCCATGCCCACGGCGAACACCGCCGCCGCCACGAGGTACCCGGGGCGGCGGCTCCCGCCGTGACGTGCGGTCATGCGAGCACGGTACGAGCTACTCGGCCGGAATCCGCCGCACCGGCTGGTTCCGGGGTCGGCGACCAGCCATCCGGCCCCGCGATGACCGTCCGGCAGAGCGGTTCGGCACGCCGCTTGCCCATGGGTACGGGGAAGGCCGGAGGCATGGGCACCGTGCCGGCGAGCGCGCCTTCCTGGGGACTGCCTGCGTCCGCGCTCACGCGCCGACGATCCTGGTGCCGCCGTTGGCGAGGGCGGAACCGGCGGCGCCGAGCAGGACGCGGAGGTCCGGGGGGGGGGTAGGGACGGACGCCGGTAAGGACGGACGCGGTCAGGGCAGAGCGCATACGCTTCACCATTTCCAAGAACCCCGACAGCGTCAGACGCTCATGCCGCCACGGCTGTCGGTGGGCTCATGAATCGAGCACGGCGGCGACGGCCTCGATCTCGACGAGCTGGTCCTTGTAGCCGAGCACGGTGACGCCCATCAAGGTGCTGGGGACGTCATGGTCGGCGAACGAGTCCCGGACTACCTCCCAGGCAGCCACCAGGTCCTCCTGTCGGGCCGACGCCACGAGAACCCTTGTGCTGATGACGTCCTGGAGCGACGCACCCGACGCAGCGAGGGCAGCCTGCATGTTCTCGACGGCCTTCCTCGCCTGACCCGCGTAGTCACCGACCGCTGCCGTCGAGCCGTCATCGTTCAGCGGGCACGCCCCGGCGAGAAAGATCAGCCGTGACTCGGCCGGCGCCGTGGCCGCATAGGCGTACTCGGCGACATCGGACAGAGAGTCGGAGCGGATCAAAGTGACGGCACGAGCCATGGTCGTTGGGTCCTTCCCATCGGGTGGTGAACTCGGACATCCTCCCAACGCCCCGCCGGTTCCGCCTTCCCTTTTCTTCGCCGCCCCCACACACGCAGCGCCGTCACCTCCGCTCGACCTTCACGAGCCGGCTGATCACTGCCGATCACCGCCAGGCGCCTGCTGCCTTGGGTCTGCGGGGCTCCGTATGGTGCGGCGACCGATGCTTCTGGAGCAGGGCATTGGCGGGCGGTGTCAGTCGGCCAGCACGCTGCCGACGAAGTCCCATGCCAGGTCGTGGGTGTCGTGGAAGGGGAGCGGGGGGTCTTCGAACCAGTCGGCAGTGGCCTCGGGGTGGGGTCCCACGACGGCGACGCGGCCCGCGCCGTAGGAGGTGACGAGTGCGGCGGCCCGGTTGTTCGTGTAGGTGGCGAGAACCGTCGTGTACGGGACGGGGCCGGGCGTGAAGCAGGCACCGTCCTGGAAGAAGAGGGTGCGCGATTGCCCGCGCCACCTGACCTCGACCAGGGCGTTGTCCTCCGTGTCGACCGTGCTGCCCTCCGTGCGAATGTACTGGCCGACTTCGCCGGTCAGCAGGCCGAATCCCTCGCCCTGTCCAGCGACGGCATCGCCCCTGTGGCTACCGCCGGTCATCGGTGCGTCGGGCGGCCTCCAGTCGATCTCCATGGACGTCGGTGGCGGCGGTGGCTACGATCCGCGAATGATCACGGCACTGGACAGCCTGACGGTGGATCTGGTGCCCCATGCCCAGTCGGTCGCACGTGAGGGTTGGACGGGCAAGGAGTCGGCGCGCCCACTGAGCCCGCAGGGCCTGAGCCAGTCCGGCTCCCTGGCCGCGGTCATGCGGGACGGCATCGATGCGATCTGTTCCAGCCCGGCGAAACGGTGTGTGCAGACGGTGGAGCCGCTGGCCCGGTCCTTCGGCCTGAGCGTGGTGACCGCTCCGGGGCCGGCTACCCCCGATGGCAGCTACCAGCCGCGGGAATGGACCGAAGGGTTCTTCTCCCCGTTCCGGCGGGAGCTGGGCGGAGCCTGGATGGCGGGGGCGGGCCTTGCGGTGCTGATCGCGATGGGCAACGCCCACCCCGGTGGGCCACGTGGTGGCTTGCTCGCACGGTGATGTCATCCCTGTGCTTGTGGCCCAGGCGCTTGCCCTCTACGGCCACGCGTCCCCGCCGCCCGTCGTGGACCGGGGCGGCCGGCACCGGATGCGGTTCGGCACGGATGCGCTGACCGTCGAGTCCCACGGTCCCGTGGTGGCGTTGCCGAGCACGTGAGCTCCGGTGTAAGCATCAAGTGTCCAATATCACGGGGAACTTCAAGCACCGCATCGCCCATCCCATGGCCTCGCGAGCCACCACCGCCGGGCCGAGAACACCTGCGCGGCACCGGATCGGGAATCGGATCGGCTGACGAGAAATGAGCGTGGTTCAATTCCGAGCGTGATCGGATCCGCAGGGGGTTCGATCTTCGGCAGTCGTCGCCGTCGCAGGGGGATTCGAGTAACTCATGGTGGATGCGCTGAGCCCGTCCGACCCACGGCACGTGGGCCCCTACCGCCTCGACGGGCGCCTCGGCGAGGGCGGCATGGGGCGGGTCTTCCTCGGTACGTCACCGTCCGGGCGGCAGGTCGCGGTCAAGCTGATCCGGTCCGGGCTCGCATCGGCTCCGCGCTTCCGCGAGCGGTTCGCGCGCGAGGTCGAGGCGGCCCGGCGCGTGGGCGGCTTCCACACCGCGCAAGTCGTCGACGCCGACCCGGACGCCGCATCCCCCTGGCTGGCAACGCAGTTCATCCCGGGGCCCACGCTCCAGCAGCTGATCAGCGAGCACGGCCCGCTCGACCCCGACGCCGTGCTGCGGCTCGGCGCGGGTCTCGTCGAGGGCCTGGCCGCGATCCACGCGTGCGGCCTGATCCACCGCGACCTCAAACCCGGCAACGTCATCCTCGCCGAGGACGGCCCCCGCATCATCGACTTCGGCATCGCGCACGCCCCCGAGGCCACGGCCATGACGCACACGGGCAGCGTCATCGGCACGTACGCCTACATGTCCCCGGAACAGATCCGCACACCGGCCCACGTCACTCCGGCCACCGATGTGTTCGCGCTCGGCTCGGTCCTCGTCTTCGCCGCCACCGGCCGCGGTCCGTTCGACGCGTCGACCGTCCCGGGGATCCTGCACCGGGTCACGGCCGAACCGCCCGAGCTGACCGGCCTCGCCCCGTCCGGCGCCCTGCACGCCGTGGTGAGCTCCTGCCTGCCCAAGGACGCGGCCGCACGCCCCACAGCGCGGGACCTCCTGCACCGTCTCTCGGTGACGGCACACTCCGCGACACCCGTACCCGTGCGGCCAATGGGTCGGCGCACCGTGCTGATCGGCGGAATCGGCGCTGCCGCCACCGCAGCGGTCGCGGTCCCGGCGTACCTGCTGTGGCCGGACCCCGAGCCGGCACGGAGAGCCGACAGCAAGCGCCGCCCCCCGCCATCCTCCACCCGTGACCTCAGCAAGCCGGCCCTCCAGCTCAAGGGCCACACGGACGAGATCAGCTGTCTCGCCTTCTCCCCGGACGGCACAACGGTGGCAACCGGCAGCAACGACCGGTCCGTGCGCCTGTGGGACGCCGCCGCAGGCCGTCTGATCACCACGTACGAGGGCCACACCGACAACATCCTGTCCGTGGCTTACAGCCCCGACGGCCGGACCCTCCTCACCGGCAGCTTCGACCAGACCCTGCGCACCTGGGACGTACGCACCGGAGCGCCGAGGCGCGTGCTCGGCCGCTACAAAGGTGAGTACGACAGCGTCAACTGCCTGGCGTTCAGCCCTGACGGCAAGACGCTCGCCGTGGGCGTCGGCAGCAGCGTAGAGCTGGTGAACCCGTCCACCGGCGCCTCCAGGGCCACGCTCACCGGGCACACCGGAAGCATGTACTGGGTGTCGTTCAGCCCCGACGGCACGACGCTCGCCAGCGTGGCCGCCGACCTTGATGAGGGAATGATCCGGCTGTGGGATGCCCGCACCGGCCGCCTCACCAAGGCTCTGCCCGCAGGCGGGGACAAGAACTGCTCCCAGGTCCGCTTCGCCCGGGACGGCACCACCCTCATCGCCAACGGCCCCGGCGTGCGCATCATCGACCTCGGCACCGGCCGCGTCGTACGCACGCTGACCGACCAGCACGCCTACGTGAACACAGCGGCGTACGCACCCGACAGGACGGGCGCGGGCGGCGTGATCGCGGGCGCCGGGGGCTTCGTGGAGATGGAGGGCGTCGACACCGTGGGCCGCTCCGTCACGCTCTGGAACATGTCCACCGGCAGAACCACTGCCACCTTGGTCGGCGGCCCGCCGAAGTCCCCGCTCACCGCCTCGATCAGCGGCATGGCGTTCAGTCCGGACGGCAGGACGCTCGCGGCCGCGCTCAATCCGCTCTCCGCTGACGACGGCGCGGTGCCGGCCGTCCAGCTGTGGAAGCTCGCGTAATCCCTTCCCCCACCCCCTGTACTCCGACCGGATGGTACTCATGGACGCGCTGAAGCCCGACGACCCGCAGTGGGTCGGCCCCTACCGTCTGGAAGGCAGACTGGGCGAGGGCGGCATGGGCTCGGTCTACCTCGGTACGTCGCCGGGCGGCCGGAAGGTCGCCGTGAAGCTGATCAAGCGGGAGCTCGCGTCGACCCCGGAGTTCCGGCAGCGCTTCGCGCGCGAGGTCGAGGCGGCCCGGCGCGTGGGCGGCTTCCACACCGCGCAAGTCGTCGACGCCGACCCGGACGCCGCATCCCCCTGGCTGGTCACGGCGTTCATCGCGGGCCCGAACCTGCACGAGGTCGTCGACGCCGACGGCCCGCTCGCACCCGACGCCGTACTCCGGCTCGGCGCGGGTCTCGCCGAGGGCCTCGCCGCGATCCACACGTGCGGCCTGATCCACCGCGACCTCAAACCCGGCAACGTCATCCTCGCCGAGGACGGCCCCCGCATCATCGACTTCGGCATCGCGCGGGCCGTCGACGCCAGCTCGCTCACCGCGACGGGCACCATCATCGGCACGTACGCGTACATGTCGCCGGAACAGATCCGCGCCGACCGGGCGGGCGCGGCCAGCGACGTCTTCTCGCTCGGTTCGGTCCTCGCGTTCGCGGCGACGGGCCGGGGCCCGTTCGACGCGCCCACACTGATCGAGGTGGTCCAGCGCATCCTGGACGAGCCGCCCGCGCTGGACGGGGTGGACGGCGCCCTGCGCGGGCTCCTCGCGGAGTGCCTGGCCAAGGACCCGGCGGCACGCCCGTCGGTCGCGGCTCTGCCGAGGCGCTTCGCGGGAGGCCCTACGCCCGGGGCCCCCGCCGATCCGCGCATACCGGCACCGCCGTCGACACCCCCGTCGGCCGCCCCGGAACAGACGATCGCGCTCGCACCACGCCCGCAGCAGAGTCTCTACGTGCCCACGGCCCCGGGCGACTCACCGGTCCCGCCGGGGTACGGCCCGCCTGCCGCCGCGTCCACCACGACGCAGCGCGGCCCGTCCCGGCGCACGCTGCTGATCGGCGGCGCAGGAGCGACGGCGGCAGCGATCGTGGGGACGGTGGCACTCCTTCGCGGGAGGGGCGACGCGGACGGCACGAACCAGGGCGCCAAGGGATCGGACAACTCCCCCTCCTCATCGCCGGGTTCATCGAGTTCGGCAAGTCCGTCACCGCCGAAGCCGACCAAGGAGTACGTACCCCTCAAGGGGCTGGCCACCACACGCGCCCTCGCCTTCTCCACGGACGGCACGTCGCTCTGCGCCACCGGTAGCAACACCGTCTGCCGCTGGGACCTGACCACCCGCAAGGCCACGCCGACGTACATCGGCAGCCCCGGATTCCTGCAGCCGACCCTGATCAGCCGGGACCTCACGTACGTGGTGAGGGCGGAGGAGAACAAGATCCGGATCTGGAGCACGGCCACCGGCAAGACGCTCCACACGTTCAGCGTCGCGAAGTCGAAGACCGAGGGCGAGGACGGATGGCCCACCGGCCTGGCCATCGACCAAAACAACAACACAGTGGCGGCGACCGCCTCCACGGGCCTGTACCTCTGGGACGTCAGCTCCGGTACGTCACTCGGCACCCGCAAGGACACGGCCGGCGGCCCGGTGGCGTTCAGGGACGACGGCAAGATGCTGGCCGCCGGCCAGCCCTTGCGCACCCTGAACCCGGCAGGCACCCCCCTGTCCACCGTCAAGGGCAGCGAGGCCGCCCAGTTCGCGGCATTCAGCCCCGACGGCCAGATCCTGGCCTACGGGGACATGAACGGCACGATCCAGGTCTGGAACACCGACTCCGGGCAGCCGGTCGTCCAACTCGACGGCGTGGAAGGCTTGCTGCACACGCTGGCGTTCCACCCCAGGGGGAGACTGCTGGCCGCCGGCGACCAGGCCGGCAAGGCCCACGTATGGGACACGGTCTCCGGCAAGAAGACGGCGACCTTCGAATGCCCCAACTCCGTCGAGGCGGTGGCGTTCAGCCCGGACGGCAAGACGCTGGCGACGGGACTGATGAGCGCCGTCACCGATACGGACAAGGACGCCGTACTTCTGTGGCGCCTGCCATGACCTACGGGGAGCCCATGGCCCAAGAGGGGCGCTCGACGTCGCGTGCACGAGTTGCGGGAGGGGGCCGACCGTATGGAGGCCGAGTCGGCCGTGGCCGGGCGGGAAGGGAAGACCCATCGGAAGCCTTGTTCTGATGCCAGGCGAATCACTCGATGGAACCGCTGGACGTCGTGAGCTGCGGCGCCGCGAAAATTGTGACCTGCACGGATCTCGGCCGCGGTTTACGCCGAGTGGTCACGCACAACACCGACAACAGCGACCCGGCACTCGCCCTGTACCAGGATGCGGGAAGCCTCCTGATCACCGTACGAGGCTACGACGGTCCGGTGGACGTGAGCCTTCTCCGCGACGTCCTCGCCCACACTCACCGCCCGACGGACGACGAACTGCTGAGCCTCTTGCGCCCTCCCGGGTACCGGACCGATGGGAGCTGACCCGGGCGCGGGGCTACGCCCGCCGCGCTGCGGCTTTGGCGCCGAATCCCTGTCGGCGCTTCCGTGGGACCGGGAGGCCCTGCCCTCATGCCCCGGTCCCGGCCCCGACCTCGGCCCAGGCCCGGTCCCCCGGCCTCGGCCCCGGGAAGATCACGCGACACGGAACCCCCATTCGATCCCCGGGCGAACTTGGCGGTACGGCAACGGCCTCTCACGTCTCATGCGTCTCGATGCTCAGCCGGGGCAGCAGGACCCGGAAGCAGCACCCTTCCTCGGGCTCCGACCGCAGTTCGATGCGGCCTCCCTGCGCGCTGACGAGGGCGTGGACGATGGCGAGGCCGAGTCCTGAACCCCCGCCCGCCGTGCGGCTGCGCGAGTTGTCCGCACGGTAGAAGCGCTCGAAGACCCGCTCCTGCTCATCAGCCGTCAGACCGGGGCCCGTGTCCTCGATCTCGATCTCGGCGTGGCCGTCCAGCGAGCCGACGCCGACACGGATGCCGCTGCCGGGCGGGGTGTGGTTCACCGCGTTTCCGACCAGGTTGCTGACCACCTGCCGCAGTCGCGCCTCGTCCGCCGAGGCGGGTGCCGAGGTGGCCTTACCGCCGCTCGGGCCGGCGAGAAGGGACCCGAGCGGGATCTCTTCTGGCGCACCCGCGAGGAGCGCGCCCGGCGCCGCGGCAAGTGGAAGTATCACCGCGCGGCCGATTCCAGGTTCCCGACAAGAATGACACGGACACGCTCTACGACATGGAGCAGGACCAGCGGGAGTGCGCCGACCGGTCAGCACACGAACCGCAACTGGTGGCCGAGCTCAAGGCAGCCTGGGAGAAGATCGACGCCGGCCTGCTGCCCTATCCGGCATAGGGACGCGGCAGCGGGCGCCGTGAGTATGGCTCCATCACCCGTCGGCGGCCTCCGCCCCACCGCTCCCCGACGCAGCGGAAACCCGCGTGGCCGCTCGTACTGTCCGGCGTGTTGACGGTGCGGGCAGCCACGCGGCACCGGTTGCACGGGGTCGGCACGCCTTACGCGGTGACCAGGAACGAACCTTGAAGAGAAGGCCGAGGGTAGCGGCTCCCCCAAAATCACGGTCGCGGAGGATGTTCAGTCGAGACAGAACTCGTTGCCCTCGATGTCCTGCATGTGGATGCACGACTCGTTGTCGTCATCGGCAAGCAGCGTTCGTACGTGTCTCGCACCGAGCGCGACCAGTCGTGCGCATTCGGCCTCCAGTGTGGCAAGGCGCTCCTCACCTACGAGTCCGGTGCCGGCCCGCACGTCGAGATGCACCCGATTCTTGACGATCTTCCCTTCGGGAACGCGTTGGAAGAGCAGACGCGGGCCTGCTCCCGAGGGATCACCGCAGGCGAAGTAGACGACCTGATCCTCAGGCGGCAGCGAGCGATGATAGTCCTCCCAAGTGGCAAACCCCTTCGGGACCGGCGGTACGACGTACCCCAACACCTCGCACCAAAAACTGGCGAGACGCGCAGGTTCTGCACAGTCGAAGGTGACCTGGAATTCCTTGATCGATGACATCGGCGCACCATAACAGGGAGACTTGGCTGCTCATCTCCCGGAGTGGATCCGCATGTTGTCGGGAGGACAGTCTCTGCCGGCCGCTGCTGTGCCGTACTCATGACCCATCCGCGCCAAGCGGTGCGTGGTCCTCTTACCCTTCTCGGTTCGACCAGGACAGGAAGTCCGCCCAGAATGCTGCTGTGGCATCAGCGACCTGTCGGCCCTCGTCGCTCCTGTCCTGCGGGCCGCCGAACTCCCACTGCACGTAGTCGATGAGGTCGTATCCGTAGGAGATGATGTCGGCGCCGCGGATCGACAACACCGGGTGAGCGAATGTTGCCCGGCCCGCGGGCAGGTAGCGGTGGGAGTAGACCGGAACCAGCTGCGGAACTGACGCCAAATGCGCCCTCGCGCCTGCCACGGCGTCTGCCTGCCGGGCAGGGCGCGTGCCCCAGCCCGGATGCCAGAAGTCCGCCTCCACCACCGCGAAAATTACGTCCTCAACCGGCCTGTCGAGCCAGGAACGGAGCTGGGCTGCTCTGCCGTGGCGCCAGTCGGGCCATCCCCCTCCCGTGGGCAACCCCACCGCGAGAAATGCGCGGTGGTCATCGGCGAACGCGAACCCGAACCGCGCTTCGATACCGGTCAACTCCTGCTCCGTCAGCCCTGAGCGGATCTCGGTGCGCCCGAGCCGGGCCAGCAGACGTGCGGCCTTGGCGCCGAGCCTCACCCCATGCGTATTGACCATCTGCGCAGGCTACAGCTCCATGACGTGTAACCAGGACCCAAGGGCAGCGAGCTCACCGACGTGCAGAAGGTGTGCGACGCGCATCGGAGCGGTCATCAGAACCGCGCTCGTCCGGCTCTGCCTGTAACACAACCGCTTCCGCCTAATGACAGTTGGGCAGATTCTTCGAATCACCTGCGCACCACGGGCCCTGTGAGCAAGCCCGCGCGGGCTTCTGCCTTGTCAGCTCGTTCGCCGTAGAGCTTGATCGAGGAGGACTTCCGCTGCCGCCCACGCGTGTCGGCCGTAGTCCGCTTCGTCCAGCACCATGGCGCGGCTGGCCGCCCCGTCAGCGAGGGTGGCCAATTGCTGGGCAAGCGAGAGGGGGTCGCGGCAGCCCAGCTCCGTCACCAAGGCGACGATCAGTTCCACCATGCGCAGCTTCTGCTCCCGGGCGTAGGAGTGCACCGTACTCTCCGGGTCGGGGAACTCCGCTGCGGCATCGATGAACGGACACCCGCGCACCGGAGCCGCGTCCGGCACCGACTGGTCGAACAGCTTGCGGATCCGGTCGCGCGGCGGGATGTCCTCGCGGGTCAGCACGCTTTCCAGCGTGGCCCCCGAGAGTACGAGGCCCCGCAAGTGCGCGATGACCAGATCGTCCTTGGTACGGAAGTGCGCGTAGAGCGTCCGCTTGGACACCGGCGCTTCCTTCGCGATCTGTTCCATGCCGGTCGCGTTGATGCCCTGGGTCGCGAACAGCAGGGCGGCGGCAGCCAGAATGCGCTCCCGCCCTCCACGCCCCCGCCGCTGGGATGTCGTGGCCGTCGTACTCACGGTCGTATCCATGAATGAAGTATACGCACTCGTTTACTTCGTCCAGGAGGCCGCGCTATGGTGACGCCTGGATGTAAACGGTTCCGTTTACAGAGGCTCTCCGTCACCAAGGAGTCACATGAGCAAGGTCGTCCCCACTGAGCTGAGCGGCTCCGCGGAGAAGTTGATACGCGGCCGCCACGCGACCCGCGCGTTCCGTCCGGAAGCCGTACCCGAGGACACGATGCGCAGGATCCTCTCGCTGGCCGGCACCGCGCCGTCCAACTCCAACGCCCAGCCGTGGCAGCTGGAGGTGGTGAGCGGGGCGGCACGTCAGCGCCTGACCGATGCCTTGCGGACGGCCCACGCCGAGAGGCGCACCTCGGTGGACTTCCCGTATTCCGAGGGGATGTACGCGCAGGTGCACCAGACACGTCGGGCGGCGTTCGGCGCCGAACTGTACGGGGCGTTGGGCATCGGCCCCGACGATCACGCGGCACGTGCGGCCTACGACTTGGAGAGCCTGCGCTTCTACGGCGCGCCACACGCGGCGTTCCTCTTCGTCCACGGTGACGGAGAGGCGCGGCTGGCCGCGGATGCCGGCGCCTACCTGCAGACACTGCTCCTGGCGATGACCGGGTACGGCGTGGACAGCTGCCCACAAGGGCTGTTGAGCTTCTACGCCGACACCGTCCGCGCTGAACTCGGTGTCACCGGAGGAAAGCTGCTCGTCGGCATCTCCTTCGGCTATGCCGACGAGTCCGCACCGGTGAATCGAGTGAGAACCGAGCGGGCTCCAGTCGAGTCGACTACGGCCTTCCACGACTGAGCGCTGTGCCGTAAATGATCTGAGGGCCGATCTGATGTACCTGTTCCTTGCCGGCCACCCGACTGTCCCGGCGAGGGCGAGGTTGTGCTGGCGGGGGATGCCGAGCATGGCGTGGTGGACGCCATGGTGACGGACCGGGCGAGTTCGGGGAGGCCTTGCCGTACGCGGCCCTGCCGCTCAGCGCACCCGGAAGACCGGTCCGCGCGGGGTGAACGGCAGCCCCGCGCCCTCCGGGATCAGGTAGGCGTGCTCGCGGCGGACCCGCAGCACGTCGCACCAGCCGTCGGTGATCACCAGGACGGGGGCCGTCGGCGGGAAGTCGTCGGCCCGCTGCAGCAGGTCGATGCCGGGTTGCAGGACCGTGCCGCCGCGTCCCCTGACCCGCACCCGCCCGGCGATCTCCGTCGGCGCCAGGTACCCGGCGTCGTAGGCGGCGGCGTCGCAGAACACCACTCGGGCGGCCGGCACGTCGCGGGCGGCGGCGTAGGAGGCGATCGCGCCCAGCGCCTTGGCGAGCAGCGGGCCGGACATCGAGCCCGAGGTGTCCAGGACGACGCCGAAGGTGCAGCGGGCGACCTCCTCGGGCCAGAAGTAACGGCCCGCGCGCGGGATGTCGGGGGTCGAGGCCTGGCGCCGGGCGGGCCGGGAGTAGCTGCGTACCGGCTCGGGCCGGGGAACGAACTCGTCGAACCAACGCGCCAGTTGGGCATCCCACGGGACAGGCGGGTGGGCGAGTGCGCGAATCTCCTGGACCAGTCCGGCCGGTAGCAGGCCACGCTGTCGGTCGGTGTGCAGCTGGTGGCCCTGGAAGAGGGCGCGCCGATAGAACTCGTCGAGGTCGACAGGGTCGGCGGTCCGTCCGGGCAGTGGTTCGCCCAGGATGTCGCCGGCGCCTTTGCCGCGCAGGGTCGCAAGGCGTCGGCCACGCCGCAGCCCGGGGGCGATCCGGTCGTACACCTCCTCGGTCGACAGTCCCTTCAACTCGGCGTCGTACAGCAGCCCTTCGGGCATCGCGCCGACGCTCATCCCAACCAGCCAGCCATTGATGACGTAGTCGGCGGCGACGTTGAAGAGATAGTGGTCGCGGGCGCCGCGGCGCCCGCCGTGGCGCAAGGCGGCGTGCAGCATCTCGTGGGCGAGGATGAACTGCCACTCCTCGTCCGTGAACCGCTTGAGCGGGTTGATGTAGATCTCGCCGGCGGTGGCGTCCACCGCTGCCACGGAGATGTCGTGCACGCGGGCGAGTTCGGCGTCGGCGACGACGGTCAGTCCGGCCGCGAGGCCGCCGAGCAGCGGGTAGGACGAGACGAACCAGTTGAGGGCGCGGTCCCAGGGACGCTGGGCGACGCGCTCACCGGTGAGCCGGTCCCGGCGGCCTCCCGCGACGTCCATCGCGGCGGAGACCGTACGGGTCAGGGCATACGCGAAGGCGAGTTGCCGGTCGGGCAGGGCGGTGTCCCAGTGCGGCCACTGGACCAGCAGCTGGTCGGGTTCGCCGTCCGCGGTGCCGCACCGCTCGTAGGCGGCCGGGACGCCGGTCCTGCGCCAGCGGGCGGCGAGCTGCTCCTCGTCGCCGTCGGGGTAACTCTCGGGGAGGTGGTCGGGGGCGGTGCCGATGGGGAAGGTGGCGAGGAAGCGGTTGACGACGGTGCAGCGGGCGGCGAGGTCGAAGCGGTCCGGCTGTTCGCGGGGCTCCTTGGCGGCGGGGAGGTGGCCGAAGCCGAGGTGGAGGAGGGCATGGGCGAGCGCCCAGGCCCACTCGCCGGGTTCGGCTCGGCGGGTGGGGTGGACGTTCACCCGCCCGTTGGAGTCTGCCCGGACGAGGCCCTGGCCAGGGGCGTCGGCGTTGCCCTTGGTGCGGACGAAGTTGGCGTCGACGGCTGCGAGGGCGGGGTTGCGGCGCACCAGGTCGGCGCCGGCGGCGAAGGCCTCGGCGGCCGGGTCGGGGCGGTCAGCGCCTTGCTTGCGGGACCGGCTCAACGCCGGGCCTCGACCAGGCGCGGCATGTCGCGGGCGGCCTCCACCAGGAACCAGGCGGGCAGCACCGGGTTGCCGTCGGCGTCCTCGGCGATGACGGTCTGTGCGACCTCGACGGAGATCTCGGCGAGCTGGACGAGCAGCGACTTGGCGCGGTAGGAGGTCTCGCGCACGGCGGCAGAGGCGTGCTCGCGCCGGGCCGGGAGCTCCTTGACGAGCCGCCCCCGGAACGCCTCGGCGAGGTAGTAGAGCAGGTCGCGGTCCTCGATGCGGCGGGGCCAGGAGGCGTCTCCCTTGATGATCGCCTCAATGCCGTAGGTATGTCGCACGATCTTGGCGTACCCGCAGAAGGAGACGGCATGGGCGGGGGTCAGCGTCCCGTGGGCCACGATCTTCAGGGTCTCCTCGTCCAGCCCCGCCCCGAAGGAGTGCAGCGCGTCGGAGAGCATGTGCCAGGAGCGGGGCGTGGAGAACGGCTCCTCGGTCTTGGGCGGCTGTGACCACAGGTGGTCGGGCCGGTCGGAGAGGTAGTCCACCACCCAGGGGTGGATGCCGTTCTCGCCCGCCCACACCAGCCAGTCGATGGCGGAGGCACGCAGGTGGACGTGGGTGAGCCGGTTGACGAGTGCGGAGGCGATGGGGCGTGCCAGGGCGTTGTCGGTGGCGCGGTTGCCGGCGCCGATCACGATCGATCCTGCCGGGAGCTCGTAGTTGCCGATCCTGCGGTCGAGGATGAGCGAGTAGAACGCCTTCTGCACATCCGGGCTCGCGGCGTTCAGCTCGTCCAGGAAGAGGCAGTACGGCTCGTCGCGGGCAATTGCCTCCGGCGGGCAGAACACGGAGCGGCCGTCTCGGATCTGCGGCACACCGATCAGGTCTTCAGGGGCGAGCTGAGTGCCCAGCAGGCTTACGCACTCCAGGCCCAGGGAGTCGGCGAACTTCCTTACCAGGGAGGACTTCCCGATGCCGGGGGCGCCCCAGAGGAATACCGGGCGGACTGTGGCGAGGCCCAGGAGGAGGTCCGGGATCTGGGTGGGGGTGACGGTGACTGCGGCTTGCAAGTGGTGGGCTCCTCCGAGGGAATGTCCTGTTCGCCCAGCAGCGTATGGGGCTGGTGGGGACAGTGGCACCTGGTTTTCCCCTGCCCTGCCGGTGTCGACTCGCTGAGCAGCTCCGCCGGCAACAACAACTGGCAGACGCCCGGCCTCGCCCTCCTCTTCGGCTCCCGCGAAGACGGTCCGCCCCGAGCGGCGGTGGGGGCTTCCATGGCCGCGTTCATCAGCCACCACGGCATGCCCGCATCGACGACGTGGTCGGCAACCTGCGGGAACAATGGCCGGGCGAACTCCATGAGGACCTTCGAGATCGCGAAGGGCGGCACAGCCTTGAAGGCGTCCACCTTCTCCCTTCTCTTTCGGGCAGCGGGGGAGAATTCGACGGCGACGGAGTTCGGCACAGCCACCGGCAGCGCCACCACCGCAGCAGGGGCGCGGTAGGTGACGCGGCGCGCCTCTGCCGTTCGGCGTGGACGACCACTGCGCCTGGTGAGTGTTCTGATCGCGAAGGCGGCCAGGAACTCGGACGTTGCCACCAAGATCTTCCGGGTTTGCGGATGGCCCTGAGAGTCACGAGGCGTTTGACGGTCTTGGCCCCTGGCCTGGGGCTCTAGGCAGTCCACTACTGTCGCCGACAGGGGCCGGGACGGCCCCAATGCCATGGCTACGGTCCCGCTTCCTCTGCCGTTCCTCAGCCCAGTGACAGGCCGCCCTGATCGTCCTTGATCTTCACCTTGACCCAGGCATGGCCGCTTCTGCTGCCGTCGCCGACACCGTCGACCTTGCACTCGAACTCCCGGCCCGCCTCGACGGGGATGGAAGCGGGGCAGCTGACATCGTCGATGGTCGGGGGCTTGGCGAAGTCGGCGGAATTGACGTTGTTGAGCACGGCCCGCGAGAGCGCGTCCTGATCCAGGACGCGCTGCGGCTGCACGGCGGGACTCCCGGCCAGCAGCATGATGATGAAAGTGAGCGCACAACAGGCGATCACGGCCAGGGAGAGCGCGATGACGGTCCGGGCGAAGCTGCGTTGATCAGTCACGCGGACAGTCCTATCCGGCTGTCCGTGCTCATACAACCCCCTGTGGTGAGATGAACGCGCCTCTCAGTCCCTGCGGAGTGCTCCCGCGCCACTGCCTGCGCGGCCGGAGAGAAACATGACTGCAGAAACCGGGTGGGGACAACATGAATAGCATCCTGGCCATGAAGTGGATCCTGCTCGGTGGACATCCGGAGGAGATTGCACGCGGAGCCGTCTTCCAACTCCCGGCCCGGTGGCCGTACGAGGAGACTGTCGAGTTCATGCTCGCGGAGCTGCCACCGGGTGCCGACGATCGGATGGGGCTCATCGTGACGAGTGGCTACAAGGCCGGGCTGTGGGTGGTGTCCCTGCCGGACGAGGCGTATCCGGCGGGGCGGCCGTGGGCGCTGTCCGCCTCGTGGCTGCGCGGCAACAGGACGGCCAAGGTATACGCGGAGACCGACGTCGGGAAGATTCTGGTCTGTGCCAACTACTCGCCGTCGCAGCAGCACAGATAGCCATGAGCGGCTGACAGGTCACCCCGGTGATTACGGGACCTGTGCCCGACCCACCTGCACCAGCAACACCAAAACCCAATGCGCTGGTGCAGGTGGTGGGCCTGTACCTCCTTCGCAGCATGCGGGGACATCGGCGGCGTCCGTACACCCGCGCGGGCGCACGCTCGCCTGACTCCGGCGGCACTGCGCCGAGTGGTCGGTGCTCAGCCGGTCGACGCGTGGAATGCCGACCAGGCGAAGGTGCCAGCACCTTTCAGTCGATCAAGCCGGATGGGCAACGCACGTCATCAGCACAGCCTGAGTGTTGCTGCGAGACTGTCCCGGACATGGACCTGCGGACCGCGGGACATCAGGGGCATCCTCACGGCAGCTGACCGCGCCGCCGTCGTCCATGGCGATGGTGTGCCGGCGGCGATCGCCGAGGAAATGAAGGTGGGCGAATGGTTCGGGAGAGCGTGATGCGCGTGGCCGTGGTCGGCTCGGGCGTACTGGGAGCGGCGGTGGCTGACGAACTGGTGCGCCGCGGCCTGTCCGTCGTGGTCTGCACGGCGGAGGAGTCACGGCCACCGGTGACGGATGTGGCGTTCGGCTGGCTCAACTCGCACGGGTCGGCGGCGGAGCCGCCGTCGGGCACGCGCGACCGGGACGAGCTCGCCCGGTCGCTCGGCGTGCTGCGCAGCGTCACGGCGAGGCCGCCGTTGCGTGGCATCATCACCTGGAACGGCGCCGTGAGCTGGGCATCGACCGCAACCGCGACGGCTCGGTTCGCCGAGCGATCAGGCCCCGACGTCGCGACCGTCGAGGCGGGGGCTCTGCGGCAGATCCTTCCCGGCCTGCGGGTTCCGCCGCCGGTCGTCGCGCACGCGAGCGACGAGGGCATGGTCGAGCCGGGCGACCTGCGCCACGCGTTCCTCGCCCGCGCGCGGGCGGGCGGGGCCACCGTCGTCGCCGCTCGGGTGGATCGCATCCGGGCACGGCGGGCAGGCGGCTACGAGCTTCAGGGCACCGGAGCGGCACTCACGATCGATCGGATCGTGCTCGCCTGCGGAACGGGCCTGCCCGCCCTCGCGGAGCAGCTCGGCGAGCACATCGAAGTGCCCGGTGTACCGGCCGCGCGCTTCATTTTCTCCGCACCGGAACTACGCCTGGACCGAGTGGTGTCCACGCCGGATTTCGAGATCCGGCCGTCCGCCCGGCACTGTCGGCGGCGGCTGAATCCTGACCCAGTTTGGGCGGTCGAACTTTGACCCACTGGG
>NZ_LWLE01000015.1:67040-136456 GCF_001905125.1 Streptomyces sp. TSRI0281 | reverse complement strand
GAGGTGGGTCAGTTTTGATCCGCTGTCAGAGGGTCACGATTCACCCGTCGCCGACAACAAGGCGAAGGCCACATCTCGCCGCCTGGATCCGACGTACTACCACCCGATCAGCAGCTTCTCGCAGGCCATCATGGGTGCTCACGCGGTCACGGTCGCGGTGGAGCTCCGCGCTGGCGGCGAGTCGGTGCGGCAGGCCGTTGCTGCGGACACCACCACGATTCCGTCCCGGCCGCGTCTGGCCCGGCACCGGATCGAGGAAGCCCGCGCGTACCAGCTCGACGGGCAGCAGGAGACCGCGCTGGCGACGCTGGAGCGCGCACACAAGGCCGCCCCGGAGACGATCCGGTACAACGGTTACGCCCGCCGGATCGTGCTGGAAGAGACGGAGTCGAAGGTCCCGGCCCGGCGGCAGCGCGCGGCTCAACTGGCTGAGCAACTCGGGTTGCTGGCAACGTAGTTCGAACCTCTGAGCGAGGGGCAGGAATCCTGCCCCTCGTTTGCTGTGGCCGCTCTTACGATCTGAGGACGTCCCCCGACGACTCAGGAGGCCCCCCATGGCGGTGACACAGCTACCGGCGGTCAGCGATCTGACCGAGCAGCAGCAGCGCGGTTGGCATTGCGTGTGGTGCGCGGCGCCGCTCGGCACCGACCTGGGTGTCGACCTCGGCGAGCAGCGGGTCACCCCCACCACTGGTGCCGCGTACGCGTGGTTCCCCCGTGAGTGTGTGGACGCGCTGGCGTGCTCGGGGCGGAGGGCTGCCCGGTGATGGCGTCGACGCAGCAGCGGACCGCGTTCCCGCCGCCGGAGCTTGCGTATCTGGCGTATCTCGGGCACACCCTGGCGTGCGACGCCTGCCGCGCAGGAGTGTTCTGCGCGACGTTCATACGGCTCGGCCGCGCGTGGAAGAAGGCACGCCGGTGAGCGCGCCGATCGGGTACGGGTACTGCTGGGAGGAGCGCCCCGGCACCTTCGCCCGATGCACCCAGCCCCCCGGCCATACCGGTCCCCACTACGACTGGCGCGCCCCCAGCGAGCACAGGGAATGGCCGAACACCCCGGACAGCGTGGGGAGGGGGCCCGAGTGAAGTGCCACCACAGCGGCGGTGTCCACGACTTCGCGATCGAGACCGACGACGTCGCCCGGTGCCCCGAACACGGGGTCACCCTCCTGTGGCACGGCGAACCGATCACGAACACCGAACTGGCCGAAGCCGCAGCCGCAGAGTCCCGGCTCGACGACGTGCTCGACCTCGCCGAGCAACTCCGCGGCGACACACACAGCGCCCACTGCCGCGCAGCACAGCAACCACACCTCGCCGACGGACACGACCACTGCCGGCGCCCCGACTGCGCATGCCCCTGCCACACCACCTGAACGGACCCACGATGACCAGCGCGACGCTTCCCACCCCGACCGCGAACGAGGAAGGCGGGCAGGGGTGCTCCGGATGCGGCACCACGAAAGGGACGTGCCACGACCCCCGCCGGCACGGCCTGATGTGACGATGGTGACCGTGATGTGTCCTCACTGCCACACGCCCATGGCCATCGTCGGACCCGGCCACTGGGCCTGCACCACCTGCCCGCGCATCGCGCAATCCGGGGACACCGATACCGCGATCGAGCAGCGGGAGACCAATCGTCGGGCAGCGCTGGACCTCCTGGACGCTGCGCTCGGCCCCAGGGCCGTACAGGCGGAGACCGACCGGAAGATCACCAACGAGATGGAGACCACGATGGGCCAGACGATCGAAACCCAAGGGTGCCCGAAGTGCCACAGCACCATGTACCGCACCGTCGACACGTTCTTCCCGCGCAGGCGCGGGTGGTCCCAGCGGCGTCGTGGACATCGATCTGATCATCGCGTTCTTCCCGCGCAGGCGGGGGTGGTCCGACCAGGACGGCACCTTCGACGGTGTCGCCTGCGTTCTTCCCGCGCAGGCGGGGGTGGTCCGGATGTGTGTCCGGCGTTGAGGTCCAGGACGCGGTTTTTCCCGCGCAGGCGGGGGTGGTCCGCCCACGCCTCACTCCCCGTACGGGTCGCCGCCCTGGACCTGCTCGGCCCCGGACAGCCCGTCGTCCTCTCCGACCCCGACGGCGACCAGAGCGCCGGCATCCCCATGACCGCCCTACTGATGGGCTGGGCGCGGTACCTCGCCCAGGAGTTCCCCGCCGTGCACCGGTGCTCGGCCCTGGCACGGGGCCGACGTCCCCGGCCTGTGCCGGTGGCTGACGGCCTATCTGCCGTACGCGGTCACCCGCCCGTGGATTGACGAGCTCTACGAGCAGGTGCAGCACCCACTGAAGCGAGTGGAACGCGTCACCGACCTCAAGCCGCGCGTTCGCCCCATGGATGCCCCTTGCTCGCAGTGCGGCGCGTTCGGCCTGGTGGAGCACCAGGAGGAGCTGAACATCCTGTGCACCGTCTGCCCGGCCGTCCTCACCCCCGACGAGTACCTCGCCCACCGCGACCGCGTCATGCCCACCCTCGCCGCCCTCGCCCTGCGCATATCCGCCGCCCAGCAAACCGCCGCCTGACCCCGTACGCAGCTGCGCCCGTCCCATGACCGGGGCGGGGCACAGCTGTTCACCGATGGCGTGTCACGAAGTGGCGAAACGCGGCTCATCATCCCTCTCGTGCCCGCCATGATCACCATCGTGACCAACCCCTTGCAGCGGCGCCCGAAGCGAGACGGCCGCCACACCCCTGACCTGTGGCCCGTGTGGCTGGTCGCCCCCGGCGCCCTACTCATCGTCGGTGCCGCCGCCTACGGCCTCTATCAGGGAGCGGAAGCCTCCTGACCAGTGAGGCCGCTGGTAAGAAGCCAGTCAGCGTCCAGGACGCCATCAAAACACCGTCACCGTCCTGACCCTGATAGGTGCCGTCATAGCCGCCCTGTACGCCTATCGCAAACAGCTGCTCGACGAAGGCACCTCACACCGGGCAGACGCCACCCAACTCACCGAGCACTACGCGAAATCCGCCGAACAGCTCGGCCACGACCAGGCCGCTGTCCGCCTCGCCGGCGTCTACGCCATGGCACGCCTCGCCGACGACTGGCCCGAGCAACGACAGGTATGCGTCGACGTACTCTGCGCATGCCCTATGCGACCGAAACTACCGACCCCGGATTCAGGCACGGCGAGCGCGAAGTCCGCCTCACCATCATTCGAAACATTCGAGACCACCTACAAGACCCCAACGCAGACACCACCTGGTGCGGACTCAACCTCGATTTCACCGGAGCCACCTTCGATGGCGGCGACTTCAGCGGCTCGATGTTCTCCGGCGGCACGGTCTCCTTCCGCGGCTCGACGTTCTCCGGCGGCACGGTCCACTTCAGCCACTCGACGTACTCCGGTAGCACTGTCTCCTTCCGCACCTCGATGTTCTCCGGCGCCACGGTCAACTTCGGCGACTCGACGTACTCGCGGGGCGCGATCTCTTTCAGCGGCTCGATGTTCTACGACGGCACGGTTTCCTTTAACCGCTCATGGTTCTCCGGCGCCGCGGTCTCCTTCCACGACTCGACGCTCTCCGGCGGTAAGGTCTCCTTCAGCGACTCGACGTACGACAGCGACACAGTCGTCTTCCAGGATTCACATATCCAGGCGTCCGCAACCATCCATTGGGGCCCATTCCCGGTGATCCCGGGCCCGTGACAAGTACGCCTGCGGCGACTGCCGCGCCCAGCGCGGGCACGCCTGTTGCTCGTCCAGATCGCTCCCGAGGGCGGTCTCGTCCTGGGCCCGTTCGCCGGCAGCGGCACAACCGGCGCGGCCGCCCTCGCCGAAGGACGGCGGTTCATCGGAATCGAAGGCTCGTCCGCCATCGCAGGAATCGCCCGGCAGCGACTGGCCGACGCGGCCTGACGGCCAGTAACCCGCGCCGAGCAGCCATATGGCCGTTGACCCATCTTCGGGTCAACGGTCGTGTCAGCTTGAGAGAACGTTGCCCGGAACGCCTTGAGTGTCCCGGGCAAGGTGAGTGAGTGGCATCGGCGGGGCTACCGGGCGAGCCGCAGGTCCCAGCTGTCGCCGGTGCGGACCAGGGCGGGGGTGTAGGTGGCAGGGGCGGGGCGCCCGGCCTCTTCCCACTGCTCTAGCCAGCCGCGGAGCACGGTCAGCGACGGGGAATCGGGGGCGTCGGCGAGAATCGTGCCGTCCTGCTGGATGACGGCGGCCGTCGTGGTCGTGGTGTGGCCGATCGCCCACATGTCCGGGCTGAGCCCGGACATCGTGAGGCGGTGGTCGCCGCGGGTGGCGGCGAAGGTCCGCCAGGACGGCATGTCGATCTCGCCGCCCTTGTACGGCTCTGTGTGCGCATCCTTCAGCAGCCGGTCCAGCGCGGTGCGGGCCCCGGTGTGCAGGTGGTCGTCCTCGCCTCGCCACGCGATGGAGATCCAGGAGGGGGCGGGGACACGGTTCTCCCAGTCCACCCACCGGCCGGGCAGGTCGAGGTTGTCCTTGGGTGAGCTGGTCGCCTCGATGTACCCGCCGGTGAACACCTCTTCCACCGTCGGCTCGCCGCCGGTGACACGGATCTTCGCGACGACGGTCATGTTGGGCACGGTCGCGATCGGCAGCGGGGCGACGATGAGGCCGCCGTCGACGACCTGGTCCACCCACGCCTTCGGCAGCAGCGGTGGGGTGCACCAGGCCACCATCCGGTCGTACGGGGCCCGTGCGGGGAAGCCGCCGGTGCCGTCGGCGGCGTGGCAGCGGACATGGTCCACGCCGCGCTGGTGGTGGATGAGGCCCGCCCAGCGGGTCAGGTAGGTGTCGATGTCGAGGCTGGTCACCTGGCCGGTGGGGCCGACGAGTTCGGCGAGCAGGGCGCCGGAGTAGCCGGAGCCGGTGCCGAACTCCACGACGTTCATGCCTGCTTCGACGCCCAGGGTGGACACTTCGCGGTGGATAACGGCCGGGTTCGAACGGTGCGGGGTCGCGCCGCGGCCTTCGTGGTGGGTGTAGTGGCGCTCAGGAACGGATTCGGCGGCCAGGGCGACGGCGGACATCAGCAGCTCACTCCTTCGAGGGGGTACGGGTACAGGCATTCGGTCAACTGCTCCAGGCGGGTGAAGGACACGGCACCCGGTGACGCGATCAGATGGTCAGTGCTGTGTGGTGGTGCCAGCCCGCTTCGGTGTACTCGCCGGCCGGTCCGAGGCCGGGCAGTTCGGCCCAGGCGTGGTATTCGGCCGGTGGCGGGGAGAACCGCACTCCCAGGCACCAGTCCAGACGCCGCCCCAGCAGGGCGGCGGCCAGTACCGCGCCGAGGGAGGTTTCCATGCAGGCGGCGCGGCCGGGCCACAGGCGGCCGGTGTGCCGGACCGCTTCAACCAGCGCCCCGGCCCGCTCCGGGGCGAGCGGCCGGCGGCCGGCCCGCCGAGCCCAGCGGACGGTGCGGACGGTGTGCCGGAACGGCAGCCGCAGCAGGACCAGGGCCAGGGCGAGACCGGCGGCCGCGGCGATCCGTTCGGGGACGGTCCCGGTGCGGACGGTGGAGTACGCCTCCAGGCTCGTCACCGCCACCACCCCCGCCTACGGCGACGGGACGCCGGTTCCGTGGCCGCGAGACCCTGCGCGGTCAGCGCGTCGGCGACCGCACGGACGTCAGCACCGGCCTGACCGGCAGGGATGCCGTAGCGCTCCGCATACTGCCCGGCGGCCTCCTCCCGGGTGGTGCCGGCGAGCAGAAGCATCACGGCGGCGGACGCGGTCGGGGTCAGGTGCGTCCAGCGGCCGATTCGCTCATCCAGGATCGCGCCGCCCTCGTCGGTGAGCACCAGGTGGGCGTTCTCAGCCAGTTGCCACACGGGAGGTCACCTCCCACCAGGCAGGGGCGGTGGTGTCGACCTGCCGGAGCCAGACCTCGGCGGCGATCGCGAGATGCAGGGCGCCCTGGGCGGTGGGCTGTCCGGCAGCGGCCTGTGCGAGCATCCGCGCGACCGGCTGCTCGGTGACCAGCCCGGTGGCAGCCAGCCGTGAGGACGGCCCGAGGAGATCGAGCAGGACGGGCGCGTTCTCCCGCAGGCCCGCGTACGCGACGGCGCTGAAGCCGCCCTTCGTCGTACGGGCGAGCACGGAGTCGGGCAGCACCCCGGTCCCGGCAAACGCCGTGTGGAGCAGCGGTTTGTAGCGGTCCGGGGTGCCGCGCTGGTCGGCGGGAACGGCAAGGCAGGCCCGGATGACCTCGTTGTCGAGGTACGGGGCGACCAGGTCGATGCCGTACTCGGCCGCCGCGATCTCGCGCCAGCCGGTGGTGTCGGTGCCGAGACGGGCCAGGTCCTGCCGGTCGGACCAGGCGGCCAGGCGAACAGGCGTGTCGTCCGACTGGGCGGCGGCGGTGTCGAGGGCGGCGGCGAGCTGGTGGCGGACGTCGGGGCTCATCCAGTCGGCGGTGGCCAGGAGCGGTGTCCACGCGACCGGTCGGGACGCCTGCGGCATCCACTTCCGTACGGGGTCGTTCAGTTCGGCGGCCGTCTGGCGCCAGGCGCCGGCCAGATCGGTACGGGAGGCGGGGCGCGCCCGCCCGAGAACCGACCATGCGGAGGTGTGCCGCAGTCGGGCATGACCGAGTGCGTGCCGCCAGGCCCGGCGGTGGTGTCGCTCGCGCAGCAGGTCGGCGAGGTAGGAGGAAGGGGCGGACAGTACGGCGTCCCCGGCCGACCCGGTCAGGTGCAGGCCGGGAACGGGGTGGTGGGCGGCCACCGTGTCCAGCACGGCCCGCTTGATCGAGGCGGTGACCGCGTAGGCGTTGGGCGCGTCGGTCACCGGCAGTCGGCTCAGGTCGTCCAGGCCGTCGTAGTAGACCGTGTTCGCTGTGCCGGGTACCGCGTGGTGGGTCAGGCCCGGCACCGCCGCGGCGGTTCGGGTCGCGCACGGGAGGTCGTCGTCGCGCAGGCGTTCGTCGGCGAACGTCACCGCGGTGACCGGCCCGCGCTGTGCGGCGAGGCAGGCCAGCGTGGTGGAGTCGAGTCCGGCAAGGTCGGCACTGACCGGACGTCCGTCGAGGCGGGTGGCGACGGCTTCGCCGAGCGCCGC
Source organism: Streptomyces sp. TSRI0281 (assembly GCF_001905125.1). Taxonomy (GTDB): domain Bacteria; phylum Actinomycetota; class Actinomycetes; order Streptomycetales; family Streptomycetaceae; genus Streptomyces. The sequence continues at coordinate 129,408 of NZ_LWLE01000015.1, read as the reverse complement.
CCGCACGGTCGCCGCGGCGTCGTGCAGGTCCACGCTCCCGTACTCGGCCGGCTCGAACCGCACCGCACGGGCACCCTCGGCGTCGAGCAGCAGCAGGTGCCCGCCCGGCACCCGGCTCACGCACCGCATCAGACTGCGCTGCCCCAGGACATCCGGCTGCGCCAGCGCGAGATGCGCGGCCAGCGCGGTCGGGTCGGCCGGCGCCCCGTCGAGCGCGGCCAGCGCCAGCATGGACGTTGCCCACCACACCGCCCCGCCGTGGCTCCGCCAGTACACCGGGTGCTGTCCGGCCAGATCGCCGACCACGGCCAGCGTCGCTCCGCTGCGGGCGACGGCGAGGTACGAGCCGGGCCACCGGGTCAGCTCCCGCCACCGCCCGGCCCGCACCGATGGGAGCCGCGCGGCAAGGTGCTCGTCATCGGCCCCGCAGTCCCCGATCACGGTCAGCGACACCGGGCCGTCGCTCACCGACCGCACCCGTGCGGTGGGCCAGCCCACCGTCCACGCCGCCTCGACGCCGGGCACCGGGTATCCGCCCCGGGGCCGTCTGGCCTCTTCCGTCGTTCCGTACCGTCCCGCGCTCCACCGCATCGCCGCCGTCTCCCTCACCCGTCGCCGTACCCGGACACGAACCGAATGGAGCGCCGGGCCCACCCGTCTGTGCCCCAGCACAGGTATGGCGGGCCCGGCGCCCCTGGGCCATGCCGGACGGAGCGGCGTGCGCCCCGTCCGGCCCGGCAGACCCGAGGGTCAGGCGTTCTTGTACTGCGTGTCGTCGGCGGTGTCGAAGGTCTGGGTGCCCAGCGTCACCTCGACGACGTCGCCGACGTCCAGCACGATGGGCGCCTGGTAGGCAGGGGTCTGCGTGGTGTGCTCCATGACGAACCTCCTCCGTGTTCCGTCCCTGCCGTCCGGAAGCGGACGCGCAGTGAACGGCCGTGCCACACCGGCAGTTCAGCGGGCCGCGAAATCTGCTCCGCCGTGCTGCCGGGCATGACCAACAGTCAACCGCCGGTCACCCTTCGTCGGTACGGTTGGGACGGACGGATGGGTATACGAGGTATACGGGAGCGGTCATGACCCAGCGCTTACCGAACGTCAGACTGCGGGACGCCGTCCGGGAATCGGGGTGGACGTACGCGGCGCTCGCCCACGCGGTCCGCCAGGTCGCCGCCGAGAACGGCGAGGCCCTGCGGACGAACAAGTCGGCGGTGGACCACTGGATCGCCGGGGCGATGCCCTCGGGACAGACCGGCCGCTACCTGACGATCGCCCTCTCCCGCCGCCTGGGACGGGCCCTGACCCCCCAGGACCTGGGCCTCCCCCTTCCGGCCGGCTGGGAGAATGACAGCATCGGACTGTCCATCGGCGACGACCCGCTGGAGACCCTGGTGCCGATCTGGAGGGGTGACTTGGACCGACGGAGATTCCTGTCCGGCGCCGCGTACTCGGTCGCGGCCGCCGTGCTGCCGCTGGAATACGTCACCGATATCGCCTCCCGCGCGGCCAAGGCCCGCACCGGCGCCCTGGTCGGCCACGCGGACGTCGCCGCAGTACGCGACATGGTTGCGATGTTCGCGCTGATGGACGAACGCCACGGCGGACAGCACGGCCGCTCCGCGCTGGTGCAGTACCTGATGTCGGACGTTGCGGCCCTGTGCCGCGGCCGGTTCAGCTCCGAGGACGACCACCGGCACATGCTGTCCGCCGCCGCCGTCGGTGTTCACCAGGCCGGCTGGCGTGCGTACGACGGCGGGGAACAAGGGCTCGCACAGCGGTACTACCTCCAGTCGTATGCCCTGGCCCACGAGTCCGGGATCACCGGGCATGACGCGTGGATCATGAGGACCATGGCCCAGCAGGGCATGAGGCTGCGCCGCCCGGAGCATTGCCTGGCCCTGGCCGCGAGCGCTGTCGACAAGGTCCACGGGCGGGTCGACACGCAGACCGAGGCGCTGTTCGCCGTCACTCACGCGCACGCCCTCGCCAAGGCTCGACAACGCCCCGAGGCGGTTCTGGAGGTGGAGCGTGCCCGCACCGCCCTGAGCTCGGCGAAGGGCGACGACGTGCCGTTCTGGGCGCTGTCGTGGGGCCCACCGGCGGCCACGGTTCACAGCCGGACGGCGAAAGTCTTCGAGACACTCGGCGACCGGCGCCGGGCCGCAGCGATGTACGGGGCAGCAGCGGCCAGCCGGCCACCGGGCACCTACGCACGGATCATCGCCCTGGACCTGGTCGCACAGGCCGAGATGCAGGCCGCCGAGGGCAGCATTGAGCAGGCGTGCGCCACCTGGGGCCGGGCCATCGACCACATGGACGGAGTCCAGTCCGGACGGACCCGCAAGGCCGTGGGCAACATGCGCCGCGACCTGTCCCGCTTCCGCACCCGCGGACTGCGCTGCGCAGCCGAACTCGACGAACGCGCCCGCGACTTCCTCCGCGACCGACGCTGACCCCACGAGCGTGCCCGCCCCGTCCCGCAGCCGGGCACGCCGTGAGCGGATCCACGGCGGACGCCCCGTTCGGTCGTCCGGGTCAGATACCGCAGACCCAGGCGATTCGGCCCGAGCAGCCTCGCCACCCGCGTCGCGGGAGCGCGACCCCGGGGCAGCCCCAGGCCGAAACTCCAGAGACGTGGAGCCGCCCCGGCGGTCGAGTTGGTGTGCGCTGCTCCGGGAGAACCTCGACTCCAGAACCATCGTCCGGGCCTCACCAGGTCACCCAAGCCGACTTCTTCACGGCGTAGCAGCAGAGACGGCTGCCGTAGGTCGAGCGCGTCGTCGGGATCCTCGTCGTAGTGAAGGGCGACTCCCTCCCACTGGTCCCATCCGTAGAGCCGTGCGAACTCCCGGTCGCCGTCGGCGCGCGGAGGGGCGGCCGCCGACGCGTGCTCGCGCCGATGCAAGCACGCCTGCCACGCCGCATTTCCCGCAGGTCCGGCCGCACAGTCGTGCGCGGCTTCTCCGGGATGCTCCGCCGCGCCGTGGGGAGGCGGGCGCGCAGGCGGGCCGTGATGAGTGCGGCAGGGCGGACCGGCCGCCAGTCGATCCACCAGGCGGTCAGCTCGGCGGCGATGTCGTGGACGTCCAGGCCCTGGTCGATCAGCAGCCGCAAGGCGAACGCCAGTCGGCGCAGCCCTCTCCCTGGCCAACGGGCAGGGATGCCTCGTCGGGCTCTGCCCCGCTTGCGCAGGGCCGATCGGCGTACACAGTGGCTCAGGGGTGAACCCGGCCGTACGGGGCGCCAACTGCGGCCGCACCTGGAGTCATGCGCTGGGCTGACGGTTCACCTTGGGACGGCCACAGCGATCTCATCGCTCTGACCGTCCCACGTCAGATACAACGTTCCCGGGATGGGTCTGCCCGCTGCGCCGGCCATACGGAACCGCACGGCGTCATGGGGCCCCAAGTCTTCGTCCGAGGGGGGCTCAAACACGTAGGGTGCCTCCCTGGCGCTCAGACTGACACCAGTCGCTGGACCCGTCCCCGTGTTACGCAGGTAGAAGATATGGGCGGACTGCTGCTCGATGACGAAGTCGGGCCGAGGCCGGCTAGCCTCCACCTCCGCCGCCCGTCGTTCGGCCGCCTCGCGACGCTGATCGACCAGTTGTTCCTCAGCCACAGTTGCCGATCGCTCGGACGCGATGCGAGACAACCTGGCCTCCTCTGCTGACTTCCGGCCGTCTCGTTGCGCTCGGTAGCTGACCACCAGCGCGCCAGCTGATATCGCGAAGGCAGCCCACCCGGCCGCGTCTCCCAAGTCCATGCGCGGAGGTTATCCATTCTCGCCACGCTGGCACCGCCTGTACCGGAGACTCAGGGCCATGGACGCAGGACTTGCCGCAGTGATCGCGGGAGCAGCAGGAGCCGGGGGCGCGGCCCTCGCCGCCTTCGGAACCAGTTTCGCCATGCTTCGGCAGGCAAAGATCCAGGGTGACAGCGCACATGTCCTCTGGCTGCGGGACCATCAACAGGAAGCTTTCCTGAAGATGTTGCTGGCGGTGCGCAAGATGAGGGACTTTCTCGCAGCCCCGGGCCCCGCATCTACCCCGTCTAACCATGCGGGTGGATCCGTAGAGGCGCGGTATCTCGAAGAGCTGGATGTGCGGTCCACTGCTGTGGCGATGGCCGTCAGCCGCGTCGCGCTCCTTGCTGATCTCGAAACAGGAACTTCTGCAATGGCACTCAGCTCGGCTATGTCCAGCCTGGGCAGTGCAGAGATGGCGGCCAGAGTCGAGTGTCTGCCGACCTGCCGCCCTGGATCCTTGACCACCGCCGCACCCTTGGCGACCGCATCCGCGACCGCCGAATCTGGTGCAATCTCACCCAGGAACAGCTGGCCCACCGGGCAGGAATCAGCCGCGACACGGTGCAGCGCATCGAAGGCGGTCAGAACGACGCGCGAATCAGCCACCTCTGGCGAATCGCCCGCATCCTCGAATGCTCCCTCGCTGACCTGGTCCCTGAGTAGCCCGGCCGGTCACCGGAGTCCGTGCCGGTTTGGGTCGCGGCAGACGCCTTTCGTGGTGCCGCATCCGGAACAACCCTGCCCGCCTTCGTCGTTCGCGGGCGGGGTGGGAATCGATGTGCTGTGCATGGTGGTTCCGTTCAGGTGGTGTGGCAGAAGCAGGCACAGTCGGCGCGCCGGCAGTGGTCGTGCCCGTCGGCCAGGTGCGGTTGCTGAGCTGCGCGGCAGTGGGTGCTGTGTGTGTCGCCGCGGATCTCCTCGGTCAGGGCCAGCACCTCATCGAGCCGGGCCCCTGCGGCTGCTGCCTCGGCCAACTCGGCGTCCGTGATCGGCTCGCCGTGCCACAGGAGTGTGACCCCGTGTTCGGGGCACCGGGCCATGTCATCGGTCTCGATGGGGAAGCCGTGGGCGCCGTCGGAGTGGTGGCACTTCACTCGGATCCCCTCCCCGTGCGGTCCGGGGTAGCGGCCTCGGTGTTCGGCCATTCCCGTTGGTCGCTGGGGGCACGCCAGTCATAGTGGGGACCGAGGTGGCCAGGGGGCTGGGTACACCGGGCGTATGTGCCGGGGCGCTCCGCCCAGCAGTACCCATACCCGATCGGCGCGCTCACCGGCGCACCTTCTTCCAGGTGCGCCCGAGCAGTATGACGGTCGCGCACGGCGCCCCCGCCCGGCAGGCATCGCACATCAGGGTGTGCCCGAGGTACGCCTGATACGCCCGCTCAGGGGGCTGGTGCGCGGTCCGCTGCCGCGTCGATGCCGTCACCGGGCCGCCCTCCGCCCCGAGCACGCCAGGGCGTCCACACACTCACGGGGGAACCACGCGTACGCGGCACCGGTGGCAGGGGTGACGCGCTGCTCGCCGAGGTCGACACCCAGGTCCGTGCCGAGCAGCGCCGCGCACCATACGCACGCCGCGCCGCGCTGCTGAGCATCGGAGAGAGGTTCAGGGCTGGGCAGCGGCATCTCTACGGGTGCAGGCACGAAAGCTCCCTGTGTTGCTAGAGGGGGGCTTCCAGCCATTTCGCTGCACAGCCCGCTGTCACACCTCGATGATGGGTGTGCACGCCAAGTAGGTAATAGGTCGTCGGATGGCCACGCGTGGCCACGTGGCGGCCATGGCTGGGAGCGCGAACGATGACACCCCACACTGGACTCATGGGCCGCAACGACGCGCTGCGCGCCGCCCGCCTCCGCCGCGGCTGGCGGACTGTCGAGGCCGCCGCAACCGCGGTCACCGAGCACGGGCAGCAGTTCCTGGACGACCGCCAGTTCACCGTGTCCGCGCGGACGTGGCGCCGGTGGGAAGGCGACCGCCCCGGGTGGCCGGCGGAAGAGACAGCGATCGTGCTGCACGACGCCCTTGGCCGCTGGCCCGAGGACCTGGGCTTCACTACCCCGCCGGGCTGGATCCGGCCCGAGCACCACGAAGAGGAACAGGTGAATCGCCGCACCTTTGCCTCCGTGACCGCCGCCGCACTCGTTGCCGGGCCGGTCGCACCGCAGCATGTCGACCCTGCTCTGGTCGACTACTTCCAGCAGCAACTGGAAGGGCACTACCGGGCCGACATGTTCCTCGGTCCCCATGACCTGATCGGTACGGTGTCCGCCCAGTACCAGCTGATCGACAAGCTGGTGCGGTCCGCGAAGGGAGAGACGCGCCGAAACCTGCTGCGCGCGGGTGCCGCCTATGCGGCGCTCGTCGGTTGGCTGTACCAAGACGCCGGCGATATGGATGGTGCGAGCTTCTGGCGCGGGATCACACAGGAGATCGCCATACGGTCCAGGGACCCGCACCTCATCGGATATTCGCTGGTGAACCAGGCGCAGGTCCGCACCGACCTGGGCGACGGACAAGCGGTCGTCGACCTGTGCGAGGCCGCCCTTGACGACGCCGACCGGCTGATGCCGAAGGTGCGGATCATGGCGATGCAGCAGCAGGCCCACGGGGCAAGCCTCGTCGGGGAGCGGCGGGCCGTCGACCAGCTGCTCGACCAGGCCGACCGGCTCCTGCCCCGCGTCGATGACGACCTGCCATGGGGCAACGCCTGCCGGCGGACTCCCGGATACCTGGAGGTGCAACGGGCCACCTGCTACGGGCGCCTCGGTCTCGGCGTGGAGGCCGGTTCACTTTGGGCGCAGGTGCTGGACGGGGTGCCGGAAACGGCCCGTCGGGACCGTGGGGTGTACTTGGCCCGGCAGGCGACAGCAGCGGCTGCCGCGCAGGAGCCGGACCAGGCGGTGGAGATCGCCCGGACGGCGGTGACGATCGCCGTTGAGACGCGATCGGCGCGGATGCGCAGGGAGTTGGTCACCCTGGAGCGGGCGATGCGGCCGTGGCAGGATGCACCGGTCGGCCGGGACCTGACGGAGGTTTTGGCACCCGTGACTGATAGGAGCTGATCGTGGCCAAGGACCCGCTCACGGATGAGGAAATCGCCGCGCGGCTGGCCGGACTGCCAGGGTGGGTGCGCGACGGGGACGAGATCACGCGCCGGTTCGGAATCCGCTACCACGGCGGCATCGCGATGATCGTGCATGTTGCCGACGTTGAGCGCCTGATCGGCCACCACGCGGACATCGATCTGCGGTGGGATCATGTCCGGTTCGGTATCACGACGCATGACGCCGGGCACCGTCTCACCGAGGCCGACTTCGACCTGGCGGCCCGGATCGATCAGATCGCCGCCGCACACGAGGCGCAGCCAATCAACGCCTGATCAGCGGCGTACGATCCGGCCCGTGGCGCATATCGAACTGAACGACGAACGATCGAGCTGGAGCGCGGCCTGGGCCGAGCAGCAGGAAGGCCACCTCACCGTGGCCACCGCGGCAGCCGTACGGCAGGCCATCACCTACCACGCACAAGCCACCGGGCAGGACAGATACAAGGTCGAGCAGGCGCTGAAGCGCGTGGTCCGGCATCCGGAGCCCCCAGCCGACGCCTGACCCCAGACGCACGAAACAGCCCCCTCCGCCCGAAGGGCGGGTTCTACTGATCCCCGCAACGCGGGGACGAGTTCTTCCCGCGCAGGCGGGGGTGGTCCGGTGGAGGGTCTCCCCCGCCCGCGGCACGTCGCGTTCTTCCCGCGCAGGCGGGGGTAGTCCGCCGGCAGGCAGCGGAGCTCCGGCGCGGGCCAGTTGATCAATCAACTCTGCGACCTGCGGTCGGGCTTGAGGATCGACGGCCAGACAGAGGCCAACAATGGTCCGAAGCGACGCCGGCACGGCCGAGACCCCGTCATCGGCGGCATTCGGACCAGATGACTCCCGCCCCGACGCCGCGAACACCAGTGCCGCACCGAGGGAGGAAACGTCGTCGGCCGGGGTTCCCTGCTGGGAATCACCCAGGCAGTCATGCACGGCCTCTCCTGCGCCAAAAGCACGTTGTCCGGCCGGAGGGCGCCGTGCGCCAGACCCACAGCGTGAACGGCAGCCAGTGCTTCCGCGATCCCCGCAGCCAGCACCCGTAGGGTCTCCTCAGGCAAGAGGCCGTGCGACGCCGCGGCCTGGCTGCGTGTCAGTCCAGCGGGTAGCGAGGTGGCCGCCCATGGCGCGGACCCCTCCGGGTCAGCGTCCACCACTTGGGCGACATGACTCCCTGCCACCATGCGCGCGCGGCCATTACCGCGGCCCGAACCGAGCCCGGAAGCCGGGATCACCGGCCAGGTCCGCGTGCACCACCTCGACCGCGACGGTCGCCCCCGCCGGCGACCGCCCTACGTACACCGAACCCGCCCCCCGTCCCTCCCGAGGCTGCCAAGCAACACATATGACCCGACCCGCTCCGGACCCCCGCGCCCGGACGTTCCAACGCTCTGCCCCCCGATCGGTCACACAAGGCAGCGAGTTTTGCCATTCACCTCCCGCTCCGTCGACGGCCATTCAAGCCACACATGACCCAACTCGATACTCTGGTAGACGGGTTCAGCCGGTGAGGGCAGCCGTAAAAGGTCAAGATCGTGAGACAGAGTGGGCCGATCCAGGACGTCGCGCGCGCAGTCGGCGAGGGCGAGCCGGCCCGAATGGACCCGATGATCGTGGTGACCGTCTCCCCTATGGCGGCGGCGCGGTGGGCGTAGGCGCTGATGTGGTCGAGCAGTTCGCCGCGGTGGCGGTACTGGGTGAACGTGGGCGAGCTGATGACGATCCGGCGGATTGTGTGGGTTTCGAGACGGTCGATGTAGTCCGTGAGCATGTCGAGGGGCGCGTGCCGACGGTCCGGCAGCAGGGGCTCTGCCCCCTCCGCAAGCAGGTGCTGATCGCCGAAGCCGAATAGGAACCGGACAGCCCACGCAAGTGGATCGACTGATTCACGGCCTCGAAGAAGATGCTCCACAAGCATCACTCCACCTACCGGGCAAAACTGTGGTGGGGACGAACGGAACAATCGTGGATGTGGCGGATCGGTGCCGTGGGTGCGGCGCCGCGGTGCGGGGCGGGGCCCACGCGCAACCGCGACGGGCCGTCCCGCCCCAAGCTGTCCCGGCGCGTGACCCGGCCGGGTCACCGGGCGTGCGGGCGGGCCGTGGGTGTGGGTAAGTGGCAGCGAGCCCCGCAGTCCCCACGTACCGCAGACGCCCTCACCCACCCTGACGTACCGCCGACGCCCTCACCCACCCTGGAGTGCGCGCATGCCCGACGCCGTCCCGGACCCGGTCGCGGTCCAGCCCGTAGTCGCCCCGCTCACGAGCGCCGCGCTGATTCTGGTCGGCACGATCGAACCGGGGGGCGAGGCCGCCGTACGCGGGGTGCTGCCGGACGTCGCGGCGGTCTCCCGCTCGATCGGCTTCCGCTACCCGCAGGCGGAGCTGGCCTGTGTGACGGCTTTCGGCTCCGCGGCCTGGGACCGGCTGTTCGCGGGGCCGCGTCCGGCGCGGCTGCACCCGTTCCAGGAACTGCGGGGCCCGCGCCACCACGCCCCGGCGACCCCGGGCGATGTGCTCTTCCACGTCCGGGCCGAGCGGATGGACATCTGCTACGAGTGGGCGCGACAGCTGCTCGAACGGCTCGACGGAGCGGTGCGGATCGTCGACGAGACCCAGGGCTTCCGCTATCTCGACCACCGGGACCTGCTCGGCTTCGTGGACGGCACCGAGAACCCGGTGGGTGACGACGCGCGGTCGGCCGCCCTGGTCGGCGACGACGATCCCGGTTTCGCGGGCGGCAGTTACGTCATCGTGCAGAAGTATCTGCACGACCTGACGGCCTGGAACGCGCTGCCCGTCCAGGAGCAGGAACGGGTCATCGGCCGCACCAAGTTCGACGACGTCGAACTGTCCGACGACGTGAAGCCCGCCGACTCCCATGTCGCCCTCAACACGATCACCGACCCGGACGGCACGGAGCGCGACATCCTGCGCGCGAACATGCCCTTCGGCAGCTTCGGGCAGGGCCAGTTCGGCACGTACTTCATCGGTTACGCGGCCGACCCCGACGTGACCGAGCGCATGCTCCGCAATATGTTCCTCGGCGATCCGCCCGGTACCCACGACCGCATTCTCGACTTCTCCACCGCGGTCACCGGCACGCTCTTCTACGCCCCCGGCGCCGATTTCCTCGACGCCCCGCCGCCCTCGCCCGCGCTTGCCGGGACCGCGGCCCAGCCGGAGCCGGCGACCGCGCCGGTACGGCGGGCCCCGGCCCCGGCGGTCCCGGACAACGGTTCGCTGCGCATCGGCAGCCTGCAAGAAAGCGCCCAGTGATGAACAACCTCCACCGCGAACTCGCGCCCGTCACGGAAGCCGCCTGGGACCAGATCGAAGAGGAGGCCCGGCGCACCTTCAGCCGTCATCTCGCGGGCCGCCGGGTGGTCGATGTCACCGACCCGGACGGGCCCGCGCTGGCCGCGATCGGCGACGGCCACCTCCGTGACATCGACCCGCCCACCCCCGACGTACTGGCACGGGCCCGCACCTCGATGCCGGTCATCGAGTGGAAGGTGCCGTTCACGGTGACCCGGGCGGCGGTGGACGATGTCGAGCGGGGCTCCGACGACAGTGACTGGCAGCCTGTCAAGGACGCGGCCCGCACCTGTGCGTTCGCCGAGGACATGGCCATCATCGACGGCTACCCGGCGGCCGGGATCACCGGCCTGCGGGACGGCTCCTCGCACGCCCCGCTGGCGCTGCCCGCCGATGCGCGGGACTACCCGGCGGCGGTCAGCCAGGCGCTGACGCGGCTGCGGCTCGCGGGGGTCGACGGACCGTACCGGCTGCTGCTCGGCGCCGACGCGTTCACCGAGGCCACCGAGACCTCCGACCACGGCTATCCGGTCGCCACCCATCTGGGACGCCTGCTGGACGACCAGATCCTGTGGGCGCCCGCCGTCACGGGCGGGGTACTGCTCTCCACGCGTGGTGGCGACTTCGAACTGCGGCTGGGCCAGGACCTGTCGATCGGTTACCAGGACCACGACACCACCAGCATCCGGCTCTACTTCCATCAGGCGTTCACCTTCCGGATGCTGACGCCGGAGGCCGCGGTCCCGCTCATCGCCTGAGCGGTCCGCGGCCCACGGGCCGGATCAGCGGCGGGGGCCGGTGGCCTTGACCGTCCAGCCGATCTCGTCGCCGCTCAGGGCCCGTACGGCGGGGTCGCGGATCGCGTCCGTACGGTCCACGAAGGTGACGGTCACCGTGTGGCGGCGGCCGTCGTGGCGTACGCCGAGCGCGAGGGGGGTGACGGTCGTACGTCCCCGGGCGGAGACCTTCTCCTTGCCGTCGACGTACCAGCGCAGGTCGGGCACGGCCAGGGCCTTGCCCGCCCCGGGCCGGCCGTGCCGGTCCGTGCCGCCGAGGCCCGCGGTGCTCACCGTGATCCGGTGGCCCGGCGCGAGGGTGCTGCCCGCCGCGCGGGTGCTGCTCAGCGCGCTGCCCGCGCGGTAGAAGCCCGCGATCATCGCCTCGCGGCCGGGCAGGTTGAACTCGGTGTTGCTCAGCTCGCGCATCAGGGAGCCGGCGGTGGGCCGGTAGATGCCCAGCGGATAGTACGAACTGCCCTCGAAGGTGCCGACCGTGCCGCCCGCCGGGTCGGTCTGTCCCAGCCAGCGGTACCACTTGGCGCGCTTCTCGGTGAGCTGCGCGGGGGTGTAGGTGGTGGAGTTGAGGTCGGCGGGCTCACCACCGGTCCAGGTGCCGTAGGAGTCGTAGGTGTACTCGTCGGCCAGGAGTCCGACGGAGTGGCCAATCTCGTGGGCGGCGATGAGGCTGGAGGAGGCGTTGTCGGAGGAGAGGGTGGAGACCCCGTTGAACGGGTAGCCCTCGGCGGTGAGTCCGGAGTAGCCGGCGCCGCCGTACTTGGTGGCGTTGGAGAGGACGACCACGAGGTCGGCGGCGGGGGCCTTGGCCGCGTACGACGCCACCTTGTCGATGTCGGCGCAGATCAGCCGCTCGATGCCGTCGCACCAGAAGCCGCTGCCGAGGGCCGTGTCCCGGACCACGTCCGCGGTCGGGTCGCCGCTGATGCCGGACTCCTTGGAGACGGCGTCGACGGTCCAGACGTTGAACAGGCCCTGATAGCTCTTGTACGGCTCGATGGCCGTGATGTCGGCCCACTTGGCGGTGGCGTCCGCGTGGAAGTCGCCCTGCTGGCCGGCCGTGTAGCCGTCGCCGACGATGACGACGTCGAGGCGGTCCTCGCTGGGCCCGGTCACCGCCTGCCGTCCGAGCGTGCCGTCCGCGCGCGCCTCGGCGGCGGTGAACGGCGTCGCGCCGCGGCGGGCCTTCGCGCTCCGGGCGGGCCCGTCGGACGGAACCTGCGTGGTGTGTCCGCTGCCGCCGGCCTGGGGGAAGTACTCGACCGTGAGGCCGCCCGGTCCGCCTCCGGAGTCCGGAGCGGCCACGGACGAATCCCCGGAGGAGATGGTGGCGGAGGCCGGGGACACGGCGGCGGCCAGCAGACCGGCGAGTGCCAGACCGGCCACGGCGCCCGCGGTGCGACGCCTGGCGAGGCGTATGTGCATGGACAACTCCTTCGAATCCGTGCGGCCTTCGGGCAGGCGCGCAGGGCGAGTGGGCACACCCGTGACATAACTCGGATGTTAAGTAGAATTAATGTTCGGTTTAACCTAAGGGCGGAAGCGCCGCGCAACAAGGTCCCCGGGCCTGCGGGTTGATACTCATGACCGGGCCGATGACCGTGTCCGGGGCGCAGGACGACGCGAAGAGGGTGACGCAGTGGCCGAACAGCACACGCCGGGGCGGGGGTCCGGGCGCGGTCCGTCCGACGATCCCGGAGCCGTCGGCCGACGCGTCCAGCGCCTGCGCGCGGAGCGCGGTCTCACCCAGCGGCAGCTGGCCGAGCCGTCCTACACCCCCGCGTACATCTCCACCCTGGAGGCGGGCCGGGTCCGGCCCTCGGAGGCGGCCGTACGCCATCTCGCCGAGCGGCTCGGAGTCAGTTACGAGGAGCTGGCCACGGGACGCCCCGCCGCCCTGGCCACCGGACTGCGCGAGCGGCTCGTCGAGGCCCAGCGCACCCTGGCCACCGGCGCGGCCGAGGACGCCGCCGCGTCCTACCGGGCGCTGCTCGCCGAGGCCGGGCGGCTGGGTCTCGACGGCGAACGCGCCACCGCGCTGCTGGGCCTGGGCCAGTGCGCCCTGGAGACCGGGGATCTGCCCGCCGCCCTGCGGCACTTCGAGGCGGCCGAGAAGCTGCTCGCCGACGCACCGCTCCCCCAGCGCGCCCCGGCCGTCCGCGGCCGAGCGGTCGCCCATCTGCTGGCGGGCGAACTGCGCTACGCCTGCTACCTGCTGGAGAGCGCCGTCGACGAGCTCAACGCCTCCGGGCTCCAGGACCCGAACGCCCTCCTTCTCCTCTACACGGCGTCGATCGCGCCCTACATGGACATGGGCGCGCACGCCCGAGCCGCGCAGGCCGGTGAACTGGCCCTGGCCCTGGCCCCTCGCGTCTCCGACCCGGAGCTGGTCGCCGGGCTGCACCGTCAGGTCGCCCGCACCCTGATCGCCGCGGGCCGTACGGCGGAGGCCGACGCCTCGCTCGCCAAGGCCGCCGAGATCTATCAGCAGCTCCAGATCCGCACCGAGATGGCGCACTGCCACTGGATGCGCGGCTATGTGCGTGCCCAGGACGGCGACCTGTCCGGCGCCGAGAGCGAACTGCGCGCCGCCCGCGACATGCTGGCGTCCAAACGGGCCGCCCTGTACACCGCGCAGGTCGAGGTGGAGCTGGCCGATGTGCTGCGCAGGCAGGGCAGATCACGCGAGGCCGAGGAGCTGCTGCGCCGGCTGCTCGGCGAACTGCACCCGGACCGGGGCTCGGTCCACGCGGGCGGCGCGCACCGGCTGCTCGGGCTGATCCGCGAGGCGAACGGGGAGCGGGAAGCGGCCGAGGAGCACTACGTCACCGCGCTCGCCCTGCTGGAGCGGGCGGGCGCGGCGGGAGACCTGGCGGACATCTGCCGTCTGCTGGGCGATCTGCTGCGCGGGGCGGGCCGTACGGAGGCGGCGATGGACGCGTACCGCACGGGGCTGGGCCACCGGGCGTCCCCCGGCAGCACCACGCTCGGCCCGGCGCCGGTGGTGCCGCGGCCTGCCCCGGGCGGGGCGGCACCGGAGACCGGCTGACGGCACGTCCGGCCGGCCCGCCGGCCGGGGCGGTGTCCCGGTCGCCGAGCACCACCTTCGCGGCCACGTCCGGCCGACGCCGACGGCCCCGCCGACTCCTGTCCGCCCCGCCCGCCCCGCTCGTATGCTCGGTGCCATGAACAGCGGACCGCCCCACGGCGTCCCGGCGTCCGGCGGCACGCTCCGGGAGATCCTGGCGTTCGACGACAGCGGGACGCTGCGGCTGCTGCTGGCACCCTCCGGGCAGGACATCGAGGTCCGGGGCGTCGCGTTCGGCGACGAGGAGGCGGACCGGTCCGCCGAGGCGCACATCGTCCTGGCGGTCGGGGCATCGGCGGCCCTGGCCGAGGCGGCGGAGCCGGTGCGCCGGGCGGCCCGGCAGGGCGCCTGTGCCGTGGTGCTGCGCGAGGCGGAGGGTGCGGCCACGGCACCGGAAGTGCTCGCCGCGGCCGAGGAGTCGGGGATCGCGCTGCTGGCCCGCGCGGTGTGGACGGACTGGACCGACACGGCGACGCTGCTGCGCTCCGCGCTCGCGTACGGCCGGGCCGGCCGGAACGACGGCGCGGTGGCTGACGACGGTCCGGCGGGCGGGCTGAGCGCGCTCGCCGCCTCCATCGCCGAGTCCACCGGCGGCTCGATCACCATCGAGGACACCCGGTTCCGGGTGCTGGCCCACTCCGCCACCCGGCCCGAGGCCGACGGCGTACGCCGGTCCACGATCCTGGGCGGCCGGGTTCCCGAGTGGCGCGTGGCCGAGCTGCGCCGCAGCGGGATTCTGCGGAACCTGTGGACCTCGCGGGACGTCATCCACCGCCCGGCCGACGGCGACAGCCCGGAGCGCCTGATCATCGCCGTGCGCAACGGCACCGAAGTGCTCGGTTCGATCTGGGCGGCCGCGGACGGCCGCCCGCTGTCCCCCCGGGCCGGGGAGGCGCTGCGCCGCGCCGCCGGGGCCGCCGCGCCCCACCTGGTACGGCACCGGCTGCGCGAGAGCGGTGCCCTACGCCGCCGGGACCACGCCCTGCGCGGACTTCTGTACGGCCGGGGGGACCGCCGTACCCATGCCTGGTCGCTGGGCCTGGCACCGGACGAGCCGTGTGCGGTGCTGGCCGTGGTGCCCGACCCCGGCGCCGGTTCACCGTCGCGGGCCGACCGCGCCCTGGACGTACTGGCCCTCCAGGCCGCCTCGTACCGTCGCACGGTGCTGGTCCTGCGCGAACGGGCCCGGCTGCTGGTCCTGCTGCCCGCCGACCGCGGGCAGGACCGGGAAGCGCTCGCGCTGGCCCGGGAGCTGGACCGGGTCGCGACGTCGTTGCCCGGCGGGGTTCCCGTCCGGGTCGGGGCCGGGTCCGTGGCCGCGTCCGCCACGGGCGCCGCCGGCTCGTGCGAGGAGGCCGTGCTCGTCGTACGGGTGCTGCGCGAACGGGAGCGGCGCGGCGCCGACGCGGTTCCGCTCCGGTACGCCGGAGCGTCGGGGGTGGGCACGGCCCTCGATGTCCTGCGCATGCTGGACGCCGTACGGCCCCTGTGGGACGCGGGCGGCGGGCCGGTGCACGATCTCGTGCGCGCCGATCTCGCGACCGGCGGCGAACTGGTCCGCTCGATCGCCGCCCACCTCGACGCCTCGGGCGATGTGACGAGGGCGGCGCACCGGCTCATGGTGCATCCCAACACCCTGCGGTACCGGCTGCGGCGCGTACGGGAGCGCTTCGGTGTCGATGTGGACGACCCGGACACCCGGCTGCTCCTCTCGCTGGCCGTGCGCCTGACGGGTGACGTTTGAGCGGTTCGGTACGTTTCCGTACGGCGGTTGCCCGTGCGGCCAGGGATTGCCGCCAGTCTTGTCCTTCTCGACAAAGACCTGTGGGGCCGTCATCACCGACTCTCGCCGTATGACACAGACTTCCTTCCAGGACACCGGTACGCGCCCGGCCGCCAGGTTCGACGACGCCGTCCGCGCGGCCGTCGAGCAGGGGCTGCTGGGCGAGCGCGGCGCCGTCGTGGGCTTCATCGACATCGATGGCGTACGCGAGAGTGTCGCCGCGCTGCGGGACGCGTTCGCCGCGACGCCCGATGTGCTCCACACGTTCGCGGCGAAGGCCGCCTCCCTGATTCCGGTACTGCGACTGCTGGCCGACTGCGGGATGGGGTGCGAGGTGGCCGGCCCCGGTGAGCTGCGGCTCGCCCTGGACGCCGGGTTCGCGCCCTCGGTCATCGTCCTGGACTCCCCCGCCAAGACGCGTGAGGAGCTCCGGCTGGCGCTCGCGCTGGGCGTGGCCGTCAACGCCGACAGCCTCCAGGAGCTGCGGCGGATCGACGAACTGCGCTCCCGTGACACCGTGTCCGTCCTCGGACTGCGGGTCAATCCACAGGTGGGCGGTGGTTCCATCGGGGCGATGAGCACGGCGACGGCCACGTCCAAGTTCGGGGTGGCGCTGCGTGACGCGGGGGCCCGCGAGGCCGTCGTCCAGGCGTTCGCGGACCGGCCGTGGCTGACCCGGCTGCATGCCCATGTCGGCTCCCAGGGCTGCCCGTTGGAACTCATCGCGGCCGGGATCGCCGAGACGTACCGGCTGGCCGAGGAGATCAACGAGCGGCTGGGAACCCGGCGGATCACCAGCCTCGACATCGGCGGCGGGCTCCCGGTCAACTTCGACGACGACACGGTCCGCCCCACCTGCGCCGACTACGTGGCCGCCCTCACGGACGCGGTGCCCGGCCTCTTCGACGGCCGCTACGCGCTCGTCACCGAGTTCGGCCGGTCCCTGCTCGCGAAGAACGGCTTCATCGGCGCTCTGGTGGAGTACACGAAGGACGCGGGCGGCCGCCGTATCGCGCTCACCCATGCGGGTGCGCAGACCGCCACCCGTACCGTCCTCATGCCCGACGCCTGGCCGTTGCGGGTCGGAGCGTTCGGCGCGGACGGGCGCCCGAAGGAAGGGCCGGCGCTGGCTCAGGACATCGCGGGCCCGTGCTGCTTCGCCGGGGACGTGGTGGCGCACGGCCGGGAGCTGCCGGAGCTGCGCGAGGGCGACTTCGTCGTGCTGTACGACACGGGGGCCTACTACTTCTCCACCCCCTGGGCGTACAACAGCCTGCCGCGGCCCGCCGTGTACGGCTTCCGGGCCGCGGCGGCCGACGGTTGCGCCGATGTGCTGTTCGCCCCGGTGCGGGACGCCCAGTCGCTGGACTCGATCGCGGCGGAGAGCGGTCTCGCCCACGCGAACGCGCTGATCGAGCCCGGTGGCGCGACCTCCCTGCCCTCGTGACGGACCGGACAACAGCCCTCGTGACGGCTCAGGGGCTCAAGGCCTCACCCGGCCGGCTGGGGCGAGGGCTCCGGCTCCGGTACGGGATCGGGGTCGGGCTGCGGCGGCTGCGGAATCGGGTCCGGCGACGGCCCCGGAGGCATGGGGCCGGGGCCCGGCGGTACGGGCGGCGGACCGGGCAGGGGCGCGGGCGGACCGGGCACGGGTGCGGGGGTCGGCGACGGCGGTACGGGATCGGGGTACGGGTGGGTCATCTCGGACCTCCAGAGCATCGGGCAACGTACGGGTGGAGCTCATCTCCACCGTCTCCCGGTGCGGCTGCCCGCGCCCGTCGAGTCCACACGTGTGCGCCGCAGATCCCTCCGCCCGCGCCTGTCCGGCCGCCCGCGTGGGGCGTCCTCACAGGTCAGAACAGCTCGGGGTGGGATGTGAGCTGCCGCTCCGCCTCCTGGACCAGTTCGGCGGGGGCAACGGGTGCCTGCTCGGGGTGGCGCTGCGCCCATTTCGCCGCGTACGGGCAGAGCGGAACGACGGGGACTCCCTCACGGGCCGCCATGACGTAGAACTCCTGGACGAGGGCGCCCGCGATGCCCTTGCCCTCGTGGCCCGGTTCGACGACGGTGTGCACGGCGACGAGGGCGCCGGGCGCCGGGTCCATCACGAAGTACGCGATGACTCCGGCCGCCTTGCCGTCCTCGTAGGCCACGAGATTGCCGTGGGCCCGGTCGTCCCGGATCTCTACTGCGGAGTTCTCTGCCATGGCGGGGCTCCCTGCTGTGTGCGGGCGTGGATGGGGCGGGTCAGCCGGCCGCGGGCACCGCGTGCGGGCTGCGTTCCGTGCGGGTCCCCGGAACCGGCGCGGAGGTGTCGTCGCCGAGCGCGACGATCCGGTTGTCCGCGTCGACGTGGACCACTGTCGGGGTCAGGGCGCGGGCCTCGGCGTCGTCGACCTGCGCGTAGCTGATCAGGATGACCAGGTCGCCGGGGTGCACGAGGTGGGCGGCCGCCCCGTTGATGCCGATGACACCCGAACCGCGCTCACCCTCGATGACGTACGTCTCCAGGCGTGCGCCGTTGTCGATGTCGACGATGTGCACGAGTTCACCGGGCAGCAGATCGGCGGCTTCCATCAGCTCGCCGTCGATGGTCACGGATCCGACATAGTGCAGGTCGGCCTGGGTCACGGTGGCCCGGTGAATCTTGGACTTGAACATCGTACGCATCATCGAGAAACTCCCAGGGTCATGCTCCCTGCCTGCGTTTTTGCAGGTCAAGGGCGTTTTCCACCCTACAACGAGTCGCATGTCGGGGCAGCGTTCCCCGTGCAAGCCTACGTAACGCCCCTCGCCGACTCTTCATGACGACCGTCACTGCGACAGCTCGCGATGCTCCGTGGCGGGCACTCCCTGATAACTGAATTCCCGGCCCGAGGGAGCTCGATCGCTCACTGCCGCGTGCACGTCAGAACGGGTGAAGTCGCCGGCGACGCAGATCAGCAGCCCGGTGCCGTGCTCGCTCGCAAGGAACCGGACATCCAAGCGAGCTCGTTGGCATCTCGCGCACAAGGTCTGACGCCGCTCCACCGTCGATTCAGGCGATTTGGCCGATGCTCCATGGTCAAAGGGCCACTAGCCACGTCGGTAGCCGCGGAACTTGCCGACGTCGTGCTCCATGCGGCGAGCATCGCCGAGATGGCCGGACTCGATCTGCCGGACGAGGTCGAGGGGAAGGTCGCCAGGAACGCTGCGTGTCCCGACTGAGATATGGGTGCTGAGGAGCAACAGGCATGAGCGAGAGTGGAACGCAGGCATTGTCTTTCGGTGAGATCGCCGATCGTTACGACCGCTTTCGGCCCGGCGTGCCGACAGCAGTCCTGGACTGGCTCCTCCCGAACGGCTGCGAGACGGTGGTTGACCTCGCTGCCGGCACCGGCAAGCTGACCCGGTCCCTGATGGACCGCGTGCCGAACGTCGTCGCCGTCGAACCAGACCTGCGCATGGGCGGGGCTCTGGCCCGCAACTGTCCGCGGGCGCTTCTGGTGACCGGGACCGGCGAGCGGATGCCCCTGCCCGACGGCGGGGCCGACGCGCTGCTGGTCTCCATGGCCTGGCACTGGATGGACCCGCAGCGCGCCATGCCGGAGATCGCGCGGGTACTCAGGGACGGCGGCACCCTCGACCACATCGGCCGGGTCGACCAGCAGGTGAAGCTCCGGGGTTTCCGTATCGAACTCGGCGAAGGGGAGAACACTCTGGCCGCTCACGAGAGTGCTGCGCAGGCCGCCGTGGTGATCCGCGAGGACCGCCCAGGGGACAAGCAGCTGGTCGGCTACGTGGTTCCCACCGTCCCGGACGGACCGGCCGCGCACCTCTCGACACGGTGGACCTGCGGGCTTTCGCGGGAGAGGCGCTCCCCGGCTCTATGGTGCCCGGATCGATCGTTGTGCTGGATGCGCTTCCGCTGACCCCCAACGGCAAACTGCACCGCGGGGCGTTGCCCGCCCCGGAGCTACCGGATGGGGCTTCCCGGCGGTCTCCCGCTTCCGGGGCCAAGGACTCCTGTGCCGGCTGTTCGCGCAGGAGCTCGGCCTTACCGACGTCGGCGCCGACGTCGCGTTCTTCGACCTCGGCGGAAACAGCCTCGCTGCGATCCGGCTGGTCAACGCCGCTCGCAAGGCCGGGCTGCCGCTGAAGGTGCGAGAAGTTTTCGCGCACCGGACCGTCGAGCGCCTCGCCCGTGCCGTCGACGGACGCTCCGGGGAACAGGAACCCGTGCAGGGGGCCGAATCCGGCCCTCGATGAGGCCGGCGTCGTAGAAGATGATCGGTAAGTCGTGTGCGGGAAAGGTGCACGCACGGATGGAAAGGGGACGGAGGGAACGGGCCCGCAAGGAGTACCGCGCCTCCAACGATCAATGACTGAGACCGAGACCGAGATCACCGCGGGTCTTGTCCGCCACCTGCTGCGGGACCAGCATCCGGACCTGGCCGAGTTGCCTCTCCGCGAGGTGGAGGGCGGCTGGGGCAACCAGATGTGGCGCCTCGGGGACGAGCTGGCCGTGCGGATCCAGCGTATGGACACCGAGCCCGATCACCAGCTCAAGGAGCGCCGGTGGCTGCCGCTGCTCGCCCCACGCCTGCCGTTGCCCATCCCCGTCCCGGTGCGGAGTGGTGCGCCATCCGAGCGGTTCCCCAAGATCTGGACGGTCATGACGTGGGTGCCGGGCCTGCCGTTGGACCACGGGACGATCACCCGCGGCGAGCACGCGGCCGAAACCCTGGCGGCGTTCCTCCGGGCGCTGCATGTGGCTGCGCCCGCCGACGCGGCGGTTGATGCCGGCCGTGGGGTGCACCCCACGGAATACAAGGACAGCTTCGACCAGTTCTTCGACTCCGTCGACGCCGGCACGATCGGCTCCGACGCCGCCGATGTCCGGGCCGTCTGGGACGACGCCCTCGCGGCCCCCGCGTGGGAGGGTCCGCCGGTGTGGGTGCACGGCGACCTGCATCCCGCGAACGTCGTCGTCGCGGACGGGACGCTGGCGGGCGTTGTCGACTTCGGCGACCTGTCCGCCGGTGACCCGGCATCGGACCTGGCGGCTGCCTGGGTGCTGCTGCCGGCCGGTGCGGCAGAACGCTTCTTCGCCGCGTACGCGGAGGCTGACGAGGCGACGGTCCGGCGTGCCCGCGGACTGGCCGCGCTGAAGAGCCTCTTCCTGATGCTGATGGGCCAGAACGGGGACCGCGGCCTGCCCGGCGGCAAGCCGGCGTGGGGTCCGGCGGGGCGGGCGGCGCTCGACCGGGTCCTGAGAGGGCGTTGATCCGGCCGAACTGCTTTCGGCGGCCCCCGCAGAGGCTGCTGGGCACGGGATATGGCGGTGTGTCAGTTCTCGTTGGAAGAAAGGACGAGAAGGCACCCCGTCGCAGAAATATCGCTCATATGATCGACCTCGGCTCCCGCAGGTGGGACGGGAGCGGCGACAGGAGGAGGGGACCATGTCGAGCATGTCCAGGCGGTCACTGCTGGGGTATTCGGGATCGGCGGTGGCGGGCGCCGCGTTCGCGTCCGCCGGGACGGCCACGGCCGCCGGTGCGGAGGAATCGGGGCCGGCCTCGGTGGAGTTCGATCCGGGGACGGAGTTCACGGCCCAGGCCAATGCCTCCGGCTCCGACCTGCTGATGGATTTGACGTTCAGCGTACGAGTGGACCGGCCCAACGGCGTTCCGTCGGCGCAGGAGATCACGCCGATGGAGATCGCCGAGGCGCTGTCCGCGCTCGCCGAGGCGAAGGGCTGGCCGCCGATCACCTTCTACGGCACGCCGCCTCCCGTACCGCTGAACTGACCTGTCACCGGGGCGGGTCGAGGGAGCACGTCCGTCGTGGACGGCCCCGGCGGCTCGGGGCCCGGCCGCCGCGCCCCACAGCGGCGGTGACGAACGGGACCTGAAAGCACTCGGGTTGGGCATATTTACGCGCCCATCCCCCGCCGGTATACGGCTGCCGCCCCACCGGCGCCCGTGTCCGGCGGCAGAACGAGCCTGGGCAGGACGATCAGGCTGTCGGCGTATCGACCGGTGCGGCGGCCCGTGAACCGGTCCCGGACGCCCGCTCGGACGCGGACGCGTCGTGCGCGGCGGGCCCGGCGGTTCCCGTCGCGTCGTCGGGCCTTCCACTGCCGGTGCCGGATGCGGTTGGCCTGCATGGTGACCGCGTCGGCGGACTCGCCCGGGTGCGTCGCTCTCACGACCTCGGCGATACCGGAAGCCGCGGTGCGGATGACCAGCACCAGGGCCACGGTCAGGAGGAGCGGGTACACGAGCCACAGCGGTACCCCCAGGGCGAGAAGTTCCTGGATCAAGCCGTTCATGGTGCCGTCCTCGGGCGTCGGGAGTGGGCTTGAGGGTTCGGCGGCCGCCTGACCGGGCCGCGATATCTGTCTGCGGACGTGAGAAGGGCTCCCGGCCTCCGGGAGCCCTTCTCCATCGGCGTGAGTTCTTATCTCTCCTCACGCCGCGGGTCACTCACGGCCCGTCCATGACGCCGGTGACCACCCGTTCGACGAGCTGACCGCTCCCCCATATGCGGTCAGCTCGTCGTGCGGGGTGTGCCGGTCACAGCCGTGCCACCTGGCCCGGAAGGTCGATGCGCACGGGTGCGCCCGCCGGAGGCGCGACGACAGCACGCGGCAGAGTCAGAGCCGATTCGGGCGTGATGAGCCTGATGAACCAGGTGACGACTCCATTCCAGATGGCAGCCAGTGGTGCCACCAACGCGGTGAGAGGTGCGAACACAAGAACTCCTTCGTCGACCGGTGAGAGGTGATAGACCTCCCCGCCGTCCGCGCGGACCGGGTCCTCCGGGCCGCCCGGCAGCGGGGCGCTCCAGCCTCGGGCCTCTAGTCGCGCGCCGTGTCCCGCGTGCGCTCACGCGTCGGCCCGTACCCGAGATCGGCGAACTTGCCCTCGTGATACGCGCGGTTGACCTTCTTGACGGCCCTGCGGCGGATCCGGGCCACGGCCCGGGACGTCGTCGGCGGGTCGAGCCACTGCCCGATCGTGTCGAGATCCTGGCCCACCACCTGGGACAGGACGAAGACGTCCGCCTCGGCGGGCTTGAGGACGCCCGAGGCACGGATGTTCCTGACGAGTTCGATCAGCTCGTGGTTGAGTTCGAGCGCTTCCCCGAAGTCGGGGTCGCCCTTGAGAAGTGCCAGGCTCTCGTCGCCGACCAGGATCTCGACCGTGGCACGCAGCTTCCTGAGCTGGTTGCTGACGCAGCTGCTCAGATACGGGTCAAGGTGCTCGACGGGGCCGTGGTTGCCCAGCCGTACGTGCAGGCTCACCATGATGTTCGCCCACATGTCGTCGGCGAGGTCCCGGCCGGCCTTCTTCGCCATGCGACCGCGGTGGAGCTCCTTCTGCTCCATCGCGCGGACCAGCTGTTCCCGGGCCCGGGGCGAGAGCTCGCCCCCGGTTCCGCGCGACGGCTTCCCCTCGCGTGTGCTGAGCTGCCCTTCAGCGGACGGTGGATTCGGGGATGCTGAACGGCCACCGCCGTGCATCTCTTCGGGCATCGGTTCTCTCCCGCTGGTGTGTGATCAACCGGTCAACGGTAATCAGTCGCGGGAAGCGCCGGATGTCACCGAATCCACGGAGCATCTTCTGTTCGCTTCGACGACCGGTGATCGCTGTACCGGCGCACGAGGGCTCCGGCGGGCCCGGTTCCGTTCACCGCTCCGTCCAGGCGCCGCGTCGTGACTCCGTGCGACCCCAGCCATCCCAGAACTCCGTCCAGAAACGGTAGTTGCTCGATGTGATGGCCCCCGGCGGGCAGCGAACCCGTCATCAGTTCGCGGGCGGCGAAGGCCGCGACCAGATCGGTGACGCGGCTCTGTGCGCGGCCCGTGAGGCCGTACGCGGCGTGCCGGTCACCATGCCGGGCGTCGGCGCGTACGGCGAAGGCGTCACCGCCGGTGTGGACGCGGCGGAAGACTCCGGTCAGCAGCCGTTGAGCGGCCGGCCGGCGCGCGACGCGCAGCAGTCCGGCGCGCCGCAGCGCGAACAGCGTCCCGGTCAGCGGCCGTGAATCGAGGCAGAGCCGGGTGGTCACGTCCGGCACCCCGAGGGTGCGCCGAAGGGTGTGCTGGTCGGAGCAGGGGAACGGATGGGCGGTCCGGGCTCCGAAGCCCGGTAGAACGGTCCGCTCCGGGCCCGCGGTGGCGGGCTCGGCCAGCCCCTGGACGGTCCAGCGCAACGCGTCGGCTCCATGCCGTTTCCGGAGCCGAGCAGCACCGTCAGGCGAAGGCTCTCCGCGCCGCCGACGGCTTCGTGGGCGCGTCGGGCGAGCAGGTTCGTCAGCCCGGGGGCGACGCCGACGCCGAGCAGCGCGGTGGCGCCCGCGCGGACCCCCGGATCGTGCAGCTCCGCCATCGCGTCGAGCTGTCGGCGGGTGGCCCCGATGGCGACCAGATGGATGCCGCGCTCCAGACATGTCCGGGCGACGCCCGCGTCCGGGGGTTCGACGCACAGCACGCGCGGCTGGGCCGGCGCGACCGTGGAGGACATCGCCCGCGCCGCCGAAGTCGGCACGCAGACCGTCTACTTCACCTTCCGCAACAAACGCGTCCTGCTCAAGGAAGTCCTGGACAACACGATCGCCGGCGACTCGGACCAGGTGGCGACCCTGGACCGCCCCTGGGCCCGCAGGGTCATCGGCGAACCGGACCCGGCCCTCCAGCTCACCCTCCAGGCCACCGGAGCCCGCCTGATCCTGGAACGCGCCGCACCGGTCCTGGACGTCGTACGCGGCGCGGCGGCCTCGGATCCGGAGCTGGCCGAGCTGTGGCGGATCAACCAGGAGCAGCGGCACACCGTCCAGCTCCGCTTCGCCCGGGCACTGACGGAGAAGACCGGCGGATCGCTGCGGGACGGTCACGACGCCGCGTCGGCCGCCGACATCGCGCTCATGGTTCTCGGCCCGGAGACCTACGGCCTGCTGGTCACCGGCCGCGGCTGGCTTCCGTCGCGCTGGGAGAAGTGGGCCGCGGACGCACTCGTACGACAGTTGCTCCCACGAGGCCCGGCCCGGTCGCCGGATATGTCAACTCGCTCGGGCGCGGGGAGGGTTGCGGCGGGCGCGGTCACCTCCGGGCGCCCCGCGGAAACATAGATCGCAATTGATTAGGTTAGGCTAAGCTAATCATCGTTTGAGGGCTCGGTCCACGGGCCCGGTCATCCGGGAGGGGCCAGCCATGGGCTTGCCGGTCATCGCGTCCTACTCCATGCCCAACCGCTCGGCCCTCCCCCGCTCGTACGCCCCCTGGGCCATCGACAGCGGACGCGCCGCGCTGCTGGTCCACGACATGCAGAACCACTTCGTACGCGCCTTCCCCGCGCGACGGTCGCCGGTCGTGGAACTCGTCGAGAACATCGCCGCGCTACGGGAACTCGCCGGGCGGCTCGGCATTCCGGTCGTCTTCGGCACCGAGCCGGCCGCCCAGTCCCCCGGCCGGCGCGGGCTCGTCGCCGATGTGTGGGGGCCGGGCATCGGCGACGAGCCCGAGGACTCCGCGATCATCGAGCCCCTCACACCCCGCCCCGGCGAGTACGTACTGCCCCACGTCCGCCCCAACGCCTTCCTCCACAGCCACCTCGGCCGACTGCTGCGGTCGAAGGGCCGCGACCAGCTGATCCTCTGCGGCGTGTACGCGCAGCTCGGTGTCCTGCTGACCGCGTCGGACGCCTTCATGAACGACATCCAGCCCTTCGTCGTCGCCGACGCCGTGGCCGATCTCTCCGCCGAGGAGCACTCCACGGCCCTTCGCTGGGCCGCACGCAGCGGCGTCGTCTGCACGACGGACGGCCTGCTGCGTGATCTGCGGCCCGGCGCGGACCCGCGTACCGGCTGACGGCTTCCCCGCACCACGGAAAAGAGACGGACGAACATGAGCGGGGTGGCGGCAGAGATGAGCAGCACCGTCGGACAGCGAGTCATGGCAGCGGAACTTCCGTCCGGGCATCCTGCCGCGGAGGCACTACGGGACCGGACGGTGGTCATCAAGTTCGGTGGCAACGCCATGGTGGACGACACCCTCCAGCAGACGTTCGCGCGGGATGTCGTGGAGCTGCGGCGCGCCGGCGTGCTCCCGGTCGTGGTGCACGGCGGCGGACCGCAGATCAGCTCGATGCTCGACCGGCTCGGGCTGGAGGTCCGTTTCGAGGCCGGTCTGCGGGTGACCACCCCGGAGACCATGGACGTGGTCCGGATGGTGCTCACGGGGCGGGTCCAGCGCGATATCGTCGGCGCGATCAACGCGCATGGGCCCTTCGGCGTGGGCATGTCGGGCGAGGACGCGCACACCATGATCGCCGTGCGCCGCACCGCGCGGGTGGACGGACGCCCGGTGGACATCGGTCTCGTCGGCGACATCGTGACCGTGAACCCGCAGACCGTACGGGCACTGCTCGACCAGGGCCGCATCCCGGTCGTCTCCCCCGTCGCACGCGGCACGGACGGACAGATCTACAACGTCAACGCCGATCTCGCGGCGTCGGCGCTGGCCGTCGCCCTCGGCGCCGACCGGCTCGTGATGCTCACCGACGTCGAGGGGCTGTACGCGGACTGGCCGCACAGCACCGAGGTCATCGACCGGCTGACGGCCGCGGAGTTGGGCGAACTGCTTCCACGGCTCGCCAGCGGGATGCTCCCGAAGATGGAGGGCTGCCTGCGGGCGGTCCGGTCCGGGGTCGGCCGTGCGCAGGTCCTCGACGGCCGGGTGCCGCACGCGGTGCTGGACGGCGTCCTGTTGGAGCGGAGCCCCGGCACCACGGTCGTCCCGGACCGGGCACCCGACCGCTCCGGCGCGCCCGCCTAAGGGCCGTCAGAGCGCGCGGGCGAGTATCCGTGCGCCTCGCCCGGAGTCGAGGGTTCGCGCCCAGGACGCGGGGGCGGCGCTCGCGGGGGCCGGAGCGAAGCCGTACCGGAGGAAGAGGCGGCCGCTGCCGGTCGTCGCCGTGAACAACGCCACGAGCGACCGGGCCCGCGCGCCGGTCAGCGCGGCGCCCAGCAGCCGTGCGCCCAGACCGCTTCCCTGCCGGTGCCGGGCGACACAGAAGTTGTAGAGGACGCCGGAGGCGCTGCCCTCGCGCACCGCGTCGGCGTGCACGCCCAACGCCAGGCAGCCCTCAAGGGTTCCGTCGGACGCCTCGGCGACGAAGAAGTCGGCGGCACGGGCGGCGTACACCGCCGAAGGGCGCTCGCGCAGCGCGCCCGAGCGGACGAACGGCTCGGAGAGCGCGGAGAGCGCGGCGGCGTCCCCGGGCTCCGCGGTGCGCACCAGGAGCGGGAGCGGACCGGGCGGGCGCGGCAGCGGCATGACGGGGCGGGGCGTAGCCGTGGTCAAGGCGTTCCTTCCTCGGTTCCACCGTGCGCGAAGGGCAGTTGGAGCGCTTCGGGGCTCCGACGCGACAGCGGAACTAAGGTTAGCCTCACCTAATCT
This sequence comes from Streptomyces sp. TSRI0281, assembly GCF_001905125.1. GTDB lineage: Bacteria > Actinomycetota > Actinomycetes > Streptomycetales > Streptomycetaceae > Streptomyces. The sequence goes on along the minus strand of NZ_LWLE01000015.1, from coordinate 102,090 downwards.
AATCGACCAAGTCCGGATGTGCGCCGCCCGGTCGAGGCGCGCCCGGCCGCCGCCCGCGGCCCGGCCGGGCGAACCCCGCCGCATTCAGCCGCGGTTCGTACGGGAGTCCGCCGTACGGATCGCACAGGCGGCCGCGTAGCCCGGCCGGGCGGGCACATCGGTGAGCGTCCAGCCGGGGACGGCCGCCGGTGCGGGCCCCGCCCCCACGTGTGTGACGGAGAGGTCCTCGCCCAGGCCGATGCCGACGCCCTTGAGATAGGCCTCCTTGCGGGCCCAGCAGCGAACCACCGCGGCCGGCCGGGCCGCGTACGGCAGTGCCGCCAGCTCCGCGCGCTCGGCCGGGTGGAACAGCGCTCCCATCTCCGCCGCCGTCACGGCATCGGGCGTCGCCTCGACGTCGACGCCGACCGGAGTGTCGGCGAAGGCCATCAGGACGGCGTCGCGTGAGTGGGAGAGGGAGAAGTGCGGTGCGCCTGCGGCCACCGCCGGGCGGCCGTGCGGTTCACCGCAGCCGGGACAGGGCTCGCGCGTCAGCCGTACGTCCGCCGGATCCCGGTCGAGGTAGGCGCCGAGCAGTTGTCGCAGCGCCACATGCGCGACCCGGTAGCGGTCGCGGTCGCTGTCGCGCAGGAAGGCCCGGCAGCGCGCCAGCTCCGTACCGTCCAGCACCGCTTGCCGTGCGACGGCCCGGTCCCGGTACTCGCCCACGCGCAGGGACCACAGCCTCGGGCCCGCGCCGGGCACCCAGGGCTCCGGCAGCGGGTCCCTGCCCATGACCGCCGGGGGCGTCATCAGGCGCACGGGCGTCCCGGGTAGTCGTCGCTCTCCGGCACCCCGGCGCGGCGCATCCGGTGCAGGACCTCGGGCAGGAACTCGTCCTCCACGGGGGCCGGAACGTTGAGCTCCCGGTCGAAGGCCATGGTGTCCCCGTCCGCGTTCCAGATGACCCACCGGGGCGGGGACGTCCGCGGCTGCCACAGGGACGCCCAGGATTCGAGGCCGTCCGCCCGCGCGCTCACGACCGCGTCACCCGCCTCGTGTCGCGGCCGTCCACGAAGGTCGACAGGACCTCGATGTCACCGATCCGGGAGGTGTCGACATGTGTCGGATCATCGCCCAGCACCACGAGGTCGGCCCGCTTCCCCGGCGTGAGACTGCCGGCGCTGCCGTCCCAGCGGCAGGCGTACGCACCGGCGACCGTGTAGGCGCGCAGGGCCTCGTCGACGGTGACGCTCTCGTCCGGGCCGATCAGCCGGCCCGAGACGGAGGCGCGCTCGACCATGAACTGGACCGCGCGCAGCGGCGATCCGTCCGTGACGGGCCGGTCGGAGCTGCCCACGACCGTGACACCGTGGTCGAGGAACCCACGGCCCCGGTACATCCACGGGGCCCGCCGCTCCCCCATGACCGTCGCGTAGTCGTCGCCGAAGTAGCGCAGGAAGTTCGGCTGGATCACCGCGCTGACGCCGAGCCGCGCGAAACGTGGGAGCTGGTCGGGGCGGATCAGCCCGGCGTGCTCGATGCGGTGCCGCGCGTCCGGGCGCGGCCGTAGCCTCTGCGCCCGCTCCAGGGCGTCCAGCGCGAGGTCTGCGGCGCGGTCGCCGATGGCGTGGACGGCGAGCTGCCACCCGGCGAGGTGCCCGTCCACGATGAGGTCCGCGAGGCGGGCGGGGTCGTCCTGGAGCTGCCCGGCCAGGGTCGTGCCCTCGTACGGGGAGGTGAGCGCCGCCGTACGCGCCATCATGCCGCCGTCGGTGTAGATCTTGAGCGCGCCCAGCGAGAGCCAGTCGTCGCCGAAGCCGGTGCGCATTCCGAGGTCCAGGGCGCGCGGGATGCCGTCGTCCGGGTGCGTGGTGAGCGGCCGCAGGGTGTCACCGGCCGCCATGAGCTGGACCCGGAGAGGCAACCGGCCCTGGTCCCTGAGCAGTTGGTAGGCGCCGAGCTCGACCGGGCTGTGGCCCAGCAGTCCGCCGCCGATGCCCGCCTCGGCGCAGGCGGTCACCCCTTCGGCGAGGCAGGCGCGGCCCGCGTGCTCGATCGCGTCGGCGAGTTCGGCCTGGGAGTACGCCGGACGCAGCCGCCGGGCGGCCGTCATGGCGCCCTCCACCAGGAACCCGTCCTGGCGCGGTACGTCGGCCGGCAACTGGCCGAGCACAGCACTGCTGACCACGCAGGCGTGTCCGGAGTCGTGCATCAGGAACACCCGGCGGCCGTCACTGACCCGGTCCAGCTCGGCGGCGGTCAGATGCCGCCCCAGGGCCCTTTGGTCGTAACCCGCCAGGTCCACCCAGGCGCCGGGAGCCTTCCGGGAGACGGCGTCCGCCACCGCCGCGAGCACGTCCTCGATCCGCTCGCAGGGGGCGACGCTCGGGGTGCGCGCCTTCAGACCGGTCCACGCGAGGTGGACATGGCTGTCGATGAACCCGGGGAGCACGGTGGCACCTTGGAGGTCGATGACCTCACGCGTGGGAAGCGCGGTCACCTCCTCGTCCAGGCCGACGATCCGGCCCCGCCACATGCCCAGGTCGTGGGCGACGGGGCGGTCGGGGTCCATGGTGAGGATGTTGGCGTTCGTCAGCCGTGTGCAGAGCATCGTGCGCGGTTCTCCGTCCTAGCTGGTCTCGGCCATCACGGTGTCGGTGATGGAGGTCCCGCCCGTAGGGTCCTCGGGCGCGCCGTGCTCGGTCGCACTGTCCTGGGGCACGTACCGTCGCGGCGCCGCGGGCACCATCAGCGGGGAGCCGGTCTCGGGATCGTCGATGATCCGGCACGGCAGCCCGAAGACGTCCTCGACCAGCTCGGCGGTCATGACGGTGGCCGGGTCGCCCTCGGCCGCCACCGTGCCGCCGGGGCGCATCACGATGAGGTGAGTGGCGTAGCGGCACGCCTGGTTGAGGTCGTGGAGGACCGCGACGACGGTGTGCCCCTTACGGGCGTGCAGGTCGGCGCAGAGGTCGAGCACCTCGACCTGGTGGGCGATGTCGAGGAACGTGGTGGGTTCGTCCAGGAGCAGGATGGAGGTCTGCTGTGCGAGCACCATCGAGAGCCAGACGCGCTGGCGTTGCCCACCGGAGAGATCGTCGACGGAGCGGTCGGCCAGGTCCAGCACGCCGGTCTGCTCCATCGCCCCGACGACGGCTGCCTCGTCCTCCGCGGACCACTGCTTCAGCATCCCCTGGTGCGGATAGCGGCCCCGGGCCACGAGGTCACCGACCGTGATGCCGCCGGGCGCTGTCGAGGACTGCGGCAGCAGCCCCAGTCGGCGGGCGACCTCGCGCGACCGGTAGGAGCCGATGGGCGCTCCGTCCAGCTGGACCTGCCCGGCCCGGGGTTTGAGCATCCGGGCGAGCGCCTTGAGAAGGGTGGACTTCCCGCAGGCGTTCGGCCCGATGATCACGGTGAAGGAGTTGTCGGGAATGTCCACACCGAGGTGGGTGGCCACGGTCCGCTGGTCGTAGGACAGTGTCAGGTCCTCGGCGCGCAGGCGGGGACCGGGTTGTTTCGTCCCGGACCTGTCGGTCGTCGTGGCCGCTGCGACGGACGTGCCCGATGCGGACTTCGTGGCCGCAGCGGCCGGCGTGGCCGATGCGGTCGAGACGTGTGATGCGGTCGTTGCGTGTGATGCGGTCGTTGCGTGTGATGCGGTCTTCTCGGTCATGCGCGGCTCTTTCGCGACTCGTTGATCAGCAGCCAGATGAGGTACAGCCCGCCGAGGGTCCCGGTCGCCGTGCCCACCGGAAGGAGCGCGGGGGCGAAGACACGCTGGGCCACCAGGTCGCTCGCGGCCAGCAGCAGCGCTCCCATGAGCGCGGCGGACATCAGCCCCGGACCTGAGGACCGGGTGAGCCGGCGGGCCAGTTGGGGCGCCGCCAGCGCCACGAACCAGATGGGGCCGGTCACGGCCGTGGCGAACGCGGCGAGCGCGACACTGATGAGGAGCAGCACCGCGCGCGTGCGCGCCACGTTGACCCCGAGCGCCATCGCGGTGACATCCCCCATCTCCACCATGGAGAGCCGGCGGGAGAAGAAGAGGGCGAGCGGGAGCAGTACGGCGACGGCGGCCAGGATGGCGTTCGCGTGCGGCCAGCCCCGGTTGCTCAGGCTTCCGATCAGCCACGCCTGCGCCTCCAGCGCCTCCTGCCAGGTGGCCCGGGTGATCAGGTACGAGTTGACGGAGAGCAGCAGGGCGCTCACGCCGATGCCCACGACAACCAGCCGGAAGCCCTGCAACCCCCTGCCCAGCATGAGGAGATAGATGGCGGCGGCGGTGGCGAGGCCGCCGATCAGCGCGCCCACCGCGATCTGCGTCATGCTGCCGTGCAGCACGATGATGACGACGAGCGCCCCGACCGCCGAGCCGTTGGTGAAGCCGATGATGTCGGGGCTGCCGAGGGAGTTGCCGGTCAGGCTCTGCAGGATGGCGCCGCTGACCGCGAGGGCGGCGCCCACGCACAGCGCGGTGAGCAGGCGGGGCATACGCAGGGTGTTGACGATGAAGTCGGCGCCGCCCGATCCGTTGCCCACCACGGCCCGGAGGACTTCGCCGACGGACAGTTCGAAGTCGCCGGTGGTGAGCGTGACGAGCATGACCACGAGGAGCGCGACGAGCACCACACCCGTCACGGCCAGGGTGCGCCCCTGGAGCCGTACGGACATTCCCCCGGACCGGGAGCGCAGGACCATCCCGCTGACGACCCGCGGCCGTTCGGTGAGTCTCCCGGCCCGGTCCGGGGACTTCCCGGCGGCGGAGATCTTCTCCCGTACAGCGCTCACAGCATGACCAGCTTTCGACGGCGGCACAGCGCGATGAACAGCGGCGCACCGAGAAACGCGGTGATGATGCCGACCTGGACCTCGCCCGGCGAGCCCAGCACCCGCCCGAGGACATCCGCTCCGATGAGCAGGATCGGCGCGAGCAGCATCGAGTACGCCAGCACCCACCGTTGGTCGGGTCCGACGACGAACCGGGCGACATGCGGAACGGCGAGCCCGACGAAGCCGATCGGCCCCGCCGCGGCGGTGGCGGCGCCGCACAGCAGCATGACCGCGACCGCGCCCAGCGCCCGGGTCCGGCCGACGTTCAGACCCAGGGCACGGCTCACCTCGTCGCCGAGCCCCAGGGCGTTGAGCGACGGGGCGAGGCCGAGGGCGATCAGGACGCCGACGGCGACGAACGGCAGGATGACCTGGATGACGTCGTAGTACCGGCCCGCGAGGGAGCCCACCGTCCAGAACCGGAACTGGTCGAATGCGCGCGGGTTGAGCAGGAGCACGGCCGAGTTGAAGGCGTAGAGCACCGCGGTCAACGCCGCTCCGGCGACGACCAGCCGGTCGGGCGTGGCCACCTTGCGGCCCGAGGCACCCAGCAGATACACCACCACCGACGCGACGGCCGCTCCGATGAAGGCGAACCACACATAGCCGAGGACCGAGCCCATGCCGAGGAAGGCGATGGCCACGACCACTCCGGCGGAGGCGCCCAGACTGATGCCGAGCAGTCCCGGGTCGGCGAGCGGGTTGCGGGTCAGGGCCTGCATCAGCGCCCCGGACAGACCGAGTGCCATTCCGACCAGAAGGCCGAGAAGGGTTCTGGGGATGCGGTAGTCATGGATGATGATCGAGGTCTCGGAGTCGTCGGGATTCCACAGCACGTTCCAGGTGGAGGTGAACGGGATGCCCCGCGTCCCCACCCACACGCTGAGAAGTCCGACCAGGACCAGGGCGCCGAGCGCCGCGAGCAGGCCCACGCCCCGCAGCGCCGTCACTCCCCGGCCGGGCCGGGCAGCGGCCGGAGCGGCGGCCTGGTTCCCGGGCACCGCGCGGGCTACGACCGGCAACGACAACTCCCCCTGACGGCAGTCAGTTCCACCGCAAGCAACGTCATGCAGGGACACAGATCAAGACTTAGGTGAGGCTAACCGAACACACGTGGGCGGTCAACGCGCTGTCCCTGACTGCGAGTAGAGGAACGCGGCCGCGACCGGCAACAGAGGCGCGGAGTCGCGAACGGGGCGTCGCGACGGAGCTACCCCCCCCTACCATCAGGAGGCACCTTCCTGCCATGAAATTAGAGTAGCCTTACCTAACTGTCTGACATCTTCGCGGAGGGCCGCATGCCAGTGGGAGGACCGACCGGGGGCCATGTCCTCCGCGAAGCGATCAGAGGCCAACGCCGCCGCGTGGTCTCGGCATCGCTGCTCGGCATGACGCACCAGGGCTGTGAGGCTCTGGTGCCGGTGGTCATCGGGGCAGCCATCGACACGGCGGTGGCGACCGGTTCCTCCGAGGCGCTGCTGCGGTGGCTGCTGGTGCTCGCGGCCCTCTTCCTCGTGCTGTCCACGTGTTACCGGACCAGCGCCCGGATCGCCGAGGGCGCGGGCGAACACGCCGCGCACCGGCTCCGGCTGGAACTCGGCGCCCGGGTGCTCGACCCGCGCGGCGGCGCCGACACGAACCGGCTGCCGGGCGCGCTGACCAGCATCGCCACCAACGACGCCCGACGGGTGGGCTCGGTCGCGACCGTCCTGGCGTACGGCCTGGCGGCGGTGGCCGCCCTGACGGTCAGCGCGGTGGCGCTGCTGCGGATCTCCGTGCCGCTCGGGCTGCTCGTCCTGCTCGGCATCCCCCCGCTGCTCTGGCTCGGGCACCGCATCAGCCGACCCCTCGAACGCCGCAGCGAGACCGAGCAGGAGCGTGCCGCACACGCCTCCGGAGTCGCCGCCGACCTGGTCGCCGGGCTGCGGGTCCTCAAGGGCATGGGCGCCGAGTCGGCCGCCGTGTCCCGCTACCGCACGACCAGCCAGGACTCGCTCGCCGCGGCACTGCGGGCGGCCCGCAGCCGGGCCGGACACGAGGGCGCCGTCCTCGCCCTGACCGGCGTCTTCATCGCGGTCATCGGCATCGTGGGCGCCTACCTCGCGATGCGCGGCACCATCAGCGTCGGTGAGCTGGTGGCGGCGGTGGGTCTCGCGCAGTTCCTCCTCGGCCCGTTCCAGCTGCTCACCTACGTCAACGCGGAGTTCGCCCAGGGACGCGCCTCCGCACGCCGGATCGCCGAGGTCCTGGCCTCGCCCGCGGCCGTGGAGGGCGGACACGCGGAACCGTCCGGCCGGACCGCCGTCCACGTCCGGCTGCGCGGGGTGTCCCTGGGCGCGCTGCGGGGAGTCGACCTCGACATCGGGGCCGGCAGCCTGACCGGTGTCGTCACCAGGGACCCGGCCGCCGCGAACGACCTCCTGCGCTGCCTCGCCAGGGAGGCGGACCCGGCCGAGGGCGTGATCGAACTCGACGGCGTACCGCTGACCGAGCTCGACCCCGATGGGCTGCGCCGCTCCGTCCTGGTGGCCCACCACGACGCCGACCTGTTCGAGAGCAGCCTGCTGGACAATGTGAAGGCCGGGGCCGGTTCGTCCGCGGTGGTCGGCACCTCCGCCGCCACGGACGGCACCTCCCGCTCCACGGACGGCACCTCCCCCGCCGTGGACAGGGCCCCCACCGCCGTGGACGACGCCCTCGCCGCCTCCACCGCGGACGAGGTGGCACGGCTGCTTCCCGACGGGGCGGACACGCTGCTCGCCGAACGCGGCCGGTCCCTGTCCGGCGGACAGCGCCAGCGCGTCGCGCTCGCCCGCGCACTCGCCGCCGACCGGCCCGTGCTGGTCCTGCACGACCCGACGACCGCCGTGGACACCGTCACCGAGTCCCGGATCGCCGCGCGGCTGCGCACGGTCCGCCGGGGCCGTACCACCGTCCTGGTCACGACCAGTCCGGCTCTCCTCGCCGTGACCGACCGGGTGGTCGTCCTCGAAGAGGGCACCGTGACCACCACGGGCCACCACGCCGAACTCGTCGCCGACGAGACCTACCGAGCGACGGTGCTGGCATGACGTCCACGTACGAAGAGCACGCCGGAGCGGCCACCACCCCCGAGTCGGAAGAGGCGGCAGAGTCCATGAGCGGCACCCCTGCGGACCGGCCGGACCGCGCTCTCCTGCCGACCGCCACCGGCGCCGAGTGCCTCGCGGCGCTCCGCACGATGCTGCGCGGCCACCGGCCCCTGACCGTGGGCGCGTTCACCGTGCTGGTCATCGGAACGGCGATCGGGCTGCTGACCGCTCCCCTGCTCGGGCACATCGTCGACCTGGTGGTGGAACAGCGGGGCTCCCACGCCCTGACGCTGCCGCTGGTCCTGCTCATCGTGGTGGCACTGGCACGCGGCGCCGCCGCGGCGATCGGCAGCTCCCTGGTGGCCCGGCTCGGCGAGACCGTACTCGCGGCCGTGCGCGAGCAGTTCATCGAGCGGGCGCTGCGGCTGCCGCTCGAACGCGTCGAGGCGGCCGGCTCGGGAGACCTGGTCTCCCGGGTCACCAGCGATGTCTCCATGATCGCGAAATCGGTGCGCCAGGCGCTGCCGGAGTTCATCCGCTCCGCCCTCACCATCGTGCTGACCCTGGTCGGACTGACCGTGCTCGACTGGCGGTTCCTGCTGGCGGCGCTTCTGGCCATGCCCGTTCAGGTGCTGTCCGTACGCTGGTACCTGCGCCGGGCCGCGCCCGTGTACGCCGAACACCGGGTCGCCACCGGCGCGCTCCAGCACCAGCTCCTCGACAGTGTCGGCGGCGTACGCACCGTGCGCGCCTTCCGTCTGGGCGACACGCACGCCGCGCTGCTGGAGGGCCGCTCCGCGTCCGCCCGTGATCTGGCGCTGCGTGGCCTCCACATCGTCACCGGCTTCTTCTCGCGGCTGAACCTCGGCGAGTTCATCGGTCTGGCCGCGATGCTCGGCACCGGCTTCCTGCTGGTCGACAACGGCTCGGTGACCATCGGTACGGCCACCGCCGCAGCGCTCTACTTCCACAGCCTGTTCAACCCGATCAACGCCACGCTGTTCCTCATCGACGACGCCCAGTCCGCGGGCGCGAGCTTCGCCCGCCTGATCGGGGTGTCGAAGCTGCCGGCCGAGCGCACCGCACCGGGGCGCGGCGCTCCGGTGGACGGCTCGGTCAAGGTGACCGCCCTCCACCACGCGTACGCCGCCGGGCGTCCCGTGCTGTGCGATGTCGCTCTGGAGGTGCACAGCGGGGAACGGGTGGCGCTGGTGGGGGCGAGCGGCGCCGGGAAGACCACGCTGGCCAAGGTCATCGCGGGTGTCCATGAGCCGCTGAGCGGGTCGATCGCCCTGGGTGGGGTCGATGTCCGTGAGCTGGGCCCGGCGGGCGTACGGAGCGCGGTGACGCTGATCAGCCAGGAAGTGCATGTGTTCGCCGGTCCGCTGGCGGAGGATCTGCGGCTCGCCCGCCCCGAGGCCACGGACGACGAACTGCGCGCTGCCCTGGACCACGTCGGTGCCCTGCGGTGGGCCGAGGCCCTGCCCGACGGTCTGGCCACCGTCGTGGGCGAGGGCGGGCACCGGCTGACGGTGACCCAGGCCCAGCATCTCGCCCTGGCCCGCCTGGTTCTCGCCGATCCGCCGATCGCCATTCTCGACGAGGCGACCGCCGACGCCGGAAGCGCGGGAGCCAGGGTCCTGGAGGAGGCCGCGCTCAAGGCTCTGGAGGGGCGGACGGGCCTGATGGTCGCCCACCGGCTCCCGCAGGCCGCCACCGCCGACCGCATCGTCGTCCTCGACGAGGGGCGGGTCGTGGAGACCGGCACACACGACGAACTCGTCGCCGCGGGCGGCCCGTACGCCGCGCTCTGGGCCGCGTGGTCCGACAGCCGCCGGGGGCCGCTGGACGACGCACCGCTCGGGGACACCGACGCGCGTTCCGTCGCACCGGCGGGCTGAGCGCACCGGCGGGCCGACCGCGTCGGCGCGCGGGCCGCGTCGGCGCGCGGGCCGCGTCGGCGCGCGGGCCGCGTCGGCGCGCGGGCCGCGTCGCGCGCCGACCTGCTCCGCGCACGGTCCGGGCAGGAGAACGCCGCCGCCCCGGAGTGAGGTGATTCCTCGCTCCGGGGCGGCGGCGTTCTGCGCCCTCAGCCCTGCAGGGCCACCAGGCTCGCGGGACGCATGTCGGTCCAGTGGGACTCCACATGGGCGAGGCACGCCTCGCGGGTGTCCGGGCCGAAGACGGTCCGCCACCCGGCCGGCACCTCGGCGAAGGACGGCCACAGGGAGTGCTGGTTCTCGTCGTTGGCCAGGACCTGGAAGGTGCCCTGCGGGTCCTCGAACGGGTTGGTCGTCATGCGTTGTCGCTCCTTTTGGACGTTGCGGTGAACAGCTCGGAGAGCGGCTGTTCCGGGTGGGCCACCACGATGCGCAGCAGCTTCTGCAGTTCGTCGGCCAGACGCCGCGCCTTCGCGGTGCCCAGCAGGTCGGTCGCGTGGATGAGGGCGCAGTGCACGGGGCCCTCACCGCGTGGTTCGTGGAAGCTCAGGGTCAGCTCCGCGCGGGACGAGCCGGTGGGCAGGGCCTCCAGCGAGCCCAGGCCGCCTTCCAGCCGCTCCAGATCGGCCTGTTCATGGTGGATCACCATGACCTGCGGTCCCTCCGCGGGCAGTCCGGTCGCCCCGACGACTTCGTCGAACGGGACGTCCTGACGGTCCAGGGCGCTCAGTGTGGTCTCCCGCACCCGGGTGAGCAGCTCCGTGAAGGCCGGGTCGCCCGCCGTGTCGGTGCGCAGCACGACCGTGTTGAGGAAGCAGCCGACCAGTTCGGCGAGCCGGTCCTCGCTCCGGCCCGCGACCATCGTGCCGATGGGCAGATCGGTGCCCGCTCCGTGTGCGGTGAGGAGGGTCGCCAGGGCCGCGTGCAGCACCATGAACATGCTGGTGCCGGTGGCGCGGGCGAGCCGGTCCACGGCCTCGTGGAGATCGGCGTCGAGGACGAACCCGACCTGGTCCGCGGGCCGTCCGGACGCGTCCGGCGCGGCCTCGCGCGGCCCGTCCGCCGGAAGCGCCAGCCGCCCCGGGACCTCCCTGAGCGTCCGCCGCCAGTAGGCGAGTTGCTGTCCGCCCCGGCTGTCCGGGTCGGTGAGGTCGCCCAGGACCTCGTGCGCCCACCGCGTGTAGTCGCCGTACGTGACCGGCAGCGGCTCCCAGGAGGGTGCCAGGCCCTGTGTGCGGGCCGCGTAGGCGGTGGTGAGGTCACGGAACAGGGGGACCACCGACCACTCGTCCACCGCGAGGTAGTGCGCGGTGACCAGCAGCGCCTGCCCGCCGTCCGGGCCGGTCAGCAGCCGCACGTTCACGGGTGCCTCCGCCTCCGGGTCCGGTGACCGCGTGGCGAGTTCGGCGAGCCGGGCCTCCAGGTCCGCGCTCGACTCCACGGCCAGCACCGGAGCCCCGGCCGGCCGCTGGTACAGCACGCCGTCCCGCTCGGTGAACGCCGTGCGCAGCGGCTCGTGGCGCGCCACCACATCGGCGAGCGCGGCGGTGAGCGCCTGTGCGTCGAGCCCACCCGTGGAGCGCAGGACGAGAGCGTGGTCGAAGCCGGGACTGCGGCGCGACGACTCCCACTGCACGCGCTGGACCGGTGCGAGCACCCGCGGTTCGTCGCGGTGCCCGGCGACCAGCGCGGGACGGGTGGCCGCCGCGCCCTCCAGTTTGGCGGCGAGAGCGGCGACCGACAGCGCGTCGAAGACGTCCCGGATGCTCAGCTCCACCCCGAACTCGGCGCGGATGCGGCCCAGGAGCCGCATCGACGCCATGGAGTGTCCGCCGAGTGCGAAGAAGTTGTCGTGCACGCCGACGCTGTCCAGCTTCAGGATCTCGCAGAACAGATCGGCGAGCCGGGCCTGCGTCCCGGTGGCCGGCCGGTCGTCGCCGGTCATCGCGGACCAGTCCGGTACGGGCAGCGCCTTGCGGTCCAGCTTGCCGTTGGGCGTGAGCGGGAGCGGCCCGTCCAGCGGGACGACGAGCGCGGGGACCATGTACTCGGGCAGCAGCCCGGCCGCGTGGGACAGCAGCTCCCGCGGGTCGAGTGTCCCCGATTCGGGCACCGCGTAGCCGACCAGGCGCACGATGTCGCCGTCGCGGTCGGGCACCACGGCCGCCTGGGCGACCGACGGATGCGCGGTGAGGGCCGCCTCGACCTCGCCCAGCTCGATGCGGAAGCCCCGCACCTTCACCTGGCTGTCGACCCGGCCGAGGAAATCGAGGTTGCCGTCCGGGCGCCAGCGGGCACGGTCGCCGGTGCGGTACATCCGGCTGCCGGGCCCACCGTACGGATCGGCGACGAACCGCTCCGACGTCAGCCCCGGACGGCCCAGATAGCCGCGGGCCAGGCCGCGCCCGGCGACGTACAGCTCGCCGATCACGCCCGGCGGGACGGGTCGCAGGGTCTCGTCGAGGACGTAGCAGCGGGTGTTGGGGTCGGGCCGGCCGATCGGCACCCGGCCGGAGGGGCTGCAGCCGTGCTCACGGGCGTGCCACAGCGTGGAGTTGACCGTCGCCTCGGTGAGCCCGTAGGCGCAGATCAGGTCGGCCGTGGCGCCGAACCGCTCGAACAGGTCCGGCGGTACGGTCTCGGTGCCGACCAGGACGGTCGAGCCCTCGGGGAGCTCGCAGCCCGGCGGCAGCGCGGACACCAGCGACGGCGGCAGGATCATGTGGGTGATCCGCTGGTCCGCGAGGAAGTCGGTGAGCGCCGGTCCCGCTACCCGTGCCTCGTCGCTGATGAGGACGAGCCGGCCGCCGTGACACAGGGCCATCGACAGCTCGAAGGCGAAGACGTCGAAGCCGATCGACGCGAACTGGAGCACCCGGCTGTCGGGTCGCAGGCCCATGCGGTCGACCGCGGTCGCGACCAGGCTGGAGATGCCCTCGTGGGGCACCACCACGCCCTTGGGGCGACCGGTCGATCCGGAGGTGTAGATGACGTACGCGGCCTGGTCCGGGCCGACCGGTCCGCCGCCCACGGGCGCCTCGGACAGTGCGTCCAGCTCCCCGGCCGTCCCGGGCGCGTCGAGCAGCACCACGGGTACGCCGGTGACATCGGGGATCTTCCCCGCGACGGGTTCGGTGCCGACCACGAGGGCGGCCCCCGAGTCCTCGATCAGATACGTGAGACGGTCCCCGGGGTGGACCAGGTCCAGCGGCAGGAACGCGGCGCCCAGCTTCAGTACGGCGACCACGGTGGCGACCATGTCCACCGAGCGGGGGACGGCCACGCCGACGACGCTCTCGGTGCCCACGCCGTGGGCCGCGAGGAGCCGCGCGATGCGGTTGGCGCGGGCGTCGAGCTGCGCGTACGTCACCGGGCGGGAGCGTTCCACGACGGCGACCGCGTCGGGCCGTTCGGCGAGCCGCCGGGCGAACAGCGCGGGCAGGGATGCCTCCTCGACCTCGCGCGGGGCGCCGTTGAACTCCTCCAGGACCAGCCGCCGCTCGTCGGCGGTGAGGATCCCGGCCTGTGACAGGGGCTGCCCGGGTGCCGCGACGAGTGCGGCGACCAGCCGGCCGAGCCGCTCGCCGAGGCGCTCGGCGGTCTCCCGGTCGAACAGCTCGGTGGCGAACTCCAGGCGGCAGTTCAGCGCGCCGGTGCCGCCGTCGGCGGCGAGCCGCTCGGAGAAGCTGAACACGAGGTCGAACTTGGCGGAGCTGATCGCGAACGGCACGTACTCCAGCCGGAGTCCGGGCAGTTCCAGCTCGTCGCCGGTGCGGGCGTGGTAGCCGACCATCACCTGGAAGAGCGGGTTGCGGGAGAGGGAACGCGTCGGGTTGAGGGCCTCGACGACGGACTCGAAGGGCACATCGGCGTGCGAGAACGCCGCCAGGTCGCTCTCGCGGACCCGTGCCAGCAGCTCGGTGAAGCTGGGGTCGCCGCTCACATCGGTGCGCAGGACCAGCGTGTTGACGAAGAAGCCGACCAGATCGTCCAGCGCCTCGTCGCTCCGCCCGGCGATGGGTGCGCCGAGGGGGATGTCCGTCCCCGCGCCCATGCGGTGGAGCAGGGCGGCCACGGCCGCGTGCACCACCATGAACATGCTGGCGCCGGTCTCCCGGGCGAGCCGCTTCAGACCCTCGTGGACCTGGGCGTCGAACGGGACGTCGAGTTCGGCTCCGGAGAACGCCGGGCGGGCGGGCCTGGGGCGGTCGGAGGGCAGTTCCAGTTCCTCGGGGGCCCCGGCCAGCGTGGTGCGCCAGTAATCCAGCTGACGGGCGGCCAGGCCACTCCCGTCGGCGGGGTCGCCGAGCAGCCGCTGCTGCCACAGCGCGTAGTCGGCGTACTGGACGGGCAGCGGCTCCCAGCCGGGGGCCGTGCCGTCGAGGCGGGCCGTGTAGGCGGTGGCCAGGTCGCGGAGGAAGGGCCGGTCCGACCATTCGTCGGTGGTGATGTGGTGCAGCAGCAGGACGACGGCGTGGTCGTCGGGCGCCAGCTCCACGACCGTGGCCCGCAGCGGCAGTTCGGCGGCGAGGTCGAAGGGGCGGTTGACGGCCGCGTCGATGATGCCGGGCAGCGCGTCCTCGGTGGCCCGGAGGCACTCCACCACGGGGTGCGCCTGTTCGGCGGGCAGGACGCGCTGGGAGGTCCGGCCGTCGGGCGCCGTGCGGAAGACCGTCCGCAGCGCCTCGTGCCGGTCCGTCACATCGGCGAGGGCGGTGCGCCACACGTCGGTGTCGAGGGGGCCGCGCACCCGCATGACCAGCGGGAAGTTGTACGCGGCCGAGGTGCACTCGATCTGCTGGATGACCCACAGCCGTTGCTGGGCGTGGGACAGCGGCAGTTCGGTGCGCCCGTGCCGCTCACCGGCCGTCAGTGCCGGACGGGCGGCGCCGCCGGCCCGTGCGACGCGTTCCACCAGTTCGGCCACGGTGGGTGCCTCGAACAGGTCCCGGATCGCCAGCTCCGTGTCCAGCGCGGTACGGGCCCTGCTGACGAGCCGGGTGGCCAGCAGGGAATGGCCCCCCAGCTCGAAGAAGTCGCTGTCGATGCCGACGCTGCCCGCGGGCAGCCCGAGCACCTCGGCGTAGAGCGCGCACAGCGTCTCCTCCCCCGGGGTGCGGGGCGGGCGGCTCGTGCCGGTACCGGCGAAGTCCGGTGCGGGCAGGGCGCGGACGTCCAGCTTGCCGTTGACGGTCAGGGGCAGTGCCCCGACGGTGACGAGTACGGAGGGGACCATGTAGTCCGGCAGCGCGGCCTTCACATGGTCGCGCAGCCGCCGCGTCAGTGCCTCTCCCTGTCCGGCGCCCTCCTCCGGTACGACATAGCCGACCAGGCGCTTGGTGCCCGCGTTCTCCGCCACGACGACCGCCGCGTGGGCGACCTCCGGGTGCGTGGACAGCGCGGTCGAGATCTCGCCCAGTTCGACGCGGTAGCCGCGGATCTTGACCTGGTCGTCGGTGCGGCCGAGGAAGTCGAGGAGACCGTCGGCGCGTTGCCGTACGAGATCGCCGGTGCGGTACATGCGCTCACCGGGCTCGCCGAACGGGTCGGCGACGAACCGCTCGGCCGTCAGACCGGGCCGGTCGTGATAGCCGCGCGCCAGACCCGTGCCGGCGATGTACAGCTCACCGGGGCAGCCCGGCGGGACGGGCCGCAGCATCGTGTCCAGCACATGGGCGCGGGTGTTGCGGATGGGCACGCCGACCGTGGAGGTCGCGCTGTCGGCGGTGGAGCCGCCGAGCGTGTTGATGGTGTACTCGGTCGGTCCGTACAGGTTGTAGCCGTAGGTGCCCTCGGTGTTCCGCAGCCGCGTCCACACCGTGTCGGAGACGGACTCCCCACCGAGCAGGACCAGCGCGGGCCGGTGCTTCCCGGTCTCCTCGTCCTGGTCGAGCAGCCCTTCCTCGATGAGCAACTGGGCATACGTGGGGGTGACGTTGACCACGTCGACGCGGTGCCGGTCGCAGTAGGCCACCAGGGCCTCGGCGTCGCGGCGCAGCTCCTCGTCGCAGACGTGCACCTCATGGCCCTCGACGAGCCAGAGCAGTTCCTCCCAGGACATGTCGAAGGCGAAGGACACGGTGTGCGCGATGCGCAGCCGCCGTCCGCCCGCCGAGGCGATGGCCGGGTCGAAGATCTCCTTCTGGTGGTTGAGCTGCATGTTCGTCAGCCCGCGGTACGGGGTGACGACGCCCTTGGGCCGGCCGGTGGAACCGGAGGTGTAGATGACGTACGCGGGGTACTCCAGGCGGTCCGGCACGTCGTGCGCGAACGCGGGGCGCTCGGCGTCGGCGATCTCACCGCCCGGGAGCGCGGCCAGCTCGGCGGCCACGGCCTCGTCGTCCAGGAGGAGTTCGGGCGCGACGGGTCCTTCCTCCCCGCGCAGCGTCGGGGCGACCGCGGCGGTGGACACCAGGCACAGGGGGCCGGTGTCGCGCACCATCAGGCGGAGCCGGTCGGCGGGGTGGTCGAGGTCGAGCGGCAGATAGGCGGCGCCGGTCCGCAGTACGGCGAACAGCGCGGCCACCATGTCGATGGAGCGCGGCAGCGCGAGGGCGACGGCCTTCTCCGGCCCGGCGCCCCGGGCGAGCAGCAGCCGGGCGAGCCGGTTGATGTGGGCGTCCAGTTCGGCGTACGTGAGGGCGCGCTCGCCGAAGACCAGCGCCACCGCGTCCGGGGTGCGGGCGACCTGGGCCGCGAGCATGTCGGCGACGGTCTCGTCCGGCACCGGCCCGCGGCTGCTCTCCCGGCCGGCGAGCAGTGCGGTGCGCTCGGCCGGCAGCAGCGGGTCGACACCGGCGGTCCGGGCGGATGCCCCGTCGCCGTGCTCCAGGGCTGCGGCCAGCCGGTCCAGGACGGCCGTGAACCGGGCGAGGATCGTGGTCGCGTCCTCGGGGTCGAAGAGGTCGGGCCTGGCCGCGAGGGTGACCCGCAGCCGGTTGCCGGGGGTGACGATCAGGGTGAGCGGGAAGTGCGTGCCGTCCACGTTGGACACGTCGGTGATGCCGTGCCGCCGCCGCAGCTCGGCGGCCCGGTCCTCGCCGTCGGCCGAGCGGAGGACGAACAGGGTGTCGAAGAGGCGGCGGTGGCCCGTCTCCTGCTGGATGGTGCCGAGGCCGACGTACTCGTACGGCATGACGGCGGCCCGCTCGGACTGGATCCGTCGCAGCAGGCGGAGCACCGGCTCGTCCGGGGTGAAGGCGACGCGCGCCGGAATGGTGTTGAGGAACATGCCGATGATGCCGGCCGCGTGGGGTACGTCGGCGGGCCGCCCGGCGACCGCGATGCCGAAGGTCACGTCGTCGCGGCCCGTCATCGCCGAGAGCACCATGCCCCACGCCGCGTTCAGCACGGTGTTCAGGGTGAGCCCGTGCCGTCGGACGAGGGTGCGCAGCCGCTCGCTGCTCTCCGGCGTCAGTACGGTGTCGAAGTCCACCGGGATCACGGGTCCCGCGTCGCGCCCGGAGGGGGCGAGCAGGGTCGGCTCGTCGAAGCCGGAGAGCGCCCGGCGCCAGGCGTCGACGGCGGCCCCGGTGTCCTGCTCGTCCAGCCAGGCCAGGTAGTCGCGGTACGAGCCGGGGGCCGGCAGACCGGTGGCGTCGCCGCCCCGCTCATACAGCGTGAACAGCTCCTCCAGGAACAGCCACGCGGACCAGCCGTCCCACAGGATCAGGTGGTGGGTGACGACGAGGCGGTCCCGGCCGTCGCCGAGCCGGATCAGCAGCAGCCTGCACAGCGGGGCGGAGGTGAGATCGAAGCGCCGGCGCCGGTCGGCAGCCAGCAACTCCTCGGTGCGGGTGCGCCGTTCGTCGCGGGAGAGACCGGAGAGGTCCGCCTCGACGAGCGGGATCTCGGCCCCGTCCACGATGAACTGGACGGGGCGGGACAGACCGCCGTCGGCGAATCCGGCCCGCAGGCTGCTGTTGCGTTCCAGCAGCGCCCGGCAGGCGGCCCGCAGCCGGTCGGCGTCGACCCGGTGCCCGAAGTCGATGCTCTCCTGGGACAGGTAGACGTCGAGCGCCTCGCCCGCGTCGAAGGTGGCGTGGAAGTACATGCCCTCCTGGAGCGGGGAGAGCGGCCAGATGTCCGCGACGGGCAGCCCGGCGACGGTCTCGACGCGCGCGGTCTCCTCGGGCGTGAGCGCGTAGCCGCCGAGCGGGGCGGGGGCCGGGGGCTCCTGGGGGGTGGCCGAGGCGGAGGTGAGCTGGTCGAGCAGTGCCCGCAGTGCGGGATCGACGGCCGCACCGGACCCGGCCTGCTGGGCCAGCACGGCCCGGAGGGCTGCCGCCGCCTGCCCGGCGTCGGCGGCGGAGACGGTCACCGCTTCGGCGGGCGCGGGCGTCGCGGGAGCGGGAGTGCCCGCCTCCGGAGCCGGGGCCGCGGCAGCCGCCCCGGCGGCGAGTGCGGCGGGGGTGCGGTGTTCGAACACGTCACGGGGGCTCAACGCCATCCCTCTCTCACGGGCGCGGGTGACGACGGTGATCGAGGACAGGCTGTCGCCGCCGAGGACGAAGAAGTCGTCCTCCACGCCGATCCCCGGTACACCGAGAACGTCGGTGAAGATCTCGCACAGAGCGCGTTCGCGCGTGTCGCGGGGCGGCCGTCCGCCCGCGCGGGGCGTGACCCCGGGGGCCGGAAGCGCGTTCTGGTCGAGCTTTCCGCTGGGTGTCAGCGGCAGTTCGTCCAGGGCCACGAGGGCGCCGGGCACCATGGTCGCGGGCAGCGCTTCGGCGAGCGCGGCACGCAGCCGTTCGGTGTCCGGGCGGGGGGCGCCCGGAGCGGGGGCCACGTAGCCGACGAGGACGTCGTCGCGGACGGTCACGGCGGCGAGGGCGACGCCCGGCAGGTCCGCGAGTGCGGCCTCGATCTCGCCCGGCTCCACACGGTTTCCGCGGATCTTGACCTGGCGGTCGGTGCGGCCGAGGTACTCGACGGCGCCGTCCGCGCGGCGGCGCACAAGGTCGCCGGTGCGGTACATGCGCTCACCGGGCTCGCCGAAGGGATCGGCGACGAACCGTTCGGCGGTCAGCCCCGGGCGGTCGTGGTAGGCCCGCGCCAGTTGTACGCCCGCGAGGTACAGCTCGCCGGGGACCCCGTCGGGCACCGGTCGCAGGAAGGCGTCGAGGACGTACAGGCGGGTGTTCCAGACGGGCCGGCCGATGGGGACGGCGAGTTCGCCGCCACCCTCGTACGCGAAGGAGGTCACGTCCACGGCAGCCTCGGTGGGCCCGTAGAGGTTGTGCAGGGGAACGGGTCCGCGGCCGGAGCGGGACGTCAGCTCCCACCAGCGCCGGGCCCCGGCACCGGTGAGCGCCTCACCGCTGCAGAACACCCGGCGCAGGCTCGCCGCCCAGTCCGGGAGGCCCGTTGCGGTCTCCATGACCTGGGTGAACGCGGCGAGCATCGACGGGACGAAGTGGGTGGTCGTGATCCGCCGGGTGTGGATCAGCTCGGCCAGGTAGGCCGGGTCGCGGTGGCCGTCGGGGCGGGCGAGGACGACGGTCGCGCCCTCCACCAGGGGCCAGAAGAACTCCCACACGGACACGTCGAAACTGGCGGGCGTCTTCTGCAACACCCGGTCGTCGGGGGTCAGCCCGTACGCGCCCTGCATCCAGGCGAGCCGGTTGACGATGGCCCGGTGGGTGACGGCGACGCCCTTGGGGCGCCCGGTGGAGCCGGAGGTGTAGATGAGGTAGGCGGGGTGGTCGGGGCCGGCCGGGCGGGCGGGAGTGCCAGGTGTGCCGGATGTGCCGGGTGTGCTGGATGCGCCGGGGACGTCCTCGGCCCGGTCGTCCCGGCCGACGAGGAGGTGGTCGAGGCCGGGCACGACGGGCAGCCGCCCGGCCGCTTCGGCGGTGGTCACCACGGTGCGCGCGCCGGAGTCGCCGAGCATGAACGCGACCCGGTCGGCGGGGTAGTCGAGGTCGACGGGCAGATAGGCGGCGCCCGCCTTGAGGACGGCGAGGAGCGCGATCATCAGCTCGGCGGAGCGGGGTACCGCGACCGCGACATACGTCTCCGGGCCGGCGCCGCGTGACCGCAGCCGCCGGGCCAGCGCCTCGGCACGCCGGTCCAGCTCCGCGTACGTCAGGGTCGTGTCCTCGAAGACGACGGCGGTGGCGTCGGGTGTACGGGCCACAGTCGCCGCGAACAGCGAGGCGAGAGTGGCCTCGGGAACGGGCCGCCCGGTGGCGTTCAGCGCGGCGAGGTGCTCGTGCTCCCGGTCGGAGAGCACGCCGGTCCGGGCGACGGTGCGGCCGGGGTCGGACACGAACGCGCGCAGCAGCGCCGTGAACCTGTTGGCGAGCACCGCCACGGTCACCTGGTCGAGGCGGGCCGCGTCGTGCTTGAACCGCAGCAGGAGTCCGTGCTCGCCCGGCTCGACGACGAGCGCGAGGGGGTAGTGCACGGAGTCGAACACCTCGGCGCCGGTGATGCGAAGCTCGCCGGGCGCCTGCGCGGCGGAGAGGTCGCCGGCCGGGTGGTTCTCGAACACCACGAGTGTGTCGAAGAGTTCCCCGCCGCCCGCGATCCGCTGGATGTCGGCGAGAGCCAGGTGCTGGTGGTCCAGGAGCGCCGCGTGCTCGTCCTGGACCCGTCGCAGCAGCTCGGCGAGCGATTCGTCGGCGCGCGGCGCGACCCGCGCGGGGACGGTGTTGATGAACAGGCCCACGGCGGTGTCCAGGTCCGTGACCTCGGTCGTCCGGCCGGACACGGTCGTGCCGAAGACGACGTCCTGACTGCCGGTGAGCGAGGTGAGGAGCAGGCCCCAGACGCCGTGGACGACGGTGCTCAGGGTGAGGCCGTGGGTCCGTGCGCGGGCGATGAGGTCGGCGGTGAACCGTTCGGGCAGCCGTGTGTCGACGTGCTCGGTCCTGGGCGCCGTCCGCCCGTGATCCGTCCCGGCGGCGAGTGCGGGCAGCCGGGTCGGCCCTTCGAGCCCGGACAGCGCCTGCCGCCACGCGTCGCGGGCGGCGTCCCGGTCCCGGCCCGCCAGCCACGACAGGTACGGGCGCGGGGCCACCGGCTCCGCAAGCTCCTCGCCCCGGTGGGCGGCGGTCAGTTCGCGCAGCAGGACCGCGACCGACCAGCCGTCGGCGACGATGTGGTGCAGGGTGAGCAGGAGCCGGTGGCGGTGGCCGTCCCGGATGAGGGTGGCGCGCAGCAGCGGAGGCCGGGCCAGGTCGAAACGCTCGGCCCGGTCGGCACTCAGCAGGTCGTCGAGGCCGGTCTCGGCGGTGTCGGCCTCCCGCCACGGAAGGATGACCTGCGCGGCGAGGCGCTGGACCACCTCGCCGCCGGGAAGCTGGCGGAACGCGGCACGCAGCAAGGGGTGCCGGTCCAGGAGCAGTTGCAGGGTGCGTCGCAGCCGGGCCGGGTCGACGGGGCCGTCCAGGTCGAGGAGTTCCTGGACCAGGTAGAGGTCCGCTTCCCGAGCGTCGAACGCGGCGTGGAAGAAGAAGCCCTCCTGGAGCGGGGAGACGGGCAACGCGTCCTCGTCCAGCGCGGCCGGGACGGTCGGGGCGGGGCGGGCCGCGATCCCGTCAGCCGTCCCGGACCCGGAACCGGTCTCGGTCCCCGTCCCGGCCTCGGCCGCGGACCGGGCGAGGGCCGCCACCGTCCGGAGCCGGAACACCTCGCGCGGCCTGATCGTGAGCCCGGCCTCACGGGCCCTGTTCACCAGCTGGATGGCGACGATGCTGTCCCCGCCCAGCTCGAAGAAGCTGTCGTGGACGCCGACCGACGGCTGCCCGAGGACGTCCGCGAAGAGGGCGGCGAGCACGGTCTCGGCCGGGGTGGTGGGGGCGTCGGCGCCGCTCATGGCCGTCCAGCGGGGCTCGGGCAGTGCGCGCCGGTCGAGCTTGCCGTTGGGCGTCAGCGGGAGCGAGCCGTCGAGGACGACGACGGCGGACGGCACCATATGGTCCGGCAGGGTGCCGGCGATCCGGGCCCGTGCGGCGGTCACGGCGGCGCCGGAGTCCGTGGCGGTGTCGGCGGCCAGGTAGGCGACGAGGCGCTTGACGCCCCGGTGGTCCTCACGGACGAGGACGGCGGCCTGGGCGATTCCCGGGCAGCCCATGAACGCGCTCTCGATCTCACCCGGCTCGATGCGATGACCACGGATCTTGACCTGGCCGTCCGCCCGGCCCAGGAACTCCAGGTTGCCGTCGGCACCCCAGCGGACCCGGTCGCCGGTGCGGTACATCCGGGTGCCCGGCCCGCCGTACGGATCGGCGACGAACCGCTCCGACGTCAGCCCCGGACGGCCCAGATAGCCGCGGGCCAGGCCGCGCCCGGCGACGTACAGCTCGCCCTCGACGCCCACCGGCACGGGGCGGAGCGCGGTGTCGAGGACGTAGGTGCGGGTGTTCGGGTCGGGGCGGCCGATGGGCGTGGGGCCCGGCCGGTCCGGACGGGCGGTCCAGAGGGTGGAGTTGACGCTCGCCTCGGTGAGACCGTAGGCGACGACGACCTGGAGCCGCCCGGACCAGCGGGCGATGAGCTCGCCCGGCACGGCTTCGGTGCCGACGACGAGGACGGCGCCTTCGGGCAGTTCGCACTCCGGCGGCAGCGCCGAGACGATCGACGGCGGCAGGATCATGTGCGTGGCGTCGTGCCGCGCTATGTACTCGGTCAGGGCGGGTCCCGCGACGCGGCGCTCGGTGGGGACGAGGATGATCCGGCCTCCGACGCACAGGGCCATGACCAGGTCCCAGACCGTCACGTCGAAACCGACGGAGGCGAACTGCACGACGCGGCTGTCGGCGTCCACGCCGATCCGTTCGGTGGCGGTGGCGATGAGACTGCCGATGCCGTCGTGGGGAACGACGACGCCCTTGGGGCGGCCCGTGGAGCCGGAGGTGTAGATGACGTACGCGGCCTGGTCCAGTGCGACCGGCAGAGCGGGGTCGGAGCCGTCGAGGGCGGCGCGGGTGTCCGCGGTGGCCGGGTCGTCCAGCAGTACGTGCGCCACGCCGTCCTGTGCCGGGGGGAGTTCGTCCGCGAGTCCCCGCACGGTGATCACGGTGCGGGCCCCGGCGTCGGACAGCATGTAGGCGATGCGGTCCTGGGGGTGGTCGGCGTCCAGCGGCAGATAGGCGGCACCGGTCTTCATCACCGCGAGCAGGGACACGACGAGGTCCGGGGTGCGCGGCAGGGCCACGGCGACGACGTCCTCGGCGCCCACGCCGCGGGCCAGGAGGAGGCGGGCGAGCCGGTTGGCCGCGGTGTTGAGAGCGGCGTACGTCAGCTCGTCGTCCTCGCACACGAGCGCGACGGCGTCGGGCGTGCGGCGCACCTGCGCTTCGAAGGCCGCGGGCCAGGACTGTTCGGACACCGGGTGCGGTGCCGCCCCGAACTCGCCGAGGAGGCGGTCGCGTTCGTCGGCGGAGGTGAGTTCGATGTGGCCGACGGGGCGGTCCAGGTCCTCGGTGAGGGCCTTCAGCAGGGTGCGGAAGCGGCGCTCATGGTCGCGGAGCGTCTCCTCGTCGCAGATGTCCGCGTCCGCGTCGAGGTGGACGCGCAGCCCGGAGCCGTCCCGGGTCCCGGCGAACGCGAAGGCGAGGTCGCTGACCGGGCCGAGCCACTCCGGGAGGAGTTCGGCCGTGCCGTCCGGGAAGCCCAGTTTCCCGGGCCGGGGAAGGATGTTGACGGTGGGTCCGACGAGCGCCGGTACGCCGTCGACGAGGCCGAAGTCCCTGGCCAGGTCCTCGGCGCGGTAGCGCCCGTGCGCCACCGCTCCGGCGACCGCGTCGCGCACCTCGGCCACCAGGTCCGTCCCGGTCGTCCCGGGGCTGACCCGCACGCGCAGCGGGACGACGTTGGAGACCATGCCGGGGGTGTCGGCCGACACACGGTCCTGCCGGGCCGCGATCGGCAGGCCGAGGACGAGGTCCCGCTCGCCGCCGGCCCGGTGGAGGTAGGCGGCCACGGCGGCGACCAGGACACGGGACGGCCGGACACCGGAGCGCTCGGCGGCCGCGTACAGCCGCTCCGTCTCCTGTGCGGAGAGTTCGGCGGTGCGCCGCAGGCGCCGCGCCATGAGGGACGGGCCGCGCTCGACCAGACGTGCGGGCTCGGCGCGGCCGGACATCCGCTCGTGCCACCAGGCGCGGTCGGCCCCGTACTGCTCGGATGACCGGTAGGTCAGATCGGCGTCCACGAGCCGGGCGAGCGGCCGGTCCTTGCGGGCCGGGGCCTTCTCGCCCAGGGTGTAGAGCTCGCCGGCCCGGCGGGTGATGAGTGCGACGCCCATGCCGTCGAGAACGATGTGGTGGTAGCGCTGGGACCATCGGACCCGGTCGTCCGCGAGCCGTAGCAGGACCTGGGAGAAGAGCGGGCCGTGGGTGAGGTCGACGGGCCGGTCCCGGTCGGTGGCCGTCCAGGTGGCGGCGGCCTCCTCGGGGTCCGGTGCGCCGCGCAGGTCGACGACGGGCACGTCGAAGGAGACGGCGCGCGGAGTCTGGCGCGCTTCCCCCCTTCCGGGAACCACGTTCACGTGCAGGCACTCGGCCTCCTCGACCGTCTGCCGGACCGCGCCCGCGAGGTGGTCGAGGTCGATGTCGCCGAGCAGGTCCAGGGTGAAGACGATGTTGTAGGCGGAGCTGTCCGGCTCGATCTGCTGGGCAAGCCAGACGCCGGCCTGCCCGCCGGTCAGCGGGAGCCCGGAAGCGGTTGTCCGGTCCGACTCGACGTCAAACATCGTACGAAGTGGCCTTTCCCTGGTCATGTCAGTGAGGGGTGTGCCGTCCCGGTGGAACGGGGCGAGCCGCCGCTGATCGACGGCTTCGGGGGGTCCCCCCGTTCTCGTCCGTCATCGACGGCGTGCCGAGCCGGCACGCCGTCGAACCGTCCGCTTCCCGGTCCCGCGTCAGTGGTGGGGCGTTACTTGATGGCCGCCAGCAGCGGCTCGATCTCGTCGATCGCGTAGGGGATGGAGAGGGCCGTGTTGAAGGAGAACGCGGCACCGACGTCCGGGTCCTGGTAGGGCACGAACAGGTCGCGCTTGTCCTGATGGACCTTCAGGTTCTTGTAGAGCGGTTCCGCCTTGATCCGGTTGTCGGCGTCGGTGCTGGAGGTCACCCAGACCAGCCGGTCGACATCCAGCACATTCAGCTTCTCGGCGCTGAGCTCGGCGGCGTTCCAGCCCGGCTTGGCCAGTGTGTCGATCTGGGGCTTCAGCTGGAAGCCCAGTTCGGAGAAGAAGATCGACTTGGGGTCGGTCTTGGTGAACGCCGAGTACTTGCCCGCCTCGAAGCTGTCGGCGACGGCGAGCGTCTTCGTGGCGAACTCGGGGTGCTTGTCGCGTACGGCCTTGAAGCGGGCGTCGATGCCCGCGATCAGCTTCTCGGTCTCCGCGTCCTTGCCGAGCGACTTGCCGATCTGCCGGGTCATGACCTGCCAGGAGGCGCCGTAGTCGGGAAGGCCCTTGGGCTGGGCGACGACCTTGGTGAACTTGGAGAGCGTGTCGTACTGCTCCTTCTTCATCCCCGAGTACTGGGCGATGACCAGGTCCGGCTTCAGCGAGGCGATCTTCTCCATGTTGTACTCGTCGCGCTCACCCACGATCTCCGGCTTCGTGGAGCCCCACTTGTCCTTGGTCCACGGCCACTTGCCGTACGGCTGCTCCTTGAACCAGTCCACCGATCCGACGGGCTTGATACCGAGCGCCAGCACCGCGTCCTGGTCCGAGAGGCCCAGGGTGACGACCCTCTTCGGCTCCGCGTCGACCGTCGTGCTGCCGTACTTGTGCTCGACCGTCACCGGGAAGGCGCCGGACTTCGCCCCGGCCGAGGGCTTGGAATCGGCCTTGTCGGCGCCGCCCCCGCAGGCGGACAGAGCGAACGCGGCGACGGCCACGACGGCGACACGGGGAAGGTCCCTGACGAGCCGCGTCAGCGCGGGGCGTGTACCAATGGACACGGATGTTCCTTTCAAGGGGTTTCACTGTGCACACCAGGTCCGTCCACGACGGCGCCGTCAACCGGCCGCGCGCGTGGGGGGACTTGGCTGAAGATGTGTGGGTCGGGGCGAGAGACCTAGCGGACCGATCCGATGCCGTCGGCGACCGGCCGCGGCCCACCGGGGGCGGTCTCCGCTCCCCGGTCGAGAATCGAGTCCAGGATCTCGCCGACCCTGATCGCGGTGTTGGAGAGCAGGGACGACGTGATGCCGTGGGTGTGCTCGGTGCCGCCCTGGAGGTAGATGCCGCAGCGCAGTCCGTCGTCCGTCGCGATCCGGTAGTCCCGCTCGACCTGGACGCGGCCCTGGTCGTCGCGGTGGCAGCGTTCCGCCACGTCACCGAGGAGGGCGAGCGGCTCGGCCGGGGTGTAGCCGGTGGCGAGGACCACCACATCGGCCTCCAGCGTGCTCTCCTCGCCGTTGACGAGGGACTTGACGGTGGCGCGCACCGTGTCCGGGGTCTCCTTGACGCCGGTCAGCCGGGAGATGTTGAGGAAGCGCAGCCGCTCGGTGCCGAGCACCTTCTCCTGGTAAGCCTGGCGGTACAGGTCGTCGATCAGGTCGATGTCCACCACGGAGTAGTTGGTGTTGCCGTGGTAGTCCATCAGCTTGCGCTTGATGTCGTCGGGGGCGGCGTAGTACTCGTCGACCGCCTGCGGGTCGAAGATGCGGTTGGCGAAGCTGCTGTCGTCGGCGGGGCTGTAGCCGTAGCGGGAGAAGACGGCGCAGACCTCCGCCCGGGGGAAACGGCGGTGCAGGTACGCGACGTTCTCGGCGGCGCTCTGACCGGCGCCGACGACGATGAAGCGGGTGGGGTCGGTGCCCGCCAGGCCGTCCACCTTGGCCAGCAGGTCGGAGTTGTGCCAGACGCGGTCCGTCCGCTCCACACCCTCGGGCATGAGGGGCCGCAGCCCCGTGCCGATGACGAGGTTGCGGGCGCGGTGGACCACCGTCTCGGAACCCGAACGGGCCGTCACATCGAGGTACTCCACCACTCCGTCGCGTACGACGGGCTCGACGGAGATGACCTCGTGGCCGTACGAGACCATGTCGTCGACCTTCGCCGCGGCCCACTCGAAGTAGTCGTGGAACTCCACGCGCAGCGGGAAGAGGTTCTTGTGGTTGACGAAGTCGATCAGACGGCCCTTGCTCTGCAGGTAGCGCAGGAAGGTGTACTCGCTGGACGGGTTACGAAGCGTCACCAGGTCCTTGAGGAAGGACACCTGCATCGTCGCGTCGTCGATCAGCATGCCACGGTGCCAGCCGAAGTTCGGCTGCCGCTCGAAGAAGTGAGCGGTGACCGCCTCCTCCCTGCCGACACGCGCGTTGTGCTCGCTCAGCGCGATCGCCATGGCCACATTGGACGGCCCGAAGCCGATACCTATGAGGTCATGGATCAAAGGTGTGTCGCCAGGAAGAACCTGTGACATGTCACTCCCATCGTGCGGGTCGCCTGCCAGGCGCGGATGAAAAGTACGAGAGGCCGAGCCCGCCGTTGCCACCGACCAGTCGAACTTAGGTAAAGCTAACCTGAGCTGAATCAACCTGTCGACAGGGCAAATCGGACGTGCGGCAGAAGTGGGGCGACGAACAGGCCCAAAATCCGGGCGCGTTGCGCTATTAGGTAAGGCTTGCTTTACTTGCCACCGGTCAGTCGCTCTTCCGAGGAGGAACTCCATGCGGGTCGTCATGTTCGGTTACCAGACCTGGGGGCACCGCACCCTTCAAGCACTCCTGGAATCCGAGCACGACGTCGTCCTGGTCGTGACGCACCCCAAGAGCGAGCACGCCTACGAGAAGATCTGGAGCGACTCGGTCGCCGACCTGGCCGAGGAGCACGGCGTTCCGGTGGTCATCCGCAACCGGCCCGACGACGAGGAACTGCTCCAGCGGCTCAAGGAAGCCGACCCGGACATCATCGTGGCCAACAACTGGCGGACCTGGATCCCGCCGCGCGTCTACACGCTGCCCCGTCACGGCACCCTGAACATCCACGACTCGCTGCTGCCGAAGTACGCCGGTTTCTCGCCGCTCATCTGGGCCCTGATCAACGGTGAACGCGAAGTCGGCGTCACGGCCCACATGATGGACGAGGTTCTCGACGCCGGTGACATCGTGGACCAGCGCGCGGTGACGGTGGGCCCCGCCGATACGGTCACCGACCTCTTCCACAAGACCGTCGACCTCATCGGCCCGGTCACGATCGGCGCACTGAAGCTGATCGCCTCGGGGCAGACCGAGTTCACCCAGCAGGACCATTCGCAGGCCAGCTTCTTCCACAAGCGGTCCGAGGAAGACATCCGGATCAACTGGGACTGGCCCGCCGATGTTCTGGAGCGTCTGGTCCGCGCCCAGTCCGCCCCGTACCCCAGCGCCTTCACCTTCCACAAGGGCAGGCGCCTGGAGGTCCTGGCCGCGGTCGTGTCCGAGGGCCGCTACGGCGGTACGCCGGGGCGCGTCTTCTACCGCGAGGGCGACGGAGTGGTGATCGTCGCGGGCGCCGACGCGCGGACCGGCCGCAACCACGGCCTCGCCATCACCCGCGTGCGTACCGAGGACGGCCGCGAGCTGCCGGCGGCCGACTACTTCACGTCCATGGGGGGCTACCTCACCAACCGCGCCTGACCGCCGGGCCCATCGGGCCGACGCACCGGGTGCCATTCCCCCGGTCCGGCCCGGTCCGGCCGCCCTGGGGCAGATCCGCACCACCCGCCCCGCCCCCTCGAAGCCCGGTCCCCGGAACGAGGAGGCGGGGCGCACCCGTACCCGCACGGTGACGGTCTCAACTGCCGTGCGAGCGGGCCCTGTCGGGACGACGCACCGCGCCGCGGCCGCAGTACGGGGTGCGGGCCTGTCGGGACGACGCACCGCGCCGCTGCCTCGGTGCCGCCGCGCCGCAGCCGAAGCGCCGCGTGCCGCGTGCCGCCGTGCCGCGTCAGTGATGCCGGGCCGGCCGCATGGGCTCGGGAGGCGTACGCCCGGAGACCGGTCCGGCTACGCCTCGTCGCGCGTCCGCGCCTGCCCCTTGGCACGCTTGCCGACGACCGCCGCGGCGGCCACCGCGCTGCCCACGAAGGCGAGGGCGACCACCCAGGGCTGATCGAAGACATGCCGCGTCGCGTGGTCCACGGAGTACCGGCCGGGGCCGATCAGGCCGATGGCCGCGGCGGTGAAGCCGAGGAACGCCGGGTACTCGTAGCCGCCGCCCTGCGCGAAGAAGCCCGCGGGGGCGTGGACGGACACGGCTCCCGCCATCGCTCCGGCGGCGGCCGCCCCCGCGGCCGGAGTCGCGAGGCCGAGCGCCAGCAGGACACCACCACCGGCTTCGCCGAGCCCGGCGGCGACGGCGCTGTGCCTGGGCGGATGGAAGCCCATGGCCTCCATCGCGGCGGTGGTGCCTTCGATTCCGCCGCCGCCGAACCAGCCTGCGAGCTTCTGGCTGCCGTGGGCGGTGAGGACCGCGCCGGTTCCGACGCGCAGGAGGAGAAGGCCGAGATCACGCCGGTTGACGCAGACCATGAGGACTCCCGGGGTGGGGGCGGAATGGAGGGCGGTACGGATTCCACTGTGGTCGGCCCGCGGCGTACCGGCACGGTCGGGATGGGCCGGACGGGGCCGAAGCCGGGCCCGGCACGGGTTCACGGTGCGACACACTCATTGTGCAACTTGTTGCATAATAATGTTCCGGTGGTCTACAACTGGCTCGACGACACCTGTGCGAGGAGACGCCGGATGAGCCCTTACCCCACGCTGATGAGCCCGCTCGACCTGGGATTCACCACCCTCCCCAACCGGGTCCTCATGGGATCGATGCACATCGGTCTGGAGGAGGCCGAGCACGGCTTCACGCGTATGGCGGCCTTCTACGCCGAGCGGGCCCGCGGCGGGGTCGGCCTGATGGTCACCGGCGGCATCGCGCCCAGTGAGCGCGCGTGCTCCTTCCCCGGCGGCGCCAGGATGACCACCGAGGCCGAGGCCACGCAGCACGCGGAGATCACGACGGCCGTCCATGCGGCGGGCGGGCGGATCGCGATGCAGATCCTGCACTTCGGGCGCTACGCGCACCACGCGGATCTGGTGGCCCCGAGCGCGCTCAAGGCACCGATCAGCGGCTTCACCCCGCACGCCCTGACCGACGACGAGGTCGAGGAGACCATCGAGGAGTTCGTCCGGGCCGCGGAGCTGGCGCGCTCGGCGGGCTACGACGGGGTCGAGATCATGGGCTCCGAGGGCTATCTGATCAACGAGTTCATCGTTGCCGCGACCAACCACCGCACCGACCGCTGGGGCGGCTCGTACGAGAACCGCATCCGCTTCCCCGTCGAGATCGTGCGCCGGGTCCGTGAGCGGGTCGGCAGCGACTTCATCCTGATCTACCGGCTCTCCATGCTGGACCTGGTCCCCGGCGGCTCCACGCTGGAGGAGGTCGTGCGGCTCGCCCGGGAGATCGAGGCGGCCGGAGCCACCATCATCAACACCGGCATCGGCTGGCACGAGGCCCGCATCCCCACCATCGCCACCTCCGTGCCGCGCGGCGCCTTCACCTGGGTGACGGAGAAGGTGCGCGGGGCGGTGTCCGTACCCCTGGTGACCAGCAACCGCATCAACACCCCGGAAGTGGCCGAGGAGATCCTGGCCTCCGGCCGTGCGGACATGGTCTCGATGGCCCGGCCGTTCCTGGCGGACCCGGACTTCGTCGCCAAGGCGGCCGAGGGCCGCGCGGACGCGATCAACACCTGCATCGGCTGCAACCAGGCGTGCCTGGACCACATCTTCAGCCTGAAGATCACCTCGTGCCTGGTCAATCCGCGCGCCTGCCACGAGACGGAGCTGGTGCTCTCGCCCACCCGGACGCGTAAGCGGGTCGCCGTCGTGGGCGCCGGTCCGGCCGGGCTGGCGTGCGCGGTGACGGCGTCCGAGCGCGGTCATGCGGTGACCCTCTTC
The DNA here is from genome assembly GCF_001905125.1 of Streptomyces sp. TSRI0281. GTDB lineage: Bacteria > Actinomycetota > Actinomycetes > Streptomycetales > Streptomycetaceae > Streptomyces. Next base: position 71,360 of record NZ_LWLE01000015.1, on the reverse strand, counting down.
GACCTGGCCGATGAGATCGGCGGCCAGCTCAATGTGGCGCGACGCGTCCCCGGCAAGGAGGAGTTCAACGAGACGCTGCGCTACTTCCGTACCCGGCTCGCCGAACTGGACGTCGAGCTCCGGCTCGGCACACGGGCCACGGCCGGAACGCTGGACGGCTTCGACGACATCGTCGTCGCCACCGGCGTCGAGCCCCGCACCCCCGCGATCCCCGGGGCGGGACACCCCAGCGTGGTCAGCTATCTGGACGTGCTGCGCGACGGGGCACCGGTCGGTGACCGGGTCGCGATCGTCGGGGCGGGCGGCATCGGCTTCGATGTGGCCGAGTTCCTGACGGACGACGGCGACGGCGCGAGCCTCGACCCGGAGACGTTCTTCCGGCAGTGGGGCGTGGACACCGACTACGCGGACCGGGGCGGGCTGCGCGCCCCGGAGCGCCCGAAGGTGCCGCGCACGGTTCATCTGGTCCAGCGCAGGGCGACCAAGGTCGGGGCGGGACTCGGAAAGACCACGGGCTGGATCCACCGCACCGAGCTGCGCCACCGCGGCGTCGACATGATCGCGGGCGCCGGTTACGACCGTATCGACGACGAGGGTCTGCATCTCACCGTCGACGGCGAGCGACGCCTGCTCGCCGTCGACACGGTGGTGCTGTGCGCGGGTCAGGAGCCGCGCCGCGAGCTGTACGAGGAACTGCTCGCCGCGGGCCGTCCGGTGCATCTGATCGGCGGCGCCGACGTGGCGGCGGAGCTGGACGCCAAGCGGGCGATCCGCCAGGGCACGGAGCTCGCCGCGACGCTGTGAGGTCCCGTTCCGCCCGTCCTTAGGATGCACTGCATGTCACTGCCGCACGCGATCCTCACCGCCCTGCTGGAGAAGCCGTCGTCGGGGCTGGAGCTGACCCGCAGGTTCGACCGTTCGATCGGCTACTTCTGGTCGTCCACGCACCAGCAGATCTATCGCGAACTCGGGAAACTGGAGCAGGCCGGGCGGATCAGGGAGCTGCCCTCGGCGCAGCCGGCGCGTGGGCAGAAGAAGGAGTACGAGGTGCTGCCCGCGGGCCGCAAGGAACTGGCCGCCTGGGTGGCCCTGCCCGAGGACCCGCGCCCGGTCCGCGATCCGCTGCTCCTGCGGATGCGGGCGGCAGCGGTGGTCGGGGCGCCGGGGCTGGGGGCGGAGCTCGGGCGCCATCTCGGGCTTCATCAGCGGCAGCTGGCCGAGTATCAGGAGATCGAGGAGCGCGACTTCACGCCCGCGCGGACGGCGGACGAGGACCGGCTGCGGCATCTGGTGCTGCGGGGCGGCATCGATCTGGAGAGCTTCTGGATCGGCTGGCTGACGCGGGCCATCGACGATCTGGGAGAACCGGACCGGTCGCCGGACACGGCCGCGGAGACAGCCGGAGACCCTGCTGCGCAGACCCCCTGAGGACGGCGCAGCCGGCCGAGCAGCCCCCTCCTGAGGCTGCTCAGATCCTGAGGCTGCTCAGAATCTGCTCAGGACCCGAACCCCGCTCAGGACGCGCTCGGCCTGACCGCGAGCGGTTCGAGTGCGCGCGGTTCGAGTGCGAGCGGTTCACGTGCGCGCGGTTCGAGTGCGCGCGGTTCGGTGGCGAGGGCCTGGCGGTCCTGTTTCCGCGGGCTGCCGATGACGACCCGCGCCGACGCACCGCTCACGGGCGCACCGCCCGCCGCCGTCTCGGCCTCTTCTGCGGCCATGGCCATGGGCTGGGCCTGAGCGCGGCTGAGCAGGATCACCCCGCGTACCGCGGCCGCCGTGCCGAGGAGCGCCGGGACCAGACCGGCCGCTCCGCCCTGAAGGCGCTCGCCGAGGAGGGCGAGGCCGATCGCGGCGGCGGCGACCGGATTGGCCAGGGTGACCACGGCGAGCGGGGCGCCGAGGCCGCCGCGGTAGGCGGTCTGGGAGAGCAGCAGGCCACCCATGGCGAAGGCGGAGACGAGCAGCGCCACGGTCAGCAGCCGCCAGCTGAACAGCGGTCCCGTGGTGTGGTCGGTCACGGCGACCGTCAGGGTCTGGGTGAGCGCGGAAGCGACGCCGGAGGTGACGCCGGAGGCCGCCGCGTGCCGCAGTCCCGGCCGGGTGCCGGGGCGGCTGAGACCGGCGACGACCGCCATGGTGGCCGCGCCGACGCCGAGCGCCTCGACGAGGCTCAAGGTCTCGTGCGGGGCGGTGCCGCCCGAGGTGAGCAGCAGGGCTCCGAGGCCGAGGAGGGTGAGGACCGTGCCGCGCCATTCGGTCCGGCTGACCCGGCGCCCGGCGGCGCGCGCCCCGAGCGGGACGGCGGCGACGAGGGTGAGGGCGCCCAGCGGCTGGACGAGGGTGAGCGGGCCGTACTTCAGCGCGGCGACATGGAGGAGGGCGCCGCCCGCGTTCAGACCGACCGCCGACCACCAGGCGCCGCGGCCCAGCAGGCGCAGGATGCCGGTGGAGGGTTCGGTGCGTCCGGCGAGCCGGGACTGCGCCACGGCGGCCGCCGCGTAGGCGGCGGCGGAGACGAGGGACAGTGCGACGGCGATGAGCGTGGCGTTCACCGCCGGGCTCCGGACCGGGCGAGCGTCCGTGCTCCGGTGGCACCGGCGGTGGGTCCGGTGTACGGCCGGGGCTCGGCGACGGCCGCCGGTACATGGGCGACGGCGAACGCGGCACCGGTGGCGGGCACCCCGCCGGACGGCCACGGCAGCTGCTCCCGGACCGGAGCGGGGCGCGACAGCCGCAGGGCGGCGAAGGCGACGGCGAGCAACGCCGAGACGACGATCGCGTCGAGCCAGTAGTGGTTGGCGGTGCCCACGATGACGAGCAGCGTCACGAGCGGGTGCAGCAGCCACAGCCAGCGCCAACGGGAGCGGGTGGCGACGATCAGCCCGACGGCGACCATCACCGCCCAGCCGAAGTGCAGGGAGGGCATCGCCGCGAACTGGTTCGCCATCGAGTCGGTCGAGGGGGTGTTCCCGTACACCGTCGGGCCGTACACCTGGCCGGTGTCCACGAGGGCCGCGGCGTCCAGCATCCGGGGCGGGGCGAGCGGGAACAGCAGATGGAGCGCGAGCGCGGCGCCGGTGAGTACGGCGAGTATGCGGCGCGACCAGACGTAGTGGCGGGGCCTGCGCCAGTAGAGCCAGACCAGGAACAGCACCGTGGCCGGGAAGTGCACGGTCGCGTAGTAGGTGTTCGCCACATGGATCAGCGTCTCGCTGTGCAGCAGCACGCTCTGCACGGCGCCCTCGCCGGGGAGATGGACGGCGCGTTCGAAGTCCCATACGTGTCCGGCGTTGCGGAAAGCTTCCTCGACATGTCCGTTGGCGGCCTGCCGGCCGAGCTTGTACACGAGGAAGAGTCCCGCGACCAGGAGGAACTCACGGACGAGGGGCGGTCGGGCAGAAGTGTCCGGCTCCCGGTCTGCAGGCTTGCTGCGGGCGTGTATCACCCGATGCCCCTTTGCTGACGAAGCGCTGTTACGGCGGCATGGTCCACTCCATGCCGTATCGATACGCCAGTGTACCGATACGCGAACGTATCGGTACACGCGCGTATCGGTACACTGGCGTATCGAGGGACCTCACCGCAGAGCCGCAGGAGGGAAGCGCATGACGTCGCACGATTCCGCACAGGAGCCGGCACTCGCGTCACGCCGGTCGAAGATCACACCGGAGCGGGCGCAGGAGCTGTACACGGCCGTGCTGGACCTGTTGCGGGAGAGCGGGTACGAGTCACTGACCATGGAGGGAGTGGCCTCGCGCACCCGCTGCGGGAAGTCGACGCTCTACCGGCAGTGGGGTTCCAAGCCCGAACTGGTCGTCGCCGCGCTGCACGGCACCCGCCGCATGCTGCTCTCGCACATCGACACGGGCACCCTGGCCGGGGACCTGCGCGAGGCGGCGCGGGCCATCGGCGAGGGCTCCGGCCGCGACACCCCCCTGATGCACGCGCTCAGCCACGCCGCGCTCCAGAGCCCCGAGCTGCTGTGCGCGTTGCGGGAGGCGCTGATCCTGCCGGAGATCGCGGCGATCGACGCCATGGTCCGGCGGGGCATGGACCGCGGCGAGATCGCGGCCGGTCATCCCGCGGCGGAGTACGTCGCCGCGCAGCTGCTCGGCGTGATGCGCGCGCGGCCCCTGCTGGAGGGGCGGTACGCGGACGAGGCGTATCTCACACGGTTCGTGGTGACCACGATCCTCCCCGGACTGGGACTTGAGGCACCGCCTCCGGAGTCCTGAACAAGACGTGGACCGTCCGCCCCGGCGGAAAGGCGGTCCACCCGCGCCGCACCGTGGGGACGGGGGCGGCGCACCCGCCCGGCCG
>NZ_LWLE01000015.1:0-66927 GCF_001905125.1 Streptomyces sp. TSRI0281 | reverse complement strand
CCGGCCGCACCCCCGGCGCGCCGCACCCCGTCGCGCGGGCAGACCCGGCACACCCGGCGGTCCTGGCGCACCCGGCGGCCCGGCGCACCCTAGGTCGCCAAACAAATGATTGGTAGATTCGTCAGTTCCACACCGATGGAGGGCGGACCATGGGCATCGGCAATCCGATCGACTTCTCCGGGCGGGCGGTGCTCGTCACCGGAGGCACCAAGGGCGTCGGCGCGGCGATCGCCGCCGCGTTCCTCGCCGCGGGCGCGGACGTCATGGTGTGCGGGCGCGGCGAACCGGCGGAGCTGCCGTCGGCGGGCGGGCGACCGGCCCTCTTCCGGGTCGCGGACGTCCGGGACCCCGCTGCCGCCGCCGCACTGGTGGCGGCGGCCGTCGAGCGGTTCGGCCGGCTCGATGTACTCGTCAACAACGCGGGCGGCTCCCCCGACGCCGACGCGGCGACCGTCTCCCCGCGCTTCGTCGAGAAGGTCGTCGCCCTCAATCTCCTGGCCCCCTTCTATGTGGCGCAGGCCGCGAACCTGGTCATGCGGGAGCAGCCGGAGGGCGGCAGCGTGATCAACATCGGCAGTGTCTCCGCACACCACCCGCAGCCGGGGACCGCCGCCTACTCCGCGGCGAAGGCGGGCCTGCTGGGGCTGACGCGGGCACTGGCCCTGGAATGGGCGCCGAGGGTACGCGTCAACCACATCACGGCGGGGCCGGTCCGCACCGAGAGCACCACCTCCGTCCACGGCGAGAACGCTGGGACGGCGATGGCGGACGTCCTGGCGATGCGTCGGCCGGCGGTGCCCGACGACGTGGCCCACGCCTGTCTCTATCTGGCCGGCGGGCTGGCACCGTACGTCAACGGCGCCGACCTGGCCGTGCACGGCGGCGGGGAGGTACCGGCCAGATATCTCACCAGGACCCCTTTCTCGTCCCCTTGACGATATTCCTTGGCGCCCCTTATCGTCTCACCGACAAGATCGAGGGGGTCCCATGGCCGACATCACCAAGCGCTTCGGCTGGCGCCATCTGCGCTCCGCGCCCACCGCACACATCCGCCACCACAAGCGCGGCAAGCTCGCCCACGACGGCCCCGGGCTCAGCTTCTGGTACCGGTCACTGACTGCCGCACTGTCCGAAGTGCCGGTGAACGACCGCGAGCTGGCCATGGCGTTCCACGCCCGTACGGCCGACTTCCAGGACGTGACCGTGCAGGCGACCGTGACGTACCGGATCAGCGACCCGGCAGCGGCCTCGGCCCGCCTCGACTTCTCCGTGGACCCGGACACCGGTGACTGGCGCAGCGCGCCCCTGGAACAGATCGCCACCCTGCTCACCGAGACCGCACAGCAGCACGCCCTGGACGTCCTGGCCCGCACCCCGCTCGCCGCCGCACTGGTGGACGGGGTCGCCTCGGTACGCGAACGGGTCGCCACGGGCCTCGCGGCCGAACCCCGGCTGCCCGCCACCGGCATCGACGTGGTGGCCGTGCGCGTCGTGGCGATCCGCCCCGAGGCCGAGGTCGAGCGCGCCCTGCGCACCCCGGCCCGCGAGCAGATCCAGCAGGAGGCCGACCGGGCCACCTACGAACGCCGGGCCGTCGCGGTCGAGCGGGAGCGCGTCATCGCCGAGAACGAACTGGGCAGCCAGATCGAACTGGCACGCAGGGAAGAGCAGTTGGTGGAGCAGCGTGGCACCAACGCCCGGCGCGCGGCCGAGGAGAACGCGGCGGCCGACTCGGTACGCGCCGAGGCCGAGGCGACCCGCACGGTGCGACTCGCACGCGCGGAAGCGGCGGCGGCCCGCGACACCGGAGCGGCACGCGCCGAGGCCCAGGCGGCCTGGCTGCGGGTGCACGCCGAGGTGGACCCGACGACACTGCACGCCCTGGCGGTGACGCGGCTGGCCGAGAACCTGCCGCGCATCGACAGCCTCACCCTGTCCCCCGACGTCCTCACCGGACTGCTCGCCAAGCTCGGCCGGCCGGACCCGGAGACGGAGGCATGAGCCTCGCCCCGCGCGCGGTGCTCGTGCACCGGACCACCGAGTACGAGGAACTGCTCGCCCGGCACGGGACGCACGGGCAGGCCGCGTTCTTCCTGTCCAGCCGCGGCCGGTCGATCGACGAGGTGGCCCGGCGCCATGACCGTACGCGGCGGGCACTGACCGAGGTGGCGGCCGCCGTGCCGTTGCAGTGGCGCGGCTCCCGGGTGGAGCGCGCGGATCTGGACCGCTTCCTCTTCGCTCCCGAGGACGTGGTGGTCGTGGTCGGACAGGACGGGCTGGTCGCCAATGCCGCGAAGTACCTCTCGGGCCAGCCGGTGGTGGGGATCGACACCGATCCCGGGCGCAACCCCGGTGTCCTGGTCCGCCACCGCCCCGCCGACGCGGCCGCCCTGCTCCGTACGGCCGCCGCGCCCGGCGGTGCGGTGGAGGAGCTCACCATGGTCGAGGCCGTCGCCGACGACACCCAACGGCTGCTCGCGCTGAACGAGATCTATCTCGGGCCGCCCGGCCACCAGACCGCGCGCTACCGTCTGGGCCCCGACGACCCGGCGACCGCCGCAGAGGCACAGGCGTCGTCGGGCGTCCTGGTCGGAACGGGCACCGGCGCCACCGGATGGCTCCGCTCCCTGTGGCTGGAGCGCGGCGGCGTGCCCGAGCTGCCCGCACCGTCCGATCCGCGGCTGCTCTGGTTCGTACGCGAGGCATGGCCCTCACCCGCGACCGGCACCTCGCGGGTCGCGGGCGCACTGGGCCCCGGGCAGGGGCTCCGGCTCACCGTCGAGTCGGACCGGATCGTGGTGTTCGGGGACGGCATGGAGTCCGATGCCCTGGAACTGACCTGGGGCCAGACCGTACGGCTCGGCATCTCCGCGACCTCGTTGCGGCTCATCACCTGAACCCTGTCCGCACCGCAGCCCCTCCCTCCTGGCTCCGCGCGGAGGCGCCGGAGCGGATCCGCCCGGGTGACCGCCCAGCACCCCGACAATGTGAGGATGGCCGCAAGGAACAACGGTTCCCGTACGGCGCACAAGGAGCACAGCACCATGACAGGCGAGTCCACCACCGGCCCGAACCGCAATACCCGCCCGCCGGTGGCGCAGGCCGCGCTCGGGGTGGGGGTCATCGTCCAGGACGGACAGGGACGCGTCCTGCTCGGACGGCATCACGGCGGCACCTGGGAGCTGCCGGGCGGCAAGATCGACCCGACCCACGAGTCCGTCGCCGCCGCGGCCGTGCGCGAGCTGCGCGAGGAGACCGGTCTGGAGGTCGAGGAGGCCGCCGTGAACGTCTTCGCGATGCTGCACGACGTGGTCGCCGGCATCAACCGCATCAGCATGGCGGCATCGGTGACGCTCGGGGCCGGCGTGCCGCAGGTCACGGAGCCCCATCTGATCAGCACCTGGCAGTGGATCTCCCCCGAAGCGCTGCCCGGCCCGCTCTTCGACCCGTCGGCGCAGGTCCTGGCGGCCTGGCGGCCGGACCTCGCCCTCGCGCATCCGCCGGCCCACCTGCTGCGCATCGCCCTCTCGGACAGCTCCTATAGCTCTTAATCATTTGCCTAGGAGTCATAGGCACACCTAGCGTCGTCGGCATGAGAGCCGTCAGCGAGCAGGACATCCGCGCATCGTTCGTCAACTGTTCCAAGGGCGAGGCGAAGCGTCTCCCGATGCCGCGCGATCTCGACGAGCGCCGGTGGGACGATCTGGACTTCCTGGGCTGGCGCGATCTCTCCGCGCCCGACCGCAGCTACATCGTCACCGAGCTCCGGGGCACGCTCGTCGGCATCACCCTGCGCTTTCCGTCCCATCAGCGCGGCTTCCTCCACCGCAGCATGTGCTCGGTCTGCCTGACCACCCATCCGGGCAGCGGCGTCTCCCTGATGACCGCCCGCAAGCGGGGACAGGCGGGCCGGGACGGGAATTCCGTCGGGATCTACCTCTGCACCGACCTGGACTGCTCCCTGTACGTACGGGGCAAGAAGGTTCCGGCGCCCGGGGCCCGTTTCGAGGAGTCCCTGACCCTGGAGCAGCAGATCGAACGCACCCGGAACAAGCTGTTCGCCTTCCTGGACACACTCTCCGGCTGAACCGGCAGCGACCATGCCCCTTCCGGACGCCTACAGATGCGGAACCAAGAGGCCAGATGTATGAATAAGTCACCATTCGCGTGATTGGAGTAGGCGCTCATGGATGACTACCCGCTGCTGAACCTCTTTCTGACCATGCTCTACCTGTTCCTCTGGGTCCTGTGGTTCTTCCTCCTGTTCAAGGTGGTGACGGACCTCTTCCGGGACCATTCGCTCAACGGCTGGGCCAAGGCGGGCTGGCTGGTCTTCGTCATCCTGCTGCCCTATATCGGCGTGCTGGTCTACCTCATCGTCCGGGGCCGCGGCATGGCCCACCGGGACGCCGAACAGGCCAAGGACTCGGAGGCGGCGTTCCGCCAGTACGTGAAGCAGGCCGCGGGCACGGAGGGCGGGTCCGGCACCGGCGGCCATGTGAGCGACCTCGCCAAGCTCGCCGAGCTCAAGGACAAGGGCGACATCAATCAGGAGGAGTACGAGAAGGCCAAGGCCAAGCTTCTCGTCTGAGACGCGGGACGGACGACGCGCCCGCTATGGCGTCGGGCGCCCCGCCGAAGACTCCCCCGCACAGTCCGTCACCCACGCAGAGGCCGTACCGGAGATCTCCCGGTACGGCCTCTGCGTCTTCACGGACCAGCCGGGCCACCCTCGCGGTTCTCCGGCCGGCCCATGCCCAGAGCCTGGTCGGCTTCAGGCCGGGGCGCTCGTCCCCGCTGCCCGGTGGGGACAGACGGAGCAGCAGCGGACGCGGTGGACACCGCCCCACGCGTGCAGCACGCGTCGTGGCGCCGCCCTCTCGGGACGACGCCACGACACGAAAGAAGTCGCCGGATACAGCGGTGGTCAGGGGACCTTCACCCAGTCGAGGGTGCGTTCCACGGCCCTCTTCCAGCCCGCGTAGCCTTCCGCGCGCTGTTCCTCGGACCACTGGGGCGACCACCGCTTCGACTCGTGCCACTGGGTGCGCAGTTCGTCGGTGTTCTGCCAGAAACCGATGGCCAGCCCCGCCGCGTAGGCGGCGCCGAGAGCAGTCGTCTCCGCGACGACGGGGCGGCTGACCTGGACACCGAGGATGTCGGACTGGATCTGCATGCAGAGGTCGTTGGCGGTGACACCGCCGTCGACCTTGAGCACGTCGAGATGGACACCGGAGTCCTGCTCCATGGCTTCGACCACATCGCGGCTCTGGTAGCAGATCGCCTCCAGAGTCGCCCGTGCCAGGTGGGCGTTGTCGTTGTACCTGGCCAGGCCGACGATCGCCCCGCGGGCGTCGGAGCGCCAGTACGGCGCGAACAGGCCGGAGAACGCGGGAACGAAATACATGCCCCCGTTGTCCTCGACACTCCGGGCCAGCTCCTCACTCTCCGCGGCCGTCTTGATGATCTTCAGCTGGTCGCGCAGCCACTGCACCGCGGATCCGGTGACGGCGATGGAACCCTCCAGCGCGTAGACCGCGGGGCTGTCGCCGAACTGGTAGGCCACCGTGGTGAGGAGGCCGTGCTGCGAGCGGACCAGCTCGGTGCCGGTGTTGAGCAGCAGGAAGTTGCCGGTCCCGTAGGTGTTCTTGGCCTCGCCGGGGGCGAAGCAGACTTGACCGACGGTGGCTGCCTGCTGGTCGCCGAGGACACCGCCGATGGGAATGGCGGCACGCAGCGGTCGGGAGGTGCGGGTGGAACCGTAGGCTTCCGGGTGCGACGAGGGGTTGATCGTGGGAAGCATCGCCCGGGGGATGCCGAAGAAGCCCATGAGTTCCTCGTCCCAGTCGAGGGTCTCCAGGTTCATCAGCATGGTGCGGCTCGCGTTGGTCACGTCGGTGGCGTGGATGCCGCCGTCGGGGCCGCCGGTCAGGTTCCACAGGACCCAGGCGTCCGTGTTGCCGAAGATGGCATGACCGGCCTCCGCCGCTTCCCGTACGCCGTCGACGTTCTCCAGGATCCACTGGATCTTGCCGCCGGAGAAGTAGGTCGCCGGCGGCAGCCCGGCCTTGCGGCGGATGACCTCGCCCTGTCCCGAGCGTTCGAGGTTCGCCGCGATGGTGTCGGTGCGGGTGTCCTGCCACACGATGGCGTTGTAGTAGGGCCGCCCGTTGCGCCGGTCCCAGACCACCGTCGTCTCACGCTGGTTGGTGATCCCGATGGCCACCAGGTCGCTCGGCGACAGACCGCCGTACCGCAGAGCGTTCTGCATGACCGAGTTGGTGCGTTCCCAGATCTCCACCGGGTCGTGCTCCACCCAGCCGGAGCGGGGCAGGATCTGGGCGTGCTCCAGCTGGTGCTTGGCGACCTCGTTGCCACCGTGATCGAAGATCATGAATCGAGTGCTGGTGGTGCCCTGGTCCACCGCGCCAATGAAGTCCGCCATGATGTACCGCCTCTCCGGCCGGTGTGGTCAGCCCTTGGATGCCGGGACGCGTCCCGGCGGTTCGGGTACCGCGGACGGCAGGAACCGCCCGACGAAGCCCTTGTAGAGACCCGCGCCGAGCAGACCGCCGACCAGCGGGCCCACGATGGGCACCCAGAAGTAGAAGTTCCCGTACTGATCCCGCCACGCACCGCCGTAGCCGGTGATGAAGCTCGCCAGCCGGGGGCCGAAGTCACGGGCGGGGTTGATCGCGTAACCCGCGTTGGTACCCCAGGCCATGCCGATCGCGACCACGACCAGGCCGATGATGAAGGCGCCCAGGTTCGAGCCGGGCGGGGTGTTCAACAGGTCCGTGATGGCCATGATCAGCAGCAGCAGAATGGCGGTGCCGATGACCTGGTCACGGAACGCACCCCATTCATGGACCGGCAGAGCCGGATTGCCGTTGGCCGGCAGTGTGGAGAACACCGTCTGTGTCTTGATGGTGTGTCCGGGGTCGGCCTTCGCCAGCGCCTCGCTGTAGTTCCAGCGGACGAGGAGTGCGGCCACGAACGCACCGGCCGTCTGCGCCAGGGCGTAGGGAGCCACCTTGCTCCACGGGAACCCCCTGAACGCAGCCAGCGAGAGGGTCACCGCGGGATTGAGGTGGGCCCCGCTCAGCCGCGCCGCCACATAGACGCCCAGCGTGACACCCAGCCCCCACGCCCAGGCGATGCTGTCGTGGTCCCCGAGCCCGCCCGGCGGATCGGTCAGGGCTCCGCCCGCCACCACCTGGGCCACGACACCGCACCCGAAGAGGATGAGGATCATCGTGCCCGCGAATTCGGCGGACATCTCGCCGACCAGTCCGGACTTTCTACGTTGCTCAGCCATGGAAGCTCGCCCTCTGCCGACGGAGCCGGCTGTCACCTATTCGAGCAGTGTCAGCAGGCTAAAACGCCCACCCGAAAAGGGCATATCGGGATGATCTGAATGCCAGGGCTGGGTTCGCGGGTCCAGCATGACGCCCCACCCTCAACGGCCGGGGGCACGGGGCGCCGAACGGTCGGCAGACCGCTCGGACGGGGCGAATCGGCCCTTGGAGCGGACGGTGAGGACGCTGACCCGGTCGGGTGAGAACGCCGGCCGTCCTGAGCGCCGCGGCGCGGCGGCCGGGCCACGAGGGGCCGACAGCACGACGGCTGCGGGTTCCGGTGCGAGGCGGGACGAGTCTCAAAGGTGCCTGTGCCGCCCGTCGACGGGCGGCACAGGCACCGGCCCGGATCCCCGGGCGGTCGCGGGGGCCGGTCTTGTGGCAACTGGCAGGCACACAAGGCCCATTGGTGCGGTGCGGGCGGAGTGCCGAACGCGCCCCAGGGCCGATAGGCTCGCCGACCGTCGCCCCCGTGAGGCACCCGAGAGCCCGCCTGGAGGACCTTGATGTCTGTGGCCGAACTGTTGGAAGCGGCGATCGCCGACATACGGCGGCAGGGCTACGATCCGGCGGCGCTGGCGGACGAGAGCTGTGTCCGGGCGTTCGCCGACCTCCTGCAGCCCGGATCACACACCTGGGATCTGGTCGCCGAAGCGGTCGCCGCCACTCCGCCCGATGTCGAGCTGGCGGACCGGATCCTGCGGACGGGGCTGACGTTCGAGAACAACCGCAATCCGCACATCGCCTCCTTCGAGCAGGACGTACGGATCGCGAGGGACTCCTGGGCGCAGGGACACCGGATCGGGAGCGACGCGTTTCTGCTGGCGGTGGGGCCGGTGCGGCTGGCCCTGTTCCGCGCCCAGACGGCTGCCGTCGAGGCTGTGGAGACCGCGCTGTCCGACGCCTCCGAGCTGGCGGGCCTGCCCCGCCGGGCCGATGAGTTACGGGGCCGGGCCGGACGGGCCCGTACCCGCTGGGGCAGCGGGCGGCTGGAGCGACGGACAGCGGAACTCGACAGCCGGGCCGCCGCGCTGACGGCGAGCCGGGAGGAGCGGACCGAGCGGACCCAGCAGCAGGTCGCCCGGTTCGTCGCGGATGTGGCCGCGACCGTGGCACTGTTCCACGACACATTCGGGATCGGCGGCCGACGGCCCTGAGCTCGTTCCCGCCATCCCCGGCGATCCCGCGCATCGTGGATGTTCCGGCTCGCTCGCCGGGATGGCGAAAGCCGGCCTACGGGCTCCCCGATCCGGCTCCTGCCGCGCGCGCCTGGGATGGCGGGACAGCCCTCAGGGGTGGACCGGGGTCGCGATCCAGGTGTCCAGCTCGTACCGGACCCCGATCACGTCCGGCGTTCCCCAAAAACGATCAAGGGCCGGTTTCGGATTGCTCCGAAACCGGCCCTGATCTGCGACTGTCTCCAGTCGGGACGACAGGATTTGAACCTGCGACCCCTTGACCCCCAGTCAAGTGCGCTACCAAGCTGCGCCACGTCCCGATGCGTTTCCTCCCGGTTGCCCCGGGTGGCCGCGCAAGAGAAACATTACCTCACTCCGAGGAGCGGATCGACGCCCGTGCTCGCTGGGCGCGGGCGGCGAGCCCTTCCGCTCCGCAGGCCATGGCCTGTTTCTGCGCACGCGACAGCTCCCGGTGCGAACTGATCGCGATTCCGTACTCCACCCGGGCCAGTGCGTGCTCGTAGGCGGAGGAGGTCTTCTCCAGATGGCGGACCGACTCGGCCAGCAGATGCGTGGCCTCCTCCGGGGGCGCGAAGAGGGAGACGCAGCGCAGGGCTTCGCCGATCGCGGTGTCCGTGCCGAAGCGTTCGGCGTGCACCCTGGCGCGGGTCGCGAGCTGAGCCGCGCGTACTGGGTCGTCGTCGGCCAGGGCACGGGCGAGGTCGCCCGCCCAGGGCGCCCAGACTCCGTTGAAGCGTTCGCGCGGCTCCAGGGCCGCGCCCGCCGCCTCCAGTTCGGCGACGGCTTCCTTCGTACGGCCTTCGGCCAGGAGCAGGCGGCCCCGGACGCAGGGTGCGTCGGGCAGCACCATGGCGCTGGGGTAGGGCGCGCCGAAGCTGTAGCGGTCGGCGATCTCGCGGGCCTCGACCGTACGGCCGCGGGCGATCAGCGTGTCGATGAGCAGACAGGTGGCGTCCCAGTGGACGGGGAGCCCGCTGCCGACCCGATCGGCCAGGCGCAGCCCTTCGCGCAGGAAGCCTTCCGCCTCGGCGAGGCGGCCGCGCCGCCGGTGCACCAGGCCGAGCAGGGTGTGGGCGAAGGCGAGGTGCGCCCCGCTCCAGCCGGAGATCTCGAAGGCGCGCACCGCCTCGCCGAACAGGCTCTCGGCGCGGTCCAGCTGATCGGTGAAGGCGTAGGCGATGCCGACCATCGTGGGGAGTTCGAAGCCCCATTCGGAGTCGGTCCAGCCGAGCCCGCGCGCCGGACTGCCGTCGATCAGCGCGCGTTCGCAGAGGTCGACGACAAGTTGCGCGTTCTCGCCCCGCAGCATGGCGTCAAAGGCCCGCAGGGTGAGCAGTGCCCGCTCCGCGTTGTCGCGGCCCTTCAGGTGGTCGGCGTTGCGGGCGAGCCTTCGCGAGCGGGTCGGGCCGTCGGTCTCGGTGGCCTGCATGCCCTCCCAGAGGAAATGCGCCGCCTGCAGTCGCATCAGCCCGGGTCCCGGAGCCGTACGTGCCGCCTCGGCGGCCAGCGCGAGCGCCGCGTCCCGCAGTTGGTTGTTGTGGGCGAGGGCCGCGGCGAGCCGGAAGGTGGCGTCGACCCGCAGACCGTCGTCGAGTCCCGGCATGTCGAGGGCGGCGCCCAGGTGCCGCACCGTGGTGGGCGGTGAACTGAGCAGCGTCGCGCAGCCCAGTTCGTACAGCAGCGCGGCCCGTGCCTGCGGACGGGGCGGCTCCTCCAGGGCGCGTTCCAGACAGCGCCTGGCGGCCTCCGGCGCACCGACCGCGAGGTGCTGGCTCGCGGCTTCGCGGAGCTGGGCGACCAGTTCCTGGTCGTCGTCCGGGTGGACCTCCAGCAGATGGCGGGAGGCCGCGGCGGCGCCGAGCCCGGCGCGGGTGATGGCCCAGGCGGCCCGTCCGTGCATCGCCGTGCGGGTGGCCGGCGGGATCGAGCGGTAGACGGCGGTGGCGATCAGCGGGTGGACGAACTCCAGCGGGTCGAAACCGCTGACGATACGGGCGTCGCGGAGCCGTGCCGTGCAGTCGGCGGCCTCCGCCGGGCTCATTCCGGCGAGGGTGGCCGCGAGCTCCTGGGAGATGTCGGTGCCCAGGACGGCGGCGGCCCAGGCGAAGCGGTTGGCGTTGGTGCCCAGTCGTTCGAGGCGGGCGACGAGTCCGCTGCCGCGGGCGGACGCGCCCAGCTCACGCAGTGTGCCGGCCGATTCCTCGACCGGCGGGAGCTCGCGGTCCTGGACCTTGGCGACCAGTTCGACGGCCTCGTACGGGTTGCCGCCGGTGACGGCCCACACCTCGCGGCAGAACGGGTCGTCGGCGTGTTCGCCGAGGGCCGCGCGGGCCAGTTCTGCGGTGGCGTCCGGGGTGAGGGCGCGCAGCGCGACCCGGACCAGCGCGGTGTGGCCGTCCGGATGGCGCTCCGCGTCGCGGTCGGCGGCGTAGTTCGCGTTGCGCTCGGCCAGTTCCTGCGGGCGGTGCGCCTGGACGACCAGGACCGGGAGTTCGCCGAGGCGGGCGGTGAACGAGGCCAGCCAGGCGAGGGATTCGCCGTCGGCCCAGTGGGCGTCGTCGACGACGAGCAGCAGGGGCCGGTGGCTCAGGCGCGAGGCGAGCCTGGCGACGACGAAGTCGAGGCCGTCGCGGACACCCTGCGGGTCGGGCTGCGAGCCGCCCGGTTCGGCGAGACCGAGTGCGGGCGCCGTGATCTCGTACCAGTCGCCGAACAGCGCCCGCGTCTCGTCGGCCGGGAACTGGTCGAACGCGGGCTGCAGCAGTTGTCGCACGACGTGGAACGGCACCGAGGTCACGGTCTCACCCCCGCGTGCCGACCAGACGGTGCAACGGTCGGCGGCAAGCGCCTGGATCTCGGCGAGCAGCGCCGTCTTGCCGATGCCCGCCTCACCGCTGAAGACCAGCAGCCCGCCGACAGCCTGGGCGCCGCACAGGGCGTCCACGGCTTCTGCGGCAGCGGCGAGTTCCGGTTCACGCTCGTACAACGGCCGGGACGGCTTCATGCCCACCCTTCCCCAAAGTGGCACTGACGACTGTCGAGCCTAGTCGTGCGCGGGTGCCCACGGACAGGGTTCACGCCATTCCCCGCAGGTGCGGGGCACAATCGGAGAGTGGACGAGACTCGCAGGGACCGCGACACTGAGGGACGGGCGCACAACGCGCGCCCTCGTGACGGACTGGGCCGCCCCCTGCCCTACGGGACTCCGGGGGTGGAGCGGCAGCCGGAAGGCGTGGTGCGCGCCCCGGCCCAGACCGTGCGGGAGGCGCAGCGCCTGCTGGACGCGGGGATGCCCTTCCACGCGCACGAGGTGTTCGAGGACGCCTGGAAGTCGGGTCCCGAGGCGGAGCGGGAACTGTGGCGCGGGCTGGCACAGTTGGCGGTCGGGCTGACGCACGCGGCCCGTGGGAACACCACCGGCGGGGCGCGGCTGCTGCGCCGGGGCGCGGCGGCGATCGGCGACTTCCGGGGCATCGATCCGCACGGCATCGGGGTCGGCGCACTCATCGGCTGGGCCGAGGAGCTGGCCGGCCGGGTGGAGACGGGCGCGGGAGCGACGGCAAAGGCCGGAAATATCGATGCGGCGGTTGAGGCGCCTCGACTTCGGGCATAGGGCGGCCGGTCGGACGAGCCGACGAGCAGGCGGCAGGCAGGCGAACGGTCGGGCGTTCATGCGTGCGATAGGTTTTGCCTCTTCTTGACCGCGTGCCGATCACGTGCGTCGTGATCCCCCTTCCCGACTGCCTGCCTGCTTGCCCTGGAGACGGATTCTCGATGACCGACATCATCAACGGCCTCGGCCGCGCCACCGCCTACGGGGCCCTGGGCGTCGTACTGCTCGTGCTCGGCATATTCCTGATCGACGCCCTGACCCCGGGCAAGCTGGGCCGGCAGATCTGGGAGGAGCGCAACCGCAACGCGACCGTGCTGCTCAGTTCGGCGCTGCTGGGCATCGGCGGCATCGTGTTCACCTCCATCTGGACGACGTACGAGGACTTCGGCAAGGGCCTGGTCTCGACCGCCGCGTTCGGGGTGCTCGGCCTGGTGATGATGGCCGTGGCCTTCCTGGTGGTCGACCTGGTCACCCCGGGGAAGCTGGGGGCCACGCTCGTCGAGCGCGAGCCGCACCCGGCGGTCTGGGTGACGGCGTCCTGCAACCTCGCGGTGTCGGCCGTCGTATCGGCGTCCATCGCCTGATCGTTTCGCCGGGAACGGGTGATCCTCCGGGTCCGGGGACCCTCGTGCCGCGCAGCCATTACCATCCGGCTCCATGAGCAATTCTGACCATGACCAGGAACAGGACCAAGGCGTGGACGCCCCGATAGCCGCAGCAGCCGACGAGAAGAGACTGACGCCGCGTCAGGCACGACGGTTGCGGATCGTCCTCTCCTCGGTGGGGATGGCGGCGATGGCCGTCGTTCTGGCCCTGCGCATCGCCAGCCGGTCGTCCGTGCTGGTCGTCGGCGTGTACGGGCTCGCGCTCATCCTGTGCGGCCTCGTGATCGAGCTGAGCAGGAACGGGCGGACCCGGCTGGGCAGTTGGCTGCTGGGCCTGGGCCTGGTGGCAGCCGTCGGTGCCGACTGGCTGCTGATCCCTTGACGAACGGCTGAGGTCCGGCCGGCCTGCGGGGCGGGAGCCCGCGCGAAGGAGCCCGGTGGCTCTCAGACGGCGGTGATCCGCACGGTGGAACCCTGCGGATCGACCCGCCCCAGCCACCCGGCGCCCAGATGGAACGCCCGGCCCGGCACCTCGGGCAACAGCAGCCGCTGCCGGTCGAGTTCACGCCCGTCCTGGCTGACGACGAGGACGGGGCGCTCCAGCCGCCGCGCGGTGCGCAGCACGAAGCGGCCGCGCAGCGGGCGGGCCCCGGCCGGACCGGTCCGGTTCGGCGCGATCCACAGCAGCGGGGCGTCGACCGCAA
Source organism: Streptomyces sp. TSRI0281 (assembly GCF_001905125.1). Taxonomy (GTDB): domain Bacteria; phylum Actinomycetota; class Actinomycetes; order Streptomycetales; family Streptomycetaceae; genus Streptomyces. The sequence goes on along the minus strand of NZ_LWLE01000015.1, from coordinate 53,448 downwards.
GCGCTACCGGTCGCGGTCCGGGCGGCGGGCCGCCGGCGAGATGGCGCAGTACGGGGGCGGCCGCGGCTCGGCCCTCGGCCGACGCGACCCGGGCCTTTTCGACGGCGTGCAGCAGGTTCCCCACGGCGAAGACTCCCGGCAGCGAGGTGCGGTACTCGGCGTCGTACGCCGGGCCGCGGGTGCCGCGGTCGAGGGTGAGACCGGCGCGCCGGGCCAGTTCGTGGTCGGGGACGAAGTCGCCGGTGAAGACCACGGTGTCGCAGCGGAGGGTGGTGGTGCGGCCGTCCTCGTGGCGCAGGGTGACTCCGGTCAGCGCGGTGCGGCCCGTGAGCCCGGTGACGGTGGCGCGGGTGAGGAGCGGGAAGCGGCCTCGGGGCCGCAGGAGCCCGGCGGCCGGGGACGGTGGCTGGTCGGTGACCATGGCGACGACCTCGGCCCCGGCCGTGCGCAGGGTGTCGGCGGCGGCGTGGCCGACGGGTTCGCTGCCGATGACGACCGCACGGGTGCCGACCGGCTGGCGGTACAGATGGACGGCCTGCTGGAGTTCGCCGGTGGTGTAGACACCCGACGGCCTGCCGCCGGGGACGAGGCGGGCGCTGCGCGGACGTTCGCGGGCGCCGGTGGCGAGGACGACGGCGCGGGCGGTGATCCGTTCCAGTCCGGCGGGTCCGGTGATCTCCAGGGTGTGCGCCCCGTCGGCGGGAGCGTTCTCCGCCCAGTCGGTGACGGTGACTCCGGTACGGAGGGTGGCCCCCGCGCGCACGGCTGCCGCCACGCACCGCCGGGCGTACTCGTCCCCCGTCTCGCCACCTCGTGGCCGGCGCCCGAATCCTCCGTGGCGGCAGTGGCGCGGGACGCCGCCCGCGTCGAGTTCACGTTCCAGGATCTCCACCCGGCCGGCGCCCGATGCCGCGAGTTCGGCCCCGGCGCCGAGACCTGCCGGGCCCGCGCCGACGATCAGGACGTCCACGGTGCGTTCGTCGCGGGTCATGGCCGGGCCTCCTCGAACAGGGCGCGGACCGCGGGCCCGCAGGAGAAGCCCTGGCAGCGGCCGCCCCGGGCGCGGGTGCGGCGGCGCAGCCCGTCCAGGGAACGGGGCGGGACGGTGGCGTTCAGCGCGTCGCGGATCTCGCCCAGGGTGACGCGTTCGCAGTGGCAGACGATGGTTCCGTACGCCGGGTCCCGGTCGATCAGGTCGGCTCGCAGGTAGGGCCGGGGAGACGCTTCGCCGAGGTTGGGCATGGTGATCCCGGGGAGTTCGCGCGCCGTGCCGAGCTTCAGGCCGGTCCTGGTGAGGAGCCCGGTGACATGGGCGCCGATGGCCAGGGAGGCGGTGAGCCCGGTGGACCGGATGCCGCCGACGGTGACGTACCGCTGGGCCGGGTGGTCCTGGATCCGGTAGTCCTCCTGCCCGGTGGCGGCCCGCAGTCCGGCGTAGACGGCCGTGACCTCCTCGTCGAGCAGCTCGGGCAGGATGCGCCGGCCCTTCTCCCGGAGGAAGTGGAGGCCGTCCGCGGTGGAGGCGGTGTCGGACTTGTCGCCGAGGTCCTCGGAGGTGGGGCCGAGCAGCACATTGCCGAACACCGTGGGTGCCACCAGAACTCCCTTGCCCGCGGCGGTGGGCACGGGCAGCAGGATGTGGCGCACGAGGTCGCGGGCGAGCTTGTCGAAGACCATGAGCTGGCCCCGGCGGGGCGTCACGGTGAAGGTGTCGTGGCCCAGGTGCCGGTCGATCTCGTCGGCGTACAGCCCTGCGGCGTTGACGAGGTAGCGGGTGCGCAGCGGGCCGCGCGAGGTGGTGAGGGTGTGCGTGTCGGGGCCGGTGTCGATGTGCAGCACCCGGCAGTCGAGGTGCAGATGGACTCCGGCCAGGACGGCTTGGGTGGCGTACGCGAGAGGGGTCGTCCAGGGGCAGATGACGCTCTCGTCGGGGACTTCGAGGGCACCGAGCGCGCCCGGCCCCAGATGCGGTTCCCGGTCGTACAGTTCGTCGGCGTCCAGGAGGCGTGCCGCGTGATAGCCGTTGCGTTCGGCCTTGGCCAACAGGGCGGGCAGAACGGCGCGTTGTTCGTCGTCCCAGGCGACGAGCAGGGCGCCCACGCGTTCGACGGGGATTCCGGTGCCGGCGGCGTACTCGGCCAGGAGCCGCTGTCCCTCGCGTACGAGCCCGGCTTCGAGCGATCCGGGGACGGCGTCGAAACCGGTGTGCAGGATCGCCGTGTTGGCCTTGGAGGTGCCGTTGCCGATGTCGTCGGACGCCTCGACGAGCGCGGTGCGCAGCGGGTACTTGGCGAGTTCGCGGGCGATCGCCGTGCCGACGACTCCCCCGCCGATGACGGTGACGTCGTACGGGTCGCGGTCGGGCAGCTCCCCGGCGCCGGTGACGGTGGGTGTCATGCGCGCTCCAGGAGGGTGTCCACCGCCGCGCGGAATCCGGCCAGCCGCTCGGCTGCCTCGTCCGCGCCGATCCGGGGTTCGTACACGGCGGTGGGTTCCCACGCGGGCAGCGCCTGCCGGACCGGCAGGCCCGGGTCGAGGCCGAGGCGGGCGACGGCGCCGACCCCGAGGGCGGTCACATCGGGCAGCGCGGAGACTTCGACGGGGCGTTGCAGCAGGTCCGCCTGGGTCTGCATGAGGAGCGCGGAGCGGGTCAGTCCGCCGTCGACGCGCAGCGCCGTCAGGGGTGTGCCGAGGTCGGACGCGGCGGCGTCGGCGAGCGCGACGACCTGTGCGGCGATGCCTTCGCACAGGGCGCGTACCAGATGGCCCGCCGTGGTGCCCAGACCGAGGCCGGTCACCGAGCCGCGCACGTCGCCGCGCCACCAGGGGGCGGCGAGCCCGGCGAGGGCGGGGACGAAGGTGACGCCCCCGGCGTCGGGGACGGCGGAGCCGACCGGGTCGAGGTCGGCCGCGCCGGAGATCACGCCGAGATCGGTGAGCCAGCGGACGGCGGAGGCCGCGGTGAAGACCTGGCCGTCGAGGCAGTAGCTCGTACGGCCGCCGAGCCGCCAGGCGACGCAGCTGACCAGGCCGCTGGAGCCGCGTCGCGGGCGGTCGCCGGTCTGGGCTAGGAGGAACGCCCCGGTGCCGTAGGTGCATTTGGCCATGCCGGGGTCCAACGCGTTCTGGGCGAGCAGGGCGGCCTGCTGGTCGACGAGCAGGCCGGTGAGCGGCAGGTCGCCGCCGAACGCGGCGGTGGTGCCCACGGCGGTGTCGGCGTCGACGACGGCGGGGAGCCGCTCGCCTCCGAGCCCGTAGATCTCCAGGGCCCTGGGCGACCAGTCGACCCGGTCGAGGTCGAGCAGTTGGGTGCGCCCGGCGGTGGCCGCGTCGGTGACGAAAGCGCCGGTCAGTTGGTGGACGAGCCAGGCGTCGCTGGTGGTGACGACGCCTTCGCGGGTCAGTTCGCGCCGTATCCAGGCCATCTTGGGGGCGGCGAAGTAGGGGTCGAGCGGCAGCCCGGTGAGCTGCTTCAACTCCTCTTCGGCCGAGGAGAGTCGGGCGCAGACGGTTGCGGACCGCCGGTCCTGCCAGACGATCGCCTCGGTGAGCGGGCGGCCGGTTCGGGGGTCCCAGGCGAGAACCGTCTCGCCCTGGTTGGCCAGGCCGACGGCGGCGACCGGTTCGGCCGCTTCGCGCAGTGCCTGGCGCCCGGCGTCGAGGACCGAACCGAGCAGCTGGGCGGGGTCCGCCTCGACGACGCCCCCGGCTGCGTACCGGGGCCGGACGGGAGCCGAACCGGAACCGATCACCCCGCGCTCGGGGCAGATCACCAGCGCTTTCGTCCCGGACGTCCCCTGGTCGACGGCGAGCACCGGGCCTGACATCGACACTCCAGCTGTACGGCGGTCCCGAGGTGGAACGGAATGGTGATCATTGGTCTTTCACGCACAGAATCGTGCAGACCACGGCATTCGTCAACCCCGGTACGGACACCTTGCCGGAACCGGAATGTCCCGGCCAACGTCGGTGGAACTACTGCGACTTCAGTATGATCCGCAAAGTCGTCGGGAGATCGGCGCCCGGCGCTCTACACTCACCGCCGAGCAACAACCGGACTCACCGGAGCAGTTCGCCCTGCGCTGCTCCCTGCCCCCACGCTCTTGAGGATTCATGACGACCAGACGCACAGCCGCGCCTCGGTGCCCGGCATCCCGCCTCGCCGCCTTGGACTCTCCGGGGGCGGGGCGATCCGATGGCCCCCAGTGACTTCCGGCCGGTCTATCACCCCGCGGGCCACGACAACGAGTTGCGCGGCGCCCTGCAGGATCTGCGGACCGGCCGCTGGGTCTCCATGCGGAATCTGCTGGAGAGCACGCCCGACTGGACCCTGTGGACCCAGCGCACCCAGGTCCTCGGCGCGGTGGCCGCGGGTTCCGACGCCGTGCAGGCATGGCTCGGAGAGGAACCGCAGAGCGTCGCCGCGACGGTGATGCACGCCCGGGTCGTCGTGGAGCGCGCGGTGCGGGCGCACCGGGAACGGCACGCGCGCGCCCAGCAGTTATGGCAGGAGGCGTGGGAGGGCTGCCGGTCCGCCGCGCACGCCTCTCCCGCCGACCCGGTGCCCTGGATCTGCCTGCTCGCCCTGTCCCAGCTGGATGACCAGCAGCGGCTGGAGGAGCACCGGATGCCGCCTCCTGGGCCGATGCTGTTCCCGGGGCCCTGGGGTCTGCTGGCGGAGGCGGACAGGCGTGATCCGTGCAACCGCGAAGCGTATCACCGGATGCTCCAGTTCGTGTACGCCAGACAGGGCGGCGGATCACTGTCCGAGGCGGTCAACTTCGTTCAGTGGGCGGCCTCCGGGGCACCGGACGGTTCGCCTCTTCATGTGCTTCCGCTGTACGTCCGGGTGGAGCGCTACCGCCGTGACCACGGCGGCGAGAAGGCGCTGGACCTGCACTGGGTCACCGAGGACGGCGAGCGGGACGCCCAACGGGCGCTGCACCTGTGGTTCTTCCGCACCGATCCGGCCCGCCAGTCCCTGCTCGACCTGAACCATCTGGCCCACTCCCTGTGGGGTGCTCTGCAATTCGCCGACGCGGCACCGGTGTTCAGGGCGCTGGGACCGTACTACACCTCGGTCCCGTGGGCGTACCGTACCCGCACACCCGGTGATCCGGCGGCGGCGGAGGATGTGTTCCTGCGGGCCCGCAGCCGGAGTCTGACCGCCGCGCCGGATCCCGGAACCGGCCGACGCGGCTGAGCGGGCGGTGCCCGTTCCGCTCAGGTCCGCCCTCCCGCTCTCCCGGATTTCCCCTCCCGAGTCCCCTTCCACCTCTCTTCGTCCCTTACTCCCCCGGATCCCCTTCCCTTCCTTCCGTGATCCGTCCCCACCCCCGCCCGGAGGTTCTCCCCATGTCCATATCCACTCCCCACCAGTCGAACGCGGAGGCCGCTCCGCAGAGGGATGAAGAGCAACGCCTGCGCGAGCTCGGCTATCAGCCGGTGCTCGCCCGCCGCATGGGCGGTTTCGGCAACTTCGCCATCAGCTTCTCCGTCATCTCGATCCTGTCCGGCTGCATGACGCTGTACGGCTTCGGCATGTCGACCGGCGGCCCGTCGGTGATGCTCTGGGGCTGGGTCGGTGTCGGCCTGTTCGTGCTGTGTGTCGGTATGGCGCTGGCCGAGGTCACCAGCGCGTACCCCACGTCGGGTGCGCTGTACTACATGGCCGACCGGCTCGGCGGCCGCAAGTGGGGCTGGTACACCGGCTGGCTGAACCTGCTCGGCCTGCTGGGCGCGATCGCCGGTATCGACTACGGGGCCGCGCTGTTCACCGGCGCACTGCTGAATCTGCAGTGGGGCTTCGACCCGACGCCCGGATCCACGATGGTGATCTTCCTCTGCATCCTGCTGCTGCACGCCGTGCTGAACCTGTTCGGTGTCCGTCTGGTCAGTGTGCTGAACTCGATCAGCGTGTGGTGGCACCTCGGCGGTGTCGCCGTGATCGTCTCCGTACTGGCGATCGTGCCCTCGAACCACCAGTCGCCGTCCTTCGTCTTCACCGAGTTCGTCAATGACACCGGCTGGGAGAACCCGCTGTACGTGGCAGCGATCGGGCTCCTGCTGGCCCAGTACACCTTCTGCGGCTATGACGCCTCGGCCCACCTGTCCGAGGAGACCTCCAACGCCTCGGTGACCGCGGCCAAGGGCATCGTGCGCGCGATCTGGGTGTCGTGGGTGGCCGGATTCTTCCTGCTGGCCGGTCTCACCTTCGCGATCCAGGACTACGCGGGCACCCAGAACAGTGCCACCGGGGTGCCGCCCGCCCAGATCCTGATCGATGCGCTGGGCACCTCGGGTGCCACGGCCATGCTGCTGATCGTGATCGCGGCGCAGCTGTTCTGCGGCAACGCCGAGGTCGCCGCCGCCAGCCGGATGGTGTTCGCCTTCAGCCGGGACAACGCGCTGCCGGGCTCCGCGCTGTGGCGCAAGGTGAGCGCCCGCACCCAGACGCCGGTGCCCGCCGTCTGGCTGTCGGTCTGTGTCGCCGCGCTGCTGGCGGTGCCGTCGCTGTACTCCGCGACCGCGTACGGTGCGGTGACCGCGATCAACGTCATCGGCATCACGCCCGCCTACGCGATCCCGATCTATCTGAAGCTGCGCGCCGGGGACCGGTTCGAGCGCGGCCCGTGGCACCTGGGGCGCTGGTCCAAGCCGATCGGCTGGATCGCCGTGGTCTGGGTCGCCATCGTGACGGTGCTGTTCCTGCTGCCGCAGTCCTCTCCGGTGACGATCGACTCCATGAACTACGCGTCGATCGCCCTGGTCGCGGTGCTGGTACTCGCCACGATCTGGTGGTTCGTCGCCCGCCGTTCGTACAGCACCCCGTCCAGTTACGGGAACGCCCGTGAGCAGGCGGAGATCGCCGAGGGCATCATCTGATCCGGTGCTGGGCGTGCTCCGGCCGCATCCTCAGGCGAGGAGCAACTGGAGTCCGCCCAGCACGGTCGCCCCGATGACGATCCGTTCGAAGACCTTCTGGTTGATCCGGTCCACGCACCTGCGCCCGATGTACGCGCCGGGGACGACGAACAGCACCAGGCACGCGTCCAGCAGCAGCGACCGGGCGTCGATGAGGCCCAGGCCCACGCTGAAGGGCACCTTGGACGTGTTGACGATCAGGAAGAACCACGCCGATGTGCCAAGGAAGCCCAGCTTCCGGAACCCGGCGGAAAGCAGATAGAGCGACATGACGGGGCCGCCCGCGTTGGCGACCATGGTGGTGAATCCGCCGAGCACACCGTAGATACGCGCGGTGATCCGGCCGCCGCGCGAGGTGCCCCGCCCGGCCCCCGCCTCGGTCTCGGGCTCCGCCTTCTCATCGGACTCTGCCTTCGCCTCCGTCCCGGTCTCCGCCGCAACGGCTGCGCGTCGCCGCCAGACGGTGACGCCCGACATGAACAGCAGAATCGCGCCGATCGAGGTCCGTACGGCGGCGTCGTCGGCCCACATCATGTAGAACGTGCCCGCCACCACGCCCACGGCGACGGCGGGGAACAGCCGCAGCAGTGTCGGCCAGTGCGCGTGACGGCGGTAGACCAGCACGGCGAGGATGTCGCCGGCGATCAGGATCGGGAGCAGCACCCCGGTGGATTCGCGGGCCGGGAGTACGGCCGCGAAGACCGCGAGGCTGATCGTATTGGCACCGCTGACGGCCGTCTTGGAGAAGCCGACGAGTGTGGATGCCGCCGCGAGCGCGGCCAGTTGCCAGAGTGTGATGGTGTCCATACCGGATCAGATGGTAGACACACACGGTTCTCGGCGGGCGGTCGTGTCATTTCCTGGCGGGCGGCGGGGTGTTTCTGCCTATGCTGCGCCCCCAAGCGCTCATACGAAGCGTTCAAACGAACAGCAAGCGGCAGGAACGGCGAGGGGGCCAGCAGCATGCGGGAGCCGGTGGAACTGAGGCGGCAGCGAATACTGGCGGTGGTGCGGTCGCGGGGCGCCGTCAAGGTGAGCGTGCTCGCCGCCGAACTGGAGGTCTCGGTGGTCACGGTGCGCCGGGACGTCGAGGAGCTGGCCAGGGCCGGGCGGCTGCGGCGCGGCCACGGGGTGGCCCGCGCCGCCGGATCCGTCGACGGGGCGGACGCCGTACCGGCCGCCCGGCGGGAGGACCCGGCCGGGGACGGGGACGCGGTCGCCCTGGTCGTACCCGAGCGGCATTCGTATCTGTACGAGACGCTGCACGGCGCGCGCTCGGTGCTGGAGGAGTCCGGGATGCGGATCGCCCTGCACATCGCCCCGCAGGCCGTGGGCGCCGAACGGCCGCTGGTGGAACGGGCACTGGCGGGCGGGGCGCGCGGGCTGCTGATCGCTCCGCGGTGGCGCAGCGCGCTCTCGGAGGAGGCGGACTACGGCTGGCTCGCGGAGGTGGGGGTGCCGACCGTGCTGATGGAGCGGCGGCCCCGGCCGGGCAGCGCGCTGCACGCGCTGGACTCGGTCTGTTCCGACCACTGGTACGGAACGTATCTCGCCGTGGACCATCTGGTGTCGCTGGGCCATCGCCGTATCGTCCTGGCCGCCCGGAACGACAGCCCGACGGCGCGCACGATCAGGGCGGCGTTCGCCGAGATCGCGGCCGCCCGGCCGGAGGTGGAGGACTGGTCGGTGGTGCTCAGCACCCCGGACGCGGTGCCGGGTCCGGGGCCGGAGGGGGAGGCCGCGGCCGGCGGGAGCGGGGCCCTCGGCGGTGGGGCGGCAGCGCCCGCCGGTCCGGGTGCAGGGGACGGCGCGGTCCCGGACCTGCTGTCGGTGCTGCGGGAGCGGCGGGCGACGGGCGCGGTGCTGCACGGCGACGTGGACGCGCTGATGCTGGTCCAGCGGCTGTCCGAGAACGGGTTGCAGGTGCCGCGCGACTGTTCCGTCGTGGCGTACGACGATGTGGTCGCGGCGTTGGGCAGCACCCCGCTGACCGCGGTGGCGCCGCCCAAGGCGGAGATCGGGCGGGCCGCCGCGGAGCTGCTCCTGTACCGGTTGAGCGGCGCGGACGGGGCGAGCGGTCCGGTGCGCAGGACACAGCTGCTGCCCGCGCTGAAGGTGCGCGGTTCGGCGTTGAGGATCAGCCCTCCCCAGGAGTGATCGTTTGACCGCTTTCATTTTCTTCTGAGCGATCTATTGACCCGTACCGATCAGCCGATCAGGATTCCCGTTGTCTCGGACAGGAGCCTCGGGAGGCACCCATGCCTGGTCGACAGAGCCGTCGATCCGTACTGGCCACGATCGCCGCGCTGCCACTGACAGGTGCGCTCAGCGCCTGTGGCAGCGGCGGATCACCACGATCGGCCGGTACGAGCAGTACCAGCACCACGAGCGCAGCCGGCAGCGCGAGCACCGTCAGGACCGGGGGCGGGCGGACCCGCGTCACCTTCTGGTCCTCCCTGCGCGGCAGCCAGGAGGTGGTGGACGCGTTCAACCGCGGCCACCGCACCATTCAGGTCGATTTCCAGCAGATTCCCTCGGGGCCCCAGGGCGGGTACGCGAAGCTCAGCAACGCGGCACGGGCGGGCAACGCCCCCGACATCGCCACCCTCGAATACCCCCAGGTCCCCGGCTTCGCCATCGACGGCGTCGCCCGTGACCTCACCGGGCTGATGAGTGAGAAGCTGCGCGCCGCGCTGCTGCCCCAGGCGCTGGGGCTCACCACCTTCGACAAACGGGTCTTCAGCATCCCCCTCGACATAGAGCCGATGGTGCTGCACTACCGCACCGATCTCTTCGCGGAGTACGGCATCGAGGTGCCGCGCACCTGGCCGGAGTTCGAGGAGGCGGCACGGACCGTGCGCCGCAAGGGCGGTGACCGGCGGATCGCGCTGTTCCCGACGGACGGCGCCAACCACATGGCCGCGTACGCCTGGCAGGCGGGCGCCCAGTGGTTCGACACCGCGGGCGGCGCCTGGAACGTCTCGCTCGCCGACGCGCCGACCCGTCGTGTCGCCGCGTACTGGCAGCGCCTCATCGACCGGGACCTGGTCTTCATGAACCCGGTGGAGAGCCGGCAGAGCGATGCCCAGATCGGCAACGGGCTCGTTCTCGCCCGGTTCAGCGGTGCCTGGGACGCGGGTGCGCAGATGAAGGCCCGACCGGGCCAGAAGGGCCGGTGGGCCATCGCACCGCTGCCCCAGTGGGATCCGGCGAAACCCGCCCTCGGCACCCACGGAGGTTCGACCTTCGCCGTCACCGGGGACAGTGCGCACCCGGAGGCGGCGATGGAGTTCATCGAGTGGCAGGTGTCGCATCCGGACTCCTTGCGGGCCCGGCTCTCCAGCGGCGCCAGCAGCCAGTACCCGGCCGTTCCCGGCCTGGTGGCCGTGGGCAACAAGGCCTTCGACCGCGGGTACTACGGCGGCCAGGACATCTACACCCTCTTCGACGAGGAGGCCCGCAAGATCCGGGACGGCTGGATCTGGGGGCCTCGGATGACCGCCACCGGCAAGGTCATGCAGGACGGATTCGCGCGGGCGAGCGGTGGCCAGGGCTCACTGATCGAGTCGTTGAAGGCGGCCCAGCAGGGCACCATGCCCGATCTCCGGGCGCTCGGCCTCGCCACCACCGACCACTCCACCTGAGCGTTCCCGAGTGCCCCGCCCGCCGTACTTCGCTCAGCGCTCCCACGACGGCGCGCCCGTCCCGCGCCGTGTCCGCGGCGTACCGCCCGGCCCGAGCGCGCCGACAGCCGCGCCCATGACCTCGTCCCCGCAGCAGAGAGGCAGGTGACACCCATGACCAGCACCACCCCTGTTTCCGCCCCGGCGAGCACCGCTCCACGAACGCCCCGCCCGCCGTCCGCCGCCGCACCCGCGCCCACCGCCCGCAGATCGGCGCGGCGCCGTGAACTCGGTGCGGCAGGTGCCCTGATGACGCCGTTCTTCATCCTCCTGATCACGGTCTTCCTCATCCCCGTCGGCACGGCGGTGTGGCTGAGCTTCTTCAGCGACGACCAGCCGGGACTGGGCTTCGGCCCCGAGCGCACCGTCTTCGTCGGGCTGCGCGGCTACACCGCCGTCCTGACCGATCCGACGTTCCTCGGCGGTCTCGGCATCGTCGCGCTGTACTGCCTGATCTACATTCCGCTGATGGTGATCGGGGCGCTCGCCCTGGCCCTGCTGCTGGATTCCGGAGTGGTGCGGCTGCGGGCCACGGCCCAGCTCGCGCTGTTCCTGCCGCACGCGGTGCCCGGCATCATCGCCGCCATCATCTGGCTGTATCTGTACACCCCCGGACTGAGTCCGGTGATCGAACTGCTCGGCAAGGCGGACATCACCGTCGACTTCCTGGGTGTGCACACCGTGCTCCCGTCGATCGTGAACATCGCCCTGTGGAGCAATCTCGGCTACAACATGGTCGTCTTCTACGCCGCGTTGCAGGCCGTCCCGCGCGAGGTGATCGAAGCCGCGGTCGTCGACGGGGCCGGCCCCGTCCGTACCGCGCTCCAGGTCAAGGCACCTCTCGTACGGTCCTCGACCGTGATGGTGGCGATGTTCACCCTGATCTTCGCGCTGCAGCTGTTCACCGAGCCGATGCTGCTCGGCCAGTCCACCCCAATGATCAACTCCCGCTTCTCGCCCAGCATGTACATCTACGACGCCGCGTTCACCCGTAACAACTACGGCCTCGCGGCAGCCGCCTCGGTGGTCCTGCTGGTCTTCACGATCGCCCTCTCCTACGGCATCACCCGCTGGACCAACCGTGCCGACGCCGCCGAGGAGGACGCCCGATGAGCGCGTCGACCGCCACCCGTCCCACCGCGCCCCGTCCCACGGCGCCCCGAAGGACCGGCGCGCCGCGACCCAGGCTGCTGGGCCGGTCCGTCGTCAATCTCGTCATCGGCATCTCGGTGCTGTACACCCTGCTGCCCGTGCTGTGGCTGGTGCTCGCCTCCACCAAGGACCGGGACGCGCTGTTCAAGAGCTCGGTGCTGTCGTCGGGCGACTTCTCCTTCGTACGGAACCTGACGGACCTGTTCGCCATGGACGGCGGGCTGTACGGGCGCTGGTACGGAAACAGCCTGCTGTACGCGGTCCTCGGCGCGGCGCTCGGCGCCCTGGTCAGCATCGGCTGCGGCTACGCCTTCGACAAGTACCGCTTCCGGCACAAGGAGAAGCTCTTCGGTCTGGTGCTGGCGGCCGTGATGGTGCCGCAGACCGTACTGGCGCTGCCGCTCTATCTGATGGCTTCGGCCACCGGCCTGGTGAACACCTTCTGGTCGGTGTTCATCCCGGTCCTCTTCAACCCCTTCGGCGTCTATCTGGGCCGGATCTTCAGCCAGGGCTACGTACCGGACGAGGTGCTCGAAGCAGCACGGGTGGACGGCGCGGGCGAACTGACCACCTACGTCCGGGTGGCGCTGCGGATGCTGGGTCCGGGCCTGGTCACCGTCTTCCTCTTCCAGCTGACCGCGATCTGGAACAACTTCTTCCTGCCCATGGTCATGCTCTCCGACCAGGATCTGTATCCGGTCAGTCTCGGGCTCTACACCTGGAACAGTGCCGCCAGCGTCTCCCCCGAGTACTACCCCGCGGTGATCATGGGTTCGCTGCTCGCGGTGCTTCCGCTGATCCTCGCGTTCGCCCTGCTCCAGCGCTTCTGGCGGTCGGGGCTCACGGCGGGCGCGGTCAAGTAGCCGGACCGCCACGGCCGCGCCGCCGGGTGACAGCACCGCAACGGACCCCACGTACCAGGAGAGAGATGCCCCGCACCACCGACACCACATCCCCTCCGGCCCGCCGGCCGGTGCGCCGGCCGCGCGCCGCCCTCGCCATGCGGCCGGACGCCGCGGCCGCCCTGCTCACACCCGAGGCCCTGGCCGCGCTGGGCGAGGTGTGCGCGCTCACCCCGCCGCCCGTCCTCGACGACTTCACCACCGACCGGGCCCGCTCCGCCCTCGCGGACGTCGAACTGCTGGTCACCGGCTGGGGCTGCCCGCCGCTGGACGCGGACGTCCTGGCCGCCGCCCCCGCGCTGCGGGCCGTCGTCCACACGGCGGGCTCCGTCCGCGGCCATGTCACCGCGGCCTGCTGGGAGCGCGGCATCGAGGTCTCGTCGGCCGCCGCCGCCAACGCGCTCCCGGTCGCGGAGTACACCGTCGCGATGATCCTGCTGTCCGGCAAACGGGCCCTGGAAAGGGCCCGCGAATACCGCGCCGTACGCCGCCGGGGCAACTGGCTCGGCACGCCGCCGGACGTCGGCAACTACGGCCGGACGGTGGGCATCCTGTCCGCGTCGATGATCGGCCGAAGGGTGATCGAGCTGCTGCGCCCGTACGATCTGCGGGTCCTGCTGCACGATCCGTACGTCTCCGCGACGGAGGCGGCGGCGCTCGGCGTCCAGCAGGTGGGGATCGGTGAACTCTTCGCGCTGAGCGATGTGGTGAGCGTCCACACCCCGCTGCTGACGGCCACCCGTGGGCTCGTCGGACGTGAACTCCTCGCCTCCATGCGGCCGGACGCGGTGCTGATCAACACCTCGCGCGGCGCGGTCGTGGACCAGGACGCCCTGACCGACGTACTCCGGCAGGACCGGATCCGGGCGATCCTCGATGTCACCGAGCCCGACGAGCTGCCGGACACGCATCCCCTGTGGGAGTGCGAGAACGCGCTGATCACCCCTCATCTCGCCGGATCCCAGGGCAACGAATGGCGCCGGCTGACCGATCTGGCGGTCGGCGAGGCCGCCCGTTGGGCCGCGGGCGACGGTTTCGCCCATCCCGTATCACAGGAAAGGCTGGCGTTTCTCGCATGACCACCTCCCCCTCCTTCGAACTCCCCCCGGAAGACCGCGGGTCGAGCCCGTACACCGGATACACCCGGGCGCACTGGGAGGCCGCGGCGGACGGGCTGCTGCACGCCGCCTGGCGGTGGGCCACCCCCGGCCGGGCCCTGCTCGACCTGCCCGGACGGCCGTCCGCCTCCGGGGTCCGGTCCGACGGTCTGGAGGGGTACGCCCGTACGTTCCTGGCCGCCGCGTTCCGGGTCGCGGGCGCCGACGGCAAGGACCCGCACGGCTGGCTGGAGCGGTACGCGGACGGGCTGGGTGCCGGTACGCGGACGCCCGGACGGGACGACACAGAGTCCTGGCCGCTGATCCTGGACCACCAGGTGCAGGGGCAGCCCATGGTGGAGTCCGCGTCCGTCGCCATCGGGCTGCGGCTGACCCGGCCCTGGCTCTGGGACCGGCTCGACGAGGGGGTGCGGGACCGCGCCGAGGTATGGCTCCGGGGCGCGCTGCGGCACACCCCGGCGCCCAACAACTGGTATCTCTTCCCGTACTCCGTCGCCGGGTTCCTGGAGTCGGTGGGCCGCGGCGACGCCGAGACCGCGCGGGCCAAGGAGCGGGCGCTGGAACTCCTGGAGGGCTGGTACCGGGGCGAGGGCTGGTACGCGGACGGGGACGGGCGGTCCTTCGACCACTACAACGGCTGGGCCCTGCACCTGTATCCGGTGCTCGACGCGTATCTGTCGGGTGACGCGGAGCTGTCGGCACGCTACGGGGCACGGCTTCGGGAGCATCTGGAGAGCTTCTCGCTGATGTTCGGCGCCGACGGCGCGCCCCTGCACTTCGGGCGCTCCCTCTCCTACCGCTTCGCGGCGGGCGCGGCGGTCGGCATCGGCGCCGTCTCCGGGCACACCCCCCTGTCTCCCGGGGTCTCCCGGCGGCTGGTCAACGGGTCGCTGCGCTACTTCATGGAACGGGGTGCGACCGGGGACGACGGGCTGCTGTCGCTCGGCTGGCACGGCCCGCACGAAGCCACGCTCCAGACCTACTCCGGCCCCTCGTCGCCGTACTGGGCGTCCAAGGCGTTCGTCGCTCTGCTCGCCCCCGCTGAGCATCCGCTGTGGACGGCGGCCGAGGAACCGGCGCCCAGCGAGGGGCCCGACCGGGTGCTGTCGCTGTCGGCTCCGGGCTTCCTCGTGCAGTCGACGCGGGCGGACGGCATCGTCCGGCTGCACAACCACGGCAGCGACCACGTCCGGCCGCACGAGGGCGAGTCGGCGGCCGGTGAGGACCCGCTCTACGCCCGGCTGGCGTACTCCACGGTGACCGGTCCGACCGCCGCCGCGAACACCGCGGACAACCATCTGTCCGTGCGGGTGGGCGGGGCGCGCAGCTCCCGGCTGCGCATCCACCCGCTGGGCGCCGGGCACGGCGAGGGCTGGGGCTGGGCGGCGTCCTGGCACCGCCCGGTCTTCCCGACGGGGCCGGCCACGGTGCCGGGGCTGCGGGTGGAGAGCGTGACCGTCGTGCGGGGGCGCTACGAGCTGCGGGTGCACCGGGTGCTCGGGGCTCCGGACGGGGCGCGGGTCGAGCAGACCGGCTGGGCGACGGGCCCCGGGGACGGGGTGCGGTCCCAGCTGCACGGGCTGCACGGCTGGGAGACGGCACAGGACGTACGGGCTCCGCAGGGCACGGCGTTCACCCGCTGGGCGGCCCTGCCCCGGCTCGCCGCCGACGCGCGGGGCACGGTCCTGCTGGTGGCCCTCGCCTCGCTCACCGCCGAGCCCGACGCCACCGGACTCGACACGGTGGTGACCGGGGTGGAGGTGAACGGTGACGGCGAGAGCGTCGAGGTCACCTGGGCGGACGGTGCCGGGGGCGACCCCGCGGTCGACGGGTCGCGGACGCGGATCGCCTTCGGGGCCGCGACGGTGGCGGTGGACCACCGCCCGTAGTCCGGCCCTACACGTCCGTGCGGATCACCACGGCGAGGGTGCGGGGGCCGTGGACGCCTTCCACGCGCTCCAGTTCGATGTCGGAGGTGGCCGAGGGCCCGCTGATCAGGGTCGTCGGCCGCTCCGGCACCAGCCCGGCGACGGCCTCCGGCACACCGACCCTGACCGAGGAGAGGTCCACGACGCAGACGTGCAGATCGGGGACGAGCGACAGGGCCCGCCGTCCCTGACCGGACGAACCGTCCAGGAAGATCGTGCCCGTCTCGGCGCAGCTGACGGCGGAGGCGGTCACCACGCCGTCCAGGGCGTCGAGGCTCGGCGCCGGAATGTCGGCCGAGTCCCTCTGGATCTCGCCGTCGAACGCGCCGAGCCACTCCTCGTCGAGCCCGGCCGGCACCCCGATCCGGCGGGCACCGCACTCCCGCAGGACCTCGGCGATCACCTCTGCGGTGCGGTCGGCGGTGCAGGGGTGGACGCGCGCCTTGTAGTCGACGAGACGGTCGGTGAACAGGGCGAGGCGGGCGTCGTCGGGCAGGGTGCGCCCGGTGCGGTATTCGCGCGGAATGACGGTCGCGGCGGTGGGCGCGAGGGCCAGGGCGTCCCGGACGCGGCCGAGCACGGTGTCACGGGCGGTGGTCACTTCTCGTCCTCCTGAGGTGCGTTGGCGTGGGCTTCGGCCGCGGCGTCCCGCAGGGTGGCGGCGCCCTCCGCCGAGGCCAGCCAGGAGCGGAAGGTCTGCCGGGGCGGAGCTGCGGTGTCGCGGCTGTCGCTCCAGCCGCTCAACGGTGCGGGCAGATGCGACAGGGTGCCGTCCCGTCCGGCCAGGACCCGCCCGATACCGGCTGCCTTCTGCGCCGCGGTGAACAGCTTCGGCTTCCTCATCACGGTGGCGGCGGCCTTCATGGCCAGTTTCTCCGCCGTCGTACCGGACTCCTCCGTGTGCTGATGGCGCAGCTCGACCAGCATCGAGGGGATGTCGATCTTGACCGGGCAGGCGTCGAAGCAGGCACCGCAGAGGCTGGAGGCGTACGGCAGCGAGCTGTTGGGGTCGTCCTTGGCCGCGTGCATCCCGGCGAGCTGCGGGGTGAGCACCGCGCCGATCGGGCCGGGGTAGGTCGACCCGTACGCGTGGCCGCCGGCCCGCTCGTACACCGGGCACACATTGAGACAGGCCGAGCAGCGGATGCAGTTGAGCGCGGCGCGTCCGACGCTGTCGGCGAGTGCCGCGGTGCGCCCGTTGTCGACCAGGATCAGATGGAATTCCTGCGGCCCGTCGCCGGGCGTCACCCCGGTCCACATCGAGGTGTACGGGTTCATCCGCTCGCCCGTGGAGGAGCGCGGCAGCAGTTGGAGGAAGACTTCCAGGTCCGAGAAGCGCGGCAGCACCTTCTCGATGCCCATGACGGTGATGAGGGTGTCGGGCAGGGTCAGGCACATCCGGCCGTTGCCCTCGGACTCGACGACCGACAGGGTGCCGGTCTCGGCGATACCGAAGTTGGCGCCCGAGACGGCGACCTGGGCCGTCATGAACTTCTCGCGCAGATAGGCGCGGGCGGCGGCGGCGAGGTGGGCGGGCACATTGTCGAGCTCCGGGTCGACTCCGGGGATCTCCTTGAGGAAGATCTGCCGGATCTCGTCCCGGTTGCGGTGGATCGCGGGCACCAGGATGTGCGAGGGCCTGTCGTGGGCGAGCTGCACGATGAGTTCGGCCAGGTCGGTCTCGTACGGGGTGATCCCGGCCGCTTCGAGGTGCTCGTTGAGACCGATCTCCTGCGTGGCCATCGACTTGACCTTGATGACGTCGCGGCTGCCGGTCGCCTTCACCAGCCGGGTGACGATCTCGTTGGCCTCGGCTCCGTCGCGGGCCCAGTGGACGGTGCCGCCGCGCTCGGTGACCTTGCTCTCCAGCTGTTCCAGGAGTTCGGGGAGCCGGTTCATCGTGTCGGTCTTGATGGCCGATCCGGCCTCTCGCAGCTGTTCCCAGTCGGGGAGTTCGCCGGTGACGTGGAGGCGTTTGGCACGGATGGTGTGGGTGGCGCGGCCGAGGTTGCGGCGCAGCTGCTCATTGCGCAGTTCGTCGTGGGCTGCCCGGGGGAAGGTCTGCTCGCCGCGCAGATTGCCCGTTCCGTAGGGGGAGCGGGGCGGGGCGGCGGGCATGCCGAGGAACGTACTCATACGGCGGCCTCCAGCGGGGCGTACGGCGAGGTGCGGGTGGCGGCGAGGATCTGGGCGAGGTGCAGGGTGCGCGTACCGGACTTGATCCGGGAGAGTCCGCCGCCGATGTGCATCAGGCAGGAGGAGTCACCGGCGGTGCACACGGCGGCCCCGGTCCGGGCGATATTGGTCATCTTGTCCTGGAGCATCGCGGTGGACGTCTCGGCGTTCTTCACGGCGAAGGTGCCGCCGAAACCGCAGCAGACATCGGCTTCGGGGAGCTCGACGAGGTCGATGGAGTCGACGGCACGCAGCAGCTTCAGCGGCTTGTCACCGACCCGGAGCATTCGCAGGGAGTGGCAGGTGGGGTGGTACGTGACGCGGTGCGGGAAGTACCCGCCGACCGCGGTGACGTCGAGGACGTCGACGAGGAACTCCGACAGTTCGTACGTCTTCGCCTTGACGGTGGCGACCGAGGCGCGCAGCGCGGCGTCCCCGTACCGGGCGGCGATGATCTCGTGCTGATGGCGCACCGAGCCCGCGCACGAGCCCGACGGCATGACGACCGCTTCGATCGACGTGTCGCCGAACTGGTCGGCGAAGTTGCGCACCAGCGGGACGGGCTCGCGCTGGTAGCCGGTGTTGATGTGCATCTGGCCGCAGCAGGTCTGCTCCGGCGGGAACACCACGTCGTGGCCCAGGCGGGCGAGCAGTACCGCGGTGGATTTCACCGCCTCGGGGAAGAGCGTGTCTCCCAGACAGGTGGCGAAGAGTCCGATGCGCATGGGGCCTCCCCGGTCGTTTGTATGGTCGGACCATACTAGTCTCGGTCCGTACGGGGAACCGGCGGGCACGAGAAAGGGACGGTGCGTCGCGCACCGTCCCCTCGATGGACTCCTGATCGCCTGCCCGGTCGGCCGACCGGCGGCTACATCCCGGCGTTCTCGTCGACGAGCGTGCCGTGCAGTCCCCGGATGTGCTTTTCCACCAGGTCCGCCGCCGCGCCACCCCGCCCTTCGCGCACCAGGCGCAGCAGTTGCGTGTGCTGGGAGTTGAGCGCGCGCGCCGTGGCGGGCCAGTCCGCCGCCTCCTCCAGCGCGCGGAGGATCAACGGGCGTACCGACTCGCGTACGGCGGAGGTGAGGGTGGAGGTGAGCGCGTTGCCGGAGCTGCGGGCGATCAGCACATGGAAGCGGGTGTCCAGATCGTTGAACCCGGCCACCGTGACGTCCGGCTCCCCCATGCCCAGGAGCAGCCGCTCCGCTTCGTCGAGGTCCTCGTCGCAGGCGTGCGCAGCCGCGGCTTCCAAGCTGGACCGCTCCAGGACGACCCGCGCCTCCAGCACATCGTGGAGGCTGTAGCTGCCGAGCGCGAAGTGCAGGCGCAGCAGCCGGCCGAGGGCGTCGTCCGGATTACGGACGATGCGGGCTCCGGAGTCCGGACCGCGTCCGGGCTGGGCCACCAGCACACCGATGGTCTCCAGCACCCTGAGTGCCTCGCGCAGCGCGGAGCGGCTGACACCGAGCACCGGGGCCAGTTCCCTTTCGGGCGGCAGCCGGTCGCCCGCTCTGAGCTCGCCGGCGAACACCCGGTCCTCGATGCTCTGGAGAACGAGCTCATGCGTACGGGACTGCCGTACGGGCTGCCACTCGACGGGCATCCACCACTCCCTGCACATCACGAACGGTCGAATTCTCAGACTATGTCACGCATGCCGTGTGGTCGGACCTCTCACTCGGTACGGCCCTGCGACGTCTCACCCACCGCGATCCCGTTCTCGCGATACGAGACGACTCATTCCGCTTCTCCGGGCGCGCCTACAGTGGCGCACATGTTCGGACCTGCCCGTCAGCTGGCTCTCGCGCTCTTCGCGGCCACGCCGTGGAGCGTCGACGACGCGCTCTGTCGTCCCTGACGCACGCATTCCGGGGCCCGTTCCCACGCGCGCCCCCAGCCGGTCCGCCCCTCCCTCTTCCGGAGAACCCCTTGACTACCGCTCCCCCTGCCGGGGCGCCGCCCCGTGCCGCCCTGCTCTCCCCCGTCACCACATCCCTGCCCGCTCCCGAGGCCGAGCCCGCCCCTCCGGTACGCCGGGTGCCGCTCGCCGTCGCCGCCGTGATCGGTGCCGCGCTCAGCTCCTACGTCTTCGCCCGGCACGGCGCCAAGCCGGGCACACTGCTGCTGCTCGGTATCGCGCTCGGGTTCGCCCTCTTCCACTCGCGCTTCGGGTTCACCTCCGCCTGGCGCCAGTTGGTGGCCGTCGGCAACGGCACCGGGCTGCGCGCCCACACCCTGCTGCTCGGCACGACCGCCACGCTCTTCGCGCTGATCATCGGCAGCGGCACCGGACTGTTCGGCTCCGTCCCGGGGCCCAGCGCCGGGCCGCTCGGCATCGGCCTGCTCGTCGGCGCCTTCCTGTTCGCCATCGGGATGCAACTCGGTGGCGCCTGCGCCTCCGGCACCCTGTTCGCCGTGGGTTCGGGCCAGTCGACGATCGTCCTCACCCTTTTCGGCTTCATCGTGGGATCGACCCTTGCCGCTTGGCAGTTCGGCCTGTGGAACGATCTGCCCGCGCTCGACCCGGTCCTGCTCTCTGACCATGTGGGCTGGTTCGGTTCCTGGGCGGTGACGATCGCGGTGCTCGCGGTCATCTGGTTCGTCGCCCGCGCCGTGCAGAACCGACGTACTCCGCCGCCGGTGGGCACGCCGCCGTCCGCACGCGGGGCCCTGGCCCGCGCCGTCCGGGGTTCCTGGCCCCTCGCCGTCGGTGCGCTGGTGCTCGCCGTGCTCGGTGCCGGTGTGCTGCTGGTGTCGGGCGGGGCCTGGGGCGTGACCAGCGCGTTCGCCCTGTGGGGCGCCAAGGCGGTGGGCGCGCTCGGCGGTTCGCCGGAGGCGTGGGAGTTCTACCGGCAGCCGGGCAGTGCCGCCCAGTTGTCGGGCCCGGTGCTCGCCGACAAGAACAGCCTCACCGACATCGGCATCATGGTCGGTGCGGCGGTGGCCGCGGCGGCGGGCGGGGTCTGGACGCTGCACCGCGCCATCCCCGGCCGCACGGCCGTCGCCGCCGTCCTGGGCGGCATCCTGATGGGCATCGGCGCCCGGATGGCCGGTGGCTGCAACATCGGCGCGTACCTCGCGGGGATCGCCTCCGGCTCGCTGCACGGATGGGTCTGGGGCGCCGTCGCGATCCTGGGGACCTGGGCGGGTCTGCGGCTGCGCCCGCTCTTCGGCCTCGGCAACCCGAAGCCGACGGACAGCGTCTGCTGACACACGCACACCGCTCTCTCACCTCCCGCTCACCGAGGCCCCGTCCGCCCGACGGGGCCTCGGCGCGTTGCGCGCGGGCAGCACCGCGACCACCAGACCGCACACCGCGGCGCCTGTGCCGAGCGCCACCACCGCGGACCAGCCGCCGCCCGCCCAGGCCAGGGTGCCGGCCAGCGATCCGACCGCGATCCCGAGGAAACGCAGGGTGAAGTAGAGCGTGTTGAGCCGGTTGTGCACGGCCGGATCACGCGTGAACAGAATCGTCTGGCAGACCGCCTGGTTGCCCCAGACACCCACGTCGAGCACGACGACGCCCACGATCAGCCACGGCAGTCCGTCGCCGCCGGGAGCGAGGGCCGACCACCCCAGGACGACGAGCCCGATGAGCGCCCCGAGGGAGCCGCGGCGCCCCAGCCGGTCGGCAAGCCTTCCGGCGTACGGCGAGGCGAGGGCGCTGGCCGCCGCGACCAGGCCGAACAGACCGATTCCGGTGGGGCCGAAGCCGTACCGGCGCTCCAGGAGGAACGTCAGCGCCGTCCAGAACGCACCGAACGAGATCCCGACCAGCGCCCCGGACAGGGTGACCCGCCGGACGAGACCATCGGAGGCGAAGAGCCTCGGCAACGAGGTGAGCGTGGCCCGGTAGGTACGGGTCCCGGTAGCCCCCGGAACCCGGGGCAGGGCACGCCGGAGCACGGCCATCAGCACCAGGGTCAGCACGGCGGA
The DNA here is from genome assembly GCF_001905125.1 of Streptomyces sp. TSRI0281. GTDB lineage: Bacteria > Actinomycetota > Actinomycetes > Streptomycetales > Streptomycetaceae > Streptomyces. The sequence continues at coordinate 31,633 of NZ_LWLE01000015.1, read as the reverse complement.
ACACCCGTACACGGCACGCCATCCGGCGAACTCGGCCAGCGCCCCGGAGTACGCCCGTGCGGCGAGGACCCCGACCAGCAGCCCGGCCTGCACCGTACCCACCAGCCCGCCCCGGCCCGCTCCCGGCGCCGCCCCCTGCCGGTCCGCGAGCGCCACGGCGAAGGGCGTGACGAGCTGGGGCACCGGGGACAGCAGCCCCACGGCGAAGCTCGACACCACCAGAGCCCACACCGTGGGCGACGCGGCACAGGCGGCGAGCGCGAGGACGGACGCCGTCCCCAGGCCCAGGATCAGCCGCCGCCGGTCATGGCTGTCCCCGGCCGGGACGAGCAGCAGAATGCCCGCCGCGTAGCCGAGCTGAGTGGCGGTCGGTACGGCTCCGAGGACATCGGGCTCCACACCCAAGGAGGCTGCCGCGTCGGCCAGCAGAGGCTGGTTCAGATAGACGTTCGCCGCGGTGACGGCGCTGGTGCAGGCGAGCAGGGCCGTCAGCCCTCGGATACGTACCGGAGCGGGGCCGGTGTCCGTATCGGCTCCGGTCTCGGTACCGGTACCGGTACCGGTACCGCGCTCAGTACCGGTATCGCACTCGGTAGCGGTTTCGGTGGATGAGTCAGCAGATGCGTCGGTAGATGAATCGGTCACATGGGCCGACGTTAGGCCGACGCCCGGCGGCATACTTTCGTTGCTGCGTCATCATCTATCGAGAGTGCGCCAATGTACGGAAAGAGCGAGCTGCGCGACGACTACCAGGACGTCCCCCGGCCGGTCGCGGCCATGGCCCGCGACCTCCCGGACGGCCACCACATCCCGCCGCACGAACACCGGCGGGCCCAGCTGATCCACGGCACGACCGGAGCGATCACGGTCGCCACCGGGCACGGCGTCTGGGTGGTTCCGGCCACCCGGGGTGTCTGGGTACCGGCGGGCCTCACCCACGCCATGACCTGCGTGGGGGCGGTGGCCATGCGCACGCTCTACATCGAGCCGCAGCCGTCCTGGCATCTGCCCACCGCACCGACCGTGGTGTCGGTCTCCCCACTCCTGCGCGAGCTGATCGACGACGCCACCCGGATTCCGGTGGAGTACGACCCGGACGGCCGGGACGGCAAGGTGATGGAGCTGCTGCTCCTGGAACTGGCCCCGCGCCCCGTCCCCGCGCTGTACCTCCCGGCTCCCGAGGAGAGCGGACCCGCCGGGCTGCACCGGCTCTGCGAAGCCGTCCGGCAGCACCCCGGCCGCCGGTGGACGACGCGGGAGGCCGCGGCCTTCGCGCACATGAGCACCCGCAGCCTCCAGCGCGGTTTCGCCGCCGCGACCGGCATGGGCCTGGCCCGTTGGGTGCAGCAGGCCAGGCTCGTCCACGCCGTCACACTGCTCGCCTCCGGCGCATCGGTCACGGCGGTCGCCACCGAGCTCGGCTATGCCACGCCCAGCGCCTTCACCGCGATGTTCCGGCGCACGCTGGGCATCACGCCCTCCGCCTACTTCGCCGATCGCGGGCCGTGACCGAAGCCCGCCCGACGGGCTGAGGCCCGAGGCCCGAGGGCGGCGGCGGGCGGTCGGCTGCGGACAGGGGCGGCGGGCGGTCGGCGACGGACAGCGCGGTGGGTGGTCGGCGGCGGACAGCGCGGTGGGTGGTCGCGGCGGACTCCGAGCGCCCGCGCTCAGCGGGCCGGGGGCACGTTCCGGCCGTGGAGGCGGACGCGTTGCGGGTCGAAGAGCTGACCGGCCACACCCGCCACCACCAGCCCGGCGGCGATGAGGAGACCGTGCCCCACGGCGATACCGACGCCCAGGGCGGCGAGCCCGACGACGAGCCAGAGCCAGGCGTGGCCCCTGCGGTAGTCACGCGGGGGTCGCGGGCTCCCGCCGGACAGGGAGGCGGCGAACCCCGGGTCGTCGTGGCGCAGTCGCTCCTCGATGTCACGCAGCCGCTCGTCGTACGTGGGCATGGGTGTCTCCTTCGCGGTGCGGAAACCGCCGGGTGCGAAGCCGTGCTCCCGGGCGTGCGCGGGAGCGGGACGCGGTACTCGTTCCTCATGCTCCTCGACCCGTTCCCGCGCGGGCTATCGGGGACACCACCCATTTCCGGGGGCGGCCACCATGTACGAGGACGCCGGGCCGGGGCACACGGGGCCGGGGCAGCGGCAGGAACGGCAATAGTGGAGGCACCCGACCGTCCGCACAACCACCCGAAGGAGGCCATGCTCTCTTGTCCCTGTTCTGGCGCATTTTCCTGCTCAACGCCGCGGTCCTGGTCGCGGCCGGGGCTCTGCTGCTGCTCGGCCCGATCACCATCTCCACCCCGGTACTGCTGACCGAGGCCCTGATCCTGGCCGGTGGCATCACCTCGATGCTCGGTGCCAACGCCGCTCTGCTCAGGCTCGGACTGGCCCCTCTCCAGCGGGTCACCCGGGCGATGACCACCATCGACCTGCTCCGTCCCGGCCCGCGCCCCGAGGTCGCCGGGCAGGGGGAGATCGCCGACCTGATCGAAACGTTCAACACGATGCTCGACCGTCTGGAGGCGGAGCGGGCCACCAGCAGCGCTCGCGCGCTGTCCGCGCAGGAGGACGAACGCCGCCGGGTGGCCCAGGAACTCCACGACGAGGTCGGGCAGACCCTCACGGCGGTGCTGCTCGAACTGAAGCGCGTCGCCGACCGGGCTCCCGAGCCGCTGCGCGACGAGTTGCGCCAGGTCCAGGAGATCACCCGCGGCGGCCTGGACGAGGTACGCCGGATCGCCCGCCGCCTGCGGCCCGGAGTGCTGGAGGAACTGGGCCTGGTCAGTGCCCTGACGGCGCTGATCACCGAGACCCCGAAGCCCGACGGGCTGACGGTCGGACGGCGGATGGAGAAGGACCTGCCCCAACTGGGCGCCGAGGCCGAACTCGTCGTCTACCGCATCGCCCAGGAGTGCCTCACCAACACGGTCCGTCATGCCCGCGCCACACGTCTGGAACTCTCCCTGCGCCGCAGCCCCGGCGGAGTGGAACTGTGCATCCGCGACGACGGCCGCGGTCTCGGGGACGGCCCCGAGGGCGGGGGCCTGCGCGGGATGCGCGAACGTGCCCTGCTCATCGGAGCCGGACTCACCCTCGGCGGCGGTCCGGGGGGCGGCACCGAAGTACGCCTCGATGTGCCCGTACGGAACGGAAGCCGGTGAACATGACCATGTCCCCGTACGACCCGGCGCGCAGGACGCGCATCCTGCTCGCGGACGACCACGCCCTGGTCCGCCGGGGCGTCCGGCTCATTCTCGACAACGAGCCGGACCTCCTCGTCGTCGCCGAGGCGGGCGACGGCGCCGAGGCCATCGAGATGGCCCGCGCCGAACAGCCCGACCTGGCCATCCTCGACATCGCGATGCCGCGCCTGACCGGTCTTCAGGCGGCACGGGAGCTGTCCCGGGTCCAGCCGGGGCTGCGCATCCTCATGCTGACCATGTACGACAACGAGCAGTACTTCTTCGAAGCGCTCAAGGCGGGAGCGGCGGGCTATGTACTGAAGTCCGTCGCCGACCGGGACCTGGTGGAAGCCTGCCGTGCCGCGATGCGCGACGAACCGTTCCTCTACCCCGGTGCGGTCACCGCCCTGATCCGCAACTTCCTCGAACGGGCCAGGGAGGGCGGGGATCTGCCGGCCCGCGCCATCACCGAACGCGAGGAGGAGATCCTCAAGCTGGTGGCCGAGGGCCACTCGTCGAAGGAGATCGCCGGCCTGCTCGTCATCAGCGTCAAGACCGTCGAGCGGCACCGTGCGAATCTGCTCCAGAAGCTGGGTCTGCGCGACCGTCTGGAACTCACCCGTTATGCGATCCGCGCCGGGCTGATCGAGCCGTAGTCCGGACCGCACCGGCGTTGTCAGTGCCGCCGCCTAGGGTCTTCGCAGTGGACGACAACCGGGTCCCGGGGCCCGGGTTCGGCAAGTGCGCGGGGAGACGAATGACGACCGAGATCATCACGGGGCAGCCGGACGACCTGATCCGGCTGCGGCCCGACGGCGGGGCCCCGCACCCGACCGTCGCGCAACTGCTCGCCTCGACGGCCGGATCGGGTGACCCGGCCGGGCTCGACCCGTACATCCGGGGGCTGCTGGTCATCGGGCATCTGCTCATCGAGGGTGACGAGGCCGAGCACATCGTGCTGGACGGCGCGACGGGGCGCGTCTTCAGCATGTACCTCTTCGAGGAGAGCCCCGACCTCACCGACGTTCTGCCGCTGGCCCCCTCGCGCGACGCCCTCACCCGCTTCCTGGCCGCGACGGACGAACTGGCCGGGACATACGGGCAGTTCGCCCGGTTCGCCGACCGGTCGGGTCCCCGTGCGGTGGCCGAGGCCTCCGCCGGGCTGCTCGCGGTCTTCGAGGACGAGGAGTGGGGCGGTGACTGGGGCGGCGCGGGAGACCGCGACGAGCGGGAGCACTCCGTCCCGGCGTTCTGGCGCATCGCCGCTCTCGTACGGCCGCTCGCGCTGATAGCGCGGCCGGGCAACGGCCTGTTCATGGATCTGCCCGAGGGCGTGCTGGAGGAGGAGTTCGGGGAGCGGGAGGTCGTGCGTTTCGACCGCTCCGATCTGCCCGACGCCCTGGTGCACCTGCCGACCCGGCGCTTCCTCACGGAGACCGGGCTCCCGTCCGACGGCGGCATGTTCAGCCTCGGGACGGAGGCCCCCCGGCTGGTCTCCCTCGCCGCGTGCCGGGACGAACACCACGACGGGGCGGATCTCTACGGCTATCCCCCGTCCATGGCGGACATCGCCGACCGGCTGTTCTACCTGGGATGGCTCGTCGAGGACACGGCGGTGTTCGTCGACGGGGCGACGGGCACCGTGCACGCGTGGTCGGTCCCCCAGGCGACGCTGTTACCGCTCAACGCCGATGTCTCCACGCTCGCCTTCACCGTGTGGATCCTGCACCGCGAACACGCGCTGGACGAGGAGCACGGGCTGACGGCGGACATGTACCAGCCGCTCGCCGACACCATGGCCCGGGTGCTGGCGGCGGTGGACCGGGTGGCCTGCCGCTCGACGGGCGAGGAGGGCGACTGGCGCTACTGGCCCGAGGTCTTCCACGACGAGCCGGGCGGGGTGCTGTGAGGTGAGCCGACCGGCCGCGCGGCGACCAGCACGTCTGTGCGCCGATAGTTCATGCGTTTCTCACCCAGTGCGCATACGGTGCACACCGTGACCCAGACGAGCCCGCCCGGCTGGCATCCAGACCCCGGGTATTCAGGAATCGGCCCCGCCCAGGAACGCTGGTGGGACGGAACCCAGTGGACCGACCACCTCCGCGTGCCGCCCGCGGCGGTCCGGCGGCGCCGGACGCGTATCGCCGTCGGCGTGACCGTCGGAGTGGTGGTGCTCGCCGCCATCGGGGGCGGCGTGTATCTGATCCAGGAGGACAACGGCAGACAGCCGGAGACCGCGGCGAGCTCCCCGTCGTCCGCGCCGTCCGGCACCCCGGGCCGGCCCGGTGCCCCGGACGGGAACGGCGCTCCGGACGGAAACGGGGAGAACGGCGGCGGAGGCGAGAGCCGGGCGCCCGACGCACAGCTACCGCCGGCCGAGGACGGCTACGCCACGGATCTGGCCAGCGGCATCAGTCTCCCGGTGCCCAAGGGCTGGACCGGCCGGTCCGGGACCGTCGGTGCCGGGCTGACCACCGGCGACTACGCCTGTCCCGGCGCCTCGGGCGAGAAGTGCGTACGCGGCGGTGTGTTCTCGGCTCCTGCCGTCGCACTGAAGATCGACGCGAAAACGGCGGAGGCCGCGGCCAAGAAGGACATCGCGGTCAACGCCGAGGAGTCGTACGGCGAGAAGATCTACGAAGGCATCACGTCGCACGAGCAGCTCAAGTCCGAGCCGGTCACGGTGGCCGGTCAGAAGGGCTACCTGGTGCGCTGGAAGGTCGTGACGAAGAAGGGTGACGACGGGTACGTCGAGTCGCTCGCCTTCCCCTCCCCCACCACGAAGGACATGCTGGTCGTCGTCCGGTCCGGCTTCGACGTCAGCGCCGAGGCGCCGAAGCTCTCCGTCCTGGACGACATCACCCGGGGCATCAAGGCCGCCTCGGGCACCGGGGGCGGCACCGGCCAGAGCACGTAGCGGGCACCCGGACACACGCGAACGGCCGAGGAGCCGTGCCGGAGGGTTCCGGCACGGCCCCTCGGTCGTCGCACCGACGCTCGGCCGCCGGGTACCGGCGGCCGTCGGACGGGACCGGTCAGGTGGTGGCGGTGGCCGGGTCGCTGACGCCCGCGGCTCCGGTCTCCACATGCCCGGCGAAGCGGCGCAGGAAGGCGGTGCTCGTGCCGATGACGACGGACACGTCGTACCAGCGCCGGGAGGCGCTGAGGTCCACCGTGTGACGCACCGTGGCCCCCGGCCCCACCGTGAGCGTCCGCGGCTGTCCGCCGTAGGCGTTGGCGACCGTCAGCCGGGCCTCCGTGGTGCCGGGGTTGGTGAGCGTCAGGTCCAGGTTGCCGGTGGCGGCGTTGTGGCGGGCCGTCGCCTCGGGGCCCGCGGTCGTCGCGGGACACCTGAAGGTGCGCAGGAATCCGTTCGGGCCGTGCACCGTGAGGTCGTGCGTGCCCTTGGAGTAGGCCGAGTTCCAGGTGTCGGAGATCGTCCTGCCCGCCTCGGCCGTGTACGTCCACGGCGCGTCGGTGCGGTTCGCCGAGGTGACGTAGAACTGCGCCCCCGCCTTCGCCCCCGGACTGAAGGTGAGGGCGATGCGGCCGTCGCCCACCCTGACCACGCCGTCGACGTACGGCGCGTACGGCAGCGGCCGGGCGGGGCGCGCGCCCGCTTCCTGCTTGGGCAGGGAACCGACACCGGGCGGCGTGGGCCGGTAGTCGGGATGCCGGTCGTGGTCCGGCGGCTCGTAGCCGGACGTGTCGGGCAGGGTGACGGGCGCGGTGTCCGTGGTGCCGAAGTCGAAGGCCGAGGTGAGGTCGCCGCAGATCGCGCGCCGCCACGGTGAGATGTTCGGCTCGCGCACTCCGAAGCGCCGCTCCATGAACCGGAGGATCGAGGTGTGGTCGAAGACCTCGGAGCAGACGTAACCGCCGGTGCTCCAGGGCGAGACGACGAGCATGGGGACGCGCGGGCCGAGACCGTAGGCGCCCGCGGCGTAGGAGATGCCGCCCTTGTAGAGGTCCGGGGCGACATCGACGGTGGACAGGCCCTGCGCCGCGGAGGCCGGCGGGTAGGGCGGCACGACGTGGTCGAAGAAGCCGTCGTTCTCGTCGTAGGTGATGAACAGCGCGGTCCGGCTCCACACCTCGGGGTTCGACGTCAGCGCGTCCAGCATCTGCGCGATGTACCAGGCGCCGTAGTTCGAGGGGAAGTTGGCGTGCTCGGTAAAGGCTTCCGGAGCGGCGACCCAGGAGATCTTCGGGAGCGTCCCGGCCTTCACGTCCGCGGTGAGTTCGTCGAAGTAGCCGTCGCCGCCCTTGACGTTCGTCCCGGTCCGCGCCTTGTCGTACAGCGGGTCTCCGGGCCGGGCGTTGCGGTACTTGTCGAAGTACAGCAGGGAGTTGTCGCCGTAGTTGCCCCGGTAGGCGTCGTTGATCCAGCCCCAGTGCCCGGCGGCGTCCAGGCCGTCCCCGGTGTCCTGGTAGATCTTCCAGGAGATCCCGGCCTCCTCCAGGCGTTCGGGGTAGGTGGTCCAGCCGTAGCCCTTCTCCTCGTTGCCGAGGACGGGACCGCCGCCGGTGCCGTCGTTGCCCGTGTACCCCGTCCACATGTAGTAGCGGTTCGGGTCGGTGGCCCCGATGAACGAGCAGTGGTACGCGTCGCACACGGTGAACTTGTCGGCGAGCGCGTAGTGGAAGGGAATGTCCTCGCGGGTGAGGTAGGCCATCGTCGTCGGCGTCTTGGCGGGTATCCACCGGTCGTAGCGGCCGTTGTTGTACGCCTGGTGGCCGCCCGCCCAGTCGTGGTTGAGGCCCTGGAGGAACTGCATCCCCAGGTCGTCGGCCGTCGGGTGGAACGGCAGGGTCTCCTTCTGCGCGCCGTCCGCCTGGTGCCAGACCGGCTTCCCGCCGGGCAGTGTCACGGGGCGCGGGTCCCCGAATCCGCGTACTCCCTTCAGCGCGCCGAAGTAGTGATCGAAGGAACGGTTCTCCTGCATCAGCACGACGATGTGCTCGATGTCCTGGATGGTGCCGGAGGCGCGGTGTGCGGGGATGGCGGCGGCACGGTCGATGCTGCTCGACAGGGCGGCGAAACCCGCTGTCGCTCCCGCCAGTTGGAGGAAGCGGCGCCGATTGATGTCAGACATGAGTGTGGGGCCTCTTGGGGTGAGGGAACAGAAGCGAACGGAATGTTCCAAGAGGACCGAGCGGAAGGGAAGAGGCAGCGACGTCACTGTGAACGGCGGCCGTACACACGACGGCCGTACACACCGTCGGAAAGCCGCCGCCGGGACAGGTCCGGGGGCAGCCGGTGAGCGCCCCGGGACAGGTCCGGGGGCGGCCGGTGACCGCTGCCCCCCGGACCTGTCATTCCCTTCAGTCCGCCCGCTCGAAGGGGATGGAGAAGCTCCGGCACCCGCGAACGCCGGTGAGCGTCACATTCGCGCTGGGGTGGGCGGAGAGCTCGCGCAGCGGATCGAGGATGATCCGTACGGTGGCATGCTCGCCCGCCCCGTCCTCCAGGCCCGACACCACCACGAGGAAGAAGTCCTTCTCGGTGGCGGCCCGTTCGTACTCGTGGGGCGTCACGGAGAGGGAGTCCGGCTCCCTGCGCAGGAAGGACTTCACCTCGTAGAAGCGGCTCAGCTCGTCGGCCGCGTCGGCGCCCAGACCGCGCTGCGCCCGCAGGTCCCGCAGTTCCTCGTCGTCCCGCGCCAGAGCCAGGCGCACCAGGTCCAGGGCGACGGCCTCCTGGTCCAGGGCGCTGAACGCCTTCAGCGCGCTCCGTTGCTGCGGAACAGCCGGTTCCGCCCGCGGCCCCGACAGGGTGGGCCGGACCGGTCCGCTCCCGGTGGCCCCGGCGGCGGGCCGGCCGCTCCGGCCGGTGATCGCCGCCCGGTCCAGTACGGGGCGCAGCAGCCCGGGGTCGACGAGGCGACGCGGCGGGACGGCCGCGGAGGAGACCCCCGACGGTGCTCCGGGCTGCTTCACGGCCGGCGGCTTCGGCTTCGCGGGACGGGCTTTGCCGGCCGAGGCGTGCCGTGCGTTCGTCTCCTGGTGGAACTCGGCCAGCCGCTGTGCGTGTTCGGCGTCCGCGGCCGCCCGGCGCTCCTCGATACGGTCCTCCGCCCTGACGATCTCTGTGGCGATCGGTCCGGAGTCGGCGCGCTCCCATGCCGCGCTCCACGCGTGGGCGACCTCTCGCCGTCTGGCGCGGAACCGGGCCGCGAGCGCCCGGCCCACGCCGCCGGACCGGGCCAGGACCCGGTCGTCACGGGCGTAGAGAGTGCCCTCGTCCCAGTCGATCGCCGTCTGAACCGGGACGCGGAGCGGGCCGGGCGGGTCGGGCTGCCCCGGCAGTGTCACCGTGCACGCGAGTGCGGGCTCGATGTGGACGACCAGGCCGGTCAGTTCGTCCCAGGAGCCCTGGAGTTCCCGGGCCGTGGCGGGATCGCTGCGCTGGAGGTCCTCGCGGAGGTGCGCGACGGCCGACGAGAGCCGGGCTGTCGCGTGAGCGTCGGGGTCGGGCGGTCCGGAGGCGTACGGCACGATGGCGTCGCCGCCGACGACGGTGATGCCCAGATGGGGCAGGAGGTCCCGGAACTGTTCGAGTTCCGCGCCGGGGCACCATACGGGCGGTGCCTGCGCGGCCGTCAGCGCGGCGGCGAGCCCGGCCTCCTCCACGGCGTACACGGGACGGCGGCCGGTCCACCCGTGGCTCGTCCAGAGCGGCAGGCGGCCGAGCCGCTTCCCTCTCAGCTTCTCGGGGTCCCCGGCCGCCAGTTCCTGGAGGAACTGCAGGCTCTGCAGCAGCACGGCCTGAGCCGCCGCGTCCGGCTCCGTCCGCCGCCCGCCCGGTGCCGCGGGTACGAGTCGCCGGATGACGGCGATCGCGTCATCGGCACCGGGCAGCGGCACTCCCACCGCCTCCCACAGGGCGTCGCCGCCGTCGAAGGCGGGCGCGAAGTCGCGCAGTTCACCGAACAGCGGTTTGCCTCGCAGGCAGGCGCCTGGGGTGCGCCAGCCCGACTCGGTCAGGACCAGCCCGTCGCCCTCGGCGAAGGCCCGTGCGATGTCGGCACGCGATACGTCGCCGGCCGGGCCCGCCGCTCCGGTGGCGGACAGGCCACGTGGCAGGCCCGTCCGCACCGCCAGGGCCCGGTACAGGAGCAGCGCCGCGGCATGGTCGTGGTCCCCGCCCGCCCGTTGCGACCCGCGCTGTCGGCGCAGCCGCTCAAGGATGTCGGCCGCGGTCGGTTCGCCCCCGACGGCAAGGGCCCGCAGGACCTCCCCGCGGCGTCCGGCGGCCGCCTGGATGTCCCGGTGCAGGAGCCCGTCCGCGTCGGTGCCGTAGACCGCCGCTGTCGCCTCGGTACGTCTGCGCAGGGCCGAGGGCGCCGTGGCGGTCCCGCTCTCGCTGTCCAGCCAGGGGGTCTCCCGCAGTGTCCACAGCCAGAAGCCCGGGATCCTGGCCTTCACGTCCCAGACGTAGTAGTCGTGCGCGGCCTCGACCGACTCATGGTCGGAGAAGCGGCTGCTCCAGGCCCTGCCGAGGACATGGAGGAGGGCGACCGCCCGCTTTCTGCGCGCCGGTCCGTCCGGCTCCGCGGCGATGGAGCGCACCACGGCGTCGAGGTCGGGGCTCTCGTGGTCGTCGAGTGTGTACGTGGCACCGAGCCGGGTCATCCGACGCGTACGGCTCTTGGGCGAACCCGGCGCGAGGGCGTGCACCCCCTGGCGCTGGAGCCGTTCCCTCCGGTGCCGGTGCACCCGGACACCGGGCGCCGTCCGGGCTCCGAGCAGCCTGAGGAAGTTCAGCGGCCTCATGCCGGAACCACCGGACCGCAGTACGTCGTTGTAGCGCGGCCGGAGCCAGGCCAGGCCCGGTGTGGTGCCTGCCGCGTGGGCGAAGCTCTCGTCGCGGTCGGCGCTGTCGATGCCCGGCGGGAGGTATGCCTCGGCCGGAGTCGCCTGTACGTCGTGCCGCTTGCCCTCGGCATCGTAGCGCCGGGCCCGGAGCGTGATGATCCGGCCGATGTCGCCGCCGAGCGGGGGCCGATCGCGCTCCGGTACCTGGGCGAAGGCGTCCTTGAGGAGGCGCAGTTGCTCGTCGGTGAGGGGGAGAGCCGCGCCGCCGCCCCGTCTTCCGTAGGTCGCCAGGCGTCGGATCACGGTGACCTGGTCGCCGTCGGTCAGCAGCGCGTTCTGGGCACGCAGCCACTCGCGCACCCGGGTCGCGGCCGGCGTGCCGGCGAGGAAGGCGGGGTGCAGGGCATGGGCGAATCCGAGGCTCTCGGCCAGACCGCCGCGCCGGTCGGCGAACATGCGCAGGTCCGACAGTCCCGGTGGCGGACGTCGGATCCCATCGTCGTCCTCCACCCACGCGAAGTCGCACAGCCGGTAGGCCATTCCCCCGGTGGCGGCACCGACGGCGGCCAGTTCGATGACCGCGTCCAACGGCCGCTCCGGGTCGCCGAGCAGCGCCATCGCCTCCCGTACCCCGACGTCCACGGGCCCGGCGCCGCCGTGGTCCTCCCAGTCGCCCAGGATGTCCCGGTATCGCGCCTCCGGGTCCCGGGCCGCGTGCGGCAGGGCCGGGCACTGTGCCACCTGCTGGATGTCGGCCTCGGTCAGCACGCGGCCGAGTTCGGGGGCCTCCAGGGCCAGGTCGGCCAGTTTCAGCGGCCCGTGGCCGGGAACGTCGATGCGCAGCCGTACGGAGACCTGCTCGCGCGAGCGCCGGAGAACGGTGCTCTCCAGCCGGCCGACGACACCGTCGTGGACCTTCACCTCCTGCGGCAGGGGCAGCATCCGCCAGGACGCGGCCGGGCCGTGGCGGAACCGTTCCACGAGGGCGGCCGCCCAGAGGTCGGCCACGCCCCGCACGAGCGCGTCGTTCCACTCGGTCTCGCGCAGGTCCTGCCGGCTGGGGGCGGGATCGAACGGGGCGTGCACACGAAGGGGCAGCCCCAACGGGGTGACGGGGAGCCGGACATGGACGTGGCCGGTGCCGGTACGGGCCTTGCCCAGCGGCAGGGCGACCGCGAGGGGCGTCCGCTCCCCGGCGGCCTTCGACTCGGGCTCGACGTCCGGCGGGGTCGTCACGGCCGTGGCGCAGACCTGCCAGCGGAGCCCGTCCGGATCGCGGACCTCCGAGACCTCCACGCGTACCGCCTCGCCGGCGATGTCGGCGGTGAAGGCGCCGCCGCCCTGCCGGTGAAGGGCGAGACGCTGCCGTACCCGGCCCCTGACGTCGAGATGGACCACGTCGGCGACCTGGCGGAGGAAGAGCAGCGCCTCGTTTCCCCAGGCGCTCAGCCAGGCGTCCACGTCGGCGGCCGTGAGCCGCGCGTCGGTGAGCGGAACACGGAACACGGTCCAGCCGTCGCCCCCGACGTGGGGCGGGAAGGTGCGCGCCGGCGCCAGTCCCACACCCGACTCCGCGATCCGCAGCCGGTAGTGGCCGCTGTGCACCTCGATCGACGGCGAGAAGGTGAACAGCGTCATCAGGCCGATCCCGAACCGCCCGGTCGCCTCGGCGTCCTGCGCCTTGCTGGTCACCCAGGGCATCGAGAGCGGGATGACGTCGGTGAGCCGGACCGGCCTGCCGTTGTGGGCGATCAGGAGCGTCCGTTCCCGTACCAGGACCCGGACTTCGGTGGCGCCGAGGTCCTCCGCGTTCTGTACGACCTCCGACAGCCCCTGGAGGCGATCGGTCGACATCCTCTTGGCGCCCCGCCGGGCGCCGGTCACCGAGTCCTGCATGACTCCGGCGTCGGCGGCGAGTCGCGCGAACGTCTCGACGGCCGCGCACACGGCCCCGGGCCCCCGCGGCTCGGGCACCGCCCGCCCCGCCGGTACCTTCTTCCGGAACAACCGCTCGGCCCACCGCGCGGCCCGCACTTCCTCCGCCGTCCCCCGCACCACCATGCTCGTCCCCACCCGTGTTCTTCCGACGCTCCGGTCGCTCTCCCGCGACCGGGCCCTCACCCTTCACGCGCCCGGACAGCCCCGACCGGAGCCGCCCGACCCGCACGGGCCCGACCCGAACTGCCTGAAAGGTACTCAGCAGCCGCATCCTGTACAGAGTTACGCGCCCGGGGCAAAGGCCGCCCCCACGGGGCCGGCGATCACGTAGCATGCGCGGCACGCCCACAGGCTCCCGGCGAAGGAGCGGAGTGCCGCCGATGATCACAACATCCGTACGGTGCGCGCTCTCCCTCGGCGCGCGGACCGCCTTCCTCTTCGCTCCGCCCACCGGCCGATCCTTCACCGATGCGCCGGTGGGCCCTCAGCGGGCCAGCCGGCCCATCAGCGCCGAGGCGGAGACGATGCCCACGAGCGCCGCGAGACAGAGCACCCCGAGATCCAGGGGAAGGTGGGCCGGGGTGCCGATCAGCAGGCCGCGCAGGGCGTCCACCTCGTAGCTCAGCGGATTGGCCCGGCTCACCACTTGGAGCCAGCTCGGCATCAGGGCCACCGGATAGAGCGCGTTGGAGGCGAAGAACAGCGGCATGGTGATCGCCTGACCGATACCCATCAGCCGGTCCCGGGTGAGCACGATGCCGGCGATCGTCATCGACAGACAGGCGAAGAAGGCCGATCCCAGGACCACCACCAGCGCCACCCCCGCCAGACGCAGCGGATTCCAGGTGAGCCCGACCCCCAGTACCGCGGCGATGAGGATCACCACCACGGCCTGGATCAGCGCCTTCACACCGGCGGCGAACGCCTTGCCGGTGACGAGCGCGGACCGCGGGGTCGGGGTGACCAACAGCTTGTTCAGCACGCCCGCGTCGCGCTCCCAGATGATCTGGATGCCGTAGAAGATGGCGATGAACATCGCGGACTGGGCGATGATCCCCGGGGCGAGGAAGTCGAGGTAGGGCACGTGCCCCGTGGGTATCGCGCCGATCCGGGTGAAGGTCTCGCCGAAGATCAGCAGCCAGAGGGCCGGCTGGATCGCCCTGGTGTACAGCTCGGTCCGGTCGTGGCGGAGCTTCTGGAGCTCCACCGCGCACATCGCGGCCACCCGCGAGGGCAGCACGGACCAGCCGGTGCGCACCCGGGAGGGCTCGATGGGCAGCGGGCCGGGTTCAGCCGAGACGGGACGCCGTACGGCGTGTGCTGCGCACATCACTGAAATCGCCTCCCTCGTCGTCGTCGAGACCGTTGCCCGCGTAGTGGCGGAAGACGTCCTCCAGCGTGGGGGCGCGGCCGGCCGGAGCACGGCGCTCCAGCCCGGACTTCAGACTGTCCGGGGTGCCGAGGGCTCTGATCCGGCCCTGGTGCATCAGCGCGAGGCGGTCGCAGTACCGGTCCGCCTCGTCCATGGAGTGGGTGGTGACCAGGATGGTCATCCCGGTGGCGGCACGGGCCTGGTCGAGCCGCTCCCACACACTGGTACGGGCGATCGGATCGAGCCCGATGGTCGGTTCGTCCAGGATCAGCAGGCGGGGCGAACTCACCAGCGCCTGGGCGAGTTCGAGACGACGGACCATACCGCCGGAGTACGTACCCGCCATCCGGTCGGCCGCGTCCCCGAGACCGACGGCGTCGAGGGCCCGGGCCACCCGAGGGGGGCGTTCGCGGCGCGGTACGTCGTACACGCGGGCGAAGAGGGTGACGTTCTCCCGCCCGGTGAGGGCGGCGTCGGCGGAGAGCTGCTGCGGGACGTAGCCGAGCAGGCGGCGCACGCCCATCCGTTCCTTGGCCACATCGTGGCCGAAGACCCGGATCATCCCGGCCGGGACGGGGAGGAGCGTGGTGATCGCCCTGATCGTGGTGGTCTTGCCCGCGCCGTTGGGGCCGAGCAGTCCGAAGACCTCACCCGCGGTGACCGCGAAGTCCACATCGTCGACGGCGCGGGTGGCGCCGAAGCGGTAGACCAGCCCGGTGCATTCGATGGCGCTTGCGGTCATGGCCGGATCACCTCTGTGTTGGCGTACGCGATTCCTCATGGAGCAGGGCGGCGAGTCTGCGCAGCGCGGGCATGGCGGCGGTCAGTGCCGCCCGGTCCCGTGCGGACAGCTGCGGCCATCGCTCCCGGTAGACGGCGGCGCGTCGGTCGTCCCAGTCCCGCAGCCGTTCAGCGGCCTCGGGTGTGACGCACAGTGATGCGGCACGGGCGTCCTGCGGGTCCTGCTCCCTGACCATCAGTCCCAGCCCGGTGAGTTGGCGGATCAGGGTCGACACCGAGTTGTCGGCGAGGCGCAGTTCCCCGGCCGCCGCCGAGACGCGGATGCCGGGGTTCGCCTGGACCAGCCGGAGCAGTTCGGCCTGGGCCGCCGGCATCGGCGGGCCGGTCGGACCGCCGCGCAGGCTGCGCCGTACGAGCCGGTTGACGCCGGCCAGCAGGTCACCCAGTTCCCCCGGGATTCCCCTATCCGGCATATGCCCATATTACCTCTCATGCAGAGGTAGTCACGTGGGGCAATGGAGCCGCCCGGCCCGCTCGGCTGCCGCCGTCGGCCGACCGCGGACTACAGGTGGAAGGGCACGGTGGTGATGACGATCTTGGGGAGGGGGCGCAGGGCGCGGCGCAGGCGGGTGGCGGTGCGGCTGTGCAGGAGTTGGTGCCGTCGGTGCCGGGTGACGATCTCCGGAAGGATGACGGTGAGGGTGAGATCGGGGTGCTGCCGGTGGAGTGCTTCGATGTAGTGGACGAGCGGGGCGACCACGGCCCGGTAGGGGGAGATGACGATCTCCAGGGGCAGGTGGTCGCCCCACAGGGTCCAGTAGCCGCGGAAGCGCCGGGCCTCCTCCTCGGTGAGGCCGATGTGGAGGGCGAGGACGGGCTGCTGGAGCGAGGCCGCGTAGGCGAGGGCCCGCATACCGGCGAGGTCGAGCGCGGCGACGGCGACGACGGAGAGATGGTGGATCTCCTCCGGGAATTCCTCGTCCTCCCCGTTTCCGTCCGCAGGCGCGGCGCGCGTTTCGGGAGCGACGGGCGGCGGCTGTCCCGGCAGCGGCCCTTCCGCACTGTGCGCGGGCAGTTCGATGCTGTGCGGATGCAGTCGCAGGGCCGCGTGGGCGGCATCGTAGTGACGGCGGATCCGTGTGGTCACCAGCAGGAAGAGGACGACGGCGACGATGGCCACCCACGCCCCGGAGGTGAACTTGCTGATGCCCGCAGTGATGAAGACCACGGCCGACAGCAGACCGCCCGTGGCGTTGAAGAACAGGCTCTTGCGCCAGTGGCGGTCACGCAGCCGCCACCAGTGGACGACCATCCCCGTCTGCGAGAGCGTGAAGGCGAGGAAGACCCCGACGGCGTACAGCGGAATCAGCGCCCCGGTCAAACCGTCGAACGCCACGAACACCAGGGCGGCGGCCAGCGAGAGCAGGACGATCCCGTTGCTGTAGGCGAGGCGGTCGCCCATGCGCATGAACACCCGCGGCGCGTAGCCGTCGCGCGCCAGCAGGGAGAGCACCCGGGGAAAATCGTTGTACGCGGTGTTCGCGGCCAGCAGCAGTACCGCGGCGGTGGCCGCCTGGATGAAGACATACATCCACCCCGAACCGAAGCTCAGACGGGCGAGCTGGGAGAGCACGGTCTCCTGCTCCCTGGGCACCACCCCGGCGAGATGGACGAGGACCACGATCCCGGCGAACATCGTGATGAGGAGCGACACCATCCACGTCAGGGTCGTACGGGCGTTGCGCCATTCGACGGTCTTGAACGCCGGTACCGCGTTGGAGATCGCCTCGATGCCGGTCATCGCCGTGGCACCGGAGGAGAAGGCCCGCATGATCAGCAGCAGGCCGACGGTCTCGGTGACAGCCAGTGCCGGGGCCGGGCGCGGCTCGAATCCCCGGCCTGCGGAGTCCGCCAGACCGAAGGCGATCAGCGCGAACATCGCGACGATGAAGGCGTAGGTCGGGGCCGCGAACAGGGCTCCGGCCTGCCGGACCCCACGCAAGTTCCCCGCCAGGAGAAGGACGACCACTCCGACACCCATGGGTACCGTGGCGGAGGCCAGTGAGGGGAGCGCCGAAGTGATCGCCGCGATCCCCGAGGCGATCGACACGGCCACGGTGAGGATGTAGTCGGTCATCAGCCCGGCGGCGGCCATCAGTCCGGGCACCGGGCCCAGATTGTCGCTCGCGACGATGTACGACCCGCCGCCGTGCGGATAGGCCCGGATAGTCTGACGGTACGACAGCCCCACCGCGAACATCAGGAACACGATCGCCGCGGCGACCGGAAACGAGTACGTGAGCCCCGCCGTACCGGCCAGCACGAGGACCGCGAGCATCGCCTCCGGGCCGTAGGCGACCGACGACAACGCGTCGGCCGACAGCACCGGCAGCGCCAGCGCCTTGCGCATCCGCTCGGTCACCAGCGCGGAACTCTTCAGCGCCGCACCCAGCAGCACCCGCCGGGCCCGCACCCCCGCACGACCCGGGCGTCCCGCGGGCAGCTCCTCCGTATCGACCTGTTCTCCCGCCGTGCGTGGCCCCAGCGCGGAGATGCTCACCAGACGCCCGAACCCGGCCGGCTGGATCTCCGCCACGGGCGGGAACCTCCCCAGGTCGGGATCGACCGGCAGGGCACGGCGCCACACCTCCGGAGCCGCCGACACCCGCCCCCATTCCCGCCCCACCCGCCGCAGCACCCGCAGTTGCTCCTCGCCCAGTCCGGGCGCCCCCGCGGCCGGGCCCGGCGGACCGGCCGAGCCCGCACCTCCACCACTCCGTGCATCCGTCACAGTGCGCAGTGTGACGGAACGCGAGTGCGGACAGGGTGCGACATGACGGTCGGCGGCCCTTCACCGGGCCAAGGACTGTCCCGCAATCCCCGGCGGGCGCGCGGGGCGGGAAGCGAGCGTCTTTCCCTTGACCCGGATGGTTCGGCGCGAGGCTCGCTCCCCCGGACCGGTCGGCGGCGTCGGTCACATGCCGAGCGAGGTAGGCGTGCCGGTTAGCGGCCGCACGTGCCTGCCGGCACGCGGACATGCCCTATACGCCCCGCGCGCGTGACGTCGCACGGCGTCCAGGTGAAGTGGTGCCCGCCGGGCCCGGAGGGCAACCGGCCGGTCAGCCGCGGCCGTGCGGCGAGCGTGGCAAGCCAGGCACCGGGGGCGAACGGCACCGGGGGCTCGACGCGGGCCGAGCACGCGCTCCAGCGAGGGGTGGAACTGGGTGAGCAGGCCGCGTATCCGGTTGCTGGTGCGGGTCGCCTCGGCCGCGAGGTCCTGGTCGAAGCCGGTCAGCACCGTGAGCTCGGCGGTGATCTCGTCGGTCAGCTCCAGCGACCGCAGCGTGTGGGGCATCGTCCGGGCGGCGTCCGCGATCACCGCGGCGTCCTTCGCGTCGGTCTTCGCCTCGCCCGGGTAGAGGTCGGCGATCCGGCGCATCGCGAGTCCGGGCAGGTAGGCGACCTGGCAGCCGGCGTCGCGGGCGACGGTCAGGGGCAGGGCGCCGATCGAGGCGGGCTGGTCCACGATCACCAGGACGGTGCCGAACTTGGCCCTGAGTTTGTCGAAGACGGCCCGCAGTTTCGGTTCACTGTTGGGCATCGCCTTGTCGAAGACCTTCTTCCCGCCCGGGGTGAGCCCGTGACCGTGATGGGCCGTCTTGCCGACGTCCATCCCGAGGAAGACGCCCACGCCTTCGATGTCGAACATCGCACCCTCTCCAGGTCGTTGACCATGCCGGCCTCGGCAACGGCACCGTGCTCGCGCATCCACGTTATGCAGACCTGCCGCCCACGTCTCTGCCCGGCATTGCGCCGGACCGGGCGGTGGCCGGGTCTCTCATCAGCGTCTCCGACAGCACCCCACGGACCCGGCGACACCACCCCCCAGGTCATGCCTTCGACAGAGGGGACACAGTCATACCGGGCCCGGAGGCCAGCGGTCCCATTGCAGGACCGCGAAAAAGATAACGGGGGACGCGGGTGTGCAGTTCCTTGAGCGCCAGTGCCACGTCGGCGATGGAGCCGTGAGCTTGGAGCGGAACCTCGTCCCAGAGCGTGGCTACTCGCCCAGCGCGCTCGACAGGCTGGCCGACGTCGAAGGGCACGATGGCGCGGACGTCATTGTCCGCGAGCCAACCCGCGACGCGAACCTCCCGCACCGCGGTCGCCCGCCGACCGGCGGGCGACCGTCTCACGATGACGCCCGCCGTCGGTAGTCGCCGGCCCATCTCGGCTTGCTCACCCAACTCAATCGTGCCAGAATTCCCGCACGATTATTGTGCGACTATTTTCGAACGATTGAGGATGACCGTTGCCCCCGCGGACCTATCACCACCCAGATACTGACGAGATCGCGATCCCGCGCGTGCTCTTCGCCCTCAGCGAGCCGCTGCGGCTGAACATGGTGCGCATGCTCGCCGAGCAGGGCGAGACCGACAGCATCGACCTCGGCCCCGAACTGCCGCGCTCGACGCTGACCCACCACACGAGCCTGTTGCGCGAGTCCGGCGTGGTCTTCGTGCGCGCCGAGGGCCGCAAGTGCATGATCCGGCTGCGCGAGGATGACCTCGAAGCGCGCTTCCCGGGCCTGCTCGGCACGGTGCTCACCGGCTACGAGAGCGCCGCCGACGACCGCGGGGAGGCCGACGCATGATCCGCAAGGTGTGGCCCCTGGTCGTCGCCGCCGTCTCGCTGGGGGTTGACGCGTACGTGGTCGCGGGCGTCCTTCCCCGGATCGCCGACTCGCTGACGAGCACGGTGTCGATGATCGGCCTGGGCGTCACGGCGTTCACCGCCGCCTACGCGGTCGCCGGGCCACTGCTGTCGGGAAGGCTTACCCGCGGCAGCACGGCACGGGCGCTGCTCATCGCCCTCGGGCTGTTCAACCTCGGCAACCTCGTCACCACGGTCGCGCCGGGCATCGAGGTCTTCCTCGCCTCGCGCGTGGTGGCCGGCGTGGGCGCGGGCATCCTCACGGCCGTGGCGACCGCCACTGCCGCCGCGATGGTCGCCGACCACGAACGGGGCCGCGCCATGTCCCTGGTGACCTTCGGGCTTTCCACGGGCACCGTCGCGGGCGTGCCGGTCGGGATGATCATCGGCCAGAACGCCGGGTGGCGCTGGACCATGGCCCTGGTCGTGCTCATCGGCGTGGTCAGCATGGCGGCGCTGGCCTTCCGCGCGAAGACGCTCCCCCGTCTCGACTCGGCGGCGGGCGGGTCCGCGTTCACGGTGCTGCGATCGAGCCGGACCAGTGTCGGCGTCGCGGCCGCCTTCCTTCTGGGCGTCGCGAGCCTGGGCCTCTACACCTACCTGTTGCCCATGGCCGAGGGCCGCGGGCTCGGGGACCTGGGCTTTGCCCTGGTCTGGGCCTGGGGCATCGGCGGCGTCACCGGCTCCGCACTGATCGGCAAGCCGCTCGACCGCTACGGCCCCAAGACGCTGCTGGTCGCGCTGCCCGCCCTGCTGGCGCTGAGCTTTGCCGCAGCGTGGCTTTCCTCTTCGCCGACCGTGTGGCTGATCGCGGCTGCGGTCTGGGGCGCGGCCGGCTGGGCGAGCGTCCCGACGCTGCAGCAGACGCTCACCGCGGACCGGCCCGCGCGGGCGATGCCCATCATCGCGTTCCAGATGGCCGCGATGTACCTGGGCTCCGCGGTCGGAGCTGCCCTCGGCGGCGCGTTGCTCACCGCGGGCACCAGCCCGGCCGACCTCGCAGCCTGGGCGCTCGCTCCTGCCGTTCTTGCCGTGGCGCTCACCAGCTGGATCGCGACCCGCGCTGCGGCACGTCAGGCGTCAGAACCGGCACAGACAGCTGCCTGCGAGAGCGCAGCATGACCAAGGTCTCGAACAGCTCCGCTGAACGGCTGCGCCTCCGTTTCGGAACGCGTCATCGTGTACAGCGCGCTCGACGTTGACGAATGGCTGCACAGCCACCGGACCGTCCCGCGCCGAGAAGGCTGATGGCCGAGAAACCCATTGTTCCGGTCGGCGTTCCACTCTCCACCGACATCGACTACCGCCCCGATCGGCTCAACCCCTACCGCGCACGAGCGCGGGTTCGATCCGGCCACGAAGCGGCGCCTGTCCCTGTCAGCAGGAAAGGCGGACGAGGATGAAGCGCAGGAGTGGCTCCAGTCCATCATCGAAGCCGCTGGGGCAGGGCTGTCCCCCTCGCTCGCCACCATGAAGCTCGCCGAATACGGCAACGCGAACATGGACCTCGCCCTGCGCAGCCTGGAGCTGAAAACACTCGACCCCTACCTGTCAGGCCGGCGGATGCGTGTCGTGCCGAGACGTGGTCGTCTTCGCCGCGTGCACCGCCGCACGGATCGGAGGGACCTCAGGCTGCCGCGTCGGAGCCATCGACACCACCCAGTGGATCTGGACCGTGCGACGCCAGACCACCCCCGCGCCCGGCGGGCTGACCGACAAGGGCACCAAGGGCAAGCGTGCCCGCAAGGTTCCCATCGGCGAGGAGATCCGCCCCCTCGCCGCCCAGCCCATCCTGTCCACCGACCCCAATCCCTACGCCCGCCCGTTCACGGGCCCGCGAGGCGGACACATTTCCACCGCCGTCCTGCGCGACGCCACACACTGGGACGACGTGGTCACCAAGCTCGGCTACAAGCATCTATGCCGCCATGACCTCCGGCACACCGGATTGCACGCCCTCCGCAGGATCGCCGGTCGCGGTTCGCAGACCACCATCCAGCGCTACCCGCACCCGGACATACACAAAGTCACGGCCGCAGGGGCGGCGCTCCCTGCAGGGCCCGATCTCCATGACCCACTGACGCCGGTCAAGGGCGCCGGTCCCCAACTGGTCCCCAAAAACGGTCAAGGGCCGGTTTCGGATTTCTCCGAAACCGGCCCTGATCTGCGACTGTCTCCAGTCGGGACGACAGGATTTGAACCTGCGCCCCCTTGACCCCCAGGAGTAGGGACCAAGGGTATTTTCTGGACATAACAGACTTAATCGGGGCGGATAATGTGCACAGCAGGCTCCGTCGTGCACCATCGCGCACACCGTGTGGTCCCCAACTGGTCCCCAAGTCGCCCCCGTGGAACCCGGCAACGCGACCCAGACCTCGCCGCACTCTCACAAGGCTGACACCACCGCTCCTCCGACCACTCACTCATTGCACAACAGCCGCGACTTCGAACTGCCTCATCTAGCGGACCCCGTCCCCCCGGTGCGGTCACGCATCACGTCTGGCCGTCCCAATGGTGGGTGGGCGGCTGCTCCACCGCGACTGAGATGCCCGCCTGTCGGCGGAGCCCTGGCTCACTGGTCCCAGCTCTCGTCACCGACGGCATGAGCGGCGAAGTCGCGGATGGCGTCTTCGACTTCGATCTGGTGTTCTCGGTCGAGCTTGCGGAAATTGGCCTCGAACTCGTCCTCCGGCATCGCCTCAAGGCTGGCGGACAGGGTGACGACTAGCTGTTCCTGCTCGTCGAAGCTCAGCTCCTCCGTAGCCAGATGCCCAACTCGTGGATGACCGGGCTGCTCATGGACAGACCCCCGGAGTGTCACGCCGCCCTCTTCGTCGTCCAACGCCGCGTGCAGCACGCTCATCAGTGCGCGCTCGGTTGCTCGTTCCTCGTCCACCTCCACACTCTCCCAACCCTCCGCATAGCCAGGTACGTTGGTTACTGACGCTGAACTCGTGGTGTCGTAAGGGGTGACGGCTGGCCGGTGGCTGCGGTATCACCGGAGTCATGCGGTATCCACAAGGGGGCGGGCTGACCGCCGAACGACAGCAGTTCCGCGAGGAGTTACGGCTCAAGGCGGCCGAGCGGTTCGCCCTGGGCGAGGGCAGTACCGCGATCGCCAGAGATCTGCGGGTCAGTGTCCGATCGGTCCAGCGATGGCGTCACGCGTGGGCCGAGGGCGGTCCGCGATCCTTGCGGTCGCAGGGGCCGGCGTCGCTGCCGAGGCTGAGCGATCAGCAGTTCGCTCAGCTTGAGGCGGAGCTGGCCAAGGGGCCGGCCGCGCATGGCTGGGAGGACCAGCGCTGGACGCTGGCCCGGGTCAAGACGGTGATCGGCCGGCGCTTCCACCTGACGTACACGATCCAGGGCGTGCGGAAGCTGTTGGTGCGCAACGGCTGGTCCTGCCAGGTCCCGGCCCGCAGAGCGATGGAGCGGAACGACGATGCGGTCGCGGGGTGGGTCAAGGAGGTGTGGCCCCGCGCGGAAGGCTCGCGGCGGCCCGTGGAGCCTGGCTCGTCTTCGAAGACGAAGCTGGCTTCTCCATGACGCCGCCGCACGCGAAGACATGGTCGCCACGCGGCCGCACCCCGGTAGTCCGGGTCCGCGGACGTTCCCGCAGGCGCATATCCATAGCCGCGCTGACCTGCTACAAACCCGGACACCGGTCAAGGCTGATCTACCGGCCCCGTCGCGACGACGGCAACCGTGACGGGCGCAAGAGCTTCTCCTGGCGCGACTACCGGGACCTGCTGATCGCCGCCCACCAGCAGCTCGACGGCCCCACCGTGCTCATCTGGGACAACCTCAACGTCCACAAGGCAGCCGCCTTGAGAAAGTTCGCCGAAACCCGCGACTGGCTGACCATCTACTACCTGCCGCCCTACGCACCCGACCTCAACCCCGTCGAAGGCATCTGGTCACTCCTACGGCGCGGATGGCTCTCCAACGTCGCTTTCAGCACCCCAGAACACCTCGTCCAGACCGTCCGACGCGGCCTGCGGCACATCCAATACCGCAGCCACCTCATAGACGGCTGTCTCACCGAGACCGGCCTCCATCCGACCTGCCTGACCAGCAGCACGACATCCCGAGTTCAACCTCAGTAGGACCCAGGTCAGAGGGCACGCAGCACACAGCAAGCGCCGACGATCCGTCATCAGCGGGCCAGCCGGCGCCACAGGCCCCGACACACTCCGGAACGCCCACGATGCGGGCGAAATCCCTCGTTGCCACCCCGAAAGACAACGCGCAAGCTCACCCACGCGTGTACTTCAGCGCGGGCGCCCTGCTACACGCGCGCAGCATTCAGACCGTGGTCGTTTCGCGACTGGCGACACTTTCGTGAGGCGCGGCTGTCTCCCTCTGGCGCGCCACAGGGGCTGGGCGCTCGCCGACAGCAACTTGACCGGGTACAGCAATTCCAGCACCTGACGGACGCGGCAACGCCGTCGGTGGTTCGCGTGAACATTGAGACCCAGGGGCGTGCTCTCCAGCACCGGCACGTCTTCCTCCTGGGTCGACTCCGGAGCTGCGGATGAGCCAGGGGGACCAGGACGAGGCGAAAGGGCCAACGCACTTCGCGTGCTTCTAGATCCCGCTGGAGGCGGCACACATTCTCCAGTCGGCCAGGGCGCCCTGTTGGGCCGCCCGACCGGCAAGCTCACTCGCACAAGATGCACCGCCCGGAGCCTCTTGCGCGTATGTGTCCACGCCGATCTCGTACGCGCCGGGGTCGGGACGAGGTGGCCGCGATACTTCCGTTGCCACAGCATATCGCGAAGACCCTCCGGCGACGGAACCGGTCATGGAGCCGCGCCGGCTTGGCAACATTGCTTGTGCCAAGCGAAGTTCGAGACCATCCCACTGCTCCTCGGCCATACTGTTTCGTGGGGAGCTGACGGACCAACGGGGGTGGGTTGTATATGACGACCGTTGAGAATGATCGGAGCCGGGCACGCCTTGGCGTGCTTGAACTTTCCGTTGAAACGCGAGTCCGGGAGGCTGCGCCAGCGTTCGAGCACCTGGACGCTCTGGGACTTCCCGCCCTGAGAGACGGGGCACGAAACGCGATCGCCGTGGCATTGGTACACAGGTCGTACCTCTACGAGAGCCGGGCGGCGCTACCAGGTGTCGCACAGTCCTCCTTGGACGCTCTCAGCAGACTGGGCGGTGCGTTCCTGTGGAAGACGGCCGCGGTGGAGCGGTACCGCCGTGCCGCGAATCCCACCTCGGGGACGATGAGCAAGGATGTGGCCCGGATTGTCGCTACTTTTCCGGCCTGGACCGCATGTCAGGAGTGGCTCGGAAAGTCCGCGGCCCTGAGCATCGGACTCGACAGAAATACGCTTCCGCCGAAGGTCACTACTCTTCTGTGCCAACAACTCATCGGTGTGCTGTGCCTGGAAGGCGAGGAAGAAGTAGCCAGACGGCTGCTCGAGGAGCACCTGGCCACGCAGCAGCGCGAGATCGCATCCAGCATCAACGACCCGAAAACCGCCCTGTATGAGGTTGTGGGCCACGCAGCGTTGACCTGGGAGTACGTGCGCGGTGGCCCCGAGCATGCCCCTGCCTTCCGGGCCGTTGTCACTGACACGCGTCGGCGGACCGGCAAGGGAAGCGGCAGCAGCAAGAAGGCCGCCAGTCAGCTGGCAGCGCTCGACTTCCTGCAACGACACGTGCCTCAGGTCCTTGCGGCGCGGGACACCGCTGTCTCACCGCCTCCGCGCGCCCAGGAGATCCCCGCATCGCGCGCCCATGTAGGGACCGTGCGGCACCTTGAGGCGCTCTTTTCACTTCCTGAGACGTCACGCCCCTTGCTCTCCCAAGCACTCGTACACGCATCATGGGCGTACGAAAATGGCCACCAGATGGAGAGATACCGCCAGCAGGACTATCAGGCCCTTGCCTACCTAGGGTCGCAGATACTTGGCTACGAGCATCTGCTCGCCACTGCACGACGCATTGTCGTAACGCCCCCCGCCGAATTCGCCTTCGTCACTCTCCCCAACGATGTGTACAACACCGCCTTCCATGAGGTCGGGTTAGCATCAGGGCTGCTCCTCGGTGCAGGCCAGCGATCACTCGGCATACCCCTGGAAATTGGGGCCGACTCCTTCCAAGCCGTCATCGGCGCAGTCTCCGAGGCCGGGGGCTTCCAGGGATCGCTTGCCGACTGCTGGCCGAAAGAATGGGCCCCGACATGGCAGTTGGTGGCACCAAGCGCGCCACGACCGGTCGAACCCACGACGCGTCTGGGCCGCACGGCCAGCATCATGAAGCTCCCCGTGACCTACGAGCACAAGGTCACCGGGCCGGACCACCTGCAACGGTTCACGGCGGTCGCCGTTCTGCCCAGCGAGGCGCTGGGCGTCACGCTCAAAACGGAGGGCACTGCCGTTCCGGGCAAGGTACCCGCGAAGCACAGCGCGTCATTGGCTGTGCTGGGTGTCCTCGACCGACTCGCCGACGGATCCCCGGCCCGCTCCTTTGACGGCGCCAAGGAGAAGGATCGGTCCCTCGCCCGGTTTCTCCTCGCCCAGCAGGCCTATATACTCGACGCCGCTCCAGTTCCAACGCAACGATGGATCGACGCACGCCTATTCGGGCTTCATCTCGCCTCGGATGCTCCGGTGCTGCTCCAGTGGGCAGTTGGCGTGGATGAGCTGCTGGGCCTCGACCTTCCCCTGCAACTCGGCAGTCACCTGCGGAACGCATTCCGGAAGGCCGTGGAGAAGCCCGCTGTCCCAGACCACCTCAACACCGTCCTGGCGCGAGCGATAGACATCCTGGAGCGGATCGAGACCCCTGAAAACATCACCACGGCGCATGTACGTCACCTGGTGCAGTTGTGCGACGTGTACCGGTGCCTCGGCTCCGACGACCCTGACATCCTTCTGCCCGATCTCGCCGACGACTGGCGGATGCTTCACCGGGACCGGCTTGAGACCCTGCCGTCGCTTCCTCCTGTCCAGATCTCCGGTCGGGCACGAGCAGTCTTCGACGCCGCACTGTCCACCCTCGTCTCAGGTGGGGGTGAAACCTCCGTCGAGGTCCTCGCAGAGCGGCCGCTGCGACTGGGATTCCGGTCGACTCAACCACCGTCGCTTACCATCCTGGAGGACGTGTGCTCGCTCTGGTCCACAGCCAGCAGGGCGATCACCGTAGAGGCGACCGAACAGGGCATCGATGTGATCGTCGCCATGACCGAGGCCCCGCCCCAACCGGGTCCGATCACCCAAGCCGTCATGGCCGCACTCCAACCGAGCCCCGAACCATATCGGGCAGCCGTGGCGGACCTCCTGCACGATCTGAAGAACCAACTTGTCGCCGGCCGCCTCGCTAACTCCCAACCCGCTGAGAGCCGTACGGCCCGCCTGCAGCAACAACTCGCCGCGAGCCGGCACCTCGACGAGGCACACACCCTCGCGCTACGCCTGCGCGCAGCAACTTCGATGCTCACGTCAGCGGGCACCGAGAGCGTCGAGCTCGGAGCCTTCCTGCGCCACTATGCCGGAGCAATCCTCACCCGACTTCCTGCCAGCATCTCGCTGTCGATTCCCACGGCCAAGAGCACCGTCCACGTCGCACTGGGCGCACGAGCCCTGACCGCCATCTTCGACAACCTGATCGGCAACGCGATCGAAGCGCTGCGCAACGGCGGGGCCATCACCCTGGACTGGACCGCCGATGATTACGAAGCCGCCGTCGAAATCTCCGACGACGGCCCCGGACTTCCAACAGACATCGCCTCCGCCCTGAACTCGGGCAAGCGAATCCGCAGCACGAAAGCCGGAGGCAACGGCCTTGGCCTCCTCGGAGTCCGCTCGCTCCTCGCCAAGGTCGGCGGACAACTCAGCCTCATCGCCACGCCCTCCGGCACCGCGTGGCTCACCACCCTGCCACTCACTACCTCTACGCCAACGGAGTCCGCATGACCCAGAGGCTGGCCAACCTGCGCATCCTCGTTGCCGACGACCAGATGGACGTGGCCCGCACTCTGTGCCGACCGCTGCACAAGGAAGGCGCTCGCCTGCGCTTCGCCGCAGACGGCCACACCGCTCTGCAGGAGATTGGCACCCACCCGTTCGACCTCCTGCTGATCGATATGAAGATGCCGCCCGAGGAATGGGGTGGTCTGTGGCTTCTACGGCAGCTCAAAGAGCAGAAATGCCGCATTCCCAGCCTCGTACTGTCCGGAGAAGGCTCGAAGCAACAGGTCATCGAGGCGCTCCGCCTCGATGCAGTCGACTGGGTCGTCAAGGACGCCGCCGGAGAAGAACTGCTGGACCGATGCGCAGCGACCGTCACCGATCGTTTGGGCGAATCCCTAGAACTCGCCACCCACCGCCTGCCGACTCCCCTGGCTCATCGCTTTGCCAGGTATGCCCGAGCCGCCGATCCTGACAAGAAGATCCGCGAGGGCCTGCACACGCTGGAGTCGATACTGCGCTTCGTCGCCGTTCTGGGGCTCAGCAGCACCCCGCCCGCACCGCTGCGGGGGATCACGCCGGATCGGCTGGCAGCCCCGAGCATGGGCACCTGGTTCGACATCTGCACCGCTCTCGCGATCCTGCCCGATTCGGGCAGCGATTTCCGGCGAGTACATTCCTGGATCACCCCGGAGCGAGCTGATCACCAGCCGGTACAGAGCCTCATCTCTGTACGCAATGCCCTCGCGCACGGCCGGGACACACCCACAGCGGACCAGGCTGACCAACTCGACAAACTGCTACGCCGATTCGCGCACCGCGCAGCATCCTCCTGGCGCGCCGATCTCGTAGTGCCCACCTCCATGACCTACGACGGCAACCAATACACCCTTGAGGTACTCACACTTCAAGGGGTCGGAAAGCCGGCCCCCAACACGGTGTCGTCTCCCGCACCGGTGATCACGGGACAGCCAATCCTCGCTTCCCGCGAAGGCACCCTGCGGTCCTTGACTCCGTGGCTACTGGCCCACACGGAACCCGCCACAGGCACCGTACGCTGCCTGCAATTCGACGGTCTCCAACGCGCCAAAGAGGGTCTGGCGCCTGAAACTCCCTTCCGGTACGCGCCAACAGATGACGGCAGGGGCCTCCCGTCCGTCCACCACTCCCAAGCGCGCTGGCTGGCCCTGTCCCGGTGGACGTAACCCCAGCCGACACCCCATCAGTGTTCTCGGATGCCCCAGCCTTCGTCGGATCCGGTCTGCTTGGCCCAGCGCCAAGGGCCCTCCCACTCGGACGCGGGTGGAGTCTTGCGGCAGGCTTCCACCGACCCGGCCCACGAGCTGGCCTGGAACCACTCGTGGTACTTGGCCCTCGGCCCCGGCCCAACAGTCTGCCGTGAGGGACTCACCGCGTGCAGTGCGTCCGACGCAAGGCGCAGGGAGCCCAGGCAGTCTCCCCTCCGCCCCCGAGTCACCGCAGTCCGGGCGGGGACGGGCGGACCGCGTCGGCCTTTGAGGGGGCGGGACTTGCGTCGCCAAGCTGTGTCAGCGCGGCTCGGATTCTGTGGTCGACCTGGACGTCGTTGGCGAGGTGACTGAGGTGTTGTGCGCAGGTGGGGTGTTGGCGCAGTATCGAGGCGACCGAGCTGGCGCTGTCCCCCGTCAAGGTGCGAAGCCACGCCGCGATGTCCTTCTGGGGTCCCCACTGATCCCAGTTGGCATCCCACTCGAAGGCCCCGCTACAGCACTCCTCGAGAAGGTCGAGCGCACCGCTCACTGCCGCCCGCTGCGCAATTTGAATCAGCCACATGATGGTGGCGTCAACTTCCCCCCGTTCAGGAGACCTGTGTGTACCCAGGAGCGCAGCCATCGCGCGGACGATGTCGATGGCACGCTGAGCATCGGCCAGCAGCGCCGGCAGGAGAAACTGCAAGGGCAGTTCGACCAGCAGGTCGCAGTAGAGCGGGGCGTCATCGGTATGTCTCGCGGCCAACGCAATCAACTCGTGTGCAGCGGTGGCAGAGCCTGATTCCATGTCACGCTGAAGGGCCTGCGCCTTCAAGAAGGCTGACTGCGTTGGGGGCTGAGTCTCCTGGATGACCAGCTGGCGCAGCGCCTGGACAGTGGGAGGCCGGCGAGCGGGATCGGTCTGTGTGGCCTGCCGAACGACACTTCTCCACTGCCCTGCCGGGGGCACGAGCGGCACGTTGATCGCGGGCATCTTTCCGGTCACGGCCCAGCCAATTAGCTGACCGATGCTGTACACATCGGCGGCGTCTGTAGCGCCGTGTGCGTCGACGGAGAGTTCCGGAGCAGCAAAACCGTCCGAGCCGAACCGTACGCCGACGCGGGTGCGCTGCGGGTCCGTGGTCTGTCCGCGCGGGCGTCGGGCGATGCCCCAGTCCGCGAGGACCCAACGGCCTTCGTGCATGAGCACATTGGCAGGTTTGATGTCTCGGTGGACCCACCCTGCCTCGTGGGTGGCGGACAACACCGAGCACAGGGCGTCGACGAGTTTCCTCAGTTCCGATGGTTCGGCGAGCTGGTCCCTGCGCTGCTCGGCCGTGAAGGGAGCGTAGGGCATGACGAACCAGGTGTGGCCTGGGTCCGCATCCAAGATCGGCATGGCATGCGGGTGCCCATCGAGCCATCGGCCCAGGGTAATTTCGCGCTTCATCCGGGCGCGTTTGCGCTCGGGCGGGTTCCGGTCGCGGAGCTTCTTGAGCACCACTTTGGCACCCGTCGGTTTGTGTATCGCGCGAAATACGTCTGCTTGACCGCCGTCAGCGAACGGCAGTCGTTCACAGGCATAGTCCTTGCGCTCTCCGCGGGCCAGACGTCGCACCCGCGCTGCGTCATCGGCCGCCGCCGAGGAGGTCGAGTTCCACAGCGCAGGGCTGTGCCGGGAGCCGAACATTGGATCCGGGTCCTCTCGCGCGGCAACGTCTCCGGTCGACGCGCCGGATGCCGCCCGATCTGCCAAGCGACTGGCTCGATAGACCGGGTATCCGCTGATCACGGTCGCGGGCTCCAGAATGTAGCCGTCAGGAGCCAGCACCGTATTGAGCACGGTCACGAGATGCGCGACCTCCTGCTCGTCCGTGCGCACAGTAGGGTGAACGGTCTCACTGAGAAATCGAAGCAACGTCTCGTCCGGGCCGCGCCCCAGGCCAAACCGGTCGTCGCTGAAGATCCAGTCGTTGTCCCAGTCGTCGTTGGCGTAGCGGTGCTTGGCGATGTCTTCTCGTGCCGTCGCGAAACGGGAGTCGTGGCTCGGCAAGGCATCGAGGTCGTACAGGCGCTCGAGGAACGAGAGGTCGCCCAGCCCTCCCGTCCAATCGGTCGTGCTCAGGGCCTCGGCGATGCGACGCCGCGACACCTCCGTGAGCGCCACCCTAAGGTTGCCCGTGCGAGACGAGCCCTGGGTAGGGACTGCTGGTGTCAAGGTGCCCGGAATCTCGGTGATGCGGCCGCGTTCATCGATCTGCAGGCCGTCTTGCTGCATGCGCTCCGCCAGATCGTCCAGCCAGGGTCCGCTCCACCCTTCCCGCAGTCCGGTCCGAATCATGTCCTCGAACACACGCAACGCCCTGGTCACGTGGCCGCGGTCGGTCCAGTCAACGGCTGCAGCGTAGGACTCGAAGTTGGTGCGGCGGACGCTTGAGTCTGTGTACCGAAGTTCGTCGTCGGGGATGGGGGCGAAGTTGTGGCTCTGCCACGCCTCGGCAATCGTACGAAGAGTCAAGTTTGTAGCCAGCGAGCGGAACTTCATCCGGGTGCCGGGACTGACCAGTTCTCTGTGACGCGTCGGCATGGAAACAAGGATACGACTGCTCACGCCAACTGCGGAGCGTCCCCCAGGCGATCCTGTCGGCTAGTAGGGCTTTGTTAGGTGGTGTCGTAGGGCTGCCATGGGGTGGGTTGTCGGCAG
>NZ_LWLE01000014.1 GCF_001905125.1 Streptomyces sp. TSRI0281 | reverse complement strand
GCCTCACCCCGAAGCTGGCTGCATAGGAAGGACTCCACAGGTCGAGGGGATTGACAAGTCGACCTCCTGTTCCGAGAAGGTGATCTCGTCATCGACCTCCTGCTCCGGCACCCTGTGCGGGGAACCGCATGTGGCGGCCGGCCCAGCCGCCACCGCGGCTTGGCACAAAGACCGACACGCTGCCCCCGACCGCGCTGGTGAGGACGAGGTCCTCGACGCGGAACGAAAGCTTCGGTGGATCGCAGAGCGCTGGGAGGAACCACTCGGCGTGAATCGCGCCACAATGGCCTGCTGCCCCGGTGTCGGTGTCGGGACAGTGAGGCGCGCTGCTCGACAGGCAACGCCAGACCTGAAGATGCCGGTAACAGTCGCGGATGACTATCTCGCTGCCGCTGGCGATCTCCCTCCAGGACGTATCGCCGCCCCTGCCCCGGGGCGCCTGGTCGATCAGGGCCGCTCGATAAGAGCCGGATTCCATCGTGCTCCATGCCTAGTCGGCCTTCGACGCCAATGAAGCTCGCGGGGGCACGGGAATGGGTGTGCCGAAACATATGGGGCCTGCCGCACCCGCAGCCGGGCGGGTCCCCCTGGTTTGCTGTGGCGAACAAGCGGCACACGGCTTGGATTGTGGTCAACATCAACGCCACGATCACCACCGCCGCGTTCAGAAAGGCCGCGCCTGCGGTGACCTTCAGAACACCTTCGGGCTGACAGAGGCGATGCGGCGGATTCGCATACTGAGTGAGGGCCCCGCCGCAGGTGCACCGCTTGACTAGCCGCAGCTCAGTTCTCCAGAGGCGACGCTTCTGATCGAAGTGTCCCAACAGGCTTGCCGTTCACAAGCTCCCGCCCTGCAACCCGGACAGGCCACCTGCCGAGTGCGACGACCTCGCACCAATACCCCAAATCTCACCGGGCAGTCAAACCCAGATTCACTCGATTGGGTCAGATCAGGGCAGAAAGCGTGAAAGAGCAGCGGGCTCCCTCATCATTTTTCTTGGGCCAGATCTGGCTTCATGAGGGGAAAATCATGTCCAATGTCTTCGCTATCATCACTGAACAAATCCTGCGCAACTGCGGCGGGGAGCCCATCTGCGCGCACGTGGGCGATGTTCAGGTTTGTGCAATCAAGAAGCATCCGACATATCAGATGTTTCGTAGGCAGGTTCGCCTAGATCGATCGAAATCCATAGCAAGCCTGCGCCTCTGGGAGTCAGTAGTCACCTTGGCAAGAGAAGGCAATCAACAGGAGCGAGAGAAATGGCTGCTGATCGCATTGGATTTACTAACCCCGTACTTTGAGGGATGGTCGAAAGAACTGGCACGACAGTGGCACTATGAAGTTTCCGACATCAGGTCGGCGATAATAGAAGGACTCCTTGAGGCGTGGTCGTCTACGGCAGACGGCGTACCTTCCAAGAAGCTGCGAGATGACATGATGACTCGCGCCTTCGCCCGCGCTCGAAGCCTGGTGGACGTCGGATCCTCGGAAACATGTACGGATAGTGTGGAGTTTTGGATTTCAGAGGGCACCCACTGGGGTGATTCCACTCTGCGTGCGTCGTCAATTATCAATGCGAGTACGGTAAGGAACCCGGACGCCGATGAGAGAATTCGCGGTGAGCGGATAGGGGCCTTGTTGCAACGAATGGGGGCCATGGGCCATGCGAAGTGCCTACATAGTAAAATCCGGGATGGCTGCCGCAACGAGACGCATACTCCCGCTATTAGCCCCACGCAGGTCGGGCGCTCCTGGGTTGACGGGGGAAATCTTTATTATCGATTTTCCGACCTCCTACCGCAGCATATAGGATTCAAAGAAGCAGCCAGTACCGTTGGCTTCTCAGAATCGCATGCATCAAGGAAAGCCAGGAAGGGGTCCCTCCCCTTTCGCGTGCTCTGGATTGGCAATAGCAGGGCGGTTTCAGTCAAGTCGCTCATGCACATATTGGGCATCCAGGACTCCACATTGCATCCGGACGACGTGGAGAATGGAGCTTCCCATATCGGCAGTTAATGGAAATCGACGGATTACTGAGGTTGAACTCGTGTTGTCGCCCTGCCGTCAGGCGGGTCTGATGGTCAGGCCGGTTTCGGTGAGGCAGCCGTCGATGAGGTGACTGCGGTATTGGATGGGGCGTAGGCCGTGTCGGATGCGGCGGACGAGGTGCTCTGGCGTGCTGAAGGCGACGTTGGAGAGCCTGCCGCGCCGTAGGAGTGACCAGATGCCTTCGACGGGTTGAGGTCGGGTGCGTAGGGCGGCAGATAGTGGATGGTCAGCCAGTCCCGGGTCTCGGCGAACTCCCGCAGTCCGGCGGCCTTGTGGACGTTGAGGTTGTCCAGATGAGGATGATCGGGCCGTCGAGCTGCTGGTGCGCGGCGATCAGCAGGTCTCGGTAATCGCGCCAGGAGAAGCTCTTGCGCCCGTCACGGTTGCCGTCGTCGCGGCGGGGCCGGTAGATGAGCCGGGACCGGTGGCCGGGTTTGTAGCAGGTCGGCGCCGCGATGGATATCCGTCTGCGGGAGCGGCCACGGACCCGGACTGCTGGAGTGCGGCCGCGCGGCGACCAGGTCTTTGCGTGCGGCGGCGTCATGGAGAAGCCGGCTTCGTCCTCGAAGACGAGCCAGGCTCCACGGGCCGCCGCGAGCCTTCCGCGCAGGGCCACACCTCCTTGACCCACCCTGCGACCGCGTCGTCGTCCCGGTCCATCGCTCGGCGGGCCGGCACTTGGCAGGACCAGCCATTGCGTAGCAGCAGTTTCCGTACGCCCTGAATGGTGTAGGTCAGGTGGAACCGTCGGCCGATTACGGTCTTGACCCGGTTCAGGGTCCAGCGCTGGTCCTCCCAGCCATGCGCGGCCGGCCCCTTGGCCAGCTCACGCTCCAACCGCGCGAACTGCTCGTCGTTCAGCCGTGGCAACGACGCGGGACCACTCGAGCGCAAGGCCCGCGAACCGCCCCCGGCCCAGATTCGGCGCCACCTCTGCACCGACCGCACAGTCACGCGCAGGTCTTTCGCAATCACCGTGCTCGACTCGCCCCGGTCGAACCGCTCGGCCGCCTCCAGCCGTAACTGTTCCCGGAACTCCTGACGGTCGGCGGTCAGGCCGCCACCCTGTGGATACCGCATGCACAGGTGATACCGCAGGGATCAAGGTCCGTCAGCCCCTACGACACCACGAGTTCAGCCGCAGTAAGTGCCCTTCCAGGACTGTACTCAGGGGCACCGACAGGCGAGGGCTAGTTGATCGAAATCAGGCCCATCGAGGCCGGACGCCTCCGGCGGAAGCGCGAGCCGCCGCCTTCCACTACGCACTCTGTTGGAAAGTCACCCCCGTTCCTATGGTGGAGAAATGGCAAATGGGGTGTGGCACACCGGATATGGCCTAGAGATCAATCTGTCACTGTCTGACCTCGGTCACCCGGGCGTCCCGATCTGTTGCGGGAGATCACCGCGAGCGTCGCCGACCGCGACCCGCAGCTGCTCGAATGCCTTGCGCACCATGACGGCCGCGACTGTCTGTCGGAGTCGGGCGGCAAATCCCCGTGGATGTTCATCCGCCGAGGGCGCGTCGGGGGCCGCCGGCCGCTCGTCGCCTCGCACCTGCCGGTAACGCACAAGGCCACACCGGCCGGAGAGCGAGCAGCACAAGGCCACGAAGGAGCGGATCGTCGAGACCGCCTTGCGCTATGGCCTGGACGCCGATGCCGAGGTGCCTACGGCGAACCGCCGGAGCATCTCCGACGCCCTTGTCACCGGCCCCGGAGGTATACGGATCGGCTGGGAGATCCAGTACCACCACCTCAGCCCGAGCAGCGTGCACCGTCGCTCGGCCAACGCCGTGCAGCAGAACATCACCCCCTTGTGGGTCGCGAAGGACCGCACGGCTTCCTTGATAGACCGGGCGCCCTGGGCCCGCGTGGACGACATGCCCTGGAGGGAGATTGCCGGCGGGAAGGAGATGGTGATCCGCGGTGGCTACCGCCACCTCCAGGTCTGGAAATGCGTGGCCAGCAGCGAGCGCCACTGCCTGTTGACCGATGGCGCCGGCCACTGTGACGAGGTTCACTCGGACTGGTTCCTGCC
Organism: Streptomyces sp. TSRI0281; assembly: GCF_001905125.1. Classification (GTDB taxonomy): domain Bacteria; phylum Actinomycetota; class Actinomycetes; order Streptomycetales; family Streptomycetaceae; genus Streptomyces. The sequence continues at coordinate 138,397 of NZ_LWLE01000014.1, read as the reverse complement.
TGCCCTGTGCCTGCCGGAGAAGAAGGCGGTGCACCTCGAAGACCTCGTGCTGTCGAGCGCGACGGGGGAGAGCGTGCCGGTCTACGTGCCCAATCGGGGGAGCGGCCGGGCAGGGCGGCACATGTGGGTCTCGGCGGCCGACTGCGAGCGCTGGCTGCAGATGGTCGGCGAGAAGATTCCTCTTCCAGAGGTGCCGGGGCAGGAGGAGGACGACGAGATCACCTTCGCCGAGCAGGAGATCGACCGAAACTGCCGAGCGGGTGAGGAGGGTTGGTTCGTCAGCGAAGCACGGCCCATTCGAGACTTGGGGCAGCCGACCGGCGGCTTCACCTTGCCTCGGATGCCGTCGCATCGGTCGCGGAATCCCACGCTGATCTTGCCCGTCGAGCGGGCTGCCGCCGCTGCCGCGCTGGGCTGCCCGCCCTGGGAGCTGGGGCCGTGCGCCGGGTGCGACCAGCTGATGCGCCGGTACGGGCGCGACGCGGCCATGTTCTGCGGCGTGTGCCGCGAGCTCCTGAACGGTCGGTAGGCGCCAGCGGTCCGCTGGCAACAACTGCGACGAAAACTGCAACCACCAACGCCGAAGGGCCCCACCGCAAGCGGTGGGGCCCTTCAACGTATTGCCCGGTGAGAGCAATGGCGGAGGATACGAGATTCGAACTCGTGAGGGGTTGCCCCCAACACGCTTTCCAAATGTTCGTATGGGGGTCCGGTAGGGTTCGTAGGCGTCCTGACCGGCAGCGGAGTATCCGAGGCGGACCTGTCCGGACGGGTCCGGACGGGGGTGAATGCAACCCCAACTGCAACCCTTCGCCCGCCAGCGGTCACCCCTTACGACACTCGTGTGTTCACCGGTTTCCACTCGGATGCCGTCCGGCCGCTCGGTTCGAGCCCGAAGCGGCGGACACGATCCGCTTCGTCCTCATTGCCCAGCCCTTCCAGGACCTCCGCCAACTCGGCGATGCAGAAAGATTCGCCCGTCAGCGCTCCACGCCGGTAGCAGTCGACGGCCTCCTCCGTCCGTCCCGCCTGGGTGGCGAGGAAACCTGCGAGTTGGTGGGCGGTCGGTACCCCACGGCTCGCCGCTTCCCTGGCGCTTTGCAGCGCCTCTTCTAGGCGACCGTTCTCCGTACGAATGAAGGCCGATCGCCACAGGGCGCCGGGGTTCCCAGATGCCGCGAGTTTGGCCAGCCAGTCGATCGTTGCCTCGTACCCGTCCACAGCGAGCGAGAGGTCGCACGCTATGAGGAACGCTGGCATGTTCAGCCGCGGAACATTTTCGCGGCACCAGCGCAGCGCTTCTTTGGTCCGTCCGCCGTTCAGCAGGATCCGCACCAAGGAAGCCGACGCCACGATCGATCCGGCGGCCACGTGAGCCTCCAACCACTCGATCGTCCTTTCCATGCCCTCGCATTCGACCGCCAGGTCAGCCGCGGCGTCGAAAACCATGCGGCCACCTTCGGCTACGACCTCCCGGTAGCAGGCGAGCGCTTCGACCGGCCGGTCCGTTTCGATCAGGGCCTCGGCCTTCGCACGCGACACCCTGACGCCTCGCCGTTCCAACTCCTGAAGCCAGTCGAGGGCTTCCTCCGCATCGCTTTCCGTTGCCACGAGACGGGCACATCGAAGCACCGAAACTGCGTCGCCCGCCTCCGCTGCCCGCCTATACCAGTCGATCGCCTCACCCTGACGGCCGTTCTCTTCGGCATTCTGCGCGACCGAAAAAAGTGCGACGGCGTTTCCTTCATCGATGAACTGCTGAAGCCAGCCCATCGCCTCACCCTGGCCACGGTTCGCGAGAGTGTCTTCGGCGGCGTACTCCAGGGCTAGGTCGTCGCCTGCTTCGGCACGGGCTCTCAGCCAGTCCATGACCTCGCGTTCTCTGCCGAGTGCGCCGGAGAGCGAGATCAGGGAGGCGTGCGTCCCGTGATCACCTGCTTCGATCGCGCAGCGGTACCAGTGCAGCGCCTGATCGTGCCAGCCGGCCCTCTCCATCAGCTCGCCGGCCAAATCCAAGGTCTCCCCGCTCCCGCTCTTCAACGCGCGGAAGTGGAGCCGGAAGGAGTGCCGGAAAAGACCTCGGTTTCGGGCTTCCCAGGCGAGGCCACTGTAATCACCTGGGTTCGAGAATTCGGCGACTGCCTCCCACAATGAGTTCGGAGCACCGATGGTCGATCTGCTGACCCGCCCGAACTGATCCAGGAAATCCGCCAGCCGATAACGCGGTTCCACCTCGGCCGGGGCGCTGGGTCGCGGGCGGATCTTCACGAGTGGGCTTGTGGCGCCCCGGCACCGTCTACCGAGGAACGCCAGCGTGTCATCGAACCATCCGTCCGGCAGATCGTCCCATTCGTCGTCGGCCATGTAGTCAGCGGCGGCCCTCTCTAGCAGCGCGGGCGGGAGTTCCTTCCGGCATCCGAGTCGACGGGCGTCCATCGCTGCGTGTAGGACCGCTCTGGCAGCCGCCGGAGCGGTGGCATAGCGTTCCATCAGGGCGAAGGCGGCGGAGAGATACTGCGTGATGCGACCGTCACGGGCGCATTCGACCGCCTCGGCGAACCTCGTGTCGGTACGTGCGTACTCCCGCGCCTCGCTCAGCGCCGACTCGTCGAACTCCGAGGGGACGCGAATGCTGCGTCCAGTGAGGAGGACCCTGGCTTCCCTGTGTCGGTCGGATTCCCCCGGGTCGGGCCGGGTGGTGAATTTCTCCCACTCCGTGGGCCACAGCGTGCCCAGGACCAGGACGGGCCGGCGGGCCGCATCGTTCAGCAGGTCCCGCAAACCAGCGGCTACGGCAGCCCCCTGTTCGCTGCCCGGGGCTGACAGGAAAGCAGCGAGATCGTCGAGCCACAGCACTGTCCGCGGACCTACGGAAGCCATGCCCCTGAGGAGTGCTTCACCCGGGCTGGGGGCGATCGGCTGCCAGAGCCGCCAGTCTGCGGGCAGGGTCTGCACTGCCTCCCAGCAGGCGCGGGTCTTCCCTGACGACGATTCACCGACGAGGACGACGAGCTCGCTGTTGCCGCTGATGGCGCTACTCATGGCCTTCGCCAGTGAGTGGTCATGGCCGCGTCCGACATAGACGGGAAGCACTGCCGGGGGGCCGTCGGTGGCCGCGCCTTCGGTCTGGATCACCCGGTGGACATCCAGTGCGTACGGATCGGTGAACATGCCGATCGCCGCGCCGGGACGGTCCGGAGCGCGGTCGGTCTCGTGCCTGCAGAAAGCCTCCGCAGTGGCCCTCCCGAAGAAACGGACTACCAGGTCAGGAAAGCCCCTTAGAATGTTCGATAGTTGCCCCTGGTCCCACAGTTCGATCTTCAGGTTGTGGTGGGCTTTGCGAAGTTCCGCCAATGTCTCGACGACCTTCACGTCCGAGGCGTCCGCAGTCGTGATCACGACCAGGCGCTGGGCCGCGAAGGGGCGTGTACCTTCCATATAGCGCTTTACCGCGTCCCTCAGATCGGCTGCGGTAAAGCGCTCGTAGCGCTTGGCCTGATACACCGAAGTCGGCCCCGAATCAAGGAACGCGACGACGTCGATACCCTGCTGTGGCTGCCCACGGCGTCCGAACAGCCGGGCTTCGCGGGCTTGGTCGACCTTCAAGGCGAGAGCAGCCACCAGGTGCTCGACGGCTTCCCACGTGAGGTCGCCGGTGTTAAGCAGGAGTGGGGCCGTGTCTGTCAGTGGCGGTGCGTGGGGGAACTCAGAGCACACCAACGGATGATCCGGCCCGAGGACCTCTCCGTGCGGCTCACTTCCGGTAGCGACTTCGCTCACGGCGCCCTCCCCGCCGGTGATTGTAGACGCACGAGCTACGGCCGCTGTCCTCGGTGAGTTGGTCGTCCAAGTGGCATCGCTCTCTCCTCTCCTTGTGCGGTTCTCTGCACGGCCTAAGGGCTGTCCCGTAATCCCTGGCGGGCGCGCGACGACAGCTACGGCACCTCGCCGCGTTGTCGGAACGTCCGAATACATCCAGTATGCGAACGTCCCTCCGCCTTGCGATGCACCGCATCTGACGCCGCGCGCTGATCCACCAGGGATTACGGGACAGCCCTTAGCTGGCTAGCTGCTCCGCAGTATGGTCCCTCGCGATCGAGGCTCGAACCATGGGAATTGCAACCCTCAACGTCGAAGGCCCCCGCAGCGAGCTGCGGGGGCCTTCGACGTATTGCCCGGTGAGAGCAATGGCGGAGGATACGAGATTCGAACTCGTGAGGGTTGCCCCCAACACGCTTTCTAACTGTTCGTCCGGGGGTTCAGGCAGATCCGTCAGTGTCCTGACCAGCAGCGTAATCCCAGGTGGAAGCAGGCTGATCGTACCGGCACAGGAGTGAATGCAACGCATACTGCAACCCGCGGGTGGGCTCACCGGCGCGTTTGTCGCCCTCAGCTTTCCAAAGCTCTATACCCCTCTTACCAGCACGAATAAATCGGGACGCGGCTACTGATGGTTCTCCGGCCGGGAGGCAGGCCGGTTCTTCCGGGCCTGCCTCCCAAAGTGCCTCCGTGTCGGCCGTGTAGCTCGGCAAGGTCGCTGTGCCGCCTCGGGACCTACTCGAGGTCGGAGAACAGCTCGGCCTCGTAGATCCGTTGGGCCGTCGGACGGACCGGTCGGCGAAGAGCGGCGCGGTGTGCAGCTGAGGGCGGCTGCGGCGCGGGCGGGCGGGGCCTACGCCGACGCCTGGGGGGCACCGTCGCCTTGGGCCGTCGGTACCGTGCCGGTCGGCTTGCGTCATGCCGAAGGTTCTTACGTTGTACGGGTTTCATGAATCTCTCCCTGTTCAAGTGGCCTGTTTCCCACCATCCGAATTCGTACCTTCGGTCTCTGTGGCGTGGTGTGCCCCCTTCGCCATGGCGGGGCATCCGTATGCCCTTCTCCGATGATCCGCTGGAGCGGTCGGGGTGGAATGTTCGAAGCGTTGCAGATCAGCATAGGAAGTTCCAAACTGCTTTCGTTAGGCGAACGTTAATCGGTGCCCCGCTCGCCATGCCATGCTTCTCCAGTGCCTGCCTGTAAAGCCAACGCGGTGCGAGGCCGCATGCGACTAGAGGTGATGATCATGGAATTTCGCATCCTGGGCCCGGTGCTTGCTGTGGCAAATGAGCAGTCGGCCCCGATGAAGCCGACGAAGACCCTCGAACTTCTCGCTGTTCTGCTAATGGCGCCTGGGCATCGTGCCTCGCACGCCACTATCGCCAACTTCTTATGGCCGGGCGAGGAGTCGAACGCGAATCGAATTCGCCAATATTCTCATCAGTTACGGATGGAAATCCCGGGCATCGTCCAGTCGAACGATCGGGGATTCTGCCGGATCCAGGTGGACCCACAGAGTGTCGACTACGTGCGCTTCCAAGCCTTCCAGCGCCTCGCGAACATCGCCGATGATCCCCGGCGCCGGCTCAGCGCGCTCCGGTCCGCACTCGGCGAGTGGCGGGGAACGGCTCTGGAGGGCATGGCTGGCACGGGCTTCTCTCGGAAGAGAATCGAACTCACCACCGAATTGCGGAACGTGACAATTGCCTGTGCACTGACCGAGCTCGAGTGCGGGGAAGCGCACGCCGCGTTGCAGCGGGCTGACTCGGCGATGGCCCATTGGCCGGACGACGAGACGTTGCTGGAAGCGCAGGTGCGTGCCCTGCGCGCTCTCGGCAGGTCGGAACGAATCGAGCCGTTGCTTGCTCGCTGGGGGCGTCAGTTCGCTCGGCCCACCATGCACCTGTTGCTGGCAGGAGAGACGGACACTTCTGCTCCTACCGCTGACAGTGCCGAACCTGTCCGAGTCCGCCAGATCCCCAGGCAGCTGCCCTCCCCACCCATCGGCTTGGTCGGCAGACAAACTCAGCTCGACCGGATAGCGGAGACCCTTGCCGGCCGGACACCGGGCAGGAGCCGCGTCGCGGCGCTCACAGGCATGCCTGGTGTAGGAAAAACCTTCATCGCCATGGAGGCGGCCGCCCTGGCCGAACGGAGCTTCTCGGACGGAATTCTCTACGTCAACCTCGGTGGCTTTTCGTCAGGTGAACCGGAACGGCACGGCGCTGTCCTGGCCAGGTTCCTGAACGATCTCGGAGTACGTCCAGCGACTCCGACGATGGACGGCATGGTCTCCGCTTACCGAACTGCTCTCGCAGATCGCTCGCTGCTGCTGGTCCTGGACAACGCGCGCGACGAGGACCATGTCCGCCCGTTGCTTCCTGGCCCGGGGGCAAGCGCGGCGATCGTTACGAGCCGTCGTCAGTTGCACGGGCTGGCGATTCGTGAGGGTGCCGAGCTTGTCGACCTCGCTCCTCTGAACTCGCACGATGCCGTTGAGCTGCTGCGAATCCGGTTGGGCGAGGATCGGATGGGTGCGGCCGTCCCCTTCGTTGACGACTTGGTTGAACACTGTGGAGGCTTGCCCTTGGCGCTGGGGATCATGGCCGCGCGGATCAAAGAACGCCCGTCCCAGGCGCTGGCAGGCATGGTTCGCCAACTGCGGCAGGAGAGAACCCGGCTGCGTTCTCTCGACCTGGGCTCGGAGAGCCTGAGCGTCCGCCTGCAGCTGGAAACCTCCTACAAGTTGCTGCCGATACCGGCGGCGAACCTCCTCTGGCAGTTGACGGTCCATCCGGGGCCGACGATCAGCTGGGTGGCACTGCGCGCACTCGAAACTCACGGTATCGACAGCGTCAGTGACGCAGTCGACGAGCTGATGCGGATGAGCCTGGTGACTGAGCCGGTATTCGAGCGCTACTCCTTGCATGATCTCGTCCGCGTTTACACCGCTGAACTGTCGGACCGGCAGGACGAAGACGAGCGAGAGCGGGTCGTGGAGCGGGTGCTCCGCTTCCTGTTGCACAACGCCTGGGCGTGCGACCGAAGGCTGGATCCGGCCCGGCGACTGCCTATCGGCGAAGCCCCTGATGTCGAGGTGGTTACTCCGACCCATGCGGCGGACGCGATGTCCTGGTTCGAGGCCGAGTACTCAACCCTCACGGCTGCCGTCGGTCTGGCGGAGAAGCGTGGGCTCGACCGCTACACGTGGCTGCTCCCGATGGTCCTGGTGACTTTCCAATGGAGATCCGGGCGCCACCTGGACGCGCTCAAGTACCTGAACAGTGCGCTTGAGGCCGCGGGTCGGGAGGCCGGTCCGGCCGACGTGGCCATGGTGCACCGGATGCTTGCCGGCACCTACCGGAGCCTCGCGGACCTTCCGCGTGCCACGGGCGAACTACGACGCGCAGTGCGAGTGAGCGAGGACGACGGGGATGTCCTGGGCGCTGCCCTCGGGAGGCACATCCTGGGCGTTCTACTCCGTGAGAGCGGAGCCCCGGGTGAAGCGTTGGAGCATTTCATCGCTGCTCTGTCCGCTTTCGAGCAACTTGGTGACCTCCTCGGCCAAGGAGCCGCGCTGAACGGCATCGGAAGTGCCCGCTACGACCTCGGTCATTACGACGCGGCTCTGGAGTACTGCCGGCGTTCGCTGACGCTGTTGGAAGGAACGGACGATCTCAACGGCCTGGCGCATCTGCTGTTCAGCATGGGCCGAGTTCGGCTCGTATTGAGAGATCACGAGGCCGCCATTGCCGACTTCGAGCGCGCTCGTAATCTGTATCGCTCCTTGACCTACGGCAGTAGAGAGGCCCGGACGCTGGTCTGGATTGCGGCCGCCCTCCGCGGAGCCGGTCGGCCTCTGGAAGCCGAGGAGGCGATTCAGCAAGCCCAGGCACTATTACGAGAACTGGGTGAGAACGACCTGGACGCGGCTGTCGAGCGTATGAGGTGCCTCCCGTGACGGCCGTTCGACAGGGTGCTGGCTCCGTCCCGGTTACGGCAACGACAAGCCAAGCCGGTAAGGGGTGGTCGGGTCCGGCCGGGTGGCCTTCGGGGAGGCGGGGCAGCGGGGGGTGGGCAGCATTGGCCGCAGGTAGTTCCGCAGCGCAGCCAGATCCGGGCGTTCACCCGGGTCGATGGAGACCATGGCGAGCGCGAGGCTCTGAAGCGTATTGGACATATGGGCACGAAACCCGTTCGGGAAGGCTGGGGTGGTGGCATCTGGTGGGCCTTCCAGGCCGCTGTAAGGCAACTCGGCGCCGACCATGGCGAACAGCATGGTGCCGAGGGAGAAGACATCGACCTGCGGAGTCAGTAGTGCTTTATTGTCGTACTGCTCCGGAGGTGCATAACCCGGAGTGCCGCGAGGATCTGAGTTGATTTCCCCGATCGGCCCGGAAATGCCTACGTCTAGCAGTCTGACCTTCCCACTGGGCTGCATCATGGCATTCTTCGCGGAGACATCCCGATGTACGTAGCCCTCCCTATGTACGCCGTGCAGAATATCGCAGAGCTGCGCGACGACTGAGACTGCCGCAGCCGCTGGAACTGGATGGTGGTCGCTGATCCAGGACGCAATCGTATCGCCTTGGACCAGTTCCATCACAATGTATCGGCCCCGGTGCCGCCCGTAATAACCGTCTCCCAGTACCTCAGGAATTCCTGGTACATGCCGCATGAATGTGAGTCGTTCAAGCTCGTCTTCCAAAGCAAAGGCGGCAGAGGCATAGGTCTTCGTTGATTCGAAGGTGCGGGGGAATTGAGCTTTAACCGCCACTTCGCAACGGTCCAACTCGTCCCGGGCGACGAAGAGCTCACCCTCGCCGCCGTGGCCGAGCTTCCGCAGCACCCGGTAACGCCCGTCGAGAAAAGTCCCGGGAAGCACTTCATTCGCTCCGTAGTCAAAAGAGGATTACCCAGCAGGTTCGACAACCTGTTCCGGGGCCTAGAGAAACGAGAGGATTATGACAGAGACCTGGCCACCCGACGGACTGATCGGGGGATCCACCACCGTCACCCTGCGGCTAAGCATGTTCGGCCCGGAGCGGTACCGGTGCCCGGCGTCCGACGTGCTGAAGGCACGCGGGATGCGGCCTCGTGTACGGCCCGCCTGGAAACCTGAGGTGTTGGATCCGTTCCCCAACGGCCCGTTCATGGCTGCGGCCGACGAGCTCGATCGGCCAGCGGACGAATCGTCGCCGAACCCGCCGAGCGGAGGTCGACAGCGTCCGCTGCACGATGGGGTGCGCCAGTGGACCGAGCATGCGCTACTGATGTACCGGAAGGCTTTTCCCACCGACTCGGTACCGAATTCGGCCCTGCACCTCGCTCCCAACCCCTGGGTCTACAAGCATCAGCGAGCGGCCGGCGACGGTCAGGCCGCCGTGGAATACCGGATCACGGCTTGGGGCCGCTGTTTGGAATCCCCCGACGGTCGCCGGCGAGAGCTGCGACTGCCGGTGGTCAAGCGCCTCCGTACGCGCAGCGACACAGAGCGCGCGATAGCCGCCCTTGTAGCGGCCGAAGGGAACCCTGATCCACGACTGGAAGAAGTCAGGGTCGTTCAGTTCGCCCTGTCCGACGGTCGCACGGCTCCGATCTTCGAAGGCAGCCGGGCCGAGGCACTGACCTTGTACCGGAGGGACGGGGCGCCCGCTGTTCGCGCTCTGCTCGGCAGCCAGGAATACCGCCCCGGTACCGCCTGCGTCTCGTGTGCTATCGCGCCAGTGTGCCCGACGCTTCCGAAGACCGCGGGCTTACTGGGGACGGCCGATCGAAGTCAGCCGCGGCGCAGTTGGTCCTCGACCACCGGGCGTGGCCACCAGAGTTGCCCGGCCCGCGGCTACCTGCGCGGCCTGCGGCTCCCGGCTGATGACACCGTGGAGCGGGGCACCGCTGCCGAGCGTGGGCGGGCGTTGCACGCCTTCCTCGCCGAGCGGCACGAACGGCAGTCGCGCACGCCCTGCACACCTGAGATCCCGAGGGACTGGGTGCCCGAGGGGTACCGGCTCCCCGATGAGGAGCGGCAGCTTGGTGCCGATCTGCTGCGGCACCATGCTGAGGTCTGCCCGCTGCACACGGCCGAACCGGAGTCGGAGATCCGGATCGAGCCCAGGATGGCCTTCGACGACACCGCAGCCGACCTGCTCGTCCTGGCGGAACCCGACCTGCTCTACAGAAGCGAGGGTTCATGGGTCTGGCGGGAGACTAAAACTTCTGCCAGTGACCGGCCTCGCCGCGACCTGTTGGCTGCCTACCCTCAGCTGGCCCTGGCCGTGAAGATCATTGGCAGCGGCGTACTTTCCGGCCCGCAGGTCCGGGGGCGGGTCGAACTGGAGCTGCTGCGCCCCGCCGGAGCCGATCTGCGCACCATCGATCCCTTCGCACCCGCGACCCTTGCCGTCGCCGAAGCGGTGCTACGCGAACAGGTCGAAGGCTGGCATACGGAGACGCTGTTCGAGGCAGTGCCCGGCCCGGAGTGTGCCCACTGCGAGGTGGCGAGGTGGTGCTCTGTGCGGCAGTCGCAGCAAGTGGGCTCAGAGGAGGGCCAGTGACCGAGGACGGACAGGCCATCGCTCTGCTGGCCGCAGTGGCCCGCGGCGTGCTCGAACTGACCTCGATCAACCGGTCTGCGGCACTCCGGCTCCCTTACCCACCAGGAGTTCAACTTGTCTTGGACCAAGTGGTGTTGTCGGGAATGACCCGCAGCCATCCGGTTCCGGCCGGAGTACCGGACCTGATGCGTTGGTGTCGAGAACGAGGGCCGGAAGAATGGGTGCCAGGGTTACCGGACGAATTCCTGACCGTTGGCACCCGCCTGATTCACCCCGAGGCGGGTGAGCCTACGCGGACCTGCGTCGAACTGGCCTCCCTCGGCCCGTACGGTGTGCCGGAGCGGGAAGCCGAAACACTGCTCGCCGAACTCGCCGCTGCCTGCGGCACCGTGGAGCGATTCGCGGCGTGCCGAGACTTCCTCATCGACCGGCCGGTCATGCTCCGTCCTGATCCGATGCAGCTGATGCAGCCGGCCGTGGCTCAAGTCTGGAATCTGGTCAAGGGACTCTACGGTCCTGTGCCCGACCGCTTCCCGGACGCCGGGCTGCTGCACTGCTGTCGCGATTGTGGGCTGCTCGCCAAGTACGTCACGGCCGGGCGCCCTTGGTGTGAGGGTGGCTGTTCATCCGGAGACCGTGAACTCGAAACGTCCCAGGGGTCCCAGTCGGCCCTTGCTCTTCCCTTCGCGCTCCGGCTTTTCCTGGCACTTCCCGGTCGCACCGAGCAGACAGTCCGCTCCCGGCTCACAGATCAGGTCCAGCTGCTCCCACTGGGTCTGGGCGTCCATCGCGTCACCAGCCCGGACGGAACTCTCCGGGTCTTCCAGGTCTATGACCGAGAACAACCGGGCCTGGCCGCTCTGCGGGCGGCGGAGGTCGCCACGCTGCTCGACGGTCCCCTGGACATCGTGATGCCGGACGCCATGGCAGGGCGCCCCGGATGTCGCCGGCGCTTCGACCTTGCCCTACCGGTGGGAGCTCAGGTGCGCCTCGTGGCCGCGAGCGATTTCACAACACCGGGACCAGCCCATCGATCGAGGAGGAACCGTGCGTAGTACTTCCCAGTCCCTGCGCGAGGTGGTCGTCCCACTGTCGGATGCCGCCCCGAAGATGAAGACTGCCCGGCTCGTCTCCTTGTGCGAGATCGAGGTGGGGCTCCTCCTCCAAGAGACATTCGCGGCAGAAGCTCCGGCAGAGGACGCCTGGACACTGTTCAGCGGGTACCCGTTCGCACGGGCTTGGCGAGCCGTCGATGCTGTTGGCGAGCGGACTCTCCGCACAGCCCGGCACACGGTGTGGACCTGGGGTCGGCGTAGGGCGTGGACCGAGGCACTCCAGGATTACCAGCTGCTCGACCGGCAGCTCAGAGGCTATGAGGTCGCCGACCTGAGTCTTCCAGCCGTCCGTCGGCGTTCGCTATCGGTGGCGCCGGACCGCTGGGACGCCTACGAACGGCTGCTGCGCGAGGCACCTGCTTTCGCCGGACGGCCCATGGTGATCGCGGCGGCCGGAGGGCACACCTTCCCGATCGGACGGCATCAGGCCACCGTTCAGCTGCCCGAGTCAGCCCTTCCCTCACCGGTCGAACATGATTTCGCGACACTGCCGGAGAACGGCGGTAAGCCACTGTCCTTCCTGTGGGGCGACCTGCTGGAGACAGCGGCGTACATGGATTCCGTGAAGTCCGAGAACTGGGCAGGGCGGCTTGGGGCGGTCCACCTCTTCACCCGCCAGGCGGACGGGTTCCGGTGCGCGGACCGCTTTGAGGTGCGACGGATCCAGCACCTGCTGGGCATCGTCGGCGCCGGTAAGAGCACCCTGCGAGACGTGCTGGCGGTGCACATGGCCCGGCAGGGCATGCGGGCGACCATCGTCGTCGGGGACGTCGCGGAACAGCTCAAGATGGTGGAGCGGTACAACACATACGTGCCCCGATCTGCCGCGCCGGTTCTTGGTGCTTCGGGTCGCCAGCGGCACGCCGAGCGACTGCACCGGCGGTTGGCTGGCCGTGGCAGACGCAACCTGCTCGCGCACGACGATCCGGCGTTCGCATACCTGAGCACGTCCTGCGCTCTGAATGCACTCCGATACGCAGAGGGGCAGCTCGCCGACGATCTGCTGGGATTCGGCGAGGCGCCTTGCGCCCGATTGCAGAAGCCCAGCCGCCGCGATCCCGCCGGTGACCTTTGGGAACGGCGGCAGTTGGCCTGTCCTTTCTGGTCCGCCTGTCCCCGCCACCACGGAGCCCGAGAGCTGGTCGGCGCGGCCCTATGGGTTGCCACACCGCCCAGCCTGGTGGATTCCAAGGTGCCGCACCCACAGAACCCGGAACGCGTCCGGTACCTCGAACTCGCCTGTCGGCGCAGTGACCTGGTGATCATCGATGAGGCGGACCGAGTCCAGATGCAGTTGGATCGGATGTTCGCGCCGGCCATCCCGCTGATCGGCGGCGGCTCCGACACACGGTCCTTCCTGCACGATGTCAACCAGCACCGTATCCGTGAGTTGGCCGGTGCCGGCGGGATCCAGTTGTCCGACCGCGACGTGGAGAACTGGTCGGCGGCCGTCAACACCACGCAGACCGCCGCCGACCGCCTGGTGGCCATGCTCGTCCGCGATGTGGAACTGCGGAACTGGGTCAGAACTGGGTACTTCAGCGCGTGGACGCTCCAACTCCGCCTGGTGGAGGAGCGGTATCCGCTCCCGGAAGATCGTGAGGGGACGTCGGCCGAGGCATTGGGACCTGCGGTCGGGCATCGGCACCGGGCTCCGCGGCTTCGACTCACCGAGATCCTCGACGCCTTCCGGGAGAATCCGTTCGGCGACCGGCAGCGATACACCGAGGACGGCGTGGAACTCACCGCCTTGCTGGGCGAACTCCTGCACACCAACCGGCGCGAAACAACCCGCGAGCGGCTGGAGGAGATGGTATGCCGCCTTTTCGCCCTGGACCCGCTGCTGGAGCCCACGGCCGAAGCCTCTGAGCAGTACGAGGAGCTGCGCCACCTCGCGGCCGCCGAGCGGCCCCGGGCGCCGCAGCCTCCTGGAAAGAGCCGCAAGAGGGCGAGGCGGCTGAAGAAGGAACCCCTTCCGGAGAACTCTGACGACTGGCTCAAGCTGCTCGTGACCCGCTTCGAGTTCACCATGCTCCTCAGCGCCCTGGAGCCCAGACTTGCCCTGATCAACGCCATGTGGCCGCGTGTCGCGTCAGCACTCAACCTGGGCTTCAACGAGATGTACCGCAGGCCGCTCGACTACGGACCCATGGTGCCCGAGGCGCCGATGGGCAATGTGATCGGCTTCCAGTTTCTGATGGACAGCCCGGATCACGGTGGAGTGCGCACCGGGGAACTCAGGTTCTTCCGGTGCAGCGGGGTCGGCCGGGAACTACTTCGGGAGATGCCCGACCTGCCGACGGTGGATGGTCGCCCTGGTACCAACGTCCTGTTGATGTCGGGTAGCAGTTGGGCAGGCAAGTCCAGCCGCTATCACATTCCGGTGGAAATAGGCGTGATCATCGAGCCAGGCCCGGAGGACCTGGACCGGATCGCCGAACAGAGTGAGTTCCGCTTCGAGTTCATTCGCAGCGTCTGCGGATGCCGCGCGGGCTGCACCTGCGATGGACAGTACGACGCGCAGCGACTCTCCGGCGAGCCACTCGATCAACGGCAGGAGATCCTGCGCCGGATGGCCGTCGCCCTCGGCGACGAAGACGCCGGAATCAGCCGTCTCCGGGAGGAGTTACAGCGCCTTCCGGAGAGTCGCCGCCACATCCTGCTGCTCGTCGGCAGTTATGAGGAATCCAAAGTCGTGGCGGACACCCTGCACACCCTCAATAGGCGGTGGAAGTGCAGGGTCCGCCGGCTGGTGTCGGACGACGATCCCGAGGCCGGCGTTTTGGGGGAGGGCGACGAGCACCACGCGCCCATCCTGCGCCGTGGCGACGTCGAGACGCTGGCCAGTACCCGCGCCGAGATCCTGGTGGCGCCGCTACTAGCTGTCGAGCGCGGACACAACATCCTCGACCTAGACCGCGATCACGCTGCGATCGGGTCGATCTACTTCCTCGCCCGACCCAACCCGCGCCCCGACGACCTCGGCCTCGCGGTACACGCGATCAACGACTGGATTGTGCGGGCCATGAGGGGCGGGGCGTTCGACGAATGGGTACGAAGCGAGCCCAGCCTCGGTCTCGGTGCCCGCAAGGTCAGGGATCTCGCTCGATCTCAGTGGTACCGGGTGCTCGCCCGGAGCATGGCATGGAGCTCCCTCGGAGATGACCGGGAAGCGATCACCTGGGACCTGCTCGTACTGATCTGGCAGGTGATCGGCCGTTCCGTGCGTGGTGCGGTGCCTACCAGGGTCGCCTTTGTCGACGCCACATTCTCCCCCCATCTGGCCGCTGGAGGGGCGTCCCAGGAACCGGACACTCCCAAGAGCAGCCTCCTGCACAGCATCCACTCCGTCCTTGAGCCCTACTTCACCCCCGGGACCGACGTGCCTGCCGACGATCGTCACATCGTCCGGGCGCTCTACCGCCCGATGTGGACAGCCCTCGACCGCTGCCTCCATCCATCCCCCAATGAAGGGAACACCGCGTGTATCACCTGATCAGTACCACAGCCTATGAACCGGATATGGACAGGGAACCCTGGGCTGAGCAGTACCGGGTCATCAGCTTTCCCGAAGAGTGGCGGGCCGAGTTCATGGACCTCTACCGGCGGCGATGGCGCCGCCGGGAACAGCCGACGGCCTTGCCGATCAGCAAGCTCAACGACCTACTCCGAGCCACCGCTCCGGGCCTGGTGGCCACGGGCAGGGGGGCCGGCAGCAACGCCGAGGTCCCGTGGTTCTATGCGTCCGAGGAGATGCCCGCGGAGCTGATCTCCCCGCTGCTGGCCTCCTGGGTGATGACCCTGCCGCCCGGCACCGATCCCGAGCCTGAGCGCATGGCCAACCACCGGGCAGCCCTCGACCGGGCCCTTGCACTGATCGACGACTACACCCCGCAGTGGCGCACTGAGTCGGTGGACCTCACGGCTGCGGATCACTCTCCGGGCGGCACCGCCCACCCCGACCGCAGGCTCTATCAACTGCTGCCCGAGCGGATCGGTGCCAGGCTTGCCTCCTCCCCACTTCGCCTCAACGGCGTCGACCTGTCCTTCCGGCTGGTCACCCGCGACCAAGGAGTTGAGCTGGTCAGCTGGCCACCACGGTCGTACGCGAAGGGAAAACACACATGGTTCTACTCAGGACTGGTGACCGTCACCGTTCAGACGGTGCCCTTCGCCCCACGGTTCCGTGTGCATGTCTCATACGGGATCCGTCGCTGGGCCACAGGATCGCCCGTATGGCTGCCGGAAGGGCATGGTGCGACCGTACTGCTCGACGCGCCGCTGCCGTGGCCAGGTGTCCACGGCCCGCGCCGACGGCTCACAGCCAATTCCCTTGCCTACGACCGCAGCCTCGGGATGCTCGCCTGGAGTCGGCAGAGTCTGGTCGGCCTGCTGCCCGAACTGGACGTGACGCGCGCCTACCCCAAGCCGTCTGATCTGGTTGCCGAACCGGTCGGGTGGATCGAAGGACAGAACGGGGTTGCGGCTGGCATCCTGCACAGCACCGCGATGGGGCGGCATGGTGTCGGCGCCGGGCTCATGCCGTTGGAACGCTCGCTGCTCGACCACTGGGTCGAGGAAGGCATCGGCCCCTTCCTGCGCCGGGTACCTGAGCTTGAACGCGTGCACCGGAAGTCCAAGCCCGTCCTGCTGCCCACCTCCCCGACGAAAGACCAGGCGGAGCAGGAGAAGCGGGCCCGGAACCGAATCCAAGCCCGCCGGGACGCGGTGCGCGCGACCCTCGACGGGCGTCCGCTGTTGGTGGACGTACTCTGGCAGACCGAGGAGACCCGGGACGCTTTGGTCGCGGCGCTTCGTGAGTGGCTGGGCCTCTCTGCCGGATCCTGCGGAGTGGATGGTGAACATGAGTGGCAGGACGGCGAACTGCGAGTCAGGTTGCGTACCCGTCCGCTCGGGACCCTGGGCGCCCCACTCGAGGTCATCCGGAAGTCCGGCCACAAACGAGCGCAGGCGCTCGCTCAGGCTGTACGGGAGCGCGCTGCACGGACGACTGGCCACTTTGTCCCCCCACCGGCCTCGGAAGGGCTGGTGATCGTGGAGACGCTCGGTCCCGAGCGCTTCCCAGTCCGGGACTCCGATCCCAAGTCTGCACTCCGGCTCGGTTGCGCCGTGGCCCGTCGAGTCAGCCAGTTCATCGTGGTTCCGGAAGACTCTGACGGGGCCGTGGCCCATCGTGCAAAGTCCGCCGTAGCCGACGGGATGCGCCAACTCGGTGCTGTGGTCCCGCCGGACCAACGGCTGGACGACAAGCTGGCGGATGGCCTTCAGTACCTGGCGCTCTGGTACGTCCGGTGCCAGGCAGACGGTCCGACCCGACAGGCGGGACAGCGCTTGGTTGCTCTCCGCATCCGGCCACGCGATCCTGTACATCCGGTGTGTGGCTGGGACGACACCCGCAAAAAGTGGCTCCCATACGCCCAACTATTGCTTGCCCTCGCTGCCGACGAGTTCACGTCGGACCACCCGACGCAGATCCGATCAGCCCGGGCCTTCTCCACCCAGGATGAGCGGCGTGACGAGGTCGAGCGCCAGGTCAGGTCACTGCTCTACCAAGTACGCGATCGACCGACCCTGCTCCTGGTAAACAGCGGCAACCTACGCGGGGTATGGCCCGGCCTGAACAACGGACAACTGGTCAGGGACATGGTGACTTTGCACGGGGAACAGCTGACGCGGCTCGCGCTCTATGGAGGCGGCTTGCGAGCGGTGTTGATTCGGGACGCCAACAGTCGCGGCGAGACGCCCGAGTGGTATGCGCCCGGCGAGACCGACGAGGAGCCGCCAGGGTTCTCCGCTGGCCTCTGGGCCGCCCGCGAGGCGAGCCCGGACAACCGTGTGTTCGTCAGCACCGTCGGTAAACCGCCGACGGCAGGCACGGTGCGGCGCGACCTACGCAAACTGGTACCCGACAAGGACTGGCCCCACGGCCCTGCGGCTACGGCCTGGAATCCACAGGCATTGGAACTCACCGTGCTGGGATGTCTGTCGGAGGCAGCTCTGGCTGCGGGGGGAAGCCCCGGCGCGACGCCAGAACGACCCGCAGTAATTGCGGCAGCCGTCCACCAGCTGCGCTTCCACGACGAGTACCACCCGCTTGCCCGGCCGCTCCCGCTGCACCTGGCGAAACTCGCCGAGGAGTACTTCCTACCATTGGCTCCAGCCCCGGCAACCGAGCAGGTCGACGAATAGACGTTGCTGAGCCGGAGGTGCCGTGCTAGCCCTCCTTGTGCCCATTGCCGCACAGAATCGCTGCTCTGGCTGCCCAAGCCAGAATGCTCTGCCCTCGCATTGATAGCCCGAGTCGATTCCAGTGAAAGATCACGTGGTAGCTGAGCACCTGTCGCAGCCCACGGTCGAGTGTTCCGTCTCGGACGCCGTCGGCGAGGGCTTGGCCGGCGTTGTGAAATGCGGCGACCCACTCGGCGACAGGTTCCAGTGGGCCCCCGGGGCGCAGCAGGACGTCACTGTCGGCGAGAAGCAGAGGACGGATCTCCTGGACTCGGGCGTCGAGCTGTTCCGGCGGAACGTCGCTGACGGCCGAGCGGTGCTCCGTCGTAATGACGCGGTCCCAGACATCGCCCTGCTCGTACCACTCCAGTCGGGCGGCGCGCATCATGATCGTGCACAGGAGGACGGACAGTTCCCTGGGCCCGACGGTGAGATCGTCGCGCTGGCGCAACAGCTGGATCTCTCGGCTATCGGTGACGAACAGGGCGTGCGCGGCCGTCATGCTGGTCTTCCCGCCGAACGCTGGAGTCTCCGGTTCGTAGATGCCGGGCCACCAGCGCTGAAGGTGTCCGTCGGAGACGAGGCGGTCGAAGCCGTCCCCGATCGTCAGCTTGGCGCCGCCCGCAGGCTGGACCCGGAGGCGCAGCCGCCAGCAGGGGTGCTTTCTGGTGTACCACCAGCCGTCGATCGCGCGGGCGGCTTCCGCCTCGCGCAGGATGGGCAGGACGTGCGTGGTGAAGGTGGTGTCGGCGTTCGGCCAGTCGGTGAAGTGGAGGTACGTCTGCCACCAGTCGGTGATGGCTGCGTGGCGGGCCAGGGCTTCTCGGCCGGCCTGGTCGTAGACCGCGACCGCGTCGGAGAGGACCACAGGGTCTATCCGGTACTGCTGCGCCGCGTCGGCGAGCGGCAGGCCGGTCAGGACGGCGAGGACGGCGTGCTGCGTCGGACTCGGCTCGGTTGTCTGGATCAGTTGATCAAGAGACATGTGTCCCATCCAGTGCTCGGCGCCTGCTGCGAGGCGAGCGTGGTGAGGGCGAGTGCGGTGCCGGCGGCGCCGTTGATCAGGCCGGGATCCGAGAGGGAGCTGGACCGGCCGGATGCGGCGAGGGCGTCACCAAAGCGTTCCGGGAGGGCGTGAAGCCGCGGGTCGAGAGCGTCTGCGGCTGCGCGGTGAGCGGTCTGGTAGATGCCCGCCCATCCATGGCAGAGACCGCTGTCGGTGACCAGGGCGAGTTGCGCGGGATCGGACAATGTCCGGTACAGGGCGTCCTCGTAGAAGTTCTGGAGTGTGGGTGAGCGCAGGGCGATCCCTGCGAGTTGCCCTGCGCGTGCGATGCCCGTTGTGCCGTAGCACCAGCTCGGGCGGGCGGGGGCGTCGTGATGAGGTTGGCCGCGGTCGTGGTCGCGCCGGGAGATGTGCTCTGGCCACCAGGGGCCGTAATCGCCGTGCTGGCACCAGGCGTCGAGGTGGGCGCAGATGGTGAACATGGCGTCCTGGTGACCACGGACGGTGATGCCTCGGCGCATGGCCTGGGCCAGGAGGAGAAGTGGGCCAGTAATGCCGTGGGCTGCGCCGAAGTTGCCGTGCCCGCCCGGGAAGTGGGGCGACTCGCCGCGCGCCGGGTCATGGCGTACCCACCAGCCGGGCAGCCCGCGCCTGTCAGCGGCGAGTGGCCGGGTCAGGGCGACGAGGTACTGCAAGATCCTCTCCAGGGCTGTGCCTTCGGGCTCGGTGCGCAGGAGGTAGGCGCCGATCCCTGTGAGGCCGTAGAAGAGGTCGTACTCCGCGAAGGTCGGCAGGTCTCCCCTGTCGATGCGGGCGAGCGCGGCGTCCACGCGGCGGTTGGCGAGGTCGGTGATGTGCTGGTGAAGGGTCGTGCGGGCCGAGACGTACAGATGCTGGTAGGCCCGAGGGACGGCGGTGAGGACGAAGCCGACGGCCGGGGCGCCGAGGAACAGGCCCGTCTGGTCGGCCGCGCTGATGGGTCCGGAGGCTGCACTCGTGATCCACCGGTGCGCGGAACGCCAGGAGCCGCCGTACCTGCTGGCGATCTCGATGTGCAGCAGGCTGATTCCGGCAGCGCCGTCGGCGAGCGACTGCACCGCCCAGGGCTCCTCCGGGGGCGGGGGAGGAGGCTCAGCCAGATCAGCTGTGTACTGCTCCAAGGCTGTTGCGGCGGTGGTTGCCAGCGTGGTCATCGGTCCGCCATCCGGTGCTGGAGGGCGGCTGTTCGCACGAGTCGAATCGTCGTCTCCTCGGTGCGCGGATCGACGCCAAGAGTTCGGACGTGGTGCTGGTGCAGCAGCGACCGGGCGACGTCGAGCGGATTACGTTCACTGACCAATGCGGTCCGATAGAAGTCCACGGCGGCGGCGCGGGCTCGCCACGCTTCGGTGACCTGCTGGCCCCCGGGGAGGGGCGCGAGCGCAGAGGCGCCGTTTGGCCCAGTGAGTTCGAGCACCTGGCTGCGCAGGGTCCGGTCCAAGCGTCCGGTGCCCTGGGGGAGGTTGCCCACCAGCCACTCTTCGGCCGCCGCAGCGTTCGGTGCCAGGGGAGTGACGAGGTGCAGCGCGCTGGCGGCGGCGAGGGCCTGTCGGGCGAAGGCATCGGTGCGCTCGGCGAGCTGGATCTGCGCAAGGGCGGCGGCGGAGTCCGCGGCGAACACCTGGTGCGCGGCGTCCATGGCCGGCCCGTGGCCGAAGCGTCCGGCCTGCGGCTGGTACGGGGCCAGGGCGAGTCCGGACGCGAGTCCCATCGTGTGCAGGTTGTCGGCCCAGGCGCGGGCTTGCTGTGCGCCGACTCCGTACGAGTCCGGCGACAGGAGCAGGGTGAGGTCGAGGTGCTGGTCGGCGTCCGGCCGGGCCATCTCCCGGTGGCGGGTGAACCACCAAGTCGGCGGCTCCTCCCCGAATGCGGCGAGCAGGTGGGGGACGTGGTGGCTCAGGATCTCGTCGTAGCGGCCCGGATGGGAGTGGAGCTGTGCGTGAAGAACGTCGCCGCCGCCCGGCAGATGCCGGTCGGCGCCCGGCGACGTGGTGGAGCGCGGCCGGGGCTTGTACGGGGTGCCCGGCTCGGAACGGCCCAGCGAGAGCCAGATCTCGTGTGCCCGTCCGATCCAGCCGTGGGCGTCTGCGTCCGGTACCTCGCGCAGCTCCACGCGCCGGGCGTTGTCGAGGTGGGCGCGCAGGACCCGGAGGTGGACCGGGTGGGACAGGTCGAGCGGGAGGCGCTGGTCGTACTCGATGACGGCGACCTGCATCGGGACCCGCAGCCGGTCCCGCCAGGAGGCGAAGGCGTCCTCCCACTCCCGCCTCGGGGCTTTGCGGCCGGGCAGGTCTGCCGCCATCAGCAGCCATCGGGCCTGCGTGAGGATGGTGCGGCGGTAGCGGACCCGGGGGAGGTACGGGAGCCGAGAACCGGCACCGAAGTCGAACGGCTTGTAGGCGGCGTACCGTCCGTTGGCCACCTCTGCCAGGAACCGGGCCAGCGGCGGGGTCTGGGTTCCGCCTTCCAAGGCGTGCAGGACCCGCACGTCGATGGGCCGGCCGGTGGAGAGCTGCACGAGATGGAAACTGCGCGGGTCGGCGGTTACGGCGATGTCGGCGAGCCGGATCGTCGTCTCGTCGCGCTCCTGGTGGCCGGACAGCTCGATGATGTGCGGCAGCAGTCGTGATGTGCGGGTGACGTTCTCGTTGCGGTGCCGACGCGGTGGGAACACGAGCTGCGCCGCGAGGCGGTCCGGTGCCCCGCGATAGCTGGTGGCGAGGGCGTCTTGGTGCTCGGGCGGCAGGACGTGGGCGAACCGGCCCGCCATGCTGCTGCCGGGGCGGGGCACCGCCGTGAGCAGGAGGTCGAACGTGCCGCTGGACAGCGCCCGGGTGCTGGGGGCGTGGATCTCGAAGGCGGCCTCCACTCGGGGCACGAACAGCCGCTCGTCCGTTCCGGCGGCCTTCTCCAGGGCATGGACCATGTCGTCCGTCAGCCGCAGTTCGTCGCGGCCGTCGAGGAGGACTTGCTGTATCAGCGAGAGCAGCAGCTCGTCGCGGTCTGTGCGCACCTTCAGGGAGGCTCCGCGTTCGGAGCCGATGTATCCGGCGGGCAGCCCGAGGCCGCTGTCGGCAACCAGGTCCATCACCGGCACCAGGGCGCCGACGCCGTACCGGGCCCGGAACCGGCGGTGGTAGTCGCGCCAGTGCTGATAGCCGTAGGGCTGCGGGGTGGTCCGGTAGAGGGCTGACACGGCTGCCTGCGCTTCCGCGATCACGGTCTGCGGGAGCTGGGTCTCGCAGTCGAGGGCGGTGTCAATGAGCAACGGTGTCGGGGTGACGGCGGTGAGGGCGCGCATCCGTGTGGCGAGGGCGCTCACGCTGATGTCGGAGAGTGTCGGCTGGTGGGCGGATACCTCGTCGCGTAGTGCGTACAGCTCGTGTACCAGGTCCCGCACGTCAGGGATGCTGTCTGCGTCGTGCTGTTCCAGTTCGTGGCACAGGTGCTGGAGGGGGTCCACGGTGGTCATGGGTGCCCACAGGCTGGTGATGAGGAACTGCTGCTCGACCAGGCCGGTGAGAAGCGCGTCGATCTGCTCCGGTGTGGCCTGGGGGAAGCTGTCGCGCAGGTGGCCGTACAAGGCGCCGTAAGGGATGGGCGAGCGGGCGGCGTCCATGACGGCGGCCACCGGCCGGGCATTGCGGACGGATATCTCGACCGGGGCCAGCAGGACGGCGTGCCCGTCGGAGGGCGGGCCCGGCGCCACGAGCCGATCGCCCCGCGTGCGGGCGGCGTTGTTGGCGACGAGCGGGAGCCGCGCCAGTAACGCGGGGATGCGCTGGAGCCGGAGGACCATGTCGGTGACCCATTCGGAGTCCGGCCGGATCAGCACGCGGTGCTTGTCGCGCCACCGCGCGCTTGCCCTGGGCCCTACCGTCACCGGAGCGGTGCCGGCGAACAGGCCCAGCGGGGTCGGTCGGTGTTGCCGCCGCAAGAGGTAGGAGACCGTCGATACCGCGGTGCGGCGGACGTGACGGGGCTCGGACTGCCGGCCTTGGACGACTGCTTCGACGGCGTCGGACAGGACGGGGGTGGCCAGCTCCACCGCGTTGCGGAAGTCATCGCACTCCCAGACGCGGTTCAGCCACCCGCGAGTGACGGCCACGTTGTCCAGGTCGAGGGTACGGGGGATGTCTGCCGGCTCGGGGCTGGTGGTGGCGCGCAGCATGGCGGCGCCCTGCCATCGGTAGTCGGCGACTGCTCGGGAAACCATGGGGCCCTCCGTCTGGCGGGGCGGGTGAGGAGCCGGTGGGCCGAGCGGAACACTTCGCTCGCCCCACCGGCAGGGAACGGCCTGGATCAGGCCGGGTCCTCCGTGAAGGAGCCGCAGGCGGAGGCGCCGGTCGCGCAGGTGGTGCCGCAGCCGTCGCCCGTGGAGCACATGAGCTTGCCGTACGCGTGCTCGGCGATGACGACCTTCACGTCCAGGGGTGCGAAGTCGTCGTCCAGGCCCGCCAGCGGGGCGGGAGGGGCCAGAGTGGCGCTCGTCATGTTCGTGCCTTTCTTCTTGGTGTCCGGATGGTGTGGAACAACCTGGCTTCCGGCGTTACGCCGAGGGCCAGGAGAGCGAGACCCGGCTGTGCACCTTGTCGATGACCCGGTCGGCCGGGATCTGGTCATCAGAGGTGTTGGCCGGATAGACCCGGATGACCGGGCTGGGGCCCCCGCGCCGGCTGGCCTCCCAGTCGCGGAGCACGTCGGCGACCTGGTCGGCGAACTGCTTCGCGTTCGGGCCGAGGGTGTGCACGCCGTATTCGATGTGCTTGTTGTCCTCGGTGCGGCGGGTGACGAGGTAGGCGAAGGTGTCGTCCTCGACGGCGGCGAGGGCGAACCGCTTGTTCACGGGGGCGACCAGGCCCGTGTCCAGGTCCTCGTCGACGGCCATCGTGCAGAAGCCGGGCAGGCTGATGGCCATGGCCATCTGGAGGGTGTCGATGAGTTCCGAGAGGCCGATGACGACGCCTGTCCACAGCTCGTGGCGCGGGAACGTGACCGCGTTGTCCAGTCGGTGTGGGTCGGCCGGTAGCCCGTCATCGAACTTCAGCCCGATCTCCGGTGTGCCGTTGACGAGAAGAAGTTCTTCCCGGTGGGCTGTCGAGCCCTGCATCGGGACGAAGCCGCAGATGAGCGCCGACACGCTCTCCAGGTACGGGCCGTGTTCGCCCGTGATCTGCGTGAAGGCGACCGACCGGGTCAGGCCACGCATCCGTAGCGGCACCACAAGTCGACCGCCCTGCTTGAGCTGCGCGGTCCACGCCGGGGCGATGTCCCAGGCCCCGGCTGTCACCATAACGACGTCGACCTCGCCGAGGTCCGGAATGGGCTCGGCGGCGTCGGCGGTGACGACGCGCACCCAGCCGTAGCCGTGCTCGTCCAAGAGCCGGTGCGCCCGCTCGGTGACGACGGGGTCGATGTCCACGGTGACGACCTCGCCGCGCTCACCCACGAGCTCGGCGAGGTAGGCGGCGTTCAGGCCGCCCGAACCGATCTCCAACACGCGCATACCGGGCCTCACTTGGGCCTGCTCCAGCATCATCGCCTGGATCTGCGGGGCGGAGACTGAGCTGAGCTGCACACCGTGTTCGTCCGTCTTGGTGATCACCGCCGCGTACGTGTCGTACGCCTTGTCCAGCGGGGTGTCGGGAATGAATGCGTGCCGAGGCACCTTGCGCATCACGGCTTCGATCTCCGAGGAGGAGATGTCGCCGCCTGCGCGCAGCTCGTCCACCACCTTGTTCCGGAGACGGGTCGCTTCGTCGGGCTCGACGGTCGTGTTCGTCATGGACTTCCTTCAGTCGTACGTATGGGGGACGCAGGCCGGCGTCGCGTGCCGGATGGGCCGGGGAAACCGGGTGCGAACGCGCTCGGTTCTCGTCGGCTGACCGACGGGGCCGCGCTGGACGGCGAGCTGGGAGGACCACGCCCGCGGAGGGCTGCCCGGCGGGCCGGTTCGTGTCGACCAGCCCGCTGGGTGGCTGGCGGGTGGCAAGGGGCGTGTGTCACTCGATCTCCTTGATGTAGCGGGCCTCGATCAGCTCTTCGATCAGGTCAGCGGTCACGAAGGCGAGACGGCGGGCGAGTCCGACAGCCTGCCGATAGCCGGCCGGAGTGGGCTCCTCCAGCAGAGGGACTCCTCGCTCGACAAGTCGGGTCATCTCGGCACTGGGCGGGAAGCTGTCGTCAGCCACCGTGATGTCGCTGAGCTGCTTCAGGTGTCTGCGGAGGCGGCCGAGCAGGGCGACAGCCGTTGCAACAGGCGGTGTCTGACTGCCGATCGCCGCGTCGAGGTCGTCGAAGACCTCCTCGACGTCGAGGGGTTCCCACGCCCGGAACCGCTCCAGCACGAGCCGTAAACCGTCCGCGTCGAGCGGTGACGTCCATTCCTGGGCTGGAGGTTTTGGAGCCACTGCTGTGCTCACCGCTCTCTCCCCACGGGAGTCTCGACCACAGCCCAGGTGACCTTGCCCCACGGGTGCGTGTCGTAGCCCCACTGCGAACTCATCGCCGCGACCAGACTCAGACCCCGGCCGCTCTCAGCCGTCAGGTCGGCCGTCTTCAGGTGGGGAGCGTCGTGCGAGCGGTCGGAGACTCCGATGCGGACGGCACCGTTGCTCGGACGCTCGATGTGGATTCGCGACACCGGGGTCTCGGTGTGCTCGACGGCGTTGGCCAGCAGTTCAGTGACGATGATCTTTCCCCAGCCGGTCACGTCGTCGTCCATGCCCCAGACCGCCAGCACCTGGGAGACGAAAGCGCGGGCGAGGCTCACGGACTCACGTACGCAAGGCACCTCTGCGGCGTAGCCCGGGAAGCCGATCGCATTCGGTTGAGCGACGGTCATGGTCACGAGGTCTTTCCCTCCGGCTGGGGTTCCCGGTCCGGGCAAGCAAGGCAGGACCGGGCTTTCCTCCGTGCCGCCGCACCGAACCCGGCTTGGCGACCGATGACCAGTCAACGAGCGATGAGTGCAGCGCAACAGGAAGAGTCCCGGATTCGTGCACGTCCACCAACCGGAAGACTTTACGTTTCTATTACCCGAGCTCTAGGTGCCAGCGTGACGGCGGTACTACGTTCGGTGCATGGGAGGAAATCTCGTTCTTCAGGGCCGACTTAATCAACTCAGTCTGACGCAGGAGGAGTTGGCGGCACGCCTGAACGCCGCGCTTCAGGAGATCACCGGTCGGCCTGGCGACATCTCCTCCCGGACGGTGCGCAACCTGCTCAACGGATCAAGCCGACGCCCAATCGGACGCACTTGCGCCGCACTTGAGCGTGTGTTCGGCTGCCCCGTGGCGGACTTAGGGTTCAGCGCACCCAGCTCCATGCAACATCCCCCGGAGGGCCCTGTGCGGCGTCGCGACTTCATCGCTTCCACCACCGGGACGGCAACCGCAGTCGTTCCCGTGGTCAAGCAACGTCGGTCGGTGGGCATGACGGACGTGGCCCGAGCATCGGCCAGCATGAACCAGCTCGTGGAGGCCGACGACCGCCAAGGCGGGCACGCCTCCCTGGCGACCGCAGCCCTCGAAGCTCGCGCAAAGGTGCTGGAGCTTCAGCACCGGAACGCCAGCGAACGTGTACGCCGTGCCCTGTACGCGCTCGCGGCCGAGTTCACCACCGTCGCCGCCTGGTCGTGCATCGACCTACGCGACCTGGACAAGGCCCGGACGTACCTGCACGAGTCGTCCACGTTCGCCGGCCTCTCCCAGGACCCGCCCACGGCCATGCGCGTGTGGGTCAACATGGCCATGCTCGCCTACCAGCGGAAGAACTGGCCGGAACAACTTGCCGCAGCTCAGGCGGCCAACGCCTCTCTAGCTGCCCGCAGAGACCCGTTCTTCGGCTCCATGGGCCGCGTCCGTCTCGCGCTCGCACACTCGTCGCTGGGAGACCTGCGGGCCGCTCGCCGGTCCTTGGGCGCAGCGCAGGAGAACTACCGCAAGGCGGCCGAGGACGAGCGCCCCCGATGGACCGCGTTCTACGGGCCGGCGGAACTCAACCACCTCGCGGCGATCATCCTCAACCACAACGGGGAGCCCGCCGAAGCCGAGGCGATGGCTCACCGATCCCTGGCCAGGATCCCGGCGGAGTTCCAGCGCAACCGCGCGCTGGCCACCTGCCAGCTCGCCCTGGCGCAACTCCGCCAGGGCGAGCCCGAGCAGGCCACGGCGACCGCGGGCACCGTCTTCACGATCATGGAGGGCGCTCCACTACCGGGCCGCATGCGCACCCTGATCGGAGACTTCCACCGAGACCTGTTCCGGCTGGCGCCGTCGACGACGTACGCCCGCGACTGGGCAGACCGCATGCGAGATGAATGGAGCCGAACGTGACCAGGGTGATCGACCTGCGGCACTACGGACAGGGAAGCCTCCCCGAGGGCTTCAAGCAGATGCTGATCGACGTGCACGCCGACGCCTACGCCGACGCGATGGGCAACGAGTTCAACCAGCGGTTCCCGTGGTTCGTCGATCACTGGTCAGGAATGGACGGCTTCACCTGCGTCGTCGCCTTCGACGGTGACGAGCCGACCGGCTTCGCGTACGGCGCCCCGCTCCAGCCGGGCCGTGAGTGGTGGCGTTCCACGGCGTTCGCGCCGAACAACGGCTACATCGCGACCTACGCAGTCTCCGAGGTCATGGTGCGCCCGCAGTGGCGGAGGCAAGGGATCTCGGAGCGGCTCCACGAAGCCCTGCTGAAGAAACGCGGCGAAGACCTTGCGGTGCTCTTGGTCGACGTGACGCACCCGAAGGTTCAGGACCTGTACGAGACGTGGGGCTACGAGAAGGCGGGTGAGCAGCAGCCCTTCGCTGACTCCCCGGTGTACGCGGTCATGGTGAAGAGGTTGCACCCGTGAGCCGCCCTGATCCGAGTCACCCACTTCCGGCCTTGCGTGCAGGCCCGGCTCGTGATCATGTCGGCCGCGGGCCGTGCCTGCACCCTCCTTATGCAGCGGCGGTCACCATCACGGGCGACGATCAGCACGGTTAGCCACTCGACCAGGGTATGAGGCAGGCCGAGTGAGGCAGGATAGGAAACCGACGAGGCTTCTAAGCTATTGGGGTGGTCGTCGAAGACTTCTCTCAGTGGCACGGGAGCCTCATGCCTTTCGGTACCCTGACCGGTCCCCCGAGCAGTGGCCGCTCTGAAAGAGAACGAAGGCCCTGCCCCGGCCCCCTACTGTTGTTCGCCGTGCAAATACGGGAAAAATAGCTAGCGACGCGTGCGCATCTACGTCACTCTGCCACTAGCAGGCATCGAGCCTTTTGGAGTCTACGTGGGCAAGGCAAGCAAGCGCAGGGCTGAATTGCGTCAGCCGCCGGTGTCAGAGCAGGAACAAGCGCGCAGGGAGAGACGTCGCGCAAATAGGGCCGAACGACGTGGAGGTCGCCGGGGTTCCTCACTCTCCGAGTACGAGCGAATTGCGCAACAGGAGACTAGGCATGTGACCGAGTCCCTGATTGCTCGCCATAACAAGCGCATGATGAATCTTCCCGAGATCCCATCCAGCGCCATCCAACCTGTGATGTCAGCGTTGCTGTCTTTTGGTCTAATCGACATGATGCTGCGAAAATTTGGGGCGACTCGAGATCGGCATCCAGCCGATTACGGAGCATCATGGGTGGATCATTTGGCCTGGGGTGCTGATAGTGCATTTGTTGCCGCACGGCTCATTTTCAGTGGGCAGTTCGTGGGAGCGTCTGCTGTCTTGCGCTCACAGATGGAGAGATGGACCGAAAACGTAGCGTACAACTACGGCGTTAAACACATCTCTGGCGAGAGTGCTGCAGAATTCGCCGCCCGTGCCTGGTCGCGTGGCCACGAAAAGTATCCGTCTGCTATAAAGCAAGAGTCTGACACGAATGTTGGATCCGAGATTTCCGAACTCGATTTCTGGGAGGATGAGCGGAGGTCTCTGGGGTTTCAGGGGCCCTCGGTGATCGTCGGTAAGGACTATCGCGTATATCCCGGCACCCTAATGGAGCTGCTCTCAGAGCTCTTGCATGGTAGAGGCGACTTTATCAAGGTGTTGCGGTGGGACGCATGCGATCTTCTCGCCGATGAGCCGACGGAACTTGTTGAAGCTTCGCAATGGCTATCCGACGTCCTCATGTTGTATCTGCGGCAGATTCGGGTGTGCCTAGCGACCCTGGCAATGGAACAGGGGAAACCTGAGCTCGCTCCGGCTCTTTTCGCGCTTCCGGAACGTATTTACGCGGGAGGGGATGCCCCCATCCCGTCAAGCCTGTTTCCGCTGCTTCCGCAAACTGGACTCTCCCCGGACATTCTTGAGCGGATGCGGAGTGCGTCGTACGCCTACGAGGAAGTAATGAGGGGAAGGCGCCCGGCTGGACGGCTCTTCCGCGACGGCGAAATGGTTCACCTGCACTTCTATGAGCGTCGTGCGCGTGCGGGACGCTGGGCGTTGAAGGCGCTGGAAGAAGAAAAGGAGAAGCTGGGCGACGGCTTCAATATTGATGGTTTGGGTGGTCGCGACTCGACGAATGTGATGGCCACCGAGATGGCTGGTGTCTTGTCCTTGTGGCTTGGGGATTCACCCGAAGGGAATGCTGCGGCGATGTGTGCGTCGGCGCTTCGGACCGCCCACTGGCTGTGGCTTGAGGACGATGATCGATCGATGGCTGCCTTGCGGGTGGTTCTGGAGCAATGCGCTAGGCTTCGGGTGTGGGCCACTAAGCCGGAAAGGCAGCTAAACTCGAAGAATCTCTTTCATCCACACCCAAGGATTGGGTCAATGCGGCAGGGTGGCGCCGACTCGCTCCCCTCAATAGGGCGTTGGGTGAGTTTGCGCACTTTCATGCGCGTATTCGCAGACAAGGTGCCTGGGAAATCCTTGTGGGCGTACAATCGAATGGGGGATCGCCGGATTCGATTTACACGGCCCGGGGTCACATTCTCGAAACTATGACTGCCATGGTGATGGTGGAGTCAACCAGAAGCGTTGCCCGAATTTCGCCGGTGATGGAGAATGCCTTTCGTGAAATTACCGCAGACACCTTCACGGATCCCGATGAACTGCAAGCAAGGCTAGAGGAATTTCTTGATCGGGCAATGAGCCTGAAGGATGTTCCACGGGGTCCGTATGCCTTCCATGGCCCGGCGCAGGAGTCTGCCGAATAGATGGAATAGAGTTATCCGTACTTCTGGTGCTTCTGCAGGGCCTCTAATAAGTGAGTTCTTCCATAGTGGCCACTGATTGCGGGACTGGCCGACGTACCGCAACGCACGAGGCTTCTGTGCCGTTGAGAGATATAGTCGACGATTCAACTCAGCCGCGTAGAAGCCTCGCGCAGAGCTCGTTGCATTCCCAACCGCATGTCCGTTATTGCCGCCGCTGTCCCTGCCCTGGAGAGGAAACGCTGAAATAGCTCAGCGGAAGCGGGTTGAAAGTGCCGCTGTCGCGCCTCCTTACTGAGCTTTTTCAGAGTGGCCACTGATGGGGTGACGGCCAGACTGGCCGCAACGCACGAGGCACCCGTGCCGTTGAGGGAGGTGTTCGACGTCTCAACTCATGAGCGCAGGTGCCTCGTTGGTTCCTGATCCTGCCGCACTCGACCTGCCTCATGCGTTGGTCGAGTGGGTCACGATGCTCATCGTCACCCGCGAGGGTGACCGCCGCTGCAAGCTCCCGCCGCACCAACGCGCGCTCGTCGCTCTGGTGTACCTGCGCAAGCACGACACCCTGGCTCAGATCTCCGCCGGCTTCGGCATCTCGGTCGGCACCGCCCATGCCTACACCACGGCCGTGATCAACCTTCTCGCTGGTCAGGCCCCTGGCCTGCTCAAGATCCTGCGCGAGCGGGAACCCGAGTACGTCCTGCTCGACGGAACGCTCGCCGAGTGCGACCGCGTGGGCGACGGCCGGGCCGACTACTCGCACAAGCACCGCCGCCACGGCGTGAACGTGCAGGTCGTGACCGATCAGACCGGGCACGTGCTGTGGATCTCGCCGGCCTTGCCGGGCCGGTGCCACGACCTGACCGCGGCCCGCACCCACCGGATCATCCGGATCTGCGAACGCCAGGGCGTCCCTGTCCTGGCAGACCGCGCCTACACGGGCGCCGGCCTCTGGGTCACCACCGGTCGCAGACGCCCGCCCGGCGGGCAGCTGACCCCGACAGAACGGACGGTCAACCGTGCACTGGCCACGTCCCGAGCGCCCGTCGAACGTGGGATAGCGCGACTCAAGTCCTGGCGGATCTTCCGAAGATCACGATGCAGCCCGAATCGAATGACGTCAATCGCCAAGGCCGTCCTCACCCTGGAGAGGCAGGGCTGAAAATGCTCACTGAAGCGCGGCAGCAAGTTCCCAGTCTGAGGAAGGGCGATATCAGCGGCTTGGACGCTGGCGACTCGCGACCGCTGGCTGCGGCTGTACGGCTGGAACGGTGGGTGCGTCCTTGTTCGTCGTCAGGTGGGTGCTGCGAGCACTGCGGCTTGCCGCGCTCCGAGCCCGCTGGCTTACTCGCTCGGCGGTGACGGTCCGCAAGCGCCAGATCAGGACTTCGGCTGGCCGGTCCGCGGAGTCGAGTTCCCGTTGCCCGGACAGGTCGGCCAAGGTCTGGCGGGGCGGGGTGCCGGCGGACTCGGCTTGGGCGAGGGCGGTGGACAGCGCGGGCCAAGCCGGGTCGGCGAGGATGCGATGCGCGTGCTCGGGGATCGTGGCTCGGACGGCTGCGGCGAGCCG
This sequence comes from Streptomyces sp. TSRI0281, assembly GCF_001905125.1. GTDB lineage: Bacteria > Actinomycetota > Actinomycetes > Streptomycetales > Streptomycetaceae > Streptomyces. Next base: position 106,905 of record NZ_LWLE01000014.1, on the reverse strand, counting down.
ATCCTGTGCCTGGGGACTCGGGGCACGTGCGGCGAGCTGGGCGAGGGCCGGCCGGGCGGCGTGCTGTTGGGCGGCTCGAAGGTGGACGAGGGACTGCTGGGCCGCTGCCGCCTGCTGCGCGTGACCGCGCTGGGCGTGCCACTCGCTGAGGGCGATGAGCAGGAATACGGCAGAGGTGAGCGCTGCGGCGACGAAGTCGCCGTCCCCGCCGGTGGGCGAGGACAGCAGCGTCCTTCCGGCCTGACGTAGGGCGTCGGCGGCCCGATGGTCGGCTCGGATGGCGGAGCGGTTGGCGCGGTTGAAGGTGATGGCTGCCGCTTGTATTTCTGCCCGGAGCTGGCGCGGCGCAGAGACTGCGGTGTTGTGCAACAGCTCGGCAAATGCCGCAGCCTGAGCCTGCACTTCGGCGTCGGCCTTTTTTCCTGCCGTTCCACTGGTCCTGGTGACGAGCGTGTAGGCGGCGCGCAGCTCCCCATCGGCTTGCCGCCAGGAGGCGCCTGCGTCCGCACGGCTCGTGTGCAACGCCGTGGCCTGCCCGGCAGCCTTGCCATCGGCCAGGCCGAAGCGCTCACGAAGCCGGTTCAGGGACAGGTCCGGAGCGAGTGCGGAGCCGCTGTAGAAGATGAGCTCGCCCTTGATATCGGTGTCGTCAGCGGTGGCGAGGCTGTAGCCGGTTATCTCCCCGGTGACGGGACCGAGACGGGGGCGGACCTTGATCCCGAGAGACGTCAGTACGGCGAAGAACTCGTCCTCGTCACGCGCTGCCGCCGCGGCGGCGTAGGCGTGCTCGCGAAGCCAGACCCGGGCTGTGTTCTTGCGGCCCTGTCGTTCGGCCTTGGCGACTTCCGGCCCGGACGGCGTCTTCGGCGCGGTCGCGTCTCCGGGCTTCAACCGACGTAGACCGAGCTCGGTCTCGATCCTGCGGCATTCGGCCTGGGCCCGTCGGCCGTCTCCCTTGTTGCGGGGGCGACGGCCGTCTTCGCGGACGCTGGTCGCCATGATGTGAATGTGGTCCTCGGCGTGCCGTACAGCGATCCACCTGCACGCGGCGTCGTCGCCGTGTTCGGCGATCCCCGTGGAGTGGACGATGCGGCGGGCGACCTCTGCCCACTCTTCGTCGGTGAGGTAACGGTCGCCAGGCGCGGTACGGACGGGGCAGTGCCATACGTGCTGTGGCACCTCCTTTCCCAGCCGCTGTTCGCGCAGCTTCACGGGTTGGTCGAGGTAGTCGGCCAGCTCGCTGAGGGCTCCGTGGTGCTGGTCGAGGGGAACACGGCCGGGATCGTTGATGCCGGGCATCGCGAACGCGGCGACGATGTGCGGGTCGGTGTGCTCGTTACGGCGGCCGGGGCCGAAGAGGTAGGACAGGAGGCCACGGCTGCGGTCACCCGTGGAGACGTCAGGCACCACGGCGACCACCCCTGGCGAGGGCTTGGTCCAGCAGCAGGCGAGCGCGTTGGGCGACCTGGTGCAACTCGCTGAGGGTGTCTTCGGCTCGGTCGGGTAGCTCGCCCTGGTGGACGGTGCGGACGAGCTGATTGAGGTTGTTTCCCACGCGTCCGAATTCCCTGACCAGCTTGCCGAACAGAACCATCAGGTCCTGGGTGGCCTGCGGAGACGGGAGCGGAGCGACGCCTTCAGGACGGCGATCGGACAGGTAGGCATGGGCGAAGGTGAGGGCGCAGTCCATGAGGTAGGCCGAACGGGAACGCTTCGCCTTACGGGCGGCGAGGTCGATGAACGTACGCTCCGCCGGTTCGGCCGAGCAGGTCAGTTGCAGAGTGCGCTTGGTCCCGGAGCGGGGCCGGTAGAGCATCTCACTCAGGTGCCGGCGGCGCTCGGCGCCGGGCGCGATGTCGGCATGAACAGGGTCAGGGACATCGTTGGCGGCGATACCGTGCTGCATGAACACGTCGGCGTTCACGGTCGGCGCTTGACGTACGGCAGGGTCGGCGGTTGGCTCGCTCGGCTCGGCGAGCGGCTGCTTGTCCTGGTGGAGGCCGCGCTCGGCCTCCTTGCCATCCTCGGTCCCGGCCCCTCGGGCCGGGACCGGATCCGCCCCCGCTGGGGCGGATCCGAGCGCGAAGTCTGCATCGCCCCCAGGCGATGTGGACTTCGCCCCAGCTCGCTCCGCTGTCCGGTGGAGGGCGTCTCCGTCAAAGCCTTGGTCGGACGTGGGCGGGTGCGCTGAGTGGAGACTACGGGGCGGCGAGGATTGGGAGGACGTGACCTTGCGGGAGAACGGATTGCGGCGCACGGGAGTCTGGAGGGTCCTCTCTGAGTGTGGTCTGGGGTGGCTCGGGCGAGTGTCCGGGGACTCGACGGCTTGGCCCGGCCGGACACCTCGTGTAGTGGACCGGGAAGCAGGCGCTGTCCGGAATCGGTTCGGACCCGGGCAGCGCCCTGCGATGCCGGTCAGCTGTCCGGGTGCGGACGGGCGTCGGCACTGTCCCGTACCAGCGCCATCGCTTCGGCGAGCCGACCGGTGCCGGCGCCGAGTCCGGCTTCGGTGATTGCCTTACGGGCGCTGTCGCGGGTCAGTCCGGAACTCCCTGGATGAGCGGCGCTGATGACGCGTGCCAGTTCGGTGATGGAAGCCATCGCGGGACGTCCGCCAAGGCTCGTCGCCGGAGGGTGACCGGAATCCCCCCGGGAGCTCTGGCCTGTGGCTTCTCGTCCCCGTCCGAGTTCGTCGTCGGCTTCGTCCCGATCGTCATCCTCGTCGTATCCGGTTTCGGACGAGCTTTCGTCGGCCGCGGACAAGGGGGCGGTCTCCGTGGCCATGCGAGTGGACTGCTGCTGCCTGGGCCGAGCTGCCGTGGGAAGGTCTGCGCGGGCGGTGTACGGAACCCCGGCCGGTCGCTCCGGTGCCGGTTGCGTACCGTCCTGATACTCAAGGGTGTTTGCGTCCACCGACGTTCGGACCGTGGAGGTACCGCCGTAGCGGGTGATCAGGATGTGCAGGTGGGTCGCTCCGGCAAGGGCGAGCGGTGCGATGGCAGATAGCACCGTGACGGTGCCGTCGCCCAGGCGGAGGGTGACTGCGCCGGGCCTGTTCAGGGCGAGGGCGTGCAGACCGTTGGCCCAGATGCTGGCGGCGGTCGCCGTGCTGAACAGTGTCCACGCATACAGCCGTGCGGGCATCGGCGCTTCGCGCAGGACCAGCAGGGCGCGGACGCCGTAAGCGATGAAGCCGTCGATTACTACAGGGAAGAGGTAGGCCAGTTGGTCGCGGATGTGCACGGCCGTGGCCATCTGTCGCAGCGCGTCGTAGGAGAGAGCGCATCCGGCGATGCCGAGCAGGATGATGGCGAGCCGGTCCCACCACGTGGCGCGGTGACGGCTGGCCGGTGCGGTGGGTATGGCGGAGTCGGGCATGGGCGTGGGGTTCCCCTCGGGGCATGGTGTGAAAGGTGGTGCGTGGTGATCCGTCTTGGCCGTCTTGCCGTTGAAGCAGCAGGTCGGAGGCAGTACGGCAGCCGGTGGCATGAGGTCTCAGCGCCGTGCGCGACGTGTCCCTCCGAGTGGTCACGATCGGCAGGCGGACACGTCGGTGGGCGGGCGCACCGGTAGTGCCGTGTTGTCGCTTCGAGTCCCAAGACGGATGGCCATCCGTCTTGGGACGCTGTGCCGTCTTGGCGAGACCGCCTTTGACCTGCGTTTACCTGGCTTGGACGGCAAGGACGCCACGAAGACGGATATGGGCGGGGCCGCCCGCAGGACGCGCGATGGCAGGCCGGCGCTTCACGGCGGTCGGCCCGGTGCGGGTGCCGTCGACGAGCTGTCGACGGCACCCGTGAAGGTCACTTGGTCGGTGTGTCTCTGTTGCCGTCCGAGCCGATCTCGGGGTGGACGGTGGGGCAGTAGCGCTTCCAGGCGTCGGTGAACTTCGTCCGCGTATAGCCCTTGAGTTGGTTGCCGTCGGGCATGCGGACGTTGCCGGAGCGGATGCCGTACTCCCGCAGCAGCCCGGCCAGGGCGCGCGGGCTCAGGCCACCGCGTCCGGCTTCGGCCCACGGAGCTTCGGGTTCGGAGTTGAGGCGGTAGAGCAGGGCGTCGGTGGACACGCTCTCGGGGTCACCTGCGGCGGCGAAGGCGCGGCGGATATCGGCGAGGATCCGGGCGTTGGAGGGGTTGTCCTCCTCGGCCTGGGCCTCGGCGGTGACCATCTGTTCGCACGCGGTGCGGGCGCGCTCGGGCCAGGTGCCGCCCGCGAGGTCCGCGACGATCACCAAAGGCTCCCATGTGTCGGCTGCCCGGTCCTCGACCGGCATTTTTGGCTCCAGGTGGAGGGCCTGTTCGGCCACTGAGGCGGTCCAGCGCGCCAGGTGAGCCCGCAGGGAGCGCAGGGCGGGGCTGTCGCGGCGTGTGCGGTACGGGCTCACCTGCTCGCCCTCCGCGCGGCGCCTCATCCGGATCACGACGGACCGGTCCATGATCGTGTCGGGCAGGTCGCCGATGCCGGCGAGCGCTGCCATGGCGAAGGTCGCGAAGGAGTGGGGCGTGTGCTCCTTGCCGACGACCCGCAGTACCGGTCGGCCGCGCTGGTGCCCGGCATTGAGCAGGCCGCGCATCTCCTCGTTCTTCTCGGCGACCTTGGGGCTGCCGAAGATGGTGTCGGCTTCGTCCACGAGGAGGGTCGGCGGCTCGTCCGAGATCGAGCGGAAGATGGCCGCTGCCGTGGAATTCACGGTGATCACGGGCTTGTGGACCGTCTCGGTGAGCAGATCGAGCAGGCGGGACTTGCCGCACCGCTTCGCCGGGCCGACCACAGCGAGACGCGGGGCGTGCTGCCACACCTGCTGGAGGTGGGTGGCCGCGATCCACAGCACGGTTGCGTCCAGTGCCTGCTCGCTCGGGAGGACCACGAATCGGGCCAAGGCGGTGCGCAGCTCGTCCAGTGGCGCGGCGGCGTCCGGCTGGCCACGGTGCGGTGATGGGGTGCCGCTCGGACGGGGTGCCGCAGGGGCGGCGGGGGCGGTACTCTCGTTCACGGAGATCCTCACTCGGCGGCTCCGGGGGGCAACCCGGTCCGCCGCGGTCGACTGTCCTGGGATGGGCGGTGGCGAGGTTTCCTGCAGCCCCCGGTGTTCGTAGCGCCGGGGGTTTTCGCGTTCCTCGGGGCACCTACGCGGTTAAACCTCCTGGCGGTTCGTTGGCGGATGCCCCTATGGCATAAGTGTGCACGAGTGTCCGCCTCAAGTCAAGCGTTCAGGGCATTGGAAAGCTAATCCCTTCCGGCATGATTGCTGTTCAGGCGCATGGTGACGTGTGTCACATTTACATGTATTCCCTTGCGGGTTGGGGTATCCATGCTGGTAGGGTTTAAGGGTGGAGGCGTGGCGACCTCCGTTTGTCGAGAAGAGGAGGGAGGTGAAAGAAGTGGACGATGCCAAGCCGCAGCGCTGGGCTCCGCCGGAGGGCGAAGCCCTGGTGGCGCACAACCTGAAGGTCCTGCGGATGACGGCCCGCCTGTCCCAGGAGGACATGGCAGAGCGCATGCGTCGCCTAGGCTTCAAGATGCACCAGACCCAGATCGCCAAGATCGAGAATGGTGCCCGGAGCATCAGTTTCAACGAGGCCCTCGGCTTCGCCAAGGCTCTCGGCGTCCCTGCTGGCAACTTCCTGCTCGAAGCCGTCGCGAGCCGCGACGATCCTCACTGGGAGTTGCAGGAGGCGGCCTTCGACATTCAGAAGGCCGAACAGGAGCACCAAGTCGCCCAAGACCTCGCCGACGCCGCGAAGGCCAGACTTGAGGCGGCCGAGGCCCGATACGACGAGATCGCCGAGCGCCTCGGCATCGAGCCCGACCCGGGGAGCCTCTCCTTCTACCCGGCTCCGAACTCACCCGAGGATCCGCTCCGCAGCGGTTCCGCCGACGAGTAACCGTTCGGCGGAGATCTTTCCCGGCGCCTGAACACGGCTTTCGAAGCCCATCCACCGCAGGCCCTCGGTGCTACGAACACCGAGGGTCACCAACGCGGACACCGATCTAAGCCCACCGCCCATCCCGGACAGTCCAGCAGTCACGTTGCCCCGTGACCGCCGAAAGGCGATCCCTCATGCCCACCGCTCCGCCCCCGCTCACCCTTATCGCCGACGCGCTCGGGGTCCCCGAGCAGCGGCTCCGCACACTCGTGCTGGAACACACGGCACTCACCTCTGACGCGCCCCTCGTCGCGCTTACCGTCGAGGAGGCCGCCCGCCGCCTCGGCGTCGGCCGCACCACCATGTACGCACTCATTGCCTCCGGCGAGGTCGGCTCCGTCCTCATAGGCCGCCTGCGCCGAGTGCCGGTCGAGGCCCTGGCCACTTATCTGGCTGACCGCTCCCAGGCAGCCGCCCCGGCCGCCGCCCACGCGGCCTGAAGGGGGCGGACATGGCCAAAACGCGCCAGCCCAACGGTGCCTCCTCGATCTTCCTCGGCAAGGACGGCAAGTGGCACGGCTACGTGACCGTCGGCGTCAAGGACGACGGCAAGCCCGACCGGCGCCACGTCAAGCGCAAGACCCGCGCCGACGCCACCAAGGCGGTCCGCGAACTGGAACGCAAACGCGACTCCGGCACCGTCGGCAAGGCCGGGCAGACCTGGACCGTCACGACCTGGCTGACCCATTGGGTCGAGAACATCGCCGCACCACACGTGGGCGAGAACACCATCGACGGCTACCGCGTCGCCGTCTACCACCACCTCATCCCCGGCCTCGGCGCGCACCGCCTGCCCAAGCTGGAGCCCGAGCACTTGGAGCGCTTCTACGCCAAGATGCAGAAGGCTGGCAGCGCCGCCGGCACCGCGCACCAGGTCCACCGGACCGTGCGCATGGCTCTGAACGAAGCAGTGCGCCGAGGCCGCCTCACCGTCAACCCCGCCTCCGTCGCCAAGGCGCCGCGACTGGAAGAGGAAGAGGTCGAGCCCTACACGGTCGAGGAAGTGCACAAGCTTCTGGACCTGGCCAACAAGACTCGGCACCTGGCGCGCTGGGTCGTATCTCTTGCCATGGGGCTGCGTCAGGGTGAGGTCCTCGGTCTCAAGTGGACGGACATTGACTTCGAACTGCGGGTCATGACGGTCCACCGCAACCGGCTACGGCCCCGGTACGAGCACGGCTGCGGCAACCGCTGCGGGCGCAAGCCCGGTTACTGCCCTCAGAAGGTCAACATCCGCCGTGAGACGAAGGACACCAAGTCTCGCGCCGGACGTCGGCCCATCGGTATTCCCGAGCCCTTGGTGCAGCTTCTGCTTCGACACCGACGTACGCAGGAGCGAGACCGCCGACTGGCCGGCGACCTCTGGACGGAGAAGGGGTACGTCTTCGCCTCCACGACCGGCGAGCCCCTCAACCCGAACACCGACCACCACGAGTGGAAGGACCTCCTCAAGGCGGCCGGTCTGCGCGCGGGCCGCCTCCACGACGCCCGCCACACGGCCGCGACCGTCCTGCTGATCCTTGGCGTTCCCGACACGGTCGTTGACGCGATCATGGGCTGGGAGCCCGGCAAGTCCGCCCGGATGCGCCGCCGCTACCAGCACCTCACCAACCGGGTGCTCACGGACACCGCCGACAAGATCGGCGGGCTCCTTTGGCCGCTGCCTGAGGAGCCGCCTGTCGCTTGACCGGCCCTGGTCTCAGCCGGGCTAGGGGTCGGCCCGAACGCATCTGAGTTCGGGCCGGCCCCTTCGAGCTGGCTGTAGACACCCCCCCCGGAGTCCTACCTTTCGGCGGGCTGCTCTTCGCCTTGCTCGGTGGTGTAGGGCCGACCGGCCTGATCCGTGACGACGGCGACTGACGTGGGCAGAACCTCGACCCGGAGCATGGGCCATGCCAGGGGATCGCCACGACCATCAACGTAGATCAGGTGACGTACGTAGGCGCCCACGAGGAAATCCTGTTCGGCAAGCTCGCGGACGTAACCCTCAAGTGTCTTCTCCGCGTCTCGGTTGTCGCGCACACTGTGAAGCTCCGGGGCGATGTCGAGGTAGTCCCGGAGCAGGTCCAGGAACTCCACGATCAACGACTCTTCGTCGTCAGGAAGATCGTCCGGCAGGGCGTACTCGAACGCCAGACTCGCCTTGATCATGTTCCATAGAGGGTTGCCCCGCGTGATCAGCGCCAACGCCCTGGGCTGAGGGAAAGCCGGGTCGGGAACGAGCCTCACGCCGCCTGAGGCGGTGTCGTCCAGTGAGCGCCGGACCCAAGCGGCATGCCGCTCCTTGATCTCCCGGAGTCGCTCAACCGTGAAATGGGTGGGTTGGTCATCTATCTGCTTGTGGTGCCTACTGCACAGCAGCAGCAGATTGGTATGGCTGTCCCTGGAGGCGTCGTCCAGGTCCTCCGCCCTCGGGCCGCCTTTGGAACGAGCCACGATGTGTGCCTCCTCGCCGAAGACCGACGGATCATCACAGTCCGTCCCTGGGGTGATCACCTCCCCACGGCAGATTGCACACCTCCCGCCGGCTTCAGCCCACACGATCTTGCGCGTCTTCTCGGAGACCCCCATGGGTGGCACCTTGTCAGAAGAGCTCAGGTGGTCGCAGAAGAACCAGACCGGGCTCTTGCGCGTGCAGGGAGCCGTCGCGGCCTGGTCGAAGCAACTGCAACCCAAACTGCAACCCTCAACGTCGAAGGGCCCCACCGCAAGCGGTGGGGCCCTTCGACGTATTGCCCGGTGAGAGCAATGGCGGAGGATACGAGATTCGAACTCGTGAGGGGTTGCCCCCAACACGCTTTCCAAGCGTGCGCCCTAGGCCACTAGGCGAATCCTCCGCGGCAAACAATACAAGACGTTGAGGAGTGCTCGCGAACCTGTTCCCGCAGAGATCGTCCGGGGCGGTCCCGGAGCCGGGTGGTGGGGCCAGGTGGGTGGACCGGAGGGGGTGGGGATCCGCTAAGGTGGGCGTCAGCCCCTCACGTGGCGCTATCTGACTGAACTCCCCCAGGGCCGGAAGGCAGCAAGGGTAGGTTGGCTCTGGCGGGTGCGTGGGGGGCGCTTGCGTGTCCGGGGGGCTTTGTGCGGGCCGGGCAGAAGCGGTGCGGGGCCGGTTGTCGGTCCGTCCCGATAACCTCGTAGGTGTGTCGTCCCTTGCGCTGTACCGCCGCTATCGCCCCGAGTCGTTCGCCGAGGTCATCGGTCAGGAGCATGTCACTGACCCGCTGCAGCAGGCCCTGCGTAACAACCGGGTCAATCACGCGTACCTGTTCAGCGGGCCGCGCGGCTGCGGAAAGACGACCAGCGCACGCATCCTCGCCCGCTGCCTGAACTGCGAACAGGGGCCGACGCCGACTCCGTGCGGAGAGTGCCAGTCCTGCCAGGACCTCGCGCGCAACGGTCCGGGTTCCATCGATGTGATCGAGATCGACGCCGCTTCGCACGGTGGCGTGGACGACGCCCGTGATCTGCGCGAGAAGGCGTTCTTCGGGCCCGCCTCCAGTCGTTACAAGATCTACATCATCGACGAGGCGCACATGGTCACCCCGGCGGGGTTCAACGCCCTGCTGAAGGTGGTCGAGGAGCCGCCGGAGCATCTGAAGTTCATCTTCGCGACCACCGAGCCCGAGAAGGTCATCGGCACGATCCGGTCGCGTACGCACCACTACCCGTTCCGGCTGGTCCCGCCGGGCACGCTGCGCGGATATCTCGCCGAGGTGTGCGCCAAGGAGAACAGCGCCGTCGAGGACGGGGTGCTGCCGCTGGTCGTGCGCGCCGGCGCGGGGTCCGTGCGTGACTCGATGTCCGTCATGGACCAGTTGCTGGCCGGCGCGGGCGACGACGGTGTGACATACGCCATGGCGACCTCGCTGCTCGGATACACGGACGGTTCCCTGCTCGACTCCGTCGTGGACGCCTTCGCGGCGGGCGACGGGGCCGCCGCCTTCGAGGTCGTGGACCGGGTGATCGAGGGAGGCAACGACCCGCGGCGCTTCGTCGCCGACCTGCTGGAGCGGCTGCGCGACCTGGTGATCCTGGCCGCCGTCCCCGACGCCGGGGACAAGGGACTCATCGACGCCCCCGCCGATGTGGTCGAGCGCATGCAGGCCCAGGCGTCGGTCTTCGGCGCCGCCGAGCTGAGCCGTGCCGCCGACCTGGTCAACGAGGGGCTCACCGAGATGCGCGGGGCGACCTCCCCGCGCCTGCAGGTGGAGCTGATCTGCGCCCGGGTCCTGCTGCCCGCCGCCTTCGACGACGAGCGTTCGCTCCAGGCCCGGCTGGACCGGCTGGAGCGCGGTGCGGCGTCCTTCGCGGCTCCCGCCGCAGGTCCCGCCCTGGGATACGTACCGGGACCGGAGGCGCAGGCCCACGCCGCACCGCCCGCCCCGGCCGGACAGCCCGGTGGCGGGCCTGCCACCGCCCGTGCGGCGGTACGGGGCGACGCGCCCATGGCCCCCGCCCCCGCAGCCCCGGCCCCCGCGCCGTTCGCACCGCCCGTCGCGGCCGAGCCCCCGGCCCCCGCCGCACCGCCCGCCCAGCAGCCCCCGGCCCAGGCACCCGCGCCCGCCCAGCGCCCCGGCTCGTGGCCCGCTGCCGCCGGTACGGAACAGGCGCGACGCCCCGGGGGCTGGCCGACCGCCTCCGCGCCCGGCAGCACGCCGCCCCCGCAGGCCGCCCCGGCTCCCGCCCAGGCCGCCGCGCCCGCCGCCCAGGCTCCCTCGGCGCCCGCGCCGAGCCAGGGCATGGTGCAGGGCGCCGCCCAGGTCCGGAACATGTGGCCGGACATCCTGGAGGCGGTGAAGAACCGCCGCCGGTTCACCTGGATCCTGCTCAGCCAGAACGCCCAGGTCACCGGCTTCGACGGGACCACCCTGCAGATCGGTTTCCTCAACGCGGGCGCCCGTGACAACTTCGCGAGCAGCGGCAGCGAGGAAGTGCTGAAGCAGGCGCTCTCCGAGCACTTCAACGCCCAGTGGCGGGTCGAGGCCATCGTCGATTCCTCCGGTGGCGCGGGTCTGCCCCCGGACACCGGCGGCGGACGGCCCGCGGCCTCTTCGTACCAGCCCGCGCCCGCCGCCCCGCAGGCGTACGAGTCCCGGCCGGCCCCTGCCCAGCAGCAGCCCACGCAGCCCCAGCAGTCCCCGAAGTCGTCGTCCGCTCCCGCCCCGCAGTCGCCCCAGCGCTCCCAGGGGCCCGGCGCGGAGCATGCGTCGTCCGGTTCCTACGGGTCGGAGCCCCCGCGTTCGGTGGCGCCGGAGGACGACACCCCGGAGGCCGACGATCCGGATCTCGTCGACTCGGCGCTCTCCGGACACGACCTGATCGTCCGCGAACTGGGCGCCACGGTCGTGGAGGAGTTCACCAACGAACAGTGAGCCCGGTGCGTACGGAGACGTCGTGCGGACGAGGTGAGGCCGTGCGCACGGAGGCGTCGTGCGTCCACGGATCGGCGGCCGTCAAGCCCCCCGGCCCCCGGCGGTTAGGCTGCACCCCGTGAAGGTCCTCGTCATCGGCGGCGGCGCCCGCGAACACGCCCTGTGCCGCTCTCTCTCCCTCGACCCCGATGTCACCGCTCTGTACTGCGCTCCCGGCAACGCCGGCATCGCAGAGGTGGCCGAACTGCACCCGGTCGACGCGCTCGACGGCGACGCCGTCGCGCGCCTCGCCACCGAACTGGGCGCCGAGCTGGTGGTCGTCGGCCCGGAGGCACCCCTTGTCGCCGGGGTCGCCGACGCCGTGCGCGCGGCCGGTATCCCCTGCTTCGGCCCCTCCGCCGAGGCGGCCAGGCTCGAAGGCTCCAAGGCGTTCGCCAAGGACGTCATGGCCGGGGCGGGCGTTCCGACCGCCCGCAGCTACGTCTGCACCACCCCGGCCGAGATCGATGTGGCCCTCGACGCCTTCGGCGCCCCGTACGTCGTCAAGGACGACGGTCTCGCGGCGGGCAAGGGCGTCGTCGTCACCGACGACGTCGAGGCGGCCCGCGCCCACGCGCTGGCCTGCGACCGCGTGGTCATCGAGGAGTTCCTCGACGGCCCCGAGGTGAGCCTCTTCGCGATCACCGACGGCACCACCGTGCTGCCGCTCCAGCCCGCCCAGGACTTCAAGCGCGCCCTGGACGGCGACGAGGGCCCGAACACCGGTGGCATGGGCGCCTACTCCCCGCTCCCGTGGGCCGACCCCAAGCTGGTCGACGAGGTCATGGAGACCGTTCTCCAGCCGACCGTCGATGAGCTCCGCCGCCGCGGCACGCCCTTCTCCGGGCTGCTGTACGCGGGCCTCGCGATCACCTCGCGCGGCGTACGGGTCATCGAGTTCAACGCCCGCTTCGGCGACCCCGAGACCCAGGTGGTCCTGGCCCGTCTGAAGACCCCGCTGGCCGGCGTCCTGCTCGGCTCGGCCAACGGCACGCTCGACCTCGTCCCGCCGCTGAACTGGCGCGACGAGGCCGCGGTCACCGTGGTCATCGCCTCGCACAACTACCCGGACACCCCGCGCACCGGCGACCCGATCGACGGGCTCGCGGATGTCGCGGCGCAGGATGCCCCGCATGCGTACGTCCTGCACGCCGGGACCAGGACCGAGGGCGGCGCGATCGTGAGCGCGGGCGGCCGGGTGCTCTCCGTGACCGCGACCGGCAAGGACCTCGCCGCGGCCCGTGAGCGTGCCTACACCGCGCTGGGCAGAATCCGCCTGGACGGCTCCCAGCACCGCACGGACATCGCGCGGAAGGCCGCCGAGGACTGACCCCGCCCGGTACCTCCATGAGCTGCGCGCCCTGTGTGCGCCGGTGCGTGCGGCGCACACAAGCCGCGCGCACCGGGGGACGCCTGCCTCATAAGCGCCGATACGTCAGCAGCTTTGCCCAAAGCCATTCCATCGAGTGACGACTGAGCCATCCGGATGACGCCTGCCGAGGCCCCAACTAGGGTGCGGCGCAAGCGTTCCGGCACTTGGCCCACCGGCATTGCGATGTCGGTGACGGGTGCCACAGTGGGGGAGTGAGCAACACCGTCGCGGGGGCAGAGGGGGTGACTTCCGGCCGTGTCCGGTACCGATGTGGGTGAGGAGCTGGGGGCGCGGGCCGCGCGGGCCCGTGCACTCGCCCTGCTGCGCATCCGCAGCAGGGCACTCGCCGTGGCGATCCTGCCGGCGGCCGTGGCCGTCGTGCTGTTCGCCGCGGGCGCGCAGGGCCATGCCGGCGGCGCGGGCTGGGACGCGGCGCGCTGGGCCGTGACCGGTGTGGCGGTCCTGGTGCTGGTGCTCGCCGCCGCGGTCGCGGTGGCCGTCGCACGGGCGAGGCCCGCGGTCAGCCCGACCGTCGCCGTGACGGAGGAAGCCGCCCCCGACCTCTATCGGCTGGTCCGGGATCTGGCCGACCGGCTCGATGTTCCGGCACCCTCCGCCATAGCGCTCACCCCGGACTGCGACAGCTGGCTGGAGGACCGCACACACCCCTCCGCCCAGCCCAAGCAGCCACCTAAGCAGCGGTCGAAGCAGGGGGCGAAGCCGAAGCGGTCGGCCCGGGACTTCGCGGCCGAACGGCGCCGTCGTCGGGTGCCGGCCGCCCCCGTCCTGGTCATCGGCTCGCCCTTCCTGTGGTGGATGCGGGTCGCCGAACTGCGCGCCGTGCTCGCCCCGGTCGTCGCGGGCACGGCCCCGTCCGCGCACCCCGACATAGCCGCCGCCCGCCGGTTCGTACGGGGCCTGGACGCCGCGGTCGCCGACGCGGCCGCGAACGGCGCGGGTCCCGTGCGCAGGATTCCGCGCGCCTTCGTCGGCTGGATCGCCCGCCTGCTGCTGCGCGGTTGCCGCGGCCACGCGGCCGAGATGGAGCGCTGTGTCGCCGCCGCCGCCTCGATGCGTGCGCAGACCGTGGATTACGGGCTGCGCATCGTCGCCCAGGAGCAGGTCGGCCTCGCCTATGCGGGCTGGGACCGGCTGCTGACCCGGGTGGCGCTCCCCGCCTGGCGGATGGGGCGCTGGCCCTCCCGGCTGGACGCGGGCGTCGTCTCCGCGCTCACCGAGCTCTCCCGGCGCGACCGGCTGGCCGAGGGGTTCACCTCCCGGCTCGGTGAGCGGCCCGCCTGCGACCTCCTCGAAGAGCCCGGTACGGCCGACGAGGCGGCCTCGCTGCTGGCCGCCCGGCTCTTCCACGGCGGTCCTGCGGAGAGCAGCCCCGACTGGTCGCCGGTCGACTGGCAGCAGTATCCGGAGGAGGTCGTCGACCGGAAGTGGCGCACGGAGGCCGCCCGGCTGCACCGCGTTCTCGACTCCATGGGTGTGCCCCCGGCGTCCTCGGCCGATCCCGGGGTGCCCACCCTGGCCCGGGTCATGCAGCATCTCGCCGGGCCGGACGGCGCCGGTGAGGAGCTCGCGGCCGGGATCAGTGCCGAGGTGGCCCGCGAGGAGGCCGGAGCCCCGAAGCCCGCGACCGGCGCCTCCGCACAGCGCACGTCGGGCGGCGGTGGCCCGGACCCCCTCGACCTCTGGGGCCCCGACCCGCTTCCGGTCTTCCCGCTCCAGCCGCCCCGTACGGGCACGGAGCTGCTCGCCGACCATGTCGCGGCGATGGTCTGCTGCGCGGCCGTGGACACGGCCGGGGCGGCGCCGGGTCTCGACTGGCTGGACGGCCCCGCCCTGCTGGTCGACGGTGAACGCCGGGCCGACCTGGTCACCCCCGTCCTCACCCTCGTGGAGGACGGCGACGCGGAGCCCCTGCGGTCCTGGCTCACGGATCTGGGCGTGCGCTGCGACAAGCCGGTACGCCTGGTCTGAGCGCCACCGCCGGCCCAGCGCCACCGCGGCCCAGCGCCACCGCCGGCCCGGCCCACCGCCGACCCGGCTCCGGCGTGCGCGGGCCCCTCGTGCGGCCGGTAACCGGCCCCTCGCACGCGGCCGGTAACCGGCCCCTCGCACGAGGTCCGCCGGGTTGTGCGCGGGCGGCCGTACGCCGGGGTCGCGCGCCCCAATAGCCCGTACGCCCCCACGCCCGTACGAAGGTCCCGTCCCGGCCGTCCGCAGGCCCACCCGGTGCTCCCCCGTCGCCCGCCGAAACCCGCCCTTCCGGCCCCACTCCGGCCGCCCCGTCCACGCATCACCGCGGCCCCAATATCCGGAAGATTAGGTTCCGTTCACGTCAATTCGCGACGAACGGTGACGGACCGCATGCGTTATGTGATGTGCTGGGGATCGACGCTGACATCAAGCCACTAAATTGGCGCGCCAAAGATGTCCGTGGGCCTTCAGGGAGGGGAGCGGTATGGGGGCGGAGCAGATTCGCCGATGGGAATCGGGTGCCCTCGCGCACGCCGTGAGCGACCCCTTCGGGCAGGGCCCGCTGCCCTGGCTGCGCGGCAGCGAGAACTATTTCGACGACACCGGTCAGGTCGTCCCCTGGTACGCCGACCCGGACCTCGGCCGCGGCGGCGCGGGCGGCGGGACCCGGCCGTCCGACGATGTGCGCCGGCAGATCAAGGGCTTCGTCTCGCCCAGTGCCGCCGCCCCCGGTGAGGCCATCGACTTCCACATCACCGTGGACCCGCCCCAGCAGTTCTCCGTCGACGTCTACCGGATCGGCCACTACGCGGGCGACGGCGCCGCCAAGATCACGACGAGCCCCCGGCTCTCCGGCATCGTCCAGCCCGCCCCGCTGGCCGCCGACCGCACGGTCTCCTGCCACCACTGGTGGATGTCCTGGCGGCTGCAGATCCCCAGCTACTGGTCGGTCGGCGCGTACGTCGCCGTTCTGACCACCGTCGACGGGTACCGCTCCCACATCCCGTTCACGATCCGCGACGACCGCCCCGCCGACCTGCTGCTCCTGCTACCGGACATCACCTGGCAGGCGTACAACCTCTACCCCGAGGACGGCCGTACCGGCGCCAGTCTCTACCACGCCTGGGACGAACAGGGGCGGCTGCTCGGCGAGGAGGACGCCGCCGCCACGATCTCGTTCGACCGGCCGTTCGCGGGCGCGGGGCTGCCCCTCCATGTCGGGCACGCCTACGACTTCATCCGCTGGGCCGAGCGGTACGGCTACGACCTCGCCTACGCGGACGCCCGCGATCTGCACGCGGGCCGCGTCGACCCCAGCCGCTACCGGGGCCTGATCTTCCCCGGCCACGACGAGTACTGGTCGCTGCCCATGCGGCGCACCACCGAGCTCGCCCGGGACACCGGCACCTCGCTCGTCTTCCTGTCGGCCAACACCATGTACTGGCAGGTCGGCCTCGCCCCGTCCGCGTCCGGGGTCCCCGACCGCCTCCTCACCTGCCGCAAGCGCCGAGGCCCCGGGAAACCGGCGCTGTGGCGCGAGATCGACCGGCCCGAGCAGCAGCTCCTCGGCATCCAGTACGCGGGCCGGGTCCCCGAAGCCCGCCCCCTGATCGTGCGGAACGCGGAGCACTGGCTCTGGGACTCCACCGGCGCCAACGAGGGGGACGAGCTCGACGGCATGGTCGCGGGCGAGGCCGACCGCTACTTCCCGCGCACCAGCCTCCCCGAGCACGACAACCGCATCCTGCTCGCCCACTCCCCGTACCAGGACTCCGAGGGCACCACCCGCCACCAGGAGACCTCCCTGTACCGGTCCCCGTCCGGCGCGCTCGTCTTCGCCTCCGGCACCTTCGCCTGGTCCCCGGCGCTGGACCGCCCCGGCCATGTGGACGCCCGGATCCAGCGCGCCACGGCCAACCTGCTCGACCGGATCTGCAAGCGCGACTGACCTTTCCGGGGTGGACCTCGCGCATCGGGCGGCCCCGCGGCCGTCTCCGACTCCGGTATACGGGACAATCGGAACCGCTCCTGGATCAACCTACGCGGAGGCAGCGTGTCCGGTTTCGTAGAAAAGCCCGAGCCCGTGCAGGTCCCGGGCCTCACCCACCTGCATACCGGCAAGGTGCGTGACCTGTACCGGAACGAGGCGGGTGATCTCGTCATGGTCGCCAGCGACCGTATCTCCGCGTACGACTGGGTCCTTCCTACCGAGATCCCCGACAAGGGCCGCGTCCTCACCCGGCTCTCGCTCTGGTGGTTCGACCAGCTCGCCGACCTCGTGCCCAACCATGTGCTGTCCACCGAGCTGCCCGCGGGCGCTCCGGCGGACTGGGCGGGCCGCACCCTGGTCTGCAAGTCGCTGCGGATGGTCCAGGTCGAGTGCGTGGCCCGCGGCTATCTGACCGGTTCGGGACTCGTCGAGTACAACGAGGGCCGGACGGTCTGCGGCATCGGCCTCCCCGAGGGTCTGGTCGACGGGTCCGAGCTGCCGGGACCGATCTTCACCCCCGCCACCAAGGCGGCCGTCGGCGACCACGACGAGAACGTGAGCTACGAGGCGGTCGCCCGCGAGGTCGGTGTCGAGACGGCCGCGCTGCTGCGCCGGACGACCCTGGACGTCTACCGCAGGGCCCGGGACATCGCGCACGAGCGTGGGATCATCCTCGCCGACACGAAGTTCGAGTTCGGTTTCGAGTCCACGGCGGACGGCGGCGAGAAGCTGATCATCGCGGACGAGGTGCTGACCCCGGACTCCTCGCGCTTCTGGCCCGCCGCCACCTGGGAGCCCGGCCATGCCCAGCCCTCGTACGACAAGCAGTTCGTCCGGGACTGGCTGACCTCGCCGGCCTCCGGCTGGGACCGCAAGAGCGAGCAGCCGCCCCCGGCACTGCCCCAGGAGATCGTCGACGCGACGCGCGCCAAGTACACCGAGGCGTACGAGCTGCTGACCGGCTCCAACTGGTAGCACCGCACGGCGGGAAGCGGCACCGCACGGCGGTAAGGCGGGCGGGATGCGAGAAGGCCCCGGTCCTGAGGACCGGGGCCTTCTTCTACGGAGCGAACGACGAGGTTCGAACTCGCGACCTCAACCTTGGCAAGGTTGCGCTCTACCAGCTGAGCTACGTTCGCATGGCGCCGAAGCGCGATGCCTACTATACCCATCCCCGCTCGCGTGCGAGCCGCACTGCCGTATGACGGTTTTCCGCCCCGATCTTCGTGACGGCGGATGACAGGTAGTTCCGTACGGTTCCCTGCGACAGCGAAGCCCGTTCCGCGATCTCCGCGACCGGCGCTCCGTCCGCCGCGAGCTCCAGCACCTCGGCCTCCCGGGCGGTCAGCGGAGAGTCCCCGGCGGCAATGGCGTCGGCGGCCAACTCCGGGTCCACGTAACGGTTTCCGTGGTGCACGCTGCGGATGATCTCGGCCAGCTTGCGGGCGCTCACGGTCTTCGGCACGAAGCCCCGCACGCCCGCCGCCAGTGCCCGCTTCAGGTGTCCCGGACGCCCATGGCTCGTCACGATCATGGTCCGGCAGCCGGGCAGCGCGGACCGCAGCGATGTGGCGACGTTCACACCGTCCGCACCCGGCATCTCCAGATCGAGGACCGCGACATCGGGCCGGTGGGCCAGCGCCATGGCGAGCGCCTCGGGGCCGGTCGCCGCCTCCGCGACCACGACCAGATCGTCCTCCAGGGCCAGCAGCGCGGCCAGCGCACCCCGGATCAGATGCTCGTCGTCGGCGAGAAGGACCCGTACGGGTGGTGCGGATGTCATCGTTCCTCCGTGAGGGCGGGGTCGTGACCATCGGGGTCCTCGCCGCGCCGCCCCGGCGACGAAGAAGGCCGCGCCGAAGAGGGCGGCGCCGAAGAGGGCTGCGACGAAGAAGGCCGCGCCGAAGGAGACTGCGCCGAAGAGGGCGGCGACGAAGAGAGCGGCGAGGGGGAGTGCGGCGGCGAGGGCGTCCCCGGCACCGACGCGGTCAGCCGGAACAGGCCGCCGCCCACCGGTCCCGCCTCCAGCGAACCGCCCAGCGCGGCGAGCCGTTCCCGCAGCCCGGCGAGACCGGAGCCGCCGCTCGGGGGACCTGCCCCGTCCGGCACGCCGTCGTTCTCCACGACCAGCACACCGGTGCCCCCGGCGTTCGTGAGCCGGATCGTGCAGCGTCGTGGATCACCGTGCCGCAGCACATTGGTCGCGGCCTCCCGGACGACCCAGCCGAGCGCCGCCTGCACGGGCGGGGCGAGCCGGCCGCCGCTCCTGTCCTCGATGTCGCACGCGATCCCGGCGGCCCGCAACACCCCCTGCGCACCGGCCAGTTCCGTACGGAGGTCTGCCTCGCGGTAGCCGCGTACGACGTCGCGCACCTCCTGCTGCGAGGTACGGGCGATGCGCTGGACCTCGACCATCTGGTCCATGGCCGCGGGATTGCCGCGCTGGGCCAGTTCCACCGCCAGCTCGCTCTTCAGCGCGATCACCGCCAGATTCCGGCCCAGCACATCGTGCATGTCGCGGCCGAACCGCAGCCGCTCCTCGGCGACCGCGAGCCGTGTCTCCATGTCCTGGGCGTCGCGGAGTTTCGCCATCACTCCCAGCGTCCACGCGGACAGGCGCACGGTGACGGCGATCAGCCCGTTGCTGAAGGCCGACCCGATCAGGGTGCCCAGGACGAACGAGGCATCCCCGCCCGCCAGCGCGGCGCCGCCGCTCAGCGCCGCCGACAACGTCGCCACGAAGGGGGCGATCGCCCACAGCGGCACGAGGAGGACGAAGGAGGTGAGGAAGGGCACCACCGACGCACAGAGGGCCAGCACCAGCTCGGGGAAGCGGTCCACCCCGGTGTAGGAGCCGAGGACCAGCACGCTGGCCGCGTTCGCGAGCATCAGGACGAATCCGAGACCGATGAACCGCCGGTCGACGGTGCGCCGGCCGAGGTAGCCCTCGATCGCGCGGGCAGCCAGTGAGGTGCCGCAGATCCCCTGGGCGATCGCGGTCAGTACCATCCCGATGATCAGTACGGCGGGCGCGTCGGATCCCCGCACCGGGTGCCTCACTGTCAGCAGGGACTGGGACAGGACCGTTATCCACACCAGGGAGTACAGCGTGCCGCGGGTGTAGAGATCGATCTTGTCGAAGCCGCTGCGGCTGTGCCAGCCCCGCACTTTCGTCCTCAGCCACATGGCACAGCCCTCCTTCTCACCGTCGTGGGTCCCAACGGAACCACCGCTGCACAGCAAACACCGCGAACCCGGTCCAGGCCAGCGCGGTCACCGTCGCCATGAGCAGGTCGCCGCCCCCGGCGCCGCCGAGCCAGCCGTGCCGTACGAGCGTCATCACCCCGGTCACCGGCAGCAGCTCGCACACCGAGGCGATCCGGTCCGGGAAGACCTCCAGCGGGATGAAGAGCCCCGACCCCAGCATCGAGACGAAGAACAGCGGCAACGTGGTGAGCTGCGAGCTCTGCACCGTACGGGTCATGGTCGCGGTGGCCGCCGCCAGCGCGGCCATCAGGAGGAAGCCCAGCAGCAGCCCGGCGACGAGCAGCGCGGGCCGCTGGGGCGCTCCCAGGTCGAAGGCGAGGGTGCCGACCACGACCATCAGTACGCACTGGGCGACCGCCAGCAGCACGGAGGGCAGGGCGGTCCCGGTCAGGATCTCCCGGTCGGAGACCTCGCCCGTGCGCAGCCGCTTCAGGACGAGTTCCTCGCGCCGGGCCACGTACGCGGAGACGAGGTTCATGTAGACGACCTGGATCAGCACCATCCCGATGCCGCCGGTCAGGGCCGCCCCGGTAACGGTCAGCCCGGTGCCGCCGAGGTCGATCCGGTCCAGCGAGGACTTCATCGCGAAGATCATCAGCAGCGGCATCAGCAGCGCGATGAAGACGGCCGTGCGGTTGCGCAGGAGGAGGGTCAGTTCGGCCCGCCCGAGCGCGTTCAGCCGCCTCGCGGCGGTCGAGGTCGTCGTCATGCCGCCACCTGCTCCTTCTCCGGGTGCGCGGCCCGGGTGTGCTGGGCCTTCGCGATGTCGAGGAACGCCTCTTCGAGGGAGGCGGAACGGGCATCCAGCCCGAGCAGCTGAACACCGGACTCCCGTGCCCAGCGCAGGAGTTCGTCAAGGGATTCCTGGAGTGCGGGGGTGCGGATCTCGATCCGCTGTCCGTCCGCGGCCGCCCGCAGCGGGAGCGGCAGGCGCGCGGCGGGTACGCCGGCGGGCAGCTCGAACCGGATCCGGGCCGGCTGCCGGGCCGTGACCTCGGCGGTCGTCCCCGTGGTCACGATCCGCCCCTGGTGCATGATCGCCAGCCGGTCGGCGAGCGATTCGGCCTCTTCCAGGTAGTGCGTGGTCAGCAGCACGGTGGTGCCGCTGTCGCGCAGCGCCCGGACGAGATCCCAGGTGTCGCGCCGCCCCTCGGCGTCGAGTCCGGTCGTCGGCTCGTCCAGGAAGAGCACCTCGGGCCGCGAGGTCAGGGCCAGCGCCAGGTCGAGACGGCGCTTCTCGCCGCCGGAGAGCTGCTTGACGCGCACCCGGGTCCGCGCCGACAGGCCCACGAGGTCCAGGACCTCACCGGCGGGCCGGGCGCCACTGGTGCAGGCCGACCACATCCGTACGGTCTCGGCGACCGTCAGATCGGACGGGAAGCCGCCCTCCTGGAGCATCACCCCGGTCCGGGGGCGCACGGCGGCGCGTTCGCGGTACGGGTCGTGGCCGAGCACGCGCACGGTTCCGCTGTCGGGGGCGGCCAGGCCCTCCAGGAGCTCGACGGTGGAGGTCTTGCCGGCGCCGTTCGTCCCGAGCAGGGCGAACAGTTCGCCGCGCGCCACGGAGAAGGAGATACCGGAGACCGCCTCGAAACCGCCCGCGTAGCTGCGCCGGACGTCGGACGCCTCGATCACGGCGCCCTGCCCGGAGTCACGGCTGTGGCCCCGTCCGCTGTCGTTGAGAATGTCGTCTCTGGTCATGACACCAGACTTCCGCCGGATCGGGGCCGGGAGCAGTGCGCACTGTCATCACTGCTCATGACAAACGTCATCAGGGGGTGCGGCCGACGTGGGGAGATTCGCAGAAGACCCGGGACCCATGGAGGTCGGCGAAGACCGACGGGGATACGACAAAGGCCCCGACCGATATCGGTCAGGGCCTTTGATCAAGAGCGGACGACCAGGTTCGAACTGGCGACCTCAACCTTGGCAAGGTTGCGCTCTACCAACTGAGCTACGTCCGCATTGCTACCACTCGGCTTTCACCGGTGGAGCGCTCACCACTCTACCCGATCCAGCGGACTGGTCGAGCAAGGTGATGCAGAGCGGGTGACAGGAATTGCACACTGCGCCTTCCCCCTGGAAGGGGGATGTTCTACTACTGAACTACACCCGCACGCTGCGTGGGATTCGGCTTTGCGGCCTCGCCCCTCGGCGTGCTCCAGACTCTAGCCGACCTGCAGGGGTGTCGCGCAAGTCGGCTCTCTGCGGGTGTCGCGCGAAGGGTCCGGAGCGGGCGCCGAGGAGGGGGTTGCGTGCGGGCGCCCCGCGCCTGACGGTGCGACGGCCGAAGCGCCGACCGTGACCGGCGGCCCGGCCGCGGGGCTGGGCCGCCGGTCACGGGAAGTCGTCCGGCGGTCGGGCCCCGGAGCGGCCCGCCGGGTCAACTCGCCGCGTGGAACGCCTCGTAGACCTTCTTGGGGATCCGGCCGCGGGCCGGCACCTCCATCCGGTGCGAGCGGGCCCAGGCGCGGACGGCCGCCGGGTCGGGGGCGAGGGCGGTGTGGCTGTACGAGGTCGGCTTCCGGCCGTGCTTGCCCGCGTTCGTCTGCTTGCGGCCGGCTGCCACGTACGGAGCCAGGGTCTTGCGCAGTTTCTTTGCATTGACGGGATTGAGGTCGATCTCGTACGTCTTCCCGTCCAGGGCGAAGGTGACCGTTTCCGCCGCTGTTCCCCCGTCGATGTCGTCGGAGAGCGTAACCACTACGCGCTGAGCCACGGATATCGGTCCTTTCCTCGGCATCCTCGCGTCGGACTTGCGCTGATGCCGGCCTTCCGGCTGTTAGGCGGATGCGGAGGTGGATCGACTGATGTCGACTGTTCCGGCGTTCCGGTGTTCCAGGGCGATGTTGCTTTCCCCGGTAATCATTTGTACAGCGGTTGGCACCGCATTGTGAAGCCCCGCCAATTACATCCGCGTGTCCGCATGCAATCCGGACATGTTTTTCCAGGACTTTCCCCGTGCGATGTCCCGTCCGATATCTCCGCGTGATCTGCTTCACCCGATATCTACCCGCGTAGAATTTTCGGCCAGGTAGGCTGAGTGGACCCGCGGGGGTCTGGGGAACCCCCCGTAGACACAGCCGCACCACACCACCGGGAGTGCCAGTGGCACGCGTCGTAGTCGACGTCATGCTCAAGCCGGAGATCCTCGACCCGCAGGGACAGGCGGTGCAGCGTGCACTGCCGCGTCTCGGCTTCGAGGGAATCGCGGACGTTCGTCAGGGAAAGCGTTTCGAGCTGGAGGTCGAGGGGCCGGTCGACGACGCCGCCCTGGCCCGTATTCACGAGATGGCCGAGACCTTCCTCGCCAACACCGTCATCGAGGACTTCGTCGTGAAGGTCGAGGAGCCGAAGTGACCGCTCGTATCGGAGTCGTCACCTTTCCCGGCACCCTCGACGACCAGGACAGCCTGCGGGCCGTCCGGATCGCGGGCGCCGAACCCGTAGCGCTCTGGCACCGTGACAAGGACCTGCACCAGGTCGACGCGGTCATCCTGGCCGGGGGCTTCTCCTACGGCGACTACCTGCGGGCCGGGGCCATCTCCCGCTTCTCGCCGGTGATGGAGACGATCATCGAGAACGCGCGGGGCGGGATGCCGGTCCTGGGCATCTGCAACGGTTTCCAGATCCTGACCGAGGCGCACCTGCTGCCCGGCGCGATGCTGCGCAACAACCACCTCCACTTCATCTGCCGCGATCAGACGCTGCGGGTGGAGAACGCGGAGACCGCCTGGACCTCGGACTACACCGCCGGCCAGGAGATCTCCGTACCGCTGAAGAACATGGACGGCCGGTACACCGCCGACGAGCACACGCTCGACGCGCTGGAGGCCGAGGGCCGTGTCGCGTTCCGCTACGTGGGCGCGAACCCCAACGGCTCACTGCGCGACATCGCGGGCATCACCAACGCCGCGGGCAATGTCGTCGGCCTGATGCCGCACCCGGAGCACGCCGTCGAGCCGCTGATCGGAACCGGTCGCACCGACGGCCTCGGGTTCTTCACCTCGATCATCAAGAAGCTGGTCAACGCATGAGCCTGGATACGGTCAAGCACGCGGCCGAGACCCCGGACACCGAGCAGCCCTGGAAGGACCTCGGCCTCAAGGAGGACGAGTACGCCCGGATCCGCGAGATCCTGGGCCGCCGTCCCACCGGCGCCGAGCTCGCCATGTACTCCGTGATGTGGTCCGAGCACTGCTCGTACAAGAGCAGCAAGGTCCACCTCAAGCAGTTCGGCGAGAAGGTCCCCGCGAACGACGCGATGCTCGTCGGCATCGGCGAGAACGCCGGTGTGGTCGACGTCGGCCAGGGTTACGCGGTCACCTTCAAGGTCGAGTCGCACAACCACCCCTCGTACATCGAGCCCTACCAGGGCGCGGCCACCGGCGTCGGCGGCATCGTCCGCGACATCCTCGCCATGGGGGCCCGCCCGGTCGCGGTCGTCGACCCGCTGCGCTTCGGCGCGGCCGACCACCCCGACACCAAGCGCGTCCTGCCGGGCGTCGTCGCGGGCATCGGCGGCTACGGCAACTGCCTGGGTCTGCCGAACATCGGCGGCGAGGTCGTCTTCGACTCCTGCTACCAGGGCAACCCGCTCGTCAACGCCGGCTGCATCGGTGTGATGAAGCACGAGGACATCCACCTCGCGCAGGCTTCGGGTCCCGGCAACAAGGTGATCCTGTACGGCGCCCGCACCGGCGGCGACGGCATCGGCGGCGTCTCGGTGCTGGCCTCGGAGACCTTCGATTCGACCGGTCCGGCCAAGCGTCCGGCGGTCCAGGTCGGCGACCCCTTCCAGGAGAAGCTCCTCATCGAGTGCACCCTGGAGATCTTCAAGGAGAAGCTCGTCGCGGGCATCCAGGACCTCGGCGGCGCGGGCCTGTCCTGCGCCACGAGCGAGCTGGCCAGCGCCGGTTCCGGCGGGATGCGCGTCGAGCTGGACACCGTGCCGCTGCGCGACTCCTCCCTCTCGCCCGAGGAAATCCTCATGAGCGAGTCGCAGGAGCGCATGTGCGCGATCGTCGAGCCGCAGCACGTCGAGCGGTTCATGGAGATCTGCGAGAAGTGGGACGTCATCGCCACCGTCATCGGTGAGGTGACCGAGGGTTCGCAGCTGGAGATCTTCTGGCACGGCGAGCAGATCGTGGACGTGCCGCCGCGGTCCGTCGCCCATGAGGGCCCGACGTACCACCGCCCGTTCGCCCGCCCGTCCTGGCAGGACGCGCTCCAGGCCGACGACGCGGGCCGGCTCGCCCGTCCGGCCGACGGTGCCGAGCTGCGCGAGCAGGTCCTCAAGCTGGTCGCTTCCCCCAACCAGGCGTCCAAGGCGTGGATCACCGACCAGTACGACCGTTTCGTGCAGGGCAACACCGTGCTCGCGATGCCCGAGGACGCCGGCATGGTCCGGATCGACGCGGAGTCGAACCTGGGCGTGGCCATGGCGACCGACGGCAACGGCCGTTACGCGAAGCTCGACCCGTACACGGGTGCGCAGCTGGCGCTGGCGGAGTCGTACCGCAATGTCGCCGCCTCCGGCGCCAAGCCGCTCGCGATCTCGGACTGCCTGAACTTCGGTTCGCCCGAGGACCCGGACGTCATGTGGCAGTTTGCCGAAGCCACCCGTGGTCTCGCGGACGGCTGCCTGGAGCTGGGCACCCCGGTCACCGGCGGCAATGTGTCGCTGTACAACCAGACCGGTGAGACGGCGATCCACCCGACGCCGGTCGTGGCCGTGCTCGGTGTGATCGACGACGTGACCCGGCGTACGCCGGTCGCCTTCGCGGAAGAGGGCCAGCTTCTTTACCTGCTGGGTGACACGCACGAGGAGTTCGGCGGCTCGGCCTGGTCCGAGGTCGTCCACCAGCACCTCGGCGGTATGCCGCCCAAGGTGGACCTGGGCCGCGAGAAGCTGCTCGCCGAGATCCTCATCTCGGCCTCCCGCGACGGCATGATCGACGCGGCGCACGACCTGTCGGACGGCGGTCTGATCCAGGCGGTCACCGAGTCCTGCCTCCGCGGTGGGAAGGGTGCGCGGCTGGTCGTGCCGGACGGTCTCGACGCGTTCACCTTCCTCTTCTCCGAGTCGGCGGGCCGGGCGATCGTCTCGATCCCGCGCAGCGAGGAGCTCCGCTTCAACGACATGTGCGGGGCGCGCGGTCTGCCCGTGGCCCGGATCGGTGTCGTGGACGGCGAGGAGATCGAGGTCCAGGGCGAGTTCAGCATCCCGCTGAGCGAGCTGCGTACGGCGCACGAGGAGATCATCCCCGCGCTGTTCGCCTGAGCCGTTTCCGCCTCTTCGAAGCCCCTGTCCGGTCCGTCCGGGCAGGGGCTTCGGCGTATCCACTGTTGAACGAGATTACGTAATTACGTAAGGTTGAGTCATGGGGCTTGAAGAACGCGTCGCCGAGCTGGAACGGCGGCTCACCGCGCTGGAGGCGCCGGACCGGGAGGCGCCGCACCTCGGCGAGGGCGACTTCTGGGCGCTGGAGGGGCTGAAGGCGCAGCTCGCCGAGGTGGGGAGCGCGGCCGACAGCGGCGGAGTGCTCTACACGGGCGCGGTCCGGATGCCCACCGGCGAGGGCTACGAATGGCAGTACGGCGTCCTCACCGAGAGCCTCATGGAAGCGGACTGGGGGGACACTGCCGAGTCCCTCGCCGCGCTCGGCCACCCGGTACGGCTGCGGCTGCTCCGCGAGATCCTCGGCGGCCGTCGCACGGCTGCCGAGCTGGCCGCGCTCGACGAGGTCGGCACGACCGGCCAGATCTACCACCATCTGCGCCAACTGACCGGCGCGGGCTGGCTGCACACGACGGGGCGCGGGCGCTACGAGGTGCCGGGCGGGCGGGTGGTGCCGCTGCTGGTGGTGCTGACGGCTGCCCGGCCGTGACGGGCCGCCCGGCAGAAACGCCCGGCAACGGGCCGCCCAGCAACGGAGTGTCCGGCAACGGGCCGTCCGGCAACGGAGCGCCCGACTGCGGAACGCCCGACAACGGAGCGCATGACCGACCAGGGGGAAGACATGTCTGTCCGCAAGGTACTGATGGTGCTGCACCGCGTGTGCTGGATCGTCTTTGTCGTCATGGCCGTCGTGGGGGTGTTCGCCGAACGGCTCTATCCGTTCTGGGCGACCTTCGTGCCCGCGGCAGCCGCGATAGCCATCGCTCTCCACCTGAGCCGCACCGGTGTCGCGTCCCGCGCGCGGGAGCCCCGCCGACGCCCCGCCGTGGAGGTCGGCCCCCCGGTGGTGGGCCGCTGGACCGCGCTGAACAGCCCGGCGGACAAGGTGCCCAGCCACGGCACGCATGTGTACGGGCAGGCGTACGCGATCGACATCGTCGCCGAACCCGAGGGGGAGGACGCACCGGTCCGGCCGCCGTTCCGCTGGGTGTGGCCGGTCGTCCGCCGCAACCGGGACTTCCCGGCGTTCGGTGCTCCGCTGTTCGCGGTGGCCGATGCGACCGTCGTCCACGCGAGCCACGGGCAGCGCGATCACCTGAGCCGGAACTCGGGTCTCGCCCTCGGCTATCTGATGCTGTTCGAGGCTTCCGCGCGGGACATGTTCGGCGCGAGCGGAATTGTCGGAAATCATGTCGTTCTGGACCTGGGCGACGGCGTATTCGCCCTGTACGCCCACCTCCAGCGCGGTTCGGTCCAGGTGAAGGCCGGGGACACCGTCCGGGCGGGGCAGCAACTCGCCCGTTGCGGGAATTCCGGAAACTCCACCGAACCGCATGTGCATTTCCAGCTGATGGACGATCCGGATCTGGATGTGGCCCGCGGAATTCCGTTCACCTGGCGGGGCATCGGCGTCCCGGCCAATGGTGAGGTGTTCAGCGCGGGGGAGCCGGTCGGTCCCGCCTGATCCCAGCGCCGGGGGACTGCCGGGGAGCCGGTCGGCCCCTCCTGATCCGGGTGCACGGGCGGTGTCGGGGGCGCCGGTTAGTCTCGGCCGTATGCCACCGGCCAAGAAGCGTCCGCGCACCTACGACCACGCCAGGACCCGGACCGCGGTCCTCGACCAGTTCGCCCTTGTCCGGGAAGCCGTAAGGGTCCTGACGCCCGAGCAGCTCGCCCTGCCGACCCGGCTCGGGGACTGGACGGTGCGGGACCTGGCCGTGCACCTCACGATGGCGCTCTCCCACGTCAGCCGGAATCTGGAGCTGCCGGAGCCGTCGGGCCCGAAGCCCGAGGTCGGGCTGCTCCAGTGGCCGTCCTCCACCGCCGCGCGGGCCGGACGGATCACCGACGACACCCTGGCCCTCGCCCTGGACCGCCCCGACCTCGACGCGCTGTACGCGGAGACCGCCGAGCGGTTCGCGGCGGCGGTGCCGGAGGGAGCGGGGGACCGGCTGCTGCCGACCCGGGTCGGGACGATGCGGCTCGTCGATTTCCTGGTCACCCGCACCGTGGAACTCGTCGTGCACACCGACGATCTGAACGAGGCGGCCGGGCTCGGTATCCCGTACGACCGGCAGGCGCTCGCCGCCTGTACGCGGCTGCTCGCCGATGTCCTCGCGGACCGGGCGCCCGGCGGCTCGGTCGAGGTGCGCGTCCCGCCGTTCGCCGTCGTCCAGTGCATCGGCGGCCCCAAGCACACGCGCGGTACGCCGCCCAATGTGGTGGAGACCGCACCGCTCACCTGGATCCGGCTCGCCACCGGACGTACGGGGTGGGCGCGGGAGCTCGACGACGCCCGGGTCAGTGCCAGTGGTGAGCGGGCCGATCTGGCCGACCTGCTGCCGCTGATGGGCTGAGGGGCTGATGGGCTGAGGGGCTGAGGGGCTGATGGGTTGAGGGGAGGGGAACCGGATCGGCCGCTCGTTCCGTCAGAGGGCCATGCGCACACAACGTATGGCTGTCAGCGTCCTGGCCCTCTTCACCCTTGCCGCCTGCGGGACACAGCCGGGCTCCGGAGCGGGCTCCGGATCCGGCGACGGCAGCGGCACCGTACGGACGGACGTGCCCGTCACCGGGGTCCGGTGGAGCGTCGACTCCCTGACCGTGGGCGGCGAGAAGACCGAGGCCCCGGCCGGCGCGCACGTCGAGATCGGTCCGAAGGGCCGGGCCACCGGCAACCTGGGCTGCAACCGTTTCACCGCCGACGTCCGTGTCGAAGGCGACGCGGTGACCGTCGGGCCGGGCACCACCACCGAGATGGGGTGCGAGAAGGATCTTCAGCGGTTCGAGAAGTCCCTGTCCCGGACGTTCAGCGGCAAGCTCACCGCGGCCGTGGACGGCAGGGACCTCACTCTCACCACGCCCGAGGGGGACTCCATCAGCCTCACTTCGCAGCCCGCCGTCCCGCTCACCGGCACCAAGTGGAGGGTGACCACGCTGGTCAGCGGCAGTACCACCACCGCGCTGCCCGCCGACACCCCGCCGGACCGGGCGCCGCACCTCACCTTCGGCAAGGACGGCACCGTGGAGGGCAACCTCGGCTGCAACAGCTTCCATGGAAAGGCGACCGTGGCGGGCGCCACGATCACCTTCGGGCCGCTCGCCTCCACCCGCCGGATGTGCCCGGAGACCGAGATGGAGGTGGAGCGGTCCGTCCTCGCCGTCCTGAAGGGGGAGACGACGTACGTGGTCAAGGGCCGGGCCCTGTCCCTCACCGCTGTCGGCGGCAAGGGGATCGGCGCCTCGGCACCCGCGCCGGACAAGGGCTGAGTGGTGACGGGGGGAAGGAAACGGTGAGCGCCGGCCGCCGCCTCAGGAATTCGCCGGGTACGGCAGCAGGCCCGCGTCCGTCCTCTCCCACGACGCCCGCAGCTCGGCCAGCAGCTCCGGCTCGGCGGCCGCGCGGTCGGCCTGTTCCCGCTGGTCGTGCGCCAGCCGGAACAGCTGATCGCCGCCGCCCCTGCCCCGGTAGTACTTCCACTCGCCGCGCCGCAGCGCCCGCTCCCCGCGCACCCGCCAGAACAGGTCCCGCTCCCCGGGCTCCTCGTCCCGCAGCAGATACCCGGCGAGGCTGGTCCCGTCGAGCGGGTACGCGGGGTCGGGCCGCGCGCCGCCCAGTTCCAGCAGCGTCGCCGTCCAGTCGGGCGAGAACACCGGCAGATCGCTGACCTGGTGCGCGTCGATCCGGGCGGGCCAGCGCAGCACGGCGGGAACCCGGATGCCGCCCTCCTTGAGCGAGCCCTTGTTGCCGGACAGCGGCCAGTTGTACGAGAAGCGCTCACCGCCGTTGTCGCTGGCGAAGAAGACCAGGGTGTCCTCCTCCTGGCCGGACCGCTTCAGCGCCTTGAGGACCTCGCCGACCGAACGGTCCAGGTCCTCGACCATCTCCTTGTACTTCTCCAGCGAGCCGCCGTCGGAGTGCCGGAGCGCGCTGCGGTCCCCGGCCTTGATCCGGCGGACGATCTCGGCGCTCTCCTCCCGGTCCCCGTCCGCGATCCACGGCCAGTGGGGGGTGGTGAAGTTCAGGTTGAGGAGCCACGGCCTGTCGTGGTCGCGCCGGACGTACTCGCTCGCCCGCTCGGTGAGGATGCGCGTGTAGTAGCGCAGGTCCTTGTACTCGGCGTCGCCCTCGTACAGGTCGTACTCACCGTTGCCGCCGAGCTTGGAGTAGTACTCCAGGGCGCCGCCGAAGTTCCCGAAGAACTCCTCCCAGCCCGACCTGGTCGGGCTGTAGTCCGGCAGGTAGCCGCAGTGCCACTTGCCGATCAGGGCGGTGGCGTATCCGCTGCCGCGCAGCAGCGAGGCGAGCGTCGGGTGCGTGGGTTCGAGGCCCACCGACCTGTCCGCGATGGGCTCGGCGAGCCCGCCCTTCGTCCGCCCCGGATAGCGCCCGGTGTAGAGGCTGAAGCGGGTGGGGGAGCAGGTGGCGGAGCCGGAGTACGCGTCGGTGAACCGCACTCCCTGACGGCCGAGCCGGTCCAGGTGGGGCGTCCGGATGTCCGGGGAGCCGTACGAGGAGAGGTCGGCCCAGCCGAGGTCGTCGCCGAGGATGAACAGGATGTTGGGGCGCCGTGCGTGCCTGCCGCGGGCCGCGCGGAAGGGCCGCTCCCGTACGGCTTCGGCGGGCGTGGCCTCCGCCGCCGGTGCGGCGGACAGACCGACGGCAGCGGCGGCCGCCGTAGCGACGACGGCCGTACCGAAGGCTCGCCGGGTCAGCGGGGATATCGCACTTTCGTTCGAATCAGCCGCATCGTGGGCATGTGAAGGCATGAAGGGTCTCCGGGCAGGACGACGAGAAAGGGAAAGGATGAGGGGAAAGGGGCGAGGCCGGCGCGTACCCGCTGTACGCGTCAGCGCGCGCTCACCGGTGCCCGGGAACCGGGCGGAGCCGTGAGGACCAGCCGTGACGGCCGACTGCGAGAACCGGCCGGGAGATCAGCCGGCGAACGGCCCGGGGAACAGCCGGGCGATCAGCCGGGAACGACCCGGGGAACAACCGGGAGAACGGCCGGGAGAACTAGGAGCAGCGACAGATGGCGCTCGACACACGTCCCAGATCGACGTGGCGGCGCTCCACGAGCGTGACCGAACGGTCGCCGAGGGGCTGCATGGCCCAGGAGCCTGCCAAGCGGACATGCTCGTGTCAACGCTGATCTCGCACTCCGGACGCCCACGCCCGAACGCCGACCAGTGGCCCCGCACGCCGTCCGACCCCGTACGCCGGACGCCCGACCCCGTACGCCGGACGCCCGGCCCCGCACTTCGGGCACCCACGCACCCGACGCGCTCCGGACGCCCACGCACCTAACGCGCACCCGATCCCCGTCCGGCGCCCGCCCGATGACCCTTGGCGCACGAGCCCCACCGGGCCCCGCAGCCGCGCCCCCGGTGTGAGGCTCACCACGAAACGAGCGTTCGGCCAGCGGGCGGGCCGTCGTCGGCGCCGGTTCACCCAGTGCCACGGCCGGGCTTCCTCCGCTCACCCGTGAACGGCATCGGCAATCGGCCGGAAATCGGCTCCGTATCGGGGCGACGCCCGCGCCCCGCGCTTCCGGTACGCCTTCGGAACGCCTCCCGGAAGCCGCCCGATGATCACTCCCCGTGATCGCGCGAAGCCCCCCGAAACGCCCGCCGAGGCCCGCTTCCCGGTGCGTTCCCGGTGCTCCGGCGGTCCTTTGCCGAGCGGTCCCGAATTCGGACCAGTGGTCGATCTCGCCTACACTCGGTGCTGTGCCCCGTGGTGATGGACGACTCAACCACGACCTGCTCCCCGGAGAGAAAGGCCCCCAGGACGCTTGTGGCGTCTTCGGTGTCTGGGCTCCGGGTGAAGAGGTCGCCAAGCTCACCTATTTCGGACTGTATGCCCTGCAGCACCGTGGACAGGAGTCCGCGGGCATCGCAGTGAGCAACGGGTCCCAGATCCTCGTCTTCAAGGACATGGGACTGGTCTCGCAGGTCTTCGACGAAACGTCTCTGGGATCTCTCCAGGGCCATATCGCGGTCGGTCATGCCCGCTACTCCACCACCGGTGCCTCGGTGTGGGAGAACGCGCAGCCGACATTCCGTGCCACCGCGCACGGCTCGATCGCCCTGGGCCACAACGGCAACCTGGTCAATACGGCGCAGCTCGCCGAGATGGTCGCCGACCTTCCGCGCAAGGACGGCCGGGCCACCCAGGTCGCCGCCACCAACGACACCGATCTGGTCACCGCGCTGCTCGCCGGCCAGACCGATGACGACGACAAGCCGCTCACCATCGAGGAAGCCGCCACAAAGGTGCTCCCCGAGGTCAAGGGCGCCTTCTCGCTCGTCTTCATGGATGAGCACACGCTGTACGCGGCCCGCGACCCGCAGGGCATCCGCCCGCTGGTCCTCGGCCGTCTGGAGCGTGGCTGGGTGGTGGCCTCCGAGTCCGCCGCCCTCGACATCTGCGGCGCCAGCTTCGTACGCGAGATCGAGCCGGGCGAACTCGTCGCCATCGACGAGAACGGCCTGCGCACCTCGCGATTCGCGGAAGCGAAGCCCAAGGGCTGCGTCTTCGAGTACGTGTACCTGGCTCGGCCCGACACCGACATCGCCGGGCGGAACGTGTACCTCTCCCGCGTGGAGATGGGCCGGAAGCTGGCCGCCGAAGCTCCGGCGGACGCGGATCTGGTCATAGCGACGCCGGAATCCGGTACGCCCGCGGCCATCGGCTACGCGGAAGCCAGCGGAATCCCGTTCGGCGCCGGACTCGTCAAGAACGCCTATGTCGGCCGGACCTTCATCCAGCCGTCACAGACCATCCGCCAGCTGGGCATCCGCCTCAAGCTGAACCCCCTCAAGGAAGTCATCAAGGGCAAGCGCCTGGTGGTCGTCGACGACTCGATCGTCCGCGGCAACACCCAGCGCGCTCTCGTCCGGATGCTCCGCGAGGCCGGTGCCGCCGAGATCCACATCCGGATCTCCTCCCCGCCGGTGAAGTGGCCCTGCTTCTTCGGCATCGACTTCGCGACCCGCGCCGAGCTGATCGCGAACGGCATGTCGGTCGACGAGATCGCCACCTCGATGGGCGCCGACTCCCTCTCGTACATCTCGCTCGACGCGATGGTCGAGGCGACCACGATCGCCAAGCCGAACCTGTGCCGCGCCTGCTTCGACGGTGAGTACCCGATGGAGCTGCCCGACCCGGAGCTGCTCGGCAAGCAGCTGCTGGAGACCGAGCTGGCGGCCGGCCCCGCAGCGACCGCCGCGGCCGACGCGCTGCGCCGTCCGTGACCCGGACCGGCCGGCGGCCTTCCCACCAGCCCCGTATCTCCACACGAAAGATCCCAGGCAATGTCTGAGACAACAGGTGCTTCCTACGCGGCAGCGGGCGTCGACATCGAAGCCGGTGACCGTGCCGTCGAGCTGATGAAGGAGTGGGTGAAGAAGACGCGTCGCCCGGAGGTCGAGGGCCTCGGCGGCCTCGGCGGTTTCGCCGGCCTCTTCGACGCCTCGGCGCTCAAGCGTTACGAGCGTCCCCTCCTCGCCTCCGCGACCGACGGTGTCGGTACGAAGGTCGACCTGGCGCGTCAGATGGGCGTGTACGACACCATCGGCCACGACCTCGTCGGCATGGTCGTCGACGACCTGGTCGTCTGCGGTGCCGAGCCGCTCTTCATGACCGACTACATCTGTGTCGGCAAGGTGCATCCCGAGCGTGTCGCGGCCATCGTGAAGGGCATCGCCGAAGGCTGTGTCCTGGCGGGCTGCGCGCTCGTCGGCGGCGAGACGGCCGAGCACCCGGGCCTGCTGGGCCCCGACGACTTCGATGTCGCCGGTGCCGGTACGGGCGTGGTCGAGGCCGAGAACCTGCTCGGGCCGGACCGTATCCGTAAGGGTGACGCGGTCATCGCGATGGCGTCCTCCGGCCTTCACTCCAACGGGTACTCGCTGGTCCGCCACGTCGTCTTCGACCGGGCCGGCTGGTCGCTGGACCGTCAGGTCGAGGAATTCGGCCGCACCCTCGGCGAGGAGCTCCTGGAGCCGACCAGGATCTACTCGCTGGACTGCCTGGCCCTCACCCGTACGACCGAGGTGCACGGCTTCAGCCATGTCACCGGCGGCGGCCTGGCCAACAACCTGGCCCGGGTCGTCCCGGACGGTCTGCACGCCACGGTGGACCGTTCCACCTGGACGCCCGGCGCGGTCTTCGACCTGGTCGGCAAGGCGGGCCGGGTCGAGCGGCTGGAGCTGGAGAAGACGCTCAACATGGGCGTCGGCATGATCGCGATCGTCCCGGCCGACTCGGTGGACGCCGCCCTGACGACCCTGGCCGACCGCGGGGTCGAGTCCTGGGTCGCCGGGGAGATCACCGACCGCGGCGCGCACACCACGGGCGCCGAGCTGACCGGCGACTACGCACGCTGAGCAGCGCTCACGGGCGCCGGACGGGTGGGATCACGCCCTCCGTCCGGCGGCCGGGCGCGGCTGCGCCGCTCCTGGACCCGGGCAACACAGAACCCGGTCCGGGACAGGCCCGGACCGGGTTGTTGTGTCAGCGCGAGGTCAAGCGCCGCGGCGCTGTGACGACGGACCGGACTGGTCGTCCTCGTCCTCGTCCTCGTCGTTGTACAGATCCGCGTACTGTGCGTACGGGTCATCTTCCTCGTCGTCGTCCTCGAACGGCTCAGCGTTCGGTGGTTGACTCGAAGGCGATGCGCCCAGCTCATTGGCCAGACGCGACAGGTCAGTCCCGCCGCTGCTGTACTTCAGCTGGCGGGCGACCTTGGTCTGCTTGGCCTTTGCCCGGCCGCGCCCCATGGCTCGACCCCCTCGGTGACGGGGCTCGACGGCCCCAGAGTCTTGACACGCGTTCATGTTTCAGGACGGACTCCCGTGAGAGAGACCGCGCCCGTAGAGCTTTAACGGTACCTGCTTCCGTGGCCATACGGTACGCCGCCCGCATCACGCACCCCGCCGCAGGGCCAGTGAGGAGCCCCGTCCTCCCTGGTCAACTGCGATTTTAACCTCTTCCTGGCGAACGACCCGCCGACCGGGGTGAGTCTTGTCTCGCCGGTCGGCGGGTCGTCCGGGCCCGGTCCGTGCGACGGACCGGCATACCTGGGTGACGGGCCGCCGAACGACCCGTGACCGATCAGTGACGGCGGGCTTCGGCCATGCGCTGCTCGGCGATGCGGTCGGCGGCCGCGGCCGGCGGAATCCCGTCGGCCTTCGCACGTGCGAATATGGCCAGCGTGGTGTCGAAGATCTTCGATGCCTTCGCCTTGCACCGGTCGAAGTCGAAACCGTGCAGCTCGTCGGCGACCTGGATCACGCCGCCGGCGTTGACCACGTAGTCGGGGGCGTAAAGAACCGACCGGTCGGCAAGGTCCTTCTCGACCCCGGGGTGGGCGAGCTGGTTGTTGGCCGCGCCGCACACCACCTTCGCGGTGAGCACCGGCACGGTGTCGTCGTCGAGGGCGCCGCCGAGCGCGCACGGGGCGTAGATGTCGAGGCCCTCGGTACGGATCAGCGCGGCGGTGTCCGCGACGACGGCGACCTCGGGGTGCAGGTCGGTGATCCGGCGTACGGACTCCTCGCGGACATCCGTGATCAGGACCTCGGCGCCGTCCCTGAGCAGGTGCTCGACGAGGTGGTGGCCCACCTTGCCGACACCCGCGACGCCGACCTTGCGGCCGCGCAGCGTCGGGTCGCCCCACAGGTGCTGCGCGGAGGCGCGCATGCCCTGGAAGACGCC
Organism: Streptomyces sp. TSRI0281; assembly: GCF_001905125.1. Lineage (GTDB taxonomy): Bacteria > Actinomycetota > Actinomycetes > Streptomycetales > Streptomycetaceae > Streptomyces. Next base: position 70,824 of record NZ_LWLE01000014.1, on the reverse strand, counting down.
GAAGGCGGTCAGGACGGAGGAGTCGCCCGCGCCGCCGTTCTCGGGGGAGCGGCCGGTGGTCCAGCGGCACTCCCGGGCGACGACGTCCATGTCGGCGACATAGGTGCCGACATCGCAGGCGGTGACGTAGCGCCCGCCGAGCGAGGCCACGAACCGCCCGTAGGCCAGCAGGAGTTCGTCCGTCTTGATCTGTTCCGGGTCGCCGATGATGACGGCCTTGCCGCCACCGTGGTCGAGTCCGGCCATGGCGTTCTTGTAGGACATGCCGCGCGAGAGGTTCAGCGCGTCCGCGACGGCCTCCTCCTCGGAGGCGTACGGATAGAAGCGGGTGCCGCCGAGGGCCGGGCCCAGGGCGGTGGAGTGGATGGCGATGACGGCCTTGAGGCCGCTGGCACGGTCCTGGCAGATCACGACTTGCTCGTGGCCCCCCTGATCCGAGTGGAACAGGGTGTGCAGGACGCCGTCGGTCACATCGGTCACTGTGGTGACTCCCAAGTACGAAGCGGCGGAAGCCCTCCTGAAGGTGGGGAGGGCCCTGTACCGGCCGGGGCACGGCCGGTACGGGCAAGAGCGTAAGTCCTACGGACCCGTAGATCCGTGCCGGTGTGGAGGATCACCCCCTGGCGGAGTACGGGCGTGACACGATTTACCGCATGTCGGTGGTGTCTTCAGTGCTCGTCCCTTACACGTCCTATCTCCGGGTGTACGAGCCCCTCGCCGCTTTCCCGGAGCCCGAACGAAGTCATTGGACCCGGTACGCGCAGCGCTCCGCCCTGCCCACGTACCAGGACGAACTGCGTCGCTCGCTGGCGGACTTGGTGCCGACCCCGCCGGTCGGGGTGCCCGTGCACGAGAGCGGGGACGCGTTCGTGGCGGAGCTGGACGGGGTGGTGTGCGTCTGTCCGTGGCGTACCCGGCTGCGCGGATGGCTGGCTCTGGAGGAGCTCGGGGGGTTGTTTCCGGCCACTGTGCTCGACGCGGTGCTGCCGCCTGTCGTCCGGGGGCAGGCGCTCGCGGACCATGAGCGCTGGCAGAAGCGGAATCCGGACGCGCGGCCATGGATCCGCTCCACGGTGTGGCACATCCCGGTGCGCTGGTTCGTGCTCTTCTCCGACGAGGAGCGGGAGTACGGGGCGGCGGCCGACGACGGCGGGCCGTCCGTGCTGCGCTACCGGACGCCGATGGTGCAGGCGCGGCGCCGGCTGGCGCGGGCGCTCAAGACGCTGCGCGAGAGCGTCGACGACGGGCCGCTGTCCGAGGGACTGGTGGATGTGGGGCGCTGGCTGGAGGAATTCCATCCTCGGGCGCTGGTCGAGCTCGACTACGGCGGTCTGGTGCACGCGCTGCCGGCGGAGCACCTCGCGGCGGACCGGTCGGCCGCGGACGTGGCCGAAGGGCTCGCGGCGCTCCGGGACGGCGACAGCGACGGTGCGGGGGTGGCGTACGCCCGGCTCGCGGAGCGCTGGCGGGCGGTAAAGGACCGCCAGTTCACCAATTGACGTGAAAAGGCACACAGCGGCATCAATCTGAGTGAACCGGGGCATCCTCAGTTCGGGACGAACCGAACCGTGGGAGGAGGTGCCGGGAAGAGGTGCCGGGAGGTGCCGGGAAGAGCCGGGAGGACGGCCGGTCATCGCGGGAACGCATGGAACTCGCGGGAACCGGCAGGGTCTGATGGGAACTGACGGGGTGTGAACCTGCGTCCCGTGTGACACGTGGGATGGGCGAGGCGGAAGAGTACTCCCACGGGCCTAGGACCTACGTCCCGAACCGGGCCTTTGCCTCAAGCGTGACGGATAGCACTAACGGGGCCCTTGCGCCCATCCCTACTCCTCGTGCCAAAATAGGACAAGGAGTCCGGGGAGGGCTCCGTCCGCCCAACTATGGGTGGAATGCTCAGCATTGCACGCTATGGGGGGTCTGGTGACTCCTGATCGCTCTGTGACTGATCGTCACGGTGGTGTGACTGTCCGCTATGGCATGGTCCATCGGCTTCCGTCGCTGATGAACACCTGGGAGGGCAATTCCATCGGTTTGGCCGAAGCGGCTGGACGGATGGTGTAGTTGTAGTGCCGAGGACAAGCCGTTCGTCCTATAACCGACTCGGCCCGCGTCCGCCATTTCGGGCAACGTGGGTCAAGGTGCAGAATTTAGAGGAAAGAACCGAGAATGTTCGGTTCTCCCGAGGAGGCCGCTCATGACCGCTCGCACCCCTGATGCCGAGCCGCTGCTGACCCCGGCTGAGGTTGCCACGATGTTCCGCGTGGACCCGAAGACGGTCACCCGTTGGGCCAAGGCTGGCAAGCTCACGTCCATCCGCACGCTCGGTGGGCATCGCCGGTACCGCGAGGCAGAGGTCCGCGCACTGCTTGCGGGTATTCCGCAGCAGCGTAGCGAGGCCTGACACACCCCTGTCGCGCCGCACCACAACCGGGCAGCTGCCAGGTCCCCCATACCTCAGCCGCCCACCCATAGCTCCACACGACGGACGCCCGCCCCAACGGGCGTCATTCCTTCGTAAGACGGGTACGTCGTTTTGATCGCGCTGGACTCCGCCGGGTCCAGCGCGATCTTTTTTTGTGCCCCGACGGCGTCGGGGCGGGTGTCCCGGCCGGGGGTCCGGCGCGGCGTCCGGCCGGGGTGTCCGCGCGGGGCATCGGAACCGCGCGGTCGGTTCGGTTCGGTGGTCTGTGGGTGGGTCTGTGGGGGACTGTGGGTGAGCGTCCGGGACGCGGTGGGGCAGCTCCGGACGGAACGGTCCGGTAGCGCTGTCGAGGTAGTGCAATTGCACATATTAAATTCGCCAGTTGTAGGAAGGGTGTAAGGTCCCCCCTTCCGAAAACTGTTCCCGTGACTCCCGTCACATCGCCCGAAGCTTGCCAACTACGAGCCTGCCACTGCGGGGAGGCGGAACGGTCCCGCCGTTGGTCATGCCGGGGCGGGACTTTCGTCCTCGGTCCCCTCCCGCGCTCCGGCGGGCCGCTCCCCCCTCTCGGGCGCCTCGTGCGCCTCGGGGGCGTCCGAGGCCTCCTGGGGAGCCTCCGGGGTCTCCGGAGGCGCGTACGGGGCCTCAGGGGCCGTCAGGGGCTCCATGGCGAGACGCAGGAGGCGATGGCAGACCGGACAGTGCCGGGTGAGATGCCGGAAGTCGGAGGCGGCCGCCAGATGGGCCCGCAGCAGTGCGCGGGTCTCATGCCGTGCCGTGGACGCGGACATACGAGCCACCTCCCGGTGGACCCGGCCGCCTCTCGCCGAAGGAAACAGGGGCGGCCTCTGTCTCTACGGGTTACCCGTGGCGGATGCCGCCGTCAAGACGCACGAAAGCCCGGATCCAGAGGATCCGGGCTTTCGTCTACTGCGGTCCTGACGGGATTTGAACCCGCGGCCTCCACCTTGACAGGGTGGCGAGCACTCCAAACTGCTCCACAGGACCAGGTTTTCGCTGCCTGCCTCGCGGCTGGCTGCGAAACCAGACTGTACAGGAGGTGGGAGGTCCAGGTCGACTTCACTCCTGGTGGTGACTCCGTCACTCCTCCGGAGCGGCCCCGGTCACGGGGCCGCGGCGTCGATCGCCTTCACGATCCGCTTGTCCGAGACCGGGAACGCCGTGCCCAGCGCGTGCGCGAAGTAGCTCACGCGCAGCTCCTCGATCATCCAGCGGATGTCCAGCACCTCCTGCGGAACGGGCCTGCCCTGCGGCAGCTGTTCGAGCAGCCACGCGTACTCGTCCGCCATCTCGTGCACCTTCTCCATGCGCGTGGTGTCGCGCTGGACGGCCGTCGGCATCTGCTGGAGCCGACGGTCCACGGCGACCAGGTAGCGCATGAGGTCGGGCAGCCTGCGCAGCCCGGTGGCGGTGACGAAACCGGGCGGCACGAGCCGGGCCAGCTGGTCGCGCACATCCGTGACGTTGTTGACCAGCGTCAGGCTGTTGGTGGACTTCAGCCGGCGCTCGCACGCCTGCCAGGCCGCCAGGATCTGCTGCACCTGGTCGATCGTGCGGACGGTCAGGTCCACCAGATCGGCGCGCACCTTGTCGAACAGCTTCCGGAACGCCTGCTCGTCCCAGGCCGGACCGCCGTGGGCGGCGATCAGCCGGTCCGCGGCGGCGGTCGCGCAGTCCTCGAAGAGCGCCTGGACGGAGCCGTGCGGATTGCGGGACAGGGCCAGCTTCTGCTGGTTGGTGAGCCGGTCCGAGGCGAACTTGGCGGGGTTCACCGGGATGTTCAGCAGGATCAGCTTCCGGGTGCCGCGCCACATCGCCTGCTGCTGCTCGGCCTCGGTGTCGAAGAGCCGTACGGCGATGCTCTCGCCCTGGTCGACCAGGGCCGGGTACGCCTTGACCGGCTGCCCGGCCCGCCGGGTCTCGAAGACACGGTTCAGCGCGCCGATCGTCCAGTCGGTGAGGCCGGAGCGCTCGATGGACTCGCCCGAGGGGCCGGCGGTCTCCGCCGCGGCCTTGGAGAGGGCCTGGCGGGCCTTGGGGCGCAGCTGGAGCTTCAGCGCCTCCAGGTCCTTGTCCTCGGCGACCTTGCGGCGCCGCTCGTCGACGATCCGGAACGTGATCTTCAGGTGATCCGGGACGCGGGTCAGGTCGAAGTCACCGGCCGTGACCGGGACGCCGACCATCCGCTGGAGCTCACGGGCCAGCGTGAACGGCAGCGGCTCCTGGAGGGGCACGGCCCGGTCCAGGAACTTGTCCGCGTAGTTCGGCGCGGGGACGTAGTGCCGGCGGATCGGCTTGGGCAGCGAGCGGATCAGCTCGGTGACCACCTCCTCGCGCAGCCCCGGGATCTGCCAGTCGAAGCCCTCGGAGGTGACCTGGTTGAGGACCTGGAGCGGGACGTGGACGGTCACACCGTCGGCGTCGGCCCCGGGCTCGAACTGGTACGTCACCCGGAACTTGAGCTTCCCCTGCCGCCAGGAGTCCGGGTAGTCGTCCTTGGTGACGGCCCCGGCCTTCTCGTTGATGAGCATCGAGCGCTCGAAGTCCAGCGCGTCCGGCTCGTCATGGCGCTTGTGCTTCCACCACGAGTCGAAGTGGGCTCCGGAGACGACGTGCTCCGGAATCCGCTGGTCGTAGAAGTCGAAGAGCGTCTCGTCGTCCACGAGGATGTCGCGGCGCCGGGCACGGTGCTCCAACTCCTCGACCTCGCCGAGGAGTTTGCGATTGTCATGGAAGAACTGGTGGTGCGTGCGCCAGTCGCCCTCGACCAGGGCGTTGCGGATGAACAGGTCCCGCGAGGTCTCCTGATCGATTCGGCCGAAATTGATCTTGCGCTGGGCGATGATCGGTACCCCGTAGAGGGTCACCCGCTCGAACGCCATCACCGCCGCCTGGTCCTTCTCCCAGTGCGGCTCGCTGTAGGTGCGCTTCAGCAGATGCTGGGCCAGCGGCTCGATCCACTCCGGCTCGACCCGGGCATTGACCCGCGCCCACAGCCGGGACGTCTCGACCAGCTCCGCCGACATCACGAACCGGGGCTGCTTCTTGAACAGGGCGGATCCGGGGAAGATCGCGAACTTGGCGCTCCGGGCGCCCAGGTACTCGTTCTTCTCCGTGTCCTTGAGCCCGATGTGCGACAGCAGCCCGGCCAGCAGCGAGGTGTGCACCGCCTGCTCGGGCGGGGCCGTGTCCGCCGCAGGCTCCTCCACCTGCATGCCCATCTGCTTCGCGACCGTGCGCAGCTGGGCGTAGATGTCCTGCCACTCACGGATGCGCAGGAAGTTCAGATACTCCTGCTTGCACATCCGGCGGAAGCTGGAGGAGCCGCGCTCCTTCTGCTGCTCGCGGATGTAGCGCCACAGATTCAGGAACGCCAGGAAGTCGGAGGTCTCGTCCCGGAACCGGGCGTGCTGCTGATCGGCCTGCGTCTGCTTCTCCGAGGGCCGCTCGCGCGGGTCCTGGATGGAGAGCGCGGCGGCGATCACCATGACCTCGCGGACACAGCCGTTGCGCTCGGCCTCGATGACCATGCGGGCCAGCCGCGGGTCGACGGGCAGCTGGGAGAGCTTGCGCCCCAGCTCCGTCAGCCTCTTCCTGGGGTCCTTCTCGTCGGGATCCAGCGCTCCCAGTTCCTGGAGCAGCTGCACGCCGTCACGGATGTTGCGGTGGTCCGGCGGGTCGATGAAGGGGAACTTCTCGATCTCGCCGAGGCCGGCCGCGGTCATCTGGAGGATGACGGAGGCCAGATTCGTCCGGAGGATCTCCGGGTCCGTGAACTCCGGGCGGGTCACGAAGTCGTCCTCGGAGTACAGCCGGATGCAGATGCCGTCCGACGTACGGCCGCAGCGGCCCTTGCGCTGATTGGCGCTGGCCTGGGAGATCCGCTCGATCGGCAGCCGCTGGACCTTGGTGCGGTGGCTGTAGCGGGAGATGCGGGCGTTGCCCGGGTCGATCACGTACTTGATGCCGGGGACGGTCAGCGAGGTCTCGGCGACGTTCGTCGCGAGGACGATCCGGCGGCCCGTATGACGCTGGAACACCCGGTGCTGCTCGGCGTGCGAGAGGCGCGCGTACAGGGGGAGCACCTCGGTGTGCCGGAGGTTGCGTTTGTTCAGCGCGTCCGCGGTGTCGCGGATCTCCCGCTCGCCGGAGAGGAAGACCAGGACATCGCCCGGCCCCTCCGCGTGGAGCTCGTCGACGGCGTCGCAGATCGCGGTGATCTGGTCCCGGTCGGAGTCCTCGCTCTCCTCTTCGAGGAGCGGCCGGTAGCGCACCTCGACCGGATACGTACGCCCGCTGACCTCGACGATCGGCGCCTCGCCGAAGTGCTTGGCGAAGCGCTCGGGGTCGATGGTCGCGGAGGTGATGACGACCTTGAGATCCGGGCGCCTGGGCAGCAGCCGGGCCAGATAGCCGAGCAGGAAGTCGATGTTCAGCGACCGCTCGTGGGCCTCGTCGATGATGATCGTGTCGTACGCGAGCAGCTCGCGGTCCGTCTGGATCTCCGCCAGCAGGATGCCGTCCGTCATCAGCTTCACGAAGGTCGACTCCGGGTTCACCTGGTCGGTGAAGCGGACCTTCCAGCCGACGGTCTCGCCGAGCGGGGTGTTCAGCTCCTCGGCGACCCGCTCCGCGACCGTGCGCGCGGCGATCCGGCGCGGCTGGGTGTGCCCGATCATGCCCCGGACGCCGCGCCCCAGCTCCATACAGATCTTGGGGATCTGCGTGGTTTTGCCGGACCCGGTCTCACCGGCGACGATCACGACCTGGTGGTCGCGTATCGCCTCAAGGATCTCGTCCTTCTTCTGGCTGACCGGCAGCTGTTCCGGGTACGACAGGGCGGGCATCCGCGCGGCGCGCCCGGCGAGCCGCTCAGCTGCCTTCCCCGATTCGGCCGCGATCTCGTCCAGCACGGACTGTCGGGCCTCGGGCTTGCGGATGCGGCGCGCGCCTTCGAGGCGACGGCCGAGCCGGTGCGCGTCACGGAGGGAGAGCCGTCCGAGCTGGGACTGGAGATCGGCAAAGGAAGTAGACATACGGGTCCCAGGATCTCACCCGCGCCCAAGGAGTGGCGAACGTATTTCGCGCGGGCTGCGTCACCTTCCCGGTGACCGCGGGAGCGGACGCGGTCACGGCACGTACCATTTCGGGCAACTGAACGCGTGTGCCCCGCAGGATTCCCCAGGAAGGCCGTCCCCGTGTCCCGTACGCAGTGGTGCTGCCTGGCGGCGGTGCTCGCGGTCGTCATGGGGCTGTTCTGCGGACCGGCGGCGACGGCGGCGACGGTGACTGGGGCGCACGGGGCCCCGGCGCACGGGGCGGCGGCCGTGAGCACCCCAACCGTTCCGCCCGCCGTTTCGACCGCCGTCTCCTCCGTCGATGAGGACCGGCGCGGCAGCCGCATCCCGGGCTGCGGCAAGAAGCGCGGCCACGACGGCACCGAACCCGCCGTCCCGGCCCGGACCCGCACGGCGCACGACCAGGCGCCCGGACTCGCCCACTGGGGCCTTCCCGCGGCCGTGGGCCAGGAACCGCCCCGGTCGCTCGTACGGATACGCCCGCGCGCCCCCGCACCGGCCACGCCCACCCCGGTCGAACTCTCCGTGCTGAGGGTGTAGCAGCCCCGCTGCCCCGCCCCACCCTGCCCTGTTCCTCCGCACCACCAGCACGGAGTGCCGCATGCCCACGCCCACATCCCCGTCGAAGAAATCTGCCTCCTCCTCTTCCTCCGCCGCCAGGAAGCCCCTGCTGTACGGAGCCGTCGTCGTCCTCGCCGCCGGGCTCCTCGGTTTCGTCTCCTACCGGGCGACCGCCCCCGACTCCGGCTCCGGCCCGGTGGAAACCTCCGGCGCCTCCGCACCGGCCGCCGAGGTGTCCACCGACCCGGAGGAGGGCGTCTACCCCGAACTGGCCGGGCTTGCCCGCCGCGACGCCGGCGACAAGCTGGCCCAGGGCCGCGCGGACGCCCCCGTCGTGCTCATCGAGTACGCCGACTTCAAGTGCGGCTACTGCGGGAAGTTCGCCCGCGACACCGAGCCCGAGCTGATCGAGAAGTACGTCGAGAACGGCACCCTGCGCATCGAGTGGCGCAACTTCCCGATCTTCGGCGAGGAGTCCGAGGCCGCCGCCCGCGCCGCCTGGGCCGCCGGGCAGCAGAACCGCTTCTGGCAGTTCCACGAGGCCGCGTACGCCGAGGGCGCCAAGGAGAAGGGCTTCGGCAAGGACCGGCTCAAGGCGCTCGCCCAGCAGGCCGGGGTGAAGGACGTCGACCGGTTCATGACCGACCTGGACGGCTCCGCGGCCCGCGCCGCGGTCAGCAAGGACCAGGAGCAGGGGTACGGCATCGGCGCCACCTCCACCCCCTCGTTCCTGATCAACGGCCGCCCGATCGCCGGAGCCCAGCCGATGGAGACCTTCACGCAGGCCATCGAGACGGCGGCCGAGAAGGCGAAGAGCACGGGCTCCGGCACCGGCAACGCGGGGAACTCCGCGAAGTGACGGCGGACATCGGCTACTTCGCGGCCTTCCTCGGCGGACTGCTGGCCCTGGTCAGCCCGTGCAGCGCCCTGCTGCTCCCGGCCTTCTTCGCGTACTCCATCGACTCCACCTCACGCCTGCTGGCCCGTACCGGCATCTTCTACGCCGGTCTGGCCACCACCCTCGTCCCGCTCGGCGCCGCCGGTTCGTACGCGGGCCGGCTCTTCTACAGCCACCGCGACGCCCTGGTGACGGGCGCGGGCTGGCTGATCATCGGGCTCGGCGTCGCGCAGATCGTCGGCCTGGGCTTCGCCTCGCGGCGGATCGCGGCCCTCAGCGGCCGCATCCGCCCCACGACCGCGTTCTCGGTCTACGCCCTGGGCGCGGTGTACGGCCTGGCCGGATTCTGCGCGGGTCCGATCCTGGGCAGTGTCCTCACCGTGGCGGCCGTCAGCGGCAGCCCGGTCTACGGCGGGCTGCTGCTCGCCGTCTACGCGCTGGGCATGGCCGTACCGCTGTTCGTGCTGGCGCTGCTGTGGGAACGCTTCGACCTCGGCCGCCGCGCCTGGCTGCGCGGCCGTACCTTCCGGCTCGGCCGCTTCGAGCTGCACACCACGTCGCTGCTCTCGGGGCTGTTCTTCATCGGCCTCGGTGCGCTGTTCCTCATCTACGACGGGACGACCGCGCTGCCCGGACTGCTGGACGTGGACGACTCGTTCGCGGTCGAGCAGTGGGCGCAGCGCCTCGGGGAACGCGTTCCGGACGTGGCGCTGCTGGGGTCCGTGGTGGCTCTGGTGGTGCTGGTTCTGGGGGTACGGGCCTGGCGGCGGCGGGACACCGCGGCACCGGAGCAGGCAGAGGCACCGGAGCAGAGGGAAAAGGAAGACGCCTGACACGACGAAGGCCCCGTCCACCGGACGGGGCCTTCGGGTGGTGGCTGGGGCCGGGATCGAACCGGCGACCTATCGCTTTTCAGGCGATCGCTCGTACCAACTGAGCTACCCAGCCACGCAGCGCACAAGGGCTGCAGCGGTCCTGACGGGATTTGAACCCGCGGCCTCCACCTTGACAGGGTGGCGAGCACTCCAAACTGCTCCACAGGACCAAGCAATGTGCGAGACGAGTCTCGCACACAGTAAAGCGTGCCCCCAACGGGATTCGAACCCGTGCTACCGCCTTGAAAGGGCGGCGTCCTGGGCCACTAGACGATGAGGGCTAATTGGCCCACCTGTTCGCTTTGCAGCGCGTCGGGGACGTGAGAAGCATATGGGATGCGGGGAGCTATCGCCAAAACGGTTTACGGGGAGGTCGCGGCGGGCGTCGGCGGGGGCGAGGCGTTCTTCAGATTCTCCTCCGGCAGATGGCGGCTGACCTCGGCCGTCGTCAGGCCCAGACCGCCCAGCGTGATCTCGTCCCAGGCCTGTAGACGGCGGGTGGCCCGGTCCAGATAGAGCACCGAGGCACGCACCTTCTCGGGCTTCTCGTTCTGCACGGCGCGCAGCCCCCCGCCGCCCGTGGAGCCCTCGACCTTCAGCCGCGTACCGCGCTTCAGGAGTTCGTTCACCCGGTGGTGCACATGCCCGGCGAGGACGAGCGGGACCGTGCCGTCGGTCTCCCGGGCGGCGTTCGGGTCGTGGGCGACCGCGATGTCCACCGGGGTGCCGGCCCGTTTCTGGCCGCGGATCGCCGAGGCGAGCCGTGCGCCCGCCGCCTGTTCGGCCGCCCGGCCCTCGGCGGGGATCGCGCGGTCCGGGGTGAACTGGGGGTCGCCGGTGCCCGCGATCCGCAGTCCGGCCACGCTCACCGCGCTGCCCTCGTCCAGGACGTGCACGTTCTCGAAGCCCTTCAGATACTGCTGGGTGATCGGGGAGTCGTGGTTGCCGCGGACCCAGACGTAGGGCGCGCCGAGATCGCGGATCGGGTCCAGGAAGCCGTTCTCGGCGGCACTGCCGTGGTCCATGGTGTCGCCGGAGTCGATGATCACGCCGATCTCGTACTGCTCGACGAGCGAGCCGATGATGTGCCAGGCCGCGGGGTTGAGGTGGACGTCGGAGACGTGCAGGACGCGGATGGTGCCGGGGTCCGGGCGGTAGACGGGGAGCGTGGACGTGGCGTCGTACAGCTTGGTGACATTGGTGACGAGCCGGGCCAGTTCCTGCTGGTAGACGTCGAACTCGGTGACGATCGAGCGGGCGTCGCCGACGACGGACGGGGCGCTGGACAGCAGTCCGGAGAACCGGGGCTCCAGGACGGACTTCGGGTTCCAGGTGGCGTACGCGCTGACGCCGGACGCGGCCAGGAGCGTCAGCGCGAGCCCTCCGGCGGCCATGGCGCGGCGCGGGCGGCGGTAGACGGCGAGGCCGAGCGCGGTGGCGCCGGAGACGACGGCCACGCAGGACCGCACGGCCAGGTCACGGGTGCCGGTGGCGACGTCCCGGGTGACCTGGTCCTGGAGGCCGGAGAACTGTTCGGGGTGGTCGACCAGGGTCTGCGAGCGCGCCGGGTCGAGGCGGTCGACATCGACGTCGAGACGCAGCGGCGCGACGTGCGAGTTCAGCTCCAGGGCGCCGAGCGGGGACACGTTGATCCTGCTGCCGCCGGTGAGGGAGGGGCGCAGGGTCATGTTCGTGTCCATGGGGCCGACCGGCGTACGGACGCTGCCCACGACCAGCAGTCCCAGCCAGGCCCCCAGCACGACGACGGCGAGCAGGCCCAGCGCGCGGAGGTACGGGTTCGGGGCGGCGGCGAGGGGGCCGGCGGGGAGGCCGGGTCGCTCGGGCGGGCCGAGGCGTGTGCGGAGGGGGTTGCGGAAGGAGCGGCGGAGGGAGTTGCGGAGGTGCGGGCGCTTGGTTCGGGAGCGGTGCCGGGTGCGGTCGACTGCGGCACGGAACGGGTCGCGGGCCATTGGACCCGTATGCCCCGATACGGCCCCCGACATGCGGGGGCGCTGTGCCGGGACCCCGGACCGGACCGCCGGAGCCCGCCCGTCCCGGCCGGTCGTACGTGACAATGGCGGGGTGCTGGAGATGACGCGGGAGCAGTTCGAAGAGCTGGTGAGCCAGGCTCTTGACCGGATTCCGCCGGAGCTGACGCGGCTGATGGACAACGTCGCGGTGTTCGTCGAGGACGAACCGGCCCCCGGCGACCCCGAGCTGCTCGGGCTGTACGAGGGCACGCCGCTCACCGACCGCGGTGAGTGGTACGCGGGTGTGCTGCCGGACCGGATCACCATCTACCGGGGTCCGACGCTGCGGATGTGCGAGTCGCACGAGGACGTCGTCGCCGAGACGGAGATCACCGTGGTCCACGAGATCGCCCACCACTTCGGCATCGACGACGAGCGGCTGCACGCGCTGGGGTACGGGTGAGCTCTCCCCGGCCCGAGCGGGAGCCCGACGGCGACAGCGACGGCCACGGTGACGGGTTCGGCCACGGTGACGGGTTCGGCAACGGTGCCGGGGGCCGCGGCGGCCGGGCCCGGGGCCCGGCCATCGACCCCGATGTCGATCTCTCCGTTCCCGCGCAACGGGCGGAGACGGCCGGTCGCGAGAAGTGGAAGGTGCTCGGGGCCATCGCGGCGGGCGGCGCGCTGGGTGCCTCCGCGCGGTACGCCGCCCTGCTGCTTTGGCCGACCGCCGAAGGAGCGTTCCCCTGGGCGGTCCTCGGCGTCAATGTGACCGGCTGCGCCCTGATCGGCGTAGTGATGGTGCTGATCTCCGAGCGGGGCGTGGTGACCCGTCCGCTGGTGCGGCCGTTCCTCGGGGTCGGGGTACTCGGCGGGTTCACGACGTTCTCGACGTACGCGGCCGATGTGTCGAAGCTGTTGGTGCGCCAGGAGGCGCTGACCGCCATGGCGTACGCGGTGGTGACCGTCGTGGGGGCGCTCGGCGCGGTGTGGGGCGCGGCTGCGGCGACGCGGGCGCTGCTGGGCGCACGCGGTGGTGGGCGGGCCGCGTGAACTGGCTGCTGGTGGTGATCGGCGGGGCCGTCGGGGCGCCCCTGCGCTATCTGACGGACCGCGCGGTGCAGGCGCACCACGGAAGGGGACTTCCGTATGTGTTCCCGTGGGGGACGTTCACCGTCAACGCGGCGGGCAGCCTGCTGCTCGGGGTGCTGACCGGGGCCGCGGTCTCCGCACATACGTACGCCCTGCTGGGTACGGGGCTGTGCGGGGCGCTGACGACGTACTCGACGTTCTCGTACGAGACGCTGCGGCTGGCCGAGACCGGCCGGGCCTTCCTTGCCGCGGCCAATGTGGTGGTGTCCCTGCTGGTGGGACTGGGGGCGGTCTTTCTGGGCGCGGAGCTGGCGGGCGGGTTCGGGACGTAACGCGGCCGGGCGGGCGGCGTGTCGGGCGTGTCTCCGGCGGGGGTTGGGGAGTTGGGCACGGCGCCGCTCCCGTACGGCCCCGTCGGCGTAGGTCCTCGCGGACCCACGGAGCTGTCCCGCCCCCGCCACCCGATGTGGCCGCCCCGAGCGGCCGTTCGGGGCGGCTGTTCTGCGCGGCCGTCGTGTGCGGTCGTGCCGTTCGGTCGCCGTTCCGCTCCGCCGTTCGCTCCGCCGTTTCCTCGCTCCGCCGTTCCGCTCCGCCGTTTCCTCGCTCCGGAGGTCCCACCCGTGCGCCAGTTTTCCGCTCCCGTCCGATGGGCAGCCGTCACCGCGCTGACGATCGCCGCGTCCACAGGCTGTATGAGCGTCGGTGACGACGACGCGAGGCCGGGGCCCTCGCGGTCCGCGGACGAGAAGGGCGGGGATGCCGAGCCGGACGGCACCGTGCCGGACTCCGGCACGGCCGGCGCCGGCCGTGGCCTCGCCCGCACGCACTCCGACCGGGAGATCCCGGGGGAGCCGGACCCGGACGCCTCGGGGGCCACCCCGTCGACCGCCCCGCAGGGCCCGCGCCGGACCCCGGGCACCCCGCCGCCCACCCTGGGAGGCCGGCCGCCGACTCCGACCCTTTCCGCGCCGGGGCCCGCGGAGCCGTCGCCGGTCACCCCGGAGCCGCCGAGCCCGTCGGCTCCCGGCCCCGATCCCGACCCCGATCCGAAGCCCCCGCAGCCCTCGGAACCGCCCACGCCACCCCCCTCGGCCTCGCCCGCCGCGCAGCTCCGTGCCGGTGCGATGACCGCACCGCGGCGGCCGGAGATGCTGCGGACTCCGGAGGCATCACCGCAGGTGGGGCCGGTGTAGGGACGCGAGGGGAGGGGATGGTTTGCGCAATGTGGGTGAGAGTGCGTATGGTGGTAGATCGTTTGATCCCATTGCCCGGCGCCGACACAGAAGAGCGCCGTGTGGCGCGTACTCTCCCTTGCCGTGGCTGGACCGCATTGAGGCGGTCGAAATTGCGAATCACGGAGTTACGGGCGCGTGCCGAGACTCCGGAAGGTTTCGCATTTCGCATGTCAATTTCCAGTTCTGACCACACCGTCATGCCCGAGAACGTCGACAACGCAGAGCTCGCTGAGCTCGCCGAGGCCGTAGTGGCCCAGGCTTCCCAGGCACCTCAGGCTTCCCAGGCCGACGAGATCGTCGCCGACACCATCACCGTCACCGCCGAGGTCGCTGAGACCGCTGCGGTTTCCGAGGTCGTCGAGGCCGCCGAGGTCGCTGAGGTCTCCGAGACGCAGACGGCCGCCGCCGAGGTCTCCGAGACCGTGGACGCGCAGCCCGTCGACGAGGCCGACGCCGAGCCGACCGTCACCTTCAGCTCGCTCGGACTGCCCGACGGCATCGTCCGCAAGCTCGCGCAGAACGGTGTGACCTCGCCCTTCCCGATCCAGGCAGCGACCATCCCGGACGCCCTGGCCGGAAAGGACATCCTCGGCCGTGGCCGTACCGGCTCCGGCAAGACCCTCTCCTTCGGTCTGCCGACCCTGGCCGCGCTGGCCGGTGGCTTCACCGAGAAGAAGAAGCCCCGCGCCGTCATCCTCACCCCGACGCGTGAGCTCGCGATGCAGGTCGCGGACGCGCTCCAGCCCTACGGCGACGTGCTCGGCCTGAAGATGAAGGTCGTCTGCGGCGGTACGTCGATGGGCAACCAGATCTACGCGCTGGAGCGCGGTGTCGACGTCCTCGTCGCCACCCCGGGCCGCCTGCGCGACATCATCAACCGGGGCGCCTGCTCCCTGGAGAACGTCCAGGTCGCCGTCCTCGACGAGGCCGACCAGATGTCCGACCTGGGCTTCCTGCCCGAGGTCACCGAGCTGCTCGACCAGATCCCCGGCGGCGGCCAGCGCATGCTCTTCTCCGCCACCATGGAGAACGAGATCGGCACCCTGGTCAAGCGTTACCTGACCAACCCGGTGAGCCACGAGGTCGACAGCGCCCAGGGCAACGTCTCGACCATGTCGCACCACGTCCTCGTCGTGAAGCCGAAGGACAAGGCGCCGGTCACGGCCGCCATCGCCGCCCGCAAGGGCCGCACGATCATCTTCGTCCGCACCCAGCTGGGTGCCGACCGCATCGCCGAGCAGCTCATCGAGTCCGGCGTGAAGGCGGACGCGCTGCACGGCGGCATGACCCAGGGCGCCCGTACCCGCGTTCTTGAGGACTTCAAGAAGGGTTACGTCCACGCGCTGGTCGCGACCGACGTCGCCGCGCGCGGTATCCACGTCGACGGCATCGACCTGGTCCTGAACGTGGACCCGGCCGGTGACCACAAGGACTACCTGCACCGTTCGGGCCGTACCGCCCGCGCCGGCAAGTCCGGTGTCGTCGTCTCCCTGGCGCTTCCGCACCAGCGCCGCCAGATCTTCCGCCTGATGGAGGACGCGGGCGTCGACGCCTCCCGCCACCTCGTCCAGGGCGCGGGCGTCTTCGAGCCGGAGGTCGCCGAGATCACCGGTGCCCGTTCGCTGACCGAGGTCCAGGCCGACTCCGCGAACAACGCCGCCAAGCAGGCCGAGCGCGAGGTCGCCGACCTGACCAAGCAGCTGGAGCGCGTCCAGCGCCGCGCCGGTGAGCTGCGCGAGGAGGCCGACCGCCTGGTCGCCCGCGCCGCGCGCGAGCGGGGCGACGACCCCGAGGCAGCGGTGGCCGAGGCCGCCGCCGAGGCGGAGGCCGCGATCGAGGCCGCCGTGTCCGTACCGGAGCAGCCGGCCGTGCGCGAGGAGCGCCGTGACGAGCGCGGCAACTACGAGCGCCGCGACAACCGCCGTGACGACCGCGGTGGCGACCGTGGCGGTTACCGCGGTGGCAACGACCGGGGCGGCTTCCGTTCCGGTGGTGGCGACCGTCGCGATGACCGCGGTGGCGACCGTGGTGGCCGTTCGTTCGAGCGTCGTGACAATGACCGTCCGTCGTTCAACCGTGACCGTGGTGGCGACCGTCCCACCGGTGGCTTCCGTTCCGGTGGTGGCGACCGTCGCGACGACCGTGGCGGCGACCGTGGTGGCCGTTCGTTCGAGCGTCGTGACAACGACCGTCCGTCGTTCAACCGTGACCGTGGTGGCGACCGTCCCACCGGTGGCTTCCGCTCCGGCGGTGGCGACCGTCGCGACGACCGTGGCGGCGAACGCCGTGATGACCGTGGCGGCGACCGTGGTGGCCGTTCGTTCGAGCGTCGTGACAACGACCGTCCGTCGTTCAACCGCGACCGTGGCGGCGACCGCCCCACCAGTGGCTTCCGCGCCGGCGGCAGCGACCGTCCGTTCAACCGTGACCGCCGTGACGACCGTCCCTCGGGCGGCTTCCGCGCCGGTGGCGCCGGCGACCGTCCGACCGGCCGCCGTGATGACCACCGTGGTGCCAACACCGGCACCAACACCGGTTCCTTCGGCCGCCGCGACGACAAGCCGCGCTGGAAGCGCAACGGCTGATCGCGCTCCGCTGAACTGTTGAGCTGCCGCGAGGCAGCTCGGCCGACCTGCTGAAGCGGGCCCGTCCTTCACGGACGGGCCCGCTTTGTTGTGTCTCCGGCGCTGCGCCCCCGGCGTTCGCCGCTGGCCGCTGGCCGCTGGCCGCTGGTCGCTCGTCGCTCGTCTTCGTGCTCGGCTCCGGCGGGGTCGCGGGGTCGCGGGGTCGTTTCCGGGCCACCCGGTACGCATGTCGGCTGCCCGGCAAGGGAATCGCTGGGGGCATGACAAACGACTCACCCGCGCCACACGCGGGACCCCCCGGCCCACCGGCATCGTCCGCCCCGCCCACCGACCGGCCCGCGTCCTCCGGTCCGTCCGCGTCCCCCGACCGGTCCGCGGCGCCCGGATCGGACGAGGCGCGGCTGGCCGAACTCGGCTACACCCAGGTCCTCGCCCGCCGTATGTCGGCCTTCTCCAACTACGCCGTCTCGTTCACGATCATCTCGGTGCTCTCCGGCTGTCTGACGCTGTATCTGTTCGGGATGAACACCGGCGGCCCCGCCGTCATCACCTGGGGATGGGTCGGGGTCGGCCTGATGACGCTGTTCGTCGGGCTGGCGATGGCGGAGATCTGTTCGGCGTACCCGACCTCTGCGGGCCTGTACTTCTGGGCCCACCGTCTCGCCCCGCCGCGCTCGGCGGCCGCCTGGGCGTGGTTCACGGGCTGGTTCAACGTACTGGGCCAGGTCGCCGTCACCGCCGGGATCGACTTCGGGGCGGCGTCCTGCCTCGGGGCGTATCTGAACCTCCAGTTCGGCTTCGAGGTCACGCCCGGCCGGACGATCCTGCTCTTCGCCGCGATCCTGGTGCTGCACGGTCTCCTCAACACCTTCGGCGTCGGCATCGTCGCGGTCCTCAACAGCGTCAGCGTCTGGTGGCACGTGTTCGGCGTGGCCGTCATCGTCGGCGCCCTGACCTTAGTACCGGACTCGCACCAGTCGGCGTCGTACGTGTTCACCGAGTTCGTCAACAACACGGGGTGGGGCAGCGGCTTCTACGTGGTGATGATCGGCCTGCTGATGGCGCAGTACACCTTCACCGGCTACGACGCCTCGGCGCACATGACGGAGGAGACGCACGACGCCGCGGTGGCGGGGCCGCGCGGCATCGTGCAGTCGATCTGGACCTCCTGGATCGCCGGTTTCGTCCTTCTGCTCGGCTTCACCTTCGCCATCCAGTCGTACGAGGGCGCCCTCACGTCCCCGACCGGCGCCCCGCCCGCCCAGATCCTCCTGGACGCCCTCGGCGCGACGACGGGCAAGCTCCTGCTGCTGGTGGTGATCGGCGCCCAGCTCTTCTGCGGCATGGCCTCGGTCACGGCCAACAGCCGCATGATCTACGCCTTCTCCCGCGACGGCGCCCTGCCGTTCTCCCACATCTGGCACACGGTCAGCCCCCGCACCCGCACCCCCGTCGCGGCGGTCTGGCTCGCCGCCCTGAGCGCCCTCGCCCTCGGCCTCCCGTACCTGATCAATGTCACCGCGTACGCCGCCGTCACGTCCATCGCGGTGATCGGCCTCTACATCGCGTACGTGATCCCGACCCTGCTCCGCCTCCTGCGCGGCGACGACTTCGCCCGCGGCCCCTGGCACCTCGGCCGCTGGTCGCGCCCGATCGGCATCGTGGCGGTGACGTGGGTCGTGATCATCACGGTGCTGTTCATGCTGCCCCAGGTGTCGCCGGTCACCTGGGAGACCTTCAACTACGCCCCGATCGCGGTCCTGGTGGTGCTCGGCTTCGCGGCGACCTGGTGGCTGGTCTCGGCCCGGCACTGGTTCCTGAAGCCGGACAACCCGGATCACAAGCGCACGATCTCCCCCGAACCCCCGCACTGACCCCTCCCCGCCCACACCCCGCACGCCCTCCGATCACCCTCCGACCGGGACGACAGGCCCCGGCACCCGATACCGGATCGGCTGCCGGGCTCGGGCGGGCTATGCTCGGGGGTGATTCGCCAGGGGCCGTTAGCTCAATTGGTCAGAGCAGCGGACTTTTAATCCGTTGGTTGTGGGTTCGAGTCCCACACGGCCTACGCGATGCAGGGACGGTCGCAAGCCCGTGACCTGTGAAGGAGCGCCCCGTCCGGCTGATGCCGGGCGGGGCGCTTCGGTGTTGCGGCGCTTGTGCGGTCCTGTACCCGCTGGTGTCGGCTGCCCGCCACCGAGGCCGAGACCGGCCGGCCATCGTGCCCGCCGCCACGGCGGTACGACCGTGCGGACGCTGAACCCGTCCGTCAGCCGTCCGACGAGCGGGCTCCGTGCTCGGTGGCGAGGGCGGTGAGGCGGGCGGCCATAGCAGTGTCGAGGGCGGTGATCGCGTCCCCGGCGTCGTGGGTGTTGAGGGCGAAGCCGATCGTCCCGTAGAGGATGGTGACCTCGGCGTGGTGGTTGGCCTCGTCCTCGGCGGTGGCGACGGCGCTGTAGAGGGCTGGGACGGCGGAGCGGTCGGCCTTGAAGGTCGCGGTGAGTTTCCCGTCCCGGACGCTCCAGTCGGGGAGGCCGGTGAGGGCCAGGTCGAGTTCGGCGTCGGACAGCGGGGTGGCGGTCAAAGGGGGCTCCTTCGTTCAATGGTTCTAAGCGGCGAGTGGCTCAAGGGCCTTGACCAGGCGGTCGCCGATGGGGTCATTGCGCCAGCGGCTCATGCTCTGGCGGAGGGCTTCCAACTCCTTGCGATGGCGGGCGGAGCGCGTCTGGGCGGCGATCTCGGCGGATTGGGCGGCCAGGGTGACGGCGTGTTCGGGTTCGCCGGTGGCGGCGTACGCGGCGGCCTGGCGGGCGAGGTACACGCCGGTGTCGCGGCGGGCGGCCGGAGGCATGTCGGCGTTGATCCGGTCCCAGATGTGCTGGGCCTCGGAGTGCAGCCCCATCCGCCCGTAGCAGGTGGCGCGCTGGACCTCGAAGAAGTACGCGTTGTGGTGGACCGCGCCCCAGGGTATGGACGGATCCACCACCTCGACCACTGCGGACGCTTCGTCCAGGAGCTGGTCCACAGCGGTCCGTTCTCCGAGCAACGAGTGGCCGTGGGCCTGTTGGTGCATGAGGTTGACGCGGATGCGGTGGGAGAGCCGGTGCCGCTCGCTCAGCCCTTGTCGGCACAGGTCGACAGCGGCCCGTCCGTCACCCAGGTCGGATCGGAGGCGGGCCATGTTGGAGAGGATGTACGCGGTCAGGTCGGTGTTCGCGAGCATCTGCGCGTCCATCTGGGCGATGCCGTGCCAGTACGCGGTCGAGTCCCACAGGCCGGCGTCCTGGTGGAGCCATCCGGCCAGCGCGGCGTAGGTCACCCCGACCTGGATCAGGTCTTCCCGCACGGTGCCCCTGGCCGCCCGGGTGAGATCGCTGATCAGCCGGTACTGCTCGGTGACGGTCCCTATGAGATCGCGAGGACCGAGCATCATGTCGGCGGTGTAGTGGCCACCGAGCTGCTGGTAGAAGTAGCCGACCAGGGCCGGGTCGATGTCCCGGGGCCTGAGGTCGGCAGGGCTCACCATGCCGAGCGCGGCCACCGATCCGGCAGCCAGGAAACTGCGGCGTTCCATGGACGATGCCTCCTCCGCGTGGCGCAGACGGGCGGGGTGGCCGGGTGGGGGAGTGAAGCCGAGATGTTCGGGGCCGAGACCGAAGGCCGCGCGCAGGGCGGCGGCGGTATCCGGCCGGGGCCAGCCCGGCCCGTCCGATTCCCAGCGCCGGTAGGTACGCACACTGACGGTGAAGTACGGGTCCCCGAGCGCGAGCCGGCCCGCCGTGCTGATCTCTTCGGCCGCCTTCTCCTGGGACAGCCAGCCACGGTCGAGCCGTGCCGCCCGCAGTCTGCCGTTGGTCCTCACCGTGTCCCCTTGCGTTCGACCTCTCCAACGTAGCGCCCAACTGATCGACTCATACCCGGCGTTACGGGTGTTCGGTGCGTCTGTTCGAAGTGGCCGGTGAATGGCCGCTCTGTGGCCGCCGGGCTTCCTGGCCGTCCGGCGGGGTCCAGCGGTTTCCTGGAACGGTTCCGCACCTCCTGAGACTGCCCCGGCAAGGGGCGGACCCACCCTCGGCCCGTCCGGAGCGCATGACTCCCTGGTCATCGATCCAGGGACCGCCTGAGCACCTTTACGACGGAAGGGAAACCCTGATGTCCTTGCTGCTGGAACGCGTCCCGTCCCTCTCCCACGAGATCGCCGCCGAGCCCGCCGGACCGGCCGAGACTCGTCCGTTCGGTCTGGACAGCCTGACCAACCCGGTGCCGCTCCACGGTCACCGTCCGGTGCTGACCGTGGACCCGGTCACCCAGCTCTCCCTGGTCGATGGTCTCCCGGTCGGCGCCCACCCCACCATGAGCAAGACCTCGTGCAACACCGAGTCCGACGGCAGGGACGCCATCGCCGTCGACACGGACCAGAACGACGACGAGTACGACGACTGATGGCGTTCCACGCCTGTCAGAGCACGCGCGGCGGGCTGCCGCCGCGCGTGCTCGTCGTGACACATGCCCTGGACCCCACCGCGGACTTCGTTCTACGGGAGCTGAACGAGCGGCGGGTGCCGTTCTGGCGTACGGACCTCGCCGACTTCCCCACCCGCACCACTCTCCGTACGGAGCTGGGGGCGGACGGCCGCTGGACCGGATCCCTCCACGACGACGCCCGGGGCATCGACCTATCGGAGCTGCGGGCGGTGTGGTGGCGCAAGCCCACCGTCCACGAGCTGCCGGAATCGATGGGTGGCCCAGAGCGCCGCTTCGCGGTCGGGCAGGCCAAGCGGGCGATCACCGTTCTCGGCTCGCTGCCCGGAGTGCTGTGGGTGAACCGGCCGCAGGCGAACGTCGACTGCACCAAGCCGGTGCACCTGGCCGCCGCCGTGGCCAGTGGACTCCAGGTGCCGGAGACGCTGATCACCAACGACCCGGCCGCCGTGCCGCCCTTCGCCCGGCGGTGCGGCGGGCGGATCGTGACCAAGGTGCTGGGCGGGATCGTCCACACCGAGGGCGGCACCCGGGGCCAGCTCTACACCTGCCGCGTTCCCGAGGAGCGCTGGGCCGATCCTCGGATTGCGCTGACCGCGCACCTGTTCCAGCGGGAGATCACAGACCGGGCGTACGAGGTCCGTGTCGCGGTCGTCGCCGGGAGGCTGTTCGCTGCGGCCATCCACGCCCCGGTCGGTCACCGCGGCCCGGACTGGCGCCAGGATTCCGATGCCTTCACCCACACCGCCATCCGCCTGCCCGCCTCGATCGGGGACGCGGTACGCGAGATGATGCGCCGCCTCGGCCTGGTCTTCGCCGCCATCGACTTCATCGTGGATGCCCAGGGCGTGCACTACCTGGTCGACGTCAACGCGGGCGGCCAGTGGGCCTGGATCGAGCCCACCCGCGAACCGATCACCCACGCCATCGCCGATCTCCTTCAGAAAGGCACCACCCGCTGATGACCGACGACCTCACGAATCGGGCCGCCAAGGCCCGCCGCGCCCTCGCCCAAGCTCTCACCGACGCGGGCGACCTCACCGACCCCCAGTGGCGCCGTGCCTTCGAAGAGGTCCCCCGCCATGTCTTCGTCCCGTACTTCTACGCACCCTGCGGTGACCGGATCTCCGGTGACGACCAGTGGTTCACCGCTGTCCACGAGGACCGCAGCCTGGTCACACACCGCACGGACGGGGCGGCGACCTCGTCCAGCTCACAGCCGTCCCTCATGGCGACCATGCTCGAAGCCGTCGCCGTGCAGGACGGGATGAGCGTGCTGGAGATCGGCGCCGGCACCGGCTACAACGCCGCCCTCCTCTCCCACCGCCTCGGCGACGACCATGTCACCACAGTCGACATCGCCGAGGACATCACCGGTCCCGCCCGCGAACGCTTGGCCGCCGCCGGATACCGACCGACCGTGATCACCGGAGACGGCTCCCTCGGCGTCCCCGATCGCGCCCCCTACGACCGCATCATCGTCACCTGTGGCCTCTCCTCTGTCCCCCTGGCCTTGCCCCAGCAGCTCACGGACGACGGCTTCCTTCTCGCCCCGCTCGGCAACGCCCTCGCCCGTATCCACCCCACAGGCCCGGACACCGCCACCGGCCGCTTCCTCCCCCACGGCGCCTTCTTCATGCCGCTGCGCCAGACCCCATCCGACGGCGTCCCCACCCGCCGCCCGCCGCTGCCCACCGGCCTTGGCCGTCCTTCCGCCCTCCCCGCCGAGGCCATCGCCGACAACCACTTCCGCTTCCTTGCCAGCATCGCCGTGCCCGGCCTCACCTGGCAGTACGACCTGAACGACAACAGGGAGATCACCGGCGCCCGCGTCTGGCACCCGGACGGCTTCATTGCACAACTCCGCTCCGATGGAACGGTCGTTGAGGCAGGCCCCCGATCCCTTTGGGCCTGTCTTGAAGACGCTCACCGCAGCTACCAAATCGCGGGCCGCCCCACCCCAGACCGTTACGGCATCACCACCGGCCCGGAGGGACAGGTCGTCTGGCTCGACGACCCGGACGGGCCGAGTTGGACGCTGGGCGAATGACTGGTCAAAAGCATCCCTCGCAGGCTTGAGGGCCTGCGAGGGATGCGCTGTCAGAACACAGCGGCGACAGCCACGCTGACGATGAGGTTCCACCACCCCGGATTGGACCACCAAGGATCCCGCCTCTTCAGTGTGATCACGAACATGTTCGCCCCCTACGGATATTTATTGGGCCACTCGCCTGGCGGCCTGTTCCGGGGTCAACGGGCGTCCGTATCTGGGGTTACGGGGAAGCGCGGAACAGTCTTCTTAGGTGTAGGTGAACATCATGGGCGGGTCGGGCTGGCAATCGAGAACCGCTCGCGCGTGTGCATCCGATGTCGGGGCAAGACGCACGTGGTCGCCAACCGAGGTTTCGGTATGGCGACCACGTATCGATAAACATCCCCGCGTGCGCGGGGACCAATCTGTGTCTTGGCCTGTCCAACTAAGCAGACTGGGACCATCCCCGCGTGTGCGGGGACGACTGCGCCAGCATCAGCGCAGCGTAGGCGTCGACAGGACCACCCCCGCGTGCGTGGGGATGTTCCATGTCAGGCTCTCAAAGATAGGTTCCAACAGTGCAGTGCTGGGCCATCTACCGGTGGCTGACTGCTGGTTACGGCGCCGCATCTGGTCCAGACGATTTTGCGTGAGCCGACGTGCCAGCACAGGTCTCTTTGAGTCGAACCGGATGGCATCGGTGGCCCTGCCTGC
Source organism: Streptomyces sp. TSRI0281 (assembly GCF_001905125.1). GTDB lineage: Bacteria > Actinomycetota > Actinomycetes > Streptomycetales > Streptomycetaceae > Streptomyces. The sequence goes on along the minus strand of NZ_LWLE01000014.1, from coordinate 46,853 downwards.
CGGATTTATACGGCCGACAGGGGTCAGGGGGGGCACCTCACCACAAAACGCCAGGTCTTTTAATCCGTTGGTTGTGACTTCGAGTCCCACGCGGCCTACCCCTCGGCCCCAGCCCAGAGCGTTGACCGGGGTGGGGCCGACGCGCTTCACCGTCGAGGCGGGGCTTTCGCCGGCCCCCTGTGGGCCCTGCTCGCCGCCCGCCCGAACCTGCTGCGGCCCGGCACCCCGACCGGCAAGGAACTGCGCCACGTCCTTCCCGTGATGTTGGATAGCCGGGCGCTGGCGCGCAGGGAGCTGGAGGGTATCCGGTACGCAATTCGCCTTGCCGAGGCGTGAGAGGAGAGCGTCGTGGCTGACGACCTGACCGCAGTGGGCCGCTTCCTGTACGAGGCGGGCACGCTCAAGCAGACCCGGCGAACCGGCTGGTGGATGGCTGGAGTCCGGGACCCGGAGAGCGTCGCCGAGCACTCGTGGCGCACGTCGCTGATCGCCACGATCATCGCGAAGCTGGAGGGCGCGGACCCTGCGCGCGCCGCGTTCCTCGCGGTGTGGCACGACACGCAGGAGACCCGCACCGGGGACGTGAACCACCTCGGGAAGAAATACGCGTCGGCAGGCGACCCGCAGGCGGTAACCGCCGACCAGACGGCAGGGATGCCCGAGGTACTGGCGTCGACAGTCCGCGAGCTGGTCGCAGAGTACGAGGCGAAGGAGTCGCCCGAGGCGGTCTGTGCCCGTGACGCGGACAAGCTGGAGTGCCTGCTCCAGGGCATCGAGTACAAGGCGCAGGGTTACGAGAACGCGCAGCGGTGGATTGACAACAGCCGTGGGCGTCTCGTCACCGAGACCGCGAACCGGTTGGCCGATGAGCTTCTGTCGCAGGGCGCCCTTGACTGGCTGCGCACCGCCCTGGGCGAGGGGAAGCAGTAGCTCCGGGGATGACGAAGTGTCCCGGCGTTTCCTCGCGAACAGCTTTGCCTGCCGGATGGAGCGGACTGTGGGGCGTCGTCATCCGTTCCCCGCGTGTGCCCATTCGAGGATGGTCCCGACGGCGTCAAGGAGTTCGCCCGGGGCACGGAGGTCGCGATGTTCCTGCCGAGACTGACCGCTCGCCAAGTCCACGTACTCCAGCTCAGCTTCACCGCTGCTCCAGACGATGAGCACAGCGGCATGGCCGTCGTTCTCCAACGTCATCCATGCGCTGGTCTTGGGCCGACCGTCATCGGGTGATCGCTGGATGGCACCCGTGACTCCACGTGATCGCAGTTGCCCCGCGTTCTTGGTGAACCAGGTATGGAGTATCTGCGGCAACTCGTTCATTCGGATCCGCCCCTTCTGTCACCAGTACGGGGACAATTCAACTGCGGCCCGAGTTGCCTGACTTCACTTGGACAGCGCATCCATAAAGTCGACCTCAACGGGCGTACTCGACAACTACGCTCGAAGTTGTATGGGCCGTCGCACGGCCCTGGACGCCTGACCAAGGGGGGCCTCTTCACATGGGCAGGACTGAGTACTACAACGATCCCGAGGCGCCCAAGGCGAACACGCTCATCCCCGCCAACAACCTGCTCGTCGTCGACGACAGCGGAGCCATACTCCTTCAGCGCCGTCGTGACACAGGCCAGTGGGCCCTGCCAGGCGGCGCTCAGGACATCGGCGAGACTGCGGCACAGTGCGCGGTACGGGAATGCCTGGAGGAGACCGGCATCATCGCCGAGATCACCGGCTTTCTGGGTGTCTACACCAACCCGCGCCACATCGTCGCCTACGCCGACGGTGAGATCCGTCAGCAGTACGAGAACACCTACATCGGCCGCCCCGTCGGCGGCGAGCCCACCATCAACGAGGAGGCCGACGGCGTCCGCTTCATCCAGCCGGGCGACCTCGACCAGTACGACATCCACCCCAGCATGCGCCAACAGATCGGCGATTACCTCGCAGGCACGTACCCCTACCTGGGTTGACTGGCCGGGACACCCTCCGCGTCGGCGAGCTCCTTGAAACATTTCGGCGACCGAAGTATTCGGCCTTCTCGCCGGGGCGATCCACCCGCTTCCGTCCCTGATCGCCCTCGGCCGGCAGACGGACAACCGATGGCTGGTCCTGGCCACCAACGTGTTATTCGGTACGACGACAGTGAGTTGGGTGCCTGCGCTCGTCCTGGGCTCACGTAGGCCCAAAATGGCTGCTGCGGCCCGGCTTTGGTTCTCGACAACTCGCCGGTGACGGGTTTGTGCTGTTGCTGCACACCGTCGCAAGGGTTACGACCCCCACCGCCGTCGGCCCCGCCTCCGCACGGCACGCGAACAGCCCTTCCCGCGCGTCCGGGAAGGGCTGTTCGCGCAGTCCGGTCTCTCTAGGCGGTCTGCGGGTGGAGCAGCCGGGCCAGTAGGTCGTCGAGGCTGATCAGGCCCGTGAGGCGGCCGTGGTCGTCGCGGATGACGGCCAGCGACGCGCGGTTGCGGCGCAGTTGTTCCACCGCGTGGGAGATGCTGTCGGCACTCTTCAGCTCGGGTACCGGCCGGGCCAGTTGGCGGGCGGTGGTCGAGCGGTCGTGGGCGCGGGCCACCAGGGCGTCGCGTGCGTGGATCGAGCCGAGCACCCGGTCACCGTCCCGTACCAGGAGGCGGGTGCGGTCGGCGGTGGTCGCTCGGGCCAGGATCGCGTCGAGGCCCGCGTCGGCGGGGACGGTGATGATGTCGCCCGCCGGGATCCGGAGCTCGGAGACCGGGGTCTGCGGTTCGGTCAGGGAGCGGGTGATGAGCTCGGAGTCGGTCTTGTTGATCAGGCCGAGGCGCTCGGACTCGGCGACCAGGTGCGTGAGCTGTTCGCGGTTGTGGACGGAGGTCAGCTCGTAGCGCGGCTGGACGCGGCACAGACGTACGAGGGCGTTGCTGATCGCGTTGAGGAACCGGATCAGCGGGCGCACGGTCCTGACCAGTGCGCGGAAGGGCGGCGTGAGCAGCATCGCGGAGCGCTCGGGGTGGGCGATGGCCCAGGACTTCGGCGCCATCTCACCGACCACCATGTGCAGGAAGACGACGAGGAGCATGGCGAGGGCGAAGGCGATGCCGTAGCTGAGGCCGCTGGGCAGGCCCAGGTCGACCAGCAGCGGGTCGATCCGGTGCGAGATGGCGGGCTTGGAGAGGGAGCCGAGGCCCAGGGTGCAGATGGTGATGCCGAGTTGGGCGCCCGCGAGCATCAGGGACAGCTCGCGCATTCCGGCGAGGGCCGCTCCGGCGCCCCGCTGTCCTTCGGCGGCGGCTTTCTCCATACGGTGGCGTTTGGCCGCCACCAGGGCGAACTCGGCGGCGACGAAGAAGCCGCTGCCGATGAGCAGCAGGACGGTGATGAGGAGGGCTACGGGGAAACTCATGCCTGTGCCTCCTCGGCCGGGCGCTCGGCCGGCTCGATGCGTACGCGTTCGGGAACGTGCCGGTCCAGACTCAGTACCTGGATGCGGACGCCGTCCGTGGTCAGGCGGTCGCCGATGGCCGGGAAGCGGCCGAGCCGGTCGATGATCAGGCCCGCCACGGTGTCGTAGTCCTCTTCCCCGGGAAGCGCGATGCCCGTGGCCGACTCGACCTCGTCCAGGCGTCGGCCGGCGTCCACGAGCCAGCCCGCTCCGTCGGCGACCGCGAGCTCGACGACGGTGTCGCTCTCGTCGGCGATGTCGCCGACCAGTTCCTCGGCGATGTCCTCGTACGTGACGACTCCCGCGATGCCCCCGTGCTCGTCCAGGACGACCGCGAACTCGTCGTCCCGCTCCCGCATCCGCGCCACCGCGTGCGGCAGCGGAAGCGTGTCGGGCAGCAGCAGCGGCCGGTGGGCCACCTCGCCCGCGGTGGTGCGCTCGAACCGGGCGGCGGGCAGCCGCATCAGATCCCGTACGCCGAGGACTCCCGCGACGTCGTCGGGGTGATCGCCCACCACCGGGTAGTTGGAGTGGCCGTGCCTGGCGATGAGTTCGACCGCCTGCGCGGCGGTGGCGTCCTTGCGGACGAACACGGCGTCGGCGCGGGGCACCATCACCTCGTCCAGCGTGCGCTCGGAGAACGCCAGTGCGTGGTCGAGGAGTTCGGCGGTGTCGGCGGGCAGATGCCCCTGCTCGTGGGACTCGCCGATGAGATGGCTGAGCTCTTCGAGGGTGGCTCCGTGGTGCAGTTCCTCGACCGGCTCGATCCGCACGGTGCGCAGCAGCTTGTTCGCGGCCCCGTCGAAGACGCGCACCACGGGGCCCACGATCCTCAGATAGACGAGGGTGGACGAAGCCAGGGACTTGGCCAGCCGTTCGGGTACGGCGAGTGCCAGATTCTTCGGCGCCAGCTCACCCAGCACCATCTGTACGAAGGTGGCGAGGACGAAGGCGAGCACGACGGAGATCGCGGAGACGGCTCCGTCCGGCAGACCGAGGCCCTCCAGCACGGGCCTGAGCAGCGCGGAGACGGACGGCTCGGCGAGGAAACCGACCACCAGCCCGGTGACGGTGATGCCCAACTGGGCGCCCGAGAGCATGAACGAGAGCCGCCCGAGCACCTTCAGGGCGCGAGCGGCCCGCTTGTCGCCCGCCGCGGCCTCGCGGGCGAGTGCCAGCCGGTCGACGGCGACGTACGCGAATTCCTGAGCGACGAAGTATCCGGTGCCGGCGGTCAGTACGACCACGGCCAGCAGCCCCAGTACGGCGCTCATCGGCAGGTCGCTCGCGTGAGGGCACCCTGCCGCCGCCGTGCGTCACGGCTGGGGGCGGGCGGTCGCGGACTGTGCCCCGGCGAGTCGGGTGCCGTCGGTCTGGCGGACAAGGAGCGCTCCTTCTGGAGGGGTGGAGAGGGCGGAAGGAAGAGAGCCCAGTGCCGGGCGGGGTGTTGAGCCCGGTGTGGGGCCGGGGAGGGCGTTGAGCCTCGTGTCGAGCCGGGCGCCCGGCGGGGTGTTGAGGCGCACGCCCGGTGGGGTGTTGAGCCTGGTGTCGGGCCGCGCGCCCGGCGGGGTGTTGAGCCCGGTGTCGGGCCGGATGCCGGGCGGGGCGCTGAGCCGGACACCCGGCGGGGTGCCGAGGCGCACGCCGGGGCGTCGGAGGGCCGGTTCGCGCGGGGCCTTCAGGCACAGCTTCGTTCACCGTGCCACTCCCGTCCCGTGGTTCCTGCGCGAGAGGCGGGGAGTGGCACGGCCGGTACTGGGAGGCTCACCCATCGCGGGTCCGTGGCTCCTTGTCAGGGGTCAGATCAGTGGGTGCCGAAGGGGCGTACTTCTACACTCACTGTAAAGGAACGGCAAACGGACCCTGCGGGGGACGGCGCTCCGCAGGTCTTCGGGTTCGGACCCGGACGGCATCTTCCCGGCCCTATGCTTCTACACGCGTGTAGAAGAAGTGTGGGGCGGCCCGGACTTCCGGCTTCGCCCTGCGCGCGAACGGAGATCCGACGGGGGCGCACGACGACCGGTCCCCGGCCCGGACCGGTCGCACGCACCATCCATCCGAATTCCGTGGGAGGACCGTCGTGGCTTCGATCGATCTGGACAAAGTGCTGGACAAGGCATGGGCGGACAAGAGCCTGCCGGAGATCCTCGACGCACCCGTATCCGCGCTGAAGGGGGTCTCCGACCGGGGCGGTGAGCTGCTCCAGGAGGCGTTCGGCGTCAAGACCGTCGCCGATCTGGCAGAGCTGAAGTACGCGCGCTGGGCGCAGGCCCTGGCGGCACTGGGCGCGACCGCCAAGTAGGCATGGTGTGCGGGCCGGTGCCCCACGGACGCCCGTGGCGCACCGGCCCGCCGCTCCGGAATCACCCGCAGAGAAGAAGGAGTGAACGCCACGATGGTGTTCAAACGGCTGCTCGGCTCACTCGGCGTGGGCGGGCCCACGGTGGACACGGTCCTCGACGCGGGCGCGTTCGCGCCCGGCGGCAGCCTCGACGGGCAGGTCCATCTCCAGGGCGGCGACGCCGACTTCACCATTGAGCAGATCACCCTGGAGCTGGTCGCCCGGGTCGAGGCCGAACACGAGGACGGCGAGCACGAGGGCACCGTCGTCTTCGACCGCTTCGCCGTCGGCGGCAACTTCCGCCTCGTCGCGGGGGAGCGGCGCAGCGTCCCCTTCGGTGTGACGCTGCCGTGGGAGACCCCCGTCACCGAACTCCACGGTCAGAGTCTCGGAGTGGTCCTCGGTGTGCGTACCGAACTGTCGGTGGCGGGCGCCAAGGACAAGGGCGACCTGGACCCGCTCGCGGTGCGCCCCCTGCCCGCGCAGGAGGCGATCCTCGAAGCCTTCGGGCAGAGCGGCTTCGGCTTCAAGTCCGCAGACCTGGAACTGGGGCGGATCAGCGGGACCGGCCAGCAGCTGCCCTTCTACCAGGAGGTCGAGCTCACCCCCTCGGCGCGGTACGCGCACGCGGTCAACGAGATCGAGGTGACCTTCCTCGCGCATCCGGGCGGGATGGAAGTGGTCCTGGAGGCCGACAAGCGCGGGGGACTCTTCGCCGAGGGCCACGACACGGTGACCCGCTTCACCGTGAGCCACCACGACGTCGGCCGGCGTGACTGGAACGCCGAGGTCGACGCCTGGATGGGTCAACTGGTCGAGCACCGTGCCTCGTACGGCACGCACGCCTCGCACGGCACCCATGGCACCCATGACGCGTACGGCTCACATGGCACGCATGGCTCGTACGGGCACCAGGATCCGTATCAGGCGGACCGCTTCGGCCATGGTGAGCCTCACCACGGGGAGGGGCACGGTCACCGCTCCGGCCCCGGGATGGGCACCGTCGTCGCAGCCGGTGCGGCAGGACTCGCCGTCGGGGTGGTCGGCGGGATCGTCGCGGCCGAAGTGGTCGACGAGATCGGTGACGCCTTCGAGGGCGAGGACGAGGAAGAGGAAGAAGGGGGCGAGGAGGGCTGAAGCGGCCCTGACGTCCCGCGAGCGCCGCGAGGCCCCGGCCCCGGCCCCGCTTCTACATCGGTGTCGCGGCGTGCAGGACGAAGTACAACGTGATGGCCGAGTTGGCGGAGGACAGCGCCGAGACGGTGGTGCCCGCCGCCGCTCCCCAGGCCGCCAGCCCCACCGTGGTGAAGACGGACGGCCACACGCGCGCGGCGGGGGCCGGTCCGAGCAGGGCGGCCACCCGGCGCGGCACCGGTCCGGCCGCCGCGAAACCGGCGAGCGTGGCGACCGGCGCTCCGCGTGAGACCAGGGCGGTCTTGCCAATCGCGCGGGCCACGGTGCGCCGGCTGCCGATCGCCGCCGCCGCGTCCTCGTCCGCCCACCGTTCGGCGGTGTAGATCACGGCGGTACGCAGCGGCCGCAGGAACGGGTTGGCCCGCGCGGCCAGCTGCACGGCCAGCAGGAAGCGATGGTGGCGCCCGGTCAGATGGGCACGCTCGTGGGCGAACAGGGCCCGGCGCTCCGGGGCGTTCAGACCGGCCAGGATGCCGGTCGTCACGACGATCCGGTCGCGGCGCCCACCCGGCAGGGCGTACGCGTACGGCGTCTCGTCCGGCAGCACCGCCACCGGCCTGCTGGGCAGCCACGCCAAAGCCTGTCCGGCCCGGCGCCGCACCCGGTGATGCCGCCATGCCGTCCTCGCGCACGCGATGAGTACACAGAACAGGGCGGGGATCGCCACCTTGCCCGCCACCTCGTCGTACGGCAGGGCCTCGCGCACCTCCGGGTCCGACCAGGCGTCCGGCAACGGGTTGCCGGGCAGCTGCGCCGTACCGACGACCATCAGCAGCGCCAGGCACAGCGTGCTGCAGACCGCGAGCACGGCGGCGACCGCCGTCAGCAGCAGGGTGGCGGCGCGCGGGTGGAGGTGCTGCTCGGCCAGGCGCGCGATCGGCCATGCGCTTAAGGGCAGTACGAGCGGCAGGAAGACGAAGACCCCCATGACGTCAGTCTTCCGCGTCGTCGGTCGTCTGGGCGAGCAGGCCGCGCAGCAACTGTTCGTCGCCGGGGGACAGGGCGGTGACGAAGCTGGCGAGGACGGCCTCGCGGTCCGACTCCCCGTCCAGCACCTTGCGCATCCGCAGGGCGGCGAGCCCCGCCTCGTCGGCGGCCGGGGTCCAGGCGAAGGACCGGCCGGTCCGCTCGCGGGCGACCGCGCCCTTGGCGTGCAGGCGCGTGAGGATGGTGATCACGGTGGTGTACGCGAGGTCTCCGACCAGCCGCTCCTGCACCCAGGCGGCGTTCACCGCGCCCGGTGCCTGGCGCAGCGCGGCCAGGACCAGTGCTTCCAGCTCTCCCTGACCCCGGCGGCGGTGATGCCGGCCGATACCGTCCTGGCGCTGTTCCGTCATGCCGTCTCCCGCCCGCCTCGTGGCCTCGCCTGCCGCCGCGGGGCGGTTCATCGTACTGACTGATGGCCCGGCCCTTCGCCTCCGTTCGGCCGTCGTCGGTGCGGATGCCCTGCCACAGGGCCCGGGGGAGCGGCCGGCAGCGTTCCGTATCGGGCCCCCCAATGGTTTCTACAGTGCTGTAGATTTTGGGATGTCACTGGGAACCGGGTAACGGACCCGGCTCCTTCGCACGGGATACACGCGGGATAGGGGTACGACATGGGTGTCAGCCTGGCCAAGGGCGGCAACGTCTCGCTCAGCAAAGAGGCTCCGGGCCTGACCGCCGTACTGGTCGGTCTGGGCTGGGACGTCCGTACGACCACCGGCACCGACTACGACCTCGACGCCAGCGCCCTGCTCGTCGACGAAGCCGGGAAGGTCCTCTCCGACCAGCACTTCGTCTTCTTCAACAACCTCAAGAGCCCCGACGGCTCGGTCGAGCACACCGGCGACAACCTGACCGGTGAGGGCGAGGGCGACGACGAGGTCATCAAGGTCGACCTGGCCGCCGTCCCCGCCGAGGTGTCGAAGATCGTCTTCCCGGTCTCCATCCATGACGCCGAGAGCCGCGGCCACAGCTTCGGCCAGGTACGGAACGCCTTCATCCGGGTGGTCAACCAGGCGGGCGGCGCGGAGCTCGCCCGCTACGACCTGTCCGAGGACGCCGCCACCGAGACCGCCATGGTCTTCGGCGAGCTCTACCGCAACGGTGCCGAGTGGAAGTTCCGCGCCGTCGGCCAGGGTTACGCGAGCGGGCTGGCCGGTATCGCCAAGGACTTCGGCGTCAACATCTGACCCGCACGGCGGCACCGCGCACGGCGGCACCGCTGCCACCGCCGTACCGCCGCCACCGCGGCACCGCCGTCACTGTCACACCGCCGCACGCACGGGGCACGGAACACGTTCCGCGCCCCGTGCGGTATGCCCCGCCCCGTGCTCCTCGTCCTTCACGGCCACTTCAAGAAAGCGGATTCCAGTGCTCGGACTCAGCGAACTCGCCATCCTCCTGATCGTCGTTGTCGTCTTCCTCGGCGCCAAGAAGCTCCCGGACCTGGCCCGTAACGCGGGAAAGGCGGCGCGCATCCTCAAGAGCGAGACCAAAGCGATGAAGTCCGAGGCGAAGACGTCCGGGACTTCCGCGGCCGACCCGCGATCGCCGTCCCCCCATGTCATCCGGGTGCGGCCCGGGGACACCACCGTGCGGCCGGGCGGCGGCACGGACGGCCCGCCCGCCCGGAACTGAACCCGCACCCGCGCACTCGCGCACCCACGCCCTCTGCCCACCCGACCGAACGAAGAGGCGGCACATGTCCGTAAACCTGACCAAGGGCCAGCAGATCAGCCTCAGCAAGTCCGACGGCGGCGCGCTGAGCGTCGTACGGATGGGGCTCGGCTGGAAGTCCGCGCCGCGCAAGGGGTTCCTCGCCAGGCTCACCGCCCGTGAGATCGACCTGGACGCCTCCGCGGTGCTCTTCGCCGACAAGCAGCCGGTGGATGTCGTCTTCTTCCAGCACCTGGTGAGCGACGACGGTTCCGTACGCCACACCGGCGACAACCGGGTCGGCGGAGCGGGCCAGGGCGGTGACGACGAGTCGATCGTCGTGGACCTGCAACGCGTCCCCGTCCACATCGACCAGATCGTCTTTACGGTGAACTCCTTCACCGGCCAGACCTTCGAAGAGGTCGACAACGCGTTCTGCCGCCTCCTCGACGAGAGCAACGGCCAGGAACTGGCCCGCTACACGCTCACCGGGGGCGGGCGTCACACCGCTCAGATCATGGCCAAGGTGCGGCGCAGCGGCACGGGTTGGGAGATGGCGGCCATCGGGAGCCCGGCCGACGGACGCACCTTCCAGGACCTCATGCCGGCCATCACCCCGCATCTGTAGCGGTCCACCGCACCTGTACCGGCACTCCGATCCGCTGGTCAGGTGTCCGTAGCTGTTCCTGTTTGTCTTTTTGCGGACAGCAAATTGATACGTAGTGTTGTGTTTTGACCCGAAGCAAGAAGCGAACTGTGTGGGGAAGCGGTGTCCTTCGAACAGGAAGGGGCCGCGCACAAGAACGAGGCGGCCATGCGCCTCAACGGGACCGGCGGTGGGCAGGGCGGCGGGGACGCCGATCTGAAGACGAACAACACCGGCAAGGCCGCCGCGGTGAGCGCGCTGACCAACCAGATACAGCCCGGCGCGGGGAAGACGCCCGCCTTGGCGACCATGTCCGTGACGGCCTTGCACAGCGTGACGAACTGGGTGTGCGCGTCCCTCAGCAGGGAGGCGACGGCCTTCGACTCGGCGGAGCGGGCCCAGGCCGCCGACGGGCTGGGCCGGGCTCCCGACAGCCCCGGGCACGGCACCGAGAACTGGGACGTTCCCGCCCGCAGGACGGCCACCGGGCTCGGCGCCTTCAACGCGATCGGCGCCGACATCATTCTCGATGAGCGCGACGACCGGAAGGCGTGGGCCGACGACGTGGCCCGCTACAGCTACCACCTCGGCGGTACGCCCCTGACGATGATCCCCGGGGTCGGTGACACCGTGCAGCGCATGCTCGACGCCGCCACGTACGAATGGTCCAAGGACATCAAACCGCGCCGCCGACCCGAAGCTCCAGCGGGCCGCGCTGAAGACCTTCGCCACGAACTCGGCCCGGCGTCACGGCTGTCCGGCTCCGGTGTCCCCGGCGGCGGAGTAGGGGCGGGGCGGTTCCGGTGTCTCCGGCCTCGGAGTGGGGGAGCGGGGGCGGTCCCGGTGTTCCGGTTGCGGAGTAGAGGGCAGGGGCGGTCCCGGGTGTCCCCGGCCGCCGAGCGGGGGCGGCGGCGGTCCCGTCAGGCCGGGGAGCGGGGCCTGCGGCGGTCCCGTCAGGCCGGGGCCGCCACCCGGTTGCGGAGCGTCCCGATGCCGTCGACCTCCACCTCCACCACATCGCCGGGGCGCAGGAAGCGTTCGGAGAACACCCCGGCGCCGCTCGGCGATCCGGTGCAGATCACATCGCCCGGTTCGAGGGTCTGATAGCGGGAGAGGTACGAGATCAGCTCGGGCAGGCCGTGGATGAAGCTGCTCGTCCGGTCGTCCTGGCGCGGCTCGCCGTTGACCCGGGTGCGCAGCCGCAGGTCGAGCGGCTCCTCGAACTCCTCCTCGGTCACCAGACAGGGGCCGAGGGGCTTGAAGGTGTCGAAGCTCTTGGCGACGCCGATGGAGGCGGTCGGGTCCCCGGTCATCGCGCGGCTCTGGATGTCGCGGGCCGACACGTCGTTGGCGGCCGTCAGACCGGCGAGATGGTCCCTGGCGTCGGCGGGGGAGACGGCCGTGGCGGTGCGGCCGATGACCGCGGCCACCTCGCCCTCGTAGTCGACCCGGGTGGCCGCGACCGCCGGAAGCGTGATGTCCTCGCCGTGCGCGATCACGGCGGAACCTGCCACGACCTGGAAGTTCGGCTCCTCGGGGAGGGCGATGCTCCCCATCCCCATGGCGGCCATTCTCTCCAGCGCCTCCGCCGCGTGGCTGCGGTAGTTGAGGCCGACGATGAGGACCTTTCCCGGCCGGCGTACCGGCGCGTGCACCCGTACGCGGCCGAGCGGGACGCGGCGGGTGACCGGCGCCGCCCTCGCCGCCTCGGTGCCGGGGCCCCGCAGGAGCGCGTCCAGGTCGGCGAAGGGCAGGCCGAGCAGTGCCAGCTCGCCGGGCCTGTCCTCCCTGGCGATGCCCAGATCGGTGCTGTACAGACGCATCACGAACCCCTTTGTCCGGTCGGCCGACTCTCTTGTTTCACAGTCAAGAGTCTTCTTGTTCCAGAGTCAAGGGGAGGGGGGTGCTCGTCGAGAGGTGTTCACGTACCGCGTCGGGGGGTGTGCGTGTGCGGCGTCGGGAGGTGTTCACGTACCGCGTCGGGAGGCGTTCATGTGCCGCGGCCGGGGGGCCGCCGCCTTCGGCATAGGCTCCGTGTCATGCCACGTAACCGACAGCAGATCCCCAAGGCCGAGCGCGAGGCCGCCATGGTCGAGCACGCGTGGGAGCTCTTCGCGGCCAAGGGGTACAAGGCGACCAGCGTGGCCGAGGTCGGCCGCGCCGCCGGGGTGGCCGCCAACGCCGTGCGCTGGTACTTCCCGACCAAGGACGATCTGTTCGCGGCGGCGATCGACCGTTTCTTCGCGCAGGAGCGGGCGCGCGTCGAGTCGGACCCCGGGATCGCCGGGGATCCGCAGCGCGAACTGGTCGCCCTCCTGTCCGGCATGGAGCCCTACCGGGGGCTGCACCGGGAGGCGTACGAGCGGATCGTCGAGTCGAAGGCCCTCGGCGAGACGTACACCCGGATTCAGGAGTGGCTGGAGGAGCGCCTGCTCGCGGCCATCGCGACCCGGCTGCCCGCCGGTGCCGATGTCGGGCTCGTCGCGGACACCGCGCATGTGCTCTTCGAAGGTCTGCTGGTCAGTGTGCGCAGGAGTGACCGCGCGACCGGCGAACTCGTCGAGCTGCTGACCGACGCGCTGGTGGCGGCCGCCGCCGCGCGCTGAGGCGCCTTCGCGCCGACCGTGGAGTCCTTCCCGTATGCCGTGAGCGCCGTGGGCGACCGGCGGATCACTCCTGTCCCCTTGCGCTGCGGGTGACCGGCGGATCACCCCTGCCCCGATCGTGCTGCCGACGGCTGGCGGCTCACGCCTGCCCGATCGCGCTGCGGGCGGCCGGTGGATCACCCCTGCCCCGACTCGGCGCGCCCACTTCCGTACCCCGCCCCGCACTCCCCGCGCCCCACGCCCCGCCCCACGCCCCTTCCCCCTCTGCCCCGCCCCGCGCCCCTTACCTCCCACTCCGCCTCATCGCGGCCCCTTCTCTTGACTCCCGTACAAGAGCGTCTCTATGCTCCTCTTGTGCGGCAGCCAAGAAGGCTGTTCTGCCCTCGATGAGGAGGTTGCTCTCATGGCTTCTCCAGGCAAACTCGCCCACATCGTTCTCAAGACCGGTCAGCTGACGGCGATGACCGAGTGGTACACAGGAGTTCTCGAAGGCCGCGTCACGTTCGCCAATGACTTCATCGCCTTTCTGACCTACGACGACGAGCACCACCGGGTCGCGCTCGTGGGCACCGGTGCCTCCGAGCACCCCGGCGAGGCGCACACCGGTCTGCACCACGCGGCCTTCACGTACGACACGCTGGCGGACCTGCTGGGCACCTACGGCCGGCTGAAGGCGGACGGGGTCCATCCGTTCTGGTGCATCAACCACGGGCCGACCACGTCGATGTACTTCGCCGACCCCGACGGCAACCACATCGAGCTCCAGATCGACAACTTCGCCACGGAGGCGGAGCTGCACGAGTGGTTCCGTTCCGGAGCCTTCGCGGCCAATCCGATCGGGGTCGAATTCGACCCCGACGAACTGGTCCGCCGGTTCGCGTCGGGTGAGCCCTTCGCGGAACTGGTCAAGCAGTCATGACCGTGACCGACACCCCCGTCGTCATCGTCGGCGCGGGCCCCGTGGGGCTGGCCACCGCTCTGGTGCTGGGCCGGCACGGCGTTCCCAGCGTGGTCTGCGAGCGGTACTCCGGCGTCAACCCGCACCCGCGGGCCCACGTCGTCAACACCCGGTCCATGGAACTCCTGCGGAGCTGGGGCCTCACCGAAGCGGTGCTGGGGGACGCGGTCGACCCCGAGTGGACCCTCAACATCCGCTGGAAGCAGACCCTTTCCGGGCCCGAGCTCGGCCGGATCAACTTGGCCGAGGGGCCCGCCGAAGACCTCCGGCGCCGCGTGGAGGCATCCCCCGAGATGCTCACCTCGTGCGCCCAGGACCGTGTGCAGCAGCACCTGCTCGACGCGGTCCTCGCCCAGGGCATGGCCACGCTCCGCTACGACACCACCGTCCTCGACGTGGCCGACCGGGGCGGAAGCGTCGAGGTGTCCGTGGAGAGCGGGCAGCGGAGGGAGACGATCCGGGGGCGTTACGCGGTCGCGGCGGACGGGGCGACCGGCGTGATCCGCGACGGGTTCGGGATCGGGTTCGAAGGGTCCCCGGTGCTGGGCCACCAGCTCAACATCTACTTCCACGCCGACCTGTCCCCCTGGACGAGCCGCGATCCCGCTCTGCTCATCTGGGCGATCAACACGGTCTCGCCCGGTGTCTTCATCGGGATGGACGGAGACCGCCGGTGGACCTTCCAGCGGAGCTTCGACCCGGCCACCGAGTCACCGGCCGACTATCCGCCCGAACGGTGCGCGCAGATCATCCGCGACGCGGTCGGCGTGGACGAACTCGACGTACGGATACGGGCCGTGGGGCCGTGGATCATGGCGGCGCGGACCGCGGAACGCTACCGGAGCGGCAGCGTCTTCCTGGTGGGTGACGCCGCGCACCAGTTCCCCCCGACGGGCGGACTGGGCATGAACACCGGTCTCGCCGACGCGGACAACCTCGCGTGGAAGCTCGCCGCGGTGATCAACGGGTGGGCGCCCGAAACCCTGCTCGACAGTTACGAGGGCGAGCGCCGCCCGGTCGCCGTGGACAACGCCCGCCACAGCGTGCTCAACGCGCTCAAGATGGCGGACGCGGGCATCGGACCGGACACCGGGAACATCGCCGCACGCCTCGAAAGCCCGGACCCGGCGGTGGCGGCGGAGGAACGCGGGCGCCTCGCCGCGGCCATCCCCAGCCAGCGACCGCACTTCGACGCGCTCAACCAGGAGATCGGCTACGTCTACGGGCCCGGTCGGCACGCGGACGGAGCGACGGGCGCCCCGCTGTCGGCGACCGACTTCCGCCCGTCCGCGGTGCGCGGCGCCCGGCTGCCGCACGCCTGGGTCGTACGGGACGGCGTCCGGGTGTCGACCCTGGACCTGCTGATCCCCGGCTTCACGCTGATCACCGGCCCCGAGGGCGCGGCCCGGGCCGACACGTTCGCGACGGTCGCCGAGAGCGTGCCGTCGCACACCGTCGTGCTCGGCCGGGACGTCATCGGCGACGACGGAGTCTGCCCGGCGCAGCTCGGCATCCCGGCGGACGGAGCCGTCCTCGTCCGGCCCGACGGCCACATCGCGTGGAGCAGCGCCGAGGGGACCGGCTCGACCCTCGAAGCGGCGCTGTACGAGGCGCTGACCGCGGGGCGCTGACTGCGGGGCGCCCACCGCAGGTCACTGATTCGGGGCGCGAAGCCGCCCGGCCCGCAAGCCCGGCCGAACAGCGGCACAGCCGTAACGCGGAGGGAAACGCACATGGATCACACGGATCACACGGATCACACGGATCACCTGGACCGCACGGACCGCACGGACCGCACGGACCGCACGGACCGCACGGACCGCACGGACCACCTGGACCGCATGGACCGCACGGACCACCGGGCCGGCCGTGACACGCAGAAGGCGGCGCGCCCGACGCTTCAGGACCGGTACGTGCGTGAGGAGGGCAGCCTCCACCTCACGGGTATCCAGGCGCTCGCCCGGCTGACCCTGGACCTGCGCCGGGCGGACCTGCGGGCCGGACGGCGTACCGCCGGGTTCGTGTCCGGCTACGAGGGCTCGCCCCTGGCGGGCTACGACATGGAGCTGGAGCGCTGCCGGGACCTGCTCGACGAGTACGGCATCGTCTTCCGCCCCGGCGTCAACGAGGAACTGGCGGCCACGGCGGTCCAGGGGACCCAGCTCGCCGCCATGCAGCCGGACAAGCGCGTCGATGGCATCACGGGCATCTGGTACGGCAAGTCGCCGGGTCTGGACCGTGCGTCGGACGCTCTGCGGCACAACAACCTGATGGGGACGCATCCCGACGGCGGCGCGCTCGCCCTGGTCGGCGACGACCCCGGCGCGAAGTCCTCGACGGTGCCCGGCGCCTCCGAACTGCTCCTGGCCGACCTCGGGATCCCCACCCTGTACCCGGCCGACCCGCAGGAGGCGCTCGACTTCGGCCTCCACGGCGTGGCCATGTCGCGGGCCAGCGGGCTGTGGGTCGCGCTGAAGATCGTGACCGCTGTCGCCGACGGTTCCGGCACGGTCGACGTGACGGCGGGACGCGTCTCGCCGGTCGTGCCGGATCCCGACATCGACGGCACCCCGTTCCGGCACGGTGTGGCCGCCCGGATGGTGCAGCCGGCACTCGGCGAACTGGAACGGAGCAGGGACGGCGCCCGGCTGGAGATCGCCCGGCGCTACGCCGCCGCCAACGGCCTCGACCGGATCACCCGCACGGGGCCGGACGACCACGTCGGGATCATCGCCCCCGGCAAGACGTACCTCGACCTCCGGCAGGCGTTGCGCGGTCTCGGTCTCGACGACTCCGCACTCGCGGAACGCGGCATCCGCCTGCTGCACCTCGGCATGATCCATCCCCTCGAACCGTCGGTGGTCGAACGGTTCGCGGCAGGACTGGCCCACATCGTCGTGGTGGAGGAGAAGCGCCCGCTGATCGAGACCGCCGTCAAGGACCTCCTGTACGGCTCCGAGGCCATGCCTACGGTCTCCGGCAAGCGCGCCCCGGACGGCAGCGCGATGTTCCCGGCCGACGGAGAACTCGACCCGGACACGATCGCCGCACGGCTCGCCCCCGCACTGGCGGCCCTCGGCGTCCGGCTCGTCGGAGTCCCGCCCCAGGGCACGCAGCCCATCGGGACCAAGGGCACGCGCACGCTTCTGCCGCTGCTGACCCGTACCCCGTACTTCTGTTCCGGCTGCCCCCACAACGTATCGACCAAGGCTCCCCAGGGGTCGACCGTCGGTGCCGGGATCGGCTGCCATGCCATGGTCACGCTCATGGACCCGGCGCAGGCCGGAGACGTGATCGGTATGACGCAGATGGGCGGCGAGGGCGCCCAGTGGATCGGCATGGAACCGTTCCTCGACCGGAACCACCTGATCCAGAACCTTGGCGACGGTACCTTCCACCACTCCGGAAGCCTCGCCGTCCGGGCGGCGATCGCGGCCGGGGTGAACGTCACGTACAAGCTGCTGTACAACTCGGCGGTCGCGATGACCGGTGGGCAGCGCCCGGCCGGTGTGATGCCGGTGCCCGCCATCGCCGGGGCGCTCCTCGCCGAGGGGGTCGCCCGGATCATCATCACCACCGAGGACGTGAAGCGGTACCGGAAGGTGAAGCTCCCCAAGGGCGTACGGGTCTGGCACCGCGACCGGCTGCCCGAGGCGCAGGAGACCCTCGCCGCGATCCCCGGCGTCACCCTGCTCATCCACGACCAGGAGTGCGCCACCGAACTCCGCCGCCGACGCAAGCGCGGGCTCGCCCCCGACCCCGTGGAACGGGTCGTGATCAACGAGCGGGTGTGCGAGGGGTGCGGCGACTGCGGCAAGAAGTCCAACTGCCTGTCGGTCCAGCCCGTGGAGACGGAGTTCGGCCGCAAGACCCGGATCGACCAGTCCTCGTGCAACAAGGACTACTCGTGCCTGGCCGGTGACTGCCCCTCCTTCCTCACGGTCGTCCCGGCGAAGGGGAAGGCCGGTGCGGCTCGGAAGGCTGGTGCGGCCCGGAAGGCCGGTGTGGCCCCGACCGCCCGGACCGCCCCGATGCCGGACGTCACCGCGCTGCCGGATCCGTCGTACCGGCCCGCCGCTTCGCACACCACGCGGATCACCGGAGTGGGCGGTTCCGGCGTCGTGACCCTCGCGCAGATCCTGAGCACGGCCGCCATGCTCGCCGGGCAGCACGTCCGGGCCCTGGACCAGACGGGGCTCGCGCAGAAGGGCGGCGCGGTCGTCTCCGACATCAAGATCACCGCTGAGCCCACGCAGCAGGCCGGCAAGGCGGCCGAGGGGGAGTGCGACCTCTACCTCGGCTGCGACCTGCTCGTCGCCGCGGACCCCGGACACCTCGCGGCGGCGGCACCCGCCCGTACGGTGGCGGTCGTCTCCACGGCGGAGGTCCCGACCGGGCAGATGGTGATCGACCCGGAGGCGTCGTTCCCCGACGCCGGACCGATCAGGGACCGTATCGGCGCGGCCGTCCGCACGGCCGTGTTCCTCGACGCCCGGCACCTGGCCAACACCCTGCTGGGAGCGGACCAGTACGCCAACCTGCTGCTCACCGGCGCGGCCCACCAGTCCGGCGCGCTGCCCCTGCCCGCAGAGGCCGTCGAGGAGGCGATCACCCTCAACGGGGTGAAGGTCGAGGACAACCTCAAGGCGTTCCGCTACGGCCGCCTCGCCGTCGCGGACCCCGACGGCTTCGCCGCGATCCTCGCCGGGGCGGAAGGCCCGAAGGCCCCCCGGCGTACCGTGCCCGCCGCCGCACCCGGACTGATCGCAGAGGTCGGCGCGGCACCGGGCTCGGAGCTCGCCCGGCTCCTCGACGTCCGGGTGCCCGACCTCATCGCGTACCAGAACACCGCCTACGCCACGCGCTACGCACGCTTCGTCGCACGCGTGCGGCGGGCCGAGGACGAACGGGTCCCCGGCTCGACGGAACTGACCGAGGCCGTGGCCCGGCACCTGTACAAACTGATGGCGTACAAGGACGAGTACGAGGTGGCGCGGCTCTCGCTGGACCCCGATGTGGAGCAGGACGTGAAGGCCCGCTTCGGCGCGGGCGCACGGGTGTCCTACCGGCTCCACCCGCCCGCGCTCCGGGCACTCGGAATGGACCGCAAGATCGTGCTCGGCCCGTGGTTCACACCGGCCTTCCGGCTCCTCGCCGCGCTGCGCCATGTCAGGGGCACCCGGTTCGACCTGTTCGGCGCGGCCTCCGTACGCCGCACGGAGCGGGCGCTGATCACCGAGTACGAGGCCATGATCACGGAAATCTGCGGCACGCTGAGCCCGGCCGCTCTCCCGTCGGCCGTGGACATCGCGTCGCTCCCCGACGCGGTGCGCGGATACGAGGACATCAAGATGGCGTCGGTCGCCGAGTACCGCACGCGGGCGGCCGAACTCATGGGCCGCTACGCCGGACCGGACTTCGCCGCCGCCCACGGGGGCACGCCGAAGTCGTAGGGCCCGAGGGCCAAGGGCTCGGGGGGCTCCGGGGACTCAGGGGGCTCGGGGGGCTCGGGGCTCAGGCTTCTGAAGCCCCGAGCCTTCTGAAGCCCCGGGGTCCCGCGGCGGTGGCCCCGCTGCTCAACCGGCCGGTGCGATGTTCTGGTTGGCGTGGAAGAGGTTGTGCGGGTCGTACGTCTGCTTGACGGCGGCCAGCCGGTCGTAGTGGCCGCGATAGGTGGCCCGGACACGTTCCTGACTCTCGCCCGCGCCGATGAAGTTCACGTACCCGCCGCCCATGGAGTGCGGGTGCAGTTCCTCCCAGTAGTCCACCGCCCACTGCCGGATCGCCGCAGCGTTGGCCGGGTCGGGGTCGATGCCGCCGATGACCCCGGACCAGACGGCGTCCCGGTAGGCCCACGCGGTGTCGTCCGGGTCCACCCGGCCGGCCGCCGCGTCGACCGGGTAGAGGTGCATGGTCGTCAGGTCGCTGGGGAGGCGGCCGGCGTACTTGGCGTGCACATCGATCGCGCCGTCGGTGATCCGGTCGAAGAAGTCCCCGCGCCAGTACCACTGGAGGCCCTTCGGGATCAGCTCGTCGAACATGGTCTGGAGCACCGGGTAGGGCATCGGCGTCGTGAAGTGGAAGGCGGGCGGCCCGGGTTCGTTCACGGCGGCCAGCGCCTCGTCCAGACCGGCGGGGTCGCCGGTCGAGCACCAGACCACACCGCACATCGGCTGCCCGTGGATCTCCTCCGGGAACGGCGGGCCGGGCGGGACGGTCAGCACGGCGAAGAACCCGTTCAGCTCGTCGGGCGCCAGGGGCAGGAACTCGCGGTACCACTGGAGGACGTCACGCATGAGGTCCAGCGGCCACAAAGTGATCGCGACCCCCACGGTGTCCACCGGATGCAACCGGAAGCCGAACGACGTGACGATGCCGAAGTTCCCGCCGCCGCCGCGCAGCGCCCAGAACAGGTCGGCGTTCTCGGATGCGCTCGCGGTGACGAAGCTGCCGTCGGCGAGGACCACGTCGGCGGAGACCAGATTGTCCACCGTCAGCCCGTACGCGCGGGTGAGGTGGCCGTGCCCGCCGCCGAGCGTGAGGCCGCCGACGCCGGTGGTCGACATGATGCCGGCCGGGGTGGCCAGCCCGAAGGCGTGGGCGGCGTGGTCGAGGTCGCCGAGCTGCGCGCCGCCGCCGGCCTCCGCCGTCCTCGCGGCAGGGTCGACGCGTACGCCGCGCATCGGCGACAGGTCGATCGTGACCCCGTCGTCCACCAGGCACAGGCCCGCGCCGCTGTGCCCGCCGCCGCGCACGGCCGCTTCGAGGCCGTGTTCCCGTACGAAATCGACGGCGGCCATCACATCGCCCGCGTCGGAACACCGCACGACGGCTGCCGGACGGCGGTCGATCATGGCGTTGTAGACCGTGCGGGCCTGCTCGTACTCCGGGTCCTGCGGGCCGATCACCGGCCCACGCAGCGTGGTTCTCATCGCTTCGAGCGTGGCGGCGTCCATGACTTTCTCCTCGGTGACGCGCGGACCGCGGCGCGCACCCGGCTGCTTCCCCCTGCCGCGGTGCCGGTGATCGGTCTGTTCGTACGCCGGCGCTCCGGCACCCCGAGAGCCGGCGGCGTCGTCGGACACCGCAGGGCTGATACATCACGTACGTCAAGCCTCTCGCCGGTCGGCGGCGCCCGCAATTCGTCCGGTGCCGGCAATTCGTCCGGTGCGGCCTTCCGTCCGGTGCCCCGTCTTCCGTCCGGTGCGCCGCGAGCCGCCGTCAGCCGGGGCGGGGGCCCTCGACGATGCCCGCGAACCCGTCGAGCAGCGGCCCGAGCCCGAACTCGAACAGGACGTCCAGGTCCAGGTCGTAACCGTCGGCGAGGGCGGCGGTGACCTTGGCGAACACGGGGTAGCCGGCCGATCCGGCGATCGCGCGAAGGGATTCCACCTGGTCGGCCATCCATTCGTCCTCGGTGAGTCCGGTGGCGGCCTCGGCCTGGGCCTCCTGCTCCAGGCTGACGGCCAGGCCCTGGACATAGCTGTAGAGCAGGACATGGACGTCCATCATGGTGGCCGGCTCCAGCCCGTGACCGTCCAGCGCGCCGAGCGCGCACTCCGCGTGCACCATCAGGTTGGGCAGCACCAACGGGCGCGACAGCGGCGCGAGTTGGGCGAGCCACGGATGCCTGCGGTACACCTTCCAGAGGGTCCGGGCGCACAGTTCGAGGCGGGCGCGCCAGCCTTCGGGGGGCGTGGCGGGGTACGTCTCCTCGCCGAAGGCCGCGTCGGCCATCAGCAGGATCAGGTCGTCCTTGCTCTTCACGTACCGGTACGGGGACATCGCGGCGACCCCGAGCCGGGCGGCGACCCCGCGCATGGACAGGCCGGACAGCCCTTCGGCGTCGGCGATGTGCATCGCGGCACGGACGATGCGGTCGCGCGTCAGGTCGGGGTCGTGGTCGTGGTCGGGGGCGGCGGAGGAGGAGGGTACCGGCGAAGGGGAGAGCGGTGCGGGAGGCGCGGAAGCCGCGGTCGGTGTACGCGTGGCGACCACCGTGCCGATCCGGGGGCGGGTCTCCACGTACCCCTCCAGGCGCAGGGTGGTCAGCACCTTGGTCGCGGTGGCCAGGGCGACACCCCAGTCCTTGACGATCTGCCGGGTCGAGGGCACCCGGTCGCCGGGGGCCAGCTCGCCGGAGGCGATGCGGCGGCGGATCTCGCCGACGATGCGCCGGTAGGGGGGTTCGGGTGTCGCGGCCATGCCCTGCTCCTTCTTCTTTCTCTCCGGTTTCTCTCCGGTTTTTTCTCTCCGGATCGCTCTGCGGATTTCTTTTTCTTTTGAAGCTGTACTAGTGCAGAGGCTACCAGGAGTGCGGTCGGGAAATCGGGCTCTGTCCTAGTTCAGATACGGGAAAAGTGCACTTGGCGGACGTGCGCGTACGTCGTACATTCAGCACGCGTACACCGTACTGGGCGGGCTTGAACAGCTCCGGCAGCTCAAGCCACCCGAAGGAATCGAAGGGGTTTCGCCATGAGGAAAGTGCTCATATCCGGCAGCGGTGTCGGCGGCTCGGCGCTGGCGTGCCTGCTGCGCGACCGGGGCTTCGCCGTCACCGTCGTGGAGCGCGCCCCCGCCCCGCGCAGGGGCGGGCAGGCCATCGACATCCGTGGCGTCGCGCTCGGCGTCGTCGAGCGGCTGGGTCTGTTGGAGCAGGCGCGAAGCGCCCGTACCCGGATGCGGGGCATGTCCGTTCTCGACGGGGACGGCAACGAGCTCCACCGCTCCACCGAGGCCACCCTCAGCAGTGGCCGGTTCGACAGCGGTGACATCGAGGTGCTCCGCGACGACTTCGTGCCGATGCTGCACGAACGCCTCGGCGGCGGAGCGGAGTTCTTCCACGGGGACCGCATCACTGCCCTGGAGGAGGGCGGGGACGGCGTGCGCGTCACCTTCGAGCGCGGTGCTCCGCGCACCTTCGACCTGGTGGTGGGTGCCGACGGGCTGCACTCGGGGGTGCGGCGGCTGGTCTTCGGCGCCGAGGAGGAGTTCGTCCGTCACCTGGACATGCACATCGCCATCTTCAGCGTGGAGAACTTCCTGGACCTCGACAACTGGCAGGTGTGGCACCGGGAGGGCCCGGCCGGCTACGGCATCTACCCGGTGCGCGACAACACCGAGCTGCGGGTCACGTTCGGCTTCGAGGGCGGGCCGCTCGGACCCGGCGCCCGGACCCGGGAGCAGTACCGGGCGCTGGTCGCCGAGCGGATGGCGCCCCTGCGCTGGGAGAACGCCCGCCTGCTCAAGGCGATGTGGGACGCGCCCGACTTCTACGCCGATGCGGTGGCCCAGGTCCACATGGACAGCTGGTCGCGGGGGAGGGCGGTGCTGCTGGGCGACGCGGGGTACTGCGCGTCCGTGCTCTCCGGGCAGGGGACCAGCCTCGCTCTGGTGGGAGCGCAGGTGCTGGCGGACGAACTGGCGCGGGCCGGTGACGACCATGCCGCCGCGTTCGCCCGGTACGCGGAGCGGATGCGTCCGTTCGTCGCGGTCAACCAGGCCCTGGTGACGGAGAACGGCGGCGGCGAGGCCGGCCCCGAGTCCTGGGAGGCGGTCGACCGGGCCAAGAACGCGATCTCGCTGGACGCCTGACGCCTCGCCTCATGGGTGCCTTCACGGGGGCCTTCACGGGGGGAGGCGGGCTGCCCGGCGGTGGCGTCGGGCGCGTGGTCAAGAGCGCGCCCAGCATGCCGTACAGTTGTGTTTACGACGCGGGGTGGAGCAGCTCGGTAGCTCGCTGGGCTCATAACCCAGAGGTCGCAGGTTCAAATCCTGTCCCCGCTACTGAAGGCCCAGGCCCGGAACGCACACAGCGTTCCGGGCCTGAGTCGTTTCCGGGCCCCGGCAGGCCGTGGGCCCGCCGGGGCCCGCCGCATCCGCCGCGCTTGACCTTGACGCAGCGTAAAGATCTAGCGTTTCCGGCATGGAGTGGTCCATCCAGGAAATCGCCAGAAGGGCCGGCACCACGAGCCGCACGCTCAGGCACTACGGAGACTTCGGTCTTCTCGCGCCGATCCGGGTCGGGAGCAACGGCTACCGCTACTACGACCAGGACGCCCTCGTCCGGCTCCAGCGCATTCTGCTGCTGCGGGAGCTGGGGCTGGGCCTGCCCGCCATCAAGGACGTACTGGAGGGGCAGCGGGACACGGCCGGGGCTCTGCGGGCACACCTGCGGCTGCTGGAGCGGGAACGCGAGCGCATCGGGCGGCAGATCGCCTCGGTGCGGACCACTCTTCACAAGACGGAGGAGGGGACGGCACTCATGGCCGAGGAAGTGTTCGACGGCTTCGACCACACCGCCCACGAGCAGGAGGTGACCGAGCGCTGGGGCCGCGACGCGTATGAGAGGGGCGACCGCTGGTGGCGTTCGCTCGGTCCGGCGGAGAGACGGGACCACATCGCCTCGCACGAGGCCATCGCCGCGGACTACGGGCAGGCCCGGAAGGACGGCCTGGCCGCGGGCGACGGGGCCGTGCAGGACATCGCGCGCCGGCACTGCGCCTGGCTTTCGGTGACGACGGCGCCGACCCGGTCCTATGTGACCGGGCTCGGCGAGATGTATGTTGCCGATCCGCGCTTCGCGAAGAACTACGATCAGCACGGGGACGGCACCGCCGCCTTCGTACGGGATGCACTGACGATCTACGCGGAACACCGGCTCTCCGACTGACCTCCGGAAGGCCGGGCCTGCCGCACGCTCCCCCCTTTGGCCGATGAGGAGTCGCCGCACGGCGCGGCTCCGGCAAGCCTGGACGGGGCGCGGTACCGTCCGCAGCCGTGGGCGGACCGGGCAGGAGTGCACACGTGGGGAAGCGGGACAGACGGCGTGGGGGACCTGCCGGGCTGCCCCGCGCCTGGAGCCGAAGGGTTCCGGGTCTTCCGGCGCGCGGCCTGGGAGGTTCCGCCTTCGGTTTCCCGGCGCGTGGCGGCGGGGGGCGCCCAGGAGGCCGCGGCGCCCGGCGGTTCGTGCGTGCGCTGCCCGCCCTGATGATCGGCGGCGGACTGCTCTTCGACATCGGGACCCCGCCCACCTTCACCGCCGTACCGCTGTTCGTGGCGGCACCGCTGATGGCCGCACCGTTCTTCTCGCTGGCCAGCACCGTCCGTACCGGAGTGGCGGCGGTCCTGGCCGTCGTCGGGCTGCACGCGTACGCCGGGACGCTGACCCGGGCCGTCCCGGTCACCGAGCTGGCCACCGTGCTCACCGCCTCGGTCCTCGCCCTGGTCATCAACGGCGTCGTGCGGCGCGGCAACGAGCAGCTGGCCTCGGCGCGGTTCATCGCGGCGACGGCCATGCGGGCCGTGCTGCCGACCCCGGACGACCGCATCGGCGGGCTGCATGTCGCCGCGCGGTACGAGGCGGCGCAGGCGGACGAGTTCGTCGGCGGTGACCTGTTCGCCGTCGCGGACACCCCGTACGGGGTACGTCTGGTGGTCGGCGACGTACGGGGCAAGGGGCTGGACGCGGTCGAGGCGGTGGCGGTGATCATCGGGGCGTTCCGGGAGGCCGCCGAGCAGGAGCGTTCGCTGGAGGGGGTCGCGCAGCGGCTGGAACGGGCGCTGGCGCGGGAGGGGACGCGGCGCGGCGGGCTGGACGCGATGGAGGGGTTCATCACGGCCGTGCTCGCGGAGATCCCGCCCGGTTCGACGAACCTGCGCATCGTCAACCGCGGGCACCCCGAGCCGATTCTGCTCCACTCCGACGGGGCGGTGGAGGTGCTGGCTCCGGCCGTGCCGGCGCTGCCGCTCGGCATGAACCTGGGTGTGTGGCCCGACCGGGCCGATGAGTGGGCGCTGCCCGCCGGGGCGACGCTGCTGGTGTTCACGGACGGCCTCTCCGAGGCCCGGGACCCGTCCGGGGCCTTCTACGACCCGGCGACGCGGCTGCGGGGCCGGATCTTCCCGGGTCCCGAGGAACTGCTCTCCGCGCTCACCGACGACGTACGGCTGCACACCGGTGGCCGGTCCACTGACGACATGGCACTTCTCGCGGTGGGGCGGCCGGCCGAGGGACAGCCCGAGCGCCGGACGACGGTGAAGATCGTGGGCCGCGGCGGCGGATGAGCCGGGGGGCGATACCACCGTACGTGACTGAAGGACGCCGCTCCGCATAACATTTGACGCAACGTCAGAAACTGGGTAATGGTCAAGCTCGATTCAACTCGCCCGATTCCGCCCCTTTGTACCCGTTAAGTCCAGGCCAAAGTCATGAACGATCAGTGGGAAGAGCTTGGAATAGGGCCCATCAGTCTATTAACGTTCGATAACGCAGCGCGGTCGTCCCAGTCGTCGCAAGAGGCGGCACCGTGCGCGAGCGCCGAATCCCGCAAGGGAACCGGGGAACCACCTACATGGGGTGAATCGGACACCTGTGTCTCGTGAGAGGCAGAGGAGCCCGTAGGAGACCTTCCTGCTCCGAACCCGTCAGCTAACCCGGTAGGCGAGAAGGAAGGAAAGGAGTGCGCCCACGTGGCGTCCAACAAGCCTGCCCCCGAGGCCCCGTCACCCTTCGCCACCGACAACTTCGGTGACGCGGACAGGACCTGGGAGGAATGGAATCCCACCGAGGAGTCCATCCGGCCCGTACGCGGCAGGCACCGCGTAGCCAAGCAGCGGGGACTCGCCCGTAGCTCCACCGTCCTCGGCGTCGGTGTCATCGCGGCCGTCGGCGCGGGCGGCATGGCCACCGCGCAGAGCAAGCCGCCGGTCTCCATCTCCCTTCCTGACTCCCTCGCGGACAACCTCCCCGATGCCAAGTCCCTTCCCGGCGTCGGCGCTTTCATGTCCGACGACGCGGACAAGACCCCGGTCTCGGCGGCTCCGCTCACCTCCGCGGGCATCACCAGCGCCGAAGCCGAACAGGGCACGACCGACGCCGGTGAGGCGCTCCGCGCCCGCATCCTCCAGCAGGCCGAGCAGCAGCAGGCCAACGCCGACGCCGAGGTCAGGGCCGCGGAGGAGAAGGCGGCGGCCGAGAAGGCCGCGGCCGACGCCAAGAAGCAGCAGGACAAGGCCGAGGCCAAGATCGCCGCCGAGAAGAAGAAGGCGGAAGAGGCGGCGAAGAAGAAGAAGGAGGCCGAGCGCCTCGCCAAGCTCGCCGCCAGCTACGCGCTGCCGACCTCCTCGTACAGCATCAGCTCGACCTACGGCCAGTCCGGCCCGATGTGGTCCTCGGGCCACCACACCGGCCTCGACTTCGCGGCGCCGACCGGCACCCCGGTCAAGGCCGTGCACAGCGGCACGGTGAAGTCGGCCGGCTATTCCGGTTCGTACGGCTACCGCACTGTCCTCGAACTCGATGACGGCACGGAGATCTGGTACTGCCACCAGTCCACGATGAATGTCACGGCCGGCCAGAAGGTCTCCACCGGCGACACCATCGGGCGCGTCGGTGCCACCGGCAATGTGACCGGTGCCCACCTCCACCTGGAGGTCCACACCGGGGGCGGCGCGGGCATCGACCCGATGAGCTGGCTGCGCAGCAAGGGGCTCACGGTCTGAGCCCCCGCGCCCGCCCCGCGGGCGCACCCGAACCCCGGCAGCCCTGACGCACACCCCCCGACGTCAGGGCTGCCGGTCCGCTGTCCGCAGGAGAACAGCGCGTGGCGTCCGCCGTACGGGTGATGGGGGCACAACGCCCGGGGCCCCGCCTCCGCAGACGGATGACGGCGGAGTTGATGACGGCGGACCGATGACGGCGGACGGCGGACGGCACCGGCGCAGAGGCTCCCGCCCACGCGGAATAGTCCTCTCCGGTGCTCTCGTTGAACCCATCATGACTTCTGCGAATTCTCTGCGCCCGCTCGGCTCCTCCGGCCTCCAGGTCTTCCCCCTCGCCCTCGGCGGCAACGTCTTCGGCTGGACAGCGGACGAGGCACAGTCCTTCGCCGTCCTGGACGCGTACACCGCGGCGGGCGGCAACTTCATCGACACCGCCGACGCCTACTCCTCCTGGGTCCCGGGCAACGAGGGCGGCGAGTCCGAGACCGTCATCGGCAAGTGGCTCGCCTCGCGCGCCGACCGGTCCGACATCGTCGTCGCCACCAAGGTCGGCGCCCACCCCTCGTACAAGGGGCTCTCCGCCGTCACCATCAAGTCCGCCGCCGAGGAGTCGCTGCGGCGGCTCGGCACGGACCACATCGACCTGTACTACACGCACTTCGACGACGAGACCGTCCCGGTCGAGGAGATCATCACCGCCCTCGACCAGCTGGTGAAGGACGGCAAGGTGCGCGAGATCGCCGCCTCCAACATCAGCCCGGAGCGGCTCCAGGCATCCCTGGACTTCTCCGAGCGCGAGAACCTGGCCCGCTACGTCGCCCTCCAGCCGCACTACAACCTGGTCTCCCGCGACACCTATGAGGGCGCCCTCCAGGACACCGCCGCCCGCGCCGGGCTCGCCGCCGTCCCGTACTTCGCCCTGGCCTCGGGCTTCCTCACCGGCAAGTACCGTCCGGGCACCTCGGTCGACAGCGCGCGCGCCGAGAAGGCGGCCCAGCACCTGGAGTCCGAGCAGGGCCGCAAGGTGCTGGTCGCCCTGGACCGGATCGCCCAGGAGCGCGAGGCCGAGATCGCCACGGTCGCCCTGGCCTGGCTGGCCTCCCGGCCGACCGTCGTCGCGCCGATCGCCTCGGCCCGTACGGTCGAGCAGCTGCCCGCGCTGGTCGCGGTCGCCGAGCTGCGCCTGACGGACCAGGAACTCGCGGAGCTCACCGAGGCATCCGCCTGATCCACCCCCTGATCCACCCGCCCGGACAGCGGGCGCCGGGCTACTGCGGAGGACGCAGGTAGGGGTTGTGGCCGCCGTACTGGGGGTGCGGCGCGCCGTGCGGCTCCGTCCCGCGCTGCTGAGGCATCGGGAACGTCTGCGGCACCGGCCCGTACGGATACGGCTGCCGCGGTGCCGCGCCGTGGGGATACGGCTGCGGGGCAGGGCCCGCGTTCGGGTACCCGGAGGGGTACGTCTGCGTCCCCGGGCCCCCGTACGCGTACGTCTGCGTCTGGGTCTGCGGTGCCCCGTACGCGTACGGGGGCCGTTGCGGGAACGGCCCGCCGTACGGCGGGACCGGGGGGCGGAGGTGTGCGCGCAGCCGGCCCGTGGCGTGGGCCGCGTACGTCAGCGCCGGGCCCGCGATGTCCCTGCGCTGCCAGAGGTGATGCAGCAGCTCCCGTTCCCGCGCGGCGAAGTCCGGGCCCGCCGTGTCGCGGCGGGCCCGTCGGCGCAGTACGGCCAGGGACGTCGCGAACGACTCGTACTCGGCGACCGCCCGTGCCGCCGCCCTGCCGCGGTTCCGGTCCGGGTGGCCGTGCCAGTGGCGGGCCAGATCACGGGCCATGCCACGCGCCCGCATCGAGGAGAGCGCGAGCGGCTCGGCGGGGGTCAGCCAGCCCGCCGCCGCGTACGCGGGCAGCTCGGCGGAGAGCATACGCAGCTCCCGCTGGCGCGAGAACACCGCCAGCCAGGTCACCAGCCCGAACGCCGGGACCATGAAGACCCCGTACACCGCGTAGAAGCCGTACGGGCCGAAGGCCGACGAACCGTTCCACAGGGCGTGCAGGCCCATCGCGAGGACCAGGCCCAGTACCGGCAGCGCGATCCGGCGGACCCGGTGGCGCCGCGCGCCGACCGCGGCGAACCCGAAGCCGATGCCGGTGAGCACCGTGAACAGCGGGTGCGCGAACGGCGACATCACGATCCGTACGAAGAACGTCCCGGCGGTCACCGAGGCGAACCCGGTCATCCCCAGCTGCTGGTCCTCACCGAAGGCGTTGCCCAGATAGAGGATGTTCTCGGTGAAGGCGAAGCCGGTCGCGGTGAATCCGGCGACCACGATGCCGTCGACGATGCCGCTGAACTCCCGTCTCCGGAACAGGAAGATCAGCAGGACCGCGGCCGCCTTGGCGCTCTCCTCGACGACCGGGGCGATCACCGTGGCACCCAGGGTGTCGGCGCTCGCCGGGTCGGCGGTGGCCGTGGCGATCCAGCGGGTCGCGAACGAGTTGGCGATGATCGCGACGAGTGCGGCGGCGCACGCGCCCCAGGCGAAGGAGAACAGCAGATTCCGCCAGGGGCCCGGTTCGACCCGGTCCAGCCAGCGGAAGGCCGCCATCAGCAGCGGCACGGGCAGCACGGCCAGCCCGAGCCCGACCAGGAACCCCTCCGTGCCGGTCTGCTCACGGACCAGGGACAGGATCACCAGCCCGCACAGCGCGAGCGCGACGATCACCGCACCTGCGCGGAAGGCCTTGCTGCGCCACACCATGCCGACGCGGCGCGGCCGGTATCGCCAGCCACGCTCCGGCACGGCGCCCAGGATCTCGCCGAGCTGACGCTCCTGGAGAACCGGGACGGCCGGCTGCGGCTGCTGATGCTGCACGGACCCGTCGGACACCCCATGACCCTAACGAGCGGGACCGACACCTGACCACGGGCGCCGGGGGACACGGCCGGTTCGCAACGGTCCCCGGCCGTGCGCCGCGTCGGTCCATATGCCGACCCGGCCGTATGCCGACCCTGCCGTGCGCCGGGTCGGACCGTGCGCCGGGTCTGCCCGTGTCCCGGCCCGGACCGTGCGCCCGCGTCTGCCCGCGTGCCGCGTCGGTCAGACGCGGGCGAACAGCAGGTCGTGGACGACGTGCCCCTTGTCCAGACCCTGCCCCTCGAAGCGGGTCAGCGGCCGGAATGCGGGCCGCGGGGCGTAACCGCCGTCCGCCACGGTGTTCTCGAAGAGGGGGTGCGCGGTGAGGACGTCCAGCATCTGTTCCGCGTACGGCTCCCAGTCCGTCGCGCAGTGGATCACGGCTCCGGGCTTCAGCCGCTGGGCCACCAGGTCCAGGAACTCCGGCTGGATCAGCCGCCGCTTGTGGTGCCGCGCCTTGGGCCAGGGGTCGGGGAAGAACACCCGGAGTCCGTCGAGCGCGTCCGGCTTCAGCATCTCGCGCAGCAGGATCACCGCGTCACCGTTGGCCACCCGGATGTTGGTCAGGCCGTTCCGGTCCGCGAGACCGAGCAGATTGCCCTGGCCGGGGGTGTGCACATCGACGGCGAGGATGCCGGTGCCCGGATCGTCGGCCGCCATCTGCGCGGTGGCCTCGCCCATGCCGAAGCCGATCTCCAGGACGACGGGCAGCCCGTCGAACATCTCGGCCGGGTCCAGGACGCGGAGCCCGTCGATGTCCAGGCCCCACATGGGCCACAGCCGCTGGAGGGCGTCCTCCTGCCCGGTCGTGACCCGGCTGCGGCGCGGCTGGAAACTGCGGATCCGGCGCTCGTGGTGCGAGCCCGCCGGGTCGGCGGCGGGACCGCCGGGGAAGCGGGGCTCCTGGCGGAGCCTGCGCTGCCGCTCGAAGGAGGCGGCACGCCGGGCAGCGGCGTCGTCCGCGGTATCGGCCACATCGTTCGCACCGGGGGCATCGGCCACGTCGTTCGCGCCAGGGGCGCTAGCCACGTCGTCCGCACCGGTGGTACCGGGGGCACCGGGTGCGTCAGGGGCATCAGGAGTGGGGTTCACAGGCTGCTCAGACACAATGACCCGATTCTACGGCGGGCGGCTTCCACCCCGCGCCGCGAGCCCGCAGCAGTGCCCGGCGTGCCACCTCCCTGCCGATGGGCAGCGAGGCCGTGGCGGCGGGCGACGGGGCGTTCAGCACGTGCACGGTGTGCGGGGCCTCGCGGATCAGGAAGTCGTCCACCAGCGTGCCGTCCCGCAGGACCGCCTGGGCCCTGACCCCGGCGGGCGACGGCCGTAGATCGTCCTCGCTCACCTCGGGCAGCAGCCGCTGGACGGCCAGAGTGAACGCGCGCTTCGACAGCGAACGGTGCACCTCGCCCGCCCCGTACCGCCAGTGCCGTCGGGCTATCCGCCAGGAGCCCGGCCAGCTCAGCGTCTCCATCAGCTCACGGGGGCGCACGACCTGCCAGCCGTACCCCTCCCGGGCGAGGGCCGGCACCGCGTTGGGCCCGACGTGGACGGAGCCGTCGAAGCCCCGCGTCAGATGCACCCCGAGGAACGGGAACGCCGGGTCCGGCACCGGATAGACCAGCCCGCGCACCAGCTCCGGCCTGGCCAGCTCGTAGTACTCCCCCCGGAACGGCACGATCCGCACTCCCGGGTCGTCGCCCGCCAGCCGTGCCACCCGGTCGCAGTGCAGCCCCGCGCAGTTGACCAGCACCCGGGCCCGGACGACGAGGCCGTCCGCCGTTCGCACCGCGACACCCCAGGGGCGCCGGTCGATCGCGGTGACCTCCGCCCCGTACCGGATGAGGCCGCCGGCCGCGGTGACCTCCGTCGCGAGCCGTGCGGCGACCGCCTTGAAGTCGCACACCCCGGTCGTCCCGACCCTGATCGCCGCGAGTCCGCGCACATGGGGTTCGTACTCGGCGATCTGCGCCGGGCCCAGCTCCCGCACCGGCAGTCCGTGCTCCCGGCCGCGCTGCACCAGGCCGTGCAGCCGGGGCAGCTCGGACCGCTCGGTCGCGACGATCAGCTTGCCGGTCACCGCGTGCGCGATGCCGTGCTCCGTACAGAAGTCGACCATCTCGGCGGCGCCGCGCACCGCGTAGCGGGCCTTGAGGGAACCGGGGCGGTAGTAGACGCCGCTGTGGATCACCCCGCTGTTGCGCCCGGTCTGATGGCGGGCGGGGCCCCGTTCCTTCTCCAGCACCGTCACCCGGGTGCCCGGAGCGGACCGCGTGATCGCATACGCGGTCGACAGACCGACGATCCCGCCGCCGATCACCAGCACATCGCAGTCGTACGCCGCGTGCGTCATCATCACGCCACCTCCCACCCCGATAGTGCACTGACCCACTGACAACCGGCTCAAACCCGGGACGGGCAGGACGTGGCGCACATCCCGGCCCCGCGGACCCGGGGCGGGCGCCGGATCAGACCGGGGCCACCAGCAGCGGCCGGGCCCGTTCGCGCAGCTCAGCGACGCGCGGCTCGTCCCCGTACGGTTCGAGCCGGTGCAGCAGATCGCGTACGTACTCCGTGGTCCGCGCCGAGGAGATCCGGCCCGCCACCTCGACCGCCCGGGTCCCCGCCGCGCACGCCGCGTCCAGATTGCCCGACTCCAGCTCGGCCACCGCGGAGACGACGAGCCGCAGTCCGTGCGAGCGGACGAACTCCTCGGTCGGCTGGGACAGGGCCTGCTCGGTGAAGCGCCGCACCTGCCGGGGCGCCTTGAGGTCGCGGTAGCACTCGGCGGCGTCGGCCGCGAACCTGTCGTACGAGTAGAAGCCGAGCCACGACGGGTCGGCATCCCCCGCCCTGGACCGTTCCAGCCAGCCCTCGGCGGCCTTGAGCGCGGCCGCCGCGGCCGCCGCGTCCCCCGCCTTCGCGTGCGCCCGCGCCTCCACCAGCCGGAAGAAGCTCATGGTGCGGGCGGTGGCGAGCCCGCGGTTGCGTTCGACGGCGGCCTGCGCGAGGTCGACCCCTTCGTCGGCGAAGCCGCGGTAGGTCGCCTGGAGGGACATCGACACGAGCACATACCCGCCGAGCGGTACGTCGGCGGCGGCTCGGGCCAGGCGCAGGGCCTGGATGTAGTAGCGCTGGGCGGCTTCCTGCTGGCCGGTGTCGAAGGCCATCCACCCGGCCAGCCTGGTCAGTTCGGCCGAGGCGCCGAAGAGGGCGCGGCCCACCTCGTCGCTGTAGGAGCCGAGGAGCAGCGGTGCGGCGTCGACCCGTAAGCACTCCGGAACCATGGAGGAACGCCAGTCCCCGCCGCCGTACTTGGAGTCCCAGCGGCGCGCGTCCTGGGCCGCCTCGCGCAGCTTGGCCACATCGCTGTGGCCGACCCGCAGCGGCGAGGCGTCGGGCGCGGACTCCGGGCCGGGCTGCAGGGGCACGGACCCCTGCGCACCGTGTCCGATCAGTGCGCCGGGCATGCCCGGCGCGCCCGACGGGCCGAGTGCGCTCCGCAGGTTCTGAGCGCCGTGCGCGCCCTGCGCGCCCTGCGCGCCCTGCGCGCCCTGTGCGCCGAGGATGGCGACCCGGGCAGCCGCGGAGTCCCGCGCCACCGAGGGATCGGCGGGGGTTATCAGCCATCGGGAGGCAGGGGTCGCGTACGCGCTGACGGCGAACGACCCCGCCAGCGACTGCCAGATTCCGCCGCCGCCCCGCCGCCCGGCCAGATCCAGTCGGTACAGCTCGGTCGCCGACCGCACCGCTTCGCCCACGTCACGCGGGAAGGCGAGTCCGACCTCGGGCGCCGGGTCGGCGTCCGCGAGCCCGATCTCGTGCAGCGGGACCGGCCGGCCGAGCTTGGCGCCGATCGCCGCAGCGATGAGATGGGGCGCGGCGCCCTGCGGCACCATGCCCTTGGCGACCCACCGGGCCACCGAGGTCTTGTCGTAGCGAAGTGTCAGACCGCGCTGTGCTCCGAGGTCGTTGACCCGCCGGGCGAGCCCGGCGTTACTGATTCCCGCGAGGGCGAGAACCGTGCCGAGCTTCTCGTTCGGCCCGCGTTGCTCCCTGGACATGCGCCACCCCTCGACACACAGACAGCCGCCGCGACACCGAGGGCGGCGCGCGGCATTCGTGCCGATGCCTCCCCAGGTTCGAACCCCGTCACTCCGGCTGCACACGCATTTGGCCGAGCCCCGGGGAATATGCCGCCCTGCTGAGAACATCAGTAAACCCAGCGTAGTTCGCCGCATCCCTACCGTTAAGGGGCGAGCGTCCGGATGGCGGGATTGTTGTCCGTGCGGGCGGCCGGTGTTCGAATCCCGGGCGTGTGCCGGGCAGGGTCCGGCGTGCTCCTGTTGTGTGGCCGTGCGCCCGGCCGTGCGCTCTGGCCCGGCCCGCTCCGGGAGGGCTTCCATGGATGCTGCGTGGGTCGGCCCGCTGTACTGGACTCAGTGGGCTGGGGGATACTGCCGCCCCATTCCCCGCGGGCGGCGGACCGGTCCGGGAGGTGAGGCCCACCTCCCGGGCTGTGCGTGGAGCCGCTCGGCGCGGGGGGTGAAAGCGGACAATCGCCGGTTGCGGCGCGCGCCGAGAATGGCTGAATGACGACGCTGGGGTGATGCTCTGGTCAACGGTCCGACTATGGCCGGATTTCGACCGCTCGTGCGGGCGGTCAACCGGGCGGCCGGAACGCCGCACCGGCCATTCGGGGCTGACGCTTCGGCTCCACAACACCCGGAAGCCATCGTTCCGTTGTGGATACGCCGCCGCTCGCCCCCGGGAAGCGGTGCCGGGCCCTTGCCAGGGGCGCATGCCCTTCCGGCGTGCGCTGCCCGTACCCCCTCCCGTACGCCGTTGTCGTGGCAGCATGTCCCGCAGCGGTGTCCCGATTCTCCATGTGCGCCGCTTTGTCCACAGCCTGTGGAGGCGGCGATGCGTTGGTTGGTGGGGTGGAGCAGTATCGCCGCGAGTTTCGGCACCGTCGGCGCGGTCGGTGCCGGCGGGGAGGGGCGCACGGTCCAGCCCGTGGGCTCCCAACTCCTGTGGGGAGACCCCGATCCGCTCTGGGCCGTCGGTGACTGGCGCCCCGACGAGATCCGCGTCATCAACGCCGCGACCCCCGAAGGCGCCCCCACCGCGCGCCTCGCCGTCCTCGGCTGCTGCGGGGCCACCGACGAACAGCTGCGCGTCGGGCTGCTCTCCGCACGCGGCGGGGCGATGCGGCATCTCACCGCCTGGCCGGGCAGTTACACGGCCGTCGTGCAGATCGGCCGCCGGATCACCGTCGCGGGGGACCTGGCCGGAGCCCGGCCCGTTTTCCATACGCCCTGGGCCAACGGCACCGCCTACGCCACCGCGGCCCTTCCCCTCGCCGACCTCATCGAGGCCCAGCTGGACATCGGCCACCTGGCCGCCCTGCTCGCCTGCCCCGAGACACCGGAGGCGCTGGGCGACGGCACACCGTACGTCGGTGTGAAGCGGGTCCCGCCGGGACACGCGCTGATCCTGCGCGAGGGCTCGCGCGAGATCACCGGGTACGAGGCGGTGGCCTCGCTCGCCGTCGCGGCACCCCAGGCCGACCCGGTGCACGCCGTCGAGGGCGTACGGGACGCGCTCGTCGAAGCGGTACGCGCCCGGCTCACCGCCCCGCGCCACGCCCCGGAAACCCTGCCGCCGGACCCCGGACCGGTCCCCGGCATGGGACCCGCCGAACGCCGCGCGGCGCGCGGCGCACCCGTACCGGGCGTCGGCGCCGACCTCTCCGGAGGCAGCGCGTCCGCCACCCTCGCGCTGCTGGCCTCCGGACTGCCCGGACTGCCCGGCACCCTCCTCGGCCACGGCACGGGGGCGGGGGAGCGGCTGCTCGCGGTCACCTTCAACGACCTCACCACCCGCGGCCACGAGGACGAACTCGAACGCGCCCGGGCCATCGCCGCCAACCCGCGCCTGCACCATGTGGTGGTCGCGGCGGGCGAGGAGGCACTGCCGTACGCGGCGCTGGACAGCGGCCCGCTCACCGACGAACCGGCCCCCTCCCTGGTCGTCTCCGAGCGTCACCGCCGCCGGCTCGCCGCGGGCAGCGCCGACCACTTCGTCGGCCACGGCGCCCGGCAGGTGCTGGACGCGCACCCGGCCCGCCTCGCCGACCTGCTGATGGACCGGCGCAGACGCCACATCCTGCGCCCCGTGGTGGCCCTCACCAAGGCCGAAGGCCCCTCGGCGCGCTCCCTGTTCGTCCCGCTGACGCTCTACCGCGCGGCGCGGCGGCTGGCCCGTACGTCGTACCGCACCGGCCTGGAGACGGCGGCCGACCGGCTGCCCGACGCCAACCGTTACGCCCCCGACCTCGACACCCCGGCCGACGCCTCGCTCGCCGCCCTCGCCTGGTCGCGCCCCGGACCCGCGGCGCGCTGGCTGACGGGGGAGGCCCTGGCCGAAGTGGCGGTTCGTCTTCAGGAGGCGGCGATCCGGCCGACCTCCGTGCAGCGCCCGGGAGAGGCCCGCGCCCGCGCCGCCCTCGCCCGCAGCGCCGCCGACCACCGCATCCTGGAGCAGGCCGCCGAGGTCCGCAGCCAGCGCCTCCACGCCCCGTTCCTCGACAACCAGGTCGTCCGGGCCGCCCGCGCCCTTCCCGAATCCCTCCGCGTCCAACCAGGCGCACGGGCCGCGATCCTGCGCCGGGTCCTGGGCGGCGCGGGCATCCACGACCTCCCGCCCGGCTGGGGAGCCCCGTCCCAGGCCACCTCGGCCGTCGCCACCCGCACCGGTCTGCGCGCCGCGCTCCCCGAGCTGATGGCGCTGTTCGACGCCCCGCTGCTGGCGGACGCGGGCCTGGTCGAGGCACGCGTCGTACGCAAGGCCCTGCGCGCCGCCTCCGAGGGCGAACCCCTCCCGCTGGACGGGCTGGCCGACCTGGCCTCCACGGAACTCTGGCTCCGCCGCCTCCTCGCCCGCCGAGGCACCTGCTGGACGGGCACGGCGGCTCCACGCCAACGCGCGGTGGCGGGCGGAGTGGTCCCTTCCGGACGCACCCTCCAGCCGTGACCGTCCGCGGCCCGGTTCACCGGCGGCCGACGCTCCGGCTCACCGCTTCCGGCTCGGCGCCGCTCGGTCACCGTTCCCGGCCCGGCCCGTCCCGGTCACCGTTTCCGGCTGCCGCTGTCCGGTCACCGCTGCCGGTTCACCGGCAGCTGATCCTCGACTCCGCCCAGTTGGCCAGTCCCACGCCGCCGAGCGGCGACTGCGCCTCCACGACCAGCCGGATCGACGACTGACCGCCGATGCCCACGCTCACCGGAACGGCGGGCTCGCCGCCCTCCATGACCGGGGACTGCCAGAGCCGGACACCGGCCCCGTCGAAGACGGAGAAACGCACGGAGCCGAGCCCCATCGTCAGATCGTCGATGCCGACCTTCGCCTCGTAGCGGGTGCACTCCCGGTTCAGCTGGATGGTGACCGATGAATTGGCGTGCACCGTCACCCCGGGCGCGTACGAGGTGGACGCGATCGACACCTGGGAGCGCTGCCAGAGCCAGCTGCTGTCGCCGAACACCACCTCGGGCTCGGTGTGGTCCCCGAGCAGGGTGTAGCCGAGTTCGCTGACCTGGTAGACGGTCGGGGCGGGTGGCGGCGGCTTCGGGCTGGGCGGAGGCGTGGGCTTCGGCGCGGGCGGCTTCGGCGCCGGGGGCGTGGGTTTCGGTGTGGGCTTGGGCGTGGCTTTCGGCGTAGGTATGGGCGTAGGTGTGGGCGTGGGCTTCGGCTTCGGTTCGGGCGGCGGAGCCGGTGCCGGCGGCGCGGGCGCCGCCGGAGGCTTCGGCTTCGGCGGCGGTGCGGGAGCCGGCACCGCGGGCGCCACCGCGGGCGGCTTGGCGACGGGCTTCGGTTCCGGCCGGTCGTCGCCGACCAGCGCCCACACCAGTCCGGCGGCGGCCGCCACGGCCACCGTCGCGGCGATCCCGGCCTTCACCGGAGCCCCGAGCCCTTCCGCGGCGGCACCACCGGCCGCACCTCCGGACGCGCCTCCGCCGGTCGCCGCGGCGGCGGCCCCGGCGCCCGCGGCTCCCGCCACGCCGCCCGCGACGATGCCCGCGGCCTTGAGCGAGTACCCGGCGGCGAACCACCCGATGACCGCGACCGGGAGCAGCGCCGGAATCCCGGCGTTCACATGGTCCAGCTCGCCCACCGCGACCCGGCACCGCGCGCACTCGTCCAGGTGCTTGCGCAGCCCGCGCTCGGCCCGCATCCGCAGACCGCCCCGGGCATAGGCGCCGAGCCGGTCGGCGTACTGGGCGCAGTCGCCGCCCGTCGTGAGCGCTTGGCTCACATGGGCCTGCAAATACGCCTGCTTGAGTCCCTCACGGGCCCGGCTGGCCAGAACGGCCGTGGCGTTGGCGGTCAGACCGAACAGCGGGGCGATCTCGCTCGGCGACTCCTCC
Source organism: Streptomyces sp. TSRI0281 (assembly GCF_001905125.1). Taxonomy (GTDB): domain Bacteria; phylum Actinomycetota; class Actinomycetes; order Streptomycetales; family Streptomycetaceae; genus Streptomyces. The sequence continues at coordinate 8,206 of NZ_LWLE01000014.1, read as the reverse complement.
TCCACGGTGGTGTGCCACAGCACCGCCTGCCAGCGCTCCGGCAGACTGCGGAACGCCTGCATGGCCATCGTCTGTTCGGCCTCGTGCATCGCCATCACGTCGGCGCCGAGGTCGAGGGTGTCGTCGTCCGACAGCTCGGAGGTACGCGACGCCTGCGCGGCGAACACCGCGAAGTCATCGACCAGATGCTCCCGCTTCGCGCTCTTCGTCCAGGCGGCGGCGACATGGCGGACAGCGGTCATGAGGTAGGCCCGAACCGCTTCCTGCGGCCCCTTGCCACCGCGTACCGCCTGCAGCGTCCGTGCGAAGACCTCCGCCGTCAGGTCGTCGGCGGTGTGCCCGTCCCGGCAACAGCTGCGGGCGTAGCGGCGCACCGCGCCCGAGTGCCGCCGGAACAGCTCCTCGTACGCGCCGTCGTCACCGGCCCGCATGCCCTGGATCAGCTGGACGTCGGACAGCCCGAGGTCGGCGGCACCGCCGCGGCCCTCCCGCTGCGACGGAACGGCGATCCCGGCACTGCCCGCCGGGCCGGTGGAGGAGGAGTCGGAGGAGTCGGGGGAGGACAGGCCGTCGGCGGACGGGGCGCTGTCGACCGGCGCGGGCCACGGGCCGGGCAGCACGGTGCCGCCCTCGGCATCATCGTCCGACCGTACGCGTCCGGCCTGACTCGGCACCTGCCCCGAGGGCAGCCCACCGGTCTCCGTCCCCGTGCCTCCGCTCGCGGCAGCGATCCCGTCGAGCGGTTCTTCCTGTTGCCCGTCACCGCTCACAGCGGAAGCCCCCGTATGCACCCTTCGGACCCGAACACCGGGCAAGAGTGCCACACGGCCCCATGGCCATGAACGGTCAGCCCTGCCAACCACTCATCCGGGGCGTTTTTCCGAATGGGAGCACTAGCCATCCCTCATTCGGGGAATGCTTCTCGGCGATCTTCAGCCGCCGGGTGCCGGTCCACCGGGTGCCGGTCCACCGGAGCGGGGCCGCCGCACGGTCCGTCCCGCCCGTGCCCGGCCGACCGAAGCCGACCGACCGGGCCGAACAGACACCGACCGCGCAGGAACCGTCACGCAGGAAACCGTCACGCGGACACGGTCACGCAGACACGGTCACGCGGGGCGGGACCGCAGCCCCTCCAGCAGAATGTCCAGCAGCCGTGTCGAAGCGGCTGCCTGCTGAGCGGCGTCGGGCAGCGAAGGCGCGGCCGTGGCGATGACCAGGAGCACGTCGGCCACCGTCACATCACCGCGCAGCTCACCCGACTCCCGCGCACGGTTCACCAGTCGGCCCACGATCTCCAACAGCTCGGCCGCTCCCGAATCGTCGTCGTCCAGACCGTCCACGGCCGCGGAGCGCTGCGGGACCACCCGGAGATCGGGCTGGCCCAGGCTCTGCCGCTGCTGCGGAACACGCGTCTCGTCGCCGATGTCGCCGGAGACCGGACCCACCGCCGCGCCGGGCTCGTCCGCGGCGGCCCCGACCCGCAGCACCTGCGGCGGCAGCAGCCGTCCCGCACCCGACGCCACGGATGTCCGCAGGAAGCGGGAGAGCGCGGACCAGGGCTCGTCCTCCTGCCCCAGGGCCGTCCGCGCCTGCTCGGTCAGCCGGGCGGTCTCCTCCTCGGCTATCCGCCGTACCAGCACGTCCTTGCTCGGGAACCGCCGGTAGACGGTGCCGACCCCGACCCTGGCGCGGCGTGCCACGTCTTCCATCGGAGCGCCGTACCCCAGTTCGCCGAACACTTCACGTGCGGCTCGCAGGACATGTTCCAGGTTGCGCTGTGCGTCCACGCGGAGCGGCGCCGAACGCGGCGTGCCCCCGTTGCCTCCGGCCGACGGAACGGTCACGGCCGATCCGACCGGTCCCACCGCCCCGAGCGGTGCCGCCGAACCTATGGTTCCGACCGCCCCCACCGAGCTCAGCCGCCCGTTGCCCTCGGACGAGGACGAGACAGCAGCCTGCCAATGCGAATCCTGAATGTGCATAACTTCCCCCGGTTATGACGTCTCCCCCCGGAGACTTCCCCGCCGTGTCGGTCGGGGAGCGGATCACAACCTAGTCCGAACCCGACACCCCGACGGGTTACGAACATAGTTGAGCCCGGGTCAATTCAGAAGGGGGTAGTTCCGCACGGAGCGCCCCCCGATCGGAGCAAGGGCCGGTTGGTTCCCGATTCCACCCCATCCCCTCGTGCCTCCCGCAAGGTCTGACCTGCGCAACTGCACCTTTCCGCGGTGTGTGGTCCCCGATGGGCCGTCAGGATCCTCCGGTCACACAATTTGCCGGGGCTGTGGACAAACCCCCGACTCCGTTGCGTCATGGGGTGGTGATGGCTCCAGATTTCCGGGGGACGACCCCCGGCACCCGGCCAAGTGTGCGCATTCTCGTCGTCGGCGGCGGCTACGTCGGGATGTACACAGCGCTGCGTCTCCAGCGGAAGCTGAAGCAGAGACTCAAGAGCGGAGACGCCGAGATCGTTGTCGTCACGCCCGAGCCGTACATGACCTACCAGCCGTTTCTTCCCGAAGCGGCCGCGGGCTCGATCTCACCGCGCCATGTGGTCGTGCCGCTCCGCCGCGTCCTCGGCCAGTGCAAGATCGTCATCGGTGAGGCGCAGCGCATCGACCACGCCAAACGGATTGCGACCGTCACCACCCTCGCCACCGGCGAGGAGGGCACCGGTGCCGTGGAGATCCGTTACGACGAGATCGTCATCGCCCCCGGCTCCGTATCGCGCACCCTCCCGGTCCCCGGGCTCGCGGAGTTCGGCATCGGCTTCAAGACCGTCGAGGAAGCCATCGGCCTGCGCAACCACGTCATCGAGCAGATGGACATCGCCTCCGCCACGCGCGACCCCGCCATCCGCGACGCCGCCCTGACGTTCGTCTTCGTCGGCGGCGGCTACGCGGGCGTCGAGGCGCTGGCCGAGCTGGAGGACATGGCCCGCTACACCTCGCGGTACTACCACAACATCAAGGCCACGGACCTCAAATGGATCCTGGTCGAGGCGTCCGGACGCATCCTTCCCGAGGTCGGCGAGGCAATGGGCACGTACGCCGTCCGGGAGCTGCGCGGCCGGAACATCGACGTACGCCTGGAAACCCGCCTGGACACCTGCGTGGACCGCGTCGCCGTCCTCAGCGACGGCTCCCGCTTCCCGACCCGCACGCTCGTGTGGACCGCGGGCGTCAAACCGGCACCGCTCCTGGCCGCCACCGACCTGCCGCTCACCGAGCGCGGCCGGCTCCGGTGCACCGCCACGCTCGGTATCGAGGGCAACGAGCACGCCTGGGCGGCGGGCGACGCCGCCGCCGTACCCGACCTGACCGCGGCCGAACCGGGTACGGAGACCGCGCCCAACGCCCAGCACGCGGTCCGCCAGGCGAAGACCCTCGCCGAGAACGTCCTCGCGTCCATCGACGGCCGGCCGCTCACGGAGTACCGGCACGCGTACGCGGGATCGGTCGCCTCGCTCGGTCTGCACAAGGGCGTCGCCCACGTCTACGGTCGCCAGCTCAAGGGCTACCCGGCCTGGCTGATGCACCGTACGTACCACCTCAGCCGAGTCCCCACGTTCAACCGGAAGGCACGCGTCCTTGCTGAATGGACCCTGGCGGGACTCTTCAAGAGGGAGATCGTCTCCCTCGGCTCCCTGGAACACCCACGCGCCGAGTTCGCCCTCGCGGCGGGCGACCCCGGAAACCGTCCGGGCCCCGGAAACCACCCGGCCCCCGGAAACCGTCAGGCACCCGGTAGCACCCCGCCCCACGGAAGCGACCCTTCCCAAGGCGACGGACCGCCGAAGACATCCGGCTGAACGGCGGCTGTCAGTACGGTCGGTCACACTGGACGTGTGACCATAGGTGGGCCCACGCCTGCACAGAGTGACCCGGCCGACAGTGACCAACAGTGCCCAGCCGCGACGCACCAGCAGCATGACGAGGCCCGGCTGCGCCTTCCCGGGGTCCGGCCCCCGGCGCCCCGACCCGGCAGAAGAAGCAGCCCGCCCGAGCGGACCAGACCGACACACGAGGCCAGAGATTCCGTGAACTTCACGCGTTGGAGCGCCCGCCTTCCCGGAACGCAGCGTCGCGCCGCCGCGCGGGACGACCGCAGTTCCGTACCCGCGGCGCGAGCCGAGTACGCCCGGCCGGAGAGCCCGCCCGCCCCACCGGACGGCGAGCCCACCTCGCCCTCCCCTTCACCCGCCGAGGTCACACCCGCACCGGAACCGGCACCGGCGGTCGCCCCCGGCCTCGACGACCTTTCGGCCCGCGAGATCCTCGGCACGCTTCCCGCGCCCGTCGCCCTGCTCCACGGCCCCGACCACCGCATCGCCTACGTCAACGACGCCTACGAGGCCGTCTTCGGCCCCCGCCCGTCCGGCGTCCCCGCCGCCGAGGCCATGCCGGAGCTCGCGGAGCTCAGCGTCCTCCCGCTGATGGACCAGGTCTTCCGCAGTGGCACGCCCCGCACGGTCAAGTCCCGCAAGACCGCCGACGGCGGCTCGTACACCGTGACCTGCACCCCCGTGGCCGCGAGGGACGACGCGAGCGAAGAAGAAGGCACAGCGAAGGGGAGGGCGAAGGCGAAACCCAGGGACAAGGAGAAGGACAGGAAGGGCGCGGGCAAGGGTGTGGGAGGCGTCCTCGTGTACGCCGCCGATGTCACCGACCACGCCGAAGCCGCCGAACGGCTCCGCACCAGCGAGCGCCGGCACCGCGAAACGGCCGTCACGCTCCAGCGCTCCCTGCTCCCGCAGGAGCTGGAGCAGCCCGATGACCTGCGGATCGCCGCCACCTATCAGCCCGGCGGCACGGACGCGGCCGTCGGCGGCGACTGGTACGACGTCATCACCCTGGGCGCGGGCCGCACCGCTCTGGTGATCGGGGACGTGATGGGCCGGGGGGTCCGCGCCGCCGCCGTCATGGGACAGCTGCGCACCGCCGTGCGGGCGTACGCACGGCTGGACCTGCCGCCCCACGAGGTGCTCCAGCTCCTCGACGGACTCGCCGCCGAGATCGACGCCAGCCAGATCGCGACCTGCGTCTACGCGGTCCACGACCCGAACGAGGGCCTGCTCGTCTACTCCTCCGCGGGCCACCTCCCGATCCTCGTGCGCGACGAGGAAGGCACGGTCCACCGGGCCGCGGACCCCACCGGACCGCCGCTGGGCACCGGTGGCTGGGTGCACACCTCGGGCACGATCCCGCTGCCGCCCGGCTCCACCGCCGTCCTCTACACGGACGGCCTGGTCGAACGGCGCAGCGAGGACATCGACGAGGGAGTGGCCTCCCTGGCACGTGCGCTGTCCGGCGCCAAGGGCTCGCCGCAGGTGGTGTGCGACCGGCTGATCCGTTCCCTCGGGGTGACCGCCGAACACGACGACGACGTGGCGGTCCTGGTGGTCCAGCACCCCGCCCGCACGGGGTCGAACGCGGAGCTGTTCCACAACGCGTCGCTCGATCTGCTCGGCGGCATAGAAGCGGCGCCGCGCGCCCGCGCCTTCGCCACCGGCGTCCTGACGTCCTGGCGCTTCCCGGTCGAACTGTGCGACCTGGGGGTCCTCGCCGCGAGCGAGCTCGTGGCGAATTCGCTCCAGCACGGCACCCCGCCGATGCGCCTGGGGCTGCGCCGCACGGACCGCCGCCTGATCATCGAAGTGGCGGACGGTGACGACCACCTGCCGCGCCGCCGCCGCGCCGAACCGGCGGACGAGGCGGGACGCGGCATCTCGATCGTCGCGACGATCGCCTCGTCATGGGGCAGCCGGCGCACCCCGGGCGGCGGCAAGGCCGTCTGGTGCGAGTTCGCGCTGCCTCAGTGAGCGGCGGCGCGTGCCGCCGCGGGCTCGGTCTCCGGTACGGAGACGGCGACCACCCGCGACGGCACCGCCGCGAGCGACGGCTGATCCTGGAGGGGGGTGAGCCGACGGCCCAGCCGCAGCGCCAGCACGGTGATACCCAGGGAGAACAGCACGAACGTCACGATGTACGGACCGTGCAGCGCCGCCCCCATCGGCCCGCCCACGGCCGGACCGACCGCCAGCGCGAGCTGCTTGCACAGGGCGAACGCGGAGTTGTACTGACCGACCATCGACTCGGGCGCCAGATCGGCGACCAGCGGAGCCACGGTCGGCGACAGCATCGCCTCGCCCAGCCCGAACAGGGCGTACGTCGAGATGAACGCGGCCGTCGCCATGGTCTGGCTCCCGTGCCCGAGCCCCGCGTATCCCGCCACGATCCAGGCGAACGCCCAGATGAGGCCGACCCACGCGATCACCCGGCTGCGCCGCCGCCGCTCGACGAGCCGCAGGACGACGAACTGCGCCACGACGATGACGGCGGTGTTGGCGGCCAGCGCGATCCCCAGCGTCGACGGCTGGATCCCGGCGGCCTCGGTCCCGTACGCCGCCAGCCCGGACTCGAACTGTCCGTAGCAGGCGAAGAACAGCACGAAGCCCATCACGCACAGCTGCACCATGGCCCGGTGCGAGAGCAGCGCCCGCAGCCCGCCCTTCGCCGCGGCCCCGTCGCTCGGCCTGGCGCCGGAGAGGGAAGCGCGGGGCATCCGCACGCTTCCCGCGACGACGCCGAGCACGATGAACATCACGGCCTCGATCAGGAACAGCAGCGTGAAGCTCGCCGGCCTGCTCGTGTCGACGATCTGCCCGCCGACGAGTCCGCCGAGGCCGAGCCCCAGGTTCTGCAGGAAGAACTGCGTGGCGAAGGCCCGTGTACGGGTGGCGGTGCTGGAGCACCACACCAGCATGGTGGCGAGGGCCGGCTGCATGACCGCCGTGCCCGCACCGAGGACCGCGGCCGACAGGACAGCGGTCGTCACACTGCTCGAAAAGCCCAGCGCCGCGGCCCCCACGGAGGCCACACCGGAGGCGACGACCAGCACGGGCAGCGGCCCGCGCCGGTCGATGACCCGACCGGTGAACGGCAGTACGGCCAGCGCTGCCATGGCGAAGACCGCCAGTACGACCCCCGCCGTACCGGCACCCAGATCCCGCACCTGCGCCACATAGACGTACAGATACGGGACGGTGAACCCGAGGCCGAACGCGCTCAGCGCGCTCCCCACCTGGATTCGCCGCAGCGCTGCGCCCATCTCCCTGGTCACACTCACCTACCTCAAGATCTTGAAGGAATCAGACTCGAAGACTTTAGCACTAAAATTAGAACCTTAACAATACAGATAGAAGGACTTCGATGGCGATGAAGGGCGTGCCATACTGCCCGCCATGTCTGACACCACCGAGCAGCCCGGCCTCCACGAGCCGAGCCTCGACGAGCAGATCGCCGCCTACCAGCGCGAATTCCGCGACCTGGACCTCCAGGTCGAACAGGTCGTCTCGGCCCTCGGCCGCCTCAACCGGCGCATGAACGTCGCGTACGGGAGACAGCTCGCCGCCCTCGGCATCAGCAATGCCGAGTGGGAGGTCCTCAAAACCCTCGTCCTGGCCGGCACCCCCTACCGGCTGGGCCCCGGTGAACTCGCGAAGCGCCTCGGCCTCACCCCGGCGGCCATGACCCACCGGATCGACCGCATGGCCGGCGAGGGCCTGGTCACGAGGGACAGGGACGAGAACAACCGCGTCCGCGTCATCGTCGAACTGACCGACGAGGGTCGTACGAAGTGGCTTGAGGCGATGCGTATGGCGAGCGACTTCGAGGAGGACCTTCTCCAGGACCTCTCCGGCGACGAGCGCGGAGTCCTCGGCGAGATGCTGATCAGGCTGCTGCGCCGCGTGGAGCACGCCCAGCCGGACGCGGGCGGCCGGCTCACCGACCTGGACTGACCCCTTCTGAGGCCGCCACCGAAGGGGCTCCGAGGGGTCTCCGGCGAGGCGCTGAAGAGGGGCTCCGGGCGGCCCCACGGCGGGGTTGACACAGTCCCGCCCGATCCGTAAGGTTCTTCGAGTTGTCACGGGGCCGGAACGGTTCTGTGACAGCCGATCCCGCCGCGAACGCGGCAACCAAAACTCAGCACGATCTCCCACCGGGGAGAATTTCGGCATGCCGGAATTCATTTCGAGGCTCGATTATGAGCCGCCGGGAGAATCCGCTAGAGTTTGAGCGTCGGAACGGCCCAACAGCCGGGAAGACAAGCCCCGCTGACTGGGAATCAGGCCCGAAAGGATCTGATAGAGTCGGACTCGCCGGAAAGGGAAACGCGAAAGCGAAGAACTGGAAAGCGAAAA